>NZ_CP096169.1:0-4588751 GCF_023159115.1 Shewanella sp. JNE2 | reverse complement strand
TTAGTTATCCCCAAAAGATCATCAAAAAGAGGTGTATTCTATAGCGAGATCTCAAGGATCGCTATCCTTAAAAAATATTTATCCCCAGCAAGATCATTCTATGTGGATATCCTCGATCACCTAAGATCAAAAACGATCCTTTTATTCAACATTTCACGCAAATCCTGCTTTATTAAGCGATCCACATTGATCTATAATGGCGCCCCTTTGATCTCGTTGAAGATCCCCTACACTACTATATGTAGTGTCCATACACAGAGTTATCCACATCTTATGGTGTATAGTGGGGATGGATCTAAAGCTACACTGGCAGAAATAACCCACTTACCGACTTTCGTTGTTGACGGGACCAAGTAAAGTGATTACAATTCGGCCTCTTTTTTGCCCTTACCTCTATACCAGAGATAAGGAATGTTCACTAATAACAAAGACGGATTGCCATCATGAGTAAACGTACTTTTCAACCTAGCAACCTGAAGCGCAAGCGTTCTCACGGCTTCCGCGCTCGTATGGCTACTGTAGGCGGCCGTAAGGTGCTTGCACGTCGTCGTGCGAAAGGTCGCGCTCGTTTATCTGCTTAATAAGTGGATAACTAGTTGACTAGCTATACCTTTACGCGGGAGTTGCGTTTGCTAACTCCCGCGCAATTTAAATCTGTATTCTCCAACCCCATCAAAGCATCTTCTGCTGAAATTACCTTGCTCGCTATTCCTAATTCGGAGCAACATCCGCGTCTGGGCCTTACTGTGGCTAAACGCTACGTAAAGCGTGCTAATCAACGTAATCGCATTAAGCGTATCATCAGAGATAGTTTTCGTTTAAATCAGCACGATATTCCTCATCTTGATATTGTCGTGCTTGTCAGAAATGGCGTGATGGAAATGGAAAACGCAGAGATCAACAAATTGATAGAAAAGCTATGGCGCAAACTCAGTCGCCGCTACAATGGCTAGCGACCACGTTAATTCGTGGCTATCAAATCTTCATTAGCCCTATACTGGGCCCTCGTTGTCGTTTCAATCCCACTTGCTCTCATTACGCCATTGAAGCAATAAAAGTGCACGGAACCGCGAAAGGTTGTTGGTTTGCATTGAAACGCATATTAAAATGTCACCCTTTACATCCCGGCGGTAGCGATCCCGTCCCCCCTAAAAATGACAGGTGTAATAAATAGGCTATGGAATCTCAACGCAATATATTGCTCATAGGACTACTGTTTGTCAGCTTTTTGCTGTGGCAACAGTGGCAAGCAGACAAAGCTCCTAAACCCGTTGCAACAGAATCGTCCTTAGTGGCGAATGTGGCTAGCACTCACAGTGCCGATGTTCCAGAAGCTGATACAGGTGTACCAGCAGCAGTAGCTGCGAGTAAAAATCTTATCACAGTAAAAACTGATCAGCTTGATGTACAAATCAACCCTGTAGGTGGCGACATCGTCTTTGCTGCACTAGTTTCACACAAAATGGAGCAAGGTAAAGAGCAACCTTTTGTATTGCTTGAGCAGACAAAAGATTACACTTATATCGCCCAAAGCGGTTTGATCGGTCGTGATGGTATCGATAGCAGCGCCAACGGTCGTGCAGCATTCACAACCTCTGCAACTGAATTCACATTAGCCGAAGGCCAAGACACCTTAGAAGTGCCATTAACCTACGTGGCCGATAATGGCGTAACTTACACTAAAGTGTTTGTTTTCCATCGTGGTAAGTTCAACGTAGATGTTGACTATAAAATCAACAACACTTCAGCAGCACCGCTGCAAGTTCAGATGTACGGTCAGATTAAACAAACAATCAAGCCATCTGAAAGCAGTATGATGATGCCTACCTACCGTGGTGGTGCGTTCTCAACAAATGATGTGCGCTACGAGAAATACAACTTTGATGACATGGCCAAAAGCAACCTGAACCAAGCCACTTTAGGCGGTTGGGCTGCCATGTTACAGCACTATTTCGTTTCAGCTTGGGTGCCACCCGCAACTGACAGTAACACTATTTTTTCAAGTGTCAGTGCTGGCGGTTTAGCGAATATTGGTTTCCGCGGTGCGGTATACGATATCGCACCTGGTGCTAGCCAAGAAATTAGCTCACAGTTCTATGTTGGTCCTAAAGATCAAGCGGCACTATCCGCCATTTCAGAAACCTTGAACCTTGTCGTTGATTACGGTTTCCTATGGTGGTTAGCGGTACCAATCCACTGGTTATTGATGTTCTATCAATCATTTGTGGGTAACTGGGGTGTAGCAATTATCCTGATCACCTTAACCGTTCGTGGTTTACTGTTCCCGCTAACAAAAGCGCAGTACACCTCAATGGCTAAGATGCGCAATCTGCAACCTAAACTTGCCGACTTAAAAGAACGTTTTGGTGATGACCGTCAGAAGATGGGTCAAGCTATGATGGAACTGTATAAGAAAGAAAAAGTTAACCCCATGGGTGGCTGTTTACCTATTATTTTACAGATGCCAATCTTCATTGCCTTGTACTGGGTATTGCTAGAAAGTTTCGAACTACGTCACGCTCCCTTTATGTTATGGATCCACGATTTATCGGTACAAGATCCTTACTACATACTGCCGTTGCTGATGGGCGTATCTATGTTCATCATGCAGAAAATGCAACCTATCGCACCGACGATGGATCCAATGCAAGTGAAGATGATGCAATGGATGCCAGTAATCTTTACCGTATTCTTCCTGTGGTTCCCATCAGGTCTAGTACTATACTGGTTAGTAGGTAACATTGTTGCCATCATCCAGCAGAAGATTATTTATGCAGGTCTTGAGAAAAAAGGCTTAAAATAAGCCCTACCTTTAGCAAAACATAAAGTGAAAATGACACTAAAGGCGGCTTAATTAGCCGCCTTTTCCTTTACAGGGTATTGGTAAATATTAGTTTGGTGGGTATTTCCGTGACAACTGACACTATCGTGGCTCAAGCCACCGCACCCGGACGTGGCGGCGTTGGCATCATTCGAATTTCAGGTGACAAGGCAACTGATGTTGCCATGGCAGTTTTAGGTCATTTACCTAAAACCCGATATGCCGATTATTGTGATTTTAAAAATGCAACAGGCCAAGTAATAGACCAAGGCATAGCGCTATTTTTTAAGGGGCCAAACTCCTTTACCGGTGAAGACGTATTGGAATTGCAAGGCCACGGTGGCCAAATAGTCCTCGACATGCTGATCAAACGCGTATTGGAAGTTGAAGGTATTCGTATAGCCAAACCCGGTGAATTTAGCGAACAAGCTTTTATGAATGATAAGCTCGACTTAACCCAAGCCGAAGCGATTGCCGATCTTATCGATGCCACCAGCGAGCAGGCCGCCAAAAGCGCGCTACAATCGCTGCAGGGTGAGTTTTCTAAGGAAGTCCACGAGTTGGTGGATCAAGTCACGAACCTGCGTTTATACGTTGAAGCCGCAATTGATTTCCCCGATGAAGAAGTCGACTTTTTAAGTGATGGCAAAATTGCCAATGCACTCTATAAAATCATCGACAAACTCAGCACCGTACAAGCTAGTGCTAAACAAGGTTCTATCATTCGTGAAGGCATGAAAGTGGTGATTGCCGGCCGCCCTAATGCCGGAAAATCCAGTTTATTAAATGCGTTAGCAGGTAAAGAATCGGCTATTGTCACCGAAATAGCCGGTACTACTCGCGATGTACTACGTGAACATATCCATTTAGATGGTATGCCATTGCATATTATCGATACAGCAGGCCTGCGTGATACCACTGATACCGTTGAACAAATTGGTATCGAGCGCGCTTGGAATGAAATCAACAGCGCCGATCGCGTGTTATTTATGGTCGATGGCACCACCACGGATGCTGTCGATCCCCATGATATTTGGCCAGATTTTATCAATCGACTACCCGCTAATTTAGGGGTAACCGTAATCCGCAATAAAGCCGATCTTACCGGTGAAAACCTCGATATGACGGAAGAAAAAGGTTATAGCGTTTACCGGATCTCAGCCAAAACAGGGCTCGGTGTTGATGAGTTAAAACTGCACTTAAAGTCACTTATGGGCTACCAAAGTAACTTAGAAGGTGGATTTATCGCACGCCGCCGTCATCTTGAGGCCTTAGATGTAGCCGCAAGCCACCTTCAATTAGGTAAAGAGCAATTAGAGGTTTACCTCGCAGGAGAGCTATTAGCGGAAGAGCTCAGAATGGCACAAATCGCCCTATCTGAAATCACAGGCCGTTTTACCTCAGACGATCTATTGGGCAAAATTTTTAGCTCATTCTGTATCGGGAAGTAAAAGAGTAAAACGCATCAAACCAAATCAAATCAACATTATGATGTTAAAATAATTTTATTTGGTGGGAAGTGATTTGAAGGGTTTTGTCGATTCTTGCGCCACGTGTGCTCCGAAGATAAATTCTGGAGCACATATGGCGCACAAGATGAGAAAAACCAATGAAAATCAGCATACATAAACGAGATTCAGATAAGAATGGCCTGCGCCCCATCAGGCTGTGTACTATTACGGCTCAAGAGCTCAGAAATGCTCATATGAGACGTTAACCTGTTCCTCTCTAACAAGCCAAAAAACGCAGTTGCGCGCGAACACAACAAAACCACATTACAAAAAGCAAAAGCCATTCGTGCCAAGCGTCTGCTGGAAATGGAATCAACCAAAAATGGTTTAGACGACCGTCAAAATCTTATTAGTCGATACTGGATTAAAGTTCATATTTAACAGGTTATCAGCCACTGCATCTGAGTGTTTTCGCTGTGTCGTCACCTTGTAAGCGCGTCGCTGATAACCTTGCTCTAGCACCATCAAGACGGCTTCATCTTTAAATGCCTGCGGATAACTCTTATGTGATTTTTCAGACTCATATAGACCTCTTAATTTATTGACCATACTGTCTCAAAATTAAGTGTCCGATGGGATTAATGATTACCTCCTGCTTTATAAAGATTCGCATGGAGGCCGTAAAACGCAAGAGGTTTAGTAAATTTATTATTTTAAAATCAATATCTTGCACTAAAAAACAAACTTCAAAATAGTTAATGAACGGAAAAAGAAACTATTTACCCCACTGACTTAATAGATAATGGCCTGTAATATCTGAATTTTCTAGATTCAACAAAGCACATTATCAACTTGAAGGACAGAGCTAGCCTTAAAGAAAGATTATTTAACACAGTTACACAATGTAGCCCTTGCTAACGTGAATCATACGTATAGAAATAACTAAGCACGCTACCTTATTGTAGATTTAATGGCTTTTAAACTTGCCTTAACAGGCCAAGAAAGAACGAATATTGTTCCTCCATGGCCCGATGGCTGGCAAACCACGTGGCCGCCGTGAGCTTCAGCAATTGTCTTAACCACTGCGAGACCGAGTCCACTGCCACCACTTTTTCGAGAGCGAGACGGATCGACTCGGCGAAATGCTTCGAATACGTAGCTTGCAGCTTCATCAGGGATACCGGGGCCTTCATCTTCTACGCTGAGGTAACAGCTTGCCCCCGAGCGGTAGAATCGTACAGTCAAAGTGCCAGGATCAGCATGCTGGCGCGCATTTTCCAGCAGCGCCATCAGCGCCTGACGTATTCGTATAGCATCACAGTAAACTTTAAGTCTTGTATCGAGTTCCTGCTGCAGTATGAGTCCCTTAGCGTCTAACACCGCAGCGAAAGTCTCAATCACCGCACTAAGTTCCTCTGCTAAACAGACCTCATCCCGCTGTAACTCTAGATGACCACTGTCATTAAGGCTCAGCACTCGTAAATCTTCGATCAGGTGATTAAGGCCTTCTACCTGCCGTAACAGTCCCTCGAAGAGCTCACTGCTGGGGCTAAAAACACCTTCCGCTAATCCCTGCAACCGACCACGCAGAATGGTGACAGGGGTACGAAGTTCGTGAGCGATTGCCGCGTTCCAAAACTCCCGCTCGCTAGTCATATACTCTAGGCGCTCGGCCATAGCATTAAAGTCACTCACCAGTTGCGCCGTCTCCCCCATCGCATGTTGGTCCATTCGCGCACGCGCGTTGAGCTTGCCTTGGGCGACTTCGCGTAGGCTATATGCCACAGAGTTCAGTGGTGTAAGAATGCGCCGTGACAGGCGAATGGCAACAAATAACGCTATCCCCAACGCGGCTATGATAGTGCAAACTATCCATAGCATCTCCATCTGAGAAGGCATCCAGGTTTCAGATATACTGCCTGGCAGGTAGGCCACCGCAATGGCATAGAATACATAGGAGCCAAACACTGACAGGAAAATGATGCCTAACGTCATTACCGCTAGGGACTGGATAATTTGCCTGCGCAAACCCGGTGTTTGCCTCATACTTCGCCACCAAAGCGATAGCCAACCCCCCAGACACTGAGCGGCACTCCTTGGATATCGAGGGCTTCAAGCTTTTTACGTAGCTTACTGATATGACTGTCTACCGTTCGTTCCTGAGTATCGCCCTCAGGCAAGCAATTAATTAACAGCTCCTCACGGCTAAAAGCACGTTTCGGTGTACGCATCAAGCAAGCGAGCAGTTTGAACTCGGTCAAGGTCAGATCCAGTGCTTGCTGCTGACCGTTACAGATTACGCTAGCCTCGTGGCTGTCTAAGTCGATTTGGAACTGGCCGACGCGCAACATTTGGGTATTTATAGGTGTGTTAGTGCGGGCGCGTCGCAGTACCGCCTGCACCCTAGCCACCACCTCGGCGGGATTGAATGGTTTAACCACGTAGTCGTCAGCACCGAGGCGTAACCCCATTAATTTATCGATATCTTGATCAAGCGCGGTGAGCATGATCACCGGCGTGTCACCACGGGAGCGAATTTCATTCAGTACATTCCAGCCATCGAGATTCGGCATCTGTACATCGAGCAATAATAGATCGGGCTTAAATGTTTGGTGCATAGCTAGCGCTTGGTGACCATCGATAGCATGTTGAGTTCGCAGCCCACTGCGCTGCAAATAAGCAATAAGGATATCGGCAATCTCTGCTTCATCCTCTGCAATTAATACCAGTGCCGAAGTCATAGAACTTACGGATGCATTGAGATTAGACATGGATTGCCCCAACATTAAAATGGTTGAACTTTATCACCCCCTCCATACATTCTCCACAATGTCTCGAATTATTCGCAATAGTGACTCGTCATAATTCAGCATTAGTTCTCTAGCGTTTGATAAAACGCCATTAATGAGATCGCTGTACATTGAGGAGAGTAGATTATGTACATCAAACAGCGACACTTAAGTTTTGTGTTAGTAGTAGCAATTGCCGTGTTGGGATTGGTTGGTTGTGATTCAGCGGTACAGGATGAAGAGACAACTGCTCCGGTTCAAGTGTCAGTAATGACATTAAAAAATGAAGAACTATTGGTGACTAAAGATCTGCCCGGTCGTGTCGCTGCGGTTCGCAGCGCTGAGATCCGCGCGCAAATTAGCGGCATAGTGCAAGGTCGTCTCTTCGAACAGGGCGCCGAGATAACATCTGGCACTGTGCTGTTCCAAATAAATCCAGCACCATTTAAAGCGGATGTCGATATTGCTGCGGCAGCGTTACTGCGTGCCGAAGCGGTATGGGTTCGGGCTCGTCAAGAAGCCGATCGCTTGGCCTCTTTGATACAAACCGAGGCCGTCAGCCAACAAATGTATGACGATGCTATTTCCCAGCGCGATCAGGCTGCCGCGGATGTAGCCCAAACCAAAGCGACGCTGGCACGGCGTCAGTTAGATCTACAGTTTGCCAGCGTCGAGGCACCAATCTCCGGACGTATAGATGAAGCATTAGTGAGTGAAGGTGCATTGGTCTCACCCACCGATACCACACCCATGGCGAGGATCCAACAAATCGACCAAGTGTACGTTGATGTACGTTTGCCAGCATCAATGTTGAAGGCGATGCGTCAGCAGGCCAACTCTGGAGCCACGGAGTTGGCTGTTGAGATCCTTAGCAGTAGTGGCGAGCCTCTTGGCATGCAGGGGCATATCTTATTTTCCGGCATTCAAGTAGATGCAGGTACTGGCGATGTACTGCTGCGCGTACTGGTAGATAACCCGCAGCATCGTCTGTTACCCGGTCTTTACGTAAAAGCTCGCATTCCACAAACTTACTATCCTACGGCTCTGAACGTGCCTCAGCAGGCTGTGACTCGCAAAGCTGGCCAACCCCAAGTGTGGGTGCTTGATGAGCAGGCTAAGGTGCAGCCTGTGGCAATAAAGGTCGATGAATTGGTGGCAGGTCACTATCACGTAGTATCCGGCCTAAGCACTGGTCAGCAGATAGTTGTTGAAGGCATCGAACGCCTAAGCCCTGCAGCACAAGTGATTGCTCGACCTTGGCAACCCTCTGTCGTTCCTCAGCAACTTAGCGCCATCGTGCGCTAAATTTGGAGAAGTCGCCATGCCCCAGTTTTTCATCAATCGCCCAGTATTTGCTTGGGTGATAGCCTTATTTATCGTACTGATTGGCGTCATAGCCATTCCACAATTACCCATATCCCGCTACCCATCAGTGGCACCCGTGTCGGTGAGCATTTATGCCGCTTATCCAGGAGCCACGCCACAGACACTTAATGACTCTGTAGTAAGCCTAGTCGAGCGCGAATTGTCGGGAGTGAAGAATTTACTGTACTTCGAATCATCAGTTGACAGCTCGGGCAGTGCACAGATCACCGCAACCTTTAAACCGGGCACGAATGCTGAAATGGCCCAAGTGGACGTGCAAAACCGCATTAAGGCTGTCGAACCACGCCTACCTCAAGTTGTACGGCAGAGCGGTCTGCAGGTTGAGTCGGCCGCTTCAAGCTTTTTGATGATGATTGGTATGACCTCACCTAACGGCCAATTCGACGAAATCGCGCTAAACGACTATTTGGCGCGCAATATTGTCGAGGAGCTGCGTCGAATAGACGGTGTTGGTCGCGTGCAATTATTCGGTGCCGAGCAGGCTATGCGCGTCTGGGTCGACCCGAATAAACTCACCGCCTATAGCCTGACAATGAACGACCTTGCTACAGCTATCGAGCAGCAGAACGCACAAATAGCCCCAGGGCGACTCGGTGATGAACCTGTCTTACAGGGACAACGACTGACGGTCCCCCTAACAGTGCAAGGACAACTCAGCATACCCGAGGAGTTCGCTGCTATCGTCCTACGTGCCGGTGCCGATGGCGCAAAATTGGTTCTCTCTGATGTGGCTCGGGTCGAGCTTGGCGCTCAGTCCTATGGATTTTCTAACCGTGAGAATGGTTTGGCGGCAACCAGTGCTGCTATCCAGCTCTCGCCAGGAGCCAACGCTGTACGCACAGCTTCTGCGGTACGTGAACGTCTAGCCGAACTGGCGCCGATGATGCCAGCTGGCATGAACTACTCAGTGCCATTCGATACAGCTCCCTTCGTCAAAGTGTCTATCGAAAAAGTAATCTATACCCTGTTTGAAGCTATGGCGCTGGTATTTATGGTGATGTTCCTGTTCCTGCAGAACCTGCGCTACACACTTATACCAGCTATCGTCGCGCCCATAGCACTACTCGGTACCTTCGCGGTGATGTTACTGGCTGGCTTCTCAATCAACTCGCTGACCATGTTCGGCATGGTGCTGGCCATTGGCATTATTGTTGACGATGCTATTGTGGTGGTGGAAAACGTTGAGCGACTGATGGCTACCCAAGGACTGTCGCCGCGAGAGGCAACCTCACAGGCGATGAAGGAAATTACCGGCGCGGTGATCGGTATCACGCTAGTGCTGACCGCAGTATTCATCCCCATGGCATTCGGCAGCGGCTCGGTGGGAGTGATCTACCAACAATTCACATTGTCGATGGCGGTGTCTATTCTGTTTTCGGCCTTCCTCGCCCTGACCCTAACGCCAGCACTATGCGCCACACTACAGCACCCAGTTAGTGCTAATCACCATCAAAAAGGCGGTTTCTTCGGTGCCTTCAACCGGAGCTTCGAGCGCCTCACCGCAGGTTACAGTGAACGCGTAGCACGATTGGTTGGACGCAGTGGACGTATGATGGCAGCATTTGCCGTACTCTGCGCAGTGCTGATCCTCGCTGCTGGGCAATTGCCGTCGTCCTTTCTACCAGAAGAGGATCAAGGCTATTTCATGACCTCCATCCAATTACCCACAGGCGCTACTAGCGAGCGCACGCTGGATGTGGTCAAAGCCTATGAGGCGCACGTCGCCTCACGCCCTGCGCTGGATGCCAACATGGTAGTCCAGGGCTTTAGCTTTGCAGGCTCCGGCCCCAATGCAGCCATGGCCTTCACTATGCTCAAAGATTGGGATCAACGAAATGGTGCTACGGCTGCCGAAGAAGCGGCACTGGCGCAGCAAGCTATGGCTGATAACGTTGAAGGCACAGTGATGAGCCTGATGCCGCCAGCCATCGACGAGCTGGGCACATCCTCCGGTTTCACTCTGTTCCTGCAGGATAGAGCTAACCGGGGCGAGGCTGCATTGATAGCTGCACAGACACAATTGCTGGCACTGGCTGCGCAGAGCGAGGTGGTCAGCGATGTCTACCCAGATGGCCTACCGCCCGGTGAGAGCATTAGCCTGAATATCAATCGGTCAAAAGCCGAGGCTATGGGTCTGTCTTTCGCCGCGGTCAGCAGCACACTTTCGGCGGCCATGGGATCACTGTATGTCAATGATTTCCCAAATAATGGACGTATGCAGCAGGTCATACTGCAGGCCGACGCTACGGCACGAATGCAATTGGACGACGTGCTCAGCCTGCGCGTGCGTAATTCAAGTGGTGGCATGATGCCTCTACGGGAAGTAGTGACGGCTGAATGGAAAGAGTCACCACAGCAAATGATGCGCTTTCAGGGCTTCCCGGCTATGCGTATTTCCGGCGGCGCGGCAGCAGGCGTTTCCAGCGGCGCAGCGATGGCAGAGATGGAACGCTTAGTGGCGCAGTTGCCACAAGGGTTCGCGATAGCTTGGACGGGGGCATCATTGCAAGAGCGCCAATCGACGGCGCAGGCACCGTTGCTAATGTTGCTGTCCGCTCTAGTTGTATTTCTGGTACTCGCTGCGTTGTACGAAAGCTGGTCGATCCCACTTTCGGTGATGTTGGTCGTGCCGCTGGGTCTGCTGGGCGCGGTAACGGCAGTAATATTGCGTGATATGCCTAACGATGTTTTCTTCAAGGTGGGAATGATCACCATCATCGGTCTATCGGCAAAAAATGCTATCCTCATCGTCGAGTTCGCCCGCCAATTGCATGCCGAGGGCCATACGCTGATAGATGCTGCAGTGACCGCTGCACGCTTGCGTCTGCGTCCAATTTTGATGACGTCACTGGCATTTACTCTCGGAGTGGTACCCTTAATGCTTGCGAGCGGCGCCAGCGCCGAAACTCAGCATGCTATCGGTACTGGCGTATTCGGTGGCATGCTCAGTGGCACTTTGCTGGCAATATTCTTCGTACCGGCGTTTTTTGTCTTTATCATCGGCACACAAGAGCGCTTGAGTGCCTGGCTAGGAAGACGTAATCATTCCAAAATGGCCAAAGGATAAACACCTATACACGTTGAGTGTAGACTCCTACGATCTCCACTGAACAGTAGTAAGCTAGCCCTAACAACGGCTGGCTTACTACTATCATGTAGTGGCGCAACCAAACAATAATAAATATTTTTATATCTAGAACTGAATATTGCCACTTATTAGCTAAATTAAGATTCAACTTGGCGATAGTGATCTTGCATCTGGTAGGATCTGGCATAAAGCGCAAATATCAATGCCGCCAAGATGGCAAAACCTGCGAAGAAAAACATCTGAAAAGCAGTAATGCTGATCCCTGTTTGAGCTATTTGTTCAGTGACCGCCGGACTTTTTACACTAACATTAGCAAGTAATACCCATAAGTTACCGACAGTAACCGACAAAGTCCAAAAACTCATAATAGTACCTTTCATAGCCTTTGGGGCTTGGCTATAGGCAAATTCTAATCCAGTAGCAGAAACTAATACCTCGCCAAATGTTAGAAGAGCATAAGGTAAAATTTGCCAAAAAATAGAGAGCACCGATCCTCCATCCATGACTAATTGAATGCTCCCTACCACAATCCAACTTAAACCAGTGATCGCAATACCCGCCCCCATTTTACGCAGTGCAGTTAACTTTATCCCCATGCGCTCAATAGCTGGATATAGCACAAAATTATTAAATGGGATCAGTAACATGACTAATAATGGATTCAATGCTTGCATCATCGCAGGTTCAAACCATTGAGGTTTAGACATATCATTGGCCTGCAAAATCCAAGTTGAAGCCTTTTGATCAAACAAAGACCAAAATGGCGTAACTAAAGCAAATAGCACTAAAATACGTAACACTGAGCGCACACCATCAACCGCAATATCAGGATGTATCCCTCTGGCACGCTCAAGTTGCAACGAAGCACCAACACCCGTGAATCCCATCAGTAGTACAAGCGCACTACATAAACCTGCAACAATCCCCAGTGTTGGAATATTCACTAAAGCATAGGCAGCAGAAATACACCCAATTAACGCTAAAACTAGCCCAACATTCGCTTGGCCAGCCACTTTAGTCAGTAATGCAGTGCGAATAACAGGTAAGAAACCATGGGGATTTTTAGGTTCGGGTGGCATATGCACATAACGCTTGCGACCTAACCAGAAGAACACTGTAGCGATGAACATCAATATTCCTGGGATCCCAAATGCAACAGCAGCCCCATAGTTTTTTAATAGAAGCGGCATAGATAATGAGGCAAAAAAGGATCCAAAATTAATCGTAAAATAAAACATATCAAATGCTTTTTGCGCTAATGATTTGTTCGTTTGATCAAACTGATCACCCATAAAGGAAGAAACTAAGGGTTTAATACCACCCGACCCTAATGCGATCAAAAATAATCCCGTATAAAACCCTTGAATACTGTGTTCAAAGATGGCCAAAAAAGCATGACCAACACAATAAAGTAAACTCAACCACAGAATCGTGTTGTACTTACCGAAAAAACGATCCGCAATCCAGCCTCCTAGTAGCGGAAAAAAATAGACCCCTATAACAAATGAATGGAATACATCCTTAGCGACTGCCCCACGAAGATCTTCAGGGATAGACAGCAACAGCGCCGTCATCAGGAATGGTGTTAGAATATTTCTCATACCGTAAAAGCTAAAACGCTCGCAAGCTTCACTGGCAATAATGTAAGGGATTTGACGTGGCCACTGTGGCGCATGAACAGGAGTTGTCATCGATTGTCCTATTATAATTGTTATAAAAACTGTCAGGTTATGAATTTAAAGCGAGAATATGCAGCAAAGAATACTAACAGACCAGATGTTAGCTGTGCCAAATTTATCCAAAAAACGGAAAAAATCCTAAGCAAGTACAGTATCAAATACTAGATATTTAATGATCAAGAGAGTTGTAATAATGACAAACATAGCAATATTAGTAGGAACAACATTAGGTGGCAGTGAATATATTGCCGATGAAATGATGTCTCAATTAGAAGCATTAGGGCATCAAGTTAGCCTTTATCTCTCCCCTAATTTGAGTGAATTAGATTCTAAACATCTTTGGATCATCGTTTGTTCGACCCATGGAGCAGGCGATCTACCTGACAATATTCAACCATTTTGCTCTGAAATAATGCTCCACACCCCTGATCTTAGCCATATACAATTTGCTTTATGTGCTATTGGTGACTCAAGTTATGACACATTCTGCCAAGGCCCAGAAAAACTGATCTACGCTATAGAAAGCTTTGGTGGAAAAGCATTTGTGGATAAGATCCAGATCGATGTTCAGCAAGATCCCGTTCCAGAAGACCCAGCCCTCGCATGGTTAAGCCAATGGCAAGATATAATTTAAGATCAAATTTTGATTATATTCAGAATAACACACAGTTTAGATCATATTTATCCACATATTAATCATTTAATGTATAAATATGTGGATAAGCTATTATTTAGATCTGATCAACCTCTGTGCTATTCACAAAGGGATCAGCTTAAAGATCCTCCTTGTGGATAAGTAGTCGATCTATCCCCATGTTATATGAGGTTAGATCGCTAGCAGATCACAGGATCGCGATCTCGTTATATTATGATTTATATAGCTAATTAGGCTTATGCACAGAAAACTGCGATCCTAATAGTAAACATAATAAGAAGATCTATATAAAGATCTTAAGATCTATTAGTCCGGATCAATTCGATCTTTCAACGTAAAATGATCATTCACCTAGCTCAAAGCAAATGCTAAAATACTCGGCTCGTGTTTAGTCTCTTAAGTTATTAAAGGTTGTGTCATGCATTTTCATGAACGGTTTGATGTTATTGTTGTTGGTGGTGGTCATGCCGGAACTGAAGCCGCATTAGCAGCTGCAAGAATGGGCTCAAAAACATTATTGCTAACGCATAATATTGATACGTTAGGACAAATGTCATGTAACCCAGCAATTGGTGGTATCGGTAAAGGTCATTTAGTAAAAGAAATTGATGCTTTAGGCGGTGCAATGGCGATCGCAACCGACTATGCTGGGATCCAATTTCGTACCTTAAACTCAAGCAAAGGCCCCGCCGTTAGAGCGACACGAGCTCAAGCTGACCGTGCTTTATATCGTCAAAAAATCCAAAATATACTGCAAAATCAAGCTAATTTACGGATATTTCAACAAGCTGTAGATGATTTGATTGTAGAAAACGATCGTGTTGTTGGTGTTGTTACTCAAATGGGTTTAGCCTTTGAATCACCAGCAATAGTGTTGACAACTGGTACCTTTTTAAGCGGAAAAATCCACATAGGTCTAGAAAACTACAGTGGAGGTCGTGCTGGCGATCCACCTGCGATAGCCTTAGCAAATCGTTTACGTGAATTACCTATTCGTGTTGGTCGTTTAAAAACCGGCACTCCACCACGTATTGATGCAAATACTATTGATTTTTCGCAAATGGCAGAACAAAAAGGTGATTCTCCATTACCCGTAATGTCATTTATGGGGGATGTAAGCCATCACCCTAAACAAATTTCTTGCTGGATCACCCATACCAATGAAAAAACTCATGAAATTATTCGTGGTGGTTTAGACAGAAGTCCTATGTATTCAGGTGTTATTGAAGGTATTGGCCCACGTTATTGCCCTTCAATTGAAGATAAAATTCATCGTTTTTCAGATAAATCTTCACATCAGATCTTTATCGAACCAGAAGGGCTAAATACGACAGAAATCTACCCTAACGGGATTTCGACCAGCCTCCCCTTTGATGTACAGTTGAATTTAGTTCGCTCAATCAAAGGGATGGAAAATGCAGAAATTGTCCGTCCAGGATATGCAATAGAATATGATTATTTTGATCCACGAGATCTTAAAAACTCATTAGAAACAAAAACGATCAATGGTTTATTTTTCGCTGGTCAAATTAATGGCACAACGGGATATGAAGAAGCCGCTGCTCAAGGCCTATTAGCAGGGATGAACGCTTCATTGCAGGTTCAGGGCAAAGATGCTTGGTGCCCACGCCGTGACGAAGCGTATCTTGGGGTGCTAGTTGATGATCTATCGACTCTAGGGACCAAAGAACCGTACCGCATGTTTACTAGCCGTGCGGAATACCGTTTGTTACTCCGTGAAGATAACGCTGATATTCGCTTAACGGCAAAAGGTCGTGAATTAGGTTTAGTGGATGACACTCGCTGGGCGGCATTTAGTGAAAAATTAGAGTCGATTGAACTTGAGTTACAACGTTTACGTGCTCAATGGGTGCATCCAAATTCACCTTTGATCCATGCATTAAACCCACACTTGAATACGCCGATCTCTCGCGAAGCGTCATTTGAAGAATTACTGCGTCGTCCAGAAATGGATTACAGCAAGTTGATGCAGATCGAAGGTTTTGGTCCAGGACTTGAAGATCCACTGGCCGCTGAACAAGTACAAATCCAAGTAAAATACTCTGGTTATATTCAGCGTCAGCAAGAAGAGATCAATAAAGCCGTACGTAATGAAAACACAGGTTTACCATTACACCTTGATTATAAAGAAGTTCCTGGTTTATCAAATGAAGTTATCGCTAAATTGAATAGCCATAAACCTGAAACGATAGGTCAAGCATCAAGGATCTCTGGAGTCACTCCAGCAGCAATTTCAATTTTACTTGTGCATCTTAAAAAGCGTGGCTTATTACGTAAGAGTGCGTAAAAGCTAGCTTAATCGATAGTTTGGTCGCAGAAGGGAAGCATTCAGGCTTCCCTTCGACGTTTCAGGGCTTCATAATAGCCTTCGAATTTATAATCGTATTTTTGTTGAGGTTGCTTAGTGTTATCAGCCCAGTTAGAGGCTTATTTAGCCGAAATTAATCTGTCCGCTACAGCGGAGCAGAAAAAACAACTAATTGATTTTGTTGGCATGCTCAACAAGTGGAATAAAGCCTACAATCTGACATCTGTGAGAGATCCTGAGGCTATGCTTGTCCGTCATATTATGGATAGCTTAGTCGTATCAAAGCATTTACAGGGGGAACGCTTTATCGATGTTGGTACTGGCCCTGGTTTACCTGGTATTCCTTTAGCGATTATGAATCCAAATAAAACCTTTGTGTTGCTCGATAGCTTAGGAAAACGTATTCGTTTTCAAAAACAAGTGGCCTTTGAATTAGGGATCCGCAATATCAGTTCAGTTGAAAGCCGTGTCGAAGCCTATCAAGCTGAACAACAATTTGATGGTGTACTGAGCCGCGCTTTTGCATCCATTCAAGATATGCTGAGTTGGTGTCATCATTTACCTGCTGAGAATGGGCTGTTTTATGCGTTAAAAGGCCAATTGAACGACGAAGAATTGCAACAAATGCCCAGCGGATTTGTTATTAAAGAAATCATCGAACTTAAAGTACCAAAACTCGATGAACAGCGTCATTTATTAAAGATTATCAAAGAATAACAGGCTTAAAGTTCCTCCTATTGTGTGGATTTTTAAGTAGGCAATAAACCAGAATTTACATACAGGGTGATATTGTGGGTAAAGTAATTGCCGTGGCTAACCAGAAAGGTGGCGTAGGAAAAACAACTACTTGCGTTAACTTGGCTGCTTCATTAGCTGCAACAAAACGCAAAGTGCTACTGATAGATCTCGATCCACAAGGTAATGCCACAATGGGCAGTGGTGTCGATAAGTACGATGTCGAAAATACAGCTTATGAACTCTTGGTTGAAGATAAGCCATTTGATGAGATCGTAGTCAAAAATACCGCGGGTAAATATGATCTTATTGCCAGTAATGGCGATGTGACGGCTGCTGAAATTAAACTAATGGAGTTTTTTGCCCGTGAGATCCGTTTACGTAATGCTTTGGCACCGATAAAAGATCAATATGATTATATCTTCATCGATTGTCCCCCTTCATTGAATATGCTGACTGTTAATGCGATGTCTGCCGCAGATTCAGTGCTAGTACCAATGCAGTGTGAATATTTTGCGCTCGAAGGCTTAACTGCACTTATCGATACCATAACCAAATTAGCCGCTTTTGTTAATCCTGGTTTGGGTATAGAAGGGATTTTGCGCACTATGTACGATCCCCGTAATCGATTATCTAATGATGTGTCAGATCAGCTAAAACAACATTTTGGGGATAAAGTATATCGCACAGTGATCCCTCGTAATGTGAGGCTGGCAGAAGCACCAAGTTTTGGCGCGCCAGCGATGTATTACGATAAATCCAGCGCAGGTGCTAAGGCATATCTTGCACTCGCAGGTGAGATGATCCGCCGCTCAGAACAGAAAAATCAGGCTAAGCAAGCGTAAAGGATAACCATGACGTTAAAGAAAAGAGGGTTAGGTAAAGGGTTAGATGCCCTGCTGAGTAACAGTCATGCTGCCAGTAAAAAGCACACAGATGAAATGGCTGTTATTGATAAAAATGAAGAACTTATACATCTTGATCTCGACCTGTTGCAGCCTGGGAAGTATCAGCCGCGTAAGGATATGTCCCCTGAGGCATTAGAAGAGTTAGCTCATTCCATACGTAATCAAGGTATTATCCAGCCTATTGTTGTACGTCAAGTGAATGATACCCAATATGAGATCATTGCAGGTGAACGCCGCTGGCGCGCATCACAACTTGCTGGTATTGATAAAATTCCTTGTATTGTTAAGCAAGTGCCTGATGAAGCTGCAATTGCTATCGCTCTTATTGAAAATATTCAACGAGAAGATCTTAATGCCATGGAAGAAGCCATTGCATTACAACGTTTAATGCAAGAATTTGAACTGACTCACCAACAGGTTGCCGATGTTGTGGGAAAATCCAGAGCGAGTGTATCTAATTTGTTGCGTTTAAATGGCTTAAATGAGCCAGTAAAGCGTTTACTCGAGTATGGCGATATCGATATGGGTCATGCTCGCGCCTTGTTAGCAATTGAGGGCGAAGAACAAACAAATTTAGCAAGATTAGTTGCAGCTAAGGAATTAACCGTTCGCGAAACTGAACGATTGATTAACCAAACCTTAAATCCGCCTAAACAAGCCGAAACTACGACTAAAGATCAAGATGTTTGTCGTTTAGAGCAGCAGTTAATTGAAAGATTAGGTGCCAAAGTTTCTATTGCTCACAGCAGTAAGGGCAAAGGTAAAATTGTAATTAACTATCAGAATCTGGCTGAATTAGACGGAATTCTTAGCAAAATTCATTAAGGTCTGTAGATTAACAGTTTTTAATGTAAATTTGTGACAAATGTTAATTTTACATTTTGGCTGTTTAGACGCTATATCACGTTAAAAGTGTTGTTTTTCCTTATCTCAAAGTTGCAATGAAGGCGTGAAAAGGTATACTTTCGCAAGCTTTTTGTGCATCGACAAAAATACGGATATTTGTCATCCGGTCATCGAAACAAAAAGTATAAATGCGGAGAGGATGAATTGAGTAAGGTTTTAGCGCGTCGTGGCCAGTGGTCAGCCTATAAATTGGTGTTGATGCAGGCGGCGGTCGCTGGGGGTGCTTCAATTCTCTTTTTCGCTGTGTGGGGAGTTCAGTTTGGCTATTCTGCATTAGCAGGTGGTTCAATCGCTGTACTCCCTAATTTTGTATTCGCAACCTTTGCTTTCTCTCATATGGGGGCAAGTTCATCGGGAAAAGTTGTTAAATCATTTTTCCTGGGGGAAGCGGTAAAGTTGCTGTTAACTATAGTATTGTTTGGACTTGTATTCAGTACGTTAGATGTAGATTTTACATCTTTGTTTGTCTGTTATGCATTAAGCCTCATAGTACCTTTTACAGCCTCTTTATATTTCAAGCAAAATTAAGTGAGATTAATCATGGCGACAACTGGTGAAGCCTTAAATGCTTCTGAGTACATCCAGCATCACCTGACTAATGCGAAAATGTGCTCTACTGATGGTGGAGTTGCTTTTAATCATGCATGTCAAGATGCTGGATTTTGGACTTGGCACATTGACTCACTTTTATTTTCAGTAGGCCTTGGGGTTCTGTTTTTATGGTTGTTTTATAAAACAGGACAAAAAGCAACGGCTGGTGTTCCAGGTAAACTTCAATGTTTTGTTGAAATGTGCGTGGAAGGTGTTGATAAGATAGCAAAAGAATCATTTCATGGTAAAAATGTTGTCATCGCACCATTAGCTCTTACGATTTTCATTTGGGTTTTCCTGATGAATTTCATGGATCTAATACCTGTTGATTTTATTCCCGAAGCTGCAAACAGATTTTTAGGTGTTCCTTATCTAAAAGTTGTGCCAACAACTGACCTCAATGTCACTCTCGGTTTATCTTTGAGTGTATTTGTGTTGATTGTTTTCTACAGCATTAAAGCTAAGGGAATTGGTGGCTTCACTAAGGAGCTAACCTTGCAACCTTTCAATCATTGGTCATTGATTCCTGTAAACTTTATTTTGGAATCAGTAACCTTGATTGCGAAGCCTATTTCTTTAGCGCTTCGTCTGTTTGGTAACCTGTATGCGGGTGAGTTGATCTTTATTCTGATAGCACTAATGCCTTGGTGGGCTCAGTTCGCACTTTCTGTGCCTTGGGCAATTTTCCACATTTTGATCATTGTGTTACAGGCCTTTATTTTCATGATGCTTACGATTGTTTACCTAAGCATGGCGCATGAAGAACATTAATTTTATTAAAAAATTTGATATAAATTGGAGATAACATGGAAACGGTAATTAGTTTTACGGCAATCGCTGTTGCTATCATGATTGGTTTAGCTGCACTAGGTACTGCTATTGGTTTTGCTATCTTAGGTGGTAAATTCTTAGAAGCTTCAGCTCGTCAACCTGAATTGGCTCCAGCTTTACAAATTAAAATGTTTATCGTTGCTGGTCTGCTCGATGCGATTTCTATGATCGCAGTGGGTGTTGCACTATTCTTCGTATTTGCTAACCCATTCTTAGCTCAACTTGGCTAATTTTGCACCCTGTAAGGAGTTGTCGTTATGAGTATTAACGCTACCCTGCTAGGCCAGGCAATTTCTTTTGCGCTGTTCGTGTGGTTCTGCATTAAATTTGTGTGGCCACCGTTGATGAATGCAATCGAAGAGCGCCAGAAGAAAATTGCTGATGGTCTAGCTGATGCTGGTCGTGCAGCAAAAGATCTTGAATTGGCACAAGCGAAAGCAACCGAGCAACTAAAAGAAGCCAAGGTAACTGCTAACGAAATTATTGAGCAAGCGAATAAACGCAAAGCTCAAATAGTCGAAGAAGCAAAAGCTGAAGCCGATGCTGAGCGTGCAAAAATTATCGCTCAGGGTAAAGCTGAAATTGAGAATGAACGTAGTCGCGTAAAAGATGACTTGCGTAAGCAAGTAGCTGCTCTGGCTGTTTTAGGTGCAGAAAGAATTCTTGAGCGTTCGATTGATCAAGCCGCCCACAGTGACATAGTTGATAAACTAGTCGCTGAAATTTGATAAGGGAGTAGAGTCATGGCTGAATTAACTACCATCGCTCGCCCTTACGCAAAAGCAGCTTTTGACTTTGCTATTGAACACAATGCAGTGGATAACTGGGCTGAAATGCTCACGTTTGCCGCGCTGGTAAGTGAAAACGAAACCATGCAGCCCCTGCTTAATGGCGCTTTAGCCAATACAAAACTTGCTGCACTTTTTATTAATGTGTGTGGTGAGCAAATCAATAAGCAAGGTCAAAACTTGATAAAGGTAATGGCTGAAAACGGTCGCTTGAGTGTTCTACCTACGGTATCGAAATTATTTTCAGATTTCCGTAATGAGTGGGCAAAAGAAGTTGAAGCTAATGTGGTTTCGGCAACTGAGCTTAGCTTAGAACAACAGCAGCATATTAGTGTTTCTCTAGAGAAACGTCTCGCACGCAAAGTTAAGCTGAATTGCAGCACGGACACCGCGCTTATCGCCGGTGCAATTATTCAGGTGGGTGATCTGGTCATTGATGGCTCGGTCCGCGGTAAATTATCGCGCCTGTCTGATACGCTGCAGTCGTAATTGGGAGTTTGAGCATGCAACTGAATTCCACTGAAATCAGCGATCTGATTAAGCAGCGGATCGAGCAGTTCGAAGTCGTTAGCGAATCTCGTAACGAAGGTACTATCGTTGCGGTAAGTGACGGCATCATCCGCATCCACGGCCTAGCCGATGTGATGCAAGGTGAAATGATCGAACTGCCTGGTAACCGTTTTGCAATCGCGTTGAACCTTGAACGTGATTCTGTCGGTGCCGTAGTAATGGGTCCTTATGCTGATTTAGCAGAAGGCGTAAAAGTTAAAACGACTGGCCGTATTCTGGAAGTTCCAGTAGGCCGTGGTTTGCTAGGCCGTGTCGTTAACACTCTGGGTGAGCCAATTGACGGTAAAGGACCTATCGATAACGATGGTTTCTCTCCTGTTGAAGTGATTGCACCTGGTGTTATTGAGCGCCAATCAGTATCACAACCTGTTCAAACGGGTTATAAAGCCGTTGACGCTATGATCCCTATCGGTCGTGGTCAACGTGAATTGATCATCGGTGACCGTCAAACTGGTAAAACAGCGATGGCGATCGATGCAATTATCAACCAAAAAGATTCTGGCATTAAGTGTGTGTACGTTGCGATTGGCCAAAAAGCCTCTACTATCGCCAACGTAGTGCGCAAGCTAGAAGAACATGGTGCGTTAGCTAATACTATTGTTGTGGTTGCAACGGCTTCTGAAGCTGCAGCGCTGCAATTCTTAGCACCATATTCTGGTTGTTCTATGGGTGAATACTTCCGTGATCGCGGTGAAGATGCTTTGATCGTATACGATGACCTGTCTAAGCAAGCTGTTGCTTACCGTCAGATCTCGTTACTACTGAAGCGCCCACCTGGTCGTGAAGCTTACCCTGGTGACGTATTCTATCTACACTCTCGTTTACTTGAACGTGCTTCACGTGTAAACGAAATCTATGTAGAAAAGTTCACTAAAGGTGCAATAACGGGCAAAACCGGTTCTTTAACCGCGTTGCCAATTATTGAAACTCAAGCGGGTGACGTATCTGCATTCGTACCGACCAACGTAATTTCTATTACAGACGGTCAGATCTTCCTTGAGACTGATCTGTTTAACTCAGGCCTACGTCCTGCAGTTAACCCAGGTATTTCTGTTTCTCGTGTTGGTGGTGCGGCTCAGACTAAGATCATCAAGAAACTGTCTGGTGGTATTCGTACCGCACTAGCACAGTATCGTGAACTTGCTGCGTTCTCACAGTTTGCATCTGATCTTGACGATGCAACTCGTGCTCAGCTAGAGCATGGTGTGCGTGTTACCGAACTGATGAAGCAAAAGCAATATGCTCCGATGAGCGTAGCCGCTCAGTCTGTGTCTATTTTCGCAGCTGAAAAAGGTTATCTGAAGAGTGTTGAGCTGAAGAAGGTCGGTGATTTCGAAGCCGCTCTGCTCTCGTTCATGAACAGCGAGCATGCTGCTTTAATGAAGCTTATTAACGAAACTGGCGATTATAACGCTGAGATCGAAGCTGAATTAAAAGCTGGCCTCGACAAGTTCGTAGCAACCCAAACCTGGTAACAATGATAGAGGTGTCTTAAGACACCTCAGGTCCAGATTGGAGAGTAGAGATGGCCGGCGCTAAAGAGATTAAAACCAAGATCGCGAGTGTTAAAAACACTCAAAAGATCACGTCCGCCATGGAAATGGTGGCAGCCAGCAAAATGCGCAGAGCGCAGGAACGTATGGCTGCGAGCCGTCCATATGCGGAAAGCATGCGTAAGGTGATCGGTCACGTTGCGCAAGGTTCTCTCGAATACAAACACCCCTATTTAGAGGTGCGAGAGGCTAAGCGGGTTGGTTACATTGTTGTCGCAACCGACCGTGGCCTTTGTGGTGGTCTAAACGTTAACCTATTTAAAAAGGTTCTTTTAGATCTGAAAAACTGGAAAGAGCAAGGTGCAGAAGTTGAATTTTGCCCAATTGGCGCTCGTAGTGTGCAGTTTTTCAAAAGCTTCGGTGGCACTATGCCTGCTCATGCATCAGGTTTAGGTGATGCTCCTAGCATCGCTGATCTGATCGGAACAGTGCGTGTGATGCTTAAAGCTTACAACGAAGGCAAACTGGATCGTCTGTTTATTGTGTTTAATAAATTTGTTAACACTATGACTCAGGCTCCTGTGATCGAGCAGCTGCTACCTTTGCCTAAATCAGAAGAAGTGGCTAATAAACATCCTTGGGATTACATCTACGAACCTGATCCAAAAGTACTTTTGGATACGCTGTTGGTTCGCTATATAGAATCACAAGTATATCAAGGTGTTGTTGAAAACATTGCCTCTGAACAAGCTGCCCGTATGGTGGCGATGAAAGCGGCAACGGACAACGCTGGTGAGCTGATCAACGACTTGCAATTGGTATATAACAAGGCTCGTCAGGCTGCTATTACGCAGGAACTGTCGGAAATTGTTTCAGGTGCCTCTGCGGTTTAGGTTAGGTAACGAATACAAGTTTTAGAGGATTTATCATGAGCACAGGTACTGTTGTCCAAGTAATTGGCGCGGTTGTGGACGTAGAGTTTCCGCAAGATGCCGTACCTCAGGTATATGACGCTCTGAAGATCACAGGTGAAGGCGCCTGTAATGGTTTGGTGCTGGAAGTTCAGCAACAGCTAGGCGGTGGTGTAGTTCGTACTATCGCTATGGGTTCTTCTGATGGTCTGCGTCGTGGTCTTGAGGTTGTTAACTCAGGTTCACCTATTTCTGTTCCTGTTGGTACCGCCACGCTTGGCCGTATCATGAACGTATTAGGTGAGCCTATTGATGAAGCGGGTCCAATCGGTGAAGAAGAGCGTTATGTTATTCACCGTGCAGCACCTTCATATGAAGATCAATCGAACACTACTGAACTGTTAGAGACAGGTATCAAGGTTATTGACCTTGTTTGTCCATTCGCTAAGGGTGGTAAAGTAGGTCTGTTCGGTGGTGCGGGTGTTGGTAAAACAGTTAACATGATGGAACTGATTAACAACATCGCTAAAGCTCACTCGGGTCTTTCGGTGTTCGCCGGTGTGGGTGAACGTACTCGTGAAGGTAACGACTTCTACTACGAGATGAAAGATTCTGGCGTTCTCGACAAAGTGGCCATGGTTTATGGTCAGATGAACGAGCCACCAGGAAACCGTTTACGCGTAGCACTGTCAGGTCTGACAATGGCTGAGAAGTTCCGTGACGAAGGTCGTGACGTATTGTTGTTCGTTGACAACATCTACCGTTATACCTTAGCCGGTACTGAAGTATCTGCACTGTTAGGCCGTATGCCTTCTGCGGTAGGTTATCAACCAACATTGGCTGAAGAAATGGGCGTTCTGCAAGAGCGTATTACTTCAACTAAGACGGGTTCTATTACCTCTGTACAAGCGGTATACGTACCAGCGGATGACTTGACTGACCCATCACCAGCAACAACCTTCGCTCACTTAGATGCGACTGTTGTACTGTCTCGTCAAATTGCTTCTCTGGGTATTTACCCAGCGGTTGACCCATTGGATTCGACTTCACGTCAATTAGATCCATTGGTTGTTGGCCAAGAGCATTATGATGTTGCTAACGGTGTACAAACGGTATTGCAACGTTACAAAGAGCTGAAAGACATTATTGCGATTTTGGGTATGGATGAATTGTCAGATGATGACAAGACCACTGTATTCCGTGCTCGTAAGATTGAGCGTTTCTTGTCTCAGCCTTTCTTCGTAGCAGAAGTCTTTACAGGTTCTCCTGGTAAGTACGTTTCTCTTAAAGACACTATCCGTGGCTTTAAGGGTATTCTGAATGGTGAGTTTGATCATCTGCCAGAACAAGCGTTCTATATGGTTGGTTCTATCGATGAAGTCATCGAAAAAGCCAACAAAAAGAAATAACTAAGTTTTTACTTAGTTTTTTAAGGAGAACCGGATGGCAGCCATGACAGTACATCTTGATATTGTAAGTGCAGAAAACAGCATTTTTAAAGGTCGAGTAGCATGTCTACAAGTGACTGGTGTTGAAGGGGAATTAGGTATTTTACCTGGTCACGCCCCTCTGCTGACCACTATCAAACCTGGCATGGCGCGCATCATCAAGCAAGATGGCAGTGAAGAGGTTATTTATCTTTCAGGCGGTTTTCTGGAAGTGCAACCCAATTCTATTGCCGTTCTCGCGGATGTCGTAATGCGTGCCGATGAAATTGATGAGCAGGCAGCATTAGAAGCAAAACGCCGTGCAGAAGCCCATATGGCCGATGCAGGTGCTGATTTTGATTATGATGCAGCTATGGTTGAGTTAGCGAAAGCAATGGCTCAATTACGTGTTGTTGAAACCATCAAGAAAAACATTGCCAGATAAGGTTATTGTTTATGAAAAAAGGCGACCATAGGGTCGCCTTTTTGTTTCTAAAATCGGGATAGATTGGCATTTTTGTATGTCTTTGATTGATTAGCATCGCTATCCGCTTCGCTTTTCGATGGGCTTTCCGCTAAAATTGCGCCACAAAATCGACGGTAATTTTTTCACCCTCTTGGAATTTGTTCAAGGATATGGCAATGGCATTAAATGTAGTGATCTTAGCGGCAGGTAAAGGAACTCGGATGCGCTCAGATCTTCCTAAAGTATTACATCCTATCGCCCATAAAAGCATGGTACAGCATGTGATTGATACAGCACATAGCATTGGCAGTGATGCGATTCAATTGGTGTACGGCTACGGTGCCGACAAACTACAAGCCAGCTTAGGTGAACAACAACTTAATTGGGTATTACAAGCTGAGCAATTGGGTACAGGTCATGCGGTTGCACAGGCTAGTCCATATATCGCCGACAACGATACTGTACTGATTCTTTACGGTGATGTGCCGTTGATCCAAGCATCGACTCTTGAAGCATTACTCGCCGCTCGTCCTGAAAATGGTGTTGCTATTTTGACAGTTAACCTTGCTAATCCAACAGGTTATGGTCGTATTGTTCGTGAGCAAGGAAAAGTAGTAGGTATTATTGAGCAAAAAGATGCTAACCCAGAGCAGTTGCTGATCAACGAAATAAATACTGGCATCATGGCAGTTCCAGGTAAACAACTTAAAACTTGGTTGAGCCGTTTATCGAACAATAATGCTCAAGGTGAATACTATCTAACGGATATTATTGCTATGGCGCACGCAGATGGCGTTGCTATTGATACTGCTCAGCCACAATCGGCCATTGAAGTGGAAGGCGCCAATAATCGCGTGCAATTAGCGCAACTTGAACGTGCTTACCAAGCTCGTGAAGCCGAAAAACTGATGTTGGCGGGGGCGAACCTTCGCGATCCACATCGCATTGATATCCGCGGTGAAGTCACCGTCGGTATGGATGTGATGATCGATATTAACGTGATATTCGAAGGCAAAGTTATTCTTGGTAATAACGTCACTATTGGCGCTGGTGCAATATTGATTGATTGTGAGATTGCCGATGGCGCCGAGATTAAGCCTTACTCTATTATCGAAGGGGCTAAACTGGGTGTTGCTGCCAGCGCTGGCCCATTTGCCCGTTTACGCCCGGGAGCAGAACTTAAGCAAGATGCCCATATCGGCAACTTTGTTGAAGTCAAAAAAGCGATTATTGGTGTAGGTTCTAAAGCTGGGCACTTAGCCTATTTAGGTGATGCTATTATTGGTGATGGCGTTAATATTGGCGCTGGTACTATTACCTGTAACTATGATGGCGTTAATAAGCATTTAACCGTTATCGAAGATAATGTCTTTGTTGGCAGTGATACTCAGTTGGTGGCACCTGTGACTATCGGTAAAGGTGCTACTTTAGGGGCCGGTTCAACGATTACCCGTGATGTGGGTGAGAATGAGTTAGTGATCACTCGTGTAAAACAAAAGCATCTCTTGGATTGGAAGCGCCCCGTTAAAATAAAAAAGTGAATCTAACTTCGTAACATTAAAAACTAAAAGCGGCTCTGTGCCGCTTTTGTCTTTACATATATTCAAGATTAAGCATTAAAAACCTTTTTATTAAGAAACGCTTAATAATTAAGGTTTAATTAACATTTATATGCTATGTGCAAATTGTTGGTTTTTAAGCTAATTTGATCGGTATCACACTCAATTGTAAATTCACGTAAAGAAGATAAAATAAAAACACTTCTCATTTATATTGCCAGCAATTCTAAGACTAAAGGTTTATTCGAGGTGTTGGCAATGGTATTTAAATATTCAATCGTAGGTCTTGCTGTTGGCGCAGCATTAATGGCTATGCCTGTTTTAGCTGATGATGCAACAGATGCCAATATTGAACGTATTAAAGTCACTGGCCGTACTTTTAACGACTATAAAGTGGGTTCTGCATCGGGTGCTATGCGTGGTGATATCAACTTAATGGATACTCCACAGTCCGTTAATGTTATCCCCGATTTTGTTACAGATGAACAGTTAGCCACTAACCTCGCTGAAGTCTTAGTCAACGACTCAAGCGTAACTGCGGGTACAACGCGTTGGAACCGCCAAGTCTTTAGTATCCGTGGTTTCGAGATTGATTCCGGTAATGGTTATCTTATCAATGGCCATCAGCAGTGGTCTCACTATGTACAACCTATTGAAACCCTACAGCAAGTTGAGGTGTTAAAAGGCCCTTCTAGCATGCTTTATGGTCAGTCTGGTCCTGGTGGTTTAGTGAATATGGTCACTAAAAAGCCTACCTATGACTCCATGTTGGATCTTGGTTTTGATACCGATGGCTACGGCTCAACCCGCGCACAATTAGACGCTGGTGGCAGCTTAAATGATGCTCAAAGTATTCGTTACCGTGGTGTGTTAGTGAAACAAGACACTAAATACTGGCGTGAGTATTCGACCACTGAAGAAAACCAAGAGCGTGACCGTTGGTTAGGTTACCTAAACCTAGAGTTTGATGTCAGCGACGATGTTACTCTGTCGGTTAAATACGATCATACCCAAGATAAAGCGGGTATTGATGCTGGTGGTTGGCTAGATGCTCAAGGTAATGTGATAGGTGGACGTAAAACCGTTTGGGATGCGCCATGGGCCTTTACTGATAATACGATTTCAAATTTAGGTGCCGATATTACTTGGCAAATGACTGACGATTGGAAAGTTAAAGTAGGTTATAACGATCAACAATTTGACCGTCAACGTTTCGATTCTGCGCCTGTTTATACGGCGGATCCTTTCACAAATGGTTATCGGATCAGCCCATTTGATCGTTACGATGATTGGCAACATAAAACGGCTTTTGTGGACTTTACAGGTGAGTTTTCTTTAGCAGGTATGGAGCATCAATTCCTTATTGGTGCTAACTACTTAGACTATTTCTACCAACAGCAAATTAAGCGTGGTACAGCACAAACCGTTATTCCTGGGCAAGTGGTGATTAAGCCAGAGCTTGATTACCATCAAGGAAACTTGAGTATTCCAAGTGAATACAAATATTACGGTTTCTATCTGCAGGATTTAATGACCTTAAATGAACAATGGAAATTGCTTGCTGGTGTGCGTTATGACGAGCAGAAGAAAGATGGTGTAGGCGGCAACAGTTATGCCGTATCGCCTAAGTTTGGGGTGATTTACTCACCAATGAGCAATGGTAGTATTTACGTTAACTATTCAAAAAGCTTCGCACCAAAAGGTTCTGTCACCAGTTCTGAAGATGTTAATGAAGGCGATAACCTTAAGCCTGAGTATGGAACTCAATATGAATTAGGGACTAAGTGGGAGTTATTTAATGATAGCTTACTATTAACTGCTGCTGTGTTTGATATTACGGTTTCAAACGTTGTCATTGAACTTGACAGCCCTATACCGAGTAAAAAAACAATGACAACCCAAGGTGGTGAGCAACATCACCGTGGCTTTGAAATTGGTGCCCAAGGTCAGTTAGGTGATAGCTGGTTTGTGACTTCATCTATGATGTATTTAGATGCGGAATATAATACTGGTGCAGGCAAAATCGGTGGCAAGAGCTTAGATGGTAAAACCCCTATTGATGCTCCTGAGTGGTCAGCCAATATTTGGACTCGCTATGAAGTGACAGACAACTTTGCGATGAACTTTGGTGCTATCTATGTCGGAGAGCGTTTTGCTGATGATGTAAATACTATCACCAAAGATGGCTATGTACGTTTTGATATCGGTGCGGCCTACACTATGGATATCATGGGTAAAGATGTGAGCCTTCGCGCCAACGTCAGAAACCTCTTTGATACTGAGTACCTAGACGGTGGCAGTGATAGAATGGTCACTATCGGCCAAGACCGTAACTTCAGTGTTGCTGTTGAAGCTAAGTTCTAATACTTATTAGGATTTTTAATCTATTTAAAGCAGTTTATCCCTAAAGGATAAACTGCTTTTTTATTGGTTGGTTTTTAAGTTCACAATTTTAAATTAATTAAAATGACTCGTGATCATGCGAAAGAGTGCTTCGTATGACTAGCAAAAAAGTTTCGTTTCACTATAATGCACCTTTCGAATCGAAACTTAACTGAAAGGTTTTATGAATAAACGAAACACACAGCAGCGTCGCCACAGCATAATCACCATATTGAACGAACAGGGTGAAGTGAGCGTTGATGAACTGTCGTTACGTTTTGAAACCTCAGAAGTGACGATTCGTAAGGATCTCGCCGCGCTTGAGAAAACGGGTTTATTATTGCGCCGTTACGGTGGCGCCGTGGCGATTCCAGACGAAGTCACTCAACAGTTCTCTGCCAAGATCGCGCCTAATAAACTTTCTATTGCGAAAACTGCCGCGCAGCTGATTAAAGATCACAATCGCATCATTATCGATAGTGGCACTACGACGTCAGGTTTGATTGAACAGCTGAACGATAAGCGTGGGCTGGTGGTGATGACGAATGCGCTGCACCTTGCCAATGCCATCCATGAACTCGAAAACGAGCCAACTTTATTGATGACCGGTGGGACTTGGGACCCGCATTCTGAATCCTTTCAAGGCCAAGTCGCCGAGCAAGTGCTGCGCTCATATAACTTCGACCAACTGTTTATCGGTGCCGATGGTATCGATCTTGAACGCGGGACCACCACCTTTAACGAGTTAACAGGCCTAAGTAAAGTGATGGCCGAAGTTTCCCGCGAAGTGATCGTTATGGTCGATTCTGACAAAATCGGCAAGCGGATCCCTAACTTAGAGTTACCGTGGGCCAAGGTCAGTGTGTTGGTCACCGACTCACGTATCGACGAGAGTGCGTTAAAACAAATTTCAGATCAGGGCGTGCGAGTTATGTTAGCGCCCTACGCTCAATAGACAAAATAGCTTAACAACTTCATTTTAATTTATAGGTAAAGACTATGTGTGGAATCGTAGGCGCCGTGGCGCAAAGGGATGTGGCTGAAATTCTGGTAGAAGGCTTACGCCGTTTAGAATATCGCGGATATGACTCTGCAGGCGTTGCCGTTATTCACAATGGTGAGCTCAATAGCACCCGTCGTGTTGGCAAAGTACAAGAGCTATCGACTGCGCTTGAAACTAACCCATTAGCGGGCGGAACCGGTATTGCGCACACACGCTGGGCGACCCACGGTGAGCCGAGTGAGCGTAATGCTCATCCGCATTTATCGGAAGGTGATATTGCCGTGGTGCACAACGGCATTATTGAAAACCACAATAAACTGCGCGAAATGCTTAAAGGTTTAGGTTACAGCTTTAGTTCAGATACCGATACCGAAGTGATTTGTCACTTAGTGCACCATGAGCTGAAAACCCATAACACTCTGCTTGGTGCTGTACAAGCCACAGTTAAACAACTCGAAGGCGCCTATGGCACAGTCGTTATTGACCGTCGTGATAGTGAACGTATGGTTGTTGCTCGCTCTGGTAGTCCATTGGTGATTGGTTTTGGTCTAGGTGAAAACTTTGTCGCTTCAGATCAACTCGCCTTATTACCCGTGACTCGCTCATTTGCTTTCCTAGAAGAAGGTGATGTGGCCGAAGTGACCCGTCGCAGCGTGAGTATTTTCGACTTAAACGGTAATGCCGTTGAGCGTGAAGTCAAAGAATCTGAAATTACCCACGATGCTGGTGACAAAGGCGAATATCGCCACTACATGCTTAAAGAAATTTACGAGCAGCCATTGGCACTGACGCGCACAATTGAAGGTCGTATTGCTAATAAGCAAGTGCTAGACACGGCTTTTGGTGACAACGCTGCTGAGTTTTTAAAAGATATCAAACATGTGCAAATCATCGCCTGTGGTACTAGTTACCATGCGGGCATGGCGGCACGTTACTGGTTAGAAGATTGGGCTGGCGTGTCTTGTAACGTCGAAATTGCCTCTGAATTCCGTTATCGCAAGTCGCACTTATTCCCAAATAGCCTGTTGGTGACGATTTCACAATCGGGTGAAACTGCCGATACTTTAGCGGCCATGCGTTTAGCGAAAGAAATGGGTTACAAAGCCACGTTGACGATTTGTAATGCGCCAGGTTCATCACTGGTTCGCGAATCTGACATGGCTTACATGATGAAAGCAGGCGCAGAGATTGGCGTGGCATCGACTAAAGCTTTCACAGTACAGCTTGCTGGCTTGTTAATGTTGACTGCGGTGATCGGTCGTCACAATGGCATGTCTGATCAAATGCAGGCCCAAATTACTCAAAGCCTACAATCTATGCCAGCAAAAGTGGAACAAGCTTTAGGTTTAGATGCTGCGATTGCTGAACTGGCTGAAGATTTTGCCGATAAACACCATGCATTATTCCTTGGCCGTGGCGATCAATATCCGATTGCGATGGAAGGCGCGTTAAAGCTGAAAGAGATTTCTTATATTCATGCTGAAGCTTATGCCTCTGGCGAATTAAAACACGGCCCACTAGCGCTTATCGATGCCGATATGCCAGTGATTGTCGTTGCGCCAAACAATGAATTGCTCGAAAAACTGAAATCGAATGTTGAAGAAGTGCGTGCCCGTGGCGGCTTAATGTATGTGTTTGCCGATGTAGATGCCGAGTTCGAGTCGGATGACACGATGAAAGTGATCCCTGTACCACACTGTGACATCTTTATGGCGCCACTGATCTACACTATTCCTTTACAGCTATTGTCGTACCATGTTGCATTAATCAAAGGTACCGACGTGGATCAACCACGTAACTTGGCAAAATCTGTAACAGTAGAATAAATAGAGATATTTAAATGAAAACCGCTGTGAGAGAGTAATAAAGTCTCATACCAAGTAATAAAGATTCATACTAAGTATTAAAGTATCATACTAAAATGGCAGCGATCGCAATCGATACGCTGCCATTCCTAAATCGAAAATGCCCCATTGTGAGTTTCGAACCTAGCTTAGCATCAGCAGACATTTGTCCATTTGACCAAATTTTAGTAATCCTAAAAACGACTAATCTAAATATGGCGATTCAGACCTCAAGTATTTTAAATTGTGTTAAATCACTCAATTAGAATCTGATAAATATCACAACATAGTAACAGTGAATATTTTATTATATTGTTTTTTGTATATTTTTTTAATTAAGATAGGGATTTTAAATGTCAAAATTTAAATCTATGGGTGTGTTGTCTGTGGGTTTACTTGTGTCCTTTGTGTCAGGATGTGCATCTGTTCCAAAACAAGATAGTGCTATTAAAAATGGAGTTTTTTATGGGAACGCAAAGCTAAGCTTTGGGGGGAATTTAGAATTACTGGCAGGTAATTCAGAAGTAGAGAGTAAAAATGTTGATACACAGATCACTAAGGCTGATGTCCATTTTATCGAATTAGGAGGGGATACAGTTTCTACCCAAATAGGGCAAAATTTAGGCATAAGCAAGGCGTTAGATTTTCTTGCAACATCAAAGCTGTCCTCCTCTGGATTTGCAATAGCAAATGTTCTTAGTAATCCAGCAGACTACCCTGATATTGGCCACATCGTTATTCTTAAGCTTGAAAAAGGTCAAGACCCCTCTTCACAGCAAATGCTTCGCAGAGCATTTAAAGAATTAACAAATTCTGATTCATCACTTGTTAAAGATGCAAAATGTGAAATGAAGGAGAAGGCGTTACATTGCATCAATGCACCTAACGATAGTGATATTGGAGTTATGAGATTCTCAACATTAGTCGATTACAGCTACGTAAAGAAACTAATGCCACACGCCGATTCTGGCGATTATGCTGCTTATGGCTTTGATGACGCTGTGTGGACAACATCACAATTGAGGGCTAAAGACTTTCATCTAGGAAGTCCAAATGTCATACATTTCTTTGCTGGTAAATATTGGTATACCTTAGGGGTCGACGGAACGTTGAAAAATCAATACACCTATCGTGTGACACAGATTGAATCACCAAATTTGATGAGTGTCATCTATATTTATGATGCTGATTATAAAGAGAAAAAAATAGCAACTCTCAGATGATACATGGATAATCCGCGAATAAACATCCTTTGGATGTGATGAATAATTGGTAAGCCGTTCAAAATGTTTATTCGCGCGTACCGTTGTAATTCATGTGCCCCATTGTGAATTGGCATCATAACTTTAGAATTAGTGTGACGCCCACCGATTGACCAACTTTTAATAATGCTACAAAGTTAATACGCAACAACGTAATTAGCGCTGACTAATAATGTCGTTTTCAGTCACTCTTGAAGCATCGGTAGTGTAGGTTGGGCGAGCTTGAACACCCCGCTTCAAGTGAGGAACAAAACGTCCGAATATCGGCTGAATACGGAGAGTTCAGATACAAGGAAGTCAAATAGCCCATCATCATGTGCACTTCTTATGTAATCGATTACTCACAAAACAAGCCACATTAACGGACACCGAAAACCTCGCCGTTACGTTATGAACATCATGCCTAAAAAAAACCACACCAAAGGAGCGTATTGCGATGAGCCGATATCAGGAAATCCAGAACGAGTTAAATGCGGTAAGTCCCACGCCTCTTGACCTGCCTAAGTTGTATTTTCTTGGTGATACTGGAGCTGGGAAGACCACAATAATTAGAAAGCTTCTTGGCACAGAAGAAGACAAATTCCCAACAACTCGTCAAAAACGTACGACGGTTGCACCAACAGAATATGTTATACGCAATGGGGGCATATTAGATATTACAGTTGTACTGAAACCCCTTTCTGAGATTGAAGGTTATATAGATGAAATTCTCAAAGATGCGATTGGCAAGTTTTACAAAGATCGAGATAAAGAAAAAATCGTAAAGAATATCCGGCAAACCAGCGATCAAAGATTTCGTCTCTACTACATTCTCTCATCTGAATTTTCTACAGCAATAGCTTCACGAATAGAGAATTTGCTTCCGGGGTTGGAAGATGGTGTTCGGGCCTATCAACAAGATTTCCCCGAAGACATAAACGAGACCGGAATTTTCGTTGAGTTTGTAATTTCTGAGCTTGGTACTTCTTATTCTGATATTCGCGACGCTGTAGTTTGCGAAATTCAGCGGCTTATTGCCGAATCATGCGATGGGGTAACTTTGGAAAAAGAATGGCGGCTCTATAAATTCGAAACCGAATCGAGGGGGCTTTTTATAAAAAAATGCAAGGATCTACTATCAAGCGAGATCGGCTCTATATCACCTGTTATTGAATACGCTCGGATTCGTGGGAACCTTAAGGCTACTTGGCTACGAGAAAATGTGGAGGCGGTCGTTATTGATGGCGAGGGGATCGGTCATGATACCAAGGAAGCAGGGCAATTAGATTCTAGGCACTACGACTATTTCTATGATTCTGATGCAATTCTATTGATTGAAGAAAGCAAGAAGCCTTTTGTCGCCGGGGGAAAGAGTGCCCTCAAAAGCATTTTTCAGCGTGGCTATGGGGATAAACTGTTTTTGCTTTTTAGCAAGTTAGATGAAGTGGAACCATACGACTCAGAAGATCCCACTGATAAGGATCGTATTGAGGATGTTAGAGATGGTTTATCAAACGTGCTGGCTTCGCTGCGGGATGATGGCCTCGATATTGAACCAGACGAAAATAAAACTTTGTTTCTTGGAAGTCTTCAAAATGAAGGAATGGATGAAGCAGGAGCGCGGCAGATAAATTTTGTCTTCGAGCAAGCGCACAATATGTCGCACTTCCAGCAATCCTTTGTGGCCCCAGTCTACGACTTTGAAATGCTTTCTGCTTTCCTCATAGAGTCAACACGAAAATTCAATGACTTGTATAGCGATATGCTATCTGACCAGCACTGGAAAACGGTTGAAGCTTTCAATCGACGCATGGACATGGGAATTGATGGCTTTAGAATGTTTACCCCGATAACAGATTTTGAAGAGAAATTGAATGAGGAGATGGACAGCTTCATATCAAAGCCAATCAACTGGAAACGAGAGGTCAGTGATACTCTGAAGAAAGAAAGTTTAAATAGTATTCGCAGACAGTTTAATAAGTTGATGATTGATTTCGCTCGTCAAGAAATAATTAAGGTTCCTCACGAAAGTTGGAATACAGCGTATTGCTACAGTGGACCGGGATCGACATCTTTACGACGTGCGGATATTGAGGCAATTTTAAAACGCTCGGTACCTCCGTTTTCAGCATCCGAACGGGTCAAGGATTTCAAGGATAATGTGAAGAGGCTACTTGAGACTGCTATTTCAAACTGTGAGAGGGCATAACAATGCTATTAACTCAGCCCCAAAAAGCTGCGGTGGTTGTACTTCGCCGCAGCTTTTGGATATCAGTTATAGCTGGTGTTACCCCATAGAAATTTTTATCCGAAATTCACCTGATAAAGTCGACGTACTAACACGCTTTTGTCCAAAAGTGCTTGCAATAAGCAACTATATTAATGTCTTGAACTCCAAGCTATTAGTGTCAAAATAAGTAATAAAGTTGCATACTACTGCTGTTGCAATTATGCTTTTGTGACCGTCAGTTTTGAAATCTGATTATGGCAAAAAGCAAATATGCACCCTCTGAAGCCAAGTATAGTCGTTGGATTAAAGAGGGCCGAGGTCAAGGTGAAGGAGCCAATTACCTGCCTTGGCTTACCGTTAGAGATGTGCCTTCTGATGGCCGTTCTCATCGAGTCTTTGGCCATAAATGCCAACGTACTCATCAGTTACTTTCTGATGTTGAGTTAGCTGTTTTCTTGTCTCTTGAGTGGAAGGCGGATGTTGTCGATATTCGGGAGCAGTTTCCGCTTGAACGAGAGGATACACTGATAATTGCCTCTGAGAATGGTATTCGTCATCCATCAGATAGCGGCGTACAGCTATATATGTCGTCAGATTTTTTGGTTGATTCTCTTGACCCTCAATGTCCTAGATATGTCATTCAAGCTAAGCGCTCGGAAGCTTTAAAAGATCCTCGTATTTTCGAAAAGTTAGAAATTGAACGGCGATTCTGGAAAATGAAACAAATACCTTGGTTTCTGGTGACTGAGCATGATGTTTCTCCTACCCTTGTGCAGAATATTAGCTGGATCTATCCCTTAGAACAAGATGACATAGAAGATGAGTTTTTAGTCGATAAAACCGCGTATTACAGTGAAGTGTTTTATCGTAATGAGAGGAAATTCGTAACCGATATTTGTAAGGATATTGACCGTACATATAACCTGCCAGATGGTACTTCTATCTATGAAATTAGGCAGTTACTCGCAAATCGTTGCTTTTATTTTGATATGTCTCAGCCGTTTCACCAACTCAGAGGTAAAGATCTGGTGGCCGAAAATATGGGGAACTTAATCGGAGCTCGTCATGTTTCGAATCAATGATGTACTGGAGCTTGATCAGGAACGTTTTCGAATTTTACGTCGATTGGGTGATGTGTTTGTTTGGATATCAATAGATAGTCCTAGTCATTTTCCTGCGCTAATTGATTTAGATACGTTAACTGAAGCAATTCATAATGGGGCTTTGCGCAGGGTTGATGATCCATATACGGATTTAATACTGTCATCGCCACTTGACGGCAGCGTAGCCCAAGTGAAAAGGGATCAAAATTACGAGCTGATTGGCCCAATCATAGAGAGCGATGATTTTTTCCTTCCTAAGGTCAGAGCCAAAGCCATCGAAGATGTGATGTCTAACAATAAGACAACTAAGCAAACGTTGTATCGGCTTATTCGACAGTATTGGAAAAGAGGCCAGATCCCTAACGCATTACTCCCCGACTATAAAAACTCTGGCGCGAAGGGCAAAAAGAGAATTCCAGGAGAGAAAAAGCTCGGTCGTCCTCGGAAGTATGGACCAGGGGCAGGCGTCAATATTGATGAACTCATCGAGAAGTTGTTCAGGATAGCCATTCAAAAATATCTTCTGACCGATAAGGGATACTCATTTCCTTATGCCCATAGGCGCTTTAAGGATATGTATGAGGCTTACTTTCCTGATATTCCAGAAGAGGAAATTCCGACGAACTGGCAGATGAAGCATTTCTATCAGCGTGAATATTCTCAAGTTGAAAAAATTAAAAGTCGGGTCAATCGAAACAAGTACAACAAAGACATTCGTCCGTTAACAGGCACTGCAAATTTGCATGCTTTAGGTCCCGGCTCTCGTTTTGAAATTGATGCGACCATTGCTGATATTTATGTGGTCTCTGATGCAAACCGAAGCTGGATTGTTGGACGACCAGTTGTATACGTTGTCGTTGATGTTTTCAGCCGACTTATCGTAGGGTTCTACATCGGCTTTGAAAACCCATCTTACGTAGCTGCAATCCAGGCCCTAAAGTCGGCTATGACGGATAAAGTGGAGCTATGTCATCAGTTTGGATTGGACATTGAAGCAGAAGATTGGCCAGCAAGAGGTTTACCGGATTGTATTCTGGCTGATCGGGGAGAACTGCTCGGGTACCAGATAGAAAATCTTGAAAAAAGCTTCTCTATTCGAATTGAAAATACGCCGCCATTTCGTGGTGATGCTAAAGGCATTGTTGAGCAGAACTTTAAAGTCTTACAAGCTGACTTTACCCCCTTTGCCCCAGGCGTTGTGACAGGAAACACCGTAAGAAAACATGGGGGTAAGGACTATCGTCTTGATGCCAAGCTGTCTATATCTGATTTTAAAGAAATCATAATTTCTTCAATTGTTTATCATAATAAATATCATGTGTTGAAAAAATATGATCGGTCTGCTGATATGCCAGTGGATCTTCCCAATGTTCCATTAGAATTATGGAACTGGGGAGTGAAAAATCGTACTGGTCGTTTGCGTTCTGCTTCAGAAGCGTCAATCAGGTTGAGTTTACTCCCGAGAGAAAACGCTACTGTCTCAACCTTAGGAATTTGTGTTTTCGGTGTTTATTACACTTGTCAGGAGATGATTGCAGAAGGTTGGATGCACAGAGCAAAGGAAGTTACTCGACCTGAAAAAGTGGTTGTTGCCTATGATCCTGATTCTGCGTATGAAATTTATTTATTTCCTTATGCCAATAGTGCTGAGTACTGGGTTTGTAAACTTTCAGAGCGTTCTAGAGAGTTTGTAAATTGTTCCTTTTGGGAAGTGTGGCAGCGTCAAGAGCAGTTGAAGGTTACTGCGGCTAACAGTCGCGTTAGAGCTAGCAAGCATAAAAGAGAGCATGAACGTCGAGTCATAGACAAAATTCAACAGGCAGAAAAATTGAGTCCTGATGTATCGGCTCAGACCAAGGCTGAACGAATAGCTGCAATCAGGCCCAATCGCAAAGCAGCACTTCAAGATGAGCGGGAAGCGCGAAAACCTCGTGTTCCTGATAACCCTGAAGAAACGGCAGAGGTCATCCATTTGCCTAATGTTGTTCAGGAAAACTATGATTACCCTAGCTATGTTGATGAGTTATTTGATGACGCGGATGGTAACGAATGAGCCTGCCAAGTGAGTACGTTACTGCAGTCTATCAGGGTACTGGCAACGGCTCCTATAAAGGCAACCCGTTTATCGAGGCTCTTCCTCCAATAATGGAGATCAAACAGCTAAAAGATGGCTTGGAAGGCAAAGTCGATTTTTCATTGGAGTATTTACGGGAAAAACCACGCCAGCGTGCGCATATGGTTGCTTCGTTGCTGGATGATTTTTTTCAGCCACTATCCCAGCACGTTCTATTGGAAGAGCGCATATCCATCATGATCCGCCGAGGATATGTGAGCAGAAATCTTCAGGATGGTTCTCTCAACCAACATCTTCAAAATGGCTATGAGCGTGTGATGTCTGGCTCATTACAGAGCTATAAATTCAGAAATGTGCTAACGACTGCAACCTGCTTATCACTGATTGGTTGTTCGGGGAGTGGCAAAAGCTCTACTCTCGATCGTATTTTGGCCACTTACCCCCAAGTTATTTATCACGAGAAACACAACTTTTTCCAACTGAGTTATCTGAAAATTGAGTGCCCGAATAACGGATCTCAGCAAAGTGAATCGAACCGGTAAATTCGGAGGCGGATTTGTTTGAGTCATGCTGCCGTATCTTGCCTTAATTGTCGATAATAGTTTTCCTCATATTCAGCTGGCGGGATATCGCCAATCGAGCCCAGTAATCTTCTGTTGTTAAACCAGTCAACCCAATCCAGCGTTGCAAGCTCGACCTGCTCCAACCCTCGCCAAGGGCCGTCTTTATAAATGACCTCGGCTTTGTACAGGCCATTTATCGTCTCGGCTAATGCATTGTCATACGAGTCACCAACGCTGCCGACAGACGCGGTAAAGCCTGCTTCTGATAATCGTTCTGAGTATCGTATCGAGACATACTGGCTTCCTCTGTCGCTGTGATGAATAACGCCTTTAGGCTTGCCCCTGGCCCATAAAGCCTGTTCCAGTGCATCCAGAATTAACTGCGTCTGCATCGACTTCATTACCCTCCAGCCCACAACTTTACGGGAGAACACGTCGGTGACGAAGGCGACGTAAACGAAGCCTGACCAAGTGGCCACATAGGTAATATCTGCCACCCAAAGCTGGTTTGGCCGACTTGCCGTAAACTCCCGGTTAACCAGATCCAGCGGCTTAGCAGCACTCTCATCAGGGATCGTTGTGACACAACGACGTCCTCGTCGCACGCCCTGGATCCCAAGAGTGCTCATCAGTCTGGCAACAGTACAGCGGGCTACTGTAAAGTCTTCTCGCTTCAGTTGCTTCCAGACCTTCCTGATGCCATAGCATTGCCGATTGTCCTGCCATACGCGCAGAATCTCTGGCTTTAACGCCTCATCCTGATGATAACGCTGACAGCGCAGCTGTGGCTGGGCTGCAAGTGACTTGCACCGGAAATACGTTGATGGCGCGATTTGCAGCACACGACAAATCGGCTCGACACCATGCAACGCTCGGTGCGAATCAATGAACTGGACTATTTCTTCGGTTTGCGGTCGAGCTCCGCTTGGGCAAAAAACGCAGCAGCTTTTTTCAGGATCTCGTTGGCCTGCTTAAGCTCTTTGTTCTCTCGCTCAAGTTGTTTGATCTTGGCTGCGGCATCGGTGGTAACTCCAGGCCTTTTGCCTGAATCCACCTCAATTCGATTAACCCAAGCCCTTAATGTCTCAGGTGTACAGCCAATTTTTGATGAAATAGACACCAGCGCTGCCCACCTGGAAGGGTGATCATGCTCTGAGGTTAAAACCATACGAACTGCGCGTTCGCGGACTTCTGCGGAATAAGTTGTTCTCTTGTTCATAGACTAATTCTCTCAAGAAAATTAGCCTCCGACAAACCCGGTATGATTCAGGTGGTTTGGACTACTGAAAGAGTTAGGTACTAAACAAGCAAGATTGCATGGTTCTCAGGACTTATATATGTGGTTATATCGGCATGACTATGAATGGTTGATGAAGATCAATAAACGCTATCAAAGAGCAATCACTTATGAAGACAAACGTGTAAATTGGCAGAAAAGGGATCGGACCCTCGTCAGAGAATTATTTCGGCTGCTCCACGGGTTCGATGAGGTGCTTGATGCTCCTCGGCTATCGAGTACCTATCTACTATCCCAATTAGGGCTTGGGACTTTGTCAACGAAGCAATACAGAAAATTGCCTTTAACGGCGGCGTTTTTATCAAAGTACTCAGAATCGATTTATCAGTATCAGATTCGCAGATTGACCCGCCAGTACATAGATTTGTTTCAGCGGCATATCAAAATTGAAAGATGGAAATTACTTCGATGTGCTGGACTTAGTGAAGAGCGTTTACAGCCTTTAACCCAGAGTTTTTTGTCAGGAATATTGGAAGGTAAATGGACGAATACAGATTTAAGCACATCCCCCAAGATGCCTTAGTCTTGGGCATCGGCTCACTTTTTAAGAAGAATAGTAACCAATATTGGGGGGTTAACCTCAGCTTATCAAAGAAGGTCGACCGTCCATCAATCCCATTGTCCGGAGCACCACTAATTAGGCGATTTAAAACCTTAAGCTCTAACCAATCCAACTCTACAAAGGGAAAATTACTTACTTTTGTCGTCGACAACGCACAACTATGGAACAAAAAGCGGTTAAAGGAGTATCCCGCGATCAGCTCAATCGGTCGAGTTCAAAACACAGAACAGTGGTGCTTTGAAATCACAAATTCAGACGGAAAAGTCATCTACTTGCCACAGTTTGAGTTGGCTCGCGTTTTATTCCTTCATGACAACTACATGTCTCGTATCTGTTTAGAACACGATAAATTATCGAGTGATTTTAATATCAGTTATATGGACGATAGCGGTTGGCTCATTGAGGCAATGCCTTCCTCCAGCTACCCGTTAGAGTCGTACAATGACGAGAAATGCAGACGATTTTTGAGTTGGATCTTAATGGACCCTCAGGCTCGTGCTTCTTTTGAAAGCATGCATCAAGTGATGATGAAAGAACACCAAAGTCGTGGGCAATATCGGATGTGGGATTTTTCTTTTTTACCGCCGAGTTTGGAAGGCGTTAAGCTGGAAGTTGCAGGATGGCATGATTGGAATTCTGATAGTTTTTTTGTCTGGGAAATCCGTCGTATTGAAGATTTGCCAGCGGACATGCCCGACGACATTGATTTTTTCCATCCAGATTTCGAGCATTCGATTACCGGAAAAGGCGGTGGATCTTACGCAGTTAAACCTGAACGGTTGGAAGCTCATGAAATTGATCCTGATGAAGATGCTGATCCAAATAAAAAAAGGATTGTGCTAGATACTGACTCGGTAAGCCTGACATTCAAAAAACCTTTCAAAACCAATAGGAAGACTAGTAAGTCTAGAAGGACGCCTCGTGGTGCTCCTGATGACAGTGAGCCTGGTGAATTATCTCCGCAAGTTTCGCCAAACGATGATGCTCCTACTGGATCAATTCCTGGGGCTGACTTCGATGTGTCTAATGATGAAAGTGATGATGCCCATCTATACGCAAACAAGTTTAGTTGTTTCTTTAAGATGATTGAGTGCCTAGAAAAAAATCATGGCTGTCAGGTTCATCGATACCCATTAAGAAAGCTTCCTAAGATTGCAGGTTGTAAGAAGCACATGTTAGCTGACAATGCCAATCCAAGGTGTTTAGCACTGATTGAACTTACTTATCAGGAAAAGCGGTGTTATATCGTAGAGGTTGACACGTCCGACGCAAAAGCTGCTATTTCTACAATGATTTTAAAGTTTAAAAACAGTGGGCATTTGCTTGCTCATCTAGATGAACTGGAACAGCAGTTAGTCAAAAAGTCGATTACTTGGCCTCGAGACTACTTGCAACAAATTTGTGGAGAGGGAAACTTTACCGGAGTGTCGCATCCTTCTTGCAAACATAAGGGATTGATAGACCCTGCTGACATTGATAAGTGGGCTGAGAGATTGATTGTGTGGTTAGAAGAGTAATTGTAGGAAAGAGTGATGCTGCACTCATTGATGCTACAACTATGAGTTGATTGTTAGTATTTCATTATTCAGGATGATACTTTATTACTCCGTGTTTGGATTTTTTTAGCATGATAAAACTATTCAGTATGAAACTATATTTTTACAGTGCTAAATTTTACGACCAAGAAATGGGCTGTAGAGCGCTTCCTAGTATGAAACTTTATTCCTCTCCAACAACCGCCTTTATTGGCGGTTTTTTTATATAGAGTTCACGACAAAATGACGATAACTTACAGTAATAGCAAATGCTGGTGACTTAGCTTGCTATGCTGGAATGGTTTCTAGCTCGTGCTGCTTTTTTGCCTCAATGCGTTTCCACACTTTGTCATGGAAGTAAAATACAACAGTGTTAACCGCGGGTTCTACTAAGGCCACTGCGCCACCGACGAGCACACTGCCAGTTAATAAATAGGTTACGGTAAAAGCGACGCTAAAATGCAGTACGGCAAACGTGAGTGTCTTAGTCATGATCTTGTCCTCTAAATAGGCTCCCAGCGGGAATATTTAGATGATAACAATTCTCATTAAAAATAAAAGCTGTGTTTTCAGATTAGTTTAAACGGTTTTATCTATTTATCCGTTGTAAAAAACATAAAGCCCTCACGATGGAGGGCTTTGAGCATTTAAACGTAAATTAATACGATTCTAAAATTAGTAGTGCCAAGGGAAGGCTGAAAAATCTTGATCGCGTTTTTCGAGGAAGGCATCACGCCCTTCCTGTGCTTCGGCGCTCGCATAGGCTAAACGCGTTGCTTCACCGGCAAATAATTGCTGACCAACCATACCATCATCGGTCATGTTAAAGCCGTATTTAAGCATACGCATAGCCGTAGGTGATTTAGAATTAATCTCTTTCGCCCACATCAATGCTTCGGTTTCTAGCTCGGCATGGGGGACGGACTTATTAACCATCCCCATGGCAAAGGCTTCATCGGCGCTGTAGTTAAAACCGCAGAAGAAGATTTCTCTGGCGCGTTTTTGGCCGATCATCTTGGCGAGATAAGCACTGCCATAACCTGAGTCGAAGCTCGCAACATCGGGATCGGTTTGTTTAAATATTGCGTGTTCTTTCGAGGCTAAGGTTAAGTCGCACACTACGTGTAAACTATGGCCGCCACCGACCGCCCAACCTGGCACAACGGCGATGACCACTTTAGGCATAAAGCGGATAAGGCGTTGCACTTCTAATATATGTAAGCGGCCCATTCTGGCTTGATCGGTTTTACCTTCTTCGGCGCCTTCATATTTATAGCCATCTTTGCCGCGAATACGTTGATCGCCACCGGAAGAAAAGGAATATTGACCTTTAGCTGAGGGACCATTGCCTGTGAGTAATACACAACCTACATCAGACCATTGACGTGCATGGTCGAGTGCAATGTAAAGCTCATCGACGGTTTTGGGCCTAAAGGCATTAAGGCATTCGGGACGATTGATAGCAATACGCACTGTGCCGTGTGCTTTGGCTCTGTGATAGGTAATGTCGTCAAAATGAAATCCACTGACTTCATCCCATAAAGTGGGATCAAAAATGTCTGATACTTGTTGGGTCATGGTACTTGGCCTATGTCTGTCGGGCCTCAAAGGCTAGTGGAATCATATAAGGTCAATCAACTAAGCATAAAGCTTAGTGTTATATGGCAAAATTCCCTTTTAACCCGAGGAAAGTGATTAGAGATGATCGCAAATATAAAGCAGATTGTCTCGGCTGAAAACAGGATGTTCTGGTGCTTTTGTACCACAGTAGGTTTTCTTAAAGTCTGCTATGGCGTCTGGGGTGAAGGGTATTTTGTTAAACTCTTCAAGTTCAGGCGCCGATAAGCGCTCTACGATTTCCTTTCTCGCTTTTGCTAATTGTTGATCGATTTTAATGATTTGTGTCCCAGAGATGGATTGCGCTTTATTCTTCACGTCTTTAATTATCGTTTGTACCTCTGCAATTGGTGCATCTAATTTGTCTGTTTCTGTGTAGAGGTAATATAATGCGCCTGCAAGTAATGCGAGTATGATCCAACCTTTCATCTTTTAGTCCAACATAAGTGAATAACCATTAATTATATGGGTATAATAAGCCCGTTTTCGTCCAATATTAAAGCAGTAAAAGGCTGTCAAGATGAGCACAGAATCTAATAACAAGGACTATTCGAAAACCAATCGAATTAAGATTCACCAGCCAGATGCGAGTAAAGCTGATCGCTTTAACCCTCGCAACCGGATTTATGTCCGAGCCATCGACGGATTGTGGACTTCTTTGCGCCGCCGTATGGGGTGGGTTGCAATGTTATTCTTCCTGATACTCCCGTGGATCCCGTGGGGAAATCGCCAAGCCGTATGGTTTAACTTAGGTGAGCAAAAGTTCCACGTATTCGGCTTAACCATTTGGCCTCAGGATCTTACCTTACTCGCTGCCCTCTTTATGATAGCTGCTTTTGCTCTTTTCTTTGTGACAACTTACCTTGGCCGAGTTTGGTGTGGTTATACATGCCCCCAGACAGTATGGACTTTTATGTTCATTTGGTTTGAGGAAAAACTCGAGGGTGCGCGTAATAAGCGTATAAAGCTCGATCAAATGCCATGGAGTTTCGATAAAATTTGGCGAAAAGTGGCTAAACATACAGCTTGGATACTGCTTTCTTTCGTCACTGCGATGACCTTTGTGTCTTATTTTGTACCGAGCCGGGAGGTTTATCTCGACGTATTTACCCTTAACGCTTCTGGTGGCATCTATTTCTGGGTCGTTTTTTTTACACTTGCCACCTACGGGAATGCTGGCTGGATGCGTGAAATCATGTGTATTCACATGTGTCCATATGCTCGTTTCCAAGCCGCTATGTTTGATAAGAATACATTTATTGTTGGTTACGATACTAAACGTGGTGAAACTCGTGGCCCGCGTTCACGTAAAGCCGATCCGAAAGAAATAGGCTTAGGAGACTGTATTGATTGCGATCTCTGTGTGCAGGTGTGCCCAACAGGAATCGATATTCGTAATGGTTTACAGTATGAATGTATTAACTGTGGTGCTTGTATCGATGCTTGTGATCAAACGATGGAGCGTATGGGTTATCCATTAGGGCTTATTAGTTACACCACGGAAAACAAGCTTGAAGGTATAAAAGAGAAAGTACTAAGGCCCAAGTTAATCGGATACGGTGTTGTGCTGGTGGTTATGATACTGGTATTCATCTATGCCAGTGCAACTATTGCGCCTGTGCGTATGGATATTATCCGTGATCGTAATCAGTTATATAGAGAAAATAACCAAGGGCTGATTGAAAATACATTCACCCTTAAGATCCTCAACAAAACGGAAGAAGCACACGAATACACTATGAGTGTCGAAGGCTTAAACAACTATAAATGGTATGGCCCAAACTCAGTTACCATTGCGGCGGGCGAGGTATTTACATTACCTATTAGCGTTGGAGTCGACCCAGTAGAGTTAGCTCGTTCAGTGACGAATATTGAAATTAAAGTGAAAACGCATATTAACGGTGAAGAAGTAGAAGTTAAGCAAGAATCTCGTTTCTTCAGCCCTTAGTATCCATTGTTCATTCTTGATGTATTAGATAGTTGAGTTTCGTTACATCAGGAAATAAACCTTAAAAAGGGACTTTATAGTCCCTTTTTTATTCGCTTCGTTCGATAAATAGCCGTCTAAACGCCTTGTTGCCATTTTATTTTAAAAAGCACTTGCAGAAAAAGTTTCGCTGCCTATAATGCGCATCCACTGACACGGCAGACAGTGTTAAGCAGCCTGATGTGACAGTTCATTGATGAGTTTACTGATTGATGAGCGAAAAGAAAGTTTGCAAAAACTCCTTGACGCGAAACGGGAAATGCGTAGAATACGCAGCCCTAGCCAACTGGAAGCGTTCGACGCTCAGTGTGGTACTCACCTTCTCTTACGAGGTTGAGTTGCTCTTTAACAAGATAAAACAAGAAATCTGTGTGGACACTCACAGGTGTTGAGTTAATCGAAACTGCTTAACCTTCGGGTTGGCAGTCAAAGAATTAAATCAATGTAACAATGAGTGTTCATAGCAATATGTACAGTTTGTTTCAGTGCTTCTTTTATAAGGAGTGCGAGAAACAAAAAATCAGAATTCATTGAGCCGCTGAAGTCGAAAGACGGAAGCACCAAAACTTTAATTGAAGAGTTTGATCATGGCTCAGATTGAACGCTGGCGGCAGGCCTAACACATGCAAGTCGAGCGGCAGCACAAGGGAGTTTACTCCTGAGGTGGCGAGCGGCGGACGGGTGAGTAATGCCTAGGGATCTGCCCAGTCGAGGGGGATAACAGTTGGAAACGACTGCTAATACCGCATACGCCCTACGGGGGAAAGGAGGGGACCTTCGGGCCTTCCGCGATTGGATGAACCTAGGTGGGATTAGCTAGTTGGTGAGGTAATGGCTCACCAAGGCGACGATCCCTAGCTGTTCTGAGAGGATGATCAGCCACACTGGGACTGAGACACGGCCCAGACTCCTACGGGAGGCAGCAGTGGGGAATATTGCACAATGGGGGAAACCCTGATGCAGCCATGCCGCGTGTGTGAAGAAGGCCTTCGGGTTGTAAAGCACTTTCAGTAGGGAGGAAAGGGTGAGTCTTAATACGGCTCATCTGTGACGTTACCTACAGAAGAAGGACCGGCTAACTCCGTGCCAGCAGCCGCGGTAATACGGAGGGTCCGAGCGTTAATCGGAATTACTGGGCGTAAAGCGTGCGCAGGCGGTTTGTTAAGCGAGATGTGAAAGCCCTGGGCTCAACCTAGGAATAGCATTTCGAACTGGCGAACTAGAGTCTTGTAGAGGGGGGTAGAATTCCAGGTGTAGCGGTGAAATGCGTAGAGATCTGGAGGAATACCGGTGGCGAAGGCGGCCCCCTGGACAAAGACTGACGCTCATGCACGAAAGCGTGGGGAGCAAACAGGATTAGATACCCTGGTAGTCCACGCCGTAAACGATGTCTACTCGGAGTTTGGTGTCTTGAACACTGGGCTCTCAAGCTAACGCATTAAGTAGACCGCCTGGGGAGTACGGCCGCAAGGTTAAAACTCAAATGAATTGACGGGGGCCCGCACAAGCGGTGGAGCATGTGGTTTAATTCGATGCAACGCGAAGAACCTTACCTACTCTTGACATCCACGGAATTGGCTAGAGATAGCTTAGTGCCTTCGGGAACCGTGAGACAGGTGCTGCATGGCTGTCGTCAGCTCGTGTTGTGAAATGTTGGGTTAAGTCCCGCAACGAGCGCAACCCCTATCCTTATTTGCCAGCACGTAATGGTGGGAACTCTAGGGAGACTGCCGGTGATAAACCGGAGGAAGGTGGGGACGACGTCAAGTCATCATGGCCCTTACGAGTAGGGCTACACACGTGCTACAATGGCGAGTACAGAGGGTTGCAAAGCCGCGAGGTGGAGCTAATCTCACAAAGCTCGTCGTAGTCCGGATTGGAGTCTGCAACTCGACTCCATGAAGTCGGAATCGCTAGTAATCGTGGATCAGAATGCCACGGTGAATACGTTCCCGGGCCTTGTACACACCGCCCGTCACACCATGGGAGTGGGCTGCAAAAGAAGTGGGTAGCTTAACCTTCGGGGGAGCGCTCACCACTTTGTGGTTCATGACTGGGGTGAAGTCGTAACAAGGTAGCCCTAGGGGAACCTGGGGCTGGATCACCTCCTTACCTATACGACTAACTTGATGCTTTTGAGTGTTCACACAGATTGCTTGTTTATCCTGTCTTAGGACGGGTAGAGCGAAACATCCCTCTAGCAGGTCGATGTAGTTCTTTAACAATTTGGAAAGCTGATAGTATTAAACACAATGATGTCTGTCGTTGTGTTGATACGAAAAAAGTTTAATGCGAAAGCATTGAACATTGAGTTCTCAAACACTTTATTAAGTGTCTTGAATATTCAAGTCTAAGGCGCGTCCACTTCTTTGGTCAGAAGTGAGACAAGTAAAACCAGCTGGTCGCAACAATTCAAGTGAAACTCATTTGGGTTGTATGGTTAAGCGACTAAGCGTATACGGTGGATGCCTTGGCAGTCAGAGGCGATGAAGGACGTAGTAACTTGCGAAAAGCGTTGGCGAGCTAGTAACAAGCATTTGAGCTAACGATGTCCGAATGGGGGAACCCGGCCGCATAAGCGGTCATCATGTAGTGAATACATAGCTACATGAGGCGAACGAGGGGAACTGAAACATCTAAGTACCCTTAGGAAAAGAAATCAACCGAGATTCCCCTAGTAGCGGCGAGCGAACGGGGATTAGCCCTTAAGTCTATGGGGTGTTAGTGGAATGGTCTGGAAAGTCCAGCGGCACAGGGTGATAGCCCCGTACACGAAAACTAACCGTAGATGAAAACGAGTAAGGCGGGACACGTGACATCCTGTTTGAATATGGGGGGACCATCCTCCAAGGCTAAATACTCCTGACTGACCGATAGTGAACCAGTACCGTGAGGGAAAGGCGAAAAGAACCCCTGTGAGGGGAGTGAAATAGAACCTGAAACCGTATACGTACAAGCAGTGGGAGCGGTCCTTGAGACCGTGACTGCGTACCTTTTGTATAATGGGTCAGCGACTTACATTTTGTAGCGAGGTTAAGCGAATAGCGGAGCCGTAGGGAAACCGAGTGTTAACTGCGCGTTTAGTTGCAAGGTGTAGACCCGAAACCCGGTGATCTAGCCATGGGCAGGTTGAAGGTTGAGTAACATCAACTGGAGGACCGAACCGACTAATGTTGAAAAATTAGCGGATGACTTGTGGCTGGGGGTGAAAGGCCAATCAAACCGGGAGATATCTGGTTCTCCTCGAAAGCTATTTAGGTAGCGCCTCGAGCGAATACCATTGGGGGTAGAGCACTGTTAAGGCTAGGGGGTCATCCCGACTTACCAACCCTTTGCAAACTCCGAATACCAATGAGTACTACTCGGGAGACAGACGGCGGGTGCTAACGTCCGTCGTCAAAAGGGAAACAACCCAGACCGTCAGCTAAGGTCCCAAAGTGTATGTTAAGTGGGAAACGATGTGGGAAGGCTTAGACAGCTAGGATGTTGGCTTAGAAGCAGCCATCATTTAAAGAAAGCGTAATAGCTCACTAGTCGAGTCGGCCTGCGCGGAAGATGTAACGGGGCTAAACATACCACCGAAGCTACGGGTGCAGCCCATTAGGGTTGCGCGGTAGAGGAGCGTTCTGTAAGCCGTTGAAGGTGAAGGGGTAACCCACGCTGGAGGTATCAGAAGTGCGAATGCTGACATGAGTAACGATAAAGGGGGTGAAAAACCCCCTCGCCGAAAGACCAAGGGTTCCTGTCCAACGTTAATCGGGGCAGGGTGAGTCGACCCCTAAGGTGAGGCCGAAAGGCGTAATCGATGGGAAACAGATTAATATTTCTGTACTTCCGCTAACTGCGATGGAGAGACGGAGAAGGCTAGGCTAGCGCGGCGTTGGTAGTCCGCGTTTAAGGTGGTAGGTGGGTGACTTAGGCAAATCCGGGTTGCTATACACTGAGAGCTGATGACGAGGTCCTAAGGGACTGAAGTAGTTGATGCCATGCTTCCAGGAAAATCTTCTAAGCTTCAGGTTAGCGGGAATCGTACCCCAAACCGACACAGGTGGTCGGGTAGAGAATACCAAGGCGCTTGAGAGAACTCGGCTGAAGGAACTAGGCAAAATGGTACCGTAACTTCGGGAGAAGGTACGCTCCTGTTGGTGATGAGACTTGCTCTCTAAGCTGACGGGAGTCGCAGATACCAGGTGGCTGCAACTGTTTATCAAAAACACAGCACTGTGCAAACTCGCAAGAGGAAGTATACGGTGTGACGCCTGCCCGGTGCCGGAAGGTTAATTGATTGGGTTATCGCAAGAGAAGCTCATGATCGAAGCCCCGGTAAACGGCGGCCGTAACTATAACGGTCCTAAGGTAGCGAAATTCCTTGTCGGGTAAGTTCCGACCTGCACGAATGGCGTAATGATGGCCACGCTGTCTCCAGCCGAGACTCAGTGAAGTTGAAATTGCGGTGAAGATGCCGTATACCCGCGGCTAGACGGAAAGACCCCGTGAACCTTTACTATAGCTTGGCACTGAACATTGAACCTACATGTGTAGGATAGGTGGGAGACTATGAAGTTGGGACGCTAGTCCTGATGGAGTCGTCCTTGAAATACCACCCTTGTAGTTTTGATGTTCTAACCTAGACCCCTAATCGGGGTTAGGGACAGTGCCTGGTGGGTAGTTTGACTGGGGCGGTCTCCTCCCAAAGAGTAACGGAGGAGCACGAAGGTTGGCTAAGTACGGTCGGACATCGTACGGTTAGTGCAATGGCATAAGCCAGCTTAACTGCGAGACATACACGTCGAGCAGGTACGAAAGTAGGTCATAGTGATCCGGTGGTTCTGAATGGAAGGGCCATCGCTCAACGGATAAAAGGTACTCCGGGGATAACAGGCTGATACCGCCCAAGAGTTCATATCGACGGCGGTGTTTGGCACCTCGATGTCGGCTCATCACATCCTGGGGCTGAAGTCGGTCCCAAGGGTATGGCTGTTCGCCATTTAAAGTGGTACGCGAGCTGGGTTCAGAACGTCGTGAGACAGTTCGGTCCCTATCTGCCGTGGGCGTTGGATGATTGAGGGGAGTTGCTCCTAGTACGAGAGGACCGGAGTGAACGAACCGCTGGTGTTCGGGTTGTCATGCCAATGGCATTGCCCGGTAGCTACGTTCGGAATCGATAACCGCTGAAAGCATCTAAGCGGGAAGCGAGCCCCAAGATGAGTCATCCCTTGGACTATAAGTCCACTAAAGAGCCGTTCGAGACTAGGACGTTGATAGGCATGGTGTGTAAGCGTTGTGAGGCGTTGAGCTAACATGTACTAATGACTCGAGAGGCTTAACCATACAACCCAGATGGGTTTTACAAAGAAGCCTTAGACAGAATATAAACACTTAATAAAGTGTGGACTCAAAAAGCAATCAGTTTTCCGAATTATTAAATAAGATAAGAGCAGATTTTAGTTCCTAGAACCTAGAATCTAGCAGCACGCAGTGCGCTCTCGAGTCTTGTTTAAAACCGAATATGCTTGGTGACAATAGCATTGTGGAACCACCTGATCCCATCCCGAACTCAGAAGTGAAACGCAATCGCGCCGATGGTAGTGTGGGGTCTCCCCATGTGAGAGTAGGTCATCGCCAAGCGCCTAATTTAGGTTAACGTGCAAACGTTAGACTAAAGGAGCGGTAGTTCAGTTGGTTAGAATACCGGCCTGTCACGCCGGGGGTCGCGGGTTCGAGTCCCGTCCGCTCCGCCAACATTAAGAGATAAGCCTCATCGAAAGATGAGGCTTTTTTCGTTTTGCTAATATGACTCTACAATCTTTTTATCTAGGATTGTCTAGTCAGCCATTTGAGCCAATTATTAACATGGTTTCTTTCACTAATAGAATGGCTCTTGTGCGCGACTTGGCAGTATTGAGTTGTAACACTTATCTCGGACAAATTAAGCGGTATAATCCCTTATGTCTTTCATGAGTAACTAAAATGAATTGTCGTCTTGGTTGTGGTGCTTGCTGTATTGCACCTTCAATTAGCAGTGTTATTCCGGGTATGCCTAATGGCAAAGCTGCAGGAGAGCGCTGTGTTCAACTCAGTGATGATAATTTATGTTTGATTTTCGGCTCGCCAGCTCGTCCCGCCGTTTGTAGTGATTTTGATGCATCTCTGGATGCATGTGGTAATACAAATGAAGAGGCGTTTTGGTTGATCACTAACCTTGAATCTCAGACTTCTCATTAGGTTTATCGCTGACAGGTGAATTATGCAGTTAACACGCTATACCGATTTTGGCGTTCGTACACTTATGTATTTGGCTGTTCAGCCCGATAGGACGACGCTGTTTAGAATTGCTGAAATTACCCAGGTATTTGATTTATCACCTAATCATGTTTCTAAAATTGTGCATCATCTCGGTAAGCTAGGCTATTTAGAAACCATTCGAGGAAAAATGGGTGGCTTTCGTCTCGGCAAGCCAGCTTGCGAGATCAACTTAGGCCAATTAGTGCGAGTTCTTGAAAATTCGTTAGCACCAATTGACTGTAGTAAACCTTACTGCCGGTTTACACCAGCCTGTAAGCTTAAAGGTGTCTTGGCGCATGCGGTTGATGCTTATTTAAATGTGCTCGATCAATATAGTTTGCAAGATATAGTCAGTAATCGTGATGAGCTGTTAGTTTTGCTGCCGGATTTGTCTATTTCTGTTTTACAGTTGGATTAGTCTATTTTCCTGAGCTATATCAATAGGCAATAAATCTGATACGGGTACCAGATCTATTCCTTCTGCTTCAAGTAGTGGTAAATTCGCTTGTAAGAAGCGAATGGTTTCAGGATACGGATGAGCTATTACCACTAGGCTTCCTTGCATGTGTGCATTGCTAATCATGAGATTAAATTGCTTTTCAAGGGCTTTTTTACTGACGTTGTTATCGAGAAAGAGTTGGCGTTTCAAACTTGGGATACCTAATTGATCTGCTTTCTCTCCCGCTTTAGAAAATGGTGTAGTCATACTATCCACAAAATACAGTTGATTCTGCTTTAGGCATTCCATAACCCAAAGCATGTGTGAATCGAGTTGTGTTAATAAACTCCCCATATGGTTATTTGCACCCTTAGCAAAAGGGATATTCGCAATCGCACTCGATACGTTAGCGCGGATCTCTGCTTCATCCATACCCTTGGTTAAGCCTCCGGGACCTAATGCTTTACCGTTAATAGCTTGCATTGGTAAATGCAGCATTATTTCATGCCCTTTACTGTGACCCACTTTTGCGAGATTTTCACCTAGAGGCGTATGAGGTAACACTGAAAGAGTTACTGTGTGAGGCAGTGACAATACTGCTTCATCTGTTTGACGATAGCCTATGTCATCGATGATCAGTGCAATTTTAGTCGCGTAAGATGGCGCAACATATAAGATGAAGACAATAAAGATATAAAATAAACGCACTGTTCCTGCTTATTCGTCATGGTGTTGTATCCAAGCTATAGCAGAGTTGACTATATAGTCATGGGCAACATCGCTTGGAGTTGAGTTGGCGTCGATTATAGCCATATTCTCTTTGTTTGAGCTAGTTTCGGGGTTGACTTTCACATCTGGTACTATGCCAATCTCGTGGATATTTCCACCTTTTGGCGTGTTGTATTGGGCTATTGTCAGTTTTACAGCATTGCCATCGTTTAGTATTGGGATCAAACTTTGGACGGTTCCTTTACCAAAACTGGTTTCACCTAATAGCTTAGCGCGACCATTTTCTTGCAATGCGGCTGCAAGCACTTCGGCTGCAGAGGCTGAACCTTTGTTGATCAACACTAATATTGGCACTTTGTTGAACATTGTTTGAGGTGAAGCGTAGTAGTCTGAATTCGCATCAAAAAATCGCCCAGAAGTTGAGACGATACGGCCCTTAGCGAGGAAGATATCCGCAATTTTTATTGCTTGGTCGAGTAGCCCTCCGGGATTATTACGCAAATCGAGAATAAGCCCTGTCAACTCTGTGCTTTGCCATTGGCTTAGTGAATGCAACACATCTTTGGTGGAGTTTTCTTGAAAGCTACTGAGTCTAATGTAGCCAATATTGCCTTTTAGCAGTGTGCTACTCACAGATTGCATAGTGATCATGCTAGGTCTGAGTGAAACCTTAAACTCTGTACTATCGTTTAGATGTTTTAGTGTTAAATCAATCGGTTGATTACGTAGGCTGTGCTGTTTTATTTCTGCAAGAATATCGGAGAGATTCGCTTCAGTTGATAGAGTATTATTGAGTTTGATAATAGTGTCCCCAGCTCTTATCCCCGCTTTTTCTGCGGGGGAATTAGCGAAGGGCGCTATGATACTGATCTGATTTTTATTGCTGGCGACTTCAAACCCAAAACCAAAGTACTCACCTCGGTTGGCGTCTTTTAAATCGAGGAACTCTTGATGATTTAAAAAGCTAGAGTAAGGATCTAAATGTTCAAAAATTCCCTTGATGGCCGCTTGGACCAATTCTTCCTTTGAAACGGTTTTAACATAATAAGTTTCAACTGTTTCAATAACATCCTGTAGCAATGGATAGTCAAAATTATTTAAAGAAGATTTTGTATTCTCTTTACTGGATAGGCTAATAGACAGGCCTAGTACTAGGCCTAATCCAACACAACCAATGTCGCGGAACACATGTTTCATAGCCGCCCCCTATTGTTAGGGCTGCCATGTTAGCGACAGTATTTCGCTGGATCGACGGCTTGCCCTTTATGCCTAATTTCAAAGTATAGGCCAGGCTCGGTTTGTCCACCCGAACGTCCGACTAAAGCAATTGCGTCGCCACTTTTTACCATGTCACCAGGGCTTTTTAGTAGTGTTTGTGCATGGCCGTAAAGACTCATATAGCCCTTACCGTGGTCGATGACCATCACCATACCAAACCCCTTTAACCAATCGGCATAGATGACTTTTCCTCCTGAAATTGCATGTATATTTTGTCCTTCAGGTGCCGATAGCATAGTGCCTTTCCACACTACTTGCCCTGAACGTGGGCTGCCAAAGCTGGCACTGACTCGGCCTTTGGTCGGCCATTTCAGCTTACCTCCCTGTTTGCCAAAACCTTCCATTGATGGACTGTCTTTCATGGCACGTAGTGCTTGTTCTACCACGCGTTTTAAGCTGGCTTCCTCAATTTGTAGTTGTTCAAGTTCAGCGCCCTTAGTGTTGAGGGTACGTTGCAATTCATTGAGGGTGAGTTGGCGCTGACTTTGTTCCTGGCTTAAGCGCTTAGACTGAACTTGTTGCTCTGCTATCAACTTAGTGAGCTGCTGCTGTTTACTGATCTGTGAAGCCTTGATGTCATCAAGCTCGGTAAGAGTCTGTTTTAATTCGTTTATCGACTTCATTCGAGCTTTGTTCAGGTATTGATAATAAGCCAGCATTCGCTCAATAGTGGCAGGACTTTGTTGATTTAGCATCATCTTGGTGTAATCGTGATTGCCAGCTAAATAGGCGCTAGAAAGCTGTTTTGAAAGTGTTTTTTGCTGGCTAATTTTCAGTGTTTCTAACTCATCTTGGCGTTGTTTTAGCTCTGCGAGTTTATTGTCTATTTGTTTTAAACTATTTTTTGTGTTGTTTACTTTTTTTGCCGCGGCAGCAATGGCTTCTTCATCACTTCGCAGTAATGAAAGTAATTTTTCTCGTTGTTTACTGGTGCTTTTTAGTGCGCTTTGTTGTTGGTTTATTTGCGCTTGGATTGATTTCAACTCGGACTGACGCTTCTGTAAGTCAGAAGCGTTGGCCGAGAAAGATAACATCATAAAGCCAGCAATAATGCTGGCTTTCACAAGGAGTCGAGTACTCACTAGGTAACAATTACTCTTTAATGTGGATTAAGGGTTTGCCCGTCATCTCTGCAGAAATAGTTTCACCAATTAACTGCAAGATGGTCGGTGCGACATCGCTGAGTTTACCACCTTTATCTATAGTCGCATCGCGTCCAACAAAGATAAAAGGCACCAGTTCACTGGTGTGGGCAGTATGGGCTTGACCTGTGGTTTCGTCAGTCATTTGCTCTGCGTTACCGTGGTCGGCGGTAATAATACATTCACCACCCACTTTAGCCAGTGCTTCGACAACGCGGCCAATACAAGTATCAACCGCTTCACAGGCTTTGACTGCGGCATCGAAGTTACCCGTGTGGCCAACCATATCGCCATTGGGGTAGTTACAGATGATCACATCGTATTTTGTTGATTCAATTGCTGCAACTAACTTATCGGTCAGCTCGGTTGAACTCATCTCTGGTTGTAGATCGTAAGTTGCCACTTTAGGTGAATTGATTAGGATGCGATCTTCGCCCTCAAATGGTTCTTCTTTACCGCCGTTGAAGAAGAAAGTGACATGGGCATACTTTTCTGTTTCAGAGATCCGTAGCTGAGTACGACCACGATTTTGCAGTACTTCACCTAAAGTATTCACTAAGTTTTCGGATGGATAAGCGATAGGTGCCGTTATGTCGCCAGCGTACTCAGTGAGGGTGACAAAGTGCATTTTAGGCACAACTGCGCGTTCGAAACCATCGAAGTCTGGGTGAATAAAGCTACGGGTGATTTGGCGGGCGCGGTCAGCGCGGAAGTTCATAAATATTAGTGCGTCGCCATCCTGTAGTGTTGCTACTTTACCATCGACATCGGTAATGGCCGATGAAGACACAAACTCGTCGTTTTCATCACGGGCATATGCGGCTTCTAACGCCGTCACAGCGTTATCGTATTGGAATTTAGCCTTACCTTGGGTGATTAACTCATAGGCTTGGGATACACGATCCCAACGGTTATCACGGTCCATTGCAAAGTAACGGCCTATGATTGATGCGACACGGCCATGGCCTAATGTAGTAAACAGATCATCAAAATGACTCAAGCTAGCTTTAGCGCTACGGGGTGGTGTGTCACGGCCATCTAAGAACGCGTGTAAATAGACCTTGGTTGCACCGCGTGCAACGGCCATGCGGCACATGGCTTCGATATGCTCTTCATGGCTATGTACACCACCGGGAGAAAGTAAGCCCATAATGTGTACTGCGCCGCCAGCATTAATTGCCGAATCAACGGCATCGCACAGGGCTGGGTTTGTCTCAAACTCATGGTCGCTAATCGCTTTACTGATGCGAGTAAGCTCTTGATAGACAATGCGGCCAGAGCCTAAATTGATATGGCCTACTTCAGAGTTGCCCATTTGACCATCGGGCAAACCTACATCTAAGCCTGAGCCAGAAATCAAACCGTGGGGATATTGAGCGTTGAGTCGGTCGAGCACTGGTGTTTTGGCGTGAAAAATCGCGTTCATGTGCGTGTTTTCACGGTAGCCCCAGCCATCGAGGATCAACAGCGCGATCGGACGTTTAGTTGTCGTCATGGTGATACCTTTAAGTTTTGAAGAAGCGGTAGAAATCTGAAATTGGTTAAATATTACTACGTAAGCAGGGTACGAAAAAGCGCTTTACCTAGATTAAGGTCATCGAATCGTTAATTAGGCAGAATATTGGCGAATGGTCGGATAATCGCTTTGCTACAAGGTTCAAACTGTGTTCTCTAACTGTGACTAAACTGCTGCAATCTGCCAAGGCAATGGGTATACTCTGTGCCCTTATTGAATTTTCGCCATTTATACGGGCTGTAATCATGCAAGAATATATCGAATTTTTTAAAGCTCACTCTATGTTAAGTCTTGCTTGGGTGGGATTATTTGTTGTACTCGTGATAAGTGTCATCAAATCGAGCTTTTCGAAAATCAAAAATATTAGTCATCAAGAGTTAACCATTATGGTGAACAGACAGGATGCCAAAGTGGTTGATGTGCGTTCAAGCGATGAGTTCCGTAAGGGCCATATTGTTGATGCACTTAACGTTACGCTCGCGGATATCAAAAATAATCAGACTTCGGCACTTGAAAAGTTTAAAGCCAGTCCCATTATACTTGTATGCAATGCTGGCATGACCTCGTCTCAAGCGGCTCAGCTTTTAAGTAAACAGGGTTTTGAAAATCTGTATAACTTAAAAGGTGGTATGGGTGAATGGCAGGCAGCTAATATGCCTGTTTCAAAAAGCAAAAGATAAGTTGTCGGCGGCAGTTATGATTTGTGCTACAAAGGCCATCTTGCCATGGTAGCAATAGGAGTCATCATTGTTTGGCATACTGATCCTGTGGTCGCTAAGGGCTTAAATTAAGTTTTGAAAGATGCACTTTAGGGTTAAATATTGGGATGGCACTGGGATCTAAGATTGGCCTTAAGTCGCAAAGCCCGAGCTAAATAGACATATAAGCCAGCCTTCAACGAAAAGCTGGCATAACATTGATAGGATAGGTAGGAAATTATGGCTGAAGTAGCAAACAACGAACAACAAGCCCCACAATTCAACATCCAACGTGTTTACACTAAAGATGTGTCTTTTGAAACACCTAACAGCCCTGCGGTATTCCAAAAAGAATGGAATCCAGAAGTGAAGTTAGATTTAGATACACGCAGTGCTAAATTAGCTGATGATGTGTATGAAGTAGTTCTGTCTTTGACTGTAACTGCACAAAATGGCGGCGAAACCGCATTCCTGTGTGAAGTACAACAGGCGGGTATCTTCTCTATTTCTGGTTTAACTGAGCCACAATTGGCGCACTCCTTAGGTGCATACTGCCCTAACATTCTATTCCCATATGCTCGCGAAGCGGTAGGCAGCTTAGTAGGTCGTGGTACTTTCCCACAACTGAACCTTGCACCTGTAAACTTTGATGCTTTGTTCGCGCAATATGTGCAACAACGTCAAGCCGCTGCGACTGCCCCTGCAGCCGAAGAAGCAAACGCTTAATTACATGAAAAACTCTGCCGATATCACGGTATTAGGGGCGGGCTCATATGGCACCGCCCTTGCCATTTCTTTAGCCAGCAATGGTCATAAGACCTTGTTGTGGGGACACGATCCTGTCCACATGCAAACGCTCGCACAAGACAAGTGCAACCAAGCTTTTTTGCCTGATATTGCGTTTCCAGACTGTTTACAGATCGAAGCCGATTTAGCCAAAGCCTTAGCCGCCAGTAACAATGTGTTAGTGGTCGTGCCAAGCCATGTGTTTGGTACTGTGCTTGAGCAAGCGAAACCGTTATTGCGTAGCGATGCGCGTATCGTGTGGGCAACTAAAGGACTTGAGCCTGAAACGGGACGTTTACTGCAAGATGTAGCCCGTGATGTATTGGGCGAACAATATCCGCTAGCGGTATTATCTGGGCCAACCTTTGCTAAAGAACTTGCTATGGGTTTACCTACGGCGATTTCGGTTGCAGGAACCTGTCCACAGTTTACTGAAGATTTAGTGGAATTGCTGCACAGCCCAAAACGCTTGCGGGTTTACGCCAATGATGACTTTACGGGGTTGCAACTTGGCGGCGCGGTAAAGAACGTGATTGCCATTGGTGCAGGTATGTCTGACGGCATTGGTTTTGGTGCTAATGCTAGAACGGCCTTAATCACCCGTGGTCTAGTCGAACTAACGCGCTTAGGCGAAGCCCTAGGCGCCAGCACAGCTACTTTTATGGGCATGGCTGGGTTAGGCGACTTAGTGTTGACCTGTACCGACAACCAATCCCGTAACCGCCGCTTTGGTTTAGCCTTAGGTAAAGGCTGTGATGTGATGACTGCACAGGCTGAGATCGGCCAAGTGGTTGAAGGTTATCGCAATACTAAAGAAGTGTTTACTCTGGCGAAACGCCTTGGTGTTGAAATGCCGATCACTGAGCAGATTTACCAAGTTTTGTATCAAGGTAAATCACCGGTTGATGCCGCAAAAGAACTGCTCGGCAGAGAGAAAAAATCAGAAACGCCAACCCAGTAAGTGTATTTATTACGAGGTAATAGCGGTTCGTCGAAAGGGTGCTAAAATAGCGCCCTTTTTTATGCTCGGACTTCTGGTGTGCAAGATGTATCCCCGGTCGCCAGGGTCCTTGATGTTCCCGACATCAGACGGGCAATTCCTCCATCCTTGGAGGTCAGATGGTGAAAGAGGGGATTTGTACACGGACTTCTGGTGTGCAAGATGTATCCCCGGTCACCAGGGTCCTTGATGTTCCCGACATCAGACGGGCATTTCCTCCATCCTTGGAGGTCAGATGGTGAAAGAGGGGATTTGTGTCTAACGTTTGAGCTTATCTTTGCTCCGTTTAGCTGTTGCATGACTTGCTTGCTAAAGGTTCGCGAGTCATCAAATTGCCCGTTGGCAGCCAATACCAATCAATTTTCTGTGTGGAGTAAGAGCGTGAAACATCATGATGTGATTATTATCGGAGCCGGCGCCGCAGGATTAATGTGTGCTGCAACAGCGGGTTACCGAGGCCGTGATGTACTCGTACTCGATAACGCCAAGCAAGCGGGGCGTAAAATCCTCATTAGCGGTGGCGGCCGTTGTAACTTCACTAACCTTAAAGTTGAGCCCGCTAACTTTATCTGTAGCAATCCGCACTTTGTAAAATCGGCACTTGCGCGTTATCCCTCACAGCAGTTTATCGAACTGGTTGAGCGCCACGGCATTGAATACCACGAGCGCGATCATGGCCAGCTATTCTGTAATGACTCGGCCAAAGAAATTGTCACTATGCTGCTGACTGAATGCGAATGGGCTGGTGTGAGTATAAAGCTGCGCACCGATATTCTGGCCGTTAAAAAGACCGAAGTTGGGCGCTTTGAGCTTAACACTTCTAATGGCGAGTTAAGTTGCGATTCATTGGTGGTTGCTACTGGCGGCTTATCTATGCCCAAACTCGGCGCCACGCCTTATGGTTATCAACTGGCCGAGCAATTTGGCCTCAAAGTATTACCAACCCACGCAGGGCTAGTACCTTTTACCTGGCACAGTGAAGATAAAATTCGTTTCGAGCCCTTATCGGGCATAGCCGTACCTAGCCGCATTACCGCCAAAGACGGCACTAGCTTTAGTGAAGCTCTGCTATTCACCCATCGCGGCTTATCTGGCCCCGCGATTTTGCAGATTTCCAACTATTGGAAAGCGGGCGAAACCATAGAAATCAATCTATTACCCAATATGGATTTGGCGCAGACGCTAGAGCAACAATTGGCTGCACATCCAAAGCAGAGTCTGCGTAATACCTTAAGCCAGTGGTTACCTAAGCGGCTGGTGGAAGTATTATTCGATGAGGCGTTATTAAACAAAGCGTTAAATCAGCTTGTGCATGCAGAGCGCGCTAAGCTGGGCGACGATCTGCACCGCTGGACAGTATTAATGAATGGCACCGAAGGCTACCGCACCGCCGAAGTGACGTTAGGCGGTGTGGATACCCATGAACTCTCCTCCAAAACCATGGAAGCTAGCAAAGTGCCTGGACTCTACTTTATCGGTGAAGTGATGGATGTAAGTGGTTGGTTAGGTGGGTTTAATTTCCAATGGTCTTGGGCATCGGGCGTCGCCGCTGGAAGGGCTGTGTAGCGTCTAGCTTGCATAAGAATAATGAAACTTAGACTGCAGACTACCTGGTTTAATTAAGTAGTTAATAAATACAGTTCAGTAAGTTAGTGTACGATTGGTTATTCAGAATCTAACTAAGGTATTAGGTAAAAGTTTCTCTAGAAAAGAGCAATTTAATCAATATATTAGAATGTTGAATACTTTTAAATAACTTCTGCAACACCAGTTAATTTGAAGCTGAGTGGAAGATTGTTCCGATTATTTGCACTTGTTTGGCATTAATACTTAAGACCTTAACACTTGTTTGCTTTTGGGGCTTTAATTTTTCTCAATATTAAGTTTTTATATTGTATATTTTTACGGGATGCTAAATTATTTATTTTTCTGTTTGTTTTTCAACTGCTCAAGTCTGAGCTAGACCAACTGTTTCTTGTTTTATTTTAGTGGCTTGTTATATGTTTGTACTTCCATCTTAGGCACCGAGTCAACTACTGATTCTTTAGAAAACTCAATAACCTTTGTATAAATTAAAACTGCAATCAGCCCCAGGAAAAATAAAGTCATAACTATTGAAAACATATTCGTAATAATTGAGTTAACCTTTTCTGCATAGTCGCCACATGTTTTACTTACGACCCATTTAGATATTTTACCAATAGAACCAAGTAGTAAAAATCCTACAAGAATTACTCCTCCCCACATTAAAACTTTTGCTACGCTAGCCAGAAGGTTATCTTTAGCTAAATTATCAATATTTTGTATAGCTTCCACACCTTCAATTACACCATCAACATTTGCAATGCTTGATTCAAGTGATGCATAAACGACTTGGATTTTCATCCCATCATTATTTTCTAAAATAGAGAAGCTTGTAGTAACAACATTTTCGCCAGGTTTAAAAGATATTTTTCCTTTAACAATGTCAGGTCTTTTAACTTCAGATATAAAAGCATCAATAATTTCTATTTCGCCATTAAATGTTAAAGTGATTGGTTTTAGTACATTTTCTTTTTTTATAGATTCCTTGCCATTATTCCAAATAGCTACCTCTTGTATATAAAGGTTTTTTAATAGCTCAGTGCCATCACTTGATTTTACAATTTTAAAGTATTTTGAAGATAATCCTTTGGGAGAAGAAAAAAGAGATACATTTTTTGTAATGACAAATGCTGGCTCACGTATCTTTATTGAAATAGTGTAGAAGTAATATGATAAAAGCATTCCTGCTAGACCTAGTCCTAAACTCAAAATGCTTATCCAATTTTTTTTCATATAATCGAACAATTAGACCAACTCCATAGTTAAGGGAAATATAAAAATTTTTTACCCAGATTTACCGTTAAACTCCAGGAAATACACGTGAGTTTGAGGAGTAAATTACTTAATGTATAGTAAGTTATCACCGTTACCGCATTACGTTCAATACATTCTTACGTAAAGAAACGGAGAAGATATTCACCGGGTCAATTTTTGGTGTGGTAAATTATAGAGGCAATAAATAAAACAAGCACTTCCAATTGCGAAAATTGTTCAATAAAAGCAAATCTAGCACTTGCTCATTCTTTTTAGAACGCTTTCACTGAATATCATTTTTACCATAATACTTGCATAAATACAGTAGGTTAGTTGCATTGGAGGTTGTACTTTTTATTGTATAAGTTTGACCGTGGCGATCGAGGATATGTTCAAGAAATCTAAGACTACTCAAACTAAAATTTGATAAAGCTATACAACCAAGTCGCACGCTTAGGGGGCGCTTACCTTTGAGTAAAACTAACTGCTAAAGATTTAGTTCAGATTGTATTGTTGAATCAGTGACTTTCGATGGCATGAAGCCATGGAATAGCCAATCTGGATACTTCTTTTAAAAGCAACGGACGATGTGTTGTAGTGGTGAGTATGCTCATCAAAAGGCGGCACTGACTATTTTGCAGTGCCTGCCGTCTAATAATCTATTTAACCAATCGCTAGTTTGGTTTCTGCGTAGCGTAGTTTTTTCATCCTTGGATTGACTAGGGAATAGGCGAGCATCAGTGGGCCGAGGCTACCCATGAACACATGGATTAAGAAGGTATAGCGATTAAATGGCGATAACAATGCGCAAAGCGACTGATTTTTAAGAATGAGTCAGTGGTTAACAAACTTATCAATGAGTTGAACTACATAGATGTCATGTATAGAAAACTTGAAAAAGATACGTGTTTTCTTCGTCATGTATAATTTTTGAGGAAAATTATACATATTAATCTCTTAAGTATAAAAAGAGCGAAATTTATCTATATAAACTCGTTTGTTTTGCTTACTACTGGCGCCACTAAATATTTAGAGCAACTGGTCGAGTGCGGATTTTTAACGAAACAAAAAGTGGGCACGCTAACTATTACATTAACGCCCCCTTGTGCCAGTTGCTGATCGCCCATAGCTAAACTGATTGTAACTATGGTGTTTTTTGCAGTGCCTGCCGTCTAACCAATCGCCAGTTTGGTTTCTGCGTAGCGCAGTTTCTTGGTCCTTGGGCTGGCGAGGAAGTAGGCGAGTACGAGTGGGCCTAGGCGACCCATGAACATTATAAAAATGATGATGGCTTGGCCTAGAGTAGTTAAGTTGCCTGTCAAACCTCGGGATAAACCGACTGTGCCCAGTGCTGATACTGCCTCAAAGACGATATCAATTAACGGTGCGTTTTCACTTAATACCAGTGCGAAGATGGCTAGCCAAGTGACGCCAATGGAGATCATGGTTAGCGCCAAGGCTTTACTGACGGTATCTTTGGGGATCTCGCGCTTAAATACATAAATGGCTTCATCGCGGCGTAAATAGCCATAAGTTGCCAAGATGAGCACCATAAAGGTGACTACCTTAATCCCGCTGGCGGTACTGAGAGAGCCACCGCCGATAAACATCAATACCAGCATAAGTAGTGTTGAGCCATCTTCGAGCTGGTCAATGGCTAAGGTATTAAAGCCAGCAGTGCGAGGGGTAACGGCTTGAAACCAAGAGGCTAACCATTTACCGAGTTCGCTTAAGGGCGCGAGAGTATTGGGGTTGTTGTACTCAATCAGGTAAATAGCAATCACTGCTACGGCATTGATCAGTATGGTGCCTGTAATCATCATTCGGCTGTAGACGGTCAATTTCGACCAACATTTATTGCGGCGAAGGTCAATCCAGACTGAAAACCCTAAACCGCCAATGATAAATAAACCTGTGATGGTGAGGTTAATTACAGGATCGGCCACATAGGGCATTAAGCTGTCGGCACTGAGGGCAAAACCTGCGTTATTAAAGGCGCTAATCGTATAGAAAAAACCGTGGAATAAGCTGGTTTGCCAACCGAGTTCATTGCTCCAATGCACTGATAAAATCAACATGCCTATGGCTTCTACCAAGAGCGAAAACAGTAATACGGCCTTAGCAGTCGAGACTAATGTTGAAGTATCGGTTTGATTAAAAGCCTCTTTTGCGACGGTTTGCTGTAAAAAGCCAATCTTACCGCCAAGGGCGATAAGGGTAACAATCGCAAAGGTCATCAGCCCCAGCCCGCCGCATTGGATTAAAAGCGCGATGACGATTTGGCCAAATGGCGTAAATACTGTCCCAGTGTCGACAACGACTAGCCCAGTTACTGTGACCGCCGAGGTTGCAGTGAACAGACTTTGTAACCAAGTAATAGGGACTTCGGTTGCTATTGGCAGTTTCAGTAAGCAAGTGCCAAGGATGATCAGTAGTGCAAAGCTCACGCTTAAAATAAAGGGTGGCGCACCGAACAGTTTTCTATCCGACCTTGGATGATGTTCGATTGCCATGATGGAGGGATGCCATTGAACCACCTTACACCAACCTTGGTGCGAGATATTTAAGCTCGCTACGGCTACCACATAGCAACAATGCATCGTTAGCTTGCAACACAAAACTACCATCGATCTTGCTAAATACCGCTAAATCACGTTTAACCATAATGGCTGCAACTTTACCTTTAGGGTTGCGCTTTATATTGGTTAATTCATCACTAAAACCATCTTGAACTGAGCCAAGAAGTTGGGCAACGGTGGTTTTATCTAGGTGGGGTTTAATATGAATTTCAACAATATATAGTCCATCACCAATGGCGAGAAAGTTATTGACCATAGGATAATTGAGCGACTGAGCGACACGTATCCCCATTTCTTCTTCAGGGTGAATGATGCGTGCAACGCCGAGTTTTGACACGATAGTGTGATGCGCTTTAGTGCTAGCCTTGACCCAAATGGTTTGCACACCCAGATTCTTAAGCGCCAAGGTGCATAGTAGGCTGGATTGCATATCCTCACCGATAGCGACAAGTACGGCTTCGCTGTTGTTGAGGTCAAGCTCACGCAGCGATGCCTCATCGGAACAGTCGCAAATCACGGCTTCAGTTAGGTTCTCTACATATTTTTCAACCATTTTAGGGTCACTGTCGACACCTGTGACCGTGTGGCCTAAGTGGATCAATTCAAGGCTGGCTGCAACGCCAAATCGCCCTAAACCAATAACGGTAAAATGCGCCATACAAATATCCTTTTATGTTTGCTTTTGTGATGATGAGAACGCTTACTGCTGATTGATGTCTGTTAAGCGGTAACCTAAACCCGCTTCTGTTTTAATCAGTTGCTGCTCGTTATTGTCATTGAGTTTTTTGCGTAACTGGTTGACTAAAATCCGCAGATAGTGACTGTCTTCTTGATGGGTTTCGCCCCAAATTTTTCGCAGTAATACAGTTTGCTTGACTAACTGACCAGGGTGAGACATTAAGGTCTCCATCAGGGCGAATTCCTTTTTGGTCAAAGCGATTTCTTGCTTATTGATCCAAAGCTGGTGGGTGCTTTTTTGTAGCTTAAGTGTGGCAAAGTGCAGCACATCACTTAAAGATGACTCGTCCACTAAATCGCGGACTAATACTTTGATACGGGCAATTAATTCTCTTATCCCAAAAGGCTTGCTGAGATAGTCATTGGCGCCAGCGTCTAATAGGCGAATTTTCTCTTCCTCTTGATCGCGGGCAGTTAACACCAATACGGGGATTTTGTCGTTTCGCCTTAGGGTTTGTAGTAGCTCAATACCATCACCATCCGGTAATCCAAGGTCGAGTATCAATATGTGTGGTTGCTGTCCCCGATATTGGGCAAGGGCTGTGGTTATTGATGATGCGCCAATATATTCAAAGCCTTCTGCTTCTAAGGATATTCGCATAAATGTGTGGATTTGCGCTTCATCATCCACCACTAACACTTTGTAGGCCATTTATTCACAGTCCTTTTTTATCGGCAAAGCAATACGAATAAGGCTGCCCTTAGTGACAGGTTCGGCGCTGATTTGGCCTTGGTGTGCGGTAATAATTCCTTTCGCAACAGCCAAACCTAGACCAGCACCACCATCCGTTGATGGATGTTGGCGATAAAAAAGTTCAAAAATGGCTTCCATATCTGCGGTGGCTATACCGCAGCCTTGATCTTGGATATCCAATCTCAACATATTTTCATACCGATAAACCTTAACGGTGACTTTTTCATCTTGTGGTGAGTAGCGCAATGCATTGTCCAGTACATTAAAAATAGCTTGCTCAATCAATGAACTGCATATCATCACTGTGGGTAGCTCGGATTCACTCTTGATAACAATGCGTGGTTGTGTGGCCGGAAAACGGGCAATAGCTTGGTGTAACACATGAGTAATAGAGTCTTCATTCAAACTAAACTTGAGTGCGCCATGCTGTAATTTAGTGGCCTGTAATAGATTTTCGATATATTGGTGCAGACGGTGGCTTTCTGCCGCAGCGCTGTCAATTAGCTCATCTTTTTGGGATGGGCTCAGCTTAGGCATATATTCTTTTAGCGTAGTTAAAGTGCCAATAATGGTGGCGAGTGGAGTACGTAAATCGTGGGAGACCGACAGCAAAATACTATTACGTAACTGGGCTTGTTCAAGCGCATCTTGCTGACGCCGATAAAGTTCCGCCAGTTTGCTGGTGGTGAGCGCTACTAAGAGAAATACGGCTAAGTTAAGAATATCCTCAAGATTAAACATCTGTAGCGAATAGCGCGGTGTGGTAAATAAAAAGTTATAACTTGCCGCTTCATACACTGCCGTAAAATAGGCGTAATGGGCATTACATTGTAGGGCGACAACCACCACAGCGAGTTGCAAAATCAGTAACACGGCGATGGTTGAGCCTGAGAGCAAATCAATAAAAAAACTGCTGAAAATGGCGATGACTAACACAACGAAGGTGAATGAAGATGGATGTGAACGCCAGTATTGAGTCATAGGTACGGCTATGGATGAAGTCATAAAAAAGAAAGAAGCATTAAAAATGTTGTCCGTACTCTAACAAAGGCATTTTAAGATAGCGCGTAAAAAATCCGTAAAATTTAGTCGATTGTTAGTGGCTTAGCTTGCGATTAACTCGAGGGGATTGAGCTTACTCATATCAAGCTATAGGCGAATGATAAGGCTTACTGCGTAGACATCTGCTGTAAGCCTCACCCTCGGCGCTGGTTTAATCCGGTTGAATGCTAAAGCGCCATGGACTCCTTGATTACCACGGAATGGGTGGTGGGACTAAGCGCTCACCATTATAGCCGGGAACGACGGCAAAGCGTGGGGAGTGTGCTTCCCACTCGGCTTGAGCTTTCGCAATTTCCTCTTTGCTATGGCCGACAAAATTCCACCAAATGCTGACCGGATCGGCCAGTGGTGCCCCGCCAATCAGCAGTATGCGACAACCTGCTTCGAGTTCAACTGTAATGGTCTCACGTAACATACCGAGATACGCGAGGTCATTATTATCGAAGCTTTCATCCTCGATCTGGAAGCGGCCTTCGAGTGGCATTAGGGCATATTCGAAACTGGGGTCAAGGCGCAGAGTGAGCTTAGTGTTATTCACAGCATAGAGATCCATGGCAACAATGGGTGAAAAGTGCAATGTAGGCGCCTGTTTATGCTGCCAAGTGCCAATCAGTAGGGTGAAATCGACGTCAGCTTCGTGCCAAGTCGGGAGTTCGGGATAGTGATCGAATCTCGGGGTTGTGTCTTTATGCTCAAGCGGCAGGGCAATCCATAACTGCGCTGCGTGCATAGTGCTTTTGCCTTTAACAGATTCCTCCGTGTGTGCGATACCATGTCCTGCCGTCATTAGGTTGACTTGCTTGGGGCGGATCACTTGGGCGCTGCCGAGACTATCTCTGTGCATAATTTCGCCTTCGAGCATCCAAGTAAATGTTTGCAGTCCAATATGTGGATGCTGGCCGACATTCAATAAGGGGCCGTCGGTGACAGGGCCAATATGGTCGAGGAAGCACCAAGGGCCGATAAGACGGCGGTCTTTTTGTGGAATCGCCCGCGCGACGGGAATACCGCCAACATCACTGATTTTTGCGGCGATTCGTTGGACTTGAATCCGACCATTTTCAATGGGACATTCCCTTGGACCACCAAAAAATTGCGCTTGTTGCTCATTCATATTGGTTCCTTACTCTTTTGCTATGGACACTGAGTGAGTGTTTGTCTGAAATGATGACTAGGTTTCAGATTCTATCTTGCATTCGAGCTGAAGGTTTTAGCTTCGGGCATTCTGGGTGATTTTGCAAATTACCGCCCAAATTGACGTTGATCACTTTATTATTTGAACTATCACGCCAATCATTTGCACTTTTACGCCAAACCTGCTTTTCCCCTTGTAACTTCAAATGTTAATGCGTTAAATTGCGCCGCAAATAACCCTAACCATTGGTTAACAAAGGAATCATGATGAAAAAGAGTGTAATAGCATTATCGGTATTGGCTTCTATTTCCAACGCTACTTGGGCAAATAGTTTTGATGCTCGCAAAGATGCGATGGGTGGAGTAGGTGTCGCGAGTGCCCACTATAGTGCCGCCACCCCCGTCAATCCTGCACTAGTCGCTAAATATAATGAGAGTGATGATTTCTCATTCGTATTGCCTTCTATTGGTGCTCAAGGTACGGATAAGGACAAGTTGATCGACAATATAGATAATATCAAAGATGCCTATGATGCATTTCGTATTGGGGCGAATAGTGCCACAGCGAATAAATTAGCCAGTGAATTGGCTGCGGTAGATGGCAAGCTCGCTATGGTGAATGTTGGTGTAAATGTCCAAGTTGCTGTACCTAATAAATTGGTTAGTTTAGGTTTTATGGCAAATGGTTATGCGTCAGCTATGGTTGGTGCTGATGTTGCTCAAAGCGATCTTGACTATCTGCAAGATGTGATTGATGGCACCAGCGCCGCAGATCCTTCCCGTTCATTGGACTCCCAAGCCCTAGGTGTTGTTGCACTGGTTCAGGACTATGGCGTGGCGTTGGCACATCAATTTGAATTCATGGATATGCCCTTATATGTAGGGGTGACGCCTAAAGTGCAAAAAGTTGAAACCTACAACTACAGTGCCACTATCACTGACTATGATGATTCTGACCTCAGTGATGACCAATATCGTTCTAGCGACTCAGGCTTTAATGCTGACCTCGGTTTGGCACTTGATGCTGGCAATATGACCTACGGTTTAGCGGTACGAAATCTGGTGAGCAGGGATGTTGATACAGCAACGGTGAATGGCGTTACATACACTTACCAAATTTCACCTGTGGCAACCCTTGCTGCGGCCTATCGTACGGATTGGTTAACGGCTGCTATTGAGTTAGATGTTAATAAAAGCAAAGCATGGCTTGGGAAGGATGAATCCATGTTCGCTGCTGTAGAAGAATCTCAATTTGCAGCGGTGGGCGTAGAGTTTAATGCCTTTGATTGGGCGCAAATCCGCGCAGGATTCCGCTCTGACATTGCCGGTGAACAACCCGATCTTTTCACCGCAGGTTTTGGATTATCGCCATGGAGTGTATTCCACCTCGATTTAGCAGGACAAGTCGGTTCAGATAAAGCCGTTGGTGCCGCTTTGACTATGAGCTACACCTTCTAATCTAGCGAAAACTTGAAGGCCATCAAAAAGATGGCCTTTATCAAAAAGTCTGCTCTGTGAGTTATTGGATGCTTCAAACTCAGATAGGCTGAGGTTATAGTATTTAAGCCTTTGATATCTAGAATTGACCTGATAAAAACGTCAAATTAGGTTAAGGTAAAACCCGCCTGTAATGAGTAGCGTTTTATGAAGATATTATTGATCGTTATCTTAGCCTTAGGTCTTGGCGCTTGTGCTAGCGCGCCAGAACCTAAGCCTGTGGTAAAGCAAGTTGAGCCTGTTTCTGTTTGGGATGATAGTAATATTGCAGAGCTACACTCCGAGTGGCGCGGTGTTCCCTATCGTTTAGGTGGTGGCACTAAAAAAGGGATTGATTGCTCCGCCTTTGTGTCTGTCGCATACCAAAAAATGTTAGGGATGGTGTTACCACGCACAGTTGAAGAGCAACAAACACTGGGTAGGCCTGTACCTAGGGATCAACTTCGTCGGGGTGACTTAGTTTTTTTCAAAACAGGTTGGAGCACCCATCATGTTGGCATTTATGTGGGGGATGATAATTTCCTCCATGTTTCCACTAGCCAAGGGGTGAAAATTTCCAGCTTACTTAATAGCTATTGGGCCTCTAAATATTGGAATGCGCGGCGGATTTAACCACAATGCTGCCTGTCACTACCATAGTGGCCTTTTTAATGAGATGAATTAAAAGCATTAATTACGCTATTTTTCATCGACTAAGCATATTTACAAGCTCGGTTTTATATAAACTTTTTGCCCAGATACTGCCTGCGCGAGACAAGTCACGTTTTAGCCCCCACTTTTATTGCGCATTTATGCTATTTTAGCTGCGACTTATGGTCTAGAGATTTAGCCTTCAACTGCGCTTAGCTCTAGCGTCTATGCTTTTTCAATCTTGTTTATTTCAACACCATTGGGGATATCCTATGAGTAAAGCAAAAATCGGTATAGTGACGGTAAGCGATCGCGCCAGCGCGGGAATTTATGAGGATATTTCTGGCAAGGCGATTATCGACACGCTTAACGATTACCTGACTAGCGAGTGGGAGCCGATTTATCAAGTGATCCCCGATGAGCAGGATGTGATTGAAGCCACGCTCATCAAGATGGCCGATGAGCAAGATTGCTGTTTGATTGTGACCACGGGTGGCACAGGCCCAGCCAAACGCGACGTTACGCCAGAAGCCACAGAAGCTGTATGCGATCGCATGATGCCAGGCTTTGGCGAGTTGATGCGTGCTGAGTCATTAAAATTTGTGCCCACTGCCATTTTATCCCGCCAAACCGCAGGCTTACGGGGTGATTCTTTGATCGTGAACTTGCCCGGCAAACCCAAATCGATTCGTGAATGTTTAGATGCCGTGTTCCCAGCTATTCCTTACTGCATCGACTTGATGGAAGGCCCGTATTTAGAGTGCAACGAAGCCGTGATCAAGCCGTTCAGGCCTAAGGCTAAGTAATCTTGCTATTGAGCCTGTAAAAACAAAAGCCACCGCATATTGAGTGGCTTTATTGTTTTTGGAGCTTAGGATTTATAACTGACTAATCTGCTGCTTTAGCTCGTATTCAGATTCAGTGACTATTTTTTCCAGTACTTGTACTCGCTCAATAAGCACTTGGTTTTGCAGACTTAACTGAGTCACTTTATCTTCTAGTTGCTTGTCGCCAGCGGGATTGACGCCAAGTTGGCGCGCCTTCAAATAGTGCTTAAACATTTCTGTAGCACTGAAGCCAATAATGAAGGTGACCATAATCACCATTAAGATATATTCTTTTTCCATAATAACCTCCAGTTTTTATTGAGATTTTTAATTTTTGAACGAGAGATAACCCGTTCCAACGTTTATCGAGAAAAGCACCTTACAAACCGAAGATGACCTTTTCACTCTTGAGCGATCTTTCCATACCAAAGGCGAGTAATATCGCAATGGCGAGGGTGCCTAAGGTCGACACCAGTAATTGCAGCATGGGCAAGTCTTTACCTTTGATAAAGTCCATCAATGCTTGTTGCTGGCCAGAGACGGGCAACCATTGCAGCATATCTGGCGCTATGTTGTAGCTGGCGGCCATTGATAATGCTAAGGGTACAAATAGCACTATAGTGAGATAGGACTGGGCTTCTTTAAAGGTTTTTGCCATAAAAGACACGAACAATTGCAGGCATGCGGCCATCAAAGCGACGGGGATGCCGACGATTAACATTAAGGCGATAAATTCGCTGGTGATATTGACGCTAAAGCCTAATTCCTGCCATGGCACAAAGGTGTAGGCGATTTTAGACACCAGCAAGATCAGCACTAAACCGAGCAGGGCAAATAGGCCAACAGCGATGATCTTAGAGAGCACTAATTGGCGTGTGGTCAGTGGATGGCTTAGCAATAGGGCCAAGGAATTACGCTCACGCTCGCCGGCGCTGGTATCTATGGCAAGGTTCATCCCCGAGATAAATACCGAGTAAATCATAGTAAAAATAGCGATACCTAAGATCATCCCGCCTTTAGAATCAGGTGTGGCTTGATCTTGCACATTCACTTTTAGTGGCTGTACCACACGCGGGTCGATACCGCGAGCGATTAAACGTAGGCTACCCATTTCGGCGCTGTAGGCTTGTAATTGTTTCTCTAAGCGGCGAATGGAGTTCTGTAATTTTTCCTCCGAATTATCGGCCACGATAGTAATTTCGGCGGCTTTGCCTTGATTCATTTGCTCGGCATAGTCGGTGCTGATGATAAGCTCTATGGCTTTAAGTTCACTGTCCTTCACTTCACCGCTGCTAATACCTTTATTTGATAAAAAGCGGACTAAATCAGGGGCGTTATCTGGATTGGTGATAGTGATTTTAAGATCATCAGGGCTGGTTAATTGGCCAATTAACACCATAAACAGGCCACACATGATCAGCGGTGTGCCAATGGCGTAATAAAGTCCCGCCATCACAGAACGCTTATCGCGAGCGGCATCGATAAGTTCCTTACGAACCATAGCGATTATTTTATTCATGCTGTTATTCCTTTATCCATGAGCATATCTATCTGAGTTTGTACATCATTGATACTGCTTACATTGTTGTAAGTTTGAGTCATCATGCTGCGATTCCTTCATCCGTGCCGATAAGTTGAATAAAGGCTTCTTCGAGCGAGTCTTTGCCTGTTTGGATGCAAAGTTCAGTTGGGCTGCCAATGGCAACAACTCTACCTTGGGCCATGACGATGACTTGGTCGCATAATGCAGCTACTTCTTGCATCACATGGCTAGAGAACAGCACGCAATGTCCTTGATTTTTTAGGTCAATAAGAATATCGCGCAGTAAGCGAGTGCTCATTACATCTAATCCACGGGTCGGTTCGTCGAGGATAATATTGCTGGGGCAGTGGACAATTGCCTGTGCAAGTGCTGTTTTCATCCTTTGCCCTTGGGAGAAGCCTTTGCAACGGCGATCGCTAATATCTTCGAGGCGTAATTTTGCAATCACTTGGCTGGTGGCCTCTTTAGCTTCGCGGGCTGATAAACCGCTCAACTCGGCAAAATAGCGAATGTATTCCCGTGGTGTTAAGCGCTCATACAGACCAAAAGGATCGGGAAATAACCCGAGCTGTTGTTTCGCGCCGATAGGATCGATGGTGACATCGATGCCTTCAATTTCAGCTTTACCGTTATCGGGTTTCAGCAGGCCAAAGATAGTGCGTAAACAGGTGGTTTTGCCTGCACCATTGGGGCCGAGTAATCCTGTGATTTGGCCATTTTGTGCGACAAAACTTAAGTCATTAAGCGCCTGCACTTCTCCTATGCGCTTGGAAAGATTGGATACTTTAATCATGGCTTACTCCTTGGCCCCAGTGCTGGCGTTATTATTTGTGGTGGTGGTTTTTGTGCTGGTCGCATTAAGCGGCTCGACTGAGCTGGCATTTAAATAAAAGCTGCGGCGCACATCTTTGTTTAAACATTCGCCGTCGAGGTCGTTTATTGAGCTCGTACGAACTAAATCCGCCACCAATCCATTGGCACAGGATTGATAAGCGACACCGTGGGTGGCATAGGGAGCGATAAAGTGTTTGGCGTTAGTGAGTTTTTCCATGGCTAACTCGCCCCAACTAGGCGGTGTGGCGGGGTCGATTTCACCGGATAACAGTAAGGTTGGAATATTGCTGCTAATGGGTTCGCTAAAGCTGTTATCTACCGCGGGGACTTTCCAGATTGCACAGGTTTTTTCCATTGAGTCCAACATGGTTTGACCAACATAAGAGCTTGCTGCTTTTTCTCGCATGGCAGGCGTGATGCGATGGATATCTTCACCGCAAACCACAGAGGTGTGCATGCCCATTGCTATGCCAGCGTTATCAACTGTGAGGGCATATAACCCCAGAAGTGGTTGAAAATGATTGTTTGCAGCTTGATGGATTGCGTGGGGCACAAGGGCGCGCACATTGGTTTGATACAGTGCCATACGGATGGCTCCGTAAAATTTTCCGCGTGTTATGATGAGTTGGTTTTTTTCCCCTGTGACGGGATCGAACACATTTTCTGTGATTGCTCCCTTCGCCAGAGTGTTTGCTACCTGTTCAAATTCGGCCTTAAGTTGTGGAAACTGCTGTTTGCAGGCGGTATTTTCTTGGCAATCTTTAAACAGTAATTCAAAACCACGATCAATTGCCGAGCCTATCTCTAACACGCTTTGCTGCATGGGCACTACACCATCTAAGGTGACTGTGGCTAGCTGCTCTGGATACAAACGCATATAAAGCTGCGCCATGCGAGTACCGTAGGAGATGCCGTAGATATGCAGTTTTTTATAACCTAAGTGCGCTCGCACAGCTTCAAAATCTTTGACTGCGTTAAGGCTGCCATACTGGCTAACATCGGCATCGATTTTATCTAAGCATTTTTGTGTTTCAGCACTAGGATCGATACTGTCATCATCTAAGGAGAGTGGATTAGCGCTTTCATCACAGGTCAATAGATTGGAACGGCCAGTTCCCCGTTGGTCTATCAGTAGAATATCCCGTTGTTGACGGACTTTACTCAGCATGGCATCAAAACCCGCTGCGTTATCTATGGCCGACTGTCCTGGGCCGCCAGCAATGGCTAGTAAGGCTTCTTCATGGTTGGCATTTTTCACCGCGGGCAATACCACGTAATGCACTTGGATCTGTTTGCCATCGGGTTTGTTAGGGTTTTCGGGTACGGTCACAAAGCCGCAATTTAAACGATCGGATACGCCTTCCACATAACAGGTATTGCTCTTGCTCGCCGCTTGTATATCTTGGTTTTTTACCTCATTCGCCCAAGTTGCTGTACTTGTTATTGCCAGCATGAGTGCGCTTATGCTTAAGTGCTTTTGGCTTAAGCTCCATGTGCTTAACATGGCGCTATAGCATGTAGCCTTGGTGCTATGCCATGGTCGCGTTGGCGAAAGGGGCTGAGCTGTTTTGCTTAACTTCCTGTGTGTCATGCTATCTATCATGAGCGCTTTCCTTTTTGCATTTCAGGACGAATGTGTTAATTTAAATACCAGTGTATCGGTGTATCAATGTATTAATACAGTGTGTAAAGGCTAATGTTAGAACTTTTAAATGTCAACCCCAGTAGTGGTGAACCCATCTATAAACAATTACACGAGCAAATCGTGCGCTTAATTGTGGGTGGTCAACTGCAAGTGGAAGACGTATTACCCTCTGTACGCCAAATTGCCGAGCATTTAGCCGTAAATCCCATGACCGTTTCCAGGGCGATTCAACAACTTGTCGATCAAGGTTGGCTCGAACGCCGCCGTGGTCAAGCGACAAAAGTCGCGTTGCGAACAGAAACAATGGCATCGGGTATCAGTCTGCTCGAACCCCAGCTCGATGCCTTGTTATCACAGGCAAAACAGTTAGGCGTCAGCTTGCCTGAGTTGCAGCAACTGCTGAACGAACGCTGGCAAGATTAGAAAGTAACCTATCGATAAATAGAATAAAAAGGATGAAATTCGATGGACCAAGAGCGCACGCCAATTCTTGAATTTAACCAAGTCAATAAAGTCTTTCGCGGTAAAAATGCGAGTGAAAAGTGGGCGCTTAAGGATTTATCATTAACCTTGTCAGCGGGAATGGTGGTGGGGTTACTAGGGCAAAATGGGGCGGGTAAATCGACTCTGATGCGCTGTGCATTGGGTATTTTAACGCCGGATGCTGGCAGCATTACGACCTTAGGTGAAGCACCAAACGATTTAAGCTCACAGGCAAAGGAGCGTATTGGTTATGTACCGCAACAACCCTTTGGTTATGAAGGATTTACCATTGAGCGAGCCCTCGACTTACACCGCAGTTTTTACCCTAATTGGGATATGCAATTAGAGCAAGATTGGTTGGTACGTTTCGAGTTAGATGTGACCCAACAGGTGCAGCGTTTATCGGTTGGGCAAAGGCAATCGCTAGCCTTGATTATGGCGATGGCCTATCGCCCCGAGTTGTTGATCCTCGATGAGCCCGTCGCCAGTCTCGACCCTATAGTTCGGCGCAAGTTTATGGTCGATTTGTTCGATCTCGCCCTCGAATCTGGTTCTGCCGTACTGTTTTCATCCCATATCACCTCAGATATAGAGCGAGTTGCTAGCCATGTGGCGCTGATTAAACAGGGCGAGTTAGTGCTGTTTAAGGAAATCGATGCTCTGCGAGAAGAAGTGCGTTTGTTAACTCTCGCTCCTGAAACTATTTTGCCCGAGCCAATTACCGTGCTGAGCCGTGTAGGTGACTCAGTACTGGTGGATTTAGGTGAGCACTGCGCGCCAATAGCGGGCGTGTTAAAGAATGAAGCCTTAAACCTTGAGCAACTATTTATGGAGCTACACAGATGAGTGCGGCGCACCATAAGCAGATACAAGTCGCGAAGGGCAAAAGAACGAGTCAGCGAATGCATCCTTTTATGGGTATATTGCGCCTTTGGTGCTTTGATATCGGCAGTATTAGTTTTTTGGGAACGGGTTTGCTGAGTCTTGTGTTGGGTGGTGTAGCGGGTTGGTTCGGTCAAAAGGACAGCTTGGAATTATTCCTATCAATGGGAGTTGTGTCAGTCTCCGCGGCAATTGCATGGCAATTTATCCGTTTAATGGCGAGTGAATGCTCACAACTGATACCAAATTACAGGCGGAATATTTTTATCCAAAGTGGGCTGATCCTAAGTAGTGTAATTGGCATCCTCTCGATTTTATGTGTTAGTTTTGGGTTTGTTGCAAGTCTGCCGATCTTAGTGTTGGCGCTGGTCATCAGTTTAGGGTTTATCGGGTTATGTTTATTGGCCGCGCAATGGTTTTATGCCGCATTTTTATTATTCATGTTAATGCCATTTATCTCCTTGATTGAACGTCATATTCCACTATGGCTAAGTTTGAGTGTATTGCTGATTATGGGCATTGTTATTATCTATCAATGTCGCACTTTACCTTGGCGTGGTGATGCGAGGGTCGTGTATCTTAATGGTCTTGAAATGGGCTGGTTTTGGCTACCCAATCTGCAATCCATGCGCATCTTGAGCCGTTTTGAGCGTTATCTGCATCCAACCAATTTTTTTATTGGCCCTATGCTCACCATTCTATTGTTATTATTGCCTATTTTTACCTTAGGGCTTGGGGCGTTATCACTGCAATTACAGTGGGATTTTCCAATATTATTACTTTTGGCGCAGTTTAGTGTGATTAGTTGTTCGCTAGTACATTGGAGCCGCGTGCAACGCTCACGGGCAACAGAGACCCTGTTATTAATGCCGGGATTTAACGGTCGTCAAGGGCTTATCAATGCTTTTTACCATGGGCAGCAGCGGTTACTGAATGTGATTGCAGGTATGATCTTTGTCTGTAGCTTGTTGCTTGGGTGGATTAACGGCGATGTGAGTTTGCTATTGGTCGCTCACCTGACGTTGAGTACTTACTGCGCTTGCGCCTTGATACTCGGTTTTGGCTGTATGTGTCGGCGAGTTTTACATGTCACACTGACAATGATGATAGTGGCGGGGCATTCCCTGTGGGTGTCTATCAGTCTTGCCTCTTTACGGGGTGGTAGTAATCTAACCGATTGGTTGTTATGGGATATACTCTTATCGCTTGTGGCACAAGTGGTGCTGGTTTGGGGTAAGAAAACCCTCTGGAAAAGCGATATTATGGGAGCGAATTGACGTTTATAGATTAAATGTTGTTCGCTCTGATAAGCGAGTGAAACGAGGGGTGGCATACCGTAAAAGGCGATTTACAGCGTGATTTGGGCGACATTTGCATAACATTAGAGCAAAAACTCTTAGTTTTTGGCTTGCCTTCAGGTAGAATGCTGCAAAAGCGGTACACTTGTAAGCTAAAAAGGTGAGTCTCTTATGTCTCTCGAACAATATCATGTAATTCAACTTTTACGGCAGCAAAGCGCGTCCTTAAAGGATGCCATCGCGCTGGAAGGTTTTGAAATGGCTGCTCCTTGGCATCAGGTGAGCTGGCAAGCATTTGATTATATTAGTAGCAAAATTGCACAGGTGTTGATCGAGCTTGGCGTACAAGTGCAAGACCGTTGTGTCATCCTATCGCAAAACTGCCCGCAGTGGACTTGTGCCGATATAGGTACACTTAAGAGTCGCGCCATTGTGGTGCCTATTTATCCTACCAGTACTATAGAGCAAGCGAGTTTTATCGTTAACGATGCCGCTGCCAAAGTAATTTTTGTCGACGACGCTAAGCAATACGCCATGGCGTGTGAGTTGCAGACAATTTGCCCAAGCCTTGAGCATGTGATTGTTTTCGATTCGAGCGTGACACTCGCTGCCGATAAAGGCAATCAACACTGGCATTTAGATACCTTACTCGCTGGCTGCTATACGCAAGAAGCAGAGCTAAACCAGCGTTTAGAGGCTGCAAATCTCGATGATTTACTGACGTTAATTTATACCTCTGGCACCACGGGCGATCCTAAAGGCGTAATGCTGGATTACCGTAATATGGCGTCGACCATACGCCAGCATGATCAAAAACTGGCATTTAGCTCTGGGGATGTGTCTTTGGCCTTTTTGCCATTGAGCCATGTATTTGAGCGCAGTTGGAGCTTCTACGTGTTGTGTCGTGGTGGCCATAACGTCTATCTGCAAAACACGCAAAGAGTAAAAGAGGCAATCAGCGCCGTGCGCCCACATACCTTATGTGTCGTGCCGCGTTTTCTCGAAAAAGTGTACAGTGCAGTGCAAGACAAAGTGGCTAAATCCCCCGAAAGCCGTAAAAAAATGTTTGCTTGGGCGATGCGTGTGGGTGAGCGTCAGTTCGAAGCCGGACAGCGCCGTGCGAAGGGAAGCTTATGGTTATCTCTGCAATGGCAACTGGCAAATAAGCTGGTTTACAGCAAGCTACAGGCTGTACTGGGTGGACGTTTGAAATTTATGCCCTGTGGTGGTGCCGCATTAGATCTCAATGTCGGCTCTTTCTTCCATGCTATTGGTATTCCTGTACTTTGTGGTTACGGCATGACAGAAACCAACGCGACTGTGACCTGTAATACCTTAGATAATCGTGTGCCAGGTTCTAATGGTCAACCACTGCTTGAAACCGAAATCAAGCTAGGTAAGGATGATGAGATTTTAGTTCGCGGTGCCACTGTGATGCGTGGTTATTACAATCGCCCCGAAGACACTGCCGCTGCATTTGAAGATGGTTGGTTAAAAACCGGTGATGCAGGGCGTTTTGATGCGAACGGTAATTTATTTATTACCGATCGTATTAAAGAATTGATGAAAACCTCTAACGGCAAATATATTGCGCCACAAAGAGTGGAAGGTACCGTTGGACGTTGTCCATTTATCGAACAAGTGGCGATTATTGCCGATGCTCGCAACTATGTGACGGCTTTGATTGTACCTGCGTTTGAGTCTTTGGAAGCTTGGGCGAAAGAAAAGGGACTGAAGTACGAATCATCCCTAGAATTGCTACGCCATAGCCATGTGGTTGAGCATTTTGAGCAGCGTCTTAAGCAATTGCAGCATGAATTGGCGGGGTTTGAGCAGATTAAAAAGTTCACTCTGTTGCCTGAAGCATTTTCAATGGAAGCAGGTTTAATCACCCCAACGCTCAAGCTGCGGCGCAAGATGATTTACCATAAATACGCCCATGAAATTAATGCTATGTATAGTAATTGATTGTTAAAACAATGATCTAATAAGGCCGCCTTCGCGGCCTTTTTTATCTCTGCTACTTCCTGAATAACGTATCTTAGCTTAAAATCCGCTCCGTTTACTGGTGCGCATGAGGCGCGAGGCGTCGGGATAAAAGGTGTAGTTAAATGGAACTTTCGATTCGTAGTTTATTCGCTGCAGTGAGTGCGGTGTTGTTATCTCTTTTGACTGTCATTCCTGTGGCTGACGCTGAGGATTACGACAAAATTGTCCATGGTCCAGTCGATTTACCTAACGGGCAATGGCTTAATTTCTATCAAAAAGATCATAAAGTGTGGAGTGAAATGCTCTACGGTGATGCGCCCGGCGTGCGTGTTGATGATTATGGTGCTGCTGAAATCGTAGCGGTTTTTTATCTCGATTTTGATAAAGGCGGCACCAAAGAAGTGGTTGTCATGCTCAGGGATGCCGATGGTCAGCATTTACGGGGCTATGGTTTTGAAGGGGATGAGATCACAAAACTCCCTCGCCTACAGATTGTGCTTGATGAAGTGGCACCAACCTTAACCTCGTTTACCGTGGGTAGCGTTCGTAAAGTGTTAAGCCAAATTCCTCCGCAACAATACCGTATGACCTATGATGTTGAGGCGGTTGAAGATCCCGCCATTAAAGCGATTGTCGATGGTTCTACTAAGCTCAAGCCGACCTTAGTGGGTTATCGTAATTCCGAAGGTTCACCCGTCGATGTGAAGACAGCCGTCGAATATAAATTACGTTATCCACTCACTCGTAAAGATAAAGATGCCCAAGGCAATGAGCGCCAATATAGCTTAGTGACCACCTTTGACCGCAGTGGATATAGTGAAGAAGACGCTAGCTTTGTATTAGTGAGCGTGGCCTTTGAGGCCGATGACTTTGATTGGCTTAAAAGTGGTGGTGCCGTGATCCCTAAAACAGGCCCATCCTACGATTTTATGAGCATGGGCATGGGTAGCACTTGGGCCGGGCTTGCCAGTGAAAGTCATTATGCCCAAGGTGTGCTCGATGGCCCGTATGCAGCCTACGATGGTCGCAATGGTAGCGTGGTTTACTCTGGTAACTACAAACAGGGCAAAAAAGTCGGTAAGTGGATGGAGACAGAGAACCAAGCCATTTATTGGGAAGGTGAATATCTTGACGGTAAAAAGCAAGGTAAATGGATTGCACAGTCGATGTTCGATGAGGCCAATAACTACGGTTTTGCTCACTACAATCAGGATGTGCTCGACGGCCCCTACGAAGTCTATGAACCTGATTATGACTCCAGTACAGAAGGCGATAAGCGGTTAGTGGAAAAAGGCATTTATCTTAATGGCGTAAAAGATGGCGAGTGGCTTGAGGCTGATGGCAGCAAAGGCCAGTATCAAAAGGGGGCCAAACAAGGCGCTTGGGTCGATAAAGTGACGAGCGGACATTTCCGTGATCAAGTAGGTGAAGGCGCCTATCTTGCAGGAAAACGCACTGGCCTTTGGGTATTTAAAGCCGAAGATGGGACTCGTACAGAAGTTAACTATGTCAATGGCTTACGTCAAGGAGAGTCTAAATCATTCGACAAAAATAATCTGATGTTTAATACCCGCCATTATGAACAAGGTCGCCTTAATGGTCAGAGTATTTGGTATTCAAGTCCGAATGTCGTGGTGGATATCGCTAACTACCGCCAAGGAGAGTTTGATGGTCAGCAAATGCGCTTTAATCCCCAGAACGGTGAACTGACTGAACTCACGAGTTATCAATTTAATGCAGCGGTGACGCTTAAGCCTTCGCACGATGAATGTATTATGCGTGAAAATCCCTACTCAGATGATTGTGAAGGGGTGATCAATGGCAAAAATGAAGCCTCTTCATCGATAAAACACGGTGAACAGCGCGAGTATTATAGCAGCGGCACCTTGTATAAATTGGCTTATTACACCAATGGCGCTGTAGATAAAGAATATCAGTTTGATTCCAATGGCCGTTTATTAAATTTAAAAACGTACAAAGCGGGTAAGGAATACGGCCCAAGTATCAGTTATTCCACTGATGGTGGTTACTCACTCTCCCGATATGGTCACCAAGTGAATAACCGTGTCTCTGGCCCCCATTACAGTTTCTATCCCAATGGGCAATTAAGAAGCCTGTGGAACTACTGCCAGCAAGAAGGCGAAATGTGGAACGGTGAACCTTACTACTGGGATAACGCCATTGCGCGCTGCGGTATACAGCGGGAGTACTTTGATAATGGTGCCGTGAGTTGTATTGAAGATCTCGATAGCAATTATGCCGTTGATAAAGTGTGTTACGACATGAATGGCAAGATAGCGAATGAAATGCTGCGTATCGATGAACAGCATGTGATCCACAAGCGCTACATTAACGGTGTCATCTATTCTGAAGAGCCGGGTTTTGCCGATTACTCACATATCACTAAGGGCCGTAAGATTTATCACTTAGAGAACCCAAAAACTCATGGGGTGTATAAGTCTTATAAAAATGGCAAGCTAGAATACGAGAAAATATATGATATGGGTAAGGCTGGATGCCTTAAAAAGTACGATGCTAACGGCAAGCAAACCCCAGAAACGGCGAGTTGTCAGTTTTAGAATTCTAGGTGCTAGGGCTAGTGGCTAGTACCTGTTTGGCTTAGGATAATGGATGAGTTTGGTGGTTGGTTTCATTGCGATAATCACCACGCTCTTCCATTCATAAAATAATAAAAAGGAAGTTTGCATGTCAGCCACAGAATACAGTCTCGAAATCAATCCAAGATTTACAGAAACCGATGGCTTAGGGCATATCAACAATACTGTTATCCCCGTATGGTGCGAAGCGGCGCGCACACCAATCTTTGAGATTTTTAATCCCGAGTTAGATTTACATCAGTGGAATCTTATCGTGGCGGGTTTTACCGTGACCTTTATCGCGCCGACTTACTATGGCAAGAGTGTCACAGTAAAAACCTATGTCAGCCGTATTGGTAATAGCAGCTTCGAGCTGACCCAAACCTGTTGGCAAGCGGGTAACAAGACCGCCGAAGTGAAAACTACCTTAGTGCACTACGATTACAGCAGTGAAAAAAGCCGCCCGATTCCTGAAGATATCCGCGAAATGCTCGCTAATCTGAGTGGTGAAAGCGCTTAGTCTGCTTACTCTTTCGGTCAGCGTAATTGCAATTGCGCTGCTGAAGGGTTAATTTGTCGACCCGCTAACTGTGATGCAGATCACTTATCTGTATTGCTTAATTTTTATCGGTTCGGATTAACCATGAGATTCTATTTTACCCGCATGCGATCGAAGGACATTTGTCCACCAAGACAGCCACTTAAAAAGATTGTGTGGTCATGGGTGGGAGCTTTCTGTGGCATTTACTTGGTCGCGAGTCTCGCAAATTATATGAGCGAAAACCTCGTCGACACTATGTTTGTCATTGGCTCGTTTGGTGCGTCGGCTGTGCTGGTGTACGGTGCACCGCTGGCGGAGTTTTCTCAGCCGCGTAACTTGATTGGTGGCAGTGTGTTATCGGCCTTAATTGTACCAAGTGTGTGGTGATTATGTGGTGCTGGCGAGCGCCTTAGCGGTATCCCTGTCTATCGCATTCATGTACCTGACTCGTACTCTTCATCCACCGGGCGGTGCAACGGCATTGATTGCAGTGATTGGCGGTGAAAACGTGCATCAACTCGGCTTTCTCTACGCGTTAATGCCAGTGTTCCTCGGCTCAGTATTGCTCTTACTGGTCGCGCTGGTGGTCAATAATCTCTCCACCGATCCCAAGCGCCATTACCCTGTTTATTGGATTTAGTTTTTCAAAAATTTTTGTACATACCAGCAGCTGGCTTGGATAGCCAAATCTTGGCTTTTGGCCCACTTTAAGCCGTGGCGCACTAAGCGTTCGGCAAGGCCTTTACCGCGCAGCTCGTTGGGGACAAAGGTGCGGCTAAAATCGATATTCTTGCCAGATAATAGGTATTCCAAGACGGCTTCATAGCCGTCGACAGGGATAATAAAACGCTGTTTATCCTGTTGATGTTCAATGGCTATCTCGATATTTTCGTTATCTGACATACATGCTTCCCTCAAGGTATGGCCTAAAGTGTGCTGGCAATTTATCTATGGGCTCGGATAGCTTAAAGCTTAAGCGACTTCGTGCTGTTTGAGAATTGCCAGCAGTTCTGCTGGTAACTCGGCCTTTTTGCCCGTTTTAAAGTTAAACATTACGGCGACTGAAGTGCCTAACGTCGTTACTGCCTGCTGCTGTTTACTAAAAGCCTGATAATGCATGGTAAATCTATCGCTGTGAATATCGCTAATGCTGACACTTACCAATAAAGTATCGGGGAAAGTCACTGGGCGTTTATAGCGAGCCTGATTTTCGCTGATCACTGGACCAATGCCTGATTTATAAAGGCTATCTAGTGGGAAGAGGCGATTAAAAAAGTCGATACGTGCCGTTTCAAAATAGCGGAAATACACCACATTATTCACGTGTTGCAGGGCATCCATTTCGCCCCAAGCGACGGGGATTTCGGTGACTATAGGATGCTGTGCGAGAAACTTTTCCATTGCATTATCCATTGTAAAAACATTAGTTGAAACGCTCGTTTAAGAAGGCCAGACTAGCAGTATAAGGAGCGAGCGACAAGCCTAAAACTGTGGACATTCGAGCTATAACATTAAGCGAAACAAGGAGTCTGGTGTGATTAAACAAGTCGGAAATACCCTTATTCAGCCAAAACACAGAGCGTCCTGCCATTGTGGAGCCGTGGTATTGGAGTTGTCATTACCTAATGGCATCGAAAATCCACGCCGTTGCGATTGTTCTATCTGCCGCCGTAAAGGTGCAATTGTTGGCTCTGTGCCGCTAGCGGGGATTAAGATCCTCAAAGGTGAGGATGCGCTGAAGCTCTATGAATTCAATACCAAAACCGCTAAGCATTACTTCTGCTCCAACTGCGGTATTTACACCCATCACCAACGGCGTTCTAATCCCCATGAATATGGCTATAACATAGGTTGCCTAGAAGGAGTAAACCCATTTGAATTGGAAAATGTGCCCACTAATGATGGTGTTAACCATCCTGCGGATCGTTAGATTATGAACATAGGTCGGTTTATGCTGGCTTTTCTGCTGCACTTAATGGCATGTTTGTCGCTAAAGCCGTATTTTCCGAGCAGAAGTTAAGTGTCGTATAGTTAATCCTGAGTCAGGTTTATCGATTTGCAAAAGTGACCATAAGGCCGCTTTGATTTCCTCTCTCAAGTTCATTTTAATTGGATTTAAACTGGCGTTTGGGTGTTGCAGGGCTTTCATTCGACTCTAAACAGAACCTTCAACTTTGGCTAGAGATAGCCAAAGTTATCAATGTACCGAGATTGAGTGGTGCCGTTGCCATCACAGTGGCAAATGTTGTCCGTCTTACTATTTCAATGGAATGTAAAATAATAATGAATTTAATTGGTTACATTGGGTCTACTCGCCAATACTTGCGAAAGCTCAGCTTACCATCACTGAGTGAAATCCGTTTAGGTTTGGGAAAGCTATGGCGTCATTTATCCCAAGGGTTGTCTAGGTTATCTTTTGCGCAAAAGTTGTATCTTATTGCTTTGATACTGGCTTTTAGTAGTGATGCAATGGGAGTGGTCGCTGTGATTGCCGTAATCGCTATGGCTATCGAGTTCTGGCCAGTGTTTGAGCGAGTTTGGCACAGCCTAGCGGGTAAGGCGGTTTTGTTGCTGTTTTATGCCATTATTGCCAACTTTGCTTTGGGCTGGTCTGGCGCGATAGTCAACGAAGTGGTCGGGGTATCGGCAAGCGACTTAGATTACACCCATAACTTAGCGATTTTACTCTATATGCCCGCTTGGTTTTTGATGGTGAGCGCTATTGTGCTGTTGGCATTGCAGTTAATTATACCTATCTACCTAGTCTTAATCTTTTTGCTTAAACCTTTAGGTGTCAAATCGTTACAGCTCACCTCGCATACCTCATTCCGTAAAACGACTTTTTTGATCCGTATCGTGTTGGCGTCTGTGGTGCTGTACCACTTGAGTCTGTTAATTGATTTAGAAACCCGTATTGAAACCTCATTTGGTGATTTGGTCACGACAACCCAACAGGCTTCTGAGCATGCACCCTCCGAGCCAAAATCGGTGAGGATTCCGGATGCGACCGATGTGCTGACGGTGCCGATTGCAGAGTTGACTCAAGCGGCCCTTGATACCCAAGACGATAAACAGACCAGCGAACAGATGGCAAGTAACGCCGAAGACCTTAAAGAAGAGGAGGAACGTAAGAAAGCCTATGCGTCGGTGCGCACTCAATATCAGCATTTAGTACGGCAATGGCTAGCGACATTCGCTTTTACACTTGAAGCCAATAGTCGCTCACGTTGTGAAAAGCCTGCCGAGTCGAATGTGATCGAATTAAATGATTACGAAATTTTGCAGATCACACCCGATAAAAGCGCCGACTATGGCTATCGTTTTGAAGTGAAACGGTGTATCTCAGCGGCGTTTCCGCTGGCAGGGAAGGATATTGGTTTAGGCGAATAAAAAGCGACCACAAGGTCGCTTTCATTTTATAGGCTAAATCAGCTTTGGTTGAGTTAGTCGATTATCGTGTTATTAAAAATCGTGTTATTCAATCAGTAGTTCGTCGAAACTACTGATTTTATGGAACTCACCAGTGCGTTGTTTGCTGTCGCGAACCATTTGGCAGGTCATCATTCCCGCAGCGTCGGCAGCTTTTAATTCTTCAATCACATCAGAGACAAACAGTACTTGTTTAGGGCTTAAGCTGATGGTGTTGAGAATATTGCAGTAAGCTTGCTTATCTAGCTTATTGCCTGTACGGGTATCAAAATGACCGTTAAACATCTCGGTTAAATCACCGCCGTCACTGTGGCTAAATAACAACTTTTGGGCGTCGACAGAGCCTGATGAAAAGCTGTAAATACGCAGATTTTGTGCGCTAAAACGCTTCACCGCTTCAATAAAGTCAGGGAAGATATGGCCCTTAAATTCACCGTGGGCATAGCCTTGCTTCCAAATTAACCCTTGTAGGGTTTTAAGCGGTGTGGCTTTACGGTCTTCATTAACCCATTGTTGCAGGATTTCAGTTACACGCGCTAGGTCAGCCTCTGGCTCTAGGGCGATATCTTTAGTGTCACAAATACAGTTTTCAACCAATACATTGTGTTGGTTCTGTTCTAAAAAGTCTGGCAAGGCTTTGACAGAATAGGGGAATAGTACATCTTGGATAAAGTTTAGGTCTGTCGTGGTGCCTGCTGTGTCTACGACTATGGCTCTGATACCCATAATGTTTTGATACTCCACAATATGTTGGCTTGAAAATGCAACCCTGATCCTAAGCGTTATTGGTTAAGTTGGCTAGTCTATTTCGCCCAAATGGGTGGCTAGATTGTGGGTAGTATCACTAATTGATGTGTTGAGAATTTGATTAATCTAGTAATTTTAATTGCTTACTGGTTTACTTCGCTGAAAACACTAGCTTAATGCAGAGTTTGATCTTGTTTTTTCAAGCAAAGTTTGTTGTCAGCATAAGACTATGGTCTTAATAGCTAAGGGAAATTTAGACTGTTATTGTAGCTAGAGTCAGTTTTATCCCCATATCTTCTATGTTGTGATTTTTAGGGGATGTGAGAAGTGTATTTCCCTTGTAAGTAGAGAGATGTTAAATGAAATATTTACCCGCACTTGGCTTTGGCGCGCTATTGGCAGTATTGAGTTTTACGAGTTTTGCTTTAGTGGCCAGTGCTGGTTATATGCTCGATCTTCTTAAGGCGATACCCAATATTACTGATAATAATTTTGCCTACCTTTGGCTTGCGGCGCACGATGCTAGCTTATTGATTTTATTATCAGGTCTTGTGCTTTATTGTTATCATCGGTTTTTTCCTCGACTGCCTTACGATTGGTTTGCTGCCGTATTTATCCAAATGCCACTCGGCTTAGCTGTTTTAGTTTTGGATGGCATTTCCTTAAATCTACTTTCCTTTAAAGGGTTTGCGCTAACGCTGACCACCTTTACTGCCTCCTTTGGAGTATTGATCATTTTTTGGTTGCTTCAGCGTAGTGTTAAGCGCAAGCATACGAATAATGCTTAATTTAGAGAATATAGCGTAGGCGTAGTGCCGTTTGTTCTACAGGAGTGAGTGCTAACCACTGTTCCCGAATGTCCACCGCCTCCTTTGGATAATCGGTGATGAGTACATCCGCTCCCAACGCTAACATACGTAGCATTTGCCGTGGATTATTCACCGTCCAGACATGGATTTGCTTGCCGCCTTTATGTGCACGTGCAATAAATTTTTCATTAGCCATTGCCTGATTTACGGCTAAAAATTGTGTATTTGCCCTGCTAGGATCGCCGATTGATTGGGTGACAATAAGGCCCGTACGGATAGAGGGATCGAGCCGTTGCACTTCTTCTATTGCCCTCGCTTCGAGCGAAGTAATGACCACTTGCTGTGTCATTTGCTCTTGTTGTAACAGGCTAACCACAGCCTGAGCCAAGCTGGGATCCGCTTGGTTATATTTAAGCTCAATATTTAAACCAATTTTATTGCGTGCTTCATTAAGCATCTGCGCCAGTGTCGGAACGAATTCCCCCACAAAGGCAACACTGTGCCAGCGACCGACATCTAACCTTTGCATTTCTGTTACCGTGAGGTTGGCAACTCGCCGAGGATCGCCCGCTATACGCATTAAATCAGCATCATGCAGTACCACTAATGTACCATCAGCCGCAGTTTGCACATCGATTTCAGCATAATCGGCCTTTTCTGCAATGGCTAAACGTAAAGCCGCGAGAGTATTTTCTGGCGCCCTAGCTGCGCCAGCACGGTGGGCCGTAATCAGGATTTCATCCCGTTGTGGCTCAGTGTTGAGAGCATATATCCCCAAGCCAAACATGATTAAAAAAGTGCCGACCAACACCCCGCTTATCGTATAAACCGACAGTTCGGACGTTCTTTTTACCGTTTGTCGCCCAAGGCGTTCTAACCCTGCGGGTTTTCCCCTAGCTGGCGGTACAGCAGTAAAATGATAAAGGCTTCCCCAAACATGCCGAGTAAGGACCATGCCGCACTGAGCATTAGGATTAATGCGGAAACAAAGGCCAAAATGGCTAATTCAGCCGAAAGTGTTAATGAAACCTTGTCGAGTAAGATGTCGGCTCCCCATGAAATAAGCAATATTAAGGGATAAACTAAAGCGCCAATCCTTAGCCACCAACCCGCCGCATGCCACATAATTCTACGTTCATTTCCGGCACTTAATTGCCAACTACGCTTAAGTGCGTTGAGCACGCTAATCGTCTCACTCACAATAATGGTCAGCGAAAAAGCAGTTCTTGCCCATAAATACAGCGCAATAAGGGCATAAATTAATGCCAATACAAGGATACTTGTTAGTGCGAAATACCATTCTATCGGTTTGTAATAAAGGTAGTAGTTGATGTCATGCCCTTGTAAAAATAGGCTAAAAGCCAAATAACCACACCCGATAAAAGGTACACTCAGTAGCAGTAAACAAGCGGCGTAGGAACTCCCGAGACGGATAAAAATAGGTAAACGCCCAGCCGCAAAAATAAGCGCCCGCACAGGGCCGATGGGGATGTCGTATAAGCCTGATGCAGCAAGTATCGTGACGCCCGCCCGTTGAGTGAAAAATACCGAAAAGCTGCTAAAGAGCGTGATGACCATAAATAACAGGCCATAGGGCGACATGGCAAAAGCCATAAGGTCGTAATTGGTGATCGTAACATTGCCTGTTTGGGCGATAAGATGGCGCAATAACCAGCTAAAAGCAGGTACGATAAGCCCCGCCGAAACCAAGGTAAATAGCAGTTCAAATTCAATCAGTTTTCTACCGCGGAGCCGAATCACCGCAAGGGTGTCACGCCAGTAATTGTGCTCGGGATAAAGCATGCAGCTTCCTTATTTGCGCCAGAGAGGAGGGTAATTTAGCAGCGTTTCAGGTTTAAGGTTAGTCATCGAATTTATTACCTTGGGTAAGATGATGATTTATGCCTGTCTGTTACTTTCGGTGGAGTGCTTTGTAAAACAGATAATTACACTCAATAGTGTATGCCATATAGGGGGGCGAACCTTTATAATCCTGATGGATGTAGGGATAACAGGTTGATAGGGACAATGAGTAAGTTTTTTTGGGTACTGATGGCATTTTCATTACTGGCAGTGTTGATTGTGCTGAATTCTACGGGAGTGATAATCCATATCCCAACATCTCGAGTTTTGAATAATATTGCACATATTGTCTCCCCTTTGCTGTTGGTGATTTCTATTGTTGTTGCCAATATTGTGGGTATCGGGATCTTTATCTATTTCAAACATTGGGTATATGTGGTTGTGAGCACGCTGATGGTAATACCTTCTATTTTGTTTTTATGGTTGATTTTTAATATGTTTTAGCTCGTTGCTTTTAAAAAATGTTGAGAGGTAAGTCATCGATATTTGCAACCGATTGCTAAATCTCCCAAGATGAAACGCAACCATCGTTAATTCGGCGCGAAAAATGAGTGCTAGCTCAAAGGTTTGTGCATTCGTGGTGGATTGGGATGATATTTGCTGAACTTCGGTGGTACAGGATTATCAGAGGATTAAGCAAGCCTCTGATTTTTATGTTAGCCAAGGAGTTATTGATGAGAAATGCCGTACTTTCAAGCCTTGTTCTTGCCCTGTTTTTGGGGGCTCCACTGGCGAATGCCAATATAGAATCGATCGAAAATCTTCAGGGTATTCGTGCATTACAACAGCAAGCGCCGCAGTTATTAAGTTCAGGTTTACCAAATGAGCAGCAATTTTCACTGCTTAAACAAGCGGGTGTGGATGTGGTGATCAACTTGATGCCGGATAGCAGTAAAGATGCCTACCCTGATGAAGGTAAACTCGTGACTCAGGCCGGAATGGACTATGTGTATATTCCCGTGGATTGGCAAAATCCAAAGGTCGAAGATGTCGAAGCCTTCTTTGCCGCTATGGATCAGCATAAGGGGAAAGATGTGTTAGTGCATTGTCTCGCTAATTATCGAGCCTCTGCGTTTGCTTATTTATATCAGTTAAAACAAGGCCAAAATCCCAACATGGCACAGACCATGGCGCCATGGAATGATGAGTTAACGATTTACCCTAAATGGCAAGCGCTACTTACGGAAGTGAGTGCTAAATACGGGCATTGATCCTTGGCTACACGCCCTATAATGTGATGGCGCTAATTCGAGGAAGAATGGAATAGCGCCAAAACATAATTTTTTGTCATCTAACAAGCATTGACATTTAAAGGAAAAATATCAGTGGATATAACACCATTTCTTGGTAAGCCTGAACCAGTAAAGAGCTGGATAGATAAATGTATTTCTAATCGAGGTCTCGGATATTGGCTTGTTTATGAGGACACTCCACAGAATGATGATATTCAACTCACGACAACTTTATTACCGATAGTGGGTAATACCAATAACTTTTCGGATCAAGAATTTGATGAGTTTGAAAATAGCCTGTTTAAAAGTGGCTATTGTTACTTCTTGAATATGGATCAAATCGAAGATGTCATTGACAACTACACAATGCAAAAAGCGCAATGGACGGATAGCGAATTACTTGAAGCTATTCTTTTTTATTTTGAGCGAGACGCGTTTATTTGCCTCTAAAGCGTTAATGAGTGATAGGTAAGGTGACGCATGAGTATTACGGAACGGAATAAAGCTCCTATTTATAATGTGGCATCGTCATAATCGTTTAACGCTAGCCGGTATAGTTGACATAATCAACCAATCTCGATATGGTTGACACTATCAACTATGTCGAGAGTTCAATATGTCCTCATCACTCGGTGAAACTTTGCACAGGTTGGTGCATGCCTACAAAAAGCAATTACGGGCGGATATTAATGCACAAGAGATTAATTTACCTGTCACCCATATCCGTGCCTTAAAGGGCATTTGCCGTAATCCTAAATCGACGGCTCAATCTATTGCCCTACGTATGCAGCGGGATAAGGCACAAATTACTCGTGTTCTTAATGAGCTACAGCAGAGTGGGCTGATCACTAAAATCGATAATCCCAAGGATGGTCGTAGCCAGTTGCTTAGGCCAACGACAGAAGGGGAAAAGTTGATGACTCAAATAAATGCTGCAGAACGGCAAACTGTCGCACATATCACTCAAGCACTCAGCCCAGATGACATCAACACATTTATTCGGCTTGCCAACATCATTAGCGATAGTGTCGATAAAGCCGAGTGTTGATGGGGTCAATGCCGTGCCGATTGTAGTGCACAAAGCCAGAGCAACAGGGCTTAATAAAAGGCGCTAGATTGGAAACTCAATTGGATAAAATGATGATGAATAAACCTGCACCACGTGAGCTAGAAGTGATCCGCTCCACTTATATTACTCCGCATATGTTACGCATCACCTTAGGCGGTGCGGGATTGGCAGGATTTCCTGTCGATCAAGAGAGTGCCTATATTAAGTTGTTATTCCCACAAGCGGGTGAGCGTCCATTAATGCGAACTTACACTATCCGTCAGCAACGCGATGATGAAATCGATGTGGATTTTGTGCTGCACGATACCGACGGCCCCGCATCGAGTTGGGCGAAAACGGCGCAGGTGGGCGAACTCATTCAAATTGGCGGACCCGGACTTAAAAAACTGATCAACTTTGAGGCGGATTGGTTTTTACTCGCAGGTGATATGACAGCCTTACCCGCCATTAGCGTGAATCTGGCAAAATTACCAAACAATGCAGTGGGTTACGCTGTGATTGAAGTGCTAAGTGAAGCAGATATTCAACCTTTAGTGCATCCTGAACATGTCGAGCTGCATTGGGTGATCAATCCTGAGGCCGATCCCGAAGGCCGTCCTTTGGTCGAGCGAATTGCCCAATTACCTTGGCTTGCTGGCGAGCCAGCTGTATGGATTGCCTGTGAATTTAATAGCATGCGCGCGTTAAGAAGGCACTTTAAGCAAGCGCATTCATTGCCTAAGAGTCATTTTTATACCTCGAGCTATTGGAAAATAGGTTGTAACGAAGGTGAGCATAAGCTGGTAAAACAAGAAGATGAACAGTTAGAGAATGGGGCCAGTGTTTAAATTCATATAAGGTCGCCAAGTTTGATTTAGCGACCTTATCTAACCTTTCGCTTATGCCGTTTTTGCTGCTGATGCACCTATTATTGATGCACTTATGCTACTGGTGAACTAGCTTGCCATTCTTCACTACATCTTTGCAGGGATTGACGCCATAGCTGTAGGCCAACTGCGCAGGCGTGGCGATATCCCACAGACAAAAATCGGCTTGTTTGCCAACGACTAAACTGCCGACGTTATCTTCAATTCCGAGTGCTTTGGCGGCATTTAAGGTGAGTCCTGTTAGGGCTTCTTCTGGCGTTAAGCGGAACAAGGTGCAGCCCATATTTAGCATCAACAGGGTTGAGCAAATGGGGGATGAACCAGGGTTGAAATCGCTGGCGAGCACAATAGGTACGCCGTATTGGCGCAGTAAATCGATAGGTGGTTTTTGGGTTTCCCGCAAAAAGTAAAACGCGCCCGGCAGCAGTACAGCGCAGGTGCCGCTTTCACTTAAGGCTTTTACACCTGCCTCATCTAAATATTCGATATGATCTACAGACTTAGCACCAAGACGTGCGGCCAGTGCGCTGCCGCCCATATTGGTTAACTGCTCGGCATGGAGCTTAATCTCTAAGCCCGCCGCTTTGGCTGCGCTGAGTACCCGTTCGGTTTGCTCAAGGTTAAAGGCGATATTCTCGCAGAACACATCCACTGCATCGGCAAGATTTTCGGCGATCACGGCGGGTAGCATCTTATTGATAATTAAGTCGACATAGCCGTCGCTATTGTCTTTATATTCTGGCGGAATCGCATGGGCGCCAAGGAATGTGGTCTTTACATCTACATGGTGATGCTTGCCGAGCTCGCGGGAGACACGGAGGATTTTCAATTCAGTTTCAGTATCTAAGCCGTAACCCGATTTGATCTCAACCGTAGTCACCCCTTCTTTGGCTAGCGCGTTTAAACGCTGACGGCCGAGTTCAAATAATTCTGCTTCATCCGCTTCGCGGCAAGCTTTAACGGTTGAAATAATGCCGCCACCTGCACGAGCAATGTCTTCGTAACTGGCGCCCTGTAGGCGTAACTCAAATTCATTGGCGCGATTACCGGCAAAGATTAAGTGAGTGTGGGCGTCAATTAATCCTGGGGTGATCCAACCGCCTTTGCCCCTGTAAACGGGAATTGACAAAACATCGAAGGCGGGCAGTTCGCTGCGGGGGCCAAGCCAAGCAATTTTGCCATCTTTTACTGCGATGGCCGCGTTGGTGATCGCACCATAAGGTGCTGATACGGAAGGGTCCATTGTGGCTAAGTTAACGTCTATCCAAACCTGATCCCAAGACATGTATTCCCCTCGTTGTGCTGGCAGATGTTAACCAAGTGATTAACGGTTTATTAAATTTATGTGAGCTGGCTTGTATTTGCTTGTATATACAAGCTAGGATTGTAGCCGCAATTTTGACCGTTTGAAAGTGGCATGACAGGCCAGTGCTTAGGTTGCCTTAGCAAGAGTCACTTTAACAATAGTCGCTTTCACAATGGCCACTGTAACAAGAAGCTGAATTTAAGAGGAAATGTTTTGGCTACACCTAAGTTTGCAGAAATTAAGCAATACATTATCTCCTCTATCGAGTCGGGTGAGTGGGAAGAGCATGCTCGCGTGCCTTCTGAGAATCAGCTTGCCGATTTGTTTACCTGCAGCCGAATGACGGCGCGACGTGCGCTAACCGAGCTGACGGATAGCGGTGTGCTTGAGCGTTCTCAAGGGCTAGGCACCTTTGTCGCTGGGTGTAAATCCCAGTCGTCTATGTTGGCGATCCGCAATATTGCCGATGAGATAAAAGACCGCGGTCATGGCTATAGCGTGCAGCAATGGGTGTTAGAGCAAGTTGTGGCGAGTACGAGTATCGCTATTTCCCTTGGACTTGAGCACGGTGCGACGGTATTCCATTCGATCTTAGTGCATTGCGAGCAGGGCTTACCGTTGCAAGTCGAAGAGCGTTATGTGAATCCCGAGTTGGTGCCCGATTATTTATTGCAGGATTTTACCCAGCAGACACCCCACGAATATTTGTCCCAAGTGGCACCGCTGACCGAGGCGCATCACACGATTGAAGCGATTATCGCCAGTGAAGAATTACAGCAAAGGCTCGAAATCCCCGCCACTGAGCCCTGTTTACAGATTTTACGCCGCACTTGGTCACGCCAAGGCGTCGTGAGTTTCGCAAAATTAGTTCATCCAGGTAGCCGTTTTAAACTCGGCGGCCACTTAACCTTTAGCAAGTAACGCCAGTGGCGTTATTAACAGATGTAAATCAGTAATTTTAATAGCTGTACCCTTATAAGTTAAAAGATAAAAACACAATAAAAACAATAGTGCTAACCCATATTAGCGGCTTAGCGAATACGAGTTAGCACCACAGGTTGAAAGAGGAAAATTCAATGGATAAGCGCCACGACCCAAGCCGCCGTATTATTGCACCGCATGGCACACAATTAAGCTGTAAGAGTTGGCTCACAGAAGCGCCAATGCGCATGTTAATGAACAACTTACATCCCGATGTGGCCGAGCGCCCAGAAGACTTAGTCGTCTACGGCGGTATTGGCCGCGCCGCCCGCGATTGGGACTGTTACGACAAAATCATCGAAGTCCTACAGCGCCTCGAAGACGACGAAACCTTATTAGTGCAATCGGGCAAACCTGTGGGCGTATTTCGCACCCATGCGGATGCACCGCGCGTATTGATTGCTAACTCAAACCTAGTGCCACATTGGGCGAACTGGGAGCATTTCAACGAGTTAGATAAGCTCGGTTTGGCTATGTACGGCCAGATGACGGCCGGTTCTTGGATCTATATCGGCACTCAAGGCATAGTCCAAGGCACTTACGAGACCTTTGTGTCGGTCGCAAAACAGCACTTTGAGGGTATCTCTAAAGGCAAATGGATCCTCACCGGCGGGTTAGGCGGCATGGGCGGCGCACAAACGCTGGCAGGCACTATGGCTGGCTTCTCGGTGTTAGCCTGTGAAGTCGACGAAACCCGCATTGATTTCCGTTTGCGTACTCGCTATGTCGACAAAAAAGCCACTTCGCTCGATGAAGCATTAGCCATGATTGAAGCAGCGAACCAAGCTGGCAAGCCAGTATCAGTGGGCTTATTAGCTAACGCCGCCGATGTGTTTGCTGAATTAGTTAAACGTGGCGTTACTCCTGATGTGGTGACCGACCAAACCTCTGCCCATGATCCATTAAACGGTTATCTGCCGCAGGGCTGGACTATGGCTGAGGCTGCGGCCATGCGTAAAACCGACGAAGCTGCTGTGATTAAGGCGGCGAAAGCCTCGATGGCGGTGCAAGTACAAGCCATGCTCGATCTGCAAACTGCCGGCGCAGCCACGCTCGATTACGGTAACAACATTCGCCAAATGGCGTTTGAAATGGGCGTTGAAAATGCCTTCGATTTCCCAGGTTTTGTACCTGCTTATATTCGCCCACTGTTCTGTGAAGGCATTGGCCCGTTCCGCTGGGTGGCGTTATCTGGCGATCCCGAAGATATCTACAAAACCGACGCTAAAGTCAAAGAACTGATCCCAGATAATCCACACCTGCACAATTGGTTAGACATGGCGCGCGAGCGTATCGCCTTCCAAGGTCTGCCTGCGCGTATTTGCTGGGTTGGCTTAAAAGATCGCGCTCGCTTGGCGTTAGCTTTCAACGAAATGGTTAAAAACTGTGAGTTGTCGGCGCCCGTGGTAATTGGCCGTGATCACTTAGATTCTGGCTCAGTGGCCAGCCCGAACCGCGAAACCGAATCTATGCTGGACGGCTCAGATGCGGTATCCGATTGGCCATTGCTGAACGCACTACTCAACACCGCTAGCGGTGCAACTTGGGTGTCTTTGCACCACGGCGGCGGCGTTGGCATGGGCTTTAGCCAACATTCTGGTGTGGTGATTGTGTGTGACGGCACAGATGCGGCGGCAAAACGGGTTGGCCGCGTGTTGTGGAATGACCCTGCGACAGGCGTGATGCGTCATGCCGATGCGGGCTACGAGATTGCGAAAAACTGTGCCAAGGAGCAGGGCCTCGATTTACCTATGCAAGACTAGCCGATGCTAACGACTCAATAACAATAATAACTAAAAGCTTGGAGCTAAAAATATGAAATCTGTGAATCACTTAGTGTTAACGCCGGGCAGCTTGAGCCTAGCGCAATTGCGCGAAATCAGCCGTCATAAGTTGACACTGGAACTCGCACCAGAGGCTATTACCGATATCAACACCAGTGCGCAAATCGTGCAAAAAGTGTTGGATGAAGGTCGCACCGTTTACGGCATCAACACGGGCTTTGGCTTGTTGGCCAATACCAAGATAGCGCCCGAAGACTTGCAATTGCTGCAACGCTCAATCGTGTTGTCGCACGCCGCTGGCACGGGGCAATATATGCAAGATGCCACAGTGCGCTTGATGATGGTGTTAAAAATCAATTCATTAAGTCGTGGTTTTTCAGGCATTCGTTTAGAAGTGATTAACTTCTTAATCAATTTAGTGAACGCCGAAGTGTATCCCTGCGTGCCAGAAAAAGGTTCAGTCGGCGCCTCGGGTGACTTAGCGCCACTGGCGCACATGTGTTTGCCTATGCAGGGCGAAGGCGAGATGAGCTATCGAGGAGAGTTAATTTCCGCTGCCGAAGGTTTAGAAATCGCCGGCCTTAAGCCAATCGATTTAGCGGCCAAAGAAGGGCTAGCTTTGCTTAACGGCACTCAAGCGTCGACTGCGCTGGCGCTGGAAGGGTTATTCCACGCCGAAGACTTGTTCGCAGCGAGTTCTGTGATCGGTGCCATGAGCGTCGAAGCGGCGATGGGCAGCCGTAGCCCGTTTGATCCTCGCATCCATGCGGCGCGTGGTCAGAAAGGTCAAATCGATTCGGCCATGGTCTTCCGTCATCTACTGGGTGAAGAGTCTGAGATAAGCTTAAGTCACGCTAACTGTGAAAAGGTGCAAGATCCTTACTCACTGCGCTGTCAGCCACAGGTGCTCGGTGCTTGCTTGACGCAAATTCGCCACGCGGCCGAGGTGTTAGGCACAGAGGCCAATGGCGTAACCGATAATCCACTGGTGTTCCAAGACACTGGCGATATCATTTCGGGCGGTAACTTCCACGCCGAACCCGTGGCTATGGCGGCGGATAATTTGGCGATTGCAATTGCCGAAATGGGCTCTATCGCCGAGCGTCGTATCGCGCTATTGATCGATTCTAGCCTGTCAAAATTGCCCCCTTTCCTGGTGAAAAACGGTGGCGTTAACTCGGGCTTTATGATTGCCCAAGTGACAGCGGCAGCTTTGGCGTCTGAGAACAAAACCTACGCTCATCCGGCATCGGTAGACAGCTTGCCAACATCGGCTAACCAAGAAGACCATGTTTCTATGGCGACCTTTGCTGCGCGCCGCTTGCGCGATATGAGCGAAAATACCCGTGGTGTACTGGCAATTGAATTGTTAGCGGCGGCGCAGGGCTTAGATTTCCGCGCTCCTTTAGCCCCAAGTGTCGCAGTAGCTAAGGCTAAAGCCGAATTACGTGAAGTTGTCGCTTATTACGATAAAGACAGATACTTCGCACCAGATATCGAAGCGGCAACGGACTTGTTATATACCGCCAGCTTTAATGGCTATTTACCGGCTGGCACCTTACCGAGTTTATAGGATCTCAATTCTCGCTGACTAGAGAACGAAAAGGCACAGGTTTATGGCCTGTGCCTTTTTGCTGAACGCTGTATATAAAAATCAACAATAACAGCACAATTTCGGTTGTTCGCTGAGTTTTTAAACTTGTAATTTAGGCTCTTATTTGACCCGTTCCAGAAACTAAGTATTTTTCAGCAGTTAAGGACTCGAGCCCCATAGGGCCATAGGCATGTAATTTTGTGGTAGCTATGCCGATTTCGGCGCCGAGGCCAAGTTCGCTTCCATCTGAGAAGCGGGATGAGGCATTTACCATCACCACTGATGCGTCGATTGAGCGTTGAAATTTGGCAGCGGTGACCTCATTGTTGGTACAAATCACTTCCGTATGGTGGCTACCAAATCGGGCGATATGCTTGGCGGCGGCATCAAAGTCTTCAACCTGCCTAATCGCAATTTCTAAATCCAAATACTCTTGACCAAAATCTTCCTCCGCCATAGCAGTGCATGCCTCAAAATAAGCTGCAGCTTTGGAGCAAGCATTGATTTTTACTTGATGCTCAGCCAGTGCTTTGGCTACTTTGGGTAGAAATTGTGGCGCAATATCTTGATGCACCAGCAAGGCTTCGAGTGCATTGCAAACACCAGTGCGCTGGGTTTTGCCATTGAGTAGCAAATCCAACGCCATAGTTTGATCGGCATCCTTATCGATATATAAGTGACACACGCCTTTAAAGTGTTGAATAACCGGAATACTGCTGTTTTCTGTCACATAGTTAATAAGGCCTTCACCACCGCGGGGGATGATCACATCAATAAATTCGCGCTGCTGCATCAGTTCTAGCATAAGTGCGCGATCGGGATCTGGCACCACGCTAATCAAGGCCTTGGGTAAACCGTATTGGGCTAACACATTTTGCAAAATCGTAGCGATAACCTTGCTAGTGTGCAGGGCTTCCTTTCCGCCACGCAGGATCACGGCATTGCCGGATTTAAAGCAAAGGGCACCCGCATCGGCGGTGACATTAGGGCGTGCCTCGTAAATCATGCAAACTACCCCTAATGGAACGCGCATTTTGCTGATGGATAAGCCATTGGGGCGTTGGCCTATATAACGCTCATTACCGATAGGGTCAGGCAATGCGGCAATGGTTTCAATACCTTGCGCCATAGCCTCGACTCGTGCTGGGTTGAGTGTTAAACGGTCTAGCATGGCAGGGCTGATATTGTCAGTCGAGGCTCTCTGTAGATCGATTAAATTAGCGCTTTGGATTTCATAGGATTTCTCTCTAATCGAGCGTGCCATATCCAGTAATACAGTATTTTTGAGGTGTTCATCGAGCAAGGCGAGTGTAAGTGCTGCTTTGGCGGCATCTTCAGATAAGTTTTTGATTAAAGTCATATTTACTCCAATTATGTTTACTCGGCTTATGTTTATTCGAGAATAGCGATGTTTTTCTCGGAAATGATCGGTCCAGTCTTTTGCTGAAATTCATTGGCAAACTGTCGATCTTCTTGCTCTGTAATAAAATTGAGTAGGCAACTGCTGTAATTGGATTTAGCTTTAGCCAGTTTAGTGCCATCGTCTTTGCGCACTAGAATGGTGTCACCTACTGAGAAATCCCCTTTTACTTCAACCACATCATCACTGGTAAACTGTTCGCTGTGCACATCGAGTGCGACATTAAAATGGTTTTCGACTATGACTTCACCTTGGGCTTGTGAAGTGTGTTTCATCCAATGTAAATGTTCTTGCATGGGTTTTTCGTCAGGGATGAACAAGGTGCCAGGGTTTTGGCCTTTAAGCAGTTGGCTGAAGGAATCCGCAACAAAGCCATTGATAATAAAGGTCTCAATTCCATGGGAAATGGCTTTTTCTGCCGCTTGGATTTTCGTTCGCATGCCACCAGTACCCACGTTACTGCTCGCACCACCCGCCATGGCATAGATGTCGGCATTAATCTCAGTGACCTGTTTAATCAACTCGGCATTGGGATTTTCATGTGGATTTTGAGTATACAGCCCGTTTACATCTGAACAAATAATCAGCGTATCAGCATCGGCCGCTGCGGCAACCATGGCCGAAAGGTTGTCATTATCACCGACTTTGAGTTTGTCCGCGGTAACTGCATCATTTTCGTTAATAATTGGCATCAGCCCATGTTCAAGCAAACAGAAAATCGTTTCTTTAATGCTGATATAGCGCTCGCGATTACGAAGGTCGCCATGGGTGAGTAAGAGTTGTGCGGTGGGGAAGTCAAACAGTTTATTCCATGTGGCCATCATATCGGCTTGACCTGCTGCAGCCATGGCTTTTTTCACTGTGACACTCGGATTCGCTTCAACATTAAAGTGATGCCATCCCGCGGCGACTGAGCCCGAAGAGACCAAGACAACTTGGATCCCTTGGGCACGACAATAGGTAATGAATTGGGCTATGCCGAGTAAGTAGTGGCTGCTACAACCTTGTTTGTGGGGCGCGATTAACGCGCTCCCCACTTTTACAACAATGCGTTTTCGAGGGGAGTTTGTCATCATGCTCCTTATCCTTCTTCGGCTAAAACACGGCCCGCCTTGTGGAACATCTTAGTGGTTTTTGCACTAGGTTCAGTATCAAGAAAGCTCACTAGCCAAATGACCGCGCTACTGACGATAAATCCGGGGATCATTTCATACACTATGCTAGTTAATGCTTTACCATCGGCAAGCACGGGGGCGTAAATCCAAAATAGTACTGTAAGTGCACCTGAAACGATTCCCGCAATGGCCGCTTTATGGGTTAGGTTCGCTTTATATAAACTAAATAACACGAGTGGACCAAAGGCAGCGCCGAATCCTGCCCAAGCATTACTGACCAGCGAAAGAATACTGTTAGAGCGATCAAGCGCTAAAAGTGTTGCCACAATACCCACACCAGCCACGCCGTAACGACCCATTTTCACCATGTCTTTTTCGCTTGACTCTTTTTTCGATACCACTTGATAAATATCTTCTGTCAGCGAACTCGATGACACCAATAACTGCGATGAAATCGTGCTCATAATCGCCGCAAGAATAGCCGCCAGTAGGAAGCCACTGATCAGGGGATGGAATAATAATTCAGAGAACACAATAAAGATGGTTTCGGGATCGTTAAGTTTCATGCCAAATTTATTGGCATAAGCAATGCCGACCAGTCCCGTCGCCAGAGCACCAACAATGGTGACTGTCATCCAACTGATACCTATGCGTCTTGCCATTTTAATATCCGCCACTGAACGTATCGCCATAAAGCGCACGATAATATGTGGTTGGCCGAAATAACCTAACCCCCAGGATAGGCTTGATATAAGCCCTAGGAAGGTGACGTTTTGCATTGCATCGCTAAAATGCGGAATTGACTGATAGGCAAAGTTCATCATCCTATCGGCGCTGGTAAATTCTTGATAAGCAACTACAGGCACTAAGACTAAGGCAACAAACATAATGCAGCCTTGCACAAAGTCGGTCAGGCTTACGGCTAAAAAGCCCCCAAGCAGAGTATAAGAAACCACTACGCTGAGTGTGACGACTAGGCCAATGTTATAATTTAGGCCGAAAGCTGATTCAAATAACTTACCTCCCGCCACTAACCCTGCGGAGGTGTATAAGGTAAAAAAGATCACTATGATCACTGCGGCGATAATACGGATACTACTGTTTGCATTACCAAAGCGTTTCGCAAAAAACTCAGGAATCGTAAGTGCATTATTTGCGACTTCAGTGTAAACCCGCAATTTAGGCGCCACCACCAAATAATTGATTAGAGCACCAATCAATAATCCGAGGGCGATGTAAATGGTTTCAAAACCCACTAGAAACATTGCACCCGGAAGGCCCATAAGCATCCAGCCGCTCATGTCCGATGCGCTAGCCGAGAGTGCAGTGACCTGCGGACTCACTTTACGGCCACCTAAAATATAGCCTGACACATCGCTGGTGGATTTACGGTAGGCAAATAAACCAATAGCGAGCATGGCAATAAAATAAATACCTAAGGACACGTAAGAGAGGGAATTCATCGATTATTTTCCTCCTAACGCTTTGTTATTTTGAATGAAGCTTGGTTTCAAAATGACAAAGAGATAGGTGCTTAAAATGGCGAATAAACACATAAACTGCATTAATTCCTTAAGGTGAGTGCGGGCCGAACCTATGGCCTGTGAGATGGGATTTTCATCCACTGTTTTTGTCGATGACATAATATTTCCTTGGTTTATTGGGATTAAAACAGATGGGGATAGCACTTTATTTTATTAGTGCTCTAACTATATTAACGCATTTTTAGGGTTAAAACTCAACCTAAAATGATATTTTGCTGCTTGAGGTGGCCAAGTCTGGCTTGATTTTACGGTTTAAAAATAATTTGATTACTGATTATTTTGGAAGGGTGAAAGGTAAAATTAAAACGAATATTTGATTATCTATGTCTTAGTATTAAGCGTTAATAAGGCAAAAAAACGGACTAGACAGAGTGTCTAATCCGTTGATATAAAATCGATTATGTTAAGGAACGTAAGCTTTAGGTGCTTAGATTTTATGCACTTGGGTTTGCGTTCGTTCCTAAAACGCTTTGTTACAACATGCAATGACTTTTGACTTACGCATCTAGCGCATAGTAACAAATTCCTCTGCCCCAGTTGGGTGGATAGCAACAACTGCATCAAAATCGGCTTTAGTTGCACCCATTTTGAGTGCTACACCGAAGCCTTGAAGAATTTCATCCATGCCAAAACCGATACCGTGAATACCGACGACTTTTTCATCCTTACCAGCGCAAACTAACTTCATTTTGCAGGCTTGGCGGTGGCTTGTAACTGCCGTATACATTGAGGTAAAGGTCGATGTATATACTTTGACGTTATCATCGCCGTATTGCGTACGCGCTTCGGGTTCAGTCAGGCCCATAGTACCGATTGGCGGGTGGCTGAAAACCACTGTTGGGATAAGACTGTAATCCATTTTGGCATCTGTCATACCGTTAAATAAACGCTCGGATAACAAACGCCCCGCTTTTACCGCAACAGGAGTCAACTCTACGCCGCCAGCCATAATATCGCCGACACAGTAAATTCCTTTGTGGGTGGTATTTTGCTGGGCGTCAGTGATGACATAGCCTTTGCTATCTAATTGCACGTCGGTGTTTTCTAAGCCGATATTTGCCGTGGCTGGCGAGCGGCCAATCGCCCAAATGAGGCAATCTACTGTGATATTTTCATCGTTTTCTAAACTTAATGTCAGGCTGTCATCGGCATTTTTAACGACGGCTTTTGGCACGCTATGGGTATGCAGTGTCGGACCGTCAGTTGCCATGGCATCGACGAGAGCATCGACCAATATAGGATCAAAATTACGTAGCGGCGCATGTTTACGCACTAATAAGTGGGTTTCACTACCCAGAGCGTGTAAAACGCCAGCGACTTCAACAGCGATATAACCCGCACCAATTACGGCAACTCGTTTAGGTTGCTCACGTAGGGCAAAGAAACCATCGGAATCGATACCATATTCCGCGCCGGGAATATTTGGAATGGTCGGTGCGCCGCCAGTGGCGATAAGAATATGATCTGCAGTGTAATATTCACCGTTCACTTCAATGGTGTTGCCATCCACAAAGCGGCCATAGCCATTTAGTAAAGTGACTTTATTGTTCGCAAACCCACGGCCATAAGCATCGTGAATGCGACCGATATAAGCTTCGCGGTTATTAACGAGCGTGTTCCAGTCAAACTTGTTCACTGTAACGTCGAACCCGTAATCTTTAGCGTAGAGGTTCATCGCTTCTGCAATGTGGGCACCATACCACATGACTTTTTTAGGAACACAACCCACGTTGACACAAGTTCCGCCAACTTGCTTCGCTTCAATAAGTAGAACCTTTGCACCGCGCATTGCAGCACGATTTGTTGAGGCGATACCGCCACTACCTGCGCCGAGGCAAATATAGTCAAAATGTTGAGCCATGAGTTTCTCCGTCTTACTTCAAGGATGAGATGCTTTACAGCAGAAGGTCATTGTAGGGTGGTTTGTGATTACAGACTAGTCTATTCACAAGGCTGAGGTATTTGCACAAAGCCCCTAAAGTGCATAAAAGTTAGCGTGTGATGGTTTCTCGGCGATATTGGCAACGTGAATAATCGTTTTGGTTAGGCCCTTCTGCTCCGCACTTGAGACACTGCCATTCCTTTTGGCGAGCAGATAGTTCATCAAGTTGATATTGTGCTGGTTTATTCTGTTTGCTACTGCTTAGTGCTTCGAGTTGTTGCATTCGCTTATCAAGCCAGCGACAGTTTGGATCATTAGCAACCTGTGCTCGGCTGGTGAGCTGTTGCTTGCGATTGAGCTTTTTACTTTTAGTTTTTTTTGACGGGGCGTTCGTTTGGCTTTTTTGCGTTTCAGTGAGCGAGACGGTTGGAGTTGAATACTCTAACGCACTTTGCCGTTGGTTCGGTATATGGATAGGTTGGCCATTATTATCGAGTAAGGTACCTAGCGGTAATTGTGGATTTTTGGGCGGTTGAGATAAAGTCTCTAAAGTTAGCTCTGGTTCACCTGTTTGGCGGGCTTGAACGGGATGGGTTACCACAAATAACATGGCTGAAACTAAAAAAAATATTGAACGAATAATATCGAAATAATGCGCTAACATTCCCTGTTCCTCTGCTTCATCGTGATGATTGACACACGTCGCTCCGTCGACATGTTGAGTTTAGTTAGCAGATACTTTTTTGCCAAGGGATGGGCATCATATTGGGCTATATAGGTTGATAAGAACCTAAAATGTCATTGCCACATGGATACCAGCATAGGTTTGATCCTGTGAGCCAGCATCACCATTTTCCGCCATTTCTTGCTCAATATCGTTCTGGGCTATGCTGTGACTTATATGGCCACTTAGATTGATCTCGGATGTGATTTGATAGCTTGCTTCTAGGCCAAGTTGAAGATGGTTTCTCCCATTATGTTTTTCAGTTCTATATTTAAAATCAAAACCTTGAGTGATATATGGTGTGAGAGTGAATTGGTCTGTGATATTCCAATAACTGTGTAAACTCACTTCAACAAAAGAACCTTCAGCCTCCGTGGAGTAAACATAACTTACCGAAGGTATTAACCAAGGTATCGCGGTATAGGCGAGTTCACCGAAAAGCTCATTATCTTGGCAACGGTTGTCGCTAAACCCTTCAATTCGTTGATAACCCAAATTCGCTTCTAATTGCTCAACCACGTTGAAGGTATATTCAAAGCCAATATTCCACTCGGTATAGGTTTGGCTATCACCACGCCCCACTAAGGCGTAGGTCGTTAGATTATTATATTGGATTGAAGCATTCGCCCAATAAATGCCACCATGTTTTAAATTGTCACGCCCCTGTGAGATATATTTGCTATCCCAGCCTAGATCGAGACTGAGGGCCAAAGGTGTCATATTTTCAGTTGGCAGTGGTTGACTTGAGATACTTTCCGTCTGGATTAGGCTTTCATTTGCCAATACCGTTTGGTTTAAGCAGAGCACCCCTAAAGTGCAAAGTATGTGAGAAAAGATCACCGTGGGTGTTGCCATATACCAGCCAGTTTAAGTTGTAGTTAGATGATAGGAGAATTTTAACGCGTTTGAATTTGAGTGTTAATGAGAATGGATTAGGTTTGCGATCAAGTCGTCAAGTTCACTTAAGTAAATTAGATGTAAATATTAATTGAGAACTAGTTCACTTTTTTTATGTGTAATTACCGCTAGCGCCTTCGTCGAAGGAGGCAATCGATATTCTCGCCTTGATAAATAGGGTATTAGCCCTTATTTATACCCAAATAACCTCAAGATCCTGAAACTGGCATCTTGAAGATACCCTATACAGATTGTTGAGGAGTCAATATGAGCAACCCTTTGCTTAGCGGCGCAAAATTACCACTTTTTTCACAGATAAAACCGGAACATATTCAAGTCGCTGTTGAGCATGCTATTGCTCAGTGCCGCGCTAAGATTGATGAAGTGCTGCAGAATCAAGGTCCTTTTACGTGGGACAACTTGGTCGCACCATTAGAACAGGTTGACGATGAACTAAGCCAAATTTGGTCGCCCGTTTCTCATATGAATTCAGTGACTAGCACAGATGAGTGGCGTGCCGCCCATGATGCTTGTTTACCACTTTTATCGGAATACGGCACTTACGTTGGCCAACACCAAGGTTTGTATCAAGCCTATAAAGCACTGCGAGCCTCCAATGAATTTGCGCAATTGAGCCAAGCGCAGCAGATGGTGATAGAGCACAGCCTACGCGACTTTGAACTATCAGGCATTGGCTTAGATGACACGCAAAAGGTGCGTTACGGCGAAATTGTAAAACGTCTTTCTGAACTCACCAGTGGCTTTTCGAATCAATTACTGGATGCGACGCAAGCTTGGACTAAGTTGATCACAGATGAAGCCGAGCTTGCTGGTTTGCCTGAGTCTGCCAAAGCCGCCGCTAAAGCAATGGCGCAGGCACGTGAGCTAGAAGGTTGGTTATTCACCTTAGATTTCCCTTCTTATTTACCTGTCATGACTTACAGTGAAAATCGCAGTCTTCGGGAAGAATGCTATCGTGCGTTTGTCACTCGCGCTTCGGATCAAGGTCCCAATGCCGGCGAGTTTGATAACAGCCCGCTGATGGACGAAATTCTTGCTTTGCGCCACGAACTCGCATTGTTACTCGGTTTTGACAGTTTTGCTGACAAATCTCTGGCGACGAAAATGGCTGAAACGCCGGCGCAGGTGATGGCATTTTTAAATGAGTTAGCGCTGCGCTCAAAAGATCAAGCCAAGGCCGAATTAGCCGAGTTAAAAGCCTTTGCCGAGGCCGAATATGGCGTGACTGAAATGGCCTCTTGGGACTTAAGCTTCTATGCCGAGAAGTTACAACAGCATAAGTATGAGATTTCACAGGAAATCCTGCGCCCGTATTTCCCCGAGGATAAAGTGCTCTCGGGCTTGTTTTACACTGTATCGCGTTTGTTTGGCCTTAAGATTGTCGAGCAAAAAGATTTTGACCGTTGGCATAACGACGTTCGTTTCTTCGATATTTTCGACGAAACTGACGAACATAGAGGCAGTTTCTATCTCGATTTATATGCCCGCACGGGTAAGCGCGGCGGTGCTTGGATGGATGATTGCCGTGTGCGCCGTCAAACCGCCCATGGATTGCAAAAGCCAGTGGCTTATTTGACCTGTAACTTTAATGGTCCGGTCGATGGTAAACCTGCACTATTCACCCACGATGAAGTGACGACCCTGTTCCACGAATTTGGCCATGGTATCCACCATATGCTGACCAAAATCGATGTTGCAGGTGTGTCGGGTATCAATGGTGTGCCTTGGGATGCGGTCGAATTACCAAGTCAATTTATGGAGAACTGGTGCTGGCAGGAAGAAGCCCTAGCCGAAATTTCTGGTCACTTCGAAACGGGTGAACCATTACCTAAAGCCTTGTTAGATAAGATGCTCGCGGCGAAAAACTTCCAGTCTGGCATGATGATGCTGCGCCAACTCGAGTTCTCATTGTTCGATTTTAGAATGCACCACGAATACGACCCCGCTAAAGGCGCGCGTATTCAAGAAACCTTAGACGAAGTACGTCGTCAGGTGGCCGTATTAACGCCACCGGACTTTAACCGTTTCCAACATGGTTTTGCCCATATTTTTGCGGGCGGTTATGCCGCAGGTTATTACAGCTATAAATGGGCTGAAGTATTATCAGCAGATGCGTTTTCCCGCTTCGAAGAGGAAGGTATTTTTAACCCTGAAACGGGTCGTCGCTTCCTGCACAATATCCTCGAAATGGGAGGTTCTGCCGAACCTATGGATTTGTTCAAACAGTTTATGGGGCGCGAACCGAATATCGATGCCCTGTTAAGACATTCAGGCATTGCTGCATAAGTAATTGTGAGTTTTGATAAATCAGCCCATTTTAATGGGATGATTATCTGAGGGTATTTAGCTTAATCGAACGATAAAAAGACGCCTTAGTGCGTCTTTTTTGTGATCTGATTCACGCTTGCCCTGTGGTATGACCTCTGTTAGCCTGTGGCTCTTATTTCAAGGGCGACTCGTTATGAATTTGTATTTTCGTTTGTTTTGGTTGTTATTTTGGCGTACGCGCCATTGTCGTAAGATCGATTTTCTAGGCACAAGTCGTATCACTTATCGTGCTTTACCGAGCGATTGTGACATCAATTTCCATCTGACTAACTCCCGCTATCCCGCATTTATGGATCTGGCGCGGACCTATATGCTCGCCGAGATGGGTCTACTGAAACGCTTCTTAAAGTTGAAGTGGATGCCGATAGTCAACGCCGCCGAATTTACCTATATTCGCGATATCAAGCCGCTAAAAACCTTTGAAATTGAAACCAAAGTTGTTGGTTGGGATGAAAAGTATTTTTATATCGAACAGCGCTTTGTGAGCGAACGTGGCCTGCATTGTATCGTGCATGTACGCGGCGTGTTTGTGTGCAAAGGTAAGCAGGTGCCGCTCGATGTATTAGTGAAAGAGGCGGGTTATACCGATCCTGCACCTGAGTTGCCGCCAGAAGTGGTGAAGTGGAAAGCGTTTTTGCAGTTAAAAAAAGAACGTAATATGTGATCCGATGGAGGCATGACTTATTTCACTAAGGTATGCCTCTGACTCCTGTTGTTTCCTCCATTTCTGCCTGTAACACTTCTTCCTGTACTAACATCCAAGCGCCGCGCAGTTGTGCCTGCTGCCAGTAGCGAACCACTTCATCTAAATCCAACAAGTTTAAATGTTGGAAGCTATAGCTTAAACAAGGGATTAGGGCGCAATCGGCTAAAGTAAAACTGTCGCCACAGACCCAATGATGTTGTGTGAGTTGCGCGTCTAAGCGTTGAAACTCTGTCAGTAGTTGCTTCTCTAATTGTTTGATTTCGAATTCATTACTGTCTTCTATATGCTTTAACTTTTCTAATTGAAATAATGGGTTGTTAATATCATTGTCTATGATGCGATCGAACAAACGTACCTGTAAGTTGCGTTGTGGTTCTGGTGGCAGAAGTTGGGTACTGTTATTAAAATGCCTATCTAAGTACTCGATAATAATGCTGGATTCAGGGATGAGTTGGCCATCTTGGGTTTTAAGCAATGGTAATTTTGCGGGTGGATAAAATTGATGAAATGCTTTGCGTGATAGTGGATCGCCTAAGTCGGTAATGCGCGGGTAAAAATTAGCTTGTTTTTCATAGAGTGCAATCAACACTTTCTGTGAATAACGAGATAAAGGATGATAAAAAAGCTCCATAGGTTTTCACCCCAACTCCAGTGTTCTACTGACGTTATGATTTAACTTTAGTCGCAATCGAGACTTTTGTTCATTAATTTCCATATAGGGCTAACGAGAAGCCATATCTTAAAACTGGAGCAAATGTTCTAAATGCAAGTGTGTTAACAATTATGGGTTACATTAACGCGTGAAAGTGAGATCAAGATGGAGTTTAAGTGTTTTAAATAGCCAATATGGCCTTGATTTATCTTGAGGTGTGTAAGCAATTGGGGGTTTTATAGAAGCATTATTTGTGGGAATCTGAGTTTCATTTAATGGAGTATAAATAATGATTTCAGATTTGCCCTGAATTAGGGTAAACACTAAAATGGCAGGTCCGAAGGTTGTTGTTTTAGTGAGAGTATCTATTTCTGCTGATCAAACCTCAGATGTTTTCTAATGTCACTGTTAAGCCGCTAGCGAATCTCTGGTTTTAACAGTGCCGTAATGTAGAACAAATTTGCAACATTCTAGATATAGAGTAGGCTGATTAAGTGTTATACCTTGTATATATCTAACAATCTTATCCATAGTTAGCATACATTTTAAATGGAATAACAACTAAGTGAATTTAGTATGGCCGCCAGTGTAAATATTTGCATTAGTTTACACTTTTGTTCGGTTATCTTCCTTGTTGATCCCTATAGGTTATGCGATAAGTAACAGCTTTTATTTTGGTTATAATTACGATCGTGTCAGCACAAATAAGTGTACTGGTGTGTAGGTCGTTAATATTTGAAGGAGTTCTCATGCGGCAGACAATTAAACTTGCCTCAGTTATAAGCGTGGCGTTATGGATGGCAGCTTGCAGCCCTCAAGAAGAGACAGCTCAAACAGGTGCTGGGCCGCAGAGCATGGAAGTGGGAATTCTCAATGTTGTCGCTAAGCCTCAGGTTATCCAAGTGGAGTTACCGGGTCGCAGTAAAGCGTTCCTCGAGGCCGAAGTTCGCCCGCAGGTAAATGGTATTATCACTAAGCGTAGCTTCGTAGAGGGCGGCAATGTGAAGCAGGGCGAGTCTTTATATCAAATAGACTCAGCGACATACAAAGCGGCACTCGTCAGTGCGAATGCAGATTTAGCCAGAGCGAATGCGAGTCTAGCATCGGCGAAAGCTAAAGCGGCTCGTTATCAGCAATTAGTGAAAACGAATGCGATCAGTAAGCAAGATTTCGACGAAGCCGAAGCTGCATACAAAGAGGCATTGGCCAGTGTCACTGTGGCTGAAGCCGCAATCAATACGGCTAAGATTAACCTGCAATATACAGAAGTATTAGCACCAATTTCCGGTCGTATCGGTAAGTCGAGTGTCACAGCAGGGGCGTTGGTGACAGCGAACCAAAGCCAAACCTTAGCAACGATTCAACAGCTTGATCCAATCAATGTGGATATCGCGCAATCGAGTGCACAACTACTGCGCCTTAAAGCTAAGCTAAAACAAGGTAAGTTACAGGCTGCGGATAATGCTGATGTACAGTTGGTATTGGAAGACGGTACAACCTATGGTCATTTAGGTAAGTTGCAATTTGCTGAAGTCAGTGTGGATGAGAACACTGGCTCCGTTATTCTGCGCGCCGAGTTTCCAAACCCTGATGGTATCTTGTTACCCGGTATGTATGTTCGTGCAGTGCTAAATGCTGGTACTGATCCTCAAGCTATTCTAGTTCCACAAAAAGCCATTAGCCGTAACTCTAAAGGTGAAGCTGTGGCTATGGTTGTGAATGATCAAGGTGTTGTTGAAGCAAAAACGGTGACAACAGCAGAGGCTATTGGTCACGAGTGGCGTATTACTGAAGGGCTTTCAGTCGGTGATAAGTTGATTGTGGAAGGCTTACAAAAAATTCGCCCCGGAGCGCCAGTCACTCCCAAAGTTATTTCTGAAACGCAAGCACAATAGGGCATAGCTATGGCACGTTTTTTTATTGATCGCCCCATCTTTGCGTGGGTGATCGCCTTAATTATTATGTTGGCGGGGATCCTATCAATCCGTTCTCTGCCAGTGTCTCAATATCCGAGCATTGCACCTCCAACTGTGGTGATCAGTGCTAACTACCCCGGCGCTTCGGCTAAGATTGTTGAGGACTCAGTCACTCAGGTTATTGAGCAGCGGATGACGGGGATCGACCATCTGCGCTATATCACTTCAACCAGTGATAGTTTTGGTAACGCGTCTATTACCCTAACCTTTAACGCAGAAGCCGATGCCGACATTGCACAGGTTCAGGTTCAAAACAAGTTGCAAGGGGCGATGACGCTGCTGCCACAGGAAGTGCAATCACAGGGCGTTAATGTTAACAAATCCAGCTCTGGCTTCTTATTGGTTTTAGGCTTCGTGTCAACGGATGGTTCACTGGATAAGAGTGATATCGCTGACTATGTAGGTTCTAACGTACAAGATCCTATGAGCCGTGTTTCTGGTGTGGGTGAGATTCAGATATTCGGCGCTCAATACGCGATGCGTATATGGTTAGATCCGCTAAAACTAACCCAATACAATTTGACTAGCTTGGATGTTGTCGCGGCTATTCGCGCTCAAAACGCACAGGTTTCTGCGGGTCAACTGGGTGGTACGCCATCGGTTGCTGGTCAAGAGCTAAATGCGACAGTATCAGCCCAAAGCCGTTTACAAACACCAGAAGAATTCCGCAAGATTATTCTTAAATCTGATACTTCTGGCGCGAACGTTTTCTTGGGTGATGTTGCTAGAGTTGAGTTAGGTTCTGAAAGTTATTCCGTTGTATCCCTATACAATGGTAAGCCTGCAACAGGTCTAGCGATTAAACTCGCGACGGGGGCAAATGCTCTCGATACCGCAGAAGCTGTCCGAGCTAAAATCGCTGAGATGAAACCTTTCTTCCCACAAGGGTTGGAAGTCGTTTATCCCTATGACACTACACCTTTTGTTGAAAAATCCATTGAAGGCGTTGTACACACATTGTTAGAAGCCGTTGTACTGGTGTTTCTCATCATGTACCTCTTCTTGCAAAATTTCCGTGCAACTTTGATCCCAACGATTGCTGTTCCTGTGGTATTGCTGGGTACCTTCGCTATATTGTCGGCAACGGGGTTCTCGATCAATACGCTCACTATGTTTGCTATGGTGCTGGCGATCGGTTTGCTGGTAGACGACGCGATTGTGGTGGTGGAGAACGTCGAGCGGGTGATGTCGGAAGAGGGACTCAGTCCGCTTGAGGCGACTCGTAAATCGATGGATCAAATCACCGGCGCCTTGGTTGGTATCGGTTTGACGCTATCTGCGGTATTTGTCCCTATGGCATTTATGTCTGGCTCAACAGGGGTGATTTATCGTCAGTTCTCAATCACTATCGTGTCGGCGATGGCGTTGTCTGTATTGGTGGCTTTGATTTTAACGCCAGCACTTTGTGCGACCATGCTCAAGCCACTCAAGAAGGGTCACGGCCATATTGAAACGGGATTCTTCGGTTGGTTTAACCGTGGTTTTGATCGATTAACCAACCGTTATGAGTCGAGTGTGGCGGGTATCATCAAGCGTGGCTTTAGGGTCATGATGATTTACGTTGCACTGGTTGTTGCCGTCGGTTGGATCTTCATGCGTATGCCAACCGCTTTCTTGCCAGATGAAGACCAAGGTATTTTGTTTACGCAGGCCATTTTACCGACAAACTCAACTCAAGAAAGTACCTTAAAAGTCTTAGAGAAAGTGTCTGATCACTTTATGGCTGAAGAGGGTGTGAGATCAGTATTTAGCGTGGCGGGCTTTAGTTTTGCGGGTCAAGGGCAAAATATGGGTATCGCTTTCGTGGGGCTGAAGGATTGGTCTGAGCGTACGGCTCCTGGTGCTGATGTTCAATCCATTGCGGGTCGTGCTATGGGCGTATTCAGTCAAATGAAGGACGCGTTTGTCTTCGCCTTCGTACCGCCTGCGGTGATTGAGTTAGGTACGGCTAACGGTTTTGATATGTTCTTACAGGATAAGAATGGTCAAGGCCATGAAAAGTTACTGGCTGCACGAAATCAGCTATTAGGTATGGCGGCACAGAATCCTAATCTAGTGGGCGTACGTCCTAATGGTCAGGAAGATGCGCCAATTTACCAATTGCATATAGATCACGCTAAGTTAAGCGCGCTCGGCATTGAAATCGCTAATGTTAACAGTGTGCTTGCAACGGCTTGGGGTGGTTCATATGTGAACGACTTTATTGACCGTGGCCGTGTTAAAAAGGTTTATGTACAAGGTGATGCTCAGTACCGTATGCAACCGGGTGATTTAGACACTTGGTATGTACGCAATAATAAAGGTGATATGGTGCCATTCTCTGCCTTCGCTATGGGTACGTGGGAGTATGGCTCTCCACGCCTAGAACGCTTTAATGGTTTGCCAGCGATGAATATTCAAGGAGCTACAGTTCCAGGATTTAGTACTGGTGCTGCCATGGATATTATGGAAGATCTGGTCAAGCAGTTGCCTCCTGGCTTTGGCATTGAGTGGAACGGTTTATCCTACGAAGAGCGTTTGTCGGGTAACCAAGCACCTGCGTTATATGCACTGTCAATCTTAGTGGTATTCCTCGTACTTGCTGCTCTTTATGAAAGCTGGTCGGTACCCTTTGCCGTTGTGCTGGTGGTGCCGTTGGGGATTATTGGTGCATTGTTAGCGATGAATGGTCGTGGTTTACCAAACGACGTATTCTTCCAAGTAGGTCTACTTACAACGGTTGGCTTAGCGACTAAGAACGCAATCTTGATTGTGGAGTTTGCTAAAGAGTACTACGAAAAAGGCGCTGGTTTAGTGGAGGCGACGCTTCATGCGGTTCGCGTTCGTCTGCGTCCGATTTTGATGACGTCCTTAGCCTTTGGTTTGGGTGTTGTGCCATTAGCGATCAGTACTGGCGTCGGTTCTGGTAGCCAAAACGCCATCGGTACTGGTGTTCTTGGTGGTATGATGAGCTCGACCTTCTTAGGTATCTTCTTCGTGCCCTTATTCTTCGTTATTGTTGAGCGTATCTTCAGTAAGCGAGAGAGAAAAGCGAAAGACGAAAAGCCGACATCGGCGGAGTAATCTAACGTCTGACTTAATCAAGGCCCTGTATTCGCAGGGCTTTTTTTTTGGGGATAAGAAAGGTTATCGTTGCAAGAGTGGATAGCCGCCTTGAATTAATTTGGGCATATTGGACGAGTAAAGGAGCATACGATGTCTGAAGTGGATAACGTAAAGCCGGATAAATTAGCCAAATTAGAGGCTTCTCTCGCGAGGGGGAAGTGGTATTTCATCTTGGTGATTGGTGTGCTGTATTGGGGGAGTGTGACGTCACTTTTAGTGGCGGGGTTTCAATACTTCACCTCAGAGATTTCATTTTGGCAGACACTAAAAGTCGCGCTGTATATTTATCCCGTGAGTGGTGTGCTATTTGGCTGGACGCTATGGATGCAGTTAAATCACAGAAGAGATAAACTGCGCGGCAAATCTCGTCCATAATCAATGCACATCGTTGGTTTAGGAGTCAAATCGTGTCATCGGTTAGCAGCCTTATCACTAAGCAATTTGTCGTAGCCATCATTTGCCATGGTATCGCTATTGGTATTTTGGCCTATGGAGCATATGAGTTTTATCTTGAGCAGCTTGTCGTCCCCGAACTTACCCGTAGTCTCGCCGTGGCGGTATTTTTTATCGGCATGGGGCTCGAACCCAATGTGTTTTTTACTCCGTTAAGTCAGGTCATGATCCAAGTCGACGATAAATCGCCTAAGGCGAAATTACAGGCGCTGGTGTTCAACCTTGGGGTTTTCTTGCTGATTTGTAGCTTTTTAATGGAATGGTTGTACGACTAACTCATTAAATCCGCCCATTAAAAGGGGCGTCGAGACCTGTTGCGACGCCCTAATAAACCTATCGAAAGTTAAACCCGCCTTTAAGGCGTGTAGTAAGTTGCCGCGCCAGGTCCTACAGGCAGACCAAAACCAAATACCCACAGGAAGAAAAACGCCGTCCAGCCCACGAAAAACACTAAAGTGTAAGGCAGCATAGTGGCAATTAGCGTACCTATGCCTAAGTTCTTTTGATAACGACAGGCTACCGCAAGGATTAATCCAAAGTAACTCATCATAGGCGTGACTAAGTTTGTGACCGAATCGCCAATACGATATGCCGCTTGGATCGTTTCTGGCGCATAACCGACCAGCATTAACATAGGCACAAAAATTGGGGCGGTAATAGCCCACTGCGCCGAGGCGCTGCCAAGCATCAAGTTGATAAATCCACACAGCATAATAAAGAACAGGAATAGGATTGGGCCTGTTAGTCCAATGGATTGCAGTGCATCGGCACCTAATACTGCGAGTACAGCACCTAAATTACTCCAGTTAAAGAAGGCGACAAATTGCGCCGCAAAAAAGACAAGGACGATATAGAGGCCCATAGTGCTCATGCTGTGAGACATGGCATTGATCACATCCCGATCATTGTTAATGCTACCGACGACTTTACCGTAGACAAAACCCGGAATGGCAAAGCAGATAAAGATAAAGGCAACGATCCCCTTGAGAAAGGGTGAGCCTGAAACTAAACCCGTGTCAGGATGGCGCAGTGGCGCCCCCTCTGGCACAACTAAAAGTGCCAACATTATTGCCAATATCAGCACCGATAGTCCTGCCCATTTTAGGCCACGCTTCTCAATGGTACTCACCGATTCCATCGATTGCAGAACCGTTTCATCTGCATCATCATCTTGGTATTTTCCTAGCTTAGGCTCGACGATTTTTTCGGTGACGAAGGCGCCAAGGAAGGTAATCACAAACGTCGAAACAAACATAAAATACCAATTGACCTCGGGGCCAACGCTATAGTCTGGATCAATCATACGCGCTGCGGCTTCTGTTATACCTGATAGTAAAGGGTCAACGGTTCCGAGTAATAAATTAGCGCTGTAACCTCCAGAAACCCCCGCAAAGGCAGCGGCTAAACCTGCAAGGGGATGGCGCCCCAATGAATGAAAAATCATCGCGGCCATAGGGATGAGCACCACATAGCCCAGCTCGGCTGCCGTGTTAGACATAATTCCTGCAAATACGATAGTGACAGTCACCAGTCGCTTTGATGCCCCCATGACTAAGGCGCGCATTGCCGCGGATAATAAGCCTGAGTGTTCCGCAATCCCTACGCCCAGTAATGCGACAAGTACCGTGCCGAGCGGCGTAAAACCGGTGAAGTTTGTGACTAAATTCGACACTATCATACGCAAGCCTTCTGCATTCATTAGGCTTACTACATGGATCAGACCATCAGCACTGCGGCCATGGGATCCCACAGGTCTTGGGTCGGCAACCGTGAGTTCAAAGTAACCTGCAATCCCAGAAATAAGAATCACGGCAACACAGAAAAGGGCAAACAGGGTAATAGGATGGGGCAGTAAATTACCTAATCGCTCGACAATATTGAGGAAACGCACAAACCACCCGCTATGGCTAATGTCACTATTGGGTAGAGGGTTTTTGGGAGTCTTTGGGGTGAATTTATCGTCGGCGCTCAAACTATCGTCCTTCCTTTATATGAACCTTTGCCAATCGTATTCTCGTTAGCGCAAAAACAGGCCTTAAGCGCAGATAACTGAATGACATAGCTAAAATGAATATGATTGTGTATGAAAGCTAAGGCAAAAGTTAAAAAATGGTTGGGAAGTATGATTGTTAAGTTTTAATTGAAACTTAAATGGTGTAGCGAGGGTAACAGGGAAAACTCAGGATAAAAAAATGGACTCTCGAGGAGTCCAGTATTCACGAGCAAAATGGTTGCTCTAACGTTGTGCATTTTTACTATAGACCATTTTTGCTGTATTGGAGCTGAATCGTTAGTCTCTGGTGTTTATGGTTGATTTTGGGTCTTTTGAGGAAAAGTTGAACATTGAATTTGGCATATTACGATTTTTAAGACCTAACACTGTGCTTTAGATGAAATTCTTATTCATTTGTGATTAGCTGTACCCATTAGAATAAAAAAGACTAAGGATGGAAGATGGATAAATTTCTTTTAGGGTTATCGCTCGTTTTTATCGTGGCTTACCTTTGGTATGTTAGCCTAGTCAAAAAACGGAATACTGCACTTGAAGCTCTGTCGGGTATCGATGCACAGCTTATCAGCCGCAATGAATTTATATACAGGGTCCTTGAAATTGCGGACCAACATAAACATGATGAGCTGTTATTTAAAGAAATTAATGAGTTACTGACAACCTCTGCTTCCGCTTATCGCATGTTTGATCCTCAAGAAGTGAAAGTACATTTTATTAATGCAGAGCAGTTGAATCATAAAATGGCTAAGTTAGTCGCCAATATTGATGATTATCCCGATCTGAAATCCGATAATACTATGCTGGAGGCGATACAAAACTATAGCGAAGCTGAGTCTGATATCGCGAATGCCAGCCGTTTTTACAACTTAGCAGTATCTGAATTGAATACAGCGGTTGAAATCTTCCCCGGTTCGATTATTGCCTCAATGGCGAGTATTAAGGTTATGCCTCTCTTTGAACTGATTGAGGTTCCCAAGGTTCCTATGGATGCTGTTGATTATCTATAAGGCTTTAAAGGGATGCTCAAATCGAAGCCATGTTTATACTAAAATTTGCAGTGTAAACCTTCAGAACCATAATGCTTTGCTATTATTGAGTAACTGATTCTTAAGAATGTATAGGCTCTTGATGCACCGTACTGATATACAGTTATCGGCATTGTTTAAATGGCCTAGCAACTTATGGTTGTTAGGAATATGCCTGTTGCTGCTTTCGAATGCAGTGATGGCGAACAATGCACAGGATGCCCATTCAAAACCTCGAATCGTGGCACGTTATTCTGAGACGGGAATCCTCAGCCGCGAAGGGCAAGAGAAGTTTAAAGTATATCAATATCAACAAGCTAATGGTGTTACTGTATTTTCCGATAAGGCACCCAGTAATAACCAATACCAAATTTTATTGTACGAGTGTTTTGCCTGCCGCCCGGACTCGAACATTGATTGGAATGCCATTCGTTTATTTAGCGCAAATTATGATGCATTAATCGCTCAAGCCGCCCATAAACATCAGTTAGAACCTGCGTTAATTCGCGCCGTGATCCATGCTGAATCGGCTTTTAATTCCCGCGCTGTATCACGTAGTGGCGCTATGGGATTAATGCAATTAATGCCAGAAACAGCGAAAGAAATGGGCGTTATAAATGCATTTTTGCCTGAAGAAAATATTTTGGGTGGCAGTAAATATTTAGCACAAATGCTAAAGCAATTTAATGGCGATATTGCCTTAGCCTGTGCAGCCTATAATGCGGGACCAACAACTGTGACACAGTATAATGGCATTCCGCCCTATCCTGAGACTCAAGCCTATGTTGAGCGGGTACAAATTTTATTGAAGCGCTATCGTGAACAAAACCGAGCCTAGGAATATGACTGTGCATTTATACCAATCGTATTAAATATCTGTTCATTCAGCGGGAGTTCAACGCGCTTTAGACAAGGCGAAGGCTTGAAGGCATAGTGGTGCTCTGTCGAAAGCCTTGAACGCAGTATAAAGCGCGTTGCAACCCGCCCTTCGGGAGCCACACAGGCATCCCACTCCCGTGTTGCATTGACTTAAAAGGGAATGACCATTTCTGCGTCAATGCGCCTTGGATTGAGATGCCTGTGAGGCTCTGAACTGATTAGATATTTAATGTGATTGGTATTATTGCTGGCAGCGGACTAACGACCATCGCTGCCATCGACTTTTACTCGCCCACTTCCCATTTTACGGTGACATTCCCGCCCGCTTGTCCGAGCGTTTTACCCAAGTAATCCATTAATTCAGTTGCAATTTCATCTAATTGCCAAGGTGGATTAATGATCCATAATCCTGCGGCTGTCATGCCAAACTCATTCGAATCGGGTTTAATTGCTTGCTCTATTCTCAGTTGGCGCTTAATGCCGCTGTTGGCGAGGCGCGATAACATACCTTCGGTTTGAGCACGATTCACAACTGGATACCACAACATAAAAACTCCCGTAGCAAAGCGTTTGTGGGCTTTGATCAGCGTTTCAGCGACATCTTGGTAGTCGGTTTTCATCTCATAACTTGGGTCGATTAATACCAGTGCACGGCGCTCTAGGGGAGGAACAGCGGCAATAAGCCCTTTTAGTCCATCATCCTTAATGACTTTGACTTGCCTATCTTCACAGAAATAATCATCCAGTAAAACATAGTCCGTACTGTGTAACTCATGCAGTACCATGCGATCTTTTGGGCCAAGTGCCATATCGATAATGGCAGGTGAGCCGGGGTAAAAGTTGAGTTCTTCCGGGTTGTCTTCATTAAAGTGGCGTACAGCCTCAACATAATCTTGTAAGGCTTTAGGTAAATCGCTTTTATCCCAGAGTTTGGCTACGCCGTCGAGATATTCACCAGTTTTCTGTGCAAACTCATCACTTAAAGCATAGCCACCCGCGCCTGCATGGGTATCGATATATACGAGTGGCTTGTCTTTCTTGTGCATCAACTGTAAGGTTTGCAGCAAGATAGCGTGCTTTAGCACATCGGCATAATTGCCTGCATGATAACCATGGCGGTAACTTAACATGGGGGGGATCCTAGTAATTTGCAAATGTAGCAAAGAGAGGCAAACGGCAGTGACCAATTATACCTGCGATGATCATAACCTCAAGATTTTGACATTCTTATCTTGGTATTACTTGGCTCTAGAGAGAATTTAAGGCTTTAGTTGGCACTTTTTTTATCAGGGAACCAGTGCATGGGAGTTTGCATTTGAAAGGTTTTCAGCCAAAGATTGGCTGGGGCGGGTTTTCCAAATAAATAACCTTGAAATTGCTTACAGCCTAAAGCGGTGAGTTGCGACAGTTGGGCCTCTGTTTCAATTCCCTCGGCAATGACGTTCAATTTTAAACTCTTTGCTAATAGGATAGCCGCATTCACAATTTGGGTATGGCGCTCGCTAATCCCAAGTTGGCTGATAAAGTAGCGATCGATTTTAATCGTATCTGCGCTGATATCGATAAGTTGGCTCAATGACGCATGCCCAGTACCAAAATCATCAATTGCGATAGATACACCCATTCGTGCAAGGGTGTTAAGACGGCGCCCAGTTTCTTTATAGGTTGAAAACATAGATGTTTCGGTGATTTCAATTTCTAATAATGGGATAAGCTCAGGGTGATTCATATAGGTCTGTATCAGCACCTTAAAGAATCGATCCGACAGAATATCCTGTCCTGATAGGTTGAAAGCAATCTTCACCGGCGGCACATTTTTAGGCCAAGAACGGATCAACTGTAGTAATTGTCGGAACACTTTTATGGCAAAGATAGCTTGTAGTTGGGATGACTCAATAATGGGGATAAATGTATGGGGCATTATCATTGTGCCATCTTCGTCGAACATTCTGGCAAGAGCTTCAAAACTTATAATATGGCCGTTAGCCATCACCTGAGGTTGTAGCCACATTTCGAGGCGATTGTATTTTAGGGCGTCACGGATCCTTGCTTTTTGTGATGATGCTTCGAGTAAATTATTGATAAGGCCAATGTAATACACCATCACAGGGCTTGCTTGAGTCGTTTGTTTTATAGCAATTAAGCATTGTTCTGCAGCTTGCTGTGGTGAGGCTTTTGTGCCTGAACTGCAACCAACACGACATTCGAGATGGTATTCAACTTGTTGTTCTTGTTTAAGTTGTAAGTTGGTCGGAATACGTTCACGCAATTGTTGAGCGAGATTTTCAGGGGAAATGAGCGGCAAACTGGTAAATTCAAGCGCGAAGGAGGCTCCCCTAAAGCGGTATATTTTTGCATGTTGGCCAAAACGATGTTTTAGCTCATTTGCAAAGGTTTTGAGCAGGGCATCTCCTATTTGAATGCCGAACGCGGCATTAATTTGGCTAAGGTTATCAATTTTGACAATCGCAACAGTCATTTTTTGATGGATAACACTCGGCGCAGGGTTATACCAATGATTCTCGTTTGGCAGACTGGTGACTAAGTCATAAAAATGTGTGCTGATATGGTGTTTTTTAAGTCGGCTTAATTCAATTGCATGATTTGCCTGTTCGGTAACATCATGGCAGTGAAACAGTAAAGTATCGTGATGCTGTAATGAGGCTTTTTGTAGTAAGTATTTGGCTTTAGGGTTGTTTTTTAAATGTGTAGGGAAAGATGCTGCAAACAAATTGATGGGCGTGTCTTCCGCCAGTTCAAAAATATCAGATAGTCGAGTCTGGTTTACCCTGACATCGTTGGCGATATTTTTTGCTGCATCATTTAGGTTGAGAATCAGCCCATCTTCATTACAAAAGAAAGAGGCCGTGCCATTATTTTCAAATATTTCAGTGTATTGCTCTAGTGTGTGTTGCAGTGCCTCATGGTGCTTAATCATCTGCTGCGAATGAATTTTTTGAGTTTTTAATAGCCGCATTGCCGACAAAGGAATACAGATATTAAAAAACGTAAACAGCAAGCCATTTAGGTAGGCATGGGTTGCAGGCATACTGATATCAATATCGATAATCGTCGGGAGGTTACGATTTTGCAGTAGCAGTAAAAAGGGTAATACATTGAAAAACATCATTATGATGGCAGCTTTTGCCCCAAAGAGAAAAAGTGCCATCAGAGGTAGGGTATATAAAAAAATAATGCCTGCTTGCGACAAATTAAAATCAGGAACAAACAACAAGATGCATATGCAGGCTGCGACAACCATAGCCAACAGGCTGATTGAACTGAGCATCAAATATCGGCGGGTGAACCACAAAGCAGAGATCAGCACACTCAAAAAGCTGACGGTGATAATAATGACAAAGCTAAGATTTAGCTGATAGGCCATTAAAGAACTGTGCAGCACAATGCTGGTGGTTAAGATGGCACCACTGAGCAAAATAATCCGTAGTAAGCTGGTTTTTAATAATTCTCTATCAGGATTTAAGAAATCTTGCTCCCTGATAAATAAAAAACCTTTAAGCCATTGAAACAAAAAATATCCTTATCCCATACGGAAATCACACCAGCTAGTGGGAAATAACATATAACATAAATCATGGTATTGTTATACAAATAGATTTATATCTTTGTAAATTAAAGTGTTACATATTAATGCTTGTTTGAGTTTGATGTTTTAATTCCTGACTCAAATCGCAAATAACGAGGAAGTGTCCTACTCGCCCAAGTGTTCATCAATCAAATTATTAGGCATAATGACGGCCATTTTATTGGTTAGAAGACAGCCTGTGACTCCGATTTTTTTTAATCAGCAATACCCAACACTGGTGGACATATGTGCGCGCTGGCAACTGATTTATGATGCCAATGCACCCTTCGAATTACGTTTTGAATCGGACAGCTTAACGCTACATAAGCGCGATGAGCCTAAACTCGATGGCATATTAGTCGATTTTGTCACTGGCGCCGTTGCTCATCGTCGCAAATTTGGTGGTGGCCGCGGACAATCTATCGCTAAGGCGGTTGGCTTAAAGCAAGGGGTAACACCAAGTGTGGTTGATGGTACAGCGGGTTTAGGGCGCGATGCATTCGTACTTGCCAGCTTAGGTTGTACTGTGACTATGGTCGAGCGTCATCCTGTCGTGGCTGCCTTGTTAGAGGACGGGTTACGGCGCGCCTATCAAGACGCTGAAATCGGCGATTGGATGCATGAGCGGATGCAGCTATTTCATGGTTCAAGCCTTGAAGCCTTATCAAAACTGGAACAAGAGGTGGATGTGGTTTACCTCGATCCTATGTATCCCCACCGTGATAAGTCGGCACTCGTTAAAAAGGAAATGCGGGTATTTCAATCTTTAGTGGGCGCCGATTTAGATGCCGATGGTTTGCTCGCTCCCGCTTTAGCATTAGCAACTAAACGTGTCGTCGTTAAGCGCCCTGATTATGCCGAAGATTTGGATGGGGTGAAGCCTAGTATGGTTATCGACACGAAAAAAAATCGCTTCGATGTTTATGTAAAAGCCGCAATGAAATAGATAAAAAGCTATTGCCCCAAAGTCGTGGGGCTTCATCCTCCACCCGACCAAGGAGGACTGTTTGTCCTATCAAAAACGTCCATGTTAAATAGCCAGTTCGATATCCCTATCTCGCGCTCAAAACGGCCGCAGGCCCTTCGCCCTTGGATGTTCCAAGACGCCCCTATGAAGTTGAAAGCTCCTTGTGCTCATTGACAAATTTTCTATCGCTTCCGAACTCACGCAATTTGTCTATTCGTCATTAAAAGTCTTTAAAAAGGTGCGTTCTATCCACCCATTTATCCTTCAACGTAATAGATACCAATCAAAACATAGGACTAAAATTCTGCAAATTCAGGTCAATAATCAGTCGAAAGTGAGCTTAAAAGAATGAGAAAGCTAAAACGATATCAAGTGATTACCCCTCAAACTGTATAAAAAACCGCTACCGCAAAAAAGCAAACTCCTATAGCATTATTTATACCCACTTACATGGATGTGGCAGCGGCCATATTTAAGATTGAGTCAACAAGCGATTTATGCCCCGCAAACAGCGCAGCGCATAAATAGTAAGACGTTATGTTGCCCCTGATAAATTTGACTACTTAGAGTCTGAAAATGATAAGAAAGTATAACGAAAATGACTTGGATTCAGTTCTTGAAATCTGGTTGACTGCGTCAGTTAGCTCTCACGATTTTATCTCGGCTGAGTTTTGGGAATCTCAAGTCGAGAACATGCGTAATATTTATATCCCAGCTTCCGAGGTCTACGTTTACGAAATGGACTCGAAAGTTGTTGGATTTTATGCTCTGTATGAAAGTCATTTAGCGGCCATATTTGTAACTCCCAAGCTGCAAGGTAAAGGTATTGGTAAGCAATTGCTGCATCACGCAAAAAATCAAAGAACGATTCTGACTCTTTCGGTATATAAAGAAAATCAGGCCAGTTACCAGTTCTACTTGTCCCAAGGTTTTAACGTGGTCAGCGAGCAGTTAGATAAACATACAGGGCATCCAGAGTACACAATGAGTACGGGCACATAACAAACGCCTCAAAGGGACTGTCAACGCGTGGCATTTTCAGTTCCAATGAACAGCGGTGGTTACGGCTGTTGTGTTTGAGTTTAGTATTATGTGTTGCCAGCCCTTTAGGCGGGCGTTAACCCATAGAAATTTTAATCCGAAACTGACGAGTTAGAGCAAAGGGTCTATCACGCTTCTGTCCAATTATTTGCTACTAAATAGTCAATTAGAGAAAGCCAATGAAATTATCCGACTCGCAAGACGAACTTAAAAAAAGACTGGGACAGTCAATTGATATCATCACACCGCGCCGAGCGTTGGAGGTGATGTTGGCGTTTTATGGCGAACAGCGTTTTGATGATGTGGAGATTGATGAAGATGGTGACATGTTGTTGTACGAGTGGGGTATTTGCAACTCTCGTCAATTTTCGCTAAGTGTCACAAGACAATTTATCATCACCGATGAAGATGAGCCTTATCAGTTACACCTTAGACAGTACTTTCCCTTAACCGATGCACTGCGACAGCTTAACGGCGGTAATGAATGGTGCCATTCGCCAGATGAGTTGCCCGTATTCAGGCAATCGATTGAGTCTTCAGCCCCCTTCAGGGCACTTATCGATGATCAGCCGTTAAAGGTGGAATTGTACTTCGAGCAGTGTTGATCCTTGTGTTGTGAACATCACTCGAATGACCGTTTTTAGCCGGTTGAAAGGGCATATATATATTTTAAGTATGTGCGTTTCAGTTGGTATAAAAGTGAGTGCATAATAAAAACTGATATGAGATCCATATATGCAACAAGCAGCGCTGTATTCAATGCTCAATGCGTCCGGTTTTTCGGTTCAGGTCTTTGAAGATTACCCATCGTTCTTCGGTAATTGGCGCATCATATTAAAGCGCGGGCAACACACCTATGAAGTGGTGAGTGATAACCGAGAAGGCTGGTTATCACTATGGCGATTATTAAGCGACCAAGGGCAAAAGTTGTTTGAAATTGAATCAACACGGCTTACGCAAGAGCAGCAGCTAACTCAGATTGCTCAATGGTTGGAAGCGGTTAACCATATAGATCTCAATATGTAATCGGAGGGAGATATTTCCTATCTTCTATATAGGTTTAGCAAGAGTTAGTCAGGATACCTATCCACTCCTTTTAGTAAGTCAGCTTTGTGGCGTTTCTTTGAGAGAAGATGAAAAATATTCCTCCTATTATCTCATTCCGCATTTAGAAAGTTACGTCAGAAAAGGAGCAGAATGAGATGCGGAATATTTACATTCAATAATCAACCATATTGTTTAAATTTGCTTATGGATAATAAAAGCGCTGCAATTGCAGCGCTTTTCAATCTTAACCTCGGCAATCTACTGGCAGATATTCATCGGGAATACCGTTACTGCTGCAGAGCCAAGTGATATTGTTTTGTTCATCGACTTGAGGTGAGAGGTATACCTCATAATCTTGGTAATCCCCGAGCGCTTCGCCCCCAACAAAACCCACTATGCCATCTGTGTATAGGTTAAATGTTTCCAGTTGTTCGTCCGTTAACCCAAGCACTTCTAATTCCGTTGGCCAAGCTTTATTGGTTTGATAATAGCGGGTTAAGGTGTCAGTGATGGGGATTAATGATTGATGTCTTTGCTCTATATGCGCCATTGCTAATGATGCATCGGGAACGGTGAGCATCAATGTTGGTGTATCGTTTGGCGTATCGTAGCTTATGCTCGCCTCCATTTTTTCTTGATAGTCTTTATAGGCCGGAACGGCAATCGCCGCCGCAACGCCAATAATCGCAGCCAAGATAATCAATCCACCACCCGTTGTACCTAAGCGTGGCATAAAGATGCTAAATACATAAGCCCATGCACTGCGAGAAGGCGCCACATAATCTTTGCCCTGCGCCTTGGCTTGGACTCTTGCCATACGTTTAGTTAACCAAGGATAGCTGCCATTAAGCTCGTGTAATGACATCCAAAAACCGCTCGATTCTTGGGTTTGGCGAATATATTGCTCTACATTCATACGCTTCCATTGCTCGACGCCTGCGGCTAATACAGCAACCGCATTGGTGGCAGAACGTAAGCTGTTGCAGCAACGTAACCCGTGGAGATCGCAGGTATATTCACAGGCACGAGAATAAGCCGCGCCGACTAACGGTAACCAAGTGGCGAAGAGTAAAAAAGGCGCTTTACCTATATGATTGCGGCGAATATGGCCTAGCTCGTGGCCGATATAGAAGTTGAGCGCATCTTTATCGGACTCAAGTGCATCTACAATCGATGAAAATAGCACTATATAGTTGCGGCCGAGAAAGCGAGTCGCCAACGCATTGAGCATGCCGTCGGCGGCGAGTAGGTAGGCCTTTGGTGGTTTTTTTATTTCTAAGCGTTCGCAGCAGGCTAAATATTGTTTATGTAAATCAGGGAATTGCTCTGCGTTGATCTCAACAGCGGTGCCTTTTAAGTAGCTGATAAAGGCGGAATGGCTAAAGAGATAGATAATGAAAAACGCCAATACATAAAGCAGCGCGGCACCTAGAGTGCCTATGATCAATCCTGCCCAGGCGAGTCCTGAAATAATGGCTAATATGGTGAACAGTGATTTTTCCTTCGAGTAAACAGTATCGGCCATTTGGATGGGATTATCGTTCCCTGTGGTCATAACGTGTTCCATGTTGATCCTTTTCCTAGTGAAGTGACAAGCGGCGTGAAAATAGTCAATTTCACTAGGAAATTCAACCACTATCGCGCGCAAAGCAAAAAATTAACCGTTTTGTCATTCAGTTTAATCAATCATGCATAAATTATAGTAGGTCAATTTCGTCAGGATTTTGTGGCTTTTTAGCGCTAAAGTGTCCGATTATGCAGGCGGACATCGGTTGGTAAGTGGCTCTTAGTCCTGGGCATTTTCCTCGCCGCGCACTAGAATTAGGTGTTTCCGCAACAGATCGGCTGTTGGAGTAGCTATGGCAAGCGTTGAAACAAGCCACAGAAATACAAAGGAATTGATATGGCCAAGTTAACAAATAAGATGATAAGTAATCGATTGGGTTTCAAATGGTACTGTGCCGCAGGCGTGATGGTTAGCGTGTTAAGTGCAGGAGCAATGGCGGCTAACGCGCCTTCTTTTGACTGCACGAAAGTGAATGCTGGCAGTATTGAAGACATGGTCTGTAAGGATGCGGGGCTGAACCAACTCGATAATCAGTTAGCTAAGGTTTATAGCCAAGCACTTGAAAAAGCAAAGAATGAACAGCCTCCTACTTTAAAAGCGATGCAACGTGGTTGGGGGAAAGGGCGTAATGAATGCTGGAAGAGCGACGATAAACACGCGTGTATTCAATCTAGCTATCAAACGCGCATTGCCGAGCTACAGGCACAATATCGTTTAGTTGAAATGACGGGACCTGTGTCTTATGCCTGTGACGGCAGTCCTGCTAATGAATTGGTCGTGACTTATTTTAAAACCGAGCCAGCTACCCTGATTGCCGAACGCGGCGATCAAACCTCGCTGATGTTTGTACAACCCAGTGGTAGTGGTGCTAAATATCAGGGCAGAAATGAGAGCTTATGGGAGCATCAAGGTGAGGCAAAAGTAGTTTGGGGCTACGACACGCCGGAAATGACCTGTAAACTGGTAACCAAATAGCGTTAATTGAAGGTTGGCATGAAACAAGCTCTAGTGCATATCGCCTTAGTCGTCAGAGATTACGATGAGGCAATTGATTTTTACGTGAATAAATTAAAATTTGAACTGGTGGAAGACAGTTATCAGGCCGAGCAGGATAAGCGCTGGGTGGTGGTAGCGCCGCCAGGCTCTAAGGGCGCATCTATCTTGCTCGCGCGAGCGTCTAAACCTGAGCAGTTCGATTTTATCGGTAACCAAGCGGGAGGTCGGGTATTTTTATTTTTAAATACCGATGATTTTTGGCGTGACTATCAACGTATGGTTGCCGATGGGATTCATTTTATCCGCGAGCCGCAGGAACAGGATTACGGTACGGTAGCTGTGTTTGAAGATCTCTACGGGAATCTTTGGGATTTGCTGCAACTTAATGTGCAGCATCCCATGGCGCAAAGACTCGCCTATCAGAGTTAACGTGAGTTGATTTCGGTTATTTTGAGATCGATTAACTGCTTTTGCCACAGGGCTTTATCTATACCCTTAACCCAGATAATACTGCTCTTACGCTGTTCACCTTTACGAAGATAGGTTTCTGGCATGCGGAAAATGGCTTCCCATACTTCGAGTTTATCGGTTTTGAGCAAAGTACCATTATCAGCAAAGAAACGAGCTTCGACCTCGACTAAAGTAACGTGTTCATTGCTAGTACTGGCCAGTTCGAAGGTGAGTCCAAGTTTATCACCTTTCCATTGGCTGTCAGTAAAGCTGACTTTAATACCGTCTTTAGCGGTTGTGCCTAGCAGTTCTGGTTTAGCCATTGCAGTCGCGGTCAGTGTTGTGACTGGCACGGATACCGCTGACGTTGTCGTTAGGCTCGTGGCGCTGTTAATGGTAGTCGATGCGTTGACAACGGTTTCAGTCGCCAAAACATTCGGTGCAGTTTGAGTTTCTGTGAGTACATATTCCCAAGTAAAATCATCTTTTAGTCTGACTTGAGCGCCATTTTCAAGGGTAACTCTTGCTACATCGGCCGCAATTACTGATGAGGAGAGCAGTAGCCATGAACTAAGGGCGCTAAAGCGAAGTAAAGTGTGCATTGGTTTCTGGTTCCGATATCCGTTTGAGTCAATATTGTGGACTAACATAGTTTATTTACCCTGCATCAGTCACTGACTAAGTTGTGTTTTGCTGAAGAAAATTGACTTTGCTAAGTGCTTAATGATGAAAAATCTAATGGCTTTTTAGTTTAGTCCGCCTGAACATTTTAAGTATTGATGAACTATTTTTACGATTCGCCGGTCTTATCTTCAGGTCATTGGCGAGTGATCTCAGCTTTTATTTTAATTATCAAATAATAAGGTGAAAAACAATCCGGTTTTTTAAGTTATCGACTAGGCAAACAGGCAACCTATGGGGCGTGATGGTGTTTACCATTTTGACCTTGTTCTGTTTGACTCAAAACAGTGGAATACTTAATTTGCTGCTCAAGGAGTCGAGCGTGCAGGCGATGTCGGCTACGTCTTTTTCGAGTGTAGCTGCAAGCGCCAACTCAGCCGTTAACACTGGCTCAACTTCAAGCAGTATGGCTAGCAATGCTGATGCCCAATTGCTAGGTGCTGAGTTGGTCAAAAGTAAGCCTAAAAAATGTGAATTGTCTGAGAAATCGATCCGGATCTGTATCGATGCTCCAAGTGCCATTCCATTACTTATCCTGTTGTTCCTACTTCCGTTACTTCCCCGCGCCTCCCGCGTGATAACTCTGCTACCTATACCCAGTTATCAAGCGAAGCCTAGGCGAATACATCTCACATTCTGCCGTTTTCAAGAATAGAAATAGCGTATTTATCCACTCTTGAATTAAGCCTGCTATCACGCTGATGTTTCTTAAGCCGTTACTCTATTTGTCACTAGAGCATGGTTAAGAAGCAAAGTAAGCCTTTACACGGCATAACAAACAGTTAATGCCTATTTTGGGAACAAAATGAGTATATTAAAATCCATATTTACCAAATTCTGGATACTCGCCTTGATAGTGACGAGTCCGTCGCTAATGGCCGCATCGACGGGCTGGCTGGTTAATGATAATCACCCGCCAGCCAAAGTACGTTTTATGCTGACGGGCGAAGTTGATCCCGCAACGAATACTTTGTCCGCTGTGCTTGAAGTACAACTTGAGGGCGATTGGAAAACCTATTGGCGTAGCCCTGGGGAAGGCGGTATCGCGCCGAGTATCAAGTGGGATGGCTCACACAATCTACAGCAAGTGGATTGGAGATGGCCAGCGCCAGAGGAATTCTCATTATTGGGGTTACAAACCTTTGGTTACAAAGGCAATACCACCTTACCCTTAACTCTAAAAGTCGATGATATCGCTGCCCCAACTCAGTTGCGTGGCAAAGTGACCTTGTCCACTTGTACCACTATCTGTGTTCTGACGGATTATCAGATGAGTCTCGACTTCACGCCCAATGCGTTGCAAGCGGATACCGATGCCATGTTGGCTTACAACAAAGCCGTGTCGCTTGTACCGCAAAAAGTGTTGACGAAAGAGGGCCAAAATCCTGCGATGACCATGGGTTGGGATACCGCCAAAGGTCAACTTGAAGTCAGACTTAATGATGCCAACTGGCAAAGTCCAAGCGTGATTATCGATGGTGAGCCAGATACCACATTTAAGCTAGTGAGCTTAAAACCGAGTGAAAGTGATGTTAACGGCAAACAATTGATTGGTATTTTTAGCGGTAAAAGTTGGCTTGGAGAGCCAGAAGTCTTAGGTAAATCGCTGAATGTCACAATAGTCGATAGCGAGCGAGCATTGGAATACCGCGCCGAAGTGAAGCCTGTGGTGATTACCCAGGAAAGTACCTCAATATTCGGCATGATTTTGTTAGCGCTTATTGGTGGTTTGATCTTAAACGTCATGCCCTGCGTGCTACCTGTGCTGGGTATGAAGCTGAGCTCAGTGGTTGCCGCGCCTGATCTGAAGCGTAATCAAATTCGCCAACAGTTCATCGCATCGGCTTTGGGAATATTGGCCTCATTCTGGTTATTGGCTGGCTTTATCTTAATGCTTAAGCTCACGGGTCAAGCGATAGGCTGGGGAGTACAGTTCCAAAACCCTTGGTTTATCGGCTTTATGGCGCTGGTGACCACAGTGTTTGCCTTCAATATGTTAGGTGTATTTGAGATTAACTTACCCTCTAACGTGCAAACCAAGTTAGCGACAACGGGCGGTAATAATAACAGCGGTCATTTTTTACAGGGTATGTTTGCGACGCTGCTGGCGACACCGTGCAGTGCACCATTTTTGGGTACTGCGGTCGCCTTCGCTTTGGGCGCCGATGTACTGAGCTTGTTTGCCGTCTTCACCGCGCTGGCCGTAGGTATGGCGTTCCCTTGGTTAATAGTGGCGGCATTTCCGCAGGTGGCGAGTTGTTTCCCTAAACCCGGCCGCTGGATGAACACAGTGAAAGTGTTTTTCTCTGGCATGTTGCTCCTCACCAGTTTATGGCTCATTAGCTTGTTGGCCAGCTTTATCGATATGCTGTACCTGTGGCCATTAGCGGCTGTCATTACACTGATATTTATGGTGTTTATGGCTAAAAAATATGGTGCGATTGCCATTGTGAGCTGCTTAGGTATCGGTATTTTACTGTCGGCGGTTATTACCTTTATGACGCTGAATCAGTGGGCTAAACCTTTACCTGCGGATCTTGCTTGGACGCCATTGGATCAAGCATTGATTAATCAGCAGGTCGCCCAGGGCAGGACAGTATTTGTCGATGTGACTGCCGATTGGTGTATCACTTGTAAGGCCAATAAAGTTGGTGTGATCTTGCAAGACCCTGTTTATAGCCTGTTGCAACAGCCGCATATTGTGCCGATGAAGGGCGATTGGACTACGCCTTCTGAGCCTATTACTCACTACCTGCAAAGCCATAATCGTTTCGGGGTGCCATTCAACGTGGTTTATGGCCCGGGTGCACCGCAGGGGATTGAGCTGCCGGAAATTCTATCGACTGACCTTGTGCTTGCTGCGATTGAGCAGGCATCAGCATCCCCTGAAAAGTCATCCGTAGTGGCAGGGAAATAACGCGAACAAACAGCCATTCACTCGGTAATATCACTGGCGAGTCTCATTTAATAGCAAGTCGAGTGGCACTCTACAAATACTCAGGTCAGGGATAACCCTGACCTAAAAATGGAAACGTATTATGAAACAGATGATTACAGTAAAAAAAGAAACGGAATCAATGCAGGGCAATCAAATTATTGGCACCACACTTATGTCGAAATTTAGCCTTTTATTCAAACATCTTCAGTTGCAGATGTTTGCCATATCGGGAGTGGCCATGGCAATGCTGGTGGTTTCCTTGCCTTCGCTGACGACCTCTGCCCATGCCAAGGACAGCAGTTTATCGGCGGCGCAGCAGCAAGAAGTGCGAGCCATCATTAAAGATGCCTTGATTAATGATCCGGACCTAATGAGAGAAGCGATTCTTGCGTGGCAAGCTAGGGAGCAACAGGGCGCAGATGCCGCAATGCAGGCTAGCTTAGCGAGTCATCATCAAGCCATGTATGAAACCAAAAGTGACCCATGGAAGGGGGCTGCAACGCCTGAGATATCTATGGTGTATTTCACCGATTTTAACTGTCCATACTGTAAGAAAATCGAACCTTCGCTGAACAAGTTGATTGAGGAGTTTCCGCAGTTGAAGATCATAATCAAAATGGTGCCGCTGCAGGGCGAAGGCTCCCAAATGGCGGTCGATTTTGCCCAAACGGTTTGGTTAAACGAGCCAGAAAAGTATCTCAAGGTGAAGGATATGTTGATGTCGAGTCCGCGTGGACTCGATGCCGCCGCCATCGCTAAGGTCGCTAAGCTGACGGACACCGAGCGTTGGGTGGGCAATATAGATGAACGCGTTGCTAAAATGGTCGATGACAATATTAATTTAATGAATGATTTAGGTATAGGTGGCACCCCAAGTATGATAGTGGCCGATACGCTTATTCCTGGATTAGTGCCTTACGAAGAGTTAAAAGCACAGCTTGAAGCCGCGATTGCCGCCAAAGATAAGACGCAGAAAATCCGTTAAGATGCAGCCAAAGGAAACTGAAAATATGAACGCCGAACAGGTTTCAATATCTTTACCTAAACGCATATTGGGCTGGATTAAACAGCTGGCACTTTGGCTGTTAATCGTCCTTGTATTGACCAGCGTGATGGACATCTGGCGCGGCAAAGATATCCCGCGGGATAATTTGCCGCCTTTACAAGGAATGACTTTGACCGGGGTTGAGGTTGATATCGCAAAACTTAGTCAAGATCAGGCAGTATTAGTGTACTTTTGGGGCACTTGGTGCCCTGTGTGTAATTATGTCAGCCCAGCGGTGAGTCAAATGTCGGCCTATTACCCTGTGGTCACGGTTGCCATGAGTTCGGGTGAGGATGATAAACTGAGAAAATATCTTCAACATCAGGGTTATGGCTTTGACACTATTAATGATAGTGACAGTAAGATTGCCCGTGATTGGTCATTACAGGCAACGCCAACCATTATGATCGTTAAAGAAGGTGAGTTAAAACACTACACGACAGGCTTTACTAGCCTGCCCGGTATGTGGTGGCGAATGCTCCTTGCTTAAACGGAACCAGCAAACATATCGCATTGAGTGAAAGGGGATTAAGTATGCAAATTAAGCCAGTGATTTTGGGATTAGTGACAGGTGTAGCATTCAGCTTACCAGTCTTTGCTGATGATGTACCCCAACGCGGCTGTGCCGCCAAGTTAGAGGCCATTAGCCAGCAAATTGAGCATGCTAAAACGGCGGGTAATACATATAAAGTAGCAGGGCTTGAAAAAGCCTATAAAGAAGTCATGACCCATTGTAATGACGATAAGCTATATGCTGAGCGATTGGCAAAAATACAGGCGTTGGAAGCGAAGTTAGTCGAACGTCAAAATGAACTGACTCAAACGGTAAAAGAAGGCCGGCCGATGGATAAAGTCAGTAAAAAACAGGCTAAGGTTGCTGAAGTTGAGGCTGAGCTTGCCAAGGCTAGGGAAGAATTGGAACGCTAAGTTTCTATCGCTGTGAGAGCGAAATTATTCTAAATAATGTGTTGTTAATTTTTTAAAGAGTAATGTGCTTTCACTAAGGTATTAATCGAACTGAGCTTGGAGATACCTTAGTAACGGCTATTGTGTTAACCCAGTTAGGAGTGAAACTGTGGATCAAGAAATAAGGCTCGAAATTTCTAAGTGGCTAGCGGGCTTTGGAATTGATAGCCAACCCTCTGATGGAATGTCTACCACCATCATCATTTTTGCTTGTTTACTCTTGGCGGGAATCGCCTATTTCATTGTTCGGCGTGTCGTTATTCGAGCCGTTAATATGGTGATCCAACGTTCTAAGGTGACTTGGGATGATGTTTTTATGCGTCATAAAGTGCTTGAAAAGCTGGCGATGGTAGTGCCTGCCATAGTGCTTAATTTATTGATCCCTATTGCCTTAACGGAACATCCATTATTAAGTGGTCTGGTTGACCGATTATTGAGTATTTGGCTAGTGGTACTGATGATCCGCGCCATTTATGCTGCTTTAGATGCGGTTGATGAAATATCAGATGTGAACCTAGTTGGACGACGTCTCCCTGTTAAAAGTTTTGTGCAGTTAACTAAGCTGTTTTTGTTCTTTGTTGGGATTATCGTTTCTATCTCAATCTTGGCTGATCAGTCACCTGTGTACTTCCTCAGCGGCTTAGGTGTGGCAACGGGTTTTGTGATGCTGGTGTTTCGCGACACTATTCTAGGTTTTGTGGCGGGCATTCAGTTGGCGGCAAACCGAATGGTGAGCAAGGGCGACTGGATCCAGATGGACAAGTACGGTGCCGATGGCGCAGTCGAAGAGGTCTCGTTAACCACTGTCAAAGTGCGCAACTGGGACAAAACCATCACTATGATCCCCGCATACGCGTTAGTCTCGGATGCGTTTCGTAACTGGCGTGGTATGTCTGAGTCGGGTGGCCGTAGGATTAAGCGTGCGGTAAATATCGATATCAATAGTATTAAGTTTTTGACTGAGGATGATCGGAATCGCCTCAGTAAAATCAACTGCTTGAAAGAATATTTTCCTGCAAAAATTAATGAAATCCGCGAGTCAAATGCTAAGGTTTCTGACCTTGATATGATAGTGAATGGACGGCATTTAACAAATGTCGGGACTTTCCGTGCTTATTTACAGGAATATTTGCAACGTCACGATAAAGTGCATAAGGATATGACCTTGATGGTGCGCCAGTTAGCGCCGACGACCGAGGGATTGCCTATTGAGATTTATATCTTTACTAACGATACCCGCTGGGCATTTTATGAGGCAATCCAAGCCGACATATTTGACCATATTTTTGCGGTATTGCCTGAGTTTGGTTTGCAGGCCTTCCAAGCGCCGACAGGCAATGATATCCGCAGTCTAAAATCGGTTAAGGTCGAGGGTTAGTCTCGACTGATCAGAATCACGGCGAGGGTTAAAAATACTCCGCCGCTGGTTCTGTCAAACCAATGGAGTTTGTTACTTGCCCTAAGCGTTGGTGCAAGTACGTTTGCCATACTGGCGTAAATCATCACAAATCCAAAATCCACTACGGCCCATGTAAGTGCTAATAGGGTCAGTTGTGGCACTTGCGGCGCAGAGATATCAATAAATTGCGGAAACAATGCGGCAAAAAACAGTAAATCTTTTGGATTGCTTATTCCCACAAGAAAAGCCTGTTTGTAGAGTTGTTTAGGTGTCCCTTTACCTTTTAATTGGCTGACTTCAATGGGGGCCGCATGGCTTTTCGTCAGTAGCAGTTTAATACCTAAAAATACTAAATAGGCAGCACCACACCATTTGAGTAAGGTAAAGCCATAGTCTGAAGCGCTGATAACGGCACCTAATCCTGCAGCAGAGGCCATCATCAAAATTAAAGCCGCACTCACACTGCCAAGACCTGTAGCTATACTGCGTATTTTACCGAAATGGATCCCATGTGACATAGACAACATAGCGATAGGTCCGGGCGAAATGCCAATCAATACAATGGCAAAAAGATAGAGTAACCAAGTGTCGGGGTGCATATATGTCGCTCTAAATTGAATTAATGTTTATCGCTCGCCACAAAATCAGGGATCACCTTAGGATGGCGACCTTTAATGGTGCGGTAGAAGCTCAAAATATCCTGCATATCGGTTGTGATAACGCCACAGGGCTGCAATGGCGTCCGTATAATGACAGTGCGGCGACTAAAGTCTAGCCCTACAGGAGTAATAGGTACCCCAGCTTTGCTGGCAATATGGTAGAAACCGCACTTCCAACGCGTTACGGGGCTGCGGGTACCTTCGGGGGCGAGTGCCAGTTTGTAATCGGCTTTAGATTCAAAAAGTTGTACGGCAGTATCGACTAAATTATTATTTTTACGCCTATCTACTGGGCTGCCGCCTATGGCACGAAAGAACCAGCCCCAAGGTGGGATAAAGAGTTGATGTTTACCGAGAAAGTGAATTCGAGTTCCTAAGGCGCCACGGGCTAAAACCCCCACTATAAAATCCCAGTTACTGGTGTGTGGCGCAACGATGACGATGTATTTAGCACAGTCAGGGAGTTGCCCTTCTATTTGCCAACCTGAAATGTTGAGTAGCCAGCGGCAAAGTATGGTAAACATAGTGAGATACTCAGAGTAGAAAAATTAATAATATCATCAGCATTTTAGCTTATGGTATGAGCGAGGCAAGATAGTCTAGACTAATTTGGCTATAGTACTTGACTGTGGGGGGGGACGATACGATGTTGAAAAAAGGGCGATTAAACAAGCTTGTGTTGCAGCGTGTTTTGGCGGCGCTTTTACTCTTAGTGACTTGCCATGTAAATGCGGTACCAACGGATGACATCACCCAAATGCTCAAAGGCCAAGAAGATGCGTGGAATCGTGGTGATCTTAACGCCTATATGCAAGGCTATTGGAAAAATGAGCAATTACGTTTTGTTTCAAATGGAAAATTTAGCTATGGCTGGGAGGCAACCCTTGCTGCTTATAAAAAGAATTATCCCAATAAAGAAGCGTTGGGCGAGCTTAAGTTCACCATCAAAGAAATCAAAATGTTAAGTAATTATGCTGCCATGGTTGTGGGACGTTGGGATCTACGCCGTACAAAGGATGCCCCTTCAGGCGTATTTACCTTGTTGGTTGAAAAAATAGAGGATCGCTGGGTGATTACCATGGATCACAGCTCAGACTAAGTTCTGCTCTAACTGCCTGTATTCGTTGTGGCGGGTAACATGAAGTGAAAATCCTGCTGCCCAAGTTGCCTACCTTTGCCATCGTATCTCACTTCGGTGAAATGCATGCTGCCTTGAACATCTTCTAGTAAAACGCTGGTGGAGCGTGTTCCATAATCGGGATGGCGAATATAAATTGCCGCTAAACGTCGCTCCCATTCGAGCCCAATTCCTGTGTTGGGTAATTCGTTATCCAATGGTTGGGAATCATCTTTCATCAGTTGGAGTAGAGCGGGTATCTCTATACTTTGCGATTGATTGATCAATGCCTCTAATGCCTGCTGTCCCTTTGCCATTTTGGGCCAAATATCATCGAGTGCTCCATTGCTAATGGCATGAAATCCATCGGATAGTTTTATAGTTTGCTTATTTAGGCTGTTAAAACAATACAGATGTACACCTTGCCCAAAAACCAAGTTGAAGGGCTGATAATTATCACTATGCTCGGCAAGCCAATTAGGACAAATCAGTGAACCAGAGCTGAGTGCCTTAGTAATCAGTTCTCCACGACTACGCATCGCTTCAGGACTCTTTTGTGGCACTCGTAAATTAGTGACTCCAGCAACTTGTCCTTGTTTATTGACGCCAAACCAAGTGCCGCCAGCCTGCATATCTTTACCTGCCAGAATATTATGGTCTGGTGACCAATAATGGGCGGGGGCCGTTGGCCTATGGTGAAACTCATCACGGTTAGCGCAGATGATGAGGGGGTACTGAGGATGGGCGTTGATAGCCACAAATAGTATGCACATAACAGGCTAAATTAATCTCAATGTTGGATTAACTTAGCCTGTCTACTCACAAATGAACAGTATTAGTGGTGGTGTGAGTCTTTATCCGCCTTGCTATGCCCGTGTGAATGGGTATGAGATTGATTTTTTACTGGCGGGTGTCCATGGCTGTGCTCGTTATGTGCATGCCCATGTTGATGTGATTCTGCTTTACCCAACATAAGACGACGTAAAAACTGGCGAGGGCCTAAACGTAATAAACTCGCAGCAAAAAGCGCGGAGAGTATCAGCAGTGCCAATATGTTGATTATTTCCGGTAGCGTGACAAGCGAAAACCACACAGGTAAACGCATCGAGGCAATTAAGGCTATCGCAATAAGAGATAGTAATACGCCTCTTTGCTGCCAAGTCATCAATTTAAGCTGAGCAATATTAAGCACCGGCGCCGCAATGAGTGGCAGAATAATCGCCAGCGGACTCCAGCCACTGTAAGCAAGCGCCAAGGCTAATACGGCAGCACCTAAGTTACAGAAACGCATAGGTAAAAAAACCAATAACAGCACTATGAGTTGTAGTACAGGGTGGTTTAAGGGGACTGATGGATGACCGATAAGATTCACTAACACTAAGCTCAGTAGGATCCATGGCGCGCTACGATCGACTAAGTGCGCAAAACCAAAATGCAGCGCACGATGGGGTAATTGAGAGTGTGGATCGGTTATTTGAACCTGAGCATAGCTTAAATACACGCTCAGAATCAAAGTGACAACTAATTGAAATAAAGCAAACCAAGGTCCGAGTAGTAGGAAAGTAATTACCAAGGCTTCAGGCCCCGCTAAGCGTTGGAACCAGCGTCGAGTTAAGCTGTTATCCTGAGGCGTTAGGCCAAATTTAAATCGAACTGCTGCCGCTGTATAACTCAGTAGAAGTATGGGGGCAAGTATTAGCAACCAAGGTATTAGCTGCTCTGTGCTGTGATCATGGTGGGCATGTTGATGGCCACCAGTATCCATCAACAGCAATGCCATTAATAAAGCTATCCCTAATAAGCTGCCAATACCTGCTTGGTATTCATATTTGCCTTGTTTATCGGTTTCATGCTGACCATGGGGTTGATGTAATACAACATGTAAAATTGAGCCTGTTACAAATGCTTGTAAATAAACAGTTTTATCTATGCTTGTGTGTGATAAAAGCTGTTCGCTGGCAAAATAGCCTATGCCAGTGAATACCATAATGGCGGCAAAGATAACGAGCGTCCAACGGATACCAAGATGGGGTTTAAGTATCCACCAAACGGCAAAACCCACAGGGAGCCGATGGAGTATAACGCCCAGCGCTAGCAGAATGGAGTTACCTTCCTGCTGTGCCAACACCATTGCACTACCATCAGTCATGGTATGTAGCAATAAGCCGCTAATACCAAGGAAAAGGGCGAAATTATGGGTGATTTCAGAGTAACGATGAAATAATCGTTCACTGGCTGTTGGCCCCCAAAGCCCGAGGATAACAAAGACGATCGCGAGAATGCCACCATGCTCAAGTAGTTCTGGCAAGATATGGATGAGCACCAACCCGCCCAAAGAGACAAATATAAAGCCATCGAGTCCCTTCTGTAGACCGCTACCCGATGAAAAATAGCGATAAAACAGTGGCCCGATTAAGAGTGCAAGACAACTAGCGAGAAGATAGAGCATGGAGTCCACAATATTTATTGAAAAAACGCCGTAGTATAGCAGTTGTTATGTAAATGAGCAGTGACTTGTTGGTAATTTACCAAACTGACGTACCAATGATATTTGTGTCAATGTCGTGGAGATTTTACTCGGTTTACCCATCTATAAATATCCAGGACTCTGCGGGAGTTTAAAGCGTTTTACCCTGTGGTTAAGCGCGGCGCCGGGACGGAGCATATAGCGCACCCCTTGCATCAACTCAAGAGGTGGCAGCATTCAGCCATTGATGTGTGCTGAATTGAAGTACCTAGGCGCGCTGAAACGCGTATCTTGGGATTGTTGGGTATAGGGCATAAATTTTCATACCCGTGTCGAGAAAAGGTTATACAATATGGGCTTATGTTGGCTTGGGCATTGATAAGTTAAATGGATATATTTTCTGCTGCGGTAATGTTATTTCTGATTATGGACCCTCTCGGGAATTTGCCGATTTTCGCCTCGATTCTACGTCATATCGAGCCTAAAAAACGTCGTAAAGTATTGATCCGCGAGCTACTCTTCGCTTTAGTTATCATGCTCGCCTTCCTCTATGCAGGCGAAGCTATCTTAAGTTTCCTCAATTTACGCTCCGAGTCCGTGAGTATTGCTGGCGGGATTATTTTGTTCCTGATTGCAATTAAAATGATTTTCCCTCAACCCGGTGGTGTTGTGGGGTTAGCGGCAGGTGAAGAGCCTTTTATTGTGCCAATGGCGATCCCCTTGATGGCGGGGCCATCTATCTTAGCCGCACTTATTTTACTCGCCCATACCGATGGCTCTCGTATGGGGGATTGGACGATTGCCTTAGTGTCGGCTTGGGCTGCAAGTGCGGTTATCTTGATGTTTTATAAGCTCTTCACCCGTATGTTGGGGGAGAAGGGTTTAACTGCCGTCGAGCGTCTTATGGGTATGGTGCTCGTGATGATATCGGTGCAAATGTTCCTCGATGGTGTTTCAAATTATATGAAAACGACGGGATAAATAGCATTCAAGTTATCTAAAATGAATAAAGCCGTATTAGCTTAAGGTTAATGCGGCTTTTTTCTTACCGAATATAGGCATTAGCTGAATATCTGCTGACAAAACAAAAAATGCTGCATACAGACAAATGTATCAAAGTTGTTACTCTTGCGGTGTCCTGATAATGTCAATCTTTCTGTATACAAACCATAACGCACCAGAATTTATACTAGATTATAAAGAGGGATGTATTTGCCATCGGATCGGTGTTTTTGTGTTAGCAAGCAGTGTGACAAGGGGCCGGTTTTTATGAGAGGTAAATTAAAAATGCGAAGCATAAAAGACATCACAGCATTTGTGCTGATGCTGGCATTGATGAGCGGCGCCAGTATTGCTGCACCAAATCATACCCCTGCTGATGCAGGGGTGATTAATAAGGAGCGAATCTTATATTGGCTAATTGAGCGCGGTGAGGTTTCTGTTGACGCGAGTGAAAGTGTCAAACAGGCTGCGGTTGAGGCTTATATTCATCGTGCTACCCTAGCTCAACCTAAGGCCCCTCGTATTGAGGTTGAAGCCGAGCATGCTCGTTTACAACAGTCCAAATCATCCAAGTTGATGCGTTCCCCTGCGCAGCGTTTAGTCGCCGATGCTGATGTCACAAAAACGGTGAAAGTATTAGCCGTTCTGATTGATTTTCCAAACCTAAAATATAATAACAATGGCTTAAAAACGGGTGATACAGAGATGTTCTACCCTAGTTATCCTGTCTCTCACTATAAGGATTTGCTCTTTTCTACCTCGGGATTTAAAGGTCCACAGGGGCAGACTTTTGATTCGGGGTACCAGTATTATCAAGCGGTTTCAGGTAAAACCTTCTTCTTCACTGGCGATGTAAAAGGTTGGTATACCGCGAGTCAAAATGCGGAATATTATGGTGCTAATGATGCACAAACCGACAGTGATGCCAATGTAACTGACCTCATTAAGGAGGCTGTATCCCAAGCGGTTGCGGATATGTCGGCGGCTGAATTAGCCAGTTATGATGTTGAAGATCCTTACGATTTAAATAATAACGGCAACTTAGATGAACCTGATGGCATTATCGATCATGTGATGATTTTTCACTCCAGCATTGGTGAAGAAGCTGGCGGAGGAAAGCTGGGGGCCAATGCTATCTGGTCCCACCGATATTTTGTTGACCAAAGGACTCGCGGTTATGCCATTCCGAATTCAACGAAGAAATTGTTTGGCTACACTATTCAGCCAATTGATGCGGGAACTGGAGTGTGTACCCACGAGTTTGGCCATGATTTAGGTTTACCCGATGAATACGATACTTCGTCAAATACCAATAAAGATGGCTCGCCTGTAGGCTTATGGTCTTTGATGTCGGGTGGCAGTTGGGCTGGCAGTATTGCGGGTGCCCAACCGAGTGGTTTTAGCCCTTATGCTCGCTCTTACCTACAGGAAAAATACAAAGGAAAGTGGTTAAATGAGCGTGAAATAACCCTAGCGAGTATTCCTAAGTCGGGGATGGAGTTGATCTTAAATGAGGCGGTTAACCATCAAGCCGTGAATCAAATTTCTATTCCACTTCCTGCTGCGCCTATTCCTTTTAAGGCTCCCTATCAAGGCCGTTACCAGTATTATTCTGGCCAAGGAAATATGTTAAATAACAGTATGAGCTTTGCTGTTAATTTACCTACAGTAACAAGCGATAAACTCACTTTAACGATGAAAGCGAGTTGGAGCATGGAACCTGATTATGACTATATGCAGGTAAAAGTAAGAGGTACAGCAATTCCGGGTAATTATACAAAGTCGGTTAACGCGATGAATAGCGCTCGCCATATCATTACGGGCGAATCGTCAGCAATTCCTCAGGCGGAGGGTAACGATGCTTGGGTTACCTTAGAATATGATTTATCCGGCTTTTCTGGTACAGCAGTTCCTATTGAAATCAACTATGTGACCGATGAGTATGCCTCAGAGTCGGGGGTGACTATCGATAATATCAGCATTAAGCAGAACACCACTGAATTCTATGCTGATAACGCTGAAGTTGCGGGTAAAGTGACATTAAACGGTTATAGTCGTATCCAAGATGCGCGTCCTGGCGCACCATCGCGTTATCTTATGCAATTACGTAGCCATAATGGGGTCGATGCAGGCTTGAGAGTGGCGGGCTTTGATCCAGGCGTATTGTTATGGTTAGAGAATTTAAGCTATTACGACAATAATGTGTCTGCTCATCCTGGGTATAGTTTGATTGGTGTTATTGATGCCGACCAAAATATGATCGGTACTCGTTCTACCGATGAGCAAATCCGCGATGCAGCTTTTAGCACTGTGAGACAAACAGCGTTTGCGGGGGATAGCCATCTTAATGCCGTAAGCCTATTCGATGACAGTTTAGATTACAGTGCGCCGCTGCAACCTCAGTCAGGTATGGTGTTGCAGAAACTAGGCCTAACGATGGAGGTTTTATCCCAAGCCAGCAATAACAGTACTGCGGTTGTTCGCTTAGCCAATGCGAACTCCGCTGTGATAGTGCCATTAACGGTCAGTTTTACTAAAACAGTGAATCAGTTAGCCGTCAACTTTGTCAGTAATACTCAAGGTGCTGTAGGTGCAGTAACCTACGCTTGGGATTTTGGCGATGGCACCACAAGTACAGCGGCAGCGCCAACCCACACCTATACGGCGGCTGGGACTTACACAGTGACACTCACAGTAACAGATACACAAAATACAACAGCCAGTAGCAGTTCAACGGTAACAGTTACCGCGTCTGTCACGCCGCCAGTAACACCTCCGAGTAATGAAGGTTCTGGTGGAGGTGGTGGTAGTTTAGGTTGGTTAAGTCTTGCTTTCCTTGGTTTATTTGCTTGGCGTCGTCAGTTACATGCTTACTAAGAACCAGATGAAAAATGCCTCTATTTAGAGGCATTTTTCTGCATTGTGATTAAGAATTAACGCAAGATAAAAGTGATCACTGGCAAATTGCTCGCTCGGCCGCAGGTAAAAATATTTCACTGACGATCATCTCATCCTGGCCGTGGTGAAAATAGCGACGGCGTCCCCACAGGAGATGTTCAACCCTTTGATCTAAACTTGCAGCTAAGTGTGCAAGACGACTACCTGTATCAAAGCTGGCGACTTCTATTCTGCCGGGGATAAAGTTATCTTGGCTAAAGAGTAATTCGCCAAGGGGACGAGAACCCAAACCGAGAAAATCCGCTTCTCGTTCAGACAGCAAAGAGAGTGGGATTAAGGTTCTGGCAAACACCCAAGGGACATTATCAAGGCATAGCAATACTTCACGAACCCAAACAGAGCCTTGCTGAGGATATTCATCTTTGAAGGGGGCGAGTTGGCCTTCACCGAGGACTTTGACTTCAAACTGATTGCAGCAGGTTTTGAGTTTTTTTGTTAGGCTGCCTGGGGCGAGTAACCACTCTTTTAGCGGTGACGGGGGAAGTTTATCGGTACGATCAGCACAAAACCATTGAATAGATTCACCATAGGGGAAGCTTAAGCTAGTCACATTCATTAAATACTCGTTACAATATAGGCAAACGTCGGCAGTCTACCATGTCGCGGCGCGAGCAGATAGATTGGGAAGTTTCTTCCATTGACCACACTTGTTAGGGAGCTATAAACCACGATGAAAAAATTACTAACAGCCTGCCTGATGGTGTTTGGTGTTGTTTTCAGTGTCTATGCCGCTGATGAGAAAGAAACGCCTCCCGCAACGCCGCCTGTGGCTAACTATGCTTACTATGGTTTTGATCCCGAGATTGTGACCAATTATATTTCCAATCGTAAAAAGCTCGGTTTTGTGAAGATCAGTGTTGAGTTAATGGTTAAAAATCCGGAAGACTTACTGATCCTTCAGCGCCATGATCCATTACTGCGCGCTGCGCTTGTCGAGATACTGGGAAATCAATCGGAAGAGAAAGTTAAATCCTTAATCGGTCGAGAAGAGATCCGCCGTGAGTGCTTTGATATGTTGAATAATCTCATTATTAAAGAATCGGGTAAGTCTATTATTTTAAACTTGTTATTTACTTCTTATCTCTACGATTAATCTCGTCATATTAGCGTAAGGGCCGAGTCAGTATCGGCCCTATGTATTGAGTTGTTATGCCAAAATCTCCTCGTTCTACTCAGATACTATCCTGTAATGCGCCTAACGGTAAGCCTAAAACTCAACATCCGAGTGCTCGAGCTAAGGTGAAAAGGACTCCCGTTAACACACGTTCAATCGCTGAGATAAAAAAAGCGCTACATCCACGCAATGTCCATATTAATGGCTATGATTTTAACGCTCTGATCAAAGCATTTCCTCGACTTAATGCCTTTGTGCGACCAACATCATTTGGTGGATTATCCATAGATTTTGCGGATCCAGAGGCGGTTAAAACCCTGAATACTGCGCTACTTAAACATCATTATGGGATTGATTTTTGGGATATCCCTAAAGGCGCGCTGTGTCCTCCTATTCCCGGTAGAGTGGATTATCTACACTATTTGGCAGATCTTTTAGCTGAAGGAGATCACCACTTAGTTATGGATCGTGTTTCTGTACTCGATATTGGTACTGGCGCGAATGGTATTTACCCTATTTTGGGCTGCCAAGTTTATGGTTGGCATTTTGTGGCATCGGATATCAATTCGATTTCTTTAGCGAATGTCCAAGGGATCATTGCACAAAATCCTGCATTACACGGCCGTTTAAATTTAAGATTGCAGGGCGATGAAAGCGCGATATTTAAGGGCGTTATTCAGCCTCAAGAACGCTTCGAGTTAACCCTCTGTAATCCACCTTTTCACGCTTCTTTAGCCGAAGCGGCAGAAGGAAGCCTGCGTAAAGTCCGTAATCTGCAACTTAATCGCGGTCGTACAGCCAAGCCTGTGGCTAAACTGAATTTTGGGGGACAGGGGGCAGAACTCTGGTGCCAAGGCGGTGAACAGCAGTTTTTAGCCACAATGATCGATGAGAGCCAAGCATTTGCCGATCAATGTTTGTGGTTTACGAGTCTGGTCTCTAAGAAGGAAAATTTGAAACCATGCTATCAAGCATTAGCGAAATTGGCCGTAGATACAGTCAAAACCATCGAAATGCAGCAAGGCAATAAAATGACGCGGATTTTAGCATGGAGCTTTCAGTCGGCAGCTAAACGTAAAATCTGGCGCAATGCGCATTTATCAGATTAATTGAATATACCAAGGTAGGCGCCATTGACGCCTACCTTGGTATTAAGCTATTGGTTTTCTTCTTTATGATCGCGGCGAAATAATGCCCATTCTTCAATAGTGTCACCGATAGGTAAGGTGCTTATTTACGACCTAATATGCGTAAAATTCGTAAGAATAGGTTGATGATATCCATATATAAAGCCGCGGCACTATCAATGGCATTATCTATGGTCTTGGGGATTTGATTCGCCCGTCCCCAGTCGTAACCGATATAACCGCAGAAAATAAGCACGACTATCCAATCTAAAATACCGTGGTGAGTATTAAAGATAAATATTTCAATCAGTTCAACCACGATAACGAGCAGTAGCGCTATGGTGAGTGCGCCAGCAATTTTTTGGAAAAAGGCGGGGAAAAGTGTACCTAAGCACATCATCGCTACGGTCACTAGCCCCGTTATTCTGATGGCTTCCGTGACTAACTCTGGGTCATATTGACTCACTACCATATTGATAATTAAGCCAAAGGGGACGACTACAAAGTTATAGCCAATAAAGCTTACGACGGGGTTACTCGATTTTTGAAACAGGTAAATCCCAAAGAAACAGGAGGCAAAATAGCCGATAAAGAAAATCCAAGGGTTAATACTTGCAATCGTGTTGGGATCAATATTAGTGACCATCCAATAGTTAACTGCAAATCCCCAAACGAGCGTTAGGCCTATCACTAGGTTATAAAGCCCCGCGCCTATGATAGTGTCATTTGTCGTGCTACGGTCAAAAACGCTATTTTGTGAATCCATATGATCCTTTATATCCTTATAATTTATCGCTGTATAAAGCGAAGTTAATCTAAAACTACTACGGCTGTTATTGGCAAATCTTACAATGGGGTTGTTTGGGCAGTTTCATTTCGCGAAATTCCATGGTCATTGCATCGATCATTAAAATACGCCCTGCCAGTGTCTTACCCATTCCGGTTATGACTTTAATGGCTTCAACCGCTTGTAAGCAACCGATCATCCCCACTACAGGGGCGAGAATTCCTGATTCAACACAGCTTAATTGCTGCTCGCCAAATAGGGCGCTAAAACAATGATAACAAGGGGTTTCAACCTGATAATCAAACACAGTTACCATGCCTTCCATACGGATAGCCGCGGCAGAAATTAAGGGCACTTTATGCTTAAAACAACAGAGATTAAGCTGCTCACGAACGCTAACATTATCGGTACAATCGAGCACTATATTGTGGTCGGCGATAAGCGCATCAAATTCGTGGTCATCTAACACAGCATTGATAGTGTTGATTGCTACATGGGGATTTAACTGGCTTAGCGTTTGTTTTGCTGAAGCCACTTTGGGCTGACCAATATTAGCGTCTTGATGTAACACTTGGCGTTGTAGGTTGGAGAGTTCAACCGTATCAAAATCCACAAGTGTGAGTTCGCCAATGCCCGCAACTGTCAGGTATTGGCTGGCGGCGCAGCCCAAGCCACCCGCGCCTATCATAAGTACTTTGGCCTGTTTTAAGCGTTCTTGACCGTCGATATCCATCGCTTTGATGGAGATCTGACGGCTATATCTTAAAAGTTCGCTGTCGCTGAGGATATCGACTTGATCATTCATATTACGCTAATCCTAGCAAAGCACTGTGTTAAAAGGTTCTACTGTTACTTTAGAACCTGCGGGAGTATCACCTTGGGATTGCTCTAATATTACAAAACAGTTTGCAAGGCTCATGGAGGTCAACATGCCAGAACCTTGGCTGCCCGTAATGGCGACTTCAAGCTCTCCTTGGGGGTTACGGCTTAGCACTCCCCGCTGATATTCAACTCGGCCGGGATGTTTACGTATTAGCGTTGTCAGTATGGCGTCTAACATTAGGGGCGCTACTGGAGTTAACCCTTGCATTTTGTTTAGTATTGGCCAAACCAACTTATAGAAAGTCACCATTGAAGAAACGGGATTACCCGGCAAACCACAGAATACGGCCTTACCTATACGCCCCATCGCAAAGGGTTTACCCGGTTTAATCGCGAGTTTCCAAAAGGTAATTTTACCTTCTTCATCGAGAATTTGTTTCGTGAAGTCGGCTTCGCCTACGGATACGCCACCCGAGGTCAGTACCATATCGGCTTGGCTGGCGGCGGTACGAAACGCTTGGCGAATCGCTTCAGGATCATCGGCTATCACGCCTAAATCAATCCATGCCACATTTGCCCTGCTGAGCAAACCTTGAATAGAGTAACGGTTAGAGTCGTAAATTTGACCGGGAGCAAGCTCACTGCCGACGGGACGTAGTTCATCTCCCGTTGAGAAAAAGGCAACCTTTAACTGGCGATAAACCCGCACTTGGCTCACGCCAATCGTGGCTAATACGCCTAACTCTGCCGCCCCAATTTGAGTTCCTGCGGTGAGTACTTTGGTGCCTTGGGTGAGTTCTTCACCTTTGCAGCGTACATTTGCCCCTTTGCCTTTGGGGTGATTAATGAGGACGAGTTCACCTTGAACTTCGGTCTCTTCTTGCATCTGTACTGTGTCATAACCGGCAGGCACTGGTGCACCTGTCATAATACGCACACAAGTGTTTGCTTTGGCTTTGCCTTCAAAACCATGGCCCGCAAACGCGCTACCTATGAGTCGCAATGAGGTGCGATTGGTTTGTGTATTTAAGTCGGCAAAACAAAAGGCATAACCGTCCATCGAGGAGTTATCGAAGGGGGGTAAGTCAATACAAGAGGCCAGATCTTCGGCCAATACTCTACCAAGTGCGTGGGGCAATGGTACGACTTCGGTGTCTGACACAGGACTCACTTGTTCGAGCAAAAGAGGAATGGCCTGATCGGGATGCATAAGGCTAGGTTGCGAACAAGGATCGGCTTTTACGGACATCGGGTCTTCCTTAAATGCAATGGTTGTCTAGGACAACGCGAAATGAGTTTTCACCTGAGTAGGGTTGTCTATTATGCCATGGTGATCTGCGATGGCTGTGATCTGTATACCTGTTTCTGTGATAGGACTGTCAGTTTTTACTGCCGATTTAAAGGTAAATCGCAGCTTATTTGAATACCAAACCATAGGGCTGAACACGAGTCTATGAACAAATGAAAATCATTTTTATCAAAGAATCATTAACTTAGATAAGTATGAAAGGTAAATTTTGTTGCTTTTATTGGCCCCCTTAATGACAATGTGACCCTATGATTCAGTTCGAGCGCAAAAGAGGGTTTACTATGCTGTCAGCAGCCATGATCGACAAGTTGAATGAACAAATTAATATGGAGTTCTTTTCCTCAAACTTATACCTGCAAATGAGTGCATGGTGTGAGGATCAAGGGTTTGAAGGTGCAGCTAAGTTTATGCGTGAGCATGCCGATGAAGAAATGGGCCATATGCGTCGTCTGTTCACCTATGTGAGTGAAACCGGTGGTTTGCCTTTATTAGGGGCTATCGAAGCGCCACAGTCGCAATTTTCATCTTTGCTAGCCTTGTTCGAGTTGACCTATGAACATGAACAGTTGATCACTCGCCAAATCAATGCATTAGCCCATGCAGCATTTGCTAACCAAGATTACTCAACCTTTAACTTCCTACAATGGTATGTCGCTGAGCAGCACGAAGAAGAGAAACTGTTCAAGTCGATTGTCGATAAAATCCGTTTAGTAGGCGAAGATGGTAAAGCGTTGTTCTTTATTGATAAAGACTTAGCAAAGCTTGCCTCAAAGGGCGGTGAAAGCATTATGAATGGTCAGAGCCAACCACAGGCTTAACATTCTATGTAAAAAACAAAAAAGCAGCCTCGGCTGCTTTTTTGTTTTTAGGCGTTTTACGCTTAGAAATTACTGCATTCAGCTTCACCACCGGAATCGAGTCGTATTTGGTACTTTTGTTTGAGTAATGGTGTGACGTCATCGAAAGGCAGTGGCTTAGAAATTAAATAGCCTTGGGCGAAATCGCAGCCTAAGTCTTTTAGGAAATTCCATTGTGCTGGGGTTTCTATCCCTTCGGCGACGAGTTTCATTTCAAGACTTTGGCCCATCATCACAATCGCTTTGACTAAGTTGGCATTTGAAGTGCTTTCGAGGGCATGTTCTACAAAACTGCGGTCAATTTTTATGACAGAAATAGGATATTTCTTCAAATAACTGAGGGATGAATAGCCTGTACCAAAATCATCGATATAAATCTGTGAGCCTAGCTGACGAATAGCATTGAGGGTACTGAGGCAGTGGCTGGCATCGCCCATCAGCATACTTTCAGTGATCTCAATATGAACATTTCTCGGATTAATATGGTGGCGATTGAAGCATTCTTGCAGCACCTGATCAAAGCTCATTCCGCGCGTATTGATGCATTGCCGGCCAGAAACATTGATGGCAACATTGATATTTAAGCCGCTTTTCTGCCATTGCCTAAGATCACTCATGGCTTGATTGAGCACCCATTCCCCCATAGGTTCAATGAGTCCTGTTTCTTCGGCAATCCCGATAAAATGATCTGGCGGTATTAATCCCAAATCGGGATCTTGCCAACGGATAAGTGCCTCAACACTGCAGACTTGGCCTGTTTTCATATCCACAATCGGTTGATAATGCAAGGCAAACTCATTTTGTGCCACTGCGCGGCGAAGGCGTTGTTCCAGTTCCATGCGGGCAAACATGGCTTGGTTCATTCCCGAGGTAAAATATTTAAAGTTATTTCGCCCTGCGTCTTTGGCTTGATACATTGCCATTTCGGTATTGCGGGTGAGGGAGCTCACATCAAGGCCATCCTCTGGGTAGACCCCAATACCAAAGCTGGCGGAGATTTGGATCTCTCGCTCGTTCAGACTAAAAGGCGTGGCTAAGGTTTCGATAATGCGCGTAGCCATATGCTCAATGGCAAGTTCATTAGTGAGGCGTGGCAGAATAAGCACAAACTCATCGCCGCCGATCCGCGCAATAAAATCGTTTTGGCCACCGATGCTTTCTAAGCGTCTGGCGACATCCTGAAGCAGCAAATCTCCCGTGGCATGACCCTGCACATCGTTGATGTATTTGAACTGATCTAAGTCAATTAGTAGGATGGCCAGTTTGCGTGAATCGTGTTGAGCCAGTTGGATTTCGTGCTGTAGTCGTTCGTTAAACAGTTTGCGATTGGGTAGGCCTGTTAAGCTATCAAAGTTGGCTTGATACCAGAGGTCCTGCTCATATTGCTTACGCTTGCTGATATCCATAAATAAACCAATATGCTGGATGATCTCTCCTTGTTCATTCTTGACAACTGTGATGGCAAGATACTCGGGATACACCTCTCCATCTTTACGCTTATTCCAGATTTCACCTTCCCATTTCCCTTCTTTTTGAAGCGATTGCCACATAGCGGTATAAAAATGTGGCTGATGGCGTTTAGCGCTTAGTATTGATGGGTTGTGGCCTTTAATTTCATTTAAGGTATAACCCGTTATCTGGGTGAAGGCGGGATTAATCAGTTCAATATGGTTTTCAGCATCTGTGACCACTATGCCTTCGGCGGAATAATTAAACACGGCTGCGGCTCGGCTTAGCGCATGGCTTGCCTTTTGACGTTCGCTAATCATGCGGTTCATGGCGCGGGCCATTCGGGCGAGTTCATCTGAACCTGAAATATTGATATTAATATTGAGTGTGGGATCCGCCGCCATTTGCTGCATCCCATTGGCAATTCTGGTTATTTTTTCCATAAAATTGCTAATGATTTTGCGGCCAAGCCAGAGCGTTATTGTCGCGGTTAAAAATGCCGAGAATAAATAAAGTCCGAGTAAGGTCAAGGCTTTCGTTTTTAAGTACTCACTCTGTAGCGCCATAGATTGAGTCATTTCTTTGCTGATGGCGTGTAATTTGTTGATGCGATCCGTTGTCAGTTTCCACCAGAGTTGACTTGTGACTGGATGAGGCGGCATTAACAGTTTACCCATTGCTTCGTTTAGCTGTGCTTTTTTGATATTCATAAGCCCGTTGATATCTTCAAGAGAGCGTTGCTGCTGTTTAAGCTCGTGCAACTTATCCATATAAAATGCGTATTGTTCTATCGTGTTTTCAACCACATTTACTGGGGTAGCTAATTCGGGTAGATGACGAATTTCATGGTTCAATTCAGCTAAATTGAGTCGGATGATGGATAGCGCGGCATTAAATTTTTGTTGTGCAGCATCTGTACCTGTAAGTCGGTAATCTTGAAAGCTATCGATTAAACCACCATAACCTAAATGAGCATTGATCGTTTTCGCTAGGGTACTAATGCGTAGCTGTTGCTCAATCTGTTGGCTGATTTTTAAGATTTGCAGGCTTTCTGGAGAGGTTTGAACCTGATGAATAAGGGACTGTTTGGTTGATATGGATGCATTACTGGCGTGTAAAATTGCTTGGCCGTATTCATAGATAACAGTACTTATTGTACGGTAATCAGTGATATTGAGTTCTTTTGATAACAGCATTTGATTGATCACATTGCGCTCTTTTACCGCCAATTCCTGCACAGTGATCAGATTCAATAAATCAGTGTAAGCACGAGATTGATTAATATCGTTAGTTTGCAACTGTAACAGTTGGAGTAGTTGCAATAATTGCTTATTAAGTTGGAAATAGAGCTCAGTCAACGCTTGTGGTTGTTTATCTGACACACCTTGACGAGCCGATGCTAAGTTATGACTTGAAAGTGCAATAGCGTCTCGTTGTGCTTGTAATTGCTCTGATGCTGGTTGAGCACCCGTGAGTGCATCAATTAAGGTCGCGAATGATGTGCTAGTGAGAAGATGAGTTAAAGCCTTCTTGGTGTTAGTTTGCTGTTGCTGCAGTTCCGTTTCATCGGAGGGTGTTGCCGCTTGGCTGCCATTGACGCTAAGACTATATTCGTTTTGCAATTGATATAGTAAATCAGTTACTTGTGCCGTTGTTTGTATTGCTAGATGACTATGATCCGCGGCGCGGTATTCTTTAGCCAGAACGTACATTCGGGTTAATACGAAAAAGCCCATCATCAATAGGGGAAGCAAAGAAAACAGAATCAGTTTTTGCTTCAAACTGAGATGATGTAGCGTTGATGGCATACAAGCTTACTCCTACCCATTTGCCTAGTTGGAGATATAAAAAATCAAGGCAATTGCCTTGATACTGAGTTAAATGGTGAAAAAAATGAGCCTAGGCACAGGGTGACGATTTTTAACATAGACCCGAACAGCCCGCGACCTTTAGTTTATGGATATCTAATCTAGGTCACGAAATTAAGCAAATTGTTATATATTGGTCTAAGCAATTATTTTTATTGACGTATTTCACCTATCAAACAATTGGATTGTTTGTCTGTGATATTGAGCAGTATTTGAGCGTTAGCGATGTTAGCTGACTCACTAGGCGGTAAAGCCGAATATCAATTGCATACTTATCGTGGTGGTCAGTGACGATGTTGACCTTATGGGTAATGCTATGATCTCAAGTTTGTGGATACCTTATCTAGCGTATAGAAAGAAAAAGGACGCCCTTGAAAAAGGCGTCCTTAATATACGGTGACGGCTGCTTAATGTGTTACTAAAATTTGATTTAGCCTACATTTGCGAGCAGCGATTTACGGTAAAGAACAATATCTTCAATCGTTAGCACAGGTATATTGTGCTGGGCACCAAAGGCAATAATTTCAGGTAAACGTGCCATTGTGCCGTCTGGATTAGTGACTTCACATAATACGCCAGCGGGCTTTAAACCTGCGAGTTGCATTAAATCAATCGTGCCTTCTGTGTGACCACGGCGAGTCAACACACCACCGGGCTGGGCGCGCAGTGGATACACATGGCCAGGCCGCGCCAAATCACTTGGCTTAGCGCCATCGGCAATCGCCGCTTTGATGGTGGTCACGCGGTCAGCAGCAGAAACGCCAGTCGTTACACCGACTTTTGCCTCAATGCTCACAGTAAACGCAGTACCATATTGGCTTGAGTTGTTTTCCACCATAGGCGGTAACTCAAGGGCTTTGACTTTTTCGTCCGGTAAACACAAACACACGATGCCACTGCATTCACGAATAAGCATGGCCATTTGGGCATTGGTCAGCGTCTGGGCTGCGAAAATTAAGTCGCCTTCGTTTTCTCTATCTTCATCATCGACAACTAACACACCTTGGCCTTGACGCAAGGCATTAAGACCGGCTTCAACACGTTCGATAGCAGTACCAAAAGGAGCAAGTAAAGACTGATTCATGGTTAATATCCTTTAAAAAATACGACATTGGAATATCCAGAATCAGGGCGTGCAGGAATACAACTTAACCAAACCTAATGGTTCGATTTTGCTGTAGCAATATCACTTCACTGGGTGAAGCTATTGCAAAACATGAGGCTAACACTGTGCGATACTGAGCATGTTTATACACGGGTGCCGCAAAGTGCCGTCTTACATTCTCTTCCATCCGGACTTAGCACTGTTGCCATTAAGGTCACAGTCCATTACCGTCGGCTCTGGAATATCAGATTTGCACTCGGCAAACACTGAGGCACCAGATCTGCTGACCCCGAACATGATTTCGGGCGCTCGCGGGCTTTGAGCCACACTAAGTCACCATCACTTAGCCGTTACTCATTTACCGCCGGTGGGGAGTTTCACCCCGCCCTGAGAATTTGCTTTTAAGCCGTTTAGGCTAAAAAACGCAGTTATGTTGCTCTTATTTAACCCGAATGGCAACTTCTGGCGTTCAATGTTTGCGCTAGTGCACACCTCACCACTATCATACTAATTTATTTGCCGTCGCACTCATCGACGGTCGTTATGGACGTCACAAGGACGTATAAATGCGATCTCTGCTACTCACTTTAGGTATTACCATGTTGCTATCTGGTTGTTCGACTCAAAAAGGGCAAATTCCTGCCCCGATTGCTGAAAAAATTCCCCATGTGATGACCTTGCATGGTGTTACGCGTACAGATGATTACTATTGGCTACGTGACGATGAACGCAAAGATCCTAAAGTGTTAGCCTATCTCAACGCTGAGAATCGCTATACCGCGGCTTATTTCAAACCCTTAAAGCCACTGCAAGATGGCCTTTATAAAGAGTTAACCGAGCGTTTAGTGGCCGATGAGTCGAGCGTGCCGTACCAATGGCACCAGCATAGCTATTACCGTCGATATCAAGAGGGCAGCGAATATCCGCTGATCAGCCGTAAGGGTGCCGATGGTGTAGAACAAGTGATGCTCGATGTTAACGAGCGAGCTAAGGGCCATGAGTTTTATGGTTTAGGTGGCGCGAGTGTCAGCCCAGATGAAACCATGCTGGCCTTTGGTGAAGATGTGCTCAGTCGCCGCGTGTACCACATTTATTTTAAAGATTTAGCCTCGGGCGATATGATCACCGATGTGCTTGAAAATACAGAAGGTCGAGTGGTTTGGGGTAACGATAATCGGCATGTGTTCTATATCGCGAAAGATCTTAAGACCTTACTCGGCTATCAAGTTTATCGCCATGAATTAGGCACGCCACAATCACGGGATATTTTGGTTTATGAAGAGCAAGACGATTCATATTACCTTTCTCTCGGTAAAACCTTAGATGAGTCGCAGATTGTACTGTTCCATGAAAATACCACTACCAGTGAAGTCTCTGTGCTGGATGCCAATGATCCTTTAGGGTTATTTAAGCCTGTACTACCAAGGGAAGAAGGCCATGAATATAGCGTGTCTAAGTTGGGGGATACCTATTACATTCTCACCAACTGGCAGGCGACTAACTTTCGTTTAATGAAAGTTGCCATCAAAGATGCGGCAGATAAATCCAAGTGGCAAGAAGTGGTAGCCCATAACCCTAATGCACGGATTGAAGATGACTTAGTGCTTAAGGATTACTTGATTATTCAAACCCGTGAAAATGGCCTAACACGCATCAAAGTGATGCCATTCAATGGTCAAAAGCCCTTTGAACTGAGTTTTGATGAACCCGCCTATGTGCTTGGGTTAGATGTTAACGCTCAGCAAGATAGCGACAAGTTACGTGTTTTCTACTCCAGCCTTACCACGCCAGAGGCGATTTATGAGTACCATTTAACCAATCCAGATAGACGCGATCTGCTCAAGCAGGAACAAGTGCTTGGTGGTTTTGATGCCAGCCAATACCGCGCCGAACGCTTGTTTGTGACCGCCCGTGATGGTGCCAAGGTGCCCGTTTCTCTCGTTTATCGTAAGGATAAGTTTAAGAAAGACGGTACTAACCCTCTGTATCAATATGGTTATGGATCTTATGGTTACACCGTTGAACCTGATTTTTCTTCATCGGTTATTAGTCTGCTCGACCGCGGCTTTGTGTATGCCATCGCCCATGTGCGTGGCTCTGAAATGCTTGGTCGCCCTTGGTACGATGCAGGTAAATTGCTGAATAAAAAGAATACCTTTAATGATTTTATTGACGTAACAACGGCGTTAACCGAGCAAGGCTATGGCGATAAAAATAAGGTTGTCGCCTCTGGCGGTAGTGCAGGTGGTTTATTGATGGGCGCAATTGCCAATATGGCACCGGAAAAGTACTTCGCCATTGCAGCGCATGTGCCTTTTGTGGATGTGGTAACGACCATGCTCGATGAGTCGATTCCGCTCACCACTAATGAGTACGACGAGTGGGGTAATCCCAACGAGAAAACTTATTTTGACTATATGCTCAGCTACTCGCCCTATGACAACGTGGCCGACCATGAGTATCCCCATCTGCTAGTCACAACGGGTTTGCATGACTCACAAGTGCAATATTTTGAACCCGCTAAGTGGGTCGCTAAGCTGCGTGATGTGCAAAATAAATGGTACAAGTTTGACGATAAGGTGTTGTTATTGGATGTGAATATGGAAGCTGGTCACGGCGGTAAGAGTGGCCGTTATCGCCAATACCAAGACACAGCCCAAGAATTTGCCTTCTTCTTAAACCTGCTGGGCATAACTAAGTAGGCGCCAACAGGTGACTGATTTAGCCATTGAGACAGCAAATCCAGATCACTTGGCTAGCTCTGAGCAAAGGGCTAGCCAAGCTCAAGCTGTTACTTCAGACCAAGGTGCGACGTCAGAGATAGTGCAAGTATCGATGTGGTATCTGTATCTGATCCGCTGCGCCAATGGACACTTGTACACCGGCATTACCACCGATGTCGTACGGCGCTTTAAGGAACATCAATCCAATGGCCCCAAGGCCGCAAAATACCTACGCAGCAAAGGGCCATTAACCCTGATATATCAAGAACAAGTCGGCACCCACAGCGATGCCCTAAAGCGTGAAATCGCGGTTAAAAAACTGAGTCGTGCTCAGAAATTGGCGTTGATTGAAAGTGGGCGTGAAACTGCTTAACAGTCTGTTTTTTCATCATTCCTGAAATGTTCTGTTTTTGTCATTCCCGCAATGCAGTTGAGCGGGAATCCAGATCTTTATATATGTCGATGAAATGGTTAAGCAGAGTCATTCCAGTGACTCGCCGTCTTTTCGTTTAACAAGAAGTGTCTTTATAGGCTCGACGACTGTATCTGCTGCATATGGAAGTGCGAATGCCGCGATCACATGGATGTGAAAGAGCGGCCATGCCGCCAACGGTCACTTCCATATCAGTGCTTAATCCCGTTAACCACTTAGTATTCTGTTAGCCCGAACATGCTCAGTTCTGCCGTTTCGCTGCAAAATTTAACAATGGGTGTCTCGGTAAATTTTATCCAGTAACTACCGCTTGAAGGTAGGTCAAAAGCACAATATGTTATTGTTTTATTTTGAGTGTCTTGATTCGATTTGATACCAAGCGCTTGGGAGTTTCAGTTTAATATTTGAGACGGCTCTATAGTTTAATTGGCTAGAAGCCTTTACTTCTAATTAAAAATTGTCATGGGCAGATTGATGCACTTTTATATTCCAAAGAATATTCCAGAAGACTTCCTTAAAAAACTTGGCTACCAGCCCGTGGAAAGTGTTCCAGTTGAACCGCTTGAAGGAGGCTCTGCAATGCATTGTTTTGATAATGTTAGACAGTATTTGAGTTGTAATGAAGGTGAACCACAATTTGGATGGATTTTTTCTATGCTGGGGAAATTTATACTTAAACTTCATGCACATGTAGTTGTGTGTCTTCCAGATCAAAAGTTGCTTTGTGTTACTCCTCCAGAGAAGCCATTGCGACATGTTAATTTCATCAAAGATAGTTCGGTTTCTTCTGCTATTATTAACAATCGGCTTCCTACTAAGAGTTTTGCTTTAGTAAATGCAGCAATAATTAAGCAGTTTGTACAACTTGAGAATGATGAGGACACTGCTCGTCTTTTAGGTGATCACAGGTCTTTCTCAAATGTTAATTCAAAAAAAACTATTTTAAAAAATGATTTCATCGAGTATGTGCGAGCGAATACGGGGCGCAACGATGTTTGTTTTTGTGGTTCAGAAAAGAAATATAAAAATTGTTGTAGATAATAGTTAAAAAATTTAGAGGGTTTATCGAGACACATCTTTTGGCTAGCTCGGTTTCACATCCTTCGGTGCGAAGAATAACGCGCTGCTTATTCCAACAAATCTAAACATCGAATCCGTACAGTGTCCGTACAAGTTGCGCTGTGGTTGTTTAAACTTTATACTCCAATCCATTACGGATTTGTTCCGTACGATAGGAGGTTTTATGGCGACTGCAAGACTTGATATCCGTTTGGATGAAGAAATCAAAGCTAAGGCTGAGAAAGCATCCGCTTTGCTCGGGTTAAAAAGCTTAACTGAATACGTTGTTCGCTTAATGGACGAAGATGCAACTCAGGTGATAGCTGAGCATGAAAGCGTTACGGTTAAAGCAGATGTATTCGACCAATTCATAATGGCTTGTGATGAGGCTAAGGTTCCGAATAAGGCATTGCGTGAAGCGGCTGCATTTACTAAAAATGGTGAGTTTAAGTGAGTTATTCCAAAATTTTCAAAGAATTGGATAAATCACTACACGATAGAGCATCATTTGACTGTGGCGAAGCAGAGTTAAACGATTTTATCCAAACTCAAGCAGCAAAACATATGCAAGCAGGTATTAGCCGTACAATGGTTTTACCTGCTGCTATGCCATTGCCCAATCAAAAATATCCAATTTGCTCATTTTATACTATCGCACCAAGTTCAATTTGCCGTGATACCTTGCCGCAAGCTATTGGCAAAAAGTTACCACGCTATCCCATTCCGGTCTTTCTGCTTGCTCAACTTGCGGTTCATAAAGAGTTTCATGGCAGTGGGTTAGGTAAAGCTAGCTTAATTAAAGCACTAGAATATCTGTGGGAAATTAACGCTCACATGAGAGCTTATGCCATTGTTGTCGATTGCTTAACTGACCAAGCTGAATCATTCTACGCAAAATATGGTTTCGAGGTTCTTTGTGAAATCAACGGTCGTGTCAGAATGTTTATTCCAATGAAAACGGTCGGTCAGTTATTCACTTAGCTACAAGCTCCCACCTTGCCTGTTGTGCAAAAGTTTAATAAGACCCATTGTTAAATTTTGCTGCGCTAAGCTATTGATCGTGCCTAACTTGCTTAAAGAGATATACCTGCTGAGATAGTTAGCTCGGCATTGGCATTGCACTTGGGCGTAGTTTCACGCTAACAGAATACGGTTTAGCTTTAGTTGTCACCGAAGACTGGTCTGCATTGGGGTTAGAGACGTAAGAATCGAGAGTTAAAAAATGCTACTTACACAGATCTTTTCGCGCTTTCGAACTACATGTCCGGTCTTTTTCTATGCTTAATTTACAATCCCTGGTAGAGCTTCTCTCAAAAGTTCCAACTCCTTTTTGTTTGCTTTAATCCAAATTTTTTTCAGGTTTGACATCGAAGTCAAAATATCGATAGTTTCTTTAGTCTTAATGACATTTGTTTCAACTAGATATAACGCAAAAATATTTTTATTTCCACGCAATGCGTCAATACTGGATAACTGTGGATTCCCGCTAAGGTCTAAAATTTTTACGCTATCAAGCGTTGAAATGATAGAGAAAAAATCTAACTTTTGACATTTATTTAATGATAAGTAACTTAAGTTCTGGGTGTTTCCGGTAATTTCAGAGAGTTTGCTTGCATGGGACACACTTAATGATTCCACTGAATCTGAGCATAAATTAATTGACTCTAATGAACGAACTATGGAGCAGTTTAATGAAATTGCGACATCAACTTTTAGATTAATAACGTTGGAGTTGAATATATTTACATGCTTAATTCCGTCAATCAACTCTGATGATTTATTTTGCTCAAAATAACCTTTTCGAATGAATGCCATTATGGCTTTCCAATCATCTCGCTGCCACTCAGCGTTATATACATAATCCAATATCGGTAATATAGAATCGAAGGTAGGTAATGAATTTTCCCACTTCTGCCATTCTGAAACATTTTCTGGTGCTAACTTTATATATTTCTTAAAAGATGAAATGTCCATATTATCACTTAATTAAAATTGAGTTGTTGAATTCAGATGTTGATATCTTCTTGTATATTTTGCATTTCTTTTAAGAAACCGATCTAAATTCTGATGATTTATTCTGTCACGCTATCCCTTTACTCACGCTTATTTGAGCTGACTAAAGCTTTAAAGCGAAGGTCACTCTTGCTCAGCGGCGCGAGTGCTTCGGCTTTGGTGAGGTAGTGCATTGTGATGTGTATAGCGTCTTGATGGTGACTAAACTCCCTAAAAATGCGTTTTGCAATCAGCAGATTCAATTGATGTGCAGCTAATGAAGCATGCTCATGCTGTATTTGTAAAATAGTCTCTTCTAGGGAGATAGTGGGAATTTCTCCCAAGTTGATAAGAAAGGCTTTTGCGACAGTTCTGGCGTGTGAAAAATAGTCTGAGTGCGCATCTAAGGCGTAAATATGCTTGAAAATTTGTGTGGCTAGGGCTTTATTGCCATTGTGATAAAAAGATTCGCCATCAAAACAAATATCCCCAAGTTGTTCCATTATCTGTCTGGGATTATCCGATAGGGAAAGCAATTCAATTGCTTTTTGGTATTCCGAAAACTGATCCATATTCTCGACCTTATTGGCAATACTGTGTGACTTTTCGACTGTAGAGGTGGAAAGGCTGACTATCTTAGCAAATCCGAAGGATTAAAGGCTAATCATCTCAAACTTCAGCTTAATTGCAGCATAAAAAAATGCCGCTACCAGGGAGTCGCGGCAAAATTGCATTAACTGCAAAGGGTGGGTAGAAGACTGACATCTTGGTTGGGAACCGTTGCAACATCAGCCTCTACGCCGGGAAGAGGGTAAAAGCTTTGGGAGTAGAAGGCTAAACTGCGCTCTATTTCATGCTTACTGGGCCATCGATTTTGTCGAAGTTAACATTGCCAGAGCCTGCGGCTAAGATAGTTAAGCCTTTAGTGTTAACGACATTAATATCACCTGAGCCATCAGTGATGGTCACCGCGCCTAGCACATTTGCAACGGCTATGCTTCCTGAACCATCATCGATAACAATATTGCCTTGAATATCAGTAACCTTAATGGCGCCAGAACCATCGACAATAGCGAGGTTGCCGCTCATTTGGCTGACGTCAATATCACCTGATCCATCATCAATACTGACATTGTGACCACCGTTGATAATGAGTTCGCCTGAACCGTCTTTCACATTAATATCGGCGGTTATTTTGCTGATCAATATGGCGCCTGAGCCGTCATCAATATCCAGTGTTAAATGTGCTGGCACTTGCAGTTTTATATCCATATAAGATGAGTTGTTAGTAAAACTGCTTTGCTCAAAAGTCGCTTTGAGCCTGGCTTTATTGGCCTTTTTCTCAAGGGTGAGAATGATTTTGCTGTCATCATTGGTATAAATATCGGCGATGAGTTTAATTTGGCTAAGGCCTTCTACACCGATGATCTCTAAGTTACCCGCGCCAGTTTCAGCAATCAGCCCTTGCAAGCCTTGGCTATCAAGCGTGAGTTCGCGTTGCTGGTGGTCTAAATCGGGCATGCCCGCGGCGTTGACATTAATAATGCAGCCAGTGAGTGATACACCTGCGGTAAAAACCAATATAAAGGCGAGGATGAATATAAATGGACGTAGCGGCATGTTAGCTTCCTTGTTTATCGGGCTCTCTATTTTCGGCAGAGAGTGACCTATCTTGTGATAGACAACGCATTGCATAGCCTATGCCAATATTTATATTTACTTATAATCAATGGCTTGAGTGTAAAGTGTCCGATGTTCGCTGTGCGGACATGTCCGCCACATGAGCGAATTACTCATAGATTAGTGAAATTGCTCATTTATTAAGTTAGTTTGAGTGCTAACCTCATGCTGAGCAAAAATGCAAAAGAACATCGACATACGAGAAGGGATACAAATGGATTATTTAACGACAAATAAGACCGCTTGGGATGCGCGCACTCGGGTACATTTAACCTCTGATTTTTATGATGTTGAAGGCTTTTTGAGCGGCAACACATCATTAAGGGAAATCGAGCTTAATGAGCTTGCGGTTGCAGGCAAAAGTTTGCTGCATCTGCAATGTCATTTTGGCTTAGATACCCTATCGTGGGCGCGAATGGGCGCTAAGGTTACAGGCGTTGATTTATCAGAGGTCGCGATTGTTGAAGCGCAAAAGTTGGCACAACGGACACAGTTGGCCGCCGAGTTTATTTGTAGCGATGTCTACAGTGTGGCGAGCAAGGTTGAGCCTCACGATATTGTGTTTACCTCCTATGGCGCGATTGTGTGGCTACCGGATTTAACGCTTTGGGCACAGACCATTGCACGCTGCTTAAAACCTGGCGGACAGTTTTATATGGCCGAGTTTCATCCTGCGCAGCAGTTGTTTGATGGTTATAGCTATTTTAATCGGGGTGAGCCAGATATTGAGCAAGAAGGCACCTATACCGAAAATGCTGGTGACGATCAGCAAACCTTAATGTGCTGGTCACACAGTTTATCCGAAGTGATCAATGCATTATTGCAGGCGGGCTTGGAGTTAGCGTTTTTCCACGAATTTGATTTTAGTCCCTATAACTGTTTCGCTGGATTAGAAGCACAAACCGATGGCCGTTATGTGTTAACACACCAAGGGCAGAATGTGCCCTTGGTGTATAGCATCAGTGCGCGTAAACCTGCTTAATCCTTAGCATTATTGATGGCTAAGATTAACGGCTGCGGTAAACTGGATACTTAAGGTATTGGTTATCGTAGTAGGGGCTGCGCTCATAGAACCAGCGCAGGCGTGCGTCGGGATCGGCGGCAAATTCTGGATTGGTCAGTGCTTTGTCGAACTCTGCCTGCAACTTAGGATCTTCTTTCAGCATTTTTGCTGCCAATGGCTCTACCGCATAATCTTCAATATATTCAGTGCGGGTAAAGATAGGATTAAAAAAGCCCCATTGCAGTAATGAGTCAGGTGATTGAGGTTCAAGCAATAACACCGCTAAATCACCTAAAGGTTGATCTGTGCTGACTTTAATGGTGCCTTCGGGCAAAACCGTGGTGAGTTTAGTTAACTCCGACACCACTTTTACCGTTTGACGACCTTCAAAATCCTTAGCACTAAACACTGGATGACTCAGTTGGTATTGCTGTAATTTCAACTCAGTGGGCTTTTTGAGTGCCGTCATGCGAATGCCATGTAGGTTCAGTCGATCAATGACCTGTGTCCACTGGGCAGGGATATAGTAAGCACTCGGGCGGGTGACCTTAAGATCGGGCACGGTTTCAGCCATCACAGGTAAGTTAGGGTAGAGTTTAGGTTCACCCGTCCAGCGCACGACATCGGCGCCACTAATAGGGCTTTTCTCAAGCTTGTAGTCTATGCCTTTAAAATCCCAACCTTTTTCTAATGGTGCTGATTTCCATGTGAGGGTGATCAGCGGTGAAGCGCGATATTTATCTTCCTGAATCGCGCTTTTCAGTTTAGTCGCTTGTTCACCCACGGTTTTTAGGGTTTGTTCTAGCATCACATAAGTGCCTAACACCCGTTGCTTAAAGGGTTTTAGGCTATGGTTTTCAACCAGAATGGTGGGTAAATGGCGTGCATCACCATAACCATTTGAAAAGCGTGGGCTTGGATTCCACAGCGACATACCTTTAGTGATATCGGCATTATCCACAGCAAAAATTAGCTGCCCAGGAATATGCCCTTGCTCGGTTAATGCCGCTTCAATGGCTGGTCTGTAGCTGTTTTCGAGCCAGCGGTAGCTGGCGGGGCTTAAGCCTTGGGCAAGGTTATAACCAAAAGTGACATCGTACTGATAGTCGATGCCATCGGTAACATGCACGTCGATATACAAATCAGGCTGCCAGACATTGATTGCGCGCAGCATATGTTGCATTTCTAAGGTATCGGCCTTGGCATAATCGCGGTTAAGGTTGAGATTATTCGCCGTAGTTCGCCAGCCCATATTCACTGGGCCACGTTGATTTACGCGATTAAATTCACCGCTGCGCTCATGGGCATCAACACTAAATATTGGCACAAACAGCAGGTTGGCTTTTTCGAGCAGGTCGCTTTTGTTGCCTTTGACTATATCCCGCAGCAACATCATACCCGCATCTTTACCATCGATTTCTCCCGCATGAATACCGGCTTGTACAAGAATCGTTGGCTTAGTATTTTGCTTAAGGCTTGCTGATTCACTTATCCCTTCACTGCTGGCGATATACATCCAAATATCGCGCCCTTGAGGGCTTTTACCTAAGCTTACTTTTTGTAAACTAGTGGTTTCAGCCGCCAATCTGTCGAGCCAAAGGATAGTGTCATCGTAACTTGGGCTTTCAATACCATTGCTTTGTTCAAATGGGGTAGCCCATTCGTTATCAATGCTTAGCATCAGGGCTTCGCTGGCACCATGCCATGTGATATTCGGCGGTAAAATAGCATCATTGACAAAGGTCTTGGCGCGCTCAGGGATAGGTGCTGGCTGAGTTCCTTCGGTGGCTCGGGCAGTATTTGCGGCCACATTTTCCTGAGTTTCTATTGTTTGTGTATTCTCAATGGCCTTTAAAGGGACGACTTCTTGGGGAGCCGAAGTGACAACGGTTTCAGGAGTGACAGTGTTAACCTCATTGGCAAAGCTGACATGATTGGCAGATAGGCAGGCAATGGCGATAACGGAGAGGGAAAATAAGCGCATGAAAAAGCCCATAAATCGAATTTTTATTAGGACGGTATCTTTTCATTAAACCCCCAGTGAATGCAAGGCCAACCAAGGGTTTATCTAAGGTTTAGCGCATTAGGAGAGTCATGCGCTAAGACCGATCCAATTTGGATTCTAATATTTAATTGTTAATTGCGCAGGTTGACTCTAATTGCTTTTAGCGGGCGGCTTGTTGTAGGCGCTATCGATAATACTGATATCTTCATATAGCGCTTCTACCGCGATGGCGAGTTGGTAAATAAGCCAGCTATAACCTGTAAGTGCAAATCCTTGTGGCGCTTGGTGTGATAAAGGCGTGATATCGGGAGAAGCCATTCCACTTGCCATCGGCAATGTCAGTTGTAACCTCTGTTGTAGTTGCAACTCTAGGTGTTCAGGTAATGTGGGTAACTGCGGTGTGTTACCTGCAATAAACTCAGCTAATTGTTGTAGGTAGAGCGCGAGCTCTGCGGCAATGCTATTGATTTGGTGGTAAGCGTCTTTATCTTCTTCCTGCCAGCGGGTTAAGGGCAAGAGTTCAAGTAAAGTGATTAAACGCACTTGTTTGTTGACTAATTGCGCCAATAACACCTTGTGTTTTTTGAGGGTTTTACTTTCCCATTCTAAGGAGAAAAATAACTTCTTTTGGGTGAGCACGGCTTTCATTGCGGCTTCGAGTTCGGTGCGAAAATCTAAGCTATGGTTGGCGGGAGCCTTTAAATGTTTGGTCAACACATTTGCCATATTCTCAATGGCATGAGTGAGTTGCGATCGCCAATCTTGCTTGGCTTGTATAGGGAAAATAAACAGAGAGACTAAAATAGCAATGACACAGCCAGAGAGAATATTGGCGGTGCGCCATAGGGCTTCGGAAGTATCATGGTTGGCATCACCCACAACAATAATGATGGTAAATCCTGCCACTAAATAGGCATAGCTATAACGTCCTGCTGAGATAAAACAGATAAGACTCACCGCCAAGATAAGTAGACTCATCATTAGCCAATAGCTATCAACTGTTGCAACTAACATCACTCCATAAGCTGAGCCTAAACAGGTTCCAATAGCCCGCTGTAAGGATTTTTCTATTGCGCCGCCGACCTGCGGTAAGCTCATCATAATGATCACTATCGTGACCATACTCCAAATAAAATGCGGTGGCGCCCAAATGGCATTAATGGTGACAGCAATCAGCAGTGCTAAGCCCAGTTTGAGGGCGTGGATAGAGCGAAAATGGCGATAGATAAAGTCGGCAAAGGGTGTGGCTGGGGCAAATACAGACATAATACAAAACTCCTTTGTCACTTTAATTTGGGCCTAGTATCGCAGAAAAGTATGGTCAACAGCGGTTATGTGGCGATAAGAAATGTAAATTGCGAGATTTAGCAGCTTGAGTTTAGTCGTGGTGATGTGAGGGATCACATTGAGGCTGAGATATTTGAATTAAGTCGTTTTGACTCGCGCCTGTTTAACCAGTATAAGAGCTTGAATAAGCACTGCTTATTCAAGCCCGTATTCTATGTCAGCTAAAGCACGTTAGCTAAAGCTGCGTCCGTTATCTGCTTCAACTTCGCCCTCAGTATATTTATCCATGACTAAGGCACATGCCGCGTCACCTGTGATATTGAGCGCGGTGCGGATCATGTCAAACACTCTGTCTAAGGCAAATAGCAAAGGTAAGCCATCGATAGGAATGCCGGCGGCTAATAGCACTGCCACCACTAAGAAGGATGGGCCAGGCACACCTGCTTGACCTATTGCGCCTAAAGTGGAGGTAAAAATAATAGCAGCATAGGCGGTTATCGACAGGTCGACGTTATACATTTGGGCGAAAAACATGGCCACTAAACCATAATAAATCGCATTACCGCTCATATTAATGGTGGCACCTAAGGGCAGTACAAAGGCTGTTGTTGCCTTAGAGACTTTAAGATCTACCTCGCAGGTTTCCATATTCACAGGCAGAGTTGCCATTGAGGAGGCGGTTGATAATGCCATTACCTGAGGTTTTTTCATGGCCGAAATAAACTGTAATGCAGACACTCTTGAGAAGAGTTGCACGACTAACGGGAAGAAGATAAAACCGTAGATCAAAATTGCTGCCACAAACACAGCGAATAACTTAAATACCACTTCTAGCGCATCGAAACCGAAGGTGCCTACAGAGTCAGCCATCAAACCAAATACACCAATAGGCGCAATGATCATCACGCAGTTAATCATCCATACAAAGGCATCAACAACTGTGTTTAGCGCGGCCAAAATCGGTTTAGCTCCATCACCTTTAACCTTAGTGAGCGCAATACCGAAGAAGATACTAAAGACTAGGATTTGTAAGATGTTACCGCCGTTCAGCGACTCAAACACATTGGTTGGGATCATGCCGATAAAGGTATCCATTACCCCTGGTAATGCGCCTTGCTCCTTAGTGACTTCCATCAAACCTGTGCTGCTGTGGGCAGTAAAATCAACCCCAGCACCGGGCTTAAATAGATTACCCATCACGAGAGCAAGCACCACAGCAAAGCCTGAAGTCACAATAAAGAAACCGAATGTGCCAACGCCAATCTTACCCGCCGATGGGCTATCGCCTAAACTGGCGGCGCCGCTAATGATAGAAACTAACACCAATGGGATGACGAGCATTTTGACTAAGTGGATAAAAATGGTACCCAGTGGTGCAAACACGCTCGCACTGTCGCCCATGATAAAACCCACTAGTGCGCCTAACATCATGGCAATAACCACTTGCACACCAATATTGCCCAATAAACTCTTGTTTTTCACTATGGCTAAACTCCGCTGTTGCCGTGATTTTTTGTGTCATACCCAGACGGTTGAACTTGATGATTCAACCTTAGCGATAAAGGCGCATTCTGTGTTAAAGGTTCGCTTTGTATTAAAGGCAAACCTCCCGACACTCTTTTTTTGTACGACTAAAGTACCATAACTGGAACGTTTCGGTTTGTGAAACATTACCTGTGTTGGTTTTAAAATAACCAACATTTACATCAAACCAGCCTTAAATAAATAATGTGCAATTTTTGGCGGTTAAAAATTGCAATAGTTTATTTTGAGCTAATATTTTAGCGGGTGGATTACAGAATGCGAATTTTGCAGTGTTTTAAACTGCTACCTTTTAATCTTAATCAGAAACACCATAAATGGCTTCTTACTTGGTGAGCAACACCTGGTAGAGTGAAGGTCAATTGCATTAACTCGCCTTAGCTTATTGAATATATTACTCTGCAAAACCAGCAATGATTTTCTTTCCTTTTTCCCCACCCCAATGATCCGCTAGAAGGTATTGGGGCGTTACGACATGAGTGGAGGGGATAAAGGTCAATTTATAAAATACCTCCTCCCCCTCACAAACTTCGTAATATACCGAATAGAGTTCATCATTAAGTGGTAAATAAATCTTAAATTTTTCAGCGGCTGATGCGACTTCCAGTTGATCTTTGTCAACGACATAAAAAGGGGCAAGGATGCAGCGTTGGCAAGCTGGGTCCATCTTGAACTCATGGCATATAGACAAAATAACATTTGCCCCAAATGCGCCCTCCACAATAGGATCAAATAATAAATAATCTCTATGCAGAAGTGCGCCTTGGGTAATATTGCCACGCCCCCATTGACTCAAATCTTCATTAAACTCCCTAGAGCGCACAATAATCTGACTATGCGAGATTAAGAGATCCACTGTCTGGGTACTATCCACTTGCATAATGAACCTCAAATTATGGTAAAGCAGGGAAAGTGAGTGAACTGCCAATACCTAACGGTAAGCCTAATGCCCAATATCCCAGCAAGAAACCGCTCCATAGCAATAGAAAACTGATTGAAAACGGTAACATGAGCGCCACTAGGGTACCTATGCCCGATTCCTTAACGTATTTTTGGCAGAACACCACAATCAATGGAAAGTAAGGCATTAGCGGTGTGATGATATTGGTTGATGAATCGCCCACTCGATAAGCGGCTTGAGTCAAATCGGGTGATACGCCTAGTTCCATTAACATTGGCACCATAATGGCACCAATAAGCGCCCATTTCGCCGATGCGGAGCCCACTAATAGATTGACTAACGCGGTGAGAAATACAATGCCGACTAGCGTAACCCCCATAGGAAGGGCTAACTCTTTTAATGCCAATGCGCCTTTAATCGCCATTAACGCCCCTAAATTGGATTGGCCGAAAGCATAAATAAATTGCGCACAGAAAAAGGCCATAACGATGTAATAACCCATGCCACTCATGGATTTGCTCATACCTTGAATAATGGCTCTGTGATTATTAGCCGTACCTGCGGCATAGCCATACACTATGCCGGGGATGAGGAAGAACACAAAAATAATCGCCACAATTGACCGCATTAAAGGCGCTGAAGCACTGGTGAGTGCCCCGTCTTCACCACGCCAAGCGGAGTGATCTCCGTAGGCGGTTAATACTAGGGCTAAAGCACAAAACAACATGGAAGCCATGGCAAATCTCAGCCCGCGGCGCTCATGGGGCTGAAGTTCATCTAGGGTTGGGAGTGTCGTTGGATCGCCATTCACTGTGGTGTTTTTCAGGCGTGGTTCGATGATTTTATCGGTAATGAACCAGCCAACTAAGATAATTAAGAGGGCTGACGCTGAGGTAAAGAAGATGTTATTCAGTGGGTTAATGGTGAGATCTGCGGCAGCGGGATCGGCCGATAATCTTGCAGCCGCTTGCGTTAACCCCGCTAACATAGGATCAAGACTCGATGGCACTCCAACCGTTGCCGAAAAACCACCAGATACGCCCGCAAACGCCGCGGCAATCCCCGCCAAGGGATGACGGCCTGCGGCATAAAAAATCACCGCACCGAGCGGGATAACGAGCACATAACCTGCATCCACTGCAACATGGCTCAGAATTCCCACGGCGATCAGTACCGGAGTCAGCAACATTTTTGGGGTAACAGATAAAATGGAACGCAGCCCAGCATTAATAAAGCCCGTATGCTCAGCAACACCAAGGCCGAGCATAGCAACCAGCACAACACCTAGCGGCGGGAAGGTCACAAAGGTCGACACCATCGTTGATGTAAAAGCGGTTAATGCCGCGCCATCTAACATATTGACAATTTGAATGGGGTTGCCACTACGGGGATCGATCTCATCAAAACTGACGCCAGATAACCACCAAGAGATCAGCCAGACCAAGCCTAAAAACATGGCAAATAATACGGCGGGATCGGGAAGTTTATTTCCTACAGTTTCTACCGTATTGAGAAATCGCTGGAATCCGGTGGCAGATTTATGATTAACCATATGGGCGCCTTATTGCTCTAAATAATGATGGTTGATATTCGTTCTAAATAAGAAACCGTGATTAGTTACTTTAGGTTTTAGGTTTCGTTAATAGTATTAATGCTTAAAGTTTAGAGTGTTACAGCATTAATGCTATTGCTAATTTAGTGCGGCTACATTATCACGATTGTATCTTCAGGGTCTATGGTGGTTAGGATTGGCAATTAAGTAGGTAAATTATCTTAGAAGTTTATTTTATTGTTAGCGAATACGGCTGTCATTACCGTGTCATCCGTTCGACTTATATTCTGGCTTCGATTTGATGAATATAAAGAGGTTATTCGTGCGTAAAGTGATCAAGCTTAATATGGTTTTATTGTCTTCTCTAATGGTGTTATCTGGTTGTAATTCAGACTCAGAAGACACTCACCCGACACCTATTGAACCCACGGGGCGTTGGTTAAAGGGTGACTTGCATGTGCATACCGCTGTTTCGCAGGATGCCCGCGAAACCCAGTCTGATATTTTGAAGTGGGCGTTTGATGACTTCAATTTAGACTATGTCGCATTATCCAATCACATGCGCGATAACAGCCAAGATAATGATGATAATGATTTGGGTGGGTTACTTTTTTACGATGCACTTGTTCAGTATGAAAATCCTGGCCTTAAGGCCTCTATGTCTAAATACGCCGGCAAACTGGCCTACTCGAGTTTCGAGTGGGATATGCCTACCCATGAGCATTTTAATATCGGTATTCTCGGCGATGAGTCTGAAGTTCTTGCGGCGATTAAGACGTTCGAATATCGATTTAGTAGTAAAAATAGTATTGAAGACTTTAATGCTAAAGATGTTGCCGCTTGGGAGGCTGCGGGTGACACCCGTCAAAATCAGACTCACCAAGATGCCATCGCTGCCTTGACGTGGCTAGAGACTCACTATCCTGATAGTAGCTATGGCATGTTAAATCATCCTCGTCGCTATTTAACCAGCTATACCATTAAAGATGTCAGGGAGTTGAATGATGCAGCACCCAATGTGTTCTTTTTAGTTGAAGGTTTGGTTGGTGGACAATTTAGCGGTAATCGGGGTGATTATGCTGAGCGCAGTAGCGGTGTCTATGGCGGAGTCGATCCTGTGGTAGCGCAAGTCGGCGGTTGGTGGGATGCGTTGTTAGGTGAAGGTCGCCAGATATGGAATATGGGTAATTCTGATATCCACTTTAAAACGCGCCCACCTTATGCAAGCAGCTATTATCCCGGTGAATATGCTAAAAGTTACACTTGGGTCGATGGTAATGATACTAAAGCCCTCTTGGACGGTTTGCGTTCTGGGAATAGCTTTTCAGTATTTGGTGATCTGATCGATGCCTTGGATTTTAGGCTTGAAAGTAGTCATCATAGCGCCACTATGGGGCAAACTTTGGTGGCGAAAGCGGGAGATAAGTTAACTCTGACTATTCGCTTTAAAAGCCCCACAATGAATAATAAAGAATCAGATATCGGTAATGAAATTTATGCGGGAGTTAACCCTGGTGTGCATCATATCGACTTGATTGCGGGTAATGTGGGGCCGCGTGCTGAAGCGGGGACAACGGCATATGAAAAGGAAACTAACGATTCAACCTTAGTGGTTAAGACTTTTACCAGTGCTGATTGGCAAAAAGATGCCGATGGATACTACAGCATGAGTTACAGCTTTATTGCTGATAAGCATCAATATTTCCGTTTACGTGGTACTAATCTAGATTACAACCAAGTTAATCTCACGGAAAAAGGCAATCCCTTAAAGTCTGCTGTAATTAATAAAGAAGATGATGAATCTGTTCAGGCTTGGTATAACAAAATTAATGATCGTAACTATGATGATCTGTGGTTTTATTCCAATCCTGTGTTTGTCAATACGGGCAAATAAGCCTCTTTAACGGTGATTAAATAACCTGAGTGGGATCATAAAAATCCCCCAAGCGATAATCACTTGGGGGATTTTTATTAGCGAGATACCGTTATTAACTTATTGGTGCAGCTTCTTTCTTTAACTGACGAGAGTAAATTAATAGATAAAGTGCGGGCAGCACAAAGAGCGACAGGATTGGTGCTGTGACCATACCACCGACCATAGGTGCGGCGATTTTTTGCATCACATCGTTACCCGAACCCGCGCCCCACATAATGGGCAGTAGGCCAAAAAAGATAGTGGCGACTGTCATCGCTTTGGGGCGAATACGCATAACAGCACCTTCAATTAAAGCTTCTTTGAGATCGGTAACTGTATGGTAGTTATTCTTCTCTTGCCTGTGCTTAATGGCATTATTAAGGTAAATCAGCATGATTACCCCAAACTCAGCGGCAACGCCCGCCAACGCAATCATACCGACTGCGACGGCGACTGAGATGTTGTAATCCAGTAGATACAATAGCCAAGTGCTGCCGACCAGCGCGAATGGGAGGCTGAGCATGATAATACTCGCCTGCAAAGTAGAGCCAAATGTCATCATCAACAGGATGAATATCACACCTAAGGCCATAGGGATCACTTGCTTCAGTTTTGCATCTACCCGTTGCATATATTCATACTGGCCTGCGAAGGTATAGCTGTAGCGCGGGGGCACTTTAAGTTCGGCAGTTAATGCTTGCTTGGCAGTAGTAATATATTCGCCGATAGACGTGCCTTCAATATCGATAAACACCCAAGAGATTAAGCGACCATTTTCACTGGTGAGCATAGGTGCGCCATCGGTGATTTCGATATCCGCTAAATTTCGCAGTGGCAGGTAATTTCCCGATTTAGTGATCACAGGGAGTTCACGTAGCTTCTCAATATTATCGCGTAGCTCACGGGGATAACGTAGGTTGATGGGATAACGCTCAGCCCCTTGTATCGATTCACCAATATCCATACCGCCAATGGCGTAACGTACTACATCTTGAATATCCTGCAATGACATACCGTAACGTGCAGCCACATCGAGTTTTGGGGTGATATCGATATAACGCCCGCCGCCACTGCGTTCGGCATAGGCCGACTTAGTGTGTGGCACTCTACTGAGAATGGCCTCTATTTCTGCTCCTAGGCTTTGTAGTTCGTTCACATCGGCGCCGGTGATCTTAATGCCAACGGGGGTTTTTATCCCAGTCGAGAGCATATCGATACGGGTTTTGATGGGTTGAACCCAAGCATTCGTGATACCCGGCACTTTCACCGTTTGTTGCAGTTGAGCGATGATGCCATCTAAGGTCATACCCTCGCGCCATTCTTCATGGGGTTTAAGCATGATGGTGGTTTCGAGCATAGTTAACGGCGCGGGATCGGTCGCAGTCTCGGCGCGGCCCACCTTACCAAATACGCGGGCGACTTCGGGGACGGTTTTAATCAAACGATCGGTTTGCTGTAACACTTCGGCGGCTTTGCCCGCACTGAGTCCTGGTAACGTGGTTGGCATATAGAGTAAATCGCCTTCTTCTAACTCGGGCATAAACTCACTGCCCATGCGCGTCATCGGATACCAAGCGCTGACTAAGGCAATCAACGCTAATGCTAAGGTGATTTTAGGAAACCTAAGTACCAGATTAAGCGATGGCTTATATAAAGCGATCAGCACGCGACTGATGGGATTTTTATGCTCACTCGGAATTTTTCCCCGAATAAAATAGCCCATTAAGACTGGCACTAATGTGATTGCTAATAATGCGGAAGCGGCCATAGCAAAGGATTTGGTATAGGCCAGCGGCGCAAATAAACGGCCTTCCTGTGCTTCGAGTGCAAACACAGGCACAAAACTTAAGGTAATAATAATTAAAGAGAAAAATAGTGCAGGGCCAACCTCAATCGAGGCTTCGGTGACGATCCGCCAGTGTTCTTTGGTATCGGGTTCTCGGTTGTGTTCTGTGTGAAACTGCTCCAAATGTTTGTGCAGGTTTTCAATCATCACAATTGCGCCGTCCACCACCGCGCCAATGGCAATCGCGATACCCCCAAGACTCATAATGTTGGCATTGACCCCCATCTTATTCATTACGATAAAGGCAATCAGGATTGAAAGCGGCAGGGTAATGATGGCGACTAAGGTTGAGCGTGCATGCAGTAAAAACAGCAGACAGACCAGCCCTACGACCAGCATCTCTTCGACAACTTTGCTGAACAGGTTATCAACGGATTTTAGAATGAGTTGCGATCTGTCGTAGGTGGGGATGATTTCAACCCCATCGGGTAAACCAGCTTTCAGTTCTTCAAGCTTAGCTTTTACGGCATCAATCGTGGATAAAGCATTTTCGCCGTAACGCATCACAATAATGCCGCCTACGACTTCACCTTCACCATCGAGTTCGGCTATACCGCGGCGTGAGGCCGGGCCTTTGCGCACGGTGGCGACATCCTTGAGTAATAGACCCGTGCCAGAAGGACTGGTGATGCCTAATGGAATTTCGCGGAAATCCTCAAGGGTTTGACGATAGCCTTTGGCGCGCACCATATACTCGGCTTCAGCCATCTCAATGACCGAGCCACCCGCTTCGCTATTAGATTTTTCTATCGCATCTTTAATGCTGGCGATATCCAGTTTATAGATCGCCATTTTGTCGGGTTCGAGCACAATCTGATAGGTCTGCTCCATGCCACCGACGGTTGCGACTTCAGACACGCCAGCCACGCTTTGTAGCTCTAATTTAAGATACCAGTCCTGCAGGCTTTTGAGCTGTGATAAATCTAAACTGCCGGAGCGATCGACCAACGCATATTCAAACACCCAACCCACACCTGAGGCATCGGGGCCAAGGGACGGTTGTACGCCTTGGGGTAAACGGCTACTGATCTGACTTAAGTATTCTAATACCCGTGAGCGCGCCCAGTAGATATCTGTGCCATCTTCGAAAATCACATAGACATAGGAGTCGCCGAACATGGAATAGCCACGTACCGTTTTGGCGCCGGGTACAGCTAACATGGCGGTAGATAAAGGATAAGTGACTTGTTCTTCTACCAATTTAGGCGCTTGCCCAGGATAGGACGTTTTAATAATCACTTGCACATCCGACAGATCGGGCAATGCATCGAGTGGCGTTTTACGCAACTCTTGTACGCCCCAAACAGTGATCATGATGGCAATGATCAACACCATAAGTCGTTGTCTGATGGAGGCTTCGATAATGTACTTTAACATGATGCGCTCCTAGTGCTGATGACCGCTGCTTAAACGCATTAAGCTGCCCTTGAGGCTGGCTTCGGAGTCGAGTAAAAATTGCCCTGAGATCACCACGCGCTCGCCCTCGGTTAAGCCCGAGACAATCTCAGCTTTACCTTGACTCATCATGCCGACGGTCACGACTTTAGCGGCAAAACTATTGTCGTCTTGTTTGACTATCACGCGATTCTCTTTACCCGTTTGAATTAAGGCTTCCTGTGGGATCACTAGCGTATCTTTATTGGGGCCGCCAAAAAGCGAGACCTTAGCGAGGGTTTTAGGTCTAAGGGAAACATGGGTGTTATTGAGCACAACACGCACTCGCAAGCTACGCGTGACAGGATCAAGTTCCGGATAGATATAATCTATAGTGCCTTTTATCCCGCTTAAGTTCATGGCGGGCACCGCCACTTCGGCCTGTTGTCCTTTGATTATCCAGCTTTGCTCGTTTTCAAACACATCGGCAATCACCCAAACCTTAGAGAGGTCAACTAACGACATCACCTCGGTGGATGGCTCAATATACATACCATCGCGGATAGACAGTGTTTCGACTACACCATCCTGTTGTGCATAAAAGGGTACCCGATATTGGGTTTGGCGCGAATTAGCTAATTGCTTGATTTGTTGCTCGTTAAATCCAAGGAATGACAGCCTTAAACCTGCTCTACGAACAAGATCTTGATATCTTTGGTTGCCCGACGTTTTGGCGGTATCTAAGGCAAGCAGATAATCATCCTGAGCATTGACTAAATCGGGTGAATAGATTTCATAGAGTAGCTGCCCTTTTTTGACTGTGTCTCCCATGGACTTTACCATCAGTTTTTCAACCCAACCCGTTACTCGAGCATGGATATGCGTTATTTGGCTTTCATCGTAATCCACTTGTCCAACGGTTTCGACAAATTTCCACAGTGTGTCGCGTTCAACCTTGGCGACTTTGAGTGCCAGCGCTTGCTGCATACTGCCGGAAACATTGATATTGATTTCTTGGGTATTGCCGCCCGTTTCGACTTTTTCTAAATTCATACCGCAGATAGGGCACGTACCGGGCACATCGCTGATGATGTGGGCATGCATAGGGCAAATGTATTTAGTTGTTGTTTCTTCGCTGGTTTTTTTAACGAGATTGTTAGCCTTAGAGGTTGGTGTGTCGAACACTTGACTTGCCGCTTTCGTGGTCGAGGTGTGCGCATGGTCTGTCGCTAAGTGATCTGTATGTTGATGTTCAGCATGTGGATCTGCTGAATTAGTATCGGTGCCTTCCTTTTCAACTAAAAACATATTGCACTTAGGGCAGCGGCCGGGTTCATGGCTGAGCACTTCCGGATGCATTGGACAAGTGTAAGTTTTTACTTGGTTTAGTTCGGTACTTTTCGGTGAATGATCTGTGGTCCCAGCTGTACCCGATGCGAAAACCTTTTCACTCGATAGTTGAGCATGGCTTAACGGTAATCCCAGCAGTAAGCTGCTTAGGATTAGTACGGCATTGGGTGCCTGCTTTTTTACGGTTTTAAATGGATTCATATGCCTCATCTCCAGCAAAGCTTAGTGGTGTTTGTGGGCGTTTTTCACCGCACCTTCAGCTGGTTTTGCTTCTGCTGCCTTTGGTTCTAAGTTCATACCACATTGAGGGCAAGTGTCCTCTTTGCCGCCTGTCACGTCAGGGTGCATAGGGCAAACATGGGTATGGGCTTGTTCCTGTGGATTGGCATTGCCGTGATGATGTTCGTGCGGCGTGGTCGTCGCAAATGAGTTTGTGCTCATTACCAATAATGCAATTAAGACAAGATTAGTTAATATTTTCATATAGTTCACTCCATCGGATTTACGGCCGAATATAAGCGCATCACATGATAGTGAACGTCAGCATTCTTGGTGGTTAACATGCCAAGATTGATGATTGCTCAGTTATACAAGTTGCAGTGCTTGGATGCCTAGGTTGACGATAAGGCACCACAATAAACGGCGAAATTGGGTGTTAGCTGTGGGCTAACCGAATTCTCGTTTTAGCTTAACTTTTACTCAGGGCTGATCAGCCCATTTAGGGCAAAGTAGGGCTAGGCTATCGGTGGTTTAAAGGCCGAAGACAAAGAGATAGAGTGGAAATGAGGCATAGGAGTGGCCATTGCAGTATCGCTTATGCTCACACTTGGCCAGAGGTGTGGGCTGAATAGAGTGCCAGCAACTGAAATCGTCAAACAATGACCACAATCATTTGAGCATGATGTGGTGCCATCACAGCAATGCTGTTGTTCGCCGGGAAGCGTTTCATCGTTACAGCAATCCGCGTTGGCGATTGAATGGGCGTCAGAAGTGTTCTCTGTGTTCATTTGCATCATTGCAGCATGATCCATTCCGTGGCTTGGCATCTTATGGTTCATCGCACTCATATCCATAGTGTGTGGCACCATGGCGTGACCATTAGACACGACACTTTGCCCGACGAGTGCGAGTAAAGTGAAGATGACAAATAGATAACGACTAAGAGTTTGATGCATAAGTATTCCAAATAATGAACGGCTCGATTCTAGCACAGAGGGATTCTGCTGCAATGCGTTAACTCACATTTCAGGGAATGACAAGACCTCATATTTATCTCAATGAGATACCCATTGGCTATCAATGGAGAACAGTTTTGCCAACATTAATATTGGTTTATGTCATATCAGGGAATTAACAAAGTGTGCTATCGATCACAATTTCACATTATGAAAATAACTTTGTAAAAAGGTAGGTTTGTTTTTGCAAATATTCGATAACTTGCGATTGTTTGATGATTGCATTAGCTTTAGTTGAAGTGCATAAATGCTCTGCTATAGGTCTGTTTTGACCAATTATTGTCCTGATAGTTAGAGCTATGTCTCATTTTGCGCTTTTAAGTTTAATTTAATCGATAGATTTAGGCTTAGAATCAAATTTCTAATAAGTGAAATAGCATAAACTAGACTTATAAAAACTAATTTTGGCAATTTTGGAGATAGAGTAATGAACTGGCGTGCACTATTTAAACCTAGCGCAAAATATTCAATTCTGGCGCTGATGGTCGTCGGTATTGTTATCGGCGTAGTGGGTTATTTCGCAACCCAACAAACCTTACATGCGACAAGTACGGATCAGTTCTGTATGTCCTGTCACAGCAACCATTCACTTAAGGATGAAGTTCTTGCATCTGCCCATGGTGGTGGTCGTGCGGGTGTGACCGTTCAATGTCAAGACTGTCACTTACCACATGGCCCTGTAGATTATTTGATCAAAAAAATCATTGTATCTAAAGACTTATATGGTTTCTTAACGATTGATGGCTTTAACACTCAAGCTTGGTTAGATGAAAACCGTAAAGAGCAAGCCGATCTAGCACTTAAGTATTTCCGCAGTAATGACTCCGCTAACTGTCAACACTGCCATACTCGCATTTATGAAAACCAGCCAGAAACTATGAAGCCTATGGCTGTCAGAATGCACACTAATAACTTTAAGAAAGATCCAGAAGCCAGAAAAACCTGTGTTGACTGCCATAAAGGTGTAGCTCACCCATATCCAAAAGGATAATAGGTTTTTAGCGATTCATTCTTGAACTAAAAAGCCCTCTTTTGAGGGCTTTTTGCTGTCTGGAGCTAATTGAGTTAACTCGCTTGAGTCATCACTCGCTGACGATAAACTAACAGGCTAAAAATCCCGAAGATAAAGACTTGCAGATAGTCTGTTTTACGAAGTGGCAGTAAGTTCTTAAACAGCATATGGAAGATGGCCACTTGAAAGCAGTGCATCATGCAGGTAATGCCAAAAATAATATTTAAAACAATGGCGACATTACCGTCAAATGGCATGATGAGGTTATAGAACATCATCAGCCAAGCCACTAATGTAATCGTTTTGCCTAAGTTAATCAGCAAGGACATGGTTTTCCTCTTTTATCTCAGCAGTGTCTGCTTGTTGGTATTGATATAAACGGTAGCTCACTTGCCCTGCATTCTTTTCTTTTAAGGCATGCCAGCGGGAAGGGATGGCGAGTTGCGTTAATTCAGACTCGATCTCGACATAAATCAAGGCACCATCATTGAGCCAACCTTGAGTATCTAGCAATTGAATCGTCTTTTCTGCCAATCCCTTACGAAAGGGGGGATCGATAAACACGACATCGAAACCTTGCTCACAGCTCCTTTGCAACACCACTAGAGTGTCGGCATTGAGCACTTCGGCATTATCGCATTTAAGGGTTTGGAGATTTTCTCTCAATTGTATGGCAGCGCCGCGTTGTAACTCGATAATTTGGGCAAAACTGGCATAGCGAGATAAGGCTTCAAGGGCTAAGGCGCCGCTGCCGCCGAAACAATCGAGTACACGTGCATTGACTATGTCATTGGCCAGCCAGTTAAAGAGTGTTTCGCGAACTCTGTCAGTCGTTGGGCGTAAACCTTCGAGATCTTGGATAGGTAGACGACGCGAGCGCCATTGGCCTGCAATGATCCGCACTTGTCCACTGCCGGGTTTATTTTTGGCGGTTTGACCCTTGGTCACATTATTTTTGACCGTTCGATGATTAACCAAAGTGCCCCCGTGATTTTGCCTGAAGAAAGAAAGTGGTAGACTGTGCCACCTTAATAAAGGCCGCTATTTTATATCAAAGTCTCACTAAAAGGTGAGAAGGCTAAGTGAGCTTAGCTAATTGCCGACTTTTTGGGCGTAATTGCTAAGGCAATCTGGTATAACATCAGGGTCTTATTCAAAATTCAATATTGCAGTAGAGCGTTGGAATCACACATGGCAAAGAAAGGTTTTTTCTCTTGGTTTCGTAAAGATAAGTCACAAGATGAGGTCGTCGCAGAAACGCCAGTTGTTACTCCAACACAAGATACTGCTGATGCAACAGAGCGTTTAGCACAGCAGGAACAAGCTGAGGTGCAACTGGCTATAGAGGTCGAAGCTCACGCTCATGCTGAAAAACAGGCCGCGGAACAATTAACTGCCGAACAAGCACAGGCAAAAGCCGAAGCAGAGCAGTTTGCCGTAGAGCACGCTCGAATTGAAGCGCTGGACTTCGCTAAACAGCAAGCCGAAGCAACACGTTTGGCCACAGAACAACTCAGGGCCGAAAAACATGCAGCTGAGGCCTTAGCCGTCGCACAGTTAGCAGCAGAGCAACGCATCGTAGAACAATTGGCAGCACAGCAGTTAGCGGCCGAGAAAGCCGCTGCAGAGCAACTAGCTCAAGCTGAAACTGCACAAGCTATTGAGCCCGCGGTCGAATTACAACCAGAGCCGCAGGAAAGACCCGTTAAGGAAGGATTATTTGCTCGCCTGAAACGCGGCTTGATGCGTACCAGCGAGAATATTGGCAGTGGTTTTATCGGCCTATTTCGCGGCAAGAAAATTGACGATGATCTGTTTGAAGAACTCGAAGAACAATTATTAATCGCCGACGTTGGCGTCGAAACTACCACGCGATTAATCAATAAGTTGACTGAACATGCCTCACGTAAGCAGCTTAAAGATGCTGAGGCACTATATGATTTACTGCGTGATGAGTTGCAAAAAACACTCGATCCCGTCGCTATTCCGTTAGTGCCCAATAATGCCAATGGCCCATTTGTTATCTTAATGGTTGGCGTCAATGGTGTGGGTAAAACTACTACTATCGGTAAGTTGGCTAAACAATATCAAAGCCAAGGTAAGTCTGTGATGTTAGCCGCCGGTGATACCTTCCGCGCGGCAGCTGTCGAGCAATTACAGGTTTGGGGACAACGCAACGATATTACCGTCGTCGCCCAGCATACAGGTGCAGACAGTGCCTCTGTATTGTTCGATGCACTGCAAGCCGCTAAAGCGCGTAAAGTCGATGTGTTGATTGCTGACACAGCGGGTCGCTTACAAAATAAAGCCCATTTGATGGAAGAACTAAAGAAAGTGGTTCGGGTGATGAAGAAGCTCGACCCAGAAGCGCCGCACGAGGTCATGCTAACATTGGATGCGAGTACAGGCCAAAATGCGATAAGCCAAGCACAGTTATTCCAAGAAGCCGTAGGTGTTACAGGGCTTACTATCAGTAAGTTAGATGGAACCGCAAAGGGTGGTGTGGTATTTGCGATTGCCGACAAGTTTAATATTCCGATCCGTTACATAGGTGTCGGTGAGCAAATTGATGATTTGCGGACTTTTAATTCAAAAGAATTTATCGATGCCTTGTTCACTCAAGAAAAAGCGGATAACTAATTTATGATTGATTTTCAGCAGGTCAGTAAGATTTATCCTGGCGGCCAGATGGCGCTGGAAGATGTGAATTTTCATCTACAACAAGGTGAAATGGCATTTTTAACCGGCCATTCTGGTGCAGGCAAAAGTACGCTGTTGAAATTGATCACTGTTATCGAGAGGGCGACAACGGGGCGCGTGGCGATTAACGGCCATGATATTGCCAAAATTAGTGCGAAGCATGTGCCTTATTTACGTCGCAATATCGGGATGATTTTTCAAAGCCATCATCTGTTGATGGACCGTAGTGTGTTCGACAACGTAGCCTTACCGCTGGTGATAGAAGGTTTCTCCCATGGCGAAATTCGTAAGCGGGTGGCTGGTGCACTCGACATGGTCGGTTTATATGGTAAAGAGCGGCATAACCCGATTATGTTGTCCGGCGGTGAACAGCAACGTGTAGGTATCGCCCGTGCGATTGTAAACAAGCCACCATTGCTACTTGCCGATGAACCTACAGGCAACTTAGATCCTAAATTATCGATGGATATTCTCCGTCTATTTGAAACCTTCAATGACGCGGGCACGAGTGTGTTAATCGCTACCCATGATCTGGGACTGATTGCACGAATGAAGTACCGCACTTTCACCCTAAAACAAGGTCGAATGTTAGGCTCACAGGAACTTCACCACAGCGTACATACTCGCAGTAAACCGACTGTTAAAGGTGATGGCCAATGAGCAATACAGCTAAATTAACGCGCAGTAAGTTACCGCTTTCTGGTCGGATAGTGATGTTTTTTATTCGCCATGTGCAGCAGGCAATGGCGAGTATGGGCGAACTGTGGCGTAATCCTGTATCTTCGGTAATGACCATGGCGGTGCTGGGCGTAAGCTTAAGTTTGCCCGCCGCGCTGCAAGTCTTAGTCAAGAATGCTGAAACGATTACAAGTTCATGGAACAGTGCCGCGGAGATATCATTATTTATTGATGAAAACCGCAGTGACCAAACGATTCAAAGTTTGCTGACACGTATTCGTCTTTATTCTGAGGTGGACAAAGTCCAGTACATCGATCGCAACCAAGCGTTGGAGGAGTTTCAGCGTCTATCAGGCTTTGGTGAAGCGCTGGCCTATCTTGATAAAAACCCTCTGCCAGCCGTGATAACGGTAACCCCCACACCGAGATACTCCACGCCTATAGGTGCACGTGAGCTATTAACTAAGTTAGAGCGTGAACCTGAAATTAGCTTTGGACGTTTAGATATTGAATGGCTTGAGCGTTTACAGGCGGTAGTGCGCTTGCTTGAGCGCACTGTGATGGCGATTGCGGCTTTACTGGTATTGGCTGTTGTGCTGGTCATAGGCAACACAATTCGTCTAGCGATTATGAACCGCCGTACCGAAATAGAAGTGATGAAATTAGTGGGGGCAACCGAGTCTTTTATCCAAAGACCCTTCCTTTATACTGGTATTTGGTATGGGGTGATTGGTGGAATATTAGCTTGGATTATCATTAATTTACTTGTTTTGTATCTTGACTCCGCCCTTGCTGAGTTATTGGGTTTGTACGGTAGTCAACTTGAAATGAAATCACTCACTTTATTAGAGTTACTACAATTGGTGGGGTTAGCATCCTTCCTAGGCTGGTTGGGTTCGTATTTATCCGTCCGACAACACCTACGGGCAATAGAACCCTCTTAGTTCATTAGCATTAAAGTGAATAGGTAAAACCTTTACGATGAACTTTTGTTCACTTGCAATGTCTATTCAACGGGGTTAAAAGTAACGCCTTAGATGAGCAGAAGTAACCCCCAAGACGAGCCAAGGTTGACATACTCTGTCAATTAGCCGATAGTTCGTCAGCCTATTCTTGAGGTGTTTTGCTATAATCCAAGATGGCAATCGACTTATATTTGATAAGTATTTAGTAAGAAAAGTAGGAGCGCGAATGACCTTTCAAACGCAATCAATGGCACTGACAGTCCCACAGGGCAGTAGTAGTCTAGAGGCTTATATCCATTCAGTGACTAGCATCAGTATGCTGGACGCTGAGGCTGAGTATGAGTTAGCCAAGCGTTTGCAGGAAACGGGTGATCTGCAAGCAGCGAAGCAACTGATTATGTCGCATTTACGCTTTGTTGTGCATGTTGCAAAAGGCTATTCAGGTTACGGTCTGCCACAGGCGGATTTGATCCAAGAAGGCAATATCGGTCTAATGAAAGCAGTAAAACGCTTCGATCCCGATGTTGGCGTACGTCTGGTGTCCTTTGCTGTGCACTGGATCAAAGCAGAAATTCATGAATATGTGCTGAAAAACTGGCGCATTGTTAAAGTCGCCACCACGAAAGCACAACGTAAGTTGTTCTTTAACATCCGTAAAGCGAAAAAACGCTTAGGTTGGTTTAGCGATGAAGAAGTCACTATGGTGGCTGAAAATTTAGGTGTATCTAAAGCTGATGTGACCGAAATGGAATCACGTATGGCAGCCCAAGATCCCGCGTTTGATTTGACCAGTGATAATGATGATGAACAGGATTTTTCCCCAGTTCATTATCTTGAAGATCATTCGTCAGATTTAGCCGAAAACATCGAAAACGACAACTGGGAATCCAATGCCCAAGGTCGTTTATTATCGGCCATCAAAACCTTAGACGAACGTAGCCAGCATATTCTGCGCGCCCGTTGGTTAGATGACGATAAAACCACACTGCAGGAATTGGCCGAAACCTATCAAGTCTCGGCTGAGCGTATTCGCCAGTTAGAGAAAAACGCCATGAACAAGCTTAAGGCCTGTATGGAAGCCTAACTAGGCTGCAATTTATGTCGATGTTAGAAACAAAAAACCTGCTTCGGCAGGTTTTTTTGTGGCAGAAATTCGTATCTATAGATTATTGAACAAAGTGAGCGATCAGGGCTTTTCTATTCACTTTTAGCCCCATTTGTTCGCTATCTTCAGGCCATGGGTAATAGTGGCGTGGGCGTTTGAAGCGGGCAATTTTGTCGACGAGAAAGGGTTCGAGTTCAGTTGCGATTGTGGTCATATCTTCGGTGATTTTTCCGCGTACAATCGCGGCGGGGAGATGGCCAAATTGTGCGTCAGGCTCAGCAAAGACGATAGCATCGTCAATGAGAGGATGTTGTTTTAGTGCCGCTTCAATTTCTTCTGGCTGAATGTTCTCACCGCCACAGATAAACATATTATCGACGCGGCCAAGGATATGCAGATTACCATTGGCATCCCACTCGCCCCTGTCTTTGGTATAAAACCAACCGTCGGTATCGAGTGGTTTTTCGATTCCCTTATCCGTGAGATAACCCATAAATAAGCATTCGCCCCTAACCCAAATCACACCGTCTGCTATTTTAAGCTCACGTTTGGGGAGTAGTTTGCCACTGCTGCCGTCACTTAAGGCCGAGCCTGTGGTGATCTGCGAGCCCATTTCTGTCATGCCGTAACTGGTAAAACTCGCAATATTGCGTAATTTAAGCTGGTTAAGTAAATCTGTAGAAATAGCGCCGCCGCCGAGTAGCAATGCTTTGATACTTTCAAGCTTCCCATTTTCGTCGCTCAGTAGCTTGATAAGTTGTGCGGGCACTAAAGAAACATGGGTGAGTTTATCACGCGTTATCTGCTGATTTAGGCTGATAACGGGATCTGGCATGGCTACACTGGCACCAACTAAGGCACAGCGATTCAGGATGGCAAGGCCACCGATATGAAATAACGGTAGAGAGAGTAACCAAGCGTCTCCCTTTTCTAAAGGGATGACACAGCGCGCACCTTCGGCATTGGCAATATGATTGGCTAAGCAATGCACCGCCGCTTTAGGAAAACCACTTGAGCCAGAGGTTAAAATCACATTGCTTGGGCGCGTAAAATCTATTGATTTTGCGGACTGAGTACTCAGAAGATTAAACTGCAGTTCTAAGGGGCTGCAATGTCGCAATGCGGAGTCAGGTGTTGGGCTCCAATAATAGCCCACTTGATGGGTATCAATGAGAGCTTGTACTTGCGTGGTGGGGAAGCGTGGCGAAATTGGGAAAAATATCGCACCAATATCGATACAGGCCCAATATAGGCAGATCATTTCAAGGTTATTAATAGAAATACAGGCAACGGGATTGCCTTCCTTTATACCCAATGCCGTTAATTGCTCACCAAGGGCGATAACCTGTTGGCTTAGCGTCTGATAATTGATGCTTTTTCCAGCTAGCGTGATGGCTGTTTGTTGTGGAAAATCCCTTGCAGCTTGGTGTAAGGGGGATATGGCGGTAGGGGTAAAAGACACGCTACTCCCCCTTCGCTTCTGCCAATTCATTATCGGTATTGGTTTTTGCGTGGGTAGTATGCTGCGCGATAAGTTCAAGCTGTGAGAGTGTTAGGCATTGGGTTTTACCCGATGACACAATTAAATCTTGGCTAAAGGCGTTTAAGGTATCCAGACCCGGGGTTTCATCGGGTGTGAGGATTGTCGCTAAATGTGCTAAATCACGGATACCTAAACTGCTTTCAAGGCTGGAGCTTAAAATGCAACGCACGCCATGGTTTTGTGCGATATCGATTAACTGAGATAGTTTTTCGAGGCTACCGAGTAACATTGGCTTAATAATGATTGCCGCGAGTCCCTTATGCATCTCAAATTGATATTCAGGATCATTTAGCGATTCATCCAAGGCAAAGGGCAGCCCTATGGCTTGATAAAATGCAGGGTTATCCCGTGGGTTATGGCAAGGTTCTTCGATATATTCGATAGCCTCTAATGGCAAGCAGGCGGCAAATGTGATGGCTTGTTCCAAGCTAAAACCGCGGTTTGCATCCAAACGTAATTTGATGTCCGGCCGTGTACTTAAAATACCATAAATTAAACTTAGCTCATCTTCGATAGAGGTCTGTGCGACTTTGACTTTTACGGAGCGAACATCCTTGCCCAGATGGGCAATTTTGTTCGCAAGCAGAGCCTTACTGGCATCGGTTGGATGATAAATCAAAGGCACAGTGCTGTTTTGCGGCCTTACCGTCGCGAGTTTTCCCATTAATTTAGCATGCAGCAGACTTAAGCCGAATGCTAATGAGGGATAAGGCGTTTGCTCGGAAAAGTCGATAAGTTTATCGATGTGTTGCCCACTAAGCTGAGGTAATAACGCTGTTAATGCACTTCGTACTTGGGCGAGGTTTTCGCGGCTAAATCCTAAAATATCGTGCTGCTCAATATCAATACCTGAGAGCGGGGCAATGTCCACTTCAACCTGTGTATCTCTATCGTTAGCACTGGCAAAGGCTTGCAAGACTAACCCTGCTCTGTGATCGATTCGTTGCTTACCAACGGGGAGTAATACCTCAAGTGGCAGTCGATATTGATACAAGCTAAGCGAAGTTAAGATCATAGGTTTCCTACATTTTTATTCGGTAAATTACCCTAGCAAGGCCACGATTTTTGAGATTAATGCAGCGGGTGCCATTTGGTGTATGTTGTGTCCTGCGCCGTGAATGCTATGGAGGAGAATAGGCGCTTGCTGTTGCCATTTTTCGGCAATGGCCGAAAATTTACTATCTTCAGTGCCCGCAAAAAAATGGCATTCGCAGGTTAATTGTGAAGGGACATTCCACAGGGATGCTTGCTTGGCAAGTGAAGTCGCAAGATAGATCTGTTGTAGTTTTTGTTTGGGGTGTTGATCTAATGCTTTTGTGCGTAAATCAATCAGACTTTGGCGTTTGGTTGTGCTCATATCGGCGAAAACCGCCTGTTGGTACCACAAGGCCAGAAACTCTTTGCTACTTAACCTCATTAAACGATCTGCCCACAGTGCATCATTACTGGCTCTGGTGGTTTTTTCTTCCAGATCATCTAGCCCTGGATGACAGGATTCGAGGGTTAAGCTCAGTAACCTTTGTGGGTAAGTATTGGCAAGGTGAAGAGCAATACGGCCACCGAGAGAATAGCCATAAAGGTGGAATTGACCTATGTGGAGCCCATCAAGGTGTGCGATCACATTTTCCACACATTGGCTAAATCCCTCCAACTCGGTTGGCGCTAACTCGTCTTGATTATCACCATGGCCTGGCAGATCCACACAAATGCAATGAAAGTGCTGACTTAGCACTGGCATTAACGGCAACCAGTCGGCCTTAGTACCTAAAAAACCGTGTAGTAATACTAAGACCGGTAGTGATGTTTCACCGTAACGGGCCATGGTTGGCATCAGCTTTGTTTCACCCACAGGTTGAGCTCAGCAATTTGGTCACTGGCTTGCGTTTGGCTAACATTGACTTCAATGATCGAAGCCCCTTGAAAATCCAGCGCTTCATTATAGCTATCTTGAAAATCGGCTAAATTATCTACTTGATTATAGGGCAGATTAAACATGGCTGCGGCGTAACCAAATTCTAAGCCGTGGCTGAGTCGATAGTAGTCATTGCGCACTTGTTCATTAGGAACAGGCAGCAGATTGAAGATATTGCCGCCATCATTATTGAGGATCACAATCACTAATGGGCTAGCTAAGCTTTTGGCAATAGCCAGCGAGTTAAGGTCATGCAATTGGGATAAATCACCAATAATCAAACTTGTAGGCTTACCTTCATGGGCTGCAAGGCCACAAGCCGTTGCCAGTAAACCGTCAATGCCCGAGGCGCCGCGGTTAGTATAAGTGGTGGCAGTGCAGCAACTGACTGGGGCATACATGTCGTATAAGCGAACGGGCAGACTATTGCCGATAAACAGTTGTTGTTCTAGTGGACGAGTATTTGCAATAGCGCGTACAACCTGCGCTTCGCCAAATTCCCCGTGATCGATATTGCGAACAAATAAGTTATGTAGTTCATCATTATAGGTAATGAGGGTATTGGCCCAGTTCGCGGAGGAAGACCGATACCAATTTAATGCTGCAAATTGTGCGGCATTGGCATGCCAAACATGCTTGGCATTATGGCTAGGGTCGAGTCGGTTTTGCTCTGGCAACACTTGCCAGTAACTGTGCCAGTGCTGCTCTGCTAAATAACTTATTAAGCGTTTTGATAATAAACGGCCACCAAATACGAGTACACGATCCGCTTCTTGTAATAGATTACGCGCCTTTGGATGTTGTAATAGTTGGTCAATATTTCCGATGGCAGCGGGGTGCTGGCGCAATTGTGATTGGGCATCCGTGAGTAGAGGCCAACCAATTTTTTGCGATAGGGCAATGAGCTGTTGTGGATCTTGTTCAGGGGTTAATGTGCCAGCAACAATGACCCCCTTTCCATGGACGAAACGCATTATTGCATCGTCACTAGGGTTGCTTACCTGCTTATATTTACCGTATTGAGTATAAGGCCGCGACAATTGCAGCCAAGTTTGCAAGGGTTTGAGGTAGGGCGATTCGGTATCGAGAATAGGGGCGCCTAGCTCACTTGGGTACAAAGGTTCACGGTACATGCAGTTGATATGCACAGGACGAGTCTGATTTGCCACCGCTTCATCAATGGTGGTGAGTAATGCCTGTGGTGCAATGTGTGCATCGGGTGTTGGCAAGTTAATTTGCTTGGCGTAATGAGCAAAAATACCGGGCTGAACTATGGCTTGGTTTGCGCCACAGTCGAGCAATTCTGGCGGGCGATCACCACTCAAGACGATTAAAGGTACATGGGTGAGCCAAGCTTCAACGATTGCAGGATATAAGTTGGCGACAGCAGTACCTGAGGTGGTGATAATAGCGACGGGAGCTCGGCTTGCTTTAGCAAGACCTAAGGCCATAAAACCTAATCCACGTTCATCAAAATGCAGGTGGCGTTTCAGCTTTGTTTGTTGGGCAGCAGCAAGGGTTAAAGGAGTTGAACGTGAGCCCGGCGCCATACACACATGTTGCACCCCAATGCGTGCAAGTTCCTCAAGAATAAGTGCGCCCCAAATAAGATTGAGTGTGGCTGTATTTTCGGTCCGCATAACTGAATCTATTAGGATAAAGATGGGCTTAGTGTAACGCGTTTACGCCGCAAGATGTATGCTTGGTTTAACAAATCTTGGGCGCATAAATGGTGGAGGTGTGCGAAAAGCTTAGGCATAGGTAACCCTATCACCTTTGATGTCGGTGGTTTCCAATTGACAGTGTTTCATTATCGCTAGGCTAAATAATACGATCGACGATTTTTTGAATTTCTCCACTTAACCATTTTAGATCCTCATTGATGGCGTTGGGCTGATTTTTTTGCACTAAAAAAATCGTTGGTGCTTCGGTATCTGCATAGAGACGTTCAGCTTCGTATTGCGATAGTTGGCAAGTATGCAGTTCAGGAATATCGCTCACCATTTCGTAGACTATCCGATAGGGCAATAAAGATACGGCATTACTTTCACCTAGATACTCAAACAAACTTGAAATACTGGTAATGGTAATTTCAGTATTGAGTTTTATACCATTAGTAATGCAAAACTCTTGGTATGGACTCAATTTGGTGCTGGGATTGCCAAGATCGGTATTGACATAGGGATATTCAGCAATGGTTTCTAAGGTGATTTCCCTTTTAAAAATAGGATGATGCCTGCTAGCAATTAGGTAGAGTTTATCCATGCGGTGCAATTCAGTCGTTAGCAGTTTATCGCCGAAGGCAGCGACATCGGCTGCGCTTTTATTGCAACAAATACCTAGTGTGATATCACCATTAATAATGTCCTGAGTGGTATGCATAGACCAAGGGTTAATATTAATGTGCATAGGTTTTTGCTCTTCTTTAATCGCCTGCATTAAGGCTTTAGGAAAGGCATAGGCAATTAATCCTGGCGCAGCAATTTCAACATGCGTTTTTACTTGGCGAGTATTTGCCATTCTGGCTTTTTGAAACTTATCGGTACACTCAATAGCTTCTTTTGCAATTGGATATAAATGAGTAGCAAACTCATTTGGAAATAAGCCGTATTTACGCCGAATAAAGAGTTCGTCACCAAAAATTTCCCGTAGATTTTTAAGGCTACGACTGATTTTAGGCGCTGGAATATCAAGAGCCTTCGATACATAGGTTGCTGACTTGTTCTCATATAACGAAACAAGTATTTTTAAACTCAGAATATCGAGGCCATCCATGTTACTAATATGCATTTTTTATATTCCTTAATATTGAGTAAATACTTAAAGTGCAGACTAATTATGCTGTTAATTAATAAATTTAATGTGAAACTAATCCCAAGTTTAGGATCTAGAGTTTATCTATGTGTGTCAAAGGCTTTTTATTTTGTTTTTTATATTTAAAAGGCGATTTTTAATGAAATTTGAAATTTCAAAAAATGATATTCACGCAATCAAAATCTAATAATTGAATTATCAAATACCAATATCTGCATTTAAGATTTGCATAATTTTGCAATGTGATCGGTTGTGTAAATCATTGTTTATATTTAAATTGTTATTTGCAAGTGTGATGCTGGTCAATAAAAGTTAAGTGTTTTCAAATAATACTGAAGTTGCTTTAAATGAGACAACAAAAATATAAATTAGTTTTTGGAGGCGTGTATGAATACTTCAGTCATTCTCAGCTATGCGTTTATGTACTTCGTACTATTCGTAGCAGTACCATTCGTGTTTGTGATGTTTGTCATGACTTGCATTAAGTTTTTTAGAGCAGATCCTGATGAAGCCGCACACCATGAAATGAAACTTAAACCAGTGCTGTTTGATAAACAAAGCTTCAATTTTTTTAAATCATTAAAAACTGTTGTTGAAGGTAAATACGATGTTTGTTGTAACGTACCATTAGACACAGTATTTGAGATGGATCACCATGATGCGGAATTAAATCATGAATGCCGACTCGATTATGTATTAATTGACCATGATTCATCTGAAGTGAAAATGGTGATCAGTGATTTTGGTAAAGAGACCAACTCACCACTGAAAAAATTGTTTAGCAAGTTCAATATCAATTTCATTGAAATGAACCCGCATAAACAGTGGGATACTCAGAGTCTTAAGCAAGCCTTAGCTGTGTGATCTTGACCGTCGGGTTCGGATCTATCCGAACCCTGACTCCTTCTTTACCTTCCTACGGATAAATGTGAGGACTTCCTATGTCAAAAAGACAATGGCTGTGGTCGTTACGCTTAGGTGCTGCGACATTGCTTTTAAGCTTTTCTGCAATGAGTGCTGAGCCAGCCAATCAAATTAACAGTGATGCTTGCATGAAGTGTCACAAGCGTAACGGTCAAATGTTAGGGCATCATGGCCAAGATGCGATGAAAATGACCTGTTCTTCCTGCCACGGCGAAAAGGGCGACCACCCTAAAAAACCAAATGATTTGGTGGTCTTCGGTATGCAAGACGCGTCGGATATGACGGTTCAACTTGGTGCGTGTCAGAAGTGCCATACCAAGAAAAAGCTCGGTGAAGCAGATTGGACACATAACGTGCACGCGAAAAAAGTGCCTTGTGCTGCCTGCCATAAATTACATAGTCCAACGGATCCAATGGCGCAGATGACGCTAAAGGTTCGCAGTGAGCTATGTAGCAGTTGCCACACTGGCAAGCAGGAGTAAAGTTATGGAAAATTCAAAAAGAAGATTTCTTAAAGGTACCTGTGCTTTATTAGCGGGTGCATCTGGCGCCTCACTTCTCGCCACTGTGAATGCATCAGGCAGTGTTAAAGCTGAAGCTGATGTGAAATATGCACTTATCCATGATGAAACTAAGTGCATTGGCTGCCAAGCATGTGAAGTGGCCTGCCGTGAAGTGAATAATGTGCCTGAAGGTGTTTCTAGGATTGAAATAAAAAGAGAAGGTCCTTTTGGCGAATACCCTAATCAGTTTTATCACTTTAGCCGCAAGTCTTGTCAACATTGTGAAGATGCACCCTGTGTGAATGTTTGCCCAACGGGAGCAGCGTTTATTGATAAAGAAACGGGCATTGTTTCTGTTGATGCTTGGAAGTGCGTAGGTTGCCAATATTGTATTGCGGCTTGTCCTTATCAAGTGCGTTTTATCCATCCTGTCACCCGTGCTGCGGATAAGTGTGATTTCTGCCGTGAAACGAACTTGGCTCAAGGTAAACAGCCTGCTTGTGTTGCTGCTTGTCCAACAAAAGCACTCGTGTTCGGTAATTTAAAAGACCCGACGTCAGAGGTTGTTCAAGTGCTGCGGTCTAATCCAACCCAACGCGCTAAGGTTGATCTCGGAACGAGACCTAAACTGTTCCGTATCGTTGCAAAATCAGGGGAGGTGACATTATGAGCGCACTGCATTTTGATACCTTAGTCTGGCATTGGCCGATTGCGATTTACTTGTTTTTAGCCGGTGTTTCAGCGGGTGCTATGTTCTTCGCTGTACTGTTAAAACATTTTGTACTTAAACATAACGCCTATCAGTCAGGTTTTGTGCAAGCAGCCTGTATTGTGGCTCCCGTTGCTGTCATGGCCGGGTTAGGTATTTTGGTCATTGATTTAACTAAACCGCTCGATTTTTGGAAGATTTTAGTGTTTTACAACCCTAAATCTGTCATGTCGATGGGTGTGCTTATTCTACTGATTTATCAAGTTTTTATGTTTATGTGGATAGGTATTACCTTCCGTAAGCCAGTGGATGCTTGGTGTGAAAAGCGTTTCCCGATAGTGCTTAAGTTGACGGCACTCTTAGCACGCTATGAGGCGACAATTACTGGCTTGTTAGTGATTTTCTCCTTGGCACTCGGGGCTTATACAGGATTTTTACTATCGGCCTTGCCTGGTTATCCAATGCTTAAAAATCCAGTGTTACCTTTGCTGTTTTTGGCATCGGGACTGTCTTCTGGTGCGGCATCTTCTTTACTGGGTGGTGTATTGCTCAATGGTAGTCCTAATGGTAAGGAAGTGCATTTTATCCATAAAGTTGAAATTCCACTGATTTTAGTCGAAATCGTGCTGATTTTTACCTTCTTTATGGGCTTAGTGTTAACGGGTGGACAGAGTAAAATTGCGGCCTTTAACGCCATTGGTTATGGCTTCTGGGGATGGATTTTCTGGCTCGGTATCATTGGTCTTGGTTTATCTGGCCCATTAGCAATGAATCTGTTTATGACGGCAACCTCTAAGCGCAAGTGGGCTTATGTGGCGGGTACAGCATGTATTAGTTTGATAGGAGTGCTGTTACTGCGAAACTTTATCCTTTACACCGGGCAAATGACCATTGCCTAACAGGGCAGAATACGTTGTTAGCAAGTATATCAATATCAGTGTTAAGGGATTCGACGGATTGCGAAAAACAGTGTCTAAGGAAAACACTGTGAGGTAACACCTCCAATAGCTATGACTGAACTATTGGGGATTGGTATCTCGCGCAATCCGTTGTCACAGGGAGGTTGCTGGGAAAGGAATCCATATTTTGTACTTAGGTATTTTGCCCTGCCTCCACAAGGGCTTCGCCACCTTTATTCCTTAGGGGTGGCGCTTCTTGCTAGGGGGCAAAACTCAATTTACTCGCCTAAATTATTGATCCATTCACTCATCACTATATGGGTTTTAATCTTGGTTATATCGGAATGAGCATCAATATATTCACGGATCTCATGTAAACGACGCATTGATGGCGTTTGGACATAAACCAGTAAATCCATATCCCCAGAAATACCACGGCATGTAATGACTTCAGGGATGGCTTGAAAGACATGCACGACGTCTGCGCAGCGTGAGCATTGGTGTTGGATCTCAAAATAGGCCGACACACCTTCTTTTTGCGATTCGCTCAAAAGGACTTGATAACCGCGGATCACTCCAGATTGTTCTAATTTCTTAATTCGCTCTGCAATGGCGCTGCGGGAAAGGCTTACTTGTTCAGCAATATGTGACACGCTCTGGCGTGCATTTTGACGTAAACAGTTAATGATTGCAGTATCGAACTTATCCAAATTGGGCTCCAGTGCAAATAGTGATATTGAATCAGTGCGCTATTTTCCATTGGTTTTAGTCACAATGGAATGGGCAGAGTATTAGGCGCACTATTTTACCGAATATTAAGTCGGCCGTCATTTTGATGGGAATAATCCCATTTTCCGTGATTTTGCTTGTGTAGGGCGTGGATAACACAGAAATTCACGGCAGATTGTGGCGTAAAATCTCATTATACTGTCGACTCAAAAATCATTGAATATTAACTGATGAATGCACATAGCGGAACAATAGGTCGTTGGCAAGGGGCTGGCTTAATGGCGACCACTTTACTGGGTACTGGGGTATTTATTTTGCCACAGATCACCATCGAAAAAGCCCATTCTGGCGCACTTGTGGCTTGGTTGTTATTGACCTTAGCCATTATTCCCGTTGCTTTAGTGTTTGGCCGTTTGGCGAGTGTATTTCCCCATGCTGCAGGTCCTGCCTATTTTGTTGAAAAAGCCTTTGGTCGTACAACGGGACGTACTATTGGTCTGATTTTTTTGCTGGTGGTTCCCATTGGTGCCCCCGCCGCGATCTTGATGACTTTTCAATTTGTGAATGCACTTATTCCATTAGAGGGTTGGCCTAAGGTTGGTTGCGAAATTTTGGTGATATTGGGACTATTTTTACTCAATTTACGGGGCATTCAAGTGTCGGCCAAACTGCAATTTGGTTTAACCCTATGCATAGTTGCTGTGGTGGTGATGTTATTTGGTGCAAGTAGCTTACAGCCTGGGCAGCTGACTTCACTTGCTAGCCACGGAATGCCGCAAATGTCAGCCGTAATGGTTGCTGCGGGTATCGCTTTTTGGAGCTTTTTAGGTATTGAAGCTATGACTCATCTTGCCGATGATTTTCGTCGGCCACAGCAGGATATGATCCCGGCGATGATGATGGGGACTATGCTGGTGGGCGTTATTTATGTTGCTTGTACATTTTTACTGCTGCTCGTGCCTACGGATGAAAGTGTTGCCATGATAGGTGTCTTTGATCAATTGCTTGGTGGGTATGGCGCTCAAGTTATCGGGGTTTTAGGCATTGCCAGTGGCCTTGCAACGGTAAATGTTTATGCGGCGAGTGCGGCTCGTTTGATCTGGAGTTTTAGTTGCGATGGCATTTTACCGCGTTTTTTTGCGGTCAAAAATAATCACGGTGTTCCTATTCGCGCATTGGCGGCATTACTCTCGGTTATGGCAAGCGTGATGGTGTTAACCTATTTGACTGGGCAGGAATTAGAGCATCTGATTGCGTGGAGCAATGGCGTTTTTGTGGTGATTTATCTGATGGCGATGTTAGCTGCGGCTAAATTATTACCAAAGCAAAACTTGCCCTTAGTCATATTAGGGTGTGTTTTCTGTTTGGCGTTAGGAATTGCGCTGGGTGCTAGTATGGCCTATGTGTTGGTATTGGTCATAGTCGTTGCGCCTTTTCTTTGGTGGCAAAAGACGCATATAAGCCGCAAACAAAGCTTAGTTATCCCTGACTGAATTCATTGCAAGGTTCCGCATCTGGATAAGTTCACTGTGCTTGAGATACAACAAGTCAGCGGTACGGCGAATAATTTGGTCTTCGTATTGGGATAATTGTCCATCGGCATAAGCGAGTTGCCACATTGCCAATAACAGTTGTTGCTTTTGCTCTAGGTTAAATTCGGCATTGATAGCGCTCGTAAATTCAAAGAGTGATGTTGCATTACCTTGTACTTGTTTAGCATCATCGATAAGAGCGTTGGCATCGTCATCTGTCATCGACAGGGTATCGGTAAGGAGCTTAGGCAACAGTGCCATTTCTTCAGCGGCCAATGTTTCATCGGCAAAAACGACTTCTAATAACATGCTGGCTGCGGCTAATTTAAGCTGATGCGCCTTATCTTCAGGGGAGACGGCTTGGGTGTGTGATTGAATAAATCGCTTTAGTTTCGCAATCATAGAAAGGCTTTTCTCATGCTAAAGAGGATATTAGGTAGAGTGATTTAAGGTGTAAAAGTTCACCCTAAACAACTATGGTTTAGGGTGGCTACGGCCATTAGAGTAAGGAATTTAGGCCTTTCATCAGTAGATCCGATGTGCCCTCTGTGCCATTGGTTTCAAGGTATGACTTCGCAATATTGATCATTGGCATAGCGAGTTCTTGTGAGATCCCCAGTTTTTCGAAAGCATCTAATACCATAGCACCACCTTGGAGCGATGAACCGAGATTGCCAGCTTTAGATAACAAGCCCGATACGCCTGAGTTTGCATCAAGTTTAGGGGCTGCGGCCAACAGACTCTCGGCATTAGGAATGCTGGCAGCCAATGTTGAATAATCGCTCGAACCAAGGCTAGATTGTGCAAGCCCTAATAAACTGCCTAATCCACCTTCTGCTTGGGTTTGGTTTAAGCCCAGTTGAGACATCACATTACCCACCAGTTCATTGGATTGGGTTGCATTAACAGTTGCGACTGTCTGTTCGGTTTTGGCTTGAGTACCCGCTAGATTATCTAACCAACCAGCATGAACGGGTGTGGCCATAATAGAGGTGCCAAGGAGAAGAGATAGCGTGATGACGTGTTTCATATGAGGTGTCCTTTAAGGTGTTGCGCGCAATTAAAGGAGACAGTTTAGCGGCTTTGATGTCGTTGTTGCAGTAGTTTTCTGTGATTTCCTGTTCACACTGGTGATTTCTGCTGTGCATTGGTCCGGGATTTTCGGTATCCTAGCGGCAATTCTCTGTGTTAATTTATTTCAATTATTTTGGAAAGTCGCATGTCACTATCCGCAATTTTAACCGAAGCCTATAACTTTTTCCGTAATCATCTCGTGCAACTTGCCATGTTGACAGTGCCATTGCTGTTAATTCAAGTGGGTATTCAGCTATGGCTTGGGGCTGAGATGAGTAAAGCCGATCTTGAAAATCCTCAGTTTGGCGCGCCACATATGCTTGCGATGATGCTGTTACTCCTTACTTTCTCGGTATTGATCGCAGCCTTAACATTGTTTTTAGAACTCCGTTCTCAGGGGCATCATCCTTCTGCTGGTATGGTGTTGAAAGCCAGCTTACCTTTTGTGCCGCCGTTATTACTCGCAGGGGTATTCTCTGGTCTAGCGATTTTGGCGCCAGTGATGTTATTTGCTGCTTTTGGCCCAATGTGGTTGATAGGACTCGTGATCAGTTTTTATCTCTTTGCCCGTTTAGCCTATGTGAACTTTATGGTGGTGGTCGAACGCTTAACGCCACTGGAAGCCATAAAAGGAAGCTTCAGTTTTAGTGGCCCAATCGTATTAAAAACAATCGCATTATTAATGCTTTATTTGCCATTGGCAGTGATCAGTAGTCAGTTAGCGAGTATTGCAGCTATGGGCGGTTTACCTTTGCAAATGCTGGTAGATACTTTTATGTCCTTTATTGGTTTATTCGTTAATTTGGCCCTATTTCGTTTGTATATGGTATCTAAAAAACCGACAGTCGAATAAGGTAAGCGAGTACTCCCTATAGAGGTAAGCATCGATGGCGACTAAGGTTGTGATAAAGGATAGTGATTTTATCCAAGGTTTTTCCGCCAATCTTGTCGATGATTACCTCTGTGCAAAAAATTATGTTAAGGACGTACCGACTCAGTCATTACTGCATATTCGCAGTTTTACACATAAGCTGACCGAGTTGTTGGGGCAAGATAAGCGGATTGAGTTCTCAAGCCCCAATTTGTATGACCGTATCGAGCAGTTAAACCAAAAACGCCTGATTGATGTTAAAACAACCCGTGCCTTACACCGCTTACGTGCCGACGGTAACCGTGGCGCCCATCCAGAAAAATATCATCTTACCCAAGAGCAATTACTCGCTTTAGCCCAAAAAACGATTAAAGATGTACTGACATTAGTTGAGCACTTATATCCTAAGGTGGCAGGATGTGTTGCTCCTAGGTATCAATACAAAGCGAGTGATTCAGTAACGGTTAAAGACCTCTGCTATCGCGCTGTGATGGAAGATGATCCTAATGCTCAATATTTGGTAGGTATTTCGCTAAAAACAAAGGCTTTTATGCTTAAGGATCAAGCGCTTTCTTGGGCTGATCAAGCCGATGATGTTTTGGCCACGCATGCGGAGTTAACTAATAATGTGAGTGCCCAAGCGGCGGATACTTTTGCGAAGGCGGCTTATTGGTTTTCCCTTGCGGCACCCAAAAATATGGACGCTTTGTACGAGCATGGCGTTGCACTGATCCACGGTTATCAAGGCGTGCCAGATATTGCTAAGGGAGAACAAGCTATTGCTGTTGCGGCAGAGGCCGGTGTTGTTAATGCGATGGCACTTTTAGGGTATTTTTATCTAGTGGGCAGTGAGTCATTGGCTCAGGATTTAGAGCTAGCGCAGCAATATTTACAGCGTGCAGCCGATGGTGAACAAGCGGAGGCCATGGCAAACCTTGGCGTATTACATTATCAGCGTGAAGATTTGACTCAAGCCTATCACTTTATTCATAAAGCGGCGCAGGCTGGCTATCCCCATGCCCAGTATCATCTGGCATTAATGCTCGCTAATGGCGAGGGTTGTTCTCGAGATCCTATCGCTAGCGAATATTGGATGGCTGAAGCCGCAGAGCAAGGACAGTTAGATGCCATGTTTATGCGGGCACAACATATGCTCAACGATGACAATGCATTCGGTAGCGATTTAACCCAAGCTGAGCATTATTTGCGTGAAGTGATCAAATATGGTCATAGCGTTCCTGCAATGATAGAGCTGAGTATGGCATTAGCCGATGGGATGTTGGGCAGAATTGATGTGGTTGGTGCAGCGGCATTACTGAATTTAGCTCGGCGTTATGCCAATGAAAAGGAGGCTGAGATTATCGAACCTCTTTGGCTTTCATTGGCATTACAAGTAGATAAGGTACTCGAAATGACAGTCGATCCCGCAGAGATCCACAGCCTTAAGCGCGCGCAGACTTTACTTGCCTAAATCCGTCAATTAACGCTCATCCTCTTGATGCTCAAAAGTGCGTCCTTGATGATGAGTCGCGTGTGGCTCACGAACAATATGGGGAGATGAATAACCCGTTGACTCAGTAGTATGAGTTGTCTGCGTGTGCGCTCGATTAAATTTTGCCAATTGGCGCGCGACATAAATACGGCTAAATAATACTAAGCACCCTAGTGTAATTGCGCCGAATAACAGCACAAAAGGAAGTAAAAACAGTGATAAGCAGATAAGGCTTACACTGAGCGCCATGGCTAACCAAGCCCGTGGGCCAGAAATTCGGGTCTGCATTGGGCTCTGTTGGAACTGTTGATAAATCATAAGAACTCCTAAATAGGCAGTGGACGTTTAGTGTGCAATAAAAAAAAGCGAGGGGTCACGTTAAACTTGGTTAATTTACGTTCTTTTACGTCCACAGAGATCCTGTTGTTGTTACTTTTTATGAAATGTAACTATTGAGCATGGAATGTGTGTTTATTTTGATTTCATTGGTTGATTTCATGTTTTATATGAATGGTAGATCATGATACTAAAAGTGATTTCTTTGTTTGTTATACAAAATATGCGAAAATTCTGGTCAATTTCTGATAGGTTTTCTGCCACCTATGTAACTTTATTACCATGGTTCAGCAATACCGATTAGTTTGCCCAGCTATCCCTTGTCACTAATAATAGACGCCAATATGAACTCATACTCGCTCAAACAGAAAATCCTCATTTCGGTGGTAATCGCCCTTTCGCTCGTGATTGGTTTATTGTCATGGCAAAGCTATTCCAGTCAAAAATCCCTACTGTTACAGAACAGCCTCGAGCAGGTTCAGCGGCTAGGCGATCAACAGGCTGAGCGTATTCAAGAATGGCTATCTGGGCGTCAAGATATTGTTGGAGCACTTGCAAGCAAGGTTGAAGGTGACACTTTAAACACATTGCAACAAGCTCAAGCATCGGGTCGGTTTCAGTTGACCTATTTTGGTGCTCAAACAGGGCAAATGTTGGATTCTGATCCCAGTATTGATCGTACAGGTTATGACCCTCGTAGCCGCGCTTGGTATCAGCAAGCGGTTAAAGAGCGTGGCCTTATTCTGACTAAACCCTATATGGATGTCGCCTATAACATCTTGGTTGTGACTATGGCGCAGGCAATTCCTACTGGTGTTGTTGGTGGGGATTTATCGATTGCCAGTCTGGTGGACAGTGTGAATCGGATGAAATTACCCGCAAATGGTTATGCCATCATGATACATAAGGATGGGACTGTTATTGCTTATAAAGATCCCACCAAGGCGATGCAACCCATCAGCAATATTGACAGTAACCTAAACCATAATCTGCCTGAACAAAGCCGTAAAGTTGGCGAGCTGCTCTCTATGCATTTTGAGCATGAAGGCAGAGATAAGTTAGTTTGGGCTGTCGATATCCCTAATACTGATTGGGAGCTAGTATTAGTGCTTGATAAGGAGACCTTAGAAGCACCGCTCACTCGTTTGCTATTGGTGCAGCTTGGATTATCGGCATTAGTTTTGTTATTGAGTGTATTAGCGATTTCGTGGCTTGTTAATGTGCTTTTAGGTCCTTTGAGTCGAGTATCTCAAGCCTTAGCTCGCATCGCTGATGGTAATGGTGATTTAACCCAGCGTATCGAAGTCGACACTCAAGATGAAGTGGGTGTACTTGCTGACAGCTTTAATCGTTTTGTGGGGAGTCAACATCAGCTTATCAGCCATATTCGCCACTTAGCTAACGAATTAGATGCGGATGCTGAACGTAGTCTAACCACTACGCAAACTTCCGTTTCTGAGTTACAACGTCAGCAGCAGGAGGTCGCTATGGTTGCCACAGCGGTGACTGAAATGGCAAGTGCCACTAATGAGATTGCAGCTAATGCAGAGAATACTGCGACTGCGGCGCAGCAATCGGCGGCGAGTAGTTTACAGGGTAAGGACTTAGTGCATAAAACCCGTAACTCGATTAACTCACTTGCTAATGAGGTTTCTCAAGCAACCGATGTGATTGGTGATTTGAGCCGTCACGCTCAGTCTATTTCGAGCATTCTGGGCACAATTCAAGGGATTGCAGAGCAAACTAACTTACTGGCGCTTAATGCCGCAATTGAAGCGGCTCGTGCGGGTGAGCAGGGACGAGGTTTTGCCGTTGTTGCGGATGAAGTGCGAGTCTTATCGCGCCGCACGCAAGATTCGACCCAAGAAGTGCATACCACAATTGAAACACTGCAACGCACTACTGCTAGGGCTGTCACTCTGATGGAAAGTAGTCAAGCCCTTGCGGGTAACAGTGTCGAGGATGCTAACGCAGCGGCGAAAGCCTTGGAAGAAATTACCCAAGCTGTGAATGTGATTTCAGATATGGCTGGGCAGATTGCCACCGCTGCGGAAGAGCAAACTCAAGTCACGGGTGAAATTACTCAAAATACCGTAGCGATTAAGGATGTAACCGATGAGATCACGGCCTCTGCTATGGCTGACTTAGCTCAGGCTAAGGCACTTAAAGCGCGCGCAAATGATCTGAATGCCCAAGTTGCAACGTTTATCCTTTAAACACGATGATTAATTGTTAGCTTGATATTAAGCCCGATAATGCTTTTGCTTTATCGGGCTTAGTTTTTGTCACCTTGAAATAACAGGAGATAATTGGAGTTGTTAGGTGATATCAAGCGGATTGAATAATGTAGCAACACTCTGACAAATCGTTTCTCTAATCCATTTATGCCCTTGATCTTCATCATTTCTTTGATGCCATAAGAGTACATAGGCCATAGGCATAAATTCAAAGGGGAGGGGAATTTGTTTTAACGGATAAAGTTGGCAAGCATGGCGAGCAAAACTTGAGGGTAGTGTAAAGATTAAATCACTGTGGGCGCAGACGCTGGCTGCACCATAAAAATCTGGCACAGTAGTGCTGATTTTTCGCCTATGTCCGAGATCTGCAAGAAAGTAATCCAAAGCCCACCAATCGCTCCCTTCACAGCGTACTTGTACATGGGCCATATCGAGATAAAGTGATAAATTCCATTGCGCTGACATAAGGGCAGCCATTGATGGATGATCTTCTCGAATAAGACACACTTGCTCATCGGTAAACAATGTTTGGCAGGCAATGCCTTCGGGTAACCGGTCTATTTGTGGATCGGAAAGCGGGTGTAAGTCGCGACCAGAAATCCCAAAATCAATTTGCCCTTGCTGTAGATCATGCATGGATTTTTCAGTCCAGACATAGGAGTCTAGCTTGATATTGGGTGCGGTATTCAGCAAAGGGCCGATAAAATAAGGAATTAAGGTTTCGTAGGCACTTTCGACCATGGCGAAGGAAAATTGTCTGTTGCTGCTTGCTGGATTAAAAGTCGGTGGTTGAGTTAGTTGATACAAGTCCTGCAAAATATTCGGGAGTTTTTGCCCAAGATTCAGGGCATGCGCCGTCGGTTTTAGGCCGTGTGCGGTACGTTGGAATAGCGGATCGTCTAAGGTTTCTCGCAGTCTATTCAAACTCTTACTTAGAGCCGATTGACTGATATGTAGTCGGCTAGCAGCTCTTGTCACACTCTGTTCCTCGAGGAGAACTTTGAGTATGACCAACAGATTAAGATCGATTCTGGCTAAGTTATCTAAGTTCATAGATATTCCTAAAAGGAAATTCACTTTGGAAATTATACCATTTCTGTTCATACCTTGATTTATTTAAAATAGCGCCCACTGAAATACCTTTACCTGATCAACTGAGATTATTTATGCGGCGCAATCTATTACCTATCCTCATGTCTATGGTGCTGCTTAGCCCATTGGCCATTGATATTTATTTACCTTCAATGCCAACTATGGCAGCAGAATTCGCCGTATCCGCCAGTGAAGTTCAATCGACTCTGGTATTGTTTTTATTTGCCATGGGGTTAGGGCAAGTGCTTATTGGCCCATTGGCGGACCGCTATGGTCGTCGGCCTGTGGCATTATTTGGTGTGTTACTTTACGGCGCAAGCAGCCTTTTAGCCGCAGCGGCTATCGAGTTTCATTGGTTGCAAATTGCTCGCGTATTACAGGGATTGGCCGCCTGTTCGACGTCAATTGTGGTGTTTAGTGCGGTCCGTGATTGTTACACGCAAAAAGAAGGCGCTAAGATTTACAGTTATTTAAATGGCGCAATTTGTGTGATTCCAGCACTTGCTCCGACATTAGGTGGACTGTTAGCGATGCAATTTGGCTGGCGTTCGACCTTCGTATTTATGACCTTATATGCGATGTTGATGATGCTCGTGGTGGGTTATCGTTTGCCCGAAACTCGCCCCGCTAATACAGTCACGACAGGACCTTTATACCGTTGGGGTCGATATAAACCAGTATTAAGCAATACCCACTTTTTGTTTTATGCCTTTGCCTGTATGTCGGCTATGGCTGCCATTTTGAGCTATGTCTCTTATTCGCCAGTATGGTTAATAGGCCACTTAGGCGTATCTGAACTGGCTTTTAGTGGTCTGTTTGGTCTCAATGCGTTAGTTAATATTGTGGCTTGTTTTGCGGCGCCAGTCGTTATTCGTAAATTAGGTAACCGCCCAACGGTGATCTTAGCCCTATCGTTACTTGTTCTATCCGCAATCTTTATTCTTGGGGCTCAGCAATTTGGTCCAAGCGCGGGAATGGCTGGTGCCTTTGCTTTTATGCTACCTATGATGCTGTTATGTATCGGTTTTGCGCTATTGCTCGGTCCTGCTACTAGCATGGCTTTATCTGCCTTTGGCGAGCGGGCTGGTACTGCTGCTGCCATGCTTGGATTTATCCAGATGAGCGGTGCATCAGTATTAACAGGACTCGTTCAACAAACAAATTTAACGGCGCCTTACGCAGTTGCTCTAGTGATGGGCGTATTTTCTATTGGCTTATTATTGATGATGGCGTTGAGTCGCTTCGACCATTGGCATCAGGAGCAGTTACACCACTCACATTAAATACCTGAATACCCTTTGCCCGCAGCAAGTTTGACCATAAGCTGCGGGCATTTTTTATTGTGCCTGCTGATTTATCATCCTTTGATATACTCCTGCGATACACGGTTTAGTAGAGAATAAGATTTGACCCGTCACTATTGTGTTGCTTGTCGCTATCCATTAAATTCCTGCCTTTGTAGGAGTATTCAACCTATTTATCCTTCGACGCGATTGGTCGTTTTACAGCATCCCAGTGAGGTTGAGCATAAGAAAAATAGTGTACGGGTGTTAAGCCTTGCAGTACCAGAGACTCAAATCTATGTGGGTGAAGATGAACATGATTTTAGTGAGTTGCGTAATGACTTAACTAAGCATGATCAGCCCATTTATCTTGTCTATCCTTCGGATAATAGTGTGAGCGTTGAAGCGCAAGATATTAGCCCTAATTGCGTATTGTTGTTACTTGATGGTACCTGGCGTAAAGCCTTTAAAATGCTACAGCTTAATCCTTGGCTAAACGAATATCCTGCGGTGCATTTAACTGAGGGCTATGAGTCAAGATACAAGATCCGCAAATCAAGCCGTAACGATAGTTTATCGACCTTAGAAGCCAGTGCTTATATGCTAAGCGCACTTGACCCTTTGCTCAATGTTGCGCCTGTCATCACGGCTTTTGATGCCATGGTGGAGATGCGTATAAAGGCTATGCCACCTGAGATTCAGGTTCGCTATCGTGAATTTAGTGAATAAATCCAACGATATGAACTGGCTTGTTAGAATATTTAGATATAGATAAGTGCTTTTAAGTTATCGATTTTTTGAGCTATCGTACGAATAAAATTAGCAAAAGTCTTATTCAGATCACGCTAACTTAATGCAAAACGCGGTTTAATAGGCACGATTCATTTGCACTGCAAATGATGAGATAGCTTTGCCAGCCAATTGCTTTGCAGGGGAGTGATTCCATTTTTTTGATGGTGTGCTGGCAGGGCTATCGAGCCTACCCTAAGTGTTTTACCGCAAGCATAAATAATCCAGTTGTTTCCGATAGCCAAATAACAAGCCGTGAACTTTTTTGGGGCTGTAAGGGCGACCAACACGCCAAGTTTGATGCTAGGCGATGTGTTTTTCGACTAAAAAGGTTTGGGTGAAGTGTTCGACAGCACTGGGGTAACCAAATAAAAATCCCTGAGCAAATCCTTGTCCCATGTCGGTCATGATGTCTTTTTGTTGTTGTGTTTCAATTCCTTCCGCCACAAAATGAATATCTAGCGCCTGTGCCAATTGCACGATGGCATAGCAGAGCTTTTGCCCTGAGATATCGTTTAAACGTAGGGCAAATTCTGCATCTATTTTTACGCTATCAATCGGTAAGGTACCCAAGCGGCTAAGTGAAGATAGTCCTGTCCCAAAGTCATCAATGGCAATACTAACACCTAGTGATTTGATGCGATTAAGCGTTAATCTCGCTTGTTCAGGTTGACGCAGCAGTGCTGATTCGGTGATCTCTAAAATCAATGCATCGGCGGGTAGCGCTGCCATTTCTAAGGCATTTATCACTTGTTCAACAAAATCGACATGCTCTAGCTGTAGTGGTGAGACATTGACCGAAATTTTAAAATCAGATTGATACTGTGATCGCCAAAGTGTTGCTTGTTGGCAGGCTTGTTCGAGTACCCATTGGCCGATGTTAACAATTAACCCTGTTTCTTCGAGTAGTGGGACAAATTCTGAAGCCTCATAGTGCTCAGTGGGAGATTTTTGCCAGCGCAGTAAAGCCTCCGCCGCGATGGTTTGGTTTGTGTGTAAGTCTACGATAGCCTGATAAACTAATTTGAACTGTTTTAGGCTATGCGCATGTCTTAAACTATTAATCAGTTTCAGCTTTATTTCAGCCGCTTGACTCATTGATTTGTCATAAAACACTAAATGTGGCGGGCTCTTTTTAGCACAGTACATGGCGGTATCTGCCAAGCTTATTAATTGCGTTGCCTGATCACTATGGGTAGGGAAAAGAGCAATACCAATACTTGTGCCAAGGAAGAATTTTTGCCCTTCGATTTCAAAAGGGCTGTCAAATAGACTCAGAATTTGTTCAGCAAAGAGTTGAATTTCTTCTTTACAGCTACAGCCTTGAAGTATAAGGGTAAATTCATCTCCTCCCATGCGGGCAATATCGGCTTTTTCGATACAACCGGCTTCTAGCCTTGCTGCAACCAATTGTAAAACCCTATCACCCATTGAGTGGCCAAAGCTGTCGTTGATATTTTTAAAACCATTGAGATCTAAAAACATCAAAGCGCCTAAGAGATTTGGGTCGGTTTGTAATTTTTCTAGCGCGCTATTAAGTAATTGTTTTAAGTGAAAACGGTTGGGTAAGCCTGTCAGCGTATCATACATGGCCCGAGTGGTGAGTTGGGTCTCCAACTGCTTTTGGGTGCTGATATCACTAAAAATATTAACGTGGTAAGGGGTTTCCCCATCAACCACAATTCGGCGGCTACTTTGCCATGCAGGAAAAGTGCTGCCATTTGAACGCTTTTTAAGTGTTTCACCTTGCCAAGAACCACGTTGTTTTATCGCCAGTTGACAGTCGGTTTCTTCACCTTGGCTAAGATTGCGAGATTCTAACATTGCAGGCGTATGGCTAATCAGTTGCTCTGCGCTATACCCACAAATACGGCACATGGCTTTGTTAACGGCAAGGATGCGGTTATCGTCATCTGTGATATAAACGGCTTCGGCACTTTCCTCTAAGGTTGTTGATAGTATTTCTTTAGGAATGTGAGCAAAACCATCTGTAATGGCCTCTCGCACGTGATTGCGACGGTTAAGAGCTTGTAGTTCGACGAGTACCACGGGTTGTTGCTGGAGATAGCATCGATATAAATTAATGCGTGTTGGCAGCTCGCGACCTTGTTGGTTTAAATGTAACCAATTAAATTCGACATGATTACCCGCGATAGCTTCGAGTATCATTTCTCTAGCAAATTCAACACTATTACGCCCAGATGATTGGATTCTCGGTGAGAAATCATAGGGTGTTGCATTCACAAACGCATCGTAATGAGTGCCAAAATAATTTAACGTTGCGCGGTTGGCGCTGATAAAGCTAAAACCTTGGATAAGTGCTAGCGGTGTTTGATCGGGATGGGTTTGCCAAAGAGACAGCTTTTCTCGCAATACGGGATCGTCCGTACTGAGTTTATTGAGTAAGTGTTGCCATCTAATCATTCAGGATACTCCCTGGTAACTCTCACGAGTCACATCCCATTCCATAGGTATTTCGTTTATAAAGAAATTGCCTAAATAGTACATTATTTAAGTGGGGTTAAAAATAAACCTAATTAGTGTTTCACTCAAATAGAAAAATAAAAAACTGTAGTTTAACACTTATCTTTACCCTGATTATGGGGTAAACCATGCTGAATAACCTAATATTCATAAAATATTATGCTATGTTGGACGCTGGGTATCGAGTGCGGTGAGCGTGATAATAAAGGTCATAGGTTGGCATTTTCAATAAATGAGGTAGGGATAATGGCATTATTGAAATCACTTATTTGGTTCGTATTGAGTTTGGCTCTTTTTCTACCCACTGCAAATGCAGATGAGCAAAAACCTCAATTAATCCTAGAGCAAAAGGCGGATAAAGCACGAATCGACTTTTTGCAAGTAGAACAACTTCAATTAGATAAAGCTCGAAAAGCAGCGAAAGAAACCGTTGAGCGGGAAGAAAAAGTTAGTGGAACACTCCAAACCAATGAGTGGGAAGAGCAGCAAAAAATAAAGGCAAAGAAGCAATTTGATGAAAGGGAGAGCCGTGAGCAAAAATATTTACGTGAAGCTAAAGATGCGGTCGCAAAAGAGCGTAAAATAATCCCTAAGCCTTGATAGTTATCTCTGCCGTTATAGAAATGCCGATTAACTTGAATCGACCATCTACAATCTGTAGGAATTATTTTTGAATATCTGTCCCTTATGCCATAGCACTGAATTAGTTGCTTACCATCAAGATAAAAAACGCTGTTACGATCAATGCCAAATTTGTCAACTCGTTATTGTACCGCCTGAGTTCTATCTTTCAGCCGAGGCAGAAAAAGCGGAGTATGATAAACACGAAAACTCTCCCTATGACGTCGGCTATCAGCGTTTTTTAAACCGAATACTCGACCCATTACTCGCCCGTTTTGAACCTTCCTCCAAAGGTCTCGACTTTGGCTGCGGTGAGGGAATGGCACTTAGTTTGATGGCGAAGGACCGTGGTTATCAGGTTGCAAATTTTGATATTTATTACGCCAATGATCCTACAACATTAACTCTTCAATATGATTTTATTAGCTTAACTGAAGTTATTGAGCATGTCAGTGATGCTGCAGGCTTGCTCAATCAGCTTGACAAGCTATTAAAACCTAAAGGTATTTTGGCTGTGATGACTAAGCGGGTGTACAATCCTAGCGCTTTTTCTACATGGCATTATAAAAATGATCCTACCCATATCAATTTTTATTCCGAAGCGACCTTCAACTGGATTGCCCGCAAATATGATTGGCGGTTGGAGCTTGTCGATAAAGATGTTGTGTTCTTTCACAAGCTCTGTTGATTCTGTTATATCGCTTTTGCCTTTATATCCCCAAGTTATCTGAAGATATGAATTTAAGATAAGTTGAACACTGATTTAATGTTTTTATTTATCAGATGATTAACATTTGATAAGTCGTGGTACTCATCTATTGCCAATGACATCTCGCATACCGCTTCCCGTAACGCTAAATCTAGCGACTCAGTCGTATTCTGAATTTGATATCAATCACACCTTTTGATGACAATATAAATGATAATCCTTCTCAGTTAGTTTTAAGATTATTTTCATTTAAACGGTTGTTATCTTAGTTAACAGCTTTCTATCACTTACAGTCATTTGAGGATTTTCATGGAACACCGGGCATTTAAGAAAAATATTATCGCCGCTATTATTTCGAGTTTGGGAGTCTCTTCTACTTATGCAGCAGTTGAAGCAGAATCAACGGAACCCATTGAAAAAATTACCGTATATGGTGAAAAAATTGAGCGTAGCTTGAAAGACACCACCTCATCTGTTTCTGTTATCGACAAGGATTCACTGGATAGCGGTCAGTATCAATCTGTGTCAGATGCATTATCTGAAATCCCTAACGTCGTCGTGCTGACTGGCTCTGTGCCTGATATTCGCGGTGTTTCCGGGAATGGCTCCGCCTCTGGATTTAACTCTTTTACCGGTGGTGCTAGGGCGCGGGTTTCTACACTTGTCGACGGTGTTGCTGAACCTTTTGTTGCCGATCTTACTGGTGATACAGGTTTATGGGATATACAGCAAGTTGAAGTATTTCGAGGTCCTCAGTCGACGATCAATGGCCGTAATAGTATTGGTGGCACTGTATTTATCAAAACAGAGGATCCGACATTTGATTGGCGTGGCGCTGCACGTTTAGGCTACCGAGATCAGAATAACTATGTCGACAGTGCTGTAATGGTATCCGGTCCTATTTTAGACGATGAGTTAGCGTTTAGGCTAAGTGGCCAAAACGTGACAGGAGAGACCTATAATAAGGGATTGGTATATGAAACCAACCCTGCCCCGTTTGATCTAAATGAGTTAATTACAAACCGTTGGCGTGGCAAATTTTTATGGCAGCCAAGCGCTATCGAGGAGCTCAAAGTTCTTTATAGCTTTTCCTATAACGACGAAAAAGGTGATTCGGGTCGTAACTATTTTTCAGGTGATGATCCATGGGCATATCGACCGATTCTCCAACGTTATATTGAAACAGAATCGACAACGCATTCAGTCAAAGTTGACTATGACTTAGGTTCGGGTAGAGCGTTAGACTTGGTTGTGGCTTATATGGACTATGACTGGGGTTCTAAGTCCTATGAGGCTTTAGTAACAGCACAGCAATATGTTGATATGAAAGACGAGAGCTATACCGTTGATGGTAAATATAGTTTTGGCTTAAATGACCGTGATTTTAACGGATTTATCGGGCTTGCGTATTATGAACGTAGCCAAGATTTTGGTAGTACAGGAAGTTCTGTTTATACGGGTGATGACAGCAGTTCCTCTTTATCCATTTATGGTGAGTTAACCTATGGTTTAGCCGAGTCGCTTTGGCTTACTGTAGGCGGTCGCGTGATGCGCGATGAGCAAAAACGGAATTTTTCGATGTTATATCGTGGTACTCAGCTTGAGGAAAAACTCGATAACGACAGCACCATTACCTTGCCTAAGTTGGTATTGCAATACGCCATCACGGACAATACCACCTTAGCTGCCAGTGCTCGCCGTGGTTATAACTCTGGGGGTGGAGCCTTATCCTTAGCTGAAAGCGAATATTATTACTACGATGAGGAATTTGTTGATACCTATGAACTCAGTGCGCGAAGCATGTTTTTAGGTGGCAATGTTAATTTGAGCGCTAACTTATTCTATAACGATTTCGATGGTTATCAGGCATCCAATCAAGCCCGTAAAATTACTAATGTTGATAAAGCAGTAACTTACGGGATTGAAACTGAGTTAAGTGCAATGCTAACCGCTAACTGGCAGGTGATTACAGGTGTTGGTTTGCTCGACAGTGAAATCAAAAAAGTTGATTCCAGTTATGGTGATATTGTTGGCAATCAACTTAATTCCGCTCCCCATGTGACGGCGAACCTTGGGGTCAAATATTGGCTAAATGATGCCTTCTCCGTTGGCGTATCAGGTAACTATGTGGGGGAATATTTTGCAGATATTGATAATACAGAATCAAGGATTGCAGGTGATTATGTGGTTGCTCGTTTAAGTGTCGATTATCAGAAAGATAACTGGAGAATAAGTGGGTTTATCAACAATATGTTTGATGAGCAAGCAATGACAGTGAATGAGCCACCTAGTGCTAATTATGTTAATGGTTATGCCGCTATTATTGATCCACGCAATCTTGGGGTATCGGTTATGTATAGCTTTTAGGTTATGGGTGAAATAAAGGATTAAGTCTTTTCGAATAAAAACCCTCTGTGATCACTCACAGAGGGTTTCTTTTTATCGTAGAGCTAACAAGCATCACTCTTTATATTTTAACGTGCCGTTAGCTTTAATTTCGTCATACCACAGGTTGTGGTGTTGGGTTGCCCAGTTCTCATCACAGTAGCCAGACACCATACATTCCATACCGCCTTCTGACATCACTGTTGCCATAAAGATGTGCACGATAGAGAAAGCACAGATCACGATAGCACTCACTGAGTGCAGTACCAGGGCGATTAAGCTTAATGTACGGCTAGGTTCGAACAGGTTAGGGAAGAGTAACAGCATACCTGATGCAGAGATGATCAACCCGAACAGGGCAAATGCCCAGAACCACATTTTTTCACCTGCGTTAGCAAAGCCTGCGTCAGGGTGCTTACCTTTGAATGGCCCGAAGTTAATGTAACCACCAACCACCATAAACCACTTCACATCGTACATTTTAGGTAGCTGGTTTTTCGCCCATAGTGTGGTCATCAATGCCCAACCTATCATGAAGGGAATCGCCATCACATCATGGATTTGTTTAGCACCGTAGACAATGGCTTCCCAGATCCCAGCACTTAACCAAGGTTGGAAGAAGAAACGACCTGCCAGTAAGGTTAAGCCAGTTAAAATCAACAGTAAGCACGGAATCGCGCCTAACCAGTGGATTGAAACATCAAACTTAGACCAGCGATGCACTAACTTGCCTGAAAAACCATGGTGTAGCTTAGAAATGCCATTCACCTTGATAAATAAGACAAAGATAATAATCATACCGAATAGTGCTGCCATTAACGCGGGTGCTAACCAGTCGCTACGTAACTCCAATACTCGTAAATCATAGGTATTGATTGGCTGGGCATGAAACTCACTTTGTGAGGTAGTGTATCCCGTGGCGCCATCCTTCAGTTGCGCCCAAATTTGGGCATCAGACTGTTGAACTTGAGTCGCCAGTTCATCACCACCATTGGCTATACACACAGCACTAAATAGCAGTGCTATGGCTAAGCCTATGTGTTTGAACCATTTGTTCATCATACATCCTCTCTCACTTAGTCGCGCCCACCTAAGTAGGCGCTAAGCTAAGTCTATGGACAGATCCTGTTGACCTGAATTAATTCCAAGCCGCGTTTTTAGCACCACGGTAAGCTATACGCTCACGGAAGATGCTTGAAACCACTTCAGCATCACCCGCTAACAGGGCTTTAGTGGCACACAGTTCTGCACACATAGGTAGCTTGCCTTCGGCAATACGGTTTGCACCGTATTTTTGGCGTTCGGCATCTGAGTGGTTTTCTTCTGGGCCACCGGCACAGAATGTACATTTATCCATCTTACCGCGACTACCAAAGGCACCTTTTTTCGGGAACTGTGGTGCGCCAAATGGACAAGCGTACAAGCAATAACCGCAACCAATACAAGCATCTTTATTATGTAGCACTATGCCGTCATCGGTTCTGTAGAAACAGTTTGCTGGACAAACTGCCATACAGGGTGCGTCTGAGCAATGCATACAAGCGACAGAGATGGATGCTTCACCACGTTGACCGTCATTGATTGTGACTACGCGGCGGCGTTGGATCCCCCACTCGAGAGCGGAGTCGTTTTCGTTTTTACAGGCTGTGACACAACCGTTACATTCGATGCAGCGCTTGGTATCACACAAAAATTTCATAGTAGCCATAATGGCAATTCTCCTAGCTTAAGCTGCACTTACGCTTTAACGATCTGACAGAGTGACGCTTTGGTTTCCTGCATTTGTGTCACAGGATCGTATCCATAGGTCAGCGCAGTGTTACAAGACTCACCGATAACGTAAGGTACAGTGCCTTCTGGATAGTTCGGCGCTAAACTCTCACCGTGCATCACACCCGCAAAGTGGTACGGCATAAAGGTCACGCCTGGTTTAACGCGAGGCGTTACCATAGCTTGCACCTTGATACGGCCACCTTCGGCACCTTCTAACCAGACATTTTCTCCGTTACGAATACCGCGATCGGCAGCGTCGGCAGGGTTAATTTCAACAAACATTTCCTGCTGAAGTTCAGCTAGCCATGGGTTAGAACGAGATTCCTCACCACCACCTTCGTATTCAACCAAGCGACCAGAGGTCAGTACCAGTGGGTATTTACCGCTTAAATCCTTTTCTTGGATTGACTTATACAATGTGGGTAGACGGTGTACTTGCATATCGTCATAGGTTGGGTATTTCGCCACTAAGTCACGACGTGCTGTGTATAACGGTTCACGGTGTACAGGCACTTGGTCAGGGAAAGTCCAAACAATACAACGGGCTTTAGCATTACCAAAGGGGATACAGCCGTGTTTGATTGCCACGCGCACGATACCGCCTGACAGGTCAGTCTTCCAGTTTTTACCATCGGCTTCGGCTTTTTCCTCGGCGGTCAGATCATCCCACCAACCCAATTGCTTGAGCATATCGGCAGTAAATTCAGGATAACCGTCTTTGATTTCCGCACCCTTAGAGTAAGTGCCGTCGGCTAAAATGCTTTGGCCGTTGTATTCAACACCATAACGAGCACGGAAGTTACCACCGCCGTCTTTCACGTGTTTGGCTTGGTTATACAGAATTTGAGTACCCGGGTGTTTCGCTTCTGGTGTACCCCAACATGGCCAAGGTAGACCGTAGGTTTCGCCCTTCGCTGGGCCGCCTGCGGCTTCGAGCGTTTTGTTGCTGAAGGTGCCCCAGTTTTGGGTGTGCAACTTGATACGCTCAGGGCTTTGACCTGTCATACCGATAGTCCACATACCGCGGTTGATTTCGCGGGTAATGTCTTCGATCACGGGTAAGCCGTTTTCTTTGGCGATGCGTTTAGTGTACTGCTCGTCAATGCCGAGTTTTTGCGCTAAACGGTACATGATTTCGATGTCGGTTTTTGACTCGAATAACGGTTGGATAACCTGCTCACGCCATTGGATTGAACGGCCTGAGTTAGACACTGAACCTTGAGTCTCAAACTGAGTTGCTGCAGGCAGCAGATATACGCCATTCTTACGACGGTGCATAACGCCCGCCATTGTTGGGAATGGGTCGACAACCACTACTGTGTCCATCTTGTCTAGGGCATCACGCACTTCACGCTGACGAGTTTCGGTGTTGACCGATTGTCCCCAGAAAAACGCCATACGGATATTGTCTTTCTGCGCTAACTTGCTCTTATCTTCTAACACACCATCGTGCCAACGAGAACAAGGAATACCCGGTGTCGTCATTGGATCTTTACCAAGGTAGGCGGTTTGATCGAAACGACCTTTCACCCATTCCATGTCCAGATCCCACACATGGGTCCAGTGACTCCATGCTGCAGAGGTTAAACCGTAGTAACCGGGTAAGTTATCAAATAACAAACCTAAGTCAGTGGCGCCTTGTACGTTATCGTGACCACGGAAAATGTTAGTACCGCCGCCTGACACGCCCATATTGCCCAGCGCTAATTGCAGAATACAATAAGCACGGGTGTTCGCGTTACCGACGTGATGCTGAGTACCACCCATACACCAAATTACCGTGCCAGGACGGTTATCAGCCATTAATTTAGCGGCTTGATAGACATCGGCTTCGCTCACGCCAGTGATGTTTTCGACTTCTTTAGGTGGGAACTTCTTCACTTCAGCACGGATACTTTCCATCTCGAATACGCGGTGCTTGATAAAGGTTTTATCTTCCCAACCATTTTCAAAAATGTGCCATAACATACCGTAGATAAACGGAATATCAGTGCCTGGACGAATTGCACAATGCAAGTCTGAATGCGCTGCAGTGCGAGAGAAACGTGGGTCAACGACGATGATTTTCGCGTTGTTTCTTTCTTTTGCGATCAGAATATGTTGCATCGAAACCGGATGCGCTTCCGCAGGGTTTGCCCCGATCAGGAAGATGGCATTTGCGTTCTGAATATCGTTGAAAGAGTTAGTTTGCGCACCGTAGCCCCAAGTGTTAGCAACACCAGCTACCGTGGTAGAGTGACAAATACGAGCAGAGTGGTCGATATTGTTTGTGCCCCACATTGCCGCTAACTTGCGGTACATGTAGCAACCTTCGTTAGAAAACTTAGCGCTCCCCATGAAGTACACTGAGTCTGGGCCTGACTCTTTACGAATATTGAGCATTTGATCGCCCACTTCGTTAATGGCATCTTCCCAAGAGATTTTTTTCCACTTGCCATCAACCAATTTCATTGGGTATTTCAGGCGTTTTTCACCATGACCATGCTCACGCAGTGCCGCACCTTTAGCGCAGTGGCCGCCGGCATTGAATGGGTGATCGAATGCGGGTTCTTGACCTGTCCACACACCGTTTTGTACTTCGGCATACAAACCACAACCTACTGCGCAGGCACTACAAATAGTACGTTTTACTTCGATTGGCGCATCATGTGGTACTTCTTTGGCTTCGACGCGGCGCATCATGCCAGTACCCATTAGTGAGGCTGCAGCAATACCACCAGTAGCAATACCAGCTTGCTTCATAAATTGACGACGGCTAATGCCGAGTGTCGGTTTGTCTGCCACTGGGGCGATATTGGACTTGCGAGTTAACTTCATCGCTGACTTCTCCTAGATTAGCTGCGCAGGCTATCGTAATAGCTAGTGATATGCGCAGTTTCGTGGTAACCATTTGATTTCTTTTCGGCTACCGTGCTGCTTTCGTTGGCTTGTGCCACGCTTATGCCCGTTGCGGCAATAGCGGCACCCGCTACACTTCCAACGGTGAGCGCTTTAAGCAAAGAGCGGCGAGATAAATCGCTGGGTTGCTGCTTCATGCTGACTCCTGAAATTAGGGTTTATGTTTATTGGAATTGCGCGACTTTTCGTTGTCATAAAATTTGTTAGCAAAAAGTGAAGATTAGAAGTGAAAATGATAATGAAATCATCCTGTTCGCTGGTAATCATCGCGCGTGGCGGCAATATAGTGGGAACGATTGTGCGGGGAATTGATCTAGAACAGTTTGCGGACTTGAAATAGCACATGGTTATCTAAAAGCGTTAACTTGCTCATAGTTTGGAGTATAAAGTTCACTCAAATCATAAATGAATGCTGTGTGTTACTATTATGTAAATTGTTGATTTTTTGTGGTGTATTTTGAGCGGGATAAAAAAACACCCCGTAAAAAGGGGTGTTTTTAGTGGTAAAAAAAGCTGCGTTTTACCTAGTCTTTATATTTTAAGCTGCCGTTAGCTTTGATCTCGTCATACCAGAGGTTGTGGTGCTGGATTGCCCAGTTTTCATCACAATAACCTGACACCATACACTCCATACCGCCTTCACTGAGTACCGTCGCCATCCAAATATGCACTATGGTAAAGGCAATTAGGATGACTGCACTGATGGCGTGGATCAGTAGTGCTGCCATTGAGGCTTCACGGGGTAAGTCTAAGCCGGGTAAGACTAACATGATGCCGGAAACACTGATAAATAGACCGAATAAGGTCAGTGTCCAGAACCACATTTTTTCACCAGCGTTGGCAAAACCACTGTCAGGATGTTTACCTTTGAATGGGCCAAAGTTGATATAACCACCGACGACTAAAAACCATTTTAGATCATACATCTTAAAGGTTTGAAGCGGCATCCATTTCACCACGCAGAACGCCCAAGCCACGATAAAGACGGGACCCGCCCAATCGTGAATCGTTTTACTGCCGTAGATCAATGGCGCCCATAGGTCGGGCCCAAGCAGAGGTTGTATTACATGCCGTCCCAACATAATGGTTAAGCCTGTAAACATCAGTGCTAAGCAGCTTGTTGCCATTATCCAGTGGATCCATAGATCCGCTTTAGACCAACGAGCTACTAACTTACCCGAAAAGCCATGGCTAAGTTTTGAAGGACCATTCACCAAATAAAACACTAAGAAAGCACCAAATACTCCAGTCACAGCTAGCGCCATCACGGGAGTTAAGTATTCATTCCTCAGTTCTTTTCCTTGGTTACCGGCAACGTTAATCAACACCCCAGTTTCGACACCTTTTGCAGTGGTATAGCCGGCATCGCCAGCTTTTACCGCACGCCAAAGGTCGGCATCGCTGGTTTGCGCTTTCGCCTGTTGTTGACTCGATTGCTGATCACTTGCTTGAACTGGGCTTGAGCTCATTACTGAACCCAATCCCAATCCCATGACTAGCACTAACAGAGCAAACAGACTACGCAGTGATTTGTTTAACTGTTTGTTTAACATTGTCACTCCTTGCCAGAGGTTAGGGATGACTCCCTAACCCTCGCTCTGCTTAGTTTATCTCACCGGTTTTTGGGTTATAGCCCCAAATCACGTTAGGATTGCCACGGGAGGCCATACGTTCACGGTAGATGTTAGATACCACTCCCGCATCACCAGCAAGCAGTGCTTTGGTTGCGCAAAGCTCCGCACACATAGGTAATTTGCCTTCAGCAATACGGTTTGCACCGTATTTTTTACGCTCGGCTTCGGAGAAGGTTTCTTCTGGGCCACCGGCACAGAAAGTACACTTATCCATTTTGCCGCGGCTACCAAAAGCAGTCTTTTTCGGGAATTGCGGTGCACCAAATGGGCAAGCATAGAAGCAGTAACCACAACCGATACAGGTATCTTTGTTGTGCAGTACTATGCCGTCATCGGTTCTGTAGAAGCAATCTGCTGGACACACGGCCATACATGGCGCATCGGTACAGTGCATACATGCCACTGAAATCGATGCTTCACCGGGTTGACCATCGTTAATTGTCACCACGCGGCGACGTTGAATACCCCACTCGAGAGCGGAATCGTTTTCGTTCTTACATGCAGTGACGCAACCGTTACACTCGATGCAGCGTTTGGTGTCACATAGAAATTTCATGACTGCCATAATGGCTTATCTCCTCATCAAGTAGGTTAGGCTTTGCTAATTTGGCAGAGGCTGGACTTAGTTTCTTGCATCTGAGTCACAACATCGTAGCCATAAGTTAAAATGGTGTTTGCGGATTCGCCTATCACATAAGGCACTGTGCCTTCTGGATAGTTTTTCGCGAGACTTTCACCTTCAAACACCCCTGCAAAGTGGTATGGCATAAAACATTCACCAGCAATTACGCGTGGTGTTACCATTGCCTTAACCGTGATTTTGGCGCCTTCTGGACCATGAACAAAAACATTATCACCGTCACGAATACCGCGATCCGCTGCATCAGCAGGGTTCATTTCGATGAACATTTCTTGTTGTAGTTCAGCTAACCAAGGGTTAGAACGGGATTCTTCACCACCACCTTCGTATTCCACTAGACGGCCTGATGTGAGTGCCAGTGGGAAGTCTTTAGCAAAATCCTTGTCTTGAATTGACTTATACAGCGTCGGTAGACGCGCAACCATACGGTCTTCGTAGGTTGGGTATTTAGCAACTAAGTCACGACGAGGCGTGTAAAGTGGTTCGCGGTGGCGTGGAATATCGTCAGGGAATGTCCAGACAATACAACGAGCTTTAGCGTTACCGTAAGGGATACAGCCGTGTTTGATAGCAACACGTTGGATACCGCCAGAAATATCCGTTTTCCAGTTTTTGCCTTCGGCGTGTTTTTTCTCGTCTGCTGTTAGGTCATCCCACCAACCTAATTGCTTAAGCATATCGGCGGTAAATTCAGGATAACCATCTTGGATCTCACTGCCTTTAGAGTAAGTCCCTTCAGCAAGAATATTATTGCCTTCATGCTCAACACCATAACGAGCGCGGAAGTTACCACCGCCGTCTTTAACATGCTTGGCTTCGTTATACAGAATTTGGGTTCCAGGATGTTTCATCTCTGGTGTCCCCCAACAAGGCCAAGGTAAACCATAGGTCTCACCTTTGGCTGGACCGCCTGGAGCTTCTAAGCTGTCAGCATCAAAAGTGCCCCAGTTTTCTTGGTGCATTTTTAAACGTTCTGGGCTTTGTCCGGTGTAACCGATAGTCCACATACCTTTGTTAAATTCACGGGTAATATCTTCAATCAAAGGCTCATCACCATTGACTTTGATTTGTTTGAACAACTCTTTATCAATACCCACTTTCTTAGCGAGTTTGCACATGATCACATGATCTGGCAGTGATTCGAACAGCGGCTCTATTACCTTAGAGCGCCACTGAACTGAGCGGTTGGTTGCAGAGATAGAACCATAGGTTTCAAACTGGGTTGCAGCAGGCAGCAGATAAACACCATCTTGACGTTGGTGCATTACACCTGCCATCGTTGGGAATGGATCGACAACAACGACGGTATCCATTTTGTTCAGTGCTTCACGCACTTCGCGGCCACGGGTTTCAGTGTTGACAGATTGTCCCCAGAAGAACGCCAGACGAATATTGTCTTTCTGCGCTATCTTGGTTTTATCTTCTAACACGCCATCGTGCCAACGAGAGCATGGGATACCTGTTGAAGTTTGTGGTGTTTGACCTAAGTATTCACCTTGGTCGAAACGGCTTGAGACCCATTTAGGATCGAGATCCCATACATTGGCCCAGTGATCCCATGCGGCGGTAGTTAAACCGTAATAACCGGGTAAGTTATCAAATAACAAACCAAAGTCGGTTGCACCTTGTACGTTATCGTGGCCACGGAAAATGTTAGTACCGCCGCCAGGAACACCCATGTTACCTAAAGCGAGTTGTAACATGCAGTATGAACGGGTGTTCGAGTTACCGACGTGATGCTGCGTACCACCCATACACCAAACAATGGTGCCAGGTTTAGTTTCAGCCATCATCTTGGCAACACGATACATTTGGGCTTTAGGTACGCCCACCACATTTTCAACTTCTTCTGGGGTGTACTTTTTCACTTCTTCGCGGATGCGATCCATACCGTAAACGCGGTGCTTGATAAACTCTTTATCTTCCCAGCCGTTTTCGAATATGTGCCATAACAGACCATAAATGAAGGGAATATCTGTACCAGGACGGATATGCACGTACTCGTCAGATTTCGCTGCAGTACGGGTGAAACGTGGATCAACTACGATGATTTTGGCACCGCGTTCTTTACCAATCAAAATATGCTGCATGGCAACTGGGTGTGCTTCACTGGGGTTTGCCCCAATAAACATAATGCACTTAGAGTTACGAATATCGTTGATTGAGTTGGTTTGCGCACCGTAGCCCCAAGTGTTAGCAACACCAGCTACCGTGGTAGAGTGACAAATACGGGCTGAATGGTCGACGTTGTTCGTTCCCCACAGTGCCGCAAATTTGCGATATAAATAAGCTTGTTCGTTTGAGAACTTGGCACTACCCATGAAGTAGATAGAGTCTGGGCCAGATTCTTGACGAATAGAGGCCATTTTATCGCCTACTTCATTAATGGCTTGATCCCAAGAGATCTTTTTCCATTTTCCGCCTTCTAACTTCATTGGGTATTTCAGGCGTTTTTCACCATGACCATGCTCACGCAGTGCTGCACCTTTAGCACAGTGGCCGCCGGCGTTGAATGGGTGATCGAATGCGGGTTCTTGACCTGTCCACACACCGTTTTGTACTTCAGCATAGATACCACAGCCCACAGCACAGTGAGAACAAATGGTACGTTTAACTTCGGTTGGAACGTTGTGAGGGATATCTTTGGCTTCTGCTTTACGCATCATGCCTGTACCCAGCATTGAAGCTGCGGCGATACCACCAGTGGCAAGACCTGCCGATTTTAAGAATTGGCGACGATTGAGACCCAGGGTCGATGCTTTAGGCTCGACAACCTGATCTGTTTTGCGGGTTAATCGCATCACACACTCTCCTCTATTTTAGTTTTTAAGCGACGCATAGTAATGACGAATATGGTCGGTTTCACGGTAGTTATCGCTCTTTGGCTCGATAGGTTCAACCGTTGGCGCTGCGGCTAATGCCTGACCGCTAACAGTGGCTACCGCACCTGCCGCACTGCCGAGTGCCAATGCTTTAAGCAATTGACGACGGCCCATGTCGGAAGCTTGCTTCTTCATAGTGTCTCCTTGTGTTACTGAATAAAGTGGCATAAACGACAACCACCTCGGTTATTGTAGAAGCCTCGGCTTCATCTATTGTGGCGAAGGTGAATCAGATTCTCCTTCGCTTACAGAACTCATCATCAATGCCTATTCCACTATTGTGTAGGCACCTTGATCTTAATTTACTAATTCCACTTGCTTTTCTGCATCATTGGTGGCCGGTTGTAAGTCGGCACTGCCTGGGCAATTCACAGGAATATCTAGGCTCAATTGCTCAAATGCATTGGCTTCCATTTCGAAAAAGGCTTTTGCCAGTTGTGCAACCGTGGCGTAAAACGCCGCACTTGGGGCCTTAGTTAAATTGTCGCAGAACCGACCAATCCAGCTGCCAATATGGCGTTGGTAGAACGCAAGTTGACGATAACCTGGGGCCTCAAGGATCAATGTGCCCATGACTTCACATAGCGCAGCCACGTGATCTTCAGGCTCCTTGACGTTTTCTTCCCGCTCAAAACCGAGCTGCATTAAATCTTGGCGCAACAGTGCTAATGGTTTATCCATTAATGAGCCGGTCATAAACCAACTGCCATAGGGCAGGATCTCACCACAACCCACGCCGAGGAATAGGGCAAAATACTCATCTTCTAGCTGTTCACTGCGGAACTGCTGCGCCGCGAGCTGCAGTGACAGCCAAGCTTTGGTCATTGCATTATCTTCATTGGCATCGATTTCAAGATTGGCCAAAAAGTGCAGTAATTCAGGGCTAGGATGGCGGCGTAATAGCGCAGCCAGCAGTTGATAAATATCGGCTCTCAACTGATCGTTTTCTGATACTTGTCTTACGGATTCGGTCATAACGGATCTCTTATCGCAGTTGCTTTTCAGGATCTTGAAGAATGTCTTCAAACATGTCTTTTACCCGGCAGTCGCCACACATTTTCAGGCGTTCAATATTGGCTGAAAATGCGCTATGCGCGCCGACCATATCCAGCATCCGATGCACCATAGATTGGGTCGCAAAAGGAGAGCCGCAACGAATACATTCGAAGGGGGCTTCTTCTTTCAGGGTGTGTTGTTGCTGACGTGCAGCTTTATCAAAATTGATTTGTGGGGTGAGGCTAATCACTTTTTCAGGGCAAGCCGCTTCACATAAACCACATTGCACACAGTTTTGTTCAATGAAGTGTAGCGCAGGTTTGTCACCACCATCCTGTAATGACATCGTTGGGCAAATTGCTACGCAGGACATGCATAAGGTGCATTTCTCTACATTGACGCTCACTTTGCCGTAGGGAATGTTATTCATGCTCAGACAAGTATCAATCTCACCCGCTTGGCTATTGAGGTGGTCTATTGCCTCAAACAGGGTGTCGCGCTTAGTTGTCGATACAAATGCCGCCGGTACTATGATTGGCCAATCTAAGCTGATATCAAGCATCGATTCTAAATGAGTGATCATGCTTGGATCGATAAGGCTAATACGCTGTGGCTGACCCATTTCATCTAAAATGCTATTGGCTAGTGTAAGTTCACCTTTGAGCATTTGCGTGAGTGTTGGCGCAGTTGCTTCTGTGTTGAGAATAAGCACTTGGCGCGCGCCCCAAGCGAGTGCAGAAAGCCAGTGTTCGAGGCTTGCAACGGTAATTTCTTCAAGGGCAACGGGAAGAATATCTCCAGCCAAATCCTCCGATATGAAGTCGGCACCAGTCGCATTATCATGGAATAAAATCACAGGAGCTGTTTGGGCTTGTTCACGAAAACGGCTAATGATTTTATTTAAATAAGACGATAAGGCTTGGGGTGTCGGTAAGTCGTAGCTGATAGCACCTGTTGGGCAGGCACTGGTACAGCTACCCGCACCGTGGCACAGGTAAGGATCGATTTCAATTTTCTTAGCGACGCTGCTAATCGCGTCAGCAGGGCAGAAGTTGAGACACCGATTACAACCATTGATGCCGTTGCGGTCGTGGGCGCATAAATCTGGATTAATTTTTACGTAACGAGGCTTGTCGAATTGGCCGACCAGTTCTGGAATTTGTGTTAATGCATCTTCGAGTTTGGCGGTATCCTGACCGACATAGAAGTAGCCAGGAGGAAGCATCTCTAAATTTAAACAAGGTGTGCTGCTTAAATCGAGCACTAAATCAAAATGAGGTTTTCTGATGGATACTAAACTAAGTTCAGCAGCGCCATTTTGATGCTCAACGCTGACTTGGAATTGGCCTAAAAAACCTTTAATTCCAATCAGTTTATTGTAGTAACTTTCAACATTAGTCGCCGCAGCCATAACACGCTCTAGGTGCGCTTCGTCTTGGCTGGTAATGGCTTCATTGGCCAAAATCACTCGATTTGCCATAGTGGACAATTTGTCCGCAGCGAGGCGAGCGAGATCCTCTGGGCCGATAATTAGCACTGTGCCTTCGGTGGTATAGCTTACCGTTGGCGGGATCAGATTCTGCAAAATCTGAGTCTGCGCTAATACATTTTGCCGCGCTTGTTTTAGCGCATGCTGGGTTTGATTGGTCATCAAATAAGTGCTCACATTGCGTTCCTGAACAGTACTTGGGCTGTTCTATTTTTTGCTGTATTGGAGCAGATTTAGGCGGTTGGTAGTAAGTAAGTCATTGCCTTTTCTGCTTTTATCTAAGCTTTTACTGCGCTATACAGCAATTCACATACCAAACAGCAATTCACATACCAAGGTTGTGGACATTAAAATTAGCTAAACTGACGTTAAACAACTCGGGGATGAACTTGAGCTGAAAGCTCTGGTGCATTTTGGGGTAGGTCATCAATCTCCCCATCCAAATTGTCCGTTAACGGTTTTGCTGCCAATTCGGTTTCGATCTCGTTGTCTGATCCCATCGCTGTTTCTGGTATAGCATTCAGCTCGTTTTTCACTAAGGTAGCTTCTTCGTCTGAATCTTCGTTGTCCTTAGTCATATAGCGGAACACCTTTTTAGCGAGTTCGGCTGAGACTTCAGGAGTGAGTTTAGTTTGATTGCTATAGTCGAGTGCATACTCCAAAAGACCATCAATCTCATTGAAATGCGGTTGCTTCCACAGTGCGCGAAGGGCTGCGGTTTTAACGGCTGGGTCGACATTGGCAGCCATGAAACTGGCAAAACTTCCTCTAATTTCAATTTCTTCAGGGTTAGGTAAATCCTCCGCAGTTAATATGCGGTTAGGGTCTTCCTGTGATTGATATTCAATTTCAGGTGAAGGGGATGCTGTGGTTGCGTTAGTCGAGGCAACTTCGGTGTCGCTAGGTACATCCTCGATAACATCCTGTATCTTTTGGGTTTCTAATGCTTCCTCAGCAGCCACTTGTTCACGGCGTTGAGTCCAGCGACTAAAAAGTCCACTTATTTTTTGAGTATTATCAGCCATTAGTTCCTCCGTAATGGATCGCTACTAGGGCCTTGATTGTTACGCCCATCGACATGTCGACGGCGATGGGCCGAAATTTCGACTTCACCGTATTGGGTGATGAAGGCTTCAATCCAACAGGCGATGGCTTCTGGCATTAATATATTAAGTACAGGTGTATTTCCTTCAAGACAACCTGCTGCAACATTTTGGTCTGCCGAGAGTAAAGCGGGTACCCATGTACCATCTGCCATTTCATCACAGACGAGGAACAACATCGCATTGTCCATGTCTAGATTGATGCGATAGCTAGCTCGTTCGTCTTTGTGCAACTCAAGTAAGACTAATGTTGCACCTTCTGGGGCTTCATGGGTCGCGGGAAGTAAATGATCTATTTCCCATTTAACTGAGGTCCAGCGGCCTACCTGTGTCTCTACTTTTTTGAGTGAAACGTACATAGGCCAAACACTTGTTGTATGTTGCATTGTCTCTCCGTTTCAACTGTGTTGGTGGACGATTCGTTGTTTTGCGGATCGGATCGATGTTACCAACAAATTGCGATAAAAGGTCACTGCAATATTAATGCCAGTAAACATGGGGGATAAGTTTGAAGTAGATCATTAAAATGAGTGTTGTTGTTGGACATTTTGTCCAGTTTGTTATTTCGCGTGGGACATTAACGCCCAAATAGAAAATTCGAATTGCGATAGATCACGCATTTTAGCCCTTCTTTCATGCCTAGGTATAAATATTGCTATGCTCTGGTTATCACTCGTTAAGCGGTAAGATTATGATTTCTGATAACAGTACGATTACAGAGAAAAGTTCGATAGCAACTAATACAAATTTACAGATTAAACATCCGTTTACTTTTGTGAAAACTCAAGCAGAAGTTCCTCTCACTATAGCAGTTAAGGCGGTTAATGAAGCTGGGGAAGTGCTAGATAAGTTTGTAGCCTGTGAGCGGCCATTAACTGTGTATTTAAATTGGCGCCCGATAGTCACTTTGATGACTCTTGGTGCAAAACCTGAGTCATTGGCGCTAGGTTATCTTAAAAACCAAGGTTTTATTTCTGATGTAAGTTTGCTGGACTCTGTAATAGTCGATTGGGATGTGAATTCTGCAGCAGTGATTACCCGTGAACAAATTGCGGATCTTGATGGCAAACTCTCTGAAAAAACCGTTACCTCAGGCTGTGGGCAAGGGACTGTTTACGGAAGTTTTATGCAAGATCTTGAAGGCATTACATTACCGACACCGAGTCTCAAACAAAGCACTCTTTATAGCCTACTAAAAAACATCAATGAATATAATGAAACCTATAAGAATGCGGGGGCCGTACATGGTTGTGGTTTGTGTGAGGATGACCAAATTATGGCCTTTGTCGAAGATGTTGGTCGCCATAATGCGGTAGACACACTTGCTGGTGATATGTGGCTAGGCCAAAACCCTGGTGACAACAAGATTTTTTATACAACTGGTCGGCTTACCTCTGAGATGGTTATCAAGGTAGCCAAGATGGGAATTCCTGTATTGTTGTCGCGAAGTGGCGTGACTCAAATGGGACTAGAACTCGCTCAACAATTAGGTATCACTATTATAGCCCGTGCGAAGGGACGTCATTTCTTGGTATATCACGGCAGTGAAAATTTACAATTTGATGTGAATTCTGACCCTGTAACCTGAGTTAGAGCCTCACAAATACAGTATTTCAGCGAAGAACGGATATTGAGAGACAAGGATATAAGATGACATCTGCTAGTGAATTGGTCTACATGAGCGCTAAGCAAGTAGCCGAGTACTTAGATCTTAACGAGAAGAAAGTCTACGCCATGGCGAATGACCGAATTTTACCGGCTACGAAAATTACAGGTAAATGGCTATTCCCTAAAGTATTGATTGACCGTTGGGTGATGGATTCATGCCATAGCGGTATGCTCACTGATAGATTGCTTATTACGGGCAGTGACGACCCACTATTATCTATGCTGGTAGCACGCTTAATGTCGCAGGTTGGCAGCCGTGAGTTGATTAGCTATAGCGCAACAGGATCACGTCTAGGCTTAGAGTTGCTCGCTAAGGGGTATGCTGATGTGTGCACATTGCATTGGGGAAGTATGGAAGATAGAAATATCCGTCACCCAGCGCTATTAAAAGGCTATAACAATCATCAGCAGTGGATAATGGTGCATGGTTATTCTCGTCAGCAAGGGCTAATCATGCGTGCAGATATGCACCACAGATGCCAAGAAGAAGATAAAGTGGTGAGCTTACCGTGGCGATGGGTGAGTCGTCAGGGTGGAGCTGGAAGTCAACAGCATTTAGAGCACTGGTTGTTAAAACAAGGTGCACGATTAGATCAGCTCAATGTTCTACTAACAGCTTATAGTGAGCGTGAACTTGCAGGGTATATTGCCCGAGGTGATGCTGACATTGGTTTTGGTTGCCAGTCAGTAGCTTTGGAGAGTGGTTTAAGCTTTGTCCCTTTAGTGAAGGAGTCCTTTGATTTTGTTATGCCACAAAGTATTTACTTCCGTCGACAGCTGCAACAACTCTTTACTATGTTGAGCAGCTGCCATACAAGGCAAATGGCTGCCCTTTTAGGTGGATATGATCTTACCGATTGCGGACAACTACTCTGGAGCGCCAGCTAAGTACAAATTCAGCTAAGAGCGTCTAAGTGAATCGCGTATAGTCGCATTATGCTACTTTATACCTTATATATAGATATAAAGTAGCGGCTGACATCAATTGTTTCCTCTATATCTTTATTACCGAATTCGCCGCCTATAGCTTCTTTTCTCCCTTAGCACTCAATCTTTATCGAAATTAAGCCATTTCCCTTGTTCTTTAGATGACTTGTTTTGCGTATAAATTCAGCGTATGTGGATAACTTTGGGTATAACAAGTGCATAGGTTGTGCTTAGTCTGGGAGTAAGAATCTATGTGAAAAATAATCATAAAAATCTGAAAAAAGCGCTTGCACAAAAAGTTTCGCTGCCTATAATGCGCATCCACTGACACGGCAGACAGCGAAAGCCAACTGACGAGTTAGGTTGAATTGAGTAGCTTTTAAGCACTTAATTCAAGCGCAGCAAGAAGTTGAAAAATACTCCTTGACGCTAAACGGGAAATGCGTAAAATACGCAGCCCTAGCCAACTGGAAGCGTTCGACGCTCAGTGTGGTACTCACCTTCTCTTACGAGGTTGAGTTGCTCTTTAACAAGATAAAACAAGAAATCTGTGTGGACACTCACAGGTGTTGAGTTAATCGAAACTGCTTAGCCTTAGGGTTGGCAGTCAAAGAATTAATCAATGTAACAATGAGTGTTCATAGCAATATGTACATAATTTTGATTTCGCTTTTTTAAAAGCGGAAACAAATGACAGAATTCATTGAGCCGCTGAAGTCGCAAGACGGAAGCACCAAAACTTTAATTGAAGAGTTTGATCATGGCTCAGATTGAACGCTGGCGGCAGGCCTAACACATGCAAGTCGAGCGGCAGCACAAGGGAGTTTACTCCTGAGGTGGCGAGCGGCGGACGGGTGAGTAATGCCTAGGGATCTGCCCAGTCGAGGGGGATAACAGTTGGAAACGACTGCTAATACCGCATACGCCCTACGGGGGAAAGGAGGGGACCTTCGGGCCTTCCGCGATTGGATGAACCTAGGTGGGATTAGCTAGTTGGTGAGGTAATGGCTCACCAAGGCGACGATCCCTAGCTGTTCTGAGAGGATGATCAGCCACACTGGGACTGAGACACGGCCCAGACTCCTACGGGAGGCAGCAGTGGGGAATATTGCACAATGGGGGAAACCCTGATGCAGCCATGCCGCGTGTGTGAAGAAGGCCTTCGGGTTGTAAAGCACTTTCAGTAGGGAGGAAAGGGTGAGTCTTAATACGGCTCATCTGTGACGTTACCTACAGAAGAAGGACCGGCTAACTCCGTGCCAGCAGCCGCGGTAATACGGAGGGTCCGAGCGTTAATCGGAATTACTGGGCGTAAAGCGTGCGCAGGCGGTTTGTTAAGCGAGATGTGAAAGCCCTGGGCTCAACCTAGGAATAGCATTTCGAACTGGCGAACTAGAGTCTTGTAGAGGGGGGTAGAATTCCAGGTGTAGCGGTGAAATGCGTAGAGATCTGGAGGAATACCGGTGGCGAAGGCGGCCCCCTGGACAAAGACTGACGCTCATGCACGAAAGCGTGGGGAGCAAACAGGATTAGATACCCTGGTAGTCCACGCCGTAAACGATGTCTACTCGGAGTTTGGTGTCTTGAACACTGGGCTCTCAAGCTAACGCATTAAGTAGACCGCCTGGGGAGTACGGCCGCAAGGTTAAAACTCAAATGAATTGACGGGGGCCCGCACAAGCGGTGGAGCATGTGGTTTAATTCGATGCAACGCGAAGAACCTTACCTACTCTTGACATCCACGGAATTGGCTAGAGATAGCTTAGTGCCTTCGGGAACCGTGAGACAGGTGCTGCATGGCTGTCGTCAGCTCGTGTTGTGAAATGTTGGGTTAAGTCCCGCAACGAGCGCAACCCCTATCCTTATTTGCCAGCACGTAATGGTGGGAACTCTAGGGAGACTGCCGGTGATAAACCGGAGGAAGGTGGGGACGACGTCAAGTCATCATGGCCCTTACGAGTAGGGCTACACACGTGCTACAATGGCGAGTACAGAGGGTTGCAAAGCCGCGAGGTGGAGCTAATCTCACAAAGCTCGTCGTAGTCCGGATTGGAGTCTGCAACTCGACTCCATGAAGTCGGAATCGCTAGTAATCGTGGATCAGAATGCCACGGTGAATACGTTCCCGGGCCTTGTACACACCGCCCGTCACACCATGGGAGTGGGCTGCAAAAGAAGTGGGTAGCTTAACCTTCGGGGGAGCGCTCACCACTTTGTGGTTCATGACTGGGGTGAAGTCGTAACAAGGTAGCCCTAGGGGAACCTGGGGCTGGATCACCTCCTTACCTATACGACTAACTTGATGCTTTTGAGTGTTCACACAGATTGCTTGTTTATCCTGTCTTAGGACGGGTAGAGCGAAACATCCCTCTAGCAGGTCGATGTAGTTCTTTAACAATTTGGAAAGCTGATAGTATTAAACACAATGATGTCTGTCGTTGTGTTGATACGAAAAAAGTTTAATGCGAAAGCATTGAACATTGAGTTCTCAAACACTTTATTAAGTGTCTTGAATATTCAAGTCTAAGGCGCGTCCACTTCTTTGGTCAGAAGTGAGACAAGTAAAACCAGCTGGTCGCAACAATTCAAGTGAAACTCATTTGGGTTGTATGGTTAAGCGACTAAGCGTATACGGTGGATGCCTTGGCAGTCAGAGGCGATGAAGGACGTAGTAACTTGCGAAAAGCGTTGGCGAGCTAGTAACAAGCATTTGAGCTAACGATGTCCGAATGGGGGAACCCGGCCGCATAAGCGGTCATCATGTAGTGAATACATAGCTACATGAGGCGAACGAGGGGAACTGAAACATCTAAGTACCCTTAGGAAAAGAAATCAACCGAGATTCCCCTAGTAGCGGCGAGCGAACGGGGATTAGCCCTTAAGTCTATGGGGTGTTAGTGGAATGGTCTGGAAAGTCCAGCGGCACAGGGTGATAGCCCCGTACACGAAAACTAACCGTAGATGAAAACGAGTAAGGCGGGACACGTGACATCCTGTTTGAATATGGGGGGACCATCCTCCAAGGCTAAATACTCCTGACTGACCGATAGTGAACCAGTACCGTGAGGGAAAGGCGAAAAGAACCCCTGTGAGGGGAGTGAAATAGAACCTGAAACCGTATACGTACAAGCAGTGGGAGCGGTCCTTGAGACCGTGACTGCGTACCTTTTGTATAATGGGTCAGCGACTTACATTTTGTAGCGAGGTTAAGCGAATAGCGGAGCCGTAGGGAAACCGAGTGTTAACTGCGCGTTTAGTTGCAAGGTGTAGACCCGAAACCCGGTGATCTAGCCATGGGCAGGTTGAAGGTTGAGTAACATCAACTGGAGGACCGAACCGACTAATGTTGAAAAATTAGCGGATGACTTGTGGCTGGGGGTGAAAGGCCAATCAAACCGGGAGATATCTGGTTCTCCTCGAAAGCTATTTAGGTAGCGCCTCGAGCGAATACCATTGGGGGTAGAGCACTGTTAAGGCTAGGGGGTCATCCCGACTTACCAACCCTTTGCAAACTCCGAATACCAATGAGTACTACTCGGGAGACAGACGGCGGGTGCTAACGTCCGTCGTCAAAAGGGAAACAACCCAGACCGTCAGCTAAGGTCCCAAAGTGTATGTTAAGTGGGAAACGATGTGGGAAGGCTTAGACAGCTAGGATGTTGGCTTAGAAGCAGCCATCATTTAAAGAAAGCGTAATAGCTCACTAGTCGAGTCGGCCTGCGCGGAAGATGTAACGGGGCTAAACATACCACCGAAGCTACGGGTGCAGCCCATTAGGGTTGCGCGGTAGAGGAGCGTTCTGTAAGCCGTTGAAGGTGAAGGGGTAACCCACGCTGGAGGTATCAGAAGTGCGAATGCTGACATGAGTAACGATAAAGGGGGTGAAAAACCCCCTCGCCGAAAGACCAAGGGTTCCTGTCCAACGTTAATCGGGGCAGGGTGAGTCGACCCCTAAGGTGAGGCCGAAAGGCGTAATCGATGGGAAACAGATTAATATTTCTGTACTTCCGCTAACTGCGATGGAGAGACGGAGAAGGCTAGGCTAGCGCGGCGTTGGTAGTCCGCGTTTAAGGTGGTAGGTGGGTGACTTAGGCAAATCCGGGTTGCTATACACTGAGAGCTGATGACGAGGTCCTAAGGGACTGAAGTAGTTGATGCCATGCTTCCAGGAAAATCTTCTAAGCTTCAGGTTAGCGGGAATCGTACCCCAAACCGACACAGGTGGTCGGGTAGAGAATACCAAGGCGCTTGAGAGAACTCGGCTGAAGGAACTAGGCAAAATGGTACCGTAACTTCGGGAGAAGGTACGCTCCTGTTGGTGATGAGACTTGCTCTCTAAGCTGACGGGAGTCGCAGATACCAGGTGGCTGCAACTGTTTATCAAAAACACAGCACTGTGCAAACTCGCAAGAGGAAGTATACGGTGTGACGCCTGCCCGGTGCCGGAAGGTTAATTGATTGGGTTATCGCAAGAGAAGCTCATGATCGAAGCCCCGGTAAACGGCGGCCGTAACTATAACGGTCCTAAGGTAGCGAAATTCCTTGTCGGGTAAGTTCCGACCTGCACGAATGGCGTAATGATGGCCACGCTGTCTCCAGCCGAGACTCAGTGAAGTTGAAATTGCGGTGAAGATGCCGTATACCCGCGGCTAGACGGAAAGACCCCGTGAACCTTTACTATAGCTTGGCACTGAACATTGAACCTACATGTGTAGGATAGGTGGGAGACTATGAAGTTGGGACGCTAGTCCTGATGGAGTCGTCCTTGAAATACCACCCTTGTAGTTTTGATGTTCTAACCTAGACCCCTAATCGGGGTTAGGGACAGTGCCTGGTGGGTAGTTTGACTGGGGCGGTCTCCTCCCAAAGAGTAACGGAGGAGCACGAAGGTTGGCTAAGTACGGTCGGACATCGTACGGTTAGTGCAATGGCATAAGCCAGCTTAACTGCGAGACATACACGTCGAGCAGGTACGAAAGTAGGTCATAGTGATCCGGTGGTTCTGAATGGAAGGGCCATCGCTCAACGGATAAAAGGTACTCCGGGGATAACAGGCTGATACCGCCCAAGAGTTCATATCGACGGCGGTGTTTGGCACCTCGATGTCGGCTCATCACATCCTGGGGCTGAAGTCGGTCCCAAGGGTATGGCTGTTCGCCATTTAAAGTGGTACGCGAGCTGGGTTCAGAACGTCGTGAGACAGTTCGGTCCCTATCTGCCGTGGGCGTTGGATGATTGAGGGGAGTTGCTCCTAGTACGAGAGGACCGGAGTGAACGAACCGCTGGTGTTCGGGTTGTCATGCCAATGGCATTGCCCGGTAGCTACGTTCGGAATCGATAACCGCTGAAAGCATCTAAGCGGGAAGCGAGCCCCAAGATGAGTCATCCCTTGGACTATAAGTCCACTAAAGAGCCGTTCGAGACTAGGACGTTGATAGGCATGGTGTGTAAGCGTTGTGAGGCGTTGAGCTAACATGTACTAATGACTCGAGAGGCTTAACCATACAACCCAGATGGGTTTTACAAAGAAGCCTTAGACAGAATATAAACACTTAATAAAGTGTGGACTCAAAAAGCAATCAGTTTTCCGAATTATTAAATAAGATAAGAGCAGATTTTAGTTCCTAGAACCTAGAATCTAGCAGCACGCAGTGCGCTCTCGAGTCTTGTTTAAAACCGAATATGCTTGGTGACAATAGCATTGTGGAACCACCTGATCCCATCCCGAACTCAGAAGTGAAACGCAATCGCGCCGATGGTAGTGTGGGGTCTCCCCATGTGAGAGTAGGTCATCGCCAAGCGCCTAATTATCTTGTAAAGATGTAACCAAGCCAGCTGAATAAGCTGGCTTTTTTGCATCTGTCATTTATCAAATTTTGTTCAGTTTGCCCATCATTATCCTGATAGTGCTCAGATTTTTCTACACCTATCTTAACGCTGGTTTTACCCTAGGTATTGCTATTAGTTAAGCGGTTACTTACCTTATGTTTTAATTTGTTGGGGTAGATAAGGATTTGAGATGAAGTTAGAGATGATTTGTACTGGGGAAGAGGTGCTATCGGGTCAGATTGTTGATACCAATGCGGCCTGGTTTGCCAGCACTATGATGGAGCATGGCATTGAGATCCAAAGACGAGTTACTGTGGGCGATCGCCTTGAGGACTTAATTGCGGTTTTCCAAGAGCGCAGCTTGCATGCCGATGTGATCCTAGTCAATGGTGGCTTAGGGCCGACAAGCGATGATATGTCCGCTGAGGCGATGGCCAAGGCTAAGGGAGAGTCCTTAGTTGAGAATCTCGAGTGGCGCCAACAGTTAGAAGATTGGTTTACCCGCAATAATCGTGAGATGCCCGTCAGTAATTTAAAGCAGGCGATGCTGCCTGAATCTGCTGTTATGGTGGATAACCCCGTTGGGACGGCCTGTGGATTTAGGGTTAAGTTAAATCGCGCTTGGCTGTTCTTTACGCCAGGCGTGCCATTTGAACTGAAGCATATGGTTAAAGAGCAGTTTATTCCCTTTATTCGTGATGAGTTTAATCTCGACGCTAAGGTGGCGCTTAAAAAACTGCTGACAATTGGCCAAGGTGAGTCAGCCCTTGCCGATAAAATTGAGCCATTGGAGTTACCCGAGGGGATTACGATTGGCTATCGCTCCTCTATGCCGCATATTGAAATTAAGATCTTTGCCCGCGGCGAGAAGGCGATTGCGTTGCTGCCACGAGTAACAGGGCATGTCAAAATGGTACTGGGTACTGCGGTTGTAGCCGAAGATAAAGCGACGCTTGCTGAAGAAATCCATTCTAGGCTGCTGAATTCTGGATTGACGCTCAGTGTCACTGAGTCTTGCACTGGCGGGATGATTACCAGTCAATTAGTGGACTTTGCGGGCAGTTCATCCTACTTACATCACGGTTTAGTGACTTACAGTAACGAGTCCAAGGTGCGAGTCTTAGGCGTTAATCCGGCGACTTTAGACGATCACGGTGCCGTGTCGATTCCAACGGTTGAGGAAATGGCGAAGGGTGCACGTGCTATTTTAGATAGTGATTTTGCCTTAGCAACCAGTGGGATCGCAGGGCCTGATGGTGGTACGGAAGATAAACCTGTCGGTACAGTTGCCATTGCACTAGCAACCCGTAATGGAGTTTATAGTCAGATGATCAAATTACCTAGACGTTCGCGGGATCTCGTGCGCAGTTTAAGTGCTGCAGTGGCCTACGATATGTTAAGACGTGAGCTTTTAGCTGAAGCAGTAATTGTCGATTATCAATCGATTGGACGCTTCAGCAAGTAACTTTTTACAGACTTAAGTCAGTCTAAATGTATTAACAAAAATGCTCCCGAGGGAGCATTTTCTATGGTGGATGGTCCACAAAACAATCGGACTATTTAGTGAACTTAAGCACTAATTTACCTGGGGCAACTTGAATGCTTTCGGTCATTTTTGCCATTAGTGCTTGGTTACTGTCTTTAGTATCAAGCACATATACAGGCTGGTTTTCTAAGAATTGCCTTAGATAGCCCATCACCTGCGGTGTGGCACTGCTGATCGCTTTTTCAATATCTTTTGGTGTTGACTCCACTTTGACTAATTCGAGCTGGCGCAGATAGACACTGTGCGTTGCGCTGTCATACCAAGGCTTGGCTTCGAAAGTTGTTGTGAGTTTGGCACTTAATGGAAAGATCGGATTCTTAATTGATACTTGAGTCGCGGCACTTACGCTCATAGTGTCAGGTTTTGCTCCTAGCTTGACACTGATGTCGTTAATGCGCACTTCTGCGCCAACGAATTGATTGCCTTGTTTAATCTCAAAATGGATCTCTTTACTGAGGTACTGCTCCATTTCGTGCTCGCTGATACTGTACTGCGAGACGCAGCCGCCAAGCAGTACAGTCAGTCCCAAGCAAATCGTGCGGGAAAGTTTTTTCATTAACCAGTGTTTCTCATTCCCGCTGCCACACCTGCAATAGTCAGCATTAGCGCTAGCTGCACATGTTCAGACGCGGGAGTTTCTGTTGTTTCCTTACGTGTCCGCGCTAATAGCTCGGTTTGTAAGAAGTTTAATGGATCGATATACGGATTTCGCAGTTTTACTGACTCGCGATTCCATGGCGTATGCGCCATTAAGCTATCTGATTTTGTCAGTTCAAGCACGACTTTAATGCCCAGATCTAAGCGTTGGCGCAAGGTTTCGCCTAAATGATGCAAGTCTTTCGGTACTAAACAGGTTTCATAGTAGCGGGCTAAATTAGGTTCCGCCTTGGCGTAGACCATTTCTAGCATTGAAATGCGAGTGCTGAAGAAGGGCCATTCCCGCTCCATATCTTGCAGTAAACCCATTTCACCGCGTTCACTGGCGGCTTGAAGTGCTTCACCGGCGCCAAGCCATGCAGGTAACATCAAGCGGTTTTGCGACCAAGCAAAAATCCACGGAATGGCCCGTAGGCTTTCAATCCCACCATCGACACGACGTTTAGCTGGGCGGCTGCCAAGTGGCAGTTTTCCTAATTCCACTTCTGGCGTTGCGGCGCGGAAATAAGCCACGAAATCCGGTTCATCTCGCACTATACCACGGTATGCACCCACGGATTCTTCAGCGATGCGTTGCATGCAATTGCGCCATTCTTGTTTAGGCTCTGGCGGTGGTAGCAGGGTTGCTTCCAATACGGCAGAGGTATACAAGGCTAAGCTTTGAACCGCGAGTTTTGGCAAGCCAAACTTGAAGCGGATCATTTCGCCCTGCTCAGTGACACGAATACGGCCATCTACCGACCCCGGAGGTTGGGATAGAATCGCTTTGTGTGCTGGACCACCCCCGCGACCAATGCTGCCGCCACGGCCATGGAATAGTGTGAGCTTGACGCCCGCTTGTTTACAAACCGCGACCAATTGTTCTTGGGCACGATACTGAGCCCAAGCTGCCGCCATGACGCCAGCATCTTTGGCTGAGTCAGAGTAACCAATCATGACCTCTTGCATGCCTTTTGTGTAACCACGATACCAGTCGATATCGAGCAAATCAGTAATACATGCCGCAGCATTGTTTAAGTCGCTTAAGGTTTCAAATAGCGGTACCACGCGCATTGGGTGCGAACAGCCCGTTTCTTTGAGTAACAGTAAAACCGTTAAGACATCTGATGGTTTACCCGCCATCGAAATCACATAGGATCCGAGTGCTTTGGCCGGATGTTTAGCAATCAAACGACAGGTATTAAGCACTTCGGCCACATCGGCTGACGGCTGCCAGTTACTTGGGATCAGTGGACGACGGTTGCTGAGTTCGCGTAATAAGAAGGCTTGCTTCTCGGTTTCATCCCAATGATTGAAATCACCCATGCCGAGGTAACGAGTTAACTCGGCGAGCACATCGCTATGACGGCTAGCGTCTTGGCGAATGTCGAGTCTGAGCATGTGAATGCCAAAGCAAGCGAGGCGACGGAGAATATCGAGCAATAAACCGTTGGCGATTAAGCGCATGCCACAGTCGGTTAAACTCTTATAAAGCATTTCTAACGGTACTTTGAGATCGCTTTCTTGCCAGATCAGGCTCGACTTATCGACTTCAGGATTGTGGCCTTCGATGCGTGCATTTAAATAATCTATGGTATCGCGCAGCCTTTGACGAAGTGAGCGTAATACATGGCGATAGGGCTCGCAGTTATTGTTGGTATAAGCCTTTAACTCATCATTGGCTTCTTCCATCGACAGTTCACCGACCAGCAGCACGATATCTTTTAAGAATAGTCTGGCGGCGGCATGGCGGTTACGATCGAGCACCTCTTGGGTGACTTTTGCGGTAACAAAGGGGTTGCCGTCGCGATCGCCGCCCATCCAGCTTGAAAAGCGCACTGGTGCGATATCAATCGGTAATTGCTGCCCTGTACGTTGCTGCACTTGGTCGTTAAGTTGTCTTAAGAAGTCAGGCACCGCATGCCAGAGTGACTCTTCAATGGTGGATAATCCCCAGCGGGCTTCATCCACAGGTGTTGGGCGCTCACGGCGGATCTCATTGGTGTGCCATATTTGCGCGATTAATTGGCGCAGGCGCAGATTGATCTGTTGACGTTCCCTATCCGACAGTTGGTCGTTTTCTTGCTCTGTTAGGCAGTCGACGATGGCTGCATACTTTTGGATCAGGGTGCGACGGGATATTTCAGTGGGGTGCGCTGTTAGTACTAGATCAATATCCAGTGTTTTTAGACAGTCGAGCATCTTTGTTTGATCAATCCGACCATTGAGCATACGACCTAGGAGTTGTTCTACTGGATCAGGTACGCAGACAAGCTCGTCACAATTGCGACTAATAGTATGAAATTGTTCAGATAAATTGGCTAAGTTAAGGAACTGATTGAATGCCTTTGCAAAAGGGACTAATTCTTCGTCTGGCAGTGCCGTGAGTAACTCGAGCATTTGCTCTCTGGCGGCTTGATCGCCTCTGCGTGAGTCTTTGGCAAGCTTACGGATCTGTTCAACTTTCTCAAGAAAAGAGTCCCCAAGATGGGTTCGCATAGTATCGCCAAGGATTTGGCCTAACATACTCACGTTCGATCTTAATGACGCATACATATCTGTCATATTGTCTGCCGCGTTTACTGACATAGTTACTCCGAATAGAAAAACATAAAAATCCGCTGTGCATTTAGCCCGTTAGCACAATACCTATCACTTGGGGCTATGGTCAACAGCAGAACTTATAACTTATACGACTGGCTTATCTGATATACAACCGATCACGATATTCGATGAAGAATATTCAATAGAAATGCGAAGTCACGCAATATTTTGTGATGATTAGCGTAAGTGAATATGAAGTGCATCATTTTGTGCTTTGCAAGCATGTATCTTAGCTGTTAATAAAAAGGACTGGTTTCGGTGCAAATTAGACCTAGATAACTGAGTTATTAACGAGTTAGCTGAATGAGGAACTTACCGATGAAATCCACTGCAGAGTAAGGAATATGAAAATAAATTAAAAATATATATTCACATATATTGCATAAGTAGATCTTTGTGGTAGTCTAGCCATCAGTTGAGATGAGTCACCCCCTGTGACCTGTAGAGTGAATATCATGATGCACAGTATTAGCCTGACAGTGAATAAAATAACAACCTATTACGATTTCCTGCGACGATAGTCTTGTCATCATAGATGTACGCGGTTGCGTGTACGCTATTCATCTATTCTTTAAGTTTCTTTGATTCGGTTAATAAGACAAAACACATGAAAAATATTGCCATTATTGGTGCCAGTGGTTACACAGGCGCGCAACTGACCGCTTTAATCCATGCAGAAGCAGAGCTGACGATTCAGGGGTTGTATGTTTCTGAAAACAGTTTAGATAAAGGTAAACCTTTAGCGGATTTGTATCCTATTTATAGCCATATCGCATTAACGCTGTCGCCATTTTCCGATGAAGCTAAGGCAAAAATCGTTGCTGAAGCAGATGCCGTGGTCTTAGCGACTGAGCATTCAGTAAGCTTGCATTTAGCGGCTTGGTTTTATGCACAAGGTTTGGCGGTATTCGATTTAAGCGGTGCTTATCGTTTCAGCGATGTGGCGCAATACCCTAAGTGGTATGGCTTTGAGCATGAATATCCTGAAGTTTTAGCCAAAGCCGTATACGGCCTTGCCGAATGGAATGCCAAAGAAATCGCTGCGACTAAGATGATTGCCGTACCAGGTTGTTACCCGACTGCATCGTTGACAGCGTTAAAACCATTGGCGAGTTTACTGACATCGGCTTATCCGGTGATCAATGCGGTGAGTGGCGTAACAGGTGCGGGCCGTAAAGCGCAGTTACACACCAGTTTTTGTGAAGTGAGCCTGACACCTTACGGCGTATTAGGCCACAGACATCAACCCGAGATCGCCACTCAGCTTGGCCAAGAAGTGATATTTACACCGCACCTTGGTAACTTTAAGCGTGGCATTTTAGCGACCATTACCGTACAGCTAAAACCGGGCACAACGACTGCCGATGTGGCAGCGGCCTATAGCGTGTATGACAAGGCGCCATTGGTCACCGTGAAGCACAATCAGTTCCCGAAAGTGGATGACGTGGTGCTGACACCTAACTGCCACTTAGGTTGGAAGTTTGATGAGAATAGCGGTTACTTAGTAGTGGCCAGTGCCATCGATAACTTGATGAAAGGTGCTGCCAGCCAAGCGCTGCAATGCATAAAGATTCATTTTAACCTTTAATTGTTCATCCTTATTTAAGAGAGTCGTCAAGATGTCTACAAACAACTCAGTATTAGTGCTTAAAGTGGGCGGCGCGCTGCTGCAATGTGAAATGGGGATGGCGCGATTGATGGATACGGCTGCGGCTATGTTAGCCAATGGTCAGCAAGTGTTGATGGTACATGGCGGCGGCTGTCTGGTGGATGAGCAGTTAGCAGCAAACGGTATGGAGACCGTCAAGTTAGAAGGTTTACGGGTGACTCCGCCCGAGCAAATGCCGATTATTGCCGGCGCACTTGCGGGCACTTCGAACAAAATCCTTCAAGGCGCAGCGACTAAGGCTGGCATTGTGAGTGTGGGCATGAGCCTTGCCGATGGCAATACTGTTTCGGCTAAGATTAAAGATGAGCGTTTAGGCCTTGTTGGCGAAGTCACGCCAAAGGATGGCACTTATCTTAAGTTTATCCTTGAGCAAGGTTGGATGCCGATTTGTAGCTCTATCGCCATGATGGACGATGGTCAAATGCTTAACGTCAATGCTGACCAAGCGGCGATGGCATTAGCCAAGTTAGTCGGCGGCAAGTTAGTGCTACTGTCGGATGTTTCTGGGGTGCTCGATGGTAAAGGCCAGCTCATCCACAGTTTAAATGGCAAGCAGATAGCAGACCTTGTTAAGCAAGGTGTGATCGAAAAAGGAATGAAGGTCAAAGTTGAAGCTGCGCTCGAAGTCGCGCAGTGGATGGGGCAGGCGGTACAAGTTGCCTCGTGGCGTGATGCAAGCCAATTAATCGCATTAGCAAAAGGTGAAGCCGTAGGAACACAAATCCAACCATAAGTGGAGTAGGTTATGAAGCATTTACTATCGATAAAAGACTTAACCCAGCAGCAGTTACAGGATCTCATTGCCTTGGCAAAAACGATCAAAGCCAATCCGGCAGAGTATCGTCATGCGCTGGATGGCAAGAGTGTGGTGATGTTATTTGAAAAGCCCTCGCTCAGAACCCGCGTTAGCTTTGATATCGGTATTAATAAGCTCGGTGGCCACTGTTTATACCTAGACCAGCAAAATGGTGAGCTGGGGAAACGGGAATCGGTTGCTGACTTTGCTGCTAACCTGTCCTGCTGGGCCGACGCAATTGTGGTGAGAACCTATTCACACACCACTATCGAACAATTAGCCGAGTTCGGCTCAGTGCCTGTGATCAATGCGCTGTCAGATCTTTATCATCCTTGCCAAGCCTTAGCTGACTTTTTAACTCTGGCAGAGCAGTTTGAGGATGTCAGCAAAGCTAAATTAGCTTATGTTGGTGATGGTAATAATGTCACTCACTCGCTGATGTATTGTGCGGCTATTCTCGGTGCCACCATGACAGTGATCTGCCCTGCGGGTCACTTTCCTGATGGCTACGTAGTGGCAGAAGTGCAAGAGCTCGCCAAACGATATGGCGGCAAGATAGTGCTGACCTCAGATATCGATGCGATTGAAGGCCACGATGCTATTTATACTGATACTTGGATTTCAATGGGCGATTCAACTCCATTAGCGGAGATTAAGGATAAGTTTGCACCTTATCAAGTCAACAAAGCCTTGATGGCGAAAGCGGGTGCTAACTTCTTTATGCATTGTTTGCCCGCCCACCGTGGTGTAGAAGTAACAGATGAAGTGATGGACGGTGCAGGATCCTTAATTCTGCAACAAGCCGAAAATCGGATGCATGCCCAAAATGCAGTACTGGTAACCTTATTTAGTTAAATTAACCCTGTTTAGCAGCCTGTTTTCTCCTTGAGAGAAACGAGTCATAGGAATTTAAGATGTCTATCGAGAACAAAAATACTGGCGTGAAAAAAGTGGTTTTAGCCTATTCAGGTGGTCTAGATACCTCGGCCATTATTCCTTGGTTAAAAGAAAACTACGATAACTGCGAAATCATTGCATTTTGCGCCGACGTCGGCCAAGGCGAAGAAGAGCTCGTTGGCTTGACTGAAAAAGCCTTAGCCTCTGGTGCATCAGAATGCCATATCGTCGATCTGAAAGAAGAATTTGTTAAAGACTATATCTACCCAACTATGGCAACGGGTGCGATTTACGAAGGCACTTATTTACTCGGTACGTCAATGGCGCGTCCTATTATTGCTAAAGCGCAGGTTGAAGTGGCCCGTAAAGTGGGCGCCGATGCCCTGTGCCACGGTTGTACTGGTAAGGGTAACGACCAAGTGCGTTTCGAAGGTTGCTTCGCCGCATTAGCACCTGATTTAAAAGTGATTGCCCCATGGCGTGAATGGACTATGCAGAGCCGTGAGGATCTGTTGGACTATTTAGCCGAGCGCAATATCAAGACGTCAGCATCAGCGACTAAAATCTATAGCCGTGATGCTAACGCCTTCCATATTTCCCATGAAGGCGGTGAGTTAGAAGATCCATGGAACGAGCCAAGTAAAGGTGTGTGGACACTGACTGCCGATCCAGAAGATGCGCCGAACCAACCAGAATACGTGTCACTCGAAGTCGAAAATGGTCGTGTGACTAAAGTAAACGGCGAAGCATTAACGCCATACGCTGCGCTGATGAAACTGAATGCCATTGCAGCACCCCACGGTGTGGGTCGTATCGATATTACCGAAAACCGTTTAGTGGGTATGAAGTCTCGTGGTTGTTACGAAACACCAGGCGGCACAGTAATGTTCGCGGCGCTGCGCGCGATTGAAGAGTTAGTACTGGATAAAACCAGCCGTACTTGGCGTGAGCAGGTTGGCGCACAAATGGCGCATCTAGTGTATGACGGACGTTGGTTCACCCCGCTGTGTAAGTCTCTGCTGGCAGCATCTGAGTCATTAGCCGAGTCTGTTAACGGTGAAGTCGTGGTTAAACTCTACAAAGGTCATGCGATTGCCGCTAAGAAGCGCTCGCCAAACAGTCTGTACTCTGAAGCGTTTGCGACCTTCGGTGAAGACCAAGTGTACGATCAAAAACACGCAGAAGGCTTTATCCGCCTGTACTCACTAGCGAGCCGCATCCGCGCGCTCAACGCTAAGTAATAGGCAGACAGAAAGGGCGCCTAGCGCCCTTTTTTATATCTTAAGTTTTAATGGCTTTAACGTATTAAAAGCAGTGACCGAGGGGATTGAGCATGGCTTTATGGGGTGGAAGATTTCAAGGCGAAACTAGCGCGCTATTTAAATTATTCAACGATTCGTTGCCTGTGGATTACCGTTTGTTTGAGCAAGATGTGGTCGGCTCTATTGCTTGGGCGGATGCGATTGCCAGCGTTGGTATTATCACCGCAACTGAATGCAGTGACTTAAAACAAGCGCTTAATGAGCTGCTAGTGGAAGTACAGGGCGATCCAGCGATTATTCTCACCTCGGGCGCCGAAGATATTCACAGCTTCGTCGAGTCAGCTTTGATTGCCAAAGTAGGCGATCTTGGTAAAAAACTGCACACTGGCCGTAGCCGTAACGATCAAGTTGCCACCGATTTAAAGCTTTGGTGTCAATCCGAAGGCAAAGCATTACTCGCACGTCTTCAAGGCTTACATGCTGAATTACTGGCGTTGGCTGAGCGTGAATTTGATGCGGTAATGCCAGGTTACACTCACTTGCAGCGTGCGCAACCTGTGACATTTGGCCACTGGTGTTTGGCCTATGTGGAAATGACTGAGCGGGATATCAGCCGTTTAGCCGATGCGTTAACTCGCGCGAATACTTGCCCATTAGGTTCGGGTGCCCTTGCTGGCACAGCCTACAAAATGGATCGACATGCACTGGCTGCAGCGTTGAATTTTGCCTCGCCAACGCTGAATAGCTTAGATAGCGTATCAGACAGAGATCACGTGGTAGAACTTTGTTCAACCGCCTCAATCAGCATGATGCACTTAAGCCGTATGGCTGAAGATTTGATTTTCTTTAACTCAGGTGAAGCGAACTTTATTTCCTTGAGTGATGAAGTGACCTCAGGTTCATCCCTGATGCCACAGAAGAAAAATCCAGACGCATTAGAGCTTATCCGTGGTAAAACCGGCCGGGTTTATGGCAGCTTAGTGGGCATTCTCACTACGATGAAAGCGCTGCCTTTGGCGTACAATAAAGATATGCAGGAAGATAAAGAAGGCCTGTTTGATGTGATCGATAGCTGGGCAATTTGCCTCGATATGGCGGTGTTAGTGTTATCTGGCTTGAAGGTTAATCGCCCTAATGCGCTGTTAGCCGCGCAGCAAGGTTATGCCAACTCTACTGAATTGGCCGATTATCTAGTATCTAAAGGGATGCCTTTTAGAGAGGCGCATCACGTAGTGGGTGAAGTCGTCGTAGCAGCGATAGCGAAGCAAATTCCGCTCGAGGATTTCTCCTTGGCCGAATTAAAAACTTTTGCCGCTATCATTGAGGAGGATGTCTATCCCAACCTGACTATTGAAGCCTGTTTGGCGAAACGCGATGTACTCGGCGGTACTGCTTTGCCACAAATTCAACAGGCTATTGCTGCCAAGAAAGCACGCTAAGGCATACTTAAGACAATAAAAAACGCGACCCTAAGTCGCGTTTTTTATTGGTTATTCATTGTTATCACAAAAAAGATGAAGCCTATTGGAATAAATCATCCGTTGGTGATTCGATAAAGAGGCTATTTTCATCTTGCGTTTCACTGATGTATTCCTTCGGTTCGGTACCCGAAATGAAGTACTCGAACGCACTGGTATAGTCAGTTTTTCGGGTGAGTTTACCTGTCGCTAAATCGATTCGTACTGAGACAATACCTTCAGGTGGGATCAAAGTTGCTTCAGGTGTACCTTTTAAGACACCGTTCATAAACTCGTTCCAGCCTGGCCCTGCGGTTTTTGCTCCAGCTTCTGCTCCCGTGATTTGATCTTTTTCGCCATTGGCATTCCAAGCGGTTCTACCTAATTGTCTACCATGATCATCAAATCCAACCCAGAAAGTGCTGGTAAGTGCAGGGCTAAAACCACTGAACCAAGTATCACGTGATTCGTTAGTTGTACCTGTTTTACCTGCAATATCGTGTCGTTTAATCAACTGCGCAGCACGCCAAGCCGTACCTTGCCAGCCAGTGCCTTTACTCCAATCGCCGCCACCCCAGATAACACTCTTCAGGGCTTCAGTAATAAGAAATGCAACCTGTTCAGAAATAATTTGTGGTGCATAACGGCCTGTTTGTCCAAAGCAATATGCAATAGGTTCGTCTGTTGCTAAATCTGCATTGCCAAAATTCATCGGGTCATTTGACTGCGGTGCCGCTGTGTTGCTTGGTTTGCAAGCTAAGGTTGGATTCGCTTTCTCGATGACATTGCCAAAAGAGTCTTCTACACGGTCAATATAGAAAGGTTCAACTAAGTAGCCTCCATTGGCAAATACGTTAAACGCAGTAGAAACTTGTAGTGGAGTTACCGAAGGAGAACCTAAGGCCAAAGATTCGTTGCGGGGTAGATCGTTTGGATTAAAACCAAATTTTACCAGTTCAGCTATCGCAGCATCTAAACCAATATGGCGCATCGCACGAACTGACATTACGTTGATCGACTGTGCTAAACCCACACGTAAACGAGTTGGGCCGCCATAGATATCAGGCGAGTTTTTAGGCCGCCATGCGGTGCCTTGGCTGATATCGGGTTTATTAATTGGCGCATTGTTGATTAAGGTTGCTAAGGTAAAGCCTTTCTCTAACGCAGCAGCATAAATGAAAGGTTTGATGTTTGAGCCTAATTGACGTTTTGCTTGGGTCACTCGGTTATATTGACTTTGGCTAAAGCTATAGCCACCAACCAAGGTACGAATAGCGCCATTTTGTGGATCGAGTGATACAGTGGCACTCGCAACCTCTGGTACTTGGGACAACTGTAAATATTGACCGTTATCGCGGATCCAAATACGTTCACCCACATTTAGCACATCAGCAGCCGTTTTAGGAACGCTACCCTGACGTTTATCGGTAATGAATTTGCGCGCCCACTTTAATCCATCCCAGTTGATGACTTTGGTTTCACCTTTGGCGGTTAATACGCTTGCTTGCTGACCATTAAGACCTAACACCGCAGCAGGGTGTAATTCCTGTACAGGCGTGATCTTAGCTAGTTCAGCTTGAATTTGGGTGTTATCTGGCCTGGTTCCTGTCCACAGCACTGCTGCGGCACCTCTATAACCATGGCGTTCATCGTAGGCGTATACATTATTACGTAAAGCTTGTTGTGCGAGTAACTGCAGATCCGATGAAATCGTGGTGTAGACGTTATACCCATTGGTATAGGCCTCTTCTTCACCATATTTTTGTACCATATAATCCCGCGCCATTTCCGAAATATACGGCGCATAGAGATCAATTTCAGCGCCATGGTATTTAGCGACTAAAGGTTCTTGCAGAGCCAGTTGGTACTCAGTTTGATTGATGTAACCGACTTCATTCATTCGCATTAGCACCACATTGCGGCGAGCCAATGCGCGTGAATGTGACGTAATAGGGTTAAGTGTTGAGGGAGCCTTAGGCAAACCCGCAATCATACTCATTTCGGATAGGCTGAGATCTTGTACGTTTTTACCAAAATACACTTGAGCTGCAGCGCCAACACCATAGGCTCTTTGACCTAAATAAATGCGGTTAACATAGAGTTCGAGGATTTCATCTTTGGTTAGCAGTTGCTCAATGTGATAGGAAATAAAAATCTCCTTCACTTTACGAATAATGGTTTTGTCACGGGTTAAGAAGAAGTTACGCGCCACCTGCATAGTGATCGTACTTGCACCTTGTTTCTTTTCGCCTGTAGTTAACATGACGACCGCAGCACGAATAACACCAACAGGATCGATTCCGCCGTGTTCATAGAAACGTGCATCCTCTGTTGCAAGGAAGGCTTGCAACAGCGGTTTAGGGACTTCTTCCAACTTTAATGGAATACGACGCTTTTCACCAAACTGAGAAATGAGCTTGCCGTCGCTGCTATAAATGCGCAAAGGTGTTTGTAATTGCACATTTTTTAGTGTCGAAACATCCGGCAAATCCGGCAAAACATAAAAGTATGCTGCAACAATGGCGCCTACACCCAGAAGGGCTAGACTAAATAGAGCTATAACAATACGTTTTAACCACTTCACCTAAATTGTTCCTAATGTTCAGTTAAGTGCGACAGTATATAAGGCGCGCACGTCTTGGTGAAGTAAAAACGTGATGTTCATAAAATAGCCTGTGTAAAATATTGAAACATTTTATCCAAATAAGTATAACAAATTGATTTTGTGCTAATCTCTTTAACGGAATGATAACTAAAAAGTGACAACGGACTATGCTTTCAAATTTATGGAAGCGTCAGGCTCCGCAGATGGTGGGAATCGACATTGGTTCACATGAAGTTAAGGCCATTTTGCTGGGTAAGACTGCTGATGGATACAAAATACTCAGTCATGCAGCGGTCCCTGTAAAAAAGGGGGCCATCAACGATCATGATATTCGTGATGTTGATGCCGTTGTTGAATGTTTAAGGCAAGTGAAGCGTATCTTACCTAAATCGGTGAAATATGCGGCTGTTGCTGTATCTGGTTCAGCAGTGATGACAAAAGTTATCTATATGGATGCTTCGCTGAGCGAGGAAGAAATGGAAGCCCAGATAGAAATAGAAGCCGATAACTTAATTCCCTATTCCCTAGATGAAGTGAGCATTGATTTTGAAACCCTCAATGTAAATAGTACCGATCCTTCTAAGGTTGATGTGCTATTGAGCGCCTGTCGTACCGATAATATAGATGTCAGAGTCGATGCATTAGATACGGTTGAACTTGAGACGAAAGTTGTTGATGTTGAGGGATATGCACTTGGGCGCTCTGCAGAGTTAATCCTAGGTCAGTTACCAGAAGGAGCGAGGCAAAAAGCCGTTGCACTGGTTGATATTGGCGCCAATATGACGACTTTTTCTGTAGTAGAGTCTGGTGAAACAACCTTTATTCGTGAACAAGCCTTTGGTGGTGAGTTGTTTACTCAGTCAATACTGTCCTTTTATGGTATGTCCTATGAACAAGCGGAAAAAGCCAAGATAGAAGGTGACTTACCACGTAATTATATGTTTGAAGTGTTATCACCTTTTCAAACTCAGCTACTACAACAAATAAAACGTACGCTGCAAATCTATTGTACATCCAGCGGTAGAGATAAAGTCGATTATCTGGTTTTATGTGGTGGGACCTCTAAGTTGGAAGGAATGGCTAATTTATTAATTAATGAATTAGGTGTTCATACTATCATCGCCGATCCTTTTCAAGGATGTTTACACGCAGACGAATCAATCAAACATATCCTGCAACCTAACATCAGTAAATATATGGTTGCCTGCGGCTTAGCACTGAGGAGTTACGGTCAATGGCGAACATAAACCTACTCCCTTGGCGTGAAGAGGCAAGAGAAAAGCACAAACGTGACTATATCGGTATCTTGGCTCTGGTTTTTTTAGGCGCAGCTATTCTAGTGTATATCGCCTTGTCTTTGCTTGAAATGATGACCGATGAGCAGCGTGGGCGAAATGCTTACCTACAATTAGAAATTCAATTACTTGAAACTCAAATCGCTGAAATTAAAAAGATCACCGAGCGGAAAAAAGACATAGAGCGTCGTACCGAGATTATTCTTAACCTCCAACAATCTCGTAATTTACCAACCCATGTTTTAGATGAGTTGGTGCGTGTAGTACCCGCTGGAATATACCTTTCAAGTATTGAGAAAAAGGGCAGTCTATTACTCATTGAAGGTCGGAGTGAATCCAACAATAACGTAGCGAATATGATGCGTAAAGTTAAAGCATCAGAATGGTTAACCGATCCGAATATGCAATCTATCGTGACCCAAGATGATGAATTAAGACAATTACAGCGGTTTAATTTACGAGTGAGTGTCAAAAGTGCGATTGCTGATGACCCTGTAAAAGTGGCGCAAGGAGCGAGTAAATGAAACTCGATCTTAGTCAGTTTAATGACATCGATTTTGAGAATATTGGTGGTTGGCCTAATCAAGTAAAAACTTTTTTTGCAATATTATTAGCGCTTTGTGTTTTTGCTGCGGGTTATTTTCTTGTGATAGCAGATGCTGTTGATTTGTATAGCGCGGAGCAAAATAAAGAGGTGCAGTTACGGGATGACTTTAAAAATAAATATCAACTTGCGGCAAATTTGAAACTCTATCGCGAACAGTTAGCTATCATGGAAGTGCAATTTGCTGAATTGCTTAAAATGTTACCGTCTGAAAATGAAATGCCAGGTTTGCTCGATGATCTGACTTTTGTTGCAACGGATGCAGGATTAAGAATTAAGAGTTTAAACTGGGAACCCGAAATTCAGCGTGATTTTTATATTGAGTTTCCTATTAAAATGTCTGTTACTGGGGATTATCACCAGCTGGGCAATATGGTCAGTGGTGTCGCAAAATTACCACGAATTGTTAGTCTTCACGATTTTACGATTAAACGGGATGACTTAGGTAATTTAGCGATGGATATTTTAGCAAAAACCTATCGCTTTAAGGAAGGAGCTGAATTACCACCCGAAAAGACATCGGATAATAAGGGTAAAAAATGATGAAATTATTTCCCTTACTAGTGTTAAGCCTTTTTTTGATGGGTTGTATTGGTGATCGTAGTGATTTAGAGCTATTTGTTACTACGACTAAGGCACAGCATGTTGCTCATATACCGGCGCTAAAAGAACCTCCAAAGTTTGAACATTTTGCTTATCAAGCTGAGTTGCTGCGAAGCCCTTTTGTTCCACCTTCTCGTGAGTTAACGGAAGAAGTGGTTGATACTAGCAAGAACTGCTTACAACCAGATTTAAAACGTCGTAAAAGTCGCTTAGAGACCTATGCCATTGATAATTTAAAAATGCGCGGCACCTTAAGCGAGGCAGATATGACTTGGGCACTTATCGAAACAAATGACGCCAGTGTATATCGTATCGGTGTCGGTGAGTACTTAGGATTGTTTAATGGGCGTGTAACCAAGGTGACTTCACAAGCTGTTGAAGTAATAGAATTAATTCCTGATGGTTCTGGTTGTTGGTCTGAACGACTCAATAAATTAGAACTTTCCGGAGAATAACGAGCGAAGGATGAAGGAATAATGAAATCTTCTGCTGCGATCAAAATGCCATTAATTCTCTCAGGTTTAATTAAGCCTGTTATTGGGATCGTATTCGTATTTGGCATATTGCCATCGAGTTTTGCTGCCAATCGATTATTAGATGTTAAATATCATGCTTTAGTTGATCGTCAGTTAGAGGTTGAGTTAGTTTTTGAAGATGCAGTAATGCCACCAGTCATTGATTCTAATGCATCGCCAGCCGAGTTGGTTTTAATATTCGATAATAGTATTTCGGGTTTATCTAAAGACCGCTTGCCCATTAATCAAGTGGGTGTAAATGAAATAAGAACAGAACAACAGGATTCTCAACTAAAAGTTGCCTTAGGCTTATCTAAAGTGAAGCCGTATCAAGGTGCTGTGATAGGTAACTCTTACCGTTTAACGATCAATGATGAAGTCGCTAGTGCAAAGCCATTTAGTGAAAATCCTTTTGTTAATAGCATTAAAAATATCGATTTTCGCCGTAATGCAAATGGTGGTGGCGAATTACTAGTCTATTTAAATAATCGCTCAGTCGCTGCCAATGTTGAACAAATTGGCGCTAAGCTTGAGATAAAGTTATTTAATACCGACATTAATAATGATCTGCTTTATGTGATGGATGTGCAGGATTTTTCAACACCAGTAAAAAGTTTTGAAACCTTCAAGGAAGATTTAACTACGCGAATATTAGTTGATATTTCAGGTAACTACGATTTCAATTATAAACAGGAAGATAATATATTTAGACTCTCAATAAATAAAGTTGAGCGGGTTGCAGCAACAAAAGAAGTAAAAAAATACAACGGAAGAACCTTATCCCTTAATTTCCAAAATATTTCTGTTCGAACAGTACTACAGATTATTGCTGATTATAATAATTTCAATCTCGTGACCAGTGATACTGTTGAGGGCAATATTACCCTTAGACTTGATGATGTACCTTGGGATCAAGCATTAGATTTAATATTACAAACTAAGGGACTAGATAAGCGTATTGAAGGTAACATTTTAATGGTGGCTCCAAGTGAGGAACTGGCCATCCGAGAGAGTCAAAACCTTAAGAATAAACAAGAGGTTAAAGAGTTAGCTCCTCTCTATTCTGAATATTTACAGATCAATTATGCCAAAGCGATTGATATAGCTGAATTACTTAAGAGTGCGGATTCGAGTCTGCTATCCCCACGGGGTTCAGTGGCCGTAGATGAACGGACAAATACTGTACTTGTAAAAGATACCGCTGAAATCATAGAAAATATTCATCGTTTAGTGGAGGTGCTGGATATTCCGATCCGCCAAGTGTTGATTGAGTCACGTATGGTGACAGTTAAAGATAATGTGTCAGAAGATTTAGGTATACGCTGGGGCATAACCGATCAGCAAGGCAATAAAGGTTCATCAGGTTCCTTAGAAGGCGCTCAAGATATCGCCAATGGTATTGTTCCTAGTATTGGTGATCGACTAAACGTCAATTTACCTGCACAAGTTGATAGTGCAGCGAGCATTGCATTCCATGTTGCCAAATTAGCCGACGGTACTATTTTAGATCTCGAGCTGAGTGCGCTTGAGCAAGAAAATAAAGGCGAAATTATTGCTAGTCCACGCATTACGACTTCTAATCAAAAAGCGGCATACATTGAGCAGGGGATTGAAATCCCGTATGTGCAATCAACCTCAAGTGGTGCCACATCCGTCACCTTTAAAAAAGCAGTATTATCATTGCGTGTGACACCGCAAATCACTCCTGATAATCGAGTGATTTTAGATTTAGAAATTACGCAAGATTCTGAAGGGAAAACGGTTCCTACATCCACAGGGCCTGCGGTTGCGATTGATACTCAGCGTATCGGTACACAAGTGTTGGTTAATAATGGTGAAACCATCGTGCTCGGTGGTATTTACCAACAGAATCTTATCAGTCGCGTTAGCAAAGTGCCTGTTTTAGGCGATATTCCCCTAGTAGGTTTTTTGTTTAGAAACACAACAGATAAAAATGAGCGTCAAGAGCTACTGATTTTTGTGACACCTAAAATTGTGGATGAAAAGCTCTAACTCGCTGTTGTACTTTGAATAAAGCCAGCAACACTTGCTGGCTTTACCGTATCTGAAATACAATTCTTAGTATAAATAGCGCACATGACTTGCCATAGTAGACCTTAAACTGAGATAATCCGCGGTCAAGTCTCATAAGAGCAAGGTAACATATAGGTCGGCTTGATCATGAGTCGATATCGGCATACTTTTCAATAAGATTCAGACGTACAAGAAATGGCTGAAAAACGTAATATTTTTCTGGTAGGCCCTATGGGCGCAGGTAAAAGCACAATTGGTCGCCATCTGGCGCAAATGCTGCATTTAGAATTCCACGATTCAGATCAAGAGATTGAGCAACGCACAGGCGCTGATATTGCTTGGGTGTTTGACGTCGAAGGCGAAGAAGGTTTCCGCCGCCGTGAAGCTCAGGTTATTGCTGATTTGTCTGAAAAACAAGGTATTGTCCTTGCCACCGGTGGTGGTTCAGTACAAAGCAAAGATATCCGTAATCATCTATCTGCCCGTGGGATTGTTGTTTATCTGGAAACCACTATCGACAAACAGGTCGCTCGTACTCAAAGAGACAAGCGACGCCCGTTATTGCAAGTAGATGATCCTCGAGAAGTGTTGGAGAGTCTTGCAGAGATCCGTAACCCGTTATACGAAGAAATTGCCGATGTGATCGTTAAAACCGATGATCAAAGTGCAAAAATCGTTGCAAATCAGATCATTGAGAAATTAGGTTTCTAGGCAGAATGATGAAGCAAATTCAGGTTGATTTAGGTGAACGTAGTTACCCCATTTATATTGGCCAGAATTTGATGAATGATAGCGAGGCACTGTCTCGCTACCTGCTTAAAAAACGTATCCTTATCGTTACCAATGAAACCGTCGCGCCCTTATATCTTAATCAGATACAAGAAGTGATGGTTTCTTTTGGTGAGGTTGAGAGCGTCATTCTTCCTGATGGCGAGCAATTCAAAGACTTAGCACATTTAGACGCTATTTTTACTGCATTATTGCAGCGGAATTATGGTCGAGATTCTGTGCTGGTGGCTTTGGGTGGCGGCGTGATTGGTGATATGACAGGATTTGCTGCTGCGTGTTATCAACGTGGTATCGATTTTATCCAAATCCCAACGACATTATTATCGCAAGTCGATTCTTCTGTTGGCGGTAAAACTGCCGTAAATCATCCATTAGGTAAAAACATGATTGGGGCTTTTTATCAGCCACAGTTGGTGTTGATCGATACTCAATGTCTTCACACATTACCTGCACGTGAGTTTGCGGCAGGGATGGCGGAGGTTATTAAGTATGGCATTATGTGGGATGGCGAATTTTTTCAATGGCTTGAAAATAATGTGCAGGCATTAAAGAGATTAGAAACAGAAGCGTTAGTGTACGCTATTTCTCGTTGCTGTGAGATAAAGGCCGACGTTGTCAGCCAAGATGAAACTGAGCAGGGTGTTCGTGCTTTGTTAAATCTTGGACACACTTTTGGTCACGCTATTGAAGCTGAAATGGGGTATGGCAACTGGCTTCATGGTGAGGCTGTTGCTGCTGGCACAGTCCTTGCTGCACAAACGGCTAGGTCACTGGGACTGATTGATGAGTCAATAGTTTGTCGTATTGTGCAGTTACTCCAAGCTTTCGATCTTCCAGTGAGTGCGCCGGAATCTATGGATTTCGACAGTTTCATTCAACATATGCGACGCGATAAGAAAGTGTTAGGTGGTCAGATTCGACTGGTGCTTCCGACCGGAATTGGTCAAGCGGATGTATTTAGTCAGGTCACTGAATCTACCCTTGAACAGGTTATTTGCTGCGCATAAACATTGTGTGGTGAGTGAGTGACATTTCAGGGGCTAGTCTTGCTTCCTTCTCAGGAAGCGCTTATACAACGATTACATCATATTGCCAGTTATAGCGACCAGCTACTGGTGCTTTCTGGTGCTCAAGGTTCAGGTAAAACCACGCTTGTTACTGCGCTGGCAACAGATTTTGATGAGTCAAATGCCGCGTTAGTCATTTGCCCAATGCATGCAGATAATGCTGAAATTCGCCGGAAAATATTGGTGCAATTAATTTCATCGCCGATATTTGATGATGATATCCCGCTTGGGGAAACGCTATTACGTGTTGCGCCCACACAAACTAAACCCTTACATATCATTATTGATGACGCTCATTTGCTTTCTAAAGAGTTATGGGCTGAATGTATTATTCTGAATCAAATCCAATGTGCGGGTAAGCGGATAGCGGTTACTCTCACTGTGCCCTCTTCATTTTTAGCGGATTTATTGCCGCAGTTACCTGAGCAATTAAGGCGGCAAGTTTTACCTGTCAGCATTGAGCCATTAACACTACCTGAGCGTGAAGCCTTGTACCAAACATTGCTTAGATATAGTGACCAAAACCCGTTTACACCAAGGGATATAGTGCGTGCTCAACTCGAAACACAAACGGGTACTCCACAGGAAGTGGTTAATTTACTTGAGCTTGCTCTCCATGGTAAGCCTAAGCCAAACTTTTCTTGGAAAAAATATAAAGCACTATCCATTAGCTTTGTTAGTGTGTTGCTTGTGTTAGCGGCTTGGGGAGTGGTAACTCAGCTTCCTCACTCTGGGCTCACCTTAGAACCTATAACCTATCCAGCGATGGACTCACCCGAATTCCTTGCCCATGGTCAACACCGGCTAGCGCTTTATTTTAGCCAACGTGCCGAGCAGCTTAGGCTTTCACAGATTGAAGCAGAAGAGATTGTACCACCAGATCCTTTAGCGAGTTTTCATGGCGAGACTCCACAAATGGAGTCCGATATATCAATTCAATCTCCTATTGATGAGGCGAGTAGCAAGGGAGCGACAGTGGCGTCGAACAGTGCGACATCAGCATCTGTTAAACCCAAAACGGCCGAAGTGAAGATAACGCAAAATGCCACATTAATGACGCTCCATAAACCAACTAAGGGTTATACCATCCAAGTGGCCAGTGTTTCACAATTGCGTTCACTACGTTCGACTTTAAAAATGATTGAAGGAGTCGAAGGAGTAAGGGTTGCAAAGTATAAACAACGTTGGGTGGTATTCGTTGGTCACTATAGCAATCATCAATCAGCACAGAGCGCTGCCGCGCAATTAGCTAAGCAGTATCGCCTCGAACAGCCTTGGGTCAGAAAATGGGCGGAACTGCGCGAATATCAGCTACAAGAAAGTCTCCCAAATCGTGAAATCTCAGAATAAACAGAGTACAATCGTGACCTTTATTTATGTCGGTATTCATCAAATTAAATGATTAAAAAACATAGAGCCTTCCTAAAATGGGCTGGCGGAAAATTTAAGTTGGTGGATGAGTTAACGAACTATTTACCTGCGGGAGACCGTTTAGTTGAGCCATTTGTAGGCGCTGGTTCGGTGTTTTTAAATACGGATTATCCAAGCTATTTACTCTGTGACATAAATCAGGATCTGATCGAACTCTATAAAATTGTAAAAGAAAAACCTGCCGAATATATTTCCGCTGCGAGAAAGATGTTTGTCGATGAGATGAACCAGAAGGATGCTTACTACAGGGTGCGTACAGAGTTTAATAAAACCCGTGATCCCTTCATACGTTCAGTTTATTTTCTTTACCTCAATCGTCATGGGTTTAATGGATTATGCCGTTATAATCGCAAGGGTGGGTTTAATGTGCCCTTTGGTTCTTACAAAAAACCTTATTTTCCTGAAAAGGAGATTTGGGCTTTTTCTGAAAAGGCTCAACGTGCTGAGTTTAAATGCATTGGTTATGAAAAGGCATTTGAACAAATTCGTACTGGTGATGTGATTTATTGCGACCCACCCTATGCACCTTTATCAACCACTGCCAGTTTTACTACTTACGTTGGAGCGGGTTTTAGCCTAGATGATCAGGCTTTACTCGCTCGACATTCACGGCACACTGCGCTTGAACGTGGTATTCCTGTGCTAATCAGCAACCATGACATTCCTTTAACGCGGGAGCTATATCGTGGTGCTCACCTCGCAAAGCTTCAAGTACAGCGCAACATTAGCCAAAACGGCAGTAGCCGTAATAAAGTGGACGAATTGATGGCGCTATACGATGAAAACTATGATCTACAGGATGAGTAATATTAGCGGTAATTGCATTAGCTAAGCACTTGACTTACAAGTAATATAAGGCTCCCCACTAAAATTATAGCTAACACTATACCCATCACAATATAAGGTAGTGGTGAATGAGTTTGAAAGTCTTTTGTGCGGTTTTTATCCGACTGCACTCCGAAAAAGGCCGCCAAGGTACTCTGAAATATTTGCCAAATGCGGTTGATCATTAGTATGAGAGTTGTGAATTGGTGGGTTTCATATCATCGATAGGCTTATCTTTATGCCCATATAATAATTCAAGCAGATCAACGAAGTGAAACTGACTTGAACGATTTTTACCCGTAAGCCACGTTGTCCAACTTAAAGGTTGCGCTTGATTAGCACAGCGGTTGTTGGGATGGCTGCTTGGCAAAGAGTTGTTATAGCGAGTGTCACTGCTGCAAGCGCAGGCGGTGGTTTCAGTATTGTCAGTGAGTTTTTGCGCACCAAAGGCTAATGAGGCAACAACGACAGCCGTGAATGCTAACATCATTGATGACTTAAATGTGACTAAACCTAGTAAGTTTGAGAAATGATTTAACCGTCCTTTCATAATACTTCCTTTAACATAACCCAGCGCAGCGCATCGAGTATAACAAACTCGCTTAGTTTATGAACAATAATTTATCAATCACTACAGAAATGTTTGAATATCTCGTTTCTTAACCATACTTTTTTGCAAAGCGTGTGTATTATTCGTGTGGCATTCCTCTGACGCCATAATCCATTCAATTACCATAAATGTGGCTTTAGCTATAGAGGCTTAGCCTAGCTAAGGGTAAAATGAAGCACTTTTTGTTCAATTACAGCGAGTGTTTTATGCGTCCATTCTTAATTGCTCCATCGATTTTATCCGCCGATTTTGCCCGTTTAGGGGATGATGTTAAAGCCGTATTAGATGCGGGCGCTGACGTAGTGCATTTTGATGTGATGGATAATCACTATGTGCCTAATCTGACGATTGGCCCTATGGTGTGTAAAGCCCTACGTGATTATGGCATTACCGCCGATATCGATGTACATCTTATGGTGAAACCCGTTGACCGTATCGTGCCTGATTTTGCTAAGGCTGGCGCTTCTATCATTACTTTCCATCCAGAAGCCTCTGAGCATGTCGACCGTACACTGCAATTGATCAAAGAATCAGGTTGTAAGGCGGGCTTAGTATTTAACCCTGCGACGCCATTGCATTACCTCGACCATGTGATGGATAAACTCGATGTGATCCTATTGATGTCGGTGAATCCTGGTTTTGGTGGTCAATCCTTTATTCCATCAACCTTAGATAAGCTGCGCCAAGTGCGTGCGCGTATTGATGCCAGTGGTTTTGATATTCGTTTAGAAGTCGATGGTGGTGTGAAGGTCGACAATATCGCCGAAATCGCTGCGGCGGGTGCCGATATGTTTGTGGCGGGCTCGGCTATTTTCGGCAAGCCCGATTATAAGGCCGTTGTTGATGAGATGCGTGCCGAACTGGCTAAAGTTGGGGCATAGTCGCATGTGGGAACAAATTAAGGCAATCGCGTTTGATCTTGATGGAACATTAATTGATAGTGTTCCTGACCTTGCAGTAGCGACCCAAGAGGCTTTAGCTGAACTTGGTTTAGCAACGTGTTCTGAGGCACAAGTGCGTACTTGGGTTGGTAATGGCGCTGAAATGTTAATGCGCCGCGCCATGACTAATGCACTCGGTACCGACGTAGAGCAGGCTGCACTTGATGCGGCGATGCCAATTTTTATGCATCACTACCAAGAGAACCTTGAGAAGCACAGTGCGCTCTATGGGGATGTGCATCAAGTGCTGCAAACCCTGTTCGATGCAGGTTTTAAGCTAGCGGTTGTCACTAATAAACCCTACCGCTTTACGTTACCTTTGCTTGAAGCCTTCAATATAAACAGCTTTTTTAGCTTGGTATTAGGCGGTGATTCGCTGTCAAAGATGAAGCCTGATCCTTTACCGCTGCAGCACCTACTGAAGGAATGGCAGTTAGATAAAGCGGAGTTATTGATGGTTGGCGACTCTAAAAATGACATTTTAGCGGCGAAAGCGGCAGGTGTTGCATCAATCGGCTTGACCTACGGCTATAACTACGGTGAAGATATTGGGCTCGCAGGCCCAGATGCTGTCTGCGAGCAATTTAGTGATATTTTGAACTGGATAAATCCAACAACGCGTTAATTTAATCGATTCTTTTTATTTATAGATAGTGGAGCAATGACGTAATGACCAAACCCATAGTACTCAGCGGTGCACAGCCGTCCGGCGAATTAACCATAGGTAACTACATGGGTGCATTGCGTCAATGGGTTGCGATGCAAGATAGCCACGATTGCTTGTATTGTGTGGTCGACTTGCATGCCATTACTGTTCGCCAAGATCCTAAGGCGCTGCGCGAAGCGTGTTTGGATACCTTGGCCCTGTATTTGGCCTGTGGTGTGGATCCTAAAAAAAGCACAGTGTTTATCCAATCTCAGGTACCACAGCACACCCAATTGGGCTGGGCATTAAACTGCTATACCCAAATGGGTGAGTTGAGCCGCATGACGCAGTTTAAGGATAAGTCACAAAAGCATGCTAACAACATCAACGTGGGTTTGTTTGGCTACCCGGTTCTGATGGCGGCGGATATTTTGATTTATCAAGCGAACGAAATTCCCGTTGGCCAAGATCAGAAACAACACCTCGAGTTAACACGCGATATCGCGACTCGCTTTAATAATGCCTACGGTGACACTTTTACCATTCCTGAGCCATTTATCCCTGAACATGGTGCTAAGGTGATGTCGCTGCAGGAGCCGCTGAAGAAGATGTCTAAGTCAGACGAAAACCGTAATAACGTTATCGGCCTGCTAGAAGATCCAAAATCAGTGCTGAAAAAGCTGAAAAAAGCCATGACGGATAGCGATGAGCCGCCAGTCGTACGTTTCGATTTGGATAATAAACCGGGCGTTTCTAACCTACTGAGTTTAATGTCGGGTGTGACAGGGCAAAGTATTGCCAGCCTAGAAGCCGAGTTTGAAGGCAAAATGTATGGACACTTAAAAGTAGCAGCAGGTGAAGCGGTTGTGGGGATGTTAGAGCCACTGCAGGAGCGTTACCGCGCAATTCGAGCCGATCGCGCTTACTTAGATCAAGTGATGAAAGCGGGCGCCGAGAATGCACAGGCGCGCGCCGAAGTGACGCTGAAAAAAGTCTATGAGAAAATTGGTTTATTAGTGTAACTAAACTTACCTCAACCCATTGAATTTAAAGCCGACATAAGTCGGCTTTTTTGTCTTTGTAAATCGGTATTAGGCTTGTGATTTAAGCCAAGATGAGAAAGCTGCAATTGCAGGTTCAGATAAGCGGCGTTGTTTACAAAAAAAAGTAAATTCAAAACCCGTATGCACATCGGGTAAATTCACCGCGACTAAACGCCCTGTGGCAATATCACCCGCTACCATAAAATCCGGTGCAAGGGCTAAACCTTGACCGGCAATGGCGGCTTCAATCGCCATGACGATATGGCTAAATACATGCTGTTGTTCGTTATTAAGCGGGATTTGATGTGCTGATGACCATTTATGCCAATCAAGTCCGAGCGGCCCTTCATCCACGACTAATAGAGCTTGCTGCTGAAAATTATTGAGGTGGATTTCACGCCATTTGGGGTAAAAGCTTGGGCTACACACAGTGATCAGGCGTTCCTTATGTAGTAACTGCTGCCAATACCCTCGCTGGTTGAGTTTTCCGGCGATAAAAATATCCGCTGTGCTGGTGCTGAGATCAGGATCTTGGGTGATCATCTCAAGGCGGATCTTCACACTCGGGTACTGGCGGCGAAAATCCGCAAGCCGAGGGATCAACCATTTCACTGCGAAGGAGCTATAAACCGCTAAGCATAATTGCTTATTGGGTGTGTCCTTCACCTTAAGATTAAGGTCACTTAGCTCATTGAAAATGCGCTCTAACTCGATGAATAATCCTTGGCCTTTGGGTGTTAATTGCAACTTACGGCCTTGGCGATCAAATAATTGCTCACCAAAATATTCTTCCAATACTCGCACTTGATGTGAAACTGCACTTTGGGTAATGCATAGCTCATCGGCCGCTTTTGAAAAATGCTGCTGTCTGGCAGCGGTTTCAAATACCTGCAATGCACGTAATGGTGGAAGCTTTCTCATTATTTTCAATATGTAAAAAATTTAGTATGAATCTAATTCATCTAGCATGAGAAAGCATCATTTCAGCTTAAGTTTTGTGGGGATTATCATGCTGCCATCGAGATTTGTGGAAGTTAAAAATGCAACGCCCTGTTGTTATCGGTTTGATTTTATTGATAGTGGGTAATCTATTCAGTGCCTTTTACGATGTATCTATCAAATGGTTACCCGATGATGCTAACGCTGCAACTTTTCTCCTTGTCAGGCAAATCACTTCTGTCTTTATGCTGCTGCCCGTATGGTTATATGCACAGCGGCCCATGACGACACATATTTCAGTTCACCTTTGGCGTGCCAACATAGGCTCAGTTGGCGCGCTTTTTTTAATTATTGGTTTAATGGCGTTGCCACTTGCGACCGTGAGCTCGCTGTTTTACTCGGCACCGCTGATGATCATCCTTATGGGATATTGGTTTCTTAAGGAGCGCATTACCACAGGGCAGGTATTCTGTACCCTGTTAGGGTTTGTGGGCATTGTGATTATTCTGCGCCCGAGTGAAATGAATTGGTTCGGTCTTGCCGTACTCTTTTCTGCGTTTACTTTTGCAGTGAATCAACTCACGCTAAAAAAAGTACCCAATACGGAACATCCTGTACTCACTTTAATGCTTTATAACCTCTTAGGTATACCAGCCACTTTGTTGATAACCGCTTTCCAAGGTTTGCAGGGATTCAGTTGGGCGTTGTTAGGGGTCGCCTTATTGAGTAATGCTTTTTTACTGATTTATCATTGGTTTTGTGTGTTGGCTTATCGTAAGGCACAGGCGAGTGATATTGCGATTGCCGAATATACAGGGCTGTTATTTATCGTGTTTTTAGGTTGGTTATTGTTCGATGAGTGGTTAGATAGTTTAAGCTGGTTTGGGGCGGCATTGATTGTGCTGCCATCCTTGTTTTTACCTTGGATAGGTATGTTAATGAATAAGCCTGGGCGCCGCAGTGTTGATGCTTTGCTGGTGGAGCCTTTGCGACTTGAAAGTGTTGAGGGCGAGCCTAAGCGATAAGTCACCTAGGCGCGATAATGTTATTCAATATATTCAAATACTTTAACCACTTTACGTACGCCTGCGGTATTACGGGCTATCTCTACAGCTAAATCTGCCTGCGAACGATGGATGACTCCAAGTAAGAAGACTTCGCCATTTTCGGTAATGACCTTAATGCGAGTCACGTCTAACCCTTTTTCATTGAGCATGCGCCCCTTCACTTTGGTGGTGACCCAAGTATCGTTGCTGCGTGTCGTGAAAGAAGTTGGATTACCAATACGGATCTGATTGTGAATTTTGCCACCTAGCTTTAGATCTTGCACAACCTTAATTGCTTTGTCTCGGAGCATTGAGTTTGGTGCTTGACCTATCATCAGCACATTACCATTTACCGATACACCAGTGATATTAGTCTGTTTTTTAAGATCTTCTTGCTCTAGCAGTGCGCTCGTTATTTTAAAGTCAGTATTGGTATCATCAAGCTGAGTCTTTACCGTTCGTTCATCATTAGCGACCATGGCGCCACTGACTGCACCCACCATAACGGCACCGGCACAGCCTTGTAGCAGCAAGCAAACCATTAACAGTGGGGCAGCGTGTCTCATTGTTGCTCGTCCTGCGGGAAGAGTGTGCGGTCAATATTGTCACACAGGCAATGGATCACCAGTAAATGTACTTCCTGAATACGCGCGGTAACATTAGATGGGACACGAATTTCTACGTCGCCAACACTCAATAGGCCTGCCATCGCACCGCCGTCCTTACCTGTTAGGGCCACAATGGTCATATCGCGGCTAAGTGCTGCTTCCATTGCTTTAATCACATTACCTGAGTTTCCACTGGTAGAAATCGCCAGCAGGATGTCACCTGGTTGACCTAAGGCTAAGATTTGTTTTGAGAAAATCTCGTCATAGCTATAGTCGTTTGCGATAGCTGTGATGGTTGAAGTATCGGTAGACAGGGCGATAGCCGGTAAGGGTGGACGCTCAATCTCATAGCGGTTTAACAGTTCGGCCGAAAAATGCTGTGCATCGCCAGCACTACCACCATTCCCGCAGGCGAGGATTTTATTGCCACCCAAAAGACAGTGCACCATCATCTCGGCCGCTTTAGCGATAGATTCAGGCAGCGCTTCGGCTGCATCGATTTTGGTCTGGATTGACTCAGTAAAACTGTCTTTAATGCGTTCTAACATGGATAAATCCTTTCAGGATAAAGTGTTACTATCATGCCATAATTTCTCGGGCGAGTTGAGGCATAAGCGTTAAAAATAATTCATGCCGATGTTTAAAAGGCATCGACTAGCCAATGGATTTGATGGCCTTCAATTGCCACAACATCGAAACGACAGGGCACATCGAGCCGATGAATTTGTAAATAATGGCTAGCAGCCAGACGTATACGGCCTATTTGCGCCTTACTTACAGCTTGTAGTGCGCCCCCATACTGGGTTGCAGAGCGATATTTCACCTCAACAAATACCCAATGGTTTTTATGGCGCATCACCAAATCGATTTCGCCAAATGGATAGCGGACATTACGTTCGACAAAAGTGAGCCCTTGTTGTTCAAGGTGACTTTGGGCGAGCGTTTCTGCCACTTGTCCGAGTATCATAGCTGACGAAAACTGCCTCTTTGGTATCGTCCCCAGCTTAACTGGCGGTTAATCACTCCGTCTGGGTTGACTGATAAAACACCGCTGCGGCCGTTAAATTGATATCCTGGGAATGAGCGCATTTGGGCTAATTTGCTAATTAAATCCATCGCGTCATAACCCATGATAAACAAACGCTTCTGGCCATTGTTCCAACCCGTCCACAGGGTATTGACCATCAGGTTTTCTTCACCATTTTGCATTAGCCAAGGGGCATCGCTCATGGTGAGATTATTTAAATCCTGCGCGGTTTGGCTCGATTCATTATCGATACGACTACGACTCGATGTGTACAAAGGCACTGGCTGAGTAAAAACGCTAAAGTTAACATCAATAAAGGCTTTGAGCAGTGTTAGCTCCTGCGGCGTTGATATCATATAAATCGCATCGATATCTTGGCGTGACCGAAAATCGGCTTGTACTGAGTTGCCAAGGAGTTCCTTGATACGGGCAATGCGTTCTTGGCTATCGCGAACCCCGAGGGCATCTTGTACGGTTGTACGCATTTTATCTCCACTATCGTAGTAATAAACTTCGATGGGAGTGTCACTCTTTTTCTTCCACGCTTGGATAAAACTCTCGGCCATGCGCTTACCAATGGCATCATTGCTGGCAAGCAATAACGGCATAGTTACGCCATCTTGATACATACGTGCTGCGGCGTCAGCGGCTTCTTGTGCGGGTGAGAGGGCGAAGTAGAATTTGTTGGCCTCAGGTACTAACTTGTCGGTCTGATTTAAAAATAACTGCGGAATAGATGTGCTTGTTGACACCGCTCCAGTGGCTGTTGGCATTGCTTGTAACTGATCGATTTCGTTCGGCAATAGTGGGCCAATAATAAACTCCGCCCCAGCGGCAACCGCTTGCTGGTAAGCGGATACTGCATCATTGGCGGTATCGTAAAAATTGACGGCAACTTGTTCGTTAGGTTTGGCCATGTAACTGGCTAATATGCCTTGGCGAATTGCATTGGCGGCATTGGCTCTTGAGCCTGTGAGTGGTAATAGCACCGCTATATTCTTGGGTGAAAAAGGCTTAGCATTAAGTGCTCTATCTAAGTCTGCTGGCAATTTGGCGGCAGCAGGATGATAAGGGTTCTGTTTCTGCCATTCACCTAAGTAGCGCACTAATTGGGTCGGATCGACGGCATAATGCTTTGCGATATAGGCTAGTTGTAACCAGCCTGCAAAGATCGGGCTCTTAGTATCACGGGTAAAATTTTGCAGCGTTTGTTCATGCATAGGCTGTAGCACTTGCCAAATTTTATTATTGACTTCGTTCGCCTCTGCAGAGGGTAAATAGGTCGTGAGTAAACTTAGCTCACGTACTTGTTCAATGGGCTGCTTATTGAGTTGATATAAGTGAGCTTTAAACTGGTGATATGCCACCATCTGCCATTTCGGCAGGCTCCAAGTGCTAGGATAATTTAATATATTGAGCGCATCAGTATAGGTCGAGGTATGCTCAAGCACTCGAGCGGTGAGATATTTGTGCTCTGCTAATAGCGTTGGAGTCTGCGTTAAGCTAGGTTGCATCGACTTAAGCAGTTTTTGCGCAGTGGCATAATCGTTAGCATTAATATACGCATGCGCTGCAAGTAGCAGATTGGTATCTCGTTGCTGTGCGTCCTGACTATTGGCTGCCTGTGCTAAATATACATTGGGCGCCAAAGGAGCAGAGGCTAAAGAGGTGACCGCTGTGGAGGCTGTTCCAGTCGAGGTTGTGGGCGTAGAAGTGCCACAACCCGCTAGAATTGCCGATAAAATGGCCACGGAAACGAACTTAGTTGTATTCAGGCTTTTTAACACTGGGCTTCACTCTGGTAAGATGCTGGCTCTAGTTTAACCTTCTCTTGCGCTTGACGAAAGTCTTGGCACTGTCATTACAGAGGTATATATGGACCAAAGCGTCGCACTCTACATAGTTCCCACTCCCATAGGCAATTTGGGCGACATGAGTTCACGGGCTATAGAGGTGCTGAATCAGGTTTCATTGATCGCCTGTGAAGATACCCGTCATAGCGGCAAGTTATTGAGTCATTTTGGAATTACGACTAAAACAATTGCGTTGCATGATCATAACGAACGTGCTCGCGCCCAGTGGATTGTGGATCAATTAGCTGCGGGTCAATCGATCGCCTTAATTTCAGATGCAGGTACGCCGTTAATTTCCGATCCGGGTTACCATTTGGTCTCCCATGTGCGTCAGTCGGGTTTTAATGTGATCCCCTTGCCCGGCCCTTGCGCGGCGATTACCGCCTTGAGCGCCTCGGGTTTGCCATCGGACCGTTTTTCTTTCGAAGGTTTTTTGCCATCAAAAGAAAAGGCGCGTGCCGATAAGCTATTGGCATTAAAAGAAGATCCTCGCACGCTGATATTTTATGAATCACCCCACCGCATCGAGCACAGTCTAACGACTATGCTTGAAGTGCTTGGTGGCGAACGCCATGTCGTTATGGCGCGGGAAGTGACTAAAACCTTCGAAACTTTTTTATCCGGTCCTGTTGCAGACGTATTAGCTAGGGTAAGCACAGATCCTAATCAGCAGAAGGGAGAAATCGTGTTGATGGTGCACGGTTACCATATCGATGACGATGAAGCTATTCCAACGGTCGCGATTAATACGCTTAAGCTGCTGTGCGAAGAATTGCCTCTCAAAAAGGCCGCTGCAATTGCCGCACAAATCCATGGCCTTAAAAAGAACGCTCTGTATAAATACGGCCTAGAGTCTGATTTATAAGCACTGCTACGCATCCCTAGGATTAACTGTGGTACATAAAGATGGCATAGGCTATAATCCGCGCCGAGTTGGCCAGACAGTCGCCGCGTTCGCAAGAACGGGGAGGAAAGTCCGGGCTTCAAAGAGCGGGGTGCCAGGTAACGCCTGGGCGGTGTGAACCGACGACAAGTGCAACAGAGAGTAGACCGCCTGCCTGATTTATCAGGTCGGTAAGGGTGAAAGGGTGCGGTAAGAGCGCACCGTGCGGCTAGCAATAGTCCGTAGCAAGGTAAACTCCACCCGAAGCAAGACCAAATAGGGTTCCGTATGGCGTGGCTCGCGTTGGAACCGGGTAGGTCGCTTGAGCCTGTGAGCGATTGCAGGCCTAGATGAATGACTGTCCAAGACAGGACCCGGCTTATCGGCCAACTCACCTCATTCAACAAAAAGCCCGTTTGTCGTAATGACAAACGGGCTTTTTGTTTTTTAATTTATACGGTAATGATCAATTTTATTTGATTAACTCATTAAAAAATCAGAGTTAGCTCGTTCTCCTGTACATCCCGTATATCGCTTATTTAGCTTTCAGTTTAGCCGCCATTACAGCCATTTCCAGTCTTTCTTCGTCGCAGGTAAAAATTACTCAATGCAGGTAACATCTACCGTTAACTGGGAGGGTTAATAGAAATGGTAGAGTTATAACCTTTTGTTTTTATACGTTTATATTGTTTGGTATAGCCATTGCATTGGTTTGTACGCAAAGTGCAGCATCTTGTTGCATTGCACAGTGTTCACCAAGGAGGCTTTCTATGGCCAGTTCAAAAAGCGTAGCAGAACAAACTAACAGTAAAGATAGCATTGCTTTAAATTCACCCACAACAGCGAAAGCAACTGAAGTGACGCACCATGCCGTTGATGTAGTAGCAGAGAAAGCCGCAGTTGCAGAAGACACTTTGCGTAAAACGGCAGCTAGCTCACAGGAAACTCTGGCGCTCAAGCAGGAGGAAATCAAATTACAACTGCAAAGTTCTTATAGCAAAACCCGTGAGTTGGCAGCGCAAAATCCATTGGCTACAGCTGGGATTGCCTTTGCCGCTGGCGTGGTATTAACGGCTTTATTGCGCCGTCGCTAAGGTGGATTTATGCAAAACCGTGCAAGGTCAGAGGCGCCAGAACAAAGGCCCGTCCAGCATAGTGCGCAAACCGCTAAAACTGGGCAGACAGCATCAGCTGCTGCCCAGCATAACGTTATTGATCAGGCAATTGAGCAACTGGCTGAAATAGCTGTTCTTAGCAGTTCAGTGAAGCAAGCCTATCTCGATCAGTTGAAGTTGGCCGGGAAAGTAGCAACGGCAGAATGGCGGTTAACAGGGCGTAGCCTGATTATCGCTGCGGCTTTAGTCGTCTGTTTTGGTACTGGCATTACGTTATTCTGGGGCAGTATTTTATTGCTGTTGGGCTATATGCTGTTTCAATTGAGTGGTTCGTTATTAGCCACTGTGAGCGCTTTGGTGGTGCTACAGTTTGTTTTATTGCTTTGGTGTTGGCGTAGTCTTGGCTATGTGTTGTCACAAACGGGCTTTTCGAAGACTTGGCAGCAATTACAGCTTTTGTTCTCGACTCGAGAGTCGGGACATCAAAAATAGGGGGCGCGAGTATGCTAATTCAACAGTTACTTAAAAAACAGCAGTTGCAGCTGACAGTGCTGACGGAACAAGGCCAGTTGCAGCATGATTTGTTACTGATGAGGAAACGACAATTAGCGCAAAGCAGTCGTGATTTTATTGGGTCGACACCAGGTTTAATCGTCAGTTTTAGCCTTGGCTGTCTGTTTCAGCTGCGCCACAACAGTACTGTAAAACTACTGCGCAGCACCTTTGGCCTGCGTTGGATTACCAAGCTAATTGTTTGATCATTATTTAAACGCCGTAACTTTTACCATGATTACTTTCATTGGTTTAGATATGCGTTTCTTTTCGTTAACGCCGCTAAAATGATACCCCGCGTAAGCAGATGTAAGTACTTGGCTTGTTGTGTAGGACAGGGATGAGGGCTGGCAATAAGTTGTTGAATTTGGCTTAAATAAAGAGCGGCTATGCTGTGGGCCAACGTGTGGCTTGGGATAATAAATTCGTCAGTGTTGAAGGTGTTGACCAATTTATTTTCGATATGTTGCACAAGTTTAGTTTGTAATTGTTTCGTTGCGGCATCGAGATCGCTACCAAGTCTAAATGACATGGAACGGCGAAACATGCTGTTTCGGCTAAAAGTAATAAGCAGTTTTTCCAATGAGGGTGGCGTGTTAGTTGAAAGCCAGTCTTCGGCTGACTGAAGATCTGCGAAGATATCTTCAAAAATATTTTGATGGAGTGCAATAAGGATATCCAGCTTACGCTTGAAGTAGCGATAAAACGTCGTGCGGCCTACATCGGCTTTGTAGGCAATATCAGCCACTGCAATATCACGATAATCTTGCTGTTTCAGCATTTCCTTAAAAGCGTTGAGAACCTTGAGCACAGCCCGCGGGCTTTTCGCTATGTGCATGCAGTGCTTTGTGTGCATATTGGATCCCGCTTTACATTCAACTCAGTTTAGGCGTGTGATTATACCTTAGCCTCAATGGCTCTTGTGTTGTGATTTTTGCTTAAGTGGAACAGATAGGCTCAGGTGTACCATTTGAAACATGCGGGCGAGTTTGTGCCTGATGGTTAAGAATAATGGGCTTTATAGTGACGGTCATAGGGTTAACTGCAATGACAGTGTTACCTGAAATATGAAATTGTCACTACCGATGGAGAATCTGTGATGAGTGAAAATATTGAAGCGGCTCAACGTGATAAAACAAATCATCCAATCAAACACAAATTAAGAGTAGGTATTTTTCTTTATCCCGGCATGACGATGCTCGATGCCTATGGGCCACTACAGTTTTTAGCATTTGTACCATCTTTTGAAACCTTCACTTTTGCGAAAACCAGCATGCTATTACCCTGTGATGCGGGCGTTAACTTACAACCTAATTACGATTTTGACCATTGCCCACCAATAGATATCCTGTTAGTGCCTGGGAGTGCAAATCCTTTGGCGCAAATACAGGATGAGCAAGTTATTTCCTTCTTAAAACATAAGGGGGAGCAAGCACAATACATTACATCTGTATGCACTGGTGCCTTGATTCTTGCGGCAACAGGTTTACTTAATGGTTATCGCACGACCACTCACTGGGCTTATGCTTCAGTGTTGGCACAATATCCTCAAATTACCTTTGAAAATAAACGTATTGTGATTGACCGTAATAGGATCAGCGGTGGCGGTATTACTGCAGGACTCGATTTTGCATTGACTCTTATTGCCAATATAGAGGGGGAAGAACAGGCGAAAACTCTGCAGTTATTGTTTGAATATGATCCTAAACCGCCCTTTAATTGCGGTTCTCCCATATTGGCAGACGCTTCTCTGGTACAGAGGGTTGAGCAGGAGGTCAGGCAGATAGCCTCAGGTTTATTCGAGACCATATATGGACGCCTCAGCTTTTACAACACTTTTGAATGATTGGTTCACTACCATATATTCGGCGTCTAAATAGGCTTTTTACCCGCGCCATGATGTAAATCCGAAACCTATTACCTTATCACTACATCGGCATTTAATGCCTTGGTCAAGTCAGGCTCTAATAGGTACGGTTGACCGTTTATTCATCAGTGCATGTAAACTTTTACGTGATGCTTAACGTCTTACGCAAACGCTTTATTAACGTCGAAATTATCGTTACTCGTGAGGATCCGCCATCCTATACGCGCTATTTTATTGGCCAATGCGACAACGGCTTTGTGTCGACCTTGCCTTAACGCAAGTGCATTAAACCATCGCCCAAGTCTATCATCACGTTTGCTTGCAAATCGGCCAACGGCTCTGGCGCCATGGATGAGTAAAACACGTAGTTCTGAGCTGCCATTTTTCGTGATCGATCCTAGTCGAACTTTTCCACCAGAACTCGATTGTGATGGCACTAAGCCACACCATGCAGATAATTGCCGGCCATTTTTAAATTGATGACCCGAACCTAATTCACTCATAAAGCTTGCTGTGACTAATGGTCCAAAGCCAGGGATCGACAGCAATGCATTGTAGCGAGGTTGGATTTGACATAGCGCTTTAATGTCGCGCTCGATTTGATTAATTCTCTCATTTAAAACACATAAATCTTCATATAAAAGTTTTAACAGGTAATGAAGCGTATGAGACAGTTCATGCTCATTATTTGCTAAAATACGGCTAAGTGACGCTTGTAATTGCAACCTGCCGACAGAGAAGATCACACCAGACTCGCTCGCTAGGCTTCGAATTTGATTGACCATGGCGGTTCGATTTTGAACGAGACGACTACGTACACAACGTAATGCTTTAATGTCTTGTTGCTCAACAGTTTTAACTGGAACCATGTGGATATTAGGTCTGAAAACCGCTTCGCATATAGCGAGGGCATCGTTGGCATCATTCTTTTGGTTTGCAACAAATGGCTTAACATGTTGAGCAGGGATCAATTGCACTTGATAACCAAGAGCTTGAAATTGTCTTCCCCAGTAATGCGCCGTACCACAGGCCTCCATAGCAATAAGACTACCTTCGGGGAATTGTCTAATTTTATCGAGCAGCTTGTTTCTGTTAACCTTTTTGTTAGTCATGACTGAGTTATCCATAAGACAAACACAAACTTGAAAAACATTTTTGGCTAAATCGATACCAATAACTTTAATATCCATGATGGAAACCTCCAGAACTATTTGTCAGCACCTAAGCTTGGCATAATACTGCAAGCTTAGGTGCTGAGGCGTCCATCACATCACCACAGATTAATGGTGTTGAGCAATCATGGTGTACCTTAGGTTTAAAAACTCTGTTTAACTAAGAGCCGCCATTCCCAACTATTGGCAGATTCGCCACCTGTGTACGGCAGAGAAAAATCGATATGGGCGACATTGCCGTAGCTGGAACGGGAGGAATAAATTCGTGCTCCTATACCGATAGTGCCCAAAGGGCCGCTGACTTCGTTATTGCTAGCCAGTGGTCCTCCCGATGCTTGTCCTAGATCGGTAAACAGTGCCCAGCCAAGTTCTGCCAGTTGATAGAGATTGATATTGGGATAATGACGCAGTTCTGCAGTCATGAGCCATTGATTGTCACCTTGTTGATATTCATTGGGGTAACCCCGTACACCCGTTTCATCCCCAAGTCCTTGGGTGAGATCAAGGTAAGTATTGTTTGATACGCTTGCCCAAGCTTTACCGTAGGCAGTCCATTTAGGGTTGATCCGATAAAAGTATTCGGCTTGGGCTTCGACTGTATAGGTATCTTTTTGCGTTGTGCCAAGGGTGCTACTCCCTGCCATTTCTAAAAGCCAGAGTTGATTATCGAATCGGTAACCGCCGCTGCTTTGCCACTTAAAGTGGTAGCCTAGTGGGTTACCATCGTCTATGTCTTTGGTTTCTAATCCTAACTGGACATAGTGGTGCCAGCCTAAGTTAAAGTCTTCGTTATTGGTGATCAGGTGAATATTATTCAATACGTGAAAATCGTCTTCGATAAATTCGTAGGCAACCCAAGGATACATAAAGTCCCTGTTTTGCGGTAGCGTCGATGTGGGATAGGTGTCTACGTTTGCAAACTCATGTTTATTCTGGGTAATACCTGTAATAAAGCGGGAAATATTGTCGTTATTCTGACTTATTAGCCAGCCGTACTTGAGGTTAAGGTAGTCAGACTTGTGTTCAAATTCATTCACCTCATTACCGTTTTGTCGCAATATATCGGTACGACTATCGTCAAGATATTCTAGGGAGTACATGCTATTCGTCTTGAGCGAATAAAAAGGTTTACTGATGTACATATGTTTAGCTTGGCCGTCACTATTATCATAAAACTCTGCGGCGATGATGCCGTGTTCGATAATGCTAAGGGGGGCTTCAAAGGCAAATTTATAACCACTACGAGATTCATTTGACTGGTAATTCATTCGAGTTCGTATGCCTGTACCCAATAAATTGTCCTCCTTTACGCCAAAAGAATAACGAGTATCCCCTCCTGAGCTGCTAAAGCTCCCCGTAGGAAGTAATGACCAGTTATCCCACGTTTCAATAACAACCGATTCGACGTTAGGATCGGTGTCGGATTGGGGATCTTTGTCAGCGATATAGATTTTTGCATCGCGAATATAGGGCTCGGCCCGTAAGAGACGTTGTGATTCATTGAGATCTTTTAGGTCGACAGTATCATTTTCACTAAAGGTGAGTTTATCGCGCACGACATAATCTTTGGTGTTGATATGCAGCTGATTTGCCCAGCGATGAATAAAAAAAGCGTTTGGATCTGATTCATCAAAAATTGGATTATTCACGACAATAATTTTGCCAATTTTTTTAGGAGTCTGCTCTTGTTGAACGATTGGGGGGCTTGTTAGTGGCTCATCGACGTTGGCCACACTCATCTGGCTGCTGATGCAACAAGGTAGGATGCATGCATACTGGACAAATTTCTGCATATAGACCACTCCCATGGAATTGACGGCTGCAGCGATATCAAACTCACTCTGCAATTCACAATTTAATAACACATGGAAAGTGGTAATTAGTCAAGGAAGTATTTAAATAACATTTTGATTTTATTTAAGGTTGCACTAAGAATACCGTGCACCTTGATGCCGCCATACTGAGTATGGCTAGAGAGTATGGCTAGAGAGTACGGCGAGGCGGTACAGCAACATTGGCGAAGATAAGCCCTGCGATCAGCGACATAAAGATTAAAAAAATCTGTGAACCTATATGGGATTGATTAAGCATAGTCTCGCCAGAAATTAACGCATTAAGTCCAATATAGGTTTTGCTGCCGGGCACTAAGATCACTATACCTTGTAAAAGAGCGATGGAAGCAGGCGCTTTCATCCAGCGAGCAAAAAGATTGGAGTAGATGCCAACGGCTAAAGCGCCAAAGAAGATCCCCACTGAATCACCAAAAAAATGTCCGCCAAGCATGGCCGAGAAAAACGCCACTATCCCAGCGAGTACGCCCCAAGGTGAATCTTGCATTCGTGCTTTAAAAATAAAGACTAACGCCATGGATAAAATCGGTACCGCCGACCATATTGCCCAGCGGGGCAGTCTTTCGGGTTCAATATAGATGGTCTCGCCAAAGAAAGCCTTTCCGATAGCCATGCCGAGCACTGCACCAAAGTACAATTTAAACAGCAACATACAGGCATCCATAATCCTAGCTGTACCTGAAATCAAATCACGCGCCGCCAGCTCAGCTAAGCCTAAGGTTAAGGCTAAACCCGGGATAAAGATAATGATCGCGGAGAGGATAACCACGGGAATATTAATATTGGGATCAATACGCGCAATGGCACAGGCAACTATGGCGCAGATAATGGTCGCAAAGGGTTCAAGGACTTCAGCCATGCGTGCTGAGCGTTCAGCACGATACACAAAGCCATAAATGAGTAGACCGAGTAATCCAGACCAAAATACATCATTCCAGCCTGTGCCCATCAGCATGGCGAAAGCGGCGGCAGAGGTCCCAAAGGAAAAACAAGTTAATACCGGGCCGTAAGGATTGGGTTTATTGGCAATTTCTTCTAAACGCTCTAGTGCCTCGGTTAACGTACGTTTACCTGAGGTTAATTCATCGACTAACTCATCGGTTCGGGCAAGTGAGCCTAGATCAAGCTCTCCTGGTTTCACTCTCGCGACATGGTTATATTCTTGATCCGTATCGTGTTGTAAAACGAAAGTCATCGAGGTGGGTGAAATAAGAAAATAACCTTCGAGGCCTAAGGTGCGTGCAACGGTTTGTAAGTGAGTTTCAAGGCGATAAGCGGGTGTGCCAAATTTATGCAAAGCTTTACCTAGCTTAATGATAAATTTGCGTTTTTCGATAAACTCTTCGTTATCCAATCGGGGTCTTCACTGTATAAAAAAGTTGTTGGGAATGACGCGCGCATATTAACCTATCTTGTCGCTAAAAGGTTAATGGCTTTTAAACTTAATACAAATAAATTGCTGATTTTTTGCGGCTCGGGCTATAGTCATTTTTTTCATAAAGGGAAATTAATATGTCTTTGATGGTAACAGGCCTTTACGCCAGCCTTACAGGGTTATTAGTCGTCACTTTGGCCTATCGTGTGGTTAAACTTAGGCGAAGTCAGAGAATTGGTCTCGGTGATGGCGGTAATAGTGCTTTAACCTTGGCGGGACGGGTGCATGCTAATTTAATAGAGAATGCACCCATCGTATTGATTTTAATGGCCGTAGCAGAATTAGGTGGCTTGCCTGCATTTTATTTGCATTGTTTTGGTACCCTGTGGGTTGTGGCTCGACTACTCCATGCCATTGGACTCACCCAAGGCCAAGGTGGTTATCATTTGGGACGTTTTTGGGGAGTGTTACTCACTTGGATTGTGATTATTAGCTTAGCCTTTGTGAATTTAGTGTATTTTGTCCAAGGGCTAGGTAAGGGGTTGTAGCCGCTCAACTCGTGTCTATGTCATATCCATAGCCGATTTAGGGGTATTCTAGCCGCAGGCCAAATACCCCACAAAAGGTTGTGGTTGGTGTTTTTTTAATCGCACTTGCCAGTGATTGCCTGCTATACTCCGCGTCCCTAAATCGGCGCAGCTCCTTTTTGCTTCGCCTTTGTTTGACATTACGTTTTTGGGTCAATATCGATGCAAGTTGAATCCACACTTTTTAGTTATCCCAAATACTGGGCCGAGTGCTATGGCACGGCACCTTTCTTACCTATGTCCCGTAAGGAGATGGATAAGCTCGGCTGGGATAGCTGTGACATTATTATTGTCACAGGTGATGCTTATGTGGATCACCCAAGCTTTGGTATGGCTGTTATTGGCCGTATGTTAGAAGCCCAAGGTTATCGCGTGGGGATTATTTCTCAGCCCGATTGGTCGAGCAAAGACGCTTTTATGCAGCTTGGACGCCCGAATCTGTTTTTTGGTGTCACCGCGGGTAACATGGATTCCATGATTAATCGCTACACCGCTGACCGTCGTATCCGCACCGATGATGCTTATACTCCAGATGATATCGGTGGCAAGCGCCCCGACCGCGCCGTGACGGTTTATACCCAGCGTTGTAAAGAAGCCTTTAAAGATGTGCCAGTCATTATTGGCGGAATTGAGGCAAGCCTTCGCCGGATCGCCCATTACGATTATTGGTCCGATAAAGTGCGTCGCAGTGTGATTTTCGATGCTAAGGCCGACATTTTAATGTATGGCAATGCCGAGCGTCCGCTGGCTGAAGTGGCGCGCCGCTTAGCGGCGGGGGAGTCGATTAATGACTTGCACGATGTGCGTGGCACTGCGGTAATTCGTAAAGAACCTTTGCCTGAATGGCGTGGTATGGATTCACGCAAAATCGACCAATTGCATAAGATTGATCCTATCCCTAATCCCTATGGTGCCGATGATGTGGGTTGCGCTAATTTATCTGGCCCTTCGGATGCAAAGATTTTTGATAACGATGCGCCAAAAGCTATCAGCGTGCAACCGCCACGCCCTAAGCCATGGGATAAAACCTATGTGCTGCTGCCAGCTTTTGAAAAGGTATCTGAGGACAAATATTTATACGCCCATGCCTCACGGATTTTGCACCAAGAGCAAAACCCGGGCTGCGCACGGGCGCTGTTCCAGCCCCACGGTGACCGTGGGGTGTGGGTCAATCCGCCCGCTTGGCCGCTCAATACTGACGAGATGGATGCGGTATTTGATTTACCCTATAAAAGGGTGCCACACCCTGCCTATGGTAAGGCGAAAATCCCCGCCTATGACATGATCAAAACCTCGATCAACATTATGCGCGGTTGCTTTGGTGGCTGTTCTTTCTGCTCGATTACCGAACATGAAGGGCGGATTATTCAGAGCCGTTCGCAAGAATCTATTATCAAAGAAATCAAAGATATTCAGGATAAAGTGCCCGGTTTTACTGGGGTAATTTCCGATCTTGGCGGCCCCACTGCCAACATGTATCGCCTCGGCTGTACCAGCGAAAAAGCCGAGAAAACCTGCCGCCGTTTGTCCTGCGTGTTCCCCTCGATTTGCGGCCATTTAGGCACAGATCATAAGCACACTATCGACTTGTACCGCGCCGCCCGCGCCGTGCCCGGCATTAAGAAGATTTTGATTGCCTCCGGTGTGCGTTACGATTTGGCGATCGAAGATCCTGCCTATGTTAAAGAGTTAGTGCAGCATCATGTGGGCGGTTATTTAAAAATCGCCCCTGAGCATACCGAGGAAGGGCCGCTCAGCAAGATGATGAAACCCGGCATGGGCGCCTACGATAAATTTAAAGAACTGTTCGACAAGTATTCGAAGGAAGCGGGTAAAGAACAGTTCCTGATCCCTTATTTTATATCGGCGCATCCGGGCACGACCGACGAAGACATGGTGAATTTAGCGCTGTGGCTGAAGGAGCGTAAGTTTAAGCTCGACCAAGTGCAAAACTTCTATCCCTCACCGATGGCGAATGCGACGACGATTTATCATACCGAATTGAACTCGCTTAAAAACGTCAAACACACCAGTGAAGTGGTGCCAGTGCCGAAGAAGGGGCGTCAACGCCGCTTGCATAAAGCGTTGCTGCGTTACCATGACCCAGCAGGTTGGCCTATTATCCGTGAAGGCTTGATTGCCATGGGGCGTGAAGATTTGATCGGCAATAGTCCAAACCAATTAGTGCCACCAGAAGGGCGCAATGAGCGCGGGCCTAAATGGATGAAGGATGCTAACCAAGGCCAAAAAGCCTTTACACGTTTCTCGGGTAATCAGTTCGATGATCGTAAGGGGGCAACTAAATCTAAAGGGGCGATGAAAGGCGGTGTTAATGCGGGTGCAGAGTCAAAACCTGCCGGGAAAGGCGGAAAACCTGCATTGAATACGTCCAAGCCTAACGTACCTAAGCCTAATGTGCCTAAGTCGAATCGTCCGGGAGCTAAAGCGCCTTTTGGACAATCGAGTGCTAAAGCATCAGGGGCTCAATCTAAGGGTGGCGGTAAACCGTCCCATAATCGTCAGCAAGCTAAGTAACTCGGTTTCTACTGAAAAAAAGCCACTTCATAAACTCAATTTGAAGTGGCGTAGAGACGATGGTAAACCGGCGGAACCATCTAATGAGTCTACGGCGAGCGTTTGTAGACGGAACGTGCGCCGCTCCTCAGCCTCAAAAAGGCTCACGTATATGAGCGATGACGTGAGCCATGAGTTCTTTGGTTACAATGCGGAGCGAGTGCAATGGTAGGTTGGACTCGCGCGAGTGTTTTTGAAAAATGGCTAGAAGAAGTAGTTAATCCCCACCGCAAAGCCGTTGTCTTCCAGCGCTTCGAGTGCAGCGTCATCCATTTTGCTAAAATCCAGTTTCATCTCGGCAAACATCACAGTGTCGTTACTGTAGCGATAATGCAGTCCTAACATGGCAAATTGGCGGGTCCATTTACCTTGGATAGGTGTGGTTGCATCTGTATCTAAATCTAAATAACTGAGCACCAACATAGGTACAAAGCCATTATCAAATTGATAGGCCATCATTAGCTCGACGCCAGTCGCATCGTAAAGTTCGCCATCCACTAGTTCATTGTTTTTACTTTGATGGGCGTTAAAGCCGACATAGAGGCCACTTGCTTCGCGATTTTCGGCATAGTGATAATAATCACCGTACATAGCACTAATACCGACAATCTTATTTGTTTCATCAACTTGGGTATTACCTAGGTGGCCGTCAAAATCACCGCGGTTAAAGCCCGCCAGCAGCTTAAATTTGTCCGTTACCGAATAGGTCAGGCTGGCACCGTAGCTGCTGTCGAAATTGAGTTCAGAGTCTGCCATTTCGCTGCCATCGGCATTTTTAAGGACGATATCCCCATTGGTTTTGGCGGCGTATTGCAGGGCAATGTGCACTGGGCCGAGCGTATTGCGGTAGATAAATGCGGAGTCAGCTCGGCCTGTTCCTGTTAATCCACCATCACTAAAGGCATAGGCGCCAACACTGTACCCTGCAAAGACGTTGGGTAGATCTGTGGTGCCTGCGATGTCGTAATATACGCCCCATTGCTTACCAAAACTTAGGCTCCCCCACTCATCGTGGGACATACCGACATAACCTAAACGGTTATAGAGGAAATCTTCGTTTTTTTCTGCAGCGAGTTTACCGCCTTGCATCACTAGACTGTCATCGCTAGACACCATATTGATACCCCATTCGGTCGTCGCAAAAGCCGTCCAACCATGTTTTTCATTGCGTTCGAAGCTAAATCGTACACGGGATAAATCGTCAATAACGGAAGTATCATGGCTATCATTTAATGCGGCAAATCCAAGCCAGCCACTCAAATCTAATGAATTTTTTGAGTCTTTATATAGTTCAATTGCTTGGCTGCTGGTGGCGGTCAACAGCACGGGAAGCACTAAGGCGATGCAAGTCTTATTCATAATTTCACCGAAAATAAGCAAGGGTTAGTTAGGGGACCATAGGATTTACAGCCTATGGTCCCTGAGTATTGATGTTAAGGGCGCTATTCGTTAGGGGGTGAACATAGACACTGTCGTCGGGTGTTCACACTGGGCGCGCCTCAGCGACTGGGGTTTTATTTGAAATAACACCGTAGATAGTCCAACCGAAGAAGGTCGCTATTGCACCAAGCATAACTGCTGTTTCACCGGAGCTATAAAGGGCGTAGAAGCTATATAGGGCACCAATCACGGCAATGACGTTGGCAACATGGGCCTTATTCGCAGGCACTTTAAGCTGTCTTTGCATAATACCTAGGGCGGCCATCGATAAAATGTAGGGCACAATATTGGTGACGACAGCAAGATTGACAAGGGCTTCAAACTGTTTGCTCAGTGAGGGACTAATGGTCATTAATGACAACATAGTTTGAATTGAAACGATAATTGTCATACCCCAAATAGGCGCATCGGCTTTGCTAACCTTTGAGAATATTTTTGGAAAGAATCCTTCATCGGCTGAGGCTTTAAACACTTGGGCAATAGTGAACTGCCAGCCTAATAGCGATCCAGTACAAGAGATAATGGCACAGGCCATCACGATTTTTCCGACCACAGGATTAAACATTTGCGCGAAGGCTAAACCGAATGGCGCATTCGACATAGCAAGCTCAGCGTTTGGTACAATACCGGCAATAACGTTAGTGGAAACGATGTAGATTATCGCCGCACCTAATGTCCCCCCCATAACGGCGATGGGTACATTTTTTTCTGGATTATCAACCGCTTCAGAGTTTGCGCAGGCTGATTCTAAACCAAGGAAAGCCCATAATGTCATTGCGATAGAGCCGCCTAGTGCTTTAAAGAATGGCATATCATGCGGGTTCCAAGCGCCTTTATAGAGGTCAATATCAAACCAGTACCAGCCAATTAAAGACACACCAATCACAGGTATGATAATTCCCCAAACTGTTACGCTACTCACGCGGCCTGTAATGCGGGCACCACCAAAGTTTGCAATTGTCGCTAACCAAAGCACACCAATCGTCGCAAGGCAAATGGCGATAGGACTTAGGTTAACCTCAAGCAATACCGCGGCGTAACCTACGGCCGAAATAGCAATCGCGACATTGGCAATTAATAGTGAAACCGCATAGGTATAGTTGGCCATAAAGTTACCTGAACGACCAAAGGCATACTCGGCATAACCGCCCATACCACCGGATTTTTTACTGAACATACCGCACTTAGCAAAGGCAAAGGCCAGCGCCGTAGAGCCCGCGGCCGTGACGAGCCAAGATAAAATTGAAATGGTTCCCACTTGGGCTAATTGGGTTGGCAACATAATAATGCCTGAACCCATCATATTGACTATGGTGATAATCGTTAATTGGACAACACCAATTTTATTCTCTGATTTACTCATAATAATGACCTAATTATATAATTCATTTTAGAGAGATGAGATTGACTGCAGAGCGGGGTTAATTAACTCTGCAGTCAAAAACTGTTATTTAGCTAATACATAACCTAATGCTTGGATTTTGCCTTCGGCGGTGTTTTCGAGATAAACACCTTGCAACTCTGGCGAGAATCCGGGTAATAAGTTGATACCTTCTTCAAGGGCTAAGAAATAACGCTGTACAGCACCTCCCCATATTTCACCTGGAACCATACATAGCACTCCTGGTGGATATGGCAGCGCACCTTCGGCAGCGATACGACCTTCAATTTGAGAGAGTGGGACTAGTTCTACTTTACCGCGAATAAATTCAAGATTAGCTTCTTGAGGGTCCATTACCTTAGTTGGGAAATGTGCTTTTCTGAACATTTCTTTTTGCAATTGTTTTACATCATGGCTGACATAAAGATTATGCATTTCTTGGCAGAGTTGGCGGATAGTATAATCTTTGTAACGGGCTTTATTGGCGTTATAAACATTAGGTAAGACTTCGGATAATGGTGCATCTTCATCAACTAACTTTTCGAAGCGGGATATTTGCGACACTAAGTGTTGCATTTTTGCCATATCTTCTGCAGGTGTCATCAGGAATAAAATCGAATTTAAGTCGCACTTCTCTGGAATAATATTATTTTCCCGTAAAAAGTTAGCCAAAATAGTCGCGGGAATTCCGAACTCAGTATATTTACCCGTTTCGGCATCAATACCCGGAGTTGTTAACAGGAATTTACAAGGATCAACGAAATATTGGCCCTTTTCATAACCGTCGAAGGAGTGCCATTTTTGACCGGGTTCGAATTCAAAGAAGCGTAAATCGTCGGCCATTTGCTCGGTTTCATATTCTTGCCATAGGCGACCGTCGATCATGGTTGGCACGAATGGTTTGATATATTTACACTTTTTAAGCAATAGCTTACGCGCTTCGATACCCGCTTTTACCGCTTCGCGCCACAGATAACGACCGCTTGCTCCTTCATGCATTTTTGCGTTCACATCCAGCGCCGCAAACAGAGGATAGAAGGGGCTGGTTGAGGCATGCATCATAAAGGCGTTATTGAAACGCTTATGGTTACAGTATCGCGCTTGGCCTTTGATATGCTTATCTTTTTTATGGATTTGTGAGGTCTGTGAGAAGCCTGCTTGTTGTTTGTGTACAGACTGCGTCACGATAATACCAGGATCTTCTGGCGTCAGTTCGAGCAGTAGTGGTGAACAGTCATTCATCATGGGAATAAACTGTTCATAGCCCACCCAAGCTGAGTCAAACAGAATGTAATCACATAGATGACCAATACGATCAACCACTTGGCGAGCATTATAGATAGTACCGTCGTAGGTACCCAGTTGGATAATCGCTAACCGGAATGGGCGTTTTTCATCGGCGCGTTCTGGGGCAACTTCACGAATTTGTTCTCTTAAATAAGATTCTTGGAAACAGTGGGCATCTATACCACCAATAAAACCGAAGGGGTTACGTGCTGTTTCTAAATAAATCGGTGTTGCACCCGCTTGAATTAGCGCGCCATGGTGGTTAGATTTATGGTTATTGCGATCAAAGAGTACTAAATCCCCTTTTGCTAATAACGCATTAGTGGCCACTTTATTGGAAGAAGAAGTCCCATTGAGTACGAAATAAGTTTTATCGGCATTAAACACTTTAGCCGCATATTTTTGTGCATCCAGCGGTGCACCTTCATGGATGAGTAGGTCGCCTAATTTAACGTCGGCATTACACATATCAGCACGGAAAATAGTTTCGCCAAAAAAGTCGAAGAACTGACGGCCTACAGGGTGTTTACGGAAGAATTGTCCACCTTGATGGCCAGGGCAAGCAAAGGTTGAGTTGCCCATTTCGACGTATTTTTTGAGTGTCCCAAAGAAAGGGGGTAATAAAGCTTGCTCATATTTATTAACCGCAGTTTCCACCTGTTTTCCGTAGAAGTCAGTGTTATCTCCGCAGAGTTCAAATACCCCAGTAATTGATGAGCATACATCATCCGGGAAGGTTTCTTCACAGCAAACTGAAACGAAAATCGGTAGTTTTAATCCGGTATTCTTAATCTTTTCAACAATACCATTTCTAACATCATCAACAGAGACAACAGCCGCACCTACATCGCAAAAATCAGTGGTTAATACGTTGACGACTTCTCTGTCTATATCGAAACAAGATCTGACAGATAAGCTAGCGGCTACTTTTAATGATTTCATAGTTAATTTCCTTTTTGCTACTAAATAATTTGGATACAACAGTGCCTATACCTAATTAAAAATATTAATGGCATAAAAATTAGATATAGCTATTCCATGCGCAGCTTAGATGTGGCTATGCGTAATACGCTAAATAAAATATAATTTGAAATATATTTTATTGGATGCGTGAATAGAGTAGCCGCAGAAAATCTGCACTAATAAAAGAATGCTTTGATAAGGGTGCGAGATAACAAACTAAGTTAATACAGTATGATAGGTGCCTACGTAAGTTGGCACAATACCACTTTAGACCTGTTACTTAGTTTACTACCTGCGCTAGGATCAGCGGAGAAAGATAAATGAATGGTCGAAATAATCACGTTGACTAGGCATCATGATATGTCGTGTGCGCCGGATATGCGCCATAATTTTAGATTTCCTCTTCATATACAACTCCATTATGACTTAGAGAAAATGATAGAAACGTTTTATTACGGTATAGAGTTTATCTGTGTGTTATAAATAAAAATATGATCAGTGTCTTGTTTTTAATTAAGTGTAATTATTTATTTCATCTATTTTTGTATTTGTTAAAAGCAGTCAATCGTCCTTAAGTACCATTATCTAAATTACAAATGTAAATATCCTTAATGCATTATAGTATTAAATATTGCATAAAACATTTAATGATATTTTTCTAATTATAATTAAATGACTACTACAATGGTGAACATCATTTATAGCGCATGCCATATTTGAATTATTATGCATAAATATTCTTTATAAAATCATCTTTACCTATTAAAAGTGATAATGTTCTTAGATTTATTCTTAGATTTGAGGGGGGAGATCTGAAATTTGTCATTTGTGCCTAATATCGTGATTAGCTTGACGTAAATGGTGCTCGTTGACTTAGAGGCAGCAGTATACTGATTTCAATAATTTTTTATGTTGTAAGTGTTTGACTGGTATTTAGGTTACTATTTTGCACTGTTCCCAGTGCTAAATCGTCGTACACTGTGAGAGCTATATTATTGGAGAGAATATCATGGCGGATGAGCAATTTACTGAAACGGGATTTTGGAGCAAAATCAAACTCTTTAGCCGTCAGGCGGGCAAGGATGTCATTGAGCGCGCTCTATGGCTCTATTATGCCGCGCAAAGGCCGAATACACCTAAGTGGGCTAAGTCTGTGATTTTTGGGGCCTTGGCTTACTTTATCTCGCCTTTGGATGCGATCCCTGACTTGACACCTTTAGTTGGCTTTACCGACGATTTAGGCGCTCTCGCTGCTGCTTTGACTATGGTAGCTCTATATATTGATGATGAAGTGAAATCCCTCGCAGCAGATAAACTGGCACTTTGGTTTGGGGATGAGTCACCTAATGCTAAAAGTTAAGTCTTCTGCGATGACTTGTAACACGAATATTTTACGGTAAAAATATGATTTTATTAGTAGTTACTGATTCGGTGTGAATTTTAGCGTGTTAAAGGGGAATTATTTTTTTGCAAATGTTTCACTATTGCTTAATTGCGCTATATGCTAACGCTGTTTTGTGAACTCATTGTGTGTGTTTAGGCCAAGAAATGAAAAATATGATGGTGGTGCTCCTATGGTTTTTAGGTGTCGCCGCTGCAATCCCCGCGTTTGCTGATAAGGCATCTCCAGAACAACTTGCCCGTCTATACCTCGATTATATGACTCAAAGTAGTCGCCAGAGTGAAGTACTGTGGCCGGGATTTAGGCTTGAGGATAAAGTCCATCTGTTTAGCTATGGTGGCAATGTGTGGTTACGCCAACCAGGAGGCGAGATCATCCAAGATAACAGCGTGTTAGAATCTGTTAACTTGCATTCTGGATTATCAGTCAACTTTGGATTTCCACAATATCAGGGGCTACCAGGTGTTTTAATCCAGTTTGAAGCGCCGACAATTCAATTTGCTGCTGACACAAAAATCACCGATTTATCCTTTTTAGTTTGGGCGGGTAATAGCTTACACGAAGCATTTCATTTTTATGCTCAGTCGGAATGGCGAATATTAGAAGAAGGACGCCGTTATGAAGGTGAGGTTTTTCCGCTCAATCTTGACGCTCGCTATTACCGCTTACAGTTATTTAATGCCTTGATGGTGGCGTTAATGCAACCCGAGCAACAGTCTGTACAACTGGGTTATGCCGCCTATTGGCTGCAGCTATGGCGTCAAATTGCACCTAACGAGGATAGGGCGGGGTATTTAAATGATCTCGTGGAAGGCAGCGCTAAGTATATCGAGTTAGTGGCAGGCGCACGCTTGTTAAGTCAAAATCAATCCTACTTGGGTTACCAAAAGCTGTTGTTGCAGTATGTTCATAATTATTATCAACAACAAAAGATGCTGGGTGGATGGGCTGCTGAGGCGGAAAATATTGGCGCTATTGCGGGCATATTATTAGATATCAATCAAGATCCCTATGTGTGGAAAGAATCGGTTATGTCAGGCATGTTAGCCGTAGATCTGTTGCTTAATCGTGTGAAGCCGATAGTGCCACCCGTTGAAAAACAGAGTGCGCAGAAAAAAAATTTACAGAATATGTTGGCCTATTATCCTGCAACACATCAGAAATTAGCGCAGTTGCTTAAGGATATTCAGGACCCAAAAGTGCCTTTACTCGTGATGCCAAGTGTGAGTGATAGCAGTAGTTTTATCGATGTGGGGGATGTGCGCTCAGGCTTTTACGTGGTGCCCTATCAAGGGGAGATGACACAAGCTTATTTAGGGATGAGTGCACAATTCAGCAACTTAAATGTTAATGGTAGTCCACTATTGGATGTCCCTCTACAGAATTATTGTGAGGGCATTGAAGCCGCAACTCTGTTACCTTTAGCATTTCCCTTCCAGCGCGAGGGGCAGTATTTAGTATTCAATGAACTGGAAATCCATGGAACAATCAGGGTTTCTGCAAGTGTTGTTGAGGGGCGAACTCTCTACTGTGCGATGAATTAATAATGAGAAAAAACCAACTCGAATTTACCTATATGCGTGGCATCGCGATTATCTTAATCGTACTTGGTCACAGTGTTTATAACTCTGGACAAGGGTTTCCACTGCTATTAGAAAACTTACTCAGGGGAGGCACTGCACTGTTTGTGTTTATCTCTGGCTATTTTTTTCATCGTATTTTCTACAAAGATTTTGATTATAGTAAGTTTATGAAAAATAAAGTACATAATGTACTTTATCCCTTTTTAATCGTGTCCTTTGTCGGCCTATTTTTCTTATGCTTGCGCTGGATATTCATGGAGCAACAACCGCTCGATAACGTGCTATTGAGTATCTTTTATACCGTGAGGAATGGTTATATCCTCTATCCCCACTGGTATATCCCCTTCATTATGGCGGTTTTTCTATTCTCGCCCGTATTTTTATGGTTTATCCGGTGTTCTCAGTCGATGCGCTGGACACTCTTTGTACTGAGTTGTGTGGTGGCTATTTATCTGCATCGCCCCATAGGTAACGTCAATTTTATTCATTCTATGGTGTATTTTATGCCCTTCTATTTGATAGGCATTCTATATTCACAAGATGAACATCTTGTGACACGCTTTGGAGGAATAATCACTGGATTAGCGATCATTTTCTTAGTCGTGAGTTTGGTTGAGCAGAGCTATATAGTGGGGCATATTGGTAACTATCATAAAGCGCCATTTGAATATAATGGTGTCGATTGGCAATTTATCCAAAAGTTATGTTTGTGTGTATTAGCACTGAATTTCTGTGAGTGGCTTTCGGGGCGCAGCCGTTTACCTTGGCTGATAGAGATAGCGGAGATGAGTTTTGCCATTTTCTTTATCCATCCTCTTTTCGATATGCTGATTGGTGTGGTCACTAAACTATTACGTTACCGTTTACCACCTGGGTCTTGGGTGACTAGCGTGCTGTTTTCTGCGGGGATTTTCATATTCCTCATGGTGGGCAGTATTATTACGGCACGGTTTATTAAAAAGCGCCTCGGCAATCGTTCTCGTACTTACATTGGTTGGTAATCCACACCACGAGCACAAGGGAAATTCAGTTTAAATTTATTCCCTTGTGCTAAGTTGTTTTTCATCAAAAATGGAGAACAATATGAAAAACAGCATTATCCTTCAGAGCCTTGGGCTCACAACGCTATCATTACTGGTCATGCCCTCACTCGCTAACACTGTTAAGCCACAGGATGCGTTTTTTGCGCAAATAGCGAGCCACTGTGGGCAAGCCTTTGCGGGCAAAGTGGTATCAGGTGATAGCGCCGATTCGGCATTTAGTGGTAAGCCGTTAGTGATGCATGTGCGTGAATGCACTGATATTGAGCTAAAAATTCCTTTTCATGTGGGTGATGACCACTCACGTACTTGGGTGCTGACAAAGACATCCCAAGGGCTTAGGCTAAAACACGATCATCGACATCAAGATGGCAGCGAAGATGCTGTGACCATGTATGGCGGTGATACTGTAGATGAAGGGACAAATCAAAAACAGTCATTTCCGATTGATAAAGAATCGATTGATAACTTTATGAAAAATGGTCTGACTCAGTCTGTGACGAATGTGTGGCATATGGCGATAACGCCAACGATGTTTAGCTATCAACTCACCCGTGAAAACCGCGATTTTAAAGTGGATTTTGATCTAACTCAGCCACAGCCTTTGCCACCCGCTCCGTGGGGACATAAGTAATTGTCAGTGATAGTGAAATGGTATTTATTAAATGATAAATACCATTTCCTATTAAATCAGGTGACTAAAATATTAACACTTACCACAAGTGAACAGCATGTGTTATTGCGCTATTCCTAAACTAAATAAAAACCCAGTTTTAGAGAGATACCGGGGTTTTATTGATTACCTCATGTCTATTATCTTAGTGGGTTGCCAGATAGTTTGATTGTGGTGGGAGACCAAAATTAGCGTGCATTTTTGTTCGCAAATCATCTCAGCAACGCGCTTTTCTGTCTCTTCATCTAATGCCGAGGTGGCCTCATCCATTATCAGAATTGGCGCATTTTTGATAAGCGCACGTGCTAAGGCAAGCCTTTGGCGTTCCCCTCCCGATAACCCTGCACCTTGTAAGCCGACTTCTTGGTAAATGCCCAGTTCTGATCTGTCTAATACTTCATCTAGCGCCACTTGGCGTGCTGCTTTATCTACGGCTTGATCGTCGGCATCAGGGTTACCAATGCGAATATTACTGGCAATGGTGCCTGTAAAGATGAGTGGATCCTGCGGCACATAGGCGAAAAAGCGGGCAAGTTCAGCAGTGGGGATTGACGTGAGTGGCACCTTGCCCAAAGTGATCAGGCCTAGGGTGGGATCATCAAAGCGCATCAATAACTTAAGTAAGCTGGTTTTACCTGAACCGCTCGGGCCGCCAATCAGCACGCGTTCACCTGGCTCGATAGTGGCATTGATATTTTGCACCGCAGGAGGAAATGTTACGTTATTCAGTTCGATTGTATGACTGTTCGGTGTCTTTTGTTGTGCTTGGCTTGGCTCTTTGAGCGTTGGCGCATGAGTCGCTTGTCGATAGTGTTTAATAGCCGCTAGCTGATCATTAATGCCTATTCCCGCCACGGCGAGAGTCTCAAGTGGCGCCGCCGCGCGCATGGTCAACATCAAGACAGCGAGCAGCATTGTCGTATTGTTTATACCGGATAGCACCAGATAGAGTGCCATGCTTGCAATAGGTAAAAAGCTGGCGATAGCCGACAGTAATGTTGCTATAGCAGCGGCGCGATTAGTTCGTTCCAATGCGATTTCTTGTGCCAACCAGTTTTGCTCCAACCGTGTTGTTGCGCCGCGATAACCTGCTGCTGTGCGCAGTAACTCTAGGTGGTCGATCAGTTCAAGGGTTGACTGATCCGCTGCCAATTCAGTGTTGTTTCGGTCCATATCTGCGCGGGCAAGGGCTCGTTGCGCCATACTCTGAATCACAAATGACACGAGCAACAAGCTAGCCAACATCAGTACCAGTGGCATGCCACCGATCAATCCTATGCCAAAGGTAATGCAGAGTGGAATAAGCGGTGCATGAATAAATACCTGAAATTGATGTGCCGGAATACTCATAAAGCCAGGAATGCTCCGAGAGACAGTTTCTATGAGTAGTGTCCTGACACTCGGTGTAAACCAAGAGAGTTTAGCTTGTTGCATGGTCGTGCCTAATGCACTGTAGAGCGCATTGGCCAGACTTGCGCCAGCCCAAAAACCTGAACGCGAAGCCAGTATTGTAGTGAGTATGGTTATTGCGGCAATCGATAGCACTTTTTGCGGTGATTGCTGCTGAGTAATGGCTAAAGCCAGTTGAATGTAGCATGCGGCTTCCAATATGGCCGCCACAGCCCAACCGCAGGCAACAGGAATTAAGTGCTTTATGGCTGCGTAATCTTGGGGACGATTTATCATTGGCCTTCTCCTTCCCTGTGATGATGCTTGAGTGCGAGCTTGTCATCCGCCAGCTCGGCAAGCGTTAAGTCATGGGTGACCATCACAATGGTTTTGTGGTTTGTTTTTGCGTGATGGCGTATTGCTGTGAACACGTTAAACGCCGTTTCGCTGTCTAGGGCCGATGTGGGTTCATCAAGCAATATCACCCTAGCGGGTGAAAGAAACACACGGGCAAGATTAACGCGTTGTATTTCACCTCCAGACAGTGTGCTTGCATGAGTAGTTAAGGGTTTATCCAATTGCGCACAGTGTAATGCTGCTAAGTAATCCTCATCCGTGGCATCAGGTGCGGTGAGTGCGAGATTGTCCGCGATGGAGGTTGCTAGTAGTCCCGCACTTTGCGGTAATAGCATGATCGCGCGATTAATCGAGGCTTCATCCATCTCTTTGAGTGCAATACCTGCGAGTCGAATATCTCCGGCATTTAGCGGCTCCATGCCAGCTAATAAGCGCAGTAATGTGGATTTGCCAACACCACTGATCCCTGTAACTGCCGTCACTCTGCCAGATCTAAATTGATAGTTAATGGGCACAGATTGATTGCTTGTAGACAGTGAAGGCACAACATTCGTGAGGGTGAGCTGCATATTTGCATTAAGCTCAATATTGCCGTTACCAACAGGAACTCTCGACTGCTCAAGAAAATCCGTTAGCCGCTGAGCGGCAGCGCGGCCCGTGGCAAGATAATCAAGTCCATGCCCGAGCTTTAGGGCTGGCGTGACTATGGCCAGACTGAAGAACAAGGCGGCAGCCAGGTTTTCTGGGGGCCATTCATACACGATGGCATAGACAATGGCAAAAGTACAGACAGCCTGCAGTAGTGATGTGGCCACGGCGACTGAAGTTGATACCTTGCTTACCCGCTCAAGAATATCCCCAATAAAATGTGTCGTTGCCTTTTGGTAGTCGGCCATAGCACCCGTTTGTACGCCATAAATGCGAAATACAGGCGCACCACGCGAGTAATCATCCACTGCAGCAGTGATATTTCCCATCACATTGACTCGTGCTTCCCCCTGTTTTGCAGCAAGCCTTGGGATCACCACCAAATAGAAAAGTGCTGCGACTAGACCTGGGATAAGGGCAAGTAATGCCACTAAGCCCGCGCTTAAGATCAGCAAACCGATAGTGATGGCAGGGACAATGATAAAGGTCGCTAACTCAGAGGGTAAATGCGCGATCATATGATGCAATGACGCTATGTCATCGACCATTAATCGCTTTAACTTTTCGCCCTTATATTTTGCCAAAGTACTTGGTGGCAGCCTGACAAGATGCGCTGCAACATGACGCCTTAATCTTCCAGAAAATTGCGCCTCAGCATTGTGATTAATCCAAGAGGCGCTACCAGAAAGCAGTGCCGACAATATCCAAAATATGAGCGCACCCGCTAACCATAGTGAGTGATGACCAGCAATAAGTTGAATCATGCACCAGAGTGCACCTAGTGTCGTCACGCCAGCACCTGCCGCTAGCAGCATTCCGAAAGTGAGTGCGGGAATCGCCGGACGTAGGGCGAAGGCTAATGTTGAAGTGGGACTGAAAAGTCGCTGCATTTTAATGTTCACCTAAAAAATCGAAGTGGAACAGGCTGGGCTTCGGTCTGGAAAGTGTGATTAACACAAGGCCAATGAAGCGATGAAGTCTTGATATTGCAGAGTAAAAAATAGTCTGAGTGCCAGAGTTTATGGGCAAATGAACATCCACGAGCCAAATTCCTTGTTTCATAAAAGTTGAACCGCCATGAGATGGCGACCATATTAAGCGGTCATTTTTATTTATCAACATAGTGTTGATAAATGTTTTGAACGGCGATAATATAATTGATAACCATTCTCATTGGCAACAAATCTTTCGTATAAGGAGTTATTACACATGCCCCGATTTGGTAAGTTTTACCCACAATCAAAGTGGGTTATCGGTTCTCTTGCGCTGGGGCTTAGCGCTATTTCAGGCTCAACTATTGCTGATAGTGGAACTGCTCCGGATAAGCAATCCAAGCAACAAGATGCAGCGGGAAATATTGAAGTCATCACAGTTTACGGTCAGAAAATCGAGCGCACGCTGAAGGAAACGGCGAGCTCAGTGACAGTGATCACTGAAGAACAGTTGAGGAAAAATGCGGACCAATCAACGATTTCTGAAATTCTCGGCGGTACGCCAAACTTAATTTATGCCGGAAATACCGATGCGCCCATTATCCGCGGTACGGATACCAAAGGGCCTGTTGCAGCGGGTAATGCCTATTTATCTAAGCCTGTACCCGGGGCAACTATCAGTGTTGATGGTAAATATCTGAGCCCCGCAGAACTGGATTTAGGCGCCGCAGGCGTGTGGGATGTGTCGTCTATTGAAGTTTACCGTGGTCCGCAAACGACCAGTCAAGGAGCCAACAGTATTGCTGGCGCCGTCGTGATCCATACCCATAACCCCACTTATACGCCAGAGTTTGCAGCGCAAGCACTTTATGGTAGTCGGAATAAGCAGCGTTTTTCGGTTATGGCATCTGGTGCGCTCAGTAATGACTTTGCCGCAAGAATTAGCGCAGATTACAGCGCTAGAGATACCTTTGTTGATTACGTTAACCCCGATTTTACTGCCCATGATTTAGATTTTGAGTTTAAAAACCAAAATCTACGGGCGAAGTTGCTATGGGAACCCGAAAAATACAGCAACTTTTCCGCCATGCTGACTTATTCCTCCACTGAGGCTAAACGTCCCAGAAACGAGGTGGTATCAGAACCCTATGATGACTTAGAAAATCGTTCAATTTTTCAGGATAATCAAGAAGTCAGCAATCATGTTGGAATTTTTGATCTTGAATATGTGTTTGACAATGGGATGAAGCTGCATAACCAACTGCAGTATTCAGAAGGCCAGTTTGATTATCGATTTGCAGCACCTTATCAAGGGATTGCAAAACGAGATAATGAAAACTTTTCGAATGATATAAGGCTGAACTTTGGTGACAAAAGTTCAGAGTTTAGTGGGGTTGCCGGTGTCTTCTACTGGGATGATAAAACCAACAACAAGCTGAACAACGTATTTGGTAATGCCGACGCCGACCTGAGACATACCAGTTTTGCCCCCTACGGTGAAGTCATATGGCGCTTCTCACCTAAGTGGGCATTCACCAGCGCACTCCGTTATCAGTCTGATGAAATTAGCCACGATGGTATTGCCAGCTACATCCCAAATGTTCGTCATCAATATGAAGAGACGTTTACGGCGTTATTACCTAAGGTTGCCCTGTCCTATGATCTGACAGATAACGTCTTGGTCGGCGCTATGATCAGTGAAGGTAACATTCCTGGGGGCACAGGCATTAACTTCCGCGGTGGCGAATATTATACATTCGATGCCGAATCGGCATGGAACTATGAACTTTTTACCCGTATCGATCTGCTTGAACAACGCTTAATCATAAATAGTAATCTCTTCTACACCCGCTTTAAGGATTCACAACGTTCAGTTACTGACTACCTAGATGGACGTCCCTTTGGTTCTGTCATTATTAATGCCGATGAAGCGCAAAGCTATGGGATTGAATTAGATTGGAACTTTAAAGTGGCCGATAGTTTTAGCCTATATGGTGGGCTGGGTTTACTTGAAACTGAGATAAGTGAATTTAATGACTACCGTGGTGAGGAGTTTGTCGGCAACGAGTTTAGTAAAGCGCCAGGATATATGTTCAATCTTGGGTTTGACTATGCGATTACAGACGCCTTTAAAGTGAGCGGTGATGTGCGTCATACGGATGGATACTTTTCAACGGATACCAATGAGCCTGAGTTAAGAGTGGGGTCTTACACAACGGTAAACCTGAATTCTTCCTATCAAATCAACCAATATTTTGAAGCCTTTGTTTATGCGCGCAATTTACTGGATGAACGTGCGCCCGTGGCAAAAATGGCTGACAGAAGTACCGGAGGCGTGGATGCATATTTACTTGAACCTCGAGAAATAGGTGTAGGCGTTAGGGCGAAGTTTTAGCAGCTAGCTTCTACCCGCGGTATTGGCTATTGCCATGCAGCGGGTAGCAAGAGCGGTTAGAATGGCTTTTTTGCCTTGGAAACCTTATCGATATGACACAAGTACCGGAGCAACCTACTCAAAAACGCCAGCGTGGCAGACCAAGCCGTATTTCCCGTGAGGCTATCGCCAGAGCTGCGTTGGAGATTGGAGTTGATCAAGCGACCATCCCAGCTATAGCGGCGCATTTAAAGGTCGATCATTCTTCCCTCTACCATCACGTAGCAGGTCGAAATGACGTTATCTCCATTGCTGCTGAGCTTGCTATCAATGAGCTGGACTGGCGAGCGCCAGCGGCCACCGATTGGCGGAGCGAATTGATCATATTGACCGATGCCATTTGGGCACTGTATGAGCGTCATCCTGGCCTCGCTGAATCTATTCATCAGGCCAGTGTTACCCCGTCATCGGGTATACGTTCTTTTGCTGAATCGGTCGAAAAGCTGCAACACAAAGGCTTCTCCCTCGATGAGGCCGTGCTTGCCGTTGATATCTTAGTTGACATGGTGGGGGAGTGCTTTTTGGGATGGTGGTCAACCACTAAACCAGAAGCCGATGGCCGGACACGTAAAGAGCGAATTATCGCAATTTGGGAAGATGAAGCCACCAAACTCCCTGATAAAGCTGAGCAGATAAATGCGATGGTAGACATCATGAAGGTGGGCGCCCGCAAATGGTGGGAGCGAAAACGTGACTTAGTGTTAGCGGGTATTGCCGTTACCCATGCCCAAAAGGCAGGGGGATCCGATAAGGCTCAAACATAGCGCGTCGATATGAAAACCTCATAGCGGCTGCAGATTAGTACAAGATTTATTGCGTATAGGAAGTATCAGCTTGTGAAGGTGGTTTATGCACTGACGTGCTTTTTTGTGCTTTGTTTTGCCTCATTGCTGCTAGGCGCAAAGTATGCCTCTGTGGCGCAGATGCTGACGTTATCGGATGATGTCTGGTTGGTGTTATCTGCGAGTCGCTTGCCGCGGCTCTTTGCCTTGATTTGCTCAGGCGTAGGGCTTGCAGTCTGTGGCGTAATATTGCAGCAGATTGTGCAAAACAAGTTTGTTGAACCTGCTACTTGTGGCGGGCTTGATGCCGCCAAACTAGGCATATTAATTTCAATCATTCATGCCCCGAGTATGGGGGTCACCGCCAGGATGTTGGGGGCTTTGGTTTTTTGCTTGCTTGCGAGCTTAGCCTTTATTCTGATTATTCGTGGTATTCGGTATAAGAGTCCGGTGCTCATTCCAATTATTGGGATTATGTTTGGCAGTGTACTCAGTGCGATAGCGGAACTTTATGCTTATCAAAACAATATGATGCAAAGTATGCAGGGATGGATGTTGGGTGATTTTTCAAAAATCGTGCAGGGTAACTACGAAATCATCTATCTGATCCTTCCCGTAGTCATACTGACCTACCTTTATGCACAGCGCTTTACCATTGTAGGAATGGGCGAAGGCTTAGCTACCACACTAGGCCTGAGTTATTTCAACCTAGTTATCTTAGGGTTAGTACTGGTTTCCCTAACCATAGCGACCACAGTTATCACAGTCGGGAGCATTCCATTTATTGGTTTGATTATTCCTAATCTTGTCGCTATGCGTTACGGCGATAATTTAAAACGTACCTTGCCTATTATCGCCTTTGCTGGCGCAACACTACTGATTATCTGTGACTTGCTTGGTCGGCTTGTTTTGTATCCCTTTGAAATTCCGATAGGTCTAACGGCAAGCTGTTTAGGTGGACTCATATTTTTAGTTATCGTTTGGAAAATCAAATGAAAGACAGTGCATGGCGTTTTTTGAGCTGGGGGCTGCCTATTATGTTGGCAGTCACATTTTTATTGATGGGCTCAGGCTTTGATTTTGACTATGTCATACCGAATCGATTGGCGCGTTTGGGTACAATTTGCCTTGGTGGTGTCTGTATTGCGTTTTCTTCGATACTGTTTCAGACCTTAGCCGGAAATCGCATTTTAACGCCATCTATCATGGGGTATGAAGGGGTTTATTTGATTTTGCAGGCACTGTTGATCCTTATCTTAGGGACGGGAAGCAGTATTCTGATCACCGCTAACAGCAATTTCTTTGTCTCAGTCGTGGTGATGTTGCTTTACTCAATGGCGATTCATCGTTGGCTATTTAGTGGAGATCGACATGATGTGTTCTTCCTACTGCTTGTGGGCTTAGTGCTCACTGTGGTGTTAGGCAGTTTTACTCAGTTAATCCAATATTCTATCAGTCCCGGTGAGTTTTCTATTTTCCAGAGCTACAGCTTAGCGTCGTTCAACCGCGCTCAACCAGAGCAATTACTTATCTCTCTAGTACTTGTCAGTGCCGTGTGTATTGCCGCTTGGAGAGTGCGTGCTGTACTTGATGTATTACTGATGGGGCGGGAGCAAGCTATCTCTCTTGGTATTGATTATCAAAAAGTGGTGCGCCTGCTATTGGGTCTTATCGCGGTATTGGTCGCAATATCAACCAGTTTAGTGGGGCCGACTGCTTTTATGGGGATATTTGTCGCGAACATGGCCTATGCACTGGCAAGGCATCCGTCGCACTCATTTACTTTGATAACAGGATGCGCCGTTGCTATCTCGGTTTTTCTGATCGCGCAAATGCTCGTTGAGCATCTGTTTAATTATCAAACCAGTGTTGGGCTGTTAATTAATCTATTTTGTGGCGCCTATTTCTTTGTCTTAATTCTTAAACCTCGGAGCGCAGTGTGATAACCGTCAATAACTTATATCAGTCTTATGGCGCGAAACCTGTGCTAAAAAATGTCACTGCACAATTTCCCGAACATCAGATGACTTCTCTCATCGGCCCCAACGGTGCCGGCAAAAGTACCTTACTGATGTCGATTGGTCGGTTACTGAATATCCAGCAGGGCGAGGTATTACTCAAAGGTACTGCTATCCACAATATTCCCTTGAAGGATTATGCCAAGCAAGTGGCAACCATGCGTCAGTTTAACAGCCTCAATTTACGCCTGACGGTCAGGGAGTTAGTAGCATTTGGTCGTTTTCCCTATAGCCAAGGGGCACTCACAAAGGAAGATCATCGCGCCATTGATGAAGCGCTGTCGTTTTTAGCTTTACAGTCATTAGCCAATGTATTTATTGATGAACTTAGCGGCGGACAACGCCAAATGGCTTTTCTGGCAATGGCGATTGCGCAGCAAACGGATTATTTATTGTTAGATGAACCGCTCAACAATCTGGATATGAAACATGCCGTTAGCATAATGCGGGCACTTCGCCATCTGTGTGACGATTACAAACGAACGGTAGTGTTAGTGGTTCACGATATCAATTTTGCAGCGAACTACTCCGACTATATTGTCGGCATGAAGCAAGGCGTTGTGCACTGCGCTGGACCCGTTGAAGAGGTCGTTACAGCGCAAAGGCTGAAAGCCCTGTACGAACTGGATCTTGAGGTGCTGAAAACGAGTCAAGGAACGGTATGTAACTATTTCAACTTCAACTTACAAGGAGAATACAAGTGACGTCGAAATGTAGAAGTGGGACTAAAGTGATAGCGATTCTGTTATTTAGCTCGGCTTTTTTGCTGGCCTGCGACAATAAAACCGAATCAGTACAGCTTGCATCATCGGATACGAGTGCTTCAACGGCTGAGTTGGATTTTGCCCCGATAGAGGTAGAGCATAAGTTGGGCACTACTGTTATCACAAAACGGCCAGTACGCGTTGCCGCCTTAGATATGAATGAAGTCGATTATCTCGAACAGTTGGGTATTCCCATTGTCGGTATGCCAAAGGATTTTGTTCCTTACTACCTGAAAGACTACAGCAACAATAGTGATATCGTTGATTTAGGCGCTATCGTTCAACCCAATATGGAACGTATTTATGCACTTAAACCCGATTTGGTGCTGATGTCATCCGTTCAAGCTAGTCATTATCAAGCGCTTTCCAATTTGGCACCAACCATTCATTTGGATATTGATTACCAAGACAGCAACAGCGATTACTTTGGTATAGTCACAAAACACTTATTGATGCTGGGTAAATTATTCGATAAGCAAACCTTGGCAAAACATAAAGTGGATGAACTGGAAACTAAGATCCAAGCCGCCAGAATGGTGATTAAGGACAGGCCTGAAAAAGCCTTAGTGGTGCTACATAATAATGGTGCTTTTCGATTTTTAGGTATTCGTTCTCGGTATGGGTTTATTTACAGTGCGCTAGGGGTTAAACCCGCTAGCCTTTCAGAGCAGATGGGATTGCACGGTCAACCTGTATCAAGCGAGTTTATTCTTGAAAACAATCCCGACATCATTTACGTGGTTGACAGAACCGCAGTGATGGAGCGAAGCCCTGTATTGGATAAACAATCTATCGATAACCCTCTCTTGCGTGAAACTAACGCTTGGAAGACGGGGAACATTATTTTTGTGGATCCAGAGGCTTGGTATATAACAGGTGCGGGCATAACATCCCTTAATATCATGATTGATGATGTGTTAAAGGGTTACGTAAAGTAGCTGACGACCCATAGCACGGTTTATCTTGAAGATAAAATAACGGCGAGTGATATCACTCGCCGTTTACATTGGAGGGAAAAGATTTAGCTTAGATGCTAAGGTCGTTTTAGTTAGCTCTAGGCTCAAAAGTGAAAGATTGTCCCGCTAACGCCGCTTCAAACATTAAGCCACCTTTTGCTGCGGTAAATACTGCCATACCATTGATATAGGCCCCAGTCGCGGATTGGTTTCCACCGGATTGGCCTGCAGCTGCAGAATTACCCTTAGTCCCCGCTTGTGCATTTGCCCCCATATTTATCGCGACAGCAGAGGCTTGAGCGTCGAACTCGAAACTACCGCTTGTAAAGGCATCGTAGGATTTTGCATCTTTAAAGAAGATGATTTCGCTGTAGGCTTGTCCTCCTAACTGAAAGCCTATGGATAGCTGAGTCATACTAGAATCACCAGTATAGACACCAGCTTGATAGACTCGTCCTTTTCCGTAGGCTGCACCTATACCAATACCGCCTTTCCCGATTGTTGGGAATAGGGCATAACCATAGGCAGTATCGAAAAATTTACGGGTTTCTTTTGCTTGATGGAAATTCGCTAAGGCTTTGTTATAGCTGTCATCTGCTCGTGTAGCGGGGGCGGTAAAGAGGCTCACAATAAGACATGTTGATACAGCAATTGCAGTTAAAAAAGATTTCATATGGATTCTCCTCAAGTACTCAGTTCCATCAGAGTACCCTTAATAGTGAATAATGACAGCTAATTACTGTGTTCATGTCAGCCGAGGTTCAGTTTGCTAGAGAAACGGCGAGGTTGATGCAGTATTGGATATTGAATCATGCTTTTAGTTCTGAGCGTTGTGTTTAGATTCTGCGGATTTGTCACTGACTTCATTCGATTCTTGTTGAAGGTGTTGCAGAAAGTCAAACTCCTCTGGAGTAAGTAGTTCTTCTGTTTGGGCTGTGGTTGTCGGTGTTGTAGGCGCAGCAAGATGCCCTTTTAAATAGGCGATACGGGTAATTTGTTTTAGGCCATAGGCTGCGAGTAAATAGATGCTCAGTAATAAGGTTAGGCGGGGTAAAGCGTGGGAGAATATGGAGAGTGAGTCACCAAGATAAAAGGGGATAACGACGACAAATGCGCGGATAAGCCAGTTAAGTAACATGGCTAAGGTTAGGCTAAAAAGCCAACGAAAACGGATTAAACGTAGGCTTGCCTGTGGTGCGTTGGGGGACTCTTGTTTGGGTACTTTGTAGCGTCTAAATAAAATCCACAGAGCAATAAAATATCCGCAGGTTTGTATCGAAAGTAACAGAGGTAACAGGATCCCCCAGTGGCTGATATCAATATTGATTTGATGCAGGATAATTTCAGCTTGAAACCAAATCGGATTTTTTTCTAAATCTATCCTGAGGAAGATATCGATTACTGCGATAAAAAGAGTAAAAATGGATGGCCAGTAATGTTTTGAAAAGCCAATAGGTTCAAAGCGTTGCTCTAAACTGCGTTTGCAATAAAGATAGAGCAAAGGCATAAGTAGGAAATATATTGGATTGATAAGATTAAATAAAATATGAATAGGGATCGGCGTATTATCGCGATTAAGCATGCCTGTGAGAAAGTAAAGTGCAATAAGACTGAGAAAGCTTGCCAGAAGTTTTTGATTGCCGTCTGCGTGGTAAAAATAGCGAATATAAATAGCGAGTGCGAGGCAATGCAAGCCTCCAAGTAATGATAGCCACCAATAAGCTTGAGCGAAAAAAGTATTAAATTCGTTCATGTGCGACACCTCGAGCCTTGTTATAACAGGGAAATGGGTGTCGCAAAAGTGTTACTAGGGGTTTTTCTTTGAATTGGCTATGCGTTGATGTCGATTGGATGCGGCCTCTGGCACTGTATCCGGAACTGGAACCCGTTCGGCGAGTAGGTGTTTAATAGCGCGTATCGGATGAGGTAACAGCATACGAGGTCCTGAGTAAATCATAATTTCTTTCACGATTTGTTTCTGGACGGGCTTGTAACAATGCACGGGGCATTTATTGCAGGTCGGCTTGTTTTGGCCGTAAGGACAGCGATCTAAACGAGTTGCGGCATAATCTAATAATTCAAGACAATCAGAACACAGACCATTTTCATCTTGTCCTTGGTGGTGTGCCTTGCAATAAATTTTCGCCATGGCAGCTATGGTTTGGTGTTCGTATAGAAGCTTGCCTGTGAGTAGTTCCGCTGCGTCCATTTGAATACCTTAGTCAGTTACTCGGATATCCTATCATAAGCAGTGAGATTGGCGCTGACAAAAGAGATGCGCCAATTTATGAAGGTGCGCACAAAATAAGGCTTTAAATTGATAAAGAAAATAATCTTAAGGTGCATCTTAAATATGGATGACTTTATCTGCGGCTAAGGTCCAACGAGTTAAATCCTGTAGTGTGCCAATGTCAGCGCCTTCAATAATCATCTCTGCATTCACACCACGTGCCTGTGCGCAGGTTTTACAGAGTAAAATAGGGACCTGTTGTGCGCTGAGGATTTCAAACATTTGTTGTAAGTTGTAGCTTAAATCCGGTGTTGTTTGGTTTTTGAGGGCACCAAAAATGGCATCTGACATTAAAAAGATCTTTAGACCTATCTTTTGTTCCTCTTGATCTTGCAATGCCATGGCAATCCGTAAGGTATTAAATAATTTTTCTGTGCCGTATGGGCTTGCATGGGCGACGATCAGTATTTGTTGCATAGCATTCCTTTTTTAGTGTTGCAAAATGTTGGCTTATCGCTAAGTGGGGAGATAAAGCTTAAGTTTAATGCAATTTATTATAACGATTTGAGTGTAAGATCGTATAAAAAGGCATAATTACTTGATTTACACTGATAGTATGGACTTTAATAGCGGTTAATCTCTGCTCAATTTTTAGATAAACCCCGTTGCCAGCCACCTCAAGGGATATGGCTTGGTAAGCCAATTGACACAGCTTCTGACGAGAAGCGGCCATCAAAGGTGAACAAGAATGAAGATCATTGTCGTAATAATACTGATTGCAATCGGTGTATTCCTATTTCGTCGCGCGCAGCGCTTGGCGAAAGAGGAGCAAGAAGCAATAACACCTAAAAAGACGACTGAAAACTCTACGGTTTATACTGAGCATCCTGAGCAGGTTGAAACAACCACCGCCGTTAATGAGGTAAAGGCCGTCGTTTTGCCAGAATCTGAAGTTGTTACCGCAAAAGAAGTTGAAGCAGAGCTAATGCCCCGCGAACCTCAAGCTCAGACGGCGTCTCAAGCACACACTCTTCATATTGCTCCTGATGTTAACGAGGCAGATGCGCCCGCTGCCCATAACGAAGAAGCGGTTATTATTTTAGGCTCGCCACCAAATGAAATGGGTGATCCAGTTGAAACCACACCTAAATTCGAGCCAATATCAGAGCTGGCAGCGCAATCCACATTAAATATGGGTTCAGCTTCCTCGACGTCAGAGATCAGTTTTGCCGCGCCAGATACGTGGGCAAATATCACATTACAACGCGCCTTTGAAGAATATCAACGGGCGGGCTCTGCCCTTGAACGATACACCGCGCTACAAAATATGATTGGTGAGTGTTACAAGCAGCGTAAATCTGCGGATTATCTTAACTATGGCGCTCAGCTAACACAGCCTTATCTTGCACTTTTCCACGCCGTTTCTGCAGAGAAAGACAAAGTGTCTGAGCTAAAAACCTCCGGTTTTTTACAACTCGCTACATTACTCAGTGATACTCAGGCATTTGATGCCGCTATTGCACTGTGCCAAGAGGCATTACTGCTAGGCTTAAGTGATGGCACTGTGACGGGCTTTGAGGGGCGAATTAGTCGTATCGAAAAGGCTCAGGCAAAAGTAGCAAAGGTTTAACGCAAATGAGTGGATTAATCCCTTAGGTGAAAAGCGGTTATTTCCCTCGCTTAGGCAGTGTAGAATCCAGCTTAACTGAATGCGCAAAAGCGAACTAAGGTTCGCTTTTTTTATGGGGTAGAGAAGATGAAGTTACGTTATACCTTGCCCAGTGTCCTGTTGGGATTATGGCTACTGAGTGGATGTACTAAAGCGCCTGAATGGACTCTTTTCTATTATCCTAATACCGATATAGTGCCTGCAGAGTCTTTGCAAGTTGATGATATTAATGGTTATTACGATACGTTAGAGCAGTGTCAGCGTAAGGCGCTTGGGATGCAGCGTTTAAGTCAGTCTAGCACTGCTGGAGTGTATCAATGTGGGCATCTGTGTGAGATTGATGCTAACTCTGTGCTTGTTTGTAAGACTTTGAGTCACTAGGCGGGTAAGTATGCAGTTTAAGCAGGATTTTTTTACTCAATTACCTGAGTTTTATTCTCAAGTATATCCGCAGGGACTCAGTCATCCACAGTGGTTAGCATGGAGTCATGATGCTGCCCAACTGATAGGCTTAACTCAACCTACGGACGAGTTACTGTTGGGGTTATCGGGTAATGCCGCCATCGATGGCGCCACTTATTATGCTCAAGTGTATAGCGGCCACCAATTTGGCGGGTATACACCGCGTTTAGGCGATGGCCGCTCAATTATTTTAGGTGAAGCGATAGGGCCGAATGGTGCATGGGATGTGGCACTTAAGGGCGGTGGTCCAACCCCATACTCACGTCATGGTGATGGCCGCGCCGTGATGCGCTCAGCCGTGAGGGAGTTCTTAGTCTCGGAAGCCTTATATCATTTACATGTACCTACGACTCGCGCCTTAGCCGTAATCGGTTCGGATATGCCTGTCTGGCGCGAGAGCCAAGAAACTGCGGCGATTACCGTGCGTTTAGCTCGTAGCCATATTCGTTTCGGCCATTTCGAATTTTTCTGCCACAGTGAACGCGGCCGTGCCGATAAGCTGCTCCAATTACTCAACTTCACTATTACTCAGCATTATCCTCATTTGAGTTGCGATCCATCGGGTTATAAAGCGTGGTTTTTACAGGTCGTCCAAGATACCGCTAAGATGATTGCCCATTGGCAGGCGGTGGGTTTTGCCCATGGAGTGATGAACACCGACAATATGTCGATTTTAGGGGATAGTTTTGATTTCGGCCCCTTTGCCTTTCTTGATACTTTTCAAGAAGATTTTATTTGTAACCATTCCGATCCAGAAGGTCGTTATGCCTTTGGTCAGCAACCTGGGGTCGGTTTATGGAATTTGCAGCGTTTAGCGCAGGCGCTCACGCCTGTAATCCCATCCGATGATTTAATTGCCATTCTTAATCAATACCAAGAGGCGCTAGTACAGACCTATTTGCTGTTAATGCGTGCCAAATTGGGGCTGACAACATTGGATAAATCAACGGCCGAGCAGGATAAGCAAGATCTTGAACTTATAGGTCAATTCACTGTGTTGATGGAAAAAAACCAACTGGATTACGCTCAAACATGGCGTCAATTTGGTCAGTTAGATCCAAGGAGTCAACATAGCTCCCTGCGGGATGATTTTATCGATACTCATCAGTTTGACACTTGGTATAAAGCTTATCAGCTTAGATTAGGGGACGTTACGGATATTGCGGCTTGGCAAACTGAGCGTAATAGTGTCAATCCTAAATATATTTTGCGCAATTATTTAGCTCAAGAGGCGATAATTGCCGTAGAAGAAGGTAACCTTGCGCCACTGCAGCGTTTGCAACAAGTGTTGAGTCAGCCATTTGCAGAACAAGTTGAACATGATGAGTTAGCTAAGCGTCCACCCGATTGGGGCCAAGGGTTAATTATGTCATGTAGTAGTTGATTGGATAAAAAGCATGAAATTACCGAGCTCTCACATAAAAGCCATTAGCATAGATGCCATTAGCTTAGATAAAAACGCATTAAGTCTATCGATCAGTGCTGATATCGATTTTGACCGCTTCGCCGATTTTGCCGAGCCGCTGGTGGCCGCATTAGATTGCACGGTACGCGAACGCCAATGGGGTGCAGATAGGCACCAATGGTTATTGGAGTTTGAGGGGACTCAACTCTGCCTAAACTATGAGTTTTACGGCAACATTTGCTGGCTTTCGGCTGAACGGGAAGCTGATTTTGACGTGTTAGAATATTTAGCGACTTTGCTGAAATCTCACCTATAAGTGAATCCATATGAGCCCAGAACAGCTTAATCAAAGCAATATGCCATCAGCAAACCAAAGCAGCGGCGCTGAGTTTCATTTTCAAGCTTTAACACCTGACTTGATCTTAGATGCGATAGAGAGTCTCGGCATTTATCCCGAAACTGGCTTACTTGCGCTTAATAGTTACGAGAATCGTGTTTATCAATTCCGCAGCGACGAAGGGGCGCGTTTTGTTGTGAAGTTTTATCGCCCAGATCGTTGGAGTAATGCGCAAATTCAAGAAGAGCATGACTATGCTCTAGCGCTCGCCGCTGAAGATATTCCTATGGCGGTGCCAGTGATTTTGAATGGAAAAACATTGCATGAATATCGAGGTTATCGTTTTACCTTGTTTCCCTCTTTAGGTGGCCGCGCTTTTGAAGTCGATAATTTAGAACAGCTGGAATTAGTTGGCCGATTTATCGGTCGCATCCATCAATATGCCGCGCAGGAAGTCTTTTCTGAGCGAGAACCATTGAACCCCCAGATCCTAGGTGAAGAACCTCTGGCATGGTTAAAGCAGTCTGATCTGGTCCCTACGAGTTTACGGCTGCCATTCTTCACTGTCGTGGAACAAGTGCTCGCGAAGGCAAATGCCATTTGGAAACGACAAGCTTTTACCTCCATTCGCCTGCATGGCGATCTGCACCCTGGCAACATCCTATGGACGCCTAACGGCCCAGGTTTTGTGGATTTAGACGATGCGCGTATGGGGCCGGCAATTCAAGATCTGTGGATGATGTTAACGGGTGACAGGCAACAGCAATTGATGCAGCTTGAGATTTTACTCGAAGCCTATGAAGAGTTTTGTGAGTTTGATACAAGACAATTGGTATTGATTGAACCTCTGCGTGCACTACGTATGGTGCACTATAATGCTTGGATTGGCAGACGTTGGCAGGATCCTGCTTTTCCAATGAACTTCCCGTGGTTTGGGGATGAAAAATATTGGGAGCAGCAGATTTTAGCCTTCAAAGAGCAATTATTTGCCTTGGATGAACCACCGTTAAGTTTAATACCTTATTAAAAGGCTGATTGCTGACTTCTTCTGTGACATTAGATTGAACTCTTAGGCTTGAGTTACACTCAAAAATGGGAATATGTTAGTCTTCGGTACAAAACTATTTATAAAATTGATTTAAGGAATTTTAATGAAAAAAGCATTACTCATGGCAGCGGCTCTATTACTGGCTCCAATGGCAGCATTGGCTGCGCAATACCAAGAGGGTGTACATTACACTGTCATCAACGACGGCCCTGCAACGGCAAAGCCTGAGATCACTGAATTTTTCTCATTCTATTGCCCGCATTGTTACACGTTTTCTAAAACTGTCGTGCCTAAAATCTTGGCAGAAAAGCCTGAAGGCATCGCTTTTAACCAAGCACATGTTGATTTTATTGGTAAAGAAATGGGCGTAGAAATGTCACGTGCCTTTGCCGTTGCGCACCAATTAAAGGTCGCTGATAAGGTGGAACCTGCATTGTTCTCCGCTATTCATGATAAAAAACAGCATTTTACAAGCCGAAATGATATCCGTGCGATTTTTGTTGCTAATGGTGTTGATGGTAAAAATTTCGATGCAGCAGCAGAATCTTTTATGGTTAACGCACAAATGTCAAAGATGAAGCGTGATACTGAAAACGCTAAGCTAACGGGTGTGCCTGCGATAGTGGTAAATGGAAAGTATCGCGTTGAAACGGGAGCGATTAAGTCATACGACGAACTGTTAGAGATTGCGTATTTCCTTGCGAGAAAATAAGGCAAATTGCATTAGCACACCTGTGACATGATCGCGGGCTTTTGCCAAAAGCATAAATATCAGAGGAGCCTAAGGGCTCCTTTGATATTTATCGCCCGATATAATGATTTTGACACCGTTAGAATAATGCGAAATGGGGGGATCTCAACCACTATTATATTTACCTATAAATGGGCAAAAAAAAACCGTACCTCCTATTGGAGAGTACGGACTTGAGCCATATGACCCATTTTTACCCTGAGTAACGCGTTCAATCTATCAGAGTGTCAGAAAAATGGCAAGCGTCATTATTATGACGATCATGTTGATGTTGTTAGATACGCTAATATCTATATTCACACTAAATCAGTGGATTAGCTTTCTGTCGTTATAAAATATGAAAAAAACACCAGAAAAATGAAACTCAAACGGTAAAAGCTGTGTCAAACCACTGTATTCAATAACAACAAGAATGCTTGTAGGTGGTTATATGAGAGTTTTCCCTGTTTACGCACCTAAGCTTATCGTTAAGCACGCGCGTATTTTCCTTACTGGTGTTATTTGGGTTAAAGATTTAGGGCGATTAGAATTTGAGAAAGGTCGGTTTTTGTTGCCAAGAAAAAGCCTGCCAAAGGTAAAGCAGGCTATTTTAGAACTCAACGAATTGATTGAAGCTCAAAATCATCAAACAAAAACAGCTTAGATTTCGCTGTTGAGCAGACCAACCAGTCCAGTGACTTTTTCGTTCCAAGAAGCGAGTTCTTGCTGCAGTTGTTGGTTTTGCTCGTTCAGTTGTTGATTGTGCTCACTCAAAGTTGAAGATTTTTGCTTCTCTTCTTCAAGCTCCATTTTAAGAAGCTCGATAGTTTCGAGTGTAGCCTGGATTTTGGTTTCCAGTTTGGACAGTAATTCAAGGCTCATCTGGAGAGTCCTATAGTTTCTGGATGGGACTGTGATTCTAGCAGTGCCAAGAACATAAGGAATAGTTATTCTTGCCGTTTGGCGAAAAAATACCCGATAACAGTGTTCTAAACTAAGTTTTTTTGCATTTGTTATTAACTCGTTAGTATTCTTGGTTTTATTTATTGTCGGAATGGCTCATGTTGCCGAATCTGCTTGCCGTGCTTCCCCTGTTATTGACCCTTACTTTAGCCTTATTATTACGTCGAACTTTGCTTGCACTCGGGGTTGGTATCGTTTCAGGTGCTTTGGTGTTTGCCCATTTCGATGTGTTACAAGCTGCGTATTATTTATTGGAGACAGGCATTAAGCAGTTTTATGACCAAGGCGCTTGGCTAGGGTGGCACATTAATGTGCTATTGGCCATGTTACTGCTAGGTAGCATGACGCAACTCTTGGCCCGTGGCGGCGCAGTTGGCCAGTTTGGCGATTGGTTATATAGCCGTATTCGTTCTGAGCGACAGGCTCGGCTTGGAGTGGTTTTTCTCGGTTGGTTTGTTTTCATCGATGGTATTTTCAGTTGTCTTGCCGTTGGTCACGTATGTCAGCCGCTGAGTCAGCGTTATGGTATTCGCCATGAGCAACTCGCCTATCTAGTGGATTCCAATGCTTCGCCTTTATGCGCGCTATTGCCTTTCTCCAGTTGGGGGCCCTACGTAATGGCGCTTATCGCTGGGCTCAGTTTTTTACCTGTATCGCCGCTGGAAGCCTTTATCGAGATAGCCTTATTTAACTTTTATGCGATTGTCACTTTAGGTCTATCTGTGCTGGTCGCTTGGTATGGCGTAGGTTTTCATTCGTTAATGGTGAAGGAGCGATTCTTGGTTGAGGAGCCGTTGCAGCAGGACATCGCCACCTCACAACTGCAGAGCAAACAAAATGGTAGCCCTTGGTTATTGGCGATCCCTATGTTAACGCTGTTGTCCGCTTCTGTGGGATTAACCCTTTGGTCAGGGGCACAGCAAGTTTCTTCTTGGAATATATCACTCTGGTTAGCTAAGGCCGATATTGGTGCCTCTATGCGCGATGCTTGTTTATTGGCAACCTTAGTGACTTTAGTCATGTTACGTCTCTCTGGTCGACGTATAGGGGCCTTATCCAAAGATTTGAGCCATGGTATCCGCATTATCGCCTTTGCAATCGCTATTTTGCTTTGTACATGGATGATTGGCGCTGTGATCCAAGATTTGGGTGTGGCAACATTGTTAGCCTCGTGGGCAAAGCTGTATCTATCGCCACAGCTGCTGGTGGCAGGCATGTTTTTGCTCTGCGCTGTTATGGCATTTGCAACGGGATCGAGTTGGGGGACTTTTGCCATTATGATCCCCATTGGTGGTGAAATAGCCCATAACCTAGAGGCTAATTTATTATTACCAACCCTAAGTGCTGTGATGGCGGGATCCGTATTTGGCGATCATTGTTCTCCTATTTCAGATACTAGCGTACTTAGTGCGACCAGTTCGGGTTGTGCGCCCCATGATCATGTCGTAAGTCAGTTGCCCTTTGCGTTAATCGCGGCATGTTCAGCTTTGGTTGGATTTCAGCTAATCAATTTTGCCGTAGCGACACCACTTGTGTGGTTAAGTGTGATTAGCACAGGTCTTGGGTTATTGGCTTTGATGTCACGCTTTTATCCGTTTTGGCCTAAAGTTGTATCGCAAACTTCTTAAGTATTTGCTGTTAAAATACCTGATTCAATAAACGTTTAACCATCTGATGTAAGAGATTATCCATATGAGCATTACCCGTTTAGATGTTGGTACCCGAATGAGTAGCATAGTGATCCATCAAGGTACTGTGTATCTGTGTGGTCAAGTGGCGAAGGACAAGTATCAAAATATCACCGAACAAACCGTTACTATGCTTGAGGAGGTCGATACCTTGTTAGCGCAGGCGGGGAGTTCCCGTGAGCATTTGCTATCAGCGACAATTTATCTGAAAGATATGGGCGATTATGATGCAATGAATGCCGTTTGGGATGCTTGGGTGCCTAAGGGTCATGCGCCTGCCCGTGCCTGTGTACAGGCAGCGATTGCCGAGCCGGAATATTTGGTCGAAGTCTCTGTGATTGCAGCGGTGGCGGTTTAAGCGGGAAACAACTTTTTCACCCAATTTATAAACGGCTTCGATCCTTATTTAGCATCCTGTCACCGAGTGTAATGACTCGGTGAATCTTAATCCTCTATACACTCTTTATCTAAGCTTACATTTTGTTAGCCCAATAAGTACTCCATTAAATGAGCAGGGACAAGGGGTGGATGATCCGCATATCGCATTGAGAGTGCTGCGGCGATCGCATCAATATTCTGTTGCGCTAAATTCTGTTCGATAATGGCAAACGCCCAAGGAGCCTCGGTTTTGAGTTTGAGGTAATAAGGCGTTTCGACAAATTGTGCGAGTGAGTAAGCCGCGCCACCTAAGCCATGTCCCCAACCTTCGCTGACATGAAAGGGCCTATTTAGGTGCGCCATAGTAAACTCAATGAGATGGGGATATTGACCGTTATGCCCACCAGTCCAGTGACCAATATCAACAGCTAAAATCATTTTTGCCATGTCATCCTCTTAGTTAAGGTTGTTTAGTCGCAATCAATACCCTGCCAAATTCAGCATTAGGATCAAGGGGCGTGATGGCGGTTATCTGGTCGAGTCTAACGGATTGTCTCGTTTGTTGCTCTTGGATGATAAGCCACTCAGTTTTGTCTGCCCTTGTCTGCGTGGTGATGGCTTGGCCTTGGCATTGCGTGCCATCAATCAACTCTATCTTAAGTTGATAGCCGCGCAGGCAGGCGAGTTCGAGGTAATCATAGTGCTCACAGGGGATCATCTTATAATCTGACATTGGCTTATCTCATCTGACTGAAGCTCGCCCCTATTGTGGCAAAAATACTTGTCATTGGCTTTAGCCCCCTTGACTTTATTCCTATCGCTCCCTAGTCTGCTTGTTCAGTAATCAAGGTGGTATGCGATGGAAATAACTTACAATTTAAAACCTGCGTCCGAGCGCCGTACTGAGCAATTCAAGCCCGAGGGGAATGTGGGCTTCGGTAGCCTCAGAACCGATCATATGTTTTTAATGGATTACCGCGATGGTGAATGGCGTGATCCGCGAATTGTGCCCTATGGTCCATTTGAAATGGCGCCGGGTGCAATGGCATTACACTATGGTCAGTCAATCTTCGAAGGCGCGAAGGCCTTTATGCATGAAGATGGCGAGATTTATACTTTCCGTATCAATAAAAACGCCGAGCGGATGAATCGCTCCGCCGATATCGTCTGTATCCCTAATATTGAAGAGCAGATGCAAATCGATGCGATCAATGCGTTGATCGATGTGGATCGTCTCTGGTTCCCGATGCAAGAAGGTGCCTGTTTGTACATTCGCCCCTTTATTTTTGCGACCGAAGATCGTTTGTCTGTTAGTCCGAGTTCTCGTTATACCTTCTGTGTGGTATTAAGCCCTAGCGGTGCTTACTATGCTGCTGGCGTGAATAAAGGTATTCGTTTGCTGATCAGCAAGACCTATCACCGTGCGGTATCGGGTGGAACTGGCGCATCGAAGGCGGCGGGTAACTATGCTGCCTCTTTGCGAGCGGGTAAAGCGGCGGCGCAGTTTGGTGCATCACAAGTGTTATATCTTGACTCGACCAATCAACAGATTGAAGAAGCGGGCGCGATGAACCACTTCCATATCCTCAAAGATGGCACTGTGATTATTCCGACCTTCACCGATACCATCTTAAAATCCATTACCTCGCAATCGATTATGGAATTAGGTGGGATGCTCGGTTGTGAAGTGCGCCAAGAGACTGTCATGCTTGATAAATTTATCGCTGATATTGAATCTGGTGAAATTATCGAGGCGGGTGGTTTTGGAACGGCGGCTGTGGTTTCAGCCGTAGGTTCCTATATTTTTGAAGATGGTCGTGTTGTCACTGTCGGTAATGGCGAAGTGGGTGAGCATATTCAGCGCATCTACAAACTCTATACCGATATCCAAAAAGGCCATATCAAAGGGCCTGAAGGTTGGGTAAAGCGTGTAGAGCGAATCGCACCTTAAATTTATATTGATATAAAACAGGCTCCTATAATGGAGCCTTTTTATTGTGCGACTCGGTTTATTGCATCAGTTGTTTAGATTGATTACCTAATAATGTTAAGCAGTCTTTAGCACTGAGAGGTTTACTGAGGAGGAAACCTTGTACCTCATCGCAACCCTGTAGCCCTAAAAAGTTTAGCTGTGCTTGGGTTTCTACGCCTTCGGCAACCACATTAAGTTCTAGACTGTGTGCTAAGGCAATGATGGCACTGGTGATCGCTGCATCGTCGGGATCGTTGATGATATCTCTGACAAATTCTCGATCAATTTTTAACGTGTCTATCGGGAAGCGTTTTAGATAGCTTAGGCTTGAATATCCAGTCCCAAAATCATCAATCGCGATAGTTAATCCCAGCGCCTTGAGTTTAGACAAAATACTGACAGAATCTTGGGGGTTACCCATGATCATCGATTCGGTCAGTTCAAGCTCTAGTGATTGAGCGGGAAGTCCAGAGACGGCGAGGGCGACTTCAATGGTGGAGATGATATCGGCTTTGAGTTGTCGAGCCGATAAATTAACCGCCATGCTAATGTTATTGAAACCTAATGCATTCCACTCAGCCAGTTGTTGGCAGGCATGGTTAATCACCCAATGTCCAATTTGATTAATAATCCCTGTTTCTTCCGCTAGCGGGATAAATTCTACGGGTGAAATCGGGCCCAGTTCAGTATGGTGCCAACGTAATAGGGCTTCTAGCCCTGTGAGTGAGCCATCCCGTAAACTGAACTTAGGTTGGTAGACTAAACTTAGCTCATTGCGATGAATGGCTTGTTTTAATCCAGCTTCCAATAGCACATGGCGAGTCGCGATTTCATTAAGTTTATGGGTGTAAAACTGAAAATTATTTCGACCTAAAGACTTAGCATGATACATAGCCGTATCGGCAAATTTAATTAATGAGTCCGCATTATCTGCATCATTGGGATAGAGACTAATTCCTATCGAGGTTGAGATAGTTAAGGACTTATCCTCTAATAAAAACGGTGTTTGGAAGGCGCGTAGCACTTTTTCCGAAATCAGTGTCGCGGCTTTGGTTTTGGCTACACCTTCCAAAATAATAGTGAATTCATCGCCACCCAGACGGGCAACCGTATCGCCTTCTCGCACGGCATTTTGCAGGCGCTTAGCTGCGGCTTTGAGCAATAAGTCCCCCACATGATGGCCCATAGAATCGTTAATATGCTTAAAACGATCGAGATCGAGGAACAGCAGTGCAACGATATTATTTGCCCTATGTGCTTGGGTGATTGCGTGATTGAGCCTGTCTTGGAAGAGGGTTCTGTTTGGCAATCCCGTCAAAGTATCAAAACTGGCAAGGAAGCGCAGATCCTGCTCGGCTTTCTTTCGCTCTGTAATGTCGGTAAATACCGCAACAAAGTGGCTAGTTTCACCTTTTATATCGATAACTTGGTTGATCTCAAGCCAAACCAATATGGCTTTGCGTTGTTTATTGTGGATCCAAATTTCGCCTACCCAATGTTTATGGCGAAGTAACTGTTGCTCGATGCTATTGAAGAGTTCGCGTTGTTGTTTATAGGCCAGATGAACTAAATATTTATCGGTGATTTGACGTTCAGAATATCCTGTAATAGCACTAAATGCTGGATTCACCGAGCGGATTTTATAATCTAACCCAGCCACGACAACGGCTTCATTCATGCTGTTAAGCACTTGGGATGAAAGTACCAGTTCATTTTCAATCAGCTTACGGGAGGTTATATTGCGGTTAGTCCCCGTCATACGCATGGGTTGCATATGTGCGTCAGTTTCAACGACTTTACCTCGGTCCAAAATCCAAATCCATTTACCAAAAGCACCTTCAATCCGATACTCGATTTCGAAGAAAGGGGTTCGGCCCTGTAGGTGTTCGGCCAATTCATACTTAAATTTTTCCCTATCTTCAGGGTGCATATTCTCATGCAGCAGATTGTGGCTACTCCAATGTGAGACAGATGCATCCATATTGGTTCGATATACTTTATTTTCTTTAATATTCCAGTCCCACATCCCATCGCCTGATGCCCATAGCGCGAGCTTTAGCCTTTCTTCAGAGGCTCGGATGCTGGTTTCAAACTCCCGTTGTTGTTGGCGTTTTTGTTTACGCCAATGAAGTCCCCATATCAATAATCCTATAGCGAGTAAGCAATAAAGGGTGTAGGCGAATGGGGTTCTATAGAAGGGAGCTTGTACCTTTAGATTCACTAAAAGGGTTTGTGAGCCTTCACGGTTATATTGCAATGAGTGGCGTACATGAAGCACATATTGACCGGGATTAATATTGGTAAATGTAATCTCATTACCCGCGGGTAATTGATGCCACTGGTGATCAAAGCCTTCAAGGAAATAGCTAAAACGGTTTTTCCCCGTATAACTAAAATCTAATGAGGTCACTTCAAAACTCACTAATTGTTCGCCGTAATTCATCACAATCGGCGGTGGGCGACTTAAATCTAAAATAGTGTGATGCTTCCCCGCAATCTTGTAGCCTGTTAATGCAACTTTGGCTTCACCTCTTTGCTCGGGAATAGTTTGAGGGTTAAAACGATTAATACCATTAATGCCACCAAACCAAAGGTCACCATCGCTATCTTTAAGTTTTACTGCGCCATTAAACTCTAGCGACTGCAATCCCTCCTGTTCATTGAAGCTAATAATGCGGTGAGTTACAGGGTTTAATTTACCAATGCCTGCATTACTGCTAAACCAAATGTGATGGTTTTGATCTTCGAGCAGCGCATAAATAGTGTTACTGGGTAAGCCCTGTTCGCGGGTGTAATGGCTAAAACCTACATCTGCATTGGTAGAAGACCATTTACTTATACCACCATGGGTTGCAAACCAAATATCCCCATTGGATGCGACTAAAATATCCCGAATACGGTTATTAATAATACTGTTTTTATGATTAGGTTGATGGTAAAAAACCTGACCTAATTCAGTTTTCATATCTAGCTTGATAAGTCCATTGAGCGAGCCTATCCAAAGATCATATTTATCGGCTTTAAGGGTTAATAATAAGTTTTGTGTGGGATAAAAATTCTCGATATTCGCTAGGGATACGGGGATGAATTCATCCTTATCTAGCGCTTTGCGGTAAAGTGCGTGGCTAGTGGCAATCCAAAGTCTATCTTGGTGATCAATTTCTAAACTGCGGATATAGTTTGGTTCCGAGTGCTCTTGATTTTGAGTCACTTTAAGCAGCGAAAACTCACCACTGGGTGTTAAACGTCCGAGTCCATAGTTACTGGCAATCCAAAGGACGTCTTGATTATCTTGGGCAATATCTCGAATAACTAGATTTAAGTGGCGCTGGCTGGAACCGAGCGCTTTAGCAAAATATGACGAATAATAATCATATTGGTTACTGCCTTGGGGTAAGCGTTTTAGTCCTGCACCGTCTGTTCCTATCCATAATGCACCGTCTTTGCTGCGTAGCAGTGAGCGAATATTGTTGCTTTGCTGTGGCAGTTCGATAGTCGACTCATAGAGATGCTGAAAAAACTGACGGCGAGTATTGATTTTATTAAGTCCTGAGTAACTGGTGCCGAGCCAGAGGTTGCCGAAAGGATCTTGCAGTAGGCTTAAAATATTATTTTCACTGATGCTGTTTGTACGCTTAGTATCGTATTTATGATATGTCGCGATAAGCTGCCCGGCCTCCCGATCTAATTGGATCAGCCCGGCTTCTGGCCCTACAGCCCAAATAACCCCAAGTGGTGTTTGAATAAAATCTTTAATGTAAGGAATATCAGGATCGACTTGCCATAATACTTCACCCTGCTGGGAGATAAGATCATAACGCCAAAGTTGGTTACCAAGGGCGAGATCAATTGAGCGTTTAGAATTGGCTTTTATTTGATAGGCAGTCACATTCTGCGGCACATTTAAACGGGTGATGGTGTTGGCACTTACAGCAAAGGTCCCGCTATTTTGTGTACCAGCTAATAAGTAGGTGTTGTCAACATTGGCAAGGCTAGTGATATAGGGTTCAACACTATTACCTAAGTTGACTTGATTTATACGTTGAGTCTTTGTTGATAAGGAAAATAAGCCTGATTGAGTGCCAATCCATAGGGTATTGCCAACAATATTAAGCTTAGTGACTCTCGGTTCTGTCAGTCCTTGTTCTAACCCAAAATGCTCGAATTTCCCTGTGCTGAGGTCGAGACGATTAACACCTTGGCTAAAGGTGCCCACCCAAATATATCCTTCAGGATCTTGGATAATATCGGACACATAACTTTCGGAAATGCTGGTAGGATCATTCGGTGAGTGAATAAAAAGATTAAAACTATGGCCATTGTAGCTGTGTAAACCATCTTGAGTACCAATCCAGAGCATGCCAGCACTGTCCATAAATAGACTCGTGATAGTATTTTGGTTTAGCCCTTCTTCACTGCGAATATGTTCAAATTTAAGTTGAGTATTCGCCGCACTTAATGGCTGTGCCCATCCATTTTGTGGGATCCACAATAAACTCAAAATATAAAGAGTGCATATAACAAGTTTGTAGGTGAATGGACGCAAATTTACCCCTATAAAAACCTTTATCATCCCGTTTGAAATGAGTGCTGATCTTAGCTTCGTTATCTACTCATTTTTGGGCTATATCACAGTTGTCATTATTGTTTTTACCTAGCCCAAGAATCTTAGCATTGTTTACGGTATGCCAACATATTAGCTGACGAACAAATTATTGCTGTGCTGTTACTTGGGATATTGGAAAAGAAAAGACCTTGCCGGAAGGGGGAGAAGCAAGGTCTTTGGTTAAACTGTTTTATTAAGATATAAAGGATATATAAAGCTACGTAGCGGGTACTCGTACAAAACCTTCCATCAGCACCCGAGCACTGCGGCTCATAATGGCTTTGACGACTGTCCATTCGCCATTTTCTTGAATGGCCTGCGCACCCACGCGCAGCGTGCCTGAAGGATGCCCAAAGCGTACCGCTTCCTTTTCGCCACCGCCTGCGGCGAGGTTTACTAAAGTGCCGGGAATTGCCGCCGCCGTACCAATAGCAACGGCAGCCGTGCCCATCATAGCGTGGTGCAGTTTGCCCATAGACAAGGCGCGCACCAGTAGATCGATTTCATCGGCATTGACGGTTTTGCCGCTCGATGACACATAGGCTTTAGGTTTAGCGACAAAGGCGATCTTAGGCGTGTGTTGGCGTGCAACTGCTTCATCAATATGCGAAATCAAGCTCATACGCACGGCGCCATAGGCGCGAATGGTTTCAAATTTGGCAAGGGCAGCATTGTCGCTATTAATATCATCCTGTAGCTCAGTGCCCGTGTAGCCTAAGTCCTGCGCGTTGATAAAAATGGTGGGAATGCCCGCGTTGATCATAGTAGCGTTAAAGCTGCCAATGCCCGGCACTTCTAGCACATCGACAAGATTGCCCGTAGGGAACATGTTGCCACCGCCACTGCTGGCATCCTCATCTGCAGCAGGGTTTATAAATTCGATTTGCACTTCGGCGGCAGGAAAGGTCACACCATCGAGCTCAAAATCACCGGTTTCTTGCACTTCACCGTTGGTGATTGGCACATGGGCGATAATGGTTTTGCTTATGTTGGCTTGCCAAATTCGCACTGTGCAGATGCCATTGTGTGGAATGCGGGCCGTATCAATTAAGCCATTGCTGATGGCAAAGGCACCGACGGCTGCGGTCAAGTTGCCACAGTTACCGCTCCAATCGACAAAAGGTTTGTCGATAGACACTTGGCCAAAGAGATAATCGACATCGTGGTCGGCTTGACTGCTTTTTGACAGAATAACCGTCTTGCTGGTGCTCGAGGTGGCGCCGCCCATACCATCGATTTGCTTACCGTAAGGGTCGGGACTTCCTATCACTCGCAGTAACAAGGCATCACGGGCAGGGCCAGCAACTTGTGCGGCCTGAGGTAAATCCTGCAGACGGAAAAACACCCCTTTACTGGTGCCGCCGCGCATATAGGTCGCGGCGACTTTTATTTGGGGCGGAAAAAGATTGTTACTCATGCTATTAACTCCATAGGGAATAGCGATACAGGTTAGCGTCGGTATCAAAGGCGGCGATTCTAAATGGGTATCGCCGCCTTTTTAGCGCGAGTGTTATTTCAGATTCGATTCTAAAAAGTCCTGCGCAAAGCGTTGCAATACACCGCCTGCCTCGTAGATAGACACTTCTTCGGCGGTATCGAGACGACACGTCACCGGCACTTCGATGCGCTCACCGTTTTTACGGGTGATAACGACGGTTAAGTCTGCTCTTGGCGCTGGCGTGCCGAGGACATCGAACACTTCTGTGCCGTCTATACCATAGGTGGCACGGTTGTCACCGGCTTTAAATTCCAGTGGCAGCACGCCCATACCGACTAAGTTAGTGCGATGAATACGCTCGAAACCTTCGGCAACAATGGCCTCCACCCCCGCTAAACGCACGCCTTTGGCAGCCCAGTCGCGGGACGAACCTTGGCCGTAATCTGCGCCCGCAATGATGATCAGCGGTTGCTTACGTTCCATATAGGTTTCAATCGCTTCCCACATACGGGTCACTTGACCTTCTGGCTCGATACGCGTCAGTGAGCCTTGTTGCACTTTGCCATCAACCAGCGCCATTTCGTTTTTAAGCTTAGGGTTGGCAAAGGTGGCGCGCTGGGCAGTTAAGTGATCCCCCCTGTGGGTGGCGTAGGAGTTAAAGTCTTCCTCCGGCAAGCCCATTTTGTGCAGATATTCGCCTGCGGCGCTGTCCATCATAATGGCGTTAGAAGGCGATAAATGGTCTGTGGTGATGTTGTCACCCAGCACCGCCAGTGGTCGCATTCCTTTTAACGTGCGCTCTCTGGCCAATGCGCCTTCCCAGTAGGGGGGGCGACGAATATAAGTAGATTGCGGGCGCCAATCGTACAGCGGGCTGATTTTTTCGCCATAATCGACGGCTAAATCGAACATGGGTTCGTACACTTTACGGAACTGCTCAGGTTTAACACTTGTCGCAATCACGGCATCGATTTCTTCATCCGATGGCCAAATATCGATAAGTTTGACGGGGTTGCCGTCTTTATCTAATCCCAACACATCCTTTTCGATATCGAAACGTATGGTGCCAGCTATCGCATAGGCGACGACCAATGGCGGTGAGGCCAAAAAGGCTTGTTTAGCATAGGGATGAATACGGCCATCAAAGTTACGGTTACCCGATAACACAGCGGTGGCGTACAAGTCGCGGTCGATCACTTCTTTTTGAATCACAGGATCCAGCGCGCCGCTCATACCGTTACACGTCGTACAGGCAAACCCAACAATCCCAAAACCGAGTTGTTCAAGTTCAGGCAATAGCTTGGCTTCTTCCAAATACAACTGTACCGCTTTTGAGCCGGGGGCGAGTGAGGTTTTGACCCAAGGTTTGCGGCTTAAGCCTTTAGCGTTGGCGTTGCGGGCAATGAGACCTGCGGCAATCACGTTGCGTGGGTTACTAGTATTAGTACAGCTGGTAATCGCCGCAATAATCACAGCACCATCGGGCATTAAGCCGGGTTCGTTTTCGACTACGCCGCTAATTCCGCGCTCAGCCAATTCTGACGTTGGCACCCGTGCATGTGGGTTTGATGGCCCTGCAATGGTGCGCACCACCGAAGATAAATCAAAATGCAGTACGCGTGGATAGTGCACTTCGGTCAAGCTGTCGGCCCACAAACCTGCGGTTTTGGCATAGGTTTCAACCAGTTTAACTTGCTCGGCTTCGCGGCCAGTTAAGGTCAAATAATCTAAGGTTTGCTGGTCGATGTAGAACATGGCCGCAGTAGCGCCAAACTCAGGTGTCATATTCGAAATCGTGGCGCGATCGCCTAATGTCAGCGCCGCTGCTCCTTCGCCGAAGAACTCTAAGTAAGATGACACGACTTTTTGTGCGCGTAAAAATTCGGTCAAGGCTAATACGATATCGGTAGCCGTAATGCCAGGCTGCGGTTTGCCCGTGAGCTCAACACCGATAATGTCCGGTAGACGCATATAGGATGCGCGCCCTAGCATCACACTTTCGGCTTCTAAGCCGCCGACACCTATGGCGATAACGCCCAGTGCATCAACGTGTGGTGTGTGGCTGTCGGTGCCAACTAAGGTATCAGGGAAGGCCACGCCATTGCGTGAATGCACCACAGGCGACATACGTTCTAAGTTAATTTGGTGCATGATGCCGTTACCCTGAGGGATAACATCGATGTTTTTAAAGGCTTTTTGCGTCCAATCAATAAAGTGGAATCTGTCTTCGTTGCGTCTGTCTTCGATGGCGCGGTTTTTGGCGAAGGCGTCTTTATCAAAACCACCAAATTCGACAGCGAGTGAGTGATCCACAATTAATTGTGTTGGTACAACAGGGTTCACTTTGGCCGGATCGCCACCCTTAGCGGCAATAGCGTCACGCAGACCTGCAAGGTCAACTAAAGCGGTTTGCCCCAAAATATCATGGCACACCACGCGGGCAGGAAACCAAGGGAAATCCAGTTCTTGCTTAGATTCGATAATCTGTTTTAGCGAGTCGGTCAAAACGGCCGGATCGCAGCGGCGGACTAAGTTTTCAGCTAAAACGCGCGAGGTGTAAGGCAGCTTGGCATACGAGCCAGCTTGAATGGCTTCTACGGCTTCGCGGGTATCGAAGTAATCGAGCTGAGTGCCGGGTAAGGGCTTGCGATATTGGGTATTCATAGCAGTGCTCATAACATCATCCATTTCGGAAAATGAAGTTGGCGCGAGACTTACATTGAGTGAAATCTCACGCCAACTGTGGTCAATTTTGCTTAACGGTTGGCAATCGGTACCACTTTGCGCGGTGCAACGCCCACATAATCGGCACTCGGGCGGATGATGCGGTTGTTAGAGCGTTGCTCCATCACGTGCGCCGCCCAGCCTGTGACGCGTGAACACACGAAGATTGGCGTAAACAACTTAGTCGGAATATCCATGTAGTGGTAAGCGCTGGCGTGGAAGAAGTCAGCATTACAGAAGAGTTTTTTCTGTTCCCACATCAGGGCTTCACAGGCAACTGATACGCGGTATAGACGGTCGTCACCGTTGGCAGCCGCCAGTTTTTCTGACCATTCTTTGATGATGGCGTTACGTGGATCGCTGTCGCGGTAAATCGCGTGACCGAAGCCCATGATCTTATCTTTACGCTCGAGTTTGCCCATTAAGATGTCGCGCGCATCGGCTTCATCTTTCATGTCTTGAATAAGTTCCATCGCCGCTTCGTTCGCGCCGCCATGCAGCGGGCCGCGCAGTGAACCAATGGCGCCAGTGACGCACGAATGCATATCTGACAGTGTGGATGCACATACGCGAGCGGTAAAGGTTGATGCGTTAAATTCGTGTTCTGCATAAAGAATTAACGATACGTCCATCACTTTAGCATGCAGTGCCGACGGCGCTTTACCGTGTAATAAATGCAGGAAGTGCGCGCCAATTTGATCGTCATCGGTTTCAGTATCGATACGCACGCCATCGTGGCTAAAGCGATACCAGTAACAGATGATCGATGGGAATGCGGCGAGTAAACGGTCGGTAATTTCACTCTGTTCGCTAAAGCTGTGCTCGGCTTCTAAGTTGCCTAGCATAGAGCAGCCAGTACGCATTACATCCATAGGATGAGTGTCGGCTGGAATGCGCTCCAATACTTCTTTTAATGCTTGTGGCAGACCGCGAAGGCCTTTGAGTTTGGTTTTATAGGCATCAAGTTGGGCTTGAGTGGGCAGATCGCCGTAAAGAATAAGGTAGGCGACTTCTTCGAAGGTGGCATTTTCACCGAGATCTTTCACATCATAACCGCGGTATGTGAGGCCCGAGCCTGATACGCCCACTGTGCTCAATGCAGTTTCGCCTGCGCTCTGGCCACGTAATCCTGCACCGCTTAGTTTTTTAGCTTCTGACATAATCCTTCCCTTCCGTTAACTCTGTATGATTATTGCTGGTGGATGAATACGCTCATTTCAGAGCACTCATTCGCCGACATTTATTGGTTAAGGCTGCACTTTTTTAACTTGTTTAACGCTAAATCTGCTTTAACGCCAAACCCTGTAGGGTTGCAGCTTTTCGGTTATTTATCTTGGCTGAACAGTTGATCTAACTTGTCTTCAAAGGCGTGGTAGCCCAAGTATTTATACAAGTCTTTACGGGTTTGCATAGTGTCTAGCACATTGCGTTGATGACCATCATTCATCAGCGCTTGCATGACGTTCAGTGCGGCTTGGTTGGCTGCACGGAAAGTACCGAGTGGGTAGAGCACCATGTCGGCACCCGCCTCGGCGAGTTCTTCTTTATTGAACAATTGGGTTTGACCAAATTCAGTCATGTTGGCCAAAATCGGTGCTTTAACTTGAGCCTTGAAGTGGCGATATTGGTCTAGCTCAGTTAAGGCTTCGGCGAAGATCATGTCGGCGCCGGCGGCAATATACGCTTGCGCACGTTCAATACCCGCTTCTAAACCTTCCACGGCAACCGCATCGGTACGCGCCATGATCACAAAGTTAGGATCGGTACGGGCATCGACGGCCGCTTTAATGCGATCGACCATTTCTTCAATGCTCACAACTGCTTTGTTGGGTCTGTGGCCGCAACGCTTTTGTGACACTTGGTCTTCCATGTGCACTGCAGCGACGCCAATTTTTTCGAATTCTTTGATGGTACGAGCAATATTGAATGCGCCGCCCCAGCCAGTATCGATATCGACCAATAAAGGTACTTGCGTGGCAGAGGTGATGCGGCCTGCATCAATCAGCACATCGTTCATTGAGGTCATGCCCAAGTCAGGCAAACCGTAGGAAGCATTGGCAACGCCAGCGCCCGAAAGATACAAGGCTTGGAAGCCTGTTTGTTCTGCCATTAAGGCAAAATAGGCATTGGTGGTGCCAACGATTTGTAACGGTTTGGCCTTAGCAAGAGCTTGGCGAAAACGTAATCCTGCGCTTTGGGTCATGGTGTTATCCTTTTCCATTTTATGGGAAGTGGGCATATTGAGCCGTAAGAACTTAGCTATTGTTGGCTAAGGTTTCTTTTGCGGCTGCATTGGCTTGCAATTCAATTAAGCGTAATTCGGTATTTTTACGCCCTTGTTCGATATGGCGGCGCATCAGCAAACTGGCCAACTCACCATCGCGCTGGGCAATGGCTTCGACTATGCGTCTGTGCTCGGCAATCGCTTTCACGGGGCGATTTTTATTGGTGCACTGGTAGCGGTACATCCGTAGCAAGTGATACAGGCCGCCGACTAAGGTTTCCTGCAGATGCTTGTTACCGCTGGCTTGAATAATTTGGTAGTGGAAGTCGACATCGCCTTCCTCTTGGAAGTAAGTATCGCCCTTGGCGAGCGCCGCTTCTTGCGTTGCGAGCAGATCTTCTAGCTTGGCTAATTGTTCTGGGGTAATACGGCTGGCGGCGAGTTCGCAGGCCATGCCTTCAAGCACGCTACGTAGTTGATATAAATCGTTAAGTTCACTCACCGTCAGTTGGGCGACGCGGGCACCAACATGGGGCGCACGCACCACTAAACGTTGTCTTTCTAAGGTTTGCAGTGCTTCGCGGGTCGGGCCGCGGCTGATGCCGTATTTTTCGGCCAGTGCTTGCTCGTTAATCTTGCTGCCCGCAGGCAGTTCGCCCTTGATGATGCTGGTTTGGATCTGCACCAAAATTTGATCGGCTAATGTGGTCGACGTTTTATCTGCCGAGGTCGATTTGACCTTATGCAGGTGGGAAACATGTGTGTCATCAGAAACGAACGTCGTGTCTTGCTTCAACATAGAGCGCATCACTATTAATAGGATTGTCGACAATGGGTAAAAAATAGCCCTCCCTTGGTGGATTGTCAACAATGTGTTTACTTAGACGTAAGTCTATATTCCAATGGCTTTCTATTTTTGCCATTGATTTTTATCATTTTATTTTTATTATCTCGTTATTAATATTTTATGTTATGAATATTTAAATATTAAATTGTCAACAATAGCGTGGTTTTAACCTTCCAACCTCGTTGCGGATGTTGATGGTTTTGGGGTAAATCGTCCAAATGCATTTGGCATGTTTATCCTTCGCGTTATGCTATGGGCGGAATGAGACATTTGGGGATGACAGTGGAAAAAGTGTTAGTGAGCAGTTGTTTACTCGGACAAGCGGTGCGCTACGACGGTGGCCATAACTTGATGGAGAGCGAGCTGGTGCAAACGTGGCTCGAGCAAGGGCGGATTGTGGCAATTTGTCCCGAATGTGCAGGCGGTTTGCCAACACCTAGACCGCCAGCGGAGCGGATTGGACAGCGCATCTTAACTGCCCAAGGTGAGGATGTGACCCACGCTTTTAGTCTGGGAGCCAATCTCGCGCTTAAACTGGCGCAGCAACACGGGATTAAAGTGGCGATTTTAAAAGCCCGCAGTCCATCCTGTGGTAATAGGCAGATTTACGATGGTCAATTTGTAAAACAGTTAATTGCGGGACAAGGATTAACGGCTCAAAAACTCAGCGCCGCAGGGATAACGGTATTCAATGAATTTGAGTTATCTGATGCGGCGGCATTCGTTACAGAGCTAGAAGCTAGAAGCTAGCAGCGTAAGACGTTAGCTAGCTTGAGTATGATTTTGGCGGGTGGCACTATCTGCCACATTTTGGTTGGTGTGGAGCAAAGCGTGAATCTGTTGATCTTTTTCCGCCCAAACTTGGTTTAACCAGCGTTGGAATTCGACGCGGTACTCAGACTCAGAGAAATAGCGTGTTGCATCAACCTGAGGTACTGGAAGGGCATTAATCCGTAAAATTATTTTGTTCACTTTGCCGTTCATCACCCCAAATAGAATATCTTCAGGTGCATCTGGGTAAACGATTGTCATGTCTAGTAGATTAGTAAATTGCTCGCCCATAGCCGAGAGAGTAAAAGCGATACCGCCTGCTTTAGGGCGCAGTAAATATTGATAAGGAGAATTCTGACGCTGGCGCTTATCTTGGGTAAAACGGCTACCTTCAACATAGTTGATAATTGAGGTAGGCATATTCCTAAACTTTTCACAGGCTCTGCGTGTGGTTGCTAAATCTTTGCCCTTAAGCTTTGGATTTTTTTTAAGTTTTGCGGGGCTAGTTCTGTTCATAAATGGCATATCCAGCGCCCAACATCCCAGCCCCATAATGGGTACATAAATGAGTTCTTTTTTAAGGAAGAACTTAAGCATCGGGATATGGTTACGTAACACGTAAGTTTGTGCGGCGATATCGAATCCACTGAGGTGGTTGCTGATCAGTAAATACCAGCTATTTTTATCGAGTCCTTCGAGCCCTTGCACATCCCACTCAATTTTAGCGATGAGATACAAAATGCCGCCGTTACAGCAGGCCCAAGCCCACATAAAACGATTCATGACGGTGGTCACGGCATTACGTGCCCTTTGCACTGGCATTACAATTTTCACCAATCCGCCAAGGCTAATAAGTGAACCCCAAACGGCAGTGTTGATTATCAGCAAACTCAGGCTGAGTATAAACAGCACTGGACCGGGGAGAAAATTCAACATATTGGTGTAACCCTTATTCTTTATCGACTTGGCCAGCGAGTTGGCTTATCACTTGATCCTTGGTGAGCCAGAGTTGATTCAACTGTTCCTGGAAGCTAATTTTAAAATCACGGTCATTCATATAATCGCCGCGCATGGCAGGATCGATATCAGACACGTTAATGTGTACTTTAACCTTTGGCACTTTGCCTGTCAGGTAGTCCCAGTAACTTGGAACATGGTCTGGGTAGTAGATTGCCACATCCACTAACTTGTGGATCTGTTCTCCCATGGCCGATAGCGCGAAGGCCATGCCGCCCGCTTTGGGTTTTAATAAATGTTGGAACTGTGAGTTTTGCTTTTTATGTTTGGCTTTGCTGAAGCGCGTGCCTTCGACAAAGTTCATCACACTGACAGGTTTTGCTTTGAATTTAGCGCAAGCTTTACGTGTGATTTCAATATCTTTACCCTTTAACTTCGGATTTTTTTTAAGCTGCGCAGTGCTATAACGGCGCATAAACGGAAAGTCCAGTGCCCACCAAGCAAGCCCAAGCACAGGCACAAAAATCAGCTCCTGCTTTAGGAAAAATTTAAGAAAGGGGATTTTGCGATTAAATATCCGCTGCAGGATCAGGATATCGACCCAAGACTGGTGGTTGGCAATCACCATATACCACTCTTTAGTGGAAAAGTCGGTGTCACCACTCAGTTCTATTTTAACGGGATGCAAGCAACGCTCAATCACGCCATTGACGCTAATCCAAGCGCTGGCACAGAAGTCGAGCACATAGCTAGTGGCTGTTCTGGTTGGGCCAAAAGGAATAATCTTGATAAAGCTAATCAAGACAATTGGAATAGCCCAAAAAAGCGTATTAATGACGTAGCCTAAGAATGCTATGCAGCCTTTTAACTGTGAAAACACCGTTCCCATCCGAGCCCCCTGACAAAAATTGGAGGCCTATGTTACTCGGTGTCAGCCTTTGGCTCAATCTTAGCCAGTGCTGGTCGGTGCATTTGTTAACATTTATTCGTTCAATATTGCTGAGATAAACGCGCAAGCAGCCTATCCATAGCGCGATATCCTAATGCTTGAGCCAAGTGACGTCTTTCAGTATTGGGTGACTGCTCTAGATCGGCAATCGTGCGGGCGACTCGTTGAATACGATGAAAGCTACGCACAGAAAGCCCAAGTTTGACGACGCTCTGCTCTAAAAAGATAAGGTCTGCATCAGTTAGACCACTGAAAAGTTTAAGCTGTTTACCCGTAAGTTCACTGTTGAGCACTCCTGAGCGAGCCAGTTGAATATCCCTTGCGCGCCTAACTCGTTTCGCGACATCTTGGCTAGTTTCGCTCGGCGCCATGGCTTGGGTGAGTGTGCCTGCGGGTAGTTTTGGCACTTCAATCGTGAGATCAAATCTATCGAGAAATGGGCCCGACAATCTTGCAAGATACCGCTGTACTTGATCTGGAGTGGCGCGGTTATTTGCATCAATATCACCGCTAGGGCTAGGATTCATGGCGGCGATTAATTGAAAACGGCTTAAAAACGTGAGTTTAGCGGCGGCGCGGGAAATGACGACTTCGCCTGTTTCCATAGGCTCACGTAGGCAGTCGAGCACTTTACGTGGAAATTCAGCAACTTCATCTAAAAATAAGACGCCACGGTGTGCGAGGGAGATTTCACCGGGTTTTGGAATACTTCCTCCACCCACGAGGGATATTGATGAACTTGTGTGGTGTGGCGCTCTAAAGGGGCGTTTTAAAAAATCTTGTGGCTTGATGTCGAGTCCTGCAACGGAGTGAATAGCGGCAACTTCTAATGCTTCTTCATAACTTAAGGCAGGGAGTAGCGCCATCATGCGGCTGGCCAGCATGGTTTTTCCAGTTCCGGGCGGGCCCAGCATCAAAAGGTTATGATTACCTGCCGCCGCAATTTCCAGTGCTTGTTTGGCTTGATATTGTCCTATCACATCGCTTAAGCATTGGCTTGAATCATAGGATTGTTCTTCGCTTACCCATTCAAGATGAGTATCAAGTTCCGGTAGTGGTGCTTGACCTTGTAAAAATGCCGCGAGACTTTGTAAGTGCGATCCAAAAAATACCTTTTGATAGCCAACTAACTCGGCATCGTGACGATTTTCCAATGGCAAAATTAAAGTATTGTCTTGGCGTTTTGCTGCAATAATTGCAGGTAGCAGCCCTTGGCAATAACGAATCTGTCCAGAAAGCGCCAGTTCACCCACAAATTCTAAATTTTTTAAACTGTTAGCTGGGATTTGTTCGGATGCCGCGAGTATGCCCACAGCGATAGGTAAATCGTAGCGCCCCCCTTGTTTCGGCAAATCTGCCGGCGCGAGATTGACAGTAATTCTGCGCATTGGGAATTCAAAACCTGCGTTGATCAGTGCGCTACGTACTCGTTCACGGGCTTCCTTTACCGAGGCTTCAGGTAATCCCACTAGATTAAATGCAGGTAACCCATTACTAAGATGTACTTCAACCGTGACTTTTGGGGCTTCAACCCCGCAACTGGCTCGAGTGTTAACGCAGGCAATTGCCATAAACAAATCCTTTTGTTGATCTTTTTACGCAGAATTTGAGTGTAGCAGTAAATGGTAAGATGGCTTGTTATCAGTTCTGTATACAGAGGTCATTAAGCGATTACATCTTTTAGCACTAGGCCAAAAACCAACACATTATGGTTTTTGGCCCATGAATACTTACTTGATAACACCACAAGCCATACGTGCACCACCGCCGCCAAGAGGTGCTGGATGATCAGAATGATTATCTCCACCAACATGGACCATCAAAGATTTACCTTTAACATCATTGACCTTCAGGCGAGGAGCTAGTACAGCAGTTGTGGCCTTGCCATGTTCATCGACGTATAAAGGCGGTAAATCGCCCTTATGATTATCGGTTGACCATGGCGTTCCATGTTTACCCGTATTGTCTGGATCATAATGTCCACCCGCACCTCCGCCTAAGACTGTTTTTCCATCCTTAGTTACTGGCTCGCAATTGCCAGTTTGGTGTACATGAAAACCATGTACACCTGGCGTTAAAGATGACAGGTTTGGGGTGAGAACAAGACCAAATTCGGAGTCATTTAGGCTAATAGTGCCAATTGGAGTATTACCCTCTGCATTCAACAACTCCATGGTTACTTGGGACTCTTGTGCAAACGCGGTACCACTCAGTAACAAGATTGAGAGCGAGGCTAAGTGTAATTTGTTCATTTTATCGTGCTCCTTTTAATAAAATTAGCCTTAACCATACAGAATTGCTGCTTATTTTTCAACCAAGGTGGTGTTGATTGGGTTAGTGTGCTGCAGCAATTAGCGGAAGGAGTTTCCTATCGTCTTAGTTTTTGTTCGTCTTATCAGCAAAACGCTACTCCAGCTTTGCAGAACCTATGACAGCCTTGCAATTTATTATATTTGATGATGGCAAATAGTTGATAGAAATGATAAAAAGCAAACATTGGAGTCGTGAGGTAAATATGGATATGTTGTTAGCAGAAAATTCCCCCATTCGTCGGCAGTTGTTAGAGCAAAAGCTGGCGCAGTTTAAAGACCCGCATCTTGCCCATACGCTCTCGGCGTTTATTCGCAGTAGTGTCGATCTCTATCCCTGTGCAATCGAACACTATGCCAAGTTAGGTAACAGCCGGCTGGGTGGATTACCGGATTTGCCTGTCGGCATGGATTATCCGGTGACTTTGGTTGGACGGGAGGAGATGCTGGATGCTTACGCTGAGGAATTCGACCATACTCGCGAATATATCGAGGAGCATTGGCGGGAAGATTGGGCTGAAGAGAATTACCATTGGGACGAGGCTGCGCAAGCCTTTCACGTTCCCATGCAATTTATCGCGCAGCTTAATTGTAGTGAACTGAAAGCGTTACAACCCTACTTGCCCAGAGAGGGCCGATTGTTGTTCTTTTTGGAGCGTTGGCGTTTCTCGGAAATGCTTCGCGGTCACGTCTATTATGTCGCTGAGGATCAGCAACTTTACTCTGGAAAATGTATTGCCGATCTTAAGTTCGACGATTCTGTATGTGGAAACTATGAGTATGAGACAGCTTATCAACTCCACGGGATTGCCAGCATTAAGATGATTGCCCCTGACATGATTAATAGTGACAACCCGCATTTATTAAAGTTAGCCAAGGCACGTTTACAAGCGCTACCTGAACAGCAGCAAGCTATGGTGCTACAAACCCTTGAGGTTGTGGATGACGAATTGGCATCTGAGTGGCAAGATCAGCTCAAGGGCTATGAGCTGATGCAAATGAATATGCAGGGGTTAATCCCCGGTCAGATTCTCACTCAACCGCAATGGGCTGCATTGCCCGGGTGGCGGTCATCCAACTTGCAGGCATTGCTCGTCCCCGAGCAGCCGCTGCCGCATTACGATGGTATCGCCAGCATTAATGGCCATGGAGATAGCCGCTATAAAGCCCCGGAACTCCACGCCGCGGCTGAGTTAGGCGGCAATGCCGAAGATTATCTGGTGCTGCTCAAAGTTGTCTATAGTGAGCATTCTATGCGGTTGAATTTTATTATCCACCGGGACGATCTCGCGTTGGGTCAATTTGAGCGCATTTACTGCATATATGATTAGGGCGTGTTGACGTTTCAGGGGTATTTTTGCAGTGAGTTGGCTGGCTTTTATGCAAGGTAAAGCCCGTGCGGTGTAGTTATTCTACATAAACGGGCGATAACGAAGCAAAAACGCCAGCCAAACGCTGCCCGAAGGGTTCGTCTGGCAAGCTCTTGCTCTTTGTCACTCGTCATTTGAGTAGAATAACTACACGTCACTCCTCGTTTCGCGATCACGAGCTTGCCAGAGCGAACAAAATTTAATCTCGAAACGTCAACACGCCCTATGAGTTCACGATAAAAAAGAGTTACCCTCTTATTAAGCGTAACTCTTTTTTGTTCAGTCACTTATGATTGAATAATGGCTAATTCAACGATTCAATTAGAAGCGTACATTCATACTAACCCAGAGATTACGGGCTTTATCTTTGTTGTTATAGTCATCAACGTAGGATGCTGTGTACCCGTTTTGGCCATTATCGTCAGAAACACAAGTTGCGCTAGTATCGCTACATTCGGTAAAGACAATATCGTATGTTGTAAAATCTTTATCAAACAAGTTGTTGATTCGCATATTAAAGGTGACAAACTCACTTGCCTGATAAGAACCGCCGAGGTGGAATACGTTGTAGCCTTTGTAATAGAGTGGGGCATCATTAATCGTATCCCAAGAACGATAGCGTTTGGCGCGATATTCTGAGGTCAAAAATACATTAACTGAATCGGTTATCTCCCATTTTAAGGTCGCATTTGCCATATGCTTAGCGCTGTTGCCAAGTGGCCGACCTTGCTCTGCTCCGCTTTTTTGCTCGCTATCAGTGTAGGTATAGTTAGCATTAAAGGTTAAGGCATCAAGGATTTCCCAACGTCCGGCTAGCTCAGCCCCTTGAATAGTCACCTTGTCAATATTCACTGTCTTGGTGCTAACCGCATAGCCCAAATCAGCATATTCACCCGCATCGGAACATTCGATACTTGTACCTGTACCACAAGGTTGTGAAGCAATCTTATCGTCAAAATCGTTTTTAAAGACGGTTACGTTGAAGTTATGACCATCAGGATGTGACCAGTATAAAGCCACTTCACTAGAGACACTGGTTTCCGCTTCCAGATCTGGGTTACCAAACTGTGGTGAGGTTCCTTGGCCACCAAAACCAACGACACCATCATATAATTGCGTGGTTTTAGGTGTTTTAAAACCAGTGCTCACTCCACCTTTTACCGTCCACTCATTATTAATGGTGTAAACGCCATATAGACGTGGACTGAGTTGGTTGCCAAATATTTCATGGTCATCATGGCGTAAACCCGCAGTAACAGATAAATCAGAGGTCATGCTCCAGGTATCTTCAGCAAAAACAGACCACATATTGTGTTCTTGTACTGCGCCTGGCGTACCTTCTTCCATACCAAATACGCCGTCTTTTAATTCTCCTCGTATCACCTGCGCACCTGTTACCGCGACATGATTGCCAGCAGCTTCAAATGGAATGTCGAGTTTCATATCCAGTGTATATTGGTTGCTTGCCATTTCACGTTTAGGTCTAGGCAGGAAGGTCGATGAGACAATTGCTTTACGCTCTGCTTCTGTCATACCTGTGTAGACCCCTTTACCATCAATCATTTGCAGTAACAATGCCCGTTCAGCAGTGGTAAATGGGAGTGTACGGCCATGGTTTTGCGTATCGACATATGACAGTGAAACGAAACTTGTTCCAAAATCCCAAGCTCCTTCGTGGGTTAATGCCCAAGCATCACGGGTAAATTTTTGAGTTTCGCTATAACCAACTCTTGGATTAGACCGTCTTGCCCATTCTCCACCACTGGCAAGGCAGGCGGCCTCACGGGAACCTACACCACCTTTACAGAAATTACTTGCTACCCAAAGGCTTTCTAGATTATCAACTGTGCCAAGAGGATACTCACGTTCACCGTTCGCATTGATTAATGGCGTGTTGTCGTATTCCTGTGAGGATGAATCTAAGTCAAACCAAATTTTATGATGTTCATTGGGTGTCCAACTTAAGCTCCCACCGAGCATATGGTTTTCATTATCAACGGTTTTGCCTCCGCCTCCAAAACCGAGTGAGCGGGTACGCACTTCTCCATTCGGATAATTGACGGGAGCATACTCAGGTGTTGACCCCATACGATCATAAATACTGCCATGGACAGAGAGTCCAAGGACGCCTTTAATAAGTGGTCCCATCACGCTGAAATCGGTAGTGATATCTTCGCCATAGGCATCATTTGTTTGATGAGTGCGACTGTGGGTGACCGAGCCTGACCATTCGTCCCCCACTTTTTTCGTGATGATATTCACCACGCCCCCTAGCGCATCGGCGCCGTATAGTGTTGATGCAGGTCCACGAATAACTTCAATTCGATCAATTGCATCAAGTGGTGGCACATGGCCAAATTGGTTGCCGCCAAAACTGTTTGGATAAATATCACCATGGTTGTTCTGACGCTTACCATCGACGAGGATCAGGGTATAGTCAGATCCCATACCTCGTAGGCTGATGGTTCCTTGTCCTGTTTTATCACGGGTTTCACCAATATCAACCCCTTCCAAGTCACGTACTGCATCTAGGAGAGTGGTATAAGGTTTTATCATCAAATCTTCTTGGGTGATAACAGAAATACTGGCTGGTGCATCAACTAATTTCTGTTCATATCCAGAGGCGGTAACAACGATAACTTCCATTTTTCTGTCTGGGGCCTCTTCAGCTTGGACGAAATTACCAGCAAAAACAGCGGTAATGGCAGCGGCCAAGCAAGTTTGACGAAATAACATAAACCTCTCCTGTTTAGTAAACTTAATTCACAAATGTAACTTACAAATAATTTTGCGAATGATAATGATTAACATTAGCAAGATCAATCAAAAGTTGAATTCCACAGAAATAACATTTATGTTTTTTGAAATTGCTCCTGATCTACTGGGAAGTATCGCTAGAGATGAACGGCTGACTACAAAGGGATACAGTTAGCGCAGATGGCTAACCTACACAGGTTAAGAATGAGTATTAGAATGTATTACGAAGAGATAAATACGTTAGGTAACAAGCTAATATAAAGTACAGATAGCAAAACACCGGAGTGGCTCCGGTGTTTTTAGTTAACACAATTTATGGCTTAGACTAAAGATTGCATACTTGCTTGGTTTACTAAGTAACCCATATAACCTAGATAGCTCAGCAACAAAACTGCGCCTTCTCTACGGCCGATGCGTAAACCTGTCCAAGCGAAGGGCAGTATTATTACGGCTAAAGCTAACATTACGGTAAAGTCGAAGGATTGAAAACCCAGAGCCGATACTGGGTGAACTATGGCGGTGACACCTAAAATACCTAAGATATTAAAAAGGTTAGAGCCTACGACATTACCGATAGCAATATCACTTTCACCTTTTAGTGCTGCTAAAACAGAGGTAACTAATTCCGGCATACTGGTGCCAATCGCGACAATCGTTAAGCCGATAATCACTTCACTCACGCCGAAGGTTTTAGCCAGATCAACGGCGCCATTCACAAATAAAATTCCACCACCGACTAACATACTGATGCCCACTAAAATAAATAAAATTGATAACAGTGGGTTTTTAGGGCCTTCTTCAATGACCTCGGCATCGGCATCCTTAGTGTTTTTTGAACTGATGTAACTAAACACTAAATAGCCTACCAACAGTGAAAGTAGCACTACGCCATCAATGAGGCTGAGTTCACCGTCTAGTAATAATCCCCAAAACAACATAGAGGCTAAGATCATCAGGGGAATATCCCGTTTTACAATTTGGGATTGTACTTGGATGGGACGGATCAGCGCGGTGATCGCTAAAATCAAACCAATGTTGGCAATGTTTGATCCTATGACATTACCTAGGGCTATGCCGCTGTTACCTGCTAATGCGGATTTAACACTGACCGCTAACTCTGGCGCACTTGTACCAAAAGCAACGATAGTTAAGCCAATAATTAACGGCGTAATACCTAAACGCAGGGCAATTGAACTTGCACCGCGAACTAGGGCTTCTGCGCCTAAGGTTAAAATAATAAAACCACCAATAATTGAAAGTGCAATGAGCATTTTTAGACTCTGTTTGATCTTGATTAAGTGAATTAATTGAGGTGTGGACACCTTAACCGACAGCCATACATGATACGTGGTTTTAACACTGTTTGACAGAATATGTCATAAAAAAGCACGCTCCATCGCGTGCTTTGATTTAGTGATAAAAAAGTTTTCTATATCACTGTTTTGGAAAGTTATTTAATAGAAATCTCATCTTCCCAACATATTTTAGCGCCTCTAATGCCATCGACTCGTTCGCTAAAGGCTTTTTCAAGCACATGACGTTTGATTTTGAGGGTAGGGGTGAGTACATCATTCTCAATTGTCCAAGGATCACTGACCACGATAATTGCATCGACATGTTCATGGGACTCTAAGTGTGGGTTAACACTGTCGAGTGTTGCTTTCAGTGAGACTCTCACTTCTTCACGGGCTTGTAGGCTTGCCCCTTCTGATAGTTGTACCAGTGCGACAGGATGTGGCAAACCAGAGCCAATAACGCAAATCAGTTCAACATAGGGATCCTGAGCTAATTTACGTTCAATAGGAACTGGCGCGACATATTTACCTTTGGCGGTTTTAAAATTGTCTTTAACACGACCAGTAATAGTCACGCAGCCATCGGCATCGATGGCACATAAATCGCCAGTATGGAAAAAACCATCGGCATCGAAGGCTGCCGCAGTCGCTTCGGGTTGTAAATAATAGGCGGTCATTAAACCGGGGCTTTTGATCAGTAACTCGCCATCGTCCCCTTGGCGTATTAAGCAATCCTGTATTGGACGTCCAACAGTACCAATTTTACGGGCATCAAAGGGATAGTTGATAATCGAATAGGCGCAGTTTTCCGTCATTCCCCAAGCCTCACAAATATTGAGGCCAATATTGTGATACCAGTGGATCAATGATGGTGGAATAGGCGCAGATCCTGAGCCGAGCAAGCGACAATGGTTTAAACCTAATCCCTTGTGAATTTTGTATTTTACAAAACTGCTAAGTAGCGGAATTTTAAGTAATAGATTGAGTTTGCTTAGGCCAATTTTATCGATGATATTTTTCTGGAATAAGCTCCATAAACGAGGTACGGAGAAAAAGACTGTAGGTTTAGCCCGTTGCACATCGGCGACAAAGGAGTCGAGGCTTTCGACAAAGGCAACGGAGCTACCCGAATAAAAGGATGAGCCTTCAATCGCAACGCGTTCAGTGATATGGGCTAATGGCAGATAGGATAAGAGTCTATCATCACCATCGGTGCGTAAGTCACGTACAACGGCTTTACAGGTCCAGCCGTAGCTAGCAAAGGTTTGAATGGCACCTTTAGGCTGCCCTGTCGAACCTGAGGTGTAGATCAATGTCATCACTTGATCTAGCTTAGGTAGGGGAGCTTCAATTAAAGGATGACCTAGATTTAGCAATTGTTCCCATTGATATTGGGCGGGCATAGTGTCGTAGGGCATTGCTAGGCGTAATAATTCTCCGCCAACCCCAGCTTCTTGATCGGCCCAATGATCGAGCTTTCCGACAAAAATGGCTTTAGCCCCACTGTGTTGTAGCACATAACGTATGGTATCAGGGTTGGCGGTCGGGTAAATTGGCACGCTGATATAGCCGCCGTGCATCAAGGCGAGATCGGTGATAAACCACTCTGCACAGTTTTTAGATAAGACGGCAATTTTATCGCCAGACTCAAATCCTAAGTGACGTAGCGCACCCGCTAATTGCTGCACTTTCTCTTGCACTTCACCCCACGTAAAATCAAGGTATTGTCCCTTGATTGGTTGGCGCAAATAGACTTCATCCCCACGAGCTTTAGCCCAGTGTGCCAGCATTTCGATTGGTGTCTTAATCGCAGTATCCATAGGCAATTCCCTGTTCTTTATTGTTATTTTTACCCCATCACTTTAAGTATCAGTATGGCGAGTTTTGTGATGCTGCGCAAATAGTTTACAAGATTGCAAATTTTTTAAATGTAGGATGAAATCTATAAGTGAAGTATGAAATAAAGATGAAGTTAGGGGGAGGTCGGAGCTGATGATGTGGGTCAAAAGAGCAACAAAAAAGCGCCGTAGCGCTTTTGTTTAGTAAGGCAGGCTCGGGCTTACAGCTCCATCACGCCGTCCATTTCAACCTGTGAATCCTTAGGCAGCTGCTTTACACCAATTGCGGCGCGAGCAGGATAAGGTTGGCTGAAGTAGCGACTCATGATTTCATTCACTTTAGCGAAGTGGCTTAAATCAGTCAGGAAGATATTGAGCTTAACGATATCGTTAATTGACCCACCTGCTGCGTTGCAGACGGCCGTTAAGTTTTCAAATACTTGTACAACCTGGGCCTCAAAATCATCACTGACAATTTGCATTGTGCTTGGCACGAGTGGGATCTGGCCTGATAAATACACTGTACTACCGACTTTAACGGCCTGCGAATAGGTGCCGATGGCCGCAGGGGCATTGTCGGTCGCTATAATGATTTTTTCTGCCATGACGTTCTCTCTAATATTGAATGAATTAACGATTACGGGATGTACGTAACACTTCAGGAAGTACCCGGATACGGCGCATCACGTTGGCTAAATGGATCCTGTCCTTCACCGAAATACGCAGGTTAATCAGATACACGCGGCCATCACGTTCTTCAGTGCTGAGATTATGAATGTTAGAACCTTCGGCGGCAATGATCGAGGTGATTTTTGCCAGTGCGCCTTGGTGATTGACGATCTCAACCCGCAGATTTGCTTGATATTCAACGCCTTCAACATTATCCCATTGTACAGGAATGTATTTATCAGGTTCACCTTGGTAACCGCGAATATTGGCGCAGTTTTCCATATGCACCACTAAGCCTTTACCTGGACTCACGTGGGCGATAACGGCATCGCCAGGAATGGGGCGACAGCAGTTTGCAAAGGTGACTAGCATACCTTCGGCGCCACGGATTGGCATCAAGTGCGCATCGCGGCTCTCTTGATTTTCAAGGTTATCGCCAATTAGACGTTGGGCGATAACGATGCTCATCGCATTACCAAGACCGATATCGGCGAGTAAGGCGTTAAGGTTAGCGTGCTTAGTATCACGCACCACTTTTTCAATTTGCTCTGGTGGAATACTGTCGAGCTTAGTTTTGCCCAGCGCATGGTTTAGCAAACGGCGACCCAGTGCGATCGCATCGTCACCTTTAAGGCTTTTAAGCACTTGGCGAATTTTGGCTCGGGCTTTACCTGTAACTACAAAGTTAAGCCAAGCCGCATTCGGACGAGCACCTTTAGCCGTAATAATTTCAACGGTTTGACCTGAAATTAATGGCTGACTGAGCGGGTAAGCTTGGCGATTCACGCGGGCACCTACGCAAGTATTACCGACATCAGTGTGGACTTCGTAGGCAAAATCGACCGCGGTGGCATTGACGGGTAATTCCAAAATGCGACCTTCGGGGGTGAACACATAAATCTCTTCGGGGAAGAGTTCTGTTTTCACGTTCTCAACGAATTCGAATGAGGTACTGGCACTTTGTTGTAATTCCAACAAGCTTTGCATCCACTTGCGGGCGCGTACTTGGGTGGTTGTACCTTGACCGGCTTCAGCACCGCCTTTGTAGGCCCAGTGTGCAGCGACCCCTTTGTCTGCCATTTGATCCATATCTTCGGTACGAATTTGAATTTCAACGGGGACGCCGTGTGGGCCAAACAAGGAGGTATGGAGTGACTGATAACCGTTGGCTTTAGGGATAGCGATATAATCTTTGAAACGACCGGGACGAGGCTTGTAAAGGCCATGCATGGCGCCGAGTACGCGGTAGCAAGTATCGATGGAATCGACTATCACCCTGAAGGCGTAGATATCCATGACTTCTTGGAATTGCAGCTCTTTACTCTGCATCTTGTTATAGATGGAATAAAGATTTTTTTCTCGACCTTTCACTTTGCCCGGAATACCTGCATCGTTTAAGCGGGTATATACAGCGGCTTCAATGCCTTGAATTAATTCTTTGCGATTGCCACGGGCGGCTTTAACCACTTCTTTAAGCACCCGATATCGCATTGGATAATAAGCTTGAAAACCTAAGTCTTCTAACTCGGTTTTGATATTGTGGATACCAAGACGATTAGCGATGGGCGCGTAGATTTCTAAGGTTTCGCGGGCGATACGACGACGTTTGTCTGGACGTAGTGCGCCTAAGGTACGCATATTGTGGGTGCGATCGGCAAGCTTGATGAGGATAACGCGGATATCCTGCGTCATCGCCATCATCATTTTACGAAAGTTTTCGGCTTGCGCTTCTTTCTTATCGCGAAATTTAAGCTTATCGAGTTTTGACACACCTTCGACCAGCTCTGCCACAGACTCACCAAAGCGCTCTGCCAAGTCTTCTTTGGTGACATGCGTATCTTCGATAGTGTCGTGGAGCAGAGCCGCCATCAGCGTCTCGTGGTCGAGACGCATTTCGGCAAGGATGCGAGCAACCGCAACCGGATGAGTAATATAAGGTTCGCCGCTAGTACGCATTTGCCCTTCATGGGCATCACGCGCAATCTGGTACGCCTGCTTGAGTAATTCTACCTGTTCAGGTTCTAAGTAACCGGAAGCAGACTCCTTTAGACCTTCAAACAGATACAAGTGGCAGCTCTCCTTTTACCTACACAGGTGTTTACGCAATAATGCTTATAATGAACGGCCTTCAGCAATGGCTGCAACCGCTGCAATTTCAGCAGCTTCACGTTCACGTACCGTTTGACGCTCATCAGCATCTAGGGTGTGAGCGTTAACTAAGCCTAATTCGATTTCACGCAGGGCGATAACCGTTGGCTTGTCGTTCATCTCTTCAACCATAGGGTCTTTACCCTGCACGGCGATTTGGCGAGCACGACGCGCCGCAACCAGGATCATATCAAAACGGTTGCCGATTTGTTCTACGGCGTCTTCTACAGTTACGCGAGCCATGTGTTGAAACTCCAGTTTATCTAGGGAAAAAATGACGCAAAATTGTACACTATGACAGCTATCCTGCCAACAGATCGTGAAGCATATCATTTTGTGCGTGGATCTGACTAGCACCTGTTAAGCGTTGGCTGCGAATGATGGCACGCAGATCGGCCAGTGCTGTATCAAAATCATCATTGATGATAATAAAATCATATTCTTTATAGTGGGACATTTCCGATACCGCTTGTGCCATTCGGCTGGCAATCACTTCCTGACTGTCTTGTCCTCGACCAGTCAGGCGTCGCTCTAGTTCAGCTTTCGAGGGCGGTAAAATAAATACCCCTACGGCTTCAGGCATAACCGCTTTAACCTGCTCGGCACCTTGCCAGTCGATATCGAGGAACACATCAATACCTTGGGTGAGCGTATGTTCGATCACATGGCGTGATGTGCCATAGTAATTACCGAATACTTCAGCCCATTCGAAAAAGGCATTTTCAGCTATTAATGTTTTAAATTGTTCAACATTAACGAAGTGGTAGTGTTGGCCATCAACTTCACCTGGGCGCGGCGCGCGGGTAGTATGTGATACTGAAACCTGCATATCGGCAGGTTTGTCTTTTAACAATGCCGAAATTAGCGAGGATTTACCCGCACCACTTGGCGCTGACACAATAAATAAATTTCCGCGTGCGGTCATGAGCTAAATATCCAGTTGGTAAACGCAAGAAGGGCCCAGAAAGCCGTGCATTATACCGATTTTGACCACATAAAGGCTAGGGGCTGTTTGCCTTGAATTTAAGCCTATTTTAGTTTTATAAGGATATTATGGGCATTTTTATCCGACTAGAGTCTTAAGCACTGACAACAGCAACTAAATTCGGTACGCTCATGTTCAGATAATAGTGATAGTCGTGTTTGCGCTTGAATTATTCAACAATAAAGGAAGGGCCGTGCTGTTAAAATCTCTTTTTTGCCTTCGCGGGCGTGATTCTCGTCCCCGTTTTGTCGCTATTAGTGTATGCGTGTATACGTGTATTTCACTTGCTGCCGCAGTGTTTGGGCCTCACTTTTTAATGTATTTATTTGCGCTGGTAGGCTTACCTTTACTCGCGTTTGCGAGTTTGCGCCGTGTAGCCGATGCGAATAAACCTAAAGTATTGGCAGGCTTGTTGCTCTTACCATTACCCGTTTATCTCGCGTTATTGATTGTGGGTGCTCCGCCTTTTATTGCCATATTGGGTTTAGTGCTGGCGGGGGGCGCGACCTTTTGGGGTGGAAACTTAGCGTCCCCAACAATAGTGGATTATCGATTTGGCTACTATGGCCCAGCAATGGATGTACCTATATCACAGGCTATGCCACGTCGTCGTGTTGAGCCTATGTTAACGCCTAAACCAGATATTGCACCGCCCGTTTTCGCGAGTACAAACCCACTCGACACCGATGTGCCTCACCATTCGCCCAATGCCGCTTCAACTCTGCAAGCGAGTCGGGGCAATGTGCACTCAGAGCCTGTTATTACTCCAAAAATTTCCGATATCGATTTAGATGTGCTGCGCCAAGATGAGCTGCGTTTTGATGCATTAACTCGGATGACGCAAAATCCTGCTGATTTTGTCATGCAGGATGTGATGATGGATAAAAAATCAGATTTTCGGTCTGCCGATTCTAGCCGTGTCGAGCAGGCCAATATCGCGTTTTCCGAGGTCGATATTGAGCGGGGTGATCTACAGTATACGAATTCTAATGCAGCATCTGTCTATACCAGGGATCAGAATGATGAGCCTGTATGGCGTTTTGACGCGGAAGATGAACACGAGGGTTTTAACAGCATAGAATATGCCGAAGAGGTGCGTCGTCGCCGTGCTGAGGATAAAGAATCAGGCTCTATGACGGAGTTATTCCGTGGCGTGCTTGAGTTTATTTCACCTTATCGCCGCTACTTGGTGTTGCCTAAAATTCCGATGCCAGACCGTCGTTATTGGCGTCCTATGGGTATTGGTTGTGCGGCGATTTTATTCGTTGTACTGGTTTGGGGCTTGTGGCCCTCTGGCGGCGATGAGCTAGATGGTGATACGCCGGTTGCCAATAATAATGGTAGCGTAGCCTTGGCTGCTGAGCGGATTATGCTTGATTTACCCGATGGTTTTTCAGTCGCTTTAGAAGGCGATGTGTTGATATTGCGCTGGTTAGGTGAAAAAGGTGCTGCTCAAAATATCTGGTCATTAGCAACGGCTAAGGGAGATAGAAGCTGCGGTGCTTTAGTTTTTAATAATGGAACAGAATATCGGCCAGTGACTGTTGATTTGAAAGCAGACTCAGCGACAGAGGCACGTTTTTCGCCCTTGGATACGGCGGCTATTATTGTTGATCTCGCTCGTCGCGGTAATATTGGTCTATGTGGATATAAGTTTAGCCTAAAGGGCAGCCAAGCTGTCTTGGAACAAAACCGCACATTTGGGCAGTATTTAGCCCGTTAATGACATCGTAGGGCATGTTGACGTGTTGAAGTTATGTTTTTGTTCGCTGCAAAAATAACCCTGAAACCTCAACATGCCCTAGCCACAATCAGAGGGGTAGATTACACTTTTGCTCTTCTTTTTCTCTAACGCCATTTTAAGTCTATTAGCGTATTGCGCCGTGGTTTAGAGAGATCCCTTTAATACGAATAGAAATCCAACATGAATACAGCATTGACCTTAGTCATTATGGCGGCTGGGTTAGGTAGTCGTTTCGGCGGAGACAAACAATTGGCAGCCCTAGGGCCAGCAGGTGAGCCGATGTTGGTTCTGTCGATTATGTCTGCCATTCGAAGCGGATTTAATCGCGCGGTCTTAGTGATCCGTCCTGAGTTAGCGCTTGAATTAACTGAGATATTGACGCGGTTTTTACCTGCCAATTTCGAGTATCATTTTTGCTATCAAGCTTTAACAGACCTGCCAGAAGAGGCGCTGCTAACGGATACAAGTCATCGGCTTAAACCTTGGGGGACAGCGCATGCGCTTTGGTGCGCCCGTCATTTAGTTAAAGGGCCAATGGCGGTCATCAATGCCGATGATTTTTATGGCGACAGTGCATTTGCTGCATTAGCAAAAGGCCTAAGCGTAAAACCTACGCAATGGATGATGGTGGCTTACCCCATAGCACTCACTCTGTCGGAACATGGCGGTGTTAACCGTGGTCTATGTCAAGTTGAGCGTGGGCAGCTTAAGTCCGTTGTCGAATGGCTGAATATCAAGGCTTGTGAAGGGGTATTGATGGGCGATGGGCCACAGGGATTGACGATATTACCTGACCAGCCCTTAGTTTCAATGACATGTTGGGGCTTTTCACCCAGCATTTTTGATGTTATTAAGCATGAATTAAGTCAATTTATTGCGCTGGAAGGCCAGCAACCTAAGTCTGAATGTTATCTACCAGCCGTGGTACAAGCTGGGATTGAGCAAGGTGTCGCTGTTTGTGTTGATATTGCCTCAGAGCCTTGGCTCGGTGTCACCTATCCGCAGGATACTGTCTGGGTAAAGCAAAAATTAGTGGAGTTACTGAGTGATTAAACTCATCAGGCAGTTTGTATTGCCTCATTTTGGCATTGATGCAACGGAAGCAAAAATCTCAGCTTTGGGTAATGGGCATATTAACGAAACCCTATTAGTGCGTTGGCCGACAGGTGAGCTAGTGCTGCAGCGCATTAATACACAAGTATTTAAAACGCCACAGGCTTTAGTGAGTAATGCGGATAAAATCAGCCATCATTTATGCGCTAAGGCATTGCAACAACAGTATGGCTTAAAAGTCGTGAGTCCTTGCTTGACCAAAGAAGGTGAATTAGCACTCGATTTAGGTGAGCAAGGATTCTGGCGTGCAATTAGTTATTTGCCCCATAGCCATAGCATTGAAGTTGTTAAATCGGAAAAAGAAGCGGAAATGGCCGCCAAGGCCTTTGGACATTTTGCCTCGGCGTTAAGTGATTTTGATGCGACTCAGCTTGAAGATGTAATCCCTCAATTTCACCATTTGCCAGGACGTATGGCCTTGCTAAAACAAGCGGTTGAACTCGATAGCCAACATCGCTTAGCATTCTGCCGCCATTGGGTCGATTATGGTTTGTCCCAACAGGCCTTATTGGATGAATTAGCTGAAATATCCCCAAAACTACCGCTACGAATTTGCCATAACGACACAAAAATCAACAATATGCTATTTGATAAACGCGATATGTCCAGTATGGCAATTATCGACTTAGACACCTGCATGAAGGGTCATCTAATGTATGACTTTGGCGATATGGTACGTACCTTTTGTTCGCCCGAGGCAGAGGATTCCACCGCCCTTGAAAATGTTAAAGTGCGCCAGTCGATCTTCGCCGCGATTTGTCGTGGGTATTTAAGTGAACTTGGCAATGTGTTGACCGAAGTTGAAAAACGCAGTCTATGGTTGGGTGCCAGAGTGATTTGTTTGATGATAGGTGTGCGTTTTTTAACGGATTATCTTAACGGTGATGTGTATTTCCATATCCATCGTGAAGGCCATAATCTCGATCGCGCTGCCAACCAGTTTACCTTATATCAAAGTCTACTCGACCAAGATGTGGCACTTAAAGCGTGTTTTGAGCTTAATCCCTTATCTGCAGTTGAGCATTCCTAGACTCTAGCTGCAAAAATCTAGACCTTGTAATCAAAGTATTTACGCTTTTCAGGCCCTGCTGCATTAGCACTGATCTTATTGGGATGTTTATATTCATCCCAACTGGCTACATTGCGGCCGACATTGAGCTTAGGAAAACTCAGATTGTGATTTTCGGCGCTGGTTAATTCCATAAACGCCAATAGCTGACCGAGTGCACCTTGCTGGCTGACATCGATACTTAGCAAGTCCTGTCTGCCCGCAAAGTAGTTAAACACCTCTGTTTTATGGCGTTGATAACAATCGATAAGATGTTGTTCATCCTGCGGGTTTTTGATTACACCTACGCCAAAGGTATGGCGAAAACTGCGCTTCATTATTGGGTGGAAACGTCCGATTTTTGCATCCAAATGTGGCAGCATTCGACTGAGTAACATCTGCATTGACGGCACCCAAGAATCTAACTCGCGGTCAAGATAGACAAACTTGGCTTTGGGGAATAACTCATCTAACTGCTTGAAATCACTAAAACAAGGTGCATCGGAAATCGCATCTGCCTGCATAAAGGCTTCTTTGGTAAAAGCCATATGCGCCACTTTAAGCCCTTGCTCCAATAGCGCCACGCTTACGCTCGTTGTCCCAGTTCTAGGCAAGCCGATAAAAATAACCTTCTGTTTTTGCTTGGTAATTACCGACTCATGCTTAATTGCATTCGGCTTGGTTGCACTTGGTTCGATTGCTCTTGGCTCAAGTAAATTTGGCCCGATTTCATTTAGCTTAATCGAATCGCACTGTGGCTTAGCAGGCTTGTCATCATAGCTACTGCCATGCGCCTGAGTATGAGAGGCGGCTATGTTTGCGTTATCAGGCATGGAATGGGCTCAGCATATTCTAGTTAGCGTGGTTGTCGCGATTAATGTGCAAAATTGGTTTTAATATGAGTGTTTATCAACGCCAGCAGTATATCGCAGCCCACAGGTTTTAGCAGTGCAAAGCTGTTGTCTGTGTGTCTGCACCATCCTGCGGGAGCATATCAACAGCACAAATCCTTTTACTCTATAAGCATTTGGGCTAGATGAGGCGATTATCTGTATTATTTGCCTCATCATGTGAGGCGAATAGGTTTGTTAATCGACTCATTTTGTGAGTAGAATGGGCTTGTTATTCGACTCACGGGGTAAGATATGTGGATTTGGCAGCAAGTCGATTGGCCTAAATTTCATTGGAATGCCAGTAGCATTGATGTCTTACTGCGTCAGGTTTATTTCAATCAGGGCCAACTGCTTGGCAAGCAAATGCTAAGTCACGACGACAGCCTGTTAACTTCAGATGCTGCACTCGACACCTTGCTCGCTAACATTATCCACTCCAGTGCCATTGAAGGTGAAAAGCTCAATGTGGCCTCGGTGCGCTCATCCTTGGCGAAAAAACTCGGCGTGTCCGAAGACAAACCGTATCCGACCACGGCACAAACCGATGGTTTGGCTGACATTATGCTCGATGCCTTAAAAAATTTAGATACAGAGTTAACCCTTGAGCGGATATTAGGTTGGCATAAACAGTTATTTCCCCAGGGTTATACGCTGTTTAACCCCGTTATTGGTGGAGCGCTACGTGGCGATACGCCTATGCAAGTTGTCTCAGGCCGGATTGATAAACCAAGGGTGCATTTTGAGGCCCCCTCTCGATCCACTTTGGACGCTGAACTATCGCAGTTTATTGAATGGTTTAATGCTTCACGGCAAGAGCCGGGCTTAGATCCGCTTATCCGTGCGGCGATAACTCACCTTTGGTTTGTGACTCTGCATCCGCTTGATGACGGTAATGGGCGCATTACGCGTTTATTGACCGATTTGGCTTTGGCGCAAGCGGAAAAACGCTCAATTCGTTTTTACGCTATGTCGGTCAGTATTCTTGCTCGTCGCCAAGCTTACTATGACATTTTAGAGTCTACCCAAAGGGGCAGTGTCGATATTACTCCTTGGTTAGTATGGTTTTTTGAAACCCTCAATGATTGCTTACTCAATGCGATGGCAGATGTGAACAAGACTCTGCGGAAAACGCAGTATTGGCAAAATGTCGATCAATCCTTATTGAGTCAGGAGCAAGCCAAAATACTCAATCGGATGTTAGACGGCGATTTTGAACTAGGGATTAATAGTAGCCAATATCAAAAGGTCGCTAAGGTGAGTCGCGCCACCGCCACCCGTCATCTTGCGCAAATGGTCGAGCAAGGCTTTTTAGTAAAAGCCGACGCCGGCGGCCGAAGTACGAGGTACTTATTGCCGAGTGGAAAATAGAGGCAAGTTTACCTTTGTGGTGGTGCTCAATGATCACCTGTAGAACATCTTTTCCGCGTGGAATGACGGCCTATGTCGTAAGTAATCGATTAGTTTAAAGCCAAGCAGTATTAACTCCCTATCGAAAAAGACAAAACCATTCTACAAATCGCAATTTGAATCAAATTGTTATGTGATATATTCGCTACAACTTTGATTGTTAGTCTTGGGGCATATCTGGCTATGGAACAGGTCGGGATTTACGAAAAGCTTATTACTCAACTCGTTGAGAAGCGCCTAGATAAAGACATATTTTTTGTTGGAGAAAGGAAGCTAGAAGTTGCTGAGGCAAGTGTTTGGCTCTCACATTTTCTTACTAAAGTAATTGAATATGTTATTAATTCTGTTCCCGCAGATGAAAACCAAGTTATCAATCAAATCAGTTTGGCTAATCGGTTAGTGATGTGGCTCAAAGAACACATTAACGATGATGATTTTATTGATGAAAATCTCATTGATAGCCAAGGTAGGATACTTACGGCTCTCTTTAACAAGCAAAATCCTATTGCAACTGATTTACCTAAATATACGGCCGCCATATTTCCATTAACGGGGCTCACTCAGAGTGAGCTTTTTTGTGGTAGTAATGCGGGATTATCGCTTGAGAGTGAGCTTAAACGTGAGATCCGCTCATCAGATAAAATCTATTGGCTGGTGTCATTTATCAAGTGGGCGGGGATTCGCATCTTCAAGCATGAACTTGAGGAGTTTACACGCAGTGGTAAAGAGTTACGCATCATCACTACATCTTATATGGGGGCAACGGATGCTAAAGCCGTCGAGTTTCTAGCCAGTTTACCCAATACCCAAGTCAAATTAAGTTACAACACTAAACGCGAAAGGCTGCATGCAAAGTCCTATTTATTTCTACGGAATACGGGTTTTCATACCGGTTATATCGGCTCTTCAAATTTATCGCATTCAGCATTGACCAGCGGGCTTGAGTGGAATCTTAAGATCACCACCCAAGAAATTCCCCATATCATTGAGAAATCACTCAGTACATTTGAAACTTACTGGCAATCGAACGAATTTGAGTTTTTTAGCGGTGATTCGAACAGTAAAGAAAAGTTAAACAATGCGCTCAAAGAAGCGAAAGGTAGTGGCACTGAATCGAGCTCATTTCATTTTGACATTAAGCCGTTTGCGCATCAGCGAGAAATCCTCGAACAGCTTGCAGTAGAGCGAAGCGTTCATGGCCGTTTTAAAAATCTCATCGTCGCTGCAACAGGCATGGGTAAGACGATTATTTCTGCGTTCGATTTCGCGCGGTTTTATAAGCTGCATCCAGAAGCCAATTTTCTATTTGTTGCTCATAGGCAAGAAATTTTACAGCAAGCCCTCGGTGCTTATCGCGGTGTGTTAAAGAATAATCAATTTGGCGAGCTATGGGTGGCAGAGCATAAACCTAATAGTTACAAACATTTATTCGCATCTATCCAAAGCTTGAATCTGCAACTTGATAACTTGCCATTAGCTGCTGATTTTTATGATTATATTGTTATTGATGAAGTCCATCACGTTGCTGCGAATAGTTACCGTGGGCTATTAGCTCATTTTGAGCCGACGATTTTACTTGGGCTCACGGCAACCCCTGAGCGGCATGATGGTGTCGATATTCTGGCTGACTTCTGCGGTGCCATTGCCGCTGAAATACGTTTACCAGAAGCCATTAATCAACGGCATTTATGTCCATTTCAATATTTTGCGATCGATGATAACACCGACCTTAGCAAGTTAAGTTGGAGCAGTGGTCGTTATGACGTCGCTGAGCTGAGCAATTTATACACTCACAATGAACAACGCGTGACGCGCATTATTCGCAGCCTAGCTGAAACCGTAACTGATATAGACAATATTAAGGCGTTAGCCTTTTGTGTAACCAAGGAACACGCCGAGTATATGGCGAAGAAGTTCAATTTGGCGGGGATCAGCGCCGATGTGCTGACCAGTGATAATAGCTCTGAACGGCAACAAAAGCGGCAGAGCTTGGTCAGTGGCAAATTATCCATTTTGTGTGTGGTGGATATTTTTAACGAAGGTGTCGACATTCCAGAAGTGGACACCTTGTTGTTTTTACGGCCAACGGAAAGCTTGACCATATTCCTGCAGCAACTTGGGCGTGGCTTGCGTCTCACCGATGATAAGCAGTGCTGCACAATATTAGATTTTGTCGGAAATTCACGCGATGAATATGATTTTTCACAGAAATTTAGAGCGTTAGTCGGTAAAACCAATCAGTCGATTAAAGATGAAATTCTGAATGACTTTCCGCATCTCCCGCTAGGGTGTCGAATTGAACTTGAGGAAAAAGCGCAGTCGATGATTTTGCGCAATATTAGCCGCGCAACACTCAATGCCAATCGATTAACCAGTCTAATGGCAAACTTTAAACATCAGACTAACTTGCCGCTCACGCTAGGCAATTTTTTACGCCTTAACCCGCAAGTGACCTTGGAAGATGTTTATCGAATAAAGATTAATGGCCAATGTGGATGGACTTTATTAGTCGAGGCCGTTCAGGGGAATAAGATTGCAGAACCTGCAGTTCAGCCCGATTTAGCCAAGGCTTATTATCGCGCGATTAACTTCCACTTACTCAGTTGCACATCATTATCCTATTTAAAATTTATCAAACAGTTATGCGAAAATGATTTTGTCTTTACTGGGGTGGATCCTATTCAAAATCAGTTTGCTTTGATGTGTCATTACAACTTTTGGGATAAGTCAGGTACGGCTTTAAATGTGAACAGTTTAGCTGCTAGCTTGCTGATGTTACGCAATAAACCGTTGCAGGAAGAGTTGTTATCTGTGTTGGCGATACTGATTAATCGGATACACCATCAAGAAATGGATTTGGAATTACCGCAGCCCAGCGCATTGAAAGTACATTCTCGTTATACTCGCGAGCAGATTTTAGCGGCGATGGGTGCAAGCACGTTTGCTGCTAAATCTCCTTCAAGAGAAGGTGTGCTTGCGATTAATGAGCAAAACCTTGAGTGTTTATTTGTTACGTTAAATAAATCAGAGAAGCAGTTTTCACCGACAACCATGTATCATGACTATGCTATTAGTGAACATCTATTCCACTGGCAATCGCAAAATAGCGCACGGCCAGAACGAGGTCGAGGCCTGAGTTATATTGAGCAACAAAAGCAGGGGAAAACCGTGTTGTTGTTTGTTCGAGAGCAGTCAAAAGATGAAAATGGCCGCACGATGGGATTTATGAATTTTGGTAAAGTACATTATGTCAGCCATAACGGTTCACAACCCATGAATGTTACATGGCGATTAGAACAGCCAATCCCTGATGTAATGTGGCATGACGCGGCTAAACTGGCTGTGGGCTAAGTACTACTTCCCTAATTTCTCCATCAAAAACGCTATCAATACGCTCACTTTTGTCGGCAAATATTTCCGCTGCGGATAAACCGCATAAATACCGTGTTCGGGCAGCGGATAGTCAGTGAGTAATGCCTGTAAACGTCCGGTTTGTAGATCTGGCTCTACAATAAATCGCGGTAGGTTGGCGATACCTAAGCCATCGAGGCAGGCTTGATGGATGGCGTCACTATTGTTGACCTGATAGTTGCCTTTGGGCTGAACGCGTTGCACGCCATTGGGACTTTGGAAGCTCCATTCCACACCATCTTGAAAATAAGAGTAAAACAAGCAGTTGTGCTGTGTTAATGCCGCAGGTGTGCTGGGTAAGCCATGTTGTGCGAGGTAATCTTTGGCGGCGCAAATGACGCTTAAACAAGGTGCGAGTTTACGAGCGATAAGGCTTGAGTCTGGTAATTCGCCGATACGAATGGCTAAATCAAAGCCGCCAGTAATTAAGTCTGTGGTCTTGTCATCCATGTGCATTTGTAGCTGGATATCGGGGTATCGTCTTAAAAATTCAGCTATTAATGGCGCAATATACACGCGACCAAACACCATAGGCACCGAAATTCGTAGATGACCTTGGGGTGCTTGTTGCAATTCGGATATCGCATCCAATCCTTCTTGGGCGAGCTGAACGGCGGGGCAAACATAGTTGTAATAGCGGGCGCCCGCTTCGGTAAGACTTAAGCTGCGAGTAGTACGGTGTAGGAGTTGAATACCCAGACTTTGTTCTAATAGGGTAATACGTTTACTCACTGCCGATTTACTCAACCCAAGCTTTTGCCCTGCAGCGGAAAAACTACCGGATTCCACTACAGTGACAAAAATAGGTAATGCCGAAAAGTGCTCCATGGTGTCCTTAGATTATCTCGCCCCCTGCCATTATTGTTGATAATACCTCAACAGTCAGTTTTTATTATCGTGGTTATCATTGCCCTTGATGCAAGGTAGACTAATGCACTTGCTGATTGCGGGTGTTGACTGTGAAGCCTCGTTATTTTTGGATTCATCACTCATTGTTTATCACTTATCTTGATTACTGTTCGGCAACTCGCCGCAGCAGTGCCGCAATTGCCGATGTACCATTCTCTGATGCCTCTGAACGGCATAGGAATGGATCTTAGCTTAGCTATTTTGTTAGAAAGAGAGTTCCTATGTCATTGCCATACCAATGGATTCTGTTCGATGCCGACGAAACCCTATTTTATTTCGATGCCTTAAAAGGGCTTAAGTTGATGTTTGGTGAGTTTGGGGTCGATTTTACTCAAGCGGATTTTGATGAGTATCAGTTAGTTAATAAACCGCTATGGGTTGACTATCAAGACGGTAAAATCACTGCTGCCGAATTGCAAACCACACGTTTCGAGCCTTGGGCTGCCAAACTTGCGGTAGCGCCGCAAGCGCTCAATAGTGCCTTTTTATCTGCTATGGCTGAAATTTGTGCGCCGCTACCTGGTGCGCGCGAGTTGTTAGCCGCGCTGCAAGGTAAGGCTAAATTAGGCATCATCACTAACGGTTTTACTGAGCTGCAAACCGTGCGATTAGAGCGCACAGGCTTACAGCATCATTTTGATATTTTAGTGATTTCAGAAAAAGTCGGCATGGCAAAACCCGATGTGGGTATCTTCGAACATGCCTTTGAATTGATGGGGCATCCTGAGCGTGAAACTGTACTTATGGTCGGCGATAACCCGCATTCCGATATTCAAGGCGGTATCAATGCAGGGATTCATACTTGTTGGTATAACGTCCATGGCCACGATGTGCCCGCAGGGATTACTCCGCACTATCAAGTGCGCTCCCATCAAGAACTGCATAGTCTGTTGCTCGGGGTGTAAACGGCATAATTTTCAAATAGCTGCTTAATCAACCCGTTAGCGCTTCACGGATCTTTCTGGCTTTTTCCTTACCTATGCCTTCGACTCGGATTAATGCCTCTTCCGGAGCGGTAAAAATGGCCTTGATATTTTTGAAGTGGTACAGCAGTCTGCTAGTAAGCTTGGGGCCTACTTCTGGTAGGCTTTGCAAGATAAACAATTGCTGATTCTTCTTGCGTTTGGGCTTACGTCCCGTAAGGGTTAATTCATTTTCGCTACGGTTTAACTGAGTGGCGCAAAAATACAGTATTTTGGCCGTTTCCGTTTGCGATAAACTGCGGAGTATTGGGATATGGAAATTGATTGAAATGGAGCACAGCGCGCCGATAAGTGCCTCTCTGCGGATCTGGTAACCTGCGATATCTTGAGTGCAGCCTTCGATGAGTAGGGCTGTGTGGCTTGGGCTCGCGGCTAGTCTGGTAATTTGAGAAAATAGTCGGCCATCGCATAAGGATTGCACTAGATCGGGCAAGGTTTTACGTTCAATCAGCCAATCATTGAGTTGATAATCACCCAATTTTAGGCGTTTTTTGATGAGCGAAAGATCTTCGTGCAGTGATAATTCATAGAGGATTGTTTCTGCATGTTCTCTATCGTCATAAAAGAGGGGATTATATCTGCAACCAATGTTAGTGACCTCTGCCGAGTGACACATTCAGGATTGCTTATGAGTGTAGTCAGGCCGAGTCACAAGTACCAAAGTTGCCTTCAGCTTTGTTAATCATCAGCTTAAAATGAAGTGAGATGTATATGGCGTTTTTGCCTGCTATAATGCCCGCCCTTTATTTCCAACCTTTAGGTATTCAAGGTGTCAAAACGTGGCAAAAGCATAGTAAGCGCCGTTTCGATTTTTAATATCGATGATTTGTCCACGTGGCAAAAATATCGTAAAGGTCTGTGCGATACTTGCCATGCCACTTGTTGTACTCTGCCAGTAGAAGTTAGGGTGAGCGATTTAGTGCGGATGGCGCTAGTGGATGAATTTGAGGCCGAAGGCGATCTCAAAAGCATTGCTAAGCGTCTGCAAAAAGCCCGTTTAATCGATCATTTTAACCATAAGACTGCAATTTTTACCTTGGCGCGTATGGCGAATGATGATTGCCTATATTTAGATAGTCACACGCGTCGTTGCACTATTTATCATCAGCGGCCAGAGACTTGCCGCAATCATCCTCAAATTGGTCCTAAGCCTAATTTTTGCCCCTATCGCCCTCGCTAGTCCTTCGTCTACTTGCTTTCAGTTGTAGTCTTTTATGGCGGCAATCTTGTTGGGGATTGGCCTCGCTATCCATAGATTTTTATTTTCAAAAACGCTGACAACATATTGATATAAAAAGCATGAAATGCACTATCTGTTTGTGCTGACTAATAAAAATAGCTTGGGATGAGATCATAATAAGCAACAAATAGGATATAATCTGTTACCCGTTGTAATTTAACGTAGCACTCATCGCTGTATCTGTGGTGCCATTCTGGGCTTCTTTCAAACAATATAGCTAAGTCGAAGCTTGCATATAATTGGCTCTCTGCGAGAGCAGAGTCACGCCCCGTTGGACGATAAGTCGATATAATCTTGGCTTGTATCTAGCGCAATTTAGATACCTATTTAAATGAGTCTTGCCATGTGTTTACAACGAGTTAGTCCAGTGAGTGGTTACATTTGTATGGTATAGCAGTGCCAAGAATTTAACTGACACGCGAGCAATAAAGGTGCGGGTCAGTCCTAGTGAGTCCAGTGTTAAAAGAAAGGTGTTACATGAGTATCTTTGATAACGTGATGATTATATTGTGCTTAATTGGAGCAAGTTGCTTTTTCTCTATGTCAGAGATTGCACTCGCCGCATCGCGAAAAATCCGTTTACGCCAGTTAGCCGATGAAGGTGATGGGCGTGCTGAAAAAGTACTGCAATTGCAAGCTCATCCAGGAAGCTTTTTTACCGTAGTGCAGATAGGCCTAAATGGTGTTGCCATTATGGGTGGTATCGTGGGCGAGTCGGCATTTCGTCCTTATTTCTATGAATTACTCAGCCCTTGGTTAACAGGAACTTGGCTCAGCCAAGTGAGCTTTGTGCTTTCCTTCGTTTTAGTGACCAGTGCATTTATTTTAGTGGCAGATCTTATGCCGAAGCGTATTGCGATGGCGATGCCTGAGCCTGTTGCTTTGGCAGTTGTGGGGCCAATGAGCTTCTGTATTGCGCTTCTTCGTCCGCTGGTGTGGTTTTTTAATGGTCTGGCAACGGCGATTTTTAAGTTGTTGCAAATTCCGACTGTACGCAATGATGAAATCACATCCGATGATATTTACGCAGTTATGAATGCGGGTGCCGAAGCTGGCGTATTGGATCGTGGTGATCAACAGATGATGGAGAATGTGTTTGAAATGCAAACCGTTTCCGTTACTTCAGCTATGACTGCCCGCGAAAGTTTAGTGTACTTTTTACTGCAAGATAGCGAAGAGGATATTAAACGTAAGATCTCCGAAGATCCTCATACTAAGTTCCTCGTCTGTGATGGGCAGTTGGATATGGTGAAAGGCTTTGTGGATGCTAAAGAGCTACTGATACGTGTCATTAATGGTGAAGATATTACATTAAAAGACAGTAGCTTAGTGCATACCTCCCTAATTATTCCCGATACATTGAGCCTGTCTGAGGCGATGGAATATTTTAAAAATAGTCGCGCCGATTTTGCCGTGGTGATGAACGAATATGCCTTAGTGGTGGGGATTGTGACTACCAACGATTTACAACGCGCGGTAATGGGGGCTTGGTCTTTGCACGAAAGCGAGGAGCAGATTATCGCCCGCGATGGTAACTCTTGGCTAGTCGATGGGGTCACGCCTATCACAGATGTGATGCGCGCCTTTGATATTGAGGAGTTCCCGCATAATCAGAACTACGAAACCATCGCCGGTTTTATGATGTATATGCTACGTAAAATCCCTAAGCGTACTGACTTTGTGAATTATGCGGGTTACAAGTTTGAGGTTGTGGATATCGATGCCTACAAGGTTGATCAATTGTTGGTGACGCGAATTGATTCTAGCGATAAACAGATATCACCCGATACCTAAATCACTTCTAAGAAAGCGCTCAGTATCGGGTCATCCAGCCGTTTTACCTTGCAGCAGCAACCGAGTTCAAATGGCGGTATTGTAACGGGTGAGGTGAGTAACTGGATGCGATCCCGCACTGGGCTGTTATTGATCACCACTTCTGGGCTGATGCTCACGCCGCAGCCTAACGCTACCATAGAGGCGATCGCTTCTTGACCCGACACTTGGGCGTAAATATTAGGGCTGATGCCCATTTGTTTGAACCAGTTATCGGCGCGGCGCCGTCCTGGGCCGTGATCTGGGATGATAAAGGGCACGCTCGACCAATCGATGGGCGTTTGACTCACTTGTTGCTGTACTGCACAGCGGATCGTCGGTGCGATAATCGACAGTGGCACATCGTCGATTTTGGCAAAGTGTAAGCTGCTGGGGAAGGGATCGGGCAGGGCGGCGATAGCAATATCGGCTCGATTCTGTTGCACTTCTGCCAGCGCATTGGCCGCATCTCCCGTTGTCAAGGCGATTTCCACAAAGGGATGCTCTTGGCGGAATAAATCCAATAAATGCGGTAAATGGCTGTAGGCGGCAGTGACCGAGCAATACAGATTCAACCGACCGCGCAGCACATCTTGCTTAAGGTCGATACTGTGCTTGAGCGTGCTCCAATGGTGCAAGGTCTGCTCGGCGAACAGCTTAAATTCGCGCCCTGCATGGGTTAAGGTCACGCTGCGATTATCCCGCTCTAACAGCTTAGCGTTCACTTCTTCTTCTAATCTTTGCAGTGCTCGACTTAAGGTCGATGGACTCACATGCATCTGCTCCGCCGTCTTGGCGAAGTGCAAACTGTCACATAAGTGCAGGTACAATTTGAGGGTACGAATATCCATGTGCTTATCCTGTTCAGCCTGAGCTTGAGTGCTGCATATTGCCGCCGATGTAGCTGCCAATGTTACTGAGCGTTATTGCGGCTGACGTTGCGAATAATGCAATATTAAGTTTCGAATATATCATTTTAAGCAACGATAAGCATGGGGTATAGTGATTTCAATCACAACCATTCCTTAACATAGCGTTTAGTTTGGTTGAGTCCCCCATTCCTGACTTAAAGGTGGTATCTCAGATGGCTAACTATTTTAACTCTCTGAATTTACGTCAACAATTAGCACAGCTTGGCCAATGTCGTTTTATGGATCGCTCTGAATTTACCGACGGCTGCAATTACATTAAAGATTGGAATATTGTTATTTTAGGTTGTGGCGCCCAGGGTCTTAACCAAGGTTTGAATATGCGTGACTCAGGGCTGAATATTTCCTATGCCCTGCGCCCTGAAGCGATTGCACAAAAACGAGCTTCGTGGCAGAAGGCGACCGATAACGGTTTCCGTGTTGGTACCTTTGAAGAATTAATTCCCACGGCGGATCTAGTGCTTAACTTGACGCCAGACAAACAGCATTCCAACGTGGTTAACGCGGTTATGCCACTGATGAAGCAAGGTGCAACCTTGTCTTATTCCCACGGCTTCAACATCGTTGAAGAGGGCATGCAAGTCCGTCCTGATATTACGGTTATTATGGTTGCGCCTAAGTGCCCGGGTACTGAAGTACGTGAAGAATACAAACGTGGTTTTGGTGTCCCCACTCTGATTGCAGTACATCCTGAAAACGATCCAAAGGGTGACGGCTTAGAGATTGCTAAAGCCTATGCTAGCGCAACCGGTGGTGACAGAGCGGGTGTGTTACTGTCCTCCTTTATCGCCGAAGTGAAGTCGGATCTGATGGGCGAGCAGACTATCCTCTGCGGTATGTTGCAGACGGGCGCCATCCTAGGTTATGAGAAAATGGTTGCCGATGGCGTTGAGTCAGGTTACGCGGCCAAGCTTATCCAGCAAGGTTGGGAAACGGTCACTGAAGCGCTGAAACACGGCGGCATCACTAACATGATGGACCGTTTGTCTAATCCAGCCAAGATTAAAGCCTTTGAAATTGCAGAAGATTTAAAAGAAATCCTCCAGCCATTATTTGAAAAACACATGGATGACATCATCAGCGGCGAATTCTCACGCACTATGATGGAAGATTGGGCGAACGATGATGCGAACTTACTGCGTTGGAGAGCGGAAACTGGCGAAACCGGTTTCGAAAATGCGCCCGTATCGAGCGAACATATCGACGAACAAACCTATTTCGACAAAGGTATTTTCCTTGTTGCTATGATCAAAGCGGGTGTGGAACTGGCGTTCGATACCATGGTGTCTGCGGGTATCGTGGAAGAGTCGGCCTATTATGAGTCACTGCACGAAACCCCACTGATCGCCAACACTATTGCTCGTAAACGTTTGTACGAAATGAACGTGGTAATTTCAGACACCGCCGAATACGGTTGCTACCTGTTCAATCACGCCGCAGTACCTATGCTGCGCGACTATGTGAATGCCATGTCGCCAGAGTATTTAGGTGCGGGCCTGAAAGACAGTTCTAACAGCGTTGATAACCTGCAATTAATCGCGATTAACGATGCGATTCGTCACACCGCTGTGGAATATGTTGGTGCTGAACTTCGTGGTTATATGACTGATATGAAAAGTATTGTTGGGGCGTAACGATTAAGTAATCTCTTCAAATTACGGGCTAAGACTCGACGGATGCGAGTCTTAGCATAATACAAAATATTTACCTGCTTTGTGGGTTGTCGAGCGGGCAAAAACGACATGGGTTAGTAAGCGGTGCCGCTAGCTAACACTCGTTTATTAACGTTTTATGTTGTTGTTTTGCATTGTCTCGGCAGGGAAGCTGAATTTTTTTTGACAAAAGATATTTTTTATTGTGTTTGGCTGTCGCTTTATGGTAAAGCTAATAGCTCGCGCTAGGGCAAAGCCCAAAGCGAAACTAACTTTCAAGTCATTCTCGATTATTAAGAGAACAATTTTAGAAGCACCGATTAGGGATCCATATTGATGTTTAACCAAGCTGCCAAGCTCATTCTCGTGATTATTACCGTCGTGATTATTAAATCACAGCGGGGGCGGCGCATGGCGAACTGATAGACCTAAAAGGTTAAAAGTTTCGAAAGAACCCCCCGCTCCGAAAGGACCGGGGGGTTCTTCGTTTCAGGGCCTAGAGCAAGGTTCTAAGTTTCGAAAGAGTAACAGTTTCGAAAGCGTAAAAATCGAGTCGATTTTCGGCAATTCAGGACTAACGTAGCGAGAGAGAATATGGAACCAGGGCAGATGATCAGAGGCGCAGACGCGGTAATCAAAGTGTTAGCAGCACATGGAGTGACCACAGTGTTTGGTTATCCCGGTGGTGCCATTATGCCAATATACGATGCCCTCTATGGAAGCCCTGTTGAACATCTCTTAAGCCGTCACGAACAAGGCGCGGCCTTTGCTGCCGTAGGATACGCAAGAGCCAGCGGTAAAACCGGCGTGTGCTTTGCGACATCAGGCCCTGGCGCGACTAACCTTATCACCTCACTTGCCGATGCGTTGTTAGATTCAGTGCCTATCGTGGCTATCACAGGCCAAGTCTCTACCGCCGTTATCGGCACTGATGCGTTTCAAGAAATCGATGTACTGGGCATGTCACTGAGCTGCACTAAGCACAGCTTTATGGTGACAGACGTCAACGACCTGATCCCAACCTTGTATCAAGCTTTTGAGATCGCCGCATCCGGCCGCCCTGGCCCTGTGTTGGTCGATATCCCGAAGGATATCCAACTTGCTCACCTCGAATACCGTACGCCTTTGCTGGCCGTCACCAACGAACCACAAGCCGAGATGAGTGATATCGAGGCCGCCCGTGCGCTGTTGGCAGAAGCGAAACAACCTATGTTGTATGTCGGCGGCGGTGTGGGCATGGCGGGCGCGGTCGATCAACTGCGTGAGTTTATCAAAGTAACGGGTATACCTTCAGTCGCAACCTTGAAAGGGCTTGGCAGTATCGCCCACGGCACGCCCGGTTACTTAGGCATGTTAGGCATGCATGGTGGCAAAGCGGCTAACTTAGCGGTACAGGATTGTGATCTGCTGATCGTGGTGGGTGCCCGTTTCGATGACAGAGTCACCGGCCGTTTAGCGAGCTTTGCCGACAAGGCCAAAGTGATCCATTTAGACATAGACGCCGCTGAGCTGGGCAAGTTACGTATGCCAGAGGTGGCGATAGCCGGTGACTTACGCCAAATCCTCCCCGCCTTAGCCATGTCGATGAACATCACGCCTTGGCAGGCCGAGGTGGAGCATTTATCCCGTAAACACCAATGGGATTATCAACACCCCGGCAGTTTGATTTATGCGCCTGCGCTGCTGCGCCGTTTAGCCAATAAGTTACCCGAGGACAATGTTGTTTGTTGCGATGTCGGTCAGCACCAAATGTGGGTGGCCCAGCATATGTGGTTCCGCCGCCCTGAGGATCACCTGTCCAGCGCGGGCTTAGGCACTATGGGCTTTGGCTTGCCCGCCGCGATTGGTGCGCAAGTGGCCCGTCCCGATGCGACTGTGGTCACTGTGTCTGGCGATGGTTCTTTTATGATGAATGTGCAGGAACTGACCACCATCAAACGCCGCAAGCTACCAGTGAAAATCGTGCTGGTTGATAACCAAAAGCTTGGCATGGTGAAGCAGTGGCAACAGCTATTTTTTGAAGAGCGCTACAGTGAAACGGATTTATCCGATAACCCTGATTTTGTCTTATTGGCCTCCGCTTTTGATATTCCCGGCCGCACGATTTTTTCTTCCGACGAAGTGGAAGAAGCCTTAACCGAAATGTTAGCGGCTAAGGGCCCGTATTTGTTACACGTTGCAATCGACGATGCTTTTAACGTTTGGCCACTGGTGCCCCCCGGCGCATCAAACAGCGATATGATGGACGAAATGGAGAAACAAACATGATCCACTCTCTGGAATTAACGGTTCAACAACGCCCCGAAGTGCTTGAGCGTGTTTTGCGCGTGACTCGCCATCGTGGCTTTACGATTACCCAAATGCAGATGCGCATGAACGACGATGCGAGTCTGTCGCTGGATATGGAGGTCGATAGCGAACGTGCCATCGAACTGTTAAGTAATCAGCTGAATAAACTGATTGATGTGACTCAATGTAAGGTATTGTTACCACTGAGCTTGCAACAAACGGCGAATGCGTAAGCCTGCGCCATATGAATTAAGAATACGATTTTCGATTTGAGATAAAGGATACAGTCAATGCCAAAGTTACGTTCAGCTACCAGTACCGAAGGCCGCAATATGGCGGGTGCCCGTGCGCTATGGCGCGCCACAGGGGTGAAAGACAATGATTTTGGTAAGCCAATTATCGCCATTGCTAACTCCTTTACTCAGTTTGTTCCGGGTCATGTGCACTTAAAAGACATGGGCTCACTGGTGGCGATCGCCATCGAAGAAGCGGGCGGTATCGCCAAAGAATTCAACACAATTGCCGTCGATGATGGTATCGCCATGGGCCACGGCGGTATGCTTTACAGTCTGCCATCGCGTGAGCTTATCGCCGACAGTGTGGAATACATGGTTAATGCTCACTGCGCCGATGCCTTAGTCTGTATCTCCAACTGCGACAAGATCACCCCAGGCATGTTGATGGCGGCGCTGCGCCTCAATATTCCCGTCGTGTTTGTGTCTGGCGGACCGATGGAAGCGGGTAAAACTAAGCTGTCGGATAAGCTCATCAAGCTCGACTTAGTCGATGCTATGGTGGCGGGAGCCGACTCGAACGTGAGCGATGAAGACAGTGCCAAAATTGAGCGTAGCGCGTGCCCAACCTGTGGCTCTTGCTCTGGCATGTTTACCGCGAACTCAATGAACTGTTTAACCGAAGCCCTAGGGTTATCGCTGCCGGGTAACGGCTCTATGCTGGCAACCCACGCGGATCGCCGCGAGCTGTTTTTAGAAGCGGGTCGCCGCGTGATGGTGCTGGCAAAACGTTATTATCATCAAGATGATGAATCGGCATTGCCGCGCAATATTGCGAACTTTAAAGCCTTCGAAAATGCCATGACTTTAGATATCGCCATGGGCGGTTCATCTAATACCGTATTGCATTTATTGGCGGCCGCGCAGGAAGCCGATGTCGATTTTACCATGGCGGATATCGACCGTATGTCGCGCCTAGTGCCGCACCTTTGTAAGGTTGCGCCCTCGACGCCTAAGTACCATATGGAAGACGTGCACCGCGCGGGTGGTGTGATGGGGATTTTAGGTGAGCTAGACAGAGCAGGATTACTACATACCGATGTGTTCCATGTGGCGGCCGATGAAGGTGGCAATTTGAAGTCTGTATTGGCGAAATACGATGTGATGCAGACGCAAGATGAAAAAGTAAAACACTTCTTTATGGCGGGACCTGCGGGGATTCCGACCACTAAAGCCTTTAGCCAAGATTGTCGCTGGCCGTCATTGGATAATGACAGACAAGAAGGTTGTATCCGTAGCCGCGAGTTTGCCTTCAGCCAAGAGGGCGGTCTTGCCGTATTGTCGGGTAATGTGGCCGAGAACGGCTGTATCGTTAAAACGGCGGGTGTGGATGAATCGAACCTGACCTTCGTTGGTTCGGCGCGCGTCTATGAAAGCCAAGATGACGCAGTGGCGGGCATTTTAGGCGGCGAAGTGGTGGCGGGTGATGTGGTAGTTATCCGTTACGAAGGCCCGAAAGGCGGCCCGGGTATGCAAGAAATGTTGTACCCAACCAGTTACTTAAAATCACGTGGCTTAGGCAAAGCCTGTGCGCTGATAACCGACGGTCGTTTCTCCGGTGGCACTTCAGGTTTATCTATCGGCCACGTTTCACCCGAAGCGGCAGCGGGCGGCACGATCGCCTTGATTGAAAATGGCGATCGCATCGAGATTGATATTCCCAAGCGCAGTATCAAGCTGGCGATAAGCGATGTTGAACTCAATGCTCGCCGCGAAAAAATGCACAGTCTTGGCCCAATGGCGTGGAAACCTATTGGTCGCCAGCGTTATGTATCACTCGCGCTTAAGGCCTACGCCATGCTCGCCACCAGTGCCGACAAGGGCGCGGTGCGCGATCGCAGTAAACTGGAGGACTAATATGTTGCCACTTGCCTCTATGTCTACAGCATCGCAAGCTCGGACCGATTTAGCCCATTTTCAGTTGGCACAAAGCTATCTGCAAAAAATCCTGTTGTCATCTGTGTATGACATAGCGAAAGTGACGCCGCTTTCCAGCATGAACAAGTTGTCGGCGCGTTTGGGTTGTCAGGTATTTTTGAAGCGCGAAGATATGCAGCCAGTGCATTCCTTCAAGTTACGCGGTGCCTATAACCGTATCGCCCAACTGACGAAAGAAGAATGCCAGCGCGGCGTGGTGTGTGCTTCGGCAGGCAATCATGCTCAGGGTGTAGCCATGTCGGCGGCGAGTCGCGGTGTGGATGCTGTGATTGTGATGCCTGAGACGACGCCCGATATCAAAATCGATGCGGTGCGCCGTTTAGGTGGCAACGTAGTATTGCACGGCCAAGCCTTCGATCAAGCCAATGGTTTTGCGATGACGATGGCTAAAGAAGAGGGCCGAGTCTATATTGCGCCCTTCGACGATGAAGCCGTGATCGCAGGCCAAGGCACTATCGCCCAAGAGATGTTGCAGCAGCAGCGCGATCTCGAAGTGGTATTTGTGCCCGTGGGCGGCGGCGGTTTAATCGCGGGTATCGCAGCCTATTACAAGGCGGTAATGCCGCAGGTGAAAATTGTCGGCGTCGAGCCAGAAGACGCGGCCTGTTTAAAGGCGGCGATGGAAGCGGGCGAGCCCGTGACGCTGGCGCAAGTCGGTTTATTTGCCGATGGCGTGGCGGTTAAACGTATCGGCACTGAGCCGTTTCGAGTCGCGAAACTTTATGTCGATGAAGTGGTGACTGTCACCTCGGATGAAATCTGCGCTGCGGTAAAAGATATCTTCGAAGACACTCGAGCGATCGCCGAACCCGCAGGGGCCTTGTCCTTGGCTGGGCTTAAAAAATACGTCAGCACTAATGCCAGTGGAGATTGTGGCAATGGTGAAAAAGTCGCCGCGATTCTCAGTGGCGCGAATGTGAATTTCCACAGTCTGCGTTATGTGTCCGAACGCTGTGAGCTTGGCGAGCAGAAAGAAGCGGTACTGGCGGTGAAAGTCCCTGAACGTCCGGGAAGTTTCTTAAAATTCTGTGAGCTGCTCGATAAGCGGGTGATGACGGAGTTTAACTATCGTTTCAGTAGTCGCGATCTTGCCGTGGTGTTTGCCGGCATTCGCTTAAGCCGAGGCCAAGGCGAGTTAGAACAAATCATTGCTACCTTAGAGGCCAATGGCTTCGAAGTGCAGGATTTATCTGGCGATGAAACTGCGAAATTGCATGTGCGTTATATGGTTGGCGGTCATCCACCAGAGCCTTTAGAGGAGCGTTTATTTAGCTTTGAGTTCCCTGAACATCCCGGTGCGCTGCTGAAGTTTTTGACCACCTTGCAGAGTAAATGGAACATTAGCTTGTTCCATTATCGCAACCACGGCGCGGCTTTTGGCCGAGTGCTGGCGGGGTTTGAAGTGCCCGCGAGTGATGCCTTGCCGTTCCAACAGTTTTTAACTGAATTGGGTTTTGTCTATCAAGAGGAAACCCAAAGTCCTGCCTATCAGCTGTTTTTAAATGTGGGTAACGGTAACAAGGCGTTATAACCTTAGCGCACCATGCGCGTGATAGTTATGACTAACACAACTAAGGCTAAAGGAGGAGCGCACAGGCGCTCCTTTTTGTGGTAGTTTTGTAGACTTAATACTCTAGCCGCCGATTAGCGCGCCACTGTTAAGTCGCTGATGGTTAACTCGCTGGTTTTTAAAACAGAATGGCTAACGAATAACGAATTAATATCTAGACCTCGACCTACACGCATTAAGGAGACATGATGTTACCAGCACCGCATTTTACCGCTTTTAATCCTCCTCGCCGTATTTTAATGGGCCCTGGCCCGTCGGATGTTTATCCCGAAGTGCTTGCGGCGCAGTCCAGACCTACGGTTGGCCACTTAGATCCGCTGTTTGTGGGCATGATGGATGAGCTTAAGAGTCTGATCCAATACGCCTTCCAAACTAAAAACGAAATGACCATGGCGGTATCAGCGCCGGGCAGTGCGGGCATGGAAACCTGTTTCGTTAACTTAGTCGAGCCGGGTGAGAAGGTGATTGTCTGTCGTAACGGTGTGTTTGGTGAGCGTATGCGCCAAAACGTCGAGCGTATGGGCGCGATTGCCGTGCTGGTGGATAACGAATGGGGCACTCCTGTCGATCCTGCTGCGGTTGAAGCGGCACTGAAAGCCAATCCAGATGCCAAATTTTTAGCCTTTGTGCACGCCGAAACTTCTACTGGCGCCTTGTCCGATGCCAAAACCTTGTGCGCATTAGCCAAAACCTATGGTTGCTTGAGCATAGTCGATGCCGTGACTTCCCTTGGTGGTGTCGAGTTAAGAGTCGATGAATGGGGCATAGATGCCATTTATTCTGGCAGTCAAAAGTGCCTTTCCTGTGTACCGGGTTTATCACCTGTGTCTTTCTCGCCTGCTGCCGTCGAAAAACTCAAGAATCGCAAGACCCCAGTACAAAGTTGGTTCCTCGATCAAAGCTTAGTGATGGCCTATTGGGCCAGCGCGGGCGGCAAACGTAGTTACCATCACACTGCGCCAGTGAATGCACTTTATGCACTGCATGAATCCCTGCGTATGTTAGCGGCCGAAGGTTTAGAAAATGCGTGGCAACGCCATCATGACATGCACTTAGTGCTACGTGCTGGGCTGGAAAAATTAGGGCTAAATTTTGTGGTTGCCGAAGATTCGCGTCTGCCACAACTTAACGCAGTTTATATCCCCGCTGGCGTCGATGATGCCGCTGTGCGGGCTCGTTTGCTCAAAGATTACAATCTCGAAATCGGCGCAGGCCTTGGCGCCCTTGCGGGTAAAGCATGGCGCATCGGCCTTATGGGCTTCGGTGCTCGCCGTGAAAATGTCGCCTTATGCCTCAAGGTATTAGAAGAGGTCTTGAGCTAAGCGACTGAACCATCATCCCGGCAGTGTTTTTGAGCGGGGATCCAGTTTTTTTGATAACTGAAGTTTGATTAAGCATCGTCATCCCCGCACAGCATTTGAGCGGGGATCCAGCTTTTTGGCAATCTAAGTTTGTGCTAATGCTTTCTCAGGGACATTAAAATTTTAACCTATTACAGGGTAGTTATTATGAGTATAAATCCACAGGCATTTTTTATTGTGCAATCAGATCCTGATGGTAAGGGAATACCGTATTTTATGGATAAAAATTGGACTCCTGAGTTACCTGACTATGAGATTTATGACTCACCACCGTGTGAGGGTGATTTTTTAACAGCTTATTCTCTTAAAGCAAAAGCATATCAACTGAATGGTGATTATTTGGTTGATGAAAATTTAGTTTCTAATGAAATGTTATGCTTGTGTGAAAAATTAAATGTTAAGTGTATTCGTATTCCTGTCGATATTAACCTGTATCGAGGAGTTAGGCCGCAGAAAAAGTATTTTTTATTTTTCCCATTAAGTTATTTATCTATCTTGGATAAGGATGAGTCCATTTATACTATCTCGATTGATTTAGATTCTGGAAAATTGAACACGCAAGAGGAACGTGGGTTAAAGAAGACATATTATGAGTCTATCGATAAATTTAAAATAAAGAATAATATTTGTGAACATTTATTCTTTTGTAACGAGATAGCGGCTTCTGTATGTTCTATTCAGTTTAAAAATGAGTACGAAGCTCTTGGTTTAACTGGTGTGAGTTTTAAGGAGATAAATGAACATTATCAGTATTCTGCATGGGACTGAGTGCCTCATAAAATGAAAATATTGAAGCTAAGTGCAAGGAGTTATTAATGGACTGGATTGAGTTAGAAGAAAAATGCTTTGAAACTACATACGATACAATCAAGATGTTATTGTTAGAAAACAAAGATGAGACATTCTATGCGGTATCTCTTTACACTGACAGTAGTGCTATGTCGGTATCATTAAGTGCTAGCTCTGAGGAGAAGCTTAAAAGTATTCTCGCTGATGAAGAAGAGCAGAGCATAGAGTGTGAAAATTACTATAGATGGGCAGTATCTGAGTGGTTTTACGATGGATATAATGCGGGAGCCTTCTCCAAAATGAGTAAGATGCTTCGAGAGGACTCATCTCGAGAAATAAACTTTGCAAAGTTTAAGAGTGAACTCATTCAGACATTATCAAATGTGCTGATCAGAATAAAAAGAGAACTGCCTATTGAGCTACATTCGACAGTGTGTTTTGTTTCAGTTACTGACGACAATGAGTCTGAAGAAATAGAAAACTCTTCTGCAAAATTAATAAACGATGCACCACTTTCAATGGCATTTATTTCAAGATTTGACTAATTAATCGTACAGATTTATCTATAAGAATAGAAACATAATCATCTTTTCTTCATGGCGATTATTCTAAATCTTGATTCAAAAGATATGACTGCTGAGATGGTTGCCTATGTCAGGGTATTGGACTTCGGTTAGGGGGGCTGGCTATCAAGATACAGGATAGTTAACGGGATTAAGCACTGGCATCTAAGTGACCGTTGGCGGCATGGCCGCTCATTCACATCCATGTGATCGCGACATTCGTATGTCCATATACAGCAGATGCAGCCGTCGAGCCCTCAGGGATGACTTATTTTTAAACCAAAGTTGGCGCGTCACTGGAATGACTGTGCTTAATCTAAACCACTAAATATGCACAGGACTGCCAGCCTCCTCTTTTGCTAATTGACATATAATGTCATCCCGCTATTATGGCGGCACCTCAGATTAAACGAACAAGATCCTATAAATGAAAAAGTTATTTATTATGCTGGCGATGATTTTTGCGGTTAGTTTAGTTACTAGCCCTGTCGTTGAAGCGAAAAAATTCGGCGGTAGTAAGTCTATCGGCAAAAGCCATCAAACCGCTCCGGCTCAACCGGCGGCGACTAATACACCCACGACTGCGCCTGCGGGAGCTCCGGGCAAAAAAGGTATGATGGGTGGCATGTTAGGCGGTTTATTAGCAGGTGGCTTATTGGCTGCGCTATTTATGGGTGAAGGTTTTGAAAATATTCAATTTATGGATATTTTGATTATCGGTTTGCTGGCATTCGTGCTATTCAAAATCGTTCGTACTGTGATGGCCTCAAAAGCGGGTGCGCAGCCAAGACCGGCCTATGCGGGGGCTCAGCCAAGTCCTAATTTTCAGCGCCAACAAGCAGAGCAAACAGGTTTTGCCAGCAATGCGACAAATAATGCCAACAGTGGCAGTAATGGTTTTGCCCAGGCGGCAAGCGATGTGCCCTTTAATTTACCCGCCGGTTTTGATTTACCCAGCTTTTTGGAAGGCGCTCGCAGTCATTACAAAACCCTACAATTGGCTTGGAATGAAAACGATCTAAGCAAAATCCAAGAGTATGTTTCCATTGAGCTATTCAATGAACTCAGCAATCAACGCCGCGAATTAGTGGGCGACCAACACACAGAAGTGATGTTTTTGGATGCTGAACTGGTACGCGCCACGCACACTGCCAATCTTGCGGAAGTGAGTGTTAAATTTAGCGGCCGCTACCGCGATACCGTTGAAGGCGTAGAAGAGGACATTAAGGAAGTATGGCATTTGGAGCGTAACGTAGCGCAAGCCAACTCACCTTGGTTAATCGTGGGTATCGAACAGTAATCAGCCCAGTGTTCAAAGCAGCCTTAATCTCTTAAGGCTGCTGTTCATATCCCTTGAGTATCAGTCCTACCTTATCGCAACAGTTCAATTGTGTTGATAGATTAAAAATTCAGCTGTTATTGCATTAACTCTTGGCTGTGGCAACTCTTTGATCATTCTTTGCCAAAAAACCTTCACCATGCTCTAGGCTTAACTATTTGTGCGCATCTTTAATTACGTAGCTTGATAGAGGCCGTAATTTATCAACCAATAGTACACTGACCCAACTGATCACTGCTGCTAACAGGGTAGAAAAGAGCACATCTTGCGGCCAGTGCATACCGAGCAACATCCGGCTTAATCCCATTAATAATCCCCAACCTAATAGCAGGATTGCAAACATGGGTAAGCCAGCACACAGCAAATAGTAACTGGCGGTAAGTACCAGTGTTGCAGCAAAGATAGTGTGTCCAGAGGGAAAAGAGTAACCGACTTCATCTTCCCAATGTTGATGGATATGCGAGTCGAGTTTCATCGTGGGGTCTGTGGCGATTAAGCCATCGAGTGCATTAGCGATTGTTTTAGATCGCGTCTGTTTATCCAATTGATAGAAGGCATCAAGTGAAAGCTGTTCATCTATAGGTAGTGCTTGCTCAGTGAGAAAAACCACATTAGGCCGAGGTTCTTTAAAAAAAGATTTGAGTGTATGGCTGAGGCTCAAGCTTATGACTTGGCTAATACTAATCGCTAAAAATAGACTGATAAAAAGTGGTTTAGGCATAAGACGATAGGCTATCGCCAGTACAAACAAGACCGTCGCCACGCCATAGGGGGCGGTGCCCGTGGTGGTAATCCAATATAACATTCTGGCAAATGTAGAATGCAGATCGATCAGCGGAAACAGTTGGTTTTGCGTCAGTACTAATAAGCTAGGAATCGTTGCCAGCAATAACCAAGCAAGGCCTAAACGGCAGAAAAGATTGGCGCGATGAGTCAAAATAAAAGCCTCTTTATAAAACACCATAGGCTACAAGGTGAGCATGGCTTTGCCAATAAAAAAATCCCGACAGCAAAAGGTGGCGCTGTCGGGAGTCTTCAAGGGTGGATCTGTGATGCGTTATTGCGCCGTATTTTTAGCTTGATGTCTGGTCACGAACATTAAAATGAGCAGAACGACTAACAGCAAACCTGTACCCATCAATAGGGCGTAATCTTCTAATTGCAGTATCGAATAGAGCACGGCGTACAAACTCACTAGCATTAAGCCAACGATAGAACCGCGCTTCATGCTCGTAGTAGCGCTGCCCACATAGGCGGATACCGATAGCACAGGAATACAGGCGGCAATGAGATAAGCATGTAAGAAGGCTAAATGTTCAGATAACGATAGCAATAACAAGTAGAACAAGGCCATGGCACTGCCGACTAAAACATATTGAATCGTACTTAGGCTAGTTTTTTGACCGAGTTCGAAAATAAACAACATGATAAAAGTCAGCACGATAAACAGTAGGCCATATTTTACCGAGCGTTCTATCTTGCCGTAATGAGTCACAGGTTCAAATAACATGGCATTGGCCACGACTTCCGTGAGCGTCGATTGACTGCTCTTAATAAACTCTTGTGGATAGTTACGGGTTAAGTGGCTGATATTCCAACTAGCAGTAAATCCATTGGCGCTGATCTTGCGCTCTGCAGGGAGCAAGCCTTTAAAACTTGGGTGTGGCCAATCCGCTTCGATATTGATCAGGGTTTGTTCACCTAATGGTAGGGCGCTAATCGATTGTGAGCCGCGCAGTGTCATCGCAAAGTTCACACTAAAATCACTTGCTTCACCGACTTGAAGCCTTTGATTAAAGCCTTTTTCTAAGCCCCCTGTGGTTAAGCCTGTACCCGACATCAGTGAGCCAGAGAGTAAAGTGGAGTCGCCTGTAATTTCTATTTTCTCCACTTTATCAATTGCTTGGTTAGATGATACTCCAAAAACTAAACGGGCATTTTTATTATCGAAGGCGATAAGGTTAGGAATTTCATAACGGTTAAGGCTGAAGTCGGCCTGACCTTGTAGTGCTGCGTTATACACAAGGGATTGGTAAATACCGCGGGTACGGAAATCATGTTTTAGGTCTAAATCGAGGGTGAGCTTTTTCGGTAGGATCACTAACTCATCTTGATAGGTACGCTTCACTTCATGGCGAGTTTTGCCGTCGTTACTGACTTCTTCTTGCAGCACAAAATAGCTGTAAGGGATCACCAGCACAGGACCAGAGAGAGTTTGCTGCTCACCCCATGAGCGGCCAATTTCATCGACCACGCTATGGTATAGGGCTTGGCGATCTGAGGTCATATCCATAATGATCCCTAATGGGATCAAGGCAATAATTGATAATATGCCAATGGTTAAGGCTTTGAGTAGCGTGGTATTTTTAGCCAGTGGATGCAATGTTGGTTTGTTATTGGGTAACTGAGCCTGTGGCGATTCCATGTTTGCTCCTTGCTCCTGATTGAATTTTTTAAGCAGTGCTCGTACAACTAAGTATCCGGCGGTGCCAAATAACACCAGCGTGAATAGAGTTAATACGCCTGCAATAATGTTGAACATGTAATTTCATTCCCTATGAAATGCGGTCGTTAGGTTGAATTGTGCTAGCGGCTGATATTAAAACAGATTTGCCCCCAGAAGTTGCGGGCAAGTTGCTGATCAATAGTGGCAAAATCATGGCAATGACCACTAACACTATCTCTACTGTTTAAATGATTAGGCCGAAAAAGAGGAGGCTTTGCCGACATTTGGGATGGTTGTCCTCGTCGTCATCTTCTTTTCTAATGTGAGTAGCAGTATTTTGAAACTTTACTTAAAGGTGACTGGCTCTTGAATAGATAACCGAGTGAGTAGATTGGTGTGGATATTTTAGCGGTTCATCTGCAAAGTTAAAATCTGTAATCCCTCAAGTGACACTTGAGGGATTACCATTTTACCGACTTGCCAATATCCATTTCGCTTTAAGTGTCTTCCATGATGCGAAAGAATGACTAATTGACTTTATTACAGTTTAATAACCGTATTTGGCAACAGGATGCCAGTTTTTATTGACTTCATCTTCAATAAATTTTTGTTTTTCTTTAATTAAATCAGCTTCAACCAATCCAATTGCTTGTTGAGCTTTCTCTTTGGTGCTGATATCTGGATAGCTGACTTGTGTCACTTTGAAGTGTTTTAAAACACTCGCGAGTTGATTACGTGCATCGTTGGCTTGTTCAATCGCTTTATCCAATAGCTGCTTACCTTCCTCTGGATTATGGGCATAGAGGCCATGTGAAGACATGGCAAAATCCCAGCGCCATTGACTGTGCCGTATCGCCATTATGGGTTCATTCATTTGTTCCCATTTAGCGCCTGCATCCCATGCTGCTTTGGCTTCGTAGTGAGCCTTGACGAGTAAAGATTCCACTTCGCGGGCTTTGGTTTCAATGGTTAACTTATTCGCCGCGAGTTTAGTTTCGATTTTGGTTTTACTGCTATGGCAGCCGCTGCAGCTACTATCAAAATGCGGTAAGGCTTTATCAACTTTATGGCTCGTAAATTCAACACCTTTTGCATCCTGCTGGGTTGGCATATGGCAAGTAATGCAAGTGACACCGACTTCGGCGTGTTTACTACGACTCCAGTGCTCAAACTCAGGATGACGTGCTTTGAGTATGGGCGTTTTTGAAATGGGGTGGATCCATTCAAAAAAGCGGCGAGTGTCGTAATATTTTTCAATATCATCGGCGGTACTACCAAAAATCCAAGGAATATTAACGACATTACTTTTTTCTGGACGGAAATAATAAGTCACATGACACTGACCGCACACCTGTGCGCCTTGCATATTTTTATCTTGTTTATCGAATGGCAAGTGAACTTTGGCCATTGCATCTTGAGCATGTGGGCGAGGTAAGGCTAATTTCTGTGTACCAGACTCATGGCAATCGCTGCAATAGACGACACTTTGGATCTCTTTGCCCAAATCGGTAAAGTTTTTGGCAGAGTACCCTTCAAATCCCAATTGTTCTATCAATCTGGGCGCATCAGGTGTTTTACAGGTCCAGCAACTGGCGGATAAGCCCTTCTCTCCTGCTTTAGGGGGCACTCCTGTACGTAAAGTCTGTGTCACATCGGCAACGGCGAAATGGTGTCCCCGTGGGCTATGGTACTCTTTTGCATAGGAAGATCCTGCCCAGAGTATGATACTGGCAGGATAATTTGCGAGCATATCCTCGCGCTCAACTTGTTCAGATGTGGCTTGCCAAGATTGATATTGATTAGGATATTTTTGTTGATTGCTGGTATCAGAAGCCGCTACAGATGTGCATGTAGCAATAACGAGAAAGCCAATCAGCTTGAGTAATATGACTGTTTTTAAATAAATTTTCACTTTGTATCCTTTTGTCAGAACATCAATATTAACCTGGGCGCCCATCAATACGGGGGCGGGTGAGAATAGGCAGGTAATGCCATACAAATAGTGCAAATGCGATAAACCAGCAACTGGCGGCCAACCATAACCAGACTTGTGTGTGAGCCGGAAACCAAATTGGCATTAGCGCCCTAAGCAGTGCCGCTAACGGTAGGCAGATAAATGCCAAAATCATTTTCGGGCCTTCATAAATATTTCGGCTCGTGTGTCCGAGTGACACTCTAGAAATCATTGAAAGACACAAGGTCGCCATACAACCAATGGCAAATAGGTGAAGCAAACTTCGATAGGCATATTCATTATCAAGATACCAACTCATGGCCAACAGGCTGATTGGTAGCATGAGGTAAGCAATATGTAAGGACCACAGCATGGGTTCTTTCAGTGTTTTATGGGGCAGCCAGCGTGCAAACCGAACAAGCTGCAGTAGTCCAGCGATGAGTAGCAAGCTTCGTTCAATTTCTTGTGGTATTAGATGAGTTAGTGCCTGAATAACCAGCAAGATCATCGCGAGGAGCAGGGGATATTCAATCCAAGGCAAGGGGTTTGCTTTAGTTGCTTTGATGCGCATCGCGGTAAAGAAGGGAATAACGCGTCCGGCCACTATGGTAATGAGTAAGGCTAACCACCACAACATTGCCTGCCAGATCTGATTAGCAAGAATAAAGTCTCGTTCAAACAGCGCATAGTAGCTGACATTATTAATCACGAGTGCTGCAAATAACATGATCGGAAAGCCAATATTACGCCATTGCTTCACCTTATAGATACAGCGCCAGAGGGTGAAACTTGCCATGCCAAGGAACAAAGAATCAAACAAGGCTGGCAAGATTAACGGAATTTGCATTGGGAGTAAGAGTAACAATCGCGCCAGTAACCAGCAGCTAAAGGTTAGCGCCAGTGGCCATCCTTTTAATGTGGGTTGATTGGTCCAGTTTTGGACGGCGGTCAGTAAAAAACCACACACAATTGCCATAGCAAAACCGAACAACATTTCATGTGGATGCCACCATAGTGGCAATATATTGGCCCAAAAGGAGGGGGCAAAAAAGCTATATTGGGGAGTAAACCAAGTCAACAGCCATAGTGGAATGTATAGCGCAGCAATGATAGCTCCTCCAAGAAAAAAAGGTCTAAAGCCTAAGCGCCACAGTGCATGAGTACGTTCGGTTTGTTTAGGATCATCAATATTTAGCATAGTCATTAACCTAGTGGCGGGGCTGCTCAATGGCAATACACTTAAGGTGTATTTGATATGCTTTTTATATTAGGCTGAAATTGTGTGTAATTCAAACCGTATCTTAGGTTTTGGAACCAAGGTCTCATCGCGGACATTCAGCAAAGGGGCGAAGTTAAATCATCAAGGTTTTAATGGGGCATTCATATAGCGGAAGCAAACTGCGAGTAGTGCAAGGTAGGCAACAGGTAAAGCTGCATAGATAAGTGTTTGGTTTGACTGTAATTGAGTCGCTATCTTATAGAGGGGAATATAGATAGCAGGATAAATGAAGCTCCCCCAAATAAAGCCTTGGTTCATGAGCCGATTAAATAGCGGTGGTTTATATGTGCTTTTATGGCCAGCGAGTAGCATCAGGTTTGCAAATACGACAAATGGGTAGATAAGTAAGGGAAGACCGCCCAGCAGTAGCAATACCCAACTCGCTATATTTTCCCATGTACTCATATCATATGTTGTCATTTCCATTGAGAGTACCATCTTCCTTGTATTGAGGATTTAGCCCAAGTGATTTAGAACTCATCCGTTAAATTGTGCTGCAATTCAGTTACCTTGAATAGCAAGGATATAATTGGCAAGTTGCTGCATTAATCCCCCAACATGACCGAGCAGACTCAGCATTAAACTAAAAAGCACAGTCGCATTTGGCTATCTGTGCTTTTTTAATAAATGTTATAACGGTTGTTAATCAGTGGCGTTGAGTTTTTTTTCTAACTCATTCACTTGCGCTTGCAGGGCTTCTAACTTTTCACGGGTCTTTAATAGCACATGCTGCTGTACATCAAATTCTTCGCGGGACACCATATCCAACTTGAGCAGTTGATTTTGCAGTACTTGCTTGCTGCGTTCTTCAAATTCACCAGCAAATTGCTTTAGACCACTGGGTAAACTGTCACTCAGCTGTTTCGCCATTTCTTCGATTTTCTTTGGATTGATCATCATCTTGTCCGCCTTTTCACTGAATGGCTCGATTGTAACTCAGTATGTTAGGTTTCAAAAGTAAAGTAGACACGTGGGCACTTTAGCTGGTCGATGTTGGGATATAGATTAGGTCTGCCTTAGTCCAAGACGGGGATTTGTTAGCCTTAAAACGGCTGATTCTGCTATGATCCCATCCCTTTAAGTAGACTTGTTTGGATGTTGCGCAAAGATGAAACTCAATCCTGCCCAAAATGATGCTGTTCATTATGTTTCTGGCCCGTGCCTTGTGTTGGCGGGTGCGGGCAGTGGTAAAACACGCGTAATTATCAATAAAATCGCTTATTTGGTCGAAAAGTGTGGTTATAAGGCGCGCAATATTGCGGCTGTGACCTTCACCAATAAAGCCGCACGCGAGATGAAAGAGCGAATTGCTCAGTCGATGGGGCGTAAGGAAGCGAGAGGATTATGGATTTCGACGTTTCATACCCTTGGACTTGAGATCATTAAGCGTGAGCATAAGGTATTGGGTTTAAAGCCCGGATTTTCTTTGTTTGATGATCAAGATACCTTGGCCTTACTCAAAGAGTTAACCCAAGACGAGTTAGATGAAGATAAAGATTTACTTAAGTCGCTTGCGAGTACCATTTCAAACTGGAAGGGCGGCTTAATTATCCCGGAGCAGGCGCGCAAAATCGCTCAAGATGAGCAGCAGCATTTATTTGCCATGCTTTACCAGCGCTATGCTCAACATATGAAAGCTTATAATGCTTTGGATTTCGATGATTTAATTCTATTGCCTACCCTGTTATTGAGGCACAACGAAGAGGTTCGGACTCGTTGGCAAACTAAGATCCAATACTTGCTGGTGGATGAATACCAAGATACCAACACTAGCCAATATGAGATGGTGAAACTACTTGTCGGCGAGCGTGCTCGTTTTACTGTAGTGGGGGATGATGATCAATCTATCTACTCATGGCGTGGCGCTAAACCACAAAACCTTGTATTGTTAGGTACTGATTTTCCTAAACTTAAGTTAATTAAGTTAGAGCAAAATTACCGTTCTAGTCAGCGGATTTTACGGGCTGCCAACATTCTGATTGCGAATAATCCCCACGTTTATGATAAAGCGCTATTTAGCGAACTTGCCTATGGCGAGCCGCTACGAGTGTTATTTGCTGCTAATGAAGAGCAGGAGGCTGAACGTGTCGTTGCAGAAATAGTGCGACATAAGTTTGTTGGCCGTACTCAGTTTGGCGATTATGCGATTTTGTATCGAGGCAATCATCAGTCACGCTTGCTTGAGCGAGCACTGATGACGAACCGTATTCCTTATAAATTGAGTGGTGGTACTTCATTTTTCGCTCGCGCTGAAATTAAGGACATCATGGGCTATCTAAAGCTAGTGGTGAATCCTGACGACGATAATGCTTTCCTGCGTATTGTTAACTTACCCAAACGTGGCATAGGTCCGTCGACATTAGAGCGTCTAGGTCATTTTGCGAATGAAAAGCATATATCTATGTTTGCGGCGATTTTTGAGCCTGAACTCAATCACCATCTTCCGCCAGCGGCTATGTCATCTTTGTATCAGTTTGGGCGTTTTATCGTGGAAACAGGCGATCAAGCACAGCGCGGTGAGCCTGTAGAAGCTGTGAAGCAATTAATTCGTAAAATCAATTACGAAGATTATCTATACGAAACTAGCACCAGTGCTAAGGCCGCTGAAATGCGGATGAAAAATATCTCAGAGTTGTATCGTTGGGTCACAGAGATGCTTGCTGGCGATGAGCTTGATGAACCTATGACCTTACCCGATGTGGTTAATCGACTAACGCTTAGGGATATGATGGAGCGTAATAGTGAGGATGAGGGGGGGGATCAGGTTCAGTTGATGACTTTGCATGCTTCAAAGGGCTTAGAGTTTCCCTATGTATTTATGGTTGGCGTAGAGGAGCGGATCTTGCCCCATCAAACCAGCATAGATGAAGACAATATCGATGAGGAGCGTCGTTTGGCGTATGTGGGTATCACCCGCGCTCAACGTGAGCTTTGGTTTACGCTTTGCCGTGAAAGGCGCCAGTTTGGTGAAACTATGCGTTGCGAACCGAGTCGCTTCTTGTTGGAATTACCACAAGATGACCTTGTGTGGGAAAATCGTAAACCACAGCAAACAGAGCAAGAGCGCATACAAACGGGGCGAAGCCACATTGCTAATCTAAGGGATATGTTTAAAAAGTGAGCTCACGCTATATCGATCTGTTGTTATCGTACATATTTAAGCACAATCTTGTTGTTGATTATCCGCCAGCGAAAAGGTTTCAGCTAAGGCTATTCCTTGGCCAAACTGATAACCCAATGAGCTAAATATGCGGATTTGTTCTTGGCTTTTAATCCCATCTACAAAGGTTTGTAATCCTAATGTTGACGCCGCTTTTTGATAGGCAGATATCAACTTAATGTGTTGTTCATCCACTAGCTGTTGGGTGATATTGGCATCGAGTTTTAACCCTTTTATGGGTAAAAATAGCAGGTTGTTTAGTGCGCTATGACCACTGCCATAGTGGCTTATTCCAAGATTAACGCCAAGTTTATCAAGTAGTTCAAAACCATTAATATGGTTTTCAGTTTCCTGAACTAATGCCTTTTCACTAAAGAATAACCATAAACGACTTAGATTAAGTTGAGTTTGCTTGAGAACATTTTTTAGACTACGAAGTACATGCTTATGCTTTATATGTTGGCTAGATAGCATCACATGCAGATTAAGTTTATCTCCATAGCTTCTTAGTAATTGTGGATAGGCTCTATTCACGGCTGCTAAGGTGTATTTATCTAGCTCTACAATAAGATTCGTTTGCTCAGCAAGGGCATTAAGCTGCTCCTGTTGTACCGTACCTCGTAGGGGATGTTCCCAAAATAGGCGGCTTTCTAATGCATAAACTTCTTGAGTATTTAAGTCCACAATAGGGAGATAATTCAGTTGTAGCTCAGATTGCTGCAATGCTCGTCTAAAGTCATTTTCAAATGCCGCATCTTGCATAGCTTGTTGTGACGAACTATCGTCAAAAATAACATAGCAACCTTTGCCATTTGCCTTTGCTTGATACATAGCCATATCTGCATTGCGCAACATAGATTCACTGGTATCGAATTTATGATTACCACTGACAGTTATGCCAATACTGGCACCAGAGTTAAATTCTACTGAGCCTAGTTTGTAAGATTGAGAAATGGTTTGGATGACTCGTTCGGATATATCTTTGGCATCATTAATACTGTTAATGCTATCGAGTAGAATAACAAACTCGTCACCACCGAGTCTGGCTAAGGTATCGTTATCGCGAATACAGGATCTCAGGCGACTTGCTGTTTCGATTAAGAATCGGTCGCCTTCAAGATGGCCAAGAGTGTCGTTTATCTGTTTAAAGCGGTCGAGATCGATAAACAATAAGGCAAACTGTTCGAGGCTGTGGCGCCTAACATGCTTGATTGCTTGATTTAAGCGTTCCATAAACATGGCACGATTAGGGAGGCCCGTAAGCGCATCGTGCTTTGCATCGTGAACTAATTTTGCTTCCATACTACGACGTTGGAGGATCTCTTTCTCAAGGTCTTTATTCAGCTCGGCTAAATCTTTTGTTCTGGCGATGACTTTTTCTTCAAGTTCTTCATAACTGCGACGGAGTGATTCTGCTGAAAGCTTTTTCTCAATCGCCGCACCAATATGTTGTGAGACGAAAGTTAATAGCTCTAAATCCTTAATTTGATAATTCTGCGTCATGCTAAAGCTATAAATGGTTAGCGCGCCACGGACTTGATCATGGATAAAGAGTGGAATACCTATCCATTGATGCATCGTCTGTGTGTGGTTTAACGAGGGTGCTTTGGTATAGATCTCGCCACTGGTGATCAGGGTATTAATATCATTTTGGTCTAGTAATAGTGGGCGTTTATGTTTGAGCACATATTCAGTGAGTCCATCTTGTAGTGGACGAGTTCCTGGATGCTTATTACCTAGTTGTGATACATAAAAAGGGAAGGTGAGATGGGTTTCTTCTTCATTGAGTAAGGCAATATAGCAGTTATTCGCGGGTATCAAATGGCGAATAACATTATGTAGTTGAGAGTAAAAGTCAGGGGTGTCCGTGCCAGAACTGGCAAGTTCTGCTATTTCAAACAACGATTTTTGTAGACGTTCAGCTCTGCGCCTTTCATATACTTCTTGCTTGAGTTTATCGTAGGCTTGGCTAAGTTCTTTGGTGCGCTGTTGTATCGCTTGCTCTAACTGTTCTTGATGTTTAAGCCTTTCCATTACACCGGCAATATGGTGGCAAATAAACGTCATTAATTCGACTTCAATATCACCATAATTTACATTTGTATCATAGGTTTGCACGACTAATACACCAGTCATTATACCATCGTGTTTAATGGGCACTCCGAGCCATAGGTGGCAGGGTGAACCTAGGTTCACTATCTCACCTGCCGCGATGAGCTCATCAACTTTATCATTGTCACACAGGAGTGCTCTACCCGTTCTGAATACGTACCCTGTTAATCCCTGCTGCAATAAAGTAGAGAGTGATTCCTCTGGATAAAGTTGTGCGGGATGAGCATCTTTTTCATCGGCAAAAAAAGGAACAGCGATTGTGCCTGAAGCGACATCGAGAGTAGCGATAAAAAAATTGTCAGCGGAGATCAGTTGTTTTAAGTGTTGATGTACACCTACATAGAATTCTTCTAATGAGGAAACTTGAGTCGCGATATTCGATAACTCAAGTAGGGCATTCTGGATGATTTCGGCACGCTTATACTTATGCGCTAAATATTTTAAGCGGATAATTCTTTTTTTTAAGCGTTCAACCCTAAGAGTCGACGATTGCGTAGTTTCATCTTCATCCTTAAACATGATACTCACTTGTTAAATGTTTGTGTTTTTGCCAAACGCTATAATTAGCATGAAATACCGTAACATCCAAGTCATATTTATGAAGAGCGTCAGATGGAAAAGCGCACTAATGTATCAAAACTTGAGCAGTCAGTAAAAAAAGTGCGAAACAGCTATAGACTCAAAGGCTATTTGTCCATACTATATGCGGCGCTAACCAAGGCGAGCGCCCATAGCTCAGCTGGATAGAGCGCACCCCTCCGGAGGGTGAGGCCGAAGGTTCGAATCCTTTTGGGCGCACCACTTCCGTACAGCGTTGTGAGCTTTTAGGTTAGCATGATAAGTGAAATCAGTGGTGATTGTAGCTCAGTTGGTAGAGTCCCGGATTGTGATTCCGGTTGTCGTGGGTTCGAGCCCCATCAGTCACCCCATTTTATCTACAGATTCATTTTACGGTGATTAGCGCAGTCCGGTAGCGCATCCTGATAGTTAGGATGAAAGTGGACCAGAGGAACCCTCTGAGCTGATTACAAAAGTAATACAGATTGACGGTGATTAGCGCAGTCCGGTAGCGCATCCTGATATTTAGGATGAAAGCGGACCAGAGGAAACCCTCTGAGCTGATTACAAAGGTAATACAGATTGACGGTGATTAGCGCAGTCCGGTAGCGCATCTGGTTTGGGACCAGAGGGTCAGAGGTTCGAATCCTCTATCACCGACCAAATTCTTCGCATAACTAGCGAGCTTAATCTAGATTAAGCAAATAGTTTACAATTTACGGTGATTAGCGCAGTCCGGTAGCGCATCCTGATGTTTAGGATGAAAGTGGACCAGAGGAACCCTCTGAGCTGATTACAAAGGTAATACAGATTGACGGTGATTAGCGCAGTCCGGTAGCGCATCTGGTTTGGGACCAGAGGGTCAGAGGTTCGAATCCTCTATCACCGACCAAATATAAAAAAGCCTCAGTATCCAATACTGAGGCTTTTTTATATTTTCTCTTTTATCTTACTTGAGCAGTTAACAAGCCTTCTTATTGAGGATAAGAGCATAATAGCGTGCGCTCAGTTAGATATAAGATAGCGTGAAGAGTCGTAAGCTCCCGAAGGAGCTTTACGACTGGTTTATTCTAAATTTTCTGGCGGCGCAATAAATCCTTGATAGGCATCCGTTCTTAGTTCATTAAAGCGTTCAAGTTGTGCTTTTTCTTGAATGCCAGTCACTATCACTTGAATATCTAATCCTTTAGCGACATTAATAATAGCGCGGCAAAGCTCACTGTTATGTTGTGCTTCATCGTAATAAGAGAAAGACTGATCGAGCTTAACGTAACTCGGTCTAAGCTCTTGCAAATAGGACATAGAGCCAAATTGACGTCCAAAGTGGTCAATACCAAATTTAGCGCCATTATCGCGAATAATTTCACACAAGTGTAAACATGACGCTAAATCGCTATATACACCAGCTTCTGGTATTTCAAAGCAAATGCGTTCAACATGTTGGGCATTACGAAGGAAATGATTAAGCCACTCATGAAATTGGGGATCGCTAATACTTTGGTGTGTTAAGTTAATTGCCACTGGCTCATAGCTACGCTCGAGGAGTTTTTGTTCATATACAGTTTCAATTAAACACTTATCGAGTAGCGCACCAAGCGATAATAATTCAATGTAAGGCATAAATTGCCCTGCATGTGCTAATTTATCGCCAAGTTCTAATTGGCAATATAATTCCCGTTGTGCAATACCATCTCCATTACAGAATTGAATAGGTTGCCATCTAAACTTAAACTTTTTATTACTGATAGCATGACTGAGATTATCTCGCCATTGTTCACGGGTAAAAAGCTGTTGTTCAGTTGTTTCAAACCAGTGGAAGGTTTTATTTTCTTTGAGTGCTTTTTGTAATGCGTTATCCGCTTGTGCCAAAATATCCGACACTTTCATTTGCCCTATTCGCTCAGCAACGCCTATTGCAAAGTTTTCATTAGGTTTACAGCCTGCTTTGGACATTTCTTGGTTAATTGTACGGATCAATGTTTGCAGATATTTGCTGATTTGATCGTGTTCAACATCTGTGACTAAAAACGCAAATTCAAAAGCCGCAATGCGTGCGATAACCGAAGGGGTAATTTCATTCAATTCCTTCTGAAATCTCTCCGCGAGAATACGTATGGTTTCATCTCTTACTTGATAGCCATATTTGCTATGTACTTCTTCAAGCCAATCTAGTTTTGCTAGGAAGAGTGCGCCACTGCTAGGCTCACTTAACCAGCCATTGAGTCGGTTTACCACATATTGCCTATTGGGTAAGCCTGATGCTGGATCCATAAGATTTTTCTTACGAAGTGCGCCGACTTCTTCATCTAAAGATTGGAATACTTGCTTTAGTTGCGTCGACATACTGTTAAAGGCGGTTACAAGATCCTTCAGTTCAGTGGTTCTAGGCAATGGCATATCTGGGCCAAATTGGCGAGCTGCGATGCGTTTAGCATGTTCTGATAGTGCATGTAGGGGCTTTAGGATCCAAGTGAGTCCTAATCTTGCGGTAATTATGGCAACCAAAAACAATAGGGAGAAAGCGATGATGGTATTTGACATGATCCGCCACAACTCATGATAACCAAACCCAGGATGAGCGGTAATTTCAAGTTGTGCAAGTTGTAACCAGCCTGATGTGATCGTGCTTTCTTTGCGTATAGTCTTAAAGAGATTGAGATTGATAAACCACTGAGGGACGCCTTCAATTTTTAGTGGATTTGTCCATTCCTGTTGTTTGCCATCTACCATCCATGTCAATTTCACTTTTTGGTAGTAACCACCTTCAAAAATAACATTGACTAACGTTTCTGCCGCGACTGTATCACCAGCCTCGAGTGCAGGAGTGAGCATTAAGCCGAGAGAGTTGCTGACGTTGTTTAGATCGGACTCCATTTGCTTAGTTAAAAAGCTTTGGGTCTCAGTAAATTGCACATAACCTAAGCTTGCGACTACTAACAAAAAGAGGCTAAACAGCAGCGAATAAATCTGTCTAAACAGTGTCATTTTGGGGGGCTACTCCAGTTTTAATTTAGGTTGCCTGAGACGGTCAACACCTAATCTGTGGTTGAGGTCATTCCATTTTTCGAGTCGCGTAGAGGAACCCGCTAACACACCTCGTCCTTGTTCTTTGTTAAGCCATAGTTGTTTACCGTTAAAGCTATAAACGGGTAATAAATCTTTCCGTTTTGTCGCTGGTTTTATCTCATGGTCGAGATTATCGAGTACTAAGGGTACGGCTGAGGGCGTTTCATAGTAAGCCAATACCATGTGGTATTGATTGACACTGGTTGCTTTTACCATAGTAATTCGCATCTTATCTTCTGGTACGCCTAACTGGAGTAAAGTGAAGTATTTTGCAATTGAGAAATCCTCACAATCCCCCCCATTGACACCAATAAACTCCATTGGAGTCGCCCAATAATTCGACTCTCCCCACAGTTTTATATCATCAACAAAACGAAATAAATTAAAAAAGTTATTCACTTTTAACAGTTTTTCTTTTTCATCTAACGTACTTGCTTCAGATAAAACCTTAAACCACGCTTTGGCACGCATGCCTGCACGTTCGCCATAATGTTTAACCAGAGTTGAGGTTATTTTAGTTTCATCAAGGGTTTGTGTTGGCGCAGCATAGAGACAACAGATCCCTAGGGCTGACGCTATTAGACTAAAGCGGCAGACTCGCAATAATGAATCTTTATAATCAAGTCTGCCGTTCATCACTTAATGTTTTAGTCCTTAATTTGGATTGTCATCGACAGAGTAAATTGTCCATTTCATATCCGTTGTTGTGTCATCACCAGTTACTTCGGCGACAACACGGCGGTTGCGCATTTCAGCTTCTGGAGTTTGTTCTAATACTATTGGGCGACTAGAGCCATATCCGATGGCGGTGAGTCGGCTTCGATCGATGTTAAAACGATCTGCTAGCGCTGCAGTAACGGCATCAGCCCGCTCTTGTGATAACACCGCATTGCGTTCATCAGTGCCAGTGCGACTTGTGTGGCCTTCGATAGTCACTTTAGTCGTTGGATATTGGCGTAAAAAAGCCGCGATATCTTCAATCTGAGAATAGTACTCAGGTGCGATAAAGGCAGAGTCGTTTGGAAATAAAATATTTATCTCCTTTCGTTCATTAATCGCTTTAATTCTGCCACAACCATAGTTATCTGTACTTGCACCCAGCATAGTGTCGTTGCAACGTTCACGGGCCTCGACAACACCATCCCTGTCTTTATCTGATAGATCATAGGCTTGAGTCGTTGTCATTTCCTCAATATTAACCGTATCTCGCATGGAACAGCCAGCTAAAAGTATGATACTGAGGAATAGGATTACGGTTTTCATTTGTTAGTTCCTCCTTCATAGTTACGTTCGCCACGCCATGCTTCAGGGCGAGTCACTTTGAGTGAGTCTAATAAACGACCAGTAGCGTTGAGTACACGATATTTTGCGATGATTTCATCATATTCGGTCTGTAAATAATCTTTACGAGCCTCAAATAGTTCATTCTCAGTATCGAGTAAATCGAGTAAGCTGCGCTGACCGAGGTTGAATTGTTGCGCATAGGCAGATTGAGTATCTTTTGCTGCAACGACGTGATCGCGAATATATTCTTTCTGTGGTGCTAACATTTCATAGGCGTTCCAAGCTAGATTCACGCCTTCAACCACTTCTCGTTGTGCACGTTGGCGAATTTCTTTTGCTTCACCGAGCTTATAGGCAGTTTCTTTTTCCCGAGCAAGATCTCTTCCTCCAGCGAAAAGGTTGTATTTCACTCGAACCATAGCAAGGAGATCGTTGTTATGTCCGCCCACATTTTGGCTCGCCAGATTACTTACGCCATCTTCACCGCCAATATCATTATTCCAATTACCACTGAGCTCTAATGAAACCTGTGGATAATAATTGGATTGAACGGATGAGCGCTCATTTTCAGCCGCACGAATATCATTAGCCGCGGATTTTAAAATAGGATGATTCTGCTGGGCATCATTTAAACTTGAGCTAAGATCTTTTGGTAACATGTCAGCATCTGGTACGGGCTGAATTAAATCAACTGGTTCAGATTCAACGACTTTGACGTATTGTGCTTTCGCATCAAGTAAATTATTGCGCGCTGACATTACATTGGCATTTGCACGAGCAAGACGGCCAGATATTTGGGATAAGTCAGCGGTTGAACCTAAACCAGAATCGGTGCGTTGTTTAATTTGGTCATAAATCTCTTTATGGCTATCGAGATTTTTTTCTGCCAGTTTTAGGACTTCAAGAGTACGCAGATAGTTGAGGTAGACTTTACTGACCTCTAGTGCCATATCTTCTGCCGCGGCGAGTAAGGCCCACTGATCTGCACTGGCTTCAAAGCTATAGCGATTGACTTCGCTGCTGGTATAAAAGCCATCGAATAGCATTTGTTTTAAGCTAACACCAAATTCGCCACGGTTTAGCTCATTTGTTCCATCACTCAGATCTACGCGTCTACGAGTTGATACACTGTCGGTTTGCTCATAACCATAACCGCCAGTGATATCAATGGTTGGCATATAACCAGCCATTGCTTGGTTAACTTGCTCTTCCCGCGCTTTAAAGCGATTAAAGGCGACGCGCAGATCTGGATTGGTATCGATCGTGTGCGCAACCGCCTGCTCTAAAGTCTGACTTTGAGCCGATAATGGTAATAGTATTAATGACAATACCATGGCTATTTTTGAACATTGAAATGGTCGTTTTACTAAAGTATTCATTGCAAACCTCCCGGTTTATAACAGGCTTAACGCTCTCTAAGCGCAGTGTCCTTAGCCCTTAAAATTGGATTTAAAATGTACTCAAGAATGGATCTTTGTCCCGTGATGACATCAACCGTAGTTAACATCCCCGGAATTATTGGCATCTGCGTGCCATCGTCTTTAACTAAACTCGATTCTTCTGTCCTCACCCTAATAAGATAGAAGCTATTGCCCTCTTCATCCTGCGATGTATCTGCACTGATATGTTCGACAGTACCTTTAAGGCCGCCATAACGAGTGAAATCATAGGCGGTGACTTTAACTATCGCAGGTAATCCTGGATGTAAAAAAGCAATGTCTTTTGGTAGTACTTTGGTTTCTATCAATAATTGGTCCTCGGAAGGAACAATTTCAATAATGTTTACACCAGGTTGTACAACGCCACCTAATGTATTGATATGTGTTGTTTTAATGGTGCCGTTAACAGGTGAGGTGATAATGGCTTTACTGACTTTATCTTGTGCGCCAACCTGAGCTTCATTCATACGAGATAAGCGAGTTTGGGTCTCGTTAAGCTGCGCCCGCAAATCGGCGGCATACACAAATACAGCTTCCCGACGTTTTAAAATGGCTTCGTCTAGGGCTGATTTCAATTTTGGTCTAAGTAATCGTAGTGAGTTGAGTTCACCTTGAGCATCGTTAACCGCACGCTCTAACTTGAGCAATTCGACTTCTGGCACAATCCCCTTTTTAGCGAGAGGTCGAGTCAGTTCTAGTTCTCTGGAGATTAACTGCATACTTGTGGTGAGCGTTGTCGTTTTTGAGGCAAGCTCATCGATTTCCTGCTGCCTTTGTTGAATTTGGCGCACTAATATCTCAAGTTGATTACTGAGATTATCTAAACGACCGTTGTATTCCTCTTGTTGCCTATGCACGAGTGCAGGCTCCGCCGCCACTATACTATCAGGGAAAACTAAGGCTTTTTTGGTGATTAAAACCTGTTCACGCCAATCAGAGGTCATATCTGAGATTAATATGCTATCTAGCTCGGCTCGCATACGAATAGCGTTGGTTTTTAAACCAAAAACTTCCTGCTCTTGTTGAGCGAAATCTGAGCGGAAACGAGTGTCATCAATTCGTACTAAGGGTTGCCCTTTGGTGACCAGTTCACCTTCCCGTACGTAGAGCTCTTGCATTATTCCGCCATCCAAGCTTTGAATAACCTGAACCTGTGAGGAGGGGATCACTTTGCCTGAGCCTGTGGTGACTTTGTCTAATTTGGCAAAAGCTGCCCACAACAAGAAACAGACAATCATTGCCGCCATTGCCCAAATAATTAATCTGTGGCCTGTGGGAGCATCGGTCATCATGGCACCATAGACATCATCTACCATGTCCAGATCATTAGCCGTTAAGTGTTTACTCATTTTTTACTGCCCCCATTGAACAGACCAAAATTGAGTTTTTCTAACACTTCAGCTTTAGGGCCATCAGCGACGACATGACCGCGTTCAAGCACGATAATGCGATCAACTAATTGTAATAAGTGCATTTTGTGCGTAATTAACAATAGGGTTCTGTCTTTGCTCACATTTTGCATTGAGCGAATAAACTGTTGCTCAGCACGCGCATCTAAGCTTGCTGTGGGCTCATCCATTAAGAGTACTGGCGGATCATTGAGCGTTGCTCTTGCAAGCGCCACTGTTTGCCTTTGTCCACGACTAAGCGACATACCGCCTTCACCAACCTGCTGATCTAAACCTTCAGCTTCAAGATTCGTAAATTGGCTTACGCCTGAGAGTTGTACCGCCCGTATCAGTTGGTGTTCAGTCACTTGGCGAGTACCAAAGAGAATATTATCCCTAATCGTCCCGTGAAATAGCGTGACATCTTGAGGCAAATAGCCGAAGTTACGGCGTAGATCGCTAGGGTGAATTTGTGCAGAATCAATACCGTCGTAACGTAGACTGCCAGTGGTCGGCTGGAAAAGACCGACTAAAAGTTTGGCGAGTGTACTTTTACCTGAACCATTGCGCCCAATAATTGCGATGCGCTCACCGGGATTAATGGTCAGAGACATGGGATATAACACGGGTTTTTCTGACCCTGGATAACTAAAACCGACATTATCGACATTAATCTTACCGAGTAATCTCTGTTTACTGACTAAATGACCTTTATTTTGAAACTCATCTTCTTGCACCATTAAGTCATTCAGTTGACGCAATGCACTTGCTGTATGGTTTGCTCTTGTCATCAGGCCTGCGAGTTGTGCCATCGGGGCTATGGCACGGCTAGATAACATGACCGCAGCAATGATTCCTCCCATTGAAATGACATTATCAGCAACCCGATAAACCCCCAAAATAACCACACTTACAACGGTAAACTGGACAATAAAGTTGGCAATATTTGACACTGAATTAGATAGGTTTTTAGATCTCAATTGCCAGTTTGCGCTATGGCCTATCATTTGCTGCCAACTTCGTTGCACTATACCTTCGGCACCGTTTGCTTTTATTGACTCAAGCGCAGAGAGGCTTTCAATTAAATGTCCATGTTTAAGGCTTGAAAACTTATTACCTTCTTCAATCGCAGCTTTTAATTTGGGTTGTGTGTAAAGCGTAAAACCTATAATGATAACGCCCCCGATAACGGGAATAATGGCAAGATCACCAGCAACGATGAAGATAATAATTAAGAAAAATAACGCAAAGGGTAAGTCAACTAATGTGGTTATTGTTGCAGAGGTTAATATCTCGCGAATATTGTCAAATTCACCGAGTTGTTTTGCCATACCGCCGATACTGGGTGAGCGTTTCTCAAGCGGAATACCAATGGCTTTAGCAAAAAGTTGTGATGAGACAATGATATCTACCTTTTTACCTGCAACATCAATTAAATAGCCTCGTAATTGTCGCATCACAAGATCAAAAAGATAAGCAATAGAAGCACCAATTGCGAGAACCCAAAGAGATTCAAAAGCGAGATTGGGAACCACTTTGTCATACACATTCATGATGAAGAGTGGTGAAACGAGCGCAAATAAATTTACTAAAACAGACGCAATAAGTGCATCTCGATAAATAGGTGCGGAATCTTTTAGGGTTTGGAGCAACCAATGGGTTTTATTATCGTGAAGATAAACATCAAAGCCCATGTCACCACGGTATTCTTGTTTTACTAAAAATAAATAACCTACATATAAGGCTTCTAGTGACTCAATATTGAGTGTCTCTTCACCACCCGTTTCAGGTAATTGAATAACAGCTTTATCTGACTCTAAATTGAGCTCGCGTAATATACAGGCTTTCTGATCTTTTAATAATAAAATACAGGGGAGCAGTATTGGTGAGACTTCATTTAATCCCTTTCGAGACAATTTTGCAGCTAAACCCGCGCGCGATGCTGCTTGTGGAAGTAAATCTGGTGTTAAAAGAGCACCAGACAAGGGTAAACCTGCCGCAAGCGAATCGCTTGAGCATGGGTTTCCAAAATGTTCAGTGAGGAGCACTAAACAATCTAGCAATGGATCAACTATAACTCGCTGCGAAGCAGAAATAGTCCACTGCTCAATTCTTTCAGACGCTGTGACAGGCACCTAATTATCTATCCTTTGATTTTTATATGGTTATCCAAAGTATCGTCCATGATGGCCTATATTTCTATAGGCCATCAAAACGATTTTATTTAAGGGATTATAGTGCCATTGTTATGATGATCATTAAGTGGTGTTACTCCCTGTGGTGTCTCTGGAGTGATAGGCTGAGTATCGATAATTAATGGACCATTACCATTGGTACCCAGTAGACCATTAATCACTCCGGCATCATTTGTTGCGCTATAAGTGGTGAATAAATTCACGCCATCAAGAATGATGTGCTGTTCATATACACCATCAAGATTGGCATCAATATCGATGACGGTAGAGCCAGTGCTGTCTAAGCTAAAGTTTAAGTAACTGTCCAAATTATTTGCCGATTCGCCTTGGAGTAAGTCACTCAGGTCTAACTTATCTTCTGTGACTTTAAAGTCCATAATGTGGTCAGTGCCAAACTCCGCATATCGCCAGACGAAGGTATCAGCGCCGCTATCACCACGAAGGACATCATCACCAAGGCCACCGATGAGAGTATCGTTGCCCTCTCCACCACGGAGTGCATCGTTGTGGCTACCACCATCAATATAATCATTACCTGTATGACCATAGAGAATGTCAGAGCCAGATTGACCATAAATTCGGTCATCACCGCTGCCACCATTTACAATATCCGCTTTATGCGAAGCGACATCATTAGCCAATAATAGGCCGTTACTATCAACCATTCTGTTAGCGCCAGTTAATTCACCTGTCATAATATGGTGATTTAGGAGCGTATTGACTGATAACTCAAGTGCATCATCTGAACCATATCCAGTCGAGCCTGTTCTACCCGCATAGATAACATCGTTGCCTTTGCCTGTTTCAATATGATCATTACCATCGCCGCCATTAACGAATTGAGCATCCGTAGTGCTATAGCTCTTATTGTTAGCTCCTGAAGCAACAACCTCTTTTTCGTTACTGTTTGTGATGATACCGCTTTGGCCACCACCAAAACTGACGTTCAATATTTTTTGATTTGGGTTATTAGCACTTTCTCCACCATCAACAATCATACTATCATTCAGGCTAGAACCTTGAGTGGTAATAAGGTTGGCGTCCGCAATATTAATACCATCGCTATTGACTGGATTAACGTTGATTTTCAAGGTTGCACTGGATACATCACCATCACTATCACGGATGGTATAAGTAAAGGTTTCTATTGCTCCTGTTGTAGGCAATTGGCTTGCATTTGCTGTAAGTTGGTATTTATAGGTTCCATCGGCGTTTAGTATCAGAGTGCCATATAAGCCAGTTATGGTTGACCCTACTTGCCCAGATGCACCGCCGGTATTGGTAAGATCGCCCTTAGCCACCCCAATAATAGTCAATGGACCATCAGCTCCGATTACATCATTTGTCAACACATTGCCGTCAGTGCTTGGTAAGGAATATCCATTACCAGCAACCATACGAACTACTAGTTCATAACTGGTCGCAGCATCTTCATTCGTGTAGATCGATGTGACAATGTTGGCATTAGTGTCTTTAAATCCAATAACCTGCATTGTGTACATTTGGCCTTCATAATTGAAGGTGACACTGGTTTGGCCTACGGTGACAATGTCACGAGAAGCTATAGGGTCGTTTGTATTAGGTGTTTCGTTATGGTTAAAGTTGAGAGTTAACGTTACAGGTGTGGTTACTCCATATGCATCTGTGACGTTAAAGGTCACTTGCATCGTGGCGGCAGTAATAGATGTACCTGATGTAATTGGATAATTGTAGTGGGTAAATGTACCCAAAACGATATCTTGGTTAAGTGACAATGCTCCATTAAGTCCTGCATCGTTGTCCCTAAAACCATAGCCAGATTGCTGTCCATTCCAACTAGATGGGTTTCCCCAACGAACTTGATCTAAGCCTGTATCGTTATCTGGACCATCATATCTCCTGACATTTGTACCGCCAGAGGGGTTCTGCCAATCAGCAACTACTCCAGAAAACTTAAATGAGTCGACAACAACATCGAGTTGCGCTGTATCATTTTTAGCGATATCAACATCATCGGCAACAGTAACCGTGACAGTTGACTGGGCTGTATTACCAGCACCATCAATAGCCACGACTTTAATGCCATTTATCGTAAGGCTATCCACATTAACGCTATGGGGTAAATTAGTCAGTAATTCGGCAGTAACCGTCACATCACCTTGTTCTCCCGCATTAATTCGATCCCAGTCTAAGGTTAAGCGAAGAGCTTCACGGCCAAACACGGTACCTATTAATTGGCCCGCAGTATTAACGGCCCAATGAATGTGCGCATTAATACCTGTGACGGAAATATTACTAAAATCACCAAATTGGAAGCTACCAATCGAGTTACTACCAGATTTAAAGCTAAGTGTTTGTACACTCATATCTGGAGCGCCAGCCTGCAAGTCTGCTTCATTAAGGCTTGCAATGGCGTTAGTAGTGAGCGCAACAGGTGCTATTGGCGTTGTATTTGGTGCCTCAAGATGGATGTTAAATCCGCCTGTATTAGTATCACCATCACTATCGGTAACCGTTACATCAAAATGTAAGTCGACATTTTGAGTGGAGCTCACAATGGTTTGTGCCGTAGTGCCAGTAAATTGGAAACTGGTACCTGCTAAGGCAGATAATTCAACATAGGCTATAGAACCTAAATTTTGAATAACTTGACCACTTGTTATATTTCCTTCACCGATTAAATTACCTTGCTCATCATAGGCTTTAAAATAGATGGACGTCGCGCCAGTAAAGTTAAAGCTTGCTGTTGCTGCATCTTCTAAATAATCAATGATGAGAATTTCTTTACCACTAACATGTGGGTTGTCCACTCCGAAGCCGTTGTTGGTACCATTGACGCGGCCTACACTGCCATTTTCAGCGCGTGCGGTTAATGTGAAAGCAATATCCTCACCAGCAGGAATTTTAGTTATATCATTGTAGATACCATAACCCGCTGGGGAATTATTAGTTGTAACATATACCGCGTTACCAATGCCGCCTTGGCCTCCAACTAAACCTGCAATTTGGATAGTTGAAAGTTGATCAATGCTTTGATTGATATCGAAAGTGTATTGGTCGCTATGCGGATCGGTTGTCAACGTGAAGATTAATGCTTGGTTCGCCGCGCCAGTATAGGCTGAGGGGGTAGCATTGGTATCCGTATATGCAATAAGCACATTGGGATGAGCAGGGTCTACGTAGTAAAATATGGTTAGCCCTTCCGAGGTTATACCTGAGTTAGCAAACGTAGTGGTTGTTCCATTCCACCCTGTGATATTCGCTGTCAGACTTATGCTGTAATCATCATTAAGATCATGATCATTACCATCGGCTCCTAAAATATTAAGAGCACCTATGATATTGGTAGCGCTAGAGCTATTTACGCCAGAGCCACTGACAGGATCGATAGAGATCAGATCATCATTAATGACGATGCTTAAATTACCGGTCAAAACGCTACCATCGGCGCCAATAGCTTCAATGACAATGCCATCGATCAGTGAATTTAGATTTGTGCCATCTAGAGCATTCATATGTTTGATATTATCAAGCAATTCAACATTCACAGTAATATTCGCAGTTGTACCTGCGGCAATCACTCCACCTGTTAAAGTGAGCTTGATGACATCAACCCCATCAATGGAACCTATTAGTGCTCCATTTGCGGCTATCGCCCAAACGATGCTCACTCCTGCTGCGAGATTTGTCGCAGCATTAATGGCTGACTCATTAAAGCGGAACTGTGTCAGTGCTTGGTTACCTGCGGTGAAACTAATTGTACTTGAGACAACATTAGGAATATTGTCACGAAGATCGCCTTCATTAACAATGATTTGGCGATTATCAGGCAGATAAACAGTTGCATTGTCAGAGCCGGAAGGAGAAGTATTTCCGGCAAAGTTTGTTTGGGTGGCGGTTACTGTAATGTTTTGGCCTGCCGCAGGTGTGCTTTCGGTCCAACTGATGACACCATTACTATAACTAAAACCTGTTGCTGGAGAACCATCTGCAAGTTGCAGTTCACCGTTGACCAGTTTGAGTTCGACATTGGTTGTTATACCACTGTTTGTAATAGTGAGATTGACATAGCCTCCAGCAGCAAAATCAGCAGCATCAATTTCGACTTGTATTTGAACGTCGTCATTTCCTACTTCAGTAGGACTTAAATACGAGTCATTATTAGTGTCATCGATAATGGTAACTTCTGGTGCAGAAGGTGGCGCTATGTATAACTGCGGAATAACCGAGAAAGAACCGTCGGTATAGTCACCATCACGATCTGTTGCTCTTACTGTGAAATCAATATTGCCATCAGAAGGTTGGAGCATTTCTTTGTATTGGAAAAACTCCCAAGTGCCTGTTCCAGGTGTAAATTCTAATCTAAATACTAATTCACCATTTTCATCTATACCAGTAAGCGTATTTGCATTTTGAGTAATGGTAATTGTGCTGCCTGATGCTGTAAGCAGATTGTTTTCTGTACTGCCAGTCAACGTTAATGAGCCTTTACCATCAGCCCCCCACTCTGGGGTGATTACTCCCGTAGCAAAAGCGATTGCTGGAGGGGTTGGTGAACCAGTAAATTCAATTGCCGTTATTGTAAAATCACTATTATCGTTGCTGTGAGGCCCTTGACCATTATCTAGCGCCTTGATAACCATGGTATCAAATCCGCCTTGTAAGACTTGGAAATTAGCAGCATAGTCACCACTATTAGCGTCAGAGCTAAATGTTTGAGTGGCAATAAGCTGACCATCACGCCAGAACTCAACTATTCCGACTTCTAGCTCGCCGCCAAACATATGGGAAAACTGAATATTTACACCATAGGCAACAGTTCCTGGATCCAGAGTGATGATGATTTCTTCTGATGCAGAACTTCCATCTGCAAATTTACGGAAATCTACTTCATTAGCAAGATTATGATAAGGCGCCCCTACACTGCTAACTCCTATCCCGTTACTACTTCCATAGATTGCGGCATCAATTAAGTTAGAGTTTGTTGAAGAGGTAAATCCTTTGGCTGTGATCGTAAAACCATCAAAATCAAGAAGATTGTTGCTGCCACTATAGCCAGTTAGAGAGAATAGACCGACTAAAGTATCAGGAATATCTATATTCGTTACTTCGACAGGACTAATAGATGCGATTTCAGGTGCGTCATCTTCAACCGTAACACTAAAGCTACCTGTAGAGGTGCCGCCATGATTATCATTAACAGTAATACCTATATCGAATGTAATAGTATCTTCCGATGTAGTGTCTGGATGATCAAGTGGTGCCTTTAAAGTCACATCATAGGTCCAATTGGAATCACCAGAAGTTGGAGCGGTTAGAACTACAGCCATTACTTCAACATAGGAAGATTCGCCAATAACACCTGTGTAGCCTACTAGTGTTTGTGTATCCGCATCCCAGAGCCAATTTACAGATTGTCCGCCTGACATTAATTCTGTTGGGCCAGAAAGTGAAACGGTTAAAGAGTCTCCATCAATATCACTAATATTTATTGTGCCGCTAGCAGAAACATTATCTGTAGTATCAGAATTACCAATAACATCAGCTATGCCGTTGGGTAGCCCTTCTTCAGATACCGTAGCATTTGATACGGAATTTATTACGGGACAGTCGTTGGTGCCGGTAATGGTGATGGTGACGGTGTGCTCAGTGCCATCGGCACTGAGCACCACAAAGGTTTCTACCTTGGTTTCGCCTTCGGCGAGGTATTGCACATCGGCGTTGTTAACGTTGTAGGTCCAGTTGCCATTGACATCAATGGTCAGACTGCCGAGGGCGCCGACGCTTGGGACGCCGCTGCCAGCTTGGAATACCGCTTGGCCGCTGTCCGCATCGGTGATGGTCAGGGTACCCGTGTCAGTTAACACTGGATCGCTGGCATCTTCGGTGACCGCGCCGCTGTCGTCACCGGCGATCACTGGCACATCGTTGGTGCCGGTAATGGTGATGGTGACGGTGTGCTCAGTGCCATCGGCACTGAGCACCACAAAGGTTTCTACCTTGGTTTCGCCTTCGGCGAGGTATTGCACATCGGCGTTGTTAACGTTGTAGGTCCAGTTGCCATTGACATCAATGGTCAGACTGCCGAGGGCGCCGACGCTTGGGACGCCGCTGCCAGCTTGGAATACCGCTTGGCCGCTGTCCGCATCGGTGATGGTCAGGGTGCCCGTGTCAGTTAACACTGGATCGCTGGCATCTTCGGTGACCGCGCCGCTGTCGTCACCGGCGATCACTGGCACATCGTTGGTGCCGGTAATGGTGATGGTGACGGTGTGTTCAGTGCCATCGGCACTGAGCACCACAAAGGTTTCTACCTTGGTTTCGCCTTCGGCGAGGTATTGCACATCGGCGTTGTTAACGTTGTAGGTCCAGTTGCCATTGACATCAATGGTCAGACTGCCGAGGGCGCCGACGCTTGGGACGCCGCTGCCAGCTTGGAATACTGCTTGGCCGCTGTCCGCATCGGTGATGGTCAGGGTACCCGTGTCAGTTAACACTGGATCGCTGGCATCTTCGGTGACCGCGCCGCTGTCGTCACCGGCGATCACTGGCACATCGTTGGTGCCGGTAATGGTGATGGTGACGGTGTGCTCAGTGCCATCGGCACTGAGCACCACAAAGGTTTCCACCTTGGTTTCGCCTTCGGCGAGGTATTGCACATCGGCGTTGTTAACGTTGTAGGTCCAGTTGCCATTGACATCAATGGTCAGACTGCCGAGGGCGCCGACGCTTGGGACGCCGCTGCCAGCTTGGAATACTGCTTGGCCGCTGTCCGCATCGGTGATGGTCAGGGTGCCCGTGTCAGTTAACACTGGATCGCTGGCATCTTCGGTGACCGCGCCGCTGTCGTCACCGGCGATCACTGGCACATCGTTGGTGCCGGTAATGGTGATGGTGACGGTGTGTTCAGTGCCATCGGCACTGAGCACCACAAAGGTTTCTACCTTGGTTTCGCCTTCGGCGAGGTATTGCACATCGGCGTTGTTAACGTTGTAGGTCCAGTTGCCATTGACATCAATGGTCAGACTGCCGAGGGCGCCGACGCTTGGGACGCCGCTGCCAGCTTGGAATACCGCTTGGCCGCTGTCCGCATCGGTGATGGTCAGGGTGCCCGTGTCAGTTAACACTGGATCGCTGGCATCTTCGGTGACCGCGCCGCTGTCGTCACCGGCGATCACTGGCACATCGTTGGTGCCGGTAATGGTGATGGTGACGGTGTGTTCAGTGCCATCGGCACTGAGCACCACAAAGGTTTCTACCTTGGTTTCGCCTTCGGCGAGGTATTGCACATCGGCGTTGTTAACGTTGTAGGTCCAGTTGCCATTGACATCAATGGTCAGACTGCCGAGGGCGCCGACGCTTGGGACGCCGCTGCCAGCTTGGAATACCGCTTGGCCGCTGTCCGCATCGGTGATGGTCAGGGTGCCCGTGTCAGTTAACACTGGATCGCTGGCATCTTCGGTGACCGCGCCGCTGTCGTCACCGGCGATCACTGGCACATCGTTGGTGCCGGTAATGGTGATGGTGACGGTGTGTTCAGTGCCATCGGCACTGAGCACCACAAAGGTTTCTACCTTGGTTTCGCCTTCGGCGAGGTATTGCACATCGGCGTTGTTAACGTTGTAGGTCCAGTTGCCATTGACATCAATGGTCAGACTGCCGAGGGCGCCGACACTTGGGACGCCGCTGCCAGCTTGGAATACCGCTTGGCCGCTGTCCGCATCGGTGATGGTCAGGGTACCCGTGTCAGTTAACACTGGATCGCTGGCATCTTCGGTGACCGCGCCGCTGTCGTCACCGGCGATCACTGGCACATCGTTGGTGCCGGTAATGGTGATGGTGACGGTGTGCTCAGTGCCATCGGCACTGAGCACCACAAAGGTTTCTACCTTGGTTTCGCCTTCGGCGAGGTATTGCACATCGGCGTTGTTAACGTTGTAGGTCCAGTTGCCATTGACATCAATGGTCAGACTGCCGAGGGCGCCGACGCTTGGGACGCCGCTGCCAGCTTGGAATACTGCTTGGCCGCTGTCCGCATCGGTGATGGTCAGGGTGCCCGTGTCAGTTAACACTGGATCGCTGGCATCTTCGGTGACCGCGCCGCTGTCGTCACCGGCGATCACTGGCACATCGTTGGTGCCGGTAATGGTGATGGTGACGGTGTGCTCAGTGCCATCGGCACTGAGCACCACAAAGGTTTCTACCTTGGTTTCGCCTTCGGCGAGGTATTGCACATCGGCGTTGTTAACGTTGTAGGTCCAGTTGCCATTGACATCAATGGTCAGACTGCCGAGGGCGCCGACGCTTGGGACGCCGCTGCCAGCTTGGAATACCGCTTGGCCGCTGTCCGCATCGGTGATGGTCAGGGTGCCCGTGTCAGTTAACACTGGATCGCTGGCATCTTCGGTGACCGCGCCGCTGTCGTCACCGGCGATCACTGGCACATCGTTGGTGCCGGTAATGGTGATGGTGACGGTGTGTTCAGTGCCATCGGCACTGAGCACCACAAAGGTTTCTACCTTGGTTTCGCCTTCGGCGAGGTATTGCACATCGGCGTTGTTAACGTTGTAGGTCCAGTTGCCATTGACATCAATGGTCAGACTGCCGAGGGCGCCGACGCTTGGGACGCCGCTGCCAGCTTGGAATACCGCTTGGCCGCTGTCCGCATCGGTGATGGTCAGGGTGCCCGTGTCAGTTAACACTGGATCGCTGGCATCTTCGGTGACCGCGCCGCTGTCGTCACCGGCGATCACTGGCACATCGTTGGTGCCGGTAATGGTGATGGTGACGGTGTGCTCAGTGCCATCGGCACTGAGCACCACAAAGGTTTCTACCTTGGTTTCGCCTTCGGCGAGGTATTGCACATCGGCGTTGTTAACGTTGTAGGTCCAGTTGCCATTGACATCAATGGTCAGACTGCCGAGGGCGCCGACGCTTGGGACGCCGCTGCCAGCTTGGAATACTGCTTGGCCGCTGTCCGCATCGGTGATGGTCAGGGTACCCGTGTCAGTTAACACTGGATCGCTGGCATCTTCGGTGACCGCGCCGCTGTCGTCACCGGCGATCACTGGCACATCGTTGGTGCCGGTAATGGTGATGGTGACGGTGTGCTCAGTGCCATCGGCACTGAGCACCACAAAGGTTTCCACCTTGGTTTCGCCTTCGGCGAGGTATTGCACATCGGCGTTGTTAACGTTGTAGGTCCAGTTGCCATTGACATCAATGGTCAGACTGCCGAGGGCGCCGACACTTGGGACGCCGCTGCCAGCTTGGAATACTGCTTGGCCGCTGTCCGCATCGGTGATGGTCAGGGTGCCCGTGTCAGTTAACACTGGATCGCTGGCATCTTCGGTGACCGCGCCGCTGTCGTCACCGGCGATCACTGGCACATCGTTGGTGCCGGTAATGGTGATGGTGACGGTGTGCTCAGTGCCATCGGCACTGAGCACCACAAAGGTTTCTACCTTGGTTTCGCCTTCGGCGAGGTATTGCACATCGGCGTTGTTAACGTTGTAGGTCCAGTTGCCATTGACATCAATGGTCAGACTGCCGAGGGCGCCGACGCTTGGGACGCCGCTGCCAGCTTGGAATACTGCTTGGCCGCTGTCCGCATCGGTGATGGTCAGGGTACCCGTGTCAGTTAACACTGGATCGCTGGCATCTTCGGTGACCGCGCCGCTGTCGTCACCGGCGATCACTGGCACATCGTTGGTGCCGGTAATGGTGATGGTGACGGTGTGCTCAGTGCCATCGGCACTGAGCACCACAAAGGTTTCCACCTTGGTTTCGCCTTCGGCGAGGTATTGCACATCGGCGTTGTTAACGTTGTAGGTCCAGTTGCCATTGACATCAATGGTCAGACTGCCGAGGGCGCCGACACTTGGGACGCCGCTGCCAGCTTGGAATACTGCTTGGCCGCTGTCCGCATCGGTGATGGTCAGGGTGCCCGTGTCAGTTAACACTGGATCGCTGGCATCTTCGGTGACCGCGCCGCTGTCGTCACCGGCGATCACTGGCACATCGTTGGTGCCGGTAATGGTGATGGTGACGGTGTGCTCAGTGCCATCGGCACTGAGCACCACAAAGGTTTCTACCTTGGTTTCGCCTTCGGCGAGGTATTGCACATCGGCGTTGTTAACGTTGTAGGTCCAGTTGCCATTGACATCAATGGTCAGACTGCCGAGGGCGCCGACGCTTGGGACGCCGCTGCCAGCTTGGAATACTGCTTGGCCGCTGTCCGCATCGGTGATGGTCAGGGTGCCCGTGTCAGTTAACACTGGATCGCTGGCATCTTCGGTGACCGCGCCGCTGTCGTCACCGGCGATCACTGGCACATCGTTGGTGCCGGTAATGGTGATGGTGACGGTGTGCTCAGTGCCATCGGCACTGAGCACCACAAAGGTTTCTACCTTGGTTTCGCCTTCGGCGAGGTATTGCACATCGGCGTTGTTAACGTTGTAGGTCCAGTTGCCATTGACATCAATGGTCAGACTGCCGAGGGCGCCGACGCTTGGGACGCCGCTGCCAGCTTGGAATACCGCTTGGCCGCTGTCCGCATCGGTGATGGTCAGGGTGCCCGTGTCAGTTAACACTGGATCGCTGGCATCTTCGGTGACCGCGCCGCTGTCGTCACCGGCGATCACTGGCACATCGTTGGTGCCGGTAATGGTGATGGTGACGGTGTGTTCAGTGCCATCGGCACTGAGCACCACAAAGGTTTCTACCTTGGTTTCGCCTTCGGCGAGGTATTGCACATCGGCGTTGTTAACGTTGTAGGTCCAGTTGCCATTGACATCAATGGTCAGACTGCCGAGGGCGCCGACGCTTGGGACGCCGCTGCCAGCTTGGAATACTGCTTGGCCGCTGTCCGCATCGGTGATGGTCAGGGTGCCCGTGTCAGTTAACACTGGATCGCTGGCATCTTCGGTGACCGCGCCGCTGTCGTCACCGGCGATCACTGGCACATCGTTGGTGCCGGTAATGGTGATGGTGACGGTGTGCTCAGTGCCATCGGCACTGAGCACCACAAAGGTTTCTACCTTGGTTTCGCCTTCGGCGAGGTATTGCACATCGGCGTTGTTAACGTTGTAGGTCCAGTTGCCATTGACATCAATGGTCAGACTGCCGAGGGCGCCGACGCTTGGGACGCCGCTGCCAGCTTGGAATACCGCTTGGCCGCTGTCCGCATCGGTGATGGTCAGGGTGCCCGTGTCAGTTAACACTGGATCGCTGGCATCTTCGGTGACCGCGCCGCTGTCGTCACCGGCGATCACTGGCACATCGTTGGTGCCGGTAATGGTGATGGTGACGGTGTGTTCAGTGCCATCGGCACTGAGCACCACAAAGGTTTCTACCTTGGTTTCGCCTTCGGCGAGGTATTGCACATCGGCGTTGTTAACGTTGTAGGTCCAGTTGCCATTGACATCAATGGTCAGACTGCCGAGGGCGCCGACGCTTGGGACGCCGCTGCCAGCTTGGAATACCGCTTGGCCGCTGTCCGCATCGGTGATGGTCAGGGTGCCCGTGTCAGTTAACACTGGATCGCTGGCATCTTCGGTGACCGCGCCGCTGTCGTCACCGGCGATCACTGGCACATCGTTGGTGCCGGTAATGGTGATGGTGACGGTGTGTTCAGTGCCATCGGCACTGAGCACCACAAAGGTTTCTACCTTGGTTTCGCCTTCGGCGAGGTATTGCACATCGGCGTTGTTAACGTTGTAGGTCCAGTTGCCATTGACATCAATGGTCAGACTGCCGAGGGCGCCGACGCTTGGGACGCCGCTGCCAGCTTGGAATACTGCTTGGCCGCTGTCCGCATCGGTGATGGTCAGGGTGCCCGTGTCAGTTAACACTGGATCGCTGGCATCTTCGGTGACCGCGCCGCTGTCGTCACCGGCGATCACTGGCACATCGTTGGTGCCGGTAATGGTGATGGTGACGGTGTGTTCAGTGCCATCGGCACTGAGCACCACAAAGGTTTCTACCTTGGTTTCGCCTTCGGCGAGGTATTGCACATCGGCGTTGTTAACGTTGTAGGTCCAGTTGCCATTGACATCAATGGTCAGACTGCCGAGGGCGCCGACGCTTGGGACGCCGCTGCCAGCTTGGAATACCGCTTGGCCGCTGTCCGCATCGGTGATGGTCAGGGTGCCCGTGTCAGTTAACACTGGATCGCTGGCATCTTCGGTGACCGCGCCGCTGTCGTCACCGGCGATCACTGGCACATCGTTGGTGCCGGTAATGGTGATGGTGACGGTGTGCTCAGTGCCATCGGCACTGAGCACCACAAAGGTTTCTACCTTGGTTTCGCCTTCGGCGAGGTATTGCACATCGGCGTTGTTAACGTTGTAGGTCCAGTTGCCATTGACATCAATGGTCAGACTGCCGAGGGCGCCGACGCTTGGGACGCCGCTGCCAGCTTGGAATACTGCTTGGCCGCTGTCCGCATCGGTGATGGTCAGGGTACCCGTGTCAGTTAACACTGGATCGCTGGCATCTTCGGTGACCGCGCCGCTGTCGTCACCGGCGATCACTGGCACATCGTTGGTGCCGGTAATGGTGATGGTGACGGTGTGCTCAGTGCCATCGGCACTGAGCACCACAAAGGTTTCCACCTTGGTTTCGCCTTCGGCGAGGTATTGCACATCGGCGTTGTTAACGTTGTAGGTCCAGTTGCCATTGACATCAATGGTCAGACTGCCGAGGGCGCCGACACTTGGGACGCCGCTGCCAGCTTGGAATACTGCTTGGCCGCTGTCCGCATCGGTGATGGTCAGGGTGCCCGTGTCAGTTAACACTGGATCGCTGGCATCTTCGGTGACCGCGCCGCTGTCGTCACCGGCGATCACTGGCACATCGTTGGTGCCGGTAATGGTGATGGTGACGGTGTGTTCAGTGCCATCGGCACTGAGCACCACAAAGGTTTCTACCTTGGTTTCGCCTTCGGCGAGGTATTGCACATCGGCGTTGTTAACGTTGTAGGTCCAGTTGCCATTGACATCAATGGTCAGACTGCCGAGGGCGCCGACGCTTGGGACGCCGCTGCCAGCTTGGAATACTGCTTGGCCGCTGTCCGCATCGGTGATGGTCAGGGTGCCCGTGTCAGTTAACACTGGATCGCTGGCATCTTCGGTGACCGCGCCGCTGTCGTCACCGGCGATCACTGGCACATCGTTGGTGCCGGTAATGGTGATGGTGACGGTGTGTTCAGTGCCATCGGCACTGAGCACCACAAAGGTTTCTACCTTGGTTTCGCCTTCGGCGAGGTATTGCACATCGGCGTTGTTAACGTTGTAGGTCCAGTTGCCATTGACATCAATGGTCAGACTGCCGAGGGCGCCGACGCTTGGGACGCCGCTGCCAGCTTGGAATACCGCTTGGCCGCTGTCCGCATCGGTGATGGTCAGGGTGCCCGTGTCAGTTAACACTGGATCGCTGGCATCTTCGGTGACCGCGCCGCTGTCGTCACCGGCGATCACTGGCACATCGTTGGTGCCGGTAATGGTGATGGTGACGGTGTGTTCAGTGCCATCGGCACTGAGCACCACAAAGGTTTCTACCTTGGTTTCGCCTTCGGCGAGGTATTGCACATCGGCGTTGTTAACGTTGTAGGTCCAGTTGCCATTGACATCAATGGTCAGACTGCCGAGGGCGCCGACGCTTGGGACGCCGCTGCCAGCTTGGAATACCGCTTGGCCGCTGTCCGCATCGGTGATGGTCAGGGTGCCCGTGTCAGTTAACACTGGATCGCTGGCATCTTCGGTGACCGCGCCGCTGTCGTCACCGGCGATCACTGGCACATCGTTGGTGCCGGTAATGGTGATGGTGACGGTGTGTTCAGTGCCATCGGCACTGAGCACCACAAAGGTTTCTACCTTGGTTTCGCCTTCGGCGAGGTATTGCACATCGGCGTTGTTAACGTTGTAGGTCCAGTTGCCATTGACATCAATGGTCAGACTGCCGAGGGCGCCGACGCTTGGGACGCCGCTGCCAGCTTGGAATACTGCTTGGCCGCTGTCCGCATCGGTGATGGTCAGGGTGCCCGTGTCAGTTAACACTGGATCGCTGGCATCTTCGGTGACCGCGCCGCTGTCGTCACCGGCGATCACTGGCACATCGTTGGTGCCGGTAATGGTGATGGTGACGGTGTGTTCAGTGCCATCGGCACTGAGCACCACAAAGGTTTCTACCTTGGTTTCGCCTTCGGCGAGGTATTGCACATCGGCGTTGTTAACGTTGTAGGTCCAGTTGCCATTGACATCAATGGTCAGACTGCCGAGGGCGCCGACGCTTGGGACGCCGCTGCCAGCTTGGAATACCGCTTGGCCGCTGTCCGCATCGGTGATGGTCAGGGTGCCCGTGTCAGTTAACACTGGATCGCTGGCATCTTCGGTGACCGCGCCGCTGTCGTCACCGGCGATCACTGGCACATCGTTGGTGCCGGTAATGGTGATGGTGACGGTGTGCTCAGTGCCATCGGCACTGAGCACCACAAAGGTTTCTACCTTGGTTTCGCCTTCGGCGAGGTATTGCACATCGGCGTTGTTAACGTTGTAGGTCCAGTTGCCATTGACATCAATGGTCAGACTGCCGAGGGCGCCGACGCTTGGGACGCCGCTGCCAGCTTGGAATACTGCTTGGCCGCTGTCCGCATCGGTGATGGTCAGGGTACCCGTGTCAGTTAACACTGGATCGCTGGCATCTTCGGTGACCGCGCCGCTGTCGTCACCGGCGATCACTGGCACATCGTTGGTGCCGGTAATGGTGATGGTGACGGTGTGCTCAGTGCCATCGGCACTGAGCACCACAAAGGTTTCCACCTTGGTTTCGCCTTCGGCGAGGTATTGCACATCGGCGTTGTTAACGTTGTAGGTCCAGTTGCCATTGACATCAATGGTCAGACTGCCGAGGGCGCCGACACTTGGGACGCCGCTGCCAGCTTGGAATACTGCTTGGCCGCTGTCCGCATCGGTGATGGTCAGGGTGCCCGTGTCAGTTAACACTGGATCGCTGGCATCTTCGGTGACCGCGCCGCTGTCGTCACCGGCGATCACTGGCACATCGTTGGTGCCGGTAATGGTGATGGTGACGGTGTGTTCAGTGCCATCGGCACTGAGCACCACAAAGGTTTCTACCTTGGTTTCGCCTTCGGCGAGGTATTGCACATCGGCGTTGTTAACGTTGTAGGTCCAGTTGCCATTGACATCAATGGTCAGACTGCCGAGGGCGCCGACGCTTGGGACGCCGCTGCCAGCTTGGAATACTGCTTGGCCGCTGTCCGCATCGGTGATGGTCAGGGTGCCCGTGTCAGTTAACACTGGATCGCTGGCATCTTCGGTGACCGCGCCGCTGTCGTCACCGGCGATCACTGGCACATCGTCAACAGGAGTGACATTTAGAGTCAGTGTTGCACTTGCGCCTGTATTGGTGGTGTAGGTAATAACTGGAACTTGGCCATTCCAGTTTTCACTGGGTGTAAAAGTATAAGAGCCATCAGCGTTGATAATTAATACACCGCTTTCAAGAGTCACTTCAGTTCCTGCGGCATAACTTGTGCCTCCAACCTCAAAGCTGGCTACCGTTAATTCCGAATCTGCATCGCTGTCATTGTCGAGTACATTGCCTGTGGCAATTGTATCTTCATCAATAGTATTAGTGTCATTCGCGAGTATGGATGGCGAGTCAGTGGCAATGGTTTGGCTTAACTCATTGGGTGCGATGGTTGTTGGCGCTTGACCTGTTGTTGAGTAGCCTGAGGACGCAAGGGTTTCACTGCCGCTACGGGCTAATGTTACATAACCTGAGTTACCATCACTACCAGGGGTATTACCTGCTGCGGTTTCTGGCAGGCTTTGAGTTGGATCTTCTCCAGAAGCGATGAGATCTTGTAGTGCTTGGATTTCATCTAGCGTCGCTTCACTGGCGGTACTTGGCGGTGTCGCTGTAGCGGTATTCGGTACGTCTTCGTTCGATAATTTAGTGCCATCATCGAAGGTGATTTCATATGTTGCATTTTCGCCAATATGGAGGACTGCACCTTTCGGGAGTTGCTCGCCATCCTTAGCGGGTTGATTTGTACCATCAACTTCGATATTGATTTGCCCTTTAACTAATTTTAGCAAACCTTTTTTTGATGTAATGACCGATCCCATAATTAGCTCCCAACACCCAAGTGTTAATCCAAACAAAGGTCCACAAATCCAACAAATGTATGGAAGTGTGATACAAGTGGTGGAATTTTAGCTAATGAGCGAATGGAAGTCAATTTTTTGACGCGCCTCTATCGCTTGGTATTAAGGATTTTTCTTGCGCATTACCTGTAAAATTGACGCTGGTTTTGTATAAAACTAGATGTTGTATGTTTATTTGTAAAAACAACTGCATTTAGTGTGTTTGTTTTATAAATGTAAGCTTTTCTATAGCGAATAGATCTTTAACTGAGGATTAAATTTTTATGAATGCAAAATACTTGAGGCTTTAACTACGGATATGAGGAAGGATAAGGAGCTAGGGAACGCCATAATTTGGGTATTATGGCGTTATCGATGTCGTTATTGGTATTACAGGTTGGCAGCTTGACGATAGCTTTGGTTGGCGTAACCCTGTTCACCTAATTGCTCTTGAATGCGTGCAAGTGCTAACCAAGCATCTTTCGTTGGCTCAAGTCGACAGACGTTTTGCCAGCAGGTTTTCGCTTCTTTCATTTCGCGCGTTTGCTGATACAGCTTGGCTAAGCAAATTTGATAATCAGCATTATTCTCGTGGGTCACTTCGTATTTTAGGAGTTGTTTACGGATATCCATATCTTGGGCAGTGGTTATATCAGGTATTACCTTCAATAGTGCCGTGTCTGGTGCTGAGCGGAGTTTTTTCAGCAACAACTTCATCGCTTCATCTTTACGATTTAAGCGGCATAGGGCAATCGCGTAGATAGCGAGGTATTCAGACTGATTTCGCTCACTGCGTGATAACCACTGCCAGCATTCTTCTAATGCTGCTTCACTTTTTGTCGCCGCTGCTTTAAGTAAAGCGCAATGGGTAACTATATTGAGTTCATTAAACTTTTCATCATCAATGAGTTGACGTTTCTTCAATATAGGCAATAACAGCTTTAACGCATCCCAATCTTGTTGTGCTTGATAGAGATCAAGGGCCAGCTTTAGTACTGGTGCTTTGCTCTTGCTCGTGGGCGATAACTTATCGAGCTCAACGCGTGCTAAAGCTAATTCCCCTTGCTTTAATAAATAACGGGCACGAGTGGTTGTTACCGCATTGGCGGCTAGAGGTTGTGATGCTGCGCGGTCAAGATATTGATCACGCTCAGCTATTTTTTGTTGGTACTGAGCAGCCCTTGCCGCGGCAAGTAAATTTAGTGCGGGGAGCTCGCCGTTGTCAGCGCCTTTTATCATAGCGCGTTCAGCCGCTGGCCAATCTTCTTCTGCAAGTGCAAGCGCGCCCATTAATGTATGTTTTTTTGCGGATCGGCGGCGCCAATGGTAGGGGATAAAACGGCTACGTAGGATTAGATTAATAGCGGTAATCACCAACCATTCAAGTACTTGGAATACAGCATAAAATACAATTAAGGCGATAACCCCAAAGACCAAGCTGGTTTCAATTTGGTAATCACCGGCCGTAATGTATACATAACCTGTATTTCCAACTAGCCAAGGGCTAATACAGAGTCCTATTAGTACAATCCCTAGTAAAATTAATATCTTTATCATAGTGATGTATCCTCTAATGAGGTGAGTTCACCATAACTTGTGAGTTGTAATAGTAGAGGTTTAGCTGTAAAGGATTTCAGGGTGATAGGATCGAGTTCCAATGTGGCTAATTTATCGATTTCGGCAATGGCTTCGACAGTTTTATGATCTTGGGGATCAAAGTAAGTTTGGATCCACTTGCGTGCCATCATTAATGATTGATGATATGCCGCTCTATCATAGCGATATAAAGCAAGTTGGCATTGCAGCAATTTATGACGGATATTTTCAACCAGATACCACTGCTGATCTGGCGCTAATAGCGCTGGAGCGTTGGCTGTTCTGTGACGAATAGTAATAAAATCTTGGGTTAAGGCTTTCCATGTCTTACTTAGATTTGTTTGCCAATCACTCAGATTGTCAGTGATAGCAGTATCTTCAGTGGGATTTACTTCTGCATCGTGGCGATTTAGTGATAGCTTGCTCAGTTGCTCAATTAAGGCATCAAGCGCTAATACATTCCCTTCAATATCTGTCACTTTTATGCTGGCCGTTGCGGCGATATCTTTGGCGAGTGCTTTGCGGATTGGCAGCAGTGCAGGGTTGTTCATCGCAGCAATGGTTTCATCCGCGGATTTTAACAAGTCGGTAGCAGTACGAGGATCTTTCTCTAACCAGAGTTTACGTCCTGCCATATTGACGAGGTATTCTGCCTCTGACGCCATCCAATGTGTGGGACTACGTTCGGCAAGTTTATTCACTCTATCTTGGAGCTGGCTTTGGTTTTCAACGAGTTTTGATAATTCTTGATAGGTTTTTGCGTCGTTAAGTTGTTGCTGTTCTAGTTGTTCTATTCGTTGATTAGGCTGTAATAGCGCCTGTGCTAATTGGCTTTGCAGGGCATTGTTTTTTTCATCTTGTGCCAACTGTTGCTGCTGAATTTGTTGCTGGAGTTGCTGATACAGCACATAGCCACCGCCTATGGCACCAAGGGTTAATCCTAAAGCGAATAAAATACTAAAGCGAATTGCCCAAGAACTCTTGGTTAACGCAGGAGTGTTAATGGTTGTGTTTGTGGGTTTTACTGCGTCGGCTTTCGCTTGAGTTTCAGAGGATGACGTTGGCGGTAACGATGTTTCATCGGTTGTGACCGATGGTGCAATAATAGAGGTAGCCTCGGATTCTGGGCTCTTTGCGTCGTGCTTGTTGTTATCCATTTAACAGTCCTTGAAAACATGCTACTGCCGACATTCGAGTAAAATCGGGCTAAATAGCGCTTAAAGTTTAAGGGCGTTTAGCACGGCTTTGCTGTTGGCGGCACAGGCATTGGTGACGTGGTTTATACCAAAGGCGTGAGCTTGAGCTTCTACTCGGTTACTTGGGACTATGATATGACATGAGCGCAGCCATGCAAATAACTCTTTTGGCACTAGTTTAATCAGGTTATTGAGAACTTCGCCACTGGTGACCACAATGGTATCAATACCAAAGTGTTGCCATTGTTGTGTAATAGCATATCCGTCTAACGGTGGACACACTCGTTGATATACTTCCCAATAGCGTACATTTGCGCCACGGCTGGTTAATTGCTCAGCGAGAGCTTCGCGACCACCAACACCACGTATAATCGTTACTTTTTTAGCTGGAATATGTTGTAGAGAAGCAAGGGTAAGTAAGCCTTCCGTTTGTTGGCAATCATCTGGGGCTTCAACTGCGCAAATGCCTAACTGATCTAATGCCTCCCATGTTGCATGGCCCACAGCAAAATATTGAACTTTAGGCCATGTTGCTATTTGTGTATTAATTTTGTTTAAGGCTTTATTCGCAAAAATAACAGCGTTAGCACTGATGCAGATAATAATATCTGTTCCTGCCAATGGATGCGGGTCAGCCGTTGTGATGTCGTTAGTTGGTTCAACACCCAATAATGGCGTGACATAGTGGGCAATGCCTCGTGTATTCAAGGCATCGACCATGGACTGATTGCGCCCTTCAGGACGCGTCAGTAACACTTTCATTGACTTAGGCTTTAGCGTAAACGGCGTCAAGGATACTTTTTGCGCCTTTGCTTAAGAGTTCTTCGGCAAGAGCCACACCTAATTGTGTCGCTTCGGTTTTTGGACCTGTGATGATGCCTTCGATAATTTCGCTGCCGTCAGGATTGCCGACTAGACCGCGTAAGGTCATCTCATCGCCATTAATTTCAGCAAATGCACCAATAGGCACTTGGCATCCACCTTCTAAGCGAGTGTTCATGGCTCGCTCAGCGATAACACGGTAGCGGGTTTCTAAATGCTCTAATGGTGCTAGAAGTGCTTTAACTCGCTCATCGTTGGTTCTGCATTCAATGCCCACAGCGCCTTGACCGTTAGCCGGTAAGGACTGTTCGGCAGAAATAAAGCTGGCAATGCGTCCTGATAATTTAAGGCGAATTAAACCAGCAGCAGCAAGAATGATGGCATCGTATTCACCGTTATCCAGCTTAGCAAGGCGAGTACCGACGTTGCCGCGTAAATCTTTAATAATCAGATCAGGGCGTGATGCGCGCAGTTGGCATTGACGGCGCAAGCTTGAAGTACCAACGGTTGCACCAAGTGGTAATTCGCTGATCGTTTTATAGATATTTGATACAAATGCATCACGGGGATCTTCACGTTCGCAAATGACCTCAAGTCCGAGTCCTTCAGGAAAATCTACTGGCACGTCTTTCATTGAGTGCACAGCAATATCCGCTTGGTCTTCTAGTATCGCCACTTCAAGTTCTTTGACGAACAGACCTTTACCACCTACTTTTGCTAATGGCGTATCTAATATCACGTCGCCCTTGGTGCTCATTGGTAGCAATTCCACCACAATACTTGGGTGAATGCGTTCTAATTCGGCTTTAACAAATTCAGCTTGCCACATGGCTAGCGGACTCTTGCGGGTTGCGATACGTATGCGGTTTTCAGACATGCCTAGTTTCCAGTCAAAGATCTTAGTTGCGCCAATGCTAACATTGGCAATACGTTAATGTAAGGAAGCCGTATCGATTCTTTGAAGTCGGCAGCGTTCTAAATTGCACAAAAATGTGATGCAGATCTCATTTGGTTGCTCATGTTGTCAAAAGTGTTAACATAAGCACACTTCCCATAAGTGTTAGGTGTTTTGTTTTAGGATGGATCAGCAAGACCTATTTCCTGATATTGCAGAAAGACTTAATGAAGTGCGTATTGCGCGTGCTTTAGCTTTGCTATCTCCTTTGCAAAAACACTTATTCCATTTGATCCCTTTCTTAATCAACCAGAACAGCGTTCAGTATCCCGGCTATCACCATCCCAATACTCCCAGTGGTATTAGTGATTATAAAGAGGGGAAAAATGCGTCACTGGCATGTGATGTATTTAAGCTTCCCTTTATACCTCAAGAGATGGATACCTATGCTTTTGAAGGTGTTTATGCAATGGGCAGCACTGCAAGCTTTGGCCAAAATGCTAAGAGTGATGTTGATGTTTGGTTAGTTCATCATCCGCAGTTGTGCGATGAAGATTTGGCATTAATTCGTACCAAAGCGAATAGATTAACGGCATGGTTTGCAGATTATCATTTTGAAGTTAATTTTTACTTAGTGCATCCGCAGCAATTCAGTGGCGGCCAAAAAGGGCGTTCAGCATGTCAAGCATCTATGGCGCACGAGCACAGTGGTAGTACCCAACATTGGTTATTACTAGAAGAGTTTTATCGAAGTCAAATTCGCTTGGCGGGTAAAACCATTGCTTGGTGGCCAAATGCTAAGTTAAATCCTGACTTATTATACCTTGGTGATGTCCATGAGTTACCCGCGAGTGAGTATTTTGGTGCCTCCTTATGGCAACTCTACAAAGGCTTAAATAAGCCGCATAAAGCTTTGATAAAGGTTCTTCTGCTAGAAGCTTACGCTAGCGAATATCCTCATTCACATTTGCTGTGTGATCGTTTATGGCAGAAAACGCTTGAGGGAGATTTTTCAGCATCAAACGATGCGTATTACGCTATATATGAAGCGATTGAAATCTATTTATTGAAGCAAAATGATACACGACGACTTGAGATTGTTCGTCGCTGTTTTTACTTAAAATGTGGTGTGTATTTGAGTCGTGCCAAGCAAGGAAAAGATTGGCGCTACCCTAAAATGCAGCAACTGGTTCAGGATTGGCAATGGCCAGAGAGTTTAATCAATACACTCGACGATTGTGAGCATTGGCACAGTGGCCAGCTCAATTGGTTTAATGAACAACTCAATGAATTACTATTGGCGAGCTATCAAACGTTACTGCGATTTGCATCTACCCATGAGTTGAATGAAGGCTTACGGATAGAAGAGTTAGGGATGTTGACCCGTAAATTGCACACCTATTTTACCCAAGATGAAGATCAAATCGCGAAGCTGAATTTATTATGGAGTAGCTCGGTTGCCGAATCTGAAGTGACTATGGTCTCCAGTTCTCGCGAAAGCCAATATTATCTTTATCGGCAAGGTCCTCAGCCGAAGAATCTATTGGGTGAATCTGCAATTTGCAAAGGTAAAACACCATCAGCATTAATGATTTGGGCCTGTTTAAATGGGGTGTCAACGCCTGATACAAAATGGTATGAATTTGGGCAGAGTAAGCTTAAGTCTAAGCGGCTTACCGATGCGGCAAAGCGTTTACTGCATTTTATCGATCATGACTGGCGGGTGTCTAAACGGGACTTATGTCAGCCGTGGCATTTCCGTAAACTCATTTTTGTGCTCAATTTAGACTGCGATCCCACCATTAACTGGCGTGGGCAAGAAATGATGGTTGATTTTATGAATGCCAACGTGTTCTCTCTCGGGCGTAAAAAAGAGAATATGCTCGGCGCCTTAGATGTGATTTGTCTTAACAGTTGGGGGGAATGGCAATGTCATCGTTTTGAAGGTGATACCGCAGTACTGCAGGCATTGGCGTTTGTCACGCCAGGGTTAAGGCGAGCAAGTTTACCTGTTGATATGGATGTGATCAGTTGCTCCCAAAAATTACGGCCACAACTTAAGCTCGCGGTGAAGAATTTACTCAAGCAAACAGCGCGACTATGCCAGCAGGCACAGCAATCCAGCATACTCGTACAACCCCTGCAAATAAGCCATATTCGCTATGGTATTTTTTTTAATCCATTGGGTATGGCCTATGAAGATTTGAGTGATGCTAAATCTTTTTATCAGCAACTTTCTCGTAGTCATCTAGTTCGATTGCCACGCCCAGCATTGGGAGATGATCCGTTTTCTAGTATGCCCAATATTATTCAAAACTTTGCGGCTAAGGGGGCGATTCAGTATTTCTTACGTCAAAGGGGTGAAAATTTGGATGTATTTATTCTCGATGAAGAAAACCAACTCAGTCATTATGTTCAACATGGCTCTAATATGAGTGAGCTTGTCAATAAAGTGAGTCACCACTATGTGTTTGATGAGCATTATGCGGCGCGGGCGAGATTTAATATTCCGCAGTTTTTTCATTTGGTTAGAGTTGCAGGTGACCTGACAGTCGCCCCATTTGGAATTGATGTTACCGACCAAGATGCTGAGTTTTAATCGTACTAATTTGCACCATGGGAGCCTAAGCTCCTATGGTTATGTTGTCGTGTCTTAGAAGCTAAGTTTTATACCGCCTTGGCGCAGTATAGAGTCTTGAACGAATGGCATAAATTCACCGCCATTACGGCCATCTAGCCATTTACCCTCTACAAAGCCAAAGTGATAGCCGCCAAACCGCGTTGCAACCCAAATCTCATGCAAAGGTTCTTGCTTGTTGATCACAATCTTAGAGCCATCTACAAATTCCAATTGCAATACGTTGCCGCTGGCATCGATATCGACATCGGCATCTTGCTCATCAATTGCCGTTTCAATCGCGCTCTCTATGGCTTGGAACATGTCATCGGCGAGCTGGTGAAATTCTGTATCTGTCATAGCCATGCATTTCTATCCTTTGCTTTCGTCAAGATGGGTGCGATTATAAGGCTATTAGCCACCAGATGCACAGATGTTGAGAAAAATGAGACTGTTTTTATTGTTATTGCTTGGTAGCCTATTCATTACGGCATGCGGTCAGAAAGGCCCTTTATATAAAACGCCAGCGCCCCAAGTGAGCCCGCCTAAAAAAGTCGTGGCACCCAAGCCAATGCTAACGCCTGAAGAGCAGGCTGAAGCCACAACCGAAACGCGAGTTAAAACTGAACAGATACGCTAATTAGCCTAACTAACATTATTCTCGCAGCTAAGCACAGTAAGGAATCGGATATTGGATCACTTTCTCTACCATAATAATGCCCTGCACGCCGAAGGTTGTCAGGTTGCTGATTTAGCCAAAACCTATGGCACACCACTATATATATATTCCCGTGCGACACTTGAGCGCCATTGGCATGCTTTTAATAATGCCGTTATGGATCATCCACACCTCATTTGTTATGCGGTTAAAGCCAACGCTAACTTGGCCGTACTGAATGTGCTGGCACGTTTAGGCAGTGGTTTTGATATTGTGTCTGGCGGTGAGTTGGCAAGGGTTATCGAAGCAGGAGGCTCCCCCGCTAAAGTGGTGTTTTCTGGTGTGGGAAAAACCGTTGTCGAGATGGAGCAAGCGCTTAATCTGGGTATTTACTGTTTTAACGTTGAATCAAGCGCCGAGCTTGAGCAGTTAAATCTGGTTGCGGGTCGTTTAGGTAAAGTAGCACCCGTTTCATTGCGGATTAATCCCGATGTGGATGCAGGAACCCATCCCTATATTTCGACCGGCCTTAAGGAAAACAAATTTGGCATTGCTATGGATGAGGCTGAAATTGTTTTCGCCCGTGCCCATGCGTTACCACATCTAAAAGTGAAAGGTGTCGATTGTCATATCGGGTCACAACTCACTGAGATCCAACCATTTCTTGATGCAATGGATCGTATGCTGGCGCTCATAGATCGTCTGGCTGAGCAAGGAATTGTTATCGAACATTTCGATGTAGGCGGTGGTTTAGGAGTGACCTATGATGATGAAACGCCACCACATCCCGATGTATATGCGGCTGCGTTACTCAAGCGTTTAGGCAACCGTAAACTTAAACTGATTTTCGAGCCTGGCCGTGCGATTGCAGCTAATGCGGGGATTTTTGTCACTCAGGTGCTTTATCTGAAAGAAAACAGCGACAAGCGTTTTGCGATTGTCGATGGCGCGATGAATGACCTAATTCGCCCCGCACTTTACAGTGCATGGCAAAATATTATCCCAGTAGCGCCAAGAGACTCTGATGCCTATGAATTTGATATTGTAGGCCCTGTGTGTGAAACAGGCGATTTTCTAGGTAAAGAACGCAAGCTGGCTTTAGCTGCTGGCGATCTACTTGCGGTGCGTTCAAGTGGTGCCTATGGTTTTGCTATGGCATCCAATTACAATACTCGCCCCCGTGCGGCTGAAGTGATGGTCGATGGCGAGCACGCTTTCTTAGTGCGTGAGCGAGAAAAAATATCTCAACTCTGGCAAGGTGAGCAACTCCTGCCGTAAACTAGAAAAATTATATTGATTCAGGCGCTTGGTTTATTATTGAATAAACAGCGCCTCGGCTTAAAGGATAAGTATCTTGATCCAATTCACTAAGATGCACGGACTGGGCAACGATTTTATGGTGGTTGATGGTGTCACGCAGAACGTGTTCTTTTCGCCTGAGCAGATCCGCCGTTTAGCCGACCGTAACTTTGGTATAGGTTTTGACCAACTACTCTTGGTCGAGCCGCCCTATGATCCGGATTTAGATTTTCACTATCGCATCTTTAATGCCGATGGCAGTGAAGTTGAGCAGTGTGGTAATGGTGCTCGCTGTTTTGCCCGTTTTGTGCGCAATAAAGGACTAACAAATAAGAACAAAATTCGTGTTAGTACTTCATCTGGCAAAATGACATTACGTTTGGAGCGCGATGGAACTGTGACGGTGAATATGGGTGTTCCGATACTTGAACCAAGCCTTATTCCCTTTAAAGCTAAAAAGCCTGAAAAAACATATTTACTGCAAACTGCGCAGCAAACTTTTTTATGTGGCGCCGCTTCTATGGGCAATCCCCATTGCGTGCTTGATGTGGAAGATGTGACCAGTGCCGCCGTTGCCGAGATTGGTGCTTTGCTGACAAAACATGAACGCTTTCCTCGTGGGGTGAATGTCGGATTTATGCAGGTGATAAACTCTGGCCATATTAAACTGCGTGTTTATGAGCGCGGTGCTGCTGAAACCTTAGCTTGTGGCACAGGTGCTTGCGCTGCAGTGGTTGTGGGTCAAATACAAGGTAAACTTGATCAGCAAGTCCGTGTGGATTTACCGGGAGGCACGTTAACCATCAACTGGGAAGGCGAGGGTAAACCCCTGTGGATGACGGGGCCAGCACAACATGTTTATGATGGACAAATTCAGCTATGACAGAGCCCTTGATGCCACAGACGAATGTGCCCTTTGATGAGTTGATTATTCGCGAGTATCTGCTGGATAATCCTGATTTTTTCAATCGTTATCCTGAGCTATTGCTGGCAATGCGTTTGCCCCATACAGAACGTGGTGCGATTTCATTAGTAGAGCGACGCCAAGAAATGCTGCGTCAACGAGTCACCTTGCTTGAGGAAGAAATTACGAGCTTGCTGACCATGGCAGCGCGTAATGAAAAAATTTACCTTTTCAATACTGAGCTATCTTTCAAATTATTGAATTGTGCGGATTTAATCTCTCTTAAGGAAGTGCTCGCTGATAATTTAAAGCAGCAGTTTAATTTTAGCCATGTACGTTTAATCAATGTTCTCGATGTGGATATCGAGATGAAGGCGATTTGGGAACAACGTCTACGCAAGGGACATTATTTTGGCCGTTTAACCCAGCAAGAAGCCAAGCGACTTTTTGGTGCTGAAGTGGGCTCTGTTGCTTTAGTGAAGCTAGCCGAAGATATTCCCGTTATTTTTGCTATCGCTAGCCAAGATGCGACTCATTTTCACCCTGATATGGATAATATGCTGCTTGAGCAGTTACGTCGTTTATTGGCGTATATGTTAGCTAAATTATGATTTTTAGACTGTTACTTAAACTTATGTTTAGGAATAACGTCTATCTGATAGAGACGGATAAGGAACCGATAGGAGTACGCGAATGGGCGATATGTCGGACCTCGAAGTGACATGCCTGCAGGACTATGAGCGTTATTTACATTCAGAGCGGCAGTTGTCGGCTCACACTGTGCATAACTATCTCTATGAACTAAATCGTGTTAGTACGCTATTACCTAAAGACGTTACCTTACTTAATGTGGGTCGAGAGCATTGGCAACAAGTGCTCGCAAAATTACACCGCAAAGGCTTGAGCCCTCGCTCGCTTTCCTTGTGTTTATCTGCGATCAAACAGTGGGGTGAGTTTTTACTGCGGGAAGGGATGATAGCGGTTAATCCAGCCAAAGGACTCAGTGCACCTAAACAAGCCAAGCCACTGCCTAAAAATATGGATGTCGATTCCCTTACTCATTTACTTGAAATTGAAGGTACAGATCCCTTAACGCTGCGAGATAAAGCCATGATGGAATTGTTTTATTCCAGCGGATTACGTCTTGCCGAGTTAGCAGCACTCAATTTATCAAGTGTACAGTACGATCTGCGTGAAGTTAGAGTATTAGGTAAAGGCAATAAAGAGCGTATTGTGCCAGTAGGCAGTTATGCCATTAAGGCATTAGAGGCATGGCTTGTATGTCGTCAGCAAATTCCTTGCGAAGATTGTGCATTGTTTGTAACGGGAAAAGGTAGACGATTATCTCATCGGAGTATCCAGTCTCGGATGGCAAAGTGGGGGCAGGAACAAGCGTTATCAGTGCGAGTCCATCCCCATAAATTACGTCATTCTTTTGCGACTCATATGTTGGAGTCGAGTGCCGATCTGCGTGCTGTGCAGGAATTATTAGGCCATGCAAACCTCTCAACGACACAAATTTATACCAGTCTAGATTTCCAACATCTTGCGAAGGTGTATGATAGCGCCCATCCTAGAGCGAAAAAACAGCAGGATAAATAATGCGTTGTTATCTTAGACCTCAAAATATTCAAGCGATCAGTTTCGATCTCGATGATACTCTGTACGACAATCAACCTTATATTTTAAATGCCGAAGCCGAGTTAACTCAGTTTTTGCATCGGGCTTTTCCACTCACCAAGGCATGGCAAGCCTTCGACTGGCGAAGGTTGAAATTACAACTTCTGCAGCAAATTCCTGAGTTAGCACATGATACGTCTGCAGCAAGAGTTGCCACCCTTCGCCAAGGGTTATTACAACTGGGCTATTGTGAAAGCGAAGCCGAACGTGGCGCGAAAGAAGGTTTAGATTGCTTTTATTTCCACCGTAGTCATTTTAAGGTTTCTGACGCTGTGCTCTCTCTGCTCAAACAGTTATCAGGACATTTTAAGTTGGTTGGGATCACCAATGGCAATGTGGATCCTGAACGTATTGGGCTTGGAGATGCTTTTGAGTTTGTTTTGCGCCCAGGCCAAGGTGTGCATATGAAGCCTGCGAAGGATATGTTTTACCTTGCCTGTACTCGCTTAGATATTGGACCGCAACACCTTTTGCATGTGGGCGATAGTATGAATGCCGATGTGCGTGGTGCACGCTTAGCGGGGTGTCAGTCAGTTTGGCTTAACCCTAGTTTTGGACAAGTTGCATCCTTGCCAATTGCCGCGCTTTTGCCACACCTAGAGGTGGCTTCTTTAGATTCATTAGTTGAAATACTCGTGCCATAGTGTGGCTTTAATCTGGGCAACTAAGCCTCGATTTTTGCCCATCTAGGGTGATTAGGATCAAAGTTTATATTCCTTTTTTACAGTAGAGTTTTGGTTATCATTTAACCTTATTAAAACAAAAACTTATTCACCAAGGATGCTGATATGGCACGTTTATGCTTATTAACCCTATTTACTCTATTGTTTATTGCTCCAGCATCCGCCCATGAAATTCATTCTGGTGGTGGTTTTATGTCTGGATTTAATCATCCAGTGTTGGGGTTTGATCATCTGCTGGCGATGTTAAGTGTGGGGATGCTCAGTACTCAACTGGGGGGGCGTGCGATTTGGACGGTCCCCTTAGCTTTTGTCACCTTTATGTTAGTCGGTGGTATTTTAGGGTTATACGCGATTCCAGTGCCTTTCGTGGAAATCGGTATTGCTCTATCGGTATTATTACTCGGCCTGGCTATTGCTTTTGACCGTCAGCTGCCTCTGTTATTTGCCATGGCTTTTGTTGGGGTCTTTGCCATATTCCATGGGCATGCCCATGGTGCAGAAATGCCAGAATTAGCCAGCCCAGTACTCTATGCCCTTGGTTTTTTATGTGGCACCGCGGTAATCCATTTAGGCGGTGTGATGATAGGACTCGGTATGCAACGTGTTACTGGTCAGCGTAAATTGATGCGCTTTTCTGGCGCGGCAATAGCTGCTATGGGTGGATATTTACTCGCTGGGTTTTAGCGTTGGATTAACGTGCCTTGATCTGTTTATTGCACAGATGGGCACGTCTTAATAATTGGTTTACCTGCCGGCGGCTGGCGTGCATGTCGGCATCTCCTATTCGAAAATACGTACCTGTGTAAGCGTTGCCGCCAATATAGATGGGCTTTAAGTGTTCAGAGGCGAGAGGTACTCGGATCCGGATAAGTTTTTTATTCATAATTTCAATGAGCTGAACATCTGAAATCTCAAGAATATTGTGGCTTGTGCGCTGTGGATCATCGAGGATTTCCCAAAACTCTTGTAATACTGGCAGAGGATTAGGAATACCTTCAATGGTGAACTGACCGCGTTCTTCTCGTACGCCGAGGATGATCTCACCACCTAAGGTGTTGGCAAAAGAACTATAAGTTGCCCAAATATCCTCGGGGAGTTGGCCTTGGCCGTCACGGCCACCCGCGAGTTTAAATTCCACCTGAGCCGATTCTTGTAAGTTGGCAATATCGTCGAGCGCAAAGGATTGAAATGTCATGGCTGCTTGTCCATCAGCGGCACTTAAGTTTGTTGTAACATGCCTATGACTCAAAGGCCAGATCTGGGTCTAGCCTTTGGGACAGGATCGGACTAATGACTTAAGAGGATCGCGTCGTTAGTTATTGGGCTAAGTCCAAGCTCTTAGGAAATAATATATTGTTTTCTAAATGGATATGTTGGTGTAAATCGGCTTCAAATTCAGCGAGTGTGGCATAGCATACTCGCCATGTTGTGCAGGCATGTTCTGGTGGAGTGAAGTCATTGGTTAATTCGTGTAATTTCTGCAAAATTGCCCCTGCTTCTTCGTGCTCATGCTGCATAGCATTGATAGGATTACCAATATGACCAAAGCAACCCTCAACATGTTCCCCCTGACTGAGAGCGCGAATGGCAGGAAAGAGTATTTTTTCTTCTTTCATTAAATGCGGCATTAAATCTTCAATTAGGGCACGAACCCAGCCTGCAAAGGGGATTATTTCCGCATAATGTTCGCCATGAGCCCGTACCATCTTTTCTGAATACTCTATGAGTAAAGGGGCTTTTTCGCGCACGTATTGATGGTGAGTTGATTCTATATATTCGATAAGTTGATCTAAGGGTAATTGATTTAATTGATCTTCTTTGCAACCGGTAAGTGTTGCGGCATTCAGCGCAGCAACCACTTTTGCGGGCTCTACATTTGCACGCTCACAGGCGACCGCCAGTGATTTACCGCCGCCACAACAAAAATCGATACCAAATTGACTAAATACATGTGCGCGGCGAAAGTCTTCTGCCACTAGTTCACCTATTTTTCGTTCTAGCCAATGATTGTGTTGAGAATTAAACCCATGGGGTGGGAGTTGTGCATCTTTTGAGACAGAAGTAGCAGACATGAGTAGCTCCAGAGCAGCAATAAAGTTACATACATATTATTTGCAGCTTTAGTTTGTAGCAACTAATCCTGACTAAAATAGTCAGGTTTTGCAGTGCCAGTCACATAAATGGAGTCAAATAGAAGGAAGGCTATCTGATTGTTCTGAGCTACAAGCAACAGGAAGCCCAGATATCTAGCCCGTTATTTTGGCCTTGTAACCTTATCAAGTTGGTGTTGAATCAATTCTCTGGAGATTTGATTCATCTTAAGGGGGAAAAACCGCCCTCAAAGAGCCAAAAACGAGGCGCGATGGCGGGTTTTAGGGGGGCGTGAATCAGTCTGGTGTAGAGTGATTCACTGGCTCACTTTTGGGACAAAATGAGTTAGGTTATTAACTCTAACTCGTCATTTTAGGATGAAAATCTCTATGGGCTAACGCCCGGCTCACCGAGCAAATTTTTGATGGCGGCTTTTTTGCTTTTGCAAAAAAGGTGACAGCGGAAATTTGTCCGGTGCAGCCGTTTGTTATGTTCTTGCTGGTTCAAAATATAGGCCTTTCAGCTTTTCACGCTTAACTAACGATACGAAGCTCTCGCTTGCAATCAATAAAGGATGCTTAGCATTACCGGAGCCAAAGGCAACATCTGTGCGCGATAAATCAAAGCGCGGCGGTTCTTTTAAAAACGCGGGCGTGGCACCAACATATGATTCGTAATTGGCACAAACCGAACAAAATTTCTCAGCTCTAGATTTACGCTTTTCGGTATCAAAGGAAACTACGTTAGATACAAACATGACAAAGTATTCTGGTTCTTTACTGATTGCCACGAAATTTATGCCGGTTATGCCTTCTCTATTTAAAGTCTCTTTGAATTTCAGAGAGGCTATATAATAGCCATCATAAGTAGCCGATAAATCGTATGTTTTTCTTTTGATCTTAAAATCCTGATTTACGAACTCAAAGTTAGTCCTGTAATGACATCCTGGACAGACTTTTACGCCAATCACATCATCAAAAACTCTATCCGTGCTGGAGCACATGAAAGAGTCGTTATCATTAACGCTGACCGAAAAACTCTGCACAAACTCTCCATTTAGGGAACATAACATTTTATTAGTGCGCATGCGCATTTATCACGTTAGACCAGTAAAAATGCGCATAGCTAACTATCTGTTTATGCTTAATTTATCAGCTATTAATCAAATACACCATCTGGAAAAACGCGCATGCTCGTTTTCCAAACCTATTAACTAAAATTCAGTTACTATATTCAACTGATTTTAAATAGTTTTATTTATTTCAGATGGAATTAGCGCGCACTGATTTTGTCTAAAAATCATACCAAAACACCTAAATTTAAATACGACTGTATACCCATACATTGTTAGTCGATTTCTGGTAAGGCCAAACATAGGCAAATAGATAAGAATTTGTATGGTAGCAGGAGTGGGAATTTTCGGTTGAGCTAACGAGCCGAAACACGGAATGGGGCACCCGAAGCCAGCGCAAAATGGCTGTGTTTTCGCGTGTGAACCAGACTAGGCAAGTCTGATTCATTTATTATCAAAATCTAACACTTTTTAGCTCCACCCGCTCGGATAATGGCTCTCCATATTTAGGATTGGATTTATCGCCCTTAACGATAAATGCGCTGATTGATACAGTGTGTCGATGGCAAAGCTGATGCAAATTGGGTGGTTTTCCTGTCAATCCCCTGCATAACCCTATGCTTGATGCAGCATTCTTTTGATCTACTCCGCAATAAAAGTGACTAGCGCCTTAGGGTCGATAATATGCAGCTGCTGATCGCGTTTTTCGACAAGGCCGAGTTCAATGAGGGAGTTGAGTGCGCGGCGGTAGACGCGACTGCTGGTGCCAAAGCGTTCGGCTTCTTGCTCGACTTTGTTAAAGGCTCCGAGGGCGATATTGTTTTGACTGCGTTGTAGCAGATCGAGGGCGATATTGACGGCGATGGGGTGCAATAGGCGGTTGGTGTAGATTGCCATTGAGTCTTGATAATCCCATGCCAGAGCGGAGGCAAAAAAGAGCGCTAATTGCGGTTGAGTGACTATGCATTGCTGCAGTTTGGCGGCACAAATTACCTCGGCTTCCATCTGATCTTCGGCCATCACTGTCCACTGGCAGGGCAGTTTGGTAAAAAACTCAATTTCGCCAAAAATATGCTGATCACAATTTAGCTCACCTAACTGAAAGCGCCGACCATTGTGGGCGCTAGTATACATGGCGACTTTTCCTACGGACACGACATAAAGCTCACGCACATTTTGCCCCTGTTGCAACATGATATCACCGGGGGAAAATTGGCGACTGGCCGTTTGGCACTGAAATAAGGCCTGCTTAAAGAGTTCGCGCTGCTCGCTTAATGTGTCGCCAAAGCGGCTAGAGAGTTCAGGATGTAACTGCATGTTGATGATAGTTGTGGATATTGATGCGATTAAGGTACGCATTTCGCTGCAGGATTGATACTCATTCGATCATAAAATATGTAAATCCCTGCGTGCGGGCTGGCATTTTGGCGGCGGTAGATGGTCGTTCGCATTGTGTGTCGCCGTTGTTGTGACGCTGCAAACGTGTGTTATGACAGGTCGGTGTGAATGTGAGCTTTAGTGAGAATGATGGCGCATTGGCTGCGCCATTAAGAGGATGACTTGGTCGTTATCTGGATGCATTTATCGGCAAGGCTTACTGCTATTAACCTCAACAAGCTCTAATCACACAGTGCGTTGAGTGCGGCTAAAATGGCATGTTGCTCACCTTGGGCGCTTGCTTTGGACGATGCAACATAGTCATTAACGCCTGCTTTAACATCCTGCTCAAATAGCACTACGTTGGTTAGTATCGCCGCCACTTCAAGTTGGCGCAGTCGGCCGACGGTGAATAACGCAGCGGTTTCCATATCGGCCCCGAGTACGCCTTGGCGATGCCAATAGTGGCAGAGCTCCTGTTCTTGATTGGTATAAAAACTGTCGTGGGAGCGCACTACACCGCTATGGGCAATAATATGATGCTGCGCGCAGTATGCTTGCAGTTTGCCGACCAAACGATGATTGGCACAGGCCGGAAAGCTGGGCTTTACATAGCTGGCAGAGCCGCCATCATCACGCACTGCGGCCTCGGCAATAATCACATCACCTATGGTTATTTGCGGTTGTAGCGCACCGGCGGAGCCGATGCGGATAAGTTGTTTAACACCGCATTGATACAGTTCCTCAAGGGCAATGATCGCCGAGGGAGCACCAATACCTGTGCTGCAAACGGTGATTATAGTGTCGCCATAACGGCCACGCATCAGTCGAAACTCGCGGTTATCCGCCAAGGATTCGACATCCGTTAGATGCGCCGCGATGCGGTTGACTCGATTGGGTTCGCCGCAGACGACGGCTTTTTCACTAACTTGATGGGGCGCGACGAGAATATGGGGTTGAATACTCATTGTTGACCTTTATCAATTACTTAGCTTAGCGGTAGCCCCGAATTCTATCGGGCTGCCGCGAAGGGAAACCTTAGATAAACAATCCGACAATCGCGGCATTCATCAAGTTTGCTAACGTCGCCGCTAGCAGGACTTTCATCCCGAGCTGACCAATCAGCCCTGCGCGTTGTGGGATCATTTTACTCAGGGCGCCACACACCATGGCCACTGAGCCGATATTGGCAAAGCCGCAAAGGGCAATGGTCATAATGGCATTGCTGCGTGCAGACAGCTCCACATTGCCCATATTGGCGAAGGCAACAAACTCATTCATGGCGATTTTTTGGCCAAGGAAGGCGCCTGCAGTGCTTGCTTCGGCCCAAGGAATACCAATCAACCATGCTACTGGCGCAAACAAGGTGCCGAGGATCATATCTACGGTTAAGGTTGGCATGCCAAACAGTTCACCAATCGCACCCAATCCGCCGTTCAACAAGGCCATAAGGCCAATACAGGCAATAATAACTGCGCCGACGATGGCAGCGATTCCCATACCAGCAATGGCACCTTTGGCAATGGCATCAATAAAGCTGCTGGGTTTTTCATCATCGGGTAATTCTGGCACTTCGTTAACGGTTGGCTCGGTTTCTGGGATGAGTAACTTAGCGAACATCAACCCCGCAGGCGCTGACATAAAGCAAGCCATGATCAGATAGTTAAGCGCAACGCCCATGCCCGCGAGGCCCGCTAAAATGGATCCAGCAATCGAAGACAATCCGCCGACCATCACCGCAAAAATTTGCGCGCGGGTGAGAACGCGGTGGTAGGGCTTGATCAGTAACGGTGCTTCGGTTTGGCCGAGAATTATATTGCCTGCCGCATTCATTGACTCCGCCCGTGACGTGCCTAGTACCTTTTGCAAGCTGCCGCCAATGATTAACACAAACCACTGCATAATGCCTAAGTAGTACAACAAAGAAGTGAGTGCGGCAGTAAAGATGATTTGCGGTAATACCTGTAATGCCCAGACAAAACCAATGCCTTCAACGCTGAAATTGACTAAGCTGCCAAAGGCAAATTTAATCCCTTCAGTACCATAACCAAAGACTTTACCTACGGTATTCGATACGGCCAGCAGGACATCGGCACCGATCTCGGTTGCCAGCACAAAAAAAGCGAGCGCGATGATAATGCCAAATGCACCGATAACAGCGCGCCAGCTGATCAGACGGCGGTTGTCAGAACACAGCAAACCTACGCCTAAGAGCACTAAAATACCAAGGATGGACTGGATCATACTGAGTGGTCCTTATATGAATTAACGGCTGCAATCACACGCTCAGCGTGGGCCTTTGCAAGGGAAAGGGTGTTGGATTTGTTACCACCTTCGGCGGCAGTGGAGTTCATCTCAAAGCTAATAATGGTATCGATAATTTCGACAGCGGCTGCGCGAAATGGGTGTTCGTAAGCTTGCTGATATGCGTTAAAGGGTAAAAAGTTAAAGCCTGTCTCGCTGTAAGATTCTTCAGTCGCCCCCGCAGTAATAGAAAACAGGACCGGTTTACCTTGGAGCTGGCTACCATTGGGGCCAAAGGCAAAACCATAGGTAAATACCTCATCAATCCAATGTTTGAGTATGGCGGGGTAGGTGCTCCAATAGAGCGGGAATTGCACCACAATCACATCGGCATCGAGCAACTGTTGCTGCTCCGTGGCGGTATCCCCATCAAACTGAGCCACAGAATTAATACACCAGCCCGGCTGCTCAGCCTCAAGGGCAAGTATGCTGGCATTGGCCACAGACTGGGTTAAGTTAGGGTGCCCGTTTAGCACGAGTATGTTCATTTGCTAGCTCCTGAGAGGAAACGGTGCCGCCGTGTAGTTAAAACCAGAGGCCCAAGCACCGAGTTACGAAGTCATGGCGTGGATTATAGGGAGATAAGAGGGAATGCCAGAGGACATTTGTCTCCTAGCACCTGATGCAGCTCATACTATTGTGAAAGTTTGATTAAAACGTCGATATAAAAATGAATGAAGTGATAAGCGCAATGTCGGGTCATACCGGAATGCTAACGTTTATTCAGCGCTCAGCATTCAACTTTTTAATCCTGAGTGCTAAATCGTGCTCAGTGCATATGGCATCAATGTTGAACGCTAGTTAGCTTAGCGTTCTGCCATTGATGCTTGTTGTACGATAAAAATTTGATAACGCGAGAGGGATCTATGTCTCTAATTACCCAAGTTGTCCTGCAATCATCAGCTCTTTTGTTTCAGGGACTTCATTGTAGGATAAAACATGCAACCCTCTTGCGAATGCTAATGCGTAACGGGCGAGGAAGGGCCTAAGTTGTGGTGATACAAGTAGAATGGGGTTGTAGCCTTTCTCTTTTGTATCAGCGAGTAATAGCGGCATTTTTTGTTGCAGCTGTGCAAGTAGGTTCGGTTCTATTGGGAAGCTATCAAGCGATACACGCCCTTGCTGTTGTGATTGATTTAATGCGGTCATTAATGTTTGTTCTAACTCAGCGGTAAGTGTGAGTACATTTAACTGCGCACTGCTGCCAGCAATTTGGTGCAATATGCTATTGCGTAAGGCGCAGCGCACATCCGCTGCAAGTAATACCGGATCTTTAGTTTGTTCGCTACATTCCAGCAAGGTTGTCGCTATGGTGCGTATATCTTTAAGCGGCACTTGTTCTTTGAGTAACAAGCGAAAAACTTTGAGTAACTGAATGGGGGTTAAGCTCGTACTGAGTGATTCAGCGAGTTTTGGTGCTTGCTTACTGAGTCTGTCAGTTAATTGCATAATATCATCATGTTGCAATAACTCAGGCAGTGACTCACGCAGTAACTTACTCACATGAGTGGCAATAATGGTTGCGTTATCGACCACTGAGTAACCCAAGTTGAGTGCTTTAGCCTTTAAATCTGGTTGGATCCAGATGGCATCCATTTGATAGGCGGGTTCTTTGGTTAAGATCCCATCAATCTTGCCATACACGGGGCCACTTTTTATGGCTAATAGCAAATCGGGTTCGAGTTCTGCAATGGCCACCTGTGTTCCCATAAAGTTGATTTGATAAGCATGTGGCGCTAAGGCTAAGTTATCACGCACTCTGACTTCTGAGAGTAAAAATCCGATTTGTTCTGATAGCGTGCGTCTGATCCCTGTAAGGCGCTTCTGTAACTCTGCACCTTTCGTTTTTTCAACTAAATGGACCAGTCTATAGCCTAATCGCACTTCGATAATATCGATAAAGGGAAGTGATTCCCAGCTAGGCGCTGAAGGTTCTGTTAGGCTGGTTTCTATCAGTTCTTCGGTTTTTTCTTCGGTAAAAGCAGCCCTATTTTGGTTTTGCTTCCATGCGGCGAAACCAAGCAATATCGCAAAAGATAGGAAGACTAATGCTGGCATTCCCGGAGTTATCCCAAGAATTCCCATCACAATGGCCGCGGTAGCTAAGGTTTTTGGATTGGCTAATAATTGTCGACTTAACTGAGTCGGCATTTCTTCCGCATCGGAAACACGTGTGACAATAATGGCGGCAGCGGTGGCGAGCAGTAACGATGGAATTTGTGCGACAAGGCCGTCACCAATGGTTAATAAGGCATAGGTTTTAAAGGCTTCAGCGGCGCTGAGATCATGCATAAAGATACCTATGCAGATCCCGCCAATAATGTTGATGGCTAAGATTAATAGCCCCGCAATGGCATCACCTCTAACAAATTTTGATGCCCCATCCATGGAACCGTAAAAGTCGGCTTCCCTAGCAACATCTTGACGACGTACGCGTGCTTGTTCGTGGGTTAGCGTGCCAGCATTGAGATCGGCATCGATAGCCATCTGTTTACCGGGTAAGGCATCTAACGTAAACCGTGCCGAGACCTCGGAGATCCGTTCGCCACCTTTAGTGATAACAACAAAGTTAATTATCATTAAAATTAGGAAGATAACGGCACCGACAACATAGTTTCCACCAATAACGACTTCACCGAAGGCTTGAATCACCTTACCTGCTGAATCGCCACCTTCGTGTCCCTCGATGAGTACCACGCGCGTTGATGCGACGTTTAAGGTTAAACGCATTAAGGTGGCAAGTAGTAACAAGGTGGGAAAGACGGAAAACTCGAGCGGTCGCCTGATAGACACACTCACCAGTAGCACCATCACGGCAAGAACGATGTTAAACGTAAATAAAATGTCTAGTAGCCATGCCGGTAGCGGCAGAATCACCATAGCGAGAATAGCGAGCAGCATAACTGGAATACCAATATAGCTGTAATTTCCTGAAAAGGTGCGTCGTAGCCAATTCATAGGTTAAGCAATCCTTCAATCGTGACGTAAATGGGATGGAATAAAAAAGTGTGGCAAAGGTTCAGGTTTTTGTTGTAAACCCTTACGAGATGCTTTTATTTGCATGACATAACTTAATACGTGCGCGATGGCGATAAACAATGCACTGGGGATCTGTTGATCGACTTGTGTTGAATGGTAGATAGCCCGAGTGAGAGGTGGGATATCAATAATTTCGACGCCATGTTTTTTGGCCAGTTCTCGCATATAGAGAGCCAGTTCTTCGGTACCTTTTGTTAATACATAAGGCGCATCGGCTAAGTCAGGATTGTATTTTAATGCTACGGCATAGTGAGTCGGATTGACTAAAAGGACATCCGCTTTCGGTATAGTCGTATCAGCACGGGATCTAGCCATGCGTTGTTGTAACTGACGGATCTTCGCCTTGATCTCAGGTTTACCTTCTTGCTGGGTATGCTCGTCTTTTACCTCTTGGCGCGACATTCGCAATTGTTTTTTGTGATGCCAGTATTGGTATGGCACATCGATAAAAGCGATGACGAGTAGTCCTACTCCGAGGTAAAGCATTCCTTGGGATAAAAGATTTATGCCATCACGGACGGCTTCGTCAATTGGGCGATGACTATAACTGAGTAAACTCTGTAAGTGACCATTCAAAAAAACCAGCATGATACTGATCAGAAGCACGATTTTTAAACAGGATTTAAGCAACTCAACAAGGGATTGAGCGGAAAAGATTCTTCCTACTCCTGCGATAGGATCAATCCGACTGTATTTAAAATTAGCGTTTCCAACATTAAATATAGGACCACCAGGCAATGCCCCTGCAATGGCGGCGAGCAGTGCGACCATAATAAAAAGTGGGCTCAAGATAGTTAACATTTCAACTAGGCTAGTACCAAGGTGACGTACCATCATATCAGGTTGATCTAACTCAGCACGCGTGAGCAACATATTGTATTTGGTTAATCCACTGACTTTTGTCGCGAACCAGTTCGCATTACTGGTGAGCATAACGGAGCAGCCAAGGACAAGAGCGGCTGAGGCAAGATCTTTAGAACGAGGTACTTGCCCCTCTTTTCTTGCTTTGCGTAGCTTTTGCGGTGTGGCTTCTTCTGTTTTGTCTTGTTGCTGCGTTTGGCTCATGTGATCCCACCTATAAATTGATACATGGCGGTCAAGGCATCTAAACAGAGATCGCTGTAACGACTAGGTATGCCACTCAGTGACAGAAAAACACAGAGCAACCCCATTAACATCGTCATGGGAAATCCGAGTGAGAAGATATTTAATGAGGGCGCAGAGCGACTTAGCACTCCGAAAGTAATATTGACCATTAGCATGGCAAGTACTGCTGGTATGGCGAGCATAAGTGATGCCGCAAACAGCCAAGCCAATCGGCTCACTAACCCCATGAGTGGTAATTCAAAAATGCCATGACCAATCGGCCATAAACGGAAACTATCCACAATGATATTGATGGCAACTAAGTGGCCATTGAGAGCAAGAAAAATCAAAGTGCCAAAAATTTGAAACCATTCGCTGATGATCGGGCTTGAGTCACCATTGGCAGGATCGTTCATAACTGCCATGGCGAGTCCCATCTGCATGGACATAATATTGCCAAGCATGGTCATTACATGGATTAGCAGCGTTAAAAATAATGCGAGCATAAACCCAATGAGTAGCTGTTCAACGGCTAAAAAAAGTGATGCTAGTGAGATTGCGTCGACAGGTGGAACGGGTGGGAGCATAGGTGCGAGCAATGCAGCGATACTGAGCGCAAGAAAAATTCTTACCATCACGGGTACATAAGCATTACCCAAGAGTGGCATTATCATAAAAGCACCCATGATCCGGCAAAATGGCCACCAAAAGCCGCCGATGAGCATACTGATTTCTGTTGAGGTCAGTGACAGCATATCAACCGATAATATGGGGGATATTCATAAACAACCTGTCAAATAAATCACTTAGCTGTTGTATGAGCCAATGGCCTGAAAATAGCACCATCAGCAAGGTAATGATAAGTCTCGGCAAAAAACTGAGGGTTTGCTCATTGACCTGCGTTGCGGCTTGAAATACCGCCACAATTAAGCCCAGGATCAGCCCTGGCGTGACCAGTGCCGAAACCATCATAATGACAAGAAACATGGAATCTGCAAAAAGAGCAGTCAGTTCATTGATGTCCATTTAGCTATCCAAAACTGGCAGTTAAGGTGCTGACTGTCATAGCCCAACCATCGACCAATACAAAAATCATTAACTTAAATGGGAGTGAGATAATTAAGGGCGATAGCATCATCATCCCCATCGACATAAGCACACTTGCGACCACTAAATCGATAACCAAGAAAGGCAAGAAGATTAAGAAACCAATTTGAAAGGCGGTTTTGAGTTCACTCAATACAAACGCAGGCATCAGAACAAAAAATGGCACTTCCTCTGCCGTTTTCATATGTGTAGGTTCATTGGCGATTTTTAGCATTTGTTCGAGATCTGTCTCTCTCGTCTGTGCCAACATAAACCGAGTTAAGGGGACCTTTGCAATCGAAATGGCTTCCATTAACTCGATCTTACCCTGATCATAGGGCAGGTAAGCCTCTTTATAAATCTTGTCTCCCACGGGACGCATAATAAAGATAGTGAGTATTAGCGCTATTCCTACCAGCACCCTATTGGGCGGGCTTTGTTGTAATCCTAGAGCCTGCCTTAGGATGGCTAATACAATGATAATTCGAGTAAAACTGGTAAGCATCATTAACATGACAGGCAAAAAGCTAATGGCTGTCATGAGTGCTAAAATTTCGAGTTTAATGTTAACTGCTTGACTACTTTCTCCACTGTCCAATGTAAATAAGGTCAGCCCTTCCGATGCTATAGCGTGGGGAACGAACAAAAAAGTAGAGAGTAAAAGCAGCCGAACTATCATTCGTTAATTGTCCCATCCAGCGCGATACTTTCTATTTCTAACAGACGTACACCGTATCGACCTGCGACTTCTACGACTTCACCTCGACCGAGTAGTGCGCCATTGACTCTGATATCCAGAGGCTCACCTACCATACGGTCGAGTGCGATAACATCACCTTCTCCCATACGGTTTAGCTCACCTAATGACATTTCTGCACTGGCAAGTTCGAGAGTAACTTGTACCGGAAGCTGTTGAAAAAAATTGTTATTCTTCAATTTTCGGCTTTGGGTGTCCTGTTTTGACAGGCTTTTTTCGGAGAAAATATCGTCATCTAATAGAAAATCATCATCCGATAAAATAGGTTGTTCAGCCAATGTCGTTCTCCTCATACTGGTAAACATCTTGAGTCAATTTCGCTACCATCAGCCCTTCATGACTATGCACAGTTGCATGAAATAGAGGGGTACTTCCGATGGATAACAAGGTTTTTGGATATAAATTAATGGGTAAAATATCACCAGTGTTTAACTGACCAAGGGAGTGTACTGGGATGTTATGTTGCCCAAGTGTCACTTGAATTTTTACTGGAAGATTCTTTAGCCAAATGGCTAATTTTGCAGGTAAATCTGCACTTACTTCTGATTTTTTAGGTTGTTCTGCTAAATGTCCAAGTAAATGTTCGGTTAAGCAAAAAAGCATGGGTGGTGTTTGTGACTCTTGGCTAAAATTGAACGACCATACCGCCGACACAGCAAGCTCCATTTCACCTTTAATCAATTCAACTTCAAGAGCACTGGTATCTATTGTGTTATTTGGCAGCTTATCAACCACTGACAGCAATAACTTTCTGGCCAATCTAAATTCAGACTGGCTAGGATCCCTTAAGGGGGAGTTTAATGGCGTTGACATACTGCCATAGTAATTACTTGCTAATTGATCGAGCGTACAACGATCTATCCTCCAATAACCGAGAATATTCTGCTGGTGCTTCAATATGAACCAAGCGTAGTAATGCTCAGGGATAATGGGTTTTCTAGGTTCAGTTAAATGAGAACTAGAGACAGCCGAATGCCCCTGTCTTAGAAGGGGAGATAAAATGTTATTGATGGCATCAATAAGTGGGCGATGCAACTGAACCAGTTGTTGTAATAAACGGGTTCTAGCGAGTTTCTCTTGGACTAACATAATAGGCCGGATCATCTCATCCGAACTCGCTTTAATAAGCCGAGCTTTTGCGGTTATCTTCATTTTACTTCCTATTAAATGCAGTTTCAGTACCGCGAGAATTTAGTCTGTAACTTACAATGCTCATTTCTGTATAAAAAGCGTACTTAAATCGAGTGCTAAAGGTTTTTATTTATCTCAGTCAATCATCTATAGATATTCAATAGGGTCAAACGGAGTGTGGAATAGATATGCAGGAAGCGTTCCGTTTTAAACGAGGCTGATAATAAGGTAATCCGGCTAAGGTATTCAATAATAATTATTGATAAAATAGAAATAAATGTGAATGAAATGATATTTAAAGTGATTTGTAAAGAGAATGTGCTACGGATAACTGTACAATCTTTTATTTAGATTAAATGACTTCTTTATTTGTTGTGTCAATAAATTGTCGTGAAAACTTTATTTTGGCAATGGTGTTTTTTTTGACGTTTTAATGATTTTTTGTCATTTCATACTGTAAACATAACTTCGGTCCATCTTAGTTATTGTTTTATATTGGTTTTACTTTTTACCGCAGTTTATAATGTTTTGCTGATGTAAATTTAATCAGTTAAGTTGAGTTTACTATTTTATTGCAATGATAATATTTTTATCATTCTGATATATTAATTTACAAGTATATTTGGTATAAGTCAGTCTTAAGTTATATGTATCAGGATGTCACGATTAATTGTGCTATCTGGTGTAGTGATTCAGAGGTTCATAGCGTCTATTTTTATCTGTACTTTTATATTTTTACTTCAGTTGTTATAGATATCTAAAGAACCGGCTAATTTTGAAGTGGGTCACACTTTTGTTTGTGGTGGATGTTTTTTGATCTTTATGCTTTTTGTTTAGTAATAGTTTTGATGCAGTGAATAAGCATATGGTTATCACTATACAAGGGAAGCAATGCTTCCTCTTTTGATTTATGCTGAATGGGAAGTTTTATTTCCGCATTAAGTGTTTCGTTTTCAATATGCCAGCCAGTATAAATGGTTAATATATTATCTATTTGGTTAGTTGTAATAAATTTTATTTAAACTCAATTACACAAAAAATTAGTCCATTAACTAAGGTGTTATTTCATGTGCGGTAAACAAGAGGGTGTTGGCGAGTGAGAAGCCTAAGTATACGGATTGAAGGGCTAAATCTATCGGCGGATCTTATATGCAAAATAATGCATGAAAATTTTTGCCTTTGGAATGATAAAATGGACTTGCCTTGGCTCACAATCGTCAATCTTTCTGATTGTAGTCCTAGTGACGTAAAGGATTATCTCGCTCGTTTCCCTAGTCGTAACCAGCTTGCTTTGTTGGCGCCAGAACAAGGTGAGTTAGCCGCCGCAGCGATGCGTGCTGGCGTTCAAGACTATTTATTAATTCCCGTAGAAAGTGAGCAATTGCTCGCGTCTATTCATCGATTACGACGGTTAGAGTTACCTGACTCTAGTTTGGTGGTATCGGCATCTGTCAGTCGGCAGTTGTTGATGCTCGCCCATCGCGCAGCAACCACTGAAGCCAGTGTTCTATTACTGGGCGAAAGTGGTACAGGCAAAGAACCTCTCGCTCGTTATATTCACCGTCATTCTTCGCGTTCACATAAACCTTTTATTGCGATTAATTGTGCTGCAATTCCAGAAAGTATCCTTGAGTCCGTATTGTTTGGGCACGTAAAAGGCGCCTTTACAGGTGCGATTTGTGATAAGGCCGGGAAATTTGAGCAAGCCAATGGCGGTACGTTATTGCTCGATGAAATTGGTGAAATGCCTTTGACGTTGCAGGCGAAATTACTGCGAGTTTTGCAGGAAAGAGAAGTCGAAAGGCTGGGTGGGCAGCACGCAATAGCGTTAGATATCAGGATAATTGCGTCTACTAATCGTGACTTAAGGCAGGCCGTAGAGCTCGGCCATTTCAGAGAAGACTTATTTTATCGTTTAGATGTTTTACCGTTGAAAATTTCTCCTTTAAGAGAGCGAAAGGCAGATATTTTGCCTCTTGCTGAGCACTTCTTGGACTTATATCACCAGCCAGATACCACCAGTACTTGTTATTTTAGTGAGCACGCAAGGCAAGCCCTTGTGTCCTATGATTGGCCCGGAAACGTAAGGGAATTAGAAAATTGTATCCAGCGGGCATTGGTGATGCGTCGTGGGCTTGCAATACAAGCAGCCGATCTTGGCTTAAACATTCAGCTAGAAGTGCAGGCGGTTGAGCATCCAGAAGTGACTGATGGACTTAGGGCTTCAAAGCAGCAGGCAGAGTTCCAATATATTATCGACGTACTTAAGCGTTTCAATGGGCAACGTACCTTAAGTGCACAGGCGTTAGGGATGACGACGAGAGCGTTAAGATATCGACTCGTACAAATGCGGGAAGCAGGGATTGATATTGAAATGTTATTAGAACAAGCGGGCCGCGCTGCTTAGCGTGATACAAAGTAATAGGAAAAAATATGTCTTCTGGAGCGATAGTTAGCTCGAATATGCTAATGGACACCTTAAGTATTCATCGGGAAGTGGCTAAAGGAGCGATCAATATCTCCCCTAACCCCGCCGATAATGGTCAGGCTTATGGCTCATTTACGGACTTGATAAAGAGTAAGGTGGCTGCCGTTAACCAAGATCAGAATCAATCCTCTATGGCGATGACTGCGGTTGATAGTGGAAAGAGTGATGATCTTGTCGGTGCTATGGTGGCTTCGCAAAAAGCCAGTTTGTCCTTTGCGACTATGCTTCAAATTCGTAATCGTCTTGTGCAAGCATTTGACGATGTAATGAAGATGCCTATTTAAGGAATTGTGTGAATGTCTACCACTTTTGTTCAATCAGGTCAGGATATTACGGGAACTGAGCGTTCGTCAGGCCTTATTGCTGATATGACCCAGAAATGGCATAAGTTTAACCGTGGAGATCGTCAGGTCATTGCCTTAGCGCTACTCGCTGTGGTTGTTGCCAGCGTAATAGTGTTAATGCTCTGGACGGCAACGGCGGGGTATCGACCTTTATACGGTAGCCAAGAAAATGTCGATACCTCTCAAGTGCTTAATGTATTAGAAGCTGAAGGGATTCATTACCGTCTTGAGGCAAATACAGGGGCAGTGCTGGTGGCTGAGGAGCAAGTCGGTAATGCACGTATGCTCTTGGCGGCGAAAGGCGTGAAAGCGAAAGTACCTTCAGGTATGGAGGCGCTCGATAATAATGCGCTTGGTACGAGCCAATTTATGGAGCAAGCCAAATATCGCCATAGTTTAGAAGGTGAGTTAGCCCGCACTATTATGTCATTAAAGTTAGTGAGAGCGGCCAGAGTTCATTTAGCCATACCTAAACAGAGTCTATTTATTCGTCAGGAGCCGGAATTACCCACGGCCTCTGTGATGTTGCAGCTTGACCCCAATACACGTTTATCTGAATCACAGGTTGAGGCCATTGTTAACTTAGTGGCTGGCAGTGTAACTGGACTCACCGCAAGTAATATTAAAGTCGTTGATCAAGATGGTCGGTATTTAAGTGAAAACATTTCGGGTAATCAAGATCTTAGCCAGTCTAGGAATAAGCAATTACAATACACTCGTGAGTTGGAACATAGTTTAGTCGCCAATGCTGCCTCTATGCTGGAGCCTGTGCTTGGACACGATAATTTCCAAGTACGAGTGACGGCAAAAGTTAACTTCAATCAGGTTGAAGAAACCAAGGAGTCACTCGATCCACAAAATGTCGTAACCCAAGAGCGCACCAGTATTGATGACTCGAGTAATAGTATTGCGGCAGGGATCCCTGGTGCTTTAAGCAATAAGCCTCCTCAGGTCGGGACCGCGGCAACGGATGACAAAACACGTAATCTGAAGCAAGAGGAAAGTCGTCAATATGATGTTGGACGTTCTGTGCGTCATGTGCGTTACCAACAAATGCAGCTTGAAAACCTCTCTGTCTCAGTACTCATCAATAGCGCGGCGGGTCAAGGGGTATTTAATAATGAGGCTCAGCTTGTTAAGTTTGGCAACATGGTGAAAGATGCCATTGGTTTTTCAGCGGCAAGAGGTGACAGTTTTACCATCAATGCTTTTGAATTTACGCCGACAGTGGTGGCTGAAATACCGACTTCTCCTTGGTGGCAATCCGAAAATTATCAATCCTATTTACGCTATATCATAGGTGGGATCCTCGGTTTTGGGCTTATTTTGTTTGTCTTACGTCCTTTGGTTAAACACTTAACTCGTACGGCACAAATCACTGCCCCTAGTATAGAACCAGCAGCATTAAGTGCGGCATCAGCCAATGCCCTTGGTGGGCCAACGGTTGATTATGCACCTAATCAAGCCCATCAATTACCGAGTGCTGATTGGCTAGGCAGCCAAGGTTTGCCTGAACCAGGATCACCTTTAACGGTGAAGATGGAACATTTAGCATTATTGGCAAATAAAGAACCCGCACGTGTTGCAGAAGTGATAGCTCATTGGATAGGCGATAAAGACGGTGAATAACTCAATCGAAATTAAGATGGATAATTACGCCCAAGCAGCCATGTTATTGCTGAGTATGGGAGAAGAAGGTGCAGCTAGGGTGATGGCGCATTTAGACCGTAACGACGTACAGCACTTAAGCCACAAAATGGCGCGGTTATCCAGTATTACTCAGCAAGAAGCAGAAGCTGTTCTTAGTCGTTTTTTCCAGCGTTACAAAGAGCAATCGGGTATTGCAAGAGCCTCACGCTCCTATTTACAGAAGACACTCGACATTGCGCTCGGGGATAGACTGTCAAAAAGTTTAATTGACAGCATTTACGGTGATGAAATCAAAGTGCTAGTGAAGCGGCTTGAGTGGGTTGATCCTCAATTACTTGCACGGGAAATCACCCATGAACATTGTCAATTACAAGCGGTATTGTTAGGGCTTTTGCCCGCAGAGAGTGCAGCTAAGATATTGAAAATGTTACCGAGCGATAGCCAAGATGAGGTGCTTGTCCGTATTGCACAACTGGGTGAGTTGGATCGTAATGTTGTCGATGAATTACGTGAGCTTGTCGAGCGTTGTATGTTGATGGCAATGGAAAAAAGTCATACACAAGTGGCGGGTGTAAAACAGGTTGCAGATATACTCAATCGCTTTGAGGGCGATCGTGAACAGTTGATGGAAATGATTAAACTCCATGATAAACAAATGGCGATTGACGTCACCGATAACATGTTTGACTTCATTATTTTAGGTCGTCAAAAACAAGAGACATTACAAACCTTGCTAGGGCAAGTCCCCTCAGAAACTTTATCACTCGCATTAAAGGGTATTGATTTTGAATTAAAAGATGCCTTGCTCAATGCGCTACCTAAGCGGATGTCATCGGCGATTGAAACCCAAATAGAAGCATTAGGGGGTGTACCTGTTAGCCGAGCGAGCGGTGCACGAAAAGAGATCATGGAGCTTGCTAAACAATTGATGCAAGAGGGTGAAATTGAATTGCAGCTATTTGAAGAGCAGGTCGTTGTCTAATGGAAAACAAGCATTCACGTTGGCGTCTAAATCCGAATCTTGCACGTCGCTATCGTTTCCCAGCGTTGCATGATGCTGTTGATTCCTCAGATACAGGTAGTGATTTTCAAAGCTATCAGCAGGCATTTGATGAGGGGTATGAGGAAGGCGTGCTCCAAGGCAAGAATGCGGGCTATGAGGCGGGGATAGAAGAGGGGCGCATTGCAGGACATGCGGCAGGTTTTCATCAAGGTAAACTGGAAGGTGTTGCCGCAGGTAAAACCTCTATTAATGAACAGCTTAATAGTCTGCTTGTGCCGCTTGGTGCCTTGCGGGAATTACTTGAAGATGGGCATGCTAAACAGGTACGTGAGCAACAAAACTTGATCCTTGATTTGGTCCGTCGGGTTTCACAGCAAGTGATACGCTGTGAGCTAACCCTTCAGCCACAACAGATCCTCAAACTCGTGGAAGAAACGCTGAGTGCCTTGCCCGATGATCAATCGGACATGAAGATCCATTTAGAGCCTAATGCTGTGATTAAATTAAAAGAACTGGCTGAGGATAAAATCCGCGGCTGGAATCTGATTGCAGATAGCAATATTTCGGCGGGCAGTTGTCGTATTGTCAGTAATAAATCCGATGCAGATGCCTCGGTTGAAACAAGACTTGATACCTGCATGAAGTTAGTTGAAGCCAAGTTACATGAGGCCGATATTGGAGGCTGATTTTTTCCAAGACGATTGGCCACGGGTACCGGTTGCTCGAGTTTATGGACGTCTTATCCGAGTCAATGGTTTATTGCTGGAAGCCGTTGGTTGTCAGCTTGGCATGGGCGATCGTTGTCAGATAGAAGGACGTCATGGTCGTTTAATTGAGGCTGAGGTCGTTGGTTTTCACCGAGATGTACTTTGCCTTATGCCTATCGAACCTACTCAGGGGTTGATGCCGGGGGCGAGAGTATTGCCTATTACCCATGAGCAAACGATTGCGATTGGTGATGGATTACTCGGCAGGGTGCTTGATGGGCTCGGCCAGCCACTCGATTTGTTCGGCGATCTCACCGATGTTTCACAGGTTCAGCAATCACATACCAGCTATAACCCATTATTACGACAACCTATCAGGCAACCGCTTGACGTTGGGATCCGTGCCATCAATAGCTTACTGCCTATAGGTAGAGGGCAACGACTGGGGTTATTTGCGGGCTCTGGTGTAGGTAAAAGTGTATTACTCGGCATGATGACGCGTTTTACCGATGCGGATGTTGTGGTGGTGGGTTTAATTGGTGAGCGTGGCCGTGAGGTGCGTGAGTTTATTGAGGAAACGCTCGGCGAAGAGGGTCGTAAGCGCGCGGTGATTATTGCAGCACCTGCAGACACTACCCCACTCATGCGCTTGCGTGCTATGCGCTTATCCCATTCTATTGCCAGTGCCTTTCGGGATCAGGGCAAGCAAGTGTTGTTATTGGTTGATTCATTGACGCGTTATGCACAGGCACAGCGTGAAATCGCCCTGAGTTTAGGCGAGCCGCCAGCAACAAAAGGTTATCCTCCATCGGCGTTTGCACAGTTACCCAGATTAGTTGAAATGGCGGGAAATGGTGAGCATCCAACGGGCACTCTGACGGCTTTTTATACCGTTCTAGTGGAAGGGGATGATCAGCAGGATCCGGTTGCTGATGCTGCACGGGCTATTTTAGATGGTCATATCGTACTGAGCCGTAAACTTGCAGAACAAGGGCATTTTCCTGCCATTGATATTAATGCCTCGGTTAGCCGTCTTGCGATGCAGATAGCTACGGCGAGCAGTATCGAGCAGAGTCAGATATTTAGGCATATTCTAAGCCGTTACAATGAAGTGAGAGATTTATTACCTTTAGGAGGGTATCAAGCGGGCCAAGATCCTGAAATGGATCTGGCAGTACGTGTATACCCAGAGATGGCAAAATTTTTACGTCAAACCACGCAAACTAAAATCAATCTCGCCGAGAGTTTAGTGCAGTTGGAGCAATTGATGGGAGTCATGGGATATGAGCCAGCGTCATCTCTCTAAGTTATGCATACAAGCTGAAAAAAAGTTAGCCCAGCTTGGTCAAAAGCGCGAAGATTCCAGCCAGAATGTCCAACTGAACCAACAACAGCATCAAGCCCTGTCGCAGATGATTTTTACTTACCGTGGTGCTAAAGAAGGCGGCAATGTTTTACTTTGGCAAAATTCGGCAAGTATGGCGCAAGCCCTTGAACCCATGCGGGTAAAGTTAGTTCAAAAAGACATGTTTCTTCAACAGGAGCAACAACGTATTGATCGGCTTTGGCGTAAACAGTTAGGGCGTCAACAAAGTTTAAAGTGGCTTGAAAAACAAACACATCTTCAGGAAAAGGCGCGAGTGGCTCGCAATGAGCAGGCCATAGTTGATGATATGGCAGGTATCTATTATAAGAAGAAAAGTTAATCAGTTCAGGGAGTCACCACAATACCACTCTTGCCTATGATAGAGTGCTTTGGACACTCCCGCTCATAGAGTTTACTTAGCGTTTGGCGCCGTAATCAATTTCTTGGTGTTGGCCATCGCGATTCAAAATTCGGTTAATGGTTTCTTGTTGCATCACAAGTAACCGTCCGTTGGTTTCATTGGCAGTTTGGCTATCTTTGACTAACAGTTGTAAGTTGTCCCATGACATTTTAATTTGTGGTCTTAAGTGATCGGGTAGGGCGGTAATTAAACGCTTCATACCCGTGTTGTCACCATTAAAACCGAGAATTGCGAGATTTTCACTACGTTGTTTAGCTCTTAACGCGAGTTTATTGCAAAGTGCCGTTTGACGCTCGTTGTGGGCAAGGAGTGCATCATTATCTCTGCGCTGCATTAATTCACGTTGATGCTTAAGCATCGCTTTTAGTTGGCTATATCCATCAAGATCTTGACGAATGTCCCGTATTAAGCTTTGAACGAGTTCACGCTTATTTACTTGGCTATTTTCCATGTTGTATCAGTATCTTTTCTGCAATTTTATCTAAGCTCAGTTCAAAGCTACCGTTACTTAATGCTTGACGAATGGCGGCGACTTTATCCGTATCAACATCAGAGATAGTGTGTAACTCTTTATGGGTTTGTTCCAGTAATTGCCAGTCATCACTAATATCTTGCTTCGCAGATGCTGGTAAATTTTCTGATGCAACAGGCTTTTTGGGCGTATTAACGCTTTTACTTGTGTTGAAATCAGTGCTTAACGCACTGTTAATTTTATTAATTTCCATAGATGTTCATCGTCATAAATGGTCTGATACTAGATATAGGCGACCCTAATGGTGTTTTTCTAAAATAAAATTTTGATTTATTTAGATCCGGTCTACAGCCTAAAAGCGGGTTTGCACTCTGCCTTTTGCTACTGGGTAAGCGGTAATGATTTTGCCTGAACTTGTATTTCTCACTCGAATGGCATCTCCCTGCTTACCTGCATCCATCGCGACCCCTAGCATATTGGCATAAAAGGTGGCACTGGCTGCCTCGATAATCACTTCCTCTCCGATGCTCACAAGCCATGGCGCGCTTAGGTTATTCGTTCTTATTGGTTTGTTTTTTCTTATTTTTCTAGCTACAGCCTGACCTAAAATATGCTTTTCATCGGTAATGATATCTTGATCTGATGCCGTTAATGGCAGCATTTTCCATTGTAAATTTTCTGCCGTGACAACCTCATCCCGTTCGAGGGTTTTACTCGTGACAGGAATGTAAGCACTGAGATCAACCTTAGCGCGAACATACAGTGACCAACCTTCAGAACTGCAACTGACTTTGCGCTGGAGCCGACCAAAAGGGAGTCCTTTGGCAGCTTCAATATTCAGCGCTGTACTACACGTTTTTAATTTTGCCGTACTCGATGGAATGTGTAGTGAGATTTTTTTACTGATCTTTTTGATCTCCTGCGACTCTTGCCAGCGTGCAATTTCGGCTGACACGGCATTTGTCATTTGCTGAGATATTTGCTCAGTTGCAGAAAGCTTCCCTTTCGCCTGCACATTGAGCGGAAGTAGTAATAGGCTCAATAACAAAATGAGGGAAAAAGACTTTCCGTCTATTCGTAACGCGTTCATGTAACCAACTGTTTTATATTGATAAGTATATTGGCATGCTAATTGTAAGCTGCTTGGCCATCGATATTAATTTAGGCATACAGTACTAGGAGTTTAGATGGCTATCAACCTTGATAAAGCATTAGGAATACATCCTCAGACACTCGATTTTAGAGTGGAGAGAAGCAAGGTATTAGCGAGCAATTTAATCAATGCCGAAACTCCAGGGTATAAAGCAAGAGATTTAGATTTCAAGGCAGCCATGAAGCAGGTTGAAGCTGGCATGCAAATGAATCAACAGTACAGTCTTGCTTATCGCATGCCTTATCAAAACTCCGCCGATGATAATACCGTGGAACTCGGTAAAGAACAGGCGAGATATTCACAGAATGCGATGGATTATCAAACGAGTTTGACTTTTTTGAACATGAAAATAGCAGGTCTAAAATCTGCCATTGAAGGTCGTTAGGAGCCTATATGTCATTTGGTGATATTTATCAGATAGCGGGTGCTGGCATGAATGCCCAGACCATACGTCTAAATACGGTGGCGAGTAACCTCGCTAATGCGGGGGCTGCTGCCGAAACTCCTGAGTCAGCCTATCGTGCCTTAAAGCCGGTATTTGCCACTATTTACGATTCAACTCAACAAGGGGCTATCGGAGCGTCGATTGAGGTGAGCGATATAGTGCAGGCCGATGCGCCATTAGATATGCGTTATGAGCCGAATCATCCCTTTGCCAATGAACAAGGTTATGTTGCTTATTCTAACGTAAACACCATTGAAGAAATGGCTGACATGATGGCAGCGAGCCGTTCATTTGAGACCAGTGTAGAGGTGATGAATCGTGCTCGCTCTATGCAGCAGGGCTTATTGCAACTAGGAAATAAATAGCATGGAAGTGGCTAGCGCAACAAATAACCCAGTCCAGAATCCTGCTGGCGCATTGGCGGCACCGGGGAATGATGCAGCATCATTAAAAAATGAATTTATGACATTAATGATTGCGCAGATTAAAAACCAAGACCCGACTAAACCGCTTAACAGTGCTGAATATATCTCTCAGCTAGCGCAGTTTTCGCAGGTCGAAAGTTTAGAAGGGATGCGGAAGAATCAATCCAACCAAATGATCATGATGGAAAATTTAGGCATTGTGCAATCGGCGTCTTTGATCGGCAAGAATGCCATGGTGCCTGTGTCTGAATTTAAGCTCGATGGTGAAACGGTTGAGGGAAAAGTGTATTTGGAGAATGCGGTTGAAGCACTCGATATCGAGATTGTGAATGCCGAAGGACAAGTTGTCCACACTATGCAATTAGGTGCGCAAGCAGTCGGTGATATTCGTTTTGCTATCGATCCAGATGAGCTGGGATTAGAAAAAGGCCAATATGAAATCAAAGCGAAGGCGACACTGGGTGAAAATAGTTTAGTCGCGCCTACGTATATAAAAGCACCGATAGAGCGAATCCATTTTTCCAGTGCATCGGGCATGATGATGGCTGAAATGGGCCATGGTGTCGGTGTGATTTCAGTTCTCAATATTTCTGAAGTTTCGTAACTCATTTTATAGGAAATTAAGATGTCATTTAACATAGCTTTAAGTGGATTACAGGCGACGACCCAAGACCTCAATACCATCAGTAATAACATCGCCAACGCATCAACCAATGGTTTCCGTGGTGGACGCAGCGAGTTTGCATCTATCTATAACGGTGGCCAAGCGGGTGGTGTTAGTGTGATGTCCACGACGCAGAACTTTTCTAAGGGTGGCAGCTTAACGTACACAGGCCGTCAACTTGATATGGGCATTCAAGGAGAAGGCTTCTTTGTGCTTAAGGGCACCGATGGCGGCGCTATGTATGCTAGAGCGGGGATGTTCCACAAGGATAGCCAAGGCTTCATTACCGACCCCGTAGGCAGTCGTTTGCAGGGATATTCTGTGAATGCCACCGGAAAAATCCAGCAAGGTAATGTGGGTGATTTACAGGTACAAACCGCATCACTTGCAGCAAAAGCGACAACTCAAGTTGGCCTTGTTTCCAATTTAGATGCCAGAGTAGACCCTATAGCCGTTGCTTTTGATCCTAAAGATATCAATAGCTATCACTCAATTGGAACGACTAGCGTTTATGATTCCTTGGGTGCAGAGCATGTTGTGACTCAGTATTATGTCAAAACTGCACCGAATGAATGGACTGTTAATTACACTCTGGATGGCGTTCAACTCACCGAACAAACGACATTAACATTTGACGCTAAAGGTGTTTTAGACCCAACAACGACCAAACAAGCCTTCGATCTTACCTTACCTAATGGCGCATCCAACCTCCAGTTTGAAATCAATTTCGATAAAAGCACTCAGTATGCCGCCAAATACAACAACTCCAGCTTATCTCAAGACGGTTATACCTCGGGTGAATTGAAAGGGGTGCGCTTAGATGATAACGGTATGCTGTATGGCACTTATACCAACGGCCAAGAGCAGTTACAGGGACAAGTCATCCTTGCTAACTTCAGCAATCCAAATGGTTTGTCCGCAGTGAGTAACAATGCTTGGGTCGCGACTAATACGGCGGGACAAGCGATTACTGGCGCGCCATCAACGGGCACTATGGGAACCGTAACTGGTGGGTATTTAGAGGGCTCGAATGTCGATACGACTGCTGAAATGGTTAACCTTATGTCGGCACAGCGTAATTATCAATCCAACGCTAAAGTGCTTGATGTTAACTCGACAATGCAGCAAGCGTTACTTAATGCCATTTAATACGAGACGCTAACATGGAGAAGATGCTTTATACCGCGGCGAGCGGTGCTGTTCGTATTCTTGAAGCGCAAAGTATTCGTGCGAATAACTTGGCTAACGCTGAAACCGCAGGGTTTAAAGCCGATCTAGAGCGGGTGAATGCGGTTGCTTTGGCTGCTCAAGGTAATAGCTTAAATACGCGGGTAATGGCGCAGACCGAAAACAGTGGTTTTAGCCATCAAAGTGGGGTGATCAACCCTACAGGTCGAACCTTGGATTTGGCGATTCGGGACCGTGGATTATTTACGGTTGCCGTCGAGGGGGGCGAGGCTTATACCCGTTCAGGGGCTTTGATTGCTAATGCCGAGGGAGAGTTAACCATTGATGGCCGGCCAGTATTAGGAAACGATGGCCCTATCGTACTCCCTGAGCATAAAGATCTGTTCATCGGTGAAGATGGTACCGTCAGTGTGTTGCCTTCAGAAGGTGGGATCATTGAAGAAGTTGGTCGATTAAAACTAGTCAATCCCGATTTAGCTTTAATGCAAAAAGGCCAAGATGGTTTGCTTTACGGCCGAGATGGTCAGTTGATGGCGCAGGATGATGGCGTACTGGTCGATAGTGGATTCCTTGAATCGAGTAACGTGCAGGCCGTGTCGGAGCTTATTGCGTCGATGGATCTGAGCCGTCAGTTTGAAATTCAAGTTAAGTTAATGAAAAGTGCCGAAAAACTAGCTGAGGCTGGTAATCGTTTGCTGGGTAATGTTTAAGGATTAGTGGTATGCAATCAGCGTTATGGGTAAGTAAAACTGGCCTAACAGCACAAGATACGAAAATGACCGCCATTGCCAACAACTTGGCAAACGTGAATACCACAGGCTTTAAGCGTGATCGTGTCGCCTTTAATGATCTTTTTTATCAAGTCCAGCGTCAGCCGGGCGGTCAGGTCGATGCATTAAATAACCTCCCCTCCGGATTACAACTCGGAGCTGGTACAAGGGTCGTGGGTACCCAAAAGATATTCACGACAGGGGATATGCAAAATACCAGTCAGCAACTGGATTTGGCGATTCAAGGCCATGGTTTTTTTCAAGTTGAAGAACCTAATGGCGATCTTGCTTATACCCGTGATGGTCAGTTTTATCGCAGCAGTGAAGGCATGATGGTCACGTCGCAAGGGCTACCCTTAGTGCCTAATATTGTGATCCCTGAAGATGCGTTAACTGTCACTATTGCCAGTGATGGTGTTGTGACGGCACAAATGGCTGGCGAAGCTGAGCCACAAGATTTAGGTCAAATCACACTAGTTAATTTCACGAACCCTTCAGGATTAGAGGCTCGTGGTGACAACCTTTACCGTGAAACTGCGGCATCGGGTGTGGCTGTTGAAGGTGTCGCTGGTGATCAAGCTTTAGGTGCTTTAAGACAGGGCGCACTAGAGGGCGCAAACGTCAATGTAGTGGAAGAAATGGTTGAAATGATTTCTACCCAAAGAGCATATGAGATGAATGCCAAGGTCGTTTCAGCCTCAGACGATATGCTCAAATTCCTCAATCAATCGGTTTAGGGAGGCGGTAATGCATTGGTTATGGCTTTTATGTTTTGCACTGTTGTCGGGTTGTATGTCACATATTCCAGATCAGGAAACCAAACCTGGAACCAAAGAGTGGGCTCCACCAGAAATTGACTACAGCTTGCCAGATGCAAAAGATGGCAGTCTTTATCGTCCCGGCTACATGTTGACGCTATTTAAGGATAAACGTGCTTTCCGTGAGGGCGATATTTTAACTGTTGCGTTAGATGAAAAAACTTATTCGAGTAAAAAAGCGGATACCAAAACGAATAAAGAACAAGATATTGGCATGGGACTTAAGGGAAATATCGGCGAAAAAACCGCCGATGCGGATGGTAAAACCTCCTTTTCTCGAGGGTTTAATGGCGCAGGTTCCAGTACACAGCAAAACCAATTATCAGGTTCGATTACCGTTACCGTCTCTAAGGTGTTGCCTAATGGCACCTTGTTGATCCGTGGTGAAAAATGGCTGCGATTAAATCAAGGCGATGAATATTTACGCCTGCTTGGCATCATACGTACCGATGATATTGGCAATAACAACACCATATCATCGCAGCGTATTGCCGATGCCAGAATTATTTATGGTGGTCAAGGCGCTATTGCCGACAGTAATGCTATGGGGTGGGCTTCTCGCTACTTTAATAGCCCATGGTTCCCGCTTTAACCAAGGATTTTTGTAATGCTACGTTGTTTATTATTGCTACTTTTGGTTAGTGGAACATTACAGGCTCAAGAGCAAAGTCAAAGTCGCTATTTGATGGATATTGTTGATGTACAAGGGCTACGTGATAACCAACTGGTAGGCTACGGTTTAGTTGTTGGCTTAAGTGGCACGGGTGATCGCTCTCAAGTCAAATTTACCAGTCAATCTGTTGTTAATATGCTTAAACAATTTGGCGTACAAATTGATGATAAAACCGATCCTAAATTAAAGAACGTTGCCGCTGTTGCTGTGCATGCCACTATTACCTCCCTAGCGAGCCCTGGTCAGTCCTTGGATGTGACCGTTTCATCCCTTGGTGATGCGAAGAGCCTCCAAGGGGGGACTTTATTAATGACGCCACTACGTGCTGTCGATGGCGAAATTTATGCGGTGGCACAGGGGAACCTCGTTGTCGGTGGTATTTCTGCCGCGGGTCGTAATGGGTCATCTGTGACTGTCAATGTCCCAACGGTTGGCACCATTCCCAATGGCGCCTTACTTGAGGCGCCCATCAAAAGTAACTTTAGTGATAATGAAGACATTATTTTAAATCTGAAAGATCCCAATTTTAAAACGGCTCGAAATATTGAGCGCGCAGTGAATGAACTCTTTGGTCCCGATGTGGCGCGTGCACAAGATCATGCCAAGGTATTGATACATGCACCTAAATCGAATCGAGAGCGTGTGACATTTATGTCCATGCTTGAAGAACTTAAGATTGACCAAGGCCGACGTTCACCCCGGATCGTGTTTAACAGTCGTACTGGTACTGTGGTGATGGGGGGCGATGTAGTTGCAAGAAAAGCCGCCGTAAGCCATGGCAATTTAACAGTGACGATTGTCGAGCGCCAAAATGTCAGCCAACCTAATGGCGCTTATCTTGGCAATGCAGCGGGAGAAACCGTCGTCACTAACGATAGCCAAGTGCTGGTTGAGCAAGGAAATAAACGGATGTTTGTGTGGCCAGAGGGCACGTCAATCGAGGAGATTGTGAGAGCTGTTAATAGTTTAGGTGCTACTCCAATGGATTTGATGGCTATCCTGGAAGCCTTATCCGAAGCGGGTTCCTTAGAAGCTGATTTGGTGGTGATCTAATGAAAGTTGAAAATCCAAACGGTTACTTAAGTAAGCTCAATGCCGATGAGCTGATAAAGGCTAATGGTGAGCAGGGCGCGCTAAAGATGGTTAGCCAGCAATTTGAAGCCCAGTTCCTGCAAACAGTGCTTAAACAGATGCGTTCCGCCACCGACGCTATGGCCGATGAAGATAATCCTTTAACGACCAAAAGTAATAATGGCCTTTATCAAGACTTACATGATGCGGAGTTGGCAAATCGCTTGAGCCAAGTCAATGGTATGGGATTAGCTGAAGTGATGACTAAGCAGCTATCACGTTCATTTCAGTCCGAGAAAGATCCGGTCGCCTTTGATCCTCAACAGATGACAACTACAGCAATGCAGCCTGCGCTTATAATGCGGCCCATTGTGAAGGATTTTAAATGAGCATGTTGAATATTGGTAAGTCTGGCTTACTGGCAAGTATGGCGGCATTGAATGCGACGTCAAATAACGTCGCTAATGCTATGGTTGCAGGTTATTCACGTCAGCAAGTCATGCTAAGTTCAGTTGGTGGTGGCGCATATGGCTCTGGCGCGGGTGTGTTTGTGGATGGTGTTCGGCGGATCTCAGATCAGTACGAGGTCGCCCAATTGTGGCAAACCACGAGTGCCGTTGGCTTTTCTAAAGTGCAAAGCAGCTATTTGCGTCAGGCTGAACAAGTATTTGGTGCAGATGGAAATAATATTTCAAAAGGTCTTGACCAATTATTTGCAGCATTAAACTCCTCTATGGAGCAGCCTAATTTAATCGCTTACCGACAAAGTGTGCTCAATGAGGCTAAGGCCGTCGCTCAAAGAGTGAATGCGATTAACGATAATATTGACTCGCAGCGTAATCAGATCAATGGGCAACTGGGGACATCGGTCAAAGAGATAAACGCACAACTTGCGATTATTGCTAATTTCAATCGAGATATTCAGGCTGCCAGTGTGACAGGTACAATTCCACCTGCACTGCAGGATGGCCGCGATGCGGCCATTGATGACTTAGCCGCTATTATCGATATTCGTGTCGTTGAAGATAGCCAAGGTATGCTCAATATCTCGCTGGCCCGAGGTGAGCCGTTATTGACTGGAAATACCGCGGCTAAACTGACCAGCGCACCTGATCCTGCTAACCCTAAAAATAATCTAGTATCGATTCAATTTGGGGCGAGCCAGTTTAACGTCGATCAGACTGCGGGCGGCAGTTTAGGGGCATTACTTAACTATCGTGATACTCAACTTGCTGACTCTCAAGCCTATATTGATGAATTAGCGGTGATGTTGGCAACCGAGTTCAATTCAATTCTCGCTTCTGGTACTGATTTAAATGGTGCAACACCATCACAGGATCTCTTTACGTATCAAGCCAATAATCCTGGTGGGAGTTTATCGCTAACTGCTGGTTTTACACCTGATAAACTTGCCTTTGGTCAGGATGGCACCCAAGGAGATAACACAAACTTGAAAGCCTTAGTGCAGTTGGCCAATAAGGAACTGAGTTTTACTAGCCTTGGTAGTAGTACCAGCTTAGCGGAATCCTTTTCCAGCAAAGTCGGCCAATTGGGTTCTGCTTCTCGCCAGGCTATTTCATTTGCCAAAACCAGTGTGGATTTGCAAAAAGATGCACAAGTCCAGTGGGCGAGTACCAGCGGTGTTAATCCCGATGAAGAAGGGATTAATCTGATCATTTATCAGCAGTCTTATATGGCCAATGCCAAGGTGATTTCCACTGCGGATCAGCTGTTTCAAACTATGCTAAGTAGCTTTTAAGGACATTATCCATGCGTGTAACAATGCAAAATCTCTACACTAATAATTTAAACAGTTTGCAGAACACAACGTATGATGTCGCACGTTTGAATCAAATGCTCTCTAAAGGCGTTTCGATATTAGCGCCTTCTGACGATCCTATCGGCGTTGTTAGGGTAATGGATAACCAGCGCGATTTAGCGTTAGTGCAGCAATACATTAAAAATATCGACTCGTTAAGTACCAGTATGAGCCGCTCTGAAACCTATTTATCCAGTATGGTTGAGACGCAGCAACGGATGAAAGAGATCAGTATTGCCACCAATAGCTCAAACCTTTCGGTAGAAGATAGAGCTTCCTATGCTTCAGAAATGGAAGAACTCTTAAAAGGCTTAGTGGATAATATTAATGCTACAGATGAGTCAGGTAATTATCTGTTTTCAGGTAATGTGATTGATAAAATCCCCGTTGTTAAAGATGCTACTGGTCGATATGTGTATCAAGGTGATGCCAATCAGAGAACAGTGCAAACCTCAAATTCTTCATGGACAACGGCTAATGTCACCGCTGAGCAGTTATTATTTTCTAATGCAGGGCAAGATATTCTAAACCAAACAATGGATTATATTAGTGTGTTGAAGGATCCGAGTTTGTCGCCAAGCGATCCCGCCTTTAGCGCCGCCGCTAATGGAATACAAACCGCCTTAAGTGAAACCTTAGATAGCATAGGCGCGGCTATTACAGATTTTGGTGGCAAGCAGAATAATCTCGCGTTAGTGAAAAGCTCCCATGAAGAGATGGTGTTATTTAGCAAGCAAGTGATCGGTGAAACGCAGGAGCTTGATTATGCTGCCGCTACCGCGGAGTTTAATGTGAAGCTAACCGCATTAAAAATCACTCAACAAACGTTTGTGCAGATTAGTCAATTGTCCCTTTTCAATCATATGTAGGTAATGAGTTAAATGATCAAAGGGATCGGTGAGTCGCTTACTCAATTACACCAAAGTCAGACTGTAACGTCTCAATATGTTGCACCAATATCGGCTTCACCGCGCAGCATCCCTAAGGCGCGGCCTATCCCTAAACATAGGTTAGAAGCCTATGGGCGCTGGGCTAAAGTGACTCAAGAGCAGCATAATATTAGTGCTTCGCAAGTTGTATTACAGAGCTTAATCTTAGCTAAGCAGTTAATGGGACAGCTTAATAAGCAGTTACAAACCTGCCTGTTTAATAAGAATACGATTATTGAGGATACCTTAAACAGAGCTGAAGAAGTGAGGCGTCAACTTATTGAAATAAAACCTCACTACCAAGGCAAGCGTTTACTCGATCATCATCTCAATTTGATTTCAGTATCCCAGCCTGCCGCTTTGCATCTTTTTAAGTTTAGGCGGGTGGATCTCACCTCGCCTAAGAACCGCGATGAACGCATAACGCTATTTACTGAAAAGCAAACATTGCATTTGCTTTTACCAGCAAATAAAAATCGCCTAGCGCTACAAGAGATAATAGGGCCCGTATTAGCTTCGATCGGGATTGGTATTGATCGTTCATCCCCCCATGACACTGTATTTATGGTGCAGGATGACACTTGGACAAAGCTTTGCGGTGGGATTTTAATGGTCGGTGAGGGCCAAAGACTCCCTGCTGGTGAGCCAAGAAATATTCCACTTGAAGAGATATTTAGTTGGCAAGATCCCCGTGAATGGCATTTTGATAATACTGAAAAGTTAAAAATCACCTTAGCTAAAATCGCTAAGGTTGAGAAAAAAGTGACATTACAAATAGAGGAAATTAACGCTTCCCATCGCTTATTACTCGCAAAGGTTAAGCAATTGACCGCATCCAGTCAGCCTAAGGTTGAACTCCAGCATTTGCATAAATTTATGCAACCCTATCCTTTTTCCTATCAAGTGACATCTTTAATGGCGCAGGGAAATACCAACCGTGAGCAGGTTAGTGCACTGTTAATCTAGTTTTTGAACCTCACCTAATTTAGATCATAAAAATAACCGATAGCGTTTTAGTGATGCGTTATTTATGTCGCTTTAATGAGTTATGCCTGGATTCAGGCCTAATCAAAACAATCGTTATTTTCTGGAGAACTACTATGTTAGGTGTTCATACTAATTACGCTTCAATCGTTGCGCAGGGTGCTGTTAACAAAAGCAATAACCTACTGACTAACGCGATGGAGCGTTTGTCGACGGGTTTACGTATCAACAGTGCATCAGATGATGCAGCGGGTCTGCAAATTGCTAACCGTATGAGTGCAAACGTGAAAGGTATGGAAACTGCCTCACGTAATATTTCTGATGCGACCTCTATGCTGCAAACTGCTGATGGCGCGTTAGAAGAATTAACTATTATTGCCAACCGTCAGAAAGAATTGGCGACCCAAGCGGCGAACGGTGTGAACTCTGATGCTGATAGGTTAGCACTTGATGCTGAATTCCAAGAGTTGATTAAAGAGTCGGCTCGTATCATGACTAATACAACTTATGCAGGTAATGATTTATTTACTAAGTTGGAGGGGGGAGTCCAGTTTCAAATTGGTGCAGGCACTACAGAAACGTTAACTGTAACCAGTGCTAAGCCTACTGCAGTTGCTGGCGATTTAAAAGATACGGCTAAATCAACTCAAGCAATAACCGATGTTGATGCGTATATTAAGGCAGTAGGTACTGCCCGTTCTACCTTAGGTGCAAACATTAACCGTTTAGGTCATACCTCAGCTAACTTAGCTAGCGTGACTGAAAATACTAAAGCCGCTGCTGGCCGTATTATGGATGCCGATTTCGCGGTTGAATCTGCCAATATGACCCGCAACCAATTATTAGTTCAAGCAGGTACAACGGTACTATCTTCAGCTAACCAAAATACGGGTTTAGTCATGGGGTTACTACGCTAATTCCAGTTAAGTCAGTCAGTTTCGTTTTAATGCCAGTGAGTTTAGCTTGCTGGCATTTTTTATGGCGTTTTGAGCATGCAATTTCAGTCTGATTTTTACAGTGTTCATGTACTCTATTTTTAAATCGGTTTTAGTTAAGCGCTTGTGCGGTCGCTTTAGTTAGTTATCCCTGAACTCAGGTCTAACCCAAATGCTCGTTATTTTCTGGAGAACTACATATGCTAGGCGTTCATACTAATTACGCTTCAATTGTTGCACAAGGTGCTGTTAACAAAAGTAATAACCTATTGACTAACGCCATGGAGCGTTTATCGACGGGTTTACGTATCAATAGCGCATCTGATGATGCTGCGGGTTTGCAAATTGCTAACCGTATGAGTGCTAACGTGAAAGGTATGGAAACGGCTTCACGTAATATCTCCGATGCGACCTCTATGCTGCAAACTGCTGATGGTGCGTTAGAAGAGTTGACGACCATTGCTAACCGCCAAAAAGAATTGGCCACTCAAGCGGCGAACGGTGTGAACTCGACAGCTGATTTGAAAGCATTGGATGATGAGTTTCAGGCGTTGATTAAAGAGTCAACTCGTATCATGGGCAAGACTACCTATGCGGGTAATGATTTATTCGCCACATTAAGTACTGGTACTGGTGTTAAATTCCAAATTGGTGCTGGTACTACTGAAACCTTAGATGTTTTAATTGCAAAACCAGCGGATGTTGGTGGTGATCTAACTTCAGCGGCGAATGCGACAGCGGCAATAACAGCCGTTGATACATATATTAAAGAAGTGGGCACGGCCCGCTCTACCTTAGGTGCTAACATTAACCGCCTTGGACATACTGCAGCTAACCTTGCCAGTGTGACTGAAAATACTAAAGCCGCCGCAGGCCGTATTATGGATGCCGATTTTGCGGTTGAATCTGCCAATATGACGCGTAATCAGTTATTAGTTCAAGCAGGTACAACTGTACTGTCTTCAGCTAATCAAAATACGGGTTTAGTCATGGGGTTACTGCGCTAATTCGAGTAAAGCCAGTCAGTTTAGTTTTAATGCCAGTGAGCTTAGCTTGCTGGCATTTTTTATGGCGTTTAGTGTATTTCATCTAACCCTAATTTTTGATTGTAAATGCAGGTGTTTTTGAACATAGGTTTTAGTTATTTGTTTTTACTGTCGCCTTAAATAGTTATGCCTGAACTCAGGCCTAACCAAAACAATCGTTATTTTCTGGAGAACTACATATGTTAGGTGTTCATACTAATTACGCTTCAATCGTTGCGCAGGGTGCTGTTAACAAAAGCAATAACCTACTGACTAATGCCATGGAGCGTTTGTCGACGGGTTTACGTATCAATAGCGCAGCTGATGATGCTGCGGGTTTGCAAATTGCAAACCGCATGAGCGCTAACGTGAAGGGTATGGAAACAGCGTCACGTAATATTTCCGATGCGACCTCTATGCTACAAACCGCTGATGGTGCGTTAGAAGAATTAACGACCATTGCCAATCGCCAGAAAGAATTGGCTACTCAAGCCTCTAATGGTGTTAACTCAACTGATGATTTGAAAGCATTGAATGATGAGTTTAAAGAGTTGAACTCAGAAATCACCCGTATTATTGACAATACAACGTATGCGGGTAATAAACTATTTGAAGCTACAGATGGTGTGCTAGTAAAGGGTACTGGAGTTAAATTCCAAATTGGTGCTGGGACATCAGAAACAATGGATGTTAAATTAGCCGCAATTGATAAAACTGTTACCGGTGATTTAACTACTGGCGCAAATACCGCTATTGGTGCTGTAGATACTTTCTTATCTAAAGTTGGTACTGCCCGTTCAACCTTAGGTGCCAACATTAACCGTCTTGGCCATACTGCGGCTAACCTTGCCAGCGTAACTGAAAATACCAAAGCCGCTGCCGGCCGCATTATGGATGCCGATTTCGCAGTTGAATCTGCCAATATGACACGTAATCAATTATTAGTTCAGGCGGGCACAACAGTACTGTCTTCAGCTAACCAGAATACGGGTTTAGTAATGGGCCTACTGCGCTAATTACAGTTAAGCCAGTCCGTTTTCGTTTTAATGCCAGTGAGCTTAGCTTACTGGCATTTTTTTATGGTGTTTGGTGCATGCCATTTAAGTCTGTTTTTATAGAGGTGATCCCATCTATTTTTAAATAAGTTTTAGTTTTGCGCTGTTGTTGTCGCCTTAGTTAGTTATGCAGCTATACCGAGATTCTGGCATAGCCAAGATAACTGTTTTTCTAGGAGAGCTTATATGTTAGGTGTTCACACTAATTACGCTTCAATCGTTGCACAGGGCGCTGTAAACAAAAGCAATAACCTACTGACTAACGCGATGGAGCGTTTATCAACAGGTTTACGTATCAACAGTGCATCAGATGATGCAGCGGGTTTGCAAATTGCTAACCGTATGAATGCAAACGTGAAAGGCATGGAAACTGCCTCACGCAATATTTCAGATGCGACCTCTATGCTGCAAACTGCTGATGGTGCGTTAGAAGAGTTAACGACTATTGCCAATCGTCAAAAAGAATTGGCGACTCAAGCCTCTAACGGTGTTAACTCTGCTGCTGATTTAACTGCACTAAATGATGAGTTTCAAGAGCTAAATGATGAGATCGAGCGTATTGCTACCAAAACGACTTATGCAGGTAATGACCTTTTTACCAAGCTTACAGATGTAACTTTCCAGATAGGTGCAGGTAAAGATGAAGTTCTGAACGTTAAACTTACAGCGCTTACGGCAGATATTACTGCTCTTAAAGCTGGCGATTTAGAAGGCGCCGCCAATGATGCAATTAAGTTAGTGGATGATTTTATTTCTGCAGTTGGCACTAAACGTTCAACTTTAGGTGCCAATATTAACCGTCTTGGCCATACAGCAGCTAACTTAGCTAGCGTCACTGAAAACACCAAAGCGGCTGCTGGCCGTATTATGGATGCTGATTTTGCGGTTGAATCTGCCAATATGACGCGTAACCAACTGCTGGTTCAAGCAGGTACTACAGTACTGTCTTCTGCTAACCAAAATACTGGCTTAGTGATGGGTCTACTGCGTTAATCTAGCTCAATCTACGTTAGCCTTATTTTACTTGGCTTAACCTAAGGTTGCAGATTTAGCGTTAATGCCAGTGAGCTAAGCTGACTGGCATTTTTATTATTTAAGCCATCCAAATATGCCAATGCAATGGTGTCGCAATCGCTGTTTCAGATTCAGTAGTGGAAGTAGGCTTTCCGTTTGACACTGAGCTACGGAAGTGAGTTGTTATTTTTAGCGATCAAATCTATTTAATCTGCTTAAAAAACAAAGCGTTTACCTTGGCATGTGTTTTGCTTTTCAATTTGTTGGAGGTAGTTATGATTTCAGGTATGAATGCGGCACAATTTGCTCAACAACTGATAGGTGCAGATCGCGCCAGTAAAGATACGCTTTACAAAGGCAAACTAACAGCAAGCAAAACACAGTTAGATGCCTATACGCTGCTCGAAAATAATATGAAGAAAATGGCCACCAAGCTAAGTGAACTGGGTGGCGATGCGGCGAAAAGTAAAATTGCCACTGTGACGGGCGAAAATGCGACAGCGACAGTTAAATCCGATGCGCCAAAGGGTAACTATGACCTGAGTGTACATAAACTTGCACAAGCCCATCAGTTGACTAAAGCCTATTCCTCAGAAAACGAGTTGTTACCAACATCGGGCGTGATCAGTATTCAAGTCGGTAGCGATCCGACTAAGCGTATGGAAATTGATTTAGCAACGGTTAATGGCGGTGCGGCTATTTCTGTGTCCCAGTTACGGGATCTGATCAATAAACAAGCGGGTAATCCTGGTGTGCAAGCGTCACTGGTGCGCACGGGTAATCAAATCGAGTTTATGCTGTCTTCAAAGGAATCGGGCGTCGCGAATCAAATGAAGGTCGAGTTTAATGGCGCAGACTGGGGCATGACAGAACGTCGCGTGGCACAAGATGCTGAACTCACATTAAATGGTATCAATATTACCAGTAGCAGTAACTACTTAGAAAATGTGGTTGATGGCGTTAGCCTCGAATTAGTTAAGGTACATGCGGCTGGTGAAAGCAGCATGATTAAAGTTACAGACGATTTTGAAGCGAATAAGAAAGCGGTTAAGGATTTTGTCGATTCATTTAACTCCTTAATGACGCAAATTAATCAATTAACCCGTTCTATGGGGGTTAAAACTTCTGATTCAGGTACTTCCGATAAAGATAAGGAAGATAAAACCACCGCAGTAAGTGAAGCACAAATTGGTGTGTTGAAAGGGGATACCTCTATCCGCTTACTCCAGTCTCGATTACGTGATTCGGTTTTTGCAACGGCTGCTAATGGGATGCGTTTGTCTGATATCGGGATCGAGATAGGTCGTGATGGAAAACTGAAAATTGACGATGCTAAGCTGACCGATAGTTTTAAAAGTGATCCTGAAAAAGTACAAGCCATGTTTACGGGCCCAGACAGCTATGTCAAAAGTATCGAAAAGACCCTAAAACCTTTTACCCAGTTTAATGGCTATATCGATCAAAAGCAGGAAGCACTAAATAAACAGATCAAAAGCGTGAATGACAGCATGGCGCGCCATGATTATCAAATGAATCAAAAATACCAAATTTATTTGGCTCAGTTTACGGCGATGGAATCTACCATTAACCAATTTAATTCTGCTAGTCAGTTGTTTTCATAGGAAGTTGTTATAAATGTTAAATGAGTACGATCCATTTAATGCCTACAAGCAAACCGCTTTAGATGCACAAGTTGCTGCTGCAACGCCCCATGATATGGTGCGTATGTTGCTTGATGGGTTATTGGAAGAGCTAGAGCGTGCTGCAGGCCATATGGAATATCAACGGTTTGAAGCTAAAGGCATGAGTATTCATAAATGCCTCAATATCGTTCATGGATTGGACTCAATGCTCGATCTTGAGAACGGTGGTGAGGTTGCTATCAGCCTACACCGCCTCTATGACTTTTGTAGCCGTCAGCTTGTCAGTGCCAGTGTTGAAAACAGTGCTGAAGCCTTGGTTCCTATTACTCAGGTGATTACGAATGTCAGAGAAGGGTGGACAAATCTCAATTAAGCAGTGGGCGCGTTTTGGGCATGCTTTACGTCAATATGCCGATGCTCAGGATTGGACTAACGTCCAAAAAGTGAATATCGCTTTGATTAAAGCACTGCAACAAGCGGGTGAGGCCCGTGATACCGAGCAGAAGTTAGCCCGTGAGGCGCTAAAACGTGTACATGCCCAAGTACTACAGGAGCTGATTTTGGCGCGTGATGAATTAGCCGTTGAGATGAGCCGTTTTAGGGAACAACAATCGGGCTTAGCCGCCTATCAATTAACGCAAGTGAGTGGAGCTTTAGATGATCTCTGATCTTCTTTCAACTCGTCATATGGGAACAAATCCTAATGTGACGACTAAAGTGACAAGTGCAGTGGATCAAGATAAAGCGGAATCCTTTACGTTGTTGGCATTACCAGTAGAACCCTCTGCTGAATCTATGCCACAGGAGCGTTCGTTGGATATCACCACTGAACAATCGAAAGAAAGTGGTTATAACCCCTTTTTGAATCAACATATTAATAATTTAGTTGAATCAGCACCTTTTACTGGTGTGGATGCTGTTACTCAGGGGGCAATGTTCAATAGCGAGGCTGAGATTAACTCAACGTCTATTCGCCTCGATGATGTTGCATTCGCGCCTCTGAACAGTCTTACCACTCCAACGGTTGTTGCTCCGCTTGTTCCTGTAACTTTGCCGATTGAAGCATCTAAAACGGAATCTGTAGGTCAAACCTCCGCATCTTTAGTTGGGCTATCAGTTGCCTCACAAAGAGGCGCGCTATTTAGCAGTGGTATGGCGTCATCTATGGCGCTTGTCGGAAGCGCTTCTCAACCTGCCAGTATGAGTACCGAGATTTCCCCAATAAGTAGTGCATTGGCAAAGGATGCAATGACGACTCCTTTCTCAGACTCTAGTCGTTTTGACCATTTGAAGGCCGATACCTCTGTGTTCCAACGTGTGTTGGCAGAACTCAGGGGCCATGAAGCGAAAGATATTAATGCCATTGGTACTCTGCCGATTGTGAGTACACAGGCTGCAAGTGCAACACAATGGGGGCCAGTATCGTTAACACCGACAGCTTCATTGGCGCAGCAAGCACAGGAGATCCTGACTCCCCTAAGAGAACATCTTCGGTTCCAAGTTGACCAACACATTAAAAAAGCGGAGTTAAGGTTAGATCCGCCAGAGCTTGGAAAGATTGACCTTAATATTCGCTTAGAAGGCGATCGTTTACAGGTGCATATGCATGCGGTCAATCCCGCCATTCGTGATGCCTTACTCAATGGATTAGAGCGCCTAAGAATGGATTTAGCCATGGATCATGGTGGTCAAATTGATGTGGATGTTGGCCAAGGTGGATCTCAACAACAGCAGCAGGAAACTGCATTATTTGCTTCATCGATAGCACCTGAAACCGCAATGGAAAATGGCGCCGATGTGATGACCAGAGAGAAATCTCAATTAGATTTATTGGCTTAATGCCGGAGTTGTTTAATGGCAATTGTAAAATCGCGTGTAATAAAAATTACCCTAGCATTTTTTGTACTCATTAGCTGGACTGCTGGGGCGTTATGGATTGGGATAAATGGTGCCGATTGGAAGTTAACAGAGCTTTTTACCTCTGAACCTGAAGTCGAACCTGTGTCTGTGGCAAAGTTTTACCCATTAGAAAAGTTTGTGATATCGATACCAGGGGATAAATATCCCCATTACATGCTGCTTGAAATGTCATTGAAAAGTTACAATCCCGATATGAAAACAGTGTTAGTTGAGGCCGATCCCCTCATTCGTAACGCCATGATGAAAATGTTTTCACGTAAAACATTTGAGCAGTTAAATCATTTGGATCAGCTCGATGGTTTGCAGGCTGAAGCCCTTATTTTGATGGTGAAAGTGCTATCTGATAACAAATTGCCATCAGATATTGATGAAGTACTTTTTACCCGTATGGTGATCCAGTAAGGGGCCGATATGACGACAGATGGCCAACTTGCATATCAACAAACCTGTGATTATCCAATCGAAGAACGGCAATCTGAACAACAGGTTATTCGGCAATATTTACCACTGATTAAACGTATCGTGTCGCAGATGCGTAGCCACTGTGGCGTCATGTTATCGCTTGAGGATATGGAACAAATAGGGATGATGGCCTTGCTTGAGTCATCGCGTCGCTATCCTGGAGAGCTCGATAACGGATTTATTTCTTTCGCGGGACAACGTATCCGCGGCGCAATATTGGATGAGTTAAGAAGGCAAGATTGGCGTCCTCGCCCTGTTAGGCAACAAGCCCATGAACTGAATGATGTTGTTAGACGCTTGAGCCGTGAAATGGGACGGGAACCTAGCGATCTCGAGGTTGCCAGTGCATTAGGTCTTAGTGCTGAAGATTACCGAGAACGCTTATATTCCACACAAGCGGAGTCGATGAAAAGCTTAGATGAATTGTTGTTGGTGGGCGAACATCCGGTCGATAGAGGCAATGATGTTGAACAATTGATGCTAAAGCAGACCTTGATCAAAGTTATTTCAAAATTAAATGAAAGAGAACAGTTAATCCTGTCGCTTTACTATCATCATGAGCTGAATTTAAAAGAAATTGCCATGGCATTAGGGTTAACAGAAACACGTATTTGTCAGTTACATAAATCAGCAATTTCACAGTTAAAAACAATATTGCAGCGCTAAAGTTAGAAGTGAGAAGATCGTAATGAGTAAACTAGTTGGGCTGTTAATTATTTTAGCTTCAGTATTTGGTGGATATGCTTGGGCTGGTGGTGCGTTGGCTGCATTATGGCAGCCTGCTGAAATTTTAATCATTATGGGTGCTGGAGTTGGGGCGCTTATTATTGCTAATCCACAATCAGTACTAAAAGAAATGCTGGAGCAATTAAAAGAGCTATTTAATAAAGGAAAAGAAGATCCTGAGCTATACCCTCAATTATTTCCTTTAATGGGCACTTTAATGGCCCAGATCCAATCTCAGGGTTTAAAAGTGCTCGATGAACATTTAGAAAACCCACAACAGAGCTCAATTTTTTTAATGTATCCAGCGGTGCTAAAGCACCCAAATGTTCTTCAGTTCTTAATCGATAACTTACGCGTACAATCTATCGGAAAAATATCTCCCCATGATTTAGAACATATATTAGAAGAGGAGATCCATCGAATAGAAGAGGACAGACTAAGGCCATCGGAAGCATTTAGCAAAGTGGGTGAAGCCATGCCTGGTTTTGGTATTTTAGCCGCTGTACTCGGTATTATTATCACTATGTCAAATATTGACGGGCCAATTACCATGATTGGTGTCAAAGTTGCTGCTGCATTAGTTGGAACATTTATCGGTATTTTTGCCTGTTATTGTTTTTTCGATCCTATGGCTAAAGCATTGGAGCATTTAGTCGATCGCAAGTCAGCACAGTTACGTTGCATTGCCGCTATTTTAGTGACCTTTTCCAAAGGGAAACCCCCTATGATGGCGATTGATGCAGGGCGTAAGCAAATACAAAGTGAGAATCGTCCCTCGTTTATAGAATTAGAGCGTTGGATGGAGGGGCAGAGAAGCTAATGCTCCATAAAAATGAGCCGATTATTATCAAGCGGCGAAAGCGCGGAAAGCGTAATCATGGTCATGGTGGGGCGTGGAAAGTGGCTTTTGCCGACTTTACTCTCGCGATGATGGCGCTCTTCATGGTCCTGTGGATCATGCAAATTGCCGATCAAAAAGAGCGAACTATGATAGTGCAATATTTGCGTGGGGATATGAATCCAACGGGACCGATAAATCCATTTGAGCTAAGCCAATCATCCTCGATCATTGATCTGGAAGGAAATATGTCTATTGCTCCCACTATTATACCTTCTCACCCTTCTCCACGTGCTGGCGCTGAAGGTATTGAGGAGGGCGCACTGATCCCTGGTCAATTTGATACTCAGGAACAACTCACTGTTTTAGCAAGGCAATTGAATCGAGTCGTACAAAGTTCGAGTATGGCGGAGAATATCACTGTCACCATAGTCCCCCAGGGTATCCGTATTTTGATCCATGATAATGTTAATCGATTTATGTTTACTCGCGGCAGTGCGCAGATGCAGCCCTATTTTGAAGAGTTACTGTTATCTTTAGGGCCAATTTTAAAAAATATCACCAATAGCATGGTTATCTCTGGTCATACCGACTCCACGCCTTATGCCGGCAGTTTATTTACCAATTGGGAGTTATCGAGTGAAAGAGCACTATTAGCACGAAGAGTGCTTGAGCGTGGTGGTGTTAAGCGTGATCAGGTGATTCAGGTAACAGGTATGGCAGATCAGGTTCCTTATATTACTTCGGATACTGCTGCGGCGGCTAATCGTCGAATTGAGGCGCTTATTTTAACCTCCTCTGCCGAGCAGTTATTAAGGGGCATGATAGGCGCGCCTAACGAGACTATCCAGAACGGTATTAGCATTAACGATATAAAACGACAGACTATCGCACATTAGTGTTTGCACTTGTACTCATTTGTTAGGTATGACTATGAATATGTATGAAGAGTTTGTACATTCTGAGGATGAGGTTGAACCTACGCTTGAGTATCAAATTATTGAGTTTGATAATCGGCGAACTCATCAGAGACTCAGCCTACGACATGATAAAAGAGTGCCATTAGCGTTTGCCTGTGATGGCTTAACGGTTAACTTATCAACGACTCGTTGGTTTATCCTCACGCCACTCGGTACCGCGAACATAAAAGATATTAGTATTGGCGGTGTTGGCATTTTATGCAGTGAACCATTATCCATAGGGATGAAATTCTATATTGAACTTGATCAATATAGAGTCCTATGTGAAGTCACTCGAGAACGCTCAATTAAAGGTCATTTAAAATTTTTGGGTGCTCGTTGGATTAATGGTAACGATACCGAGGTTCAAAATTTAATCGACGCAATTAAATTACGAGCCAAAATATAGGGCATGCAATGGCTGCATCTTTTAATCGTAATGGCTCAGATAAGCTACAAAAAGTCTTCCTTTATCTTATCCTGCTAAACTGGCTATTACTCATTGTTATCGCTATCAATATCAACACATTGCGCTTTAGTAATGGTGTTATGATTTCCGTTATGATTTTTATATATAACTATTTTCTTGCCCATTTATGCTTTATACGCGCCGCAAGAGCCCAAGATGCCTACCTCATTTATCCTGTGGTGATTGGCGCACTCAGTTCCTTCTTTCTCGTTGTCTATTTTTTCTTCTTGCTTTAAATCGGGCTAGGTGTTGATAAGATATTTTCACTCAGTCTGTTCCAATATTATTCGGTGCAGTACACCCTTATATTTAAACTGATAATACAAAAAAGGGCTTCTCATTAATGAGAAACCCTTTTTCAATACGACAGCTTAACCCTTGCGGATTAGTTCATGCCGTATTAATTAAGTTGGTGTTTTCCTTTGTTCGCAACTGGTTGCTGCTGATTATTAAAATACTGATATTATTGATTGTTGTGTTATTTCTTGTTTATTCATGTTCTATTCTGTTTGCCCTTATACTAAGATATGTGTGTAACTCGGTGTGTAACTCAGAGGTGGGTGTGGCAACTAAGAAACTTAGTGATAGAGGGCTAAAGGCACTGCTTTCTACATTTCATGATAAACCTAAGTCATACAGCGATGGAGATGGGTTGAGCATTCGTGTCTCTCCGTCAAAAACATCTTCTGTTAATAATTTACAGTGGCAGTTTCGCTATAGATTAGGTGGAAGGGAATCAAACCCATTGACCCTAGTCTTAGGGAGATATCCCGATTTGACTTTGGCAGCAGCAAGAAAAGATCGAGAACAATGCCGACAGTGGCTTGCAGAAGGAAAAGATCCTAAAAATGAACGTAATCTAGAGCGCCAAGAGAGTTTGAAACCACTAACGGTTGAAGATGCGCTTTTACTATGGATTAATAACTACGCGGAAAAGAATCGGAAAAACTCAAAAACACATCTGCAACAATTTAACAAATGGATTATTCCTAATGTTGGCCAACTTCCGCTATCTCAGATAACTAAACATAACTGGATTAACTGTTTTGAAGCCAGAGCAAAAGTATATGGCGTAGCAGCTGGATATGTTTTGAGAAACGTCCAACAGGCATTGAAGTATGCTAGAAAAAGAGGGCACGAGGTCAATAGTGACATTTTCGAAATCGATTTTGAAAGTATCGGCGCGCGTGCACAGTCTAAGAGGTCTAGGCGCCTAGTGAGTGATACTGGTTCAAAAGAACTAGTAGATCTGTTGTGCTGGCTAGAGGACGGGAAGTTACTGCCATACTATAAAGAGTTAATAACGTGTCTAATTATATTTGGTTGCCGAACTCAAGAAATTAGATTGTCTAGAATCAGCGAATGGGACTTTGAGCGCATGATCTGGACAGTTCCGCCGGAGAACAACAAAAATCGAAAAAAGGATCAGCAAAACGGATTGAGTGGTGAGATATTGAGGCCGATACCGGAGCGACTTAAACCTTGGCTTATGGAGTTAATTGCAGATAGTCGTAATGAGTTTATTTTGGGTGAGTTAAAGGCTGATACGGCAGTTAGTGCATGGTGTGGAAACATTTATAAAAAATTAGGCCATGAGAAAAAGTGGACGTTGCACGACTTAAGACGCACGGTGGCTACTGGAATGAATGATTTAGGAGTAGCCCCTCATATTGTTGAATTAATGTTGGGGCACACAATACAAGGTGTTGGAGGCATTTATAATCGAAGTCAAAGATTACCCGAAAAGCTCCAAGCCCTCGAGTTGTGGTTAGACAGGTTGGAACTTTTACGTTCAGACTCAAGTAATGTTGTCATGTTAAAGCAAGCCAGAACAAAAGGTTTTTAATGAAAATCCCCTTGAAAGTTAAAATGAACCGTGTTGATGATATAAAGAGAATACTGTTACCAGAAATGGTGTCAGAGATGTTGAAATTGGTCGACGACACCTTTTCTGAAGAAGAACAAAATCGATTGGACCTTATCAAAGGTAGTGACGCTCCGGGGATTGGGATTATTAAGTTAGTAGGAACCAGGGCCAATGAAGTGAGGTCAAGTGGCAATGAGCTCTATGCCGAGAGGGCATCTAAACATCAACCCTCGCAACTAGGGTTAGTCATCGACAACACAAACATTTTTATGAGGCAAGCGGAGACCTTACATCATCAGTTAACTGCAGTTATAAAAGAAGGTGGTGTAGAGGCGTTAAAGCAGGTAGATATAATTATTGAGACAGTCTTTCATATTGGCTACTACGCAGGTAGCAATGATTCATTAGCCATAACTGACCGATATACCAATGCTGGTTACACGACTAAAGTCACTCAACCGCAAAGAGGTGGTCAGTCAAAAGCTAAAGCCATTGACCCTGTCAAACAATTAGTTTGCGAAATGGCTAATCATATATATCAAAATCAATCATTGTCTAATACACCTAAATTAATGTTGGGAGGAGCTATTTATAGCTTATTAAGGGGGTTCTCCCAACAAGGAGACAACAAAAACATCCCATCATTAATTAAATTTGCCAGTAGATCTCCCGAGCACGCGACTATCAATTCATGGCTTAAAGGTATTAAGAAGCCTTACAATCTTCTGCAACCACCGAAACCGAGTCTTTCTGCAGTACAGCAGGCTTTAAATGCAGCTTACACAATGCAAAAGATTAAAAGTGCGCTAAAGTGCAATATTAAATAAAAACAATGTATTAGAGCCGTTAAAAAGAGGCCCTGCTCAGTAGGACCTCTTTTTTTGCCAATTATTTTCTCCCACAATCACTTCCGAACAGACTTAAACGGGAGTGAGCATGAACTTATTAAATCAACTATCTACAGACCGCATCGTTCGTGAAGCGGAACGCAAATCAATCACCTCCATTTCACGTACTACTGCATGGTCACTTGAGCGTAGAAGCCTTTTCCCTAAACGCAGGCAGCTCTATCCACAGAGTACTTCTGTTGGCTGGCTTTTATCAGAGCTAACTGAGTGGGTCGCTTCTCGTCAAACAGTTAATGGCGGAGGAAAGTGCTAATGCAGAACCCAAACGACGATCACTTAGCGCTATTTATTGATGAGTATCGAATAGTCAAAAAACCTGAAATCCAGCGACTACTCGGCATCAGTCGGTCAACTTTAGGACGAAGAATTAAATCAGGGAGGTTTCCCAAACCGTCATTGATTGAGAATGGTCGCTCATGTTGGCTGTTCAAAAATGTGCACGAATGGCTGTTGAAGTAAGCATGTTGTCTACCTATTGGATTAAAGCAGGCTTAGCCTGCTTTTTTTACCAAACGAGATGACACAGTTTGACCCACTATTCACGCTAATCAAAACCGACTAAAAAGCCTTAAAACCCCTTAGGGCAGCAAGAAACACCATAGATCAAACCCGATACAACGGCGGATATTAAATAATATATGGTCGCCTATTATTGGGATGTCAAAAATAGAAGGCAAAGCTATGTTCTGTATCAGTAAGCATAATTCAACATTAATGGCGTATAAGAATCATGCGTACCATGTCTATAAACCTAAATCTCAAGGGCTTAAGCCACAGCTGGTGAACAAAATCATCTCAAGTTGTGAAACGATGCTAAGTCACTACAGCAAAGTGATGGTTGTCAGAATTGATCTACATCCACACCAGTTTTCTGCTGATAATAATCAAATTTCTCAGTTCCTTGATCTGCAGGTCGAAAAGCTATCAAAGCAATACAAATGCAAAGTGCAATACCTTTGTGCAAGAGAGCGACATCATTCAGAAACGCAACACTATCATGTTGCACTCATGCTTAGCGGACACAAGATCCATTATCCACACAAGCTGTTAAATCAGCTTAAATCACAATGGGAGCGTACTGGTGGAACAGCTTCACTAGTTGATAGCCCTTTCAACATTATGCGCCGTGGAAATAAGCCATCACTCAAGAATGCCATTTACCGCCTCAGTTACTTTGCGAAAGCATTTACAAAGGAGCTCAATATCAAAGCGCGTACGTTTCTCAGCAATAAGGTCCAGCCATCAGCAACATTTGATGACACCAAAGACATTCTCTTGGTTAACCCTTTGATCACCTTTGAAATAAATCAGCGCAAGAAGAAGCTAGAAAACACTGATAGCACAGTAAAGGCTATCAATAACAGAAGGTGGACAACATTTACTTGGTTTAACGAGCTAAGCCATGCCCAGCAACTCAAAGAATCCATTAGCTCGAGAACATCAAGTTTACATCACATAGTGGATCAGCTTTTGAGTGGATCACAGATTCAGCACCCTATGAACCGATAAAGGTTCATGATCCATTTACGGAAGATGATCCACCAGCAGATTTGCTTAAAACAAACTAAAACGCACAAAAACCAACAGCTCACTGCTGTCAGAGGTATTTGACGATGTTATCCCAGCGCGTATTTGTTTGAAATGCAAAACAAAGCCCATGAACCGAAGCAGATCCAACAGTTGTAGATCCACTTTTGTTGATCCAAAGAGAAAATATTAATGAGTAAATTTAATTTAGAAACGCTTCCCCGCTGCGGAGCAAAGACCCGCAGTGGCAACCAATGTCAGCGTTATGGCAACAAAACTAATGGGCGCTGCAAATTGCATGGTGGGCGCTCTACAGGTGCAAAAACTAAGGAAGGAAAGTTGGCGGTACGAGTTAACGCATTACTTAATCCCTTCATGTGGCATTTTAATAAACGGTTCAATCTTGAAATAAAACAGGCATATATAGCAAACGCCTTAAGTGCTTACCTACGTTTAATTGAGCTAACTAAACTCCAGGCTCGTGGATTAGATGAGATCACAGAGATAGTCAGTCAATACAGATTTGAATTAGAAACCACAAAATATTACATTGCTGAATTTGATGGTTCTGAGGCGCTGCTCATTATCCAGTCCGCGCTGGATCATTATTATAAGGATACGGCGGCTGAGCACCTTAAATTCCACATCTACTCAGCAGTCTTCCCAACCCCTTATTTCAATCGATTAAGCGGCTCTAATGCAGAAATAACACATGAAATGAGGGTGTTTTCTAAAACCGAACGCAAAAAAGGGTTTGGTTACATTGGCCGCATACCTACTGACCCCATACACAAAGCACTAAAAAGGCAGCTAAAGAAATCCAAAGCTGCCCATCAGATATAATCTAGTCGCTCAATCTAGGACAAGTTGGCACCCACTTTTGCGGTGCCTGACTTAATTTGAACCAACAGCTTTATTCAAGTTTCTTTTTCAGATAATGGAGGTAATGTTTAGTTGAGTAAATTAGCGTGAGGATACTCGATACTGAACACTCAACTTACTCGCGTAAACCTTTGAAATGAGCTAGAACACCTTATATTTACTAAAGCTTTATATAAGGAATAAACCCCTAAATATTATCCAAAGTCAAATTTCACATCTGCAACCACAGTCCGACTAAGCTTATTTTCAAAACACTGTTCTTGGAATAAAGTTGATTTCTGACACTTTAAGTGGTCAATACTATCGTAACAGAGCATGCCACCCTGTTGCAGCTCAGATGACAACGTACCAGATGACCAATCCTCCATATTGCCTACAACAAAGAGATGATGCTTTGCTCTTGTCACAGCAACATTTAGCAAATTTGCCTTACTATTGACCCAGCTTATCCCCCCTTCTTTAATTCTAACTTTTGATGCGGCAGTGCACACGATAACCGTAGATGCCTCTTTTCCCTGAAATGTATGTACGGTACCGATGTTGTCTTCAGCGAATTGCTCAATATCTTGCTCTTGCTTTGCTATGCCAAAAGCCTCTCGCATCCATTCGTGATTTTCTGGGGATTCAGCCCTTTGCTTCCACAGTTTTTTGAGCTCCCGTCTCATCACAGAGAAAGGTGTGATTATATAAATACCACCTTCAACCATGTCTGGTTGCTCTTCTACTAAATACTTAACCAGTTCAAATGCTGTATTTGCCTCCATTTCGTTTGCATACCCTTGCTTTCGAATATCTGATGGGAGCTCGGCAACATGTATCCAGCCACTTTGTATAGCCCGCCACTCAAAGGGTTGACTCGCCAGTATCATGCGATTGTCATAGGCAATCTTGTTGGCCACTGAAAACATCGGTTCGTTACAGCGCCGGTGAACGAGTAAGGGGATACCAACCTTACGCTCACCAATCTTAGCCATGAAATGGCTAGCATTATCAGCTACTGATTGCGCAGAGCTAGCACTTACCAGATAGTCATCTCCCCAATGGTGTTCCCCATCTTTACTCGAGATTGGAAGGAAGTCAGATGCTATAGCTAAATCTATTGAAGGTGGCATTGTGACAACGGGTTCAAGTTGAATTGGATCGCCGACAAAAATTGCCTGCCGGCTCCGCTGGAGCAAGCCAGCGACATGATAGTTAACAGCCTGACCGGCCTCATCAATCATCGCAAGACCGAAACCTCCCGGCCTTTGCATTAGCTTAAATTGGCTCTCAACGGATGAAAGCGAAGTACTCACAACAGGGAAGAATAAAAACAATAATGACCATAGCTGCTGATGTTCAGGATTAGTTTCCTTCGTTTCCAAATGCCCATCAATCAGTTGTTCAAGTTGATCCCAGTGTTTAGAAAACTGACTTGCAGCATTATCCAAAATAGCTTCATTTAAGGATAATGCCTTGATGAATAGTTCACTGCGACATTGGTTTAAAACTTTGCTCCCAAAAGGTGAGCTTAACTGCAGGCGTTTCTCTGCTTCATCTATCGACTCATGACTTCCCTTCAAATACGCTTCAGGGCCAATTAGATGTGTATGCCGGTCAAGCTGCCATTCAGAGCCAATACCGCAACCTAACTTTCCAATCTTCGCATAAGCAAGATCAAAGGCTTTTTCAGCCTCTTTCAGCTTAATTTGTAAATGCCCTTGGTATAACTTTTTACCAAACCATTGTCTCTTGAATGCCTCAATAGCCTCTAACGCTAACGACCACTGAGCCTCGCTTATATCACCCCAACTTGATGAAAACTGTTCAGCCGTTAATTCTCCAAGCTCAACCTTGGATAAGGCAGAAGTAAAGGGCTGAAAAAACATACTGTACTTCTGGTTGGCAGAACATTTCTTGATGTCATTTACCAACGAATAAAGCCTACCATTGTCACGCAAGATATTTACGAAACGTAAAAAAATGTCACTAGCCTCCTCCTTACCTTGCTTCTTCATCGAGTTGACCAAGCCGTTAAGTTGAAAGTAATCGCTGATATTGCGCATATGTTCACGTAACTTCTTCAACAGAGGCTTAAAAGCCTTGCGGTTGGATGAATTACCTAAGACAGCACAGAACAATCCCCAGTCACCCTTAGAAGCCAATTCCCTAAAGTGCCTCGTGCTGCCAGCAAAGTCATTAGGCAATTTAGCAAGTGAGGGTAACTCTTTAGAAATGTTTTCTACGGCCTTATTGTTACTGGATGCTACGACCATACTGTACTGCATTACAGCCTTAGTCACTTCTTCATTCGACACCCAGCCTTCATCTTTGCTCAGCTCCTTAAGCCTTAAGGTACGTGCAACAAATTTATCAGCAATAATGTCTTTTAATAACGTTGTTTTACCTGTACCAGGAGGGCCATTCACCGCCACTACAGGATTATCTTTAACTTTTCTGGCGACATTAACAGCTACAGTTTGCAATAAGCAGAGACCATATTGAGGCTTTTCTGGCCAACGACCATAGAGCAATCCATTGGTTAATGGCCAAAAAAATTCTCCCTGATTAACAGCGTTCCCGATTTCAATTTGTTCTTTCTTTCCAAGCAAATATGCTTGCAATGGCTCTGATAGCCCTCGAGTGCCCTCTTTCTGCACCCGAGTTATGATCCTCTCAAGATCATCCACAAAGAAAGGTCCCAACTGTTGACTCTCACTACCATCAGGGTAATAGCAAAAACGCCATCGGAAAGTCACACCACCATCAACCAACCTAGCGGGTTGATCTAACTTATCATCTTGGAAGCCACTTTCAATGGGGTGGCACTGTTGCAACATGTATTCTCGAGCTTGATCATCCGGCCAGAATTGCCCTGCAAGCTCCAGATTTATAGTAATAATCCTCCGCTGCAACTCTTCTGTATCAAGTGGAGTATCTTCATCATTCTGAGCTAGGCCTGTATGCAGCATGTTCTCGATGTTTTCCATCCTTGCCTTAACCCAGTCAGAAAGACTCATATTAGCTGCCGCTGACGGGCGGCATCGGCGATACAGAGTACGAATAGTTGCAAGATTTATGATTAAATCCTGATCTTCTTCAGAGCGAGACCAAACGATAGAGTTACTCACTTCATCCCAACGTGGAATCATGGCTTGCGCTACAAGGTAGGTTCGAGGAATTTTATAGTTAGGATGCCTTTCATCATTTTTTGCGATATATCCAGCCCGATGACACTGAAACATCACAAGCAGCCGACTATCCTTGGTTATCTTTAGCTTTCCTGACTCATACTTTTGACCAGCTTCCTGCCCCCAGTTTTCAGCAAACTTATCTGCAGGAACACTAAGGAGCTTATTTTTGTCAAAAATTGGGCAATGTGGGAGATCGAATAACTCCATATCAAGCCAATAGTTAAGAATACGCTGGCAACGATCTGCATTAGCGCGTTTAACCTCGATATCTTTAGAAGAGCTTGACCTGATCTGATGTGAAAGGGACGTACCCTCTGGCGTATTATTGTTTAACTCATTTTTTCTACAAAATAGAGCATCGAGTACCGATTTAAATAACTTTTTCATTCTGAGATGTCCTTCCGATCTAATTCACCTAGTTACATCAGATCACATTGAAATTTCACTGGTTCAAATTTTTACCAGTTGAACTTACGTTCCTAGATTGCTCATATATTCATCTGAGTAGATAGAGCCCACAGCTTGTAAGGCTAGTTTGGTCTTGTATGAGCCCACCAGCATCCTTACTTCTAAGTGGTTTTTCTTAGATTTAGACCATCAACATTCTAGGTGCAGATGTTGGTTTCAAATTAATAGCGAATATCACTCTAAAACTTGGTCAATAATTTTTTGGAGCTCATCATTCCACTCACATTCTCTCACTGTGCGGGAGCAAGCCAAAAACTCTTTATGAGTCTGCAGTTGAGATTTAATAGTTCGTTGCCATTTTGGATCAGTAGCTTTGGTTTCTAGGATCTGTTCAAAAGTAAAAAGCATAGAAGAAACGAACCAGCAGTACTTACCATACTCCTCAGATCTTTCTTGAGGCTTAACCATGCCATTAGCATACTCAGGCTTTTCTATACATAAGGTCAGATACTGGTGATACAGGTTATGAGCGGTTGTACTTCTAGCTTCCTCTCTGCTCGAATTTAACTGTCTATAAGCAATAAATAGGGCAGCACCAGCTATTGCAATAGTTGCTAAACCTGTAAGAATATCCATCCACTTCACCCATAATTCAACATCTAAAAGCGCTGACCAGCCAGTATAAAAGCAAGTCACATTGTCATTCTTCATCGTTTAAATCCTGCAGGTTTAGTCTTTCTTTTCTTATAAGTCTTGTGTTCACGAGTAAAAGCATGAGGGTCTATGTCAGCCACATTGATAGCAATTTGATTAGCTCCATGGACATGAGTAATTAGCCTTTCATAAGGTTCCTTAAAGGGGGCTTGGATAGTCGAACCACCAAACTCACCAATATTTGAAATAACAACGTGTTGATACATGTGGTAGTGCAGTGCTGCAGCCATATTATCAAAAGTACTAACGTCTCGATTATGTGCGACCACTATGAATAGATCTGTCTTATCTCGTAAGTCTGCAGCTAGGCTGATATCCGTAGCGTCATAGCATATAGCGCCAGATATTTTAAAAGGCTCTATATCTTCTCGATGAACTTCAATTAGATGCTGACAAGGGCGATATCCTTCGATACCAAGCTCCTCCTCGCCAGAGGTCATGTTAAGTTTACCTTGGTCTCTAATAATCCACTGCCTACCGCTTTCCTTGTAATCAGGGATGAACCACCTTGCAATGTTGACTAATTTGCCATCATGGTTAGTAAAAACAAGCCCGGCAAAAATCATCGATCTAGTTTTATCTGCAAGTCGTTTGATAATATCTTGATCATCAATATGAACTGATAACTCAGGAAAAATAATCAAGTCAGCAGCTGGTCGCCCTGGGGTGCCCTCTGCCTTTAACTTAGCAGAGAGTGTTTTATATGCGACCTGGCAAACTGATAACAAATGCTCACGATGTGCCGCTCTAACTTGCGATCGGTTTAGCTGCGGATCGGCTTCTCCGAAGTCTGAAGAACGAGGCAGTAATTGTTGAACCGTTACGATTCTAAAGCCCGAGTTTCCTTTAAACTGTGGTCTGTTAACTTCAGAAGGTAATGCAGGCATGTCAGAAGCTTTACAGTACAAATTGTTAAGTTTTGAAAGTCTCGTATTGAGACTCAAACTAAATGTGTTTAAATCCACAATGTCGCGTGAATCGAACCGGTAAATTCGGAGGCGGATTTGTTTGAGTCATGCTGCCGTATCTTGCCTTAATTGTCGATAATAGTTTTCCTCATATTCAGCTGGCGGGATATCGCCAATCGAGCCCAGTAATCTTCTGTTGTTAAACCAGTCAACCCAATCCAGCGTTGCAAGCTCGACCTGCTCCAACCCTCGCCAAGGGCCGTCTTTATAAATGACCTCGGCTTTGTACAGGCCATTTATCGTCTCGGCTAATGCATTGTCATACGAGTCACCAACGCTGCCGACAGACGCGGTAAAGCCTGCTTCTGATAATCGTTCTGAGTATCGTATCGAGACATACTGGCTTCCTCTGTCGCTGTGATGAATAACGCCTTTAGGCTTGCCCCTGGCCCATAAAGCCTGTTCCAGTGCATCCAGAATTAACTGCGTCTGCATCGACTTCATTACCCTCCAGCCCACAACTTTACGGGAGAACACGTCGGTGACGAAGGCGACGTAAACGAAGCCTGACCAAGTGGCCACATAGGTAATATCTGCCACCCAAAGCTGGTTTGGCCGACTTGCCGTAAACTCCCGGTTAACCAGATCCAGCGGCTTAGCAGCACTCTCATCAGGGATCGTTGTGACACAACGACGTCCTCGTCGCACGCCCTGGATCCCAAGAGTGCTCATCAGTCTGGCAACAGTACAGCGGGCTACTGTAAAGTCTTCTCGCTTCAGTTGCTTCCAGACCTTCCTGATGCCATAGCATTGCCGATTGTCCTGCCATACGCGCAGAATCTCTGGCTTTAACGCCTCATCCTGATGATAACGCTGACAGCGCAGCTGTGGCTGGGCTGCAAGTGACTTGCACCGGAAATACGTTGATGGCGCGATTTGCAGCACACGACAAATCGGCTCGACACCATGCAACGCTCGGTGCGAATCAATGAACTGGACTATTTCTTCGGTTTGCGGTCGAGCTCCGCTTGGGCAAAAAACGCAGCAGCTTTTTTCAGGATCTCGTTGGCCTGCTTAAGCTCTTTGTTCTCTCGCTCAAGTTGTTTGATCTTGGCTGCGGCATCGGTGGTAACTCCAGGCCTTTTGCCTGAATCCACCTCAATTCGATTAACCCAAGCCCTTAATGTCTCAGGTGTACAGCCAATTTTTGATGAAATAGACACCAGCGCTGCCCACCTGGAAGGGTGATCATGCTCTGAGGTTAAAACCATACGAACTGCGCGTTCGCGGACTTCTGCGGAATAAGTTGTTCTCTTGTTCATAGACTAATTCTCTCAAGAAAATTAGCCTCCGACAAACCCGGTATGATTCAGCGAATATCTTCATGCCTAACAAAGTTGGATTCAAACCCTGGCCATTGTAAACACCTCATTAGCAATTCTGAAAACCAATCGGTAACAGTTGCATACTCTCCGATTAAAGTCTCAGGTGAATGCATCATTCCCATTCTGCGTTTATACCAAGAAGTTCTCACTCCTTTATAAGTCGTAGAGTTACTATTTTTCCGCCTATTACTAGTAAAGTCACAACCACCAACTGCTGCAGCTCTTAAAATAGTACCAATCCAATATATTTTTCTTGCAGCTAGATTCGCATCATCTTCGACAGATAGAAGCCATTCAGGCGGTGCGAACCTTGGATCGAGTGTTGTTGATGAATAATCAATGTTACATTCAATATTTTTAACATTCGGATGCCAAATATCGCTCCAGTTTCTGCAGTTAGGAAATTCAACTTTGATTGCTGTTGGTGAAAGAGTTAAAGCTCTTGGATGAATGTCTATTAAATCTAATAAACTTAAACCTAACTTTATGAGGGCAGCTTCATGCTCAAATCCATTTGAATCAGATGCTATTATTTTTGATAATTTAAGCGCGGTATTTTGAATCTTTGAAGCACTCACAGGAGCAGCCCACGTTAAGGTTTTGTACAATGCTTTCAAATTTTTATTTTTGTTTATTCTATTCCATAGAGCAAACCAAAAAGGTCCACCTCGCTTTGCAAACATCTCAAGCACACTGACGTTATTATCAAGATTGCTGATTTCACTAAGCATTAAGTTAGCATAAGTGTCATTATGGCCACTGATTTGTCCTGCAATTTCAAAAAGTACCCACTTATCATGGGAAAATGATGGTGGTGTCCCATTTAAAATCAAATGAAGAATTGTCTGAATGGACCTGATGTTAGGATTGTATTGAGCAGGCTTGTTCATAATAGCCAATAATAAAAGAGCCTGTCTTTCTATAAATGGTTTCTTTTTTTCAGAACCTAATACTTTTTGAGCATAAAAAGACGCTAATTCTAATATCGAAGTAGGATCGATAGATGATGGATAACGAATGTTTTGAAAAAAACCATCAAAATCACAACAACATCTGAATAAGTCTGCAAGTAAGTAATCCATCATGATTGCTGATACTTGATTTATGCTACTTTCGGTACAAAAATTACTACGGGAATAGATGGAGTCAAAGACTGGTTCAAATAGCTCTGCATTAGGGTATATCTCAATTGCTTTTCTTAAAACGATACCTTGTGAGGGATCTTTCATCCAAGCAAATATGAGCTTTTTAGCTAATAGTTCACTTTCATTTTCAAGCTGTTTACTACTTAGCGATGCAACATTTTCATCTAGCGGAGTAATACTACGCTTTGAACGAATGATGCTCTCTAATCGATTTGCAGCAAACCGCTTTAAAGTATCTGAACGAATATCATGATCAAATTTAGCTAACTGTACGAGAGGAAGATCTTGGTGGTAAGGTGTTAAATCAGGTATATCTTCATTTTCTATTGATAACAGTCCTTCTAATGTGCCAGAGGTGTTGTCTAGTACATCTCGGTCAGCAGGTCCACTAAGTTCCCCCTGAAGGATATCAATGCGATTGGCCATACTACCGCTATTATCTAAATCTGAAATAGCTGTAATTTTTGTTTTTTTGGAATTGGGTTTTATATCTTGACCAGCGTGAATCTTTAGCAGCTTACTGATATGACGTTGAATTGCACGCTTAATGCTACTGATGTTTTCATTTTCAGTACTTATGACTAATCGTAAATCATCTACATAGCGACAGTAGTCATGAAGTATAACGCCTCCTGGAATAGGCAGTTCATTGCCTATCATTTTACCCATTTTCTCATCAAATGAAGTCATATATGCATTAGCAAAAAAGCCAGAAGAAACCAACCCTTGGGGTAAGCCCTTTCCTGAAGCTAAAGGGATGTTATTTTCTTTTGCAAACTTAAGATCATTTTCTCGCCACTGCCAATCAATTATTTTCGACAAACGATTCCAAAACATACTACATTGACTGTGTCCAAACTTACCTGTGATTTTTTTTAGTCGTTTGATAAGAACTTCACGATCGATGTTGTCGTAGAATTTTGATAAATCTAAATTTACAACATACACATGTTCAGCATCTTGCTCTTGTTCTACCAGTAGTCGGCCAATTTTTATCGGCCTTTGTAAGAAGCTCTGATAATCAGAAAAAAACTTCCGGTATACCTCACTATTCCCCCATCTGAACCAAGCCTTGTTATCATCATTCCAATCACATACTAAACGGTTGCCGTAGCTATAAACCCCTTTATTTATCCCTCGACTACAATCACCTTGTTCTGTTTCAACAGCATCAGCTAAACACATCATAGCTGTAGTTGCCCATGTCTGATCTCTTATGCTTAGATGTGCTAATGGCCTAATCGGCGGGATATTTTCTCTCTCTTCTTGTTCTTCTTTTCCTTTAATTAACGCCTTGGGGACCCACCCTAAGTTTTTATCAACAACCCAACTCTCACTCTTAGCTGCTGGCACTAATTCTAATTTATTTAGTGGTCTTCCTAACTTAAGTTGCTGTCCCCACTTACTCGCTTCCGATTCAATACCCAGTGCAGATACATCAAGCGCTAAAGTGTCCGCATACCAATTGAAACTTCGGATATAGGCATGGGTTTTCTTCCAGGCTTGTGAAATCACCACTTCATCTGTTAAGTAACTAATTTCTGGTTTTAAAGCTCGATATTTATCTGCAATGATTTTCATAACTAAGTATTCTTCCTTGAATTAGCATTCTTAATTGGTTTTGTCTTAGCTGTTTGGGTAGCTTTAGCAAGAGCTTCACGTTCGGCTTTAATGCGTTTAAGCAGGGCGCTAGCACTATTGTCACCGGATATCAGTTCCGGGTTCGCAGCGCGCCAGTCGGCAGTCAGTTCGCCACGAAAAGCTTTAGCGAGTATCGACTGAGTAAGGTTATTAACCCGTTGCTGCGCGGCATTGACCTGGGCTTCGACTTTATCGGCGAAAGCGAATAACTCTTCGACACGGCGGACGATTTCGGTTTGTTCTTTAATGTGAGGAATAGGGAAGCAAATTTTAATCATTCGCTTTAGCCCCAAATCCCTATTTGCTACGCCATGTGTATAAGATTGTGATTGTGAGTAAACATCAGGTGAATTGAATGCTAGTGATAAATATTCAGGGTTAACAATGTTTTCGTCAGTTACTCTTAGTACTGCCACATGTACCCATACATTAAAGTCGAAATCGTACTTATTTACGCATGCAGTTCCAGTCGTTCCACCTTTGGTTAGAAGAATATCACCTAACTCAGGCTTACACCTTTTGCTTAGTTCGATATGAAGATCTTCAGAAATATACTTTGCAGAAGTAAAATCAACGCCATTAATGGTAATGTTTCTTCCACTGATAAATGGAACCCCTGACTCTGAATATTTAGGGCTGAAATGAGGACCATCTTTGACGAACCTTGTAAGCTGATTTACTGAAACAAACTCCCATTCACTTGGAATATCGTTAAAAAGCTTTTGTTCTTCAGGTGTAGGTAAATAAGGTTGTGGTAGTTTATTTTTCCATGAGTCATTCTTGGGCGATTTTCCCTTTAATTCGTACTCCCTTAACTTTTCAGTTTCCCAGCCTCTATTAAATGCTTGTTGGATATCACTTTGAGTGATTTCACACCCATTATCACCACGCCACTCTTCTGTCAATTTGCCACTGACTGCGGCGGCGAGGACGGATTGGCGGAATGATTTTAAGATAGCGGGGATGGCATCGAGGCGAGCTTTGGTGCTTTCCACCAGCGCCAGCAGTTCATCCAGCTTGTCGGCAATGACCTTTTGTTCGGCTAGTGGGGGGAGTGAAAATTCATATCCTTGAACATCTGAAGATTTAGCCGCAGGATATAGTGCCCCCTGAACGGAACCACTAATAGCATCAATAAAATGCTTTGAACGAACTAAAGCAAACACAAAGCGACTATCAACTATTGTAGGTTTAATGACCTCAAAGCCTGTAGAAGCGATTTGACCATCATATTCTTTAGCTACTAAAGCGACTGCATTTAGATTTGGGCGAGTTAAAGAAACCAATACGTCACCGCACGTAATGACTTTTCTTGCTCGGCTTGGTGCATCTTTACCCATAAGCTGTTGTGGCTCAAAAATTATCTTTCGCTCACGGTCAATACTGCCAATATCTACGTACGTAAAAGCTTTATCTGGATGGGGATTTCGTTGTTCTCCCTTCAGGGCTACATCTGAAATCTGAGCACAAATCCATCCTTGCGGCAATGGATTCCCTCCTTCGCGGGAATGACGGACCGGTTCTGCAGCACGATTCATTTCACTCATCCTTTCACCCCACTAGCTAACGACTTCACCAATGCCTCAAGATCCGCTAACGCACCTTTAAGCTCAGCCATAGCTTCGCCCGCCAATTCTTCTGGTGTGCCTAAGTCGGCGGCATCGACGCTGTTGGCGTCTTTGAGCCATGAAATATCTAGCGAATCTGATTTGGTATCACGAATAAATTCACGACTAAATACGCGCCAACGGCTTTTGGCCAAGCGTGGGTCTATATCTTGGTTGACCTCAGCACTTTCAACTTCGACCTCTTCCGCATTGAAAGACCACTCTCCCTCTTTGCGTTCAGTAAGTGGGACATTACACACAACTTCAAACGGGGTTAAGTGTTGCTCACCAAAGGGAGTGCGTTTACCAAAATTAGGCATATTGGTACGTAAGTCATACACCCAAGTATTAGTGGTGCAGTTTTCTTCTTGTAACTTATCTTTGGTACTGCCTTTAGTGAAAAACAAGACGTTGGTTTTCACGCCTGCAGCGTAGAAGATGCCTGTCGGCAAACGCAAAATAGTGTGTAGGTTGCACTTGTTCATTAAGTCGCGGCGCACGTCAGTACCTACGCCCGCCTCAAATAACACGTTATCGGGCAATACCACGGCGGCACGGCCACCAGGCTTTAGGTTGCGGTAAATGTGCTGTAAAAACGCCAGCTGTTTGTTGCTGGTGGGATAGGTTAGGTCGTCACGGGTGATGGATGCATCGCCGCCCTTGCTGGTGCCAAAAGGCGGGTTAGCCAAGATAATATCGGCCTTGGGTAAACTCATACCGACTTGGCCTAAGGAGTTGCCTAAATGCACTACGCCTTCGTCGTCACCTTCCATACCATGGAGTAGACAGTTCATTAACGCTAAACGGCGGGTGGAGGGCACAAGCTCGACACCGACAAAGGCGTGGTTTTTTTGAAACTCTTTTTGTTTGTCGGTTAAATCATACAGATCATCGGTTTGCGCTTTAATGTAGCTGTCGGCGGCAATTAAAAAGCCTGCGGTGCCGGCGGCAGGATCTTGAATCACTTCGCCCGCTTGTGGGTTGATGACCCTCACCATAGAGTCGATTAATGCACGTGGAGTAAAGTATTGGCCTGCGCCGGATTTAGTCTCGTTGGCGTTTTTTTCTAACAAGCCTTCGTATAAATCACCTAAACCGTCTTTTTGGGCGCTGAACCAGTCAATCGAATCCAGTGACTTTATCAGCTGCTTTAAATGGCGTGGCTCACGCAGGCGGGTTTGCGCATCGGCATAAATGGCTAAAATCAGCGGATCGGCGTGTAGGGTATTACCTTCACTGTCTTTGCCCGTCGATAGGGTGAGCAAAATGCGTTTGTAATCATCGAGTAGGTTGAGGCCATCTTTATCGTTTAAGTCGGTCCAACGGCAGCCGGTTGGCAAGGTGTGTTTATTGAGTAACCCAGCCTCGGTATTTTCGTGCACCATTTTGATAAACAGTAATAGCACCAGTTCGGTAACGTAATCGGAATAGTTAATGCCGTCGTCGCGCAGTACATCACACAGGTTCCACAGTTTTTGGACGATATCGCTGTTGCTGCTTGTTATGCTCATTTGATTCTCAATTTTGTAATTTGGCTAATGATTGATGCATTAGGCTTAGGTATTTGGTTTATAGATAGGTTCAGGCTTATTGGCTGTCATGACCTATCGTTTAATGACCCTGTTTTAATTACCTTGTTCAAAGCTCATAACGGCTGAATTGATTGCTGTCTTTGGTCATCAAAGTGACAAATTTAGGGTGGACGAAGAGCTTCTCTTTACCCGATTGCACCTCTTCAAGCACGCCTATGTCGCATAACTGCTTTAAATAAACGGAAGCGGTTTGACGTTTGGCTAAGCCACTTTCGACAAGGTTTTGAATACGGCAATAAGGTTGCTCAAAAATCACTTGTACTAACTCATGGCTGTAAATTTTGGGTAGCTGCTGACGTACATATTCTGTGGTATGGGCGATGAGTTCGCGCGCTGCGGCAATTTTATGGGTGGTCCATTTAGCCGTTTGCTCGACAGCGTTAAGGATAAAGATGATCCACGGCTGCCACTCTTGCTGAGTCGTCACGTTAAGCAATAAACGGTAATAGTCTTGCTTATTCGCGACGATATAGCGGCTCAGATATAAGATAGGTGCGCTAAGCAGTTGTTGGTCGATAAGGTAGAGAATATTGAGCACACGGCCTGTACGGCCATTACCATCGATAAAAGGATGGATAGCTTCAAACTGGTAGTGGGCCATAGCCATTTTGATCAGTGGATCAACATCATCTTGATTATGCAAAAAGGCTTCCCAGTTACTGAGTAAGTCACGAATGACACTCTCGCCTGCTGGTGGCGTATAAATAACCTCACCTGTGGCCTGATTCGTTAAGCTAGTACCAGGCACTTTACGCACGTCCATCTGCACGGACTTAATAGTGCTGCAGATTTCTAATGCGGTAGTGACACACAGTGGGCGGTTGCTTAGCTGAGTAAAGCCTTGATAAAGCGCAGTGCGATAACGTAGCGCTTCTTTGGTCATCGGGTCCGCTTGGCTATCTTCTTGGGCATACTGAAACAGCTTGTCGGTGGTGGTAACGATATTTTCAATCTCGCTACTGCCTTGGGCTTCTAGCAGGGGCAATAAATTAATCAATAAGCCTTGATTGGGCAGTAGTTCACCTGCTTGCTTTAGCTCTGCAAGGGCGGCGCGGGCAGGAATACAGGCTTTGAGTATGGGTAAGGTTTCGGCCAACTCCGCGAGTGCGCTGTCTAGCGGTAGTGGCGGTAAATGGTTGTATGCTTGTTCAGCTTGCCATTCCATGTTTAAAAAACCTTCTTTTATCGACATAAATAGAAATTGCGGTGAGCTTATGTCGATTCAATCGACATGTAAAGAAAACATGTTTACAAAACTTAGTTTAATCGACATGTTTTGGTTGTTTTGGGGACTCATGTCGATAGTATCAACATCGAAGGAGCGTTAGGGTTGCCGTTTTGTGTTCAGTGACATGTAGAGAAAGTACCAATATCCATACACATGCAGACGACAACTGTCTTAACACTGCTCCATAGCCTACTTGCCCACTAACCTACTTGCCACAGGTAGGCATTGAGCTCGTCTAAAATGGTATCGAGTTGGTCATTGAGTACACTGTTAAAGCGTTTGGCACCACCGTCACTGGCAAAACGATTATTCACAAAGGCTTTATCAATCACAGCCTCATGCACCAATTGTTTTGCTAGACGGTCTAGCCACTTACGTTGGTTTGGGTTCCAATCATGTTCGCTGTAAATGCGTTGCATGGCGTTGTTCACCCGCTGGGCAAAGGGGACTAAGGCCTCATCCAATGCGGCTTGGCGAATATAGCCGATAATACTGGCGGCGATATCTTGGTTGGTGTTTTTACGCCACGCACTTTGCAAGTGGGCTTCGCTATAGCCTGCCTCATCAAGCAGTAATTTGACCTCTTTTAGCTGAGCTCGGGTGAGATCTTTAGGTCGATTTACCACAACGGACAAGGCTGCTGATTGGTTAATGTTTTGCTTAATGAAGTGACTGAAGCTTTCAAGATAATCAGCGGGTTTTTCGTGTATACCATAATTTTGCTGACGCTCTATGAACTCATCACGCCCTTCATAGATGATCGGCATATTGTCGCTACCCACCAGATAACGGACTTCGGCTAACTGATTAATCAAACTTTGGTGCTGCTTAAAAAATTGTGCCGCCTCTCTGGGGCCAATTTGATGTAGATGCTGGTGGAGTTTCGCTGGTGCTACGCCCCATAACTCTTCAAGTTGCTCAAGCTTGGCTTTAAGCTCTGGCTTATTTTCGGCTTTTTTAGTCGCTTTTCGCATCACCCGCATCACTTTCTGCCCAAGTTGATTAAGCACGTCGTGGGCATGGCTATTGGTGTGACTATCTGTCCCTGAACCTGAACCGACTTGTTCACCAGGGGTATTAAGGGCGCGCTCTAAAAAGGTATCGTCAGTTAACTCGTCTACCAGCTGCTCAAGGGTAATGTTGGGATCTTTCACTATCGGCTTCATAGTGTTAACGGCTTCAAGCGCGCTGTAAATATCAACCGGATCATAAATCTTAAAAGCCGTTTTACCTATGTCGTCACAGCGGCGAGTGGCACGGCCCATCATTTGTTCGTACAGAATGCGTGATTTGACCCGACGTAAAAACACTAAATGACAAATCTTAGGCACATCGATACCGGTTGATAATAGGTCAACAGTAATGGCGATATTAGGGTAACGCTCGTTTTTATATTGGCGTATCAACTGGCTGACTTTATCACTTTGACCGGTGATTTTAGCCACAGCCGCTTGATTGTAGTCATCGCCATACATCTCAAGAAAGGCTTTATCTAATAAGCGTTTTACCATGTCTGCATGCACATCGGTTGCACAAAAAATCATGGTTTTCTCATCGCCAAAAGGGTCTAACTCTTTGATTAATTCTTGGCAGATGACTTCATTAAACGACTCAGTAATCACTCTTTTATTAAAGGATTCAACATCGAACTTTAATTCGTCTTCTAAATCGGCCGTTTCAATTTCACCGGTTTGGGTGTTGATGGAGGTGACGGTTTCGCCTTTTTCAAACTTAATGCCGTGTTTGTTTAACAGCGTTTCATAGCGGATCGGTGGCTCATGGTCGATAAGCCAGTCATCGGCAACGGCCTCACGGTAACTGTAGGTGTAAACGGGTTTACCAAAAATCTCACTTGTATGCTTGGCAGGCGTTGCGGTTAAGCCAATACGCACCGCATCAAAGTAATCGAGCACCCGACGGTAACTGGACAGATATTGGCTGGCATCGCGAGTGGCAAGTTCACCTTCGGTCATTTGCTGATCTAAGGCATAACCTCTGTGCGCTTCATCGACAATAATGCAGTCAAACTCGTCCAGCGGGGGCGGGTTATCCGACATAAAAATCCGTTTAACCATGGCCTGTACTGTCGCGACTTGAATGCGAGTTTCGGCTGCACTTTTCATGTCGCCAAGCTCGGCAATATTGTAGATAGACGACAGCACTTTGTTTTGTTCAAGCTTGGCTTCATCAAAGGAGTCGCACGCTTGCTCACCCAAGGCGGTTCTATCAACAAGGAACAAGATACGCCTAAAACGCTCAGCCTTTAAAAATCGATACATCAAACCAATAATAGTGCGGGTTTTGCCTGTACCTGTGGCCATTGCCAGCAGACACTGAGTGTTATCTTGCGCTAAAGCCGACTCAACAGCTGCGATAGCTTTTTGCTGATAATCGCGCAGACCGAGGTAATCAAAGCCTTCCTGTTGAAGTTTTTGCTCGGCTGCTTCGCGGCTGCGCTTTAGCTTATCAAGCAGGCCATCAGGCGAGTGAAACTGTTGCAGCGCCCGCTTGGTGTTACTGGGTTTACGGGTATCGCGAAACCAAGTGCCTGATAACTCCGCCAGTTGCTTACTAAACTCGCGGCCATTACAGGAGTAGACAAAGGGTATATGGTAATGGCCGTCTGCGTCATCGGCCCATGCAACGGTGCGCCCTTCAATTTCCCATGCACCTTGTTGAGGCGCTATCAGTTTATAGCCTTTGGAGTAACGCTCGGCTTGGGAAATTTTACCAGCAACGTTGGTGTTTTCTTTTTTTGCTTCCACCACTGCAACGGGGACTAAGCCGCAAAATAGGACATAATCAGCGCGGCCTTGCTTACCTTTATACCATGTGGGCCATTCTGTAATCGCGAGGTTTTTACCTTTTTCAGGTCGAGCACCTTTGCGGTAATCTAGCCTTTGGGTATCAGCTATCCACTTGGCCTCATTTAATTGCTGATCAATCAGTACCCGAGTTAACTCTTCGCTTAACTCAATGTGATTACCCGCTTTGCTCGCTTGCTGACTAAGTTGTTTCTTGTTTTTTGTCGCCGCTTGGTTATCGACTTGAGCAAGCTGTACTAATTCAGCTTGTAGCGCTTTAATGCGTAATTCGAATTGATGCTTTTGCTCTACGAGAGCTTGCTCATGCTGCGCGGCCAACTTTGACAACGCTCGCGCCTCTGCATCCATTTGCTCAGCTAATACCGCGTACTCTTCTTTCTCACGGGCCAGTAATGTTGTTAATTGCTGATTATCGACTAATTGCTGGTGGTTATCGTTAAGTTCGCTACGCAATAATTCAATTTGAGTTTGTAACTCTTGCAGTTGCTGACTGGGATCTTCAGGTGGGACAAACGGGCCAGCTTTAAATGCGGTCTTTTGATCGCCAAATGTATGATGGAACCAAATCGCTAGGCTACGAGCAAGCTTTAAGCCTTCTAATGCTTCTTTATGTTGGGTTCGAAATTGGTGAGTTGCTTTATTGCCTTCAATCCTTAAGGCATGAAATAACTGGCGGACCACAGGCTCTAAGGTTAACTCACGATTAATTTTGAAGAGTAAATCTGCCTGAGTCGTTTTGTCATCAAACTCTATGCCGCATCGAGCCGCAATATCTTGCGCCATCGCTTCACCTAACTGGCGCAGCTTAATTAAGGTGGTGTTGGGATCGCTGATAAACGCACGTTCAGCACTGCTGGCCAAATCGATAAAAATAGGGTCGTATGGTTTGAGAAAACTAAAGTTAGCAGAGTCCTTTTCAGTACTCTGGCCTTGTGTGTCTAATCCCATCATTCCCTCGTAGCGCGATTATTTTCAATGTAATCATATCTTTTACAAACAGTTTAATCACCAGTTAAGTTTAGAAGTTGTTAACCCACTCATTATTAGTACGAGTTGAAAACTCTCGCTAACACTGTTTCGGTGCTTTGGTTAGAATGCGTTTAATCAACAGCTTTATTTTGTCACATGGAAGACGACATGGATCTCGATTGCATTCCAACTATTGAATCACTGCTAGAGCAAAACGCCATCTGCTTTACTGGGCGTCCAGATTTAATTGACCGTTATCTGGTTTTAATGGATTTAATAATACCAATAGAAACAATGGCACTGCTTGATGATATAGGCATCCCTTTCAAATCTTTTGAGTGGAATTCGTATCCCATTTACGGCTCTGAAACGAAGAACAGCAAAGTGAGAGAGTCTCCTATACTCGATTGCGATGACCTTTCTCTAAAGGAGTCGATTAAGTTACCTAATAGACCACTTTATACCGTTCATCTTGATGCGGATTTCACCGTCACTGCACATGTCCGGTGTAATAATGGTTATTTTGATAAGCTAATCTATAAAAAAATTGGCGTGAACCCCAAAAGGTTAACGCACAGTCTAAAAGCGGTAACGCGGGCAATAGACCAGTCACCAGCGTTCTTTATCTGCACTAAGTGCAATAAATTAATTGATGCCAATTTTAAGTCTCAAGATGGATCGGCCACATGTGCCTACAGCGCTTGCGGCAGGTTTGTGGAACAGCACTTTGATGTTCTATCTGATAAAGTCACAAGCTCCTTATATAATAAAGATATAAGTATCGATATATTTGACGATTACATAGCCATCTCCATTGGTTTAATCACTTGGCCGCATCCGCATGAACCGAGCTTTGAATGGGTTATTCAACGGGAAATGGCTCTTAGTTCTACACCGCGACAGGTTAAGTCTGCAGCAAAAGCTATCCACGATAGTAAGATTGCCCGTGGAAAGTGTAAGCACTGTAATGAGTCTATGAATGCAGGGCATATGTTCGATGATGATACCTGCCAAAGTTGTGCTACGGGCGTATATGGAGTTGTTTATTGATTTTGGTGTCTAGATGGAGTCAAGTGCCTGGTATTGGGGAGGAGCACCAGTTAACGTGAGATGAATGACAAACCAAGCATGATTTTGACTGTGTGTAACTATGTGTGTATTAAATAGCAAAAAAGCCTGAATTTCTTCAGGCTTTTTCTTTTTAATACAACAGTTTAATCCTTACGGATTAGTTCATGCCGTATTTTTTCAATTTTTTACGCAGAGTACCACGGTTGATACCTAGCATGTTTGCTGCGCGGGTTTGGTTGCCACGAGTGTGTTGCATGATGATGTCAAGCAGAGGCGCTTCTACTTCGCTTAGCACCATTTCATAAACTTCCTGTGCTTCCTGACCGTCCAACTGTGCGAAGAAGTTAGTTACGGCACGTTTCACTGCGTCACGTAATAACTGGGGCTTGATAGTGCCGTTTGCGGTTTCGATTTTGCCAACGGTAAGCTGGTGAACTTCTGTATTAGTTGTCTGATCAAACATTCTATTCTGCTCTTTATTAATTCTGTGCTAATTCATCAAAATAACATTCCACGAGGGAATACTGTTCTGCAGCGGTTTCCAGCCGATTAAAGTCAGCCCTAAATTGGCGCTGAGCTTCTTGGTCTAGGTACCATCCCATATGTTTTCTAGCGAAGCGGATGCCCTTATATTCGCCATATAAATCATACAGTTTGGTGAGGTGTTCCAGCATAACTTCTCGTTGCTGGGCAACCTCAATGGGCGCTAGCTTATTACCCGTTTCCAAGTAGTGCTGGATTTCTCTGAAAATCCAAGGTCGTCCTTGAGCACCCCGTCCTATCATCAGAGCATCGACACCAGTGTAGTCCAGCACGAAGCGGGCCTTTTCCGGACTGTCGATATCCCCATTGGCGACAACAGGAATCGAGACATTCTGTTTGATTGCTTTAATAGTGTCGTACTCGGCATCGCCTTTGTACATGCATTGTCTCGTACGGCCGTGAACGGCGAGTGAGGCAATACCACAATCCTCAGCAATCTGGGCGATTTGAACACCGTTCCTGTGTTCTGGAGCCCAACCTGTGCGAATCTTTAACGTGACGGGCACATTCACTGCGGCGACCACGGCTTGTAAAATGGCTTTTACTAAGGGTGGGTTTTGCATCAGTGCTGAGCCAGCCAGCTTTTTATTCACTTTTTTTGCAGGACATCCCATATTGATATCAATGATGTGGGCGCCTTGTTCAACGTTGAACTGAGCAGCCTGTGCCATTAAATCAGGATCGGCCCCTGCAATTTGCACTGAGCGTATACCTTCCTCGCCAGAATGCATCATGCGTTGGCGGCTTTTATCTGTTTCCCAAACATCAGGATTAGATGAAAGCATCTCTGACACCGCAAGGGCTGCGCCATAACGAAGACAGAGATTACGGAAGACTTGATCGGTGACACCTGCCATTGGTGCCACGATCAGCTGATTCTTCAGTTGATAGGGTCCAATCTGCATTTATGATTCACCTTAGCTCTTCAAAGGGGCGCTATAGTAGCCCTTTTTGTTGGCCGTGAAAAGGTCAATAAATGACCTAGGCGCAATTTTTTTTCTTGACTTTTAAGCGTTGAGAAGTAATTAGCAAAATTAGCCGAAGCCAGCCGTGGCGCATGTTAGGCCATGGCATTACTGCTATTTACGCTTACCTGTCAAGCGACTCCAGTCTTCTTTGTGAGCTGCTTCGTCCATATCGAACCATTGACTGTAAAAGTCTGAGATTTCTTGCGCTTGTTCTTTGAGGAGGCCAGAAAGCGCTAATTTACCACCACTTTTTACCCGTTCAGCGATAAGTGGAGCAAGTTCACGCAGTGGGCCTGCGAGGATGTTAGCCACTAATACATCAGCCTTAAGATCGGCGGGTTGATCTTCTGGCAAATACAACGCCAGCTTGTCGGCGACATTATTGCGCTCGGCATTAGCACGTGAGGCGTCAATGGCTTGATAGTCGATATCGATACCTGTGACTTTTTTCGCGCCAAGTTTTAGTGCGGCCACGGCTAAGATACCGGAGCCACAACCAAAGTCGATCACTTCTTCATTGCTTAAATCTAGACTGTCTAACCATTCTAAACACAGTGCAGTGGTTGGGTGAGTGCCGGTGCCGAAGGCTAGACCTGGATCGAGGATAACATTGACCGCGGTTGGATCTGGGATTTCGCGCCAGCTTGGGCAAATCCATAAACGAGAGCCAAATTGGATAGGATGGAAGTTATCCATCCACTCGCGCACCCAATCTTTGTCTTCAATCTGCTCAATTTTATGGCTGAAGTTGTCGCCTAAAAATGGCAGGTTTTTTAGCATTTCTATTGTTGGGGTGAGGTCGGTGTCCGCTTCGAACAACGCGACGACCACAGTATCACGCCACAATGGGGTTTCGCCCAGTTTAGGTTCAAAAATCGGTGTGTCTTTTCCGTCTTCGAAGGTGATTGAGACTGAACCTTCTTCCATGAGTAAGTCGCTAATGGTTTCAGCATCATCGCTATTGGTGTTTATGCGGAGTTGGATCCAAGGCATGGGAGGTATCCTGTGACTAAGCGTTCAAAAGGTAAGGGGTGAAATATGGCGCTATTGTATACCCAAACTGCTTAAAAATGCAGGATTGAGCTGGAATTTAACGTGCTTTAGCTAAGCCGTAGGGAGGGCTACCATCGCGTAGCGTTTTGTTGCTGGTGATTGCGTTATTGCGCTTTTATCTGTCCAGACAAGGTGTTAGCGAGTGAGTCAGTATTAGTGTTAAAAAGCGAATTGTCAGTTTTATTTTTTACTATAACCATATGAAATTTATTGGTTAATTGGTTTTACCTTTGTTTGGTTTGAATGTGTGTTTTGTGATCTTCTTCTAAGAGTTGCATTCTGTCGAGTGAGGTAGCTCACGCTTTAAATCTGTGACGCTGAACGGCGATTTTTGTTGCTGCTATGGTGTAGCTTGCCCAGAGGTGCCAACAATAAACACATAGGTATAAGCAAGATGACAAGCGTAACTCGAGTCCACAATCGCGTGAATACACCCGCACTAGGACACCCATGGTCGGCTAGGGCAGATAAATTACAGAGTGCCACAGGTCTTATGCTTGGGTGTTTTCTATTGCTGCATATGCATTTTGAGTCGAGCATTCTGCTCGGTAAAGAGGCGTTTTACCACGTAGTACAGTTCCTTGAGGGGGGTATGTTCAGTAGTTCTGGCCATGGTTTTCCTATAGTGACTAAAATATTTTCTGTATTTATGTTACTCGTGGTGATTGTCCATGCTGCGGTCGCGCTTAGACGATTCCCTGCCCAGCTAGGTCAGTGGCGCGCGCTTCGTTCACACTTAGGGGGAATTAAACACAAAGATACCCATGCTTGGTTTTGGCAACTCATCACGGGTTTTATTTTATTTTTCCTTGTGCCAGTACACCTTTTTACCATGATAACTAATCCCGAAATTGGCCCACATTTATCGGCTGAGCGTGTGTATCACAATAATGCTTGGCTACTGTATGCACTTTTACTCCCTGCCGTTGTGATACACGCCATGATTGGTTTGTATCGCGTGTCGGTTAAGTGGGGATTAACGACCAAGCGTTCTAGTCTGCGTAAAGTGGTTAAGGTCTTGATTATCTATTTAATATGCCTAGGTACAGCGAGCTTAATTTCTTACCTTTTTATTGGAAGTGAATTAAGTCTTCCCGTGCAGCCATTTGTCCCCCAGTAGGGATTGGGCTTATCGCCACTATGTCCGTAAAGCAGAATATTATTTCACAGCTAATATTTAAGCATTTGGTTAATTATTTCTCTGTTGATTGATCTGTCTCAGGTTCTGTGATGGATTTGTGAGCGATATTAACTTTTAGCGTTGGATTTACTGGGGTTAGCTCACTGGGCGAGGGCGTGAAATGTCGATTAATTTAAAAATCAAAAAATGGAGTGCGTGGCTGGATTTAAGCCAGAGTTTATCGGGCGTCATTCTTGCTGTCTTTTTGTGGACCCATTTAGTGCTAGTGTCATCGATTTTGTTCGGTGCGGATGCGATGAGTTGGGTTGCGCGCATGATGGAGTTGAGTTTTTTATCTTCTGATGGTCATGGCTATCCTTGGGTTGTGACATGTATCGCCATTGGCATTGCTGTTTTGGCTTTTATTCATGTGCTTGTGGCGCTACAAAAATTGCCAATGAGTTTGCAGCAACAAAGGGCACTACGCCAACAAATGCAGGTGATCAAGCACAGCGATACTCACTTGTGGCGTTGGCAGGCGATTACCGGTGTGGTGATTTTATTGCTGCTTCCTGTACATCTGTGGCTGATTGGATCTGCCCCCGAAACTATTGGCCCCCAAGGCAGTGCTAATCGCATATGGAACCAAGGTGTGTGGATGTTGTACTTGCCATTACTGTTGACGGTGGAGTTACATGCTGCCATTGGTATTTATCGTGTGGCTTTGAAATGGGGCGCAGCGAGGGATCTCAACAGTCGTGCCCGATTACGAAAACTTAAGACAATTATCAGCGTGGTATTTGTATCAGTGGGTATTGCATCGCTGCTGGCATTTTTACCTCATGCAAGTTAAATAAATTCTAATAAAAACATAGTTGTAGTTGATGTGTTATGAGAGAAAACCCGACAATAATAGCAAATCCCGTTAAGGAGCAGGCGTGAAACTGATTTATACCGATTCATTAGTGGTAGGAGCCGGGCTTGCCGGTTTAAGGGTCGCCATTGCATCGAAAGAGCGTGGGCTGGATACCTTAGTTCTATCGCTTATTCCTGCGAAACGTTCACACTCGGCGGCGGCACAAGGGGGAATGCAGGCGAGTTTAGGGAATGCCGTTAAGGGGATGGGTGATGATGAAGATGTCCACTTTCAAGACACTGTAAAAGGTTCCGATTGGGGCTGCGATCAAGAAGTGGCGCGTATGTTTGCTCATTGTGCACCTAAGGCCGTGCGTGAATTAGCAAATTGGGGCGTGCCTTGGTCAAGGGTGAGTGCAGGACCAAGGGAAGTGATAGTCAATGCGCAAAAGGTCACTCTCCATGAGGCCGAGGAAGCTCATGGTCTTATCAACGCCCGTGATTTTGGCGGGACTAAAAAGTGGCGAACCTGTTACACCGCAGATGGGACTGGTCACTCATTATTGTATGCGATGGATAACAAAGCGATTTCTATGGACATTCCCGTCCATGAACGTGTTGAAGCCTTGGCGCTTATTCACGATGGCAAACGCTGTCACGGCGTAGTGGCTCGTTGTTTGATTACGGGTGAACTGCGTGCTTATGTGGCCAAATCCACCACCATTGCTACTGGTGGTTATGGCCGTATCTATGAAGTATCAACAAACGCCATTATCTGTGAAGGTGTAGGGCACGCGCTCGCTTTAGAAACTGGTGTTGCGACCTTAGGTAATATGGAGGCAGTGCAGTTCCATCCGACAGCTATTGTACCTGTGGGGATTCTCACGACAGAGGGATGCCGTGGTGATGGTGGCTTATTGCGCGATAAAGATGGTTATCGCTTTATGCCAGACTATGAACCCGATAAAAAAGAGTTGGCATCGCGGGACGTAGTATCACGCCGTATGACAGAGCATATGCGTAAAGGCAAAGGGGTTGACAGTCCTTATGGACCACATTTATGGCTCGATATTACCCTCTTAGGTCGTAAACATATTGAAACAAACCTTCGGGAAGTACAGGAAATTTGTGAGAACTTTCTGGGTATTGATCCCGCTAAAGATTGGATTCCTGTACGCCCAACTCAGCATTATTCTATGGGCGGTATTCGGACTAATGCCACAGGTGAAAGTCCACAGCTTAAAGGGTTATTTAGCGTGGGTGAGGCGGCTTGTTGGGATATGCACGGCTTTAACCGTTTAGGCGGTAATTCGCTAGCCGAAACTGTGGTCGGGGGCATGATTATCGGTAAATATGTTGCTGATTTTTGTGAAAATAACAGTTTAGAAATCAATACCCAACTTGCTGAAAAGTTTATGAAGCAAGTGCAAGATGAAATCGATACGTTAATCGAAGGGGACGGCACAGAGAGCCCCTTCGAGCTTAAGCATGAAATGCAGCGTATTATGATGGATTACGTGGGGATATTCCGTAATGGCCCCGAGCTTGAAAAAGCGGTTGCCGAGCTTAAAGTCTTGCTCGAGCGTTCACGTAAACTCGGGCTTAAGTGTAAAAAACGTCACGCTAATCCTGAGTTAGTTGAAGCATTACGGGTCAAGCGGATGTTGAAAGTTGCGTTAACCGTAGCCTGCGGCGCAGCAGCGCGTACCGAGAGCCGCGGCGCCCACGCTCGCGAGGATTATCCGCAGCGAAATGACCGAGATTGGCTGAATCGCACGTTGGCAAGCTGGCCTGATCCCAATGCACTTGAACCCATGCTTAATTATGAAGCCCTCGATGTGATGAAGATGGAATTACCGCCTGGCTATCGCGGTTATGGGATCGACAACGCCATAGTGCATCCCGATACCCAAAAACGTGAGCAGCAAATCGCTGAGATTTTAGCAGGGCTGGGTGATGATGCCGATCGCTATCAAAGGCAGCGAGCCCTTATGCCATTTGAGTTACCCGAGAGTTTGCAACCTAATAATGAACGTTTAAGTGACACGTTAAAAAAACCATCAGCCAATGCGTTAGGAGAAAAATCATAATGAGCCAAGGTCGCCAGTTAACCTTTAATATCTTTCGTTATGATCCGCAGGAGCCAAACGATAAGCCGAAAATGGTACGTTATCAGATCACCGAAACACCGGGGATGACGGTATTTATCGCTCTTAATAAACTTAGGGAAGAGCAAGATACTTCGCTACAATTCGATTTTGTTTGTCGTGCAGGTATTTGTGGTAGCTGCGCTATGGTGATCAACGGTTTCCCGACGCTAGCTTGCCGCACCTTAACGGCCAAATACCCTAAGGGCGAAATCACCTTAATGCCGCTGCCAGGTTTTGAGTTGATTGGTGATCTCTCGGTTAACACTGGTAAGTTTATGCGGGAACTGGCCGAACGCTTAAAGCTGTGGTTACACCCTAAGGCCAATGATATAAGCGTGCATCGGCTTGAAAATCCTATGGATCCAGATGAAGCTGCGCGCTTGTATGAGCTAGAGCGCTGCGTTGAATGTGGCGTGTGTGTTTCTGCCTGCGCGACTAAACAAATGCGTGAAACTTTTGTCGGCGCTGTGGGTATGATGAAAATAGCTCGTTTTGAGATGGACAGCCGTGACGCTCGTACTGCCGAGGATTTTTACCATGTGATTGGCAATCAGGATGGTGTGTTTGGCTGCATGACTTTACTCGGCTGCCAAGATAACTGCCCTAAGGATTTGCCACACATGCAGCAAATTGCGTATTTACGCCGTAAGATGGCCATGACTTTGATTTGATGAGTGATAAATGATGAAAAGCGCCAACGTGTTTGGCGCTTTTTTGTTGATTAGCAGGCGTAGCTTTTGTGAATGTCAGCTCGATTGATGATGTCTGCGGTTTGAGCGACGAATGCTTGAAAGTGCCTACTCGCCATATGTTCATCCAGTGCGGCTTGGGATTGCCACATTTCGTACATCCAGAAGATATTTTCATCATCTAATGAGTGATGCAGTTTGTATTCGATGCAGCCAGCCTCGGTATGAGTGTCTGTCACGAGTTGCTTGAGTATCTTAAATAGCGTATCGCTTTGGCCTTGATTCGCTATGATTTGAGCAAATACTGTTATTTTCATTGGTTAAAACCTTCTAAAACAATTTTACCGATCGCTTTGCCAGACTCTATCTGAGCGTGAGCTTTGATTAAGTTTTGGGCATTAATGGTGCCGTAGTGCTCACCGAACGTACTCTGTAACTCGCCTGTATCGATAAGGGCGCTTAAGCGGTTGAGTAAGTGATGTTGCGCAATCATATCCTCGGTCTGATATAGGCTGCGGGTAAACATCAGTTCCCAGTGTAAGGATAAGCTTTTACGCTTAAGTTTCATCACATCTAATGGCCCCTTAGGATCATCGATTAATGCTAGTTTTCCTTGTGGCTTAAGCACTTGTACTATTTCATCAAAATGCTGATCGGTTTGGGTTAAGCTAATCACATGGGTCACATCAGTAATGCCAATATTGGCAAGTTCCTTTGAAAGTGGCTTGGTGTGGTCGATAACAGCATCGGCACCAAGCTTATGCACCCAAGCGGCGGATTCTGGACGAGATGCAGTGCCTATCACTTCTGCACCTGTGAGTTTTACTGCAAGCTGAGTGATGATTGAACCCACACCGCCGGCCGCTCCGATAATTAAAATACGGGCGTCAGTTGCCGAACCATCTTGGGGTAAAGCTAAACGGTCGAATAAAATCTCCCATGCCGTAATCCCCGTTAAAGGTAATGCCGCGGCTTGGGTATAGGTTAAACTTTTAGGTTTATGGCCGACAATTCGCTCATCAACCAATTGATATTCTGCATAACTTCCGCTGCGACTGATATCGCCCGCATACCACACTTCATCGCCAACGTTGAAAAGACTGACTTTCTCACCAACTGCTTTGACGACACCGACCGCATCCCAGCCGATAATTTTGTATTCACCAGTAGGCGCTGAGCTAGATGCACGGATTTTTGTATCAACCGGATTGACAGAAATGGCTTTGATTTCCACTAAAAGGTCAAAACCTGTCGCAGTTGGCTCGGCTAGCGTGATGTTTTCTAATGCATTGGGCGCTGTTATTGCCCCCGCTGTCTGGTAACCAATGGCTTTCATGTTTATTCCTCTGGGTGTACTTGCTGGAGTCTACTTGTTTGCGTGTACTTGTATCCTGTAGCCATTGTGTGGAAGATTAGCCAAGAGATAAACAGGATAAAGTTTGTAATTTTTTCAAAGGATTTTTGATAATCATGCTAATTAATGATTTAGCTTTGTTCGTGCGAGTCGCTGATTGCGGCAATATATCTGCCGCAGCAGCCGAGATGGATATCTCGGCAGCTTCTGCCAGTGCTGCAATAAAACGGCTTGAGAAACAGCTTGATACTAGTTTATTTATCCGCACTACACGCAGCTTACGTTTGACTGTGCAAGGTGAACGTTATCTTATTCATTGCCGACGTGCGCTAAGCGATTTAGCACTTGGCGAACAGGCTATCGCCAGTGATAAAGGTAAAATATCCGGCACCTTAAGCCTTTCGGTTTCTTCAGACTTTGGCCGTAATCTGTTTGTGCCTTGGCTCGACGAGTTTTTGCTCGATTTCCCTCAACTGTTAGTGCGCTTGCACCTTGGCGACAATATCAGCAGTTTTTACCACGATAAAATTGATGTCGCCGTGCGCTATGGAAAACCGCAGGATTCTAACCAAGTGGCTTTTCCTATCTGTAGTGTTGATCGTGTTTTGTGCGCCTCACCTGAATATCTCGCCAAGTTTGGTGTGCTTGATTCATTAGAACAATTAGTTGAGCATAATTGCTTGTTTTATAAGTTAGATGATCGCACCCACGATCAATGGCTATTTAGGCGTGATGGTCAAGAATTCAAAGTGCGTGTCACGGGCAATCGTAGTGCTAATGATGCCGAGATTGCCCGCCGTTGGGCTGTTGCTGGCAAAGGGTTGGTATTTAAGTCGAGTCTAGATCTGGCCGATGACTTAATCTCAGGGCGATTAGTACGTTTGTTGCCTGAGTATCAGGGGGAGCCCGTCGATTTGTACTTAGTGTGCCCAGGACGTGAACATGTCACGCCCGTCGTGCTCTTACTGCGGGAAATGCTCCGGCAGCGAACACAGGCTCTAAGTAAAAACTTGAGTAAAATATTAGCAGTGAAAAAATCTTAGATAACAAAAAAGCCGCATAATGCGGCTTTTAGCTTAGAGACTCACTGAGATTTAAGACTTAGTGCGTTTCATGGCGGTAAAGAACTCTTCGTTAGTCTTGGTCATCGCCAATTTATCGATTAAGAATTCCATTGCGCTAACCTCATCCATAGGATTGAGGATTTTACGCAGGATCCACATTTTTTGCAGTTCTTCTTGAGTCGTGAGTTTTTCTTCACGACGCGTACCGCTGCGGTTGAAGTCAATGGCTGGGAACACGCGCTTTTCTGCCGCTTTACGTGACAAATGTAGCTCTTGGTTACCTGTACCTTTAAATTCTTCGTAGATCACTTCGTCCATCTTCGAACCCGTATCTACCAAGGCTGTGGCGATAATGGTCAAGCTGCCGCCGTGTTCGATGTTACGTGCCGCACCGAAGAAGCGTTTTGGACGGTGTAGGGCGTTAGCATCCACACCACCAGTTAACACTTTGCCAGATGATGGGATAACAGTGTTATAAGCACGGGCTAAACGGGTGATTGAGTCGAGTAAGATAACGACGTCTTTCTTGTGCTCAACCAAGCGTTTTGCTTTTTCAATCACCATTTCAGCCACTTGAACGTGACGGCTGGCTGGTTCATCGAAGGTTGATGCGATAACTTCGCCCTTAACGAGGCGCTGCATCTCTGTTACTTCTTCTGGGCGTTCGTCGATCAGCAATACCATCAACACCACTTCTGGGTTGTTGTAGCTGATGCTTTGAGCAATACCTTGAAGTAATAGCGTTTTACCGGCTTTTGGTGGTGCAACGATCAAACCACGTTGACCTTTACCAATCGGTGAGCATAAATCCAGAATACGCGCAGTGATATCTTCAGTTGAGCCATTTCCACGCTCCATACGCATACGTTCTTCGGCGTGGAGTGGGGTTAAGTTTTCAAATAGGATTTTATTGCGAGAGTTTTCTGGTTTATCGAAGTTAACTTCATTGACTTTCAGTAGAGCGAAATATCGTTCACCTTCTTTTGGTGGACGAATCTTACCAAAAATGGTGTCACCCGTTCGCATATTGAAGCGGCGAATTTGACTCGGTGAGACGTAAATATCGTCTGGACCAGCCAAATAAGATCCGTCTGAGCTGCGTAAGAAGCCGAAACCGTCTTGGAGTATTTCTAATACCCCACCGCCGAAAATGTCTTCTCCACTTTTGGCGTGGGCTTTAAGGATTGAGAAAATAATGTCCTGCTTGCGAGCGCGGGCCATATTTTCGAGTTTCATATTTTCGGCTAGCGAGACTAGGTCAGAAATCGGCGTGTCTTTTAATTCAGTTAAGTTCATTTTGGGGGTCTTGTGTTACGCGACAAAGCTTACCGCGATCAATCAGTAAAGTTTGTGATTCAGGATAGTGATTGACGAGCGAGAAGTGGTTTAGTTAGAAAGAATCTGGTTATTAAAGTAGCACTAACAAAGCGGGGCGTCCAGAAATTTAGGGAAATTCCGGCACAATTAATTTATAGCTTGTGCCGGAGGTCACTCAAGACGACTGCAAATTAGATTTGTGCGTCGATAAACTCTTTTAATTGCGTTTTTGAAAGTGCACCAACTTTAGTGGCCGCTAATTCACCATTTTTGAATAATAATAATGTTGGAATGCCACGAACGCCATATTTCGCCGGAGAAACATTGTTTTGGTCAACGTTTAATTTAGCGATAGTGACACGGCCTGCGTACTCTTCAGCTACGTCATCTAGGATTGGAGCGATCATTTTACAAGGACCACACCACTCAGCCCAGAAGTCTACCAACACAGGTAAATCAGACTTTAATACGTCGTTTTCGAAGCCGTCGTCACTCAGGTATATAATTTTATCGCTCATGATGTTCTCCAGTTTGGTTGCCATTGCTGGTTTGTTAATGGCTTACCATGTATATTGGGGGTGAAAAATAGCTTTTCAAGTTACCTTTTTACAATGTGGCTATTTCAAACGATCGAGTATCTTATTGCAACCCCAAATGGTATGCTTGCGCTATGAGCGAAACACATTTATCTACCCAAAAATTTGCCGACCTTCCTCTACATCCAGAGGTAAAACAGGCTCTTGCAGAGAACGGTTTTGAATTTTGTACGCCGATTCAGGCGTTATCATTACCCGTATTACTTCAATCAAAAGATATCGCTGGTCAGGCTCAAACGGGCACTGGCAAGACGATGGCTTTTTTGGTTGCTACATTTAATCATTTATTATCGACGCCAATACCAGAAGGCCGTCAGATAAATCAACCCCGTGCCATTATCATGGCACCCACCCGTGAATTGGCTATTCAAATTGCTAAAGATGCGATTTTATTGGCTAAACATACCCGCTTAAAAGTGGGAATTGTTTACGGTGGTGAAAGTTATGATGTACAACGCAAAGTATTAGATCAAGGTGTTGATATCTTGATTGGTACTACTGGGCGCATCATCGATTATGTGCGTCAGGGCATTATCAGCTTAACGGCTATTCAAGCTGTCGTATTAGATGAAGCGGATCGCATGTTCGATTTGGGCTTTATCAAGGATATCCGTTTCCTATTTAGACGTATGCCTGATGCCAATCAACGGCTCAATATGCTGTTCTCGGCAACCCTCTCGATGAAGGTGCAAGAACTGGCTTATGATCATATGAATGATCCGGTGAAAGTGGATATTGCCCCCGACGAAAAAACCTCGAAGAACATTAAAGAAGAAGTTTTTTATCCTTCCCAAGAAGATAAAATGCGCTTGTTGTTGACCTTAATTGAAGAAGATTGGCCTGAAAAAGCCATTGTATTTTCAAACACTAAGCATAGCTGCGAAAATTTATGGTCTTGGCTCGAAGGGGATGGTCATCGCGTTGGATTGTTAACAGGTGATGTTCCTCAGAAAAAGCGTATTCGCATTCTGGAGCAATTTACTAGTGGCCAATTGGATATCCTAGTCGCGACAGACGTTGCTGCGCGTGGCTTGCATATTTCTGATGTATCCCATGTTTACAACTATGACTTACCTGACGATTGTGAAGACTATGTACACCGAATTGGTCGAACAGGACGCGCGGGTAATAAAGGGGTTTCCATCAGCTTTGCCTGTGAAGAATATGCGCTGAACTTGCCGGCAATCGAAAGTTATATCAATCACTCCATCCCTGTAAGTAATTATGATAGTTCGGCATTGTTAGAGGATATTCCTGCGCCAGTTAAGATCCCGCGTAAACATCCTGCGGGTACGCGTAACCTACGCGAGCGTGCAGGAGCTGGTCGTCCACAGGGCGCCCATCGTAGTGGTGGACGTCCACCTCGCCATGACAGGACACGTAGACACTCGTAAATGCCAACACCCGCTTATGCCGCAATTACGTTAGGCTCTAATAGCTTTAATATGCTGATCGCTAAGACAAAAGGCGGTCAGCCACATATTATTGCAAAATATAAGCGTAAGGTAAGATTAGCTGAAGGTATTGGTGAGGATGGCAAGTTAAATCCAGAGGTTATGCAACGTGGTCTCGATTGTCTTGCCATGTTTGCGCAGATGCTGACACAGCATAAAATTCATCAAGATCATGTCGCAGTCATCGCCACCGCCACTCTTCGTAGTATCAGTAATGCCGATGAGTTTAATGAGCGTGCATTGCCTCTACTTGGGCATTCCATTGAGATTATCTCTGGGATGCGCGAAGCCGAGCTTATCTACCAAGGTATGGTGGCTACCACCTGTGGGCAAGGGCGGCGTTTAGTGATCGATATTGGCGGTGCCAGTACTGAGTTTATTATTGGCGATGGTCATCAAGTGTTGTTTAAAACCAGCTTGCCTATGGGAAGCGTGACTTATAATCGCCAATTTTTCAGTAATATGCCTTTTCAACAGTTAGATTTTGATGATGCGAAACAGCAGGTTTTAGTCACTCTGGCTGAGCATAGGAAGACACTGCGTGACTTAGGTTGGCATTGTGTAGTGGGAGCCTCTGGCGCGGTGCAATCTGTGGTTGAAGTGCTATTACATCGAGAGCAATCTGAAACCATCACCCTTGAAGTGCTTAATCAGCTAAAGGCTGAAATTCTCGTTCAAGTGGATAAGCAGCTTTTGGGGATCCATGGTTTAAGTAGCGAACGTGCTCCGACCTTTGCCGCGGGTGTTGCGATCCTATTAGCACTATTTGAGCTATTGGGTATTGAGCATCTAAGCCTATCGGGTGGCGCATTACGTGAGGGTGTATTAATAATGTTAGCGCAGCGGATCCTTGAAGAAGCAATTTAGTACTCAGGGCCTAGAACGCTTCGCTGCTAGAGCCTCGCATCGATAACTGCTCCTGCGTTATTCTACCTTCTGCATCCATGCAGTCGTTCGCGAGGATGACGACCTAAGAGCGCCTCGCTGCTAGGATGTTGCTATTATCCTACTAGAACCTAGAACCTGCACTTTTTGCCGTGTCCTCGCGGGGCTAAACTCGGTCTGCTTTTTCTAGGATCTAGTTCTAAAATCTATCTCAAAGAGTTATTTCAAAGAGCTATCTCAAAGAGCTATTTCAATATTTCTGCCAAATCTTTTTCAAGCGAAGTTGTTGGGCGCTCAATAATGCGGCCAATTTCCTTGCCTTGTTGCTGAATAATAAATGTTGGAATACGAGTAAATTCGTATTTAGCGGCTAAACCTTCGGGATCTTTCTTAGTGCGATCCACGCCAATATAGGTCACTTTAATATTGGGGTTCGTGACTTCTTCCATTATGCGAATAAAACGTGGTGTTTCACGGTGACAATCTGGGCACCAAGTGCCGATGATCACGATGATTTCTGTCGGTTCTTTGATGTTTTTGAGTGGGGCGATTGCCGCTGTATCAACTTGATAGCTTTTATAGCCCTCAGTAAACTCATTGAGATCATTCACTAAATGTTGCGCTTCAACAATACCAGTTAAAATCACTTCTTGTTTCTCCTCACTGCAGGTTGCAATTAAGCCCTGTTGTTGTTCTTCAAATCCACAGCCACCATTGGCTAATACCTGACAGCTAAAAAATAAGGCTGTAGTGGCGAGTAATGCTTTAACATTATTGTGCATGATATGCCCTCGAAATCGAAGAAAAAAGAAATGGTGAGTCAGCATTCAAGCATCAATCTCGATTTTCTAAAAGGCAATTGTTAATTTGCTGCAAGCCAGATCACGTATCGCTAATGTAAAGAAGATCACTAGGCTGCTAGGACAGCTTCGCTGTGAGAACATCGCTTGATAACTGCTCCTGCGCTATTCACCCCTGCATCTGATCAGCATAGCCTATGAAAAGGTCATATTGTGTATGGAACAAAATAGACTCGGCAGTCGTACGTTTCTGCTAGGTGTTCATTCTCGTCATTCCCGCGAAGGCGGGAATCCATAGTCATTTCTTTTAGTTTTAAAATATTAGAGAACTAAAAGCTGGATCCCCGCCTGCGCGGGGATGACAGTTTAAGTGCGGAGAATCTAGTTGCAGTGCTCTTGGCCTCTTGGCAGCACTCTTGGCTGTGTCCTAGCAGGGCAAGGCATTTTCTAACAATTTTTCCAATATAGGCTTATTCGCATCGGGGAAGTCATAATTGATCAAATCGTGTTTTTCTACCCAAGCAATTTGCTGGCCCTCTAGGCCTTGGGCTTCCCCCGTAAAATGGATAACGGTATGGATATCGAGCAGGACTTGTTTGTCCGGGTAATCGTAGCTAAGCGCCATAAAAGGCTCGCTGGAGATGACCTCTATAGCGACTTCTTCTTTTAGTTCACGCATTAACGCTTGAGTAACGCTTTCACCCGTCTCAACTTTTCCTCCAGGGAACTCCCACTTACCTCCTTGGTGTAAATGATCTGGCCGTTTAGCAAGTAAAACTTGCTGTGCCTTGTTAACAATAATACCTACGGCAACATGAATACGCTTTGTCATAATATTTTCTACTAATGAGTGTGTGTGATTGCCTGTGGCATCCTGTTGTGTTTATTCCTTAAAGAAGGCATCTTCATCTAAGTCGAACTCGTCTAAGGCATCAAGATCGAACTCCGATTTTACAGGAATGGCATGTTTTTCAGATGCCCAGTCGCCAAGATCGATCAGCTTACAACGCTCGCTGCAAAAGGGCTTGAATTCAGATTGTGGCGCCCATTCAACGGGGGTTTTACAAATGGGGCATTTAACGGTTAATGGCATAATGTGCGTCTCTGTATGTATAAGCCTGATGTATGTGGTATGGGTAGCCTATAAAAAACGACCTATCACGTTATGGAAACTCAACGTGAGGCGATAACGAATGCGGCTATTTAATACGATTGGTCTAACATCTCACAGTGCTGATAGTTTAAAGGCTTCAGACACAGGTCGCTAGTAAGAAATCGATGGGTTTATCGGAGTGACGTTGTTGATCAAACTGGACAAAGTGAATGGCGTAGCGATTTTTATGTCCGCTAATAGTGGGGTAACACCCCTGTGAAGCATCAAGTTTAACACGAACTAAGGATAAAGCTTGGTTGCTATCGCCTTGATAAAAACCGGCATGGGCAATGGCATTATTAAAAATGGACGTGCTGCGGGTGAGTTGAAGTAGTTGGGTAATGGGGGTGAGCAGTGGGTCAAAATGTGCTATCCAAGCAAGGTAATCCTGTTGTCTTTCTTCCCAAGGTTTGGCTAACCAAAAATGTAGCTGGGGTAGGTCAAAACTACAACACGCACCAGGCATACCAAATCGTTGTCGTAGAGCGGATAAAAATCGATCTTGCTTGAGTTGACTGCCGAACCGCTCTGGTTTTTGAAGTAACTCACGGGCTTGGGTAAGGGCATTGATATAAAAGTTGATCTGTTGGTGGTCTGCTTGTTCGAGTTCTTGCCATTTATTGAGTTGTAACAGATGACGCTCAATATCCTTTAAGACTTCATTGCGGTAATCACAGCGTTCGGATAATTCACATAGCGAAAACAGCGGATAGAAGCATCTATGTTGGTGGTCATGATTGAGATTAGTACGCAGCTGTTTATCGAGATATTCGAGCCGTAAATAGCTGCGAATTTTCTCGTTTAATGGCTGTTCGTAAACTAAGTCAGTCATGGGCGTTATCAATACCGGATAATTGTAAATAGCGTTGGTGCAATGCTAGCACCTCTCGTTTTAAGGCTGATATCTCTCCCTGATTATCAATAATGTCGTCGGCTCTGGCGAGTTTTTCACTCCGACTACATTGGCTATTAATGATGTTATTCACTTGAGTTGCATCAACTTGATCCCGTATTACGGTGCGGCTGATTTGCAATTCTGGTGAAATATCCACCACTAAAGTCCGATTGACTAACCTATCTAACCCGTTCTCAAATAGCAAGGGCACAACCATAATTACATAGGGCGAAGTGGCATTTTTTACTTGTTCGAGCATTTCGTGGCGGATCATCGGGTGTAATAATTGGTTTAGCCATTCCCGCTCTGCACTTTGGTTAAAAATACGTTCGCGCAGTTTTGCGCGGTCGAGTTCGCCTTCAGGGGTTAGCATTTCAGTACCAAAATGTTCAACGATTGCCTTAAGTCCCTTTGAATCTTTAGCGACAACCTCTCTGGCAACAATATCGGCATCCACTAATGTAATGCCTTCTGCGGCAAATAAATTGGCGACAGTTGTTTTACCACTGCCAATCCCACCTGTAAGACCAACAACAAATTTAGACATAAAATTCTCTTGATAAGCTAAGAAGGACGCTGTGCTGCTAGAAGCTAGGACGCTAGCGCTGCTAGGGCGGACTTCGCCCTGCTAGAACCTAGCCGCTGCACCCCCATGGTTGTCATTCCCGCGAAGGCGGGAATCCACGGTAACATCTTTAGCTTACTTAGTTTTAAAAGACCTCAAATACTCAAAACTGGATCCCCGCATCCGCGAGGATGACAGCTTAAGAACTAAGGACGTATAGAATCTAGGGTCTAGATTCTAGCAGCTGTGCTGTTTGCAGTGTTCTAGCAGGGCGAAGCCCGCTCTATTTTCTCGTAGGGTGTGGCCTGTCCGGCTTTTCTAGCAGTTATAGTGTCCCTAAATACCAGTCGACGATAGTGTTTCCCCAAACCAGTGCAATCCAGCCTGCGGCGGCAATATAAGGGCCAAAGGGAATAGGGTTATCCATCTGATTACGCTTGCTGATAATCATGCCAATGCCCACAACAGCACCCACTAATGAGGAGAGTAAAATCACCAGTGGCAACATTTGCCAGCCAAGCCAAGCCCCAAAAACGGCCAACAGTTTAAAGTCGCCATAGCCCATACCTTCTTTGCCTGTGAGTAACTTAAACACCCAGAAAATTGACCATAGGCTTAAATAGCCTGCGGCTGCACCGATAATGGCATCCGTTGGGCTAGCAAAGGTATGGTGTAAATTGAGTAATAGCCCAAGCCACAGTAGGGGCAGTGTTAACTGATCCGGTAACAACATTTCATCCAGATCTATACCCGTCAGCGCAATCAATACAAAGGTGAGTAAAGAGGCAAAAACAAATTGCCAACTGGGGCCAAAATGCCAAGCTAAAGCTGCGATCAGTAAACCTGTGATTAATTCAATAATCGGATAACGGGTCGAGATAGGTGCATGACAGGTGGCACATTTCCCCCTAAGGATTAACCAACCGAGCACAGGCATATTATGCCAAGGTTTGATGGCGGTTTTACACTGAGGGCAAGCTGAGCCTGGCGCCACAATATTGTACTTTTCGGGATAGCTATCTATGGGTTTATTAAGCCTATCGATACCGACTTGGTTAACGATATCTGCATGGTATTCCTGTAAATATTGATTACATTCCTGCTGCCATTCACGCTTCATCATGATCGGGAGTCGGTGGATGACCACATTTAGAAAACTGCCAATAGTCGCGGCAAAAATAAAGCTTAAGGTGACGAAGAGCCAAGGGCTCTGTTCAAAAGCGTGGTCGAAAGATTGGCCTAATAAAGTGATAAATTCAGTCATACTCTTACTTATGAGAAGTTACTTATGAAAAGTTACTTATGATGTTATTGGAAAATAGGGCGCTTCGCTTCTAGAACGCTACAAAAAGCGCTGCTGCTAGGATGGGCTACGCCCCTCTAGATTCTAGGTGCTAGATTCTAGAAGGAGCGCAGCGACGCTCTAGCAGCGTAGCGTCCTTCTTAGCCTACGACATTTCCCATTTGGAAGATAGGGAGATACATTCCCACAATTAAACCACCCACAAGGGTGCCAATCACCACCATCATAATGGGTTCAATTAGACTCGATAAACCATCCACAGCGTCATCGACTTGCATTTCATAAATATTAGCCACCTTATTTAGCATATTATCTAGCGATCCAGACTCTTCACCAATCATCACCATTTGGATCAGCATATCGGGGAACAAACCCGTAGTACGCATCGCGACGTTCATTTGCATACCAGCCATGACCTCTTGGCGTACTTTTAACAGTGCTTTGCGATATACGGCATTACCCGATGCTCCCGCCGCGGATTCCATCCCATCAATCAACGGCACACCTGCCGCAAAGGTGGTGGCTAAGGTACGAGAAAAGCGCGCCATGGCTGCCTTATGCAGAATTTCGCCGATAACAGGGATCTTAAGTACAAATTCATCAACACGGTCACGAACCATTTGTGAATTGCGATGGGCACGGACAAATAACCAAATCCCCACCGTAATCGCAATGAAAAAGAGATACCAAGAGCTTTGCAACCAGCGCGAGATACCAATGATCATCTGTGTAAAGGCGGGGAGTTCAGCGCCAAATCCTTTAAAAATATCTTCGAACTGAGGTACGACAAAGAGTAATAACAATGTGGTCACTAAAATAGCGACGACCACAACGGCGGCGGGATAAAACATGGCTTTTTTGATTTTAGATTTTAGCTGCTCCGCTTTTTCCCTGTAGGTTGCAATGCGATCAAATACCGCATCGAGCGAACCAGAATGCTCACCTGCTGCCACTAAGTCTACATAGAGATCATCAAAATAACGCCTATGGGGGCGCAGGGCGTCTGATAGCGGAATACCCGATTGAATCTCTGACAGAATTGTCCCTAACAGATCGCGCATTTTGAGTTTTTCATGGCCACGTCCCAATATTTCTATTGTGGTCACAAGCGGAACGCCGGCGGCCAGCATAGTCGCTATCTGGCGAGTTGCCATCGCGATATCCATGGGCTTGATATCAGGATTACGGGCAAAGAAAGGAGATGCTTTTTTTCGTACGACTTTAGGATTTACTCCTTGGGATTTGAGCTGGCTTTTTACCTCTGCAACTGTTGCACCCTTTAACTCACCACCCGTTTTTTTGCCATCGCGGTTAGTGCCTTTCCATTCAAAGGTAAAAATCTTTGGTTGGCTTTTGGGCTCAATCTTCTTTGGGCGAGGCTTTTTTACTGTCGTTGCCGTAGCCATAAATAATCCCTGTTAGGTTGAAAAAGCGAAGAAGAACGCGGTGCTGCTGGCGGACTTCACCCTGCTAGGATGCTAGGGCGTCGCTGCGCTCCTGCTAGAATCTAGGGCGCTTCGCTGCTAGAACCTAGGCTCTAAGTTTAGGTTCTAATGAGTATAAATGGCGAAATAAACCCTAGTTTATATCAAAAACCGCTTTCGACTGCTGTCATTCCCGCGAAGGCGGGAATCCATAGTAATGTCTTTAACCTGCTTAGTTTTGAAAAACCTTAAAAACTAAAAGCTGGATCCCCGCATTCGCGAGGATGACATCGGTATAGGCTCTCCGCATTCGCGAGGATGACGCCAGTACAGGATCCCCGCATTTGCGAGGATGACAGCTTAGAACCCGAGCGCTTGTAGGGCGAAGCCCGTCCTGTTTTTAGAGGCCGCGCTGTTAAAAACTCGTCACCCGATTCACTTCGGCAATACTGGTGACGCCCTGTAATACTTTTAACAAACCCGATTGACGTAAATCGCGCATACCTTGTGCTTTCGCTTGGGAAGCAATTTGCAACGAGTTGCCGCCTTCCATAATGGTACGGGCAATTTCATCGGACATTTTCATCACTTCATAAATCCCTACTCGCCCCTTATAACCACCAGAGCAATGTTCACACCCCACTGGTTTAAAGGTAGTAAACCCTTGGGTAATTTGTGCAGGAGAAAAACCTAAACGTAAGAGTTCATGCTCGGGGATCACCTCTGCTTGTTTGCATTCTGGGCAAAGTCTGCGGGCAAGGCGCTGGGCAATAATAAGGTTAACCGAGCTGGCGATATTGTATCCAGGTACGCCCATATTGATTAAACGGGTTAGGGTTTCGGCGGCCGAGTTAGTGTGTAGGGTCGACAACACTAAATGTCCCGTTTGTGCTGCTTTAATGGCAATTTCGGCGGTTTCAAGATCGCGTATCTCACCCACCATCACCACGTCGGGGTCTTGGCGCAAAAAAGAACGTAGTGCTGAGGCAAATGTCAGCCCAGCTTTTAGGTTAATATGAACTTGGTTGACCCCCTCAAGGTTAATCTCTACCGGATCTTCAGCGGTCGAAATATTGCGCTCGGCGGTATTGAGGATATTTAACCCCGTGTAGAGGGAAACGGTTTTACCCGAGCCCGTTGGTCCTGTGACTAAAATCATCCCTTGGGGTTTAGCGAGCATTTCAAGGTATAACTTTTCTTGATCGGGCTCGTAGCCGAGTTTTTCGATACCTAGTTGTGCGGAGGAGGAGTCCAAGATCCGCATGACAATTTTTTCGCCCCACAGGGTAGGCAAGGTGCTAACCCGAAAATCGATAGACTTAGTGCGGGAGAGCTTCATTTTAATTCGGCCATCCTGTGGTACGCGCCGCTCGGCAATATCCAGTTTTGACATCACCTTTAAACGGGCGGATAAACGGCCCGCAAGGCTAATGGGCGGCTCTGATACCTCATGCAAAATACCGTCAATCCGAAAACGAATGCGATAGCGTTTTTCGTAGGGTTCAAAGTGTAAGTCGGAGGCGCCCTTACGAATCGCATCGGTTAAAATTTTATTGATATAAATAACAATGGGCGCATCGTCACTGCTGTCACCTGTCGGTTCTTCATTGCGTCTATCGGTATCGGTAATTTCTATCCCCGCCAGCGCCGCTTCATCCATGCCACCTAAATCGAGGCTGGTAATATCTTCTTCAAGGATTTTTTCAAGGGCTTTAGCGAGCTTATCTTCTTCAACTAAAATCGCTTCGGCATGCAGGCCGGCACTAAATTGAAAATCTTCGAGGGCGGCAATATTGGTGGGATCGGAGGTGGCGATATAGAGGCGATTTCCGCGCTTAAATAGCGGTAAACAGCGGTGTTTTTCAATCAGTTTTTTATTTAAAAAATCTTCGGGAATGGCTCGTATATCAAATTCCGCTAAATCCAGTAGCGGTGTGCCATATTCTTCATAGCAAAGCTCGGCAATGGTGCGGGATGAGACTAACTGGCCTTGTACTAAGGTCGCCACTAACCCTTGTTTATTATGACGGGATTTTGCAATAGCCCCTGCCATCTGCTCTTCATTTAGCAGACCCTTACGGATAAAGAGAGTGGATAAACCTAAATGAAGGCCTGTTGTAGACATCTAGAATACTTTCATTAACACGCGTATCTTAAATATTGGAGGACTATAAATAATCAAATAGTCCCCCGCTTATTGAGAATTGTTTAAGGTGTAGTAGTCATTGTTGTTGGGATATTTGCACCATCAATACACTGAGCTTCTGTAGCTCCAGTAGCTCCTGCTGTCAAGGTCGCAGCATATGTCACCAGACCTTCATCGCTTATCGTTGCCGTAACTGTACAAGCTCCTTCATTAAAAGCAACCGTGCCGCCAACACCTTCCCCCCAGCCGGCTGCGCCACCAGCAGTTGTTGGATTAATGGTTACTTCAGTATAAGCTCCTGCATCAGTGACCAGTGAAGGACAACCAATGCCGGACTGCACACATGCTACAGCCTTGGACGTTATCGCACTCACACCTTTCATCGCTGCGCCACCATGCGCTGCGCCTACATAATCGCGATACGCAGGTAATGCGATAGCCGCCAAAATACCAATAATGGCAACAACTATCATTAATTCGATTAGGGTAAAACCTTTAGCCTTATGATTTAACCCTGTTTTTAACGTTAGACCTTTCATATTTATCTCCAACTTATACATTGATAATTAAAGAGTTAATTTGCTTTTTGCCACTATGCAAACATAACTTAATACCACTAAGTTGCTTATGGCTTATGCTATGGCGTGCTGCGACTTATAAGGGTTTGGTAATATTTAGGTTTTGCGATTTATAGGTTATCGACTCACCTTGGTATTATCGAATTCGCCCTTTACCTGCAACATTACTACTTGCAACATAACTAGCTGCATCATCATTGGCTGCCATATCATCTTGCTGTTTACGGTTTTACCCTGTTGTTTACGGTTTTACCCTGTTGTTTACTGTTTTATCCTACCGTTATCCGTTTTTGCTTCACTTTCGCGCGGGAGATTTGTTCAAATCAGGGATCTAATAAAAAACGCAGATTCCTCCTTTTACCACCTCACCTTAGTCTGGTTGACTTTTGGCCATCTCACCTCAGTAAAAGTTAGTACAAAGTTAAATAAATTGAAACAACTTTCAGTATAAAGTATTAATTAAATGATTAATTTGTCTAAGGGCTTGACAGTGTGATGAGATAAGTTCTAACAAAAAATTGACAAAATAGGTTCAAATGGCGTCGGTGTGGTGGGTGTCAATATATAGTCGCCAAACGTCGTTATAAAAGCAGAGCGGGCTTCTTATGCTTTTAAGCCATCATCCTTGTGAACGTGGGGATCTAGTATAAATGTCATCCTCGCGGATGCGGAGAGCTTGTATCTGTGTCATCCTCGCGAATGCGGAGAGCTTGTATCTGTGTCATCCTCGCGAATGCGGGGATCCAGCTTTGATTTTTTAAGGTTTTCAAAACTAAGCAGGCTAAAGATATTACTGTTGGATTCCCGCCTTCGCGGGAATGACGTGAAGGAGAGGGAATGACGAGAAGGAGCGCTTAGATTCTAGCTGCGAAGCGTCCTTCTTCGCTTTTAGCCTTTCAGTCGCATCGACAGATCTAATGCGCGTACATGTTTTGTGAGTGCGCCTACTGAAATATAGTCCACACCGGTTTTGGCAAATTCGGCTAGGGTATCTAAAGTCACATTGCCAGAGACTTCGAGTTTTGCGCCCTTGGCTTTGCCGTTAGCGCGATATTGATTATTAAGTTCAACAGCTTCGACCATCATAGTGATATCGAAATTATCTAACATGATAATATCTGTGCCAGAGTCGAGTGCGAGCGCCAGTTCGCTTAATGATTCCACTTCAACCTCGACGGGTTTGTTTGGATGTAAATTGCGGGCTGCATCAACGGCTTGACGTATGCCGCCACAGGCCATGATATGGTTTTCTTTAATTAAGAATGCATCAAATAAGCCAATACGGTGGTTTTTGCCACCGCCGCAGGTGACGGCATATTTTTGAGCGGTACGCAGGCCGGGAATGGTTTTGCGGGTATCGAGTAAGCGAGTGTGAGTGCCTGCCAATTTATCGACATAGTGTTTAGTTAATGTGGCAACGCCAGATAAGGTTTGTATAAAGTTCATGGCAGTGCGCTCGCCCGTGAGTATGCTACGGGCAGGGCCTGATAGTTCGCATAACACTTGATTTGGCAGTATTAAATCGCCATCGTCAACATGCCAGTGGAGGGCGACTTCGCCGCCTAATTGATTAAACACTTGCTCTGCCCATGCTTTACCGCAAAATACGCCTTCTTCACGGGTAATTAAGGTTGCCTCGGCATATTTATCGGCGGGGATAAGTAGGGCGGTGATATCACCATAGGCAATGGCTTTTGTGTGCTCGTTGATATCGGTTCCGCCTAAGTCTTCATTAAGGGCGGTTTTAACGGCGTGGCGAATATCGTTTTCTAACATAATCTGATTCCTTGCACTTTTGCATTCTTGCATTCTTGCATGTGGGTGAGATTGCCTACTTGCATATGGCGTTAAGATTATCATGGCAGCGCCGCTAGGTGCTAGGATGCTGCGCTGAAAGCTAAGAAGGGCGCTACGCTGCTAGAGCGTAAGTACATAAAGCTGGATCCCCGCGTTCGCGAGGATGACGGCTTAGGGGCTAGGACGCTGCGCTGCTAGGGCGGACTTCGTCCTGCTAGAGCGTCGCTTTGCTCCTTCTAGAATCTATCCGCTGCGTTCTTTGCAGCGTCCTCGTAGGGCGAAGCCCGTCCTGCTTTTAAGGAGTAAAAATGAGCTTTGAGTTTGGGTGGTATAGCGCCGCTCGGCGCAGTGAGTCGCCACATTTTAATCAACGCCCTGAGGCTGAAGTGAGTTTATTGGTGATCCACAATATTAGCTTGCCGGCGGGCTGTTTTGGTTTACCTTATATTGATCAATTATTTAAAGGGTGTTTAGATACCAGTGCCGATGACAGTTTTACTGAGTTAGCGGGCTTGCAAGTCTCAGCACATTTTTTGATCCGCCGTGATGGTGAGTGTGTACAATATGTCAGTTGTCACGATAGGGCATGGCACGCTGGCGTATCTTGCTATGGCGAAAGGGAAAATTGTAATGATTTTTCTATTGGTATTGAGCTTGAAGGGACGGATACTGAGCCTTACGCTGATGCCCAATATGTGCGTTTGGTTGAGTTAACACAGGCATTGTTGGTTGAATATCCATTATTAAATACTAAGCGGATTGTTGGGCACTGTGATATAGCACCATTACGTAAAACAGATCCCGGGCAAAGTTTTGATTGGGAAAGATATTTAAGGGCGCTGCGCTGCTAGGGCGGACTTCGTCCTACTAGAGCGTCGCTGCGCTCCTTCTAGAATCTAGAGTCTAGAACTTCGAGCTTAAGTACATAAAGCTGGATCCCCGCGTTCGCGGGGATGACGGCTTAAGCGATTCTTCTAGAATCTAGAATCTAGAATCTAGGGTCTAGAATCTAGCAGGGCACCAGCCCGTCCTGTTTTTTATACAAGGAGTACGACCGATGGCATTATTTTCATTGTTAGTCGCCATTTTGGTGGAGCGACTTAAATTTCTTCCCTCGTCGTGGCAATTTGATCGATTGCTACAGTCTTATCAGATGACGTTTTTTGGTGATAAAGCGTCTTTGACCACACCTATGATGGCACTTGCTCTAGTGTTGCCTGCTTTGGTGGTGTATGTCTTATCTTGGTTAGTTGCAGGAATGTTTTGGGGAATACTCAGTTTGGCGCTTTGGATTGTTGTGGCGGCAATTTGTTTTAATCACCTGAAACAACGTGAAATTTTTAAAAAATATATGCAATCCGCTTGTCGTTCGGATGTGCAAGCCTGCTATCTTTATGCCGCAGAGCTTGATTGTAGCGAATGCCTAGATGCGGTATCTGAAAAGGATTTAGGGGCTAAGGTTGGCCAGAGTGTGGCATGGATTAACTATCGTTATTATGGCGCTGTAGCACTGTTTTTGATTTTCTTTGGGCCCGTCGGCACAGTGCTCTATTGCACGGTACGGTATTATGCTGAAGAAAATGCGCGAAAATCCCTTAATTTACCTTTAGTGGATGAGTTTATCGCCGTTTTAGATTGGATTCCGAGCCGGCTATTTGCCTTTGGCTATGCATTAAGCGGGCAATTTAGTGAGGGATTAACGGCATGGCGTAATAACGCGCTACGTTTTAATACCAGTGCAAGAAGGGTGATTACTGAAACGGCAGTGGCTGCGCAACCTTTACCTGAGGTTTCTGATGCACCTATTTGTGTACAATCGACCCTAGCGTTATTAGTTTTAAGTAAACGTAACTTTACACTTATGGTTGCAATTGTTTCATTATTGACCATTTTCGGATTGGTGAGTTAAAAGAAGGACGCTGCGCTGCGAGAATCTAGGGCGCTTCGCTGCTAGGGCGTCGCTGTGCTCCTTCTAGATTCTAGAGAGCGTAAGTACACAAAGCTGGATCCCCGCATCGATAACTGCTCCTGTGTTATTCTACCTTCTGCATCTGCCCACCATGGAGGGGGGAAATGTCATATTTTGTATGGAACAAAATAGACCATGCAGTCGTTCGCGAGGATGACGACTTAAGTGCTCCTTCTAGAAGCTAGAGCCTATCCGCTGCATTGTTTGCAGCGCCTAGCAGGGCGGAGTCTGCTCTGTTGTTAAATGGTCTGACCCCATATCTCTTTTTTTAGGCTATGCTCTCACATCGTGAGTGCTTTTGAATAAGATCGCCAGTTTTGAGCAAGATCACCATTTTAGGTTGATTTTCAATCTGGACATCAAAAGTCTGATTTGATAAAGTGCGCTCACTCAAAAAAATTGGTAAGACCAATTTACAACGGAGCTGAGTGCCAAATGGCCTATAGTAAAATTAATCAGCCAAAAATTTCTGATGTGATCATGGCGCAATTAGAGCAAATGATCCTAGAGGGCAGTTTAAAGCCCGGTCAGAAATTACCGCCAGAACGCGAACTGGCGATCCAGTTTGAAGTGTCTCGACCTTCTTTGCGTGAAGCGATTCAAAAGCTTGAGGCAAAGGGATTGTTAATGCGCCGTCAAGGTGGCGGTACTTATGTCAAAGAACAACTCTGGCAGACTCTTGCCGATCCTATTGTTGAACTGATGAATTCCGATCCAGAAAGTCAATATGACTTACTGGAGTTCCGTCATGCGACTGAAGGCATGATGGCTTATTTTGCCGCGTTGCGTGGTACCGACGCCGATATGCAAAATATCAAACGTATGATCCACGAAGTTGAAGCCGCGACTATTATCGAACAAAAAGCCGCCGCGATTGTACATTTTTATCGTGCTGTGGCCGAAGCGTCACATAATGTGGCCATGTTACATCTCGTACTCAGTTTAACCCCTGTGCTGCATAAAAATGTGGCGCAAAATTTGGAGCTTTTAAGCCGCCGCGAAGAAGCTTCTACCATGGCAAACGATCATAGACGGGCTTTGCTCGCTGCTATCGTTCGCCGCGATCCCGACGCCGCCAGAGAAGCCTCGAATGAACATTTAAGTTACATCGAAGAGGTGATGTTATCTGTGCGGGAAGAAGATAGCCGGTTGCAGCGAAGCTTGCGCCGCTTAAAGAGTGGCGCTTAATTTCCTGAGATTTAGCACTGAGCTAAATCGGAATATGCCGCAAACACCATTCATTATCATGTATATAGAGAAGGACAGTGTCATGTCTGAAGATATGCTACAAGACGTAGATCCGTTAGAGACTCAGGAATGGGTTGATGCCCTGCAAGCCGTATTGGAACAAGAAGGCCCAGAACGCGCACATTTTTTATTAGAAAAGTTGATCGATAAAGCCCGTCGTAACGGCACTCACTTGCCTTACAACGCGACAACCGCTTATCTAAACACTATCCCTGCGGGTCAAGAACCGCATATGCCGGGCAACCAAGAGATGGAACGTCGCATTCGCGCCATCATCCGTTGGAACGCCTTAGCTATGGTGCTGCGCGGTTCTAAGAAAGATTTAGAATTAGGCGGTCATATCTCCAGTTTCGCCTCAAGCGCGACTATCTATGACGTGTGTTTTAACCACTTCTTCCGCGCACCGAATGAAAAAGACGGCGGCGATCTCGTGTATTTCCAAGGCCATATTGCCCCTGGTATTTATGCGCGTTCATTCTTAGAAGGTCGTTTAACAGAAGATCAACTGGCTAACTTCCGTCAAGAAGTGGATGGCAAGGGGTTGTCTTCATACCCACATCCAAAACTGATGCCGGATTACTGGCAATTCCCAACGGTTTCTATGGGCTTAGGTCCTATCCAAGCGATTTATCAGGCGCGTTTCCTGAAATATTTGACTGACCGTGGCCTGAAAGATTGTTCAGCACAAACCGTTTACTGTTTCTTAGGTGACGGTGAATGTGATGAGCCAGAAGCCTTAGGTGCGATTGGTTTAGCGGCCCGTGAAGAATTAGATAACTTAGTCTTTATCGTTAACTGTAACCTGCAACGTCTGGACGGCCCAGTACGCGGTAACGGTAAGATCATCCAAGAACTTGAAGGCGAATTCCGCGGCGCAGGCTGGGAAGTGGTTAAAGTTATTTGGGGTCGTTACTGGGATCCATTATTGGCCCGTGACACTAGCGGTAAGTTACTGCAGTTAATGGAAGAAACCGTTGACGGTGAATACCAAAACTGTAAAGCCAAAGGTGGCGCTTATACTCGTGAGCACTTCTTCGGTAAGTACCCAGAGACAGCCGAAATGGTAGCGAACATGTCAGACGATGACATTTGGCGCTTAAACCGTGGTGGTCATGATCCAGTTAAAGTGTACGCAGCCTTAGATCACGCGCAAAAAACCAAAGGTCGCCCAACGGTGATTTTAGCTAAGACTGTAAAAGGTTACGGCTTAGGTGATGCGGGTGAAGGTAAAAACATCGCTCACAACGTGAAGAAAATGGGTATCGAGTCTATCCGTTACTTCCGCGATCGTTTCAATATTCCGATCCCAGATGACCAATTAGAAGACTTACCTTTCTATCATCCAGGTCCTGATTCGGAAGAAGTGAAGTACATGATGAGCCGTCGTGAAGCGCTGCATGGTAGCGTGCCACAACGTCGTCAAAAGTTCACCGAAGAGCTTGAAATCCCATCACTGAAGATTTTCGATTCGATTTTACAGGGCTCAAATGGCCGTGAAATTTCATCGACTATGGCATTCGTTCGTGTACTGACAGCGCTGCTGAAAGACAAAAAAATTGGCAAAAACATTGTGCCAATTATTCCTGACGAAGCGCGTACCTTCGGTATGGAAGGTTTGTTCCGTCAAGTGGGCATTTATGCTCACGAAGGCCAAAAATATATTCCGCAGGATTCTGACCAAGTTGCTTACTACCGCGAAGATAAAACCGGTCAAGTACTGCAAGAAGGGATTAACGAACTCGGCGCTATGTCTTCATGGGTATCGGCAGCGACTAGCTACTCAGTCAACAACGTTCCTATGATCCCGTTCTACATCTACTACTCAATGTTCGGTTTCCAACGTATTGGCGACATGGCTTGGGCAGCGGGTGACATGCGTGCTCGTGGTTTCTTAGTGGGCGGTACTTCAGGCCGTACAACCCTGAACGGTGAAGGTTTACAGCATCAAGATGGTCACAGCCATGTATTGGCAAACACTGTCCCTAACTGTATTTCTTACGACCCAACTTATGGTTATGAAATTGCCGTTGTGGTGCAAGATGGTATCCGCCGTATGTACGGTGAAAATCAAGAAGATATCTTCTATTACTTGACCACAATGAACGAAAACTATGTTCAGCCTGAAATGCCTGAAGGTGCCGAAGAAGGTATCGTTAAAGGGATTTACAAGCTGGAAACTGTTTCAGGATCAGGCAAAGGTAAAGTTCAGTTAATGAGCTGTGGCACTATCCTTGAGCAAACTCGTAAAGCGGCGCAAGCATTAGCGAAAGACTTTGGTATTACTGCCGACGTATTTAGCGTGACCAGCTTCAACGAGTTGACCCGCGATGGTCAAGCTGTTGAGCGCTGGAACATGCTGCACCCAACGCAAACGCCAAAACAAGCCTATATCAGCCAAGTGATTTCAAGTGATGCACCTGCGATTGCGGCGACTGACTATATGAAGATTTATGGCGAGCAGTTACGTGCTTACATGCCAACCGATTACAAAGTGTTAGGTACTGACGGTTTTGGTCGCTCAGACAGCCGCGAGAATCTGCGTCACCACTTTGAAGTGGACGCTAAGTTCATCGTGATTGCAGCGCTGAAATCACTGGTTGATCGTAAAGAGCTACCTGTCGATGTGTTAGCAAACGCCATTAAAGAATATGGTATCGACGCTGACAAGATCAATCCACAGTACGCGTAAGAGGCAATGAAAATGGCTGAATTAAAAGAAGTTTTTGTTCCTGATATCGGCGGCGACGAAGTGCAAGTGATCGAAATTTGTGCCGCTGTGGGTGATACCCTCGCGGCCGATGAATCGATTATTACCGTTGAAAGCGACAAGGCGACTATGGATATTCCTGCGCCTTTCGCTGGTGTGTTAGCCGAGTTAAAAGTGGCTGTGGGTGATAAAGTCTCTGAAGGTACTTTGATTGCTATGATGCAAGCAGCGGGCGCGGCAGCTGCCGATCCTGCTCCAGTTGCGGCACCTGCTCAAGCAGCGCCAGCAGCTGCACCGGTTCAAGCGGCTCCTGCTCCCGCAGTACCAGCAGCGACATCGACTCAAGCTGTTGAGACAAAAGTCGTTGAAGTGGCTGTGCCAGATATCGGTGGCGACACTGATGTCTCGGTTATCGAAGTGCTGGTTGCCGTCGGTGATAAGATTGAGGTTGATAGCGGTTTAATTACTCTCGAAACTGACAAAGCGACCATGGATGTACCTTCACCTTTTGCTGGTGTGGTAAAAGAAGTCAAAGTAGCCGTTGGTGATAAAGTGTCGGAAGGCTCTTTAGTCATCATGCTTGAAGTGGGTGGCGCAGCTCCTGCTGTGACAGCAAGTGCGCCAACCGTTGCCGCTCAGGCGGCTCCTGCCGCTACGGTAGCGCCAGTGGCTCCGGCTTCTGCAACTCCAAGTGTGGTTACGGTAAAAGAAATTCAAGTGCCAGATATTGGCGATGCAAGCAATGTCGATGTGATTGAAGTGCTAGTATCTGTGGGCGATATGATCACGGCCGATCAAGGTTTAATCACCCTTGAAACGGATAAAGCCACCATGGAAGTGCCAGCGCCATTTGCCGGCAAACTATTGTCGTTAACCGTTAAAGTGGGTGATAAGGTTTCTCAAGGTAGCGTGATAGCCACCGTTGAAACTACTGCTGTTGGAGCCGCTGCGCCTGCGCCAGTTGCTCAAGCCCCAGCGGTGCAAGAAGTGGCGCCAGTTGCTGCTCAAGCACCTGCAAGCCGTCCGCCAGTGCCGCATCATCCAAGTGCAGGTGCGCCTGTGTCGACTGGTGCGGTACATGCATCGCCTGCGGTACGCCGTTTAGCCCGTGAATTTGGTGTGGATCTCACCCAAGTCACTGGTTCTGGCCGTAAAGGTCGCATTATGAAAGAAGACGTACAGGCGTATGTGAAATACGAACTGTCGCGTCCGAAAGCAACTGCGGCAACGTCAGTCGGCGCTGGCAATGGCGGCGGTCTGCAAGTGATTGCAGCACCTAAAGTGGATTTCAGTAAGTTTGGTGAAGTGGAAGAAATTCCATTAAGCCGTATCCAGAAGATCTCTGGCCCTAACTTACACCGCAACTGGGTGACTATTCCGCATGTGACTCAGTTCGATGAAGCTGATATCACTGAAATGGAAGAGTTCCGTAAGCAGCAAAACGACGCAGCGGCGAAGAAGAAAGCCGATTATAAGATCACGCCTTTAGTCTTTATGATGAAAGCGGTGGCTAAGACGTTGCAACAGTTCCCCGTGTTCAACTCGAGCTTAAGCTCTGATGGCGAATCACTGATCCAGAAAAAGTATTTCCACATCGGTGTGGCGGTGGATACGCCAAACGGTTTGGTTGTGCCAGTCGTGCGTGACGTGGATAAGAAAGGTATTATCGAGTTATCTCGTGAACTGGCTGACATCTCTATCCGTGCCCGTGATGGCAAGCTGAAATCTGCTGATATGCAGGGCAGCTGTTTCACCATTTCAAGTTTAGGTGGTATTGGCGGTACGGCGTTTACGCCTATCGTTAACTACCCAGATGTGGCGATTTTAGGTGTGTCTAAATCTGAAATTAAGCCTAAGTGGAATGGTAAAGAGTTCGAGCCTAAATTGATGTTGCCACTGTCGCTATCATACGATCACCGCGTGATCGATGGTGCCATGGCTGCACGCTTTAGCGTGACCCTGTCAGGAATTCTGTCCGATATTCGTACTTTGATTCTGTAAACATATAAGGCTGCTCAACTTGAGCAGCCTTTTGTTTATTGTGATCAGTATCAAACACAGGTTAAAATGCGCCCACCTTACGCGCTGGCGCATTTTCGGTTGGCAGGATAGCTCCTCCAACGGATTGAATGAGAATTAGAGGAAAACATGAGTAACGAAATCAAAACTCAGGTAGTGGTATTAGGTGCAGGTCCTGCAGGTTATTCTGCGGCTTTCCGTGCTGCTGACTTAGGTCTGGAAACCATCATAGTTGAACGTTTTAGCACTTTAGGTGGTGTGTGTCTTAACGTGGGTTGTATCCCATCTAAAGCCTTACTGCACGTTGCTAAAGTTATCGAAGAAGCCAAAGCGGTTGCCGCTCATGGTGTGGTCTTCGGCGAGCCAACTATCGATTTAGATAAGTTACGTAGCTTTAAAGAAAAAGTCATTAGCCAATTAACTGGCGGCTTGGGCGGCATGTCCAAAATGCGTAAAGTTAACGTGGTTAACGGTTTTGGTAAATTCACTGGCCCTAACACGCTAGAAGTGACTGCTGAAGATGGCACTGTGACTAAAGTGACTTTCGAGCAAGCGATCATTGCTGCGGGTTCTCGCCCAATCAAACTGCCATTTATTCCCCATGAAGATCCACGTATTTGGGATTCGACTGACGCATTAGAACTGAAAGAAGTTCCAGGCAAGTTGTTAGTGATGGGCGGCGGTATTATCGGTTTAGAAATGGGTACTGTGTATTCATCTTTAGGCAGTGAAATCGACGTAGTTGAAATGTTCGACCAAGTGATCCCTGCGGCTGACAAAGACGTGGTTCGCGTATTCACTAAGCAAATCAAGAAGAAATTCAACCTGATCCTCGAAACTAAAGTCACCGCGGTAGAAGCCCGTGAAGACGGTATTTACGTTTCCATGGAAGGTAAGAGCGCGCCAGCTGAGCCTGTACGTTACGATGCGGTATTAGTCGCTATCGGCCGTACACCTAATGGCAAGCTGATAGACGCTGACAAAGCGGGTGTTAAGATCGACGAGCGTGGTTTCATCAACGTAGACAAGCAATTACGTACTAACGTACCGCACATCTACGCAATCGGTGATATCGTTGGTCAACCAATGTTGGCTCATAAAGGCGTGCACGAAGGCCACGTAGCGGCTGAAGTGATCGCGGGTATGAAGCATTACTTTGATCCAAAAGTGATCCCATCAATTGCTTACACAGACCCTGAAGTGGCCTGGGTTGGTTTGACTGAGAAAGAAGCGAAAGAGCAAGGTATTGCTTACGAAACTGCGACTTTCCCATGGGCAGCAAGTGGTCGTGCGATTGCGTCAGATTGCAGCGAAGGTATGACTAAGCTGATTTTCGATAAAGATACTCACCGTGTTATCGGTGGTGCAGTTGTCGGTGTGAACGGTGGCGAACTGTTAGGCGAAATCGGTCTAGCGATTGAAATGGGTTGTGATGCTGAAGATTTAGCATTGACCATTCACGCTCACCCAACGCTGCACGAATCAGTAGGCCTAGCGGCTGAAATGTACGAAGGTTCGATTACTGACTTGCCAAATCCGAAGGCAAAGAAAAAGTAAATTGACCTTCATTTTTGAAAAAGCGCCCTTCAAGGCGCTTTTTTATTGCGTCGCGTAAAATGTAACTTTAATGTAAACGAGCGGGTGAATTGATAGAGTTGAACTGCTAGAGTACTAATACGAGTCGTCAAATGCAGATAAAAATAATTAAAACATTTCTGGCATGTTTCATTCTTGTGCTCACTAGCTTCCACTCGGTTTGGGCGGGCGGCTTTGTGCAGCGAGTCTTTACCGATAGGGACGGTTTGGCTGCCACAAGTATTCGCGGCTTAGCCTTAGACGATTATGGTTTTGTTTGGGCGGCGACTGAGCAAGGACTCTATAGGGTCAGTAACGCTAAAGTGAGGCGTATTGATAAAATTGGTTTTGAGTCTCGCCTAGCGGATGATTTTTTAACCTCAGTGGTGAATGTTGATCGTAACCATTTACTCGTCAGTACGCATTCCACTATTTATCTTTACAATATTCTGAATAATCAATTTACTGCCTTTGGCTCAGTCAAACTTTTTCCACAGTACGTAGGAGGAGCACTTCTTTCCGCTATTCGTAAAGATGACCAAACGTGGTTGTTGTTGACCGATGCTGGATATATTTACGATTTTTCCCCCGCAAAAACTGAATTGTCAGTGATTACTCAGCTACCAGTTAATCGCGATCTTCCTTGGCGTAAGTTACTTCCACTACCAAATGGTGAAATGTTAGTGGCAGGTCAACAGCAGTTAGTCCTGCTAGACAAAAATGGTGAGTCGGTATTCCATTATCATTGGACCGAAACCATGGGGAGTATTCTCGATATGCTTGAGGATACAAAACAGCGAATTTGGATTGCGACGGGGCGAGGGGTCTATCAGTTTGAATTGGCGAGCCGTCAAATTGTGCCAGTGCCCGAATTACCCGAATGGAGCACTTCAATTGTTGAAGATCCTAAAGGATTTTTGTGGTTTACCAGTCGTGTGGGTCTGCTGAAGTGGTCACCCGAAACTCGTCAAGTTGAAAACTATCAGAAAGAACTCAAGGCTCAGGCTAACATGGAAATACTGAAGGCCATGTTGTTTGATAGTTCAGGGCTTATGTGGGTTGGCGGTTCTGGGGATGGTTTAGCTTTGTTGGCCTCGTCGCCGGATTTTATCCTCGAGACTTATACCGCAGATCAACCTTATCAGTTGAGCGATGCAATGACTTGGTCCATATATGCAAATAATGATGGCGTATGGCTAGGCTCCTCAAATTTGGCTTTTATTGGCAAGCATAGCCAAAAAGCAGTGGATATTCCGATTAATGGATTAGAACCACATCAAAGCATTTATGATATTAATGATTTTGGTGAACATAACTTATTGATATCGACTACGGGAGGGCTTTTTGTTGTCGATAAGCAAACCTTACAAGGCAACAGTTTTTCCCAATGGGCCAGTGGCCAAGACGGATTTAAAAATAAGCTGATTTATAAAACCTATAAAGATCCACAGATAAAAGGGCGTATTTGGATCGCCACATCCACAGGATTGTATTATTGGGAGTCTGGTTTATCTGAACCTCGTCCCTTTGATATAGATAGACCCTCCAATAATACCAACGAACCTACACGCCCAACTATTCGCACTATGTATCGTGCTTCGGACGGAAAACTCTGGTTAGGCGGGAAAAAAATCTTTGGTTATATCGATGCTCAAGACGAGTTTCATGATCAGCGACTTTTGTTTAATGCCTTAGCTACACCGCCAACAGTGAGCCATATTGAGGAAATGTCATCTGGTGTGATGTGGTTTGGTTCCTACGAGAAAGGGTTATTTGAATATCATCAACATACAGAAGAACTTAAATCGCTGACCACTGAGTGGCAATTAAACTGCAGTTCGGTGTTTTTTATTCAAAAAACGCCAAAGTCAAATCTTGTTGGCTGTGCTAACTCATTGATCCGTCAAGATGTCGAGACCGGAAATATTGCCATCTTTAATCATAGGGATGGGTTTATATCCGATGAGATGAATGAAGGAGCCTATTTTTATTCCCCACAGGCCGGTTTCTATCTAGGCACGCCAGAAGGTGTTATGCGACTGGATGTTGATAGGTTGGTAAACCGAATTAATGATGACCATGTCATGCTTGAGTCGGTTTCGGTGTATTACGATGACCTCACTGAGGTATCACTACTCCCTCAGCCCATGATGGTGATAAAGCCCGATGCCAATATTGTGAGCTTACAGATCACTAATCTTGATTATCTTGATGATTCACCCATGCAGTTTAAATACCGATTGCGTTATCAGGGGGAGGACGATAATTACGTTTTACTGCAGGGAGAATCTCAAATCAATCTTGCGGGCTTGGCGGCCGGTGAGTATGTGTTAGATATTTTAAGCCAAGTTAATGGGATATGGTCTAACAAGCCGTTTTCATACTCATTTTATGTTGAGCAGCACTGGTGGCTATCCCAAGGCTTTAAAGGTCTTTTAATGTTGCTGCTTTTGGCCATCGTCCTTAGCTTCGCTTGGTATCGGCAGCGGCAGGTAAACAGTTTTATGCTGATGAATCAGGCGTTAACTGAAAGTGACGATAGATTAAGGCAATCATTGCGCGGGAGTGACTCCGATCTTTGGGAGTGGCATAAAGACACTCAAAAATTTCATCTTGATAATCGTGGATCTGTACTTGGAAAACATACAAATGAAATTATCGTTTCATTAGAGGATTTACCGATACACCCGCTGGATAGAGACAAAGTCCTTGCTCAGTGGAACAGTATGCTGGTGGGTGAGGTCGATCGATTTGAGGCGGAATACCGTTATCAGCACCGAGAGGGTCATTGGGGGTGGTTAAGGGTTAGAGGTCGTCCCATTAGTCGCAATAAGCATACCCAAGAGATTGAACGTGCAGCAGGAATTTACAGTGATATTACGGTGCAGAGGCTGCTTGAGGATGAAGTGAAATTACTTGCCCAAGCTTTTGAAAACACCTCTGAAGGCGTGTTGATTTTAGAGAGCAATGAAAATATACGGGTTGCTAACCATGCCGCACAGCAGATTATTGGTTCAGGCGATACTGATTTAGTTGGCTTATCCTTTTCGCAATTTTTGCGGATGAATGATGGTTTATCCTACGAGATTAAACAGTTGCTAGACACCGAAACCTCTTGGACGGGAGAGCGAGAGTTAGTTAACCAAAGGGGGCATTTGTGTCCTGTATGGCTCAATGTTTCGATGATGCAAACGGCTAATATTAAAGAACATTATTATGTTGTGGTGTTTTCAGATATTACTGAACGTAAAAGAACAGAAGCCGATTTAAGGCGCCTCGCTAATTATGATGTGTTAACAGGCTTACCCAATCGTTCATTGTTTTCGAATCGATTATTGCAGTCGATACAAGTCGCGCAGCAGACGGGAGAAAAACTGGCGCTACTCTTTCTAGACCTTGATAGATTTAAGCATGTTAATGACTCCTACGGTCACAGTATGGGAGATGCGCTTTTAGTTGAAGCATCAAACCGACTTCAATCCTGTATCTCCAGTGAACATTTACTCTGCCGTTTTGGTGGTGATGAGTTCGTTATTTTGCTTAGGAATGCAAGTAATATCGATGAGATTAATCATATTGCTGAGCGTTTATTGGCACAGATAGTGGCACCTTTTAAGCTGTTCGGTCGGGAGTTTTATATTTCCACCAGTATTGGTATTAGTATTTGGCCTGATGATGCCATTCAACCTGAGGCCTTTATTAAAAATGCCGATCTTGCTATGTATCATGCTAAGGAAGAAGGGCGGGGTAATTTCAAATATTATTCATCAGAACGTAATGCGCAGGCTTTATACCATTTACGTTTAGAAGCCGATTTACGAAAAGCGATTGAGCGCGAAGAGTTTGAGCTTTATTACCAGCCGCAGATTGATATTGTGCAGGGGGATAAATTTATTGGCATGGAGGCCTTGATCCGCTGGCGCCATCCACAGGAAGGATTTATTCGTCCTGATATCTTTATTAAGGTAGCGGAATCCTGTGGTCTTATTGTTGATATTGATCGCTGGGTATTACGACAAGCCTGTTTGCATGGGGCTAAGTGGATTAAAGCGTATTCTGAGCCATTTAAGTTGTCGGTCAATATTTCAGCGGTGCACTTTCGGCAAGCTGATTTTATCGAGGGTATTCAACAAATTTTGTTAGAAACTCAGATGCCGCCTTCATCCCTTGGGTTAGAAATTACCGAAGGTGTATTAATGAAGGAACTGCAAGTCGCAAAAAGTCATTTAAATCAACTAAAGTCCTTAGGTATTGAAGTCGCAATTGATGACTTTGGAACAGGGTATTCATCACTGGCATATTTGCGGCATTTTGATGTTAACACGCTAAAAATTGATCGATCATTCCTTATTGATATTGCGACGAATACTGCAGACCAAGCGATAGTCAGCAGTATTATTGAACTGGCACGCAATCTTAAATTAAATGTCGTTGCCGAGGGGATTGAAACGGTAGAACAGTTAGAGCAGGTTTTCAGCCGAGGCTGTTATGTTATCCAAGGTTACTATTTTGCAAAACCTATGTCGGTGAGAGATTTTGAGTTATATATCGCTGCAGCTAATAGAGTTCACGATTAATGAACTCATCGGTTCAGATAAAATATGACTGACGGTTAAATGCATAAGTTTGTTAATATAACGCGAATTTTATCCTATAAAAAGTGATCCTTAATGATGCGCCGAATACTCGCTTCCCTCTTTTTATGCTTGTTATTTACCCCCTTAATTGCAGCTGAGCGACCTAAAATTGGGGTAGTACTCAGTGGTGGTGGAGCGAAAGGTGCAGCCCATGTGGGCGTACTTAAAATATTAGAGGAACATAATATCCCTGTGGATTACATTGCGGGCACGAGTATCGGCGCTTATGTCGCAGGAATGTATGCGCTTGGTTATAGCGCCAGTGAAGTTGAAAGTATTATGATGGGCGTTGATTGGGATAGTGGCTATTCGGATACGATCCCCCGGAATATTTTGAGTTTTAGGGATAAACAGTTACGCGATCGTTACAATATTCCCCTTAATATCGGTTACAACGAAGGTGAAGTGAGGGCGCCAAGTGGTGTGTTACGGGGGCAGACAATGTCACAGCTACTCAGGCAATCAACGGATTTAGTACAACAATTTGGAAATTTTGATGATTTAGCGATTCCCTACCGCGCGGTGGCAACTGATTTGGAAACGAGTCAACCCGTGATCATCAGCCATGGTAGCCTAGTGAATGCGATGCAAGCCTCTGCGACTGTGCCTGGTGCGCTTCAACCTACACAATTTGAGGGTAAACTACTCGTAGATGGGGGAATTGCGAATAATATGCCTGTGGATGTAGTTAAAGCCATGGGGGCCGACATTATTATTGCCGTCGATATTGGTTCACCTCTAGTCAAAAAAGATAAGTTATACAGCACCATAGCGGTACTCGATCAGTTATCAAACTTTCTGACCAACGCTAGCACCGAGAAGCAAAAACAGCTATTAACAGATAAAGATGTGCTAATTCGTCCCGCTATTGATGCCTTAAGTACAACCGATTTTACTATCATGCCTCTAGCATTAACCCTCGGCAAAGAAGCGGCAAATAACCATCTCGATAAACTGAGCAGCTTGAGTTTGAGCCCAGATGAATATGCTGCTTATGTTGATGCGAAAAGAGTTAAAGGCAAAACCTTGATGACGGATGTGTCGCATCCTATTCACGAAATTGTATTTGATAACCAATCGAAGGTCAGCTTAAACCTCCTAAAAGAAACGTTAAATCTGCAGAAGGGGCAAACCGTTTCTAAAGATGAATTAAATGAAGCATTAAAACGCATTTATTCTCTGAATAAATTTGAACGTGTTGATGCTGAGTTTGTTGAAGGAGAAGAGGGGCGCATACTCACAGTGACGACTAAAGCGAAGTCTTGGGGACCGAATTATTTTCAGTTAGGCTTTAATTGGGAGGATGATTTTAACGCCGATTCAGCCATCAGTTTTGATATGGCATACACTATGACGGATTTAACGTTCAATGGTGGTGAGTGGCGCAATGAAGTCAAACTGGGATTTGAAAAATTATTTGCCACTGAATTTTATCAACCACTCGATAGGGATCAGGAGTTCTTTAGTCGGGCCAGATATCAATACGATATCCGTAATTGGGATCTTTTTGATAATAATAGCCGCGTCTTAATTTTCGATAAGAAAACCCATACTGTTGAGTTAGGTATTGGTTATAACTATACCCTTCAGGGAAGTATTGAATTAGGTGTTGTTGGTGAAAAAGGCACGATAGAAAATGATGCTTGGTTAATTGATGATTTAGACTTCAGTTCCTATGGTGCCTACTTGAGGTTTGGCTACGATAGCTTAGATAGCATTAGTTTCCCAACATCAGGAAATCGAATCACGCTGAATGTCTATGTTCGTAATGAAGATTTTGATGATGTTATCGACAATAATGAAAATAATTATAGTGTACAGATAGAAGCGGATTGGAAAGGTGCTCTCAGTGTAGGCAATCATGCTTTTGTGGGTAAGACTTCTATTGCGACCAACAATAATGACGGTATCAATACACTTCATCTATCTGATCTGGGCGGATTCTTAAATCTTTCTGGTTACCATAAAGACTCGCTTACTGGGGCACATAAGTTATTTGGTGCTTTTATTTACCAATACGATCTTGGGCGTGATGCCCTCGGTATGACGGATTATCCTCTTTATCTTGGTTGGAGTTTAGAGGCTGGAAATGTTTGGTTTGAGCGCAGCGAGGTTTCATTGACGGATCTGATTTATGCATCAAGTCTATATGTTGGGACTGATACCGCATTGGGGCCAGCTGCATTAGGATTTGGGATCACCGATTTTGGAGATCGATCTTTCTATCTGTTTGTGGGTAAAAACTTTTAAAAGCGATTTAGCTGTGCAATAAAATCAGGGTATAACATGAGTTATGCCCTGATTTTTTGAGAAATAATCGAAACAAAATCGAAACAAAGTGGGTGAAAGTGTCATAACCTTTTACAAAATCTTGCTATTGCGGACTATAGCAAGATGGTATGGTTTGTGGGTAAAAATAATAACACTCTCAATGTAAGCTGGGGAAAACAATGAAAAAGATTAACACACTGGCACTGGGCATCGCCTTGAGCTTAGGCTTGGTTGCTTGCAGCAGCGAGCCTAAAACTGAAGTTGCAGCGGTTTCTGGCATTGAACTACAAAATTTTGATACATCCGTTCGTCATCAAGACGATTTTTATTACAGCGTGAACGGTAAATGGCTTGCCAATACCCCCATTCCTGCGGATAAGTCAAATTACGGTGCATTTTCTGTACTTTATGATCAAAGCCAAGATGCGTTGAAAAAAATCATCGATGAAGCTGCCGCCAAAAAGAATGCTGCCCCAGGCTCTAATGAGCAAAAAATTGGTGATTTTAACGCCAGTTTTATGAACACGGATTTGCTTGAAACCCTAGGGGTGACTCCTCTTAATCCTTTACTTGCCGATATTGCCGCTGCTAAAACCCATGCAGATTTACCTGCTGTGATGGGTAAATTATTGACGAGCGGAGCGGGGATCCCTTTCGGCTTTTATGTTAATAATGACGCTAAAAACTCGACTCAATATGCGGTGTATTTAAGTCAATCTGGCCTCACGCTGCCAGATCGCGATTATTATCTTAAAGATGATCCTAAGTTTGCAGCCAATCGCCAAGCGATGGCCAAGTATGTGACTGATATATTGACTGAAGCGGGTTACAAAGACGCTAAACGTGCGGCGAAAAATGTGGCAGATATCGAGATGATGATTGCCAAAAACCAGTGGAGTCGCGTTGAGTCTCGTGATGCAAATAAAGCCTATAACAAATTAGATCGCGCTGAACTGCAAAAACTGATGGGATCTTTTGATTTTAATGCCTTTGCTAACAGTGCCGGTTTAGGCGATAAGGCCTCCGAAGTTATTGTGCGCCAGCTTTCTTACTTTGAAAAACTGGGTACGAGCTTTGATACCTTTCCAGTCTCTGCTTGGCAAGATTATTTAACCTTCCACTTAGTCGATAGCTATGCTGAGTTGCTGAGCAAAAACTTTGTTGATTTGAACTTCGCCTTTAAGAGCAAAACCTTAATGGGTATCGAAGAACAACAACCGCGCTGGAAAAAGGCTGTTGACGGTGCCGATACTGTGATTGGTGAGCTAGTAGGTGAGGAGTATGTGAAGCAATACTTCAAACCAGAAGCCAAGGCGCGTATGGAAACTATGATCAAAAACCTGATCAAAGGCTTTGAGGTTAGCATTAACGAACTGGAGTGGATGACACCAGAAACCAAAGTCGCCGCTCAGGAAAAGCTGGCTAAGTTTACCTATAAAATCGGTTATCCAGACAAGTGGAAAGATTATTCAGGTTTAGATATCAAAGCTGACGAGTTAGTGGGCAACTATCTGCGCTATGCTAAGTTTGAATATCAAGACATGATCAACAAGTTAGGTAAACCAATCGATCGCACTGAATGGCATATGACGCCACAAACAGTGAATGCCTATTACAGTCCTGTCAGTAACGAAATCGTATTCCCAGCCGCTATTTTGCAACCACCATTCTTCAATATGGAAGCCGATGATGCGGTGAACTACGGTGGTATTGGTGCTGTGATTGGCCATGAAATCAGCCATGGTTTCGACGATCAAGGCGCTAAGTATGATGGTGATGGCAACTTGCGTGATTGGTGGTCGGATAAAGACAGAGAAGAATTCCAAAAACGCGGTAAGCAATTGTCGGCACAATATTCCCAGTACGAAGCACTGCCGGGCAAATTTGTTAATGGTGACTTAACCTTAGGCGAAAATATTGGTGACTTAGGTGGATTAACCGTTGCTGCGCGCTCATACATTATGAGTCTAAACGGTCAGCCTGCCCCTGTGATTGACGGCTTAACGGGTGAGCAACGCTTCTTTATTGGCTGGTCTCAAGTGTGGCGCCGTAATTATCGCGATGAAGAGTTGGGTCGTCGTTTACTGACCGATCCCCATTCTCCAAGCCATTACCGTGCTATGGGCACACCACGTAATATCGAAGCCTTCTACAAAGCCTTCGAGATGAAAGAAGGCGATAAGATGTATTTAGAACCCAATGAAAGGGTGAAAATCTGGTAACAGATTGAGTTAATAAAAAGCCAGACAATGTCTGGCTTTTTGCTTAGGTTAATGCCCATACCCTAAGGTTTCTATTTTTTCGATTTTCTGATCGGCGGCATAAATACGCCGCATCAATCTTGACGGGCCAAAATCATAGATCCATTCAGTATACTCAATCGGTAACTTGCTCGGATCGACGACGATATCGCCCGCGGAGTTTCGATAAGTCGCCGGTTGGCTGTATTCTTTGGCTTCGCTGGGATGACCACACTTTTCTAATACTATGTCCAGAGGATCGCCAACGCTAATAACGAATTACTTACAGCGCATGGAATCTGTAGCTAAGGCGGGTAAACTCGCCGTCCAGAGGGCTAACAACACATAATACTTCATCAGTTTGTCCTCGCGGTGATTCAAGTCTCTCAAATCAATTTGGGTTGCTCTTATCTATAACACTTTGTTTAGCTCAGACAAACTCTCCAATTGGTGGTGAGCAATTATCCATTTGGCCTCGCCGCGTTGCTCTAGCGCAGGGATAGCAACAGTTTGCATATTGGCGGCGCGGGCCGCAATCAGGCCATTGAAAGAGTCTTCGATGGCAAGGCAATAACGTGGATCGACCCCTAGAGCGGTCGCACAATTGAGATAAACCTCGGGATGTGGTTTGCCATAGGTGAGCGCCTCTGCTGATTCTACTGCCATAAATTGGCTCTTGAGCTTAAGTCTTGCCAGCACTGCGTCAATCAAAGCTGTTGGTGATGAGGTCGCTAAGCCTATTTTTAATCCTTTGGCTTGGCAGTATGCTATTGCTTGCTGAACGCCAGGCATAGGTTCACCGGTTTGCCGAATTTCTTCAGCAACTTTGTCAACTATGGCTTTGCTGACCTTAGTATTGTCGTAATCGGCCCAAGGCGCCTTGTGATACCAATAATCGACACATTGGTCGATACGCAGCCCCGTGGTTTGCTGAATCGTTTCGATAGTGACAGGGACGCCGAGTGCGGATAAAACATCGTATTCAATACGTTGCCACAGGGGTTCTGAATCAATTAACACGCCATCCATATCAAAAATAACGGCTTGAATACTAAGGGATGTCATTACTACTCCAAAGGATGGGAATGATAACTAAGCGTTATGCTCTGGGAGCTTGAGTGTATGTTTAAGGCTCGCCATCTTCAAAGCCTAAATACACAAAGTTGAGAAATATTTTTGGTGGAAAGGAATTGGTGTGCAAAAAAATAATCGTTCGATTTTAAATTGATTAACTTATGTTAACTCTTTGTAGCTTATGATTTTTTGTCTGTTTTCAAACTATTGTCTAATTTCGCTTGTTTTATTATTCCCGTAAGTTTGTTTATGCCGCCGGGTTTAGCCCTTATTTCGCCTTTCGCTGAGTGTGACCTGATTCATACTTTTGCAAAGCTGTAGTATACTGCTGGCCGGAAATACGGGTCGATCATGTCGGACTGTCAGCTTCAATAAAGAAGACGTGCAGTTTCGTTGTTAGAGCGCCAAACAAAGAGGAATGTTGCCGTGCTAGAAGCATATCGTAAACACGTCGCAGAACGTGCTGCAGAGGGCGTAGTCCCTAAGCCATTAGATGCACATCAAGTGGCTGAACTGGTTAAATTGGTTCAAACCCCACCCGCAGGTGAAGAGGCTTTTATCCTTGACCTGCTCGAAAATCGAATTCCCCCCGGTGTTGATGAAGCGGCTTATGTGAAAGCGGCCTTCTTAGATGCGGTTGCCAAAGGCTCTGTGACTTCACCAATCCTATCTGCTGAGCGTGCTACCGAGTTATTAGGCACTATGCAAGGTGGCTATAACATTGAACCTCTGATCGCGCAGTTGGATAATCCAACCCTCGCACCATTGGCCGTTAAAGCCCTAGCTCATACCCTACTGATGTTTGACTCTTTCCACGATGTGGTTGAGAAAATGGAAGCAGGTAATGAGTTTGCTAAGCAAGTGGTTGAAGCTTGGGCGAATGCAGACTGGTACTTAAGCCGTCCAAAATTAGCGGACAAAGTGACCCTGACAGTATTTAAAGTCTCTGGTGAAACCAACACCGATGACTTGTCTCCAGCGCCCGATGCTTGGTCACGTCCTGATATCCCATTGCACGCGTTAGCGATGCTGAAAAACGCCCGCGACGGTATCGAGCCTGATGTACCTGGTAGCGTAGGTCCAATCAAGAAATTAGACGAACTGAAAACCAAAGGTTTCCCATTGGTGTACGTGGGTGACGTTGTGGGTACGGGTTCATCGCGTAAGTCAGCGACTAACTCAGTGCTGTGGTTTATGGGCGATGATATTCCATTCGTCCCTAACAAACGTGCTGGTGGTTTCTGTTTAGGCGGTAAAATTGCGCCGATTTTCTTCAACACGATGGAAGATGCGGGCGCCCTGCCAATTGAGCTTGACGTGAGCAAAATGGAAATGGGCGATGTTATCGACATTTACCCCTATGCTGGCATTGTTAAGCGCCACGGCAGCGATGAAGTCATTTCTGAGTTCAGCTTAAAAACAGAAGTCTTGTTAGACGAAGTCCGTGCGGGTGGCCGTATTCCACTGATCATTGGTCGCGGCTTAACTGACAAGGCTCGTGAAGTATTAGGCTTACCTGCATCTGACGTATTCGTACGTCCACAGGATGTCGCCGATACAGGTAAAGGTTACACGCTGGCGCAGAAGATGGTCGGTAAAGCATGCGGCGTAGCTGGTGTGCGTCCTGGCCAATACTGCGAACCTAAGATGACGTCTGTGGGCTCACAGGATACTACAGGTCCTATGACCCGCGACGAGCTAAAAGATTTAGCTTGTTTAGGTTTCAGTGCCGATTTGACGATGCAGTCATTTTGCCACACAGCGGCCTATCCAAAGCCAGTTGATGTGAACACACATCATACGCTGCCAGACTTCATTATGAACCGTGGTGGTGTATCACTGCGCCCAGGTGACGGTGTTATCCACTCATGGTTAAACCGTATGCTGCTACCAGATACAGTCGGTACTGGTGGTGACTCACATACGCGTTTCCCTATCGGCATTTCATTCCCAGCAGGTTCTGGCTTAGTGGCGTTTGCTGCCGCGACCGGCGTTATGCCGCTCGACATGCCTGAATCCGTATTAGTGCGCTTCAAGGGCCAAATGCAACCGGGTATCACACTGCGTGATCTGGTGCATGCTATCCCGCTTAAAGCCATTGAGCTCGGGATGCTGACCGTTGAGAAGAAAGGTAAAGTGAACATCTTCTCTGGTCGTGTACTGGAAATCGAAGGCTTAGAATCCCTGAAAGTTGAACAGGCATTCGAACTGTCTGATGCATCAGCAGAACGCTCTGCAGCGGGTTGTACTATCAAGTTAGACAAAGAGCCTATCATCGAATACCTGAACTCGAACATCACTATGCTGAAGTGGATGATCGCCGAAGGCTACGGTGATCGCCGTACGATAGAGCGTCGTATCAAAGGCATGCAAGAGTGGTTAGCGAATCCTGAGCTGATGAGCGCCGATAAAGATGCCGAGTATGCTGCAGTAATCGAAATCGATCTGAACGAGATCAAAGAGCCAATCCTGTGTGCGCCTAACGATCCAGACGATGCAGTATTACTGTCATCTGTTGCGCAAACGAAGATTGACGAAGTGTTTGTCGGTTCTTGTATGACTAACATTGGTCACTTCCGTGCGACTGGTAAGATGTTAGACAAGTTCGCTAAGACATTGCCAACGCGTCTGTGGATTGCGCCACCGACTAAGATGGACAGAGATCAACTGACCGAAGAAGGCTATTACGCGATTTTTGGTCGCGTCGGTGCGCGTATCGAGATCCCTGGCTGTTCACTGTGTATGGGTAACCAAGCACGTGTGGCCGAAGGTGCAACCGTGGTGTCGACTTCTACCCGTAACTTCCCTAACCGTTTAGGTACAGGCGCGAATGTTTACTTAGCTTCTGCGGAATTAGCGGCAGTTGCAGCGCTATTGGGTCGTCTGCCAACGGTTGAAGAATACCAAGAATACGCGAAAGAGTTGGATGCTACGGCGGCTGACACTTACCGTTACTTGAACTTCGACCAAATCGATTCTTACACGAAAAAAGCAGCGGAAGTGATCTTCCAGACTGCAGTGTAATCAATTGATATAAAATAAAAAAGCCAGCTTACGCTGGCTTTTTTATTGTCTGAAAAAGAGCATTCGTTGTGGGATGAATTATACCTGTTGGGTTTGCTCTGAATGCTTGTTATACAGGACCTCAAGGAGTTCATCCTCAAGTTCAAAACGGGTTTCCATGGTATGGGCAAGGTCAGATAAGTCTTTATCGAGTTGATATAAGACATGATCATCCTGAGCTTCGGCATATTTATCATTAAAATCTAATGCCGCACTTGTGGTAGGAGTAATTTTTGGTAGAACTTGTTGCGCTAAAGTTTTACTCGATGCACCAAATTTTTCACAGGCGGTAACGACTTGGTCGTACACTTCAAAATGGCCTTCAGAAACATAATCCACTAACAGATCACAGAAGGACTTAACATGCTCTAAAGAGGGGAGAGATTTTTCGGATTTGCCGTAGGGCGGTAGGCCAGCAATCTGACAATAATGCACTAGTAGTTTGCGGCGATTTTCTAGCCATTGATCTATAAGCTTATTTGAACCGCCCCACTTTCGTTCTGCCTTTTCAAGTTTTCTCAGCATGATGCATTCCATTTAGCTGCTAGCACATGATCCTAATGTAGGGATAAGTCTGGATTCGATCAACCCTTTTTATTGGCTTTTGCGATAAAGAACCAAATGAACAAACAGGCTGTTTTGTATGAAAAAATAGAAATAAAAAGCCCAACGATAGAAAGCTATCGTTGGGCGAGTAAAGTATATAGCAGGCTCGATGCGACGAGCTTCTTGATTGTTCTTGCTAGCGCAGACTTTTTATACCAAAGGCAGGGAACTGGCGCAACTTTTTTCTGTCTGACTGTGACTTCTGGTTTGATTATTAAACAGTATGTTATCTGGCTAACATTTTGGATTGAACTGGCTAAATGGACGTCAATGATGGGGATTAGCTCACATAAATTAGCTCATATTGGTTACATTATTCGCGTAAATGCTAAACTACCGGCCCAGCGGATCTCAATAAGTCTAGGAATCAAGCCAAATGGCAGAATTAAAGAATGATCGTTATTTACGCGCCCTACTAAAACAGCCTGTCGATATGACCCCCGTTTGGATGATGCGTCAAGCTGGCCGTTATCTCCCTGAATATAAAGCGACTCGCGCACAAGCGGGTGACTTTATGTCTCTATGTAAAAACCACGAATTAGCTTGTGAAGTGACTTTGCAGCCATTGCGCCGTTATGAACTTGATGCTGCTATTCTATTTTCCGATATTCTGACAGTGCCTGATGCTATGGGCTTAGGTCTGTATTTTGAGGCGGGTGAAGGTCCACGTTTTGAGCGCCCCACAGACACTATCGATGCGATTAAAAAGCTTTCAATCCCAGATCCTGAGGATGAACTCGGTTATGTGATGAAGGCTGTGAGCACGATTCGCCGTGAGTTAAATGGTGCCGTGCCATTAATTGGTTTCTCTGGTTCACCTTGGACGCTTGCGACTTATATGGTGGAAGGTGGTTCAAGCAAAACCTTCGAAAAAATCAAGAAGATGGCCTACGCCGAGCCTGCTGCATTGCATATGTTGCTTGATAAGTTAGCTGATTCTGTAATTTTGTATTTGAATGCTCAAGTGGCTAACGGTGCCCAGTCATTAATGATTTTTGACTCATGGGGTGGTGCGTTATCGCACACGGCTTATCGTGAATTCTCATTGCGCTATATGCAGAAAATTGTTGATGGCCTGACTCGTTTCGCCGATGGTCGCCAAGTCCCTGTCACACTATTCACTAAGGGTGGCGGTCTATGGTTAGAAGCCATGGCAGAAACCGGTTGTGATGCTTTAGGCTTAGATTGGACAGTTGATATTGCCGATGCTCGTCGCCGTGTCGGTCATAAAGTGGCACTGCAAGGCAATATGGATCCATCCATGTTATATGCGCCAATTCCACGTATCGAAGAAGAAGTGAGCCAAATCTTAGCGGGTTACGGTGAAGGAACTGGCCATGTGTTCAACTTAGGGCATGGTATCCATCAACATGTGGATCCTGAACATGCTGGTGCTTTTATTAAAGCTGTACATGCACAATCAAAACAATACCATAAGTAATAAGTTGTGTTCTGTAACAGGCCCATAATGGGCCTGTTTTTTTTGTCTACTCTTTAAGATAAATTGATAATAGTGCTAGTGTTGAGTTAAGCCAGTTGGGAACAGATAGTCAGAATTAAGTTTTTACTGTGTTTATTTAATGAATTAATGCGTTAAATCAAAAGGGTAAAATAGAATTAATTGCATGCTATTGCTTACTTTAGCAACGGATAAAGCTAAGTGATGTTTAATACTATTCGTAAATGGGATATGTTGCATGGCACAGTGAAGGATAGTGCGAAGCCCTTAGTCTTAATAAGCCGTGGTAAAAGATGCACATTGGCAAGAAAATACTGATATTTATAGTGGGCTTTTGTCTTCCAGCGGTGGTTTTAGTCTCCTATTGTTTAGGTAGTTGGTATGACCATCGTGTAGAGTTATTACGTCAAGACAGTGCTAACCGTGAACTTGCTAATATCCAGCAGCAATTCCAAATCGATGTTGATCGTTTGGGCTTTCTCACCAATATCTATGCGTTACCTTTATCGCAGCTAGACAATACTCAGCTTAAAGATCTCGAATCCTCTTGGCACGCTAGTTCAATGTCTGCCAATCTCAGTTGGTATATCTTACGCCAGGGGGAGCTACAGACCTTCTTTCCTAATGAGCGAGCCTTTCCAAATGATAACCTACGGGAAATTGCGACAGCGGTGACTGAGGCCGATGATCAAAGAGTCGAAGGGGCATATTTAATTGGTAATCAGGCTTATGTTGTTACAGCGGTAAAATCTGCTCCCAATCAGTATGTGTTACTTGTGCGCCATTTGGCAGATAACGATTTGCTTGAATATGCTCAGGCATTGTTAGTGTCAAAGGTGTCTATGAGTCACGCAGCTTCGGTGCTCCCAACGATAGAAGGGGTTCACCGTGAGGTGATTGAAGTTCCCAGTTTATTAAAAAACACCCCCATTTATCTGCAAGTTCAATTTTCCGATGGGCCTTTTCGAGAGGTGAGATTTAAACTCGATTGGGTATCGATGGGTTTTATTCTGCTTGGCGTCTTTATTGTTGGTTTAGGTTATATCTGGTTACGAAGAGGTTTGCTCAAACCTTTTAAGAATCTGATGCAACAATTGGCGTTAATCGATCCTATGGCGAGCGTTTATCAGCCTGTAACTGCAGACGGTAATGAAGAATTAGAAGTGCTGGCTAGTCGAGTGAATAGTTTATTAGCGAGGATTTATCAGCAAAAAGAACGAGCTAAAATCACTTTAGAATCGATTGCCGAAGCGGTCATTTTAACCGATGTGGACGCCAGAGTCATTTATATGAATCCTCGGGCAGAATCACTTTTGAATATGGCAAGTTGTTATGCGATTAATCAGACACTTGCTAGTTTATTAAAAGCAGGAGAACAGTTAAATCAGGCTGTATTTACCTGTATTCGTCTCGGAGAGACTGCGCCACAGGTCGAGAAAATCAAGTTATTAACCGCTACACCTCGGATTATGGAGCGCAGTATCAGTAATCTACGCAATCACGATAAAGAAATCGTCGGCACCGTAGTGATATTACGCGATATTACTCAAGAAGAGTTACTGAAGCGCCAGTTACAAAAAAGAGCCGATTTTGACAGTATTACTTTACTGCTTAACCGTCAGGCCTTCGATGAGCGACTGCTGAGTTTTGCTGACAACGCCAAAACCATTGCCGTATGTTATCTCGATTTAGAGCAATTCAAGCTCATCAATGACAGTTGTGGCCATGCGGCAGGGGATCGCATGTTGGCCATGGTTGCTAAAGTGATGCAAGCCTGCCTTGGTCCACAGGAGTTATTGGGGCGGATTGGTGGGGATGAGTTCGGTTTAGTGATTTGTAATCGCAGTGCTTTATCTGTGGTGCAGTTGTTAAAGCAGATCAGTGCTCAAGTCTCATTACAAGTGCTAAATGATAAAAACTGCAATTATAAAGTTGGCTTAAGTATCGGTGTCGCCTTTGGTCGTGCACCTTATATCAATGCCCAAGAGTTATTGAAAGATGCTGATATTGCCTGTCTTGCCGCTAAAGCGAAGGGGGCGAATCAAATCCATATTTATGATGATAAAGATAAAGAGCTCACCTACCAACGAAATGCACCCAAGTGGGCGGTAAGGATTGCTCGAGCGATTGAAGAAAATGAACTTATTTTGTACTACCAACCTATTAGAGGCTTAGGAACGGGTCCACAACGGCAACGGATGGAGATCCTACTGCGAATACAGGAACCCTGTGGTCGCATTTTAGCCCCTGCACAGTTTATTGCTGCCGCAGAGCGATTTAAGCTGATGCCAGAAATAGATAAAGAAGTGATCCGAAAGGCTTTTTTATGGTTGTCTTTGCATCCAGTCCTGTGGCCGGATCATTGTATTTCAATCAACCTTTCAGGCAATAGCCTTGGTGCTGAAGGGATGGTGGAATATATTGCCCAACAGCAAAGGGTATTTGATATTCCAAGCCAATGTATTTGTTTTGAAATTACCGAAACTACGGCGATTCAAAATCGAAACCGCGGCATGGAAATGCTCAAACAGTTACGAAAACTCGGTTTTTCATTCGCGTTGGATGACTTTGGTAGTGGTTTTGCCTCCTACGGCTACTTGCGTGAACTCCCTGTGGATTATGTGAAAATCGATGGTTGTTTTATCAAAAACTTAGCCGTAAACGCTAAAGATTACGCCATTGTTAAATCGATTCAGGATGTTTGCCGTGTGATGGGTATCGAAACCGTTGCCGAGTTCGTTGAGAATCAAGATATTATTGATAGATTGCAAACTATAGGGATTAATTATGCTCAGGGATATGCGATAGGACGACCGCAGCCCCTAAGTCTGTATCGTGAACAATATGAGATGGGTTTAGCACAACGTGCATGAAGGATTGCGCTTTTAGTATGAATATGGCAGTTTATTAGATTGCTAAGTTAACATTTTCGCAACAATTGGAAGTGATATGGATGGACTCACTGGCAAGGTCGTGATTATCACAGGGGCCTCCGAAGGTATTGGTCGAGCACTCGCTGTTGCATTGGCTCGTATTGGTTGTCATCTTGTACTCAGTGCGCGCAACGAAATACGTCTTGCCTCGCTTGCCTTAGAAATTGCCAATTATGGCCCAGCTCCCTTTGTCTTTGCCGCTGATGTCGCTAGCCAAGAACAATGCGAAGCGTTAATCACTGCCTCCATAGCCCATTATGGGCACCTTGATATCTTGATCAATAATGCAGGTATGACCATGTGGTCACGCTTCGATGAACTAACCCAACTCTCTGTTCTTGAAGATATTATGCGAGTGAATTACCTTGGTCCGGTTTACTTAACCCATGCTGCCTTACCCTATTTAAAGTCTCGTCAAGGTCAAATAGTTGTAGTCGCGTCTTTGGCTGGTTTGACGGGCGTTCCCACTCGTAGCGGTTATGCTGCCTCTAAACATGCTGTGATTGGTTTTTTCGATTCTTTACGGATTGAATTAGCGGATGATAACGTCGCTGTGACGGTAATTTGTCCTGATTTTGTTGTGTCAGAAATTCACAAACGTGCGCTTGATGGTAAAGGTAAACCCTTAGGCAAATCCCCCATGCAAGAATCAAAAATTCTCTCCGCGCAGCAATGTGCTGAAATGATGCTGCCTGTGATTACCGCCCGAGATCGATTGTTGATCACATCCTTACGTGGCCGTGTTGGCCGTGTTGGCCGTTGGCTTAAGCTGATAGCCCCAGGGGTAATCGATAAAATTGCCCGTAAGGCTATCGCTTCTGGGCGTTAGTACCTATTTATCGCGGTTATTAAGGTGCTGGACTATGGCTTGTTCAGCCTCACTTTGCGTTGCCTTTTCCCCATTGATATCGATAGCTGCAGTTGCCTTATGGCCTGTCATATCTTCTGCAATATGTAACCAGTCAGGGTGCCAGTAGTAACTCATACCTTCGAGAGTCTGCCAGTTATGCACACCGGATTTTTCACCTTGATAAATCAGATCTTTTATCGAAAAACTCATATATTAACCCCATTATTTTGATTCTAAGAGAAACAATAGTTTAGATACTGCGCGCCATCCGCTTCTATGAGTGTGCTCTGGTTCACATTTGGGTGAAAATTAAACGGCTCACAGCCATCATTTGGAGATAAAAAAGCCGACATATACAGTCGGCTCTCATTCAGCGCTAAAGTCGATTAACTGCTAGCCCTGCTGTTCACGGGCAATGGCGCGGTAGCCAATATCGGTGCGGAAATACACATCATCCCAGTGGATTTCATCGACCAATTGATAGGCCGCTTTTTGTGCTTCGGTGACTGTATTACCCAATGCTGTTGCACATAATACGCGGCCGCCATTAGTGACTACATGGCCGTCTTTCATCTCAGTACCCGCATGGAATACCTTGCCGTTGTTATCGCCAAGGCTTAAACCGTCGATCACATCGCCTTTGCGATACTCATCGGGATAACCGCCTGCGGCTAATACCACCCCCACGGCCGCCCGCTCGTCGTATTCGGCAGTCACTTTATCGAGTTCGCCACGGGTGGCGGCTAAACAGAGTTCCACTAAATCAGACTTTAAGCGCATCATAATCGGCTGAGTTTCGGGATCGCCGAAGCGGCAGTTGTACTCGAGCACTTTGGCGCTGCCATCGGGCGCTATCATCAAACCCGCATACAGGAAGCCTGTGTAGACATTGCCTTCAGCCGCCATACCATCAACCGTTGGGCGAATAACGTTCGCCACAGTCCAGTCGTGTACCGCTTGGGTCACCACAGGGGCTGGTGAGTATGCGCCCATGCCGCCGGTATTTGGACCATGGTCGGCATTATCGCGGGCCTTATGATCTTGGCTGGTGGCCATTGGCAGAATATTCTTGCCATCGACCATCACGATAAAGCTAGCTTCTTCGCCCTTGAGAAACTCTTCAATCACTACGCGCGAACCCGCTTCGCCAAACTTGTTGCCGGCGAGCATGTCATCGATAGCGGCATCGGCTTCGGCTTGGTCTTGCGCGATAATCACGCCTTTGCCCGCGGCTAAGCCGTCGGCTTTGATGACGACAGGGTAGCCAGTGGTGGCGGTTAATTCACGCACGAAGGCTTTGGCATCGCTGATCTCAGTGCAGTTTTTATAACCCGCCGTTGGAATATTGTGGCGGGCTAAAAAGTCTTTAGTGAAAGCTTTTGAACCTTCAAGCTGCGCTGCCGCCTTAGTTGGGCCAAAAATCGCTAAACCTGCGGCGTTGAAGGCATCGACGACACCGATAACGAGCGGCGCTTCAGGGCCGACTATGGTCAGTTCAATCTGATTAGTTTTGGCAAAATCGAGCAGGGCAGGGATGTCGGTGGCGCTGATGGCCAGATTCTCTACATTAGGTTCTAGGGCTGTACCCGCATTGCCCGGTGCTACATAAACGGTATCAACTTGAGCCGATTGAGCGGCTTTCCAAGCTAGGGCATGTTCGCGGCCGCCGCCACCAATAACTAATACTTTCATTGTAAAGCTCCCATGAATCGAAATGGATAAGGCCCTAGAATCTAGGACCTAGAATCTACTGATTAGTGACGGAAGTGGCGCATGCCTGTCATCACCATGGCCATGCCGTGCTCGTCTGCAGCAGCGATGATTTCAGCATCGCGCATTGAGCCACCCGGTTGAATGATGCAGCTAATGCCTGCCGCCGCAGCGGCATCGATACCGTCGCGGAAGGGGAAGAAGGCATCGGAGGCCATCACTGAGTTGACCACTTCTAGCCCTTCATCGGCGGCCTTGATGCCGGCGATTTTAGCGCTGTAAACGCGGCTCATTTGGCCAGCGCCGACACCGATAGTCATGCCGTCTTTGGCATAAACGATGGCGTTAGATTTAACGAACTTCGCCACTTTCCAGCAGAACATTAAGTCTTTCAGTTCACTCTCTGTGGGTTGACGCTTAGTCACGACTTTAATGTCGTCTAAGCCAACCATGCCTTGGTCGCGATCTTGCACTAACAAGCCGCCGTTAACGCGTTTGTAGTCTAAGGTTTGGGTCTTAGTATTCCATTGACCACATTCTAATAAACGCACGTTGGTCTTTTTCGCAACCACATCGCGCGCCGCTTGGCTCACGCTTGGGGCGATAATCACTTCAACGAATTGACGCTCAACGATCGCACTGGCCGTCGCGGCATCTAACTCACCGTTGAAAGCGATAATGCCACCGAAGGCTGAGGTTGGGTCAGTTTGATAGGCGCGGTTGTAGGCGTCCAGCAGGTCTTTACCGAGTGCGACACCACAAGGGTTAGCGTGTTTAACGATAACGCAGGCGGGCTCACTGAACTCTTTTACACACTCAAGGGCCGCATCAGTATCGGCAATGTTGTTGTAAGACAAGGCTTTGCCTTGCAACTGAATCGCGGTAGCCACAGAAGCTTCATCAATTTTAGTGTCAACATAGAAAGCCGCTTTTTGATGGCTGTTTTCGCCATAGCGTAAATCTTGTTTCTTCACTAATTGAGTGTTGAAGGTGCGTGGGAACTTTGAGCCCTCAACGGATAGGGAGTCTTCGAAACATTCGTCCGTGCTGTGGGCTGGAACCCTATGCATTGGAACCATAGTACCGAAGTAGTTGGCGATCATACCATCGTAACCCGCAGTGTGCTCAAAGGCGGCAATCGCTAAATCAAAACGCGTCGCATGGGTGGTGCTGCCATGGTTAGCCGTCATTTCAGCCAGAACGCGTGAGTAATCGGCCGCATTCACCACGATAGTCACATCTTTATGGTTTTTCGCCGCCGCGCGCACCATAGTTGGACCGCCAATATCGATATTTTCGATAGCGTCTTCTAAGGTACAACCAGCTTTAGCCACAGTTTCAGCGAAGGGATAAAGGTTAACCGCAACCAGATCGATGGCATTGATATTGTTGTCGGCCATCACGCTTTCATCAAGACCGCGGCGCGCTAAAATGCCGCCGTGCACTTTAGGGTGCAGCGTCTTAACGCGACCGTCCATGATCTCAGGGTGTCCTGTGTAATCAGATACTTCGATAACAGGCACGCCGTTATCCGCTAACAGGCGAGCGGTGCCGCCAGTCGATAACAGTTCCACACCTTGGGCGTGAAGTGCTTTGGCGAACTCGAGAATTCCGGTTTTATCTGAAACGCTTAACAGCGCGCGACGAATGGGTCTGGCATTATTTGCAGCAGTCATTTGGGTACAGGGTCCAGTTATTTTAGTTTCAAGGATCTTTCGGAAAACAGAACAGCCTTAGTGCTGTACCGCTTTCCAAAAGCCCCTTGGTCCTATTTGCGTTATTCGCTAACTTTTTATCCCTTCATCACGGCGCGCGTATTCTACCGTAAAACGGCATTTACGGGTGTTTTTTCTGCGTGATTTCACAATATTCATATCAGAACAAAGTGGAGTGGTTTCTGAGTGCGGTATAAATTAAAAATACCCCTTGACCTTGGAGTAGGCTCCAAGGTTTATACTCGCACTATTGATTTGTATGCTGCAAACTCTTCTTGAGTAGGGGGAGCTTTCGCAAAGGATGAAGACATGTATCGTATTGGTGAACTGGCAGATTTGTGCGCGGTGAAAGCCGACACCTTGAGATTCTACGAGAAGCACGGCCTACTCGCGCCTTCGAGCCGCACTGAGTCTGGTTATCGCGTGTATACCGAGGCAGATGCTGCGCGGCTTCGTTTTATCCTGCGGGCGAAGGCTGTGGGTTTTACCTTGAGTGAAATTAGCGAGCTGTTGTCTATCGATCTTGACAAGTCCAACTGGGCTTGTGCCGATGTAAAAGGCATGGTCGACCTCAAGTTGGCGCAGGTGCAGGTTAAGATTGCAGAGTTACTGCATTTTCAAACCAGTTTGCAGAGCCTGTCGGATGCCTGCTGTGGCGGGCCGCGTAGCGCCGAACACTGTTCGATTTTAGAAGCGCTGGAGTCGAGTACCGAGCGAGTACGCGTTGAGCATGATCATGGTGCAGATTGCACCACAACCCTAGAAAAGTCAGGGAATTAATTATGTTACTGAAGAATTTTATCGATCTGTTTTTAGACTCTGCGCCTTGGTTGTTACTGGGCTTGATTTTGGCGGGGTTATTAAAAGTATTTGTGCCTATGGCGTGGATGCAAAAACAGCTCGGCGGACATGGTTTTAAAACCGTGGTAAAGGCAGCGTTATTGGGCGCGCCTTTACCTCTGTGTTCCTGCGGCGTTATCCCCGCGGCTGTCGGGTTGCGCCGCTCAGGGGCATCTAAGGCGGCAACGACTTCCTTTTTAGTATCCACCCCTGAAACGGGCGTCGATTCGGTGACCGTTTCCTACGTGTTACTCGGCCCTTTTATGGCGATAGTGCGCCCAATTGCGGCGATCACTAGTGCTATTGTCGCGGGTTTATTGGTTGGCCGTGATGATGACGATGGCAAGTTAGTGGTTAAGGTAGAAACTCAATCAGATAAGCCATTAGAGGGTGTGGCGTCTTGCTGCGCCTCAAAATCAGTGGCTCAGCCAGAGATGGTACAAGCCGAAGCGGTTAAAAGCTGCTGCTCATCGACTACGCCTGCGATAACGCCCGTAAAGTCTTCCTGCTGTGGTAATGACGGTGTTGATGCACCTGCAGCCGAGCCAAAGCCGAAGATCAAAATGACGCCTATGGCGGCGCCGAGCTTAATGGCGGGTTCTTCAAGTGTTATGGCTGTTGGCGGTCAAACCATGGGATCTGTTCAGACTATGGGTTCTGTGGTCAAGGTTAACGCTGCTAAAGCAAAAAGCGCGGGTTCATGCTGTGGCAGCCAAACCACAGAGTCTGAAAAAATAGTCGTAGTGAAAAAAGGCGCCTGCTGCGGCAGTGCAAGCGCGCAAACGAATGACAAGCCTGATGGCGAAAGCTGCTGCGCATCAACCCAAGATATGGCGACTGAGTTGAAGTCTGAATCGGTATTAAGCCGTGTCGGTATTGGCCTTAAATATGCAGCAACGGATTTAGTGCGTGATACCACATTATGGTTATTAGTGGGTTTGTTTTTTGCGGCTTTGGTACAAACCTATGTGCCCGCCGACTTTTTAGCGAAATGGGGCGATGGTATTCTGGCGATGCTGGTGATGGTGTTGGTTTCCGTGCCTATGTACATTTGTGCCACTGCATCGACACCGATTGCTGCTGGATTATTACTGGCTGGCGTGTCACCGGGCGCAGTTTTAGTGTTTATGATGGCGGGCCCCGCAACCAATATTGCGACTTTGGGGGTGGTTGGTAAAGAGCTTGGTAAACGTGCGCTGTGGGGATATCTTGGCGGCGTACTTGGCGTGGCTCTAGTTGCGGGTATGTTAGTCAATTATCTGGTTGATACTTTTGGCTTTGTGGTGATGCCGCAAATTGGTGAAGAACATCAGATGTTGCCTGAGTGGGTGGTTGCCATATCGGGAATAGTCCTTGCATTGTTAATGGCTAAAGTCGTATTTGAGAAAATTCCCCGTAGTTGGCTACGTCGCAGCGATTGCTGTTCTTAATCTGAATCATATTATCCTTTAACATCAGCGCTTAATTTTCCGCTGATAATAAAAAATCCCCAGTGTTATTGCTAACACTGGGGATTTTTTTATGGGTTTGATTTGCCAACTTACTGGTATTAGTTGGCTTTCTTGGCGTCGATAAACGGCAGTGTACCGGTCGGCAGCATAGTGGTTGGCAGCTTGCCGTCCCACTTTTCCGCCTTGGTCAGTTCAACTAAGTTTTGATTCTGTGCCAGTGCTTCGGCGCGGCTTTTAATGGCAGAGGCTTCGGCATCACCTTTTATGCGGATACTTTCCGCTTCGGCTTTAGCGCGAGCTAATTGTGAGTCGGCTTCGGCCTGTGCTTGAGTCACAGCAATTTGCGCGCTCACGCGCTCTTTTTCAAGATTCTGTAGCTGAGTTTGTACTTCTACTTCAGCGCGCATCCTGTCTTCAACGGATTTTTCATAGGCATTTGAAAAATCGATATTCTCAATCTGTACTGAGGTGATTTCTACTGGGCCTTTGACCGAATTAGTGATGGCATTGGTGACATCAATACCAAACTTTATCCGTTCCTGTACCACTGAGATTGCGGTGTATTTACCAAAAATATTTTCCACTTGGGTAGGTACTTGGCGATCAAGCAAACGTGCAACCATGGCATCGATACTTTTGAAGTTAGCGTACACTTCTTCTACTTTGTCTGGTGGGACGCTAAAGGTCACGGATGCATTCAGTGTCGCAGGTTGTTGATCGCGACTATAGGCCTGTAGTGAGGTATAGCTAGTGGTATGGGTTTGAGTCGATATTTTGACCACAGTATCAATGAGTGGAATTTTAAATCCTAGTCCAGGCTCTGCGGTACCAATAATTTTACCGTTGCGAAGCACCACACCTCGTTCACCCTGATCGACTGTGTACCAACTCCCGAATAATGAGATAAATAGGATTAACAGAATAAGGATAGGAATTATTTTGGTGAGATTTATAGTACTAGGTAAGTTCAGTTCATTTTTAATCATTTAGCTTCCTTTGCTTGTAAGTGATGTATTTAGCTTAATATTCCAATGAATTTGTTCCAATGGGTATTTATTGGCGCAAACTAAGGTTTTTTTGATATTTCCGAATGATTATGCTTTTGCAAGAAAATGTAACTTAAAGGTGTATTTGTAGCAATAATCTCGTTACAAAACGGTTTAATGTGATGGCAATTACAGAGTCATCTCTTAAAGTGTAAATGGTATTGCGAATTGTTATCAATAAAGTTAGTATCGCGCGGATTAAATAGATTTACCCATGAATTTCATCATGTTAGTACTTACTTATCTAAGCCAATGGCTGTCTATCTAGTCAATCACATTGGTTTATTTGACAGTGGTCTAATGTGGGGGTTGTCAGTCGCAAGTTTTTTAAGGAATTAATCGCGTGTTGCAGCTTATTTTAGTGTTGGCTAGTGTGCTTGCCTGTTTACTGTTTTATCTGAGTAATAAGCAACAAGCACTTCTAAATCAATCTCTCCCGAAGCGCCCTTGGCGTTATTTGGCCTATACTGTATCGCTTAGCTGTCTTGTGGGGTGGTTGAGTTTGTTTACCTTAAGTTCTGCAATTTTCACTTGGTTGGCTCTGTTTATATTACTGATGGGTTTAGTGCCATTTTTATCATTGATTTTGAATAGGAAATAGGAAATGGCTCGCTTAAGTGACTCGGAAAAATTACAGCCTGATTGGTGGACTAAAACCCTAGCAGGATTGATCTTAGGATTTACCTTAGCGTTAGGTTTAGTCGGTCTGTTTGCATGGTTTGGCCCTGGTGGTATCGATGCCGCCGTGAAAGTGCAATTCAATATGTGGCTGATCTCTCCTATATGGTTATTGATTGTTAGTTTTAGCTTTTTATTTAGAACCGGTTGGCGGGCTGTTGGGTATTTAGGCCTATTTAACATTCTGGTTTATGTAACTTTGTATAGTTTTAGGTGATCAGGATGAAAGTACGTAGTGATGTGTTACGGATCTATCAATCCATCCATACTTGGACAGGGATTATTGCTGGAATAGTGTTGTTTATCGGTTTTTATGCTGGTGCTCTCACTATGTTTAAGGGGGCGATTGAGGCTTGGTCTACGCCTCCAGCATTGACTTTACCTCAGGTTCCCACTGAAAAACTGGATGATTTAGTCACTCAAGTGCTAGCCCGAGATGATAAGGCTAAGACAGGGTTCCGCCTGAGTTTACATGATGAACATCAATCGCCTATGACGTGGTATCAGCAAGGCTCTGAACGTGAGCTAAGCATGAGTAACCAAATTTGGCATGCCAGTTTAGATGAACAAGGGCAATTGTTGACCCAATTGAGTACCCCAAGCGAGTTAGCGGAACTTGTTGACCAATTGCACCGTACAGCAGGCATTGCGGGTGAGGTTGGTCATGACCAGGCGGGTGTCTATGTACTTGGTGTCGCGGCATTTTTGTATTTCTTGGCATTAGTTTCTGGTGTGATCTTTCTTTTACCTAGCCTGACTAAAACCTTTTTTGCGCTGCGTAAAAACAAGGGCGAAAACCGCTTTTGGCTCGATGTGCATAATCTTATCGGTATCACGAGCTTACCTTTTCACTTAGTGATCAGTTTAACTGTGATTGTGTTTGCTTTTCACGATCAGCTTTATGATGGTTTAAAACACTTAGTCTATGGAGATAAGCCCCTATTTGCGATACCTGCACCTGACCGTACTCTCTATTCTTTGACCGAGTTACCGCGTATTGAAACTGTGCTAACGAAAGTTAAGCAACTCGCACCCGAATACCAAGTCAATGAAATGAGCTATATGAATCTGGATAATCCCCGTGCCACTTTACGCTTAGGTTTGTACAACCCTAACGGCTTTATGCGTGGACCAGTGACTGATTACCTCTATATGCATCCTTACACCCTGACAGTATCCAATAGTACTTTTGATCCGAGCGAAGAGGGGATTTGGTCGCGGACTGTGGCAGTCTTTTTTGGATTACATTTTGGTAGTTTTGGTGGTGATCTTGGGCGCTGGGTATATTTCTTTTTAGGCTTAAGTGGGGCATTTTTGTTTTATAGCGGTAATTTACTTTGGCTTGAAAAGCGCCGTAAAAAACAAGCCGCTGAGCAGTCCCGTGCGAGTCGGTTGATGGCAAGTGCTACCGTTGGGATTTGTTTAGGATCGGTCGCTGCGCTCGCGGTCAGCATGCTGCTGGGTAAATGGGTTTATTCCTATTTTAGTAATATCAATTATGTTTATTTATCAGCCTATTATTCGGTTTTTGTACTTTTGGTTGCTTATGCTTTTTGGCGGGGTGCTGCACGGGCTGCGCTACTTATTTTGCCGCTCTGTGCTATTGCTACATTCGCGATGCCATTCACTTCGTTATTGGCATTTGTATTTCCACAACTGGGTCTATGGGCGCCTTATTCCATGGCAACGCTAGGTGTTGATTTAGTCGCTTTAGCCTTTAGTGCTGTGTTCTTTTATGGTTATCGATTAACTCGTCAACGTGCGTTGCATGGCCCTCAGGATAGTGTTTGGGCATTACCTGTTAAGCAATCTTTAGTTGAAAGTGAGCTTAGTCAACAAGCACCGTAATTAAATCGGTATAGGAGAGGGGCTCGTATGATGCGAGCCCCAAGCAACATTATATTCGTAAGGAAGTTAAAAACATTATAGGGAGGAAAAACGGGGTTTAGTGTTTATAACCAATTGAGCAAAAAGGTAACTACTGGTTAGAACGCAACATATGCCCAAATAAATGAGTAAACCATACTCCATTTGTCCAAAGCCGCTGGCAGCTAATGGGCCTATCACAGAACCTATTGAATAACTCAGCAGCATCACTTGAGTCGCTGAAACGATCTGGCTTGCTGGCAAGTCATCACAAGCTAAACTGATCGCAATAGGGTAAAGGGCAAATGCACTGGCACCAAGCAGTAGAAACCCAATGATTAAACTCATATTTGAATACTGAGTCAGCAGAAATAATGCGGCGGTGCCCAGCAGACAAAAGCCCATTATCAAGCCACTTTTATTGACTCGAGGCGATAAATAACTCACTAAGGGTTGTACTAGCATCCCGCCTAGGATGATGAGGGCCATAAATAGCCCTGTTTGTCGATCAAGTGCCATATCTATTGCTACATAGATAGGTAGTAAACCATAGATAGGGCCGAGTAATAATCCGGAAACTAAACATCCCACAATGGCAGGTTGGCTTAAATTTTTTAGTCCAGACAGTGACATAGACTGTTGCTCACTTGCGATAGGTTGCCCTCGTTTGACCAGCAATGCGGGTAAACTGGCTGCCGCTAATAATCCTATGATGACTAAATAGGGGAGATTCCCTGCCGTACCTAAATAATCTATAGCTAATTGCCCTATGGCTGTGCCGCCATAGAGTGCCGTCATATAAAGTCCGAGCCGTTTAGCGCGTTGCTTTTGGGTATCAGCCATTAAGAGCCATGATTCAACAACGACAAACACCCCCGCTACGGCAAACCCAGCCACGAGTCGAGAGGCCAACCAGACGCCACTTTGAGGTATTAAGATCATAGCGACAACGCTGCAAAGCAGGATATTCAAAAAAAGGATAAAGGCTTTACTGTGGCCGATACGGGCGACAATGGGAGCAATGCAAGGTGCCCCCAACAACAAACCCAAATAAAAAATACTGGCAAGTAATGGGGCAAGTGAAGTATTGAGCTCAAAAAAGGTGAGCGACAATGGGATCAAACTCATCAAATACCCAGATGCCAATGCAAACAAACTTAAACCTGCCACAGGGACAAATAAGCTGTTCTTTTGGGTTGATTGGTTTAAAACAATATTTTCCACTAAATGCACCAAAGACAACTGACAGTGTTTAAGGTCGCGACTTTAGGATTTATTCTTATCAGGGTAAAGTGAGTTAGATTAACTGTGTTGGTCAATAATATTTGTGTTTACTATTCATATAGATATTGAGGGTTTGATGTTATTTTTTTGAAATAATGCTGTATTGATAGTCCGTTTTTTCAACTGAGAAGCCGTTTTTAGTGCATGATCAGCAGTATTCCCATTCAATTTAACGCCAAACTTGGTTTAGTGGACAATAACTCCCCTACAACTTGTAAGTTGCCAGAAGGGATAATTAATTTCGTTGGTTATCACCTTGCTAAAAAATCAAGGTGTGATTAGTGTCACAGTTTAAAATATTTATTCAATTACAACACCCATAAGCATTTGCTCGATATTTATGCGTTTGAAAATTAAAAACACAACTTCAGATCAGTATTTGGTGATTTTTATCGCGCAAATGGCTTTTTTGCGATTTTTATCGACAAAGTTTGTTGTTTTGATGTGGTAAAGCTACAAAATAAAGCGCTTTGTCGTGTGTGATCTATGCCATAAATTTACACCCAAATGTAATGGTATTAAGGTTGTAACCATGTCTTTAACGCAATCAACTACAGTTCCACCAAATAAGACACCTGCAACAGCGGGGCTAGATAAGAAAAAAATGCTGATTTTAGCGATTGATATCATCCTATTATTTGCACTCTACTATGGTTTACCCTTCGAGCAAGGGGTCAATACTGGGCTAGCCATTCTGGTATTTGCGGCAGTTCTGTGGCTAACAGAAGCTATTCATATCAGCATTACAGCGATTTTAGTCCCTATACTTGCTGTGTTTTTTGGGGTATTTCAAACCCAAGAGGCCATGAGTAATTTTGCTAACCCTATTATTTATTTATTTTTTGGTGGTTTCGTGTTGGCCGCGGCTTTGCATCATCAAAAAATTGATACCTTAATCGCACAAAAGCTGTTGCTAGCCTCAAAGGGTAAACTCAGCATAGCTTGTTTGATGTTATTTGGTGTGACAGCATTATTATCTATGTGGATAAGTAACACTGCGACAGCAGCGATGATGTTACCGCTAGCCTTAGGGATTTTGCAGCAGTTAGATCGCGACAAATACCACAACACTTACGTATTTTTACTGCTTGGTATCGCTTACTCGGCCAACATCGGTGGAATTGGCACTTTGGTTGGTAGCCCTCCGAATGCGATTGCAGCCGCTCAGGCAGGGTTGAGTTTTAGTGATTGGTTAAAGTTTGGTATTCCAACCGTGATTCTGATGATGCCGATGATGTTGATTGCTTTGTACTGGTACTTTAAGCCAGATCTATCGGTAAAATGCGATCTTAATCTTGAAGATCAACAGCTCACTTTCCAAGGTAAATTTACCCTTCTTATCTTCCTTGCGACTGTATGTTGCTGGATTTTCAGTGTGCCTTTAGCCAAGGCGTTAGGGGGCATCTCTCAGTTTGATACCATAGTCGCCTTGGGAGCCGTTGTTTTACTCTCAGGCTTAGGGTTGGTTGGTTGGAAGAAGATTGAATCGACAACCGATTGGGGTGTATTAATTCTCTTTGGTGGCGGTTTAACCTTAAGTGCCGTGCTTAAAACCACGGGAACGAGTGTCTTTTTAGCGCACTGGATGACGGATATTTTTGGCAGCACCCATATGTCATTATTCGTTTTTGCGGTAATCGCTTTCGTGGTGATGTTAACGGAATTTGCCAGTAATACGGCGAGTGCTGCACTGTTAGTGCCTGTTTTTGCCGCTATTGCAGAGGCGTTAGGTGTATCCCCTGTGATGTTATCTGTCTTGATTGGTATCGCTGCTTCCTGTGCTTTTATGCTGCCTGTTGCGACGCCACCCAATGCTATCGTGTATGGCTCTGGTCATATTAAGCAATCAGAAATGGTGCGGGTGGGTATGATAATTAACTTTATCAGTATGGTTGTATTAGGGATTATCGCCCATACCTTCTGGGATGTATAACGTCGTTATCTAGTCTTATATGTACAATAAAATACCCAGCGCTTAGCTGGGTATTTTTATGGACGATATTTTATGGATATTAGCGATAACTTGTTAACCATTGATCGAAAGCCGATTTTGGCAAAGCCCCCGCTTGTTGGGCGAGTATATGCCCCTGCTTGAAAATCATTAAGGTTGGAATAGAGCGAATATTAAACTGAGCCGCGAGGGATTGTTGCTGTTCAGTATTAATTTTTCCGAACCGAAATTGAGGTTCCCACGTTTTAGCTGCCTCAGAAAATATGGGAGCAAAACTTTTACAGGGCCCACACCAGCTTGCCCAAAAATCGACAACAAGGGGAAGTTCAGATTTAGTGGCATGATTGGTAAAGTTTGCGCTAGTGAGTTCAATTGGTGCTGCTGTAAAGACACTGAGCTTACATTTACCGCAAGTCGGATGCTGGTTTAAGCGCTCATTGGGAACGCGGTTTAACGTATCGCAATGGGGGCAAGCAATAATCATGGCAAAGCTCCAAAATAAAACGTCTGTATGTTTCATATATTGGGCTAATGGGCGGATATTTAAAGGGGTGTTGATGTAATCACCAACCGTGTACTTGTGATGAAGGATGGCATGAGTGTGCATTTTCAGCCAAAATGCTGCAATAGCGCCGACAAGCGTGAGCGTCGATGATAAAATCCGGTGCCAAGTGACTATCGCGTAATCAATGAAATACGCAAAAGAAAAGAGAGCGAAAAAATGACGGAATTAGAAGTAATAGATCTAGTCGTTGGTGAGGGTAAAGAGGCAGTAAAAGGTGCACTGATCACCACACAATACCGCGGCTTTTTAGAAGATGGCACTCAATTTGATGCATCCTATGATCGTGGACAAGCATTTCAGTGTGTTATTGGTACTGGCCGTGTTATTAAAGGTTGGGATCAAGGTATTATGGGCATGAAAATTGGGGGAAAACGTAAGTTGTTAGTACCTGCCCACCTTGCCTATGGTGAGCGTCAAGTGGGGGCACATATCAAACCTCATTCAAATCTTATTTTTGAAATCGAATTGCTTGAGGTGCTAACGCGCGACTAAGACACCTGATTCATTAGTGTGGCAACGCTGATGGAAATTGCTACTTTTGTTGTACTCGCTTTCGATGTATTACTACAAAGAGTGTTTTACACTGAAATAGCATTTATCTCATCAGTGGATTTCCGCCTTCGCGGGAATGACGAATTAAGGAAAATATTCTCGTGGATTCGGATACCATAGCGTTAATTCAGCAACTTCAAGCAGAAATTGCTCAGCTAAAAAGCGAAAATGCCCATTTATCGGCATTGAATTATCGTGCAGAAGAAAAGCTATTTGCAGCGCTTGATGGTAATGGTTTGTGTCTCTGGGAGCAGCATATTCCAAGCGGAAATTTAACTATATTCAATATGCGCTGGGGGGAAATGCTCGGGTTTAGTCCAGAAGAGTTGGCTGCCCATGTTGATATCTGGAAAAGTAAATTACACCCAGAAGATAAAGCGTGGGTTATACAAGTCTTCGAAGATCACGTTAGCGGCAAGTCTGATTATTATCAGGCAGTGTACCGAATGTTGCATAAAGATGGCAGCGTCACTTGGGTCTCTGATCGTGGTCGAATTGTTGAGCGCTTAGCCGATGGTACACCACTGCGAATGATGGGCAGCCATATCGATATCACCCAAGAGAAACGCTATGAAATGGGGTTAGCGCAACTGGCCCACAGTGATCCATTAACCAATTTGTTGAATCGCCAAGCCATTACTAAAGCCTTTGATGAATTGTTATTGTCTGATGCTGGTGGAGCATTACTATTTATCGATCTTGATGGATTTAAAGCATTAAATGATCGCCATGGACATAAGTTTGGCGATAGCTTACTGATACATGTAGCGAATACCTTAGTGTTGCATGCTGGGGAGTATGCACAGATAGCAAGATTTGGTGGTGATGAGTTTGTGATCTTGCATCCTTCATCGGAGATTGCCTCTTTGACTCAACTTGCCCAATCATTGCTTGATGTTTATCGACAGCGTTTTCTGTTAGATGGGCTTGAAGTAGAGATCGGTCTGAGTATTGGTATCGATATTTTTGGAGATGGCGACAGTTTTACTGACAGTTGTGAGCGTGCAGATATGGCAATGTATGATGTTAAACGTCAAGGTAAGAATGGGTACTGTTTCTATAGGAAGATTATTTAGTAGAAATATTTTCTGGCTCGATTTTTTGTCAAGTTAAATTGTTAGATGCACTTTTTATATAATATTCTGTAATGTTATTAATATTATATTTTCGTATTGTTAATCCATCACTAAATCACCTAATAAAATGTTGTGACAATACATTATGTCTGGTGTAATTCCATGAGATAAAAATATTTTTAATGAGCGGCGCCGATCTCAGTGTGGTTTTTTTATGATTATGGTAAAATAAAATATTCACAGTATATGGCGATAAGTTTCACTTATTTACATTGTAAGGCAGTGATACCCTATTTTAGTATTCCTAAGGAATGTCGTTAACATGTCTGGTAAAAATTTAAAAGCACTGATTATAAGCGATGATGTTATTCGTAATGGAATTGGTGTTGAGTTTTATATTGATGATAAGCTTATAGTCGAAATTTTTCGTGATGATAACGAGCACACTAAGATGTTGAGTGTGTTTGAACAACCTGTATCGCTTGAACTTATTGAAGAATGTGTCACTTTATTTAAGGAGTTGGTGCCAATATATTAGCGGTTAATATAGCAGGTAGTCATTTGTGACAATAATAGTTTAATAATATTTTATAAATGACTATGGTTTTTAACTCTTAGATGTTGTCTTTCTCTTTGTTTTTAAAATACTATTCTATCCATACATCTCTCGATATTATCTAATCTTTCTTCACTTTATAATGTTTCATACTTTATCCGATCTTTTATGTGATTCAACATGAGAAACATATAGTCAGTTGGTGGTGAATATTAGTTTAATCTTAATCTCATTATTTGAATATTAAGTTTTTATAATAAAAAACCACCTATAAAAGGTGGTTTTCAGGGGTTGATCATTTCGTCGTGTTATTAACTTATGGTGTTACAAAGTTAAATGGTTGATGACAGTTGACACAATAGTTTTCAGATTTCTTGTGTATATGGTGGCATTTACTACAGTCAGTTTCGGTGTCAAAGTGGCGATTTTTATGGGGATTGGTGGGTTTCACGTCCGCCGTTTTTTCCGCTAACTTTTTAGTGTTGTGACATTGCACACATTTAAGCATTGGTACTGCTTGTCGCTCTTCTGCACCATGGCAACTTGCACATTTCACTCCTTTCGCGATATGAATTTGATCGAGTAAAACACTCTCTTTCTCTTTAGCTATTGCGCTGCCAGCAAAAATGCCCAAAACAAGAGCAAATATAATCGTTACGTTTTTCATTGTTTGATCCCATTATTCATTTACTGGATGCCAAAATATAAGGCATCCATTATTGATGACTTTGCGTTCTATAGTTTTGCTACATACTTGCCAGCTAAGTAACCAAAGGTATAGCAGCGACCCAAAGACAAACCGAATACGGTTAATGGGTAGTCAACACCACCATAGAAGCCGGCTCCGAGGTTGCCAACAATGAATAAACCAGGAATTTCTTTACCATCAGCATCAAGTACTTGATGGTTTTCGTTAACAAGAATTCCTGAGCACAAAGTGGAAATGCGCATACGGCGGTGAATACCGTAGAATGGCGGTTTGACGACTGGCACCATTTTGCTTGCAGGTTTACCGAAATCTTCATCCTTACCTTTTTTGCACAGTTCGTTATAGCGATTCACGTTGGCAACAAAGGTTTTTGGATCGCATTCCAGCTTCACGGCCAATTCTTCTAAGGTGTTAGCAGAATGGGTGTTGATCAAAGAGGGGAATACCCCTGTTTTTTCACCAGGAACGTCTGGCATGTAAATTTTAAGTTCTTCAGGAGAGTAGAGGCGACCAGGCCAATCCTTCGCTTGCGTCATATAGTCTGAATCAAATACCTGAGAGTAATGACCAGCGTTCTGCTCATCTTTCAGATAGTTATTCATTAGTGACATTTCAACTTTTTCATTAACGAATCGCTCACCTTTGCGGTTAACCGCTAAGAATGGCATGTCACACATGGAGGCTGGACCAGCATCGAAGTCATGCAACATTTTGGTGTGACCAACGGGTTCGATAACACCGCCCGCCCAATAGGCCATGGCAAAACCATCACCAGTACGATCCATTTGTTTACGTTCAAAATTTTTCAGTTCAGGAATAAAAAAGTCACACATAGCTTTGTTATTTTGATAGTCACCTGATGACAGAATAACGCCTTTCTTAGCCATGTATTTGTGATACTTACCATCACGAGTCTGAGCTATAACTCCAATGACTTTCCCTGATTCGTCTTGGATTAACTGTTGTGCTGGCGTATTAAAGAAGAATTTAACGCCTGCTTTTTCGGCTGTTTTGGCGAGTGCACGGATAGCATCACCCGTGGTATAGGGTTTAGGGCCACAGAAAGAAGTGACAAAGCTTAGACGATCGCCTTCATCAGCAATACCGCGAATACCGTGTTGTACTTTTGTTCCTTGGTCTACAACTTGGCCGCCACCTTGCTTCATTCGGTCCATCACCCAATTGACGGCTTCACCAGAGTTGTACGCCCATTGTCTTAACAGGCCAGGATGAGAACGGTGGGTGTTATCAGCCATTAAACGGCTAACTAAAGCTTCGATTGCAGATTTATCGCTGTTTTTGAGATCGATCCCTGATCCTGTGTTTCCTTGAGAAACTGGAATGGCTTGCTTTTGCAAACATGCTACAGTGGCGCCACTTTCTCTTGCTGAAAGTGCCGCGGGTACACCAGAAGCCCCTGCACCAACAACAACGACATCAAAGGTTTGTGTTGTTGCTATGTCTTTGTCTGCAATAGGTTTTGGTTTAGGTAGGAAGTTTAATGTTGCACCACCAATCTCACCATATTCAGTCCCCACTTGGAGTGGTGCAGCGCTAGCAGAACCAATACCAAGACCAGCAAAGGCTAAACTACCGCTTCCGACTGCTGCTCGAGTCAGAAAACTTCTTCGAGATATACCGTTTTGAAGGACGCTAGCAGTGTACTGATCAATTTCTTTCGATTCTTTACTCATTTAATACTCCTTTGGCCCTCATTGCTAAAGAGTTCCTCCCTAACAACGACACTGGATCTATTTATAACCACATATGTTTTCTTTCTTTAAAACCTAAAAGTGCTGTTGTGTGACAGTGATGAAATTCTCACTCGTTAACAACATACCTTTAAATGTATGACATATGACCATAAACCAAAAGTGTTATTCATTACATCTTTGCAGTGCTTCACAAAACGCTGGAGTTTTGAGCTGTGAATATAATTATTCTTTTTAAAACAATCTAATATAGGGTTTTCTATATTAAAGAATTGTATGTGATTTTTGCGAGATGACGCTTTCGATAAATTCAAAGACCTGAATAAAATGGATGCCATAAAATGCTTTTTGTTATTAATTTGTTTTGAAATAGGGTTTGAATTTCAACAGGTAACAGAGGGGTAAAGAGTGTTTATCGTGACAGTTTTATTCCCCATTGGGCGGTGTGTGTGTGGGGTAAGGGGTAACTTATATCTTGAGGAAAAATGCCATCTCGTGATTTTCGAGATGGCATTTTTGAGGTGATATTTTGGATCTTATTCAGGTGTTACACAGGTAAAGTTAGCGGCATCTTCAATATTACCTATGCCGTTATATTTTGCGAATTGGGGGTAGGGACATAAGACTCGAGTCCTGCTTTTCGACCAATCACTAGGCAATTCAGTATTTTCTGCACGCACTGCCGCGGTGATACTTTGCGGTTCTACGCCTTTTTCAACCCAATCGACCAATGCACGCACCATATTAAATTTATCGGTTGTTGGGCCTTTTCCGCAATGATTCATACCAGGGATTAGAAATAAGCGGGCGAAGGTCTGTGCGTGTCCAGCATTTGCATTTCCTAAGTCGTTATACCAGTTCACAGTATCATTTACTGAAAATACAGGATCTGATGTGCCATGGAAAATCATCATCTTAGCGCCACGATTTTTGAGTGTCGTCAGGTCTGTTGGGTGAGGTGGGGTCATAAAATCAACGCCAGATTCAGCGTAAATGGAATCGGTTGCATAAATTCTTTGTGCATCATCATCCATGCTAAATGACTGGATAAAATCCAAACTGGATTGTTCACTTTCACCATTAAAGGGGGTTGGCGGTGAGCTAAAAATAATTCCTACAGCACCAGAGTCTCTAGTTAGCGCCATAGAGTATTCCCAATTGGCCCAATCTTTAGCTCCTATCCCTGCATCATAGAGAAAATCAGCATAAATGGCTTCACCCGTTTTGCTATTGTGCGGGCCTGCCATTATATTGCCTAGAACCTGCTTTTGCTTGGCGGTTAAACAAGTGTTGTCCCTCAGATTTGAGCAGGTTGGAATATCCCTTTCGAGATCAAATGCTTTTTGACAAGCATAGGTATTTGCAATCATTCCATCATTGAGCCCATCGAGGGCATCACACTGTTCTAAGACTTTTTGAGAAACGAGTGAAAATTCTTCAGGCGTAATTGCCTTTTGCAGTGTGGCTAAAATATCTGCGCCATCAAACTCAACCAGTTTTGAATATTCTTGGATCCCGTACAATTGAGCAACGGCGGACTGGGGTAAATTAAAGCCTGGATTTCCAACAAGGAAGCCATCATACATATCGGCATAACGGCTTGCGGCAACCATAGTGTGTCTACCGCCGTTAGAACAACCTGCGAAGTATGATCTATCAGGTTGTTTACCATAGGCTTTTTCAATTAAGTTTTTCGCCATTGGTGTTAATTCGGCTACGGCATTATAGCCATAATCCTGCCTTGCTTGGGGATCTAGACCAAAATGTGGTGTAGGGGCGGGGTGGCCCATATCTGAACTTATTACGGCAAAACCTTCATTCAGTGCCGCTGAATCTGGGCCTCCAGAGAAGAGCAATCTACCCACCGCTTTGGCGACTGAACCATCGAGGCCACCATTGGCTTGATAATAGAATCGGCCATTCCAGTTAGTGGGTAAACGCATTTCAAAGCCAATCGCATAGCGAGTATCACCCGCGATACCCGTTCCTATCCTTTCATTCATATAGCCTTTGACTAAACAATGTTCTGGAGCGCGATAACTTTCAGTCGCGTTATATTCAACATTGCCAGCCTCAATCATTTTTGAGTCAGTGATGACGGTATTTTTGAAATGATATTGTGCCGCTATCTCATTGCATATATTCAGTGTTCCTGTTTTCGCAGGGGTTAATTGTGGTATGGAGATTTCGGCATTATCGTTATTTCCACACCCGCCAAATAAAAAACAAGAAATAGTTACGGCTGGAATCAGTAATAAATTCTTTTTTTCCATTTTTATCTCAATCCTTAAGTCAAAGTATTCACCGCAACTAATTATTGGGGAGGGGATATTTTGCGGTGTAAAAATCGGGTGTATCTAACTAGGCTGATACACCCGCATTAATTTTGGTGCAGGGGAGTTGAACTTGTGACTATTGACCTAAAACAAATTTGTAAGTGATATATAAACGCAGATCATCATAGTCTTCGCCTTGATCAACATCGATCATGGCATAGCGTGCTCTAAGACCTAGGCCTGATAATGCACCAGAAAATTTATAGGTAATTGAAAAGTTCGTTTCGTTAAAGTCTTTTGCCGTACCCGTTGGCACATCATATTGACCATAAAATGCATAGGCCTCTAATCCACTCATGCCCACTTTTTCAAAGTCATAGGCGACTTTTAAAGCATTCACTTCTTCATCGGCTCTTGCTGATTGGTTTACTTGCTGGATAACCACTTTTTCATCTCCCCAAGGGGTGAGTACTGTGTCATCGCCTGTTTTGGCATAGATATAGGTGATATCCGTTCCCGCAAATTTTGCCCCTAAATGGAAGCCATATTGATAGGTATCCAGTGAACCACCAGTTTTATCTCCTGTTGCTTCTTGCGTTAAATAGGAGGGTGTTAAATAAACGTTGGTTGCGCCTAACTGACTGGATAACTTCACTTTTGCATAGGTTTGATTGAAAACATCTTCCATGCGGTAGTGCCAGAGATCGACTTCAGTTTTAATGGTTTCAAAGGGAAGTTGATACTTGGCGCCAAGGGCATACACTGGATTATCCGCGACATCGGCGATAACACCAGCCCTTGCTAATTCGTTTTGTACCGCGTCTTTTACAGAAATAAAGCTATTATCGGACCAACCCATAGAGTCGGTGATATAGAGTGCAGAAAGTGTCAGATTATCAACACTTTTATTTTCTGCTGAAAAACCACGGAAAGTACGTGGAATAGCGCGAATATCATGGGGATTCATCATTGGAGTGCGCAGTTCTTGGGCACCTAATTTAAGTTTTGTATTCCACCATTCACCTTGAACAAAATATTCTTGTAAGCGGTTTACGTTGTCATGATCTCCTTTGGCATCACGTGCCACTAGGCCGTAGACATCATCAGAATCATTCGTCCAAACTGGATTTGCAGATGCGAAGCTAGTGCCAAAACTAATACCATTTACTTTAGCTGTATTGTAATAAAACAGGCCACCAAATGACGTATCGTGTTTGGTATTCGTCGTATTATCAAAGTCACGAGTAAAATCAAATAAACGAAATTCCCCTTTTAACGTACCTTGGCTAAACATTTGGTCAATGCTGGTATCCGCAATAGCAGGAACGGCTAAGGCTGATAGTACCAGCACAGATAAATAAGATTTGTTCATCATCATTTTCCTTATTTTATTAAGTTAGCCCAGAGCTGAAATGTCTAGGCTAGGTAAAAGATCATTTTTAATATCTTTAGGTGAAATGTATGACGTATAACCTTTATCCACAACGAGGTAAGAATGAATATGAGAAACAAGTTACGAAATTCGTACAGATGTTACGTAGATCAACAAAAGTGTTTGTTTTTTAATCACTAATATAGGAGATACGCGGATACTTTTTCTGCGTGAATGAGTCCGTTTATGGTAAGATGGGCGCATTAAGCATATTCGGGATAATCAAGTGCATATCTTCAAGCCAATTAAGCAGATAAAAGCATCGAGTGAAGTTGGACAACAACTCAAAAATGCTATTTTAGGCGGTGATTATAAAGCGGGTGATAAACTGCCTTCCGAGCGTGAATTGATCGAACTATTTCAAGTTAGCCGTACCGTAATAAGGGAGGCAATTAAAAGCCTCGAAGCGGGAGGTTTGGTAGAGATTCGTCAAGGTGCTACGGGCGGTGCGTTTGTTAAGCACTTAACTTTCGAGCGCTTAAGTGATGCTTGCCACGATTTGTTTATGATGGGGAAACTCTCATTACCCGAACTATGCCAAGCGCGTATGCTGATTGAGCCGCAAGTGGCTAGAATGGCTGCTAAAAATTGCACGCCAGAGCAAGCTAAAGCTTTGCAAGAAGCGAATAGTCATGAAAGTGACTCATTGGCTTATCCCGAAACTGTCATATTGCGATCTCAAGTACATTATTTGCTCGCTGAAATGTCAGGAAATCGCTTTTTAGAAGCGATCGTAAAATCCTTGTTGGTTTTATTAAGTAATCAAACGACTAAGTTTCAGCCACCGACTGATGAAATTCATCCTTTAGGTTTGCATGATGTCATTGTCGAAGCGGTTATCGCAAAAGATGGGGCGAAAGCTGAGGCCGAAATGTTTGCACACCTTGAGGATTTTAATCAGCGCCTAATAAAAATTGAGCGTAAATATATGGATAAACGCGCTTAAGGCAAAGAGCCGCAACCCCAAAGTTCAACCGCGGCTGTTTGTTTGTTGGGTACGCCAATCCAATGACTCATGGCTTGGCATTGCACTTTTCCTGAGATTTGAGTGAAGCAAAGCTCAAAATCCCCTGCTTCGGGCGTGCGACCTAAGCGCAACACAGGCAAAATGGGCAGCTTGGGCTGATAATGCCAGCTGCCATTTTTAAGATAGGCATCATCTGGGATTTCCATTCCTGCACCCGTACCTTTCACTCTTGCTTCGACCAACACTAATCCTTGTGGCGTGACGTTATAGTCTTCCTCCCAGCGAATTTTTTCTATGCTGTGGTTCCATGCCAAGGTGAAGTTGTCTGTGGGCTCTTGGGCCCACAGCGTGCCAGCTAGGCCAAAACATAGGCCTAGCATTTCTTTTTCCTCTTTGTGTCTTTAATTTTTAATGATCCCAAAGGCTTATCCTTGCTCCATAAGGCGTTTTAGTTTTCTGGCGCGCCAACTGTGTTGCAGGATAAACAAGAGTGCGAGACCAAAGCCAATTTCATCACTCAGTGGGGTAGCAAGAATTAAACTTGCACCGGCTAGGAAGCCGATAAGACGTTCCCACCAATAGAGTTTTTGTAACAGGAAACCCGTAAATATCACGCCCCAAATACCAATCGCTACCGTTGCTTTAAGCACGACAAATCCCGTGGCTAACCAGCTATCGCTTTGTAACATTAAGGCGGGGTCGTATACCGCCATAAAAGGGATCACAAAGCCTGCAATCGCGATACGAATTGCCCATAGGCTAATTTTAAGCCCCGATTCCTTAGCAATGGGAGCCGCTGCAAAGCAAGCTAACGCTACTGGAGGGGTTAGATCTGCCATAATGCCAAAATAGAATACAAACATATGGGACACAATCAGCGGCACGCCTAAATCCAGTAGGGCAGGCGCGGCAATTGAGCTGGTGATAATGTAGTTTGGGATAGTCGGAATACCCATGCCCAAAACAAGGCAAGTGAGCATAGTTAACACAAGTGATAGGAAGAGGTTATCTTGCCCTACGGCCAATATATAGCTGGCAAAAGTAGAAGCTATACCTGTGAGTGACACTATGCCGATAATGACACCTACGAGGGCACAGGCGATACCCACAGGCACCGCATGACGAGCACCCTCTACCAATGCATGCAAGCAGATAACGAGGGTTTCTTTGCCGCCTTTAATAAACCAACATACCGCAACTAATAGGGCGATAACCGCAAATACAACGGCAATGCCGAGTTGGAAAAAACCAGCGCAAAGTACACCTAAGGCTATCCAAAATGCAAAACGCATCGCCTTTGATGGCAACCTTAATACGATTGCTGAACCTAAAATCACGATTGAGGTAAGTGCTAAACCCACCATGCCTGAGAATAGCGGTGTTCTGCCTGAAAATAGCAAGTAAATTAAAATAAACAACGGGATAAGCAGATACCAACGCGCTTTTATTGCCGCCCAAGGATCGGGACACTGATCTTTAGGTAAGCCTGAAAGATTGGCGCGTTTGGCTTCTAAGTGCACCATCCAGAATACGGAGCAGAAATACAGTAATGCAGGAACCAGTGCGGCTTTAGCAATTTCAATAAAGGGCACGTTAATGGTTTCAGCCATAATAAACGCGACGGCGCCCATGATGGGCGGCATAATTTGGCTGCCCATACTGGAGGTTGCTTCAACGCCACCGGCAAATGCGGGACGATAGCCAAAGCGTTTCATTAGGGGGATCGTAAATTGTCCGGTAGTCACCACATTCGCAACGCCTGAGCCCGTAATAGTGCCCATCATGGCGGATGACACCACAGCAACTTTTGCTGGGCCACCCAGTTTGTGGCCAAATAATCCCATAGCAAAATCGGTAAATAATCGGATCATTCCCGCCTGTTCTAAAAAAGCTCCAAACAGAATAAACAGGAAAATATACGTTGCAGATACATAGGTTGGTGTACCGTATAACCCTTCAGTCCCAAAGGCTAATTGATTGATTATTTGGTCAACTCCATAACCACGGTGCATTAATTCACCTGGAAGATATTGGCCAAATAAACCGTAAGCCAAAAAAATGCAACAAATGATCGGGAGTGCCCAACCCATTACCCGTCTAGCAGCTTCAAATACTAAGACAATCAGAATAATACCTATCACCATATCCGCATCAGTGAGTTCGCCTGAGCGTTGGATCAAATCAGCTTCAAAAACCCATTGATAGGCCGCAGTTGCCATGCCAGCAATGCCGAGTAACCAAGCTAAGGGCTGCCATGGCCGAGATTTCCCCACAGCGGGATAACTTAAAAAAACCACAAGTAGCAAAAAGCCGACATGGGTTGCCCGCAATACTTGGGTGGATACAGGATGAAACGCAGCAGTAATAATCTGAAAAATGGAGAAAATGAGGGCTGTATAAAACAGCGCCTTGGGCCAGTCGCCAGTATTGGCACCCAAACCTTGTTGTGGATCGCTCATATTATGCCTCACAGCATTAGACTACAGAGGGTGGTGCAGCATTGGGGATATTAATGTCGTTAATATCCCCAATGTGTATTAGTAAATAGGTCGCACAAAATATTTAGAGCGCGCCCACTTCTTTGTAATAACGCTCAGCACCAGGATGTAGTGGAATGGGGAGATTTTTCGTTGCATTTTCGAGGTTAATGGTTTTGGCTGCGGAGTGTGCATTGCCGAGACGTTCAAGATTCGTGAACATAATTTTAGTCATTTGATAGGCTAAATCATCTGAGACGCCATTATGGGTAACCAGTAAATTTTCTATCGCAACGGTAGACACATCCGTCGTTTGACCTTCGTAGGTTGAGGCGGGGATGACACCATGTTGATAGGCAGGATTATTTATGTTGAGTACGACATCCTCAGGAATTTCGACAAAGTTGATAGGCATAGTAGCGGCGAGATCGCGGATTGCCGCCATACCTAAACCTGATGATTGTAGCGTTGCATCTAATTGACGATTTTTGATCAATTCAACGGATTCTGCATAGGGTAAAAATTCTACTTTCCCCATATCTGCGTAACTTAATCCAGCAGCCTTAAAAATGGCTCTGGCATTGAGTTCTGTCCCCGATTTAGGGGCGCCAACGGAGATACGTTTACCCTTTAAATCGGCTAAGGTTTTAATACCCGATTCTTTATTGGCAACAATTTGGATGTAATTAGGATAAGCCGCGGCAATGACTCTAATTTTATCTAAAGGTTTATTAAAGCCTGCATCAATATCACCTTGGTAGGCGGCTGACACTGAGTCACCTAATGCAAAAGCTAATTCACCACGACCCGATTGCAGTAGATTAAGATTTTCTACAGAGGCTTTTGTTGCCTGAACAGAGGTTTTAGCACCTTCGATCCCACTACCATAGAGTTGAGACAAGGCCACACCAATAGGATAGTAAACACCACTGGTTCCACCTGTGAGTATGTTGATAAATGCAGGGGCTGCGGCCATAGTGGCAGCGCTGAGAGAGAGTGTGATTGCGGCACCGATGGCGACAAAATGTTTGTTGATTTTCATATTGAAATATCCTTGTTTTTTATTGTGTTATATAGGTTCTTTCGAGTAGGGAATAGCATAATCAGCTTAATATAACCGCATAAAACCTAAAAAAGGTCAATTAGGCTATAGTCGATAGCGGAGTTGTTACATGATAAAACGGAGGTTTGATTACTGTTTGGTTTGAGGCAATAAAAAGGGCTAACCTAAGTTAACCCTATTTGTGTTATTTGAGGATGACTCCCTTAATAACAGGACACTATTTAGTGTTATCTAAGAAACCTTTTGAAGCATTCTTAGCGTGTTTTGCTGCTCTTTTTTCTTTTGCAGACATTAACGGCTGCTTCTTGGACTCTTTGCGATTTTTTTGCTCTTTACTCATAGCTAACTCCATGTACTTTTGTGGTTGTTCATCAGGCTAATCATGTAAGCCATACGCATTGAACCTATTCCATGATGTCCTGATTAAAGCGAAACGTTAAATCTCGAATTACAACATTTTTAAATCACAATCATTTAAAATCATTGATAATTTATTTGAATTTGTTTGCCTCTTTGAGCTGTACTCGCAAAATAATCTTATCACTGAAATCCGCAGTAGGATCCACTCCATGCTTAGAATAATTAGCGCTAATGGTAGTGTTAACTTGTCTATAAAATATGCGATCGGTGGCACTGTATTGCACAATAACCAAACTAACGGGAGGACTTCCCTAATATGCCACCGAGTATCCCGCGTAAAATTTGTTTTCCTAATTGGTTGCCAACGGTACGCGCCGTCTGTTTAGAAAGGGTCTGTGCTAAACCTTGTCGGCGTTTATTGCCAAAAATAAGCTCGCTAAACCAACCTTGTTCATCGGCCTGATGATGGGGTGTGGCTTCTATTATCGGTGCGCTAGTGGCCGCGGCGTTTTCTGTTCGTCTTTGGTGGAGTAATTCATAGGCCGATTCGCGGTTGACTAACGTATCGTATTTACCGCCAATTGGACTCTGCGCGCGGATTTGTTTTAGTTCTTCAGTCGTTGCTGGCCCCATGCGACAGCGGGGCGGAGCAATTAAGGCGCGCTCTACCATAGTGGGTACGCCCTTATCGGCAAGCATTGAGACTAAGGCTTCACCCACTGCGAGTTGAGATATCACCTCGCTGACAACCAGTTTAGGGTTGGGGACAAAAGTTTCAGCGGCGGTTTTGACCGCCTTTTGATCCCTTGGCGTATAGGCCCGCAGCGCATGTTGGATACGATTACCTAATTGACCGAGGATTTCATTGGGGACATCATCAGGGAATTGTGAGCAGAAATAAACGCCAACACCTTTTGAGCGAATAAGGCGCATGATCTGCTCAATACGCTTTAATAAACTGGGCGGGCAACCCTCGAAGAGGAGATGTGCCTCATCAATAAAAAACACCAATTTAGGTTTATCAAGATCGCCAACCTCTGGCAGGTTTTCAAATAGCTCGGAGAGTAACCATAATAGAAAACTTGAATATAAACGTGGCGTTAAAATCAGTCTATTCGCAGCGAGTAAATTAATGATGCCGCGCCCTTGTAAATTAGTACGCATTAAATCTTCAAGCTGTAAGGCTGGTTCACCGAAAAAGTCTTTGCCACCATCACGTTCTAACCCTAAAACGGCACGTTGAATCGCCGCGAGGGATTGGGCACTGATCAGACCATATTTAACCGAGATTTCTTTGCGCTCATCAGCGACCAGTGTCAGCATAGCACGCAGATCATCTAAATCGAGCAGCAGTAATCCTTGATCGTCAGCCAGTTGGAAGACGATATCCAAAATACCGCTTTGGGTGTCATTCAGTTCTAAAATTCGGCTGAGTAAGGTCGGGCCCATTTCACTGACAGTGGTGCGTAAAGGATGCCCTTGAACACCGGCTAAATCCCAAAATACTACGGGGTTGGCCTCATTTTGATAATCCTCAATGCCAATGCTAGCCGCCCTTTGTAACAGTTTTTCACTGGGTGTCCCCATGATCGCTAGGCCAGAAATATCCCCTTTAACATCTGTGATAAACACTGGCACGCCTTGGCGCGAAAACCCTTCGGCGATACTCATTAATGATACTGTCTTTCCCGTACCCGTAGCGCCCGCAATGAGTCCGTGACGATTAGCGTATTTAAGATGTAAGTGAACCTGTTGCTCACCTTTGCCAAGGAGTAGAGTATTCAAGATGATTCCTTATCTTAACTGAAGGGCAGATACTGGCGTTGTTGCACTGCTCTTATCTAACCCACTGCTGTGTCATTATATGTTTGTATGAAAATTCACCATTGAGTGTTGGCCTTAGCGGTATTTATGTCAACATGAGGGATTAAGTTAAAGGTCAGTGAGAGGACGAATCGCTTAAGTTACGTGGCAAATTGTGATAAAACCAATCACGTAAAAATGGTTAAAACAGGATAGCAGCGAAATAAGGATTAGCATCGAGAAGTTTAACGGTGAAATCGGTATTGATGCTATAAGCGGTTTAAGCAAAGAGTTAAGGAATGCGAAGCGTTGGCGTGACACAGAAAGAAGCTTCAATTCGTACCGAACAGACATGCAAGGATAATTGAGTGGCCTTTAACGATACCTTTAGATTGAGCAGCCACGCGGTTATTACCAATGCGCTGGGACAAGTGCTGTTGCTTAAGGCCAATTACGGTAATTTTGCTTGGGGTTTACCCGGCGGCGCACTCGAACCAGGCGAAACGATTCACGAGGCCTTGGTGCGTGAATGCCAAGAGGAATTAGGCTTAAGTGTGCGGGTGAACTATTTGAGCGGTGTGTATTATCACAGCGCTTATCAGTCCCAAGCCTTTATTTTTCGATGCGAATTACTGTTGCCTGAAGTGGCAAAAGATGGGGTAGAAGACGAGCTATTGCCGATCCAATTAAGTCACGAACACTCAGCGTTCGCCTTCCACGATATCGACACCCTTAGCACGGTTCAGCAGCAAAGAATTAAAGATTGCCTCAATTTCAACGGGGTTGTGGTGAGTGCCAAGTTCTAATGCTTTGCCAGTAAACCGCCGGCTGTTAATCGGCTTGGGTTTGCGCGAGTAAGGTTTCTAAGCAGTGTTCCTTGATACCGTAATAGGCTTTAATGTCTGCTATTTGCGCGAGTATTGCGGCGCTGTCTTTCGGGTTATGCTGCGACTTTTTAACGGCCAAAATCATTTTATTTTTATTGGTATGTTCTAGGCTGATAAATTCAAACACCTTAGTCGCATAACCATTGGCTTCCAAAAATAGCGCACGTAATGAATCTGTCACCATTTCAGCCTGTTGGCCCATGTGCACCCCATATTGCAGCATAGGTTTAAACAATTCTGGGCTGTGCATCTGCGGGCGAATTTGTTTATGGCAGCAAGGTGAACACATGATGATGTCGGCATTGGCGCGAATACCATAATGAATCGCATAGTCAGTAGCGATATCGCAGGCGTGCAGCGCGATCATCACATCGGTTTGCTTAGGCGCATGGGTTCTCACATCACCACAGACAAACGACAGGCCTTGATGATCGAGCGTTGCCGCCGTTTCATTACATAAATCGGCTAAGGCTTGACGTAATTCTACTCCAGTCACCTGCGCATCATTGTGGAGGCTATGGCGCAAATAATCATGAATGGCGAAAGTCAGATAACCTTTGCCTGAACCAAAATCGACCACATTGATAGGTTGGTTATTCTTGTGGGGGGAGGCTTCGAGTGCTTGGCTAAAAACCTCAATAAACTTATTGATTTGTTTCCATTTACGCGACATCGCAGGGATCACATTATGCTGGCTGTCAGTTACACCTAGCTTAGTGAGAAAGGGTCGTTCAATATCCACAAAACGCTTTTTCTCACGGTCATGTTCTAACGGCGCCGCGACGGTTTGTTTAACATTATGTGTACTGATTTGGACTTTGCCTTTTTTGCTGATCTCAAGCTGAACTTCTGCCTGCACCGTGGCTAAGTGGGCGCTCTTAAAATCGCTACCGAGTAGCTGTTTTATGCTGGCTAAGCCTTCGTCATAACTCAGATTTTTAGTGATGTGATTCGTCTGATGCTGATACACAAACGACAGCATAGGTTCATTCTGCAAACTAATCGGCCGAATCGTGATGCGCTGCAGGCTTTTATCTGCCCCTCGGTACTTACTCAACAATAGTTTGATCAGACTATTCTTCGCTAAGCTGTCAGCTAAAAGCTGGTAAAAATCATCAAAAGAATTAAGCGCTGAATGGGACATTATTGTTTCCGAAAAAGTAACCAAGAAAAACAGGGGGAGTATTCTAACCGCGATCCGCCGCTACCTAAAGTTATTCTCGTCAAGAAGGAGGGTTCAGTTTCGATGCATTACTATCTATTTCAGGTAGTCGTGTTAAGCACTGCTACTCCTGTTACAGTCCCAACTCTTGTTTGAATTATTTAATCAAAGTCAAAGTCGTGGGGCTTCACCCCCTGATGTTTTAATTAAAATTCGACCAAGGAGCACTGCTCGTCCTATCCTCCTTCCTATTTATAAACAATCAGCCATGACGCCCCTAATGAAGTTGAAAGCCTCTTGCCCTGCGGCAACTCCGCGAGGGGATGGCGTATTCCTTTGATTTTTGAGTTGTCTGTTTGTCATTAAAAGCATTAAAAAAATTGTGAGTGTCCTGTTTCACCCTTCAATAAATTTTCATAAGCACGAAATTCACCGATTTTCATTCGCGCTTGCCCCGCAAAATTTAACAATGGGTTTCTTGATAAACTAAGTATTGAACGTGATGCGATAGCGGTGATAACTTACCGCCATATATTAAATAATTATGCCCTTAAGGCTCAAGCTCAAGCGTATTTCTGTTTGGGTTTAACGAGAAGTTAGGGTAAAACGCTGTTAGCCCTCTTGGAGGAACATGAGCACTCCCCTAGTTTACATTGATCAGAATATTATCGGGCTGCAGCAAGGCTTAATTGAGCTATCTAAGAGAGATGACATTATTTGGGTTTACTCAAAAGAGCATTTCGCAGAAATGAGACGTTCCGATCATCCAGAAAAATATTTAGACGTACTTAATGATATTGGCGCTAAATTCTTGGATCTTATTCTGGATGAAAACTGGAAAATTACAGGTGAAGCAAAGTTGTTCGAGCTGGGAACTCCACACCAGTATTACGAAAACTATATTGAGGCAATGGGAGACGTTCATTTTGACGAATCAGTTTTTGACCCATTCCAAGTATGGGTTAACGGTGGCGGAGATGAAGGTCCACTTAGAGATTTATCTGCTAATGTTGCAAAGCAAATTCACCAACTAATGGCTGGATTGCCCTTCGATACTAGCGAAATTACTGAAAAGGCAGAATCTATAAAACCCAAATTCGACTCAATCATTGATGAAATGATTTCGATTGGGAATGATATTCAAAAAACAAGATCAGCTTTTGGTGATGAGAAAGGTACTATTGGTTCCATTTCAGGCAAAAACAAATAGAGAAAATCTGGGAACTAATATCTCCCGCAATGGGTGAAGCAAATATTAGCTGCGATCAATTTTTTGGTTTTGATTCTATCGATAAGCAAGGTTATGAATCGTGGCCGATGTACCTTGGAATAGTTGGATGTAACGCTGTGCTGGATATATTGGGATTTCAAGCTGAAAAGAAATGTAGGAAAATTAGCAAAATTCACAATGTTAAGAGCGATGCTGGTCACATAGGGATGGGAGCATATTGCTCAGCGATTCTATCTGAGGATAAGCGTTTAATTAGACGAGCAAAAGCTATATATGAATATAAAAATATAGGTACGGCGACAATATTAGTCGAACGAATAACTAACAAGTCACAGCAGCCGAATGCTGACGTGTCGGAGGATTGAATTTTTATCGATTGACTAATGGACGTTGCTCCCAATTTTAATTCACTTTAGTTCGAAAAAAGACTGACGACTGCAAAGACCGGACAGGCATCTTTTTCACTGTAGCTACAGTGTCGGTTATTTTTTGAATCCAAGCTTCAATAGATATGTCTGTTGAGATTGCCGCCTCTGTTTTGGTATCGCAATGCGCCATAATTTAGTTATCAAAGCGGGAATAAAGTTAAGGGTGTGCCACGTTTCGCCTTCGTTCTTTGCTGGCTAGCAGAGATACGCAAAGGTTAATAGGATTAAGCACTGTCATGTAAGTGACCGTTGACGGCATGGTCGCTCTTTCACATCCATGTGATCGCGACATTCGTAAATCCTTTTACATCAGATGCCGTCGTCGAGCCTATAGGGACATATTCACGGCGTGTCACTGGAATGACAGTGCTTAATCGCTGAAACAGAATGATGAACACTCTCTCTATGAGTCATTAATAAAGCCTTGCATTTGTTCAATTCCTACCCTAAAAACAAAGATCTGTTACCGAAAAGCTGGATTCCTGCCCACAAGCATTGTGGGAATGACAGTGCTTAATCAATGTCGTCATTACAACACAAGCGCAAAGCAAGATGCGGCAACTTGTTATTCGTCCTATGGTTCTCGTCTAGTGGCTCTTGTATTGTGGATCAAGCGCGCAGGCGGGTTTTCTTCTGTTATAATGCCCCCTCGATTTTTTGGAGGCGAGAATGGACGTATCTTCTTTACTAGACGGCCTGAATGATAAGCAGCGCGAGGCTGTCGCGGCACCGCAATCTAGCATGTTAGTGTTGGCGGGCGCGGGCAGTGGTAAAACTCGGGTGTTGACCCACCGTATTGCGTGGCTGATGCAGGTTGAACAGCAGAGTCCTTACTCGATTCTTGCGGTGACGTTTACCAATAAAGCTGCGGCTGAGATGCGCGAGCGAGTTGAAAAAGTCGCTGGCACCAATATGGGCCGAATGTGGATTGGCACGTTCCACGGCTTGGCGCATCGCTTGTTACGCACTCACTTCCAAGATGCGGGTTTACCGCAAAGCTTCCAAATTCTTGATTCTGACGATCAAGTGCGCTTGATCAAACGTATTCTTAAAAGCCTGAATTTGGATGAGAAACAATATCCTCCACGCCAAGCTCAGGGTTATATCAATGGTAAAAAAGACCAAGGATTACGCCCTAAACATATCGATGCCATCGGTTTTCCCATTGAGCAAAATCTGTTAAAAATCTATCAGGTTTATCAAGAGTCTTGCGACCGCGCAGGTTTAGTCGATTTTGCCGAAATCCTTTTACGTGCCCATGAGTTATGGCTTAATAAGCCGCATTTGTTGGCCCATTATCAAGAACGCTTTAAGCATATTTTGGTGGACGAGTTCCAAGATACCAACGCGATCCAATATGCGTGGATCCGCGTGCTTGCCGGTCAAACTGCCAATGTGATGATAGTCGGTGATGACGACCAATCGATTTACGGCTGGCGCGGCGCTCAGGTTGAAAACCTGCATCGCTTCCTTCAGGATTTTCCTACCGCAACCACCATTCGCCTCGAGCAAAACTATCGCTCTAAGGGGAATATTCTTAAAGCGTCCAACGCGTTAATCGCCAATAACCCCGAGCGTATGGGCAAAGAGTTATGGACGGATGAAGCCGATGGCGATCCAATTTCGCTCTATTGCGCCTTTAATGAAATGGATGAGGCGCGCTTTATTGTCGGTCGGATAAATGATTGGCATGAAAAGGGCGGTAACCTCAGTGATTGCGCAATTTTATATCGCTCGAATGCTCAGTCGCGGGTATTGGAAGAAGCCTTATTACACAAAGGCTTAGCCTATCGCATCTACGGTGGCTTACGCTTTTTCGAGCGTCAAGAAATTAAAGATGCCATGGGCTATATGCGCCTCATCAGCAATAAAAATGACGATGCCGCCTTCGAGCGGGTGGTGAATACGCCGCCCCGTGGTATAGGCGATCGCACCTTAGATATTTTACGCACTACGGTGCGCCAACAAGAGCTTACGTTATGGCAAGCGTGTTTACGGCTGCTGGATGAAAAAGTACTTGCCGGCCGTGCAGCCAGTGCGGTGCGTGGCTTTATGGATTTAATCGTTACTCTACAGGAAGATACGCAGGATATGGCCTTGTATCGCATGGCCGACACTGTGATCCAAGCGTCGGGCCTTAAGGCCATGTATGAAGCCGAAAAGGGCGAGAAAGCCCATGCTCGTATCGAAAACTTAGAAGAACTCGTCACCGCTGCGCGCACCTTTGAAATGCCTGAAGAGCTTGAGGATATGGGCGAGCTTAACGCCTTTTTATCCCACGCTGCGCTTGAAGCGGGTGAAGGGCAGGCCGATGCCTTTACCGATGCGGTGCAACTGATGACGCTGCATTCGGCCAAAGGGCTAGAGTTTACTATGGTGTTTATGGCGGGAGTCGAGGAAGGGATTTTCCCGAGTAAAATGGCGCTCGAAGAGGGCGACAGACTCGATGAAGAACGCCGTCTCTGCTACGTGGGCATGACCCGCGCGATGGAAAAACTCTACATTACCTATGCGGAATCGCGCCGTATCTATGGCCGCGAAGATTACGCGCGGCCGTCGCGTTTTATCAAAGAGATCCCGCCGCAATATGTGGATGAAATTCGCCTTAAGGCGCAGGTTTCCACTCCCATGGCAAATAATCGTTTTAGCACTCAAAAGTCGGCAGCGGCAAATGATACGGGCTTTAATGTTGGACAGAGAGTCAATCATCCTAAATTTGGTGAAGGCAAGGTCACCAACTTTGAAGGCAGCGGCGCACAGGCCAGAGTTCAGGTTAGTTTTACCGACTTTGGCAGTAAATGGTTAGTGGTGGCTTACGCTCGTTTAGAAGCGCTTTAAGCTTGAAATGATGGGTGAGTGTCATTCTTTTGTGACAATGTTTTTGGGTGGGAATTCGCGTTCAGGGTTAGCTTAGGTATATGATGCTAACCCATAGGGATGAAGGCGAAAATGGTAGATTATTAGGCGTGGGAGTACCTCGTTAATGAATTTAAAGCAGAAGTGGGACGTGTATTCCCGTCTGACTCGACTCGACCGTCCTATCGGTACGTTATTATTGATGTGGCCATGCTTGATGGCGCTGATGTTAGCGGCGGGTGGTATGCCCGATCTTAAGGTATTGATCATATTCATTATTGGCGTGGTGATCATGCGTGCCTGTGGCTGCATTATTAACGACTATGCCGATCGCGATCTTGACTCTTTTGTGGAGCGCACTAAATCTCGGCCGCTGGCCAGTGGCGAAATCAGCACTAAAGAAGCCTTGATACTTTTTGTCGTCTTAGGTTTATCTGCATTTGGTTTAGTCTTATTACTCAATGGATTAGTGGTTAAATTATCCGTTGTTGGCATTATCCTCACTATCATTTATCCCTTCACCAAACGCATCACTAATATGCCGCAGATGTTTTTAGGCGTGGTGTGGAGTTGGTCTATCCCTATGGCGTATGCCGCGCAGACGGGTGAAGTACCGATGGAGGCTTGGTGGCTATTTGCGGCGAATTGGTTTTGGACAGTTGCCTACGACACTATGTATGCCATGGTTGATAGGGACGATGATCTTAAGGTGGGTATAAAATCCACTGCCATTTTGTTCGGTAAATATGACCGCCAAATCATAGGCTTATTTCAGATTGCTGCACTAGTCTGTTTTATTGCTGCGGGTTGGAGTGCTGAGCGCGGTTTACTCTATGGCCTTGGTTTACTGACTTTTGTTGGCTTTAGTACTTACCAACAAATGCTGATTTTTGGTCGTGAACGCGCCCCTTGTTTTAAGGCTTTTCTTAACAATAACTGGGCGGGACTCGCATTATTTGTTGGCTTGGGGGCTGATTATCTAATCTAAACGTTTGTCGTTCACGATTTTTGTTTACGGCTAAGGCTAAGTTGTTCAGTTTTATCAGGAGCACTATCAAAGGAGGTGATGTATGCCGTGCCAGTTAACCCGACTATTTGGAATTGAGTTACCCATTATCCAAGCGCCGATGGCAGGTGTCCAAGGCAGTGCCTTAACGATTGCGGTATCACAGGCGGGCGCGTTGGGATCTTTGCCCTGTGCCATGTTATCCCTTGAGACATTAGATGCAGAACTTAGCCTGATCCGTAGCCACACAACTAAACCCATTAACGTAAACTTCTTTTGTCACCACGAACCTGAACCGCAAGCGGCGAAACAAGCCGCATGGCTTAAACAACTCACCCCTTATTTTACTGAATTGGGTATCCATCCTGATACTCAAATTGCGGGAGCACAACGTGCGCCATACACGAGTGCTCAGGCAGAAGTGTTAGCTAAATTTAAGCCCGAAGTTGTGAGTTTTCATTTTGGTTTACCGAATGAAGACTTGTTGCTGGAGATTAAATCTTGGGGTTCCAAGGTTATTTCTACCGCAACCACTTTAGAAGAAGCCTTATGGTTAGAAGCGCGTGGGGTAGATGCCATTATTGCTCAGGGTTTAGAGGCTGGGGGGCACAGGGGGCATTTCCTATCGGACGATCTCACCGAGCAGCTTGGTACTTTTGCTTTATTGCCACAGATTATTGCCGCCGTTGATGTACCTGTTATCGCCGCGGGCGGGATAGTCGATGCTAAAACGGTGCGCGCTGCGATGGCAATGGGCGCGTCGGCGGTGCAAGTGGGTACGGCCTATTTACTCTGTCCTGAATGCACTACCACTAAAATTCACCGCGCAGCACTGCAAAGTGAGACTGCGCAACATACGGCGCTCACTAATTTATTTTCTGGCCGCCCTGCCCGCGGTATTGTAAACCGTTTTATGGCCGAACTTGGGCCTATCAATAGTGCGGTACCGGATTTTCCGCTTGCTTCGAATGCTATCGCTGGATTGCGAAGCGCCGCTGAACAACAGGGATTTGGCGATTTTAGTCCGCTCTGGTGCGGCCAAAATGCAACTGGCTGTCAGGCGATTCCCGCCGCAGAGCTTACAAAACAATTGGCGTTGGGGATTTGGTTGAGTGCAGAAGTGTCATAAAATCTGCTTTCTAGAAATAGAATATCAAACCTATGAGTTAATGCTTTGAAGTAAAGGATACAGTTTAGTTATGACGCCGATTTTCAGTAATGCCGCAATTGGTCGAACTCTGTTAATTTTACTCTTATGTGCCGGTGTATTCTTTTTTATCGACTTTTTAGTCCCCGCCTTAGCTGCCCTGATTGTGTGTTTTTCGAGTTGGCCGCTTTATCAAAAACTGTTGGCAAAATGCCGTGGTCGTTCAGCGTTGGCGGCGACGATTGCTTTGGTGCTGATTGTATTAGGGTTGGTTATCCCGCTTGCGTTCGTTTTTTCCTATGCTTTACATGAAATTAGGGGCTGGGTTGAGTGGCTCGTCCACACGAATCAGCATGGTGCTGCTGTGCCTGTCTGGATCAAAGAATTACCTTTGATAGGAGAGTGGCTCACCCTGCAATGGCACGAGTTTATCGGTGAACCCCACGAGTTGGGTAAAATAATCAGCGCCATCAGTGGTCAAAATTTAAGTGGTATTTCCCGTTGGGTACTGCAATTGGGCTGGAACACCTTAGGGCTGTTACTGACCTTACTTTTTATGCTGATCACTTTGTTTTTCTTATATAAAGATGGCGAACATATTGCGAAACAGCTCGATATTGTGGGTGAACGTGTTTTGCCTGCCCGTTGGCACAGTTTTTCCCGCGTGGTGCCTACAACGGTTAGTTCTACCGTGATAGGTATGACGCTTATTGCCATTGGTGAGGGCATAGTGCTCGGCATTGCCTATTGGATTGCGGGTGTACCTTCGGCTGTGGCTTTTGGGGTGTTAACCGCATTTATGGCGCTGATCCCCGGCGGTGCGCCCACGATGTTTACCTTGATTTCACTCTATCTTGTCGGCACTGGTGATATGACCGCCGGAGTCGGTTTATTCCTTTGGGGCAGTATAGAGCTGTTTATTGTCGATAAAACCCTAAGGCCAAATCTTGTTGGTGGGCCGATTAAATTACCTTTCTTACCGACTTTTTTCGGTCTGATCGGCGGGGTGAAAACCATGGGGTTTGTTGGTTTATTTGTCGGTCCAGTACTGATGGCCTTGCTGGTAGCCATTTGGCGGGAATGGCTAAGGGAAGAACCTGAAGTTATACAAATAGATACACAGGCGGGAAGCTAAAAGTTAAGGCTTAGTCTGTCCTAAGGTATTTTTGCGTTCATCGGTGTAAAACCACCAAGGCTTAGGATCATCACCCGCCATAAAACGGGTGATGGAGATAAACACATCGAGCATACAAGGATCCTGTTTTACCCCTGTTAATGTGTTGAGTGTGCGGTACATTTCGTAGGGATTTCTCCCAAGCAATTGCACTGGCGTCTCTATGCCGAGTAGACGCAGATCCGCAGCGCAGGCTTTACCAATATTGGGTAAATCCGTTAATTGCTTAACCTCGGCACGCACCACTTTCGCTGGATTCATACGAATTTCCCCGTGATAAATATCATTGAAAAGCCTGCGCCACCGTAGAGTCGACTCGAAAGCGTTTAGGCTTTAACCAGTGTTGTTAAATCTGCTGGGCGGTAGTAAACCGATTTTAGTACCTTGCCTTGGCGAACGACTTTACCTGCCATTTCCACATCTTTAGCGCATTTGGCGATGATAAAATCACCTTGCTGACTACCGACAATTTCAACACCTTGTTTGGCATAAAAGGCAATAGTCTCAGCCAGTTCTTGCTCGTTACGGCACACTTTACTCATATTGCTCGAATGCACTTCATCCCAGCAGGCGATAAAGTCGATTTCACGGTTATGAGCCACGCAAAGCAACAAGTCAATCAGGTAACTGATTTCGAGTCTGTCCGTCATTGCTTGCGCGCCCAAATGCACTAAACGTCCCATTAACACATATACAGAATCGACTATGGCATCGGCCTGTTCGATACGGCTATCGGCTTCGGCAAGCTCAGTTAACTCCTCAATAATCAGTGAAGTATGTAGGGTGTCTGCCTTGTCATCTAAGGAATGAACATCATTAACGGGTAAATCGAAGGTGCGACGAAACTCACTGATATCACGATATAAGTGGTCATAAATAGGTTGAGTTAAGCGGGTGAGTTTCATCTGATGTGCCTTGATATAAAAAAGTTTGGCGACAATTTTAAAGAAACGCACCGCAGAATACAAAGATGGGGCGAATATAAAAATACCCGCAGCCAAATGGGTAGCAGCGGGTTTCGGCAAATATTGGCGGATGACCGAATGGAGAAATATATTGTGAGCCTGTGTTACTTGGTGATTATTGGCCGTATTTTGCAATCAGTTGATCAAGATAAGGGCCAACATCTTTATCACTCCAATCTAAATAACCCCGTACAAAACCCACAAGATTACCTTTAGCATCAAAAATATAACTCGCTGGGACGACATTCGCAGGGATGATTTGCTCTACATTTTGCTTTGGGTCAAGCCAAGTGGCATAGCCGCTAAAGCCATATTGGTTAAGAAAAGGGCGTACATCTTTAGGTTCTTCATCGATAGAGATAGGGATGATGGCGATATTTTTCCCTTGATATTGTTGCTTCAGTTTTTGGAGTTCTGGAATTTCCCGTAAACAGGGGGCACACCAGGTTGCCCAAAGGTTGACCAAAACCAATTTTCCTTGGTGTTGTTTTAGGGTTTGAGTTTGCCCTGATTCATCAATAAAGGGGACTTCTGGTACGCCGCGTGCGTGCTGCATCTCTACAAAGCCCGTCATAACTCGAGGTTTAGGAAGGGGCTCGCCCGTGCTGTAGAGTTTATTGTCTAATGAGTGTGCTGGGCTGCTATTAGAAAATAGGCCAAAACACGCCAGTAGAACAAAGGGAAAATAGCGTAATTTCATCTGGTTATCCTTTATTTCAAATAGACGATTGTGTTTTTTTTCGGGTTATCAAAGCAAAACAAAGCCCAACACCAAGCACTAATAACAGCAGTGGCCCAAGCCAAAGTGCGGACGTGGATGCCTTAAATTCAGGTTGATAACGGATTTTTTCGCCATAGCGTTGCACCATAAAATCGATAATCTCATCTTGGCTTTGCCCCTGTTCTAGCATCGAGAATATTTGTGCTTTGAGCTCGTGGGCGATAGGCGCCTGTGATTCAAATAGGCTTTGATTGGTCGCCATAGGGCAACGCAGCACTTTACTGATATCCATTGCCTGTTGCTGGTGGGAAAGGCCAGATATGGACTGTGCTTGCGCCATGGATAAGGATGTGGTTCCTATCCAAAATAGGGTGATAGGGAGCAGTAAGACTAAAAAGCGTAATATTGGATTCATTAGGCAAGCGTCTCCTTTGGTTTGTGATGGGATAGGTTAACTAAGGTTGTTAAATCAGCTTGGTAGCTAAAGCGGCGGGTAGGCCAAGCGGCAATCGCCCCGCCCAGCATCATAAATAGGGCACCAAGCCAGATCCAACTCGCAAGGGGTTTATAGCTGATACGGATAAGGTATTCGTTATCACTTAATTGCAGCCCCATGGACACATAAATATCCCGCCATAAACCGTGGTCGATACCCGCGTGGGACATTTCCATCCCGTTGCTTTTAAAGGTTTGTCGTTGTGGTGTGATATAGCCTAAAACCCGTTCATCATTCGCTGCATCACGGATACTGATATTGGCTTGAATGGCGGTAAAGCTGCTCGTTTCAACATTCTCAGTGCTTTCATAAACTAAGACATAACTCGCCAAAGGCTTACCTTGACCAGGCCCCATTCGTAGCAGGGCTTCCTGCTCAAAAAAGGAGACGGATGTTGCTCCTATAATAGTGATAGCCACCCCCAAGTGGGCGAATAGCATGGCGACAAACCCTTGTTTTGATGACTTAACGGGAGGATTTAAGCCGTGCTCACTGCGGGTTTGGGTTAATTGACAGGCATATACTCGTCTACCCAATCCCGAGGCTACCAATATCGTGAGCAATAAACACACCAGCAACCAAAGTGCCGCGGCAGTGCCAAGGAGTAAAAATAAGCTACAGCCCGAGGCGGCTTGTAAGCTTACCCAGCCAGCGACGGCTAATATCATTAGGCTAGGAATGAGCAGGGAAGTAATACGAGTCTTTGAGGCATTTTGCCATTGTACTTTTTGCCATTGCACTAAGGGCGCAATGCCCATTAACAGGACAAGCAAGAAAGTGAGGGGGACAAATATAGCGTTGAAATATGGGGCGCCCACTGAAAGTGTGCCTAAATCCAGTAGCTCATAGATCAAAGGGTAAAATGTGCCGAGTAACACGGAAAACGCGGCAACGACTAAGATAACGATCCCGAGCAGTAACAGCGTTTCCTTGCTAAAAAGCGCGAAAGTCACATCCTGTTTTAAATGATGCGCTTTGAGCGCAAAAATCAGCAACCCAGCACCAACAAAAATCACTAATAAGCAGAGGATTGACATGCCACGGGTAGGATCGGCGGCAAAGGCATGTACCGATTGCACTATGCCGGAACGCACCAAAAAGCTGCCGAGTAAACTGAGTGAAAATGCCAATAAGCACAGCAGTAAAGTCGTCAGTTTAAAGCCATGAGTACGTTGAGTGAGAATGAGGGAATGCACTAATGCTGTTGCCACAAGCCAAGGAATAAAGGAGGCATTTTCGACAGGATCCCAAAACCACCAACCACCCCAACCCAGTTCGTTATAGGCCCACCAAGATCCAAAGGCATTGCCGCCTGTGAGAAACACCCACGCTAATAATACCCAAGGTCGTAAATAGTTAATTTGGCGAGTATTAAAGCCACCACCGAGCAGTGATGCTAACGCTGCGGCAAAGCAAACCGTAAGGCCTACATAGCCAAGAAAGAGCATGGGGGGGTGTAATATGAGGCCTATGTCTTGCAAAATGGGGTTAAGATCTCGCCCTTCAATTGGAATGTTAGGTAATAAACGGGCAAAGGGATTAGAGGTAAAGAGTAAAAATAGGTTAAAACCAAGGATCACTAACGCCAGAATAGCCAACAGTCTCGCAAAATACAGGGAGTCTTGGTAGCTATCGGTGGCCTTATCCTGAGTGCAATCCGCTATCTTCACGCGATAACTGATGATTGCGCCCCAAAGAGCAATCGCAAATATCCAGAAGAGCATTGACCCTTCATGGCTGCCCCAAACGGCGGCCACTTTATAGCCCAATGCCAATTGGCTATTCGAGTGGTTTGCAACATAAGCAACAGAAAAGTCATCAGTGACAAAACAATAAATTAAGCAAAGAAGTGAAAAAAATACCGAGATAAATATGGTTCTAAAGAGTACCGGACTTAACCCAACCAGATAGGCATTATGCTGTTTAATCCCCATTAGTGGCAGTATTGCAGAAAATAATGCCAATACGCTACTGATGATCAATAATATATGCCCAATCTCTGGAACCATAGTTGTCATTTATTATTCCTTAGAATAATGATAACGCGGTAAAGTAAAAGAGTGTTGATAGTTACTTTGTTCATGTGATTTAAAACTTTTAACTTTATTTCTTTAATAGGTTTTATCTAATATTTGATTTTTCATATCAGTCTTGGTTGAACACATTGTTCAAATATCATTTGACGACTGATTTGCATCACTGTTCATTTTGAGATTAGTCGAATTTTTCATTTGATAATGTGATCTTATTCGTTATTAATTCACTCCCTCCCATCCTTAATTATTTTTGAAAAATAAAATCTATTTTTAGTTTTTTTTATAACTAAAACAGGCTTTTTTACTTCTAAAAAACAAGTGTTTGATTAGATTTATGTGTTTGTATTTTATATGCTTTTGTCGCTATTACTCCTCTTTATTTATCAGCGGGTATTTAATGTGCTCTAGCTCTGATTTTTCATGGTTTTTTGTCTCCATTATGCCATCACTGGTCAATTGTTTATGTCGTTCAGTGAGCAGTTAGGTTCAGTGGAAAATATAAAACTAATGATAATTAGGAGTGAATGATGAAACGATGGAAATCCAAGGTGGCACTCAGTGTGCTATTTGGTTTAGGTTCTGCCATAAGTACCATCTCAATCGCTGCCGATGCTAAATCGGATAATAAGGTGGTTCCTGGAGTGGGTAATAAACAGCAATCCCACTATACTCAAGATATTTTGGCTAACCCCAATTTAGCTGAAAATTTAATGGAACAATCTCGTGGTGTTAAAACACTACAGGATTATATTGTTCAAGAAAAAGAGTTGTTTGATTTTTTATTTGAAAATCACCCCGTTTTTAAATATGACGCAGAAGGGCGATTAAAGGGCACTTATAAAGTCAGTGATCGTGGTGAAGAATATTTACACGGTGGTGACAGTGTTGCTTACAGCAAACACAGTAAAGAAGTGAATTCAACGGATGGCACTGCGGTGCGTTACAGTTCCTATAACGATGGTCAACGTCCCAAGGCCCTACAATACCGTTTAGGCGCAAAATCGATTTTAGATTTTCCCAACAAGTTTGTTGGCCCTGAAAAATGTGGTGAGTGTCATGGTCCACAGTATGAGAAATGGAGACGTTCACGCCATTCAAAAACGATTCGTTTCCCTGGGGAGCATCCAGAGGTTGAAAACAATCTAGATAAAACCATGTATGGCACTAAGGATACCTCTATCCTGCCAGACGGTATTACTCCAGATGTGATTTATGCCACTGTAGGTACGCCAAGAACAAAATATGGCTTTATCGACGGTTACTTAGTACGCGGAACGTACCATGTGAAGGACGGTCTGCTTAAAGATGGCACTGGTACTATGGTCGCTGGTGGTAACCAATTCTCCCGTGGTTGGGCTGAATGGTTAACACCTGAAATGGCAAAGAAAATCCAGAAAGTTATTCCTGACTTTCCAACTAAAATGGAAGATTTTGGCGGAAGTGGTTCACACCAATGGGGTATGAGCTCCTATGGCGCTAAATATGAGAAGGAATTCTTATTCCAGCCTGCCAGTTCCTATTGTGAAATGTGCCACTCCTTTAAGTTTGACTTTAAAACGAAGGATGAGTTTTTTGCAGCTTTAGGTAATCCTAAAGAATTACAAAAACATACTATTTCTAAAGGTATTACCTGTGAAGAGTGTCATGGTGCAGGTGGTCATTTAGATGGTGGTATCGGTGGTGGTATGCCGTCTAACTGTGAGCGTTGTCACCAGCGTTTCAACTTTGTTGAAGAGTTAGCCGAAACGCCGCAGGGTAAAGATAAACTGGAATATGCCTTTAACGTGAAGATGAAATCTTCTTGCCCATCCTGTGGTACAGAAGGTTCGCAAATGTTTGCCTCATCTCACTACGATAAAGGCATGCGTTGTTCTACCTGTCACGACCCACACGAAGTGACGGATGGAGATTGGAAATCCGGTATTACCAAACCCAAAATCATCAAAGAATGTACCGATTGCCATACGGCACAGGCCGAAATTGCGAGTAATACCAAGACTCACAGCAAACAAACCTGCCAAAGCTGCCATATGCCAAACATGGGTAGTTGTGAAAACTTCACGGCGATCCAGTTCCCTGATGTCGCAGGCTTTGACAACGTCCGTAAATCACATATGTGGAAAATTGATGTTGATCCGCTACGTAAAACCCTTAATCCACCTGAAGGTAAGTCTCGCGACTCATCCACAAAAGGCTGGACTGTAGCGAAGGACGAAAATGGCCATAACTACCTCGATCTCATGTGGACTTGTGCTCGCACATCCGCTTCTGATCACGATGTGGTGGATAACAAAGGTTGCCATAGCCAATTCCAATCTAAGTTAGGTGAGGGTCTGCACTTTAAAGATCAACAGGAAATCTACGGCAGAGTTCAGAAGTGGCAAAAACCTGTGAAAGAAGCCTATGCCAAAGTAGAAAAAGCCCTTATTAGCATCGATAAGTCGCCCAATATGGCCAAGTTATCGGTAGAAGATAAGACGCAAGTGCTGTTGTTAACCGATAAAGCTCAAGATGTCCTCAAGCTGATTAAAGCCGATGGTTCATGGGGTGTTCATGGTGCGCGTTACTCACAAAAACGCTTAGATGCCGCCTTGACCTATGTGACCCAAGCCCAAGCCATTATTGATGGTAAGGCGCTGAGTGCGAAGAAAATATAATTTAACTTGAGTCCTAGTTATCCCCGACACCCTAAGGTGTCGGGGAATATGAGAGCCTAATTATGCATAACGTGATTCGTCAAAGTGTAAGCCGAACATTGATGGTGTTGGCCTTAGGCGTGATAGCCCTGCCAGTGATAGCTGGTGGAGGTTCTGAAATGTCTGAAGTGCCCTATAACGAAATCCAATTAAATCCTATTTCGATGATGGAAGCGGAGACCTTGGTTGGCAAGCAAGGTGTTTATTTTTTCGACGTAAATACGCTGGAGATATGGGCAGAAGGTTTTATCCCCGGAGCGGTTTTTTTCAATGTTCAGAATTGGAGAGAGTTACTTCCAAAGAATAAAGATGCGGTCATGGTGTTTTACTGCGCTAACCGCCTTTGCACCACCAGCAATATGGCGGCGAGAGAAACCATGAAGCTAGGTTACACAGGTGTGCGTCATATGGCCGATGGTATTTATGGCTGGCGTATGTCTGGGCGAGTAACAGAAAAACCTTAGTAACACACAAGGCCGATGTTTTATCGGTTTGGTTTGCAGGGCCAAAAGGCGAAACCCACAGGGTTAACATTGTAGAGAACATAATATGAAAACACGTATACCAACTTCTTTTATCCCCAAAAGCATCACAGTGACGACCTGTGCCGCATTATTTGTTTCGGTAGCCAGTTTTGCAGGCACAGGTCTGAAAACCGATGCAGATAAAACCTCCTACAGCATTGGTGCTTCTATTGGTAATTACATTTCAGGCCAAGTCTACAACCAAGTTGAATTGGGCTCAGAGGTCAATGTCGACTTAGTCGTGCAAGGTTTTGTGGATGCGCTTAAAGATAAACAGCAATTAACCGACGAAGAAGTGCTGACCTACCTGAACCAAAGAGCAGAACAACTCAATGCAGCAAGAGCCGTTGTTGCTGAAAAACAAATGGCAGAAACCCAAAAGGCAAGTGCGGCATATCTTGCTGAAAATCAAAAAAAGTCAGGCGTTAAAGTTACAGCATCGGGGCTTCAGTACGAAGTCTTAACCCAAGGTAAAGGTCATAAACCCAATCCAGAAGATGTGGTCACAGTGGAATATGTTGGCACCCTTATCGATGGAACTGAGTTTGAAAATACGGTTGGACGTAAAGAGCCCACTCGCTTTGCATTAATGTCAGTGATCCCCGGCTGGGAAGAGGGGTTAAAGCTGATGCCTGTGGGGTCTAAATACCGTTTTGTGGTACCCGCAAGCCTTGCCTATGGCGCTGAAGCTGTAGGCATTATCCCGCCTGAGTCTGCACTTATTTTTGAAATTGAACTGAAAAATATTGAGAAACCCAGCGAAATGAAAGAAATGAAAAATAAAAAGATGATGCCTGCACACGGTTAATCAGGCTCCTAAAACGAGTTGTTTGGAGAGTGAAATGGAGACAGGAATGGTGAGCTTAGGACTAGGCATTGGCATCAGTTTACTGGTGTTTGTTGCTTACATTTACTGGCAGCACATGCGTCTAAACCTAGTAATGGGAATAGCACAGTTGCCAAACATGTCGAGCAAAGTGCCCTTTGCGATGGGAATCGTCCTAGTGTTGCTTACCCTTGCTATCTACAGTCAAACAGGCCGTTTTAGGGATTGGGATCAAGGTCGGCTTGATGAAAATATTGACTATTTAGTGGCGGCCGAAATCACCAAAGCTAGTCGTTGGGTTCAGAGTGAGCCACAAAATACCTTGGCACTTATGGCATTAGCTCAGGCATACAGTGCGGGTGGTTTGTACTCAGATGCAGTGCTGACCTTGGATAAATTACTCGAAATAGGGGGAGAAGATGCCGAAGTGTTAGGGGCAAAAGCTAACGCGCTTTATTACCGCGAGCTTCGGCAAATGACACCTGAAACCCAAGAGGTGATTGCCAAAGCATTAGCACTCTCTCCCTTTGAGCCTCAAACCCATATGTTACTCGCGGCAGATGCTTACTTACATGCTCGTAACCAAGAGGCCATTGACCATTGGCAGCTTTTGCTCAAACACAATGGGGACAGTATTAACCGTGAAGCAATCAATAATGCGATTGCAAAAGCACAAAGCAAAATGAATGAAAGATGAAACCCGTTTCTATCAACCCTCGCCGTAACGATCTGTCCCTGCAAGGCATCTGGCGAGGTGTTGATATTTTAATAAAAGGATAAATAGGATGAAGAAATACTATGCATTGTTGCTGTTAGTGCCTTTGCTATTTGGCTGTAATAAAAGCGAGGCCACAGACCATGTTCATAAAGCCGAGATGATCCACGAGCATGACCGTTGTCATTTATGTGGCATGGTGATCACTAAATATCCCGGACCTAAAGGGCAAGTGCACTTCAAGGCTGAGAAGACAGTACCTAAGTTTTGTTCGGTTCGCGATATGTTCAACTTTGCATTGCAGAGTGAGAACAAACGTCAAATTGACTACATGATGGTGCATGACGCGGCAACCACCGATTGGGATCAGCCAGATGATGGCGCCTTTATCGATGCTAAAAATGCCTTCTATGTTTACGGTACGACCAAGAAAGCCGTGATGGGACCTGCCGTTGCCCCTTTTAGCACTCGCGCTGCTGCCGAAGCCTTTGCCAAGGAATATGGTGGTCGCGTACTGAGTTTTGATGACATCACCTTAGAACTGCTCGCGGGTGATAAATAAGGCTGTGATGATGAAGCTACGTCTATTGCTGATTGGGCTGCTGTGTTTTGCCTCTTTTGCTAGTTGGGCAGCACTCCTTCGGGTAACAGATACAGATTCACTCACCCTTGCCCTTAACAACGCTCAAGCTGGTGACACCTTAGTGTTAGCCACTGGGGTGTATGAAGGCTCCTTTAAGGTGACGCAATCCATTTCGCTAAAGGGAGAAAGGGGCGCGACATTAGATGCACTGCGCCAAGGGAGTGCGCTGATTATTGAGGCGCCTAAGGTGAGTATAGAGGGGCTAAATATCCGCCACTGGGGACGGGATCTGTATTACCGTGATGCCGCCATTTTACTAAAACAAGGGGCGGATAATGTGCTGATTAAGGGGAATCGCTTGGTGGGTGATGGTTTTGGCATTTATGGCGAACAGCTAAACTCGCCCACCATCACGGACAATAGCATTAGTGGCAACGGTGCTATTTATGTGCTTGATCGGGGAGATGGTATTTATCTTAAGCATGTTAATTCGCCACAAATTGACCGAAATCAGCTGATTTTTGTCCGTGATGGTGTGTATTTAGAGTCTGTTACCCAAAGCCGCATTTATGAAAATCAATTCGCTAAGCTGCAATATGGTATTCACTACATGTATACCCAAGCCGACGAAGCGTGGCAAAACCAAGCGATTGCCGTCGATGGCGGTTATGCCCTAATGAATTCAACCCATATTTACCTGCACCACAACCGTGTTACCCAGGCGCGGGACTTTGGTATTTTGCTCAACATTACTGAGGCATCCCATGTGCAAGCCAATATTGCCAGTCAAATCCATAACCCTAAGGGTACTGTGGAGCTTGGCAATGAAGGGAAAGGTATTTTTATTTACGCCGCTCAACATAACCGTATTCAAGATAACGAGTTTAGCTACAGCGATACCGGGATCAGTATGGCCATGGGCGGAGAGGAAAATCACCTTTGGCACAATCGTATTATAGCTAACCAAACCCAAGTCAAATATGTCGGTGAAAGCCAACTTGAATGGAGTTATCAGGGGCAGGGGAATTACTGGTCCGAATATCAGGGCTGGGATCTGAATGGCGATGGATTAGGGGATATTGCCCATAGGCCGAATGACAGTTTAGACAAACTGTTTTGGCTTTATCCTGAAGCCAAACTGTTGATGGAAAGCCCCGTTGTTTTACTACTGCGTTGGGTGGAACGTCAATTTCAGCCTCAAATGACGAGTGGTATAAGTGATAGTTTTCCCCTTATGCGGTCAAGTACTGTCTCACTGATTGATGGAGGTTCGCGATGAATTATCAGACTTTGACCTGCTCGTCGAATGCAAATGTTGTTAAAGCGATAAATGTCAGTAAAAGCTATGGCAAGTTTAAGGCGCTAGATAAGGTGAGTTTTGATGTGTTAGCGGGGCAAATGATTGCGCTTCTTGGCCACAATGGCGCGGGTAAATCTACGCTATTGAAATTGATTTTAGGGTTAGTGACCCCGTCAAAGGGGCAGATCCAAGTGCAAGGGCAAGATATGAGGTCGATGAATCTAAGGCAGCGTTTATCAATAGGTTATTTACCTGAAAATGTGAGTTTTTATGACAATATGACCGCCAATGAGCTACTGCGATATTTCGCTAAGCTTAAGGGCGTTGCCTTGCATAGAGTACATGAATTACTTGCTGAATTTGGTTTAGAGGCCGCTAAAGATAAGCGTTTGAGTACTTTTTCCAAGGGGATGCGGCAACGTCTTGGGCTCGCACAGGCGATATTGGCAGAGCCTAAAGTATTGCTGTTAGATGAACCGACAGTCGGCTTAGATCCTCTGGCATCGGCGTTTCTTTATCAAAAAATGGCGCAATTAAAGTCGCAGGGATGTGCGATTATTATCAGTACCCATGAGCTAGGTTTAGTACAGGAAAATATGGATCGCGCCTTGATCTTAGGTCAAGGACATATGCTCGCCTCGGGTCATTTAACCTCCCTACGCGAGGCGACAGCACTACCCGCATGTATTACCTTGCATGCCATCTCTAATGCACAAAGGCAGCAAGTGTTAGTCGATCCCGTATTAACCCCTTTCATATCGACTTCAACACCCCAAGGAATAAGGTTAAGCGTTCCTGTGGTACAAAAGTCTGTGGTATTAACGCATTTATTACAAACACTGAAGTTAGATACGCTTTCAGTCGAACCGCCCAGTTTGCAGGATATTTTTCATTACTATATGGATAAGGTTGATGCTCCGTCATCCCACACTTTATCGGCAGATATTTCACTGAGAACCAATCCCACAAAAGCACTAATGCAGCGGACCAAACGGGAGTGCGTGGCATGAAACAAGCGTGTGTTTTGCAGGAGAATGTCCATTTAAGTGCCATGAGCCTTATTGTCACTATTGCCGCAAAAGAGTTTAAGGATAATTTGCGTAACCGTTGGTTATGGATGATGACGGGAATATTGTTACTGCTCTCCTTGAGTGTCGGTTTTATGGGGAGTTCGATATCCGGTAGCTTAGTGATCTTCGAGCCTGCCCAGATCCTGTCGGGACTTGTGACCTTATCGGTATTTATGCTTCCCTTGGGCGCGATTCTATTGAGCTACGACAGTTTTGTTGGGGAAAAGGAATCCGGTACTTTGCTGTTACTGCTCACTTATCCGCTAGCCCGTTGGCATATTGTGTGTGGCAAATTGTTAGGCCATGCCAGTGTATTAGCCGTTGCCTGTATTTTGGGGTTTGGGATTACAGGGTTTATCTTGGGGATGCTTAGCGAGGTACACATTAGATTATCGATACTTATTGGGTTTATCCATTTGATAAGTAGTGGAATTTTATTATCACTGGTGTTTGTATTACTCGGTTACTGGATAAGCTTAATGGTAAGGGAAAAGGCCAAAGCCCTAGGCATATTGCTAGTGTTATGGTTTGCGCTAGTGCTGGTATATGACTTAGTGTTGTTGACAGCATTAGTGGGATTGGCTGATACACTCAATCGCACTTTATTCAATGTGTTAATCCTACTAAACCCGAGCGATTTATTCCGTGCTTTAAATTTACTCGCAGGTCAATCAGAGACCTTAGCCGCTAAAAGTAGTCTCACATTAATCGCACAAACTGGAATAGGGTTACCGTTAATGTATGGCTCATTAATGTGTTGGATTGGCCTATTACTGCTTGGGTGTTTTTGGATATTTAACCATCAAGACATTTAATTTAGCGATATCTCTATTAGTTTACATTTGTACTTATTAAACAATGACTAAACTGAGTATAGAGTCACACTCTTATATGTTGTTAAAAGGTAAAATAAACCATCTTGATTTGGTGATTGCATATCATCGTTTTCTTGGAAAGAAACAATGTCACATGATGATTGCATGTTGCTAATGTAATCAAACTTTATCAGTATTGGCTGATCTTTCAGGCGTTTAACATGCATAAAATCACATCATATTTAATGTTAGATGAACAGGCTAAGGAATTAGTCGATCATGTGAATGGCGCAACCATCAGTCTGACATTCTCTGAAACGGCGGTATTAGTTCTGCTGTTATCCTCCACTAAGGCCATTTTTACTAAGGAAGAATTGCTACAGGTAGGCTGGCCTGAAAGGGTGGTTGCTCCTACCTCTTTAACGCAATGTATTAGTACCTTACGTAAAAAACTTGAACCCTATACCGAAGTGCAACTTAAAACTGTGGCACGCCGTGGGTATCAGTTACATGTGTCTGAACAATCCCATGTAAAAATGTTGGCCATTAACGATGCCGATGCGATTCGCGATGCCATAGTCGGAGTATCCATTTGGACAAAAGTTGCAGGCATTTTGCTACTGTGTGTGATTTTAGGGGGGATCTGGTATGTGAGCGATCACCACGCTGTAGTGAAGCGTATCGCGAAATGGCATGCCGATAAGTACATTAGTTTAAATATTGGCGGCACATTGGGCACAGCCCACATGCTTTATATCAGCGGTGAGGAACATTTACATCCTTCGTGGTGGCAAAAACATTTGGCGCCAGAAGGCAACCATATCAATAACCTTAACTATTTCAGTGCATTTGCTTCAACCGATGGTAAAAACTATTCGATGGCCATTTGCCCAGAGCTGGATGCCAAAGCCTGTAATGGCAATGGCATCATCAATATTACGGCGATAGATGCAAAACCTGCTGGATTGAATATGGCGGAGTTTATTCCGCTCAGTAAAAAGATGGAGCAACGCATTCGTTATAACCGCATTGTGCTTCCCATTGATGATAAGAGTTCTGGCGAATTACTTGAGCATAATTATCATGCCGATATCTATTTCCCTGTCGCGGGAGAGTTACTGGTTCGTACCGATCTCAGCATGTCGCTCGTCTATGAAGGGGAGAAAAAAGGCAAATTTTACTCCACCTCCTGCATCACAGATCAAGACTGTTTAACCACGCCAATTAAATACACCATTCGGGGGGAGTTTGAGCAATATCAAACCACTATAGATGAGTTAAAGGTCGATGTGTTTCATGTTAAAGTGCTGCAAAAAGAACTGACAAAACCGGATGAAGTGAGCCCTTCTGCCATGCACTTTTACCGTGAGATCCGTAAACATGATATCCGCGATGAAGATTTATTTTACTACCGCGTTTATCAAAATGAGCACACCGCTGTATGGATAGTCCCTCAAATGGGACAAGTTTTGGCTTGGACTCAGTACACCCAAGTGAAACTGTAAACACTAGGATTAAGGGAATGACAAACGCTGACCTTCGCTATTTTTATGAACCCCAAAAGGGCCATGGATTACCCCATGATCCTTTAAATGCCATTATTGCTCCCAGTCCAATCGGTTGGATCTCATCACGCAGTGCAGCAGGACAGCGCAATCTCGCGCCTTACAGTTTTTTCAATTGTTTCAACTACAAACCGCCCATCATCGGTTTTGCCAGCACAGGCTGGAAAGACAGTGTCGCTAATATTATCGAGACTGGGGAGTTTGTGTGGAACCTCACCACACGAGATTTGGCCGAGCAGATGAATCAAACTTCTGCCATGTTGCCACGCGGTCAAGACGAATTTGCCTTTGCCGGACTCACGTAAGCGGTTAATGAACCAGTGAAGCCCTACTCAATTCCACTGAGATAAACATTCCATGGCATCAGATCCGACATATCATCGGCGATTGAACGCTTTGGCAACTCCGTGAACAGGTGCCGGAAGTAATAATAGGGGTTGATGTCATTCGCCCGACACGTCATGACCAAGCTATACAGATTGGCACTGGCTTTCGCACCACCGACTGACGTTGAGAACATCCAGTTTTTTCGCCCCGTCGTGAACGGCCGGATATCCCGCTCTGTCACATTGTTGTCGATGCTGATATGTCCATCTTCCAGGTAGGTCAGCAGCTTAGGCCACTGATTCTTGGTGTAGGTGATGGCCTGGCCTAATGCTCCTTTGGGCAGCACATTCAGGCTATCGAGCCACGCTTTGAAGTCATTCAATATGGGGAGGCTTTCTTGCATCCTCAGCTGTTGGCGGGCTTCGGCCGACAGCGTTTTGGCTCGCTTTTCTATCCCATACAATTTGGCGATAAAGGCCAGGGCCTTTTCGGGTTTCCCTGCCTTTTTCGAAGGGGATGCCTTTTGAGCATCGGTGAACTTGCGGCGCACATGCGCCATGCACGCGGCTTGAGTGACACCGTCTACCGTGTCATACGCACTGTAACCATCTGACAACAGATAACCATGGTAATCACCAAGGAATTCGCGCACACAAGCGCCTGCTCGGCTGGGGTGATAGTCGTAGATGACGACGGGATTGGGGGTGAACTCGCCGCTGCGATAAACCCACATATAGGATTTGGACTGGGCCTGTCTGTCTTCTTCTCTGAGCACTTGCACCGTGGTTTCATCGGCGCAGATGAGGGATTCTTTTAGGAGCTGCGCTTTCATTGCATCGATAATGACCTGCACTTTACTGCCAAGCTGCACACACCAGTTGGCCAAGGTGGCGCGACTAATATCTATACCCGAGCGGTTCAGGATATCTACCTGACGGTAGAGCGGCAGTGCATCGACGTATTTGGCGGTGACCACGGCGGCGAAGGCCTCGGCACTGCCAAGGCTTTTAGGGAGCATACTCGCCGGTTTTGGAGCTGTGACCACTTTGCTGGTTTCGGCTGTTTGCTCGCAGTGGCGACAAGCATATTTGGTGCGCTCATGGCGAATGACACTCACTCGCTGAGGTAGGATTTTCAGGGTTTCGCTGATTTCCTTACCGCATTCATGTAAAGGCGCATCACAGCAGTCGCAATACGGCGCATTTAAGGTATGGGTTTGCACCTCGCGCTCAAGGTCAGCAGGCAGCGGTTTACGACCCGTTTTTCTGCGCTCTTTAGGTGAGGAAGGCAACGCGTTTTGCTGTTCAGCTTCGTTGAACGTTCCTTTGGCGACTTTTTCGCTTTGGGCAGCGAAGCGTTTGGATTTGCTGAGGTTGAGCTGCTCAACGAGCAATTGCACCTGCGTTTTGAGGGCGGCGACTTCCTCCTCTTTGGCCTGCAACAATGCATCCTTGGCAAGAAGCATGGCCTTGAGTTGTTCGATGTCATTGGGGAAGTCGGTCATTGGGCATCATCTTACAGCATTCAATAGTCCCCAGTGTGACGGTTAAAAAGGATCGTTCAAGTGCAAAATTACGATCAGTGTCTAGCATCACACTTCTAGCCCATTTAAGGGCCGATGGGCTTTGTTGTTCTCGAGTGACAGCCCAGAGAGCAACCAGTGAAGTTGCGGTTTGCTAATGACAATCACGCCCTGGGAATTCGGGCGAGGCCATTTGAAGGTACCGTTCTCCAAACGGCGATAGTAAAGCCAAAACCCGTTGGTATCCCAAAACAAGATTTTGAGTTTATCGCGTCCGCGATTACAGAATATAAACCAGGCCTCGCTGAACGGGTCCATGTCGAGTTGTTCGGCGACAATGAGCGACAGACCATCGATAGACTTTCGCATGTCGGTGACACCGGAGACCAGAAAGACCTTGCCGGAGGGAGTCATTGCAAGGCATCTACCCAGTGTTTGATCTGAGCGGTACTCAGTGTTGTTGGTAATTCAGCGCGAATACCATTGGCAAAAGTAATGATCACCGACTCAGCCTTCGTCTCTTCATATTCATTGAAAATAATAGGCTGAAGTGTTTGCGTTGCGTCAGGAGAACGCAATCGCTTAGACCAATAGTAGAAGGTTTGATAACTGATGCCGCTGTCTGCACAGAATTGCTTGATGGAAAGCGTGCTTTGTTTTTGTTGCTCAACAACTGTTGCCCAATGGGCGCGCTTTTGCTCTTGGTTCATAGTGCCTCCGATGAAAAAGGCACTATGTCAAAGTATTGGTATTATTGGTATGTGGGGTTTATTAACCGCTTACGGACTCACTGCCAAAGCGGGCACTATTGTTAAGGCCGATTTAGTGGCTGAAAGCCCAGTGAATTTTGAATGTAAATTGTCCCAATGTATCCAGTTAACTGCCGCTAATGGCGACAAGATCGATACTTGGTTAGTGTTAGGCGAAGTGGTGGCCGTGCATATTGCCAAGCATTTACTCAATGCCGAGGGGATTTATCAAACTGCACTCGCCGAGCCCGTATTACGTGCCGGCGGCCCATCGGCCTATTACGGGATCTCCGAAGCGTTACGTTTCGATTTGCATCGACCGCAAGTGTAGGGTTGCTCAGGTGCCGCAGGGCTTTGGATTTTCAAGCTTCGTTTGAGTTTGATCTTGGTGTAAAGGTTTGTGCATTAGAAATCAAAATCTAAATCAACGTCGTGGGGCTTCACCCCCTGATTTTTAATAAAGAGTCGACCAAGGAGGACTGCTCGTCCTATCCTCCTTGGATTCTCCTTTGCCGAACAACATATATGGACCCATCCGGTTTGCAAGACATTCGATATCAATTTTGAGAAGAGTTCATTGCACCCATATATTCGGCCTGTTATTGAGGGATTCCTCTGGCCCTGATGGATATTTGCTTCTACTGTCCTTATCATCCCTGCGGCTTCATCAGAGCCTGTGTTTTCGTAAGGTTTTTAGTAGATCAGTCTGACTGTCTCATCATCAAATCAAGTGTCTTAGCAACTTGCTGGTTGGTTAATCGTTAACATAATAAGTACATTTGATGTTGTTACATAGCGAGCCGAAACTCTTCTTCACGTGCCGCGATAACCCATGACATTCTGGCGAGCTTATTCGCGACGGCCACACACGCACGATTGAAACCTCGGCGTTCCGCTAGCTGGATAGCCCAACAACTCAACTTATCCGACTTACTCCCACTGTGCCGCAACACCGCTCTGGCGCCGTGGATGAACAGCGTACGTAAATAGGCGTTTCCCCGCTTACTTATCCCGAGGAGGTTATCTTTCCCGCCACTGCTGTGCTGCTTAGGTACTAAGCCACACCAAGCTGAAAAATGTCGGCCATTGCTAAAGTCTTTACCGTCACCCACTGCAGCATAAATCGCCGTAGCGGTGACAGGCCCAACACCAGGGATAGTCTGTAATCGCTGACAAATCACATTGTTTTGAGTTTCGTTTAGTACTTGAGTGTCACAACTCTTAAGCCGTTTTTCAATGTCGATAACCTCATCATATAACTGATAAAAGATGGCTCTACCCTTGGTGGTCAGTGTATTGGCTTCATCGATCAAAATATCAGGTAGCTGGGCTTTAAAAGCCGATTTACTTTTGGTCATCACAATGCCGTATTCCGCTAGCATCCCTCTGACTTGATTGATTAAAGCTGTTGATTGTTTAGTTAATCGTTCCCGCATACGGTGGAGCAGTTGCACATCTTGCTGCTCGACGCTTTTGGGTTTTACAAACCGCATGTTGGGTCGCTGCGCAGCCTCCGCAATGGCTAGCGCATCGTTGTAGTCATTTTTATTACCTTGCCTAAAAGGAACCACATACTGCGGGGCAATTAACTTAACTATGTGCCCAAATTGCTCAAATTCTCTGGCCCAATAACTCGCGCCGCCACACGCCTCCATAACGATAAGGCAAGGCTCAATTTTCGCGACAAAGGGCAGCAAGTCTTTGCGTCTAAGCATTTTCTTTTTGATTAACTTGCCAGCTTTATCAACACCAACAAGATGAAAAACAGACTTTGCGATATCTAAACCGATTGTAGTAATCTTCATAGGTGGACCCGTCCTCTTTCTGATGAGTTTTAGCGACTACATCGTGGCCCATTGCGAGGCCGATTTAAAGTGGATGGGTCCATTCCATTATCCATGTCTAACTGCCAGTTCGCCATCCCTGGCTCTCGTTCGAAACGCTGCTACGCAGCACTCACCCTAGCGAAGTTACATGCATTGATTAGTAGTCTCATACTCCAATAAAAATCGCCTAACGGCTCAGATGGGACATCCCTGTCCCCCCGAGCCTGCGCCATCATCCATGATATCGCCACGGCATTTTTATCTGCGTATTTCGACAACTTCGCAGGGGAAGGTGTATACCTTGATATCTGGCGTTGTCTTCAAGTCAACGGAAGTTATTGGTTATTGTTAATAAATTTGAGCTTACTTATATACAGTCTTTATTTTTAAGTACACAAAGAACTGAGTGTAGTGCTATTGATTATGAATATATATATGATTAGAATCAGTAAATTTATTTAATTGTTAGATATATATGAGTACTAAGAAGTTAATTGCTTATGGACCGCCCGCTCTGGCAGGATAGTTGTCACTACTTAAAATTTAACCAGTTGGGGCGTTAAGGCTTAATTGTGCCGAGTTATAGTGAAGAACGTAAGCAGCAGATTTTGAACAAGTTACTGCCTCCTTCGAACATGACCGTAGCAGAAGTTTCCAGACAAGAAGGGATTGGCGTACAAACTTTGTATAATTGGCGGGATAAAGCCAAACAACAAGGTCGTCCTGTGCCCGGAAGTAAACCAACCTCAGAACATTGGTCAGCAGAAGCTAAGTTTGCCACAGTGCTTGAAACTGCCAGTTTAAATGAAGCCGAATTGAGTGAGTATTGTCGAGCTAAAGGTCTGTATGTTGATCAGGTAAAGGCCTGGAAAGCCAATGCACTGCGAGGGTTTATGAGCTCCCGCGAGCAGGAATTGGAAGCTAAACGGCAGCGCCAAGCCGACCATAAGGAAATTAAACAGTTAAAGAGCGAGTTGAGGCGCAAAGAAAAAGCTTTGGCTGAAACCGCAGCCTTGTTGGTGCTTAGAAAAAAGTTAAATGCGCTTTGGGAGAACGACAACGAGGACGATTAACCTTGGTCTCAGAGCGCACTGAATGTGTAAACTTGATACAGGAAGCGAACCAGGCTGGCGCCAGGCTTCATCTGACTTGCGAAGAAGCTGGCATTACACTGCGCACTTATCGGCGCTGGTATCGGGATGGCCAGATCACCGCAGACAAAAGGCCGGATGCGATTCGGCCGCAGCCATCGAATAAGCTGACGGAAAAAGAACAGGCGAAAATCATCGAGGTGTGTAATTGGCCAAAGTTTGCCAGCTTACCGCCATCGCAAATCGTCCCAACGCTGCTGGATGAAGATGAATATTATGGTTCTGAATCAACATTTTATCGGGTATTAAAAGCCTTTGGTCAGCTGCATCATCGCGGCCGGAGTTTAGCGCCGAAAGGGTCAACGCTGCCAACGACCTACACAGCGACCGGGCCTGGCCAGGTGCTCTGTTGGGATATCACCTACTTGCCAAGCACGGTGCGTGGGCAGTTTTATTACCTGTACATGCTGGAAGATTTGTTCAGCCGGAAAATTGTTGGTTGTGAAGTGTTTGAACAGGAAAGTGGAGAAAACGCCGCGAAATTGTTAGAGCAGACACTGGTCCGGGAGAAATGTTTACACAGTGGAGTCGTGCTGCATTCGGACAACGGTGCGCCAATGAAATCGCAGACCATGCGAATGAAGGCGTATGAGCTTGGTGTAACGACATCGTACAGCAGGCCACGAGTGAGCAACGATAACCCGTTTGCAGAGTCGTTGTTCCGCACCTGTAAATATCGGCCTGATTGGCCATCAGCAGGTTTTAAAAGTATCGATGAAGCAAGGACTTGGGTGCTGAAGTTTACGCGCTGGTACAACTACGAACACAAGCACAGCAAACTACGGTTCGTGACCCCGCACCAACGTCATACCGGTCAGGATCAACTCCTGCTGGCAAAGCGCAAAGAACGGATTGAAGCGGCGAAAGCAGAAAATCCAAGTCGTTGGGGAAAACGAGAAGTACGGAACTGCGAACCTGTGGGACCGACAACACTGAATCCGGAAAAAGAGTCAGTTAAAGAAGTGGAAAAAAAGGCCGCTTAAAACGGTCGATGGTGACAACTAGCTTGAAAAACGCCGACCGTTTAGAGTAGTTTTATTTATCGGTGTGTTTATTTTTTCTATCTCTTTTATTTCATTACTCATCACTGAAGTTTTAGAACATAATAGTACCCTATGCGTTTCAAAGGAGTGCTTTGTAAATTTTGTTAGTATTTTTAATTTTCCGATTGATGTGGTAAAGGGAACCGTTGCGCTTTTAGCACTTATAGCATTATTGCATAAAAGTGAGGAAACTCAACATCAAATAAAAATTTCAGAGGCTCAAAATGTGTTCAATAACTATTATCATCACCGGAGGATGGTGTTTGAGGAACTAAGTGACATAACTAAAAAAAATGAGTTTGTAAAGTTAGATAATTTAAATAAGTTGTATTCTTCAGCTTTTCCATTAAATTCCCCTGTTAATTTTATTCCAGTCTCTGACCTTGTTAACGTTAGGCAGACTATAAATTGTTTTTTTAAAGGGGTATTTTCAGAAGATTACTTTAAAAATATCCAATGTGTTGATGCTTATAATATTTCTTTATTTAGAGAATTTGAAAAGTTTACATTAATAGATAAAAGTAACTTTATAGAAAATTTTGAGTTAAATTTGAAAATCATGCTTGATAGTTTAGGATTGGGACTTTGTTGTGAAAACTACAAGTTTTCAGATGAAATTATAAATGACACTGAAAAAAGCTGGTTAGTAGTGCAAGAGATTTATATTTCAAAAAACAGTGAAATATTGAACATTGATTTTTTAAAAATATTAGATGAAATAGATTCATTGATGGCAACACTTAATCGAATTGCAAATTGTCATGATGAATTGAGTTTTACTTTGGTTGGATTAATGTTTTTCGAAAAAATTACAGATGTCAATGGGATACGCAGAGTTTTCTATGATCTAAATAGAAGTAGAAAGCAGTTTGCGTCCTTTATTTTTGATAGCAGCAATGTTACAGAAATCTCATAAGTTCTCAGTTGTGCATTGACTACAGATAACACCGATCCCCTGCGAAGTTGCCGCGGGGCGTTAGACTATTTGTTTTAAATAGTATTGCGTGAGTCCGGTTATGACCGGCTAGCTTCCGTAGGTACAGGGGCGTCATTAAAAATTTAATAAACCATCCATTATTAAATTTTCAGGAAGATAGCAGTAAGAAGAAGACTTTCTGGTTTCTGAGGAGGTTAGGGAGATTAAGTACTGGCATGTAAGTGACCGTTGACGGCATGGATGCCGTCGTCGAGCCCTCATGGATGAGTTTATGGCGTGTCACTGGAATGACAGTGCTTAATGGCTTAATTTTATGCTAAATCAGTTGGTTAGGTTAATCATTTATTTACTGTTAAATGATTAAGCAACAGCCAGTTAGCTCAAAGCTGGATTCCCGCTTAACAGCATTGCGGGAATGACGCTGAATGAGTGGCTGTATTAGACAAATTTAAATGAGCCATCCATTGTTAAATTTTCAGGAAGATAGCAGTGAAAAGAAGACTTTCAGGTTTCTGAGGAGTTTAGGGAGATTAAGCACTGGCATGTAAGTGACCGTTGGCGGCAGGGCCGCTCATTCACATCCATGTGATCGCGGCATTTGCACGTCCATATGCAGCAGATGCCGTCGTCGAGCCCTCATGGATGAGTTTATGGCGTGTCACTGGAATGACGGTGCTTAATGGTTTAATTTGATACTAAATCAGTTGGTCAAATTAATAAGCTATTTGGTTAAATGATTAAGCAACAGCCAGTTAGCTCAAAGCTGGACTCCCACTTAACAGCGTTGCGGGAATGACGCTGATGAGTGGCTGGCTGTATAGACTGACGGCTAACTGTATATACTGACAAATGCCAATAAATCAATGTGTTATTTGATAAACGCGAACGCATCACCGTAGAGATGTGCTTCTTCTACGCCCATCTCACGGAAGATTTCCCGTGCCGCACCGACCATATCGAAACGGCCGGCGATATAGATGTCGTAGCCATTTAAGCTGACAAAATCTAGTTTGATTTGCGCTAACAGATTGGCAGTTTTACCTTGCCAGTTGGTTGGGGCTTCTTCGATGACGGGGATAAAGTGTAACCAAGGGTGAGCGTCGTGCCACTGGCGGGCGATGGTTTCAAAATACATGGCATCTTGGGTGCGACAACCCCAATACAGCATCGTTTCAACCTGTTGGCCGAGGGCGATTTGGTGCTCGACGATACTCTTAATATAAGAAAACCCAGTACCACCGGCGATTAATAGGCGAGGGCGTAGGCTTTCGTGGCGTAGGTGGGCTTCGCCACCTGGGGCTTCGATGTCAATATGGGTGCTGGTATTTAAACGCTCAACCACTTGCATTGGATAGCTTTCGCTGACGGCGGCGCCAATATGTAACTCAATAAACTCGGCATTGGGCGCTGATGCGATAGAGAAGGGGCGTTTATCTTTATCACCCATAACAACACATAAGTATTGTCCCGCTTGAAAATCGAAGGCGGTTTCTGGCTTTAACAATACTTGATAAACGGCATCGTTAAATGGGCTTACTTTCTCTATCTTACAACGTATGGTTTTCATCAAACTTCCTTTGCACCTTTCTCAATGTGTTGTGTTTAAGGTGTCGCATTAGGGCCGTTAGCGGCCTATTTTCTTGGCTTAAGTCGGTACTTGAGACTCTGCTTAAGCTGCATTATAGGGTTGGGCTGTCGTCTATGCCTAACTCATCCCAGATTGAGTCGATCTTTTGTTTTACTTTTGGATCCATCACGATTGGCGTACCCCATTCGCGATTAGTTTCACCTTCCCACTTATTGGTGGCATCGAGTCCCATTTTTGAGCCTAAGCCCGCAACGGGTGAGGCAAAATCGAGGTAGTCGATGGGGGTATTTTCGATCATCACGGTATCGCGTTTAGGGTCCATGCGGGTGGTGATCGCCCAGATCACATCCTGCCAATCGCGGCAATTCACATCTTCATCCACGATGACAATAAACTTAGTGTACATAAATTGGCGCAGGAAAGACCAAGCGCCCATCATCACTCGTTTGGCATGTCCCGGATATTGTTTGCGAATGGAGATCACTGCCATGCGGTACGAACAACCCTCAGGCGGCAGATAAAAGTCAACGATCTCAGGGTATTGCTTACGCAAAATCGGTACAAACACTTCGTTTAAGGCAACCCCCAGCATAGCGGGCTCATCCGGTGGACGGCCAGTGTAAGTGCTGTGGTAGATGGCATCTTTACGCTGCGTGATGTGGGTAACGGTAAATACTGGAAACTTATCGGTTTCGTTGTAGTAGCCCGTGTGATCGCCGTAGGGGCCTTCTTCCGCCAATTCCTCTGGGTCGATATAACCTTCGAGGATGATTTCACTGGTGGCGGGCACTTCTAAGTCACAGCTTAATGCTTTGCAGACTTCGGTGCGTTCACCACGCAGTAAACCGGCAAAAGCATATTCGCTCATGGAATCGGGGACTGGGGTGACGGCACCTAAAATGGTCACAGGATCGGCACCAAGTGCGACCACAACCGGATAGCGTTCACCGGGGAATTGCTCTTTAAAATCAGCAAAATCTAACGCGCCACCACGGTGGGATAACCAGCGCATAATCAGCTTGTTTTTACCCAGTAACTGTTGGCGATAAATGCCTAAATTCTGGCGACTCTTACGCGGGCCTTTGGTGATGGTTAAGCCCCATGTCACCAGTGGTGCGACATCGCCCGGCCAGCAATGCTGAATAGGCAATTGGGTTAAGTCGACCTCATCGCCAGTTTTGATGATTTGTTGGCAAGGCGGATTACGCACTGTCTTTGGCGGCATATTCAAGGCTTGCTTGAACATAGGGATCTTAGCGATCGCGTCTTTAAAACCCCGTGGCGGCTCGGGCTCTTTTAAAAAGGCTAACAGTTCGCCCACTTCACGTAGGGCTAAAGGGTCGTCTTTGCCGAGCGCCATAGCTACACGTTTTGGCGTACCAAACAGGTTTGCCAGCACGGGCATGTGGTGATTTTTGGGATTTTCAAACAAGAGTGCAGGGCCTTTGGCGCGTAGAACGCGATCGGCGATCTCTGTCATTTCTAAATGAGGATCAACTGGGTAGCTAATGCGTTTGAGTTCGCCATTGGCTTCTAAGTGATCAATAAAGCTGCGTAAATCCTTAAAACTCATGTGGAAATAGCCTCTGCAGTGAAAATCCATGTGGCGCGCACTATAGCATTTTTCTGTTTTAGGGTTAACCTATTCAGTGATCTTCAAGCTTTAGAAGCGTAAAATAAGCTTCCGTAGGCAATAGTCTAGCTCGCTTACGCTTTATCTTTCGAGGTGCTTATGAATATTCCCTTAGCGTTTTCTCAAAAACAGTGTTGCCAAAGTCAGCTCCATAGCACTTATCAATGGCTGCGAAAGTGGGGGACTTGGTCGCTTGTGGGTGGGACTGCACTTTTGAGTGGGTTGTGTGTATCCGCCAATGCAGTTGCTGGAAATCGGGACTATTCGGATCACGTTGAGTCTTATGCTCAGTCTCGCGATAGCTATAGCCGTCATATCAATCATGCGGATCAACGCTATGATAAGCGTTACCGCCACAAACATAAGTATCGCTATTACAATCCATGGGGCTTGGGCCTAGGGTTGGGGTTAGCTACGGGATGGAATTCTGGCTGGAACCTTGGTTATGGTTGGAATACCCAGTGGAATAATGATTGGGGCTGGAATACTCGTTACCCATACTATCGTGAAGCTTATTTACGGGATAATTACGCCCGAGATTATCGCAATTCGCCTTATTCGAGCATTGGGTTTTCGATTCCAATGGCCTATGACGATCAAGTTGTTGCAGTTTCAACCCCTGTGCGGGTGACAACCAGTATGCAGTATGCGCCAGCAGAAGGTCGGATGGTATCGAGTATGCCTGCGAGTGTTGGTAGCCAAACAAGCACTCCAGATAGTGCTTCAATTCAACAGCGCCGTGCCCGTACCGTGTCTACTTTGCCAACCAATGCCAGAATAGTGCAGCAGGATGGCCGTACTCTTTACGAGTGGCAAGGTATACTTTATGCCTTTGATTGGAATAGTAAAACCTACCAAGAACAATTGATGAAGTAGGTTTTTTATACTGAAATGGGAGCAAGCAATGCTCCCATTTTTACTTTGCCTTCAAGTATTAGCCGCGTTGTATGCTGATATCGGCGATATAGCCATGCGCTGTAGCAACTAAGGCTTGTTTGAGCATAGTTGCTGCTTCATCTGCCGACATAAAGCTTGAGGTATCCAAAGTTTTACCGCTACTGGGCCAAAAGCCTGTATCCATGCCTCCGGGATACACGGCAATCAACTTCATCGGGCTGTGCTTTAATTCCAAACGTACCGACTCGATAAATCCTCGCACCGCCCATTTTGCGGCGCAATAAGTCGACTCTCCGGCCTTAGCTGCAAGTGCTGCGGTAGACATGACGATGACGAGAGTGATGGCTTGATCTTTATAGCGTTTTATTAATTCCCGCACCAATAGAATGGTCGATGTAATATTGTTATTTAAAAGCGCTTGGATAGCGTTCACGTCTTGGGTTTCAATCGGGCCAAAGTAGCCACTACCTGCACAGTGGATAACGGTTTTGGGGATTGCAGTGAGACTATCAAATAGACTGTTAACGCTCTGTACATCCGCTAAATTTGCCGCCACCGCTGCAATGGGCCGGTTTGAGAATGGTGTCAGAGCATTGGCGACGGTATGCAGCCGCTCAGCATTACGCCCTGTGAGTGTCAGTGGTTCATTTTCTTTGGCGTAGAGTGCCGCGAGAGCTGCACCTAGTCCGCTGCTAGCGCCAGTAATTAATATCATTTTGACCTCGTTAATTCAGGCTATGGGTCACTCAAAATAGCCTAATGCTTGGCGTTAGCCCTTAAGTTGTTTAATGGCCGCCGACAGTGCAAACTCATAACCCTGAGCACCAAAACCGCAAATCACGCCTATCGCCTTATCGGAAAAATAGGAATGGTGGCGGAAGGCTTCACGGGCATGCACATTGGATAAATGCACTTCAAAAAAAGGAATTGCCACCCCAAGTAGAGCATCACGCAGGGCAACACTGGTATGGGTAAAGGCAGCGGGATTGATGATAATCATCTGCGCATCGGTCGCATGAATCGCATTGATTAGCTCAAATTCGGCGTTGGACTGAATATGCTCGAGCTCGACTCCCGCCTGTTGCGCCTGCTGGTTTAGCGTTGCCACTATATCGGCTAAGGTTTGATGACCATAAACGCTGGGCTCGCGGCGGCCTAAGAGGTTGAGATTAGGGCCATTAACGAGCAAAATTTTGTGACTCATTGCGCTTTCCTTCACGAACATGCCTTGGGATTAATGCAGGGATAAATGGATTTCAGTTTTGCATATAGGCCACTAACTTAACCTGTTCAAATCGATTTTGCATTATCTGTTATTAAAGTTAATAGTCACTCTTCTGTTGACGCATGGCCTTAGTGGCACCTTTTTGTTTCTTGGTTTCTAATCGCCGCGTTTGGCTGCCCTTAGTGGCGCGGGTGGGGATGCGTTTTTTCTGTACTTCACCGACACTGGCAACTAAGGCGATAAATTGCTCCAAGGCGGTTTGGCGGTTGGCATCTTGGCTGCGGCTCGCTTGGCATTTGATAATGATTTTGCCGCTTTTAGTGATGCGGTGATCCGCCTTGTTGAGTAAGCGTTCTTGGTAAAACTCGGGTAATGATGAGCTTTTAATATCGAAAATCAGCTGCGCAGCGGTGGACACTTTATTTAAGTGCTGGCCGCCTGCACCACTCGAACGGATAAATTGCCACTCGATTTCATTTTCCTGAAGTTCCACACGGTTTGAGATTTTTATCATGGCAAACTTAGGCATTTTTCAGCATGGATTGAGAAGCCATCAATAATGACTTATGGCTTTCCAATAGATTTGTTATCATCGGGCGCATTCTTTGCTGCTGCATTGGCTAAAGCCATTGCCTGCAAAAGTGTTCTCGATTCGGAGTGCCTCTATGTTATGCCAAATCCCCGATATTGCTAAGGGTGTTATCAGTCTTTTTGCCAGTGGCCGACTATCCTCCACCGATTATCGGACCCGTTTACAGCCAGCGATTAAGAGCTATCGTAAGGATTGGGGCCAAGTTTGCCTGTATATTGAGGCGGATGTGTTACTCGAAGGCTGGGAATTTGAATCGCTGACCGGCAGTGGTGAAGTTCAGTTACCGAATTTTGAAGCGCTAGTGTTTGTGGGTGGCCCTGATTGGGTGGGAAATGCGCTGCGCTTACTTGGGCCTTTTATGCAGGGCGAAGTGGCTTGGTTTCCGCTCGAACAGAAAGCCAAAGCGATTGCTTGGATCACTAAGCGTTCGAATAATTAATTGCCTAAGATGGGCTTTGTTTATAAGGAATTAAATATGTCTTTGTTGAAATCTCTGGCGGTCAAGCCTTTATGCACCAAACTGGGTGCCATTGCGTTCGTTATCGCTTTTACGGCTGGGCTGAGTGCCTGTGCGCCAGAAGTGGGTAGCGATGCTTGGTGTAAACAGATGAAAAATAAGCCATCTGGCGATTGGACTGCTAACGAAGCTGCTGATTACGCTAAGCACTGTGTATTTAAGTAAGTTGAGTGGTTATAGATCACAGCTTGGCGGCTTTTGCTTGCGGGCTGTGAACTTATGTTTATGATACGGGTCAGATGTTCCGTTATCCGTTATCCGTTATCCGTTATCCGTTATTTGCTATAGGTGATATTTGAATTCTACCGCTAAGCCATTTTTTACTCGAATGGTGACCCTACTGATAGCCATTATCGTGCTGCAATTTGCTGGCGCGAATTTGGGTGCGCATCAGTTACATGCGGGTAATAGCGCGGAAGAAGCTGAGAATCACCCCCATCTGCAATTTAGTGCTCAAGTGACCACTTTGACCCAATGTATTGAGTGTGTTTGTCCAAGCGAGAAAGTCTTAGGCTTTGCGGACTCCACGGGTTTAACCAGTCATCACGCGGGTGAAAACCAAAGCAGAGGATTTCATTCCCACTTAGTGAAAACCACTGAAATACAAGATTTTGACCTATGCCTCGATTGCCAATGCCATGGCGGTCATGTGGCGCTGTTATCTCAGGCAGTGAGTCAGCCTGTACAGGCGTTAGAAAGCGTCTATCTGCCTACCGATGTATCCTATTTCCCGCCTGATAATTTACCTAAAGATCGTCCTCCTATCGCTTAATTCTCCAATATTCGGCTTATTTCTCGGCTTAGGACGATTGATTCATCTGATTGGATCTCATTCTATTTTGCCGTGTGATAAGCCCGTTATGTTCATCCCCCAAAAGATACGCTTGAACTGATGCTCAGCAGCGTTAACTGTTGGAGCCGTCATCGGCCTTTTAGCCGCGTACTGTATTGCTTGGCGGGATGATTCGATCGGCGCTTATTTGCCATGTCCAGAACGATATGATTGCTTTGCATTGAGCTATTGAAATCAAGCTCACATCTAGCCGTTTCGCTTTGGGTGCAAAAGCCAGCCGATCCACATTCGATATTGTTAGGATCTGCGATGAAAAAAACGATTCTCGCCCGTACTTTAGTTTGTCTGTTTAGATCGGGCTTGTTTAGCTGCGGATTAGTATTGGCCGCCGGATTGCTAGCCTTTGCCCTCGCGGCAGAAAATGACTCTCTTGAAGTCGACGTCCTTGAAGTCAAGGTCCTTGAAACCCAAGCCTCTGAAGCTAATGCCCCTGAAATCAATGCCTCTGAAGTTGAGGCATTTAAGGCGCAATCACTGGGCTTGCCCGCCAAAGAAAGCGATGTGCCATATGTCAACTTTAGCCAATGGTTGCCTGAGTTACTCACACAGTTCAATCAGTTACCTGAGGTTCAGGCGCAACTTGTAAGGCAGCAACAGGCCAAACTGGCCATTCAGGCGGCAGATCGCGCTGTGTATAACCCAGAACTTGGGCTTAATTATCAAAATGCCGATACAGATGCCTACAGCTTAGGGCTGAGCCAAACCCTAGATTGGGGTGACAAGCGCGGCGTGGCGACAAAGCGTGCCGAGCTTGAAGCGCAAATCCTGTTAGCAGATATAGGGTTAGAGCGTAGCCAAATGTTGGCCGAACGCTTACTTGCGTTGGCAGAACAGGCGCAAAGCCGTAAGGCGCTGACCTTTGCCGAGCAGCAATTAAGGTTCACCAAGGCGCAGCTCAATATTGCTGAGCAGCGATTGGCGGCGGGGGATTTGTCTAACGTCGAGCTGCAATTGATACAACTCGAAGTCGCCTCTAATACTGCCGACTACGCCTTAGCCGAGCAGGTGGCCTTAGTGGCCGATGGCAAAGTAATTGAATTAATTGGGGATAATAATTTCGCTTTTAGTGAGTTTATCAAGGAAATCCATTTCTTTGTGACTCAGGCTAAGCAAGCGCCAGCGGCCGAGTTGGGCACCTCTAAATCAGCTTTGCCAGCCTTGGCGAGTGCTTATCAGCAAGTGCTGCTCGCCAGAGTTAATGTCATGCAAGTCAAAGCGGAAGCTTCAGCTGACCCGACCATTAGCCTAGGCGCTGAAAAGGAGGGCACGGACAATAAGCTCAGTGTCGGCGTGTCGATTCCTCTACAAGTTCGCAATAACTACAGTGAGTTACAAGCCGTAGCCGATAAGGGCATCGCTATCGCGGAGCAAGGTTATCTTGCCCGTGAGCGAGTGCTTACCGCTAAGCAGAAACAATTCCTCTATGCGTTACCGCGTTTACTCGAACGTTACCAAGACTGGCGCGAGTTAGTGCAAGTGTCAGGTGCTAAAGCCGCTAAATCCTTAAGCCAACAATGGCAGGCGGGGGATGTGAGTACTAGCGAGTACTTGCAGAGCCGTCGTCAGTTAGCCGCCAGTTATTTGGTGGGCTTAAACCTAGAAACGGCTATCTATCAGAGTTGGTTAACTTGGATGGGCGAAAGTGGCCAGCTTATGCCTTTTATCGAAAAGCTCATTATTGAAAAGCTCAACTCAGTCCCTTCGATAGCATCTAATGCCGCCGCACGCACAGTAAACCCATGAGGTCACAACAATGAATTCAAATACTCACTACGAAAATATCCTTCAACTGGATGCTGTAACGACGTCTGAAAAGCGTCGGTTTAACCTATCAAAAATCGCGCTCGCATTATTCGTGCTGAGCACGCTGGCCTTTCTCGCTCAGCCTGTATTGGCTGGCGGTGATCACGCTCCCGTCGCTAAGGCAAGCGGCGATTCGGTAACGCAAACGGCGCCGACGGATGAACACGGCGAGCAGGCGTTGAAATTGACCGAAGTGCAGCAAGCCTTGGCGGGGATTAGCTTGTTACCTTTGTCGAGCGATAGCTTGAACCTAGCCAATTTGAATCTCGATATTAGGGCGACGGCGACCTTAGTGGTGGATCGCGATAGAACTGCCACCCTTGCGCCACAGCTAGATGTACGTGTGTTGGCGCGCCATGTAGTGCCGGGGCAAGAAGTGAAAAAAGGTGAGCCTTTACTTACCTTGGGTGGCGCAGCCGTTGCGCAGGCACAGGCGGACTACATTAATGCCGCTGCCGAATGGAGTCGAGTCAAACGCATGAGTGAAGGTGCGGTTAGCGTCAGTCGGCGGATGCAGGCGCAGGTGGATGCCGAACTTAAACGGGCGATTTTAGAGGCGATTAAGATGACGCCCGCGCAAATTCGTGCACTGGAATCGACGCCCGAAGCCATAGGCAGTTATCAACTCTTAGCGCCTATTGATGGCCGAGTGCAGCAGGATATCGCCATGCTAGGTCAAGTGTTTAGCGCGGGCACGCCCTTAATGCAACTGACCGATGAATCCTATTTATGGGTCGAGGCGCAGTTAACCCCAACTCAAACTACGCATATCCAGGTTGGCAGTTCAGCTTTAGTGCAAGTAGGGGATAAGACGTTGGTAGGTAAGATCATCGGTCGCTCCCATGAACTCGACAGCGTAACGCGCACCGAGCAAGTGCTGGTGAGTATGCCCAATCCTGAACATGTGTTGCATGCGGGGCAATTTGCTGAATTGTACTTTGCTGGCTCTACTACCGATCCAAACGGCAGTGGCATAGTGCTGCCCGATGCGGCGCTGACCCGTGGCGGCGATGGCGACTGGCAGATTTTTATTCAAGATGAGGATGGCTTCGAGTCCATTGAGGTAGAAGTGGTGCAGCGTCAACGCGGTTTGAATCTAGTGCGTGGGCCAGAGCTTGAAAAAGCCCAGCAGGCACAGCTCAATGTCGTGGTGGCTGGCGCGTTCTTCTTGGCATCCGAGCAGGCGAAAGCGGGCTTTGATATTCACGCCCACTAATATGAGCGCCCTCATTTTGGAGATTTTCTATGTTGCAAAAGTTAATCGAAGCCGCGATTAAAAATCGGCTGTTAGTGGTATTGGCTCTGCTCGCCGTGATTGTGGGCTGTGTGGCCATGCTGCCAAAGTTGAATCTCGATGCCTTTCCTGACGTGACTAACGTGCAAGTGACCATCAATACTGCGGCCGAAGGCTTAGCCGCTGAAGAGGTGGAAAAGCTTATCAGTTATCCGGTGGAATCGGCCATGTACGCCCTCCCTGCGGTGATTGAGGTGCGCTCGTTATCGCGCACTGGCTTGTCGATTGTGACTGTGGTATTTGCCGAGGGGACGGATATTTACTTCGCCCGTCAGCAAGTGTTTGAACAGTTGCAGGCGGCGCGGGAGATGATCCCAAGCGGCGTCGGAGTGCCTGAAATCGGCCCGAATACCTCGGGATTAGGGCAGATTTATCAGTATATTCTGCGTGCAGAACCTAACTCTGGCATTAATGCCGCCGAGCTGCGTAGCTTAAATGATTATCTGGTGAAGTTGATATTGATGCCCGTGGGCGGCGTGACTGAAGTCTTGTCTTTTGGTGGCGATGTGCGCCAATACCAAGTGCAGGTCGACCCGAATAAACTGCGTGCCTATGGCTTGTCGATGGCGCAAGTTACCGAGGCATTAGAGAGCAATAACCGTAACGCTGGCGGTTGGTTTATGGACCAAGGCCAAGAGCAACTTGTGGTGCGCGGCTATGGCATGTTGCCCGCAGGAGACGCGGGATTGGCGGCGATCGCGCAGATCCCTCTGACCGAAGCCAGCGGTACGCCAGTGCGTATTGGCGATATCGCTCAGGTGGATTTCGGTAGCGAGATCCGTGTCGGGGCTGTGACTATGACGCGCCGCGATGAATCTGGCCAAGTGCAAAATCTCGGTGAAGTGGTGGCTGGTGTCGTGCTCAAACGCATGGGGGCAAACACTAAGGCGACGATTGACGATATTGGTGCGCGGGTGAGCCTTATCGAGCAGGCCTTGCCCGATGGCGTGTCCTTTGAGGTGTTTTACGACCAAGCGGATCTGGTCGATAAGGCTGTGACCACAGTGCGCGACGCGCTGCTAATGGCCTTTGTGTTTATCGTGGTGATCTTGGCGTTGTTCCTCGTCAATATCCGCGCGACCTTGCTGGTGCTGCTGTCGATTCCAGTGTCTATCGGGCTCGCACTTATGGTGATGTCCTATTATGGATTGTCGGCAAACCTGATGTCGCTCGGCGGTTTAGCCGTGGCGATTGGTATGTTAGTCGATGGCTCTGTGGTGATGGTGGAGAATATTTTCAAACACTTAACCCTCGCTTCTAAGGGAAAGTCGGATCGCCGCCATTTACCTGAGGCGAGGGCGCGTGCCGATGGTGAGGTTGACCCTTACCATAGCGATGAGGACGGTGGTCAGCAGGCCAATATGGCTGTGCGTATCATGCTCGCAGCTAAAGAGGTTTGCAGCCCAATCTTCTTCGCCACCGCCATCATCATTGTGGTGTTTGCGCCGCTATTTGCGCTGGAAGGGGTTGAGGGCAAACTGTTCCAACCTATGGCGGTCAGTATCATTCTGGCAATGATATCGGCGTTGCTGGTGGCGCTGATTGCCGTGCCAGCCCTTGCCGTGTATCTGTTTAAGCGCGGTGTGATGCTTAAACAAAGTGTGATTTTAGCGCCTCTGGATGCCGCTTATCGCAAGCTACTGACGGCAACGCTTGCTAGGCCAAAGGTGGTGATGCTCAGCGCCTTATTGATGTTTGCTTTGAGTTTATTGTTACTGCCAAGGCTGGGTACTGAATTTGTGCCCGAGTTGGAAGAAGGCACGATTAACCTCAGGGTCACGCTGGCGCCAACGGCGAGTTTAGGTACTTCGCTCCAAGTCGCACCTAAGCTTGAAGCCATCTTGCTGGAGTTTCCAGAGGTGGAATATGCCCTGAGCCGCATTGGTGCACCTGAACTGGGCGGCGATCCCGAGCCTGTGAGTAATATTGAAGTCTATATTGGCTTGAAACCGATAGCAGAGTGGCAGTCGGCAAGCTCGCGCTTGGAACTGCAACGCTTGATGGAGGAAAAGCTCAGCGTGTTCCCTGGACTCTTGTTGACCTTTTCGCAGCCAATTGCGACTCGGGTAGATGAATTACTTTCGGGGGTAAAAGCCCAGCTAGCGATTAAAATCTTCGGCCCTGATTTAGCAGTATTGTCACAGAAAGGCCAAGCACTCAGCGATCTCGTTGCGAAAATTCCCGGTGCCGTGGATGTGTCGCTTGAGCAAGTGAGCGGCGAGGCGCAATTGGTCGTGCGGCCAAAACGCGAGTTATTGGCGCGTTACGGCATCAGTGTTGATCAAGTGATGAGCCTCGTCAGCCAAGGTATTGGCGGCACGAGTGCAGGGCAAGTGATCGATGGCAATGCCAGATACGATATCAATGTGCGACTCGCGGCCGAGTTTCGCCAAAGCCCTGATGCGATTAAAGACTTATTACTTAGTGGTACAAATGGCGCCACAGTGCGCTTAGGGGAAGTCGCTAGCGTCGAAGTGGAAATGGCGCCGCCGAATATTCGCCGTGACGATGTGCAGCGCCGAGTGGTGGTGCAGGCCAACGTGGCGGGACGCGATATGGGCTCAGTCGTGAAAGATATTTATGCCCTAGTGCCAAAGGCGGATTTACCTGCGGGATATACAGTGATCATTGGCGGCCAATATGAGAATCAGCAGCGGGCGCAGCAAAAGCTGATGCTAGTGGTGCCGATTTCTATCGCCTTGATTGCCTTGCTGTTGTACTTCTCCTTTGGTTCATTCAAGCAAGTGTTGCTCATCATGGCGAACGTGCCCTTAGCTTTGATTGGCGGCATAGTGGCCCTGTATGTCAGTGGTACTTATTTATCTGTGCCTAGCTCTATTGGCTTTATCACTCTATTTGGGGTTGCGGTGCTCAATGGTGTGGTGCTGGTGGATTCGATTAATCAGCGCAGGCAAAGCGGCGAAGCACTCTATGATTGTGTTTATGAGGGCACGGTTGGGCGTTTGCGACCCGTATTGATGACGGCACTGACCTCGGCATTAGGTTTGATCCCTATTTTATTGTCATCGGGTGTCGGCAGTGAGATCCAAAAGCCCTTGGCAGTGGTGATTATCGGTGGCTTGTTTAGCTCGACGGCGCTGACCTTACTCGTCTTGCCGACCTTGTATTGCTGGCTATATCGCGGCGATAAGCGCATTGATGAGCTTGATTCGCTACAGATTAGCCACAAGTAAGCCGTCATCGTAGGCAATAACTGGTTATGTTTCGGGTTATTGCCTTCGTTGTAGACAGGGTTATCAGATTGACTAAAACTCTAAAAATCAGTGAGCTAAATAGCGATAGATAGGCTAGTCTTAGGGTCGACATTAAGGACATTCATTTCTGGAGAACATTATGATCGCGGTAATTTTTGAAGTCATCCCGACAAAGGAAGGGAAGGAAGAGTATCTGCACGTGGCGGCTGAAATGCGCCAATATTGATACCCAAATAACCTCTAGATACGAGTTTCAGAGCGCCTAGGGAGCTTCAATTCAAGGCGCATCAATGACAGAATGTCGGCCACCTTTTGAATTGATGCAACACAGAAGTGGAGTGCCCTAGGCGCTCCGTCCCGGCGGGTTTTAACGCACTTTATGCTGTGTTGGTTATTTTTAACTTAGCCCACTAGGTCTGCAAATAGCCGCCTTGCCTAAAGTGCGTTAAATTCCCGCTGAATCCCGCATCTTTAGGTTATTTGGGTATCTTGGCCGTAAGGGACTGATCTCGATCGAACGTTTTCAGAGCTTAACCGACGATGGCAAAGTGCTGAGTTTGTCGTTTTGGGAAGACCAAGCTTCGATCACCCAATGGCGTAATCAGATGGCTCACAGCATTGCCGAGCAAACGGGTATAGTGCCTTGTTTGTTTAACTCCTATCGCATTCGGGTGGCCGAAGTGGTGCAAGATTACAGTGAAACTGTACACATTGAAGCTGAGTAATCACTTATCTCGCTGAGGTAAAGAACAAAACCCATCTCTAGAGATGGGTTTTTTATGCGTGACACTTAAGTTTGAGATTATTTTTCTTGTTGAGCTTTCAATAGATCGCGGATTTCAGACAGCAACTCTTCTTCTTTGGTCGGTGCGGGTGGTGCTTTAGGCGCTTCTTCTTCCTTGCGTTTTAGGGTGTTAATGGCTTTTAAACCCATAAAAATCGCGAAGGCGATAATCGTAAAGTCGATAACGGTTTGAATGAATTTGCCATAGGCAATGACCACAGAAGGCGCATCACCTTGGGCTGCCTGAAGCACTATGCTCAAATCACTAAAATTCACACCACCTAGGATGATACCAATCGGTGGCATGATGACATCGGCCACGAAGGACGAGACGATTTTGCCGAATGCGGCACCTATGATGATACCAACGGCCATATCGATCACATTGCCGCGGGACGCAAAAGCCTTGAACTCTTTAATTAAGCTCATTAGGTTTTCTCCAAAATTAAGATTAAATGTTGAGTTTTACTTTGCTAACGATATCAGGAAAACCCAAGGTCTTTTTCACCCTGTTAGCTTTTCAAGCTTATAGGGGCTTGTGAATTAAGGCAATTCAGACATTCTTTAACGGCAAAAAAGCATGTTAGACTGCGTCCGATTTAAGCCATTCTGGGGAGGAAGTATCACGTGCATTGGAATAATCTAACTTTTAACCAATTAGATATTAATATGCTGTATGACATATTAAGACTTAGAGTTGATGTGTTTGTCGTCGAGCAGGCCTGTGCGTATCCAGAGCTTGACGATAAGGATAGGCACCCAGAAACCCAGCATTTATTTGGCTTATCGCCTGACGGGGAACTGCTTGCCTACGCGCGCATTTTGCCGCCGGGATTGAGTTATCCAGAGGCGAGTATTGGTCGTGTGGTGGTATCGCCAGCGGGACGAGGCAAAGGACTGGCAATGCCTTTAATGCAGCAAGCCATTGAATCAGCACTGACGACATGGCCCGATGCGGGGATCCAAATTGGCGCCCAAGATTACCTCAAAGCTTTCTATCAAAAACTCGGCTTTGTCGCCTGCTCTGAGATGTATTTAGAAGATGGTATTCCCCATTTAGATATGCGCTATCAATCAGCATAAGCGGCTATCAATAAGAGTTATCTACATCAATTATCAACATAAACATTCAACATTAAGTCAATAAGGAACTGAGATGTCGACTTCAACGGACTATAGAATCAATCAACAACAAATTGCCTGCGTGGCGAGTTTTCTGGCTAAAGAGGGCAAAACCGAAGCGCTAATCGCTGCGCTCTCGAGCCTTATTCCTGATACGCGCCGCGAAGCGGGTTGTATTCGTTACGAGCTCAATGTGAGCCGTGATGAACCACGCCGCGTGACGTTTGTAGAAAAGTTTGTCGATATTACCGCCTTCGATGAACACTGCGCTAAAGACGCGATTCAACATTATTTCCATCAAGTGATGCCCGAATTGGTTGAGTCATATCATGTAGAAACTTACCACCAAATTATTGCTTAGTGCTAGGGCGTGCTAATTCCACTTAAGCTGACTTTCATCGTAGACACATATAGCGTCCGCATAAAGGCACTACAGCGGGCTGTGCGCTAACTATCTTCATACGAGTGGCTCATTATTTGAGTGGGCCAGCTCGCTTCATTCCTCTATTCTCAGCCAAGGATTTGCTCGAACGAATACAAGGTCATTTCAAAATATTAACTGGCCCTCGTAATAGGCAAATTTAAGTAAGCAAATAATCACTTTATAGCGCATCATGTTGCTGTATCTACCTAAAGCTCGACTAGGGATTAGGTGGAACTCTCAAGGTGAAAATCCTGCAATGCTGTATCTCCAAGGAAATAATATGAAACGGGTTAGCGTATTAGGTGATTGCGATAAGTGTAAAAAAACTGAGGAAATGTTCAAAGATATATCAGAGGAAATGGCCGTCGATCTGATCGTTAAAAAAGATACTGATCCACAGAGTTTAGTGAAATTTAAAGTAACAAAAACTCCCGCAGTCGTTATCGATGGGGAGCTAGTGCATAGCGGTTCAGTGCCGAGTAGAGCCGATATCGAAGAATGGCTGCGAGACTAACACAGCTAGAATGAATGCTGGGATCATACTCAATGCAAAAGCGTTGCAGAATTGTGCGGTACATAAGTCAGTGTATACACTATGTTATGTTGAGTGCATGGTTTGGAATCTTTCCCCTATCGGCGGCTGACCCAGCACAGTCCATCGGCAAAGTACTAGAACGAGAGACCCGTTGGCAAAATCCAGATTATATCCGCCAAGCTTTCAGTCATATTGCGTTAAATAATGAATATGACACTTATAAACACAGAGTTCGTAAATGGCAGGTACCAATACGGGTTTTTATTGAACATCAAGTTGCCGATGGTGCTCTGCACACTCAATTAGTGCAGATGCATTTAAGCCACTTAACGGAGATTACGGGTCACGATATTCGCTTAGTCGATTCGCTTGAAAAGGCTAATTTGCACTTAGTATTTACCCGTCAATCCCTGTGGGCGAATGAGATAGTGCGCTTAATGGGGCAAAGTGCTGTGCAAAATATCCATGGTTCAGTTTGCATGGCAAAATTTGCCCTCAATTCTTTGCAGCAAATTGAACGTGCTTGGATCATTATTCCCGTCGATCAAGCAAAAATGCACGGTAAGTTAGTGGCTTGTATTGTGGAAGAAATGACCCAAGTACTTGGATTGCCCAATGACTCAGAAAAAGTGTTTCCCTCCATTTTTAACGATAAAACCCAGCAGGATTTGCTCACAGGGCTGGATTTTATTCTCCTAAAACTACTCTATAGTCCACTGATTCACGCTGGGATGACAGCCGCTGAGGTTGAACAACCTTTGTTAAACTTGCTCATCCAATGGCAGCATGATGGCACAATTATGAATGCCGATAAAATGGTGCGACAAGGTAAATTGTACCCCTTACTCGGCTATTAACTACTGTGTGTTACTCCTAAAGTTGACATTACTCGTATGTGATTAATTAATCCTTTTTGTTTTAGGAATAAGGGCATAGTCTATCTTTAATAAGAAGTAAATACGGTGGAGGGACACTATGCGAATGACACTGCAGTTTTTAGGGGCAACGAGAGAAGTGACAGGTTCGTGCCATTTACTCTCGGTCGATCATGAACATTTATTACTCGATTGTGGGTTGATACAGGGCGGTAAAGAAGATGAATTGCGTAATCACGACCCTTTCACTTTCGAGCCCGAGTCTATTTCCGCTGTCGTGCTGAGTCATGCCCATATCGATCACTCTGGACGTTTACCTCTGTTAGTCAAATCGGGGTTTGATGGGCCTATTTATACTCATAAAGCGACAGCTGAACTTTGTGCCATTATGCTTAAAGATGCTGCTATGCTGCAGAGCAGAGATACGGAACGTACTAATAAAAAACGGGCTAAGCACGATCTTGAGCCTTTAGCACCCTTATTTACCGTTGAAGATGTCGAACAAGTGATGAGGCAATTTATTCCCTTAGAATACGGCCAAGTGATAAACGTGATCCCCCATGTGGATATTTGTTTGTCGGATGCGGGCCATATTTTAGGTTCGGCTTTAGTTGAAATTTGGTTAGGTGAAGGTAAGTCGCAGAAAAAAATTGTTTTCAGTGGTGATCTTGGCCGTGCAGGTATGCCGATTTTACATAATCCAACCTTAGTTGATACGGCCGATTTAGTGCTAATGGAAAGTACCTATGGTGATCGTTTTCACCGGAGTTGGACTGATACCTTAGCAGAGTTGAAAGCCATTTTTACGAAGGCGGTGACAGAAAGCCAGGGTAATATTTTGTTACCCGCATTTTCAGTCGGACGAGCACAAGAGTTACTCTATCTTTTTCATTTATATGCCAAGGAATGGGATCTATCCCGTTGGAGAATTTGCCTTGATAGCCCAATGGCGATTGAAGCGACTCGCGTCTATGTTAATAACTACCAGTTGATGGATGAAGACTTTAAGCATTTTACTCGCCAGTCACCAGGGAAGCATCCACTGCTGTCAAACGTTGAATTTATTCAAACCACCGAAGAATCAATAGCATTAAATGATATACACAAGGGGCTGATTATTATTGCAGGGAGCGGGATGTGTAATGGTGGGCGTATTCGTAGCCATTTTGAACATAATCTATGGCGCCCTGAATGTGATGTGATTATTTGTGGCTATCAAGCCAGAGGCACTCCTGGGCGTGCTTTAGTCGATGGCGCAGAAGAGCTAACCATTCACGGTAACAGTATTAAAGTCGCCGCTAAGCTACATACGGTAGGTGGGCTATCTGCCCATGCGGATCAGGCTGAGTTATTACATTGGTATCACCACTTTGATGATCAGCCCCCCTTAGTTCTCGTCCATGGCGAACCCGAGGCACAGCAGGGGTTAGTCGATGTCATTAACCAAGATCCTAAAACTAGACCTAAGGATATTGCGATAGCTGCATATGGTGATAAGTTGGATTTAACTGCATTGCCGCGGTTAATGTGGATCACCTCTTAAGTTTATGCCCTTCTTTGTAACGCCCTATTTAGTAAGAATAGGGCGTCTTATTTGCTTATAAATCAACGCGCCTTAGGTATGGTACCGAATAAATTTATCCATTATTTAGGTTTCCAATTGTTAATCATTCGTTGTAATCTGGATTGAGGCTATCTAGATTGGCTCATTAAATAGTCTCAATTAGGTCAAACCTAATTTTGCAGAGCTAATAAAACTATAACTATAACAATCAATCACGAGGTTTGAATGGAAGCAATTACGGAATTTGTTGGCCTAGTTAATGGCTTTGTCTGGGGCACACCTATGTTGGTGATGATCCTTGGTGTGGGTTTGTTTCTCTCTCTCGGGCTTAGATTGATGCCCATTCTTAAATTAGGTACAGGTTTTAAGCTACTCTGGTCTGGGCGAATTCCCGATAAAGATAAAAATGTGAAAGGAGATGTGAGCCCTTTTAATGCGTTGATGACGTCACTTTCAGCCACTATTGGTACAGGTAATATTGCGGGGGTTGCTACCGCGATTTTTATTGGAGGCCCTGGTGCCTTATTTTGGATGTGGTGTACAGCGTTAGTGGGGATGGCAACTAAGTTTGCAGAGGCCGTTTTAGCGGTGAAATACCGTGAAGTTGATGACCATGGTAACCATGTTGGTGGGCCTATGTATTACATCAAAAATGGCCTTGGTAAGAAGTGGGCTTGGTTGGGCACATTATTTGCGATTTTTGGTTCTCTTGCTGGTTTTGGTATTGGTAATACAGTACAGGCAAACTCAGTTGCAGATGCGTTAAGCAGTAACTTTGGGATTCCCGCTTGGGCTTCGGGCGTGGTGATGATGCTGTTAGTTGGTGCAGTATTGATGGGAGGGATTAAACGTATCGCCGATGTAGCGGGTAAGTTAGTGCCCTTTATGACAATTTTTTATATTACCGCGGGTTTAGCTGTGTTAGCTATGCATATTGAAGAGGTGCCTGCTGCATTTGCCTTGATTGTTCATAGTGCGTTTAATCCAGTTGCTGCCCAAGGTGGTTTTGCGGGGGCGGCAGTTTGGGCTGCCATTCGCTTCGGTGTCGCTCGCGGTGTGTTTTCCAATGAAGCAGGTTTAGGAAGTGCGCCTATCGCCCATGCCGCTGCGCAAACGAATAACCCTGTAGCGCAGGGGCTTGTTGCTATGCTTGGCACCTTTATCGATACCATTATTGTTTGTTCTATTACGGGACTAGCGATTGTGGTGTCAGGAGCATGGACTTCAGGTGAAAATGGCGCCGCATTGACTTCCTACGCCTTCTCCCACGCCTTACCGATGGGGAATTATATTGTCGCTGTAGCTCTGGCTATTTTTGCGTTTACAACCATTATTGGTTGGAGTTTTTATAGTGAGAAGTGTGTGCAATATCTCTTTGGTATTAAAGCAATAAAACCATTCCGCCTACTGTGGACGCTTGCGGTTCCCTTAGGAGCGGTAAGTTCTTTAGATTTCATTTGGCTATTAGCGGATACCTTAAACGCTATGATGGCTATTCCGAACCTTATTGCTTTAGTGCTGTTGAGTCCTGTGGTTTTCGGTTTGACGCGAGAATACTTTATTAAAAAACGCGCAGAAGAGACGGCAAAAGTGCGCACTTAATTGCCGATGCGACTGAGTGTTTTCGAACCAAAAAGCTCACATATTGGTGAGCTTTTTAATCGAGCTGGTTACGCGATTAGTCTGAGTTGTTATCAAACTCTGTATCATCAAATAACTCATAGGCGGGAGATACGTTGGGGACATCCTTAAATAAGCGAGTGAAGTGACGCTGCACACCTTTTAAATCAATTCCAGCTAGGCCAGAGGCAAAACCAAACCATGCGTAAAGACCGCTAAAGTTATCAAACATAGGAGGTAGGTATTTTGGGGGCGTCAGAATTCCTTCTTGGCAGGCTTGATACAACACAGGGATATCTTCGATCGCCAATTTCCCTAAGAACAACATAGGGATGAGCTCGGGTAAGCCTGATGTAATTGCACTACGAATAAAGTTAATATTTTCTACATAACCGCGGACATAGGAAATATCTTTAGTGAAAAAGCTCCCACCTTCTACCATACCGCCACGGAAAACCCTTTGAGTGACCCGATAGCTGTCCTTTGCACTGAGATTTAATTCTCTAAAATAGTTAAACACGTCGATAAAGTCTGCACCATTTTCCGCCATATCGACAGCCGCAACACGGTCGCTAATACGCCGAGCTCGGCCTGGATTGGAGCTTAAGGTCAACATTTCGAGCAATACAGCGAGCCCTTCTTGGGTTGCCGCTACACGTGGAGACCCCACACTGAGCCAAGTTGCGTGGGGTTGGGCTCTGCCATTAAGGGTTGTACCAACATGTACCCAGCCTTCATGAACCTCATATACATTGAGGTCTGACTCACTGAACATCGCTTTACTGTTGAGTTTAACGGTATCGCCGCCCACTGCGGCATCCGAAACAATACCGTCACTGAGGCGAACACGCATATCATCGCTATGGAAATACTTTTCTAAACGCTGACTTAGTACATTAACGGCTTCCGGTGCGCTAATAATTTTGGGGTGATGCTTATTCATATGTCGTGCTGCGGGCAGCGAGAATATATAACTCAGTTTATCGCCCAACTGACGCAGGGTATGGCGATCGCCATGCAATCTATGGTTTGCACTGCCGTATAATTCTTGACTGAGTTTACCAAAGGTCGGCGTACCTCTGTGGCCTAACATATCGACAACGAGACGATATTGATCGACGTTGGCAACTAATAATTTTCCAAGTTTGTCCCGTTTACCTAAACGTCTATGAATATCCTGTTTCAGGGCGATAAGTTCAGCTTGCGTTTTTATAGGGTCAAAAGGTAATGCTATGTTTTGATAGAAGTCTTGTTTAATCGCTGGAAGTGAAGAACCTTTGTTTGATAGAAAACGCTCTTCCATTTCCCTTGGCCATTTAATCGCATCGAGGATTTTTATGGGAGTTTGGATACGAATGAGTTCATCGGAAAAGCGGCGTAGATCTTGTTGGTACTGGGCTAACGACTCTGACATTTCCGTCATCCTGCGGGCTGTTTAAGCAATAGAAATTGACATAATCATAGCCTTTAACCCTATTGATTCCTATGGCTCTGCTAGGCTGATGTTAAAAATTTTAGATTAAATAATCAATTTTTCATCGATTTAAAGCATCACTCGGTGAAAAGTTCTACACAGGATCTGCGATATGAACGCTGGCGCGTTTGGCGCTGGGATGAGGAACTTATACTTATTTATATAAAGGTTGGATGACTTCTCATTAAAACCAAGACATAAAAAGGCAAAATGATAAGGTTGGTGGTACTAAAAATTAATGCTCACCCAGCCGATGAAGTACTGGGTGATACTTGTTTATAATCGAGCAAAATATCTATGCTTGTCGGTTTGTAGCGTAAGCATAATGGTATTAGCAGGGCTTAAAAAAATTCGTCGTCTCCTAATGCACGTCGAAGTTCTGCGCGTTCGAGATAATCTTCTAAGCGTTTTTTGATTTCACGCTTATACTGCATGGCTTCGGCTGCTTTGCTGTTTCTAGGGGTGGTCATCGCCTCAATTTCAGTATCGTTGGGCACGACTTCAATAATATGAGCCATAACGAATTCCTCATGTTGTTCCTAAAGACTTTCTATCTAAAAATAGTGTGGCAGAAAAGCAAAAAATTTTGTGAATTAGAGTAAAAATTTCTTCCCATTGGTTGAATCGCATGCTGTCGCTTGGGGTAATAATAATGACATTTTTATATAGCAGTCTTCCTGTAATTTAACTCTATTTTGTGACTGAACACCTGATACTTTATTGTTAATTTATTGACTAATCCCTACTTAAATACTCAGACAAACTTGAATTAATTGACAACTACAACAACACTTTGATGATTAATGATTCGCTAGGGATGGCATATATGCACAAGGATGACTTTCCTAAATACTTTGACTCTCCTAAAAATTTTTATTTCAGCGTCCTAAGTTCCAGTTGGATGGTGATCACGGCTGCATTGTTTTTCATGGGCGTTTCTTGGTACGTCTTAGAGGTATATCTTAGAGATCGCGGGGAAGAGCGTTTTAATAATAATGTGCAGGAGCTAATTGAAGCCGTAAACAGCAGAATGATAGTGTATGAGCAGGTATTACGGGGGGGGATTGGGTTATTTCTTGCCTCTGATGGCGTGACCAGAGAAGAGTGGCAGACCTACGTAGTAAATGCGCGTTTGATTGAATATTACCCAGGTATTCAAGGCTTTGGTTACACTCCCTTACTGACTCCTGAAACCTTGGAGGCGCATGTCAATCAAGTTCGATCTGAAGGGTTTAGTGAATATAACGTCTATCCCCAAGGAGAGCGCGATCTCTATTGTGTCATTCAATATTTAGAGCCCTTTGATTGGCGTAACCAGAGGGCTTTTGGTTTTGACATGTGTTCAGAGATGAATCGACGCTCTGCCATACTCAGTTCTATAGCAACAGGGATGCCGACAATTTCAGGAAAGGTGATATTAGTTCAGGAAACCCAAGATAATACCCAATCGGGTTTTTTGATGTATTTACCCTTATATCAAGGGCAAGCGACTACTGATGAGGAGCGAAAACAGCGTGCCGTCGGTGTAATTTATGCAGCTTTTCGCATGGATGATTTGATGCAAGGGATTATGGGAAATAGATTTTCGGGTTTAACACTCGCTATTTACGATGGGGAAAATGCAAACGCTGAAAGTTTAATGTTTACTAGCAATAAATTGTTACCTAGTCCGCAGGATCTTTTTTATCAATCACAAACGGCAATCATTGAAGGCCGAGTATGGCGTTTAGATATTTCGTCAGAATCAGCCTTTATTTCTAGTTCGGAGCAAACCCAGAGTTTTTGGCTCCAATTGATTGGGTGCGGCTTTATATTAGCGTTATTTTACTCCGTGGTTGTGATGGCGCGTAATCGTTATCAAGAATCTAGGTTGACATCTGAACTTATCGCCAACGAGAAACGATTTAGATTAGTCATTGAAGCCTCACCAAGCGCCCTATTTATGATTGATAGAACAGGCGTGATCACTTTAGTCAATACTCATGCCGAACGCTTATTTGGTTATGCCAGAGAAGAATTGCTTGGGCATTCAATCAATATGCTACTGCCTAAGGGATTGTGGGATATACATCAGCAGCATATGAGTAATTATTTGGTCCAGCCTATCGCAAAAAATATGTCTATGCGGGACGATTTATTTGGCTGTTGCAAGGATGGTAGCCGATTAGCGATTGAGGTTGGCTTAACACCAATCCATTTTAGTAATGGGCTCTCTATACTCGCGACAATCAATAATGTGTCAGAACGCAAACGTGTGGAAATTCAAAGAGCTCAACATACAAAAGAACTTGAGCGTATTAATCAAGAACTCGATCGTTTTGCCTATATTGCATCACATGATCTTAAGTCTCCTTTAAGGGGGATTGAACAGTTGACGAGTTGGTTGGCGGAAGATCTTGTTGATAATACGAATGAAAATGTCCAAAAGTACTTAGGATTAATTCAAAATCGGATTCATCGTATGGTCTTGCTACTCGATGGATTATTAATGTTTTCCAGAATTGGTCGGGTTGATGCTGAAATTGTAGAGGTGGATGCGCGGCAGTTAATTGAGGATATGTTTGAGTTAGTCGCTCCTCCACAGGGATTTGAGTTGTTGCTAGAGGGGGAATTCCCAAACTTTAAGACAGTCAAAACACTTTTGGAGTTGGTTGTTAGAAATTTAATGAGTAATGCCATAAAACACCACGATCGAGACACAGGTGTTATCAAAGTGCAATGTGAACCTAAAGGGGATGTATATTGGTTTAGTGTTGTTGATGATGGCCCAGGTATTTCAAAGGCTTATCATGGGAAAGTCTTTGAAATGTTTCAGACGCTTAAACCAAGGGATGAAGTAGAGGGGAGTGGTTTAGGCTTATCACTGGTAAAAAAAACCATAGAAAGCTTAGGGGGAGAAATCAAACTAGAATCAGAGGGACGAGGTTGTCGTTTTCGATTCAGTTGGCCAGTACGTATAGTGAACAAGGAGGTTTTATGAGCAGTTCAAATAGCTACACTCAAGTGACAATTTTACTGGTCGATGACGATGATGTTGATTATATGGCTGTTCAGCGTGCAATGAAGCAGCTTCGCTTATTGAATCCTTTGATACGCGCCAGAGACGGACTTGAGGCGTTACATATTCTGACTAATCCCGAGGCGATTAAGGGGCCCTATCTCATACTGTTGGATTTAAATATGCCGAGGATGAATGGCTTTGAGTTTCTTGAGCATCTTCGATCCGATCCAACACTTTCTTCCTCTGTGGTTTTTATGTTAACCACCTCAAGTACCGATGAAGATCGGATGAAAGCCTATAGTCATCATGTGGCGGGCTATATGGTGAAAACAGATATAAAAGACGGTTTTAATAATATTTTTAATATGTTGGAAGGTTACTGGCGTATTGTTGAGCTTCCATCGGCATAGGATGGGCATATGGATTTACTACTAATCGATGATGATGAAGTGGATAGAACCGCGGTCATTAGAGCATTGAGGCAGTCAAAATTAGCGTTTAATGTCATTGAGGCAAATTGTGCGTTCGATGGATTAAACCTAGCGTTAGAACGCCATTTTGATGGCATTTTATTGGACTACATGCTGCCCGATGCCAATGGCCTCGAAGTGCTGATTAAACTCAATGCGATGACTCAAGACCAGACCGTAGTCGTGATGCTCAGCCGTTATGAAGATGAAAAGTTAGCCCAGCGCTGTATAGAACTGGGTGCTCAGGATTTCTTACTCAAAGATGAAGTTAATTCCCGTATTCTTACCCGAGCTATTCGTTACGCCAAACAACGAGCCTCAATGGCATTAGCACTACGTAATAGCCATCAAAAACTGAAAGAGCTAGCAGAGCATGATTCGCTGACGAAACTCGTTAACCGTTATGGGTTCGAGCTTTGTTTAAATCGAGCCATAGCTAGAGCCAAAAGGAGTAACAATTATTTAGCGGTAATTCTACTCGATCTAGATGATTTTAAAGCGATTAACGATACATTAGGTCACCAGACTGGCGATATCTTATTAGTCAAAGTGGCCTCTCGCTTAAGTGAGGTTCTGCGGGATGGTGATGTCATTGCTCGTTTAGGGGGCGATGAGTTTGTTGTGCTGGTGACGGATGATGATTACAAGTATTTTCCGATGATAGTGGCTAATCGACTGCTTAAGGCATTTGAGGAGGTTTTTTGCCTCGGGGATAATGATGTGCTGATTGGTGCCAGTATTGGCGTTGCTTTTTATAACGAGGCTGCATCAGACAGTTCCGAGTTGATGAAATGTGCCGATATTGCGATGTACCGCGCCAAGAAAATGGGGCGTAATCAGATCCAATTTTATTCTGAAGCCTTAGATAGAGAGGTGCGTTATCGCAATCATATCGAGTCAAGTCTTAGGGTTGCACTCAGACAGAATGAATTTAAGGTGTATTACCAAGCACAGGTTGATTCTTTGACCCATCAAATGGTCGGTATGGAAGCACTTATTCGTTGGCAGCATCTTAAAGACGGGGTTATCGCACCGGATCAGTTTCTCCCTATTGCAGAAGAGATGGGCCTGATGGAGGAGATTGGGGATTGGGTTCTCGCGGAGGCTTGTAGACAAGCTCAGATTTGGCTGACACAACTAAAACCCATTGGGCGTGATTTCACCATTGCGGTAAATTTATCAGCCTCACAAATAGCGCAGATTGATTTGCTGAGTAAAATTATCCAAACACTGGAATTAACGGGTTTACCTCCCACTGCACTAGAGTTAGAGATTACTGAGAATTGTTTGATTGAAGATCCCCATGAACACGCTAAAGTTTTAGATCAAATCGCTAAACTTGGTGTTCGTTTCGCCCTCGATGATTTTGGTACAGGATTTTCATCCTTAGAACACATCAAATTATTTCCTATTAGTGTATTGAAAATAGATAAAAGCTTTATCGCATCCTACGATAAAGATGAAAAAGACACTCGATTATTAGCCGCATTACTTAATTTTGCCTACGGTTTTAATGTTATTTCTGTCGCAGAAGGCGTGGAAACATTGGAACAGGCGGAGTTTTGTACGGCTCGCAATTGTAATATTTTGCAAGGATATTTATTCTCTCGGCCCTTAGAGGCAATAGACTTTGAGGCAAAATTTATTACACCATTACTCACAAAATTGTGAACCTTATCCAGTGGTCATTCCTGTAAACCGTTTTCATCTGGTGAGGAATATTTTCTTGCTTTACACTGAGCAATAGACAAATATCAGCCCCCTTTTCTGATGCCGAATTTTGTTGTGTCAGAACTCTTTATTCACTGTGCTTAAGTGGGTCATTCCGTAATGAAAATAGGTATCTTATCCCAGTTTCCTCAACTGTATTCAACGCAACGTTTAGTCGCCGCCTGTGAGAGTCGTGGCCATGAAGCGGTTGTGATCAATACTCTGAACTGTTATATGAATATCAACTCGATCAAACCCAGTATTCATTATGAGGGACAGGAGTTGGTTGGATTCGATGCAATCATTCCTCGAATCCATGCAAGTGTGACTTTTTATGGTTGTGCAGTGGTACGTCAGTTTGAAATGATGGGTGTATTTGTGGCTAATGACTCGATTTCGATAGCCCGATCCCGTGATAAGTTAAGGGCATTGCAGTTGCTTTCTCGTAAAGGGATAGGTATGCCAATTACGGGGTTTGCGAATAAACCTAATGATATTCCTGATTTAATCAATATGGTGGGAGGTGCTCCCTTAGTGATTAAACTGCTTGAGGGTACTCAAGGTATTGGTGTTGTGTTAGCTGAGACGAAAACCGCGGCAGAGAGCGTGATCGAAGCCTTTTTAGGGTTGAAAGCCAATATCTTAGTGCAGGAATATATTAAAGAGTCTAACGGAAGCGATATTCGCTGTTTTGTTGTAGGTGATAAAGTTGTCGCTTCGATGAAACGCCAAGGACCAGAAGGAGATTTTCGCTCTAATCTTCATTTGGGCGGTTGTGGTGAAACGGTAAAAATCACCTCCGTCGAGCGTAAGATGGCTATTGCAGCCGTAAAGGCCATGGGGCTTGTTGTCGCTGGTGTGGATATTTTACGCTCTAACCGTGGCCCTTTAATTCTTGAAGTGAACTCGGCACCTGGCATTGAAGGTATTGAGCAAACTACAGGGATTTCAGTCACTGAACCGATAGTTGAATATATCGAGAAAATGGTTGCAGCGCGTAAAACAAATAGGCCAATCATTGCTTAATGGATCATTGCGATAGCACAACGCCACCGCTTAAGGTGGCGTTTTGATAACTTGTACTCGCTCGGGCTAGATAGTAAAGCTTAGAGGTCAAAGCTGTAGGAATAGCCTAAAACAATTTTAGTATCGTCATCGGTTAAGTCTGTATCTGCAACCATAAAGGATACTGTCCCCATACTCGTGTCGGCGCTTAAGGTCACGTTATAGTCGGCGTAGTTATCTTCACCAAACCAAGCTTCAACCACATCGCCGCTGGAATAACCATAATGCATGGATAAGCTCACCTTTTCAGTAAGTGGTATTGATACAGTAGCCGCAAGATAGCTCAAATCTTTATTATCTAAAGGCGATGCTGCTACATCATCTCCAGCATTAATGACATGGGAGTAGCTAAGCTCAATCCATTTCCAAGTAACAGCACCATGGAGTTCGCCGAAGTCGATACTTCCTGGTGCATCAGGATAGCCATAATAGAGATAACCTATGTCGTAACTAATATCTTCAGTGATATTACCTGCATAACCCACATAAAGATCGAGCTCATAGCTTGTTTCATCACCAAAATCCACATTCGATGCCCATGTGCCTGCATAAAATCCAGAATCATGGCTATAGTCAATTCCACCTTGGATGGCTACCGCATCGTCAGTTTGGGTTACACCACGCCATAGGTAATTTGATGTACCCCCTATATTGGCTGACACGGCAGCAAAGGCATTGGATGTCAGTAACATTCCTGTCGATAAGGCTAAAACGCTATACAGTGATTTTCTCATGCTCATCCCCTCGATTGATGTATTTATTGATTCACTTATGCCCCATTTTGTTGGTGGCACTGGTGCATCTTGGTTTTTTTCTGAAGAGTGAGTTGCTAATCGTATGCCATTATTACAATCTTATGGAAAACATAATGTTATGAAAATGTTTATCAGTTGTGCTTTTGGGTGTGCATGAAAATGGAGCAGGCACGCACTGTCGTTGTGCAATAAATCGTCATTTCGAGTTGAGTTTTGCGCAAAAAAAAACGCCTCACAAAGTAGGAGGCGTTTCATCACGAATGGTTTTATCTACGAATTAATTGACGCTATCGCGTAGGGTTTTACCGGCTTTAAACTTAGGCACAGTTGCTTCTGCAATTTGGATTTCTTTACCCGTTTGTGGGTTACGACCTGTGCGAGCTGCACGGGTGGCCGTTTCGAAAGAGCCAAAGCCCACGATAGAAATTTTGTCACCATTTTTCATGGATTCGGTGATAGCCGCTTCGAAAGACTTTAATGCGCGTGCTGCTTCCACTTTTGTTAGATCGGCATTTTCCGCAATCTTAGCGATAAGTTCAGTTTTGTTCATCTTTGTTGTCTCTTCTTTCCGTAGATTATTTAAGTAAGCGTGCCTAACATGCCATAAGGCTTCATACTTTGAAAGCCTTTTACTGCCAGAGAATAGAATGAAACGCGGTAAATTGGAGAATATTTACTCGGTTCGTGACTTAGGTTTTATTCTTCTAACAGTTGAAATAAGAGCTGCTTGACGAGTTGAGGTTCGAAGGGTTTATCGCACAGAGCATTGACGCCTGCCTGTGATACATTGCTTAAGTGGGTATCGTTGGCTTCTGAGGAGACCATTAAAATAGGGATATGGGATTGTTGGCTCTCGTTGCGAATAAATTGGGTCAATGCTAATCCATCAATACTGGGCATGTTATAGTCAGTAATGACCAGATCAAACATATTATTTCTCATTAACTCAATAGCTTGTGCGCCATCTTCTGCTTCGGTAATGAGCTTTATTCCTAAATTACCAATAGTTCGTTTGATGACATTTCTCGCCATACGACTGTCATCGACTACTAAAACGCGCACATCATGTACATCAAAATGGCTAAGATCGAGTTCATCATGGCTTAATAGATCGATGGTCGCGTTCAGGGCTTTACCTAAGTGCTCGGCATGGAAAGGCTTAGGTAAGATAGCGACTACGCCTGATTGTCTAAAAATCTCCAATTGCTCGCGACGGCATTCGCTCGACACCAACATAAACTGAATGTCTTTGTAGTCACTATTTACACGTAAATAGCTGAGTAGATCGATGGCAGTGCCATCTTCGAAATGCATTGCACTGGCGATGAGATCGGGTTTATGGCGGCCAACCACGGCTTTAGCCTCTTCGATATTTGCAGCCGTTTGAATGCTGACAATCCCTTCTTGTTGTAGATGCTGAATAATGATTCGGCGTTGCGTATCCGAAGGCTCTACTAAGAGAATGGATAATTCGTTGGGTGATAGATGACTCATAGTTTTCGTCGGTATTAGCTGAGGGTCTTTTATAGGATTGTTAAGCTACGCTATAAATAACAGCTTAGCAATAAATCCGCTATTACTCTGTTTTACCACTTAAATACTGGTAAGTGACTTTAGAAAATGCAGCCCAATATTGTACTAACAACATAGCAATTATGCCGATAACAAGTGGTAGCATCGGAATTTGCTTACCTGCAAAGAACACTTTTACGTCTTCTGGTGTGATACGGTAGGCAATCACCGCAGTGATACCAAGTGCTGAAAAACCGAGGGTTTGCATTCCAAGATAGATTTTAAGCACTAGGCTTGACCAAGGGGCTCGCATCAGGATACCAACTAGTACGGGAAGCACTCCTAAGGTAAATAAATCAAAGGATTGGGTTGTTATTGCTCGCCATAGTGCGGCTATGCTAAAGAGGCAATAGAGCGCGGTGAGTAAAATGAGACGTTTAGGCATTGAATGACTGATGGATTTCGTGGTCTTAGGATGAGGCAGTGTAGGAAAAGCGCTGAACTGAGTCCAGCATAACCGCATTATCATGTAGAATATTGCCTTTGCTTGGGTATAGTTAATAGGTTTAGGTTATGACAGAAGTTGAATTTTGGGCATTGGTTACGCGTACTGAGGCTGCACAACCACAGGAATCTTTAGTGCAGGCACTCAAGCAAAAACTCACCGAACTCAGTAATGAAGAATTAAAAGCTTTCGATAAAATATTTAGCCAACAGATGCGGCGTAGCTATTTATGGTCAGTATGGGGAGCGGCTTATATTATCACTGGGTGTGATTCTGAATATGCTTTTGCGGAGTTTAGATGTTTTCTTATTTCTTTAGGGCAAGAGCGTTATGATGCAGTTATTACACATCCTGATAGCCTAGCGCGTTTATCCGCATGGCCAGAGAAAGACGGATATGCCTATCCCTTTGTCGATGAGTACGACTTAATTGCTGGGCAGCTATATGAAGATAGGACGGGTCAAGAGTTACCTTTTATGCCATCGGGTAAAGCGACTCCTGTTGGTAAAAAATTTAGCACTAAACCTAAGGATCTTAAACAGCAATATCCTGAGTTAAGTGCCCGTTTTCCATTTTAAACGTTAATCATTAATCTCTGTGGAATAGGCCTTAATTGTCATTTTTCATTTTTTTGCATTGAAACCCTTGCTTGCGTGGATCAAATTCACAATTTAAACCACATTCCCAAGGGACATTATCATAGAGAGAAGATTGCACCCGGGCAAAATCTCGGCAGGCATCATAATGATCAAAATTATCTGTTTTTTTGTATTTTCCAGAGTCATACCCATGGGTGTAGATAAAGGATGACCAAGTTTGGTGATGGTCATCCTTACTGTCTGGGGAGATAAACCAAATCGCACTGGCGAAACAGGTAAAAAGAATAAGAATGAACACAGGTACAACGGGGAATTTCATTTTCTAATCGTAGCCATATAAACAATAGGCGAAGAATAACGTGTTTTTAATCAAGATGCGCGCAAAATGATCACAAATTTATAACGCTGCACTTACTTAGTGCAGTGTCGATACAAAAAGATACGTGTCAATTTACAGCAAAGTAAAATATTTTGTTTATTATACAAATGCTTGTGTTTATTTTATGTTCTTGAGACTGTTTTGCGTTAAGCTTTAGTTCAGGTTAGATTTTGTACTGTCAATATAGAAATGATTAGGCCTAGGAGGCAAGCATGAAAGTTCAATTCCTTTTACTCGCAGGGGTATTAAGTTGCAGTGCAGTGTGGGCCGCAGATGAAACATCAACCCATCCTGTCACGGAAGATGGTGTGGTGAAAATTGTTTGGCAAAATCCGAAGGATTTTCGCGATATTAAATCATCGGGGGAAGTTCAATCCCGTTATGAGACTCGCTTATTTGAGACCTTAACCAAGAATATCAATAAAGAAGCCGCTAAAATTTTAAAACCCAATCAAAAGCTTGAAATGATGGTTACCGATGTGGATTTAGCGGGGGATATGCGTCCAACATTTGGTGCAACGGCAAATGATTTACGGGTTGTGAAGGATATTTACCCACCACGAATCACCTTTAGCTACCAGGTGTTAGAGAATGATAAAGTGATCGTTGCTGGGGATGAAAAATTATCTGATATGGGGTTTTTAACGGGTATTCAGCCCTTAAACGATAAACCTTTTATGTATGAAACACAGATGCTAAACGACTGGTTAAAAAAGACCATCGCCCCTAAGATTTAGATGTAAAAGCCACCTTAAGCGATTAATGCGTGTGGATTGAGTGCATTATTTTCCAACAGGCAAAATCCATTACTTGCGGATTTTGCCTGTTTTTTTGCCCTCGCACTCAGCGTGGACAAGCTATGTTCATTGCAATTATGGGTATGTTCCGGCGAGAGTAAGCCAACGCATAGGCTTATAAGTTTGTGGTAGCAGGCTTGCCCCTGTCTATCATCAGCCAGCATTTGTTGTGCTTGCCAATGTTCGGCACTATAGAAGAATTGTTTATGGTGTTCAAAGTCAGTCAATATCCGCTGACAACGAGTCACGATTTGATCGCATGTACTAATTATCACAAAATCATCGCCTCCCACATGGCCAATAAAGCAGTTATCACTTTTATATTTCATTAATAAATTGGCCACTTCGCAAATCACTTCATCACCACGACAAAAACCATAAATATCGTTGTAGGGTTTAAAATGACACAGATCGAAATAAGCGAGGTAAAAAGGCTTTTGTTGAATTCTTAGTCGCTTTAGCTCTTCTTGTATAGGCACATTTCCCGGCAAGTCCGTAAGTGGATTAGCATGGCGTGCCATTTTAATTCTGTGCTCAGTTATGCGCTGTAATAGATCTTTGGTGTGACCAATGCCGAGCAATTTGCCACGGCGCAGAATAATAAATTGCTGTGCCACGGTATTTGCACTTTCTGACGTCAGTAGCTGACTAACAGTCGAAAGGGGCTCATTGGCTTCTATTTGCAGTACCTGAGGATCCATGACCTCACTAACGGCATGATTTTCATGTAATGCTCGACCATAGGGGGTGCTAAAAAGCTCAAGTAATGTTGCACGGCTAATAATACCTTGGGGTACTTGATCTTCAACCACAACAACTGCTTGCAGTGCAGGTTGGGAGATAAAAGTATCACTTAGATGTTTAAGCTTTAGGTTTGGTAGAACGGTAACGGCACTGCAACAGAGGCTTTCTGCTGACTCACTATATCGGGGTTGTGCTTGGGTATTATTGGGAACTAAGGTGGCTTTCATTGCTCTGCAGGGCATAGCCTCAGGACGACCGAGTAAATAACCTTGGCAATACACAATGCCAAGTTGTTTAAGTACTGCTAATTCCTCTTGAGTTTCAATCCCTTCGGCTATCACTTTACAGGTTAAACTCTGACAGAGTTCAACAATGGATCGCACAAATTCTTGTTTTACTGGGGTAGAGTCGATCTGATGGATAAAGTGACGATCAATCTTCACATAATCGGGTGACAATTCTGACCAGAGTCTTAAGCCAGAATATCCCGCACCTAAATCGTCAATTGCCGTCATAAATCCTTGACTACGATAGTGATTTAAGCAGGATTTAAGCAGGTCTATATCATCCGCAGGATATTGCTCCGAGAGTTCAATCACTACCTGTGAAGGTGAAATCCCAAGCTGTTGCAATAGTTGCAGTGTCATACCTTTGGGGTGGCAGGGATCTAACAGCGCCTTGGGTGAGATATTGATAAATAGTCGCCCCTGAAACTGACGACATTTAAATTGCTCGAGTGAAATCCGTCGGCAAAGGGTTTCGAGTTCACTGAGTTTACCCTGATGTTCGGCGGTCTGAAAAAGGGGAACGGGTGAATATAATGGGCTGTGTTCTGGGCCGCGACTTAGGGCCTCAAATCCATGGATCTTATGTTCTAATATATTGAAAATAGGCTGGAATAATGGACTGATAGCCCCTTTAGAAATTATTTTATCAAGCTCTTTAGCGAGATCTAAACTTGTCATTATTCAGCCCCTTCGTCTGTGTTTGCGGAGTCTATGACTTAGAAATGACAAAATGATGACAATTTTTGTGGCGTTAAAAGGGGTTTTCTCTGGCGCTAACAGGGTAAAGAGGAAAGGGAAAGCGCTAAACTTAACGAAAAATTTTAGCGCTTAGATAAAGAAGTTAGCTCTGTTTTTTAAAGACCTGAAGTGTTTTCAATAGGATACCTAATTGGCGCACATAGGTTTCAAGTGCGACAGGATCGAGCGTCGGTTGGCTCTCTAATGTGGTTAAATCATCAACGAGCTCTTGCACGTAGGGCAAAAAACGATTACTCGAAATGATAAATCCTTGATCTGCCGTAAAGATGCTGGTGAATTTTCCATAGCCCGCTTTTTTCAGTTCATCTAATTTAGCGTCGGCATCTATGGCTTGGCGATAGGCGGTTTGAAGGTTTTCTTTCAGTTGCTCTATAACCTTAGTGTGTGGCATAACAGCGTCTCATTGTAAAATTTGCAGGAATTATAAGGGGCAAAGGATATGGCAACAAGCCACAGACGACTCATCGCCGCAATCAGTTGTGTGACATTATTTTTTCATGCCGCAATTTTTGCGGCACCAAGCGATAAACCGCCGTTTTATCAAGTGCAGTGGCAGGGTAAAAGTGCCTATTTATTGGGATCAATTCATATTGGTAATCGCGACTTTTATCCCTTACCTGAGCAAATTGAAACAGCGTTTAGCAAAGCCAAGGGGTTAGTGGTTGAAGTCGATATGAATAAAGTCGATAGCCGCGCGCTATTGCAAAAGTATGGGATGGCAGATGGCACTAAGGGCTTAGATTGGCAGAACCGCGATAAGCAAACTGTTGAGAGTATGACGCTTTACTGTGCGAGTAGAGCAAGTGTATGTCAGTCAATTCAATCATTTGCACCTTGGTTACAGGCGACTCAACTCAATCTCTTACGTTACAATGGCTTAGGTTATAGCACTGATTATGGTGTTGATGCACAGTTGATGGCTCGTAATAAAACACTGCCAGTGTTTGAGCTGGAAACCGCAGAATCTCAATTTCAGTTGTTAGCTACGTTCGACAGCCAAGAGCAGTGGTCTATGGTGCGAGATGCGATTAGTGTGTCGGATGATGAGCTTTTATCGCTGATAACGGCGTGGCGTTCGGGTGACGAGACCGAACTTGATACTATTATGCAAGAACAGATGGGCGGCGAGGGTGATACTCGAATTATAGATAAGATCCTATGGCAGCGAAATCACACAATGGCCGAGGGTATTCTTAAGCTTATGGATGCCAGTGATGTGCCAGCACTGTTATTTGTGGTGATTGGGGCTGGTCATGTTGTGGGTGATAAGAGTGTTGTGCAGTTACTTAAACAGGCGGGTGCTAAGGTGACCGCCTGTTGGAGTGATACTTGTCTTTAACATCACGTTGGTTCAGTCGAGGTGCTATGTTCCTCGACTAATACCTAAGAAATGGACATATCTGCCAAGTGATATATACGGCTCGTGCTGGGAATATTCGAGTTCCATCTGCAGAAGTTTTTGGTAATCAAAATCTGCGGCTTGGCTCTTTTTCAAGTAATCGTGGATAACCCTCACCCCAGATTGGCTTATTAACGTCATTTCCCAATCCATAAACCATTGCTTAACCTCTTGAATATAAAGCGGGTGTGTGGGTGTTAGCCTCACTTTTTTCTTTACTTTAAGATCTGCGGCCACGTAGTCAAAATTTCCTGATATTAAGGCATGGAAACGCATTGCTTCTTTGTTATAAAACATCAGTGAAAACAAACCATTGGGTTTGAGCATTGTCAGCAATCCTTCCATCGTACGCTGGGCATCGGTAAGCCATTCGACTACGGCATGGCACAGTATGAGATCGAAAACACCATTCTGTTCAACTGATAATGCTTGGATAGGGGCATGGATAAGCTCAATATTTAAAGGCTCGGTAGAGGCATCAATATGTGCTTGGGCTTGGATAAGCATCTCTTGTGAGATATCGCAAAGCACGACTTCATGACCAAGGCGTGCCAGCTTTTGGCTAAAGAAACCAAAGCCACCGCCAGCATCTAAAATTCGGAGTTTTTTATCGCCAAATGGGGCTAACGCAGAGCTGAGATCTCGCCATAGTACGGCTGCACGAATTTCCCCTTTTGGGGAGCCATAAATATTTTTCGCAAACTTGTGCGCGAGCTTATCAAAATTCTTATCTTGCACGTGTAAATTAACTTAAAGAGTGTGGGGTAATAGTGTGGCACAGACGAAATATTTTCGCACTCTGTAGGTATTATCTTTCAAGTTAGCTTACTTATTCACTCATGAAATTAGCTAACACAATGATTTTATTGATGGTAAATATTCCTACTAAACTTAGGGATACACAGAACTCTATCCCCTAGGTTATAATCACGCCGTTTTCAACAAACCTGACTCTTTCGCTGTCCATTCAAAGAGTCTGCATCACCCTTTTTAAGACGCAGCACAGCCCGTTTTACACTCGTTTTTAGCTTGATTTATCAGATGTCACCCGTCTGAGCGAGGTAATTTATGGCTATCTGTGCTAAGGGATAGTTAATTAAAAGGTACACAGACTTGAATAATGCATATTGTGTTGAGTTGAACGCGATGCCGTCGCTGCTTTCTCTTTATCGCAAGATATTTTTTGGCCGCAAACCAGGTTGGGATCAACAGCCATTGCCTCACATTAGAGTGACTGCACCTGGTGTTACCGTCTCAGAAGCAAAAGTGAGTCAATACGCCCAAGTTTGTGGTTTCCAGTTTGATGGTAACCTGCTACCTCCAACTTATTTATACGTGATGGCGTTTCGTTTACACGCGGTGATTTTTACCCATGATGGTATTACATTTCCATTACTTGGCATGATCCACCTTAAAAACCGTATCCAAGTATATCGTCCAACCACAGTCAACGAAAAATATTCCTTTGAGTGTGCGTTAACGACAAGTCGTGAAACGGATTCAGGCTTGGAGTTTGAATTTGTTTCTAAAGTGTATGTTGGTGAGGAGTTAGTGTGGGAATCACTCTCGACCTATTTATATCGTATTGAAACCGCAGGTCGCCGCGTTCGCCCACCTAAGGCGATTGAAATGGAATGGGATGCTCCGCAAGCGTGGGAGCTGGGGGAAGATCTGGGCCGTCGGTATGCAAAGGCATCCGGTGACTATAACTTGATCCATTTGCATCCATTGTTATCAAAGCGATTTGGCTTTGATCGCGTACTCGCCCATGGTATGTGGTCTAAAGCCCGCTGTTTGGCTGAGTTAATGCCTGAACTTGGTACTCGCCCATTCACTGTCGATGTGACATTTAAGCTGCCACTCTTAATGCCTGCACAGGTCGGGTTTGGTTATGAGAAAAACGAGGATAATTGGGTGTTTGAGCTTAGAGACAGTAAAGGTCGCCGTCCACATCTGAGCGGTGAAATATATTTTTAGTATTAAACAATAAACGGCGCCGATGGCGCTGTTTGCTTATAAGAAATCAGTAATTAACCTTTTCGGCGACTGTATCTCTTAAGATCAATCACCTAATATCCGCCATATTCAAGCGATGTTGTTTATTACAATCACATCTATTTATCCGGAATACTTCAAAGGAGAAACCGACGCATGCTGACCGATATGGAGATTTCAAGCCGTGCCAGTTTAACAAATGTGGCAGAGCTTGGCGCAGAGTTAGGCTTATTACCGGAAGAAATGCTTCTATTTGGTAGCACAAAAGCTAAGGTAGATTTAAGTGTTCAGCAGCGTTTAGCGGGTCAAAGTCGGGGAAAACTGATTATTGTCACTGCTGTCACCCCAACACCCCACGGTGAAGGTAAAACAGTGACAAGTATTGGGCTAACTCAATCCTTAAAGGCCATAGGTAAAAAAGCCTGTGCCTGCATTCGCCAACCGAGTATGGGGCCCGTCTTTGGCGTCAAAGGTGGCGCAGCGGGTGGCGGTTATGCGCAAGTTGTACCTATGCAGGAACTTAACTTGCATTTAACGGGTGATATTCATGCTGTCAGCAGTGCCCATAATTTAGGTGCCGCCGCGATTGCGGCGAGGCTTTTCCATGAGTCACGTTTAGGTAAAGTGGAATTTGAGGCGCAATCTGGGCAAGCTTTTTTGGATATCGATCCTGCGCAGATCCGCTGGCATAGGGTGCTTGACCATAATGATCGTTGCCTGCGGCAGGTTCAGGTTGGACTAGGAGAAAACAACGGTCCTGTATATGAGTCTGGTTTTGATATTACGGCAGCATCTGAATTAATGGCTATTTTGGCCTTGAGCGCTAATTTGGCGGATATGCGGGCCCGCATTGGGCGATTAGTTCTAGCACTTAATCGCCAAGGGCAGGTGATAAGCGCAGAAGATTTAGGGGTCGCAGGCGCTATGACGGCGATTATGGTGGATGCGATTAAACCCACATTGATGCAGACCTTAAATGGCGCACCATGCCTCATTCATGCTGGCCCCTTTGCCAATATTGCCCACGGAAACTCCTCGATTATTGCCGATGATATCGCTTTAAAACTTGTGGACTATGTGATCACCGAAGGGGGCTTTGGTTCCGATATGGGATTCGAAAAGTTCTGTAATATCAAGGTGCGTCAGTCCGGGCAAGTCCCAAGTGCCGCGGTGTTAGTGACGACATTAAAAGCGCTTAAGGCAAATAGCGGTATTGAGTCAGACACAGATATCAATACTCCTGATGAGATTCGTCTAGAGGCAGGATTTGCTAATTTACACTGGCATATTAACAATGTGGCACGCTATGGCATTCCTGTCGTCGTGGCAATCAATCGCTTCGCCACGGATACCGAAGCCGAGTTGCAATGGTTAATCAACGCCGTTAACCAAACTGCGGCATTTGGTTGTGAGGTCAGTGATGCTTTTAGCCAAGGTGAAGCGGGAGCTATTGAACTTGCACATACTGTGGTTCGCGCCGCTGACACTCAGAGCCAGTTTAGGTTGTTATATCCGGATGATGCTTCTTTAGAGGCTAAGTTATCCACTTTAGCTGAGGTTGGTTATGGTGCGGCGGGCATCAGTCTCTCGGATGAAGCTAAGCAACAAGTGAGGGAGTTTACTTCGCTCGGTTATGCTCATTTACCCGTGTGTATGGCAAAAACACCCCTATCGATTAGTCACGATCCTATACAAAAGGGCGTCCCGAAAGATTTTATTGTGCCAATCCGCGCTTTAGTGCTGAATGCGGGGGCTGGTTTTGTTACAGCATTAGTGGGCAATGTGATGACAATGCCTGGTCTTGGTATAAAGCCAGGTTATCTCAAGATTGATATTGATGAGGCTGGAGAGATTATTGGTTTAGGTTAGGTGCTGAGGTTGTCATCGCTAGTGCTTAAAATGAATGGTATCGCCGCAGTGGGTTGATTGTTTGTCACCATGGATTGGGGCTGATTTTAGGCTTGCATAATAGTGTCAATAGTCAAAGTAAAACTAAACTCTGAGCCTTAACCTAGGGCTCAGAGTGTATGCTAAGTGTTATTGTATAACTTGTTCTTGGCTCTTTAACGAATGCTCTACGTAGTAAATCCCGCCCAAAATTAATGCGCCGAAAATCACTACACCTAAGATAATTCCTAAGTTTTCACGGAAAAATGCTAGCATTTCTAGTTGCCTTTTGGTGGATGGAAAAAGAGACGAATGCCGAGAATTCACTGAGGAGCTTTCATCGACATAAAACTAAATACACTATAGTTACACTCACTTAAGCTAATCTTAAATAGCCTATTTTGTGAGAGTTTGTTCCGCTTAACGGGTATTTCTCGCGGTTTTTAACCTAAACATATCAAAGACAAATATCTTGTAACGTATTGGCGGTAGGTTGTCTTATTGCAACTTACTATGCGCCTGACATAAACTTGTGTCACTTTTTAACTATGGGGATGACTGAGTGAGACTTCCAAGTCACATTAGACGCATGATTTCAATATGGCTTGCGGCCCTATTGATTTTGCTGTCTTTTGCTGCCTCAGCCCATAGTGTGACGCACCTTGATGATGGTGCTAAGACTCACTGCACCCTCTGCTTCCACCAGCATCAATTTAATAAAATCTTATTGACTCAACCACTGGTGCTTAATTTAGCCGTACAGCGGTTTGATGTTGTTGAGTTTGTTCTACCGGTTTTCCTCTCAAAACACATCAGTGTTTATCGTAGTCGCGCTCCACCTGTTTTACTCTAAATCAACTTACATATTTTAACTTATTGTATTTCTTGATGGTTTTCACCATCGAGCGTTTGTTGTATTTTGGAGATATTATGACAGTTTTTAACACCCAAGTTTCTTTGGTGGCATTAGCCTGCGCGTTTGCTTCACCTTCGTTGTTTGCCGCTGATTCTAGCTTGACCAACCCTAATATTAGCGCGGTATTAAATGGTTATTACCAAACGGGCGAACGGCCTTTATCTGAAACCTCTGAAGGTTTTGGTCTAGGTGAAACTGAATTAGCCATGAGTGCCAATATTGATGATATGTTCTATGGCAAGGTGACTGCCGTTGTTGAAATCCATGATGGTGAGAGTGAGCTCAACCTTGAAGAAGCCTTTATCCAGACGATGGCGATGCCAGGGGGATTTTCTATTCGTGGTGGTCGTTTTTTATCGGATATTGGCTACCTTAATAACCAACACTTACATACTGATTCTTTCACCGATCGTCCTATCGCCTACCGTGCCTTTTTAGGTGGTCACTACTTTGATGATGGTGTGCGCTTAAACTTTGTTGCTCCAACCGATCTTTATTGGACTATGGGTGTAGAAGCCTTTAAAGGAGAAAGTTTACGTGCGGCCGATGAGCATGGTGAGCGTGAATTTGAAAATGTCGGGGTTTACACTTTATACACCAAAATCGGTGGTGACATTGGCGATAACAGCTCATGGCAGGCAGGTTTAAGTTACTTGCGTAACGAAAATGGTCAAGTGACCGCCCATGAGGAAGGTGAAGAAGATGAACATGAACATGAAGAAGGACATGATCATAGCCATGCGGCATCTTATACGGGTAAAAATACCTATGGGGCTGATTTTGTTTATAAGTGGGCACCTAATGGTAACTACAAATACCAAAATTTAACCTTGAGCGGTGAATATTTTCGTGTAACGGATTTTACGCCAGTAGATTTGCATCCAGAAGATGCTCCGAGCAAGGATTATCATCAAGGTTGGTATTTGAGTAGTGTGTACCAATTTACACCAAGTTGGTCTGCTGGAGTGCGTTATGGTGAAGTTGATACTCAAGAACTCCATGGCGATCATTTTCATGCACAAAAGTTGAAGGAGTCAGAGGTCACACTGGCATGGCATTCGAGCCATTTCTCGACGGTTCGTTTTCAGTATACTAATCAAAAAGGGACGAATTTTGATGGCATTGAAGACGATAACATCTTTACTATTCAGTATATTATGACGTTGGGGGCTCACGGTGCGCATCAATTCTAAATTAGTGAAATTGGCTGCAGTGGCGCTCTCTGCAGCTTATATGGGGTTGGCCCATGCTGAGCTGAATGTGTTTGCCTGTGAACCTGAGTATGCGGCCTTGGCGAAGGAATTAGCGCCCACGGCTAATATCTATTCGGCGACAACGGCATTACAGGATCCTCACCAAGTTCAAGCGCGCCCGAGTTTGATTGCTAAAATGCGCCAAGCAGATCTTGTGGTTTGTGCGGGGGCTGATTTGGAGGTAGGTTGGTTACCTATGTTACAAATGAAATCGGCAAACGCTAAGGTGCAATCAACGGAAAAGGGCCTATTCTTTGCTGCCGATCACATTGAGACACTAGATAAATTAGCCAGTGTTGATCGTAGTATGGGGGATGTACACGCCCAAGGAAATCCGCATCTGCATTTTGATCCTATGCGTTTGCTTCAGGTTGCCACAGCTTTAACCAGTAAGATGGCTCAGCTTGATCCTGCGAGCGAAGCTCATTACCAACAGTCCTTAGCGGATTTTACCGCGCGCTGGCAAGCTGCCATTCCGCGTTGGGAAGAGCAAGCAAAAGGGCTACAGGGTAAAAAAGTGATCGCTTACCATTCTAGTTTTCGATACTTATTTAACTGGATTGGTATCGAGCAAGTGGCTGATTTAGAACCTAAACCTGGTCTAGCACCAACTAGCGGGCATTTAGCTAGCTTGTTAACGCGCGCTGAGCAAGGTGATATTTTGGCCGTTGTTGTGGCATCTTATCAAGATGAGCGCGGTGCAAAATGGTTAGGTGAAAAAGCCCATTTGCCAGTGCTAATGCTACCCATGTCAGTGGGTGGTAATGATAGCAGTAAGGATCTCTTCAGCCTTTATGACAGTGTGATTTCCCTCTTAAATGGAGTGAAATAACGCCTATGTTTGATCTGGAGCTGATGTCGATTTTGCTGCCAGCATTTGCTGCTGGGGTTTTAGTGCTGTCGACTCATGTTGTACTCGGAAGACAAGTCCTAAAGCGTGGCATTATCTTTATTGATTTAGCCATAGCACAAGTGGCGGCTTTGGGAGCCATCGTCGCTCATATGGATCACAGGGTAGAAGATATACCTTTTTCTCATGTGTGGATGCCAGCGGTGTTCGCCCTTGCAGGCGCAGGGTTTATTGCTTGGTTATCTAAGCGTATGGCGGATGAGCTAGAAGCGATGATTGGTTGTTTTTACGTGTTGTCAGCGGTTGCAGCTATGTTGTTGTTGGCAAACGACCCCCATGGGGCTGAGTTACTAAAACAATTGATGTCAGGGCAGATCCTATGGGTCAGTTGGCCACAGTTAATCTTACCTACTGTGGTTTATGCTGTTGTGCTATTAACATTTTTTCTGCGCCCTCAAATCCTTGATGGCGCAGGATTTTATTTGTTATTTGCGCTGGTTATCACCCTCTCAGTTGAGCTTGTTGGTGTATATCTGGTCTTCAGCACCTTAATTTTGCCCGCGCTAGCACTGAATAAATACCGTGGAAAAGGTCAATTATTCTATGCCTACCTTGTGGGGTTAATTGGCTATTTACTCGGACTCGTGCTTTCTGCAGCTTTCGATTTACCCAGCGGTGCAGCGATTGTTGCTACATTGGCCGTGAGTGCGCTGGTATTTCGTTGGTGGTTAGCTAAATTAGGGACTTTTTCTGCTCAAATCGCCTCTAAACATTAGATGTTGAAATTAAAGCCCATCAACACACTGTATTTACAATGAGTTGATGGGCTTTTTTTTGTTAGCGAATCGGCTTACAGATGTAAACAATATATTGAGTCCATAGGCCATGCTGGCTATACTGTCGCCAATTTTATCGTTGGAGTATGCTGTGCTGTTAATCGTCAGATCTATGCTGTTGGCGGTGTCTTTGTTGCTTGCCTTTATTTTTGGTGGATTGGTGTGTTTACTCAGACCTCGCCACCGTGACAATGTACATATGTTCGCCAAGATCTTCTCTTCTGTTGCACCGATCCTAGGGATAAAAGTGATCGTTCGTCGGCATAAAGAGGTGCAGGATGGCCCCTATATTTTCTTAGCAAATCATCAGAATAACTTCGATCTTTTTACTCACACTAAGGCCGTTCCTAAGGGCACGGTTAGCTTAGGTAAGAAAAGTTTGGTTTGGATGCCACTATTTGGCCAAATTTATTGGTTGTCGGGCAATATTCTCATCGATCGGAAAAATCGACACAGTGCCTTTGATACGATGGCGAAGACAGTTGAGAAAATTAAGCAAAAAAGTTTATCTGTATGGATTTTTCCTGAAGGCACCCGTTCTCGAGGACGTGGTTTATTACCCTTCAAGGCGGGGGCTTTTCATACAGCGATTGCAGCAGGTGTCCCAATTGTGCCCGTGTTAGCTTCCTGTCAGAGCCATATTAATTTAAATCGTTGGGATAATGGGGTTGTTATTATCGAAATGATGGCGCCAATACCCACTGCGGATATAGACAAAGCGGATGTTAAAGCTTTTTCTGCACAAATTTATGACAGTATGTCGGCAAAATTTAATGAGATAAACCGAGAAGCGGCAACATTAATGGGTAAAACTCCTATGGATGATGGCGTATAATAGCCTCAATTTGAGCCAGATTTATCTTAACGGAGACACGTTTATGTCTATTGAAAGTCAGTTAAAAGCGCAACTTGCCGAGAATCGCGACATAGTGCAAGCCCTACTCGATGATGGCTCTGAGCCTGATGCGGAGTATGTGATTGAGCATCATTTTTCATCAACCAACTTTGATCGCCTCGAAAAAGCAGCAGTAGATGCCTTTAAACTGGGCTTTGAAGTCAACGATGCCGAAGAAATGGAGTTAGAAGATGGTTCTGTGATCTTCTGTTTCGATGCAGTGGCTCACCATAAGTTAGATGTAGCATTAATCGATAAAGCGACTGAGCAATTGCTACAGTTAGCCGCTAAACAGAAAGTGGACTACGATGGTTGGGGCACTTATTTTGTTGGCGATGATATGGATGACGAGGATGAAGACGAAGAAGATGACGGATTTCCGCATTAATTTAGATTAAGTGTTAAGCATCCATAAAGATAATAAAAAGCCCATTGAGATGGGCTTTATTGTCTTTAAAATCATGTGATTATTGTTTTTTCAGTATGTAGTACACTACAGTTACGACCTTTTTGCTTTGCTTCGTATAGTGCTTTATCAGAGCAGGAAATCCAACTTGAGCTACTACTAATATGCTTGCCTATCTCGCACACCCCTAAGCTGACAGTCACTTTTATTTTTAGGCTCTCATACACTATGGTCGACTCAGCAATTTTTTCCCGTAGACGTTCAGTAAAATGTAAGGCATCTTCACCGCTGGTTTTTGGCATAACAACTGCGAACTCTTCCCCTCCATAACGTCCTGCGCAATCGGTTTCCCGTAAAGATTGGCTGAGAATATGGGCTATATGTTGGATCACTTTATCCCCAGCGACATGACCATAGGTATCGTTAATGTATTTAAAGTTATCTATGTCTATCATCACTAGGCTCGCGATATCGTTATAGCGAGCATATAAGTCAAATTCATGCTCTAGGCATAGTTGCCAGTGCCGACGGTTATGCAGTTGGGTGAGTCCATCGGTTTGGCTTAGGCGTTCGAGTTGTTCGTTTGCCGCTTTTAACTGTAACTTGTTGACGGCAATATCAGTGACATCATACACAATCACGCTGATGTGGGTGATTTTGCCCGTTAAGGAGGCCAGCGGGAGGAGTGTCACGTTTTGGTACATAAAGTCAGCGCGACCAGTAATAGGACGGTAATTTTTAAACTGGAACACGTATGGGCGCTGCTCCCAACTGATGAATGCTCGGTTTTTGAGCATAAAAACCGATTCCATTTTTTGCTTTAACCAAGTTGCGGGTAGATCGGGGAAACGCGTAAATACGTTTTGGCCTTTGATTGAATTTGGAGAAACACCGCTGTGATTCTCCATAAAGCCATTCCATAGTTGGATATTGTAATGCCGATCTAACACCACCAAGCCTACTTCAATGGTTTGTACCATATCAATGAGCCAGTGTAGTTCGTTCATTGCGCTTTGGTCGTTTGACATAAAGTTAAATCCAACTGGTTAATCGAGTAAATAGCCAAGTTTATAGCTGAGTGTCGGGATCGAGTCTTCAGTAAATAGCAATAATAAATCACACTGAATATCATGGTTTTCAATACGATAGTTTATTTCCATTGCGAGTGTTCTCTGCCATTTTTCTGAATTATCGTGGATAAGATCATTGACTGTGCAGTGGCGTCCAAGCACAACTGGATGCCCTTGGCTAAATTTCATATCGAGTTGCTCGGAAATCCCGTTCAGGAATGCACCAATTAGCACGTTACCAGTATCGATAAGTACTTCAATTTCGGTGTTTTTATCTTCAGGATCGGCGAGTCTCATTAGTTTTGCCATATCCTGAAAACTGGAATCATGGAATAGCAGTAGAGCCTCACCCGCAATGCCTGCGCCAATAAACCCTTGGCAAAGAGCTGAAACAGTTGAACTTTCCTCTGTTGCTTTTAGAGCCATGGTGAGTTCACTCACCTCAAGTACGTTCACATTTGGAATAGGCAGCAATACAAATACATCGAGTAACTTGGCAAGCAGATCGGCAGCGCGCCCCATGGCAACGTTAGCTATTTCTTGGCAAGCATCGCGCATATCCACCTTAATCATCGGAGTTTCATCTTCGAGCGCTTTTTGCGTCAGAGTCAGAATGCCGTATTCCTGCAAGATATTACTAATGGCATCGGCACTAACGGGCTTTTGAATAAAATCCAATGCACCTAGTGCTTTTACCCGTTCATGGGCTTTGATTTGAATATCGCCTGAAACCACAATAATAAGAGCGGGAAGGTCGTTTTGTTGTACCGTTTGCAGTACTTCATAGCCATCCATCACAGGCATATTGAGGTCGAGAAAGACGACCTCTCCTTTACCTGCGCGTATGGCGTCTAGCCCTTCGGCCCCGTTGGTGGCGTAAGTAATCTCCACATCCCACTCTTTTGGTAGGGTGCGAGCCATTTGTTTGCGCGCCATAGCGGAATCGTCACAGATGAGTACAGATATTGTCATGCTGACTGGTGATCCTTATTTGCCCATTTATTGAAGATAACACTTATTTTCAGGTCCGACGGATGAATTGCGGTCTTCGGGCAAATCTGATTTATATCTTCTATTTATAACTTGCAGATTTTATTAGTTAATATGGCTAATTAATGGGGATAAATTCCTCAATGAATTTTATATGTAACTGAATAAACTCTTGTTCTTAGCTGTAAAAAGCGTTGCAGTATTCATATCATTTTTGACCGCTGATATGCTTTGTGCTGGTATTTATTAACCTAGATTTTGCCATCAGAGTGTGTGATTACCACCAATCTATGCCCTAATTGGGGTATAAATTGCGTAAGTTGCTGATAGTTGTAGTTATCAGGTTTAGTTGTTACAGCCTAACATAAACACTACCCAAAATTTATTAAGGCTGACAATATTTTGACTAAGGTCAAAATTAAGGTTTATGTTATATCTTTTAGTGGATTAGACCAAATGTGTTAACATTTGTTCTGGACTGACCAGTAACGGAATATTTGATGAGTACCCAATGTGTAAAAGTCACTATCAGCGATGGCATTGCCTATGTGCAGCTTAATCGTCCTGAAAAAATGAACGCGATTAACTATTTAATGTTTAGCGAATTAGATAGAACAATTAAAAAAATTCAGAAAAATCGAGCCATTCGAGTGGTTATTCTTTCAGGCGCTGGTGGAAACTTTAGTTCAGGGCTTGATGTTAAAAGTGTTATGTCAGCACCGATGCAAGCGGTGAAATTACTTTTTAAATGGTTACCTGGGAACGCTAATCTTGCTCAGCGCGTTTCCCTTGGCTGGCAGCGCTTACCCGTCCCTGTTATTGCCGTGCTTGATGGATGTTGTTTTGGTGGTGGAATGCAGATTGCGCTCGGCGCAGATATACGTATTGCCACCAATGACTGTCAATTATCGATTATGGAGGCTAAGTGGGGGTTAGTACCCGATATGGCGGGATTGGTTTCACTTAGGCAAATTATGCCTAAAGATCAAGCGATGTTATTAAGTTTGACTGCTAAGGTTCTTTCAGGGGAACAAGCCTTCGCTCTTGGACTAGTCACTCAGTTATCTGAGCAGCCAATGGCTGCTGCAGAGCAATTAGCCAGAGAGCTAATCAAGACATCACCCGATGCTACCGCGGCGATTAAGCTCAGCATTAATAGGAGTTGGACGGCCTCAGTACGTAGCCTCTTAAGCCGTGAGTCATTGAGCCAAATTCGACTTTTGTTAGGTAAGAATCGTAGCATTGCGGCATTGCGTCAGCTTAAAGATCCTGAAAAACCTTATCAGGATCGCCAGTCTGGTTGGTAATACTGGGAATGTTGAACGCACTTAGGAATAGATGAGATATTTCGTAAAAACCTATCTATCAGTGTGCGCCGCTCATTCTGGCGGCGAAGCCCTTGATCGTGTTCAAACAATTTTGCCAAGCACTTTCATTATCTAAGTTGAGTACCAGCGTAGTTTGGCGGTAGTTTGGTGTGCCTAATGTCACAGCCAGTATTTTGCGTTGTTCGGCAGTCTCTAGTGAGGCAGGGTGGCCATCGGGCGATTGAATATCTAGGATTGGCATCGTGAGTTTAGCCAGTTTTTCTGCAATGGCTTGATTGCGTGTCTCATCTTCATTGTAGGGATTAATGACAATCAATACGTCGGGATCGGCAATCTTCTTTTGGCTTAGTAGGCTTATCAATATTCCCGCACTTTGTTCCGCAGTAATAAGGACTCGCTTACCCGGATAGTCTGTGCCTATGCCATCGAGCTGTGACATGGTTTTAATTAAAAATTCTTCTTGTTCTTGTAGGTGTTTATTGCTGTCTTCAGGTTTAATTTTCTGACTGGGCTTATTGGATGGTGTTGCTAATTGTGCTGCCCCAGCGGTGGTGACTTCCGCTGCCGCGGTGGCAAAATTGGGGGCTGGCAATTCTTTGGGCGGCGTTAAACTTAAGCTTGCCCAACCCGCAGGATTAATATTACGGCGCAAAAATGCCATTAGGCCGGGGGAATCAGCCGTACCATTGGTAGCGGGTAAAATAATGGTTGCGCCGAGTTTCTTTTTTCCTTCCCATGGGCGAACTAATAATTCATAGGGTTTGTTATCTATGGTGATTTGTTTTACTTCATTAGCGGGTAGATAGTTCCTCGTGGGGTTAGCTCTAGGAGTTTCAGTGGACGTATTAGGCTCTGCACTTAGGCAAGGTAACGTCATCAGGCTTAAGGACAAAACCCAAAAAGCTAAAAAGATGTGTGCCATAGGATGGATAACCCACTGTGTAGTATTACAAATTACTTCGCTTGAGTATAACCTGAACACTTATCAGTGGGCGATGTTTTAGATAATAGTGTCATCCTTAAAATAAAAACGCCCAGAGTATAATTACGCTGGGCGTTATTTTAAGTACTAAGTCTATCTGGCTGTGTGTTTACACATGGCTGACCAATACCATACGAATGGCATCAAGCTGTAGCTGACTGGCGTCAAGATAGGTGTTTAGCTCTTGCATTTGGTTACGTAGGTATTCCAACTCTTCTTCACGAATATTGGGGTTGACGGCTTTGAGAGACTCTAAGCGGTCTAATTCTCCCGTGAGTTGTGTTGTCATTTTCTCACGCGCTTGTATAACTAACTCATCTACAGCGGCCTGTGCGTATTCTTCACCTTTGGCAAACAGTGGATGCAAGATTGGTTGTGATGCAGTCACTAACTTTCCGCCGATATGCCGATTTACCGCACTCAGCTGCTTATCAAAGCTGGCGTAATCCACTTTGGCCGACAGATCATTCCCATTTTTATCCAGCAAGATGCGGATAGGTGTGGGTGGTAAGTAACGGTATAACTGGCTCGACTTAGGCGCAGAAGCATCGGCCATGTAGATGAGTTCTAAGAATAATGTGCCAGCAGGCAGGGCTTTATTCTTTAATACTGCGACACTGGTAGTACCCGTTTCTGAGCCTGTGATCAAATCTAAGCCCGTTTGCACTAATGGATGTTCTTGGGTGATCAGCGCAATATCATCACGCGAAAGTGCTGTGTCGCGGTCAAAGGTCACAGTTACGCCATCTTCTGGTAAGCCAGGGTATGTTGGGAACATCATATGTTCACTCGGGCGCAGGATAATGGAATTCTCACCCTTATCCTCTTGATCGACACCGATAATGTCCCATAGACGGATCACTGAGCCAATGAGTTGAGTGTTCTCATCGTTTTGGGCAAGACGCTCAACAATGGTCTTTGCCCTATCGCCACCGTGGGAGTTGATTTCCAGCAGCTTATCGCGGCCCTGTTCCATGGCGTGCTTGAGTTCTTTATAGCGGGTCTGAGTATGGTTGAGCAGATTCGTGAGTTCATCCGCGTCATCACCCACAAGTACATTGAGCAAATCTTCAGCAAATTCAGCGTAAAGCACATGGCCGCTTGGGCAAGTGAGTTCAAAGGCATTGAGCCCTTGATGATACCACTGCATTAGGCGTTCTTGGGCGGTATCTTCAAGGTAGGGCAAGTGAATTTGGATATCATTTTTTTGACCGATACGATCTAAACGCCCGATACGTTGTTCTAGCAAGTCAGGGTTGAGCGGTAAATCGAACAGTACTAAGTGGCTGGCAAACTGGAAATTACGACCTTCTGAGCCAATTTCAGAACAGATCAGTGCCTGTGCGCCACCTTCCTCTTGGGCAAAGTAAGCGCCCGCTTTATCGCGCTCGATAATCGACATGCCTTCGTGGAATACGGTTGCTTGAATACCTTCTCTGGTTCTCAGGGCTTCTTCAAGGCTGAGTGCAGTTTCCGCTTGGCTGGCGATGATAAGCACTTTCTTACTGCGGTGGGATTTTAAAAACGCGATCAACCAATCCACACGGGGATCGAATTTCCACCAACTGGCGCTGTTATCTTCAAATTCTTGATACAGTTTTTCAGGGCTTAAGGCTTGCGCAGCTTTGGCCTCTAAGGTTTTATGCCCGCCCATCATACTACTCACGCGCGCAGCCGTGAGGTATTGCTCTGGCATGGTTTGAGGATGCGGATTAAAAAAGCGCTTTGGAAAGCCTTTTACCGAGGCGCGGCTGTTACGGTAGAGCACGCGACCCGTGCCGTGACGGTCGAGCAGTTCTTGCAGTAATTCGCTGCGGGCGGCCTGTTGTAGTTCGCTATCTATGCCGTCGGCTTGGATTAAGCGAATGCTCGGCGCTATGTCTTTTTCGCTGAGTAATTCGGTAAGGCTATTAATCGCGACATCGGGTAATTTTGTGTTGCCCGCGAGGGCTTCTGCGGCAATGGCGACATCTTTATAGCTGTCTTCTTCGGCGAGGAAAGCATCGTAATCGTAGAAACGATCCGGATCGAGCAGACGCAAACGAGCAAAGTGGCTTTCGTGGCCGAGTTGATCTGGCGTTGCCGTTAATAGTAATACGCCGGGCACGACTTCACTTAAAGCTTCAACCACTTGGTAGGCACGGCTTGGTGCTTCTTCGGTCCACTCTAAATGATGCGCCTCATCGACGACTAATAAATCCCAATCGGCATCTAAGGCTTGATCGAGGCGTTTCTTTTTACGCAGTAATTCGAGTGAACAAATCACTAACTGTTCTGTATAGAAAGGGTTGTCATGGTCGGCGTAGGCTTCCACACAACGGTCTTCATCAAACACTGAAAAACGCAGGTTAAAACGGCGTAGCATTTCGACTAACCACTGGTGACGCAGAGTATCAGGGACGATAACGAGTACTCGCTCGGCGCGACCGGTCAACAGTTGTTGATGAATAATCAGGCCTGCCTCAATGGTTTTGCCTAAACCCACTTCGTCGGCGAGTAATACCCGCGGTGCATAACGGCGGCCGACTTCATGGGCAATCCACATTTGGTGTGGGATCAGGCCAACTCGCGGACCTTGCAGACCGAGTAAATCAGAGGTTGCCAGTTTATGGCGTAGCATTTGGCACTGATAACGCACACCAAAACGGTCGAGGCGGTCAATTTGGCCAGCAAACAAACGGTCTTGGGGTTTATTAAAGCGAATATTGTGATTTAACAAGGTTTCGCGCAGAGTAACTTGCTCGCCCGTTTCACTATGAATACCGTGATAAATCACTAAGCCGTCTTTTTCAGTAAGCTCTTCAATGGTTAAGCTCCAACCTTCGTGGCTTTCAACCGTATCGCCGGGATTATAGGTGACGCGTGTCAGAGGGGCTTCTGCTCGGGAGAACATGCGATTCTCACCCGTTGCAGGGAATAACACAGTGACCATACGGCCTTCTACTTGAACCACAGTTCCTAAACCAAGCTCTGACTCGGTATCACTTATCCAACGTTGACCTAAGGCGAACGGCATCTTAAATTCTCATTTCTGGGCGGACTTTAACAAAGGGCGCGTATGTTATACCAATACTGGCAATATTTGAATCGCCCTCTCACCCGTTAGAGCCTAATTCCCCAAACGCTAGATTACAAATTGAACAAGTCAGAAAATTGTCGTAGTCGGCCATCGATTTGTCATGCTACTGTCATATCGAGGGACCTACACTGCCCTCGAGTCACAGACTTAAACAATGGCAAACTTAATTGAGCTTTGGTGAGTTTGGTGCCAGTATTAATTCAAGCCTTTAGCTTTATTGAGCTAGATGTTTGAACCTAAAGATCATTCTAACCTTATCTCAGCTAATGACAGGAGCCATGCAATCTAACGTGAGACAGGATGTAGCGTAGACATCAATCAAGCACTCTGGAGGCGCCATGGAACAAGACGACAGAAAGTTGTTTGTACTGGATACCAATGTGTTACTGCATGAACCTTTGGCGATCTATTCGTTTAAAGAGCACGACGTGGTCATTCCGATGACAGTGCTAGAAGAGCTAGACCAGATAAAAGATCGAAAGAGTGATGTGAGTCGGGATGCTAGGGTGGCCATCAGGGCGTTGGAGGATACCCTAGGAGGTGATACCACACCTGAGCAGATTATTAATGGTGTACCACTGCCGAGTCGAGAGGGTCATGCCGATGCGATAGGAGCGCTCTCTATTTTCCCTGATCACCTTGTTGATTTTACCTTAGGCAGCTTGCCGGGGGATGGAAATGACAACCGCATTATCAACACTGCACTTCACCTACAAAACCTCCACCATCCACGTACCGTCGTATTAGTCACTAAAGACATTAATATGCGCCTTAAAGCCAAAGGTGCTGGCATTCAATTGGTGGAAGATTATCGTACCGACCAGTTGATTGATGATATTCGCTTCCTCAGTAAAGGTTTTTACCAATTTGAAGGCAATTTTTGGGAACATTTAAATAAAGTTTCTACCGAGCGCCATGGCAGACATATTATCCATGAAGTGCCACTTAAGGATCTGGAAAACGATCAATTTTATATTAACCAATACCTTATCGATACAGAGTCGGATTTTTGTGGCCGAGTCACGGGGCGCACCGACACGCACCTACATATTTTAGATTTAGGCCGTGAGCGGATGAAAAACCTTGAGGCTTGGGGGGTTAAACCGAAAAATGTCTATCAAGGCATGGCATTGCAAGCACTACTCGATCCCGATATCGAACTCGTGATTTTAACGGGGCCCGCAGGTTGTGGTAAAACCTTGCTTGCTATGGCTGCAGCCCTTGAGCTTGTGGTTGAGCGTAACCGCTACGACAAGGTGATAGTCACCCGTAACACGCCTGAAATAGCGGAGTCTATTGGTTTTTTACCCGGCACAGAAGAAGAGAAAATGATGCCGTGGCTCGCCGCCATCACAGATACCTTAGAAGTGCTGCACAAGAATGATGTGAATCCCACGGGCAGCCTCAATTACATTATGGAAAAGGCCAATATTCAGTTTAAGTCGATTAACTTTATGCGTGGCCGCTCGATTCAAAACTCAATTGTATTATTGGATGAGTGCCAAAATCTCACCGCTTCGCAGATTAAAACTATGATTACCCGTATGGGTGAAGGTACAAAGCTGATTTGTTGCGGTAACTTAGCGCAAATCGATTCTAATTATTTAACTGCCGTTACCTCAGGGCTGACCTACATTGTTGAGCGCTTTAAAGACTTTGAAGGTAGTGCTAACTTGTACCTCAATGGGGTTGTACGTTCACGTTTGGCTGAATATGCCGAAGAACACCTTTAACTGAACCCTTGAATATGACCAAAAGGCCTCGTCTTTGAGGCCTTTGTTTTTCTGCACCCATTTACACTTTTTTAATCGATGAATCATGGGCATGGATAGCATTAGTTCGGCAATTATTTAATGTGATTGGTGGTTTCTTCCTGCTACTATATTAGCCCTATAGCTTTTGTCACAGAGAGCTAAAATAAAGCGCTGCAATCAAGGGTAGTGGATGAAATCGAGTGAGCCGGATCTTCAACTAAAATCGCCGATCCAAAAGAATTACAACCGTGCCGTTTTTTATACGTACATAGGCGTTATCGTCATGTCGTTATTAACTGCGTGGGTGTTTTTTGACCGCCAGAAAACCCAGCAGATGGAACAGCGTGAAGAGCAAGTTGAACGACATGTGTTGCAAATTGATCTGTTGCTTGAGTCGAGTATTCGTGCCGTAAAAAGTCTGCGTGATGTTGCAGTCGATCATTTACGCTTAGGTGAGCTAGTTCGGAAAGACCGTTTACCTGAGTACGGTAAATTTAACGAAAGTGGTCAATATTTTACCCTTGAGCCCAGTTATGCCAAGGGAGGCAAGCCTTTCACTAATATGGGAAGGATTACTGGTGCTGGATCGCTTGATGGTCGTAGTGACAAGTTTTATCAAGAACTTGAGATGCTATTTGAATTATCTTTGTCTTTTCCCGTCGCGAAAGAAGCCGCCCCTAAAGCGTCAGCTATTTATTATTTATCCAGACAAAGAATCATGTCCTATTTTCCTTGGACCAATGATGATTTGCGATTTAGGGATGAACTCCTCAATAAGAAACAGTTCCAGTATGCGACTCCAGCGATGAACCCGCAGCGCAGTGTGTTTTGGAGTGAGGCCTACATTGATTCAACGGGTAAAGGTTTGCTCACTACTTTGGGCGTTCCAATTTATCTAGATGATGAGTTTATTGGTTCTATTAACTTAGATATGACCCTTGCTTCACTTGCGCGGCAAATCCGCGTTTATTTTAGAATGCCCGGCACTGTGATTTTGCTCGATCAACAGAACAATATTTTATCCCACAGTGATTTTGACAGTTCCGATATTAATCGGGTGTATCACATCAGTCAGCGCATTCCATCTGAATTACATTCTTTACCTGAGTCTGAACTGTTCGATGCCCATGAAGGCATGATCCGTAATGGCTACTATATCCACTCAGTCGCCTTACATAACGCGCCTTGGCGTTTGTTGTACTTACAAGATGAAGACGACCTATTCCAAGATTCGTGGGAAAAATTGCAACTGACGTTTATTTTAGTGGTGATTGCGCTCTCAGTGCTGGTGACTATCGTGCATTGGCAAACGCGTCGTTCTTTTGTTAGTCCTGCATCACGTCTTTTGTCGCACCTTGAGGGATGTTCTCAAGAACCGCGCAAACCGCCTGAGAAAATTACTCAGGGTTGGGAGCCTTGGTTTTTGTTGGTGAGTCGGATTTTTGAAGAAAATAAACAATATACTCATCATCTTGCTGAGCAGAATAAGCGTCTCGATAAACTTGTGGCGCGGCGTACAGAGCGCTTGAAAGACACCACTGAGCGTCGTGAACGTGAGTATGCACTGCTGCGTTCGCTCCTTGATTCGATTCCTGAGGCTATTGTCTTCAAAGATAAAGAAGGCAACTACCTAGGTTGTAACAAGGCTGCAGAGCGCATGCTGGGTTACACCGAGAGTGAGATGATTGGCCTATCATCAGAGGATCTTACCTCACCGGAAATGGGGATCCGTATTCGCGCCGAAGATCAACAAGTACTTAAAGATCGTACACCGCTGCGTTATCAAGAAAAGGTCGAGTTGGCGGGTAAACCCGTGTTACTCGATACTCTCAAATTGCCATTTTATAACCGCCGCGGTGAGTTGCTCGGATTAATCGCAGTATGGCGTGATGTGACGCGAGAATATGAATCTGCTGAACAATTACGCTTATCTGAGGAGCGTTACCACTTAGCTATGGATGCGGTAGAGGATGGATTGTGGGACTGGTATTTAGATTCTGAGCAAATCATCTGTAACCCCGCGTATTATTCTATGCTGGGGTATAAAACAAATGAGTTCCCAGCGTTGGTATCGGCAATTGATCATTTAACTCACCCTGATGATCGTATTCGGGTGGAGGAATATCGTAACCAGTATTTACAAGATCCGGTTGATGCCTATGAAATTGAGTTTCGACTGTTAGGCAAGAATGGTACCTATCATTGGGTGCTTTGTCGTGGTCGGGTGGTGGAATTTACCGCCGATGGTCAACCTAAGCGGATGCTGGGGACACATAAAGATATTACCAGACAAAAGAGTAATGAAGTTGCCCTGTTAGAAGCTAAACAAGATGCGGAACTGGCAAACCTCTACAAGAGTGAGTTCTTGGCGAATATGAGCCATGAGATCCGCACGCCAATGAACGCTATTATCGGTATGTTGCAGTTAGCGCAGCGCACTTCATTAACGCCGCAGCAAAAAGATTATCTCGAAAAGGCCGGTTTCTCTGCCCAATCATTATTACGAATTATTAATGATATTCTTGATTTTTCTAAAATTGAGGCGGGTAAGCTTGAGCTTGAGCGGGTGCCATTTCCACTGGATAAAGTGCTTGACCATGCGCTTGATCTTAATGCACTCAAGGCTCAGGAGCAGGGGGTTGAACTCTTACTCTATGCTCCCGTCACCGCAGGGCTTATTCTTAAGGGCGATCCGCTGCGTCTAGGCCAAGTGCTGATAAATCTATTATCGAATGCGGTCAAATTTACCCAATCGGGTGAAATTGAACTGGGTTGTGAGGATGTCGGCGAGCGAGATCATCGCATTACCCTTAAATTCTGGGTGCGAGATACCGGTATTGGTATTAGCAAAGACCAGCAGGAAAAACTCTTCGATGCCTTTGCCCAAGCCGATGGTTCCACGACGCGTAAATATGGGGGCACAGGTTTAGGTTTATCGATCAGTAAGCATCTCGTGTCTATGATGGGCGGTAAGATGCAAGTACAAAGTGAGCTTGGCGTCGGCAGTACCTTCAGTTTTACCATCAGTTTTGAAATTGCCGAAGAAGCTAAGGTTGAGCCGCTAGTCGTACCTGAAAAACTCAATAATTTACGTACGTTAGTAGTTGATGATAATCCAACTGCACTGCAAATCTATTCTGCTGTGATGCGGGATTTCCACTTTGAAGTGGATACCGCCGCCAGTGGCGCCGAAGCCCTGTATAAACTGTCACGGGATCCTATCGATTTATTATTGCTCGACTGGATGATGCCCGAAATGGATGGCAGTGATGTGATCAGTGCTATCGATACTATGGTCGCTGAAGGCAGGCTGGATAAGCGCCCTGTAATTATTATGATGACGGCTTACTCTGCAGAGCCTTTGCAGTATGAGGTGGAAAGTGCCAACGTATTTGCTGTGCTGCAAAAACCCTTTAAAGCATCGAGTTTGTTTGATGAGATCATCGCCGCTTTTGCCGATGAGCCGAGGTTAAATGTAGTTCAGTCCATGGAAGAAACTGACGTTGGCGAGCATACAGGTTTAGTGTTGCTGGTAGAGGATAACTTTATCAACCAACAAGTGGCGACTGAATTACTTAAGAGCGCAGGCTATGAAGTGGTGCTAGCCGATAATGGTCAAGTCGCGTTGGATATTATCGATTCCCGTCCCTTTGATGCGGTGTTGATGGATATTCAAATGCCAGTGATGGATGGATTAACGGCTGCAAGGGCGTTGCGTGAGCGTTATAGTCCAGAAGAACTACCTATTATTGCGATGACCGCCCATGCAATGTCAGGTGATAGGGAAAAAAGTTTGGCAGCGGGAATGAACGCCCATATTACTAAACCCATAGTGCTCAATGAGCTATTTGAGACGTTAAATCACTGGATCCAGCACAAGAACCAGCATAGTTGATTTTTGCTTGGGGCCAGTGATGGCCTCGCAAGGCATACGCCCTGCAGCCAGCACTATTAGGAGGAAGCATGAAACCCTATAACTTAGCCTTAGCCTTAATTCTTTTAGGCTTACCTGTTATGAGTGTCGCGGCTCGTGAACCTAGCACTAAGATCATTAAACAGAGCCAAGAGGCTAAAGGGTTTCTTAACCTTTACTACGAAACGTCTCAGGGACAGTTATACCTTGAAGTCGATCGTCTCAATCAGCCCTTCTTATTAGTCACTAGCCTCCCTGAGGGCGTTGGTTCAAATGATATAGGCTTAGATCGCGGTCAGCTTGGTCAAAGCCGTATGGTGCAGTTTGAGCGGCAAGGCCCCTACATAATACTTAAGCAACTCAATACCCAATATCGTGCTAATACCCTCGATATAGCAGAGCAGAGGGCGGTTAAAGAAGCCTTTGCGGACTCAGTTTTATGGCAAGGGAAGGTCATTGAGGGTAAACCTGATTTTGTGGCGATAAATAATCTCGTTCTCAATGATTTACATGGCGTATCGTCGGTATTACAACAAACATCACAGGGAGATTATCAGCTCGATTTGAGTCGCTCAGTTATCTTACCTGCTGGAGTCAAATCCTTTGAAAGAAATGCCGATGTTGATGTCCAACTTACGTTTCATAATGCTGTTGCAGGGAAAGACGTTGCCAAGGTCACTCCCGACGGCACTCTGATGTCAGTTAGGATGCGTTACTCTTTCGTTGAACTCCCCGATGAGGGTTATCAACCAAGGGCTTATCACCCGATGAGTGGTTATTTATCCGATGAATATCAGGATTATGCGACCGATTTTGATCAACCTCTCGTACAGCGATTTATGTTAAGGCACCGTTTGCAGAAACTGACGCCAGGCCCTTTACCAAGCAAAGTGGTTAAGCCGATAGTGTATTATCTTGATCCCGGTGTACCTGAGCCTATTCGTTCTGCCTTACTTGATGGTGCCAGATGGTGGGAGAGTGCATTTACCCGAGCGGGTTTTATTGATGGCTTTCAAGTGAAGTTACTGCCAAAGGATGCCGATCCACAGGATATTCGTTACAACATGATCCAATGGGTGCACAGAGCAACTCGGGGCTGGTCCTATGGCGCGGCGTTAACCGATCCGCGCACGGGTGAAATTATTAAAGGTCAAGTTACGCTGGGTAGCTTGCGCGTTCGTCAGGATTATCTCATTGCTAAAGGGTTAACCGCAGCTTGGCGGGATAGGGTCGCGGCAGAACAAGCTGCCACAGAGTTATCTTTAGCGCGTCTTCGACAATTGGCGGCCCATGAAGTGGGTCACACCTTAGGGCTAGATCATAACTTTGCAGCTTCGACCAATCAGGATGCCTCCGTGATGGATTACCCTCATCCTAAGATCCAACTAAAGGGCAATGATATTGATATCTCAGCCCCTTATACTACTGGGATTGGCCCTTGGGATTATTTTGCAATTACCTATGGTTACAGTGATGAAGGGGATGCTATTGCGCAAAAAAATCTCCAAACCCAATTATTGGCTGAGGTAGCGAAAAAGGGCCTACGTTACATTGGTGAGAGCGATTCACGCCAAAAGGATGCTAGCCAAGCCTATGCAAGCCTGTGGGATAGTGGGGAAGATCCTATTGCTCAACTGGTGATGCTCGATAAAATTCGTACAAAAGCCATTGAAGGTTTTTCCAGTGCAGCGCTACATCCTAGTGAACCGCTAGGGGAATTAGCCGATGCCTTTGCGCCTATTTATTTGCTAACGCGTTACCAAATTGATGCAGTTGCTAAGTTTATTGGTGGCACTGACTACAATTATCAGTCCATTGGTGAAGGCAGTCGCTGGAGTTATATCGCTCCACAGTTACAGCTAACGGCATTAGATACATTATTAAAAACCTTAGATGCAACTAGTTTAACTGTACCTCCGCTTTTGCTCGATAGCTTAGTACCTAAGGCGGGGAATTATCGCACTACTCGCGAATCCTTTGATTCGGGTCTCGGTGCAATAAGTGATCCTTTAGCTATGGCAGAGGGATTTAGTCGCCATACGGTTAGTTTGTTATTGATGCCGAAGCGTTTAAACCGTGTGAGCCAAGCATCGATGGCGGATAATGAACAGCTTTCAGTAGCCAGTTTATTGGATAAACTATTTGCGGCCACGCTGTACCAAGAAAATCAGCTTGGGCTTATCGAAGGTGTATGGATGCGGGTTAATGCCGTCGTGATTGATGAAGTACTGGCAACGCTGCACGATCCGCACACTTCCCCTGAGGTAAAAGCGGTAATGAACGATCGCGCTCAGTTTGCGATTAAACAATTAAAAGCTAAGGCAAATCGAGCGAATATGAATCGTGCAGCCCATTATAATTGGCTGCAGCAGGGATTCAATCAGGGGCTAACCGATGCTAAGGCCAAACTTATTGTTAAGCCGTTAATATTACCGCCAGGCGCACCGATTTAACTTCAAAATAGTGTTTAAGTAGGCGCGATTAGGCGCCTATTTCTTTTGGATTTTTGGGATAAAAGTGATCAGCTTGACGCTCAAGATGAGTAAAGCGACGGGTATTTTTATAGGGCAATTTCATAAAACCAGAGACACCATGACCTTGGATCTTACCCACATGGTGCAAAATGCGATCTAGGCTAGCACGAAATGCGGCCTGTTTACGTGGATTGAGTAGCTTTAAGTAACTGTGAATTTTTAAGTGATTCGGCAGCGCCTCAAAAATGATGCAACCTGTATGATGGATCTGGTTGATACGCGCCAGTTCTTCCATTATTTCGACGGGTAATTCGAGGTTTTCATCGGGATCTTTACCATCCTCAAAGTAGGAATGTAAGCGTGATTTATCTTCTAGAGTGGGCACATCGCCGACTTCAAAAGGTAATTGCTGATCGGCACTGGCGACAAAAGGCTCATTGGTGCTAGCCCGTTCAATATGCAGCGTGTCTCTTGCGTTAAAGAAACAGGCTTTAAAAACCCCGATACGTTTAATCCCTCGCGCTAGTGTCACCATATTATTGACCGCGATGACCAAGGCACTTTTTTGTTGAGCATCATAAATGGCAAGATTTGAATCGATAAACACACCACTTTCCCGCCAGTGAATTGCCAGCCCTCCCACGATAGGGTATTGAGCCAAACGACCAACAGCAGCGATAAACCCCTTTTCGGTATCCCCCATGCCCGCTAAAAAGTTTCGATAATACTTTTCGAGCTGAATATCATCCATCTTAGCGATAGGATCTTGAGCGTTATGCTCCTTTAAAAAGGATTTACGTGAGCTATAGCTAACCGTTTCTACATCTTTGTCGCGGGATTGTACCCATACGGGGATTTCGCCCTGTAATTCAGTTTTAGGCAACTCAGGCAAATGCAATCGGTGGCTGTGTCTCATGCTCTTTAAAAAGTAATCGCCAGCAATAATACGCTGCTGAGGATCGCTACTGAGCATACCTTCTAAGGTACGAGCGAGTTCCACGGGTAAACCTATGCTGGTGGGAGGAATAACTTGAGCGCCGAAGCGGCTTGCTTGTCCTGATGCGAGTGCATATAAGGTGGCAGCCACACCTTGTTCGTCAAAGCGTGGGCTTGAGAGTCCGCCATTAAGCTGTTCTTCACCAATAAAATACACATCACCCATGCGGGCATTGGTATGTTGCTGATCGCTCGACATCAGTGCCATTACATTGTCTTCAACTGGCTTATTATATTCATCGCGTTGGGCAAATACTGCCGATCCCCAATCGATCAAAGACAAATGCTGGCTTTGGATATCGTAGACTAAATTTGATGGCTTGATATCGCCATGAACCAGTGGTTTACCTGTGCGTAGATAATAAAGAATATCAGCGAGTTGGCGAGCAATGCTCATTACCATCGCAGCGGGAAGTGCACCTAAACGACGGCAAAGTTGCTCAAGATCTTCTCCTTTAGCGCGTTCCATCACAAGAATACCTTGTCTACCAACTCGCTCAAATTTGATCGCTCTGGGTATATTAGGGTGTGTGAGTAAGGACAGCATAAAGGCTTCTTCTTCGAGCCTATCCTGAATATGTTGTGGAAGGTTAATCCTTGAAAATTTAAATACATGGGCTTCACCTTCCAGATTAATACCCGCAAACACGAAGCCATAAGCTCCTTTGCCGATGAATTCAATATCGGAATAACCCAGTTTACTTAATTGTTGTTTACATAGACGGATCCACGCCTTGTGCTTGCGGGCATCATTGGCTTTGAGCAAATAAATAGATTGCTCTTCAGAAATGTAAAAATGCTGTAACTGGGGTGTTTTCAAAATTCTGCTCCTTATTTTGCCACTTCACCGGTATTGAGCGGAAATATCGCTATCGAGTGAAGTGGAACTTGCATTTTGAGGTTGCTTAGGTATTAGCGCAAGTCATAGGCTGCCTATCGCATCATTTCGTCGCTGACTTTGACTTATATCAAGTTAAATAGTGGCAACTATAGGTAATCTTTGTGGCATTGGATGGGATAAATTTTGGTTAAGAAAACCCACAGACAGAGTGCATTAAAGGAGGGCATATGCCCACCCAATATAAAGCGTTATTGATCGAGTTATTGGAATATCCACGTAAGCGTATTTTACAGTCGATGGAAGTCACCCATTGTCCCCATGCCGTGTTTTTTAATGACAGTGATGAGCAATGTTTAACCTGTCATCAGGGTATGGAATGTATTTGGATGAACCAAAATGATGAACTGGTTGCAGTGGAGAAAAAATCGATTGCTGAGTTAAAACAGCAATTACTGATCGCTGTTGATTTTATTGATTCCTCATTGAGTCCACATCATCTATCTCGTCGTCAGTGTCAATGCGATAACTGTGTATGGCTTCGTAAGGTGCAAGAGGCGTTAGATCAGTAAGTTAGTTTTTACACAGCGAGGAAGCGTTGCTTACATTAGCGGTTTTGCATCTATTTGGAAATGCCATTAGAGTAGGGCTACTTTCGTTATTTGAGATATTCCTATGGAACCCGGTTTTTGGCATGAAAAGTGGTACAAGCAGCAGATAGGCTTTCATCAACAGGATATTAATCCCTTCCTCGTTCAGTATTGGCAACGGTTAGCATTGCCTGCCGGGGCTAAAGTGTTTGTGCCTTTGTGTGGTAAATCCTTAGATATGTGTTTCTTGGCAGAGCAGGGGCACCAAGTTATAGGATGTGAGTTGAATGAATTAGCGGTGCAGCAGTTCTTTAGCGATAACCAACTCGAGATGACACAAACTGTTGAGGGTGAGCATCAACACTATCAAACCGAGCAAGTCAGTTTGTATCAGGGTGATATTTTCACCTTACCTAAGCGCATTACCCAAGATGTGACGGCATTTTATGATCGTGCGGCGTTAATTGCTTGGCCCGAAGAGATGCGCGCACAGTATGCTAAGCAACTGGCCAATTTATTACCTAGCGGCAGCCTTGGTTTGCTTGTTACCCTAGATTATCCACAAGAAACCTTAAACGGCCCGCCATTTGCTGTGTCGCCCAATTGGATTGAAGCCCATCTAACCGATGATTTTGAGATCCAAGCACTCGCTTGCCAAGATGTATTAGCCGATAACCCTCGATTCGTTAAAAAAGAGGTTCCTTGGTTAAATGAAGCCGCCTATCTTTTGAAACGTAAATAGCACGATATTAGATTTTGAACGCACCTCATTGAATAATAATGTTTTATTAATTAAAGCTTGAGTTTGATGAGGTGTTTTTGATTAAAAGTTAATGTGTTGATAGGCAGGTTTACAAATATTTTTATGGGGATAAGTCGCCCTAATGACAACCGTTTGGTCTGCGGATTGGTGAGATACAGTCGTAAGGCGTGTTGTGATTATAACGACTAATATTTAACGGTTTTTTTGCTATTTAAAACTTAACTTTAAATGACTTACGCTACTTCATAATATTTAGGTTCTAGCTCCAATTGATTTTGGATTATCTGTACGGCCATTCTTGCACATTTGCCACATTGATCTGCAACACCTAAACGCTTTTTCACATCGGCAAGGGAACTATCGCCCTGGCTTACCGCGTTTTTAATCTGCGTATCTGTGATGGCATGGCAAAGACAAACGTACATATATTAGTCTCCAAAATGAATTGGTCTAATTCTAAATGAAAACGCTTATCAAATGCAATACAGTATTAAAAAAGGATATAAGAGAGTGCTAGAAAGTTTAATGATTTGTTACTCTGCGCACATTTTTTAGGCTATTCTCTTGGCTCAGTGCCTAGAAATGGAGTGGCAATTTTAAGTAAAGATAAGCAACTGCTCAGGGTGATGCCTCATGGATGACTAAAAATATTAATCGTTATTCCATAAGGTGATCATGAGAAAAAACTTACCAGTTACACAGCGTGAATATGACTATCCGGCAGATTGGATTTTATTATCGACCACGGATACTCAGAGTCATATCACCTACGCGAATGCCTCATTTTGTAAGGCCTCCGGTTATGAGCTCGATGCCATGTTAGGCCAGACCCATAATATGGTTCGTCATCCGGATATGCCACCACAGGCATTTGAAGATCTGTGGAAAAAAATCAAAAAAGGGGAGCCATGGAAGGGCATCGTCAAAAACCGTTGTGCCAATGGCGATCATTATTGGGTGGATGCTTATGTCTCACCTATTTCCATTAATGGCCAAGTCGTTGAGTTTCAATCGGTACGTACTAAGCCTAGTCGCGAGCAAGTTAAGCGAGCAGAAGCTGCCTATAGTGAATTGAATAAAACAGGCAGTATCAACGCATTAAAGCTTACCCTAAGTATGCCAACCAAGTTACTGCTGATCGCTTTAATTGCTTTGCTACCTGTTTTGTACCTAGCGATTAAAGTTGGATTGGTTGGATTTATTGCTTTTATCTTTAGCTTCATTGTATTGCTTGTGGGAGGGCATCTCGTGCTTGGTCGCTACTATGCCTTAGTTGAAAAAGCGAAGCGGATCTACGATAGCCCTCTGATGGCACATATTTATAGTGGTAACTGTGATGATCTTGGCGCGATAGATTTGGCCCTACAAATGCAAAGTTCGGAGCTTAAGTCGATTCTTGGCCGCGCATCAGACTCCTGCTATAACGTCGCTGAGCAGGCTAAAGTTTCGGCGGCTAAGGGGTTGGAAATACAGAGAACAAGTCAGTCTCAGCTTTCTGAAATAGAACAAGTTGCCACAGCCATGCAGCAAATGACTGCCACGTTAGGGGATATGTCATCCAATTGCGCCGATACCGCCAGTGCGTCTCAAATGGCATCGGCCGAAACCATTAATGGTGATAAAAGGGTTGCGAGTACGATTAGCTCTATTCAGGCTATGGCTGAGCAGTTACAGGAGACTGCTAAGGTGATTACTCAATTAGAAAGCCACAGTAAAGATATAGGTACTGTGCTTGACGTGATTCAGAGTATTGCGGGTCAAACTAATTTACTGGCGCTGAATGCGGCAATTGAAGCGGCTCGAGCCGGAGAGCAGGGGCGAGGATTTGCAGTGGTGGCCGATGAAGTGCGTGCATTAGCGCAACGTACCCATGATGCAACTAAAGAAATTCACAGCATGATTAGCTTATTGCAGCAAGGAACCAGTAAGGCCGTTGAGAGTATGCAGCATGGCTTAGTGGCGGCCTCACAATGTATTTCGACTGCCGATCTGGCGGGGGCTGCGTTACAAACGATTCGTGAAGCCATCGCGACTATCACCGATATGACTCACCACATTGCTAGTGCAGTGGAAGAACAATCGAGTGTGGCGAATGAAATGAACCGAAGTGTGGTGAATGCGGCGCAGTTTACCCATTTAAGTCATCAGCTTGGCAGTGAAATGGTGAGTTTAAATGATGACGTTATTCAAGAAATGGATTCCCATTCGGTATTAGTTGGTCAATTCTTAAAGCGTAGTTTTAAGGTTTAATCGCTTTAATTAAATGCGGTAGCATAAAGGCAATAAGCGTGGCTATTGCCTTTTTTATTTTAATAGCTATTAAAAATCAATTGGTTGGTTATAGTGATCGTTCATCTGCTACTTGATGGTCACCACTATAGTTGTGACGGTGGGGTTTTAAGAGAGCGCCCGTTTAAGATCAGCTCATCCACTATGTAGGCTTGCAACATTGACAGAATTATCATTGAGTCAAACTAGATTGGGGGAATTTTGCCCCCAATTCATTGGCGATGGAGTGCATTTGCTTTGGAGAGTAAGAGTCACTTGTGCCTCACAGCATCTCCCTTTATGCTTGTTATTGTTATTTTTCAATACACTGTCTTAGCCAGTATTATGGTTTGAGAACAGCTTTCTAGGTTGAATATTATGTTTGAACAGTTAGTTGCCATTATCGCCCAATTGGGTAATATGCTTCGCCCTTGGGCATTTGATATTGCCACCGCTATGGTGGTGTGCCTGATTTTGGTGTTTTCCGCGGATGTAAACCGCATTTTAAGACGTCATCTCTTAGGATATTCTTTTGTACTGCGCACTTTCGTCTTTATCATTCTAAACGCTTTTGGTTATGGTCTTTTAATCATAAAAACAACACCTTGGGTAGCTAGGCATATTGTTGCCATGCCACCACATTGGATGTTTCTATTAATTGTTTCTATGTTTATTTTTATCGGCTATTGGGCTCAGCGAAACAACCAAGCTTGATCTTGTCACTGAAGCTTACTCAAAGTAGCCTTGGTAATTGAGCGAGGGTGTTTGAGTTAGGGCCTCCATAGCGCGATCGGGATAATTACTGAAAATACCATCAACTCCCATTTGCTTTAGAGCATGAATATCATCGCTATGGTCTACAGTATACACGTACACTTTTGCGCCCCTTTGGTGAGCATCGTCCACGAGTGCTTGGCTGATAAAACTGACATCTAAATGTAAAGAGTAAGCACGAAGTTGGCTCACTACTGTAGCCCCATCCAGTGGAATGCTGGCGAGTAGTGGGGCAACTAGAGCCTGAGGTAATGCGCGCTTAATGTCACTTAGATAGGGATGATTAAAGGAGGATATTAATAGCTGATCTTCAGTAAATCCTAGTTCACTCAACACTTTTGGGTATAAGTCGACTAAGGGCTGAACGGTATTTATCCCTTTTAATTCGATATTGACAGTGCAGCGTCCGGCAATCAGTTCCAGTATTTGCCACAATGTTGGTATGGGTTCGCCCTTTACGTTTATCCCAGCCAAATAATCTTTAGTCACAGTATGGATAACACCCGTACCCGAGCTTTTGTTATCTAGGCGTCTATCGTGAAAGACCACTAACTCGCCTTCAACATTATGTACATCTAATTCAATTGCTTTTGCACCTAGTTCTAGTGCTTTTGCCATTGCGGCTAAGGTGTTTTCGACCTGATAACCGCTAGCACCGCGGTGAGCAAAAATAAGCATTTTCTACTATCCTGTTAGCTTCTAATGATACCGACCTGATCCCGATTTTGACCATTTTTGATATGGATTTCCATCTGAGGGTAGGCGAGTTCTAAATTGTTTTCTTTCAGCTTTCTGGTAATTCGTTTATGCAAATCATGGCGTAGAGGCCAGCGAGACGACATTTCTTTAGCATAGGCGCGTACCTCGTAGTCTTGTGTATGTTTACCAAAGCCTGCGAACCAGACCTCAGGCTCTGGCGTTGGGAGTGCATCTTCACACTCCTGCACTGCTTGATAGAGGGTTGCTTCGACTTTTGCGGGATCAGAATCCCGTGCCACCGACACATAGACAATAACCCGAGTAATCGGATCTGATAATGACCAATTGATTAATTGCTCAGTAATAAATGCTTTGTTTGGAATGATAATTTCTTTTCTATCCCAATCGATAATCGTGGTCGCGCGGATTTGGATTTTACTGACGGTGCCCGTTAGCTCCCGGATAGTGACGGTATCGCCAATCCGTACGGGTTTTTCAAATAAAATAATCAAACCTGAAATAAAATTGGCAAAAATCTCTTGTAAACCAAAACCTAAACCAAGTGAGAGCGCTGCGATTAACCATTGCAGTTTGGACCATTCCATCCCTAGGTTTGAAAAGCCGATCAATAACCCTAAGAAGACCACTAAATAGCGGCTGACTGTGGTAATAGCAAAACCGGTGCCGGGTGAAAGCTCGAGCCGTTGGAGGATCATCAGTTCTAGCAAGCCGGGTAGATTTGTCGCGACCATTAATGAAAAGCCAACCACAATTAAACCAAACATGAGGGATTTCATTGTGATAGGTAGTTGTTGCTCTACCCCATTGACACTCGTGTTGGTTGTCCACAATGTTATGCCATCAAGGAAGGAGAATAATGCCGTATGGGTTTGAGCCCACAAGCCAATTAAACTGGCTAAAAAGGCCAGTAAAAGTAATGAGCGAACAAGGCCTAATGATTGGCTCGAAATCGTTTCCAAGTCGACAACGGGTTCTTCATAGGTATCTTGGCCATCACTTGAGAGATGGTGTGTTTCGTGTTTTTCTCTTTGAGCTAATCGTTCTGCACGTTTAGCTTTTGCGCGATCAAACGCAATGCGTCGGCGCTCAATCAGCATCCAGCGTTTAATGAGTTGATATAAGAGTAAGAATCCCAAACCTAATACTAAGGAGAGTTGTAGTTGTAACAACATTTGAAACGCGGTGAAATAATAGCCTCTAAATGCAAGTCCAGCACTGAACAGAGGTACAACAATTAACAAAGCCCAAAGCATTTTTTGAAGGAGTTTTTTGTTTTTACCGTCCATCTTAGAATCGATATTTTGGCGATTTAACACAAAAATATCTTTATATAACAGGAATAAAATAATACAAAAAAGAATAAATGCACCGCGCCCTATGCTATTACGAACCAAGGATGCATCGAGTACTTCAGTAAAACCCATTAAACCCAGTAGTGGGCTAGCCACTAATACAAAGTGCTTTAATCTAAATTGACCCGCTTGAATTAGTTTTGAAGGACGTCTGAAGTGACCGACAAGCACGCCTTTATCAAGAGCCAGTACAAAAATCAGACGATACAGTAGGTAAACTAATCCAATAACTAAAATTCCCATGCCAATGGCCTGCACGAAGTTGCGTTCGGACTGATAAAAAATCAATCCCGCAATCACAACGGGTAATGGCTTTATCAAGGCATAACAAACACTGCAAAGCAGGGCTTTTAGGGTATAAATAAACTTATCTTGCGTCACATTGCCAACATAGGTGGTGTAATGTGTTAGTAGCTGATTGAATTTAGGAGTAACCAGATCTTGGGTCATTAAACAAAGTATTAGCAATATAATCCACCAAGACCAATAATCATTTTGCTCTTGCCACGCTTTCGTGAGTTGTCCCCATTGCGCTGTTTGGGCTAACCAAATCGTGCTGCGTTGCACATCGGTAAACCATAGTTTATTGATGCTGGCAGCATTGGGAACCCAAAATAAGTGCTCATTTAGCGTATTTTTTAGGGTAAGATTTTGCTGGCTAAGTTGCTGATAATTAACTTTAAGTTTGCCAAGTTCACTTAAATATTGGTCATAGCTTTGCATTAACTGTGCAATAAGCGCTTGTTGGGAAGTTAACAGCTTAATTTGACTGTCATTATAGAGTCCTGATTGTTCTAACTCTTGGTCATTCAGGGCTTGTTGCTGCTCTAAATGGTATCTGTCTAAGCGCGCATCGGCGATTAAGGTTTGTAGCTTTTCATGGTTTGGAGGCTTAGGTAGCGATTGCAGCATTTGCAAAAAACGCTCCCCAAAAGCTGAGTTCATTTTGACCCAAGTAATTTGCTCTTGAATATTGGCGAGCTGCTTAGCTTGAGACTGATATTGGATCTCGGCTTGTTCTTGTTGCTCAACTACATTATTGATTTGTAAGGTTAATGTTTGTAATTTCTGACCGTAAATTTGATTGGTATCAGCAATGTTGCGTGTAACAGGATCTAACTCTTTGCTATCCGTATCGACTAGGTTTTTGGCAAGCGTTGCATCAGTTTGCTGCTGGCGCTGCTTATTAATTGCCTTATTGATTGTTTCAATGAGCGCCTCTTGTTGGATTAATTGTTGGCGTACTAACTGTAATTTTAGTTGAGTTAATTCTATGCGCTTTTGACTACTCGCCAGCTCAGCCTCACTAGTTGCAAGGCTTTGCTCAAAGAAGAGTCGCTGGGTTTGTTGTAACTCGCCCGAAGGGGTGTCTAAGGGGGCCAACTCCGTTTTTTTATTCTGCACCACATTTTGTCTGGCAGTCGCGATCACCGAGGGTAAAAGATTGTGGCGTTGCAGCAATTCATTAACTTGGTTACCTAATGCAGCCTCGCTTTCTTTGAGCTCTGAAAGGTGTGAATAAGCGATTGATGCTTGCTGGCTAAGATCGGTGTTTTTTTTGAGTTTTAAGGGTTTTGAGGCTTCTTTTAACTTTTGGTTAATTTCTTTTTTATTATCTTCAAAGTCCAATTGTGCTTGTTGAAAACTGGCTGCATTGGCTGCCAGCTTATCTATGTTGTTCTTTAACTCTGTAATTTGCTCATCAATACCTGCGGTTTGCTGCTGATTTTTATTATTGAGTCCAAGACGTTTATCCAACTGTAGGGGAGAGTTGGCTTGGATAGAAAATGAGAGAAAAACAATAATGAACAATAAAATACGTGGCATATAGGCAGATATACTTAGGGACAAAAGACGCTCTCATCTTAGCCCAAAATAGGGCTAAATGGGTATGTTTCAGATCCTCTTTTTTCGTCTTAGTGATTGATGGGATTGATGGGTTTCAAAGATGGCGGTAGCGACTATGATAGTCCCCCCAAGAAGCGTATTAAGATTTAAGGTTTCACCTAAAATCATCAGTGCTAGCATTGCACCATAAAAAGGCTGTAAACACGAAACGAGGCCAACGGTTTTTGCGCTTAACTGCCTTAGGGCTGAAGTAAATAATGCATGTGGCGCAGCCGTAAATACGATGCCCAGTAAAATGATTAATTCCCATACATCCAATGTGATGTTATTCAGGGGCGTTTCATGCCAAGGCATAAGAAACACCGCCGCCACTAAGGTTTGATAAAACATCGCATGCGGGCCGCTATATTGAGTAAAGTAGCGTTTCTGGAGCAGATTTCGTGCGGTAAATAACATGGCAGAGAGAATACCAATCGCGATACCTAAGGTTGTATCATTACTAAAATTTGCTTCAGGTATCAGTAAGATAACACCAATAAAAACGAGGATCCCGCTTATCATATCGATTAACTTGATTTTATTACCAGTCAATAGCGGTTCAGCGATAACAGTCATTACTGGATAAGTGAAAAATGCAATCATGCCAATAGCGACGGAGGAGAGTTGCATGGCGGCAAAGTAAGTCACCCAATGGAGGCTGACAATAATACCGAGTGCAATAGCAATCAGGTAATCGTGTTTGTGTTCTAAGCTGAGTGGTTTTCGGCTGAATTTAATCAATAAAGCCAAAATCAGTGCGGCGACGATACAACGCCAAAAGGTGATATCAAGGGCACTTAATGGAATTAATTTTGAAAACAAAGCTGTGCCACCAAACATCAGCACAGCTAAGTGTAATTCAATTAATCCCGAAGGTTTCGTTATTGACCCCAAGAACGGTTAGTCCGTTTACTTCGGATTATTAAGATTAGCAAAGGCTTGACCCATGCGTGTAACTGCTTCGGCTTCCACTCCTTCAGCGAAGGTATCGATAGCGTCTTTAGCAAATAACATGACGACAGTACTGCCTAACTTAAAGCGACCCATTTCATCGCCCTTGTCTAAGGTGATGGCATCAGGGCCAACCGTGGGATATTCCCAAGTAAAGACTTGCTTACCTGTCGGTGGCGTGATTGTGCCAGCCCAGACGGTTTCGATGCTGGCAACGATAGTGGCGCCGACTAATACCATGGCTAATGGGCCATGTTCGGTTTCAAAAATGGCGACCACACGTTCGTTACGGGCGAAAAGGCCGGGTACATGTCTTGCTGTTAGCGGATTAACCGAAAACAGCTCACCGGGAACGTAGGTCATTTTTGATAATGTACCTTTTATCGGCATGTGAATTCGGTGGTAGTCCTTCGGTGCTAAGTAGATTGTCGCAAAATCCCCGCCTTCAAAACGTTTGGCATCTTGAGCTTGATCGCCAAGTAAAGTGAGAGATGAGTAATGATGACCTTTTGCTTGGAAGATTCGACCTTCTTTTATTGGACCAAGTTGGCTAACGGCACCATCAACCGGATGCACCATAATATTCGTATGTTGATTTATCGGACGAATCCCCGGCTTTAATGCGCGGGTGAAAAAATCGTTAAAACTTTTATAGGCCTGTGGCTCGCTTTGTGCCGCTTCACTCATGTCGATTTTATATTGTTTGATAAACCATTTAATCGCCGCAGTTGTTAACGTGCCCGCTTCAGCCGCAGCCAGTTTACCCACTAGACGTGATAATAAATGTTTTGGCAGCATGTACTGCAGAGCAATTTTGACTTTATCCAATTTTAATTCCTTTTCTTACTTTACTGCTCAAATTTTACTGAGACCGTTGTTATGTATCAATCAGTCGTTATTCATCGGTGGTCGCACGGAAATGCCGAGCATGGCGTTGCTCATCAAGGCTGGCGATAATCCGATGGTAATTGTTGAAGCGATCTTCGCTAATTTTACCTTCATCCACCGCAGTTTTTAATGCACAACCGGGATCATCACCGTGTTTACAATCACGGAACTTACAGCCACCGAGAAACTCACGGAATTCAATAAAACACCAACCAACTCTCTGTGCGGGTAAGTGCCAAAGCGCAAATTCGCGTACACCGGGTGAGTCAATTAAATCGCCACCGCTGGCTAAATGTAGCAACTTAGCTGTGGTGGTGGTGTGTTGCCCTAGGCCTGAGTTATCTGACACATCACCCACTAATAAGTCTGCATCAGGTAGTAGCGCGTTGATTATCGAAGATTTCCCTACACCAGATTGTCCGGCAAATACACTGACCTTGTCTTTAAGTAAACCTTTGATGGTATCGATACCTTCACCTAACTTGCTACTGACTTTATACACAGGATAACCAATGTCCTGATAGCGTTTAAGTGCAGCTTCGATTACCGGTGCTTCTTGCGGATTTAATAGGTCAATTTTATTTAAAATAATGATAGGTGGAATATTGGTATCTTCGGCGGCGACTAAATAGCGGTCGATAATTTGGGTGGTAAAACTGGGTAACACTGAAGATACAATCAAGATTTGATCGATATTCGAAGCGATAATTTTTACGCCATCGTATAAATCGGGACGCGTAAGTGAAGATCGTCTTGGGTGCACGGCTTCAACGATACCAGCAATGCCACTATTTGCTTGGCTCTCAATCGCTAAGCGTACGACGACCTTGTCACCAGTGACTAAGCTATTAATCGTACGGCGAATATTACATCGTACTATTTGGCCGTCTTCGGTTTCGATGTCGGCATGTTGGCCAAAACGGGAAATCACAGTGCCGCTCTGTTCGGCACCAAGTGAACTATCCTGTAGCTCTGGCGTATTTTTTTCACCGCTGTCACGATTGAGTCGTTTCTCGTGATTAGCGCGCATACGGCGTAATTGACCTTGGCTTAGGGGTTTCTTTTTACTCACTGATTCGTCTTCGTCAATTAGATTATTTTTTGTGTTGGAAAAAAGCAGTATGATACACGCTCTTGAATAAAAAAGCCTGAATTTAGGCTAACTGACATGATAAGGCTGATTTATGACGGCGAATGTAAATAATCTCATTTGGATCGATCTTGAAATGACGGGGCTAGAACCTGATGTCGACAGAATTATTGAAATTGCCACTTTAGTGACGGATCAAGAACTCAATATTATTGGTCAGGGCCCCGTAATTGCTATCCATCAGCCAGATGAAGTGCTTGCGGCAATGGATGATTGGAATCAAAAGCATCATGGTGAGTCTGGACTGATTGATCGCGTTCGAGCGAGCCAAGATAATGAAGCGCAAGCTGTGGCAAAGACCATTGCATTTTTAGAGCAATATGTGCCTAAGGGCGCTTCACCTATGTGTGGCAATAGCGTTGGTCAAGACCGACGTTTCCTCAATCGCTATATGCGCGAACTGGAGGATTATTTCCATTATCGCAATCTTGATGTGAGCACAGTAAAAGAACTGGTCAAGCGCTGGAGTCCAGAAATTATGGAGGGCTTTAAGAAGCAAAATACCCATCAAGCACTACAAGATATCCAAGAGTCGATTGCAGAATTACAGTATTACCGCAGCAAAGTATTTAAAATTTGACCGATTAGCAGATAAATCTGAAAGAAGGGGTTGCAGCCGCATGAATTTTTCATATAATGCGGCCTCGACTTTTTGATGCGAACGGATGTTCTAGTCATTTAGATTGAACGCGACATTAGCTCAGTTGATAAAGGTTGATAGGCGATACCTTTGTTAATGTTGAAGGCAAATGTAGCAGCGATGCAAAAGGCGACATTAGCTCAGTTGGTAGAGCGATACCTTGCCAAGGTATAGGTCATCGGTTCGAACCCGATATGTCGCTCCAAATTAAAATTTAGTGATTTACCAAATCATTAATACAGATTATGCGACATTAGCTCAGTTGATAAAGGTTGATAGGCGATACCTTTGTGAATGTTGAAGGCAAATGTGACAGCGATAATTATGCGACATTAGCTCAGTTGGTAGAGCGATACCTTGCCAAGGTATAGGTCATCGGTTCGAACCCGATATGTCGCTCCAAATTAAAACTTAGTGATTCACCAGATCATTAATACAGATTATGCGACATTAGCTCAGTTGATAAAGGTTGATAGGCGATACCTTTGTGAATGTTGAAGGCAAATGTGACAGCGATAATTATGCGACATTAGCTCAGTTGGTAGAGCGATACCTTGCCAAGGTATAGGTCATCGGTTCGAACCCGATATGTCGCTCCAAATTCCAATATTTAAATGTCAATCCAACATTAGCTCAGTTGCGCTCTTAATATGGCGGTACCTTCTTTTTTCCAAGGTATAGGTCATCGGTTCGAACCCGATATGTCGCTCCAAATTCCAATCTTTAAATGTCAATCCAACATTAGCTCAGTTGCGCTCTTAATATGGCGATACCTTCTTTTTTCCAAAGTATAGGTCATCGGTTCAAACCGCTCTTGATCAAAATCAGGTCGCTCCAAATTCCAATCTTTAAATGTCAATCCAACATTAGCTCAGTTGCGCTCTTAATATGGCGATACCTTCTTTTTCCCAAGGTATAGGTCATCGGTTCGAACCGCTCTTGATCAAAATCACGTCGCTCCAAATTCCAATCTCTAAATGTCAATCCAACATTAGCTCAGTTGCGCTCTTAATATGGCGATACCTTCTTTTTCCCAAGGTATAGGTCATCGGTTCGAACCGCTCTTGATCAAAATCACGTCGCTCCAAATTCCAATCTCTAAATGTCAATCCAACATTAGCTCAGTTGCGCTCTTAATATGGCGATACCTTCTTTTTTCCAAGGTATAGGTCATCGGTTCGAACCGCTCTTGATCAAAATCAGGTCGCTCCAAATTCCAATCTTTAAATGTCAATCCAACATTAGCTCAGTTGCGCTCTTAATATGGCGATACCTTCTTTTTCCCAAGGTATAGGTCATCGGTTCGAACCGCTCTTGATCAAAATCACGTCGCTCCAAATTCCAATCTCTAAATGTCAATCCAACATTAGCTCAGTTGCGCTCTTAATATGGCGATACCTTCTTTTTTCCAAGGTATAGGTCATCGGTTCGAACCGCTCTTGATCAAAATCAGGTCGCTCCAAATTCCAATCTTTAAATGTCAATCCAACATTAGCTCAGTTGCGCTCTTAATATGGTGATACCTTCTTTTTTCCAAGGTATAGGTCATCGGTTCGAACCGCTCTTGATCAAAATCACGTCGCTCCAATTTTTTTATCAAATCTTTTCATAAATATAATCAATCTACATTTTGTTGATGTATCTAATTTTGCGGTTCTTCAAGCTAGCACTCTATCAGTCACAGCGAGTAAGTTCGGGTTTTAGCAACAGTTTTAGTCTGTGATGGATGCAAGCGTTGGTGAGGCTGCGAGCAAACCTTTTCTTTTTAACTTGTTTTTTCATTTTATGGAAAATAAAACACAGAGTTTAATGCGTGATCTGCGCTGTGTTTCTTCAAGTTTTCCTAAATTAGATGTATTTTGGAAAGGTAAATTATGACCTTGTTCAAATAATCGTAATGCGTTTACTTACATAATGGTTCCAGACAAAGTTAATAGCGCCAAGTTGTTGGCCTGACAGTGGAGTGCTTTATATGCGTATTCAACAATTACGTGATCTACTTGAGTATGTGGCAAATTGCCGCTTAGATATGGCGCAACTCTATGGCCGTCTTATCAATCAAGCCGACTCGGCCCGAGTGAAAATGATGCTAGAGTATTTTGAGTCGCACCAAAAAACCATGGCAGAGAAACTGCGCGACTATATGGACGAAGCACCACATCGTATTCTTGATACTTGGTATAAAGACTTTACTTTTGAAGATTTTACTAAGCGTTGCCAAGATACTATGTTGCCTGCAAACATGAATGAAGACGATGTGCTCAATTTGCACTTAGATTTAGAAAATCGTCTGATAGGCTTGTTAGAAAAAACCGTTAACTCAACCACTGCGGAAGATGCACGTAATGCGTTAGCCAATTTGATCCGCGTAGAAAAAACGCAACAGCAACGTCTAGTGCATAGCACCATTCGGATGGATGATATCTAGATCGCCTGCACGCCATTCTCTCAACAAAGCCAGCATAGTGCTGGCTTTGTTGTCTTTATATGCATTGCAAATTCGTGGATTGCGAGACTTTAAGCGCATTTTCGCGTATCAACTGATTTACGTCATGATTTTATAAAGCAAATTTTGCTACTTTCTTGGACTATTGGTTGATTTTAACTTCGACTTTCTCAACAGGGATATCAGATTGATAGGTTGCCATCATTTAAGAGCTTGGTGGCAAATTTACAGTGTCTCACCTTGAAATTCATTCTTAATAGCGCAGGAGATCCTCTATGGCACAAGATTTATCTAGACTACCCACAGCGCTTTATACCCAGCAACAAGTTAGGGAAACTGAATTACTCGCTGTTTCACAGGGTGCAGCGACACTTTATGAGTTGGTTGAGAGGGCGGGATATGCGGCGTTTCAATATTTAGCAAAACATATTGCAACAGAGCATGGTACAGCATCAACTCCTCTGCTTATGCTTGTTGGCAGTGGTAACAATGGTGCTGATGCCTTAGTCTGTGCACGCCTCGCACTCGAAGCGGGTAATACTGTTTCTGTGATGCTGACTAAAACGACAGGTAGTGTGGAGTATGAGCGTGCACTCACAGCCTACGTTAACCAAGGTGGTTTAACTCAAGAAATCGATATTAATGTGATTTCAGAGGCTGAAATTATCGTTGATGGCTTATTAGGTACGGGTGTGAAAGGTGAAGTGCGTGATGACACCGCTAAATTAATCAATGCTATTAATCAAAGTACAGCTTGGGTGCTTAGCCTCGATTTGCCTTCAGGAATTAATCCGGATACGGGTGCTGTGGCTAATGTTGCTGTAATGGCAGATGTTACCCTCTGTTTTGGGGGGATCAAGCAAGGTTTACTTACCAGTAAAGCTCGGCATCATAGTGGACTTATCGAGTTTGCCGAATTAGGTTTAACCCCATTTTTTACCCAATCCAGCGCGCAACGTGTTGGGCGTGAAATCCTGAAGGATTACTTTGCGGCTCGGGCACGAGATAGTCATAAAGGTCAGTCAGGCAAGGTCACTGTTATTGGCGGTGACTTTGGTATGGCAGGTGCGATCCGTCTTGCGAGCGAGGCTTGTTTGCGTGCAGGAGCAGGACTTGTAACTGTAATTAGCCGTCCTGAACATCAACTCACTGTGAATGTTTCTCGCCCTGAATTGATGTTTTGGGGCTGCGATCTGGTTGATATGGAAGTCTATCTTCGCCTCGGTTGGGCGCAGGTCATAGTACTTGGGCCAGGCTTGGGTAAGCATGACTGGGGTTATAATTTGTTTAAGGCTGCAGGGTTGAGTGATAAACCCTGTGTACTAGATGCCGATGCGTTAAATCTTCTTAGCCATGAACCTCGTCGTCAAAATAACTGGGTACTGACACCGCATCCCGGTGAAGCTGCTCGTTTACTTGGTTGCTCTGTCGCTGAAATTGAGCAGGATAGATTTGCTGCGGTGCTTGCAATGCAGCAAAAATATGGTGGAGTTGTGTTATTAAAAGGCGCAGGAACTGTGATTTATGATGGTAAAACCATGGTCGTTGCACCTGTGGGTAATCCCGGCCTTGCAAGTGGTGGGTGTGGGGATGTGTTATCTGGTATTATAGGCGCGCTCATGGCACAAGGTATGGATAATATGCAGGCAACAATTGTCGCCGTAGTTGTCCATGGTTGTGCTGCCGATCTTGCGGCTACACAGGGTGAGCGCGGTATGTTAGCAAGTGATTTAATGCCTTTTATTCGCCAATTAGTGAATAGTGATTTACTCTAGGCGATATGTGAGACTCAAGTGCTGAAGATGGTTGATTTTTGTGCTTGAGTTGCTTCCTCCATTACTAACAGCAGTGATATAAGCGGAAATGACAGAGTTAACCTTTTTCTTAAATAATGAAGACGACACTATTGCGGTAGGGCAGCAACTGGCTCGCTATATTAAAGCGCCGTTAACTCTTTATTTAACGGGTGATTTAGGCGCAGGAAAAACGACACTGAGTCGAGGGTTAATTCAAGGGCTTGGTCATCAAGGGGCGGTAAAAAGTCCTACATACACACTCGTTGAACCTTATGAACTTAACGGTGTCGAAATTTATCATTTTGATTTGTATCGCCTCAACGATCCTGAAGAACTCGAATTTATGGGGATCCGCGATTACTTTTCAGATAAGAGTCTTTGCATAGTGGAATGGCCCGATAAAGGGGAAGGTTTATTGCCAGATGCCGATATCCATTTGCATTTGAGTTATGTAAATTCGGGCCGTGAAATCCATATTCAAGCCCTGTCTAAATCAGGTGAAAAGTTATTAGCTGCGATAAAATAAAAACAACAATGACTAAAATTAATCATTATTTTCATCTTATTACTCTTTTTTTATGCACTTTTTTTACTGTATCTGCCCATGGGGCAAATCGATTAGAAGGTGTGCGTATTTGGGCTGCCCCTGAATCGACCCGTGTAGTGTTTGATCTCAGTGATGCGCCTAACTATACCTATTTTTCAATAGAAGGACCTAACCGTTTAGTGGTCGATCTTAAAAAGACTTCAACTAAACTCACCCTTAAAAATATCGACAATAACAGCAAGCTCGTTAAAGGGGTGCGCATTAGTCAATCTCCAACGAAGGGTGATTTGCGTTTGGTGATTGACCTTGTAAAGCCTCTTAATGCTAATTTGTTTTCACTTCCCGTTACGGCTCCCTATGGTAATCGTCTTGTTGTTGACCTTGAAGATAAAACGGTCACACTGGCACCACCTGTCGCCAGCTCAACCCCAGTTAAAAAGTCCGTTACTCAAAGTATGCAATCCTCCCGCGATATTGTAATTGCTATCGATGCTGGGCATGGTGGTGACGACCCCGGCTCAATTGGTCCATCGGGCCTTTATGAGAAAAAAGTGGTATTCGAAATTTCTCGGCGCCTTGCGAGTAAAATTAACGACACCCCTGGAATGCGTGCCGTTATGATCCGCAGTGGCGACTACTTTGTTAATTTAAATAAGCGCTCTGAACTTGCCCGCAACAGTAAAGCTGATTTGCTGATTTCTATCCATGCGGATGCGTTTACTTCGCCCAATCCTCGCGGTGCGTCTGTGTGGGTATTGTCTATGCGTCGTGCAAACAGTGAAATTGGTCGCTGGTTGGAGCAAAAAGAAAAGCATTCTGAACTACTTGGCGGTGCGGGGGAAATTATCCAAAATACCGATAATGAACAATATCTTGCTATGACATTACTCGATATGTCGATGAACAGTTCTATGGCTATTGGTCATGCGGTTGCGGGGGATATTCTCAAGGATTTAGGCGCTGTGACGACGTTGCATAAAAGTCGGCCCGAATCAGCCAGTTTTGCAGTGCTAAAGTCACCGGATATCCCCTCAATTTTGGTTGAGACTGGCTTTATTTCTAATCCTAAGGAAGAGCGACTCTTATCCAGTCACCAACACCAAGAAAGTATTGCAACAGCTATTTATAAAGGGGTTAGCCGATATTTCCATAGCAATCCGCCGGCAGATACTCTGATAGCCAAACAAAATGGGGTAAGGCCGAGTCCTATATCTAGTTCTAAATCAGCATCTACAGGAATAAGTTCAAGGCCAAGTGTTAGATCTTCTGGTACGGTCAAACATAAAGTCAGCCGCGGTGAATCGCTTTCAGCCATTGCGCAGCGTTATCAAGTCCCAATGTCGAGTATTAAACGTGCGAATGGGATGAAAACCGATGTAGTGCAACTAGGGCAAACGCTCGTTATTCCTGAGAGTTAGAATGGAAAAATCTATGGGTATTCAGATCTTACCGCCGCAATTAGCCAACCAAATCGCTGCGGGCGAAGTGGTTGAAAGGCCCGCCTCAGTGGTTAAAGAGTTGGTTGAAAATAGCCTTGATGCGGGTGCGACTCGAATTGATATTGAAATCGATAAAGGCGGCAGTAAGCTGATTAAAATTCGGGATAATGGCTCCGGAATTCCTAAGGAAGAACTGACCTTAGCCTTATCACGCCATGCGACGTCAAAGTTACATTCATTAGATGATCTTGAGGCCATACTCAGTTTTGGATTTCGCGGCGAAGCGCTCGCGAGTATAAGCTCGGTTTCACGTTTGACTTTAACCTCTCGCACTGCTGAACAAACCGAAGCATGGCAAGCCTATGCGGAAGGTGTTGATATGGCAGTTAAAATTATGCCCGCAGCACATCCCGTAGGCTCCACAATTGAAGCCGTTGATTTATTTTTTAATACCCCAGCAAGACGGCGCTTTTTAAAGAGTGATAAAACCGAATTTACTCACATTGACGAGTGGTTAAAGCGTATTGCTCTAGTGCGTGGCGATATCCATTTTACGCTGACGCATAATGGTAAACTTGTGCGTAATTACCGCCCAGCGGTAAATGAATCCCAATACTTACAGCGTTTAACGCAGGTGTCAGGGCGACAGTTTGCGGAACACGCTTTAAAAATTGAGTGCCAACACGATGATTTACGACTAAGCGGTTATTTGCAATCGCCTTGGTCGACCGTGTTAACGGACACTCACTATTTTTATGTAAATGGTCGTTTAATTCGCGACCGTTTAGTGAATCATGCAGTGCGCCAAGCTTTTGCACACAAAGCCGAAATTGAACAACCCGGTTATGTGTTGATGTTAGAAATTGATCCCCATCAGGTGGATGTGAATGTGCATCCCGCTAAGCATGAAGTTCGATTCCATCAGAGTCGTTATGTCCATGATTATATTTTACAAGCATTACAATCGGCCCTCGAAGAGGCGGGGGAACTCTGCCTTACGGACAATGGTAATTTAACCGAACCTGAAGCTGCATGTATGGATACACAGTGCACTAAGGCGATTGAACCCTCAGGATTATTTGAACTTGCAAGTATCAGTGATCAAACTGACAAGATTGAACGTATTCGAGACGCAAGCCCTGTTACGGCTTCTCAGGAGCGATTCACTGAGTCTTCCCAAGCGCAAGCCGTGACATCAGTTCGTTCAGGTTTTGGCATCCAGAAAAATGCTTTTGGCAGTATGGCACAGCCAAGAGATAGCCATTACCGCAGTTTTTCAGGTGGTGAAGCTCGGCAGCGCGCTGAATTACCTTCAAAGTCGGCAATAGTGAGTTATGGTGCTTTATTGCAAACACCATCTTATAACGTAAAAGATAAAGATTATCAGCCAGTAGCCCCTATGCCACCTATTTTAGATGGCCAATATTGGGTCGTCGTCGAAGCAAATCATCTTCGTCTTTTACCCATAAAATCAGTCGCATTGGCAACTCGCGCCCAAGAAATAGAAGCTAAGCTGGCAACGGGTCTCATTGGTCAACCATTGTTGATGCCGGTATCAGTTGTAGCCGATCCAGACTGGCAATCATTGCTCGATGAAAATGAGCAATTAATACGTCAAATAGGCTTAGAACTTACAATTCGTTACCAGCAGTTGATAATTAAAAAAGTGCCCCCATATCTGAGGGAAAGCCAATTAGCGAAGCTGATACCAGAGTGGTTACAATCGCTGCGTTTTGAAACGCCATCGCCCAATGCATTGGCTAAGTGGTTGGCAAAACAAAGTTTAAGTGGATTTATGTCGGCACCAGAAATCTGGGCGGCTTTTTCCTTGCTAACGGATGAAACAAGACAGCATATTGCCAATCAAGCGATATCCTTACCTTGGCAATCATGGCTAGAAGAGTAATAAGTGAATACAGAATTGCTGCCTAAAGTGTTATTTCTTATGGGGCCTACTGCCTCTGGAAAAACGGCTTTAGCACTAGAATTAGCCGAAAACCATAACTGCGAGATTATCTCAGTTGATTCTGCACTCATTTATCGCGGTATGGATATTGGTAGTGCAAAACCTTCTATGGAGGAGTTAGCGCGCGGGCCACATAGATTGATTGATATTCGCGATCCTAGCGAGAGCTATTCTGCCGCCGATTTTAGAGCAGATGCTTTAGCTGAAATTGCGCAAATTATTCGCATGGGGAAAACACCATTACTCGTTGGTGGAACCATGATGTATTTTAAGGCTCTATTAGAAGGGTTATCACCGCTTCCGAGTGCCGATGACGCCATTCGTGCCGACATTCAGGCGGAGGCTGATGTGAAAGGATGGGAAACCTTGCATGACCAATTACGGGATATTGATCCCGTGTCGGCGGAAAGAATTCATCCTAATGATCCACAAAGGCTTTCAAGAGCGCTGGAAGTCTATAGAATAAGCGGTAAGAGTTTAACTGAGCTTACACAGACTAAGTCTGCACCTTTACCTTACGATGTGGTGCAATTTGCCATTGCACCGCGAGAGCGTAAAGTATTACATGACTTAATTGCGCAGCGTTTTCGCATAATGTTACAGCAAGGTTTTATTGGCGAAGTGACTCAACTTAAGGCAAGGGGAGACTTACATTTAGATTTGCCATCAATGCGTTGTGTTGGATATCGGCAATGTTGGCAACATCTCGATGGAGAATTCGACTATGATACTATGGTCGAAAAAGCAGTTGCAGCTACTAGGCAATTAGCGAAGCGTCAATTAACATGGTTACGTAGTTGGCCAGAGTTAAATTGGCTTGAAAGTGGTGCTGAGGGGAATTTAGTTACACTTATGCGTCATTGCCGCTAGCTTATTAGCCCTTGCTGTATAATACTAAAACTAAACAAAAAACTTCACTGATATAGATTTATTTTTATAAATTAAAAAGGAAATAATAAAATGGCTAAGGGGCAATCTTTACAAGACCCATTTTTGAACGCACTACGCCGCGAGCGCGTTCCTGTATCAATTTACTTAGTAAACGGCATTAAACTCCAAGGACAGGTAGAGTCGTTTGATCAATTTGTCATTCTGTTGAAAAACACAGTGAGCCAAATGGTATACAAGCACGCTATTTCTACGGTTGTTCCTGCTCGCCCATTCAATGTCACTGGTCACCAAAATGCCCAGGGTGGATATGGTCCGCAAGACGATGTACCTAGTGGCGAATAAGCGTTATATGAGGAGTTTGCTTCTTGTTTGATCGTTATGAGGCGGGAGAAACAGCGGTTCTTGTCCATATCGACTTTTCCGATGAGGAACGCCGAGAAGACTTAGTCGAACTGCAGCTATTAGTTGAATCAGCTGGAGCACGCTCTGTCGGGGTCATTACTGGAAGTCGACGCTCTCCAGATCGTAAGTTTTTTGTGGGATCTGGAAAAGCCGAAGAGTTAGCCGCACTTGTGGCTGCCACTGAGGCGAATGTGGTTATTTTCAATCACGCGTTGAGTCCAGCTCAAGAGCGTAATCTTGAGCAAGTATGTCAGTGTCGTGTACTCGATCGCACTACGCTTATTCTTGATATTTTTGCCCAGCGTGCACGAACCCACGAAGGTAAGTTGCAGGTGGAGCTAGCGCAATTGCGCCACATGTCAACTCGTCTGGTGCGAGGTTGGACTCACCTTGAGCGTCAAAAAGGCGGCATTGGTTTACGTGGTCCTGGGGAAACTCAACTCGAAACCGATAGACGCCTTCTCAGGGGCCGCATTAAAAATATCAATAAACGCTTAGAGCGGGTTGATAAACAGCGTGAGCAGAGCCGACGAGCACGTAAACGCAGTGAAATGCCAACTGTGTCATTAGTCGGCTATACAAATGCGGGTAAATCTACGTTATTTAATGCGCTAACTTCATCCGATGTTTATGCCGCAGATCAGCTATTTGCTACGCTCGATCCAACGCTTAGAAAGTTAGATTTACCCGATGGTGCCGTTATTTTAGCTGACACCGTTGGATTTATTCGCCATTTGCCACATGATCTCGTTGCCGCTTTTAAGGCGACATTGCAAGAGACACGTCAGGCCGAACTATTGCTGCATATCGTTGATTGTGCAGATGAAAATATGGCGGATAATTTTGAACAAGTGCAATCTGTCCTGAAAGACATCGAAGCCGATGAAGTTATGCAATTAATTGTGTGTAACAAAATCGATTTACTCGAAGATGTTACGCCTCGAATTGAGTATGATGATCAAGGCAAACCCATTCGAGTTTGGGTTTCAGCACAGAAGCGTTTGGGATTTGATTTGCTGTTGAAAGCGATTACCGAGCTTATCGGTGAGGTGATTAGGGAGCTTACACTTAGAATTCCGGCAACTGCTGGACATTATCTTGGCCAGTTTTATCGACTGGATGCGATACAGCAGAAAGAGTACGACGATCTGGGGAACTGTATTTTGTCTGTTCGTTTATCGGACGCCGATTGGCGCCGGTTAGCTAAACAGAGTCAGGGTGAGTTAGAAACCTTTATCTTCGATGCGTCGATAGAAAAGGCTGTTTGTTAATAATCTAATTTATTTCATCCACTTATGGAGTGCTAAATGGCTTGGAATGAGCCCGGTAACAAGGGTAATGATCCTTGGGGAAATAAAGGTGGTAACGACAAAGGACCACCGGACCTTGATGAGGTTTTTCGTAATCTTTCAAAGCGCTTTGGCGGCAAAGGGACTGGTTCAGGCCAATCTTTTAGTTCGCTAAGCTTAATCATCATACTTGCCATTGCTTTAGCTGTTTGGGGACTCTCGGGTTTTTATACAATTAAAGAGGCCGAGCGTGGTGTGGCATTGCGCTTTGGTAAACACATTGGTGAGATTGGGCCAGGACTTCACTGGAAAGCGACTTTTATTGATGAAATTTATCCCGTCGACATTCAATCGGTTCGCTCTATTCCTGCGTCTGGTAGTATGCTGACGTCCGATGAAAACGTCGTGAAGGTAGAACTCGATGTACAGTATCGAATTTTAGATGCTTATTCATACCTGTTCAGTGCTGTCGATGCGAACGCCAGCTTACGTGAAGCAACAGATAGCGCCCTGCGTTATGTGATTGGTCACAATAAGATGGATGATATTTTAACGACGGGTCGTGATGCTATTCGCCGCGATACGTGGAAAGAATTAGAACGTATCCTTGAACCATACAAATTGGGTCTCTCGGTTGTGGATGTTAACTTCTTACCGGCACGTCCACCTGAAGAAGTGAAAGATGCTTTCGATGATGCGATTTCTGCCCAGGAAGATGAACAGCGTTTTATTCGTGAAGCTGAAGCTTATGCCCGTGAGATTGAACCTAAAGCGCGTGGTGAAGTTGAGCGCATGGCACAACAAGCTAATGCTTATAAAGAACGTGAAATCTTAGAGGCTCGCGGTAAAGTGGCTCGTTTCGAGTTGTTGTTACCTGAGTATCAAGCATCGCCAGAGGTAACCCGTAAGCGTTTGTATCTTGATACAATGCAACAAGTGATGACAGATACAAACAAAGTACTTATTGATGCTAAGAACAATGGTAACTTGATGTACTTGCCGTTAGATAAGTTAATGAAAGAGAAGCCTGCGACACCTGAACTTGAGCCTAAACCTCAGCAGAATGTCAATTCTTCATCTGTATCAACGACTCGCATTAGTAGTGAGCCTTTGAGTGGACGTCCGTCCCGCGATGATCGTACTCGCCAAGGGAGGGATTAATTCATGGGTAGATTAGGTATTATTCTTATCGCCATCGTTTTAGGTGTTGTCCTATCTTCTGTGATGGTTGTGAGTGAAGGTGAGCGAGCTATCGTCGCACGTTTCGGCGAAATCGTGAAAGATAACGTTGATGGCAAACCTATGACTCGCGTTTTCGGTCCTGGATTACACTTTAAAGTGCCAGTGATTGATAAAGTTAAGTTACTTGATGCTCGTATTCAGACATTGGACGGTGCAGCGGATCGTTTCGTTACCTCAGAGAAGAAAGATCTGATGGTGGATTCCTACGTTAAATGGCGCATTTATGATTTCGAAAAATACTACCTGTCCACAAATGGTGGTATTAAAGCGAATGCAGAATCGCTATTACAACGTAAGATAAACAACGATTTACGTACTGAGTTTGGTCGCCGCACTATCAGAGAAATTGTTTCAGGCAAGCGCGATGAATTGCAGAACGATGCGCTCGCAAATGCATCTGAAAGTGCAAAAGACTTAGGTATTCAGGTTGTTGACGTACGTGTAAAGCAAATCAATTTACCTGCGAACGTCAGTAACAGTATCTATCAACGTATGCGTGCCGAACGTCAGGCTGTGGCAAAAGAGCATAGAGCACAGGGTAAAGAGCAATCTGAAATTATCCGTGCGACTATTGACGCTAATGTCACCGTTAAGATTGCTGAAGCTGAACGTAAAGCACTCACTATTCGTGGTGAAGGGGATGCATTAGCCGCAAAGATTTATGCTGATGCTTACAACAAAGATCCTGAATTTTTTGGTTTTATGCGTAGTTTAGAGGCTTATCGTGCAAGTTTCTCTGGTAATTCAGATATCATGGTCTTAGAGCCTGATAGTGAGTTCTTCAAATATATGAAGAGTACATCACCTAAGAAGTAATACGATATAAAGCTCATTTTAATAGGCCCTGTTTTGCAGGGCCTATTTTTTATCTCAAGTTGATAGAGTTAAAATCGGGGAATTAATGCATATTAGTAAAGTATGCTTTATGCCGATCTCAATCCTTTCATGTTCCAAATACCATTCATGTGGATAGAAATAGGTTAATAGTTGTGCTTTTTTTGAACTTTTTTTAAAAAACACGCAATCTCCCTAACTTACTTGCGTCTTTTCACTATGATCTGCTTCTAATTTTTAGCTATAATGAGCCCCGCTTCAAACTTCGATTTTTGCCCATGGTGATGACCCGGGCGGAAAGTCTTTGAAAAACAAAAATTCCAACACCCTCTGGGAGATAAGTGGATGAGCAATGCGCCAGTCGATACCGGACGTCGCAGATTCCTGACAGCCGCAACCGCCGTAGTAGGTGGTGCTGGTGCCGTCGCTGTAGCGGTTCCTTTCATCAAGTCATGGAATCCGAGTGCCAAAGCGAAAGCTGCAGGTGCACCGGTCGAAGTAAATATCAGTAAAGTAGAGCCAGGTCAGCTGATCCGTGTTGAATGGCGTGGAAAACCTGTATGGGTTGTCCGTCGTACTGACGATGTGATCAACGCCCTACCAAAACACGATAATAAGTTAAGAGACCCTGCTTCTGTAGAAATGCAGCAGCCTGATTATGCAACGAATCCTCTGCGTTCAATTAAGCCAGAGTTCTTTATTGCTGTCGGTATTTGTACACACTTAGGATGTTCACCTACTTACTTACCTGATTCATTTGGTGAGCAAGTTGAAGGTGTGACTTCTGGTTTCTTCTGTCCATGTCATGGCTCTAAGTTCGATATGGCTGGTCGCGTTTTCCAAGGCGTACCAGCTCCATTGAACCTAGTTGTCCCTCCACATCAATACGTTGATGATGGCACCGTGATTATCGGTGTAGATAAAGGAGTGGCGTAATGGTTAAGAATCTAATTAATTGGATTGATGCACGTATTCCAATGACGGCGACTTATAACCGTCATGTGGGTCAGTATGCTACACCAACAAACTTCAACTTTTGGTATTTTTTCGGTTCGTTAGCAATGTTGGTATTGGTTAACCAATTACTGACAGGTATCTGGCTAACCATGAATTACGTACCCACAGCAGAAGGCGCATTTGCTTCTGTTGAATACATCATGCGTGATGTTGAGTACGGTTGGTTGCTGCGTTATATGCATTCAACGGGTGCATCAGCCTTCTTCGTTGTGATCTATCTACATATGTTCCGTGGTTTAATTTACGGTTCATATCAGAAGCCTAGAGAACTACTGTGGCTGTTCGGTATGTTAATTTTCCTCGTGTTGATGGCCGAAGCCTTTATGGGTTATTTGCTACCATGGGGTCAAATGTCATATTGGGGCGCGCAGGTAATTATCTCTCTGTTCGGTGCAATCCCTGTTATTGGCGATGACTTAACCCTGTGGATCCGTGGTGACTACGTGATCTCTGGCGCGACACTGAACCGTTTCTTTGCGCTGCACGTTATCGCGCTGCCATTAGTGTTAGTCGTATTAGTGTTCCTACACTTAATTGCACTGCACGAAGTAGGGTCAAACAACCCTGACGGTATTGAAATCAAGAAGAACAAAGACGAGAACGGTTGGCCAGTCGATGGCATTCCATTCCACCCATACTACACAGTTAAAGACATTATGGGTGTTGCGGGCTTCCTGATTGTGTTCTGTTATGTGTTGTTCTTTATGCCTGAAGGTGGTGGTTACTTCCTTGAAAAGCCAAACTTTGAAGCGGCAAACTCAATGAAGACACCTGAGCACATTGCGCCAGTGTGGTACTTCACTCCTTTCTACGCCATTTTACGTGCAGTACCCGACAAACTGGGTGGTGTAGTGATGATGGGGCTATCGATTGCTGTGTTGTTCGTATTGCCTTGGCTAGATCGTTGTAAGGTTAAGTCAGTGCGCTACCGTAGTACGCTGCACAAGTTGAACATTGCACAATTTGCAATTTCTTTCATTGTGTTAGGTTACTTAGGTGTTGTTCCTGCTACACCAATCCTAACGATTGTTGCGCAAATATTTACTGTTACTTATTTTGGTTTCTTCTTGGCGCTGTGGTTATACAGCAAGAACGAAAAAACTAAACCTGTTCCAGCGAGGTTGACACACTAATGAAAAAATTATTGATTGCATTAGTTACCTTGTTGCCGACGCTGGCGATGGCCGCGAGCGGACATAATGTACATTTAGAAGACGCAAAAGTTGATTTACATGATAAAGCTTCCCTAGAGCGTGGTGTGGATCTTTTCCAACACTACTGTTCAGGTTGCCATAGCACTCAATATCAGCGTTATGAGCGTGTAGCGAATGATATTGGTATCTCTGCTGATGATATGCGTAACAAGTATATGTTTACCGATGCTAAAATTGGTGAGCTGATGCAAAGCGCTATTCCTGCTAAAGATGCGGCTAAATGGTTTGGTGCTACTCCACCTGATTTAACCTTAGTTGCTCGTGTTCGTGGTGAAGATTGGGTGTATTCATACTTAAAGGGTTTTTATAAAGATCCTAGTCGCCCATTTGGTGTGAATAACACTGTATTTCCATCTGTCGGTATGCCACATGTGCTCGAAGAGCTGCAAGGCACGCCTGTTAAGCAAGAAGATGGCAGTATTGTGGTGACTGGCGGTAAATTAAACGCAGAAGAGTATGACCAAGCGGTGCGTGATATCACGGGCTTCTTAGTCTATTCGGCTGAACCTGTTAGACTAGAGCGTGAAGCGATGGGATGGTGGGTACTCGGATTCCTATTTATATTCTTTATTGTGGCCTACCTCTTGAAGAAAGAGTATTGGAAAGATGTACACTAGGCACTAATAACGGGTAAAATGTAATATCCGCATAGTGTAAACGGGGGGCTTTGCCCCTCGTTTACTTTTGTTTTATTTCGATTCTGGAGGGTATCAATGGCTGTTGCTGCCAACAAACGCTCTATCATGACACTGTTTTCAGGTGCTGATGATCTGTATAGCCATCAAGTACGTATCGTGTTAGCTGAGAAAGGGGTTACTGTTGATGTTTTACAGGTCGACCCTAATGAAATGCCTGAGGATTTGCTTGAAGTCAATCCTTATAATTCAGTGCCCACTTTGGTAGACCGTGAACTCGTTTTATACGAATCACGCATTATCATGGAATATTTGGATGAGCGTTTCCCTCATCCCCCTTTGATGCCAGTCTATCCGGTATCACGCGGCCAAAGCCGCTTGATGATGCATCGCATAGACACTGACTGGTATGCGCTGGTTGATCGCATTCGCAAAGGTGATCGTGCTGAAGCCGCTCGTAAAGAGTTGACTGAAAGTTTGGTTGCTATTGCTCCTGTGTTTGGCGAAGTGCCCTATTTCATGAGTGAAGAATTTGGCTTAGCGGATTGCTATCTCGGCCCACTATTATGGCGTTTGCCAGTATTAGGCATCGAGTTAGACAGCCGCGTAGCGAAAGACATCAAAGCCTATATGACACGTATTTTTGAACGTGAGTCGTTTAAAGCTTCTTTGACTGAAGCTGAACGCGAAATGCGTATGGGCATGTAATGAAATCTTTGACTCCAAATCGTCCTTATTTACTTAGGGCTTACTATGATTGGTTGATGGATAACCAATTAACGCCTCACGTTGTGGTTGATGCCTTTGTTAAAGGCACCCAAGTACCACAGCAGTATGTGAAGGATGGCCAGATAGTGTTAAACATTGCTGCTGGCGCTGTGGGCAATTTGCAAATTAGCAATGAGTTTGTGGAGTTCAATGCGCGTTTTGGTGGCGTACCTCAACAGGTGTTGCTGCCAATGGCGTCAATTATTGCTATTTATGCCCGAGAAAATGGTGCTGGTACTGTTTTCGATGTTGAAGATGCATATCTGATGGAGGATGAAGCCGAATCGGTTTTATCTGTTGTTGATGTAACGGATAAACCAAAGGATCCGACAGATCAGCCTCCTAAGCGTCGCAGTCACTTAACTGTTGTAAAGTAGTTAATTCACTGTCATGTATTGCTAAGATTAAAACTAAGCCAGTCATATGACTGGCTTTTTTGTACCCTTACTAAACTTTAATATGCTTAGTTAATGTTCAGAAAAGCGCGTATAGCTATTTTAATGGCTAACATAATTATATAATATATTGATTTTATTTAAATTAGTAACATTCTATTTACTAGGGTTACTCATAAATAGTCAAAGATATAAAGAGGAATATATGTTTTTTAAAATGCAGGAGTTTTATTATAAAGATATTTATTTCTGTTACTCGGATAAAAATGCTATTTCTTATGTTGATGCATTAAAATCGACTTCAAGCAAAATAGATAACATGTATTATGATGTAGACTGTCTGGATGATATCGTTAACCAATATGATATTTTACCTACCTTAGGCTTACCTCTCGTTAGTCAGCGATTTTTTGATTTATTTAAAGATAAATTGGGTAAGGAAATTAATTTAATCCCTGCGGTTATTATGGATAGCGAGGGCAGGGTAAATAGTCATTTTTATGCCTTACAGGTTCTAACCTGTTATGAATGTGTCGATTTAGCCAGATCCCACATTTCCTACAAAAATTATGGTAATCGACTGTGGATGACAATAAAAAATCTCATTATTGATATGAATAAGGTCGGAAGTGCTTCAATTTTTTCGTTAAAAGAAAAACATGGGTATATTATTGTGAACAATGCAGTTAAAGAACAATGCGAAAAACTTAAAGGGTTTGAATTTAAATATATTAGTGAGTGATTTATCATTTTAGTTGATGATGTTCAATATTCTATCTCGGGGGCTAGTTTATCTTTGCTCATCATGTTGAAATGCTTAAGTGGTGTAGTTGAGCGATTCGTTCATATCAAAATGTGATATTGATCTACTAAAGTTGATTACCATAAATAAAGAAGTCCTCACAATGGGAATGGCTACTATCCCATCGCTACATGTGTCTATTGGAGAAGCACTGTTGTCATCATTTTCTTGGGTTCTTTCTCTCACTATCATCTTGGTTTTGTCTTTCTATTTGGCCAAGTTAACGCGCACATACAAAGCAAAGGTGAAGTCATTTCAGGCTGAACTTATTCAGGCTAATAAAACAATACAATCACTTATACAACAACGTGAATGTGTTATTGGCAGTTATCCGCTAAGCTCTATCCCTATGATAGCGATATTCAATATAACCTTGGCGTGTATTACCTCAATACCGAGCGCGACTTAGACAAAGCCCGCTACTACTTTAGCCAATGCAGTTGGCAAGAAAGCGAATGTGCCAGCGTGTTATCGCATCCCTTGTTAATTGGCCGCAGCGCCGAACAAGCACATTGGCAAACATTGCGCCAAGGGAGCGCGGTCGAGCAGCGTCATCGGTTAGAAGACAGGGCCAAGCACTTGTTGCCCGTACCTGTGTATTTTGACGATGAAACAGCAGAGATTATGCTGCAAGTGCAATTGAGCGATAAAGGGTTACAGAGCATTACCGCCACGACCCAAAGCCGAGATCTGTTGGAAAAAGCCCGCACTTGATTAAATCGCCTGATTTTGGTAGATACCTTTTCGGGGGCGAATGCGCAAACTTATATGAAGCTAAACCGTAGCGCGTTAATGTTACCCTTGGAGTGGCAATATCAAGGGGTGAGCTATCGTCTTGATGAATCATATGATCGGTGGCGTTGCTCAGTTAGTCAGCTTTCCTTCCTTACGCATTATTTTTCAGCATATTCTGACTATATTTCAAGGCGATAAACTATTTTTGGTACGGCATAAGGTATTGATTTTGTGACTTAAAGTGCTTTAAGTACTATAGTGAAAGCTTATTTTATCTGAAACATAGGTGAGCGCTTCCTAGGTTTCTTGTTTGATTTTGGGGGAAAAGTGCGAATTTTAATGAACAATTTCAAGGTAATTCGTTTTGTACGTCAGTGGTTACTGCTGGCGCTTTTGAGTATGGCGTTGCCACTGCAGGCGAGCGAAGATCCGCTGTGGATGGGGACTGCTGATTTACCTATGAGCGGACGCATCCATACTGGTGAACTTACTAATGGCACGCGTTATTTATTGGTGAGCAATAAGACGCCGGAGCAGGCGGTCATAGTGCGGATGCGGGTGGATGTGGGCTCTTTGGTGGAATCAGATACCGAGCAAGGGTTAGTTCACTTTCTTGAACATATGGCCTTTAATGGCTCGACGGGGTTGGCCGCGGGGGAGATGATCCCTACTTTGCAGCGCCTTGGCCTGAGTTTTGGCGCCGATACCAATGCCGTGACAGAGTTTCAGCAGACGGTCTATCAATTTAACTTGCCGAGTAATAGCCAAGATAAAGTCGATACCGCTTTGTTTTTAATGCGAGAAATTGCCAGTAATCTATTACTCGATCCTGCGCTAATTGAACGTGAAAAAGCGGTGGTGTTGTCTGAGCTGCGTGAACGTAGCGGTGCGGATCTTGAGAATTACCGTCATCAATTACAGTTTTTAATGCCAAACACATTGTTGTCAAAGCGCTTCCCTGTGGGTGAGGCGAACAGTATCAGTAATGCCAATCGCGAGGCGTTGCTGTCTTTATATCAGCGTTTTTATACACCCTCACGCACCACTTTAATTGTCGTGGGTGATATCGAGGTGGCCGCGGTAGAACAAAAGATAAAAAAACAGTTTGCCAGTTGGAAAGCCGCGCCTTTGGCCGCTAAAACCAAGGAACAAGTGATTGGTACTGTCGCAGAGCGCCAAAGTGTCGATGCGGCGGCATTTTTTGATCCAAGTCTGTCAACGTCAGTTTCCCTTGGCATGCTAAAACCCATCTCAGCGATTACCGATAGCCCTGATGTGCGGGAGCAGGAAATGTTGCTCGAGCTTGCCCACGGCATCTTGTATCGTCGTATGGAGTCGCAATTACTGCATAGCCAAGGTTTATATGGTGTAAACCTGCAGGTTGGGCCGCAGTTTGATATTGCCTATGGCACACAAATGAGCCTAGGTACGCAGGAAAATAACTGGCAAGAGGGAATCGCACTCTTGGAGAAAACCCTGCGTCAAGCAAAAGAGTTTGGTTTTAGCCAGCAGGAAATTGACCAGCAAATCAAACGGATGCATAAGGGATATCAGCTCAGTGTCGCGGGTAGCAGTACCATTCACAGTGTGAATATTGCCGAGAGTCTAGTGTATTCGGTGGCGGGCAATCGCGTTCCTGTCGAACCCGATTGGCAGCTCGCATTTTTTGAAAAAATAATGCCAACAGTGACACCGCAAAAGCTAAGCCAAGTGTTTAATCAAACATGGAACGCTACGCCGTATTTGTATCTGACCAGCAATAAGCCCATTGAAAATGCTGAAAAACAGCTTATCGCCAGCTACGAGAAAAGCCGTAAACAAGCGGTGAGCGCACCAGCAATCAAGGCCATTGATGAGTTTGCTTATACTCAGTTTGGTGAGCAAGGCAAGTTAGTGGCTGACAGTCGCGATAAGGAAACGGGGATTCGCCAACTGCAATTTGCCAATGGCGTGCGCCTTAATCTTAAGCCTACCAACTTTAATAAAGGTACCACATTGGTCAGCCTAAACATTGGCTTTGGTGAAGTGCCATTCCCTGAGTTGGATGGTTTGTCTTATCTGTTTAACAGTGCGTTTGTGCAGGGTGGGCTCAAGGCCCATGATTATGACAGTCTGCAGGATATTTTTGCTGGACAAGATATTTCCATCAACTTAGGCCTGCGTGAGCAAAGTTTTGGCGGCGAGATTAGCACTAATGCCGCAGAGCTACGCACACAGCTTGGCTTAATGACGGCTTATTTAATTGAGCCGGGTATGGATAAGCAGGCTGAGCAATTGTTTCGTGAACAAGTGATTGCCGAGCAACAAAGTATTCATAGCAACCCACAATCTGAGTTTTCTAATCAGTTTGCCCGTATCTCCCATAATGGTGATAAACGCTATGGTTATGGTGAGCCTGAAGAAATTCTCAAACGTCACTTTGGAGAATTAGCGCCGAGTTTCCATTCGGCCGTCGAGCAAGGGGCGATTGAACTCGCTATTGTGGGCGATTTTGACGAAGCGAGTGCCATTGCTGCTGTGGCTGAAACGCTTGGCGCCATTAAGCGTAGCCCTATTGCTAATGCTCAGTCGATAGTACCTGTGTTTCCGAAAGTGCCCGTTCAGAAAACATTAACCCATTATGGTCAACTGGATATGGCGGCACTTGCCATGGTTTGGCCTACAACGGATATGACTCACTTGAGTCAACATGTGGGATTGGGTCTGCTGGAGCAAGTGCTAAGCATTCTATTAACGGAAAACGTGAGGGAGAAAGCGGGCGCGAGTTATTCGCCATCGGCCTTTTCTTACAACGATTTCAATGCCAGCGGTTATGGTTACTTAGGTTTGTTTAGCGTGACGACTCAAGCTATGTTGCCAACGGTTGCCGAGTATTTCACCGCCGCAGTTAAGCAAGTTAAAGCGCCTTCGGGGATCAGTGAGGACTTACTTAATCGAGCCCGCCAACCAGTACTTGAGTGGATGCAAGCTGCGCCGCAAACCAATGGTTTTTGGTTAGATCTCACCTCAACCGCCCAGAGTCATCCCGGTCGTTTTGCTGCCTTTAAACAAAGGCAAGCGTTAGCGCAGCAGATGACAGTTGCAGAACTTAATAAATTGGCGCAGCAATATCTGCAAGACGATAGCAGTTTAATGATCCAAGTTCTGCCTGCACCGCCAGAACCTCAGCAATGAGTGTTGGTCTCATAGAATAGTAGACTGATCATTCACCGACATATCCCCTGTGGTCGCAAACCGCTGGGGATATTTTTCTACCCCCTGTCCTCCTTATGTTTTGTTACTAACTTTTCTTCCTCGTTCGTGGTGTTATGCCCACCCATAAGTCGTCAATGGAAATACCTGTTGTCGAAAATGCCACTCACAGATCTGCGCGAGTGAAACTAGGCTAGGCGCAACTTATGTGTGAGATGGCTAATGGGGTGAGGTATATGTTTCGATATCTATTGTGCAGTTTTATTTACCGATCTTCCTCAGGTGTATTTGCGCCGCGATCATCCTGCCTTGCAGGAAGAGTGGAATATAGACACCTTTCTTAAACATCCGCATATCAACATCTTGTGGGAAAAAAGTGAAACTTGGGCTTTGGATGATGTGCTTATTGAGCTTGGGTTAACTCGCAATATTGTGCTGACCTTGGCCTGTTTTGAGCAGTCACTGTTTGTCGCGGCAGAGCCTCACCACAGCATGATGGCAATTGCACCACAATATTGTGAGCAATATGCTCGCCAATTACACCCTGACTTAGTCAGTCGCCCCATCCCGTTAAGCGACGAATATCTTGATAAACTCGCCATTCCTTTTACCTTGATTTGGCATAAGAGAAACAGCCATAACCCCAAAATCACTTGGTTGCGAAGCAAGATAAAAGCGATTTATCAGCCGCGTGCGCATGATTAAGACGTTAAGCTTCACAGAGGATATATGTTAGAACTGTTGACTCCTTTAAAGAAGACTGTAAATCAGTCTGCAAAAGATGACCTAGAGTACTGGCTAAGTTCCATGCCTGACAGGACTGCTTGGTATGTTATTTCGGATTATTGTTTCGGGGACAAAACTAAGCAAAATGACACAGTGTCATTTACAGTTCTATTAAACTGCGATGTGGTTATAGTTATTATTGAGTTTGGTGGTAGTGTTTCCCGTCCCTTAGGCGTTTTGTGCTTTGAGGTAAAAATGGAATATTTAGAAGTCGAATCAACAGAAACCCCTATCCAGCTTTTGCTTGAAGCCGATCCCTCGGAGCAAAGCATTCGCTCATATCTAAGTGATTCGTGGTGCTACGTAGCGAAGAATAATGGACAGATTGTCGGTGCTTGTATTGCCAAATTAATCTGTGCTAGCACAGCAGAGATATTTAACATTGCAGTCTATCCTGACCATCAGCAGCAAGGTATTGGTTCTGGTTTAATAAAGCTTGCTTTGAACGAGTTAGCTAACAAAAAAATACATAGAGTGGAGTTGGGTACAGGTACGTTCGGTTATCAACTGACATATTATCAGCGCATAGGTTTTCGAGTTGACTCTGTTGTGAAAGAGCATTTCTTAGCAAATTATCCGGAACCCATTTTTGAAAACGGTATACAGCACAAAGATATGCTAAGGTTGTACATCGAATTTTAACCACGTAGATAAACGACTTTAAAAGGGACTGTCCACGAGTGGAGTTTCCAGTCCCATTGAACTGCGATGTGGTTACGGCTGTTGTGATTGAGTTTGGTGGTCGCGCTGTCTGCTCCTTAGGCGGGCGTTATTCCCAATTGCTGACAAATATGTTGGATACAAAGTTCCCGCTGTTGGCACCATAACCCGTAGCTGACGGGGATAAGTTTAATCCCCGCGCGCTGTAAGAGTTTATACAGTTCAATATCGAAAAAGTCCGCCCATGGCCCTGGGTAACCGATTAAATCTATTGCTAAATATTGGTTACCATAGCGGCACAGAATATCCAGTTCTAGCCCCGCCATATGGTAGGCGCGCCAGACTGTTATGCCTTTTGCTTCAATCGCCTGCGCCACCGACTGGCCGAAGCTATCGAGGGCATCGACATAATTGTGTGCCGCTTGAAATTGGCCCGCCGATGCTAAGTAAGTTGCCAGTAAATTATTGTTGGGGAGTTCATGCTCTTGTACCGATAAAAATAGCCACTGCATTTGTTTAGCGCGGGTGATGGCAACATTGAACATATCGGTTCGATTTAAATACACAGCGGCGCGGCTGTCGTTGGCCGTAATGCTAAACGACAGCAGCATAATATCGCGCTCTTCCCCTTGAAAACCAAAGGGCGTGGCAATCCGTAATTGGTGACGCTCGAGTTGTTGCGCGCTAAAGCGCGCGAGGATCTGCTGGGATAAATACTCCGTCTGATTGCGAAAACAGGAGAGCACACCAATGCTGGAAGGCACTAATGCATTCTCTTGTTCATCAATCAGTTGAGCTAACTTTTGAATTAATGCCTCAGCTTCTATGGCGTTAATTCCCTTACTATCACGGCTGCCAGTAACGTGGACTCTGTGTAAGTGCCCTGAACTTGTGCAAGGTCTGTGCTGCATAATCTTCAGCATGCCTTGATAAAACTGCTGATTACTAAATTGGATCAGCTCAGGTTTACTCCGAAAATGCTCATTTAAAAATACCACTTGGGATTGGCTCGCGAGGGATTGTGATACTAAGTCGAGCATACTGGCATCACGGTAGCTCATTAGGCCGCGGCAATCCGCAGCAAGTCCGAGTTGGGTCTGGATTTGGGTTTGTTTTGCGCGGGATAAAAACGAGAAATGGCGCAGTTGTTTGCTATCTCCCACCACCAGTGCCGCCTTTGCTCGCTGCAAGGCCGGTAAACATGCGGCAATATTGGCTTGGGTGGCTTCATCAATAATCACTAAATCAAACATTTGCTGCTCCATAGGGAGCACTTTATGCAAGCTGGCAAGGCTAGATAACCAAATGGGAAAGGTTTGTTTTAAGGCATCAAAATCCGTCTTGTAGAAGCCGTCGAGTTGCTTAGCGGACTGGCGAGCGCGTAACGCACTGGCAAAACTCACCAATGTACTGCGCTTATTTTTGAGTAATTGGTTTAATCGATAGTGAGTGGCCAATTGTAAGTATTTGAGGCTTAAGTCTTCTTTTTGCGCGATGAGGGCCGTTAATTTATCGAGTTCATGCCATTGCTGGGCAAACCTTTTTATACCTGCACGGTAAGCCCAGTTGTAAAATCCTAAGCGCCAACGGGATTGTCCTTGTTGTAAGGTCGCCAGTTTTTGGCCGCGACGTATGGCATGGCGGCAATGACGTATAAAGCCCGCTTCCATCTTGACTTGCTGACGAGTCACAGTGTTAAGTTGCTGTTTTGCACTTAATAGCAACCTATCCGAGACGGCTTCATCAGACGCAGGGTGCTGACCATGGAGCATTTCATCAATCTGGTTTTTAAGGACTTTTATAAACTGCGGCGAGCCTGCTCGAATAAGGCTGCTCCCTAGCTGGAATTGTTGCTGTAACTTATCGGCAATCACATCAACAGCCACATCGGTATGCGCGACGATGAGGACAGATTTGCTTCTTAATACCTGCTCTGCTGCCACTGTGGCTATGGTGTAACTCTTACCTGTTCCCGGTGGGCCTGAGATCTGCCCCAAAGTATGATTGGCCGCAATCTTTAAGGCCTGAATTTGCACGCGGCTTAACAGCCCAGGAAGATAAGCCTCTTGCGTGTCTACACTGGCGCTTATTGATGTTGTTTGTTGTGTTTCTGCGAATAGCGCTTTAAGCGGTGCTGATGGTTCAGCCGCTGTCATTAGTTTGTCCAGTTCGTGCAAAATGCCCCGACTCGCGATCGAACGTTCTGCCAAAATGATTTGGCTTCGACTAACAAGAAACTGCCCACGTTTACGGCATAGCAGAGCAAATTCAGCCTCATCGATCAGCTTGGGAAAATGCAATAAGTGACTGGTATCAACATCGGCTTGGCCCGCCCGCAGCCAAGCTATCCAGCCACTGACATCCGTTGGATTATCGCGTAACTCTTGGCTTAGGCTATGTCCTTCAACGACTAATTTTTCTAATAGAGCTTCATTGATAGTGAATGGTCCGCTGCCAGATAAGGTGTTATTGCTCTCTAGATAAATATTATCGCCATCAGCTTGTAGTTGGCATTCCCTATACAATAGCGGTGTCACTACTTTTCGTTTTTCACCATTGAGTTCGACTGTGCCACAAAAAAACAAACAGCAATGTAATAACACGCGTTCACGTAAATACAAGGCACTGCGGGCCAATAATGCAGAAGCTGGCGAAAATGGTAGGGGTAAACGAGGAAGAAAGCCACTGCTTAACTCGTCTGCTTTTTCGAGTAATAACCATTCTTTTTCTGCAAGTTTATGGGTCGACCAGAGGTTTATTTCAGCACTATCATGCTGAAAACATTGTTTGTAGTAGTTTAAAATTCCTTGCAACTGCTATTCATCCTAGAAACGTCATTGGCGATGTGAGGGTAACCTAATCCAATAGGGCGGACAAGTTGTGTACTGTCTTTGGATGATTTAGCCGTAGAGAGCGTAGGTTCCTCTGCGAACTGTAAAAAAATGCCCGCACTTACCTGCACAGAGGGGGGCTTTACTTGTGAACAAAAGTATCCGCTCACGCATTTGTATCAATTTAACCCTCATAAAGTGTGGTTTGTATCACTATTCTTATTGTTATTGAAATGTTTGTTAATTGTTTGAGTTTGTGAAAAAATTGTTCTTATTTTTATATCTATCAGCCATTGTTGTGGCGCTATATCTGCGTAGACTAAACCTGATTTTTCGTCAGTCTATGAGGGATATAATGATAAAAAGTAAATTAAAGGAATGGGTTGCTGTTACCGTGGCGTGTTTAGCCGTTACGGCATGTGGATCAGATGATAAGGATGAAGGGAGTTCTGAACAAAACACCACTTATGTGCAATTCTACAATGCTTCTGCTAGAAGTACCGCAACGGCGCTCAAAGTTGCCGACAAAACCTATGAAAGTGTGATCTATGGTGATGCGATGCCCCGTTTTACGTCGACAGTTGGAGTATCTGCAATTGAGGTGATGGGGAAAGACGCCTCCAATAAAGAGATTTCTATTTACAAAGAGAATATTGAATTAAAAGCGGCAACGGATCACTTCTTTGTATTACATGGTGATTTTGCCGAACCTAAATTACTTAATATCAACTATTCTCGCACTGAACTCGATAAGCTCAACGAAGTGGTTGAAAACAGTAAAATGCAGCTCTTGATTGCCAATACCGCTGTACATGCCCAAGCCTTTGACGCCTATGTTGCTAAGTCGACCCAAACCTTTGCCGATGCCGTGATGTTAGGTAGTGTGGCTTATGGTGAAGTGTCGCAGCCGCAAATGATGGATACAGGTGAATATAAGGTTTATCTCACACCCACGGGAACAACCAATGTTGCTTATACAACGGCTAACATTAAATTCAGTTCAAAGGTGCCCTATAAGTTGATTATCCGCGAAGGTTTTGGTGCTTCGGATGCCAAAATCACCTTAGACAGTGTCGATTCAACTACCAATGTTCGCAACCATGTGGCATTAGAAGCGAGTGTCGATTATCGCGTCTTTAACGGTTTAGGCTCGAACATTATTGATGTGAAAGTCGCCAGCAGTAAGCAAGAAACCCTGTTTAGCGAAGTGCCATCTTTTGGGGTGACTAGCTATCAAGGTGCTGAGTTTAATGATTTTGGTGTGAGTGTGTTCGACCACGGTACGCAAACTAAATTACTCGATAATGTGCTTATCACCCTTAACCAAGATGACATTAAAACCATCTTCATCTATGAGCAAACGAATGAGCAGGGCAGCCAAGTGAAGGCGATAGAGATGAAGCAAACTCAGATGCCAAGTCCCTATAGCGTTAAGTTCGATATTGTGAGTTTTGCCGATAAAAGCAATCTAACCGTGTATTTTTTAAAGGCGAATGACACGATTGAAACGGCTGCAAATAAGATCACTGCGGTCAATCCAGCGAGCCCTCAGTCATTGACTGTGCCTGCTGGCGAATATTCCATTAAGGTCATCGCCGTGGAAAACGGTACTAAAACCGTTGTCTATGCATCCGACTTAATGGATTTCAGCAATGAAGACAATGTGACTATGGTGCTGAATAAAGATCCTTCTACCAGCTTTGGTTATAACCTCATTAAGCTGTAATTACTCACATAAGGTTATTAAGCAAATAAAAAAGCGCTATCTAGGTCCTAGGTAGCGCTCTTTATGAATCCAGTGTTTATATTACTCGGATAGCTTTAGCTCTTGGCCGGGTTTAATAATGCTCTTAGCATTTAGCTGGTTCCACTTCATTAAATCAGCCAGTTTTACTTTATGTTTACGGGCTATTTTATCCAGTGAATCACCGGATTTTACCTTATAAGTAGCCGCTTTTGTTTCCGTGACCTTGGCGCTAGATTTACTGCTTGTTTTAGGCGTTGCTGGGACAACTTTAGTCTCTTTATCATTAGCCGCCAAAGGGGTTAATAGCGTGAGTTCTTGGCCTACTTTGATCCTATCTGATGTGAGGTTATTCGCCTGTTTTAACTCATTCACTGAGATATCAAACTTAGCCGCTATAGCACCTAGACTATCACCCGATTTGACGATGTAACTTTGGCTGTCATATCTTTTTTGGGCATAGAGTTTATCTTGATTTTCCTGATAGGCGCCGATGTTTTCAATGGGAAGGGCTATTTGATATTTGCCTTTACTGGGGATCATATTTTGACGGTAACCAGGGTTATAGGTTTTAAACTCTGCTTTAGTGAGTCCCGCCGCATTGGCAATGTGGCCAATTTCAACGCCATTAGGTGCGGGGAGTCGCTCAAGGAAAGGGCGATTGGCAATGGGAGACACTTTTAAGTTGTAATGGCTAGGCTCGCGAATAATTTGAATAAAAGCGAGCCACTTAGGGACTGTTTGTACTTGTCTTGCAGGGATATTAAGTGACCAAAAATCGGTTGGCTTTCCCTTTGCTTTGTTTCTTTCTATTGCGGATTTTATAACCAATTCACCACTGTTATAGCCCGCTACAGCGTTGATCCAGTCATTGCCTAGGGTATCGTATAAGTGCTGTAAGTAGTCGAGAACGGCATCAGTTGAGGCCAGCGCATCTTTACGACCATCATAAGCGGAATTAATGGTCAGGCCAAAATTGCGACCAGTTGCAGGAATCATCTGCCATAAACCCGCCGGACCATTGGCTTGCGCTAGTGGGTTATAACCGCTTTCAACAATAGGTAATAAGGCTAATTCAAGCGGCATATTACGGGCTTCTAGTTGACTGACGATGTAATACAAAAAAGGCTCTGCACGGTCACCAACTTGATTCATAAACCTTTGTTTATCAGCAAAAAATTTACGTTGTTTACGTACTTCTGCTTCATCGTGTACGTCAATAGTGCGCGCATGTTGAATTTTTTCCCATACGTCGCTGTATTGTTCTTCAACGGGTTCAGGTGTATCGCTGGTCTCTTGTGCTGAATGGTCACTTTTACCTATTTCTTCAGGCGTAGTGGCAGTGAATTCTGTTGGCGCATTATCCGCCGAGGTGGCTACGCAGCCACTGAGATGGGCCGTTAGCATGGCTAGCATAAGCACTGCAAAAGCGTGCATTTGGCGAAAATTTTTCCGCATGATAGTCCTGTTATTAGGTGACTTAGCTTTCAATATTTGTGCACATGCTAATCTGTTTTTGTGTTTCTGGATAGTTCTGTGCATTTTTTGTACAGCTTGAGTCGAGTTTGGTTTGTGGGTTAGCTTTTAGATTTTTCAATAAATGCGGTAACATAAGCGCGATTTTTCACTGATTTAGGTAGTCATGTGCAGACGTTAGCGCAGTTAAGAGCAGGGCAATTACAAGGGATCACGCGTTTACAGTTGGTTGAAGATTTAACTGAGTTTCCGCAGGAGATTTTTGACTTAGCCGATACACTCGAAATCCTCGATTTATCGAATAATCAATTAAGTGCGCTGCCTCAAGATTTGTATCGTTTATCCAAACTGAAGATATTGTTTGCTTCCAATAATCGGTTTGAGCATTTACCCGAGGCTTTAGGACGTTGTCCAAGGTTAGAGATGATTGGTTTTAAGGCGAACCGCATCAAGACAGTGCCTGAGGCATCTTTACCATTACAAACTCGCTGGCTTATCTTAACCGATAATCAGATCGAAACCCTGCCTTCGGCAATGGGAGATTTACAGCGTCTGCAAAAATTAGCCTTGGCGGGCAATTGTTTAACGGCTTTGCCCGAGTCGATGGCTAATTGCCGTAACTTAGAATTAGTGCGTCTTTCGGCCAATCAACTGCAGGCGCTACCTGCTTGGTTACTGAGCTTACCTAAGCTGACTTGGCTCGCCTTTGCGGGTAATCCTTTTAGCCATACTTTGGTCGATCCCCACGCCGATGTCGCGACAGTTGCTAATGTTACCCTCGATGAGCTAAAGCTGACTGATAAGCTAGGAGAAGGTGCCTCTGGTGTGATTTACCATGGTCAATGGTTGACTCAATCTATGATTGAAGCGACGGGCTCGGCGCATGTTGCTGTCAAACTGTTTAAGGGCGAAGTGACAAGCGATGGTTATCCCGCAGATGAGTTAGATTGTTGCCTCACCACGGGAGATCATCCTTGCCTTATCAAGGTGGTAGCGCACATTAGCCAAAAAGATCAATTGGGCTTAGTGATGGCGCTTATTCCCGAAGAATTTCGTAATTTAGGGTTACCGCCAAACTTAGACACTTGTACCCGCGATACCTTTACCGCGGATAGCCAATTTAGCCTTGCCGATATTATAAAAATTGCATATCAGTTATCTGATGTTATGGAACATATGCATGCTAAGCAGGTAAGCCATGGCGATATATATGCCCATAATATTGTGATTAATAAAGAGATGAAGTTACTTTTTGGGGATTTTGGTGCAGCGTCTAATTTACGACAGTTAACCGATGTTGAACGCTTGGCGATGGAGAAAATTGAAATACGTGCATTAGGCTGTTTAATCGAAGATCTGTTGGCCTATGCCGATGCTCATGTCAATCCAGCAGATTATGCGCAGTTAACGGCAATTAAAGAGAGGTGTATGGTCGCTGATTTAGGGCTGCGTCCGAGTTTTAGTGCGGTAAAACATACACTTTTAAATGTGACACCTAGGGAGTGTTGATGCTTAGGAGCTCAGTATAAATAGTGTGATTTTACATCTGTTGCAGTTTTAATGGTTTTTTTAGGTTTTTGTGTGTTTCGCTTTTTAATTGTTAGTTCTTTAGTTAAGTTGCTGTTTTGTTTGACTCTGTGTTTCGTTTTTTACTAGCGTAAATCTGGATAATGCCTTTAGGCTATGTACCGCACGATGGCGAAAGCGTATAGATGCCGTGCGGTTAACGATCTTAGGCTCAATCCGGTTTGTTGTCGGATAGGATGTCCGCTAAATGGTAAAAACGATAGGTTTTACACATTATGTTTAAACAAAAAATGAATCAACAAGCGCGTATTTCTCCTCTTTTTTCTGCAAAAAATAATATACATATTTATTCAAAGGCGCTGTTTTTTGCGTTTTTATCATTATTGCTCATCTGTATATTTGCCATCAATTTACCCCCAGCTACTGCCGCAGAGGATAAAAATGAGGCTATTCCCGTCACAGTGGAGGCCGTAAAAGCTGCGACTTTTGCCGATGTAGTGAAGGAAGTGGGCAAAATTAACGCTATTGACTCGGCGATACTCAATTTCAACGCGAGCGAAAAAATCAGTGCTATTCACTTTAGCAATGGTGACAAGGTGACTAAAGGACAGGTCATAGCCGAGTTGGATAACACTAAGGCTAAAGCGGATTTAGATAAGGCCAAAAGTACCTTAGCGCTTGCCAAAACCAAACTTGAACGGGTTGAAGATTTGCTGATCAAAGAACCTTTTGCTTTGGCGAAGCAGGATGTGGATGAGCTCAGGGAAAACGTCAATCTTGCTGATGCGGATTTTCGCCAAAAGCAAGCGATCATGAATGACTACTTAATCAAGGCGCCCTTTGATGGGCAGTTAACCAGTTTTAGCCAGTCAATTGGTAGCCAAATTGGTGCGGGAACTGCCCTTGTCACGCTCTACAGCTTACATCCTGTTGAAGTGCGTTATGCCATCAGTCAAAACGATTTCGGTAAAGCGAAAAAGGGACAAGAGGTGGATGTCACCGTTGAGGCCTATGGAACACAGATTTTTAATGGGGTAGTGAATTATGTGGCTCCTGCAATTGATGAAAGTGCTGGGCGTGTCGAAATCCATGCAACGATTGATAACGCAGAGTTTAAGCTTGCGCCCGGCATGTTTGCCAATATTAAGCAGTATTATAGTCAAGGCACTCAACGCCTATTAGTGCCACAAAATTCAATCATTGCGAATAATGAAGAGCGTTTTGTCTGGTTAGTAAGGGGAGATTCAGCAATAAAACAATCGGTTAAGTTAGCTCATAACACTAATGACGGTTATGCCATAGTGACTCAAGGCTTAATTGAAGGTGACTTAGTGGTTAAAACCGGTATGCAAAACCTTAAGTCCGATAGCACGATTAAGATTGTTCAAGATAAACAAACCTTGCCGAATACAGCGACTTCTGGCGCAGTGGAGATTAAGTAATGCGGTTGCCTGAGGTTTGTATTCGTCACCCAATATTTGCTTCTGTACTCAGTATTATGGCTGTTCTACTGGGGTTAATTGCCTTTCACAAACTCGATATTCAATATTTCCCTGAGCACACGACTCACTCGGCATCGGTAAATGCATCGATTGCAGGGGCGAGCGCCGATTTTATGTCGAGCAATGTCGCCGATAAGTTGGTTGCTGCCGCATCTGGATTAGATAAAGTCGATACCATGTCGACCGACTGTAGTGAGGGCCGCTGCTCGTTAACGATTAAATTTAAAGATGATACTACCGATATTGAATACACCAACTTAATGAATAAGTTGCGTAGTAGCGTTGAAGGGATTAACGATTTCCCCCAGAGCATGATAGATAAGCCCACAGTGACAGACGATACTTCGGCTACCGATTCTGCCAGTAATATCATCACCTTTGTGAATACTGGAGGTATGGAAAAACAGGCGATGTACGACTACATCAGCCAGCAAATAGTGCCGCAGCTCAAACAAGTTCAAGGCGTTGGCGCTGTGTGGGGGCCCTATGGAGGATCACAAAAAGCAGTGAGAGTCTGGCTTAATCCTGAGCAAATGAAGGCACTCAACATTAAGGCCGCCGATGTGGTGGGCACGTTAGGCTCCTACAATGCCAGTTTTACCTCGGGTGCCATTAAAGGGAAGTCGCGGGATTTCTCGATTAACCCTTTGAATCAAGTTGAGACGCTAGAAGATGTGAAGGATCTGGTGATCAAGGTTAGCGACGGCAAGATCATCCGCGTATCCGATGTTGCTGAGGTGGTGATGGGCGAGGAGAGTTTATCGCCGAGTCTGTTGTCTATTGGTGGACATAGTGCAATGTCATTGCAGATTTTGCCGCTGAGCAACGCTAATCCCGTGACTGTGGCTTCGAACATTAAAGCCGAAATTGCACGTATGCAGAAACATTTACCCCAAGGCTTAGAAATGAACTTGGCCTACAATCAAGCGGATTTTATTGAAGCCGCTATCGATGAAGGCTTTGCTGCGTTGATTGAAGCGGTGATCTTGGTCTCGCTGATAGTGGTGCTGTTTTTAGGGAGCTTACGGGCGGCATCGATCCCGATTATTACCATTCCAGTGTGCGTAATTGGGGTGTTTGCGGTGATGTCGGCCCTCGGTTTTAGTATCAATGTATTGACGATTCTGGCAATTATTTTGGCTATTGGCCTTGTTGTGGACGATGCCATTGTGGTCGTCGAAAACTGTTATCGCCATATCGAAAATGGTGAAACTCCCTTTAATGCGGCAATTAATGGGTGTCAGGAGATCATCTTCCCGATTATTGCCATGACCTTAACGCTCGCCGCGGTTTATTTGCCTATTGGATTAATATCTAGCTTAACCGCCGATCTGTTTAGGCAATTCTCCTTCACCTTAGCTGCCGCTGTGATTATCTCCGGCATGGTGGCGTTGACCTTATCGCCGATGATGAGTGCTTATCTTATCAATACCACTGAGCAGCAGCCTAAATGGTTTAGCCGAGTCGAAGGTGCGCTGCAGCAGTTAAATCATTTGTATATCAATGAACTCAGTAAATGGTTTACCCGTAAGCGCCAAATGCTCGGGATGGCCTTGGTGCTTATGGGTCTTGCGGGCATCGCCTATTGGCAGTTGCCTAAGATACTCTTACCCGTAGAGGATTCAGGCTTTATCGATGTGGCGGCTAATGGTCCTACTGGCGTGGGGCGGCAGTATCATTTGGACCATAATAGCGAGCTTAATGGTGTGATTGACGGCCATCCTGCGGTGGGGGCGAATCTGTCCTATATCGAGGGTGAGCCCGTCAATCATGTGCTGCTTAAACCTTGGGGGGAGCGTCGTGAGGGGATAGATGAAGTGATCGCTGATTTGATCGCTAAATCGAAGGAAAGCGTTTCTGCCTATAATATGTCCTTCAGCATCCGCTCGGCGGATAACCTAAATATTGCTACCAATGTACGCTTGGAACTCACGACCTTAGACCGTAACAAGGATAAGTTGAGTGAGACGGCTGCCAAGGTGCAAAAGCTTATGGAGGATTACCCGGGTTTAACGAATGTGGGTAACTCAGTACTAAGGGATCAACTGCGCTACGATCTATCTATCGATCGTAATGCCATTATCCTCTCTGGGGTGAGCTATGGCGATGTAACGAATGCACTCTCGACATTTTTAGGCTCAGTAAAAGCGGCGGATTTACACGCTACCGATGGGTTTACCTATCCCATTCAAGTGCAAGTTAATTTAGATAAGCTCAGTGATTTTAGGGTAATGGATAAACTCTATGTCACCTCTGAATCAGGTCAGGCACTGCCACTGTCACAGTTTGTGTCGATTAATCAGACCACCGCAGAATCTAATATAAAGACCTTTATGGGCCTCGATAGCGCGGAGTTGACGGCGGATATTATGCCCGGTTATTCCACCGATGAAATCAAAGCCTACTTAGACGAACAGCTACCAACCCTGCTCACCGATGCTCAGGGCTTTAAATACAATGGTGTAATAAAGGAACTGATGGATTCACAGGCGGGTACTCAGTCGTTATTTTTGTTGGCACTGGTGTTTATCTATCTGATTTTGGCTGCGCAGTTTGAAAGTTTTGTCGATCCCTTAATCATTCTGCTCACAGTTCCCTTATGTATTGTTGGCGCGCTGTTGACCTTGACCTTGTTTGGCCAGAGTCTAAATATCTACTCACAAATTGGGTTACTAACTCTAGTTGGGCTAGTGACTAAGCACGGTATCTTGCTGGTGGAATTTGCCAACAAGCAGCAACTTCAAGGCTTGAGCGCGATTGAGGCGGCGCTGAGCAGTGCCAAGTCGCGTTTAAGGCCGATTCTTATGACCTCACTCACCATGATTTTAAGTGCTATTCCCTTAGCGCTGGCCTCGGGCCCGGGCTCGTTAGGGTTAGCCAATATAGGCTTGGTCTTAGTGGGTGGTTTATTAGCAGGCACTTTCTTCTCATTATTTGTAGTGCCTGTGGCCTATGTCGCTATGGCCGAGTTAAAGGCAAGGGATGTATACCCAAGTTACCTGAAGATGCAGGATTCATCGGCTGATTTTAATGATTAAGTAACGCACTTTAGGCAATGCCATTTATTGCTCCTGCATAAATGGCATTCACGCCTTCCATGGCGATTACGGTTATTTGCTAGACTGCGCTCGGCGTGATTGCAGTTGGGGTATTCGCTGACCAGTTTTGAATTGAGTCGGCAATTGTGTAGACTCCGCTAGGTTTATGGCGTGAATAGCGTAAAGACTCATCAGCAATGAAAGACTGGTATTATGGGTGTCAGATTAGTACTTAAATTAGTACCTAGATTAGTAACGAGATTGACTCCACTAGGCTTAGGCCTGACTGTGCTTGGGTGCGCCTTAGTGGGGAGCTTTTATTCCCCTCAGTCCTTTGCCTCTATTTGGGATTTATTTACCAATAAGCGAGGAGTGAGTCAGACAAGTGTCCCCAAGGACAGCCCTCGTATTGAGCTCGTTGGCACGCTTCCCGCTGATACTGAGCTAGAGCTTATCGGTTTTTATTCATCAATTTGCACCGAAAAAGAGATGTATTTCCCCAGTGGTGATATCGCTAATCCCCAGTGGCGCACCAAAGGTACGACTTCTCAATTGCGGCAAGTGGTCACCAGTTTGCACAGTGCCAGTCATTTTACCCAATCTGTTGCGTTGCAGGGCGGAGGGTCATGTGAGTGGCAGCTGACTAACATTCAATTGAATATGTCACTTCTGCCCAGTCATCGCCTGTGGCAGGAAGCGCAATCCTTGAAAAAGCAGTATTTAGCTGAGTTACCTGTCGCCAAGGTGAAAGATGAAGCCCTTGAAAAAGATGCTTTTAAGCAGTCTTTTGACTTGATACCCACCTTAAAGGAAGCTGATGCGGCCAGCGTTGATAGCAATGACGCCACTATCTCCTTTTCACCAATTTATTATCCTATTTACAGTTATGCCCCCGAGGATAAGCAGCCCTTTGATGTTGGGCTGAAAAGCAGTTTGCAGCGCGAGGTTTCTGACCGATGGAGTTTGCAACACTCGAGGCGTATCCGTTTAACCGATGAACGGGTAACACGGGTGAATTTTATCCCTCACATTGCTGAAGATTATGCTGTGAATATCCATATCTTGGACAGAAAAGCCAAGGTAAGTTATCCCGATGGCACCGAGTTTACCTACATCAAGGCCGATTTACGGCTTTATCCTTACGATTCTGCAAAATCCCGCTTCAACAGCTTACAGCGCAGTGCGCGTCTTGAAGATAAAAGACAGTTAGCCAAGATTTACGATTCAGGCATTGAGCATGTGTTTAAAGGGGATAAAGCCAAGGCTGAAGTCTTGTATCGCGAATTGGGTGAGGCAGGGGATATGGAATCAATCAACTGGCTTAGAGAACGGGCTCGTTGGGGCTACATTAAAGATGGCCAGTACTGGTTAGAGTGCGCTGCTAAGCTTGGCGATATTCAAGCTCAACTGGAGTTAATTAATCAACCCTTATCCGTCATTCCTCTGGGTAAAGTGAATACTGGCCAAGCAAAAATCCGTGAGCAGCAAGCATGGCAAGCGTTAACTGAACTGACTAAGCAGGGAATACCTCAAGCCGTCAGCACGATGGCGTATTATCAAGTGTTTTCTTGCTCGCCCTATTTTGATACCACCGCAGCGCTGGATAATTATCGTAAAAGTGTTAAAGCGCAACCTGATTTAGCCCAGGGCGCTGCTGAAACCTATTATTACTTTAAAGAGGATTTTAAACAGGCCGAGGAGTTTTGGGATATTGCCGCTGAGCAGGATCTATATAGTGCTGCTGAATTTGCCAATATTTTAATGACAGATAAATATAAAAATGTGGCTAAAGCACGATATTTACTAGAGAAAGTCGCTAATTACGGTGCTGAACAAGGTCTTCAAAATAACATTATGGGTACGGCGTATTTTCAATTGGCGACCTTACTTGAGAATGCAGATAGTGGGGATAAAGATCTTGGTCGTGCGCTCGCCCTTTACCAGATGAGTATTGATCTTGCTGCAGGTTTTTCAAATGATTATGAAACTCAAGCTAAGGCGAGAGTGCAAGCACTACAAAATTTATCGAGATAGCGAATAAAAGTGGTAATCAGGTTTGAAATTGCGCTAGCTTAGCCCCAATAACTTCTAGTCAGGTCTTTTGTATCGAATAAATATTGTTCCTCTCATTACGCGTTAATTCCTGCCGTTTTCACGCGGTAATTGACGAGTTTTGTGCAATGTCTTAGTTAACTATTCGCATATAAAAGAGTTAAGCCGTTACCTTCGCTAAAGGAATATTCTATGTCAGCTTTACCTAATGATTATGTCCATATCCATATTGAACAAGCTGGTGCACCTGAGGTGATGCAGCTCGCTCGCTCCCCTTTACCTATCCCTTCGGCAGGACAAGTGCTTATTCGTGTGCATGCGGCAGGGGTGAATGGGCCTGATATCAAGCAAAGAGTCGGTATATATCCGCCTCCGCCAGGGGCATCGCCCATTATAGGGCTTGAGGTTGCAGGGGAGATTTGCGCTCTGGGTGACGGCGTAAACCAATGGCAAATCGGCGATAAGGTATGCGCCTTAGTTCCGGGCGGTGGTTATGGTGAGTATGCGCTGACCTATGCTGCCCATTGTTTACCAATACCAACTGATTTTAGTTATGTTCAGGCTGCTGCATTACCGGAAACCTTGTTCACCGTATGGGGCAATTTGTTTATGCGTGCGGGGCTAAAAGCAGGTGAAACTGTGCTCATCCATGGCGGTTCTGGCGGTATCGGTAGCACAGCCATTCAGCTTGCAAGTGCGTTAGGAGCCAAAGTGATTGCTACCACAGGCAAGGATGAAAAGCGCGACTACTGCTTGGGTCTAGGTGCCCATGAGGTGATTAACTATCAAAGCCAAAACTTTGTTGAAGCCGTGATGGCATTCACGCAAGACAAAGGGGTAAATGTGGTATTTGATATTGCGGGTGGTGACTTTATCAACTTGAATTTACAAGCTCTTGCAATGGATGGGCGAATGGTGTCAGTAGCCATGCAGCGTGGCCCTAAAGCCGAGGTTGAACTCTTTCGCTTAATGGCAAAGCGCATCGTTTGGACAGGTTCCACCTTAAGACCGCAGAGTGTGGAGTCTAAAGCCGCAATCGCCAATGAATTGCAAACAACCGTATGGCCGCTTTTGGATAGTCATAAAATAGTGCCTAATATTTTTGCAACTTTTCCGTTGAATGAGGCTCCTAAAGCGCATGCTTTGATGGAGTCTGGCGAGCATAGGGGAAAAGTGGTTCTCACATTGGTTTGATTAAAACGGCAAGTGAGCGATTAGGATGAATTTTACAGTAAAGCTGTCCTAGTCAGTCTTTTGATGGATTAAAGGGCTGAATAAAAACTGGCAGCGATGGTTTTTTCGACTAAAGTCGTTAGTGCCGCAACTTTTTGGGGACTTTGGCTGAAATTAATGCGTAATAAGTGAAAATTTCATGGTATGAGGCATTGATTATCGGAAATATTCTGTAAAAATACCCACTTGAAAACGTCAGAGACAATCCGGCGCTATTTGTGGATCAAAGCAAGCGACACTTCGCTTATTCAGACTAAAAAACTCATGGTGTATGTGTTGATTTAAGGGTATTGGCATATATGTATAACACAGCAAAGAAACAAGTTTGGTATGGTGAGCTGAGAACATCGAAAGGCAATGCGATTGTCGTCCATGACAACCAACTGCCAGACGCCTCTCCTGGACGAATCTACCTATACAATACAGAGCGTGACGCCATTGTTGAGTACGTGGAAGATATTGTTAAAGTGAACCTATATGACTTAGATGAGGCTGCGTTAAAAGCTGCTGAGGCTAAGTTTGGTGGAGCATGGAAAGCGGCTAGATCTCAATTTATGAGCAAACATCAAGCTCGTATTGATCTTAATAATGTCAAAGAGACCGCTCCTGTACGTAAGGCGAAGCCTGAAGTTGAGCCTGAAATTGAAACCGATGCTATCGGTGCAGATTTTGATGATGACTGGGGCGATGATTTTGATGATTAACACAGTGTTGGCCTAGAGCCAAATGCTGTAAGGAATAAAATAGCCATTATTTTATTCCTTATCCCTACCTTTTATATTTTTCCAACCTGTTTTTCTAAATCCACAATCTTTATTATTAGGCATAAGTATCAAACTGATAGCGACTAATATGGTGGTAAATTTCCCCCGGTACTAACCAGACATTATCACCACATAAATGGGGTTGGTTTGGTGAATCAGGCGGCATTTGAGGTTCTATACATACGCCATGGTGTTGATTGAAAACCTGTTGATGACGGCCTAACGTCCCTTTTAAAAAATTGGAACAGTAAAGTTGGACACTCGGTTGATTGGTAAATACTGTCATAGCGCGGCCGCTCACGGGGCTGCTTAAACAACCAAAGCGTGCAAGGGAACCTTCGGAATTATTCATCAAATAGCAGTGATCGTAGCCATGGGTACTAGCGAGTTCGGCTGAATGTAGTTTATCACCGAGACGTACGGCTTGACGTAAGTCGAAGATAGAGTTTTCAACGCTCGCGATTCCAGTAGGAATGCTGACACCATTTATGGTCAGATAACGCTCGGCATCCACTTGCATAAAGTGGTTGTGGTTAGTATCCGAGCCATCAAGATTGAAGTAACTGTGTTGAGTCAAACTAACGGGGCAAGGCTTATCTACAGAGGCTAACATTTCGACATAGAGGTTATTGGCCGCTAAGCGATAGTCTAATTGCACAGTACAATTACCAGGAAACCCCATGTCACCATCGGGGCTAACTAGTGTTAAGCGTACTCCATCGGGGAGTGTACCTAATTGCCAGACTTTGCGATTAAAACCTTCACGTCCTCCGTGTAAACAGTTCGTCGCTTGATTGATATCCAGTTGATAATTTTGCCCTTGATAGTGCATTTTGCCATTAGCAATGCGATTAGCAAAACGGCCAGTAATGGCACCAAGATGGGCATTTTGGGTGAGGTAATCTTCGACGCTATCGCAACCAAGTACAATATTGCCACGTTCCCCATGTTTATCGGGTGTCCAAAGTGAGCGAATAATACCGCCTAAGCTGATAACTTCTAATGCAAGAGTTCCATTGTCTATCCGTACTCGTTCGATTTCGCCACCGCGGGGATCCGTCCAAGGTTCTAATACACTGAAACGTACCATTTCGCTTCCTTCTGTATTTTGTTAGCAACTAGTTATCGATACGACCCGCTCCAGCACTTGCAGAACATAAATAGACTGTGGCATCGATCCCTGTTTTCTCGAAAAAATCATGCTCTACAGCCGCAACGACCTCATCGGTAAGTTCATGATCCACTAAAGCCACGACACAACCATCTGTCATACGTATGCCGCCACGTACTCCTATCACTTGGCCAACAATGTCAACTAAGGTGTCAAATTCGGGCAAGGTCACTTCAAAATCATCCCTGAGTGAGGCATGGGATTGCGCCATTAACTGGCTAAATTTAGTGATATTATTTTGTTCGAGTGCGCGCGCAGCACTCTGAGTGCGTTTATTCTCGGTCACTACATGTTTGGCGCGGCGATATAGAGTGTCAGTTAATTTATCTTTAGCACTTTCTAACTGACGCAAATCCAAGTGGCGCAATGCATCTAAACCAAAATATTCAGCAGCTTGGGCACACTCATCGCGGCGTTGTTGATTGGTGGCCGCTAAGCGCTGTTTTTCAATATGAGCATCTATGATGATAAGGCTTAAATTTTCGGGGATCGAAATGGCTTCACTGTCGAGATCCAAACAGTCGATCAGTAAAGCGTGGTCCTGCTCACCCATGGCACTGATCATATGATCCATAATGCTGCAGGCCGATTTTACATATCTATGCTCACCACGCTGGGCTAATTGCGCGACTGCCATGGGGGATAAGTGTAGTTGGCTGCTATCACTGATTGCGGTGCCAAAAGCAACCACAAGCGCCCCTGAAGAAGATAAACCCGCGGCTAAAGGAACATCACCCACTATGGCTAAATCCAGTCCTTTTGCTAATAGGCCTGTGTGAGCCATGGCCGCTGTGAGTCCTTTTAGATAATTCACCCAGCCATCAGCCGGATCAATATGCCCCTCTTGGCCGAAGGTCCACTCTTTGAGTTGTCCAGGAAATGCATCGGTAACGGCGCGAAACTTGGTATCTTCACGACGCTTAACCGCAATAACGGTATGAAAATTAATGGCTGCTGGTAATACAAAACCATCGTTGTAATCAGTATATTCGCCGATCAAATTGACTCGGCCTGGGGCTTGATATAAATCATCGGCTTTAGTGCCAAAGGTTTGGACAAATAACTTAGTGGCGCGCTGCGCAGGGTTTGACATGCTGTGAAAACTTCCAAAAAAGCTGAGCTAATTTCGTTCTTGTCTTCGATTTATATCACGACTGAGTCGGCTATGTAACTGAGATTTTGTATCGTTATTGCGATGGAGAGAAAAGAGAAAATCGATAGTCTTCTTGAGTGCAAGTTAATCATCTTATATAAGTTATGTAGCCATTTGATTTGTAAAGAATAGTAAATTACAAGTGCGATAGGCTCAGTGGTATTCCTCTGAGCCTATCTAATGCTTTGTTAACTCACATTGTTTAATGTACTTGGCTTTAATGCATCTTGCTCTTCGAGTGTTGTTTTATCAGAGGCTTGCAGTAATTCATGGATAACATGGTCGACAAAACCTGCACCAGCGGCTTCGTACAAGTTATAAACACTGTGCACACCGGATGCCCTTAGTGCATCGGCATCATCACTGTACTGAACTATCGCACTGATTTTGCCTTGATAATCGAGTTTTTTGAGTTGTTCAACTGCAAACATATTTCCTGCATGGTGTGGCATGGCGAGCAGTACGAGTTCGAGATTGGGTGCATGGTCGAGTTTTTCCCAAAAGTCGGTATCTGATGCATCGCCCTTGACCACATTGCGGCCGTTGGCTCTGTGTAAATCCACCAATTCTTGCTTATGTTCGATACCAAGGATTTCACCCTCAAATTTGTTACGTAGCTCATCGTAGGCACCGCTACCAATACGACCCATTCCTAGAATTAAGAAACGGGGATTGCCAATGGCGATTGGCCTATCTTCTGGGTGTAATGGCTGTTTTTCAAATCTAACCAACCGCTGTTGGAATCTCTGATAGATATTGCCGACAGTCGCATTGAGTGGAGCTGCGAGTAAGAAACTAAAACTTAAAGCCACTGCAATAATGACTAACCACTGCGAAGGTAACCAGCCTTTACTGGTGGCCACCGCGGCGACAATTAAGCCGAACTCACTAAAATTACCTAGATTAAAAGAGCCTAACATTGAGGTACGCGAGCGTAGCTTAAAGCGGGTAAGAATATAGACAAATAATAGAATTTTTAACGGTACTAATAGTACTAAAAGGGCGGCGAGCACGATATCGGATACCGAAGGTAAGCCATTGAGCCCAATGGTTAAGAAGAAGGCGACAAGAAAAAGTTCTTTAAAATAGAATAAGGATTTTGCGAGTTCAGAGGATTTTTTATGCCCTGCGAGTAGAATCCCGATAATTAAGGCGCCTAAGTCAGGTTTTAAGCCCACGACTTCAAATAACCAAGCACCGACCACAAGTGCCATCACCAGTCCGAAAAGCACTAATAGTTCACCGTGGCCGACACGGTCAAAGGCTTTGTAAATAAGCGGCTTAGCCAGCGGTAATAAGAGTAATGCGAAGGCCCAAACCGAAGGTACATCTCCCTTGGAAATGGTTAAAAACAGTACGGCGAAAATATCCTGCATAATCAGGATACCAATGGCAACACGACCATAGAGAGATTGTATATCCCCCTTATCCTCCAATACTTTTACGGCAAATACGGTGCTTGAAAAACTTAAGGCAAAAGTAAGTAGGGTAAGTTGCTCAATATTAAGGCTAGTCAGTTGACTTAAGCCGATAAGGCCTAAGATTTTAAGAATGGGCACAAATATTAGCATTGATAGTATTAAGTGTATGCTCGAACCTGCCCAAACCTCAGCTTTGAATAGACTCCGAATATCAAGTTTTAAGCCAATAGCAAAGAGCAATAGGGTAACCCCGAGGTTTGCGAGTTCTTGCAGTAGTGGCAGACTTTCTTTTTCTATGCCTAAAACAAACAGCACAAAGCCCGCCACTAAATAGCCGATGAGAGGTGGGAGTCCTATCCTGCTGACGAGCATGCCGCAGACGAGTGTGATGACAAGGATAGCCGGTTCCATAATGCTCCAATTTAAAAAGTCCACAATAAGAATGAATTGTATAAGAAATCGATGACAGAGCGATAAAAAAGCGGACTTTTAATTAAAAAAGTCCGCTTTTCTTTGTGGTTGTGTCAAAGCAGTGTTTAAACCCAAACTACCATAATTTTATCTTGGGGCTTTGCTTAACATTATGTTCTATAAGGCGTTATCTTTATTTTACTAGGTGATCTAAATGGGCCGCGAAGTCTTTAGGCCCCATAAAGCCTGTTACGCGTAAATCTTCTCTTTGCTCGCCCTGTTCATTAAACATCAAGAGCGTTGGCAATCCAAGCACATTGTATTTTTCTAAAAGAGCGACATCCACAGCATCCGTTTTAGTCACATCGGCTTGCAATAACACTATTTTATTCATGCGATTTAAGACTTCTGCATCCTTAAAGGTTATGGCTTCAAATTCTTTACAGGCAACGCACCAATCAGCATAAAGATCTAACATCACAGGTTTGCCTTCGGCCACTGCCGCCGTAATTTCGCGATCTAGATCTTCTACTGACTTAATGCGTTTGAAGCCATGGGATTCTTCGGACGTCACCGCGACGCCCACAGGATGATGGCTAAAACCAAAATGCCTCATTACTGATTGAAAACCATAGGAGAAGCTAGCGAGGAGAGTCAGCATTAACAGTACCGAACGGACAGTCTGTTTCCAGTTAAAGGTGCTCAGTTTGTTTTGGTGCATCAAGTAGCCAGTGAAACTAATGCCCCAAAGTGACCAAAGCACATCGGAAATGACGCCAGTCCAAATACGGCCAAGCATCACAATGGACACTGCTATGAGAAGGAAACCAAACACGGTTTTAATGATATTCATCCATGCTCCAGCGCGCGGCAGCAATTTACCGCCAGAGGTGCCAATGATCAATAAAGGCACGCCCATTCCCATGCTGAGTACGTAAAGCGCTAAGAAGCCTTGGAGTAAATCACCCGTTTGCGCCACATAGACTAATGCGCCTGACAGTGGAGCCGTTGTACAAGGAGATGCCACTAGACCCGAAATCACCCCCATCAAAAATACGCCAACTAAGTTGCCACCCTTTTGACTGTTTGATACCGAGTTCATTTTTTCCTGCCAGCGTGATGGCAGTTTTAAATCATAAAGGCCAAACATCGATAAGCTAAGAACAAAGAACAGGATAGCCAATACCACTAACACAGCAGGATGTTGGAGTGCGGCCTGATATTTCATCCCGGCTGAAGCGACAACTAAGCCCAGAAGTGAGTAAGTAATTGCCATACCTTGTACATAGGCCATGGACAAGGTAAAAGCTTTTGCCGTTGAGAGTTTTTGTCCTTGGCCGACAATAATGCCAGACAAAATGGGGTACATAGGAAAGACGCAGGGCGTCAGTGCTAAACCAATACCTAAGCCAAAAAAGATCACTAAGGTCCAAATTAAGCTGTCGTTGGATAGCATTTGGCTTAGGGTGTCTTGTTGAGTGATAGGTTGGGTGGTTTTATCTGGACTGACTGCTTGAGTCTTTGTCGCGTCACCATTGGCTAGAATACCGTCGTTGGCAGCTACGGCTTTAAGGGACACTTCGCGCTTTGTGGGCGGATAACATAGTTTGCCTTCGGCACATCCCATAAAGGTAACAGTGAGTGTACTATTTTCATCGGCTTGCTTTAGGCCAACAGGAATATCTACATAGGTGTAATAGACTTCTTGTTCGCCAAAATATTCATCGGTATGGGGTTTACCCTGGGGTAAGGCGATGGTGCCTAATTCGGCACCATTGACGGAGAATACCAGTTTATCGCGGTACATATAGTAACCGTCGGCGATAACCCAATTGAGTTTGACTTGATTTCCTTCCTGCTTGTAATCGAAAACAAATGCCTTATCGACGGGCATTAGTTCTGGTTCACTTTTTAAAAAACCAAAGGTGTTTGCTAAAACGCCCTCGCTATAGGTTAACGGAGCGAGGAGCAATAAAGAGGTTAAGATAAGGCTAAGTAGTTTTTTCATGGCTGCGTGTTATCTTTTATCCAATCTAAGTAAGCTGGTAGCCCGTGAGTCACAGGTACGGCAATTATTTCAGGTACTTGATAAGGGTGGAGTGTTAGCACAAGTTGTTCTAACTCGGCATAACGATTTTGTAAACATTTAATGTGTAAGCTAATTTCTTGCTCTTCACAGATTTTCCCCTCCCACGAATATATAGAACGAATAGGCGCCGATATATGCACACACGCGGCAATACGCGACTCGATTAAGGCGCATGCTAAGGTGTTGGCCAGTGACTCATCTGGGCAGGTAGTGCTCACCACTAAATATTGATCTTGCATGGTATGGGGTATCGTCCCTTAACAATCTTAAACTTCACTTAAGCCCGTTGGGGTAAGCTACTTTACGTGTTTTCATGGTCTCATACATTAACGCGTTAACAAAAGGGTGAGCTAAATTACATTCCGATGTGGACTATGCTCGTACTGATGACTTGATTTAAGACCGGACAACCCCCATTTAGTTTACAGTGATAGTGAGATAAAAACGGATAATCGGATAAAAACGGATAGTGAGATAAAACTGAGGTCGGTATGTTATTCATTCTATTTTTACTTTTTGTGCTGATCCCTGTGGTTGAGCTATCGGTGCTAATACGTGTTGGTGAAGTGTTAGGAACGTGGACCACCATTGGCTTAGTTCTCTTTACCGCGATACTTGGGGTATCTCTGGTGCGCAGCCAAGGGATCAGTACTTTAATGCAAGTGCAACAAAAGCTCACAAGGGGCGAAGCACCTGGGCAAGAAATTGTCGAAGGCATGATGCTAGCGATGGCGGGTGTGTTGTTGGTTATACCCGGATTTGTAACGGATTTTATTGGCTTATTGCTTTTAACGCCGTTAACTCGTCGCCCTATTGCTGCTTTGGTCTTTAAACGTATGCAGTTACGCGTGGTTGCGGGATTGCATGGTGGAATGAAGGGCGGTTTTGGTGAAGGGCCATTTAGTCAGCATACACAAGACCCGGGATCTAACCCATTTGGACACTCGCCTTTTGAACAGGATAAACCCGCTCAGGGAAATACCTACGAGGGCGATTTTGAGCATAAAGAGGATCCTCTCGAGCACAAGCCAAGGATCCACCAAGTTTCAGATAAAGACATAGATCCAAAGGAGCCTAAGATTTAGCTGTCAGCTTTGTCTATCGCGGTGATAATACAGTTACGGCCAGCGCGCTTAGCGGCAAATAGCGCATCGTCAGCAGCCCGTAAACATCGTTGATAGTCTGGATGCCCATCATACATTGCTAAACCAATACTGACTGTAATTTGTAGTTGTTGATTGTGTGGCAGTAAAAAGGTTTCACGCTCAACTTTGCGTCGGATATTTTCAGCCGAGAGAGCCGCTTCTCTGACGTTTATATCGACTAACAACATTAGAAATTCCTCTCCACCGAGGCGAAATAAATAATCTCCACCTCGACCTGTATTACTCAGTAATGCCGCCAGATGTTGCAATACAAGGTCACCGCCTTCATGTCCATAGGAATCATTTACGGTTTTAAAATGGTCAATATCAATAGCAAGTATCGCAAATTGACTTTTATTACGCCGACTATAGCTGACTTCTTTCGTCATCACTGCGGGGAGAAATTTTCTGTTTAACAACCGCGTAAGAACATCACGACCAGATTCAACCTCTCGATTTTGCTCAAATAAAAGATCAAGATAGTAACGGATAGATTTAGATTGCTCGCGCAATTCACGAAGGCATTGGAGCTTTTTGGTATCGGCTTGTAAGGAGGGTAATGCTAAAAGAGGTAGCAACACATTATCAATATGGTTAATACCGTCATTAATCAGTGTTATCTCCTCCGCGCCCGCAAAAGCGTGCTCTGCTTTATGGCGAAACCATAAACCAAACTCAGAAGAATATAATGGCTGAAGTAGCGCTGCATCAACACCACTTGCGCAATCAAACATGACTTTGTTTTCCCAATCTAGGAACGCGGCACGTTGTTTATCTTTTTCATGGGCAATGTTTTGTGCAATAGCATGTAAGCGATAGGCTTCCTCTGAGCGGGAATTTCGCTCATGTGAGTTAGAATACGCTTGGCTCATTATCTCCATTGCCAAATCAATCAAGATACTTGCATGGGATGCAAGTGCGTGACTGGTTAACTGGGTGATTCTTGTTTTTAGGTAGCGAGCGCCATTGAGTACTAAGTGTACTGGTACACCAATTCGGGCGTGAATTTCACCAATTTTTATCTGTTGTGCAACGAGTGCTTGAATATGCTCGGTCGTCTGACTTTGAAACATATCCGTCAACCATTGTTGCATTGATGCTTTTAAGCGTTTTTGTACTAAATCATTAGACAAGAATTCAGATGCTGAACTGTCTTGCATCATCGCTTGATAAAAAGTATCGCTAAGGGCATGTTGATTTTGATGAATAAGGTGCTCTAGTTGCCCTGCATCAGATCTGGAGAGGTTGTTGACTAAGGCAAGCCATTCAGCAGTATATTTTTCGGTGCCGATAGTTGGCATGAGCATAATCCTTACTTCACTTGTTCTTGCGGTGTTGTATTTAAAGGTAGAGGGTTATTGCTGAAATTGCGCCTTTGCAGCTTCCACTTTGGCGAAGTCTAAACCGAGCTCCAGTACCGCCTCTTTGATCAACGCAGGCTTTTGCATTACCAGCGCCATAAGCTGCTGTAATTTTTCAGGTGGGATCCCCAACTGACCAATCGTTGCCATGGCAGCAAACGGATTTTCTGTTAAGGTTTGGAATAGCGCATTAATTTTGGCGTCGCTGATATTGTGCTCTTTTAAAATGGCAATAATGGGATTCATTGTATTACCTTGCTGATGTCAATACGAAATAGGCTCTGATGTTATCACAAACTGCTTGGTGAGTGTGAAGGGAGGGCGAGGGGATAACATACAGTAAATATAGATGAAGGAAAGTGACCTATAAAATTCTGCAAATTATCCCATGTTAATAAATGGTCCAGTAGGTTATTTAATCAGCTTTAATAGTGCCTTAAAGCGTTCACCTTGGGCTTGGTGTTGTAACTCAAATAGCAATGATTCCACATTGGTGAGTAGCGCGCCTTTATTCGTCATCATTTGTATACCGAGTTGCTTGTTAGTCTCACTTCGTGATGAGACAGCATCTGCGACTAAGTGCACCAAATATTGGTTCGCTAGTAAATCACAGCAGGTTTGATAAACACACACATGGGTTTCTATCCCTGCCAAGATGATTTGTTTACGTTCAGTTTGAATTAACGCTTGCTTAAATTCATCACAGCGCCAACCGCTAAAATGTGCTTTGGCGATAGGCATGTTGGTTTTTTCAAGCAATGTTTGTAATTCTGGGCTAGTTGCGCCGAGTTTATCTGGGAGTTGCTCTAGCCATAAAATGGGGATTTCAAACAACTGCGCGCCTTGAATTAAGGTTTGGAGTTGCTGGTGGAGTTGTTCACTACCTTGCATAATCTGAGCGAGTTTTCCCTGCACATCCACGATGACAAGCACACATTCTTCGGGTTTTAACATTGTGCTTTCCTTTTGCATTTTAGTTTATGACGGCGTTTTTTTCATATCACGCTGTATCAGTAAACCCTAATTCCCCACGGTTACCAATAGGCATAAGGTCGAATAGTTCTGCACTTAAACAGATCACTAAAAGAGTGCGTTGCTAAGTGTTATGCACAAATGTGGTGCATTTTTAAGCGCAACATAAGGTCTGTTTGTATTAAATATATTATAAATCAATATATTAAATTATTGGCCTGATGATTGAATTACCTTTGATACAAGTTAATAACAATCGTGTTTTTTGGAGGTCAGGATGAAACTAGTCAGCGCTATCATCAAGCCATTTAAGTTGGATGATGTTCGTGAAGCTATCGCCGCAATTGGTATTGAAGGTATGACGGTGACCGAAGTTAAAGGTTTTGGCCGTCAGAAAGGGCACACAGAGTTGTACCGTGGTGCTGAATATCAAGTAGATTTTTTGCCGAAAGTAAAATTAGAAATTGCCACAAAGGCTGAAAATCTCGACATGCTGATAGAGGCTATTACCACAGCAGCTCATACGGGAAAAATTGGCGACGGTAAAATTTTCGTCGTTGACTTAGAACATGCTATCCGTATCCGTACGGGTGAACTCGACTCTGAAGCGCTATAAGGGGCTGATAATGGAAGAATTAACAAAATTAGGCGTTACAGTCACAGAACTACGCTTTGCACTTGATACCTTTTATTTTTTAATCTCAGGTGCTTTGGTCATGTGGATGGCTGCGGGGTTTGCCATGCTAGAAGCGGGCTTAGTACGCTCAAAAAATACTACTGAAATTTTAACTAAAAACGTGGTTCTTTATGCAATTGCCTGTGTGATGTACCTCTTAGTCGGCTACAACATTATGTATGTCGATAATACCGAGGGCGGTTGGATACCCTCCATCGGCACTTTAATCGGTTCACAATCTGCTGATGCGAGCCATGCGTTAGAGTCTGACTTCTTCTTCCAAGTGGTGTTTGTGGCAACGGCGATGTCAATCGTTTCAGGTGCAGTGGCTGAACGCATGAAGTTATGGGCGTTTCTTTGTTTCGCCATCGTCATGACTGGGGTGATTTATCCTATTGAAGGGTATTGGACATGGGGCCAAGGGTTTATTGCCAAATTAGGTTTTGTTGACTTTGCTGGTAGCGGTATCGTGCACATGACAGGCGCTGCGGCGGCGATTGCAGGGGTGTTATTACTCGGTGCTCGTAAAGGTAAATACGGCCCTAACGGTCAAGTCAATCCCATTCCTGGTTCTAACTTACCCATGGCAACCTTAGGTATGTTTATTCTGTGGATGGGGTGGTTTGGGTTTAATGGTGGCTCTCAACTTATGGTGTCTGATGCTGAAAACGCAAGTTCAGTGGCAAAAGTGTTTATGAATACCAATACTGCCGCGGCCTTTGGCGCTATTTCTGCCCTTATTGTATGTAAAATGATTTGGGGGAAAGCAGACTTAACAATGATTTTAAACGGTATTCTAGCGGGTTTAGTCGCAATCACTGCCGATCCTTTATCTCCTTCATTTTTAATGGCGGGCGTCATTGGCTTGGTTGCTGGTGGTGTAGTGGTGTTCTCCATTGTCGGATTAGATCGCGTTAAGATTGATGATCCTGTCGGGGCTATTTCAGTTCATGGTGTGGCAGGTTTTCTTGGTCTGATGTGCGTACCTTTATCGAATGCTGATGCAACCATTACGGCACAGCTAACTGGTGCTGCGATTATCTTTGCTTGGGTATTTTGTTCCTCATTTGTCGTATGGTCTATTATCAAAATGACTATGGGTATTCGAGTTTCTGAGGAGGAAGAATATAACGGTATGGATGCTTCCGATTGCGGTATCGACGCTTATCCTGAGTTTGTGACAGTAAAAAATGCCAGCTAAAAACTCACTGATATGACTTGATGCCATAACAAGATCAGGGGATAGTAAAGCAGAGCTTAGTGCTCTGCTTTTTTATGGGGTTATTTCAGTGGCTCTTGCGCTCTAGCATGTAGAATTGAAGAAAAGCATCTTGTTGCAAATTAAGGAGTGACCGATGAACTTGATTGCAAATACTGTGCGGCGTTCTGGCTTACTAAGTCTTATCGCCATTAATATATTGTTGGCTATGCCTGTAGTGGCTGGGGAAGTGGTTGTTACCCGTTCGAGTGAGCCTTTCGACGCTTTTGCTGTCCGCGATCAAGTGCTTAAAGATTTTGAATGGCAAGAATCGCTTCGTCGACAGGAGCAGATCCAAATCTTAGAGGCTTTGCCCATTGGTTGTGTTGCTGTGATAAAGCCCTATCGCCATTTCTCCTGTGGTGAGAGCGCGTATCGACCCTATCATTATCAGCAAAGGGAATTATATATAAAAGTTGATCCCCCTAGAGGATAAGGGTTTTAACTTCACCATGCTAAAAATGGTTATCTTTCACAATGAATTAGGGGAGTATTCTTATTTAGGGCTTGAGCCGAATTCATTTTTTGTAACTATTTTATAACGTTTTTTCTGCCATTTGTTATAAGCTCAAATAAGCGCTAATGGTGTGGGAGGACGTATGTCGAAACTATTCCGAGCTGTCTATTTAACTGCTTTTTTAGGCGTTGCACTTGTCCAATTATGTGCCTGTACGACTGTGACTACGCCTAAGACGGATGAGGTAGAGTCTTTGTTTGCAGACTTACTCTTTACCCCTGTGACTGACATTCCCTCAATTAAGGATATTTTCTATTTACCCCCTGAAGTCGTCAGTGATATTAAACGTACCTATGATAGAAATGCTTTATCTTTAAATAGTGCTATTGCTGCAAACGAATGGTTAGTAAGGTACATCAGTGCAAATCAAACTGGGGCTGAGAGCAATTTTCGTTATCAAGATAACTTGACGCAAGTGGCATATGAAACTTATCTCCAAAGGGCCGGTAATTGTATGTCACTTGTTGTCATGACCTCTGCCTTAGCGGATATTTTGAATATTGAAACCGAATTTCAAGATATCGCCATTGAGCCTATGTGGGATAAGCAGGGGGATTTCTATTTAATTAATGGTCACGTTAATTTACGTTTGTTGCCCTCTGGTACTAGGCATACGGTTTATATGTCATCCCATGCCATTCTCGTTGATTTTATGCCGGAGCGTGCCCTACGAGGCTATGCCAAGACACAAATCAGTCGGCAAACATTGATCACTATGTTTTACAATAACATGGCTGCGGAATCTCTAGTCAATGGTAACTTAGATCGTGCCTATGCCTTGGTAAAAGCAGGTGTAAAGGCGGGGCAGTTTATTCCGGCGCTCAATACCTTAGCCGTTATTTATCGCCATAAAGGGGATGAGAAGCGTGCAGAGCAGGTATATCGGTACGCGTTAAGGTTCGATGCGCAAAATATGACAACACTCTATAATCTAGCGGTGATTTTAGGGGATCAAGGTCGATTAGATGAATGGGCTAAGATCCATAAAGTGCTCGAACTTTCCCGTATCCGTAATCCCTATTATTACTATGATATGGCACAACAAGCATTTGATGAAAAACAATATAACCAAGCATTGAGCTGGTATCAAAGGGCGCTTGAGCGGGCCGATTATCGCCATGAGTTTTTCTTCGGTATCTCGCAAACCTATTGGGCTTTAGGGGATAAAAAACGTGCTCAGCTCAATATGGAAAGAGCCATGGTACTCAGCCGTAGTGCTACTGAAAGATATCGTTATCAAGCTAAACTTGAAGCAATGAAACATCATTAACGGCCGACCTAAATAGCTGCGGAGGATAGTTGATACCTAAGCCCATCTCAAATGCAGATCCACGGCTGTATTCGATTTTACTAAGAATGACTGTGATTTCTGCTGCATATTTGAATTTATAGTTTTTAAAAATATATTAAAACAATAAGTTATATTTGATTTTTTGAAATAGAAACAACTTGGTTGCATTAGCGCTTCAGACTGGATAAATTGAACTCAGTATTGCCGTTGAGATCCCGTATTGCAGCGATAGAAATAGCCTAAGACACCAGAGTTGGAGCAGTAAATTATGCATTACCAAAACGATGACGTTCGCATTAAAGAAATCAAAGAATTACTTCCTCCCATTGCGATTCTTGAACGATTTCCTGCTTCCGAAAAAGCCTCTGCCACTGTATTTAATGCCCGTCAAAGTATTCACCATATTTTAGCGAAAAATGATGATCGCCTTTTAGTGGTAATCGGCCCTTGCTCTATCCATGATCCTAAAGCCGCATTGGAATATGGTCAGCGTCTTGTTTCTCTGCGCGAGCATTATAAAGATCAACTTGAGATTGTGATGCGAGTGTATTTTGAAAAGCCAAGAACGACTGTGGGTTGGAAGGGGTTGATCAACGATCCTTATATGGATAACAGTTTTAAACTGAATGATGGACTGCGTACCGCCCGAAAATTATTAGTGGATTTAAATGATAGTGGTATGCCAACGGCGGGAGAGTTCCTTGATATGATCACGCCACAATATATGGCCGACTTAATGTGTTGGGGAGCCATTGGTGCGCGTACAACTGAGTCACAGGTACATCGAGAGTTGGCATCGGGGCTTTCGTGTCCTGTCGGGTTTAAAAATGGCACTGATGGTACGATTAAAGTCGCTATTGATGCGATTGGTGCTGCAAATGCACCACACCATTTTCTTTCTGTCACCAAGTTTGGTCATTCTGCGATTGTGTCAACTAAGGGGAATCCCGATTGCCATATTATTTTGCGTGGTGGACGCGAACCTAACTACAGTGCGCCCCATGTCGCACAGATAAGTGAGCAGCTACAAAAAGCCAAATTACCCGATAATGTGATGATCGACTTTAGTCATGCTAATAGTAGTAAACAGTATCAGCGCCAAATGGTAGTCGCTCAAGATGTGGCTGACCAAGTTGCCGCAGGCAATAAAGCTATTTTTGGCGTTATGGTCGAGAGTCATTTAGTGGAAGGGCGTCAGGATCTCGTTGATGGGCAAGATTTATGCTACGGCCAAAGCATTACCGATGCCTGTATTGGTTGGGATGACACTGAGCGTTTGTTGGCTGTATTAGCCCAAAGTGTGATTGAGCGTCGCAAGGCCTAAAAGTCGGTCAGTAAGCAAAATAAAGGCGCTTTTCAGCGCCTTTATTTTTATGATTTATTGCTTATTTCGGCTAAATATTCGTTTGCTTTGGCTAAGCTACCAAAGGCGGCAATCAGGTTGTTTCGACCTTTGTCCTGAATTTCTGGATTGCCTGATTCTATCATCATCCACACCCAAGTTTGGATCAGTGGTAATGGCGGGTATTGAACTTTAGCGGAATCCAACATAAAGCTTCCTTTGATCTTGATTTAATTGAGTTATCTTAATATTACCGCCAGATATAAGTCAGTTGCGCTTATACCGTTCTATCTAGCGTCTTGAGATTAGCAAATTTTGTGGCTTTTCATCACCAACCCCAATGGCATTTTGGGTAAATCTTGAAAAATAATCAACACTATAAATCTCACTAATAACGCTTATTTTAGGGGGTTGCATATCGATAAGTTTATTCTTTGTGAGTTAAATGTGTTCATGGGTGCTGTTGATAAATTTTTACATGGTATGTCTCTTATAAGTCGTAGGAATGACATTACGATTAACGAGTCTATCTGCCCCAATTCTGATTGTCTGTCAGATAAATCTGATTGATTTTGTTCAAGCTTTGTCGGTTTGATTTCACCCAATGTTGATATCTGCTGTTACAATTGGCCTAACTCATTTAAGGTTAAGTCATATGCGTCCAACATCATATTTTGAAGGTCCAATAGATAAGCTAAACTGGCATGTCCTCAAGTTACTTTGGCCCTATTTGCTTGAATATAAAGGTCGTATTACCTTGGCTATGTCTTGTCTTGTCGTCGCAAAACTGGCCAGTGTCGCATTACCATTTATCCTTAAACAGTTAGTCGATACTTTAGATGACGATAAAACAATACAGGCATTAAGTGTTCCTGTTGGCCTAGTGCTTGCTTACGGTGCGGTGCGTTTATTGACTGTTATTACTGGGGAAATACGCGATACGCTATTTGGTCGAGTCACTGAACGAGCTATCCGACGTTTGGGGTTAGCGGTATTTGATCATTTGCATCGGCTAGATTTAGATTTTCACTTAGAGCGAAGAACGGGGGGCTTATCACGGGATATTGAGCGCGGCACGAGTGGTGTGAGTTTTTTAATGCGCTTTATGGTATTCAATATCGTGCCAACCTTACTCGAAATTGCCATGGTGATTGGTATTTTCTTCTTTAATTACGGTGTCGCCTTTGCATCAATTACTTTTTTCTCTGTACTGGCTTATATCCTTTTTTCCGTTATTGCGACTGAATGGCGCACCGAATATGTGCGTGATGCCGCTAAAGCTGATTCGCTATCCAACACAAGGGCTATAGATAGTTTACTGAACTACGAAACTGTAAAGTACTTCAATAATGAGAAATATGAGTCTGAGCGATATGATCAAGCTCTGGACCAATGGGAAGTGGCGAAGCGAAAAAACCGTTTATCGCTCTTTGCCCTAAATGGAGGGCAGGCTTTAATTATTGCATTAGCGATGACGGCCATGATGGCGCTAGCGGCTTATCGTGTCACCTATGGCGAAATGACATTGGGTGATTTTGTATTAATTAACGCGTTTATGATGCAACTCTTTATGCCATTAAATTTTCTCGGTTTTGTTTATCGTGAAATCAGGGGTGCCTTAGCTAATATTGAACGTATGTTTAGCCTGCTTGATAAATATCCTAAGATCATCGACTCACCAAATGCCCTCGATTTTCAGCCATCAAAAGGTGAGCTTTCTTTTGAGAACGTCAACTTTAGCTATGATGATAGACCTATTCTGCGGGATGTGAGTTTTAAGGTCGCTGCGGGTAAAAAAGTTGCGGTTGTTGGTGATAGTGGAGCAGGTAAATCGACACTGATTAAACTCCTTTTTCGTTTCTATGATGTTGATCAAGGCGCGATTAAGATCGATGGTCAAGATATTCGTCATTTGACTCAAGATGCACTACGGCGTGCGATCGCGATTGTACCGCAGGACACTGTACTTTTTAACGATTCCTTAGTTGAGAATATTCGTTATGGTCGCCCTAGCGCGAGTGATGATGAAGTCCGAAATGCCATTAAACTCGCACACTTAGAACAGTTTATCGCTTCACTTTCCCAAGGTTGGGATACTAAAGTGGGTGAGCGCGGCTTAAAGTTATCTGGCGGAGAAAAGCAACGAGTCGCTATCGCCAGAGCCATTCTTAAGGGATCGCCGGTGCTAGTGTTTGATGAGGCAACCTCATCACTGGACAGTCGTTCTGAGCAGGCTATTTTATCGGCGCTACGTGAGGTGGCTAAAGGGCATACTAGCTTAGTGGTTGCCCATAGACTTTCGACAATTGTGGATGCCGATCAAATTGTTGTATTGAGCCAAGGTAAGATAGTTGAGCAAGGTAATCATGCTTCTTTGCTGGATATGGGAGGGTTATACGCGAAATTGTGGCGAATACAAAATGAGCAATCACAAGCCCCTGTGGATGTTTAATTGCACAATACAGTTCAGTCTTTATTCAGCTTCAGATCTCTATACTCAAGAGCCATCAATCAATCGGTAGAGGTGTGGCATGGAGAATATTTCACTTAGAGTCAATATTGAAGGCAAAGAAGAGAAAGTCGCCACTGATTGGTTTGCAATTATGGCGACCTTAAAAAAACGTGGTGTGGATTATGATTCACTACAACGTATTCATGCAGAACTCAGTGCAGGGCTAAAAGTCACGACAAGACGTCTTACGCTGGCCAAAATGAATGAAGAAATACCTCTCGTCGGCGTGATCCGAGATATGAACATCTCTCATAGAGAATCAATAGGGATGCATTAGATATCGCTGTTGATACAACTGCAGGGGAAGATAGGGAAACGATTTACAACATTCCCTTCAGTTTTCCCCCTTTCCAGCCTTCGCATAACAAATTTAATTTAGTTGTCGATTCATCTATAAGGGTGAGTCTAATAATCTGCCCTTCACGAAAACACACAAGCTCGCCTTCGATTTCGGTCAAGCGATTACAGCTCTTACAGCTCGTGCTTACAGTTTTACTGGCGGGCAGTTGACTTCCAAAGCTTGATTTCAAAGTGTTTCCTCAATTGTGTGATGCCGATTTAGCATTTTAATTATGCCATACCTCACGGATCTTACCCCTTTTGTGATACGCATTCAAATATACTCCACTTACCTAGTGTAGTCGAAAGTTGTATAAGCATGAAATTTTGGCGACTTTTCTTACTGATCCATGTGGGAATAGTATTTATCAAGGGAAACAGACAGACCACTGTCTAGCACTATCCTAACGTGGGAAGGTTTAAGCTGCCTTGGTTCTTTCACGCCGCAGGAGTGAGCAATCAAACCAAGGTCGTGATGTAGGTTGCGGTTATAGTTGGCGACACGCGTAGATTTATCCCTTGGGTTTAGGCCTTGTTGTAGCTTTTTATTGTGAGTCGTTATTCCTGTTGGACAGGTATCTTTGTTACATTGTAAAGCTTGAATGCATCCAAGGGCGAACATATTACCGCGAGCAGAGGCAATAAAATCGGCACCTAGTGCTAATGCCCAAGCGACTTTTGACGGCACGATCAATTTACCGGATGCGATAATTTTTACTCGTTTCCGCAAACCCCGTTGGATCAAAATATCAACTAATATCGGCAAACTTTCTTTAAGCGGTAAACCTACATAGTCCATCAAAGACTGTGGTGCTGCACCAGTTCCCCCGTCAGCACTGTCTAAGGTAAAAAAATCAGGGGCGGAATCTTCACCTCGGCGCTCAATTTCATTACAAAAGTCTTCCAGCCATTGAACATCACCGAGTACGGCTTTAATTCCTGTGGGTTTACCTGTTACCTCACGCACTCTGGCGATCATGTCCAAAATATCGCCCACGGATTTAAATTCGATATGACCATTGGGGCTAATGGAATCCAATCCTTGAGGAATACCGCGAATATGGGCAATTTCTTCGGTGACTTTTATGCCCGGCAGTATGCCGCCTTTACCAGGCTTTGCTCCTTGGCTCATTTTGATTTCAAACATTTTAACTTCTGGATGGGCGGCAATGGATTTGAGTTTTGCATCGTCTAAGTGACCATGTTCATTACGTACGCCATATTTTGCTGTACCGATTTGAAAAACAAGATCACAGCCACCCTTGAGGTGATAGGGACTTAGACCACCTTCACCAGTGTTTAACCAACAACCCGCGAGTGCAGCTCCGTGTGATAGTGCGGTAATTGCGGGTCGTGAGAGGGCACCATAACTCATCGCTGAAATATGGCAAATGGCTTGAGTGGTATATGGTTCTCTGCAGTGAGGGCCGATAGTGACAGGGTAAATTGGCGTGATATCTTCATCTTGGGTAGGGAAGGCTGTGTTCATAAACATAATTGTGCCAGCATTATCCAAGGGGCGAGTCGAACCAAAGGCAATTGTTCTATCCACATTCTTCGCGGCGCGGTATACCCAGCTTCGTTCAGCACGGTTAAAAGGCAGTTCTTCTCTATCTTGGGCAAAGAAGTATTGTCTAAAAAATTCTCCTTGTTTTTCAAATAAGTATCTAAAACGGCCTATCACGGGATAGTTGTGTCTGATGGCTTGTTTTGTTTGCATCTTATCGACGATATACATGTAGAAAAGGGCAAGTACACCGAATCCTATTAGGATTAAAAATAATCCAGAAAACAGATCTAGCCCCCACATAAACCAATGTTGTTCACTCATTTTGTGATCCTTTATTCTTGTCCATAACGTGTCGCAATTAGACTTGCAGCTTGACTATCACCGATGGAAAGCAAAAAAAGTTGGCTGTAATCATCTTCATTGATGGCGCTGATCTCGGGTCCACCCAATGCTTTGATAATAAGAGGGATAGTATTGGAGTGCCCGACAATTAATGAATTCCCCTTTACCGCATAGACTTGTTCAACGATTTGTTGGATATGCTCTTCGATAGGTTTTTGAGCAGGCACTATAGTTACGGGTAAATGACGTACTTTACTCATGGGAGACAGCGTTTGTTGCGTGCGTTGATACTGCGTGGCAATAAGTTGAGATAGTGGTGTACGATTTAAGGCAGTAATAAGGGCTACGGCTCGCATTTCTCCTTGAGGAGATAACTGGGGATCATCAATCTGCAGGTTAATCTTTTCAGCATGTCTTACTAGGACGATCAATCTCGTATCTGCTACGGCTTGATTTATGGAAGACGCAGCAAAGCAGAGCAATAACAAAAAACCAGTTAATAGCTTAATGGGTGACAGATAAGGGATGAAACGACGATTTGTCAAACTCACTACTACTTGAAAATTAAACTGATTGATGTCATGACATGCTGCCATTGCATTACATCCTTTTTATCGATTTAGATAAGCATTTTAGTGATTGGTTGAATAGGTACTTTTAAAAATAACCACCAATTTATATTGGTTTTATCATAGCGTTACGGCTTGATAATAGTGTAATTTTAAAAATTACTAAAGTTGTTCAAATTTTGGTCGATAATTAGGTCGACCCGAATTGAATGGATAGCTACCATGGAAATCAATAAATCCGCTCCGACTCAGCAGAGCACATCTTTGCCCCATAAAAATGTCCCTAAAGATAACGAGGCGAGTGAATCTAAAGCGGCAGCAGCCCCCTCTAAGCTCACGGCACAACAGACAAGTAAAAATCTGATGAATCAGGCCATTTTATCCGCACAGCAGGATGTGAATATCAAGGCTGGTGATAAGTCTATGGTCTTACTCTATCGCGCAGCAATCGAGGCGATAAACAAAGAGTTAGCACCGAGCATGGGTGAGAATGCCATTCAAACGGCTTATGACAATGGCGTTGACACTTCGCCAGAGGCGACGGCCGATCGCATTGTTAGCTTTGCAACGCAGTTTTTTAGTATCCACCAGCAGCAGAACTCAAGAATGAGTTTCGATGAACAGCTCGATAGTTTCATGACCATTATTGGTGGCGCTATAGATAGTGGTTTTAAGGATGCAAGAGAGATTTTATCAGGTCTTAAAGTGCTGCAAGGCGATATTGCTGATGGCGTTGATAAAACTTATTCTCTGGTACAAGAGGGTTTACAAGCTTTTAGAGATAGCTTTAATAAGAAAAACGATAACAGTCAGACTGCTGCCACATAATGCCAATAGCTTCTGCATTTAACTTACCCTAAACCCCTTTATTACAAGGGGTTTTTTATTAACAGCGAATCATAGTGTTGTTTAAATCCCCCTATTCCTGAAATTCGCATCTTGAGGTAACTTGGGTATATGCTAGAGATCTGTTCAAGATTTTACTTGAGGATGGCTTATGTGGATTAGAGGAAGAATTATTGAACGTATTGATTGGAATGATAAATTATTCTCACTGCGCATTGCTGCAGCACTGACACCATTTATTCCCGGTCAGTTTATTAAACTTAGCCAAGTACAAGACGAAAAACGTGTCGCTAGAGCATACTCGCTCGTAAACTCGCCCGATAAACCCTATGCAGAAGTACTTGCGGTCGCGGTAGAAGAAGGACAATTATCGCCTCAATTACAACACTTAACCATAGGCGATGAGATTGATATTAGCTCGACAGCAACGGGTTTTATGACCTTAGATGAAATTCCTAAGGGGGAGGGTCAAGGAAAGCATTTATGGTTTTTAGCGACAGGAACTGCGGTTGGCCCATTTCTTTCGATGTTGGATACCGCGGAACCTTGGCAGCGTTTTGAAAAGATTGTGCTTGTGTACGGGGTGAGAGAGGCAAAAGATTTAGCGTATCTCGACAAATTACGCAGCTATGAACAGCAGTATCCAAACCAATTTATTCTGTGCTTATGCGTGACTCGCGAAGCTGTGGATGGTGCATTGCAATGTCGCATTCCAGAAGGTTTAGCTTCAGGAGAAATAGAGCATCAAGTAGGGTTAACCTTGAGTATGAACGATTCTCAGGTGATGATCTGTGGTAATCCTGGCATGATTAGCGGTGCTCAGTCTGTTCTACTTGATAAAGGTCTTACTAAGAATTTACGCCGTGCGCCTGGACAAATTACCGTTGAAAAATACTGGTAATGTCGCTATTTACAAGTGATTTCAACATACTGATTTAACTAGTATTAAAAGTATTTTGGTAAGGTAAATGATGATTCCAACAAGAGAAGGATATTTTTGATGAAGTTGCTGTGCTCTCAGGCATCCCCCTATGCCCGCTGCGTTAGAACGCTAATTCGTTATTTAAATATTAAGGATATTGAAGAAGTTACTGTAAACCCCTTTGAGAATACCGCTGAGTTGCTTGATGCCAATCCACTAGGCCAAATCCCGTGTCTTATCACGAATGATGGTATACCTCTGTATGATAGCGAAGTGATTATGCGTTATTTGGATGCTGAACTTGGTGAACAACATATGTTTGGTGTGCCCAATAGTCATTGGGTATTGCAGTGCCAGTTCTCTATGATAAAAGGATTGATCGATAGCGCGGTAAAATTACGTCAAGAGCAAATGCGTGAAGATGAAGGTTTGAGATCAGTCTTTTGGACATCGCGATTTGAACAGGCGTTGCTCCGCGGTTTAATGCAGATGGAGCATCAAAGTGTAATCACCCAAGCTACAGTGCAAGCGCCACAGTTAGCCTTAATTTGCCTACTTGATTATATGGACTTTAGACATCCAGAGCTTGATTGGCGAAAAGTTGCACCCGCTACGGCACTTTGGTTTAGTGACATGCGAGATTTACCTGCATTCGTTGAAACTCGTCCTCACTAGTTTGAAAAGGCTTAGCAATCAGTTACGCGCCTTCCCCTTGGATTGTCACGGCGATTTTGCTCACCAAAAGCGCCGTATAACTCCCGAGTGACACCGTAATCCACTCGACGATCATGGCCAACTTGACGCCTATCTTGATGGTGTTGATAACGACACTGACAACTTGCTTGGGTGCATTCTTCCATCGGCAGTTCAGGGGCTTCTTTGGATAAAAAACGTTTTCCTGATAGCGCATTCACTTTTTCACAACCACTGCCATTGCTTACTATGCTAACACTATGAAAACGGTGCTCTTGGATTATAGGTACTTTTTCTGCCGTATAAGATGTCGTTTTACTGCGGTATTTTCGCTGTTTTTTACGGCTCTTGAGTGTGCTTAATCCAAATAACATCAGTGTTGCTACGACTAGCAGGAGTATGGTCAACATATTTGTTCCCCATGGATTTTGACAAATTAAGGTTCAGTTTAGTTTGATTTGAGATAATCGCCAGTTTTAAGGTTAAATCTATTAAAAACAAAAAGTTAAACTTGCTATTGCTCTGTGGTTGACTATCTATTACTCTGGAATAAGTGATAACTATTATCATTAAAGTGCATAAAAATACTGGCGAGTGATATCACAATATTGGGGAGAAATAGATAATGAAATTGGTAACTTATGCTGCGTTAGTTGGGTTAATTTCCGTTGGGCAATCAGCGTTTGCGGATGAAAAACTAACGGTTTACTCTTATCGCCAAGCATTTTTAGTGGAGCCAATCCTTGCGCGTTTTACTGAGGAAACTGGCATTGGCGTGAATGTCGTATTTGCGAAAGATGGTATTGCAGAGCGCATTGCCCGTGAAGGCCGCTTATCTCCTGCTGATTTAGTATTGACCTCTGATTTTTCTCGCCTAGTTGAATTAGTCGAAAAAGATCTCACTTCTCCCGTTAAAACGCCCACACTCGAAAGCAATATCCCCGCACAATATCGTGATCCTGATGGTCAATGGTATGCTTTGACTATGCGAGTCAGAAACCTATACACAGCAAAGGATCGTGCTGGTCCGCAGCAATTAACCTATGAGGAACTTGCCGACCCTAAGTACAAAGGAAAAATTTGTACTCGAAGCGGTAAACATCCATATAACATTGCGTTAGTGGCATCAATGATTGCGCATCATGGTGAGGCTGAAGCAAAAACTTGGCTGCAAGGTGTGAAAACTAATTTAGCACGTAAGCCACAGGGTAACGATAGAGGCCAAATTGCCGCTGTTAAAGAGGGATTGTGTGATGTTGCGATAGGCAATAGCTATTACTATGGCAATATGTTGCAGGATCCTGAGCAAAAAACTGTAGCGGAAGCTGTCGTGATTAATTTTCCAAACCAAGCCAATCGCGGCGCCCATGTGAATGTTTCAGGTATGGTATTAACACGCCATGCGCCTAATAAAGAAAACGCGATTAAATTAATGGAGTTTTTATCGGCCGATATCGCGCAAAAAGCCTATGCTGATGTAAACATGGAATATCCAGTCAAAGCCAATGTAGCACCATCACCGCTTGTGGCTTCTTGGGGAGAGTTTAAGGTTGATCAACTGCCTATTTTCAAACTTGCTGAATATCATCAAGCCGCGGTGAAGTTGTTAGATGAAGTACAGTTTGATTTGTAGTTGCTTGTTATTAAAAGCATTGCATTAATATTAAAGCCAGCGCCATTTATTGGCGCTGTGACTTTTTAAGGATTGACATGATTTTAGGATTAGCCAGAAGCTGGTCGCTTGCTGGTTATGCCGTGGCAGCATTACTCGTATTGCCTCTTTTTGCCTTAATATTTCAAGCATTTCAGCCCGATGAGGCAGTGTTTGACCACTTAATGGCAACTGTGTTACCCACTTATATCATCAACAGCTTATTACTGATTTTTTGGGTGAGTGTGGGTGCGCTTTTACTCGCTTTACCCTGCGCTTGGTTGGTGGCTCGCTGCGAATTTATTGGAAGGCGTTATTTGCAGTGGGCGCTGTTACTGCCTTTGGCTATGCCTGCCTATATTGTTGCTTATGTATATACCGATTTACTCGACTATGCAGGGCCTGTTCAGCGAGGGCTGCGCTTACTCTTTGATTGGCGTTCATCTCAAGAATACTTTTTTCCTGATATTCGTTCCTTAGGCGGTGCAGCTTGTATGCTGTCGCTCGTACTTTTTCCTTATATTTATCTTTTAGCGCGCACCGCTTTTATGGAGCAGTCCCTAAGCTTAGCCCATGCCTCTCGTATTATGGGCTGTTCTTCATGGCAGAGCTTTTGGCGCCTCTCTTTGCCAATGGCAAGACCCGCAATCGCCGTGGGAGTTGCTTTGGTCGCGATGGAAACCGCGGCAGATTTTGCGACTGTAAGCTATTTTGCTGTGCCCACTTTAACTACTGCGGTATACGATACATGGCTCGGCTACGGTAATCTGACTGCTGCGGCGAAATTGTCAGCCATTATTTTACTGGTGATCTTTATGCTCATTGGAGTCGAGCGATTTGCGCGCCGTAAACAGCAGCTATTTCAAAAACAGTCACGTATTCAGACTACTGATTTATATCGACTTACCACTAAACAAACTGTGTATGCACTCATTTTTTGTGGAACAGTACTCTTACTATCGTTCTTATTACCTTTTGGGATTTTAGTATCCTATGCTATTGGTTATTTTGGAAAAAGTTGGGATTCAAGTTTTTGGCAATTGAGTCTTAATAGCCTTAGTCTTGCGTTAGTCACCAGCATACTCTGTTGTTTGATAGCTTTGTTCTTGATGTTTGTGCGTCGTATCAGCCCAAGGCGCAGTGATACATTACCTTCACGTTTAGCATCAACAGGCTATGCCTTGCCCGGTACTGTGTTAGCTATCGGAGTATTAGTGCCGTTAACTTTGCTCGATTTTGGAATTAACGATCTGGCTGAGTATATCGGTGTCAAAGGTCCTGGACTCCTACTCACGGGCAGTGTAGTGGCTTTGATTTTTGCTTTTTGCGTGCGTTTTATTGCCATCGCAATCGGGAGCATTGAAAGTAGCTACAAGCGCATCTCACCATCATTAGATATGGTGAGTTTAACAATGGGACAGAGTCCAATAAGACTACTCAGTCGAGTACATTTACCCTTGCTCTCAAAGGGGATTTTTGCCGCGGCGTTGTTGGTTTTTATCGAAAGCATGAAGGAACTGCCAGCCGCTTTGCTGCTAAGGCCGATTGGGTTTGAAAATCTTGCAACTCATGTCTTTCAGTTTGTGTCCGATGAAAAACTGGAACATGGCGCTCTAGCTGCTATTGTGATTGTCATCGTGGGCTTAGTGCCTCTCATTTATTTAAATCGTTCTTTGGAGCAACACAGCGGATGACTCGTACGCTCACCCTTCACCAAGTTCATAGTGATTATCAGGGCCAGCAAGTGCTCAAAGGCTTAAGTTTAGATCTTGCTCAAGGAGAAATTCTTGCACTGTTAGGGCCTAGTGGCTGTGGAAAAACGACTTTGCTAAGGGCTGTCGCTGGATTGCAGGCGATCAGTCAAGGCGAGATTTTGATTAATGGCAAGCTCGTGAGTGGTCAAAAGACATTTGTGCCTAGTGAGCAACGTGGCATTGGTATGATTTTCCAAGACTATGCACTTTTTCCGCATTTGACCGTAGCAGAAAATATCTTATTCGGTGTACCTAAGTTATCAGGGGCTCAGCGTCAATCACGTTTAGATGACATGTTAAGTCTGGTTAAACTTGATGGTTTAGCAAAACGCTATCCGCATGAATTATCGGGTGGTCAGCAGCAGCGAGTTTCGATTGCTCGTGCGCTGGCCTATGAGCCGCAGTTATTGCTGCTTGATGAACCCTTTTCCAATATCGACGCTCAAGTGCGCTACGAGATGATGGCTGAAATTCGCAGCATCTTAAAACAACGTAATGTCAGTGCGGTATTTGTTACTCACAGTAAGGATGAGGCATTTGTGTTTGCTGATACTTTAGCCATATTTAATCAAGGGGTTATCGTGCAATATGGCAGTGCAGAGGCTGTGTATGCCACGCCAAATAGCCGTTATGTGGCTGACTTTTTGGGGAGTGGCAATTATTTACCTGCTTCAGTAGTCGATGGGCACAGAGTTACAACACCAATAGGGCATTTAACCAGTCTTACACCTTTACCATTTCCGAATGAGTATCGTGGACAGATCTTCTTGAGACCGCAGCAATTGACATTATCAGCAGATGAACAGGGTGTTGGCACTATTACGGAGCGACGTTTCTTAGGCACTTTTTGCCATTATTGGGTGAAGGTTGAAGAAGCGTCCCATGCCTATTATGTGGAGGTTCGTAGCCAAATGATGCAACTTACCATTGGCCAAAAAGTAGGGTTGACGACAGAACCGCATTCATTAGTGCTATTCGAATCTTAAGCATATTTAAAATGTGGGAACCCAATTTAAGCAATGAGTATTTATTGGATGCTGATACCACATAGCCAATGAAAGTAAGACATTTTTGCTTACGTTTAACTTGGGTCTACGCAGTATTGGATGATGATATTTTCAACCATCCTTGTTACTTTAAACCTCCGGTTTCGGAGGACTTATGCTAAAAATAATAAATTCAATTTGTACCCTCATCATAGTTGCAACTGCGGTATCTTCATCAGGAGTGATGGCTATGGACAGGATCACAGGTAAAGCTTTTGCAACTCGTTCAGAAGTGTATGCTACCCAAGGAATGGCAGCCACAAGCCAACCCTTAGCGACACAGGTTGCGATCGATATTCTTAAACAAGGCGGTAGTGCTGTTGATGCGGCTATTGCCGCCAATGCGATGCTAGGGTTAGTTGAACCGACAGGTTCCGGTGTAGGTGGTGATTTATTTGCAATTGTGTGGAGTGCGAAAGATAAACGTCTCTATGGTCTTAATGCCTCTGGTCGCAGCCCCAAATCCTTAACGCTAGAGAAGCTAAAATCCCTCGGATTAGATTACTTGCCTCCTTTGGGGCCGCTACCCGTATCCGTTCCCGGCGCGGTGGATGGATGGTTCGAACTGCACGGTAAGTTCGGCAAGTTACCAATGGCCGATAACTTAGCGCCAGCGATTCGTTATGCCCGCGAAGGTTTCCCTGTCTCCGAGTTGATTGCCTATTACCTTGAGGGCAGCGGTAAAAAGCTCGCTCAATTCCCCGGTTTTAAAGAAACCTATATGCCAAATGGCAAAATGCCAGCCGTAGGGGAAATCTTTAAAAATCCTGCGCTTGCTAATACTTATGAAAAAATTGCCAAGGATGGGCGCGATGCTTTTTATAAAGGGGATATCGCTAAAAGTATAGATAAGTATATGAAATCTCAAGGTGGCTATTTAAGTTATGATGATTTAGCGAGTCATACGAGTGAATGGGTTGATCCAGTTTCGGTCAATTACCGAGGTTACGATGTGTGGGAATTGCCGCCCAATGGACAGGGTATTGCTGCGCTGCAAATCCTTAAAACGATGGAGCCCTTTAATGTTGCTGCTATGGGCTTTAATAGTTCTGAATACGTACATTTATTTGTTGAGGCTAAAAAACTCGCCTTTGCCGACAGGGCGAAGTTTTATGCAGATATGGCTTTTAACAAAGTCCCCGTTACAGAGCTTATCTCACAGAAATATAACTATGATCGCGCTAAGTTAATCAATCCTAATAAAGCCGCTAAAAGCGTTGATGCTGGAAATCCAGCATTACAACATGGTGATACGGTTTATCTAACTACCGCCGACAAAGATGGCAATATGGTGTCACTCATTCAGAGTAATTACCGTGGTATGGGCTCTGGGATGACACCACCAGATCTTGGTTTTGTATTGCAGGATCGTGGGCAAATGTTTGATTTAACAGAGGGGCGTTTTAATTCATACGCCCCTGGTAAGAGGCCATTCCAAACCATTATTCCCGCTTTTGTGACTAAAGATGGGAAGCCTTGGCTGAGTTTTGGTGTGATGGGCGGCGCAACCCAGCCACAAATGCATGCTCAAATATTAGTCAATCTCATTGATTTTAAAATGAACTTGCAAGAAGCGGGCGATGCTCCCAGAATTTTACATTCTGGCTCCACTGAGCCAACGGGTGAAGTCATGCATGATGGTGGTTATGTCAGTCTGGAATCAGGTTTCCCGGTAGAAACCCGCCGTGAGTTAATTAAGAAAGGCCATGTGTTGCGTGATAGTCTTGGTGATTTTGGCGGCTATCAAGCCATTGGATTTAATGCCGAAACGGGTGTATATCGTGCGGCATCTGAGAGTCGCAAGGATGGTCACGCCGCAGGCTATTAACACTAATATAAATGCTAAGGTAAACTCAACACTGAGTGAACCTGACTTCATTGATTCGATTAAACTGATTGGCGAGACTTTAATGGTCTCGTCAATTTTTATGTTTAAGGGTCTTGGGGGATAATGCTCCGCTATTGGCATTATCATAAACAGATCAGAGCAAACTGTGCGTTACTTAATGTCATTTTTGGGTAAAGTTGCGGATAATATTGCCGAAAATGAATTTATAAAAAGGGTCATAACCAGATGGATATCCAAAATATGCCACGTGAACAGTTGGGTGTGTGTGCAGAGGGGAACTTACATAGTATTTATTTGATGTTTACTGCGAATGATAATGTTGAGTCTCAATTACGTCCCTGTATTGCCAACGTCGCGCAGTATATTTATGAGCTGACAGATCAGTATTCCGATAGTGCATTCAATGGCTTTGTGGCTATTGGCGCTAACTATTGGGATAGCCTATATCCAGATTCGCGTCCAGCAATGCTCAAACCTTTTCCTGCGATGCAAGTTGGAAGCCGTGAAGCGCCTGCAATCGAATACGATTTATTCGTGCATATTCGCTGTGACCGTTACGATATTTTGCATTTGGTTGCCAACGAAATTAGTCAAATGTTTGAAGATTTAGTGGAATTAGTCGAAGAAGAACGCGGTTTTAGATTTATGGATAGCCGCGATTTGACAGGGTTTGTTGACGGTACTGAAAATCCCAAAGGTCGTCACCGTCAGGAAGTGGCACTTGTAGGAGATGAAGATCTTGAGTTTAAGGGCGGCAGCTATATTCATGTGCAAAAATATGCCCATAATCTGAGTAAATGGAATCGATTACCGGTTAAAAAACAAGAAGATATTATCGGGCGTACTAAGCAAGATAATATTGAATATGAATCGGAAGACAAGCCGCTAACGAGTCATATCAAACGTGTGAATCTTAAATATAACGATGGTCAGTCCATGGAAATTCTGCGTCAAAGCATGCCCTATGGCTCGCTCAAGCAGCAAGGTTTAATGTTTATTTCTAACTGTCGTACACCGAATCATTTTGAACAAATGCTGCATAGCATGATGTTTGGTGATGGTGAGGGAAACCACGATCACTTAATGCACTTTACTAAGGCGATGACAGGCTCGTCTTTCTTCGCGCCCGCATTAGACTTTATGCTGCAGTTTGACGAATAAGCCTTCTCACGCGATTTAAGCAAATACGAATAAAACGCACTGATGCTCAAGCATTAAGTGCGTTTTTTATGTTTAAATCAGATTGGCGGGTGTCCATTTCTTGATATCGAGTTGCCATTGCTGAGCGGTGAAATCGATAAACGCTCTGACTAACATCTGCTGATAACTTCGGGATAAATAGACGGCCCATAGAGTTTGGCCTGGAGCCGTAAAGTCGGGTAAAACTTCCTGAAGTTGGCCACTGGCAAGGTACTGATTGGCCAAGTCACAGGGGAGACGTACAATGCCGTGCCCCCTCAGTGCTGCGCTAACCAATACCCCCATATCGTTGGCTTTGAGGTTACCAGTGACTTTGATGACTTCACTTTGTTTTTCTTTTAGAAAATGCCAACTGTGCTGCGCCGTGTGGACAAGGCAATTATGTGTTAGTAAATCAATCGGTTCGTTTAAGGGGCTTGTATTAGCAAGATAAGTTGGTGCAGCGCAAACCACTGCATCTATCATCATTAAACGCCGCGCAATCAAATTCTCATCGGGCTGTTCGGTGTATCGCAGTGCCACATCAACCCGTTCATCGACCAATTGGGCAAAACTGTCCGACATCGCCAGTTGGATATTGACCTTAGGATGAAGTTTAATAAAGCGATCGACCACGTCGAATAAGCTGTGCTGCCCCAGCCCTATGGGGGTTGCGATTCTGATGCTTCCAACAAGTTCAGTATTATGACTATGTGCACGGCTCTCCATTGCGGCAACTTCACTGAGCAAGCGCTGGCAATACTGCAAGGTCTCTTCCCCCTGTAGCGTTAGGCTTACGCTACGGGTCGTTCGGTGTAATAAGCGTAAATTGAGCCATTGCTCAATTTCTTGAATATGACGCGAAACCTGTAGTCGACTTAGGTCGAGGTGTTGGGCGGCCTTAGTAAAGCTTCCACAGTTTGCCACCTCGACAAAACTGCGTATTGCGGCAATCTTATCCATATTAGTATCCCAATCTGAAACAATCTTGCTCATTTATCGATATTTATCACGTGAAATATCCCAAGTAAACTGAATCCAATGTAAACCATCTGAATAAGGTAACAAAATGAAAATCGCAATTTTAGGTGCAACAGGTTGGATTGGTGGTGCAATTTTAAAAGAAGCACTAAGCCGAGGGCATGAAGTCACCGCACTGGTTCGTGATCCAAGCAAATTACCAACAACGAATGCGGCAGTGCGTACCGTGGATTTAAATCAGCCACTTGTTACTGATAGCTTTACCAATCAGGATGTCGTGATCGCCGCGATCGGTGGCCGTGCCGCACAAAACCACGAAATAGTGGCGGGAACAGCCACTCATTTATTAGCAATATTGCCTAAGGCCAAAGTGCCGCGTTTATTATGGGTGGGTGGTGCAGGGAGTTTAGAAGTCGCACCGGGTGTAACTTTAGTATCAACCCCTGATTTTCCCGAAGCTTACAAGAGCGAAGCATTAGCGGCGGTTGAAGCATTAAAGGTGTTTAGAGAAGCCAATACAACGGTCAATTGGACATTTGTTAGCCCTGCCGCTGAGATTTACCCAGGAGAGAGTGAGGGCCCCTATCGTGTTGGTGGCGACAGTTTTTTTACCGATGCCAATGGTCAAAGCCGTATTTCGGTCACTGATTACGCCAAAGCCATGCTAGATGAGGCTGAAAAGGGCACTCACCCAAACCAACGCATCAGTGTGGCTTATTGATATGACGATGGTGAGTTAGATACTGTGCTGGAATGTGTAACGTAATAGGGACAGTAGACATATAACTGCACCGTTATGTACTTAAAAATGCACAGGTAAAATAAAACAGGTCAGCGAACTGACCTGTTTTTTTATTCTGCATAATTGAATAAAGATTTGATCGTTTCTAAGGTATCGGCGATATCTTGGATACTCGATGGACAAATAAAGATAGTGTCATCACCAGCAATCGTCCCCAAAATCCCTTCAGGTTTACCGATTGAATCCAATAAACGAGCAATTAACTGTGCAGCACCCGGACTGGTACGTACAACTATCATAGCTTGGTTGTGGTCAACATCGAGTACCAAATTCTTTAAGGGGCTTCCCGCAGTGGGGACACCTAACTCGGCTGGTAAGCAATACACCATTTCTTGCTTAGCGTTACGAGTCCGCACAGCACCGAACTTGCTGAGCATCCGCGATACTTTTGATTGGTTGATGTTGCCAAAGCCTTCTGCTTGCAAGGCGGCGACGATTTCACTTTGAGAGCCAAAGCGCTCTTCTTTTAAAATCGACTTAAAAATTCTAACAAGGTCATCCTGATTCTTGGTCGTTTGCATAATGTTATTATTCGTTATTCAAAAAAACAGGCCCATTTTGAATATTTTTAGAAAAATTGTCAACAAATAACCAGATTGGTTGAATAAAAATTCACTTGTTAAGTGGGGTTATGCTTATGTTTCGCACTTTAATGCATAGAATAGAGTGATTGTTCTACTTTATTCCGTAATTCTTTTCTCCCACGACTAAGGGATAATTGAAATTGTTGTGACATTCCAGTAATGTGACGCCAACGGAAACTAGATCCATGTCACACATATCCGAGAAATAACGGAGATAACTATGAAAGTTGCTGTACTTGGTGCTGCTGGTGGTATCGGCCAGGCTCTTGCCCTACTGTTAAAAACTCAATTGCCTGCGGGTTCTAAACTGTCTCTATACGATATCGCACCGGTGACTCCGGGTGTTGCGGTTGACTTGAGCCATATTCCAACTGCGGTTGAGATCAAAGGTTTTGCTGGTGAAGATCCAACGCCTGCCCTCGTGGGCGCTGACGTTGTACTCATTTCTGCAGGTGTTGCACGTAAGCCTGGTATGGATCGTTCAGATCTGTTCAATATCAACGCGGGCATTGTTCGCAATCTGATTGAAAAAGTGGCTGCGACTTGTCCAAAAGCACTTGTTGGTATCATTACTAACCCAGTGAATACGACAGTTGCTATCGCTGCTGAAGTGATGAAAAAAGCAGGTGTTTACGATAAGAACCGTCTATTCGGTGTGACCACTCTGGACGTTATCCGTTCTGAAACTTTCATCGCTGAATTAAAAGGCTTAAACGTTGCTGACGTTAAAATCAACGTGATCGGCGGCCACAGCGGTGTGACCATTCTGCCATTACTGTCTCAAGTTGAAGGCGTGACTTTCTCCGATGAAGAAATCGCTTCTTTAACTAAACGCATTCAAAACGCGGGTACTGAAGTGGTTGAAGCTAAAGCCGGTGGCGGAAGCGCGACTCTGTCTATGGGCCAAGCGGCTTGCCGTTTCGGTATGTCTCTGGTTCGTGGTCTGCAAGGCGAAGCGAATGTCGTTGAATGTGCCTACGTTGATGGTGGCAGCGAACACGCTGAATTCTTCGCACAACCTGTGCTATTAGGCAAAAACGGTATCGAAAAAGTACTGCCTTACGGTGAAGTGAGTGCATTTGAAGCTAACGCCCGTGATTCTATGTTAGATACGCTGAAAGGCGATATCAAACTAGGCGTTGATTTCGTTAAATAATCTTTTTAGATTGTGACGAATGAATAACGGAGCCATTGCGCTCCGTTTTTTTATGCCTACATTTTACACTTTCTCAAGCTAATTCAGTCGATCAGCGGCGCTTAGTGGGAATTTGGCAGTTATCATCGCAGCGGGCTTTGCCCGTCAGTAAATAGGAGATGCGGTATCTGTGCTTTGCGAATCTGAGGTAGCACCAATCAGCAATGGGTTTGATCACAGGCAAACGTAATAGCTGGATCCAAGCGCGTGTGCATGTGAGCGCCCACGCTTTACAAGTGACATCTAACCCGAGTAACACTTCGCCCGTTGCGGTTTCGCCATGGAGAATGGTATTAGCAAGGTCCTTATCGATATGGCTGAAACGCTCGCTAAAGTCGGGTGCATTTAAATCCTCTAGCGCAATTAAGTTCTTGGGATCGCGTGCTTTCAGTTGACGCATTTCGGCGCTACATAATGGACAATTACCATCGTAAAAAATCCGCAGTTCCATTGGGTTTACCTCTGATGACGTGATCACAATACTTGGTCTAAGTTCTCGGCTCGAGAACTTAAGGCTCAGTTTTCTTCTACCCTATACGCAGCATAAAGGGTTTTAGATCGAAGCGATTGTAGAACAGATCAGCATCTCATTTGGCTTTTTGTTAGGTTAAATTCAAATGATTGCAGTAACATCTTGGTTATTCATCAGTTTAACTTGATTGCTGATTTTTAAGTGAACAAGGTAAAGCATGACAAATAACGACTCAAAAGGATAAGTATGACATCTCCCATCATCATCACAGGCGTGGGTAAGCGTATCGGATACGCCTTAGCCAAACATCTTCTTGCCCAAGGTCATAGTGTGATTGGCACCTATCGTAGCCATTATCCGAGTATTGATAAGCTGCGGGTTTTGGGCGCGACTTTAATTCAATGTGACTTTTACGACAATGTTCAGGTACAAGGCTTAATTGATCAATTGGGCCAGTATCCAAAGATCCGCGCCATTATCCATAACGCCTCGGATTGGTTGGCGGATAGCAGTCAAACCTTTACTGCCAGTGAAGTGATACAGCGGATGATGCAGGTGCACGTAAGCGTACCTTATCAATTGAATTTGGCGTTAGCATCGCAGTTGCAAGCGGGAGCAGAAGAGGAGATTGGTGCCAGCGATATCATCCATATCACCGACTATGTGGCCGAAAAGGGCAGTGCTAAACATATCGCTTATGCCGCCAGTAAAGCGGCGCTACATAATTTAACTTTGTCCTTTGCGGCTAAATTCGCCCCCGAAGTGAAAGTCAATTCGATTGCACCAGCGATGATCCTATTTAATCAAGGCGATGATGAAGCCTATCAGCAAAAAACCTTAGCTAAAGCACTACTGCCAAAAGAGGCGGGGAATGAAGAGATTATCGACTTAGTGGAATATCTGCTAAATAGCCGCTATGTCACGGGGCGCAGCCATCATGTCGATGGTGGTCGGCATTTAAGGTAAAGAAAAATCTAGATTTTAGGCCCTAGGCCCTAGGCCCTAGAATCTAATTACCTAGCACCTAGCACCTAGCACCTAGCACCTAGCACCTAGCACCTAGCACCTAGCACCTAGCACCTAGTACCTAGCACCTAGCACCTAGCACCTTCCTTTTTAAAACGTCAGCACGCGACTTGGGGTGATGATAATAGGTAAAGGTACATCCCAATGCTCGCAGGGCAAACTCGCAACTTGCTGACAATCATGGGCGTAACCCATAGGCAAAGGTTTACCTTTAAGCTGCCAGTTTGCCAGCGTCCTATCGTAATAGCCGCCGCCCATGCCCATACGATTTCCCATTAAATCAAAAGCCACTAAGGGCGTGATAACCACATCTAGCGCTGTCACGGGGATAATGGCGCGCACATCTAACTTAGGTTCTAAGATGCCGAATTGATTGGGTTGCATCAGGGTATCTGCGGTGTAATGCAAGAATAACAATTGTCCGGCATTAAAGGGATGCAGCCTTGGGAGATAGGTGTTTATGCCCAATTGCCATAGTGCATGGATCAACGGTGGTGTAGCAAGTTCGCCATCGTGAGTTAAATACAAGGCCACATGCTGTGCTTTTTTAGCCTGCAATTCATTGAGCATTTTCTGGCTGGCACAGAGACTTGCTTGGTTTTGCTCTGTTGCGGACAGGGCATTACGGGCTGCTCGGATAGTTTTGCGTAACTGATTGCGGCTTGCTTTTAAATGGATTGCAGCATCATCGGCAAGGTGTGCCGTTTTGTTTTGGACGCTGAAATAAGAAAGTTTGGCTGATGTGGACATAGAATTAAGATGCTCCCCAGAATGCCGCTACCGGTGTAGCCCTTGAACCGTAGGTTCAAGGCGGGTAAATGATTACTTCCTAAGGCTTCTCGGTACGAGCCGAGCATGCTCAATGTCAGTAAAGCATTCACCCTGAGATCAAAATTATCGGCACAGGGACATTACCAGTTGGCCTGCACCCCAGGGAGCAAAAACGGTATCGAATCGTTAAACATTGCCCTAAGAGTATAGGTCAGTTTAACTATTCACTGTACAACTCTTGTCTGAAATTGAGTGGCTAAATAACCAAGTTGCACAGTTTAAATCTATTTAGTTGAACGCTCAACTAAGGCATTCTCGAGGGTTGACTGCAACAGACTAATGCGGTCATCCATTTGTTTCATATAATCTTTATTTTTTTGCTTTTCTTGGAACAACTCGTGTCCAATATTCAGCGCCGCCATAATAGCAATTTCTTCACGGCTTAAACTATTAGTGCGATTTTTCAGAGAGGTAAGCTGTTGCTCAACCCCAGTTGCCACTATACGCAAGGCATCCTCTTGCCCTTTAGGACAAGCGATAGAGTAGGTGCGCCCAAGCAGGGTGATTTCAACTGCACTATTACTCATGTTGCGGATGATCCTTTTATTGGCATCGATAGGCCGGACTATATAGGGCTGATCTTAAAAGTGCAAGGTAAGCTGCAAATGGATTGTGTATTCACCGTTGTGTTTGCTGCTTGTGTGAGCAGTTGCCAAAAATCTACTGGTGATTTTGGCATAAACAGGATTCAGTATTGGTTCAAGTCTTTATCTCTGCTAGCATTGCTGCTGGAAAATTCTTATTGGAATCTGATATGGCTACCCCTCCTTCGTTACGCATTGAGAGCTTAAAAATAGCCTTAGATGCGGCTGAAATTGGTCAGCATCCCGTGGAAGTTCACGGTGCCCTCGTGGGTTTAATCTGCGGTGGCGTAGAGCAAACCGGCGATATGTGGATTAAGCCCTTATTCGACTTGATGAACGATGGTCAACCACTGCCTGCGCAGTTACATCAATTAGTGTGTGAGTTATTCCAAGATTCGGTTGCGCGTTTAGTGGACTTTGAATTTGGTTTTACTCCTTTGCTACCCGAAGAGGAAGAACCGCTCAGTAAACGTGTAGAGGCGCTATCCCTTTGGGCACAAAGTTTCTTAACGGGTATTGCTATTATTCAGCCAAAACTCAATCAAGCCTCAGTTGAAGTGCGTGAAGTGATTAAGGATTTAGCCGAAATAGCCCAAGTAGAATTTGATGTCGTTGATGATGAAGAGTCTGAAACTGCCTATATCGAGTTGCTGGAGTTTGTGCGAATCGCCGCCATTATGTGTTATTCGGAATTCGGCCCAGAGATCCCGCACGGTGAGGATGACGACACCGCTGTTGTTCACTAATGCCTGACGAGTGAACTAATTTGATGTAAAAAGGTTGATACGCTTCCTCAACATTTGCAGATTCAGCCTTTTAGTACATGGTTCTACTTTTTAGGATCATGCCATAGCTTGAATGAGATCCCCATGACGGTAACGAATCACATGGATACTTCAGTTCAAAACGTCGACATCGCGATTGTAGGCGGTGCCATGGCGGGGGCAATCTTGGCGTTGGCACTTGCGCGCCTTTCCCACACAACAGCCCCACTTTCTGTTGCCTTAGTTGAGGCACACCTTCCCGATAAGCAACACCCCGGATTCGATGCCCGCTCTATTGCCATTGCCCATGGTTCTGTCTTTGAATTATCCCGCTTAGGTTTATGGCAAAAGCTCGCCCATTTGGGCACGGCGATTGAAAATATCCATGTGTCGGATCGCGGCCATTTTGGTATGACAGAGTTAAATGCGGCACAGTTTCATTTAGATGCCCTAGGCCAAGTAGTCGAGCTTGAACGTGTCGGCCAAGTGCTGTTTAACGAGTTACATAAGAGCGAGGTTAAACTTTACTGCCCCGCTAAGCTTGACCAAGTAGAAGCCGCAGTCGAAGGTCACACCTTAGTGCTTGATACGGGCGAGCGCATTCACGCCAAACTTGTGGTCGCCGCCGATGGTTTACAATCTAAAGTGCGCAGCAGTTTTAATCTGCCCATTACCCAAGTGGCGTTCGAGCAAACTGCGATTATTGCCAATATTCAAACCGCTGATTTGCCAACCAATAGGCCTCAAAAACATTGGGCCTACGAGCGTTTTACCGAGACAGGTCCCTTAGCGCTGCTGCCTATGGGCGATAGCCAAGGCCAACCGCGTTTATCCCTCGTATGGGCCCTCGATAATGCGCGGGCTAAGCAGATGCAAACCGTGCCTAAGGTCGAATTTTTAGCGGCGCTGCAACAAGCCTTTGGTTATCGTGCGGGCACGTTTATCGATGTTAGCGCGCGCCATGCGTATCCGCTTAATTTGTCTTATATGCCAAGGCCAATCCACCATAGATGTGTGTTTATCGGCAATGCGGCGCAGACACTCCATCCGATTGCAGGGCAAGGCTTTAACTTAGGGCTAAGGGATGTGGTGAGCTTGCTTGAGGTGGTCAAATCGGCGCTAGTACAGGGGGAGGATATCGGCTCTGTCGCTGTGACCCATGCGTACCTTCATGCCCGCGAGGACGACAGAAACACCACTATCCGTAATATCGAATTTTTAGTTCGTGGCTTCTCCAACCAATACTGGCCCTTGGCCCTTGGGCGTAATTTAGGATTACGGCTCTTGTCTTGGTTTCCGCCACTCAAAACCCCCGTCGCTCAAAAAGCGATGGGTTGGAAATAACACAGCAATTTACTGGTATCGCAACGCGAAAAGGATGTACCCATGTTAAGTTCACAAGCCTATGACATTGCCATTGTGGGTGGCGGCATGGTGGGACTCGCCACCGCGATTGGATTGGCGCAGGCCGATTTAAATGTCGTCGTTATTGATGCGGGCCATACACAGGCCGTTGTCGGCGAACCGCGTTTGCGGGTGAGTGCCATCAATAAGGCGAGTCAACGCTTATTGGAACACTTAGGTGCGTGGACATACTTAGATACAAACCGTGCCACGCCTTATCAAAAAATGGCGGTGTGGGATAAAGACGGTTTTGGCAAAATTGCCTTCGATGCCAGTAGCATCAGTGAGCCCAGCCTAGGTGCGATTATCGAAAACGACGCCATTAGTTTTGCCCTCGCCAAACGTGCCAGTGAGTTTGACAATATTACCCATATCCAAAACCACCGCCTCGAGCGCATTGCCTTTGGTGATCGTGAGGCTTGGTTGACCTTAGCCGATAGCGCCGATTCTGAAATCGAAAGTGTTAGTGCAGCCTTGGTGATCGCCGCCGATGGCGCCAATTCTTGGGTACGTGAGCAGTGCAAGATCCCATTGACGTTTTGGGATTACGGTCATCACGCGATTGTTGCAACTATCCGTACGGAATTACCGCACCTTGCCACCGCCCGCCAAGTGTTTTTACAGGATGGCCCTTTGGCATTTTTACCTTTGTATGAAGACAATCTCTGCTCCATCGTCTGGTCGGTACCGCCCGAGCGCGCCACTGAATTACTGGCGATGGACAAAGTGCAATTTGAGCGTAGCTTAACCGCCGCCTTCGATGGCCGCCTCGGGATTTGCAAGCTTGAAAGTGAGCGCCAAGCCTTCCCATTACGAATGCGCTACGCCCGCCATTTTGCCCGTCACCGCCTGTTATTAGCAGGAGATGCGGCTCATACGATTCATCCGCTGGCAGGTCAAGGGGTTAACCTCGGCTTTTTAGATGCGGCGAGTATTATCGAAGTGGTCAGTGAGCTACATACAGCAGGTAAGGATATTGGGGACTATGCACACTTGCGTGCGTTAGAGCGTTGGCGCAAGGCCGATGCGATGGAGATGATTGCGGCGATGGAAGGCTTTAAACGCCTATTCGAAGGTTCAAATCCGGTCAAAAAGGCCATTCGCGATTTGGGATTAAACCTAGTTGATAATGTCGCTGGGCTGAAAACAGTGTTCATGCAACAGGCCATGGGCAATAAGTCGTCGCTGCCTAAGTTATGTCGTTAGCCTAGGTTGCGCTAATGTGATCAGAATTGCTGACAATATCAGCAATTTGGCTGCAAGCTGCGCAAATCTGGTCTTTGAATGTAAAAAAATTACATGTTGAAGATGAGAAAATCTAATGACATTGGCTTCGGATTAGAAAAATATCCTGTATACAAATTTGTGACGCAAGGTATAATTTCGCCGCATTTTAGACCCTAGTATCTACACCCTACACTAGGCAGAGACCTGAAAAAGGCCGCACAAAAGGGATAACAATGGCTAATAAAACTATTCTGTTTAACAAGCACTTAGAATCAAACGCTAAGATGGTCGACTTCCACGGTTGGGATATGCCCCTCAACTATGGTTCCCAAATCGAAGAACACCACGCAGTACGCCAAGATGCAGGTATGTTCGACGTTTCCCACATGACTGTGGTTGATGTGACCGGAACCGACGCGTGTGCATTCCTGCGTAAGTTGCTCGCAAACGATGTGGCTAGACTTAAAGTGCCAGGTAAAGCCTTATACAGTGGCATGTTAGATGAAAATGCCGGCATCATCGACGACCTTATTACTTACTACCTGACCGACACTTTCTACCGCGTTGTCGTCAACAGCGCGACCCGCGAAAAAGATTTAGCGTGGATCGCCAAGCAATCCCAAGGTTTTGATATCACTGTGACTGAGCGCCCTGAACTGGCGATGATCGCTGTTCAAGGCCCTAATGCTAAGGCCAAAGCCGCCGCCGTATTCAGCGCAGACCAAAACGCCGCCATCGAAGGTATGAAGCCATTCTTCGGTAAGCAAGCTGGCTCGCTATTTATTGCGACCACAGGTTACACAGGTGAAGCGGGCTACGAAATTATCGTCCCAGAAGATGAAGCCCAAGCCTTGTGGCAAGCATTGTTAGATCAAGGGGTTAAACCTTGTGGTTTAGGTGCCCGTGACACGCTACGTCTCGAAGCCGGTATGAACCTCTACGGCCTAGATATGGACGAAACCATCAACCCACTGGCCGCCAACATGGGCTGGACCATCGCATGGGAACCAACCGACCGTGACTTTATCGGCCGCAAGGCGCTTGAAGCCCTGCGCGATGCCGGAACCGACAAATTAGTCGGTCTAGTGATGGAAGAAAAGGGCGTGTTACGCCATGATATGCCAGTATTTTTCACCGATGCAGCGGGTGTTGAGCACCAAGGCGTGATCACCAGCGGGACTTTCTCGCCAACATTGGGCTATTCTATTGCGATGGCGCGTGTTCCTAACCAGATTGGGGATACGGCAGAAGTCGAAATGCGTAAAAAACGTGTGGCTGTTAGAGTTGTGGCGCCAAACTTTGTGCGCAACGGTAAACAAGCATTTTAAAAAAACGGAACAAGGACCAAGAACAATGAGCAATATTCCGACAGAACTGAAATACGCCTCTTCACACGAATGGATCCGCAAGGAAGAAGACGGTAGCTACACAGTTGGTATCACTGAGCACGCCCAAGAGCTGTTAGGTGATATGGTTTTCGTTGAACTCCCAGAAGTGGGCGACACTGTGACGGCGGGTGATGACTGTGCCGTAGCTGAATCAGTAAAAGCGGCGTCTGACATTTATGCCCCCATTTCTGGCGAAGTGATTGCCGTGAACGAAGCGCTGGAAGATTCTCCAGAACTCGTTAACAGCGACGCTTACGGCGAAGGCTGGTTCTTCCGCGTAATGCCTTCTGATGAAACAGAAGTTGACGCACTGCTCGATGCAGAAGGTTACCAAGCTGTTATCGACGAAGAATAATCGTCGACGCTAACGAAGCCCTTAGGGGCTTCGTTTGTTTTAGCACAAGTTTGACATAACAATAGCCCGTTAATCAGTACCCTACAGTCCTGAGTTACGGCAAATCTGGAACAAGGTTTAACATGACCAAGCAAACCCTCACTCAGTTAGAACAGCACGATTTATTCCTACGTCGTCATATCGGCCCTGATAGCAGTCAACAGCAAGCCATGCTGAACTATGTTGGTGCCGAGTCACTGGATGATTTGACCGCGCAAATCGTGCCTGAGTCGATCCGTTTAAGCCAAGAGTTGAGCATTGGTGATTCCTGCGGCGAAGCCGAAGGTATTGCTTACATTCGTGGTTTAGCGAAACAAAATCAAGTCTTCAAAAGCTACATTGGTATGGGTTACTACGGCACCCAAGTCCCGAATGTGATTTTGCGCAACGTCTTAGAAAATCCAGGTTGGTACACGGCCTACACGCCCTATCAGCCAGAGATCGCCCAAGGCCGTTTAGAAGCCATTCTAAACTTCCAACAAGTGTCGATGGATTTAACCGGATTAGATTTAGCCTCAGCGTCACTGCTTGACGAAGCAACTGCTGCGGCCGAAGCGATGGCGCTGGCCAAGCGGGTTTCTAAAGCGAAAAAAGCCAATATCTTCTTCGTTGCCGATGATGTGTTCCCGCAAACCTTAGACGTAGTGAAAACCCGCGCTGAGTGTTTTGGTTTTGAAGTGGTGGTAGGCCCTGCATCTGAGGCCGTTAACCATGAGCTGTTTGGTGCTTTGTTCCAATATACTAACCGTTTCGGTCAAATCACTGACTTCACTGAATTATTCGCCGAATTGCGCGCCAAGAATGTGATTGTAACTGTGGCTGCTGACATCATGTCGTTAGTGTTACTGAAATCACCGGGCGCTATGGGCGCCGATGTGGTCTTCGGTAGTGCGCAGCGTTTTGGCGTGCCAATGGGCTTTGGTGGTCCACACGCTGCCTTCTTCGTGGCCCGTGACGAACATAAACGCTCTATGCCTGGCCGTATCATTGGTGTGTCAAAAGACGCCCGTGGTAACCGTGCACTGCGTATGGCGATGCAAACTCGCGAGCAACATATCCGCCGCGAAAAAGCCAACTCAAATATTTGTACTGCACAAATTCTGTTAGCGAACATGGCGTCTTTCTACGCCGTATTCCACGGCCCTGATGGCCTGAAAACTATCGCTTCACGTATTCACCGTTTCGCCGATATTTTAGCGGCAGGCTTACAAGCGAAGGGTGTGAGCTTAGTCAACAGCACTTGGTTCGATACCCTCAGCATCAAAGGCTTAGATGTTGCTGCCGTGAATGCGCGCGCACTGGCCGCTGAAATGAACCTACGTTTTGATGCCGATGGCACTGTGGGCGTGAGCTTAGATGAAACGACACTGCGCACCGATATCGACGCCCTGTTCGATGTAATTTTAGGTGCCGGCCATGGTTTAGATGTTGCCGCGTTAGACGCGCAAATCGTTAGCCAAGGTAGCCAATCGATTCCTGCTGCACTCGTGCGCCAAGATGCGATTTTAAGCCACCCAACCTTTAATCGCTACCAAAGCGAAACCGAGATGATGCGTTATATCAAACGTCTCGAAAGTAAAGACTTAGCACTGAACTACTCGATGATTTCACTGGGCTCATGCACCATGAAGTTAAACGCAGCGGTTGAAATGATCCCCGTAAGCTGGCCAGAATTTGCCAACATGCACCCCTTCTGCCCACTGGATCAAGCCAAAGGTTACACTCAGCTGATCGAAGAACTGTCTTCATGGTTAGTGAATGTAACGGGTTACGATGCCGTGTGTATCCAACCTAACTCTGGCGCTCAAGGTGAATACGCTGGCTTGTTAGCTATCAAGAAATACCATGAGTCACGTGGCGATGCGCACAGAAACATCTGTTTAATCCCGCAATCTGCCCACGGTACTAACCCTGCATCGGCGCAATTAGCCGGTATGCAAGTGGTGGTGACGGCGTGCGATAAGCAAGGTAACGTCGATTTAGAAGATCTGAAGACCAAAGCTGCCGAAGTGGCTGAAAACCTGTCTTGCATTATGATCACTTACCCATCGACCCACGGTGTGTATGAAGAGTCTATCCGCGAAATCTGCAACATTGTGCATCAGCACGGCGGTCAAGTGTACTTAGATGGCGCCAATATGAACGCACAGGTCGGCTTAACGTCTCCTGGCTTTATCGGTGCCGACGTATCACACCTTAACCTGCACAAAACCTTCGCGATTCCACACGGCGGCGGTGGTCCTGGTATGGGCCCAATAGGTGTGAAATCACACTTAGCCCCATTCGTTGCGGGTCACGTTGTGGTGAAACCGGGCCGCGTGAGCGACAACAACGGCGCCGTATCGGCTGCACCTTACGGTAGCGCTGGCATTCTGCCAATAAGCTGGATGTACATTAAGCTGCTTGGTTCAAACGGTCTTAAAAAGTCGACCCAAACTGCGCTGTTAAATGCTAACTATGTGATGAAGAAGCTGTCGGAACACTACCCAGTATTGTTCCGTGGCCGTAACGATCGCGTCGCGCACGAATGTATTATCGACCTACGTCCACTGAAAGAAGCCTCAGGCGTGACCGAAATGGATATCGCTAAGCGTTTGAATGACTACGGTTTCCACGCGCCAACCATGAGCTTCCCGGTTGCGGGAACCCTGATGATTGAGCCGACGGAATCTGAGTCTAAGGTGGAACTCGATCGTTTCATCGACGCTATGGTGTCAATCCGCGCTGAAATCGCCAAAGTGGAATCGGGCGAATGGCCAGCGGACAACAACCCGCTGCACAACGCACCGCACACTATGGCCGATATCATGGACCCAGAGTTCGATACGCGTCCATACAGCCGCGAAGTGGCCGTGTTCCCAAGTGCAGCAGTACGCACTAACAAGTTCTGGCCAACCGTGAATCGTATTGATGATGTGTACGGCGACCGCAACTTGTTCTGTGCTTGTGTGCCGTTATCAGACTATGAATAATGGCTACTTGGCCTAGATAATTTGGCGTTGAATGAGGCTTTCGCATAGCTCGAAATAGAGAGTTTGACACCAGTCAACTCCGCGCGAAAGCTTTCAATCCGCCTTGCATTAGCTTCGCCAGCAACGCAATTATGATGTAGTTGGCTTCAGCGAATTTGAAGCATAAAAAAGCGACCGAAAGGTCGCTTTTTTGTTGCCTGCCGCAGGATTCTGCATGCTCTTGACGCTCTTGTATGAGCTACACCTGTGACACGCCGCCTAAGATTTAAATATTAGCGTCTTTGTAGGCTCCCATGTGTTAGAAGGTCACTGGTGCAACAATGCCTATTCTGGTGTAACGGTTGAGCACAGAGTTATGCTTGTTCTGACATTTCCCAAATACGAGACGCTGGCTGATAAAACGGAGGTGTTATAGGCTTGCCAATAAGCTATTAACAAGCTCGAAACCATACACCTCCATTGAGGTATAGTTATTATACTCAGAGACAGGGATTCGTTTAATTTCTTCCTCTCCCTTATATAGTCCTCCTGCGTAATTAAAGATCCTTAACTCGTCTTTATCTTCGGTCAGGTCTGCATGTCCAATTATCTCCCAAGAACCATTTTTTACATTTTGATTCCCAGTAAATATAACTTTCATCTCTTTCCCCATATCCATGATAGGAATAGGGCGAAGTACGTTATCACTTTTAAAAACTTTATTATCCTGTACAAATAGGACGCAGAAACCTATGACTTGCTTAAACTTCCCTTTTGGGGCAAAAACAATTTGGCAGATGGTAAATTTACCCTCTGTAGGAATAATAAAAATATTACCTTCTTGATATCTCATTTTCACAATCTTTTACCTCTTAGAATAGAAAGAGCATTATCCGTATCTTATCACCCCAATCATAACTTTCTACTTTAGAAGGGCTAAATTGTGCAGTCCACCTTTAATGATTTGAATTTTATTTCTGCTGAGTTTAGTGGTGCTAAATGGCTTTATCGTGGCTTCTGGCAACGGTATTTCCTAATTGCCTGCCGCAGGCTTTCGCATTCTCTTATAAAAGCTACACCAGTGACACGCCGCCCATGTTGTAAACATTAGTCGTCCTGTAGGCTCTGCTAAAACATCCTGTTTTAGAAGGTCACTGGTGCAACAATGCCAGTTCTGGTGTAACGTTTGAGCACAGAGTTATGCCTGTTATGTCTTTTTCTTTATTCAGGAAGTAAAAAGGTCTCAATTAAACTTAAAGGTTCTTTGAATGCGATTATTAATTCATCAAGTTGTTCACAATTACTTAATCTTTGAATATACTTACTCATTTCTTCTTTACCGATGTCAGTGAAGTTATAGTTAAGTAATGTGCTTTGGTGCTCTGATAAGTGTTCAGTCATTTTATCAAAGCTTGTTTTTTGGTTACATATCAATTTTCGTCCATGCTCTGTTAGTTTTGTGTAAGGTTCGTCAATAAACTCTAGCCACTTATTTTTTTTCGCTATTATCCAAAAGCATTCTGGCATTAGTCTTTCTAAATCAGTACATACATTTAGTCCATCAATTTTTAATAGAGCTTTTAAATCTACATTTGGCCTTAGCTTTAATCGCTTAATATTAGGTGATTGAACAGCATCATCAAGCATTGAGTAAGCTTTCAATCCAGCATCATCATTATCTAATATTATTAAAGCTTTAACTTTATCACTTGAATTCACATGTTTTTACTGGAGGAAGAATGCTTTTAGTCTATCTGAAGCAGAGCTAGCGCTATTTCCTGCATCAGAAGGTACATATATATGCACTTTATCATTTATTCCTTTTGCTTTTAAGAGTCGATTAAAAACTCTCTTATCACTCATACCTTCAAGAAATAATTGTGGAAGCCTTAATTTATTTATTTTGTTGGAAAGTTCATTTTGGACGTTAATGTATTCCTTTTCTCTAGCTAACCATTCAACTTTTTTTTCTTCAATGATAGGAGCAATTAGTTGCAAAAAGCCCATATTTCCATGTAGTGAGTGTTCGTTAGTTGTATTTACATGAGTTTCATTATTTTTTTGTTCAACATAATAATTGATGGTTTTAATGTGTTCTGGAAGGTTTTCAGATGATCCAATTGAATATATTGCTGGTGAGTGTGTGGTTATTAGTACTTGGGTGTAACTTTTAGCTACAGAGATCAACTGTCTGTTAAGTTCAAAACAAGATAAAAATTCAACATTATTTTCAGGTTCTTCGAATGCCCATATTTGGGGTTTAATAGTATTTCTTCTAGAAGAACTTTGTTTTCTAGAGGCAATAAAGGAAAGTATCATAGGTATATGTCTTATTTTTATACCATCTCCACGTCTAGTTAAGGGGATGTCGTCAGAATTAAACTCCAATGCACCAAAAATGTTTCTTAGATTTTTAGGTAATTTGACAACGTTACTTCCAGTAAACTCTTTATCAATTTCCATAGTTAAATCTTTAACGTGACTATTTATCTCCTCCTCAAAACTAGAAGCAGAACGATGAAGTCCTCGGTCTGAAAAGTTAGCAAGAGAATCATAAAGTTTTACCTGTAGATTCTGAAAGTAACTCCAATCTTTTGTGGCTGGAATATATTCAAAATCTATAGCAGATAAAAGTGAAGGAATCTTGCTTCTAGCAGGGAATCCTTTTGTCCGCTTTTGAATTTGACTATTTTTTACGATGCAAAGTCCGCTTTCCTCTAAGTCAAATCTCACACCAGTATCGCGCCATGCTTTTCTCCAATAAACATGATCTTGATCTAGTTTTTGCCTGTAACTTGCAGGCAGTTTTAGTGCTAGCTCAATGACAACCTCTTGTGCTCTTTGGTTATATTTGGGAGCGTATTTGTTATGGTCATTATCAAAATTAAATTCAATATTATAGTCAGTTTTATTGTTAAAAAACAAATTAAGTGCTCTTAGAATATTAGATTTTCCTGCATCATTTCTGCCAACAAAAGTTGTAATTTCTTCAACCTTAAATGTTTGGTTTGAGATGGAACGGAAATTTTTAATAGTTATTAATCTTATCATTGTCAATCCTGCTAGCTATTTTAGTAAGTATGTAACGATAAAGTTGCTGTTGTTTCATTCCCTTACTTCACGTTTACTCAAACATCTTTGTGCGACTTGATAAATAATTTGTTCTACTTGTTGCTGGGTAAAGGCTTGGGTTCTGAGTGTTGGAATAGTGTCGACTAATTGTTTGTGGTTCAGCTCTTTATAACAAAGATGTGGGAACGGTGGTTTCGATTGACTTGTGACATACCAGCCGGGGAATACGAGTACTGGGGTTGAGGATACTGGTGTTCCTGTAGCTTTAGTTAACCATTGGCTGATCCCTTCTCTTAAAAAGAGTGCCAGCCGTTCGGCTTGTTCTATGGGATTGGTTTCTATCCACGAGAGGAAGTTTAATCGCCCGTCTTTGCTCCGCGCATACATAACTCCAATAGTGACAAACATGCTGGATAGGATGATCACTACCGATAAAAGATTGTTAGTAAAATCTGCCATTTACATCCTTGAAATCAAAAGGTTTAGCATTAATTCCATTACTTACACAGGCTTCCCCTGTGCTGATTTAGCTGGGTGACAGAGGTGGCTGTTAAGAGGGGTGAGGCAGATAACTGATTTGCTTCTTCATCCCTAAATAGCGTGCTCGATATTGGTGTTCGAGTGTGGCTCTGTGTTTTCCTTAAGTGACCACACTTTAACCTGCTCGATACGGTTTAATCAATGCGTTTTGTCACAAAAGCTCATTTTAAATAACAACTTGTGATCATTTGGCGGAAGATAAACATAAGGTTGAAACTTCGGTGTTAGGTAGGCAAATAAAAACGGCCAATCAGATTGGCCGTTGTTATGCTCCCGCTCTTTGCGCTAAAGCTTAACGATAAAACGCTTCAACTGTGCCTTTTACTGCGAGTAGCAGTGGTTGGCCGAGACAGTCCAATGATTTATTGCGGATAACCATTTATTTTTTGTTTAAATTTTTTCAAAGGTAATATTTTTAGGGGGGAAACTATTAGGTAATGATCCTGATCTTATTTTTCTTAACAATAAACCAGATAATAGAGAGGTTATATTTTCATCAAAATATTCTACATCTGGCGATCTAGATGCGATTATTGCTGTGCCCCATGTATCACTGTCTTTTAGATCGGAAACAACCCAAAATATGCAATCACCATTATCCGTTATTCCTATCGGTAAAAGGCCATTAATTTTTGGATAGAGGTTATATTTAAAATACTCTGGGTCTTCATTATTAAGGTAATTGAAATCCTCAATAATTGTTTTCTTCTGCTCAAAAAAATCAAGGTCATAATTTGTAGTAAATGGATTGAATATCGCAATAAAATCGGCAATTCTTCCTGTGCCATAATGATTAATAAACGCAATATAATCCCTAGGAAAACTAAGATCTTCATCTATAGAAGGCCAAACCTTACCAATCCCAGATTCATTAGGGAAGTTAGGGGGAGTTAAAATGCTATTTAATACAGATAGGGTCATGATCTACATTCCACGAGGATTAAGAAGAGTAATGTTTTCAAAGAAATCACCACTATCTTGAGCGTTTACTGTTATACCTGCCGGTATTCTGGAAGGACCTTTATATATTGGAGTTACCGAGACATCAACTATTTCTCCTCTTTCTAACATTTTTCTCTAGTAAATCCCCAAATAAACTTGATGATATTCAAATAAGTAGACATGCATACTGCTGTTTGATTTAATCCATTTCGCCAAAAACCGACTGGATAGCTGTTCCGAATGGTAGTTAACTGCACTCGTGCAGTTTCAGCAAGTAGTATTGAATTAGTATCATTTGCTGCTGGGCAAACAAAAACGGCCAATCTAATTGGCCGTTGTTATGATCCCGCTATTGCGCTAAGGCTTAACGGCTTAACGATAAAACGCTTCAACAGTGCCTTTTACTGTGAGCAAAAGAGGTTGGCCGCGACGGTCTAAGGATTTGCTTGGCACTTTTACCCAACCTTCACTGATGCAATATTCTTCGACATCAAAACGCTCTTTGCCGTTGAGCTTAATACCGATATCGTGCTCGAAAATTTCTGCCACATGGTGTGGGCTGCGTGGGTTAACGGAAAGGCGATCCGGTAAAGCTGGTAATGATGTTGTGTCGGTCATGGTCGTGATCTGTCATTGTCTATAGTGAAAAAGCGTGCGCTATTGTAGGCAATCCCAGCGCAACGCTCAAGACTTTAACTGTGACTGATTGCGCTGCATGGGATAAGTATGGGCAGCATTTGTTAGAGAACCTTATTATCCTGATAGGATACAGTGCTACACTTTCGCGCTAGGTATTTTATGGCGCTTGAATGTTAAGCCGACCTTACCCAATTGCCATGAAAGTATTCGATAAACCAACAGTTATTCATCACGCGTTATGAACGACGACATTACTATCTCGCTGCCCTCGCTTATTCATCGAATTGGGCGCGAGGCGGTTAAACAAGCTCAAGCGATTGCAACTCAGTATGATTGCGAGCTTAAGCGTGTGCGGCGTTCGAGGAATTGGTGCATTGTTGGCGCAGCGATCAAGATCCAATCCTGCACTGCCCATTTACAAGCCGAGCAGCGACTGATGGCTGATGGTGCATTTCGTTATCTTATTCAAAAGCTTGAGTCAGCTTTGCTACAGTATGCAGACAAACTTGAACCATTAGATGCTAAGCTGATTCGGCTTATCACAGACAACCCTGCGATTACCTTAGGTGAGTTGATGCAATTGACTCAATGCACTGTCACAGAGGCCAGATTGGCACGTTTTCAAGCTGACTCTTCGCATTTTAAGTAAACCAATGGGTTGCTACTTTTCATTCTGATTTCGCAACCCATTGCGACATAGCTTTAAATTTTAAACTGACCGACGAGCTTACCTAAGTTTGTTCCTTCCTGTGATACGGTTTGGCTCACTCTGGCGGCATCTTCGCTAGAGTGAAGTAGCTCATTCACAATCTCTTGGATGGCGTACACATTACGGTTAATTTCTTCGGTGACAGAGCTTTGCTCCGTTGCTGCGGTGGCAATTTGGGTACTCATATCGTTGATTGCTGTGACTGCCGATGTGACTGAGCCAAGGCTTTCAGAGATAGCGCGAGAAGAGTCTACCGAGCGCACGCAGCTTTGCTGACTTTCTTCCATTGTTTTTACGGCCTGTGCGACAAGTTTGTGCAGTTCAGAGAGCATTTTATTGATTTCTAATGTGCTTGATTGGGTGCGGCTCGCTAAGTTACGCACTTCATCGGCCACCACGGCAAAACCTCGACCTTGCTCACCCGCGCGGGCCGCTTCGATAGCAGCATTTAATGCCAATAGGTTTGTTTGCTCAGCAATACCGCCAATCACTGACAGCACGTTGTTGATTTTTTTAGACTGTTCGCTTAAGGATTGAATGCTACCCGCGGCATTATTGATTTGCTCCATCAAGCCTGCAATTTCCTCTAATGAGGCATCGACACAACGCTGAGCGTTGGCGACATCACCTGTTGCGGCTTGGGTTGCTTCGGCCACTTGGGTGGTATTTTGTGCCACTTCGCTTGCTGTGGATGACATTTCAGTAATGGCCGTTACCACTTGGTCGGTTTCATTGTTATGGCTGATAAGTTGGCTCGACATGGCTTTGGTTTGGTCATGAATCGCATTCGCTGCCGATTTAACTTTGGCCGTTGCACTGGCGACATCGCCTATGATGGTTTGAAGTTTATCGACAAACAGGTTAAACGATTGGCCGAGTTTGGCGATTTCATCTTCCCCTTTGACGGTAAGGCGCTTGGTTAAATCGCCTTCGCCTTTGGCGATATCGTTTAGGTTATCGGCCATATTTTTAATCGGTGTGACCATACGATGGGTTGTGATCATGATGATAAAAGCGGTGATGCCAGCAAGGACAAGCGCAATCAACAGAATTGCAAAGGATTTACTCATCATTTGCTCAGTTGCGGTGGCGCGATAATCCTCAACGACCGCGTCGATATCATCAATATAGGCTCCAGTACCTAACATCCAGTCAGTGCCTGGGATCATCATGGAGTAACCGAGTTTTTCTATTTGCTCCTTGGTGTTAGGTTTTTCAAAATAAAAGGAGAAGTTGCCATCGCCATTTTTAGCGGCATCGAGTAAACCGACAATAATTTTTGTGCCGCGAGGATCTGTCATATCGATTTTATTTTGCCCTTCGAGGTTGGGCATCACGGCGTGGAAGAGGTTCTTGCCTTGGGAATCATAGATAAAAAAGTAGCCTGCACTACCAAAACGAATATCACGCAGTGCTTGGTTTACGTTGCCATTTTCCTTTAACGACAGTTGGTATTGTATTATCCCGGCGGCAATTTCGGTTGCTTCTTTGATTTGTGCTTTACGCTCGCCAATCAGTTTCGTTCTAAAGATAGTGACTTCATCGGCGAGGGCGTCTTGCTCGACATAGTAAGTGACAGTCATTAGGACACATAAAGTAAAGAGCAGGGGGAACAGCGATAATAATAGTAATTTATTACGTAGACTAAAATGAGGCATATCTGAATACTCCAAGATGAACATCGCTTTTACTGCGGGGAGTATAGCTAATATTCTCTCTTTCTTAGTGCTTAGGTTAACAAAATTGTCATACTCCGACTAAAAGCCTGCTTTTAGCTTACCTTGATGACAGGTTTACCCCTGTAAATCCCTCGTCGAATTTGTTTAACATAATTAACCCAAGACTAATGGGCGAAAAACACCGATAATTCACCCCTAATGACTCATTACCGATGAAGCGTCTTGGTTAATGGCTGCTACAGACTCACATATTTAGTGGAAATCATATTCAATGGAAATCAAAGTTAATTTTCTCGACAATCTTAGACTTGAAGCCAAGTTTGATGATTTTACCGTGACCGCCGATCAGCCGATCCGCTACAAAGGTGATGGTTCTGCCCCTAGTCCGTTTGATTATTTTTTAGCGTCATCAGCCCTGTGTGCGGCCTATTTCGTGAAGGTATATTGCAAAGCCCGTGATATTCCAACGGATAATATTCGCCTGTCGCAAAATAATATTGTTGATCCTGAAGATCGCTATAACCAGATTTTCCAAATTCAGGTTGAGCTACCCGAAGATATTTCCGATAAAGATCGCGAAGGTATTTTGCGCTCGATTGACCGTTGTACTGTTAAAAAAGTGGTACAAACGGGGCCAGAATTTAAGATTGAAACCGTTGAAAACCTCGATGCCGATGCGAACGCTATGCTGATGGGACATTCTGAGGGTGAGAGCAGCACTTATATCTTGGGTAAAGATTTACCGCTGGAGCAGACCATTGCCAATATGACGGCGATGCTCGCCGATCTAGGCATGAAGATTGAAATCTCATCCTGGCGCAATATTGTGCCGAACGTGTGGTCACTGCATATCCGCGACGCAGCCTCGCCAATGTGTTTTACCAATGGCAAAGGCGCAACCAAAGAAAGCGCGCTGTGCTCGGCACTCGGTGAGTTTATTGAGCGGTTAAACAATAACTTTTTCTATAACGATCAGTTCTTTGGCGTTGAGATCGCCAATAGCGAATTTGTGCATTACCCCAATGAAAAGTGGTTTGTATTAGAAGAAGACGATTCGCTGCCAGCAGGGATTTTGGATGACTATTGTTTAGAGATTTATAACCCAGATGAGGAGCTTTGCGGCTCGCACTTGATTGACACCAATTCGGGCAATATCAAGCGCGGTATCTGTGCGATTCCTTATACCCGTAAATCCGACGGTGAAACGGTTTACTTCCCGTCAAACCTGATTGAAAACCTCTTCTTAAGCAATGGTATGAGTGCGGGAAATAACCTTAACGAAGCCCATGTGCAGTGTTTATCAGAAATTTTTGAACGTGCCGTTAAACGCCAAATCATTGAGCAAGAAATTGTCTTGCCCGATGTGCCTATGTCTGTGCTGGAAAAATACCCTAGCATTTTGGCTGGCATTAACGGTTTAGAAGAACAAGGTTTCCCCGTGGTGGTAAAAGATGCCTCACTCGGCGGCCAGTTCCCGGTAATGTGTGTCACTTTGATGAATCCGAAAACCGGTGGTGTATTTGCCTCTTTCGGCGCGCACCCAAGCTTTGAAGTGGCGTTAGAGCGCAGCCTAACGGAATTGCTGCAAGGTCGCAGCTTTGAAGGGTTAAACGATGTGCCAAAACCCACCTTTAACAGTATGGCGGTGACTGAGCCTGAAAACTTTGTTGAGCACTTTATCGACTCAACGGGCGTGATCTCTTGGCGCTTTTTTAGCAGTAAGCATGACTATGAGTTCTGCGAATGGGATTTCTCCGGTACTAACGAAGAAGAAGCGGAACGCTTATTCGGCATCTTAGAAGACCTAGGGAAAGAGGTGTATATTGCTGAGTTTACCGATTTAGGCGCCTCGGCCTGTCGTATTCTCGTGCCTGATTATTCTGAGATTTATCCTGTTGATGACTTGATTTGGGACAACACCAACAAGGCGTTGGCGTACCGTGAAGATATCTTAAATCTGCATTCATTAAGCACTAAACAACTGGCTAATTTGGTTAACCGTTTAGAAGAAAGCCAACTCGATAACTATACGGATATTCGTACCCTGATCGGCATTGTATTTGATGAAAATACCGTGTGGGGTAAGCTGACGATTATCGAGCTGAAAATATTGATTTATTTGGCACTGGGTGAGCATGAAGAAGCCCTGGAGTTGGTCGGTGAGTTCCTGCAATTTAACGATAACACGGTTAAACGTGGTTTGTTCTACCAAGCGATGAATGCCGTGCTGGAAGTGACCTTAGATGAAGACCTCGAACTCGAAGACTTTATCCATAATTTCACCCGTATGTTTGGTGAGGAAGTGATGAATGAGGTGGTTGGCAGTGTCACAGGTAAAGTGCGCTTTAGCGGACTAACCAAGACCAGTATGCAACTTGAGGGTATTGAGCCGCACTTAAGGCTTATTGAAAGCTATAAAAAACTGCATCAAGCCCGTAAAGCTAAAATGGTTAATTAACCTGATTTATTGACTGATAACTCGGTATCTAAAGCGAACTCTAGGGTTCGCTTTTTTGTAGTGACAAGCGGTATAGCGTTGCTGGATCAGCGGTGAGAAATCTGCTACGAATGCGCTTTTATCTGCAAACCCTATCATTTAAGTCGTAGGACAGAGTTGTGCTTTTAGCTCATCTTCACTGGTAAAACCGCGATATCCCTTCACCAACTCTCCCTTTGCATTTAACAGCAGTAGGATCGGGGTTGCGGGTATGCCGCCCATTTCTTTGAGTAACTCTGGCGGTGCGCGGTAGGCTTCAAAGGGAAAATTAAGCCGAAATAGTGCACGCTTTAGCGTTAAATGATCGCCATTCACCCCCAGTGCAACAGGGTGAATAGGCTGACCACAATCTTGCTGTAGTTTTTTGAGTACTACGGATTGTTTGATACACCAAGGGCATTCAGGCTCAAAAAACATGATTGCCGTAGGCTGGCCCTCAAGATGGGAAAGGTGAGTGAGTTTTTGGTCACGCAGAGATTGAAACTGATAGTCGCGGGTAAGCTGCGCCGCCTGTAGAGGCGCGGCGCAGCAAACTAGCACTAATATGATTTGACGTAACATTAGAAGGCTAACTTCATGCCGGCGTAAATCTCTCTGCCACGCAGCGGTCCGTAGATATATCCCACGTCAAAGGCACCTTCAGCATCGTAAAAAAGCGGTGTTTCTTCATCACCCGCTTGGGTGTAATCAAATAAATTGCTGACACCACTGTAAAGGGACAGATATTCATTTAACTGATAGCTAACACGTAAGTCTACTGTGAGGTAAGACGGTGCATCCGTGGTTTTTTTAGAGTCAGGATCGACTTGACCATTGGCATCTAAACGGTTGTAACCTTCATAACCATATTTGGATAAATCACGACTGCCCACCCAAACAATATTAGCGAAGAATTCCCAATCGTTGACATCCCAGTCGAAGGTGAGCGTAAGCCTTTCCTCTATTGGTGCAATTGCATAGGATGATTTGAATACCGAATCGTAATCAAAATGCTCAGCCGTTAGGCTTAATGTCATGTCATCGGTTAAGCGGTAACCTAATGCAATATCGCTGGTGATCACCGTCGCTTTTTCATCGAGCTGAGTGAGTAATGGAATACCAAGGTCATTGGTGGTTAATGCGGCAAGATGCTCCACCTCTGTCCATGCGATAGAGGCGGTAGAGGTGAGTTTTTCACCTTCATAACTTAATGCATAGCTGGCTGAGTTTGAGCGTTCTAACTCGTCGATATCAATGTCAAAACCCAGTGAACCGTCTAATATGCCGTGGTCGGTTTCAAAGAAGGAGAGTGGGGCACGATAGCCTCGTCCTGCTGTGACCCGAGAGGTCCATTCATCATTGTGACGTAGGCGTACATCCAGTCGTGGGGACAGAATGGATTCATCGAGTTCAGTACCCGGTTTGTTAGGATCGGTAAAATCGGCGGTGATAGTGTCGTAACGTAGTGCCATGGCAATTTCGAGTGCTTCAGTTGCTTGCCATGTATCCTGTATATAAACCCCTTTCACATCATAATCAAAGGAGTCAGAAGCATAATTGGGGTTGGCGCTGCCTGCGCGGGAGTGGGAGCGCATTTCTTCGGTGCGTAAATCTGCGCCAAAGGTCAGTAGTTGGTTTTCTGTCAGTAGGTAATTAAAACGCGCATCGAAGAACCACATTTTGTCTTCGGCGGTATAATCAAAACCTTCATAGAATGAGTCTTGCTTATGTTCGGCATAGCTTGCGGCTAAATGCATATTCCAGTCATCGCTGAATTCTTTAAGCCAAGCTAATGAAGCCTCATTACGCTCTGTTTTGATCCATTCAGTGGTTTCCCATGCTTTACCTGTAAATGGTTTGCGAACATCCCCATCTTCAAACAGTTGTTGTGGTTCACTAAATTGATCGTCAAAACCGGATAATACATTGCCAATGCTTGAGGCTGTGCCATCGGCAAAGGTGCTCCCTAACATAGGCCCACCAAAAATTTCTGATTGAATATTGGCAATACGTAACACGAGATTGTCTGTGTCTGTGACGTCCTGTGACACTCTGGCGGTTAGGCTGCGGTTTTCTTGCTGCGGCGCTTCGTTGACCTTGTTATGATCGGCGTCAAACTGATCTCTATCATCGTATTGGGCAACTAAAGTCGCACGGGTACGGCCATCTTCACTCACTCCCTTACCTAGGAAGCCCATTTTCCGATAACCATTTTCACCCGCAGATACATCGAGTTCGGCACCATTTTCTGTGGGTTCGTAGCTGATAATATTGATCGTGCCACCAATCGCTTCGGGAGCAATTAATGACGCGCCCGCCCCACGGGCAACTTCAATACGTTCTATCCCTGTGGTAGGGATAGCATCTACGGCATAGTAGCCCGAGATCATGGTATGTACAGGTAAGCCATCGACTAAAATCGTGGTTTGCTCGCCTTTCATACCGTTCAGCATAATGCGTTTAACACCACACATTGAGCATTCGTTAGAAACCTTTACTCCCGGCGAGTTATCAATCGCTTCTGATAAATTAACGGCATTTTTGTTTTCAATCGTGGTGGCGTTAATCACCTCGGTTTTCATTATGGTATTGGCTAATGTTCCTGCTTGTTCTAGCCGCTGCCTAACTCCGATAACACTCATACGTTCAATATTTGCTGTTTCAGCGCTATCAACTTCTTCAGCGACCACCAGTTGTGGGCTGAGTAAAATGGCTAAGATTGTGGCCAGATAAGTAGGTTTCACTCTCGTTTCTCCGTAAAATAGAAAGTGGCGCCATAGTATGCGAATGAGAATGGTTATTATTTGATGTGGATCGTGTTTTTAACATCTTTTTAAAACACGTATAAACGAGATGATAAAAATTTGATTAGGATCTTTTTTCAGAGGTATTGAGTATGCAGACCGCAGATGAATTTATTGAACATTTAGCACTAGAGCAGCACATTGAAGGTGGATATTACCGCTCATCCTACCGTTCTGATATGCCGTTTGATGACAATCGTGCACTATGGAGCAGCATTTATTTTCTACTGCGAACGGGGGAAGTGTCGCATTTTCATCGCCTCACGGCTGACGAGATGTGGTATTTCCATGCGGGGCAATCATTGACGATTTATATGATTTCTCCCGATGGCGAATTAACGACCGCGCAATTAGGGCTCGATTTAGCGGCGGGTGAGCGCCCACAGTTTTTAGTGCCTAAGGGCTGTATTTTTGGTTCAGCCATGAATCAAGCGGGATTTTCACTGGTGGGTTGTATGGTGTCCCCTGGGTTTACCTTCGAAGATTTCGAGTTATTTAGCCAAGAAACATTGTTAGCGCAATATCCGCAGCATAGAGATATTATTCTGCGACTGAGTAGAAGTGAGCACTGTTAAAGTTTAATTGTTAACATGACCTAGGTTGTTGGGCATAAAACAACCTTATTGTGCTGGATATTCCAATAATGGCGTAATAGGACTTGTCTATTAGTGTTTAACCACGTAAAACAAGTTTTTTTAGCCTACCTCGATGTAGCAAGTGTGATGGAGTAATTGAATTTGGAACACTTAGTGTGGGGGCCAGATCCTGTATTAATCTCGTTTATGGGAGTCAAAATACATTGGTATGGTGTCTTGTTTGCTGTGGCGATCACTGCGGGTTTTCAGGTGATGAAGCGAATGTATATCAAGGAACATCTCGATCTCGAATCCCTTGATAATCTGCTGATTTATTGTGTGGTTGGTATTGTTGTTGGCGCGCGCTTAGCCCATTGTATTTTTTACGATCCCGCATACTACTTCTCCCATCCATTGAAGATTTTGGCGATTTGGGAAGGTGGGCTTGCCAGCCATGGTGGGGGACTTGGGGCAATATTGGCCTTATATTATTACCAACGTAAGGTGAAGCTGCCCTTCCTCTTTTTATTGGATAGGCTGGCGATTGCGACTGCCATTTTTGGCTTTTTTGTGCGTATGGCGAACTTTGCCAACTCAGAAATTTTAGGTGAACCCACGACTCTGCCTTGGGCCATTATTTTTAACCGTGTTGACATGTTGCCAAGGCACCCGGCGCAGCTCTATGAGGCTTTTGCTTATTTAGCTATCTTTATTGGTTTGTATGCTTTGTATCAATATACGCAGATTAAACAAAGGCATGGGGCAATATTTGGCTTATTTTTGGTTTTGGTATTTAGTGCAAGAATAGGCATAGAATCAATTAAAGTGAGCCAAGCGGCTTACACAGAAACACTGCTCAGTGCGGGACAACTGCTTAGCTTACCTTTTTTAGCTGTGGGTATCGTCTTGCTGCTATTGGCGTATCGAAAGCCGCGGACATAAGTCCTAATACCATTGGGATAAGAATAAGGCTTTCTATTTGAATAGGAAGCCTTTTTTATTTATACCAATCGTATTAAACCTAAGCCATTAAAGAGATCGCTAGGATGTTTTCACAATATTGACTACCTGCACCATGGCATCCCGAGCGGAGCGGCTCACTCCTGCGAGTTGGAAGAAGCCGTGGATCACCCCAAGATAACGGCGGCAATGGGCATTTACGCCAGCCTCTAATAGATGTCTAAATAGCTGCTCCCCCTCATCGACAAGCGGATCAAACTCAGCGGTGATGATATGGGTTTCGGGTAAGCCTGCTAAGTCATCGCGGCGCAGTGGACTGGCTTCAACGTCGGTTCTAGGGTGCCAATCGAGGTACATATCAAATCCCGTGAGCAAGGTATCGCGGGTGATAATGTATTTTTCGCCATTATCACTATAACTCTGGCTTTTGGCAGTCGCATCGAGCATAGGATAAATAAGTACTTGTTTTTGTGGCAACCATTGCCCTTTGGCTTTTAAACGCAGGCAAGTGACTAAGGCTAAATGGCTGCCCGCGCTGTCGCCCATTAGGGTGATATTGTTTTTATCGCCACCCCATTGTGAACAATGTTGATAGATAACCTCGGCGGCATGGAAGGCATCGTCGTGGGCGGCGGGGTAAACGTGTTCAGGAGCGAGGCGATAATGAACGGCAATGACCAATGCTCCTGCATCATTGGCGAGTTTTCGCAGTTGCTGATTATGGGTTTCAACACCGCCGCTGACAAAGCAGCCACCATGGTAGTAAATCACTACAGGTAAATTGGTTGCCGCCGAAGGCTTAAATAAGGTGAGTTCTGCGCCATCGATTGAAACTGAGCGAACCTCAAATACCTCTTCAGGTTCACCTGCCAGTACCGTACTGGCAATATAACCTTGGCGACGTTCTGCTATTGTTTGGGCCCGCACCGATGGACAACCTGCTGCAATAAATTCGCCGACTAATTGTTTAATTCCTTCTTCCAAATAGAGTTGGCTCATTTTGTTCTCCTAAAATTCGATTGTATTACTGCGCCGTACCGCTGCGGTAAATTGCGTCGCTTGCGGGAGTTTATCCCTCGTATCATACAAATGGTAGTGACCTTGTCAGACCTTATAAAAAATAAATGGTAATAAAATTACCATTACAATTGACTGTTAGTGTTAATGCGCTTAAATTTCCGCCTAAATCCGGCTGTCAGTCTGGTTTTAACTGAATAACGCTTGTTTTGTGAAATTAATTTTCAAAAAAGTAACATTAAAGTGTTATTTATGGATTAGTGACGCATGTGGTCGTTCTCGGTTATTTTGGGGATTGGCGACATAAGCGGTAAAACTGAACAAAAACTCTCTTACGATTTCATTCTCCATTTAGTAGGCATTTCTGTGGCAAAAGCACCCAAAACATTGCAGCAGCGCATGAGTATCGTGGCGCTGACTTGGCCTATTTTTATCGAGACCTTGCTGCAATCCTTGCTTGGAATAAGTGACATTTTTATGCTCAGCAACTATTCCGATAATGCGGTTGCCGCGGTGGGACTCACCACTCAGTTGATGTTTTTTATGATGGTGATGTCCATGATGGTGAGCACGGGCGCGAGCATTTTGATTAGTCAACACAATGGTGCGGGACAACCGCAGCAGGCGATTGATATTGGTGTTGCAAGCATTGCTTTGAGTCTCGGCTTAGCCGTGGTGATGGGCGCCTCAATGTTTTTAGGTGCTAAGAGCATTATCGGTTTATTCGCCCTTGAGCATGAAGTTGCAGGCTTTGGATACGATTATTTAGTCATTTGCGGCAGCTTGAGCATAGGGCTAGTGATGAACATTGCCTTCGCCGCTATTTTGCGTAGTTATGGCTTTACCCGCTCGGCCATGTTAGTCACCTCGAGCACGGGCTTGATGAATGTGTTAGGCAATTATATTGCCCTGTATTCTCCCTTTGGTTTGCCTGTATACGGGGTAACAGGGGTGGCGATTTCTACTGTGACCAGCCAGATTATCGGTGCCTTTATTATGCTGATGGTGATCCGGCATAAGCAAATCCCGCTGCCGCTGCAACGACTTAAGCTCTTACCGCGCAGCACTTATTGGCGCGTGATGCGCATTGGCCTGCTTAATGCGGGTGAGATGCTGTCTTACAATATGGCGCAAATGACGATTATCTACTTTATTAGTCAGATGGGCACTTTATCGCTCACGGCTTATACCTATGGTTTGAACATTAGCCGTTTTATCTATTGTTTTGCAGTCGCACTCGGGCAGGCGACGCAAATCCAGACTGGATATTATGTGGGTAAACAATGGTTCGATGAAATCACCACTCGGGTGCAGCGTTACTGTTTGGTGGGTTTTATTGCTTCATTGACCATAGTATTGCTCTTCTACTGGCAGCGATTCGTTATTGTCGGCTGGTTGAGTGAAAACGAAGAAGTTATCCAACTAACAGCGTTATTGCTCGCAGGTTCCATCGCCCTTGAAACCGGACGAGTGTTTAATCTGGTGATTATCTCGGCCTTAAAGGGCGCTGGTGATGTGGCATTTCCCGTGCGGATTGGTCTCTTTAGTATGTGGGGCATTGGCGTGTTATTGGCTTGGTTCTTTGGCTTGCATTTAGGTTATGGCGTGTTGGCTGCTTGGCTTGCCGTTGCGGCAGATGAGTGGGTGCGTGGATTGATTATGGTGCAGCGTTGGCGCTCGGGTCGCTGGCAGCGTTTTACGCGTATTCCGCCAGTAACCCCAGCTTAACCTGTTCTGATATCAAAAGGTCAACGCTTATTGTTTGCCCCATTTACCCGATTTCAGCAGTTCATTTTTAAATTGTAGATACCTTGGGTGCCCTTCATAGGTTTCGATTTCCATAGTGCTATAAGGGGCAAAAATAGCCCCTGGAATTTGGAATCCTCTAGTAAGAACGTCTTCTAATGAAGGCATAAAACATTCTTTAATCGGGTCAAAATGGATTTTATAACTGGCATAGCCGCGCTCAATAAATCTATCGGTTATGGTTTTGAATAGCTGTCCAAAAGGTGTATTGAGCGTCTCTGGCGTGGAGTAATAAAAGCCTTGTCCGTACCAGTAGAGTAATAAGGCGGTACCTGCATCACACAGTGGATGTTCGATAATCGCCCTGACTATGTCGGGATCATCGTCATCCCAATTCAAGTTGGCCGCGACAAAATGCACTTCCTCCATACTTTGTAAGTCACTGATACAGGTGATTTGTGTCGCCGCTTTGCCAAAGTAGGTACTGTCTTGATGTAAAAAGTCGTAATCGGGATCGGCGAGTAATTTGGCGAGTTGTTGTTGATTGGCAAAACAGCCAAATTCTGCGCATTCATAGGAGCGAATAAATTGTTCTTGTGAGAGTAATTTAGCCAAGGGAATCCTTTCTTTTTATAGAAAATACAGTTTATAAAAAAATACAACGCCAGCCTTTACGTAGTAAAAGGCTGGCATAGAAGAAAAGGAGCGTAAAACGTTACGCTTGCTGTTGCAGCAGGGTACGGCACAGCTTAATAAAGTCCGATGAAGTGACTATACCGAGCACTTTTTTATCGGCATCGACGACGGGCAGGCAACCAAGTTTGTTCTCGATAAAATACTCCACCACAACGGTTAAAGGCTCATCGGCAGTTAAGTGCTGGAATTCTTTTTCCATAACAGTGTTAATCGGTGTGTAGCGTTCTTTGCGATCGAGTGCCCCTTGGCCGTATTTATTGAGCATAGACAGCACGCTGGCAATCATTTTTTTGTGGGTGAGTATACCTACAAGGGTGCCATCGGTTTCAGAAATGACGGGCAGATGGCGAACATTACGGGTTTGCATGAGATGATGGGCATCTTTTAGGCTGGCGCCATCGCTAATGCAGATGGTGTTTTGGCTCATAATATCGCTGACTTTCATCATATTAAATTCCTTCCTTGCGGTTCGCGAGCATCTATCTTATGCCCTATAAAACGGGCTGAATTTAGCGTAGTTCGATGTTAGCAGCTTCTTCGCCCACAGTGCTAGTCCTGCATCAATAAAGTAGAACGCCTAGTATAACCATTTGAATTGATAGAGATCCTAAATGGATTATTAGGATGTCACCAATATGTAACAGTTATGTCCCACAATCTTGGCCTCATTAGACCTCATACCTGTAAATGTGAAGCGTAATCTAACAAGGGAATAATAATGAATCGTACCGTGACTCGTCGTGATTTTCTGGCTATGTCGGCCAAAGGTGTTGGCGTTGCTGTTATTTCCTACGGCTTGATGGGCTGTAGTGATAATGATGATAATGCTGTCCCCGCGCAATTTCTTCATGGGGTAGCCAGCGGCGATCCAGCCCATGATGCCGTTATCCTATGGACTCGTGTAACACCCGAGTCACAAGGCGATGTGAAAGTGAGTTGGCAAGTGGCGAGTGATGCGGCGTTTTCACAGTTAGTCACTACGGGGGAAACGGTGACTAATGCCAGCCGTGATTACACGGTTAAAGTGGATGCCCGTGGTTTACGTGCAGGGCAACACTATTTTTACCGCTTTAAGACGGGGGATAAAACTTCAGCGTTAGGTCAAACCCAAACTTTGCCAGAAGGTGAAGTCAGCTCAGTAAAGTTAGCCGTACTTTCTTGTTCTAATTTCCCTGCGGGTTACTTTAACGTGTATGAGTTAGCGGCGGCGCAGGACGATTTAGCTGCTGTGGTGCACTTAGGGGATTACATTTACGAATATCCTCGCGGTGGTTATGCCAGTGAACATGCGGCAGAATTGGGCCGAGAAGTGCTTCCCGCCAATGAGTTATTGAGCTTAAGCGATTATCGTACCCGTTATGGCCAGTACCGCACCGATGCGAGTTTGCAAAAATTACATGCCAAAGTGCCTTTTATCACGGTATGGGATGACCATGAAGTGGCTAACGATACATGGCGTGATGGCGCAGAGAATCACAACGAAGATGAAGGGGATTTTACTGCTCGTAAAGAAGCGGCATTACAGGCTTATTTTGAGTGGCTGCCCATTCGCCCATGGCGTGAAGGCAACCATGAGGAGATTTACCGCAGCTTTAGTTACGGTAACTTAGTGGATCTACATATGCTCGATACTCGCGTGTTAGCGCGGGATAAACAGCTCGATTATGCTGATTATATGGATGCCACTACAGGCACCTTTGATGGCGAGCGTTTTCTTACGGATGTGACATCGACCTCGCGTACGTTATTAGGTTTGACACAGTTATTATGGTTGCAAGGTACATTATTACAGGCAACGGGTAAGTGGCAGGTGTTAGGTCAGCAAGTGTTAATGGGTAAAATGTCATTACCTGCGGCGATTGCGACTCAGCAGATGAGCATTCCCCAATTTGCTATGTTAGGGGCTTTAGCTAAGTTAGCGGCGCGTGCAGCGGCCAATGATCCCACCTTAACGGCCCAAGAATTACAATATCTCCAAGCCAACCAAGCCTTATTAACCCCAGAAGTGATAGCCCTGCTGCAATTGCCATCGATTCCCTATAACTTGGATGCCTGGGATGGTTATGCCTATGAGCGTGAAGTGATTTTAGGTACGGCTAAATCGAAAAATCTCAACCTAGTGGTGATTGCGGGTGATACCCATAACGCTTGGGCGAGTGAGCTTAAAGATATGAAGGGCGATACTGTTGGTGTGGAGTTTGCGACGAGTTCTGTATCCTCGCCGGGGCTTGAGTATTATTTGAATCTCCCCGCAGAACAGATCCCGGCAACCGAAGCGGCGATTGTCGAGTTAGTGCCAGATCTTAAGTACACCAACTTGAAAGACCGCGGCTTTATGACGCTGACATTCACTCCCGATGCGGTGCGCAGCGATTGGCATTATGTGGACACGATTTTGTCGAAGGATTTCCAACTTGCAACGGCGCGTAGTTACAGTGCGGTGACGAAAGCAGGTGAACACACGATTAATCCTGTAAGTTAATGCCTTGGCGTGTTCTATGTTGGCTACCTTAGGGTGGCCTTTTTTGTTAGTTTCATCCTAAAAATACAAAATAAATGGCTGTTACCGCCCAAGTTCTTATTATTACTGCAGCACTGCGGTTTTTTTTGGTATAAAATTCGCTCCCAAAATTCGGCGGCTGCCTACACTTGCTAGGACTCTTGTGAAGAGAATGCTGTTCTCGTGTTTTGGACGCCGAACAGACCTACTAGGTAAAAGCATTCGCTTTAGCCACCTAAAAATAAATAATCGCGATGGGGACGGTGTCATGTCAGAAAAGTATTTTGTTACCGCACAGCAACTGCTGGAAGATTCATTTTTATTAGCTTCACAAGTGTATGAGAGTGGTTTTCGTCCGCAGTTTATCGTGGGTATATGGCGTGGCGGTGCTCCAATTGGGATTGCAGTTCAAGAGTTTTTCGATTTTAAACAAGTAGAAACTGACCATATCGCCGTGCGTACTTCCTCTTACTATGGTATTGGTACCGACAAGCAAAGCAAAGAAATCAAAGTGCATGGCCTGCATTACATCGTTGAAAATGCAAATGCCAGTGATGGATTATTGATTGTCGATGATGTGTTTGATTCAGGCCGTAGCATCCATGCATTAAAGGAAAAGTTAAGCCAGCTTATGCGCTTAAACATGCCACAGGATATCCGTATTGCTTGCCCTTACTACAAACCGAAAAATACCGCAGTGCCTTTAAAACCAGATTATTATATCCACGCTTCTGAAGATTGGTTGGTGTTCCCCCATGAAGTCACGGGATTAACGCCTGAAGAAATTGCTGAAGGAAAAGGTGATTTAAAGAATATTCAGCACCTTTTTAAATAATTTTAAAATTCATATCAATACAAATGCGTTAGCGGTCGCCGTTAGCGCATTTTGCTTATTTAGGCCAAACTTGCCAAGCTAGTATGTGACTGGATTTGAGAAATGTTAGGCCGCAGAGTTAAATTGACCTTAGTGGTATTGCAAAGCTGAGGTCGTGATGTTCAGTGTCAGAACGATAGATGAATATGTGAAGCTAACATGAATATTTTCACTCGAGCGATCTTTCTAGGCTGAAATCAAGTAAACTGCGCTCCTTTTGTTTTATGATGAGCGTTTGGTTCGCTTGATAAGACAAACGTGACAAGCATCATTTAGGAAACAGAGCAGAATGAGCAAGGGTAAAAAATACGATTTTCGCGTAACACAGGGCGATAATGGTTGGAAAACTGAAATCACACGTCGCATGACATCCACTAAAACCGTAGTGTCTAAAAGTCACGATGGTTTTGCGACCGAAGCCGAAGCACAAGCTTGGGGCTTAACTGAATTACAAGTGTTTTTAGGTACGTTAACTGAGCGCAATAAACGTCGTTCAGAGAAACAAGCTAAAGCAAAATTAGCGGCAGCATTAGCGGCTGAAGCGGCAACTGATGCCGATGATCTTGATGAAGATGATTTCGACGAAGAGTAACACTCATTCGTTTATTTTTGTCTTATCAGCGAGAGTGACCCTAAAAGGGCATTGATGCTCTGGATGAGTCATTCTGGCTATCAACAATAAAAGGCGGATCTTAGGTTCCGTCTTTTGTGTTTTTGTTCTGCGCTAATTTGTTCTGCTCTACATTGAACTGATAGCCTCATTTCACCTCTTTCCTCCTTTTAGTGTGCTCCCGAGTATTTAGCTTGTTCTAGTCTATTCAATATCGATATCGCTATTACCTTGTTTTGATAACACTTCAGCGCGATTACGTATTCTATACCATTAATAATTAACGATAACTATTATCATTTAATTTACTTGGATTCGGGTCTGTGTTCATATGTAGGGAATTCGAACGCACGTTTAACTTTTTAACGGTAAGGAAACTCCTATGAAACGACTTCAATCCAGTTTATTGCTGTGTTTGTCAGTTTGGACCTCCATGAGTTATAGCCAGACCCTAGATACAGAGGCGTTGCGATTGTTACAGGTGTCACTAGACGATTCGACGTTAAATACACAAACTCAGTTAACCAATACGAAAAGAGCTTTAGCATTAGATCTAAGCCATCAATATGCGCAGCTTGAACCTATTTTACAGATGGAAATAAACCAGTATCAGCTAGCAGTGAATGCAGATGCAATCCTATCCCAACATACGCTTAATAGTCAGGTGATGATCAAAGCCGATGCCTCTATCCGCCGGGCGAAAGGGCTAAACTTAAGTGCGCAAGCGGATTCGTTGGTACAAGTGCGTTTGGCAGATGCGACTATGTTAGGGGCTTGGCAGCAAGGAGAATTGCCCTTATTTGCCTTTGAACCTGAGGGAGACGAGCGTCAGTGGGATTATATTGAAGCCTTTGATATTTATGGACAGGTGCATCAGTTAGATGTGTATAACCTGCCGCAGCAGCCAGTGTTTGTGGTTGGTATTGATAGTAAAAAAGCCTTTATTGCTGGATTAAAGGTGATGCGATCTACTTTTGCCGAAGCACAAGTTAAACAAGGTGACAGGGCCTTTTTGAACCGTTCATCAAGTAAAGCGGTCGCCGATAAACCGATTTCAACTACAGTGATCAAGCAGATATCTTTGAAGGATGATCATGAACCTTGGATTTCTGGGGCTGCCGAGATTTATGCCATAGTGACAGGAGTTGACCCGAGTCGCGATAAACCAGTGCTCGATATTGTCGAAATGCCCTATTTAGATTATGCAGATACGACTTATTATCCAAATCAAGTCATTATTCATTGGGAGCGTTATCGCTGGGCTGCTGCGGATGTGATTTTAATGGAGCACGATGATGGCACTAACTATAAAGTGCTGGCGACTAAGTTGTTGGAAGCGGCTGAGCAGATCTTAAAATCGATCCCAGATCCTGAAGCTCAGGGCTATGCACTGATCCCACAAATCACTAATGGTATTCTAAGTGCGATGCCAGATGCGTGGTTTACTAATGACGATGATTTTGTCGACGTATATTACACATTACAAGAAGGGCTGGATTATCCTAACTTGAATGGTGCTAATGGCAATGCGATGACGACTTTTTCCCCGCTTATTATTCAACCTAGGCATTAAAAACTTACGGCTATCCCGTCCTAAGATAGATAAAAGCGGATCCTAAGATCCGCTTTTTTGTAAAGTGAACGCGAGCCTAGCTCAATCTATGCACTTTATGCTTTTAGCTTAAAACTGCCTTGCATAATTGCCCAGTGGCCTGGGAAGCTACAGAAAAATTTGTAATCTTCCGCGGCATCCATTCCTTCTGTACTAAAGGTGATTGAAGTTGATTCACCGCCGCCTACCAATCCAGTGTGTGCTATTACGCGAGTATCATCAGCTTTTACATAGGCTGCATCGGCACCGGCACTCATTCCATCATTAGCGGCACCTGCCATATCAGCGGCTTTTGTTAATACCCAGTTATGGCCCATGGCAGCCTTTGGTAGGGTGCCAGTGTGTGTCAGAGTGAGGGTGACTTCTTTACAACTCGCAGGGACTGACAGTTCTTTTGTGTCAAATTGCATTGCATCAGTGGCAGCAATCTTCAACTCACATTCATTGGCACTCGCTTGACTCGCGACGAATAATCCTAAACCTAAAAGACTCACACTGGTTAGGTTACGTAAAGAGGTGCTCTTTGCTTTCATCTGGTACTTCCTTATTTAAACAAGGGGAAGTTGAGCCGTTTTGGCTCAACCATGCGCTGAAAGAATAGCCAATTTGTATTAAATGGGAATGAATTAGTTTAGTAAATTATGTATATACAACTTTCGACTGAAAGCCGCGCAGTGCGACAATCTGTCGCACAAATGAGTGCCTAGTTAGGGACTTCGTGGCGGTAGGGGATGGCCCTTTGTGCGCCTTGGCGAGTCACCGTTATGGCGCTGGCGGCATTGGCAAATCCCACGGCAGCATCAATCGACATTCCCTCACTTAACCCGACAACTAAAGCACCATTAAAGGTATCACCCGCCGCAACGGTATCAACGGCTTGTACATTGATGGCGGGTACGAGCCCGGTAAAATGAGGACTGCTGATATAAGCACCCTTTGCCCCTAAAGTGATAACCACAATACCTACGCCCTGTTGATGCAGCAATTGTGCGGCGAGATGCGCATCATCGAGGTGATTAATCTCGACGCCAGTCAGTGCCGCGGCTTCGGTTTCATTTGGGGTAATAATATCCACCCACTGAAGATAATTAGGTCCTAATACTTTGGCTGGAGCAGGATTTAATACTGTCGTAACGCCCAGTCTTTTCGCCATTTGTAGCGCTTTCGCTACCGTCGTCAATGGGGTTTCTAACTGGATAAGCAGGTACTGTGCATTCGCAAATAGGGCATAATAATTTTCTAAATCTTCAGGTAACAGATCCGCATTAGCCCCTGCGGCAACGCCAATGGTATTTTCACCGTTGTCACCGATAAAAATCATGGCCGTTCCAGTACTTATATTGGATGTTTGACTGATCCCTTCTGCACTAATGCCGTCTTTTAGCCAGCTTTGGAGCATATCATCGCCGACGCTGTCTTTGCCTAAGCGGCAGATAAAATCAATGTGTGCGCCGGGCTTGGCTAAATGCGCGCAGGCAACCGCTTGATTTGCTCCCTTACCACCGTGTTCAAGACGGTATTCTCGGCTCATCAAGGTTTGTCCTGCGGCGGGTAGGTATTCAAATTTCATCACATGGTCGGCATTGGCACTGCCGATAATGAGTATTTGACTCATAGACGATCCTCTGTCGTTGTTATTTGCGATTGAGATAAGTGGGGTCATAAACACTGACACTTTCTACGAGCAAATCGACAAAACCTTGCCTATCGAGCCCAAATAATACCGTAGCATTGGCGGCTTTACCTGTAAGCTGATAGCGATCAACCACTGTCATGCCTAGGGTCAACTCACTTTGGGTTTCAATACTGACCCAGCAATCTTGCGCTTCAAATAGTTCAGGTTTAAGCAACCAAGCAATAGTGCAGGGATCATGCAGTGGCGCGCCAATAAAGCCCCATTTAGGATCTCTGTGGTAAATCATAAAGAAATCCAATAATTCGGCGACGCACTGAGCAATGGGATTTTGAATCGCGCGAATGCGCTCAATATCTTCATCCATGATCTGCGCCTGATGGGTTACATCGAGCCCACACATGGTAATGGGAATACCTGATTTGAATACAATATCGGCGGCTTCGGGGTCGACAAAAATATTAAACTCGGCGGCTGGGGTCCAATTACCGACACCGGCTGCGCCGCCCATTAGCACTATGCGCTCAATCTTATGGTGTAATTCACTGTGACTAGCCAGCAATAGGGCGATATTTGTCAGCGGCCCTGTGGGAATTAATGTGACAGGTTTTGTACTGTGGCGAATTTGCTGCGCCATTAACTCCACTGCGGTAATGGGTTGAGGGCTAAAACTTGGATTAGGTAATACAGGACCATCGAGTCCTGTTTCCCCGTGAACATTGTCGGCAATAATCAGTTCGCGGGCTAAAGGTTTGATCGCACCACCGGCCACAGGGATATCACCGCGATTTAACAGCGTTAAGATCCGTAAGGCATTATTGAGGGTTTTATCTGGGGTTTGATTGCCTGCGCTAGTTGTGACGGCAAGGGGAACAAGCTCTGGGTGAGCTAAAGCTAATATAAGCGCGATAGCATCGTCATGGCCGGGATCGCAATCCAGAATAATAGGGCGAGTCATACTGTTACTCCTTTAAACAGATACTGTGGTGCATTAGAGTAGCATGCTTAATATTTTGAGGAAGTTAGATTATTCGACTCAAGAGGCAAAGTGTGAACTTTTGCGCCTTTTCGCGATAAGCTGCTAGAATCGCGCGCATTTTATTGCTGTAAAAATTGAGTGCTGTAAAAATTGAGCGATACAACAAATACAAGGAAATAGTAATGCGAGCTAATCGAATCTCTTGGCCAATGGCTGTGCTAGCGGGCATGGTTGCTGTACAACTCGCAGGCTGTAGCGACCCTAAACCTACGGCTGTAATTGAAAGCAATAACGAATCATTAGTGCAGTTTGATAACGGTAAACTCATTCAATTGAAGGAAAAACCGAGTCCACAATACCGTCATATTCCCTGTGATTTACCCACGCTAGCCTCCGTTATAGCAAATAATATGGCTATTGCAGCTATCACCCAAAATGGCGATGTGATCACTTGGGGTAATAGTTTTAGCGGCGGCGATAGCCGTGAAGTGACAGATCAACTTAAAGATGTCATCCAAATTGTGCCAGTTAAGGACGGCTTTGCTGCGCTGCGTAAGAATGGCACTGTGGTGTACTGGGGTAATGCGGGGAAATTGAGCCTCGACAAAGCACTACAAAACCGCATGACCAATATTACCAAGTTGTTCGCCAATCAAGAGGCCATTGCCGCTCTAGATGCCAATGGCAAAGTACACACTTGGGGTTATGGCCCGTATGGTGGTAATAGCTTACATGTGCAGGATCAGCTTATTGATGTAGTTGATATCGTTGCTGCAGGGCGAAGTTTTACGGCACTAAAAAAAGACGGTAGTACTGTGATTTGGGGAAAAATTGAAAGCTCTACCAATATGAAAAAGCTGCTACCGCAACTTAAGGATGTCGTCAGCGTCGAGTACACTCATGGTACCTTTGCTGCTTTGAAAAAGGATGGCACTGTCGTGACTTGGGGGCATAGTAGTGATGTTTATCCTATTCGCGGTGCGTTACAGGATGTGGCCAGTATTACGACAAATCGCTGTGCCTTTGCCATCTTAAGTCCTACGGGCGAGGCGCACTTTTGGGGTAATTCAACGAACTGCGGTATCGATTGGCTCAAACAAACGGGTATTAAAGGTGTGAGCAGTATTGTTAGCGTAGATACAGGTTTTTTGTTATTGCGTGACAATGCTGCACCGCAAATTATTGTCGATGATACTGACTACGCTTATCTGTATGGTTTTCATTATGCCCAAGACATTCTCAATCAATATTGGCAGGAAGGGAGCCGTATTATCAGCGGGCAAGCATCATTCGTGTTTATTCGCCCAGATGGTAAGGTCGTGCCAGTAGGCTATCGAGCTAATCTCGAAAATGTCCAGAAGTTAATAGCAAGCATTCCGCGATTAACTTGGTTAGGTGCAACAGATGATGGTTATGTCGGGCTCAGTGAAAAAGGAGAGTGGGTATCATGGTCGATGAATACCGATACGTTTGCTACATCTTCTGTAAAGGTTGCCGATTCACTCGTGATTAAGCCCCTCGATTTTTCGGCTCCAACACAATGTGAAACGCAGGAGCAGCGTCAGGACATTTTGAGTAAAGAAAGACCAAAGCCTGAAGTTAAAATGTGGTCGTTTAGCGAATAGGTGCTTGTTTGAGTTTAATGGACTTTCATCCGTATAGACGTCTATAATGCTCGCGCTTGATGTAGAGTAGATAGGTATAAAGAAATGAATGACGTTTCTTTAGCCCTATATATCAAATTTTTAGTCAACCTTCTGAGGTGCTTGCGTGCTCAAGCCGCGAGATAATCGGGAAGCCAGTGAGATTCTGGCACTGCCCCCGCAACGGTAAAAGGTGAGAGAAGACCGCGTTTGATAAGTGAGTTCAAGACAGAACCCGATAATCAGAATGTGAAAGGTCAGTCTCGCGTTAATCCAACTTTTAATGGATTAACATAGCCTAAGTCCGGAGACCGGCCCTAAAGGTGTTTTTGAGATTTCGGTGGGCAGATCTCAAAATGCGATAATCACCGTCAGTATTTACGCTTAATCAACGGTATCGTGGCGTCAATGCCCCGTTTTCCTTGTAGGAGTTAAAGGTAAAATGGGAACAAATCCAACTAAAATCGCGCTGCTGATCGGCAGCCTTTGCAGTTTTTCAATTATCGCGCCCGCTCTGGCGGCCGACGATACCCATACCGCTAGAGTCGATGAGCATCTTGTCGTGATTGGCCGTACAGACAATACCCCGCTAAACATTGCTGCCAATGTGAATGTGATTGATGCCGCTGCAATTGAAATGAGCGGTGCAACGAGTTTGACTGATGTACTACGCGGTCGAAGCGGTATTCAAATTTCGGATAATAATATTGGGACTAGCTTTGCGATGCGCGGTTTTAGCGCCAGCACTGCTGTTAACAATACACTGATTTTACTCGATGGCCGTCGTCTGAATAATATCGATATCGCTGCGCCAAGCCTCAATGCGATTCCGCTTAACCTTGTTGAACGTATTGAGATTTTATCGGGCAGTGCGGGTGTGCTTTATGGCGACCAAGCTGTCGGTGGGGTGATTAACATTGTGACTAAGTCACCCGAAAACACTAGCGGCAGTGTGCAATTATCGGGTGGCAGCTTTGATACCTATGAAGGTCGCGGTGATATATCTGGCGCCATCAATAAAGACTGGCGTTACTTTTTTACAGGTAGCTACAACCAAGGTGATAACTATCGCAAGCATAATGCCAATGAAACTGGCTCGATTTTAGGCCGTATTCAATATAAAACTAATACAGATGCTTTTTTTGTTGAAACCAGCTATTACGATGATGACCGTGAAAATCCCGGTTCACTTACCAAAGATCAATTTAAACAAAACCCTCGTCAATCTTCCAATAAAAGCGAATATGTCCATGAGATGACCACAGCGGCGCGCAGTGGTTATGAGCATCAGCTTAACCCAAATTGGGCCTTAGCGGCGGATCTGGATTATAGCGATACCTTAGTGACCTCGCTGAACTGGGGGGCAGGTAGTCATAATACCCGTTCTCTCTTAATGTTTAGTCCTAAGGCCTTAGCAAATTATACCACTCGCCAAGGTGAGCTAAATCTAGTGACAGGTTTAGATCTTAGCCGTGGTAAGGCCGACTATAACACTATGGCGCGTAGCAATGTGCAAGAAATGCAAAGTGCTTATGTACAGGCCACAGTGCCATTAAGCCACAGCTTAAGCTATGTGGTAGGTGGACGTTATGCGCGGGTAACCGACGAGTTAGTCGATGGCAATGTCTATCCAAATGGTATTGATTTAGATGAAGATGCGACCGCATTCGAGTTCGGTCTAAACTATCGCCCAAGCGCCGAGCACAGATTCTATCTACGCGGCGATGAAAACTTCCGTTTCGCTAAGGTCGATGAGCAAGCCTACACCCCGAAAGATGTCTATGGCCTAAAGCCGCAGACGGGCCGCTCCTATGAGGCGGGTTGGGATTGGACTGTTGCTAGCCAAAGCCTGCGCGTAAGCTTATACCGCCTCGATTTAGAAGATGAAATTGTCTTCGACCCCAGTGCGGAAAAACCTGTTGGTGGTAGTTTCCAAGGCGCGAACGTCAATGCCGATGCCTCACGCCGTTATGGTGCGAGCGCAGACTGGGATTGGCAGATCACTCAAGCACTGCAATTAGGGCTTGAATATAACTATATCGATGCCGAATTTACCGATGGGGTGAATGATGGTAAAGCACTGTCTTGGGTGGCAAAACATACTGGACGTGGTTATATCAGTATGGATTTCGCCGAGCATTTCCAAGTGTTTGCCGAGGCGATTTATACGGGTAATCGTTTTATTGAAGGCGATAATGCTAATGAAGGCGATAAGCTGGCAAGTTATGTGCTCGGTAATTTAGCCTTAAATTATAATCGTGATGCTTGGTTAGCGAGTCTACGCGTCGATAATTTGTTCGATAAAGAATATGTTAGCTCAGGTTATTATGGTGGTGGTTTGTGGGATAGTTATTATTCTGGCCGAGGTCGTGATATCCGTCTAACCTTAGGTTATCGCTTCTAATCACTTATAAAATATATTTAGCCACCTTTAAATCATTTTTAAGGTGGCTTTTTTACGCTTAAATGATGCACTATTACTTAAGTGCAGATTGATTGTCTATATCATCAAATAAATAGTTGAAAACAAGATTTGATTCTAATGTTTCGATTGTTTCTACCGTAGATTTTTTCATTGTTTTATAGGATGCAACGATCCCATGTTTACCCAAGGTGACTTCAGAGTTTACCTTTTTGCCAGTGCCTACTTTAGCACCATCAACATACCAATCAGCATCGACATTGCTAGTCAGTGTGACGACTGTAGACTTCAGGCCAAGTTTGTCATTGAGCATAGACTCGATTTTATTGTTATATGACGGTTTAAAAGTCATATTAACTTTATAGTGTAATTCACCATTCATATTCATACTTGCATCAATTACTTTATATGATAGAAGAACACTTTTATCGCTAAGGAAAGGATCTGAATTGATAGTATTTTTAACAGTATATTTTTCAGTGTCTTTTAAACAATCATTTATAGATTGAAACTTAGAACAGGTCATTGAGCTTTCTAAGTCAATAGATTTAACATTTTCAGCACTTGATAATTCAGTTATAATACGATTTACGATTTTCTTTTTTAATGAAGAAAGCTGTTCTATTTTCTGTAAGCGTTTACTATTGATAATGTCGTACTGTTTTAATATTCCCTGATAATTTTCTTTATTTTTAATTTCATCACTGACAGATTGTTTTTCAAGTGAGTCAATTTTTTTAACTAAGGTTTCAATTTGTTTGAAATAATTGCTAGCGTTATTATCTTTTAAAATTGCATTCGGTAACTCTAATATTGCTTTATTATAATTCTCTTTTTCATTTTTAATATTTGTAAGTAGTAATTTGTAATCATACTCATTTTGTTGATGCTCAGATAATCGATTATTTACAGATATCAACAAATTATCAATGTCAAATTCTTGCTTGATCTCATTTACAGCTTGGTTTTCAGTTGTTGTTATCAATTCTATGGCGAACGAGTTACTTACAAAAAAGCATAACAAAGCAATTGTAAATTTACTGTATCTCATCTTTCTCTCCGTTAAGTTATCTGAAACAGTCAAAACGCTTGCCATTTCTGAGTTTTGAGCAAAAAAAACACATTTTATCCATAATACTTAAGTTAATTTTTCTTTTCAAATAGATTGTTTTTGTTGATTTTAGTCACATTTGATTGTTTTTTGATATGAGTTTAGCGTGTAATTGTGATCTTTTGGTGGTTTTAAACTTATTTTCTTTGATTGTTATTCAGCATTAATTTGAATATAAGTTATTTTTTAGAAAGTTAGTGGTTATTTTTCAATGCGTTATGTTTATTGCGCTGATGTTTTTAGCTTTTGTTTTTTCAGGATAGAGTTCAGTTTAGCCGTTTATTTTGGATTAGCTTTTAGGGTTGCTGTTATCGCTGTATTTGTGTGCAGATGTTGAGCAACATGGGCTGTAACTTAACTATAACCAAGTTGGTTTTGTTGTAGAAATGGTGTTGAGGTGTTTTACTTAATTGTATGACTCATGTGGAGCGGGTATAAGTTAAAGCCTTTTAAAACAGTGGATTACAAAACATTTTTTTGTGCGGTCACTTTGAGTTACCGACGACCATATTAATTTATGGTTATCTTCATTACACAATCAATGACTAAGTGCTGAAATTCTTTGAATTTTGGGTATGATATGGGTCGTAATCGAATCATCTTAATTTTTAGTAAACAGGTGAAAAGTGTCTTATGACTGATCTTGAGCAACAGGTTTTTACTCAAGTTAGGGCGATCATCGCAAATGAAGAGCAAGTGATTGGCCGGAGAGGAATTCTCATTCCCCTTAAAAAAGCGATCCTTGCCGAAGGCGATATTCGTAATGTGATCGATATTATTTCGAGTGACCCTGCATTGGCGGCACATATGTTAATGCGTAGTAATTCTGCGCAGGCGGCCGTGGTGGCAAATCACAAATCTCGCTCATTAAAAGAAGCGTTGATCCGTTTAGGGCAGGTCAATATTTATCGTTATGCTTTCACTTTCTACCTTAAAGAACGCCTCGATGAGCTACCGCAGCCCTATAAAAAGTTAGTTCAAGGTTATTGGAAATTAACAGAAAGTATTGCGATTGATGCGGTAGACAGTTTGGTGGGTATGGAAGGCGTTGAGGTTGATCCCGATGAAGTACAAACCTTAGCGCTCTTTAGTGTTTTTGGCCAAATTATTGCGCTCACCGCATTTGCTTACCTTAATGCTAGTGCTGAGCAATCTTTCCCGTTAAGTGTAATTAAGTCATTGATTGATAAACAGCAGCAAACCTTAACCATAGAAGCGTTTGAATCATTAGATTTAGATCAAGATCTGCGTCAAGAATTTATGATTGCCCATAATCTACGGCAGACTCGAAATCCCAATTCTCCAGGGTTAATTCTGCGCCGTATCTTATCTATGCGCGGACTATTAATGAATCCGTTGTAATTTTTAGATTTGATAGCATATTAGCCCAATAAAAAGCCTGTATTTGCAGGCTTTTTATTGGGCTTACTACCTGAATCAATTAGATTTATGCTGGCGGGATAAACCTTCACTCGCCACCAGTTGTAACCAATTTTGGATCAATGCTGAGTTTGCGCTGTGGCGGCGATAGGCGCCAAATAGCGGGCGTTTTAAGCCTTCTTGGCCGAGTTTTACCGTGGCGAGACTCAGTCCATGTCCTTCATTTATCGACCAACTTGGCAGTGCGGCTATGCCGTCTTTACAGGCGATGCGTTGCAATAACATCATGGTTAAATCACAGGTTTTTTGCTCGCCTGCCTCTATGCCCGCAGGCTCTAAAAAATGGCGATAAATATCTAAACGCGTCAACGGCACCGGATAACTGATAATAGGCAAGTGTGCTAATTGCTTAGGGGTGACATAGGCTTCTTTTGCTAAGGGATGATCTTTTGCAACCACTAACTTCACTTCAAAATCAAACAAATGCTGGTAGGCGAGTGAATGCCCAGGCACAGGATCTGAGGTTAATACAATATCCAGTTCACCCATTTCTAAGGCATTGAGCGAGTCGAACAGGTGACGGCTCGACAAGTCTAACTCGGCTGCTGGATGATCTTGCCTAAATTGCTCCATCACAGGCATTAACCAGCGAAAACAGCTATGGCACTCAATGCCGACGCGCAACTGATTGGTTTCGGTTTCCAGCCCATTCTTCAAATCTGTCTCGGTTTCTAACACCTTAGGCAAAATCTCTTCGGCCAGATGCAGCAGGCGTGCACCTTCTTGGGTGAATGACAGTGGCTTACTCTTACGCACAAAAATGGGTGAGTTAATTCGTTGTTCCAACTCCTTAATCTGGTGGGAGAGGGCGGATTGAGTGACAAAACGTTTTTTGGCCGCGCCCGCCAAACTGCCGCTTTCTTTCAGGGCCATTAAGGTTCGCAGGTGTCTTAGTTCGATCATGTTCACTCCAAGTGAATTTCGCTCATGTTGTGCTTGAAATCAATTCGGTTGCTGGGATAGAGACTAACACAATAAACTTCTAGACGTCCAAACGCCCATTGTTATTTATCAAGGCTGAAATGCTGAAAAGTGCCAAGAGAAAACAATCTGGTGGGTGCAAGTGCCGAATATGGCTTATCTCAAATAAAGGAAGATATGGTATGCAATTAAATAGTCTTGGGTTTCCCCGTATCGGGCGTCGTCGTGAATTGAAATTTGCCTTAGAAAAATACTGGCGTGGTGAGAGCACTCAGGCACAATTGCGTGAAGTGGCGAGTGAACTTCGCCGCAACCATTGGCAGTGGCAAGCTGCTGCTGGCATTGAGCAAGTTCCCGTAGGTGATTTTGCCTTTTATGATCAAGTGCTGACCTTAAGCGCGACTTTAAATGCCATTCCTGAGCGTCATCGTGGTGAAGGAGCAATCGATCTCGATACTTTATTCCGTGTTGCCCGCGGCAGAGCGCCAACGGGCCAAGATGCGCCAGCCTCTGAAATGACCAAGTATTTCAATACTAACTATCACTATCTGGTACCTGAGCTCAGCCAAAACCAAGTGTTTTCGATTACCTATGAGCAATTTTTCGATGAAGTCAGCGAAGCGCAGTCCTTAGGTTATAAAGCAAAACCTGTGCTACTCGGCCCTGTTAGCTACTTGTACCTAGCTAAAACAGTGGGCCAAGAGTTTGATAAGTTAAGCTTATTACCCAATTTATTAACTGCTTATGCTGACATTTTGGCGCGTTTTGCGGCTCAGGGAGTGCAATGGGTACAGCTCGATGAGCCCATTCTCGCATTGGAATTGGATGGCGAATGGCAAACGGCGATCACTGAGGCGTATCAAGCACTCAGCACTGCGAAGGTGAAGATCTTTCTTACCAGTTATTACGGTGGTATCGCTCACCATCAGGCGCTGGTATCGGCTTTGCCTGTTGCGGGGTTGCATGTCGATTTAGTCACAGCGCCGGATCAATTGGCAGTCTTTGCCAATGCGCTTGGTCAAGATCAAATTTTGTCGGCGGGTGTGGTCAATGGTCGCAACGTGTGGGCGGCAGAGGCGGATTTGATTGCCGAACGCATAGGCGCGGTTGCCCGTGATCTAGGAGATCGCTTGTGGATTGGCACCTCTTGCTCACTCCTGCACAGTCCTGTGGATTTAGAGGTGGAAGCCACGCTTGAGCCCGCGCTGCGTCAACAACTCGCGTTTGCGAAGCAAAAATTACTCGAACTGGCCAATGTGCGCCAATTACTACTGGCACCTGAATCGGTCGCGGCAAAAGAGATTGTGCAAACCTGTTTGGCACGCCGTGAGGCGAAAGCGCAGGCCGCCGACAGTCAAGTGATTGCTCGCGTTGCTGCCTTGACATCTGCCGATTATGAGCGCGTTAGTGATTTCAGCGTACGCCAAGCTGTGCAGCAGCAGAAGTATCGTTTACCTCTGTTGCCGACCACCACCATTGGCTCCTTCCCACAAACACCAGCAATCCGTGGACTACGTAGTCGCTGGCGCAAGGGTGAGCTGAGTGATGCACAATATACCGAGCAATTACAACAAGTCACCCGCGATACTATCGACCGCCAGCTTAAACTCGGTATCGATGTACTGGTTCATGGTGAGGCCGAGCGTAACGATATGGTGGAATATTTTGGTGAACAGCTTGCGGGCGTTGGCTTTACTAAAAATGGTTGGGTGCAAAGTTATGGCTCACGCTGTGTTAAGCCGCCGTTGATCTATGGTGATGTTAGTCGTCCAAAGGCGATGACGGTTGATTGGGCCGAGTTTGCCCAAAGTCTCACCGACAAGCCTGTAAAAGGCATGTTAACTGGCCCTGTGACGATTCTGCATTGGTCATTCGCCCGTGAGGATATCGGCCGCGATGTGATTGCGACTCAGCTGGCGCTGGCTATTCGTGATGAAGTGGTGGACTTACAAAATGCCGGTATTGGCATTATACAAATCGATGAGCCCGCCTTCCGTGAAGGTCTGCCATTGAAACAAAGTGAGTGGCAAGCCTATTTAGATTGGGCGGTCAATGCCTTTAAACTCAGCGCTGCTGGCGTGATTGATGAGACTCAAATCCACACCCACATGTGTTACAGCGAGTTTAACGATACGATTGCCGCGATTGCCGCCATGGATGCCGATGTGATTACTATCGAGACTTCGCGCTCACGGATGGAGTTACTCAACGCCTTCGAAGATTTTGAGTATCCAAATGAAATTGGCCCAGGTGTGTATGACATTCATTCGCCAAACACCCCAAGTGTGGAGGCCATGGTACACTTAATCGAGAAAGCGGCGCAAAAAGTGCCCGTACGTCAACTGTGGGTCAACCCAGATTGTGGTCTAAAAACCCGCACTTGGGATGAAGTCGAACCCGCCTTAAAAAACATGGTCGATGCCACACGGGAACTGCGTCGCCGACTAGGTTAATTGTTAACTTATTTATTATCAATAATATCAATACGATAGAAGGCGGATGTTTATGCATCCGCTTTAATCCTTGAGTTATCGACTTGCCATGTTTCGCCTGTTTGAGGAATATAGACCCCGATAATCTACAACCCGACGATTCGGTATCACACTAAATTGGCATTACAGCCTAAGCATCACTCAACCGTGTTTGCCTTGTAACTATCTACACAGATATTTGCAAATCTTTACCTGTTAACGACATTTCCTTCGTCTACTGTCTTTTATTAACTCTATATACTACCTACATAATTTAATCTTTCTACGTGAGCAATATGCTTGCGGCTTTTTAGTTTATTGGATGTGAATATACCGATGAAAAAATCCTCAAAGCGTAAACTGCTGATTGTGATTAGCGGCCTTATTATCATTGGTGGGGGAGCATTTTCCCTGTGGTATAAACCAGAAACACCGCCAGCCTATGTTACAGAAGCGGTATATATCGGTGATATTGAAAGTACAGTGCTTGCAAATGGTACGTTACAGGCATTAAAGCAAGTCAGTGTTGGTGCACAGGTGTCGGGGCAGATTGACAGTTTGTTTGTACAGTCAGGTGATGAGGTTAAGCAAGGCGATTTAATTGCTCAAATCGACAGCTTGGCACAACAGAATACGATCAAAGAAGCTTTAGCCTCACTGAAAATTATCAATGCTCAATATCGTGCAAAGCAAGCACAAATACAGCAAGCCAAACTTGAGTTTGTTCGTCAACAACAAATGCTAGCAGATAATGCTAGTTCTCGAGCGTCTTATGAAGCGGCAGAAGCAACTTTGACTGTTTATCAAGCTGAAATAGAACAATTAGAGGCTCAAAAACAACAGGCTGAAATTAAAGTTGATAGTGCCAAGATTGATTTAGGTTATACCAAAATTACCGCGCCTATGGATGGCACCGTTGTATATTCTGCTGTCGAAGTTGGGCAAACCGTTAACGCGAATCAAACGACACCAACCATAGTTGAAATGGCACAGCTTGATACTATGACCGTCAAGGCTGAAATATCGGAGGCTGATATTATCAACGTTAAACCTGGCCAAGCTGTTTATTTTACGATTCTTGGACAACCTAATCGTCCCTATCACGCGACCATTAGGGCAATTGAGCCAGGACCGACTTCAATGGAGAGCAGTAGTAGTTCAAGTTCAAGCTCAAGCACGACAGAAGCTATTTACTACTACGGTTTATTTGATGTGAAAAATCCAGATCGTACTTTACGTATTGGAATGACAACCCAGATTTCAATTGTGCTTGCTAAAGCAGAGAACGCATTACTCGTGCCTTCACAAATCTTACGGATTAAGCCAAGGGATAAGCAAACTGCACCGCTGCTAGATAAAGACAAAGATACGCAGTCTAGCGAACCTAAGCGTCATCGTGGGCCTCAGTATCAAGTACCTGTATTAGTGAATAATCAAGTGCAATACGTGGATGTCACCGTAGGTATTAACAACAAAATTAATGCCGAAATTACCTCAGGTTTAAATGAAGGCGACTTAGTTGTGCTGGGTATGCCTTCATCGGAAGAGAGCAGCAAACTGCGCCGCCCACCTAGTGTGAGGTTTTAATTGTGAGTGCCACATTACTTGAAATTTCAGGTTGCTATCGCACTTTTCAGGCGGGAGAACAGCAGCTTACCGTACTAAAAGATGTGAACTTAACGATTGAACGTGGCGAGATGGTTGCCATTGTCGGCGCCTCTGGTTCGGGCAAATCGACCCTAATGAATATTCTTGGCTGCTTAGATAAACCGTCGAAGGGGGCGTACTTTATCAATGGACAAGATACCTCCACCATGGATGCCGATGAGCTAGCTCAATTACGGCGTGAACATTTTGGTTTTATTTTTCAGCGTTATCATTTACTTAGCGATCTTACTGCGATAGGTAACGTGGAAGTTCCTGCGGTTTATGCAGGTAAAGAACGAAGTGCCAGAAAAGACAGAGCCGAACATTTATTAACTCGCTTAGGATTAGGTGATCGACTCGATCATAAACCTAATCAGCTCAGTGGTGGTCAGCAGCAGCGGGTCAGTGTGGCGCGTGCGTTGATGAATGGCGGTGATGTGATCCTTGCTGACGAGCCAACGGGGGCGTTGGATAGCCACAGCGGTGAAGAAATGATGCAGTTGTTGCAGGAGCTTCACAGCGATGGTCATACCATTATTATCGTGACCCACGATATGAATGTGGCCCAATATGCCGACCGGATTATTGAAATTAAAGACGGCATTATTATCAGTGACGAACGTAAAACTAAGGCACCAAAGCAAGTCGATACGGTTGTCACTAAGATAAATAGCCGTATTCGAGTGGCCTCGTGGGATAGATATGTTGAAGCGTTCAAAATGGCGCTACTTGCCATGTCGACTCACAGATTACGCACCTTTCTCACTATGCTTGGCATTATTATTGGTATTGCCTCGGTTGTTTCCGTCGTTGCATTAGGAGAAGGTTCCCAGCGAGAAATTCTTAATAGCATTAGCTCAATGGGGACTAATACGATTGATATTCGCCCAGGCTTTGGGTTTGGTGATCGCCGTTCAGGAAAAGTGAAAACCTTAATTGTTAAAGATGCCGATGCATTGAAACACTTACCTTACGTTGACAGTGTTACACCAACCGTTGATTCAAGTATGACGTTGCGTTATGGCAATAAAGCGGTTACCACGGTCGTGAATGGTGTTGGCCCAGAGTTCTTCAGGGTACGAGGTTATGAGCTGGCTATGGGGCAGTTCTGGGATGAAGATAGTGTTTCATCGCTTGCTCAAGATGCTGTGATTGACGATAAGGTTCGTAAAGAGTTATTCCCTCGTAATTCACCTATTGGTGAGGTGATTTTTATCGGGAATCTACCCGTGCGGATTATTGGTGTGACTGAACCTAAAGACAGCGTATTTGGTAAAAGTGATTCACTGAATGTGTGGCTACCTTATACAACGCTATCGGGACGTATTGTCGGGAAAAACTACCTGAATGGTATCACCGTAAGACTCAATGAATCGGTGCCGAGTAATGCCGCTGAACAGGGCATTATAACTTTGCTGAAAATGCGCCATGGAATAGAGGATTTTTTCACTATTAATACGGATGCAATTAGACAGAATATTGAAAAAACGACGGCAACGATGACCTTGCTTATCTCGGCAATTGCGGTGATATCCCTGATTGTGGGCGGGATTGGGGTGATGAATATCATGTTGGTTTCGGTAACCGAACGTACTCGTGAAATTGGTGTACGTATGGCAGTCGGGGCGCGTCAGAGTGATATTTTGCGTCAGTTCCTGATTGAAGCTGTGTTGGTCTGTTTATGTGGTGGCACTTTAGGTATCGCCTTGGCCTATTTAATTGGCGTGGTGTTTGCTCAAACGGGAGGTAGTTTCCAAATGATTTATTCCACTACCTCGATTGTCGCTGCTTTTGCCTGTTCGACGTTAATCGGTGTGCTATTTGGCTTTTTACCCGCCCGCAACGCGGCGCGATTAGATCCCGTTGACGCCTTAGCAAGAGAGTAATAACACCATGAATAATCTAATATTAAATCGTAAAATTATGTTACGTACTTGCGCCATCGCTGTAGGTGTTGCATTACTCGGCGGCTGCGGTAGTTTTATGCGCTCAGACTTTGAGCCCCCCGCGTTGACGATACCAAGTCATTGGCAGCATACACAGGTCAACGAACAGGTGAGAGTTGATCCTTGGTGGCAGCAGTTTCAGCAGCCAGATCTTAATAAGTTAGTAAGCCAAGTCCTAAGCAGTAACAATGACTTAGCCCTTGCAACCTTGACACTACGTAAGGCGCGTTTACAGGCAGGGCTTGCTCAAGATGCACTTTACCCGCAGTTATCCTCAAACCTTTCTGCATCGCGCAGTAACCCCCTAGATGGTGGCGAATCAACCAAGAGCTATCAGGCCAAGCTTTCAGTCAGTTATGAAGTCGATTTATGGGGAAAAGTCTCGGCAGAGATGGATCAAGCTCAGTGGTTGGCATTAGCGAGTGCGGAGGATAGAGAAAGTACCACTCAAAGTTTAGTGGCAACTACAGCATCGCTTTATTGGAAGATGGGCTATTTAAATCAAAGGATTGCTTTAAGCAGCCGTAGTATTGACCACAGTCGACAAACACTGGCATTAACCCAGCGTCAGTATGATTCTGGTGCGGTGACTCAAGTCAATGTGTTAGAGGCCAAGCGTAGCCTAGCGGGACAAGAGGCATCCCATAGTCAACTTATTCAACAGTTAACGGAGGCGGGAAATGCGCTTGCCATTTTACTGAATCAAGCACCAGGAGAGGCTTTCGTTGAGATTAACGCCTTACCTGATGTTGCAGTGCCGGAGATTGCCGTGGGGATGCCAGCGGATCTATTGGTGAGACGCCCTGATGTGAAGGCATCTTTATATCAATTACGTTCAGCACTCGCCAGTAAAGATGCGACTTATACCCGTTACTTTCCGAGTTTGAGTTTAACCGGCAGTGTGGGGGAGTCGACCTCAGAGTTAAAAGAATTATTGCGCAATCCAGTTGGTAGTTTAGGTGCAGGCTTAGTGTTGCCATTTTTACAGTGGAATCAAATGCAAATTAATAACGACATTGCTGAAATTGATTATCAAACTGCAGTCGTAAATTACCGTAAGACACTGTATTCCGCCTTTGAGGATGTTGATAATGCCATCTCGGCTAAGCAGCAATTTGCTTATCAAGGAGACAAATTACAGCAACAGTATAATGCTGCGGTAGCGGTCGAGGCCATTTATGAAAGCCAGTATCGCCATGGTGCGATAGGTATTCAAGATTGGATTAATGCCCAAGAAAATCGACGCGCAGCGGAGGCGTCTTTACTCGAAAACCGCTATAACCAACTGACGGCCCAAGCAACGCTCTACCAAGCCCTTGGTGGGAGCGATATCGCCCCAGAGATTGCTCAGATTTCTAACTAATTTTGTTTTTATATATAAAGCCGCAGCAACTCTTGTTGCTGCGGCTTTATATTATTGATTGGTCAGTGAGGTTATTAACGAATATGGTTTCATCTGATTTGCCAAACACTTGCTACTATATAATGTAGAGGTAAATTACAATCAGTTGGGTGCTAGTATGCAGAGCTTGATTACAACGACTGGAGCAAAAGATGACGAGCTTAGTGCCCATTCTGCTGCGGCATCCCAAGAAGCACTGCAACTACTCAATGGTATTAGGCCATTTTCTATTACCATAAATGGCATTTTTGCCATCCTGTTTGTATTTTTATCCGTATGGCCTTTAGCATTTATTTATACCTTAGGGTTAAGCTATCACCTTTGGTTAAGCTACTGTGCTCACTCTCACCCTAAACAATTACCACCAATTATTCAGTGGTCTTGGGTGGTGGTATTTAGTCAATCTCTATCGTCAGTACTCATTTTAGGTGCTGATGCTGGATTTCAATATTATCTTCTTGCGACTATACCACCATCATTTGCAAGTATTTTTAAGCCATTATTTTATAAACTAATACAAGCTTTGATCATCATAGTCTTCTTTCTTATTTGTGATATTTGGTTTATTGATTACGAGCCTTATTATCTTTATTCCGATGAAATGATTAGTTTATTTCGCCATATCAATGTGCTCGGTGCGTGTGCTTTGCTCGCCGGTGTATCCTATGCGTATTCACAAATTGTAATGTCAGCCATTACTGCGCTACGTAATGTGGCTAATACAGATGAGTTAACAGGGCTGATTAACCGCCGGAGCTTAACTGCACTTATTGATCGAGAAGCGGCAAGAACATTACGTACGCACGCATCGATGAGCTTAGTTTTATGTGATATTGATTATTTTAAACGTATTAATGATAGCTATGGTCATGCTGCTGGCGATCATGTGTTGGTTAATGTCGCTAATTTATTACAGGGAGTGTTGAGGGAATATGATGTAGTTGCACGTTGGGGAGGAGAGGAGTTTTTATTGCTGCTACCCAATACGGATATAATAGAAGCGATGAAAGTCGCTGAGCGATTACGCGAAATTGTTGCTTGTAGCCACCTCAGCTTTGAAGAGCAAACTATACCTGTGACGATGACACTCGGTGTTGCCGTTTTAGGGGATGAAAATTGGCACAGCACGTTAGCACGTGCTGATGAAGCGCTTTATCGTGGTAAAAGACAAGGTCGAAATTGTGTTGTGCAGGCATCAGCCCCGTGACCACACGGGGCGGTGCAGATATTAGCTTTGCAGTATCTTAAGTGGCAGGCTAAGCATATCGTCACCTGTTCCAGCTAAGTGCCAGATAATACCTACTAAGGCGCCGACAGTCAGTAAATACCAGATAGTTGAGAAGATTTGCCCATATCTATCGAGAGGTAGTAAATGGCTTTGATGGCGAGTTCGCCATTCAAAGATAATTTCCAAACTGCCTATTAACAGTAAAAAACCGAGTAATGCTAAACTAAAGGTGTAGCTAACATAAACGCCAAAAGCGGCTCCTACCGCACAGGCGATAAGCCCCATTACACTGTTCATTGAAAAGCTAATACTTTTTAAAATATGGCCGCCATCTAATGGCAAAATAGGCAATAAATTAAACAAATTAAGTAGAGCATTAAAGGCTGCAAGCCCCGCAAAAAACACATTGCCCGTAGCGTGGTAGGCAATCAATGAGCCTATAGACATGAATAAGCCAAAAGTGGGCCCCATGATGGATATCACGACATCTTGCCAACGTGTATTAATTTTTTCATCGGAAAGAGCGAGCCCACCCATAAAAGGGATCAGGTAAATTCCCTTGGTTTTCATCCCAAAATACTTCATCGCGCGGATATGGCCGTATTCGTGAAATACTAAACAGGCGATCAATGCCAGTGCAAACTGAAACGAAAATAGCCAAGAATAGGCAGCAACACTGGCTCCGGCTAGTGCCACTTTAATTACTTTGGCACTTTTTAATAATTTAAATCCAAGGGATGCCAGCCCAACAATGCTTAACTTTTGTTGTTTAACGATAGGGATTTCAGGATGTTGTCTTTCGATATCTTTTTCGGTACGTGTTCCTTGGGCTATGACTTCATCATCCTGTAGCAGGCGATAATCGAAGCGAAATGGCTGCCAGACTAAATCGGTTTCAAGACGAATGATGATTTTAGCTTCGAGGGAACTTTGTTCTCCGCCTTCGGTAACCAGTGGGCTGTTAAATTGGCTGAGTTCAAATTCATGTATTCTGAGTCCGCCATTATCAATAGAGGCAGATTTTTGTGAGACTAAGTTGTTGTCCCAGAATAGTTGCTGCCATCCTGCGAGGGAGCCTTCTAAACGCAGTTGTTTGCCTAAGCAGTCAATCTTAAGTAGTTCCAATTTGGGTTCCATTTGTTCGTGTATCTGAGGGTGGTTTTTACCTAAGGCAATCCGTTACTGTAATTCGTATTGCTGGACCAGAAAACATGGCGTGTGCGCCGTTAATGCGATTTCGGTTCTGACAAATTATGCCTGTGAATTTATAGCGAGGATATTAGCTTTTAAGATCCAAGCGTTTTTTAGCGCAAAAAACTAGCATATATCCCATGACGTCAAAATCCCAAAGCATGAACAGATAGCTAAGATGATTAATATCAATCTATTCATCTAGAGTGCGTACGATTTCTATTCCTTGGCTAATCGTGGTGAAGGCAAGTTTAGCTACGCAGCAGTGTCCTAAGGCTTTGGCATGGTTTTGCACCCATTTGATAAATTCTGTTAATGGTAGCAGTTGCTCCTGTTGGAGTAATGTGGGGAGTTCACCGATAGGATCTTCATAAACAGTGCGGGAATTTGCATTGATATAGTAGCGGTGGCCTTTACTATCAAGCAATTGATCTTTATCAGTAAAGTGATGCTGGTAAAGGCAGGCTAGCTCTAACCAATCCCGTTGGTGGGCAAGATAAAGCAGTTCATCATTTTGAATGAGCTTAACTACGGCGGGCCATTCAATGTCCGACATCTTGACGCTGGTCATTATTGCTCCTGTGATGAAAATCCAAGCCCTAAAGTGTGAGGCCATGGCTGAGTCGCATGACAATATTGGGATCGAATAAAACAATAGGAGTCATGCCATTGCTAGGCAGTATGCCATGCTTAGATTGGATTAATATAGACGTAAGCGCACTTACGTCTATATTGGCTATTAGCTTGGTGTGGGAGTCTTGGCTTTGGCGTTATAGTCGAAATTAATTTCTTGGTTAATATTAGCTATGCAACAAGTTCCATGTTCCCTTGTTGTACGATGATTGGCAGGTCCTATATGAAACTCCACATTAAGGAATACGTGCTTAAGAGCCTCAACACGGTATTTTTCATAATAGCCTTCGACTTCTTGTTTAAGTGTATCGAACTCAAGTTCTTCCCGAGACCGCTCATTTAAAATGCGATTTTTCTCATCGAGCATCATCTTTATCTGCTCAACCATCACGGGATCATCTTGCCATTCTGATTTGGGTGGTAGCTTATTGAGGCGAGCTTCGATATCTAAACTGGCGACCACCATCGCTTGAACACCTTCTTCAAGCAATTTCAGATTTTGTTTTAGCTCAGCTTGTTCCATTGCACAATAAAGTTCTGTTTTTGTGCCTGCGGTCGCACCTATGACAACAGCTTTAATACCTTTTTCGGCTTGGGCTACACCACCCACCAGATCGCCACGGCGTCCACTGGCATCGCTTACTGTTAAGCTGGCGGCAGTTTTAGTATTACTGTGTAATAACTGTTTGGTAATGAGGATATTACCTTTAGCAATCAGTTGAGAATACTGAACAAATTGTGCACTGATTTGCCCTTGGGCATTGATCTTCGTTGAAAATTCATTTGCTTTAATCTGTCTGCCGATAATGCCTTTGCTTACAGTAACATCACCTTCTGCATCTAAGGTGGCAGAATCCACAAATCCCATTACGGTAATATCACCAGAGCTTTTGACAAGCATACCCTCATGCACATCACCCGTAATTAAAATACTCCCCTTAAAGGTGACATGGCCTGTACTGATATCCACATCTTTGAGCTGCAGTACATCATCCACATTCATACCCGTTCGGGTTTCTACGGGTTGGCCTGCAACTGTCGCGATAAGTTTATTGGGATCTTTGGGGTGAAAATCAGTTCCTGTCCCAGCTTGCAATACATTATCTTTGCCCGGCTTTTGTTTGAGCACTTCGCCTTTAATATTGTAACCAGGAGTGCCTTCTGTCGCGGGATGTTTGACCATCAATATATCATTGGGTTTTACCATGATCATTGAGCCAAGATTACGCATATCTACGGTACCATCAGCGCGCTCTTGTGGTTGTAGTAAGCGTTCCCGAGCGAGGGCCACCTTACGTTCTAATATGGCATTTTTCCCATTAATGGGGATCTTACCTTGTGCAATCTCCCCTTGACAGCTTTCACCTGGCTTGAGCTTACTGAGTTTTTGCATTAATGCTTGGATCTTGAGTTTACTCAATCCCATACATACATTGTGTTTTTTGAGTTGAGTGAGGATTTCAGGTAAATCAACGGCTTTACCACCCCAAGCGGCTGTAAGCGTCATGCTGGCGTGCATTTTATCTGGGCTGATGTCAATCGTAACACTGCCGTTACGCCGTTCTGCTATTTCAGCAAATAGTTCAAATTTACCATCCTCTTGATGGCATAGAGCATTAATCTGAGTGATAGTTTTATTGATGGAAGGCTCTAGTGGAAACAGGGATGAGAATTCTGGTAAGGACAAGAGTTGCATGATGTCTTCACGGGTAACAGGGCCGTGGTTATTTGGGATAACACGCAATTCCGCCTTTGTTTTATCACTGCTTAACTCAAGAAGTTCAGGTGGCAACATAGAGAGCTTCCTACCAGTTTGTTTTATTATTGTTGGAAATACTGTTTCGAGTATAACAGTAGAGACTTTGTGCAAAGAAGCCTTTTTGACGCTAAAAACAGCAAATGTTGTTTTATTGTTTTTTTAGTCTATGTGCTGGTTTTTAAATAGTTTTTTATACGATATGTTTGACGTTATGCAGTGTAATCTCTGGCGGTTTATCTTAAATGAACACATTTTTCGAGGGTTATGCTTATTTTTAACTTAACAAATATTTTATATTTCAATAGTTAAAAACCTATGTTAGGTGCGATAAAACAGCATCAATGCTGCATTAGTTGTAGCAAATCGATGGGTGAGCCGTTTCACAAATCAGTGCGAATGTTTTTATGTTGAATCCACTCTGAATATACTCACAACCTAAATTTATGGCAGGAAGTGCAAATGTTTTTAAGCGACAGAAGATGCTGCAACGTGTCTCTTTCGGTCGCTTAGGTAGAGACTTATTGTTGCTGAAAGTAATACAGCTTGTATTTATTGTTTTCGGCGGGGACTGTTAACTGGCCAAATTCTGCTGCAATGATATCAGAGTAAGGTAAGTGGCGATTGGCAACAATTTGCCAAATACCGTTATGCTGTAATTGCTTTGCACTGTCTGTAACGAAATTTTTCGCTATATTAGTTGTGCTAGTTAGACCATCGTGAAACGGTGGGTTAGAAATAATACCGTTAAATTTTCCTGTGGTTTGAGCGAGTCCATCAGAGGGGTAAACTTTAGCTGTCATACCATTGGCTGCAAGCGTGAGTTCACAAGATGCTAACGCCATGGCATTAATATCAATGCATTCCAAGGATAGATGCGGTTGTGCCTTGAGTAAGGCGGCGGCAATCACACCAGCACCGCAACCAAAATCGAGCACTCGACCTGAGAGTGTGGGCAGGTGTGATAGCAATAATTCTGTGCCGAGATCTAACCGTTTTTCACTAAATACCCCCACTAAGTTACAGATACTGATCTCACCCTGTGGTGTGCTGAGTTGATACTGGCTGACCCAGTCGCTGAGTTTCATTGCCGGGGCGCGGCCCTCTAAATTGCTACCAAATAGCAGGCAGTGGCGGGCGTTATCGAGCTTCATCCCCGTCGCAAAATACTCAGGCAAGAGTTTAACTAAAGACTTAATGCCGCCTTTGTTTTCCCCAACCACTAACAGTTGGCCGTTAGGCACAAGATAGCTGGCGGCGAGGTTAAACAGATAAGGTGCGAGGGGTTTAGCCTTGGGGAAGTAAACGATAACCGTATCGTACTTTTCTGGTTTAATTGGGTCTTGATGTGGCAATTCGTGGCCGAAGTAGCAACGCAGTTTTGAATTCGCGTGCGGCGCTAAGTGTAAATAATGGTGATAATCCAAGGCGAGGGCATCGACCGAGGCCGCGACATCGAGCAGGGCTTTGGGCAGTAGATCGGCTTCATGGTTGAGCACTAACACTTTATGTTGGTTTAGGCTGTCTTGATTGCGAATGATAACTTGCGATGGATTGGTTAACACAGTGACTCACACCAATAGATTGAAGTGTGGGCATTATACCCGTTATTCGTCATTCAGCCAGTTTGCATCCAAGAGTTTCAGCAAAGGGTGATAAAAAAGGCAACGCTATTATGCAGTTGCCTTTAGTGTCAGGTGTTGAAGGGCCAAAAGCTTAACTTTTGGATTTCTTCGGTTTTGGCAATAAACTTAAGATCTTATTGGCAATATCCGTATTGTCCTGATGGCCGTTAAACAGCTCTGATGCAGGACCTGCAGCAAAGACTTGTACATCTGTACCTGTGTGGCCGTCAGTTGTCCATCCTGTATCTGTACGTTTATCGATAACATGGCGAATCGCGATGGCCATGGTTTCTAACCCCTGCATTCTGGCAACATTTAATTTGGTCACTTCTTCTTCGCTAAGCTCAAATCCTAAACCACGGGCGAGATCAGCTTGCCATTCATCTCCGCTAATGGCGGCTAAAGCTAAGGTGTCTGAACTGGCAGAAATATTTCGCAGAATTTCGGGATTCCAGTTGTAGTTACCATTGGCACCAATCGATAGACCTCCAGTATTGTGGTCGGCGGTAATGACCATTAGCGTGTCTGGATTTTGGCGAACAAATTGTTCAACTACTTCAATGGCATTAGAGAACTCATCCATTTCCCCCATCACAGTCGCTATGTCATTATTATGGCCCGCCCAGTCGATTAAACTCCCTTCAACTAAGAGTACAAACCCTTGTTCATTTTGTGAGAGTAAACTAAGGGCTTTCTGGGTTAAGGTGCTGAGTTTTTTAGCTTCTTTTTCATCAATGGCCCAAGGCAATTGCACCTCGGCAAACAGACCTAACACTTTAGGTTGGGTAATAGTGGCGAGATCATCAAAACGGGTGATGTGTTGATAGCCTTTGGCTGTAAATTGCGCTAGCAGCTCGGGTGAGAAATACTTTTGACCGCCACCTAAAAATACATCAGCATTAGTTTCTAAATAACTGAGTGCTATCGCATCGTAGTTTTTACGGCTTTCATTATGGGCCAAAAATGCCGCTGGCGTGGCATGGTTGATTTGTGATGTAACAGCTACGCCTGTGCTTAAGCCAAGGGATTTGGCTTTTTCGAGTATGGTCGGTAGTGGTTGCTTTTGAGTATCAACTGAAATCGCCCCATTATACGATTTAACGCCTGTGGCGAGCGCGGTTGCGGCGGCCGCAGAGTCGGTAACATAGCCACTGACACTGGCGGGATAGGTACTCGCCATACCCACCAGTAAACGGTCAAATACGGTTTGTTCGACTTCTTCGGTATCTGGATTATCTTTGTAGTAACGATAGGCGCTCGTATAAGCAGGCCCCATACCATCACCTATCATAATGACGATATTTTTCGGGCGAGATGGTGCTTTTGTTGGGCCTGTTTCGATGTTTGCCCAAGTCGAAGTCGATAGCAATAAGCCTATGCCGAGCAACAAGAGTGGCGCTTTGGTGAAACTCATATCACATCCCTAGAAAGTGGCTTGGCGCTAGCTAATTCATAGCGCCTTAGAACAACAAACTCTTATAAGTTAACATATTAGTTCAATCAAGCTGAGGCTTTAACGCGCGCCTCAATAGCATCCATTAACATACCTGTGATGTCGACATCAAATGCCGCTTGGATTTCACGGATACAGGTTGGGCTTGTCACGTTTATCTCAGTCAGCTTGTCACCAATGACATCTAGCCCGACAAAAATCAGTCCACGTTTTTTAAGCTCAGGACCAATGGCACGGGCAATCGCCCAATCGCTGTCGGATAAAGGCTGGGCTACACCGCTACCGCCAGCAGCTAAGTTACCACGGGTTTCGCCTTTCATTGGGATACGCGCCAAGGCGTAAGGCACTGGCTCACCATCGACCACTAAAATGCGTTTATCGCCTTGGGTTATCTCAGGGATAAAGGCTTGCGCCATCGCATATTGTTGACCATAACTGGTCAAGGTTTCGATGATGACACCAAGGTTTGGGTCATCCTGCTTCACGCGGAAAATCGAGGTGCCACCCATGCCATCTAAAGGCTTAAGAATAATATCGCCCTTCGCTTGGTGGAAAGCGCGGATACGTTTGGCATCACGGGTTACGATCGTTTCTGGAGTGAATTCGCTAAACCATGCGGTAAACAGTTTTTCGTTAGCATCACGCAAACTTTGTGGCTTGTTAACGATCAATACGCCTTGTTCTTCGGCGCGTTCAAGCATATAAGTGGCGTAGATAAACTCAGTATCGAATGGTGGGTCCTTACGCATTAGGATCACGTCGAGTTCGCTCATCGGCGTGTCTGTAGCTTCGCCGAGTTCAAACCATTTGCTCGCATCATTGAAAACAGTTAACTGGCGCATATTGGCCATAGCCACACCGTTGACCATGGCAAGATCGGCCATTTCCATATAAAACAGCTGATAACCTCTTTCCTGCGCGGCCATTAACATGGCAAAACTGGAGTCTTTCTTAATGTTGATCTCACTGATGGGGTCCATCACTATGCCGAGTTTTATCATTAATCTGTTCCTTATTTGTCGCCGTTCGCAGGCAAAAAAGTATTAATTAGGTGTTGCTTGTCGATCAGCCTAAATCACCGAATCTAAGTTGCAGTGCTGTAATGGCGGTGAGCGAGGCGGTTTCGGTGCGTAGCACTCTGGGGCCAAGCAACACATCGGTAAACTGATAGGTTTCTGTCATGGCGATTTCTTCCGCCGACAAACCGCCTTCTGGGCCAATTAATAAACGCACGCGGGTATGGGCTAAATCTAAGCCATTGATACCGTGTGCGGCACGTGGATGCAGATTGAGTTTAAGTGCCGAGGTCGGCTCACTGCACCAATCGTGTAAGTCCATCGCTGGGCGAACCACGGGCACTTGACTGCGTCCCGATTGCTCACAGGCGCTCACGACGATCTTCTGCCATTGTTGAATTTTTTTCTCTAGGCGTTCACCGTTGAGTTTCACGCCGCAGCGATCAGAAAACAGCGGCGTAATCGTATTCACGCCAAGCTCGACGGATTTTTGAATGGTGAACTCCATTCTATCGCCACGGGAAATCACTTGGCCTAAGTGCAAGTTGAGTGGCGATTCTGATAAATTTGCCTCACAGGAGAGCAATTTTACTGTGACATGCTTTTTACCTGCATCAACAATTTCAGCAAGATAATCATTGCCATCGCCATTGAATAGACTGATATTTTCACCGTTGCCCATGCGTAACACTTTGCCGATATGGGCCGCGCCATCTTCGTCTAAGTTCAGCAGTTGATTGATAGCTAATGGCTGAGGTTGATAAATTCTTGGGACTCTCATTGTCGACCTTACTCGGCTAATTGTTGACGCTGTGGTGGCGCATTACAGGCATTCTGCACAAAGGGGTTATGGTTGCCTTGAACCTGCGCTATGGCGTTATCGCGTTGGCACTCAATAGTATCAACTGGATAGGTTTTATCCCATGCCTTAAACAATTTTAATTGGCTAGAGGCAATTTTAAGACCATAGGTCTGCTGCATATACAGGTAGGTTCTGGCTATCTTACCGCGGGTATTCGCGGGTGGCTGTACCTGACGATTCTTAAAGTCGACAACTATAGCACATTGACCATATTGATTGGCTTTACCGTTCCATTCGCTAAAGCGGAAATTACTGCGATCACCATTCACTTCACCTATGGCGGGCACTAAGTTGTGCATGTCTGCCTCCATCTTATTAAATTCATTGCTGTTATCGGCGCAGTTTTTACGACCACCCTTTTGCCAGCATTGGAGTTGATGGCCAAATTCCCAGGCGGGCACTATATGCTCCCACTCGATACGGTTAGCACGAGTTTCCTGTTTACGGACTTGGTAACCACAACTGGTGAGATCGGGTTTCCACGATTTGCCTTTAATCTGAATGTCACAGCCGCAATAAAAGCTGACTGCGGGCAGCATACCTTGACGATTGCCAGCATAAAGCGTCTGCGACTTAGTTTTCGCTTGGCTGAAACTATTGGGGTGTGATGGTGATGCACTTGTGGGGACAGATAGGGTCACCGACCAAGTGATGAGGCACAGCAAAAGTCGCCGTGAATAAACGGTTAAAGAGGCTTTGTTCAACATTTATCCCAAAATAACAAATACAACGCGAGCCTCTGGCTCGTCTTTTATGGCGTGATGGTAAGGGAAAGACGGTCGCTTATGCAAATTGAGTCGTACTTAGGGGTGTTTAAGCTAAAAGTGGTTAGGCCAAGATTTAATTAGATAGCAGTTAAATGGGTCTTACAGCGTTTACAGATATAACGACTTTCACCGCGCAGAACCTTGTTATGGCGGCGAATACTGAGTCGAATCGGTCCGCAGGCACAGCGATATTCAACCTCTTTGCTTGCAACTGAGGTGGTGTTGAAATTGTGGGTAGTCTTTGGATTGACCTTAAATACCGTTAGCATCAAAGATTGCCATTCTTTACCGTGGGGTTTGGTTTTACCAAAAAGCTGAAAACACAGTAGATGACAAATTTCGTGAGGCACGACCTCTGTCAGAAAAGCTTCGCTGTTTTCCCGCAGTAATACGGGATTGAATCTTAATCTGTTCTGCTGTAAATGGGCTGTGCCTGCACTTTTGCCCCTGAGCGTAAATTGCGTTATTGGGCGAGGGAATGCACGTTTAAGCGTCATTTCGGCCGTTTGATAACAGGTTTCAATTCGCTCTAGTACTTGAATTTGTAGTGATGAGAGTGGACGTGATGAACCGGTGAAAATATGTGCCTGAGTTGGATTGGGTGCTGGTGGACTCATTATCACCTGGAACTTATCTTGGCTTTGGCCTAAGGCTGAATACGTCGATTTTGTCAGCGGGGCAAGTGCTTCACTGCTGCGACGGCGTAAGGCATTGAGTAAGTCAGCGGGTTTCAGCATAGGGTTAGCGTTGGATCTCGTCGGTTAAAGATAAAATTGAGTGCTTAAAACTTATCGGTGATTAAGCCTGCCTAAGCGTTCACATCAGAAGCGTTCGCATCATAGCGAACGCTATCTAACAATGCCAGTTTCAGTCAGTTTCAGTCAGTTTCAGTCAGTTTCAGTCAGTTTCAGTCAGTGTGGCTTTGTTATAAACTCGCCGTCGCTTGCATCACCATAGTGCGTACTTGTTCGACTATGGCTTGCTCAGTATCTGCGTCATAGCCTTTGACTCTTGGTGTGTGAATGTGGCCGACCTTGGCATGGCTATTAAACTTTTGCTGCAAGACTATGGCACGATAGGAGATTTCATTAGAAAGATAACCGCCGCCAGAGCCTTCGACTGAGGTTTCGTTTTGCAGTTCGTTTAATGATGTCGCGCTAAATTCACCGCGGGTAAGGGTTGTGACAGTATGGTTATCATTGACTTTCCATTGGCCATCTTTGACTTGCATGGCTGCGACGGGCAGTGAAAATTCCACAAATTCGGGGCCGATAAAATCTTTGCCATTGAGCTTAGGGGCAACGGGCGCGGTTTTCGTGCCGCCAGTGAGGACGTTTTGGTTATCGGGTGCCGCTGCGCTGCGATTGCGAGCAGGGAAGCGTTCGATATCAAAGTCGGTTCGGCCCATGCTAACGGTGAACACAAATTGGGTTTTAGGATCACGATAAATCGGGCTCAATAGCGATTCGATAAGACCTTGGTCAAAATCTTCAAAACGTACAGGGATCATAGCGGTTTCGATTTGCGCCGTTTTCCCATTAATTTCAAAGCGAAAACCATCCAAGGCGAGGGCAACTAGACCGGAAGGGTTACTCTGGGTGATATCTTTGTCGAGGAAGAAAGGATCGAAACCCGTGAGGAATATTTTGATTTGGACATCATCACCATATTGAATATCGCTAAAACCCCGTGAGGCTTTTTCAACTGCACTCATTAATATGTCTTGTTGCCAATCGGCCATTTTAAAGTTGGCGCTGGTGGTTTTTAGACTATTAAGCATAGCAAGGCGAGCCCAGTATAAAGGTCGGTCGTCAAAATGCCCTGACTGTACATCGCGGACAGCTTGTTGCCACAATCTGTGCCCTTGGCGCGCTGCTAAGTGGGTGGCGTCAACTTCGTTTTTCTTTGAGCTCAGTTGAGCCAGACCATCGTCAAGTGCTTGATAGCGAGTGACTACGTCGCCTATGGTTTTTTCGGCTGTGGGTAGGCGGGAAACTTCAACGTCACCAAATAACTGCACGGCACTGGCTGTAGTCATTAAGCTGGTGGTGAGGATGAGTGTTAACACTGGCTTCAACATGTTTGGCTTCCCTGTAGTGATTAGACGTTATTCATTGGAAATAATGATTATTTTTTCGTGTAGATAGGCTCTTATGCCAAAAAGTATGCACTACAAGCTGAGGGTAATAAAGTTAAGCCCAGTGATCTTTGTGATCTTATACCAATATCTTCTATCACAAATCATGTGGATCTGGCATTAATCCATCTGCAACAGTGCAATAGGGTCTAGTTTGCCTCTTTTTTGCCACAATTGGTCAGCAGTTTGCTAGGGCATGTCGTAGTGCTAAGTGATAGCCTTAATCACTTTTTTAGTTTGTTGGATTGTTTGTTTTTTCAAGGAGATTTTATGCGTTTGTTCGTCATCTCGGCGGTATTGGTGATGTCCTCCATCTCAGCTTCCCCTGTTTTTGCTGCTAGCTCGCCCCAAAAAGAGTGGCAAGAAACCCGCAGTTGGGATGCCAGTTTTACTCAGCACCAAGCTAAAGGCGTGGTGGTGTTATGGAATGAAAATAAACAACAGGGATTCACTAATAATCTTAAACGCGCCAATCAAGGTTTTTTACCTGCATCGACGTTTAAAATTCCCAACAGTTTGATTGCTCTCGATTTAGGGATGGTGAAAGATGAGCACCAAGTTTTTAAGTGGGATGGTAAAAATCGTGATATTGCCGCCTGGAATCGTGACCATAATTTGATTAGCGCCATGAAGTATTCGGTTGTGCCCATCTACCAAGAGTTTGCTCGCCAAATAGGTGATGCTCGCATGGGGAAGATGATCGCTGTTTTTGATTATGGCAATGAGGATATCTCAGGCAATTTAGACAGTTTTTGGTTAGATGGAGGCATTCGGATCTCAGCCAAAGAGCAAATCGATTTCCTACGTCGGCTTTATCATAACAAGTTGCATGTTTCCGAGAGAAGTCAGCGTATTGTTAAGCAAGCCATGCTGACTGAAGCCAATAGTGACTATATTATCCGCGCAAAAACGGGTTATGCCGTAAGGGCCGAACCGAGCATTGGTTGGTGGGTCGGTTGGGTAGAACTCGATGATAATGTATGGTTTTTTGCAATGAATATGGATATGCCATCAGCGGATGGTTTGGCACTGCGCCAAGCCATTACAAAAGAAGTACTCAGGCAGGAAAAGATTATCCCCTAATCAACTGTGTTATGGGTGACAGATGAAAACAAAAAGCCTAGTGGGATAATCTAGGCTTTTTGTTATTAATGGGTAAACCCTTAGCCCATTAACGATTGCAGGCTTTCTTGGCTGCTAAAGCGTTTTACAAAGAAGTCCAAAAACACGCTGATATTGGTTGCCAGTTGGCGTCGACTCGAATAAACCCCATAAACCTTAAAAGGTTCAATCGGCCATTCCTGTAAGATTGGCACTAGCTGTCCATTGGCGAGTTCTGTCTTACAAGCAGAATTAGATAGCATGGCAATGCCAAAATCATCCATGGCTAACTGCTTTACCATGATAGGGCTATTGACTCGCACCTTACGTTGGAAGTTCACCATAGTTTTTCGTGGGCCTTTGCCGAGGGGCCAGATAGGTGCTGAGCGTGAAGTCCCTAATAAAATGCCACTGTGCTGACTGAGTTCCTGTGGTGTTGCGGGTGTTCCCCTGAGTTTTAGATAACTCGGACTTGCGACTAAAATGGGCTGGCGTTCAAACAATAATCTTGCCACTAAGTCAGATGATTGCAGTGGACCATATTTGATAGCGATGTCATATCCTTCTCCGACTAAACCTATATCATTGTCAGTAAACTGGACATCTAATTCCACATTGGGATATAAACGCATAAATCCGCTACAGAGGTTAGCGATTAATTCTTGGCTAAATGATACCGGGATTGCAATTCGTAATGATCCTGACACATCATCGTGAGTATTCTCGATAACTGCCTTGGCCGCTTCTACCTCATTGCGAATGGAATCACAGTGTTGATAAAAGAGTGCCCCGACTTGGGTCAAACTCAGGTTACGGGTGTCGCGCTGTAATAATCGTACGCCAAGTTGTTCTTCAAGCTGCGCGATTTTGCGACTAATGGTGGATTTTGGGTGGCCGGTTTCACGTGCAGCTTGGGAGAATCCCTTTGCTCTAACTACGGCTGCAAATAGCATCATACCGTTTAAATCTGGCATGTTTTTCCCACTGTCTCATATATGGAACATAGCGTCTTATGCAGTTTAATGGCATTTGGCGGGATAACAAAGTTATATTTATTGGCTAAAAATTTTCAGAGGCTAAGCAGAGGATCTTTTGATGACCAGCAAAAATCAGCCCACACACATGACTCAAGCCCAAACGCCCGACCCGCTTTTTTTACAAGCCGAGCATTTGGCAAAGGATTTTTCTCTGTTTCCAAAACACAGCAAACAGAGTTTAACGGAAGAAATTAAAGGTCTTTTAAGTGAAGATGCCATTCAGGCAAACTTAAAAGATTTGGCATCATTAGATGTTGATGGTTACGTTGCTAAGGTGATCCTGCCGACTCAAGATAAAGGTCGCCCAGGGGCTAAGCGTATCATCGCCGATCTTAAAGGCCGATTGATCACTGAAACTCACTTAGGCTCTTTTTACAGTGCCGAAATTGAGCTTAATTTCGGTTCTCGTACTCGCCGTGTTGGTTTTATCGCTCAAGAGCGCACCACAGCGAACGGTGCTTGGATGCCTGAGCATCACTACGCTGCCTGTAAAGCAATTCGTCATTTTGCCGAATTGTCTATGCCAATTATCTATTTAATTGATACCCCAGGAGCGGATGCTGGCGAAATTGCTAACAGCCAAAACCAAGCTCATTCTATTTCTAAGGCGATTGCCGAGAGTGCTAACGTTGACGTGCCTACAGTCGGTATCGTTATCGGTGCAGGTTATTCAGGTGGCGCAATTCCATTAGCGGCGGCGAACATTCTGTTATCGCTGCGCGATGGTATTTTCAACACGATTCAGCCACAGGGTCTGCAAAGTATTGCCCGTAAGTACAATTTATCTTGGCAAGAATGCGCAAAATCTGTTGGTGTATCGCCAGAAGAGCTTTATACCTCCGGCTGTATTGATGGCATTATCGATTTTTCACCGAGCGATCGTGATGAGCGTCAGCATAACTTGCGCCGCGCTATTATCAGTAGTATCGAAACTGTTGAACGTGCCGCAATGAATTTTGTGCGTGAATCTAAGGATTTACGTGAGCATTATGACCGTAGTTTAATGCGTTTCCTTAATCCATCTAAAAACCTGATGGCATTAGAATTGAACGCAGAATTGGCGGTAGCAACCAGCCCAACCAATCACCATAACCTGTTCGGTAGTGCCTATCGTTATCTGCGTTATCTTACGTTACGCAGTCGTATTCATTCTATTTCTCAGGAACAATATGGCCGCTTGTCGCGGGTCAGTGTGCCTGAAGGCGACTTGTTAACGCGCATCCAGCAAGAGCAGGATCGGGTATTCCAAGCTTGGTTGTCTAGCCCCGATAAATTGGTTTATGACGAAGATTTAAACAAGCTTTGGGCTAACTTTGTTGCTAAGCGTGATGAAGTATCGACCGAACGTAATATGTTGACCCGTTTAATTTTGGGTGAACCAAAAGAAAACTATAAAAAAGCCCGTAAGGCGCTGTTATTTAACATCGGTTGGTCCTTATATCACCGTTGGAAGAGCAATGCGGCCAATAACTTTAAAGGGCTTATTCAGCATTTAGAAAATCTACCTAAGTCAGTCACTCAAGCTAAATGGCCTGAGTTGAACCAGTTGACTGTGCTGGATGTGGTGGTAAACGAAGAACTGCGTGAAGATTTTATATGGCAATGCCATAACATCCTGATCTTTAACTCACTTTACGACAACGTGGTGGGCAGCTTAGCGTCAATCGCTAAAGAAGCTATGATGTCTAAGAGTTTGTCACGTAACTCAGTGAACAATCTGCTGCATAAATCAATTGACCATGCACTGTCGACGCAGGACACCGCTAACGATAAAGCCAAATTTTACAAGTGGCTTAAGTACTTTATGGGGCAATCTAACCGTGCCGACTTGTTGGTACGTGTAGAGCAGTGGAAGAGTGTGGGTTTCCCACAGCTCAATGACAGTTTGTTCGTGGTGCTGACTTACTTCTTCGAGCGCCTACTACCAGAATATTTTGATAGCGAAAGTGATACTAGCAAATACACTGGTGCAATAAACCCTGTGCGTATCGGTCGCCGTAAAGACTTCTGGAACCGCTTGACCATGGGTTATCAGGATCTATTGATCCAAAAAGTACTGCGGGACGAAAAGCGTAAAGGCAATATGACATGGGAAAATGTCATCAAGCAATTCTTTACCCGTTTTGATGAGATTAACGGCAACAAAATGTCGGCTAACTTATTGAACTTCCCAGGTTTCCGTTTATCGATTGAAGATGCTTTAGATAAAGGAATACGTCCTTGTGGTCTAATCACTGGTATTGCGGATTTTAAAGAGAAAGGCCAAAAAGTCCGTGTGGGCGTGGCTGTCTCTAACACCGCATTCCAAGCGGGTGCCTTCGATATGGCGAGCGCCGAGAAATTCTCTGCGCTGCTGATTGAGTGTGCTAAGCGTAAGTTACCTGTTGTGTGCTTTATTAGCTCTGGCGGTATGCAGACGAAAGAAGGCGCGGCAGCACTTTTCTCTATGGCGGTAGTCAACGACCGTATTACCCGTTTTATTCGTGATAACGAATTGCCAGTATTGATGTTTGGTTTTGGTGATTGTACTGGTGGTGCACAGGCGAGTTTTGTGACTCACCCATTGGTACAAACTTATTACCTATCTGGCACGAATATGCCGTTTGCAGGGCAAATGGTGGTTCCTGCTTACCTGCCATCGACGGCAACGCTGTCTAACTATCTGTCTAAAGTTCCTGGTGCAATGGCGGGCTTAGTCCATAACCCATTTAGTGACACGTTAGACAGCCAGTTAGCAAGTATCGATCCTTTGATGCCGATGCCAACTGCAAACATTAACGATGTGATTATTAATGCACTCTCGACACTGGTGGTTGAAACACCCGTTGAAGAAGATGTTATCGTACAAAGCGATCCTCGTAAGTTAATGAAGCCAATCAATAAAGTATTGGTTCATGCCCGTGGTTGTACGGCGGTTAAACTGATCCGTAAAGCGCACGATAATAATATCAATGTGGTCTTAGTCGCCTCAGATCCTGATATGACATCAGTGCCAGCAGACATGCTTAAAGACACCGACAAGTTAGTTTGCCTCGGTGGTAACACCTCGGATGAAAGTTACTTGAATGCCTACTCAGTGCTGAAAGTTGCTGAGTATGAGCAAGTCGATGCACTGCACCCTGGTATCGGTTTCTTATCTGAAAGTCCGCAGTTTGCTGCATTGTGTGTGAATAACGGCGTTAACTTTGTTGGCCCTAGCGTGCATTCAATGACCACTATGGGTAATAAGTCGAACGCGATTAAAACGTCTCAAGCGCAAAATGTACCAGTCGTGCCAGGTTCTCACGGTATTCTGACCAATGCTGAGCAAGCGGTTAACGTGGCGAGTGAAATTGGTTATCCAGTACTGCTGAAAGCCGTACAAGGCGGTGGTGGTAAAGGTATTCAGGTTGTTAAACGCCCTGAGGATATGATTGGCCTATTCCAAAAGACAGCGACCGAAGCGGCTGCAGCTTTTGGTAATGGCGACTTATACTTAGAAAAATATGTGACCTCACTGCGTCATATCGAAGTGCAGTTATTGCGTGACAAGTTCGGCAACGCCAAAGTGTTAGGTCTGCGTGATTGTTCGGTACAACGTAACAACCAAAAAGTCGTCGAAGAATCTGGCTCAACCATGTTGCCGGATGAGCTTAAAAAACAGGTGTTGGATTACACCCGTGCTTTAGGTGATGCGACTGATTATATGGGTGCTGGTACTGTTGAGTTCATCTATAACTTAGATGCAAACGAAGTGTACTTCATGGAAATGAACACCCGTCTACAGGTAGAGCATCCAGTAACGGAAGCCACTTCTGGTATCGATATTGTGAGTGCACAGTTTGATATCGCAGCGGGCCGTTCAATCGAGCATTTAGAGCCGAAGGAAATTGGCTATGCGATGGAAGTACGTGTGACTGCTGAAAAAGCGGCGCTCGATAGCCATGGCATACTGCAGCTTATTCCAAACCCAGGCAAGATCACTGAGTGTGTATTCCCAGAGCATCCTGATGTGGAAATCATCTCAATTGCTGCGCCAGGCAAAGAAGTCTCGCCATACTATGATAGCTTGATTGCGCAAATCATTATGCGCGGTGAAAACCGTGAAGATGTGATTGCCAAGCTGCATGCTTATCTGGATAGCGTAGTGCTGAAAGGTATCGCAACTAACATTCCGTTACTTAAGCTAATCTTAAATGACGGTACCTTCAAAGAAGGCGTATACGACACTAACTATCTACCACGCTTTATGGCTGAACTTGATATTCCTGCGCTTATCGCAGAAATGGAAGCGGCAGCTGAAACAGTGGGTGTTGATACTGAGTCTTTACGTGTGGGCGAAAGTAACGAATTGAAAGTATTAGCCCAAGGCGCGGGTATCTTCTATACCTCTCCTGCACCGGGTGAGCCTGATTTCGTGAAAGAAGGTGATATTGTTACCGTTGAGCAAACCTTAGCGTTAACTGAAGCGATGAAGATGTTCTCGCAGGTCAACTTGGCCGGCTTTAACCGTCAAGGCGCCATACTTTATCCTGAGGATCAGAAGTATCGCATCGAACGCATTCTGAACAGCAATGGTCAACAAGTGTCTCAAGGTGATTTACTCTTTGTGGTATCGCCCGTCGACGCTTAAACGCTAAATAAAATCTGATACTCCGAATACCCGCCTTTGGCGGGTATTTTTTATCTCATTTAACCAGTATTACCATAAAGACTTGATGGTCACTCGGTATTAGTGTTGGGTTTTATACTGACCAAATCTTGGGGGGATGCCCTATTTTGCTTCAAAGGATGTGCTGTCGATAAAATGCCTACCTCATTGTTTTAGGTAATGCGTCATATGATGAGCATTCTTGCTAAGTCTTAAGCCGTTCGAGGTCATATTTTTAGGCGATTTAGCTTATATACAAGGCATAAAAAACCGGAAAAACATCAATATCATTTGCAAAGCTATATTTTTAGGTATTTTTATTGATTGTCTAAAATTTAGGCTAAATTGTTTTACTTGGTTGTTTTTGTTTGTATTTGTGCAAATTTTTTTAAAATTTACCACGACTTTATCGTGAAAAATTGCAAGAGTCATTTGCGCAGAACTGGGTTCCAATTTACAATATGCGCCTAAAATAATCTGATGTGCGGTGTGTCGGTGGTTTGTCGCATACTCCGTCTACTTCTTAAACTAATCATTAAAGTTGAATCATGACCGAATTATCCAAATACAGAAACATTGGTATCTTCGCTCACGTTGACGCGGGTAAAACCACGACCACCGAGCGTATTCTTAAGCTAACTGGTAGAATTCACAAAGCTGGTGAAACACACGATGGTGAATCTACAACAGACTTCATGGTTCAGGAAGCTGAGCGCGGTATTACCATTCAATCAGCAGCAGTAAGCTGTTTCTGGAAAGAACACCGTTTCAACGTTATTGATACCCCAGGGCACGTTGACTTCACCGTTGAAGTTTACCGTTCTCTGAAAGTACTCGACGGCGGTATCGGTGTATTCTGTGGTAGCGGCGGTGTTGAGCCTCAATCAGAAACTAACTGGCGCTATGCTAACGAATCTGAAGTTGCTCGTATCATCTTCGTAAACAAGTTAGACCGTATGGGTGCTGACTTCCTGCGTGTTGTTAAGCAGACTAGAGATGTTTTAGCGGCTAACCCACTGGTTATGGTTCTGCCTATCGGTATCGAAGACGAGTTTAAAGGTGTTGTTGACCTATTAACCCGTAAAGCCTACATATGGGATGATTCAGGTTTACCAGAAAACTTCAGTGTGACAGACGTTCCAGCTGACATGGTTGATCAAGTTGAAGAATACCGTGAAATGCTGATCGAATCTGCTGTTGAGCAAGATGACGATCTGATGGAAGCCTACATGGAAGGCGAAGAACCATCGATTGAAGACCTGAAACGTTGTATCCGTAAGGGTACTCGTACAATGGCTTTATTCCCAACATACTGTGGTTCTGCGTTCAAGAACAAGGGTATGCAACTGGTTCTAGACGCTGTTGTTGATTACTTACCAGCGCCAAACGAAGTTGATCCACAGCCTTTAACTGACGAAGAAGGTAACGAAACTGGCGAACACGCTATCGTTTCTGCCGATGAGCCATTGAAAGCGTTAGCGTTCAAAATCATGGACGACCGTTTCGGTGCTCTGACCTTCGTACGTGTTTATTCTGGCCGTTTGAAGAAAGGCGATACCATTCTTAACAGTGCGACTGGTAAGACTGAACGTATCGGCCGTATGTGCGAAATGCACGCAAACGACCGTATCGAAATTGAATCGGCTGAAGCTGGTGACATTATCGCTATCGTGGGCATGAAGAACGTGCAAACGGGTCACACTCTGTGTGATGTTAAGCACCCATGTACATTAGAAGCCATGGTGTTCCCTGAGCCAGTAATCTCTATCGCAGTAGCGCCAAAAGATAAAGGTGGTAGCGAGAAGATGGCTATCGCTATCGGTAAGATGATCGCTGAAGATCCATCTTTCCGCGTAGAAACAGACGAAGATTCAGGTGAAACCATCCTTAAAGGTATGGGTGAACTGCACTTAGATATCAAAGTTGACATCCTGAAGCGTACTTACGGCGTTGAGTTGATCGTAGGTGAGCCACAAGTGGCCTACCGCGAAACCATTACTCAAATGGTTGAAGACCAATACACCCACAAGAAACAATCTGGTGGTTCTGGTCAATTCGGTAAGATTGAATACATTATCCGTCCTGGTGAGCCAAATTCTGGTTTCGTATTCAAATCTTCAGTTGTGGGTGGTAGCGTTCCTAAGGAATTCTGGCCTGCAGTTGAGAAAGGTTTCGCGAGCATGATGAACACGGGTACTATCGCTGGCTTCCCAGTGTTAGACGTAGAGTTCGAATTAACTGATGGTGCTTACCACGCAGTTGACTCATCAGCTATCGCGTTCGAAATCGCTGCTAAAGCGGCATTCCGTCAGTCTATCGCTAAAGCTAAGCCACAACTTCTTGAGCCAATCATGAAAGTTGACGTGTTCAGCCCAGAAGACAACGTGGGTGATGTGATCGGTGACTTAAACCGTCGTCGTGGCATGATCAAAGACCAAATCGCAGGTGTGACTGGTGTTCGTATCAAGGCTGATGTACCGTTATCAGAAATGTTCGGTTATATCGGTACTCTACGTACAATGACTTCTGGTCGTGGTCAGTTCTCTATGGAGTTCTCACACTACACACCATGTCCAAACAGCGTAGCTGAAAAAGTAGTTGAGCAAGTTAAAGAGCGTAAAGCTGCTGAAGCTAAGAAGTAATTCTTAACTCAACACGAATAGAGACCGCTGCTAAGCCTAGGCTAGCAGCGGTTTTTTTATGGGCGTACATTCTGGTAGACGGTAGACGGTAGACGGTAGACGGTAGACGGTAGACGGTAGACGGTAGACGGTTTCTAGGATTCGGTCTTTTGTTTACTCAATTCCAGCAGCGCATTGGCAGCGGGTGTTAAGGGTAAACTCTGGCGCCAAATTAGTGCGAGATCCCATGTCATAGCGGGCTGCATTGGTTTGAAGATTAATTTGCTGCTAGTGAGTTTATGACAGATAGGCTCAGGTAAAATGGCAACGCCCATATCGGCCTCCACCATAGCCGCTAGAAAATCCCACTGACCGCTACGAAAGGCAATATTCAATTGCACACCAGCCTTACGACTGAGGCGGTTTATCAGCTTAGCGAGGGAGAAATCCTCGTTATAAAGGATAAAAGGATAGGGTTCGAAATCTTGCCAATTGATTTGGGATTTATCGGCTAGAGGATGTCCCTCTGGCAAACAAGCGAGTAATGGATACTTGGTTAAGGGTTGATTGACTAGCTCTGTTTCATGGGTTGTTGGTAGCGCAGTAAAGGCGATATCTAAACTGTTATTCAGCAGTGCTTGCTCGCAGCCAAATCCACCGTATTCATACATCTGCAGTTCAATACCCGGATAACGCTTACGATAACTCGTCAGCAGACCGATAATCAGACTGCTCATCATAGGACATACACCTAATCGCAATCGCCCTGATTTGAGTCCACTTAAGTTACTTATGTCTTCTTGTAGCCTATGCCATTGGCCTAGGATCTCTCTCGCACTATGTTCAAAAAGCTGTCCAGCTTGGGTTAGCTCTACCTTTTGATTGTTACGGATCAGCAGGGTTTCTCCTAGACTTTCCTCTAACCTTTGGATGATCTTGCTAAGCGTTGGTTGGGTGATAAAACATTTTTGTGCTGCACGGGTAAAGTTTTCGGTTTCCACTAAGGTCAGAAAACACTGTAAGGTCTTGATTGGAATATTCATGCTTAAATGGAATCCATATTATGGCATTAATTCATTTTACTGATGATAGCCTAAGTATTACTTTGACCTTGTTAACAAAACAGGGGAATACCGATGAAATCAACTTCAAGTCTATGGGTAGGTGCTTTGTGGCAGGCGGCTATGCCTGTGGCAAAGGATGTACAAAAAGTGAAAGTGACACAAGCAGCACAAACGGCTTCAGTGGGTAATTTGCATAAAGCAAAACAACAAGTAAACCCAGCCTAGGCTGGGTTTTACTTTTTATCATCATTACGCTCTTTCCTGCCCCCATTTACCTTTCCTGACACTCATATTTTTTCTGCGCTGTATTCCAAGCATTTAGCGGCTCTCACCAAGGTGTAGCTATCACAACTCAGTTCACCAAGGCTTTGAAAGTAAAAAGCCACTGAATATCAGTGGCTTTTACGGGCAGGGGAGTATCGTCTATTGGTTTGAGAACTTATTCTCGACTAAGGGTGCTTTATTTTCTGCCTGAGCGACATGGCACTGGGTACAGAAATAATTTTGTCCGTTTAAGGTGCCTTTATCATCAATAACGTGTGATTTAGCAACCGGTGTTGCTTTCATTCGCTCAGCTTTTTCCCAACTATGGCAGCTTAAGCAACCATTTTTATCTAAGGTAATTTTGTAATCATCTTTGTGAGGGATAAGCGGAGGTTGGTCGCTAAAGCTACGTTCGAGTGCTGCGCCACGAGTAGGAAAAACGGGCATAGCATCGGCGGGGCGAATATCGGTAATTGCTGAAGTACCAGCGAGTGAATTGATGGTAACAGGTGCTGAATTAGTGTCTGCTTTCTGGCCTGTGCAGCCGCCGATAGCGACAACAATGGCAGCTAAGGTGAGTATTTTTTTCATTGGTCATTCTCCGCCTTGGTGGCAATGTGTTGACGAATATTGGGTAATGTAGATTCTGTGGATGATTGAGTATTAGAGTGAGCGTTAGCAAAAGTGAAACGATGCTGATAGCTAAATACACGCTTGGCGCAGACATCGATACAGCGGCCGCATTGGGTGCAATCTTGGCTTAAGATCACCGGGTTTTGTCCTTTAAGTGCAGGTTTTAACACATGTCTTTCAGGACAAACGACAAAACAATCCATGCAGTTGTTGCAATCTTTGGCTTGCAGTGCGGCGATCTTAATTGGACTGAGTTTGCCCAAGAGACCAAACAGGGCTCCCGCAGGGCAAAGATGGCCGCACCAAGCGCGCTCGACGATAAATAGATCGAGCAGGAAGATAGCCACAAGGAGCCACAAGCTACCGACAGTGCCAAATAATATTGCTCGATACAGTACTGGGACTGGGTTAATCCATTCCCAAACCGTTAAGCTTGTTATCAAGGGCAACAAGAGTACCAGTGCGAGTAGGTAATAACGTAAATTACGAGGTAGTTCACTAGTGCGAGGTAGATTAAGCCGACGTCTTAGCCAACTCGCGGTATCTGTAACCAAGTTAACTGGACAGACCCAACTGCAAAATACCCTTCCTCCTGCTACGCCATAAAATAAGGCGATAATCCCAGCACCAATAAGCAGGCTAAATTCAGGGATATGTCCCGTCATTAGTACCTGCAAAGCCACTAAGGGATCGGCCAGAGGGACAGTATCAAGCAATAGACTTGCCGATAGGTTACCCTTGAGAATCCAAATACCTGCGACAGGCCCTAGTGCGAATAAACCGAAAAGACTTAGTTGCACTAAGCGGCGTAGCAGCAGATATTTATGGGCTCGCCACCAACCTAGTTCCGCAACTGCAGCCGCAGCAAAAGGTGTTTCCAAGATATTTGTGCTCTTAGATTGAGGCGCTGGTGTCTTCATCTTCATAGCACTAACCCCTTGTTTAACATCTCTAGGGTGGTTTCTTCTGTATTGATGTAAGTATCGTGCTCTGCGGTTTTTCCTAGGGCTAATGCCGTAGGTAGCACCTTGATTGCTGCAATATCGAGTACACAGGCATGTTCACATTTGCCACAGCCAGTGCAGGTATCGCTGTTGACTGTGGGTAAAAACATGGCGTGGTGATCGCTTTGGTTGTTGCGCTGGCGCTCTAAGGTGATGGCATTGTCGATTAACGGACAAACCCGGTAGCAGACATCACAGCGTAATCCCTTAAAGTTAAGACAGTTTTTCTCATCTATCAGTACCGCAATGCCCATTTTTGCATCGTTAATGTGTTCAAGCTGAGGATCAAGCGCACCCGATGGGCAGGCTTTTATGCAGGGAATATCCTCACACATCTCGCAGGGAATGCGCCGTGCGGTAAAGAATGGCGTGCCAGTGGCGGCGCCATCGAACCAGCGTGCCAGCGATAGTGTGTCGTAGGGGCAAGCCTCAACACATAAACCGCAGCGCACACAGGCCGAGAGAAAATCGCCTTCTTCAAGGGCACCTGGCGGCCTGCAAGCTTGAGGGGCGAGCTGGCCTTGGCTTTTTGCCGTAGCCGTTAAGCCTAATCCCACGAGTCCCATCACACAGCCAGCCTTCGCCGTCGTTGCCAAAAATTGGCGACGGTTGACTTGTTTGGCTGTGAATGCACTCTTAACTTGCTGACTCACCTTAGACTCCTTAATTGCTATCAAATGAGCTAATCGCTATCAAAAATGAGGGCTTAAGCCTTCATCACTTTGACTGGGCACTTCTTAAAGTCAGTTTCTTTTGACAGTGGATCGGTTGCATCCAGAATCAACTTGTTCACTAACTGACGCGCATCGAAGAAGGGCATAAACACTACGCCGCGTGGCGGTTTGTTACGGCCTTTGGTTTCAACACGGGTTTTGACCTCACCACGGGGAGAGGCGACAACTACTTCATCACCACGTTGTAGACCACGAGCCTTAGCGTCTTCTGGATGCATAAAGATTTGTGCATCGGGATAAGCGCGATAGAGTTCAGGCACCCGTGCTGTCATCGAACCTGTATGCCAGTGTTCGAGCACGCGGCCAGTTGACATCCACAGATCGTATTCTGAGTTCGGCTCTTCCGCTGCAGGCTCATAGGGCAGGGCGAAAATCACCGCTTTACCATCTGGCTTACCATAGAATTTAAAGCCTTCACCTGCTTTGACGTAAGGATCGCTACCCTCAACGAAACGGCGCAGGGTTTCTTTACCATTGACCACTGGCCAGCGCAGACCACGGGTTTCGTGGTAGCGGTCAAAGTCGGCTAAATCATGGGCATGGCCACGGCCAAAGGCGGCATATTCTTCGAAAATGCCTTTTTGTACATAAAAACCAAAGTGCTGACTTTCATCGTTTAATTCAGCCTTGCAATCGGTTGTTGGAAACTTGTTGATCACGCCGTTGGCAAATAGCACTTCAAACAGGGTCTTATCTGCGTATTCTGGCTGTTTGGCGATAAGCTCTGCAGGCCACACCTCTGACACATTAAAGCGTTTCGCAAATTCCATTAATTGCCACAGATCGGATTTTGCCCCTTCTGGCGCTTTGACTTGTTGATGCCACATATGGGTGCGGCGCTCGGCATTACCGTAGGCCCCTTCTTTCTCTACCCACATTGCCGTTGGCAGGATTAAATCCGCCGCCATGGCCGTTACCGTAGGATAAGGATCGGATACCACGATAAAGTTTTCAGGGTTACGGAAGCCCGGATACATTTCTTCATTGATATTGGGGCCTGCTTGCATGTTATTGGTACACATTGTCCAATAACAATTGAGCTTACCGTCTTTGAGCATACGGCTTTGAAGTACCGCGTGGTAACCCGGTTTTGGTGGAATCGTGCCTTCGGGCACTTGCCACATTTTTTCAGTAATAGCACGGTGCTTATCGTTATCCACAACCATGTCAGCGGGTAGACGATGGGCAAAGGTGCCGACTTCACGGGCGGTGCCACAGGCAGAGGGTTGACCTGTTAATGAGAATGGGCTGTTACCGGGAGTCGCGATTTTGCCCGTCAGTAAGTGGAGGTTGTAGAGCATATTGTTTGCCCATACGCCACGTACGTGTTGGTTAATCCCCATGGTCCAAAGACTCATAACCTTCACCTTGGGATCGGCATAGGCTTTGGCTAAGGTTTCGAGTTTTTCAGGCTCCACACCACTCATCTTAGCCGCGTATTCCAGCGTATAAGTGCTGACGAACTTAGCGTACTCGTCAAAGCTAATTGGGGTTGATTTACCATTGCCAGGGTTTTTGGCTTTCTTCTCTAATGGATGATCTGGACGCAGACCATAGCCAATATCATCAACACCTAAGGCAAATTGAGTATGTTTAGTGACAAAGTCAGTGTTTACAGCTTTGTTTTGAATGATGTAGTTGGCGATATAGTTGAGGATCACTAGATCTGATTGCGGATGGAAAACCATAGGGTTATCGGCTAAGTCGAAGCTGCGATTCTCAAAGGTAGAGAGTACATGTACGCGGCAACTCGGACTGCTTAAACGGCGATCAGATAAACGTGCCCATAAAATAGGGTGCATTTCGGCCATATTCGCGCCCCAAAGCACAAAGTGGTCAGCGGCTTCTAAATCGTCATAGCAACCCATAGGTTCATCGATACCAAAGGTACGCATAAAGCCAACCACAGCCGAGGCCATGCAGTGGCGCGCGTTAGGGTCGATATTATTGGTTAAAAAACCCGCTTTATGCAGTTTGGAAGCGGCGTAACCTTCCCAAATCGTCCATTGGCCTGAACCGAACATACCGACAGAAGTCGGGCCTTTAGTGGCAATGCTGTGTTTCCACTTAGCGGCCATAGTATCAAGGGCGACATCCCAGCTAACAGGGGTAAACTCACCTTCTTTATGGTATTTGCCGTCTTTCATCCGTAGCAGTGGCGTGGTTAATCTGTCCTTGCCGTACATGATTTTCGACAGGAAGTAACCTTTAATGCAGTTTAAGCCACGGTTAACAGGGCTTTCTGGATCACCCTTAGTGGCAACGACTTTACCCGCTTTAGTGCCGACTAATACGCTACATCCTACGCCGCAAAAACGGCAGGGCGCTTTATCCCATTTGATATTATCTGACTCGGCGGCTTCAACCATTTTCACGGGAAGCGTCACGCCAACGGCCGTCGCAGCGGCAAGGGCTGCGTTGGCCTTGAGAAACTCGCGGCGACTTATGCTCATAATATTTCCTCACTCATTTGTTCTAAGGGTTCTACTTGGTGGTAAATCAAACTGGCGGATAACACGCCGGACAGGGCATTAATAGCTTCAACATTGTCGAGAATGGCTTTTTGACTACTCCCTTCAAGGGTGACAACCAATTTACCTTCAGGTGTGATGGCATGAATATCACAGCCCAATAAGGCACTAATATCTGCTTCAACCTGCTGCAAGGCATTGGGGGCTGCATGTACCACAAGGCTAGTAATATGGTATTCCTGACTCATCGCGGGTGACCTTTAGGTGGTTTTGACTCAGTTGCGAAGATTTTAAAGGACAACTAAGTGCTGATTTCTGCGAGTCTAGACCTGATAAAAAATGTGGGTATACCTCACAAGAGGTATTGAAAGCGATAGTCGATCGGGATCAAAGTTTTTCGAGTGATCTAACTCCCAGTTTGATATTTAAGCGGTTAGTTCTGTTGTCACTGGTGGCGATGTCACTACGTCGTAAGTGTTATGCCCAGTATTGGGGAGGGGAATACTGGGCATTACGAAGTTGGCTCTCTATGGTATGGATGGCACATTCACATTGCTTAGTATATAAGGCATTAATACCCCGTTAGTTCCATATAACCCACACCAGTATGGCTGCCGGTGAGTTGCACAGGGCCTTCCCAGTAAGGGGTTGAAAGAGGCATGGCGCTATTAGGGTTTAGTGGTCTAATCGTTAGGTCAATATTCTCACTTGGGATTTTAACTTGCCAACTAACAGGGTAGTCACCATTGACGGTTGATTGCCATTCGAGTGGCGTCATTTGAATGCCATTGGGGTGATCAGTAGAGTTAATATTGCGGCCTGTACCATCTTGAAACATGCGTCTTGCACTATAAAATGCTGAAATAGATTTATTCCCTTTTGATTCATGCGGTAACTCATCCCGTAATTGAAATAACATCAGTGCAGAACCATCGTTTAGTCGTAGGGCAAACCAGTCCCAACCCTGTTGGTTTTTAGTGAGAAATTGCGAGCTCCATTCCCTGTCGAGCCAACCTTTACCTGTTACGTGCTCCACTTTGCCGTGACGGATAATTTCACCTGAAATATCAATAAAGGGCTGACTGTAATAATAGGAGGCAACTTTACCGTCACGGCTTTTTATGCTGTAACCGTTATCGCCTTGATATTGCAGAGGTGCTTGGCTATCAAGTTTAAGTTGGTAACTAAAATCTTCATTTTCGACGCTTAATATTGCCGGAAATAACGTCGTATTCTCACTCTTCCATGTCCAGTTATCTAAGCGGATCTGATAGGGGATTGCTTGAACATCGGCAAGCTCTTTGTGGTGGCGTGACCATTTTTCGTGAGCCATGTGAGTATGGTTTGAGGTTAAGGCGCTATGGGCGAAATATAATTGCCGACTTGCCCACGTTGATTCATTTTCCCTATGGGCATTTGCAGCGTTAAGGGCAATTCTAAATTGTGTCCACTGGGCGCCGAGTTGCTCACCCTGCTCCGTGGTTAGGTTTGCGGTCAGATACCACCATTCTTGCCTAAAATCATTATGGGCTAAGTGATCTCGCGGAAACTCGAAACGGTAACCTTGGATGACGGGCGCAAAGGATATCTCGCTATTTGAAGACGCCTTACCTGATGTACTGCTTAGCACATTCCCCATAGATTTTGAGGGATTGTTCTGTGTGGCAGGGGATTTATCGCAGCCAGTTGTCAGCATTAGCCCTATCAGAACATAAAATATGGTTTTGGCTATTGTTGGGTTTACTCGCGTTATCAGCTGCCTTGTTTTTGGCTTTTTCATCATAAAGTTTCCTGCTGTAAACTCGCCACTAAGGGTTTACGGGTTTGCCAATATAAGGGTAGAAGTACGGCCAGAGTGCAGGTAATGAGCGCAATAAGGATAGCATGACCGTAGGCGAGCCAATCCCAAATCATATGGATTGTCCAACCAAAGGCTTGCAGCGTGATTTTATGGATAAGCAGATACCCTAAAAGCGCGCCCGTTGGCATTGCGAGTAAACAGGTAATAAGTACCACAATCAACATTTGGACAAAAACCATTATACGTAATGCTCTTCGGCTTACGCCCAATGCATATAGTCGGGCCAGTGGCGCCTGCCTTGCCTGCGTTAACATTAAGCAGGCACTAAAAAGCCCAATAGCCGCCACAATTAACGTCAAACTGTTGAGCACTAAGGTAATCGAAAAAGTGTGTTTAAACATCGCAATGGCTTGGGTTTTGATTTTGGTCTGGCTGTAGATTTGTGCTCTTGATAATTCAAGCTCTTGTGCTAATTGGGCTTCGAGTTTATCAAGGTCTGTATCGCTTATCTTGGCTTGGTTTTTGCCATAAAAACTTGCCGCGAGGCTAATAGGTTGTATCGGTAATTGTGCTTTTTGCCACAGGTTTTGACTGATAATGACTTCATTTCGAGTATTGCCGTGATCATAGTAAATTCCGCCAATAATCAGCTTGTTATTATCCGATAGGCCCGTTTTATCGAGCACGTCAAGCTCGGCAGTATCCCCAAGTTGTAAACCATATTTTATCGCGAGAGGTTCACTAATCAGTAAATAGGGTTTTTCAAAGTAGGATTGCCAAAGTGTGGGTAAACTTTCTTTAAGTGCACTGGTATAACGCACTGAATAATCATCGCGACTTAATAGATTGACTGGAATCGCCTGCTCACTTGAGGTTTTATTCGCGCTATTAAGCGTAAGTTGAGCGTCTATTTGCCATTGCTGGTAAAGCCCGCTTACCCTTGGATCATTAGCCAGTTGGGCTTGTATTGCTTCAATGCGATGACTCGGTGGACGGATATAAAGATCGGCATGTAATCTGGTTTCCAGCCAAGCGCGTAGGGTTTGCTCAAAACTACCGACTAAGGTATTCATCGATACGTTGGCGCTGAGGGCAAGTAAAATTGCCATCATAGCGAGGGAGAGCGGGGCAATTAACTCGCGAGTTTCTGCGAGCAGGTATTGCCAGAGACCTTGGCGTGCAAAGGGCTGTAATATGCTGACTCCCCAATGTAGTAATAGCGGTAACAGCAAAGGGATCGCTATGGTGACTATGCCGAGTAGTACTAAACTCACATCATAACTTTGGCTAAAGGGAAATAGCAGGGCTGCAAGGCTTAATAAAATGCAAGCACAAATAAACTGTTTACTGTGGGTTTTTCGATGGGCTTGGGTGAGTTGATAGCGATTAGCCCCTTGAGCCAGTGATTGTCTCGTTAAGTCTAAATATAAAGGCAAGCAAGCGGCTAACGCGGCCACAAAAGTGAGTGCTATCGCCTCAAATAACCATGTCCATTGCCAAATACCTGGCAGTAAATGGGCGCCATACATTTGCTCTAATGTCATTGCCACCATAGGTTGTAACCAATGGCTAAGCTGTAATCCGATGATAAACCCAAGGCATGCCCCTACAACCACGAGTAATACGAGTTCAACCATCAACGCCGCCATCACGACACTGCGTTCCATTCCTTGCTGCAGAAGCTGAACCAGTAACTTTTGGCGTTTCATCAGGCTATAGCGTACGCCGTTGTACGCGATAAAGAGTCCGACTACGAATGCCAGCATGCTCATGGCATTGAGGTTTAAATGAAAACTGCGAGTGAGAGCGATAAGCGCTTGGCCCTGATCCTGCTGATTAAAGCTGGCTTTTTGTGGTGTAATCTCCAATTTATCGAGTTGGGATTTTAGTGCAGGGAGTTTGTCTCGTTCACTAAACAGGGCGATATAGCTGAGTTTCCCGTTAAGATTAAGCAAATGTTGGGCAAGGGATATATCCGCTAAAATGGCGCTGCCTAGGCCAAATTTATCATCGATAGCGATAACCTCTAGGGTCGTTTGCGCTAGGTAAAGCTGACCATTGGGGGCAATCTGTCCAGCTAAACTTTGGCTCATCACCACCACAGGATCGCCGCTTAACAGTGCGGCAAGGGGGAGATCTTGCATGGGAGTGTGAGTATCGTTTTCTTTATTGGCTTGGGATTTCTGTAAGGTGAGTGCTGCCGCTAAATCACTGCCTTCAATTTGCCAAAACTGACCATCTTTACCTGCGACTCGACCATTAACCACGGCAAGACTTTGGCTGAACCCTGCTTGTCTTAGGGCGAAATATACGGATTCGTCTAAGGTATCTTGTCCTATTGGCGCAGTCAGTAATACATCCGCTCGTTGGCTTAGGAGTTCGGTGGCTTCACTATAACTGCGAATCGCGTTGTCATTGGTCGCTTTGACGCCAATAAGCAGCATTACGGCAAGTGCAATCCCTAGCAATGTGGCGCCAGCTTGGAGTGGTGCGTGGCGATAATGGGCCAAGAATAGCTGTAAACCTAGCCTTATTCGCCTTAGTTTGCCACTAATGAGCGCTTGGTTTTTGATGGTTTTTTTAGCCATGATTTGTGTTTCCAAGGCGCGTGTCATCCTGAAATTGCCACGGCACCATGGGATAAATGCCAGCGTTTTTGCATAAAGGCCGCACATTCCTCGCTATGGGTGACCATCAAAATGCTGGTGTGGCTTTCCCTTGCGAGTTCACAAAGTAGTGACATCACTTGCTTACCCGCCACGTCATCTAAGTTACCCGTGGGTTCATCGGCAAGCAGCAAACTGGGTTTGTGGGCTAAGGCACGGGCAATGGCGACTCTTTGTTGTTGTCCACCGGATAGCGCTTCAATCTGCCGTTGTAGCAGTGGTGTAAGATCCAGTTTATCCACTAAATAATCACACCAGGGCGACCATGATTGCTGGATAAGGTTGAGGGAAAACGCGATATTATCTTTTACATTCAGTGGTGTCAGTAAGTTAAATTGCTGAAATACGACCCCCAGTGATTGCCGTCGAAAGTGACTCCATTGACTATCTTGCCAGTTTTTAGTTGATTTATTTTCAAGGAATATTTCACCTGAATCTTGTGTTTCAAAGCCTGCAATAAGATTTAGCAAAGTGCTCTTTCCACTTCCGCTCGGCCCTGTGAGCGCAACGGTATCGCCTTTATGGATCGCTAAGTCAACCGATTGCAGTACGGCATGGCGCAGTTCTCCATCGCGAAAACTTTTACTGATCTGAATGAGTTTAGCGACTTCCGTCATTTGAACTGTTCCTTATTGTTCGTGACAAGCTAAAGGATAAACATAAAGCAATTTGTATTCACATAGATACTGATATTTCTATTAAAAAGTTCACTTTAGATTTGGCCAGTGTAACCATGTTATCTCAAACACCGAAAAACAAGTGTGCTCAAAAATTCACCAAATAGGCGTGTGGGTCAATAACTGTGAGCAAACAGGCTTGAGCTCTTAACGGGTTTGTTGCATGCTGTGCGCCCTGTTAAATCAATATGCTGATATTGAGTTAACAATCCGTTCGGATGAAGGTAGCAGGAGAGTGGGGAATTAACCCCACACCGACGAGGCAACTTTGTCTTTTTATCCCACACTCGATTTTTAAAATCAGTTGCAGGGATGAGAAGCAAAGCACTCTTTCAGGTGCCGTAAGGCGTGGACTGCTACTGGACGAGCCTCTGGAGAGACTACCGCTACACTTGATAGTGTGGAAAGGTGGCGCCGAAGGCGAAAGTGTCGCCGTGTTCTTAATGAAGATGCGACGCGAAACGCTCAGGCAAAAGGACAGAGGAGAGGATGACTGCACAGTCCCTGTCGTTTGTCGTGGGCGTTTTTTAGGTTGAGTGAGTTGAAATGGGTATGTTGTCTATGCCACAGATCGATCCACACAGGTGAAAAAGCGCACTAAGCATGCCATGTGTTTGTGTCTCAGCCATTTCTTTTCCTCCTCCCTTATTAATTTAAGTTGTTTAATAATTGAGGAATATCATGAGTTTTGAAGTCTTGCTCAGCAGCCTAAACGGTATTGTCTGGGGTCCTATTACACTTTGTTTATTAGTTGGCACAGGGATTTATCTCACTGCGCGGCTAAAGCTTATCCAAGTTTTTCGTTTGCCTATGGCGCTCGGACTATTATTTAAACCCGCCAAAGGCCATGGTGATTTATCCTCCTTCGCCGCGCTCTGTACTGCGTTATCAGCCACGATTGGTACCGGTAATATTGTTGGCGTGGCGACGGCGATCAAAATGGGAGGGCCTGGGGCCTTATTTTGGATGTGGTTGGCGGCCTTTTTTGGTATGGCGACTAAATATGCCGAGTGTATGTTGGCGGTAAAATATCGAACAACCGATGCGAGAGGTCAGATAGCAGGTGGCCCAATGTACTATATCGAGCGTGGCCTTGGTCTGCATTGGATGGCAAAGTTATTTGCACTTTTTGGCGTTGGCGTAGCGTTTTTTGGTATTGGCACTTTTGCACAGGTGAATGCCATCAGCGATGCGCTGACGATTGCCTTTGAGGTGCCGACTTGGTTAACGGCTGTGGTGTTAACTATGCTGGTTGCGGCTGTCACGTTAGGGGGCGTTAAGCGCATTTCGAATGTGGCACAAAAGCTGGTGCCTGCTATGTCGATTGGCTATATCCTTGCCTGTTTGTGGATATTGATTAGTTTTGCCGATCAGATTATGCCTGCGCTTGGTCTTGTGATTGAATCGGCATTTACCCCATTATCTGCGGTGGGCGGATTTTTAGGCGCGACGGTTGCTCAAGCCATTCAAATTGGTATTGCTCGTGGGGTGTTTTCGAATGAGTCGGGTCTTGGCAGCGCTCCCATTGCAGCAGCTGCGGCAAAAACCAATGAACCAGTAGAGCAGGGGCTTGTCAGTATGACGGGCACTTTTTTCGACACCATCATCATTTGTACTATGACGGGCTTAGTGCTGATTATTACGGGTGTATGGAGCGGTGATACCGCGGGCGCTGCAATGACGAGCGCGGCATTTGCCCTCGGGGGCTCTGCGGTTGTCGGCCAATATTTAGTGACAATTGCCCTCGTTTGTTTTGCTTTTACGACCATTTTAGGTTGGCATTATTATGGTGAACGCTGCTGGTACTATCTGGTGGGTGAGCGCGGCTTACGTGTGTATCAAGTGGTTTTTCTTATCTTAATCGCGGGAGGGGCATTTATTAAATTAGATGTGATTTGGTTATTAGCCGATACTGTCAATGGCCTAATGGCTATCCCTAATTTGATTGCCATTGTGGGTTTGCGTCATATCATTATTGCCGAGACTCAACATTACTTTGCGCGAATGCTCCCAAGCCGCAACGTAGAGACTATTTATTAGTGCTGTTAAAACAATAAATTACTTCACATTATTTTAACGCTAAGGATTGTCGCCTCATGGTTCTTCGTTTACTTTATATAAGTGCTGTTTAACGACGTGTGCTTTTAAACTCGATGACTTTGGGGCGATGCTATGGATAGAAGTAAACTTCGTACCTTCCGCAGTAGAATTTTATCTCACATCGCCTTGCCTTTGATTTTAATTATGACGGGTGTGTATGGCGTAAATTCTTGGTTTAAATATCAAGCATTAGAAAAACGCTCTATGAAAAATTAGAACAGCAGGCTAGCCATTCGGCTTCTCGCTTACAACTTATCCTCGAACATGCCCAAGCGAACACCCAAGGACTGGCAGATTTTATCGGTTTTTTATCCAATAAAGAGGGATTTAATGATATCGATAACGTCAAACAGGTATTGATGAATCGTTTGGAGCGAAACCCAGACTTTTTTGGTACTGCTGTTGCGTTTAAACCCGATGTATTTCCTAATCGAAAACTCTTTTCTCCTTATGTATACCGCGCTGGCGAGGCGTTGCATTACCTCGATATTGGTGCCGAAGGCTATGATTACACCGATGGTTCTTGGGACTGGTGGACGAATGCCATTAATCAAGCCAATGGCTATTGGTCTAAGGCATATTTTGATGAGGGTGCTGGCAATGTCCTTATGGTCACTTACTCCGCCCCTTTTGGCGTTTTAGATCATTATTTTGGTGTGGCTACTGTCGATCTCGCCCTCGATAGATTACCTAGCCAACTAGGTGTTGCGTCGAATCGCTTAGTCATATTAGACGATCAGGAACGACTCATTTTTCATGCCGATAGAGACAAAATACTTTCCACAACCTCGGCGCAGTGGCTCGATAAGAGCATGAAACACAATGGGGACTTTTGGTTACTCCAAGAGAAAAATCTCGATGGACAGGCAAGGTTTGTCGATGTGCAGGGGATTAGCTATCTTGCCAGTGTTGCAACTGTGCCTAAATTGAAATGGCGCGTCGTCGTTATGGTGCCAGAGCAGGAATTATTCACGGCATTACTCGATGATATTGCTTCCATTGTGCTGGATTTAAGTTTGTTAACTTTGCTGTTATTGCTGACCTGCTATTTAACAGCAAAACGCCTGACCCGACCGTTAGAGTTACTGGAATTAGGCATTCTCGCCTTTGGTCAAGGTAAAGCACAACAACTTGTTATTCCTAAAGGTGCGGTGAGCGAAATTGTGACCTTAAGCCAGACCTTTAATCAAATGGCCGAGCTATTAGCTGAGCGTGAACAGGCCATTCTCGACTCCCGTGGTAACCGCTTTGCTCGCTTAATTGACGGTATGAGTGATAAATCTTTTTACTGTTCACTCGAACCTTCAGGGCAGTTGGCCCAAGTGAGTGATGGTGTGACGAAAGTACTTGGCATTGCACCTGAGTTATTAAAGCGAAAATATCAACGGCTTTTCTCGGCAAATCCACTGAATGAAAAAAATTGGCAATACACAGATTTGGCCTTAAAAGGCCAAAATGTGCCTTCGCACCAAGTTGAAATGATTGATGCTCAAGGCCATTTAAGGCGCCTCGATGTCTTTATGCAGCCCTTAGTGTCAGAGACGGGCGAATTAATGTCGGTAGAAATGCTTTTTACCGATGTGACAGAGCAGTTTTCAGCGGCAGCTTGGTCAAATGCCGTGCTTGAAGCCGCACCAGAAGCCATGCTGATTGTTGATGAAAAAGGTGAAATCATCTTTAGCAATAGTCGTTGCCAACAACTGTTTGGTTATCATGCTGAGGCCATGTTAGGGCTGCAAGTTGAAGCTCTATTGCCCCAAGCACTAGGGAGTGAACATGTGCGTTATCGGCAACAGTTTTTACGTGATGGCCGCGATAGAAGCATGGCAAATGCGCGTCATGTCCGTGCTGTAAAGGCCGATGGTAACGAGTTTATTGCTGAAATTGCCTTAAGTATTCTCCCCGCCGATGTGGATGGCAGTAGACAGGTCGCTGCTTCCATTCGCGATATGACTCAGAAATTAGCCATCGAACAAAAAATCCGTGACAGTGAGCTACGTTTTCGCGGTTTGGTGGCGAATATTCCCGGTGCTGTTTACCGTACCCGTATCGGCGAGGTATGGGTGATGGAATATATCAGTGACAATATCGCCGATATTACGGGTTATGCGGCAAGTCAGTTTATCGAAAACCGCCAACGTAACTTCTCATCTTTGATTCTGGAAGAAGATCGTCCTCTGTGTCATCAGCATATTGATAAGGCATTGGCACAGCAGGAAACCTTTGAGGTGGAATATCGTATCCGCCACCGCGATGGCAGCATCCGTTGGGTGCATGAAAAGGGTAAAGCGAGCTATAACGAAGAGGGCTTCCCACTTTGGTTTGATGGCAGTATTGATGATATTACCGAGAGCAAACTCGTGTCTGTCGAGCTTGAAGCCTCACGTCAGCAGCTGACCAATATTACTGAATCGATTCCTTGTACTGTGTACCAGTTGCGTTGGCGTTCTCCCTCTGATCGCGCCTTTACCTTTCTTTCTGGTGCCGCACTGCCGATGCTAGGGTTGCAACGCGATAATTTAATGAATGATTTTAATATTATTGCAGAGCGTATTTTTGATGAGGAAAGGCCTGAGGTTGTTCGTGCCTTAGCGGGTAAGAGTGACGATAAGTTGCAGTGGATCCGCGAGTTTCGTTATCGACATCCTAACGGCAGTATACGCTGGATGGAGGCTGGTGCGAGTGGTCACGTAGAGAGTGATGATGTGATCATTTGGAATGGTTACGTTATGGATATCACTCAGCGTAAAACTATGGAGCAAGAACTCGCCTTAAGTGAAGCGCACTTTAGGGCACTTTTTGATGGTGCAACCATAGGTATTATCAATATCGATGCTAAGGGCTTGATTCTGGATTGTAATGACCAATTCTGTGAAGACATAGGACGAGCCCGAGAGGAATTACGTAATATTCCCATATTTGATGTCCTTAGCCCACAGGATAGAGAGATTGCTAAAGCACAATTTAAAGATCTTGCTGATGGTAAAGTCGATCACTATCGTGGAGAACGTAGTTTTATTCGCCCCTCCGGTGAGCCAATGTGGATGACGGTTAATGTTTCCGCACTTTTTGACTGTCATCACCAATTTGAATCTGCAGTTGTCAGCATGGTGGATATGACCGAGCTTAAACTGTTGTCAGATGAACTGCTTATCGCTAAAGAGGAGGCTGATGCAGCCAGTAAGGCAAAGGGGGACTTTTTGGCCAATATGTCCCATGAAATACGCACGCCAATGAATGCCATTATTGGTATGTCACAGCTGTGTTTACAGACCGCGCTCGATAAAAAACAGAAAAACTATGTGGAGAAAATTGAGCGAGCCTCACAATCATTACTCTCAATTATCAATGACATCCTCGATTTTTCTAAGATCGAAGCCGGTAAGCTGGATATTGACGCCGTTCCTTTTCAACTCGATACCATGCTCGAAGATCTCAGTGATATGTTCTCGGAGAAGGTGGTTCACAAACAACTTGAGTTATTGTTTGCAGTTGCGCCCAATGTGCCACGGCATTTGTTTGGCGATTCGCTACGCTTAGGGCAAGTGCTGATCAACCTGATGAACAATGCGATTAAGTTTACTGAAAGAGGGGAAGTATTACTTTCTATCAACTTGGTCGAGCAACAGAATGATGATGTGACGCTGCGCTTTAGTGTACGCGATAGCGGCATAGGCTTAACCGATGAACAGCAAGCCAAACTGTTTAAATCTTTCAGCCAAGCGGATACTTCCACGACACGTAAATACGGTGGTACAGGCCTAGGTTTAGCCATTTGTAAACAGCTAGTGGAGCTAATGGGAGGTAATATTGGCGTTGAGAGTCAATTTGGGCATGGCAGTACTTTCTATTTCACGGTGAAACTGCAAATTTCCAGTGGTCAAAAGTTGACGGTAGGTCAAGAGCTCGAAGGCATGTCGGTGTTAGTGGTCGATGATAATGCGACGGCTAGAGACATTATGCGTACGGCACTGGAGAGCATGGGATTCAATGTTGATACAGTGCGCACAGGCGAAGAGGCTGTTAGTCGATGTATACAGCATGAGTATGCCGTAGCATTAATTGATTGGAAGATGCCGAGTATGGATGGGCTAGAAGCTGCACGGCAGATCCAACAGCAGGCTAAAGCCGCACCGCGGATCTTAATGGTGTCTGCCCATGCGAACCATGAATTTTTAACACAAATAGAGCAACTTGGATTAGCGGGGTATATTAGCAAACCTATCAGTGCCTCACGCTTGCTTGATGGCATAATGAATGCCCTAGGTAGGGCTGGAATCTTACCGGTGAGGCGGCATAATGAAGCGTTAGATCCCCAACTCTTACTGCCACTTAAAGGAAAGCGTGTCCTCTTAGTTGAAGATAATGAGATGAATCTTGAAGTCGCCACAGAGTTTTTGGAGCAAGTGGGTATTATTTTATCCATTGCGACGAATGGGCAAATTGCCTTAGATAAACTGTCTCAGCAAAGTTATGACTTAGTGCTTATGGATTGCCAAATGCCAGTGATGGACGGTTATCAAGCGACAATGGCAATAAGGCAGCGGCCTGAGTTGGCACATCTCCCCGTTATCGCTATGACCGCAAATGCCATGGCTGGCGATAAAGAAATGTGCTTAAGAGCAGGGATGAATGACCACATCGCTAAACCTATCGAAGTCAATATTCTGTATCAAACCTTATTAAAATATCTTGGAGATGATAAGTCGCAATCGACCTTATTAGAAAACGCACAAGTTAATGATATTAAAAATAAACCTATCAATACTGATCCAGCAACTATGCTTAAATGGCCAGAGCATCCCGAGTTAGATATTGATAGGGGATTGCAACTTGTCCAACATTCTGCACGTTTGTATCAACGGATTTTTGATCGATTTGTAAGCAGTCAGCGTAATGTTGTGGAGATGCTTCGTAAGGCTGTTAGTGCAAATAAACAGGAGGATGCCGTACGTATTGCCCACACGCTCAAAGGGCTTGCTGGTAATTTAAGTTCGAGCAAATTAGTCGAACTTGCTCGTTTATTAGAATTGCATTTGAGTGAAAATCAGCCTTATCAGGACGAGCTTGAGCAGATTGAAAAACTGGTTGCCTCTATTTGTGAAGCTATCGAAAAAGTAAAGCCTGAATTAGAGGACATTTCTGAGATTGGGATAGAGCCACTCTCCTCTGAACAGTTAGTCATAGCGCTTAACCACTTACGTCAGAGTTTAGAAGAGGCCGATGCTAAGGCGGTGGAGCTGATTAATGCGTTAAAACCCCAAGTGAGCACCAAGTTATGGCAACAATTAAGTCCGGTACTGGCGATGATTAATCAATATCAATTTGATGAAGCGGTGGACTTGATTGACGAGGTTTTAGCAGAGTTAAATTCGCATTCCCAATGATGCACATCAAGATGGAAGGCTAGCTCAATAAGCCGAAACTTAATGTCATGGATGACGTGTCGAATATGTGCCTGTGTTTGATATCGGCTATGGAATAGCGTTGGTAAAAGAGCGGACAAAATAGTTTGTTATTTGGCATAAGTCGAGGTTGTGAATGGATAAGGCAACAATATTAGTCGTTGATGATACTCCCGAGAATATCGACATCTTAGTGGGTATTCTTGGAGAAGATTATAAAGTCAAAGTGGCTATTGATGGACCAAGGGCGTTGGCACTCGTCGCTAAATCCTTGCCGGATCTCATTTTATTGGATGTAATGATGCCGGGAATGAATGGCTATGAGGTTTGTAAGTTATTAAAACAAGAGCCACTGACATGCCATATCCCCGTTATTTTTGTTACCGCATTATCTGAAGTGGCTGATGAAACCCAAGGTTTTGAGTTGGGTGCAGTCGATTACATTACTAAGCCTGTCAGTGCGCCAGTTGTTAAGACGCGAGTTAAAACGCATCTTGCATTGTATGATCAAAAGCGACTTTTAGAACAACAAGTTAAAGAAAGAACACAAGAGCTAGAAGATACGCGTTTCGAAATTATTCGTCGCCTTGGCCGTGCCGCAGAATATAAAGATAATGAAACAGGCTTACATGTGGTACGTATGAGTCACTATGCGCGGTTACTTGCGATAAGGCTTGGTTTACCAACGACTTTTTGCGACTTGCTTTATAATGCAGCACCGATGCACGATATAGGCAAAATAGGTACACCCGATGCCGTATTAAAAAAACCGGGTAAGCTAGACCCTGAAGAATGGGAAATTATGCAACAGCACGCCGCCATAGGTGCAGAAATTATCGGTGAGCATAGCGACCCTCTATTACAAATGGCCCGTCGTATCGCCTTGACTCACCACGAAAAATGGGATGGTTCAGGCTACCCCAATGGGTTAATGGGTGAGAATATCCCAATTGAAGGCCGTATCACCGCGATTGCGGACGTGTTCGATGCGCTAACATCCCAGCGACCGTATAAACAGCCTTGGACCATAGAGGCAACAATGGAGTTACTCGAAAACCAAGCCGGTAAGCATTTTGACCCTAAGCTGGTGGAGGCATTTAAACAAATCCTGCCAGAAGTCATTGCGATTCGAGATACCTATTTAGAGCATTGAGGATTAAATCTTAGTGAAAATAAAGGCGCACATGGCGCCTTTATCGTTTATAAAATAAAGGGTTATGCTTCATCTAGTGAGTAAGGTAAGGCTTGAATTGTCAAGCTTGATTGCTCATCGTCAGCAAAACGCAGTTTAGCGTCATTTTCGGTATCGTTAGCCAGTACGGCAGTCAGCAATACTTGATTACCGCGTTGCACAAATTCAATGATTTGCCCCCCTTTGCGATAACCGTCTTTCATCGCAATTTCAAGGCTAGTTTCCAGATCCACCGTTAACGAGGTTGTGCCATGGAGAATGTAAAGTGCGCGCTTATTTCCGCCGCGGTACTTCATGCGGGCGACGGTTTCTTGTCCCATGTAGCAGCCTTTATTAAAGCTGATACCATTAACAGCTTGCAGGTTACACATTTGTGGTACGTACTGGTGGGCATGACTGGCGGCAAGGTTAGGATAACCCGCTGCAATTTCTAATGCTTGCCAAGCGGTGGCATCAAATACTGTGTGCTTAGCAACGAGGGTGTTTGCGGTTTCTGGTTGCAGAACCAAAATAAATCTATCCGCGTCTTTTAAAATCGCACCATTTTCAATGAGTGTGAGTTCTTGCTGAATATCACCAAAATGCTGTTTCACAAATTGGCAGGCTTGTTCGCCGGCAACGCCGAGTAAAGTCCATTCACCGGATGCATTGCTTAAGGTAGCTTTGCTAAATACCGCATATTTTTGTAGCTGGGGTAAATCGACTTCGATAGCACCCTTTGGCATCAACATAAAGAGTGCCTCTTGGATGGCAAAGGTTCTGAAACTGGCCAGCATTTTACCTTTAGGATCGCAATGGGCGCCCCAGCGCCATTGATCCGTGGCCAATGAGCTGATGTCTGTGGTCACTTGGCCATGGATAAAACTACGGCCTTGTTCTCCAACGACTTTGATGAGGCCCATATGAGATAAGTTGGCAAGCATAAGTGGAGGCAAGGTAGCGTCCAGATCCCAATGGGGTGTAGAAACTGAAATAGTCATAGCGAGATCCTGAAAATGAAGACGATGTGAGAGGCTAGATTGTAACGGAATTCCAGTTTGCTCAAAAGCATAAGGCGCACATATCTGTGAATGATATATGCGCCTTAATGTGTACTTTAGCCAATACGCGTATGCGGTTGGATTAATATCTTAAAACAGTACGCGGGTACGCAGTGTGCCTTCAATCGCTTTGAGCTCAACTAAGGCTTCTTCCGCTTGAGTGGTATCAACTTCCATCACGACATAACCAATTTCTGCGGTAGTTTGCAGATATTGGGCGGCGATGTTGATGCCTTTTTCCGAGAAGGCTTGGTTGATCTTGATCAGTACGCCAGGGCGGTTTTGGTGAATATGCAGTAAGCGTGAGGTGCCTTTATGCGTTGGCAGCGACACTTCAGGGAAGTTAACCGCAGACACGGTTGAGCCGTTGTCTGAATATTTCGCTAACTTACCAGCCACTTCAATACCAATGTTTTCCTGAGCCTCAGCCGTACTACCACCGACGTGCGGCGTGAGTAATACGTTGTCTAAACCACGCAGAGGAGTGATAAACTCATCGTCATTGGATTGTGGCTCGACGGGGAACACATCGATTGCGGCGCCCGCGAGGTGACGTTCTTTTAAGGCGACCGTTAAGGCATCGATATCGACTACTGTACCGCGTGAGGCGTTGATAAAGATGCTGCCTTTACGCATAGCGGCAAACTCAGGTGCGCCTATCATATCTTTGGTTTGTGGTGTTTCAGGGACGTGTAAACTTACAACATCAGATTGCGCCAGCAGTTGCTCCATTGAATGGATTTGCTGTGCGTTACCTAGCGGCAGTTTGTCTTCGATATCGAAGAACACCACGCGCATACCTAAGGTTTCCGCCAGAATGCCAAGTTGAGTACCAATATGGCCGTAACCAATTACACCTAAGGTTTTACCACGCACTTCGTAGCTGCCTGCAGCGGTTTTCATCCAACCGCCACGGTGGGCGATGGCATTACGCTCAGGGATGCCTCGCATCAGCATAATGATTTCGCCAATCACTAGCTCAGCAACACTGCGCGTGTTTGAAAATGGCGCGTTAAATACAGGAATACCAAGGGATTCGGCGGTGGCAAGATCAACTTGGTTAGTACCAATACAGAAACAACCAATCGCGATTAACTTCTCGGCACGTTTCAGCACCTCGGCAGTTAACTGAGTACGCGAGCGAAGCCCTACAAAGTGCGCATCTTTGATGGATTCAAGTAAGGCTTCATTACCTAAAGAGGCTTTGTGATATTCGATATTGGTATATCCCGCACGTTCAAATACATCGACCGCGGATTGGTGGACGCCTTCCAACAGCAGGATCTTGATCTTATCCTTGTCCAGCGAATGTTTCGCCATGATATGGGTACCCTCTAATTAATAGAAATGTTTCTTATGATATGCTGACAACCTTCACCCACCAAAGTAGCACTTTTTTTGCTCAGTGTGGAGGGCTAGATGGCTAAAGTTAATATTCTAAATTTAGAACAATATCGCATAAGAGGAAGAAACATTGAATAACAAAATCGCATGGTGCGGTATTTACCTCTCAGTTTTAATATGGTCGGCGATAAAACCCGCAGATCTATTTACTTGGTTGCTCGAAGCCTTGCCTGGATTAGTCGCAGTACCGATTTTATTTTTTACCCGTAACCGTTTTCCGCTAACACCTTTGGCGTATTTGTTAATTTTAATACATTGCTGTGTGTTGTTTGTGGGCGCTCATTACACTTACGCTGAAGTGCCGTTGTTTGACACTATTGCTGATTGGATGGGCTCGGAACGTAATAATTACGATAAAGTCGGGCATTTTGCCCAAGGTTTTATCCCAGCCATGCTCGCCCGTGAAATTATGTTGCGTAATCAAGCTGTTAAACCTGGGGCTTGGTGTGCGTTTCTTGCCACTTGTTTTGTGCTCGCTTTTTCGGCGTTTTATGAACTGATCGAATGGTGGGTTGCTGTGGCAACCGGCGAAGGGGCTGAAGCCTTTTTGGGAACTCAAGGCTATGTATGGGACACTCAATCGGATATGTTCTTTGCCCTTATTGGCGCGATAGTAGCACTGACTTTGTTGTCTCGTTTTCAAGATAAGCAAATAGCAGCACTTACACCAAGCACTTAGTATGACTGGTGAATGATGCGGTTTATTTGAGTGGCAAGATTTTCCTCCCGCTAAGCACATCTGATGAAAGTATGACGACATAGCGTTGTCATACTTTTGCACTAACCTTTATGTTTAATTTATGTTGCAACTTTGGGCGGCTCATCCTAGTTTAACAGTGCAAGTGCTGTGAGGCTGTGGATTTAACGAGTGGTTTTGACTCATAACCCGTTTTTCGATGGTGTGTTAGTCGAACTTACTATGGCTAAACAGGGAATAGTACATTTGGGTGATGTTTTTCAATCGTTAACTAGTCAGAATTAACTAGGTTAATGGAATGTTGAGAAATCTAACTAGAAGACGAGTCAAACAGACCATTTTGCAATAAGAGAATACTTTTCAGGGAGGAGAGTCATTGAGCACAATTAATGAATTGGTTTTTTTACACCAAATGGCCGCGCCATGTCATTTAGCGTTACTCGCTGAATCCATAGGTTTGAAAACGCGTATTGTAAAGCACGCCGCAGAATTGGATTTAGATAAAAGCCGTCGTAGTTTTTATCTGATTACCCAAAAAGGTTCAGCATTAGATAACAAAGGAATTCCTTTGCTGGCTTCGCGTTTAGTGTCACATTTTCCTGTGGCGCTGTATCAAGTTGAGCGAGACTCCTTAGACCAAGAATCTGCAATGTTACTCGGCATTCGAGGTATTTTATTTGCCGATCAACGTATGGATCTGATGTTAACGGGTTTACGTAAAATGGTGGCAGAGGAGCTTTGGTACGATAGAACGTTGCTAAGCAAAATGTTTCGCCGTGTCGTACAAAAGTTAGAGGGTAATAATGAGATGCCCTCCGATACAGTGGCTATGCTGCAGATGCTGACATCCCGTGAACGTACCATTATTCAATTTGTATCCAGTGGCGCAAGGAATAAAGAAATTGCCCATAGGTTATGCATCAGCGAACATACAGTAAAAGCACACATTTCCTCTATTTTCCGCAAGACCCAGTCTCGTAATCGGGTTGAGCTTTTACGTTGGGCGCAAACCTATCAAACTCACTTTGAGCTATGTAGTTAACCTGCAAAGGGTGTGGTCATTTGCCTGTTGCTTTGAGTGGTTAATGTTAATGATTGCTGGCATATCAAAATAGAAAAGCGGGAATGTTTATGTAAACATTCCCGCTTTTTTTATACCATTTTATCAAACAACACCAAAGAGTTAGCTATGGCGGTTTAGCAGTATTTATTAGTATTGCACTACAGTGGCAATGTTCATATTGCCTGATTGGTTCACGCTGATGCTGTTGTTATTGCCAGCTTGAGAGCCCAACACTAAGTTGTCATTCCCCTTTTGAGCGATCAATAGGCTGTTGTTGTCACCTTTAACTGTGAATGAGGCACTATCGTCACCACCGACCCAGTTTCTATTACCTGATTGGGCAATTTGTGCCGTGTTTTCATCGCCTTTGATAATCAAATCAATAAGGTTAAGATCGCCCTTTTGAAGTGCAGTTGCATCGGCATTATTGTTACCTGCAATAGAAATTATGCTCTCGTTTTGATTACCATTTTGCTCAACATCGACTTCGTTATCGTTACCGACTGCATCGACATAAGCAAAGTTCGCATCACCTTTTTGGTCGACTTCAATACTGTTGTCTTCACCCTCTGCGAAGGCAACGATTTCGTTGTAATTGCCTTTAGAAGATAAGTCGAAGTCGTTATCTGTACCGTATGCGCCAAAGGTGGCGAAGTTAGCATCGCCTCTTTGTTGTAAATCTACATCGTTACTATCGCCCCATACTTGGAACTCTGCACCGTTAACATCGCCTTTTTGGGTGATAGTAATATCATTATCATCACCTTGGATATCGGCCACTAAAGTATCACCGATAGTGTTGCCGCTACCATTTTGGGTAATATCAATACTGTTGTCGTCACCCGTTGTCATAGCAAGATAAGCGGTGTTGCCACGACCTTTTTGATCCATGGCAATATCGTTATCGCTGCCCGCTAGTGCATAAACAAAACCAACATGGTTATCACCCTTTTGAACCATATCAACGCTATTGTTGTCGCCTGCAATGCCTTTAGCCGCGCCAAAGTTATTGTTACCCACTTGTTCAACAGACACGTCGTTGTTGTTACCTACGTTAGCGGTTAAATCAAGTGCAATGACCCCTGCTTGGTTATTGTCACCGTATTGTTTGATGTCGCCGTCGTTATTGCTGCCTTGAACACGGAAAACTGCAAAGTTGGTATCACCTTCTTGCTCAACAGATACCGTGTTTTGAGCGCCAGTGATTTCAACTTGGCTTTCATTTAATTCGCCTAATTGACTCACTACGACGGTGTTATCGTTACCAGTAACATCGTTGCTGCTTTGGTTATAGAAACCGTCTTGGGAAACATTAACAAAGTTGCTGTTGCCCTCAACATTGGCACTGGCCACATGCCAGTCAACTTGTTGTGTTATCTGGACTTTATTGTCAGTACCTGCGGAGTTGATAGCCGCTTCATGCCATAGCCCGTCTTGGATTACGGTAGCGGTTTGATCTGTACCTGTTTGCACAACCGCAGCAGCATTAAGGGCACCCGTTTGTGAAACTAAAGTGTCTTGGCCTTGGCCTGACTGTACTACGCTAATTTCACTCACTGTACTGGCTGCAAAGGCTTGACCGCTTAAACCTGTTGCAATAGCTAAAGCAATAAGTGATTTTTTAGCTTGTGATTTCATGTGACGCTCCCTGTTTAATATTGAGTTATTGAGATTGCAGCACCGTCTGCAATCTGTTGAATCGAAAAGTTGCCGCTTCCTAGTTGGTTCAGTTGCACGAGATTGTCATTGCCAATTTGTGTCACTGTTGCCGTATTTTGACTGCCGACTTGCAGTAGTTGGACTTCATTGTTTGAACCAATCTGTGTAATTAGCGCATCGTTATCATTGCCCACTTGTGTGACATCGGCTTTGTTATCGCTACCTGATTGGAACAGTAATCCTTGGTTGGCATTACCTTGTTGAACCAGCTCGATAAGGTTATCGCGACCGGAGCGTTCTAGTAATGCTTGAAGGGTTACGGGTAACTCGTTGACATTCAGCCCTTGTGCTGAAGTCATACAACTACAGAGCAAGAGTAGCAGCACCAAAAAGCGTATAGAGGTATTTGGCACGGGTGACTCCTTGCATCAAATATCTTGGGCTGCTTAACACCGCTTACATCCCAAATTCAGACTTGAAGATACGAGTCAGATGAACATGTCGCAATTGGTCAAAAGGGTATTTATTCTAGAAAGGGTTAACGGAAGGTAAAAGAGAACTGTATTTATATCGTATTGATTAAATGAGTTTTATCTGTTTATTGACGTGTTTTTATTTATGGAGCCTAACCTAGTTGTCCTAGTAGTTAAGTTGTATTTATTGTGAAGCAGCCCTATCAATAAGGTCAAATTTTTAATAGCTCATCGATAGAATAAGTACAACATTCTATGTGAATCAGTGCTGTTTAGAGTCTTTCAAGTTTTCAGAAGAGACTTCGTTACTGATTTGACTTTTTCGGTCATTGAGTTGCTGCATTGCACTGTTATTGTTCACCATTAATGCATTGAAGCGAGAGTTAATCTCGTTCAATTCATTGATGTATTCAGGATCATTTTTTTCTTTATTTTGCCAGTAACGTTTGCGTTCTAATTTCTGTAATTCACTGGCGCGTAGGATTTCAAAATAGCTGTTTTCCTGCTTAAGTCGATATATTTCACTATCCAGCAGTTGTAGCAGTTTTTCTTTGGTAATCGTTTGATTATTCAGTAATGCTTGTAAAGGATCGACAGGCATATCCCGTTTATCTGAATCTGTTTCTGTTGTGACGCCTAACTGGTACTCGATTTTGTGCTGACGATATTCCTGCGGGCAAGCGATTTGACTAAAAACCACTTTATCGCCCTTATAACATTTATAGATAATGCTTGCCTGAGTCATGTTTGGCAGCAACAGGCCTATGAGAGTCAATATCAACTTTGCCATTCGGCTACAAATCCTTGTATATTAGTGACATAGGTTATTCATCAAACCTGTGTTGTGGTTTGTTTAATACTATGGTGTAAGTTTGGCGAGAAAACCAGTTTAGGCAGTGGATCTTTTCAGTGATTAAAATGGAGGTTTCAGGGAAGTTGCAGTCACATCAAGCCATAAAGGGTAAAAAGGAGCCTAAGCTCCTTTTTACAGATATTTATTATTAGCGATCGAATCTTAAATTATCGATAAGACGGGCTTTACCGAGATAAGCCGCCGCTAAAATCACCAGTGCTTTATCCTCTGGTTCGGCGTTTGCTAAGGTGTGTGCATGGCGAATTTCTAAGTAATCAGGAGTAAAGCCTGCTGCATATAAACTCGCTTTAGCTTGTTCTGTTACTTGCTCAAATGTTTCACCTTGCTTGATGCCTGCCGCCATTGCATCCAGTGCTTTTTTAAGCGCAGGTGCTGCCGCTTTTTCATCGCGAGTTAAATAGCCATTACGCGAACTCATGGCTAAGCCAGAGGCTTCACGTATGGTATCAACACCAATAATTTCAATGGGTAATGATAAATCTTCAACCATAGTGCGGATCACTAACAGTTGTTGATAATCCTTATTGCCAAAGAAAGCGACATCCGGCTGCACTATATTAAATAGCTTGCAGACAACGGTAGCAACGCCGCGAAAATGCCCAGGACGGGATGCGCCACAAAGCACCTCTGAAATACCCGGTACTTCGACAAAGGTTTGTTGTGCTAAACCTTTAGGGTAGATAGTGGCGGGGGTCGGAGTAAACAAGAGTTCTGCTCCCGCCGTAGTGAGTGCTTCGCTATCGGCGGCCAGAGTACGTGGGTAGGCATCGAGATCTTCGTTTTGCCCAAATTGCATTGGATTGACGAAAATGGATACCACCACATGGTCACATTTTTGTGCAGCTTCTTTGACTAAGGTGATGTGTCCTTGATGAAGATTCCCCATGGTTGGCACAAAGGCGACGGTTTCGCCCTTGGCACGCCATGCGCGCACTTGCGTGCGAATATCATCGATATGGGCGCTTGTGATCATTAAGCCTTACCTTGCTAAAACCTAAAATGAGTGAATATGTGCTCGGCACTATTAGCTGAATGTGTGCTCAGCACTGGGGAAGGTGCCAGCGGCAACTTCTTCAATGTAAGCGCGTACCGCAGAACGGATTTCACCCGTTTGTTTTAGGTAGTTTTTCGAAAAACGTGGAATATAACCACTTGAAATACCTAATACATCATGCATCACTAAAATCTGACCATCGGTCGATGCTCCAGCACCAATTCCAATGACTGGAATGGTTAGGGCTTGGGTGATCGCTGTGGCTAATGGTGCAGGGATACATTCTACGACGAGTAATTGGGCGCCCGCGGCTTCTAATGCTTTGGCCTCATCGAGAATTCGCTGGGCATTTTCGGCATCCCGCCCCTGAACTTTAAAACCACCAAAAACGTGAACAGATTGAGGCGTTAACCCTAAGTGGGCACAAACAGGAATACCGCGTTCGGTGAGTTTAGTGACGGTTTCGAGTAACCAATGGCCGCCTTCAACTTTGACCATGTTGGCACCAGCCTGCATCAGCTCGGTGGCGTTAATCATAGCTTGTTCTGGCGTGGCGTAACTCATAAAAGGCATATCGGCAATCAGTAACGCTCGCTCTATCCCGCGGCGTACGCAGCGAGTATGGTAAGCGATCTCTGCTGTCGTGACTGGGAGAGTATCGTCATGGCCTTGCAGGACCATTCCCAAAGAATCACCGACGAGTAGCACATCTACACCTTCGCTATCGAACGCGCCAGCAAAACTGGCATCATAGGCTGTCAGTGCAGTGAATTTTCTACCTTCCTGTTTGTATTTCAACAGGGTTGAGCTAGTAATTTTAGACATATGGATGATCTTCAAACCAAATAGAAGTGGTGTTATAAGCTAACTGGAGACGGACTTCAATGATCAATGCCCCAGTTGTCGTAACTCGGCCAACATATTTTTGTCGATAAGACTACTTAGGACTGTGTTACAGGGCAGGATAAGATCTGGAGCAATCGCAGCCAGTGGAACAAGCACAAAGCTGCGTTCTTTCATACCGTAGTGAGGTACTTTTAACCTAGGCTCATCAATAAACTCATTGCCATATAGCAGCAGATCAAGATCTAAGGTTCTTGGTCCCCAGCGTTCTTTACGTACTCGCCCTTGGGTGTTTTCGATATATTGCAATGCATCGAGTAAGGCGAGTGGAGTTAATGTTGTCTCAAAGCTTGCCACCGCATTGATATAGTCGGGTTGGACCACATCGCCCATAGGGGTTGAATGGTAGTACGGTGAGACCTGCAAACTATTGCCCTGAGCAAGGTTGGACAATGCTATCACGGCATTGTCCAATTGCGTTTTGGGATCATTAAGATTAGCCCCTAATGCAACATAAACGCGGGTCATTATTCGGCTGCTTTGGCTTTAGTCGTACTTGGCCTACGGCGGCGACGCTGAGGAGCATTGCGATTCCCCGATGACTTATTACCACTACGGGCGATAGTCAAGCGCTCGGTTTCATCGGCTTCAACGAACTGCTGCCACCAAGCAGCACTTTTGGCAACATTCCCCCCCTCGACTTCACCTCTGAGCAAGAGTAAATCGTAGGCGGCTCTAAACTTAGGGTGCTCCATCAGTTTAAAAGCACGAGTGCCTTGGCTGCGGTCAAAGCGTAGTTGTAATTGCCAAATATCTTTTGAGGGTGTGCTAAAGCGACGTGGAATGCTAATGGTTTGGCATTGCTGCTCCATCACATCGCCCATTGCTGCGAAAAAGGCATCATATAAAGTTAAGCCACTTTCAACGGCAATATCCTCAGCACGTTGACGCAGTGGATACCAAAGCATGGCCGCATAAAAGAATGAGGGAGTAACAGGTTTATCCTCATTTACCCGTAAGTCAGTGCTTTTCATAATGGCCTGCACCATTTTCATTGCAGGACCCTTTGGATCTTCTTTTAATAGGGCATCGACCTGAGGAAATAAGGGGGCGAATAACTTGTATTCTTGCATCATTTCGAAGTTAGCTAAGGCTTTGCCAGCAAAGAAAAGTTTAAGCACTTCTTCATACATGCGTGCCGCAGGAATATCTGTGAGCAGTGGCGCCAATTGTTTAATGGGTTTTGCGGTCACGTCCTCAATATTCATACTGAGCTTAGTCGCAAAACGTACGGCCCTTAGCATACGAACGGGATCTTCACGATAACGTGTTTCAGGATCGCCGATTAATCTTAAGGTACCCGCCTTGAGATCAGCCATGCCGCCACCGTAGCTGCGGATAGAATAATCGCTGATATCGTAATAGAGGGCATTGACAGTAAAGTCGCGGCGCTCGGCATCTTCATCTATTTCGCCATAGACGTTATCGCGCAGTAAGCGGCCTTCTGCGTTGGCTTTGGAAATTTTTTCATTGCTTTCGCCATGGTGACCACGAAAGGTGGCGACTTCAATCACATCCCGACCAAAGACGATATGGGCGAGACGGAAACGGCGGCCGACGACTCGGCAATTGCGGAACAGTTTTTTGATTTCTTCTGGGGTTGCGTTAGTAACAACGTCGAAATCTTTAGGCTCGAGTCCGAGGAGTAAATCACGCACACCGCCGCCGACCAAATAGGCTTTAAATCCTGATTTATTCAGTCTGTATAATACCTTAAGGGCATTTTCGCTAATTTGCTTGCGCGAGATGGAGTGGGCATCTCTGGGCACTAACTCTAGGCTTAAGGCGTTAGAAGAAGCTTCTGACGCTTGAGATTGGATCTGAGCTGGAGTTGGAGCGGTCGTTTTAGGCGCGTCTTCAAATAGCTGCTTGCAGAATTGGCTGATACGGCGAAAAATGGGACACCTCGAAATGTGATCTGTTATGTGATTAAAAAATCTGGCGGCTATCATATACCAAATGCCGCCTAATGGGTATATAGCGATGCTTGACTTAGCCCACTGGAGACACAAATTGCGGCATTGTGCACTTTCTCGTGTGGGGAGGATTTTATGCGATTTGGCATCATTAGGATTCGATCAATATTTCAGGCTGTTTTGGGATCGCTGATAATTGAAATTGTGCCACGGCTTGGTCGAGCATGTGTGCCAACGAACCTTGGGCTTCTACTGGGGCTTGCCCCAAAAATGCCAGTGCTGCATTAAGGCTCTTTTGTGGATATTGTTTATCGATAGCCTGTGCATGATTTTGTTTTGAAAGCTTAAACCCAGGACTCAAGCAAGCTAAGGGCAAATGTAGCCATTCGGGAGCGGTTAAGCCAAAGGTTTGATACAAACTGAGTTGGCGACAACTGGCTTCGATTAAGTCGCAGCCACGCACCACTTCAGTAATGCCTTGATAAGCATCGTCAAGTACAACCGCGAGTTGATAGGCGTATAAGCCATCGCTGCGCTTGATGATAAAATCCTCTGCGGCAAAATGGCTATCGACGCAGATTTCTCCCATCAAATTATCATTAAATTGGGCTACTTGAGCACGGTTTACAATACGTACCGCCCCCGATAAGTGTGGTTTAGATAAGCGATGGCAGCGCCCATCATAAACTCCCCCCATAGCCTGAATATGTTTACGACTGCATTGGCAGAAATAGGCGTCGTTGTGAGTGAGCAGATGGTCAATTTGTGCTTGGTAGGCCTCAGTGCGTTGGCTCTGGTATAACGGCGAGTTATCCCATTCAAAGCCATAGGCTTCTAAGGTGCGTAAAATCTCATCTGCTGCCCCTTTGATTTCCCGCGGCGGATCGATATCTTCGATACGAATTAACCATTTACCTTTCTGTGAGCGAGCGCGTAAATAACTGCCAAGGGCGGCGATAAGCGAACCAAAATGCAGCGCACCTGAAGGCGAAGGTGCAAAGCGGCCAACATAGGGCTTATTGGCTAAAAAAGGTGTCAATGGATTTGGCATAGCATCAAGATTCAGTTTGAAAGTCGCACCGACAAAAGTGGAGGTATTTTAGGGGTATACCAAGATAAAAGCGAATAACAGAATAAAATGAAGTGAGTTGTACTCGAACGAGTTTGATGAACTCATTTTAACAAACAAGTAGGCGGGGAAATCCCCGCCTTGTTTAGCTCAGCCGATTAACCAGCCATTTGCTTTTCTTTAATCTCTGCAAGCGTTTTACAGTCGATACATTGGTCGGCTGTTGGACGCGCTTCGAGACGGCGAATGCCGATTTCGATACCGCAGGAATCACAGAAGCCGAAATCGTCTTCTTCGATTTTTTGCAGTGTCTTTTCGATTTTCTTGATCAGCTTACGTTCTCTATCGCGAGCACGAAGTTCGAGGCTGAACTCTTCTTCTTGTGCAGCACGGTCAACAGGATCGGGAAAGTTTGCTGCCTCGTCCTGCATGTGGCTGAGAGTACGGTCGACCTCTTCACGCAACTGATTGCGCCAAGCTTCAAGAATAGTCTTGAAGTGACCCAGTTGCTTAGCGTTCATATACTCCTCACCCGGCTTTTCCTGGTAGGGACTTACACCTGCGATAGCGAGTACGCCAAGTTTTTTGGTGCCTTCAGGCATAACGCATCTCCTGTAATCATTTGCGTTTGTAGGGCGTCCTTAAGAACGGCCGCTATCTATATCAGAATCTTTACATCGAGGCAAATTTTTCAACTCGCCTTGAATGAATTTTATGATTCAATTCGCTAATTGAAATGAATTTCAATTTTACCGACCGTTAACATCATACTCGGACTGGACAGGCTTGGGCTAGGCGTATCTCTGTTGGTGACATTTCGCAGCGATATGCCAATACTTCAACACCCGATAAAGTCGCCTTTTTCAGTAGGTTAGCGTATTCAGGATCAATGTGTGCTGCAGGCGCAACGCTGAATATTTCTGAGTGCTGTACTACAAATAACAGCACTGCGCGGTGGCCAAGATTTGCCATATGCATCAATTCACGCAAATGTTTTTGGCCGCGTAAACTCACTGCATCGGGGAAAAATCCTTGTCCATCTTCGAGTAAAGTACAACTTTTGACTTCTATGTAACAGTCTGGTTTTTGAGCACCTTGGAGCAGAATATCAATACGGCTGTTTTCATCGCCGTACTTCACCTCACGGCTTAAAGTGTCGTAACCCGTCAGTTCTTTGATAATGCCGCTATGTATGGCTTCTTCGGCTAGGGCATTTGCACTACCTGAATGTATGCCAATAAAACCACCATTGGATGTGCCCATTAACTCCCACGTGTATGCATATTTACGTTTAGGGTTAGCAGAGGTTGAAAACCACACGGCTTCTCCGGGGAAGAGACAGTTGCGCATTGAACCTGTATTAGGGCAATGGATTGTCATCTCACTGCCATCGGTGAGCTTTATATCGGCAAGAAAACGTTTATAGCGTTTAACTAATATGCCTTGCTGCAAGGCGGGTTCGAACTGCATGCTACTACCTGTATTGAGAATACTCAGGCGGCAAGACTAGCAAATTTCGCAAATGTTTACAGATTTTACCTGAGTAACTTCCGCCAATCGCTTTGAGTCATCGCCTGCTAGCAGTAAACTGCCGCCATAAAGTTTGTTCTGATTGCTGATTGTTCTAAAACGAATCGAAAAATAAGGATCCCTAATGAGTGAACTAAAAGTAACTGAATTGATGAAAGTGCAATTAACCAAAGAAGCACCAGCCGCCCATTGGGGTAAGGCTGATGTGACTTATAGTGCCGACGGTGCACAAATTCATTTAGCGGGTGGCGATGAGCTGCGTCAAATTCAAATGGCGGCCCGCAAACTACGCAGTCAAGGTATTAGCAGTGTGGTATTAGCTGGACAGCTTTGGGATCTCAATAGCCAGTGGGTATTTGCCCAAGGTTTCGCAACCGCCAAAACCGGCTATCAAATCCACTGGTGTGGTGATGAGTCTGTTCAAGCAGAATTACAACGCAGGTTCGATGTGGCAACCTTTGCTCGTCAATTGATCAACGATACGCCTGAAAACCTCTCGCCAGTAAAACTTTCTCAACAAGCAGCAAGATGGTTAGCCGATATTGGTGGCGATAAGGTGAGCTATCGGATTATCGAAGGCGAAGCACTGCTCGAAGAACAGTGGATTGGTATCCATGCTGTGGGTCGCGGCAGTGAGCGTCCGCCAGCAATGTTAGAATTAGACTTCAATCCATTAGCCGCCGATGCCCCCGTGTCTGTCGCGCTTGTGGGTAAAGGGATTACCTTTGATTCTGGCGGTTACAGCATTAAAGCCTCCGAAGGCATGCTCGGCATGAAATGCGATATGGGCGGCGCCGCCACTGTAACTGCAGCACTCGGTTTAGCAATGAAATCGGGGCTGAATAAACGGGTTAAGTTATTCCTTTGCTGTGCTGAAAACTTGATCAGCGGCCGCGCTTATAAGTTAGGCGATATCCTGACTTACAAAAATGGTGTGACAGTGGAAGTGGTGAATACCGATGCTGAAGGGCGCTTAGTGTTGGCCGATGGTTTACAAGCGGCTTCTGCTACTGGAGCGCCTTTTATTATCGATGCGGCGACCCTAACAGGCGCCGCAGTGATGGCGGTAGGTTCAAACTACAACGCGATTTTCTCGCCACAGACCGATGTGCTGCAACTGGCTCAGCAAAAAGCGACAAGTGTTGCTGAGCGCGTATGGCCGCTGCCGCTAGACCCTTGGCATAAAGAAATGTGTCCATCGGCTTACGCTGATACGGCTAATAGTCGTCCGGTGAAAGGTGGCGGTGCAGGTGGTGCCTCTAATGCCGCTGGTTTCTTATGGCGTTTCGTGTCACCCGAAGCTAAATGGTTACATGTGGATCTCGCCGCCGCATTTGAAGATTCAGCTTCTGCCCTATGGGGCGCAGGCGCTACGACTCACGGCGTATTGACTATTAGCGAATTGATTAAAGGCTAAGTTAAACCATAAGAAAATACGCTAGCACAGATCCATTGAGCTTCTGTCGCGTTATTTAAAACCGCCTTCGGGCGGTTTTTTGTTGAGTCACATTTGAGATCAAGAGTTTACTTGGTGATTGAGTCGCTTCATGGCATGTTATGGGGAGATATTTTATTGGAAAATCTGATGATTACGATTCGAAAAGCAACTAAAATCGATGCACAAGCATGCTGGGATATTCGTAATGCGGCTATCAATAAAGGCTGCACCGGATTTTATGATGCGGGCGATCTGTTGATTTGGACAGCAGGCGAACTGACCGAGCAATTTAGGCGTATCGTCGAGGCGCATTTTTATGTGGCAGAGATCTCTGATAATGCGTTGCAGGTAAAGACTGTGGTCGGCACTGTTATGTTGGATGAACCCTATGCCCAGTTAGAAGCCCTGTTTGTTTCCCCTGATGCTATGGGGCTTGGGGTAGGTAAGGCACTGCTTAAGTTTATTGAGACAATGGCGTTTAATCAGGGGATTGCCCAGCTCAGGTTGGAATCGACCTTAAATGCAGTGGATTTTTATCGCCACTGTGGTTTTTGTGGTGAAGGTTTAGAAGAGGAATCAATCTACTGCTCACCTAGGGGCATCGCCTTAGAGTGTATGGTGATGTATAAGAATCTAGAACGGCCTTCGGCCTGCTAGGAACTAGAGCGTTGCTTCGCAACTACTAGGACGCTTCACTGCTAGAACCTAGAACCTAGAACCTAGAACCTAGAACCTAGAACCTAGAACCTAGAACCTAGAACCTAGAACCTAGAACCTAGAACCTAGAACCTAGAACCTAGAACCTAGAACCTAGAACCTAGAACCTAGAACCTAGAACCTAGAACCTAGAACCTAGAACCTAGAACCTAGAACCTAGAACCTAGAACCTAGAACCTATATTGTTAAAGGTTGCTGACATACTCAAGGGAATCAACAGATCAAGATGGGGGAATTAACTCCCAAGAGTATGCCAACTATCGTTCTTTCGCCTGAAATCCCGATGCGAGCAAGGTTAGCGTTAATGGCTTAAATAAAACTTAATCCATTGCAAAAAAAGACTTTATTTCCTTAACCTTTGGTCAAACTCACTTGAGAATCGGTAAGGTTTTAGTTCGTTTCAGGACTATTAAGTTGTTGGCGTTTTTCCATTAAGTCTTTAATTAAGGGCGTAAGAATAAGCTCCATCGCTAAGGACATTTTACCGCCGGGCACGACTAAGGTATTAACCCGTGACATAAACGCGCCTTGGATCATGCTCAGGTAATAAGGGAAATCGACATTATTAATACCGCGGAAGCGGATCACCACAAAGCTCTCATCCAAACTTGGAATATCTTTGGCGCTGAATGGGTTAGAGGTATCAACCGTGGGTACTCGCTGAAAATTAATGTGGGTGCGAGAGAACTGCGGTGTCATATGCTTAATATAATCGTCCATACTGCGCACAATCGAGCCCATGACTTTTTCACGACTATGACCGCGCTCTGAAGTATCTCGGATTATTTTTTGGATCCATTCTAAGTTGACAATGGGTACCATGCCGATAAGCAAATCGACATGTTGGGCGACATTGGCTTCTGGCGTGACGACACCACCGTGTAACCCTTCGTAATAAAGCATATCGGTATTTTCAGGTAGTGGCCGCCATTGGGTAAAAGTGCCGGGCATTTGATTAAAGGGGACAGCCTCATCAAAGGTGTGTAGATAACTGCGAGTTTCCCCTTGCCCTGTTGCACTGTAGTCGCTGAAGCATTGCTCTAAGCGAGCAAAGTTATTGGCTTCTGGGCCAAAATAACTAAGATTACGGTTTTCTGCTTGGGACTTACGGATCATCACTTCCATTTCGGCGCGGGTAAAATGGTGGAAACTATCCCCCTCAACGAAAGCTGCGTTTATTCCAAGTTGGCGAAAAATATGGCTAAAGGCCGTGGTTGTCGTAGTGGTTCCTGCGCCTGAAGAGCCTGTAACTGCAATAATGGGATGTTTTGCTGACATTTTTTCTACCTAGCTAGGAACCAAAAGAGCCGCTTATGGGTAAGCGATAAAACCGCGAGTTCTATTTATACGGTACAGGGGTAGGGCTGGTCAATCTTGCCGTTTTGCTATTTGATCCGCAGGTCGTATCGCGAAAGACTCGTCATCTTCGCTATATTCTAAGAGCAGCTTTCCTTGCTTAAGCGCTTGTTGGCACTGGGCTATGGCCAAGGACATTTCCTGATCATCTAGGCTCGCAAAACTGCCATCTTCTACTTGACCAAATAGGTATTCGCGGACAAGATTTGCCAGTGTTTCCTTCGGTAGCTGTAAAAGCACATCATAGGGGATGAGCATGGTTTTTTCCTTGTTCAATGTTATCAGACAAGCGTTCGTCGAATAGGGTGTTGCCACGTAAGAAAGCTAAAATACGACGTTCAAGATAGAAGCGTGGTTTCCATGGTGTACCGCCTTCGATAAAACCAACATGGCCTCCATAGGAATGTAATTCGTATTCGACATGCTCAGATATTTGGCTTGGATGTGGGATCACATCGTCAGTCATAAAGGGATCATCCTTGGCATGTATGATCAGTGTGGGTTTAGTAATGCGGTTAACAAAGGGCAGGCCGCTAGCGCGAATATAATAATCATCAACGCCATTAAAACCGTGGAGTGGTGCCGTGACTTTATCGTCGAAGTCATAAAAAGTATTAAGCTGCTCGACTTGCCATCGGCTTAATGGCAGAGTGTTTGCCAAATCAGGATCGGCGAGTTTTTGGTTTATTTTTTTTTGTAATTGCTTGATAAGGTAGCTTTGATAAACCTTAGAGAAGCCATGTTCGAGTCGTTTGGCACAAGCTGATAATTGCAAGGGGGCTGAGACAACCACGGCCCGAGTTAATAAGCTGCTATCTTGATATTCGCCTTGGTACTTAGTGAGTACATTTCCACCTAAACTGTAACCTACAGCTAATAACGGGGATTGCGGATACGTTTGTTGTAGTGTTGATAGGCTAAACTGCAGATCGTCTGTGTCACCACTGTGGTAACTGCGAGCGAGACGATTGGCTTCGCCCGAGCAACTTCTGTGATGATGCACAACGGCTGAAAGTTGCTGTTCTTTACAGCTCAGCAGTATGCGCCTCGCATAATGGGATGCCGCGCTGCCCTCTAATCCATGGATGATCACGACTATTGGTTTACCCTGCTGCGGGACATCCTGCCAATCTAAATCGATAAAGTCACCATCGGGCAATTCGAGGCGCTGCCTTATCAGTGCCGGTTTGGCGACTTTCGTCAATACGGGCAAAATCGTTTGTATATGTGGACTCTTGGCCCACCAAGGTGGCATAAAAGAATTTGGCATAAGAGTTTATCTAGGCACCGCTATTGCTGAAAATTAAAACGTATGTTTAATTTGAATTCGCGCTTAGTGTAACACAATTGTTTTTTATGCTGATATTCAGGAGATAGCGATGAAACGAAGAACCTTTTTACTGGGCGCATTTGCAGGTACTGCAGTGCTAGCCTTAGGGGTTAATCTCTATTCCCCTGAACTCAGTTTACCCGATGATAGTGAAGGTAAGGATTATCGTTTGCTATTTAGTGTACTCTTACCTGTGATGCTCGATGGGGCGCTCCCCGATGTGACGACTCACAAGTTAGTGGCTCAAAATAGAACCTTAGATGCCATAAAAGAGTCAATTAATGTGTTGCCAGCCGAGCAGCAAATTGAGTTGTTTGAATTACTCGATATGCTCGAGAATCGGCTTGGGCTACTGCTATTAACCTCTAGCATGACGCCACTATTAATGCGTTCTCCTGCTGAATTAACAGAAATGCTAGAAAGTTGGCGCCATAGCTATTTTTCCTTACTACAGACGGCTTACTTAGGACTACGGGAATTAGTGATGGCAAGTTACTACGCTTGCCCTGAGCATTGGAGTCGTCTGCATTATGCCAAGCCTGAGTTATTCAAATAACGATTCTGTTAATGTTGGCATTAAACGCAAATAATCAAAATGTTACCCGTAGCACTGGAGCGCTCAAGTTGGCAATCATCGATCCCATAGTGAATGGTTTAAATTCAGGTTGGCAGCATATAGATGCGAGCCTATTGCAGGCAAACCAGCAATTTGAAGCCGATGTGATTATTGTTGGCACGGGTGCTGGGGGCGGTGTTGCGGCTGAAATTCTTACCCAAGCAGGACTGAGTGTCATCATGGTTGAAGCGGGGCCGTTTAAATCTTCCAGTGATTTTGATATGGAAGAGCGCGTCGCTTACCCGAATTTATATCAACAAGCGGCCGCCATGAAAACCGCCGACAAAGCGATTGGCATCTTCCAAGGCCGCGCCGTTGGCGGTTCGACAACGGTAAATTGGACGACCTCGATTCGTACTCCGGCTGAGACGTTAGCCTTTTGGGAGCAAAATAAGTCCGTCGCTGGATTAACATCAGAAAGCTTAGCCCCTTGGTTTGAGCAAATGGAGCAGCGCCTAAATATCCACCAATGGAATTATGAACCTAATCGCAATAATGCAGCGTTAAAGCAAGGCTGCATTAATCTTGGTTGGGATTACACTGTGATTAAGCGTAATGTAGCGGGTTGCTGGAATACCGGCTATTGCGGTATGGGTTGCCCAGTGAATGCCAAGCAATCTATGTTAGTGACCACCATTCCCGCGGCGCTAGATAAAGGTGCACAGTTGGTAAGTCGCGCAAAAGTGGTGAACATTGAGCATCATAACGGTCATGTTTTTGCATTAAAGGCACAGGCACTTGATGTGAACTTAAGGCCAACCGCCATTGAGTTGTTATTTAAGGCCAAACATTACATCTTGAGTGCTGGCGCCATTCATACTCCAGCGCTTTTAATGCGTTCTCAAGTGCCCGATCCCCACAAGCTTTTGGGTAAACGCACCTTTTTACATCCAACTTTGCTCTCTGGTGGCGTGTTTGCCGATGCGATTAATGCTCACAGTGGTGCACCGCAATCCATTTATTCCGATGAGTTTGTTTGGAAAAATGGTGCAGAGGGAGAGCTGGGTTATAAGCTCGAAGTACCGCCTGTACATCCCATACTCATTGCCTCTAAAACCTTAGGTTATGGCATGAGCCACGCTGAGCTAATGTCACAATTTAATCAACTACAGGTGACTATCGCCCTTGTGCGTGATGGTTATCACCCCGAGAGTCAGGGGGGGCAAGTGCATTTAACATCAACAGGTTTTGCCTTAGATTATCCTCTGACCGATATTTTTTGGCGTGCGGCGAGACGCGCCTTTGCCAGTATGGCCGAGCTACAATTCTCTGCGGGCGCGTTAAAAGTGTTACCTATTAGTGATGGAATGCCCTATTTGTCTTCATGGAAAGAGGCCAAAGAAAGCATTGCCCAGATGTCGCTCGCGCCACTGCGCACTGTGGTGGCATCGGCCCATGTGATGGGAGGATGTCCTTTGGGTGAAGATAAAAAACTTGCGATGGTTGACAGTGATGGACAGTCACATTATTTAGAAAACTTGTCGGTAATGGATGGTTCTATCTTTCCGACGAGCCTAGGTGCTAATCCACAATTGTCGATTTATGGCATTACGGCACGTAATGCGAGCAAACTAGCAGAGAGACTCGCGGCAAAACTCAGTGTAGGGGACAAGGTTTAGTATGACTGAAGAATTCCTTTTAGAAGGTGGTTGCCTGTGTGGGGCGATTCGTTATCGGCTCGATGGTGAACCCTTTGATGCGGATTATTGCCACTGCCGTATGTGTCAAAAGAGTACGGGGTCAGTGTTTGGCGCTTGGATGGATTTTAAGTTTGCTCAAGTCACTTGGCTTAATGGTGTGGTGACTGAATTTGCATCATCTGAGTTTGTTAGGCGCGGTTTTTGTAAGGAGTGTGGTTGCTCGCTGACCTATCGGCATACCCAATACCCTGATTATGTCACCTTAACAATAGCGAGCTTAGATGATCCTAATCGCATCAGGCCACATTACCATATTTATACTGAGAGTCAGGTCAGTTGGTTGACTATTGAGGATAACTGTAAAAGGTATCCCCAAGGTCGAAGCGCCTAAGCTCTGTGAGGTAATGGCTTTATCTAGGCGTATAAATTTAAGGTGTGAGTAGCGCTAACTGTTTTACATCGGCTTCGCCTAACCCGAATAAACTTAGGTAGCTCACTAGGTTAGTCTTTAATCCTAGTGGATTAAGCCTTCTCAGAGCACAAGTGATGGTGCGCTGTGCCTTACGCTCCATCATCAATTCAACATCAAGCATTTGCTGATATTCATCTTTATTCAGACTTGCTTTGGCAAGGCGACGTAAACGGCGATAGGGAGAAAGAAACTTCTCATCCCATTCCTTTACGGCGGCAGTCAATGTTTGCCATTGCTCAGTGCTATATTGCCTTGGCCCTGTAACATCAAGCGTGAGATCTAAATATTGCGCCAGTAGCAGCAGGTTAACATTCACTTGGCAGCTATCCTGCAATTCGAGGCACAGTGCTTTATTGTGCCCATAACTCATATCACACCAATCCCAAATTTGGCCGTCTAGTCTGGATGGATTTTGCATACATTGTCCTTGTATATTGGGGGTGGTGATCATGTTTGTAGTCCCTACTGGCTTATCACTTCGAGTTCCATTGCATCAATTTCTTCTTGCAGTTCTAGCCATTGCATTTCACTGTCTTCTAAGGTTTGCGTCAAGCTCGTTCGCTCCGTTAATACTGCGGTTAGCTTGGCTTTGTTATCTTGGTCATATAATTCGCTATCGGCCAGTAAATGTTCTAGCTCGGCTAGGCGTTCGCTCAGCTTTTGTTGATCGGTTTCTAACTTAGTCTGCTTACGCTTGAGCGGCGATACCTTTTGGCGGATCTCGGCCTCAAGGCGTTTTTGTATCTTCTTATCAGCCGCTGGTTTGGTGTCGTCGCTATTGCTCGTTTGATTGGTACTGGCTTTCGCCGCATCGAGCAACCATTGATGGTAATCGTCTAGGTCACCGTCGAAGGCGCGCACTTCACCTTGATCGACCAGATAATAATCGCTACAGGTTAACCGCAGTAAATGCCTATCATGGGATACGATAACCATTGCGCCTTCAAAGGTTTGCAATGCCATTGTCAGGGCGTGGCGCATCTCTAAGTCTAAATGGTTGGTGGGTTCATCGAGCAGCAATAGGTTAGGGCGTTGCCAAACTAATAGCGCCAACACCAAACGGGCTTTCTCGCCGCCAGAAAAGGGGCGTACAGGTGAAAGCGCCATATCGCCGTTAAAGCCAAAACCGCCTAAGAAGTTGCGTAATTCTTGCTCTCTGGCATTGGGCGCCAGACGCATTAAATGCTGCATTGGCGTATCATCGAGGCGCAAAAATTCGATTTGATGTTGGGCAAAGTAGCCAATATTGACGCCGGGATTAGGTTCATACAAACCTGTCATTGGCGATAATTGACCCGATAACAGCTTGATTAATGTCGATTTACCCGCGCCGTTACGGCCGAGTAAACCAATGCGTGCACCCGGTACTAAGTTTAAATGCACCTTGCTAAGGATTGGCTTATCGCCATAGCCTATTGCGACTTGCTCCATCTTAATCAGCGGATTGGGTAGGGCTTCCGGAGCACGAAACTCCATATAAAAGGGGCTATCGGCTTGAGACGGCAACAACTCAGTCATGCGCTCTAGTGCCTTTAAGCGGCTCTGCGCTTGTTTGGCTTTACTTGCCTTGTAACGGAAACGGTCAACGAAGGACTGCATGTGCGCACGTTCTTTTTGTTGGCGTTCGAAGGCGACCTGTTGTTGCGACATACGTTCGGCACGAATGCGCTCAAAGGCACTGTAATTGCCCTTGTAGAAATTGAGTTTTTGATTTTCAACGTGGACGATTTCATCAACGATTTCATCGATAAAGTCCCTATCATGGCTGATTAAAATCAGCGTACCTTGATAGGACTTAATCCAACCTTCGAGCCAGTACATAGTATCTAAGTCTAAGTGGTTGGTCGGTTCGTCGAGGAGCAATAAGTCAGAGCGGCACAGTAGCGCTTGGGCTAAGTTGAGGCGCATACGCCAACCGCCCGAAAAGCTTTTCACCGGATTGCTTTGCTCGGCTTCACTAAAGCCCAAACCCGCTAACAATGAGCCTGCACGCGAATGAATCGCATAACCGCCGATAGCGTCGATTTTGCCGTGTAAGAGTGCGATGGCATTGCCGTCGTTATCTTCTTGAGCCTTGTGTAATAGGGCTTCTAATTGACGATATTCGCTGTCGCCATCGATCACATATTCCAGTGCCGAGACGTCGAGCGCAGGAGTTTCTTGGGCCACAGTGGCAATTTGCCAGCCAGAAGGCAGACTAAATTCACCTTTATCTAGGCTTAAGTGACCTAAAATTAATGCGAGCAGTGAGGATTTGCCTGTGCCGTTAGCACCGACTAAACCGACCTTATGGCCGGGATAAATCGTGAGAGAGGTCTCATCTAGCAGGGTTTTGCTGCCACGGATTAATTGCGCTTGGTTGATGCTGATCATTAACTACAACTTGGTTAGAACGTAAATTCGTCAGGGCACAGATAATAGCGTACAACCCAGTTTCAAACCACAGCCTGACCCGATAACTCGGACAATTATTCGACTTTTCAGGATGATCTTTAGCGAATTGCATCACATCGACCTAAGGCCTCATACTTTCAGGTAACACTGGCATTCAATCATCAGTGTGGCAAAATAGCGCCAATTTCTTCGGCCGAGTCCCTTGGCCCTGCTATCTGGTCCTTTATCTATTATGACAAACACTAAAATCAAAAAGCGTTTCGTAGCCGGTGCTAAGTGCCCCAAATGCAGCGCCAAAGACAGCATTTTACTCTACAAGGAAAACGGCATCGAAACCGTTGAATGTACTGAGTGTGATTACCGTGAACAGCAAGCCGATGAAAAGGTGACAGAAAAAGCCACCGGTGCTGTGATCGGCGTGTTTAAACCGGATTAGGTTTCGCTAGGCAGTCCAGAAAATTAGATTCGTAAAAGATTCTCCGATGTGCAGTGTCGATTTGCAATATTACTCTGGTGGCACGCCGCCTATTGTTTTTAAAATAAGCTTCCCTGAGGGCTCAACGGTGGCATTCATGCCACCGACGGTCACTTCCGTAATAATGCAAATCCTAACTAACCCTCTCGCTGCCCGTTCTGCTAAAAAGCTATTTGCCTCAACGGCTTAAAGATTAGCCCTTTGTTGTCTGATAACTTGAGATACAAAAAGTAATAGATACTAAAAAGTAAGACCTGACCATGAGGGATTACAAACATCGTTACAGTGAATCAGACTTGCCTCCTCAGGTTCACACATAGAATCCTGCCATTTTGCACGTTTTTTCGAATGGTGCATTTGATAGAAAAATGATAAGTTCTTTTCATACAGATAGTTAACTGTGCGCGTTTCACTGGTCTAATGAGGTTAACGCGCAGCGCATAAATACGAAGACGTTAAGCGAAAAGGAAGAATCGTGAAAATCTCTGAATTACAAAAAGAACGAGGCATAGAATTGCCAAGCGATTATCTTGAGTTTGTCGCAGGTATCGACGCTGGCGAAGATTACTGCTTTAACGAATTCCCAGATGAGTACCCAGATTTCGAGGGAAGGTGCTGGGCGTTTTTTGACGAAGAGTTACTTTGTGAAAACATTGAAATGTCAGGAGTAGGCAACGCTCCAGCACATCGACAATTGGAACTATATTTAAAATGCTACCAAGAGTTCTCGAACAGTGAGTTTGTTCATTCATCAGAGGGTAAGCTCCCTATAAACAGAGTAGCCAATGGGTTTGTTGTTGCAGAAGAAAACGGTGATCTATTGTACTTAGACCCAGAAGACAACTTCTCAGTATGGATATTCCATCATGATGGTAGTGATGTTAAAAAGGTATCAAATTCAATGAGCGAGTGGTTGGCTCGTACCACCACCGCTTAACAAGTCGGCCAAAATAGCTCGGCCAAAACGGCCAAAATGGACACCCAGCCTTAATGGCGCTTCAATAAACCTCCGACTATGCTTTGGTTAAGCATTAAACAAGGAGGTTTGTATGCCGCGCCCTCGCAGAACTCAGATAAGTCTTGAAGACACACCTTATTATCATTGCTGTAGCCGCGTTGTTCGGCGTGCCTTTTGTGTGGCGATGATGCCTATTCTGGAAAAAATTATGACCATCTCCGCGCTTGGGTAGAATCGTTACTGTTTGAACTCGAAGCGGTTTTTGCTATTGATGTGGCCGCCTTTGCACTCTTGTAAATGAACGGGAGGGTCGAATCATCTCCATGTGGTGCTGCGGGTCGATATCGACAGCGCGAATCGTTGGACTGACCACGAAGTACTTGAGCAGTGGCATAAGCAGTTTAAAGGCGATGAATTAACGCAAAAATTCGCTAAAGGTGAGTTGGTTGAGGCCATGAGGTCAACAGGTTAAGGCATGCAATTGCCATTTATCGCAGTCGATTATGTGATATCAGTTGGTTTATGCGCTGCCTCAACGAACCCATCGCAAGACAAACGAATCAAGAAGATAACTGTACAGGTCGTTTCTGGGAAGGGCGATTTACCTATTTCTTTTATAGAGAATCAAGCTCTACTCGATGAAGCCGCAATGTTAACCTGCATGGCCTACGTTGATTTGAATCCCATTAGAGCCCAACTGGCTGATACACCAGAACAATCCGACCATACCAGTATTCAACTGCGTATTCGGGCCGCATTGAAAGGTGAGCAGCCTAAAAATCTACTGCCTTTTATCGTTAATGAGCGCGACAACCAGCCCAATGGCATTGCGTTTTTATTATCGGACTACCTTGAATTGGTCGATGATACAGGCCGAATTATTCGAAGCGACAAACGTGGGGCAATCAGTGAGAATAGTGCTAAGTTACTGGCAAGATTAAATATCTCACATGACAATTGGCTCAAGCTCACTACTGAGTTTGGCAAGCTATTTCGCGGTCCGGTGGGTACGCTGCAAGAACTCACTGATTACTGCGAACATCTAGAAAAGCGACGACGGCACTTTGCCGCAAGCTGTCAGCACTTTCACAGCAACTAACTGTAATCCTGCTTAACCAAACCCATCACTACCCATTTGTTTTATTGGGTGGATTAGCATGTCTTAAATACACCATTTTTAATGAGTTAGCTCATTTTCATGCCTTAGCTTTAGCTCTTCAACTTTTGATGACTCTCATTTACTCCATTTTAGTTAGGGTCTGTTGATCTTTGCTGTGCAAATGTTGCTCAGCAATACATCGGCAGCCACATTAACATAAACGCCAGTGACACCATACTGGCGTAATTTCTTGCTAGCTTGTCATACCTTGTTGATATTGCTCGATAGTGTTTAATTCTTCCAAAAGCATTCTCCACTAAATGTCGATACCGATATAAGCACCAATCGACTCTTTCTTGAGGTGTATTCTTATAGCGGCGCCTCGGAATAACAGATTTCCCGCCTTTATTTGCGATAAGTTCACGAAAAGCATCGCTGTCATAACCTTTATCTGCAATGACGGTATCAACCTGCTTCAGGTGCTCAATTAAGCTGGGGGCGTGTGTAATATCGTGTTTTTGGCCTTCTGATAATTCGAAATAAATCGGTAATCCTCCGCTGTCGACGGCTAAGTGAATTTTGGTTGAATTACCGCCTCGACTTTTACCAATACTCTCATTACTTAGCGTCGATGCACCTGCACTGTGCTGGTGAGCCCGCACTATCGAGCCATCAATAAAGACCCATTCTATATCAGCAAGGTTGGCTAAGGCCTTGAATAAATGTGCTAGAACGCCTTTTTTAGACCATAAATGAAACCGTCTAAAGACCGTGCTCCAATGACCGAACTCTTTAGGTAAATCTCGCCAAGGGATACCTGTTCTAAGGCGGTAAAGAATACCTTCGAATGTCTGTCTATGTTCAGGTTTGTCATAAACACGGCCTGTGCTTTTCATTAAATGAAATAGCTTTTCCCAGCGTGCATCGGTTAGCATAAGTCTTGGCATGGCTTGAGGTTATGGTTACTTTTGGCGAAGCAAATTATAACGTCTTGCCATGCTGTCTAAAAATCACTCTCGAAAGATCAACAGCCCCTAGTACAAGTTGTAGACAAACCGAAAGTGCATTATGTTGTTGATCTAAAATGGATGGCCAGATTTTTAGATTTTTTAGATTTTTTAGATTTTTTAGATGGTCAGATTTTTTACCTCTGACAATTCATTCAAGCAGACGCCGCTTCGCGTCGCGGCTTAATTCTGTCGTTGTGTGCTTAACGTTGTGTGCTTAAAGGAGTTTTATTGGTGAAATGGAGTAAGTTGAAATCGCTGGTAGAAGACAAGTTTTCTCAATCCCTTAGTGGGAGAGTTGCTATTTTCAGCACAAGATATGGTAATTGTACTTGTGGTCACGCTTGGCTGACACTTGATAAGGAAGTTATCGCTAATTTCTGTACAAGAGCATTCTGGAATCGCGCTGCTGGCGATTACCATTTTAAGGATGGACGGTGGGTTACAGACTCACCAGGTCCTGAGCATATATCTGCACACCAGAAAAAGTTTTACGGCGAAATGGAGTACGGTGAACTATCAAGGCAAGATGTTTATGAGGCTTGCTGGAGTTTCGTGCACGATCTTACCATTGATGAGTCTATATCTTCTGAAGATCCTTTAATTCAGTCACTTGCTATGCTTGATAAACGCTTGGGGAAACGCAGATTAAAATCTATAGATCAAGCTAAGTTGCACTCTTTAGCAAAAAAGCTACTAACTGTGCGTCTAGAATCCGAAGGTGTTCGAGTGGTAAGCACATAACAACCACTCTTGCTCGAACAAACATGCAGGCTTCCTTCACTTTGCTATTATTTTAGTGTGCTCCCATTTGGGGTGTTAACCCATAGAAATTTTTATCCGAAATTTATGTGTTAGAGCTTAGAACCTAGCTCACTTTTGTCCAAAAACAAGTCGCATATCTACTTTAAAACAAACAGGCTACACCGATGTTAAACAGGTGATCCATGGTGATTGGCGAGACGACCGTCCGCCCCATGGACGGGGCGGTCGAGCATCCACGGATGGACTCGCTGCGTGTCGGTGAGCGAATGCCATGGCTCATCATAAGCCAGCACTTAAAGAATTAAATGACCAAGTTTGATCCTCAGCAGTGCTATCCAGAAATTCTTAAAGTACTTCTGTCCAAAAGTGTGTTACGTATGTCTTTTAAATCTATAGGTTACGCTAATGCCAAAAAGGTGAGTCATGGTGATTAGCGAGACGACCGTCCGCCCCAAGAACGGACTGTCTGTGAGTCGACGAGCAAATGCCATGGCAAACCTGTGTGAGTGGATATCAACTGCCTACCCTTCTATTTTTTCGAATGTTTAGGCCGTGATTTCGCGTTATTCTTTTGTAAACTTCCTTGTTATTCTGTCTCCATCAGCAAAGCGTTTGCGTCTTGTGTTAGCTGTATGATCTTGGCATTTCACGTATCGCTTTGCTCAACCGATAGGAGAGCAGCAATGAAAGTATTAAGTCAGTTTTCCGCCAAAGCCGCGATGGATGGCGATGGGGTCAATATTCGCCGTGTCGCCGATTTTGTGACGACTAAATTTGATCCTTTCTTGATGATCGACGAAATAAAATCCGATGATGAACAAGACTTTATCGGTGGCTTCCCCGCACATCCCCATCGCGGGATGGAGACCTTCACTTATATTCGTAAAGGCGGTTTTGAGCATCGCGATCAAATGGGTAATGTGAAGGCGATTCGTGCCGGCGATGTGCAGTGGATGAGCACCGGGTTCGGAGTAGTACACTCTGAAATGCCGCTGGCCGATGCGGTTGATGGTCTGCATGGGTTTCAAATTTGGGTCAACATGCCCGCCAAAGACAAGTTGCGCCCAGCGACGTATCAAGACACTGCGGGTAGCGCGAGTGTTGAAGCGACCAATGATACTGGCGCAACCTTGAAAGCCTTAGCGGGTGACTGGGGCTTTAAAGATCAACCGATTATTAGTGCGGCTATTCAAGGATTAGCGGGTGAGGCTGCCATTGCTGATTTAAGTCTAGCGCCAAACGCTGAGGCCACGCTTGATTTGTCTCAACACGAGTTTGTCGCCTTGTACCTTTACCAAGGTGGCTTATATAAAAGCGATTCGAGTAAGGGTGAGGATTCACACTGGTCATCTGCTTCAAATCAACATCATCAGGGCGAGTTTTTAGTGCTCGATAGCCAAAGTGTGCTTAAGCTTAAAGCCAATGAGCGCGGGGCTGGGATGTTACTGTTTGCGGGTAAACCTATCCGTGAAAAAATCGTCCAGATGGGTCCCTTTGTGATGAACACCCAAGCGGAAATTCAGCAGGCGATCCGCGATTATCAAGAAGGGCGTTTCGGCCAGATCGCGTAATTTGTTAAATCTGCCGTGCTGAGCTAATTCTAAATCCAAGCCTAAATTTAAGTTTAAGCCCTGTATTCCTACAGGGCTTTTTGTTGCTGTTCACGCAAGCTATGTCTATTGCTTAAGGACTTGAGGCAAAAGCCGCGCTTTGTTGCTACAATAGCCGTGCTTTTGGGTTGAGCGAGCCTAGCGCTTAAATCTAAACTCAAGCTAGCCTAAAACTAACCTGAATCTTGATAGACCAGTTTAATCGATAAGTAACGCAATTTCAGTAACCTAGTAGCCGCTTCGTTACCCACCACAGGATATTCACCTTGAGCAACTCTGATACTAAGCCTAATCCATCAATGGCTTTTTCGACTCTTAAGCTAAAACCCGAACTGCTTGAGAACCTTTCTTCTATGGGCTACAACGAGATGACGCCAATTCAGGCGCAAAGTTTGCCACCCATTTTAGCGGGGCAGGATGTGATAGGTCAGGGTAAAACTGGCTCGGGTAAAACGGCCGCCTTCGGCTTAGGATTACTGAACAAGTTAGACGTTAAACGCTTTCGCATTCAAACCTTAGTGTTATGTCCAACCCGCGAGTTGGCCGACCAAGTGGCGCAGGAAATCCGCACCCTTGCCCGTGGTATTCATAACGTTAAAGTACTGACACTTTGCGGCGGTGTGCCTATGGGGCCACAGGTTGGCTCGCTGGAACACGGTGCACACATTATCGTGGGAACGCCGGGTCGTATTGTCGATCACTTAGATCGCAATCGCTTAGATTTAAGCAATCTCAACATGTTAGTGCTCGATGAAGCTGATCGCATGTTAGAAATGGGTTTCCAACCCGCCCTCGATGCGATTATCGAACAAGCCCCGCGTGAGCGTCAGACGCTGCTATTCAGCGCGACGTTCCCTGAGCAAATTCAATCGATTGCTAAGCAAATCATGTATGACCCAAGCATGGTTAAAGTCGAAGGTCATCACGACAGCTTGAGCATAGCCCAACATTTCTATCATTTAGATGATGACAAGGCGCGCATGCAAGCGCTGCAATTATTGTTGTTAGAACATAAGCCTGAAAGCGCGGTGGTGTTTTGTAACACGAAACGCGAAACCCAAAAAGTGGCCGATGAGCTTGAAGGTTTAGGCTTTAGCGTATTGGCTTTGCACGGTGATTTAGAGCAACGAGACAGGGACGAAACCCTGCTGCAATTTGCTAATAAGAGTGCCTGTGTATTAGTGGCGACCGACGTTGCCGCCCGTGGTTTAGATATCGATGCGCTGGATGCCGTGTTTAACTATCATGTCGCCTATGACACCGAAGTGCACATTCACCGTATCGGTCGTACTGGCCGTGCGGGCAGTAAAGGCGCCGCTTATACCTTCTACAATGACCAAGACGGTTATAAGATTGCCTTGTTAGAAGAATATTTAGAGCGCGAAATCACCAGCGAATCACTACCATCTGAAAGTCTGCTCGGTAGCACGCCTGCAGCGCCAACCATGATCACTCTGCAGATCGATGGCGGTAAGAAGGAAAAACTGCGTCCAGGGGATATCTTAGGCGCACTGACGGGCGAAAACGGTATCGAAGGCTCACAGGTGGGTAAAATCCAAGTGACCGATTACCGCGCCTATGTGGCCGTTAATCGTAAGGTTGCCAAGAAAGCACTGAACAAACTGACTGGCGGGCGCATTAAAGGTAAATCTTACCGCGCTTGGCCAATGAAGTAAGCTTGGTTTTGCTGTGAGGTTTTGTTAATCCGCTATTGTTGATTAATCACTAAATGAAATTGAGCTTTGGGGCTCAATTTCATTTTTTATATCAAGTTGCACCTTCAGATATTCGCTATTCTCAGTTTGCACATCTATTTGGCTTTTTTTTCTAAATTAATCTTTTATGTCCTACCAAAGCCTGATTTAGCTGCTAAATTTTTATCAGTCATTCCAATCTTAAACAAAATTTAGTTGATGTAGTCCCTGTTGTGGTTCACTAAGGAGAGTGTCACAAATGCGTAAAAATTTGCCCATTACAGGAAATGAAAGAACATTTCCGAAGGAACAGCAGCTTATTTCATCTACTGATATTAAGGGCACTATCTTGCATTGTAATGATGCATTTATCTCCATTAGTGGTTTTAGCCGTGAAGAGTTAGTTGGCAAACCCCATAACATAGTTCGACATCCTGATATGCCTGAAGCGGCATTTAAGACGATGTGGAGCTATTTACAGCAGGGCAAACCTTGGATGGGGCTTGTAAAAAACCGCTGTAAGAATGGGGATTATTATTGGGTTAATGCCTATGTGACTCCAGTGACGGAACATGGACGTGTAGTGGGGTATGAATCGGTTCGCTCAGTCCCAAGTCGAGAGCAGGTAGCCCATGCAGAGCGTTTATACACGGCAATCAATGCAGGAAAAAATCCTCAAAGCAGTCTTTCAACCCTGATGGCTAATCTTCGTTGGGTAAGCCTACCTGCGATCGCTATGATTATTTCATTACTGTTATGGTGGCGATTAGGCCCAACAGAAGCGTCTATTGCTTTTCTTATCACAGCGTTACTTAGCTATGGTTTGGGAGTATATCGTTTAAACAGCACACTTACTCACCTTGTGGAATTACTGCCAACCCCTTTTACCGACCCACTTGCAGTTGCTTCCTATGCAAAACATCGTGGAATATTGGGGCAGTTGGAGGTTGCGGTATTAGCGGAATCAGCCCATTTAAATACTGTGTTAACTCGGATCGAAGATGCCTCGACTAAAGTGGCCTCACAATCGGATCAAGTGATGCATTTATCTGTAGAATCAACGGACTGTATCCGTAAGCAGCAAGTGCAAACAGAACAAGTTGCGACCGCCATGAATCAGATGACGACAACGATTGCTGAAATATCGTCACATGTGCAGGATACCGCAACCAAAGCCAGCGATGTTGATGCGTTAGCCTGTTCTGGTTCTGCGGTGGCAGGACAAACACGTAGTGCAATGCAGCAGCTACAAAAAACCGTCAATGATATTAGCCAGTCGGTGGCGGATCTTGCCGATCAGACAGATAAAATTGTGGGCGCGGCACAATTAATTGAACAGATCGCCGAACAAACCAACTTACTTGCCCTTAATGCTGCAATTGAGGCTGCAAGAGCCGGTGATCAAGGCCGAGGCTTTGCTGTGGTCGCCGATGAAGTGAGGCTGCTCGCGTCGCGAACTACCGCATCAACTAAAGAAATTTACGATATTATTCAACTGCTTTCGACCAAAGCTAAAGCCTCAGTATTGATTGCTCAAAATGGATGTAAAGATACTGAACAGGGGGTTGCTCAAGTCGGATTAGCTGAAAAGGCATTAGAAGGCATTAGTGTTGCAGTGACGAGTATCGCCACTATGGCGGTGCAAATGGCTGCTGCGGTGGAAGAACAAGCCCATGTTGCTGAAGATATTAATCAACAAATTGTGATTATTTCTGAGCTTGCCAGTACTTCATTAGAGCAAGGCACAGAGGTCAGTGAAAGTGGCAAAAATCTACAAATGACATCAGAACAATTGCACGAGCTGGTAGAGCGCTTCCGTAAGGTATGACATAAATAAGCAAGGATTGTAAAAATGCAAACGCCCAAATTTATGTGGATTTGGGCGTTTGATTGAGCTTGATACTAAGTCGTTTTTCTTGTTAAAGACGGACTAATCTTGGGTGTTTCTTGGACGACTTGCACCGTTATTGGGGCGACGGGTGTTTTTCTTTGGACCATTGGCGTAAGGATTGTCACTTGATGGACTACGATTTTCGCCAGAGCCTGAACGGCCTTCACTTGGGCGATTGGTGCCAGTGCTATTCGCACGACCGTCGTTTGAACGTGGTGTACGAGGTTTAGCATCGCCGCGAGGAGCGCTACTGACTTCACCGCTGTGTCTGGGATTCTTGTCGTTTGGCTTGTGACCACGAGCGACATCACCGCTGCGTTGACCATCTTTATGCTCGTTACTTTTGGGCGATGGTGTATGTTGTTGGCGCTGCGCACCTTCTTTTTTGTCCTCAGCTTTATAGCCATCACGTCCTGAACCCGCTCTCGGAGCTGCCTGACCTGCACTTCGGTGATTGCGACGACTTGGAATGGTTTTTACTGTGTTATTTTTACTGCTCGAATTTAAGCGTGACTCTGGCAGTGGATGTACTGGATTAAAGCCTTCAACGACCTCACGGTCGAGGATACGGTTGATAAGGCGTTCAATATCATTAAGTAATTTGATTTCTTCACTGCTGACCAATGATACCGCTTGGCCCGAAGCGCCCGCACGACCAGTGCGACCAATACGATGGACATAATCTTCAGGCACGTTGGGTAAGTCGAAGTTAACGACCTGTGGCAGCTGGTCAATATCTAAGCCGCGGGCCGCAATATCGGTTGCGACTAATACACGCACTTGACCATTTTTAAAATCGGCCAAAGCTTTAGTACGTGCAGTTTGACTTTTATTACCGTGAATTGCCGCAGCTTTAATACCTGCTTCTTCCAGATTTTTAGCTAAACGGTTGGCACCGTGTTTAGTGCGTGAAAACACTAATACCTGTTGCCAGTCGTGTTGCTTAATAAGTTGGGTGAGTAGTGCCGACTTTTGGCCTTTATCAACAGGGCAAACCCACTGTTTGACTGTGGTCGCTGCAGCATTGCGCGGTGTCACCGAAATTTCGACTGGATTGTTCACTAAGCCTTTGGCTAACTCGCGAATTTCATCGGAGAAGGTGGCTGAGAACATCAGGTTTTGGCGTTGCTTAGGTAATATGGCGAGAATTTTTCGGATATCTCGGATAAAGCCCATATCGAGCATGCGATCGGCTTCATCTAATACGAGTATTTCAAGTTGATTAAATTTCACCGCTTTTTGATTGTACAGATCCATTAATCGACCGGGTGTCGCGACTAATACATCGACACCGTGGCGTAATTTTGCGATTTGCGGATTGATCGGGACGCCACCAAAGACGACCGCAGAGCGTAAGGGTAAGTATTTGCCGTAGGTTTCGACACTTTCAGCAACTTGTGCCGCAAGTTCACGTGTGGGTGTTAATACTAAGGTGCGAACTTGTCCCGCTTGGGCTTTTTGACCTTTACTGAGTAACTCTAACAAAGGAAGGGTGAAGCCTGCTGTTTTACCTGTTCCAGTTTGGGCTGCCGCCATCACATCTTGGCCTTGGAGCACAGCGGGAATAGCTTGCGCTTGGATTGGCGAAGGTGTGTCGTAACCTTGTTCGGCGACGGCTTTAAGTATCGGGGCCGATAAGCCCAGGGAGGTAAAACTCATAGATAGGTCTCTTGTGGCAACACTTTGCTGCATTTGTGGTCAATGGCCAGGGTTCGCTGGCGGGCGTGCAGCTTACAGGATCAGGCCCTTAAGTGCCATCGAATAAAGCCAAGTCCCCCTGTAATATGGCTTAGATATATAAAAGATAGCTGTTAAAGCGTGTGGTCACTTGCCACGCTTTATTCCCATTTATTGATATTTAGCGAATTTATACCAGTTAGGGTGTTGTTCAGTATTTAGTGAAAGATCACGCTTATGTTAATTTGATTGCTTTTAAGTGGTTTGTCTTGGAGTAGAATTAACAAATGCTCACAATAGGTTGCAGCGATTTTATACCTAGGTTGAAATAAGTGGATATTTCCTAAGGTGAGATAGGGCTTGAGGTTGTGTTTCTTGATTGCCAAGCCATTTTACTTTTAGGATGGGATTTTCTTGAGTTGATTATACGCCTCATTACAGGTGGACTATGACAGCGATACAGCATATTGAACGCCTTGCACGAGGGCGAAGTGAGCAGGCCGTTGCCGTCATTAAAAACGTGCAACAGATGTCCAATATTCCTACGCATGAAATGCAGTTAGCACTTAAGCAATTAGTAAGCTGTGGCCGTGTCGCGTTACATTTTCATCCCGATAGAATTGATAGTCGCGGCATGACGGTAGCTGAAGGCTTGCTCCGAGATGGTCAATACCGTAGCCAGTTCGAGACTCATATTTCTAATGGTCAGTTATCCCCTGAATTAGGTGGCCCACGGGATCATTGGGAAAACCAACTCTTTGGCAATGTGTATAAAGGAACAAAATCCCGACCTAAATATGGCGCCTTAGATTTGAGCATGTGGCAGGATGGCCCAGCTCCTCGCTTTGGCAGTTGTTATTTCTTGACTCATACAGAAGTGATGTCTCGGGCTACCTTTTCCTACCTTGACTCATATCGCAATCCAAAGGAGAAGGGAACTTTAGGTTGTTTTGAGGATATTTTAGCAGCGCTGTTAACGGAAAGCTTTGAGCGTCACTATGCCTTAGGCAAAACTGACTTCAAGCCGCTGAATGTGATCCATTATTTGGGGCATCAACTCAATGCTTCTTTGATGTCACGGTTTGAGCGGCCACTATCAAGTAACCTCGATCATTATATTGAAGCGCAGATCCACGGTGATGTATCACTCGATGAGGATATCGCCATGCTGGTGGCTGATCCGAGTTTTAAGGGGACGGATATTGGCGACACTTTGAGTAAAATGTGTGATAGGTATGATATTGAACTGCAATATCACCAAGGTTTTAGCTTACATACGGAACAAATCCCAAGTGATTTTCGTGGACCTACTATGCCATCACTTGCTCGGTGTATTGCGATAGAAGACAGGGTTAATGCCTATGCTATTGGTGTTGCTGCGAGGGATTTATATCATTTCCCCCAACATTGGCGTGAACGCGGAAATCGCGCTCTGGTCGCCCATGAACTCAAATTGCTTTGGCATGTGTTAGTAAAATACGGTGCTTAATTTGTAAATTGTTAAATTATCTCGTTTTTGTGAATCGGTTAACAAAAGCCTCCTACAGGGTTTCATCTATTGCGGATGCCTGCGATACTGCGTTCCTATCGCAACTTTTTCTGTCTTGCAAGTGTCTTAAACTGAGTTGTTAGCCTAGCGAATGTCCAATGCAAATCGCTTAATCGTTGTCTTGTTGGAGCACCATGGATAAGTCCTTAGAAAAATCCCTTATTGTCTGGCTTAAGTCGCAAAAAAAAGCCTGTGGCTTGTTTCTTAAATTATCAGTATGGCTTGGGATGCTAAGTGCAATTGCTATGGTGGCTCAGGCGTTTATTATTGCCACTATTCTCGATGGCGTGATTATCGGTAATAAGCTTCTCCCCCTTGCGGATACAGCATCGTCCGTTGCCATTAATGCCAGCAGTTACATCCCCTATTTTATAGCCTTGATTGGCTTAATCTTGCTGCGATCATTGCTTGCCTATGGTCGTGAGCGGGCAAGTTTTGAGGCGGGCAAGCGTTTACGCAGCCATATACGTACGCAAGTTTTAGATAAACTCACTAAACTTGGCCCTGCATTCATTAAAGGTAAACCTGCGGGGAGTTGGGCCAGTATAGTCTTAGAGCAAGTTGAAGATTTACAAGACTTTTATGCCAGATATTTACCACAAATTACCTTAGCAGGATTTATCCCTATTCTGATCCTTGCAGCCGTTTTCCCTATTAACTGGGCCGCAGGTTTAATCCTATTGTTAACCGCTCCTTTAATTCCATTATTTATGATTTTGGTCGGTATGGGCGCCGCCGATGCTAATCGCAAGAACTTCAATGCATTGGCCAGACTAAGTGGACATTTTATGGATAGATTAAAAGGTTTAAGCACCTTGAAACTATTCCACCGTGGTGATGCAGAACTTAAGGTGATCGCTAAAGCGTCAGAGGAGTTTCGCAGTCGCACTATGTCGGTACTGCGCATGGCTTTTTTAAGCTCGGCGGTATTAGAGTTTTTTGCAGCGGTATCGATTGCGGTATTAGCGGTTTACTTTGGTTTTAGTTATTTGGGTCACTTAGATTTTGGCTATTACGGTGCGCACGCCAATATCACTACCGATACGAGTTCTGAGCTAGGTGGTATTCCGTTTAGCTTGTTTACGGGTTTGTTTATTCTGATCTTAGCCCCTGAGTTTTATCAACCGCTGCGGGATATGGGCACCCATTATCATGCTAAGGCGCAGGCCATTGGTGCTGCCGAAGCCTTAATCACCTTACTTGAACATCCAGAATCTGAGACCACAGGCAAGATGAGTCTAAAGGGTATCGATACTGTTAAAGGGGGCAATCTTGAAGTCTTTAGTATTGATGGTACGCGATTATTAGGCCCTGTGAGTTTTGAGCTAAAAGCTAATGACCGCTTAGCATTAGTGGGACCAAGCGGAGCGGGTAAAACCAGTTTACTCAATGCCTTACTGGGATTTTTACCCTACAAAGGGCATTTACTGATCAATGGATATGAGTTATCTGCAATCGATCTTGCCAGTCTGCGACAGCATTTAGCTTGGCTTGGGCAGGAGCCGCAGTTATTTCACGGTACAGTGCGTGACAACGTCGCATTGGCTGATACTTCAATGACGGATGAGCAGATTTGGGATTTGTTAACTAAGGCCAATATCGCTGAATATGTTAAGGCACAAACCTTAGGTTTAGATTCGCCTATCGGTGAGCAATCTTCGGGTTTATCCGTTGGTCAAGCTCAGCGGCTCGCCCTCGCCAGAGCCTTAGGGCAAAAAGCAAGTCTATTTGTACTTGATGAACCTACCGCAAGTTTGGATAGCCAGAGTGAGCAGCTAGTGAGTTCAACCCTTAATCAGGCGATGCTAGGTAAGATGTGTATTATGGTGACCCACAGGTTAGATCAACTAGATCAAATGGATACTATTCTTGTGCTCGATAAGGGCTTAATCGTACAACAGGGTAATTTTGCATCCTTATCTACAAGTGATGGGTTATTTCGAACTATGTTGCGTGAGAATGTAGAGTCTATTGCGGATATCGAGCTTGTGCCTTTAGATGCGATCACCCAAGAAGGAGCTTCATTCGATGGTGTTCTAGATACGGCCAAAGGAGCTGGCCAATGAAAGTGCTGACCCCTTTTATTCGTCTGTTCTCGCGTCAATGGTTGATGATGTCCGTAGGTTTGCTGCTAACGCTGATCACCTTAATGGCTGGCATAGGGTTACTGTCACTGTCAGGTTGGTTTCTTTCGGCCACCGCAGTAGCAGGTTTAACCATAGTCACCTCCCAAGCATTCAACTTTTTTACCCCTGCTGGTGGAGTGCGTTTCCTCTCCATTGCTCGCACAGCGAGTCGCTATGGTGAGCGTTTAGCGACCCATGAGGCAACCTTTAAGTTACTAACTGAGCTTCGGGTTTGGGCGTGGCGCAAACTTTTGCCCCTAAGCGCTAAGAATTTACAAGGGCTTCGCCGTGGTGACATGCTTAACCGCTTAGTTGCCGATATCGATACCCTCGATCATTTATATCTACGGCTCCTCACGCCCATGGCGGCGTCATTGATGATGACGGGGCTTTTGTATCTATTCTTAGCTTGGTTCGACGCTAAACTTGCGCTGAGTTTATGTTTATTCTTGGTTGTCGTTTGGTTGGTAATGCCCTTGCTGTTTTACCGACTGGGACATCAACCGAGCAGAACTATGCTTGAGACTAAGCGTCATTATCGGGTGCAGTTACTGGATATGTTACAAGGCCAAGCCGAACTCAGCCTATTTGGTGCGAACGACAGATATCGGCAGAGGCTCAATCAAGCAGAGGAAAGTCTGTTTAAAAGCCAGAGCGCGATGGCCAATATTACGGCACTCAGCCAAGCCATGTTGATCCTCTCCACGGGTTCGGCCCTTATTATGATGCTGTATTTAGCTGCCAATGGGGTGGGTGATGCCGTGCCGCCGGGGCCCATGTTCGCACTGATGGTGTTTGCGACCATGGCGTGTATTGAAATGATGATGCCAATTGCTGGCGCATTTCAGCATCTTTCGGGCTGTGTACTTGCCGCAACGCGGATTAATGAAATCACCGAACAAGAGGCTGATATTCAATTTGTTGCCGATAATGGCCTTCGGGCACATTCAGGCGCATTACAGATTGAAGATATTCACTTTGGTTATAGGGAAGGCCAAAGCGTGCTACAAGGTTTGTCCCTTGAGATAAAAGCCGGACAAAAAGTGGCGCTATTGGGGGCTACGGGGTGTGGTAAATCGAGTCTATTAGCGTTGATTACCCGTGAATGGCAAGCGCAGCAAGGGGATATTAAGCTTGATGGTCATCTACTGTCAGACTATAGCGAGCGTGGTCTTAGGGATGCGATAACCGTCGTCAGTCAGCGGATCTATCTGTTTGCGGGTACGCTGAGGGAAAACCTCGTGCTCGCCTTACCTGTTATTGATGGTGAAAAACGCACCGCCCACGACGCGCGCTTGATTGAGGTATTGCAACGTGTAGGGCTAGGTGCGTTGCTCACGGGTGATAAGCCGCTGGATATGTGGATTGGTGAAGGTGGGCGCCAACTGTCAGGGGGCGAGCAGCGCCGTATTGGTGTCGCAAGGGCGCTGTTGCGTGATGCACCACTGTTATTGTTAGATGAGCCGACAGAAGGACTGGATAAACGCACTGAACGGGAAGTTTTAAGTTTACTATTTGAATTTGCTAAGGATAAAACCTTATTAATGATTAGCCATCGTTTGACTGCGATGGCGAAGATGGATCAAATTCATCTGCTGGATGGGGGCAAGATTATTGCCTCAGGTAGCCACCAAAGTTTGATGCAAAACTGCCCTGCCTATCAGACCCTTTACAAGCGTCTTGGTTAGTCATCTTTAGTCGGCCGTTATTTGCGTTAAACACAGAGGCAAATTTTATGAATAGTGTGATACCTGAAAGTCTTGCACCACAAATCGATGCCCATTTTAATGGCAAGTTTGAGGTAGAACTTAAGTATCGATTGACCGATCGCGAAATGTTTTGGGCGCGGTTACATGCCAAATCTCCCGAGGTGATGCTTGAGGATAACCTTGAGCATGATTGTTACTTTGACTCGCCTTCAGCGTCTTTAAAATCTGAACATAAGAGCTTATGCATCCGTGAGATGCAGCCTTCTGGCATTATGCTGTGGATAGTGAAAGGCCCAGAAAAGGACCGCTGCGAAGCCGTGAATATTACTGATGCGACTAAAGCCAAGAGTATGTTGCATACCTTAGGCTTTGAGTGTGTGCTCGAAATGAAAAAGCGCCGCAGTATTTATTTTCTCGGTGAGTTTCACCTGACAGTCGATCATCTTGAAGGTCTGGGGGATTTTGCTGAGTTGGCAATAATGACTAATGATGAATCCTTATTAGCCATGTATGAAGTTAAGTTATTGCAACTTGCTGAAGATTTAGGACTGAGTGAAACACAGCGAGAGTTTTTATCTTACCGTGAACTAAAGCAAGCACTGAACCTAAGGACATTTTGAGTTAAGTTAAGGATGCTTGCGAGGATAAAATCAAATCCTTTTGGATTTATACTCCGTGTTGCTGTGTATCGCGTAGCAGTGGCTATTCAAATTAAGGAAAGCGTGAAAGCTAACCTAAGCGTTGAGAAAAAGCCAAATAACGTTTTACTTCTGCTTCAGGAAATTTCAATTCACCATTTTCTTGAACACTGGAAAGCAAATTTTCCCGTGCATAGCGTTTAATGGTCGTTGGGGTTTTATCCAGCATTTTGCAAACTTCATCTAAGGTTAATAATTGCTCACTCATGGCGTACTCTCATATGTTGGTTGAAATATAACTACAAGAGTATAGGACAAGAATAAAACCACAGTGCTTAACTGCTCGCACTGTGGTGTTCATGGAGTCAGCTTTGTTGGCGTTTGGCCTCGCGAGTTTCATACTCCGCACCTAAATGCCCCTTTGCTGCGGTAATTGCCATCACTGCGCGAGACTTAAATTCGCGGCGATATAAAGTAATAACCACAAATAAGCTAGCTGAAATAAAGAGGGTAGGGTGAACAAACCAGCAAAGCACCGCCATGGAGAAGTAATAGGCCCGTAGACCATAGTTATAGGAATGGGCGGCCTGATCTTGCACTGTGGCCATCTGCCTTGCATAGCCCCTAAGATTTTCGTTTGAACCATCAGCATCTAATGGGCCCGCACCAATCATGACGTTTACAAAGCCATATTGGCGCATTGACCAAGTGAATTGGAAAAAGGCCATCACAAAGATCCCAACAAGTAGAGCTAGCTTAACTTGCACCAGTGCATGATTGGGTGGCGCGGCAAAAGGGATGGTCGCAATAACACTTTCAAGACGCTCTACTTGCGCAAATAAGGTCAGTACACCCGCGAGTACAAACAGCGTCGTTGACGCAAAAAATGCAATATTGCGCTCAAGGTTCGCCAGTAGCGCAGCATCACCTACGCGTACACCACGGGTCATCACTTCAAGCATCCAATAAATCCTGTGCTTGTGTAATCCACGGGCGATGCAGTTAGTATCCCTTGCTTTACGCCGCGCAAAAGCGGTATAGCCAGCCCAAGAAACGATAAACCATATCAATGCAGAAATATCCAATAACGAGAATGTCATAGCTACCTTAGAGTTAGGTTAGAAGTGTAGTAATGCGTATGTGTGGATTTCAATTAGCAGATTATGCGGGGAGAGAAATACTGGGCGCAACTTAGAAAAACACTTTAATGATAATTTTTATGAATAGTGATTGTTTGTTCACAATCGGAAAAATGAACTTTGTTATTGGTTATCGTAAATGGCTTAGATGAGCTATTGCCTGTAAGGGTTTACATTATCTTCGCTGAATTAATATTTTGGTTACATGAGTATCAACTTTAGATTGACATTCAAAAGGTAATTTCTTCTAATTCTTAAGTTAATTTTCACATACCAAATCAAATTCTTAAATTTTAACGTTAGGGATGACTATGACGTCTAATTTCAAGCCCATAGCAGTAGCAGTCGTTACCGCATTATCATTAAGTAGTTGTGCAATTACGCAATCTGTAGAGGAGAATAAAGAGACGGTTATAGGCTGTGCCATCGGTACTGGTTTAGGGGTACTCATCGGTAATTATTTGGGTGGAAAAAAGGGGATGGCTTATGGCGGTGCTGCTGGTGCTGCGATTGGTTGTACTGTGGGCTACGATTTTCAAAAGAAGCGTGAAGCACTGGAAGCATTAGCGAAAACTGAAAATCTCGATATTCAATTCACTTCAATCAGCACATCCACCAATGCAGATAACCAACAAAATAGCTTATTGATCAGTGCTAATAATCAAGCTATGTCAAAGGAAGATCAGGAAAAATATGCGGATTATCAAGTCGTAGGTATGGCTGCGACAATTTCTAGCACCGATGAAATGATGTTTGGCTCAGGCTCAGCGGAAGCGACAGCACAGGCAAAAAAGAAATTTCAAAAATTAGCCGCTATCTATAAAGATTCTAAACAGAATATCCTTATTACAGGTCACACCGATGCCAGTGGCAGTGAATCGTTGAATCAGACGTTAAGCGAAGCGCGTGCGCGTTATGTTGCCACGCTCTTTAATCAGGCTGGCGTTCCGACAGAAAGATTATTTTTCCAAGGTGCAGGTGAATCACAACCTGTTGCGGCCAACACCGATGAAGCTGGTAAGGCTAAAAATCGTCGGGTGGAAATTGTTGAAATTGAGGGTAAGCCAGATCAGCTTCTGGCTTATTCTAACAAACAAAAAACTAATCTCAGTTATTTATCTCGTCGCTCCCAGGATAAGGTTGCCACGGTCAAGCCGAGTGAAACCACCGCAAAATCTGTTGATGTTGCAAGTAAAGATGCACAAATCACCATGACGCAATCTGAGATGGTGCAATTAATTGAGCCTGTAAAGCAGCAAAAGGCTTTAGTGGATTTTGGAGGCCAAAAAATGACGGATCCATCGACTAACTTTGCTCAATTGGTCGGAACGAAAAAAGAAAGTGGATTTGCCTTATTTAGTAATGCCTATGCATCTGAAATATCGAGCCTTAACTGTGCCGTCGAAGGGCCAAGAGTGGCTGGAGACGTGAAAAGTTTAGCGACGGGTGAGAGTTATAATCGCCAAGATTACAATACTGCTGATTATTTACCAGGGATGAATGGTACGGTTTGGGTCAATAAAGTGAATGGTCACTACATTGGTTTGTCCCCAGTTGCTGTGATTAAAGATAGCGGCACGGCCGTTGCGGCGCCTAAAGTGAATATTTGGAAAAACTATAAGGGGGCAAGTCAAGAAGCGCCTAGTTATGAGCTATCAAGCCATGTTGAAACCTATTATGGCGATAGGGGGTTGTTATATCGGATTTTTACCACAGATAAAGATTCTCCAGTACGTTGCATGGATGTGGTGATGCCGATTGACAGATCGACCACAGCGATAGCGGGTAAGTTGTATTACGAAAAAAATAAGACCGTTTATGAAGCAGGTTTTGAACCTAAATTGTTATAAGCAATACGCTTAGGAGTGGGAAATGGATTTTATATCTATGCTGTTTAACGAGTACCGTGCACTTGTTGTGTTACTGCTCTCTATGATGGCGTTAATCGTGACGATTACGATTTGGTGGGATCAAGTGAGTTTTTGGTGGCTTAATACCTGGTATGCCTTTCCGTTAATAGGTAAGGAAAGTCGCTTGGCAAAAGATTATGAAACCCAAGTTAAAAATTACGATAAAGAGTGGCTCAATAGTGAGGTCGCATTATGTGCCGATTTCGCTGCCCACTATGAAAAAGTCAATAAAGACGAGGAGCTCTTTAGTAAGAGTCAGGATTACTTAGGTAAAGTGACTGAAAATGGGCGCAATAATTTACATATTTTTGGTTGGATACTCATTGCCGCTTTAGTGTTTGTTGAAGCGATGGGGTTCAGTTATGTACTTTCTGGTTTTACGATCCCCGGTGCTTCTGAAAAACTGCAACAGCAAGGTGCTGTCGGTATCGCTTTTATCATCTCAGTTTTATTGGTAGGTTTAACGCATTTTACTGGACATGAGTTACACGCTAACTCATTAATTAAAAAAGCCAAAGTATGGTGGAAAAATGCTAAAAACCGCGATAAGTCAACCCCAGAACTCGCACCCAATACTCGGATTAATTTAGATAAAACCTTCGAGGATGACGACGAGCCTCAATACAAGCAGCTGATTAACCGAATTTCAACTAATGCAGAGGTAAAGCCGCGTTATTTAATCACGACCATTACCGCGGTGGCGATTATCGTGATTGCAGTACTTGCAACCTATGTCCGTGGTCAAGTATTAGAAAAAATGCACATTGATGAGGTAAACCTCAAACAGTCAAGTGGACTTTATCAAGAGCAAGATCCATATGCGGAAGCCGCTCCTGCTATGTTAGTGCAAGAGGCTAAAAACGCGGATGATAAAGCGGGTAATGATTTATGGGAGCGTGAACAAAAAGGAGGATGGGGAACATTTATCTTCTTAGCTTTCCTATTTGTTTTACTACAGATTTTTGGCATTTTAATTGGCTTTAAAACTGGGTTTGCGGGTAAGCATTCTAAAGATGCACGTAAGGAAATCGGTAACTTTAAGAGTGAACGTGAATTTAAGACTCACTATTCTCGTTTAAAGCAGCAAGTTGCGCGAGTAGCCCAAAAACGCCTCACTAACTTACAGCAAAGAATGAATCAAAAGGCCGAAGTCAATTGCCAAGATCCTAAGGTGTTAGAGATGCTTGAAGGTTGTGGAAGTCGTTCATTCCTTACCTATATGGAAGATTTAGGCAATGCTGAAAATCGATATAATCAATCGGTACGTTTACGTGAGCATCAAACTATTACTAACCACCAAACGATGAAAAGTGCCACCGTTGTGACATCAAATACAGTGACGGATATTGAAACCCCTGAGGCGATGGAGGCCAGATTAAAAGCTGAAATGATTGCTGATGCGAAAGCTAAAAAAGCCGCGGAAGCCGAAACTCCAGAACAGGCAGAGCAACGCATTCGTCAGGAGTTACTGGCAGAGATGGCACAGCAGAAAAAGGTTGTCGAAACAGAAGAGCAAATGCGGGAGCGTTTACGCAAAGAGTTGCTTGGAGAATTAAGCTAATGGCTCGAATGACAAAACTCGCTCGGTTTATGCGGGGTGGTTTATTTAGCGCACTTGTCTTAGCGGTGTGTGTGCCAGCAGTGGCAGCCGAAAGAAATGACATTAAGAGCTGCTACGACTTCGCAAAAATCGAACCGTCGACGGCTAAGGTTGTTTCTGGCCGCCATTTATTTGTTGCCGTTGATGGTACGTTTTCACCGGACATTAATATTAAGAAGTTAGTCCATGAAAAAGTGCACCTCTTTTTGCAACCTGGGGATAAAATCACCATTATCAGCTTTAGTGCTTATGTGAAGGATTTTTATACTGATGTGTTATTCAGTGGAAGATTAGACACAGATATTGCAGATAGAGATGATGTTTCCAAAAAGAGTTTAATGACCTTCGATAACTGCATGGCGAAACAGACTCAATTTGTGAAAACTAAAGTCGACGCCCATATCAAAAATGCTTTTAAACCTCATGATGCGGATGTACCTAAAACAGAGATAATTACCAATTTATCTCAGGTGATTGCCCCACAAGTAGCGGTCAATCATGCAGAACGACGTGTGCTGTTACTGGTTTCTGATATGGTTGAAAATTCCGATGTCACCAGTTTTTACAGTAAAAACACCTTGAAAGTGATTGCGCCCGAGCAAGAGATGCAGAAAGTCCAAAAAGCCAATATGTTAAGTGATTTTAAGCAAGCGGACATCTACGTATTGGGCGCGGGTTGGGTGCCAGCGACATCGAAAGGATTTAGAGGTGGTCAAGTCATGCTCCCGCTGAAACAGTTTTGGCAGCAGTACTTTGAGGCATCCAATGCTCAGTTAAAGGAATTTGGACAACCAGTATTAATGAGTGATATGTAATAAAAAAGCCAGATTCGGTCTGGCTTTTAGTATGTGTAATTGTAGAGCTATATTGTTATTTCAAAAAATGGCTTATTTAATCTATTAAGATGAGGCTATGACTTCATAGCCTCATAGTTGATTTTATTTTAAGGATATTTAATGGACATTATCTTGATCTTATTTGTGCTGTTTTGTGCATTTGCTATTTGGTCAATTTTTACCTACAACTCGTTGCAATCTAAAAAGCAATCTCTGGTTGAACAAGCCTCCAATATTCAGGTTTCTTTGCAAAAGCGAAGAGATTTGGCATCAAGAGTGATCGATATTGCACAAGGTTTCGGCGATCATGAAAAGTTAACACATCTTAAAATATCAGCAGATCAACAGGCCAGTACCCAGTCTTTGGCTGCGTTGTCACAAAGCTTCCCTGAGTTGAAAGCAAATGAAACCTATTCCAAGCTTATGAAGCAGTTGGAAGATTTAGAAGATAACATTGCGGCGAAACGTGAGACTTATAATAAGCATGTGAATATTTACAATAGTTACCGCTCTAGCTTTCCCACCATGTTAGTGGCAAATAAGCTGAGTTTTGATTCCGCACCTTATTACAATGCTGATAACGAGGATACCTTGAGCTCTCTAGCGATTTTCAATCGTGATGATTCGGAAGCAGTGAAAAATTTGATCAACACCTCGTCACAAACCTTGAAGTCCTCTGCAAAATACCTCAAAGCCTCTGCGACCACGCATATAGAGAATGCTAAACAATCGGAAACGTTTAAGTCAGTTGTTGATCAAGGTGATATAGCCATTACTAAGGTAGTTGAAGCTGCTAAAACAAAGATAGAAAAAAAGGAATCAGCCGCAGCAGAGAAAGAAGCCTAATAAAAAAGCCAGACACGGTCTGGCTTTTGTTCAACTCTCACTGGTGAAAGATATTATTCTTCACTATCACCCAGTGACAGCAATGTCGCATTACCACCGATGGCGGTGATGTTATTGGTGCGGGTCTTTTCAGTCACAAAACGGGTTAGGTAGTGTGGGCCACCGGCTTTCGGGCCTGTGCCTGACAGGCCTTGACCACCGAAAGGCTGTACGCCAACCACAGCGCCGATTTGGTTACGGTTGATATACACGTTACCCACGTTAACCTTGTCAGCTACTTCGAGGGCATGGCCTTCGTTACGGCTGTGGATGCCTAAGGTTAAGCCAAAGCCCGTGCTGTTGATTTCATCGATCACTTTGCCAAGATCTGCCGCTTTATAACGGATCACATGCAGGATTGGGCCAAAGTGTTCTTTCTCAAGCACTTTAATTGAATCGATTTCAACCGCGGTTGGCGACACGAAGTGACCGTTCTCAGTGCCCGCAGGCAGTGGCATTTGCTTGATAAGCTTACCGACTTGTTTGATATGGTCGATGTGGGCATCTAAGTTAGCTTTGGCTGTGGCGTCAATCACTGGGCCTACGTCGGTTTTCACTGAACTTGGGTTGCCAATCACTAATTCATCCATAGCACCTTGCAGCACGTCGATCACGCGATCAGCGATATCTTCTTGGAGGAAGAGTACGCGCAGCGCCGAGCAGCGTTGGCCCGCACTGGTGAATGACGATGAAACCACATCGTTCACTACTTGCTCAGGTTGAGAGGTTGAGTCCACCACCATGGCATTTTGACCGCCAGTTTCGGCGATTAATGGAATAATCGCGCCTTCGCGGTTGGCAAGTGTGCGGTTAATCAGTTTTGCTGTGCCAGTTGAACCAGTAAAGCATACACCACCGATACGTTCATCGGCCGTAATTGCGCTACCCACAGTCGCACCAGTACCCGGTAGGAATTGCAGCACCTCGACAGGAATACCTGCTTGGTGTGCGAGTTGCACCGCACGGTAACCAATAATCGAGGTTTGCTCCGCAGGTTTTGCGATGACTGTGTTACCCGCCGCTAATGCCGCAGACACTTGGCCTAAGAAGATAGCCAATGGGAAGTTCCATGGGCTGATACAGACGAACACACCGCGGCCTTGGAGGAACAGTTCGTTCAGTTCACCCGTTGGGCCAGGAAGCAGTTCAGGTTTTGCCATCATTTTCTTGGCTTGCACTGCGTAGTAACGACAGAAATCAACGGCTTCACGCACTTCGTCGATACCGTCTTGAATGCTCTTTCCCGCTTCACGGGTACAAAGCGCGATCAATTCTTCACGGTTTTCTTCTAATAAATCCGCTAACTTTTGCAGTGCAGATGCACGGGTTTCTACTGGCGTACGTGCCCAAGAGGTAAATGCCGCTTCGGCGGATGCCAGTGCTTGTTCGATAGCAGCTTTATCTGCAAAGGCCACTTGACCCACGGTTTGAGTGGTATCGTATGGGCTAACAACCGTTTTATGTTCACCAGTTAAGGTTTTACCGTTAACCAGAGGGCCCGCTTGCCATTGGGTATTTTTAAATTTGTCTAAGGCTGCGAAGAATGGCTCAGATTCGGAAATGATGTTCATATTGAGTCCCTTGGAATTTTTGCGATCACTACCGAAAATGTCAGTAGGTAAAACGATTCTGTTGTTAGCCAGGGTTTTATAGCCCGTCAGTGTTGTTAGCGGATGTACCACTAATGACTCGATGGGGATTTTAGGATCGACTAGTTTGTGGACGAACGAAGTATTCGCGCCGTTTTCCAGCAGGCGACGGACTAAGTAGGGCAGCAGATCTTTATGGGCACCGATAGGCGCATAGATACGTACCGCTTTCGCGCCAGCTTCCGATAAAATAGTGTCGTACAGTTCTTGTCCCATGCCGTGTAAGCGTTGGAACTCATGGTTACGATCGCCCGCCATATCGGAAATCGCCGCCACGGTTTGCGCATTGTGGCTAGCAAATTGTGGGTAGATAGCACCACGAGTCGCATCCGATAACAGGTAACGTGCACAGGCTAAGTAAGATACGTCGGTACCGGCTTTACGAGTGTAGAGAGGATAAGCGGCTTCGCCAGCTTGCTGCGCCCATTTAAGTTCGCTATCCCAATAGGCACCTTTTACCAGACGCACTGGGATTTCATCGCCTTGCTCTTTCGCCAAGCGAGTTAACCATACCAGCACAGGCAGGGCGCGCTTAGAGTAAGCTTGAACAACGATACCCAGTAATCCCCAGCCCTTAGTGGCTTCAGAATTAAACAGTTTTTGGAACAGTTTCAGTGATAACTCGAGGCGATCGACTTCTTCAGCATCGATAGATATACCGATATTTAAGCCACGTGCCAGCTTAATCAGGCGAATCACTGTATCGTACAGCTCAGTTAAAACACGATCTTCATTGGCCACTTCGTAACGTGGGTGCAGTGCCGATAGTTTGATGGAGATAGTTGGGCGCGGTGATTCATTTTCGTTATAGCTTTGAGCACCGAGTTCGGTTATCGCATTAGCGTAATCGGTATAGTATTTATCGGCATCTTTGCGAGTTAACGCCGCTTCGCCCAGCATATCGTAGGAATGGGTATAACCTAACTTACGTTTGTCTTCGCTGTTTTTCAGGGCTTCTTTCATCGTGCGGCCAAGGACAAACTGTTTACCCATGATCTTCATCGCTGCCATCATGGCCTGACGGATCACGGGTTCACCCAAGCGATTAACTAAACGGCTGAGTAGGCTGCTTGGGGTGCCATCGAGTTTTTTATCTAAACTAACAATTTTCCCCGTGAGCATTAGGCCCCAAGTCGATGCGTTAACCAGCACTGAGTCACTTTTACTCATATGCTCATCCCACTTAGCGCCTGAAAGCTTATCTTCAATCAGCGCATCTGCGGTGGCGGCATCGGGAATACGCAATAGCGCTTCGGCTAAGCACATCAGGATAATGCCTTCCTGTGTTTCTAGGCTGTATTGCTGCAGGAAGGCATCAATGCCAACCATTAAGCCTTTTTTCTCAAATTGACGAACCTTGTTGACCAGTTCATGGGCTCGACGAGTGACACGCTCTATGGCTTCATCACTGGAGGGCACTAGTTTGATTAGCTCTGACAAGTATTGTTCTTCATCGACAATGTAGTTGTCGCTGATAGCTTTGAACAGTTCGTCGAGATTGGCAGAATCGTAGCGGCCTGCCAGCACTTCACTCGCTTTGAACATAGTTATCGCTTCCATCTTGGCCGTTATTGGGGCGCTATTGTTGAAACAAATAGGGAGGCGCGAAACGCATTTGATATTTTGTATACAATATGAAGGTTTGCGCGCGCAGATTATACAAGCAAAATGTGACGGACAACACTATCGAGTGGAAGAATGTGAAGAATGTTTAACTGAGGCGTAAATGAATTGATGTAACGCTTAATTGACAAAAAGCCAGTGGTTTAAAACACTGGCTTTTTGCTCGATATTGATAGGTCCAGAATTACATCCAACGTTTTTTATTACGACGTTGTGGTCTGGGGAGATAGACTAAAATCATACCCGCAATTAACCCCGCACCTGCAATCAATCCACCCTGACGCCACAATTCGAAGCGCTCATCTTGGGCGCTTCGATCAACAGCGACTTTTAAATTATCCCGTTCTTTAATTGTTTGTTCCAAGGTATTTTCCAGCTCACTCAGCTTGGCTTTTAATTCGATAACCTCACCAGCATGGTTATCTTTTGAATTAAACACCTCTGCTAATTCCGCCTTTGCTTTAGCTAATTCATCTTTTAAGACTGGTACTTGCTCACGGAAACTTTGAGTCGAGCTAATTAAATTGGTAAGTACCCAACCTTCTCGGCCTTTGTGATCAATTATTTTTGAATAATCACCTTGGGTTTCATTTAAAAAGGTAACAGGTTGACCCGCTTCAATGGAACCTAAAATACGATAATCTGTACTTGGACCATTTAAAAGATAAAGAAACACGTTATCCGAGATGTAGCGGGATTGGCCTTCGGCCAGCAGGTTGGGAGATAGCAACATCATTCCCACCAGAGTCAGGAGTCTTAACACTTTTGTATTCTCATCAACGAAATAGTGAACACATGCTATGGATTTGATGCCTGCAATGCAAGAGGGAAGTCATAGACTTCCCTCAACTTTGCGGCATCCATGCTAGCTATTCCTGTTTGTTTTATGCTTTTCTACAATTTGAAAGTTGTAGACGCTTTACATCTTCTTAATTAAAGATACCTTTAATAATAAAGAAGAAGACAATTGATAGACCCGCACCAGCAGGTAAAGTTACAACCCAAGATACAACAATATTGCGTACTACACCGAGATTAATCGCCGCAATACCACGTGCCATGCCTACGCCTAAAACTGCGCCCACTAAGGTTTGCGTAGTTGAAATAGGTAAACCAGTACCGGATGCAATAACGACTGTTGAGGCGGCTGCTAACTCAGCAGCAAAACCACGGCTTGGTGTTAAGTGAGTAATGTTTTTACCGATAGTTTGCATTACACGCTTACCGAAGATCGCTAAGCCCATCACAATACCCACAGCACCAAGGGGTAAAATCCACCAGACTAAAGCAGATTTAGCAGCAATCTCACCGCCACTATTCACAACAGAAACGACAGCCGCTAATGGGCCAATGGCATTTGCGACATCGTTCGAACCATGGGCAAAAGCCATACAACAAGCGGTAACGACCATAAGAATAGCAAACACTTTCTCAACGTTAGCGTACATTGTTTGACGGCTGGTTTTATCACTCATTTTTAAACGAGAAATTGCTACCTTACCGAAAAGACCCACAGCTATCGCTACTGCGCCGGCTAACAAATAGGCATCAGCACCTTTTAGGTTGATACCTACATGGCTTAATCCCTTCAAAATAGTCACTAATGCCATGATAAAGCCTGCAAATGCCATATAGAAAGGCACATAGCGTTTTGCATTGCTCAGAGGATCATCAGTGTTAAAAATGAGTTTTTGGGTGCTTTGGAACAGGATAAATGCGATAAAACCAGAAATTGCAGGGGTAACGACCCATGAGCCAACAATTCCGCCTACTTTATCCCAAGAGACCGAATCACTCCCGACACCTACCGCAGCAAAGCCGATAATGGCGCCAACGATAGAGTGAGTTGTTGATACTGGCCAGCCTAGGGCTGAAGCCACGACTAGCCAAATACCTGCAGCAAGCAGCGAACCTATCATACCGTAAACCAGTAATTCAGGCGTGTCCGTGAAGTAATTGGGATCGATAATTCCGTTACGTATCGTACTGGTGACTTCGCCACCGGCTAAATAAGCACCCGCGAATTCGAAAATCATCGCGATAATAATCGCTTGTTTTATCGTGATTGCATTTGAACCGACGGAGGTTCCCATCGCATTAGCAACGTCATTCGCGCCAATACCCCACGCCATGAGAAAACCAAATGCAGCCGCAACGGCAATAAGCCACGGGCCATTGGTGACTAAAACGTTAGCCACCTCAATACCTGCATCAACCATATTGATACCTTGATAACCTTATTTGTTAAACGCGAGCCAGCATAAGCTCAAGACGCGAACCGACGCGTTCGGCGAGATCTGCAAGACCACCGACCCATTCAATCGTTTTGTAGAGGAACATCACATCGACAGGATTCAATTCAGATTCCAAGGTAAATAACTGACGGCGTAACTGAATTTGTAGATCATCAGTGTCTTCTTCGATGATATCGAGTTCGTTGATCATTTTTGCCACTAAATCCACTTCACGACCGCGGAAACCTGTTTCTAATAGATCTTCGAGTTCGTTAATGACTTCTTTTGCTAAACCTACTGCATCGATACAACGTTGTAGATAAGCAATAAAAGGGACTTGCATGACCTGAGGGATTAACAGTTGACGGCCGATTACACGACCAGAGATATCTTTTGCTTTATTAGCGATTTTGTCTTGTTGAGTTAAAAGTTCCAATAAATCAGTGCGTTCTACCGGCATAAACAAACCGCTTGGCAGAGTGAGGCGAATTTCACGTTTCAGCGAGTCACCTTGCTTTTCTGCTAAACTAATTTGCTTGCGTAGTTGAACTGCACTATCCCAGTTACCTGTGATAGTGGCTTCGAAAAAGGGGACCAGTAACGATGCGCAATCGTAGACTTTGTCCATGTGCTCTTGAAGAGGCTTAATTGGCGATTTTGCAAACACGCCCAAAATAGAGTTTACTGGCATTGCCGTTTACCTATTTAGATTGTTCCATGATTGGAAAAAGCGGGCGCATGTTAACCTATGCGTCCGCGTATTGAAACTGTGTTTTTTGAAGAAAAAACCACAGCTTTATTCTAACGGGTTATATACCAACTGCAAAACCAAATCCTACGGGTTTTTTATGACACATTTGTGACATTATGAACCAAAAATGACGCATTGATGAATATTTGATGACAAAATGAGCGGTTACGCAATGAGTGCTGAGATAGAATTAAAACTGTTTTTCCTGCCTAAATATCAAGATTTCCTGATAAATAAATTAGATAGCCTCGATAACGCTATCCCTCAGGGCCAACGCCGTTTGGTCAATGGCTACTTCGATACTCCTGATTTACAGTTGCGAAAATGGCACATGGGATTAAGAGTACGAGGCTACGATGCGCATAAAGAACAAACCATCAAAACTGCAGGGCAAGTGGTGGGCGGGATCCATTCCCGCCCAGAGTATAATGTCACTATTGAGGGGGATAGCCCTGATTTAAGTCTATTCCCTGCTGAAATTTGGCCTGTAGATGCGGATTTGCTCACAACTCAGGCCCAACTTTCCTGTGTATTTCACACCGATTTTTATCGCCGAGCTTGGCATATTCAGGTTGGTGGTAGCTTAGTTGAAGTGGCGTTGGACACCGGAGAAATTACTGCGAATGGTAAGCAGGAAGCTTTGTGTGAATTAGAGTTTGAGCTACTCAGTGGTGAAACACAGGCTTTACTTACTCTTGCTTCTGAAGTCGCCAATGTTGTTCCTGTTCGTTTGGGCAAAGCGAGTAAAGCGCAGCGGGGATATCATCTTGCGGGCAAATCTACGCCATTGGCTTTAAGTGCGTTAGCATTTTTGCCTCTGCCAACCCCGGAGGAGGTGAATCTTCATCAATCCCATCAGCAAGCATTAATGACTACTTGTCAGGTTTTACTTGAGACAGCACTCGAGCGTTGGCAACTCCTAGAAGGCATGATTGCAGAAGAGCAAGATAACGAAGCCTGTGTGGCGCTTTGGTGGCGGATGAGAGCTTGTATTCGCTTGCTACGAATGACCTTAAATCAGTTTGGGTTACTTGATGTCAGATTGTCACATCTGTTTACCCATATAGAAAAGCAATTAGCTTTTATTGAAGAAGCGCAATCCCTGACGGCATTGCTCGGCAGTCAAAAATGTTTAATGACAAAGCTGACGGACAATATGGCACTGACACGGCAACTACAGATACGATTAGCCGCGCTTAAGTTGGCTGAACAGTTGCCCTTGTTATGGCAGCAAGTTGAATATGGTCAATTGCAGTTAGCTATTGTTGATATTTTACTTGGTATCAGTGCTGGGCGTATTCCATTAATGGGTAGGTTAGATTTGCGGCAGCACGCTGACTGTGTTCAGCAAGCCTCCTGGCAGGCGATACTCGATATTATGTCGCCTGATAAGTCGATGGATTGTGATGACTATTTGCGGGTATCTCCTGTTTTGGATGAAGGGCTACTTGTTGGGCAGGTATATGGCAGTTTGTACGAGGCTGAATCTCGCGACGCTTTTCGGGCCCCTTGGCAGGATCTTGTACTTGGAGTTAAAACATTAGCTAACTATCGCGTCTTAAATTTGACCGCACAGCAGCTAGGTATTGATTTAAGTGAGTGGCTTGAAGATAAACAGCAAAGCTTATTATTTGCGATGGAATCATCAAGACGTAATGCTATGCAGCAAAAAACATATTGGTAGCAGAGCGCAGTTTAGGTGGGTAAAAGGGCTTAAAATTGAGCCCTTTTTATTGAGATGTTTTCAAACAGAAAATTATCATTTTTTATTTTCTAAGGCTTGTCTTAACTCTGTAATTTGCTGCAACATTTTAGTCTGATTTTCTTCAATTTGCTTTTGGTTATCTTCCATCCTAAGGAGTGCGAGTTCAAGCTCAGACTTAATTTCGGCCTTATGGGCATCCTGACGTTCTTGCTGCTCTGTTTCATCGGGTGCGACAAATACCGATGCCATATAACCTGAAATAACCCCGAAGAAACTGACGCCGCTAACAATAACCAGACCACCAACAATATGCCCGACTGTACTTACCGGATAATAATCTCCGTAACCTACGGTAGAAATAGTCACTAGAGCCCACCAAATCGCCTGTTCAGCCGTTTGAATATTGGCACCTTCAGTGCCACTTTCAACAATTAAAATAATGATGGAAGCGAAGGTAAGTATTGTTACCATGGCAACTAATAGACTGGCTAAGGTGGCTTGTTTTCGTTGTTTTATCAGCGGTAATAGCAGTGAGCTACTCATGCGGATCAAACGGATCACTCGTAGGATCTGGAAAACACGCGCGATACGTAGTGCTTCTATTGCTGGAATGCTTGCAATAAAGTCAATCCAGTGATGGCGTAGATAAAACGTCTTATTGCGAGCACGGAATAAACCCACAAAAAAGTTGGTCATAAAAATCAGACAGACACTGGTATCAATAAAAAAGAGTAAACGATAGGTTTCAGTGTCGAGTCGGACAAAGGTCATGACGAGGACGATGATCACCGACAGTAGGGATAACAACATCATCGCCAGCTCAATAGGTGATGGGCCATTAAGCGAACGGAGCGACCATGGTGTTTTATCTGTCATGGTAAACATGATCCCTTTAAAGTGCGATAAATCTCTAAAGTAAAAGACTTTATGCTACGAGTAAATTGTGTTTGTGATAAATGGCGTCTTTATCACTTAGCAGACTGTGCCTGTCATCAAATCATTGTCAAGGTAGGATGTGCTAGGTCTTATCCACAAAATGCACTAGATCATCGAGTACACGACGTTTTATCTCAAGTTGCGCCTCAGCACTTAGCCCATATTTTTTGGCGAGTTGAACATAGTCATCGGCATTGAGTGATACGGTGAGGCGTGGTCGGGTCGGGCGTTTGGATACACTTAAACCTAAAATGGTACGGATTTGGTCAGAAGGACTCACACCTGCATCGAGTGCCGCTTTACGGATGGAGTATTGAAATTTTTCATCAAGATCAAAAGCGACTTGAGTTGCTTTTGCCGCCTGTTGATTTTTTAGCCATTGTTCGGGAAGTGGATTTTTTGTTTTACTCATTGCGTATTACCTATTGCTATCAACTGGTTGCATCACGCTTTCACGCTGGCGTTAATTATACAAGGAGTGTATTGAGATTAGCGATAAAGTGCGTGCCACGCACTTTATCTTATTCTAGCCGCTACTTACTAGGCCAGTATTCCCTAATATCAGTAAGAGGGCGGTATAGGGTCAATACCACATCGGTATCGCCACCTTCATAAACTTCAATTTCGATTGCACGGCTCTCATCATCATTGAGTAGCAAGTAATATTCAAAAGGTTCGCCCGTATTGCCATTAGCATCTTGGGGTGGTTTTAGGCCTCGGTAATCTTCGCGGTGGAAATAACCAAAGGCGGCAAAAGTCACTTGATGGTATTGCTTTCCAAGCCATTGCTCAAGTTGAGTATTAAGTTCAGATGATAATACCCGAGTGGCTAATTCGGCGTGTCCAGGCTCATCGAATATGGTGCTAAATTGTTCTAAATCAAAGATCTGTTCAACTTGGTTACGGGTGATCTTAATGGACAACGCGAGGTAGGTTTCATCGTCTTCTTCAATACTTAAATAAATGGTATCGCTACCATGCCCCTTAAGCACCCATTCGGCTTGTTGGCTACGCTCGAACTCATAGGTGTTAACAGCTTCGACTTTAAGCTGTTGACCTCGTAATTGTGTTGGTAGGGCAAAACTATCATCCATTGAGATCATATCGCCCACATTAAGCTGGGATGGATGATTGAGCTCACGTTGTGGTGGCGTTTTTGTACCAAAAATACTGTTAAAAAATCCCATATTCACTCCTGCTGACTTTGCCTGTGTGCTGCGTGATAAGCGAATAGCTGCGGATAATCACTGACGAAGGTGAGCTTATTTAATGGTTGAAACAAAAAATGCCGAGTTCAATAGGGGGTGATGATCCCATCGATACTCGGCATTCGGTCACTCTTTACTTAGCTTTTGCGAGCCTTGATCCTGTCAAGTACTGCATTTGCATTGGATTTTTGCTCACCGATGCCAGCTTCAGCTAACTTAGCTTGCAGTGATTTATCGCTGCTTTCTTCAGCTAAAGTTTCTGCGGCTTTTAGCCTGTCATCAAACTGTTGTTGACGTGCTTTGATACGCTCTAATGAATCTTTTGCATTCAGCAGTTTAGAGTTGCTTGAAGCAAAAGAGTCGGTAATCGTTGCCGTGGCTTTTTGAACGCTTTCAGTGGTTTTAACCATGCTCAACTGACGTTGATAATCAGACAGTTGGCGTTCGGTTTTTTTCACTAAGTCTTTCAAGCGTGCAGCATGGGCACTAAAGCTATCGTTTGCACTTTGTTGCTCGGATAACTCTTGATCCAACTGTGCAATCTTCTCTGCAATTTCAATCGCAAGAGGTTCATTACCTTTATCCAGCGCTTGAGTTGCATAGCCTTCGTGTTCAGCAATAGAACGCTTCAAACGATCGATTTCACGACTGGCCTGCATTTCTTTTGCCATCACATCGGTCAGTTCGCGTTTAGCGTTGGTTAAGTGTTTTTCGGCGTCACGGATTTCCTGCTCGAAAATACGGGTTGAGTTTGCGTCAACGATGCTTTGGCCAACTTCGGTGGCACCACCGCGAAACGCTGTTAAAATTTTATTCAGAATGCCCATTTTGTGGCTCCTTATTTTAGATAGTCGACCAATTCATCAATAACTTCTAAACAGTTATCAGATAAAACTGCTAATTCTTGCTCTATTTCAAGCATGCTAGATTGTAGTGATAGCGCGCCGTAAACTACGTATTTGTCATCGATTTTTGCAAAAGCTGACAAAGGCATTGGAATGTTGAGCTCTAGCATAGTTTCAAACATTTCACTGCGACGTTCTTGGTTTACTTCATTCTCGCCCCACAGGTAACTGATGCAGAGAATTTGGTTATCCGTTACCGATACGAATACCGGGATTTCTTCACGGCCGACCACATTCACTTGCAACACTTCTACTTCGCCATCAATCGGATAACAATCAAATTGAAAGCCTGTTTGGCTGTTATTGCCAAGACTGTTGAGGTGATTGGCAAGGGTATGGATATTCATATTTGTCCTTATTGACATATTATGTCTGTGTTCAAAGATAGCACCAAGACATAATATGTCAAGCACTATCTTTCTCCGTTAAAAAAGATCAATTCCTTGGTTTTCAGACCAAGCCTGTAAATGGTAGTGGTACAACTGTAATGAGCCTAATTCATTGGGTTTTATATTGACAGCATCCAGATAAAAGTTAGCTGGAAACTCAAATGCGCCCTTCACAAGTCCTAATGTGAGCCAATCATCTTTGATAGGGAATTCCGTTAACTGCGCAAGCCTGTACTGTGCATCCCGTCCACCAGCGGTAGCAATGCTCCATCCCCATTCGCCAAAGCTGGGGACATTATGGTGATATTGCTTAACGTCAAATCCTGCTACAACTAAGGTTTTTGCCACTGAAATAAAGGCCTTAGGAGCATGATAAGGCGAGGTTGACTGTACAGTCAGTGCGCCATCACTGCTCATTAGTTCCTTTAATTTACGGTAGAAATAATCTGAGTACAGCTTATTGAGATCGGGGTGGCTCGGGTCGGGTAAGTCCACAATAATGGCATCGTATTTCACGCCTGTGGCAATTAGTTTATCGACGCCGTTAAAGGCATCATCATTGATGATTGTGACACGGGGATCATTCAGTGCGTCGCCATTTAATGCCAGCATAGCTTGAGTTAAATTTGCAGGCATATCTGTATCGGGTGACTTAAATAACTTAACCAGATCAGCATCAAGATCGAGTAGGGTAACCTGCTCCGGTTGCCAACGCAGTACCTGTTTTAATCCAAGCCCGTCACCACCGCCAATAATGAGTACTTTGTTATGGCGGGCACTGGCGGCGAGTGTGGGATGCACGAGAAATGTATGGTAGATGTGCTCATCTATGCTCGAAAATTGTAAACGGCCATTGATATATAAAGCATATACAGGTGCTAATCCATTACCCCGTAGGCGTTCAGTAAACGTCAGTTGTTGGAATCGAGTTGCCTTGCTATAAACCACTTTATCTTTATAAAGCAGATTGTTAAATTCTTGCTCCCAGCGTGGGCCGTGTATCGCTAACACCAACAAGACGCCTGTGACAACAAGATGCCCGATTAACAGCAGTTTAGCTTGGCGGATTTTCGGCCAGAATCGCCAGATAAACACAAAACCCGCTAATAGGTTAAAACTGGCGGTTAAGGCGGCGGCGAGCTGAATATCAATGGCAAGCATAAAACCCACCCAAATGGCGGCACCTATGCCTGCACCTATGTAATCAGCACCATAAATAGTGCCAGCATTATGGAGCAAATGTTCATCAGAAAGGGATTGGCGTACCCTTGCGATAAGGGGGATTTCCATACCAATCATCAAGCCTAGCAACACACCCCACATATAGGGTAAGTATTCACTGAGTTTTTGCAGCGTACCTATCACACCGCCATCCGGTAATTGATCCGGTGGTAACCCTAATGTGCTTGCAATGATTAAAGGCAGTTGTTGACCAAAACCAATCACCGCCGCGGTGATTAAAATGGCGAGTGAGCCACAAAGTGCGACGGTGAGTTCTAATATGACAAAACCTGTAAAGGCATCTCGGATTTTACGTGCAGCAAAGGCCCCCAATCCCATAGAAACGATCATCAAGCCAATCATAGTGTAGATGGCGGCTTCTAACGCCCCTAAAATACGCCCCGCATAATGTGACAGTAGATATTCGTAAATCAGGCCGCAGCCTGCTAATACGGCCATAATGCCCAATAATAGGACATCGTCAAACCAACCTAAGCGGCTAGGTTTAGCCGCTAAGGGAGCTAAACTGTTTTCTTGCATTCGATTAGGCCATCAGTGCCGTAAGAATAAGCGCGATAGCGATACTGATCGCCATTTCTACTGCAGCAATACCAATATTGTGCTGTCTTTCCACTTCATTAGCCAAATCGATGCGAGCCAAGACTAATTTTTTCACCACAAATATCAGTAGTGAAAGCACAATCAGCATAATGATTGAAAATACCAACCAGCCAATCACATTTGTTACGTATGCTGTTGGATTAAAAATAATAAAATGACTTGCGGCATTAAAGCTCAATGCCATTGCAATCATGTAGCCCGCGTGGCGAATCGCCAGCGCAGTGTGCCCTTGTTCGAGCGCATGTTGCATAGAAGAGTCTTGGTTGCGGCTTGCAAAACGGTTTTCACGCCAGCGAGTCAGTAATACTAGCATTAATTGCGAAATCGCAAATGCACTGAAAATTGCGATGAAAGTATCGACCGTTAAATCCTCAGCCCAGAGCAAAACAGCGCGGATAATAATGGCGGTCGCAATGGCGGCGCTTGCATCAACGATGGCAACAGAAATATTTCCTTTAATGATTTGCTGATTTTTATCCAGTTCATTTAAGGCGATTTTATCGTGCAAAAAACGTCCGAGCTTGATTAGTACTAAACCAAACAGTCCATAGGCGCTCATGCCTATCGCCTCGGTCATATAGGAGTGAGCTGCAGCCCCTGTTATTGCCCCAGTTAATACAATGCCGAGAGCAGCAACTGCGCCAGCGGTACTGATACCAAAGGCAAAATTATCTCGCTCGGCGAGTTCTTTACTGCTATTAACTTTTACACTCCAGCCTTGTAAATAACGCATTAAGGTTAGCAAGATAACTGCAATAGTAAGATCGATAGCGAGTATCGTGACTAGCTCTGATGTGATACCGAAATCCTGAAATAGTGTCATTGGAAATCCTTAGTTACTTGCCCCGGCGCACACTGCGGGTCGTACGATTGCTGGAATTACGGAAACTACTGTCTTTAGAATAGTTTGAACGGAACTTACTGCTTGAATTATTCGCAGAACTTTTACTCGCGCTCGTTGTATTGGCTTTGGGTGTACTCGTGCTTTCACGGGATAATGCCGTGGCTCCTGTACGTGGTTTCGCATAGGGACTATCAAAACGCTTACCTTGAGAGTCAAATCGTTTTTTAGTTTGTTCAAATGTTTTCGCTTGGGCATCGGCTTGCTTTGGTGAGGTATAGCGATAACGGCCTACGTCATTGTAATAACTATAGCCACGATTACCTGACCAGCGGTCATAGGCAATGGGACGATTAAAAATATTTGAGAACATGGAATACATGCCGTACCAAGCCCAAAATGACGTACCACTGGAATCGGTTTGCCAACTGCCGTAGGCAGGGTTACCAACAAGTTGGCTACCAGGGCCAAAGTCTTCTGCGCCATTGGCTAATGCTGCGGCTTCACGGCTAATCGCATTTACGCGGGCGAGCTTACCCTCGGACATATCGGCAACCACGTTAACGGGATCGGACAGCATATCGTTAAACAGGCTCGGATCTGCCGCTTGATAGAGGTTTTCAGCTTCGGCTAATTGCTGATCGAGATCGGCAAAATTTGCCGCATTTTTAGACTCTTCTAAGCGACGTTTTAGTGATGTATACATAGGCCCTTTGGGGCCTGAATCCTTCGCTAGTTCATCAAGCAGTGGTGCTAAATCGGGTTTTTGCTGTTTTAACAGTGTGCTGTATTGTTTTAGCAGATTGGCGTTACGCAATTGCCCGTCATCGAGCATAGTGCCGAGCGACGCGAGACGCTGCTCAGTGAGTTGTTGATACTTAGCTATTTTATCCGGTCTATCATCACCACATCCCGTCAAGGATAAAGTCACCGTAATCAAGAGTATCGATATGAGAACATGCCTTAGCATTCCTGCCATGTTGTCTCCAAAAGGGTTGAAATAAAACTCAAATACTTGCGGGCAAATAATAATCCTCTTGCCCAATATGCCTGTTGCACAGGTTATAGTACCCTTAAACAGCACTGATAAAAGGGCATTCCTTTATTTGTGTGTTACATCAGGTAGCTGCAAGTCTCGTTGAACATGTCAATCTATATCATTTACGACATAATATGTCGATAGTTTAATTTGTTAGGGATTATTATGACCATGCAAAAAGACAGTAAGAAGTCATTGTCTACACTCATCACACAAACCGCAGAGCGCCATTGGCAGCGGCTAGAGGATGTATGGTCCGATGGGCTGTCACATTTGACACCAACAGCTAAACAAGAATTAAAAACGGTACTGGGGTTAAGTGATTATGTGGCCGCGCAGTTAAGTAGACATCCCGAATGGATTAATCGACTATTCATGGGAGACTTAACGGATGTTAATCGTAAACATTATGATGTTGAATTACATGAGTTGCTAAGTAATGCGACTAGCGAGGATATGGCTAAATCCGTATTACGTCGTTTTCGTAATTATCAAATGGTACGCTTAGCTTGGCGTGATTTTTTAGATTACACCAGTTTAGAAACCTCCCTTCTCGATTTATCTGCACTGGCTGAAGCGTTAGTGATCTGTGCCCGCGATTGGCTTTACAAAGAGATGTGCGCGCAATATGGCACACCAATGGATAAAGCAGGTAATCCGCAACCGCTGCTGATTTTAGGTATGGGGAAACTCGGTGGTCGTGAGCTTAACTTTTCCTCGGATATCGATCTGATTTTCACTTTTCCCGAGCATGGCGAAACCCTTGGTGGCCGTCGGAGTTTAGATAACCAACAATTTTTTATTCGTATGGGGCAAAGGCTTGTCAATCTACTCGATCAAATAACGGTCGATGGTTTTGTTTTCAGAGTCGATATGCGTTTGCGTCCTTATGGTGAGAGTGGTCCACTGGTGGTGAGTTTTAGTGCACTTGAGGATTATTACCAAGAGCAGGGGCGTGATTGGGAACGCTATGCCATGGTTAAAGCCCGCGCACTTGGTCCGTGGAATCATTTTTCCGATGAACTACACAGTTTACTTCGCCCCTTTGTGTACCGCCGTTATATTGATTTTTCGGCTATCGACTCCCTACGAAAAATGAAGCAGCTTATCGCTCAAGAGGTACGTCGTCGTCAGCTAACTGACAATATCAAACTCGGTGCTGGCGGTATTCGAGAAGTGGAATTCGTGGTGCAAAGTTTTCAACTTATTCGCGGTGGAAGAGAGCCAGCACTTCGCCAACAGAGTTTATTTGGCGCTATGGACACGCTTTATAGTCTTGGGCAGTTTGAATACCTGGCGGTGGACGAATTAAAACACAGTTACTTGCTGCTGCGCCGAGTCGAAAATCTACTACAAGCGATTGATGATAAACAGACTCAAACCTTACCGAATAATCCCCTCGATTGGGCAAGATTATGTCATGTACTCGATATGGCAAATGAGGTTGAGTTACGCAGTCATATTGAAGCGGCAATGGCGAAAATACACCGTCATTTTAAAGCGACCGTTGGGGGTGAAGAAGGGGAAGAAAAAACAGAGCATTGGACTGTGCAATTGTGGAATGTACAGCAGGATGATCATGCACTTGCATTGTTTGCCGAGCAACAGATCGAAGATGACAAGCTATGGCCTATGCTTAGCTGTTGGCGTGAAACGGTGATAAAGCGATCTATTGGACCTCGAGGCCGGGAAACTTTAGATAAATTAATGCCAAGATTATTGGAGGAGCTTCTCAATCAACACAGTCCGTCGGCGGCCTTCGAACCCGTTTCTAAGGTACTTGAACAGATTTTAACGCGCACCACTTACCTCGAGCTTTTATGCGAAAACCCTGGTGCGCGTCAACAATTAGTGAGCTTGTGTTGTGCAAGTCCTTGGATTGCCACTCAGTTAGCTAAATTTCCTATGTTATTGGATGAGCTTATCGATCCCGCGCATTTGTACGACACCACTTCATTGGACGATTATCCCAGCGAGTTGCGCCAATATCTGCTTAGGGTGCCGGAAGATGATATGGAGCAGCAAATGGAGGCGCTGCGACAATTTAAACTTTCACAACAACTTAAGATTGCCGCAGCCGATGTCACAGGCGTATTACCTGTAATGCAAGTCAGTGATCATTTAACCTTTTTAGCTGAAGCTATTATTGAGCAGGTTGTGATGCAAGCATGGCAACAGGTGGCGCAACGTCATGGTGTGCCTGGGTATCTTGAGAGCAGTGATACTGGTTTTGCCGTTATTGGCTACGGTAAGTTAGGCGGTATTGAACTTGGGTATGGATCGGATCTGGATTTGGTATTCCTATACGAAGCCCATAAAAATATGGAAAACAGCCTAACTAATGGCGATAGACCGATAGAAGTAGGACATTTTTACCTTAAACTTGCCCAACGCATTTTGCATTTATTCTCCACTCGCACCACATCAGGAGAATTGTATGAGGTCGATATGCGTCTGCGCCCCTCTGGCGCCTCGGGGTTGATGGTCAGTGAGATTGAACGCTTCGGGGAATATCAAGCTAATGAGGCTTGGACTTGGGAGCATCAAGCCTTAGTTCGCTCACGTTTTGTTTTTGGTGACAATAGTTTAGCGGTTAAGTTTAGTCATATCCGAGCCTCAGTGTTAGAACAGTCGAGGGATAAAGCGGAGCTTAAAAAAGCCGTGCGTGAGATGCGCCAGAAGATGCGTGATCATTTGTTAAAAGTGACCGAAGGCCAATTCGATTTAAAACAAAGCATTGGTGGAATCGCCGATATTGAATTTATTGCTCAGTATCTTGTGCTTGCTAATGCCCATGAGTATCCAGAACTATCGATTTGGTCTGATAATGTGCGAATTTTTGCTGTGTTAGCCGAACTTGCGCTTTTACCTATTATGAGTGCGCAACATTTAACTCAATCCTATTGTTGGCTAAGGGATGAGAATCACCGACTTACACTACAGCAAAAGTCGGGGCAGTTGCCTTACATTGAGGTTGCAGAACATGCAGAGCGGGTACTGAACATCTATCGAGCCGTGCTTGAATCGTAAACTTTTGTCTATTCAAATTCTCTAGGTCGGGGGATTTGGTCTAAAGTTTAATGCAGAGCAGCTATTAGAGAGTGCCATGGAATTACCTCCCATCCCAGAAAATGAGCTGCAACGTTTAGCCACGTTGCGAGCTCTCAATGTGTTAGATACCGATGCAGAGGAGCGCTTCGACCGTATCACTCGCCTGACTCGGCGAATTTTTTCGTTGCCAATTTGTGTCATTACCCTTGTAGATGCTCAGCGCCAGTGGTTTAAATCTCGCCAAGGACTTGAAATAACTGAAACATCACGGGATATTTCCCTTTGTGCCCACGCAATAAACTATGAGGGTATTTTTATTATTAACGATACTCTCCTCGATCCGCGGTTTTGTGATAATCCTTTTGTGGCACAAGAACCCTTTATTCGTTTTTATGCAGGTTACCCACTCACGATAAATCATCATTACCGAGTAGGAACACTATGTGTAAATGACACTGAACCTCGGGAGTTTAGCCAAGAAGATATTGAAACCTTGACAGATCTCGGCCAAATGGTTGAGGCCGAGTTATTATCTATCGCGCAGAATACCTTAGATCCTTTAACGGGCATTTCAAATCGTCGAGGATTTGAGTTATTAGCACATCAGGCCATAGCGAGTTGTCGACGCACTGAATCGGAGGCGGCTTTAGTGTTCTTCGATCTCGATTTTTTTAAAGAAGTGAATGATAGCTTTGGTCATCGTAAGGGCGATCAGGTGTTATATGATTTTGCCCATATCTTAATGACTGCTTTTAGGGAGTCGGATGTGATCGCAAGGCTTGGCGGCGATGAGTTTGTGGTGCTGTTAAGTTTTGTGCATAGAGATACAGTTAATCGAGTCATCGAGCGCTTTACGCAGTTACTTGAGCAATATAATCAACAGCATCCTAAGCAACATCGATTGGCGACCAGCATAGGTATCGCCCATTGGACGCCGGATTCAGATATGGGCTTAGAGGATCTGTTAGATTCCGCCGATAAAGCCATGTATCAGAATAAAGCCGCACATCACAGTGATGCATCTTAAATTGCTTATGCCAGATGAAAAGGGAGACAATAATGTCTCCCTTTTCATTGGATCTGATTAGGCGAAAAACTAAACACCGGCGTTAAGCCGTAATGAGCATGACCCAATGTTGATATAAAGGTAAGCCAATTAATACGTTAACTGGAAACGTGATCCCAAGAGAAGCTAGCATTGCTAAGCCTATATTGGCTTCAGGGATTGCGGCACGTATGGCTGCAGGTGCCGCGATATAGGATGCGCTAGCACTTAAGCCCGCTAATACTAAAATACTGCCAGCGGGTAGATCTAGCCATACACCCACACCAATGCCGAACCAGGCTAAAACGAAAGGAACCACCGCCGCAAATACGAGTAGGCGCCATTGTTTGAGGGGCAGAGGTAAGCATACCTTGGCCGTGACTAAACCCATCTCGAGTAAAAATAAGGCCAATAAGGTTTTAAAGCCACCGAGTAGCACGGGCGTTATTGGTGCCAGCCCATTTGGGCCATAGAGCCAACCAATAGCGACACCACCGAGCAGAAGGACAACACCACGACTGGTTAAAGCTTCGTGCAATACATTTGATTGTGCCTCCACTTTAGGCATTGTTTCTGTAGCATTTTTAGCACTTAAATATCGATGTAGCCAGAGCATCACAATAATTGCAGGCAGTTCGAGTAACACTAAATACAGTGTTGTTTCGGGTCTTAAGGTGAGTCCGGTATTTTCCACGATCGCCATGACTACCGCAAAAGTCCCCGCACTCACAGAGCCATAATGGGCGGCAATGCTAATGGCATCGGTGCGGCCTATGCGTACCAGTTGGGTTAATACTGGATATAGGACTAATGGAATGATTAAACCTAGCGCAATGACGGCTAAGAGTTCACTAAGCACTAAGTTTTGGGTGTGCCCATGGAGTGACATCCCTCCCTTTAATCCCAAAGTCAGCATCAACAGAATAGATAAGGTTTCGTAAATAGCTGGGGGGACTTTAAGATCTGATTTTACGAGGCCAGCTAATAAACCTAAAGCGAAGAAGGCAATCACAATATCGGGCATAAGTATCTCATTAGTTTTGACTTTTACCCCCTGCTATACAGGGTGAGTAGTCGAGTGATCCTGATGGCTGGTGATTTTGAACCTAATTGGTTATATTGGAAAATAAATTGTTTACCACTTAGGTATAGAACATTATCTATGGAAAAGCATTCGTCATTGACCCCATTTAAATTGCGGCACTTAAGTTTTCGTTTATTGCAGGTCTATGTGCAGGTTGTTCGGCTTGGCAATATTTCCGCAGCAGCAAGGGTTTTACATTTAACTCAGCCGACAGTGTCATTGCAACTTAAGAAACTGGCCGATGTGTTGGGCGAGCCATTACTGGAGAGCCGTGATGGCCGCATGTTGCCTACTTTGGTAGGTAATGAACTTTACCGCGCCGCCTGCGATACCTTAAGTCGTTTTGAGGATGTTGAAGCCTTTATGCAGCAGGCTAAAGGTGGCAGCGTTGGTCATATCAATATTGGCATAGTCACCACTGCAAAATACGTATTACCACGGATTTTAGGTGCATTTTATCGGCAATTTCCACAGGTTAAAGTGACCTTAAATATTGGTAATCGTGCCCATGTGTTAGGCCGATTTGAACGCCAAGAAGATGATTTATATCTGTTTAGCCATCCACCAAGTGGTGATAATGTGTTATCCGCGCGCATCATTAAAAACCCACTGCAATTGATTGTGCCTAAAGATCACTGGGCGGTGGGCCGCGAGCAAGTGAATTTTAATGAGCTTAAACATGAGCGTTTTATCGTGCGCGAACCAGGCTCAGCCACGCGCTTGATGTTTGAGTCTTGGTGTAGTGCTCAAGGCATAACCCTAAGCGATACGATGCAAATTGAGAGCAATGAAGCCATCCGTTTGAGCGTTGCGTCGGGTTTAGGATTATCCGTCATATCAGCACACACACTGCAAGAAGGGCGTGAAAAACCAGCGGTTTTGCCTGTTATTGGTTTTCCTCTTGAAAGTAATTGGTATCTGGTTGGTCGTAAAGATCGCCGCTTACCCTATGCGGCCATGCAGTTAGTGGATTTTATGGCAGCGCACTTGGCCGAATGTATTGAACCAGAGTGGGTTGCTACGGATATCCAGCAGCTTAGCATGCATTTTAATCCTGCAAGTCTATCTAGGTAGGGGGAATCTAGCTGAACTTTTTTTAGTGATAGCAAGATTTAATAGGACTTTCATCTTGATAGGATGATGAAATATGAATAATTGGGTTTTACTGAATCTTGGCGATGCGCTATTGGCTGGCAATCAGCTCAGCAGATTACAAAAAACTTAATTGATTTATATCATCGGTATAAACAGCCTGATTCATTTGCCGCCTATTATCGATATGAGTCATCGTGATAAAAATAAACTCGGCAAAAGAATGATGGCTTTTTTATTTTACTTTTACAGCTAATTCTATGGCTTTTTGCGGCCTTAATTACCACTGATTATGATGATTCAATCAGCTTTGGCTTGGAATGATAACTTATTGTTAATTGGAAATAGAATCCTAATTGATATTCTGCTGTTTGAGTGACTTTATCATCCGCAAAAAACACACTAATTTTACATGTTCCTCATCATGTTTATTCTCTGATAGTTGATGATTTTTACGTATTCTTTACGGGATTAGTCATTTGAACTCTAGAGACTTTACACCGTTAATTCATATATTTGTCCCGTTACTCAATTTCTTAAGGACAAATTATATGGACTGGATATTTCTAATACTTTCCATAGCACTTTTCATTTACTTAGCAGTGGCAATGTTTGCCCCTAATAAGTTTTAGGAGTCGTTATGTTTGAAATTACCCTTATTTTCATTACTGCGCTTGGGCTCGCATGGCTGTTGGGATCCTATATGACAGGGGTTTTCTCTGGTCAGTCCCATTTTTCAGATCGGTTATTTAATCCCATTGAAAAGTGGATTTATCGGGCTATAGGCGTCAAGGCCAATACTGGAATGAGCTGGAAATCCTATGGTGCGGCTTTTCTTATCAGCAACTTAGTACTTGGTATTTTGGCGTTTCTTATCCTTCTATTCCAACATCTGTTACCGCTCAACCCCGATGGCATAGGGCCATTATCTTGGGATCTGGCTTTGCACACTGCGGTGTCATTCCTCACTAATACCAATCAACAGCACTATTCCGGGCAGGCACAGCTCAGTTATCTATCCCAAGGTTTTTTAATTGTCACGCTGCAATTTGTCACTCCAGCCATGGCGCTGGCGGTTTGTGTGGCGACTTTACGGGGAATGTTAGGCGGACTTAATAATGACAGCGCCAAAGAGGGCGAGGCTCGAAATCTGGGTAACTATTATGTTGACCTAGTGCGCGGTGTACTCAGACTTATGCTGCCATTAGCGGCTATTGTGGCGCTGTTACTGACTTGGCAAGGCGTACCGAGTAGTTTTGACGGTGCACAAAAAGTGAACACCTTAGATGCGGCAGCACCTATCTCTGAGCAGGTCGTTCCGATCGGCCCCGTTGCTTCAATGGTTGCTATCAAGCAATTAGGTACTAATGGCGGTGGCTGGTATGGCCCCAACAGCAGTAACCCGCTTGAAAACCCAACGCCAGTCAGTAATGCCATCGAAACCATAGCCTTAGTGCTGATCCCTATGGCCGTCGTCTTTATGGCTGGCGGAATGCTAAGACGCAAAAAATTTACCCTAATGGCTTTAGTTGCTATGGGTCTATTGAGCGTCAGTTTTCTGGGGGCGACTGTGTACAGCGAGTTGCAACCCAACGCCGCCTTTACGGGATTAAGCGCCCAAGGGCCGAATATGGAGGGTAAAGAAGTTCGCTTTGGACCTGAGCTATCGGCGCTCTGGGCTTCTTTTACCACACAAACCTCTAACGGTTCGGTCAATGCCATGCACGATTCCTTCAATCCAATCGGGGGATTGATGACGCGATCAGGCATGTTACTCAATGCGATATGGGGCGGTATTGGCTGCGGTTTTGTTAACTTTATCGTTTATGTGTGGATTGCTGTTTTCTTATCGGGATTGATGATTGGCCGTACGCCAGAGATATTTGGTCGTAAGCTCGAAACCCGTGAAATCACCCTTTTGGGAAGTCTATTAGTTTTACCTACCTTATGCGTCTTAGGTTTGACGGCGATCAGTGTGGCTATCCCGAGTATTACGGGCAACAGTAACCCCGGCTTTCATGGGATTTCGCAAGTCTTTTACGAATATACCTCCGCTTTTGCTAATAACGGTTCGGGTTTTGAAGGCTTAGGTGATAACACGCCTTGGTGGAATATCAGTTGCGTTATCGCCTTACTACTCGGTCGATACCTGCCGCTGTTTTTACCGCTGGCGATTGCGGGGATGATGTCGAGTAAAAGAGTGAGCCCCGACAGTAACGCGAGCTTGAAGCTCGAGAGTCCCACCTTTTGTTTCACCCTTATTGCCGTGATTTTAATCATTAACTTCTTGTCTTTCTTACCTGCGGCGGTATTAGGGCCTATTGGCGAAGCTTTAGAACTTGCCACTATGAGTCTGGAGAAATAGTCATGCATAAACCTGCTCAAATATTAGATAGCGCCGGCGTGAAGCAAGCTGCCTTTGGTGCTGTAAAGAAAATGTCCTTAGTGAGTATGGCTGGCAACCCTGTGATGTTCGTGGTGATGGTGGGCGCTTTACTCGCCGCTTTGATCACTGGACAAAAGTTCTTCAATGGCGAGACGGTTGCTTTTGAGTTAACCACGACCCTTATTCTTTTGCTTACCGTGTGGTTTTCTAACTTTGCTGAATCGGTGGCAGAGGCAAGGGGTCGCGGACAAGCGGCCAGCTTAAAGTCGGCGAAAGAGGCCTTGCAGGCGAGGCGCATACGCCACGGTGAGTTGGAATCCGTATCCGCAACTTTGCTTGTCAAAGGCGATAAGGTGAAGGTTTTGCAGGGTGATTATATTCCTGCCGATGGTGAAATCATCGAAGGGATAGCCACTATCAATGAATCGGCGATTACCGGTGAATCTGCGGCTGTGCTGCGTGAAGCAGGCACAGATCATTCAGGTGTGATTGGCGGCACTAAGGTACTTACGGGTGAAATTACCGTGCTGGTTGCCAACGATCCTGGGAATAGCTTTTTAGATCGCATGATAGGGCTGGTCGAAGGGGCGAAGCGTCAGAAAACACCGAACGAAACGGCGTTGACTGTGCTACTTGCATCATTGACTGCGGTTTTCCTGATCGTGGTGGTGACTTTGCCACCCATGGCGGGTTTCGTCGGTGCAAGCCTTGATTACACTATGTTAATTGCGCTGTTAGTGTGTTTGATCCCAACGACGATTGGTGGCTTGTTACCCGCTATTGGGATTGCAGGCATGAACCGCGCCTTAGCCGCCAATGTGGTCGCTAAATCGGGTAAAGCCGTGGAAGTTGCGGGGGATATCGATACGTTACTGCTGGATAAAACGGGCACTATCACTTTCGGTGATCGTCAAGCGACCGCATTTTTACCCGTGAAAGGCATTGCAGCTGAGATGTTGCGTGATGCGGCGGTGCTTTCTTCCCTCGATGACCCCACCCCTGAAGGGAAATCTGTACTCAAATTGGCCATAGATTTGGGCGCGGTATTGCCCGTCAAACCTACGGATGCGACTTTTATCCCATTTACGCCAGAGACTCGGGTTTCTGGGGTGATTTTAACCGATGGTATTCAAGGCATTAAAGGCGCTGGCGATGCGATGCAGTTTTGGGCGCAGCAGCATCAAATTCACTGGCCTGAATCTGTTAACGCGCTTATCCGCAAAGTGGCGTTGCAGGGGGGCACTCCCTTAGTCGTCGCCAGTGGCACACACATTTTAGGGGTTATAGCTTTAAGTGACGTGATTAAGCCGGGCGTTGCGGAGCGGTTTGCTCGTTTAAGGGCGCTCGGTGTACGGACCATCATGGTGACAGGGGATAATCCGCTAACGGCTGGCGTGATTGCCGCCGAAGCTGGGGTCGATGATTTTGTCGCTGAAGCTAAACCTGAGGATAAACTTGCCCTTATTCGTGCAGAGCAGGCCAAAGGTCGATTAGTGGCTATGGTGGGGGATGGCACTAACGATGCGCCAGCATTAGCGCAGGCCGATGTAGGTCTTGCGATGAACTCGGGTACCCAAGCCGCTAAAGAAGCGGGCAATATGGTGGATTTGGATTCTGATCCCACTAAATTACTGGCTATCGTTGAAGTCGGAAAACAATTGCTGATCACCCGCGGCGCCTTGACTACATTCTCCCTCTCCAATGATGTGGCTAAGTATTTTGCCATTATTCCAGCGGTATTTGCGGGGGCTTTGCCTGCGATTGGTGCACTGGATCTGATGCAGCTTCACAGCCCAACCTCAGCCGTACTCGCAGCGCTCGTATTTAACGCTCTTATCATTCCCGCCTTAATTCCATTGGCTTTAAAAGGCATCAAACTCAAACCCATAAGTGCAGAAAAATTACTGCGAAATAACATGCTGATTTATGGCTTAGGCGGGGTGATTTTACCCTTTGTCGGCATTAAAGCGCTCGACTCAATCATTGCACTTATGCTCTAGGAGACAGTAATGAATTCAATCGTATATGCCACTAAAACCCAGCATGCCGTTATGGGATTGAGAGCCAGTTTCGCCCTGTTATTTGTGTGCGGCGTTGTCTATACCGGCACTGTGACTCAGCTCGGTGGCGCTTTATTTCCCGTACAAGCTAAGGGCAGTGTGATCCACAGGGATAATGTCGCTATGGGTTCTGAGTTCATCGCTCAGCCCTTTGTTAATCCAGCCTATTTTTATAGTCGGCCGAGCGCTGTCGGTTACGATCCTATGGCGACAGGCGGTAGTAACCTTGCACCGAGTAACCCGGCGTTACGTGAACGTGTGATGGCAACGAGCCAAGAAATCCAAGCTAGGGAATCCGTTCAGGCCGCTGATATCCCAGTCGATTTACTCGCCACATCGGGGGCGGACTGGACCCTCATATTTCACCCGCTGCAGCCAAACTGCAAGTCGCGCGCGTGGCTCAGGCTCGACAGTTAGCCGAACCACAAGTGTTGACCTTAGTGGCGCAATTTATCGAACCACCGCAGTGGGGCATTTTTGGGCAAGCGCGCGTCAATGTGCTCAAGCTCAACCTCGCTCTCGACCAGATTGCTAAACACGCTCAATAAAACAATATTCTACTGAATTTAAGGATAAATTTTTATGTTACATATTAAGTCGGCTCTTTGTTCACGTTGTTCGCGCCTCTGCGCGAGTGTGATGATGGCATTATCTTCACTCTCTATGGGCGCGCTTGCCAACACTGAGGCGCAAGGGGGCAATGCCTCTTGGTAGAGTCAAGGGAGTGTGATGCTCATCAGTGATTATGCGTTTCGCGGTATTTCTCAAACCGATGAAGGACCTGCAGTTCAAGCTGGATATACCTTAAACCATGATTCTGGCTGGTATGGCTCACTTTGGGGCAGTAACATCGAATTTGGGGATGGAAGTTTAGAACTCGACTTGTCCGCTGGCTGGGCCAAAGATTGGGATAATGGCTTAACAACGGACCTAGGCGTGATACGTTACCAATACTCGCAGGACGATACCGACCTGAGTTATAACGAAATTTATGCTGTGGTAAGCTACGCCGATGCTAAGTTAGGGGTGGTTTATTCTCCTGATTATTTCGGCGAGAATGTGGACGATTTTCAGTATGTCTACGTAAGCTATGAGCCGCAACTGTTCTCTAATGTAAGCCTCGCTCTGCATCTTGGGAGTAATTTTTTTGCGTCCCAGCAAGATATGGCGCAGTTCTTAGGCTCTATGGTCGCAGACAATAACCACTATTGGGATTGGCGAGTGGGGCTGAACCTCAATATGACTGAGCAGGATGTGTTGAGTGTCGGTTATGTCGATACGGATTTATCGCAGAGTCAGTGCCAGTCCCTGTGTGATGCGCGCTGGCTAGTGAGTCTTTCAAGGAGTTTCTAATCGTGGTTCCAATCAGTCAAACACAGCAAGCCAATGCGCTTTTAAGTCAGATACAGCAAAATGATAAAGGTAAACTGACGGTTTTTCTTGGGGCGGCACCTGGCGTGGGCAAGACCTATGCAATGCTCAGTGCGGCAAGGGAAATAGCGCAACAAGGTGTCGATTTGCTGGTTGGACTGGTGGAAACCCATGGGCGTGCCGATACCGAGGCCATGCTAGCAGGTTTTGAGGTATTGGCGCGTAAACCCATTGATTATCACAATAATCGTTTAACAGAATTTGACTTAGATGCGGCGCTGCTTCGTCGGCCTAAGCTGATCCTCGTCGATGAACTGGCCCACACGAATGTTCCCGGTAGTCGCCATAAACGGCGCTATCAAGACGTTGCAGAATTATTGGCTGCGGGTATCGATGTCTATACCACAGTTAACATTCAACATTTGGTCAGTTTGAATGATCTGGTTTTGCAAATTACTCAAGTGCGGGTACGGGAAACCGTACCTGATCGCTTCCTTGATGAAGCCCATGAAATTATATTTGTCGATTTACCGCCATCAACACTTATCGAACGCTTACAGCAAGGCAAAGTTTATCTGCCGGAGTATGCTCGCTCAGCCTTAGATGCTTTTTTTTCGGTCTCGAATTTGACGGCTCTGCGCGAATTGGCAATGAAAAAAGTCATAGAGAGAGTCGATGCAAAACTGATTTGTGAACTCGATGCCAAAGCACAGGGAACAGATTTTGTTCTCAAAGACAGATTGTTGGTTTTAGTCAGTAACAGCAGTGATCATCAATATTTGATCCGCATAGGTCGGCAGATTGCTGAGCGGCGGCAAATTCCTTGGTTAGTGCTTTGGGTCGATACCGGTAAAGCGCTGGGCCTTTATCAGCGAAAAAGACTAAATGAGGCCTTTGCCTTAGCCAAAGAACTCGGTGCGCAGACCGAAGTATTACGTGGCACGAGCAGTTATCAGGCCATTTTACCCTACATAGCCCTACATCGAATTAATACAGTGTTAGTCGGCGCGGGTGTGAAACGCACCTATCCTTGGTGGCGTAAAAGGCTCTACCAACGCTTGATTGAATCTGGTTTACCCGTTGAAGTCAGCGTATATCACGCCCCCGACAGTCAAGTACAAGTACGAGACCCTATCAAGCCTAAAGTCAGTTTTGGTGATCTTCGAGGCCATATTCTTGGGCTGATTGGTGTGGTGGTTATTTTCCCGCTGGTGGCATTTTTAGATACTTGGCTCAGTAATGGCAATCTGGTGTTGTTATATGTTTTCTTGATTGTCAGCATTGGCTTAACCTATGGCGCTCGGCCTGCGATGGCGACGGCGGTATGGTCATTTTTTAGTTTTAATTTCTTTCTCACTGAGCCTAAATTCACTATGAATGTGAATAGCCAGGATGACATTGCCACCTTAATCTTTTTGGTTTTTATCGGGCTTATCAGCGGCCCGGCCGCTTCTCGGATCAGGAACCAGTTTATTTTACTGCGCGAGTCAAATCGTTATGCAGAAACGTTAAAGGATGTCGCCCAAGAATTATCGGTCGCCGATGATGAAAAAGCCCTTTGGCAAACGATAGGACGCAAGATTACAGGTTCAGTGAATGCCGATTGTTATATTGTTTTGCAGCGTAAAGACGGTCAGCGATCCTATTTACCGCTGCTGAATACGCCATTTAACGACCTCGATTTGGCGGCAATCGATTGGACCCTGCGCCATGGGCAAGCTGCGGGGCGTTTGAGCGATACCTTGAGTGCATCGGGTGTCAGTGTGTTCCCCATTGAACTTGAAGGTACGACGATTGGCGCGGCGATTTTAGATTGGCAACCCACAGTCAACGAACTCAGTCCGTTTGATAGAGAGCTTATTCTTGCCATGTTACAGCAAGGCGCTAATACTTGGCGGCGTATTCAGTTAGTGTCAGATCTTGAATCGGCACGGGTGAAAACAGAAATTGAGCAGTTACGTTCGGCATTATTATCATCAGTATCTCACGATCTAAAATCACCACTCTCAGCTATGATGGGGGCGGCGGAGAGCTTAAAACTATTGAATAAGCAATTGCTAGAGGCCGACCGAAACGAGCTACTCGATACTATTTTGCAAGAAAGCCGTCGCTTGGACATATATGGTCACCTTGGGGTTAGCAAGGTCAATGTCCTACTTTATTCAAACTAATTTGTGCTAATCGATAAATCACCTTTCACAACGGGGTATCAGTCGTTAATGGTTCGCGGTCTTGCGACATATATCCGGCGTCTGTTGCGCCCTAATGAGATCCAAATTGACGTCTTACCCTCCTTGGCAGCCATATGGCCTCGAAGGCCACTGTCCCGGTCAGGTTTTGGGTAAGACAAACCGTTTAACTCATTAATACCATTACCGCTGTTGTGCTTTGATGGACATTTATCTATTTACATTTTGAGTCTATTTACGCAAAAAACGCTGTATTATGCCGCCACTTTACATGCCTTATTCATATCAAATACTTGTCCGCGGCTCATCACCACAAACACCATCCGCGCCATCTTATTTGCTAAGGCAACCGTCACTTTGCAGACGTGTTGGCGTTGTTTAAGCCGTTGGAGCCATTGACTAAGTGAGTCGTCTTTCTTATCGCACCAGTTCATCACGGTTCTTGCACCATGGATAAGTAACCGCCGAAGCGTTTGATTTCCGCGCTTGGTTATCTTGCCGAGCCGATTGGTCGTGCCACTACTGTATTGTGAAGGGGTTAGTCCTAGCCATGCCGCCAATTGCCGGCCATTTTTAAAATCATTCACTTCATTAATACTGGCTAATAATGTGGATGCGACCATAGGGCCGACACCGGGGATGGTTAGCAATAATGGATACTGTGGCATGGCTTGGGCAAGGGCTAATATGTCCTGTGCAACTTGGTCGATTTGTTCATTTAAATACAACTGAAACTCATAGAGTCGTTGAATAAACCCTCTGGCAACCGTGGATAATTCGTTGTCAGCATCTTCAAGAATGAGCGGAATGGCTAACATCAACTGGCGGCGGGTCTTTGCGACAATCAGGCCGTATTCCGCAAGGAAACCACGCAGTTGATTGCAGTTAGCCGTGCGATTCTCCACCAAGCGTTCACGAATGCGCAGTAAAGATTGAATATCCTGCTGCTCGACCGTTTTTGGACGAAGTAGACTCACTTTAGGGCGACTAGCCGTTTCTCCGATAGCAACCGCATCATTGGCGTCATTTTTATTACCAACCAGCATAGCTTTCACCATTCTGGCGGGGATAAGCTTGACGGTATGGCCGAGCTTTTCGATAGCCCGTCCCCAGTAATTAGCACTGTAACAAGCTTCCATCACCACTAATGTCGGCTCGCATTGCCTGAGCGTATCAAGCAATGCTGGGCGATTGATTTTACGGTTAAAAGCAATCGTGTTATCTGGGTTAAATGCTGCCACTTGGAAGACTGTTTTTGCCAAATCAATGCTGATAAGTTTATAGTTCATATCGGTCACCTCGAGTCAGATTTTGTGCACCTAAATCATGGCACATTGCGATGCCGAGACCGAGGTGACCATCTCAGCAGCTATATCCAAAATTTACTCGACATGACACGCCTAGGTCATGGCACTTTGAGCATAGAGCGTGATTGGGTTTCGGCAGATGACATTATTGGCAGCGTACTTGGTAGGCTTAAACGCTATTTCCCTAACGCAATCGTTGAATATCACAGAGAAAAAGAACCCCCACTCCTCTTTGTGCATGCGGCGCTGATCGAACAAGGATTATTTAACATTCTAGAGAATGCCGTTCGATTTTCACCACCAGAAGAGCCTATTTGTATTGAATTAACCATTTCCAATCACCGTTGCTGTATTGCCATTGAAGACAGAGGGCCGGGGATCCCCGTCAGCCATAGGGATCAAATTTTCGATATGTTTTATGTGGTTGCCGATGGCGATCAGAAAAAACAGAACACAGGTATGGGGCTGGCTATTTGTAAAGGCATGATAGCTGCACACGGGGGGAGTGTTCGCGTTACCGATTGCCTACAGGGGCAAGGCACTCGTTTTGAAGTTGAATTGCCGTTAGACTACCCTGTTCCTGGCTAATTATTTTTAGTCAAAATATCCTTACTAAACCACAGAATGGACTAGAGACGTGGCAATAAAAATCGTGGTTATCGATGATGAGACCCAAATACGCCGCATGTTGCGGATTGCACTCGCCAGTGAAGGTTATGATGTTACTGAGGCAGAAAATGGTCAGCAAGGACTCTCAGCTGTCGCTCGCCAGCAACCTGAATTAGTGATTTTGGATTTAGGCTTGCCGGATATGGAAGGCCATCAAGTGCTACAGGAGTTACGGGGATGGTCCGATGTTGCTGTGATTGTATTGTCGGTTCGCAATCAAGATAAGGAAAAAGTCGCAGCATTAGATGCAGGCGCGCAGGATTATGTAACTAAACCCTTTAGTGTGGAAGAGTTACTGGCAAGGGTGCGGGCAATTTTAAGGGACCATATCAAACCTGAAAAATTACCCATATTAGATGATGGTAAGTTGCAGATTGATTTAAGTCGTAGGTTAGTGAAAGTTGATAACCAAGTTATCGAACTCACACCCAAGGAATACGCGGTATTGTCTAAATTGGCGTCGTCACCTAACTGCGTTGTTACTCAGACTCAGCTACTAAAGGAAATTTGGGGGCCAGCCCACACAGAAGACACACATTATCTACGAATTGTGGTCAGTCACTTAAGGCAAAAATTAGGCGATTCCCCGAGTGAGCCTCAGTATATGCGGACTGAACCTGGTGTCGGTTATCGTTTATATTTTGAGCTATAGGTTATAGATATATTTTTACTTTGAACCTTAAGTGCTGCGGCTCATTTCGATTAATCGACTGTAGGTTCTGCGAAATTCGAAACTGAGCGCGCCACCTTGGTAGAGTTCATTAAGTGGTATATTGCAACTCAGATATAAACGGACGTGTTGATCGTACAGTTCATCAATTAAACTGATAAAGCGCCGTGCTGGGTCGTCGTTGACGGCATAGGAGAGTTTACGCTCGCCTGTCGCGGCGGCTTGGTTTTCTCCTGTGCCATCCTCGGTACCGCGGGCGCGGATCCAACCTTTGACTTCACCGCCTAGTTTAGGGACACCGCTTACCATTACGATTTTAAATCGACTTGCGATTTCGATGTAATCGAGCTGGGATCTTGGGCCGTCACAGAGAGCATGAAAGTCGAACCAAGCAATTAAGTTGTCTGTGTGGGCTAATGTAGCGCGGATAACTGGGATTTCACGGTTGCAGATGGTAAGGCTGGTATTGCTTAAGTAGGGAGCATTTGGGGTTAATTTATTCACAATATTGTCAAATATCTGCTCGAAATTAAGCGTTCCACTAAGACCTATATTTAGGGACGTTGAGGCGCTGATATCAGCTATCGAATCAGTATGTACCCTATGGTCTTGATTGCCTGCAAGGTGCAGCATTTGCGTATGTGTTTGCAACAGTTGGATACAGGGCAAAAATCTGTGTCTGGCTAAGCCGTTTTCATATAAGCGCTCTATGGGGATATTTGATGTGGCGACCAAGACCACACCTTGTTTGAATAGGCACTCAAACAGCCCTGCGAGTATCATGGCATCGCCAATATCTGAAACAAAAAACTCATCAAAACAGAGCACCTTGCACTCTTTCGCTAGATTTTTGGCAATCACAGTTAAGGGATCTCGTTTACCCGAATGTTCGCGTAATGCTTGGTGGATCATCGCCATAAATCGGTGAAAATGCAGTCTTAACTTTCCCTCTGTTGGTAAACAGTCGAAAAATAAATCCATCAAAAATGTTTTGCCCCGACCGACATCACCCCACAAGTACAGACCTTTAATCTGCGAGTGCTGTTGCTGGCGTCTATTTTTAGTGGGTGAAGTCAATTGATGGAATAAATCTTCTAGGGCAAAAACGGCCTGTTGTTGGGCAGGATCTACAACCAAATTTACACCAACTTGAGCTTGGTAAATGGCCAGTGGAGATATGTTGGTATTTTTAGTGATTTTTTGATTTAAAAGCATAGTATTAGCCATATTCACAATCTAGTTTACTCTCACCTTTTCAAGCCGCCACTCCAAGTCGTCGCCACGCAGGCAGCTTAGCTGCTAAGTCGGGGGATTATTCTGCCTGCTCTGGTTAAAAATGTCGCACTTTACTTTGTGAGTATTGGTAAGGCGTAGGGTAAAGTCAGAGACTCGTCGGATTTCATCGAATTCAGTTGAATATCATTCAGTTTTCTAAAAGAACTGCTATGATGGCACAGTTCTTTTTCTGGCATAAGTACAAGATATGGTAAGCAGATCTCCGTTCGAATCCTTTCAGTGGAAAAGCGATATTTTTAACTGTGAAAGCACTGATATTGATAATTTTTATCTACTGCTTGAGCAAGAAATGTCCCGTTTGGGCATGGTTGAGAAGGTATTGGGTGAAGTAGGTAAATATAAGGTTAGCTTGTATCAATCTCCTGCCGCTAAATCGAGCTTACCGTCTTTATTAATCAGTGCTGGTTTTCACGGTGAAGAATCCGCTGGGCCATGGGGGTTATTGCACTTCTTAAGTGAGGCTTCCTCCGAGTTATTTGAGCGCGTTAACCTAAGTTTACTGCCCCTCGTTAATCCAACAGGATTTAATCGCGGCCATAGATTCAACAAATTCGGTGAAAACCCTAACCGTGGATTTGTGTTTGAAAATGGTAAACCAAAGGCGAATGAAACCACATCAATAGAAGGTAAATTATTACTCGAACATGCACAGTTACTGATTGCTGCGAGCCGAGAAGGGATTTTAACTTGCCATGAAGATGTGTTAAGCCATGAAGCCTATGTGTATTCGTTTGAACCAAGCCAAGTACCTGGGCGTTTTAGCCTCGATTTACGCGACACTTTAGGGGGATATTTCCCTATTGCACCCGATGGTGAGATAGACGGTTGTCCTGTAAAGGATGGTTTGATCTTCAACCACTTCGATACTTCATTTGAGGCTTGCTTGGTCCGCAGTGGTGCAAGAGTCGGGGCTTGTACCGAAACCCCTGCACTGCAAAATTTTGATCAACGGATCCTGGCCAATAGTGCGGCGATGACGCACTTTTTAGCACTTTGTGCACCATTATGTGATTGAAAAACCTATTTATAGATAAAAAAATACCCGCGAATAAGCGGGTATTTTTTTAGCTGTGCAGTATTACTGATTGATAACGGTGGGCACGCCAGTACGTTCATCAAGCAGTTTTTTAATCACAGAAGAATCGGTATCCGCCTTCGCGATAAACTTAACGATATCCTTGGGTAAGGAGATAGCAACAGGTTCATTTGATTCAAACTCTGCAATAGTACGCGATAGCGGTTGATGTACCGCTAAATAGCGTTTTCCATCAGGCTCTTCTGTCGCTTTAATCGGTTGATTAACAAATTGTACACGAGTGCCGACAGGCACTGTTTTAAATAAATGCTCGATATCTTCGTGGCGTAAGCGCACGCATCCTTGACTGACGCGTAAACCAATACCAAAGCTGGCGTTAGTACCATGGATAGCATACAAGTTGCCAATATAGAGCGCATATAAGCCCATTGGGTTATCAGGGCCTGCTGGCCATACCGCGGGGAGAATTTCGCCTTTTGCCGCGTATTCTTTGCGGATACGTGGTGTTGGTGTCCACGTAGGATTGGCACGCTTACGTTGAACGCTAGTCACCCAGTTTTCTGGCGTATCTTTGCCAATTTGTCCAATACCAATAGGCAGGACTTCAACGGTCTTTTTGCCCTTCGGGTAGTAGTACAAACGCATTTCCGCAACGTTGATCACAATGCCTTCACGCGGGGCGTTTGGCAGAATTAACTGGTGTGGAATTAATAACTGGCTGCCAGGTTTGGGTAAGAATGGATCGACACCAGGATTGGCTTCCATCAAGTTACTTAGACCCAGCTGGAATTGAGCCGCGATATCTTCTAGGGTGTGTTTACCCTCTGGCACAGTGTAATAATGGTTTTCGCCAACTAACCGACTTGAAGGCGGCGGTAAAGGGTATTCCGTTGCTAAAGCGGAGAGACTTGGGAACGCTAAAGTCAATAATAAAGCTGTGGTGCGAAGCATACTCATAAGCGGATACTACGATTCCTGTTAATAAAAAAGCGTGTTGAACGCTGCTTTCTCTACCTAAAATAGCGCGGCAAATTGACGGGCAACATGCTCTGGCGCGCGAAGCTCGCATCCTTCCTTATTTTGAACATTATTTCAACTGAAATATGATCCGTACAGCGTATTTATCACTTATTTTAACTTTAGACGCTTAGCCAAGCGATGTAGATTGCCAGGATCGACGCCCAATATCCTTGCTGTGGCGGCCCAATTGTTATCTTGCGTAGCAAAGACGCGTTTAATGTAATCGCTCTGAAATGACTCAGTCGCAAGCGTTAAGTTTAAAAATTCCCTCGTTTCTCGTGCGGACACATCGCTAGTCGCTATTGATTGGCTCGTTTCGAGGGGATTGAGTTTCAGTGGTAAGTCAAAATGCTGTGGCTCAATGGTGCAGCAGCCATTTTCGGCTGATACGCGTGCTAGAACCGTTGCCCTATGGATTGCATGTTCTAGCTCTCGTACGTTACCAGGCCAAGTGTATTGGTTGAGTAGTAATAAGCTAGTGGGACTAAAATTGAGTTGTTTTATCCCAAGCTTTTGCTTGTAACGCTCGGCAAAGAAACCACTTAGTAGTGTGATATCTTGTCCACGCTCCCGTAGTGGGGGCACTAATAGGGGAAATACGCTTAATCTATGGTAAAGATCGGCTCTAAAGCGTCCTTCTAGCACTTCAGTTTTAAGCACTTTGTTGGTAGCAGCAATAATCCGCACATCGACTTTTAGGCTGCGATCGTCTCCTACTCTTTGTAGATCACCGTATTGCAGTACCCGCAGTAATTTTGCTTGTAGTGTGAGTGGTAACTCACCTATTTCATCTAAAAATAAAGTGCCTTTATCCGCCATTTCGAATTTGCCACTACGATGGCTTATTGCACCAGTAAAGGCGCCCTTAACATGCCCAAAGAGTTCACTTTCTGCGACCGACTCGGGGAGGGCGGCACAATTTAGGTAGACTAAGGCTTTAGTCGCTCTTGCTGATTTTTGATGTATGGCTTGAGCGACTAATTCTTTTCCTGTACCTGTTTCGCCTAGGATTAATACATTGAGATCACTGTGGGCAACGACTTCGATTTCTCGATTTAGACTTTGTATGATGGGAGAATGACCAATGAGTTCGCCATCCGTATTCAAGTTTGGGGCATTTTCTTCTGTATGGCTGGCGTGGCTATTAAGGGCCAAACGCTCAAGTTTTTCTACCAATAATGCATTGCTTAATGAAGCGGCTGCGATAGCACTTAAACTGCGTAGCTCGGTATTGCTAAATTGATCAAATTGAAGGGGATCAAACGCATCAATAGTGACAGCCCCGATAAGACGTTCATTGGAAAAGAGTGGCAGACCAATGCAGGCGTGTACTTTTAGTTGGTCAGCTTGATTCGGAATTAAACCATCGTAGGGATCGGGCAATTCACTATCAGCGGGAAAACGCACTATATCCCCCGCCCTTGCGATGGCTTCAAGCCTAGGGTGTTCACTGAGGATAAATCGTCTACCAAGCACATCGTCATTTAAGCCATTGATCGCCAGTGGCGTAAAGTATTGTCCATGGAAAGTGAGCAGTGCCGCGGCATTACAGTGGAGATTTTGTCTTACGGTATCTAGTAAACGTGAGAAACGATCCCTATGACCTAAACCTGAAGTGATATCAAGGGCAATACGGGTCAGTTCGGTTTGACTTAATGCCATACAAACTCCAGTGTATTCAGTGGGTATAAATAATTGTGATATTGACACAGGTAGTTTAAACAATGCCAGTCTGCTTTGAACTGGTAAGTTGAGTTATTATGTAACCGACGCAATAAAATCCAGTTTGATGCATGGTGGCTAGACTGACTATGGCTAGACTCACCGCTGTTAAACTATAAGTCCAAGGCATCGTAAATGATGCCTTGGACAAGTTTAAAAGAGGGCGTTAGCGATTGGGTTCGAGTAATTCATGCTGAACTTGCGGTGTTTTATTCAGTGCTTTTTTAATCAGATCGAATAGGAATGCTCCCATCAACAAACCGCCGACACTAAAAATAACGTCCCCAAACATGCGCATCCAGACGAGCCGTTCGACTAATGGGCTGTGGATAACCTCAGGCGAGCGAGCATACCAATATCCATGGTCGATGACGGCAAAGAATTGTGTAATGCCCACAGGTAGCAGTGACATAAAGACCATAGCGGCAAGACCGATATTGAGGCTCCAGAAGGCTCCTTTTAGCATTTTTTCATTCCATTGCATCTTGCCTGTTAATCCGCGTAGACAGAAGAGCATCAAGCCCATGCCTAACATACCGTATACTCCCATAAATGCCGCATGAGCATGGGTTGCCGTTGTGTTTAAGCCTTGTATGTAATAAAGGGCGATAGGTGGGTTGATTAGGAACCCAAGTATGCCTGCCCCAACTAAATTCCAAAACGCAGTAGCGACAAAGAACATAATGGCCCAATGATATCTTTGCATCCAGTGACTGGCTTTGCGTAGGCGATACGTTTCCATCGCTTCAAAACCAATAATGGCTAATGGGACGACTTCTAATGCGGAGAAAATCGCACCCCAAGCAATAACGGATGTGGGTGTTCCGGTAAAATAGAGGTGGTGTAAGGTGCCAATGAGCCCGCCAGTTAAAAAGATCACAGTGGTAAAAAGTACGGCGCTGTTGGCGCTGCGACCACGTATTAAACCAAGACGCACTAACATCAGGGCGATAACGGCGGTGGCGAAGGTCTCAAAGAAGCCTTCAACCCACAAATGCACCACCCACCAACGCCAATATTCGGCAATCGCGAGGTTAGAGTGTTTCCCCATAAAAAGACCTGCGCCATAGAATAATCCAATAGCGACGCAGGAGGCGTAAAGTACCCATATAACGGGTCGCATTTCACTTTGGACTTTGAGCGCAGGTTTCATTGCCGCAGTGACTAGGGCTAACCAAATTAATAGTCCAATTAACAACAGTATTTGCCATACGCGGCCTAAATCTATGTATTCATAACCTTGATGGCCGAAAAGGAAATTCATATCAAGATCAAAGTACTGCTGTACTCCCATCCACTCACCAGCCATTGAACCAACTACAATTATGACTAAGGCGACCCATAGCACGTTAACACCAAGGCGTTGAAATTTTGGCTCATGACCTGATAATGCTGGGGCAATATATAATCCTGTGCCTAGCCAAGCAGTGGCAATCCAGAATACTGCTAATTGAGTATGCCAAGTACGAGTGACTGAATAGGGGAGGATTTCTGCAAGGGGGAAACCGTAGAATTCTTGGCCTTCCACCGCATAGTGGGCGGTAATACCACCGAGTAAAATTTGTAGTAGAAAGAGGCCAATAGCGGTAATAAAGTATTTACCAACCGCTTTTTGTGAGGCGGTTGGTTTAGCCAAGAATAGTGGATCTTGCTCGGCAGGTTTAGGTAGGCTTTCGTGTTTACCACTGGCGTGATGCCAGATTAAGCCACCAATTCCTGCGATTAAAGTGACAATACTGAGGATTGACCAAACAATATTATCCGAGGTTGGGGTATTGCCTAGCTGCGGATCGAAGGGCCAGTTATTTGTATAAGTATATGAAGCATCTGGACGTTCAGTGATTGCGGCCCACGCCCCCCAGAAGAGAAAAGCATTGAGTTGCTCACGGCGGGCAAGATCGGGCACAGTGCCTTCTTTCATTGCATATTGCTCGCGTAAGTTTTTTAGCTCAGGATCGCTACCAAACAATGAGAGGTAGTGCTGGCTGACCTTATTAATGGCTTCAACTCGTGTTGTAGATAATCTGATAATACTCGTGCCATCAGCATGTTGTTCTACAGTATTACGACGCAAATCATCCCTTAGTGCTTGTTCTAAACCAGCCTTTGCAGGATTAGTCAGTTGTTCAAAGGGTTGTTGATATTGTTCCATTGCGCGTATGTTGAGCCAAGCCTCCGCTTCTTTGTGTAACCAGTCGGCAGTCCAATCAGGGGCAACATAAGAACCATGTCCCCAAATGGAACCCAGTTGATGACCTCCCATAGATCGCCATACTAATTGGCCTTGTTCTATATCTTGTCCACTAAACACTGTGTGTCCACTGGCATCGGTAAAGGCTGTTGGTATGGGTGGTTTTTCTCGATAAATTTCACTGCCAATACTAAGCAGTACCGTAAATGAAGCAATTAACACTAATAATAGTGCAATTACTGTGAGTTTTTGTTTGCTCATAAATCCCCTTAATACAACGTCATTTTGATACCTTTGTGTTATCTATAGCTGGAAATGTGCCAATATTTATCCTATTGAAATTAAATGAATATTTATTGAATGAGTGTCTTTTTGATACGTTTTTAAAGTGTCATAATGACAATTATTGTTTTTATGACACTATTTATTGAGTTGTGTCTTTAAAACAATCGTATTTAGGCTTCTTATCCTAGAACTTACTATTTTTATTGGTATTTTTATTGTTTGTGCTAATTTTCATAGTATATCGGGGTTTCTATTGCGTTATTGCTTGGTTTTAACGTCAATTAGGTAGGTTTTAATTGAATGGTTATTTTCTTAATGTATTGATATTTAGCTATTTTAATTGCAATTTATTGGGTTGTTGGTGTTATCGTGAAATTAGAATTTTTTACTGGTTTTTACATCAAAGCTAATACAAAGTTACTGTTGAAGCTATTTGTCTGTAGATGATTGAAATTTAATATTTAACGCTCCAATAATTCGCTATTTTTGTGCTAATATAAAATCATAAAAATCGTAAGTTGAGTCATTTTTAACCTCGGTGATTTGTCTATCGTTTAACTAAACAACCTGTATTTAAGGAGGCATGTGTGGATGCAGATTCCATCAATAGTTTTTTTCTGATCGGTGCCTTGCTTGCAGCAGTGAGTGTTTTGCTTAGTCCAATGTCTTCCCGTTTAGGCATTCCAATTTTATTGATTTTCCTTGCTGTAGGTATTTTGGCTGGTGAAGATGGTCTTGGTGGTATCCAATTTGATGATTACTCCACAGCTTATTTAGTCAGTAACTTAGCCTTAGCGATTATTTTGCTCGACGGCGGTATGCGCACGCGCGTAGCCAGTTTTAGGGTGGCGCTATGGCCTGCATTATCCTTGGCGACTTTTGGCGTTGCGATTACCACCAGTATTACTGGCTTGATGGCCGCATGGTTGTTTGATTTGCATTGGCTGCAGGGGTTACTGGTTGGGGCTATTGTGGGCTCGACTGATGCGGCTGCGGTATTTTCCTTACTTAAAGGACGAAGTCTTAATGAGCGGGTTGGGGCAACCTTGGAAATTGAGTCCGGTAGTAACGATCCTATGGCGGTATTTTTAACCGTCACATTAATTGCTATTTTGGCTAATGTTGATACTGAGCTTTCGGTTAGTTTTATGCTGGTAAGCTTTATTAAACAGTTTGGTTTGGGAATTTGTTTAGGTTTAGGCGGTGGTTGGCTGCTATGGAAACTGGTTAATTTAAGTAAGCTTGCAGAGGGGCTTTACTCAATTTTAGTCTTAAGTGGCGGACTGATTATTTATGCTGTATCTAACAAGTTGGGTGGAAGTGGCATTTTATCCATTTACTTAGTCGGATTATTCCTCGGTAATAAACCCACTCGTGGTCGTCATTCTATTTTAAACGTACTCGATGGTATGACTTGGGTCAGCCAAATCGGTATGTTCCTTGTCTTAGGCTTGCTACTTACCCCTTCTGATTTATTTGATATTTTGCTGCCTGGTTTTGCCTTGGCATTTGGGATGATCTTATTCGCCCGTCCTCTGGCTGTGTGGCTGAGCTTATTGCCCTTTAAAAGCTTTAGTAGCCGGGATCGTTGGTTTATTTCTTGGGTGGGGTTACGCGGCGCTGTACCGATCATCTTAGCAGTATTTCCTATGATGGCGGGCCTGCCAGGGGCTCAGTTATATTTCAACTTAGCTTTCTTCGTCGTGCTAGTCTCGCTGCTGATCCAAGGAGCTTCGTTAACTACGGCAGCGCGCTTGGCAAAGGTGGAACTGCCCCCAAAGCCGCTCCCCATTTCACGCTCGGGTGTTGAAATTTATCCGAGTAGTGAATGGGAGGTCTTTGTTTACTGTTTGAGCGAAAATAAATGGTGTGTTGGTGAGCCCTTAAAACGGTTATCGATGCCTGATGGTACGCGTATTGCGGCTGTTTTTAGGGGAGACAAACTATTGCATCCCTCTGGTAGTACTTGCTTAGAGGCGGGAGATATACTCTGTGTTCTCGGTCAGGAGCGAAGTTTAGATGCATTAAGTCATCTTTTTAGCCAAGCACCTGAAACTAAGGAAGTTCCACGTTTCTTCGGTGATTTCTTTATTGAGACTGATGTCAAGTTAGCTGATCTGGCCCCTATCTATGGTTTGGACTTAGATGAGGAGGCGAGTGAGATGACAGTGGCTGATCTTGTGGCATCTGAGCTTGGTGCACATCCGGTTATAGGGGATCATTTCCAATGGCAATCTTTACACTGGGTTGTTGCAGGATTGCATGAAGGCAAAGTGACGAATATTGGGATTCGCTTACCGCCAGAAACCTAGCATTCTAGGGCCTATAAAAAATGCCAGCTTAATTGCTGGCATTTTTGTGTTAAAAAGTGTGTTAGGTTACTGATATACAGATTTATCAGTGGGATCAGGACGAGTCTTAAAGCGGCGATGCAACCACATATATTGGGCGCGGTTTTTATCTATGATGGACTCGATAATCTTGTTACCGCGAATGGCATCGGCTAATTCATCTTCGCCGGGGAAATTATCCAGCGGTGGCATGATTTCAATTCGATAACCTTCATCACCTTCAGTACGCTCTACAAAAAAGGGTAGCACTTTAGCTTTACCGAGTTTGGCTAAGGTCGTCGCGCCCGTAATCGTTGCCGTATCAGGCATGGCATAAAAGGGAATAAATACGGCACTTGAACGGCCAAAGTCCTGATCGGCAGTGTACCAAATTACATCGGGATTACGTAGGCAGCGCACCATTTGGCGTAAATCCCGTTTAGAGACCAAACCTTTGTTGGAACGTAAACGCCCCTCGACCTGCAGATATTCCATGACTGGGTTATTGTGTGGGCGATAAACGCCAACACCGGGTTGAAATTGGCCGAAGATACGTGCCCCCATTTCTAGCGGTAAACAATGCACGGCAAAAAGGATGACTCCGTGGCCAGCATCGAGTGTGTCTTGTACATATTCTTTGCCTTTAATACTCATGTGTTGTTGCACTTTTTCATCGGACCACCACCACGCATTAATCGTATCAAAAATGGCTTTACCCGTTTCTTCAAAGTTACGTTTGAGCAGATTTTCCCTTTCAGTTTCAGACATATCTGGGAAGCAAAGGGTTAAATTGCGGCGTGCGGTATGGGTGCGGCCAGCGGCAAATTTCATCACTAAGCGACCTAACCCCTTACCCAGTTTCATCTGCCAAGACAGTGGTAGAAACTGAGTTAAACGCATCAAAAATACGCCAAACCACATGGGCCAATGCTTGGGATGATATAAAGAAGATGAAAATTCGGCTTTCTCGACCACAAAAATACTCACTCGTTTTGAAAATTACTGCTTATTCTAACTCAATTTTTACTGAAAATTAGGTACAATCACGGTTAAATTTCTGCATGAAGATAAGAGCGCTATGAAGGTTTCTCTGCCAGCATTTGAAAAAGCCAGAGTGTTAGTCGTCGGCGATGTGATGTTAGACCGTTATTGGGTTGGCCCTACGGGACGTATCTCCCCTGAGGCTCCCGTACCTGTAGTGAAGATTAATCAGGTTGAAGACAGACCGGGTGGCGCGGCTAACGTGGCCCTCAATATCGCAACCTTAGGTGGCCAAGTCCAGCTTGCAGGGCTCGTTGGCCAAGATGATACCGCCGTAGCCTTAACACTCGGTGTGCAAACCTTAGGGGTTGAACCCCAATGGTTAAGTATTGCGGATAAACCAACTATCACTAAGTTGCGGGTATTATCACGTAATCAGCAGCTTATTCGCCTCGATTTCGAAGAAGCCTTCGACAAGGCTGACAGCGTGCGTTTACTTAAGCAATCCGAAGCCTTACTCGACTCTGTCGATGTGGTGGTGTTGTCCGACTATGCCAAGGGCGCTATCGATCAGCCGCGAGATTTTATTGCCTTAGCGCGTTCTAAAGGTGTGATGGTATTAGTCGATCCTAAGGGCAGTGACTTTGGTCGTTATCATGGCGCGTCACTAATTACCCCAAATATGAGCGAGTTTGAAGCTGTTGTGGGTACGGTGACCTCTGAAGCCGATCTACTAGAAAAAGCCCGTGGTTTACTCAAAGAACATCATTTCGATGCCATTTTAGTGACCCGCTCTGAAAAGGGCATGACCTTAGTGACTGCTAATGCGCCTGAATTACACATCCCAACCGTTGCCCGCGAAGTCTATGATGTGACGGGGGCTGGCGACACTGTGATTTCGGCCTTAGCAACCTCATTAGCCGCAGGGGCCGATTTACCCCAAGCTTGTGCTATTGCAAATACGGCTGCGGGTGTGGTGGTCGGAAAACTTGGCACTTCAACCGTGAGTCGTATCGAGCTTATCGAAGCCTTAGCTTTGCACCATGGAGAATCGGGTTTTGGTGTGGTGAGTGAAGATCAGCTTGCCTACGCCTTAGAGCAAGCCAAACTGCGCGGTGAACGTGTGGTGATGACCAATGGTTGTTTCGATATTTTGCATGCGGGTCACGTGAGCTACTTAAAGCAGGCTAAAGCCTTGGGTGATCGTTTAATTGTCGCAGTAAACGATGATGCCTCGGTTAAACGCCTCAAGGGTGAAGGCCGTCCAGTTAATCAGGTTGATCGTCGTATGGCAGTGCTCGCAGGCTTAGCTTCTGTCGATTGGGTGGTGCCTTTTAGTGAAGATACGCCGCAGCGGATCATCGCCAGATTGCTGCCGGATCTCTTGGTCAAAGGTGGCGATTATAAAATTGAAGATATTGCGGGTGGCGCTGAAGTGATTGCCGCTGGTGGTCAAGTACAAGTACTTGGGTTTGAAGATGGTATTTCAACAACGGCCATTATCCAAAATATTATGGCTAATCAGTGAGTTTAATTGTTCTGACATTGGTTTCAAGCCTGTCTTGGGTGCCTATCGCGGATAAGCAGGCTTTAATTTGTCCTTTGTCGGTGTTAAACAAATGTCTCGATACACTTCCCGCATCTGTGCGAACACAGTTACCCGATACGCTTGAGCAATTCAAGCGTGATATCGGTTTTAGAAGTGCTATGGTGATACCTGTTGATGATAGTCATTTCTCTGGATTAATCCTCGTAAACAAGCAAGAAACACCCCAAATAGAAGTGGTCAATATTGACGGTGTGACCTACCAGTTAGATCTGAGAGAACAGTCGCTGCTAACGCTATGGCACGAGTTAGGGCACCTTGAGAACATTGCTCTGCAAGGAAGCATATTACCAGATGATTTAAGTACTTATCAGCATGAATCCTTAGCTGATATTTATTTAATTTGGCGCATAGCGAGGGAAAATAATAACTTTGCCCTTGCATGGCAGCAATACCATAGGCGTAATCTTGCTGCATTAACAAATGCGCATAATATGTCCCATTGGAGTGCGCCAATGATGATACAAGTGTTAAATAAATACAGCCCGGCACAGGTTGGACAATATGCTCGTTATCGAGATTTTTTGGCAGACTTTTATCCTAAAATTGACCAATTAGAATCTCGAACGTTGAATGAGTTTTCGAGTTTAATCCAACGAACATTTGGGGGAAGCGTTCTGCAATCCCTTCCTGAATACCTGTTTTGGCGTAAATCCGAACTTGGCCTTTACTTAAAACCTACCTTCATTTTGCTTATGGGAGAAGAAAAAGCCCATGACTGGTTGGTACAAAATTCAATGTTGTGAATATGTAAATAAAACAGGCCAAACCCCCTGTTTAAAACTGAACCCTAGCTGAACAAAAGTGAAATACACTCGTTTTAGCCCTTTAGATAGCAGTAATCCCTGAGATGCTTTGGTAAGCTCTGCGCCCAGAAAAAGAAGAAGGGGACTTTACTATGGCTAAACGCTCGCGGGTACAAACTGAGCAAACCATTAATCAAATTATGGATGAAGCGTTAAAGCAGATTTTGACTATTGGCTTTGAGACAATGTCTTATACTACGTTATCTGAAGCTACGGGTATTAGCCGTACAGGCATTAGTCATCATTTTCCGCGCAAAAGCGATTTTCTGGTTCGTTTAGATAGTCGTATTGGCAATCTATTTGTTGCGGCTCTGGATTTTTCTAGCCAAGAGGCATTGGAAACATCATGGATGCAGGCAATGCAGGAAGAACATTATCGTGCGGTATTGAGACTGTTTTTTAGTCTTTGTAGTGGTGCAAATAATGAAATTACCCTCTTTAGAGCGGTGAGTTCAGCTCGTCAGCAAGCGATTTCAGAGCTAGGCTTAGCGGGCGATCGTACAATCAATCATTTATTGGGCCGTACTGCTATGATGTTGTTATCAAACTTTGATATCGCTAAAGCGGCATAAATCATCTGATTGGTGTAAAACAGGGGCCGAATGGCTCCTTTTTTACGCTTGAGATTAAAAAATAAGGGGAGCGATATAGCTCCCCTTACTGGATTGAAAAACACTTGTTAAAGGGCTTTTAGAATCGCCTCAACACTGGCTTTAGCATCTCCAAATAGCATTTGGGTATTTTCTTTGAAGAACAGTGGGTTTTGCACGCCGGCATAACCTGTGTTCATCGAACGCTTAAAGCCAATCACATTTTGCGCTTTCCACACTTCGAGTACTGGCATACCTGCGATGGGACTACCAGGATCTTCCATCGCTGCGGGGTTAACCGTATCGTTTGCGCCGATAACGAGCACGACATCTGTGTCTTTAAAGTCTTCGTTGATTTCGTCCATTTCGAGCACGATATCGTAGGGGACTTTCGCTTCCGCGAGCAGTACGTTCATATGACCGGGTAAACGGCCAGCCACAGGATGGATACCAAAACGCACTTTCACGCCGCGATCACGTAGTTTTTGAGTGATTTCCGCAACAGGATATTGTGCCTGTGCCACTGCCATTCCGTAACCTGGAGTGATGATGACCGAGGTTGCATTTTTCAGCATTTCCGCCACATCTTCGGCGTTGGTTTCGCGGTATTCGCCCATTTCTTCATCACCAGATGAGGCTACACCATCAGTGCCAAAGCCGCCCGCGATAACAGAAATGAACGAGCGATTCATCGCCTTACACATAATGTAAGACAGAATAGCACCCGATGAACCCACTAAGGCGCCGACTACGATTAAGAGGTCGTTCGATAGCATAAAGCCCGCCGCTGCCGCTGCCCAACCAGAGTAGGAGTTCAGCATAGACACAACCACTGGCATATCCGCGCCGCCAATCGATGCCACTAAATGCCAGCCAAAGGCGAAGGCAATTAGACTCATCAGTAGCAGTGCAGGCATAGTGCCGCCTGTCTGAACGAAGTACACCATGAGTGCGAAAGACACTAGCACGGCGACTAAGTTGAGTTTGTGGCGATGTGGCAGCATTAACGGTTTAGAAGAAATCAGTCCGCGCAACTTACAAAAGGCCACGATAGAACCTGTAAAGGTGACCGCACCGATAAAGATCCCGAGGAAGACTTCGACCAAGTGAATATTAAGCATAGCGCCTGTGAGATGCGCTTTGCTGGCGGTGTCGGCTGCTTTAGTAAGGGCATCCTGCACTGCCGCTAGCGTGGTATTAATATCACCACCTACGGCAACCACGACCTGTGAAACGTCCTGTGGATGTAAGTCGATAAAACTATTAAAACCCACTAATACCGCGGCCATGCCCACAAAACTGTGAAGTACGGCCACCAACTCTGGCATTTCAGTCATTTCAACTTTTAATGCTAGACGGATACCAATGGCACCGCCGATTACCATGGCAGTTAAGATCCATGCGATACCATTAGTATCAGGATTGAAAATGGTCGCCAATAGGGCGATTGCCATACCTAATATACCGAATAAGTTGCCATTTTTTGCCGTTTCTTGCTTCGACAGTCCTGCGAGACTGAAGATGAAGAGAATGGCGGCAACGATATAAGCTGCTGTTACCAGTCCTTGAGACACGTTATACCCCCTTAACCCTTACGGAACATCTTCAGCATACGCTGAGTGACAGTAAAGCCACCGAAGATGTTAATACTGGCGATCAGCACGGCGATAAATGCCAGTACAGTGACCAAAGTTGAACCCTGACCGATTTGCAGTAGGGCGCCGACCACGATAATGCCTGAAATCGCATTAGTCACTGACATTAAAGGCGTATGCAGAGAGTGGGATACGTTCCACACTACGTAATAGCCAACCACGCAGGACAACACAAAAACGGTGAAGTGAGAGAGGAACTCTGGCGGTGCAACCGATGCCACAGCGGCGAATCCTAGCGCACCTAAGGCGGCGAGCACATATTTCAGTTTTGAGGGAGCTTTTGGCGTTGTGCTCTTAGGTTCGATTTTTGCGACAGGTTTAGCTGGCGCTGCAGAGACTGAAATCGGCGGTGGTGGGAAGGTCACTTCACCTTCTTTTATCACCGTCATATTGCGCATGACTACATCATCGAAGTTGATGCTGGCTGTGCCATCCTTTTCTTTGCACATTAACTTCATCAAGTTGACTAGGTTAGTGCCGTAAAGTTGTGATGATTGCGCTGGTAGACGACCGGGAAGGTCAGTATAACCAATGACTTTTACACCGTTAGCGGTAATAAATAGCTCGCCAGATTGGGTGTATTCACAGTTACCGCCCGTCGCCGCGGCTAAATCGACGATCACAGAGCCGCTCTTCATGCTATCGACCATGGCTTTAGTGATGAGCTTAGGTGCAGGACGGCCAGGGATCAGCGCAGTAGTGATGATGATATCGACTTCTTTGGCTTGCTCGGCAAACAGTGCCATTTCTGCGGCGATAAATTCGTCCGACATGGTTTTAGCGTAACCGTCCGATGAGCTACCATCTTCGTTAGTGAAGTCGAGTTTAAGGAACTGGCCGCCCATAGATTCGATTTGCTCGGCCACTTCTAAGCGGGTATCGAAGGCGCGCACTATAGCCCCCAGTGAGCCCGCTGTACCAATGGCGGCAAGGCCAGCTACACCAGCACCAATCACTAATACTTTGGCGGGAGGCACTTTACCAGCAGCAGTAATTTGACCAGTAAAGAAACGGCCAAATTGATGCGCGGCCTCAACAACGGCGCGATAGCCACCGATATTTGCCATCGAGGAGAGGGCATCCAGTGACTGGGCGCGGGAAATCCTTGGCACCATGTCCATTGCCATGACATTGATGTTACGTTTAGATAGCTTCTCAACCAACTCAGGATTTTGAGCGGGCCAAATAAAACTGATTAACGTCGCACCATCTTTAATTTGTTCAATTTCAACATCGCTTGGTGCATTGACCTTAAAAATGAGATCCGCTTGCCAGACATCCTTAGTTACACTCGCGCCCGCAGCTTCAAAGGCCGCATCATCGAAGCTTGACAGTTGACCCGCGTTGGCCTCAATAACAACCTCAAAGCCGAGCTTTTTAAGCTGCTCAACGGTGGCAGGGGTCGCGGCGACCCGAGTTTCACCGGCGAGACTCTCTCTCGGTATTCCAATCTGCATGACTACTCCCTGGTGGTTTATATAATCGTTCTGCCTGAGTACTTTCCCCTGCGCTAAACCTAGGTAGGGCTAGGCAGCAACAAGAGTTAACTCGTCTATTTGATTGCGGCAAGTTAGCGCATTAAATCTTGAGTGTGAAATTTGTGCTTTCAAAACAAACTTCTCAGCGAGCAACAGAGGTCACTGTACAGCAGGCTCATACCATTGTGGCAAGACTTTGGTTTGACACAAGCGCATATTTCTCAAGCGAGTCGTTTCTGTACTGGTCGTATCAAAAACTTTTAACCAGCGCACACTTTTGTAGCTTAAATTTTGCCCTTTGCATATTCCAAAATGGAATTAAAAATCAAATTTTATTCTTTTTTGCTTTTCTTAAACCGCGATAAGCTTGTGGACATTACACTGTCATAGGGCCGTCTCATGTTGTTAAAAGAACTTTCATCGCTAGCTTCGCCATTGTCTCAAGGACAAGTCGAGAAGCTAAAACAACTCACTTCTGAGTTAAGTGCAGTACAACTGGCTTGGGTTAGTGGCTATCTTGCTGCAACTGCCAATGCGGGTCAATTAGCGCCTGTTGCGCAGGCGCAAACGGCTCAAACTGTGACGATTCTCTATGGCAGCCAAACGGGTAATGGCCGGGGGGTGGCTAAGGCGCTTGCCGAGAAGGCACAATCCCAAGGCTATGTGGTCAATCTGGCTTCTATGGGCGAATACAATGTTCGCCAATTAAAGCAAGAAGCTGTGCTTTTGCTGGTGGTCAGCACCCATGGTGAAGGTGAAGCGCCGGATGATGCGATTGAATTACACAAGTTTTTAGCATCGAAACGTGCCCCTAAGTTAGACAATCTACATTACTCAGTGCTCGCGTTGGGGGATTCTAGCTATGAGTTCTTCTGCCAAACCGGTAAAGACTTCGATGCCCGCTTAGCAGCACTGGGTGCTAAGTCACTGTTACCTTTGATTGAATGCGATGTGGATTATGAAGCTGCCGCGGGTCAGTGGCACGCCGATGTATTAGAGGCCGTTAAGCCGCTGATCGAAACCTCGTCCGCCAGTGTGGTATCCATCGGCACGGCCAAAGCGATTGGCGAAAGTGAATTTACTAAGCAAAACCCCTATAGCGCCGAAGTGCTTGTGAGCCAGAAAATTACTGGCCGTGGATCAGACAGAGATGTGCGCCATGTTGAAATTGACCTTGGCGACTCAGGGTTAACCTATCAAGCGGGTGATGCCCTCGGTGTGTGGTTTAGTAATAACGAAGCCTTAGTTGAGGAGATTTTAACTGCACTGTCACTCTCAGGTGATGAGCAAGTGGTTGTCGAAAAAGAATCTTTGACCCTTAAGCAAGCCTTAGTTGATAAGAAAGAACTGACTCAGTTATACCCTGGATTAGTCAAAGCTTGGGCCGAATTGAGTGGCAGCGCTGAACTGCTGGCATTGAGCGAAGATAAAGAACAAGTGCGCCACTTTATCCTTAAGCATCAATTTGCCGATTTAGTCACTCAGTATCCGTTATCAAATAACTCAGTAACCTTAAATGCAGCAAAACTGCTTGAGCTACTGCGTCCATTAACGCCAAGACTTTACTCTATCGCCTCAAGTCAAAGCGAAGTTGAAACAGAAGTCCACTTAACGGTGGCCTTAGTGGAAGATGAGCGCCACGGCGCGGCACGTTTTGGCGGCGCGTCACACTTCTTAGCCTCAGCGCAGGAAGGCACGCAAGTTAAGGTTTATGTTGAGCCTAATAAGCACTTCCGTTTACCCGAAAACCCAGAAACACCGGTGATCATGATTGGACCTGGCACGGGGGTTGCGCCGTTCCGTGCCTTTATGCAGGAGCGCGTAGCACAAGGGATCCAAGGTGATAGCTGGTTATTCTTCGGTAATCCACACTTTGAGCAGGATTTCCTGTATCAAACCGAGTGGCAACAGTATTTGAAAAATGGCGATCTCAGCCGTATCGATGTGGCATTCTCCCGCGACCAAGCCCATAAGATTTATGTGCAGCACCGCATTAAAGATCAAGGCCAGGCCCTGTGGCAATGGTTGCAAAATGGCGCGCATATTTACATTTGCGGTGATGCTGAACGTATGGCGAAAGATGTTCACCAAGCCTTGATTGAAGTGGCAGTCGAAGTCGGTGGTTTGAATACCGAAGCTGCCGAAGCCTATTTTGAAACCCTGCGCAGCAATAAACGCTACCAAAAAGACGTGTATTAATCTCAACCGTTGCGCAGATAAGAAACGCATAAGAATAGCCAGAGCTGCACACGTGATGACCTGTGCAGCCAGCGAACCCAATTTTAAGAGGCAGTTGCCATGAGTGAGCAAAAGTTAGCGTTAAACGAATACCTAAAAACCGACAGTGATTACCTGCGCGGGACCATCAAAGAAGGTTTAGATTCTTCTGTGACTGGCAGTTTCAGTGACGGCGATCAGCAGCTGATCAAATTTCATGGCTTCTATCAGCAGGATGACCGCGATTTACGTAACGAACGTAAAGAGCAAAAACTCGAACCTTTATATAGTTTTATGTTGCGCGCCCGTGTACCTGGCGGTATTTGTTCTCCGCAGCAATGGTTAGGCGTGGACAAAATTGCTTCGACGCTCACCAGCTCGAACAGCATTCGTTTGACGACCCGTCAAACCTTCCAATATCACGGTATTCCTAAACGTAACTTAAAGACCATTATTCAAGACTTAGATCGCGAAGCGCTGGATTCGATTGCTGCCTGTGGTGATGTTAACCGTAACGTGATGTGTAACCCCAATCCGGTGGAATCTAAACTGCACGAGCAGGCCTATGCGGTGGCGAAACAACTGTCTGATCATCTATTACCCCACACTCGCGCCTACGCCGAAATTTGGTTAGATGAAGAAAAGTTACTCTCGACCGAAGATGAAACCGTCGAACCTGTGTATGGCAAAACCTATCTGCCACGTAAGTTCAAAATGGCGGTTGCGGTTCCTCCAGATAACGATGTCGATGTTTACACCAACGATTTAGGCTTTATTGCTGTTGCCGAAAATGGCGAGCTAGTTGGCTTTAACTTAACTGCGGGCGGCGGCATGGGCTCGACCCATGGCGAAGTGGAAACTTTCCCACGTCTGGCTGACGACTTTGGTTTTATCAAAACTGAAGATGTGATGAAATTTGCCGAAGCTGTGATGACAGTGCAACGCGACTGGGGTAATCGCTCTAATCGTAAGCGTTCACGCCTGAAATACACCATTGTCGACCATGGCTATGAGAAGTTTAAAGCCGAAGTCGAGGCCCGTGCTGGGGTGAAATTTGAACCTAAGCGTGATGTCGTGATTGGCGATCGCGGCGATCGTTATGGTTGGGTCGAAGGCGTTGACGGTAAGTGGCATTTAACCTTATTTATCGAAAGCGGTCGTATTAAAGATTTACCGGGGCAAACGTTGCAAACGGGGCTGCGTGAAATTGCTAAGATCCACAAGGGCGATTTCCGCATGACCTCGAATCAAAACATGATCATCGCAGGCGTCGCGGCGGAAGATAAAGCCACCATTGAAGGCTTAGCCCGCAAACACGGTCTACTTGGCCAAGTGTTGACACAAACCCGCGGTCACTCTATTGCCTGTGTGGCGTTGCCGACGTGTCCATTAGCGATGGCGGAAGCCGAGCGTTATTTCCCTGAGTTTATCGATCACATCGATGCGCTGCAGGCAAAACACGGCATTAGCGAGCAAGCGATTGTGGTGCGGATGACAGGTTGTCCTAACGGTTGTGCCCGTCCATTTGCCGCTGAAATTGGCCTTGTGGGTAAGGCGCCGGGTCGCTATAACTTGTACTTAGGTGCAAGCTTTGAAGGGACTCGCCTGAACAAGATGCACAGAGAAAATATCCAAGAGGCGGACATTCTCGCCGAATTGGATGCCCTGTTTGGCCGCTACGCCGTTGAGCGTGATGCAGGCGAAACCTTTGGTAACTTCACCGTCCGCGTGGGTGTAGTGAAGGCGGTGATCGATGCCGCTAAGGATTTTCATGGTTGATCTTGAGCAAAAAACCAGTGATACAGTGCCGACTGTGGTCAGCGCTGCCGAACTCAAGGCATTATTGAGTGCGCCAAAGGCTGAGCAAGCGATAGAGCTTGAGCGTATCAATCAGTTTTTAGCTGGACTGAGCGCGCAAGAGCGAGTGCTATGGGGCTTAACTTATTTGCCCGGTAATCACGCACTGTCCTCAAGCTTTGGGATCCAAGCCGCAGTGATGCTGCATATGGTGAGTCAGGCACAGGCGAATATTCCGGTTATCCTCACGGATACGGGTTATTTATTCCCTGAGACTTATCAGTTTATCGATGAACTGACCGAGCGTTTATCGCTGAATTTAAAAGTGTATCAAGCAGTGATGACATCGGCATGGCAAGAGGCACGCTTTGGTCAGTTGTGGGAGCAAGGGTTAGACGGGCTAGAGCAATACAACCGCCTCAACAAAGTTGAGCCTATGCAACGCGCTTTAGCCGAGCTTGAAGTCGGCACTTGGTTTGCAGGGCTGAGACGCAGTCAAGCCAGTACCCGTGAGGCGCTGCCGATATTAGCTATCCATGGCACACGCTTTAAGTTACTGCCGATTATCGAATGGTCGAATAAAGATGTGCACCTCTATTTGACGCAATTTGACTTACCGTACCATCCACTTTGGGAGCAAGGCTATGTTTCTGTGGGGGATACCCATTCGAGTAAACCACTCGAATTAGGCATGACGGAGGAAGAAACCCGCTTTAATGGCCTAAAACGTGAGTGTGGTCTGCACTACGAAATCTAACTATCTTATTGAGTTAAAAACTAAACACCTCGATTTTGCTCGGGGTGTTTTTATTTATGGTCTTTTATTGTTTGATTTTGAAGCGAATTAATAGTTACAAAATTTGGGTTGTCATTCTGCCGTCATTAAAGTGAGTTAGATTGATTTTCATATAGTTAACCAATGTGTTTCTGTTGTTGAAAAAAATTGTACATTTTTACTCACAGACTTATGCACAATTTGTTGGGTATGAACTATATTTTGAAGTCCCCATAGATAGTCTTGGGAGATTTTACTGCATAAATTTGATTAGCTTGCTAGCGCTCGTTAATCGGTTATTTCACCTCGGCGAGCTGCTGTCAAAGCTGCCGAGGTTGAATCCAGTGTGTTCTTAGACGTTAACTGGTTTATCATTCCTTAATTTTTCGTTCCTATATGCCCATTACCATTTTTGACTCGGCTTATTGCGCAGGTTGTGACAATATAATCGTTTGTTTCTGAGCGGCTATTTTTATCGCCTTGAGTGAAGTAGTGAAGAATGGATTAATCATCTGTTTAAATAACAAGTTAATATTAATGATTTTTTTAATGAGACGATATAAATGACCGCACCTTTGTATGCGATGCGGGATCATGTCAATCATCCCCGAGTTAATAGAACGAATCATCCCGCCCACAAGCCAGGTAAGCGTGGCTTTAAGCGCTTAATTTCTTGGTTAGTTAAGATTGTATTTTGGCTGTGGTTAAGCTCGATCTTTATCGTCGTCTTTTTGCGTTTTGTCGATCCGCCTATGTGGACTTGGCGAATTGAACGCGCTTTGTTTCCGCCTGCCACTATCTCTGAGGTTCGTCATCAATGGCGGGCTATTGGGCAAATTTCCCCTGAGTTACAGTTGGCGGTGATTGCCGCAGAAGATCAAAAATTTGCGGATCATACGGGTTTTGATTTAGCCGCAATCAGCGCTGCGTTTGAATATAACCAGAAGGGGAGTAAGGTACGCGGTGCCAGTACGCTGAGTCAGCAAGCTGCGAAGAATCTATTTATGTGGTCTAGCCGCAGTTTTTTGCGTAAAGGAATAGAAGCTTGGTTCACCCTACTCATGGAACTGATTTGGGATAAGTCACGCATTCTTGAAGTGTATTTAAACATTGTCGAATTTGGCCCTGGTATATACGGGGCAGAGGCTGCCGCTCAGTATTACTTTGGCAAATCTGCTGCAAAACTCACCCGTTATGAGGCATCTTTACTTGCTGCCGTGCTACCTAATCCATGGCGCTATAAGGTTTCTCCTCCTTCATCTTATGTTGAACAGCGATCAGCTTGGATCCGTAAACAAATGCGTCAACTTGGTGAAGTGACCCTTAATAAAGTACACGGTGCTGAATAAGCAGAACTAATCGAGTTTATTTTTTAATTGTTTTTACTGACTAAATCTTAGCTGTTAGCCAATAGCCCTGATTAATGCTAAATTATCGGGCAAATTTTGCGTCTTGTAAGAGTGCAATATTTATTGTTACTCAACGGAGGACAATTGATTTTTCGTTTTACATTGCCTTTATCGAACAGGTGTAAACGTGAATGTGCTTTTAAATACCTAAGGGTATTACTGACAAAATTATATGTACTTAAATGGAGTTTTTAGATGAAAAAGATTGTGATAGCTGCGGCAATTATAGCAGCGGGTGCAGGCGCGTATTGGTACACTCAGCATGGAACAAGCTCTAGTGTCTCTGCAAATCCGTTGCTTGATTATGTGCCTGCTGACACACCGGTGTTTTCAGGCCAATTAAAGCCATTCCCGTTAAAAGCGTATTTACAGTCTATTTCTGGAAATTATCAGCAATATCCAACGGATGTTTTTGCTGAGTTAGGCGAATTAGACAACCCAATGGGCAAGTTTTTTGTCAGCGTTTATCAGCAGTATATGGAAGGAATTAAAGAACCTGCCTTACTGCTTAAAACCTTTGGTTTTCCAGATGAAATCAAACCTTATTTTTATACGTTAGGTGCCTTACCTGTCCTTAAAATCGATGTGGATCAAGTCGCTGCATTTTGGGCTGTTTTAGATAAAGCCGAAAAAGACAGTGGTGTTACCCATGAAATGCGTCAGATTGGTGGTGTTGATTACCGCGCCTATGCATTATCCGATGAGAGCTCATCTGAAAAGGCGGATCTGCTATTTGCCCATAAAGATGGCATTCTTACGGTGACTTTTAGTACTTCAGTGACTGAACCTGAATTATTAGAAATGGCATTAGGATTGAAGAAAGCGCCACAATCTTTGGCTGCATCAGGTATGTTGCAAGAGATCATTAAAACCCACGGTTTTATGGATGATAGCATTAGCTTTATCAACCATGTGGAAATTGTAAAAGCCTTAACCTCACCCGATAGCAATATGCTTTCTAAGCAGCTAACTAAGTTATTTGCCGATGAAAACAACGGTGAAGATCCATTAGCTGAAATAAGAACGCCAGAATGTCGTGCTGAATTAACTGCGATTGCTGGCAATTGGCCACGGACAGTTGCTGGTTTAACGGCTTTTTCTGTGACTGAAAAAGAAAGCCATATGGCAGCCTCATTTGTGGTGGAAACGAAAAACCAGCCTATCCTTACCGCTTTGCAAAAAATGCGTGGTTTTATCCCTGCTCATTTAGCGAATATTGATAGCACTATTTTCTCTCTTGGACTGGGTTTTGATGTTAACGAAGTTGCACCATCACTGACTGCCGTGTGGGATGATTTACAAAAACCGCAATTAACATGCGCACCATTGGCCGATTTGCAAGCTGAACTGAGCCAACAAAGCCCTGCTATGCTAGGTATGTTTACGGGGATGGCGAATGGCGTAAAAGGCATGAGTGTTTCATTACTCGATTACAAAATGGGGACGCAAGAGTCTGAACCTCAGCTAGAGAGTTTAGATGCCTTAGTGAGTTTAAGTGCCGATAATCCCGCAATGTTATTTAATATGGTGAAGCCATTTGCGCCTATGTTGGCAGAGGTTCAACTTGCTGAGAATGGTGATGCTACTGATTTATCCCCATTACTGATGTTGCCACCTGAATTAGGCATTAAGCCAATGTTGGCCATCAAAGGTCAGCATTTAGTGGTTTATAGTGGTGATAAAGGCTTGGCGCTTGCAAACAAATTGGCGAGTGAAAAATTGTCGGCCAATGGCATGTATAGCCTCTCAGCAGACTATGGCAAGATGTTTACGCCGGTCATTACGCTGTTAGAAATGAGTGGTGAGCCAATCCCTGAAGAAGTGCAAATGCTAAAAGATTACAATATGCGGATTCAAATGAGTTTTGACGTGAATAAGCAGGGAATCGTTTTAGGTTCTGTCGTTAATTCAAAGACCAGCGATAACAAGTAAGTCATTACACTCCTAAATGCGTTTGAAAAGTGTCAACGCTATTTAGGACGGGTCAATTGCCATAAAAAAAGCGCCTGATTAAGGCGCTTTTTTATTTATCCTTAAGAAACTAAGGACTAGGCTGTTGTGTTGATATTGTGGCCAGTATTACCAACAGGTTGCGGTGTTGCGGCTTGAATTAAATCTACCGCAATCTGCCCTTCAACCTTTTGCTGCTCTTTGGCTAATTGAGCGACTTTAACTCCAATAGCACCATTTTCTAGATTAGGTGTGATTGCTTGAGTGTTTAGTGAAATTGACATAATTAACCTCAGTGATGAGCCAGTCCTGTCTATCGGCAAACTCAGGATTTACTTTAGCTGAATTTGCCCTGTTTTGCACATTTGTTAGCCAGCCTTCTTAGAGCCAAGGAATTTTCTACTCATTACAATAATGGCCGTGACCCCAAGTGAGCCTAAAATTAATCCTAGCGCGAGGCCAACATTTTGCAGCGACGTAGGGTCGATAACGAGGGCGACACCCATACCAAACATCATCACCCCTGACATGAGTTTCAAGGTTTGGCCCTCTTTTTCAGTTAACTTACGCTTACCTAAGGTAGCACTGAATACGATAACAATAATTGCCAGTGGGATCACATAGACAACATTGTATAAAACCAAATACATATAACGCTCAAAATCGGGCAGGTTATGCATAGATAGCACGCTGGTATAGATCATCGGGAAACCTGCGGTGCATAACAGTTCATAGGTGTTAGCTAGAATGGCCAGTACAGTCGAGCCTAAAATCAATGCGCCCAAGCTGCTTGAATTAGAGAGTTTCCCCATACGTTTTATCAGGCTAGTACGATTCTCCGCCGACATAGATAGGGTCACGTCTCCCTTAGTGAAAAAGTAATCCTTCACGTTAATGACACCCGCGATTAACGCTAAACAACCCGCCGCGAAGATGATCATGCCACCATCACTGCCAGCACCGAGTAGCTTAAAGATATTGAGCCATGCGGTCATAAACAGGAAATAAATAAAACCAGAGAAGAACACAAAGATGCCGCCCACTAATAACATACGGCTGCGGCTCTTTGCATTGACCATGATTGACAGTAAAAATAGCAAAACAAAGAAGGCGCAAGGGTTAAAGGCATCAACACCTGCCAGCACTAGTGTGAGTAAGGGCAGTGACATAGTTTCTGGGGTGACAACACCCACTAATGGCAATTCGACAGGTTGAACCTCGGGTTCGCTAAGGCTAGTTGCATCACAAGTACCACTCCCAGTATCGCTGCCACAGGTGCCAAAAAGTGGCTCATTACTCTCTGTATTTGCAGATGTACTCGCAACCCCTTTGGTGGGCATATCCGCCTCACTCAGTGTGCCGCCCAGTGATAAATAGCAATTTTTCAACCGATTAACGAGAAACTCTCCTGTTACCGCTTCACTGGAATAACCTACGATCGCTTTTTCACAGCTTGCCATATAGGGGACTGAACGCGCTTCAGTCGCTGTTTTTGAAGCGATATTTTGCCAAATATCTTGCACGCCTTTTGCGGATATCATATGAGACTCAAGTTCTATCCAAGGATACTTTAGTGGCAATGAGTCGATAAAAGGATGTGCTTCTGCACAGTGCGGACAGGTTTTTGACCAGAAAAAATAGAGCTTTATTTTGAGTTCGCCCTGTTCATTCACATAGTGCCAAGTGTTATCTGTGTTTGGCGTATCTGTGTTGGCCCAACTTGGACTGATAAAGAGTAGCGCAAACATGAGGGAGCAGAGAAAAGAGAATCTTGATAGGTATTTTGTCATAGCGCCTCCCACAAATGTGGGTTAGTGGATCATAGAACGGTTAAATTAGCACTTACTCTACTTAATTCCATTCATTTGATTAAATTGGATAATAAGAAGTGTTACTTAACTCGCGATTAACCATTTTTTGGGAACTCTGGCAGATCTTCTTTTGGCTGTATTTGAGCTTATCGGGATAAAAATAAAGCACCAAAATGGTGCTTTATGGTTGGGATGATACTGATTACTTAGTTTAATTCTGTGCCGTTGACACTGAGTTTCACATCAATATTGTTTCGAGTCGCGTTAGAGTAAGGGCAGACTTGATGGGCGTGGCGAACTAAAGCCTCGGCTTCCGTTTGCGGCAAATCTAAGCTGACTTCTAAAGCAACCGTAAGAGCAAAACCGCCCGTTTCATTTGCACCGATTCCTACAACGGCACTAACAGGGGCTTGCGTAATATCAATTTTACCGATTTTAGCAACGTGTAAGACCGCATTAGAGAAACAGGCCGCGTAACCTGCGGCAAAGAGTTGCTCTGGGTTGGTGGCAAGCCCACTGCCTCCCATGGCTTTAGGATAAGCAAGGGCGACATCGAGTAAGCCATCATCAGTACTGACTTGACCTTGACGACCCGCTTTTGCTGTTGCACGTGTTTCATAAAGTGTTTTCATCGTATTGACCTTTCAAGTTTCGGATTGAATGAGTAAATTGATTGTGCGCAATCTAATTGTGTCTAACTATAATTCGATTTTTAATGTGAATGCAAGTATATTGTGCGCAATATATTTGATTTCTGAGCCTCAAGATGCCGATACATGAATCTCATCTCCAAGTTTATCCCACTGATCTTGGTGAAAATACTAATTCAGACAATGCTTTATGTTTAGAGCATCAAGTGTGTTTCTCACTCTATAGTGCCGCCAATGCGATGGTACGAGCCTACCGTCCTTTATTGGATAAGTTGGATTTAACCTATCCACAGTATTTGGTGATGCTAGTGCTATGGGAAGAACAGGGGATCAGTGTTAAAACCTTAGGAGATAAACTGTTTCTCGATTCAGGCACCTTAACACCTTTGCTTAAACGTCTTGAATCGAAAGGATTAGTGCGCCGAGGTCGCAGTGAGTCAGATGAGCGGGTGCGAGTATTGGATTTAACGCCAGAGGGCATCGCACTTAAATCTCAAGCGAGTGACATTCCCCATTTAATGCGTTGTAAAGTGGGGGGCGAGTTGAGTGAGCTTAAAGCCTTAAAAGCACTTTGTGATAAAGCCCTTAAGCAATTACATGCCAGTGTTGACCAAGATATTTGATCCCAATTCAACCGATTGCCATATTAAAGCCTAACGGCGACAAAGCATCATCAAGGTGTAACGTATGGATGCGTTGGTTATGGCAGCATTATCTAGGGGATATTTATGGCTTCTTTTGATATCGCCATTATTGGTGGCGGGATTAGCGGCGTAGGCATTGCCCAATATGCGGTAGCGGCAGGCTATTCGACGCTCTTAATTGAAAAAGGGGAAATTGGTGGGCAAACTTCGGCTAACTCCAGCAAGCTTATCCACGGTGGTTTGCGTTATTTAGAAACCGGGCAAATTAACTTAGTACGTAAGTCTTTGCTTGAGCGGCGTAATCTCCTCAAGCTTGCGCCTACCCTCGTCAAAGCTGTTCCTTTTTACATTCCTGTCTATGACGACAGTCAACGAAGTCCCTTAACGATACGGGCTGGCCTGAGTTTGTATGCGCTTTTGAGTGAGTTCGATGCCTTGGGGCAATTTAAATCCGTTCCCGCCGTGCATTGGCATCGTTTTAAGGGGTTAAAACTTTCAGGATTAAAAGCGGTATTCCAATATTGGGATGCGCAGACCGATGATAAATTGTTGACCCAAGCTGTAGCGCGCAGTGCTCAAACTCTGGGTGCTGAGGTATATGCCGAAGCCGAGTTTTTAGGGCTCGAGCATCAAGCTCAATGTTGTCAGTTGAGTTTTCGTCATAGAGGCGATATTCAGCAAGTGCAGGCGAGTTTAGTGATCAATGCCGCAGGCCCTTGGGTGAATGAGGTCATCGCTAAAGTGTCGCCTCCGTTGGCGGGTGTTGAGCTCGACTGGGTGCAAGGGGCCCATCTGTTACTCGATATCCCCGCACCCGATGGTATTTTATACCTTGAGTCTTGTTTCGATAAACGGGTCATTTTTGTGATGCCTTGGTATGGTAAGACCTTGGTTGGCACAACGGAAACTCAACTTAGCTCATTAGATGAACCTCTAAAAGTGACTGAATCTGAGGTGAATTATCTCCTCGGTATCTATAGGTATTATTTCCCACTGGCACCTGACATCAATGCACTTAACGCGAAGATAATTGGCACATTTTGTGGTGTAAGAGTTTTACCTAAACAAACTGGTCATGCTTTTGAGCGCCCGCGGGACACCTTGATGCAAACATCACGATCCCATCCACGTATCTTAAGTTTATATGGCGGTAAGTTAACGACTTTTCGAAGTTCCTCTGAAGAAGTGCTTGAATGGATTGAGCGTGCTATAGGTAAACGTCAACCTATCGCCGATGTTGACTCACTCACTTTGAGCTGAATCGCGTGACTTTGGGTGATTTTTACCTGTAAAAACGCTACAGTGTGGCGCTTTTTATTGATATCTAGGAACTGCTGTGAGCGCTGTTATTGTAAATACCGTCGAGCAATGTGGTTATTTTAATCGAGGTCAGTGTCAATCCTGTCGCCATATTCAAGTGCCTATGGCGCAACAGTTGATGGCTAAATCCCTAGAATTACAGCAATTACTCAAACCATTTGTGGCACCATCCGCAGCTATTTTTTACCCTCCAGTGACTGGCGAGGCGACGGCTTTTCGCAATAAAGCCAAAATGGTGGTGTTAGGCGCGGCTCATGCACCTGTACTTGGGATTGTTAGTCCAAGTGGTGAGGCGGTAAGTCTTTGTGATTGCTTACTCTATCCATCTGATATGCAAAAGTTATTGCACCGTTTAACGCAATTTGTACAGCAGGCGGGTATTCCGCCGTATCGTGTTGATAAAGCGAAGGGCGAGCTTAAGTTTATTCTGCTAACGCGTAGCCAAGTTCGTGGCGAATATCTACTGCGTTTTGTATTGCGCTCGCACAATAGTATTGAGCGTATCGAGAGAGCATTGCCTACATTACTGGCCGAATACCCACAAATTAACGTGGTTTCAGTCAATATTCAGCCTATTCATATGGCGATCCTTGAGGGGGATGAGGAAATTTTCTTAACCGAAAATACCCGCCTCGAAGAGCGTTTTAACGATGTGCCTTTGTTTATTCGACCTAAAAGTTTTTTCCAAACCAATCCTCAAGTCGCTGCGCAGTTATACCAAACAGCCCGTGAGTGGGTTGCTGAGTTTGCTCCTAAGTCGCTCTGGGATCTCTTTTGCGGAGTCGGTGGCTTTGGCTTGCACTGTGCGACTAAGGATATCGCGCTTACAGGCATTGAAATTGAAGCAGAGGCCATTAGTTGTGCACAAATGTCGGCTAACTTGATGGGGCTTGAGAAGGTGCAATTTATGGCGCTTGATTCAACTGATTTTGCTCAGGGCAAAAACGCCGCCGATAAGCCTGATTTGATTATTGTCAATCCGCCACGGCGCGGGATTGGAGAGGCATTGTGTCAATCCTTAAGCGAGTTTGCGCCTAGGGCGATTCTTTATTCCAGTTGTAACCCAAAGACCTTAGCTAAAGATCTCGAGCACATTCAAGGTTATCACTTAACTAAAGTGCAACTGTTTGATTTATTTCCGCACACAGATCACTTCGAAGTATTAGCCATGTTAGTGAAGGATTAACAGTATCAATGGTGCTGGTTGTCGGTGACGTCAGTGGCATCTTTTATGTATTTCATCAAAATGTCTTTTTAGTGACATACTCTTTAATACGTTAGGTCAACACTTTAGGCATAGACGGACCACATATCATGTTGCAAATTTTCCTGCGTTTTTTGATCTTAGGTTTGATGAGTTTTGGTGGGCCTGCCGCTCATATTGGGTATTTTCGACACACTTTTGTGAATGAACTGGGGTGGCTCGATGATAAGCGTTATGCCAGTTTTGTTGCGTTAAGCCAATTCATGCCTGGACCGGGCTCTAGCCAAGTGGGTTTTGCTATTGGTTATCAAAGAGGAGGGCTCATTGGTGCGCTAGCCGCTTTTGTCGGATTTACCCTACCTTCTTTCATCTTGATGTATTTACTTGCTGTCACGACAGCCGCTTGGCTGAGCAACCATTATATGCAGGGCATGATCCACGGGCTGAAATTGATGGCCGTTGTGGTGGTAGCAGACGCAGTACTTACCATGTTTAAACAGTTTTGCCAGCGTAAAATCGCTCAGATGTTAATGCTGTTCAGCGCCGCCGCTATTCTGATCGCCCCCTTTATGTGGACACAAATAGGGGTGTTACTACTTGCAGCTATTTTGGGCGTACGTTTACTGAGTGCTCAGGATGGGAATGAGCAGAATCCTATAGCCCCCATTCGCTTAAATTACTTCTATCTATTGTTATTTGTCGCTTTGCTTATCGGTAGCTTTTTTGCAGTGAATATGGGACCCGAAGCATGGGTTTTTGGCGAGTTCTACCGCGTGGGTAGCCTTGTGTTTGGTGGGGGGCATGTTGTGCTGCCTCTACTTGAAACCGCCGTTGGCGACACGCTTAGCAGTGATCGATTTTTAACGGGATACGCTTTCGCACAGGCAGTCCCTGGACCTATGTTTAGCTTTGCTAGCTTTCTTGGCGCCGAGGTGATGTTAGACAATCCCTTTATCGGGGCTTGTATTGCGACAGCCGCCATTTTTTTACCCGGATTTTTATTGATGTTGGTGGGGCTGAAAAGTTGGCATGCCATTGCCGCAAGACCCAAAATCGCTGGTGCAATCGCGGGGGTAAATGCTTGTGTTGTGGGACTGCTGGCGGCTGCACTTTATCAACCTGTTTTTAGCCAAGCTGTGTTATCAGGGCAAGATATGGCCTTGGTATTGCTCGGTTTTGGTGCATTGAAGCTATTTAAACCCCCTGTGTTATTTTTAGTTTTAGGCTTTTGCATCTTTGGCATAGTGACTACCTCTTTGTGATAAGTTAGTCAGTTAAAAGGTACTTTTACAAAATTTATGTAGATTTGTTATCTTCGACGCTTAGAAATTGCCCAGTTTTAGCTATACTTCGCACATACAACAATTATAAGTTTTATCCCCCCGGAGTAATTAAGCATGTCGAATTTTAGTTTGCGCAATAAATTACTATTGTTATCTCTGTTTCCCCTGATCTTAACTTTACTGATATTGATGTCTGTTTCTTACTATGTCGAGAAAGAGGCACTTGATGATGAAGTGGTTACCTTTAAAACTAAACTCGTTGGTGAACGTAAACAACAAATAAAAGAAGCGACGGAAATTGCCGCAGGAATAGTGCAATACCAGATATCTTTAAAAGATCAAGGTAATGTCAATCAAGCCCTGCGGGATATTCGTTTTGGTAGCGCAGGGTATTTCTTTATATACGACTCTAAAGGTAAAAATATTTTCCATGCCCTGCTACCCGCACTGGAAGGGCAAGATAAAATTGACATGACAGACCCCCGCGGAACCAAAATTATTGTCGGTTTGCTTAATGCTGCACAGCGAGGTGATGGTCACTTTTCCTATTACTATCAAAAGCCTAATACTAACGAACAAATTGAGAAACTCAGTTATGTGACTATGGTGCCCGGCACGGATTGGATGTTAGGAACGGGGGCTTATATTGATGATATCGAAGCGGTAGTCGAAGATTATCGCATCACAGTGACAGAGCAAATGGTGGATAAATCCTATGGGCTGCTACTCATTGCACTGTTACTCACGGGGTTTACAGCCTTTATCATCATGATAGCCGCACACCGTATGGTGGTGCCCATTCAAAAAATGGCTGAAAATCTAAATGATATTGCTAAGGGTGAAGGCGATTTAACTAAGCGCCTTCTCGTAAAAGGCGAAGATGAAATTGCCCAATTAGGCCAATCCTTTAACCTCTTTGTTGATAAACTGCAGACTATTATTGGGGATGTAGCGAGTGCGACCACGAAAGTAAAAGAGGCGGCGAATGCGATTCACGATCAAACCAAAGTGATGTCAAGCCAGCTTATCAGCCATAACAATGAAACCGATCAAGTGGTGACAGCCATCACTGAGATGTCTTCCACTGCCAGTGAAGTTGCGCAAAATACCACGCAAGTGGCAGAAGCGACTCAAGCTGCCACGGGGGATGTTGCTAATGCTCAACGCTGTGTTGATGCTTCCCTAGAAGAAATCGCAGGTTTGATGGAGCAAATTAATCACGCGGCGGGCAGCATTCAATCTTTAAGTGAGCAATCCCAGAAGATTAACAGTGTGCTTTCGGTCATTGGTGGTATTGCTGAACAAACCAACCTGTTAGCATTAAACGCAGCAATTGAAGCGGCCCGTGCTGGTGAGCAGGGTAGAGGTTTTGCTGTGGTGGCCGATGAAGTGCGTAATCTCGCCAGCCGTACTCAGGCTAGCACTTTAGAAATTAACGAGATGTTATCTGCGCTGCATAAACTTGTCGCCCAAGCGGTGAAAACGATGGAGGACAGCCAACAAAGTTGTGTGCGTTCGGTAGCGTCTTCCCGTGCTATCTCTGAAAGTTTAGGTTCTGTGACTTCTGCGGTAACGGCCATTAATGATATGAGTACTCAAATTGCGACTGCGGCTACTGAGCAAAGCTCTGTTACCGAGGAAATTAACCGCAATGTATATGCTATTCAAGAAATTGTGAACGAGTTGCTCCATTCTAGCCAAGATGCGGCCAGAATTAGTCAAACCGTATCGCAGGAGGGGACTAACTTAGGTAAATTAGTCGGACAGTTTAAGATTTAACCCTTCAGTCAATTGATAAGCATAAAAACGGGAGACATCTTATCTCCCGTTTTTTATTCGGCGCTTAAAATTGATTTAGCCGCAACTCGTTACCTTTTCTGCTTTGACTGCACACACTTTATATTCGGGAATATAAGCAACAGGATCAAGGGCATTGATGGTGAGCTTATTGGCTGCCGCTTCGACAAAATGGAAGGGGAGGAATAACACCCCCACTTGGGCGCGTTTAGTCACAAAGGCATCAATTTCAATCTCACCACGGCGTGTCGTGAGTTTAATTTTATCGCCATTACTAATCCCGAGCCTCTCGGCATCGTAGACGGAAATCATCACCTTAGGTGAGCCGAGTAAATCGAGTCCTGGTGTTTTACGCGTTAATGTACCTGTATGGAATTGCTCCAATAATCGTCCAGTTGAAAGCGTTAGTGGATATTCACTACAGGGCATTTCGGCGGGTAAGCGGTAACTGACAGGCGTAAATTTGCCTAAGCCGCGTGTAAATTGGTTTTGGTGCATAATGGGGGTTCCGGGATGGTCTTCATCTGGACAGGGCCATTGAATACCTTGAGGAAAGTCACCATTATCCTGCTGACTTAATCGTTGCCAACGAATACCACGATACTGTGGTGTTAATTCATTAATTTCATGCCATATATCTTCTTCGTGGATGTAATTCCAATTCGCGCCCATCGCGTTAGCAATTTTCTGCACAATCTGCCAATCAGGCAATGCTACCCCTGGTGCGGGCATAGCTTGCTCAAGCCGCTGAACCCGTCGTTCTGTGTTAGTAAAGTGACCGCGTTTTTCCACAAAAGAGGCGGCTGGCAATACGACATGAGCTAGTTCTGCGGTTTCAGTTAGAAAGATATCCTGCACCACGAGAAAATCTATTTGGTTAAGCGCTCTTAGCACATGGGCTTGATCTGGGTCGCTTAATACTGGATTTTCCCCCATTACATATAACGCCTTGATTTTCCCTTTGGAAATATCATGCATCATATGGGTTGCTGTAACACCAATCTCACCAGAGAGCGGAGTTTGCCAATAGGCCTCAAAGCGCATTTTGGCATGAATATCGGTCACTTTTTGATAGCCAGTAAAATAGTTAGGTAGTGCGCCCATATCACAAGCACCCTGCACATTACTTTGGCCACGTAGGGGGTTAATCCCCGCCCCTTTGATACCTATATTGCCACACAAGAGTTGCAGGTTAGAAATAGCGGTAACATTGTCATGCCCTGTGGTGTGCTGAGTGATCCCCATTGCATAGTAAATAGCTGTTTTTTCAGCGGTGCCGATGATGCGTGCGAGTTGGGCAATTTCACTTGCATTAACGCCAGTGATAAGTGCGGCGTTTTCTAGGGAGTAATCATCCTTAGCAAGCTCCGCGTATAGTGCGTCCACACCTTCTGTGCGCTCGGCAATATAGGTTTTATCATGCCATTCGTTACGAATGATTTCCGCCATAATAGCATTGAGTAGCATCACATCCGTGCCGGGCCTTTGGGCGACATAGAGTTCAGCGTTATCGGCAATAGCGACACGTTTAGGATCGGCAACGATTAATCTTGCCCCATGTAATGTCACCGCCTGCTTTATCTTGGACGCAATAATGGGGTGCGCGCTGGTGGTATCTGAACCTAAAATAAAAATGACATCAGAGTCTTGGATGCTCGGAATATCATTGGTCATCGCGCCGCTGCCAATACTTTGTTGCAGGCCTGTGACGGTTGATGAGTGGCACAGGCGGGCGCAGTGGTCGATATTGTTGGTGCCAAGTACACTACGGACAAACTTTTGCAGTACAAAATTATCTTCGTTTGTGGCCTTCGCGGAGGCGAGACTGGCCAGCGCATTGCTGCCATATTGTTGCTTTATATCGGTCAACTTTTTGGCGATATAGTCAATAGCCTCCTGCCAAGAACAAGGCTGAAGTTGTCCGTTTTTACGGATGAGTGGAGTGGTCAGGCGTTTTTCGCTGTGAATAAAATCGAAACCAAAACGGCCTTTAACACACAACATACCTTGGTTAACGACAGAGTCCTTATTACCTTCGATATGACGGATGCGATGGGTATTTTCATCGATTTTGAGGTCGAGTCTGCATCCAACACCACAGTAAGTACAGATAGTGGAAGCGGTTTTGAGTGATGTCTTATCCCCTTGGCGTTTGTCTCGGGCGTCAACTAAGGCACCTGTAGGGCAAACTTGGACGCAATTACCACATTGAACACATTGGCTATCCGCCATGGATGCACTAAAGCCGACTCTGGGGGCGCGGCGTTCTTGGGTCAGATCTTCCGTTTGGGGGAGTGCTTGGTAAGAATCATAGGCAAATTGAATGACGCAGTGCCCACTTTGTTGGTTGCACGCATCCACACATTTACCGCAACTGATACAGCGATTGGCATCAAATTGGATAAAAGGGCTTGATTTATCAACCACAAATTGACGAGCAAAATCGGTGTTTAGTTGTTTTGATTCAACTTTGTAGTCAGTCGCATAATCTCTTAGTTTGCAATTTGTATTGGCCTGACAGGCACATTCTAAACAGCGTGCCGCCTCTTGCATGGCCGCATCAGGTGCGAATCCTAGTTCTACCTCACTGTAATTCAGGAGCCGTTGTACAGCGGTTAACTCGGGCATTTTTAAGCGTGCCTGACGCTGAATATTAGGATAAAGATCCTGTGCTATTTGATCTTGTTTACTATTGTGACTAACCGCTTTAGATGAACTAAATTCACCGCTATACAGTTCGCAGCTTAGCCCTTGTTTCAACATTTTATCAATGGCTTGTGCCGCTTTGTGTCCATCACCAATGGCGGCAACAGCGGTGGCTGGGCCTCGGCGAGAATCGCCAATCACAAACAGTTTTTCAATACCCGCGGACATAGTGTGTTCACAGCCGATAAAGGTATTCCAACGGCTAAGAGCAATTTCTCCTTGGCTTAAATGACTCGCAGGATCCTGCAGAAAACTCATATCTGGGGTTTGTGATACCGCGGCTATCACAGTATCAAAGTCTTGGGTAAAGGTTTCCCCCGTATTAATCGGTGCTCGCCTGCCTGAAGCATCGGCTTCACCAAGTGCCATTTTAGCAAAGGTGACCGCGCAGACATGGCCATCTGCATCACTATGGTTTTCAATCGGATTCGTTAAGAAGTGAAATTTGACCCCTTCAACTTCAGCTTCATGGACTTCATAGGCTTCTGCAGGCATTTCAGCACGGGTACGACGATAGATTAAAGTGACATCGCAGCCTTCACGTACTGCAGTGCGAGCGCAATCGATAGCGGTATTTCCTCCACCAATGACGGCTACTTTTTTGCCTAGTGGTAACGATTTTTCGAGGCAATGGTCTTTTAAATAATCCACGCCTAAATAACATCCCTTAAGCGTACTACCGGGATAATCCATCGGCACGGCTTTTTGGGCGCCAATAGCAAGGCAGATGGCATCAAAATCTTTAGCTAATTGGGTTAGATGTACCTCATGCCCTAAGCGGGTTTGAGTGTGTATCATTAATCCGTTACGGCAAAGTAAGTCTATTTCTTTGTCTAATATCGCTTTGGGTAAACGGTATTCAGGAATACCGTAACGTAGCCAGCCGCCCGCTTGGGGCATTGCTTCAAATATCTCAACGCTATGCCCTTGATTTGATAAATAGTATCCAGCACTTAATCCCGCAGGACCCGCTCCGATAATGGCGACCCTTTTACCCGTTTCAGCTTGGCGTTCAGGGACGTAACTCATACCACCATTTTCACCTTCTGCTAAATCTAAATCGGCAGCGTGACGTTTTAATTGGCGAATGGCGATAGGTTCATCGACACTTCCTCGCCGACATTCGGCCTCGCAGAATGCTGGGCAGACACGGCCAATAGATAAGGGTAATGGCAAGGTTTGTTTAATAACTTTAATGGCTTGCGTATGGTTACCTTGGGCAATGTGATATAAATAGCTCTGCACATCGACACCCGCTGGGCAGGCCTGCTGGCACGGTGCCTCACAATCGGCAAAGTGGTCGCTTAGGATATTGTTGAGTGCTTGCTTACGCTTTTTACTAAGGTAGGCTGATTGAGTGATTACCCGCATTCCCATCTCAACGGGTGTTTCACAAGCCCGTACGCAACGAAGGCTTGCATCGGCATTTTCAATTTGAACCACGCATAAGTTACAGGCTTGTTTATCATCATGTTTTTGATTGTGTTTATCTGTAACTAATTGCTGTGAGGCCGCGTTTTGATCGCATAGGCTGGGGATGGTTATCCCTGCATTATGTGCTGCTTGCAGTAGTGTGTTGTTTGGGTTAACCAACAGCACTTGGTCATCAATTTGAAGTTCTATCATCCCATGGCCTTTTATATTTTGTAGGGAACTTGGCTGCTATCGCGCGAGGCTGCAGGCATAGGTTGATTTGAGTATACCTAGGGTAGTTTTGAAGATGCTTATGTACGCAGCAAGTTTAAGATGGAATTGCTGCATTAATCACAAACTGATTTAAGACTGTGCAGTGCAAGGTTTGTACTGAGTGTTGATTGTGATGCTCTTAGCAAAAAATCGTGTTTTAAATACTATCCCCCTTGATATTCGGCACATTTTCTTAAAAGACTTAGGGTCACTTGAGCAGATCTTGATACCTAGCTCAGGGAATGCTTAGCCAAAATTAATTAAGATCACAGTGTTAACTGACTTATCGAGCACAAAATTTAACCTCGAAACATCAACACGTCCTAGGCTTACTGGCGTTGTTAGGTTAAAATGCGCGGTCGCAAATACTGTTAATCACCGCCTCCTTTAATGGGAAATCAATTAAAGCGGCCAAATAAAGTGAAGTTGAAAATTCATGTTTGAAGTTAATCCAGTAAAATTCAAAATTAAGGAGCTTGCCGAGCGTACGCAGCTTCTTAGGGGGTATCTTTGACTACGATGCTAAACATGAGCGTCTAGAAGAAGTTACCCGTGAGCTTGAAAGTTCCGATGTGTGGAACGAGCCTGAGCGCGCCCAAGCCCTAGGCAAAGAGCGTGCAAGCCTCGAAGCCGTAGTAAAAACAATCGACGATATGGACTCAGGTCTTGAGGATGTCGAAGGGCTACTCGAGCTGGCCGTTGAAGAAGAAGACGAAGACACCTTCAATGAAACCACCAAAGAGCTGGATTATTTAGAAAGTCGCCTTGCTGATCTTGAATTTCGCCGTATGTTCTCTGGTCCACAGGATGCCTCAAACTGTTACTTAGACATTCAGTCGGGCAGTGGCGGTACTGAGGCTCAAGATTGGGCCAACATGGTACTGCGTATGTACCTACGTTGGGGTGAAGCCCATGGATTCAGCCCTGAATTGATGGAAGTGACCGATGGTGACGTGGCGGGCATTAAGGGTGCGACCATTAAATTCACTGGTGAATATGCTTTCGGTTGGTTACGCACCGAAACTGGCGTGCACCGTTTAGTGCGTAAATCGCCATTTGACTCTTCGGGTCGTCGCCACACGTCTTTCTGCTCGGTATTTGTTTACCCTGAGATTGATGATGATATCACCATCGATATCAACCCTGCTGACTTACGTATCGACGTATACCGCGCCTCGGGTGCGGGTGGTCAGCACGTTAACCGAACCGAATCAGCGGTACGTATTACCCACTTACCGACCAACACGGTAGTGCAGTGTCAGAACGATCGTTCACAGCACAAGAACAAAGATTCGGCGATGAAACAGTTAAAAGCCAAACTGTTCGAATTAGAAATGCATAAGCAAAATGCTGAAAAGCAAGCGGCCGAAGACGCTAAATCTGACATCGGCTGGGGCAGCCAAATTCGGTCCTATGTATTGGACGATTCCCGTATTAAAGACTTACGTACTAGCGTGGAGACGCGCAATACCCAAGCGGTACTCGATGGCGATCTGGACAAGTTTATCGAAGCCAGTTTGAAATCAGGGCTGTAATTAATTCAAAGGTATAGACGAGAAATAAGATGACTGAACAAGTACAAGATGAAAACAAACTGATCGCCGAGCGTCGTGCCAAGCTAGACAGCATTCGCCCGAATTGTAGCGCTAATGCTCACCCTAATACGTTCCGTCGCACCCACAAAGCGGCAGAGTTGCAGGAAAAATACGGTCAAAACACTAAGGAAGAACTCGAAGCCTTAGGTTTTAGAACCAGCATTGCTGGTCGTATCATGGCAAAACGTGGCCCATTCCTCGTAATTCAAGACGTGTCTGGTCGTATCCAAGCTTACGCTGAAAAGGGCGTTCAAGCGGATCTGAAGGATCGTTACCAAGGTCTGGATATCGGTGACATCATCGGCGTAACTGGTCAGTTGCACTTGTCTGGTAAAGGCGATCTGTACGTCAATATGGAAGAGTACCAACTGCTGACCAAAGCACTGCGTCCACTGCCAGAGAAATTCCACGGCTTAACCGACCAAGAAACCCGTTACCGCCAACGTTATGTTGACTTAATCGTTAACGAAGAATCTCGTCAAGCCTTCGTGATGCGCTCAAAAGTGGTTGCAGCTATCCGTAACTTCATGATCAAAAAAGAGTTCATGGAAGTTGAAACCCCAATGATGCACGTGATCCCAGGCGGTGCTTCAGCCCGTCCATTTATCACGCACCACAATGCGCTGGACATGCCAATGTACCTGCGTATCGCGCCAGAGCTATACCTCAAGCGTTTAGTGGTCGGTGGTTTTGAGCGTGTGTTTGAAATCAACCGTAACTTCCGTAACGAAGGTCTGTCGCCACGCCATAACCCAGAATTCACTATGATGGAATTCTATATGGCTTACGCTGATTACAAAGATCTGATGGACTTAACCGAAGAACTGTTAAGCTCAATCGCGATCGAATTGTTAGGCAGTGCGCAAATGCCATACGGCGAGCACACCGTTGATTTCGGCGGCCCATATGCCCGTCTGAGCATGTTAGAAGCGATTCAGAAGTACAATCCTGATAACGCGACTATCCAAGCCATGACCTACGAGCAAGTGAAAGATCTCGAATTCATGCGTGAATTGGCTATCAGCCTAGGTATCAAGATCGAGAAGTTCTGGACCTGTGGTCAGCTATTAGAAGAAATCTTCGGTGAAACTGCTGAATGGCAATTAATGCAACCGACCTTCATCACTGGCTACCCAGCGGACATTTCGCCACTGGCACGTCGTAACGATGACAATCACTTCATCACCGACCGTTTTGAATTCTTCATCGGTGGCCGTGAAGTAGCTAACGGCTTCAGCGAGTTAAACGATGCTGAAGACCAAGACAGCCGCTTTAAAGCGCAGGTTGATGCAAAAGACGCGGGTGACGATGAAGCCATGTTCTACGATGCAGACTACATCACTGCACTGGAACACGGTTTACCACCAACAGCGGGTCAAGGTATCGGTATCGACCGTTTAGTGATGTTATTCACTAACACTCATACAATCCGTGATGTGATCCTATTCCCTGCAATGCGCCCACAAGCCTAAGTGATTTATTGGGTTGCAGATAAAACCTGCGACCCAATTTGCATTGGATAAATATAAAAACCAGCCTTTTGGCCTGTCTTTTATACAGAAGTCCCTCATATGATATGAGGGATTTTTTTTGAACTAAATTCTTGGCTCACGATCAGATCTTTAACGGCTTTAATTGAGGCTCCCTGAGATGATAAAAAGCAATAATGATTGGGCTGAAGAACAATTTGGTCATGCTAAACTTGGTGACCCAAGAAGAACGGCTAGGCTCGTAAAAATGGCGTCAGACTTAGCTCAGCATCCCGGTAAGTCGGTAGTAAAATCGTCACCTTCACCAGCAAGTATGGAGGGCGCTTACCGGTTTATTCGAAACGATAATGTATCAGCAGACGATATTGCTGAAGCCGGTTTTCGTGCGACAGTCAATCAAGCCCACCGTTACCCCCTCCTTCTCGCTATTGAAGATACAACCACCTTAAGCTACAAGCATCGCTCTATTCGAGCGGACTTAGGACATGTGAACCAAGGTAATCGTTATCGAGGTCTGCTTGCCCATAGTATTTTGTTGTTTGCTCCTGAAACTCTTGACGTTGTTGGATTGATTGAACAACACAGATGGACCAGAGACATCAAGACTCGAGGTATCCGCCGTGAGAATTTAAAACGACCTTACGAAGAAAAAGAAGGTTATAAATGGGAAAGTGCATCACGTAATATGGCTGCACGTCTAGGAACCGCGATGGCTAACGTGATATCGGTTTGTGATCGTGAAGCCGACATCTACGATTATCTCCTTTACAAGATAGCGAACCAACAACGTTTTGTTGTGCGGTCAATGATGAGTCGTCATATAGAAGAAGGTTCAGATAAGCTTTATCATTTTGCATCAGAGCTTAACAGTGTGAAACAACGCCAAATCCAGATAGCTCAAAGGGGCGGTCGTAAAGCTCGAGAAGTCACGCTGGATGTTAAATATGCGGCAGTAACGTTAAAAACCCCGGCTAACAAAAAAGGCTCCCCCATTTCTCTGAACTATGTGGGTTGCTCCGAAGTCGGTGATGAAGAGAAGACGCTCAATTGGCATATTCTGACCAATGAGCCAGTAAACAGTGCCGAAGATGCTTTAAAAATTATCGGTTATTACGAGAAGCGCTGGCTGATTGAGGAGTATCATAAGGTCTGGAAAAGTGAAGGGACCGGAGTTGAAGACCTTCGAGTACAGAGCAAAGATAACTTAGATAGATTAGCGACTATTTATGCCTTTTTAGCGGTAAGGATCTTCCAATTGAAATTTGCCAATGAGCAAATCGAAGACATTAGCAGTGAGAAAATCTTGTCACCAAGAGCGTGGAAGTTACTTTGGCTTAAAAGAATAAAGACGCCACCTCCAGAGGAAGTACCCACTGCAAAATGGGCATATGAGCACCTGGCAAGGCTTGGTGGTTGGAAAGACAGTAAAAGAAATGGAAGAGCATCAGTAAAGACGCTCTGGGAAGGATGGCTCAAATTGCAAGCAATCCTTGAGGGTTACGAACTTGCTCTGTCTCTTGAACAGGACTTGTGATCAAGAGACAGGCCTTTTGGCTGGTTTTTATATGGGCGATTCAAGGGGGAACTAATGACTATTTTGCTAATTTACATTCTTGAATGTTTTTCATCCCTTCGGCATCAGAGACGGCTTTTAGTCCTGCACCGCCTACAAATACACCCATTTTGATATATTGCTCAAAGAAGTCGTTTTTACCGCCTTCTGTTGAAACTTTTAAATCGTTTTCACTAAACTCAGATTCAGTTGAAAGCGTTTGCTCGCCAGGTTCAACTTCTTTGTAGAAAAATACCTTATTGGCTGATTCACCAATCATTTCACCATTGATATAAATGTTTTTCTTGAGTGCTTGTCCGACAAAACTATTACGGTAAATATAAATTCCTGTTTTATTGTCAGCCGGTTTTTTCGCGATATAACTTACGTTGTATCAAAGTACTATGGGGGATGTTGTAAATTTTAATCTGGTGTTGATTTTTGTTTTATTGTTGTTGGGTAGAGTGATTACTAAGATGCCTTGACGGTGTTTGGTTGATTTCAGGCTGGCAACAGATGATTGATTTGCAAAAATTAATCTTTACTCATGTAAAAGTTAAAAAATTATTAATAATTTTTACATTGAAGTATTTAACTTTTAAAGTGCTGTTTTGTAGCATTAATCTCTAATCTAGTTCAAAAGTATGATTTTGAGTACTTTTAAATGCGAAATTTATAATAGGTTAAGCTGGTGTGTGAACTATGGCGCTAGATGGAAATTGCTGATATCACAGATAAAAGTTTAGTTTCATTCTATTCCTTTCTGCATATACCTCTTATACTTGGGCAAGCCGCGTGCGTTAGCACATGTGATCCTTTTCTATTTTTAGTGAAACTTAAATGAAGATCAGATCTTTACTCAGTAGTTTTATCTTTGTCTGCAGCAGTTGTACTGTTGCCGCGACAGCATATTGTGCCGAATCGGCCTCTGTCACTACGAAAAGTACCACTTCTAAATCATCTGCCTCAGCAAAGCCTGTTTTAAATAAACAAGAAGTCGCGGCGAACAGTGCTTTGGTGGTTGATCTCAAAACCAATGAGGTCCTTTATTCGAGTAATCCTAATGCTGTTATGCCAATAGCCTCTGTGACTAAATTAATGACGGCTATGGTGACGTTAGATGCCAAATTGCCAATGGATCAGAAGCTCGCTGTTAATATTAGCGATACCAAAGAAATGCGTGGTGTTTACTCTCGGGTACGCATCGGTAGCGAAATTACCCGTAAAGAGATGTTGTTGTTGACCTTGATGTCTTCAGAAAATCGCGCCGCTGCAAGCCTTGCTCATCATTATCCCGGTGGACATAAGGCCTTTATTAAGGCGATGAATGCCAAAGCGAAAGCATTAGGTATGAAAAATACTCGTTATGTTGAACCGACGGGCTTATCTCATAAAAATGTGTCTAGTGCGAGCGATCTTATCGTTCTGCTTAAAGCGAGTGAGAAATACCCTATGCTTGGTGAGTTGAGTGCCACAGAGAAGAAAACGGTGACGTTTGGCAAACCTAAGTACAGTTTAGATTTTCGTAATACAAATCGCTTGGTTTACAAAGATAACTGGAATATTCATCTTACAAAAACGGGCTTTACCAATGCCGCAGGCCATTGCTTAGTGATGCGTACTGAAATGGCAAAACGTCAAGTGGCTTTTGTTGTGCTTGATGCCTATGGCAAATATACCCATCTAGCCGATGCAAACCGTTTACGTAATTGGTTAGAAACGGGTAAGGTAACACCGATACCTACAGAAGCTAAGCAGTATAAAAAACAGCGAAGTACTCAGCAGATAGCCAAGGTCAGTGGGACCTAGTCTTACATTGCATTGGGTCGTTGATAAAACCAGCTAATTGCCTGTCTCTTGATCACAAGTCCTGTTCAAGAGACAGAGCAAGTTCGTAACCCTCAAGGATTGCTTGCAATTTGAGCCATCCTTCCCAGAGCGTCTTTACTGATGCTCTTCCATTTCTTTTACTGTCTTTCCAACCACCAAGCCTTGCCAGGTGCTCATATGCCCATTTTGCAGTGGGTACTTCCTCTGGAGGTGGCGTCTTTATTCTTTTAAGCCAAAGTAACTTCCACGCTCTTGGTGACAAGATTTTCTCACTGCTAATGTCTTCGATTTGCTCATTGGCAAATTTCAATTGGAAGATCCTTACCGCTAAAAAGGCATAAATAGTCGCTAATCTATCTAAGTTATCTTTGCTCTGTACTCGAAGGTCTTCAACTCCGGTCCCTTCACTTTTCCAGACCTTATGATACTCCTCAATCAGCCAGCGCTTCTCGTAATAACCGATAATTTTTAAAGCATCTTCGGCACTGTTTACTGGCTCATTGGTCAGAATATGCCAATTGAGCGTCTTCTCTTCATCACCGACTTCGGAGCAACCCACATAGTTCAGAGAAATGGGGGAGCCTTTTTTGTTAGCCGGGGTTTTTAACGTTACTGCCGCATATTTAACATCCAGCGTGACTTCTCGAGCTTTACGACCGCCCCTTTGAGCTATCTGGATTTGGCGTTGTTTCACACTGTTAAGCTCTGATGCAAAATGATAAAGCTTATCTGAACCTTCTTCTATATGACGACTCATCATTGACCGCACAACAAAACGTTGTTGGTTCGCTATCTTGTAAAGGAGATAATCGTAGATGTCGGCTTCACGATCACAAACCGATATCACGTTAGCCATCGCGGTTCCTAGACGTGCAGCCATATTACGTGATGCACTTTCCCATTTATAACCTTCTTTTTCTTCGTAAGGTCGTTTTAAATTCTCACGGCGGATACCTCGAGTCTTGATGTCTCTGGTCCATCTGTGTTGTTCAATCAATCCAACAACGTCAAGAGTTTCAGGAGCAAACAACAAAATACTATGGGCAAGCAGACCTCGATAACGATTACCTTGGTTCACATGTCCTAAGTCCGCTCGAATAGAGCGATGCTTGTAGCTTAAGGTGGTTGTATCTTCAATAGCGAGAAGGAGGGGGTAACGGTGGGCTTGATTGACTGTCGCACGAAAACCGGCTTCAGCAATATCGTCTGCTGATACATTATCGTTTCGAATAAACCGGTAAGCGCCCTCCATACTTGCTGGTGAAGGTGACGATTTTACTACCGACTTACCGGGATGCTGAGCTAAGTCTGACGCCATTTTTACGAGCCTAGCCGTTCTTCTTGGGTCACCAAGTTTAGCATGACCAAATTGTTCTTCAGCCCAATCATTATTGCTTTTTATCATCTCAGGGAGCCTCAATTAAAGCCGTTAAAGATCTGATCGTGAGCCAAGAATTTAGTTCAAAAAAAATCCCTCATATCATATGAGGGACTTCTGTATAAAAGACAGGCTAATTGCTGGTTTTTTATTGTCAGTTAACTGAATGGGCTAGCTTGGATTTTAACCCATGTTGAGTTGGCTTGGATGTTGATGTTTTCACTAAACTCACTAACCCCTGCCATTCAATATCATGATTTAGGGGCAATGAAATATCAGGTTCAGTCCCTTTACCAGAGAGCAATTGCCCTTTGGAGTCATAGGTTAGAGAACTGCTTAATCGGACATTTAATCTACTGTTAGGTAAGGTAAAGTGGTATTGCCGAGCAAAGTCACCAGAGGTTCTCTCACCGACCAAATTAACTCTCGACCAAGTTTTAGTACGATGAGCTATCCACTCACATTCTTGTCGACAACGGGGCCCTATCAGTAACACTAGTTGGTTATTTCCAGTCGCTTCTACATCTGGTTTAGTGCGAGCAAACCAAGGACTGAATTTGTCTTTATCGGTTTGCGGTAAATAGCGAGTGAGTATTTTAAGTTTTGGCGCACTGAATCCTAAGGATTCTAAAGGTTTAAAATTTAGCGGTTGTAGGTAATCGTTTCTGAACGCTGCCGAGCGTCGATAGTGAGCAAACCCCATGATGCTTGAGGAGAACTGTCGAGTGCTAAGTGGCGTATTACCAGATTCAATATCTTGATAGCGTGATAGCATGGTAAGCAATTTAGGGCTAAAGCCACTCGCTTCCCTTAGATCGATTACTAATAATGCCTGTTCCATACCTTTGAGCAGCTCTTGTTGTAGCTCTTTATCTAATTCGAAGGTATATAGATCGTCGATTTTAAGCCTTGCTGTAGTTGTGTTGATACTTTCTAACTTATAAACGGATTGAGATGATATTGTGGGGGATGATTTGGTGAGTGGGGTTAGAAACGCATCAAAAACCAGTGGTAATGTTTCATTATCCTTATCAACGATTGGTGCAGGTTGATTTTTTTGTTTAGGGGCTAATGCCATCGTAACCTGCTGTGTTTGTAGATTGTCATTCATTAAAGTGACGACCACATAAGGTTTAAGACTAAGCCCTAAATCCTCCCGCAATAGGTTGAGTTTTTTAAGCCAAGGTAGCTGCATTTCTTGGCTATCTTTCGATGGCTCGGGTAAGTAGGCTTGACTTGCCGATATCCATTTGTTCATAGGTAAGCCATCAATGTGGCTTATAAAGGGAAAATTAGAATTAATCGGACTATTTTTAGTATCTAAAGCAAGCCATTGTTCATTTATGGGCCTGAGTGTTAAAGGTAAATCTCCGCTCTTATCTTCAAAATTTAGCACTTGAGCACCAGGATCTTTGATGCGATTGAGTAGCTTAGTGACTTCAGCCGCAAAACGATCATTGGAGACAATATCTTGATATTGTTCAGCAATATAGGCTGCAGTATCAGTCAATAGTTGAGCCATATCATTGGGTTTAAGGGCATAGAAAGCGGAGTATTGCTCAATTTGACTCAGCAAAACATAGAGGTCTTGGCGTACTTCCTGAGCACTCAATTCTGGAGTTCGTTCTTGTTCTGGCATAGCAAAAATCGCGAGCCTAATTAAGCTCGCGATAATGATAACTGTCAGAAAACTAACAATAGTCCGATAGTTAAAACCCATACTCCTCCGTGATCTTACAATGCCTTTTACTGCTAAAAAGGTGAGCGACTATCGGTGGAAATTCGATTATTTTCAATGAAAATCATATTATCCATCCTTTGGAGCTAGCCCGATTGAGCAATCTAACAGCAGATTGGTTGAGTCAGTATGAAATTATGGCTAATTTTTGTACTTCGTCACTTTATACCCATCGCATTGAATATCTCACCGCTGAATAAACAGAGAGTTAATATTATGGGTATTAGAGGATGTCATTAAGCGAAATCCCTATTCCAATACGTTGGTTGTGATAGTTGTAGTCGATTAAACTTTCTCCATAGCCATTAAAATATTGGGTATACAGACGTAAATTCCCCACTATTGGATAGCTCCACGTGAGCTCTGCTGAGCCGCGATCGATATCTTGTAGATTGCTTCTGAGGGTGAGGGTGAATCTGTGTTCATCAACGCCATAAACACCGATAAATTCGGCATTGCCTACATAGTCTTCAATATTTGGGTTGTCATCACCGCTTGCCTGATAGGGATCGGTTTTTTCATCTTCGGGAATACGCCACCAAATTTTGGTCGCGAAAGCGAGTGGACCGGCATCAAAAATCATGGTGCCATAAATCCGATTCCAGCTTCGAGAAAGTAGGCCAGATTTACCATTAGATTGATGTACCACACCAAAACCCCAAAAAGAATTGGTCACACTGCCAATTTTCCAATCGTTATTAAACAGCATAAATATTTCGGGTTCGTGATTGGTTTCGCGAAAGGGTGAAGAGGTTTCTTTGTTATACACTTGCCAATAGGATTGATTGGTATAAGCAAAGAATAGATGCCCATTGTCACCAAATACGTTGTACCAAACCGGAAATTTAAAGCTTATCTGAAACTTAGCCTCAAATTTATCTAAGGTATAGGGATCTTGAGCCATTTCTTCAAGAAAAGGAGCAATATTAGGATCAGGATTATAGGTCGCTGGCAGTAAATAATTGACATGATGCGGGGTGATCACAAATGGACGTTCTGCAGTGGCAAGTTCATCTTTAACGCGTCCTTCTACCAATGATTCTGCATTTAGCCCTGAGCACATTAGCAATCCTATTAACGGGATATTTTTATAAAACAGATTCATTTACCCTCCTTGATGTGTTTGTTGATCGTACTTGTAACGCTCGATTTGTCAGCTTAACACTAGTTAATGAATTTACGGTGATTGGTTGAAGGAACTGTTAGTTGCATCTGCATCAGTTGGGTTAAGCAAAAGTGAGTTTTCCTCAAAATATGACATTTAGGTAGAATTTTTCGCACTAACATAGTGCCAAAATGATGGATATACCCTTGTCACAATAGCGTTTACCATGAATGCTGTAAATTAAAAATCATTTAAATTTAGTGTGTTACCTAATCTCTACTTGTATTTTATTTTAAATAGACCTGTTTTTCCGTTGTTGCTCCCTAATGATGATATTAGTTATATTCCTAAATGATATAAAAACTAATAATTATCTATTTATTATGGAATATAAGACGCGCTATATTTCTACAGACTAAAGTGATCTTGGGGATTCTGATGGAAATTTTCTCTTTACCGGGCCAAGCGGCCAAAGGCAAAGTCTGGCTGGTGGGGGCTGGTCCCGGTGACGTTGAGTTATTGACGTTAAAGGCATGGCGTATCCTTAAAACCGCCGATGCAGTGCTATACGACGCTTTAGTCAGCCAAGATATCCTCGATCTTATTCCCAAAGACGCTGAGAAGATTGCTGTAGGTAAGCGTGCGGGCAAGCATAGCGCCGCACAGGACGAGATTAATCAGTTACTCGTCACTAAAGCCTATACCCGTAAAAATGTGGTTCGCCTTAAAGGTGGCGATCCTTTTATTTTCGGCCGCGGGGGGGAAGAGTTACAAACTTTAGTTGATGCTGGGGTGGAGTTTGAAGTCATCCCCGGCATTACCGCCGCCAGCGGCACGTCAGCCTATGCGGGAATTCCCCTAACCCATAGAGATCATGCCCAAGGCGTCACTTTTATCACTGGCCATTGTCAGTTAGAGAGTCGCCCTATGGACTGGCAAGGTTATGCTAATCCCAACAATACCTTAGTCGTGTATATGGGGATTCTGAACGCCAGCATTATTCGCCAAGGTTTAGTCGATGCGGGCCGAAGCCCAGAAACACCCGTGGCGATAGTGTCAAAGGCAACCACTAAAGAGCAACGTCGTTTTATCGGCCGTTTAGGTGAGCTTGAACAGCTTGCCGCCGATCCAGACTTACACATGCCAGCCTTGATGATCATAGGTGAGGTCGTCACGCTTTCTGAGACGCTCAATTGGTTCATACCTGAATCCATCGACAACGCACAATACCAACATGAACTGACTCAGACTGCAAAAGTATCGATAAATTAGCAAATTATAAAATTAAGTAATCATGCTGTATCAATGCAGCAAATTTTAGGTAAACGGAGAATAGTATGGCCGGGCGTGAACTAAGCCACTTACAACAACTGGAAGCTGAGAGCATCCAGATCATTCGTGAAGTTGCAGCCGAATTCGATAATCCTGTGATGTTGTATTCCATCGGGAAAGATTCTTCCGTTATGTTGCACTTAGCGCGTAAAGCCTTTTATCCGGGCAAGATCCCGTTTCCGTTGCTGCATGTCGATACGGGTTGGAAATTCAAAGAGATGATCGCGTTTCGTGATACGCAGGCAAAGAAATTTGGCTTCGAGTTACTGACGCACATTAACCCAGAAGGTTTGGCGCAGGGGATTAACCCCTTCGACCATGGCAGTGCGAAACACACTGACATCATGAAAACCCAAGGTTTAAAGCAAGCACTTAACCAATATGGTTTCGATGCGGCTTTCGGTGGGGCTCGTCGCGATGAAGAAAAATCTCGCGCCAAAGAGCGCGTGTATTCTTTCCGCGACCGTCACCATAGATGGGATCCTAAAAACCAACGTCCAGAACTGTGGCGCACCTATAACGGTGCAGTGAACAAGGGCGAAAGTATTCGCGTGTTCCCGTTATCTAACTGGACTGAGCTGGATATTTGGCAATATATCTATCAAGAAAACATTGAGTTAGTGCCTCTGTACTTTGCAGCTAAACGTAAAGTGGTTGAGCGCGGTGGTCAGTTAATCATGGCCGATGACGAGCGGATGCAATTAGCCGAAGGCGAGCAGATTAAAGAAGAAGTGGTACGTTTTAGAACCTTAGGTTGTTACCCACTCACGGCCGCCATGCATTCCGAGGCCGACAGTCTAGAGAAGATTATTGAAGAAATGCTGTTAACCCGTTCAAGCGAACGCCAGGGCCGATTGATCGACTCAGATCAAAGTGCCTCGATGGAGCAGAAGAAGCGTCAAGGCTACTTCTAATATCTTCAGGGTTAACCCTATTTCGCGAAGGTGGCGCTAGTCAGTGCGACCTTCAGCCAAGCAGATCAAGAGTGAGAATAAGATGGACAAAGCGGTCAATAAAACCAATCTCATGGCGGCAGAAATTACCCTCCATGGTGTGAAAGAATATCTAGCCCTGCAGCAGCACAAAGGTTTACTGCGCTTTTTAACCTGTGGCAGTGTGGATGACGGCAAAAGCACTTTAATTGGCCGCCTGTTACACGATAGCGCGCAGATCTATGAAGACCAATTGGCGAGCCTTAAGAGCGACAGCGCTAAGATGGGCACCACAGGTGAAGCGATTGACTTAGCTTTGCTGGTGGATGGTCTGCAAGCCGAACGCGAGCAGGGCATTACAATCGATGTGGCTTACCGTTATTTTTCAAGTGATAAGCGCAAGTTCATCATCGCCGATACGCCAGGGCATGAGCAGTACACTCGCAATATGGCGACAGGTGCATCGACCTGTGATTTAGCGGTGATTTTAGTCGATGCCCGCTACGGCGTGCAGACTCAGACTAAGCGCCATGCGTTTATCGCGTCATTACTCGGTATTCGTCACTTTGTGGTTGCCGTGAATAAGATGGATTTGCTGGGGTTTGATGAGCAAGTATTCAATCGTATTCGTGCCGATTTTACGGATTTCGTTAAAGATTTCGGTAGTCTCGATATCCACTTCGTGCCCTTATCCGCGCTTAATGGTGACAACGTGGTTGAGCGCAGTACCCAAAGTGACTGGTATCAAGGCGGAACACTGCTTGAACTGCTAGAAACCATTGATACTCAACGCGAACTCAGTGCATTGCCCGTGCGTTTCCCTGTGCAATATGTGTCGCGTCCTCACTTAGATTTTCGCGGTTTTGCGGGCACGTTAGCCTCTGGCATCATCAAGGTCGGCGACGAGTTAGTCGCGTTGCCATCGGGTAAATGCAGCAAGGTTGAACGTATTGTCACCTTCGATGGTGATCTAGAGGAAGCGGTTGCAGGCCAGGCTGTGACTATCACGCTGGAAGATGAAATTGATATTTCCCGTGGCGATTTACTGGCAAAACCCGACTCAGCTCCCGCCGTCGCTAACCTGATCAGCGCTGATATAGTGTGGATGGATGAAAAGCCATTACAACTCGGTCAGTTATACGACATCAAAGTGGCCGGTAAGAAGACGCAAGCCTCTGTAACAGCTATCGATTATGTGGTTGATGTTAACACCTTAGCGCGCAGTGCGACGGACACGCTTGGGTTAAACGCGATTGCCCGTGTGACCTTAGAACTGACCGAAGACATAGTATTTGATGCCTATTCGTTAGTGCGTGATACGGGCGGAATGATCTTAATCGACCGTCTTACTAATGCGACGGTTGCCGCGGTGATGGTGGTGTCGGGTCAACATATTAACAAGCAAACAGCGTCACAATTTAGTGCCTTTGAAGTCGAGTTTAATGCCTTAGTGCGTAAACACTTCCCCCATTGGCAAGCGATAGATATCACTCAGCTTGGAGCTTAATTTGTGAGTGACTTGTGGCAATTAGCGATTATTTTGATAGGGCTTGTGGCTGGCTTAATTAGCGGCCGTATCAACCCAGCGGTATTGTTTTTATTTGCATTTTTGCTCTGTTATCTCTTGGGCATGGTTGCGCTCGATACCGCATTAACAAGCTTTACCAATATTGGCTTAGTCACACTTGTCCTGTTGGTGTTGGCCGCGACGGCGTTAGAAAAAACGTCCTTGCTGGGAAAGTTGAGTCAAGTCATAGGTAATAGTTCTTTGCCTATGACAATGGCAAAACTCGGTTTTTCGACGGCTTTGCTGTCGTCTTTCACTAACAACACTGCGGTGGTGGCATCGCTTATCGGTGTTGTGCGCCGCAATCAGGCACACGCGCCAGCTAAGCTATTGTTGCCACTAAATTATGCGGCAATTTTAGGCGGCACACTGACCCTGATTGGTACCTCGACTAACCTGATTGTGAACTCCTTTGTAGAAAACGCTGGTTTACCCGCCTTAGGGTTCTTCGAGTTTACGCCGGTGGCTGTGATTATTTTAGTGGCTGGAATGCTGTTACTGACCTTACTGGCGAATATTCTGCCTGATAGAAGAGAAGATTCAAACGAAGAAACGCTACCTTATTTGCTCGAAGCCCATGTGGCGAAAGGTTCGTCCTTGGTTGGTCGCAGTGTGGTGGATAACAAACTTAGGGCGCTGAAAAAGTTATATTTGGTTGAATTAGAACGCAGTGGCATTTGTATTTGCCCTGTGCCGCCCCAGTTAGTGCTACAAGCGGACGACGTGCTGCGTTTCAGTGGCGCGGTGGAATCGGTCGAGTTATTACACCAATTCGATGGTTTAGATTGGTTTGGTAAGCATCAAGCTAAGGGACAAAATTTAGTTGAAGCCGTACTCGCGCCATCATCTCGTTTAGTGGGCAGTTCGTTAAAAGCAACGCGTTTTCGTGAGCAGTTCGATGCGGCTGTGATGGCTATTCGCCGCGGAAATCATCCACTAAAGGGTGGGCTTGGTGACATAATCCTGCAACCTGGTGATGTGTTGTTATTGACACCAGGTGATGGTTTTAGTAATAGCGCAAAGCTAAGTTCAGAGTTTGCGGCGATCAGCGGTTTAGATTTGAATGTGCGTTTAGACAGTCATCGTGGTCGCTGGGTGTTGCTGGGCTTTGCGGCAACGATCGTCCTGAGTGTTACTGACGTATTGCCATTGGCTAAAGGTTTAGTGATATTGCTGCTGAGTTATTTTGCCATCGGCGCTGTCACACTGTCTGAGCTGAAACGCCGTTTTCCATTTGAACTTGTCATCATTGTTGGCAGTGCACTTGGTCTTGCTAATTTGATGATGAGTACAGGCCTTGCGAACAACTTAGCCCAAGGATTATTGAGTGTAATCAATGGTTATGGGGTCTTTGGTGCCTTTGTAGGTGTGTATTTTATGACCTTGTTACTGACTGAACTGGTGACCAATAACGCAGCGGCAGCGCTGGCGTTCCCTATTGCCTACGCGATTGCGCTTAATTATGGTGTCGATGCAAGACCCTTTATTATGGCGGTCGTCTTTGGTGCCAGTGCGAGCTTTATTTCACCCTATGGCTATCAAACGAACTTAATGGTGTTTAATGCGGGTAATTATCGCTTTAGTGACTTTGTCCGCCTTGGATTGCCGTTATCTGTGCTGTATTCCCTGATAGTGATATTTATGGTGCCGATCATCTTTCCATTTTAGTGATTAGCTTGTGTTTATAGCCCTTATGTTAGCGGTTAGTCAACATGGGGATTGAGGAGTTTTTATGACAAATATCGTGTGGCATCAACATCCTGTAGACCAAGCCGCCAGAGCCGAGCAGAAAGGTCAAAACCCTGTGCTACTTTGGTTTACCGGACTTTCTGGCGCGGGCAAGTCAACATTGGCTGGTGCATTAGAGCGGGCCTTATTTGAGGCGGGATTCCACACTTATTTGCTCGATGGCGATAATGTGCGCCATGGCCTGTGTAAAGACTTAGGGTTTACGGTTGAGGACCGTGACGAGAACCTGCGCCGTGTTGGCGAAGTGGCTAAATTGATGGTGGATGCGGGGCTTGTGGTGTTATCTGCTTTTATATCACCGACTCGCGAAGAACGTGATGGTATTCGCGCCCGTTTTCCTGCGGGGCAGTTCATTGAAGTGCATGTGTCGACGCCATTAAGTGTGTGCGAACAGCGGGATCCTAAGGGGTTGTACGTTAAAGCGCGCAGTGGCGAGATCAGCAATTTTACAGGGATTTCATCGCCCTATGAAGCACCACTGGCCGCGGAATTAACCATAGATACCAGCAAAGGTGATTTAGCGACCCAAGTGCGTGCCTTAATCGATTATTTAACTGCGATCAATGTCATCAATACCGATAAGACAAAGACAGTCGCTTAACATTTAGCCTTTACCTTGCTAAAAAGGAGCTTTTTGCTCCTTTTTAGGGCGTGATACCTATTCTATTTTGAAATCTTTGGCAAATAGTAGTTGCAGTGCTTTTACGTATTCTTGATCTGTTTTGGGTTGTACAAGTAAAGCCAGTTCATCACCTATGGGGGTTAAGCGATAATAAGTGAATAGTAAATGGCCGCTCTTAGGTGTTAACTTCATTTGAATACTAGGCATGGCAAATTGGATTGGGGTTTTGCTATTAAGAAGCCCAGTTTCAAACTCGCTACTGTGCAAAATACCCGCATCAACTAAGGTCAAAATACTGGAATAAGGCAGGCCAAATTGAGATAGGCCAAGATTTACTGTGGTGTTTTTTCTAAAGTATTGCCCAATCCCCCCAGATAACCGATAACCACTGATCAGTTTAAGACGTTGTTCATTATTCACTTTAGCCGCCATGCCAAGGGCTTTTTCAAGAATTTGTGCTTCCCTGTGGGTCAGTTGCTTGAGAAGCGCTAAGGTACGTAGACTGAAGTTTCCCGGATTCACTATCTCGCTCGACAATATCCGAGCCCACAAATCTTGCATCTTACGGTTATGGATTTGTTCCGCCATCAAGAAGAATTGATGACTCCAATCGGGATCGAGATCGACCCCAGTGACATCTGAGTGGGTGTAACTGAGGGCTAAGGCGAAAATGGTTTCCACATTGGCCTGATATTGGCTCGATAACTTGCGGGCTCTATGTTCTGCACGTTCGGCTATTGAAGCGTTCGCGGGGCGATATTCTTGCTCACTGGCGAGCCCTAATTGGCGACCGAGTAGCAGGGCTTTTTTGCGAGCGGATACCTCGGATGCTGACTCGCCTTCTTCTGCTAGCATTAAAATGTCTGAGTCCTTCATCCGAATCAATCCTTGTTTGTATGCTGATATAGGGAGTTAAGTGAATTGTCTTACCAAAGCTGATTTTGCTTAGATAATAGCGAATCCTTAATCACGGTTCTGGCTATATTAACCCAATCTATTGACGATTATTATGTTGAAATCGTAAATTTTGATACTCGTTGGCTAAGGTGAATTGCGGAATCATGGTAAGTCTATTGACGTACTATGAGGCAACGATGCAAGGTCATTTTTGAATTCTCAATTTATTACCGAGTCTATTTTTGTGAGCAAGCTAAAATTACTGTGTATGCATAAGCCCTATGGGGCTAACCCCGTGATCTATTTCATGTAAATTGATATTTAAATCACCTAGTATGCAATCTCGTAATAGGCTGTTTGCTTTTTGCGTTATCCATCTAAGCCGCCTTTCACTATCATTTTTCAGGCCGCTTTTTCTTATTTTTGTTGAGATGAATCGAGGCTAAAGTGAAAAAAATTCTGATCATTTTCTCTAGTGTTCACGGTCAAACCCGTAAGATCACTAATCAGCTAGCACAGCAACTTAAGGACTTAGGCAATTCGGTTGTTATCGCCGATATTAAGGCTGTACCCGCAATGGAGTCGTTCGACAAAATCATTATTGGCGCCAGTATTCGCCATGGAAAACATAATCCGACGTTATATGAATTTATTCAAAAGCATCAAAAACTACTAACACAAAAAGTAAGTGGTTTTTTCTCGGTTAGCTTAGTGGCGCGTAAGCCGGAAAAAAATACGCCTGAGACCAATCCTTATATGCAGGCTTTTTTAAGCAAAACGACTTGGAGACCTCAGTTATTGCAAGTGTTTGGTGGTAACTTGAACTATCAAGGCTATAACGCTTTAGATAGGAATATTATTCGTTTTATTATGTGGTTAACTAAGGGGCCGACGGATCCAGTTACCAATGTTGAATATACAGATTGGCAGAAAGTAAACGAGTTTGGTGAGCAAATCCATCAAGCATAAAAGTGGCTTGCTATAAGTTTAAGGGCATGGATCATGACGGATAAACCGACTGCGGCAGTAAAACTCGGCAACGTGTTTCGTATATTGATAACCCATTTACATGTGTGGCTTGCGACTTGCTGTGCGGTATTGGTATGTACTAGCCCATGGATTTTTATAGGACGAAGCCTGAGAAAAAATGCCAGTTTTTGGGATTACCTGCATGTTTACTTAGGATTGGTCTGTACGGTTCTTGCATTATTATTCTTACTTCACAATACCTTCAATGGAAAATGGCGCTCGTATTTTGGTTGGCTAGTGGGGGATTGGGCACAACTGAAACAAGATATCGCTGGTGTAATCAAAGGTAAGTTCCCTGTTGCGGGCGGCAAAGGGTTATTCAGTGTGGTTGAAGGCATTGGAATGTTATTGCTGGTCGCAACGGGGTTGACTGGTGTTGTGTGGTTTGTATATCAAGGTACGCCAATCGCAATGGACTGGCGTGGTTATCATCTTATTTGTGCACAGGCTTTTATTGGCTTTTTAATTGTGCATATCGTGCTGGCAGCAACCCATATTATTGAATTTATTAGGCAGTAATCTGTGGTCTTGAGAAGAGATGGCCTCCGTTGGAGGCCATTTTTTTACTTAACGGATTCGCTTTTGGCGGCTTAGTCCAATGACTGCTGCAAAGGCGAGGAATAGCCAAGTTAAACTGCCGCCTGAACTTTTAGGTGCTTGGGCATCTTTTTCAATAGCAAGATAGTTAATTAAGCTAATCAATTCATCTAAAGTTTTGATACTGCTTAAGTTAACAGCGTATTTATCATTGACAATAAACGCGGGCACACTTTCTACTTTGAACTGATTTTGCTGTGCGCGCCATAGAGCGAGTTTTTCATTGGTATTTTTACTATCGGCAAGTTCATCGTATTTAGCGGCATCGATGCCAAATTTAGCAAATATTTGTTTGATATCATCACGGTTGTTGATTTGCGGCTCGTGTTTATGCCCTGGCGCACTGTGATCGTGACCGTTTGCGCCTTCTTCACCTTGGATTGCTGCAAACATGGCATGGGTTAAGGCATCTTTATTGTCAACGCTTTGGATCACGGCCAAAGAGCGCATGACTTCGGTGCCAATATCGCTATTCATAAAGTCGACATGTTTGCTATCAAATGCCACTTTTTTATCTAAGTTTGCTTTTATATCAGGTAGATAATTAGTTTCCATATTAAAGCAATTATGGCAATAGAAAGAGAAAAACTCAGTTAACTTAGGTTCAGCGCTAGGGGCTTTATCCGAAATTTGGGTGTAATGAGTACCTTCGGTAAAGTTGGCCGCAAATGCACTTAGTGGTGCCAAAATGAAGGCTACAGCCAAGGTTAATGGTTTAATCATATTTTCCTCAAAGTCGGTTAGATTGAATGAATGATATTGATATTCTGCGTGATTATAAACCTAAAACAGATCAGTTAAGCTTCATCATCGAAGCCAGACGGATATCGCACTGTCGGCGTATAGCTTCAGGTTAAATTGGAAGACTTAATTATCGCTGAATTGCGTTGAGGATATTAGACTAAATCTGTGATCCCACAGGAGGTTTCCCCCTTAGATTTACAAGACTGTAAACAGGATCACATTTATTGGTAGAGATGACTGAGGACTAAATCACCGTGGCTTAGCAATGGTTACATCACGTTTCTAGGCTATATCCCTTAGTGATTGCCAAGCCTCACAGACTTCACGAAATCTTGCTGCATCGCCGTCTGGTCTATCGGGGTGCCACTTAAGGGCCAAGCGGCGCCATTGCTTGCGAATATCCCGCGCAGTGGCGCTTTCATCTAATTCAAATACGCTAAGAGCATGCCCTTTATTCATGAGGTTAATGTTAAGGCCAATATAACTTTTGTAACTGGTCCAGAAGGCTTCTAATAGCTCCCTGACCACGTTTTCGCTTGTGTCGTAGTTGTTCCAGTCAAGGTAATATTCTCTAAGCGATGTTTCTTCCATCATCAGTAGATTGACGTTGGATGGTACTAAACGAAAAATTTGAATATCCATAGCCTTCACTTGAAGCCACTGCCGAGGAAGCAGGATTTCTTGTAACTCAAATAGGGCATTCATCAATAAGAAGTTTCGCTTAAACAAATCGTTACCTGGATTCTCATCCAGTGGATGAATCAATCCTTTGCTTTGTAATTCAGTCGCGAGGTGGTGGATTTTCCAGCTTTGATTAGAGGCTTGCAATACGGAGAGAAGGGGCCAAATCAGTGGATTATCACCTTTGGTGGTGGATAATCTTGCCGATTGTGCTTCTGCATTGAGCGAAGGTTTAGCAAGTAACATACTGACTTTTCCATCCTATGTTGTGGTTTGCAAAACAGTGTTATAAAGCTTGTGCTTTGAGGCTATTGTTTTTCAGCGTTGGATTGGTATTCGCTAGGTGCAACAAAAATATGATTGCATTTAGACTATGCCATAGAGCAAAAGTGTAGGCAAAGATGGATTGTAGAGCAATCTGGCTTAAACGTGCGTCCGACTTGCAAGCATTAGTCGATAAGAAGAGGGATGCTGTAGATTAGCAAACGCAATAATAAAAAATGTCCTTATTTAAATTCAATTAAATCAAGGACATTTTTGAAGAACTTAAGCCGTTTTTAGATCTCGGTAAAGATAACGTCTTGTGCTAAACGTGATTTAGGTAATTTAGCGTTGAAGTCTTCCTCTGAGCGATAACCGAGGGCAACGACCACTGAAGCACATAGGCCTTTTTCCCGCAGACCTAAAACTTGGTTCAGTTTAGTGGCATCAAAACCTTCAATTGGACACGCATCAATATCTAACACGCTTGCGCCGAGCATTAAGGTTCCCAACGCTAAATAGACTTGTTTTTCCATCCAATGCTGGGCATCTTTCAGTTCATATTTATGCATATTGGCAAAAAATGAGCGCCCATTATGTTGACCTTGCTTGGCTTCTTCATTAGCAAAACGACCATCTTTTGCTTCTTGCTCAAGTACTTTTAGCAAATGCGCTTCATCTAACTGGGTGCGAGTACAAAGCACGACAACATGGGATGCATTAAGAATTTTTTGAGTGTTAAAGGCGTAATTTTCAGTTGCTTGGGCAACTAGAGCTTTACCCTCTGCCGTGCTTGCTAATACAAAATGCCAAGGCTGTGAGTTGGTTGAAGATGGGCTGAACTGCAATAAGGTTTTGATTTCTGCTATTTTCTCCGCAGGAATCGTCTTAGTTGGATCAAAGGCCTTAGTGGTGTAGCGCTTTTTGGCGAAGAAACTTAAATCACTCATGTAACGGCTCCAAATCATTAAGGAATACAAATTCAATGGCAGCATTTTAAGCAGGTTTACGTAAAAAACAATGTGATCAAAGCAGGTATTAGTTTCAAAAAAAATTTGAAACTCCTGGCTGTAAGATTTTTGTGAATGTGAGTGAACTTGATAAATTGTTTGCTCATGTGACTTCTAAACCATATAAATACAACTAACCTAGTATTGAAGATGCGCCTTGGGGCGATCGTTGCTTTACTGTAACAGATCCGTTTTCAAACAGGATTTTGTTTAATGAAGCTGCAGACACATAACAGAGTGAGGCATTCGAGACCCGCGGCATTCACAAGTTCACGCGGATGGGCACTGCGTTATGCTCTCAGGAGAAAAAATGAGTTCAGTTGAATTGTGGAAAAGCTTTGTTGATGAGTTTGCTCAGTTACATGATGGAGTATTTGAAAAATGGGTCTTGCAAGAAGGGAGCTATCCAAACAAGCAGGAAAATTCAGAAATAAATGAGTTCTTAAAGTCACTAACTGTCCAGCAAAGAGAGATTCTCGTCAAAATGCTTATTAATGCTAGACGTGGTGGTATTCATGATGCCTTAGTACGACTTAATGACAGAATGGACTGCGAAAATGGTCAGTATTACGAAAACGGCATTGAGATGGAATTTCAGCCCTTTGGTTCCACCCTTTACTATGACTATGTTTGCCGCCGAGAAGGAGATAATTGGGAGCAAGAATAGGTATTATCGGAATATCTTGCTTCCAATGGACACCCTGCAAAGCTGAATAATTTCAGTTGCTTAACAAAGTCATCGCTGGTTGAATGCAAACCAAAAGTGCATTATGTTGTTGGTTTAGAATGGATGGCTTGATTTATTATTCGCTAACGCGGATCCGCTTATACCCAACGTTATGTGTAAGGGAATCTTAATGATCGAAAGACCCAAAGTAATAAACCTCATAGAAGCCAGAACGATTCGAAAAGTCCATTGCGGAGAGTGTAACTGGGAGCAGGAAATAGCTGCTATCACTGAAGCTGAGATAAAATGTTGTCCTTGGTGCGGCTGGAGCGATCTGGAAATCAGTACTTTAAAAGCAGAAGGTGGCTTCCAAGAAATAGAATGTCAAAAGCACGGTAGAGTTACGGTTCTACTACCTAGCTCCAATATTAATCCACTAGACTTCATGAACAACTATTTTGTCCATTCTGTGAGTAACACATAACAATGCAAACCAGCCTGATGGCTTTTTCGTTCCTTGTTTTGCTACGCTACCGCAAAACAATCCACTACAAAGCAGCAGCTGTTTTCGGCTTATGCGTGAAGAGAGATCGGATATATAAATGGAAAAAGCATTAATAGATATTAGGTATTACGCTAGCGACTCCCTATATGAGACAGGTAAAAGTCTACCTTCGAGTTGTTCTAGCTTTTTCAAATTTCCTAAGCTGCTTCATTACTGGGGTGCTCGTATAGCCACAATACTTGGTGCAAATGGATTATCCCTCGGAGAATTCGATCACCTATATGTAAACTACACAAATGCTATTCCAGAAGGCACGATGGTTTTTTCTGATAGAACACCAGAAAAGTGGCTTAGGTATATAGACTGTGGTGTAAATTTTGAGAAATTAAAATCATTTAATGAGTCCGAACTTGAACAATTTGTAATTCGCAGTACCTTTGAGTGTCTTGAGCACCTTTGTAAGTTGAGCATAGAAAAAACCGAAAAAATCAAGCTTGCTTCAAACGAGGTGGAAAGATTTGGTTCTGCGGTCGAGCTTCCGGTTAAGGCAAAACATACTAAGTCATATTCGGTTCTGGTTTCATATAAATTGCGCCCAAATGGCGAAGCATCTCATGGGCTTGTAAAATACATTAACCACAAAACAGGTGCTACTTTCACTAAAAGGTTTGTTGATCTTAAGGGGCCATCGGATATATTTCCTCTGGTAGGTACAATTTCAGTAAAAGATGGAAAAGTCCTGATCACGCCGAGGGCATCATTTAAAGCTAGCCTTTACACAAATTCATATCAGATTCCAATGGAGATTGATTTAAGTGAAGTGGCAAGCGCATAACAAGGCGCTCTGGGACAAACCTACGCTGCGCTTTGTCCAGAGCGCGGCGTTAATCCATAGCAATTTTAATTCGAAAATCATAGATTAGAGCAAGAATTCTAACCCATTTATGTCTACTAGCTTTTTACGTATATAGCAAAACTGGTAGTTAAAATTGGCATTGGGGCACCAGTGACCGTTGGCGACATGGATGTCGCCGTCGAGCCTATAAGGACATATTCATGGCGTGTCGCTGGAGACACAATGACAATAAACTCCCTGAACTGATAAACGGCTATTTAGCTTTAGTTCAATTCCTGTTAATTCAACGGCATAATTTTTATGGTGTTGTGAAAGATGATTGTATCCTGACTTGTCTAATTTAGTCTTTGTCATGAACGTTGAATGTTGGGATCCTAATTTGAATCCTTTGCTCACTGCACGTACTTATAAAGGTCATGACAGTGAGCATGAGGGACAGGACTTAAGCCGCTTAAGCTAACGCAATACTTTGCTTAAAAATGCTTGGGTACGGGCTTCTTTCGGATGGGTGAATAGCTCATCTGGCGGACTAGATTCGACTACATAACCGCCGTCCATAAAGATCACGCGATCGGATACATCCCGTGCAAAGCCCATTTCATGGGTGACAATCACCATGGTCATGCCCTTTAGTGCTAGGTCTTTCATTACATCTAGCACATCGCCGACCATTTCGGGATCGAGTGCCGATGTCGGTTCATCAAATAGCATCAAATCAGGCTCCATCGCCAGTGCGCGGGCAATGGCGACCCTTTGCTTTTGGCCGCCCGATAAACTAGCGGGATAAGCATTGGCTTTGTCACTTAAACCAACCTGTGCCAGTAGGTCGAGGGCTTTGGTCTCGGCTTGATCTGGCGTCATCAGTTTTAGACTAATGGGCGCTAAGGTGATGTTTTGGATGACGGTTTTATGGGGGAATAGGTTAAAGTTTTGAAACACCATGCCCACTTTTTGCCGCAGTTTATCGACGCAGGCGTTTGGCGCTGTGATCAATTGACCTTCAATCTCAATATCGCCTTGGCTTGGCTGCTCTAACAGATTGATACAGCGCAAAAAGGTACTCTTGCCACTGCCGCTTGGACCGATCACGCTCACCACTTCGCCCTGACGAATATGCTCGTTAATGCCTTTAAGCACTTGGTTATCGCCGAAGTTTTTATGCAGGTTGGTTATTTTAATCACTTTGTTTCAACCTCTTTTCAAATTTCGACAGCACAAACGTGAAGCTGTAGGTTAGGAATAAGTAGATGAGTGCGCAGGTAAATAAGGGCACGCTGTCCTCGAAGGTCCGACTACGAATAATTTCACCGGCGCGCATAAGGTCAACACCACCGATAAAGCCAATGACGGCGGTTTCCTTGAGGAGCACGATAAATTCATTACCAAGTGCGGGCAGAATATTCTTAATCGCTTGGGGCAGAATAATCGATTTCATGGTCATTGCTTGGGACAAGCCAAGTGAACGTGCCGCTTCGGTTTGACCTTTATCAACGGCTTGAATCCCTGCGCGGATTATCTCAGAAATATACGCGCCGCTATTGAGACCAAAAGCGATAATGGCGGCAGTGATCTTATCGACATCTAAGGCTGAAAGCACGATGAAGTAAAGGATCACTAATTGCACAACTACTGGGGTGCCACGGATCACACCGACATAAAGATTGGCGGGGAAGCGGATATACCACTTAGACGACATCTTCATAAAGGTGGTGCCAATGCCTAACACTGCGCCTAATAACATGGCGAAGAAAGTGACGACTAACGTCACTTTTAAACCATTTAATATCAGTAGCATGCCTATCATGCCATCTTCGCCAATCGGGCTAAACAGCGAGGTATTAATTGCGTCTATCATGCTGATATCACTTTATATGGGCAGAAACGAGCGTCTGATATTGGCCGTCAGCTTTCATGTTAGCCAGTGTTTTATTGATGCTCGCCAGCAGTTCAGGTTGTTCTTTTGAGACCGCAAAGCCATAAAACTCAGCAGGAAAATCCAGTTTGATCATCTTTAATTCAGGATTTTTAGCCAGATAGTTAGCGGCAGGTTCGCTGTCGAATAACACTAAATCTACCTTGGCATTTTTAAGCTCCATGATGGCTTCAAAACCCGTATTAAAGGCGGTGATATTTTGGGTGTATTTTTTCGACATAATGTCAGCGGTTGTGCCTAACTGCACCGCAAAGTGTTTGCCTTTAATATCTTCAAGCGTATGAATGCTATCGTTATCTTTGTTGACGAGTACCACTTGGGTCGCTTCGTAGTAAGGGTCAGAGAAGTTTACGTTTGCTTGACGTTCAGCGGTTATCGTCATACCTGAGGCGATAAAATCAATCTTGCCTGAGTTGAGCGCGACGATCAGTGAATCGAACTTCATATTCTCGACTTTGAGCGTCTTGCCTGCATCTTTAGCGATTTGCTTGGCCAGATCGATATCAAAGCCTTTGATTTCATCGCCACTTTGGCCGCCAACATATTCAAAAGGAGGGAAGGCGGCATTAGTACCAACGACTAACACGTCATCACTTTTTCCGCATCCAGCTAACAACAAGGTGGCAGTTAAGGTCAGGCCGCCTAATAACATGGATTTTTTCATTTAAAACTCTCTTGTCGATTTCACTATCAGTGTGCAGTGTGGCGACTATAGGCATAAGTAATTAGCGTGTCAATAATTATGCTTTAAATGTGACTATAAATTCATTTTAAAAAAGAGCGCTTCATAAGGTGGTCGTATAAACGGTTTAACCAATAGGGGCTGTGTTTAAATTGTACTCAAGAGGTTGAATGGTTGTTATAGAGAATTTATTTTATTTTAGTTTATATTTTTCAATTAACTATTTGGTTTAATGTTTTTATTTAAACATTGGTTAAATAGATATTGTTATCTGTATTTATCCTTTGTCGCGGTGAAAACGGGCCTGTTTTGATGGTGTCTCTTATTAAGGTTTTTGTGAATTTATGCAATTTCACTCTAATGGATTAGCTTGGATAAAACAAAGTGAGATCACTTTTATGGGGCGATTAGGCTTTCGCCAAATGTTTCTTAACCAAATTGATCATGGCTTGGGCTGCAAAGGATAGAACTTGCTCCTTACGCCAGAAGAGTGATAGTTCCCAGCGTAATTCGTCACTCGCTAGGGGAATATTGACTACCCCTGAGACACTGTAGCGCCGCGCAATTGAGCGTGGCAGCACCATAATGCCCGTTCCTGCCGCGACTAAAGCAATGCCGAAATCAGCTTGGCTGACTCGAGTGATATTTTGAGGGGTAAATCCTGCCGCTTGGCAAGCCGTTAGAACTAATTGATAAAGTGTATATTCAGTTTCAAACATCACTTGGGGCTGATGGTTTAAGTCGGTAATGAATAGATGTTCTCTGGAGGCTAATGGATTTTCCTTGGGGAGCACGACCACCATTGGATCGTTAAATACGCGGATACCATCATAGCCATCATCGAAATCAATAATACCGGTAGCCAGTTCTATTTCCCCTTTTTGAATCGCCGAAGTTTGTTCTACACCACCACGCACGAGCAAATGCATTTCAATTTGTGGGTACTGCTGGCGGTATTTGGCAATGATGGGGGCAAAAATTTCGGCGCTGCCTAGGGGGGCTAAACCGAGGTTAAGCTCTCCTGCGCTTAAATTACGTTGCGCAGCAAGCTCCGCTAACATGCGTTTGCGGCCATCGAGTAAGTCTTTTCCGTGGCGGTAGACAACTTCTCCTGCTGGGGTGAGTTTAACTTGGGTGCCACGTTTGCCACGTTCAAGCAAGGTGAGATCGAGTTCTTCCTCTAACTGACGCACGGCTTTAGAAAGCGCTGGCTGAGTTAGGTGCACTTTTTCGCAGGCTTTACCGAAACCGCCCGCATCAACAATTTCAATAAAATAGCGGATAACCTTTAGATCCATTATGCCTCACTGTTAACTTCATTCTTTAAATTCATGGATTACATTCTTAATATTCATTTTTTTTATTGAATAGACAAGCGGTAAAATGGTGTTATAGAAATTTAGTGTTGATTGAGAACATCATGTCATTCCTACAAGCCACAATATGTCGATGTCGTCATGGGGCTTTGCTGTTAATCCAAATCGGTCTCTTTTGTTTACTGTCTCTTGCTTGTCATTGGTTTGCTATTTGGGCGCACTTACCCCTACCTGGCAGTGTACTAGGATTAGGTATCTTATTGATTTTACTTATATCAAAATTGATACCTGAGCGTGCTGTACAGCTTGGCGCTGCTTGGTTAATTGGTGAGCTATTACTGTTTTTTATTCCACCTGTGATATCGGTTATCAAGTACGAAGGGCTGTTTGAGCAGTATGGTGTCAATATCATGTTTACGCTTGTCATGGGGAGTATCTGTGTGATGGTGGGAACGGGCTTTGTTGTGGATAGAGTGTTTCGTTTTGAACGCCAGTTGAATATCAAAAAGCATGCTCGTCGCCATGCTAAGGTTGTTTAGCCATGGCCGATTCAAAAGTGATGGATTTTCTAATGTCGCAAACCGTTTTAGCCTTAATCAGTTTATTGTTAACGGTATTTTGTTACTACGGAGCTAAAAGTTTATACAAGCGCCATAAAGTATGGTGGCTCGCACCCATAGTATTTGCGCCTGTGATGATCATTTTGCTGGTGTTTAATCTAAACATTCCATTACCCACTTATTTTGAATATACCCATTGGTTGATGGCGATGTTAGCTCCCGCAACAATTGCTTTTGCACTGCCTATTTACCGTGAGCGCAAATTAATCTGTCAGTATCCACTCACTATCACCCTTGGTGTTGTTGCTGGATTATTTTTGGGAATGATATCAACGTGGTTGCTCGTCAAATTTATTCCTTTACCTGCCGAGCTTTCTAAAAGTTTATTAGTTCGTTCGGTTTCAACCCCCTTTGCTATGGAGGCAACGAGCGCCTTTGGTGGTGTGCCAGAGCTGACCGCTATGATGGTACTGATCACGGGGATTATAGGGATGTTAGTGTGCGAACCCTTATTTAAACTAATGCGCATTCGTACTTCTTTAGGTAAAGGGGTTGCACTGGGAGCTTCCGCCCATGGTGCAGGCGCGGCTAAAGCGACTGAGCTTGGTCAGCAAGAAGGCGTAATAGCGAGTTTAACCATGATCTTTATCGGTATTGCTATGGTATTAGGGGCGCCCGTTTTTGCGCTTATTTTTATTTAGTCTGTCAATTTTAAAACTTCAATTTCGGCAATTTTGCCTCTTCGGACGCTAACTTATTCTCGGTTATGCGTCTATTTTTTTGCTTGAGCTTAATCACCTAGAATGTGGCATGCTGTCTTTTATTGAGATAGAAAGGGAGGTAAAGCAATGGGAAACGGTGCACAAACGGATCCAGAAATGCATTCTGTAACAACGCAAAGCGTCAATCTGCGAGCCATCGAAATCAGTGATCTTGAGGTATTTTTTAGCCATCAAAGTGATCCCATAGCCCATCACCTTGCTCAGTTTCCACCTCGGGAGCGCGAAGCCTTTTTTGCCCATTGGCAACAGAATATTTTGTATAGCAAGCAAGTGTTGTCTCGTGCTATTTGGGTTGACGGGAGGCTTGTGGGGAATATCGTCAATTTTCAACACAAAGGGCAGTCACTGCTCGGTTACTGGATCGGGCGTGAATACTGGGGGCAGGGCATTGCGACTCAGGCATTGAAGGTATTTTTGCCCCTCACTTCAGTTCGACCACTATTCGCCCATGTCGCTAAGCATAATCATGCCTCGTTACGGGCACTTTTTCGGCAGGGATTTATTTTGACAGGTCAACAAATCAAAGAAAGCGAAGATACTCAGGCCTTGCTTGAACTGAGATTAAGCTGATTTCGTATTAGCAACCCTACCTTAGTCTAATGCTGAGTTGCTTGACCTCACGGCATAACTCAATGAAACTCGTCATTTAATCATCTCCCACTAAAGTATGGGTAATTAAATAATGTTAATTTTCTTCATTTGTCTTGTGCTGTTAGCGCTTGCATACCGGTTTTACAGTCCATTTGTTGAACGCCAAGCGGGTATTGATCCTAAGGCACTGACTCCTCAAGCCAGATTTAAAGATGGCGTGGATTATGTTCCTGTTCACCCCGTCAAAGCGTTTTTGATCCAGTTCCTCAATGTGGCTGGGGTAGGTCCAATTTTTGGTCCTATTCTGGGTGCTCTCTATGGTCCAATTGCTTTAGTGTGGATTGTGCTTGGTAATATTATTGGCGGTGCTGTACACGATTATTTTTCGGGCGTACTCAGTATTAAGGAAGATGGTAAGAGTCTGCCGGAAATTGCAGGCCATTACTTTAATATCTATTTTAAAGGCGTGATGCTGCTCTTTACTGCCATGCTGCTGTTTTTTGTGGGTGTGGTATTTATTATGAGTCCTGCGGGGCTTTTAAGTAATCTCGATTACTTTAAAGACACTATTTTTGGTAATAATACCTTCTGGGTGTTAGTGATTTTAGCTTATTACTTTTTAGCGACTATGTTGCCGATTGATAAAATTATTACCAAGCTATATCCCGCATTTGGTTTGTTAATGGTCGTTATGACCACCTCAATTGCAGTTGCATTAATGCTCCATGCTCCGCAGTTACCAGAAATGGGTGATGTGTTCGCCTATTTTGACCATAGCCACTATAACAATGACTTACTCGAGCCTAACCCAGATGGTTTACCTGTATGGCCACTGCTGTTTGTGACTATTACCTGTGGTGCAATTAGTGGTTTCCATTCGACTCAAGCACCGATTATGGCCCGCTGTTTAACCAACGAGAAATACGTTCGTCCTGTTTATTATGGCGCTATGGTTGCTGAAGGTATTGTGGCATGTGTCTGGGCAACGGCGGGTATTGCCGCTTTCCCAGGTGGATATGTTGAACTGAAGAGCCTGCTGGATCAAGGTGGTCCGGGTTTAGTGGTTAACCAAGTGGCGACAACCTATCTTGGTGTACTGGGCGGCGTGATGGCGATTATTGCTGTTGCTGTATTCCCTATCACTTCGGGAGATACTGCTTTCAGATCCTTACGTTTAACGATAATTGACGCATTTAATATTCCACAAAGTATGCGTAATCGTTTATTAGTCGCAGCACCTATCCTTACTATTGCTTACTTTATGACTAAGATCGATTTTTCATTGATTTGGCGCTACTTTGCCTTCTCAAATATGTTGTTATCGACCAGTGTACTGTGGCTAGCGACGAAATATTTATTCGATAGAGGCACTTTCCATTGGATTGTGAGTTTGCCTGCCATCGCTGGAACCTGTGTGACGGTTTCCTATATCGTTACCGCGGGCATAGGGCTTGGTTTACCTCAATCTTTGAGCCAACCTGTGGGGATTGCGGTGGGCGTTATCTGCCTCGTAGCGCTGATTATTGCCCATAACAGACGTAAAGTGGCTGTTGATCTGAAGTAATTCAGTTTGTGATTAACCGTTTATTAAGGGCTACATTATGTAGCCCTTTTTAATACTATTTTCATAAACTGACGGCAGTATTGAAAATAGCCGCCGTGCCGTATTCCATTGTGCTGAAATTATGTTAGATTCTGGCGAACTGATGGAGATAAAGGTATGGTTATCATTGTCATCAACAGTTCTCCACAGGGCAGTCATTGCATATTGCTTATATGTGCAGCGAAGTGTCAGGAAGTTACACCAATTCAGAGTCTGCTTATGCAACCCAATTTATTTCCCGAACAAAGAAATGTTAACCGTGAATTGATGGCTATGCCGTCATCAGTTGAAATTCAATCTACTCGTGGACGTTTGCAACGTATGGTTGGCAGTGTATTGCTGACCTGTAGTGTATTGCTAAGTCTTTCCGCCTGCGCTGCAGGTAAGGCGAGCGCGCCGCAAGAGGGCGAAGAGTTCAGTTATGCATGGCTTAAGGGTCATGCTCGTACACTTGCTGCTGAGTCCTATGTTAGTCACAAGGGCGAACTGCCTAAAAGCCTGCAGGGGATGAGCTGGGATGATTACCAGCAGTTCCATTTTAAGAAAAAAGCGGCAATGTGGCGTGATCAGGATTCTGAGTTTCGTGCCGAATTATTTCACCTAGGTTTGTATTTTGATACGCCAGTACATATCTATGAGTTAGATGAGAGTAAGGCCAAACTTATCGAATACTCACCATCGATGTTTGATTACGGCAAGTCTAAAGTGAAAGGAAGTCAGCTACCTAAAGATCTCGGTTTTGCTGGATTTAGAATGCAGTTTAATACCGATTGGCAGCGTGATGTGGTGGCTTTCCTTGGGGCGAGTTATTTCCGAGCAGTAGGTCAAGAGATGCAATACGGTTTATCAGCCCGTGGTTTGGCGGTTGATACTGCATTACCAAAACCTGAAGAGTTTCCAATGTTTACTCATTTCTGGTTAGAGAAACCTAAACCAGGCTCGAATATTGCCACCGTCTATGCATTGTTAGATTCTCCAAGTGTGACTGGCGCTTACCGTTTTGACATTGAGCCAGGTGAGCGTTTGAAGATGAAAGTCGATGCGGCGATTTATCCCCGTAAAGCGATTGAGCGTTTAGGTGTCGCGCCACTAACCAGTATGTATATGGTGGGTGAAAACGATCGCCGTACTGGTTATGACTGGCGTCAAGAGATCCACGATTCGGATGGCTTAGCAATGCATACAGGGAGTGGCGAATGGATTTGGCGTCCACTCGCTAACCCAGAAAATCTGCGATTCAACGCCTATAGCGATGAAAATCCAAGAGGTTTTGGTTTAATGCAGCGCGATCGTAATTTTGATCATTATCAGGATGACGGTGTTTTCTACGAAAAACGTCCAAGTTTATGGATTGAACCTACGGGAAGTTGGGGTAAAGGTTCTGTACAGCTAGTGGAAATCCCAACGCTGGATGAAACCTTCGATAACATAGTGGCATTTTGGAACCCTGCAGAGCCTATTTTACCAGGTCAAGAGTTGCTTTATAGCTACAACATGTATTGGGGAGGCATTCCACCTGTGCAATCACCTCGTGCCCGTGTTGTTGATACTTTCACTGGTTTAGGTGGTGTGGTTGGTCAGAAGCGCAAATATTACAGTAAGCGCTTTGTTATCGATTTTGCTGGTGGCACTTTACCTATGTTAGGCAAAGATACTCAAGTAAAAGCGGTGATCAGTACCTCACAAGGCCGTGTAGAAATCGAATCAGCACGTCCTTTAGCATCGATTAATGGCTATCGTGCTATGTTTGATGTAGTGCCTCCAGAGGACAGCGTTGAGCCAATTAACCTAAGAGTTTACTTAGAAGTCGATGGTCAACCACTGTCTGAAACTTGGATGTATCAGTGGAATCCGCCCGCTAAGGATGATCGTGAACTCTATAACGCGGGCCATCTGCAATAAGCGATTTGTGAGTCATTAATCTAAAATGCCAGCTAAACTTAGCTGGCATTTTTGTTTTGGCTTTAGCCACTTTTTACTTAGGGGTATATACGGCTTGATAGGCTAAGACTAGATTATCTAAAAAATGCCCCAGCAACTGATTCATTCGAGTCGTTGGTTGTTCCAGGATGAACTCAGGGCTTTGAATATATGGCATTTTAGGCAGGCTGGAAAAAGCATTTTCTTGGGCAATGAGTGGCGTTAATTGGCTACTGATAAATTCAAGATGGCATTGAAATCCAAAGACTAAATGTGTGTAACGTACAATTTGCCGTGGGCAAGCTTCACTTGTGGCGAGCACTTCGCAATCGGGAGTGAGGCCAGGCATATCGTTATGCCAGTGGCCGACCACTTCAGTTGTCGAAAATGCCTTAAGGTTAATATCACTTTTTCCTGCCGCAGTCAGTTCAATGGGGAAGTAACCAATCTCGGCATGTGGACTCTTTTGATAACGGGCACCCAATGCCTCACCGATTAATTGTGCCCCCAGACAAACCCCCACAACGGCTTTATTTGTTTGGATAGCTTGCCTGATAAGTCTTTGTTCTGCTTGGCTATCAAAATATGGACAATCGCTTTGGCATGTCGCGGGAGACTGGGGGCCACCGAGGATAATTAATAGATCAAAACCATCACTATTGTCAGGTAAAGCTTCATTTAGATAGATTCTGCTAAAGCTCATACTGTAGTTTTTGCTTGCGGCCCAATCGCTAAAATAGCCTGGACCTTCATAGCTTTCATGGATAATGCAATGAATGCGCATCGAGTTTTCCTGTGTCTTTTATGGGATAACGCTATGCTACAATCCTTTTTATTTGGCTGAATAACGTTATATGGACAAGTAATGATGCTAAATCGCCAACTCGATTCGATTAACGCCATGATTGAGCAAGCGCCTAATATGCCTTCTTTTGTAAAAACGATTGAGATGCAGAAGGGTTATGTGGATGTTTTACACCAGCACTGCTGGCATCAGCTTATTTTTCCGCTCCAAGGTCTGTTACAGACAGAGGCAAATGGGACACTGTTTTTAGTCCCCCATACCACAGCGCTTTTTGTGCCAGCTGGTGTGATACATGAGTCTGTTGCGATTACAGATACCTGCTTTATTGGTGTCTATTTGAATCCTATGTATGGGCGAGATTATGGCGCCACAATTAAACCCGTCGCTATGAGTGCTTTTCTAAGGGAGTTAGTGCTAACGCTCAGAAAACAATGTGCTTTTAATATCCCAATGAATGTTGAGCCAATGGTTCTGGCGCCAATACTGCGTTTGCTTGAGGTGTTATACGATCAAATTAATAGTGCGGAAGGACAGACGTTTAAGTTACTGATACCGCAAGATAGGCGTCTAAAATTGATTTTTGAGCATTTAACCCAAACGCCAGCTTTAGATTTCTCTTTAGCGAAATGGGGGGAGATGGTTGGGGCATCGGAACGAACATTGTCGAGGTTATTTGTGAGAGAGTTTGGTTCTTCATTCGTATTATGGCGTCAACATTTGCGGCTGATCTATTCGCTGTCATTATTGGCCACTGACCTATCAATACAGAATGTGGCCCACCAAATTGGTTATCAAAATGATTCATCCTATATCAAAGCCTTCAAGGAGCGTTTTGGGATGACGCCACAGCGATTTCGCTTAGGCGATCATGGGGTATAGCGCTGTTACGACTTATGATAACGAGCACTCTCTTTAAATATATTTTTACATGTATAATCAATATTTTGGGTGTTTTCCGTGCACTGTTGTTCATATAGTTGAACAAAATGAAGCCCGTGTTAATTGCAAGCATGCTACTGAGTTATTGAGGGCTAATTCACTTTTTGACAATCTAAATAATTTTTCACTGTAAAAGAGGTTAAATATAGGCGTAATCTGTGGGCGTTCTCGCCATGGGTCAGTATGTTATGTTTGAAATGTTCACCACGTTAGGCTTTGCTTGGTCTGTGGGTTTAGTGCTTGCGATACTGTTTGTATTGGCATACGAGTTCATCAATGGTTTCCACGACACTGCCAATGCGGTGGCTACGGTCATTTATACCAAGGCAATGCCAGCCAATTTTGCCGTTGTTACCTCTGCGCTCTTTAATTTTGCAGGTGTGCTATTAGGTGGCTTAGGTGTGGCCTATGCGATAGTGCATTTGTTACCTGTCGATTCCTTACTAGGCATGGATTCTACCCAAGGGTTATTAATGGTGTTTTCCCTCTTAGTTTCGGCGATTATTTGGAACTTAGGCACTTGGTATTTTGGCATTCCTGCATCAAGTTCGCATACCTTAATAGGCTCGATAATGGGAGTGGGTGGAGCATTTGCATGGCTACACGATCAACCGATCTTACATGGCATAAACACCACTAAAGCCACGCAGATTATGCTGTCTCTGATCATTTCTCCGACATTAGGTTTTGTGATGGCAGCGTTTTTTTTACTGCTGATGAAATCGATTTGGCAAAAACATAAAATCCACCGAACACCCGATGAACAAATCCAAATCAATGGCAAAAAGCATCCACCATTTTGGGCGAGAGTCAGCTTAATTGTATCTGCCATGGGGGTCAGTTTTGCCCATGGTTCTAACGATGGTCAAAAGGGGATTGGCCTAGTCATGCTCGTATTGATCTGTATGGCTCCTGCATATTTTGCCCTCGATATGAATAGTCAGCCCTATGACTTAGAAAGAACGCAGGATGCGAATCGGCGTATTATGGCTATTTATGATCGTAATCAGACCGCTATTGGTGAGCTGGTTGATTTTAAGGCTGATGTCCATGTTGCCGATAATATGTTGACTCATTGCTCGGCAGAGACAGTGTTACCTGCGATGTCACAACTCGATCGTCATTTGGGCAAAGTATCCACTTTTAAAGAGATGGGGGTTGAAGAGCGCCGTGAAGTACGCCGTTTATTGCTCTGTATCGACGATACGGCCCGTAAAGTATCCAAGCTCGAACTGCCTAAAAAAGAATTAAGTTCACTCGCCAAGTGGCGTAAAGATCTGACTATCATCACTGAATATGCTCCCTTGTGGGTCATTATCGCGATTGCAACCGCATTGGGTTGTGGCACCTTAGTCGGTTGGCGCCGAATTGTGTATACCGTGGGTGAAAAGATTGGTTCATCTGGCATGACCTATAGCCAAGGTATCGCTGCGCAGGTCACGGCCGCGGCATCCATCGGTGTGGCGAGTCTGACTGGTATGCCTGTTTCTACGACCCATATTTTATCTTCCGCAGTAGCGGGCACTATGGTGGCGAATCGTTCGGGCTTACAAAGCCAGACAATTAAGCAGATCATGCTTGCTTGGTTACTTACCCTGCCGATTACCATTCTACTTTCTGGTGGTATGTTTATTTTAGCTAATGCAATGTTTGGCTAATGCAATAATTGGATTGTGCGCAGCAGCTTGACGATAAATTTCGCAGTATTTAGTGCATCATTGAGTACCGTTTATGTTGAATAACGGTACTGCACGGACGTTACCTTGCAGAAAAGTGAGTTCACTTGCGACAGGAATAATCCTGAAGCGTCCACACACTCTAGCACATCAAAAATGTATATATCCGTCATCGTGTTGACTGTGAGTTTTCACCAATCTAACCCCATTTGTGCACTCTTTTCCTCTGCTTTTTTCTCAAGCAGTTTGATGTCGGCGAGTTGAATGTGCTCTGCAATGTGGAGCTGCAGTTTGCGATATAAACGAGCGGCGAGTTCAGGTGCAGTTTGATTATCTGGGGTATGAATAAATAAGTAGGGCTCACGGCCTTCGTTCAACCAGAGTGTGAGTTGCTTAAGCCAATGGGTAAAAAAGGCATCATTATCCTTAGGTAAAGCTGTGGTTCCGAGTTGTGTCAGCAGAGCCAGCGTACCGTCGGCTTGGCCGATAAAGCGTACAACGGGATTATTCGCTGTGGCTATTGGGTGCACTGGAACTCGTGGTTTTTTCTTGTGGGCATCAATAATGGTTTCATTGAAAGGCGGTAGGGCAAATACGGGTCGGCTATCCATAATGATTCGATTGACTTTTTTATCTATTAACAATCGATTGAGTGTTCGCTCTGCATCACCTTTGGCAAAAAATGCAAGGTGCCTGACTTCGACGCCATAGGTCAATCCTTGGGGAACGTGATCTAAAAATCGTGCCAATACTGGAAGTTGTTCAGGCCCAAAATGAGCGGGGAGTTGGATTTTCCATATGCCTGTTTTCTCGATTAATGGCGCCATAATATGGAAAAAATCCCGCAGATCTTGATTACAATCTTGAAGCTGTTTCTGATGGGTAATACGTTGAGGCAATTTGAACGTGAAGCGAAAATTATCGGGAGTCGCACTGTGCCAATTTAAAACGGTTTGTGGTGCTGGAGTGGCATAAAAACTGGTATTACCTTCAACAGAATTGAAAATATGAGCATAGTGTGCGAGCCGCTCTGTTGCTTTAGTTTGATGGCCGTAAACACTGTCTTGCCAGCTTTGATGTGACCACATCGCTAACCCCAAACGCAACTGTCTGGGACGATAAGGTGGTGAGCTTAATGAATTCAATCGCAAATCTCTAGCATCATTAAAATGGATTAATCATCTATTTATATCAAACAACTTAGTATGTTCAAAAGAGTCATGTATTGTAGTTATGACTATCTTTGTTTGTCGATATCAGTGAATGGCAACCTAAAGCCAATAGAGAATGGATTGGTTTTGCAAATTAACCTACTCTAATAGTGTGTTATTGTTGGAATAAGCAAACAAGTTGATAAATCACTCTATGCAAAGACGGATAAGGTTAAGCTAATTTGTAGGCTATTTAGATTTAAGCATATGTCTTAGTTAACTTTTTAGCCAATAAAGACACTTGCTTTCTGGATGTCATTGGAGATCTGCGTGAATAATGATGAATACACTTCCCTAAGTCAGTTTATTGATCTGCTGTTGGATGCGATCTGTGTTGTCGATAAAACGGGGCGGTTTGAATTTGTTAGTGCAGGAGCAGAACGAATTTTTGGTTACACCCCAGAAGAAATGATTGGTATGCAGATGCTAGAGCTTGTATTACCTGAAGATAGAGAGCGTACGTTAGCGACAGCTAAAGAAATTATGGATGGTCGTTTTAAGGTTGACTTTGAAAATCGCTATGTGCGAAAAGATGGTTCAATAGTCGATATTCTTTGGTCTGCTCGTTGGTCAGAGGACCATCAGCAGCGTGTCGCTGTTGCTCGAGATATTACGAAGAGAAAAAATGCCGAGCGTAGACAGGCGGCCTTGTATGAAATCTCAGAAGCTGTGCATGTGACAGAGGATTTACTGGCACTATACCAACATATTCACCAAATTATGGCAAAGTTACTCCCTGCAGAGAATTTTGCTATTGCACTTTATGATCAAGATTTACAAGAGCTTAGTTTTCCGTATCGGGTTAGCACCCAAGAAAACTCGGCTGTAGACATCGAAAGTTTTCGCGTATTTACTGAACAAGTGATCCAAAATGCAGAATCGATATTACTTTGCCCTATTAGCTTAAACGAGTATCCAAAAGGCGCCGCAGCCGAGTTAGGTAATAGCCGTTTAAGCTGGCTTGGCGTACCGCTTAAGTTACAAAAAGGGGTTATTGGTGCGTTAATGATGCATACTGACCCGACTTCTGCACCTTATACATATCAAGATTATGAGTTAGTTGAGTTTGTTTCAACCCAAATAGCCTTTGCTATTGAACGTCGACAAATGCTAGCTCGCCTAGAGCATATTGCTTTGTATGATCAATTAACTCAATTACCGAATCGAGCGTTGTTTTACGATCGGTTCCAAAAAGCCCTATCTCGGGCTCATCGGGAAGGGAGTTATTTTTCCTTACTGTATTTGGATCTTGATAAGTTTAAGTGGGTAAATGATACCTATGGACACAGTGTTGGGGATTTATTACTGCAAGTGACAGCGCAGCGTATACTTGGCTGTGTGAGAGCCTCTGATACAGTTGCCCGTTTTGGTGGCGATGAATTTGTGATTTTACTCGAACGAGTCGATTCTGCTAAAAATACCTTAGTAACGGCTCAAAAGATTTTACAAGTACTTAATCAACCCTTTGAGCTTATTGATCAGCAAGTTCAAATATTACCTAGCATCGGCATTGCTATGTATCCGGAACATGGTATCGATGAGAAACAACTGATTTCCTGTGCAGATACGGCTATGTATAAGGCCAAAAAGAACGGTGGTAATCGTATTGAGATGGGATATCAAGGTTTAAGATCTATCTTTGTTGATACGATACTGCCGCTCGAGCTACACCCCACTAATGCTAAAAAAGTCATTTAACATTTGATGTTAAAGCATCAATTATTGGTTAATGAATAAGACTTAGTTATTAAAACTTAGTGATTAAAACAATGCCCGATAATGTTATCCATTGTCGGGCATTGTTTTATCAGAAGATTTTTCTTTCTTATAGCTTAAAGCGGTTTACTTCCTGTTGGAGCGAAGCCGCTAAATGGGCGAGTTCTTGTGCTTGAACCATAGAGGTTTGCGCCTCAATTGAGAGATTTTCAGAGACTTCACGAATAGACTCTGTATTGCGGTTTATCTCACTGGTGACAGAGGTTTGTTCCTCGGCGGCAGTGGCAATTTGGCTCGCCATATCTGAAATATCATTAATCGCTTTACTTATCTGCAATAAACTTTCGCTAGCAGAATTGGCATCGGCAACACTGGTTTCTGCCATTCCATGACTTTGTGTCATCGATTTTACGGCTTTGGCTGCCGTTTGTTGTAGGGTTTCGATCATGGCTTGAATTTCTTGGGTTGATGAATGTGTTCGTTGCGATAATACGCGCACTTCATCGGCAACCACGGCAAAACCACGACCTTGTTCGCCAGCTCTTGCAGCCTCAATCGCCGCGTTTAAGGCGAGCAGGTTGGTTTGCTCTGCAATGCCACTAATAGTCAACAAAATACTGTTGATCTTCTGCGAGTGCTCATTAAGTTCACCTATGATACGGCCTGCGGTTTCCACCTCATTCGCTAGGTTGCGAATGGATTGCTGGCTCTGTACTACTTGTTTTTGGCCATGATTAGAAAGACTAACTGCATTTTGTGCCGTTTGCGCAGTATGCTCCGCATTACTGGCTATCTCTTCGGTTGCACTGGCCATTTCGGTAACTGCAGTCGCAACCATTGTCACTTCATCCTGCTGAACGGCAATACGTTGACTATTATCCGTCGCAGAAGCACTGCTGCCTTGGGCTTGATACTCAAGTTGCCCCGCAATTTTATGCATGCGGGAGATCATGCCATGAAGACGTTCCACAAAACGGTTAAAGCCTGAAGCCAACATCCCTATTTCATCGTGACTGTTTGCTGTGTGAATTCGTACGGTTAAGTCGCCATCACCTTCGGCAATATCATTAAGGGCTTGGGCAACGCGTTCGAGATCTTTAAACTGAATCATACCGGGTTTGTCGGAGGCTAATTTTCTTGAGAGAATTAGTCTATGAACAAGAGAACAACTTATTCCGCAGAAGTCCGCGAACGCGCAGTTCGTATGGTTTTAACCTCAGAGCATGATCACCCTTCCAGGTGGGCAGCGCTGGTGTCTATTTCATCAAAAATTGGCTGTACACCTGAGACATTAAGGGCTTGGGTTAATCGAATTGAGGTGGATTCAGGCAAAAGGCCTGGAGTTACCACCGATGCCGCAGCCAAGATCAAACAACTTGAGCGAGAGAACAAAGAGCTTAAGCAGGCCAACGAGATCCTGAAAAAAGCTGCTGCGTTTTTTGCCCAAGCGGAGCTCGACCGCAAACCGAAGAAATAGTCCAGTTCATTGATTCGCACCGAGCGTTGCATGGTGTCGAGCCGATTTGTCGTGTGCTGCAAATCGCGCCATCAACGTATTTCCGGTGCAAGTCACTTGCAGCCCAGCCACAGCTGCGCTGTCAGCGTTATCATCAGGATGAGGCGTTAAAGCCAGAGATTCTGCGCGTATGGCAGGACAATCGGCAATGCTATGGCATCAGGAAGGTCTGGAAGCAACTGAAGCGAGAAGACTTTACAGTAGCCCGCTGTACTGTTGCCAGACTGATGAGCACTCTTGGGATCCAGGGCGTGCGACGAGGACGTCGTTGTGTCACAACGATCCCTGATGAGAGTGCTGCTAAGCCGCTGGATCTGGTTAACCGGGAGTTTACGGCAAGTCGGCCAAACCAGCTTTGGGTGGCAGATATTACCTATGTGGCCACTTGGTCAGGCTTCGTTTACGTCGCCTTCGTCACCGACGTGTTCTCCCGTAAAGTTGTGGGCTGGAGGGTAATGAAGTCGATGCAGACGCAGTTAATTCTGGATGCACTGGAACAGGCTTTATGGGCCAGGGGCAAGCCTAAAGGCGTTATTCATCACAGCGACAGAGGAAGCCAGTATGTCTCGATACGATACTCAGAACGATTATCAGAAGCAGGCTTTACCGCGTCTGTCGGCAGCGTTGGTGACTCGTATGACAATGCATTAGCCGAGACGATAAATGGCCTGTACAAAGCCGAGGTCATTTATAAAGACGGCCCTTGGCGAGGGTTGGAGCAGGTCGAGCTTGCAACGCTGGATTGGGTTGACTGGTTTAACAACAGAAGATTACTGGGCTCGATTGGCGATATCCCGCCAGCTGAATATGAGGAAAACTATTATCGACAATTAAGGCAAGATACGGCAGCATGACTCAAACAAATCCGCCTCCGAATTTACCGGTTCGATTCAAAACTGAATTTTAAAAATACCAATTAAAATCAAACCAAATAGAATTAAAAGTGCGATCCCCATCACTGACATCCACCAGGCGAGATCCGTTGCCTGTGACATGATCTCCTGCTTATCCATCACGAAAATCAGCGCCCAGTCGGTCGAAGGAACGGCGGCAACATACACCAGTTTGGTTGCGCCATCTAAATAGCGTTCTTCCATCGTATTGGCGCTTGCGTTTTTGGATAACCAGCCAGAGGTAAAATTACTATCTATTTTATCCATTTGCTGGGTATTAAGCTGGCTATTGGGGTGACTAATAATGAGTCCAGCATTATCGACCATGACAGTGTAGCCTTTGCCTGGTACTTGTAAGCGCTGCACTGCATCTGTTAGCTGATCGATTGTTAAGTTAGCCGCCGCAACACCGAAAAGTCGGCCTGATACCATAACGGGCTCAGCAATAGTGACGACTTGTTTTTTCAGCGTCGCGCTGACATAAGGTGCTGTCATAACCATAGCGTTCGCAGCTTTAGCGTCCATATACCAAGGCCGAATTCTAGGATCGTAATTTGCAGTATTGAGTGCAGGATCTTGGCGGTACATTTCACCTTGTTCATCGCCAAAATAAGTGAGTGCAAACCCCATCGCATTATGGGCTTGAAGCAAATAGGGTGTCACTTGCACACTGGGATCGGCTTCTATGGTTTTTTTAAGGCTAGTAATAGCCGTTTTCCTATCTTGCATCCACAAACCGATACCTTGAGCAAAAGTGTTTGCCAGTTGGTCGATTTCATGTCGGGTATTTTCTAATGCATTATTGCGAATAAAGTAACTTGAAATGCTCACTAACACAGCAACAGTGATCAAAACGGCAGAAAGACTACTGAAAAGTAGGCGAGTTTTAAGTGTGGATCGCATATTTCATTCCTTAATATTCCGTTAGCACTCTAACGTCTATTGAGTATAGCGGCTGAAAATGTCAACGCCTTAATAGGTAACGAAATATTTAAAGGATATGTGATCGTGATTGAGCCTAAGAATTAGACACTCATTTTAATGTAGCTTTATCTCCAAATATAAAAAGAGGCTCCTAGGAGCCTCTTAATTGTATGGTTCTTTAATCAAACTTAATGGGTCATTTTATTTTTTATTTGTACACATTGCTGTTCTCTTTGGCGCTTTTCGAGCAAGGCGCGGCGGGTGAGATTGGTTAAACCTGTCTGGCTATCCAGCACTTTATCCAATGCGGCAATACTTGTGTAATTGCAGTCGGTTGGGATCAAATTATGGCTATAGCTACGCATAAAGACCGGCCCCTTTTTATCCATATCGATAAGGCTTGCCAAGCGTTCTTCTGCCGTGGCAGCACTGAGCAGTTTTTGCTCCGCAGGGTACAAGTTTTCCATCACGATACGCTGTTTAGCGAAAGGCAATGCATCTAAGTGGACTTTACTTAACCAGCGGCGTTTGGCTGTTGCTTCTGGACGGATAACCTCTGCTGCGAGGGCGGCTTTCTGGCCTGAGTCTGAGTTATCCTTTGCCGCTTCTTGAGTCAAGCGTTGCAAGGCATTAGGGAAGTCATAGCGATTCAGCTGAGTAATAATTGCCCAGCGTAAATCTTGATCTAGGGTTAAACCTTTAATTTTCGAAGTCCCATCTAACAGTTGTGCGAGATGGCGCAGTGAATCGCGATCGCTTGCCAGTTTTATATAGGCATTAAACCAACGGCGCTGGAAATCATTATCGCCCCTGCTTTCCATGGTTTTTCTAAGGCTCATTTGAGTTAAGCCTTTCACTGCATTTTCGGCATAATTTTGTTGAATGGGTGCGATTTGCGCGAGGTATTCTTTTGAGCTCAATAGACTCGAAATAATTTGACCGACAACGGTGTAATCCGCCTCTGCTGGTGCATTTACAAATACTGTGCTGAGGTATTGCTCTAAACTTAAATGGCCTTCACGCACACTGTCCCAGAGACTCTGCCAGAGCATGGAGCGTAGCAGGGGATCTGACACATTACTCAGTTGTTGTTTTGCCGTAGTAAAGGATTTGTCATCGAGTGCTACTTTAACAAAGCCCCAATCATCAAAGTTTGGATACACTAAATCGGGGCAGCGTTCGCCGACCAGTTGTTTGACTTCGGTACGAGCCCCTTTATAAGTGACGGGGACGGTAATCTCATTTCTGAGGTCATATCGCCCTTGAGTAAATAAAGCGACTTGAACCTTTTGTTCACGCAACGTGGGAAGGTCGGCACTGGCGGGGAACTGTAATAGATTAAATTCAGTAATACGATTACCTTCGCAGCGATAGTCGGCTTTGATGGTATTGACTCCAGCACTATAGAGCCATTCCTGCGTCCATACCTTTAAATCACGGCCAGCAGCTTTGGCTAGGCTATTGATAAAGTCGTCAAGTTCCGCATTTTTATAGCTGTACTCTTTTAGGTAGTTGCTTACACCACGCCTAAATACCATATCACCTAATAAGTGTTGTAATTGCTTTAGGGTCGATGCCCCCTTTTGGTAGGTGATGGCATCAATATTATCGAAGGCATTTTGGGTGGTAGCCACAGGCACTTCAATGGGATGTGTCGTCACTAAGCTGTCTTGCTCATAGGCTTTTTGTTTACCTTGGGCATAAAAACTACGCCAAGTATTGGTAAATTCGGTTGCTTCTTGGGTCGCTAGCATCCCCATAAAAGAGGCAAAACTTTCGTTTAACCACAGGCCATTCCACCATTCCATGGTGACAAGATCGCCAAACCATTGGTGTGCCATTTCGTGCATGATAACACTTGCCAAACTCTGCTTTTGATCCGCTGTCATCGCAGCTTTGTAAAGAAAATGATCTTCTGCAAAGGTGACTGCGCCTGCATTTTCCATTGCGCCATAGAGAAAATCAGGCACGAGAAGTTGATCATACTTTTTAAAGGGATAAGGGATACCAAAGTAGTTATCGAAGAAGGTCAATCCTTGTTTGGTATAGGTGAACCAATCTTCTGGCGTAACTTGTTTTGCCACTGATTCCCTTGCAAATAATCGCATGGGATAGCGGCCAGAGTTATCTTGCCACATATGATAAGGTCCGGCATGCATCGAAAAATTATACGGGCTTAATTTGGGGGTTTGCGGAAACTCCCAGCGATTAAAGGCGCCTGCTGGGGTGACGCTCGTTTCACGCATCGTGCTTATCACTTGCCAATCTTTGGGGGCCGTAACGGTAATTTGATAATTGGCTTTGAGATCGGGCTGGTCAAATACGGCAAACATTTGCTGGGCAGCAGCGGGTTCAAAATGGGAATAAAGATAGACCTTTCCATCGACAGGATCTTGGAAACGATGTAAGCCTTCGCCATTGGTGCTGTGTGCGCGGGTAAATTGTACTTCCACCGTGTTCTCGCCCGAGGTGAGTAAACGTGGATTTAGGCTGATATAGGCACCATTGTAGTTGGGGTAAACGGCAGTGCCGTTGATAGTAAAGCGTTTTATTTGGGCTTTGCTTAAATCTAAACTCAGCTGTTTTGGTACTTCACTTAAACGAAAAGTGACCTTAGTGCTGGCAGAGAATTCTGTTTCACCTGTCAGTTGAAAATCCAGTTCATAGCGGACATCTGAAATTACCTGCGATCGCAGGCTTGCCTGATACTGGCTGATATACGGGCTGGCATCTCTAGGGCCTGTATTAAGCGTGCTTTGGGTGGCACATGACATTAATGCGCCACAGGTTAAGGCAATTAGGCTAGTTTTAAACAAATTCACAACATAAATCCTTCAACGATTTGTTTTTCTTGTTTACGTTTGAGATGTGCGACGCTTTTTTAATCGCGCCAGTTACTTTAGCGGTTAATAATAGTTCACGCTATAGCGGGGCTGGGGCGCAGTCATCGCAGTGTATTTTGGCCGAGTACACTACCTTATTTACCTTGGATAACCAATGTTAAAAATGTAAAAAAAGCCAGTAATGATGCTGGCTTTTGTATGAATGTTAATTACTGCTGGGTATTCAGCGTGATAATTACATACCTAAGAAAGACTTAGATTTCGTTTTACGGATTTCTTTTTCGTCAGACCATTCAATCAGCCCTGTTTCTAAATCCATTAAACGCATGGTCATTTTATAGTAAACATCTTTGGTGCTGCCATCTTGCTTCACTATGCTAGATAGATTGCCGTACAGCATGTATTGAGCACCAATTTGGCGACCGAATTTAATAGCTGTAGATGGATCAACCATGCCAGTATTGTTTTGGTAGTCCAACTGTTTGCGAACGGAGTCAACTTTAGTCATATCGATAAAGCGGAACTTGCCAGAACGCAGTAATTTGTTGCTGATAGAGTCTGTAACTGACTCAGTATCAATATGTTCAGACGTTTTGTTTTTGATGCTATCAACAAATAAAATCGGGCGGTTATTAGCCGTAATTGCCACGATAGGAGGGAAAGTCATCATACTATCGACCATTTTAGCTGCAATAGCCTGAAGATCGGTTGAGCCAAAGTTTGCGTTGACGGTTTCAACTTCAGTTGCATCGCCATATTCGACTTTAGATTGACATGCAGCCAGGCCCATTACGGCAGCCAGCACAAAAATCAGTTTAAATTGTTTCATAGTCAGTTCCATTTTGTGATTGTATAAACTTAATGACACTCGTTTTATCCAAAAGTCTTCACCGCTAGGTTAAATGATTATTGAATAAATTCGAGTGTAATTACCAGTATCAATTGCCCAGACTAAGGTGGTTTTGCCTGCTGCAATGTCAATTTTAGCTGGCGGCGCCTTATCTAATTGCAAAGTGTATTCCCCTGCATTGAGATAACGCCTGCCGATTTGTGCTTGTTTAGGGAGCGTCAACCAACTGCGACGGTCCGCTTGTTCCGTTACTACGTTAAAGATTTGCATCGCTATGCTGCCAATATCGGCGGCATTATTCCCTGGTCGACCACTTTTTTCTATCTGATAGGCCATTTCTGATTTTGCATAGACACGGGCGACTTGACGCACAAGTGTTGCAGGTAAATCTTCTTTCAATGCCGTGATGGCTAAGGCATCAATATTGGCAATGGGTTCCGTTTTTAGCACTGTACCCAAACCCTGAATTTGCGTCTCTGGTACAAAAGTATTGTTTGGGCCATAGGTTGCAAGTGATACGGTTTGCCAGTTGCCATGTATGGTAAATGGCACAGTAAGCGCTTGCTTTTCGGGGACAAAACCGCGCTCAACCATAAGGATCACTTGCCCTTCATTCGGCTTAGGTAAAGTTGCTTCACCCCAACGTCGTTTAAATTCATCGTATTGTGGCATACCAAGTTGTTTGGCGAGGCGAACTAAATCCTGTTGTAAATAGGTATTATCAGGGGTAATTTGCGCCGCTTTTCGGTAATCAATAAAGGCATCGTTGGGTTCACCTAAGACTTCGTGAAGCACACCTGTAGTGTAATAACTGTAGGCGTTTAAGAAGGAGCTTGTGACAGTGCCTGCTGCTTGCCCAAGGCGATTGACCTCGGCATCCACAGTACCATTAGCCATAGCCTGTACCGATTTTTGTGATTTTTCATAGCGTTCTTGTTCAGAGCCTTGTAGCTCATTACTGCGACGAACTTCGACTAACGCACCTTGAAAATCACCACTGAACAAATAGTTAAGTGCTTGATATTGATGGAGCATAATGCGCTCATAACCCGGTCCTCGGTAGGGGATGGCATTGTCGTTTAAGACTAAGCTACTGGCTGTTGCACCTAAGTCACTAGCACTAATTTTGGCTTTATCATCGAAGGCGGTATAGGCACTGATGGCTTGCTGATAATATTTTTTACTATTGGCAAAGTCTCCTGCAACTTGTGCGACTCGGCCTGCTTCTTGGGCGTAGAGTAAGCCGTCGTTACCTTGAATATTACTCGCGAGTTTATTGATGTCCGCCATCGGTGTTGCGCTATTGAGTTCTTGTTTTATCGGCGCGATTTGCGATGGATAGTTAATAAAAATACTGTTGTAGGCGCAGCCACTTACTCCCAGCGTAAAACTGATTGCAAATATGGATGTGATGACAGGCTTAATGAAAGATGTGCTGAAGGTGGGTTTCATTATTGAGCATTACCTTCCGTTACTGTGTATTTTGAGTCTATGGGTATATGTGAGCGCTCAAGCAAGGTTATTCCCTGCAAATGGTCAAATTCGTGCTGAAAAATCCGCGCAATAAATCCCGAAAGTACCGCCTGTTGCCATTCACCCTGTAAATTTTGATAGCGTACTTCAATTCTGTCATGTCTTGGTATGATAAATCGTTGTTCTGGAACCGATAAACAGCCTTCTTCCCCTGCGTTGAGTTCATCCGATACGTTTAGGATTTGTGGATTAACAACGACGACAGGCGCCATATGAGGGGCGTCTGGATAACGAGCATTGGGACGAGAAGCCATAATAAACATCGCCAGCGGACTATGCACCTGAGGCGCGGCGATACCCACACCTTTAGCGGCCATCATACTGGCTGACATTTGTTCGGCTAAGTGAGTCAGTTTGGCGTCGAATTGACGGACTTCGATGGCGGTCTGCCTTAATATGGCTTCGCCATACTGCGCTATTGGGAGCGGGGCAGACATCTCTTTTAACTTCTCATCTCTAAACATCGCATATCCCTGGATATTCGTTTGCTATTTAGGGTGAACAAATTGGGTGAACATTAATAGTGTGGTGGTGGCGTTTCTTCTGCTTGCGTCGCAATATTACTCGGTTCCATTGCATGTAATTTGCCCACTAACAGTTGAATTTGATGCTGTTGATAGGCCACCAGTCTATTGAGTTTTATCACTTCTTGGTTTAATTCTTCGACGGTGAGTTCCTGAAAAGCCAATTTAGTTTGTAGCTCTTCAATCTGTTCTTGTACGCCTTGCATGACTAACCTCTATTGTTGCCAAGTCTCGACTAAGCCTTGGCTACTGATACTAACGACTTTATTGGTATCTCGAATTGCCACAGAGTATACAACGGCTCCACGTGTTTGGCTGTTTTTAGTGAGCGCAACTTGCCATTTACCAATTTGCTTGCCTGTATCTCGTTGCCAGAGTATGACTTCACGGGCGGGAGTTCCCGTTAACAACTGGCTGTCTTGCTGAGTAAAACGTACCGCTGAAAAGGTCATTTGTCGACGGTTAATCTTTAATTGATTTAAAAGCTTACCGCTTGCATTGTCCCATATTTTTGCTTCATTAGTACTGCCATTGGTAAAGCTTAAGCTGCCACTGTCGTTCAGTGCCACCTTAGTCACTCGACTGCCAAGATCCCAAGTGTGGATAGGTTGTCCGGTTTGTGCCTGCCATAGTATGGCCTGCATATCATTTGACCCCGTCAAGGCTATACGACCATCGGCAGAGAGTGCAACACTGTTGACCCTTTCGGTATGCCCAAGAAATTTAATCAGTGCAGTTTTGTTAGCATTAAGCGACATAACACTGCCATCGTTTAATCCTATCAGTAGGGCGCCATTATCTGCGACAGCGACACTTTCTCCCGATGAGGGTAATGACCACCAACCGAATGATTTTCCGTCGGCTATTGTCCATAATGCAACTGAATCTCGGCTTAATGATGCCCCATAAAGTCCATTAGGTGATATCGCCGTACTTGTTACCCCTGTATTAATATCACCATGTATCCACTGATACCTTAAGGTGTGGCTGGTGAGATCCCAGCATTGCACACCATTATTTTGGGTGGCGACTAGGGCAAATTTGCCATTGTTTGACAGACTGGCGCTATAACTTGAATCAGTAGTGAGCACTTGAATATCTTCAGCTTTAGGCTGACAAGCAGTCAGAAAAGTTGTGCAAAGAACCAGCAGTAGAATTTTCTTCATGAACTTGCTCCTAAAGTCGGTGTCTCTAGTCTCGAGAAAGTGAGATTAATCACTATTAACCCATAAAGAATCTAGTTGGTATAACCAAGATAACTAGTATAAAGTTATCGCGCTTAGGTTATTGTAACCGCTTGAGGATGCTGAGGAAGCTTTAATGAAATCGATTTATAAATTATCGTTAGTTGCATTGGCTGTGATTGGCCTATCTGCTTGTAATAAAGAAGAAAAAGCAACAGACGTAGGCACAAATGTTGAATTAACGACAGAAGCTCAAAAAGAAGCTTACAGTGTAGGCGCTTCCATCGGTCGTTACATGTCAGGCCATATTAAAGAGCAAGAAGAATTAGGCCTACCCGTTGATCGCTCTCTGATCGTCACTGGTTTTACGAATGGTTTGAACGACCAACTCAAGCTAACAGAAGAAGAGATGCAAACCCTTCTGCAAGGTTTGGATAAAAAGTTGAATGATAAACGTCAGGAACAAGCGATAGCGATTTCTGCGAAAAATATCGAAGAGGGTAAAAAGTACCTTGAAGAAAACAAGGCTAAGCCCGGAGTTGTTACCACTGAATCAGGCTTACAATACGAAGTCTTGACGCCGGGTTCAGGTGAAAAACCGGCTGCTGAAGATACCGTTGAAGTGGACTATGTAGGTACACTGCTCGACGGTAAAGAGTTTGATAGCTCATACAAGCGTGGCCAAACGATTAAGTTCCCACTGGATCGCGTTATTCCCGGTTGGACTGAAGGGCTTCAATTAATGCCTGTTGGTGCTAAGTATAAGTTTGTCATCCCTGCTGAGTTAGCTTACGGTGAGCGTGATAATGGCACTATTCCACCCAATTCAACGCTCATTTTTGAAGTTGAACTGAAATCAATTGAGAAAGCGCAAGCAGCACCTGCTGCTGAGCCCGCTAAGAAGTAATAGATTACATCTCTTAGTGTTTTAATAAGTGCTCTTATTGTGCACATGAAAAATACCGCTCCTCACTGAGCGGTATTTTTTTATCCTATTGACTTTAATAAAGTCATCAGCTTTTTTAGCTTTAATTAAAGTATTCGTATTTTAAGGAGATACGTTCTTTATATTTTATTGGGTATGGCGTTCTGGAAGTTTTCATTGAAATATAATATTTATCTTCTGGTGATAATTTAGTCATTTAACAATCTAAATTGAGTCTATATGTATTGCTCTTACTGATTGTTTTTATTTGGCTAATACTTTTGATTTATTAGCTTGTTCCATCTAATGAACAATGTCATGTGTATAATTGCATATTCATCAATATGTTACATTGGCAATGTGCGATCTCGCCCCCTTTTTTTACGCCGTCAACTCTGAAATAATCCGCCAGCACGTTAATAGAAGTTAGCGGCAATATTATAATAATGGGGTTGATAATATGGATAATGTTAATAAATTAACGGCTATTTCTTTAGCTGTTGCAGCCGCTTTGCCTATGATGGCAAGTGCTGAAGTGATGATTACAGAGTATGTAGAAGGTAGCTCTAATAATAAGGCGATTGAAATTTATAACAGCGGTGATACTGCGATTGATTTGGCAGGTTATAAACTGGTTCGTTATAAAGATGGTGCAACTGATGCAACCGATATGGTGGCCTTAGATGGTCAAACCATTGCGGCAAAATCGACAAAAGTTATTTTAAATACTAGCGGTACTATTACTGTTGCTCAAGGCGTTGATAGCTTCTCTGGTAGTTTAAGCTTTAATGGTGGTGATGCGGTTGCTTTAATGAAAGATGGCGCCGTTGTCGATATTATTGGCGATGTGCCAACGCCAACGGGGTGGGGGCTTGATGTTACACTACAACGTAAACTCGATGCCCTCGTTGCCAATACCGTATTTAATGCCGCGCAATGGGAACTCTTACCCAAAGATACTTTTATCGGTTTAGGATCCTTAGAAAAACCCGCAGAACCTGAAGCTCCGATGTTTAGCTGCAGTGGCGCTAAAATTGTGCCTATTTATCAAGTACAAGGCGCGGGTGAGTCGAGTCCACTTGTACCTGCTGGGGCATTTGAATCTGAAACTGAAGTGACAGTACGTGGTGTTGTTACTGCCCGTGGTGAAAGTTTATTTAAAGGTTTCTATCTTCAAGAAATTAAAGGCGATAACTCACCCTATACCTCTGATGGTGTATTTGTCTTCCTCGGCGAAGCGGCACCAGAAGCAATCCAACCAGGGGTTGAAGTCTGTGTGCAAGGTAAGGTTAAAGAGTATTTTGGCTTAACCCAAATCGATATCAAAGCGGATAAAAAATTTGAGGTTGGTGCTAAGGTCGGTATCCCTGCTGCGGCACCTTTCTATGTTGCCGATGGTGAAACACTGGCTCAAGCCTTAGAGCGTTACGAAGGCATGAATGTGGTTTTAGATGCGGGTAGCGATCTTAAGATCAGCCGTACCTTCAGCTTTGACTATGCGAGTAGCCGTAACAATATGTTAGTTTCATATAAAGCACCTTTAATGAAGCCAACACAGCTATATCCAGCACTTTCCCCTGAAGCAATAGCACTGGCGAAATCAAACCTCGACAATCAGCTTTTTATCGAGTCGGATTACAAACCTGCTAATGGCGTGATCCCATATTTCCCTGATTTTAACGTGGAAACAGGTTATATCCGTGTAGGCGATCAACTGACTAATTTGCAAGGTGTCATTGGCTATAGCTATGGGGCTTATCGATTAGTCGCCACTAACACCATTACCGCAGGTGATTTCATCCGTGGTGACGATAGAACTGACGCACCAAGTGTGGCAACAAAAGGGGATATCCGCGTAGCCAGTTTCAACGTCTTAAACTTCTTTAATGATGTTGTGGGTGGTGATACAAATCCTTCAGGCAGTAACCGTGGTGCGCTAACTGAAGAAGAAATGCTGTTACAACGTACAAAAATTGTGAGTGCAATTACTGCCATGAATGCCGATATCGTCGGGTTAATGGAAATTGCTAATAACGGTTTTGGTGAGAAGAGCGCACTTAAAAACTTAGTCGACGCACTGAACGAGAAGCAAACAGCGGATAATGCTTATAGTTTTATCGAATTGGCTGATGCTGATAAGTATGATGGTAAGTATTTTGGTAGCGATGCCATTACTGTGGGTATGCTTTATCGTGCGGGTAAAGTCACTCTAGAAGGGGCTGCTCGCGTTATCGAGACACCAGAGCAACATGCAACGGCTGGTAGCGTGACTCGCACTAAAGCGGATAAGACTGAGACAAACCCTGGTAACGATGCTTATCAACGCCACAGCTTAGCGCAAACCTTTAAGATCCATAATGAGCCATTAACTGTGGTGGTGAATCATCTAAAATCAAAAGGTTCGGGCTGTTTAGAAGATTGGGTTAATTTTGAAGAATCTGTCGATCCTGCCGATCAACAGGGGAAATGTAACGCTTTCCGTGTTTCTGCGGCCAAAGTATTAGGTGAAGCGTTAAAAGATGTGAAAGGCGATCTACTGGTTATCGGCGATATGAATGCTTACGGTATGGAAGATCCTATCCGTGTGCTGACCGATTTTGATGCCAGTAAATCAGAGCGTGACATAGTCACAGCTTCATGGACCACTCTGGGTGGTAAGGTGTATGAGCGTCAAGGGAGTAAGATTGATAAGGGCTATGGTCTTATCAACTTAAATACCCAAGCCCACGGTGTGGCGACTTACTCTTATAGTTACAATGGCGAATTAGGTAATTTAGACCACGCCTTAGCCAATACAAGCCTCGCTAAACGCTTAGTGGATATTGAAGATTGGCATATTAACTCAGTTGAATCTAACCTGTTTGAATACGGTAAGAAATATTCAGGTAATTTAGCTAAATCTGAAAATGCCTTTTCAGCATCGGATCATGATCCTGTGATTATCGCCTTAAGCTATCCAGCGCCAGTTGTGCCTCCAACGCCGGAACCAGAACCCGCGCCTCAGCCTAAGCATGATGGTGGCGCACTAGGTTACTTAGCTTTGGCTTTAGTATCGTTATTCGGATTACAACGCCGTCGCCGTTCAGTTTAGGCAATAATGAGCAAGTATAATCAGTGAGTTAAACTCAAACAAAGGGATGGATAACCATCCCTTTTTTATGTGCTTCTGAATGCTTTCGTGTTGGAGGGTTATAACTGCAAGGTTCACTCAAGGTTTTTTCCTTACGTTTTTTTGCGTATGTGGTATTTGTTAATCAGTTGAACTTCATTCACTTCACAGTAAACTAGCTACTGGTTTTTTTCACTAGGATGTTGAAATGAGTATTTGGTTTAGACCTATCACCTTAGAAGATTGCACTCGTTTAGATGCTGGCATGGGGGGGAAAGGCACCTTGATGCAAACCCTAGAGATTGAGATAAGTGAAATCGGTGATGACTACTTAAAGGCAACGATGCCTGCAACACCCGCAGTCCATAATCCATTAGGGATAGTGCACGGTGGCGCAAATGTGGCACTTGCTGAAACGGTTGCCAGCTATGCGGCTAATTTTGCAGTGGATTTTGAGCAATATTATTGTGTGGGGCAAGAGATTAACGCTAACCATCTTAGGGCTTCTCGTAATGGATTGTTAACCGCTACCGCTAAGCCAATTCATTTAGGAAAACGTAGCTCTGTCTGGGAAATTTTAATTCACAACAGTGCAGGTGAGTTAACTTGTATCTCTCGTATGACGGCGGCGGTGGTAAAACGCTAAGAGTGCTTCTTTAATCCTGTTAAACACGTGTGTTTATATGCCTAATTCTTGCGAGCAAGCTATGATGTAAGGACACTTATTCAAGGATATAACTGCAGCGAGATTAGGAGTTTCTATGGAGAACGCCACAATTTGGGAATGGGTAGGTTATCTAGCATCGGTTGTGGTTGCTATCTCATTGATGATGTCGAATATCAAAAAGCTGCGCTGGTGGAATCTTATTGGCGCGGCATTATTTGTCGCTTATGGGGTGGCAATTGATGCCTACCCCGTTGCTCTAGTTAACTTTTTTATTGTTTTAATTGATATTTATTATCTCGTTAAGCTTTACCGTGAGGTTTAACGCTATTGTCTTGCCTTTTATGCTGCTTAGGCAGTGTTTTGAAATACTCGAGAGCTAAACCTCCTCATCCCATAAATTTTGCGATAGCAGTTTATGGTGCTTACTGGCTAACAGCCCTTATCTCGATACGCTTGCCTTCGTTGTGTTTAATCCTTTACTCTTTATTAACACTAAGAACCACAAGCTAGGTAAGATCAATACCTGCGGTTAGCTTGTTTAATGGAGTTTTATCTATGACACAGCGACCAACGCAGCCTCACCCCACCGCTAGCCAATCTAGTGCGATTACAACTAATCCACAACAACCTATTCCACAAGAAGCCTTCGATTGGTATGACGAATATGCCCACGGTATTATCGATCGTCGTGAGTTTATGGCTCGTCTTGCTGGGCTGGTGGCGCTCGGTTTTACCCTGACAAGCCTCACCAGTGCATTGCTGCCTAACTATGCCTTAGCCGAACAAGTTTCCTTTAATGATCCCAGTATTAAAGCCAGCTATGTAAAGTTTCCTTCTCCAAATGGCTATGGTGAGGGGCGCGGTTATTTGGTAGTACCTAGCAGCCTGCTTAAGATTGAAGTGGATGGTAAACCTGCTGAAACATTGATTTACGACACCGATAAAAAAGCCCCTGTGGTACTTGTGGTGCATGAAAATCGTGGTCTTAATCCTTATATTGAAGATGTTGCCCGCCGTTTAGCGGCGCAAGGCTATATTGCTTTCGCACCCGATGCGCTCTACTCCCTCGGTGGTTACCCGGGCAATGACGATACGGGCCGTGCGATGCAAAGCAATTTGGATCGCGCCAAAATGGAGCAAGATTTTATTGCCGCTGCACTCTTTTTAAAGTCCCACCCCCAAAGTAGTGGCAAACTCGGCGCTGTGGGTTTTTGTTTTGGTGGCTATATCGTCAATATGTTAGCCGCCACCATTCCAGATGATCTTAATGCTGGTGTTTCTTTCTACGGTACGCCCGCCGCACCCGAACTGCGTAGCCGTGTAAAAGGGCCGTTAATGCTGCAGTTTGCTGAGCTTGATCAGCGGATTAATGACACTTGGGCAGAATATGAAGCGCAGCTAAAAGCCAATAAAGCCGATTATGTTGCTTACCTTTACCCCAAGGTGAACCACGGTTTTCATAATGATTCCACCGCAAGGTATGATAAAACGACCGCCGAATTTGCTTGGTCACGCAGTTTAGATTTCTTCTCGAAATATCTAGGTGGTTAACTCAGATGAGTGCACTTAGTGAATGAGTTGCACTCTTCTATCTACGCGTCATCCACGACTTGCCTATTTGCTTAATATTACCGCTCAGGCGACTGGGCTAAGTATTTAACGCCCGCTAACGGAACACAATTTCTGAACCAATGAAGAATGATCAATAACAAAACTAAGGAGAGAATATTTTGGATTTATTGATTTCGATAATGATTAATGTCGCTATTGTCGCTCTAATAGCATTTGTGCTTGAGCGTAAAGGCATAGTTAAAATTAATTTTGTATGGATTATGGTGGCGCTGGCACTGATCTTTCTTTATGGCGTTGCGCTTTTTAATGGTGGGAAATGGATCCCATTGAATGATTATTTTACTGATTTACAATGGAATTGGGGCGGTAAAATTGCAGCAATCCTACTTTGGGTGCTGGCATTATTCGCATTATGTTTAAGTCAGAAACAATTTAAAATTGCCGAGGCAGGTTTTACGTTTAAGCAACATCGCGGCGCCGTTATTCCCTCCCTTGTTGTGATTATGTTTTTTATCGTGCTGCAATTACTCTTGTCTTACACTCTGGGTAATGGCCCAGATTATGATGCTGAAGAACTTTGGTACCAGGCGACAATGCCAGGGCTTGATGAAGAACCTATGTTTCGAGGCGTACTGCTCTATATCGTCTCGTTAGCCATAGTATCGAGTCGAATAAACCTGTTGGGTGCGCAAATAAATGTCGCTGGATTGCTATTAGTGCTGTTATTCGGTCTTATTCATGGTCTTATGTATAACGCTGGCGAATTTCATTTCTCTCTGATGTCGATGTCATTAACTGGCTTTTATGGCTTGATTTTACTGTGGTTAAGGGAAAGAACGGGGAGCTTAGTTTTCCCCATCTTAGCGCATAATCTGGTGAATTTTGCTGGCCAATTTGTATAAAAGCTCAAGCATTATAAAAAAGGAAGCACACCCATGAACACCCTACTTATTTGCTTATTTATCGCTATGTTATTGCCATATCTTGCGAAAGGTCCAGTGGCTTGGGCTATGGCAAAGGCGGGTGGTTACGATAATAATCATCCCCGTGCTCAGCAAGCACAGCTAACCGGTTTTGGCGCTCGCGCTTTAGCGGGACATCAAAATGCCTTTGAATCATTGCTGGTGTTTGGCCTAGCCGTATTAGTGGTTATCGCCACGGGCAAAGTGAATCCCACTACTGAGTGGCTCGCCATCGTCCATGTCGGCGCCCGCTTTGTGTATCACATCCTCTATCTTGCCAACAAAGGCACCTTAAGATCCCTCACATGGTTTGTTGCCATCTTCAGTGCTTTCGGGATTTTCTTTCAGGCTTTTTAAGCTTGGATATTAAAGGATCTGCGCCAGTTTTTTGATACTTTCCCGCAGCTCATCAGGCGTATGAGCGGCATAGCCCAGTAAGATTGCTTGCCTTGGATAGGGCGCTTGGCAATATCGAGACAAAGGCTGTGCACCTAAACTGAGTTGGCGGCATTTATTGATCACTTTTTCTTCGGTCAAATCGCCCTTTAGCCAACAGACCAGATGAATACCTGAGTCTGAGGTTTGAACGGACAATTTGTCAGGCAGATACTGCTCAATTGCCGCGATTAGCGCCGTTTGGCGCGCTAAGCAGGCTTTTCGCACTCGGCGAACATGCCGCGCATAATGTCCTTCGGCGATAAACAGCGCTAATGTTGCTTGCTCTAGGTGAGCCGTGTGCGTATCGGCGTAGTGCTTTGCTAGCTGGAAAGCCTGTACCAGTTTAGAGGGCACTACTAAAAAGCCGAGTCGCAATTCGGGCAGTAGCATCTTGGAAAAGGTGCCTGCATAAATCACCCTTTGGTATTTATCGAGCCCTTGTAATGCCTGTATTGGGCGGGCGCTGTAACGAAACTCACCGTTATAGTCATCCTCTAAAATCCATTTACTCTGCTCAGCGGCCCAATCGAGTAAGGCCAATCGTCGTGGCAGACTTAGCATGCCACCGAGGGGAAATTGGTGTGAGGGCGCGGTAAAAGCCAGTTTCACTGCAGGATACCGCTGTATCGCATCGGCAATATTTGTACCCTCAACATCAACACTCACAGGACGAACTCGCATATTTTGTGAGAGAAATGCGCCTAAAGCGCCATCATATCCAGGTTCATCAAGCCAGACTTCATCTCCCTGTTGGAGGAGGACTTGCGCCGTGAGGTTAATGGCCTGCTGAGTTCCATTGACTATGATGATCTGCTCAGGTGTGCAATTGAGGCCGCGGGTCGAACGCGCATAGTCACTTATCGCCTCACGCAACGGCAAATACCCCGCGCTATGGTTTGATTTACCTAAGGTTTTACGCGATTGCCGCCAAACTCGGCCTAACAGCCGTCCCCAAAGTTGGTGTGGGAAAAGATCGACACATCCGACGCCAATATTAAGCATGCTATGGCTGTGGTCCGTATTTCCCTTCGCTTTCAGTCGCGCCATTTCTATTAACTGTGGATTAATGTCTACATTGGAATCAAAGGCTTGAGCACTTTCTCGGGAGCTGTTGGGAATATCGATCAGTTCATCGGGGATGGTATCTGACACATAAGTGCCCGATCCCGGTTTAGTCAGCAGATAGCCTTCATCAATCAGGCGCTCAAACCCTTGCAGTACTGAGTTACGTGAAATCTGCATGGTTTCCGACAAGGCTCTGCTGGATGGGAGCTTCATTCTAGGATGTAAACGTCCATCAAGAATGGCCTCTCTAAACGCATGATAAAGCTGATCTTTGAGGATGCCATCTTTGAGTTGCAAGTGAGGGAAATTGGATTGAGGTTTTTTCATTTGCTAACTGGTACTGTAGAAAATACAAAAAGTGTACCTTATGCGGTACCACAATTGAATCTAGAATCTTGCTTCAGTAAAACTGAGACCATTTACTTAATTTCAAGGAGTGCACTAATGTCCAGCCAATCACTAACAGTAACCATTGATATGGTTCAAGAAACGGACTATTCACTCTGGTTACCACACTGGCGTGATTACCAGACTTTTTACAAAGTGGCGTTATCAGAAGCGACCACCCAAGCCACGTGGCGCCGATTCTTTGATGATCAAGAACCCATGCATTGTGCCGTCGCAAGAGAGGGCCAAAACTTACTCGGTTTTGTGCACTATGTTTTTCATCGTTCTACTTGGGCCGAAACGGATTATTGTTATCTTGAAGACTTGTTTGTTGCCCCAACGGCAAGGGGGCAACATGTTGGAAAACAATTGATTGAGTTTGTAAAGCAAGCGGCCATTGAACACAAGTGTGCGCGCTTGTACTGGCATACACAGGAAACCAATTTAACCGCGCAAAAACTCTATAACTGGATTGGTGAAAAGCCGGGAGTGATCGAGTACAGAATGCCGCTGTAACTTTCATAAACGCATTAACTGGTTAGCTTATTAATGCATTTATTATCAGTGGTTTGATAGTCTAAAATCCTTTCAATCCTAATGCTAAAGGGCTTTTAGCATTAGGATTTTTTCACTATTGGGTTTGGCTGTTAGTGTTGATTGTGGTTAATCGCGGCGATAACCATATCAGTCTATGCACGGGTTTTACTGTGCCGGCTATATACCGCCTATATAAAGCTATACCCGATCTTTTTATTGTGGGTTCTTACAGAAATTTAGGGCCGTCTTTTCCTTGTTTACTTTTCAGTAAATGAATAACTACCATCTGTGTTATAGCGGAGGCTAAAGCCCTTTTTTTCACCATCGTGGTAATACTTCAGGGATTGCAACCGACCATTGTTATCGATTTCATATGTCCAGCCACGTTGCTCATTGTCGCTGTAGTTGGACAGTGAATAACCGCCATCCTTCTTATAGCGGATGCTGATTTGACTGTCTTGTCCCTGTTCATTATTTTGTAACTTTTGTACCTGACCTTCTCCATCGAATTCAAATTCTCTGATGAGATTGCCATGATGGTAGTCAGAAAATTTATATAATTTTCCTTTACTATCATAATAATATTGCTCTCCGTGCTTTAGCGATGGCGTATTTCTATAGGAGGAATTCACTATATCCTTACAGTCATTGCTATAGGGGTTTTCTCGCATAATGCACTCGTCCTGAGAGGGTTTGACTGGCAGGGTTTCGTCATACTCATAATGACTTAACTCCATAAGCCTATGATTGTGGTTAGGATCAAAAATAGCCTGCATGCCATGGTACTCACCTTTGCGATAGTGCCTAATGCCGCTAACGACATCCTGTGCTGAGTACCAAATACTCTGACCATCGAGCAGGCCCTGTTTATAATACTTATTGGCAAAGAGCACATTTTCATCGCTGATTAGTTTTTCTTCACCTTCGCGTAACCCATTGAGATAAGTCACTTCGATCCGTGACTTCTTGTCAGTTTTAAATACCCAAGGGCCAGTGCGCTTGCCATCAAGGTAAGCCCCTTGACCCACATAGTTGCGGTATTCGCCAAGCGAGACTTTATCTCCCCAAGGGCCATGTTTAATGCCGTTTTGATAGTGGCCTTTATTGCCATTGCTCTCAAGCCATTCACCGTCTTTGACGCCGTTGCGATAAATGCCTTTTTCAGACAATCGCTTCTCACCTGTGTCTGCGCCATATTCGGGCTCATAGATTTCATAGGGGCCATCGAGCACTCCTTGATTGTAATGGGCAAAACCGTAGTTATCTGCCTCATCGAACATGGACTGTGCAATCCATTTACCTTGCTTTTTACCGTCAAGATATTCACCTTCCCAATAGCTTGCTTGGCCGTCAGCCTCCATCCATTTACCGACTTTTTTGCCTTGTTTGTACTGACCATTCAACATGATATTGGCATTACGGTTATCGTAGGCGATATAGGGGCCATCGAGCACACCTTGGGCATAATGACTTTCAAGTGCAAGTCCAGCCCAAGGACCACCGAGATTCATGTAATCATAAGCTGGGCCCGTTTTTGGGATCTCACCCTCACCGCTGTTTAGCCAGTCTACATCATCGGCTTCAAAGGCAACGCTCACCAACACAAAACTGCCCTGTTGTTCGCGATAATCATTGCGATAAAAGTGAGTTACTAAACTGTATTGATGCTCGCGGCCTTGGGCATCTTTATCTTTGCGGGTGAGGGGATAACGTAACTTATATTCGTCTGCGGTTTTCACATCGGCAGGTAAACCTTTAGCATTGCGATAGCCGATTAAGGTTGGTTTGAGCTTGGTTGAGCCATCGATAATCGCTTTAATGGCAGGATCTTCAATCGCCTCAACATCATAGGTTATGCGGTATTGTTGCGGCGGAATTTGGTTTAACACTTTGCGGGTGTCGCTGACAGTAAAAGACGATAACGTCGGGGCGACTTCATCCAGCACCACTTGTAGGCGAGGCAGCTTAGTGAGCTTTGAATCCTCAAAACCATAACCCCGTAAATGCTGACCATCAGCATCTTTAAGCATGACCACGACTTCTTTGTCGCCACCTTTATCAAAGTCATAGTAAAAAACGGCCACAATTTCAGCCGCACCATAATCATCAAGATGTACGCCGGGCGCATCGCCGTCGGACATTTCACTCCACACTTGATTGTCTTTTTGGTGGAAATTAAGCCATTGGCCATTCGGTAAATCGACAGTGGGATGGACGGCTTTGCCCGCAGCGTTTGCCGCAGGAATAACCGTTAAAGAGGATAACAACACCAAGCCTGCTGCAGTGAATAAACTGCGAATCGAAAGTTCCATTTAACTACACCTTTTTATACCGATAACTTGCGCTTCATGCGCACAGTAAACGGGCCGAATTTTATGCGAAGACAAGCACTTCAGGAAGTAGCTGATACAAAAAAGGCCGCAATAGCGGCCTGTTAAGATCCAACATTTAACAATCAGCGATGCGATATAGCATTTATTTCGCGGGTGTCTTTTAGGGTAATCATTTAGATTTCTTTGACAACGGGTTAAAAAAAATGAGCTAAAAATATTACAATAACAGCTGCTTAAATTTAATGGAGCACTGAAGCAGTGCTTCAATTTTGCTTTGTTTCGCTTGTTCTGAATCTACATTCCCAGTGGTGTAAAACGTTATTTCTGGATCGAGTATCGGGCTACACGTTTGGTGCTCGATTTTCAACAATGAGTGCGTTCGATTAGCAATGGCTAATCCAGAATCAATGACAGTAACCTGGTGGGGAAGGGCATTTTTGATTTCTGCATGGATAAGTGGAAAGTGAGTACAAGCCAGCACTAATACATCGGTATTAAATGCATCGGGTTTGCTAAAAATACGCTGAATTTCCTGAGTTACAATGTCGGGATCAAACCCATTGCCGAGAAGTTTTTGCTCTGAGGCGAGAACCAGCACTTCAGAGTCTTCTACTAAAACCTTACATTCTGTGGCGAAATTCGTGATCAGCATCTTCACATAAGCTGAGTTCACTGTGGTGTGAGTGCCAAGTACCATCACTACCTTTGATTTTGATAACGAAGCGGCAGGTTTTATCGCAGGGACAACGCCGACAATAGGTATATTGAGTTCAGTACGAAGTAAGTCTAGCGCAATGGTACTCGCTGTATTGCAGGCGATAACGATGATATCGGGTTGAGTCAGTGAGCTTGCTTTGGATATAACGTCTAAAATTCGCTTTTTTAGTATATCGTGCGGCTTTTTTCCGTACGGGAAAAAGCCAGCGTCAGAGACGTAACTCAGCCGTATGTTGGGGATTCTCTTTTTTATTTCGGCCGCGACAGTTAGTCCACCTGAACCTGAATCAAAAACTAATATTGAGCTATCCATTGCACCTACCTTCACATAATCAACACATTTAATTTTGCCATAGACACAGGAGTGTTAGTCGAATTGGCATACGGCTTCAAGAGGCGCATTTTGCTCTTTCAGCTTATTTTGATCAATGAGGATATGTTTGGTTAAGACTTTTTCGTAAACAAAAAATCTTTTGGTGAGTTAATGCAATCTACCGCAGCGTGAGATCATGAATACTCAGTTTTATCCGCAGTTTAGTTGGGATGCCAACTTAATCCATCGTGCGTTTGTAAATATTGGTGGAGCTTTAATTCCGCATATCCATTAAGCACTATCATTCCAGTGACACGCCGACTTTGGTTTTAAAATAGTCGTCCATGTATGCTCGAGCATGGAATCGGCTGTATAGGACATACTAATGTCGCGATCACATGGATATGAATAAGCGACCATGCCACGGACGGTCACTTCCATGATAGTGCTTAATTTGGGTTAATCCCTGTGTATGTCTGATAGTTGATTTGATGTATTTCTAAAATAAAAATCAAAGTCGTGGAGCTTCACCCCACACCCGACCAAGGAGGACTGCTCGTCCTATCCTCCTTGGATGCTCCATGACGCCCCTAACGGAGTTGAAAGCCCCTTGTGCTCATTGTCAAATTTGCTATCGCTTCCGAAGGATGCGTCCCTGCACCTGCGAAAGCTAGTCGGTCATCCATGACCGAACTCACGCAATTTGCCTATTCGCCCTGCGGCAACTCCGAGGGGATGGTGTATTCCTTAGGCTCTGGTGTTATTGGTACATTATTAAGGCATAAAAGCTCTATAAGTTCAGTTTCTTAATTTAGAACGTTGTAAAGTGTTATTTAGCTAGAATTACCACCTTTGTTCAAACAGTGAATAGCTTTTAATATGTTTCGTTTGATATTCAAGTTCAGGAAATAAAGTTGCTTCGTATATTCCGCAATATTTAAGTTCATTTAATATATCTTCCTTGAACTTAGCTGGGATAATGAAGGAATGTGAAAATTTATCAAATTCATCGTTAACTTTAACATATTGTTGGTTATACAATATTTTACCTGTATGGCAGGTAAAGCAACCTTGTTGTGTGACTAATCGTTTGTTAAGGCGTTTTGGTGTGTACATGAATCCAGCATGTTTTATTAAACGGCCTGTTCCACTGCCTTCGGTGTTAAAAATTAAATTAACTCCTTTATTCGATAATGGACCGTGATACTTTCTCTCTAATGCTAAAAAATCATCAAAACGTAATTTATTAAATAAAATCTGGTCATTTAGAAAATTAAGATGATCTTCGCGGATGGAAGATGCGGCCTGTTTAAATATATTTTCAAAGTCATCTGCATCATTATATTAATTTAGTAAGGAATATTTTACCAAAATCAAAGTTGTAATAATCGAAATCAAATATATCGTCTACAAAATCGGGTAAAAAAAAAGAGTTTACCATCAAGGTTATTTTCTGTTGAGCACGCAAAATAAAGAGCAACTAATACATTTTCCGTCCAATCGAGAAGTCTTGTCGGTAAGCCATAGTGTTGGGCATAAGTAAGAAGCTCTAAAACATCGGTATGACGTTCTCTTGCTTCTGGATGCATCCTTACAAACTCATCGATGAGCATGTTCTCATCATAGTATTTTCCGTCTATTGGCCTAAATAAACTAGGTACAAGATTGTGGCGGGCGTTAGATTGTCCCCTAAACCACCATTTCTTAGAGTTATTTGAAGTTTCTGTCTTTGCTAATTTAATGGCATCAGCCACACACGATATTACTTGCTGGTTTTCTGTATCCGAGTTCGGCAATTTGCAACTCCATTTGTAGTGGTATATTAAACTTGGCTATTTAATAAGAAAGACTATGAATTTACTCATAGAACTCGACAACCTAGCTTTGCAAAAAGACGGTTCTGGTGCAACTCCTTCTGATTATTAAGATGAGCTGTAATCACCTTGCACTACAGGAATACGCTATTCTCTGCGAAGTTGTTGAAATATATTGATAAAAATTACGTGGCGACATCATGGATGATGGCGTAGGCTTGGGGGCACATTCTGAGTCGTTAGGTGATTTTTATTGGAGTATGAGACTGGTTACTAAGGTGTTTACGGAGATATGAGTCATTTAGCTACAGACTACTCAAGTGTTGACGAAATTAAGCACTTGCATGTAAGTGACCGTTGGCGGCACGGATGCCGTCGTCGAGCCCTCAAGGATGAGTTTATGGCGTGTCACTGGAATGAAAGTGATTAATTCTATGCATATAAAATAAAGAACTAATCACTCTCTTAAAGAGGGGATTGCTGTTAATTCCCTCTTGGTCGATTCTTGATTAACAAATCAGGGTGAAGCTCCACGACGTTGGTCAGCTAGGCTTAATAGTTATAAGTCTATTACCTAGGCAGCCAATACCAAAGCTAACCTAATACAGTTTGGATAATGAAGGCTTAGATTTGAAAATTAAACACCCCGAGAATCAAATATTTTCGGGGTGTTTTTTAGCCATTACTTCTGCGTTGCGCGGTAGTGGTCGAAATTCTCGATATAATCTTCCAGATTGGCGTCGAGCATCTCTTTATAGCGCTCCATATAATAGTCCATCATTTCCTGCTTTTTGGCCTGCATTTGCTCTTTGCTTTCAAAGCTGGTGGAACCAAACCAAGCGTTATAGCGGGCGACGGCCCACATAAAAGAAGCGCTGACCTCACCAGTTTGGATTTCGGTGCTCTGGTTTTGCTTGTTCGCGAGTTTTATCAACTCAGAGGCACGGTCGTAAAAGGCTTTTTCGTTATCAGACATCAGCAATTCCTATTGTTGGGCAAAGTGGCTAAAGAAAGGGCGTGTGGTGTGTTTTCACCCTTTTGGTTATTGCTACTTACCCTAAGATATTTTGCGACAGAGGGACAGTCGCAGATCTCACAGAATGCGTTGATATCACACTAACATAATGTGCCTAAACTCAATTTGGGATAGGCGTAACACTTTTCAGTTAGTTGCAAAACTCCAGATGGCTTGAATAAGCCCATTATTAACCTTAAACACCACTATCACTTCAATCGGTTCATCCTTACTGAAATGAATTAGCTCGAAATGGATTGCTGTGTCGGGAGGGAAAGAGTTCTTGCCGTTGCGCTACTATCATTGTGCAACTCTCATCGCACTCACTATCATCGCCATGACAGCTTGCTTGCCCTCTAATATTTTCTCAGTTAAGTACACTATTCCAATAGCTTAAGTTGTGTTTGTCCCCATTGGGTGGCATAGGGCATGGCTTCTTGCGGACTCAGGACAAACTCTTGTTCGCAGCCATCGCCGCGGGGCGTTTCCCAGAATTTGATACCCTTTGGCTCAAGGGTGAGCTGGTAATATCCCGAGCCGTCTGATGTGGGGCATTCTGCGTCCGGTGCTTTGCCAGCAAACAATTTGTCCCTTAATGCTGGTGATAAAGGATGACTCATACCCTCGAGCATGCTTTGTGGTTGCGTATCGGCGAGAAACCATTGCCACGGGTGGAAAGGTTTGCCGTCGGTAAGGGAGAAACTCACAAATTCTTGGCTGATACCATTGGCGCCATAACCTGCCGCCCAGCGATATAGGCGCACACTGAGCCAATGCTGATTAATAAAAATCGGTTCGGCAAAGGTTTCGTCAGTCACAAAACTGCCCATTTGTGCCAGCATTCTGCGGCGAGTGTCAAAGGTTTGTGCTAGTTGGGCTTCATCGGTGAGCTTATGTTCAAGCCATTGATTAATTGCCAAGATACCCGTTTGTGGGCCTTTAAATTCGATACCTACATCTGTGCCAAAAGTCAGCGGGCGATACTCAATATTTTCGTAGCTTTGCCATTTACCTCGGCTGAGTTTTGGCGTGGTTTCTAGCGGTAGATTGTAAGCATCGGCACCACAATCCTCGACCTTATCTGGGCTGATTTCTCGCTCAAGTTGCACTGGTAACGATTTACTCGCGGTATCTTTAAACCAATGGCCGCTCAGTTTTTGTGGCGTGACACTATCAAACTGCCAATTTCCGGTATTGCCTTCTTCTTTCCACAGTTCATCTTGCTGCTCGAGTCTTATCGGCGTTAAGTAGCGTTGATAGTAATAACTGCCTGTTCCATATTGATTAAAACAAACTCTGACCTTGCTTTTACCTAACTGTCCCTGCCAGATCCCCGTTAATTCATTGGCCGCAAAGGTCGACAAAGAGATCGTGGCGCTCAGCAATAGGCTTGAAGATAAAACGGAGAATAACATCCTTGTGGGCATACTGATTTTCTCTTAAAAGGTGATAAGTAAGGGCCGTATTCTAAAGGCAAAGACACTAGCCGATTGTGAATTAAAAATCAAAATCTGATAAAAAGTCGCCCGTAGGCGACTTGATTTTAAAGACTTAAGGCTTACTCAACTTGCCAATCAATGGCTTCTCCAGCACGAATAGGCACTACGTTAGTATCGCCAAGCGGGTAAGTTGCAGGGACATCCCATGACTTTTTGACCAGCGTGATGGTATCGCTATTGCGTGGAAGATTATAAAAATCTGGGCCGTTAAAGCTGGCGAACGCTTCGAGTTTATCCAGCGCATTGACCGACTCAAACGCTTCGGCATACAGCTCAATGGCGGCGTGAGCCGTGTAAGAGCCCGCGCAGCCACAGGCCGCTTCTTTCTTATCCTTGGCGTGTGGCGCCGAATCTGTACCGAGGAAGAATTTTTTGCTGCCGCTTGCCGCTGCACCTAATAACGCCTGCTGGTGGGTGTTGCGTTTTAAAATGGGTAGGCAGTAAAAATGCGGACGAATACCGCCTGCCAGCATGTGATTACGGTTATACAGCAAATGGTGGGCTGTGATAGTCGCGGCCACATTATCAGAGGCTTGAGTGACAAAATCGACTGCATCTTTGGTGGTGATATGCTCAAGCACGATTTTAAGCGCTGGGAAATCGGCGACAATTTTACTTAAGGTATTTTCGATGAAGACGCGCTCGCGGTCGAAAATATCAATGGCTGAATCTGTGACTTCACCGTGGACTAAAAACAGCATGCCGACTTCTTGCATGGCTTGGAGTACGGGATAGATGTTTTTCACATCGGTCACGCCGGAATCTGAGTTAGTCGTTGCGCCCGCTGGGTAGAGTTTAGCGGCAACAATTTTACCCGAGGCTTTGGCCCTGCGGATTTCATCAGGGCTGGTTTTGTCGGTTAAATACAACACCATCAAAGGTTCGAACTGTGAGCCCGCTGGCACCTGCGCTTTAATGCGATCGTAATAGGCCAGTGCGGTTTCGGTATCGATAGCGGGGGGCACTAAGTTTGGCATGACGATGGCGCGGCCCATATAGCGGCTGATGTCGCGCACTGTATCTTTAAGTTGGGCGCCGTCTCTTAAATGAATATGCCAGTCGTCTGGGCGAGTGATTGTTATTGTAGTCATAGGGTTTTCTTTTGATCGTTTTTGCTGCGAGGGTGGCGGGATCTTATGTGGCAAGGATTTTACTGTAAAGGGAAACTCGGCTGTTTTGGTTAATAAATCTAGATTCTAGACCCTAGATTCTAGGAACCGCTTTCCTCAATCGGACACTTTTCATTTCACTGCTGCGGACACTTTTAAATAAAAGCGCCAGTGTCCGCGGACACTTTTAGCGGTGAGTTTTAATTAACAATATGAAAATAAATGCTTTTACTTGTTTGGCATAGGCTTTGCTATCTCTAGGGTAGAGATTTCCAATAGTGTCCGTTGATGCGTTCCGGCACTGATGATTCCAACAGGGAAGCGAGTAAAGCCATGATTAAAGATACTAGCGGCCAAGATACAGTACTTGTGCCATCCACCACTAAACGTCTTAAATTACCTCTGTTAATTAGCGGCTGCGCCTTATTAGTTAGCGCCTTAGTGTGGGCAAGTTTAGGCTCTGATAGTGTTAGCAAATCCTTAAGCCGTAGCGATATCACCACGGCAACACTTTATGTGGGAACCTTAACTCGCGATGTGGCGACCACAGGTAAAATTGTGGCGGCCAATGCGCCGATTTTGTATAGCACCGAAGAAGGTACAGTGACCCTACTGAGTAATCCTGGCGATACAGTCAATAAGGGCGATGTGGTTGCCAAACTCGATAGTCCAAGACTCACTAATCAGCTAGAGCAAGCCAAATCCGTATTAGCGGGCATGGAAAGTGCGTTAGAGCGCGCTAAGTTGGATGCGAGACGCGATCAATTACAAGCTTATCAAACCTTAGATATGGCTACGGTCGATCTTGAGGCGGCCGAGCGAGAAAGTCGTCGAGGTGAGCTGCTGATTCAAAGCCAACTTATTGGCCAGATTGATTATGAAAAGGGCAAAGATGATTTACACAAAGCCAAGCTGAAGTTTAAACATGCCGAGCAAGAAGTCGCGTTAACGAAAGATACCTTAACTTTTGAGGTAAAAAATAAAGCCCTCGAAGTTGAACGTCAAACCCTCGCGGTGCGTGAACTAGAACGCCAAGTCGAAGCCTTGAATATTGTCGCGCCCGTTAATGGGATTATCGGCAACTGGATCACCGAGCAGAAAACCCGTCTTAGTGCCAACCAACCGATTTTAACCGTCGTGGATTTAAGCGCCTATGAAGCTGAGTTAGCCGTGCCAGAAAGCTATGCCGACGATTTAGGTTTAGGTATGGAAGTCGAGTTGAGTTTTGGCAGTATTAAGTTAATGGGCAAGTTATCGTCGATTTCCCCTGAAGTGCGTAACCGTGAAGTGACCGCAAGGGTGCAATTTGATCAAAATGACAGCCTGAAACTGCGTCAGAATCAACGTATCTCGGCCCGAGTGTTATTAGAGCACAGACCCAATGTACTGATGGTAAAACGCGGCGCCTTTATGACCAGCGGTGGCGGGGAGGAAACTTATCAAGTCGAAGGCGATTTAGCGACCCGCCGTGCGATAAAACTGGGTAGTACGAGCCTGAGCCAAGTGGAAGTTCTGGATGGCGGTAAAGCGGGAGATGAGTGGGTGATCTCAAGCCTCGATCCCTTTAATCGTGCTGAGCAGGTAAGAATGAACTGAATCATGCGAAACAAGGCATCCCTAATCAGTTGAGTCCTTTAGGTGAGCAATAAAAGTACAGCGTCATGCATTAAATAGGAGCCAGATATGCGACATAACCCCTTAAATATTAGCGTGTTGATGTCATCTAAAGTGTTTGGAGTTTTGGCATTAGCATTGTTAGTGATTGCCGTTGAGCTAAGTATCGGTGAGGCCAATAGTTGGTTTTTTCTTGGGCTTAATCTGTTGGAATGGATTGATCCCTTGGAGGATGTACATCAGGTGGGTGAGGTGTCGGTTGCATCTACGGATTTGATGATCCAAGCCTTTGTATGGTTTTTAGATTGTGTTGTTCAGCCCTTTTTCGGCTGACTCTGTGATGCCATAGCTTAATTGAAAAATAAATATACATCGCGTTTTATCGAGTTGTTTACGCGCAGAGAACACTGATTATTAAAGGAAACTAATATGTTATCAATGAAGAATGTGAGCAAGGTTTTTAAAACGGATCTCGTTGAAACCCACGCCCTGCGCGATTTTAACCTCGAGGTGAACGAAGGCGAATTTGTCGCGGTAACGGGTCCTTCAGGCTCAGGTAAAACCACCTTTTTAAATATCGCAGGTTTACTCGAAGGCTTTACCCATGGTGATTATTTTCTCGATGGGATTAACGTGTCTAACTTGAGCGATAACAAGAGCGCTACTGTCCGTAATGAGAAAATTGGCTTTATTTTCCAAGGTTTTAATTTAATTCCCGATCTTAACTTAGCTGAGAATATTGAAGTGCCGCTGCGCTACCGTGGCTTTAATGCCAAGGAGCGTCAACGCCGCGTACAAGAGGCATTAGAGCAAGTGGGCCTAGCTTCACGCCTCAAGCATTTACCTACGCAGTTGTCGGGCGGACAGCAACAAAGGGTGGCGATAGCTCGGGCATTGGCGGGTAAGCCACGCTTCCTGCTCGCCGACGAACCCACAGGAAACCTCGACAGCCTAATGGCCCGTCAAGTGATGGAATTACTTGAAAATATCAACCAAGCGGGCACGACCATCATTATGGTGACGCACGATCCTGAACTCGCTCGTCGCGCCCAACGCAATATTCAAATTGTCGATGGCCAAGTGTGTGATTTTACGATGTATCAGCCCCGTGGCAGCGCACAAATTGCGACGACAGATCCACTAGACAAACTTGTCGCTAACGCAGACTAAGGATACGCATTATGTTTTTTTATTATGTTGATTTAGCGTGGCGCAGCATTAAGAAAACCCCAGTGTTGTCAATGTTGATGGTGTTGGCGATTTCCATTGGTATCGGTATCACTATCACTACCTTAAACGTGTATAAGATGATGTCGTTTAACCCTGCGGGTGAACGTTCTGACGAGTTAAATGCGGTACAGCTTTGGAGCCAAGGTCCCGATTCTTGGGATGAGTTAAACTCATTAGTGACTTACCAAGACGCGATGAATCTGCGCAACAATACCTTACCTAAACGCCAAGCTGCGATGTTTCGCACTGGGATGGCAGTGCAAACGGACGATGTTAATTTTGCGCCTATTTTAGAAAGCATTCGGGTGACGGACAGTGACTTTTTTAAGCTGTTTGACGTGCCATTTTTATACGGTAATGCGTGGGATAAATCGGTGGACACTGAGCCTGCTTATCAAGTGGTGATTAACGATAAACTCAATCAAAAGTTGTTTGCGGGTCAAAACAGTGTTGGCAAAGTGGTTTATCTTAATCGTAAACCTTATCAAGTGGTTGGAGTAATTAAAGCCTGGGATCCTAAGCCTAAATATTATGATCCCACTAACGGCGCCTTTAACGACACGGAACAAATTTTTGTGCCGTTTTCGCTGACGCCTATCGAAGAGTTTGATATATGGGGTAACACTTCGGGTTGGAAGTTTGAGCCGATGAATAGCTACAGCGATCGCCTTCACTCTGAAAAAGTGTGGTTGCTTTATTGGGTTGAGTTGCCCAATAAAGACGCAGTAGCCAGTTACCGTTCTTGGCTCAGCAATTATGTGGCGGAGCAAAAAGCCCTAGGCCGTTTTACGGATAATAAATCTGCCGCTGATTCAGTCAAAGTATCCGATGTGGCAACTTGGCTTGAATACAATCATGTGGTGCCAGAAGACAATAAAATCTTGGTCGGTTTGAGTGTTCTGTTTTTAAGTGTTTGTTTAGTCAATATATTAGGTTTGATGCTGACCAAGTTTCTCAAGCGCGCGCCCGAAGTGGGTGTACGCCGCGCCATTGGCGCTAGCCGAGGTCAAATCTTCGCTCAATATATGGTTGAAGTGGGCATGATTGGTTTATTCGGTGGTTTGCTGGGACTGGCTTGGGCCTATGCTTCGCTTTATGGGTTATCGGCCCAGTTTGAGGTCGCGAAGGGGTTAACCCAGTTATCGGCCCAGTTTGAGGTCGCGAAGGGGTTAACCCAGTTATCGGCAAGTATGTGGATTATCACCCCAAGTATTGCGGTGGGCACAGCGTTATTGGCTGGTTTGTATCCTGCGTGGGTGGTGTGTCGCACTAAGCCTAGCGTTTATCTTAAAAGCCAGTAGGGGACTTATTATGTTGCATATTAAACCTATTCTCAGCAGTTTATTGCGCAGTAAAAGCGGTCCAATCTTACTGCTTATTCAAATTATTTTGTCAGTGGCGATTGTGGCGAACGCGAGCTTTATTATTCAAGAGCGTTTAGCCCTGATGCAGCGTGATTCGGGGATTAAAGAGTCAGAAGTTTTGACCTTTAGCTTGTTCAACTTCGATCCATTGATTGATAAAACCGCACAAAACAAAATCGATCAACAAATTTTACGGGGTTTACCCAATGTGATTGATGCGACCTCAACTAACATGCTGCCCTTGAGTGGCGGTGGTTGGTCAAGTAGCTTAAAGCTCGGGCCAGATCCTGATAGTGTTAAATCAACACCGCAATTTGCGATGTATTTAGGGACGGATCACACCATTAATACCTTAGGGATTAAACTGATTGAGGGACGTAATTTTTATCCCCATGAACTTAAGGATAACCTCGATAGCCCCAGTCGATTAGCGATAATGACCAGCACGTTAGCAAAAGCGATTTGGCCAGATGAATCGGCGCTGGGTAAAGTGTTATACGAAGGTAAAGATGCGCAGATCACAGTGATTGGCGTCGTTGAGAAATTACAAGGCGCATGGATTGACAGTAATAGCCTTGAAAACAGCATTATTCAAAATGTGGATTATGGCAGCAGTTCTTATATGGTGCGGGCAAAACCTGAGCATCACGCAGAGCTTAAAGACGCGATAAAAAAAGCACTGCTGGCGGAGAATCCTAATCGAGTACTCGATGGATTCAAGTCCATTGAGGCCTTAAAAGAGGGCTCATACCGCGACCATCAATTGATGATCACAGTCTTGACTATGATGGTGGTGTTATTGCTACTTATCACTTCTCTCGGGTTAACGGGTATGGTGATGTTTAATATCCAGCGCCGCACTAAGCAAATAGGCACACGCCGAGCACTGGGCGCGAAGAAGCGGGATATTATCAATTACTTCCTTGTTGAGAATTATTTGATTTGCTTAGCAGGAGGCGTGTTGGGTGGTTTGTTAGCGATACAGTTAGGGCAACAGTTAATGAAAATCTATAGCCTACCTATGTTGACGTTAAGTTATCCAATATTTACTGTGGCAGGCTTATTTATGGTCACTACGCTGGCGGTTTATCTACCGGCGCGTAAGGCGGCAAATATTTCGCCAGCAACGGCAACTCGCACTGTATAGCGGCATATTGGAGGAGATTCAAGCTAGGAAAGGTGCGATAACAATAGGATGTTATTGCACTTTTTGTTACTTTACCGTTAATGGGTTTTACTTGGGGCTGAACTGAGAATTATGGATACCATTCTTATCGTCGATGACAATCACGCCATCTGCCAAGCACTAGGTTTAATGCTTGAGTTGAATGGTTATCGAGTCTTATCTTGCCATACTCCAGAAGAAGCCCTTGGAGTGCTGACGACTCAGGAGGTCGATCTTGTCATTCAAGATATGAACTTTACCCGAGATACCACTTCAGGCGAGGAGGGACGACAGCTTTTTTATGCCCTACGTGAACAGCAAGCGGATCTCCCCATTATTTTAATGACAGCGTGGACGCAACTCGAAACGGCGGTTGAATTAGTTAAAGCGGGCGCCGCCGATTATATGGGTAAACCTTGGGATGATGCTAAGGTACTCAATAGCATCACTAATCTGATTGCGCTCTATAAACTCTCCCGTGCTAACCACCGCTTGGAGCGGGTGAATCATCAGCGGCAAGTGGCGATCGCCGATGCTAATCTCTGCGGTATCGTCTTTGGCAGTGGTGCTATGCAGCGTTGTATTGACTTAGCCTTGCAATTGGCGCGCTCCGATGTATCTGTGTTGATCACAGGCCCCAATGGTGCGGGAAAAGACAAACTCGCCGATATTCTCCATGCCAATTCGCCCTTAAAAAACAAACCTTTTATCAAGGTCAATGTCGGTGCGTTGCCGATGGAGTTGTTAGAAGCCGAGCTGTTTGGGGCCGAAGCGGGCGCTTTTACCGGCGCCACCAAAGCGCGTATCGGTCGTTTTGAGGCGGCAGACGGCGGCACGCTGTTTCTAGATGAAATCGGTAATTTGCCGTTATCTGGCCAAGTGAAATTATTGCGGGTGCTACAAACGGGCGAATTTGAACGCTTAGGAAGCCATAAAACACAGAAAGTAAAAGTGCGGGTGATCAGTGCGACCAATGCGGATCTGGCCCAAGATATCGCCGAAGGGCGATTCCGTGAGGATTTGTTTTACCGCTTAAATGTGATTGAACTGGCATTGCCACCGCTGAATCAACGCACCGATGATATTTTACCTTTAGTGCAGCATTTTATCGGTAGCGATTTTAGCTTGAGTAAACCTGCGCTTCAGGCGTTATTGCACCACCGCTGGCCGGGAAATGTCCGAGAGCTTGAAAACGCCTGTAAGCGAGCCGTATTACTAGCACAAGGTCATGTGTTGACGGAAACTGACTTTGGTTTGGCACCTGTTGCGAGAGCCATAAAATCTTCTTCCAGTGTTTTGGCTGTTTCTGAGCAGCGGCAATTTGATCCTCAGCCTGAAATGGGTGAACAGTACTCTAAGCCCGTTTATGCATCCGCTTCTATCCCCGCTAATACTGCATTTTCCAATGAATCGGTTGATGTGAGCCGAGAAGAAATCGAAGCTGCACTGAGCTTGCATAAAGGAGTGATTGCGAGAGTTGCAAAATCCCTTGGACTCAGTCGTCAGGCGCTGTATCGGCGAATGGATAAATTTGGTTTAGATAAGTCATAGGCTAAGCGCAGGCGCTAGGTTATAGATGAAGGCTATCGATTAAGGAATATGAGTGTTAATTCGAACTAAAATTATCATTTATTCAATAGCGTGCTGTGCCTTTGGCGTATTATTGAGCTTTGCCTTGGTGAAATATATTTTATCCGAGGCATCAGTTGTTACCACGCCTCACGCGATTAAAACCCCTGATAATAATGTCACGTTTGACTTTGCTGAGCTTGAAAAAAACCTCGCGTCTATCGAACTCGCCCTTAACAATAGTGAGCCATTGCAGCAGGCCGCAGCAATGCAAGCGCACCAAAGGGCAGAGCAGATTAAGGCTGAACTGCAAAAGCTTGAACAACTTAAACAAGCACAGTTACAGATAAAACTTTTTACCTTAGAACAGCTTAAAGAAGGGGCATTTAATTCTATGCCTCATATTGTTGAGCCTTTACGTGTCGAGCCACTATCCATTTTACCGCCTAAAGCCCCCGTATCCTCTGTTGCGCCCGCCGAGATAGTCGCCAGTGAACCTGCCGCTAGTTTGACCTTAGGTGAGGGGTTGATGGTGTTATTGTTCGCCTGCTGTGTCTGTGGTTTAGGCATTGCTTGGTTGACTCGACATCTTGGCCGCAGTTTAGATTCCCTTGAAGTCGGCTTGCTCAATTTTAGTGATAATGATTTTAGTGTGAGTATTCCTGAACATGGTGAAGGGCAACTCAAAACCTTAGCGCAGTTATTTAATCATAGCGCGGCTAAATTGCGCCAAGAAAGGCAATACATTTATCAACGTGAGTTATTGCTGGATAAGGTGATTCAGAGTTCCCCCAATGTGATGTTATTGCTCGATGACCATCAACGGCTCATTTACGCCAATGATGCCGCGCGTCACCTATTTCATAAAAAGGGCAGAATGGAAGGCTTGAGCTTAGATGAATTACTGGTGGATTTGCCCGAGGCATTGGCCTTAGCACTTAAACATGAAAAGAACGGCCTCTTTGCCATGGGCGAAGATGAGATGGAAACTTGGTATATCAGCCGTGGTCAGTTTTTATTGAATAACCAACAGCATAACTTAATCTTGCTCAAACAGATGACTCGAGAACTCAATCGCCAAGAGGTGGCAGTGTGGAAAAAAGTCATCCGCATTATAAGCCATGAACTCAATAACTCCGTCGCGCCCATTGCTTCTATGGTCAATTCGGGCCGTCTACTCACTCAAGATATAGATGATCCTAGGTTAACCTTAATTTTCGATACGATTGAGAATCGCACTAATCATTTAAGTCAGTTTATCTTCAACTATGCTCGCTTCGCTAAGTTGCCGCTTCCACAGCGGTGTCAGGTGAGTTGGGCGCAATTTACCGCCCAGTTAACCCAGCATTATCCCTTTAAACTTAAGGATGATTTGCCTGAGGTCGATGGCTATTTTGACCAAGGACAGATGGAGCAAGTGCTCCTTAATTTACTGAAAAATGCCCATGAATCTGGTTCAAACCCCGAGGACGTCACCTTATCGATTCGATATCAAACCTTAGTGGATGGCACGGGTTTCAGTATTGCGATTGAGGATCGCGGCGCAGGTATGTCTGGCGAAGTATTAGAGCAGGCGCTATTACCATTTTACTCAACAAAACAATCGGGCACAGGCTTAGGTTTACCTTTGTGTCGTGAAATTATCGAAGCCCACGATGGCTGTATTAGCATGCATAATCGCAGTGACGGTGGCCTGTTGGTTCGACTATGGTTGCCACAATAATGCCAGTGTTTTAAATAACACCGCCATACACGTTTAAGGCACATTTTTATTGCCTATTTTCTTCGCTTGTTTAAACACAACTCCTATCCTCCGTGGCCGCTTGGCACATTACCCAAATGGGCTATTTTTGCATTTTTACCTTAGCTCTTTGGGCTAATTTGTCCCCCAGCGTAATGACGGGAGATCTTTAACCCTGTTAACCTGTTTTACCGAAAATTTGCGCTACAACTCATCTTGTTTTAACCGTGGTGAGTGCAATGTTTAAGGTTCGATTAACAGCTTAAAGGAGGAATATGTGAAACCGTTAAAACAGCGTCTGCTTGCTTGTGTTTTATGTCCATTCCTGCTGTTAACTTCCCCTATCACTTTTGCCGATAACGACATTGAAATTAGTGGCTTAGTAATAGATAGAACCTTGACTCGGTTTGGTAAAGACTTTGGTTTTTACTACTCAAGCTATTGGCGTGAACTGCCCTTTACCCAAGGCGTTAACGTCACTCTGTATGAGACAGTGTTTCCACAGGCTGGCACTGTTTTAACCCTAGAGGTAAACGGGACTCGGATTTACACCACCCATTTTGGCCGTCGTGCAAATCCAGTTAAAGAGAGTGCAGAGCAGGCGATTTTGCTCACGATTGATTATTTAGCGCAAATCAGAGCCAATGCCATAACAGGTGATTTTTCAGGAACATCGGACGATTTTTAGGATAAAAATAATGACATACAGGACGTTACTTGCCCTTGTCACGTTATATGTGGCGAGCAGTGGTCAAGCCACTGAATTGATTTACACCCCCATTAATCCCAGTTTTGGCGGTAATCCACAAAATGGGACTTTTCTATTAAATAAAGCCCAAGCCCAGAATGACAATAAATCTAGCTCGACCGAGAAGGACTTTGTCACCCGCTTTAAAGAATCCCTAGAGCGTAACATTATTAACTCCATCACCCGCGGTGTGGCCGATGGTGAGATCAAAGATGGCGTTTATGATACTGGGGATTTTCGTATTGAGGTGGCTTCTACGGGTAATGGCGTGATGTTAACTATCACTAACACTCAAACTGGTGAAATTACAGTGATAGAAATGCCGACGTTTGGAGGTCTTAGCTAATGGCTCGTTTAGTGTTAGTGAGTTTATGGTTATTAAGCCTGTCGGCCTGCAGTTTGATCCCTAAACCTGATTTGAATATCACGGCTGCCGAGGTTAACCCTTTAAGTGAAGTGATGCGTGGATTACAAGCTCAGCCTGGGCCTAAGTTCCCCATTCCTGTCGCTGTATATTCCTTTCGCGATCAAACGGGACAATATAAACCACAGGCTAACGTGAGTTCGTTTTCGACCGCGGTGACTCAGGGCGCAACGTCGATGTTGATGCAGACTTTGCTCGACTCTAAATGGTTTACACCTGTGGAGCGTGAAGGGCTGCAAAATTTGCTTACCGAGCGCAAGATCAGCAATAAACAAACGGGAACTAAGGGTGATGACGTACCTGTATTGTCTACTGCCAGATTGTTGCTTGAAGGTGGGATCATCAGCTATGAGACTAACACCAGTACGGGAGGTGCGGGCGTTGAGTATTACGGCATTGGTGCCTCTGAAATGTACCGTGAAGATCTGGTGACGATTTATCTGCGTGCGGTCGATGTGCACACGGGTAAAGTGATGATGTCAGTCTCAACCAGTAAGCGTGTTTTATCCCAAGAAATGCGTGCGGGGTTATTCCGTTACACGAGTTTAAATCGCCTTGCCGAGGCAGAAGTCGGTTTTACTACCAATGAACCAGTGCAATTTTGTGTGTTGCAGGCCATTGAATTGGCGGTCGCTGAGATGATTGATAAGGGCATCAAACAAGGTTACTGGAGCCCAACTCAAGTCACCCAGCCAGCCGAAAAAGCGCAGGAGTTGAGTCAGAGTTAAGTACGTGCGCCGAAATTAGGATAAGCGCTGGAGTTTAGCTGTAGACCCCAGCGTTTACCTAAGGCAGCAATTGAGAGTCAATAGCTTGATATTGGGCTATGTTAGTCCGCTTGCATGGCCTTCCAAAACAATTCAAAACTGGCATCTCGGTATGTTTTATTTGTCCCTAAATGTGGGTTATCGATAAAGAAGCGTGTGGCCGCCAGATATTGTCCATGACAGTTTTCTACCATCAGTTCAATGGGATAGTGGGCGATTAATCCCATCATTTGTCCCTGTTTAATCAGTTCGCTAATAAAACCTAAGATACCGTTCATCGCTTGATCGCGCACCTGAGCCGCTATCATAGGAGACATAGAATATTGCTGAAAAAACAGTTGCTTGACAGGATTTTCTAGCGACCAATCAATCGCACTTTGCCAAAGCTGCAATGCATTGTGTTTAAGATCATTACTTTTAGGGCTGTTTAACAGTAAAGCATCGGCAAACTCTTGTTTTATCGTAAGAAACAAAGATTCCATCAAGGCTTCCTTGGAAGGGAAGTGATGGAACAAGGTGCCCGTAGCGACGCCTGCATGTTTTGCAATTGAGGCGGTGGACGTGCCATGAAATCCTTGGCTGACAAAGAGTACTAAGGCGGTATCGAGAATGGCTTGGCGTTTATCTGTCATCATTTTTATTGGTTGCGTGGTGGCTGGCTTATTCAAGATTTATCCCCCAATGACTAGCGCAAAAATAGCTTCATTAAGATGCGTTGGATAAAAGTGCCATAGGGTGGGTGCACAAACTTACCCGTGTTAAATCGGCCACGGCTGAGTACGGTTTTAGCATGGCTGAAGGTCAAAAAGCCTTCTTTACCATGGTAATGCCCCATGCCCGACGGGCCTATACCGCCAAAGGGCGCGTCATCTGCCGCGACATGAAACACGGTTTCATTGATACAAACACCGCCAGAATGGGTCTGCTGGAGGATTTTTTGCTGCGTAGGCTTATCAAAACTCATTACATAAAGTGCTAGGGGTCTGGCTTTATGGTTGATGTATTGAATCGCTTCATCTAGCGAGTCATAACCAATAATTGGCAGCAATGGACCAAATATTTCCTCTTGCATCAATAGCATGTCTTCAGTGGTGTTCGTTATCAACTGAGTCGCAATTTTGCGGTTTTGGCTATCTATGGCTTCGTCAGTCGCAGAAATAACACGGGCGCCTTTTGCTTTGGCGTCTTCGAGCACTGTCATCAAGCGGTCAAACTGGCGTGTATTAATGATGCTGCCATAGTCTTTGTTGTGGTTAATCGTACCGTACATGGATTGAAACTTAGCTTGGTAGGCCGTGATAAAGCCATCCACTTTGGCTTTAGGGCAGAGTACATAATCTGGGGCGACACAGATTTGCCCTGCATTTAGGCACTTACCGTAAATCATTCGTTCTACTGCTGTCTCAAGCGGCATATCAGGGGCGATAATCACAGGCGATTTACCGCCTAGCTCGAGTGTTACAGGGGTAAGGTTATTGGCAGCGGCGCGCATCACATGGCGACCCACAGTAGTTGAGCCAGTAAAGAGCAAGTGATCGAAGGGCAGGGCAGAAAATTGGGCGGCAATATCCGCTTCACCTTCGATGACCGCGACATAGGATTCATCGAAAACCTGTGCCAATAACTGTTTGATCACTTGATTGGTCGCTGGGGTAAATTCAGACATTTTGAGCATGGCATGATTACCCGCGGCAATGATGGCGGCAAGTGGGCCAAGCGACAGCATCACGGGGAAATTCCATGGCACGATAATGCCGATAACCCCCAAAGGTTGATAATGCACAGTGACGTTGGCAGGAGCGAGTAAGATCCCTGCATGACGAACACTAGGTTTGAGCCATTTTTTTAAGTTTTTCAAACAGTAATTGATGTTGTTAATGACTGGCATAATGTCAGATATTAGGCTGTCATCAATCGATCTATGGCCATAATCTTGGCTTAAGGCATCGACCAAGGGTGTTTGAAATTGCAGTATGGCCGCTTTAAGTCGAGTTAATTGCTCCACTCGCGTAGCGTAATCGGGGTTCGGATTGGCGAAGTAACTGCTGCGTTGACGTTGGAGCAACTGAGTCAGCGGTGAGGTATTAAGGTGGTCAGTAGCCATATTCATAGTGGTTGCTCCTTGCGAAGTGGTAAGCAAGTCTTATTGGGTACTTATTTAAGATTCAACCCTTACAATTGAATCTTAAATAAGTACCGACTGATTAGTCGGTTTATCCTAGCTTGCTTGTTGAGGCAGCGCAAGATATCTGGTGTATTTTTGAGCAAGATCACGGCTTGTTATAGCGTTAGCTTCTACACTGAACCAAAGGTTCTCACATAAGGAGTATGTATGACTTTGTTAAAGCACGGAATTTCGATCGGTATTGAGCGTTATGGTGATGATGATTTTTTCGTTGCCTTTAAAGCTATTGGTACCTTAACTCACCAAGACTACGAAAGGATGGTGCCCGTGTTGGAATCGGCACTGGCAGGCGTAAAAGATCCCGATATCTTCGCCTTGGTTGATGTCACTGAGTTGGATGGCTTGGAACTACAAGCCGCTTGGGACGATATTAAACTTGGGGTGAAGCATATTCGCCATTTCGAGAAAATTGCCATTGTCGGTAAGACAACATTGCAGGAAGTGTTGGCTAAGTTGGCAAACTGGTTTACACCTGCTGAGGTAAGGTTTTTTGTCGATAATGGTGATGCGGTAGCTTGGTTACGAGATTAGTTCTATTACCTAAGTTTTACCTTCACTTAGTAATTCAGTTGCGCCATAGAAGGAGTACAGATTATGCGTAAAGGTCAAATACTCTGGCCCACAGATTTCTCGGAAACTGCGGCCCATGCACTAAGTTATGCTATTGAAATGGCTAATTTGTATAATGTTGGTCTAAAAATTCTACACGTGGTTGAGCAGCCGATTGGTGATGAAAACTTTATGATTTTATCCATCACACCTGAAGAGCTGGCTAAGAGTATGGAAGATGCGGCGGCCAATAAAATGCAAGCATTGCTAGATAAACTAAAAACGGATCTTCCAATTAGTACTTTGATCCGCCGTGGTGATCCTGTCGATCAAATTTTAGAGGAAGCGAACGGTAAAGATATTGGCATGGTGGTGATTGCCAGTCATGGACGGAGTGGGTTATCACACTTTTTACATACTAATGTCGCTGAAGCTGTGGCAAATGGCGCGGTATGTCCTGTGCTTGTCGTTAAGTAATTTTTCTATTGGCGGCGGTTAGAGCGCATCATTTCCGATGGGGTTACGTTCTATTATTTTGGTTGATGCCTCCGCTTCATGTTCTAGGGACATGAGGCGGCGGTATTTTTCCTGTAATGCTTGCAAGCTACCGTCTTGGGTAATGTGCTTAAGACCCGCATTAAAATCATCCCGAATTTGTGCGCTCAGAAATGCAAAACGATATTCAGTCGGGGGGAATACTTTGTGGCAAATGGCTTGTTGTTGTAATTCCTTGCTGTTCAATCGCCCATCCAGATAAGCCTGCTTTAAATAGTATTTAAAAATATTTTTATCCATCACCACCACATCGGCTCTATGCTTCATCAACATATAAACCTGTTGTAGTTGTCGAGCTTGTTCTTTATAGCCAGTATTGGCTTTAGCCATTTGGCCAAACTCTTCTCCTAACATGCTTGATGCACGCTGAAAAGCGACGACTTGTTTGTCACTTAAATCACTTATGCTATTGATATTAAATCGATTTGATTCGAGGCTAATGGCACAGTTTTGATAGCTAATGACCACATCAGAATAAAAGACATTATCTAACATGCCTTCTTTTATATTGATAATACCATCGAGTTTGCCTTCTTTTAGCTCATGAAATGTACGCGCCAAAGGAAGGTAGTGGATGATGGCATTATGTCCCTTAACCGCGAGTGCTTGGTAGAGTAATTCGAGTTCGAGTCCACTGTTAGTTTCTTGAATAACATAAGGAGGAATAGAGAGGCTAACACCAATACTCAGTTCGGCTGTATTGCCGGTTTGGTAACTGCAAAGCGCCATTAACCCCATCAATTTATAGTGGTTATATCGAATGCCTGAGTGATGAGGTTTGTCTTTATCAAGTGTCATTATCACCTATGCCTCCACGGACTCTCGCAGCTGGGATTGAGACTCGCTAAGCCAATCGATGACTCACATGAGTAAGTGTAGTTTATCTATACTCAAACAACCTCAACCTCAACCTCAAACTCAAAGTATTCGTATTTTTAGGTTGTTTGGGTATCAACGTCTGAGACTAGAAATAACAGCTATCAGGGGGAAAATACAAGTTGTTTTATTCAAATTAATCCGCAGTATTGCACTGTGTGATCTGGCTATATTTAATGCCAACTATTTAGGACTGGCTATTGCGTTATTAACTGAATATAAAGTAGTTTTGATGATAATTACTTTTACATCTCGACAGGTCATCCTATGCCAGTGTCAGCATCCGTATCGCCAGCGGTTTCAAAGCAAAATAAAGCCTTTCTACGTAAGTTATATCTCGCACATTTAATGGATGACGAGCGTCATAATTTATTATCTCTCAACAAGTTAACTGGAATGCCGCGCCGTACATTGCAGGATGCTATTGCTGCCTTTGAGGATATTGGTATCCGCGTTGAATTTATACAGGAAGGGAGTCGCAACAACGCGGGTTATTATCGCATCCTCACTTGGGGACCGATCAGCAGTGCATGGGTCGATACCCATTTAGCGGAGATCGCCGAGATTATTGGCGTCGCCACTATCGATAATCAGGCGTTGTGAGCCATTACTTCATACTTATGTATTATTTCTCCGCTATTGATGGAGTTAACTATTCCTCGCCAATCTTGTGGCCTGACCAGCCTAAACTCCTTATAATCTGCCGCAAATGTAATCGCGCTACATATTCCTTACATTTAAATACCCTACCTACTTAAAATAAAAGGAACCCAGTTCCATGTTAGAAAAGCTGTTCAAACTAAAACAAAATCAAACGAGCCTCAAGCAGGAAGCTATTGCAGGTTTAACCACATTTATGACGATGGCCTACATCATTTTTGTCAATCCAATGATGTTAGCCGATGCAGGCATGGACCACGGGGCAGTATTTGTTGCCACCTGCCTTGCAGCAGCAATTGGTTGTTTAGTCATGGGATTAATGGCTAATTATCCGATTGCATTAGCACCGGGAATGGGGCTTAACGCCTTTTTCACTTACACGGTTGTGGGTGAAATGGGTTATAGCTGGGAGACAGCCTTAGGTGCCGTGTTCCTATCGGGAATTTGCTTTTTAATCTTGTCCTTAGTGCGTATTCGTGAATGGATTGTTAACAGCATTCCCGTGTCGTTACGCCTAGGTATTGCCGCTGGTATTGGTTTATTTCTTGCGCTGATTGGTCTTAAAAGTGCGGGCATTGTTGTTGCTAATCCTGCGACCTTAGTCACTATGGGTGATATTACTGCTTTTCCGGCCGTAATGGCGGTATTGGGCTTTTTCCTGATTATTGCCATGGTGCAAAGGGGAATGAAGTCGGCGGTAATTTTAAGTATCTTAATTATCACCGGACTTGGATTGATCTTTGGTGATGTGCATTACAACGGCATAGTGTCTATGCCGCCTTCAATTGCCCCAACCTTTATGAAGATGGATTTATCCCAAGTTTTTGAAGTCACGATGCTATCAGTCGTGTTTGCCTTCTTGTTTGTGGATTTATTTGATACATCAGGCACCTTAGTGGCGGTTGCCCAACGCGGTGGTTTTCTCGATGAGAAAGGTCGTTTACCACGTTTAAATCGTGCTTTGACCGCAGACAGTTTAGCTACCATTGCAGGGGCTGCTTGTGGTACTTCCACCACGACAAGCTATATCGAAAGTACCGCGGGAGTGAGTGCGGGAGGGCGTACAGGATTAACCGCTGTGGTGGTAGGGTTATTGTTTATTGCTGCATTGTTCCTATCGCCATTGGCGGGGATGATCCCGGCCTATGCAACAGCGGGTACCCTGTTTTATGTGGCTATTTTAATGATGTCTGGCCTTGTGCATGTTGAGTGGGAAGATTTAACCGAAGCCGCGCCTGTGGTGGTTGTGTGTATCTTAATGCCGCTGACCTTCTCTATTGCATCGGGGATTGCGCTGGGGATTATCTCCTATGCGGCGATTAAAATACTCACGGGTCGCTTTAGCGATCTCAATGTGGGTATCATCGTGTTAGCGGCATTATTTGTGGCTAAGTTTGTCTATGCTTGATGCTGTTTAATAGTGAGCTACTAGCCTAGTGGGTTAGATTGTCTACAAATAGGCAATATTTTTTGAGGGTCATCTAATCGATGGCCCTTTTTACTGCGTGATTATGAGCAAAATCGAAAATTTATCTCGAGTTAATCACTCCTCGCTACCAATTATCTAGCGGATTAGGTATAAGGATTGTTCGGTTATTTTTTACAAATGAATAATGAACTTAAGTGAGATTGCGTATCGCCGCGTGGTAGTGAAATTGGGAACGAGTGTGCTGACCTCTGGCAGTAAACAGCTAGATAAAGCCCATATGGTTGAGCTGGCTCGTCAAATGGCTGCACTGATGAAGTCAGGGGTCGAAGTCGTTTTATGCACCTCAGGGGCGATTGCCGCTGGGCGTGAACATCTCCAATACCCGACACTGCCCGACACTATGGCCAATAAGCAGTTGTTAGCCGCTGTCGGGCAAAGTCAGTTGATCCTCGCTTGGGCACAACTCTTTAGTATTTATGGGCTGCATGTGGGCCAACTCTTGCTAACCCGCGCCGACTTGCAGGATAGAGAACGTTATCTCAATGCTAGAGATACACTCAATGCATTGTTGGCAAACAATATTATCCCCATCATTAATGAAAATGATGCCGTGGCTACCAACGAGATTAAAGTCGGTGATAATGATAATTTATCGGCCCGCGCGGCGCTGCTGTGTGATGCTGATTTATTGATTTTATTGACGGATCAAAAGGGGTTGTTCGATGCCGATCCGCGCACTAATCCGAATGCTAAATTGATTTCGCAGGTGGTGAAGATTGATGACAGTCTGCGGATGTTAGCGGGTGGTTCTGTATCGGGTTTAGGTACGGGCGGTATGTCGACTAAACTGGAAGCCGCTGATATTGCTCGCCGTGCCGGGATTGAGGTGGTGATTGCCTCAGGTCATCACCCCGATGTGATTAAAAAAGTGGTTGGTAAAGAGTCCGTTGGTACTCACTTTAGTGCCATTGAAAACCCGCTCGAAAGCCGTAAACAGTGGATATTGGCGGGCCCTGCGACTCAAGGTTCTTTAGTGCTCGATGCTGGCGCGGTAAAAGCCGTTACCGATAAGGGCCGTAGCTTATTATCTAAAGGCATTATTGGGGTTAAGGGCGAATTTGAGCGCGGCGCAACACTGAAATTAGTTGACCAACAAGGTAAAGTAATTGCTAAGGGGATAACGAGGTATTGTGGTCAAGCCTTGAATTTGATTGCGGGTAAACATTCCGACGAGATCGAGTCAGTACTCGGTTACGATTATGGTGACGCAATAGTGCACCGAAACGACATGGTGGTCCTATAAGCGAGGTCTGTTTTGAGTGAAATGAATCAAGCGCAGTATTTACAGCAACTTGGCGCTAATGCCAAACAGGCAAGTTATGCCTTAGCCAACTTAACGGCGAGTCAAAAGGCCGATTTGCTCGAGGCAATCGCCGATGCGCTGACGGAAAACTCTCCGGCCATTTTAGCCGCCAATGCAAAGGATGTTGCCGCTGCTAAGGTCGATGGATTAACGGAGGCGATGATCGACAGATTATTGCTCGATGATGCGCGCCTTGCGGGCATTATCGGTGACATCAGCGATGTCATTCGCCTTGCCGATCCCGTCGGTGAAGAATTTGGCAGCAAATTGTTAGATAACGGTTTAAGGCTGACTCGCCGCCGCGTACCGCTTGGGGTGATTGGGGTGATTTATGAAGCACGGCCTAATGTGACAGTGGATATCGCGGTGCTTGCCCTTAAAACTGGTAATGCGGTGATCCTCCGTGGCGGTAAAGAAACCCTTGAATCGAATAAACTTATTAGTGATGTGATCCGTGGCGCCATTGTCGCCCAAGGTTTGCCCATAGATGCGGTGCAATTTATTGATTCGCCTGATAGAGCCTTAGTGACAGGTTTGCTTAAGCTCGATCAATATGTTGACATGATAGTGCCGCGCGGCGGTCAAGCTCTGCAGCGCCTATGTGCTGAGCAAGCGACCATTCCGGTGATCTTAGGCGGCATTGGCATTTGCCATTTATATGTCGATAAAAATGCTGACTTACAACGTGCCCTCGATGTTATTGCTAACGCCAAAGTGCAGCGTCCGACCGTGTGTAATGCGCTCGATACCTTGCTGGTGGATGAGCGCGTGGCGAGCACTTTTGTACCGCAAGTTGCCGAGTATTTGCATCGTTTAGGTGTGCGTTTTTCAGTCTGTGAGACAAGTTTTGCCCTTCTCGATGGTTTAGGGTTTGATGTGATGCTTGCTCAGTCTGAGGATTTTGGCATTGAATGGTTGTCACTCACCTTAGGCATCAAAGTCGTGGCTGATATCGATACTGCCGTTGACCATATTCGTACTTATTCTAGTGGGCATTCGGAAGCGATTCTGACTGATGATATTCATGCTGCGGCGCACTTTATGAACCAAGTGAATTCAGCCGCTGTGTATGTCAATGCCAGCACGCGTTTTACTGATGGTGGCCAGTTTGGTTTAGGTGCCGAAGTTGCGGTAAGCACGCAAAAGTTGCACGCCCGCGGCCCAATGGGGCTTGAGGCATTAACCACCTATAAATGGTTAGCTTGGGGCGATTACACCAGCCGTATTTAAAAGACGGTAAACAAAAGCCATTGATGGATAACATCAATGGCTTTTTATTGTGAATATGCGCGATTAAATCTTTTGTGGATAGGTTTAGCGAATAAGAGGGGTATAAGTGGCGAGTAGCCACACACAGAGAAAGATTACCGTCATCATTATGGTGAACTTACGAAAGGCACTGATATATTCCAAGGTATAAATAAAGTACCTTTCTTGCACTCTGCGGGTAAGTAATACCGAGGGGAGCAAAAAACTGCAGTAGAGCATAACTACCATAGTCGTAAAACCATTTCCCCAAAAATGCTCATAGATAAAAAGCGCGATACAAAGCAGCATGGCAACCCAGCCAACGGGGCCTATGCCTTTTTCTGGATTCCATTGTGTTGATTTTTCCATCTGACTGTCCTTAGTCCAACTGTCGATCAGTACAATTTATAGACGGATATCACGGCTTTTTCAAACACTTTAATGTGCTTGGTTAGATTATTGTTAATTTTGTGATATTCAACCCATTAGGCTTACATTAAAGTGTTTTTATATCGGCAAATGAACCATTACAGAGTTGAGCCAACTCGTTGGCGGATAAACTAATCTCAAGCCCTCTACGTCCTGCACTGACATAAATGTGATCAAAGGATTGTGCACTTTGGTCAATCAAGGTTGGCAGGCGCTTCTTTTGTGCTAACGGGCTGATACCACCCACAAGATAACCTGATGATTTTTGCGCGAGTTCAGCATCAGCCATTTGCAATTTCTTCTGCCCTAAACATTTTGCAACGGCTTTAAGATTCAGTTGATGATCGACGGGTACGAGCGCGACGGCGATTGGCGCATGGGCTTTGTCGATGGCGACCAGTAAGGTCTTAAATACCTGTGCAGGATTAAGCCCAAGTGTGTTGGCGGCTTCTTCGCCATAGGCGGCGCAGTGTGGATCGTGGCTATATTCTAAAATTTCAAAGGCAATTTTGGCTTTTTTCACCAGTCGAACAGCAGGTGTCATTCTATACTCCTTCACAAAACGGGGATATTAGCCTTTAACGTAAGATAAAAATGTTAGCCAACGCATTGTTATATCGGAGTGATATAAAAATTGGCGTCATCATGCGCCCATCATCGATTTAGATAATGGCGCTAGATTACTCCATTATCTTTGGCGTGACCTCTTCAGGTTTTCCACTACGTTTACGCTCGGTATAACGGGGGAAAAGTTGCTGCAACATCATCCCTGACAAAATAAAAGCAAGGCCAAGATAGGTCGTCATTGCAATGGTTTCTTGTAAAATCCAGGCAATAAATCCAATCGACATCACCGGGGATAAAAACACCATAGTGCTGATGTTCGCGGTGCGAGTGGCGGTTTTCAGCGCCATTAACCAGAGCACGAAAGTAATGCCCATCTCGAACAATCCCACATACATACCAGCAAATATCGCCTTAAGACTAAAACTGGGTAGCGCATCTGTTAACACTAAGGTCATGGCAATAAAAGGTAAGCCGATGAGAAAACTGAGTAATAAACTCACCACGGGATCACCTTGATCTTTAGTGTTGACGATCCAATATAGGCACCAGAGTAGCGTGCTGGTCAGCGCAAGGCCGATCCCCAGCGGGCTATCAAAGCTAAAGCCGCTGATATCGCCGCCGGTGGCAATAATAAACACACCAGTGTAGGCAATCAGCGCTGCCGCAATATCGCTTTTACGCAAATGTTGCTTTAGCAAAGGCGCGGCAAGTAACGGCAGTAATACCGCCCAAGTGTAGTTAAGTGATAAAGCTTGCTGCGCGGGCAGTAAAGAATACGCCTTAAATAGCACAACATAGTAGAGGAAGGGATTGATTAGCCCTGTTACCAGATAAAACATGGGTCTGCGTAAAAATTGTTGCTTAAGTAAAGAGAGCTTTTTTTGCCAAGCCAAGATACTGGTAAGGGCAATAATCGAAGTGAGTACGGCAACAAACACCAGTTGCAGCGGACTGTAATAGCTTAAGGCTATTTTAAAAGCCGTGGCCACTGTGGACCAGAGGAAGACTGCGGCCATGCCATACACATACGCTAAATTCGAAGACTTCACTCTACTACCTTATTTAGATAAACATCTGCCAAATGTGGGCAGATTGAATAACAGCTATGGTGGATAAGCAAGCGTATTTTTGTGGGTGAAATATTTTATCCATCTCCGTATATGGAAAAGATAAAGTAAGAAAATTTTTTTATCGGCCCTTGTAATTAAATTCCCTGTCCCAATATAGGTGTTAAGGCAGAGAAGGCGGCCAACAATGGACTTGATAAACAATGCGTCCGGCCCCATATCAAAACCAACTAAACAAATTTAGATTGAATGAAATTTTTCGGAGGACCTCATGGGTAAAATTATTGGTATCGACTTAGGCACAACAAACTCTTGTGTAGCTGTCCTCGATGGTGGCAAAGCGCGTGTGTTAGAAAATGCTGAAGGCGATCGCACAACCCCGTCAATCATCGCTTATACAGACGATGAAACCATTGTCGGTTCGCCTGCAAAACGTCAAGCAGTGACTAACCCGACTAACACATTCTTCGCAATTAAGCGTTTGATTGGTCGTCGTTTTAAAGATGACGAAGTTCAACGTGATGTGAACATTATGCCATTCAAAATCATCCAAGCCGACAACGGTGATGCTTGGGTTGAATCGCGTGGCAACAAAATGGCACCACCACAAGTTTCTGCTGAAATCTTGAAAAAGATGAAGAAAACCGCAGAAGACTTTTTAGGTGAAGAAGTGACAGAAGCGGTTATTACCGTACCTGCTTACTTTAACGATTCACAACGTCAAGCGACTAAAGATGCAGGTCGTATCGCAGGTCTTGATGTTAAACGTATTATCAACGAACCCACTGCAGCGGCATTAGCTTACGGTATTGATAAGAAACAAGGCGACAACATTGTTGCGGTATACGATTTAGGTGGTGGTACATTCGATATCTCTATCATCGAGATCGACAGCAACGATGGTGACCAAACATTTGAAGTGTTGGCAACTAACGGTGATACCCACTTAGGTGGTGAAGACTTTGACAACCGTTTGATCAACTACTTAGCTGACGAATTCAAGAAAGAGCAAGGCTTAGATCTGCGTAAAGATCCATTAGCAATGCAACGTCTGAAAGAAGCGGCTGAAAAAGCAAAAATTGAACTTTCAAGCACCAACCACACTGAAGTGAACCTGCCATACATCACGGCAGACGCAACAGGTCCTAAGCATTTAGTGATTAAAATCACTCGTGCTAAGTTGGAATCACTGGTTGAAGACTTGATTCTCCGCACATTAGAGCCATTAAAAGTTGCTCTGGCGGATGCAGATTTATCCGTATCAGACGTTAACGAAGTGATTCTGGTGGGTGGTCAAACCCGTATGCCTAAGGTTCAAGAAGCGGTGACAAACTTCTTCGGCAAAGAACCTCGTAAAGACGTTAACCCAGACGAAGCGGTAGCTGTAGGTGCTGCGATTCAAGCGGGTGTATTGTCAGGCGACGTGAAAGACGTATTACTGTTAGACGTGACGCCACTGTCTCTGGGTATCGAAACCATGGGCAGCGTGATGACTAAGTTGATTGAGAAAAACACGACTATTCCGACTAAGGCACAGCAAGTGTTCTCAACTGCTGATGACAACCAAAGTGCAGTGACCATTCACGTACTGCAAGGTGAGCGTAAGCAAGCGAGCGCGAACAAGTCATTAGGTCAGTTCAACTTAGACGGTATTGAGCCAGCACCACGTGGCCAGCCACAAATTGAAGTGATGTTCGACATCGACGCCGACGGTATTCTGCATGTGTCTGCGACAGACAAGAAAACCGGCAAGAAACAAAACATCACCATCAAAGCCTCTTCTGGTTTAAGTGAAGAAGAAGTAGCGCAAATGGTACGTGATGCTGAAGCGCACGCAGATGAAGACAAGAAGTTCGAAGAGCTAGTGCAAGCACGCAACCAAGCTGACGGCTTAGTCCACGCGACTAAGAAACAAGTAGAAGAAGCGGGCGATGCATTGCCAAGCGAAGATAAAGAGAAAATCCAAGCTGCAATGGCCGCTGTAGACACTGCTACTAAAGGCAATGACAAAGAAGCCATTGAAAAGGCAAGCCAAGAATTAATCGAAGCGTCTGCTAAGCTGATGGAAATTGCTCAAGCTAAGTCTCAAGCCCAAGGTGGTGCAGAGGCCAATGCAGGCAAACAGGCTAACGCTGCTGCCGATGATGTTGTCGATGCTGAATTTGAAGAAGTGAAAGACGACAAGAAGTAATTGTTTGAATCAAGGTTTGACTTCAAATAACTGATTTCAAATGTTTGATTTTAAATAGTTAATTCTAGGCGGGCGTTACGGGGAAACCCTAACGCCCGTTCGTTCAACTTAAGCCCAGAAGCATGAGATTATGTCAAAGCGAGATTATTACGAAGTATTAGGCGTTGGTCGTGACGCCAGCGAACGTGAAATTAAAAAGGCCTATAAACGTCTGGCCATGAAGTTTCACCCCGATCGTAACCCAGGCGATAAAGCCGCAGAGGCTAGCTTCAAAGAAGCGAAAGAAGCCTATGAAATCCTGACCGATACCGATAAAAAAGCGGCGTATGATCAATTTGGTCATGCGGGTGTGGATCCCAATCGTGGCGGTGGTTACGGTGGTGGACAGGGCGATTTCGGTGATATCTTCGGTGATGTCTTTGGCGATATTTTCGGCGGTGGACGTCGTGGCGGTCAACGCCAAGCGGCCCGCGGCTCAGATTTACGTTACAACCTAGAGTTATCACTGGAAGAAGCGGTTAAAGGCCTGACGAAAGAACTGCGTATTCCAACACTGGCAACCTGCGATCTGTGTGATGGCAGCGGGGCGAAAAAAGGCACATCGGCAAGTACCTGTACGACATGCCATGGTCAAGGCCAAGTCCAAATGCGCCAAGGCTTTTTCACGGTGCAGCAACCTTGCCCAACCTGTCATGGCCGCGGCAAGATCATCAAAGATCCTTGCACTAAGTGTCATGGCGATGGCCGTGTTGAAAAGAGCAAAACCTTATCGGTTAAGATCCCTGCCGGCGTCGATACGGGCGACCGTATTCGTTTAGCGGGTGAAGGCGAAGCGGGTGAATTTGGCGCGCCTCCAGGGGATTTATATGTTCAGGTGAGTGTGCGTGAACATGCGATTTTTGTCCGTGATGGTAACAACCTTTACTGCGAAGTGCCGATATCCTTCAGTAAAGCCGCCCTTGGCGGTGAAATTGAAGTACCCACACTGGATGGTAAAGTGAGCCTTAAGATCCCTGCCGAAACACAAACGGGCCGTATGTTCCGTTTACGCGGTAAAGGGGTTAAATCGGTGCGTAGCCATGCCGTAGGCGATTTGCTCTGCAAAGTGGTGATGGAAACGCCTGTTAACTTAAACGATCGTCAAAAAGAACTGTTACGCGAATTTGAAGCCACCTTAACGGGTGAGTCAAAGAAGCACAGCCCAAAGGCTGAGGGCTTTTTCGATGGCGTGAAAAAGTTCTTCCAAGATCTAAATAGCTAACTTAACCCGTTGAGTGACGTGTCGCTATGAGCCGCGGCACTCGATGAAAAAAGCCCCGCAGTGTTTAACACTGCGGGGCTTTTTATATTCGGATATCAGCTTTTTAAACTGTATTTTCTACTATCAATTGGTTAATTGATTCGTAAATTGGCCTACAGCATTGACCACCTTTTGAGCACCGTCTTGGATTTCTGACATTACTTCACCGGATTGCGTCGAAAGTGCTAAGCCGTGTTGTGCTTGTTTTTTACCTTCTTCAATCATGTTAACTGCATTTTCGGTTAACTTTTTATTTTGCGAAACCACCTCGACGATTTCCTCCGTTGCCTTACTGGTACGGGAGGCGAGCTGCCGTACTTCATCGGCAACCACAGCAAATCCTCGTCCTTGTTCACCTGCTCGTGCAGCTTCAATCGCGGCATTAAGGGCGAGTAAATTTGTTTGATCCGCAATGCCGCTAATACTTTTTACCAGTTCACCAATCATTTGCGATTGTTTATCTAGGGCTGCAATTCCTTGGGCTGCGGTGTCCATTTGCGCTGTCAGTTTGTGCATGGCTTCGACAGTCTCTTGTAGCACTTTACTGCCCATTTGTGCCATATCATCCGTTTGTTTTGAGGTGTCATAGGCAATATCGGCCGCTTCGGATATGGCTTGCTCTCGATTGACTTGCTCAGTGATTACCGTTGCAAATTTAACGACTTTATACAGTTTTTTGTAACTATCAAAAATCGGATTATAGGATGCCTCTAGCCAAACCTCTCGACCATAACTATCAAGACGTTTAAAGCGGCTCGCAACGTATTTACCTTGACGAAGCTGTTCCCAAAACTGTTTATATTCTAGAGAATTATATTCTTCAGGCTCACAGAACATTCTGTGATGTTTGCCAATAATTTGATTTTGGCTATAGCCCATGGCCTGTAAAAAATTATCATTTGCCGCGAGAACTATACCCTCCAAATTAAATTCGATGACAGCCGTAGAGCGTTGTAAGGCTTGGGTTAAATCTTGGTGTTCCTGTGAGTTTTTGATGGTACGGGTGAGGTCATTTGCATATACAGATATATGTTTAACTTGACCTTTACTGTTTTTCACTGGCTGTATAATTGCCCGTAACCAGGCTTCTTCGCCATCGCCTTTGGTAATTTGTAGGGCGCCAGCCCAATGTACACAGCGTTTTAATGCATCACACATTAACTTAAAGTGATTAGTACTTCTGGCTCGTTGAGGCACAAGATCGATTAATTCTCGCCCGACGGGTGAGGTATTTTGGAATAACATGTCATGGGTAAAGTTTGCGTTGATTACGGTAATTTTTCCATTTGAATCAAGTGTTAATGCTAACATCTCGCTATCAAGGCTTTCCCTTACCTGTTGCATTGAAAGTAATTCTTCTTTCAACTGCTCATTTTCTTCCTTCAAGCGCTTATTAAATATGATCATATTGATTTCCAAAGCGAAGTACTAAAATCACTTTTTGGTGGCATGCTGCTTAGTATAGTGTGTATTGCGGTCTTTAACTGTACGTAGGTACGTAAAAATAGACAAAATAGATCAGCGTGTTACAGATGGGGCAATATAATCGCAATATACCAAATAGCAACTTGTCTCTGTAATAGGCTGATGATACTGGGATGAGCTAGTCAAGCGCAGCCCTTATTGAGATCTCTTTGTTTAGGTGTAAATCGTTAACGGTTGGTACCAGCCATTTCTGCGTTTACTTCTGTGTTTTTGCACTACTTATCCTGAATACGCTTTGATATTGGTCTGTAAAGGGATGATGAAAATTAGTTATCACTTAACTATCTAATTTGTAATGTGAAAGTGGTAGACATGGCCTAATCAGAACGCTATCTTAAGTTTTAACAAGGATGAAACTTAATCGTGACCGTGGTTAAGTTCACTTGCATCAGGAAGATGTATCTTTATTTCGCAAGAAACGCCTCCTGAACAATATGCGATGAGTTTCTAACACTAGGTGCTAGGTACTAGAGCCTAGAATCTATAAAAGAGCAGTGCAATCCCTTGGCTAACGGCTGTTGGCTAAGTGCGGTAGCTATGGCGGGGCTTGTTGTCGAACGACAAAGCTGAAACGTTTTGATAGTGCTGGTTTGTATGTCAGCGCTGAATGTGGATTAATTTTTGACGTTAGTATTGGCTTTGAGGATCTAATGATTGTCGAGTTTACCCGTTGGAATTGATGATTTTTACGTGAGTATGTTGATTAACTGATAATTATACTGATGTTAGGAGAAGTATCTGTATGTATAGATGTTTATTAGTGATTTTATCCATAGTTTCATCATCGCTAATGGCGGTTGAAAATCCTTATACAATTGATAAAACGTATGATAGCAACTTGCCTAAATCATTCCTGCAGGTAGCTTTCTCTAAGGCTAAAGGCGACATTTTAATATCTGGTACTGTTAGTGATGATTTTTCTTCCGATACAAGAATTTACTTATGGAAGTATAATGCCGTAGATAATGGGATGAATTATATTAACTCAACAAGTTTTGGTATAGCATCAGATCTTGTTAGTTATATTAATGTTGAACCATTAGGTGAATATAATCAAAACTATTATGCCTTATCTCAGTCAAATTATGATGGAACTACAAAATTAGTTAGATTTACTCTTGCAGGTAATGAGTTGTCATTGTCTCAAGAGGTCGAGTTTCTACCTAGTTTAGGACGTTATGGTTCATTTATTGAACAGATTCAATTTGTAAATAATGATACCATTGTTGCTTTACACCCTAATTATGATGATACTCATACAGGAAAAACCAGTTACGATTACAGTGTTTGTAAGTTAAGTGTAAATGGTGAGATAGATTCTTGCGAACGAAAAAAAATCTTAGCTGATAAATCGCTCATATCAAATAGTACCTACAAGCTATATCGATTAGAGGGCCGTGATGAAGTCATCTTCTCTCCAGAAAGGGTAGGGGTTAATGAAACAAAAGTAGAGCCTAAGTTATATGTTTTGAAATGGCAATCTGATATTAATGACTTTGTAGTTTTTCAAGAAATTGTTATCCCTGAAAGAGTCGATTCATCTAGATTTAGTGGTGTTGAAGCTATATATACAATTAATGATGGGAAAGAACTTATTGTGGGTAGTGATATGTTGTTGAATTATAGATACTCATCAGAAGATAATAAGTTTTTTCTATCTAAAATGAAGAATAGTGTTAGTTATCCAAAAGAAGCTATTTATTTAAAGAGTGAAAATTATTTTATTGAACGTTCTGGAAGACATTCTTATGTGTTTGATGATGAAGATAAGTATTTTTATAAGTCTTCCCAGGTGTATGCTATTGCAGATGGTTGGTTTCAGCTCACTGATGACAAGAAAGGTTTTTTCGTTAACTTAATGTCACCTAATATTACAACGTTTACCCTCTCTAACCCTAACCCTCTTATATATAAAGGTGGTTTACCTAAAGGCTCTGTTCCTGCTGTTCAAGATGTTCCTTTGGCGATAAATATTAAGAAGCATTTTCTAAATGGAAATAATCTTGTGGTTACCGGTTTTTATACTGAAAATATAGATGAAAGATTGATTTGGGATGGTGAATATATTCGTGGGACTTTTACTAACGAAGATATGTTCGCCTCTGGAAATTTAAATGATCCAACACCAGCCAGTCCCATTCAAGTGAGAGTGAATATTCCTCCATTATCTACAGAGTTGTTTTATATTACACCGACTAACGTTAACGATGCTCCTATTTTAACTGCGGAGATTGGTATTCAGTATCTTGAGAAAGATCAAGAATATTACGGTGGACTTCCTGGAATTGTCATTGATCCTGATAGAGAGGCTGTGACTTATACATATAAGAATGTACCGAGTGGATTAATGGCAAGAGAGGATGGAATATTCCAAGGTGCTGTTAAGACTAAAGGCCAATATCTAATGACTGTCACCGCAACTGATCCGTTGGGCGCACAATTGACATTTGATGTGACATTTATCGTTAATGATACTGGTGAACCTGAGAAATCATCCGAAGGCGGTGGTGGGACTATGGATTTCACATTGTTGATGCTATTGATTACGTTGTTTTTTAGGCGTTTAAAGCATAATTAAATACTTAACAATTGAAGTTGATGCTTTTGACTTGATGAATTATGGGTTGATTACGGCCTGGCGACCTAGCTGGGGCAAGGATGTGGGACTTCCCCTGATTTTTAATCAAAAGTCGATCAAGGAGGACGTCTCGTTCTATCCTCCTTTTGGAAATCCCTTGCCGAACAACGTCCATGTCTAACTGCCAGTTCGCCATCTTTGGCTCTCGTTCGAAAAGAACAAAATCTCGAACAAAATCTTGAATAAAATCTAGCTGAATAAAATCTAGGAATAAAATCTAGCCACCCATTACAAATCGCGTTATTTAGGCTCCTCTACTAGACTCAATAAAAGTGTTTATGTGGAGGAGTTGCTATGCCGAGGCCTAGAAGAACTCAGATTAGTGTTGAAGACACGCCCTTCTATCACTGTTGTAGTCGCGTTGTTCGGCGTGCATTTTTATGCGGCGATGATAGTTACTCGGGTAAAAACTATGACCATCGCCGCGCTTGGGTAGAATCGCTACTGTTTGAACTTGAGGCGGTTTTTGCTATTGATGTAGCGGCCTTTGCGGTGATGTCGAATCATTTGCATGTGGTGTTACGGGTGGATATCGACTGTGCTAATCGTTGGACTGATCGCGAAGTGCTTGAGCAGTGGCATAAGCTATTTAAAGGTGATGAATTAACGCAAAAATTCGCTAAAGGTGAGTTGGTTGAACCTCACCAAGTCCTCAGGCTAAAGCATGCCATAGCAATTTACCGTAGCCGTTTATGTGATATCAGTTGGTTCATGCGTTGCTTAAACGAACCGATAGCAAGACAAGCAAATCAAGAAGATAACTGTAGTGGTCGTTTCTGGGAAGGTCGCTTTAAGTCACAGGCTCTACTTGATGAAGCTGCTGTTTTAGCCTGTATGACCTATGTTGATTTGAATCCCATCAGAGTCAAAATGGCTGACACGCTAGAACAATCAGATCATACCAGCATTCAGCTACGCATTCGGGCAGCATTGAAAGGTGAACAGCCTAACAATCTACTGCCTTTCATTGGTAATGAACGCGATAATCAACCTAATGGAATCGCGTTTACACTCAAGGATTATCTTGAGTTAGTTGAGGATACAGGGCGGATCATCCGCAACGACAAGCGTGGTGCAATAAGTGAGAATAGCGCCAACTTACTGACAAGATTAAATATATCCCATGAAAATTGGTTAAAACTGACCACTGAGTTTGGCAAGCTCTTTCGTGGTCCAGTGGGGACGCTGCAAGAACTGACCGATTACTGCGAGCATTTAGAGAAGCGACGGCGGCACTTTGCTAAATGCTGTCGGTACCTTAACGCTGGCTGATTTCAAGCCTGTTTCATTGCTCGTTCCTTCAAGACCTCCAACGAGGCAATGGGTTGGGCTTTTTTTACTAAAATATCGTTTTTTCAGCCAAATAGGTCAATTTAGTTAGTCATCATCTTTTGGAACCCTACCTCGCTAGTCTTTTAACGGCTAAGTGACTTTTCGTCACTTGAATGCTAACAGAAAGTGCATTATGTTCTTGTTTTATCTTGGGTGGCCCGATTTATTCGTGGCCTAATCAGAACGCTATCTTAAGTTTTAACAAGGATGAAACTTAATCGTGACCATGGTTAAGTTCACTTGCATCAGGAAGATGTATCTTTATTTCGCGAGAACGCCTCCTGAACAATATGCGATGAGTTTCTAACACTAGGTGCTAGGTGCTAGGTGCTAGGTGCTAGGTGCTAGGTGCTAGAGCCTAGAATCTAGAATCTAGAATCTAGAAAAGAGCAGTGTAATCCCTTGGCTAATGGGTGTTGGCCAAGTGCGGTAGCCATGGCAGGCCTTCTTGTCGAACGACAAAGCTGAAGCGTTTTGATAGTGCTGGTTTGCTTGGCGCTGCGAATTGGCAATGTTATCGCGGTTATTTGTTTATTGCGGCCTAACGGCCGAGGTGAATCAAGGTCGTGGGTCTTCAACCCCTGATTTTCAATCAAGAGTCGACCAAGGAGGACTGCTCGTCCTATCCTCCTTGGATGCTCCATGACGCCCCTAACGAAGTTACATGCATTAGTTACTGGCCTAGCGTTTATTCGAAAATCACTAAGGCTTTCGATGGTACATCCTGTACCCCGAAAGCTAGCGAGGCATCCATGCCTCGCTCACGTGATTTTCTTCAACGCCCGTCGGCAACTTCGCAGGGTATTGGTGAATTCTTTGCATTTGAGTCGCAGATTGTTTGATATGAAATATGCATGTTCGGTAGATAAACAGTTTTTTCACTTAATTATTATCAAGGAAATGATATGGCAGAGCTAGGAGTTGCAGAGTTTTCAATGATCGCCGTAACAACGGGGAATCCTAAAAAAACAAAAATTCGTAAGGTTGTTAATCGTGAACCATATGCTTTTTATAAGGACTATTATCTAAACCTACGAACAGCAATTAAGTCTCTTTTTACTCAAAAGAGGCATATTTCATATTTATATGATGTTTCAAGAAAACAATCAAATCCAACAAAAAAAGCAAAGTTTGAGCGGATTTCTAGTGTTTTTAAAGATTGGCAGTCAGGAAAAAATATTACTGCAGATACTCCAATTAAAGCATCGTACTCTTACTCTAACACGGAGATTACTTGTAACCCTGAGCTTAATGTTGTTTTAAATGGGCAGCCGCGACTTGTTAAATTACATTTCAATGAAGCTGAAAAAATGACGCGAGAAAGAGCCAATATAATTTGTGTTCTTATGCAGGAAGCAATTAATGACCCCAACTACCAGTATAGCGTTCTTGATTTAACAACTGGGAACGAGTTTATGTTTGATGGAAATTACGATAAGACTATTTCTTATATATATAATGAAATAAATAATTTTGAAGTTGTTTCAGATGGATTGGTTTGATTGTTTTTTATATTTTTAAATATTATTTAAGTTGATGTGTGTTTTATGAAGCAAGGTCGACAGTTTATAACTGTCGGTCTATGCATTTTTTTAATTTTCATCTTAAATAGTAACTCTGTTTTAGTGTGGTTTTTATTTTTAGTTTTTCATATGTAAAAGGTTTTTATTTGATGATGAATAATGAGAATTTAATTTCAAACTTGTTGAGCGAACGAAGTAACTTTATCTTGATAGGCTTAACCGGTAGAACAGGTTCAGGCTGCACTACAACAGCGAATTTACTTAGTGAGAAATTACACTTTCCATTAGTAGATGAAGTTAACTATAAAGACGAGAAATATTTTTTAGGAATGGACTCAAAACGTTATGGTGTTGTGAGAAAATATGCTGTCGAACATAACGACCCCTTTAAAGTTATTAAAGTGAGTGAGTTAATTACAGCTAGAATTCTTGATCTTGATTTGGATGTATTAAAAAAGTACATAGAGTCAGTTACAGATAGTGATTTACATGAAAAGATCGATGGTGCTTTAGAAAAGTCAGGTTTTTCTGAAAGCCAGAAAGAATTTAGAGCACTTTCAAAAGAGTTAAGTTATTTTTTATATGGAACAAGTACTTTAAACCATAATTTGAAGGAGCTAAATATAAATAAATGGTTTAAAATAATAAATACATTTACTAGTAGTTTGAAATCTGTTTTGAAGTCAGACTTGGGTAATAGTTATGTACAAATATATCAAGGGGCAGGCGATTCTATTAGGAGAACTAAAAATATAGTGCCTGATTACAGGAATAATGAATTTGAACCTCAAGGTTTATTTGTTTTACCAAGAATGATAAATAGGCTAGTAAAGTTCTACCGCTATATTGATAAAGTTTCCAATAATAAAACATATATTGCAATTGATACTATTCGTAATCCATATGAAGCTAAATACTTTAAAGATCGTTATGCTGCATTCTATTTGGTATCAATTAATGCACCAACACATGATAGGAAAAAGTATTTACAAGATAAATATAAGTTCACAGTTGACCAAATTAAAGATATCGATCGGAGAGAGTCAGGTAAATTTATCGGAAAAAATGAGTTGAATAAGTGTGTGGAGTGCGCTCAAGTTTTGAGGGATGATATATCACATGATAAGTATGATGAATTAATCATTTCAAATGTAAAGAGATGTATTGAAATATCCGATATACATATATTTAATCCTAGAAATGAGCCGCGAAATCATAATGTATTGAAATCACAATTAGGCTGGTATTTAAGCTTGATAAAACATCCTGGTCTTGTGACTCCAACTTCATTGGAGCGTGTGATGCAAATTGCATTTACTGCGAAAATGAATTCAGGTTGTATATCAAGACAAGTCGGCGCAGTTGTAACTGATGTTAATTATTCTATCAAATCAGTAGGGTGGAATGATGTTGCAAAAGGTCAAGTTCCATGTAATTTACGGTCATTGGAAGACTTAGAGAACTTCTCTAGTGACACTACTTATAGTGAGTATGAGCGGAATAATGAAAAGTTTAGGAATCAAGCTGCACTAGAATTGATAAAGATTAAGCGCTTAGGAGCTGGCGGTCGTAATTTGTCATATTGTTTTAAATCAATCCAAAACACTATTGATGATGAAAGAAATCAAGTACATACGAGATCTCTTCACGCTGAAGAGAATGCTTTTTTACAACTTGCTAAATATGGAAGTGTAGGTATAGAAGGTGGGAAATTATTTACTACTGCTAGTCCATGTGAACTGTGTGCAAAAAAAGCTTATCAACTTGGAATAAAGGAAATTGTTTATATAGATCCATATCCGGGATTAGCTATTCAGCATATTATTTCCATTGGCACGAACCCTCCAAAGCTGATTCAATTTAGAGGTGCAGTTGGTAAAGCTTATCATCAGCTTTATGAACCATTGATGTCTTATAAGGATGAGTTGAGTTATTTGGCATTATAGTTTTTTAATTTAGTTTTTTTCTAAAATAGATAGGTCATATATAATTTTTTTCAATTTTAAATTTTATTCTAATGCCACAGAAGTTCACCGATCCCCTGCGAAGTTGCTGAAGAGCGTTGAAGAAAATAGCGTGACGCAGACAGGACGTCAGCGTAGCTTTCGGGGGGAAGGGACGCCCCATCGGAAGCGTTAGCTATTTTCGAATAAGCACGAAGCCAGTCACTAATGCATGTAACTTCGCTAGGGGCGTCTTGGAGAATCCAAGGAGGATAGGACGAGCAGTCCTCCTTGGTCGGGTGTGGGGTGAAGCCCCACGACTTTAACGCTTAATTCAAACGAAGTTTGAAAGTTTAAGCCCTGCGGGTGATTGCAGATCCCAATCAGTCAGGATCATAATCAAGCACTGGCGCCAGCCATTTCTCTGTCTCAGCTACAGTCATCCCTTTACGCTTGGCATAATCTTCCACTTGATCGCGGCCGATATTACTTACACCAAAATAGCGGGATTTCGGGTGGGCGAAATACCAGCCCGATACTGCCGCTGTGGGGAACATGGCGTAGCTTTCGGTGATATTCAAGTCGATGGTTTCATCGGGCTTGAGCAAGTCCCATAACAAGCCTTTTTCGGTGTGGTCTGGGCATGCTGGGTAACCCGGTGCGGGGCGTATACCTTTGTATTTCTCGCGGATTAAGGCTTCGTTGCTTAACTGCTCGTCGGCCGCATAACCCCAAAACTCTTTACGTACCCGTTCGTGCATCCGCTCGGCAAAGGCTTCGGCCAAACGGTCGGCTAAGCATTTGAGCATAATGGCGTTATAGTCGTCGTGGTTGGCTTCAAAACGTGCCACATGTTCATCAATCCCATGGCCCGCAGTGACCGCAAAACCACCCATATAGTCGGCGACGCCGCTATCTTTTGGCGCTACAAAGTCGGCAAGGCAGAAGTTATCGTTACCGACCCGCTCAAGCTGCATCCTCAGGTGATGGGTGGTCATTTCAACTGTAGTGCGCGACTCATCGGTATAGAGTTCAATATCGTCGTAATTCACGGTATTGGCGGGGAATAAGCCGATAACCGCTTTCGCCGTGAGCCACTTTTCTTCGATGATTTTTTTAAGCATGGCCTGACCATCGGCGAACAGCTTTTGCGCTTCAACGCCGACCACTTTATCGCTGAGGATTTCAGGGTAATGGCCGTGCAGCTCCCACGAGCGGAAAAACGGTGTCCAGTCGATACGCTCAACTAAATCTTCTAATGGATAATCATCAAACACTTGGCGACCGAGCACATTGGGTTTGAATGGGGTGTAACTGGCCCAATCGTGTTGGCAGCGGTTTTCACGGGCGGCCTCCAGTGAAACAATCTCTTTACGCTTGGCTTGGGATAAACGCTTGGTGCGCATATCGTCGTATTCGGCATAGGTTTCATCAATGGTGGCTTGGCGTGTCTCGTTATTCACCAGTTTGCTGACCATTGGCACAGCGCGGGACGCATCGGCAATATAGATAGCGCCATGGGGATAATGGGGCGCGATTTTTACCGCTGTATGGATTTTTGAGCAAGTCGCGCCGCCGATAATTGCTGGAATAGTTAAGCCTTCGCGGTGGAAGGTTTTCACGTTATGCACCATCTCATCAAGGCTTGGGGTGATAAGGCCCGACATGCCGATGATATCGATATTGTGTTCTTTCACGGCGTCGAGAATTCGCTCCACCGACACCATCACGCCTAAATCGAATACCTCAAAGCCGTTACAGGCGAGCACTACGCCGACGATATTCTTGCCGATATCGTGCACGTCACCTTTTACGGTCACCATCAATATCTTGCCATTAGACTGACCTGCGACTTTTTCCTTTTCAATAAAGGGATTGAGGTAAGCCACGGCCTTTTTCATCACCCGCGCAGACTTAACGACTTGTGGCAGGAACATCTTGCCCGAGCCAAATAAGTCGCCGACCACATTCATGCCGTCCATCAGTGGGCCTTCAATCACATCGAGTGGACGTTTCGCTTCTTGGCGAGCGGCTTCGGTATCTTCATCAATAAATTCGGTGATGCCTTTAACGAGCGCATGGGCTAAACGCTGATTAACTGGCCAAGAGCGCCATTCTAAATCTTCTTTCTTACCCACCTGCGCGCCATCACCGCGGAATTTCTCTGCGATTTCAAGTAACTGCTCTGTATTGCTCGAGCCTTCAACTGGGCAGGGCAAGTTAAGCACCACGTTTTCGACGCGCACTTTAAGCTCGGGGTCGATATCATCGTAAATGGCTAACTGACCCGCGTTCACAATCCCCATATCCATGCCGACTTTAATCGCGTGGTACAGGAATACCGCGTGGATCGCCTCGCGCACTGGGTTGTTACCACGGAACGAGAACGACACGTTCGACACGCCGCCCGAAATCATCGCATGGGGCAGGGTGGCTTTAATTGCTTTAATGGCATCAATAAAATCGACAGCATAATTGTCGTGTTCATCAATACCCGTGGCAATCGCAAAGATATTGGGGTCGAAGATAATGTCTTCTGGCGGAAAGCCGACCTTATCGACCAGCACGCGGTAGGCACGGGTACAGATCTCAATTTTGCGCGCTTTAGTATCGGCTTGGCCTTGCTCGTCGAATGCCATGATAATGGCCGCCGCGCCGTAGCGTTTCACTAAGGTAGCTTGCTCGATAAATTTGGCTTCGCCTTCCTTAAGGGAAATCGAGTTAACAATCCCCTTGCCTTGGATACATTTGAGGCCAGCTTCAATCACCTCCCACTTAGAGGAGTCGATCATAATCGGTACGCGGCTGATGTCCGGCTCAGAGGCAATCAAGTTTAAAAACTTGTGCATGATCTCCACGCCATCGAGCATGCCTTCGTCCATATTGATGTCGATGATCTGCGCGCCGCTTTCAACCTGTTCACGGGCGACATCGAGCGCCTGCTCGAACTTGCCTTCTTTAATCAGTTTTAAAAACTTGGCAGAACCTGTGACGTTGGTGCGCTCGCCCACGTTCACAAACAGGGTTTGGGCGTCGATAGTGAGTGGTTCCAAACCCGCAAGACGGCAGGCAACCGGAATGTCGGGTAAGACGCGAGGGTCATATTTTTCAACCGCTTGACGAATAACGCGAATATGTTCAGGCGTACTACCACAGCAACCGCCGATAATGTTGAGCATGCCTTCGCGCGCCCAATCTTCGATCACGTTCGCCATATCTTCTGGGGTTTCATCGTAACCGCCAAACTCGTTCGGCAGGCCTGCATTCGGATGCGCCGACACATAACACTCACTAATGCGGGATAATTCTTCCACATAGGGGCGCAATTCTTTTGGCCCAAGGGCGCAGTTTAGACCGATAGATAAGGGCTTGATATGGCGAAGGGAATTGTAAAAGGCTTCGGTCGTTTGGCCAGTCAGTGTGCGACCAGAGGCATCGGTAATGGTGCCCGAAATCATGATCGGCAATCTGTCGTTAGAATGCTGTCCAAATAAGTCATCAAATACGGATTCAATCGCAAACAGTGCAGCCTTGGCGTTTAAGGTATCGAATATGGTCTCGACCATAATGATATCCGCGCCGCCCTCAATCAGTGCCTTAGTGGATTCTTTGTAAGCGGTCACTAACTCATCGAAGCTGACGTTGCGATAGCCAGGGTCGTTCACATCAGGGCTAATCGAACACGTACGGTTAGTGGGGCCTAACACACCGGCGACGTAGCGTGGAATGCCTGTGGCAGCAAAGGCTTCATCACAGGCTTCACGGGCGAGGCGCGCGCCTTCGCGGTTAATTTCGGCTGACAGCGACTGCATGTCGTAGTCGGCCATGGCGATAGTCGTGGCGTTAAAGGTGTTGGTCTCAATAATATCGGCACCGGCGTTTAAGTAGTCGGTGTGAATTTGTTTGATAATGTGAGGCTGCGTGAGCACTAACAGGTCGTTATTGCCCTTAACATCCGTATGCCAATCCTTAAAGCGTTCGCCGCGATAGTCCTCTTCCTCCAGTTTGTAGCCTTGGATCATAGTGCCCATGGCACCGTCTAAGATCAGAATGCGCTCTGCAAGCTGTTTGCGAATGTCTGCTAATATCTGGCCGGCTTTGGTTGAGGGTATCGTCATAAATAATTACCTTAAATACAGCTAAGTTAAGTCCAAGCATCGACCCTTGTTATGCAAAATGCATTTTATTCTGGTCTATCGACATTTGTTTTTGGATACTTGTTTTTATAAAATGTTTTTGGACATTTAAACGTATAGACGTCCATAATACGCGACTTATGATCGTCAGGGCAAGATGAAAGTCAAAGGCATTAGGCTCTAGGCATTGGTGCCTAGCACCTAGGCGCTAGGTCCTAGGCTTTATTTAAAGGCATATATGAAACAAGTGCAGCTTTTATTGTTACGCCACGGAGAGTGTGAAGGCGGCGCCATCTTGCGGGGGCGTGTGGATGTGCCTTTGAGCGAAAAGGGTTGGCAACAAATGTCGGCAGCGGTTGAGGCGCAGGCCAGCGTGTGTAGCGCGATTTATAGCTCGACTTCATGCCGCTGCGCCGATTTTGCCCACGCTTTCGCCGCCGAGCTGCATTCGACAGCGGCGTTGGTATCAGTCACTAGGCCATTGCAGGCGCAGTGTTTGTCGGGTTTACAGGAAATTGATTTTGGTGATTGGGACGGTTGTCGGCTCGATGAACTGTATCAACAAGAGGGCGAACGCTTAGTGGCGTATTGGCAAAATCCTTGGCAAACGCCGCCGCCCAATGGTGAAACTATGGCAAGTTTTGAGTCGCGGGTGAATGGGGCGGTTGATCAGATACTCGCCGCCGAGTTTGAACGATTGACCCTCGACTCACATAAAATGGGTAATGAAAACAGTGCCGTTAATGAGCGCGGTGACAATATGCCTGCTACCAAAGTGTGGGTTGTGACCCACGGCGGGGTGATCCGTCACTTAATGGCTCGCGCCCTTGGGGTTGAACGGGCGGTGGGGTTTTATAGTCAACTTGATTTACCCGTGGCGGCCGTGGTGACTATTAATGTGCTACAAGATGAACAGGGTGCCTGCTATTGGCGTTTAGATTGGCCAAGTGGGCGCAGGTGTTGAGGCCTTATTTCACGACCTAGGAGTTATGGTGTAGGCGTGATCGTTTGGCGAGAATAAGCTGACATGAAAATATTCTGATTTAAACAGCATTGCCTAATGGGATAGATGTAGGATAATGCTTTTCCCTGACGTTTGAACGAGATAGCGTATTACATGCGCAATGAGTGATAACGTCGCAGAAATAGGTGTTGGGAATAGACTCTCTTGTTCGAATCGCTCCGTTGTTTTCATTCTCAATGGCGTTGTGAACAAAGTGCATATCAACCCAAACATAATAGGGAATCGGGGCGCTGCTTGTCAGTCAGCCCGAACTGTACCCGCAACTGTGAGTAGTAAAAGAAGAACCTAGAACCTAGAACCTAGAACCTAGAACCTAGAACCTAGAACCTTCTTTCCCTACAAGTCAGGAGACCTGCCTATTTCTGTTATCGCTGCGTGCAGCCTTAGTTCTCGAGCGGGTGACTCGAGGGAGCAGATAACAATGTACATAGCCTTTTTTAATCTAGGTTTGGACTCGCTAGGAGCGCCGCGTTGGTGAAACTCTCTGCAATCCAAATGAGCCATAGTTTGAGTGACAGTAACACTCGTCCGTCAACGAACCAGAGTGTCGCACTCGATGTCAGCCAGTTAAGCTGGTGTATCGGTGGCAAAACCATTCTATCCAATATTAACTTTTCGTTGCCAACGGGGCAGATGCTGGGGCTGATTGGGCCTAACGGTGCGGGCAAGTCTAGCTTGCTGCGCTGTTTGTATCGATTTGTGCGCCCGACTCAGGGCAAAATTACCCTTTTTGATCAAGATATTGAGCTCTTATCGCCCAAGACGTTTGCTTGCCGTGTCGCCGTCGTGCAGCAAGATACACCGCATTATTTTGACCTAACCACAGAGCAATTGGTTAGCATGGGCTTAACGCCCCACAAGGGCATGTTCGATACCAATTCCAGTGGGGATGCTGAGCGCATTGCTCAGGCCTTAGATAAAGTGGGCTTGAGCCATAAGAGGTATCAACAATATGAGCACTTATCTGGTGGTGAAAAGCAACGCGCCTTGATTGCCCGCGCCATAGTGCAGCAGCCGCAGCTTTTAATCCTAGATGAGCCAACTAACCACCTCGATGTGCGCTATCAAATTCAGATCCTCGAATTAGTGCGTAGTCTTGGGATCAGCGTGATTGCTTCTATTCATGATCTTAATCTAGCCAGTGCCCTGTGCGACAGTTTGTTGTTGATCCATAACGGTGAAGTCAGCGCTATGGGGACGCCAACCGAAGTATTAACAGAGGCGCGCATTGGTGATGTGTTCGGCGTGTGTGCTCAGGTATCGCCCCATCCACAACATAAAAAGCCCTTAATCAGTTATTTTTATGGTTACCACCATGTGGCTCATGGCCTGAACGAGCGAGGCGAGGGCGGATGATGTCGAGGAATAAACAACATTTCCTCTCATATTTGGGGCGTATTGTGACACCGTTGACGAGACAACAACTGATGCTGCTTGTATTGGGCATCATCACTTTGGTCACCCCTATTGCTGCGGCGAGCTTTGGTGCGGCAAATATCCGCTTTATAGAAGTTATTCAAGTGTTTACAAATAATGTGGTGAATCCTGTTCAAGCCAATGGTATGACTGAGCGCATTGTGATGGAACTAAGACTGCCGCGCATTTTACTGGCTTTTGTGGCGGGGGCAGGCTTGTCAATGGCGGGGAGTGTGTTGCAAACCGTGACCCGTAATCCGCTCGCCGATCCCTATTTGTTTGGCATTAGCTCAGGCGCATCTTTTGGCGCTGTGGTGATGTTGACGATTTTTACCGGTTCTGGTTTATTTGAACATTCAGCATTAATTGCAAGCTCAGGTATTTTTAGCGGCTCGGGTGCTTTTGCTGGGCTGCTCTGGTTTAGCTTACCCTTTGGCGCTTTTATCGGTGCGAGCTTATCTGTGTTAATTGTGCTTGCCTTGTCTGGGCTTGGGCTTAATAGCCAAGTGGAGCGCATGTTGCTTTCTGGTGTGGCAACCTCCTTTATGTTTGGCGCATTAACGAGTCTGCTGCTGTATTTCGCCAGTCCACAGGCCACGGCATCAGTGCTCTTTTGGAGTTTAGGCAGTTTCGCTAAGGCCAGTTGGTCGTTGCTAGTGCTGCCGAGTTTAGTGATAGGCGTGAGTCTGGTGATTATTTTAGGGATGAAGCGTCAGATCATGGCGTTGCAAGCAGGGGACGAAACCGCCCATACCTTAGGGGTGAATGTGCCTAAGCTGCGGCTCAATATGTTGCTGCTTTGCTCCTTGATTACCGCCGTATTGGTTGCCACCTGCGGCGGCATTGGTTTTGTCGGTTTAATGATCCCCCACACAGTGCGGTTATTATTTCCTAGTCGTCAATCAATATTATTAACCGCGTTGGTGGGAGGATTATTTTTGGTGTGGATTGATGTCTTAGCACGTTGTTTGTTGGGCAATCAAGAGTTACCCGTGGGTATTATTACTGCCGCCATAGGGAGTTTTTTCTTTTTGATTATCCTGCGGCGGCGAAAAGTAACCCGTTAATTTAATGCTTACGACCTATGGAAAAGAGTCATGGAATGCATCGTAGTGATTAAATTTGGATTAGCAAGTGGAGTGTGAATGTCTCAATCAGCCGTGTCGTTTCAAATTAACCCTGTGAGCAAAGTACAAGAACAGTCGATTCAACAGAAAATAAATCTTAAGACTAAGCCGCTTGGCGCCCTCGGGCAGCTCGAATCCTTAGCATTACAAATAGCTCGCATACAGGGTGCTGATCAGCCATATATAGCGAATCCCACCATGCTGGTGTTTGCGGGTGACCATGGCATTGCAGCAGAAGGCGTTTCCATTGCCCCTAGTGAAGTGACGCGCCAAATGGTGCAAAACTTTGCCCATGGCGGTGCGGCAATTAATGTTTTTTGTCGGCAAGTTGGCTTTAAGCTCGAAGTGATCGATTGCGGTATTTTAACGCCTATCGAAGGGGGTAAAGGCATTATTGATCAACGTCTTGGCGCAGGAACGGGCGCTATTCATTTAGAGCCTGCCATGGCGCTGGAAACCGTCGATAAAGGCTTTGCGATGGCGCGTGATTTGATTGAACGCCACCACCAAGCGGGCTGTAATCTGGTGGCCTTTGGCGAGATGGGCATAGGCAATACCTCTGCTGCATCTGCGATTATGGCGGCGATAATGCAGCTCGATGTGATTGATTGTGTTGGCCGTGGTACTGGCATTAATCAAGAAACCTTAGCGCGAAAATTGATGCTGATTGAGCTAGCGTTATTGCTACATCAAAGTGCGTTAACTGGACCAAAAGAAGTGTTGGCGTGTTTAGGTGGTTTTGAAATTGTGCAGATGACAGGCGCTATGTTAGCCGCCGCCGAGCGTAACATGCTGGTGGTTGTGGATGGTTTTATCGCGACTGCCGCTGCATTAGTCGCAGTAACAATAGCGCCTAATGTGCGCGACTATTTGATTTTTGCCCATCAATCAGAAGAGCAAGGCCATCTGCGAATGTTAGAATTTTTGCAGGCTAAACCTTTGCTATCGCTTGGCCTAAGATTAGGCGAAGGCACTGGTGCAGCCTTGGCTCTACCGCTTATCCAAGCAGCAGTAAATTTTTACAATCAAATGGCGAGTTTTAGTGATGCGGGGATTGAGGCTGTTGTATGATATGCATTAGCTAAGCTGTTTATTTTACTTATTTAAAATAATAACTTTTTAGCCAACCGTTTTAATTTTAAACCTTGCAGCAAGTGTGGATTCACTAAGGATGCTTTATGTCAGAACGCGAAAGCTGGCACAAAGAAATAGATTTATTTTTAGTTGCTATGGGCTACTTTACCCGCATCCCAATGCCTAAATGGGTTGAGGTTGATAGCGATAAACTCAATAAGGCGAGCCGTTATTTTGGCTTAGTGGGCCTGTTAATTGGGCTATTAAGTGCGATTGTCTTTTGGTTAACACAGAATTGGCTTCCTGCAGGGGTATCAGTGCTGTTAGCCATGTTAGTTGGCGTTTTACTGACAGGTGGATTCCACGAGGATGGCCTAGCCGATACCTTCGACGGTTTTGGCGGTGGTTGGACGGCAGAAGATAAACTGCGGATCATGAAGGATTCGCGGCTTGGTAGTTATGGCGCTATCGCCTTGATATTAGCGTTATTGCTGAAATGGCAGTTGTTGGTTGAATTGGCACTTTATGATCCCGTGGTTGCAGGCTCGGCGCTTATCGTGGCGCATACAGTGAGTCGCGTGGTTGCTGCGAGCATTATTTTTACCGAAAAATATGTGCGCGATGATGAAACCAGCAAATCTAAACCACTATCTCAGCATCAAGGCATTAATGAGCTATTTATCTTGGTTGCCAGCGGTGTATTGGTGTTGTTATTCCTTAAGGGATTAGCAGCCCTCTCATTGTTGTTGGTGATGATCGGGTTACGCCGTTTGATTGTCGTTATTTTTAGACGTCAGATTGGGGGATACACGGGCGATACTTTAGGCGCGGCACAACAAATATGCGAGATTGTTTGTTATCTTGTGCTGCTGATTGTTGGAAGTATTCTGTGATCCATTTAGTCGTAGGAGGGGCCCGTAGCGGCAAGAGCCGTTACGGCGAATCCTTAGTGCGCCAATATACGGCGCTGGGATTTGATGCGTGCTTTGTTGCTACAGCGCAAGCACGGGATGCCGAAATGACTGAACGTATAGTGAAACACCAACAAGACCGTGCAGATGATGGTATTGCATGGCAATTAATTGAAGAACCCCTCGCGCTGACAACGCAATTGAAGCACTTAGCAAAACCTGGGCGTGTGATCCTTGTGGATTGTTTAACGCTTTGGTTAACTAACCAGTTACTCGCTTGTTACCCCGAATTAGATGAACCGATTCCTACGGAAGGGTATTTCGCCGCGGACATTGCGACTAAAAACACGAGCCTTGATCCGCTGATATCTTGGCAAAACGAGAAGAATGCGTTTGTCGATTCCCTTGCCGAGCTTGAAGGTGTAGTGATTTTAATCAGTAACGAAGTTGGCTCCGGCATAGTACCCTTAGGTGCGTTAAGCCGACAATTTGTGGATGAAGCTGGCTGGTTAAACCAAGCCGTGGCGACCTTAGCGGACAATGTTACCTTAGTGGTTGCAGGATTACCCTTAACGCTAAAACCACTTTAGCTTTAATCGATGCGTTTATAACGGCTTTGCATGAGTATTGGGGCTTAGCTTGGATGTTACCGCAAACTTAAGTAAGTCATTAATCTATGCCTTCTGTAAATACAACGTCTTCTTTCACTATAGACAATACCGCCAATATTAATTCACCTCGGCGCGCGGCAGTCTTGATGGTGCAGGGCACAACATCGGATGCGGGCAAGAGCACCTTAGTCGCAGGCATTTGTCGTTTGCTCGCTCGTCAGGGGATTAAGGTTGCGCCCTTTAAGCCGCAAAATATGGCGCTCAATAGTGCGGTTACTATTGATGGCAGCGAGATTGGCCGCGCACAGGCCTTGCAAGCCGTGGCCTGTTATCTTGAGCCCCATACCGATTTTAATCCCATTCTGCTTAAACCTAGCTCGGACACGGGCGCGCAAATTATTGTTCATGGCAAAGCCCTGACGACGCTGGAAGCCTCGGCCTTTTTTGGGCCTAAATCTAAGGATTACAAGGCAATGGCGCTTGGCGCTGTGCTGGAGTCCTTCGAGCGATTGACGGCCCAGTATCAAACCATAGTGGTGGAAGGCGCGGGCAGCCCGGCGGAGATCAATCTGCGTGAAGGTGATATTGCCAACATGGGATTTGCCGAAGCTGTGGATTGTCCAGTGATTATCATTGCCGATATCGATAAAGGCGGCGTATTTGCCCATTTGGTCGGGACCTTGGCTTTATTATCAGAATCCGAACAGGCGCGGGTAAAGGGCTTTGTGATCAATCGTTTCCGTGGCGATATTAGCCTGTTGCAATCTGGCCTCGATTGGCTTGAAGCTTATACAAAAAAGCCTGTTTTAGGTGTGTTGCCTTATCTGCATGATTTACATCTCGATGCCGAAGATGCGCTGGTTGATTCGCCCACTAAGCCGGCGAAGAGTCGTTTTAAGGTGCGGGTACTCGTATATCCGCGAACCAGTAATCATACGGATTTTGATCCGCTGCGGCTGCATCCCGATATCGATTTTGACTATGTGTCATTGCAAACCCAAGCCGCAAATCACGCCACTCATTTGCCCGCCGCCGATGTATTGATCTTGCCCGGCAGTAAGAATGTGCGCGCGGACTTGGCCTTTTTACGCCAGCAGGGCTGGGATAAAGATATCGCCACACACCTGCGTTACGGCGGCAAAGTGCTCGGTATTTGTGGCGGCTATCAAATGTTAGGCCAAAGCATTGCCGATCCCTTAGGCATTGAAGACAGTGCGGGTGATACCGCTGGACTTGGTTATTTACCGCTAAGCACAGAACTCAAAGCCGAAAAACAGTTACGGCGAGTGAGCGGTGAGCTAACGTTACTTGGGCAAAGAGTTACAGTGAAGGGCTATGAAATCCACTGCGGTGAATCAAGCTATCTTATCCCTAGGCTTGAACAAACGAATGCGCCCTTGCAGTTAATCCCTGAATCCACATCTGTGAGCTTTGCCGATGGCCTGCAAAGCGATGACGGGCAAATCCTTGGCACTTATTTACATGGGCTGTTTGATAGCCCGGATGCGTGTCAGTTGATTTTGCGCTGGGCGGGATTAAACGATGCTAAGGCAATAGATATCAATCAAATACGTGAGCAGCAACTCGATCGTTTAGCCGATGTGTTAGCTGAGCATTTAGACATGCAAAAATTACAGCCAATTTTAGAAGCATAAGTTTTAGAAACATAAGTTTTAAAAGCAGACATTTTTAGCAGCAGAGTGAAAAGAAGACCATGACAGCACAGAACGACAACGAACAAGCGCAAATCAAGGCCGAACGCCACAAGGCTCGCCAACAGAAAGTGAAAGCCGGTGTGGATGCTAAAATTGCCGCCGCCCAAGAGGAGAAGGGGATTCTGCTGGTGTTAACCGGTAACGGTAAAGGCAAATCGACCTCAGGTTTTGGCACAGTGGCCCGCGCCGTCGGTCACGGTAAAAAAGCCGCGGTAGTGCAATTTATCAAAGGCACTTGGGAGTGCGGTGAGCGCAATTTACTCGAAGGCGCAGGGGTTGAGTTTCATGTAATGGGCACAGGTTTTACTTGGGAAACCCAAGATAAAGAAAAAGATACCGCCGCCGCTGTACTCGCTTGGGAAGCCGCCGAAAAGCTGCTGCAAGATGAGAGCATAGATTGCGTGATGCTCGATGAACTCACCTATATGGTGAGCTATCACTATTTAGATGTGGAGCGTGTGCTTAGCGCACTTAAAAATCGTCCACCCATGCAGCATGTGATTATTACGGGCCGTGCTTGTCATCGCGCGATTATCGAGTTGGCTGATACTGTCAGCGAAGTGCAGCCGTTGAAACACGCATTCGAATCGGGTATCAAGGCACAGCAAGGTTTTGATTATTAAACTGAGCGTGTTGTTATCATCATAAAGCGATATTTTTATATCCATATTGGGCAGATAGTAAATGGCGGCCAAGCCGCCAACGATCACGGGTGCAACAATGCCAATCTTCACGAACCCTCTAGCTGTTCGTTTAGCTAAAAGCTATTGCCCCAAAGCGAGTTTCGTCCCTACAAGAAAACCAAGTAAAGAGAAAGTCATTGACCAAATTTAAGTAATGATACAAATTGCTTACTGTCAGAGCTCTACCTCCTTTACTCAAATCATGGTGCTTTAAATGATTTAGAGGATAAGCAGATATTACAGGCTCTCCTTATCTGTTTGCCAACCCCCACCAAGAGCTTTGAAAGCTGTGATGGCAGCCTTTGCCGACTCTGCTTGTGCAAGCGTTTTCCTATCCAATGCTTGTAATAAACTTTCGTCAACTTGCAAAACTTCAATCATGCTAGCTGAACCTCTCTGGTATGCAGAAAGAGAGGCATTTCTGGCGCGGTGAAGGGCACCAACTCCCTGCGTTAGTATCACGGTTTGTTGCTCTTGCTTTTCCAGTGTAGAGAATGCGCTTTCCACATCTTCAGTGGCTTTCAGAACCGCAAGTCTATAGGCTGCAAGCATCTCAGCTTCACGGCCATTAGCTCGTGTTATCTGGGCATCAATTCGACCAAAATCAAATAAGCGCCAGCGTAAACCCAGTACACCAGCAGCTTGATTTGCACCATGGGTTAATAGATTTCCTTCCGCTATTGATGTAGCACTACCGAGCAGGCCACTCAGTGATAGTTTCGGATAGTACTCGGCAATGGCTGCACCAATCTGTGCATTTGACGCCGCCAGATGACGTTCAGCAATAATAAGATCGGGTCTTCGCGTCAGTAATTCTGCCGGAGTCCCCATTTGGATCATTTTAGGTGTCGATGGAATTGGTGATTGCGTGGTCAGTTCTTCCCTATGTGTGCCTGGAACACTGCCTAACATAACATCGAGAGCATTCAACATTGTCTCTAAGCTTGCCTCCATAACAGGAACCGTTGCTTGGTATTGGGCGAGTGCAGCCTGAGCTTGGTCTACTTGACGCTCAGATGTCAAACCTTTGTTATAGAGGAGATTGGTCATTGCGAGTATTTGTTGCTGCGTATCTACTTGCTTGAGAGCAATATCAAGTCGGGCTTGTATTTCACGAATATTGACGTAAATGCTTGCTGTTTGTGCGGCTATCGCTAGCCGTGTTGCTGCTATTCCCGCTGATGTGGCTTGATATTCTGCCAGCGCTCTTTCTCTGTCACGGCGAAGACCTCCAAATAAATCAAGTTCCCAGCTTGCACTTAGGTTGGCGTCGTAGCTGTTTCCATAACGGTCAAAACTTGGATTAGTGTTTAAGATCTGGCCTAGTGGTGTTTCCACGGATTGATAGGCACGAGCTGCTTGTCCTGATACATGACCAGATGGTAACAAGGCCGCATTTGCAGCGCCTAGGCCTGCTTGGGCTTGAGTTAATCTGGCTGTTGCTTGTGCCAAGTCAAGATTTTGGTTCAGCGCAATCTTGATGTACCGAGTCAACTGCTCATCGCCAAATCTTTCCCACCAGACGTAAAGATGGCTGTCATCATTTATTTCTGGATTGCCTTGGGGAAACTGTCCATAAAAATACTTGGGAGTGGAATGTTCCGGAGGGGTATAGTCAGGTCCTACAGTACAACCAGTCAGTAAGTAGGCCATGGTCAATATAATAGATGAGTATTTTAGATGCATATTCTTACCAAAGATTGATAGTTTGTGACTATATTATCATTTGGTCACTTGTTGTCAATCTGGCTATGGCACGTTAAAATTCCAACACGCATGTAAGTTAGTTAGTTAGAGAGAAAGAATGATGAGTGAAGAAAATAACAGTCCCACATTGAATCGAGGCCCTGTTGATCACGATGTTCGGAATCAGATTGTTGCTGCAGCAACTGAGCATTTCAGTCGTTACGGTTATGGGAAAACAACCGTGTCGGATTTGGCAAAATCAATAGGTTTTTCTAAAGCTTATATCTATAAGTTTTTTTCTTCCAAACAGGCAATCGGGGAGAGCATTTGTACAAACTGCTTAGGCGAGATTGAAGCCGATGTTCGAAGCGCGATTAAAGACGTTACTCAGCCGCCAGAAAAGCTACGCCGAATGTTTAAAGAGATTGTTCAGGCCAGTTTTCGTTTATTTTCTCGTGATCAAAAGCTCTATGAGATAGCGGCATCAGCCGCCGCTGAGCGTTGGCAAGCCACCATTATTTATGAGCAAAACATCAAAACATTACTTCAGAGTATCCTCCAAGAGGGGCGCCAAACTGGAGATTTTGAGCGGAAGACGCCCATGGATGAAATAACAACCGCAATTTATCTTGTGATGCGGCCTTACTTGAATCCGCTGATGTTGCAGCATAACTTCGATCATATTGAAGAGGCTCCTATTCAGCTATCTAACCTCGTTCTTCGAAGTCTCGCACCGTAAAAGTTCTAAGCAAAATTATAGTGACTGTTGACTAATTTGGTCACAAGAATAATAATTGCCTTCCTGAATGGTTCTTCATGGAGGCTTATGTATGTCTCGTCACAGCATACTTACAATTGCAGTGATCACTGCCTTACCGCTTGTCTTAACTGCTTGTGGTGAAAAAAAACAATCTGATCCTCGTGCACAAGCACCGCTGGTGCGCACTGTAATGGTCAAGGACATTGGGGTTGAATCACGCTCTTTTACTGGTGTGGTAGCGGCTCGTGTGGAAAGTGATTTAGGTTTTCGTGTCTCTGGTAAGGTGCTGCAACGCCTCGTGGACACGGGACAAACCGTTAAGCGGGGTCAACTGCTGATGCGTATTGATCCTGTTGATTTGAGCCTCGTCGCTCACGCACAACAGGAAGCTGTTGTAGCGGCTAAAGCAAGATCGAAACAAGCGGCAGAAGATGAAGCCCGTTATAGAGATTTACGTGGGACAGGGGCGATATCCGCTTCAACTTATGATCAAGCTAAAGCCGCTGCAGATACCGCTGAAGCTCAACTTAGAGCCGCCGAAGCACAAGCAGAAGTGGCCCGTAATGCCACTCGCTATACTGATCTTACCGCCGATGTTGATGGTACTGTTGTCGCAACTCTGGTGGAGCCTGGGCAAGTTGTTAATGCTGGACAAATTGTCGTTCGCATTGCTCACGCGGGTGCCCGGGAAGCGGTTATTCAATTACCGGAAACCTTACGTCCCCCATTGGGTTCGCAAGGGCAAGCAAAACGCTTCGGAAGAAGCGATGCGGGGTCGTTAGCAACGCTAAGGCAGCTTTCAGATGCTGCAGAGCCTATCACTCGTACCTTTGAAGCACGATATGTGCTCACGGGGGAACTTCAAGACGCACCTTTGGGCTCTACCGTTACTATCAATCTGACTGATGACCATTTGGCCGCAAAATATGGCCTTAAGGTTCCCATCAGCGCCTTATTTGATTCGGGTAAAGGTCCTGGTGTGTGGCGTGTTCATGGCACCCCAACAGAAGTGTCTTGGGATCCCGTTACTGTTTTAAACCTTGAGAGTGACTCGGCCCATATTACAGGCCAAATCAAACAAGGTGATCAGGTTGTCGCTATTGGTGCCCACTTACTCCATGACGGGGAATTGGTGCGTATAGCTGCATCTTCTACCTATGTGGCAATAGAGGATGTACGCCCATGAGCGAGAGTCATCAACTAGAGAAAGTTGAAGGTCGCTTCAATCTTTCGGCGCTTGCAGTGCGTGAACGTGCCATTACGCTGTTCCTTATCCTTCTGATCACGCTGGGCGGGGTCATGGCCTTCTTCAAGTTGGGGCGGGCGGAGGATCCCTCATTCACTATCAAGGTTATGACGATTATCACTGCCTGGCCCGGCGCAACCGCACTGGAAATGCAGGATCAAGTGGCCGAGAAAATTGAAAAGCGCCTGCAGGAGCTGCGTTGGTATGACCGTAGCGAAACCTATACTCGTCCAGGATTGGCTTTTACTACGCTGACCTTGCTGGATAGTACTCCACCGTCCGATGTACAGGATGAGTTTTACCAAGCCCGTAAAAAAATCGGCGACGAAGTTCGCAACCTGCCACAGGGAGTGATGGGACCGTTTCTCAACGATGAATATTCCGATGTGACCTTTGCTTTATATGCACTCAAGGCAAAGGGCGTACCCCAACGAGAGCTGGTGCGCGATGCAGAAAAGCTGCGCCAGCGTTTGCTGCATGTGTCAGGCGTGAAGAAGGTTAATATCGTTGGTGAGCAGTCTGAACGAATTTATGTTGAGTTTTCCCATGAACGGCTGGCGACATTAGGCGTCAGTCCACTGGATGTGTTTGCTGCACTTAACAGCCAGAATGCATTGACGCCAGCGGGATCCATTGAAACCAAGGGGCCAGAGGTGTTCATACGCTTAGACGGTGCCTTTGACGAGCTGCAGAAAATACGTGATACCCCCATTGTGGCACAGGGACGCACTCTAACCTTGTCGGATATCGCAACGGTAAAGCGGGGCTATGAAGATCCATCGACATTCATCATCCGAAACGGTGGCGAACCAGCGCTGCTGCTGGGGATCGTAATGCGTGACGGTTGGAACGGGCTCGACCTGGGTGACGCCTTGGATAACGAGGTCACGGCGATAAATGCCGAGCAACCGCTGGGCATAAGCCTGAGCAAGGTCACCGACCAAGCCGTCAACATTAGTTCGGCGGTCGATGAGTTCATGATCAAGTTTTTCGCGGCTGTGCTTGTGGTCATGCTGGTGAGTTTTGTCAGCATGGGTTGGCGTGTCGGTGTCGTGGTCGCCGCAGCCGTACCATTAACGCTGGCCGTGGTCTTTGCCGTGATGCTCGCGACCGGCAAAAATTTCGACCGCATCACCCTAGGATCGTTGATCCTAGCCCTAGGTTTGTTGGTGGACGACGCCATCATTGCCATCGAAATGATGGTGGTGAAGATGGAGGAAGGTTATGACCGTATCGCGGCGTCAGCTTACGCTTGGAGTCATACCGCGGCGCCCATGCTGTCGGGCACTTTAGTCACGGCCGTCGGTTTTATGCCCAATGGTTTTGCGCGCTCCTCTGCAGGTGAGTACACCAGTAACATGTTCTGGATCGTCGGCATCGCGCTCATTGCCTCCTGGGTAGTGGCGGTGGTTTTCACGCCGTATCTTGGGGTCAAGCTATTGCCTGATGTTAAGAAAGTCGAAGGCGGTCACAATGCTATCTACAACACGCCGCGCTATAACCGCTTTCGCACGTTGCTGGGGAGTGTGATTGCCCGTAAGTGGCTCGTGGCAGGCTCGGTGATCGCGCTATTCGTGGCATCGGTGCTGGGCATGGGGATAGTAAAGAAGCAGTTCTTCCCGATATCAGATAGACCCGAAGTTTTGGTTGAAGTGCAGATGCCCTACGGCACCTCGATTACCCAAACCAGCGTGGCGGCGGAGAAAGTGGAAGCTTGGTTGGCCAAACAGGATGAGGCTAGGATTGTTACCGCCTACGTCGGCCAAGGTGCTCCGCGCTTCTTTTTCTCAATGGGGCCGGAGTTGCCTGACCCGTCTTTTGCCAAGATAGTGGTGCGAACGGACAACCAGACCGAGCGCGAAGCGTTAAAACTAAGACTACGCCAAGCGATTGCCGATGGGTTGGCCCCTGAGGCTCGAGTGCGCGTTACCCAACTGGTGTTCGGCCCTTATTCGCCTTTCCCTGTGGCCTATAGGGTTACTGGACCCGATCCCGATGTGTTACGCAGAGTCGCAGCCGAGGTGCAGCTGGTGATGGACGATAGCCCGCTGATGCGTACGGTCAACATTGACTGGGGTGTCCGTGTGCCGATACTGCATTTCACCTTGCAGCAGGATAGATTACAAGCCCTCGGGTTGAACTCAAGTTCCGTCGCTCAGCAACTGCAATTCCTGCTCAGTGGCATTCCTGTGACTGCCGTACGGGAAGACATTCGTACCGTGCAGATTGTTGTGCGTTCAGCGGGCAGTAACCGACTCGATCCCGCCAAAATTGGCGATTTCACGCTGGCGGGCGCCAATGGGCAGCGTATCCCATTGTCGCAAGTGGGGCATGTTGAGGTTCGTATGGAAGAACCTGTTATGCGCCGACGTGACCGAGTGCCGACTATCACTATTCGGGGAGATATCGCCGAAGACTTGCAGCCGCCAGACGTATCGACGGCGATCACCCAGCAGTTACAGCCCATCATGGCAAAGCTGCCAACTGGCTACAGCATAGTAGAGGCTGGCTCCATTGAGGAATCAGGCAAGGCAATGGTCGCAATGCTACCTATCTTTCCCATCATGCTCGCTATCACACTGCTTATCATCATTCTGCAGGTGCGGTCTATGGCTGGAATGGTCATGGTGTTCTTGACCAGTCCGTTGGGACTAATTGGCGTGGTGCCGACACTGCTACTGTTCCAGCAGCCCTTTGGCATCAATGCGCTGGTTGGCTTGATTGCGTTGTCTGGCATCCTGATGCGTAACACACTGATATTGTTCGGACAGATCCATGAAAATGAGCTGGCTGGATTAGATCCTTTCCGTGCACTTGTTGAAGCAACGGTGCAGCGCGCTCGTCCTGTGATTCTGACAGCTTTGGCCGCGATCTTGGCTTTTATTCCACTCACCCATTCGGTGTTTTGGGGGACGCTGGCTTATACGCTGATCGGTGGCACGTTCGCGGGAACGATTCTGACGCTCATGTTTCTGCCTGCTATGTATTCCATCTGGTTCAAGATCAAGCCAATCCAAGGCAACTGAGCCTCATAAAGGTATTTTAATAGGAAATTATTATGGCTAATAAATCGAAAGTTGTTGTCGTGACGGGTGTGTCATCTGGGATCGGGCGTGCTACTGCTGAAATGTTTGTCAAAAGAGGCTGTGAGGTATTTGGTACTGTTCGTCACCTTGAAAAGGCTCAGCCGATTCAAGGTGTTGAACTGGTCGAGATGGATGTCCGTGATGAAGATTCTATCCAACGAGGGATCCAGTCCATCATTGCAAAAACTAAACGCATCGATATTTTGGTCAATAGTGCGGGGGTGACCTTAATCGGTGCAACAGAGGAGTCATCGGTCGCGGAAGGGCAAACTCTTTTCGATACTAATCTTTGGGGGATTTTACGCACAATACAGGCGGTGTTGCCGTATATGAGGGCGCAACGCTCTGGTCGTATCGTTAATATCAGTTCAGTGCTGGGATTCTTGCCAGCACCTTATATGGGATTATATTCCGCTTCTAAACATGCTGTAGAGGGGTTATCTGAAACCTTAGACCATGAGGTTCGCGAATTTGGTATTCGTGTAACACTTGTTGAACCTTCATTCACAAAAACAAATCTTGATATAAATGCCCCAGTTGTTGCCCGCCCTATATCTACCTACGACGTAAACCGCGAGATCGTCTCTCAAGCGATTCAGAACAATGCCCATAAAGCGTCTGGGCCTGAAGGGGTTGCAGCAACGGTTGTTAATGCAGGATTGGGCGCTTGGAAAATGCGACATACCCCAAAAGGCGAAGCCTCACTTCTTCGGATATTGCGCCGTTTTATGCCTGCCACCCCTGTTGAGAAAGGCATCAGAAAAACGTTCGGCATGAAATAGTTCTTTGTTATGGCAAGTTTATGTTTGTGAAACAAGAGATAAAATAATGAATAAGATCAATAAAGTGCGAATTGTCGTCACGGGTGTAGGTATAGTAAGTCCGCTAGGTGTGGGTGCAGAGATTACTTGGCAGCGCTTACTGGCGGGGCAATCGGGGATACGCAAGCTAAACGATGACTTAACTGTAGGGACGGGAACAGCTGTGGGTGGTCAAGTTCCAAGCCTAGCTGAAGACTCTCTCGCTGGTTATAACCCTGATTGTGTTATTCCGGCCAAAGAACGTAAGAAGATGGATCGTTTCATTGAGTTTGCTCTTGTTGCTGCAAAGGAAGCACTAACGCAGGCAAACTGGCACCCCATAACGGTAGAAGAACAAGAGAGAACCGCAACCATTATTGCTTCAGGTGTCGGAGGCTTCGGTACTATAGCTGAAGCAGTACGCACAACGGATTCACGGGGACCGCGTAGGCTCTCACCTTTTACAGCGCCTTCCTTTCTTGCCAATATGGCAGCAGGACATGTCTCTATCACGCATGGTTTCAAAGGCCCCTTGGGGGCACCTGTAACTGCTTGTGCGGCAGGGGTTCAAGCAATTGGTGATGCGGCTAGGCTTATTCGTAGCGGCGAGGCAGATATTGCAATTTGCGGGGGTACAGAAGCTGCTATCGACCGAGTTACGCTCGGATGTTTTGCTGCCGCTCGTGCTTTATCTACGGGGTTCAATGATCGCCCTCAAGAAGCATCTCGCCCGTTTGATCGTGACCGAGATGGATTTGTTATGGCCGAAGGTGCGGGGTTGTTTGTCATTGAATCGCTAGAACATGCGCTAACGCGAGGCGCGCAGCCAATAGCAGAAATCGTTGGATATGGCACTAGCGCAGATGCTTATCATCTAACCTCTGGCCCAGAGGATGGGAATGGTGCACAACGATCAATCCGGCAAGCCCTGCGACAGGCTGGTATTGAGCCGTGTGATGTGCAACATATAAATGCACATGCCACGTCTACCCAAATCGGTGACAAAAGCGAACTGGCTGCTATTCGAGCAGTGTTTGGTGTGGATTCTAATGTGGCAATTACATCAACAAAGTCCAGTACCGGTCACTTACTCGGTGCTGCTGGCGGTGTTGAAGCCATCTTTACGTTATTAGCGCTACGAGACCAAGTTGTTCCGCCTACGTTGAATCTTATTAATCCAGACGAGGCGGCTAAGGGGCTAAATTTAATTAATTTAGTGAAACGAGATATGAGAATTCAATATGCACTATCGAATGGGTTTGGATTTGGTGGTGTTAACGCGAGTTTATTACTTCGTCGTTGGGAATAAGCAAAATAAGGGTGTAGAAAGAAATCGTTTTCTACAAATTCTGCATTATTAAAACCGTCCGTGAAAAATAATTTGTAGTCTATGAAATCGGTCGCTCAGGATTTTGCCATACTTTTAGTAATTCGAAACTCAAGGATTAGATTTAGGTCCTAACACGAAAATGTCCAAAAACTGTGTTGCGTATGTCTTTTAAATCTACAGGTTACGCTAAAGCCAAAACGGTGAGCCATGGTGATTGGCGAGACGACCGTCCGCCCCATGGCCGCTCTTTGGCGTCCATGCCATCGCGGCATTTGTGAATCCTTTCACATCAGATGGGGCAGTCGAGCATCCACGGATGGACTTGAACAACATATATGGACCCATCCGGTTTGCAAGACATTCGATATCAATTTTGAGAAGAGTTCATTGCACCCATATATTCGGCCTGTTATTGAGGGATTCCTCTGGCCCTGATGGATATTTGCTTCTACTGTCCTTATCATCCCTGCGGCTTCATCAGAGCCTGTGTTTTCGTAAGGTTTTTAGTAGATCAGTCTGACTGTCTCATCATCAAATCAAGTGTCTTAGCAACTTGCTGGTTGGTTAATCGTTAACATAATAAGTACATTTGATGTTGTTACATAGCGAGCCGAAACTCTTCTTCACGTGCCGCGATAACCCATGACATTCTGGCGAGCTTATTCGCGACGGCCACACACGCACGATTGAAACCTCGGCGTTCCGCTAGCTGGATAGCCCAACAACTCAACTTATCCGACTTACTCCCACTGTGCCGCAACACCGCTCTGGCGCCGTGGATGAACAGCGTACGTAAATAGGCGTTTCCCCGCTTACTTATCCCGAGGAGGTTATCTTTCCCGCCACTGCTGTGCTGCTTAGGTACTAAGCCACACCAAGCTGAAAAATGTCGGCCATTGCTAAAGTCTTTACCGTCACCCACTGCAGCATAAATCGCCGTAGCGGTGACAGGCCCAACACCAGGGATAGTCTGTAATCGCTGACAAATCACATTGTTTTGAGTTTCGTTTAGTACTTGAGTGTCACAACTCTTAAGCCGTTTTTCAATGTCGATAACCTCATCATATAACTGATAAAAGATGGCTCTACCCTTGGTGGTCAGTGTATTGGCTTCATCGATCAAAATATCAGGTAGCTGGGCTTTAAAAGCCGATTTACTTTTGGTCATCACAATGCCGTATTCCGCTAGCATCCCTCTGACTTGATTGATTAAAGCTGTTGATTGTTTAGTTAATCGTTCCCGCATACGGTGGAGCAGTTGCACATCTTGCTGCTCGACGCTTTTGGGTTTTACAAACCGCATGTTGGGTCGCTGCGCAGCCTCCGCAATGGCTAGCGCATCGTTGTAGTCATTTTTATTACCTTGCCTAAAAGGAACCACATACTGCGGGGCAATTAACTTAACTATGTGCCCAAATTGCTCAAATTCTCTGGCCCAATAACTCGCGCCGCCACACGCCTCCATAACGATAAGGCAAGGCTCAATTTTCGCGACAAAGGGCAGCAAGTCTTTGCGTCTAAGCATTTTCTTTTTGATTAACTTGCCAGCTTTATCAACACCAACAAGATGAAAAACAGACTTTGCGATATCTAAACCGATTGTAGTAATCTTCATAGGTGGACCCGTCCTCTTTCTGATGAGTTTTAGCGACTACATCGTGGCCCATTGCGAGGCCGATTTAAAGTGGATGGGTCCATTCCATTATCCCTGTTTAACTGCCAGTTCGCCGTCCATGGCTCTCGTTCATAAGCTCAGAAACCCTAGGTTTCTATTCACCGAGTCGACGAGCAAATGGCATGGCAAACCTATAAGTCGGGGCCTATGCATTAAGTTCCCTACAGCTTAAGTTATAAGTCACTCAATCGTACTATTCGTGCACTTTTGTCCCAAAGCGTGCAGCATAAGCTTTTTAAGTCTACAGGCTACGTCAATGCTAAATAGGTGAGCCATCACCGTGTCGTCGAGCAAATACCATGGTTCGCCCTTCAATAGGAGCCTGCATTTTATAACCAAGCAATAAGTCATTTAGTGATATTAGCCCTTCTATATTTAACGCTCCTCTGTCCAACTCTTGTTAAACGAACATTACATATGCAAACTGTAGCGGCATCTTATTGTTCTAATTTGTCAGCTTAGGTTTTTATGTCACTATAGGTTTTTTGCCGCGATGTTAGCATGTAAAGCAAGATGAGCTTTTAACGCCTTGAATCGCCAGCAAACAAGGATAGCGAGGCTGTTATTCCTTGGTAAAACCCGTTAGCGTCTGTATCGACAGCTTTTTACCTGTGAGATTGGGCATCAGTGACTCAAGGATGATGCGATGAATAAACGTATTGTGATTTGTGCCGATGGGACTTGGAATCGGCCCGAGAAAGATCTTAAGGTCGATTTCCCAACCAATGTGCTGCGCCTCGCGCGGGCGATTAGCCCCTTGGCCAGTGACGGCAAACCCCAGCAAGTGTTTTATGATTGGGGTGTGGGTTCCTATTACGATCAAACCATCGGTGGTGCGACAGGGCGCGGTTTACATAAAAACATCATGGATGGTTATCGCTATATAGTGCAAAACTATTCCCCCGGCGATGAGATTTACCTCTTTGGCTTTAGTCGTGGTGCTTACACAGTGCGTTGCCTGTGTGGCTTGATTAATAACTGCGGCATACTCAAACGTCCCGATGCGGCGTTGATTCAACAAGCTTTCGACCACTATAAAAAAAGCAGTGCGCCCTTTGCGCCTGATGGTGAAAAATCCCTCGAGTTTAGAGCGAGATACAGTCATGAATCTCGGGAAATCAAGTTTGTTGGTGTGTGGGATACCGTGGGTGCTATGGGGATCCCTATTTCATTTTTAGGGTTGTTCGAAGATAAAGACGAGTTTTACGATACTAAAATTGGCCGCAATGTGCGCGTTGCCCGTCATGCCTTAGCCATAGATGAACACCGCAGTGATTTTGAGCCGACCATTTGGCAACTACGCGACAATATGGACATGCAGCAAGTGTGGTTTGCGGGTGCCCATAGCAATATTGGCGGCAGTTATAAACCTGATAAAGACGGCTCATTGCTGTCGGATATTGCACTGTTGTGGATGATATCCGAGGCGCAGAAATTTAATTTAAGCCTAGAGCCACATTTAACGGCAAGTTTACATCCTAATCCGCTCGCGACTTTACATGACTCACGGCGCAGTTTTTATCGGATAAAGCAGGCGTACTTGCGGCCACTGGATCCTTCGACTGTTCCTGTGTTACTGCACCATTCAGTGAAAATCCGCTGGGAGCGAGACCCCCAATATCGGCCAAAAAATCTAAAAGTTTACTTGGATCGCTATGGCTGGCCGACTGAGCTAATCAATTAACCACTTAAGGAATAATATGTATATACAAGGCGTTATTGGGCTGTTTTTCTGTCTATATCTGTTGTGTTCGACTGATGTACAGGCGCAGCCCGCTAAACGCATTATTGCGCTCTCTCCCCATGCGGTGGAAATGCTTTATGCCATAGGCGCGGGCGATACGATTGTGGCCGCAACCGATTATGCGGATTATCCTGAGGCTGCAAAAAAGATCCCGCGTATTGGCGGTTACTATGGCATTCAAATGGAGCGGGTACTAGAGCTTAATCCCGATCTGATTGTGGTGTGGGATTCGGGTAATAAAGCCGAAGATATCAACCAGCTTAGGACGTTAGGATTTAATCTTTATGGTAGCGATCCTAAAACCTTAGAAGGCGTCGCCAAGGAGCTTGAAGAGTTAGGCCAACTTACGGGGCATGTTGAAGAAGCAAGCAAGGCTGCGGCCGCTTATCGCGCTGAGCTTATCCGATTGCGGGTTGAAAATGCTAAAAAATCAGAACCTAAGGTATTTTATCAACTCTGGTCTACCCCCTTGATGACAGTCTCTAAAAACAGTTGGATCCAAGAGATTATGAGTGTGTGCCATGGACAAAATGTGTTTTACGATGCCGATAGCGATTATCCGCAGGTGAGTTTAGAAAATGTGTTACTGACTTTACCGGATGTGATTTTACAAAGTGAAGAGGAAGGCAATGTGAAAGGGGTTGATTGGCGCCAATGGCCAGAAATTCCTGCCGTTAAAAATCAGCATATTTATCAACTCAATGCCGATTTATTGCACCGTGCAACGCCCAGAGCATTACTTGGCGTTCAAGCCTTATGTGATGCCTTGGATAAAGCACGTTAAATAAAACGCCTGACAGATTATTCCGTCAGGCGTTTAGTCTGATGCCACTATTTTCTAAGCGTTTAGAAAGGTGCGTTGATATCAACCACATTAATCAGCTTGTGGTTTACAAACTCTTTCAATCCTAAATCGATCAACTCGCGGCCATAACCTGAGCGGCGAACCCCACCAAAGGGTAAGTCGGCCTTGACCATAGTTGGATGATTAACAAACATCATGCCTGTGGAAACCTGCTTAGCGACCGCCAGCCCGCGTTGGGTATCGGCGGTAAACACTGAGCCACCCAATCCAAAGGGCGAGTCATTGGCAACGGCAATCGCTGCTTGCTCATCTTTTACTCTGTGGATACTGGACACAGGGCCGAAGAATTCCCAATAGTAGGCTGGGTTATCTGGCGTCAGGTTTGTCAGTATTGTTGGCTGCACAAAGGCGCCTTGCTGCGGTACTTTAGGCCCCACTTCGGTCGCGGTTGCGCCGTGTTTTACGGCATCACGGATCTTCTGCTTCAACTCATCGGCCGCGCCTTGGGAAGACAGTGGTGCCAGCGTAGTGGCCGAGTCCATAGGATCGCCTGCTTTTAGCGCTTCTATCCCCTTGATATAACCCTTCATAAATTCATCGTAAATGGCTTCAACTAAGATCATCCGCTTAGATGATGTACAGACCTGTCCCGCGTTCCAGTGACGGCCAAACACGGCCCAGTCGATGGTTTTAGGCAGATCGGCATCTTCAAGTACAATAAAGGCATCTGCGCCACCCAGTTCTAGGGTGGACTTTTTCAGTGCCTTACCCGCCAGAGCGGCAATGATCGATCCCGCATCTTCAGATCCCGTGAGCGCAACACCATGCACTTTGGGCGAATTGATGATCTGTTCTATCTGCTCTCGGGTGGCATACAGATTTTGGAATGCACCTGAGGGCAGTCCGGCATCGCGCATTAAGCCTTCAAAGGCCGCTGCGCACTGGGGCACGTTGGATGCATGTTTGAGTAGTAAGGTATTTCCGGCGGCAAGCTGCGGCGCTAAGATGCGCGCAATTTGGTAGTAGGGAAAGTTCCAAGGTTCGATAGCCAATAATACGCCCAGCGGTTCGTTAACCAGTATCGCTTCACCTTCGGCGGGATCGGCAACCGGCAGTTTTTGCGGTGCCAGCAGTCGCTCGGCATGTTCGGCGTAGTATTCGAAAATTTGCGCCGACAGTTCGACTTCAGCTTCGGCTTCTGCTGTGACCTTGCCCATTTCTAAGGTCAGTAGATTGGCGTATTTGGACTTGTTGTCTCTGAGGATCTTCGCTGCCTTAGACAGTATTGCGGCCTTGTCGGCAAAGGGAGTGGTTCGCCAGCTTAAAAATGCCTGATGGGCGGATTCTATCGCCTGTGTGACTTCGGTATCTGTTGCATTTGGAAATTCTTTGATGAGCTTTCCCGTAAAGGGATTGGTTGTTGCATAAGCCATATGTGCCTCCAAGCGTTTAACAAATAGAGCGTAAATGCCAGCTTTGGCATCGAGGGTGGAAATGTCTTGTTTGTTGTGGACTCCCTTGCCATTGATTATGTGGCAAGGAAGCCTAGGATGAACGGTAAACTCGTGTGGCAGCAGGAACTATTCAAGTAGTATTAATTAATAAAATCAGATGGTTGCTACCTACGGTGTACACGTCATATTGTTACGGTTAACAAGCTTCAGCTGTTTTATAGCGTTCAGCCATGGCATTGGCGGCTATCATGGCTTGATAGACGTCATCTGCGGTTAATTTCATCGGCATATTGCCCATAGTATCGCCCTCAGCACATGCTATCTCAGCCACTTTGCGCCACTCGGCCTCGATAAAGGTTTTCAGCCCTAAATCTGCGAGAGTGAGCGGTAGTCCCGCTGTTTTGATAATGCGGACAACGTTATCGATTTCGGCTTTGGGGGCATTTTCGAGCACGAGCTGAGTTAGCAGCCCAAAGACGACTTTCTCGCCGTGCTGAGCTTTATGTAAGTCTGCCACCGCTGACATACCATTATTTACGGCATGGGCGGCGGCTAACCCGCCTGCTTCTGCACCAACACCACTGAGATAGATGGTGGCTTCAATGGTTTGCTCTAGCGCAGGTGTGACTATTTTGTTTTTAACTGCGTCCATAGCAGCTTCAACATTTTCAGTCAGTAACTGATAACAAAGTTGGGCCAATCCCAGCCCTGTGCGGGAAGGCTTTTTCAGGACTAGGTTGACGCCATCCGATTGATAGCAGGCACGAGCTTCAAAATAGGTTGCCAGTGCATCGCCTATGCCTGCCGCAAAAAATCGGGCCGGAGCCGCGGCGATAATAGCAGTGTCGGCAACGACAGCATCTGGGTTCTGTGGCAGAAACAGATAGCGTTCAAACTCACCGGTTTCGGAGTAGATCACTGCAAGTGCAGTACAAGGCGCATCGGTTGAGGCAATTGTAGGGTACAAGATGACAGGCCGTTTTTGATAGAAGGCGACGGCTTTGGCGGCATCTAAGGTTTTTCCACCGCCAACTCCAACAATAACGTTGGTATGATGCTGCTCTGCCAGCGCGCCTAAGCGCTTTATCTCGGCTTCGCTGCACTCATAGTTGAATTGTTCGAGATGGCTGCTGATCCCATTTTGATCTAGCCCAGCGACCGCTTCATTCTTCACGCGGCTGAGGATAAATTCATCGCAGATGATAAAAGCATTGTCACCAAAGTCCTTAACATAATCATGCATTTGAGCTAATAGGCCCTTGCCGATAATAAATTTTTTAGGGGAAGTGACGGTACGTGGAATGACAGTACTCATAGAGCCTCCTTGGCACTGATAATGGATTATCCTTTCAATCTGACTCTAACATACACCCAATTTAATGTATTAGGCAAAGTATCGGTGATATTTTTATTTTCCAGAGTAAATTGCTGTGTTTTTGTTTTATTTTGATTTTTATAACTTATTTTTATAGATAACATATTATTAACGTCTTTTGTGTTGACGTTTTTAGTGGAAGGACTATACGCCTTTGAGTTTACTTTTATTCCTTTATTTACAAGTGGTTACAGTGTTTCTGCGAAACGGTCAAAATGAATAGATCAAAATAGTGCGGTGAGAGTGAGAATAGGGGAAAGCTTATTATATCTGTGCTTAAATAATGCCTTAGGCAAAAAAGGTTTACGTAAAAACGCTTAAACACGTTCTTTTAAATAAGTTCCTCTAAACAAGTGCCCTTAAACTAAATTGGTATTATTAGGTGACACTCAGTAGACTTTCGCTCCCATGTTTTTATCCGGTGTTGTCATGACCTTCTCCGAATTTTCGTCATCCTCTGAGTCACTCACTTTTACCAAACTTGGCTTAAATTCGGCCTTGATTAAGGCATTACCTGCGATGCTGCAGTGTCCTACTCTGGTACAGCAATTGGCTATTCCTGCCATATTAGCGGGGCGTGATGTGTTAGCGTTGGCGCAAACGGGGAGTGGCAAGACCTTAGCATTTGGTTTGCCCTTATTGCAGTCGGTTTTAGAGCAGCAGGCTCAAGCACTGATAACGGCTCAAGCATTGGTACTCGTGCCAACAAGAGAGTTAGCGCAACAAGTGACCCTGGCACTGCAAGCTGTGGCGCAGCCTTTGTCAGGGGCGATGAAAATTCAAACCCTTTGCGGTGGCGTGGACATCGATAATCAATTAATTGAGCTTGTAGAGCGGCCTCAGATTTTAGTGGCAACCCCTGGGCGTATACTGGATTTATGTAAGCAATCCCACATTACCCTCGACTCGATAAAGCACCTTGTTTTGGATGAGGCAGACCGTCTATTGGAAATGGGTTTCTGGCCTGATGTGCAAAAGTTGATTGCGTTGATGCCCAAACATAAGCAAACCTTACTTTTTTCAGCCACGCTGCCCGAGGCTTTGGATACATTGGCGAGTCAATTGCTGATCAATGATCCATTACGCGTTCAAGCCCACAAGGCTAATTCAGTCGTCCCCCATATTGAAGAACAGCTCTATTTGGTGAATAAGGGCAGTAAAACACAGGCATTGATTGCCCTGCTAAAACAATATCAATGGCCGCAGGTGCTGGTGTTTATTAGCGCCCGTGATGATGCAGATGCGGTCACTAAACGGCTCGCAAAAGCGGGGATGAAAGTCGCTGCACTACACGGTGAGAAAGATCAAACGGTGCGCAGCCAAACTTTGGCCGACTTTAAAGCCAAACGCATTCAAATATTAGTGGCGACAGATTTGATGGCGCGCGGCATTCATATCGATGCCTTGCCTGTGGTGGTCAATCTTGATTTGCCCATGAGTGCGCCTGTGTATGTACATCGAATCGGCCGTACTGCGAGAGCGGGCACCAAAGGGCTGGCGATTTCCCTTGTATGCCATGGTGAAATGGCAACCTTAACAACGATTCGCGGTTTAACCGAGCGAGCGTTACCGCTGACATTATTAGCTGATTTTCCGGTAACAGATAAGCCGAGTGAACAAGTCAGTGATGGTAAGGTTGAACGTAAGCGGCCACCGCGGGATAAACAGGCCAACCGCCGTAGCATAAATAAGCACAAGGCTAGCGAGTTTAAAGGTAAACGCTAATCCCATTTGGCTTATCGGCCTTATCTCAGTAAAATCATTTCATTAGCAGAGTCCTGAAAAGACTTCGTCATGTAATCAAAGGATTTGGGAGAGTTCTACATGAAATCAAAACGATTAAGCTTGATGGTGATCACTGTCATGCTCGGATTATCGGCCTGTGCAACCACAAAATCGCCAACAGGAAGGGGTCAGACTCTGTTGTATTCATCAGCGCAAATGCAGCAGATGGGTGATGCCTCTTTTGAAGAGATGAAAAAGCAACTGAAGGTGAGTAACGATAAAAAGCTGACACAATATGTTAATTGTGTGGCTAGCCGCATTACGGCGGTATTGCCAGATCAGACCCAACGCTGGGATGTAGTATTGTTTGACTCTGAACAAGTCAACGCGTTTGCCTTGCCGGGAGGCCATATCGGTGTTTATACCGGATTACTTAAAGTCGCTAATGGTCCTGATCAGCTTGCCACTGTTATTGGTCACGAAGTTGCCCATGTACTGGCGCAACATGGGAACGAACAGGTGTCCCGTGGGCAGTTAACGGGCGTTGGCATGCAAATAGCCGATGCAGCGTTGGGGGCGAGTGGAGTGTCGAATCGTGACTTGTATATGTCAGCTCTGGGGTTGGGTGCCCAAGTTGGGGTTATTTTGCCCTTTGGTAGAGCCCAAGAAAGTGAAGCCGATGTGATGGGGGTAGAGTTGATGGCGCGTGCAGGTTTTGATCCCGCACAAAGTGTTGAACTATGGCAAAATATGTCGAAAGCGGGAGGAAGCCAAGGTATTGAATTGTTATCGACTCATCCATCAAACAGCAACCGTATTGCTCAGTTGCAACAACTTCAAAGCCAAATGCAACCGCTATATCAAAGCGCAAAGGTCAATGTTAAAAACCAGTGTGTTGCACCTAAATAACAATAATAGACAATTTCTATAATGAGTTAGCCCAGAAAGTTAAATAAGCAGTCAGTTTATCAGCATAAGCCTTCGAACTATGCTAAACTGGCGCGCAAAATTCCACTGATAATTGAGAGTCGTTAATTATGTCTGATAAATTCAGTACTATTGAACAGCAAGCAAGCTACGGCGTAGGCCGTCAAATGGGTGAGCAACTGGCCGCTAATTCTTTTGATGGTGTGGATATCCCTGCCGTTCAAGCAGGTTTAGCCGATGCGTTTGCGGGCTTAGAAAGTGCAGTATCTATGCAGGACTTGCAAGTTGCCTTCACTGAAATCAGCGGTCGAATTCAAGCTGCTCAAGAGCAAGCTGCTGCAGCTGCGTCTGCAGAAGGCGAAGCGTTTTTAGCGCAAAACGCTAAGCGTGAAGGCGTAACCGTGACTGACTCTGGTCTGCAATATGAAGTATTAGTCCAAGGTAGTGGCGCGAAACCTACTTACGAAGACACAGTGCGTACTCATTACCATGGTTCTTTCATCAATGGTGATGTGTTCGATAGCTCAGTGGTACGTGGCCAACCGGCTGAGTTCCCAGTCTCTGGCGTAATCGCTGGCTGGACTGAAGCACTGCAACTAATGCCTGTAGGCACTAAGTTAAAGTTATATGTTCCACACCATTTAGCTTACGGTGAGCGTGGTGCAGGCGCATCAATTCCTCCGTACTCGACCTTAGTGTTTGAAGTTGAGTTGTTAGACATCGTCTAATGTGATTGAAACGCCTAAGCCTGCCTTAGGCGTTTTCTTATGGGATAGATGAACCAGTTTGAGGAGAGTGAAATGGGTGGACAAGTGAGAGTTGCAATCGTCGGTGCGGGTGGTCGCATGGGACGCACTCTTATTGAGGCGGCTTACCATCAAGAGCACATTCTTCTGGGCGCGGCAATAGAACGCGCAGGCTCAAGTCTAGTGGGTGTCGATGCGGGTGAGTTGGCGGGCGTGGGTAAGTTGAATGTCATCATTATGGATTCGCTTGATTATGCGACTGATGACTTTGATGTACTGATTGATTTCACCGCACCAGACGCCAGTATTGTCCATTTAGATTGGTGTGTTCGCCATAAGAAAGCCATGGTGATCGGCACAACGGGTTTCAATCAAGCTCAAAAAATACAGATTAATGCCTTTGCCGAGCAAACACCTGTAGTCATGGCGCCAAATATGTCAGTCGGTGTCAACCTAATGTGGAAATTGCTTGAACTGGCCGCAGATGTCATGGGCGATTATACCGATATCGAAATAATCGAAGGTCATCACAGACATAAAAAAGATGCGCCATCGGGTACAGCTCTGAAAATGGGTGAGGTGATTGCTAAAACCTTAGGTCGCGATCTGGAGAAATGTGCAGTGTATGGCCGCGAAGGAATTACCGGTGAACGTGATCGTGAGACTATCGGTTTTGCGACCATTCGTGCTGGCGACTTAGTGGGTGAGCATACTGCGATGTTTGCCGATATCGGTGAGCGTTTAGAGATCACCCATAAGGCGTCGAGTCGTATGACCTTTGCTAATGGTGCCATGCGCGCAGCCCGTTGGGTCGTGGAGCAAAAACCGGGCTTGTATGATATGCAGCAGGTTTTAGGTTTGAATTAATTCATATTAAAAAACGCCGATATGGCGTTTTTTTTTGCACCCAGTTACCAATGGGTGGACGGTTTCGCGTTTTTCCTGTAAACTCGCTGGAATTTGTCAAAATTTCGTAAAACAGCGGAAATTGGTATCTTAAAACAACATAAAAACATTATATTTCAGTGGCTTGGCTCTTTATGGAGGTCGCGTTGACAAAGTCTGCCTTACTCGTACTCGAAGATGGAACCGTATTCACTGGCACAGCAATTGGTGCCGATGGACTCTCTGTTGGTGAAGTTGTTTTTAACACTTCCATGACAGGTTACCAAGAAATTCTAACTGATCCATCCTACTCACGCCAGATTGTAACATTAACCTACCCCCACATTGGTAATACTGGTACCAATAATGAAGATATAGAATCCAATGGGGTTCACGCTTGTGGTCTTATCATTCGCGATCTTCCACTCATCGCAAGTAGTTTCCGCAATCAACAAAGCTTAAGTGATTATCTCAAAGCGAACAATGTTGTTGGCATAGCAGATATCGATACCCGCAAGTTAACGCGTATTCTCCGTGAAAAAGGTGCTCAAGCCGGTTGTATTATGGCTGGTGCAGACTTAGACGAAGCAAAAGCCCTCGCAGCTGCCAAAGCTTTCCCCGGTTTAAAGGGCATGGATCTCGCTAAAGAAGTCACGACTAAAACTGCCTATCCATGGCGTAAAGGTAGCTGGCGTTTAGTGGGTGGCTTACCTGAAGATACGCCAGCAAATGAGCTTAAATACAAAGTAGTAGCCTACGACTACGGCGTTAAGCAAAACATTTTGCGTATGTTGGTGGATCGCGGCTGCGACGTCACCGTGGTTCCAGCTAAAACCTCTGCCGCAGAAGTGTTAGCGATGAACCCAGATGGCGTATTCCTCTCGAATGGCCCTGGCGATCCAGAGCCATGTGATTACGCGATTGAAGCGATTCAGCAGATCCTGAAAACCGACACGCCGATTTTCGGTATCTGTTTAGGTCATCAGCTACTCGCGCTGGCATCGGGTGCAAAAACCTTAAAGATGAAGTTTGGTCACCACGGTGCAAATCATCCTGTGAGCAATATCGAGCAAGGTAACGTGATGATCACTAGCCAAAACCATGGTTTTGCTGCCGATGAAACGACTTTACCCGCCAACATTAAAGTGACCCATAAGTCGCTATTTGATGGTTCACTGCAAGGTATTCATCTGACGGACAAACCTGCGTTCAGCTTCCAAGGTCACCCTGAAGCGAGCCCTGGTCCGAACGATGCCGCCCCGCTGTTCGATCACTTTATCGATCTAATCGACATATACCGTCAGAACGCTAAGTAATACGCAAGCTAGGAGAAGAGAGAAGCAATGCCAAAACGTACAGATATAAAGAGTATTCTTATCCTAGGTGCAGGCCCGATTGTCATTGGTCAGGCATGTGAGTTTGACTATTCAGGCGCCCAAGCCTGTAAAGCACTGCGTGAAGAAGGTTACCGCGTCATTCTAGTGAACTCTAACCCTGCCACTATTATGACCGACCCTGAAATGGCCGATGCAACTTATATCGAGCCAATTCACTGGGAAGTGGTCCGCAATATTATCGCCAAAGAACGCCCTGACGCGATTCTGCCAACCATGGGCGGCCAAACCGCACTGAACTGCGCATTAGAACTCGAAGCCAAAGGTGTTTTAGCGGAATTTAATGTTGAAATGATAGGCGCGACTGCCGATGCGATTGATAAAGCCGAAGATCGTAGCCGTTTCGACAAAGCCATGAAGAGCATTGGCTTAGAGTGTCCACGTGCGGGTATCGCCCACAGCATGGAAGAGGCCTACGGTGTGCTCGAGCAAGTCGGTTTCCCTTGTATTATCCGTCCTTCATTCACTATGGGTGGCTCGGGTGGTGGTATTGCCTACAACAAGGAAGAGTTTGAAGAAATCTGTTCTCAAGGGTTAGATTTATCGCCAACCAAAGAGCTGCTAATCGATGAGAGCTTAATCGGTTGGAAAGAATACGAGATGGAAGTGGTTCGTGATCGTAACGACAACTGCATCATCGTCTGTTCTATCGAAAACTTCGATCCTATGGGCGTGCACACCGGCGACTCTATCACGGTTGCACCCGCGCAAACTCTGACAGACAAAGAATACCAAATCATGCGTAACGCCTCTATGGCCGTACTGCGTGAGATCGGTGTTGAAACGGGCGGTTCAAACGTACAGTTTGGTATTAACCCAATCGATGGCCGTATGGTGATCATCGAGATGAACCCAAGGGTATCGCGCTCATCTGCGCTGGCATCGAAAGCCACGGGATTCCCGATTGCAAAAATCGCCGCTAAGTTAGCAGTCGGTTTCACCCTTGATGAGCTGATGAATGACATTACGGGCGGTCGTACGCCAGCGTCATTCGAGCCTGCTATCGATTACGTTGTGACTAAAGTGCCACGCTTTAACTTTGAAAAGTTTGCCGGCGCGAATGACCGCTTAACCACACAGATGAAATCTGTGGGTGAAGTGATGGCCATCGGCCGTACTTTCCAAGAGTCACTGCAAAAAGCCTTGCGCGGTTTAGAGGTTAGCCGTAACGGTTTAGACCCTATCACTGATATGTCTAAACCTGAAGCGATGTCACGTATTCGCCTCGAGCTAAAAGAACCCGGTTGTGACCGTATTTGGTACATTGCCGATGCGATGCGTGCGGGTCTTGGCCTTGATGAAATCTTCCGTCTGACCAATATCGACCCTTGGTTCCTCGTGCAAATTGAAGAACTGATTAAACTCGAAGGCGTTGTTGCCGAGGCGGGTTTGGCGGGGCTGGATTATGATTTACTGCGTAAGCTGAAACGTAAAGGCTTTGCCGATGCGCGTTTAGCCGATGTATTAGGGGTGAATGAAGCTGAAGTGCGTAAGCTGCGTGATAAATTCGACCTGCATCCTGTCTACAAACGTGTAGATACCTGTGCGGCCGAGTTTGCGACTGACACGGCCTATATGTACTCGACCTATGAGGAAGAGTGTGAAGCCAATCCCTCTGATCGTGAAAAAATCATGGTATTAGGTGGTGGTCCAAACCGTATCGGTCAAGGTATCGAATTCGACTATTGCTGCGTACATGCGGCATTAGCACTGCGTGAAGACGGTTACGAAACCATCATGGTCAACTGTAACCCTGAAACCGTTTCGACCGACTACGACACCTCAGATCGTCTGTACTTCGAGCCCGTCACTCTGGAAGACGTATTAGAAATCGTCCGTATCGAGAAGCCAAAAGGCGTTATCGTGCAGTACGGTGGCCAAACACCACTGAAACTGGCTCGCGCCCTTGAGGCCGCTGGTGTGCCAATTATTGGTACTAGCCCAGATGCGATTGATCGCGCTGAAGACCGTGAGCGTTTCCAGCAGGCGATTCAACGCCTGGAAATGAAGCAACCTGAAAACGATACCGTGACCACAGTTGAAGGTGCAGTGATTGCCGCTGAGCGTATCGGTTATCCGCTGGTGGTGCGTCCATCCTATGTTCTGGGCGGCCGTGCGATGGAAATCGTTTACGACCAACAGGACTTACTGCGCTACTTCAACGAAGCCGTAAGCGTATCTAACGCATCGCCAGTACTGTTAGACCACTTCTTAGATGATGCGATCGAAGTGGATATCGACGCAGTCTGTGACGGTGAAACTGTGGTTATCGGCGCCATCATGGAGCATATCGAGCAAGCTGGGGTTCACTCCGGTGACTCAGGCTGTTCCTTACCGCCATACACTTTAAGCCAAGAAATCCAAGATCGCATGCGCGTGCAAGTCGGCAAGTTAGCAATGGAACTTGGTGTCGTTGGCCTAATGAACGTACAGTTTGCCGTGAAAGATAACGAAATCTATATGATTGAAGTTAACCCACGCGCAGCCCGTACTGTGCCATTCGTGTCGAAAGCAACGGGCGTGCCTTTAGCTAAGATCGCGGCGCGGGTGATGGCAGGGCAAAGCTTGAAGTCGCAAAACTTCACTAAAGAAGTGATCCCACCTTTCTATTCAGTGAAAGAAGTGGTGTTGCCCTTTAACAAGTTCCCAGGTGTTGATCCATTGTTAGGCCCAGAAATGCGCTCTACTGGTGAAGTGATGGGCGTGGGTGATACCTTCGCCGAAGCTTATGCTAAGGCGCAGTTAGGTGCCACAGCAGAGGTGCCTAAGTCGGGCCGTGCATTATTGTCTGTGCGAAACAGCGATAAGAAACGCGTTGCCGATTTAGCGGCTAAGTTAATTGAGCTCGGTTACCAAATCGATGCGACCCATGGTACAGCCATTATTCTGGGTGAAGCGGGCATTAACCCACGTTTAGTGAACAAGGTACATGAAGGTCGTCCACACATTCTCGATCGCATCAAGAACGGTGAATACACTTATATCGTCAACACCACTGAAGGTCGTCAAGCGATTGAAGACTCTCGTCAATTGCGCCGCGGTGCACTGCGTTACAAAGTGAACTACACGACGACCATGAATGCTGCATTTGCCACCTGTATGGCCCATGCTGCTGATGACCGTACCAATGTGACATCAGTGCAAGAATTGCATCAACGCGTATTAGCTGAATAAGCATTACTGTTGATGTCGTTTAATAAGGCCGTATAACCGAGGTTATACGGCCTTATCATTTAGGCCCATTGCGGTTTTACTTTATGGTTCCGTTTTTGAATATTTTGCTCACTGAATTTCCCTTTTAGTTGTCTGAGAAAACGATGTCCGATCCCGAAGATAGCATTACCCAAGTCGATACTTTTATTGCGCCGCCTTGCCTCGGGCAAATACGTATGCTCTATCAAGATAGCGATATTCTGCTGATTGATAAGCCGAGCGGATTATTGAGTTTATCGGGGAAGAATCCGCTGAATCTCGACTCAGTGCATTATCGTTTAGTGCAGGATTTTCCGACGGCCACGCTACTACACAGACTCGATTTTGGCACTTCTGGCATCATGCTGGTGGCACTGAATAAAACGGTTAATGGTTTGCTGACAAAACAGTTTCAGGCGCGCACGGTTGAGAAGCGTTATACCGCATTACTCCATGGGCATCTCACTGACGACAGTGGGGTGATTAATCTGCCTATCGCTAAAGATGTCGACAATTTCCCGCTGCAGAAAATTTGCCACAGCACAGGTAAGCTTGCGATCAGCGAATATCGGGTGCTTGAACGATTACCGGAACCTTTTGCTACACGGGTAGAATTTACCCCCGTTTCTGGCCGCACTCATCAACTTAGGATCCACAGTCAGCAATTGGGACACTCGATTTTGGGGTGTGATCTGTATGGTGGGGTAGGTGAGAAGATAACAGACAACGATTATGCTCTACATCATATAAGGTTAATGCTGCATGCGACTCGCTTAGCCTTCGACCATCCAATAACAGGCGAGCATATCGATTGGATTTGTAAGTGTCCTTTCTAAGGGACGATTTGAACGTGATAGTAAAAGAGATATAGAGTGTAGAATAGTTGAATTTAGTGGTTAGTGGGCTGGTCCTATCCGTTCGGTTTGCATGGGCGGTTCATCCATGGGGAGCCAAGCATGATAAATCGTTTTGAAAGTGCCATCTGCTTTTATCGCTGCTAGGCTATTTTTCCATTGTTCTATCACTTCATTGGCGGTGCCGCGAGAAAAAGCAATGTATAGATGGTTAGCACTAATCGTAAAAAGGGATTCAACATCATCAATACTGGCACCCGCTTCCGTAAGTATGCTTGGTGCTGTTAAATTAGCATTACACCAGAGATCGATACGGTGTTTTATGAGCTGCTTAGCGCTTAAAAGCGGAGTAGAAGACGCTGCAATATTGGTAAACCCTTGTTCGAGGAGTATTCGCTCTTCAACTGAGGCGCGGTAAACGCCAATCGCTTTGGCTGACTTCGCATCCTCTAAACTGGTAATTTTTATCCCACTGTTTTTTAGAGCATAAAAATTAGTCGTCCCAATTGCAACTGGGCCAATCATAGTAAACATCTGCTCTCTTTCTGTCGTGCGTGTCATAGTGAATAACACAGTATTAGGTTGCTCGGTCAGCATTTTCCAACCTCGAGCCCATGGCACGACCTTAATTGGGTCTTGGTTCTTGATGCGTTTTTGAATTTCTTGTACGACTTGTACAGCTAAACCATCGGGTTTACCATCAACAGAGAAGCTGATCGGTGACCATTCTTCGGTATATATATTCAGTGGATTGGCCATGATGGTAGGCACGATCAACACTAAGATTGGTAGCAGTATTCTGGTGGCAAATTTCATTAATAACCCTAAAAATTAGTACGTTATAATTGAGTCTGACTGCCTGCTCTAAAACGATTAAAGATAGAAACTGTATTTTTTATCAAGTATAGCTATTAGCTTGGTTTATAAGATTAAAATTTAATATCGGTTTTCAGAAAAGAGCACCGATTATCGTGCTCTTAAGGTTATCTTTGTTGGTATCGCTTGCTTATAGACTTGCATTAGTGGTTCTATTGCAAATATAGCAATATTAAGAATAAGTTAGATTTATTGTGATGTTAGAATATTAACCCATGATTAATGTTTGTGCTTATATTTTAGGTGTAATTAGCACATTTATGATGTAGACCAAGCCAATCAGAATTAACCCAAAAGTGAGCCGAATAAGGGTTGTTTATTCGGCCCACGAATGATTTAGGGCATAGGTAAGTCGAGCACCATAGTGGCGATACTGAAGTATACGATTACACCTATGATATCGGCGATGGAGGTAATGAGTGGCGCACTCGCGGTCGCAGGATCCATCTTTAATTTGCTCAGTAAGAAAGGCAGAGACATACCAATCAAGCTGCCAATAATCACCACAATTTGCATTGTGAGTGCCGCAACCAGTGCGATTTCAGGTCCGCCTCGCCAAAAGCCTAGCAAGGACACTGCCGCTGCCATGCTGGCTCCTAATAATCCGGCGACAAATAATTCGCGCCCTAGCATAGATAACCAGTCTTTTATTTTAACTTCTCCAGTGGCTAGACCGCGTACCATTAAGGTGGCTGATTGCGAGCCTGCATTACCACCGCTATCGATAAGTAGTGGTAGGAAGAAGACCAATGAAACATAACTGGCAATGGTATCTTCAAAATAGGCAATGCCTGCGCCTGAGAAAATATTTCCAAAGACCAAAACCACTAGCCAAAATACGCGTTTACGATAGAGTAACCCTATGCTGGCTGTTTTTAGATTGTGGTCGATATTGCCTATAGCTGCGGTTTTGGTGAATTCAAGATCCGCCTGCGAACTGGCAATATCCATTGCATCGTCATAGGTAACAATGCCGACCAATTGACCTTTACCATTGATAATGGGAAGTGCCATTAAGTCATAGTGAGCAATCATCTGCACCGCTTCTTCGCGCAGGGCGTTGGCATCAAGCGCAACAGGATCGGGCTTCATAAAATCGACCACTCGCTCATCGGGTTGTGCGAGTAGTAATTGCCTTAAAGAGACTGTGCCTATCAAGCGGCCTAACATATCCACCACATAGGTTTGATAAATAGTTTCCTTATCATTAGCTTCAGTACGTAGCGCCTCTATGGCCTCGCCAGCCGTGTGGCGGCTATTAAGCAAGGTGTAATCTGACGTCATCACCGCACCAACCTTGGCTTTATCATAGGCGGCGAGGGTGCGCATATCTTCCCGTTTGGCCAATGCTAGCGCAGGTAAAATCGCCGCTTGCTGGGTTTCATCGAGCAGATTATAGAGGTCGGCACGTTCATCTGCTGCCATGTGAACCAGTAGCGCAGATAGCGTGGTTTTATCTAATTGCTGTACTAAGCTGGCTTGTAATTCATCGGTCAGGTAGCGAAACAGATTGGCGCAAACCTTAGGTGAGGCCAGTTGCAACAATAGGACTTGTTGAGCTTGATTAAAGACGTTAAATACGGCTGCAATATCCGCAGGGTGGCGTTTTTCGGCTAATTCAGCCATAGCGCTTGCACTGCGTTGCTCGATAATCATTTGCAGATTATGGATGATTTTTTTAGTGTTGTTTTTGCTGTTATTCATGTTCATAGCTCATTCTCCCAACGATCTAGTGACCAAAGTAAAAGGTGATGTCTGCGCCAAGTTGCAGCGCGTTGCCACGAAGGGCATTGCCTAAGCTCAATTCCAGCTGTAGCTGTTGTTGCGGTGTGTGTTGATAGGCGAACTGATAGGCAGTCTCGCTCAACTCTTTTTGATAAAGCTCGGTTATCACGCGGTGATGACTACTGAGTTCATGCGCCGCCGCGATACCAACCAGTAATTGGGTTGATTGATTAAACTCATGGGTAAAACCTACATTGGCATAGAGACTGACATCAGAATCGCCTAAGGTTTTGCCAAAAATGCCGAAGACTTCGGTGGCTAACTCGTTACTGGCATCAAGGTTTTTCTGCAAGTTGATTACCAGTGCACTGTGCCAATCATCCTGCTGCCGATTTGAATCTGAGTGAGAGTTTAAGTTGAGCGGCAGCTTAATGCCGACTTCAGCTTGCTCCTCACGAATATCGTCATTGGCATTGGACGCTAATCCTATATGCCATTCCCATTGATTGCGGCTGCAAGTCGTGGTTGCATTTAATTGCGTCCGAGTATGATCCGACCTAGGTTGTTGCCAGCCCATTTCTAATTCACAGCGCTCAGCGAGGGCAGGATCATCCACTTCGAGATGGGATGCCGCTGCACTCATGCTGTAGTACAAGCTGATACTTGCGCAGGATAGCGATCGCAATATAGATACGTTGCTTTTGTTTATGTAAGCCATATTTAGGCTCCTCAGATGTAAACCCATAGGGGAAACGAAGTCTACTGAGGCAAAAAACTTGCTTTGAGATGCAATAAATACACATAACTGAACCCCAGCAAAATGCTGGAATTGCTAAAGCGCAGCCATAGGCTCAGGCTTATTGTCTGTGATTGATATTTTGGGGGAGGCTGAGTGAAGAATGGTTCACACTACTACCCTGCTTAGCAGGTAGCAGCAAATATTGCGGGCTAGTGCTAGGCGTTAAATCCTGTCTTTTGGACAGGGCATCTACTGTCGCTTATGTGTGTGCCCACAGTGGGTCTCCGCAATGATTAAAGTCGCCACATTCTAAGGGACTGAAATGTAAAGTCAACCGCACATGTTATTACATATGTTTTTGTTTGAATTTACACTTTAAGTAAAAGTTAATTTTATGATCATTCTTGGGCTTGCGTGATTTTGTTGGGAGTGCTGGTGGTTTTGTGTGCTAATCATTGTTGTTTGATTGTTTATTTTTTGGCTGGTAGCGGTTGATTTTTGTTGTCGGATTTAACTGTGATATTGCATTGTGGTTTTTAACGATATGGCTTATCTCTAGTAAGCTGTATTTGAGTCGCCAGAGATGAGTTAATACTTTATCCATAATGGGGAATTTGGCATTAGTGCACTTCGGGTATACCCTTGTCGGCCTGCGGTGAGTCATTGTGCTCATTCAGATTAAGTCAGATTAAGAGAGTTTGCTGTATTCAGATTTGGGGGATTAAGCTGTGGCACACAATATCGATGAGTTGGAATCAATGGCTGCACCTATCGATCATAAGCGCACCGCGAATATCAAGATCGCCAGTATCAATCTGTTTAATTTTATTGAGCCGCCTTTGGCTTACTATGATTTTGAAAATATCTATAGCCATGGGCAATGGCAGAAAAAGTGTCAGTGGTTGAGTGAGTTTCTCGCCCATCGCCAGCCCGATATTGTGGGATTTCAAGAAGTGTTTAGCCCTGAACCGCTCAAACGAATCGCCAGTGAGCAAGGTCTAGGGTATTTTGCGGTCGTTGATGAGCCAACTCTTATCAGTGATTACATTTATCGCAGCCCTGTGGTCGCGCTTGCCTCCCGTTATCCTATAGTGGAAATCAGCAGTGTCGAACCTGATGCACGCTTAGTGACAGCCATGGGATTATCGAGTGAATTTGCCTTTAGCCGTAAGGTGCTGCGCGCAACCGTTGAAGTGCCACATATCGGCAAGTGTGACTATTATGTGGTGCACTTTAAGTCAAAACGTGCCGGATTAGCACTCGAGCCTAAGCTATTTGAACATCAACCTCTCGAACATCAGCCACTTGGGTTAGATAACTTGGCTCCCGCAGCAAGCATGAAACTGCATTCAGAAACCCAATTACTCACAGAGCAAGCCTTAGGCCGCTGGGCATCTACCATGCAGCGCGGCGCAGAAGCAGCGTTATTATTCAATGGCATATTAGTACGTAGGCAAGAATCTAAACATCCCGTTATCGTGATGGGAGACTTTAATGACAGCCTGACAATGGGCGCCTTAGATGCGTTAATGATACAGGGCGAGAGCATTCACAGTAATGACATTAAAGCCGCGGGCCTTGGGCATTTATCCGATGCGGCATTAGCGGCGGTGTTTGCTCAGTATCAACTTAAAGATGCCTATGAATTATTTATTGAAGCGAACTTGAGGGACAGTTTGACTGGCAATACCGCTTACCATAGGGAACACAGAGCGGCGACCCATTACTATGGCCCCAAAGGTTCTGTGCTGGATTATATTTTGCTTTCGAGTGAGTTTGATGCGAGCCATGGCCGCAGTTTAGCGCAAGTCGTAGATTATCAGACCTGCGATAGACACTTAGTCAGACCTGAATATGAACGCGACGCCTACAGTACTGACCATGCGCCCGTCATTGTTGAGTTAGCGCTGCGTAGCTAAGTTCTCGTGTTTGCTTATTAATTCGTCTTATTTCAAATCATGTCAGTTGTCTTTATCGCGCTGGCATCTCCTCGTTACGGTTTTGTTAGCGTTGTTTCATTAACCATTCCAACATCATTTCGCATGAATATCATTCAGAATTAACTGTTAAAATAAGGTATGATCGGCCACCCGTGGATGATGGTAAATAAGCGCTGCGGCGTGTTCGGTACTCGCACTTAGGTGGCATTGGGTATATCATCCGTTTCCCATTTTTAGACAGCAGCCCTTTTTTAGTGGCGGCCCTATTTTTAAAGGCAACTATGGCTATCAGAATCAAACTTAAACCCGGCCGCGAGAAGTCGCTCGAGCGTCGCCATCCTTGGGTATTTTCCAATGCTATTCATAACATTAAGGGAAAACCTGAAGCGGGTGAGACAGTCGATGTGGTCGCGCATGATGGTCATTGGTTAGGTCGTGGTGCTTGGTCGCCTGAGTCGCAAATTCAAGTGCGGATTTGGACTTTTGATCGCGAAGAAGAAATTGATCGCGCGTTTTTTGCCAGACGTTTACAGCGGGCGCAAATCGGCCGTAACGATTTAATCCGTGAGCAGGGTTTAACGGGTTATCGTTTAGTGGCTGCTGAGTCCGATGGTTTACCTGGGATCACCATCGACAGATACGCCAATGTGTTGGTGTGCCAGTTACTGAGCACAGGTGCTGATTTATGGCGCGATACCTTAGTCGAGTTATTGGCTGAGCAATATCCAGATTGTGCTATCTATGAGCGTTCTGATGTGGATTCCCGTAAGAAAGAAGGTCTGCTGCCTGTGACGGGTTTACTGCACGGCACTCTGCCAGAAATGCCAGTGATTATCGAAGAAAACGGCATCAAGATCGCCGTCGATGTGATTAAAGGCCATAAGACAGGTTTCTATCTCGATCAACGTGATAACCGCGCCATTGCCGCCCGTTTTGTCAAAGATAAATCGGTATTGAACTGTTTTTGCTACACGGGGACTTTTGGTCTGTACGCTGCGAAAGCAGGTGCTGCCAGTATTGAAAACGTCGATGTGTCTTCTCTAGCCTTGGCGACAGCGCGCCTCAATATGCAAGTGAACGGTTTGAGTGATGACAATGTGCATTACAACGAAGCCGATGTGTTCAAGTTGCTGCGCCAGTACCGTGATGAAGGCAAAACCTTTGATGTGATTGTGCTCGACCCGCCTAAGTTTGCCGATAACAAAGCGCAGTTAAACGGGGCTTGCCGTGGTTATAAAGACATCAACATGATTGCATTACAGTTGTTGAATCCAGGCGGTGTGTTATTGACCTTCTCTTGCTCAGGATTAATGCCTGCGGATCTGTTCCAAAAAATCGTGGCCGATGCCGCGCTCGATGCGAAACGTGAAATCCAGTTTATTGAACGCTTAAGCCAAGCGAGCGATCACCCTATCGGTAGCGCCTTCCCAGAAGGATTCTACTTAAAAGGTCTAGTTGCCAGAGCTTGGTAAGCCAAGCGTTTGATATAAGCTGTCTGCGATGGGCAACTTAGTTAGATAACATTGAGCTATAAAAAGAATCATAAAAAAATGCCAGCTCTTGAATAAAGTGGCTGGCATTTTTACAGCGTATTTTTTACTGTGTATTTTTACAATCAGCAGCCTTGTGACTGTGATAGGATTTTTGCACTTAACTTATTTGGCAGTAAACGTTTTTACGCCATCAGGGGTGCCAACGAGTAACACATCCGCACCGCGTTTGGCAAACAGACCGTTAGTCACTACACCGACTATCTCATTGATCTGACTTTCTAATTCTTTTGGATTAAGGATTTTAAGATTATACACATCGAGGATTACGTTGCCGTTATCGGTCACAACACCTTGACGATAAACAGGATCTCCACCCAATTTTACCAATTGGCGCGCGACATAAGAGCGAGCCATTGGAATGACTTCTACGGGTAGCGGAAATTCACCTAATATGTTGACTTGTTTAGTGTTATCAACGATGCAGATAAACTTCTCAGCTACAGCCGCGACAATTTTCTCGCGAGTTAATGCTGCGCCACCACCTTTGATCATATCCATACGATCGTTGATTTCATCGGCACCGTCTACATAGACAGATAAACGATCGACGCTGTTTAAGTCATAAACGGGAATTCCTAGCGCTTTCATTTTCTGAGTGGATGCTTCCGAGCTTGAAACCGCACCTTCGATATCATCTTTCATGGTAGCGAGTGCATCAATAAAGTGGTTTACAGTCGAACCTGTACCTACACCGACAATACTGCCTTCTTCAACGTACTTAAGCGCGGCCCAACCAGCAGCTTTTTTCATTTCATCTTGAGTCATGTTGACATCCTGTAACGGCAAATGAGTAAAAAATTCTGCGATTAGTATACTCTTTTCCGGCAGATAATGTGGGGCAATTCCATTGCCAGTGTGATCTGCATTCATGGTATTTCTAGATTAGAAATAATGTAAGCGACTTAAGCAGTTAAGATGAAAAGCATTTCACTATACGCACTCAATCTAACTAAGTTACTATGACAAAAGCAGAATGCGTTTATTAAGGAAGTTTTATGGCTGGGGCGAGTTTATTAACTTTACTCGATGATATCGCATCGATTTTAGATGATGTGGCTGTGATGAGTAAGGTTGCCGCAAAGAAAACCGCAGGGGTACTAGGAGATGATTTAGCGCTTAATGCCCAGCAAGTAACGGGCGTAAGCGCCGATCGTGAATTACCCGTCGTGTGGGCGGTGGCCAAGGGATCGTTCCGTAATAAGTTGATTTTAGTACCTGCAGCAATGCTTATCAGCGCGTTTATTCCTTGGGCTGTCACGCCATTATTGATGTTTGGTGGGCTATTTTTGTGTTACGAAGGCTTTGAAAAACTGCATCACAGCTATAGCCATAGAAAAGGCCAGCAGCAACACCAAAGCCAAGTAGAGAATGATTTACCTGAGATTAAAGATTTCGCCGCCTACGAGGCCGAAAAAGTTAAAGGGGCGATTCGTACCGACTTTGTGTTATCGGCGGAAATTATTGCCATCACCCTTGGTATAGTGGCGGATAGATCGTTATCGACACAGTTTTTTACCTTAGCAATTATTGGCATAGTGATGACCATAGGCGTGTATGGCTTAGTGGCAGCGATTGTCAAAATGGATGATGCGGGGTTGTACTTGAGTCAACGTGAAGGTGCCTCTGTATTAACTCAAATGAACCGTAAATTAGGTTTTGGTTTATTGAGCGCCGCCCCCATATTAATGAAAAGTTTAACGATTATTGGCACGGCAGCCATGTTTATGGTGGGTGGTGGGATTTTAACCCATGGTTTGCATATCATCGGTGAGCAAATTCACCATGCGCAACAAGCTATTGCTGCAATCAGTGTTATCGGCCCTGTCTTAGCGGTTCTCACGCCTAGCATACTTAACGGGTTATTTGGTGTGCTTGCGGGGGCTCTTGCTGTTTTTCTTATGGCGGGAATTCAAAAGCTGCGTAGTTAATTGCTAGTTTTGGTGGAAGATAGTTCGATATAGGAATGGTTTCTAACGGAAGCTATTCTTTAAGCTCTCAAGGACGGTGTCATGAAGTTAATGAAGTATTGCCTTTCACCCAATAAGTTAGCTTGGCTACGTCAGGAGCTAGGCGAGAATGCCGATGGTTTGATTGCAGTAATGGATGCGGCGGGTAGCGCCTATTTGGCCCAAGCAGCACAGTCTGATACTTCAGTTGCAGTAGATGCTTTGCCTAAATTAATAGGGCCTGAGCTTAAGTTATTGTGGTTTAAACAAAAGCTTGCACTTATCACTCGTCTTGATGATATTGAGTTATCCCAATTAGCCCCTTTCGAGCTTGAGGGCGCGCGAGTGATTGTGGTTCAGCCTAATGAATTAACAACAGTGCTGCAAAGCATAAGCAAGCAGCGTGTCATTGGGTTTGATACCGAAACTCGCGCAAGTTTTGAGCGCGGAGTGCAGCATCCCTTAAGTTTGATCCAAATTGCGACCCATGACACCTGCTATTTGTTTCAACATGCGCTGTTAGCTGAGCAGTTAGGGTTATTAAAACCTGTGCTTGAGGATGAGAATATTTTGAAAGTGGGTGTTGGCCTTAGAAGTGACGGTCAAGCATTAACGCGGGAGTGGGGGATTAATGTCACGCCGAGGTTAGATTTGAACTGGGTTCTAGCACAGCTTGGGGCGGGTAAAGAAATGGGTACTCGTCAACTGGTCGCCACGTTACTGCAAAAGCGTATCGATAAGCCCAAAAAAGTGACCCTATCGAATTGGCAACAGGTACCTCTAACCTCTACACAAATTGTTTATGCCGCCTTAGATGCATTGGCAGCGCAACATTGTTTTAGCGAGCTAATTGACAAACTTAAGCCATTTTATCTGGCATCATTAGAAGCGAATACTCAGTTGCTTACTCAAAACCTAACGGCTCGACTTGCTGTCTATTTTGAACAGGCCAATGGGTAAAAGGATGATTTTGAATACCAAAGAAACTCGGGCTAAGTTGAAAGCGGATCCACTTAGCTCCAATGTTAGCTCACTGGGAACTAGCACTTTGGGCTTGATATACCGAGTCATTGGGATGTTGTTTTTATTAGGACTAGTGACGTTCGGGGTTAATACATGGCTTTAAGCTCAAAAATACTTAAGCCATAAAAATGGAGAGGGGCGCTATGTTAGATGCGATTTGTGAACTCGATGTAGAGCAAGGCGACGTAATTCGAGTGACATACAGCGTATTTACGTTTCAGCACTTGTCCGAAGCGGATATTGAGCGTCTGCGTCAAAGGTTATTTTGCCCTGCCTGTAGCGGTAAAGCCTATTTCCGTAAAGCCTCAAAAGATGGCAAAGCTGCCTGCTTTGGATCCCGCTATCATCAAATTGATTGCATTGAATTTAAACCTTCGGCACAAAAATCCCGAGAAGAACAAGATGCCATCGAAGTGCATCAACAGTTGGTGGATGCCGATGCGCTGATGATCGATTTTAGCCGTAAACCGAGAATAGCTAAATCTAGCAGCGCCAAGTCAAAGGAGCACGCAGATAAAGCCATACTTAATTCAGCGCAGATTGCGGATATTGAAGTAAAGAAGGTTAACGCTGACACAGTGCAAGAAGCCCCGATGCAATATCAGGTCGACACGCCAAAAGATACCCCACTCAAAGAAAAACGCGTTCCGAGCCAAGGGCTCGAAAAGTTGCTCCACAGTTTACTGCGTGGTTCCGATTTAGCCACATCCAACCTCTGGGTGTATACAGATAGTGAGCGTAAATACCGCTGGCGGGCAAAGAATCTATTTGTGAATTTTGCCGATGCCGATCCCACAGATAATAAGCCTCATATGTATTGGGGGACGATTTCACATACGGATCCAACCATGAATTGGCTCAATCCCGCAGACAGTAAAGATATAGGTATTCCTATCGATGGGGTAAAGGCAAAACTATTAAAGCAATTTGCCATTGAAGATAAACGTGATTTAGAAGGCGCAGGGCTGATTTTATTTGGCAAGTGTTTTTGGAATAAAGAAAAGACCCGCAAAATTATTCAGTTATGGAATAACGATTTACAGCGAATTTTTATCTCACCAATTGAGGATTAACCGAGTTATTAATGGTTTAAATAGGATTTAGCGGGAAAAGAGAAGTGAAAAGGGGCTTATTCTCGTGGCAGCAAAAAGACCCTATTAAAGTGATGTACTTCGGATTTATTTACCGCAACATTTTTTAAATTTTTGACCACTACCGCAGGCGCATGGCTCATTACGGTTCGGCTTTTTCTCAAAGGTGGTTGTTTTAGGTTTATTTAATAAACCTTCTAATTCAATAATGTTTTCTGGTACATCGGCATTGACTTCAATATTAGCGAACAGTTGATGCTCGGCAACAATAGCGGCAACTTCAAGTTTACGTGCTTCGTCGGCAACGATTAATTGCAGGGGAAAAGCCTCTGTTCCCGGTTTAGCGGCACGTTTAGTGTTGTAGCCATAGCTTTCATGCTTTGGCTTAGGCGTTCTACGACCTTTAAAGAAAAATTTGTCAGACATGAAGGGGGTTCCGTGGAGCTGTGTATGAAATTGACGATGCTTATACTATAAAACACCGGTTTTATAAATCGAACTCAGATATTTTTTCGATAACTGCGTTTATGACGACGCTTTATTCGGGCATCTCACCATTAAATACAGCTTATTTAGCATGGAGGGATTTATCCGTTTGCTTCAAGGTTGCAGTGCAACGCCACTTGGTAGGCTGGCATGGTGTGTTTTTCATCGTTATGCTAATTAAATCAACATACATAATAAAACTTGTTTGAAAAATCCTCAGTTAATGAGGTTTGTCATAAAAAGTCCTTTACCTTTGAGAGTGCTTTTAGCATAATGCCCCACGTCAACAGGGGTGTAGTTCCAATTGGTAGAACAGCGGTCTCCAAAACCGATGGTTGCGGGTTCGAGTCCTGCCACCCCTGCCAAATAAAACAACGGCTTGCATAGAAATATGCGAGCCGTTTTTATTTTTGTTAGAAAAGTTGTTAGAAATGTCTAATCAGCTTTTTGAATAACGATTCACTTCTTAATACTGCCGATCGTTGGCACGATCTCTGTTCTGCGATCATAAACGTTCACTTGGCCAACGGTTTTATGCCCACTAAATTGCTGCTTGTCGTGAATGTTTCCTTCAAAGTCAGAGATGCCTTTCGCTTTGATGTCGTGAAATGTGAACGTTCGTTCAATGTCTGGATATTGTAGGGCTTGCATGATGATATCTGTTGGGAAATGGCGTCCAGAAAAGTTTAGCGACATTGATGATGTTAGTTAAGAGAGCATCGCTCATGATAAACTCGTTCCTCAGTTTGCGACAGAACCCTCGGAAGGTGTATGGCGTCCACTACGAGAAGCAGATATGTCTCATAGAGTCGATGCAGTAAGTTGGTGGAACAGTACCGGAAGAGGATATGGAGCAAGAGCTCCTGAGGTTAGAAACTGGATGCTGGACTCAAATAACTATTACCTTGATCATTACTCTATAAACAGATCGCAAGGTGCTATGTTAGGGCAAATATATTTAAAGCCATTGATTTAAAACGAGGTTCTTATGGGTGGTATTGAATCTGAAATTGTTAAAAAAATCGAGCTTGGGAATTCCTTTGAAGATAAGGGGGATTTTAACAAAGCATTGGAGGTTTATTTTTCGGCATTAACTGATATAGAAGATGCCATTGTTGATAAATATAAATCGGAAGAGGCTCGGTGGTTAATTTCATGCATATGTGGTGTGTATTTCTTAAAAAAAGAATATCTTGAGGCAAAGAAGTGGGCTCTTGAGATATTTAAATATAACATTCCTGAGTATGGAACGTCAGAGCTAATTGATTTAGGGGTAATATATTTCGAGCTGGAAGATAAGGATAATGCTTTTGAGTGTTTTTCAAAAGCATATGCAAGAGGGAAAGGCAGAGCCTTTCAAGGCTATAACAAAAAATATTTTGATTTTTTTAAATCGTATAAAAAATAGGGTTCTGTTGCAAACTGAGAGCTTGCAGCTAAGATTTGAGGGCGCAAGATCCCTCAGATACAATTATGCGGCTAAAGAATAAAATTGTTCCCATGGTGTCATCTTTTCGGTGGTGTTCATTTGCCCTTGCTTTATCATGAACCAAAGTTCAACGCCAGCAAGCGTTGATTCGGCACCTTCCCAAGACTTCCAACCCAAACATTGATGCATTTTACCTTTCACTTTTCGATGACGTTGCTCAACAATATTATTCAGATATTTTATGGCTAAAACCTCAATCATAAACAACATGCAACCAGACAGCCAAAGACGAATATTAATGGTGTCTAATGCCGCAGCATTCGCCCCACTTTGATCAATGACGACCTTTTCAGGTAAGCCATGTTGGTTGATAGCTTTATTGAAAAACGCCCGAGCAGCAGGTTCATCACGGGTCTCACTCAAATAAAAATCAATAATAGCACCGTATTTATCCACGGCGTGATAATAGTAAACCCAGCGACCTTTAATCTTTATGTAGGTTTCGTCCATTCGCCACGACCCTGATACTCGACGCTTTCTCTTCCTGAATACGGCTTCGAGTTGCGGCGCATATTTGATAACCCAACGGTTCAGTGTTGAGTGGTCAAAATGGATATTACGTTCAGCGAACATCTCCTCAATTTCACGGTAACTCAGTTTATAGGCCAGGTAATATCGTAGGGCTTGCATGATGATATCTGTTGGGAAATGGCGTCCAGAAAAGTTTAGCGACATTGATGATGTTAGTTAAGAGAGCATCGCTCATGATAAACTCGTTCCTCAGTTTGCGACAGAACCAGTTGATCTGCCTGCTTATTTTTACCTTATTTCATATACCTCTTGTAACATTTGTGCCCTGTGTCTTAGGTAAATCGATTTGCAACTTTAGTTGTTCTTAACATACAATCGCCTGCCAAATTATGTGAGGAAGTATGGTTTGAACAGTGTGATGCACACAAGACGCACCTTAGCGATATGGCTTGTTGCCATATTGGTGCTATTGTCTGTGGCTTCGGCTGTTCACAGTGTTTCCCATTTAAAAGATGACTCAACAACCCATTGTGCGCTTTGCTTACATCAACACCAAACACAACATGCGTTAACGAGTACACCCTTTCATTTCCAACTGTCTCAACAAAGCTATATCCGCGTTGAGTTTCAAGTCGTTTCCTTTGAACAACTGTTTAGTCGTTTCTTTAATAGTCGTGCACCACCGATAACAGCTTAATTTTCTGATTAAATTCATTAGGTTATTGATTTTGTGGTGTCTTGGTTTTACTAAGGCGCTGATGCTGTTTATTTTCGGAGTGAAAATGACTTATTTTGCTTTCCCAAAGCGCGTAGCGCTTTTACTGGGCGCTTTCGTTGCGTTCAATTCTCCAATGGTGTTTGCCGCGAAGGAGCTTCAATCGAATGAACAAGTTACCGATTCAGATATTGAGCGTTTAAGTATCCATTATCGTCAAGCCTACCGTGGTAATGTACCCGCAGAGGCGCTTCCCCAAGCGATTAGTGTGCTAGATGAACAATTAATAAAAGATGCGGGCCTGACAAGGTTTCAGGATGTTCTGGATTATTCTGCCAGTGTAGCGCGGCAAAATAATGGTGGTGGTTTATGGGATAGTTTTTCTTTGCGCGGTTTTCCGGGCAATGAAAATATGCCATCGGGTTATTTAATCAATGGCTTTAATGGTGGTCGTGGTTTTAGTGGCCATAGGGACTTGTCTAATGTCGCCTATGTGGAAATATTAAAAGGTCCTGGTTCGGCGCTTTATGGGCGTTCTGAGCCTGGTGGCACAGTCAATATCGTGACTAAGAAACCCCAATATGAAAGCAGTGGTTATTTAAAGGCATCGGCTGGGAGTTTCGACCAATATCGGTTAGAAGGCGATGTTACCTCTGGTTTAACCGAGTCTGTGGCGTTTCGGATCAATGGCGCTTGGCAGGAATACGATAGTTTTCGTGATTATGTGTTTAGTGATAAGAAAATCGTTACGCCTTCTGTACGTTGGCAGGTTTCCGATAAAGCCTCATTACTCTATGAGCTTGAGTATCTTAAACAGGAGCAGTTATTTGACCGCGGTTTTATCGTACTCAATAACGATATCAAGACAGTGCCGCGTTCACGTTATCTAGGTGAGCCTAATGATGGCGCAACGAAGGTGAATGCCACTGGGCATCAACTGACCTATGACTATGAATTAAATGATGATTGGTCATTAACGGCGGGTTATAACTATCGCGATTCCACTTTAAAGGGATTTTCCTCCGATGCTGAGCTGGCAGCGGGGCGTCAATCCTTGTTTGATGATGGCCGAACACTGACTCGCCAGCATCGATATAGGGATTATGCCTCAGAGGATAATTCCCTTCGTCTTGAATTAAGTGGTCATCTTGATACGGGTTTTATTCGTCATAATTTGCTGCTTGGTGCCGATGCCTACCACTACAACCTGAAGACGGGGCTTTATCGCTATCGAGGTAAAAAAGGCGAATATGCCATCGATATTTTTGAGCCGCAATATGGCAGCGTTCAACCTGAGGTAAGTTTACTGTATGAGAATGAGGAAACTCAGAAGGCATGGGGGTCTTATCTTCAAGATCAAATGGATTTAACTGAAAAGTGGAAATTACATCTAGGACTGAGGTTTGATAGTTATCAGCAAGATATTCGTGAAACGGCTAAAGAGACGCTATCGGAACAAACCGATAATCGAGTTAGCCCTAAAGTGGGTCTCGTCTATTTGTGGTCAGATGCATTAAGTTTTTATAGTTCTTACTCTGAAGGATTTTTACCGCTTTCAGGAACTGACTATGCGGGGAATCCATTTGAAGCTGAAGAAAGTCAATCTGTAGAGCTGGGCATGAAGTTTAATGCTGCTTGGCTTAACGACCTTGCCATAAATGGTAGTTTAGCCGTGTTTGATGCCAAAAAGAGCAATATTTTAACCTCAGATCCTGTGAATGTAGGGTTTTCGGCTACTTTGGGGGAAGCGAAAAGTACAGGACTTGAATTAGATATCGCGGCCGATCTGACTGAGTCATTACAAGGCAGACTATCCTATGCCTATCTTAATACGCGTACAGCCAACGATACTTTGAATCTTGACTTTGGCGTACAAATACCCGCAGGAAGTCCACTGGTTAACGTGCCTAAACAAACCGCAAGTATTCTGTTGAAACAAGATCTCAATGATTTTTCCATTGATGGGCATTTGGGATTAAGTTGGCGCTATATTGATTCGCGCCTCGGCGATTCTGCCGATCCTAGTTTTCAATTGCCTTCTTATCAGTTAGTTGGGTTGTTTATGAACACCCACTTAAGCGACAACTTAAGCCTTGGTGTGAATCTGGATAACATACTGGATGAACATTACATCGCGAGTAGCTATTCCGCTCTTTGGGCCGTGCCGGGTGAGCCACGTAGCATTAAAGTGAGTGTCAGCTATGAATTCTAATATCAGTGCTAATCCAGCGTTATCTTCAGGTTTTACCGAGCAAGAACGGGGTCATTCTATTGGCCGCACCCGGATCAATAGTATCGATATGATGCGCGGTATGGTGATGCTTATCATGTTACTCGACCATGTGAGGGAGCGGTTTTTCTTTCACATGCAGGTGAGCGATCCTATGGATTTGAGTTCGACCTCTTGGGGGCTTTTTCTGAGTCGTTTTGCTGCCCATTTTTGTGCGCCGGTCTTTGTGTTCTTAACCGGGGTTTCTGCATGGCTTTATGCCAATCGTAGCCATGGTGAGCCACGTTCAGCACGGGAGTTTTTGATTAAACGCGGGCTGTTTTTAATCGCGCTGGAAATTTTAGTGATTAACTTCTCTAACCTCTCTTGGATGGTCAGCTATTACACCCTTTGGTTACAGGTGATTTGGGTGATTGGTCTGAGTATGTTAGCGCTCGCTGCACTGATAAACCTGCCTAGACCTTGGATGGCCCTTTTAGGATTTGCGATTGTTTTTGGCCATAATCTGTTGACGCCTATTGGTTTTCAGCCCAATGAGTGGGCTTACGGTCTGTGGACCATATTGCACGATCGCGGCTATCTCGTCAGCGAAGGTACGCTTAGGGTTAAGGTGAGTTATCCCGTGCTGCCTTGGATTGGAGTGATTTTACTGGGTTATGTTGCAGGGCCACTTTTTAGTAATAAGCCGAACGGAAGACATCTTGATGCATTGGCTCGCCAGCAAAAGCTGTTGTTTTTAGGGATCAGCTGTTGGGTACTTTTTGCTGTGCTACGTGGGTTTAACCTTTATGGCGAAACCTTGCCTTGGCAGTCGGGGGCACATTTGGGTGAAACCTTGATGTCGGTATTTAACTTAACGAAATACCCGCCATCATTAAGCTTTTTACTGGTGACTTTAGGCGGCATGTTCTTTTGCTTAGTGGCCTTTGAGCGGTATTTTGCATTAAGTGGGAAAGTGGGTGGGAGATTAGCGCGAGTCGGTAATGGGTTGTCTGTGTTTGGCTCAGTCCCTATGTTCTTCTATATCTTGCATTTGTACGTGCTGTTACTGCTTTATACTTTAGCGAAATTCATCTTTGGCGCAAACCATGGTGAGTACTTTGGCGTGAACAACATGGGATGGGTTTGGTTTATCGCGGGCGTATTAGCCATCGCATTGTATTATCCCGTTAAGCGATTTAGCGAGTATAAAAAACACAGCACTCAGGCTTGGATTAAGTACCTCTAATCTATTTTGCGTGATCAAGCTTTAAAGGCAAAAGTCGCCAAGTGTTTACTTAGCGACTTTTTTGCTTTGGTCAGAGCAATAATCTATTTAGCGATTACTCTGCGAGTAAGCTGCGTAGCATCCAAGCATTTTTTTCGTGAAGTTGAATGCGTTGGGTCAGTAGGTCGGCGGTTGCTTCATCATTTGCTTTGCTGACGAGTGGATAAAGTGCCCGTGCATTGCGGATAACGATTTCCTGATCGTTAAGTAGCTCGCGGATCATGGTTTCAGCCTTGGTTACCCCTTGATCCTCTTTGATTTCTGTCAAGGAGGCGTAGGCTGAATATGAGCCTAATGCTCTGGCTCCCAGTGCCCGTACTCGCTCGGCGATCAGGTCAACGGCTAAGGCAAGCTCAGTATATTGCTGCTCAAACAGTAAGTGTAAGCTAGTGAACATTGGGCCTGTGACATTCCAGTGAAAGCTATGGGTCTTAAGGTAAAGACTGTAGCTGTCAGCCAATAGTTGGTTTAGCCCTGCGGCGATTTCTTCTCTGTTTGTTTGGTTGATGCCGATATTAATCATGGTATTTTCCTTTCAGTGCCCTACTCAATGGACCAAGAATAACAGGTCATAACTTCAAATAAAGCGATTAAAATAGATTTAACAAATCGCATAAATAGATTGGAGATTTTCTCGCACAGTCATAGTTTATAAGGTTAGTAACATTAACAACGCATAACTGGTATTCTTACGCCATTGTGATTTACGAGTGAAGAGCCTAACTAACCCATGAATAAATCAGCTTATTTAGAAGCCATGGCGATTACCTCTTGGCGTATACGTGACACTAAGGTTAAGCCCTATCAAGTCATTTGGGATGCCGATGGTGCGTTGCCGCAAGCCCAGACGCTTATTGAGCAAGTGCTTGAGTTAATTGGCGTTACGCCAGATGAATGTGATTTTGATTGTCAGATCCATAAAGGAAAGCAAATTATTTGGGATTTGCGTCGCCATAAAGTAAGGCCTCGTACAGCTTGGTTAGTCTCTGAGCCACTAGCGAGTTTGCTTGTCGGGAGTGAGGCTAAACGCGCCTTATGGTCACAGATTTGTCAATGGCGTGAGCAACACAGTAAGGCATAAATCACTGCTTCGGAACTTAATGTGTGAATATTCAAGACTCTAAAATATTAAACCCACAGTTAACTTTAGTGCGTCTTGGGCAAATGGATGTACCGCAAATGGCTTCAATTGAAGCAAGCGCACATTCTCATCCCATGAGCGAAGGCAATTTAGCCGATTGTTTTGGCACGTTATACCGCGTATATGGTTTATCGCTAGCGGGAGAAATGTCTGCTGAAACGTTAATTGGTTTTGCCATTATCCAACAGATCCTCGATGAAGTGACCCTACTGGATATTTGCTTAGCCCCTGAGCACCAAGGTTATGGTTATGGCAAATTATTATTGAGCGAAGTGATTGAAGCTGCAAAAACCTCTGGTGCTGTGGTGGTGATGCTTGAAGTGAGAGAGTCTAATCTTGCGGCACGAACTTTATACCAAACAATGGGTTTTAATGAGTCTGGCAGGCGTAAGGGATATTACAGTACAGATGATGGGAGAGAAGATGCTATTTTGATGGATTTCACCATCACCTCTGAATAACCTATTTCACGCAATAAAAAAACAGCGCAATGGCGCTGTTTTTTACAAAGCAATATTAAACAATAGGTTATTTAACTTCTTTACCTTGTGCTTGCAGATCTGCATGGTAGCTTGAGCGCACTAATGGGCCACAGGCTGCATGGGTAAAACCTAATTCATCGGCTAAGGCTTTAAGCTCATCAAACTCTGCTGGTGGTACATAGCGTTCAACCGGCAGGTGGAATTTAGAGGGCTGCAGGTATTGGCCTAAGGTCAGCATTTCAACTTTATGTTCACGTAGATCGCGCAGTACTTGCGCGATCTCTTCGTTGGTTTCACCCAGTCCCATCATCAGGCCAGATTTTGTTGGCACGTTTGGATGACGTTCTTTAAAGCGTTTTAGCAAATCGAGTGACCACTGGTAGTTAGCACCGGGTCTGGCTTTGCGATAATGCATGGGTGCCGTTTCTAAGTTGTGGTTAAACACATCAGGCGGCTCAGTTGCTAAAATATCTAATGCTGCATCGATGCGTCCACGGAAATCCGGTACAAGGATTTCAATCTTAATCGCAGGGTTCAGTTTGCGGATTTCTCGAATACAATCGGCAAAATGCTGCGCCCCACCATCACGTAAATCATCACGATCTACCGAGGTGATAACCACGTATTTAAGCTTCATATCGCGGATCGTTTGTGCCAATTTAACTGGCTCTTCGGCGTCGGGTTTTAAAGGGCGGCCATGGGCAACATCACAGAATGGGCAACGACGAGTACAAATTGCACCCAGAATCATAAAGGTCGCTGTACCGTGGTTGAAGCATTCCGCGAGGTTAGGGCAGGATGCTTCTTCGCATACAGAATGCAAGCCATTGCTACGTAGGGCTTGTTTAATATCTAAGATACGTTGATTCGAAGCGGGGAGTTTTACCCGTAACCAATCGGGTTTACGTAACATAGTATCGCGCTCGGAGGGCACAATCTTAACCGGAATACGAGATACTTTATCGGCATCCCTTAATTTGACTCCGGGCTGTAAACGTTCTGGCCTATTCATGACGCTGCTAATCCTTGATGATGAACTAGATGTTGGTAGCCCAATAATTGGCTAAAAGTAATAGTGAGTTGTTCGCCTGCTTCTGTCACGGTTTGCGGTCCGCCAAGCGCTTTGGATTGTACCATTTCAAGGCCGGCATAACCGCAAGGGTTAATTCGGCGAAATGGGGCAAGGTCCATATCGACATTTAAGGCTAATCCATGGAATGAACAACCTCTGCGGATGCGCAATCCAAGGGAGGCAATTTTGCGTTCATTAACATAAACGCCTGGTGCATCAGCCTTAGCGTAGGCTTGGATATCATACTTAGCGAGCATATTGATAATGCTTTGTTCTATATGGGTCACGAGTTGACGGACGCCGATTTTACTACGTTTGATATCAATAAGAGGATAAACCACTAATTGCCCTGGGCCGTGATATGTCACTTGACCACCGCGATCCACTTGAATAACGGGGATATCGCCAGCATTTAAGATATGTTCACTCTTACCTGCTTGGCCTTGGGTAAACACGGGTGGATGTTCTACTATCCACAGTTCATCAGGGCTTTCACTATTACGAGTGTCAGTGTAATGCTGCATGGCATGCCAAACTGATTCGTAATCTTGTTTTCCTAGATGTCGGATATGTAAAGTCGTGTCTTGCAAGGGCAACCTCTCCCCTTAAAATTGAGTGGCGTCATTATACGCCTCTTGCGCATAAATGTAAGATAGATCACATTTTACAGCCTTGAGGAATACTTACAGGACGCGACGAACACCTTCAATAGCGGCAAGTTCGGTATACAAAGTTTCAATATGATCTTTACTGGTGACAGTGACGCGAATAGTGATTGAGTAATAGCTTCCTTTGCTTGATGCCTTGGTTGTCGGAGCATAATCACCAGGAGCATGCTTTTGAACGACGGCTACGACTCTATCCGTTAAAGCTTCATGGGCATCACCTACGACTTTGAATGGGAAGGCGCAGGGAAAATCCATTAATTCATCAAATTTGGTATCTAACATAATCAGTGCTCTTAACCTGTAGTTCTTTGTATATGGCGACGATTATACCCGATTCAAGGGTTATGCACTCCCCAAAAAATAAAGCTACCCTGAGGTAGCTTTATTTTTGTGATTTAACTTAGCTAAACCATCCAGAAAACAGCTGTTTAAAGTAGTCAACTAATTTACTAAACCAGCTCCCCTCATTCACTTCTTGTAAGGTGACTAATGGGTATTGTGCTATGTCTTTTCCATCTAATTGGAAAAATAGTCGACCTACAGTTTCACCTTTTTTCAGCGGCGCATCCAATGGCTTAGTTAACTCAAAGTTGGCTTTTAAGTCTTTTGCGCGGCCACGGCTGACAGTGATCGGTGTATCAGTTGCAACGCCTAAATCGACAGTGCTCTTATCACCGTACCAAATCTGTTGAGTGGTAAAGTTATCACCTGCTTTATATGGCGTAATCGTTTCAAAGAAACGGAAGCCATAGGTAAGCAGTTTTTTGCTTTCTGCTTTACGGGCGGCTTCACTTTGTGTACCCATCACGACAGAGATCAAGCGCATACCATCTTTGGTTGCCGAAGCGACCAAGTTATAACCTGCTCCAGAGGTGTGGCCAGTTTTAATGCCATCCACATTCATACTGTTATCCCACAATAAACCATTGCGGTTATATTGTTTGATCCCATTGAAAGTATAGAATTTTTCACTATATACACGGTATTCTTCAGGCACGTCTCGAATAAGTGCGGCACCTAACAATGCCATATCATAAGCAGTTGTTTTGTGGTTATCAGAATCAAGGCCGTGTGAGTTTTCAAAGTAGCTATCACGCATCCCAAGCTGTTTTGACCATGAATTCATCATATCGACGAACGCACCTTCGGTTCCAGCGATATGCTCAGCCATGGCAACACAGGCATCATTGCCTGATTGGATGATAATTCCTCGGTTTAAGTCTGCAACTTTTACGGTTTTGCCAACTTCGATAAACATTTTAGAAGAATCAGAGAAGTTTTTAGACCACGCATTTTTACTGATGGTCACATCATCTTCAGGGGAGACATTGCCAGCTTTAATTTCTTGGCCAATAACATAACTGGTCATCATCTTAGTTAAACTGGCAGGGTTTAGGCTCTCGTAGGCATTACTTTCTGCAATAATTTGGCCCGAATAGTAATCCATCAAGACGTAAGCCTTGGCGGCAACAGTGGGTGCATCAGGTGTAACAATAGGCTGCGCAGCATAAACAGGGAGAGAGACACTAGAAATTAGCAGCAATGTTTTAATGGGACTTTTTACAAAATTCATCATTAACTTGGCACGTCTTTTGGTTGTATTGAATGAAAAGGGCTAAATAGCTTCGCGAGTATACCACCCTTCGACAGGGGTTTTTAGTGAAGGTTCCTTCATTTGTGGTATTTTTCAGTTAAATCGATATCTTAGGCTAATTAATTTACTACTCATGAACTATATAGCTTTCAGGATATCCGTCTTGTTTAACTTTATTAAGCATCTTATCGGCGAGTTCCGCTTGGCCGATAGGACCGAGTTGTAGCCTAAACATATTGTTTACGGGTTGCACTCGGGTCTTAACTTGATATTTTCGCTCAAGTTCTTTTGCTATTTTATTCAGTTTGGCGCGATCCTTAGAGGCGACTAACTGAATGTAGTGATTGCCAGTGTCGTTGATGCTGGCAATGGCTGAACTGGTACCTGCAATACTACCGATATAAATCACCTCGAGTTTAATGCGGGCCGTACCAGTGGCAAGCATGCCGAGTTTATAGGCTGCTGCATAGGACACATCCAGAATACGATCTGAGTGAAACGGGCCGCGATCATTAATGCGGATAATCACTTGCTTATTGTTTTCTAAGTTAGTGATCTTCGCATAACTTGGCAGGGGTAAGGTTTTATGTGCCCCCGACATGGAATACATGTCGTAAGGTTCACCATTGGATGTTTCATAACCGTGAAATTTTTCACCATACCAAGAGGCTCTTCCTGTTTCGGTAAAGCCTTGACCGGTATTCATCACATTGTATGACTCGCCATAAACCGTGTAGGGTTTATTTCCCCTGCGGCTATAGGGTTCATATTTGGGCGTCGCATTTGGCACGTGATCCACATTCGGTGGATTGAGTGGCATTTTGTCATTTTTTAGCGAATAGCGCCCCTTATTGGGGTCCATATTTTTCTTGCTTACATTGGTACTCGCCTTGTCGGGTGTTGAAGAGCAAGCTGCAAGTGTGAAGCATATGAGCAAAGCTAAAAGCAGTGGACAGTTATTTTTTAGAGGCATGCTGTTCTTTTAATTGTTGGCTAAATTGATAAACGGCCATGGAATATAAAGGGCTGCGGTTATAGCGAGTGATCACATAAAAGTTATTAAGGCCAAGCCAATAGTCAGTTTGATCTGCTTGTTTGAGTTCAATTAGCAAGGCTTTTTGGGATATATCTAAGTTTCTTGCATTGGCTAAGGTTAAGGTCGGACTCAGAATGTCTGCGACGCTATCGTTAAGTTTTTCCCCAGCCCATACTTTAGCTTTGGGTGCTGATTTACTCTTGTTGACTAAGGGTAAGGCAACAGGTGCATTGGCCTGCCAACCATGTTCGTGGAAATAATTAGCCACACTGCCAATGGCATCCTCAGGACTTTTTAATAAATCACGGTTACCGCTGTTATCAAAGTCAACGGCATAATGACGATAGCTGGAGGGGATAAATTGTCCGTAGCCCATGGCGCCAGCGTAGGAGCCCTTGAGGCTATTGATATCTAAATGTTCTTCTTTGACCAACTTCATCAACTCGCCAAATTCCTTGCGGAAAAAGCTGGCTCTCGGTTCGTAATAAAACCCTAAGGTATAAAGCGCATCAATAACCGGATAGTTGCCTGTGTACTGCCCATAGAAGGTTTCAATGCCAATAATGGCAACGATAATCTCGGGTTCTACTTGGTATTTTGCTGCTGCTTTGGCAATCGTAGCGTCGTGTTTTTTCCAGAAGGCGAGTCCAGCTTCTAAGCGTTTCTCGGTTAAGAAGATGGGATAATATTGGTGCCAAGGTTTTGCTTCCCAAGGACGCGTTATCGCATCGATGACCGCTTGGTTATAGTTGGCCTTATTAAGAAAGGCGATAGTTTCCTCGCGAGTGAATCCCTGTTGCATTTGAGTTTGGATAAACTCTTCTTGCAACGCCTCTGGAAGTATTGGCGTTGGAGCTCTGACGGCTTCAACTGCTTGTTCGCCAGCGGGAGCTTGTACTGTGTCGCTCGGGGTTGAGCATGCAATAAGGCATGAACTTAAACAAAGTAAACCCAATGGAGCTAAATAAGCTCGAAGAATAAGCATAAAAAAGTCCCTAAAATTATCTATCGACAAAACGTCTGTGGGTATGAATGCTCATTAGAATGCCAAACCCTGTCATCAATGTCAGCATTGAGGTGCCACCATAACTTATCAAGGGAAGCGGCACACCTACTACAGGCAGAATACCTGAAACCATACCAATATTCACAAAAACATAAACAAAGAAAGTCAATGTGATACTACCCGCGAGCAATCTTGCAAAACTGGTTTGTGCGCGGGATGCGATGACTAATCCGCGACCAATAATGTAGAGATACATGATGAGAAGGATAATGCTGCCCACTAAACCAAACTCTTCACCTATGACGGCAAAAATAAAGTCGGTATGACGTTCGGGGATAAATTCAAGCTGAGATTGGGTGCCATCAAGCCAGCCTTTGCCCCAGAGGCCTCCTGAACCAATGGCAATTTTTGACTGAATAATATGGTAACCCGCACCAAGCGGATCTTGCTCAGGATCGAGTAAGGTCAGTACACGAGTTCGTTGATAGTCGTGCATCAAAAAATACCAAAGGATAGGTAAAAAGGCCAAAATAGCGGCGACAAAGGTACCTACAATAGCCCAGCTCATGCCCGATAAAAACAATACGAATATGCCTGAAGCGGCAACCAAAATGGATGTTCCAAGATCGGGTTGTTTTGCGATAAGTAGCGTAGGTACAAGTAAAATGACTCCAGCTCCCGCCAAATAGCGCTTTTTAGGGGGAAGTTGAAACTTACTAATATACCAAGCCATAGTAATAGGAAAGGCGAGTTTAATCAGTTCAGAAGGTTGGAACTCCATAAAACCTAAATTCAACCAGCGTTGTGCGCCTTTATTAATTTCGCCGAAAAAATGTACGCCGAGCAGCAAAACAATCCCTGCTAAATAAATAGGCAGCGCCCAGCGTTTCAGCGCTTCAGGATTGATTTGTGCCATAATAAACATAATGACCAGTGATAGCACTATTCGAAATAACTGGCGTTCCATCATGCCGAGATCTTCACCACTTGCTGAATAGATAACAAACAGTCCAAACCCCATTACGGCAAACAAACCAAGTAATAGGGGAAGATCGATATGCAGACGTTGCCAGATATTCTGATGTTGTGTATGGGCACTCATGGCGTTGGTTTCCAAGTGTCTCTAAGCATGTATTCATCCAGCATGGCACGAGCAACTGGACCTGCATTCGCACCACCCCAACCCGCGTTTTCCATGACGACTGCGAGTACGATTTTAGGATCTTCAAAGGGGGCGTAAGCAATCACTAATGCATTATCACGAAAGTGTTCTGCAATTTTATCCGCATCGTATTTTGTATTTTCAGCTACGCCAATTACCTGAGCCGTTCCTGTTTTCATTGCAGCTGAATAGTTTGCATCGGTGAAACGAGATTTATGAGCCGTCTGGCGCATCGCTTCATTGATAATATTCCAGTTACGAGCATTCTTAAGTTCTATTGGCGGTAACTCATTAACTGGAGTGTCAATTTTTGCCGTATTATCCTTGATAGATTTAAGTAAATGCGGCTGAAAACGACGCCCCTTATTGGCTAAAATGGCAGTAGCATTGGCCAGTTGTAATGGGGTTGCTGTCCAATAACCTTGGCCGATCCCAACTGAAATGGTGTCACCTATATACCAGGCTTGATTGTATTTTAAGCGTTTCCAATCCTTAGAGGGCATATTACCTGCGGATTCCTCAAAAATATCTATTCCGGTATTTTGACCAAAGCCAAAAGGTTCCATAAAACGCGCAATGGCATCGACGCCAACTTTATAAGCTAACTCATAAAAGTAGGTATCACAGGATTCTATAATCGCACTATAGACGTTAACCCATCCATGACCCCAACGCTTCCAATCGCGATATTTACGTTCTACACCTGGGATTTGCCAAAATCCAGGATCCCAAATGCGAGTATGTTCAGTAACGACTTTTTCATCCAAGCCGAGTAGGGCAACCATCGGCTTAATCGTTGATGCGGGGGCATACTGTCCTTGGGTTGCCCTGTTGATCAAAGGTCGAGATTTATCATTGAGTAAATCATTGTAATCTTTGCTGTTAATACCTTGAACAAATTGGTTTGGATCATAACTTGGGCTTGATACTAATGCTAAAATGCCGCCATCTCTTGGATCTATCGCGACAATAGAACCCTTATGTCCTTGAAGTAACTCCACTGCCTTTTGCTGCAGTTTTAAATCGATTGTTAGATATATATCTTGCCCAGGCTCTGGCGGCACAATTTTTAAGGTGCGGATTGTGCGGCCACGGTTGTTCACTTCTTCTTCGAGATGGCCCGGAATTCCATGTAGTAATGATTCATAAAACTTTTCAATCCCTTGCTTACCAATATCTTTGGTTGCAGCATAGTTTTTCCATAGATCACTACGTTCTAACTGGGCGCGATCACGGGTATTAATTTTTCCCACATAACCGAGCACATGGGTTAATTGGCTATTGTAAGGATAATTACGTTTTAGCCCTGCTTCGACAGAAATACCGGGAAATCTGTGCTGGTTAACACTAAAAATCGCCACTTGTTCTTCAGTAAGCTGGTTTTTAAGTGTGAGCGGTTTAAAGCGGCGATGAAATTTCAGCGCTTCGGTAAAGTTTTCTCGTTCTTCCTCGCTGATCTCAATGAGCTTGCCTAGCTCATCTAAGGTCTCTTGCATTTTTGAGATTTTTTCGGGGATAAGATCGAGGGAATAAAAGGGTTGGTTTTCAGCTAGGAGTATACCGTTTCTATCGTAAATTAAACCACGGCTGGGGGCGATAGGGACAACACGAATACGGTTATCGTTAGAGCGGGTTTCATAATCCTTATAGGATTCAACCTGTAGATGATAAAGGTTGGTCACCAATACGCTTAATAGGGCGACTACACAGCAAAAAGTGAATAGCGCACGGCGCTTAAAGAGTGACGCCTCGGCGGCGTGATCATGCATTGTTATCCGCTTTTTTGGCGACACTTATGCTTTCTCCGGCTGATCCCATAACGGGTAGTTGGCACTCGTTAACATTAAGATCCCACTATTCTCTGTGGTAAGGGTGATTCGTGTTTACACTCCACGCGCGGTATAAACTTTCTGCAACCACAATCCGCACAAGCGGATGGGGTAGGGTTAATGCCGAGAGGCACCAACTTTGATGGGCAGCGTCTTTACATGCTGGCGCTAAACCTTCTGGTCCACCAACAAGCAAACTGACATCTCGGCCATCGAGTTGCCATTTACTCAGCGCAGTTGCAAGTTCTGGGGTTGTCCAGTTTTTACCGGGTAGATCTAAGCTAACAATATGATTGCCTTTGGGAATCGCAGCCAACATTTGCTCACCTTCCTTTTGCAGGATACGAACGATATCGGCATTTTTTCCCCGCTTTCCGGCGGGTATTTCGATAAGCTCCAGCGCCATATCACGGGGAAAGCGGCGCTGGTATTCTTCGAAACCACGGGTAACCCAATCGGGCATCCGTGTTCCAACGGCGATGAGTTGCAACTTCATCAGGCTTGCTTTTCTGACCAGAGCTTTTCGAGCTGGTAGAAGTCGCGGGTTTGATCTTGCATAACGTGCAGGATCACATCACCCATGTCTACAAGTACCCATTCACTGCTGTCACGGCCTTCAACACCAATAGGTGGAATGCCTGCTGCTTTTGCTTCAACGACTAGGTTTTCTGCGATAGCTTTAACGTGAGTCTTTGATGTACCTGAACATATGACCATGTAATCGGTAATGTTAGATTGCTTGCTAACATCAATCACAACGATATCTCTGGCTTTCAAGTCATCGATCTTGTCGACAACAAATTGTTTTAATTCCGCGCTCTGCACGCTGACTTACCTCATTAATTTTAAATAGCGCGGTAGTATATCAGTGTTAGACCACGGAATACATTGGATCGGCTGCCCTGTTTGCGATATCTAGGGAGATAATTAGGTTAAGACAAATAAAGTTGTTGTTTTTGAATGTAATTCAAGGTGACAGGCATAAGTGCATCCGTCGGGATTTTTCCTATGGCTAACGCTGAACGTATTTGGGTGGATGAGATATCTTGAGGTGTAATATCAACGGTGAAAATACGGCCATGGATGGGGTGATGTTTTTGGGGGGGATTTTTGAGTGTATCTATTGCTGCACTTCTCTCCATGAGTACTTGCTGCATAGGGTGTTCGTTTGATAAGTGCCAGCCTGGACGCTGGCATAGCACAAGATTGGCAAATCCAAATATTTGTTGCCATTTATGCCAGCTTTGTAGGTGGATAAATGAGTCCATCCCCATAATAAAAAACAATTCAGCATTTGGATATTGTGTGCTCAGTTGTTCGAGGGTGACGACTGTATAAGAAGGGGTATCTCGATTGGCCTCGATATCACACAGCTCGAATCCCGCTAACTCTGCACAGACATCGGCCACCATTTTGAGGCGTTGCGCTGTGGATAAATTGGGCTGATGTTTATGGGGCGGGATATGGTTGGGCATTAGCAGGACTTTATCTAAGCCTAGCGCCTCTTTCACCTCTATTGCAGGGCGAATATGGCCGTAATGTATGGGGTCGAAGGTGCCGCCTAAAATACCAATACGCATATTCTTTACTTAATCTAAGGTTATATGGGCCAAATGTTGATGGGCTTTAGGGTCAAATAACAGACAAAGATGACTAAGCCCCGTCCAATCTTCTTTACCCTGTTGTTTTAAATTAAGCTCAATCTTGGATGCAAATACAAGCATATACTCAATTTGCTCTAGTGTTAGTCGTTGCAAAGCCGCTTGATACAAGGGTTTACGCTTATCCCAAATACGATGTTTTCCCCAAAGAGTATTCAACGCTATGCCTTGCGCTTGCTCATTTTTGAGATTGAGTAGCAGGTTTAGCTCTTTGAATAAGGTCCATAGCAAGATAGGTAGAGCAGTACCCTCACCATTAAGTTGGGCTAACATATGCTGTGCACTTTGTTGTTTATTGAGCAGTAGCGCGTCACTGAGTTGAAACACGGTAAAACGGGACTGATCTTCAAAATAGTGGCTGAGTTCATCTGCACTAACGGGTTTGGTCGGGCTTAACAGTTGCAATAGTTGCATGGCTTGATCGGCTGCGAGTAAGTTGCCTTCATACAGTGAATACAGCATAGCGCGGGCATCATTTTGCAGTTGCAGCTTAAAGTGCTGAAGGCGTGAGTCGAGCCAGCGCATAAACTGATCCCCCTCGGGCGTTGCGCAGGGAATATACATACCCTGGGCATCGAGAGTCTTAAACCATTTGCTGTTAGTTTGTTCGCTAGACAGTTTTGGCCCCTCGATAATCAGTAACATATCAGGATTGGGCGTCTGTAATAGGGATTGTAATGTACTCGAGCCTTCTGCGCCGGGTTTAGCTTGGGGAAGTGTAAGTTCTATCTGGCGTTTACTGGAAAACAGACTCATAGCCTGCCATTCCTGTGTGAGATCATTCCAATTAAAGCCCGTTTCTTGGATAAGTTGGACTTTTTCATCGAAACCTTGGCGTTTAGCCAATTGGCGTATTTGATCCTTAGTTGTTTCAATTAACCAAGGATCATCGCCAAAAATCAGGTAACAGGGCAATAGTTGATTGAGGTGGCGAGAGAGTTGATCTGGATAAACTCTCATTTAGTCGTAGTCCAGCATTAATGATAAACCCGCATTTAATTGTCATTCCGCATTAATTTACCTCAATACTTGCCATCGATTGTAAAATACGATCGGCAGCTTGAATGCGCATTTCTTTGACTAGCAGTTCCATTTCACGACTCTTAGCCAATGCGGTGCGGGGGTCGTCCAAGTAATCACGTCGAATTTCAACCCTAAAGGGTTGCGCCTCTTTACCGGGTAAGGCTACGGCAAACTCTACAAAGTAAATTAACTCGTATTCAGCCACATTCCCAGTGGAATAAAGCGATAGTGTCGAGCGCTCTAACGAGTCTGTTATCAACCTTAACACGGGAATATCATTAGCAGCATCAACTACTTTAACGTTGTTCAGGCGCAAACGCTCACGCACTAAGCGGGTGAGTTCACTGTATTCATCCGGGCTAGTCAAACTTAATTGATTGAGCACGTTTGGGATCTGATAACTTCGTTGGAGCTTAAAACCGCAACCAGCACTGGTCATAATGACCAGTGCGATAATTGCGAAAGCTAACCGTTTAATTAGCATAAGTTTTCGCGGTTTCCTATTTAATTTGCCACTATGCTGAGCAGTTTACCTGGTACATAGATCACTTTACGTACTGTCAGGCCATCTAGGTATTTGATCACATGCTCATCATTCATACCCAAGGCTTCAACTGAGTCTTTATCTGCATCGGCGGCAACAGTGATTTTAGCGCGAACTTTACCGTTCACTTGTACCACAATCAGTTTACTGTCTTCTACCAAGGCAGATTCATCAACAACCGGCCATTGGCTGTCTTCGATGCTGCCTGTATTACCTAAGTCATTCCACAAGGTAAAGCTCACATGTGGAATAATGGGGTACAGTAAACGCACGACCGCAGATAAGGCTTCACCGATAATGGCTCTGTCTTGGCCTGTGGTTTGTGGCGCTTTTTGCAGGTGGTTCATCAGTTCCATTACGGCGGCAACCGCAGTGTTGAACATTTGACGGCGGCCGATATCGTCGGTCACTTTGGCAATGGTTTTGTGGACTTCACGGCGCAGCGCTTTTTGCTCGCTTGTTAACTTGCTGACATCTAAGGCTTCACTGTTATCTTGGGCGATATACTCGCTTGCAAGCTTCCACAGACGTTTAATGAAGCGGTGTGCGCCTTCAACGCCAGACTCTTGCCATTCCAGGGTTAATTCTGGCGGTGAGGCGAACATCATAAATAGACGCACAGTGTCTGCGCCATATTTTTCAACCATCACCTGCGGGTCGATACCGTTGTTTTTCGACTTAGACATCTTGCACATACCAGTGTAAACCAGTTCGTTGCCGTCTTTGTCTATAGCCTTAGTGATACGGCCCTTGTCGTCTTTTTCGGTGGTCGCTACATCTAAAGGAGAAACCCACACACGGGCGCCTTTTTCGTTGATGTAGTAGAAAGCATCAGCCAACACCATGCCCTGAGTCAGCAATTGTTTGGCTGGCTCGTTAGAGTTAACCAGACCCGCATCACGCAGCAACTTGTGGAAGAAGCGGAAATATAACAAATGCATACAAGCGTGTTCGATACCACCAATGTATTGATCTACGGGTAGCCAGTAGTTGGCTTTAGCGGGATCTAACATTTCGTCTGCCTGCGGGCTGCAGTAACGGGCATAATACCAAGAGGATTCCATAAAGGTATCGAAGGTATCGGTTTCGCGCAGTGCATCTTGACCGTTCACTTGGGTTTTGGCCCATTCTTTATCGGCTTTGATTGGGCTTTGAATCCCGTCCATCACCACATCTTCTGGCAGCAATACTGGCAGTTGATCTTCAGGTGTTGGGATCACAGTGCCGTCAGCTAAGGTCACCATAGGGATTGGTGCGCCCCAGTAACGCTGACGTGAAACACCCCAATCGCGTAGACGATAGTTGACTTGGCGCTTGCCTTTACCTTCTGCCACTAACTTGTTAGCGATGGCATTAAAGGCGGCGTCAAAGTCTAAACCGTCGAACTCGCCAGAGTTAAACAGAATGCCTTTTTCGGTGTAAGCGGCTTCACTGATATCGACTTCGCCATCAACAGGCTTGATCACAGCTTCAATCGCTAGGCCGTATTTTTTTGCAAATTCAAAGTCACGTTGGTCGTGCCCAGGAACTGACATTACGGCACCTGTGCCATAGTTCATCAGCACAAAGTTAGCGGCCCAAATCGGCACTTGCTTGCCAGTGATGGGATGAATGGCGAAAAGTCCTGTAGCGACACCGCGTTTTTCCATAGTCGCGAGTTCGGCTTCAGATGTTGTGCTGTTTTTGCACTCATCGATAAAGGCGGCAAGCTCAGGATTCGTTTGCGCGGCGATTTCTGCCAATGGATGACCTGCGGCAATCGCCACATAGGTCACGCCCATTAAGGTATCTGGACGCGTGGTGTAGATATCGAAGGTTTTATCGTGACCTGCCACGCCGAAGGTCATTTCTACGCCTTCACTGCGACCAATCCAGTTACGTTGCATGGTTTTGACCTGTTCAGGCCAGCCATCTAAGGTATCGATATCGTTTAATAATTCTTCTGCATAGGCGGTGATCTTAATAAACCACTGTGGAATTTCTTTTTGTTCCACAGGGGTATCACAGCGCCAGCAGCAACCGTCTTGTACTTGCTCGTTCGCCAGCACGGTTTCATCGTTTGGACACCAGTTGACGGAAGCGGTCTTTTTATAGACTAGGCCCTTCTCGTACAACTTAGTGAAGAACCATTGTTCCCAGCGATAATATTCTGGGGTACAAGTGGCGATTTCACGGCTCCAATCGTAACCAAAACCTAGCAGTTTTAGCTGGTTTTTCATGTACTCTATGTTTTCATAGGTCCATGGCGCAGGTGCTGTTTTATTATTAATCGCGGCATTTTCTGCAGGCAAACCAAAGGAGTCCCAACCAATTGGTTGCAGCACATTTTTACCTTGAAGACGCTGGAAGCGCGCAACGACGTCACCTATGGTATAGTTGCGAACGTGTCCCATGTGGAGTCGGCCAGAAGGATAGGGAAACATCGAAAGGCAATAAAACTTTTCTTTGTTTGCGTCTTCAGTGACTTCGAAGGTTTTGTTGTCATGCCAGTGCTTTTGCACTAAGGCTTCAATTTCTGAGGGATTATATTGCTCTTGCATCACTCTATTTCCGGCAGTGCCGCCTATTTATTTGATCTAACGCCATATCGGCGCGAATAAGATCTGCATAGAATAAACTAGAAGTGATGCATTAAAAAGGTTCCTATGAAGGAGTATTGGTTATGAATGAGAGAAGTGGCGAACTACTAGGACTGTACCAAGCCTTAATTACCGAGGTGAAATCGCAATTTGCAGAAGATAACACGCTGACTGCAAAGAATTTATTTAAATCTGTCACACAAGGTAAGGAGTTTTTGCGTCTAAAAGAACAGGCCAAAGAAGATGAGCTTGCTTTGGTGGAACAATTTTTAAAGCGTGATATTGCCAGCTTTCTTCGAGAACAAAATGCCGATAGTCTCAGCCATAGCCCCAGTTTAATCGTGCTGGAAAATACACTCTGGCATTGGTTAAGTGAGATTACTGATCGTAGCCAAGTGGAATGGCATGAGTTAACACAGGATTTTAAACACCACGGTTATTACCAGAGCGGTGATATTGTTAATCAAGGTATTATGGTCTGCACCAATTGTGGCCATGAAATGAGCATCGAATTTCCCAGCGAAATTCCAGATTGTCCTGAATGTGATAATGAAGAATTTACCCGCGAGCCGCTAACACCTTAACCAAGGTGATGATGTTATGCAGTTAAAACGACGTCTCAGCGTCGTTTTTTTTTGGAAGGGGCTGACTAGACCTAAATTACCCATATTTGCATTCATTAGGCAATATCAACTGTTGGTACGAGAGTAGCTGAGGATTTGACCGCCAAAGGGCGCTAATAAAAATTCAGTGTGAATGGGTTTATGTTGTGAGTGTTCGTAACCTAAGGTCACCATACGTTTACTGAATTTTGCATGATTGCCGCGACCAGGGTCGACCAAAATCACATCGCAAATAGGTTTGGCGTGTTGCTCAATAAATTGCGAAAGCAAGTCTGCATGTTCCTGCTCATACAGCAGATCACTGCCGATAATTAAATCAAATAACCCTAATTTTGATGTTTCATCTGCCCAACCCGTTCGTACAAAGGGAATAGTACGCCCCTTATTCAAGGTTACATTCTGTGCAAGAAAGCTGCCTGTTTCTGGGTGATAGTCAGTTGCCGTGATATCGGCGAGCCTATGATTCAGTACTAGACTGGCGAGCCCTATACCGCAACCTACTTCTAAAATGCGTTTACCCTCAATTGGGTACTCCAACATATGATGCGAGAGAACTTGCTCAGATGGCCAGACTATGCCAAATAATGGCCAAGTTGCAGATGAGATACCGAGCTTTTCTGCCTCGCCATTAATATCTTCAAATTCCTGATTATCTCTTAGGGTACGAATATGAATATCGAGGACACCAAACTCATGGGTTTGGTAGCGGATCCTTAAGGGAGCCATAGATTTGCCTTAGTAAAATGATACGAGGCAATAGAACTCGGCCGCGAATGATGCTGCACTCTAGCGCGAAACGAGGGCGTGTCCTAATTTATTTTTAGGCAGATTATAAGCAGTTTAACAGCCTTGTAGATTGAGATCATACAGAGGTGGGGTATTGGCATCCGTTGCCTGAGTATAACGGAAATAACATTGATCATCATTCACTAAGGTATTGTTGTTAAGATCGTAACCTATATAAGTGATATCAATCCCTTGATACTGAATAATGAGCTTATCATCTGATGTAATCCATTTTTCTACATCGGTATTATCAAGATAACCCCATTTAAGACGCGTCTCTGCCGTACCATCACCATCTAAATCGATATCAATAATATCGTCACGATTCACTACTGCTTGGCTCTTAAGGCTGGACATTTGGGTTTTAGAATAGACTAACGTGTTTGCCGTTTTGACACTGGCCTGAAGTTAGAGCAAGGTTTTCTCCCGAGCTTCTTTGCTTAAGCCAATAAATTTCGGTGCGGCGATTACCGTCAAAATACCAAGGACAATAATGACTATAACCAGTTCAATCAGGGTAAAGCCTGCCGTTTTTTTATTATTGACATTAAGGTACATAGTCTAAATCCTATCGTGCTTTGAAGCATCGTTGAAGGCCAAAAAGCACGAGTAAGCCACAGAGTATCAGCAGGGGATTTTGACCCATTTTAGCAAACCAGGTTTGGCCTGCGACCAGTGGAATAGTGGCACGCAACACGCCCGTTTCAAATTGAGGCAGCGCAGCGGTGATATTGCCATTTTCATCAACGACGGCGGTGACGCCATTATTGGTGGCGCGCACCAAAGGTCGGCCTAATTCAATGGCACGCATTTGGGCTATTTCCATATGTTGTAATGGACCATTTGAAGTACCAAACCAAGCATCGTTAGAGACAGTTAAGAGTAAATCGGTCTCTTGATTGACGCTATCGCGTAACTGCTCAGGGAAGGCGATTTCATAGCAAATAGCGGGTGCAACTTTATGTCCTAGGGCACTCAAATTAGGTTGTTGATATTCGCCTCTTACAAAGGAAGACATGGGCAAATTAAAGAAAGGGGCAATCGGGCGCAGTAGTGTTTCAAAGGGCACAAACTCGCCAATTGGTAGTAGGTGATGTTTCTTAAATTGATTGCTGCCATCGCCCTCATAGTCAGGAGCGGTTTGTTGTTTCTGACTATGATTACCAAGCACGATTAATGAATTATAAAACTCATTATGTTGATGGCTAATAATGCCTGTGATGATCGAGGTGTCATTTAGGTTAGCGACTTTATTGGCATTATCTAAAAAGTCTTGCACCATGGATTCAGGTGCTGGAATCGCCGCTTCGGGCCAAACAATAATGTCTGCATCAAAATGTTCGCGGGATAAATCCATGTATTTTAATAGCGTCGGCCACAGCGCTTCGGGTTCCCATTTCATACTTTGGGGAATATTGCCTTGTACTAATGCGACTTTAACTGTTTCACCCGTAGGATGAATTTCGGAAAGTTTGGGGGCGGTCCAAGCCGCCAATGCAATAATGGGGATTAAAAGTAATAAGCTTTTAAAGCGTTTAGCAAAACAAAGGGCTAAAGCACCTGACAACATAGCGATAAGAAAACTGAGTCCTAAAGCACCAATAATACTCGCAAGGGGTTTTAATGGGCCTTGGGTTTGAGAGTAACCCGCCCAAAGCCAAGGGAATCCTGTCATCACCCAACCTCTAGCCCATTCAGTCAAGGTCCAAAGGGCAGGGAACAGAGCAAGATTACGCCAAAATGGGTTGATTTTACCCTGACTCAGCCACGAGAGCGCGCATCCCGTTATTGCGGGATATAAGGATAAATACAAGGCTAATAAGGCCATCAAGCCGATGGAGGCGATAAGCGGCATACCACCAAAGGTATCAATGCTCACATGCACCCAACTGATCCCGACAGCAAAACAGCCAAATCCAAAGCTTAACCAATAGTAAAAGTTCGCTTTAGGGCTTAAGGATTCACTCTGCCAAAGGGCTAACGCCATGGCGATAGGATAGATGATCCAGAAGGAGTAAGGCGCAAAGGAAAGCGCCGTACTGGCGCCTAAAATAAACGCCAGTACGAGTCGTAACGCACTCAGTCGGGACTTTTGTTGGGCAAAAGCCCGAATGTTAGTTAGCACGGATCATTCTTCTTACACGGAGAGTTATTTTTACGCAGAGAGTTATTCTACGTCTTCGCCAATATTAGGATCGGGGAGTTTAACTCTGAGTTGGATTAAACGCCTAGTGTCAGCATTGATAACTTTAAATTCAATGCCTTCAATTATGATACTTTCGTTACGCTCTGGCAGATGGCCGAAGGCATGGGAGACTAAGCCACCGACAGTATCAAATTCTTCATCGCTGAAATCAGTATTGAACTCTTCGTTAAAATCTTCAATTGGCGTTAAAGCCTTTACCATATAAACCGTATTGCCGACTTTGCGGATCTCGGTTTCTTCGGCGCTATCGTGGTCGAACTCATCTTCAATCTCACCGACGATTTCTTCCAGAATATCTTCGATGGTTACAAGTCCAGATACGCCGCCGTACTCATCGACAACAATCGCCATATGGTAGCGTTGTGAACGGAATTCTTTAAGCAACACATCGACGCGCTTGCTTTCTGGTACAACCACAGCGGGACGGATCACGCGGCTGAGGGAAAACGGCTCATCACTGTTTGAGAAACCGTATGGGATCAAATCTTTAGCAAGTAAGATACCTTCGATATGATCTTTATCTTCATTGACGACAGGGAAGCGCGAGTGGCCTGAACCGATAACGGTTGAGAGCAATTCTTCTACAGTGTTATCGATTTGTATTGCAACAATTTGCGCTCTTGGGATCATAATATCCCGAACACGCATATCAGAAACTTCTAATACACCTTTGATCATTTCGCGGGTATCTTGGGTGATCAAATCGCGCTGCTCCGCACCATCAATCACATCCACTAGATCTTCACGATTTTGAGGTTCGCCCTGGAATAACTGACTTACTCTATCAAACCAGCCTTTCTTATGGGCGTTCGTACTCGGGGGGATATCGTCACTCATAGTTTTCTCATTAACCTCGACAGATCTTATCTTAGTTAATTATTGTTCCTTGTATGGATTGGTAAAACCTAAGCTTTCAATGAGTTGAGTCTCCAACGACTCCATCTCTTCAGCTTCTTCATCTTCAATGTGATCATACCCTAGCAGATGCAAGCAACCATGTACAACCATGTGTGCCCAGTGGGCTTCTAGGGTTTTATTTTGCTCACGGGCTTCATTTTCAACGACTGCGGCGCAAATGACAAGATCCCCAAGTAAAGGAAGTTCAATTTCTGCTGGTGCTTCAAAGGGGAATGACAGTACGTTGGTCGGTTTATCTTTGCCGCGGTAAGTACTGTTTAGCATTTGGCTTTCACGGCTATCGACAATGCGAATTGTTAATTCAGCCCTATCCATACCGTTGCCAATGGCTGTTTTTGCCCAAAGCATAAGCTGCTCTTCTGTGGGCAGCCAATCACTTGTTGTTGCATATTGGACATCTAATGCTAGCTCAAGACTCATGTTTTAATGCTTCCTGCTGCAGTTGTTGGTAGTGGCTTTCTTTCTTTGCTTTTAAGGCTTGCTCTTTTTGATCGAAGGCCTCGTAGGCTTCAACAATCCGTGCTACCACAGGGTGACGCACAACGTCTTGGGAGACAAAAAAGTTAAAGCTGATTTCTTCGACTTGGCTTAACACTTCAATTGCGTGGCGCAGTCCCGACTTAATATGTTTAGGTAAGTCAGTTTGAGTGATGTCGCCCGTGATCACCGCACGAGAGTTAAAACCGATGCGGGTTAAGAACATTTTCATTTGTTCTATGGTGGTATTTTGGCTTTCGTCGAGAATGATAAAGGCATCGTTTAAGGTACGACCGCGCATATAGGCAAGTGGCGCCACTTCAATCACATTTTTCTCGATTAAGCGTTCTACTTTTTCAAAGCCGAGCATTTCAAACAACGCATCGTATAGTGGGCGTAAATAAGGATCGACCTTTTGACTTAAGTCACCGGGTAAGAAGCCGAGTTTTTCACCCGCTTCAACCGCAGGGCGAGTGAGTAAAATACGGCGCACTTCTTGGCGCTCCAATGCATCGACTGCGGCTGCAACCGCAAGGTAGGTTTTGCCTGTACCTGCAGGCCCAATCCCAAAGGTAATGTCATGGCGCACAATATTTGCCACATAAGCGCTTTGGTTTGGATTGCGCGGTTTAATCACACCGCGGCGGGTTTTAATCTGCAGGGCTTTATCGTCACCGCTGTCATCCTGTTCAAGGGAAATGGCCTCTTGAATGGCAATGTGGACTTGCTCTGGCTCGAGATCTGGCGTACTACCTTTTACAGTCTGGGTTTCGATATAAAGTTGCTTAAGTAAGTTATTAGCACTTAGACAATTTCGTGGTAATCCAGTGATTTGAAAGTGGTTGTTTTTTCTAACGATCTCTACGCCTACGCGACGTTCTATCTGTTTGATATTGTCATCGAATGGGCCGCAAAGTGATGCCAAACGGCGTGTTTCTGCAGGTTCGAGATACAGATTCATTGTGGTTAATTTACTGGACAAATAGCACTCCCAATAGCAAATAAGAAAGTAAGGTACGAGGTTGGTTAACCATTGCAATACAATTTCAGTTTACGAGCCATAGCTGATAATTGCTAACGGAAAATAGCAATTGCCTCGGTAGACTTAAACAAAAGTGTGTAAAAGCAAAAGGGCGACTAAGTCGCCCTTCTTTATTATACCCAAGCTACCTGAATCCTGTATCTTCAGGTTGTTTGGGTATATGTACTGTTTCATCCAATTTAAAGCTTATGGCTTAAATTGAGTAACACCTAAATCATCATCTTGCTTATGTTTTGCAAGGATATCTGATGGGCGTAGGCTACGGCGCAGGTCCATTTCATCTTCACCACGGATAAACTTACCGCGTAATGAATTAGTGTAAACGTCGACGATTTCGACATCCACAAAGGTACCTATGTGTTTAGGCAAACCTTCAAAGTTCACTACCCGATTGTTTTCAGTACGGCCGCGTAGTTCCATTGGGTTTTTTACCGATGGACCTTCTACCAGAATACGTTGTACCGTGCCCATCATATGACGGCTATAACGCATTGCTTGCTGGGTGATACGGTCTTGCAGAATGGCCAGACGCTGTTTTTTCTCTTCCATATCGACATTATCGGGTAAGTCTGCCGCTGGCGTACCCGGACGTGCGCTATAGATAAAACTAAAGCTGTGGTCAAAACCGATTTCTTCAATCAGCTTCATAGTATCGGCAAAATCTTCCTTGGTTTCGCCAGGGAAGCCAATGATAAAATCTGAGCTGATTTGAATACCTTCACGGGCTTTACGTAGGCGGCGGATGATAGACTTATATTCAATCGCCATATGGCCACGCTTCATTGCCGTGAGAATACGGTCAGACCCCGATTGTACTGGTAAGTGCAAGAAGCTCACAAGCTCAGGGGTATCTTCGTAAACGTCGATAATATCCTGTGTAAACTCAATAGGATGACTGGTTGTAAAACGAATGCGGTCGATACCGTCAATTGCTGCAACAAAACGCAGTAATTCCGCAAAGCTACAAATTGAACCATCGTGAGTCGCACCGCGATAGGCATTCACGTTTTGGCCGAGTAGATTGACTTCACGCACTCCTTGCTCTGCTAATTGGGCGATTTCAAGAATGATATCATCCAGTGGACGACTGACTTCTTCGCCGCGAGTATAAGGTACGACACAGAACGAGCAGTATTTGCTGCAACCTTCCATGATAGACACAAACGCCGTTGGGCCTTCGGCGCGTGGCTCTGGAAGACGGTCAAATTTTTCGATTTCAGGGAAGCTGATATCGATAACGGCTTTGTCACCGCGGCGTACTTGCTCGATCATATCGGGCAAACGGTGCAAGGTTTGTGGACCAAAGATAATGTCGACGCATTGTGCTCTGTCTTTAATGGCTTTACCTTCTTGCGAGGCAACGCAACCACCCACACCAATGATCAAATTGGGATTTTTATCTTTAAGTGTCTTCCAGCGTCCTAGCTGATGAAACACTTTTTCCTGCGCTTTTTCGCGGATAGAACAAGTGTTGAGCAGGAGAATGTCGGCTTCAGACGCATCTTCAGTCAAGGTGTAACCTTGATATTCGCCTAACAGATCAGCCATCTTGGATGAGTCATACTCATTCATTTGACAGCCCCAAGTTTTAATATGGAGTTTCTTACTCATCAGTTGTATCGCCCTAAGATGCCCAGTAAAAATAGCGCGACATTTTACCTGCAGTTATAGCTGCTGACCAGCTTTGTCCGCACTTTTACCTGTTCGCTTTTATTGTTTTGGGTACCCACATTAATGGTAGGTTTTTACTGGCGTTGTTACCAATAGTGACTAATGCCGCGGATAGGTTGTGCATTAACCATTATCATCAAGCAGTTGCACACTTGAATGCTCATGTTATCTTGAATTTAGGTGCGAAAGATGCTGAACATTTCCGTGATATCTTGATATAAGGCATAATCGATATGCTTTGATACTCTGTCCAACATTTTCTAGCCGTATTGGACACAAATATAAAGAAGGGAATAAACCGTGGTCACTAAGATGAGCGAGACTAAACATGCAGTTACACAGGTCGTGTCCGATACACACTGTGGCGATGTGATCCTATTTGATGTCATTTTAGTGGGTGGGGGGATGGTCGGTGCCGCTACCGCAATTGGACTGGCACAAATGGGGCTGAAAGTCGCGGTCATAGAGTCTTTGGTGCCAGAGGCTTATCATGCCGAACAGCCGTTAGATGTTCGTGTATCTGCTATTAGTGTGGCTTCTGAAGCATTACTTGAACGCTTAGGTGCTATGGACACGTTGCTTAAAATGCGTAACGCGCCTTATTTAGGCTTAGAAACTTGGGAGCTCGATGGCTGCATCACCCAATTCCACAGTTCACAAATTGGCGCCAGCCATTTAGGCCATATAGTAGAAAACCGTTTAATCCAACTTGCCCTGTGGCAACAAATGGCCCAATTGAATAGCATCACGTTATTTTGTCCCGATAAAGTGACTGCGTTTGCTCGAGAAGCTGATGGCGTGAGTGTGTGCTTACAATCAAGTGTTAAACTTGTGGCTAAGTTATTGGTTGGGGCTGATGGTGCAAACTCACAGGTCCGCCAGTGGGCGGGAATTGGTATTTCAGGTTGGGATTATGCTCAATCGGCCATGCTGATCAATATCAAGACTGCGCAGGGGCAGCAGGATGTGACTTGGCAGCAGTTTACGCCTAAAGGGCCACGTTCTTTATTACCTCTGCCAGGGAATAACGCTTCGCTGGTGTGGTACGACGATGCCAATCGAATTAAACAGTTAATGCAGCTTAATCACAAACAGCTCGCAGAGCAGATAAGAGTGCATTTCCCTGCGCGTTTGGACGCTGATTTCACCGTTGAGAATAAAGGCAGTTTTGGCCTCACTCGTCGCCATGCTCAGCGCTATTATGCTAATAATGTGGTGATTCTAGGGGATGCCGCCCATACCATTAATCCGCTAGCGGGCCAAGGTGTTAATCTTGGTTTTAAAGATGTTGAAGCACTTTTAGCGGTAATAAAAGAGGCGTTAGCTCAAGATCAATCTTGGTGGAACCAGACGGTTCTTGCTCAATATGAACGTCAGCGTTACCGCGATAACCAATTAATGATGACGACTATGGACATGTTTTACGCAGGATTTAGTAACGATATTTTGCCGCTTAAACTGTTACGTAATGGCGCGTTAAAGCTGGCTAACATCAATTCACCCATCAAAAAAATCGTACTTAAATACGCTATGGGGCTTTAGTTATTTGGCTTTTCCCCAACAGAAGTACACGGCATTTGTTGACTTTGGCTTTGAGTGCTAAAATGCCGCGTTTTTAGCAGCTATGGCCAGCACTGATGATATTTTATGCTGGTTGCCATCGACCAAATAACGATTTTGAGTGTCATGAGCGAAATAAAATTAATAGTGGGCCTTGCTAATCCGGGGGCCGAATATGCTCAGACCCGCCATAATGCGGGCGCTTGGTATGTTCAAGAGTTAGCTCGAATTTGCGGCGTAACATTAGTCCCTGACAGCAAATATTTTGGCTTAACCGCCAGAGCGGTACTACAGGGTAAGGATGTTCGCTTGTTGATCCCAACGACGTATATGAACTTAAGTGGTAAAGCCGTAGGTGCTTTGGCTAATTTTTTTCGTATCACGCCTGAAGAAATTTTAGTCGCCCACGATGAGCTTGATATGCCGCCTGGCGTCGCTAAATTTAAGTTGGGTGGTGGCCATGGTGGCCACAATGGTTTAAAGGATATTATTGCTAAATTGGCTAACGATAAAAATTTTTATCGTTTACGCATAGGTATTGGTCACCCCGGCGATAAAAACCAAGTCAGTGGTTACGTACTCGGTAAAGCACCTGCGAAAGAGCAAGAGCTTATTGAGGCCGCTATTGATGAGGCTGTACGTTCCACTGAAATTTTATATAAAGAAAACATGGTTAAAGCCATGACCAGATTACACTCCTTCAAAGCGGAGTAGAGTGATATTTGGCAAAATGCCGAATGTCACTATAACAGTTTTATGATTCAGTCATGTGTTGCCATTGGGTAGCACAACTAAAACTCGCTGGTGAGTGTGACTTGCTAGCTAATAATTGAGAGAAAGGTAAGCATATGGGTTTTAAATGCGGCATTGTTGGTCTTCCTAACGTAGGCAAATCAACGCTTTTTAATGCGTTAACTAAGGCTGGCATCGAAGCGGCTAACTTCCCGTTTTGTACTATTGAACCTAACACGGGTGTGGTACCTGTGCCAGATCCACGTTTGGATGCGTTAGCTGCAATTGTCAATCCCCAACGTGTATTGCCAACAACGATGGAGTTTGTGGATATCGCAGGCTTAGTTGCTGGCGCATCTAAAGGCGAAGGTTTAGGTAACAAGTTCTTAGCTAACATCCGTGAAACCGATGCAATCGGTCATGTTGTGCGCTGTTTTGATGATGACAACATTGTTCACGTGGCCAATAAGGTTGATCCTGCGGGCGATATTGAAGTGATTAACACTGAATTAGCCTTGGCTGACTTAGACAGTTTAGAGCGTGCCGTTCTGCGTCAGCAAAAACGGGCTAAAGGTGGCGATAAAGACGCTAAGTTTGAAGTGGAAGTATTAGAAAAAATGCGTCCAGTGCTCGATGAAGCCAAAATGTTGCGTTCAATGGATTTATCAAAAGAAGAATTGGAAGCCGTTGCTTACCTTAACTTCTTAACCTTAAAACCGACAATGTACATTGCCAACGTGGCGGAAGATGGTTTTGAAAATAACCCGCATTTAGATGCAGTTCGCGCCATTGCGGCGACAGAAAACGCCATTGTTGTTGCCGTGTGTGCGGCGATTGAATCTGAACTGGCTGAGATGGAAATCGAGGAGCGCGATGAGTTTATGGCCGATCTTGGGTTAGAAGAGCCAGGTTTAGATCGCGTTATTCGTGCGGGATACCAGTTACTTAATCTGCAAACGTACTTTACTGCTGGCGTAAAAGAGGTTCGCGCTTGGACTATTCCTGTAGGAGCGAGTGCTCCACAAGCTGCGGGCGTTATTCATACTGACTTTGAACGTGGCTTTATTCGTGCGCAGGTGATGGCGTTTGAAGACTTCATTACCTATAAAGGGGAAGCTGGTGCCAAAGAAGCGGGCAAACTACGCGTTGAAGGTAAAACTTATATCGTGAAAGATGGCGATGTTATGCATTTCTTGTTTAACGTATAAGCACGATTATTCAATGGCTAAGCATTCGTAAATTAGACTAGATAAGGGCAATAGGGCGCAATTTAGCGTATCTGTTGCTCAGTTTGGTGAAGTAATAGCCGAATAGCTTAAGCTAAGGGAAATAGCGAAAAAAAGCTGTTGACCTAGATAGATCGAATAAGCATAATACGCCCCGTTCCTCGCTACGAGGGGCGTGCAATACCGAAGTGGCAATGTAGCTCAGCTGGTTAGAGCACAGCACTCATAATGCTGGGGTCGCAGGTTCAAGTCCCGCCATTGCTACCATCTTTTAAAGATGAGGTTATTGCTACTAGGTAGTTGCTAGCATCCTTTCAAGATGTAAAATTGAGACAGTGCGGGAATGGTGAAATTGGTAGACACGCCAGATTTAGGTTCTGGTGCCGAAAGGTGTGAGAGTTCAAGTCTCTCTTCCCGTACCATTATTTAAAAGACATCGGCGATAGCGGATGTTTGAAACAGAGTTTAGTTGGGGTATCGCCAAGCGGTAAGGCACCGGGTTTTGATCTCGGCATCCCTAGGTTCGAATCCTAGTACCCCAGCCATTTTTTAGTTTCTTAAGTTGTTTGGGGTATCGCCAAGCGGTAAGGCACCGGGTTTTGATCTCGGCATCCCTAGGTTCGAATCCTAGTACCCCAGCCATTGGCAATGTAGCTCAGCTGGTTAGAGCACAGCACTCATAATGCTGGGGTCGCAGGTTCAAGTCCCGCCATTGCTACCATATTTAATCCATGTTAAATCTTTTGATTTATCTGGGGAAAATCCAGAGCTGTTTTTATGAGCATTTCTGGTACATTTTTGATGCGGGAATGGTGAAATTGGTAGACACGCCAGATTTAGGTTCTGGTGCCGCGAGGTGTGAGAGTTCAAGTCTCTCTTCCCGTACCATCAAAATGTCATCTTCGAGAGAAGATAAAAGTAAAAAGTTTATTGGGGTATCGCCAAGTGGTAAGGCACCGGGTTTTGATCTCGGCATCCCTAGGTTCGAATCCTAGTACCCCAGCCATAATAAAAAGCCCGTCCTATGACGGGCTTTTTGCTTTCTGAGTTTCAATATCCGTTATTATTCCCACTTTCTCTTCTGCAATGATCTTTATCTTTACTCTGTATAATACTTTTTTAAATTCAGTAGATTAACTTTATTGAGTGGAAGTTAAAGAATTCATAAACAGTGTTTATACCAATCACATTAAATATCTAATCAGTTCAGAGCCTCACAAGCATCTCAATCCAAGGCGCATTGACGCAGAAATGGTCATTCCCTTTTAAGTTAATGCAACACGGGAGTGGGATGCCTGTGTGGCTCCCGAAGGGCGGGTTTCAACGCGCTTTATACTGCGTTTAAGGCTTTTGACAGAGCACCACTATGCCTTCAAGCCTTCGCCTTGTCTAAAGCGCGTTGAACTCCCGCTGAATGAACAGATATTTAATACGATTGGTATTACACCAGAGTGGCCCATGAATTGGCCACTCTGGTTGTTATATTTACTGTTTTTTTACTTCAGGTATAACAGGTTGCGTTATTTCTGCTGGAACAATTGGAGCGGTTATCGTGGTTGCGGCTTCTGTTACTGGAGTTGTAATGACTGCGTCTTGAACTGCCTTAACATCCCCAGTTGCTAATGCTTTGGTTGCATTAAGTTCAGCAGGGCTTACATCTAGTTGCTGTTGTACTTGATTTGTGCCTGCTTCAATCACTTTTTGCTGCAGTTTTTGCGGATCGGTATAGTCGGCGAGTTCTTTTGGCCAACTAGGAACGAGTTTCTCAGCCTGATCCGTAAACTGCTCAGAGATAATTTTGGGTGAGCCACCGGTTAGCAGCATCACTGCCATTTGGTTAGTATCCGAGTTCCATACAAATCCGGCTTTCTCGGCCATTTCTGGTACAGGGGTGTAAGTGGATACAAGGTAAAATAACGGCCCTTCTTGCTGTATTTTATCGGCTGTTTTTAACAGTGACACGGTTGTTTCATACTTATCACCTAAGAGTGACTTCATACGATCTTTAATCAATGGCTGTTCAAACAGTCCGACATCATTAGGGTTTAAACCGACAAGGGGTTTAAGTAATGCCCACATCAATTGACCTTGAGGTGACATTAATAAGAGGGGGGCGACACAGGCATTAAGCATCATTGCGAGCAAAACAATGTGTAGGCAACGCAGTTTTTTGAGCAGAGATGTACTCAAGATAAATTTTCCTTTGGAAGTACCAGCAAGTCACCGGCGGCGGAATTGTAGCCGATTCTGACGGGGTAAACGAGAGGTGATAAAGGTAAATTTTAACATTCTGAAATGGTGATAATGTTGATTTAATGGCCTCTTAAGATGGCTGTTTTTACAGACGTTGCATGGGAGTGAGTTTGAGGGGGGCTATTCTTAACAATTAAATCAACCAACTGTGAAAAAGTGGTTTTTCAGTACTCAATATGTAAAGTTTGTAAACTTGGTACTGTTTGATAATAAATATCATTTAATCTTCGGGCCATTAATTTTGTTTAATGCAATCGTAAATCCTGTTGCGTAATAAAGGCTGATATTGAAGTTTTGAGGTTCAATTCAATATGGTCTCTTTTAGAGAATGTGTCATTGAAATTAAAAGTCAGTAAGTCATCGTTATCCTATGCCCGTATTATCCATGTTTATGTTTCTATGGCGTTATTATTGCTGATGCTGTTTTTCGCAGTAACAGGAATAACATTAAACCATCCAAATTGGTTTTCAGGAGCAGATCAGGAGCCTTTGCGTGAGCAAGTTGCAATTCCTAGTTATTTACTCCCTGTCGATGCGCAAGATCCACAGTGGCGTTTAGCCGCTGGGCATTGGCTAAAAAGTGAATGGGCGATGGATATCGCGAGCGCTGATATCAGTGACGATGAAATTAGCCTCGTCAATAAAGGGCCTGGAACCTATCGCAGTGTGACACTGGATTTACTTGATGCAAAAGCCTATGTCGAAAGTATTGATTATGGTGTTGTGGCGGTACTCAATGATTTGCATAAGGGGCGAAACACCGGGACCGTTTGGGCTTGGATACTCGATCTGAGTGCAGTGCTCATTATCTTATTTTCGCTGACGGGGGCTTACCTTTTGCTTCCACAAACAAAACGTCTTAAAAAATCATTGCTATACATGGTGTTAGTCAGCGGGAGCTGCGGACTTGTGTATGTTTATTTTGTTCCATAAGGAGTGTAGGCGAGTATGCGTTATCTTATTTGCACCATTGCAGCCAGTGCAATGTTAATGAGCTCAGCGGCATTTGCTGCGCCGAAAATGACAGTTGATTTGACTTTACCTGAAATTACCGAAGGGCAATACCATAGGCCTTATGTTGCTGTATGGGTTGAAAATGCCCAAGGGCAACCTGTTAAAACCTTAAGTCTATGGGTATGGAATGAAGGGTATAAATGGCTAAAAGATATCCGTCGCTGGTGGCGTAAAGCGGGGCGTGAAGATATGAGTTTTGTGGATGGTATCGCGTCAGCTACCCGTCCAGCAGGCCGATACAAAATTGATTGGGATCTAAAAGATGACGCTGGTAAATCCATAGAACTTGGCACTTACACACTCTTTATAGAAGTGGTGCGTGAGCATGGGGGGCGTGATTTAGTGCGTCAAAATATTGATTTGAGCGCAGGGGACTTTTCGGTACAGATCCCTGCAACAACTGAAACTGGCATTATCGATATCCGCTTAAGCGGAATGACTCGCTAAGCTCGCTATAGTTGATTGTTTAACTTAAGGAAAAAATATGAAATTACGTCTGATTGCATTATTCACCTCGCTCTGCATTAGCCCTTTGGCAAGCAGCCATGACAGATGGATTCTACCTAGCCATTTTAATGTTTCCGCCGAAAGCCAAGAGGCCGTGTGGATCACTTCTGATGTGTCGGCCAGTAATCAAGTTTTTATGATGGATAAACCTTATACTGCCAGCGATGTAAGGGTATTACAGCCCAACGGAAAATCAACGTCTCCAAGCTCAAGTTACACTGGAGGGCGTAAATCGGTGTTCGATGTGCAGTTAACACAAGATGGTACCTATAAGTTTGAAAAAGAAGTATCTCCGCGTTATTTTTCTCAATATAAAGTCAAGGGAAAGGAGGGCGTTGTCCGTAGTCGCTTAGATAAAAAATCAACGGCAGCGGCTATGCCTAAAGGGGCCTATGATCTTGAAAGTGCTTTAAATGTGTCGCGGGTTGAAACCTACGTAACACGTAATAAGCCAACCGATGAAGTGTTAAAGCCTAAAGGCGAGTTTTTAGAGCTAGTGCCTGTAACCCATCCTGCAGATATCGTTGAAAATGAAGCCGCTATATTGCAATTTGTTTTCGATGGTAATCCTGTTGAAGGCGTAAAAGTCGCCATTATGAAAGACAGTAGCTTATATCGTAACAAGCCAGAAGAAATCGAATTCACCTCAGATAAAGAAGGTAAAATTTCAATGACCTTACCTTCAGCGGGACGTTATCTCTTACATGCGGCGATTGAGCGCCCGAATTCAGATAAATCCCTTGCTGATAAAACCGTAAGCGAAATATTTTTAACCTTCGAGGCGGGGCTTGAATAGGCGAGTTAACTGCTATTTGAGGTTTAAATTTTAAGTATTTATGCCCACTCTCTTAATGGCGAGTGGGCATTTTTTATTGCCATTCCATACTAAAATTTGTGCGAAACTTCCCTAGATATACAGATTTGAATTTCAATGCTGGTAACTCTGCTTCAGGTTGGGTAAGCTGCGTGAACGCATCGTTCTTGATGCATCAAAAGCGCATAACGATTAGAATAGCGCAATTCCACCTTCATTTGACTGTGCTGACCTCAGCGTTGGCACGGGTTGCTTTTGTTTTAAAGGAGACGAAAGAAGTTATGACTAAGGTTCCTATGACAGTTGTCGGTGCAGAGCAGCTGCGTAAAGAGTTAGATATTCTCAAGTTTGAGCGTCGCCCAAAAATCACTGAAGCGATTGCCTCAGCCAGAGAATTAGGTGACCTAAAAGAAAATGCGGAATATCATGCGGCCCGTGAAGAGCAGGGTATTTGTGAAGCCCGTATTCGGGATATTGAGGGAAAACTCTCTAATGCGCAGATCATCGATGTGACTAAGATGGTGAATAACGGCCGGATTATTTTTGGCGCCACAGTCACCATTTTAAACCTAGATACCGATGCTGAAGTGACTTATCGTATCGTCGGTGACGATGAAGCTAATATTAAAGAGAATCTGATTTCGGTTAATTCACCTATTGCCCGTGGTCTTGTGGGTAAAAATGAAGGTGATGAGGTCTCTATTACCACTCCAGGCGGAGTAACCGATTACGAAATCATCTCCGTACAATATATATAGCCTGCTTAACATGCTTGAGTGTGGCTCGTTGTTGTTCTCAAACCGCCTTTGGGCGGTTTTTGTTATCCGCTAGTTAAAGTGTGTATCTTTGTTTAGGACTTGAACTGGCGCCTTCATCCATGGCTTTGGTCAAGAATAAATAGATAAGATGGATAAAGATTAATTTGTCTCTTGGTCAGTTTTTACTTAAGCTTCAAAGCTCGCGATATCAACATTAGCATATAGATATATTGTTGATTTTGCGTATTTAGAACCACTTTTTTCATCATCAACTAAAATGTTATTTTAATTTTAATGATTTTTCTTGTGTTTTTAGAGGGCAAGCTTTGGTAAAGCATTGGTGGACGGGATTGATGTTAGTTTGCGTGGCGATCATGTTGATTGCCCACTCGGCTGCCAATATTCAAAAAAACTATGTGCAGCGCAGTGATGCAACTCACCAGCATGTTTTGATGCAGCATGTATCAACACACAATCTAAAACCAAACACTGCTCCTCATCGCCCTTCAGATATAAGCCCCATAGCCCTGTCTAATGCGCAAACTGTTGAAAACTGCAGTTCATTGAATACTCATGATATTAATCTAGCCAGCGCAAATTTGGCATCCTTGCCATCACCTTGTCCGAGTTCTGATTATGTTAGCCATTCGGACGACTTAGATTTTGCCCCCATAAATTCGGCGCGATTTATCAGTCTTGCCCAGCACGATGTGCGAGAGGTCAAGCCGGAATATTTGCTCGCACTGGATTTTACTTCAGAATCCGCGCCTAATATCGTGGAATTGCCCAAGCTTGATATCACATCCGATTGGACGCTTTCGGCTGTATCTTCCCCTGCGCGAATTTCGGGTTGGAAAGTCTCCAATCTTCAATATCGATTTAGCCAACAAGCCGCTTAATTCGCCTATTTAGGTGTGCCATCAACTGGAGTCTGCTCCCGTTGAGCTTGCATACCATTGCATTTTTGTTCTCACCGAAACTTTTGTTTGCGGCTAAATAGGGCGTGATGACTTGAGCCTTACGAGCTTAGCTGCTGGTACTTAATAACATGTTTCGGACTGATATCAATATGTTCGTTTAGCGATTTGACTCAAATGCTGAGCGATAAATAGCGAGTTAATCCCATGGAAAGAAAACCCAATCAACGGCTGTTAAATCACTATTCAGCCTGGAAATACGTAGTCTTGGTTGTTACTCTCATTGTGATGTTATTCAGTGCCTTGCCAACATTTTATGGTGAGGATGCCGCAGTGCAAGTGGGCGCGAAGGCGGGGTTAACACTCGCGCCTGTTGCCCTTCGAGATAAGCTGCAAGCTGAAGGCGTGACGGTAAAACGTATCGACCAAAAGAATGGTGAAACCTTAATTGTCCTCGATGAGGATAGCCAACAAACCTTAGTCAAAACTTTGGTTTCTTCTATGGTGACAGAGCCAAAAGAGTTGACTTTATCCCTTGCCAGTGCGGCGCCAAGTTGGTTACAAAACTTAGGCTTTCAGCCGATTAAGCTGGGGCTCGATTTACGCGGTGGCGTACAGTTCTTACTCGATGTGGATGTTGAACCTGTGTATCAAACTCAGGCAGAAGCACTTGTCGATTCACTACGCCAATTTATCCGTGAGCAGAACATTCGTGGCGCTAGCGTGCATTTGGATCAAAGCAGCCAGTTGAATGTAACCTTGCCTGATAATGATGCTCGCGCGGCCGTGCGTCAGATGATGAAACAGTCCTATCCCAATTGGCAGTCATCTAATGCAGATGATGCTGGTTTACAGATTAAGTTGAGCCAAGAAGAACAAACGAAATTGCGTAATTTAACCGTGCAGCAAAACCTGCAGGTTATGCGTAGTCGTATTGAAGAACTTGGCATCACTGAAGCCTTAGTGCAGCGCCAAGGCGAGCACCGAATTCGGATTGAATTGCCTGGAGTACAAGATCCTGCCGCCGCTAAAAACGTGATTGGTGCTACAGCGAGCTTGGCTTTCTTCGAGGTGAAAGAGTCTGGCTCTGTGAATGCTATGGTACTTAAAGATAAGTCAGGTAATTCGGTTTATGTTGGTCGCACACCAGTGCTGGGTGGCGATCATATTGTCGATGCGAGGGCAAGCATAGGCGAGATGGGTATGGCCGAGGTGAACATAAATCTTGACCGTGTCGGCGGGCAGAAAATGTCCGAGTTTTCCCGTACCAATATTGGTAAGCCTATGGCGACGTCTTACAGTGAATACAGCCGTGATGAGCAAGGTAAAGCCAAGCAAACTCAAGAAATTATCAGCGTCGCGACCATTCAATCTCAGCTTGGGGATCGTTTTCGCATCACTGGTGCGGGCACCTACCAAGAAGCACAACAATTAGCTCTGTTACTGCGAGCGGGTTCTATGACGGCGCCTGTGACTATCGTTGAGGAGCGCACCATTGGTCCGACATTAGGTGCTGAAAACATTGAAAACGGTTTTGCCGCGCTCGGTTTGGGTATGGGTATTACCTTGTTGTTTATGGCGCTTTGGTATCGCCGTCTCGGTTGGGTGGCAAATATTGCACTGATTAGCAATATGGTGATCCTGTTTGGTTTACTGGCGCTTATCCCTGGCGCTGTATTGACCTTACCCGGTATTGCCGGCCTAGTGTTAACTGTGGGTATGGCGGTTGATACTAACGTGCTGATTTTCGAGCGGATAAAAGATAAGTTAAAAGAAGGTCGCAGTTTCGCGCTGGCGATTAATACTGGGTTTGATAGCGCATTTTCTACCATTTTCGACGCTAACTTCACCACGATGATCACCGCTGTTGTGCTTTATTCCATTGGTAACGGTCCGATCCAAGGTTTTGCCTTGACCTTAGGTCTAGGTCTATTGACCAGCATGTTTACCGGTATCTTTGCTTCAAGGGCCTTGATCAACTTAGTTTATGGACGTGATGCTAGCCGTCATGTGAGGGTATAACCATGAAAAATATCAATCTAACGGGTCAATTAACTCTGTGGCGCTATATTTCGAGCGCGATTTCGATCTTTTTAATGCTGGCATCGTTAACCATTATCGGCGTGAAGGGCTTTAACTGGGGCTTAGATTTTACCGGTGGTGTGGTCACCGAAGTGCAGATCGATAGAAAAATTACCAGCAGTGAGTTGCAACCTTTACTCAACGCTGCTTATCAACAAGAGGTCAGTGTGGTTTCGGCCAGTGAGCCGGGGCGTTGGGTGTTACGTTATGCTGACACTGCACAAAGCAATGTGGATATTGCGCAAACCTTAGCGCCACTGGGCGAGATACAAGTGCTAAATACCAGTATTGTTGGCCCGCAGGTAGGTAAAGAATTGGCAGAGCAGGGTGGTTTAGCACTGCTAGTCGCTATGCTGTGTATTTTGGGGTACTTAAGTTATCGCTTCGAATGGCGGCTTGCTTCTGGTGCACTATTCGCGTTAGTGCATGATGTGATTTTTGTGCTTGCTTTCTTTGCGCTGACGCAGATGGAGTTTAATTTAACTGTGCTCGCTGCTGTGCTGGCGATTTTAGGCTATTCCTTAAATGACTCGATTATCATTGCTGATCGTATTCGTGAGTTATTAATTGCTAAGCCAAAACTTGCGATTCAAGAGATTAATAATCAAGCGATTGTGGCGACGTTTTCCCGCACTATGGTGACATCAGGGACCACCTTAATGACGGTTGGTGCACTGTGGATCATGGGTGGTGGGCCGCTGGAGGGGTTTTCGATTGCCATGTTTATCGGTATTTTAACGGGAACATTCTCATCTATTTCTGTTGGTACTTCATTACCTGAACTGTTAGGTTTATCGCCAGAGCATTATAAGGTGCAAGTCATTTCAGATACGCCTTAATCGTTCAATGTAAAGCGAAAACAAAGAGGCCACTCAATTGAGTGGCCTCTTTGTTAACACAATAAAAATTAAGAAAAATTACTTTGCCTTTGGCAGAGCAATCTTCATTTCCGGCGATTGACGATAAATCACCAGAATATGACCAATAAGTTGCACTTTTGCGGATTGAGTTTCACGTACTATGGCATCAACGATGGCATTTTTTAGCTCTCTGTCGGCAGAGGCTACTTTCACTTTAATCAATTCATGATAAGCGAGTGCGCTTTCAATTTCAGCGAGTACACCTTCAGTCAATCCATTGGCACCAAGCAGCACCACTGGCTTTAGCGGATGCGCTAGACCTTTTAAATGCTGTTTTTGTTTGGTTGTTAAGTTCATTTCTACCAACTTTTGCTGAGTTACTGTTGAAAAACGGCTATTCTACCCTTATATAGCCCTTGTGTAACTCTCAATTGTTGCGGATTTTAAATGTCAGGTAAAAAACGTACGGCCAGTTCCAATCGCTGGATGCTGGAACACTTTGATGATCATTATGTCAAACTAGCACAGAAACGGGGATTGCGTTCTCGCGCTGCGTTTAAGCTTGAAGAACTTCAGCAAAAGGATCAACTTATTCGCCCTGGTATGACGGTAGTCGACCTGGGAGCAGCACCAGGTGGCTGGTCACAGGTAGCGGTTAAGTTGGTTGGAGATAGGGGAAAGGTTATCGCCTGTGATATTTTACCCATGGATCCCATCGTTGGGGTAGACTTTTTGCAAGGGGATTTTCGTGAAGAAAAAGTCCTTGAAGCATTGCTTACCCGCGTCGGTGCAGATAAGGTTGACGTTGTGTTGTCAGACATGGCGCCTAACATGAGTGGTTCAGACGGTGTCGATCAACCGCGTGCTATGTATTTAGTGGAACTCGCCTTAGATATGTGTCATCAAGTATTGGCACCTAATGGGAGTTTTGCGGTGAAAGTCTTTCAGGGGGAGGGCTTTGACGAATACATGAAAGCGGTTAAAGAAGCGTTTAAAGTAGTTAAAACACGTAAACCAGACTCTTCGCGGGCGCGTTCCCGGGAAGTCTATCTTGTGGCGACAGGGTACAAGTTGTAGTACTCTAGCGTTAATCATCGCAAGACTTTATGAGGTCTAGTAATTTGAGTGACATGGCAAAAAATCTAATACTCTGGGTTGTCATCGCCGTTGTGCTGATGTCAGTGTTTCAGGGTTACTCCCCCTCTTCTTCGTCATCGCAGAAGATGGATTATTCTACCTTCTTAGACAATGTTCGTGATGGGCAGGTTGCTACGGTCGAGGTTAAGAGCGATCAACGTACTATTGAAGGTGCTAAACGGACTGGTGAAAAATTCACTACTATCATGCCGTTATATGACCAAGATTTAATTAATGATCTTGATCGTAAAGGCATCACAATGAAGGGGCAAGAAGCCGAAGAGTCAGGGTTCTTAACCCAAATCTTCATCTCTTGGTTCCCGATGTTATTGCTTATCGGGGTATGGATTTTCTTCATGCGCCAAATGCAAGGCGGCGGTGGCAAAGGCGCAATGTCCTTTGGTAAGAGTAAAGCCAAACTGATGAGCGAAGATCAGATTAAAACGACATTTGCCGATGTTGCGGGTTGTGACGAGGCGAAAGAAGAAGTGAAAGAGCTGGTTGATTACCTGCGCGATCCGACTAAATTCCAAAAGTTGGGCGGCCGTATTCCAACGGGCGTGCTGATGGTGGGTCCTCCTGGTACAGGTAAAACCTTGCTGGCAAAAGCCATTGCGGGCGAATCTAAAGTACCTTTCTTCACTATCTCGGGTTCGGATTTCGTTGAAATGTTTGTTGGTGTCGGTGCATCCCGTGTGCGTGACATGTTTGAACAAGCGAAAAAGTCTGCACCTTGTATCATCTTCATCGATGAAATTGATGCGGTCGGTCGTCAACGTGGCGCGGGTTTAGGTGGGGGGCACGATGAGCGTGAGCAAACACTGAACCAAATGCTGGTTGAGATGGATGGCTTTGAAGGTAATGAAGGCGTTATCGTTATCGCGGCGACTAACCGTCCAGACGTACTCGATTCTGCGCTATTACGTCCGGGGCGTTTTGACCGTCAAGTGGTCGTTGGCTTACCTGACGTTCGTGGCCGTGAGCAGATTTTGAAAGTGCATATGCGTAAAGTTCCGCTTTCAGAAGATGTAAAGGCAAGCGTTATTGCCCGTGGTACACCAGGTTTCTCGGGTGCTGACTTAGCTAACTTAGTGAACGAAGCTGCCCTGTTTGCGGCTCGCGGAAATCGCCGAGTTGTAGGCATGGAAGAATTTGAGCGTGCAAAAGATAAAATCATGATGGGTGCTGAGCGCCGCTCTATGGTGATGTCTGAAGCCGAAAAAGAAATGACCGCTTACCATGAAGCGGGTCATGCGATTGTGGGTTGTTTAGTGCCAGAGCACGATCCTGTGCACAAGGTGACTATCATTCCTCGCGGTCGTGCACTGGGCGTGACTTTCTTCTTACCTGAAGCAGACTCAGTCAGTCAAAGCCGTCGCAAGTTAGAAAGCCAAATTTCAGTCGCTTACGGTGGTCGTTTAGCAGAGGAACTCATTTACGGTAGCGACAAAGTGTCGACTGGCGCATCACAGGACATCAAATACGCGACATCTATTGCGCGTAACATGGTGACTCAGTGGGGCTTCTCGGACAAGCTAGGTCCATTGCTGTATGCTGAAGAAGACGGTGAAGTGTTCTTAGGCCGTAGTATGGGTAAAGCCAAAGCCATGTCCGATGAAACGGCAACTATTATCGATGCAGAAGTGAAAGTCTTTATCGACAAAAACTACGCTAGAGCGAGACAGATATTGACGGATAACCTCGATATTCTGCACTCAATGAAAGAAGCCTTAATGAAGTATGAAACCATTGATTCACTTCAAATTGATGATTTGATGAATCGTCGGGAAGTGCGTCAGCCTGCCGATTGGCAAGTGGATGACAATGGTTCTAACGATAAAGGCAATGGCCATGGTGAACCAGTTGCGAAAGCGGAAGACAGTGTTATTGCAGCACCTGTTGAGCCAGAACTGAAAGATCCTGATGAATCTCCAGCTAAATAACGTGTTGTGAAACCAAAGAAAACCCCGTAAAGGGGTTTTCTTGTTTTACCTTGTTAGCAATTTGACGGCGCTGTCATTAATATTGTCTATCACGACAGATATTTGTCCTTTGACATTAGTTAGTTCGAATAGAAAGTGATAGCTTAAAAGTAATGACGCAAGTGATGCCAGCGAGTAAAATCGTAAGTGTTCGTATTACAGGAGTAAATGCGTGTTTGAACTGATTGCTGGCACTAAACGCCTCGCATTATCTTCGCCCATTGTGATGGGTATTCTTAATGTCACTCCCGATTCTTTTTCCGACGGTGGTCAATATTCTTCCTATGAATTAGCCTGCCAACATGCCGATGATATGGTGGCTCAAGGCGCGGGAATGATTGATATTGGCGGTGAGTCGACAAGACCGGGTGCCGCCGAGGTGAGCTTAGCCGATGAGCTTGCTCGGGTGATCCCGTTAGTGAAATATGTTGCGGCGCACCACGATGTGTGGATTTCGGTCGATACCAGTAAAGCTGAAGTGATGCGTCAAGCTGTTGCTGCAGGCGCACATTTGATTAACGATGTGCGTGCCCTGATGGAACCTGGTGCGCTTGAAGCCGCCGCAGAGTTGCAAGTCCCCATATGTCTGATGCATATGCAAGGTGACCCCCAAAGCATGCAGTTTTCTCCGACTTACCATAATGTTATTGAAGACGTTTCTGCCTTTTTAACTGAACGGATTGAAACTTGTTTGCGAGCGGGGATCTCCCGTGAGTTATTAATACTCGATCCGGGATTCGGTTTTGGCAAAAGTTTAGAACATAACTATGAATTACTGGCAAAACTAGACCATTTTTCCAAGTTTGATTTACCGATATTAATAGGATTATCTCGTAAGAGCATGATAGGAAATCTCTTAGCAAAACCGACCTCTGAACGTCTTGCTGGGAGCCTTGCTGGCGCTTTGATAGCGGCCCAAAAAGGCGCTCATATCATTCGCGTGCATGATGTTGCGCAAACTGTGGATATGCTCAAGGTGTTACAAGCGACACAAGCGTATTTTTAAGCATCGTTATGCTCTCGTTAAGCATTTAATTAATATTATGATCCCAAATCATTGGGACACATTTGAGTTTGTGGAGCGATATGAAAGAACGTAAATTTTTTGGAACTGACGGTATTCGGGGAAAGGTCGGTTCAGGTCAAATGACGCCTGAGCTTGCGCTTAAGTTAGGTTGGGCGGCGGGGCGCGTGTTATCCCGCAGTGGTACCAAAAAGGTGATTATAGGTAAAGATACCCGTATTTCGGGCTATATGTTTGAGTCAGCATTAGAAGCGGGCCTTTCTGCTGCAGGCCTTAATGTGATGTTAATGGGACCAATGCCAACGCCAGCTGTAGCCTATTTGACGCGTACGTTTCGCGCCGAAGCTGGGGTGGTGATCAGCGCGTCACACAATCCGTATTACGATAACGGTATTAAGTTTTTCTCCACCGACGGCAGTAAGTTAGACGATAACCTAGAGCTAGAAATTGAAGCCGAGCTTGAAAAGCCCCTCGTTTGTGTTGAGTCGCATCTATTGGGGAAGGTATCGCGTATTGAAGATGCCCGTGGCCGTTATATTGAGTATTGCAAAGGTAATTTTCCTGCAGAACACACGTTAACTGGGCTAAAAATTGTGGTCGATTGTGCCCATGGTGCAACTTATCACATAGCGCCAGCTGTGTTTCGTGAGCTAGGCGCCGAGGTGATTGCCATTGGTGATAAACCCAACGGGATGAACATCAACGATAAAGTGGGCGCAACGTCCATGGGCAAGATTTGTGAAACCGTTTTGGCCGAAAGTGCCGATTTAGGTATCGCACTCGACGGTGACGGTGATCGTATTATGATGGTCAACAGCAAAGGCGAAGTCATCGACGGCGATCAAATTTTATATATTCTAGCCTGTGATGCGAAATCCCGTGGCGTATTACGCGGTGGTGTTGTTGGTACGTTAATGTCAAACCTTGGGCTCGATCTCGCCTTGCAAGCATTAGATATCCCCTTTGCGCGTTCGAAAGTGGGCGACCGTTATGTGATGGAACTACTTAAAGAACTTGACTGGCGCATCGGTGGTGAAAACTCAGGGCATATTCTTAACCTTGACCATGGTACGACGGGTGACGGTATTATTGCGGGGATTTTAGTGTTAGCGGCCATGCGTCGTCAGAATGCCACGCTAGAAGAATTGACCTCTGCGATGGAAATGCTACCCCAAGTGTTAGTCAATGTGCGCTTTGAAGGCGAACACGATCCCCTAAAGTCTGATAAAGTTAAAGCGGCGCAGGCACAGGTTGAATCTCAATTGGGCGTACGTGGTCGTGTACTATTACGTAAGTCAGGCACTGAACCTTTGATCCGTGTCATGGTGGAAGGTGATGATCATAGTGCAGTATTGGCGCACGCAAATTTGATTGCGGATGCGGTAAAATCGGCAAGCTGATATTTTCCTATTTTGTAATGAGTGCGGCTGATACCAATTTAAAATGAAGGTGTTAGCTGCACAAATGAACAGAAAATAGCTTGGTCGTGTAAAAAGTAAGCATCCCGACCAGGTAACTGAAAAAAATCGAATTTAGCTATTGTAACTTAATAAGTGGTTCGCTATTATTCACGCCGCTTTCAGAGGAGACAGTGATGGCACTCAGACGTCCTATGGTAGCTGGCAATTGGAAGATGAACGGCAGTGCGGCATTAGCACAAGAGTTGTTCAAAAAATTTGCCTCTAAGCTCCAAAATGATTCAGCTGAAGTGGTTTTATGCCCGCCTTCTATCTATCTAGAGAGCGTTAGGCAACTGCTAGAAGCAAACAAGGAAGCGTTAGACGGTTCACTTGTTAGGATGGGCGCACAAAACCTAAGTCAACACGACTTTGGCGCTTATACCGGAGAAGTTTCAGGTCAGATGCTAAAAGATTCAGGATGTCGATATGTGATTATCGGGCATTCAGAACGTCGCCGTATGTACGGAGAGACGAGTAATATTGTAGCGGAGAAATTCGCCGCTGCACAAAAGCACGGCTTAACCCCAATATTGTGTGTGGGAGAGTCAGGTCCAGCGCGTGAAGCAAGACGTACCTTCGAGGTGATTGCGGAAGAGTTGGATATAGTGATCCAGAAAAATGGCACTATGGCTTTTGATAACGCCATTATCGCCTACGAGCCATTATGGGCAGTAGGGACAGGTAAAAGCGCTACACCAGAGCAGGCTCAAGAAGTTCATGCGTTTATTCGAAAACGTCTCTCTGAGGTATCTCCATTTATTGGAGAAAATATCAGGATTCTCTACGGTGGTAGTGTGACACCGAGTAATGCTGCAGATTTATTTGCCCAACCTGATGTTGATGGTGGACTGATTGGCGGTGCTAGCTTAAACTCTAGCGAGTTTTTAAGTCTGTGTACCATAGCGATGAGCGCATAATATGTATGAAGTTCTACTAGTTATTTACTTGTTGGTTGCATTAGGGTTAATTGGCCTAGTTTTAATTCAACAAGGTAAGGGAGCTGACATGGGGGCCTCGTTTGGCGCCGGTGCATCAGGTACTCTGTTTGGTTCAAGCGGTTCAGGTAATTTTCTGACACGCACTACGGCGATTCTTGCCATTGCGTTTTTTACCTTAAGTCTGATTATCGGTAACTTAAGTGCAAACCACGCAAAAAATGAAGATTCATGGAAAAATTTAGGTTCAGATACTGAACAGGTCACTCAACCTGTTCAAGATGGAACTGAAAAGTCAGAAACAAAAATTCCTGACTAGTAAAAGGTGTCGCCGAGGTGGCGAAATTGGTAGACGCGCAGCCTTGAGGTGGCTGTGGCCTAACGGTCGTGCGGGTTCAAGTCCCGCTCTCGGCACCAAATATAATTAAGATTGACGATGTAAGTTCAGTCTTAGTTATTGCAAGAAAAGACGATAGTCAATATACTTGCACACAGTTGACGCGGGGTGGAGCAGCATGGTAGCTCGTCGGGCTCATAACCCGAAGGTCGTCGGTTCAAATCCGGCCCCCGCAACCAGCTCCTAGTAACGAATAGTGTTTGAATTCGTTATGGTTTACAGGTTCTTGACACTAAAAACCTCGTGATTACGGGGTTTTTTGTTATCTAGGACTTTTAAATTTGTCGTATATATTCTTTACGACGTTTTACTAGGGCTATTTAGCCCTTTTTTGTTTTTTCCGGGGGTCAATTTTGGCAACATTAGAATCCAGACTGGCAGAAATGCTCAAAGTGCCTGTGGAAGCATTAGGCTTTCAACTCTGGGGCATTGAATATGTTCAAGCGGGTAAACATTCAATACTGCGCGTGTTCATCGACGGTGAAAATGGTATCAATATCGAAGATTGTGCTAATACCAGCCGCCAAGTCAGTGCTGTACTCGATGTTGAAGACCCTATTTCGACCGAATATACCCTAGAGGTTTCTTCACCTGGTGTGGATAGGCCGTTGTTTACTGCCGAGCAGTATGCAGCCTATGTAGGGGAAGATGTAAAAGTTCAACTGACTATGCCCGTCGCGGGCAGTCGTAATTTAAAAGGCGCCATTACAAAGGTCGAAGGGCAAATGCTCTCACTGAATGTGAATGGTAAAGAGCTAGTTGTCGCCCTGGATAATATCCGTAAAGGCAACGTAATCGCTAAGTTTTGATAGTTTCAAGGTGAACGAGGCAAGACGAGATGAATAAAGAGATCCTGCTAGTCGCTGAAGCGGTTTCAAATGAAAAGGCCGTTCCACGCGAGAAAATTTTTGAAGCGCTAGAGATCGCTCTGGCTACTGCAACCAAGAAAAAATACGATGGCGATATTGATGTCCGCGTTGCGATTGACCGCAAAACGGGTGGCTATGAGACATTCCGCCGTTGGATGGTCGTTGATGATCACGGTGAAGCCTTAGAAAACCCATTTCGCGAGATTACGCTTGAGGCGGCTCGTTATGAAAATCCGGATATTCAACCGGGTGAGTTTATCGAAGACGATATCGAGTCTGTTGTATTTGACCGCATTACGACTCAAACCGCCAAACAAGTGATCGTACAAAAGGTACGTGAAGCTGAACGTGCTCAAGTGGTTGAGCAGTTCAGAGATAAAGAAGGTGAACTGATCACTGGCGTTGTGAAAAAAGCAACCCGTGAAAGTGTCGTGGTCGATTTAGGCAATAATGCTGATGGCGTGCTGTTCCGTGAAGATTTAATTTCACGCGAATCTTTCCGCCCTGGTGACCGTGTGCGTGCATTATTGTACTCAGTACGTCCAGAAGCTCGCGGTGCACAATTATTCCTAAGCCGTACTAAACCCGAAATGCTGATTGAGCTTTTCCGTGTTGAAGTACCTGAAATCGCTGATGAATTGATCGAAGTCATGGGCGCAGCCCGTGATCCAGGCGCACGCGCTAAGATCGCGGTTAAGTCGAATGATCGCCGTATCGATCCTATCGGTGCGTGTGTTGGCATGCGCGGCGCACGTGTACAAGCTGTATCAAATGAACTGGGTGGCGAGCGTGTTGATATCGTATTGTGGGATGATAATCCAGCACAATATGTGATCAATGCCATGGCGCCAGCTGATGTAGCTTCTATCATCGTCGACGAAGATAACCATTCAATGGATATCGCGGTTGAGGCTGATAGTTTGGCACAAGCCATTGGACGTAATGGCCAGAACGTACGTTTAGCAACTCAACTTACGGGTTGGGAACTGAACGTAATGACAGTGGAAGACATGAATAAGAAACATCAGGCTGAAAGTGCCAAAGTGGTGAGTCTGTTTATTAATTCACTGGATGTCGATGAAGATTTTGCACAAGTACTAGCGAATGAGGGCTTTACGTCGCTTGAAGAGGTCGCTTATGTACCTGTGTCTGAATTATTGGCGATAGACGGTTTCGACGAGGATCTCGTTGAAGCTTTACGTGAACGTGCAAAAGCTGCGATCTCGACAAGAGCGCTCGCATCTGAAGAAGCACTGGATGGTGTGGAGCCAAGTGATGAGTTGTTAGCACTTGAAGGTGTTGAAAGACACTTAGCCTATGTTTTAGCAAGCAAAGGTATTGTGACTCTAGAAGACTTGGCTGAACAAGGCATTGATGATTTGATCGAAATTGAAGAATTGACAGAAGAAAAAGCAGGTACGCTCATCATGGCTGCCCGCAACATCTGTTGGTTTGGCGAAGAAGCATAAGTCGATCAACAGGGGGATTTAACTGATGGCAGATACTACCGTAGAGAAATTGGCCACGGAAGTGGGTAAAAGTGTTGAACGTCTGATAGAGCAATTCTCTCAGGCAGGAATTAAGAAAGGCCAAGCCGATAACGTATCTGAAGCCGAAAAGCAGCAGTTACTCGATTATCTGAAAAAGCAGCACGGTGCTGATAGTGCACCGACTAAGATGACGCTGCAACGCAAAACGGTATCAACCCTGAGCGTGGCGGGTAATGGTGGTCAATCTAAAGACGTTAAAGTGGAAGTGCGTAAAACCCGTACTTTTGTTAAACGCGATGTGAATGACACAGTGCTAAAAGCAGAAGAAGAGGCGAAAGCCGAAGCTGAAGCATTAGCAAAAGCAAAGGCCGAAGCGGAAGCGGCTCAAGCGGCCAAAGCGAAAGCTGAGGCAGAAGCTAAGGCAAAAGCAGAAGCTGAAGCCAAGGCAAAGGCCAAAGCGGCGGCAGAAGTAAAAGTGACTAAAGAGTCTTCACCAGAAGTAGAAGCAGCGCGTCTAGAGGCTGAACGTCTTAAAGCGGCTCAAGAAGCAGCAACTAAACGTAAGCAAGATGAAGAAGCGGCGAAAGCGGCTGAAAAGGCCCGTTTGTTAGCTGAAGAAAACTCTAAGCGTTGGGCAGAAGAAGAACGTCAGCGTCTAGAAGCCGAAAGAAACGGCGATCATCACATCACTACCTCTAAAGTGGCTCGTGCCGCTGAAGATACCTCTGATCTGGATGAAGAAAAACGTGGACGTCGTGCTCGTAATAAGAGCAACGCTAAAAAACGTGGTGGCAAAGATGCGCGTGATGGCCGTGAAAAGCATATGCGCAACCGCAGTACTGCGCCTGAGTCTATGGCCCATGGCTTTAACAAGCCAGTCGCTGCCGTAAGCCGTGATGTGCGTATTGGTGAAACAGTGACCGTTTCTGAACTGGCGCATTTAATGGCCGTTAAAGCGACTGAAATCATCAAACAGATGATGAAAATGGGCTCAATGGTTACGATCAACCAAGTGTTAGATCAAGAGACTGCCCAGCTAGTTGCCGAAGAAATGGGTCACAAAGTGGTGCTTATCCGTGAAAATGAACTTGAGCACCAAGTGCTGCAAGATCGTGATGACGAAGATGGCATCAAGCTAGAATCTCGTGCGCCAGTTGTAACTATCATGGGGCACGTTGACCATGGTAAGACTTCGTTACTCGACTATATTCGCCGCGCTAAAGTGGCTGCTGGCGAAGCCGGTGGTATTACGCAGCATATCGGTGCATACCATGTTGAAACCGAAAATGGCATGATTACTTTCCTTGATACTCCTGGTCACGCCGCGTTTACCGCCATGCGTGCTCGTGGTGCCAAGGCAACGGATATCGTGGTACTGGTTGTGGCTGCCGATGACGGTGTAATGCCACAAACTATCGAAGCTATTCAACATGCTAAAGCCGGTAACGTGCCATTAATCGTGGCCGTGAACAAGATGGATAAGCCGGAAGCGGATATCGATCGCGTTAAGAGCGAACTGTCACAACACGGCGTGATGTCTGAAGATTGGGGCGGAGATAACATGTTCGCCTTCGTATCGGCTAAGACAGGTGAAGGTGTTGATGATCTGCTTGAAGGTATCTTGCTGCAAGCTGAAGTATTAGAGCTTAAAGCGGTACGTGATGGTATGGCTGCGGGTGTGGTGATTGAATCCCAACTGGATAAAGGTCGCGGCCCTGTTGCAACGATTCTGGTTCAAGAAGGTACACTGCGCCAAGGTGATATCGTTCTATGTGGTTTAGAGTACGGTAAAATCCGTGCAATGAAAGACGAGAACGGTCGTTCAATCACTGAAGCGGGTCCATCAATTCCTGTTGAAATTCTGGGTCTGTCTGGCGTACCGTCAGCCGGTGATGAAGCAACCGTCGTACGTGACGAACGTAAAGCTCGCGAAGTTGCCCTGTATCGTCAAGGTAAGTTCCGTGATGTTAAATTAGCGCGTCAGCAAAAATCTAAGCTAGAAAACATGTTCGCGAACATGACTGACGGCGAAGTGAAAGAGCTGAACATCGTTCTGAAAGCGGACGTTCAAGGTTCACTCGAAGCGATTACAGACTCATTAACGGGTCTGTCTACCGACGAAGTGAAAGTGAACATCATCGCTCGCGGTGTAGGTGCACTGACCGAAACCGACGCAACCTTAGCGGCAGCGTCTAACGCGATCATGGTAGGCTTTAACGTGCGTGCTGATGCACAAGCACGTAAGGTTATCGAGAGTGAAAGTGTTGACCTACGTTACTACAGCGTAATCTATAATTTGATTGATGAAGTGAAAGCGGCGATGACAGGTATGCTGTCTCCTGAATTCAAACAACAAATTATCGGTCTGGCTGAAGTACGTGATGTGTTCAAGTCGCCGAAACTTGGTGCAATCGCCGGTTGTATGGTGACTGAAGGCACCATCAAGCGTAGCGCACCTATTCGCGTACTGCGTGATAACGTGGTTATCTTCGAAGGTGAACTCGAATCCTTACGTCGCTTTAAAGATGACGTTGCCGAAGTTCGCAATGGTATGGAATGTGGTATTGGCGTTAAGAACTACAACGATGTTCGCGTAGGCGACCAAATCGAAGTATTCGAAACCGTCGAAGTGGCACGTACACTTTAACGATAAGGAGGGCGGCATTAGCCGCCCTTTCGATTTAATGACATTAGCTATGGTACAAATATTATGGCAAAAGAATTCAGTCGTACACGTCGTATAGCACAGCAACTTCAGCAAGAACTTGCTCAGGTGTTACAACGCGACATGAAAGATCCTCGTATTGGCTTTGTTACCGTAAATGACGTAGACGTCTCACGCGATCTCAGTTATGCCAAAGTCTTTGTGACTTTCTTCGAGGAAGACAAAGCTGTCGTTCAAGAAAAGCTGAACGCTCTCATCAGCGCAGCCCCTTACATCCGTACCTTAGTGGCGGGCCGTATGAAGCTGCGTGTTATGCCTGAGCTACGTTTTGTTTATGACAGTTCATTGGTTGAGGGGATGCGTATGTCTAACCTCGTTAGCCAAGTCATCAACCAAGACAAGGCAAAACAACAGCAGTTTGGTAGCGCAGATGAAGTCCTCAATGAAGATGAGGATGCTACCGACGATACAGATGATACAAAAGGTAAAGATTAATGGCTCGTCGTCCGAAAGGCCGTTTTATCGATGGGATAGTGTTACTGGATAAATCCACTGGCATGAGTTCTAACTTTGCCTTGCAAAGGGTAAAGCGCTTTTTTAATGCGAATAAAGCTGGGCATACGGGCGCACTCGATCCGTTAGCGACAGGTATGTTACCTGTGTGCCTAGGTGAAGCGACTAAGTTTTCCCAGCACTTATTAGATGCTGATAAACGTTACTTAGTGACAGCAAAACTGGGCGAGCGTACCGATACCAGTGATTCAGATGGTGAAGTGGTTCAGACGCGCCCAGTTACATTTACTGAGGCGCAACTACTGAGTGCGCTTGAGCACTTTCGTGGTGACACTCAGCAAGTGCCTTCTATGTATTCCGCGCTGAAATATCAGGGGCAGCCTCTGTATAAATATGCGCGTGAAGGCATAGAAGTGCCGCGAGAATCTCGCCCTATTACGGTATTTGAGCTTAATTTCATCAGTCTTGAAGGTGATGAGTTGACCTTAGACATTCATTGCTCTAAAGGGACTTATATTCGCACCATCATTGATGATCTTGGTGAAATGTTAGGTTGTGGCGCCCATGTGATTATGTTGCGACGAACTCAAGTTGCACAGTATCCCTATGCCAAAATGGTTACACTAGAACAGCTCGAAGCACTTGTCACCCAAGCACATGAACAACAGATAGATCCGAGTGTATTACTCGATCCTCTCTTATTACCCATGGATACGGCAGTGGCTGACTTTCCTGAGGTCAATGTGCCTGAAGCGAGTGCGGCTTATTTGATGCAAGGCCAAGCGGTACGTGTGACAGGTCTAAAAGCTGACACATTAGTGCGTATCACCTTAGGGGATGCGCATCGATTCGTTGGTATTGGTGCAATGAATGATGATGGCCTTTTGGCGCCGAAACGGCTCATAGTGATCCATGACGAGCCGATAGTCACAGATTAATTCATTCTGCCAATTCGAAATACGCCCGCCTTTTTATTGCGCTAGGGTTGGATTATGGGTAGAATAGCGCGCCCTCTGGCTGAGTTAGTGATCGGCTAGAGATTCATACTATATATTTGGAGAGACACATGTCACTAAGTACTGAAGCGAAAGCAAAAATCCTGGCTGAATTTGGCCGCGGCGAAAACGATACAGGTTCAACTGAAGTTCAAGTTGCCTTGTTAACTGCACAAATCAACCATTTGCAAGATCACTTCAAAGAGCACATCCACGATCACCACTCACGTCGTGGTCTGTTACGCATGGTTAGCGCGCGTCGTAAGTTAACTGCTTACCTGAAGCGTACAGATGCTGAGCGTTACACTGCACTGATCCAAAAGTTAGGTCTACGTCGTTAATCTCACGTCGACTAACGTAAAAAAGGAGGCTTAGCCTCCTTTTTTATTGCGCGCAGATTAAGTTATACCGTTTTGCCTATGCTCTGCTGTCGATACTTGTGATTGTTGCAGTTTGGCTGGCGATATATAAGGTTTCAAATTCTGCTTGCGGTAATGGCTGACTAAAATAAAACCCTTGGCCTATCTGACATTGGTTTTCCTTAAGCCAGTCTAACTGTAATTCATTTTCAATCCCTTCTGCCACAATGGTCAGATTAAGTTGCTTACCTAACATCAAAATTGTCGATGCAATTGCGCTGTCTTCCGGTAAATCGGATACAAAACAACGGTCGATTTTCATAATGGTGATGGGGAGATGACGTAGATAGGATAGCGAAGAATAACCTGTGCCAAAATCGTCAACGGCGATACCAAAACCTGCCGACTTGAGTTGCTCAAGCTTATTGATGGCCAACTCAATATCATTCATTAATGAGGTTTCTGTAATCTCAATTTCGAGTAACTCTGGTTGAATTTGGTAGCGCAACGCCATTTGTTTGATATCAGATACTAAACTTGCATCAGCAAATTGTTGTGATGCAACATTAATAGCGATGGGGATCGCGAAGTGATACTTTTTTTGCCATTCCCTTAATGTTTTACAGCTTTGCTCTATCACCCAGCGGCCAATAGGAATAATGATCCCAGTTTCTTCTGCAACAGGAATAAATGACATAGGACTAATCAAGCGCCCATCTTTTTGCCAACGAATTAAGGCTTCACAGCCAGTGACTTTACCTGTTTGTAGGTCTAGTTTAGGCTGGAAATAGAGCAGAAATTCATTATTTTTTAAAGCATCATGTAGTGATGCCTCGGTGCGCAATCTTACCGCAGCACGCTCTGTCATTTGCTGTTTAAAAAAGGCCCATTGATTTGAACCAGCCGCTTTTGCACTATACATGGCGATATCGGCATGACGGATTAGATCTTCGGCACTATTGCCATCTTCGGGATAAATTGAAATGCCAATGGATGCCGCTGGGTGAATCGCATGTTCATTCAATTGAATGGGCACATTAAGTTGCACAAGAAGTTTATCGACAAAGTCGGCAGCTTGGTCGGGTGAATGTACGGCATCGGCTAAAATAACAAATTCATCGCCACCTAGGCGTGACACCGTTCCCTTATCACCGACAACACGCTCAAGAATGCGTGCAATACGAGCTAAAAACTGATCGTCGAGTGCATGACCGAGAGAGTCATTAATATTTTTAAAACGATCTAAATCGATAAACATGAGTGCAAAGCTACGTTTGTGTACACGCGACCGTTGGATAGTAACGGCAATCGTTTCGAGTAATAGTGTACGGTTTGGCAGTCCTGTGAGCGGATCTCTTGTTGCCATCTTACGTAGTTTTGATTGCGTTTGACTAAATTGAATAAGGATCTGATTAAATTTTGACGTCACTAAACCGAGCTCATCATCTTTGTGTGCATTGGACACTGGAAGCAGATTTTCATCCGGTGAGTCGGGGTCAATTTTATCAATAGCTTCACTGATCCTCGCGATGGGTTGGGTTAGAAAACGATGAAATACAACCGATAACACGAGGGTGAGTAAGAGGGCTCGCGCCAAAGTTGCGAAGAAACCGAGTTTGAGTTGTGAAAAGAGAGTGTCTGTTAGCTCTTGAGTATCATAGAAAAGAGTCAGAGTACCGATGAGCTGTTGTTTTTGTGTTCCTTCAAAATAGAAGGGGCGGTACAAAGGTCGGGATATTTCTTTTAATTCATCGAAGAGTTTATTACTCAGCGTTACAAACGTCTGAGAATTATTACTTTTAGTATTGCTGACAGAGACAAACATTGAACCATCATCAAGTTCGATAACGGCAGAGCCAACATGCTCAACTTTGATGGCGCCTTCTAGGGTTTGTCTCGCTAAGTTGTCATCAAGAGCCCATACCGCATTAGCCGCGGGTTGCTCAACTGAATTAAGTAATTCTTGTTGAGTGGTGGTGAGCTGCTGTTTTGTTGATAATACAACAAGGGCTATTTCAACTATAAAAATAGCGATGGCAAAAAATAACGCAGTAAAAACAACGAGGTTAGTTTGCTTCCATGTTAGGGATTTAAAGCGACCCGTCATAAAGCTTGTCCTTTATTGTTGTTTTTCACCATAAGGTAGATTTTCCGTATCAGTTTGAAGTACAACTCTTTATCAATTTGTCCACTTTAGTGAAAAGATAGGTCTTTGTCATCATTATCTGCTCTTTATCTATTGTCCTTAATTGCAGTATACTTACGCGCGTAATTCAAGGTCATTAATTAAGGAATGGGTCACGTGAATCCAATTGTAAAGAGTTTTGAGTATGGTCAACATACAGTCACCCTGGAAACAGGCGTTATAGCGCGTCAAGCTGATGCTGCTGTGTTAGCAAGTATGGGTGACACAACAGTGTTAGTCACTGTTGTTGGTAAAAAAGAAGCCGAAGCCGGTCGTGATTTTTTCCCTCTGACTGTTAACTATCAAGAAAAAACCTACGCAGCAGGTAAAATTCCTGGCGGTTTCTTTAAGCGTGAGGGGCGTCCTTCAGAAGATGAGACATTAATTGCTCGTCTTATTGACCGCCCAATTCGTCCTCTTTTCCCTAATGGTTTCAAAAACGAAGTTCAAGTTATCATCACAGTTGTATCTGTCGACCCACAAATTGAGCCAGATATCATCTCTATGATTGGTACTTCTGCTGCATTGGCCATTTCTGGTATTCCGTTTAGCGGTCCTTTGGGCGCTGCTCGTGTCGGTTATATCAATGGTGAATATGTATTGAACCCAACAGTGGCTCAAATTGAAACGAGCCAATTGAATTTAGTGGTTGCTGGTACAGCAAGTGCCGTGTTAATGGTGGAATCAGAAGCCCAAGCATTACCAGAAGAAGTGATGTTAGGTTCTGTTGTTTATGGTCACGATCAACAACAAGTGGTTATTAACGCGATTGCTGAGTTTAAAGCTGAAGCGGGTAAACCAATGTGGGATTGGACTGCGCCAGTGCAAGATGAAACGCTTGTTGCTCAAATTAAAGAGTTGGCTGAAGCGGGTTTAGGGGATGCGTATAAAATCCAAGTTAAGCAAGATCGTTATGCTCAAGTTGCTGTAGTTAAAGCTGCAACGAAAGAAGCGTTATTAGCAAGCAATCCAAATATTGATTTACGTGAAGTAGACAATTTACTGGGCAGCTTAGAGAAGAAAGTCGTTCGTGGTCGTATTATTCGTGGCGAGCCGCGTATCGATGGTCGTGAACCCGATATGATCCGTGCGTTAAGTGTATTAGCGGGCGTATTGCCACGTACTCACGGTAGCGCCTTGTTCACTCGCGGCGAAACCCAAGCCTTAGTAACTTGTACTTTAGGTACTGAACGTGATGCACAGAAGATCGATAGCATCATGGGTGAGCGCACTAATCGTTTTATGTTGCACTATAACTTCCCTCCTTACTCTGTTGGTGAAACCGGCATGGTGGGTTCACCTAAGCGCCGCGAAATCGGTCATGGAAAGTTAGCATGGCGTGGTATTAACGCTGTGATGCCATCGGCAGAAGAATTTCCATACAGCGTGCGCGTTGTATCTGAAATTACTGAATCTAATGGTTCAAGTTCTATGGCGTCTGTCTGTGGTACTTCCCTTGCGCTGATGGATGCGGGTGTACCTATCAAGACTTCTGTAGCAGGTATTGCTATGGGTCTTGTAAAAGAAGGCGATGATTTTGTCGTACTTTCAGACATCTTAGGTGATGAAGATCATTTAGGTGATATGGACTTTAAAGTGGCGGGTACCCGTGGTGGTATTACTGCACTGCAAATGGATATCAAGATCGAAGGTATCACCAAAGAAATTATGGAAATTGCACTACAACAAGCCTATGGCGCACGTGTGCATATTCTAAATGTGATGGATCAAGCGATTGGTTCGCACCGTGATGATATTTCTGATCATGCTCCACGTATCACTACAATCAAAATTAACCCAGAGAAAATCCGTGATGTTATCGGTAAAGGTGGCGCAGTTATTCGTGCTCTGACCGAAGAAACTGGCACTACGATTGAGCTGGAAGATGATGGTACGGTAAGAATTGCCTCTTCAAATGGTGAAGCGACCAAAGAAGCTATCCGCCGTATTGAAGAAATCACTTCAGAAGTCGAAGTGGGCCGTATCTATAATGGTAAAGTGATCCGTATCGTTGATTTCGGTGCATTCGTGAACATTCTGCCGGGCAAAGATGGTTTAGTACACATTTCACAAATCAGTGATGAACGTGTGGCTAACGTGTCTGATCACCTTGAACTTAACCAAGAAGTTGCTGTTAAGGTAATGGAAGTGGATCGTCAAGGTCGTGTACGCTTGTCAATCAAAGAAGCACAAACGAAAGAAGCTGCAGCAGAATAACTGAGTCATAGGCTCAATATTCCATGTGCTTTTAAGTGATTGCATAGAAAGGAGATCAATTGATCTCCTTTTTCTTGGGTCGAATTTAATATAATTGTGATTAATGCTATTCGTTAATAGAAGTCCTCTGGTGGGATTGCTATGATGAATACTCTTCTGCATGTGTTGGGAATCTAAAAAGGTAGAAATGGATGAGTCTTAAAATTAGAACCGCTGTTGTTGCTGTGCTGGCGGGTGCCAGCCTGATGTTGGCTGGATGTGCGACGACCACTCAGTCCCCTTTAGATAACCACAATGATCTTGAAGGCAAGTTAGTCGTAGCGCCTGTGATGCCTGACTATAAAGTCGAGGTCACACTCGCTAAGCTTAATGAGATTTTATCTGCCGTCGAACTGACAAATGAACAGAGAGCCAGATTTCATTATGATCGCGGCGTAATATACGACAGTGTAGGTTTAAGGCTATTGGCGCGTATCGATTTTATGCAAGCACTTAAACTGCAGCCAGATCTTGCTGACGCTTATAATTTTCTTGGTATTTATTATACCCAAGAGGGCGAGTATGACAGCGCCTATGAAGCTTTCGATGGCGTATTGGAACTTGCTCCTAATTACGATTATGCCTATCTAAACCGTGGGATAGCACTTTACTATGGCGATCGAAATGCGCTTGCCATTAAAGATATGCAAGCCTTTTATGCTGGTGATAATAAAGACGGTTATCGTGCATTGTGGTTATATTTGATAGAGTCCAAAGATAATCACGAACAAGCCAAACAGCGGTTATTAGAAAATCGTAAGAATCTTGATAACGGAGTATGGTCAACAGTTATTGTCGATTATTATTTAGGACACAAGCGCCGTGATGATGTGTTTAATGCAGCCAAAGAAGGTTTGACTCATCCAAAAGAATATGCAGAGCGTTTATGTGAAGCGTATTTTTATCTTGCAAAAATGGCGATAGAGCAAAAGCAATATCAAGATGCAGCAAATTACTTACGGCTTACACTCGCGACTAATATCTATGATTTTGTTGAACACAGATATGCCCGAATTGAGCTAGCAAAAGTTAAGGGTTTGCTCGAAGACACAAAATAACCTCTTCAGCCTGGGCTCATCTCGGGCTTTGCCTAGCCAAGTGAGAACTGAGGCGCTATAATTTGCGCCTTTTTAGCGATACTAGTGCATAGGTTAATATGTCAGGCAATAAAGTAGAGGTGGATAAACGTCGTACCTTCGCGATCATATCGCACCCTGATGCCGCCCAGCCTTTCAACGCTTAAAACCACCTTTCATTGCACACCACAATCACATCTCTACGTACTGAATTTAAAGGCTTTTTGTCTTTTTCTCGTTTCTTTGCTTTTCAATGATGTTCAAGCGTAACCTCGGAAAGTGTGTACAAACTTGAGTACAAATTCCGTTTTAGAGGCCTTTGGCGAAATTTCCATGACACAAATCTGGCTGTAGGCCTTGCTGTTACTGGTTTTGATGAAGAAAGTACCTCCTGCTTTTGGCACTTTGGTTTCGACATTACAAAAGCGGAATAAATGCGATCATCTCTAGTTTTTTGTTTATAAGCTTATGAATTTAAAGGGTTCGTCATTGTGGTTTTTGGTGTGTCATCGTTGCGAGTGTACAAACAGTGTATACAAATTTTTCTCGTTAGGCGTGTTGATTACTATTCATGACACAAACCGCCTTGTAGCCCTTGTTATTCATAGGTTTGAGCTGAAAAGTACCTAATAGCAACATTTGTGTTTTGATAAGGCTGATCTTCTGTACAAATCATGCATCTTTCTGACCATCAACAAGTGATGAATCAGGCGATGATAGCTTTACATTGATTTTCAGGAGAATGCAGATGACAGCAGTAGCTCACCAAGTAACCCCTTTTCTAACGTCTTACGAAGTGATGGCTCGTTACCACATTAGCTATACGACGCTTTGGCGAAGAATAAAAGATGGCAGCTTGCCGCAACCTCGTATCAACCGAAATACACGAAACAAGCTGTGGCACATTGAAGACCTAGAAGAGTATGAGAAGAAAGAGGACTGAGCCTCTTTCTTTTATTTTATTGTCCGAAACGCCAGTTGAATGGAAAGCCTGTCGGCTCGATGATGGTCTCTAGCTGTTGATACCAAACGTCGTAAGCATGACGCATTTCATCCAGGTACTGATATTGGTTGTAGATAGCATCCAACCCTTTTTTGCTGTGGCCAATCATCAACTCGGCAACTTCTTGCGTCGTGATGGCAGACATTCGCGTTCGCATCGTTCTGCGAAGATCATGCATAGACCAGTGTTCCATCTCAATACCGAGCGATCTGCGAGCCCAGATTTTCACATTGTTAGGAATAGTGGTATCAAAGCCATTTGTGGCAAGCTCTTCTTGTCCGTTCGCGGGAAACAAGTAAGTTGATTTGCTCATCTGCATCGCCAGTTCAATCAGCTCGATAGCAGGCCTAATCAATGGCCGCATGATCGGCGCTCCAATTTTCTCACCTTGTTTGCGGATCTCTATGGGCACTGTCCACATTGCAGATTGCAAGTCAAAGTGATGCTTTTCAGCTTGAATGAGTTCGCCCTTGCGACCGCCCAATAGCAGAAGCAGTTTTATGTAGATGCGATTCTTCTCAGTGATTTTTGACTCGTGCAAATAGCGCCAAAGTATCCTGATCTCGTTGTCATTTAGCACCCGAGTTCGTTTTCCTTTTTTACCGCCAACCTTTTTTGCTGTGATCCCAGCGGCAGCGTTAATTTCCAAAATTTGTTCATCAATCAGCCAGTCATAAAACTTGTGCAGCACAGACACCAGACGTTCTGTGTTTGAAGGGGACGACTCCGAAACCTCACGAAGACAGTTTCGCAAGGACAATTCATTGATGTCAGTTAATGGGTACTTGCCAAGTCGGGGCAGCAAATATATTTCACTGCTGCGTTTTTGGTAGTGCCACGTTTTCTCCTTTAGCCCTTGCTTACCGGCAGAGTCTATCCAGTCTCGAAAAATCGATTCGAAGCTTTGATTAGCAGAATACTTAGCCCGTTCCTGCTGTAGGTAGAGCTTGGGGTTTCGGCCTTGATCAAGTACTGCCCTTAACCTATCCAGCTCATTCCTGGCTTCAGCAAGCTTCATAAGGGGGTAAGTACCTATGTCTACCCGCTGTTGCTTGCCATCGAACCGATAACGAAACTGAAAAACAATTTTGCCCTTGGGCGATACCCGAGCACTTAGCCCATCTCGGTCGGCTTTTACTACGGTTTCTTTTGCTTCTTTATTTAACCTGGCATCGAGCCAGCTAACTGATAACGCCATGTTATAAGCCCAGCCCTAGTTTTGATTTTAATGATTGTTTACGTGTTTCTGCTTTGGGTTCTGGCGCTGTACTCATAGAAGTAACTTCACCATCTGGTGCAAGGCCATCCACCGGTACAGATGTCGTGGATAGATTGGGTTGGCTCATGTGAATTAACCCAAAGGTGGCCAGCATCCGCAGACGCTCAGCGCGTTCCCGTGGCGGCGTCTTTTCTAATTCTTTGAGCAGTTCAGGGTGGCTCCCTGGGGGAATGTTGACGACAACTCTCATGATCAGGCCCCATAAAACCAGAAGCCTCGGACGTTCGCCAAAACAGACTGTTCCGGCACGATGATCTTGCTTCGTGAAAAAATCTCCTTGGCCGCTTCCTTATAAGCCAAAGCTCCACCTCCGGCGATCAATACCAAGTCCGCATTAATGCTTTCGTCACGCATAGATTGGCGCATGGCTGTAAGAGCAACAGGCGCTACCTTTTTCATGGCGGCATTCAGATAAGGTGAAATATCGACTTTTTCACCAAATAGCAGCACCTGCAAGTCGCCGGTTCTCATGGCTTTTTCAAGTCGATCCATTCCGACTTTGGCACCGTGATCTTCCGAAATCAGCTTATCAATCGTTTCCAGTAGCACGGACATTGCCTGAAGACTTGTTCCTGATGAGCTGTAGCGAATTTCTCCGGCCTCAAGGGCAACCCAGTCAACAGAAAAGAAGCCGGGATCGATGACGACGACGCGACCTTCTTCAATCAAGCCCAAATCACCACCTGTTTGAACCAGATCCATATAGGCACCGGCAGGCTGCGGCAGCACTTTGACGTCATGAACGGTGATGCTGCGCTTTGGCGTCACTTGATGGACACCTTTTAAGCGCTGTACAAGGTCAGACTTACGTTGTGGTTCATGAAACTGGGAAACCGGTAATCCAGTGACAACCAAATCGATGGATTCTGTTTCAGCCATTAACAAGGCGGCATGAAAAAGCGCTTTATAGGTTTTTGTGGTGGGATATTCCGGGTGAAGCTCTCGTTCCCAGCCTTGAAGGCGTCCAGCAGGCACACCAGCGGCCCAACGCTCATTATCGACAGAGACATACAAACAAGTTTCATCATCGCCTCCACCGATACGCTCCGGCATACGATCCGCAGGACCGGCACCCGCAGGCAGAATAATGGTTTTCGGTTCACTGCCTGATTGGCCAATAGCCAGCTTCAGGTTCGAGTAACCGATATCTACGCCTAGTACAAACATACTTATCTCCTGTGCACTCAAAGTGCTCTAACGGTTTTCAATCAACTGCGCTGTTCACGCTTGGGCATTTCCAAGTGCTCTGGCGGTTCACTCAAATGTCATTATCAGGATTCGGTGCACTGGCGGTGGGCAGAAAGGTGACAAATCCTTTCATCTATCTGCCTATTGCATTTTCGCAAAAGTATGAGAATAGGCTCTGTTTGGCGGCTGGTTACCTAGCCCAAAAAATCGAGACGCCAAACGTCGTTTGCATTCTGGCCTGAACTTGCCAAACGGTTTGTATCTTCATGGCGATACGTCTTTTTAGGTGTTTTTAAGTGAAATCGGCTTGTATCCCTTGTCAGGTATGGGATTGCGCGAGTTGATTTATATCGAGACGCCAAACAGTGATTGTTACGGCAGTTTTACGTTTGGCGTTTCGATCCAAAAGCCAAACGGATAGTGGTTTTGGCTTTTGGGGTTAATTGGATGGGGAAATTGGTTTGGTAGAAATCGTCAATGAACAATGGAAAGCAGAGGTATCAGATTTACTTCAGCAAGAAACGGACAGGCTAAAAGCACTGGCACGAGCTGAAGTTGATGACTTTTGGGTTACCCATTACAAGGTTCGTGAAAATGAGCCATTTAAAGATTGGGGGCTGCTTGGTGTCCGTATCAGAGACTTTAAGTATGGCTTTGGCATTGAGTGGTACATCAACAGTTTTCACGGTCAACGAGGCAAGCGCGTTGTCTTTAGCAAGGGTCTGCGTATCTCAAAGACGAAGCTGAGATACTCATTTTTGGACTGCCAAGGTCTAGCCAAAGAATGGGAGTTAGCGCTGGCCATGGAGAAAGAAGAATTCTTCAGTGATGTTCGACGCCAGGTTGATAAGCTCAACATGCTGCGTCGCAGAGTGAACGCTTATTGCTAAGTTGTAAATAGCTATAAATGGTTATATCATTCAGTTCTAACCTTAGGGGAGTAGTCTCTCAGTTTTTACTGTGATAACCGTCAACAGTCTCCGAACAGCAGTTCGTGGCGGTTATGTCCATACTTGGATTGACAAGACTTAAGGCAAATGGCGCTCTCGGGGTGGAGAGTCTCGTTTGCCTTTGTCTAAACCACCCCAAGGAAATACTCATGTCACAGCTAACCATCGTTATTACGATCAACCGATTGGCGTCTTATGCCAGTGGAAATACTCGTAAATTTTCATTCAGTAAAGCCATTAAACAACTTCCAAACTGCATCTCCTTTGATAACAAAAACCATTTTACAAATGGGAGTGTCGTCTAATGTTAGTTGCTTCTTTAGCCATTTTAGGTGGTTTCATTCTATTGGTTTGGAGTGCTGACCGTTTCGTTGAAGGTGCTGCTGCTACTGCTAAACATGCTGGCATGCCGTCATTGCTAATTGGAATGGTCATTGTTGGTTTCGGTACGTCTGCACCTGAAATGGTTGTTTCTGCAATGGCGGCCATTGATGGCAATCCAGATTTAGCCCTCGGTAATGCGCTCGGCTCGAATATCGTCAATACAGGTTTAATTCTAGGGTTAACAGCCATTATTACCCCAATATTGGTGCAATCAAAAATAGTCAGAAAAGAGATCCCTTTATTATTGCTTATTAGTTCTGCGCTCGGTTATTTCCTTTGGGATGGCTCGCTAACACGTTTTGAGTCTGTTCTTCTTCTGGTGGGGTTCTTTACCTTAATTGGCTGGAGTATTTACTCTGCTATGAGAGGTAAAGGGGATAAATTAGAAAGTGAAATGGATCAAGAACTGGTTGAGCACGAGATGCCTATCAAAAAAGCTATTTTTTGGCTGGTGATTGGCTTGATTCTTCTGATAGTGAGTTCACGAGTACTCGTTTGGGGAGCAGTGAGTATCGCAGAGGCACTGGGTGTTAGTGATTTAATTATCGGCTTAACGATTGTTGCTTTGGGCACGTCACTCCCTGAATTAGCAGCATCCATTATTGCAGTTAGAAAAGGTGAGCATGATATCGCTATTGGCAATGTAGTGGGTTCTAACATGTTTAACTTACTCGCTGTCGTTGGTATCGCGGGCGTTATATCGCCGATTACAGGTATGTCTTCCGAGGTTATGTCTCGCGACTGGTTAGTTATGATGGGTTTGACAATCGCCTTGCTATTTATGGCCTATGGATTTCGTGGCGCTGGACGGATTAACAGATTGGAAGGCGCAGGTCTGCTAATCGCATTTTGTGCTTACAACACTTGGCTAGTTTCTTCTGTGATTTGATCACGACATCAAAAAGTATTAAATGTGCATTGGACTCAACTCACATGCGCACAATGAAAGAGAGAGATATGAAAGATTCACTTATTCAATTTTGGCAAAATCATTCAGAGGCAATAGTAGCGCTTGGTTATAATTTAATCTTGGCTATTGTTATTTGGGTGGCCAGCTCACTTATTGCAAAAGCAGTGCGCAAAGCGATTCAAGACACTAACTCTAAGTTGAATAAAGTTGACGCGACCCTGATACCAATATTTTCAACCGTAGCCAGTTACGCGGTTTATGTCATTGGTGGTGTATTTATTTTAGACATCTTTGGGGTAAATACCGCGAGTCTTATCGCTCTAGTTGGTGCCGCAGGGCTAGCAGTTGGTCTTGCGCTTAAGGATACGCTTAGCAACATCGCGGCTGGAATCATGCTATTGATACTTCGACCGTTTAAATCTGGTGATTTTATTGAGTTTGGTTCAACTCAAGGGACAGTTAAAGAGATAAACTTATTCACTACAGTGCTTGAAACCATCGATGGTTTGTATATTGCCTCACCGAATAGCGTCTTGTGGGGAAATAATATTAAAAACTTCACCCGTAATGGTAAACGCCGGATGGATATTGTTGTGGGAATTTCCTATTCAGACTCCATAGATGACGCGTTTAAAATATTGCAAGGTGTTGCAGAAAATGAATCAAGATTGATGTCGGAACCACCGCCTCAGGTAATGGTTGCGTCCATGGCCGACAGTGCAGTAAACATTCAGTTGAGAGCATGGGCAACCAATGAAAACTATTGGTCAGCTTATTGGGATTTGAATAAGCAGGTAAAAGAAGCCATTGAAGCAGCTGGTCTGACTATTCCGTTCCCTCAGCGTACGCTCCACATTATCGAAAACTCAAACAGCAAATGAAGGGAGCATTACCGCACTCGCGGCAACTGGTCCCAGCGTGTTGTATAGGCGGGAGACAAATGCTCTCGCTTCATCGACCAATCTTTCTTCGTACCTTGTCCAGCAAAGAAAACCTTTCCGGCACCGCTTTGATTAATGGTGTCCAATACAGACATTAACTGCTGGCTATTAGAGCGGGTCGATATGTCATCGAATAGTCCTGGTTGAAACATGCCGGGATCGTAAAAGTCAGACAGCATGACGCCCGCTTTGGCATAACGAAAACCATCCTTCCAAATCCGCTTGAGTAAGTGATTGGCCAGCTCGATAAAATCCCGCGTATCGCAACTGGGGATCAGCAACTCACCCGATGCAGAGTTGCTGTACTGCGGCTCGTTGTCCTTAAAGGGGCTGGTACGTATAAACACGGTCAGCACTTTGGCTTGCTGCTGTTCTTTGCGAAGCTTTTCAGTGGCGCGGGTTGCGTATTCACATACGGCTTCACGTAACAATTCGAATTGCGTTACTTTTACGCCAAATGAACGGCTACAGACGATTTGTTTCTTAGTTGGCGGGATCTCTTCAAGTTCAATGCACGACTCACCATTGAGCTCTCTGACGGTTCTCTCTAAAACCACCGAAAACTGCTCTCTGATGGCTCTAGGAGAGGCATTGGCGAGGTCTAAGGCTGTGGTGATGCCCAAATCATTTAAACGCTTAGAAAGCCGTCTACCAACGCCCCAAACATCATCAACTGGGACTAATGCGAGCAATCGACGCTGCCGATCTGGATTGGTTAGATCTACAACCCCCTGAGTGGCTGGATACTTTTTGGCGGCATGGTTTGCCAGTTTGGCGAGTGTTTTAGTCGGTGCAATGCCTACACAGACGGTGATCCCAATCCAGTGACCTATCCGCTCTCGCACTTGTTGTCCGAACTCGACAAGGGATAGGGCAGACTCAATACCGGTTAAGTCCAAAAACGCTTCGTCAATGGAGTAAACCTCTACTCGTGGTGCCATCTCTTCCAAAGTGCGCATCACTCGACTGCTCAAATCTGCGTACAGCGCGTAATTGGACGAGAATGCCAAAATGCCATGGCGCTGCATTTCAGATTTGATCTGAAAGACGGGTACGCCCATTTTAATACCGAGTAACTTAGCTTCACGTGACCGTGCAACCACGCAGCCGTCGTTATTGGACAGCACCACAACCGGCGTATCTTTTAAATCAGGACGAAACAGCTTCTCACAACTGGCGTAAAAGTTGTTGCAGTCCACCAAGGCAAATACTGGCATGGGATAGTCACGACTTGCGGCGCATGTTTCGCACCACATTGGTAACCACGCCAAATATCTCTAACTCTGTCCCTTCAGGAATATGAATGGGCTCATACGCCTGGTTTCTTGGGATCAGCATGACGCACGGCCTCATTTGAAGCTCCTTTACCGTGAGTTCTCCATGGATTCCCGCGATGACAATGTCACCGTGTTCGGCTTGGACAGAGCGATCAACCACCAAAATATCATCTGGGTGAATTCCGGCATCAATCATTGAATCACCTTCAACACGTACAAAGAACGTTGCAGCCGGTCGCTTGATGCACAGCTCGTTGAGGTCGAGCGTTTGCTCAACATAATCCTGCGCTGGGGAGGGAAAACCAGCAGAAACACGTTCCATGAACAATGGAATACGAAGGCGCTTGGCTTTGATGAAGGCAAGTGCGCCGCTACGGCCTATCAGCGAGACACTCATGACGAACCTCGAAAAATCATAATTAATACTGTTTGTTTATACAGTATCTAATGCTATGCTGATTTCTACAAGTAAAATTGTAGGTAAAACTGTAGTTGTTCGAGTAAGACGCTGTGTTGTCGGTGATTTATTTTTTTGTGTTGAAAAGCTTGATGTGGGGATTGCTCGCCCTCGTCAAAGCCTGCAAGGCTTGGACAATACTGCTTCTGCCTACTGCTCTTGTTTCTGTTACTGATCCTGTTACTGCTACTGGTTAACGCATGGGTCAAGTAACCGTCAGACAAGGCTTGTTGAACCCTTTGCAAAGGGTTTAAAAACAGTTAGTAAAATTCTGCTTCGTATTGAATTTACTGACTTAAAGCGAAGTTAGGAGCACCATTAAAATGCTCAGTCGAACTCAGTTCAAGCCTTTTGCAACCGTTTGAAAAGGGGTTGGCTAAGCCATACGTAAAGGGTATCGGTAAGGGTTACCTAAACGGTTTAGCTAAGGCTTTCTGAAAGGCTTAGTCAAAGCCTTCATACATGGGTTCACCCAGTAGAAAGATTAAAAAAACGCTGAGGTATCCAAGGTGCATTTTGTACAACCTGTGACACAGTGAAATAACCCAAAGCGAACAATAGAATTGAAGAGGAACCATCAATGACAAGAGCCCCTGCGCCATTTCCGATAGAGCGCCTCGCGGATATCCCAGAAAGACCAGAAGATTTTAGATTGCTGGAGCGTATTCCATTAACGCGTGAGCCGCAGTCCTGGCCACTTGAACTTTCTCCTATGGTCGGTGATGAACAGCCGATGGTGCTGCTCGATACAGAGACAACCGGACTGTCTGCCGATGATGAGTCCATTATTGAGCTTGGAATGGTTAAGGTGCTTTACAGCCCCTCGGCTAAGCGGATTGTGTCGATTGTTGATGTGATCAGCCTGTATGAAGATCCCGGCAAGCCTATCCCTGAGCTGATTACCGAGTTAACCGGTATTACCGATGAGATGGTGCAAGGCCAGCACATTGATGATTCACTGGTAGCGGGTTGGTTATCCGATGATCCGCTGGTGGTTGCACACAATGCACAGTTTGATCGTCCTTTCTTTGAAAAGCGGTTTGCCGCATTAGGCCATCTATCTTGGGCCTGTTCAGCCAATGGCATAGATTGGAAAGCATTGGGTTTTGAAAGTCGAAAGCTTGAGTACCTACTGCTTCGCTTAGGTTGGTTCTATGAAGGACACAGAGCTGCAACTGATTGTTTGGCGATGGCCTGGTTGTTTCATTTGTTGCCTGAGTCCGTTGCAAACTTGTTGTCTGAGGCAGACAGGCGAACTGTGTTAGTTCGTGCGTTTGGTGCGCCGTTTGACGTAAAGGACTATTTAAAAGAGCGTGGTTACCGCTGGCATGACGGTGTTAAAGGTGCCAACAAACATTGGTGGCGCGAAATCAGCGAAGACGAGTTGCCGCAGGAACAAACTTACCTGGATGATTTGTATCATCGTGGCTCAGAGCATGCCCACTATGAATACAAAGATGCCCGCAATCGATTTAAAGCTTTGTAGCTCTTCACAAGGTAAGCCTTGCATATTTGAAAACCTCTGGAAAATGGAAAGTGAACTTACGTTATACCCAAACTACTTGGTGTTGCAGCTAGGCGGCAAGTGAGCGAGTCCCCATGAGCATAGATCTTCTATGTGATTGGGGTGAGCGAATGCAGGTAACACCGCTGCGGCTGCAAGTAGGCAGGGTATATAACCAACAAGAGGAATCTTTCCATGTACCAAGACACCTACATTGAATACTGGGGCGAAATCTTCGTCTCTGCCCGCATCATTGAATTTGGCATCACGTTCGAGCACTTTCTTAAAGATCCATGGAAGCACTTGATGTCCTGTGGCCAAGAGTCTGCCCCAGACGCGATTGCTGAAGGGATGCTGCCATTGCTACCAGCCCAGGCAGAAGTTGCTAGGCGCATTCGGGAGAGTGAGCAACGAGCTCTGATGTCCACAGACTCGGAAAAAGGGAAGTCTCAAAGCAGTAACATCGTGGTGCCACTGGTTCAGGTGGCGCATTGATAGCTGCTATCACCAATGACACGAAACAAGGTCTTCATGCCCATACCTGAGCGGTAATTGCAATCCAGATCAAAAAGTTGCCGCTTAGTCTTCCCTACAAAATATTTTGTGATAGGATGACACCTAATAAAATTAATTAGGTTGAAGCCTATTCAGTGTTTTATGGCCATCTGTCCAGCTTCAACCGGTAGAGATTGATTAGTCATTGCGGATAAAGAGCAGGATTGAGTGACGCTTTTCAATGTGATTACGCGATGTCGGTCCGTATTTTATAAACAGAGTTTTAAGAAACTGGTTGAATTGGATAAACAAGACGCATGACAAATGATGGTCTGAAACAAACGGTAGCAGCGAGTTCACTCGCTAAAGAAAGTGCGAAAGGAAAGCCAGATAGGCTTTCGCAGATAGCGCAGTTGCCACAAGCAACCAGGGATCGCATTGCCCACATCGACTTCACCTTATTGTTTAAGGGAGAAGCGGTACGGGCGGATTTAGTTGATCGCTTCAGCATAGCCGCTGCACAAGCAACGAAAGACTTCACAATGTACCGAGAGCTTGCACCAAGCAACATTGAGTATGACCAAAAGCTCAAGTTGCATAAACGTGGTGAAGCATTTGAACCCTTGTTCGACTATGACGTTGTTCGAACACTGGCAACCATTAGCCAAGGGTACGGAGATGGCTTCACTGGAAAGGTAAAACCACCTCTTGCGTGTGAAGCGCCTTATCACCTTAATAAGCCGAATCTATCGATTGTCGCGAAAGTCACCGAAGCCATACACAAAGGCAAAGCCTTGCGTATCACCTATGTGTCGTTATCGAGCGGAGAAACCACGCGTGAAATTGTACCGCATACGCTGGTGGACAATGGCCTACGTTGGCATGTTCGTGGTTTTGACCGCAAGCATAGTGAGTTCCGTGACTTTGTATTGACCCGCATTAAAGCTGCGGTTGTGCTTAAAGACTCTACATTATCTGAAGCGGAGCTCGAAACTCAGGACAGGCAATGGAACCGATTTGTAGAGCTGGAGTTAGTGCCACACCCACGCATAGAACACAGTGAAGTAATTGAACTGGACTATGGCATGACGGAGCGCGTGATGAAGGTTGAGATCAGAGCTGCAACTGCGGGGTATTTGCTCAGGCTTTGGAATGTGGATTGTTCCGAGACCGCGTGTTTATCAACCAGTCATTGTCAACTGGCATTAAACAATCGTGCTGCGCTGTATGGGGTTCAAAACCTTGCAATTGCGCCGGGTTATGTCACTTAGATGATGAGCACAACCCAGACAACCGCTTTTTATGACTAAAGATTAATCATCAGAATTAAATAAGAATTTAAGGAATACCGATGCCAACGTTGGATTTTAAAGGTAAACAGTTTGTTTATTCACACCACCTGAGTGTGCCGTTTCGTGAACTAAAAGTGGTTGAAGATAAATCGTTACCACAGCAAGGCAAGGCGGCATCGCTGGATGATAACCTCATCATCCATGGCGACAACCTTGAAGCCCTCAAGGCGTTACTGCCTACCCATGCGGGTAAAGTAGACTGCATTTTTATCGACCCGCCATACAACACAGGCAATGAAGGCTGGTGTTATAACGACAACGTGCGTTCACCATTGATGCAGGAATGGTTGAAAAAGTCAGCCAACCCTGTTGATAAAGAAGATATGGAACGTCATGACAAATGGCTTTGCATGATGTGGCCTAGATTAACTCTTTTGAGGGAGCTATTGGCAGATGAGGGAAGTATCTGGATGACTCTTGATGATAACGAGATACACCGAGCAAGGATGCTTTTTGATGAAATATTTGGCGAGGAAAATTTTGTTGCGTGTTGTGCATGGGAGAAAACCTATACGCCGAAAAGTAATGGGAGAGTCATAAGTACCGATCATGATTATGTTCTGATCTATTCAAAGACTTCATCTTTTACCGAGCATGGCTGGAATTACCTTGCTAAAAATGAAGAGCAAGTTGGGCGCTACAAAAACCCTGATAATGATCCCAATGGTCCTTGGAGAACATACCCATTGGATGTTCGAACTGAGGATAGCGAGCGCAGGGAAAAATACCGTTATGAAGTAGTTCTTCCTTCTGGGAGGGTTGTAAAGCCTGCTAAAGGAAGGCACTGGGCGCTACCTGAAGCTGAGTTTATAAAACAGAGAAACGCTGGCGAAATTTATTTCGGTAAAAAAGGCGATGCTATGCCTACAAAAAAGGCATATTACGATCCTAATGAAGATAAAGGGGTTATCGCACGCAGCTGGTGGACTTATAAAGACGTTAAAGGTAATCAAGACGCAAAGAAAACACTGTTAGATATTTTTGGTGATGTTGAGACTGATTTCCTTACTCCAAAACCATATCAATTAATTCAAAGGGTTCTGGAAATAGCCACAGACAAAGATTCTATAATTTTAGATTCTTTTGCTGGTTCAGGAACAACAGCACATGCTGTGCTTGAAGCTAATAAGAATGATTCAGGGAATCGAAAATTTATATTAATTGAGTGCGAGGAGTATTGTGACCGCACCACGGCAAGTCGTGTTCGAGGGGTGATTAATGGCTACAAATTCAAAGGTACTCAAAAACAAGAGCTTTTTGCAGAAAAAATCACTTGGTCTGTATTTGAAAAGAAACAGTCTAAGCTTCTAGAAAAAATTGCTGAAATAGAAGCAAAACACAGCAAAGATTTCGACAAAATCAAAAAAGAGCTCAAAGACGGTGTGCTGACTGTCACCGGTGAGCGCAAAGTGGATGAGTTTGCCCCTGGCATTGGTGGCAGTTTTACCTATTGCACCTTGGGTGAACCGATTCAAATTGAAAGCTTACTTACCGGCGAAGCGATGCCGTCATTCGACGCGCTCGCACGTTATGTGTTTTATACCGCAACTGGTCAGTCGTTAGAAACGGTCGCTAAAGCCTCTGCCGATGGTTTTATCGGTGAAACAGACTTATTCCGTATTCATCTGTTCTATCGTCCAGATAGCGAATGGTTGCGCTCAAATGAAGCCGCATTAAACGCGGACAAAGTCGAGGTTATAGCGAAAAACAATGCTACGAAGAAGCGCACCATTGTCTTTGCTGTGGCGAAATTTATGAGCCAGAAAGACTTAACTGAAAAACGCATTGAGTTTTGCCAGTTGCCTTACGCTATCCATCGCATTATGGGGGCGTAACATGGAGTTAAAAGACTACCAAAATGGTGTGCTGGATAAGCTGGACTATTATCTGAAAAAGCTGGCCGACACCAAGGAAGAAGCGGAAGATTTTGTGGCTTTTCAGAAAATGAAAGGCAAAGAGGCTCGCTTAACCGATTACGCCAAAGATACGTGGGAAGCTCTGGTACAGGAGCGCCGTATTGACCTACTTAAAGACAAAAGCGGCCACTTGGTGCCAGCGCCTTATGTCACAAGATTTGACGGCTTAGAGCGGCCAATTCCTAACGTATGCCTGAAAGTACCGACGGGTGGCGGTAAAACCTTACTTGGCGTTGCTGCGGTCGAGCGCCTGCAAACGGATTTGTTTGCGCAACAAACGGGTATGGTGCTGTGGGTGGTGCCTTCGGATGCTATTTACAAGCAAACCTGGAAACAGTTGGCTAATCGTGAACATCCGTATCGGCAAATGCTTGAACGTGCTTCGGGTGGGCGGGTAAAAATGCTCGAAAAGAACGATGCCTTTACCAAGCGGGATACCGACGAAAACCTGTGCGTTATGTTGTTGATGCTGCAATCCAGTGCGCGTCAATCTAAAGAAACCTTGCGCATGTTCCGTGACAGCGGGCGATTTACCACTTTCTTCCCGATTGAAGATGACACCACAGCCAATGAGGCGCTGTTGAGCAGTATTCGTAATTTAGATTGTAACGATCTTTCGGATTACGGTTGGCAAGAAGGCATCGCCCCAGGCTCTGTGTCAGTCAAACAAAGCCTAGGCAATGTGTTACGTATGGTTCGCCCAGTGATTATTGTGGATGAAGGGCATAAAGCCTATAGCGAAACCGCACGAGAAACCCTGTGTGGATTTAACCCTAAGTTTATTCTTGAGCTCTCGGCAACCCCTAATGCAAACGGTAAGCATCACTCAAATGTGCTGGTGAACGTGTCTGGGCAAGCGTTGAAAGATGAGCAAATGATTAAGTTACCCATCAACTTAATCAATGAAGACAAAAGTGAGTGGAAGCATACCTTGTCGCTTGCGCACGCTAAATTGGCAGAGCTTGAACAAGATGCCGGACAGCTACAAAACGAAACCGGTCGCTATATTCGGCCCATCATGCTGATCCGTGTTGAGCGCACAGGTAAAGATCAACGAGATTCAGCCTTTGTGCATGCGGAAGACGCCCGCGAGTATTTGATGGAAAAATTGGGCGTAAATGAAAATGAAATTCGCCTGAAAACGTCTGACAAAGACGAGTTAGGTGATGATGATTTGCTCAGCGAAATGTGCCCCGTTAAATACATCATCACAAAGGATGCACTGCGTGAAGGTTGGGATTGCCCCTTTGCTTATGTGTTAACCGTGTTGTCAAAAATGACCGCCAAAACGGCAATCACCCAAATGATTGGCCGGGTACTCCGTCAACCACATGCGCGATTGACGCAAAAACCAAGCTTAGATGAGTGTTATGTCTACACCTTTGATCAGGATGTGATGGAAGCCGTCGCCGGTGTTAAGCAAGGCTTAGAAGAAGAAGGGATGGGGGATGTGGCGAATCAGGTTAAAGCCTCGGAAGCCAATAAACCCGCCGCAGTAGTGAGCAAAGAAACCTTATTGCGTAGAGAGCGTTTTCGTAACCTACCGAAAATATTCTTGCCTCGTGTTTTACACCGTGATGCAGGGTACAAAGATGGCTACCGTTTGTTTGACTATGAACGGGATGTGCTGGGTGACCTAGATTGGGAATCGCTGTCTTATTTGAATGCAGATAACTTTCAGCTAGTGGACGACAAGTTACAGCGCACGATTGCCCGTATCGACTACAAAATGTCAAAGGATAACCAAGGCGAATTGGACTTGGCCGATCCGGTTCACGAAAACATCGAGTTTGACCCCATCGCAGGCCTAGACATCTCCTTTATGGTAAGGCAGCTCACCGATGTTATTCCAAACCCATGGCAAGCCATGCGGGTATTAACGCACACCTTAGACAGCTTGCGTCGCAATGGGGTTACAGAGGAAGCGCTGTTTACTAATCGCCTAGAGCTGCTCAAAGAGATGAAGCGCGACATTAAACAGCAGGTTGCGCAATTATCGGAGCAAATCTTCAGATCTAAGTTGGACAAGGGGGATATTTCCCTACGTCTACTCGCTTCAGACAACGAAAAGCTAAATTGGGAACTGGCGCAAACCTTAGAGGTTAATGTCAGTGAGCATGATCAGGTGCTTCGCCGCAAAGATGGATCAGAACTCGAAAAAAGCTTGTTTGAAAAGGTCTATCAAAATGGGCTGAACAATTTAGAGCGCGACACAGCCTGGTATTTGGATAAGCAAGCGTCTGTGTATTGGTGGCATCGTATTGCAGTAAATCAACGTGAGTACAGCCTACAAGGCTGGCAAAAGCAAAAGGTTTACCCTGACTTGTTGGTGTGCGTCGAACAGCCAAACTCTGGTAGTTACCGCTTCTCTGTACTGGAAACCAAGGGTGAGCATTTAAAAGGGAACGACGACACTGAGTACAAGCGGCGATTGTTTGAGCTGTTAACTGAGCACGTCAAGACGGCAGTAGATGCTGGCGAACTTACGTTGGAAGCAGCATCGGGTGGTATGTCGTTCAGAATGCTGATGGAAGACAGTTGGTCACAAGAGATCGTGCCTGAATTGAATTAATGAGTCATTTGTTGGTGTTGTGTCGTCTCCAACCTTGTCGCCCCTTCTAAAAGAGGGGCGAAACTCAAAAGGAATATCAAGTTAACGAGGATTTAGATGAGTCAGCCAATACCGACTTCTTATAATCAAATCATTGCGCATACGATTGAACAGGCGCTTGCCCTATCGGTGAATGCAAAGAGCGAAAATGCTATTGCTGGCTTTTGTCAGTTACAAGGCCCAACAGGCGGGGGCAAAAGTAGTTCGCTTTATCGTAGCCCTGACGGGAAAATTCCAGCGAGCCTTGAATTTATAAAATCCAAAGGGTTGCAGGCCATATTGGTCACCCATCGCTGGAACATCCTGCATGACATTTATGAAAGTGCCACGAGTGCAAAAGACAGTTCAGGTAATCCACTGCTCGTTAGTATCCTTTATGCTCAGGATGAAACTGTTGTTAGTGCGGTTTCGCAACGGGCACTGCCACACGAACAAGGCGTTCAAAAGTCTGACTTGCCCGATCCTTATAAGGCCATTGAGGACATCCATGGTTTAGGAGTGTTTCGTTCTAAGGCTGATAAAGAGGCTCTCGTTCGTGCTTGCCACAACGTTGCGGCCATTGCCCGTAATGTTGAGTACAAAAAGAAAAATCCTGATTCTATGGGCGTCTTACTCGAACGAGAAGAGCAGGAACTAAGAAAACTGTGTGGCTTTGTCGAGCGCACACTACTTGGGTGCATGTCGTCCTTAGAGAAGGCCGTGAAGTATGCCAGTAAGCACCATGGCAAGACGCATGAACTCACAGAGCAAGCAAAAGAAAAGCTTCGTTTATATAGAGAAAACAAATGGGTGCGTCGAATTTTCCCGGCGATTGCCTGGCACGATGATAAGCAACATTTGCTGGTGTTAACGACGCAGAAGCTGTTCGCTTCCTTTTACGACGGTAAACAGAAAGTCAGAATGTCGAGCGGCCAACTGGCCGGAAAGGTAGTATTTGTTGATGAGTTTGATTACCAAGCGGACATTCTACAGACATTACTTGCCCAGTCTCAAATGGTGCAAGAGCCGCCTGAGTGTATTGGTCAATTACTTGAAGGGGGCAAGCGTCTTTTAGCGCGAATGCAGTTTGTTACTGCTGAACCTATACCTGAGCTTTACAGTGAGCTGAAACAGCTTATTGCGGAGCTAGAGGAGGATTTGACCAGCAAAGGTGTCGATCTCAATCAGTCTAGGGCGCTGGTAATACCATTAAAGCAGTATGAATCCGGTGTGCCGTTCGAAAAGAAATATCTGTTTCGCTCAGATCATTTAGTAACCAGTGAGCCTTTGCAATTACAGCAAAAACCTCACGGCTTTGAAGTGAAAAGTTATGGGCAAAGCGATGAAGCATTAGTTGATGTCGGTGATTTTTTGCGTGTGATGGAGAAATATATCAGACGCTTCAGTTTGCTGTTGTCGCAGTTCGCAACCGATGAGTCCGAAGCCTATGAGTATCTCGTTCGGCTAAACCGATTGCTGTTTGATCCTGCGAATGACTATCGACCATCCTACTACAGCACAGCGTTACCCAGCTTATCGCTGTTCTCCTTGCCTCGCACTAGCTTGCCAGAGTTAGAAGCGTTGAGTAAATCAAATCGATTACCTAATACTCAGACGAATATGTTTGGCCTAACAACCTGGCTGTTAACCACGGATGAAGCCGAAGCGGATATTGACCCGTTGAGGATCAAAATTAAACGCGCACTATTGCCGACAACACCTGAAGGATTAATGGTTTCGTTGTCGAGTCGAAACCTTGTTTTTGCACTATCCGCAACCTCTTATATCGAAAGGGGGATTGGTCATTTCGATATACGCTGGATTGAAAGCGCTTTGCATTACGTGGCTCAGGCTCGCAGTCCACAATGTACCGAGAGTTTTTTGGGCGATAGCTTTGAGCAGCGCCCCGAAGATTGGTTTAAGAAGCCAATTCCGTATTTACAAACTGACGAGGATAAGCAACTGCAAATGGCAGTGATCCGCTCGTTGGTTAAAGAAAAATCTGAAAAGCGTCGCTCAGCACTGAAAACCACGATCCACGACTTTGATGATGCTATCAATGCGCCAGTTTTTCAGGAAGCGAAACAGCATCTCGATGCTGCTTTTTTTGAGGCTGAGCACTCAGATTACAAGTATGAATACCGGCAGTCTGTGTTGTTTAAATTACTGCACGTTCTGCATTTGGCAGCGAATGAGCCACAACATAAAGGACACCTGGCCTTTGTTAACTCAGTCAAATACCTTCGGAAGTGGTTGATAAGTGATACCGCAGAAAACAGTAGGATGAGTGCGGATTGGCTTGAAATGGAGCGTTTAACCACTGGCGTACTGTCTTCTTTTGACGATGTGTTTATTCCTTTGGCTGTCAACGGTAAGCCCATGATGATTTGCTTGCTCAATGCTGAAGCACAAAAGCGAGAAGGATTTGAGCACGCCTATCAAGCGGCGTTCGACTCTGGCCGAACCGTGGTGGTAATGACACAAACTGCATCCGCTACCAATGGCATTAATTTGGACTACTCCTTGCCCAACTCTCAAGGACAGATGGATCTGACGTCACTGTTTATTATTGAAAGTAAGCACTTTTACTTTTCACCATGGGATAGCAATGACGCTGATGATGAAATGTCTCATGCTGGCTTTCAGCTCAGAAACTTAGAAAAATTAGTCAGACGTTCAGAGTTTTCACGCAAGCAGCAGCGGCAATTTATTATGCCGTTGATGAATAACTCAGTCGCTAAAATCCAGGAGCTAAACAAGCTCTATAAAGGGACAAATGACTACGTTAAGAATCTCGCCGCTGACGTGCAGCAGCAAGTTGGTCGTATTGAACGTGCTTGGACGTATGTGCCCCATGTCGCCATTCATCTAAGCGATGATGTAGCAGGCCATCTTCGCAACTACGGCCAATTAACCGTTTGTACTAACAACCGAAATTGGGTTTCAAACCTTAATAATCAGCTGATTGATGATCTTACTCATTCCGAAGATGCATCGGTTTCCAACTTTCTTACCTTGTTGAAAACGCGATCCCAAGATGGCTCTGCTGCGGTAGATATTATTGATAACAAGTTAGTTTCCGCTATCCGAGATGCACGACAAGGTAAGGGTTGTATCGAAGATATTTCAGGACTTTGGCATGAACTAGGCCGCGCTGTATTGCAGCATGATCTCCAATGGATGCCGCATAACAATACGTTTGGCATTACTGAGCCTTTGTGTCGTTGGGCGTGCTTTGAACGGCCCAAGGAAACAAAGGTTACTGGTGAAATATGGTACGACCCAAAAAGTTGGCAGTTCTTTGAAAAGCGTGCAGCCGGATTGATTAAGTATAACCCACAGACGCTTTATGAGGTTGTTAACCGGCAACCTGCTATTTCGGATTGGTTTAATCGCAAAGGTTTTCGAACGTCGTTTCAGCCGTTTGCCAATGACATTGAAGAGCAATTTGCGTTTCATCCCGTTGTTATTCAGCGCATTTTACAAGGGCGTATTGGTGAGGAAGGTATTCGCGCTCTGCTGAATGACAAACAGCTAGTCACTAAACAAGACGTCTACAACCATGAGCTGTTTGAATTATATGATTTTGAGATAGCAAATGCGGATGTTTTTGTTGATGCTAAATTTTGGTCGATAGCTGCTCTGGAACAGTCAGATGAAGGCTTTGAGCAATGGCTTGCCTCTGGTAAACGTCCTGAATTTGCGCCTTTGGGATTAATTAAGAAGCTGGAGAAGATTCGTCAAATCCGTGGTGAAAATGCCATTTTGGTTATCGCGAACTTATTGACTGGTGAAGATTGTTCCTTATCGGGCTTTTCTGAAATGTTGGAGCCGGTAAAAGTTGAGAATGCTTCAATCCTGTTTCTACCAGGTTGTTTGGTGAGCGATGGATATCAAATGACGTCTGGCTTTAAGTGGTTTTCGAAAATAGTTTGGCAGCGTATGGGGGAGCAAGGTTAATGGATAAAAATAAAGATTTGAGGAAGTTGCCGCTGTCTCATTTGGTTTATTTGAATAGCGAGGTTGATTCAGATAAAGCCAACAAATTCGTGGTTTATCACTATCCACTTCTCAATAACAACTATCAGTGGAAAGAGAAGAAAGCCTGGGAAGAACGTATCGATGCTGAGCTAGACAGTCGGCAGTTTGCCTATTTAATGAAAAAAAATGGTAATCAGTTTGGTCTCTATGTGGCTTTACAAAGTTCAAGTGATATTCCTCCATCTATTGTAGACGCTGAGTTGCAACCTATTACTCCCGTTCGAGTTGAATATTCACCGGTGTTAAATCCTGTGTGGATTCGACTAATGATGCGATCATTACGGGCTTTTGGCGGTCATTGTAAAGGCGCTTACAGTTTAGGTTGTCCGTTATTGAAAGTAGATAGCTGGGCTGGCGGTGTCAATGCGATCAGCCTAGATTGTAGAACTCAGCAGTTAAATGATGGTAATACCACTGAAATTGCTCTGTTCTATACCAATGTTCCATTAAGACCGTTATCTAATGATGATGATATAGATCGCATTAAGAAGCCTCTATGGGTCTATGACAAAAATAAGGTACTCGTCAGGTGGTATCCTGGCCATGAAAGAAAACCGAGAGGTACACTGTTTAAAGAAATTGGAAAGAGTAAAAATTCACGGAAACAGCGTCCGTTTCTGGATCTTTCTACACCAACTAGGTTTGAGCAAAGTTGGCCTATGGTGTTAAAACCAGTGCAAGATGCGTTTATCCTTTTTGCGCGTGACTATGGTTTTGAACTTTCAGCTAAAACGTTAAATCTCCAACCACTGACGTTGAAAACAAAGCATAAGGCCAATAAGGCTAAGTCAACTTTCCCAAGCATCGAGATATCCGGTGAAATCAAGGTTATAGACCTAAGAGTTAATGCCGTTGTTGCCTGTGAAGAAATCTTAGACTTATTTAAATCGCTAATTGCACAGAAAGGCGTCGATGTTTCGTGGGATTTACTAGACGGAATTGCGGCAAATGACTTTGAACGGATAAAGCTTGAACGTTCGGACCGTGTTTTGATTCTGCTAGATCAGGAAAAAGGTATAGAGGATGATCGTTATCCACTAACGAAGTCGTTAGTTGGACGGTGTGCAGTTCAACATATCAATGTTAATCCTCATGATGTAACGGGAGACCCTGTCGAAAAAGGGTTGTTAATCGAGTCAAAAAGAGACGATGACCCGATAAAGCTATACGTTGCGTCTGAGGGTGGATATTACACCTACAACTACGACTTATTAGATACCAAGGCATACAAAGAAGCGATTATTAGAAAGCTTGAAGTGGTTCTTAAAGAGTTAGAGATCAAACGTTTACTGATTGATTCTGATAGGGCTATTTCTCAAGTCTTGCCATTGCAACGCGCCTGTTTAAATGAATCAACCATTGTCATTACTGATGGTTATTTGTTTACGGTTTCAAACGACAGGCCGGTGTTGATCCCCTTCGACCCCACTGATTCTGGTATGACTTTGAAAATAAATGAGTACCTCGCCAATTTCGAAACATCCGTAGATGATTTGCTCACTTTGATGAATGAGAAGTGGCCCTATAGTTATCGTCAGAATGTCGTAATGGATTACTACGGTACTGAAGTTGATAAACAACGACGATTTGCGGCAAGAATTACGCTTGTTTTGAGTAAGGATAAGGATGCACAAGTATCAATCATGATGCAAGATCCATCTTACGACCAAACGAATGTATTGCCACTGGGTATGGAAGATGCGCTTTCGGATTTAAACAAGAAACAGAAGCCTTATCCGTTGACGGATTGGGTTCTGCCAGATAGTGAAGTATTGCTCAATATTGTCAAAGAGTTGAGTGATGATGGCGTGTTATCCAGCCAAAAGGCAACAATGCGATTTGAAAGTGAGTTACCCGAATTAGTTGAATTATGGCGAGAACAATTAGTTTCGCTTCATCAGCAAAATGAAACGAAGGTGACTTACTATCAGGTAAAAAAAGAGGTTATTCAGCGTTGGTTAGATAAGCGAGGAAAGAAAAAAGATACATCAATCAGCGGTAGTTTAGATACCTTGTTATCTCGATACTTTGATAAGCCTTTAAATGACATCAAACGCTGGATGAGTAACATACCGGGTATTCAACGCATATGGCACGACAAAGAAAAGGGATATTTTGTTGTCGGTGGATTAACCTCTCCAAAAGCTCAGTTGATGAGACAGCCAAGTATCCGACAATGGCATACCTTGCAAGGTGAATTGGACATCGAATTACTTGCTGATTTGCTAGATGTTGATTGGGTTCGTATGAATCAGCTTGCGGGTAACCCCTGCGTCACAACATTAATCAAGCGATGGAAAGAGATAAATCCCGACTCTAGAAATGCGGTTTTGCTCAGTTGCTAAATGGCTTTATTAAATAATTCTGTAAATGAAATTGAAGCGATAAAAAGTGCTAAGTAATAGGATAAATAAGCATGTTCACGGTAAATCATCAAACCAACAGGATTAGTCCTGTTAGGGCAAAGAAGTTCAGTGAGCTTGGCTTTTCTGAGCGAAAACACCTTCAGGAATGGTTGGCGCATGAGCCTTCTGCGCTGGGGGAAGAGTTATTAATTATTCAAAAGGAGTTCGATGGCTTTGATGATACCCGCGAACGCTTAGATTTACTTGCGCTAGATAAAGATGGCAACTTGGTCATCATTGAAAATAAACTGGATGACAGCGGTCGTGATGTGGTCTGGCAGGCACTTAAATATGCCTCTTATTGCGCCAGTTTGACCAAGGCGCAAATAGTTGAAATCTACCAGCAGTACTTGGACCGCTATCAACCTGTAACATGAGAAGTTGACCCATTAAATGTCCCCCAAGTTGCTGAACTTAATGCCAGTCAAAGAATTTGCGAATTTCTGGATGCGCCAGATCTGGATGAGGTCAAGCTCAATCTAGGTAACAGCCAGCGTATTATGTTAGTTGCGGCAAACTTTCGCAAAGAAGTGACCAGTACTGCACTTTGGCTATTGGGGCAAGGTATTAGTATTGCATGCTTTAAAATTACCCCTTATTCGTTGGGTGAGCAGCTACTTATCAATATTGACCAGATCATCCCCACGCCCGAAGCGAAGGAGCTGATGATCGGTATTAATGCCAAAGAAGCGGAAGAAAAAACGACCGAAGTGGTACTGAAAAACCGTCATACGGTGCGTCGCGAATACTGGGAGCGAGCATTAGAGGCGTTTCAGAAAAGTCCGTGCCAGCTCTACAACAACATTAGCCCGAGTAAAGATCATTGGCTATCAGCCGGTTCTGGACTGAGTGGTTGTCCGTATAACCTAATTTTTCTGCAAAAAGAGCTTAGAGTTGAGCTTTGGATTAGCCGTGGGATTACCGAAGAGAATAAATATCTCTTTGATTCCTTGCTTGAGTCCAAACAGGAAATTGAACAAGTATTTGGTGCGGAGCTTGAATGGATGAGATTGGATGAAAAGAAATCTTGTCGTATTCAGTTTTCGACCAAAGCTGATGGCTTCAATAAAGATACGTGGCCCAAAGCGGTTGCGTGGCACTTAGAGCAGATGACTAAGTTAGAAAAAGCTTTAAAAAGGCCGCTGCAAAAAGCGGCTGAAGCGCTAAAAAACAAACCGGCAGAGGTATCCTGATTCCCGTAACCTGAATTTTAGTATTTCAACGCGCTTATTTTATCGGGTTCAAAAAGACCTAAATACATTGTCTGCACATTTAGGTATTAAATCTTTGAATCTAATTAACCAGCAACGCCAGATTGAACCTTCACACTATCGTGTCGGAGGTTCACTATGTTCAAAAACCTATTTTTTCAAGCTAAAGCAATACCAGAGCTGTCATCTCAACTGGATGCAGACATTCCACGCTATCCGCCATTTCTGAAGGGGTTGCCTGCTGCGTCACCCGAGGATTTGCAGTCCACACAAGACGAGCTAATTGCCAAACTGCGCCAGGTACTTGGCTTTAATCAGCGTGATTTTCAACGGTTGATTCAGCCCTGTATTGACCATCTGGCTGCTTACGTTCACTTGCTGCCAGCTTCTGAGCATCATCATCACAGTGGTGCTGGTGGTTTATTACGTCATTCGTTGGAAGTTGCTTTCTGGGCGGCACAAGCAGCTGAAGGGATCATCTTTGTTGCCAGTGGCACACCGGTTGAGAAAAAAGAGCTAGAGCCAAGGTGGCGTGTTGCGGCGGCATTAGGCGGTTTGTTCCACGATATTGGTAAACCCGTTTCAGACTTGTCCATCACGGACGAAGATGGACGCTATCAGTGGAACCCTTTTTTAGAAACCTTATCTCAGTGGACCACTAATAACAGCATTGAACGCTATTTCATTCGCTGGCGCGACGGACGGTGCAAGCGGCACGAGCAATTCTCAATTCTGGTGTTAAACCGGGTGATGACACCTGAGTTGCTCGCTTGGTTAACCCAACCGGGCCCTGAGATTTTGCAAGCCATGCTGGAAGCAATTGGCAATACCGATCCCGAGCATGTCCTGTCTAAATTGGTTATTGAAGCTGACCAAACCAGTGTACAGCGAGACCTGAAAGCTCAACGAATTTCCGTTGACGACAATGCCCTTGGTGTCCCAGTCGAACGCTATCTACTTGATGCCATGAGGCGATTGCTTGCCAGTTCCCAGTGGTTAGTCAATCAGCGAGATGCCAGAGTTTGGATACGAAAATCGAATCAATCAACCCATCTTTGCCTGGTTTGGAAAAGCGCGGCTAAGGACATCATTGAGCTATTGGCCAAAGACAAGATACCTGGCATCCCAAGAGATCCCGATACCCTTGCGGACATCCTCATTGAGCGAGGATTGGCCACTAAATCCGCCTCAAATGAGCGATATGAAAGCCTTGCCCCTGAAGTGCTGATCAAAGACGGCAAGCCAATCTGGCTACCCATGCTGCATATATCTGAGGCCGATTTATTGTTCAGCTCGAATGTACCAAGTAGCGTGAGACTGTTTAGCAAATCTGAGTGGGAAGCAACACAGCAAACACAAGCAGAGCCACAGAGTCGCTCCAGTGAGCATCCAGACTTGCCTGAAGCGTCATCATCAATCGAAGTAAGTAATTCGGCTGAGTCGCCATCGTCAAAATCGTCCGACCAAGATGATGAACTTCGTCTTGCCAGTGATGTTAATCACCTTCAGGCAACTGAAAATGCTCCAGGTGATGAATGCGAAAAGCCTAACGATTCAAACGATGCTGCAATCGCGAATAACGCAAACCAGCACGATGCAGATTCATTGAATCTCCCTGAATCATTGGCGTGGCTCCCAGGGGCCAGCAGCGCGTTGGTTGTGGTTGGTGAACAGATACTGATCCGCTATCCCGATGCCGTAAGACATTGGTGTGCTCCTCGAAAACTGCTTGCTGAACTCAGTCAATTAGATTGGCTTGAACTAGATCCTGCAAACCCGACACGTAAGGCCAAAACTGTGACTACGAATGATGGCGTTCAGGAGCAAGGGTTGCTGCTGAAAGTATCGATTTCTAAAGGGCTAACTGCACTGATAGACATCTCCAAACAAGACGAAGAACCGGCGGCAGCAATTCAGAACGAAGAGGCTTCACAGCATCCTAGTCGAACAGAGACAACTAATGCCCAAGCAAAAGAGCCCGCCACAAGAGCGGAGCGTAAGCAAAAGCCGATTGCGCCCAATGCGAACTCAAGTACCGACCCCAAACACGCGCAGCGCCAACAGATGGTTAATTTTGTGAAAGATTTGCCCATCTTACTGACCGATGGCGATTACCCAGACGTGGATCATAGTGCCGATGGTATTCGCGTCACGATTCAAACCTTACGCCAAGTCGCCAAGGAGCATGACATTCCAGCCGGACAGCTACTTCGAGGGATCTCGGCCAGTGACCAATGCCAGTTTGATGAGGGGGAAACGGTTCTGTTTACCGCTCACGCTAAACGTTAATCCATTTGAAGTTAAGCGGATTGTAAACGGTTATTTTGCGGAGCATGAATGAAAGAAAACGCATATGAGATGCCCTGGCGCACGAACTATGAAGCCATGGCAGCAGCAGGTTGGCTAGTTGGGGCAACTGGGGCAATTGCAGCAGAAATACTCACTGAGTTACCACCTGAGCCATTTTGGTGGATGACAGGGATCTCCTCGGGCATGGCGTTGTATCGCCTGCCTGAGGCTTACCGTCTTTATAAGTTGCAGAAGGGGCTAAAAGGCAAACCTTTGGCTTTTATGGAGCTGTCGCATTTACAAAAGGTGATGGCAAAACATCCTGATGAATTGTGGTTGGGGTATGGCTTTGAGTGGGACCAACGCCATGCCCAACGCGCTTATGAAATCCTAAAGCGGGATAAACAAACCTTGCTTAACCAAGGTCACGGCAAACAAATGGGTTCAACCTGGATTCATGGTGTCGAGCCAAAAGAAGAAGATGTGTACCAGCCAGTTGGTCACACCGAGGGGCATACCTTAATTGTCGGCACGACCGGTGCCGGAAAAACCCGTTGCTTTGATACGATGATCACCCAGGCCATTTTGCGTAATGAAGCCGTGATTATTATTGACCCTAAGGGAGACAAGGAACTTAAGGATAATGCGCAGCGAGCCTGTGTTGCCGCCGGTAGTCCTGAGCGCTTTGTGTATTTTCATCCGGGCTTTCCTGAGCATTCAGTACGTCTTAATCCCCTGAGAAACTTTAACCGGGGCACTGAAATTGCCAGCCGAATTGCGGCCTTAATCCCATCTGAAACCGGTGCTGATCCATTTAAAGCCTTTGGCCAAATGGCACTGAATAACATCGTGCAAGGTTTGTTGCTTACGTCACAACGTCCTGATCTGAAAACACTGAGACGATTCTTGGAAGGCGGTCCAGAAGGTTTGGTAGTAAAAGCCGTCACGGCTTGGGGTGAGCAGGTGTATCCGAACTTTAGTGTGGAGATCAAGCGCTTTACCGAAAAAGCCAACACATTAGCTAAACAAGCTATGGCGATGCTGCTTTTTTACTACGAACGCATTCAGCCCGTTGCCGCCAATACTGATTTGGAGGGCCTTTTGAGTATGTTTGAGCATGACAGAACCCACTATTCAAAGATGGTGGCCTCATTGATGCCGGTGCTCAATATGCTCACATCAAGTGAACTAGGTCCATTGCTATCACCGATTGCAAACGATGTGGATGACAGCCGGTTAATTACGGATTCTGGCCGTATTATCAACAATGCCCAAGTGGCCTATATCGGATTGGATTCATTGACCGACGCCATGGTTGGCAGCGCCATTGGCTCGTTGCTTTTATCTGATCTCACCGCCGTGGCCGGTGACCGCTATAACTATGGTGTGGAAAATCGTCCCGTAAATATCTTCATCGATGAGGCGGCTGAAGTCGTCAACGATCCCTTCATTCAACTGCTCAACAAAGGCCGTGGCGCAAAAATGCGTTGTGTAATTGCTACTCAGACCTTTGCTGACTTTGCCGCTCGTACAGGCAGTGAAGCTAAGGCTCGCCAGGTGTTAGGTAACATCAACAACCTGATAGCCCTTCGGGTGATGGACGCCGAAACGCAGCAGTACATAACTGACAATCTGCCTAAGACTCGGTTGCAGTACATCATGCAAACTCAAGGTATGTCGTCCAACTCGGACAGCCCCGCGTTATTTACCGGCAATCATGGCGAACGCTTGATGGAGGAAGAAGGCGATATGTTTCCACCGCAGTTATTAGGCCAGCTACCTAACCTGGAGTACATCGCCAAGCTTTCAGGCGGCCGCGTGATCAAAGGTCGAATTCCTATTTTAACCAGCTCTACACAGGCAGCATAAGGAGTCTGTATGCATCATTCTGTCTGTCTGAAAATGACAACACTTACCAGTAAAGAAATGCTCGCTCAGTGGCAGCAACATAACCCCCAGTTCAAGGAAACCTTAAGACTGCTTGAAACCGACTGGCCTCATGCTTTGGCCTCGGTGTATTGCTTGGCGGACTACTTAACGGATGCGTTCACGTTAGATGGCCATTCCATCTTTGATTTGTGTCTCTGCAATGGATTGGGCAGTTATGAAGAAGTCAGTTGTGATGATGATAGTGTACGCCTTTGGCATTTCATTGAGGCACTGACCTGGACTGCCGCCAGTGCTTTAACGGGGATTCGCCTGCGTGATCCTGATTATTTCGAGTGGGCCGCCGTGGATGGTGTGTATTTCTACTCCTGGATTCGTAATCGTCCAAATCGGATGACGTATTTGGCTGAAGGACGCATCGAGGTGCGTTATGTCAGTGGTCATACGACGACAAAGCGGCTTCAACAAGTGATTAAAGCCCGGATTATGACGCCAACCGTTGCTGCCATGCTGGCGCGAGTAGAAGAGGATGTTTGGCATGAGCAAGCATAAGTCGGTTTGGCTGCTGTGTCTGGCACTGATGCTGGAGATTATTGCCATTGGCGTGTTAGTGCCCGGTGATTGGACTGGCCGGGTTATTAATAAAGAGAAGCAGATGATTCAAAACCAATTGGGCGCTCAAACAAGCTATTGGATTGGTCAAACTAGCCATGGCTGGTATCAATCATGGGTTGTGGATACGCAGATGGAGCAATCGGTGCGTGATTTTCTAATCCCCACTGAAGAACAGCGACTGCGTTCTAAAGGGATGGAGAACATGGGAGGCTTTTGGTTTGTCTGGGTAGAAGACCGTATTCAGGCATTTTTTGATGTGTTGTACCAAGTGTTCACTCGATTTGCTTTGCTGATGGTCTGGTTGCCCTTTGCGTTTATTCTCATGTTACCGGCTTTGTGGGACGGCTTGATGACCTGGAAGATTAAGAAAACAACCTTTGATTTTTCGAGCCCTATCATTCACCGCTATAGCATGATAATTCTGGGTTCAGGCGTTATCTTGCTGTTTATGGGATTGTTCGCCCCGCTGGCCATTCCTCCAGTGGTGTTACCGTCGCTGATCATCGGCTTGGCATTGATGGCAGGGTTGGCATTAAGCCACTTGCAGAAGAAGATTTAGTGTTCCAGATTTACTTCTTTCTGGTCGTCATTACACTTTTGGCTGGGGCATGAGTATTTTTTAGTATGGCTCGTTCAATACCATCAAACTCATGCTCCAGTTTTTTGTATTCGTTATACACCGAAGGTTTTTTAAGAGCCTTCTTTTTCAATGTTTTTAAAGACATCAACTTTATCCAAAAGCAAGTTCATAAGGTTGGACGTGTAACGTTGCCTTTTGATTTCTGAGTACTGACAAGTCATAAGCGCTTTGCAGGCGTAACCAGTGGTCAGCAGAGGGCTTAGCAAAAGCCAGTTCCAAGCGGACGGCCATTTCCGGAGTTATTGCACCTCGTCCGTTCAATACCTTGGATAGAGTTTTACGGCTTACATTTAAGTGCTCTGCAACATCGGTAATCGTCAACTCCAACGGCTCGATGACCAACTCTTTTAATATCTCACCAGGGTGAGCTGGGTTATGCATAGTCATTAGTGATAATCCTCGTAGTTAACAATTTCCGCATCACGTCCGTTGAATCTGAACGTAATGCGCCAATTACCATTGACAGTGACCGACCAAGTGCCTTTTCTTGAACCTGAGAGTTCATGTAAGCGCAGTCCTGGAAGGTCCATGTCATCGGCGATTTCTGCTTGATCAAGGTTAGATAGAATTAATCGAAGTCGCTTGGCATGAGTCGCCTGTATGCCCGCTGTGCTGCCTGTTCGATAAAACTTTTCCAGACCTTTGTGCTTAAAACTTTTTATCATAGCTCCATTGTAACCCCAAGGGTTACGATGTCAAGGTGCTTGTAAGAACTGAATCGCTAAGCCACCTCAAAACCTTCAAGAATTCGGCATCTAGCTGACCACTGAACCTGCCAATCCCAAGGCATCCTTCACTTCTCAATTCAAACAACGAGGAGTGACTATGGAACCTGTGAATATTCCATCCTATATAGATGACCCGCCGCACTTCCTGCTTTGGAGTGCCGATGAGATGGCTCCCATTCTGTTGGGGCTAGTGATCGGCATTTTTACCGGTAATGCCTTGGTTTTATGCCTGTTGGGGTTGGTGACAACCAAGCTCTATCGGCGTTTTCGTGATGGTCGCCCAGATGGTTTTATTCTTCACGCCATCTACTGGGCCGGACTGTTGCCAACCAAAGCCAAGACGATCCCTAACCCATTTATCAGGAGCTATCTGCCGTGAAGTTCGACGTGTTTTTAAAATCATGGCAAGGCACGCAATTAGAGAACCGATGGCAACGGTTTCTGATTGCAGTGCTGGTGCTATCTAACTTGCTGCTTGCGGTTGCGGCATTTTCTCGCAATACCGTAGTGGCCATTCAACCACCAACCTTGTCTGAAACGGCTGAAGTGTCACGAAACCAAGCCACTCAACCTTACCTGGAGTCCTGGGGGCTCTACCTGGCTGAGCTTATGGGCAACGTGACGCCGGGTAATGTGTCCTTTATCCGGGTTGCTATAGAACCACTGCTTTCTCCAGCGGTGTACCAGCAAGTGGTCGATGCACTGGAAATTCAGGCAAGGCAAATCCGAGAAGACCGAGTCACGCTCAAATTCCAACCCAGACAGGTGGAGTATGAGTATGAAACCGGCCATGTCTTTGTGACCGGTTATTCCTTGGTCTCTGGACCATCTGGAGATGAACAGCGCCAAACTCGCACCTATGAGTTTGACATCGATATTGAGCAATACCATCCAAAACTCAGTTGGATGGATACGTATGAGGGGCAAGCTAGAACGAAGCGCGTTCGTGAAAAGTTGACCCAAGAGCAAAACCGGAGGGTGAATGATGCGAACCAAAATTAGTCGATGGATGACACCAAGTTTAATCGCAATGAGCTTGAGTGGCGTTCTGTTATCACAAGCGTCGTATGCAGACGTGGAATTGCCGATTGTGCCAGCTAGTGTGATGAAGCAGTCTGCTACTGCAAATCCACCGGTTCAAAGCAATTCGGTTGCAGCGGATACGCCAACAACGCTACTGATGACACCGGGGGTTAATGAACTGATCCCTGTAGCACTTGGTCATCTGAATCGAATTGTGACGCCGTTTGAATCGCCTCAGGTGAGAACAACCAGTGATGCTCAGACGCAAATCAAGGGGAATGTTGTATATGTAGCCACGGACAAAGAATCACCGGTTTCACTTTACATCACTCCGCCTGGTCAGGAAGCGCCCGCATTATCTGTCACCTTAGTGCCTCGTCGTATTCCACCGCGTGAAATTACCTTAGCTATTGATGGTCAGCAGTGGCCTATTAAGGGCGTCGTGAACCGCAAAGCCGCCACTTGGGAAACAGCTCAGCCATACGTTGATAACCTACGAGACTTACTCAGACGCCTTGCATTAAATGAGTTGCCACAAGGCTATGACATCCGTTTGGCTGTCCAAACTGACATAAGCCCTAAATGTTTTCAGCCAGGCTTAAAGTTTGGTTTTAAGCAGGGGCAAATTGTGACGGGACATTACTTCACCGTCTATGTAGGACTGGTTGAAAGCTTTGCCGATGAACCGATAGAAGCCAGTGAAATAGCCTGTCATGCACCAGATATAGTGGCAAGCGCCTACTGGCCGCGCAATATCTTGTTGCCGGGTGAAAAGACTGAGTTGTATGTAGTTGTTCGCAATCATCGTGAAGAAGCGGTGGAAAGTCAGCGACCTTCACTTCTTGTGGGAGGTAAGTAACGATGAAAGCACAATGGGAACAAATGAGCCCGAACATGAAGCGGGGTCTATCGGTTGCTGGTATTGCTGGTGGTCTCATCCTTATGGTGATGGTGTTTTCACCTAATCCTGACGATGGCTCAAGCAGTCGGAACCGGCAGGAAACGATCCGGCACATTCTTACGGATACCAATACTCGTGATGTTGGGGTCGATAGTTTGGCTGCGAACGTAAAACTACTCAGTGAGCGCAATGAACAGTTACGTCGTGAAGTTGAGCGCTTGCGTCGTGACGTCGATTCAGGACGGCTAAGCCCAGGTTCGCCTTCTATTCCAAGTGAGGTCAATGCGGAGCTGGCCCGCCTTAGAGCGGAACTTGATGATGTTCGCGCTGGAGGTGATGCAGCAGTTGAAGGCACAAATAGCCGCTTTGAAGTGCCTTTATCTGCCATGGAATTGCCTAAAGAAGAAAAGCCATTGCCGTCTAACCCAGACGACTATTTTGCCAATGCGCCGCTGCCTGATCCGCTCTATCAGCAGCCAGCCAATGGCCAAGGTACACGAGCTCGGGATGTTCCATTGCCGCCAATCACGATTCGTATGATTGAGCCTGAAGTGGTTGCTGAACCAGAGGTTGTTGTGCAAGAAGCGCCGCCTTTGTATCTACCGGCGGGCAGCATCATCTCAGGTACTTTAATCACCGGTTTGGATGCACCTACTCACGAGTCCGCAAGACGCGAGCCTTTTCCTGCATTGCTGAGGATTCAAAAGGAAGCCATTTTACCCAACCGATTTAGAGCGGATATCAAAGAGTGTTTCTTGATCGCCGCAGGTTACGGTGATTTGAGCTCAGAGCGTGCCTATTTGCGAGGCGAGACCATTTCATGTGTGAGAGAAGATGGTGGCGTCATTGAAACACGACTGGATTCTTATGCCGTGGGTGAAGACGGCAAAGCCGGTATTCGTGGCCGATTAGTGTCGAAACAAGGCCAACTGGTGGCTAAATCGATGATGGCCGGATTCCTACAGGGCTTGGCAGGCGCATTTGATGTGAATCCTGTACCAACGATTCAGACGGGTAATGCCGGTGATACTCAGCTGTACCAGCAAGTCATGAGCCAAGAAGCATTACAAGGTGCTGCGATTAAAGGCACCGGTAAAGCATTGGATCGAGTGGCCAAGTTCTATTTGGACATGGCTGAAAATATGTTCCCAGTCATAGAGGTAGACGCTGCAAGGAAAATTGAAGTCATAGTTACTCGTGGTGCCTCGTTGTCGTTGGCCACTTCGCAAGGGGGAGGTGCAAGAAGATGAAAAAATCCTGCATGTTGCTAACCGATCGAAGTCCGTTTCAGACAATAAGATGTGTATCCAGAGGAGAGTTAACCATGACGACATCAATGCAGAACAACCCAAAGCACCAGTCAAAACAGTGGTCTAAAGCTCGATTACTCTTATTGGCAGTCGGCTCAACCTTATTGTCTGGCTGTAGTTCATTGGGTCTTGGGAGTAGTGAATATGGATGCCCAGGTATGCCTGACGGTGTGCGCTGTTTATCCGCGCGTGAAGTCTATGAGCTTACCAGCAATGGCGCTGCACCCAAGACGATTGATGCTGTGGCGACTCGAATTGGTTCTCCCTCTGGGTATTCACAATCTGATTTAGAAACAGGACTGTTGAGCCATCCAGCATTACCTGAGACGCAGCAATCTGCACCTCTTCGCAATCCTTCAAGGGTGATGCGAATTTGGATTGCGCCTTGGGAGGATGACCGTGGAGATCTGAATTTATCCAGCTACGTGTTTACCGAAATTGAACCGCGCCGGTGGGATATTGGGGTATCAGCACCTCGAACGGTTTCGCCAGTGCTACGTCCACTTCAGACTCAAAGCGATTCAGCCTCAGCGGGAGCTGATGGTAAGCGCGATAACTTGAGTATCTACGGAGAAACTAACGAATGACAAATGCAGTTCGCACCATTCAAACTCAGCGCCTAATGACCATTGGTGCGCTTGGTTTAATGGCGTTAATGATTTCGGAGCCCTCATTTGCGGGCACCGGTGGTGATGCTTTCACTGATGTGTGGGATACCCTAAAAGATTGGACCCAAGGTACTTTGGGACGGATCGTAGCGGGAGCCATGGTACTGGTGGGTATTGTGGGCGGTATCGCTCGCCAAAGCTTGATGGCTTTTGCCTTGGGCATTGGTGGCGGTATGGGTCTCTACAACACACCAACAGTCGTTGAAAGTGTTATGTCTGCAACCTTACCTGTTGTTGCCAGCACTCAAGAAGTCATTGGCACAACAGTTCCAGCAATCAGCGTCGTCTTACTGGGCACCTGAATGTGAGCCATATTAGGCAGTTCACTTAAGGCAATCAAACTTAGGTCTACACAACATCGGGTTATTGGTGATGTTGTGTAGACCTTTTCATTTCAGCGACGCCACATTAACGAACTTGGTTTACAGTATTTTGTATATTAATACCTAAAGTGTTAAAATTCCTATCGTAATAAACTATATAGTTTATACTGTTCGTGATATTCATACTTTGGGTGTTAAAATGTCATCTAAAATAAACTGGCTTGTTGCTCATACTTCTCCTGGTGCGCTAGTACTTCAGCAATGGCTGACTGAAAACGGCGTGAGCTACTCGTTGGCTCAAAAGTACGCGCAGAACGGTTGGCTAAAGAAGCTTAGTTCTGGTGTGTACTATCGTCCAAATGCGCAGGGCGATATAAAGCCAACTTGGGTTGATGCCATTCAAGCATTGGATGTGCAATTGGGCGTTTCAGTTCATTTGGCTGGATTGAGCAGCTTAACTCACCAAGGACTGAGTCACTATTTGCAGCTGAACAAAGAGCAAGTTTGGATTTGCGTTAAAAACAAGTCGTCCTTACCGAAATGGTTTCGTGAATTCCCTTATCAGAATTGGTTTTACTGCGGAAACCATAAGCTTGAAGTGAATCCCGAGAAGGATTTGAAAAGGATCACGGTTAAAGAGAAAGAGCTCACTGTCAGCTGTGCAGAACTTGCTGCCTATGAAGTGGTAGACGCGATTGGGAAGCTGATTTCATTTGAGCATGTCGCAGAATTATTTCAGGGTTTAGTCAATCTTAGCCCTAGAAAAGTACAAGATATTCTTGAACGAAGCAGCTCTGTTCAGGCAAACCGAATATTTCTATTTCTGGGTCGATACTACGATCACCAGTGGGTCAATCGCATAGATGAAACAAGAATTGAATTGGGTGCAGGAAAGCGACAGGTTGTCGAAAAAGGACGTTTTGATGAGCGATATCAAATCACAGTGCCAGAGATATTAAGCGTCAAAAAAGGTGAACAACATAATGGATAAAGATAGCCCATATTACAAACAGGTTTCCTTGCTCATAAGAATGCTTCCTGTGGTAGCAACAGAGACGGTTTTTGCACTTAAAGGTGGCACCGCCATTAATTTATTTGTGAGAGATTTTCCTCGGTTATCTGTAGATATTGATCTTGCTTATCTTCCACTTGAACCAAGAGATGAGGCTTTGATTAATGTCAGGGCTGCATTGCAGCGCATTACAGACAGAATCAATACTCAACCAGATATCAGAGCGGCATTTCAGGATAATAAAGCTGATGAACTGAGAATAGTTGTATCAAGTCCGGTTGCGACGATCAAAATTGAAGTGTCGCCCGTCGCCAGAGGTACATTGCATAGTGCAGAAATAATGCCAGTTCAAGAGTCTGTTGAAGACGAGTTTGGTTATGCTGAGATTCAGGTAGTCAGTCTTCCCGATCTGTATGGTGGGAAATTGTGTGCTGCAATGGATCGCCAACATCCTCGCGACTTATTTGATGTGCGTATGTTACTTGGCAGTGAAGGGATTTCGAGAGAGATTTTGGTGGGTTTTTTAACCTATACATTAAGTCACCCTCGGCCTATTAATGAAGTCATGTCGCCAAACTGGCAGCCTCTGAATGAGAAATTTCAGGCAGAATTTGACGGAATGACTTTTGAAAAAGTTGAATGCGAAGACTTAGCCTCTGTTAGGCCCATGATGTTAATTGAACTGCAAAAACATTTCACAGAAAGGGATCATGCTTTCCTTATGTCATTCAAAAGAGGGCAACCTGACTGGGCATTGTTTGACTATCCTAATGCAGCAGACTTGCCAGCGATTCGTTGGAAATTGCAGAACATTAACAAATTGGCAAAGAATCAAGCAAAACACCAAGAGCAATTAGATAAATTGAAGCAAGTGCTTGATGATTGGCTTGTTAACGCAAACGCCGAGTAATTCGTTTATAACAAACCTCAACGAGCTATAAGCCCCCTAGTTAGATTGCGATTTCTTCAATCTATCTAACCGAGTCCACATAGGACAACTGCATAGACTGGAGCCTCGATTTACATTAACGAGGACTCCTCATGCGAAAACTATCTCCAATTATTCTGGCGCTTGCGCTGTCTCCATTGGTTCAAGCTGAATCTGTGTCTGAAGTGTCGCCCGTTGGCAAAATTGACGGCATGGTTTCTTTGCCGGTCACGGGTATGAAAGCGGTCGAAAGCAATGGCCGTATTGTTTTCATGTCAGACAGTGGCCGGTTCGTCATTGATGGCACGCTCTATGATGCCTGGTCCAAAAAGCCGCTTACCAGCCTTGAAGAAATTCGTGAAGCGGGGAACACGCTGGACTTAAGTCGTCTTGGCTTAAAAATGGATGATTTGAACCCACTGACGCTGGGCGAAGGCAAAAAGAAAGTGGTGGTCTTTATTGATCCACGATGCCCGCACTGCCATGAGCTTTTGAAGCAAGCCTTACCGTTAACCAAAGAATACACCTTCCAAATTCTCCCTGTGCCAGTGCTTGGTCCTGATTCAGAGCGTCAGGTTCGCCAGCTTGGCTGTGCGCGTGACAAGAAAGCGGCCACCGATGCATTGCTCAATGGCCGGATTGGTAACCTAGAACAGGATGATGCCTGCAACTTAGAGCCAATGCAGCGTACCCTGGTGACGGCTCAAATCCTGGGCATTCAAGGTGTGCCTTTCATCGTCGCCAATGATGGTCGCATCAGCCGAGGCCGTCCTTATGATCTTTCTGCTTGGTTGGAGGGGCGTTAATGAAAGCCTCTCTTTATTCAGGGCAACGCGCTTCTGAGCTATTGCCAGTATTGGCCTATTCAGACGATGAGCAACTGTTTTTCATGGAAGACCAGAGTGTTGGCTTTGGTTTTCTATGTGACCCATTGCCGGGTGGTGATGAGTCTGTTGCAGACAGGGTTAATGTTCTACTCAACAACGACTGGCCAAAAGACACTTTGCTGCAATTTGGTCTGTACGCATCCCCTGATATTCAAACCGACCTTCAGCGCATGATGGGCTTACGGCATCGTCAATCCGATCCATTGCTTAGGGCGTCGATACGCAAACGTGCGGATTTTCTCGATGGGGGCACGGTTCAACCGATAGAAGAATCGACCCAGACTCAGGTACGCAACTTTCAACTGATCGTCACCTGCAAATTGCCTTTGGAAAATCCTATACCGACGGAGCGTGAGTTGAGTAGAGCATCCGCGCTTCGGGCTTCTTTCTCTCAAGCGCTGGCAACGGTTGGTTTTCGCGTTACTGAGATGACTGACCGAAACTGGCTCTCGGCATTAAGTGCGCAGCTTAACTGGGGAAAAGATGCTTCCTGGCGTAATCCATCACCAATCCGCAGTGAGGCAGATAAGCCACTTCGAGAGCAAGTGTTGGATTATGACCGGGGTATCAAAGTGGATAGTCAAGGTCTGATGCTGGGTGATTACCGAGTTAAAACCCTATCGTTTAAGCGCCTGCCTGAGCGGATCTGGTTTGGCCATGCCGCAAGTTTTGCGGGCGATATGATGACGGGCAGTCGCGGTTTACGCGGGAGCTTTTTGCTGAATGTCACCATTCACTTTCCTTCAGCCGAGGCCATGCGATCTCGTTTAGAGACGAAGCGTCAATGGGCGGTCAATCAGGCTTATGGCCCGATGCTCAAGTTTGTGCCGGTGCTTGCAGCCAAGAAAAAGGGATTTGATGTTCTTTTTGAAGCCTTGCAAGAAGGTGATCGTCCTATTCGGGCAAATATGACCTTAACGCTGTTTTCACCAACGGAAGATGCGTCCATCAGCTCTGTTTCAAATGCTCGAACTTACTTCAAAGAACTCGGATTTGAGCTGATGGAAGACAAGTACTTCTGTTTGCCCATTTTTCTGAATGCCCTGCCATTTGGTGCTGACCGCCAGGCGATGAACGACTTGTTTCGATTCAAGACTATGGCGACACGACATGTGATCCCTCTGTTGCCTTTGTTTGCGGATTGGAAAGGCACGGGCACGCCAGTGATTAACTTTGTTTCCCGTAATGGCCAGATCATGAGTGTGTCCCTTTATGACTCGGGCAGTAATTACAACTGTTGCATAGCGGCGCAATCGGGGTCGGGCAAGTCTTTCCTGGTGAACGAAATCATCTCCTCCTACTTATCAGAAGGCGGGCAATGCTGGGTGATTGATGTTGGCCGCTCTTATGAAAAGCTGTGTGAAGTCTATGACGGTGAGTTCTTACAGTTCGGGCGGGACAGTGGCATTTGCTTAAATCCGTTTGAAATCGTTGAGGACTATGACGAAGAAGCGGATGTACTGGTTGGATTATTGGCCGCAATGGCCGCGCCTACGCAGTCATTAACTGATTTTCAGATGGCCAACCTAAAGCGTCAGACCCGTGAACTTTGGGAGAAAAAAGGTCGTGCCATGTTGGTTGATGATGTGGCAGAGGCCTTAAAAAATCATGAAGACCGTCGTGTGCAAGACGTGGGTGAGCAGCTCTATCCGTTTACGACACAGGGCGAATATGGCCGCTTCTTTAATGGCCACAACAATATTCGCTTCAAAAACCGTTTCACCGTTCTGGAGTTAGAAGAGCTCAAGGGACGCAAGCACCTGCAACAAGTGGTGTTGCTTCAGCTTATCTACCAAATCCAACAAGAGATGTACTTAGGTGAGCGGGATCGTCGCAAGATTGTGTTCATTGACGAAGCCTGGGATCTGCTGACTCAAGGTGATGTCGGTAAGTTCATTGAGACGGGTTACCGTCGATTTCGAAAATATGGCGGCAGTGCTGTAACGGTAACGCAATCGGTCAACGATTTGTATGACAGCCCAACAGGTAAAGCCATCGCTGAAAACTCGGCCAATATGTACCTGCTTGGCCAAAAAGCTGAAACCATCAACGCGCTCAAAAAAGAAGGCCGCTTGCCACTAGGTGAAGGCGGCTATGAATACCTGAAAACGGTTCATACCGTCACTGGTGTCTATTCCGAAATTTTCTTTATTACCGAAATGGGCACCGGGATTGGCCGCCTCATTGTCGATCCGTTTCACAAGCTGTTGTACTCGTCCCGTGCAGAAGATGTAAACGCGATTAAACAGTTAACGCGCAAAGGCCTTTCTGTTGCTGATGCCATCTCTCAGTTGTTGAAGGAGCGAGGCTATGAATAAGACCACGCTTTGGCCATTTATGGCCTCTATTACTTTGTCTATTGCTGGTAGCGGTTTAATGACCAGCTGGCTCTTAATGAAAACACTCGAACCCATCCACAGCCAGTTGGCGTTAAGTACGCCCATTGCAGTCGTCGATTTTGGGGAGGCGGTGTTGTCACTGGGCCCCAATGCCAGCGAACAAGACATCGAATCCAGGTTGCTTCAGACCAATCAGCAAATTGAAAAGTTAAAAGCAGCCGGTTTTATCGTGCTGGATGCCCAAGCGGTGGTGGGTGCAGATGATTCTGTATTCGTGCCAGTAGGATCAAAGGAGGTGTCTCATGCAGATACTCCGTAAAAGAATGCCTTGGCGGCCATATCTCATCCGTTTGACCATTCTTGCGTTAATCATGGCCTTGGTAGGCACCTACGCCATGATGCGCTACCGAATAGGGATTGATACCCAGCAAGAGCGCTGCCTGCCTGATACCACGGTGTATCTGATTGACCTATGGAATAAAGAGCCCGTTAAGGATGGTTTGTATGCCTTCCACTCAAAAGGACTCGCTCCGTTATATAACGACGGTACTCGTATGTTGAAACGCCTAACAGGGATGCCTGGGGATGAAGTCAATGTGACGCCTGAGCATGTGCTGGTGAACGGTGCTGAAGTCTCAACCGGCATGGCATTAGCCCAGCGTCTTGGTGTGGCTGAAACAGAATTTAGCCGCTCATTGACGCTGCAAGAAAACGAATATTGGTTTTCCGGCGAGGCTGCTACGAGTTTCGACTCCCGCTATTGGAATGCCGTTAAGCGCGAGCAGATTGTTGGTCGCGCTTGGCCGCTTTGGTAGGAGGTGGAAGATGAGAAGACTATGCCTCTTATTTTTGTTGGTTGCGCCATTGGCTTTTAGTCAAGTGTCCTGGGCACAAGAGCCTTATCCGTTGTCTGACGAGGACAAAAAGATCGTCGAAATGAGCCGCAGCATTTTACAAAGTGCTGTGGATGGTTCATCTGAATTTATCGAGCCTTTTTCACCGATTGAACAACCTAAGTCGCTCAAACACAACGATGAATGGTTGATATTTGCGTCGTCCTCACTGGGGGATTCCTCACTGATGCAGCTATTTAAAGAGGCCAGTGCTACCGGCGCTATTGTGTTGTTTCGGGGAATTCCTGAAGGAAAGACCTTGGGGGCGGCTATCCGTGATTGGCATACCCTGATGGCGGGACTTGATCCTGTTCCTCAGGTTCGAATCGATCCGAAAGCCTTTGTGCACTGGCGGGTGACTAGCGTGCCTGCCATTTTCCGCATAGAAGATGACAAGGTGACTGCAAGTGCACTAGGGGTTTACAGCAAGGACTGGTTGCAACGTCAAATTGAAACAGGCAATACCGGATCTTTGGGTCAACGCGGTCCGATTCATTCCATTTTAGAACCGGATTTGATGCAAGTGGCGATGCAGCGTTTACAGTCGCTTGACCTGGGCGCGTTAAAGAAAAAAGCCATTGAGCGTTTCTGGTCTCGCCAAACTTTCACTGACTTACCCAAAGCCACGCAGTATCGGATAAGAATGGTTGATCCAACCATCGTCATGAAGCGGCCACTATTGGATGCCAATGGCCGAACATTGATCCCAGCAGGAACGCGTATTAACCCGCTAAAAGCCTTGCCATTTACTCAGCAGCTCGTGGTGTTTAATGCGTCGAACGCTGAAGAAGTGGACGCAGTAGCGCATTGGCTTGAGGGCCAGGATAGGACGCTGCGCCGCATTACGCTTATCACCACGCAGCTCGACCGTGCTCAAGGTTGGAATAGCCTCAATGCGCTCGAAAAGACATTGGACAGTCCGGTTTATCTTCTCAATGCCTCGCTAAAGCAGCGCTTTGATTTGCAAGTCACCCCATCGTTTGTTCAAGCAAAGGGACTCGCGTTTGAAATAGAAGAAATTCCAGCAAAGGAGCTTGTTCATGAAAAAGCTCAATAATACGTATCGTCTGTTGCGGACTCTCGTTGTCATGTTTGTCCTTGGCGCATCTATTCCTGCAAAAGCCGAACTGACCTGCCCAGACGCGGGGTTATTGTCCGGCAAGTTGCTGACGGATGTTTGCTGGTCATGCATTTTTCCTATCCGAGTTGCGGGTCTTCCTCTTGGCTCTGGCAGTGTCCCAAGCGGCGCATCAAACAAGTCATTTTGCTTATGTGAAGACAACTTAGGTGTGCCAAGGCCAGGTATTGTTACCAGCATGTGGGAGCCAGCGCGTCTGATTGAACTAGTCAGAACGCCAGGTTGTTCGCCTTCACTGGGAGGGATTCGTTTACCGTTAGGTGATAGGCGATTGCAAGGTGGTCATGGTGAAGGTGAATACGATACCGGTGATCTTGCTTTCTACCATTACCATTATTACGCCTTTCCGCTTTTGGTCATGCTCGATTTGTTCATGGATGGCAATTGCAATGCCGATGGTTACATGGACTTTGACTTGATGTATTTGTCGGAATTGGACCCAACATGGCTGAACGATGAACTGGCCTTTTTTACTCAGCCTGAAGCGGCTGCCGTTGCCAATCCATTGGCTATATCTGCTTGTACCGCTGACGCTGCTTCATCAACGCTTGGTAAACCCATCGACCAGTTGTTTTGGTGTGCTGGCAGTTGGGGCCATCTCTACCCGTTATCTGGCCACACCTTAGCCTTTGGCTCATTAGCAGAAAACACCAGCCATTTAGCGGCGCGTGCAATCGCGGCTCAACACAGGCGTGGTCTTGCTAGGCGAACAATGGGGAACAGTGCGCTATGCCGACCTGTTATCGAACCCATGCTGCCGAAATCCCAATACAAGATGAGTATGTTCTTCCCTGTACCGGAAACTGAAAGTGCGCATGTCATCGGTGAAAGCACCATGAAATGGGGAGAGTGGCGAACGATCCCCGGTGCCGGTGAAGATGCGCTCTACATTTTGTGGCGCTGGCAAGACTGCTGTAACTCGGGAGGTTAACCATGAAACCAACACTTTTTACCCGAGTTTTAGCGGGTATTTTATCAATCACTATGGCGTGCCTGCCCTTACATGGTGTGGCCGCTGATGTGCAGCGCCAATCCGGCCTAAGCGGACAACAAGAAGGTAAGCAATTGCTGCAAAACTGGACGATGCCCGCACTCAATGGCAATACATTGTCGGTGCCGAATGGCAGTGGTAATGAGTCCATTAACTTGCAAGAGCTTTTCCCTGGTATGGATCAGGGCTCATTGGATGTCTTAACGGGCGTTTATGGCTCTGATGCCAGCATGAATCAATTGGGGACACAGCGCCAAGAGAGCATGGCATCCGAAAGTGGCGCTACGGGTGAAGCATTTCGTTCGCTACAGCAAATCAAAGACAGGTCTCGGCCAGATATGGTCAATGATCCGCTTTGGGCATTAACTGATGCGGTTCAAACTGACCCCAATCTATTAACCCAAAGCTTCCCCGGCTGTGAGTCTCAAGGTGAAGGCAGCCCAAATTACCAGCAATGTGACAGGCTCAATACAGCGGTTAACAGCTGCACTATTACTCACGATTACACGGCAGGCATTATTGAGCATGTTTCTGGACCGATGAACCTTCGCTCTTGTGGTGAGGGGTGTCTTGAAGTTTGGATTGGACGAATTGGCGACAACTACTGGAGTGGCCGTTGTAAAGTGTTTGAACAGGCCATCACACTCAAAGTCGTGAACCCCGATGCGATTACCTCAGCCGTTCTTGAGTACGCTAAATGGGATGACTACATGCAAGTTTGGCTTGGCGATCAGAAAGTCTGGTCTGGGCCGAACAATAACTTTCCACCAGAAACGTCAGGTCGCTGCGAGCTCAGTACCAGTTGGGAGCGCAATCCAAATACCGATCTCACTGCCAGGCTAAAAGCGGTAGAACCCGGTTTAGAAGTGCCGGTAAAAATTCGCGTATCGGTTACGGGTAGTGGTGAGGGGTATGCACGCATCAAGGTGCGCTTTGATCCAACCAAGGTGGTGATGAATGATAGTTGGTCGCCACAATCCTGTATCGAACAAGCAGCGGATATCCCGACGAAGTTTTCAGACTACAGCATTCAATGCACGGATCAGCCTTCTTCAACCAACGGATGTACGGTGGTCAATGGTGTTTCAGTTTGTGAGTCCTATTTTGCCCCAAGCCCAGTGGCTGGCATATCGCCTTTGTGTCGTCGTGTGCAAGTGAGTGTGGATGATGAAAGCTATAAAGGGATTGAAAATCAGGCCTGCCAAGTGCTTGAAGCGAATCCTTCCTGTGGATTCATGTCGTCAGAATGTGCCGAGACCAATGATAAAGGTGAATGCACTCGTTTTACCGATACCTATGACTGTGGATTGCAAACCAGCGATCCAAAGTGTGTGGTATCCAATCTTATGCCGAGTAGTTTTGAAGCCTGTGAGCCTACTCAGACGATCACGCCATTTACTGAAACCAAGCATGTACCCGATTACCAGGTGTGCGAGAAGATCAGCACGCTTACTCAGTGTCAGTTAGAGCGACGTGTATCCGCTGAAACCCATCAACAAAGCTGGTCCATTGAGCGTGGTTGCTTTAGCTCCGAAACGCTCAGTTTTGTTCCACAGCACAGCAGTACTATGCAAACTGGAAACGCTACGCTGAGGATTTTTGATAATCAAAATACTGAGATAAAAATCACCGAGTCGCCATCCAAGGCAAATGGCTGGAAAACGACACTCTCATTGACGGGCAATAAGGAGACGGTGACTGAGACGAAACCGTCCATTAAATACCCTGAAATGACCTGTCCAAAAGGAACCTTGGTTGGCTCATTGTGTAAAGTCGTCAATGGTTCGATTATTTCGTGGCATGAACCCCAGGAGGTCACTCGTTCCAGATGCGATTCCGGCTGGAACAAAGTCGATTTCGACACTTGCAGCCGAGAAGTTCAGAAGTGTTTGGCTCCTGCGAAACTGAGTGCTTCCTTGACCTTCTCCGGCAAGTACTTAGAGCAAGACGTTGTTCATCAATCAAGTGATCCGGGCATAGACCAATGCTTGATGCAAACGGATCAGTTTACTGCGGTGCAGTGGCAGTGTTTGGATACGGGCACAAAACGAATCGACGGGTTAACGGTTGGTAGTAGCGAGTTGGCGAAGCTTGGAAGTCTTTATCCGGCTGTTGTTTCGTCTCCTGCTCATTTAACCAGTCGTGGCAGCTCTGATGGACTGGGGCTCTCATGCTGGAGGGCAAAAGCGACCTATAATGCCTCGACTGCTCACCCAGAGTTCAACATGGGCAGCTCAGATAGCTGGGTAGATGCCAATGGTAATACACAAACCATCGTCAATAACGGACAAAACACGACCACCAATACGTGTGCCGCGCTAGAGCAAAATCCGGCCTGCCAGTACGTCAGAACCGAATGTACTGAGGGCGGGGCTGGTCATGAAGGCTTCTGTTATATCCAAAGTTTGGTGTATGACTGCGGACAAAGCGTTGAAGTGCAAAACGCTCGAATGGAAACTCAATACAACTGTGAGGGGCCAGTTCGCTGTATGGGCACAGATTGTTTAGAGCCAGAGTCAATCAAGCAGGCTAACTTTGCAGAGGCCGCTGCGATGCTTAATGCGGCGCAGTTTATGACCAATGATATGTCATGCACAGGAGCTGATGGCCAAGATAACGTCGAGTGTACGGTCTTTAAAGGTAATGCTGGCCAGTGCAAAAAAGCCGTTGGCGGCATAGTGGATTGCTGTGAAAAGCCAAGTGGCGTGTCGCTATCGGATTACATCACGATGATAGTTGCGGTCAACAAGCTTGATACGGCAGTCATGGCCATGAATCCGTCTTCGGCAATCTATGGTTCGTGGAATACGCTCAGGGAACCAATCACCAGTACCTGGAGTGCGGTTAAAGAGCCTTTTGTGTCTGCATGGGACTCTCTCATGGGGGCTGGGCCATCAACGGCTGCTGGCGCGGGAGCGGAGCAAGCTGCGACTGGCTTTATGCAGGTGTTGACCAACAAAACGGCTGAGTGGGTAGGCTCTACGTTTGGTTCGGGGGCGCAATCGGCACTGTTTAGTAACGTTGGTGGTGCGGTTGGAGCCGATGGTGTCGTTTCGGGTGGTAACTTTGCCCTGGGGGGCGCTGCGGGCGCGGTTCTGAGTACGGTTATGACGGCCTACATGATTTATTCAGTCACTATGATCCTCATTCAGCTTATCTGGAAATGTGAGCAGAGCGAGTTTGAAATGAACGCCAAGCGGGTATTGAAGAGTTGCCACTATGTAGGCTCTTACTGCAAGTCTAAGTTCTTAGGTGCCTGTGTTGAAAAACGGCAGTCATATTGCTGTTTTACTTCGCCACTTTCACGGATCATTCAAGAACAAGTACGCCCTCAATTGGGCCTTGGTTGGGGCAGTGCCAAGTCACCAAACTGTGAAGGTTTGACCGCGAGTCAGTTAAACCAGGTAGATTGGAGCCAAGTCAATCTCGATGAATGGATAGGTATCTTGTCGATAACAGGCAACCTACCCGAAGTACCGTCACTGGATCTGGAACGACTCACAGGATCAGGAAGTACGCTAAACGTTGATGGAAATCGTCAGAGTGCCGCAGATAGAGCCATTGAACGGCTAAACGGAATGGATGCCCAGAAACTTCGCCAGGAGGCAACGGAAGAAGTCTCGGGGAACAATTAGAATAAATTGCTCCGTTAGCCCCGTTTTGCAGGACTAATGGAGCAGAAAAAATAATCAATATGCATTTATGTAACTGCGACAAATTTGCAAAAATGTGTTTGTAGTAGTTTCGATAAATAGAGTTGGACATCGGACAGATAGCTATGAGCGAGGAACTGACGTGGCCAACCAAAATCGACCAACCCAGCTAAGCCACTTTTCTCAATATCTTCATTTTTAATTCATACATATTTGGGCTTGGATACCTCAAATATGTATGCAAACGTTCTGTATTGTAAAATGTCATGCTAAGCTCGAAAGCACGATTGAACACCTTGGTGTCGAGATTGAAGATGTACTAAGGATTTCAGATAGTTGTGACGGATGATTCAATGCCAACGGCTTAAGTTGTAAATATTCATGGCAGACGTTTGTGTCCCCAACGCTATATCTTTCACACAAATATGAGAAGTGTATTTATGACTATTCAGCAAATTAAAGTTGGCAGTGTTCCTGATATTATTGAGCTAACACCAAACTCCAATGAGCAAAGTGATTCTTATCCTTTTATCCTATCAACGAATACTTCATGGGGAGAACAGGGTTCTAATATATCAATAGAGAAATTACGCCAAAATATTGAGCCTTGGTTAACAGCACTTTTTCAATCCGAACATTTAAATCTATTGATCGGTGCGGGTTTAAGTACGTCTATTCAAATGTCGGCTACAGGCGTGCCACCCGTTGGAATGGGGTGGATCAGTGATCTAGCGGTCTGTCAAAGCGAAATAAATGAATTCGCTACAAAAGCTGCCAAATCGGCTGGTCGCGCACAAGGAAATATAGAAGATCAAATTAGAGCTATTAATGAACTTATCAAAGGTCTTGAAATTTTAACAGTGTTGGATAGCCCGCAACCTGAAAACCCCCCGGCTCCATATGCAGCCTATAGAGACCTAAAAGCTGATTTAGCTGCAATTAAGGGGGAATTGTCTCGATGTCTAGGTGAGTTTTCAAAATCTGTCAGTACAGGAGAACACTTAATTAAAAGTGCTGAAAAAAAACGAAAAGAGGAAACTTTCAATTATCTTGTGAGTTTCTTAATGAGCTTTGCAAGTAGAACCGCTACACGCGACAGATTGCATATTTTTACAACGAACTATGACCGAATTATCGAGGTTGGTGCTGAACTTGCTGGTTTAAGACTCATAGACCGTTTTGTTGGAAGTATTGCTCCCGTTTTTAGATCCTCAAGATTAGAAGTTGATTATCACTATAACCCTCCGGGAATACGTGGTGAACCAAGATATTTGGAAGGAGTGGCACGTTTTACCAAACTTCACGGTTCTCTAGATTGGCACGAACAAGATGGTGCGATTAGGCGCTTTGGCCTACCTTTTGGAGCTCGCTCTGTTGAACCGTTTCTAGAAGCAGAGGGGCACGAAAGCGATAGTTATGAACAACTTATGATTTACCCTAATTCAGTCAAAGATAGAGAAACCGCTGAGTACCCCTATGTAGAGTTATTTAGAGACTTAGCAGCAGCGACTAGCCGTCCAAACAGTACATTAGTCACGTATGGCTATAGCTTTGGTGATGAGCATATAAACAGAGTAATTGAAGATATGCTTACCGTTCCATCTACCCATCTAGTCATCATTGCTTTCGGAGATCCGCTAGAAAGAATTATGAACTTCATTGGTAAAAGTGGAAGAAAAGCTCAAATCACTTTACTAATGGGTGACCATTTGGGGGATCTAAAAACTTTGGTTGATAACTATCTACCTAAACCAGCCATAGATAAAGCATCAATAAAGATGGCCGAATTACTAAAACAGCGAGGCTTTATCCAGTCAGAACACTCAGGTAATGCAACTACCACCGAGGTAACATCATGAGTTACTTGCCTATAGAAAGACTGGAACAGTTACGAATCGGAACCGTTGGTTTTGTATCGCCTAGTGAAATTAGAGTTTCCTTAGAAATTGATTCCCCAGACTCAGTCTCTCTTCAAGGAGGCTCACCTCGCAACTTTCCTCGAATCAACAGTTATGTGCTTATAAACAGTGATGATGGATTTCTAGTTGGTCAAGTTGAGTGGATCGCAGTAGAACACTCGCCATACCCCAAAAGAAGAGGCTTGCAAGATTTTGGCTTGATAGACTTACCTTTTCCTCTAAAAAAGCTCAGTATCAACCCCGTTGGTACATTGAGAAGCGATAGAAAAAACGATGGTTTCAAATTCACCAGAGGAACAGATGCATTTCCTTCAGTTGGTGATTCAGTGCTTTTACCTACTGACCAACAATTAAACTCAATAATCGAATCAGGTGAAAACAGAAGGGTTAAAATAGGAGATAGTCCTCTAGCTAACAATGCAGAAATAAAAATCGACCCCGATAAGCTTTTTGGGCGACATATAGCTGTTTTAGGCAACACAGGTAGTGGTAAATCTTGCTCTGTGGCGGGACTAATTCAATGGTCACTGGACGCAGTTTTACAACAGGGCCAAACTCCGAACGCTCGATTTATAATACTTGATCCTAACGGGGAGTACAGCCGAGCATTTGGTCCAAAGTCAAAATATAAGGGGAATTTATTGCGCGTAGAGGCTAACTCTGATTATGGTGAGTTAGAACTTAAAGTACCATCATGGCTATGGAACAGTTCAGAATGGGGGGCGTTCACTCAGGCAAGTTCAAAAGTTCAACTCCCATTACTACGACGAGCTTTGAGGGCGATGAGAAATGATGTGTTGTCAGAAGATGATGTGACAATTCAAGCAAAACATTTTTGCGGAATACTTTTAGTTTCAATAAGGCAACTAGCAAGTCAAGGGCAGATATATGTGAATGGTGGTCATGCCAAAGGCTTAGTTGAAAGTTTAACGTCATGGGAAACTAGCCTCATAACATTAAACGAAAAAATCCACAACCAACCTTTCAATAGTGTAATAAGCACGATAAATACTTACCTATCTTCCAGAAGAGGAGCACAGTGGCCTGCTAAGCCTGAAGTCAGTGATACTGATAAGTTGATTTCTGAGTTAAAAGAAGCTCATGTTGCACTTGGTGGTGATGAACAAGAACTTCTCCCGAAAAGTGAAGATACGCCTATTCGCTTTGAAGGTGATGACTTCGTCGCCTATCTCGAAGCTTTAGCACAAGAAACGGGAACTGAGCAGTTCATGGAATTTCTTTTGACTCGAATTCGCACAATGCTAGGTGACACCCGAATTAGTGCAGTTACTAAAGATTCTGAGGAACCAATAAGTTTAACTGATTGGCTAGATACTTTTCTTGGGAAGGATACTCATGGTGCTATCACTGTTATCGACCTATCACTAGTTCCCAATGAAATTATCCATCTTGTAACAGCAGTAATCTCTAGAGTGACTTTTGAAGCTCTTCAACGATATCGGAAGATGAATGGAAAACCATTACCAACAGTAATGGTTGCAGAGGAAGCTCATACATTTATCAAACGATACAAAGAAGAAAGTGAGAGTCAATCAGTTTCTGATGTGTGCTGCAAAGTATTTGAAAAAATCGCTCGCGAAGGGCGTAAATTTGGTTTGGGACTAGTAGTATCATCCCAACGACCTTCTGAGTTATCTCCTACTGTTCTTTCTCAATGTAATACTTTTTTACTGCACAGAATTAGCAATGATAGAGACCAAGAACAAGTTCATAGGCTTGTTCCCGATAACATGAGGGGACTATTAAGAGAGCTACCATCGCTACCATCTCGACATGCAATTTTACTCGGATGGGCTTCAGAACTACCGGTGTTAGTTCGAATGAAAGAACTTAGTGAAGAGCAAAGGCCTCAGTCTGATGATCCTGACTTTTGGGACGTATGGTCTAACTCCACAGGTGAGCCTCGTGAAGTAAACTGGCAGCCAATCGTTGAAGAATGGCAAAACAGAGATTAATTTACCAGCCAAATTAGCGCCAAATAGATGGTTAACAATACGAATAAGATTAACTTTCTATGGCGCATTTGTTCCAAAGCGATGAGTGGCGTGAACTATTAGTGGTGTGCGAATCAATAGGCTATTACGCTAATTTCGATAAACGGGTACTTTCCAAAGTGACTTAGGGTTCCTTTCTGACAATTTATTAAATGCATAGATATTAACGACGCTATACGAGAGAAATTTGGGGGAATTACGATTGATTGAAAATTCGACTTAATTCGACAAAGCTGATGATGGTTCAAAAGCGAGTCAGATCCGAACGTCCACTTTGGCAGTTGCCGACTATCAGATTAATTTTAGTAATGTTAATCTGATTTTCGCTAAAAGAACCTTGTCCAACAAGTTTGTCTCAGCTAGTTTCAATTAACAGCTATTTGACACATGGCAGTTAGAGTTACCTTGAATAGTTTTAATCTTAAAATCACGCACTTTTTCCCATTCGTCAACAGGGTCCATTCTTGACCAAGCTTCAAATAGCTGAGTTTGTTGCCTACTGAGTCTTAGGCCGTATTGATCTCGCATGTAGAAATAAATTCTAGCAATATCACCCTGACGGTTAGCTGGTGGTTCTGCTCGACGGTCTTTGAAATCAACTTCGAAATCACATTGACCATAGGATCTTGGTTCATTCGGAATCATGCCAAATCGAAAATTTGACCTATCCCCATTGAGCTCTCCTACAGATGGTACGAGGTTATGGAGATCCGAAACCATTTTAGAAAACTCAGGATCATTCTTTTCGCAGTTCCGACGACCACCATTTTGCCAGCATTGGCGTTGATGGCCAATTTCCCAAGCTGAGACTACATGTTCCCACTCTAAGCGTTCACCTCGTTTCGGTTGCTTTCTTGGTTCATATCCGCAAGATGCAGCATCAATCGCACCATCATTGCTATAGCTACATCCACAGTAAAACGTACTCTGGTTGTCTTGGTAAATTTCTCGGGCAAATCGTTTTGCCTGACTGAACGATGTGGGGTGTTCTGCAATTGCAGGTATAGCGAATAACGCTATAAAGAAAGTAACGAAAAAATTAGTTCTATTCATGTAGCTTGGCCAAAAATGACAGTTAAATTCATTTTAATGATTTTGATAGAAAATACAGCAAGATGAAGAGCCCCTTCGAGAGGGGCTGGTTGATGGGAGCCTAGTTGGCTAGTTGGCGGGGTTATCTGTTTCCTCTTCAGTGATATCGTCATCGGTTGAAGGCACCGCTTGCTCAACTTCTGCTTCTTTACCCTTAGCTTGGGCTGATTTTCGTGCTCGAATTTCGATATCAATAATGCGTCGTGCAAGTTTGATAATGCGCTGTTGCCATGCGTAGTTGCCATCAACGCGTTGCTTGTTGCTAAGCACGCTAGACAACCAGAGAGTGTCCATTGAGATCATTAACGCATCGAGTTTGCGCACTAAGCCGACAAACTGGCCAACCTGAGGCGAGCTTATTTTGGCGTTGAAGGTAATCGGGTCGGTGTAGTCAGGTACTTCATCGATACCGTTGGACTCCATCAATTTGTCTAAACGAGCTTGTTCGTTGTCTACCCCCTTAGCGCAATCCTCGATCAACTGGCTAATGATCTGTTCCACTTCATCAATTTCGTTCTCATCGCCGATGATGCGCAGGATGACATCGATTCCGTAAAGCGCACTGACCGTCCGTCTAAAAACACGGTCAACGACACGTTGCGCCTGTAAGCTATTAATTGTGAATGATTGTTCAAAGATGGGTTTTGAGTAATTGGGTCTTGCTTGGGCCATAAGTTTGCTCCTGATATGACAATAATCAGTCCCTAGCCTAATCCTCTGTGCGGTAATGGCCTTTCAGCTAGGTGGAAGAATTGAGCATCTTTCTAACTATCCTGTCTGGATAAGACGGTTACACTGACTATCAAATATTGCTGATCTGTTTCAGTGATATCTGCGCCTGAGAGCATGAGCTCAAAGGAAGCCCGCCGCTGAGTTTTCTCAGTGGTACTAAGAGGTAGCTAGCCTCCTTAAACAAATAGCCTGCATGTTTTTACATGCGCAACCATGCGTTCCTTACGGTTCGCCTTTTCACCACCCAACTGGGGGAGTTTTCCCCAGTTGGGGTGACTCCTTCACAACCAAATTAAGGAGTCACCAATGGAATATATCTTCGGATTTATTATCCAAATCGCAGGCATTATGTTGCTTGCAAAACTGAGCTGGTCGCTTTTGCGATTACTTGCTCGTCAAACCGTGCGCCCGTTTCGATTTGTACTTACTCAAATCAAGCGATTGCTCACACCAACATCAAAACGTCGTCCAATGGCAGTGCCTAAAGCTCCTGGTATGCCCCGTTTGACATCTGCGTTTTACAAAGAGCCACATCAGTACGACATGGCTTTACTCGAAATACCAACCTATCTGCGTCGTCAGTCTTCTTTGCCCAGTCGGGTAGAAGCAACTGTGTGCACAGAGTTCAACTAAGACGAGGAGAACATCATGAAAAACCAAGTAACACTCATAGGCTACGTTGGCTCTGAGCCAGAGACGCGAGCCTATCCATCAGGTGATTTAGTGACCAGCATTTCACTGGCCACTTCTGAGAAATGGCGCGACCGTCAATCCAATGAGCTCAAAGAGCATACGGAATGGCATCGGGTCGTTTTTCGAGATCGTGGTGGATTTAAGTTAGGGCTAAGAGCAAAAGATTTGATCCAAAAAGGAGCGAAGCTTTTTGTTCAAGGGCCTCAGCGCACGCGCTCATGGGAGAAAGATGGCATTAAGCATCGATTGACCGAAGTGGACGCGGACGAGTTTCTGCTTCTTGATAGTGTGAACAAAGCATCTGAGCCATCACCGGCGGATGATGCGAGCTCCCAAGCTAATTGGGCACAAACTTATCCTGAACCAGATTTTTAACCGAGCGATAACGCTTTAACCCAGCCGGGAGTACTTTCCCGTCAGGGGCAGACTCCCACTTTGATTGTCGGAGTCCATAATGGAAAAACCAAAGCTAATCCAACGCTTTGCTGAGCGCTTTAGTGTCGATCCAAACAAGTTGTTCGATACCCTAAAAGCAACAGCATTCAAGCAACGTGACGGTAGTGCACCGACCAATGAGCAGATGATGGCGCTCTTGGTGGTTGCAGATCAGTACGGTTTGAACCCTTTCACCAAAGAGATTTTTGCGTTCCCTGATAAACAAGCTGGGATTATCCCAGTGGTAGGTGTCGATGGATGGTCTCGCATCATCAATCAACACGACCAGTTTGATGGCATGGAGTTCAAGACTTCAGAAAACAAAGTCTCACTGGATGGCGCGAAAGAATGCCCTGAATGGATGGAATGCATCATCTATCGGCGCGACCGTTCGCACCCAGTCAAAATCACTGAGTATCTGGATGAAGTCTATCGACCGCCTTTTGAAGGTAATGGCAAAAATGGCCCTTACCGTGTAGATGGTCCATGGCAGACGCACACTAAGCGAATGCTAAGACATAAATCCATGATCCAGTGTTCCCGCATTGCGTTTGGCTTTGTGGGAATTTTCGATCAAGACGAAGCGGAGCGAATTATCGAAGGCCAAGCAACACACGTTGTTGAGCCATCTGTGATTCCACCCGAGCAAGTTGATGATCGAACCCGAGGGCTTGTTTACAAGCTTATCGAGCGGGCGGAAGCTTCAAACGCTTGGAATAGTGCATTGGAATATGCCAATGAACATTTTCAAGGTGTTGAGCTGACGTTTGCGAAGCAAGAAATCTTTAATGCTCAGCAACAAGCAGCCAAAGCGCTCACACAGCCTTTAGCTTCTTAGCGCCACGCATTCATTTTTCTAACCCTGGCGGGATTATTCTCCCGTCAGGGGGAAGGTCTCGTCTTTTTTTTGGAGATCTTCCATGACTAAATCAGCCTCACTTTTTCGCTTGGTATTGGTTGTTGCCCTTGTCTTAGGTTCGATTCAAGCCGGTAAAGCGGCAATTGATTCGGTTCAAGCAAGTGTTGTTCAGCACCAAACAGCGTTAGCACAAGCTGCAAAGTAACCACTTAACCCTGAAGGGGAGTTCTCTCCTTCAGGGGAGTCTCCCTTCAAAGGAGGCAATATGAAGGTTATCGACCTATCACAACGTACTCCTGCATGGCACCAGTGGCGCATTGCAGGGGTTACGGCATCTGAAGCCCCAATTATTATGGGGCGTTCACCCTACAAAACACCTTGGCGATTATGGGCAGAAAAAACCGGATTCGTATTACCGGAAGACCTGTCGAATAATCCAAATGTGCTTCGTGGTATAAGGTTGGAGCCTCAAGCAAGGCGAGCATTTGAGAATGCGCATAATGACTTTCTTCTGCCGTTATGTGCAGAAGCCGATCATAACGCAATCTTTCGAGCCAGCTTTGATGGCATCAACGATGCGGGCGAACCCGTTGAACTGAAATGTCCTTGCCAGTCAGTTTTTGAGGATGTGCAAGCTCACCGAGAACAAAGCGAGGCGTACCAGTTGTATTGGGTGCAAGTACAGCATCAAATACTGGTCGCCAATAGCACGCGAGGTTGGTTGGTTTTCTATTTTGAGGATCAACTGATTGAGTTTGAAATACAGCGAGACGCGGCGTTCTTAACTGAGTTGCAAGAAACAGCGCTTCAGTTTTGGGAGTTAGTACAGACCAAAAAAGAGCCGTCAAAATGCCCTGAGCAAGATTGTTTTGTTCCCAAGGGTGAAGCCCAGTACCGCTGGACATCGCTGTCTCGACAGTATTGCTCAGCACATGCCGAAGTGGTCCGACTGGAAAATTACATCAAATCTTTGAAAGAGGAAATGCGAGACGCCCAGTCAAAATTGGTCGCCATGATGGGTAACTACGCTCATGCCGACTATGCTGGGGTCAAACTCAGCCGCTACATGATGGCGGGCACGGTGGACTATAAGCAATTGGCCACCGATAAGTTAGGCGAGCTGGATGAACAGGTTTTAGCCGCTTACCGAAAAGCGCCACAAGAGCGGTTGCGCATTAGCACCAATAAGCCAGAGCAGCCCGTTGAAACACCAATCAAAATCAGTCTTGAGCAAGATAACTTGGTTCTGCCAGGTGACTCGCCGAGCTCATTTTACTTTTAACGTTCACTTGGAGCCGATTTCGGCTCCTTTCTCATGCGCTTACATCGAGTGCATCAGAAAGCAGTTTCACTCGTAGCCAATGCTGGGTACGAATGATAGAGCGAGCTGAACTCTTACATACACAGCCATACCACAATCAACACACCACCCGACGGGGACTTCATTCCCTGTTGGGGCATGGGGCCTCGTTAAAACTAATGAGGTTTACCATGACAGAACAATCCCCATTTTTGGTTCAAGTGAATCAAGCGTTTAATGTCCCGGCTCCTGATGCTTTCGTTCTGGAAGGATATGGTGCCGACACTACCCATCCAAACATTCCCGTTCGCAAGGACGAGTATGTTTTTAGAAAAGAAGACTTACGTGACGTATTGGCGTTCTTGTCTCACCCAGACGGTGACGGTTTGTATATTACAGGCCCCACGGGATGCGGTAAGACCTCGCTAATTTGCCAAGTTGCTTCTCGATTGAATTGGCCTGTTCAGCAAATTACTGCGCACGGTCGATTGGAGTTGTCCGATCTTATCGGTCACCACACACTGGTTAATGGCAACATGACCTTTGTGTATGGGCCGCTGGCACTGGCTGTCAAGCATGGCCATTTGCTGATCATTAATGAAATGGATCTTGCTGAGCCTGCTGAACTGGCTGGGCTCAATGACATTTTGGAAGGTGCCCCGTTGGTCATCGCACAAAATGGCGGTGAGATCATCATGCCACATGCCAAGTTTCGTTTTATCGCTACCGGCAACAGTGCGGGCAGCGGTGACCAAACGGGCTTGTATCAAGGTGTGCTCCAACAGAATTTGGCTTTTCTTGATCGCTTTAGAATCATCGAAGCGACCTATGCAGAGCCTTCTGTAGAGGAAGCCATTCTGGAGAACGTTGCGCCGGGCTTGCCAGAAGTCTTTCGCCAGAAAATGGTGAAAGTGGCTGGTGACATTCGTCGTCTTTTTATTGGGGGCGCGGATGGCGGTGCTGAGCTTAGTATCACCATGTCCACTAGGACCTTGGTGCGCTGGGCAAAGTTAACACTTGCTTTCAAAGGTGCTCCTAACGCAGTGGAGTATGCACTGGTTCGGTCTTTGACGGCTCGTGCTGAGTTGGAGCAACGTGAAGCTATTCACCGTATTGCCGCTGATGTCTTCGGTGACCACTGGGAGGATTGATGATGGAAAAGTGCTTTGCTCTTTACCGTTACAGTCATTCTGATGGGACAGCCAAAGAATGGGCCATTTACGTTGGATCAGACACCCAGGAGATTGAAGTTCGGTTTGGAAAAGCTGGTCAAATGTCGCAGCAGCGATTGATTGACTCGACTGATCCTAACGCTGAAGCAGACCGACGAATCAATGAGAAAATCAACAAGGGTTATCGATTTGTTGGACAAGTCGGCATTGATCATCAAGGGCGGCCATTTGAACTCTCAAATGCGCTAGATAGCGTCGCGTGCGCCAATAACGTCAGTTGGGAGTTTCGTACTCGCAAGGACGTCAATGGCCAAATCTCGCTGGCTCAAAAAGCGTTGTTCGATATGGCAAAGCTGCTTGAAGCCTATGGCTTGGCTGTTATTGATGATAACCAGGTCAGGATTGGAAAATGGTCATTAGGGTTTTGCAAAAGCGGATTACCTAGTACCAATCAAATCAGCATGGTGTCAGGTGAAGGCGCTGGCATTGTTAACACTGATGATGGCCCGTGGCCATTGTTGCTGTTACTGGCCTTTAAGCGTCAATTACCACCATTGTGTTCGCTCACAGTAGCGAGTCCTGAAGGGATAGAAGTATCCGACCAACTGAAGTTGGAAAAAGATGTATTGCGGTTGCTAGGCAGTGATTTAGAGCGGGTTCGCCCGATTGCTGAAGCACTGGACTTAATGCCTGCGAAAATCGATCTCAACCAATCGTCGCCTGATTCGCAAAATTACTATTTCTTATAGTGGTATTGCCATTAGCGCGTCAACTACTACCACCCAAACGGGGGCCATTGCTCCTGTTGGGAGTGGTGCGTCCCCATCTCGCATGAGGATGCACTATGAGTATTCAAACCCTCGACAAACTTTTGATTTGTCACATCGACTGTTCCATCTGGAGCGGTAGAAAAAAACTAAGGCCTGAAGATTTCAGATTAGCCAATGGCAGCCAACTTCCACCGAAGGATGTTGCCAGCTTAGGGAGTAAAAAAATTTGCGACCCAGAGGCATTGGCGAACTTTGAACGGCTTAAAAAAGAAGCGCAGCGCTTGTGTGAGCAAGTCGGTGTGCGGTTTTTAGGTGGCTATGCCGTCCCTGAAGACCGAATTGATCAGATTGTTCCAGAGCTTGACCGGATCGGTCAGGAGTTTGCGCAGTGTAAGCAGTTGTTCTTGGACAACTATGATCAGGTGACGTTTGACTGGGTTGCGAAACACCCGGAATTTGCAGATGCAATCCGGCGTGCGCTGTCACCCATCGAAGACGTGGAACAACGGCTTCAGTTCGATTATGCCATCTATCGAATGCAACCGGCTGAACAAGCTGGAGGCTTAGATGACAAGGTCAATGGTATGGGACACACCCTCTTTAGGGAGGTGGCTCGTGATGCCAATGAACTGTTTGAGCGTTCCGTTGCAGGCAAGAATCAAATCAGTCAGCGAGCCCTTAATCCGCTCAAGCGATTAAGAGACAAGTTGGATGGTTTGTCCTTCCTGGATCATCGAGTTCAGCCGATGGTTGAAGCGATGGACAATTTATTTGTTCGTCTGCCGAAGACCGGCCCTGTGACAGACAATCTCTATCACGAACTGATGGCGACCATTTTAATTTTGTCTGATCCAGACAAGATGAGAATGCACGGTGAAGGTCAATTGGATATCAGACAACTGATGCCCAAACCTGAACCTAAACCCGCACAGCCAGTATCTGCTCAGGTAGATAACTTACGTGCAATACCACAACCAACCGTCAGACCAAACCTTGGTTCGACTGTACCAAACTCATTTTATTTCTAACGTCCTTGAGGGCATGTTGCCCTGAAGGGCGCATGTCCTCTGAACTATGTAAGAGGAAATTATGCAATCAACCATCCATAACCCCAGCCAACTGAACCAGTTTGAAGCACATTTTCGTGGTGTGACTGATGCGGTTGAAAGTGAATCGATACCAGAAGTGGCGTGTTGTCGAACGTTAGTACAACGGTCGTACTCAACACATAGTGTCGTGATCCCCAAGAATCCTGTTTTGATCGCAGATGCGGACGAACAAGGAGCTTGGGTAACGGCCATGGTATTTGTTCCAAACATGGCATTGCAGCAAACCGCTTTTGAGCGGGCCTGGCTGCAATATCAGCACGAGGTGTCTACTCAGTTACAAGACCAGTACGGTCTGACATTGGATGACATCCTGAGTTTAGACCAGCTTAAAACGTCATTTGAGCAGCACGAGAGTCCAGCTCAATTGGTGGCTTGGTTAGGTCAAAAATATGACCTGGATAAGCTAAAAGCACAGGTTTAAACACTTACATTCCCAGCGGGGAAACGCTCCCGCTGAGGGAGTATTCCCCCTAATGATTAGGAGACTCCCATGAATCATCCATTAAAAAACGCACTGCCAATCGTTGCCGCCGCTTATGGCGAAAAGTTTGGTGTGAAGGTGCTTATTCAAGGACAAGATGCGTTTACCGATGGTGAGCGGATTGTGATCCCAACAGCAAACCCAGACGACCCACACTATCAACAGATAGCTTGGGGTTATCTGGCTCATGAAGCGGCGCATATTCGGCATACCAATTTTGACATGGTGCAGAAGGCGTCGTCCAAACCGATCCGTAAGGCACTTCTCAATATCATTGAGGACGTTCGCATTGAAAACGAATTGGCAAAGGATTACCCCGGAACCCGGCGCAGTATTTCGCAAGTGATTGAGTACATGGTAGACACTCAGCAAATGTGTGTACCTGAACAGCTTGAGCCTGCATCTAACTTGCAAGCCTGGTTGTTGTTCCGCTTGAGATGCCATTTTCTGGGCCAGAAAGCGCTGACGCCTTTGTATCAAGCAGTTGATGAAAGAGTGAGACAACTCTTTCCTGCCGCAGCGATGAGCCGGTTAAGCGCCATGCTGACAGCAGTGCCTAGCTTAGGGTCTACAGGTGAAGTGCTGAAACTTGTCGATGCCATCGTTGCCATGTTGGAAGAAGAATCTCGTCCACCACAGGATGAGTCGGATGCTGATAGCGGTAATGACATTGGACAAGATTCGAGTAATGACAGCAATAGCAGTAGTGACAGTCAAACCCCGGAAACAGGTTCGTCTGCAACAGGGGATGCTGCTGAAACGGGTGATTCTGATAACTCTGATCAAGCTGACAACTTGCGACAAGCCTTAGAGGCCAGTGCCGCTCAGTTTGAACCCGATACCTTTGCACAAGTGGCAGAAGTGTTGTCGGAACAAGCTGAAGGACATCAGGGTGTCACTCCACTCAGTTTGCCCCAAGCAGAGCAAGCTATGTTGGGTGATGAGGCCATCTTGACCTTATCGGCGTCTGAGTCCGCTCAAATTCGAGCCCGACTTAGGGGCATGGTTCAGTCCAGTCAGGACAATCGGAATCATGCCAAACGGCAAGGTCTTCGAGTTGCAACCCATCGTCTTGCCGCTTCACAAGCAGGTGAGTCGAGATTGTTTATTCAAAGGCAACCTCGCATTGCGCCTAATGCTGCTGTGCACTTGCTGGTCGATATATCGGGTTCAATGGGTAAACCCATTGGCGAAGGTAATCGAAAGTACTTTCATGTTGCCAATGAAGCTGCTTTGGCTTTGGCCATGGCACTGGAAGGCATACCGGGTGTTGTACCTGCGGTCAGTTATTTTCCTGGTATTCATCAGGAAGTTTCTATCGCGTTATTGCCCAAGCAATCGGTTCGACATCGGGCCGCCTGTTTTGACCAAAAACCACGAGGTTGTACGCCTATGGCACAAGCGATGTGGTTTGCTGCAAACAGTTTGTTAGCACAAAAACAGAAGCGAAAGCTAATGATAGTGCTAACGGATGGTGACCCAGATGATTGGGCTGCTACGCATGACATTGTTGACCGGTGCAGACGAAGTGGCTTTGAGCTGCTGGGAATAGGGATTCAAACACGCAGTGTTGAGAGATTCTTTCCACAAAGCATCGTGATTAACGACGTCAAAGATCTAAAGCGTGAGTTATTCGAAGTAACACAACAACTGTTAATTCAGTAACCACATCCATTTTACCACCCTGCGGGGACGATTCCGTCCCCGTCTGGGCATGGGTTCGTCTCCGTTTTTTTGGAGACTCCTATGAAAAACAAAAAATTCTTAGCTGGCGAAGAAGCCGGTACTTACATCGTTCCTGAGCAGGTGACCGAAGCCGATATATTAGATATGGCGCTCAAGCTTTCCCGTGGTCGATTGAGTAAAGGTCGCAAAATTGAACAGCCATCGTCGGCGTTCTCATACCTGCAAACACTGATGCACGAGTATGAGCACGAAGTCTTTGGCGTGCTGTTTCTTGATACAAAGCATCGCGTTATTCGATTTGAAGAGCTGTTCAAAGGCACTTTAGATGCGGCGAGCGTGTATCCAAGGGAAGTAACAAAGCGTGCGCTAGAGCTTAATGCGGCAGCAGTGATACTGGTTCATAACCATCCATCGGGTGATCCTGAACCTAGTGAAGCTGATAAACGCATCACTCATCGACTCCGTGACGCCTTGTCACTTGTTGATATTCGAACGCTTGACCATGTTGTGGTCGCATCCGAGGGCTGCGTTTCGCTTGCCGAACGCGGTTATCTTTAATGAATGGGCGCATTGCCCATTCTCCTACATCACAAAAGCAGTCCCATCAACACACATCATCACAGCTCGAATTTCTATTTGAGTTTGATGATGCCCCAGTCACTTGGTCTGACACGGAAATCTGGCAGTTACGCGAAGGCATTCTATTGGATGCGATCCGAGTATTGCTGGATGGCCGTGTCAGTACTCGGTTGCGAAAGGATGTGTTGTCGTGGATTAAAAATGACGAATTAGCGCCATTTTGCTTTCGTGTTTGCGCGATGGCTGCGGTTGTCGATCCTGATGTGCTTCGTGATTCCATCATGTGGCTATTAAGACGACATGGTATCCAGCTTGACTAACGTTCCTGCATTAACCAAACGGCTTAATGCAGGACCCAAGCTGACTTTTACCACCAGTGGTAGGAGTCGGCTTTTTACTTAAGGAGGTTATATGGCGTTACCTTTACAAATTGAAACAGTAAGGCCATATCTTAACGACCAATGGCTTCAAGTATTAGCGGCATTGGTGCCAGAACTTGATGCCGCTATTGCTCGAAAAGGCCGTCATGTGGCTTGTCCTGTTCATGGCGGTCGTGATGGCTTTAGGCTTTTCAAAGATGCTGAATATACCGGTGGTGGCGTTTGTAATACCTGCGGTATCTTTCATGATGGCTTTGAACTGTTGTCTTGGATTAATGGGTGGAACTTTGCTCAGTCTATTGAAGCAATTGGCCAAGTTCTTGGTATTCAACCCGGACAAATACAAGCACCTTCTCGGGTAATAACGCGTAACGCTGTTGATTGGAAGGCTAGAAAGCAGGACGAGGACAAAGCGATTATCCATCGCTTGAATCAAACCTGGGGAGAAACGCTATCTCTTGCAGATACTCGTGCGCAACCAGTTTGGAACTACTTGCATCGTCGTGGCATTGTGACGCGGCTTCGTCCTGAATGGGATTCGGTGCTGAGGTTTCATCCAAGCTTGCCTTACCATGATGAAGATGGTCTGTTTATCGATAGCTACCCAGCGCTGCTAGGTAAAATCGTTACGCAGCAAGGGCGTTCGGCCACGTTTCATCGGATCTACCTAAGTGAAGATGGATTCAAAGCGCCGGTTGAAAAGCCTAAAAAGATGATGCCGATACCAAGTGACAGAGCAATCACTGGAGGTGCCATTCCGATAGGTGAACCTGGTGGAGTATTAGGTGTTTCTGAAGGCATCGAAACAGCTCTAGCGGTTACCAGAGCTACGGGACAAACATGTTGGTCGGTTGTGAATGCAACGCTACTGGCTAGGTTTGAACCACCAAGTAATGTGAAAATGCTGTACATCTGGGCAGATCACGATCTCTCTGAGACCGGCCTGAATGCTGCGAATGAACTCAAGAAAAAAGCCTGGCAAAAAGGCATCCTGACACAAGTGTTGATCCCTCCGATACCAACGTCACTCGGCGTGAAAAGTTGGGATTGGAATGATGTGCTGAATGTTTACGGTGCCATCGGCTTTCCGAAAGTTCATATCTGATCCAAGGGGCTTCGGCCCCTTTTTTTGCGCCTTGCATATTTGAAAAAACATGGAGAATGAAAAATAGATAACCAATAGGAGAAACAAACATGATGGTATTAACCCTGTTAACAAAGCAGATTGATGGTGAGTTTACGGTTTACTGGAAGACCGGCATTCGAAGAGGTGGCGAGCTAAAGGTCAATTTAGGTGAGCAATACGACAAGCTACCTGAGCAGAAAAAGCCTATTGCAGCTGAGCTCTATGCTATTCATCACCTCTTGTCAGTGAAAGAGGTGATGGGCAGTAACCGAAGCGGCAATGGGCTTCAAATCCGAGTCAGTAAAGGAGCCATCAAAAAGTTACAGAAACAACGCTCAACTCAGCATTCACTTTACAGCCTGACCAGGTTCTTGCTCACCCGTTACCAAGAAGCACAGATATCGGTAGAGAAACGGGAAGATTGGCTCTCATATTCTTTTGAAGAATACAGCGTCGATAATGCTACAGTGAGAGAAATCGATGAGGTCATCAACGTTCCGAACATTGGACCTGTCGTGGTGACTCGTCACGCGCTTGAAAGGTTCGTGGAACGGCTTTCAGACGGCGTACCTAAGCATCCTTGGAAGGCTTTATGCTCAAAGCTGCTATGTTCTGCGTTAACTAAAGCCGAGTTACCAGAAAGCGTCGCTACTAAAAAAGCAAAAAAATATGCACAAGAGGCCGAGTTCTGGCAGCATCTTGGTAGCAAAATGCACTTTGTTATGATTCCGGGTGACTCAATGAAAACGTTGGTTACGGTTTTTGCAGTAAAGTAAGTTAATTTAGTATTCGCACTTTATGAATATTACTTATGTGCCAGAAGCGGATATTCACTAAGCTTCGATTAAATCTGCGCTTTTCACTGAAAGCTGACATTCCTGACAAAAACTGAAACGGAGCTCTCGAAAATTTCGATACATTCACGAAATTCCAAATGGTTTATATGGGAAGTGCTATCCATGTCTATTTTGAACTACTAACCAGTTTGTATTTGTCAGTCAGTAGTATGCAATCTTGTCAAATGTTATATATGTATTTTCAAATTACTTGGTGTGTTTATTCACGCTTTGCTCGTCCCATAGCTAGGTACTCGCTACCAAAGGTTTGAGATTGATGAATTTTTACGTTAGCGTTGCAGTATTTTAAAAACTCAAAAGGGTTGTCCCTGCTTAAAAGCGTGGTTTTTCCTTTTGATGAAATTGTTAGCAGTAAAGAGGTTCTGATGGACTTAGCTAAGAAATTTTATTTTGCTTGGTGTGATAAAGTAAATGCACGTAAGAAAGAGCTTGAAAATACCTGGAGAAACTCTAAAGCCTATACAAAGACAATTATCCATTCAAACAGCTTTGTGCACCTTATCTGGAGCTAAATATTCTCCATAGATTTCATTCGAGCAAAAATCATGGGTTTTATTTAGGTAAACTGCCTCGCTGATAATGACTATCATGACAGTCAAAAACACACTTAATTTTAGTTCAGTTTTGTAAAGCATAAACTACCTATAAAGACTGGTACAGATAATGCTCTTATTTGGAATACTGTGGTGGCTAGTTAGGTAAATATGAATTCTGATTTATGTTTAGTCAGGTTCTGATGTGCTTTGACATTTATTGAACCTATATCCGGCGCAGCTCGAAAGATTGGGTGGCCATCAGTGATCACTTTCTCCCTTCCTGCCAGAAGAAAAAGGCTAACACTGACGGCCTGAACGCATTCATTGAATTATAAACTAACGCTGTTTTATCTGTTACTTTTTCAAAGATTTTAAGGCTAAATGTTGTCCGTAATCCTACCTCCAAAGAAAGGATAGCACGAGGAATGGAGCGGTTATGGATCTAAGTGATTGGTAAATTGCCCTACAGCACTAACAACCTTCTTAGCCCCATCCTGGATCTCAACCATCACCGAACCCGATTGAGCGGAGAGTTCTAGCGCATGATGAGCCTGCACCTTTCCTTGTTCGATAATCTTTACCGCTTGTTCAGCTAGTTTTTGGTTTTGGAGTACGACATCAATAATCTCTACTGTCGCTTTAGTCGTGCGAGATGCCAGATGGCGGACTTCATCTGCCACCACCGCAAAACCGCGTCCCTGCTCACCCGCTCTTGCTGCTTCAATCGCTGCATTTAATGCCAGCAAATTGGTTTGGTCGGCAATACCACTGATACTTTTGATTATGGTACCTATAATTTGCGATTGTTTATCTAACGCGGCAATACCGGCGGACGCGTCTTCCATTTGCTCAGAAAGCTCCTGCATCACAGTAACCGTTTCCTTTAACACTTCGCTGCCACGAACTGATGCTGCATCGGTATGTTGCGAAATTTCATAAGCAACATCTGCCGCTTGTGCTACTGCTAACTCGCGATCAACTTGTTCGGTAATGACGGTCGCAAATTTCACAATCTTATAGAGCCTTCCATGTGAATCGGATATGGGATTGTAAGACGCTTCAAGCCATACGATATCACCACGGCTGTCCAGACGCTGAAAGCGCTCGGCGACAAATTCTCCTCGGTTTAATTTCGCCCAGAATGACCGATAACGATCAGAGTTATACTCCTGCTCTGTACAAAATAGACGGTGATGTTTACCCACGATCTGTGCCAGACCATAGCCCATAGCGTTGAGAAAACGATTATTGGCGGTAATAACATGACCGTTGAGGTCAAACTCAATCACGGCTGTAGAACGCTGTAATGCTTCAATAAGGTTCTCATGCTCCTTGGATGCTTCAATTGTCCTAGTCAGGTCACTGGCATAGATGGAGACATGCAGAACTTTACCTTTCGTATCTTGTACTGGTTGCAAAATCACTCTTAACCAGGCTTCTTCACCATTACCACGGTACACTTGAGCGGCACCAGCCCAATGCTTACCTTGTTGGAGCGCTTCTTTCATTCGCCGGAAATGATCAGTTTTTTGCGCATAAGGAGGTACAAGCTCAAGCCACGATCTACCCATCAACTGACTACCGCTGTATATCATTTCTTGTTCAAAGTTTGAGTTAACCGCTGTTATGCTTCCTTTTGGGTCCATAATTACGGACAACATTTCACTATCTAAGCTCCTTTGAACTTGCTGCAGAGAAGACAATTCTTCTTGTAGCTGCAGAACTTGTTCCTTTAACTTTTTATTTAAAAACATTTCGAACTCCCGTCGACACAATGCACTTCAATAGCAAATAGTATGAACATTTAGACTGTTTTTGCATTTTGGATCCATTGCTCCAAGTCAATGGAGCTTAGCGGTTTTGATAGTAAGTATCCTTGAGCAACATGGTAACCTTGCCCCTTCAAAATCTGATACTGACCTTCCTCTTCAACACCTTCTGCGACCACCTTTAATTGCAAACTTTCACCAATCCGCAAGACTGCATCGCTCAGAGCACGGCTGGTTGCATCATTTTCTAAATCCAGTACAAAACTTCGGTCTAACTTTAATTCATGGATTGGTAATCTGCGTAAGTAGCTTAAACTCGAATAACCGGTACCGAAATCATCCATTGCCAAGCGTATCCCTTGAGCGTGAACCTCATTGAGCACTTTCATTGTGCTGGGATTTGTGTCGAGTAAAACACTTTCTGTCAGCTCTAATGTTAAATCGCTCGCTTGCAGGTTATGTTGAGTTAGTGTTTGCGTTATCATTCCGCACAAGTCTAAGTTATGGAAATTACTAGGCGACAAATTCACGGAGATTGCAGGAATGTTGATCCCTTTTCTTCTCCAGATCGCCATTTGCTGACAGGCTTCTTTAATAGCCCAGTGGCCCAGAACTCCAATTAACCCGCATTCTTCTGCAAGTGGGATGAAGCGAGCTGGAGATACTGTTCCAAACTTAGGATGTTCCCAGCGAGCCAACGCTTCAACGCCATATAATCTACCTTCAGACATGCTTATTTGAGGTTGAAAGTGTAGTTTTAGTTCGTTATTTTCTATCGCTTCTCGCAAAGCATTTTCGAGCTCCTGGCGCTCTTGAGCCAACTGATTCAGTTCATGACTAAAAAAGCTAAATCGGCCTCGACCAGTGCTCTTCGCCTGATACATGGCCATATCTGCACGATGGATAAGTGAGCCTATGTCATGGCCATCTTGTGGGTATAAACTAATCCCTATGCTGGCAGAAGGTGACAAGGTAGAGCCTCCGATCTTGCAAGGCTGCGAAATATTGAGCTTTATTTCCTCAATAATTTCGGTGACATTACTCACTTCACATCCTGGTAAGACGACGACAAACTCATCACCGGACAAACGACCAACAATGTCGGTTTGTCTACGCTGAAAGCTCAAACGCTCTGCAAATTGTTGGAGTAATGCATCACCGGCGGGATGACCAAGTGAATCATTCACCTGCTTAAACCGATCAATATCTATAAAGAGAACAGCTAAAGTCGTCTTGCTTCGTTTGGCTTCAATAAGCGCATGCTCAGCCTTTGCGTGTAACAAGCTGCGATTTGGAAGCTCCGTTAAACTGTCATAGAACGCTAACTGACGTATATTCTGACGGCTTTCTTCTCGCTCCATCGCCAAAGTGCACAATGGAACGATGGCTTCAACTAATCGCTGATGAAATGCTGATGGTTGGCGCTTCTCTTTGTAATAAAATGCCAGGGTTCCAACACATAACCCTTTGCTGTTTTTAATGGGGGTAGCCCAGCAACTTTTGATGCCTAGAGGAAGAATGTCCGCTCGAAGGTCCATCCATAACGGATCGGTTTCAATATCACTTACTACAACCGTTTCTCCGCGAAACGCCGCCGTGCCGGAGGTTCCTACACACTCGCCTATTGGCATTCCTTCGAGCACGTTTTTATAAGCCTGTTCCAGGCTAGGTGCTGCTAGAGGGTGTAACTTATTTTCATCATCAACCTGAAGCACCGCTGCTATAATTTCAGGAGCTATACGCTCAATTTCTCGACACGCAATTTCCATCAAGTTCTCAAGAGGCTCTTCTCTGGCCATCGCATCGAGAATGCAATGTTGCATAACTTCATGCATTTTCGCGCCTGTGATATCAGAAAGAATACTCACCGTATGCGTCAAGCTATTATGATCATCAAGAATGGGATTGACAGTGATGCTGCTCCAGATCCGCTCGCCACTCTTTACATGTGTCAACTCTTCCGACTTAACGGGCAGCCCATTAAGCAATTTTTCATGCACTTTGGCTATTGAGGTCTGAGATAAATTCGGAGTAAGTAAAGCCGTAGGATGAAGTCCTTCAACCTCTTTTGCCGTGTAGCCGAACACTTTTTCAAATCCAGCGTTTACATAAATAATCTTCCATTGTCCGTCAGTGATAATAATTGCACTGTCCGTTTGGTCTGTCACCAGAGATAAAAGCCGTAACTTTTCTTTTTCGTAATACTGCTGAGTTACGTCTTTAATAAAGGCTGTATAGAGAATTTGCCCCTCGCTCTCTACCTTCGAGATAGACATTGCACCCCAGCGACAACCGCCATCTTTACGGTGAATTGGTACATCTCGACTAGTCCCTACAATTTTGTTAATTCCGGTTGTTCTATTTGCATTGATGTAACTGTCATGTTCTGGTCGGATATGCAGAGGTACCAAAATTTTTACGTCTTCCCCAATCACTTCATCCCTGGAATACCCCCACAACTTTTCAGCAGCTGCGTTGAACAGGACTATACAGTTTTGAGAGTCAATGACGACGACACTGTCTATAGCCTGCTCAAGAGTTTGAATAAATATGTCTGACAGATTACGTGCAATTGGCATTTTATTTCCTTACAAAGCTATCAGTTAAAAACTTTTTTTTGCAAAAAGACCATCATGTGCGTATTTCGGTTTGTCCGGCCAGCTGTTTCGGTATCGTCCGGCCATCTGATCTTTTCTTCGTAACCCCTCACTTTTTAACTTACTTCCGCTGGTTCAGCCAGACTTTTTTCCGTTGCGATTCTCCTGTTAATTCCAGTCGATGGGCGTTGTGGATCAATCGGTCTAACAGCGCATCTGCTACCGTCGGATTTTCCATGAGTCCATACCATTCACTGACCGGTAATTGGCTAACGATCACTGTGCTGCGTTGCTCGTATCTGTCTTCAATCACATCCAGCAGATCGCTGATTTGTTTACCCTTAAATCCTTCTAACCCCCAGTCGTCCAGGATCAATAGGTCCAGCTTTTGCAACTGGCTTAATTGCTTTAAATAACTGCCATCGGCATGCCCCAGTTTCAACGCTTCCATCAGGCGACCCAGTCGGTAGTACCTCACCTTTTTATTCTGTCTGCACGCTTGTTCTCCCAACGCACAGGCCAAATAGGTTTTGCCGCAGCCTGTTGCTCCCGTGATGAGTACGTTTTGGCCGTAGTTCAGGTGATGCCCTTGCAGCAGGGGGGTCAGTTGCTCTGGTCGTATGCCGCGTCGTGCCGGGTATTTCAGCTCCTCCGGACTGGCCCGAAGTCGCAGCCCAGCATCTTTGCGCAGCCTCATCAGGCGGGTGTTGTCGCGTGAGAACTGCTCTTGCTCCACCAATAAGCCCAATCGTTCTTCGAAGCTCAAGCCGTTGTAGTTATGCGGATTTTGCCGTTGCAGCTCCAGAGCTTTGGCCATCGCCGCCATTTTCAGCTGGCGTAATTGTGTCATGATCAGATCCATTATTCTGTCCTTATTGGTAGTGGTGAGGACCACGTAAGTTGGTGTGTATAAGTGCTGGGGCGCTACTTTCGGTGTCAGGTTGAGTTTGATCGAAGCCGTTTTTCAGCAAGTTTTTAATAAAGCCGGTGAACGTCGCCTGTTGTTGCAGTGCCATGCCGCAGGCGCGTTCCAGCCGTTTGCTGCCATAACTTTTTTGCAGGCCAAGCAGTGCCAGACAGGTGCGCTGTGCCAAGACCGGATGAGCTTTACGCTTCTCTATCGCCAGCACCACGCCTAGCGTATCCGGCCCTATTTTCTCTGCCCATTGCCTTAATCGCTCTGGCCCCCATTCCTGATGCGCGGCGTGGGCTGGTGGCAAGTGTGATAACTCCGAGGTTTGACCGAAGGCTTTGCTACTTCGCACATGCTGCGCCACACACTGGCCTTTGTGATGCACCCAGATCATGGTGGCAGTGGCCTGTATTTCCAGCCGCTCACCGCACAAGGCATGCGGTACCGAGTAGTAATGTTTATCGAACTGCAGGTGGTAATCCGGTCCCACTTTGGCCACTTTGTATTCGGTGTATTCATACGGGAATGCAGGCAGCGCTTTGAGCGCAGGCTGGTCAATTTGTTGGAACAAGTCTTTACGGCTTAATCCGTTATAAGCTTTCATTGGCCGCTCGTTTAGCTGGTGATTCAGCAATCGGATCGCCTGATTCAGTGCCTCCAGCGAGTAAAAGATCTGGTGGCGAAGCCGCGCTAATACCCAGCGCTCAACAATCAGCACAGCACCTTCTACTTTGCTTTTATCCTTTGGTTTATAAGGACGCGCAGGCATGACGGTGCATCGGTAATGTCGCGCCAGTGCCTGGTAATCACTGTTGATGGTCGGCTCAAACTTGTCAGCTTTGGCCACAGCAGCCTTGAGATTATCCGGCACCAATAATGTCGGCACACCGCCTAAAAAGCTCAGGCAACGGCTGTTGGCCATCAGCCAGGACTGCTGATCCTGCCCGGCACAGGCTTCGATATAGGTGTAATTGGATGCACCTAAGGTGGCCACGAAGATGGCGGCTTTGCGGATTTCGCCAGTGCGCGGGTCGACAATGGGCACCGTGGGGCCACAGAAATCGATAAAGAGTTTCTCGCCTGCATAATGCTGTTGGCGCATCGAACGGCGCTGCGAGCCTTTCCAGCGGCGATAATGTTCGCAGAATTGGGTATATCCCAGCGCTGCGCGGCCATGTTCAGCTTGGTACTCCTGCCACAATAACTGCTTGGTTAGCTTCGGATCTTTTAACTCCAAATCGATACGTAACCAGTCGGGCAAGACCCGTTTGGTCTGGTAATCACGTCCTGGCAACAGAGCCTGATCAAGGGTATTTAAGGACACCTCTGGGGCGAGAGGCCATGCAAGGTTGAGGTTATTAAAGCGGGCAATTAAATCAGTCACAGTCGAGCGGCCAATGCCCAGGGCAAGGGCAATTTGGCGGTGGGACAGCTGATCGTCAAAACACAGCCGGAACACTTCCAGATAAGTTCTCATATCGGTTCTCATCAATTTCTTTTTGCGTGTCATACAAGCTCCGGCTGACAGGGAAACCCCAGTTATGCCGCAGCACCTGAAACGAAGAAAGAAAAAGATGGCCGGATGATACCGAAACGACTGACCGGATCACACCGAAAGAGGTGGCCGGACGATACCGAAACTACTGGCCGGTTCACACCGAAACAGGTGGCCGGACGATACCGAAATGACTGGCCGGTTCACACCGAAATGAGTGGCCGGACGACCCCGAAATTCGCAATTTGGTTCCTGAGTATCCAGAGGCTTACTACTTAACGGATCTTCGTATCGCGTTTGAGCATGAAAATGATTTTGCTCATACGTATGTCCTTAAGAGCTTAAGCTGCTGATATATTTAGATTAGTTAGCATTTTAAACACCCCGTTTTTTTGATCCCTCTTCAAATTCTGACGCTGGCAACGTTGTGCTAAAAATGCCAATGCTTCATTTATGGCCGTCACTAAATCTGCGCCATGGCTTCTGGCAATATCTAAACAAAAGGGTAAACCACCAGATATGGGCTGATTTTGCACCGGTAAACAGTGAAATCACCCGGTTATACTTTTGTTGTGCCGCGTTGATAAGCCACCGTTTTAAGGTTGCCACAAGCAAGCTTCCCCAGATCAGCGTTTCGACTATTGTTGGATGATATGTGTCGAATTTATTCAAATTATTCATCGACTTCCATTCTTTGAATAGCAGTTCAATCTGCCAGCGGACACGGTAGAGGTCGCCGACAACTTCTGCGGGAAACGGTTGCCGATCAAGGTTGGTGCACACCAAAACATGTCTTTTTTTGTGATCTAATGCGGCAAATGCCACACAACGATAAATTGGACCATCCGGCCAATGCACGTCTAAATCCAACGCACCTGTACCGGGTAATTCTTTTAGCCATGATTTCAGCGGTTTTGCCTGCTGGCTTTTGTTGCAACCGGCCATTGGATTCACGCTGTTGCTCATGCGGATGATGAAAAAAGCGCTGGCGTCTTGCAATTCCTGGACATAAGCCTTTGAAAAATAACCCGCATCTGCCATAAATAAGCAACCAGCTAAGGATGAGGCTGATGGCAAATACTCCCGCTCTGGCGCAATATCTTCGGTCAGGCTTACGCGCTGTGGTTGTCCTTTGAACACATCATAGGTGACATGCAACTCAACCGCAGCAGGGTTGTGTACGTTAAAACGGCCTGGAAAATAGTGCATTAAGTCGCCATGCACCGCGAAACTGGTGCCATCTTGCAAAATAATACGTTCAAAAACGTCTTTATACTTCTCTCGCAGAGTAAGCATATCTGGAAGATGCACAGCCAGTGCTTTTTCAAACACTTCACGCATAAACTCAGGCGCAGCCATTTTAACCAACTGTTTATGAAAAGGTTTTAGCTGTATGTTGGTGAAGTGCATATGATTAAATTGACGGTGGATATCGGTAATAGAATTCGTAGTCCCAGAGCCAAGGGCGCTGACCAACGCCATGCAGAACTTATGCGGCGTGACCTGGCGACGACGTTTCATAAATCCGGTTTTTGCCCAAGCGTATCAAGCTCATCTGGAGAAAAAAGTCGTTCAAAAGCGTTTAAGAATGGGCTATCTTGTTCGTGCTTCATTCGTTTTGCCTGCAAAGGTGATCTTTTTTATTCGCAAAATCAATTAGATCACGAATGAAGCACCTTTTCAAATCCTAAAGATCATACGTAGGTGGACCCAATATGAAACAGAATTTACCGGTCACCGGCGTGGAGCAGCGTTTTTCTGCCCAAGCCAATATTCTATCGACCACTAATCTTGATGGCAAAATCACTTATATTAACAAAGACTTTATTGATATCAGCGGCTTCAGCAAAGAAGAGCTAAAAGGTCAGAACCACCACATTGTCCGCCACCCTGATATGCCACCCGCCGTATTTAAAATGTTTTGGGCTGATTTACGCGCCGAAAAATCCTGGATGGGTATTGTCAAAAATCGCTGTAAAAACGGTGACCATTACTGGGTTGATGCTTATGCAACGCCGATTAAAAAGAATGGCAGAACCGAGGAATATCAATCGGTAAGGCGTAAAGCAAAGCCTGAATTTATTACTCGGGCAGAAGAAGTTTACACCGCCATCCAGGCTGGAAAATCTTTACGCAAGCTGGGCGATTCACTATCGCTGCCCGCCAAAATATTGATTACACTCTTTGCCGGCTTACTATTGCCGGTACTGGTTTATCTCTTAAACTACTCCGCCTTACTCGTACTATTAGCCACAATTTTTAGTACCTTTGTTGTCAGCGCCGCAGTCTTCGTCTTTAGCCAACCTTTACTGCTCGCATTAACGAAACTCAAAACCATTTCTGAAGATAAGGTCGCGCGCTACGTCTACACCGGTCGAAATGATGAAGCCGGGACTTTGTTACTGGCGGTTAAAAAACTTGAGTCTGAGAACGCGGCATTAATTGGCCGCATCAATGATATGTCGTCAACCTTAAGTGAAAATGCCCAAAGTTTAAGTGCTGCCGTAACACAATCTGAAAATGGCACCTTACGTCAGTTTGAACAAACAGAGCAGGTTGCAACGGCAATGGAACAGATGGCCGTGAGTATCCAAAGCGTATCCATCAACGCAGCCGAAACTTCTACCGCCTCTGCTGACGGACTGGCAATTGCCAACTCCGGCAAACAGGTTGTTGATGAAAATGCCAGCACCATTAATGAATTGAAACGTCTCATTCACTCGGCGTCGCAGGTCATCAATAACGTTGCCATAAGCAGCAATGAAATTGAAAAAATCCTCGACGTTATTCTCGCCATTGCCGACCAGACTAATTTGTTGGCGTTAAACGCAGCCATTGAAGCTGCACGAGCAGGTGAGCTTGGCCGGGGCTTCGCGGTTGTTGCCGATGAAGTGCGCTCTTTGGCCAATCGCACCCAAGAATCCACTAAAGAGATCCGCGGCGTCATTGAGCAATTACAAAGTGGTGTCCGACAAGCCGTCAGTGCCATGCGATCCGGTGAAGCGGCAGCGGAACAGAGTGTGGCAAAAAGCCATGCCACGGCGCAGGCTCTGGAAAATATCCTGAATGCGATTAGCACGATTTCCCGCATGAGCGAGCAAATTGCGCGGGCAGTAAATGAACAAACGTCGGTGGTAAACTCGGTCAGTGAAAGCGTGCTTATTATAAAAAGTAATGCGCAGGAAAACCTCGATGCCGTTAAATTAAGCGGAAAGGTTGCCGAAAAGACGGTCAATATCACCAGAAGATTGGATCAGCTAACCAATCAGTTCTGGGCGATACAGCAAGGGATCTAGCCATGCGCACCCTAAACCTGATTTATCGCTCGGAACAGGAGCTGCAGGCATACTTATCCGAGCACAGGCTGACTGAATGTCAGGTTTCAAGACAAAGCCGAGATTCGTTTTTTCGTGAGCGCATGTTGTGAGCGTCCGCAACTCGCTCTTTGCGGTCTAACTTATCGTGACTTGTCACGGTATACTGGACTGCTTTTACTTTACCGAATTTAAGAGATCACAAAAGATCCTTCGCGTGCTTTGTATGCAAAGATTGGCTTTTAACTGCCAGCTCACTTTAATACGTTATGGCCAAATATATTTGGATTAGCGAAGGCGACTTTGTAAGTGAGATCCGTTCGATGCTTTCTTGGGGGCGGTGAAAATGAAGTTCTGGGTTGGCCTTTTTATCTTGCTCACGGGCTAAGGGAACATATGCTCCGGCATCATTACCCCAGTAAACTGGTCCCAGTCTGTAGCGACCCATTAATACTAACCTGATAATGCCGCATAAACAACGAAATGAAGTATCGACATTTCTGAAATGACATCAGCCAGGTATACGTCAAGCACCACGTTAGTTATCCATGTACGACGATAAGAAAACCCTCGTTTGTTGGTCGATTCAATTAAACGTGAAAATGTCATTTTCAGAAGACGACTGCACCATTCAGCGCGGTTTGAAGCCTGTTGTGCATACGGCTCCTGATAACCCGATATCAGGATTCCTCTGCACAAAACTCGTCTATGCTCAATACTCGTGTGCACCAAAGCGAGGTGAGCATGGCGACCGATACCGCACCGATTACCGAGCACGGCGTGGCCACCCTGCCAGAACAGGCATGGGAGCGTGCGCGTCGTCGTGCGGAGATCATTGGGCCGTTGGCGCAGTCGGAGACGGTTGGGCATGAAGCGGCCGACGCGGCAGCCCAGGCATTGGGGCTGTCCCGGCGGCAGGTCTACGTCCTGATCCGCCGTGCCCGGCTAGGTTCGGGGCTGGTCACTGACTTGGCTCTTGGGCAGTCGAGCGGTGGCAAAGGTAAAGGCCGCTTGCCGGAGTCGGTCGAACGAATCATCCGCGAGTTACTGCAAAAGCGCTTCCTGACCAAGCAGAAGCGTAGCTTGGCGGCGTTCCACCGCGAAGTTGTGCGGGCGTGCAAGCTGCAAAAGCTGCGGGTGCCGGCGCGCAACACGGTGGCACTGCGGATCGCCGGCCTCGATCCGCGCGAGGTCACTCACCGCCGGGAAGGACAAGATGCCGCCCGCGACCTGCAAGGTGTTGGTGGTTGCGTATTTCGGGATGATCCGGCCAGCGATTTCGGCATGAGTCGGCCACCCATTTCGGTATCATCCGGCCACTGATTTCGGCTTCATCCGGCCACCTGTTTCGGTATCGTCCGGCCAGTTTGTTCTTCCTTCGTTTTACGGTCTTTGGCATAACAGTTTTTTAACTGTTTGCCGGAGTAGTCATGACACGTAAAAAGAAAATGGTAAGGACAGATATGCAAACTTATCTGGATATATTCCGTCTTAAATTTGAGGCCAAGTTAAGTGACAGGCAAATCTCTCAGGCGCTAAATATTGGCCGGGCAACCATCAGTGATTTGGTTATCCGCTTTAACAATTTAGGCCTCAGTTGGCCGCTGGCAGCCGACTATCCGCTTGATAGTCTCGACAAACAGTTATTTCCTGGCCGTGATTACAGTACGCAGCGGGTCTTGCCGTCGTGGGTGCAGGTACATCTTGAGCTGCGCAGAAAAGGCGTCACCAAACTGCTGTTATGGCAGGAGTATCAGGCAGAGCACGGCAGTAAAGCGCTTGGCTACACGCAGTACTGTGTGCGTATTTCGGTGAATCCGATCAGCGATTCCGGAGTTATCCGATCACCTGCTAACCGTTCTTTTTCTTGATGGTATTTTTACGCTAAGTGATCGGATTGGTCTAGTTTTCTCATCGACTCTCCTGTTAATTCAATTCGGTGGCTGTTGTGGAGTAAACGGTCCAGCAGTGCATCTGCAATGGTGGGACTTGGAATGAGTTTGTACCATTCGCTGGTCGGTATTTGACTTGCAATGATGGTGCTTGATTGTTGATAACGCATTTCCATCACATCAAGTAGGTCATTTGCCTGGCGTGCCGTCAGTGTTTCCATGCCCCAGTCGTCCAGGATCAGTAGTTTGCGTTTAGCCAGTGTACTGAGTTGCTGACGGTATGACCCGTCAGCGCGTCCGATATTGAGCTCGTCCAACAACTCACCAAGACGGTAGTAACGGGTGCTATGATGCTGATCACACGCTTGTGTGGCCAGTGCGCAGGCAAGGTAGGTTTTTCCGCAGCCCGTAGCGCCTGTCAGGATAATGTTTTGATTGTGGTGCAGATACTGACCACTGAGTAAGGCGGCAATTTTGTCTTTACGTAGTCCTCGATTGGCTCGGTAATCGATATGACTGGCGCGAGCATCAATACGTAATTTCGCCTGGCGTGATAACTTTTGTACCTTCGTGTTATCCCGGCAGAGCAGTTCATGCGTGGCAAGCAAGCTTAACCGCTCTTCGAAGCTCATGTCGCTGTATGTCGCAATTTGTGCTTGTTGTTGCTGCAATGCCTGACTGAAGTGACCAAGCCGCAACGCCCGCAATTGCTCGTGTAATGTCGATAGACTCATGTTGGTTTTCCTTATTGGTAGTAATGTTGGCCGCGGATATTGTGGTGCGTCAGTGGTGGTTGCTCATCAACAACACCAGCGAGGGAGCCGTGTTCTTTGTTGTTCACCAGCAAATTGGTAATCACTTTTAAGTACGGCTGCTCCAGTAGCAGCGCCTGTTGGCTCGCAGCTTCCAGCCGCTCATTACTATATTTTTTGGCCAGACTCAGAATGGCCAGACAGCTTTTTACCGCCTGCTCCGGATGCTGACGACGCTCCAGCTGGAAGGTGATCACAGCCCTGACACCACGACCAATGTTGTCAGCCCAACCCATTAACCGTTCAGCGCTCCAGCGCTGTTTGATATGAGCGTCAGGCATATGCTCTTTGACGGTGGTAAAACCGCCGTCGTGATGTTTTCTTGGATGCTGAGCAACCACTTTGCCCTGGTAATACACGCAGATGATTTGTGCCGTCGCTTCAATCGTCACGGTGTGACTCACCAGATGATGCGGCACCGAGTAGGCATGTTTGGCATACAGCACATGATAATCAGGCCCGACACGGGCATGTTTGCTGTCGATGTACTCATAGGGATAAAGCGGTAAAGGCATCAGTGCGGGTTTATCAAACCGGACATAGAGTTCATGGCGAGAGCCAGGATGAACACGCTGCTGACGGTGATTCAGCTCTTGCAGCAGTTCACGGATCCGCAGGTTTAAACTGCTCAGCGTGTAAAAATGTTCATGCCGTAATCGCATCAGGATCCAACGCTCCACAATGAGAACCGCGTTTTCAGCCTTTGATTTGTCCTTAGGTTTATATGGCCTGGCGGGCATGACTGCCGTGCCGTAGTGACGTGCCATGCGGGCATAGTTTTCATTGAGAACCGGCATGTAACGATGGGTTTTGCTGACCGCTGAGCGCAGATTATCCGGCACCAGTAAACGCGGAATACCACCAAAGAACGCGAAGGCACGGGCATGCGCCATGATCCAATCTTCAAGCTGCTGGGAGCGTCCGGCTTCAACATAGGTGTAATTCGATGCACCTAAGGTGGCAACAAAGATTTGGGCGTGATACCGGATCTCACCGGTGTCAGGGTTAAGGATGGCTACGGTTGGACCACAATAATCGATAAACAGTTTGTCACCGGCAATATGCAGTTGCCGCATGCTGCGTTTGAGGCTTTTAACCCAGGTTTGATAATGCTCACAAAACTGTGTGTAGCCATAGGCCGTGGCGGTATCGAGGTCACGATATTCCTGCCATAACAGCAGCTTGGTCATCCCTTTACGTTTGAGTTCCTGATGCATCAAAGCAAAATCTGGCTGACGTTTGTGCCTGGACGAGTTTTTGCCTTTATAAACCGCTTTTTCTAACTCGGTCTCGCTGGTTTCACCAAGCAATGGCCAGCTTAAACCGCTGGTCGCAAAGCGTGACAAGATCTCGCTGACAGTGGCGGGACCCACAGAGCAGCATTTACTGATGTCTCTTAAGCTAAGGCCAGCATCAAAGCGAAGCCTGAGAATGTCTTTAATTTTGCTCATATCTGTTCTCTTTCTAGCCATGGTCCGCTTTTCCTAAATGCATTAAAGTTAGGATGAGCTTACCAGTTGATTTGGTTAGAAAAAGAACGGCATTTCGGCATTCCGATCAGTGATTCCGGCATTCCGAACAGCGATTTCGGAAAATGGCTAAAAGTGATCGGATAAAACCGAAACAGGCGATCGGATTAAACCGAAATGGGTGATCGGATTGGACCGAAATGAGTGTTCGGATTCAGCCGAAACATGCAATAATAATTTACTGCACCAACCGGTCGGTATTTTTGTGGCTACGGCGGCTTCGATCCGGCCTCGGCACGGGAACTTATCCTTGAATAAAAAATCTCAACTGACTAACAGTCAAATCATTCAGGCCGCACTCAGTGTTGCCGCTGAAAAAGGCGCCGGTAAAGTGACGCTGGATGCGGTTGCCAAAGTCGCTGGTGTCAGTAAAGGTGGTTTGATTTATCACTTCCCCAGTAAAGAGGCGTTAATTAGTGCCATGGTGCAACAGTTGATAGAGGAAGCTGAGTGCCAGCGTAGCTTGCAAGAGCGCACAGAAAGCTCGACCTTGGCAGCGGTATTGCAAAACCGCGCTCACTTTACCCGGCAGATTGCCGGCAATACCGCAATGGCGATTCTGGCGGCGGCGGCTGAGCAGCCAGCTTTGTTACAGCCGGTGAAGCAACACAATAAGGATGTGCTGCAGCAAATTCAGGCTGAACATGGCAATGCATTGCAGGCAACCTTGCTGTTACTGGCCAGTGAAGCCCTGATTTATCACGATTTATTGAATTTATCCCCTTTTACCGCAGCAGAGCGCAGCGCGCTGGAACAACAATTAGTGCAACAGGCACGGGAGCTACAAGCATGAAGATGGCAATTAAATCGCCCTGGTGGGTTGTGAGTATCGTTATTGGTTTAACTGCCTGCTCAGAAGCACCGCCACCGGCCGCAGTGGCGGTACCGACAGTGAAGCTCTATACCGTGAATGGCGAAGAGCAGGCCAATAGCCGGCATTTTGTCGGCCGTATAGATGCGGTCAGTACAGTGGATCTGGCGTTTCAGGTCGGTGGCCGGGTAACCGAATTATCGGTGCAGCAAGGACAAGTCGTTCCTGCCGGAGAATTACTGGCCGCATTGGACCCGGCAGACTATCAATTGGCCGTCGAGCAGGCTGAAGTGCAGTTGGCGCAGGCCAGTCGAGATCTGGAACGTGGCAAGCCGTTGCGTGAACAGGGAGTTTTAACCCCGTCTGCCTTTGATCAGCTGCAAACCAATTTTGAAATTGCCCGGGTTGCGTTGGAAAATGCCCGCCTTAATCTGGACTACACCCAACTTAAAGCGCCCTTTGATGCGCTGGTTACCCGCCGGCTGGTCGAGCGTTTTGCCACTGTTGCTGCCGGTACGCCATTGTTACGGGTGCAAAATATTTCCGAATTGCGTGTACATATTAACGTGCCGGAACAGATTATGCGCCAGGTCAGGGATACCAGTGACTATCTGGTTTCAGTGCGGTTATCAGAAGCTGCCAGCGAACGCTATCCTCTGGCTTACCGTGAACATGCCACTGAAGTTGATCCCTTAACTCAGACTTATCAGGTCTCGTTTGCGATGCCACGTTTGCCGGATGTCAATTTATTGCCCGGTATGACGGTTAATGTGGTGACCGAAAAGGTCGCGACTGACAGTACTGTTCTTATTCCCGTCTCGGCACTGGATACCGCGACACCGGAACAATTTTATGTCTGGCGCTATCTGCCTGATAGCCAAACCGTGCAGCGCATTGCCGTACAGGTTGGCACGGTGCGTGAGCAACAGATTGAAGTGCTCAGTGGCTTGAATCGTGGCGAGCAGGTGGTTTCGGCCGGGATTTATCAGTTACAGCCCGGGCAGCAGGTGCAGCCCTTTGTGGCCTACTAAGGAGCCTTCTGATGCGGATTGCCAGTTATGCAATTGAAAAGCAGGTTAATACCTGGCTGTTTATTATGCTGTGCTTTTTGGGCGGACTTTGGGCATTGGTCAGTATTGGCCGCTTAGAAGATCCGGCCTTTACGCTGAAAGAGGCGATTATTGTCACCTATTATCCGGGCGCAACGGCATTGGAAGTGGAAGAGGAAGTGACGGAATTGCTGGAATCCGCTATTCAGCAATTATCACAATTAAAGCGTATTACCTCCAAGTCGATGCCGGGTAAATCGGAAATCCGGGTGCAAATTCAGGATAAGTATGACGGCAGTCAGATGCCACAGATTTGGGATGAGCTCAGGCGTAAGGTTAATGATGCCAGTATTCGCCTGCCCACCGGCGTAATGAAGCCGATCGTCAATGATGATTTCGGTGATGTATTTGGTATTTTTTATGCCGTGACAACTGACGGTTTTTCCGATCGCGAAGTACGCGAGCTGGCTACTTTTTTACGCCGTGAGATGCTGACGGTGCCTGGGGTGGCAAAAGTCCAGACCGCCGGCGAACCGGAAGAGCAAATCAGCGTAGAAATTTCGCATGAGCGTTTGCTCGGGATTGGCCTGCCATTGCAATTGGTGGTCAACACCCTGCAAACCGAAAATGCAGTAGCACAAGCCGGCTCGGTGCAGGTGGGTGACAAAAGGATTCGCCTGAACAGCAAACCCGGCCTGGATTCAATTGAGGCAATTGAAAATTTACGGATTGGGAAACCGGGCTCAACCGAGCAACTAAGCATTTTTGATGTTGCAACAGTGCGCCGGGATGAAGTTGAAGTGCCATCGCAAATCATTCGCTTTAATGGCAAACCGGCCTTTACGCTGGCGATTTCCGGTCTGACCGATGCCAATATTGTCGATGTAGGTAAAGCGGTTGATCAGCATCTGGCGAAACTGGCAGAGCGTATCCCGCTTGGCGTAACCCTGCATCCGATCTATCAGCAACATGTGGTGGTGGATAACGCCATTAACGACTTTATTGTTAACCTGATCTTGTCCGTGGTCATTGTTATTGCGGTGCTGTGTCTGACCATGGGGTGGCGGGTTGGTTTAGTCGTTGGCGGTACTTTGTTACTTACCGTCTTGGGTACCGTATTCTTTATGAAACTGGCCAATATCGAGATGGAGCGGATTTCGCTTGGCGCGCTGATTATTGCCATGGGCATGTTGGTTGATAACGCCATCGTGGTCGCAGAAACCATGCTGATTAATATGCAGCGTGGCCAGAGTTCACGGCAGGCGGCGGATGAAGCGGCCAGTCGTACCCAGATCCCGCTGTTAGGCGCGACCGTGATTGGCATTATGGCCTTTGCTGGTATTGGCCTGTCGCCGAATAGTACCGGTGAGTTCTTGTTTTCGCTGTTTGCCGTCATCGCGATTTCATTGCTGTTAAGTTGGGTGCTGGCGATTAGTGTCACCCCTTTGCTGGCGCATTATTTGTTTAAAGTCGATGCCAATAGTGCCGCTGCCGATCCCTATGCTGCCGGTTTTTATCAGCGTTATGTCAGGGTATTGCGCTTTGCCTTGCGCCAACGTGCGCTAACTCTGGGCGGTTTGGCGCTGCTAACGCTAATTAGTGTTATCGGTTTCGGGCAAGTAAAGCAGGCATTTTTCCCGGCGTCGAACACGCCAATTTTCTACTTGAATTACTTCTTGCCCCAGGGCTCAGATATTCGCGCTACCTCGCGTGATCTGGCAGAAATTGAAGCCTTTGTAATGGCGCAACCCGAAGTCGAATCAGTCAGTAGTTTCGTTGGCTCGGGTGCCAGTCGCTTTATGTTGACTTACGCACCGGAGCAGCCGAATGCCGCCTATGGCCAATTGATTATCCGTACCGCACACCGAGACCAGATCCCTCCGCTGATGCAGCGGCTGCGCACTGAACTGCCGCCGCGCTTACCGCAGGCTGAGATCTACACCCAGCAACTGATGTTTGGGCCGGGCAGTGGCGCTAAGCTGCAAGCCAGGGTATCTGGCCCGGATGAGCGCATCTTACGGCAGCTCGGCCAGCAAATTACTGAATTAATGCGTCAAGAGCCGGCTATCACCGATTTACGGCATAACTGGCGGCAACGCGAACTGGTGATCGTACCGGACTTTAACGAAAAGCGGGCGCGGATTGCCGGTATTAATCGCACTGATCTGGCGCAAACACTGGAGTTTGCCAGCACCGGTGTACGCAGTGGTGTCTACCGCGAACATGATAAGCAAATTCCCATCGTGGTGCGGCCGCCAGCATCCGAGCGCTTTGATATTGACCGGCTGCAGGATCGGATGATTTGGAGTGCTAACGATAATACCTATATTCCGATTACGCAGGTGATTAATGGGCTGCAAACCCAAACTGAAGAAACGATAATTCAGCGCCGCGACCGGTTAAGAACCCTTACCGTTGAAGCTGAACCGGCCTGGGGTTACACGGCCGATCAGGCCCTAAAATTGGTTCGCCCGAAAATTGAGGCGCTGCCATTACCCGCTGGTTATCAACTGAGTTGGGGCGGTGAATATGAAAGCTCCGCAGAAGCCCAGCAATCGCTGGCCGCGCAATTACCCTTAAGTTTTATCGTGATGCTGGTGATCAGTATTCTGTTGTTCGGTGCGCTGAAGCAACCGCTGGTGATTTGGTTAATAGTGCCGATGTCTATCTGTGGCGTGACCGCCGGTTTATTGGCAACGGGTCTACCCCTTGGTTTCACCGCATTGCTCGGTTTTCTCAGTTTATCAGGCATGCTGATGAAGAACGCCATCGTACTGGTAGACGAAATTGACCTGCAAATTCAGCAAAACAGCGATAAGGTTCAGGCGATAGTCCAGGCTAGCGTTAGCCGGATCCGGCCGGTATTACTGGCAGCCTTGACTACGATTCTGGGGATGTTGCCGCTGATTTGGGATGCGTTTTTTAACAGTATGGCCGTGACCATCATGGCGGGGCTGGCGTTTGCCACTATCCTGACGCTGGTGGCGGTACCGGTACTATATTCGCTGTTGTTCCGGATTAAAAGTAGCGGATAAGTAGTGGAATAGCAGGCCGGCACTGCCGGTCTGCTAAGGTTATTTGGCACAGCGGACACAAAGTTCGGCAAACGGAATTACGTTCAGTCTCGCCAGTTTAATGGCTTCGCCGCAGTGTGCACATTTATCGTAGTTACCTTGCTCCATTCTGGCGAGCGCCCGATTAATCTGCGCTAATTCCTGCCGGTCTTTTTGCTCAATCGCGCTGAGCACCTCATCATTTTCGCGTTCGGTTGCCTGTTCGGCAAAGTCAGCACTGCGACCTTGCGCAAAGTCGCGCTCAATGGCAGCGACCTGGCGCTCCAATTCTAATTTTCGGGCTAGCAGGCGACTTTTAAATTCCTGAAATGGCATTTGCGGCGTAAGCGTCCATTTTAGGACGTATTGACGCCTTATAGATTTCGGCCAAGCATCCTGGCTAGATGTCTTTCATGATCTGCACCAGACCTGGTGGGATTTTCCACTGGCGATTATCATCGCTGACCACCATCACTGATTTCTTGTTGATTTTGATGACCACCCCGAACACTTGGCCTTCTTTGGCCTTGAAGTGCACTTTTTGGCCTAAACGTAGCTGGCTTAGAACAGTGATATCGTTTTGCAAACGCAAGTTCTCTATCCGCTTGCAGATAAGCTCGTTCAGGTCGTGTAATTCGTCTAAGGTTAGGTCTTCTATGCGCATATCGCCTCCGTCTGGAGGCTATTCTACCGAAGTGGCGGGTAAAGCAAAGAGATCAGAGCGCAGTGGATTATCAGCGAACTTAGTTTTCCAATACCGTGGCGTCAGTTCGTGCACCAGGCTGGCAGGGTGTTGGCTGATGCGCAGCAGCACATCGGTCAGATAATCGTTTACATTGATATTATGTAAGCGGCAGGTCACTATCAGGCTTTGGATAACGCCAACATGCTCTGCACCGATTTCTGTCCAACAGAACAACCAATTTTTTCTCCCCATGGGTATGGGCCGAAGCGCCCGCTCCAGATGGTTTGTATCCAGCGGTACATCAGGGTCTTCCAGGAAGACGCGCAGTGCCATTTCTTTGCTTTGTACATAGCCAATCGCTTTGGAGAGGGGGTCTTTGGGCAGCAGCGTCAGGTTATGCAGGGTATCATCACACCACGTAAAGAAGCGGTCAACCACCGGTTTGCTGTGTGTAAGGCGGTATTGGCGTTTTTTGTCATCCGTGAGCTTTTGGTTTCGGATAGTCTCTTCTATCTCATACAGCTTAGCGATTAGGCTAATCGCTTCTTTGGCCGGCGCTGGCCAGCTGTTTTCCGCTTCAATAAATTGCCGGCGACTGTGCACCCAGCACTGGGCATGGGTTAAGCCTTCATTGGCTTTGATATAACTGGCATAGGCGCTGTAGCCATCGCTTAATAAGGTGCCTTTAAAGCGATGCTTTACTATCTCTTCTATATGTTGCCGCCCGCGGCTGGTGGAGAAGGTAAAAACAATTTCATCCTTATCGCCATACACCGGCCAGAAGTAACTTTGCTTCATTTTACCTGGCCCGGCTTTGCCTGCTTTAATCGGCGTTTCGTCCATTGCCAGCACCTGGCTTTGTAAGATGCTACTTAGCATCGCATCCACAATCGGATAGAGTAAATCAATACCGCGCGCCACGATGGTGCCCAGTGTGCTGCGGCTTAAAGTAATGCCCGCTCCAGCTAAACGCTGGTGCTGGCGATACAGCGGCAAGTGGTATTGGAATTTATCCACCAACATGCCGACGATAAAACTCACATCCGCCACGCTTTTATCCAGCACATTAAACGGCGCTGCGCTTGGCAGGATAGTGTCGCTGCCTTTGTGTTTAACGATTTGCCGGTCATAACGCAGCACGTCGAAGCTCTCTGGGCGCTGTGCTAAGCGGAAGGTGCTTTTTACGCCAATCACTTCATACTGGTCGGCCTCTTCCCCTTTTAGCTCATCGGGTATCAAGGTAATCACTTTCACCGGCACGTTATCATTAAAACGCAGGCCACTGTCATTAACGCAATCATCCGGGCGCTGTTTGCCTTTTCTGCGGGTGTAGGTGGTATATTCGGTTTCGCCTTCAGGCTGGGTCAGCGCTGGCACCATATCGCCCAGTAAGCTTAACTGCATACCCAATTCCAAGGCGCGCTTTTCTGACTTCTGACCAAACAGCTGCTTCTCAAACCAGGCTAAGCGTTGCTGAATGCCTGCGAAGGTTTCGCGCAATGACGCATGCTCAGTTTCCAGCTTGCCGTACTTTTCTGACCAGGCCTGATTCTCTGCAGAAGCCTGTTGCAACAAACTCTGCAGGCGCGCGATTTCACTGGTCAAATTAACCCGTGTCTCGGCGTCCGTTGCCACGTTGGATGAGGATGAAGGCTTGATTTTCATAGCGTCAATTATACAGACTTATCAAGCGATTGACTGCCCATAGCGCTTCGCTTGTTTCTGGCGAAGTACGGTAATTCCGTCAACGATCATTTGCAGGGTGCAACCGGTGAGTGATTGGATCCCACTCGGATGCGGTTTCACCGGAAACTGGCCTTGCTCGAGGCGCTTAGCCCAGACACAATAGCCTGAGCTTTCGAAGTACAACACCTTCATCTGGGTTTTGCGGGCATTGATAAACACAAAGTACTGGCCGCTTTGTGGATTATGGCAAAGTTTATTGCGCACCAGGGCACTTAAACCGTTAAAGGATTTACGCATATCCACGGGTGTGGTGCACAGCCAGATTTTTTGGTTGGCAGCAGGGATAAACATTATTGCTGGCTAAGGGTAAGTTCAACGCCATTGCCCAGTGACAAGACGATATGCCAGCGGGTGTTACCGTGATGTGCAAGCGCGGATAAATCGATAAACTGTGAATCCTGGCGAACAGGCGCTTGTTCAGTTTGCTCAGCCAAGCGTTGCCGCCATTTATAAAATGACATGGTGCTCAGTTGATGGGTTTGGCAAAACTCAGTGATGCTCAGCTCTGATGTGTGCCATAAGTCGATTAATTGCTGCCATTGTGCAGCGTTGCGGTAAGCTCGCTTTGCCATATCACTCTCCTGTAATGATGAGTGCACAGCTTATCGCGCGATCTTAAGTGGGAATAGGACGTCCTAAAATGGACGCTTACGCAATAACCAAATTTCCTTGTGCTTTGTTTGATAGAAATGGTTATGTAATTGTCAATAGCGAGGAAGATCTTGCTCGAAATGATATAAAAATAGGCAAACGCACAAATATCCCGCAAAAAATATCAAGCTTTCCTGACTATGTTTTAATGAAAGCGATTCTGGCATCAGTTTCAGAAGAAGTAACTGATAAAAGTTACATTGAAGGCTCTGTTACTAAAATCACAGTAAACAGATATGAAAGAGATCGAAATGCAAGAAAAGCATGTTTAAATCATTACGGTTATGACTGCTGCGTTTGCGGGCTAAAGTTAGAAGTTATTTATGGCGAAATTGCTAAAGGGTTTATACATGTGCATCACGTTAGACCAATAGCTGAAGTTAAAGAAGAATATAACCTCGATCCTGTTGAGGACCTAAGGCCTGTGTGCCCCAATTGTCATTCTATTCTTCATTTACAAAATCCGCCGCTATCCATTGCTGAGTTAAAGAATATTGTTGAGTCAAATAGAATAGTAAACAAGGCTGTTTAACTTGAAATATTTCAGGCATGCACCTTTATTGGAACCGTTATTTCAGCTTTTCGCTCAAAGCGCCGATCGGTTCTGTGCCAGAAGCTGACATTGCTTGTAGATCTGGACGAATAGACAGTGTTATTTGCTTTTGCCAGAAAACAGGCACACTTTGCACAAACCAACAGGCACATTTATTTGTTGCTGAAGAAGGAAAAACACTCTAATTTAGATACTTAGCGCGGACCAAACTAAAAATAACAGGCCAGAGAAAAGTAATAATGTGCCAGCACGCTTTGGGTCGCAGCTAGTAGTGGTTGATTGTAATTAATCGCTTTTTATCAATACGTTAAAGCTGGTGTCTCATCTGGTAAAACCAGAGAAAGCGTGCCAGCACAATATACAACTGTTAGGCTGCATGATCGCGAGCCAAGATAAAGATTAAACTTTGCCATTTCGACACAAAGGCTATTTATGAAAAATAAAATATTGGGCCTGATCTTCATTATTTGCGGAGTGCTTATGATGATTGGAGCAGTAGCCGCGGAAATTGCTTGGCTGGGGCTATGCTTTGGCACAGTAATAGTCGGAGTTCTTATGTTGTTTTTCGCCCCACTCTTACTTTTCGCGCCGTTCACTTTACTTTTCGCCACCGGAACTGCTTTGTGGGGAACGGGTATCACCATGATCTCCGATGATTAATCATTTCGTGTCGTCTTCAATCACTGCGCTCGGTTGGGCTCCGCTGCCTAACTCGACGCTCAAATGGGACGCGCTAAAGCGCGCCCTTTAGCTTCAACGTTCTGTCTGCAATTCGCTCAAAGCGGTCCAATCATAAATTTGGCTCGTTAAATTTAGCTGTTGTTACTGTTACTGGTCACAACAGCTAGTCAGAAACACATACGATTCATTCATCTATCTGGCCAATCGCTCTTACCGGGATCATTAGCATGTTAGCTCTATGAAATTTTCTGGAGCTGACAATGAGAACCCCCTTGTTCCCTTGGTTCATCCTATGGGTGACCATCCCAATCATTATTTTCTTTCTATTCATCCTGCCCGCCCATGCTAGTGATGGGCAATTCTATCAGCGTGGTCAGGAAGGCTGGTTTTGGTATCAGGTTATTCCTGAACCTGAGCAGCCTGATGAGCTGATAGAGCCGAAAGCTGGTTTCGTGGAGTCCAGTCAGAGCGAACTAAAGCCTTTTAGTGCCGCATGGTTCCGAGAGCACATGCAGTCGTTCATGGACAAGGCAATTGATGAGCCGACGAATGAGAATGTCAGAGCCTATCTGTATCTCCAGCGAGTCATGATGGATAAGGGCTCACAGTTTGCTGATGTTAGTCAGCAGGTTGTCATGGGCGATCCTGTTTTGGATGAAATCAGTCGTAGACCCTTGGCGACCTATGCTGCCAATCGGATGGATCGAGAAGCTGGCGCTCAACGGGATGTTGCTTTAGGTGAAGTAGCAAAACGGGCTGGCTTGTTCTTCTTCTATCGTTCGGATTGCCCTTATTGCCATGCTCAAGCGCCTATCATCGAATCCATGGCTTTGAACTACGGTTTTGAGGTGTTTGCTATTGCTGTCGATGGCTTGCCTTTACCAAGTGGAGAATTTCCAAATTACAAAGTCGATTCAGGACAAGCTCAATCCTTGTCCGTTACGACTGTTCCTGCGGTTTTCTTAGTTGACCCGCCTAATGTCATCACTCCGATTGGCCAGGGCGCAATGAGCCTTGATGAGCTCAATAATCGAATCATTCTTGCAGCCCATCAAGCCGGTTGGATTGACGATCAAACTTACTATGCCACCAGACCTGTTCAGCCCGGCGTTTCACTCGCGATGTCAGCCCAAGAGCTTAACGAAAAAATATTACAGGACCCTGAGTTCCTTGTTCGCTATCTGCGTGCACAAGGAGGGTTATAACGATGAAAAAAGTATTCCAAGTATCGCTAATCGCCTGTGCGATTGGTTTTTCATCTATGAGCCAAGCAAGCTTGCAACAGGAGATGAATCAGTTGTTTGGTTCAATGACCAACACCACTGCGCCTGGTGTATTCGAGAGTCAGCGGCGTGGCGTTATATCTGGTGGAAGTGTTGTTGTTCGTAACAGGATCATGAACGAAAACCTCGTCTCTATGGTGCCTCCGTCATTCCAAGCTGGTTGTGGCGGCATTGATATGTTCGCTGGAAGTTTGTCATTTGTTAACGCGGATCAGTTTGTTCAATTACTTCGCTCTGTAGCGGCAAATGCCAAGGGGTACGCATTCCAATTGGCGCTCAGTGCTATGTGTGAGAAATGCTCCCAGCACATGGAGACACTGCAAAAGAAAATCCAGCAGTTGAACGAATATTTTGGCAATTCCTGTCAAATGGCTCAGGGAGTCGTGAACGATACTCTGGCTGCTTTTGGTAAGAAGGGGCAAACAGAAGCCAGCATGTTGAGCTCTCTCAAAGGGGCTGGAGACGTTTTTACCAGTTGGAGTGAGTCCAACGGTAAGAACCCTTATGAGAATGCTTCAAGTGTCGCGGCATCTGATGTGAACAAAACGATTAAAGGTAACTTGGTCTGGCGAGCACTGAAACGTCACTCGGCATCAAGCTGGTTTGCATCGGGGGATGATCGTTTTCTTGAAGCGGTTATGTCGGTGACTGGCTCGATCATCGTTGGTGATTTAGCGAATGCGGCTGATGGTCAAGGTAAAGCCCCAAAACTGACCAGACTGAATGGCAATAAAGTGACTATTGAGCATCTAATTCATGGCGGTAACGTCGCTATGTACCGATGTGACACAGTGACACAAGACGGCTGTCTAAATCCGACAATCGCTAACGTGACCCTAACCGGGTTATCAACTCAGGTCGAAAATTTACTTCTTGGTACAGGTTCTAGTAACGGCATTATATTTAAGTTTGCTCGGAATACTGGGGCAGCTAGCACCACCGAAAAGGCTTTTATGACCTCGGCTCCTGCAAGCATTGGCGGCATGATTCGAACACTTTCAGCATTAAATGAAGGGGCTGCTAGGTCGTTTGCTTCAAGAGCTGCGCCATTTATTGCTGTTGAGATGGCCCGGGCATTGGTTGAAGACATGCTCAACGCAGCTAGAAGCACATCTGGTGTGGAAGATCATGCCTATGCGAAGTTGTTAACCGAAGACCTTGAACGTGCACGTCGCCAAATCAATGAGGAGTACGCTGCGTTGCAGCGAAGATACGGCTCAGAGCAAGAATTGCTGGCGCATTTTAACCAGGTGATTCAGACCATTCGCAAACAGCGTTATTACACCGTTAAATCTACGGCGCTGGGGGAATAGGTCATGTGGGAAATCTATTCCATCGGGGATTCGGCTTTTTTAGAGCAGGTCCTGAACGCTGTCGCGATGATCACTGGTACAGGCGATTTTACTTCAATGGTTCGCATTGGCTTGCTCATTGGGGTATTGATGGTCTCTGTTCAGGCCTTAATGCAAGGTGGTCGTGGGATTAACTTTCAACACGTCTTAGTCTCATGGCTAGTCTTTGCAACCATGTTTGGACCCAGTACCCGAGTGAGCATTGAGGATGCGTACACGGGACAAGTTCGAGTGGTTGATAATGTGCCCATCGGTGTTGCTGCCGCAGGCAGTACGATTTCGACTGTTGGCTTTCAAATCACGCGATTGTTTGAAACGGCGTTCTCAACTCCCGCCATGACGGAATACGGCTTTGCATCCAGTTTACAGTCACTGATTAAAGTGAGAAAACAGGTGATGGATCGCTCTGGGTTGGGTGATGCAAATCGTGTCGGTGGCTCAGATATCGAACAATCGTGGTTTAACTACATCAAAGAATGCACCTTGATTGGCATCGACATAGGCCAAAAGAACCTAGATCAGGTGCTAAGTGATCCTAACCCGATGACTGCGATTAGGTTTGATTCGCGCATTTATGGCACGCGCATCATGCTAAGTGGTAGCAGTAGTGATTTGGACTGCACCGATGCCTATAGCCAGCTGAAACTCATGACAGAATCAACCTTCATTCCAAGGCTTAAACAGGTTTTGTCAGCCTCATTGGGGACTTCGTCAGCAACGGATACTGATGACGTGATCCGAAATGCACTGAATAACCTTGGTTTGGCTTCGGTTAACACCCAAGAGTACATGACCGCGTCAGTGCTTTTGCCTATTTATGAACAAAGCGTGACGGGCAAGTATATGGATGATCAAGCTTTCACCGCAGCCGTTATGGTTAACCAAGCAATTGAGCAGCGCAATACGCAATGGGCGGCGGAGCAGACCCTGTTCCAAAGCATTGTTCGTCCGATGATGACGTTTTTTGAGGGTTTCATTTACGCCATCACCCCATTGATGGCCTTTGTGATAGCCCTTGGCCAAATCGGGATGCGAATGGCCGGGAAGTACTTGTTAATCCTGCTTTGGATTCAACTTTGGATGCCTGTCATGGCCATCATTAACCTGTATATTCATTTAACCGTTGCAGGGAAAATGTCGGCTCTTGATGCCTTTGCAGGTACAGAAGTGCCATCTTTTGCTGGGATGATGCAGATGGATTCAGTGCTGCAAACCTGGATAGCTACTGGCGGCATGTTGGCGTCGAGTGTTCCGGCAATTTCGCTCATGCTCGTGTATGGCTCAGCAATAACCGCAACCCACTTGGCTGGACGTCTTCAAAACGGCGATGCCATTGATGAAAAGCTGGCTAGTCCAGATGTCTCAAAAAATGCCCCGGTGATGCAATCACAGTCAATGTTCCAAAATTCAGCCCTCACTGGTTCTGCAATGACCGGTGCGTCAAACTTACTAAGCAGTTTCTCTGTCGGAAACGCAGTGGGTTCAATGGTCGGCTCTGCAAAAGATTCCATGACTCAGGCAACTCAAGCCTTTAGTCGTCAGGTTGGCAATACCATGAGTCGAACTTTTGGTGAAAAGCTAAGTTACGACAACCTTTCTTCGGTTGGACGTCAGATCGGTTCTTCTAATTCCGCATCTAGCGCCGTTGTTAATCAGGTTACTGATGACCTGCAAACACGGTATGGTTTCGGAGACGATAAAAAAGACGCTGTACGTGGCTTGGTATCTGGCGTGTTATCGGGAGGCCTAAGGGTCGGTGGCGATGGAACTATTACAAATACCGGTGATAAAGAAGTAGCAGACAAAGGGTTCTTGGGAAGATTACTTGGTACAGGGGGGAATGACTCCCCACAAGGTAGCTTGCCTGGAGTCGATAAGCCTGAATCCTCAAGAGTGCCAAAAATATCACGGTTACGAGCTGGGTTGGATCTAGGTGGTAACTTTAGTGGCCAAGTTGAGTCATCAGAAGGCAGTTCTCGATCTACGACCGCAAATACGCTCACTGGGGAGATGCAAAGCTTGGCATCAAGTGATTCACGACGTGCTGAGTATCGCGATGCAATGGTTAAGGACCTTTCAGATTCAAGACGTTCTGGCGTTGAGATGTCCTTGTCTAACCAAGACTATCAGTCTCTTCAGAGTTCAGCACAAGACGTTGTCACGGCATCAAACCGCTTTAGTGAGCTTGATCAGGCCAGCTACAGTCTATCAGGACAAAGAAATACTGATGGTGCGACGTTAACCCGATTAGCGGCGGATAATCCTGAAGTCATGGATTATTTAGGTCGCTATATGAACCAGCATGTTGAAGCCGGTAACCGATTACGTGAAAACCTTCCAATGTATCAGCGCTTGTTACCTGATGATAATCAGGCGTATGTGGCCGCAGCTATGGAGTCTTTAACCTATAGCAATTCTTCAACGCCCGCTGAACGGGACAATGATTATCAAGCAGCAATGACTGTTATGGCCATGGCTACCGGAGCGGATTTACGATCAATTCAGCCGCGCTCAAATGAAGGCTTGTCATCAACTGCACCTACTTTTGGTGGTACTCAAAGCCAAGTTGAATCGGGTGTATTGGGCGGCTACGAGGATGCAGCAACAGTTCAAACTCAGTTCAACGCAGCTCAATCGGCTTACCAAACCAATCTGTCTGGTATAGATGGACAGTTGAATGCGCATCAGCAGCAAGCTCAGCAGGCCGTAGCTACTGACACAAGTACCTATCAATCTGGACTAAACAGTGAAGCTGGATCTCAGTGGCGATCACGCATTATGGCTGATGATAGCGGAGTTTCTGGTGCTGAAATGTTCTTCAACAGCGCCAGTGCTATTGGTGATTTCAGTGGCAAGCATACTGATGCAGCACTGCATACCTTGAATCACTTTGGCGAAGACTATGAGAGTTACAAAGAACAAGCGCTTGAAGATCCTGGCTCACGAGGTTTCTTGCACAACGCTACGGTGGCCAGCAAATCAACCTGGGATGGCTTAAAAGCCGCCGTTGATGCAGGAACCTCTTTGGAAAACCCATTGACGGCGTTTAATGATGCATACAGTGGATCGAGTTCGCAGTATGCTTCCGAAGTAAACTGGGGCACTAAGTCTGAAGCCATGTTGGCGGGGGCATTCGGTGCGGCAGTTAACAATCGATATGGTGAGTTCCTAGAGCAGTATGCTGATGATTTTAAAAAGGAAGCATACAGCGAAGGGCAGAGAATGGGATTGACCCCGATTCAAAGTCAAGTGTTCGCTCAAGCTTTCAATGAAGGTTTGGCGGGGCGCGTATTCAACTCTGAAGACTCATCGAGTTGGTCGCCTGAAATGCTTGGCCTAAGGGAGCAAATGCTAAATGAGTATCGTCAAAAGGATGAGAGTGGCGCTTACAACCCTGACAGTGTGTCTGAAGAAGATAAAGCATTTGTGGATAAGCAGATAGCGGTGATCTCAAATGCATCCCTTGCGGGAGATTATGCTCAGAACAACTTGATCGATATTAGGGCATATAACCAGGCATCAGGAAATAAATAAAACAAGGAGTAGAAGCTCAAGGCTAACGAAGTTTTATGGCTTAATTACGTAGATAGGGATATATTTCTCCGTACTTAGATACGGAGAAATATAACACATGTACACAATTGGAAAATTAGCCGAACAAGCTAGTATCAATGTTGAGACTGTTCGTTATTACGAACGACGTGGTCTTATAGAAAAACCTGAAAAACCGCATCTAGGCTACCGACTTTATCCTTTGGCAACATTAAACCGAATAAAATTCATTAAACGTTCCCAAGATCTTGGGTTCACTTTGGAAGAAATCTCCAATTTACTCAGCCTTAATGACACTCCCTGTATAGAAGTGCAAGAAATGACTTTATACAAGCTTGCAAGTGTGAAAGTCAAAATAGCAGGTCTTCGCCGCTTAGAAACCGTTCTCACAGAATTATTGAATGAGTGTAATTCTAATACTAACCAATCCCACTGTCCCATTATTGATTCCCTACTTCCTGAAGATTAATAATGATTCAAATTTTATCTTGACTCCGTAGTTGGGTACGGGGTTTAAACTTGTTTTACTAAAGTACGATAAGTAGAGTGAGTTATGTCAAAAAGTAATCCCAACTTTCCAATCATCGGCGGTGTTATTGCCGCTATTGGCGCTGGTCTTTGCTGCGCTGGTCCTTTCGTCTTGTTGCTGCTAGGCGTGAGTGGCTCCTGGATTGGTAATTTAACCTTGTTAGAACCTTATCGTCCCATTTTTATCCTGCTGGTTTTAGCCTTATTTGGCTTCGCAGGCTGGAAGGTCTATCGCCCCGTCGAGGACTGTGAGCCAGGCACCGCCTGTGTAGTTCCTCAAGTGCGAAAACGTCGGCAGGTGATCTTTTGGTTAACGGCACTGACTGCGTTGGTTTTAGTCACCAGTAATTATTGGATTGTCTGGTTCGCCTGATGACGATTTCTAACCTTTTATTTTGATTAAATCTTTATGGCTTGCTCTTGGAGAAAATTATGAAAACACTCGCCCTAATGTCCCTGTTCGTACTGACCAGCCTGAACGCTTTAGCTGCCCCGAAAACAGTTACTTTGGAAGTCCCAACCATGAACTGTGTGACCTGTCCCTTTACCGTGGAAAAAGCCTTACAAAAAGTCGATGGCGTCAGTAAAGCCGAAGTGACCTTTAAGACCAAACTGGCGGTGGTCACCTTCGACGACGAAAAAACCACGGTAAAAGCACTGACCGAAGCCACCACTAACGCGGGTTATCCGTCAACGCTCAAGGAGTAAAGCATAGAAATGCTAATACGGTTACTGACCCGGTTCGGCGATAAGATTAGCTCATTGGGCGCGCTGGTTTCTGCTATGGGATGCGCCATGTGTTTCCCGGCCATTGCCAGTCTGGGCGCTGCGGTAGGACTGGGTTTTCTCAGCCAATGGGAAGGTCTGCTTGTTAGCACGCTATTACCCCTGTTTGCCTGGATTGCCTTGGTACTCAACGGACTTGGCTGGTTCAGCTACCGGCAATGGCACCGTAGTGCGCTGGGTGTGGCCGGCCCCATTTTATTGCTGTTATCGCTCTATCCGTTTTTCCAGTACGGCTGGAGCAGCTATGTCACCTATTCAGCATTAGGCCTGATGGTTGCCGTATCGCTTTGGGATATTTTTTCACCGGCGAATAAACGCTGTGATGATGACAGCTGTGCTGTTTAACACGACGCAATGCCTGACTACTATTTGAGGAAAACGAATGATCTTACTATCGATAGAAGGGATGACCTGTCCAAGTTGCGTCGCCCACGTTAAAGAAGCACTCGATGCGATCGAAGGCGTTAATAAGGTTGAAATATCTTATGAAAACGCCAGAGCAACGATCACCACGAACGGTGGGGTCAGCGTAACCGTTCTCATTGGAGCAATAGAAGCTCTCGGTTATATCGCAAAAGAATCCACTGGCACTGCAAAAGAAATTACTTCACCGAACGACTGCTGTGACAACGAAAATGCAAGCAACACTGAAAGCAACCAAACTCAAAACGTGGCGATTATCGGTACGGGTTCCGGCGCTTTTGCCTGCGCTATTAAAGCCGCTGAAGGTGGTGCCAAGGTCACTCTTATTGAGGGAGCCGATGTGATTGGCGGCTGTTGCGTGAATGTCGGCTGCGTACCCTCAAAAATTCTAATCCGCGCCGCTCAATTGGCTCAGCAGCAACGCAATAATCCCTTTACCGGACTGGAAAATCATGCGCCCCAATTGAGTCGAGCCTTGTTGACTCAGCAGCAGACCGCTCGGGTCGAAGAGCTGCGCGCGGCAAAGTACCAGAATATTCTGGAGACAAATCCTGCGCTTAGTTTACTTAAAGGTTGGGCGCAATTTAAAAATGCCAACACCCTGATAGTCAGAAAAAATGATGGAACCGAGCAGGCAGTTCACGCCGATAAAATCCTGATCGCTACCGGCTCCACGCCAACCATTCCTCCTATTGATGGTTTAACTGAAACACCTTATTGGACCTCTACCGAAGCGCTGTTTGCTCAGGAATTGCCGCAGCACCTGGTCGTGATTGGTTCGTCGGTTGTAGCGCTGGAAATTGCCCAGGCTTATCGCCGTTTAGGCAGTGAAGTCACCATATTAGCAAGACATACATTGCTTTATCGGGAAGATCCCTTGCTCGGTGAAAAACTCACCGGATGTTTTGAAAAAGAAGGCATTCGAGTATTAAACAGTACGCAAGCTACCAAGGTGACCCACGATGGAAGCCAATTTACATTGGAAACTAACGCGGGCGATCTACGCTGCGATCGTTTGCTGGTAAGCACCGGGCGACACGCCAATACTTGCCAACTCAATCTGGGCGCGGTGGGTGTTACGACCAACAAAAAGGGCGAAATCGTTGTTAACGAACGCATGGAAACCAATGTTCCCGGTATTTACGCCGCCGGAGACTGCTGCAACATGCCGCAATTCGTCTATGTCGCCGCGGCCGCCGGTAGCCGTTCCGGCATCAACATGACGGGCGGATACGCCAAACTGGATCTATCCACCATGCCAGCAGTGATTTTTACCGATCCCCAGGTGGCAACTGTTGGGCTCACGGAAGAGCAAGCCAACGCACAAGACATTGAAACCGACAGTCGTGTATTGGAGATGGAGAACGTGCCGCGCGCACTGGCGAATTTCGAGACCGATGGTTTTATCAAATTGGTGACGGAAAAAGCCACTGGCCGCCTGATCGGGGCGCAGATTCTGGCGCATGAAGGTGGAGAACTGATCCAGAGTGCGGCGCTGGCGATCCGCAACCGTATGACGGTGACGGAATTAGCCGACCAGCTTTTCCCTTACCTGACTATGGTGGAGGGTTTGAAGCTCTGCGCCCAAACCTTTAACAAGGATGTCAAAGAACTGTCCTGTTGTGCTGGGTAACGAACTTGAGTTGATCCGTATTCATTGATGGAAATGGCATTTTTCATTCGTAGTACGAAAGTGCCAATCAATTTTTTGAGTATAAGTAAAAAAGCAGTCAATTTACTATGACCTTGTTTTTTTAGGGAGGATAGATGAGCGACCATCTGCAAATTCGTTTACCCAGTACCAATATTTTTTTTCGCTCAGGCTTAGTTCTCGACCGGTATCTTTCAGTTGTCTTTGAAATAAATGGATTAGTCCGCTTAAGCCTAAGAAGGCTAAACCGACACATAAAATTGTCCAACTCGCTTGCCAATATGCGATTGCTACAAGCATAGTGATGATGGCTATAAGTCCGATGGGATTACAGGTCGCTTTGAATCCCAAGTAGCTGAAAAAAACGACGGTGCAAATCAGAAATGGCAAAGCCGCTAACTTGGCAGATGCCGTTAATATTTCTGAGGGAAAAAAATGAGCCGCAGCCAAAGTCGCCAGAAAAAGCCCCAGTGATATAAACCAGCAGCGTGCTGGTAAAGATTTAAGTAATTTTATCATCTTAGTACTCTCAAAGTGCACGGGCGGTGCACAATCAAATCATGCATCAGCATGTTAGTTCTCAAAAAGTGCTCTAGTGGTTTGCTCGGCCATAATCTCACACACAGGACATTTAAGCTGAATGCGCTGTTGAGATACCGTCAAATACAGACTGCCGCATCGACACCGGTGTAAGGATGCAAGCTGTGATCTTAAATCACGAGCTAGAACCCAACCTTCATTGATGGTCAGTTTTTTCCAGGGGATCTCAGCTGGAAGATCTGCCTCTTCTCTTGCAACCAAGTACGCATCGTAAGCCTTCATCAAAGCATCGATATTTAATTTCTTGTAGACATTATCACCACCAATATTGACATAAAGCGCCATCAGCAGGGAGCCTTCAACTAGGGCTCTTCTGCTTTTAACGATGGCATCAGATTCTGGCAATTGACCAGGACAAGGTGACTTGCCAGTCACTTCTTTGTGCAGCCTTCTGATAATGTGGATTGGCAAACCTGTATCGAGCGCGATAATGGTCGTTCGAAATCCGTACTTAATAAGCAGCGAGGCTCGGGTAAACAGCTCACTTTTGGACAGGTTATCAATCATGCATCCCCCTTGTTGTTTAGGGTTGATAATAAATAAGCGATTCTTGGGATACCTGTACCTTTGCTCTTCACCATCTCAATCAGTTGGCTTTGGTTACCCCTTGGTTGAAACAGCATGAATGATGAGGTCGCCACTCGTTGCAGGTCGTCAACACCGGCATTAATCAGTGCATCCACCACGTCGCGTGTAAGTCCAAAGCGCAAGACCGCCTCTTGCGGATCAATGCGCGCCAATTCACGTGCTGCGTGTAGGTACGCCAAATTTAATTGATAGAAGTCTTGTTGATTGGTTGTCATTGACGGACCTCCAGTTCATGTAAAATATTGCGATAGATAGAAAGCACTCTTTGCCCATACCAGCGTGCACGCTCTTCGTTCCAACTGTGATAGCGGCCTATGCCAAGCTCTAAATCGTTTGGTGAAGACTTGATTGCTTCGGCCAAAATACTGGAGCCGACGGTAAGGTTGGTGATGGGGTCTAGCAGTTCCGCTGCTGAGCTCACCCGATGCCCATGCCAATGCAAATTGATTTGCATTAGGCCAATATCGAGCTGGTATTTTTCACTCTCTTGCAGTGCTTGGTTTAACAGTTGCTCCGCTTCTGTCTTAGATTTGGCGTAGGTTGCATTTGAACCATTGCGAATTGCGTATGGCCATGGACTGGTCATGTTGAGACCTCGATTTGAGGCCGACTCAGCCAAGGCAACGGCGTAGAGCATGACAGGATCAATACCAACGCTTTGTGCTGCTTTTTCCCACTGATAGCCCGGAAACGCATAGACTGAAGTGCTTGCGGACATGGCTATCACTAGGGCAATGGTTTTTGCTTTAATCGTTTTCATTTTTGTCCTCTAATTCATTTCCGAGAAGCGCCTGAATGGCTTTCGGGCTTATTCTTTTTAAAGGCACTGCGCTAAAGTCAGCGATGCCTCTCGTATAAACTTGTGCCGCTTTTGACCAGTCGCCTACGGCAACAGGCGCTTGCATATCAAATCCTTTTTGCTGGTTCTGATGGTCTGCAATACCCTGTAATAGCCTTGGGTATTCACCCACTTCGTCCCGTAGCAAGTAAGCCTGGTAGCGTGTTAAAAACTCTTTTTGCTTAAAGGGGTATTCCCTGTCATCAACATTGCAGAGTTCAACCCATCCACCCATGTCTGAAATCACGCGGTGGATAAGCGCATCGTCAAACATCACGGATGTCCAAGCGCCAACCTGACGAACAGCCTTGTCAACTTTGTTCCAAGCAACCATGGCTCTTGAACCTGAGTTGCCGTCGATATGCTTGATGACGTCAGCGGGCTTTGGAAAAAATTGCCCAGTATCCGGTGATTGAATATGCCGAGTCAGACCGATTCGCACTTCTTCAATGCTATAAGCACGAAGGGCTTCAAATGCGATGGATAGCAATTGTGGTGATACGCTTTTGCCATACATGGCCCAAGCTGCTCCCCAAACTTCAGCAAACTCGCGTTTATCAACCTCCTGCACTTGAACGAACCTCCCGAATACCTGGTCCGGCCCAGCTTTCAGCAATGCGGCGATTGCTTTCTTCAATATTCAATTGGTGATTGCTGCCCTTTAGGCTCGTCGATGATTGCTGTACTTCATCAATGCGAACGTACTCGTCTTCCCATTGCCGGTTTAAAAGCCAGTTATGTGGCATAGGGGTCTTAGTCCGATCTTGATACTGTAATCGGTTGTCTCGTTGCTCTTTCCAGCGTGTTAGCACTTCCAAGGCGAGTTCATGGTCTTCATTGAGGCCCATGCGTAGCCATTCTTCTTTGGCTTTCGCTTTTTTTTCTTTGCGTATTTGTACATCCCAGAAGTCTTCAAACTGTATGTGGTCAACAGTTTTAACTGTTGCTTTATTGCTTCTCTCAGAGTCATCCGACCGTTGAGAGTCCCTTACCGGGTTGCCATCAGGCATAAACAATGATGAAAATTCTTCTGGTAGCCGAGCTTGAAAAGCGGCAAGAGATTTCAAAAGCGATGCCATACCAATGAAGTCGGCAGGTACATCTTTAAGCAACCGAAAGGCTGCCTTACCTTGGTTTGGGTTTTCGATTGGGTTGTGCTTCAGAAAGCTTCGAATCAAAGTCCAACCAGATTCCTCGCAACGAATCAGGAACTGATCTTGTTCTAACTCACTTAACGCCTTGGCAACCTGTTGCTCATCCCAGTTCAAGTCAGAAGCAACGTAACCAATCGGCAGTCGAAAGCAGCCAAGCAAATTACAATGCGGGCATGTAAGCAAGTACAGTCCTAGCAACTTCGCTGAGTCACTCCAGGACAAAACATTTTGCTTTAGCCAAAAGCGGGTATAGACCTTGCCATAATCACGCATGGAGGTACTCGCTTTTGTGTTTACGTAAAATGCTGACCATTACTTGCCCTTAATCCTACTGGTTACTGGCTTTCAGCTCGCTTGGGCATTCGGGGTAGATGTCCGGTCTTAACTGGGATCGGGTTACCTGTCCTTGCGTAGCTTGTTCGATGGGTAAAACGAATTCAGCGGGAACACGCCCTGATTTATTCAACCAAAACCAGACGTTTTGCTGTTTTGAGTTGATGGCTCGTGCTAATGCTGATTGCCCGCCGACCAAGTCAATGGCACGGCGGAGATGTTTTTGTGTCGTGTTGAACACTTCCATACCGTCTCCTGTTACAATAATAACTGTTACAAGATTGAATGTTACAGTTTAAACTGTAGATAAGTCAACAGTTAAAATTGTTGAAAGGCTACAGTTTTATTTGTAGAATACGGGCTTATGAAAACTTTATCCGAACGACTAAACCATGCCTTGCAGCTTACTGGGGTGACTCAGTCTGAGTTGGCTCGACGCATTGGTATCAAACAGCAGTCGATCAGCCAGATTTGCTCTGGTAAATCGGCTAGGTCTCGTTACACCATGCAGATCGCGGAGGCGCTTCGCGTGAATGCTCATTGGCTCGCCACAGGTGATGGCGAGATTGGCTTGGGGGTCGGTAATGTAGAAGTTGGGCCTGACATTAAGGGAAGAATTCCTCTCATTAACTGGGTTCAGGCCGGTGATTGGACTGAAATAGCGGAGGGATTTGCCCATGAAGATGCTGAGGAGTGGCGTGACGTCACTGGGAAAGCACATGAGGGTTGTTTCGCACTTCGCGTAAAAGGCGACAGTATGGAAAATCCAAGCGGAAAAAAATCCATACCTGAGGGAGCAGTGATCGTTGTTGATCCTGAGTTACCTTATTCATCAGGTTCATTGGTTGTTGCGCGTTTGGATGATTCGAAAGAAGCAACCTTTAAGCAGTTGGTTATTGATGGTGAACAGCAGTACCTAAAACCTTTGAACCCGCAATACCCTGCAATACCGATCAACGGCAACTGCACCATCATTGGTGTAGTACGACAAGCTATCATCGATTTTTGGTAGCGAAGGAATTTGTGGTTTAGCCACAGTTGTTCATGAGCTGAAGAAGCAACGATTGCAAACAGCTACAACTGAGCATTGGCGCACGCTGAGAGTAAATGGTAACCGATTAGATAACCATTGATTGTTTATAAAGTCAAGATCAGCGAAAATAGCGGCCAATTACGATTAACACGACGGATTTGACAAGCGAAGAACTGAAAAGAGAGTACTTCCAAAAGTGTGTACAAATCCGTGTACAAACTAAAAGAATTTATACATGGCAAACCAAGATTTTCTTAATGAAATCAATAAGCGAAGGACCTTTGCTATCATCTCGCACCCCGACGCGGGTAAAACAACCATTACCGAGAAAGTGCTGTTATTCGGAAACGCTTTACAAAAAGCGGGTACGGTTAAAGGTAAAAAATCGGGTCAGCATGCAAAGTCTGACTGGATGGAAATGGAGAAAGACCGCGGTATTTCGATTACTACGTCTGTCATGCAATTTCCCTATGGTGGCGCCCTCGTTAACCTACTCGATACGCCTGGTCACGAAGACTTCTCCGAAGATACTTATCGTACTTTGACTGCGGTTGACTCATGTCTGATGGTGATCGACTCTGCAAAGGGTGTCGAAGACCGAACAATCAAGTTGATGGAAGTGACTCGTCTGCGTGATACGCCGATCGTGACTTTTATGAACAAACTCGACCGTGATATCCGTGATCCTATCGATCTGATGGATGAAGTCGAAAACGTACTGAATATTGCCTGTGCTCCTATTACTTGGCCTATTGGCAGCGGTAAAGAATTTAAAGGCGTATACCATATTCTGCGTGATGAAGTCGTGTTGTATCAAAGCGGTATGGGTCATACGATTCAAGAACGTCGTGTGATTGAAGGCATTAATAATCCAGATCTTGATAAAGCGATTGGTAGTTATGCTGCCGATTTACGTGATGAGATGGAATTAGTGCGCGGTGCGTCGAATGAGTTTGATCATGCGGCTTTCTTGAAAGGCGAATTGACCCCCGTATTTTTTGGTACCGCTTTAGGTAACTTTGGTGTTGATCATATTCTTGATGGCATTGTGGAATGGGCTCCTAAGCCATTACCACGTGAAAGTGACACTCGGGTGATCATGCCTGATGAGGAAAAGTTCACTGGGTTCGTGTTCAAGATCCAAGCAAACATGGATCCCAAACACCGTGACCGTGTTGCCTTTATGCGTGTCTGTTCAGGCCGTTATGAACAGGGTATGAAGATGCACCATGTGCGTATTGGTAAAGATGTTAACGTCAGTGATGCCTTGACCTTTATGGCGGGCGATCGTGAGCGTGCCGAAGAAGCCTATCCTGGGGATATCATTGGCTTACATAACCATGGCACCATTCGTATTGGTGATACCTTTACTCAAGGTGAGAAATTCCGTTTTACAGGCGTACCTAATTTCGCCCCTGAAATGTTCCGCCGTATTCGTCTGCGTGATCCACTTAAGCAAAAACAACTACTAAAAGGCTTAGTTCAGTTATCTGAAGAAGGTGCTGTACAGGTATTCCGTCCTCTTGATACCAATGATTTAATTGTTGGTGCGGTGGGGGTACTGCAGTTTGAAGTGGTTGTGGGACGTTTGAAGAGTGAGTATAACGTCGAGGCGATTTATGAAGGCATTAGCGTGTCGACTGCCCGCTGGGTTTATTGTAAAGATGAGCGTAAGCTAGAAGAGTTTCGCCGTAAGTGCAGCCAAAACTTGGCGCTTGATGGCGGCGACAACTTGACCTATATTGCGCCAACGATGGTTAATCTCAATCTTTCGATGGAAAGATATCCTGATATAGAGTTTGCGAAAACTCGCGAACATTAACTCTGTTAGGGTGATCATAGTTGTTGAAATGGCGGTAATTTACCGCCATTTTTGTATCTAATTTACTTTTCTGGATGCGGTTATGGCTAATTGGATCACAAAATCATGGCAAGCTTACATCCGGTGGTGTGATCGGATGGGATTAACACCTGAGAATCGTCGTTGTTGTATGCCGAGGCTTGAGGATCCTCCTTTAGTTTCAAAGCGTTCTTCCTGTTTGACGGAAGATAAGCAGGTTTCATCGCCTACTGATAAAACGTCTGAATGAGGCATTTTCTGTGCTAGATACCCATGCTCATTTGGACTTTGCCGAATTTGATGCGGATCGAAGTGATGTTGTGCTAAAAATGCATCAAGCTGGGATAAAAAACCTGATTATTCCTGGCGTTTCCCCTTCTCATTGGCAAAAACAACTTACCGTTGCAGAGCAATATCAAGCCTACTTTGCACTGGGTATTCACCCTTGGTTCTGTCCGCAGGATATCGATGCATCACTTCAAGCATTAGCATCTGAGGTATCAAGATGGATTGGGTGTTCTCGATTTGTAGCTATTGGTGAGTGTGGTTTAGATAAACTTTATTCTGTGACTTGGCCGCAACAACTGGCTTTTTTTGAAGCTCAATTACGGTTAGCAAAAGCCGTTAATCTGCCTGTTATTGTCCATAGTGTAAAAGCCCATTCAGAGACTTTAGATTGCTTAAAAAGATATCAATTACCTCGAGGTGGCGTAATACACGCTTTTTCTGGTAGTCCTGAAATCGCCCTCGAGTATATTAAATTAGGTTACAAGTTAGGAATTGGTGGTTTAATTATGAACCCCAATGCTAAAAAATTACTCAAAACGGTATGTGAACTCCCTCTCGAAAATTTCCTGCTTGAGACCGATTCGCCCTCAATGGCGCCAATAAATGTTACTGAAAAACGTAATCAACCGGCGAATGCCGCTCTTTTTATAGACAAAATTGCCAATTTGCAAAAAAAATCAAGTGTTCTAATATCAGAACACTTGATGTTGAATGCTATGCAACTGTTTGACCTTTAGTTGTTTTTAATTAAACAGGTGTATGTCGCATTAGCATTCTTCACTAAGCGATTGAAATTAAACTCCAAAAATTTGATCAAAACGACGATTTTCGACTTTTCCTCGGGTATAATCTGACGCGGAAATAGGTTGATTAACAACATAATTAAAAAGTGTTAACAATAGGGTGATGGTTAATGAATATATTGATGAGTTTAGTAGGGGTGGTCACCCTACTTGCGATAGGTTTCCTCCTATCGAATAACAAAAAAGCAATTAATTTACGTACAGTGGGTGGTGCGTTAGCCATTCAAGCCGCCTTCGGTGGTTTTGTTCTGTATGTTCCCGTAGGTAAAGATATTCTGAAAAGTGTATCTGACGCCGTATCTAGCGTTATTGGTTATGCACAAAACGGTATTAGCTTCCTGTTTGGCGATTTAGCTAACTTCAAACTTGGTTTTATTTTCGCTGTTAACGTGTTGCCTGTTATCGTGTTCTTCTCTTCTTTAATCGCGGTACTGTACTACCTAGGTGTAATGCAGTGGGTCATCCGTATCATCGGTGGCGCGCTACAAAAAGCATTAGGTACAAGCCGTACTGAGTCTATGTCAGCAACTGCTAACATTTTCGTTGGTCAAACTGAAGCGCCTTTAGTGGTTCGTCCGTTTATTCCTACGATGACGCAGTCTGAACTGTTTGCGATCATGGTGGGTGGTTTAGCATCAATCGCGGGTTCAGTGTTAGCTGGTTACGCGCAAATGGGCGTGCCTATCGAATACTTAGTTGCCGCTTCATTCATGGCAGCACCAGGTGGCCTATTAATGGCGAAACTGATGCACCCAGAAACAGAAGCCGCTAAGAACGATATGGATGAATTACCAGAAGATCCTGATAAGCCAGCGAACGTGTTAGACGCTGCGGCTGCGGGTGCTTCATCTGGTATGCATTTAGCGCTGAACGTTGGTGCTATGTTGTTAGCCTTCGTAGGTTTGATCGCGATGATCAACGGTATCATCGGTGGTGTAGGCGGTTGGTTTGGTGTTGAAGGTTTAACACTTGAGCTGATCCTTGGCTACATTTTCATGCCATTAGCATTCTTAATTGGTGTGCCTTGGAACGAAGCGTTAGTAGCAGGTTCTTTCATCGGTCAAAAGATCGTTGTTAACGAATTCGTCGCTTACTTAAACTTTGCTCCATACTTAAAAGACATCGCTGATGGTGGCCTAGTTGTGGCTGAAACTGGTTTAGCAATGACTGACAGAACCAAAGCGATTATTTCGTTTGCATTGTGTGGTTTCGCTAACTTGTCTTCAATTGCGATTCTACTGGGTGGTTTAGGCGCTATGGCTCCTAACCGTCGCCATGATTTAGCTAAAATGGGTATTCGTGCGGTTATCGCCGGCTCTTTAGCTAACTTAATGAGCGCAACACTTGCTGGCTTATTCTTAGCTATCTAATTGTTAGCTATCTAAGTTTAAGGGGATGCGCTCCCCAAAACTGGGTCCAGCCCATTGCTGGACTGGACCCAAGTTAATTCAACCATTTTCCAATAGTGATTTCTGTCGTGAATTGTTTTTGCGATTACTAAGGCCAGATCACATCTACACTTGAGTTGTTATTCTGCCTTACCTATCGTCAATTCATGGTTAGGTTGGTTAATTGTGAAAAATAGGTCGCGACTTTGTTCACAATTAAGAATTTTGTGTTCGTGATTTTACGCTAGATTATTGAGATTTTTTTTAATCGAGGTAAAATGCGAGCGCCACAAAAAGAACGCTACCCTTGATGGTAGTAAACAAGATAAATGGGGTTGATGATGAAAAACGTTAAAACTTTAGCTTTAGCCGCTACCGCAGTAGCAGCAATCTCTGGTAACGCATTTGCTGCTGATCGTTCAGATATATATGCAACTGACTACAAGTGGATGCAGTTCAACGCTATGTATGCAATTGATGAACACCCAATTGCTCCAGGTGCCGATGCAGAACATAACTACCTTGAAATGGAGTTTGGTGGCCGTAAAGGTGTTGTTGACCTATATGGTTATGTTGATGTGTTCAATTTAGGCAATAGCGGTTCTGGCGATAAAGTTGCTGGTTCAAGCAAGATGTTTATGAAATTTGCTCCACGTTTTTCACTGGATGCAATCACTGGCTTAGATCTTTCAGTTGGTCCAATTCAAGAAGTGTACTTTTCTACTCTATTTAACTGGGGCGGTGGTGCACTCAAAGGGCAAAGCATTTCTTTTGATGTAGAGGATCATCCTGGTCCACAAAAAATCAATAACCCAGGTGATGTAAACATGTCTTTCTGGGGTATTGGTGCTGACGTTATGGTACCTTGGTTAGGTAAAACTGGCATGAACTTATATGCCACTTACGATATCAATGCTAAGGATTGGAATGGCTATCAGTTCTCTGCTAACTGGTTCAAACCTTTCTACTTCTTTGATAACAAGAGCTTCCTGTCATTCCAAGGTTATGTTGATTATCAATTTGGTGCTGATGAAGTAAATGCTTATGACACAAATGGCATTTATCAGAATACGACTTTCACTACTAACGGTGGCAACGTGTTCTTTGGCCTATACTGGCATTCAGATAACTATGCTCTAGGTTATGGTCTGAAAGGCTTTAAAGATGTTTACCTGCTTAAAGACGGTGGCACTTTTGGTCTAGATACTACTGGCTGGGCACATTATTTCACTGCTACTTACAAGTTCTAATATCTTGTAAGACTTGTTGGAGCCGCATTTTGCGGCTCCATATTTAATGTGTCATGAATCTTTATCTAAACCCATTAAATGTTTGAGCAGTGTGTTTATATAAAGGTTTGTGTTTTTCTCGCGCTAAAATGGATTTTTCGCGGAAAAGTAGGAACAAGATTTTATTCGTATCCTCTCTTCCGGTCTTCAAGGATTCAAGTCGTGACCACTTATAGTCAGTTTAAGTGTCAGGATGCGTATGTGTTATGCATAGGCAAGATTGAATACCTAATAAAACGTAATTTGCCCTACACAAATTACTCGGCATCGCCTGAAGGCCCGGCCATAAAAATAATCACAATAATGCCACTTCTACGCGTTGCTTTATGCGACTGATTTCTATTTATTTTTCTTTTGGAGAGCTATTATGACTGATTTAAAAAAAGCTGCACAACGCGCCATTGAGTTAATGGATTTAACCACATTGAATGACGACGACACCGATCAAAAAGTCATCGATTTGTGCCACAAGGCGAAAACGCCAGCAGGTAACACCGCTGCAATTTGTATTTATCCACGTTTTATTCCTATCGCCCGTAAAACCCTAGATGAAATTGGTGCTGAAGATATCCAAATCGCCACTGTCACTAACTTCCCACACGGCAATGATGATATCGCCATTGCAGTATTAGAAACCCGTGCCGCTGTTGCCTATGGTGCCGACGAAGTTGACGTAGTATTCCCATACCGTGCGTTGATGGAAGGTAATGAAACGGTGGGTTTTGAGTTAGTGAAAGCCTGTAAAGAAGCCTGTGGTGAAGTCTTATTGAAAGTCATTATTGAATCAGGTGTATTAGCCGATCCTGCGCTTATTCGCCGTGCTTCTGAGCTTTCAATCGATGCGGGTGCTGATTTTATTAAAACCTCTACTGGTAAAGTACCTGTCAACGCCACACTTGAAGCGGCTGAAATCATGTTAACTGTGATCAGCGAGAAGAATACCCAAGTAGGCTTTAAGCCGGCTGGTGGCGTACGTGATGCTGCACAAGCGGCTGAGTTTTTAGGTGTTGCGGAACGTATTCTAGGTGCTGATTGGGTGTCTCCACGTACCTTTAGATTTGGTGCTTCAAGCTTATTAAACAGCTTGTTACACACACTAGAATTAGCCGATGCGCCTAAGCCGACTCAAGGTTATTAATCGCAAACTATCGCTGATTAATACTATCAGTCTATAGCGAGCCTAATTAAGTGTGACCTAAATCTATTTGATAAACTCAAAACTTCGATAGTATGAACTTGTAATATTGCTACAGTTTTGATGTTTCATTGCAAAGATAAGCACTAGCGACAGGGTTGTTAGTGCCTATCTTGGAGGCAGTATCATGTTTCTAGCTCAAGAGATTATTCGTAAAAAACGTAATGGTTTAGCGCTAAGTCCTGCAGAAATACAGTTTTTTGTTCAAGGTATCACTACTAACGCAGTATCCGAAGGCCAGATCGCTGCATTCGGTATGGCAGTGTACTTTAATGACATGAATATGGATGAAAGAATCGCTTTGACGACGGCAATGCGTGATTCTGGCACTGTACTTAATTGGCAATCATTGGGACTCAATGGCCCTGTTATCGACAAACACAGCACTGGCGGTGTGGGCGATGTGATTAGCCTTATGCTTGGCCCTATGGCTGCGGCTTGTGGTGGTTATGTGCCTATGATTTCTGGGCGTGGCCTAGGCCATACGGGCGGCACGCTCGATAAGTTTGATGCGATTCCAGGTTATCAAACTGAGCCATCAAGCGAACTATTTCGCAAAGTCGTTAAAGAGGTCGGTGTCGCCATCATTGGTCAGACAGGTGATCTCGTTCCTGCCGATAAACGCTTCTATTCTATCCGTGATAATACCGCTACCGTTGAATCTATTTCCCTCATCACAGCGTCGATTCTGTCTAAGAAATTAGCCTGCAATTTAGATGCACTCGCTATGGATGTAAAAGTCGGTAGTGGCGCTTTTATGCCTACCTATGAGGCTTCTGAAGAGTTAGCGCGCAGTATTACTGCTGTAGCCAATGGTGCGGGAACTAAGACCACAGCATTACTGACCGACATGAACCAAGTGTTAGCCTCCTGTGCCGGTAACGCGGTTGAAGTGAAAGAAGCCATTGACTTCTTAACGGGTGCTTACCGTAACCCACGTCTATATGAAGTCACTATGGGCCTTTGTGCTGAGATGTTGCTCCTTGGCGGTCTTGCAAGCAATGAAACTGAGGCTCGCGCTAAACTCAATCGTGTTTTGGATAACGGCCGTGCTGCTGAAATTTTTGGCAAGATGGTCTCAGGGCTTGGTGGGCCAGTCGATTTTGTTGAAAACTACAGTAAGTACCTGCCGCAATCACAGATTATTCGCCCTGTATTTGCCGATGCAAAGGGTTATGCCTATAGCATGGATACCCGAGAGCTTGGTTTAGCCGTGGTGACTCTCGGTGGTGGCCGCAGAAAGCCTGGCGATGCACTAGACTATAGTGTTGGTTTAACCCAAGTCTGTGCCCTTGGTGATAAAATTGATTCATCAACGCCTATTGCCGTTATCCACGCACAGTCTGAAGCTGCCTTTACAGAAGCGGAAAATGCGGTGAAAAAAGCGATTCACATAGGTGAAACCGCTCCAGAAAAAACACCTGAGATCTACGCTTACATTCGTGCAGCGGATCTTTAAGGAAAAATGATGAAACGTACCATTATTATGATGTTGGACTCCTTTGGAGTCGGTGCTTCTGCTGATGCAGCAAGCTTTGGTGATGTCGGTTCCGATACCTTTGGCCATATTGCTAAAGCGTGCGCTGAAGGCAAAGCCGATATAGGCCGAGAAGGCCCACTTAAATTACCTAATTTAGCGCGCTTAGGCTTAGGCCATGCGGCGATGGAAAGTACGGGAGCCTTTGCGCCTGGTTTTGGCGACAATGTTGAGCTGATTGGTGCTTATGGTCACGCCCAAGAGTTAAGTTCAGGTAAAGATACCCCGAGCGGCCACTGGGAGATGGCGGGTGTTCCCGTGCTATTCGAGTGGGGCTATTTCAGCGAGCATCAAAATTCTTTCCCTAAAGAATTGACGGATAAAATCTTAGCAAGAGCTGGGCTTGATGGATTTTTAGGTAATTGCCATGCTTCAGGTACGACAATACTTGAAGAGTTAGGCGAAGAACATATGCGTTCTGGTAAGCCTATTTTTTATACCTCGGCGGATTCTGTTTTTCAAATCGCCTGCCATGAAGAAACCTTCGGTTTAGACAATCTTTATCGTCTTTGCGAAATCACCCGTGAAGAGTTAGCGCCTTATAACATAGGTCGCGTGATTGCCCGTCCATTTAATGGTACTGGCCCAAGTGATTTTGCCCGTACTGGTAACCGTAAGGATTACTCCTTAGAGCCTCCAGCAAAAACCGTTTTAGACAAGCTGAAAGCGGCTGGCGGTGAGGTGGTGAGTGTGGGTAAGATTGCCGACATTTATGCTTACTGTGGTATCACTAAAAAAGTGAAAGCGAATGGTCTTGAAGACCTCTTTGATGCCACCTTAGCCGAGGTGAAATCTGCTGGCGATAACACTATAGTGTTTACTAACTTTGTTGATTTCGACTCCCATTACGGTCATCGCCGTGATGTTGCGGGCTATGCTAAGGGGCTGGAATATTTCGATGCCCGTTTACCTGAAATGCTCGCATTATTGGGTGAGGATGATTTGCTGATTTTAACGGCTGATCATGGCTGCGATCCAACATGGCAAGGCACTGACCATACCCGTGAGTATGTACCAGTACTGGCCTATGGCGCGGGTTTAAAAGCAGGATCGCTTGGCCGTCGTAACAGCTTTGCCGATATCGGCCAATCCATTGCTAGCCATTTTAAGCTTGAGCCAATGGCCTATGGCGAGTCGTTTATCTAATTACACATACAAGATATCGATTTGGCGGCTGACATTGAGTCGCCAGTAAACAAAGACTTAAGTCTTAATAAAATAAACAGGGGTTATTTCGATGGCAACACCACACATTAATGCTGTAGAGGGCGCATTCGCTGAGACAGTTTTGTTTCCTGGCGATCCATTACGTGCAAAATATATTGCTGAAACATTCTTAGAAAATGTTGAGCAAGTGACTGATGTTCGAAACATGCTAGGTTTTACTGGTACCTACAAAGGTAAGCGTATTTCTGTTATGGGTTCAGGCATGGGGATTCCTTCATGCTCTATCTATGCAACTGAATTGATTCGTGATTATGGCGTTAAAAACCTGATCCGAGTGGGTACTTGCGGCGCGATCAGCACTGACGTTAAAGTACGCGATGTGATCATCGGTATGGGCGCATGTACTGATTCACAAGTAAACCGTTTACGTTTTAAAGGTCAAGATTTTGCTGCTATCGCTAACTATGAGCTGATGAATGCGGTTATCGAGTCAGCTAAAGTCAAAGGCACTAAAATCCGCGTAGGTAATATTTTCTCTGCTGATCTGTTCTACACTCCCGATCCACAAATGTTCGATGTGATGGAAAAGATGGGCGTATTAGGCGTAGAGATGGAAGCCGCTGGTTTATACGGCGTTGCCCATGAGTTTGGTGCGCGTGCCCTGTGTGTTGTGACTGTATCAGATCATATCCGCACTGGTGAAAAGACGTCTGCGGAAGAACGTCAAACCACATTCAATGACATGATCATCATGACGTTAGAAGCGGCGATTACACTGTAAATTTTACTTTGTAAGAGTGTGCTAATAAAAAGGGTTCGCATTGCGAACCTTTTTTATGCCAACTTTTAGCGGCTTTCTATTCGACTTTATTATTAATAGGTTGGTTATTAGAAATTGGCTGTTTATTGCTTATCTAGAGTTTAGCTATCTAGAGTTTTGATTTGTCCTATCTACCGAAATAGAGATTAACCTGTTGAATCAGTGTCGAGATCACTTAGCTCATTGGGCGCCGAGGTTTCAGTCGTTGCTTTATTTGCATGTTTTACCTTACGGACACTTTTAACTTTAGGTTTTACTTTTACAGGCGCTGCCTGAGCCGCATTGTTTGTCGCGTTTTCAACTTCGCGACTTGCTTCTAACGTTAATAATTTCTCTGACGTTTTTTCGGCCTTAGTTTGCAAGCTTGCCTGAGTGTGCTTATCAACACTGGTCTCTGTCACTGCTTTTGGTGCTTTAGTAGGCTTAGCTGCTTTTTCTTGTGGATTATCAGTGGTCGACACCGCTTTATCTTCGGTTAGCTCTTGCGCCAAACCATCATTAACACTTTCTGATGGCTCTTCAGCTGATGATCGTTTCTTAGGTTTTTTCGGCGCTTGACGCAACTTAACCCGAAAGCGGCGGCGGTCGAAGTCGGCACGTTTGAAAGACAAAGAGCGCGAAAGCAACATGCCTATTAAGCCTGCAACCAGCAGCATGATTTGCTGCTGCTCCATATTTAAACTATGCGCTTCTTTAATTTCGTTAAAGAACAGTTTGGTATCGAGTCTAACTTCGACATAACCTAGGTTTTTACCTTCTTGAAGTACGGGTTCTACATAGGGAGGATACTTACTGAGGAGCTGAACCATTTCCTCTGAATCAGGATCTAACACATCTTTGGTGATGCTTTGCGCGAAGGATAACCGAATACCTTGATCACTGAATATGGCTGCGGACATCACCTTTGGATCTTCAACAAGCGCACTTGCTAGCCATTGTAATTGCTCATCATTTTGCAGTTGTAGCGCGGGTGCAGCACCGTAAGCCGTTTGCTGAACCAGTAATCTGGCCATCTTTTGTGTTTGGGACTTTAGAAGCAACTGACCTTGTAGTAGGCTTGTCTGCCACAATTGCACTAAGCCCACCATCAAGGTCAAGGCAATGGCGATTTGGAGTAGTCTGCTAATTTTATGGCTTTTCTTAAGCCCTTTAAGATATAACACTTTGACCCTTAACATTTAGAGCGCTTACCTAATCATAATGGATTATGAGTAAGCCCGATAGTTGGAGAACACGAGTCCTATGGAAAGCTTGAACCAAGATGCGCTTTTTTTATGGTTAGCGACTAACCCTTCGCCACGGTTTGAATACCAAGGGCATCTCTTTGAGGCTTATCAAGAGTCTGATACTCCACCATCGGGAACGCTTGTGCGTGTTAGGATTATTTATCAAGAGATAAGTGCACAAAAATCCCTTGCTGAGTGGCTAATCGCATTAGCGAGTACGCTCAAGTTACCCCATGTTTATATTGCGTCAATCAAACGTCAAGTGGCTTTGCATTGTATTGAACTTGCTTTACCCCTTGAGCTATCGTCCGATAGGGTAACGATGTTTCCCTATGATTTGGCAGAGTTGCATGTTTTTAATACTGATTTACCCAAATTAAGTGTACCAGGGTTACTTGTGATGGATATGGATTCAACTGCGATTCAAATCGAATGCATCGACGAATTAGCCGCGATGGCCGGCGTTGGGGAGCAAGTGGCGGCAATAACCGAAAGGGCCATGCAGGGGGAACTTGATTTTGAGCAGAGCTTACGTCAACGAGTCGCTCAACTTAAGGGGGCAGATGCCAATATTATTACGACGTTATGCCACCAATTACCATTGATGCCAGGACTTGAATCTATGCTGGCTGAACTTAAATCCCATGGTTGGCGTTTAGTGGTGGCATCTGGTGGCTTTACACCTTTTGTGGGGCATTTAAAGCAACTGTTAAATTTAGATGCGGCTTTTGCTAATGAGTTAGTGATTACTGACGCTAAACTGGCGGGCACAGTGACGGGTAAGGTCGTTGATGCACAATATAAGGCTGATGTCGTAGCGCATTGCAGCGCGCAGTGGAATATCCCTCGGGGACAAAGAGTGGCTATTGGTGATGGCGCCAATGATATTCCTATGGTCAAAGCGGCAGATTTTGGCATTGCATTCCATGCTAAACCTAAGTTAGCTGCAGCGGCGGATGCCAATATTCGCCATCTCGACTTGCGGGTGTTGCCTTACTTGTTACAAAACTAAGTTATCCATTTATTGAAATTAATTGATATAAAAACAGGGGTTAGAGTAATGACTCTTGTTTTTTCAATGTGAACTGGTAGTTTAGTTCTACTTAATAAACTGCCAGTGACTTATTTTGACTCCGTTTATTGCTAGTGCGACTTCAGCCATTTCACAAACTTCACTCTATATTCCCTATCGGGATGGACTGTTACATCTGCGTCAGTTATTACCCGCGAAACCTCATTTCTCAAAAACTCCCATTCTAATGCTCCACGGAGCCATGTCTAATGGAAGGGTGTTTTATAGCCAAAGTAGTCGTGGTCTTGGGTGTTTTTTGGCCAAGGCTGGTTTTATCGTTTATGTGCTTGATACCGCCGGAAGAGGACTTAGTGTTCCCAAGATTACCCGAGGATTTACCTTAGGCCAGGGAGAAGTTATTCGTGAGCAGATCCCTTTAGTGCAGCAGTTTATTTTGAATTTACATCAAAAGGCCTGCCACGATCTTGCTGTTACTGCGCCATCTCAAGTGCACTGGTGTGCGCATTCTTGGGGCGGTGTGTTAATGGCGAGTAGCTTGGCCCGTTACCCAGAGCTACAACAAAACGTTCGTTCATTGCTCACTTTCGGCAGCAAACGTACTATCCGAGTAAAGTCTTTTAAAAAATGGTTGATGGTCGATGTCTTCTGGAATCGACTTGCCCCGAGTCTAGCGATGGGGCAAGGTTACCTTGCCGCAGATAAATTGCGTGTTGGTATGGATAATGAGAGCCGTGCCTCGTTAGTTCAAAGTATCGATTGGGTGCGGGGTGAATGGTGTGATCATGATGATGGATTTGATTATGCAAAGGCTGCAGCCAATGCCCAATGGCCGCCAGCTTGGTTTATTGCGGGGCAAAATGACACTGTATTAGGTCATCCAGAAGATGTCACCGATATGATTACCGAATGTGGATTCAAACGGGTTAAATTTACTTTATTATCAAAAATAAACGGTTTTAAACAGGATTATGGGCATGGGGATATGTTGACCCATTTAGATGCAGTAAGTGATCATTTTCCGTTGATCCGTGACTGGTATTTAGCTTTTGATCTTTGTGTATTAAAGGATTAGTTACGCATAGCATCAATTAACACTTTTTTGATGTAATGCAGGATATCTCAGTTCTACTTCTTGGGTGATATCCAGTAATTCCCCCACACCAATAATGCGCCATAGTTGTTCTTCTAGCTGTTTAGCTTTGTGATTTGCATGAATATTAATATATTCAAGCTCGCGGCGAAGATAGCTCATATCGGGTTTTTCCGTTGCACCGCGGTAGATGCGTAATGCCATAAATCGTCCCGCTATTTTACTCTGATGAATAAAAGCGAGCTTCACTTGTGTGTTAATCATTTCGTTTGCTAGTACGCATTTTAGGTGGATTTGCCCTCGAGATTGGCGTGTCAGTTGGATGAATACTTCAATAAAATCCATATCTTGTTGGGGTTTCATTTGACGTATAGGATCGAGAATATCACGCTTAAAAAAGCCATCCTTGAGCAGCGGCCCCAAATTGTATTGCAGTATATCTGAGGTGCCAGCCGCAAAAATAGCACTGATATCATCCTGTTCTGTACCAATACCAAGGCAGGCTATTTGAGCTGATTTAGTGGTTTTTTCAACAAAATAGGGTACAGAACATAGATGATGCAGCAGAATGTTTTTTAAGCCATCGGCGAGTTCTTTTGCTTCGTTATCGTTTTGTGTCAGTTGTTCGAGTTTTTCCTTATTGTGGGCAATGAGTTTATTTAAAAACTCGACCCCTACATGGGGGGTGTGACCCATAATGGCGGTTAAATGCAAGGTGACACCATTTTTTCGCGTTCTCACTAAACGATAGGGAAGGTGATCGAGTTGAGTTTTACCCGCAATCGTTTGTAACTTTGGAAAGCTGAGCATCAGAGGTTTATTCGACGAGAACTCTGTTGGATGATCTAGGGTTAACTGCATACCTCTACTGGATATATCTAGGCTAATTCCCGAGGCCTTTAGCTCATCTTGTGAAATATTCACTAAGGTTTTAAAAGCAAAACGGGCTTCTTGTCTACGCTCACTAAACTGCATTGAAATGGATTTAATTGGGTGTGTGGTTAGCTTTTGTTGGGCAAAGGTTTTCAGAGCATTGACATTACTATTATCTTGCCAAGCTTTATAGTCAGCCCTTGCTTCTTCATTTGTAAGATCGACAAGTTGTAGCAAATGGCTGAATTGAGCAAGTTGTTGTTCGACGATGGGGCTGTATTTAGCTTCATCCCCCGGTAATGTAGCGCGACGGTATCCCTTAGCGTGGTAGATTTTATCTTGGGTGAGCTTAAAGATGCGCCAACTTGGTTTTGTCGATGCAAAACCTAAAAATAATGGCATCATGCCCTTAGCTTTTAGCTCGGCTAAGGTTGCAGAATAAAAACATAAGCACCCCTGAGCGTTATAAGTAAAGCTAAAAAATAATCCATTATCTGGATCTTCAGGGTGATTGAGTAATGCGGATAGCCTGGTTTGCGTTAGCATGGCGGGTAATTGGCTGACATCATTTTCATCCTGAAAATAATGTACTATTTGTTGGTTATCGCGGCTGAGTAACATATGACTCAAGCCTTGGGTTTGGCTATTGAAGTAGAGCGGTAAATGTGGCAAATGCGGTAAATAATGGCGCTCCAATCCTAAACCAGAGGCGGTAACTAGGACATCGTTAACATCTAATTTATAACGTAATTTGTAACCACGGATCAAATTGCTGAGCATTTGCCCAAGGGCCTCAGTGCCACTAATACGTTTAAGTCTTAACCAAATAAACTCACTATTGGTTTGTTTGTCGACGATTTCGTAGTCGACACCGAGTTGGAGGTCTGGATAATAGTATTCTTCACTAAGCTCAAGCAGTTTTACTTTTAACGGTTTATCAAGATCAAATGGATGATTCGCCGGAAGTCGAATACGAGCGCCATTGACGGAGAGATCGGCTGTAATGCCTGGCAGCTCTCCACGTCCAATTTGTGAGGCCATAATACGAATGCTGTAATTCATTCGTTCTTCAGTGCGATTAAAATAACTTCCCAAAACAACGCCTGGCACCATAAAAGGCTCAGGTTCTATTGCAGAGTCCGCTTGTTGTATACCTTGGCGTAATTTTTGGCGACGTTGTTGATGAGCCGCGATAACATATTCATATACTCCTAGCGTATATTGATTACGATAAAGTGACATGGCTTCTTGAAGACTGTGTTTGGCGGGTTCATCTAAAAAGTGGCGTTGTTGGCCGAGCATAGCTTCAGTACAGGGAAGCTCAGATTTATCCCTAAGATCGATAATACGTGTACAAGGCGACGCCAAACGATTGAGTTCCATTTTTAATAGAAAACGTGTCGAATTGGTTTCATCAATCGTTAGCTGCTGGAAAATCTCTTGGAAGTTAGGTTCCATGAGCAGCGGCTTAAGTTGTTCGATGAGTGCACTGTGGTTATCTAAACTCATATAGGGTTCTTTTCTAATGCTTATTAATACCCAAGCTACCTGAATATACGAGTTTCAGCATCTTCAGGTTGTTTGGGTATATGCCGTGCTGTGTTAGTCTTATGTCGGCAGTATTCACAGTTACTTAAATTTATTTTATACAGATTTTAATGAGTTATGGCAAAGAATAAAACTGCGTACGTGTGTAATGAGTGTGGGCAAGACTTTCCTCGTTGGCAAGGCCAATGTAGCGCCTGCCAAGAATGGAATACGATTACCGAAGTTAGACTCGGTGCTGCTTCGCCTGGGCGAGGGACTAAGTTTGCAGGTTATGCAGGGGCAAGTAGTAGTGAAGTCAAAACCTTAGATCAAATCGATTTGAATGCGTTACCGCGAATTTTGAGTCACTTTGGAGAACTCGACCGAGTGCTGGGGGGCGGGATTGTCCCAGGTTCAGCGATTCTTATCGGTGGTCACCCTGGAGCCGGTAAAAGTACCCTGTTGTTGCAAACGCTCTGTTATTTGGCTGAACAAATGCCGGCATTATACGTAACGGGTGAAGAGTCTTTACAGCAGGTTGCCATGCGCGCCCATCGTTTGGGTTTACCGACCAATAAATTACGGATGTTATCGGAAACCAGTGTCGAGCAAATTTGTGAGGTTGCCCTAAAAGAATTACCTAAGGTGATTGTGGTTGATTCGATTCAGGTCATGCATATGAGTGATGTGGCATCAAGTCCTGGCAGTGTGTCGCAGGTACGAGAGTCTGCTTCTTATTTGACGCGTTTTGCGAAACAAAATGGTATAGCCGTGATTATGGTGGGCCATGTCACTAAGGACGGTAGCCTTGCTGGCCCTAAGGTGCTTGAGCATTGTATTGATTGTTCAGTGATGTTTGAGGGGGATAGTGACAGTCGTTACCGTACCTTGCGTTCCCACAAAAACCGTTTCGGTGCAATCAATGAGTTAGGTGTATTTGCCATGACAGAGCGCGGCTTAAAAGAAGTCGCTAATCCTTCAGCTATCTTCCTTTCCCGTGGTGAAGAGGAATCGTCTGGTTCTTTAGTGATGGTGGTGTGGGAAGGTACACGACCGCTGTTAGTAGAACTGCAAGTGCTGGTGGATAACTCGGCTATGTCTAATCCGCGCCGCGTGGCTGTTGGGATGGATGCAAACCGTTTAGCCATGTTACTGGCGGTTATGCATCGCCATGGCGGTTTGCAAATGTCGGATCAGGATGTGTTTGTTAACGTAGTCGGCGGCGTTAAAGTGACGGAAACCAGTGCGGACTTAACCCTATTACTGGCAATGGTATCGAGTTTTCGTGGCGAGATTTTACCCAGTGATTTGGTCGCATTTGGTGAAGTCGGGTTATCGGGCGAAATTCGGCCAGTGCCAAATGGACAAGAGCGATTAATCGAAGCGGCTAAACATGGCTTTAAACGAGCGATAGTCCCTAAGGCTAATGTGCCTAAAAAGCCTCCTATAGGGATGGAAGTTATCGGTGTTTCAAAACTATCAGAAGCCTTAGAGGCGATTTAGCTTAGTGGTTGAGTGCACCCCAATATAAGCAATGCTTATATTGGGGTTAATAAGTGCGCTTAATGGGCGTTATTGTGTTCTTCAATAAAAAATGCAAGTTCTCGGTTAAGCAGAGTAGCATCGCCAAGATTGAGCTCAACCATGCGTTTAAGATGGCTAATGCTATCGACATCAATAAAGTTACATTTTAAACCAAGCTGGGCGTTTCTTTGATGGACTAACTCGGTTTCCATTTGCAGTTCAATATCGGATTCAGGCAGGGTAAAACTTAGCCGAATCGGTTTTCCTGAGTTAATAAAGTCATGTGGTTCTTCAACCAATGCGCCATTAAGGCTGAGGTCGAGAATGGTGGTTTGCCAATGCTCGTTTCCTTGGTGCAGTGATGCGCTGGCAGCGAATAAAATCCGCGAAAATTTGCGTCTCTCGTCCATAACCAATTCTTTTCCTTTCATAGTTTTACCAACGGTAGCCTTAATGTGGAGAGTTCTAAGCATAAGTCATATTCATCTGGCTGTAAAAGCGAGTGCGTTTTTTATTCAATAACCCAACTTAGATCGCATATTACATTTTCATTAATAGTGAATTGTGAGCGTGTTTTGATGTCAGGTGTTTTGTGCATCTGATTAGTTTGGTCTTGTTCTGACAGAGTATTAATGGTTTTTCCGTGATCTAAAACGACAGTGATGTCATAAGATTTGGTTGTTTGTTGAACAACTGATTTCGGATTTTATCACTAATTTTTTATCGAAGTGCTGGCGATGTCTTAGCTATCCTTGGGATATTCCAGTATCATCCGCGGCCAACAACGGCTGCGTCAATATGGTTAATGTGTTTTAGCCATTGCGAAGTATCACTGCTTGCAGATCATGGATTTTTCCCGCAGTAGGAAAATGATGTGGATCTCTCACCCACATTCGATGAATTTGGGGCTCTAATCTGCCGCAGCCAGCGTCGCCAATCGTGTTTTTTACACTCTGGTATCGACCCTAATTTTAAGAGATCACAAGGTATAACTACATTATGTCTGAGCACTTAAGTTCAACAACCGTATCCTCAGGTTCATTTCTAAACCGTTACTTTTCAATTCATCAACGTGGTAGCACAGTTCGTCAAGAAGTCATTGCAGGGTTAACGACCTTCCTTGCCATGGTTTATTCAGTGATTGTGGTACCCAATATGCTGGGACAAGCAGGATTTGATCCCGGTGCTGTATTTATCGCAACCTGTTTAATTGCTTCTTTCGGTTCTTTGCTGATGGGATTATGGGCCAACTTACCCATGGCGATTGGTTGCGCCATTTCACTCACGGCCTTTACCGCATTTAGTTTGGTACTAGGTCAGGGCATGTCGATTCCGGTCACCTTAGGCGCGATTTTCCTGATGGGTGTGACATTTACGCTTGTGAGTGTGACAGGCATTCGTCAGTGGGTGCTCGCTAATTTACCTAAAGGCATTGCCCATGGTACTGGTATAGGTATCGGTTTGTTTTTACTCTTGATTGCTACTAACAGTGTGCAGTTGATTGTGGCAAATAGTTCAGGCTTACCCGTAAAGTTAGGTGATATTAACAGCTTACCTGTTATCGCTACTGTTATCGGTTTAGCAGCGACAATTGGTTTAGAGCGCCGTGGTGTACCAGGCGGTATTCTGTTGGTTATTATCGCGTTATCGGTATTTGGTTTAGTGTTCGATCCGAGCGTGAAATACCAAGGCTTATTTGCCTTCCCCGATTTTACCTCTGAGCATTCACTAATTGGGCAACTCGATATTATGGGCGCCTTTAATCCTGTGGTATTACCGATTGTGCTTGCTTTAGTGATGACAGCTATTTTTGATGCAACAGGCACTATTCGTGCAGTGGCAGGGCAAGCTAACCTACTGGATAAAGATGATAATATTGTTGGCGGCGGTAGAGCACTGACATCGGATTCTGTGAGTAGTATGTTTGCAGGTGTAGTCGGTGGCGCCCCTGCCGCTGTGTATATCGAGTCAGCCGCAGGCACTGCCGCGGGTGGTAAAACCGGTTTAACGGCAACGATTGTTGGCGTGTTGTTTGTGTTTATGGTTTTCCTCGCGCCTTTGAGCTACTTAGTCCCTGCTTATGCAACGGCCCCCGCGCTGATGTACGTAGGTTTATTGATGCTGAGTAATGTGGCAAAGCTCGACTTTAACGATAAAGTTGATGCTATGGCGGGATTGACCTGCGCAGTATTTATCATTTTAAGCTGCAATATTGTGACGGGCATTATGCTGGGCTTTGTCACTTTAGTGATTGGTCGTATTTGCAGTGGTGAATGGCGTAAGTTAAAGGTGGGTGTATTAGCCATTACCTTAGGCTTAGTTGTGTTTTATATGGGCGGATGGGCGATTTAACGTCACTATCTGAACGTCACTATCTGAACATCACTATCTGATTGTAGAAAAGCCTTATTGTCGAAAAGCGAGTGCAGCCAAGGTTTAGCACTCGCTTTGATTTTGAGCACGACATTCACAATAGGCTCTTAGTAAATCCTTCCAAGTGACAATTCCGACCAAGTTCCCATTCTCTAGTACGGGTAAGCAGCCAATATTGTTATCCAGTAACAGGCGAGTCGCTGTGTCCAAGTTGATGTGAGGAGCCACTGTTATCGGGTCACGGGTCATCACTTGATGCACCCGTTTTTGCAAGGTCTCTAAATCTTTGATGGTTTCGGCGCTACTGCCAAGATTAGGACTAATTGCTCGCAGTAGATCTCGCTCAGATAGCACACCCTCTAATTGATACTCATCAACAACCAGCAAATGATGGAAACTTGCTTGATCGAATATTTCCTTTGCCACAGTGAGCCGATCGTCCATTTCGACTGTGACGACTCGGGTACTCATAATATCGGCGATGAAGATCGTCATGGTACTTCCCCTGTTAATGCACTGCATTACAGATACTTATAACAGAGTGATGTTTAATTATCCAACTCATTATTACAAAGTCTTAACCTTTAGCAGCATTAAGATTAAGTTGTACTTTGCTAAGCTAGTCCTGATCATCGTGGTCATCTTCCGGTGCGATAAACATGCGCTCAGCTTCAGGTAAATGCACGCCAATGTAGCGTTGGTATTTTTTACCTTTTAGCTTATGGGTATCGACCAGTACTAGGCCATCAATACAATCTCCAAAATCGGCATCAATACCAAAAGCGAGGAATTTAACCCCGTCAGCCCGACAGAGTTCGCCATATTGTTTGTAAAGCGTTGGAACTGCGGCGCCCATGCTCGCCAGCATTTGTTTAAGCTGTTTGAAATTATTTTGGTAATCATCATGATGATATAAGTTATCTAATTGTGCTTTTTGCTGTTGTGATAGCCCAAAGGGTGACATAGAAACAGCCATCGCTTGTGTTGGAGCAAATTCTCTCGAGTAAAAGTGCACAAGCATTTCCCGTGCACTGCCGGGAAGCTGATTACTGATGGATACAGGGCCAAATAAATAACGATATTCAGGATGTTTAGCCAGAAACGCCCCAATGCCAAACCACAGGTAGTCTAAGCTACGTTTTCCCCAATATTTTGGCTGCACAAAACTGCGACCGAGTTCTAAGCCTTGTTTGACATAGGGCATAAAACAGTCCGCATATTGAAATAGGGATTGGCTATAAAGCGCGTTATCGCCGTATTGAGCTAACACCTTATCACCACTAGCAAAACGATAGGCACCAACAATTTCGAATAGTTCTTTATCCCACAGGACAAGATGCTGATAGTAAGAGTCGTATTTATCGATATCACGGCGTTTACCTGTTCCTTCTCCCACAGCACGAAAGGCGATTTCTCGTAAGCGACCAATTTCCCTCATGATGGGATTGCTATCGTGATGCTGGTAGAGGTAGATCTGTTTCTTATCTTGAGTTTCACCCAAAAGCTCACAGTGTTGTAATGCGCTTTGTAACTCTCTTCTGGATTCAGGATGAGCGATAGCACTCTGGGTAATAAACAGCGGTTCTTTATCTTTACCTATTCGATATAAATGATTCTTCAACAGTTTTATTTTGGTTTTAAGCGGAAAATCCATCGAACGCACGGCTTCGTTGGGAATAAGCTCACCAATGCGGATAGGCATATTGCGTTTGGCTTGTTTGAACATCTCTTTGACTAATAGTAGTGTCGCCAGCGGTTTATAAATCATGGATGCGCCGTAGAAGGTGGCTGAATTTTTGGCATCAAGATAGATAGGCAATAAAGGCGCATTGCAGGAAATGGCCATTTTTAAAAAACCCGAATGCCATTGGGTATCTCTTACCCCGTTGGGTCGCAGGCGCGAGACTTCGCCCGAGGGGAAAATCAGCACAGCACCTTCATTACGCAGATGCTGGTGGATATTCTCTAAATGCTGTTTTGGTGTGCCACCTGTCATATTGCGTACGGGGAGCAAAATGGAATGTAAAGGCTCCAGTGCCATCAGGAGTTCGTTGGCAACGACTTTAATATCGGGACGAATTTCGCTGATTAACTTAATCAGTGCGAGTGCATCGAGTGAACCTATCGGATGGTTTGCGAAGATAATGACTCGTCCTTCGCAGGGGATGTTTTCAATCTCATTGGCTGGGACAGTAAAGCTAAAATCGAAACTTGCTAATACTTGCTCAACAAAGTCGATACCTTGTAAGTAGGCAAATTGATTAGCGATATCATTGCATTCTTTCTCATTAAGAAGATAACGCAGCATGGCTTTGGCGGGTTTAGCGAGCCAAGGCTTGCCATTGATCGTGGGAAGATTATGTTCAACCACGTTATCGACGGTAAAAATCATGGTATTTGCCTTAAACGCAGTCAGCGGCACCGTTTGGTTGTTATCGCTAAGGCTGCTGTTTAGCACTGGTTTATTGTGTTTTATAGCGTTATGTAATTGATTCATAATGTTAGGCAACATCCCTTGGGCGAATTTCACCAGTATTTGTGTTTGGCACCTGTTGCAGAGCCGTTTTTTGTTGTTTGCTTTTGGGCGTTTCAGGCGGCTGTTGAACTAATGCGATACTGTTGAGAATATCGAGATTGAGCGTTTGTTCATTCCAGCGGCAAAGCTGTAATTCACCTGTGAGGGTTTCAGTCATTAAGCTGCAGTTTTCGACCCAATCCCCGTCGTTAGCGTAAATAATCTGACGCTTACCTGGCGTACTGTTATTAACCGATCTTGGGTGAGTTGATAGCTCGGGTTGATGTATATGGCCGCAGATAACACCATCAACATCAAAGTGTTGGGCATAGTTGATCACGGCTTGGCGATAGCGGCTAATGGCAACCTGAGCTTTACCCACTCTGGATTTGATGTAACTTGCCAGTGACCAATAGGGGTAACCAAAGCGTTCACGTAGACGGTGAAGATGACGATTTAGAAATAACAATAAATCGTATAAGTTATCACCCAACATGGCATAAAAACGACCGACACAGACATCGGAATCAAATTGATCACCGTGGAGCATCAATAGTTTATGACCACCAATCCCTTGGTGAATATGTTGGTGGGCAATTTTGATATTCCAAAGGCTAAGCTCGGCATAGGGTTTTATCAGTTCGTCATGGTTGCCTGGTAGATAAATCACTTGGGTACCGTTTTGCGCCAACTCGATGATTTTTTGCAGCACTTTGTTGTGGCTATCTGGCCAATGTAATTTACGTTTAAGCGCCCATAAATCGACTATATCTCCCACTAAATACAAGTGCTGGCAGCGCACAGTTGTGAGCAAGCTAAGTAGATAATCAGCCTTACAATCTTTACAGCCTAAATGGATATCCGAGAGCCAAAGGGCGTTAACTGTTGTAGTGTGGCTGTTAGCTGCATTGATTAAGCTGGAAATGGTTGGCGTTGAGAAGGAGACGGTATTAATAGTGGATGGGTTGTTGGAATAGTTACTGGGACGGTTGCGGGGATGGTTGAGTGTGTGGCTAAGAGTGCGCTCAAGCCCTCTGTAGTTGGCTCCAGTCATCTGATATTCACCCTATGCGGCTGTTGACTGCCTTAGAGAGTAGTCACGTGCTTTGACTGAATGATGAAGCTTAAGTGACATGCAGATGACAAAAAGGTGGATTAGCTTGGACTTAACTTGTCAAGATTCACATCAGGATGCCAGGATGCAATGAGAGCCGATAGGTTGAGTTAACTCACTTTTGCCCCAAAGCAAGATAACTTTATCGTCAGTTGTGCTACATAAATTGTCACTGTTTCCCCAGTGACTCGCCGTAAATATATCCCTATAGGCTCGACGGCGGCATCCATGCCGCCAACGGTCACTGGTACAACAATGCCAATCTTAACTAACACTTCTGCTGTTCGTTTAGCTAAAAAGCTATTGTCCCAAAACAAGTCGCATATCTACTTTAAAACAAACAGGCTACACCGATGTTAAACAGGTGAGCCATGGTGATTGGCGAGACGACCGTCCGCCCCATGGACGGGGCGGTCGAGCATCCACGGATGGACTCGCTGCGTGTCGGTGAGCGAATGCCATGGCTCATCATAAGCCAGCACTTAAAGAATTAAATGACCAAGTTTGATCCTCAGCAGTGCTATCCAGAAATTCTTAAAGTACTTCTGTCCAAAACTGAGTTGTGTGGTTACGAGTGGCGTTTGTACGCTTTAGTCACACTATATAATCAAAACTGTCAGTTCGTGTATGAGTGAGTACAAAAAAGGGGAGTCAGTTAACCTGACTCCCCTTGATATTTCAAAGGTGATGTTGCGCTTAGAACAGCAAGTGAGCAACACCCGCAATCACTGGCAGCGTCACTAAGGTACGCAGGATAAACACTACGAATAGCTCAATAAAGTTTACCGGAATTTTACTGCCGATCAGCAGTGCGCCCACTTCACTCATATAAATCAACTGAGTCACAGATAACGCCGCAATCACAAAGCGAGTCATATCCGACTCAATTGAGCTTGCGAGGATAGAAGGAATAAACATATCGGCAAAGCCAACAACGATAGTTTTAGAGGCTTCAGTCGCTTCAGGAATATGCAGTAATTCAAGTAATGGAATAAATGGCATACCTAAATAGTTAAAGATGGGCGTATGTTCGGCGATAATCAGTGCCAGAGTACCGATTGCCATTACCACGGGGATAATGCCAAACACCATATCAACAACGTTTTTAATACCCTCATGTAAGACGGTTTTAATTCCTCCTGTACTGGCGGCTTTTTCTAAAGCTTTATCAAAGCCCCAAGAAAAAGCACTGTGCCCCGTTGGAATAATTTCATCATCGGGTTTACGGGGGGTATCGTCGATGTAATGATCTTTTTTCCACGAAAGAGGCGGTAACTTTGGCACAATCACTGCGGCGGCAAAACCCGCTAAGCACACGGTTAAGTAAAAGGGCACAAACATATGCTCTAACTTCACTTGTGAGATCACCACTAAGCTGAAGGTGATTGATACTGCGGAGAAAGTGGTTCCAATAACCGCGGCTTCTCTCTGGGTATAAAAGCGTGCTTCGTATTGCTTGCTGGTGAGTAGAATCCCCACGCTACCATCACCTAACCACGAAGCCATACAGTCGATAGCACTGCGACCCGGTAGATTGAATACGGGGCGCATAATCTTAGTTAATAGCGTGCCAAAAAGTTCGAGCAGACCAAAGTTGAGTAGTAGCGGTAACAACATTCCTGCAAATATAAATACGCAAAATAACACTGGCAGCAGGTCATTTAAAACCAGCGCACCAGTGCTTGATGAGTTAATTACTTCAGGGCCAATAACACCGTAAGTGAGTACGATAAACACGGCACCCACAATACGAGTGGTTAGCCATAAAGGGCTAATATTGAGTAGCCCATTGAGAAAATGGTTATTAAAGACAAACTTAGGTTGAACTATTTTTGTGAGCAATGAGGCCAAAGCCATTGCCACGACAATAATAGTCACTATTAAAGTGAGTACTTCACTCAATGCACTTTGTAATGCTTTAGATATAATAGCGATAGGGATAGTGATCGCATCGTTGTAGCTGAGTGGGGTCATAAACAGCAGCAGACCTATCAGCGAAGGGACGATAAAGGTGAGTATCGTCTTCATATTGCGGTTTTTATGTTCAGTAGCCAATGGTGTACACCTTAAAGTACGAGTCGCACAAAATAAATTTGAATAAGCCGCAGTCCAAACTGTTTTTAATGCCAGTTAAGGTGCATTTTCATTCAACTCAAAAACGAGAAGGGGGAAGATTACTCGCTTCGCCTTCCTATGTAAAACGATTCGCTGGTTAGTTTGATATAAGCAGCAAAACAGCATAGTTATTTTTTACGTACTCCACTTTAGTCTATAGTCATTTTTATCAAGCTATCACTATGCTATATTAAATTAATCAATTGGTTAGCTCGTTATTGTTCATGCACTTTTTATAAGCGTATTATCGTGTCGCCGATTATGTGATCTGTTCAGGATCGAGTAAAAAATATCATGTTCAGGACATGAAATGCAGCCCCTGGCGATTTTTTAGTCGTTATTGTCAGCTGGCTGGAGGGGAATAGAAAAATAGCATGACCAGCCGCAGGCGTGGCCCGTTTTAACCTTGATATGACGTTACTGTTGAGCGAGATTACATTTTTATGCGCAGTGTAGTGGCATGCTCAATCGTTTTATTGGTTTTTCTGGGAAGCTATTGTTCTGCTTAAGGATGACTAAAAAATCAAAAATTATGGAGAAAGTAAAAAATTATCATAAAGCGGATGTGTGCCGCTTTAAATCTTTCTATTTCCATGTAAGTTAATGTTATTCCTATTCGCTAATTTACTTATGACTGTTACGATAAGAAGCGTCAAATGAAAAAGAGTGCTGCACTTGCCACTAAATTTGGTTTTCTTGGTATCTTTGTGTTATTGCTCGGGATTATTGTGTCGGTACTGGGTTTTCATTCTTCAAATGAGCAGTATTTCAACTTTCTCAATCATACTTTAAGTGAATTAGGGACATATGGACATTCTCCCTTCGCAGTTATCCTAAATGGTGGATTATTCTTCGGCAGTTTAAGTATCGTTTTTTATTGTTTGTCTTCATTACAGAATGTCACTTCATGTTGGGGATATCCTTTTTTTATCTGTTTAGCCCTAACCTTCTTTGCGTTAGCTTGGGTCGGTTTATTCCCCGTTAATGTATACCATTTACATATTTTAGGGCTGAAATGGTTTTTTTATTTTGGCAGCCTAAGTGCAATATTCTATTTAATCTTGGCCAGTGTTGGCCGTTCTGCATTCGGACGTTGGACTTGGTTATTAGCCTTGATAGTGCTCTGTAGCATGATGATGTTTTTGTACGCGCCGCAATTGGAATTGGGCTTAACAGAAGGCGATAGGCCTTTCTATCAAGAAATGGTGCAACAACTTCCAAGACCCACACCATGGTGGCCAGCGCTACTAGAATGGATAGGGCTTGGTAGTTTATTGTGTTGGATGACGGTACTGCTTTTAAGTCAACTAACCTATAACCCAAAGGTTGATTATTGAGGCTGACTTAGTTGGCGTCAGTTACTAGGTTGCGTGATGAATAGTCAGGCCAGCTTCACCAAACCAATAACCATCACATTGCTCACCCTTTATAGGAGCATTGAGTACCATTTCAGGCATGTTAAGGGCTTCGATTAAACTTTCGGCTCGCACGATCGATTCTGTACCGCTAGGTGAGACTCTAAATACATCCACTCCCATTGTATTCATTGCTGCGATTTCACTGCTTAAATCTAAACAAGCTGCAGATTGGGTTTGAATACCATTAAGCCTTAATAGCGGCTGCATCTCTTGGGTTTGAGCGAGCAGCCCCTTGCTATATTGGCGGCAAATTGTTTCACAACTGTCTTTAGTGAGTTGTTTGTGTCTTGCAGTAAAACAGCGCGCTGAATGAGCCAGAGGTAAATAGCCATGGCCAAAAACTTCTACCTCAAAAGTGGGTTTATTCTGTATGACTTGTTGTAGCCAAGCTTTAGATAATTCCACAGGCATCACAAATCGTTGCATACCAAAGCCATGTAAAATATCTAGGCTAGCTCGGTTATAGTTGTTGATACTCGCACCGCAGACAAAGGGTAATTTGTGTTCTTTGGCGAGGTAGACTGCAGCCATGTCATTAGCTTCTATCATAAATTCGCCATTATCGACTTGACGCTTAAGCTCGGTATATTCCGATGACGCTTCAATTAATGCCAGTGTTGAAATCACCACTTCTTTACCAGCCTGCTTGAGCATTTGCGCAAGCTCAAAATAATCCCCCCATTTGAGTTCGCGTCTGCGGCTACAGACAGCTTCTCCTAAATAGACTAGCGGAATTTGGCTGGCTGCAACTTGTTGGTAAAAGGCCATGACCTGTTGTTTTTGCCAGCAATACAGTAATGGTCCTAGGGAAATACGCATAACTCTTCCTTACTTTCAGTCTGTTGGTTGAGCATTTCTGCTTATTGCCAGTTGCGCTCGTAGGCACCAAGCGTTGTGATCTGCCCTTCAGAAACCTTCGCTAAGGCCTGTTCCCAATGGGGTTGACTGTGAAATTTATCGGGATTTTCCAGATAGGTATCGATGGCTTGACGCCAGACTTTAGTCACTTGCTCAACATAAGCAGGGCTACGCTGACGGCCTTCAATTTTTAAGGACACTATGCCAGCCTTAGCCAGTTCAGGCAGAAGGCTTAAGGTGTTTAAACTGGTCGGAGACTCAAGTAAATACTGGGGCGAGTCCTGATCTTCGGTGAGATAACGGCCTTTACAGACCACGGGGTAACCCATTTGCTCATCTAAGGCTGATTTATCAATAAGCACATCATTGAGTCGAGTTAATCTATCTTGTCCTTCTTCTTGCCAGCGTACGTGTTTGGCTGGCGAACAAGAACCGCCCGTGTTGGGCGATTGCCCAGTAACATAGGAGGACAGATGACACCGCCCTTCAGCCATAATGCACAGACTGCCAAAGGCGAACACTTCTAAATCTACGGGGCTGACTTTAGCAAGATCGCGCACTTGTTTCATCGAGAGCACCCGAGGTAAAACCACGCGGGCAATATTGAAGGCGTCTTTATAAAAACTCAGGGCACCCAGATTGGTCGCGCTTGCCTGCACAGAAAGATGCAGTGGCAACTGCGGATAATGTTTATGGGCATAATCGAGCAAAGAAAGATCGGCAACAATCAATGCATCCATATTGAGTTTGGCGGCTAAATCTATTGCTTGATACCAACGATGTTCTTCACCTGGTTTTGGAAATGTGTTTAAGGTTAAAAAGATTTTCTTACCGCGTATATGTGTAAGCTCAGTGGCTTCCTGTAGCTTTGCTGGGGTGAAGTTTAATCCCGCAAATGAACGTGCATTGGTATCGTCTTTTAACCCTAGATACACAGCGTCTGCACCGGCTTGCAGTGCCGATTTGAGTGAGGCCAAATTGCCTGCTGGACACAAAAGCTCCATATTTATGCTCCCGATAAATAGATAGCCGCTGAGTTTAGGCAAGATTGAATCGTGGTGAATTGATTTAAAACAGGTTTAAGATCATAAAATCCCGCTAAACTGGGACATATCGTGTTTTATTTTTGTAGGGTATTGATTATGTCCGCTGTTTTTTCAGCAAAATTAGCAAAACAACTCCTTGAAATTACACCTAAGTTGATGAGTTTTCCCCTTGCAAAAGTCCCTTTTAGCCTTAAGGCGAAAGTGATTAGCCAATTGCTTGGGCTTTTGCTTGCTTCGCAGGCAGCGGATGATGAACTGGACTTTTTAGCAGGAAAATGGGTTGCTATTCGAGTTGAGGATTTACACCTGAATTTTGAAGTGACTTTTGATGGTCAATGGCAAGTGAGAGAGTTAACTCAGGCGCAGGTTACCTTTAGTGCCAACTCCGCAGAGTTAGTGTTAGTTGCAGCAGCCAAAGAAGACCCTGACACGTTATTTTTTCAGCGTAAGCTGAATATTGAAGGGGATACAGAATTGGGGCTTGAGGTGAAAAACCTATTACTCAGCATCGAATTTTCAACAATGCCAACGCCGATACGTCTGAGTATCGAAAAGCTGGCAGCGATCATTGAGCGATTACAAATAGAGGCTAAGCCAACGGTGATTCTGAGTAAATCCCCCAGTTTTAACTAGGGCGTGTTGATATTTCGAGATTAATATTGTTTGGTAGGGATAAAGCAAAAGCCCTGAGTTTACTCTCAGGGCTTTTTGATTAGTGGCACCTATGACTAGATCTTTTGTGTTAGCACTGCAAATTTGACTAACAGTTCGTCCTGCGACTCAACATGATTCGGATTGGGGTCGATACAATCAATTGGGCAAACAGAGACGCAGGTCGGTTTATCATAATGACCAACGCATTCAGTGCAGCGATCAGGGTCGATTTCATAGATCTCTTCACCCATAGTGATCGCCTGATTAGGACACTCAGGCTCGCACATGTCGCAGTTGATGCAGCTATCGTCGATCAGTAATGCCATACCTTAACCTAGTTCATGTGGGTTGCGAGTATCCTGACCTTGGGGCAGGTTACGCAGTAAAATACCGTGGCTTAAATCGACTTCCTTCGGTACGGGCAGATATACAGTGTGCCCTGAACCAAGACCTGCTTCAACCGCTTCAGCTTTGCGATTTTCTAGGTGTTCAATTGTTAGGTTCATATTACCCTGCGGCGTCATTAGCTCGACACTGTCACCCACGGAAAACTTATTTTTTACTTCGATTTCAGCAAGGCCTGCTAGGTTACGTTTGCCTGTCAGTTCACCCACAAATTGTTGTGTGTCACTGACCGAGTAACCATAGTCGTAGTTTTGATATTCATCATGCACATGGCGACGTAAAAAGCCTTCGGTATAGCCGCGATGGGCGAGCCCTTCTAACTGGTTCATCAGGCTACGATCAAAGGTCTTACCCGATGCGGCATCTTCAATGGCTTGGCGATAGAGCTGCGCTGTACGTGCGACATAATAGAAAGATTTAGTACGGCCTTCGATTTTAAGAGAGTCTATGCCCATTTTGGTTAGGCGTTCAACGTGTTGAATCGCCCGTAAGTCTTTAGAGTTCATGATATAAGTACCATGTTCATCTTCAAAGGCTGGCATATATTCGCCGGGACGATTGGCTTCCTGTAGTAGGAAGATTTGATCCGTTGGCGCCCCCGCCCCTAAGGTGGTTGGCGTTTCGATTTGTACCGCATTAGGCATAGCAATAATATCGCCACTGTCGTTTTGCTGCGCTTCGTGTACATCGTATTTCCAGCGACAAGCGTTAGTACAAGTGCCTTGGTTAGGATCGCGTTTGTTGATATAACCCGAGAGTAAACAACGGCCAGAATAGGCCATACACAGAGCGCCATGTACAAACACTTCGAGTTCAATATCAGGGCAGCGCTGACGAATTTCTTCAATTTCATCTAAGGACAGTTCGCGAGACAGGATCACGCGCTTAATCCCTTGGGTTTGCCAAAACTTGACCGAGGCCCAGTTGATGGCATTCGCCTGCACGGATAAATGCACCACTTGATCGGGAAAGGCCTCACGCACCATCATGATTAAACCCGGATCGGACATGATCAGCGCATCTGGCTTCATCGCCACTACGGGTTCCATGTCCTTGATATAGGTTTTGAGCTTGGCATTGTGGGGGGCAATATTGCTGACCACATAGAGCTTTTTACCGAGCGCATGGGCTTCTTCAATCCCAGTGGCAAGGTTTTCCATCTTAAAGTCGTTATTACGTACCCTTAAGCTATATCTTGGCTGACCGGCATACACTGCATCTGCACCATAGGCAAAGGCGTAGCGCATATTTTTCAGCGTCCCGGCAGGGGATAGTAGCTCTGGTTTAAACATAATGACTCTCGAATTGATTAGTACGATAGAGGCGCAGTGCGCGGGGGCGGCATTTTACACAATGGGGGTAGGGTTATGCAAATGGCGGCGCCTAACTTTAGTTGTTCTTCACACTTTGCGAATATAAGCGTTTTAATCTTTAAGATATGGGTGAGAAAAGTGTTCTACGGGGAAAATGAATACTGTCATCTTACAAATTATTAACCTCTGCTGCTTTTTCTACCCATCTCATCACAGCCAACTGATATACTCCAACTATCCAATGTTTATGTTGATATGTTGATAGATTGATGGGAGCTAAGATGTCTACTGAACATCTACTGTTAGTCGGACTATTAAAAAAACTAAAAGAGGATGCCCTCGTGTTACCTACCTTGCCAGAAGTGGCAATGCGGGTGCAGGAAGTTGTCGGGCGCCCAGATGCAAGCCTTAAACAAGTGGCTGAAGTGATAGGCCAGGATGCGGCGATTTCAGCTCGTATTATCAAAGTGGCCAATAGTGCTTTATACAGCCGTGGTGTTCCCGCAGAAAGTATTAGTGGCGCGGTTTCCCGAATTGGGTTAATTCAGATCAAAAGTATTGCGACTTCTGTGGCGATGGAGCAACTCTTTATCTCCACCAATGAAATGGTGTGGGAAGTGATGGATGAAGTGTGGCGTACTTCGATTGATGTTACTGCCGCAGCTTGCGCTATATTGCACATGTACAATAAAAGTAAACCCAATAGTGGGCTTAACTTTGACACTCTAACCTTGGCGGGATTAGTCCATAATATTGGTGCTTTACCCGTGCTTACCGAGGCTGAGACACATCCAGAGTTGTTTGCCAGTATCGAACAATTAAGATCTTTAGTGCGAAAAATGCAGGGCCCGCTTGGGCGCGCAGTATTAAAAAGTTGGGATTTTGCACCTGACGTTATGGCCGTAGTTGAACGTTGGGCCGATTTGCCTTATCTACCAGAACATGTCACTTACTTAGATTTTATCCGTGCAGCCGCTTTTTATACTGGTGAATTACGTGCAGGTACCGAGCTTGAACAGCGCCTTGATGTGTTTGTTGCTAGGGGATTACCTGTGACAGCGGATGCGTTAGCCAGTGATGAGTTTATGGAAAAATTCCATTCAATTAGAGAAAGTTACCAATAGCAGTTAGGCTGCGCGCTAAGGTTGAGGCCTAGGTATGATCAGGATGGAATTTATCGCTATAGCATTGCTTATTATCCTGATAGGCGTGCTATATATTCTGCTAGCAAAATATCACTCGCAACGTCTGCAACAACGGTTTTTGGCTCAACTATGTTGTCAACTTGATCAGCAAAAGATTGAGCGTCGGCCCCTTAACATTTCTGCGGTTCCCCAAGAGTTTGCACCGCTTTATGATTCCTTAAATGAGATGCTAACCGCTCTGCCTGCGGGAATGGGTAAAGATAAGCTTACTAGGCTGAGTAATCGAGTGGGCCTAAAACGTACTTTAGCCACTATGATGCCGCTTACTCGAGGGACTATGGTTTTAGTTGATATTTATCGCTTTCGCTATGTTAATGATCTCTTTGGCTTTGTCTTTGGTGACATTTTACTCAAGCAGTTTGCTGAGCGTTTATATTCCCTAAGCCTTAATCCTAGATTCATTGCTCGTTTAAACGGTGATGAATTTTTTCTTTACTATGACCAAAACCTGACGGAAGAACAATTACTGCATTTACGTGGTCGTTTACAAGTGCCTTTTCGTATCAATGATACGCCAGTGAGTGTTCGTGTGCAGATAGGATGTTTGCAGCTTCAATCACATCATGCTGATGCAAGCCAAATGTTACGAAGGCTCGATCTTGCCCTTAAAAAAGCGCGTATAACACGCAGTGCTATTGCCTGTTACAGTGAGAATGATGATATAAGGCAACTGCGAGAACTCAAAATTATTGATAGTCTTCCTAAAGGGTTACAGCAAAATCATTTATATATGGTGTACCAACCTAAGCAAAATATACAAACGGGGTTGTGTACCCAAGTCGAAGCCTTAATACGTTGGCAGCATGAGGAGCTTGGGACTATTTCTCCTGGAGAATTTATTCCTCTGGCTGAATATGCCGGAATGATTGACTTGGTGAGTCAATGGGCCCTTGAACAGGTTTTAGCTCAACAGGCAAAATGGCGTACCGCGGGGATTAATTTATGTGTAGCGGTTAACCTTTCTACACGGGATCTAGACAGTGAAACCTTACCCCAAGAAATTGCATCGCGCCTTGCTTATTATCATTTACCTCCCGAATCTTTAATGATTGAAATTACGGAAAGTACGCTGATGGCTGACTTAAATAAAGCCGTAGAAACCCTAGATAAAATTCGTGCGTTAGGGGTTAGTCTCGCGATTGATGATTTTGGTACGGGCCATTCTTCTTTGGCTTATTTAAAGCATTTGCCCGTCAATGAAGTCAAAATTGATAAAGCCTTTTTACAGGATCTTGAACGGGATAAGGCATCTGAATATATCCTCGAAGCCAGTATCAATATCGCCAAAAAATTAGGTTATCAAGTGACTGTCGAAGGTATTGAAACGCTCGAGATTAGGGATAGGTTAGTGGCGATGGGCGTTGATACCTTGCAAGGTTTATATTACGCAAAGCCCATGAGTGCTGCTGAGCTTGAAATGAACTGGGCACAGTTGCATTATGCGACGTAATTTGCCACTCAATCTAACCAGTTATGTAGTCGTTACTTAATGTCGTAATAGTGCAATATAGTGCACGTTAGTGTTATTCGTTTGAGTCGAAACCAAGGCTTAAGACGGCGATTAAATCTGCGGGCATAGGTGCTAGTTGGCGGGCTTTATTCATACACACCATCTCAATGGTTGCAGTAACCGCAGGCTTTTTACCCTGTGGACGCCAAATCTCTTGCTGCCATACAGTGCGGTACTTGCTTTCAAAATAAAACTGAGTACGCACATCAATAATATCGGCAAACTCTACACCTTCATGGCATACCATATCGGTACGATACACGGCAAAACCCAATTGACTTTGTTGCCATAGTGCATTTAACCGCTCGGCACCAATCACATGCTCACGGGCACGCTCGAAATATTTCAAAAAGTTAGGGTGGTAAACCACGCCAGAAAAATCGGTATCTTCGTAATAGATTTGTACAGGGAAGGAAAACGTAGAGCTAAATTTCGGCATGGGGTTATGGCTATTTTCGAGGGGTTTTATTGCCCGCTAGTTTAGCGGCTTATCTCTTAAAACAAAACCTATAAACAAAACTGCTAATACACAGAGACAAAACCCAGTCACCTATATTTATCACCTTTATCAGTAAGTAAAATCACCGAAAAGTCACACTATCATGCCTAATGTATAAATCCCTTCCTATACTGATCATTAAACATCTTTATCATGTTGATTAGCTAGGTTGAGAGTTTGATATGAACGAAATTAAAAAATCAGAAATATTGACTGAAAGTGGCACTAATGAACTCGAAATTATTGAGTTTCATCTGCATAAAGTCCTGCCTAACGGTGGGCATAAAGTGTGTCATTACGGTATTAATGTCGCCAAAGTGAGAGAAGTGATTAGGGTGCCCGAAACCTCAGATTACCCCAATGCCCAGCGGCATATGGTTGGGGTGTTTTCGCTGCGAGAAAAGCTGATCCCTTTAGTCGATCTTGCTGGTTGGTTAGGGATACCAACCCCTGCGGATTTAAGTCATAAAGTCGTTATTGTTACCGATTTTAATAAAATGATTAATGGTTTTTTAATTGATAGCGTTCGTAGTATTCATCGAGTGTCGTGGGAGCAGGTTGAATCACCGAGTCAATTTTTAGAAGCCGGTGAAAATGATTGTGTCGTTGCCGTAGTTCGTCGTGATGGCATGCTCATTATGATCTTGGATTTTGAGAAAATTATTGCCGACATTAATCCTGAACTGAGTATGGATAAGTACGATGTCACGCTCGATAGGAGTGTCGTGATTAATGACAAAATGCTGGCAAAACGTGAAGCAAAAACGATTTTAATTGTCGATGATTCCGCTTTTATTCGTAAGATGATCGAAAATACCCTTCGCAGCGCAGGTTACAACATTATCACAGCCAAAGATGGTGGTGATGCCCTTGAAATGCTAATGGAATTTGAGACCCTTGCTGATCAAGATAATGCTTCTATTTCTGATTTTGTCAGCGCCATTATTACGGATGTTGAGATGCCTCGCATGGATGGCATGCATTTGGTGAAACGCTTAAGAGAATCTAAGGCGTACCGACAAATGCCGATTGTGATGTTTTCATCTCTTATGAGTGAAGATAACCGTATTAAAGCTATCTCATTAGGGGCAAATGATACTATCACTAAACCCGAAATTGGCCGTTTAGTCGGTATGATGGATAAGTATGTATTTGAAGAGTAATGCCATTTCATTTAGCGGTGATATTTGAATATCAGGGATTCACATAGTTGCTACCAACGTATTGAGTGATTTTTGAATGGTGAATGCTATAAAAGTAAAAAGCCATATTCACCGAGGCGAATATGGCTTTTTTGTAGGGTAAACGCTCGACTAGCGAATGATCATTTGATCACGCTCAGGTCCTACAGAAACCATACTGACGCGCACACCCATTAACTCTTCAATACGTTCAACATAGTGTTGTGCGGCGACAGGCAGGCTTTCGAAAGTACGACAACCGGTAATATCTTCGTTCCAGCATGGCATTTGTTCATACACTGGGCTTAACGCCGCAGTTTGTGGCCAAATTGGGTTCTCAGTGTGTTCACCTTCATAGGCAACACAGATTTTTAGATCTTTCATACCAGAAAGACAATCAATCTTCGTCAGGGCGATTTCGGTTGCCGCTTGTAGTTCAACTCCATTACGGGTGGCAACAGCGTCAAAGTAACCCATATCACGTGGACGGCCTGTTGTTGCACCAAACTCGTTGGCATTTTCGCGGAAGGCGTCTTGCTCTTCCATTGCGGTCACTAAAGTGCCAGTACCCACAGATGAACTAAAGGCTTTCGCGACAGCAATTACACGCTCAGGACGCAGTGCGGGTAAACCGCTGCCGATACCCGCGTAAGCTGCCGTCACGTTTGAAGACGTAGTGTAAGGATATTCGCCGTAGACTAAGTCACGGCCAGCCCCTAATTGTGCTTCAAACAGTAAGCTAGCATCTTGTTTTTGTAATGCTTTTAATGGCTCAGTCACGTTACAAATAAACGGACGCCAAGGGGCTGTCACGTCTAATAACCATGCGGTCATTTCTGCGGCGGTTTGATTAAAATCGCAGCTTGGATAAAGTGCCTTTAACTGTGGCAATTTCCAGTCGAGCATAAATTGAATGCGCTCTTGCAGCACTTCAGGTTGGTTTAACCAGCCGACTAAAATGCCTTTTTTCATCACGCGATCGCCATAGGCTGGTGCAATCCCTTGACGGGTTGAACCATAGGCGAGATCGCCAAGACGTTGTTCTTCTAAGGTATCTTCTAATGCATGCAATGGTAAGCACAGAGTAGCACGGTCAGAAATGCACAGTTTGACTTCAACACCTGTCGCTTGTACTTCAGCAATTTCTACACTGAGTTTTTCAGGGCTGATCACCATGCCTGGGCCTAATACTGCAATGCAGTTAGGGTTGAAAATGCCACTCGGTAATTGGTGTAATTTAAAGGTGCCGTAGTCGTTGACGACGGTATGTCCGGCGTTGTTACCGCCTTGAAAGCGAATACTGGCAGCGGCATCCGCAGCTAAATAATCTACGATGCGGCCTTTGCCTTCATCACCCCAATTTGCACCCACAACCACGATCGACGGCATAACAACATCTCCTCATTGATTAAGCGGTTATGCTAGACCTTCAGTAGGAATAAGAGAAATTAATTATAGTTATCGTGCTGATAAGAATTTCATATATAATTGGCGATAATTAACTCTATTTCTGTCGGGATGGTGGTGCAATGCTCGATCTTCATTGGTTAAAGACTTTTGTCACTTTGGCTGAATGTAAGCATTTTGGTAAGGCAGCCGCTGTGCTACATATGACTCAGCCCAATGTTAGCTTGCATATTAAGCAGTTAGAGCAAACCACTCGGGTAAAGTTGATTGACCGTAATCCCTTTCGATTGACACAGGCGGGGTTTCGTCTGTTAGAAAGCAGCCAAAAAACTCTGATGGAATTACAAATTTGCCAAGCGGATTTGAATGCAATTAACGATCTTAGCCAAGGCACTCTCACCATAGCAGCGAGCGATATTATCTCGCGGTTACTCTTGATCCAACCGTTTCAGCTCTTTAAGGCGGAGTTCCCAGGAATTGACTTTTCACTGCTTAATACCACGTCTTCACAGGCCTCTGAGTTAGTGACCAATGCCGAAGCCGATTTAGGCTTTGTGATCGCGCAAAAGGAGAGTCAACCACTGCATTTTACTGAATTACAACAGATTAAATGGTGCGCAATCGGTGACCATTTGCAGCAATGGCAGCAAACAAAACTGTCCGTGGATACACCCTTAGCCGAGCAACCGACCTTGATTTTATTAGGCCATGATACGCGAACCCGCGAGTTATTGGACCCTGCGCTACCTTCCTTGAACTTACCCAATTATAGGATTATGGAAGTTGGCAGTGTAGACGCACAAATCGATTGGGCAGAGGCGGGATTTGGGGTAGCGATAGTGCCAGAGTTTTCTGTATATACGAAAGCGAATTTGACCACGAAAGTCACCCCTTTGCCGCAATTCCCTACAACGAGTTTAGGTTATATTGTGCGTCAAAATCAGATCTTGTCGAAAGCTATCAAGCAGTTGTTATATTGGGTGAATCAAGAAATTATTCGCTCGCAGCGATAGGACTCAATGAGAATAGTTTTTCATACTGGCCAGTGGCTTTGAGTTGGGATAAACCAGCATCAAGTTGGCTTGCTAGGGTATGTGCCTGTGGATTTTCCTTTGAGAAAGCCAGATAAATATTACTGCTGTGATTAGCAAATATCGGAATGATTTCATCATCAACGCCCATTGTCTGAAGGTTATCCTTCGCGACTAAATCGAACATCAATGCGGTATCTATACGACCAATTAATAGTAAATTAATGAGTTGTAGTTGGTTGGCTACAGCAACAATATTAAGCTGTTGTTGTTTAACGAGCGCAGGAAAATCATCGCCATATTCATAGCTTTTAACGATCCCAACAACTGTACCTCTAGGGAGAGCCCATTTATTGTCTGCCAGAATTGATTTTTGTTTCTTTTGATAAAAAGAGGCTGTTGCAACAAATAAAGGGAACTGTCCAAAAACAAAACGTTGTTCAGTGCTCGCTTCGCGGGTGACATTGAACACACCATCTACATCACCTTTCTCTGCCATCATTAAGGCGCGGGTATAGGGAACGACTAAGCTATTAATTTCAATTTGAGATTGTTTAAAAGCGGCTTTGATTAAGCGATGGGAAATACCTTGACCAAACTGATTAGCAAAAGGAGGCCAGCTATCTTCGGCGGCTAAGATAATAGTCTTGTCTTGAGCGACTAGGGGTATGGCATCTGTTTCTTGAGCCATTGCTATACCATAAAAGTGAGTAAGAGATAGCAAAACGGCGGCGAGTATAAATGAAAAGCGCAAATTATATGCTCGCTGTATTTTCATACTGACGTTACTCCCTATCCGCATTTTGCATCCATTTTACTTTGCTCAAGATAGGGCGTTTATAACATAACTGTTTATAGGTAGGCTAATGATATTAGGGCGGTATATTTATTTTGTGAAATGTATGGCTAATAAAAAATTTCTCATGAGTTTGTGATCTCTGCGGATGATTTTAATTAAATCAATTATTAGTATAATCTGATTGAATAAAATCTAATGGAGTGTTTTGCAATGCCAGATAAAGTCGTAGAAGTCACCACCCATATGGCAAGCGGTTGGAAAGTCACCGCGCAGGTTCGTGAGCATCTTTTAGTGATAGATCAACCGAGTGCGACTAATGAAGGAGCAAATCCCTTAGAGACCTTTCTGTTTTCATTGGGAGGTTGTATTTCTGCGATTGCCAAGATGGTGGCGCGGGAAAGGCATATTGAGTTACGTCAGTTTGATGTGAATGTGCGTGCCCTAATGAACTCTGCAGGTTTACTAGGCCAGCCTTCGGAAGATCCTGTGGGCTTTAAAGACATTACCATTAACGCCAGTATTGATGCTGATCTTTCAGAAGATCAGAAACGAGAGTTTTTAGATATTGTGTGTAATCGTTGCCCAGTGCATGACAATCTATTACGTCCCACACTTGTCACCCATGCGGTTAGAGACTAAAAAGTCGTGGAAAATCCCCTCTGCAAAGGCAGAGGGGATGGTGTTCTAGCAATGGCTCTGAATCCGTTAAGCTCAAGTAGCGTCTTTATCATTATGATTGATGTGATTCCGTGGAAAGTTAGCGAGTGTCAACTCTGCTACCTGACGCAGTTCATTTGGGCAAATTCCATTGGTCGCTTGTACGGCCATGCCTTGTAATACCGTGCCTATGTAACGTGCAAGCAAGAGCGGATCAGCATCCGCGGGTAAATCCCCTTCATCTTTGGCGCGTTGCAGCCGTTCGCACAGGGCGATTTCACCGTCGCGGCGTCGGTTAATTAACGTATCCTTGATAGCTTGCCCTGCTTCACTACAGGTGAGAGCGCCTTGGACAATCAAACATCCCTGAGGATGGCTTTTATCCACCAAAGAATCAGCGGCACCGAGTAGCATGGACTCGACGACCAGATAGGCGGTCTCTTTTTCCAGTGCCGGATAGAAAAATGCACAGGGACGCTGTTCATATAACTCTATTGCTTTGAGAAATAACTGTTCTTTATTGCCGAAGGCGGCATAAAGACTCGGTTTATTTATGCCCATCGCTTGGGTGAGATCGGTTAACGATGTACCTTCAAAGCCTTTGCGCCAGAAGACTTCTAAGGCTTTAGCTAATGCATCTTCAGTGTCAAAAGCTCGTGGGCGACCTACACAGGGCGTCTGGGTGACGGTTGACATCATTAGGCTCCTCCATTCTCAATTGCCCCTAGGATAGACATGGGTTTGGCCCATGTCCAGCCACACTTACTGACAGATGACTGACTAAGAAGAGTTGTTTACTGAGTCATCCAAGGTGTCACCTGAGTCTTGCATTCACTCCATATCAGTTGGTTTCGCTTCAATATTCATAAAAGACTTTGAGGATCAAATGTATGGATTTCTGCCTAATGGAATATTGCAGATGTAATGTAAATGCGTATTTTTAATTTAATACCAGTCGGTACATAAATTTGTTGACAGAGTCATTTTACGCTATATATTACCGTTCAGTACAGAATATTTTTTACCAGTCGGTATTTAATCGGTTTGGTTTGTAACACAGCGGCATGTGTGTGGTTCGAACAGCGTGAAATGCCCGCCACCTTGAGGATAGTAATATGATGAGTAACAAACCTTTACGAATAATGATGTTAACGGCGGTGGCGGCTTTCGTCCTTTCAGCTTGTGGTGAGCAAACAACGCAGCAGGGGCCTGCACCGACTGCACCTAAGGTGGATGTTGCTCAAGTATTGCATGAGCGAGTTACCGAATGGGATGAGTTTACTGGCCGTTTACAGGCACCAGAAAGTGTCACCCTTATCCCACGAGTATCTGGTTACATTGAATCAGTAAATTTTAAAGAAGGCGCCTTAGTGAAGAAAGGTGACGTACTCTTTCGCATCGATCCAAGCGTGTTTGAAGTGGAAGTGGCCCGGTTAAAAGCGGATCTTGCTAGCGCTATTTCTGCTGAGCAACTGGCCACTAATGATTTGGAGCGTGCCCGTAAGTTATTTGATCAAAAGGCAGTTTCTGCAGAATTACTCGATACCCGTGAGTCAAACAAGCGCCAAACTGCGGCGGCGGTTGCGTCGGTGAAAGCAGCACTCATGCGCGCCGAGCTTGATTTAGCTTATACCCAAGTGCAAGCGCCGATTGATGGCCGCGTGTCCTACGCCAACGTCACAACGGGTAACTATGTCACTGCAGGGCAGAGTGTGCTAACCAGCTTGGTTTCTACGGCCAGCATGTATGCCTATTTCGATGTGGATGAACAAACCTACCTTAAATACGTAAAGCTAACAGCCGAGAAGAAACGTAACGATCCTCGTGCTGGTGATAACCCCGTGTATATGGCTTTAGCCAATGAGCGCGATTATCACCATATTGGCATGGTCGACTTTGTTGACAATGCGATGGATAAGCAGACGGGCACAATTCGAGTTAGAGCCACTTTTGACAATGAAGACAATAGATTATTGCCTGGCTTGTTTGCGCGTCTTCGCACCGCGGGCAGCGGCGCCTATGAGGGGATCTTGATCGACGATAAAGCCGTTGGCACAGATCTCAATAATAAGTTTGTGCTGGTCGTCGGTGATGATGGCACGGTCGAATATCGTGGCGTGACCTTAGGTGAGAAAGTTCAAGGGCTTCGTATCGTAACTCAAGGTTTAGCTGCTGAAGACAAGATCGTCGTCAACGGTATGCAGCGTGTTCGCCCTAAGATGCAAATTGAGCCAAATATGGTGGATATGGTCGACAGCGAGAAACTCGAAGCATTGCGCCAAGCCCAGTTAATGCTCGATAAAAACCAAGATCATTTGACGGCGCAAGCGGTTGAAACGGCGAGCCGCGGTTAAGGAATAACACACTATGTTGTCGCAATTTTTCATTAAAAGACCGATATTTGCAGCCGTGCTGTCATTGCTGTTTCTTATCACTGGGGCGATTGCCGTTTGGCAGTTGCCTATTACCGAATATCCAGAGGTGGTACCGCCAACGGTAGTGGTCACCGCAAACTACCCTGGCGCTAACCCTAAAGTGATTGCCGAAACGGTTGCCTCGCCCCTAGAGCAAGAAATCAACGGCGTCGAAGATATGTTGTATATGTCATCCCAGGCGACCTCTGATGGACGGATGACCTTAACCATCACTTTTGCCATTGGCACCGATGTCGATAGGGCACAAACCCAAGTGCAGAGCCGAGTGGATAGGGCTATGCCACGTTTGCCTCAGGAGGTACAACGTCTTGGTATTGTTACTGAAAAATCATCGCCAGACTTAACCATGGTGGTGCATTTGTTATCGCCGGATAACCGTTACGACATGTTGTACCTGTCTAACTATGCGGCGCTAAATGTAAAAGATGAGTTGGCACGCATTAAAGGCGTGGGTGCGGTACGTTTGTTTGGCGCCGGCGAATACAGCCTGAGAATTTGGCTCGATCCGAATAAAGTCTCGGCGCTGGGTTTATCGCCTGCGGACATTATTGCCGCTGTGCGTGAGCAAAACCAACAGGCGGCAGCGGGCAGTTTAGGCGCACAGCCCAGTGGCAGTGCTGACTTTCAACTTTTGATTAACGTGAAAGGCCGTTTAACTGAACTGTCTGAATTTGAAGATATTATCATCAAAGTTGGTCAAAACGCTGAGGTGATCCGCCTTAAGGATGTGGCGCGGGTGGAACTCGGGGCAACGAGCTATGCGCTGCGTTCATTGCTGGATAATAAGGATGCGGTGGCGATTCCGGTATTCCAAGCATCGGGCTCGAATGCGATTCAGATTTCCGACGATGTGCGCGCAGAAATGGCCAGACTCGCCAAGTCCTTCCCTGAAGGACTGCAATACGAGATTGTGTACGACCCTACAGTCTTCGTGCGTGGCTCGATTGAAGCCGTGGTAAAAACCCTGCTCGAAGCCGTGCTGCTGGTGGTGTTAGTGGTGGTGCTATTCCTGCAAACTTGGCGTGCCTCGATTATTCCGCTGGTGGCTGTGCCTGTGTCTTTGGTGGGTACCTTTGCCTTTATGCATCTGCTCGGTTTCTCGTTAAATGCCTTGTCGCTATTTGGGCTGGTGCTCGCCATCGGTATCGTGGTTGATGATGCCATCGTCGTGGTGGAAAACGTTGAGCGTAATATTGCCGCAGGGTTAAGCCCTGTTGCGGCAACGCAAAAGGCGATGAAGGAAGTGACTGGCCCGATTGTGGCAACCACCTTAGTGCTGGCGGCGGTGTTTATTCCAACGGCCTTTATGAGCGGTTTAACCGGGCAGTTCTATAAACAGTTTGCCTTGACTATTACTATCTCGACCTTTATCTCAGCGATTAACTCACTCACTTTGAGTCCGGCATTATCGGCGCTGTTACTCAAGAGTCATGATGCACCTAAGGACGGCTTAACCCGTCTAATGGATAAGTTGTTTGGTGCTTGGTTATTTGTGCCTTTTAATCGTTTATTTAACCGTGCATCCGATGGTTATGGCTACTTAGTGCGTAAGGTGATCCGTTTTGGCGGCATTATTGGCCTAGTGTATTTAGGCATGGTGGCGTTAACGGGAGTGCAATTTGCTAATACACCAACGGGTTATGTGCCCGGCCAAGATAAACAGTATTTAGTGGCCTTTGCTCAGTTGCCCGATGCCGCATCCCTTGAACGTACCGATACAGTGATCAAGAAAATGTCTGAGATTGCGCTAAATCACCCCGGAGTCGCGCACTCGATTGCCTTCCCAGGCCTTAGCATCAACGGTTTTACTAATAGTCCTAACTCAGGCGTGGTGTTTGTCGCACTCGATGATTTTGAGTTACGTAAGAGTCCTGAACTGTCGGCGAATGCCATTGCAGGACAGCTGAATCAGCAATTTGCTGACATTCAGGATGCGTTTATTGCCATCTTCCCGCCGCCACCTGTGCAAGGCCTCGGCACTATAGGAGGGTTCCGTTTGCAAATTCAAGACAGAGCCAACCTTGGTTATGAGGCCTTGTATCAGGTGACCCAACAAGTGATGTACAAGGCGTGGGCCGATCCACAATTAGCGGGGATATTTTCCAGTTATCAAGTGAACGTGCCACAACTTGAATTGGATATCGATCGGACTAAAGCGAAACAGCAGGCAGTGTCGCTCGATCAAATTTTCCAGACATTACAAACCTATATGGGTTCAACCTATGTCAACGATTTCAATCGTTTTGGCCGAACCTATCAGGTGAATATGCAAGCCGACGAGGCGTTCCGTCAAAGCCCGCAGCAGATAAGTCAGTTAAAGGTGCCGAACGTGAATGGCGATATGATCCCACTAGGCTCCTTTATCAATGTGAGCCAGAGTGCGGGGCCCGATCGTGTGATGCACTATAACGGTTTTACGACCGCTGAAATCAACGGTGGCCCAGCGCCCGGTGTGAGCACAGGCCAAGCGCAGGCGGCGATTGAGAAAATCCTCGCCGAGACCTTGCCCATAGGGATGACCTACGAGTGGACTGAGTTGACCTATCAGCAAATCTTAGCGGGCAATACTGGGTTATTGGTGTTCCCTCTGGTGATCCTGCTGGTGTTTATGGTGCTGGCGGCACAATATGAGAGCTTAAGCCTGCCATTGGCGATTATCTTAATCATCCCAATGACACTGCTTTCAGCCCTTAGTGGTGTGCTGATTTACGGTGGGGATAATAATATTTTCACCCAGATTGGTCTGATAGTGCTGGTGGGGCTGGCGACAAAGAATGCGATTTTAATTGTCGAGTTCGCAAAGGAGAAACAAGATCACGGTATGGCACCTATGGAGGCGATATTAGAGGCGGCAAGATTACGTCTACGCCCTATTTTGATGACCTCTATCGCCTTTATTATGGGAGTGGTGCCAATGGTGTTCTCCACTGGCGCGGGTGCTGAGATGCGTCAAGCCATGGGCGTCGCGGTATTCGCCGGTATGATAGGGGTAACAGTGTTTGGTCTTATCCTAACGCCGCTGTTCTACTACGCACTGGCAAAGAGAGGCAGTAAAAATGTCGTGCAGTTAGAAGGTATTTCTACAAACCAACACCATGAAAAAACATAAGCTTCTATCTATGATTTTGATGTGAGTTTATCGTGTTAAAGGCCTGTGAAAACAGGCCTTTTGCTTTGTGGTGCTGATGTCGAATATACAGTCACGGTTTTTAACTTAAAGCAGTAACGCCTCATCTATCGGATGAAATTGAGACGCTGCATCCCTTAAGGATTTTGCCGTCAGGGTAGGGACGCCATACACTTGAGTTTCAACCCCATATTTTTGATGGATTTTTTGCAGTAATAAATCGAAGTCGCCATCCCCAGACAACAAAATTACAGTATCGACTTCACTCGCCGCTTCCATAATATCGATAGTGATCCCGACATCCCAGTCACCCTTGGCCGAACCATCGCTGCGTTGGATAAACGGCTTTAACTTTACCTCAAAACCAATGTGCTTTAGCGCGTCTTGGAATTTCAATTGCCCATCGTCACCTTTGTGGATGGCATAAGCAACAGCTAACACTATGTCTCCTTCATAGCCTAAGTGTTGCCACAATTTACGGTAATTAAATTGACGACCATAGGCTTCGCGGCAGGTGTAATAGATGTTTTGCACATCGACAAATAAAGCGATTTTTTTCAAGGGATTTGTATATTGCTATTTGGGCTAAGAGTCCTTGCACTATAACACAATAAGTCGCTAAAGGCCGCGAAATGGGAGGGTTTGCACTTGGTTAAACGGGTAAACTGCCTCATTTGAGTTGTATTGGAGGGGGGATTTAATATTTCGCTAAACACTAGGAGATTTAAAATATTGCGCTGGTGTGGTGCCAGTATATTGCTTAAAAAAGCTGATAAAGGCACTGTCACTGGAAAATTGTAAATTAAAGCCCACCTGCGCCACCGATACTCCCGCCGCTAATTGTTCAATGGCGGAGAGTAAACGCCATTGCTGGCGCCATGCTTGATAAGCCATTCCCGTCTGTGCGTTAAAAATACGGCTAATCGTGCGTTCACTGGCGCCAATTTCAATGGCCATCTTTTTAAGATTGGCAGGTTGTTTCTTTTGTTGCAGTTGCTTAAGCCAAGTTTTCAAGCGCTTATCCTGCGGTAGAGGTAAGACTAGATTTTCTGCCGTAGCATTTTCCAACTCTTCGCAAAGCAGGGAAAAGGCATTGTGTTGACTTTGTCTGGGTTTGTCCCACGGCCAAAATGACATAGTGTCGATGAGTGCTTTGAGTAACGGATTAACATGGAAAATCGTGACTCGACTCGGCAAAGACGCAACAGTTTCTGGCTCAAAGTAGAGTGAGCGATAGGCAGCCACATTGCGCATGGTGACATGGTGTACAACGCCTGCGGGTAGCCAAGCCGCACGGGTTGGCGGTAGTACAACTTGGGTATCAGCCAAGTAAAACCTCATACAGCCAGCAGAAGCATAAAGCAGTTGAGCTTTGCTGTGGTGATGCGCGCCTGAATCGTGCTCCCCCATATCCGCAGCAATCCCTATCACTAGGTTGTCTAAGGTGTCGGGGTTGAATTGCAGATCGGGTTGAATAAAAGCCATCTTGTCCTATTTTTGATGTTTTTTGTTTAAGTATTATTAATAGTCATGTTTGGATTTTATCTATACTGCGTCCTCTTTGACAAGTATGGAGTGACATTTCGGTAAACCAACTCATTTTGTTTACTAAAATTCAATTGAAATCATGAATATAAAACCCCCTTTAGGGCTCGCTGTGCTGCTAATGATATTTCCGCAAGCTATGGAAACCATCTATAGCCCAGCATTGCCGAATATTGCAGAAAACTTTGCCGTGTCGGTTGCTGGCGCATCGCAAACCTTATCTGTGTACTTTATTGCCTTTGCCATAGGCGTATTTTGCTGGGGCCGCTTAGCCGACATTATTGGTCGCCGCAAAGCTATGCTCGCGGGATTAGTGTGTTATGCCATTGGCTCAGCATTAGCCTTGATGGTGAACGATTTTAGTCTGTTGTTGCTGGCCCGTGTATTGTCGGCCTTTGGTGCAGCAGTGGGTTCTGTGATTACCCAAACTATGATGCGTGACAGTTATAGCGGGGAAGAATTAGCCAAAGTCTTTTCTGTGATGGGAATGTCACTTGGAATTAGCCCTGTTATCGGATTGCTACTGGGCAGTATCCTCAGTGCGTATTGGGGATATCAAGGTGTGTTTGTCGCACTTATGGTTTCTGCCATAGTGCTGTTGTTTTTGTCGATAAAATCGTTACCTGAAACCAAACCCGCACATAGCCAGAAAATAGCGATAGGTGAGTTAGCGATTAAGATGCTTACCGACAGCGGGATTATTAAGAACACCTTCTTGGTGGCAGCGTTTAATCTGATGTGGTTTAGCTACTTCTCACTGGCACCATTTATGTTTGAGGCGCAAGGATTATCGACGCTTGCCTTCGGAACTAGTGGCTTACTATTAGGCTTTGGCGCATTCCTTGGCAGTTATTTTAATAGAATATTGCTAGGTCGAGGCTACACCAGCGTCTGGCTGGTTCGCTTAGCCAGTGCAATCGCACTTGTCGGTGGATTGGGTATTTGGTTATTTCAATCAACTGTAATAGGACTGAATAGTGTTTACTTTTTAGCGCCTATGCTCTTGATTGTGATTGCTTATGGGATCGCGATTCCGAACATACTCAGCTCGGCTCTGGCAAACTACCGTGCTTATGCGGGCTCTGCTGGCGCACTCTTTGGACTGTTTTATTATATTTTGCTCGGAGCGGGATTGGGCTTTGTGGGCATGATTAACCATCTCGGAGGCGTCATTACGTTGGCGGCATTGCTCTGTACTGGGCTCTGTATTCGCGTCAGTACCGAGCAGGTTATTAACTCATCTCAGGCATAAATCAAAAAGCCAAGGTATTTGTACCTTGGCTTTTTATCATCTGAGCTGACGTTTTGTTTCTCTTAGTTTTCGATCACAGTTTTGTTATCAAGCTTTTGCCGTTTGTTCCTGTTGTTTGGCAGCCTCCTGCGCTGCTAATTCTTGGGCCTTAATGGCCGCTTCGAGTTTTGCTTCAACATAACCTGGTGAATGGGTGGCAGCCGAGATTAATCGATACATGGCTGGGATCACAAATAGTGTGACAAAGGTGGCAAATGCCATCCCAAAGAACACCACTGTACCTACGGCAATACGACTTTCTGAGCCAGCACCTGTTGAGAAAATCAGGGGGATAGCACCGACAAGTGTGGTGAAGGCCGTCATTAAGATTGGCCGTAAACGCCGTGTAGATGCATCAATAATGGCTTTATCGAGTTCAAAACCTCTGTCTCGTAATTGGTTAGCAAATTCAACAATTAAAATACCATTTTTAGTCACCATACCAATCAACATGATCATGCCAATTTGGCTGTAGATATTGATACCTTGGCTGGTGATCAGTAGACCTAAGAACCCCCCAAACACGCCCATAGGTACAGTAAACATCACGACTAATGGGTTAATAAAGCTTTCAAATTGAGCCGCTAAGACCAGATATGCTACGAGTAACGCTAAGCCAAATACAATCAGAATACTACTTTGGTTTTCTTTAAATTCTTTGGATTCACCCGTGTAGCCAACGGAAATATCCTTAGGTAATAATTCGACCGCCTTATTTTCCAAAAATGCGAGTGATTCACCTAGGGTATAACCTTCACTGATATTGGCCTTTAGCGTGATTGATTTTTGCTTATTGGTGTGACTGAGTTTTTGCGCTGAAGCCACTTCTTCAATATGAGTCACAGTGTCTAAGGTGACTAATTCACCTTTTGCGGAGCGCATATAGATTTGGCTTAAGTCTCCGACGTTATTAAAGCTGTTTTCATCACCGCGAAGATAGACATCGTATTCTTCACCGCGATCCACATAGGTGGTTTCTGTGCGGCCACCGAGCATGACTTCTAAGGTTTGCGAGACTTCATCAACACTGATCCCAAGTTCCGCGGCGCGTTCTTTATCTACGGTCACAATTAACTCAGGCGTGGTTTCCGCATAATCTAAGTCAGCGCCTTCCATCATAGGGCTCGCGTTTGCTTCCTCTTTTAAGATCTGCGCCCATTTAAATAGCTCAGTATAATCAGAGCCGCCAAGCACAAATTGTACGGGTTCGCTCGATTGCCCTCTAAAGCCCGGCATCATGGGGCGAACCATCACATCGGGAATGTCTTTCAAGGCTGAGCTAATAATACCAAGGGCTTGCTGCGCCGTGACATCTCTGTGTTCCCAATCCTCTAACTGCATGATAACAAAACCGGTTTGATCGCCTGCACGGCCACCAAAAGCGGGGGCTTGTACGCTAAAAGATCGCAATACCCCTTGACCGAGTAGAGGCATGAGTCTGTCTTCGACTATGTCCATATTGGCTGTCATACGGTTATAGCTGGTACCTTCAGCGCCCTTTACAAAGGCGTATAACACGCCGCGGTCTTCCTGTGGCGCGAGTTGTGACGGTACTTGTTGCATTAACCAAGCACTACCACCTATGCAAGCCAAAATCACTAATGGGGCAATAAGACGAAATTGAATCGCTCTTGATACGGCAGCACGGTACACCTTCTCCATTCGTGCAAAACCACTATCGACCCAACGATTAAAGCGATTGGGCTTTACGTTCGCTTTGAGCAATTTGCTGCTAAGGACGGGGGTGAGGGTTAATGCGATAAGGGATGAGAACATAACCGATACGGCAAGCATGACCGAAAATTCGGTAAATAGCAGCCCGACCATACCTTCCATAAATGATATAGGTAGAAAGACCATCACTAATACAGCCGTTGTGGCAACAACCGCAAAACCCACTTCACGGGTGCCTTTATAGGCCGCAAGCAGCGGTTCTTCTCCTTTTTCTATATGGTGGAATATGTTTTCAACCACCACGATGGCATCATCGACAACTAGGCCAATAGCGAGAATTAATGCCATTAAGGTCAATAAGTTAATCGAGTAACCAAACATATTGGCAGCGATAAATGCCGAAATAAGTGATACAGGAACCGTCACTGCAGGGATGAGTGTCGCCCTTGCTTGCCCAATAAAGATATAGAGCACTAATACGACTAAGGCGCCCGTCACAAACAGGGTGTTATAGACTTCGTTAATAGAACGGTCAATAAACACCGTTGAATCGAAATCAACAACGAGGCTTGTTCCTTCTGGAAGAAAATTTTGTACGCGGTCGACTTCTTTGTGTACCTCTTGGGCCACCACTAACGGGTTGGCATCGGACTGAGTAATAATCCCTAAACTGAGGTTTACAATACCATCGCTCTTAAAGGTCGAGTTTTCATTCTGTGCACCAACAGCGACATCGGCGACATCTTTTAAATAAATAGGCGTGCCATCGCTGGCTGTGCGTACCACTAAGTAGTCAAAATCCTTTGGTGTGTAATATAGACGTTTCGTTCTCACTGACATGACAGTGGTGTCATTACGCACTTGCCCACCGGGTGTTTCGACGTTTTCCTTACGTAATGCATTGGTGATATCCGTGACGGTCACGTTACGTCCTGCCATTTGCTCGGGTCTGAGCTTGACGTACATAACCTTATATAAACCACCTGAAATACTAATTGAACTCACACCGCTGATCAGGCTGAACCTATCTTCCAATACGCGCTGGGCATAATCGGTCAATTGTGTACGGTCCATAATACTCGAACTTAAATTGACATAGACAGAGGGTTCTCCTGAACCATTATCCTTAGATACAACGGGGTCCTTCGCATCTTCAGGGAGCCTACGTTGGGCGCGGGCAACCGCATCACGGACATCGCTTACACCTTCTGTTAAATTCCAGCCAAGCAGGAATTTCACCGTGATGCGCGAGCTACCATTACGTGTAGTAGAGGTGATTTCATCTATGCCGCTGATCCCTGTTAATTCATCTTCCAGAGTTTTAGTGATTTGGCTTTCCATAATGGCCGCAGAAGCACCTGAATAGCTGGTGCTGATGGTGACCACTGGGCTTTCGACATCGGGCATTTCACGCACCGATAGCTTAGTGAAAGATACAAACCCGAATACGCATAACAATAGGCTTAATACGATTGCAACGACGGGGCGTTTAACTGAAACATCGGATAGCCACATTATTTGGTCTCCGTCGCTTTAGTATTTGAAGGTGTTGCTGCTCGTTCTGAACTATCGGTATTTTTAGAACCGAGTGTAACCTCATTGATTTTTAAGCCATCGCGCATATTCACTAAGCCCTGCACGACGACTTTATCACCAATCTTTAAACCGTTATCAATAAGCACTTGATCGCCAATACGCGCCCCTAAAATTACCTCAGTACGCTTAGCAATATGGTCGTCGCCAACGACATAGACATAGCGTTTAGTGCCTGAATACTCCAAGGCTTGGACTGGCACTATGGGTGCTGATATGGCGGGAAATGTGATGGTCGATGACATCATCATGCCAGGCTTTAAGCGATCTTTAGGGTTATCAAATTGTACGCGGATCTTAAGGTTTAAGGTTTCTTCGTTTACGCGAGGATCGATTGCCACCACTTTGCCCATAAAGGTTTCGCCAGGCCAAGCGCGACTTGTGGCTGAGACGGGCATACCAATGCTGAGCTGCGCTAAATAATGCTCCGGAACTTGCAGGTCAAGGCGCATGCTGGATAAATCATCCAATGTCATCAACTCTGTTCCCACACTGACCATTTTACCTTCGCTGAAATTAATTAACCCCGTTTTACCTGCAAATGGCGCAATCAGTGAGTGATAATGTAAATCTGCCTGGGCGGAGGTTAAGCGTGCTTGTGCAATATCAACACTGGCTTTTTGTGCGTCAATTTCGGTTTGAGTAATGGCATTACGGCTGATCAGTTTTTCAAATTCTTTAAGTTTACGCTTTTCGTCATTGAGGTATGCGTTGGCTTCGGCCACTGCGGCCTGTGCTTTCATATCATCAAGCTCGATTAAGAGTTGGCCTTTTTTCACGGCTTGGTTGGATGTGACGGCGATTTGTTTTATTTTCCCCGTCACTTGAGGGGCTATCACTACAGCGCGTTCTGCCGCGAGTTTGCCTATAAGCGAAATAGATTGAGTCAGCGGATGTTCAACCACTTCACCTGTCACCACGGGAACGGTACGCATCAGATGTGGTGCGCTCTCGGGTTTAGCCGCTAGAAGGACATCACTAAAACTGACTGCTGTGGCAACAACCGCAAGCAGGGTTATGGCAATAATGGTTTTTTTCATTTGTATGATTATCTCGCACAAAGGCTGTTAAGAGGGCGATAGCACTATGATGGCTATTCTAGTGAATAACGTACGCTTATTGGGTAAAAGTTTGTAAAGTTAAGCTCACGAAAGTGAAAGAAATTGTGTTTTTCATTCAATTAAGGCAATTAATGGAATGACTAGGGTGTTTTTTGTACTATGGCAGTGTTGGTTAAACGCAATATATTGAAAAACTGAATAATACGGTTAAGGTGTTTTAGGTAGCAAGTTACAAGGCAAGCTTATGATATGAGCTTGCCTTGTTATATGATGTTTGTTCTATTATTGCATGGCATTGATAACGGATTGGCTATCCACAAACTGTTCAAAGCTGATGATTTTACCTTGATGTAATTGCCAAAGATGAGCAACTCGTGCGCTAAAGGTTTTGCCCGTTTTTACATAACGACCGCTATAAGTACCGTAGGCAAATACTTTATTTCCTTGAGCGACATAGTCTTCAATAATGACGCGATAGTTATCCCATTCGCTTCCTAGTCTATCAAATACATTGTTGGCTATATCGCTAAAACCTATGTAAGTACCTGCATAGGGAAACCCAGCCGCCTCAGTCCAGCGCGCATCTTCCGCCAACGCTTGTTTCAGATTACGGGCGTTTTCGGCTGAATTTTGTCCTTCGTAGGTACTTTTTACGATGGCGAGATTATCCTCGGTTTGCCTTAATAATATGGCTTCAGTGGTTAAATGTGCCTGTGAGTCCTGTTTTTCAATCATATGCTTTTGGGTTTGCGTGGTTATTGCCGTATCAGGGTTATTCATTTTGATCACCAAATTGATCTTTAAGGTAGCTTAACCACTGGGCGGGTTTGCCATAAAAGCGGTTGATATTAATGGCGATTATTTTGCCGTTATCAGCCTCTATCGCTATCGAAGGAAAGCCTTGGGCACCTATCTGGTTGAGCAGCGCCCGTGATTCGACTATATGCTTATCGAGTTTGCCTTCAGCTTGCGCATATTGTGCTGCGAAGGCGTTGGGGCTAAATCCCTGCACTGTGGCTAATCTTGTGAGATTGCCTTTATCACTAGCACTGTGGCCATCACGGTAATGGGCCAGTTGTACTGAGTGTAGATAGGCCAAACTGTCGCCGCCCATAGCATCGACTGCCAGCATGGCTTTAATGGGCGGCGCCGAGTCGAGTAGGATTGTTGTATCGCGCAGCAAACCATTAAAGTAGTTTTCGCCAAAAGGCTGGCCGGTTAGCTCAGCAATACGCAAATCGTGGGGCATAACATAGTCGCGCCAGTTAGCATCGATTTGTTTGCGTCTTGGGCCCGTGAGCATACCGCCGCCGTGGAGCTTAATGGTAAACCCTGCTTTTGCTGCAGCATCAAGTAGTGGCGCTGCCGCATAACACCAACCACATAAAGGGTCGATAATGGCGTGCAGAGTGCGCGTTTTGGTTTTTGGAGTGCTGTTGGTTGAATTTGCTAAATGAGCCGTTGGGTGAGTCATAGTGTTAAACCTTTTGGGGCTTAAATAGCACTTAAGTTAGTTACTAAAAGCCTTTTAAAATCATCGATTAAAATTGTTAGGTTGGTACAGTGTAAGAGGCACGCAGTTACTTACGTGCCTGTATCTACAAAATGATCTACAAAGTGTGTTGGGCTTACATAGGCCAGGTCATTTCGCCCATGTAAACTTTGGCGCTGATCTCAAGCCCTGCATCGGCTGGCATTTGTGGGTATAGCGCCAGCATCTTTTGGATTAATTCGGCTGAATCTTTCGAGGCTTTTACTGCGACTTCAAAGGCTTTCACATATTCACGGGTAAAACCAATGGCGCGGGTATCAAATCGCGCTTCGCCTAAGTAGTGCCCTGGGATAACGGTAGTCGGCAACAGTTTTTCCATTGCATCTAAATGGGCTAGCCATTCTTGACGCTCAGAGGCAGTTTGAGTGTCAGCCATCCAAACATGCGTGTTATCAAATACTTCTACGCCACCTGTAATGGTTTTTGCCGATGGCACCCACAGGAAAGTGTGTTTAGGGTGTTTATCATTAAAACCTTTGATAATCACTTGCTCACCGTCGATAGTGAAAGTGTCACTGTGAATCGCCTTAGGTAACACTAATTCCTTTGGTGCATTGTCTTTTAAAATCGGTCCCCAGTAAGCGAGCTTGCCCTCCATTGAGGCTTTAATGGCATCGACAGTGGTTTGAGTGGCGACAATTTCTGCATCGGGGAAATTCTTTTTAATCACGGCTAAACCGAAATAAAAGTCAGGATCGCTATGGCTGATATACACCTGAGTCAGTTTTTTACCGCTGGCCTTAATGGTATCAACCAATGTTTGGGCATCGTTATTTTGAAATTGCGCATCGACTAACATCATTTCGTGTTCGCCGCTGATAAAGCTTGATGACACGGCAAAGATGCTATTTTCGCCCGGATTAAAATGGCTCACTTGCAATGGCGCAGCATTGACTGCACTGAGCCCCGCCAGCAGCAAAGTGGCAGCTAGGCTGATGTTAGATGAGGCCTTCAATGTGGCGTTAACTGTGTTGCGTATTGCATAGGTCGATGTGTTCATTTGTGGCTCACTTATATTCAAGATTTAAGTCGTTGATTTGCAGTTGTTGCAAAAGTGAGTAAAGTATAGGTTGCAAAAACCACTAGATAAATGCGTTAAAATGCCCATGTTTGTTGCATCAATCGGACGAATTACCGTGCGTTCTTGAGTCTATAAATGAGTCTTTGAGTGATTGAAAGTGAGTGGAGATAGGTAATGGACAGACTCGAAGCGGCTAAGGTGTTTGTGACTATTGTTGAGCGCGGCAGCATGATCAGCGCCGCTAATGCTTTAGACATGTCACGCTCTATGGTGACCCGTTATTTGAGCGAAATGGAAGACTGGTCTGGTGCTAGGTTGTTGCATCGCTCGACGCGTAGCCTCAGTTTAACGCCTGCGGGTGAGCAAGTGCTGGATTATTGCCATCGGCTGCTCGAACTGGCTAACGAAGTACCGGCGGTCAGTCATGCTGGTGTGACGATCCCGCGGGGATTGCTTCGCATTAGCTGCTCACAATTTATGGCACATCAGATTTTAGCGCCTGTAGTGCGCCAATATTTAGCCAGTTATCCGCAGGCGAGCGTGAATTTCCACGTGAGCAGCCAAACCGTCGATCTGGTTGCTGAGCGAATTGATTTGGCTATTCGTATCACTAATGAGCTTGACCCTAATCTTATCGCGAGGCGCTTGGGTGAATGTGAGTCTGTGGTGTGCGCCGCACCGAGTTATCTTGCCGCGCGCGCCGCCGTGCTGCATCCCGAAGATTTAACTCAGCATAACTGTTTAACCTATTCCTATTTTGGCGATGTGATGTGGCGCTTTTATCAAACCGATGTAGGGGCGAAACAGGTTCAAACGCTGAACTCCGATCCTAAGTTAAACCAAGGGCAGGCGTTTAATGTGCCTGTGAATGGTAATTTTAGCGCCAATGATTCTATGGTGGTGCTTAATGCCACGCTGGCGGGCGAGGGGATTGCGATGCAACCGCTATGGGCGGCGAAACCCTATTTAGACTCGGGTCAGTTAGTGCCTTTATTAACTGAGTTTAAACCTCAGTCCCTCGGTGTGTATGGTGTGTATCAATCCCGCAAACATATGCAGCCCGCCTTAAGAGTGATGATGGATATGCTGGTGGCCTACTTTGCCAGCTTGAATTGAAATAGTGCCAGTTTGAAATAGCGATAAAATTCACGCCCTAAATTGAATGGAATATTGAATGGAATAAAAAGGAGCTTAACCTTTTCGAGTTAAACTCCATTTGTAGGCTTGTAGAACCTAGAACCTAGAACCTAGAACCTAGAACCTTTTATTTAATCATGCGCTTGTATTTCAAGCGGTGTGGCTCAACCACATCGGCGCCATAGGTGTTTTTCAGCCATGCCGAGTATTCTGTGTAGTTACCTTCGTAGAAGTTCACTTGGCCTTCGTCACGATAATCCAGAATGTGGGTCGCGATACGGTCGAGGAACCAACGGTCATGCGAAATCACCATAGCGCAACCTGGGAATTCCAGAATCGCTTCTTCCAATGCGCGCAAGGTTTCAACGTCTAAGTCGTTGGTCGGTTCGTCGAGTAACAAGACGTTACCGCCCGCTTGCAGCAGTTTGGCTAAATGCACGCGGTTACGCTCACCGCCCGATAGTGTGCCGATAATTTTTTGCTGATCCGCACCACGGAAGTTAAAGCGGCCCACATAGGCGCGGCTCGGAATTTCCATGTTGTTGATGCGCATGATGTCTTGGCCACCTGAAATTTCTTGCCAGATAGTGTTCTTATCATTCATCGAATCGCGGAACTGCTCAACCGAGGCCAGTTGTACAGTTTCACCCAGTTCAATCGTGCCGCTGTCAGGCGTTTCAGCGCCCGATAACATGCGGAACAGAGTCGATTTACCCGCACCGTTGGCACCGATAATGCCGACGATAGCGCCCTTAGGTACAGAAAACGACAGATTATCAATAAGGACGCGGTCACCATAGGACTTAGTCAGGTTATTCACTTCAATAACTTTGTCACCTAAACGCGGTCCGGGCGGAATAAACAGCTCGTTGGTTTCGTTGCGTTTTTGGTAATCGTTAGTGTTCAGTTCTTCAAAGCGCGCCATACGGGCTTTGCCCTTAGACTGACGGCCTTTAGCGCCTTGGCGCACCCATTCTAATTCTTTCGCAATGGTTTTTTGACGGGCGCTTTCTGCGGCAGATTCTTGCTTCAGACGGGCGTCTTTTTGCTCAAGCCATGAAGAATAGTTACCTTCCCATGGGATACCTTCACCGCGGTCGAGTTCTAAAATCCAGCCAGCAGCATTGTCGAGGAAGTATCTGTCGTGGGTGATCGCGACCACAGTACCGGCATATTCCTGCAGGAAGTGCTCAAGCCATGCCACGGACTCAGCATCCAAGTGGTTGGTGGGTTCGTCGAGGAGTAGCATTTCTGGCTTTTCAAGCAGCAAGCGACAAATCGCCACGCGGCGACGTTCACCACCCGATAACACTTCGATTTTCTCATCCCAATCTGGCAGACGCAGGGCGTTAGCAGCACGCTCAAGGATATGCTCTAAGTTATGGGCATCTTGGGCTTGAATAATGGCTTCGAGTTCGCCTTGTTCTTTGGCAAGGGCATCGAAGTCTGCATCGGGTTCTGCGTAGGCAGCATAAACTTCGTCTAAGCGTTTTAAGGCGTTTTTGGCTTCAGAAACCGCTTCTTCAATCGCTTCACGCACGGTTTGTGTCGGATCGAGTTTAGGCTCTTGCGGCAGGTAACCAATCTTGAGGCCCGGCATTGGGCGCGCTTCACCTTCAATTTCGGTGTCGATACCCGCCATAATGCGCAGTAGGGTGGATTTACCTGAACCGTTGAGGCCTAATACGCCAATTTTGGCACCGGGGAAAAAGCTTAAAGAAATATCTTTAAGGATCTGCTTCTTAGGTGGAACAACTTTACCCACTCGCAGCATGCTGTAAACAAACTGAGCCATTTTTCTCTATCTTAAGTGACTAATGATGCGGCTAATTCTACTCGATTGCGCGCCGAACTCAACTCGACAATGAGCCAAGTTCAAGCACTATCTGCAGGAATTTCATGTTTCAAATACTGGGATTGTGGTCACGATCCGAGTAGAATACCGCGCAACCCTACCTATAAGAATTGGCAGCTGGAGTAAGCAATGCTGAAAAAAGATATGAATATCGCAGATTATGATCCGGAACTGTTTAACGCAATTCAGAATGAAACTCTGCGTCAAGAAGAGCATATTGAGCTGATTGCTTCTGAAAACTACACCAGTCCACGCGTGATGGAAGCGCAAGGTTCACAGTTAACCAATAAGTACGCTGAAGGCTATCCTGGCAAGCGTTACTACGGTGGTTGTGAGTATGTGGACGTAGTTGAAACCTTAGCGATTGAACGTGCTAAACAACTGTTTGGCGCAACTTACGCTAACGTACAACCTCATTCAGGTTCACAGGCAAACAGCGCTGTTTACATGGCATTGTTAAAACCTGGCGATACCGTACTGGGCATGAACTTAGCTCACGGTGGTCACTTGACCCACGGTTCACCGGTTAACTTCTCTGGCAAACTGTACAACATCATTCCTTACGGTATCGACGAGTCTGGCAAAATCGACTACGACGAGATGGAACGTATTGCCATAGAACATAAGCCTAAGATGATGATCGGCGGTTTCTCTGCCTATTCAGGTATCGTTGATTGGGCAAAAATGCGTGAAATCGCAGATAAAATCGGTGCTTATTTATTTGTAGACATGGCACACGTTGCCGGTCTTATCGCCGCGGGCGTTTATCCAAACCCAGTACCACACGCGCACGTTGTGACGTCAACGACCCATAAAACCTTAGCCGGTCCTCGTGGTGGTGTGATCCTATCTGCTGCCGATGATGAAGAGCTATATAAAAAGCTCAACTCTGCTGTATTCCCTGGTGGTCAAGGTGGTCCATTGATGCACGTTATCGCCGGTAAAGCGGTGGCGTTCAAAGAAGCCCTAGAGCCAGAATTTAAAGTGTACCAACAGCAAGTGGTTAACAATGCTAAAGCTATGGTTGAAGTATTCCTTGAGCGCGGTTACAAAATCGTCTCTGGCGGAACCAGCAACCACTTAATGCTAGTTGACCTGATTGGTCGTGACTTAACGGGTAAAGAAGCCGATGCTGCCTTAGGTAGCGCCAACATTACCGTGAACAAAAATTCAGTGCCAAATGATCCTCGTTCACCCTTTGTGACCTCAGGTGTGCGTATCGGTACGCCAGCCATTACACGCCGCGGCTTTAAAGAAGCGGAAGCAAAACAATTAACTGGCTGGATCTGTGACATTCTCGATGATGCTCACAACCCTGCAGTGATTGAGCGAGTGAAGGGCCAAGTATTGGCACTGTGCGCACGTTTCCCTGTTTACGGTTAATTTGTAAATAGTCTCCTTTTTGTGGTGCTGAGTCTAACCACCATCAGATGGTTAACCTCAGCCCATAAATAGGATAAAATCCCATGGCCGCATCTTGCGGCCATTTTTATTGCTAAAATCTTAGACTTAAATCGAGCAGATTTATGCAAGATTGCACCGTAAAGCTCAGGCTTTATTCCATTGACTGGCAGGAGGCTCAATGCATTGTCCATTTTGCAGCGCGACAGATACTAAAGTCATCGATTCCCGATTAGTGGCAGAAGGCCATCAAGTGCGCCGTCGCCGAGAATGCACCGAATGCCATGAAAGATTTACCACTTTTGAAGGCGCTGAGTTGGTCATGCCTCGAGTGATTAAGCGTGATGGTTCACGCCAACCCTTCGATGAAGAAAAACTCCAAAGTGGAATGTTGCGCGCCGTTGAAAAACGTCCTGTGTCTATGGATGAAATCGAGCAAGCGCTCAGCAAAATCAAGTCCACTCTGCGCGCCACGGGCGAGCGGGAAGTGCCGTCAGAAATGGTGGGTAACTTGATGATGGAACAATTGATGAACCTCGATAAAGTTGCCTATATACGTTTTGCTTCCGTATACCGCGCCTTCGAAGACGTGTCTGAATTTGGCGAAGCCATCGCCAAACTGCAAAAGTAGTTATTCAGCTTTTGTCGCCTTAGAAGGTAGACGTGCAGTTGTCGCAGACGTAAAAAAACAGATTTATAAGACAGGTGAAAGCCGAAACCTTTAACAACAGGGTTGAACATGAGCTTGAACATAACTTGGTCCGCACTCGATATTCAAATGATGAGCCGCGCGATTCAATTGGCACGCAAAGGCTTTTATACCACTCGGCCCAATCCTAGTGTGGGCTGCGTTATCGTTAAAGATAACCAAATCATCGGTGAAGGTTATCATCAAAAAGCGGGTGAACCCCACGCCGAAGTGCATGCGCTACGTATGGCTGGTGAACGCGCCCGCGGCGCAACAGCCTATGTCACCTTAGAACCATGCAGTCATTATGGTCGCACACCGCCCTGCGCCTTGTCGCTGATCAATATTGGCGTTAAACGTGTGGTGGTGGCGGTAGAAGATCCAAATCCGCAAGTGGGGGGGCGCGGTATTCAAATGCTGCGTGACGCCGGCATTGAAGTGGATGTGGGATTACATCGCGATGAAGCCTATGCCTTAAATTTAGGCTTTATGAAGCGGATGGAATCAGGTTTACCCAGAGTTACGGTAAAATTAGCCGCGAGTCTTGATGGAAAAACTGCGCTGTCTAATGGTGTGTCTAAATGGATAACTGGCCCAGAATCCCGCCGTGACGTGCAGCGCTTACGCTTACGTTCCTGCGCGTTGGTCACGGGAATTGAAACCATATTGGCGGACGACCCCTCACTCAATGTGCGTTATCAAGAGCTTGGTAGCTTAAAAGACAGGGTAACCGAGGCGCAATTACTTCAGCCATTAAGAGTCATACTCGACAGTCGCGCCCGTTTGCCGTTATCTGCTGCATGTTTGGCTATTGTATCGCCGATACTCTTGGTCTCGACCGTGGCTTATCCCGCAGAGTTTCAAGCACAATTGCCCTCCCATGTGAGTTGCCTCCTGTTACCTGCAATTGAAGGTCGCGTCTCGCTTCCTGAACTATTAAGCTATTTAGGCCAAAGCTGTAATCACGTGCTGGTGGAAGCGGGGGCAACCTTAGCGGGCGCTTTTTTAGCCGAGGGGCTTGCCGATGAGTTAGTGCTATACCAAGCGATGAAAATCCTCGGTGGGCATGGTCGTAATCTGCTGCAACTGCCCGATTATCAAACCATGGCACACATTCCTGCACTCACGTTGGTCGATGAGCGCAAATTAGGGCCTGATACCCGTTTAACCTTGAGCGTTAAGCTTGATACTTCTTTATTTAATTAAGTGAGTTGACCATGTTTACTGGGATTATTGAAGCCGTTGGCACCCTTCGCAAACTGGAGCGTAAAGGCGATGATATTCGTCTTACCGTGGTGAGCGGCAAACTGGATTTAACCGATGTGCGTTTAGGCGACAGTATTGCCACCAATGGCGTATGCTTAACGGTTGTGCAGCAACTAGCCGACGGTTATGTGGCTGATGTTTCAGCCGAAACAGTGAGTCTAACCGGGTTTGCCAACTATAAAGTGGGCACTAAAGTGAATCTTGAAAAGGCCGTTACTCCCACCACGCGTTTAGGTGGCCATATGGTCAGCGGCCATGTGGACGGTATCGCAACGGTTGAGCAACGCTTAGTGCGTGGTCAAGCCATCGAGTTTTGGTTAGCCGCACCCGCAGAGCTTGGGCGTTACATAGCCCACAAAGGTTCCATTACCATTGACGGCGTGAGTCTGACGGTGAACGAAGTGGATGGCAGTCGATTCCGCTTGACCATAGTGCCCCATACCGCAGGTGAAACCACCTTAATCGACCTGCAAGCGGGCGATAAGGTGAATATCGAAGTAGATTTAATCGCCCGTTATCTTGAACGCTTAATGAATTATGATGGCAAAGACAGCAAGAGCGGTGGCGTCACCATGGAAATGTTAGCCCGTGCCGGGTTTGTGCGTTAGTGCACTGGCAATCGTTTTGCTAAGAGATAAAATTTCATAACAAGTCACATTATAAAGGTCCTACAATGGCGCTGCACAGTATAGAAGAGATCATCGAAGATATTCGTCAAGGCAAAATGGTTATTTTGATGGATGACGAAGACAGAGAAAACGAAGGTGATTTGATCATGGCGGCCGAAATGGTCACGCCAGAAGCGATTAACTTTATGGCCAAATATGGCCGTGGACTCATTTGCCAGACCATGACTAAAGCCCGTTGCCAGCAGTTAAATCTGCCTTTAATGGTGACGAATAATAACGCTCAGTTCTCGACTAACTTTACGGTTTCTATTGAAGCGGCTGAAGGTGTGACAACTGGTATTTCGGCCCACGATCGCGCTGTGACGGTAAAAACGGCCGTGGCTAAAGACGCTAAAGCGGCTGATTTAGTGCAACCTGGGCATATCTTTCCGTTAATGTCACAGGACGGCGGCGTATTAACCCGCGCAGGCCACACTGAAGCGGGTTGTGATTTAGCCCGTCTTGCGGGACTTGAGCCATCGGGCGTTATCGTTGAAATTTTAAACGAAGACGGCACTATGGCACGTCGCCCAGATTTAGAGATTTTCTCCGAGTTGCATGGCATCAAAATCGGCACTATCGCGGCTTTAATCGAGTATCGCAATACCAAAGAAACCACGGTTGTGCGTGAAGCTAAATGCAAACTACCGACCCGTTTCGGTGAGTTCGATATGGTGACTTTTAGAGACACAATCGACAATCAACTGCATTTCGCCTTAGTCAAAGGAGAGGTGAAAGAAGATTGTTTGGTGCGCGTGCATTTGCAAAACACCTTCAACGATTTACTCCACTCAGAGCGCGATCAGCAACGCAGCTGGCCACTCGAAAAGGCGATGGAGCGTATTTCTGCAGAAGGTGGTGTATTGGTTTTACTCGGGAATCAAGAGCATCCCTGTGAAATCCTTTCTAAGGTGAAAGCCTTTGAAGCCGAAGATCAAGGCCAAGCGCCTGCTTCTGCAAAATGGCAGGGGACGTCGCGCCGTGTGGGTGTGGGTTCGCAAATCCTCGCTAGCCTTGGCGTGACTAAGATGCGTCTGCTCAGCTCGCCTAAACGCTACCATTCACTTTCAGGCTTTGGCCTTGAAGTGACTGAGTATGTGGCGGACTGAAACCCCAAAGTGACACTGAAGTAAAATTAACAATTTCTGATAATTTGCATAGGGCTCTGGGCAATTGGCTGTGATATCATGTCGCCACTTTTCGCCCCGAGCTGGGTGCTTTAGCAAAATTTAGGTAAGATAATGAACATAGTTCAAGGTAATATCGAAGCGAAAAATGCCAAAGTTGCGATTGTAATTTCGCGTTTCAACAGCTTTTTAGTTGAGAGCTTGCTTGAAGGTGCACTTGACACGCTGAAACGTTTTGGCCAAGTCAGCGACGACAATATCACTGTTGTCCGTGTACCAGGTGCGGTTGAGTTGCCGCTAGCTGCGCGTCGCGTTGCTGCCAGTGGTAAATTCGACGGTATTATCGCATTAGGTGCGGTGATCCGTGGTGGTACTCCTCATTTTGATTTTGTTGCAGGCGAATGTAATAAAGGTCTAGCTCAAGTTGCTTTAGAATTTGATCTGCCTGTTGCCTTCGGTGTGTTGACCACAGATACCATAGAACAAGCTATTGAACGTTCAGGTACCAAAGCGGGTAATAAAGGCGGCGAAGCTGCTTTAAGCCTGCTTGAAATGGTCAATGTTCTGCAAGAACTTGAACAACAGTTGTAATAGTAGGAAAAATAATGAAGCCTTCTGAGCGCCGCAAGGCCCGCCGTTTAGCCGTTCAAGCCATCTATTCATGGCAACTAAGCGGGAATAATATTGCCGATGTCGAGCATGAGTTTTTAACTGAGCAGAGTCTCGACGGTGTTGATGTAGCTTATTTTCGTGAGCTATTTTCAGGCGTTGCAACGAAGAAAACCCAGTTGGATGAGCTGATCATCCCGCATCTGGAGCGCCCGATTGATGAAGTGTCTCCTGTTGAGAAAGCCATAGTACGTTTAGCGACCTATGAGCTGACTTTCCGTAAAGATGTGCCCTACAAGGTCGCTATTAACGAGGCGATTGAGTTGGCAAAAGCTTTCGGTGCGGACGAGAGTCATAAGTTTGTGAACGGACTGCTCGATAAACTGGTTGCACGCAAGTAATAAAGACAAACGGTATCTTAGGATACCGTTTTTCATTGCTAACAAAGGTGGCCGATGTAAGTCGTGCCAAACTGTACAGTGAAAGAATTCCAATTAATTGAATGTTATTTTAGCAACCGCGGCCCTACTCGCCGTGATGTGAAGCTTGGCATCGGTGACGATTGCGCTTTAGTGCAACCTGCAGAAAACAAGTCGATTGCTATCTCCTGTGACACCTTAGTCGAAAATGTCCACTTCTTCCCCGATATGCCTCCTGCAGCCTTAGGTTACAAAGCCTTAGCGGTAAATTTATCTGATCTGGCAGCCATGGGCGCTGAACCCGCGTGGATGACGCTTGCCTTAACGCTACCCGAAGTGGATGAAACTTGGCTGAGTGGTTTTAGTGAAGGCTTGTTTGAAGCCGCTGAGTACTATGGCATCGCCTTAATTGGTGGTGATACGACTCGTGGTCCACGGGCGATTAACATCACAGTGCACGGCCAAGTCCCACAGGGTAAGGCACTCACGCGCCATGGTGCCAAAGTGGGAGATTGGATCTATGTTACGGGCACACTCGGAGATTCGGCTTTAGGGCTAGATATTATCCGCGGCGTGCAGCAGGCCAGAGCTGAGCATAAAGAATTCCTGATTAATCGCCATTATCGTCCAACACCAAGAGTTTTAGCGGGCCAAGCTTTGCGTTCGCTGGCCTCCAGTGCTATCGACCTTTCCGACGGGTTTATCTCGGATATAGGCCATATTCTTAAGGCTTCTGGTGTGGGAGCCATTGTCGATGTGGCTAATATTCCTCTGTCCCGTGCGATGCAAGATACCGTTAGTGAGGAGCATGCCTTAGGTTATGCGCTGACCGGTGGCGAAGATTATGAACTGCTGTTTACGGTTCCTGAGTCCCAAAAGGGCGCGCTTGAGACCGCCTTGAGTCATGCGGGGACAAAGTTTGTCCGTGTTGGCCAGATTTGTGCGGGCAGTAAACTCAAGTTGCAACGCAATGGTGAGCCGTTTACGCCGCCGTATCACGGTTTCGAGCACTTTTAAGCGAAGAGCATGTTAATGAAATGGTTGTCAAAGGATCAGGTGCTAACGCGCCTGTCATTAAAAAATCCTGTCCACTTTTTGGCACTCGGTTTCGGTAGCGGACTCGCCGCAAAGGCGCCGGGTACTTTTGGTACTTTAGCCGCAATCCCTTTATATTTGCTCTTAGCACCGCTGCCTTTGGGGTGGTATTTAGGTTTGACTGTATTCGGTGCTTTGGCAGGCATTTACATTTGTGGTCAAGCCGCTCAAGATATGGGGGTACACGATCACGGTGCGATTGTGTGGGATGAAGTGGTTGGGCTACTGATCACTATGATAGCGGCACCAGCAGGTTGGGGTTGGTTGTTAGTCGGCTTTGGTCTATTTCGCTTTTTCGACATCATCAAACCTTGGCCTATTCGATGGCTCGATGCCAAAGTTCATGGTGGCTTTGGCATTATGATTGACGATGTCTTAGCGGGTGTATTTGCCTTTATCTGTCTGCAAGGGCTAGTCTGGTGTGTTAGCTAACATTATCGTCAACCTAACATGATAGCTAAGCTGACATGTTAGTTAACATGGCCAACAACTAGCCTTTAGTTTTTGATATATAGTTTTTGATATAGCCCCTTAGCTTTTGATATGGCGTGTGTAGATTCAAACGTGTAGCGACCTTATTCGTTATCTGATCCATACTACTATTGCAGCAGTTCCCTTGCGTTTGCTAGGGTATTGCTGGTGATAGTATCGCCACCTAACAGTCTTGCAAGCTCTTGAATGCGCTGCTCACGATCGAGCGACTTCATTGTGGTCTCAGTACTGCCTGCCTTATTAAATTTATCGACGAACATGTGTTGATGACCATTGCCCGCAACTTGTGGCAAGTGAGTCACGCACAGGACTTGGGTCGATTCCCCTAAGCTGCGTAACATACGGCCTACCACTGCGGCGGTAGGTCCAGAGATGCCGACATCTACCTCATCGAAAATTAATGTCGGTGTGGCAACTTTCTTCGCGGTAATCACTTGTATCCCTAATCCTATGCGTGAAAGCTCACCGCCAGACGCGACTTTCGAAATCGGTTGTAAGGGTTGGCCAGGGTTAGTGGTTACCATAAATTCGATATTGTCACTGCCATTGGCTGACATTTGCTCGGGGTGGAAATTGACTTCGATCGTAAATTTACCCTTAGGCATATTCAGTTCATGGATTGACTGAGTGACCAGTTTGTCGAGTTCCTTGGCGTAACGAGCACGGCTTTGGCTGAGCTTTTGGGCATTGCTAAGGTAAGCTGCTCTGCTCGCCTCGACTTGTTGCTGAACTTCTTCGAGTTTACTTTCATCACTGTCTAAGCTGCTGAGCTCTGTCTTTAATGCTAGATGATGTTCCGCCAGCTTATTCGGGCTGACATGGTGTTTGCGCGCCAGTTGCATGGCTTTTGATAGCCGTTCTTCTAAATAGGCGAAATGGGTCGGATCGAGTTCGAGCTTACTCAAATAGTGCTGTAATTCGCCTGCACTTTCTTGCACTAGGATTAAAGCATCATTGAGCATAGTGTTGATATTGCTTAATGCGGGATCGTAGCTTTGCAGATCTTCGGCGAGGGAAACGACGCGATTGAGCAGTGACTCTATATTGTTCTCTTCACCCTCTGTGAGTATATTTAAGCTCGCCTGACAGGTGGCAATTAACTCAGTGCCATTGGCTAAACGTTTGTGTTCTTGTTCAATTTCTTCGAACTCGTCGACTTTAAGATCAAACTCATCGAGTTCTTCCACTTGATATTGGACTAATTGCTTACGGGCAATACGTTCATGCTGGGAGGCTTCGAGTTGTTTTAGGTCGGCCTCAATTTGCTTGCAGCGTTGAAAGCTAGCGGCAACTGTGTCGATAAGTAATCTGTGGTTGGCATAACTGTCGAGCAAGGTGAGCTGATGTTCACTCTTTAACATTGCATGGTGGGCATGTTGGCCGTGAATACCTATAAGCAACTGACCCAATAATTTGAGTTGCGTCAGCGGGACAGGATTACCATTGATGTAGGCGCGTGATCGGCCATCGCTACTAATGGTTCGGCGTAAAATACACTCATCATCGAGTTCAAGATCGTTATCTTCTAACCAACGCTTTGCTAGCGGAATATCATCTAAGGAAAAGCGGGCGCTGACCTCAGTTTTACTGGCACCAGGGCGAACACAACTGGCATCGGCGCGATTGCCTAGGCATAGACCTAGCGCATCGATGGCGATCGATTTACCTGCACCGGTTTCACCGGTGATGCTGGTCATTCCTGGGCGAAAATCCAGTTCTAAAAAACGGACGATAGCGAAGTTATTAATGCTGAGTTGGCAAAGCATAGTCAATTCCTGTCGAAAAATATACCAAACCACTGTATTGATAAACAGTATATACTGATTTTATATACAGTGAAGTGGATTGGGTAAATAATCGGCATTATCACAGTAAATATTTTTAATTAACTGATTATGCATGAGTTCTTACTAGGCTTTCTAATATTGGCAGACTGAAAAAAGTGACTAAGGTGCCAAATAGAATGCCCTGAGCACTGGTTGAAGCTTGGGTATTGTAACGCTGTGCCAGTAAGTAAACGCTAGCTGCAGTGGGCAGTGCGCTGAGGATAACGCCCATGATCAGATAATCACCATGTACACCGCAGTATCTCAGCATAAAGTAGACTAGCGCGGGCTGTATACCCAGTTTAAAAAGGTTGATTAGACTTAACTCTAAAAAGTTTGAGAGACTAAAAATTTTGCTATCTTTTTGATATCGAATTGCTTTTGCTAATACCATACCAATAGCAAAAAGGGCACAGGGGCTTGAGGTATTGCCTATCTGCTGGATCATTAGCGCGAGACCTGATGGTAATTGAATGCCACTGGCGGATATTGCAACACCAATCAAACTGCCAATTACGATAGGATTTTTACCTACCGCCATTGCCATTATCACTAAGGCATGGTGCTGTCTTTGAGTGTTAGTGGCAAGTTCTAATGATACTAGCGCGACTGCAAACATCAGTACTGATAGCAGGCTAGCAATGGCCGCTGCCACTAATGCACTTTGTTGTTGTGGAAAGATAATCATCAGTAATGGAATACCAATAAACGCGGTATTACCAAAGGTGGCATTTAGGGCTCTAATTGTCGCAATCGCGTGCTTTTTTGGGTTGGCTATCAGTGAAATACCTAAACAAATGAGATAGGTAATTAGCATTGCTGCACTATAGCCTGCAATAAATCCCCATTGTAAGATTTCGTTAATTGGCTGCTGAGCTAGGGCGATTAGCATGATCGCAGGAAAGGCAATGTAGTACACATATTGGTTTAATACTTGATCCGTTTCCACGGGGAGAAGTTTCAATTTTTGTACTAGTGTACCTAGTAGCATGATCCCGAAGACGGCAAACAGCGGGGTTAATAATGTCATTCCCTCACTCATCCTTATGATAGGGTCTTTCCTGTGTAAGACAGACTCATAGCGTACGATTTTTATTCAAAAATATATATCGGTACTGAACATCACTCGTCGCACATAAATACCGATAATGGAATGGGTAATATTCGAGCTAGCGCAGTAAATTATCCAGCAAAATAACATACCATGGGCAGCCGATACTATTAAGCTATGGTCGTATATACCTAAACGACTTTAAAATAGGGTTTTCATAAAGCTTAAGAAGCTTCAATTTAAGCTGGATCAATGACTGAATATCGGCTTTTGAGTTGATGTACCATGGACAGTTTGAATTACAATTCGTTAACTATGTAGACCTAAGTAGCCTATAAAAATTGGGATGTGATATGAGTGATGATTTGGGCAGTGAATTACAACTTCTTTATCTTTTTGTGCACTTAGTGAATGCGGGAAGTTTTTCACAGGCGGCCAAAGAGTTGGATATGCCTATTGCGACCGTGAGTCGTAAGTTAGCCAAATTAGAAGAAAAGCTCGATAAGCAACTCTTTATGCGTAGCACTCGTAAACTGAGGTTGACTGAAGAAGGCTTAGCCTTATTTCAGCGTTATCAGAGTGTCATAGCCCAGTTTGATGAGCTTAGTGGCGTGGGAAGTGATAAACCCGAAGGGACGTTAAGAATTGCCGCGCCGATTTCTATTATCTCTATCATTTTTATCCGAGCTCTTAATGAGTTTGGTCGTTTGTATCCCGATATTCGCCTGCATATATCCCAGAGTAATGAGTTGGTTGATTTGATCGACAAAGGGATTGATGTGGCGATTGTGGGTGGCGCTCAGCCTGATTCTTCATGGGTGTCGAGTACATTAGGTGAGTTAGATTACTGTTTATTTGCTACGCCAGAATATTTAGCACAGGCACCTAAGTTGACCCACCCGAATGATTTAGAAGCGCATCAGCTTATTAAAGTCTGGCCCTTATTTAATTGGCATTTAAAGCATCCGAACGGTGAGTCCTTCTACTTTAATGGTCCAACCAAGCTCACATTGACGGATTTACACGGTGCTATTGAGTCGGCATTGGATCATGGTGGCATTTTGTACGGTCCTGAATTGTTTGTAAAACAGCAGATTAAAGAGGGCCGACTCAAAGTATTATTACCTGAATGGGTGGGTGAGCAGCGACGGATTTCAATCTTGTATCATCAACGCAGCCAACAACCGCTAAAGGTGAGAGTGTTTATTGAGTTTATGCAGTCGAAGGCGCCAGAATTGTTTTCCATGGCTTGAGTTGCCTTTGATATTGAGCATTTGCATCGCTCAAGGTATTGTTTAATGAAAATTATCAGCGATTTGACTTTGTAGGTCTATGGTTTGTTTATGCCTATATAACCTTCGCGAGTCGAGCCTCGATAAGCAATCTTGCTTATCGAGGATTGCTGTTGGATTGTGGTAGTAAGCCAATGATGACTTCTTTATGCCGTGTTATTTTAACGTGGTTTAACACTTTGGAATAACACGGATTAACCTGAACAAATGGGGTCACGGGCGTTAGGCGATGCTAATACCAATATTGGATACACCTGCTTCGATGATGTCTTTGCGTAGACCTTTTACCAATTCCGCAGTGATTTTTGGATTTTCTTCAATAATTTCGAGCAGAGAATTTTGTAACTCTTTCTCTTCTTCCATCACTTCATGGGCGAAGACGAAATCATCTAGGGCATCATCGACAAGATCAACATCACTGATGGCTTCAATATAGTTCGCCACAGTACTGGATGATAACTTACTGATATTAATTATATCTTCTTCATTTTTATCTTGAATTGCACTCAATAATGTTGAAAGTGCCACAACTGCATCCATGGCCGGATAGACGCCATAGGCTTCAAAGTCGACAGGATCAGGTGTGTTATCTTCTAATCGTTGTAGATGGACATCAATATTAAATTTGAGTTTATTGTCGTATTGAGATTGCCATAATAATTCTAATACTGTGTTTAATACTGCGGGATCACCAAATTCGCAGACTTCTGAAAACAGTTGATAGTTGGGCAACATACGCTGACAAAGAGCAATGGCAAAGAGTTGTTTTTGAGGTAGTTCTAACGCTTTAAGGCGCTTAAAGAAGCCCGTTTTTTTGGTCATCTGTTATTTCCGCTGATAGCTGTGATAGCACTTGTTTTACCGCTGATTCTACCTTAGTTAACTCATCAAGTAACTCTAGTATTTCAGGTTCGAGATCTTCCACAGGGGTTTGACGTTTTAACGCGGATTCAATCTCTTGGCATAACCTTTGAGTGGTGGGGACGCCGCAATAGCAGCTTGCGCCATGCAGCTTATGGATTGTACTGAGCATAGTGGCCTGATCATTTTGGCCTAGCGCCGTTTGAATTTTCTCTACCGTTTCAGGTAGTGAGTCCAGCAGCATTTTTAACATCTCAAGGGCGAGGTTCGATTTATGATTTGCTTGAGTTAAGCAAAGATCCCAGTTCAGCGTATGCAGGTCAAAATGGGTGAATTTAGGTCTTGTGATCCAGCGATGAATAACGTCTTTTAGTGCAGCTTCATCGATAGGTTTAGGTAAATAGCCATCCATGCCACTGCCTAAAATCAGCTCACGTTCTTCGGCAATGGCATGGGCTGTCACGGCAATGATCGGCGTGTTGCGGTTCATCGAGCCTTGGCGTATTTGCTTTGTTGCACTAATGCCATCGGTCCCCGGCATTTGGATATCCATAAAAATCAAATCGAAAGTACGAGTTTTAGCCTGTTTGACCGCTTCATCCCCATTATTAACAGCAATAACAGTGGTGACTAATTCATTGAGTAAGGTATCAATCAGTTTTAAATTGGCAAAGTTATCATCTACTGCCAATACCGTTAAGGATTGCCGCGCTGCAGGTGCCGAGATTGTGATGGGAGCCTGTATGTCATATTCGAGTGGAGGATAGAGCATATTACGGGCAAGTTGATGCTCACTGACAGGCAGTGATAGCACGACATCGGCATTAGGTCGTATAAACTTGCTCAAGGCATCTTGCTCTTGGCAATCGTAGAGTACGACTAAACAGTCCGTTTTCGTTTTCGCAAGATTTAAAGTGCCAACCAATTGCGTTGCATCGGTAAAACCATGACAACTTAACAGAATATAATCGTATGCTTCTTCGGTGTTTGCGAGTGTAGTCAATAGGTTAGGGATATGCTGATGATGTGTCACTTTAGTATCCCATAGGCGCAATTGGCGGCTTAAAACAGCATGGGTGAGTACTCTTGGCTCATAAAAAAGAATGGTTTTATCTTTGAGTTTTTCTAATGGTAGCGAATCACCAATTTGGAATTGACCTAACCCCAGTGGCAGAGTGAACCAGAAATTAGAGCCTTTATCGACAGAGGAGGTAAAACCTATTTGTCCCCCCATTTGGTTAACTAAACGCTTAGTGATCACTAAGCCAAGTCCTGTACCACCGAAACGTCGCGAGATCGATGAATCGGCTTGCCCAAAGGCTTGGAATAAAAAGTCCTGTTGGCTTTCATCGATCCCGATACCAGTATCGATGACATCACAACGCAGGATCACTTGTTCCTCCGATTGACTTTGTAATTCAAGCTTTACGAGCACGCTACCTGAGTCGGTAAATTTGATGGCATTACCGACTAAGTTATTGATGATTTGGCATACGCGCATGGCATCACCATTCACATGGTCAGGTACATTAGGGGCGATATCGACCACAAGCTCCAAGCCCTTCGCTTGAGCACTGCCTGAAATCAAGGTCATAGTGTCGCCAAGGGTTTCTCTAAGACCGAAGGGCATATTTTCTAGCACCATTTTTCCCGCTTCGAGTTTCGAAAAATCGAGAATATCATTGATGATAGCAAGTAGATTAGTGGCGCTGCGCTCAATGGTATTGATGTAGTCAACTTGACTTGAATGCAAAGGTGTTTTTACCAATTGGCGAGCAAAACCAATCACACCATTCAGTGGCGTACGTAACTCGTGGGACATATTGGCCAAGAATTCAGATTTAATCCGGCTAGCTTCTAAGGCGCGTTTTTTCGCCAAATCTAGCTCGACGTTCTGGATTTCGATCTGTTCTAAGGTTTCCCGTAAATCTGAGGTAGCTTGGTCGATATTTTGCTGCATCTCATCATGGTATTCCGACAGTGAGCACGCCATGGCATTAATACCGCGTTTAAGTAAATCCAATTCACCAATCAAATTGCCATCTAGACGCGCATCTAATTTTCCTTCACGAATTTTTGCGACAACACGTACCATCTCGGTAATAGGTTGAGTGACATTTTTTACTAACCTAAAAGTAAATAATAGGTTTAATTGAACGCCCAGTAATACCATGATAAAAGCGGCAACGGCGGCTCTATGCTGTTCGAGTAGCGCGCGTTCCTTATTGATAATAACTGAGATATAACCCAGTAATTCACCGTTATCGGTTTGGATGTCTACATTAGCGAGAGTCGCTGAAGGTGTACTCGCAAAAATGGGTGTTCGTAAAATAAGGCTGTCGCCAACATGTTCTATTTCGGTTTTATGTAAATTGGTGAGCGCTTCTTTATAGCGCATCATTTCAAAATCTTTGTGGTAATGGGATGTGACAAACAGTTGATTTTGGATATCGAAAATGGCGATCGATTTGACTAAGGTTGATTTATTGAGTTGTGCCGCGGCGAGTAACCTTTTAGTGGCTTCACGATCATTTCCTATTAATCCCACTTCACTGGCAATTGCTAATGGTTCGATAATATTACTGCCTTGTTCAATCAGCGTATCTTCGAGCTCATAAAAGCGGTTTATGGTAAAGTAGCTGCCCAGAAGAAGACCGACCAAAATTGTTGGCGCGAGCGCCAGCACAAGAACCCAAGAACGTAGGCTGTATTTGGTCATGTTGTTGACAGGGGTCATAGCAGCAGCGGTGTTTCCTGAAACAGATACGATAATAGTGTTATAAGACTGCCAGAAAAAGGCCCGTCTTTGCCAGTTTTTTATTGATTTAGAGGCCGAAATGGCACAATTTTTTAAAGCAAAACCAAATAGTTCCAAACAGTTGTCAGCTAAGTTGTCGCTGAATGTGGATCAGCTCGATCACTTAGGCGCTGGCATTGCTCAGTATCAAGGTAAAGTCGTGTTCATTCCCGGCGCTTTGCCCGATGAAACCGTGACAGTACAGCTCACCGAACAAAAGAAAAATTATGCCCGAGCCAAGTTGATTAAAGTCGATACCCAGAGCTCTGAGCGCGTCGAGCCTGAGTGTCCACACTATCATACTTGTGGCGGCTGCGACTTACAGCATATGTCATTATCGGGTCAACGTGAGCATAAAGAAGCCGCGTTGCTGGATATTATGGCAAAATTTGCAGGTACTGAAGGCGGTGCTTTATCACCCGCATTAACCGGTGAAGGCTGGTTTTATCGCCGCCGCGCCCGTCTTGCAACCTTATTTGATAAAAATACCAAGCACTTAAGTTTAGGCTTTCGCGCGGCGAGCAGCAGTAATGTGGTGCCTATTAGCCAATGCCAAGTATTAGCTAAGCCGTTATCAGACTTGATCGTGCCATTTGCTAAGTTGCTAAATCAATTGTCGGCTAAAGCCAGCTTAGGCCACCTTGAGTTGATTGCCGCTGATAATGGTCACTTCGCCGTGCTGCGGATCACTAAGGCGTTAAACGATAAGGATCTCGCTAAGCTGTCAGCCTTTGCCGAGCAACATCAGATCCATATTTGTCTGCAGGATAACGAAGGCCAATTCCAAGGCGTCGGCGCCGAGTTAGTGTTACCAGTTTATCAACTGTTAGATGAAAATGCGCAGTCGGATGCGGTGAGTTTAAGTTTCACCCCCGGTAACTTTGTGCAAGTCAACGGACAGATTAACAAGGCCATGGTCGCTCAAGCGATGGATTGGTTAGCGCCAGCGCCAGATGAGCGCATTTTGGATTTGTTCTGCGGTATGGGTAATTTCAGTTTGCCCTTAGCGAAAATGGGCGCTGATGTGATTGGCGTCGAAGGGGTTGCCGAGATGGTGATTCAGGCGCGAGTGAACGCGAAAGCTAACAATCTGGATAAATTGACTTTTTACCACGGCGACTTGAGTGCGGATTTATCCCTTGAGCCTTGGATGGGCAAGATTGATAAATTACTGCTCGATCCTGCCCGCGCTGGGGCGTTTGAAAGCTTGCAATGGCTAAAGAAAATGAAGCCGCGTAAAGTTCTGTATGTGTCTTGTAATCCTGCCAGCTTAGCCCGTGACAGTGCTGTACTATTAGAGCGCGGTTACCGATTACAGCGATTGGGACTTATCGACATGTTCCCACAAACACACCATATTGAAGCCATGGCACTGTTTGAATTAACCAAGTAATTTGCGCTGACAAAGTAAGCAAAGCGTTTGAATAACGTAAAAAATGTGAATATTTGGTCAGTTAGGTTTGACAAGTTCGCGCCAATGCTGAAGATAGGAGAGCCGAAGTGGTGCCCACTTTCTCTCTGAGCACGGATAAGGAAACAAATTAGATGGTCTCTGTTCGCGAAGCACACTTTAACGATCCCGATTTTAATCTAGACGATTGGGTGGCTCGTTATGTCAGTCAGGCAGATGAGGCGCAGATGCTGCTCTCCTTGATAGGGCTGGTTGATGCCTTACCTGCCAAGAGTCCTGCGGCGAAGAGAGAACTGCTCGAACGTGCCCGAGAGATGATCGAAATCCTTGCACCGCTAAACATGGACATTGAAACCCTGCAGGCGGCGATTCTTTTTGTGGTGTTCGATGCTGGGTTATTGACTGAAGAAGCTATCAAAGAAAAATTTGGTGAGCCGCTGGCGCGTTTAGTCGCGAGTGTCGTGACCATGAACGCCATCGGCGCCTTGAAAATCAATCCTAATAGTCGTTCAACCGAGCCGCAAATCGACAATATTCGCCGCATGTTGCTGGCGATGGTCGAAGATGTGCGCGCGGTCGTGATTAAACTGGCAGAGCGTGTGTGTTTGCTACGGGCAGTGAAAAATGCCGATGAAGAAACTCGCGTGCTGCTGGCCCGTGAAATTGCCGATATTTACGCGCCGCTGGCTAACCGTTTAGGGATTGGTCAGTTAAAGTGGGAATTAGAAGATATTTCCTTCCGCTATCTGCATCCAGATACCTATAAAGAAATCGCTAAGCAGTTAGATGGCAAACGACTGGATCGTGAAGTTTTTATCGAAAAATTTGTTAGCCAATTACAACAACGACTCGATGAAGATCATATCCGCGCAAAGGTCTACGGCAGGCCGAAACACATCTACAGTATTTGGCGCAAGATGAAGGGTAAGCACCTCAAATTTGATGAGTTATTTGATGTGCGCGCGGTGCGTATCGTGACTGAGCGTTTGCAGGATTGTTATGGTGCATTAGGTGTGGTGCATACGCTTTGGCACCATATTCCGCGGGAATTTGACGATTATGTCGCTAACCCTAAACCTAACGGGTATCAATCGATCCATACCGTAGTGGTGGGGCCAGAGGGCAAAACCGTTGAAATTCAAATTCGTACCCAAGACATGCATGAAGATGCAGAGCTGGGTGTGGCCGCGCACTGGAAATACAAAGAAGGCAATCATTCCGGTAAGCAAAGCGGTTACGAAGAAAAAATTAACTGGCTGCGTAAAATTCTGCAATGGCAGGAAGACGTGGTCGAAAGTGGCAACTTGGTTGAAGAAGTGCGCAGCCAAGTGTTTGAAGACAGAGTCTATGTGTTCACCCCAAGCGGTGAAGTCGTCGACCTGCCACTGGGGTCAACCGTGCTCGACTTTGCCTATTACATTCACTCCCAAGTAGGGCATAAATGTATTGGTGCTAAGGTCGATGGCCGTATTGTGCCGTTCACCTATCAAGTTGAAACGGGTGAGCGAATCGAAATCATCACTTCGAAACAGCCTAATCCCAAGCGTGACTGGCTTAACCCTAACTTAGGTTATATCCGTACGGCGCGGGCGCGCTCGAAAATCCAGCATTGGTTCAAGCAGCAGGACAGAGACAAGAATATTGTCGCCGGCAAAGAAATGCTCGAGTCAGAACTGGCGCGGGTGAGCCTTAAAATTAAAGACGCCGCCATCGCGGTCGAGCGCTTTAATATGGCGAGCATGGATGACTTACTGGCGGCCATTGGCGGCGGTGATGTGCGTCTGCATCAAGTGGTTAACCATATTCAGAGCCGTTTAAGACTCGATGAAGTGTCAGAAGAAGATGCCGTCGAAGAATTAGTTAAGAAAGGCCAACATAAGCCGACCTCCAGTGGCCGTGGTCAGGTTGAAGTCAACGGTGTAGGTAACTTGCTTAACCATATTGCCCGTTGTTGTCAGCCAGTTCCCGGTGATGAGATCTTAGGTTTTATCACTAAGGGCCGTGGCATTTCTGTACATCGCGCCGATTGTGAACAAGTTAAAGAGTTGATGCGGGTTCACCCTGAGCGCGGTGTCGATGTGGTCTGGGGCGAAAATTACTCCGGCGGTTATCGGATGCGTCTGCGGGTATTGGCCCACGATCGCAGTGGCTTATTGCGAGACTTAACCTCAGTGCTGGCGGCTGAAAAATCCAATGTACTGGCCATGAGTTCGTCATCGGATACTAAAAACCAGACCGCCGCGATTGAGTTGGAACTGGAGCTTTATAATCTCGATGGGCTATCGCGGGTTTTATCTAAGTTATCTCAGGTCGATAGCGTGATCGAGGCAAGACGGCTTTAAGTTCCGTAATGCCTTTCGAAGCGAATAGCCTTGAAATCACTAGCAATATAGAAGATATAGAGAAGCTATCTAGAAGCAGAGATAAAGGATTGGGGCAGCAGGGAGGCTCTTCATCGTTCTGAACCATGGTTTGCCATGGCATTTGCTCCCCGACGCGCAGCAAGTCCGTCCTTGGATGCTCGACCGCCCCGTCCATGGGGCGGACGGCCGTCTCGCAAATCACCATGGCTCACCTTTCAAGTATCAGCGTAACCTGTGGATTTAAAAGCCTTACGCAGCACGCTTTTGGACAGAAGCACTTTAAGAATTTCAGGATAGCACTGCTGAGGATCAAACTTTGTCATTTAATTCTTTAAGTGCTGGCTTATGATGAGCCATGGCATTCGCTCACCGACACGCAGCGAGTCCATCCGTGGATGCTCGACCGCCCCGTCCATGGGGCGGATGGTCGTCTCGCTAATCACCATGGCTCACCAGTTTAACATCGGTGTAGCCTGTTTGTTTTAAAGTAGATATGCGACTTGTTTTTGGACAATTCCGAGTTAGACTTTTAGCTCGAATTAGTGAATTTCGAATTAAAATTTCTATGGGCTAACGCTAGCCGTAACCGGAACATAGGTAGTGAGCGCAGCGAACGAAAAATGCATCCGAGTTGACGGCATTGTTAGCTGATTCTTTGCTTCGATAATATCACATGCTATTCGACCCTTGAATACGTTTTCCCTTCAAGAACACGCTCCACTTGAGCAATATTTTTTGCGCCTATATGCGCAAATTTCGCGCTTATTTTTTGCTGATGAATCGCTATCTAACGACTCAAAACTCCAAGAAATAGACCTCCCCTCGGAGTTGCCGCAGGGCGAATAGACAAATTGCGTGAGTCTCGCCATGGATGGCGAGCTAGCTTTCGCAGGTGCAAGGACGCATCCTTCGGAAGCAATAGCAAATTTGTCAATGAGCACAAGGGGCTTTCAACTCCGTTGGGGGCGTCTTGGAGCATCCAAGGAGGATAGGACGAGCAGTCCTCCTTGGTCGGGTGTGGGGTGAAGCCCCACGACTTTGATTTTGATTAAAGCATTCAAACTACGAAACACACTTTGGGGCAATAGCTTTTTAGCTGAACGAACAGCTAGAGGGATAGTCAAGATTGGCATTGTTGCACCAGTGACCGTTGGCGACATGGATGTCGCCGTCGAGCCTATATGGATACTTCTTTTGAAAGAAATAGACGGCGTGTCACTGGGGAAACAGTGACAATTAATCCAGAACACCTGACCACAAAGTCATCTTGCTTAGGGGCAAAAACGTTTTAGCAAAGGCAGCCGTATTGATGAAATCACTGCCATTGAGTGTGATTCTTAATTATTTTGTATAAGACTATATGACTCTCCCACAGCAGCGAATGGCAAAATATCGTATCTGGCTGTTAGAATAAAAAAACGGGATTGGCATATTAAGACCCATCCCGTTTTTCTGACTCTACACTTTGCCGTTACAAGGGGCTAAATCTCTAAGAAGATAAATTCCCTAAGACTAAGCTAAGTCTATATTTGTCAGTTTAACGCTTATTGACTCAGTTTTGGCGTGCGTGGCGGGATCATACGCCTGTCACCTGTTGACTCAAATGCACCTGCAAATTTAAGCAGGTTGTTGTCATCATAGGCGCGGCCTGCAAAGGTCAAACCTACTGGCATGCCAATATCGGCCATCACGCCCATAGGCACAGTCACAGTCGGTACGCCTAAGTGACGAATCGCAAGGTTTCCGTTTGCCACCCAAACTCCGTTGCTCCAAGCGATATCGGCTGAAGCCGGATTCACATCGGCATCGGCAGGGCCGACATCTGCCACGGTTGGGAACAGCACGGCATCAAGCTTAAGATTGTCCATCCAGTCTTCGAGATCGAGCTTACGCGTCTTCTCTAAGCCACGCAGACCATCGGGAATGCTGTCGATCTGGTCATAGGATTTAAGACCACGCTTAGCCATGTTGACGTACTCTTCCATGCCTGCCGCTAAGTCACCTTCACGGTTAGGCAGGGTGCCTAAGTCGTGTGGGAAAATCAGATAGCCGTTAACATTTTCAAGCTTGTTGAGTTTAGGGTCATTGTTAGCACGCAGGAATTCATCGAACGCCCAACCTGAGAGTTCCCATAATTCATCATGGAGGAATTGAGGCGTGACGATACCGCGGTTAAACACTGTCGGCGCACCTGGGCGGTCACCTTCACAATTGGAAACCAGCGGAAAATCGACTTCAATCACTTCGGCGCCAGCGGCTTCTATGGCTCTACGCGCCGCTTCCCACAGTTCGATGACCGAAGCACGGGTATGAATACGTTGACCCGTTGGGCCGCCAATGCCCGGATTTTCGCTGGTGCCCGCCAATTCATCTTTATTGATGTACATGCGCGGCACACCAAAACGCTTACCTTTGAGCGTATCGGCGCTAGCGGCCAGCGCCAGATAAGATTCTGGGCGAACTGTCGATGCTTTAGGGATTTGGACCCAAGGTTGTAGACGCCAGAGATCGCCACGGGTGATAGGATCGTCGGCCACAATCACATCCAGCACTTCAAGCATATCGGCCATAGTGCGGGTATAAGGCACGACGACATCCATAGTCGGCGTTAACGGCCAGTTACCACGCACGGAAATCACGCCGCGAGACGGTGTATAGGCACATAAACCATTATTGGACGCAGGGCCACGGCCACTTGACCACGTTTCTTCTGCAAGACCGAAAGCCGAATAACTTGCTGCCGTGCCCGTGCCCGCTCCATTGGAAGAGCCCGAAGCAAACGGTGCAGTAAGATACTCAGCATTGTATGGGCTTTCAGCGCGGCCATAGTGACCACGCTGCATACCGCCATTGGCCATGGGGGGCATATTGGTTTTGCCTAAGCAAATGGCACCCGCGGCGCGTAGGCGCTCAACGGCAAAGGCATCGTACTGGGCCACTAAATCTTTAAAGGCTGGGCTGCCAGACGCCGCCGTCAGTCCCTTCACCAAATAGCTATCCTTGGCGGTGTAAGGAATACCCTCAAGTGGGCTTAAGGTTTCACCACGGGCGCGGCGAGCATCGGAAGCTTCTGCTTCTTTAAGCGCATCGGGATTGGGCACCACTAACGCATTGAGCTTAGTCTTTGTCGCAGGGCCGTCATAGGCCTCAACCCGCGCGAGAAACGATTTCACCAACTCAACAGCAGTCGTACGGCCAGATTCGAGCGCTGCACGCAACTCGGCAATAGAAACTTCAGTGACTTCAAACATCTTACGCCCTCCCGCTGAAAGCCAATTGTGGTGTAATAACAGTGACATTAATCGTCATGCTGTTCTCCTTGGGTTACTTTCCAGACGGGATTTGCTGAGTAATACAATGGATATTGCCGCCACCTAATAAAATCTCACGGGCTGGCACACCCACAATCTCATGCTCTGGGAAGATTTCCTGCAGTTTTTGGGCGGCGATATCATCGGTTGCAGGATCAAGCAGCGGGAACACAATGCGATGATTGGTGATTAAAAAGTTCACATAAGAACCTGCTAAACGCTCACCCGCCGTGCGTGGCACGCCAGTGCCTTCGGTCACGCCTTTTGATTCTTCTTCGGTGCAATACAGCGGCCCCGGTTGTGGCAACAGATGGATTTTTAACTTACGGCCTTTGGCATCCACGGTATTTTGCAGCACTTCGAGCGCGGCTTTTGAACGTGGATATTGTGGATCGGTCTCATCATCAGTCCAGTGCAGAATGACTTCACCAGGACGGGCAAAACAGCACATATTATCGATATGGCCATCGGTCTCATCCATATACACGCCATCTTGCAACCAGATAAACTGCTTAACATTCAAATAGTCACGCAGTAAGTCTTCAATCTGTTCCTTTGTCAGTTCAGGGTTACGGTTGGCATTGAGCAAACATTCTGCACTCGTCATACAGGTGCCTTCACCATCGACATGGATGGAGCCTCCTTCGAGGATCAGCGGCGCGCTGTAACGGGCAAAACCATGCTGTGCAAGCATTTGCTGCGCGACTTGCTCGTCCTTATCCCATGGGAAATACAGACCACCGTTGTGACCACCCCAAGCATTAAAACCCCAGTCAACACCACGGCATTCGCCATGAGCATTTACAACTACTGTTGGCCCAGTGTCACGAGCCCAGCAATCGTTACTGTCCATTTCAACCAAGGTAACGTGGGATGGCATTACCGCTTTAGCTTCGGCTAAAAAGGCTTTAGGGACACCCATATACACTGGAGTTGCCGCGCCAATGGCATCGGCCACCTTAGCAAAAGTCGCCTGAGCATACGCACCCGCAGCACGCCAGTTATCGGGACGATAGGGCCAAATCATCCACACAGCTTGCTGCGCAGCCCATTCGGCGGGCATATAAAAACCATCTTGTGATGGCTTAGTCGTTAACGGCGTGACATCCACATTCACGTTTGTCATGAGTTTTGTCTCCAGTAATGCTGAAATCTATAGAGGCGTACGCCCTAATATAGGACGATAGAATAGAGAAACGCCTAGTATAATCAAATAAATAGATCGAATAACCGCATTCATCACGCGGCGCTCCTCATGTGTATTCATCACATGTAATAGTTTGGCCGAAATTGTCAGGTCTTCACTCGGTGAGTTTTAGCTTCATTGAAATATTGCTGCGTATCTTATCATTTAAGATGGCTTGCGCTAAATACTTGTATGCAGGACATAGATGAGAATTTGCAGGGGAGGAAGCTTGTCAATTTATTGCTCACGAGATGAGTGAATTACGAAATGGAGCGAACGCTCTTTCGTTAAAATAAGTCTTAGTTGAAATACGGCACTAAAATCTGATCTCAGCATCAAAATAGCGCTTTTATTTTACCTAGCTTATCATCATCGCTTTATTATAGCCTTTCGCTAATAAGCACTGCTGAGGCGTATTCTTTTTGTTCTTCCTGAGTATTAGCCTGTTTTAACATTTATCTTTAAAGGACATCAGCATGACTTCCCACACGGCGCCATTAACCTCATTTTCTACTGAACCTTCTATCACTGAAATTTCTACAACGGAACCATCTACAACGGAACTGTCTATAACAGATGTAGAGCCGCTACTTAAGATAATGGAAAAACTGCGTGATCCGCACACGGGCTGTCCTTGGGATAAAGCGCAAACCTTTCAAACCATAGTGCCTTTTACCTTAGAGGAGGCCTATGAAGTTGCCGATACCATAGAACGTTTAGCCTGGGATGAGTTACCCGATGAACTCGGGGATTTGTTATTTCAAATCGTATTCTATTGTCAGCTCGGCAAAGAGCAGGGGTTATTTGATTTTTCGAGCGTGATTGAGAAAATCAGCGACAAGTTAACCCGTCGTCATCCCCATGTGTTTGGTGAGCAAAATGTACAAATTGGCGATAGCGCCAAAGCGATGAAAGCCAATTGGGAGGCGATTAAGGCGAGTGAACGTGAACAAAAGGCACAGCAAGTGGCGGGTGAAACCCAAGCCGATATTATTGTTTCAGCGCTAGACAATATTCCTCGCTCACAACCCGCGCTGTCACGTTCAATCAAAATTCAGCAAAGGGTGGCGCGAGTCGGGTTTGATTGGGCCGAGCTTGAGCCCGTGGTCGCTAAAATCCATGAAGAAATCGATGAAGTCTTGCATGAGGTGAAGCAACCAGAGCAAGACCAAGCTAAAGTGCAGTCCGAAATGGGCGATTTGCTGTTTGCCGTAGTGAATTTAGCTCGACATCTTAAGGTCGATCCTGAACAAGCGTTGCGCCAAGCCAATCTTAAATTTGAACGCCGTTTTCGCGGCGTTGAACAGTTGGCCAGTGACAGCGGTAAAAGCATGGAAGAGCACACATTAATGGAGCTCGATGTCTATTGGGACCGAGTAAAAGCGATGGAGACGAGATAAACGGCAAATTATCCCGATTGGTGTTTGTCGAATCGCGCCGCCTTTGGTATACTACTGCCCCGTCCTAGTGCTTTCTTACAAGCACGTATTTTCAAACTCATTTTCTCAGGTTCAGCATGACTACAAGGTATATCTTCGTTACTGGTGGCGTTGTTTCATCACTAGGTAAAGGCATTGCAGCAGCATCATTAGCTGCAATTTTAGAGGCCCGCGGTCTCAATGTAACCATCATGAAACTGGACCCTTACATTAACGTTGATCCGGGTACCATGAGCCCAACCCAACATGGCGAAGTATTTGTTACTGAAGACGGTGCAGAAACAGATCTCGACTTGGGTCACTACGAGCGTTTTATCCGTACTAAGATGAATCGTCGTAACAACTTCACTACTGGTCGTATTTACGAAGAAGTACTACGTAAAGAACGTCGTGGCGATTATTTGGGCGCAACCATTCAGGTTATTCCACATATCACTAATGCGATTAAAGAAAAAGTATTAGCAGGTGGCGAAGGCCATGATGTGGCTATCGTCGAAATCGGCGGTACTGTGGGTGATATCGAGTCCTTGCCGTTCCTTGAGTCTATCCGTCAGCTCGGCGTTGAGCTTGGTCGCGATCGTACTCTGTTCATGCATTTAACCTTAGTGCCTTTCTTAGGTGCGGCTGGCGAAGTGAAAACTAAGCCAACTCAACACTCAGTAAAAGAGTTGCGTTCTATTGGTATTGCACCCGATGTGTTGATTTGCCGTGGCGATCGCGCAATTCCAGCAAACGAGCGCGCGAAGATTTCGCTATTCTGTAATGTTGAAGAGCGTGCGGTTATTTCATTAAAAGATGTTGATAGTATTTATAAAATCCCAGCACTGTTGCGTTCACAAGGTTTGGATGACTTAGTGGTTAAGCGTTTCGGTTTAGAATGCCGTGAAGCTGACTTATCTGAGTGGGAAAATGTGATTTACCAAGAAGCTAATCCAAACGGCGAAGTCGTGATTGGTATGGTGGGTAAATACATTGAGCTGCCAGATGCCTATAAGTCAGTCAACGAAGCATTAAAACACGCAGGCCTTAAAAACCGCGTATCTGTGACCATCAAGTATATTGATTCACAAACCGTAGAAGCTAAAGGCGATGAAGTCCTACAGGGCTTAGACGGTATCTTAGTACCAGGTGGCTTCGGCGAGCGTGGTGTTGAAGGTAAGATACTGGCGGCAAAATTTGCCCGTGAAAACAAACTACCTTATTTCGGTATTTGTTTAGGTATGCAAGTTGCTCTGATTGAGTTTGCCCGTAATGTTGCTGGTATGATTGATGCTCATTCAACTGAATTCAATAAAGAAACGCCATTCCCAGTAGTAGGTTTAATCACTGAATGGGTTGATGAGGAAGGTAATGTTGAGCAACGCCATGAGGCGTCTGACTTAGGTGGCACTATGCGTTTAGGCGCACAATTGTGCCATTTACTTGAAGGCTCTAAAGCGGCACAAGCCTACAAAGGCAATAGCTGTATCGAACGCCATCGTCACCGTTACGAAGTGAACAACAAGTACAGAGAACGCTTAGAGCAAGCTGGCATGGTGTTCAGTGGTTTATCTTCCGATCGCAAGCTGGTAGAAATGATCGAATTAAAAGATCACCCATGGTTTGTTGCGGGTCAATTCCACCCTGAGTTCACCTCAACGCCACGCGATGGTCACCCATTGTTCGAAGGCTTTATTGCCGCAGCGAGCGCACACCAAAAACGTGATCTGAAGTAACAATATTTAAGGCCAGAACCGCGACAGTGGGACTGGCCTTTTGTTACACTCAAGCCGCTTTGATATGAAAAGAACTCGTACCCATGTGTATAAATGACACACCGATAGATGGAACAATAAACGACGTTTTTGCCGATATTTTCATCTGTTTATTCCCATAGGTATTGGTTTTTTCTTTTATTTTTAAACTTAAATCGAGGGTAATATGGCTAAGATTATTAACGTGATTGGTCGCGAGATTATGGATTCTCGTGGTAACCCAACTGTTGAAGCCGAAGTGCATTTAGAAGGTGGTTTTGTGGGTATGGCGGCAGCGCCATCTGGCGCATCAACCGGTAGCCGCGAAGCGTTAGAATTACGTGATGGCGATAAGAGCCGTTATTTAGGCAAGGGCGTGTTAACCGCCGTTGCCAACGTCAACGGTGTCATCCGCACTGCGTTACTAGGCAAAGATGCCACTGCACAAGCTGAGCTTGATCAAATCATGATCGACTTAGACGGCACTGAAAACAAAGACAAGTTAGGCGCAAACGCGATTCTGGCTGTGTCTTTAGCGGCAGCCAAAGCAGCCGCAGCATCTAAAGGTATTCCTTTATACGCGCATATCGCTGAATTAAACGGCACTCCTGGCCAATATTCTATGCCTGTGCCTATGATGAACATCTTAAACGGTGGCGAGCACGCGGATAACAACGTTGATATCCAAGAATTCATGGTGCAACCTGTTGGCGCAAAAACCTTCCGTGAAGCACTGCGCATGGGCGCTGAAATTTTCCATACGTTAAAAAAAGTATTACACGACAAAGGCCTAAGCACTTCTGTGGGTGACGAAGGTGGTTTTGCACCTAACTTAGCGTCAAACGCTGATGCGTTAGCTGTGATTAAAGAAGCGGTTGAACTGGCGGGCTACAAGTTAGGTACCGATGTGACTCTGGCACTAGACTGCGCCGCCTCTGAATTCTATAAAGATGGTAAATACGATTTAGCGGGCGAAGGTAAAGTCTTTGACTCGAACGGTTTCTCTGATTTCTTAAAATCATTGGCAGATCAATATCCAATCGTGTCTATCGAAGACGGCTTAGACGAATCAGATTGGGATGGTTGGGCTTACCAAACTCAAATTATGGGCGACAAGATCCAATTAGTGGGCGACGATTTATTCGTAACCAACACTAAAATCTTAACCCGCGGAATCGAAAACGGCATTGCTAACTCAATCCTTATCAAGTTTAACCAAATTGGTTCATTGACAGAGACTTTAGCGGCCATTCGTATGGCGAAAGAAGCAGGTTATACCGCAGTGATTTCACACCGTAGTGGTGAAACTGAAGACGCGACCATCGCCGATTTAGCTGTGGGTACAGCGGCAGGTCAAATCAAAACGGGCTCACTGTGTCGTTCTGACCGTGTGGCTAAATACAACCAATTGCTGCGCATCGAAGAGCAATTAGGTGAAAAAGCCCCATACCGTGGTTTGAAAGAGATCAAAGGTCAGGCGTAATTTAACGTTTGATGCAAAAAGGCCACCACTTGGTGGCCTTTTTTGTTGTACTATCTGCGGTATATTTTATTAATCCAAGATACTGACGCTAATTCCTCCATGAAATTTTTTGTCATTGCACTCATAGTGCTACTCGGTTTATTGCAATATCGGCTATGGTCGGGAAGCAACAGTCTGCCCGAATACTTTGTCTTGCAAAAACATATTGCGGTTCAGCAAGAAGGTAACGATAAGCTCAATGAGCGTAACCAAGTGCTGAAAGAAGAAATTATCGACCTTAAAAGCGGTACTGAGGCCATTGAAGAACGCGCGCGTAACGAGCTCGGTATGGTAAAAGAAGGTGAAACTTTCTACCGTGTGGTGGGTGGTGAACGCTCAGTATCGAGTCCTTCTCAGTGACGGAGTGAATGCGTATGGATATCGCATTAGAAGAAAGACCCCATTTAGAACATCAGCCGCAAATGATGATAAAAGCAAATCCAGATCCCCAAAGCGTTGTCGCGATCGTGCCCGCAGCAGGAATTGGTAGCCGCATGGGGGCCGATAAACCCAAGCAATATCTTGAGGTATTAGGTCAAAGTATTCTTGCCCATACGTTAGATACACTATTGTCGCATCAACAAATCACCCAAGTGATTATTGCACTACATCCTAATGACTCATTTTTTTACGCATTACCACAAGCGCAACATCCAAAACTTATCACAGTGCTTGGTGGCGGTGAGCGTGCTGATTCAGTGTTGGCGGCGTTGATGAAAGCGCCTGAAGATAGTTGGGCCTTGGTACATGACGCAGCAAGGCCCTGTTTAACCTTGGTTGATATCGATAAATTACTTGTGTCACGTGCCGATTTCCCCCATGGGGCGATATTGGCAATGCCAGTGCGTGATACGATGAAGCGTGCTAATCAAAAAGGGGAAATAAGTGCAACTGTTTGCCGCGATAATTTATGGCATGCGTTGACGCCGCAATTATTTCCAACATCTGAGTTGAAAATGCATCTTCAAGCGGCAATCCTAGCTGGTGTAACGGTTACGGATGAAGCCTCTGCCATGGAATGGGCAGGGATATCGCCGGGGCTGGTTTCTGGCCGTGCCGACAATATCAAAGTCACACATCCCGATGATCTGGAGCTGGCTGAACTCTTTTTAATGCGCGTTGCAAAATAGTTTATCTAGCATGTTACTAAAGTAAGTTAGGAAATAATAAATGAAAATCCGTATCGGTCATGGTTTCGATGTTCACAAATTTGGCGAAGTTCGGCCCTTAATATTGTGTGGTGTTGAAGTACCCTATGAGACTGGGCTCGTCGCACATTCCGATGGTGATGTGGTGTTGCATGCAGTGTCTGATGCCATTCTGGGAGCGATGGCTCTCGGAGATATAGGCAAACATTTTCCCGATACGGATACCGCCTATAAAGGCGCTGATAGCCGCGTATTATTGCGTCATTGCTATGATTTGGCAAAGCAAAGGGGTTTTGAACTAGGTAATGTTGATGTCACTATTATTGCCCAAGCGCCCAAAATTGCACCCCATATTGAAGCTATGCGCCAAGTGCTTGCCACCGATTTAATGGCCGAATTGGATGATATTAACGTCAAAGCCACCACTACTGAAAAGTTAGGGTTTACAGGACGTAAAGAAGGCATTGCGGTAGAAGCAGTTGTGTTGATGAGCCGTAAACAAGATTAATTAACGAGATAGATAAGTCCCATGAGCGAACTGCATTACTTATATGGCAAACCACTCGGCACTGCCGATTTACGTACTCAAAATAGCGATTTTATCGTGAAAGAGATTTTGCCCTTTAGCCCAACAGGAGAAGGGGAACATCATCTCTTACATATCCGTAAAGACGGGCTGAATACGGTTCAAGTGGCAGAAATGATTGCCAAGTTTGCAAAGGTGCATCCAAAGGAAGTGACCTATGCGGGCCAGAAAGATAAAAATGCCATTACTGAACAATGGTTTGGTGTACGCATTCCGGGTAAAGAAACTCCCGCTTGGGCAGAACTTAACAGTGAACGATTAACGCTTCTCTCTAGTAGTCGCCATAGCAAAAAATTACGCATCGGTGCACTACTGGGTAATCGCTTTATTTTGACTTTGCGTAATGTCACTCACGCTGAAGATATCATTAGCCGGATTGAGAAAGTGAGTCAAATCGGTGTCCCCAATTATTTTGGTGAGCAGCGTTTTGGCCATGATGGTAAAAATCTCGTCATGGGACGCCAAATGTTGGCGGGTAAAAAAGTGAAAGACAGAAACAAACGCAGCATGTATTTATCTGCTGTGCGCTCAAACTTGTTTAATACCGTCGTGTCATACCGCTTAGCCAACCATGGTACTAAACCTTTAGCGGGTGATTGTGTGATGTTGGCGGGTAGCAAAAGTTTCTTCGTGACACCCGAATGGGATCTGGTGGTGTTGAAACGTCTGATTGAAAAAGATATTCAACTATCAGCACCTTTGTGGGGTCGTGGCATGATGTTGCCTCAAGGCGAAGCCGCGGCGATGGAAACCTTAGCGATGAGTGAGCTTAGCGATGACTGCTATGGTTTGGAACATGCAGGATTGGAGCAGGAACGTCGTCCATTACTGCTTGAGCCTCAAGGGCTTAAATACGAAATAACAGAAGATAGTTTAGTGTTAGAGTTTATTTTACCCGCGGGTAGCTTTGCGACATCTCTACTTAGGGAACTGGTTGATTATCAGGATGTAAAAGAGCAGCAGTGGCAAGCAACAGTTACGTCAGAGGCTAACGCTGTTAACGGTAGTGATGACGCTGCATCATGATCCGCATTCTTGTTAGTAATGATGATGGTGTCAATGCATCTGGCATCAAAGCCTTAACAGAAGCACTCGTTGAAATAGCCAACGTGATGACAGTCGCGCCAGATCGTAATTGTTCGGGAGCCAGTAATTCACTAACCTTGACTAATCCATTAAGAATTAATAGGTTAGATAATGGTTATATTTCTGTACATGGTACGCCGACAGATTGTGTTCACTTAGCTATCCGCGAACTCTGTGATGGTGAACCCGATATGGTCGTTTCTGGCATTAATGCCGGTGCAAATATGGGTGATGATACCTTGTATTCTGGGACTGTCGCTGCGGCAATGGAAGGGCGATTTTTAGGCTTTCCAGCAGTGGCTATTTCTCTCAATGGCCGAGAGTTTAAGCATTATCAATCTGCGGCTGTTTATGCACGGCGCATCGTGCAGGGACTTTTATTACACCCATTAGCGAGCGATCAAATTTTAAATATCAATGTACCAGATTTACCGCTTGATGAGATTAAAGGCATTAGAGTGACTCGGCTTGGCGCAAGGCATAAAGCTGAAGGCATAGTGCGGACAAAAGATCCTGCGGGGCGAGAGATTTTTTGGCTCGGCCCACCAGGTCTTGAACAAGATGCTACCGAAGGGACAGATTTTCATGCAGTTGCCAATGGGTATGTGTCAATTACCCCTTTGACAGTTGATCTCACAGCCTACAGACAATTATCGGTATTGCAGAATTGGGTAGATAAAATATGACTCGAGTTGCCTTAACATCGGCGGTGAATCTCGCTAAAAAGCTTTCTGATGCGGGGATCCGTAATCAAGCCGTGTTAAAGGCGATATCGCAAACCCCGCGTGAAATGTTTCTCGATAATGCGTTAGCCCATAAAGCCTACGAAAATACCGCCTTGCCAATTGGTCAAGGTCAAACGATTTCTCAGCCTTATATCGTTGCCAGAATGACCGAACTATTACTCAGTAATATGCCAAAAAAGGTGCTAGAAGTCGGAACGGGGTCGGGTTATCAAGCCGCCATATTAGCCCAGTTAGTGCCAGAGCTTTGTACGATAGAGCGTATTAAAGGCTTACAAATTCAAGCTCGGCAAAGATTAAAACGGCTCGATCTACATAATGTGTCATTCAAATATGGCGATGGCTGGCAAGGATGGTCTAACCGTAGCCCGTTTGATGCCATTATGGTGACCGCTGCCGCAGCGACAGTACCCGAGGCACTTTTATCCCAACTGGTCGATGGCGGGGTGTTAGTGTTACCAGTGGGAGAGAACACACAGCAATTGATGCGGATCACCCGTCATCGCGAGCGTTTTAGTTCAGAAAATATTGAAACGGTAAAATTTGTGCCATTAGTTAATGGTGAATTAGCATAAATTGGATTGCAACTTCATCACTTGTTAGTGATGTTTAGAGGAAGTGTGTTTCTCATCATAAACAGTAATGCAACTTAGTAGAGGAGTTTTTATTGTTGAATGCGGGTTTACTTTTAAACCTCAGCTTATTGTTTATGCTTGCAGGCTGTAGCTTTCAGGCGAGCCACCCTGCGCCTGTCGAAAGTCTTTCTCCCCACCTCTCAAAACACAGTAAAGGCCATCTTAAATCCGATTCTTATAAAGTAAAAAAAGGCGATACGCTTTATTCTATTTCATGGGCGGCAGGGAAGGATTTTGTTGAAATAGCTAAAATTAATCAATTAGATAAGTCCTACACCATTTACCCTGGGCAGATCTTGTATTTAACACAGCCTCGGATTGTTAATCAGTCCAACACTAAGACTTTAGGTGGATATTCTTCTGCTTTGAAAAGTCAAAAATCAAATAATTCTCAGGAAAAACAATCAAATAATAATAATTTGCAAATAAGTGCTTCACAGAAAAAAACACTTGATCAGAAAGCTAAGTCTGCGTATTCTGCAACAAGTGGCCAACAAAATATTAACCCTTCAATCGTTGCTCCTACTTCGACACTGCCTAACAGTGTGAGCCAGTGGCAATGGCCTGTAAGAGGTAAATTAGTTGGGACTTACTCTGCTAATGAGCAGGGGAATAAAGGCATTAAGATCGCAGGTCAAAGGGGAGATATCATCAAAGCCGCAGCAGACGGGAGGGTGGTATATGCAGGTAGTGCTCTTAGGGGGTATGGTAATTTAGTCATTATTAAACACAGTGAAGATTACCTTAGTGCTTATGCTCATACGGATCAGATCTTAGTTGAAGAAAAGCAACATGTCCTCGCTGGACAAACTGTTGCTAAAATGGGTAGTACAGGAACCGATCAAGTAATGTTACGATTTGAAATTCGTTATCATGGTCAATCTGTTAACCCACTTAATTATTTGCCTAAGCAATGATTGCTTAGGGCCTTGTTGGCAAATGGAGGATAGGAAATTGCAATAGTTCAAGCAGTTTAATTAGGTTTAGGAGATTTGATCATGAGCCGTATAAATAGCACTGTCGCAGAAGAATTAGTCGATTTTTCCGTTGAAACCGCAGAGTTTGATCTCGAAAAAGAGGATATTGCTACAGATTTAGTTCAAGAACTTGGACTAGAACAACAGGTTCAAGATGACCTGCAAAAAAATCTTGATGCCACGCAACTCTATTTAGGTGAAATAGGGTTTTCCCCCCTGCTTAGCGCAGAAGAAGAAGTTTACTTTTCTCGTAAAGCCTTAAAAGGCTGTGAAAAATCCCGTAATCGCATGATTGAAAGTAATCTTAGACTTGTTGTTAAGATTGCACGTCGTTATAACAACCGAGGATTAGCACTCTTAGATTTAATCGAAGAAGGGAACTTAGGACTTATCCGCGCGGTAGAAAAATTTGATCCCGAAAGAGGTTTTCGTTTCTCAACCTATGCAACTTGGTGGATTCGTCAAACGATTGAACGTGCAATTATGAATCAAACTCGCACCATTCGTTTACCGATTCATGTTGTTAAAGAGTTGAACGTATATTTAAGAACCGCTCGGGAATTAGCGCAAAAATTAGATCACGAACCGACAGCTGAAGAAATTGCTGAAAAATTGCAAGTCCCTAGTGCAGATGTCAGCCGTATGTTGAAGTTGAATGAAAAGATTACCTCAGTCGATACGCCTTTGGGGGGCGATAATGACAAAGCGCTGATCGATATATTGGCTGATGATGACAGTGTAGGCCCTGACTATAAGGTACAGGATGAAGATATCTCAAACTCGGTAGTGAAATGGCTCAATGAGTTAAATACTAAACAAAGAGAGGTATTAGCTCGTCGTTTTGGATTATTAGGCTATGAGCCATCGACATTGGAAGATGTCGGGGCCGAGATAGGGTTAACCCGTGAGCGTGTTCGTCAAATTCAAGTTGAAGCCTTAAAACGTCTGCGTGATTTACTCGGTTCACAAGGCCTATCTGTTGAAGCGTTGTTTAGAAATTAATGTTATTGGGCAAAGTAAGACGGTAATGATCAAGCAATTTAAGTCCCTATTAAAAACGCCCACAATAGTGGGCGTTTTGTTTTTTAAATTTAATTGATTAGCTCAAGCGCTTTAATTCGTAGAGTAAATCAAGTGCTTGTTTAGGCGTTAAATTATCGGGATTTATTGCTTGTAACTTAGTTAGAGCGGGATTCTCAGCCGGCTCAGGTAGGGCGAGTAGGGTTTGAATGGGTGTTTTTGTGCCCTCAAGCTGATGATCGCGACTTTCTAATTGCTGCAACTTGTGTTTGGCTGCCTTAATGACTTTCGCTGGTACGCCCGCGAGTGCTGCAACCTGTAAGCCGTAGCTTTTACTGGCGGCGCCTTCTTGTACCGCATGCATAAAGGCGATGGTATCCTCATGTTCTATCGCGTCTAAATGGACGTTATAGACACCAGCCATCAGATCCGGCAGTTGGGTTAGCTCAAAATAGTGGGTGGCAAATAACGTCATAGCACCGATTTGTTGGGCGAGATACTCTGCAGCAGACCAAGCTAGAGATAAGCCATCGTAGGTCGATGTACCGCGGCCAATTTCATCCATTAATACCAGACTTTGAGCCGTTGCATTATGGAGGATATTGGCAGTCTCAGTCATTTCGACCATAAAGGTTGAACGGCCTGAAGCTAAATCGTCCGATGCACCAATACGAGTAAATATGCGATCAATAGGCCCTATCACAGCCCGCTCTGCCGGTACAAAACAGCCAATATGAGCCATAAGCGTGATTAAGGCGACTTGGCGCATATAAGTCGACTTACCCCCCATATTGGGTCCTGTCACTATCAACATGCGTCTTTGATTGTGCAAGGTGACTGGATTGGCGATAAAGGGTGTTTGACTGACACGTTCAACGACGGGATGTCTGCCTGCATCAATCTGGACGCCGATATCCTGGCTTAGCTGAGGACAGATATATCCTAAAGTTTCAGCGCGTTCGGCAAAATTACTTAATACATCGAGTTCAGCAGCCGCTCTAGCAAAAGCTTGTAACTCATGTAGTTTGGGCAGAATAAGATCGAAAAGCTGTTCCCATAGCTGTTTTTCAAGGGCCAGCGCTTTACCTTGGCTTGAGAGCACTTTTTCTTCGTACTCTTTAAGTTCGGGCGTGATATAACGCTCCATATTTTTAAGCGTTTGGCGTCGTTGATAATTGAGCGGTACTTGTGAAGATTGCAAGCGGCTGACTTCAATATAATAACCATGTACGCGGTTATAGCCGACTTTAAGTGTATTGATGCCAGTACGTTCTTTTTCCCTTGCTTCAAGTTGAACCAAATAGTCGCTGGCCCCCTCACTCAGACCGCGCCATTCATCAAGTTCATTATTGTAGCCTTCGCGGATCACGCCACCATCACGAATAAGCATAGGGGGATTATCAACAATGGCGCGCTCAAGCAGTTGTTGCTCTTCTGGAAACTCGCCTAAGAGTTGGCCTAGTTTCACTGTATGGGGGGCGCTTAACTGTGCTAATGATTGCTGCAATTGAGGCAATAGGTTTAATGCTTGGCGTAGTCGGGCAAAATCCCGTGGTCGAGCAGTACGCAGCGCAAGCCTTGCCATAATACGCTCAATGTCACCCAGTGCCTTAAGCTGTTCATGGAGTGGTTCATGTGTGCCTGTCTTAAGTAATTCATTCACAGCCGTTTGGCGGGCGATAATTTGATTAGGATCCCGTAATGGTTGATGGATCCAGCGCTGCAGCATACGGCTTCCCATTGCTGTCGCAGTATTATCTAATACGGCTGCTAAGGTATTATTACGGCCACCCGCTAGATTTTGGGTGAGTTCCAAGTTACGGCGGGTTGCGGCATCAAGTACTATACTATCCGCTTGATTAAAGCGAATTATGGCATTGATATGGGGTAGGGCAGTACGTTGTGTATCTTTAACATACTGCATTAAGCAACCAGCGGCTTGCAGTGATAGACGCGCATCGCTAATGCCAAAACCATGAAGATCTTTAGTGCCAAATTGTGCAAGTAAAAGTTTGATGCTGGTGTCGTAATCAAATTCCCACTCGGGACGACGACGTTTGCCTTTGAAGTGGCTTAGCAAGCCAAGTTCACCAAAATCTTCACTGTAAAGAATTTCGACTGGATTTGTACGTTGTAATTCGGCTTCTAAGGATTCCCTTGTATCAAGCTCTGCAATCACAAATCGGCCAGAGGAAACATCGAGGGTCGCATAGCCAAATCCAACTTTACCTTGATAAACTGCGGCTAAAAGATTGTCTTGGCGTTCTTGTAACAGGGCTTCATCGGTTAAGGTACCGGGTGTTACTATGCGTACGACTTTACGCTCAACCGGACCTTTAGCGGTCGCGGGATCGCCAATCTGCTCGCAAATTGCAACAGATTGACCAATTTGAACCAATTTAGCCAAATAACCTTCAACCGCATGATAGGGAATGCCAGCCATTGGGATTGGATCGCCGCCACTCTTTCCGCGGGCAGTCAGGGAGATGCCTAATAACTCAGAAGCACGTTTAGCGTCATCATAGAAGAGTTCATAGAAGTCACCCATGCGATAAAACAGTAGCATATCGTGATGTTCTGCTTTCATCGTCAAATATTGACGCATCATGGGGGTATGTTTTTCTAAATCATCGGTATCAATTACATTCATTAAATCGTTATCGTCCGTTGTGGCTGCCCTAAAAGCGATATCAATCTGTGTGGATATAGCGTAAAACCTTGGAAGTTTGTGGCTATTCCTACTCAAAATAAGTTGCGCTAATCTTAGCAATATTTTACTGACAATTAAGCCACCAAATGTAGATATTCCCTTATTATGATAATTTATTTGCCCAATATTAATGTAAAAGTGCGTAAGTATAAGGAAATTACCCCATTGAAAAATAATTCGTGCGCAGGTCTTGATACTGTATGATTGTACAGTATACTAGTCAGCATATTAAGACAGAAAGCCTCGCTTTTTGAATTGCCCGCTTTACTAAATTGAATATCACTTTTTGACAGCCTAGATGCTGCCTAGATGAGGGAACAGGAATGAAGGTCGATCCAAACAAAGAGAAAGCACTCGCAGCGGTATTGAGCCAGATTGAAAAGCAATTTGGTAAAGGTTCTATCATGAAGCTGGGCGAAGATCGCTCTATGGATGTCGAAACCATTTCTACTGGTTCGTTATCTCTAGATGTCGCTTTAGGTGCTGGTGGCTTGCCAATGGGGCGTATTGTTGAGATCTATGGTCCTGAATCATCTGGTAAAACGACACTGACTTTAGAAGTGATTGCCGCTGCGCAGCGTGAAGGTAAAACCTGTGCTTTTATCGATGCAGAACATGCGTTAGACCCAATCTATGCTAAAAAATTGGGCGTAGATATTGATAACCTGCTGTGTTCACAACCGGATACTGGCGAGCAAGCGCTTGAGATTTGTGATGCTTTAACTCGCTCAGGCGCTGTTGACGTTATCGTAGTCGACTCCGTGGCTGCATTAACGCCTAAAGCTGAAATCGAAGGCGAAATTGGTGATTCTCACATGGGCCTAGCGGCGCGTATGATGAGCCAAGCCATGCGTAAATTGGCGGGTAACTTGAAACAATCCAACACGTTACTTATCTTTATCAACCAAATTCGGATGAAGATTGGTGTCATGTTTGGTAACCCAGAAACGACAACGGGTGGTAACGCACTGAAGTTCTATGCTTCTGTTCGTTTGGATATTCGCCGCACAGGTGCCATTAAAGACGGCGATGAAGTTGTCGGTAACGAAACTCGCGTTAAAGTGGTGAAAAACAAAGTTGCGGCTCCATTTAAGCAAGCTGAGTTCCAAATCCTTTACGGCCAAGGTATTAACCGAACAGGTGAGTTAGTCGACTTAGGTGTAGCCCATAAGCTGATCGAGAAAGCCGGTGCTTGGTACAGCTATAAAGGTGATAAAATTGGCCAAGGTCGTGCAAATGCGGGTAAATATCTGACTGAAAACCCAGCAATTGCCGCCGAAATAGACAAGACGTTACGTGAGTTACTGTTAAGTAATCCAAGTGCCCTAGCATCATCTGCATCCGATGATGAAAGCACAGAAGGTAATATTGACTTAGAGACAGGCGAAATATTCTGAGTCAGTCCGCATACCAAATCGCGGTAGCGCTGCTAGCGCGCCGCGATTATTCCCGCCAACAAATTCGTGATAAATTGCTCGATAAAGGTTTCGAACTTAACGATATAGAACCTGTACTTGATGCTTGCGAATCCTCTGGTTTTATTAATGATGCGCGTTATGCAGAGTTGTTGGTGCGTAGCCACATCAGCCGAGGCCATGGTGCAATACGTATCCGCCAAGCAATAGCACAGAAAGGCTTATCTAAAGATTGTATTGAAACCGCTTTGGTCAATTGTGATTGTGATTGGTTTGAGCTAGCAAAAGACAAAGCTACAAAAAAATATGGTGTTCCCCGCGTGACAGAAGTGAAGGGCTCTAAAGCTCGGGAACTTATTGCAAAGGAAAAGGCTAAACGTGTGCGTTTTTTAATGGGCCAAGGCTTTAGCTACGATCAAATCAGTTATGCATTAGATTCAGATCCCAATGATCCCGACGAAGATGATTAACGCCCTAATTCAAAAGTGATGATTTGAAGCTAAGGCTGTAAAAACTCATCTACATATCACCTACGGGCTTTGAAGCCTTCTGGTTTCTCGTTGTGCTCACTTGCTTGAAAATTGTCCTTATCGCGACAAACCTACACTGTCTTCAATTATTCCTTATCCTGCCGTTTTGCCTCTAGTGGCTCTGGTGTAGCCTATTCAAGCTAAAATATTAAATTCCTGATGTGTATATCACCAATCAAGACTGGTTGTCTTTCCTTAGTCTGCTTATAATGCTGGGCAAATAGAAATGCGGCTGCCCTATGGTGTAGCTGGTAATGCTTATCCAATTCAGGACGATTTCATGTATCAAACTACAGCAGAGCTTAGAAGTGCTTTCCTCGAATTTTTCCGCAGCCACGGTCATCAGGTTGTGGACAGTAGTTCATTAGTGCCAGGCAACGATCCAACTCTTTTATTTACCAATGCGGGCATGAACCAATTTAAGGACGTGTTTCTTGGCATGGATAAACGCAATTACACGCGTGCGACCACTGCTCAACGTTGTGTACGCGCTGGCGGTAAACATAATGATTTAGATAATGTGGGATATACCGCCCGTCACCATACTTTCTTCGAAATGTTAGGTAACTTCAGCTTTGGGGATTATTTCAAAGAAGAAGCGATTCGTTTTGGTTGGTCATTTTTAACTGAAACCTTAAAGCTGCCGAAAGAACGTCTGTGCGTCACTATTTACCAAACTGACGATGAAGCCTTTGAAATTTGGAATAAAAAGATTGGTGTAGCCGCTGAAAATATCATTCGTATCGGTGATAACAAGGGCGCACCTTACGCTTCAGATAACTTCTGGCAAATGGGTGACACTGGTCCTTGTGGTCCTTGTACCGAGATTTTCTATGACCATGGTGATCATATTTGGGGTGGACGTCCTGGTAGCCCAGAAGAAGATGGCGATCGTTTCATCGAAATTTGGAATATTGTATTCATGCAATACAATCGCCAAGCTTCAGGCGAAATGTTGCCGCTACCAAAACCTTCTGTCGATACAGGTATGGGGATCGAACGTATTGCTGCGATTATGCAAGGCGTACATTCTAACTATGAAATCGATATCTTCCGTGCTCTTATTGCCAAAGCCGCAGAAATTATCGGCGTGACTGATTTATCCAATAAATCACTACGCGTTATTGCTGACCATATTCGTTCATGTGCATTTTTAGTGGCCGATGGTGTAATGCCATCTAACGAAGGCCGTGGCTATGTGCTGCGCCGTATTATCCGCCGCGCCGTGCGTCATGGTAATAAGTTAGGTGCGACAGAAGCCTTTTTCTACAAATTAGTTCCGACGCTGATTGATGTGATGGGGGATGCAGCCAAAGGGCTCGCTGAAACTCAAGTTATTGTTGAAAAAGCACTTAAAGCGGAGGAGGAGCAGTTTGCTCGTACTTTAGAGCGTGGTTTAGGTATTTTAGACGCAGCCTTAAGCGAATTAACCGGTGACACTTTAGACGGTGAAACCGTATTCAAACTCTATGATACCTACGGTTTTCCAATGGATTTAACCGCAGACGTTTGTCGTGAGCGTAATATTATTGTCGATGAGGCAGGTTTTGAAGCGGCAATGGCTGAGCAACGTAGCCGCGCCCAAGCAGCGGGTAACTTTGGTGCCGATTACAATGCGGCATTGAAAATTGACGCCGAAACAGCATTCTGCGGTTACACCGAACTTGTGGGTCAAGCAAAAGTCACCGCGATTTATCAAAACGGCGAGTTAGTGACGGCTATTAAAGCGGGTGATGAAGCGGTTCTTGTGCTAGACGTGACACCTTTCTATGCTGAATCGGGCGGTCAAGTGGGCGATAAAGGCCAATTGGTTGCGAACGGTATTGAATTTACGGTAAACGATACGCAAAAGTATGGTCAAGCAACAGGCCATCAAGGTGTCTTAGTCGCAGGGAGCTTGAGTATTGGCCAAATGGTTGAGGCTAAGGTTGATAAAAAATTACGTCACCGTACTCAGTTAAACCATTCTGTTACGCATTTATTGCATGCCGCACTGCGCCAAATGCTTGGTACGCATGTCACGCAAAAAGGGTCGCTGGTTGATCCTGAGCGTTTACGTTTCGATTTCTCTCATTTCGAAGCAGTCAAACCTGCGGAACTAAAGCAAGTCGAAGAATTAGTGAATACCCAAATTCGCCGTAACCACGAGCTGAAAGTCGCTGAAATGGCGATTGATGAAGCTAAAGAAAAAGGTGCTATGGCACTCTTTGGTGAGAAGTACGATGCACAGGTTCGTGTTGTCACTATGGGCGATTTCTCTATCGAATTGTGTGGTGGTACCCATGTGGGCCGCACTGGTGATATCGGCTTATTTAAGATCACCTCAGAAGCGGGCATTGCAGCAGGTGTGCGCCGTATAGAAGCTGTGACAGGGGCCGCGGCTATGGCTTATGTGGCGCAGCAACAGGCTGAGCTGGAAGAGGCGGCTGCCTTGTTAAAAGGCGATACTCATTCAGTGGTTGCTAAGTTAAAAGCACAACTCGATAAAATGAAACAACTTGAAAAAGACATGGCGCAGCTAAAAGATAAATTAGCGGCGGCTGCGAGTGCTGACTTAGTGGGCGATGCTGTGGTTGTTAATGGCGTGAATGTACTTATCAAAAAACTAGATGGCGTTGAGGCTGGTTCACTTCGCGGTTTACAAGATGAATTAAAGCAAAAACTAAAATCTGCCATTATTGTGTTGGGTACGGCTCAAGAAGGCAAAGTGAATCTGATTGCTGGCGTGAGTAACGACTTAGTTGGCAAAGTCAAAGCGGGTGAGCTAGTCGCTATGGTCGCTGCACAAGTGGGCGGCAAGGGCGGTGGTCGTCCAGATATGGCGCAAGCGGGTGGTAGCCAACCAGAAAATCTGGATGCGGCCTTAGCTCAAGTATTACCTTGGATTACTGAGCGTTTAGCTTAAGAGGTTGCTGTGCCTGAAAAACGAAAGCTTAGTCGTAGCAAGCTTTTTGTGAAAAAGTTTGGTGGCACTTCGGTGGGTTCTATAGAACGTATTGAAGTGGTTGCCGAACAGATTGCAAAGTCCGCTCGCAGTGGTGAACAACAGGTACTCGTGCTCTCTGCTATGGCAGGGGAGACAAATAGACTTTTCGCACTTGCCGCGCAAGTTGACCCCCGTGCTTCGGCGCGGGAACTCGATATGCTTGTCTCAACAGGCGAACAAGTGAGTATCGCATTGATGGCGATAGCTTTGCAGCGACGTGGTATTAAGGCTAAGTCGCTCACGGGAGATCAAGTTCAAATCCATACCAATAGTCATTTTGGTCGCGCAAGTATTGAGAATGTCGATACTGGCTATCTAGAGTCACTGCTTGATGATGGAATTGTGCCGATAGTCGCAGGGTTTCAAGGGATTGATCCTAACGGAGATGTAACGACCCTTGGGCGTGGAGGGTCTGATACCACTGCGGTTGCGTTAGCTGCTGCACTTAACGCTGATGAGTGCCAAATTTTCACTGATGTTGCTGGTGTCTTCACAACCGATCCAAATATTGATAGTAATGCGCGTTGTCTTGATGTCATTGGCTTTGATGTTATGCTCGAAATGGCCAAACTGGGAGCTAAGGTGTTACATCCTGACTCGGTTGAATATGCCGAACGTTTTCGAGTGCCTTTGCGAGTGTTATCTAGTTTTGAAGTTGGTCAAGGTACCCTAATTCAATTTGGTACCGAATCTGACGTGATAAGTGCTTCCTTGGTGCAGGGGATTGCGATCAATAAAGCGTTAGCAACATTAACGATTGATGGCTTATTAACGACGAGTGAACATTACCAAGCCTTGTTAGCTTGTTTGTCTCGCCTTGAAATCGATGTGGAGTTTATCACCCCGCTCAGATTAAATGAGGATGCTCCCGCAGGGTGTGTAAGTTTTATGCTTGCAGAAGCAAAAGTGGATATTTTATTGCACGAGCTTGAAGCATTGAGTACAAGTCTTGAGCTTGGTCAATTGATTGTTGAGCGTCAACGTGCAAAAGTATCTTTAGTTGGCAAAGGTTTACAGGCAAAAATGGGATTATTGACTAAGATGTTAGATGTCTTGGGTAATGAAACAATCCATGCTAAGTTACTCTCGACGTCGGAGAGTAAATTATCAACCGTTATCGATGAAAGGGACTTGCACAAAGCGGTTCGGGCGTTACATCACGCTTTCGAGCTAAATAAGGTGTAATTAAATAACCGTTTGAGTATTGAATACTATTAATTTGTACTAAGCTGACCTTATAATAAGCCCATCTACCGGATGAGTGCCGTGTGTAAGCTGAATTAAGAAATAAAGGAGCTATCGAATGCTGATTTTGACTCGTCGTGTTGGCGAAACACTGATGATTGGTGACGAAGTCACTGTTACAGTGCTGGGGGTAAAAGGAAATCAGGTGCGTATCGGTGTTAACGCACCTAAAGAGGTTTCTGTTCACCGTGAAGAAATCTATCAACGTATCCAATCTGAAAAATCGGGTTCACCATCGGAAGGTGGTAACTTTTAATACTGCGCTATGGCGAGGGTATTACGGCGACAGAAGAGTCAGTTTTTTAACTGACTTTTTTATTTTTTAGACCGAAAGATTGGCGTAAATCAATACATTGGCTTGATATAACAGCAATGTGATTAAAAACAGTTCAAATGGGATCTGTTTCTGAAAAAGGGTTTGACTTATTTTCGTCAAACAGTAATATGTGCGCCAAGAAAACGGAGAGGTGGCCGAGTGGCCGAAGGCGCTCCCCTGCTAAGGGAGTATGGGCTTTAACTCCCATCGAGGGTTCGAATCCCTCCTTCTCCGCCATTTCTTACCGATAGAAAACAGTGCGCGTGTAGCTCAGCTGGATAGAGTACCTGGCTACGAACCAGGCGGTCGGAGGTTCGACTCCTTCCACGCGCACCATTTTTTATTGAAGCAATACAAGTCGCGCATGTAGCTCAGCTGGATAGAGTACCTGGCTACGAACCAGGCGGTCGGAGGTTCGACTCCTTCCATGCGCACCATCTCTGCATTAGTTAATCTTTAACTCATCAGTTTTGAATTTCAATTTGAAATTTTGTAGTTAGTTGCTTCTAGTAAGTTATAAAAATGCGCGTGTAGCTCAGCTGGATAGAGTACCTGGCTACGAACCAGGCGGTCGGAGGTTCGACTCCTTCCACGCGCACCAATTAAATCTCAATGCTTTTGTGTTGCGATAAAAAGTTAAAATGCGCATGTAGCTCAGCTGGATAGAGTACCTGGCTACGAACCAGGCGGTCGGAGGTTCGACTCCTTCCATGCGCACCAAATTAGTTGATAAGCGGTATGGTCTATCAGCGAAAAGTAAAAATGCGCGTGTAGCTCAGCTGGATAGAGTACCTGGCTACGAACCAGGCGGTCGGAGGTTCGACTCCTTCCACGCGCACCAATTATGTAAGCATTGCTTACGAATGTAGATTTTGCGGAGAGGTGGCCGAGTGGCCGAAGGCGCTCCCCTGCTAAGGGAGTATGGGCTTTAACTCCCATCGAGGGTTCGAATCCCTCCTTCTCCGCCATTCTATTTCTTAGTCGAAGAAATAGATTTGCGAGATAAAGATACTTATTCTAGACTCAATTTCGGTAGGCTCTAGTTAGAAGTAAAAAACAATTTTTGCGCATGTAGCTCAGCTGGATAGAGTACCTGGCTACGAACCAGGCGGTCGGAGGTTCGACTCCTTCCATGCGCACCATATAGATAAGCCCTGCAAGCAATTGCAGGGCTTTTTTATTAGTTGTCTAAGTTTTACTTCCCACCTCTTTTAAGTTCATATCCTGCCGACTGCTCACTATGGGAAATTAGGTATTCAGGATTTTCATCTACTTCGCTTTAAGAATCGTTAAGTGGTTTTAATGCGGTGTAGTAGGTTAATGAAGCCATGTTTAGAATTGGTTTGGATTTAACAAAGCGTCAGACTTAAGATAACCTGTGGTTTCAGCGTCTATACATACAAGAAGGGCAGCCACTAGGCTGCCCTTCATTCAGTTGAATCAGTCAATCATAGCAAGTCAATCAGAGCATGAGAGAAGGTTAAGCTTCTAACTTAGCGAACTCAGATTTTTGTTCGTTGAGCTTATCCATATCTCGCTTGAGATCGGCCATCTTAGCGCGCTCTTTGTCGATAACCTCGGCTGGGGCTTTTGCCACAAAACCTTGGTTCGACAATTTACCTTCGATGCGAGCGATCTCTTGGCCGAGCTTTTCAAGCTGTTTGTCGATACGGGCCATTTCGGCGGCAACATCGATTAAACCTGCCATTGGGATTAACAGTTCCATTTCACCAATCAAACCTGTGGTCGACATAGGCGCAGTTTCGCCATCGGCTAAAATGGTCATGCTTTCTAGGCGAGCAAGCGTAGTAAAGAAGGTTTGGTTGGCTTCAACACGGGCTTTATCCTGCGCGCTAACACCACGAAGTAGGGCATTTAATGGCTTAGATGGGGCAATGTTCAGTTCGGCGCGAATGTTACGTACAGCGACAATCACTTGCTTAACCCACTCTAAATCGGCCATTGCTGCGCTATCGACTTTAGCGGCATCAAATGTTGGGAACGGTGCCAGCATAATGGTATCACCAGCGACACCAGCTAACGGTTTAACGCGTTGCCAAATGGTTTCAGTAATATATGGCATCATAGGGTGCATCAGGCGCTGCATCGCTTCGAGCACCGTCACTAAGGTGTGGCGAGTACCGCGCATTTGCGCTTCACTGCCGTTTTGCAATACCGGTTTAGTTAACTCTAAGTACCAATCGCAGAACTGGTTCCAAGTGAACTCATACAGGGTATTGGCCGCTAAGTCGAAACGATAGGCCGCCATGTGATCGTCAAAGGTCTTAACGGTTTGATTGAACAAGCCGATAATCCAGCGATCGGCTAGTGATAGTTCTAGCTCACCACCTTTGTATTCTGGTGAGCCAGGGCCACAATCTTGATCTTCTGTGTTCATCAGTACGTAGCGCGAGGCGTTCCACAACTTGTTACAGAAGCTGCGGTAACCGTCTAAGCGCTTCATATCCCAGTTGATGTCACGGCCCGTTGATGCCATTGCGGCAAGCGTAAAGCGTAGTGCATCAGTACCGTGGGCTTCGATGCCATTTTCAAACTCTTTGCGGGTGCTCTTTTCTATTTTAGCGGCCAGTTGTGGCTGCATCATGTTGCCGGTACGTTTTTCAACTAAATCTTCAAGTCCGATACCGTCGATCATATCTAATGGATCGAGTACGTTACCCTTAGATTTTGACATCTTGTTACCCGCTTCATCGCGGATAAGGCCGGTCACGTAGACGGTTTTGAATGGGACTTGTGGCTTGCCGTCTTCATCTTTGATGAAGTGCATGGTCATCATGATCATACGGGCAACCCAGAAGAAGATGATGTCAAAACCTGTCACCAACACGTCGGTTGGGTGGAAGGTTTTTAAATCTTCTACATTGTCAGGCCAGCCTAATGTAGAGAAAGTCCACAGAGCAGAGCTGAACCAAGTGTCCAGTACGTCTTCGTCTTGGCGTAATGTCATTGAATCGCTGATATTGTGCTTAGCACGGACGTCGGCTTCGTTGCGGCCGACATAGACTTTACCGTTTTCGTCGTACCATGCAGGGATGCGGTGACCCCACCACAATTGACGTGAAATACACCAGTCTTGAATATCACGCATCCACGAGAAGTACATGTTCTCGTATTGCTGCGGCACAAACTTGATGCTGCCATTTTCAACGGCTTCGATAGCGGTTTTCGCCATTGGCGCAACAGCCACATACCATTGGTCGGTCAGCATAGGTTCGATAACTACACCTGAACGATCACCATAAGGGACTTTTAAGGCGTGAGGCGCGATTTTTTCCAGCAGACCTAAAGTGTCAAATTCGGCGACGATAGCATCGCGTGCTTTAAAACGGTCAAGTCCGGCAAAGCGTTCAGGTAAGCTGCCATCGAGGGTTTTGTTAAAGGTACCGTCAGAGTTCACCACTTCGGCGCTCACGCGAATGGCGGCATCTAAGGTCAGCACGTTGAACATGGGCAGGTTGTGACGTTTACCGACTTCATAGTCGTTAAAGTCATGGGCTGGGGTGATCTTCACGCAACCTGTACCAAAGGCCATGTCGACGTAATCGTCGGCCACGATAGGAATGCGGCGATTTACTATTGGCAGCAGAATATATTTGCCAATCAACGCTTGATAACGTTCATCATCGGGATGGACTGCAACCGCACTGTCGCCGAGCATAGTTTCTGGACGTGTGGTAGCGACTTCTAAGTAGTCTTTACCATCGGCGGTTAGCTCACCGTCGGCCAGTGGATAACGCAGGTGCCACATATGGCCCTGTTTTTCTTTGCTTTCCACTTCTAAATCAGAGATAGCCGTGTGCAGCTTTGGATCCCAGTTGACCAAACGCTTGCCGCGATAAATCAACTCGTCTTCGTACAGACGCACAAACACTTCTTGCACGGCCTTGGACAAGCCTTCGTCCATAGTGAAACGCTCGCGGTCCCAATCAACAGAGGCACCCATACGACGTAGCTGCTTAGTGATAGTGCCACCCGATTGTGCTTTCCATTCCCACACTTTACCCATAAAGGCATCGCGACCTAGGTCATGGCGATTCTTGCCTTCTTCGGCTTCAAGTTTACGCTCTACCAACATTTGGGTGGCGATACCCGCATGGTCAGTACCGACTTGCCATAGGGTATTTTTGCCTTTCATCCGTTGGTAACGGGTTAAGGTATCCATGATGGTGTCTTGGAAGGCGTGGCCCATGTGCAAGCTGCCCGTCACGTTAGGTGGCGGGATCATGATGCAATAATTGCCTTTGGATTCATCACCGTGTGGTTTGAAGTAACCTTGCGCTTCCCAGTTTTGGTAAAGCGTTTGCTCGATGGATTGCGGATCGTATGTTTTTTCCATGGGAACGTATCTGTCTCAAACTAAATTAAGTGGATGTGTTGCTAAATTATGGGTCGTTAATTCGATCCCTAGGTCGCGATATTGCCTATAGCGTTCACGGGCAACGGCTTTATGCTGATCGTCATTGGCAACAAAATCGATGATTTGACCAAAGTTTACCGCAAATGGGGGGGCTTGGTCTGCAATATTAATCAGAAGTTGACGACTTTTATTGGCCCCAAGGGGGTCAAAACCTATTTCAACTGGGGCACCAGTGATAGGTCCTTCACCTTTCAAGTTGTGAGGTACAAATGCTGTTGGCTCAAATTGCCATAATAATTCATCAATCTCTAAAGCTAAGTTTTTGTCTTGACAATGAATATAGACTAATTGTTGCTTAATATAAGCTTGCTGAGCTAATTGACATGCAAAAAGGTGCATTGCTCCTAAAGCCGCATTGGTATTGGCTACAGTGCTTATGGCTGACTGGATCGCGATATGACCAGATTGTGCCACTGGTGGCATCAGATAAAACAGCGCTTGAGTCATAATTTCAATGCCTTGCATGAATGCGAACAACTAAGGGAGGAGTTTACACTAAAAGATGAGTTTGGTTAATGGAGCTCCGAGCGTTTTGATTCTTATGAGACTATTCATAAAATGAAAAAGCGCACCCGAAGGTGCGCTGGTTTTAGTATAAGATCTGGTCAAACGAGTTTATCCTCCTTATTAATCAGTGAATATGGAACCAAGTTTACCTTATTTATCAGTGTATTGTTTGCATACATTAAACAATTGTACTACTAACAACTAACTCACTTGTACTCGGTTTACATTTATCAATAAACGGTTTACGGCTTATAGTGTGTACTAGGTACATTTTTCTGCTAAGCAGTAGGGCCATATCACTCGTTTAGCTTACTTTAGTTTATCTTACTTTAGTTTATCTTAGTTATTACAATTGCAGCTTTAACTTAAAGCACTTAACATTTTTACTGTTTATCAAACTTACATACTAACATTGGAAATTACCGCTAAGTGAGTATTTACCTTAATCAAGCATAAACCACTCTCTTTAACACCCTCCTAATAATTTAGTGGATAACTATTTGACATATTAGCCTTGTTAGATTGAATACCTCTTAGTCTTGAGCGAAAACCTAAATTTAAAAACAGATACTTATTAGGATTTTCTGACTTTAGTGGTTATTTACTTAAGTTACTCCTTAAATATAAATGCTAAAGAGATATAACTACATTTTTGAAGTTCATTTTATCTGTTAAATACAATTGCTTTTGCTAATATAGTTTTTACATACTCCTTATATTCATGAAAACATAAACGTATTGAGTTTGTCTTAGGTGTTAGGGTAAATACTTTTAAGAACGATTAGTTTTTGTCAGTTACCTCCTTTTCTATCAAGTATGTTGGTTGAAAGTGGAGCCTGTAAAACTGTGTATATCAGTATAAAAGTCTATGGTGCGTTAGATGAGATTAGCTAAATTTTTACTTGTTCAACGGTTAACTATGGTTTCATTAATTATGTTTCTGATGGCCTCCTATTGTTACATTAAGCTATTTACATTTTTTAATCTTTTTGACTTATATTCACATCACTTCGATTCTTGCTGTCACTTAGTAAAGTGTAGTAGGTATTTAATTGAACACCTAGTTTTTGCTCATCATAAAGATGATTTTATCTAGCTTTTGCATAAAACTGTGTCCAACGTAAATGACTTCTACTTTTATGCCTCTCAAAGTGATGTGTCTCGCACTTACATTAACACTAAATAAATTAAGCGGCATCTTCCTCCTCATATTCGTCAATTGCATCTACATCGTCAGTGTCGGTATGTACTAATGAAGCAAAACGCTGTGCTTCGGGTTTATGGGTTAATCGATTGAGTTGTTTCTCTAATTTTTGACCCATGGCAGTAATTGCTGCATAAAGGTTCTCGTGTTTTGCTTGAGCAAAAAGTTCTCCATTTGGGATGCCAACCGATGCTTCAATCTTGAAACCTGGTTTCTCCTCTGTAATGATCACGTGGGGATTAATCAACTGCACATCGTGTCTAGAAAGTTTCTCAAAACGGCTTTCAATACGTTCACGGATTGGGGCAGTGACTTCTAGTTGTTTGCTCGTAATCTTTAGCATATGTCGAACCTTCTGTTGTTTCCTTGGATTTCAGAGTACCAACCTTAGCTGTATAAAACGAGATCTAAATCACAAAAATTCCCCATTTGGATACTGTTCGCTGGATATTTGATCGCTTAGACAATTTTCAATTATTCTTAGCTTGAAAGCCTTGTATTCCTCACCGAACAGGGGCATATTCGATAAGTTAACTCTGCAGCCTTTTCCTGATTTTCCTATATTTACTTTAAATTTATCAGCAAATCCCTTTAAAATACGTCTACTTATTTTATTCGTTCGCTCGAGTAGGTCTTATTTATGAAAACCGAATATATCAAAGTTAAAGTATGGGATTTACCTACACGTATTTTCCATTGGGTTATGGTGATGCTCATGGGCTTGTTATGGTGGAGTGCGGATGCCGGTGAAATGCAATGGCATCAAATTTTTGCATACAGTTTGCTGAGCTTGATTGCTTTTCGATTTGTGTGGGGATTTGTTGGTAGTGATACATCTAAATTTAGCCACTTTATTTGTCATCCTAAAGTTGCGTTGAAATACCTCAATGAAGTGCGAACTAAGGGAATATCTTTTGTACTTGGGCATAACCCTGTAGGGGGGTATATGGTCATTGCATTGATTACTGTGATTAGCCTACAAATAGTGACAGGATTGTTTGCAACCGACGATATTTTTACTGAAGGGCCGCTATATAGTTATGTTAGTTCAAGTACAAGTGCATCAATGACTTGGCTACATAAGACGAACTTTAATCTTATTTTATTGTTGAGTGCTATTCATATATTGGCTGTCATTATTCATGCAATCAAAGGGGATAAATTGATTGGAGCCATGTTGACTGGTGATAAAAAGATTTCTAAGACGGAGTTGTCTTCATATCAACAAGTTAATCCATTGTTTAAATCCGGATGGATTGCCTTAGTACTTTTTGCTGTTTTGGCTGCTGTTATTTTTTCTTATTTAGTTTGGCCTATTGTACGAGTGCTTTAGTCATCACGCGGTAAATGTTACATGAGAAAAGTAAGTGATAAGGTTGCATTAACGAAAAAGCCTGCTTAAAGCAGGCTTTTTCGTTAATGCTTAAGAAAATTAGTCTTTCTTATAAGCATCGTGACAACCTTTACAGCTTTTACCTGTATTCATAAAGGCGTCTTTGATTGCAGCCTGATCGCCTTGTTGCGCAACAGTTGCTAAAATGGCGGCATTTTCTTGGAATGTTTTCATTTTTGCATCGAAATCGGCTTTATCTTGCCAGATTTTCGCTAAGGCTTCAGTATCGCCTTTATCTGACCCTTCAATAAATCCCTCGATTGGTAGCATCGAAAGCGCAGCAACATTCGTTGCACGCATAGCGAAGGTTTTGGCTTCGAAAGGTTTTTTACCTTTCATCATCGCACCCATATCACCAAAATTATAGGCAATAAGGCTAAATGCAGATTGGCGGTATTCAATTGCATCTTTAGCATCTTCGAAATTATGTGCTTGTGCTGCTGAAACGAATAAGGTGCTAGCAACGAGGGTAAGTAGTAATTTTTTCATAGTATTCTCACAAATTAGCGTCGAAGTGTGACATTGCGCCTCTATTGTACACAAATTAACTTGATGTACTAGAAGCATTTTTGTCAGTTTTTGTCTAGATGTAATCAAGAAGCGTAACAAGTTATTTGTTAGAGAAACAAATCTGGTAAACTGCCATGTAATGCTTTAACAGTAGTTATGGGGCGATTATGCGAGCAAATTGGGACTTAGTATTAAACAAGATTTTGAGTCATGGAAATTATGAAGATCTTTTTATGCTCCTTCATTTACTGTTAACTGAAGATGAGCGAAGTGCCATTGCTGGGCGGCTTAAAGTTTTCCAGCTACTGCTAAATAGTGAAATGAGTCAACGTCAGATTGCAGCAGAATTTGAAGTCAGTATTGCCACTATTACTCGGTGCTCTAATTACCTTAAAAATATGACTCCCGAGCATAGAGCGAAAATTCAGACATTAATAAGTTAGTGGAAAGAGATGTTTTTAAGGAAAAGTTCAATAAAAATGAGGCGCTTCCTTTTTAAGAAAGTACCTCATAATGCAAAATTTGTGGTCGAGTTTATTTAAACTCGACCTATATCTATAAATACTGAGCTTAAGTGTTAAAGCTCAAACTAGCCGCGGCAACCACAGCCGCCATTGCCATCACAACCTGCTTTGGGTGTATCACAGGCTTCGTGATCATGCTCGTGGTGGTGATCATGGTCATGCTCTGAACCACCACAGCAACCACCTGTTTCCTTGCCGGAACCACCGCAGCATCCACCACCATGATCATGATCGTGTCCATGGCTGCCACAGCCACCTTGGGCATGAATGTGGCCATGAGCGATTTCTTCGGCTGAGGCTTCACGAACGTCAACGATTTCGACGCTGAAATTGAGCGATTGGCCCGCTAAAGGATGGTTGCCATCGACGATAACGACATTATCTTTTACTTCGATGACTTGAACAGGGCGTTGGCCCATTTCAGTTTCGGCGATGAAACGCATACCAGGGACGATATCTTCGATATCACCAAAGGCTTCTAATGGCACGGCTTGACGTAGGCCATCGTGATAAGGGCCATAGGCTTCTTCGGCACTAATAGTGACATCGAGTTTTTCGCCTTTGCTTTTACCGTCTAATGCGGCTTCTAAACCTGGGATCAGGTTTTCAGTGCCGTGTAGATATAGCATAGGTTCAGAGTCGAAAGAGTCTTCTAATAGTCTGCCTTCTTGATCTGATAAACGGTAATGAATGGTTACCGCGCTGTGTTGAGTGATCTTCATATCGCCTCCAATTCGTAATGTGCGCGCATAATAACGTGCTTTTTTAGTGCTGGCGATAATTTGAAGTGGCTTATGTTAGATATCGCACAGGTTTTTTTTAGGAAAATTTGTCGGTGCTTTACGGTAGAAAGGATGAGTAATGTGATTTTTGCTCGTTAGCCGGTCAATTTAGCCTGAGTGATGAGGTAGAACAAATAACGCATTATTTTAAAGTGCACTATAAATAATTAGATGTAAAACAAATGATTATCTAATGTTTTTTGTGCAGTGTTACGTTGACGTCAACAGTTATCTATTGAGTAAATCGCATTTTTACCCCTAGAAAACTTCATATTAACGAATCTTGATGCAGTATTTTATCGAGCGTTAATATTTGCCTATAAATAATCCATTTTAGGGGTTGACAAGCGCGGGTAAAAAAAGCAATTCTGTTTATCAAGAAATTAACATGGATTAGCCAAAACACATGCATAGCCTAGGTTTCGTAGTAACTACCATTATTACAACCACCACTACAACAACAGTGGGGGCGGGCTGATACACCCTAAAGAATTTTAACGATGAGCCCGCTTCCCACAAAGAAGCGGGCTTTTTTGTTTCTAGCTCTTATTTCTAAGTCGGGCGCGGTACAGGAGAACAAGATGAAAGTAATGAAATTTGGTGGTACCTCGCTTGCAAATTGGCAGCGATTCTCGATGGCGGCGGATATCGTTGCCAAGTCATCTAAGCTTGAGCCAATAGCCACAGTGCTATCTGCCCCGGCGACTGTGACAAATGCGTTACTAGAAATGGTTGATGTAGCCGTTAAAGGTGAAGATTATTCGTCTGTGCTGCAGCATGTTGAGCGGGTATTTACCTCGCTATACCAAGATGCCGTTACTTCAATGTTGTCGAGTGAGCAGAGTGAACAGCTCTTTTCTGGACTTAATGCGCAGCTGGTGATTTGGCAGGATAGATTACGTGGCATTAGCTTACTGCAAGAGTGTCCCGATGGCATACGTGCTGAAATCGTGGTGGCAGGTGAGCGTTTATCTGCAGCCTTGATGGAACAAGTGATGCTATCTAAGGGGATCACGTCGGCTCAACTCGATCCGCGCGCCTTGTTTCTAGGTCGTGGTCGGCCGTTAGAATCCGTGGTCGATATCGCTGTGAGTAAGCCAAGGTTTCGTGCGTTGGCATTAGGTGAAAAACGCGTATGGGTAATGCCGGGTTTCACCGCCGCCGATGAACAGGGCAAAGTGGTGACATTAGGCCGTAATGGTTCGGACTATTCTGCTGCCGTGCTGGCCGCTTGTTTAGATGCGTCAAGTTGTGAGATCTGGACTGATGTTGACGGCGTTTATAATACTGATCCCCGTGTGGTTGCCGACGCTAAGCTGTTGTCACAACTCAGCTATCAAGAGGCGATGGAACTCTCCTATTTTGGCGCTAAAGTGCTGCATCCTAAGACGATTGCGCCCATCGCTCAGTTCCATATTCCCTGTTATATCAAAAATAGTTTTAACCCCGATGCGCCCGGCACTCTGGTATCAAACCAAGCCGATGAAACTGGCTTGCAGGTTAAAGCTATCTCCAATTTAGATAACCAGACCATGTTCGATATATCAGGCCCAGGCATGAAAGGCATGGTTGGCATGGCGAGCCGTACTCTCGCGGCGATTTCCCGCAGCGGCGTGTCAGTCTCTTTAATCACCCAAAGCTCCTCTGAATACAGTATTAGCTTCTGTGTGGCGACGTCTGACTCGGCCAAAGTGAAATGGGCCTTAGAGCAAGAGTTTGAATTAGAAATAAAAAGTGACTTGCTTGAACCTATCGCTATGCGTCATGAGCTCGCCATCGTTTCTTTGATTGGTGATGGCATGCGCACCCATAAAGGGGTGGCGGCGCGTTTCTTCCAAGCGTTAGCGCAGGCAAGCGTGAACATTATCGCCATCGCCCAAGGTTCGTCCGAGCGCTCGATTTCGACTGTGATCGAGCAGCGTAAGACTAAGCATGCGGTGGCGGCTTGTCATCAAGGCTTTTTCGATGTGCAGCAGTATTTAGATGTGTTTTTAGTGGGTTGCGGCAATGTGGGCGCAGGCCTGCTCGAGCAGATAAAACAACAGTCCGCCATGCTTAAAGAGCAGCACATCAGTATCCGTGTTTGCGGCATAGTGAATTCGAACAAGATGCTACTCGACAGTGCGGGCATCGATTTAAGCAATTGGTCTAGCTTGCTTGCCGATAGTCAGCAAGCCTGCGATATCCCTGCGTTACTTGCATGGGTGAAAGAGCAACAATTGCTTAATCCTGTGCTGGTGGATTGCACCTCGAGTGAGCAAGTATCGGATCTGTATTTGGATGTGATGAACTCAGGATTGCATGTGGTCACGCCGAACAAAAAGTCGAACACTCGCGATTATGCTTATTATCAAGCACTTCGCCAAACGGCATTAAAACAGCGTCGCCAATTCTTATATGAAACTACAGTCGGTGCAGGTTTACCTGTGATCGATAACCTGAAAAAACTGTTATTTGCGGGTGACAAACTGCATAAGTTTAACGGTATTTTATCGGGTTCTTTATCCTTTATCTTCGGCATGCTGGATGAAGGCATGACACTTTCTGAAGCAACCGGTCTGGCGCGGGAAAAATGTTTTACTGAGCCCGATCCCCGTGATGATTTGAGTGGTATGGATGTGGCGCGTAAAGTGCTCATTCTTGCCCGTGAAGTGGGACTAAAGTTAGAGCTCAGTGATGTGCAGGTTGAATCGGTATTGCCAGCCGAGTTTGATGATTCAGGTGATGTTGAAAGCTTTATGGCACGTTTGCCGCAGGTTGATGCTGCTATTGCCGCTAAAGTGGCGCAGGCCAAAGCCCAAGGTAAAGTGTTGCGTTATGTGGGGCAAATTGAAGACGGCGTCTGCCGTGTGCGTATCGCCGAAGTCGATGCACAGGATCCGCTTTATAGTGTTAAAGGCGGTGAAAATGCCTTGGCATTCTATAGCCGTTATTATCAGCCTATTCCCTTTGTGCTGCGCGGTTATGGCGCAGGAACGGAAGTGACCGCTGCTGGTGCCTTTGCCGATGTATTAAGAACTTTGAATTGGACCCGTGAGGTGAATGTATGAGTTTGACGGTTTACGCTCCAGCCTCTATGGGTAACGTGGGCGTCGGATTTGATTTATTGGGCGCCGCTTTGGCGCCTATCGATGGCAGTTTACTCGGCGACAGAGTGACTATCGCCGCGGCAGCGTCGGGTGTGAGTCTTATGCAAACCGGCGCTTGGGCCCATAAACTGCCTGATAATCCGCAAGACAATATTGTGTACCAATGTGCCGAATTTTTCTTAACAGCCATAAGTAAGGAGTTTTTAACTGCGCTGGGTAAAGCAGATGAAGGCGTGGCACTCACACTGGAAAAGAACCTGCCCGTCGGCAGTGGTTTAGGTTCGAGTGCAAGTTCAGTTGTGGCGGCGTTATATGCACTGAATGAACATTTTGACAGACCTTATAACGAGCAAGCACTGCTGGAACTGATGGGCGAGTTTGAAGGAAAGATCAGCGGCAGTGTGCACTATGACAACGTCGCCCCCTGTTACTTGGGCGGCATGCAATTAATGCTCAATGTGCCGGGGACAGTTTGCGAAGCAATACCGAGCTTTAAAGAATGGTATTGGGTTGTGGCCTATCCTGGGATTTCACTCTCGACGGCGATGATGCGTAAACTCATGCCAGATCAATATGATAAAAGTGTCACTATCGATTTTGGCCGTTATTTAAGCGCCTTTGTGCATGCGTCTTATCAGCAGAATGCCAAGCTTGCGATCAGCGTATTAAAGGATGTGTTAGCCGAGCCTTACCGCGCCGCCGCGATTCCCGGTTACGACAATGCTAGAGTCGCGTTAGCCGATTTAGGCATGTTGACTACGGGGATTTCGGGCAGCGGCCCAACGCTGTTTTCGATTACCGATGATTTAGCCACGGCAAATACCGCTAAAGCTTGGTTAGAGCAGCATTATTTAACCGAGGCGGGTGGCTTTGCCCACGTGTGTCGCCTCGATGAGCAAGGCACGCGTAGGGTCGATTAATAGTTAATTTAGCTAAGACTAAGTACCCCAAATTAGCATTTAAGGTTTAGCATCAAAAGGTTGAGTTGAGCATGGAACTATATAATTTAAAACACCCTTCGCAGAAAGTGAGCTTTAAAGAAGCGGTACAACTGGGGTTAGGTAAAGACAGAGGTTTGTTCTTTCCTAGTCAAATACCCGTACTAGACGATATTGAAGGGCTACTGGCATTGCCATTCGTTGAGCGCAGTAAAAAAGTACTCGGCGCATGGCTTGCCTCTGAGTTAGGCCAAGATGCGGTTGATGAACTGGTTGAGCGTGCCTTTAACTTCGATTTACCTTTGGTTGCCGTCGATGAGCAGCGCGCTTGCCTCGAATTATTCCACGGTCCAACACTGGCGTTTAAAGATTTTGGGGCGCGTTTTATGGCGCAATGTGTCAATGCCTTTGTGGGTGACACGCGTTTAACTATTTTGACTGCGACCTCGGGCGACACTGGCGCAGCGGTTGCCGATGCCTTCTATGGGCTTGAGAAAGTCAATGTGGTGGTGCTCTATCCTAAGGGCAAGATCAGTGAACTACAGGAAAAGATGTTCACGACGTTGGGCAAGAATATCCATACAGTCGCTGTCTCGTCCGATTTCGATGCCTGCCAAGATCTCGTTAAGCGCGCCTTTGATGATCCCGAAGTCCGTGATGGTCTGAGCCTGAATTCGGCTAACTCTATCAATATCAGCCGCTTACTCGCGCAAATTTGTTATTACTTTGAAGCCGTTGCCCAGTCTAAACAACGCCATGAAGCCGATCCTGTGATTTCTGTGCCAAGTGGTAACTTTGGTAACTTGACCGCAGGTTTATTCGCTAAAGCCATGGGATTACCGGTTAAACGCTTTATTGCCGCGACCAATGCCAACGATACAGTGCCGCGTTATTTAGACAATGGCCAATGGCAGCCCAATCCGACTCAAGCGACTATGTCCAATGCCATGGATGTGAGTGAGCCAAGTAACTGGCCGCGAGTGGAAGCCATTTGTGAGAAATTAGGCTGGCCACTGAGTAATTTGGTTGGGATCCGTTTATCGGAGGAACAAACGTCACAGGCGCTGGTCGAGTTACACGCTCAAGGTTATGTGTCTGAGCCCCATGCGGCGATTGCGGCTAAGGCCTTATCTTTAACTTTAGTGCCCGATGAAGTGGGCATATTTTTGGGGACGGCGCATCCCGCTAAGTTTAAGGATGTTGTGGATAGGGAGTTAACGCTTAACTTACCCTTGCCGCCCGAGCTTGAAGCTGTTGCGAGTAAGCCTATCTTATCGGCGGAATTAGCACCTGATTTTATCAAATTAAAAGCACATCTATTTAAAGTATTGGTTTAATGTTTTATTGCTTTTAGTCAAGCGGTCATATTTTAAATTGTAAAAGGGAGCTGGGCTCCCTTTTTACATGTCTCGAATTTGAAGATGACGTAATGAATCTCATTGGGAACAATGGCGCCCATCTTAGGTGCCAACTATGCTTACTAAGCTATAAGCCAGTCTTTAAGTTGTCACGCTTCTTCCTTCACCCGTTGCCGCACATAACTTGAGAGGTCTTTAGCTTATGCTTTGGTTTAAAAGTGTCTCTTACTTGTTTATGTTTATCTTGCTAACCCATGGGGTATCGCAAGCCGAGAAACTTTTGCCTTGCACTAACACTATCCGAGTTGGTTACAACAACTGGCCTCCGTATGCCTGGCAAGATCCTAAGGGACAAGCCCATGGACTCGATGTTGATCTTATGCGGGCATTTGCACTTTACCTTGGGTGTGAAGTGAGTTTTATCAATGTGCCAGCCAAACGATCCCATCAGATGCTAAAAACTGGGGAGTTAGATGTGATGATGGGAGCAACGATGACAGATGCACGGCAAGCATATGCATTGTTCACTGTGGATTATCGAGATGAAGAAGTACGTTTTTTTGTACTTGATGAACAAAAAGATCTGATTAATGTTGAGAGTTGGGCGGATATTTTTACTCGAAAATTACGATTGCTTGTTCCTTCTAGTGGTTGGTATGGCGCTGATTACCATAGACTCCAATACCAACTAGAACGGGAGTATTTGCTCGTTTTAAGTCCTGATGCAAGTAAATCAGTACAAATGCTTACCTATGGTAGAGGCGATATAATTTTGGGCGATGCGATGGCGGTTCCCTACATTGCTAGCCAGTATCAGAATATTAAGTTAGTTCCATTAACATTAGTGTTAGACAAAAGTCATATCCATCTAATGCTAAGTAAAATGAGCATGACACCTTTACAGCTTGCTCAGTTCAATATTGCGATTAATGCGTTGAAGGACAACGGAGAAATTACCAAGGTTATTCATAAGTGGCAGTTACTCTCTATTGCGAAGCAATCAAACATGAGTCAGCAAAATTATCCTACCAACATTCTATATGTTTCTGATTTTTAATATTTTAAGTTTTTTTAATTATATGCCGTCATTTTCATCTAAGGCGGTTTAATTCAATGGCCTTTCATCAGTTTTAGTCGCTAGTTTCAATTGTATTCATTGGTCCTTTCGGTATTGCCTTGGCGACACATTTGCTAAAACTTCTCTCTATTGACGTTACTGAACTTCCTATCAAATTCTGCTAGTTTGTGGGAATCATTATCAGATTTAAAGTTTGCTTCAAGCGCATTATTAAAAGCCCATCGCTGAACATAATAATAGGATAGAGACAATACATGAAACTTCGCCATTCCGTTGCCTGCTGCATGCTTGCCCTAGGCACATTAACAGCGTTCCAAACCATCGCTGCCGATGCGGTGAGCAATCAAGGGTATTACCGCGCGCCAGCGTTGCAAGATCAAACCTTAGTCTTTACTGCAGAAGGGGATTTATGGACTCAGACCTTAGGTCAAAAAGCGGCTACTCGCTTAACGAGTTTACCCGCAGAAGAGCTAGGGGCGACTATTTCGGCCGATGGTAAGTGGGTTGCTTATGTTGCCAACTATGAAGGCGCGAGCGAAGTGTATGTGATCCCCATTACGGGCGGTGTGGCTAAACGGGTGAGTTTTGAGAATAGCCGTGTACGAGTTCAGGGCTGGACTGCCAAAGGTGAGATTTTATATTCCACCGACACGGGCTTTGGTCCTGCTAATAATTGGATGCTGCGCAGCGTCGATCCTCAAACCCTCACCACCACAGATTTACCCTTAGCCGATGCAGTTGAAGGTGTGATTGATGATCGCAACGAATACGTGTACTTCACCCGCTTTGGTCTGCAAGTGACTGGCGATAATGCCAAAGTTTACCGTGGCGGCGCAAAAGGTGAATTATGGCGCTTTAAACTCGGCAGCAAAACCGAAGCACAGTTGCTCAGCGGCCAACACGATGGCTCAGTGCGCCAACCTATGCTATGGCAGGACAGACTCTATTTTATTAGCGACAGCGATGGCAACGACAACCTCTGGTCGAGTGCGCTCGATGGTTCAGATGCAAAACAGTTAACTCAATTTAAAGATTGGCAGGTCCGCGGTGCGCGGATGGACCAAGGCAAAGTGGTATTCCAGTTAGGTGCGGATATCCATGTGTTTGATATTGCGGCCGCTAAAGACTCGTTACTCAATATTGAACTCACTTCCGATTTTGCCGAGCGCCGTGAGCATTGGGTAAAAGATCCTATGGATTACGCTTCTTCAACTAATTTGGCCCCCGCTGGCGATAAAGTGGTGATCACCGCCCGCAGCCACGTGGCGATCGCGGGTATTGATGGCTCGCGTTTAGTTCAAGTTGCACTGCCGGGGACTTATCGCGTTAGGGAAGCGGTGTTGAGCCAAGATGGCAAGTCGGTTTATGCGATTAGCGACATGACAGGTCAGCAGGAAATTTGGCAATTCCCTGCTGATGGCAGCAGTGGCGCTAAACAGTTAACCAAAGATGGCCATACTTTAAGAATGAGTCTTAATTTGTCCAGTGACGGTCGATTTATCGCCCATGACGATAACGATGGTAACGTGTGGCTGTTCGACTTAAAGAAAAATACCAATCAAAAAATCATCACTAACGGTGAGGGACTTGGGCCTTACGCCGATATCCGCTGGTCCAGTGACAGCCGTTTTATTGCATTAACTAAGTCGGAAATCGGTAAACAACGTCCGCAAATCGTTCTGTATTCTGTGGATGAAAATAAGGCCGAGACGCTCACCAGCGACAAATACGAGTCCTATTCGCCAACCTTTAGCAGTGACGGCCAGTGGCTATATTTCCTATCGAATCGCCAATTCAGCGCAACACCAAGTTCACCTTGGGGCGATAGAAATATGGGTCCTGTGTTTGATAAACGCAGCCAAATTTTTGCCATCGCACTGGTCAAAAATGCCAAATTCCCCTTTAGTAAACCCAATGAACTCGAATCGAATCAAGTTGAAAAAACCGATGCTAAGGATAAACCGAGTCCAGTGAAAATCGATTGGGCAGGGATCTCCCAGCGTTTATGGCAAGTGCCTGTCGATTCAGGCAATTACAGTAAGCTGCGCGTCGTCGATGACAGACTTTATCTGTTAGATCAAGCTATTGGTGACGATGTCGCACCTAATTTAATGACCATCAAATTTGACCGATTAAGCCCCAAAACCGAGGTTTTTGCCGAGGACATTGGCCAATATGAGGTTTCTGCCGATGGTAAAAAGTTGATGCTACGTAAGCACAGTAATGAGAAATCACTCCTGATCGTTGATGGCGGCGATAAATTAGGCGATACGGATAATGCCAAAGTGCAAACGGAACAATGGCAGTTAGCGATTTCTCCGCAGCTTGAATGGCAGCAAATGTTTGAAGATGCTTGGTTGATGCACCGAGAATCTTTCTTCGATAAGAAGATGCGCGGCCTCGATTGGCAAGCGACCAAAGCTAAGTATCAGCCTTTGCTCGATCGTCTGACTGATCGTAACGAACTGAACGACATCTTCATGCAAATGATGGGCGAGTTAGATTCTTTGCACTCACAGGTGCGCGGTGGTGACATACCTCAAGATCCCGATGCGGCTAAAGCGGCAAGTCTTGGTGCGCGCCTACAACAAACTGCGGATGGCGTTAAAATCGCGCACATTTACAGTAACGATCCTGAGTTACCGGCTAATGCTTCACCGTTAAATCGTATCGAAGTCGATGCTAAAGAAGGCGATATGCTGCAGGCGATTAATGGCACGCCAGTGGCGAATGTGGCTGACGTCACGCGTCTTTTACGCAATCAACAGGATAAGCAAGTATTACTACAGCTTAAGCGTGGTAGCCAAACCCATAAAACCATCGTCATGCCCGTTAGTGCTGTGGTGGACAGTCAATTACGTTACTTAGATTGGGTGAGCCATAACGCGGCTGTGGTTGAGGATGCGAGTCAGGGCAAGATGGGTTATTTGCATTTATATGCCATGGGCGGCGGGGATATTGAAAGTTTCGCCCGTGAGTTTTATACCAATTACGATAAAGAGGGTTTGATTATCGATGTTCGCCGTAACCGCGGTGGCAATATTGACAGTTGGATTATCGAGAAGTTACTGCGCCGCGCTTGGGCGTTTTGGCAACCGACCCACGGCACGCCAAACACCAATATGCAACAAACCTTCCGCGGTCATTTAGTCGTGTTAACCGATGAACTGACCTATTCCGACGGCGAAACCTTCTCCGCAGGGATTAAAGCACTCGGTATTGCGCCATTAATTGGTAAGCAAACGGCAGGGGCGGGTGTGTGGTTATCTGGGCGAAATGCGTTGACCGATAAAGGGATGGCGCGGGTGGCCGAGTATCCACAGTATGCAATGGATGGCCGCTGGGTGCTTGAAGGCCATGGCGTAACGCCGGATATTGAAGTCGATAACTTACCTTTCGCTACCTTTAATGGCAAAGATGCGCAGCTTGAGGCTGCAATAAGTTACCTAAAAGATGAGCTAGTGAAGCAACCTATTCCTGCCTTAAAGGCGCAACCTATGCCGTTAAAAGGAATGGCACAAGATATTAACGCTAATTAGTTAGAGATTAAGATGCGATATTTAACTGAAATTTAAGTTAATGTCGTTACTATAATGGTGTACAAATTTAGGGTGTTGTCTCATTGTTCCCGAGACAACACCCATTTTTATTCTCACCAGTATTAAAACTTGATGTGAATGTCCGTCGCTAACGAGTTGGCGATAAAGCAGTTTATATGTGCTTTTTCGTGCATTTTTTCAAGTGTTTCTTGGCTAACCTCAACGCCCTCGGCAAAAATTATCTTTGGATTGAGCACGATTCTTGTGATGGCGAGTTTACCTGCTTCATTTTTCCCTAGTTCGGCAGTGGCGGCATCGATATAAGATAAAACCGGTAAGCGTTTTAGGTGAGCAATGGCCAAAAACGTCAGCATATGGCATGACGAAAGCGAAGCTAGCAAGCTTTCCTCTGGGTTTACATAGTGTTCATTGCCTTTATAATCTGGCGCTGAAGAAGCCTGAATCGTTTGGCCGCTACCAAATGTAATACTGTGGTCTCGGCAAAACTCCCCTTCTTGTGCAGGCGAAGTTTGCCAGTTAACCGTTATGTTAAAGCCCATTATTTTCTCCTTAACTGAGATACTCATGGGCACTATAGCTTAGGCATCCACCTCAAACCACCTTAAGATTCCGATGTTTGCGTTTAAATCAATGTGAGAGCTAATAAATGGCTTATGGTATATCAATCTAAGCCCGCCTGCTCCACCTAATGACTCTGTCCAGTGGTGTTTTAATGACACTGGCTTATAGGCTAATCTATAAGGGGATACCAGCACTCAATATTAATCCTCCGGTTAACACACTTCCGGTAACAATACCTATCGGCAAATGACGTGGACTATAGCTTAACGTCAGAATCACCAACATCGCGGCGAGAGAAATTATTCCCATAAATAAAATACTCCCATAGGCCCAGCCTTGGTCGCTCGCACAGGCACTCAAACTAAACGCAAGTAATAACCAAGCAAATAAGGTTAATAAATGGCTTTGCCATTGTGCTGGTGGACGGTTAAATACATCCTTAAAATGCCCAAATTTTGCTAAGGCAAAAAGGGATAAGGAGAGGTAACTTAGACCTAAAATCCCTAGCACGGGAATCATTTTGGGCATCATGATTTGGCTTCCTCTAATGACGAACTCAGTTCGGTTGCTACGGATGATGTCTGCGCACTAGGGCGGTTTCGAGAGGACCTTTCTGGACGCTTAGCAGGTGTCGTCGCAATCAACGTCAGTTTTTGGCTAGCAAACAACATAAGGCCACCTAACAGCAATGTAAGTAGATCGAAACCAACGAGGGCCCATTGGTTTGATTGGATATTGTCGACGATATTATGGGGAGATGTGAGCGCATTGAGCACGGGGAGAGTACAGCATAATATGCCCGTCATCATTAACGCCATTCGCCAATGACGGCGTGAGCGGCCATAAATAGCCCAAATCCCCATCGTGGCCAAAGCGATAAAGAAGCTGTGAACTTCCCACTCCGCGCGGCCTATTAGCTGGGCGGGTAATAAACGGTTAGCGTAAAAGAATGCAACGGTTCCTAATGGTAGTCCGATAATAAACATAAAGTTTAATCCTTCTACCAAACGTAAGCCAAAGCTTGGTTTTTCACCTTTATCTATTTCTTTTTGTTGCTTTTGACGTATACGAATCGCCCACATGAGTGTGCCTGTTGCCACCATAGCGCAACCTAATAAACCACAGAAAAAGAATAAAATTCTGAGTAATGTCCCAGCAAATCGTGCTGTGTGAAGCGACATCATAGTATCGTAAGTTGTTAATGCTCCCGATGCATCGTGGGGGCTAGCATATTTAAGCTCACCCGTTACACCACTAAATATCAAAATATTTGCTTCGTCTGTGACATCCTTTCCTGTGTTTTGATAAAAGGTTACTTGGCTATTTTGATCGTTGGGATTTGACAGAATGACTTGTTTTATGGGGGCATCTCCCCAAGCAGCCTTTACCTGAGGCACTAATTGACTCAACTGTAGAGATGGTGCTGCAATTCCTGCTGGTTTCTCAGTTTGTCTTGCAGGATTTAGATCCTGTAAAAATGCTTGATTATCCCCAGAGTAGGCGGTAGTCACTGTCCAAGGGATATAAAGTAACATCAGGGTGATAAGTCCGGTGTAGGTGATCATGATGTGGTAGGGCAGCGCGATCACTGAACTCACATTATGGGCATCTAACCAAGAACGAGCACCTTTTCCACGTCTAAAACTGAATAGATCCTTGAAAATACGCTTATGTATCACTATGCCGCTAATTAGGGCGATTAGCATAAACATAGTACAAAAACCGACAATATAGCGGGCCGTAATGGCGGGCATATAATGCAAGTCAAAGTGCAGACGATAGAAAAAATTGCCTCCGCGACTCTCTCTGATGTCGGAGAGAGTCGCGCTACCATCAGCCAAGGCAACATGTTCCTCTATCTTGCCACGACGCTGGCCTTTTTCTGGCGGTAATTGCCAACTATAACTCAACAATGGTTGACGCTCAGTTGGAAAACTTATCATCCAACGCTGTGCCAATTGAGGGGAATGTTCTTCTATATAACTTTGGCCCTTATCTAGCTGTTTTTCGATTGAGGAGGATTGATATTCTTGATAAACACCACTGTGTAATTCGGGTTTAGTCCACTGTGTAATTTCGTGGCGAAAATAGCTCAAGCTACCAGCGAAAAAGATCAACAATAATACCCAACACACCAGTAAACCTGCCCAAGTGTGAAGCCAAGATAAGGTTCTAAAAAATGTTTCTTTCATCTTACTATCCACACACCTTAATCAATCCAAAACACAATAAACTCACTAGGCCTAGATCTCGCCATGCATGCCAAGTTTTACGTACACAGAAGGCGTAAATAATTGCGATGGCATAAAATAAAAAAGACAACATATTTGCTGTTAATGTGCTTTCAAACTTTGGCATTGGCAGTAGGAGTGTCAGCAAACAAGCTAAGGTTGCTGCGGCGAGATACCCCGCTAACATCGCAGCGCTGGCGCGGGCGAACACTTTAAGGGCATATAGGGATTGCTCTTGCTTAAACCATTGCAGTATTCCCGATAAAAATATGGGGAAACGCAATGGCGTGCTTGAAGAATGTGTTGATGTGTCGGACGCTGGCATATTAGGCATACGTGTTAATTCTCATTTTTAGCCCATTTGGGTCAGATATGACTTCCCATCACAATCCAAACCACTTTTTAGATTTCATGCCACCCACAAAAAATAGTGTGTCTACTTACGAATGTGTTGGTGACAATGGGAATGATATAAATTTCAATGTCGCGCAGTATAACTTAGTTGGTGCAAATGATAAACGATATCATTTAGATTGAAGTGTAAAGTTGTGATATATCGCCGAGTCTATTTTGGGTTTGTCTTACCTAAAGTGGAGAGTGTGATATTGATTAAGCCTAGTGAGATGATAATGAGGGGTAAGTCACAATTGTTTGTTTTTATAGGTGCTTGTTGGTTTTTATGCTAATGCTTGTTTAGCATTTGGTTAACTTTTCTACTGTCATTGTGAGCTTAATCAACGTAGGTTGACTTTCCTTTTGGCAAAATGCCATTCACATTTTTACCGAGAGCCAACCCTTAACCCTATGCAAACACATCCTACAAAAGGTGAGAAACACCTGTCTGATAATGCGATTTTACTCTCTACCACGGATTTGAAGGGAAACATTAAGTATGTTAACCAGACATTTTCAAATATCAGTGAGTTTAACGTCGATGAGTTGCAGGGGAGTCCCCATAATATCGTGCGTCATCCCGATATGCCTGCTGCGGCATTTAAGATGCTCTGGGAGCGGATAAAGAGTGGCAAGCCCTGGATGGGGATAGTTAAAAATCGTACTAAGAGTGGCGATTACTATTGGGTTAATGCCTACGTTGCTCCTGTATATGAGAATGGTGAAATTCATGAATATCAATCTGTTCGCCGCCAAGCGACGCCTGAGCAGATTAAAGCTGCCGAGAGTATTTATCAGGATATTAATCAAGGTAAAAAACCTAAAGCTTTGAAAAAAGACAAGTTAGGATTTAGTGGGAAAATACTGGCTGCGATGCTTTTCTCCATTATGATCACCGCTTATGTTGCCAGTTATTCTCCATTACTTGCGGCTTTTAGTGGCGGGATACTTGCGGTTATTGCTTGGTTTGTTTTGATGAAGCCACTACATAATCTTGTCTCTATTGCGACAAATATTATTGATGATCCTGTTGCTATGGGGGTGTATACGGGGCGTCAAGATGAAATCGGTAAGCTGGATCTGGCTTTACGCTTCTTAATCACAGAAATTGGTGGTGTGGTCGGGCGAATGGCTGATTCAGCGAGTGAAATTCAGCAGCAGAGTGTCAGTTTAAAGCAAACCATTACTAATACATGGGAACATGCTGATAGTCAGAGCGAACAAACGACCCAAGCCGCCACGGCAATGGAGCAAATGAGTGCGAGTTTTGCTGAAGTGACGGGCAATATTCATCGTACCGCTTCGGAAATGGTATCTAGCCATCAGGCGGCTCAGCGTGGACATTCACGTCTTGAAACGGTAATCGATGCGATACATCAATTGAGTGTACAGGTAAGCCACTTTTCAGATGTGGTTGCAACGATTGAAGAAGATAGTCGTGCCATTCATCAGGTATTAGAAGTGATCCGCGCTATTGCCGATCAAACCAATCTATTAGCCCTTAATGCTGCGATTGAGGCGGCTCGTGCTGGGGAGAGTGGTCGTGGTTTTGCTGTTGTTGCTGATGAAGTACGACAACTATCAAGCCGTACGAGTCAGTCAACCTCACAAATAGAAATGATTGTAGGCCGATTTAGGGACAGCACCCAAAAAGCAACGTCCACCATGATGGCAGGACAAGAGCAGGTCAAACGGTCCGTTGCGCTTGCAGAGGATGCCAGTGTGGCTTTTGGTGAGTTATTGTCATCGATTACGCGGATCAACTCTTTGAGCGATGATAATGCCGCAGCAATGACCCAACAGGCGTCGGTTGCTGCCGAGATCAGTCGCGCAATTCATGTCATCAGTGACTTAGCTCATCAGAGTCTACAACAAACCCAAGATGCAGCGGCGAGGGGCGACCAAGTCTCGCGTTTATCCACTAAAACCCATCATTTATCCCAGCAGTTTTGGCAACAGAGTGTACAACGTAAATATTGAGGCTGATTTGGTATTAGCTTAGCGGTTGATTTATAAATTGTTAGTTGTATGTAAATCAACCGCTTGATTTTATTTTCTGCACTTATCCCATGATGTTTCTTTGATGTAACTCACATTTAGAAGACGCTAATATCTGCATTAGTCTAAATATTTGTCGATAGGGCTTGTGTTTTATCCTGCATGCCCCAAGCTCTAATAGTGAAGCGAAAATAAAAGTAATGACAATATAAAGGGACAACCTATGAAAATAAATCTTTCTGGTCACCATGTCGATGTTACTGATTCTGTTAAAGAACATGTCAACGAAAAGTTTTCAAAAATCGCCACTCATTTCCCTAGTTTGATCGCGCTCGATATCATTATTGCGAAAGAACATGGCGAGTTTCAGGTTGAAATTCGGACAAATTATGAAGGTAGTCGCATTTCTGCTTCGGGTGCCGATGAGGTGATGTATCCCGCAATTAAAGCGGCTGCCAAGAAGTTAGATGCAGCACTTAAACACCGTAAAGGTCAGCTTAAAGCCGATTTACATGAAACGCCTAGCTGCACAACGCCTGCGATAGCCCATGAAATTATCCAAGAGATGGACTTACGTTAGGCACTCACCTGCGATAATTTCTCTTGAATTAAAAGAGCTTGATGATAAAAAACGCAGCCAAAGGGCTGCGTTTTGTTTTCAGGCGAGAGACGGTTACTCTTCAATTTCTGCATTGTGATAGACGTTTTGCACATCGTCACAATCTTCTAATGCAGCGATAAACTTATCGAATACTGCAACATCTTCCCCTGTCACTTTTGTCATGGTTTGTGGGACGAAGGTGATATTTTCGATTTCAAAGTTAATGTCTGGCATGGCATCGGTCAGTGCCGTTTTCACTTTGAAGAACTCTGTATGTGGCGCAAATACGCTGATTATGCCATCTTCGACTTCAACGTCACTAACATCCACATCGGCCATCATTAGGATTTCTAAAATGGCATCTTCATCATCGCCAGGGAAAACAAATACGGCAGAATGATCAAACATATGGCCAACAGTACCAGGGCCACCGAGCTTAGCATCGTTTTTGACGAAAGCTTGACGAACTTCAGTAAAGGTTCGTTTTACGTTATCGGTTAGGCAGTCCACAATCACCATACAGTTACCAGGGCCAAAACCTTCATAACGGGCGGTATCGTAATCTTCACCGCCACCACCTTTGGCTTTTTCGATAGCACGTTCGATAACGTGCGCCGGAACTTGATCTTTCTTCGCACGCTCAATTAAACGGCGTAGTGATAAGTTACCATCAGGCTCTACACCACCTTGTTTAGCGACAACGTAAATTTCTTTCCCGTAGCGTGAGTAAAGGCGGGTTTTCTGACCTGCAGTTTTCGCCATGGATTCTTTACGATTTTGATATGCTCTGCCCATCTTGATCTCGTTAGCTCAAAAAATTGCGCCGATATTAGCAGTTTTCTTGATGGATGTGCAGCCGTCTATGTGGGATTTATTGTACAGAAGACGATGGAGTACGCATTTCTGAACAGCTAGGGTGACAGCCTTTCTAAAGGCGTGAGTGCAAGATGGGCTTTTTCATACTAATGTCTAATGCCATAAGGTCGATAGACTGTTGATGATAACCCTTAGTCAGATTGGATTTTACTTAAGAGTGAATATCTTAAATTGATCATAGGGATAAACTAACCGTTATTGTCTCGAACCTAAAATGCGGTCTATTTCCAGTTTAGCCATTAAACTTTCTAAAATGAAAATACAGTATGGCTTGACCCTTGGATAAGTCTCTTCGTTGGCCGTTTCATTTTTCACCTTGTGTCCTTGCGAGATTATATATATGGAAATACAGCATAAAATTATGGTTGCGCTCAGTTTTATTCTGGTCATGCTGTGCAGCTTATTGCTTGCAGGACTCGGTATACCTAATGTTGTGCAAGCTATTATTTTAGGTTTCTTAGCTTGCGGCCTCGTCTTGTGGGTTGTGTTACGTTCATCTGCTACGCAAGCACAGCTAGATGAACTTATTGCTCAAAAGCTGAAATTGCAAAATACACCTGCGCACGATATCAGTGTGCAAACGAGTAAAATAGCCATTGGTTCGGCAGAGGTTTCACATTTTATTGATTTACTAAATAAATCGATAGAATCAAATGGTGAGCATGCCAGTGCTATTGCGGTAGCCGCAGAACAATTAAGCCATACCACTGCTCAATTAGGGGATAATGCGGCTGATATTTTAGTTCAGGCTCAGGAAGCTGAACGATTTAGTGTGCAAGGCCGAACCCAAGCGCAAAAAGGGGTAGAGTCTATTCATTCACTTAGTGCGGACATTGATACTGCTGCCGAACAAGTTCAGGCTTTGAAGTCTAAAGCAGAACAAATCCAAAAAATCACTGAAGTTATCAATTCCGTAGCAGAGCAAACCAATTTGCTTGCACTAAATGCAGCCATTGAAGCAGCAAGAGCAGGAGAGCAGGGGCGAGGTTTTGCAGTGGTAGCAGATGAAGTCCGAAGCCTTGCGGGCAAAACTGCAGTTGCAACCCAAGATATTGGTAAGATGTTATTAGAAATTCGCAGCGAGACCGATAAAACCTCTGGTTTAATGGAGCGAGTCGTTTCTCAAACCGCTGACGTGGTGGTTGCTATGGGGGAATTAGACGAACACTTTACCGAAATATCAACATCTGTGACACGTTCAGCGCATGCTTTAGGTGAGATGGAAGACTCGCTAAAGCAATACAATCATACGACAAACGAGATTAGTCGCTCCGTCTCACAGATCCGCGACTCATTGAATTCCACGGGTAAGCAGAGCCACAAAGTGTCAGAGCAGGCGTTTACCTTGTCATTAACAACCGAGGGCATTTTTAAGGCATTGTCTCATTGGGATACACAAACCTTTGATCAGCAAGTTTTATTATTGGCAAATGATGCTGCTAAAGCCTGTGGAGAGAAATTTGCTCAAGGTATCGAAAATGGCAGTTTTAGCGAGGCTGATTTATTCAATCCCCAATATCAACCGATAGCAAATACCAAACCCCAGAAATATAGCACGGCTTTTGACCGTTATACCGATCAGCATTTCCCTGGGATTCAAGAACCTATTTTAGAGAAGCACAGTGAAATTATTTATGCTGGGGCTGTAGATAAAAAAGGCTATTTTCCGACACACAATAAACGCTTTAGCCAAGCGCTTACGGGCCGGGCAGAGATGGATATAGTACATAATCGAACCAAACGGTTGTTTAACGATCCAACGGGGATCCGCTGTGGTACACATACTGAGCCTGTGTTATTACAAACCTATAAACGGGATACAGGGGAGGTAATGCACGACTTGTCTGTGCCAATTTATGTGAATGGGAAACACTGGGGCGGATTTAGGGTAGGGTTTAAAGCTAAATAAAGGTATCTCGTCAGGTATCCGTTTATTTATGTTAAACGGGAATGGGATCGGATATTTTATAAACGTGATCAGTTACCCGTAATGACTTTATGGTATGTAAATATGTTGGTGTTTTGTTGTTGCGATGTTTAAAATGCGCAATATTAATGACGCTAAGATGGTCTAACACAAACAACTCACAGTGGCATAGGGTTAGGTACTGACTGTTAGGTCTTAGTAAATTGATTTTAAATGGTAAAACGTATTTTTAGATGTTTTACAACTCTAAGAGTTGAAGGATGCTCTTATCACGTTAGTCAATAGCAGTAGATGCTGCTTAATGCGAGTAAAAGTGATGCAAGCAACACAAGCGACTGTAACCGTTTTGTATTATGACGCACCAGTAGGGTTGATTATGCACAATGCGGTACTTAATGGTTTATCTTTGAGTGAGTCTGGTCGTGTGATGATCCCTGCCAGTTTCCGCAACGGAAAGTCAATTATTGCCGTACTCGAAGGAGAGTGTAAGATTTTGAACTCCTTGGGGGAACGTGTTTTTGCACAGGCGAATATTGGCTGATAACCTGAGTTCTTCAGGCTAATGTCATTTCAACATTAACTGGATGAATATGACCTTAATCAATGGATTATTGACACACTTCAATAAAGAGTTGATTGGCGAGCTGTTGTAAGGTTTTGGCTTCTGGATGTGTATGGGCAAACGTTCTAAGACCATATATCCCCATCATCAGGTATTGAGCTCTTTGCTCGCTATTACGTTCACCTTTAAGTTTTTTTTGTTCTTGAGCAGTCTCAAATTGCTCTGAGAGCGCCCGTTGCCAAGATTGTAAATATTGGTTAATGATCCCTTGGATCTCATGATCTTGCTCCGCTATTTCATTCAATGCTTTGGTAAGCAAGCACGCTTGACCACTGTCACAGCTTAAACATTCAACAACAATTTCATCTAAGTAATGTTTAAGATTAGCGAGTACATCCTGACCGCTTGCAAAGAAATGATTAAATTGTAAGTTTCTATCCTGCTGATACTGCTCGATGGCAGCAATAAGTAATCCACGTTTGTTGGTGAAAGCACAGTAAATAGAGCCCGGATGTAAGCCCGTCGCTTGGGTAAGATCCTGCATGCTTGTTTTGGTGTAACCTTTATGCATAAAGGCTGTCATCGCACCGCGAAGAACTTGTTCTCTGTCGAACTCGGCATTACGCATCGAATTTATTTCACTACTCTAGAAACACTTAGGACGGATTCTACCTAGTTTTGAACAAACATTCAAAAATGAACTTGAATGTTCATTCAAATAATAATATCTTGAATGCACATTCAAGAATAAGGCCGAAATAATGAGCATACAATCTTCACCCAATCGATTGGAAAACCTGTTTGAAACCTACCAGCTTAATGAAACCATTACTTTAAATAACCGCATCTTAATGGCGCCGTTAACCCGTTGTATGGCAGATGCTGAACTTGTGCCTACCGCCGAAATGGTTGCTTACTATGCTCGCCGGGCTGATGCAGGATTGATCATCACCGAAGCCACTATTATCCGCCCAGATGGTCAAGGCTATCCCAATACTCCAGGTATTTTTACCCAGTCGCAAATTGCCGGTTGGCGCAAAGTGACCGATGCGGTACATGCCAAGGGCGGTAAAATTTTTGTGCAGCTATGGCACACGGGTCGAGTAGCGCATCCGCACTTTTTTGGTGGCGGAGATGTACTTGCCCCTTCTGCACAGAAGATTGAAGGCTCTGTGCCAAGAATGCGTGAGCTAACCTATGTCACACCAAAACCAGCGACACTTGAAGATATTCAAGGATTAGTACGCGATTACGCAAAAGCCGCTGAAAATGCTATCGAAGCAGGATTTGATGGTGTGGAAATTCATGGTGCCAATGGCTACTTGATTGATGCTTTCTTACACCATGACAGCAACCGTCGCACGGATGAATATGGTGGTACACCTGAAAAAATGTCGCGTTTTGCGCTTGAAGTCGTAGACGCGATCATTGCACGCATTGGTAAGGACAGAACGGGGTTACGCCTTTCTCCTGGAGCCTATTTCAATATGGCGACCGATAGCCGCGATCGCGCCGTCTTCGACTACTTACTGCCAGAATTAGAAACGCGTGATATCGCTTTTGTACATATTGGGATCTTTGATGACAGTATGGAATTTGACTATTTAGGTGGCCGAGCTTCTAGTTATGTGCGAGCACATTATGGCAAAACTTTAGTAGGAGTAGGGAGTTATAGTGCTGAAACAGCAAGTGAGGCTATTGCGGCAGACAAGTTTGATTTGATTGCTATTGGTCGCCCCTTTATTGCAAACCCTGACTATATCGCTCGTGTTCGTGATGGGCTTGAACTTGTCCCTTACAGCGATGAAATGCTGGCAACATTAGTATAAATTTGTCCGTGAGAGTATTTAAAGACAAAGGGTTAGCCATTGGCCAACCCTTTTTTATCACTTCATTCTCGGCTTAAAAATCTTAGACTTTAATCGGCTTTACTCAACATTCTTAGTGTGGTGAGTTTTTGTTGTGCTATACCAAAAATGCTCTCAGGTGAATATTGCTCTTGGTTTGGTGATGGTTCTTGCTGCAAGAAGCTACCTGCATTTTTGCCGAGTAACAGTGCCATCGCTTGAGTGACATGGGTTATCGCCCAAATATGGAATTCACCCTGTTCAACGGCATCGACAATATCTTTACGCAGCATAAGATTGGCAATATTTGATGCGGGAATAATCACGCCTTGGCTCGATAAGCGGCCCTTTATTTTACAGACATCGAAAAACCCTTCAATTTTCTCATTAACACCACCAATCGGTTGGGCTTCTCCAAATTGATTCATCGAACCTGTGATCGCAATATCTTGCCTGATAGGCAGTTCACTGATGGCAGAGATAATAGCGCAGCATTCGGCCATAGAGGCACTGTCCCCATCAACGCCACTATAGGATTGCTCAAAGGTGAGGTATGTGGTTAAGGGGATTTGTGCCGTCTTGCCTAAAACCGAAGCTAAATAAGCGGTTAAGATCAACACTCCCTTAGAATGGATCCGCCCACCCAGTTTGACTCTGTGCTCAATGTCTAACACTTCACCTTTACCAAAAGCCGTTGTCGCGGTAATACGATTAGGCATACCAAATTGATGGTCAGAGGTAGAAATAACGGATAAGGCATTGATCTGACCAATAACGTCACCTTGGGTGTTAATTAATGTTGTACCATTAATAAAGCTTTGCATTATGTTGTCGTGTAGGCGTGAAACCCTCTGCTCTTGGTTGCGAAGTGCTTGCTCTACATCAGGCGCACTAATTTGCTTGCTACCCGCTGATTTTGCACAATAGTTTGATTCACGGAGCAGATTGGCAATATTTGCTGAATGCAACGAGAGTTTTTGTTGATCTTCTGCTTCACGGGAACTGTATTCGATGATCCGTGCGATAGCGCTTCTATCACAGTGCAGCATATTGTTATCGTGGACTATGCTGGAAATGAAGCGGGCATAATGGGCTTCAGAGGCATCGGTTCTGTCCATCACATCTTCAAAATCAGCGGTAACTCTAAATAATTCACTAAAATCTGGATCATAGTGTTGTAAGAGTTGGTAGGTTTCATGATCACCAAATAGGATGATTTTGACATCTAAGGGGATAGGTTCAGGTGCCAGCGATATTGTACCCGATAGCGACACTTCACGTTCTAATGAGCTTAAATCGAGTTTACGCGAACGTAGGGCGCGTTTAAGACCATCCCAGACATAGGGACGCTCTAATACTTTTACCGCGTCCATCAATAGCACGCCACCATTGGCCTTATGTAAACTGCCTGAGCGGATGAGGGAAAAATCGGTAAATACAGTGCCCCTGAAGGTCGCATTTTCGACATAACCAAATAAGCTGTGATAACTCGGGCTTTCTTCAACCACGATCGGAAATTTTTGTGCGCCTTGGCAAACCAGTACGTTGACTTGGTAGCGACGTGGCATTTTCTTTTCGAGTGAAGCATAGGCGAGGGCGAGTTGTTCTTCACTTTCTTCTAAAAAGATATCCAGGTTATCTAAAATATCTGCCTGCATACCTGTTAAAAATGCACGCACTTCAGGTTGATGTTTATATTTATCCTTAAGGGGTTTAAAAAAGTGGATCAGTACATCTTTTGCAACTTGTTCATCATGTTCTTGTTGAGTGTCACTAAATTCTTCTTCCCACTCAGTATTTTGGCGGATTATGTTGCGCAATTTGACTTCGAGTCCATTGATATTACTTTCAAATTGATTGCGTTCTGTTTCAGTTAATGCCGTAAAGGAGTGTTCATCATGGGGTTCTTCGCCGTTTAGGGCGATCATTTGATAGTCACCCTGTAAGGTTAAGCTAAGGCTAATTCCCTTTTGTTTGGCTTCTTCGCTTAATTCGGTGAGCGCCGCTTCTTGCTTTTGTGCCAGTTGGCTTTTAAGTTTTTCAGCACGGGCATAATACATTTCATTATCAAAGGCTAAAGGAAGCGCTTTGACCAACTTAAGCATCAATTTTTCGATGGCTTTTTTAAACTCTAACCCAGATCCTGCAGCGAGTTTTAGCACTTTAGGGCTGCGGGTATCATCAAAATTTACCACATAGCACCAATCGTATAGGCTGTGCTCACTTGGCTCATGTCGATTGAGGTAACGTAGCATCATAGTGCGTTTACCTAAGCCATTTTGACCGATAGCGTAGATATTGTAGCCCTTTTCCTTTATTCCCATGGCGAACTCAACGGCTTGTTGAGCGCGTTCTTGGCCGACAATATCATCCAGTGGTGTCAGTTCTGCGGTTGATTGACAGTCGGTGCTTAATTCTTTGAGATCACATTTACGGTACAGTTGTTGACTGGTTAATGGTGCTGCTTGGCTCGGCTTGATCTGAAATGAGTGGTCAGTGGGCATAAATATCCTTGGTGTTTCAGCCTTAATATTTCCATTGTAGACAATAAGATAGCATTTTTGTCAATCAATACTCTGTAAAATATTAATAAGTTGTAGCTTCTGCCTCGCTGGTATTCGCGTCTCAGTGAAGTCAATCTTGATACCCTATTTATACATTACTTCCATCGGTGGTGACCTATTATTGAGGCTATGACAGTTGCTCGTGTGGTTAATGTCGATTGCATTGGAGGAATGCTTTGCTTTTGCGTCTAGGCGCGACTATGTCGTATCTGCTAACATTAATGCCATGATGTTATTTGGTGATTTCCAATGTCTTTCAGTTCCTTATCTTTAAATGCCACTCTAGTGAATACCATAACCGAACTGGGTTACTCGTTACCCACACCCATTCAATCGGAAGCAATTCCAGTCATTTTAGCCAAACAAGATGTGATGGCCGGCGCACAGACAGGTACGGGTAAAACGGCTGCATTTGCACTCCCTATTTTGCATCTGCTTATGGCTAAAAATGTAGAACAGAAGGCTGAGAGGGTAAAAACCGTACAAGCATTAGTGTTAGTACCAACACGTGAGTTAGCGGTACAAGTACATCAAAGCTTTGTTAAATATGCTAAAAATACAGATATTCGTATAGGTATAGCCTATGGCGGCGTGAGTATTGATGCGCAGGTCGATGTATTTAAAACAGGTATTGATGTGCTAATTGCAACCCCAGGGCGATTGCTCGATCATCTTCGTCAAGGAGTATTAAACCTTAATCAACTCAGTACATTAGTTTTCGATGAAGCCGACCGTATGCTTGATATGGGGTTTATGGATGAAATTAATGCAGTGCTTAAACAAGTGCCTAAGGACAGACAAACGCTACTTTTTTCTGCCACCTTAGATGATGCGATATTTGAGTTGAGTAAATCTTTACTACGTGAGCCTAAATTAATCGAAGTGACTAAACGTAATACGACCGCAGCACAGGTTGAGCAACGAGTGTATGCCATTGATAGCGATCGTAAAACTGAGTTTGTTAGTCACTTGATTCGTTCGAATTATTGGCACCAAGTGCTTATTTTTAGTCGTACTAAGCAAGGTGTTGATAGACTTGTACAGCAGTTAAATAAACTGAGTATTGTCACTCATGCCTTCCATGGTGATTTGTCCCAAGGCGCACGGGAAAAAGTATTACAAGCATTTAAACTGGGTAATATTCAGGTGTTAGTGGCCACCGATGTTGCTGCCCGAGGGCTAGATATTGTTGAATTAAAATATGTGATTAATTTTGAATTGCCCTTTATTGCTGAAGACTATATTCACCGTATCGGCCGTACGGGGCGAGCGGGGAGTGCAGGCCTTGCTATCACGCTGTTTAGCCAAGAAGATACATTATTACTAGAAGAAGTTGAAGTTGTGCTTGATAAGCGCTTGCCGCAACAATGGTATCCCGGTTTTGAGCCAGATTTTAATAAGATGGAACCTGAACCCAGGCGTAACGGTAAAGCGGCACAAAAACAACGTGCCAAAAAACGCGCCTTCGGCAGTAAAAAGCCCTCTCGGTGAGTCGCTATTGTTTAGGGACTCACTTGTGAGCACAATAGCCTTGGGGTTGGGCAATGGTTTATTTGCTAACCTCAGTATTTAGCGTATCAACTGTAATGAACTTCAGCTTGGTTATTGCGTTGCCGCTCTTCATTTTTTCCCGTTGATTCTTTAATGAGTTCTACTTTTTGGGCTTGAAGTAGCTCTATTTGCTTAGATTTTTCTTCTTCTGATAGATTTTCGTCAGCGGCAATTCTCTCCATTTCTTCTTCTATTTTCTTCAGTTTTTCCCTATCGAGACCTGTACGTCTATCTAGAATAGCTTGCATGGCTTCATCTAAACGATTGGTGTCTTTTTCAGGTTCTTTTGTTCCCGCTATGTTTTGCACATTACTTGTATAACTCTGTTTAGCATTGGATGCTAAATGACTATAAGTATCAGCAGGTTGTGCAGTGGTCCCAGTAGAGGACAAGGTCACTTTATCTTGAGTTGATAATACCGTTGCTGAAGCTGTGGTGGCCGATACAAGTGCATCTTCAAACTGATTCTGGCTTGACTTGACCTGAGCGAGCGTAACGGCTGTGAAGGTATTAGGGTGAGTAACGATCATTTTTGTGTGGCTCCTTTGATTGCTGTGTCAAATGTCGGGTTATTTTTAAGCAATATTGAGGCCGAATGCGCAAAATCATCGTTTAGTTAATTTCACTGTTACTTATAAATATTTGTACAAAAACTTGATCTTTGTACAACTCTGGTCCGTAATGTAAGTCATAGTTATACAAGGAGTCAGATTATGTATAAGTTTAACCCGCAGCGAATTCAGATTGGGATCAGTGCTTGTCTATTGGGTGAAAAAGTTCGCTTCGATGGGGGGCACAAAAATTCTTCCTATTGTAATCAAGAGATTAAAAATTTTTTTGATTATGTTCCCATTTGTCCTGAGATGGCGATTGGTCTAGGTGCACCTCGTAAAAGCATACGTTTAGTGCGTGATGGTGAAACCATACTTGTTCAAAGCGGCGATGGTAGCTTAGATGTCACCGACAGACTGAATGCTTACAGTGAAAGCAAAGTACAAGAGCTAGATTTTTTAGGGGGATACTTGCTCTGTGCTAAATCGCCTACATGCGGTATGGAACGGGTGACTGAGTACAAAATAGGCACGAATAACGGCACAAAATCGGGTATCGGTGTGTTTGCTCGCAAGTTAATGGAGCGTTATCCATTACTACCCGTGGAGGAGGAGGGGCGCTTACACGATATGGTATTGCGGGAAAACTTTTTTACCCGCGTTTATGCCTATCACGATTGGCACCAAATGAAGCACGAAGGATTAACTAAGCATAAATTGGTTAAGTTTCACTCCCGTTATAAATATCTGCTCATGGCCCACAGCCCTAAATGGTATCGCGAGCTAGGACCTATTATTGCCAATATTGATGATCTTGAAACCAGTGCGACTCGCTATTTTGAAGGCTTTATGACGGCACTTAAAATTAATGCGACTCGTAAGAATCACACCAGCACGTTACAGCATATTCAAGGTTATTTTAAAAAGCATTTGAGCAAAGAGCAAAAGACAGAACTATCTGAAGCGATTATGAAATATCGACAAGGCCTCTTGCCATTATTGGTGCCTATTACCTTGATAAATCATTATCTGCGGGAATTTCCAACCCCCTATATTGAAGACCAAGTGTATTTGAATCCTCATCCTGAGGCGTTAAAACTGCGTTACGCATATTAATTTATGGTCGCAAGCAATTGTTTAACCAAATAAGTGATTAAGATGAAAGAAGATCAACCGTCCATGCCTGATGCAGAATACCGAGATGAAGTCTTACTCCCAATCGGGGAAGTATCTTCAATTACAGGGGTTAATGCGGTGACATTAAGGGCATGGCAGCGCCGTTTTGGTTTAGTGATCCCGGAACGAACTCCCAAGGGACACAGGTTATACACGGCAGAAAATATTAAAGAAATTCATGAGATCAATGCTTGGTTGGCTAAAGGGGTCGCGATTAGTAAAGTGAAACCTTTGCTGTTGAGTGCCGCGAAATCTTTGCCCTTAGAAGTCACTCAAACAGAAGTGACTGATATTTGGACTGAACAAATTGCAGCCTTGACGGCTGCACTGTTGGCATTTAATCAAAATAAGTTACACCAGATATTGGATGAAGCAATCGGCTTATACCCGTTTCATTTAGTCAAAGATAAGTTATTGAATCCTTGGTTGAGTCATATTGATAGTTTACTAGTCGAACGGCTCGATGCTGAGTTAGTGACCGCATGGCTAAAGAGTGAATTACTTAGTCGGACAGGCGGACGTTTTGTGCTTGCAGGGCAAGCACATACGGCAAGAGTTGTTGTAATAACACTCTGCCGTAATACACAGTTATCAGCAAATGCAATAAGGACTAATACCCTATTTTCACTCATTTTGTTACTTGAATTAGCGGCGTTACGAGTGTCGGTTATTGATCTTGGTGAGCAGGTTATTGGGAATTTAGCGCTCTTAAATGGCAGGCTCAAAGTCGATGCACTTTTGGTTATTCCTGATGCTAGTCATTCCGGTTCTGAGCAGACTGAAATACTCGATACCCTAAAACAAATGGCTTTCCCATGCTGTGTCATTGGACCCTTTGCCCCCATGTATACCTCGTTATCCACATTTGCTATGCCAACGGTAGCGGCGTTGATTGATTCTGTGTCACCTAAATCGCAGGCTTCGACTCGGCATCAAACGGTCAATCTGCAGCAGGGTGTATAAGTAAAAGGCGGTATTAAAAATATGAGTGGAGATAACAGTGATATCACTTAAAGAACAAATGGCTACGTCAAATGTAGGCGATACACTGATGTGGTTTCGTCAAGATTTAAGACTTGCCGATAATCAAGCATTAACAGCGGCTTGCGATTGGGCAAGGGCGCAAGGTACTGCGCTTAGGGCTATATATATTGCAACTCCCATCCAGTGGGCATGCCATGATGTAGCGCCTATTCAATTAGATTTTATTGAACGTCATATTAATCTGCTTGCGAAAGGTCTTGGATGTTTAGGTATTCAGTTTGAGTTAATTCAATTAGAGCGTTTTGCGGATATCCCACAATTTATGCTTGATTATTGTCAGCAGCACAATATTACAAGGGTGTTTGCTGGCTCAGAGCCAGAGATAAACGAACGAGTTCGCGATCAGGCATGCATTGATGCGGGTGTGCCGCTGTTGTTAACTGATGAACATTGTTTGCTCGCGCCAGGCACAGTGTTGAACTTATCGGGTGAAATGTATCGAGTTTTTACCCCTTTTAGTCGAAAGTGGCGAGAAATTGCCGCCCGTCATGCCATTTTGCCGCTCGGAGTTCCCGCACCACTTGGGCCCGTTTTACCAGAACCTAAAGTGTTAAATTTAGCCGTGAATAAAGTATCGAGCGAACAATGGGGCGCGGGAGAAGGGCAAGCTAAGCGTTTGCTGTGCGATTTTGTACAGCAAAAAGTGCAAGATTATAAACAGGATCGTGATTTTCCGGCCCTAGATGGGACGAGTTGTATTTCTCCTTATTTGGCGATTGGCGTGCTCAGTGCACGCCAATGTGTTGCCGCATTATTACAGCGTTTTCCTGAGGTGATCGTGGATGATACAAGCCTTGGCCGAACTTGGCTTAATGAGCTTGTCTGGCGTGAGTTTTATCGTCATTTATTAGTCGCATTTCCAGACTTATCTAAAAATTATAATTTTAATCGTCAAGCAGACCAAGTTCAGTGGCGTAATAATATTGAAGAGTTTAAGGCTTGGTGCGAGGGACGAACTGGTTATCCTATTGTTGATGCAGCTATGCGTCAGCTTAATCAAACAGGTTGGATGCACAATCGCCTGCGTATGGTGGTCGCCAGTTTCTTAACCAAACATTTGTTAATTGATTGGCGTTGGGGTGAGCGCTATTTCCGCCAAAAACTCATTGATGGTGACTTAGCGGCTAATAATGGTGGCTGGCAATGGTCTGCTGGATGTGGATGTGATGCCCAACCTTATTTCCGTATTTTTAATCCAATGAGCCAGAGTGAAAAGTTTGATCCAGATGGCAGCTTTATCCGTAAATACTTACCAGAGCTGGCATCTTGGGGAATAAAGCAACTGCATCAACCCAATACCGCTAAGACTCCTTTATTGTTTAAACAGCCATTATTTGCCGAACAAGCCGCTTATCCGAGTGCCATAGTGGATCACACCGAAGCAAGGGTTAGAGCATTAAGTGTGCTCGGCGTATTGAAAAAGGCTTCTGCCTTATAAATTTGGGTTCTGGAGTAATACAGCGATGACTGAAGTAAATCCAAATACACTTGTTGACGATTTTATCCAGCTATACCAAGCATTAAATAAAGACAATCTGCATTTGCTCGAGCGAGTTTACGATGACAAGATTATATTTGCCGATCCTATGCATCAGATTATCGGTTTACCTGCATTAACTCAGTACTTTGCTAAGTTATATAAAAATGTTCAGCATATTCAGTTTGATATTAAGGAAGTGCAGCAGAATAACTCTCAGGCAGCACTCTTTTGGCAAATGCAGTATTCCCACCCCAAGTTAAATAAGGGGGAAACTATTTTTGTCGATGGCATGAGCCAACTGAGATTCAATGAGAAAATCTTTTTCCACCGAGATTACTTCGACCTCGGGCAAATGCTATACGAGCACTTGCCTTGCATGGGGGGGCTAATTCGCTTACTTAAAGATAGGGCGGCAAAGTAATGGACAGTGTTAATTATCGTCCTGTCGATCAATCTAGCGCTGTCAAACTGGCACAGCACAAAACTGTGCTTATTACTGGGGCAACTTCAGGGATTGGATTGCAACTAGCGCAGGATTACTTACAGCAGGGTTGGCATGTTATTGCCTGTGGTCGCGATCGGCAGCGTCTGGATGTATTGGCATTAGTTGAGCTTTTAGGCGCCTCGATTATCGTGTTTGATATATCGCAGCGCGAGCAAGTTCAGCAAGCCGCGAAAGACTTAAGCCAGTTATTAATCCATAAACATTGCCAACTCGATTTAGTGATTTTAAATGCGGGGAGCTGTGAATATATCGATGATGCCAAAGCGTTTGATGATGCATTATTCGAGCGAGTTATTCATACCAATCTTATTTCGATGGGTTATTGCCTTGGTGCATTTTTACCTTTGATGCCAAAAGGTTCACATATTGGATTAATGAGTTCGAGTGCGATTTACTTACCTTTTCCCCGTGCTGAAGCCTATGGCGCCTCTAAAGCTGGTGTGCAGTATTTAGCCTCAAGTTTAGCGATAGATTTGACGCAATTTGGCATTGGGGTGAGTTTGATTTGCCCAGGTTTTGTGGCAACCCCATTAACGGCTAAAAATAATTTCCCCATGCCGATGCAAGTGACTGTTGAAGCCGCTTCTAGGGCTATACGCCGCGGATTAAAACGTGGTCAGCGTGAGATTCATTTTCCAAGGCGTTTTACTTATTTACTGAAACTATTGTCATTTTTACCTGCTTTTTTATGGCAAAAGATGATGGCTACCAATACCAAGCCACTTAAGGATCCGAGTCTATGAAAAATATCGCTATTGTTGGCACTGGTATCTCAGGTTTAACCTGTGGCCATTTATTGAGTGAGTCACATAAAGTGACAGTATTTGAAGCCAATGACTATATTGGTGGTCACACCGCCACTGTCGATATTCATCATCAGGGACAAAATTACGCTATTGATACTGGTTTTATCGTATTTAACGACAGAACTTATCCTCGTTTTGAGCGTTTATTGGCTCGTCTTAAGGTAAAGATATTACCGACAGAAATGAGTTTTAGTGTGCACAATACGCTGACAGGACTTGAGTATAATGGTCACCACTTTGGTAGTTTATTTGCTCAAAAGCGGAATATTTTTAACCCTCGATTTTGGACTTTTTTAAGAGAAATTTTACGCTTTAATAAAAGTTGCAAAGCGATTTATCAGCAAGATAAATATCCCGAGGGAAATTTGGGGGATTTTTTAGAGCGAGAACATTTTTCGCCTTTTTTTGCTGAGCATTATATTTTACCTATGGGAGCGGCGATTTGGTCTTCAAGTATTGAAGATATGCGAGCATTTTCACTGAGGTTTTTTATTCGCTTCTTTGAACATCACGGATTATTAAATGTCAGTGATAGACCTCAATGGTATGTGCTTGAAGGCGGTTCTCGTAGTTATATTCCTGATTTAATTGCCCCGTTTAAAGAGAGTATTCACTTAAACTCCCCTGTTAGTGCGATTGAACGGCAACACGATGGAGTGAGATTGCTCGTTAAAGGTGAGTGGCTTGAGTTTGATGAAGTTATTTTAGCCTGCCATAGTGATCAAGCACTTAGGATGCTTATGGATCCTACATCGACTGAGAAGGCCGTTCTCGGTGATTTGCAATATCAAGATAACGATGTTGTGCTACATACAGACACACGCATTTTACCTCAACGTAAAGCTGCTTGGGCTAGCTGGAACTATCGCTTAGATGGTGATTTAAAGCGCCCCGCATCAGTCACTTACAATATGAACATTCTGCAACAGTTGCCTGCCAATGCACCGACTTTTTGTATCACGTTGAATCAGTCAGAATTGATTGATGAGGCTAAAGTATTGCGCCGTTTCACCTACGCTCACCCCGTATTTAATGAGGCCAGTCTCAAGGCACAAGCTCGGCGTGAGGAGATTTCAGGCCACAATCATACCCATTTTGCTGGCGCTTATTGGCACAATGGTTTCCATGAAGATGGCGTTCGTAGTGCCCTCGATGTGTGTGCACACTTCGGAGTAGAACTATGACGACGCTTAGCAGTGGTATTTATTACGGCACTGTATTCCACAGTCGTTTTACACCCATCAAGCATAATTTCAGCTATGAAATGGCATTGCTTGCGATTGATTTGGATGAGGTTGATAACATCAGTGCGATGGGGCGAATATTTGCCAGTCAGCGCCGTGCTTTATTGAGATTTAATCCCAAAGATTATCTTATTTCTTTTACAGCTAAAACGGGTGAAACCCGCGAACAGCAAATCACAGATTTGAGCACTGCGTCACTTAAAGCTCGAGTGCTTACCCAAGTCGCAGAGCTTGGGGCTGATAAGCTATGTGATCGAGTGATGTTTGTTGGGCAAATCCGCCATTTTGGTGTGTATTTTAGTCCAGTTAATTTTTATTTTTGTTATCAAAATCAAAAGCCTTTATATATGTTGGCCGAAGTGAGTAATACACCTTGGAACCAACGTCATTGTTATTTAGTGGATTTAACTACACCGCAGCCATCGGATAAGGTATTCCATGTTTCGCCTTTTATGACACTGGATATGCGTTATGTTTGGCATATCTCAGCACCGACGGAACATTTAAATATAGGTATTGAGAATAATTCAATACCTAAGGTGATTGGCAATCAAGAGGGGAAAAAGCTCTTTAATGCTTCTCTTGTAATGAAACGCCAGCCAATTAATGCGGTCAATCTGCGTTCATTTTTATTCCACTTTCCTTTTATGACACTAAAGATCTTCTTCGGTATTTATTGGCAAGCATTAAAACTCTTTTTCAAACGTGTGCCCTTTGTGCCGCATCCAGCTCAGGTGGAGAAATAATATGGAAAATACAGCTTCGCAAACTTCAGCTATCACAGGGAAGCTTCCTGACAGTCTTGCGCGTAAAGTATTACTTAAGGCGCTGGAAAGCTTGCCGCATGGATGTTTAACCTTAGTCGAAGGCGATAAGAGCTACCGTTTTGGCCAGAGTCATGCGGATTTACATGCCACTTTGGTGGTTAAGCACCCGAGTTTTTATCGGCAAGTGATGTTATCTGGCTCCATTGGAGCTGGTGAAAGTTTTATCCAAGGACATTGGGAAAGTCCTGATCTGACTAAGGTGGTGCAGCTTTTTGCGCGTAACCTCGCCTTGCTCGATAGGATTGAAGCCAAGTTCTCTTGGTTAACTGGTACGATAAACCGTGTGAAACATGTGCTGAATCGTAATTCTAAGGAAGGATCAAAGCGTAATATTTTGGCCCATTACGACTTAGGCAATGCCATGTATGAACAATTCCTAGACCGAGAAATGCTGTATTCCAGTGCGCTTTATCCCCATGAAGAAGCCAGTTTACAGGAGGCTCAGCAGTTTAAGTTGATGACTATCTGCGAACGGCTCGACTTACAACCAGGTCAAACTTTACTAGAGATTGGTACGGGGTGGGGAGCGCTCGCCATCTACGCTGCCAAGCATTATGGTGTACATGTCACCACGACAACCATCTCGGATGCACAATACGCTTATGCCAAAGCACGCGTTGAGCAGGAGGGGTTAAGCGACAAAGTCACACTACTCACAGAAGATTATCGTAATTTAACGGGGGAATACGACAGGGTTGTTTCCATTGAAATGATTGAAGCGGTTGGCCATGAATATCTGGCTGGATTTTTTAAAAAGTTAGCATCACTTCTAAAACCAAATGGAAGGCTATTGCTGCAGGCGATTACTATTGCCGATCAGCGTTATGACAGTTATCGCAAAAGTGTGGACTTTATTCAGCGCTATATTTTTCCTGGTGGCTGTTTACCCTCGGTGAGCCAAATGGTGAATCACATGGCTAAGCAAACCGATATGGTGGTTTGGTTGGTCAATGATATGGGGCTGGATTATGCTAAAACGCTAAAACATTGGCATGAGAATTTTGATCATGCGATAGGTGAGATCCAAGCATTAGGCTATGGCGAAGACTTTATCCGTATGTGGAAATTTTACTTAAGTTATTGTGAAGGGGGGTTTTTAGAACGCACCACAAGTACAGTGCATCTTGTTGCTGTACGCCCTGACTATCGATTGTCAGTGATGCAATCTTGTTAAATGAGCGTTTACATGAAGCCCATTTTAAGTATTCCTAGCGACCGATCAGCGTCTGCTTATGCTTTATTATCCCGTGACTGTCCTAAGTCTCGGGGATTTATCATTTATAATGCTGTCAGTTTTCAGCTGGTGTGGTGGTCTAGTGTACTTTGGCTGAATTTATCGCTTACTCTTACTATCCCATTATTATTACTGCATTTTATCTTACTAATCGTACTGGGAAAACGCCAGTGCTATAAGCTTGATTGGATGCTAATCCTTAAACTCGCGCCTATCGGAATGGCCATAGATACACTACTGGTGATTTTTGGGGTGTTTGAGTTTGCGATATTCCCTTGGTGGCTCATTTGTCTATGGCTACATTTTATATTGAGTCTGCATTATAGCCTCGCGTTTATGCGGCATTGGCCCTTATTTTTACAAGTCATCATCGGCGGGATATTTGGTTGCCTGAGCTATGTGGCTGGCGCAAAAATGTCCGCGGTCGCTTTTCCCTTTGAACTTATCTCTACCAGCATAGTGCTTGCCATGATTTGGTGTTTACTCTTTCCCTTATTACTGCACCTTACGCATTCAAATAGCCTGATGGCTTTTAAGACGCTGTTATTGAGTTGCCAAAGAGTATTCAATCGTGGCATGGATAGAAGGTTATAACCTATGACGCTGAAAAAGTTAGTCTGTTTGTACTCTTACTTTGTATTTGTAGGAACTATGCCATTTGGGACATTATCTGCGCAGGATAAAGCCCCTCAATCTGCCAAGGCTACATCCGTTCAGCATTTGAACTCACCTTTGATTGAAGTTGGGCGAGGAGAGATGGATTGGCTATGGTTGAGTTTATACAAAGCGAAGTTGATGACTGCTACAGGACATTATCAACAGGAGCAGTACCCCCAATTATTAGAGATTGAGTATTATCGCGACATTGATTCTGAGGATCTTTTGCAAGCAACACGGGAACAGTGGCAAAAACTAGGATTTTCTAAGACCGATATTGAACGCTGGCTGAGTGTATTAGCGTCTATCTGGCCCGATGTAAAGCAAGGTGATTACTTGAGCTTTATGGTTATCGATGGGAAAACTAGCCAATTTTTTTATAACCAGCAACCGCTTAATATGATTGATGATGCGCATTTTGCCCAAGCTTTTTTAGCCATTTGGTTATCACCTAAAACAAGCCGCCCGAGTTTGAGGGCACAATTACTCGGAGAAAAATCATGCGACTGTTAAAACACTTTTTGGGGCAAAAATGGATTTTGGTTTTATTGATGATTACGGGGCTCTCGAGTTGTTCATCGGTTGAGGTGACTGATTACCAAGAGACTCATCCAAAACTTATTTTGGAGTCCTTTTTTAATGGCCCACTAACTGCATCAGGCATAGTGCAAAACTTCGGTGGTAAAGTGATCCGCAAGTTTAATGTCATTATGGAAGCGAGTTGGCAAGGGGACATCGGGGTTATTAAAGAATGGTTTGTTTACGATGATGGTGAAACTCAAACCCGTGTGTGGCATATAAAAGCCTTAGGTAATGGGCAATATACAGGCACGGCCGATGACATTATTGGTACTGCTCAAGGTCAATCTAGTGGCAGCGCACTGCGTTGGAAATATGACATGCTATTACCTGTGGACGGCGATGAATACCAAGTTCATTTCGACGATTGGATGTACTTAGTCAATGATAATACTGTTATAAATCAGAGTGATATCATTAAGTTTGGTGTCACAGTCGCTAAGGTGACTTTAGTGATTCAAAAGTGAATCTTATGGTCTAAATTGAGTTTAACAGTATTGTTTAGCTAAAAATAAGCAAAGTGCTTTTAGGATAGGTAGCAACCTCAATTATCTCACTTGAGGTTGCTAGTATAACGGGGTAAAAATCTAGCCAGCTTGACGACTATTATCGATAGATTTTTTATCGTAATACTCAAAAGGAAATAAATTACGGATCCTCTGCTTAACATTGTCACTCACATTGGCGGAAATATGTAAGCGCACGTCTCCTGATTTTTCAGCCCTAACAGTACAAGTGAGTTTTTCGGCCTTAGCGATTTGGCGGCACTCTTTTTCAAACCTTTCAGGGATCTTGCCCTTATGCTGAGTCATGCGCCCATCTTTAAAATGCATTTCAAAAATTGTCATACCTTTTTTATTGCTAAAAATCAGTTTGTAAACGAGAAATAAGCCAATAACGACAAAAATGAGTTTAAAAATATTGGCAGTCATAATGCCTCCTATATTTATATCTGTAGGACAAAGATACTCTGTAGTCACTTGTTTTAACAGTGCGCTAACACGCAAATTCGGGCTGGTAATAATTCTATGCTAGTCTAAAATTCAAAGGTGATGGAGAAACAACCTCTAAGTTAAGGAAAACATTATGCACCTATCAAATGCTGAACGTTGGTCGTTACTGTGTAAAAAACAAATAGAAGTTATTGATAACCTTGCAACTCAGTTTCCTGAAAGAAAGGTTAACTTGAATGAATTAAGTCAATGCTGGCGCCATGTACAGCACCAAGTTCAGGTTGGTGATAGGCCAATACCCTTTGAGTTAATGAAATAATTGCTTGGATAAGAGCATTTTTATTGAGTTGTTTATATGGTGCCGGCACCAAGAGTCGAACTCTGGACCTAGTGGCGTTATCGAGAGTAAGTCAGTTGCGATTCCCTATTGATGACGGATGTTTTTATGCAAACGACAGATACAATAAAGCCACTCAGTGAGTGGCTTTATTGTTTATATGGTGCCGGCACCAAGAGTCGAACTCTGGACCTACTGGCGTTATCGAGAGTAAGTCAGTTGCGATTCACTATTGATGACGGGTGTTTTTATGCAAACGACAGATACAAAAAAGCCACTCAGTGAGTGGCTTCATTGTCTATATGGTGCCGGCACCAAGAGTCGAACTCGGGACCTACTGATTACAAGTCAGTTGCTCTACCAACTGAGCTATGCCGGCGTAAAGCATTATAAAAAACTCTAGTGAGCTTATTACTTTAAAAGTGGTGCCCGAACCCGGAATCGAACCAGGGACACGAGGATTTTCAATCCTCTGCTCTACCGACTGAGCTATTCGGGCAACTAAACTAAGCGTTAGTTAACTACTTTATACTAAAGCGTAAAATACGCTGTCTGTTCAAAGTGCGCGTATAATATAGTGCTCGCTTTAGCTGCGCAAGCCCTTTTAAAGTGACTGATTAACTATTAAACAAAATTGAGGCATTTATTTTATTCTTACATTCTTCACGTATGTCGCTGTTGAAGTTTTCAGCAATCTTGAGGTTACAAATATTCTTTAAGGTTTAAGTATCCTTGCTTATTTCGTTTTTTGGGATAAGTCAGTTGTGATTCACTTTGATGACAGGTGTTTTTATGCAAACGACAGATACAAAAAAGCCACTCAGTGAGTAGCTTCGTCGTTATATGGTGCCAGCACCAAGAGCCGAACTCGGGATCTACTGGCGTTATCGAGAGTAAGTCAGTTGCGATTCCCTATTGATGACGGGTGTTTTTATTCAAATGACAGATACAAAAAAGCCACTCAGTGAGTGGCTTCATTGTTTATATGGTGCCGGCACCAAGAGTCGAACTCGGGACCTACTGATTACAAGTCAGTTGCTCTACCAACTGAGCTATGCCGGCGTAAAGCATTATAAAAAACTCTAGTGAGCTTATTACTTTAAAAGTGGTGCCCGAACCCGGAATCGAACCAGGGACACGAGGATTTTCAATCCTCTGCTCTACCGACTGAGCTATTCGGGCAACTAAACTAAGTGTTAGTTAACTACTTTGAACTCGTTGGTTAAACCACATCGTCCGAAGTGCGGCTATATTAGCTAGGGTGTTTGAGCTCTGCAAGTGCTTTTTCCCAATAAATCACTCGTTCGGCTGTTTAATGCGCATCTTGGGTGTTTTTTATCTTTTATTCTGCAAATTCAGCTCATTTTCATTCGTTTGCTGTGTTTTTCAAATCAGATGGATACTGATGTTTACTATAGCTTTGTTCCCATTAATCCTGGTTTTTGACTTAATTTCTAAAATTTAGAAAGATATTAGCGATTTTTGCGGCTTTTAGTTTTTAAATTTAGACTTATGATAATGGATATTGTTTGATAGGTAATATGAGATAACGCGAGTATGGAGAGACTCTATGTTTCGAAATAGTAAATTGGCATATGGAATACCCGCTATTGTTATTCATTGGATCAGTGCGTTAGTTGTGATTGGGTTATTCGCCGTAGGTGTGTGGATGGTGGAGTTAACCTACTACAGTATTTGGTACAAGACTGCACCGCATCTACATAAAAGTATTGGGATTCTGTTATTGGCTGCGACTATATTTCGTTTGGTATGGCGCTTAGTTAATCCTAGGCCTGCACCTGAGACAAGTCATAAACCGTGGGAAAAGACGGCCGCACATTTGGCGCATTTTATAATTTATGTCTTGCTCTTTGTCATCATGATCGCTGGCATTTTAATCTCAACCGCAGATGGCCGTGGTATCTGGGTGTTTGATTGGTTTGAACTACCAGGATTGGGACTTTTGTTTGAAAACCAAGCTGATATCGCGGGTGATATTCACCAATATGCGGCTTACAGCTTGATCGCGCTGGTCGTTATTCACGCCGCGGGCGCATTAAAACATCACTTTATCGATAAAGACACCACCCTACTTAGAATGATTAAATTTAAACGAGGATAATACAATGAAAAAGCAACTGTTAAGCGCACTGATTGGTGTATCTCTATTGGTTCCTATGGCGGCTTCTGCTGCAGATTATGTGATTGATACAGAAGGTGCTCATGCTTCTATTACTTTTAAAGTAAACCATTTAGGTTATAGCTATGTGGTGGGGCGTTTTAATGATTTTAGCGGTGATTTTAGTTACGATGCGGCTAAACCAACAGCGATGACTGTAAATGTTACTGTGAATACATTAAGTGTCGATTCAAACCATGCTGAGCGTGATAAACACATTCGCGGCGAAGATTTTCTTAATACTGGCAAATTCGCTAAAGCGACCTTTGCATCTACTTCGGTGGAAGATAAAGGCAATGGCGATTTAGTGATTAACGGTAACTTAACTTTAAATGGTGTGACTAAACCATTAGCGATCAAGGCCCATGCTGTGGGTGAAGGTCAGGACCCTTGGGGTGGCTACCGTGCCGGTTTTACGGGCACAACCACTTTTGCGATGAAAGATTTCGGTATCAAGATGGATTTAGGTCCAGCATCTAGCCATGTTGAGTTAGATCTAGTGGTTGAAGGAGTGCGTAAGTAATTCTTTATTCTGCCATTTAGATAAACAAAAAGCGCCGAAAGGCGCTTTTTTGTAAGCTTTATACTTAGAGTCGACTAACGACCAGAATTAATCTTGGTCTTTTTCTGGTACAAAGCCTTCAATTTCAACATCTTTACCTTCAAATAGGAAAGAGGTCATTTGTTCTTCAAGAAATTTACGATCATCAACATTCATCATGTTGAGTTTTTTCTCGTTGATCAGCATAGTTTGCTTTTTTTGCCATAGGCCCCAAGCTTCTTTGCTGATGTTATCAAAAATACGTTTACCTAAATCACCTGGATACAGTTGAAAGTCTAGGCCGTCGGCTTCTTTATTTAAATATACGCAATTGACTGTACGCGCCATGATTATTCCTTACTGACTGCGGATTGAACGAGTGATCCCAAATTGGCTAGCACGCGCTCGGTGGCTGCGGCCAGTCCCACTTTGGAAGGATGACTTATGTTATACCAGAGAGACTGGTTTTGTTCCATGACGCCCATCATTTGACTGTTGTTTTGCGTCTGATCTAAATTAAGCATCATTGGCTGAATATCTAAATGAAAGTGGCTAAATGTGTGTCTAAAGCCTGTTAACCATTCGAGCTGTTGGGCATCGAAGCCTTGCTCTTCAAGATGAGTTTCAAGTGCATCTTGAGTAGCGAATTCAGGGAAGCACCAGAGTCCGCCCCAAATTCCCGCTGGCGGACGTTTAGCTAAAAAGACTTGGTTGTCTTGCATCAGCACTAACATCCACGCCGCTTTGGTGGGTATGGTTTTTTTAGGCTTTTTGCCAGGGAAATCGGTTTGTCTGCCAATCAGTTGAGCTTTGCAATCAATCGCCACAGGGCAGACGGCGCAGTTAGGTTTACTACGAGTGCAAATACTGGCGCCTATATCCATCATGGCTTGATTGTATTTCTGAATATCTTGCTGCGGCGTCAATGTATCCGTTAGTTGCCAAAGCTGTTCTTCAACCGTTTTTTGCCCTGGCCAACCAGCAATGGCGCCGTGTCTTGCTAACACGCGTTTTACGTTGCCATCGAGAATGGGGTGATGTTGCCCAAGCGACAGCGATAATACTGCGCCTGCTGTTGAGCGGCCGATGCCGGGTAGGGCGAGCACTTGCTCAAAATCCGTTGGAAATAATCCTTGATAATCGTCGCGGATCATCTTGGCCGCTTTATGCAGATTACGCGCCCTAGCGTAATAGCCAAGGCCGTTCCAATGATGCAACACCTCATCGTCTGGCGCGTTAGCGAGTGCTAACACATCGGGGAAACGCGCCATAAATTTAAGATAATAGGGAATAACAGTCGCAACCTGAGTTTGTTGCAGCATGATTTCAGAAACCCATACGCGATATGGGGTTTTATCTTGCTGCCAAGGGAGAGTTTTACGACCGTGATTGTCGTACCAAGAGACGATACGTGTAGCGAAGGAGGCTGTAGATTTCATCGGCGCAGTGTAGCGGCAGTTATCTTCTTAGACAAGCTCAAAAGACACGTGAATAAAGCCTAAAAAGCCAAAAATCGCTGCTAAATTCGCACTCTTAAATAATCTTGGTATACTTTCGCCCCATTAGTGCTTGCACTGTATGTTGAACTTTGGATAATGCCCTTCTTTTATGATGGTGCTGTCCACTAGACGAGGCAAAAATGAGCGAAGTCACTACCGCTGAATTTAATGAAGAAGGCAAGTATCTGCGCAAGATCAGAAGCTTTGTCCTGAGAGAAGGTCGCTTAACTAAAGGCCAAGCCCAAGCTATTGAAAGCCAGTGGCCAACAATGGGTTTAGATTACAGCCCAGTGCCATTAAACCTTAGCGAGGTTTTTGGTCGTGAAGCCGATACTGTGCTGGAAATTGGCTTTGGCATGGGTGCCTCTTTAGTACAAATGGCAAAAGATGCACCGGAGCAAAATTTCATTGGTATTGAAGTACATAAACCGGGTGTAGGCTCTTGCTTAAGTGATGCTGCCATTGCCGGTGTGACTAATTTACGTGTATATCATCACGATGCCATGGAAGTATTAGAACATGCGATTGCTGACGGCTCATTAGCTCGAGTGCAATTGTTTTTCCCCGATCCTTGGCATAAAAAACGTCACCATAAGCGCCGCATCGTACAAGCTGAATTTGCCGAACTTGTTCGTAGCAAGCTAAAAATTGGTGGTGTGTTCCATATGGCCACTGACTGGGAAGAATATAGCGAGCATATGCTCGAGGTAATGAATGCGGCGCCCGGTTATAAAAACCAATCGGTCGATGACACCGTTGTGCCACGTCCTGATCATCGCCCACTGACAAAGTTTGAAGCCCGCGGCCATAGATTGGGTCACGGTGTATGGGATCTGATGTTTGAGCGTATCGTTTAATCACGAACTCAATTTTAGCTAATTTTAAACACAAAAGGGAAAATCACTATGGCAACTAATCGTAGCCGTCGTTTACGTAAGAAAATGCGCGTCGATGAATTCCAAGAGTTAGGTTTTGATATGACTTGGACTTTTGATGCATCTGTATCTGAAGCCGATATCGATGCAACGGTAGATAAATTTATCGACGAAGTGATCGAAGCCCGCAAATTAGGTTTTCACGGCGGCGGCCACATCGAATGGGAAGGCATTATCGCCACCCAAACGATTGGCAAATGTACCGAAGAAGATATTGCTGCAGTTAAGGCATTCTGGGCGACTCAAAAAGTGTCCCAGGTTGAAGTTAGCGAACTGTACGATATTTGGTGGGGTTAATGCCCGAGTTGGCATTACTTGAGGAAGTGGTCGAGAAAGTTCGACCCTTGCTCGGCCAAGGAAAAGTTGCAAATTATATCCCCGCACTGGCTAGCGTTGATGCTGGCAAATTAGGCATTGCCGTCACGACTGTTGATGGTGAAACTTTAGGTGCGGGCGATTACCTTGAGCCGTTTTCGATTCAAAGTATCTCTAAAGTTTTCAGCTTAACCTTAGCGTTAACTTTATATGAAGAAGCCGAAATCTGGAGCCGTGTTGGCAAAGAACCTTCGGGCCATTCCTTCAATTCTCTTGTTCAAGTCGAGTTAGAACGTGGCAAGCCGCGCAATCCCTTTATCAATGCTGGTGCGTTAGTGATTGCTGACTTATTGCAGAGCCGTTTAGGTGCGCCTAAACACAGAATGCTTGAGTTAGTTAGGCAACTCAGCCAAAACGATAAAGTGTGTTTTGATAAACAAGTGGCAGATTCAGAATATCAGCATAGTGCGCGCAATGCGGCTATCGCTTATTTGATGAAGTCGTTTGGTAATTTTCAAGGCGATGTTGATACTGTGCTGCGCACTTATTTTCATTACTGCGCCCTAAAAATGAATTGTGCTGATTTATCTAGGGCCATGTTGTATTTGGCGAATCGCGGCAAAACTGTGGATGGCACTGAGCTGATTTCTCAAGTTCAAACTCGGCAACTTAACGCTCTGTTGGCCACCTCGGGCTTATATGATGGCGCGGGTGAATTTGCTTATCGTGTTGGTATGCCTGGTAAAAGTGGCGTCGGTGGCGGTATTATTGCGGTTATCCCTGGCGAGTTGTCGATTTGTGTTTGGTCACCGGAGCTTGATGAGAATGGCAACTCACTTGCGGGTACTGCTATGCTTGAGCATCTAAGTCAGCGTCTTGGGCGCTCTATTTTCTAGCTTCCCTCGTTTTTATTAGCGCTATTAAGCTAAAACTAGCGAATTTCGCCATGTTAGCATTAGCGCTAACTTTTCTATATTCATCATAATCAATACGTTAAAAAGTTGGCGTATATCCTGCTATAGCTATTTAGTGGTGTAGGTCTATTGAATTTCTCAGATTAAAGGATTGTTAAAAAATGAACATAAATAAGCTATTAACTGGATGTGCATTATCTGGCGTTATTCTAGGATTATCAGGCTTACCGTTAGCGCAAGCGCAAACAGAACTTAAAATCGATGAACGTTGCGATGTGTCTTTAAATTATGATGTTAAGGTTGAGCCTAAAAAATTAGTCATGAGTGAGAAGGGGGCTGAGAAGTACCGTATAGAAGTTGATAAGTTATTTGTAGAAGGTAAGCAAGTTAGCTTAACCGACAAGCAGAAAAAATTGGTTACTCAATATGCCGATGAAGTGTCGACTCAAGTGCCTGAAGTGATCGAACTTATCAATGAATCGGTATCTCTTGCATCAAAAGCTGTTGGCATGGCGTTAACCCCATTAATGGGTGATGCGGCTGGCGCTAAATTTGATCAAATGATGGTTGGTGTACAAAAGCGGGTAGATACAATTGCTTACAAGCAGGGTGATAGTTTTTATTTAGCGGCCACAGAAGAATCGATGCAAAACACTTTTAATGATGAGTTTTCCCAAGAAATGGAACAAATTGTTCAAAATTCTATCGGGACTATTATGATGACACTCGGTAGTCAAATAATGTCGGCTAATGGTGATTCATTTGAGGCGAAGATGGATGCTCTTTCTAAAAAAATGGACAACTTAGGCCAGGATATTGAGCAACAAATTGAAAGCCAATCTAAGGGGTTGGAGGCTAAGGCGGATCGTTTATGTGATCGATTCGAAAATTTACTCGTGCTTGAAAATCAACTGCGTAAAGAGATACCTGCATTAGCACCTTATGCGTTGACGCAAAACACTGTCAATCAAGTACGCCAATAAAGCATTGTGTAAGTTTTATTTCTGTTAGCGCTCAATAATGATTCTGCCCTAATCACGGTAATCGTATTAGGGCTTTTTTATTTGAGGATCACGACAATAGAGGGATTTAACGAGAGTCGACTTGATAACTTGATGTGAATTAGCACGGAATGTTACATTCTAAAGGCTAATGTTTGATATACTCCTAAAATATAATGAAAAGCTGGCAATTCAGCCAGATATAACACTCTACTTCAGCGGACTTTTTCGGTCAAAATCTCTGCAATAAATGCTTTTGCTATGAGATATTAATGCAATAGTGAGCGTTTAACTGTGTTTGTGCTGCGCTCTTGCATTATACCGAAAGTTAATATCATTGTCGTAAACTGCTTAAGGCTACTTTCCATGCTAGAACTGTTAGAACCTATTGCGATTTTTACTCATGTGGCTAGAGCTGGTAGTTTTAGTGCCGCCGCAAGAAGGCTTGGGATCTCTAAATCTAAGGTCAGTACGCAGGTCGCCGATCTTGAACATAGACTTGGTGTTCAGTTAATACAACGTACTACTCGAAGCTTAAGCCTGACTGAAGCTGGGCATTTATTGTATCTGCAAGGTGAAGAATTGCTTCGTGATGCAGAGCAAGCGATTGCTAGTGTGCACAATTTAAATGATGCTACCCGCGGAGTACTGAAGGTTGGAATTTCACAATCTTTTGGTGCCATGCATATTATTCCAGCCTTACCGTCATTTATGGCAAAACATCCTGAGCTAGAACTACAAGTCAGTTTACTTGATCATAAAGTGGATGTGGTTAGCGAAGGATTAGATTTATTACTGACTATGTCTGAGCAGTTACCATTAGGCATGGTTGCCAGACCATTAATGAAATGCCAGTTCCTCTTGGTTGCCTCCCCTGATTATGTTGCTAAGCACGGTGAACCTACTCGTCCAGAACAATTAGTTGACCATAATTGTTTAGTTTACCAAGGTGAGTGGCATGAACACAGTATGTGGCAATTTAAGAAAGGAGATGATTACTGTGAAATTGGCGTCTCGGGTAATTTTAGAGTCGATAACGCTCCAGCATTAAAATCTGCTGCTATTAGTGGCTTGGGTGTTGTGTATTTGGCAAGTTATTTGATGGAAGATGAGATTACTAAGGGGACGTTAGTTCCTTTACTAAAAGATTGGCAATTAACTCACCATTTACCACTACAAGCAGTTTATCCTCGTCGTAAACATCTTGCGCCTAAAGTGAGTGCCTTTATTGAATTTATTAAAGACCATATAGGAAATCCACCCTATTGGGATATTCCCTATGCAGAACTGTTCAGTAAACGTCAGTAAAAATGGAAACATTGTTCTTGAAATTACCCTAATTAGTTTTGCATAAGATTGACATTCTATCTTTTTGTTTTTTATCAGTGGGTTGGGCTTTAGGTGTCCATGTATTTAAGTTCGGTTTTTTAGCGGTTACTAAAGTGAAAAACTGAAAGTAACTTGAACTCTGTTCTTATCTGAATACAATGGTGGCAGATGATCTGGGATTACCTGAGTCCTATACTTTTATTGGAAATGACCCCTTTCGATTTTGGTATACAGGTTGGCAGAAATGCAATTCTAGATCACCGCCAACAGTGGTTTGCGAACTAAAACAATGTTGGCTTTTAAAACCATCATCCTAGTTTTTGGTTTACCTCGGCTTACTCGGCTGAGGTAATTTTTTTATGATGGTTAAGTAATGGGGAAACGAGTTTTGTCTCTCTGTACCCTAAAGTCACACCGAGTATTAAGTTCTCGACGTTAATACATCAAATAAAGTGATCCACAGTGAGATAGGGTTTTATTACCGAATGGGTAATAAATCCAATAAAAAAGCCACGAAATCGTGGCTTTTTTATTGGTTGTGAACCGTCCTAAATAGCGTTGACACTTTTCAAACTCATTTTGGAGAGTGTGATGACTTTAAAAGGAAAGACGAAAACCGCCTCCCTTAGATACTAATATTAGGCTTTGTTGACGCTGGCAATCCATTGATCGACTTGCTCTTCTAGCACATCTAAAGGTAGCGCACCGTTTGCTAAGACTAAAGTGTGGAAATCTCGAATATCAAACTTATCACCTAGTTGTTTTTCTGCTTTATGTTTAAGTTCCAATAACTTAATCATACCAACCTTATATGCCGTGGCTTGCGATGGCATAACGATGTGGCGCTCGACCATTTTCACTGCATCGGATTTAGCATTGGGCGTATTATCCACGTAATAGGCTATGCCTTGTTCGCGGGTCCATTGCTTGGCATGGATACCTGTATCGACGACCAAACGACAGGCTCGCCATAATTCCATTGCTAAGCGGCCAAAATCAGAATAAGGATCGGCATAGAGTCCCATTTCTTTTGGGAAGGACTCGCTGTATAAACCCCAACCTTCAATATAGGCGGTATAGCCTCCAAATTTACGGAACTTAGGGATGTCTTTAAGCTCTTGAGCGATAGCAATTTGCATATGATGACCTGGAATACCCTCATGGTAAGCGAGTGCCTCCATTTGGTATTTGGGCATGGCTTTCATATCATACAGATTCGCGTAATAACTGCCGGGTCGAGAACCATCGGGGGCTGGTTGTTCATAAAAGGCTTTGCCAGCGGATTTTTCTCTGAACGCCTCCACTTGCTTGACTATCATCGCCGCCTTCGGTTTTACTTTGAACACTTCATCTAAACGCGACTGAATATTATCGATGAGCTTAGTTGCCTCTGTTAAGTAAGCAGCTTTGCCTTCGGCGGTATTTGGGTAGTAGAACTGAGGAGCATCGCGCATAAATCCAAAAAACTCCTGTAGAGAGCCCTTATAATGTACTTTTTGCATAATAGTGCGCATTTCATTATGGATACGCGTTACTTCTGCAATACCGAGTTCATGGATTTGATCTGCGGTCATATGTGTTGTCGTAGTACGAGCTAATGCATTGTTATAAAATGCGGCTCCGTTTGGCAGCTTCCAAACGCCATCTCGAGTATCAGCTTGGGCAGCTAAAGTTTCTATATAATGTATCAGTTGGTTATAGGCAGGTTTTACCTTATCCACAAGGGCTTTTTCTGCTCCTGTGATGAGCGTCTTTTTCTCTTTTTCCTGAATATCTAAGGCATTGACCTTTTTACTAAAATCAGCGAGAAGGGCACTGTCGTCACCTTTGTCAAAAGGTGCGCCTTTGATGATGTTTTGACTGTCGGATATGACATAACTAAAGACAAACTTAGGTGCAATAATGTTCTTTTCTGCTCTAATCTCCAGCGCTTTTTGTAATTGATTTAGGCGCTTAGGAACACCATTTAAACGACTAATATAGGCTTGGGCATCACTGATATTATTAATTTGGTGCTGGTTAATTAAAAATGATGCAATCATTGAATGACCACCACGCATTTGATTCACTGGGTAATTATGGTAACTCCATTGATAGTCATCTATATCATTTTGTAGGTTTTGCTTAAGTAGCTTAAGACTTAGCTGTGTTTGTGGATCTAACTTAGTTGCATCAAGTTGATTAACCTCCGCAAGCTGTTTTTTCGTACGGAGCAATTTTATCGCATCGGCCTCATCGCCTATGTCATCCCATTTATCATAATCCTGTTTGATCCCCATATAAGTCTGAGCAATGGGACTCGCCATAATGTTCTCCATAAAAATAGCTTCAAAGAGAGCATTGGCTTTTTCGGATTCTGTTTGAGTTGTGGATTGTGTCGGTTCACTGGCATTTAGATGTACCATTGCTGCCGGCGCAGCTTGTACCGATAAAGCCATTGCAGCCGATAGTGCTAGGGTGACTAAACTGATTTTAAGGTTTAGCTTTTGGGATCTTTCCGTATTTGTTGTCGTTGTTATTGGCATGATTTGGCTTCCCTAGGGTTAGATTATCTAATTCTAAAGAAGCCAAGCAAAAATGTGTGGATATTAATGTTAGAAAATGTGTTAGTCGTAAAAGCATTAACTTAGATGATTAACGGTCAAGTGTTTGAAATTAAGCTATTTTAACTTTTGATGCTAGCAGAATTGTGTCAGCAAATCGTTTACAAACATATGACCTTTAGGGGTTAATTGCCAATATTCCGCCGATTCGGTGAGTAAACCACGCTGTTTGGCTTTTTCCATTCCTTCGCTCAATGTTTCTCGATGTAAACCTGTCCGCTGTTCAAATTCTTGCTTAGGAATCGGCGTCATTAAACGCAGACGATTCATTAAATATTCGAGCGCTCTATCCTCCTCGGCAACTTCAGTCAGTTCGACAGTGTATTGGTTTGAACTCAAATAGCCTTTAGGGTGTTTAATTTTTACCGTGCGGATAATGCGATTTTGTTCTGGTAATGTCACTTTGCCATGGGCGCCACAGCCTATGCCTAAATAATCACCAAATTGCCAGTAGTTGAGATTGTGTCGGCATTGATAACCTGGTTTGGCATAGGCCGATATTTCATATTGCTCATACCCTAAGGCTGCCAGCCTTTGTTGCCCTTGTTCATAGATATGCCAGAGCGCTTCGTCATCGGGGAGTTGCGGCGGTTTTGAATGAAATAGGGTATTGGGTTCAATTGTTAACTGATACCAAGATAGGTGTGGCGGGTTCAGCGCCGCGGCGGTGTCGATATCGGCCATGGCTTCATCAAAACTTTGGTTGGGTAATCCATGCATTAAATCGAGGTTAAAACTTAAGTATTTTGCTTGGCTAGCTTTTTGGGCCGCGATTTTAGCTTCGTTTTGATCGTGAATACGTCCGAGTAAGTTGAGCTTATCCTTGGCGAAACTCTGCACACCGATAGATAAACGGGTGATGCCAGCAGCGCGGTAGGCACTAAAGTCATCGTGCTCTAAGGTGCCAGGGTTGGCTTCCATGGTGATTTCGATATTGTCACTAAAGGGAATTAGTGCATTGGCACCCTCGAGTATCCGCTTGATTTGTTTAGCATCAAATAATGATGGTGTGCCGCCACCGATAAAAATGGTATGGATTTGTCGACCTTGGACTAAATGCAGATCTTGACGTAAATCTTCCAGCAGGGCATCTACATAGGCCTCTTGTGGTAGCTCGCCATTTTGTCCGTGGGAGTTAAAGTCGCAATAGGGGCACTTTTGCACACACCAAGGAATATGGATATATAAGCTCAGTGGCGGTAATACGAGCGTTGGGGGTTGCATGGCACTCGATGACATTATTGCGTATTCCCGCCAGTCAAAATGCCCTGTGCTTTCATTGCTGCTAGAAGTTGAGTTAGGGCTTTGCCGCGGTGACTTAAGGCATTCTTTTCATCACTGCTCATTTCAGCGGCGCTGCAAGTATGTTGTTCAGGGATAAAAATGGGATCATAACCATGGCCATTCTCACCTTTTTGTTCAAAGCCTATATGACCTTCCCAGGATGCTTGGCAAATGATTGGAGTGGGATCTTTGGCATGGCGCATATATACCAGTACGCATTGGAATCTTGCCCTGCGAGGTGCTGGCTGGTCTTTTAACGTCTCAAGTAGTTTCAATACGTTGTCTTGATCTTTGGCATTTTCGCCCGCGTAACGTGCTGAATAAATGCCAGGAGCGCCTTGAAGTAAATCGACTTCTAATCCTGAATCGTCTGCAATGGCGGCAAGCCCCGTAATTTGTGCTGCATGTCTTGCTTTAATAATGGCATTTTCTACAAAAGTGGTACCAGTTTCAGCCACTTCAGTAACATTAAATTGATTCTGCGGTAGTACTTCTACGCCATAAACGGCAAGCATTTGTTCAAATTCGGCAAGTTTACCTTTGTTGCCACTGGCAAGAACGATCTGTTGCATGGGATACCTATATCGAGGGGCTATTGTTGCGAAGGCAATGATACCCAAGCCGATAATGAAAGGACAGTGAAAGGATAGGGCGATGCTTTATCGCCCTAGATTGATTTGAATTAATCGACGTAAAACTTTTGCTTAAACTGCAAGTTAGTATTGAGCTCGTTACCGTATTTTATGGCGATATTAAAGTGTATTTCTTGATTATCGCGATAAGGCACTTGGGCGATATAGTAAATAGCATTGCCTTCGCGGATTTCTTTAAATTTTAAATCAATTCTGGTATCGAGTAGATTTTTGGCAACGCCGGTAATTTCAACAGGAACTGCGGGCGAACCTGTTTCACTGACGTCCAATACCGCAATATTGACAATTCCTGTGTAACTGCTGCGTTCAATACCATAGGCCTTAGCTATACTAGGCGTGATAAAAGTGCTACCTAATGCCATGTAATGAATATCGAAATTACCAACAGTTTCTTTTTGCTCGGCGTTAGCGATACCGCAAAGACTTGCTGTTAAGGCTAGCATTGCGAGGAGTTGACGAAACATAACTGCATTCCTTCATGTTAGGTGTACTTAAATAGAGATCGTAAGACCTCGTGTTTATTTGGATGAATGTATAGGACTTATTCTAAAAGCTCACTCACTTCAGGTGGGATCAGTTTTGGGGTCACGATTCGGATTTGTTTATGGCGCCCAAGCTCACCTTTAATGATATACACATCACTCTTTGGCACTTTAAATGCCTTGGCTAAATATTTACTCAAATGAGCATTGGCTTTGCCATCTATCGGAGGGGCTGTTATCGCAACTTTGAGCTCATCACCATGGAGTCCAACTATCTGATCTCGGCTTGCTTTTGGCTGAATATATAAATTAAGCAGCAAGTCACCTTGCTGCTGGACGACTGCACTCATTAAATGACAGCCCAATAGGGGATATATTGAGCAAGTAACATGTTGATAAAGTTCATGCCAATAATCACCAACATGACAGATAAATCTAAACCACCTATCGGCGGAATAATGCGGCGCACTGGGGCAAGTAAGGGTTCTGTTAACTGATCCATCACCATCACAATCGGGTTATAACCTTGGTTAAACCAGCTTAAGATAGCTCGAATAATAAGCATCCAAAATAGGAGTACACCCGCTTTTTTGACCACAGAGACTAAGGCAAAAATAAGGAATAAGACAACGTCTATGCCTCCGCCGGCAATAAGACTAATCAGCAAAACTTTTACCATGACTACAATGAGGGCGAGCACAAAAGAAGCTGTATCGAAGCGTCCCATTGAGGGAAGTATTCGGCGCATTGGGGCGATAAGTGGATGAGTAGCCTTAACAATAAACTGGCTGAAAGGGTTATAAAAATCGGCTCTAGCCAGTTGTAGCCAGATCCGTAATATCACCACCATTAAATACAGATCAAATAGCGTGCTAATTAAAAAGGTCAATGCATTCATTGAGATTTCTGCCTATGTGAGTTCGATAAAAACGCGTGAATGAATATTAAAATGTTTTTGCCATTTCTTCTGCACGATTAATACAGTTTTCCATGGCTTTTTTTACTAAGCCGCGCATATTTGCAGCTTCAAATGTCGCAATTGCTTGTGCAGTTGTGCCACCCTTAGATGTTACATTTTCCCTTAGTTGCCCAAGATCAAGTTCGGGATTTTGTTTTGCCATCATAGCAGCGCCGAGCGCGGCTTGCTGTACTAACATTCTGGCTTTGTACTCATCTATGCCCATTTGTTTACCTGCATCTATCATTGATTCCATCAGCAGGAAAAAATAAGCCGGTGAGCTACCTGATAGAGCGATCACTTGATCTAATTCAGCTTCTTCATTTACCCAAACGATTTCGCCCCCGCTTGACATTAAACGATCGCAAATGGCTTTTTGATCAGTAGAAATGGCTTGAGGCGCATAAAGCCCTGTCATACCAACACCAATTTGCATCGGTGTATTTGGCATTGCACGGATAAGTGTAATGTCTTGTGCTAAATAGTCGCTATAACGCTGTGCTTTAACTCCTGCAGCGATAGTGATGACTAACTTTTTCGACATGTCGATAGCTTGTAATGCTTCGCATACTTGCTGCATTAGTTGAGGTTTCACTGATAGCACTATCACATCAGCGTTTTGGGCTGAGGATAAGTTGTCTTGAGAAACTAACACGCCAAAATCGGTTTGCAGTGCATCCAGTTTACCTTGACTAGGATTAGTCGCTTGGATGAGTTTAGCGGGATAACCGCTATGAATTAACCCGCTAATGATGCTGCGGGTCATATTGCCTGCCCCGATAAAGCAGATTTTCTGTTGTTCCATGTGATCCCCGTCAGTGAATTAACCGTTTAGCCGTAATTTATCCTGCTTGTTTTAAGCTTTAACGATTTTGGGATTAAAGTGATAGAGCCTAAACTTGACTCTCGCTATGCAATTATTGAGATAGTATTTGGGTATTAGCTTGTAAAAACAAGAGCAAAGCTGAGTTTATGAAGCTAAATCTTACTCAGCGTAGTGACGCTCACCAAAAATCGCACTGCCAATGCGTACCATAGTCGAGCCACATGCAATCGCGGTATCAAGGTCATTACTCATCCCCATAGATAGGGTATCAACATCAGCATAATGCTGTTTCAACTCATCGAATAATTGCTTTAGTTTAGTGAACTCTTGGCGTTGCAACGTTGAATTATCTGTAGCTGTTGGGATAGCCATCAGTCCCCTCAGTTTTAAATTAGGCAACTGCGAGATTAATTCTGCTAACGGCATCATTTGGTTAGCATCGATACCTGATTTTGTATCTTCATCACTGATATTGATTTGAATACAAACATTAAGAGGTGCCATGGATGTCGGACGTTGCTCGTTCAGACGAAGGGCAATTTTGTCCCGTGATACCGTATGCATCCAGTCAAAATGTTGAGCAACAATATTGGTTTTATTTGATTGAAGTGGGCCGATAAAATGCCATTCAATGTCCGGATAGTTTTTGCTTAGTTCAGTGATTTTTGCGGCGCCCTCTTGAACATAGTTTTCACCAAAGCAGCGTTGCCCTGCATGGTAAGCTGCGATTATATCTTCAATGGGTTTTGTCTTACTCACTGCAAGAAGACGAATATTGTGAGCTTGGCGAGCACATTTTTGCGCCGCTTGGGCGATCCTACACTGGGCGATTGCGAGTCTGTCTGCTATTGTTGTCATGATGTAATTATCTAGTTGCAAGGATATCCCAAACGATGGAAATCACTGAGTTATTAGCTTTTAGTGTAAAACACAAAGCCTCGGATCTACACCTCTCTGCAGGGATATCTCCCATGATCCGTGTTGACGGTGAAGTGAGAAAAATTAACCTACCAGCGCTCGATCATCGGGGCGTACACAGCTTAGTGTACGATATTATGAATGATAAACAGCGCAAGGACTTTGAAGAGCATTTAGAAATTGATTTTTCGTTTGAAGTGCCCAACTTAGCCCGTTTTCGTGTAAACGCATTTAACCAATCCCGTGGTGCCGCCGCAGTATTTCGTACCATTCCCAGTGATATATTGTCACTTGAACAACTTGGCGCACCGGAGATATTCAAAAAAATTGCCAGTTATCCGCGTGGTTTAGTGTTAGTCACTGGACCGACTGGCTCGGGTAAGAGTACCACACTTGCAGCAATGGTGGATTACATCAATGAAAACCGCCATGATCATATCTTAACCATTGAAGACCCAATTGAATTTGTCCATCCTAATAAACAATGTTTGATTAACCAGAGGGAAGTTCATCGGCATACACACAGTTTTAACGCTGCCCTCAGGAGCGCCTTGCGCGAGGATCCAGACGTAATTTTAGTGGGTGAGATGCGTGATCTTGAAACCATACGCCTAGCGATGACCGCCGCAGAAACTGGCCACTTAGTCTTCGGTACTTTACACACAACTTCAGCAGCGAAGACGATTGACCGTGTGGTGGATGTATTTCCTGCTGGGGAGAAAGACATGGTACGCACTATGTTATCTGAATCATTACAAGCGGTTATTTCACAGACGCTTATCAAAAAAATTGGCGGTGGCCGTGTCGCTGCACACGAAATTATGATGGGAACACCTGCAATTCGTAACTTGATCCGTGAGGACAAAGTCGCACAAATGTACTCTGCCATTCAAACTGGCATGGCTCATGGAATGCAGACTCTGGAGCAATGCCTGCAAAATTTAGTTAATCGTGGCCTGATCACCCGCGAAGACGCCATGTCGAAAAGCTCAAATAAACAAGCCACATTTTAAGGATTTATAATGGATGTACGTCCGTTTTTAAAAGTCATCGTTGAGCGTAAAGCCTCTGATTTGTTTATTACCGCGGGCTTTCCTCCCAGTGCAAAAATTGATGGCGAATTACGTCCCCTCGCCGAGAGTGCATTTACGCCTGCACAGTCTTTAGATTTTGTTGAGTCACTCATGACTGAAGCGCAGAAACAGGAATTTCACTCAACCCGTGAATGTAACTTTGCTTTTGCGGCAAAGGATCTCGGTCGTTTCCGGGTCAGCGCTTTTTGGCAAAGGGAATCACCAGGATGTGTTATGCGCCGGATTGAGACCAAAATTCCCGAAGTCGATGACTTAAAATTACCTCCTATTTTAAAAGATCTGGTGATGAGCAAGCGTGGGCTTATCATTATGGTCGGCGGCACAGGTACGGGTAAGTCAACCTCATTAGCAGCATTGGTTGGATACCGTAATGCCCATGCCCGTGGCCATATATTGACGATTGAAGATCCTGTTGAATTTGTTCACGATCATAGAAAAAGCATTATCACCCAACGTGAAGTAGGCATAGATACTGAGTCATTCGATGCGGCATTAAAAAGCTCCCTTCGTCAGGCACCCGATGTGATCTTAATCGGTGAAATTCGTACCCAAGAGACGATGGAATTTGCATTGTCGTTTGCAGAAACAGGTCATCTTTGTATGGCAACCCTACATGCCAATAATGCGAACCAAGCACTCGATCGGATTATGCACTTAGTGCCTGAGAGTAAACATCAGCAGTTACTATTTGATTTATCCTTAAATTTACGTGGTATTGTGGCGCAGCAATTGATCCCCAAAGTCGATGGAACGGGGCGCCGCGCCGCGATTGAAGTATTAATTAATACTCCAAGGGTAGCGAGTTTAATTGCCAAAAATGAGCTGCATTTACTCAAGGAAACCATGGCAAAATCGAATGAACAGGGGATGCAGACATTCGACCAAGCGTTACTGGAATTATATGTTGATGGTGAAATTAGTTATGCCGATGCCTTACACCATGCTGACTCACCAAACGATTTACGTTTGATGATCAAATTACAAAATAAAGAGCCTACTGGTTCAAGTTTTATGGAGGGCGTAACACTCGATATGGATTAAGGCTGTAGATTTAATCGACGGTTCAGATAAGTCGATTATTAGTCAGTGCTTACTATGAGCCTAACCCTAGCTTTTATTTTTAATTCAATATGATCTTTATCTCGAGCATTTACGTAATGCCAGATAAAGGAGAAAACGATGAATAAATTCACTCTAATATTAGCAGCGACAGCAAGCATCATCAGTGCGGGAGCCATGGCCACCACTTGCCCAAATTATCTCGATCTGGAAGTACGTAAATTACATTCAGAGGATAAAATTAATCTGTGTGAGTTGACTCAAGGTAAACCTGTATTGATCGTCAATACTGCCAGTAACTGTGGCTATACCTCACAGTTTAAATCCCTAGAAGCGATTAATAAGGAATATAAAGACAAAGGATTAGTTGTGATAGGTTTCCCATCGGATGATTTTTTTCAAGAAGAAAATGATGAGAAAGACACGGCGAAGGTATGTTACATCAATTATGGTGTGACTTTTACTATGTTGGCCACATCGCCGGTCCGAGGAAATGATGCAAACAGTGTATTTAAATACTTGGCCGAAAAAACGGGTGCGCCAAAGTGGAATTTCTATAAGTATGTTGTCAGTGGTGACGGTACAGTTGTACAGCAGTTCAATTCAAAAGTGAAACCCGATAGTGCCGAACTTAAACAGGCTATTGAATCGGTTCTTTAATTTTAATACGTTAAATTATTTAAGAGGCTGTTTTGGCTAAATTTTCAGGATTATCAAAAGACATTGGGCATGCAAAGCGCGGCAGGGTTGGTGTACTGTTACTTAATCTGGGTACACCAGATGCTCCAACAGCATCGGCAGTAAGACGTTATTTAGCTGAGTTTTTATCCGATCCTCGTGTAGTAGAAATCCCTAAATTAATTTGGATGTTAATTTTACATGGGATTATTTTGCGAGTTCGTCCGGCTAAATCGGCGGCTCTATACGAAAAAGTATGGACCCAAGCGGGTTCTCCTTTAATGGATATCAGTTTGCGCCAAACGGCAAAACTTACGGATAAGCTAGCATCTGAGGGAATAGATGTATCTGTGCATTTAGCCATGCGTTATGGAAATCCTTCGGTTGCCAGCACATTGCAAAATATGCACAAGCAAGGGGTTGATAAGATTGTTGTATTGCCTTTGTATCCTCAATATGCGGCGCCGACGACAGGCTCTGCTTTTGATGCGATAGCAAAAGAGTTATCCCAATGGCGTTATATTCCATCACTTCATTTTATTAATACTTATCATGACCATCCCGATTTTATTGAGGCTTTAGCTGAGTCAATTCGAGTTGATTTTGAAAATCAAGGCAAGCCTGAAAAACTGGTATTGTCATACCATGGTATGCCAGAAAGGAACTTGCATTTAGGTGATCCTTATTATTGTTTTTGTGCAAAAACTACACGCTTAGTAACTGAAAAGCTTGGATTAAGTCAGGATGAGTTTGTGATGACTTTTCAATCTCGCTTTGGTAAAGCTAAATGGCTACAACCTTACACCGATGCCACGATGCAAGCATTACCCAATGCGGGTGTTCGTGATGTTGCTATTGTCTGTCCGGCATTTAGTGCCGATTGCCTCGAAACATTAGAAGAAATTGTTGGTGAAAATGGCTATATTTTTACCGAGGCAGGAGGGAATAAGTTCCGTTATATTCCGGCACTTAACGATGATGATGCACACATTACTATGATGGCAAATCTTGTCAGGCCTTACTTATAACCTGACGTAGCTTAGACCTATGAAAATAAAAAAGGATAAGGCAACTTATCCTTTTCTTTACATTAGATCTAACGACCAAATTGATTCTCGAAATAGCTCTCGATGATAAGCACTGCAGAAACCGCATCTACTTGACCTTTCGTTAAGGCTTTAAAACCACCTAACTCAAACAATCTTGCTTTGGCATCTGTTGTCGTTAATCTTTCATCTTGAGTCACGATTTTTACCCCAAATTTAGCATTGATCCTATTGGCAAACTTACGGGCTCTGTGGGTCATGTCCTGCTCAGTACCATCCATATTAAGGGGTAAGCCAACAACAACGAGATCTGGCTGCCACTCTTTAATGAGATCCCCAATTTGATCCCAATTAGGAATGCCGTCTACAGCCTTGAGTGACAGGAGTGGTGTGGCACTGGCAGTGATTTCTTGTCCAATGGCGACACCGATACTTTTTGTACCAAAATCAAAGCCTAAAACAGTTTTAGTATTCATAGTATGACTAATTATTGGGAATTATTTAGGTTCAAGCGTGGCCTGCTTGTGCTGATACTTGCCAAGCATCGAATCCAAGTGAGCGACTCGCCTGTGGCCAACGGTCCTCATGTTTTACATCGAACAGCAGAGCATTTGTGGCTGGTATGGTAAGCCAGGAATTTTCAGCGAGCTCTTGTTCTAGCTGATGTTTACCCCAACCAGCATAACCAAGTGCTACGAGAAATTTATCTGGAGATCGCTTGCCTCCAATTGCAGTTAATACATCGCGAGAAGTGGTCAGCATTAGCCCTGAACCCAGATCTGTACTATTTGCCCAATAGGGTTGGGAGGTATGGAGCACAAATCCGCGATCCTGCGAAACTGGACCGCCCATTAATACTTGAGCGTTTTGTGCAATATCCGCAAAAACCTGCTCTGCAGGTAAATCCATTTGTTCTAAGAGTGAGCTAACTTCAATACCTAACGGTTTGTTGATTACTATTCCCATCGCTCCCTTGTCATCGTGCTCACATAAATAAATGACTGAACGCTCAAAAAAGGTATCGTCTAGTGAAGGCATTGCGATTAAAAAATGGTTTTGTAAACTCTCCATTAAAAACTCCGTTCAGGCCAATAGGCATTAATCTACAAGTCGAACTAAAAGCAGGATTATTGAAATTATTCATTTAAAATGATTAGCTTACTGGTTATTTTAGCCAGTATTGTTAACCACCAGCTAATTTCACCTTGTAGTTTTGTTTTTCGAGTAACAGTTTCAGTTGTTCTCGATTGTCAGTTTGTATCTCGATAGTGAAATCCTTAACTGTACCACCACAACCACATTGTTTTTTAAGGGTTTGAGCAAGGGTTTTTAGTGCCGTTTCATCTAACCCTAATCCTGAGATAATTGATACGCCTTTGCCTTTACGCCCCTTACTATCTCGGTGGATCCGAACTATACCATCTGATTCTGGTATTGCTTTGGCAGTTGATTCTGGGCTAATACGGCCTTTATCGGTACTGTACACTAAGGATACGTTAGGATCTGCTTTCATAAGTAATTTTCATTGGATGTCAGTGACGTTATGCGGCGGTAGTTTATCAAATTCGTTGGCGTTCGGGGAGGTAAAAAAAGACCACTTAAAGATTGACTGTAAGTGGTCTGGAGAAAATGCCAACTCTTTGCAGGGAGGTAAGCATATTTTTGAAAGTTAGAACCTTTAGAAGCGCTGAGCCACCATCACTATCAATGCTATTGCTGTAAGTAGAGCACAGGGCATGATATAGCGGTGCAACTTAGGCAGTGCAATCAAACACGCAGTTGATACAAATCCGAAAGCCGCCACAGTGGCGTAATTCGCGCCATTTGTGATGGCGTTAATGACTAACCAACTGAGTACCATTATCGGTAATATCAATAAACTAAAAGGCAAGTGACGTTTGATTTTTGTACTATTAACTTCAAGAGGCGCTTTTTGCGGAGCGATAAAAAATATCGCAGATGCAACAATAAATGCGCTAATAAACCAATACATATCATTCTCCTTTCGCCTTAATTGATAATCATTATCATCTACATGCTTGCTGAAGTCAAGCTGAATGAGCTATAGCTTTTCCACCAATTGAGTTGTAGAACAATCAATAGCTCTGTAAGCTAAATCTATAATCTCTGATGCTTGTATTTGTTCAGTTTGAACATTTGAGGAAAATAAGATGAAAAACATAATTGTTGGTTTAGCCGTACTGGCATTGAGTGCTTGTAGCTCACTCAAGTCTGGTTGGGACTATGATCCTAGTGTCAGTTTTACTCAATATAAAACCTATGCTTGGGTTGCTCAAAAAAATGATGAGTCTGGATATCATTTGGATGGCTTGATGGATCAACGGGTCAGAGATGCTGTTAATGCACAATTAGCAGCTAAGGGAATGAGCTTAGTTGATGCAAAAGAAGCGGATGTGTTAGTAAATTATCTCACAAAAGTCGATAAGAAGATTAATGTTGATACCTTTAATACTAACTTTGGCTATCATCCCTACTATGGCCCAGGTTGGGGATGGGGCGGGAATATGCAAACTCAAACGACAGTTAGAGAGTATGAAGTTGGTACATTAATAATTGATTTAATCGATAATAAAACCAGCAAGCTTATTTGGCGAGGTTCTGTTGCCGATACCATTCGTGATAAAAATACTCCATCAGAAAGAGTCCAAACTATCAATAAAGCCGTTGGTAGTGTAATGGCTAATTATCCCCCTAAACCTGATATTAAATAGTGATCAGAAGATACAAATTAAGCGACCTGCAGGTCGCTTTTTTTGACTGTTTTTATATTGTTAGTCGATAAAAATGCTTTTTATGCAGTTATTTACAATATTGACAAGTTCTCTTTATTTAAACTTATTGAAAAGATGATCCATCTTCAATGGTAATTTTTGAGTTAATACTGTTAGTTTACTGTTATTGTTGTTTTTATTATATGATTGTTGTATTCGGTTGCCATCCTCACATTTTATTATCTATTATTTTTTCTAATGATAACTTCAAAATTAAATCATTACATAACTTGAGTTTTATCAGGCAGAATCTGCTTCTTTTTACTGTAAATGACCGTTGAAATGCAAGAAACACAATTTATTGGATTACTATGGTTTGTTGGTATTCTTGCTGAAGCGATGACGGGGGCCTTGGCAGCTGGGCGAAAGCAGATGGATTTGTTTGGGGTTGTGATCATTGGCTGCGCAACGGCAATTGGTGGCGGTACCCTAAGAGATATGATGTTAGGAAACTATCCCCTGATCTGGGTTGAGAATGTACATTATCTTCTCGCCATAGCATTTGCGTCTTTATTGACAGTCGCCATCGCGCCTGTGATGCGCTATTTGTCTAAACTTTTTCTTGCTATAGATGCTTTAGGGCTTGCGGTATTTTCAATTGTTGGGGCACAGAAAACGTTAATGTTGGGATTTAGTCCCACAATTGCGGTTGTGATGGGGTTGGTTACAGGTGTATTTGGTGGCGTAATTCGCGATATTTTGTGCAATCAAGTACCTTTGATTTTTAAGAAGGAACTTTATGCCGTTATTTCACTTTTAACAGCTGGATTATATATTACCCTCAAAGCCTACCAGTTGACGGAATGGATTAACCTTGTGATTTGCCTTAGTATCGGCTTTAGTTTGCGGATGTTGGCGCTACGATACCATTGGTCAATGCCTACATTTGATTATCAAGCAAACAGTGATCAACAGTCCCACTAAATTTAAGAAGCAGGGAAGGCAAACTCCCTGCTTTTTTACTTTGGCGCTTACTGTTGGTTTTGGAGCGTTTTTAACGCTTCGAGTGCGGCATCATAGTTAGGATGATCAGTGACGTTTGGCACTAATTCTTGATATTGGAGCTTACCTTCAGCATCAATAATAAAGATGGCTCTAGCCAATAAACCATAATTCTCAATTAACAGACCGTACTTCTCACCAAAATCACGCCAGACTGAATCAGAAAGTACTTTAATTTTGTCAACATTTTCAACTTTGCAGAAGCGCTTCTGTGCGAATGGAAGGTCAGTGCTTATGGTCAAAATAACGACATCATCTGAAAAGTGGCTGACTTCGCTGTTAAAGCGTTTTGTCTGTAGGGCGCATACGCCAGTATCTAGGCTAGGTACAGCGCTTATTAGCACCACTTTACCTTTAAAGTCACTTAAGGTAACTGGGGTAAATTGCTCATCGACCACTTTAAATCCCGGTGCAATTTCAGCGAGTTGAGGTAGTTTACCTTTGAGGCTCACATGCTTCTCACCCATAAGTACCTGTGGTTTCTCATTAGCGAGAGCATTTGAACTCAGTAGTGCTAAACTATAAAAACAGCAGGTGGCAAAAAATGAAATAGACCCTTGCATTTTATCTCCTCGTATTCATCTTTCTGTATCAGCTCACCATTAAGTTACACTAAAATAATTGTATGAGTTGTAAAAAAGGTCGGTATTAACCGACCTTTTTTAATATGAATTATTTATTTTCAGGTAATTGCTTTACATGAATATCCATTTGCGGAAATGGAATTTCAATATTAGCGGCATCCAGAGCATTTTTTATTTGCTCAAGGATCTCAAAACGTGCAGCCCAAAAATTAGGCGTTTTAACCCAAGGACGAACTACAAAATTAATAGAGGAATTTCCCAGTTCAGATAATCCAACGGTATAGGATGGATCCTTTAGTACATATTGGTTGTTATCTAAGATATCTGTTAATACTTTTTTAGTTAATGCAATATCTGCTTTATAAGATACACCGATAACAAGATCGATACGGCGATTTTCTAAGGCTGAGTAGTTCGTGATAGTGCCATTCATAATTGAGGAGTTTGGTGCCACAATAACTTTATTATCAGGAGTGCGTAGTTTTGTTGAAAAAATAGTGATTTCATCGACAGTACCAGCAATACCAGCGGCTTCAATATAATCACCTACACGGCATGGACGGAATAATACCATTAAGACGCCAGATGCAAAATTAGATAATGAACCTTGTAGCGCTAAACCTACAGCTAGACCTGCTGCACCGATAACGGCAACAAGCGATGCTGTTTGTACGCCAATTTGCCCTAATGTTGCAATAATAGTAAAGACAAACACAATCGCCCAGGTTAAGTTTGCAACAAAAGATACAACAGTTGGATCAACTTTACGGCTGTTTAGTAATTTACGAATAACCTTTTGCGCTACGCCTGAAAAATATTTACCGACAAAAAAGATAATAATAGCGAACAGAGTTTTTAGACCATAGGCCATCAATAATTCTGGTGCTTGATTTAATAAACCATCTAGATTTTCCATTGAATAACTCCCTAAATAAAATACGCTAACAAAACTATTTATTATTGACGATAAATTGTACTCGTCGATTTAATCTGCGTCCTTCGCTAGAACGATTATCTGCGACAGGTTCAGATATACCTTTACCTACAATGGTAAATCGATTTGGGTTAAAACCATAGTATTCAACCAAAATTCGTCTCACATTTTCAGCACGCTGTAGCGATAGCTGATAATTAAACTCAGGTGTACCGACAATGTCAGTGTGCCCAACTAAGAGCAATGCGACATCATTATTGGCTTCTAAGAATGCTTTGACTAAAGCTAAAGATTTCCATTGCGATAAGTCTACCTCGGCAATCGCAAATTCAAAGTAAACGATTGCTGTCTCGATATTATGACAATCAGTACTTGAATAGGTACTAGGATCATTGATGTCACATTGAATATTGTGAGTGGTGACTTCTACTTCATGGGGGCAGCCATTTGCTAATACTTTTGTATTTATGGGGGTATCTGGACATGCGTCTTTAATGTCTGGCACACCATCTTGATCGGTATCCTGCCAAGCATAAACCTGTGATGTTAGACTTAGTCCTAATATCAAAAGTAAAGGCTTAATCCAATGCAATAGGGATATATTCACCATAAATCACCTTATATATTGTGGGTAGAGCAGTCAAAAATACCAATAAATTTACTCAGCTGTAGCATGACAACCTTCGCACTGCATTCTATCTATTTACGGGTAATTCGCCAAGCTCAACGCTGATTTTTCATTTGCTAGCTCATCTCTCAACCGCTGAAATAATCAGAGTATATTCATTTTTACTTTAATGTTTCTCAAAGTATAAATATATCGACTTAGCAATGGTTATGTTGCTCTTGGCTTAGGCAAACTATACAAATTTTATCTTTGGCGTTAGAGTCACTAACTCATTGTGATTACGCAAATAAAATTGAGGGCAAGATGATAGATTTACGCAGTGATACTGTTACCCAGCCGACTGAAGCCATGCGGTTAGCTATGTCCAGAGCTGAAGTCGGAGACGATGTATATGGTGATGATCCTACCGTAAACAGCTTACAGGATATGGCTGCTGAGATGTTTGGTTTTGAGAGTGCGCTGTTTACGGTTTCTGGCACTCAAGCAAATTTACTTGCTTTAATGGCTCATTGTGAGCGTGGGGATGAGTATTTGTGCGGCCAACAGGCGCATAATTATAAATTTGAGGGCGGTGGTGCTGCAGTTTTAGGCAGCATTCAGCCGCAGCCATTGATAAATCAATTGGACGGCACTATTGTGCTTGCAGACATAGAGGCTGCGATTAAACCTGATGATATCCACTTTGCTCGCACCCGTTTATTGAGTTTAGAAAACACCATTGCGGGTAAAGTATTACCGCAGACCTATCTGGCAAATGCACAGGCTTTAGCTTTTCATCGTGGTTTGAAAATTCACCTTGATGGGGCGAGAGTAGCCAATGCTGCGGTAGCACAAAATATCCCTATTAGTGATATCACTGCGCATTTTGATTCTGTTTCCATCTGCCTTTCAAAGGGGCTTTGCGCGCCCGTGGGTTCATTACTCTTAGGTGATGAGCGTTTGATTAAAAAGGCAATACGTTGGCGTAAAATGCTTGGCGGTGGTATGCGTCAAGCGGGGATATTAGCTGCTGCTGGTAAACTGGCATTGACAGAACAAGTAGAGAGACTTGCTGAAGATCATGAAAGTGCAACTTATTTTGCCCAGAAATTAACCGAGTTTGCCGAATTTGAGGTTGATTTAACCACGGTACAAACCAATATGGTGTTTGCGACTTTGGCGCCGCATATTGACGCTATGTTATTGGCCAAACGGTGCCAAGAGGCTGGGATTTTAATTAGCCCTGGACGGACAATTCGTTTCGTTACACATAAGGATGTTACTCGTCAGGATATTGATAAAGTGCTAAATATCTTTAAGTTACATTTTCAAGCGTAATTGAACCTTCGCTATTTACTGTCCGAAAGGTTCGTCTGGCAAGTTCTTGTGCTTACCTTCGCCATGCGAACCACTCGTTATTTGAGTTGAATAACGATAGTTCATTCTTCGTTTAATTGTTATGACATCAGGATATATCACTGGGGCAGATATAGGTTTAAACCTGATAATAGTTCAAATAAAGGGTGGGTATTGAACAAACTTGAACGGTGATAAAGATGATCGCTGCACTGTGTTAGATGGGCAAATCGTTAGAAAAGCTGACCAAGGATGACGTTCTTCTCGCACTTCTAGGGCGTTGGTGATGCAGGATAATGCTTCGACTTCTCGCAATGAGCTAATGTGTGCATTACCGTATGTTTGCCGTAGAAAATTCAAATTACAAGATGATTAATTTTGAGTCATCAGTGCCAGTTTATTGGGTCAAGTTGATAGAAATGGCTGATTTCGCGATAAAGATTTGGATACTGCTGATACAGTGCTTCGGGTTTTTCAAAAAAAACTTCAGTGATAACAGCAAAAAATTCAGCAGGGTTAGTGGCGCCATAATAATTAAATAGCGAAGGGCGTCCAAGTGCCGCTGACTCTTCTAATTCGGCAAAAGTTTGGCTTAGTACGGTCGACCAAGTCAGGTAGTCAGCACTGTGTTGCAAAATGGGGGCTCCATTAGCGTGCCCATCTTCTTGATCGAGTTGATGGGCAAATTCGTGGATCACGACATTGTTGCCATCATGGGGATTGGCAGCACCATCGAGTGTATTTTTCCATGAGAGGACGACTTTTCCCTGCTCCCATGATTCCCCAGCGAGTATATTGCGTTGTTCCCACACAACACCATTGGTGTCTTGTTGTTGATTACTCACGATAAAGGCATCAGGGTAAACCAAAATTTGTTTCAGTTTGGGATAAAAGTCTGTTTTCCGATTTAATAATAACAGACAGCCTTGGGCGGCAATGGTGACTTTAACTTCATCATTAATCTCTAATCCATCGCATCCGATAAAGCTTTTTTCATCAATGAATATTTGAATATGCCGCTTAAGCTGAAGTTGAAGATCGCTTGGTAGTGCATGAAAATAAGGCAATCTTTGCTTGAGGATTGCGCGCCACACCTTAGGAAAGGGTTTGGCTATCACTTTACGTCTATGTAAGGTTTTGCGCCAACGACTCGAGAGTAGCCAAATGATAGCGCCAATGCCCAACATGAGAGTGAGTACAATAGCTAACATAGAGATCCTTTCACGTTGTGAGTATATTAGCAAATGGGGGTGAAAGGTTGAAAGTCAACTCCTTGGTTAAAAATAAAACGGATTTTCCTATAAACATGTCTTAGTAATAACGCAATGGAATGTTAATAAGCGTTTCAGTGCGATTGCGCCCCGTGAGTTTTGCGTGATAGAGGGCTTTGTCGGCTCGCTTTATTAGGCTATTTGTATCGAGTCGCTCGGGAGGATGCCAACAGGTAATACCTGCACTGATAGTGACAATACCTGCATGGGGAGAGTCTTCATGGGGGATCTTAAGATCTATAATCGTTTCCCGTAAATGTTCTGCAATTTTGTATGCATCTTCAAGGTGCCTTGATGGAAGTAAGATCATAAATTCTTCTCCACCATAACGGGCAAGGGTATCTGTTGGTCGCTGCAATATGGACTTGGCGGCATTGACGATTTGCTTTAGGCACTGATCTCCTATCACATGTCCATATCGATCATTAAATTGTTTAAAGTTATCGATATCAAACATCACAATACTTAGTGGTACTTGATGGTCGTTAGCATATAGCAATTCTTTTTCAATCTGATTATCTAAATAACGGCGGTTATAACAGCCTGTTAACCCATCGGTTTCAGCCATGGCTTTGACTTGTGCGGCATAGGTTTTTAAGGTCGCGAGTGAATTCACCATTTGCTGAAGCTCAAGGTTATCCGTTATGGGCATTGGAGTATCAAGTTTTTCATTGGCGATGGCATCCATCGCATCGCGTGTGGCAATGACGGGTTTAATGATGCCCTTATCGATAAAGTGCCAGCTTGTGAGCCAGATAAAAAAACAGTACAAGACGCCACCACAAAAGATAAGCAGAACAAATGCCGTACTATGGTTTTTAAGATCACCTCCGGCTTTTTGGATTTCACTGCCGACTTGTTCGACAAGGGTTTGTGTAAATGTAGCAACCAACTGTGCAGCATTTGCTTGATAGGTTAAATGAGCATTAGCAATATTATTGCTTTTCAATGCATTACGCGATAGTTCAAATAAATTATCATCTCCAACAACATTTTGTTTTATTTGCGATAGCCAATCTACATATATACTTTGATTTTTATCGAATGCGGCTAACACAGTTTCCATACTGATTAGATGGCGCATAGCCTCCCGTTGGAGTTGATTTAACGCGACAATATGTTCAGCATTTTTGACTTGGGTAAGTAATGTGAAAAGATGCTCCCCTTGATGAAGGTATTCAGATAGAAATTGATTTTCTTTAATATTATTTGAGATTGCATTGAGGTCTTTTTGGGTCATAAGTGGTGGGTAACTATTATGTATTTGTTTTAGTTGGACTTGCATCTTATCGCCAAAAGAGGATGCCAAACTGGTCAAGTTAGCTTGAATATTTCCTGCCTGTAACTTTGCTTGTAATGCATTATCAGTCAATGTGCTAAGTAGCGGTATTTGCTGCATATAATAAAGTTGAGTATCGATAATATTATTTATCGCTTGCTGTAATTGAGGGGAGGTCTCCAGCTTGGCGATTGTTCGAGAGCTATCAATAAGCAGCCCCCACTGTGTTGCTAGTTCACTTAAAAGCTGCAGACGTTGTAACTCATTATCATAGTGGTTGAGTCTGGTCGTGATGATTTGTAGCTTTTCAGTATCTTTAGCCAGTTCTAATGCAGTGCTGACTTTTACCACATCTTCAGTTACTAAATCTTCAATTTCGGTCCTTAATTGGTGGGAGAGTAAAAGCGCGATAATACCGTTAAATAGCGCCATGCCCACTATGATATAGAAGGCGAAGGTGATTTTATGTTTTAAACTTGTCAACCGTTTAGAGGTCATTTTTCATCTTTCTTGTCAATCGCAGGCACTTCCCCATAGGTATTTTGGAGATTTTTTATCTTAGTACTTAATTTGCTGAAAATATCAGTACTATCTGTCGTTTTATGGCTCGCGGCATAACATGCTTGAGTCAGTTCAGGGTAGATTTGCCCCATTGCTGTGGTCGTAAAGTGGCCAAAAGTTAATACCTTCGTTGACCAAAATAAATTTGCTATATGGCTGGCGTTGAATGCCCCTGCGATTTCTCTTAATGCTTCTTTATTAAATTCAGGGGCAGTGACAACATCCATACGACAGGGGTTACCTCCTCCAAGGGCATAGGCATACTGTGCTTCATAGGTTCCCATATATTTAAGGAGCCAATAGGCTGCTTGTGGGTTCTTGCTGTCATAGCTGACTGCAAAGGCATAGGCTCCGTTATAGGGGTGTCCTCCAGGAACCTGAGCGACCGCAAGGCGTGCGCCAGGGATATTTTTCTCAACACGAAAAGAGATTGGCCATAGGTTATTGTAAGCAAAGGGCCAGATAGCGGCTTGTCCTGTAGCAATGGCATTTGCGGCCTCATTAAAGGCAAATTGTTCATTTGCAGGCACTGAATATGCCATCAATTTGCGGTAAATCTCGGCGGTTCTTATGGCCTCATGATTAATCATTGGTACTTCAAAATGAGTAATTTTTTGTTGGTTATTAAATCGAGGCCACATCCAAGCTCCTCCTTGGCTCCAGAGTATGCTCGAAAACTCATCATTGATATGGGGTTTATTACCTGACATTAATGCAAGACCGTAAAAATCGTGCGATAAGGTTTTCCCCCCAAGTTCAGAACCTGCTTTGCGGGTAAAGAACATGGCTTGGTCGAGAAGTTCTTCAGGTGTTTTGGCGGGCGTTAATGGATAACCGAAACGTTCTAAAAAGCGAGCCTGCTCAGTGGGATGATTAAAAAGATCTTCACGGTAATGACTCCCCATTACATAGTTATTATAGGGAATGGCATGAATTTCGCCTGAATAAGATAAAATATTGAGCAGGGAGGGGTAATAAGGCTCAAGGTACCACTCCATCGCTTTTTCACCGTCGGGATCGTAAAGTTTTGCTAATTCTAAGAGGGGAACCGTATAACCATTCGATGCCCATTCTTTTGCCCATCCCGCTTCCATGGTGAGCAAATCATATGTTCCTTCGCCTTGTTTTAATGCCTGAGTTTGAAGGTTAAACATTAACTCAAGTTCAGTGCTGACCACTTTGACACTGACGCCCGTTTTTGCTGTAAATCTAGGAAGCATTTCTTGGGTGAGATAGTCCGTCCAAAATTCTTTTTCAGCCACGAGAGTGATAGGCGTTTTATTTGTCAGTGGTGGAATTTGAGCTAATGAAAATTCAGCCTTCAACGGCGTCACTAGCGTCAATCCAAATCCAATGAGTGCTACATGAAGCTTTTTTAACAAAAAATGCCCCTTATTTTTATCGGTAATACTAACGAAACGATTTTTTATGCTTGTTGTATGTTAATGATAGGCGGGATAAAAATTTATGCGGGGGTTTTTGAGGGTTTTATAGCATAAAAAACGATAACCTAAAGATTTTAAAAAGTTGAAGGGAGTTACGGCGTTTTTATCAGTCGAAAGTAGGTATAGAAATAGGTGTCAGTGTCATCAAACTGCCAAATAATCCCATTAATATCTCCATAGTATGCCGTCTAATCACCTTGATGTTTACCATTAGAGAAGGGATGCAAAATGGATATCAAAACTATTATGCCAATCGAATTTGAATTAGTTGAATCAGCGCCTTTATTCCATGAGTTACTCTATCTACGTGATGCCGTAGGACGGCCATCGATAGGGGTTGACCTCGCGGATCATCGGCAGTCCCAAGTATTGTACTGGGTTTCTGTACGGATTAAGGATGCAGTGGCGAAAATGCAGTCAAATGTGGTTGCAACAGCCTGTGTCTATCGAGATCGGCCTACGCATTTGGCCATTGAAGATTTTATTGTTCTTCCTGAATATCAACATTATGGGCTTGCAAAAATAGTCTTAGAACGGGTAATGACCTTTGTGGATGAGGAGGTTAATTCGGGTACTTGTGTGAGTATAAATGCCTATGGAGAAGATGAGCGCTTGTGTACTGAGTATGGTTTCGTGCATTCCCATTGTGCCAGTCTTGGTCCAAATTTATTGAAAATCTATGCCTAATGTAGGCATTCTCGGGAGTGTTTGTACTCCCCACGGTTTGGTGTGACTGCGTTATTTACTTTGCATTGTTAGTGATTTATGCAGGTATTTACTCAGTTTCTGATGTAGGATCTTGAGCCATAGATTACGTATGGAGCACTGTCTCTAAGGTGATAATATGGATCAGCAACAGCTTATCGATGCCGTTAACCAAACTATGCCTTTTGGTAAATATGCTGGACGAAAACTGTTAGAATTACCTGAGCCTTATCTTGTGTGGTTTCATAAACAGGGGTTTCCTCAAGGAAAGCTCGGAGAACAGTTAGCGTTGATGTACGAAATTAAGCTTAATGGCTTGGAAGGAATGCTAAAACCGCTATTGAAATGAGTTCCCTCCCACGAGATAAAAATCATACTTTTGCGATAGGTGTTGTATTTCGTGATAGAGATTGGCGATTTATTGCTTTTGACATGCTTTAATGAAGCATATTAGCAAAACAAAAGGAACGTAGGCATGATGGCAAAATTAGTAAAATTAGCAGCAGTAGCAACCTTAGCCTTAGGTATGTCAAGTGCTTGGGCACAGGGCGTAACCCATGAAGGAACTGTTGTTGATACAATGAACGGCGGTGGTTACACCTATGTTCAGATTAAAGAGGCAGATCAGACTTTTTGGGCTGCAGGTCCTCAAACTGAAGTTAACAAAGGTGATAAAGTGGCCGTTGTTGAACAAATGTGGATGAACGAGTTCACCAGTAAAACATTAAATCGTACCTTCGATAAGTTGCTTTTTGTTGGACAAATCGAAAAGAAATAATCGCGTTAATATTGCCATTGGTGAACGCCAGTTATTAAACGGCCTCGAAAATTTCGAGGCCGTTTTGTTTTCAGTGGTGTATTCCCTTCTTATTTAGAGTGCGCTAATGCTGTCGGTAATCTAAAAAATGCGGCAGAATAATCGTTGATTAATTTGGAGCTTGAAATCAATGGTGACTCTTGTTCGACAAGTGGAAATCCAACCCTACCAACCTAAATATGCTCAAGCAGTCAGTGAGCTATTTCACTTGTGTGTCCACAACATTGAGCATGAACGCTATTCGCAAGCGCAGCTTAATGCTTGGTCTAAAGCGCCAAGATCGGCTAAACATTGGCATTTGCGTTTAAGTCGTTCCCAAGCTTGGATTATTTTGGTGACATCGACCGAGAGCTTATCTAAGATTTGTGTTGGTTTTATCAACGTTGAAACCGATTATTACCATCGTGGTTATATTGATAGCTTCTATATTCACCCCGATTGGCAGCGCCAAGGGGTGGGTGGGCGTGTTTATTGTGAGTTAGAACAGTGGGCTAGGGGGCAGGGATATGCCAGCTTAAGTGTTGATGCCTCTTATTTATCTAAGGGGTTGTTTACCCAATTGGGATTTGTCCAAATCCAACGTAACTATCAACAAAAACTGGGGCAAGTGCTCACCAGTTTTTATATGACCAAAAAACTGTAACTGAATGGGATTAGTCTCCCTTTTGTCAATTGACCCTCATTTTCCAGAGGAGTGAACACTATGCAGATACGCTTATTCTCCCCTAAGGATGTTTCACAAATAGCCTCCGTATTTAATGCCAGTGTCATGGAAGGCGCACAGGAATATTACTCATTGACCGAACGTTTAGCTTGGGCACAAAATCAAGGTGAAGCCCGTAGTGATGATTACTGGCTTGCTAAGCTTGAAGATACAACCACTTGGGTGGCAGAGCTGAATGATAAATTAGTGGGTTTTATCACCTTGAAACCTTGTCCTATAGTTGAACTCGATGTGCAAGTTGGTGAGGTGGATTGTTTATTTGTTCACCCTGAATATAGTCGAGCAGGTGTTGCCACTCTGCTATATCTGGCATTGTTTGAAGAAGTCAAAAAACGAGAATTTAAGCGTTTGACCGTCGAAGCCTCATATCAAGCTCGGCCATTTTTTGAAAAGCATGGATTTAACTGTATTCGCCGTAATGAGCTGCGTCGATATTTAACTCCAGAGGATAAGCTACAGGATAAAGCACAGATATTGGTGAACTTTAGTTTGATGCTTTCACTTTCTCACTGATGTGGCATTTATTCACTAAGACTTTACTTGGTTAATGGCTTTTGATGCTATCCCATTTGGGCAATAAAAAAACCGCCAATTTACATATAGGCGGTTTTTTTGTATTGAGTCCGACTAAGGCAATCTGACATTAAGCTAAGTCAAATACGAGGGCAGTTACTGTCCCTTGCAATGCCGTAAATGTCAGTGTATCCAGTTCTGTGATGTGGGCACCATCCCCAGGATTTAACAGAGTGCCATTGATACTCAATTGTCCTTCAACTAATTGTACATAGAGATTACGGTTCGTTTGCACTTGCTCCATCGTCACTTGCTCGGCAGGGGCAAGCTGTAGTCGATAGAGTGTTGCATCTTGTTGTACTTTCAGTGTGCCATTTTCACCTGTTGGAGTAACTATTGGCGTAAGCGCCGAAGTTTGAACAAACGCTTTTTGTTGATAGCCCGCATCAATCCCTAAGGTGTCTGGCTGGATCCAAATTTGTAAAAAGTGTAATGGTTCAGTGTTTGAAGCATTGAATTCGCTGTGATAAATCCCTTTACCCGCAGACATCAATTGAAACTCTCCTGCTGGCAAGGTTTTGATATTTCCAAAACTATCTTTGTGGGCGATAGCGCCAGATATCACATAACTGATAATTTCCATGTCTTTATGACCATGGGTATCAAAACCTGCACCGGGCACCACTCTATCATCGTTGATGACTCTTAGGGATGAGATCCCCATATGTGCGGGATCATAATAGCTAGAAAAAGAGAAAGTATGTTGACTCTTTAGCCAGCCTAAGTCTGCTTGACCACGATCCTGTGCTTTTCTTAGTGTGATCATACTATATCCCCTTATTTGATGCGGTTGGCCAATAAGTTGTCTAGCGATAATTTACCAGCACCTGAAATCGCAAGAGAGACAGTTGCTGCTAATAGGGCTAAGCCAAACTCATAACCGTTATTGGCAAGGAACAGGCCATTACCTATATGCACTGAAAAAATCGCGACAACCATAGTGAATGACAATACAAGGGCCGTTGGTCGGGTTAGTAGGCCGAGTAACAGGAATAGGCCGCCGAAGAATTCACTTGAACCTGCCATGAGTGCCATTAAATAGCCTGGTGTTAGACCAATTGATGCCATCCACTGCCCAGTGCCTTCTAAGCCGTAGCCGCCAAACCAGCCAAACAATTTTTGAGCACCGTGGGCGATTAAGATGATCCCTATCGGAATACGCAGAGCCAGTGGTGCAAAGCTAGGAGCTGATGTCAGTGTTTTTACGATGAGTGCTTTCATGGGATATTCCTTATTTCAAATTTTTTAACTAAGTGAGTTAATCGTATTGTTAGGTGGATGTTCTCTTTGAACCTCTCCATTGCTAAACAGTTTAGACTTGACCTCAGGCAAAGAAAATCGGAACATTTTCAATATTAATTTCAAATAATTTGAACAAGAGGCGCTTATGTTGCCAGCCATTAGCCTTGATGGATTAATTGTGCTCGATGCGATTGATAAAAAAGGGAGTTTTTCAGCCGCGGCAGAATCGTTATTTCGAGTACCTTCTGCCTTAACCTATACAGTACAGAAACTTGAAGGCGATTTAGGTGTAAAACTATTTGAACGTAAGGGACAAAGAGCTGAACTGACACTAGTCGGTCAATTAGTATTGCGTCAAGGTCGGGAGATCCTTGCTGCCACATCAAGGCTTGAAGAGGCTGTACGCCAATTGGAAACGGGCTGGGAGTCTTCCTTAACCTTAGCGATAGATACTGTTGTACCGATTTCTCCTTTATTGCAGCTTATTGGTGAGTTTACGGAGTTGGGTAAACAAGTCACGGTGAATATTAGTGAAGAGTCCTTAGGTGGAGGTTGGGACGCGCTCTATTCAGGGCGAGCTGATATTGCTATCGGCGTTACTGGGGAACTGCCAAAAGGACAATATCATTTGGTTGAAATTGGCCATCTTGAGTTTGTATTTGCACTTAATCCAACCCATCCCTTGGCTTTGTATAAGTTGCCGATACCGACTGAGGCGCTGTTACAGTTTCCATCTATAGTGGTTGCGGATAGTTCTATGGCATTAGCACAGCGTTCAAGTGGTTTATTCGATAGTCGACAAGTGATTCGAGTACCCAATATGCAAACTAAGATTAAAGCGCAGGAATTGGGCTTAGGCGTCGGATATATTCCTGCGCACCTTATTACTAAAGAACTGGCCTCGGGTGATTTGATTGCCTGTGCAGTCGAGATCCCCCGCCCCGCACAGAAGGTATTTTTGGCATGGCGCAAGGGCAATCAAGGTAAGGCACAAGCTTGGTTTGCCGAGCGGTTACCCCATTGTGAATGGCTGTTTTAATTTAATATGTCAGGTTAGACAGCTTAGTGCTATCCAGAACGTCTTAAATGGCTAGTGTAGTGAACATGTGGCGATAAAAAGTCCGCTAAATTAGGTGATCTATTTAAAAAGCGAATAAATGCCTGTGGCAAGGTAAGCGATTCCATTGACTCCTGCCAGCGAGCCTGCAATAGAGGGTGATAACCTTCTTTACCTGCAGCCGTATATGAGGTGGATACACCAACATACAAAGACTCGGGTTCGACGGGATACCAAAGCTGTTGGCTATCTTGCTGCATCATTTCAAGTTTAAATAAACGCTCACCCAGTGGGCGTCTACCATCATAGTAATAACGTAAACCATAGGTATAAGGGAAACTACCTGCGCCAGTGCCTCGCACACTATTATTAGTGGCAGCATTAATGGCCGATTCGAGTGCTTGATAGAGGAACTGGCCTTGAATTTCATATTTCACTAGTGGTAATTCAAACGGCAACAATTGCCCCATCACGTCGGCGAGAGTGAGTCGACCTTGAGCAACGGATTGACGAACACCTCCAGCATTATGCAGTGCAAAATGCACCCGTGGATCTTCAATTTTTGCTTCTTGAAACATACTGCGGCTTACCCAAGGGGCAATTTCGCTGCCATGGGGCAACGCTTTTGATGGTAAGCGAGTGTGAACTAGGTTCTTAGGGACTAGAGCAAGAACTTTATTTTCCATTTCGGCAATCGCAGGGCGATAAATAGTATTAATGACGTCTACGATATCTTCATCTGCGTCATCCCAATAAATATGGGGATGACGGCAGAGCTGTTGACGTACGGCTTGGTAATCGGCATCGCTCACACTTGTGCTAGCACTTAATATAAAGTGCTGATCGAGCATGAAATAGTTGCCACCCTCAAGCTGGATAAATTGGCCATTGGCGTCAAATTCGATCTGAGCTAAGCCTATGGTTTCTGCATATTTTCCAGCATGGACAATCGGCGTGCCATTGATAACTTCACCATAGGGAAGGTTACTTAAACCTAGATCGCGAAAATCCCCCTGCAAAGTATGGGTGTGCCCACCCACAATAAGGCTGATCCCTGAAACTTGTTCAGCAAGGCGTTTATCCTGATCTAATCCTAAGTGACTCAGGACAATAATATGCTTAATCCCTTGGGTATGAAGATAAGCTACTGTTCTTGCTGTGGTGGCGATAGCGTCTACAAAATGGGTGTCAGGATCGGGGCGAGCAATTTCTTTCATTTGATCTAACGTAATGCCAATGATGGCCATTTTTTGATCATAAAAGGGTTTTAGGATATAGCTTGCCAATTGCTGTTCATGGTCATAGGCCAAGATATTCGGCTCGCCTCGTAAACAGCCTGGCTTATTTATATCTTCTTGGCTTAAATCCATATTGCCGGCAAGCAAAGGAAAATCGATTTGTTTGGCGAAATGAGCAAGCAGGGCATTGCCCTCATCAATATCGTGATTGCCGATAACCATCGCATCAGGTGCTAACAAATTGAGTAAATGGGCATTGGCTTTGCCTTTAAAATGGCTGAAGTACAATGTGCCTTGGAAGCTGTCACCACCGTGTAGAAAAATAAAAGGCGTATCGGTTTGTGCAGCGGCGTGACGTGCTTTTGTTATCTGATAGCCTATGCGCGCATAGCCGCCACTATGGCAGGTGACACCGAGCGGTTGTTGACCCACGGTAAGGGAAAATTGCACACGGCTGGGTTCAAAATTTGAATGTGTATCGTTGATGTGCGCGAGTGAGAGAATGTAGCCCTGTGTCATAACTTACCTCTTTTACGGCGGGAGAGTATATACCCAAGCGCCCCCAAAATGCGAGTATTGAAATGAGTTGGGTATTCTCTCTAAAACAATAAAGGGAGCTAAGCTCCCTTTATATTAACAAGTGCTAAATGAAATACTATTAACCCGATCTTGCCTCATCATCATCGGCAGCGGCTTCAAAATCACCGTCATCAGAAAGGCGAATACCTTTTTGTTTCATGCGTTTTGCCCATAACTTACGTGCCAGCTGTTGCATATCCGTAGCAGGATCATTCACATCCACAATCTCTAGACCTAACATAGACTCGATGATGTCTTCTTGTGTCACAATACCTTGGCTACTGCCATATTCATCAACCACCATAGCTATTTGCGTATTACGCTTAATCATTCGCTCAAATAATGGCAGAATTTTGGCGGTTTCTGGTACAACGAAGAGACTACGTTTTAGCTCACCAATTGGAGCATCTGGTGTGTAACGCTCGGCTAGCAGCACATCGGTACGAGTGATATAACCAATAATATCATCGTGATCCTGATCGTATATTGGAATGCGGGTAAAAGGTTTATCACGGTACTCTCGAACAAACTCATTTTGAGTGAGATCAACGGGCAGTGAAAACATCACAGTGCGTGGTGTCATAATAGCAGTGACGGGCATATCTCGTACTTTTAGCATTTGAGTCAAAATTTTTGACTCTTGCTCATCAAGTTCGCCAGATTCCTGGCCAATTTTAGCCATCGCGCTCATCTCTTGGCGAATATATTGCCCTTCTTCGCCTTTACCTAAAAAGTGAGTAACCTTTTGTGACAACCAAATCAATGGCTTCGTCACCTTTTTCATCCAAGTGATCGCAATAGAAACGCTTGGTGCAAGGCGTCGCCAATGGTTTGCTCCCACAGATTTAGGAATAATTTCTGAGAAAAACAGAATAATAAAAGTTAATACGCCAGAGAAAACACCCAGCATTTCATCCCCAAACACTTTTGCAGCCTGTGCACCAGCCACCGCAGCACCAACGGTATGGGCAACAGTATTTAAGGTGAGAATAGATACTAAAGGTGCTTCGACATTGTCTTTGAGTTTACGTAATCTCGCGGCGGCAGCACTGTCGGTTTGCTCAAGTGAGGCGATATAACTCGGGGTAACCGAAAGCAAAACAGCTTCGAAGACACTACACAGAAAAGAGACCGCGACAGCGACAAGCACTATAATGATGAGGGTTAACATATAGGTGGTATTACAACTCCGTATTTTAGGCCAACATTAGCCCAGCGAGATTCTACCATAGTAGAGTTGTGTCGCTGGCTAAAAATTTATTGCATCTGTATAATTCGCCGCCCTGTTGCAGGTTTTGGTGTTGAGGTGAGTGGTATGAGTGAAAAAAAGATCAATTTATTAGACCTTGATCGTAAGGCTATGCGCGCATTATTTGCGGATCTAGGGGAAAAGCCCTTTCGTGCCGATCAACTCATGAAGTGGATTTATCATTTCGGTGTCAGCGACTTCGAAGAAATGACGAATATCAATAAAGTGTTGCGTCAAAAATTGGCTGCACGCTGTGAAATTGTTGCGCCTGAAATTTCCAGTTTCCAAAAGTCCACCGACGGGACAATTAAGTTTGCGATACATGTTGGTGAAGGGCAGGAAGTTGAAACTGTCTATATTCCAGAAGATGACCGTGCGACTTTGTGTGTATCATCTCAGGTGGGATGTGCGCTTGAATGTACGTTTTGCTCAACGGCTCAACAAGGTTTTAACCGTAATTTGACCGTATCTGAAATTGTCGGCCAAATCTGGCGGGTTTCACATTTCTTAGGTTTTGCAAAGGATACTGGCGATCGTCCGATCACCAATGTGGTGATGATGGGTATGGGTGAGCCACTGCTTAATTTAGCCAACGTTATCCCTGCAATGGATATTATGCTGGACGATTTTGGGTTTAGCCTATCAAAACGCCGGGTAACCCTGTCAACTTCTGGTGTTGTGCCCGCCCTTGATAAACTTGGTGATGCCCTTGATGTGGCATTGGCCGTGAGCATTCACGCTCCTAATGATGAGTTACGGGATATTTTAGTCCCAGTGAATAAAAAGTATCCATTGCAGGAGTTTCTTGCAGGGATCCGTCGTTATATTGCGAAATCAAATGCAAACCGTGGCCGTGTAACCGTTGAATATGTGATGCTCGATCATATCAACGACAGCACTGAGCAAGCTCACGAGTTAGCAAAACTAATGAAAGATACGCCTTGTAAAGTGAATTTAATTCCTTTTAATCCGTATCCTGGTTCACCCTATGGTCGTTCATCGAACTCGCGTATTGATCGTTTTTCGAAAGTATTAATGGAATATGGCTTAACGGTGATAGTACGTAAGACCCGTGGTGACGATATTGATGCTGCCTGCGGTCAGTTAGCGGGGGATATTCGCGATAGAACTAAGCGTTTGGCAAAAAAACGCATGCAAGAAAATCAGATTTCAGTCACAATGAATTAACTCATTGTTTGCACAGATTTATAGGCTTGCCCATGAAGCATGGATTGTCAGGGTTTTCATTAGCAATCACCTTGTCATTAGTCATGACAGGGTGTGTCACTGAGCGTACATACACAGGAACAGATATCCCTGTATCAGAGCGAAAATTAGATAGAGTCGCCGCGGCACGGGAGCGAATGCAGCTCGGTTTAACCTATTTGAATCGAGGTAACTCGGAACAAGCCAAATATAACCTTGATAAAGCAATAGAATACGCGCCAGAACTTGAAGATGTTCATGTTGCAATGGCCTATTACTATCAAACCGTGGGTGATCTTGTACGTACCGAACAAGCGTATCAGAAAGCCATTAGTACTAAGGACGCCTCTGGCGATTCCATGAATAATTTTGGGGTGTTTTTGTGCCAGCAAAAGCAATACGAAAAAGCTGAAAAAATGTTTTTGGCCGCAATAGAAATGCCCAAATATACGCGCACCGCTTCGAGCTATGAAAATTTAGGTTTATGCAGCCGAGAGTCGGGAAAAGCAGAAAAGGCACGACAGTATTTTCAGATGGCGTTAAAGTATGACCCGAGACGTTCGGTGTCATTGCTGGAGCTTGCTGAGATTGAGACTGAACAGGGTGATTTTATTCAAGCGCGTAATCAATTAGCGCGATATCACCAAGTGGCAGCTCAGACTCCAGAGAGTTTAGCGCTCGGAATAAAAATAGAGCAGGCAATGAATGATGATGCTGCCGTTAAGAAATTTGGTATTTTATTGCTTGCCAAATTTCCAGCATCACCTCAGGCCAAGCAATACAGAGTTAATTTGCATCAATGAAAGATCACGAAACCAACGCGTCAATTGAAGTTAACGAAACAGAAACCACGACGCCTGATGTAACGCTCGGAAATATTTTAAAAAATGCCCGTGAGGAAAAGGGATTAAGCATTGCCGATACCGCAGTGAAATTGCATTTGCGTCCAGGTATTGTTGAAGACCTTGAAGCCGATAATTTTACCAATATAGCGTCACCCACCTATGTTCGTGGTTATGTGAAAAACTATGCGCGCATGTTGGGTATTGACTATGCACCAATAGAGGCTTGCCTCGCTAAGCAAGTACCTTTAGTGACATCCCCTGCGATGCAAAGCTTTTCACGCAAAACAACCTATCAAGCGAGCGACACTAAATTAAAGTGGGTCAGCATATTTATTGTCATCGTATTACTCGGGTTGTTGGTTGTATGGTGGATGCAAAAATCGACGTTACTGACAACGGTCGATGTATCACAACCGACAATGGAAGAGGTTGCCGCAGCAAACCTCACGCTACCTGGCGATGTGTTGTTGACTGAAACGGATGTTAGCCAAGGGCTGACTGATATCGCAGTCAATGGATCAATGTCGATAGATGGTCCCATCAAGGATACGGATGCAAACACGATTGATCCAAATCCGATGGATACTGATGCATTAGAGTCTAATGCGTTAACGGCCGGAAATACTCATAGTGTCGCCAGTAGTAATGTTGGCGTGCCTGCGACTTCAAATCAAGCTGTGGTGGCTAATACTCCTCACACTAACAATGCCACAGGTAACATATCTACAGCCTCGTCTTCGGCGACCTTATCCGCGACGAATGCACCTACAGCGCAAGGCACAATTGCCGTTGCTGGGCAGTCTAATCTTAATATTCAACTAGCAGGTGATTGCTGGATTAATATTGTTGATGCTCAGGGCAAAGTGTTAGTTGATGGTGTAAGAGGGGCAGGGGCAAATATCCAAGTGAACGGTACTGCACCGTTTAAAGTAATTTTAGGGGCCCCCCATGTGGCGACGCTAAGTATGGATGGCCAAGCCATAAGCCTAGCTGATTTTCCTAAAGGCCGAGTTGCTCGTTTAACGCTTCCTAAAGCGTAAGACTGACTAACAGGCGCAGCAGAACGTACCGAAATAGAGCGTATTAAGTATGTATAATGAAACTCCCATAAAAAGACGTCCTTCCACCCGCATTTATGTGGGTAATGTACCGATTGGTGATGGGGCGCCGATTGCCGTTCAGTCAATGACGAATACTAAGACTACCGATGTTGAGGCTACTATTGCTCAAATTCGCGCCTTAGAAAAAGTCGGTGCCGACATAGTGCGCGTTTCCGTACCGACTATGGATGCCGCTGAAGCCTTTAAAATCATAAAACAATCTGTAAATGTTCCCTTAGTGGCTGATATTCACTTTGATTATCGTATTGCCCTTAAAGTTGCTGAATACGGTGTCGATTGTTTACGCATCAACCCAGGTAATATAGGCAATGAAGAACGTATTCGCAGTGTGGTTGAGTGCGCCCGGGATAAAAATATCCCAATCCGTATTGGCGTCAATGGCGGTTCATTAGAAAAAGATTTGATGGACAAATACAAGGAGCCGACCCCCGAGGCATTGCTCGAATCGGCAATGCGCCATGTGGATATTTTAGATCGCATGAACTTCGACCAATTTAAGGTCAGTGTTAAGGCGTCGGATGTGTTCTTGGCGGTTGAGTCCTATCGTTTATTGGCAAAACAAATCCGCCAACCGCTGCATTTAGGCATTACCGAAGCGGGTGGCGCGCGCGCAGGCTCAGTAAAATCAGCCGTTGGCTTAGGCATGTTATTGGCCGAAGGTATTGGGGATACATTACGTATTTCCCTCGCTGCCGATCCCGTTGAAGAAATCAAAGTCGGTTTTGATATCTTAAAGTCGCTACGTATTCGTAGTCGCGGCATTAATTTTATTGCCTGCCCATCTTGCTCGCGCCAAGAGTTTGATGTGATCAGCACGGTGAATGAATTAGAGCGCCGCTTAGAAGATGTCACTACAGCGATGGATGTATCTATTATTGGCTGCGTAGTGAATGGCCCTGGCGAGGCTTTAGTGTCGCATATTGGTTTAACCGGTGGACACAATAAGAGTGGCTACTACGATGAGGGTGAGCGTCAAAAAGAACGTTTTGATAATGACAATTTAGTCGATTCCCTCGAAGCCAAAATTCGTGCTAAGGCGAGCCAACTGGCAAACCGTATCCAAGTAAAAGATACAACCGAGTAAAATGTATGCATTGGTGCCAGAGACTTTGAGGTGTGCCCCGAAACCGATGGGGCCATTTTACGTTTCGTCTTCAGGCGTCTATAATGCGGAACATTTTTATTAATCTAGCGAAATCGGACGAGTCGATACAGTGGCAAAACAGATCCAAGCGATTCGCGGAATGAATGACATTCTGCCAACCCAAAGTCCTCTATGGCAAAAAGTAGAAGCGGTACTACGTTCGAGCGTCAGTGCTTATGGCTACAGCGAAATACGCACTCCAATAGTGGAAAATACCGATCTTTTTAAACGCTCTATCGGTGAAGTGACTGATATTGTTGAAAAAGAAATGTACACCTTCGAAGATCGTAATGGCGATAGTCTGACCTTACGTCCCGAAGGTACCGCCTCTACTGTGCGCGCGGGTAACGAGCATGGTTTACTCTATAACCAAGAACAGCGCCTGTGGTATATGGGGCCTATGTTCCGCCATGAGCGTCCACAAAAGGGGCGTTACCGTCAATTCCACCAGTTTGGTGTTGAAGTTTATGGTATCGGTAGCGCAGATATTGACGCCGAAGTGCTTATGTTATCGGCGCGTCTATGGGAAAAGCTGGGGATTAGCGAACATGTGACGCTTGAGCTTAATACCTTAGGTGATGCCGCTGAGCGTGCGGCTTACCGCGATGCCTTGATTGCTTTTTTAGAGCAGCATAAAGATAAGTTAGATGAAGACAGTCAACGCCGTATGTACAGCAATCCACTGCGCGTACTGGATTCTAAAGATCCTCAAGTTCAAGGGATTTTAACCGATGCGCCAGCGCTGATGGATTACTTAGGTGAAGAATCTTCACAACATTTTGCACAATTACGTGAACTCCTAGACGCCGTTGGCATCCAATACCGAGTTAATCCTCGCTTAGTCCGTGGTCTCGATTATTATAATCGCACTGTATTTGAATGGGTTACCAACAGCTTAGGCTCACAAGGCACGGTACTTGCGGGCGGACGCTATGATGGTTTAGTGGCGCAATTAGGCGGTAAAGATACCCCAGCGGTCGGTTTTGCGATGGGGCTTGAGCGTATTGTATTGCTGCTTGAAACCTTGGGCCTTACACAAGACATTCCCGCGGCAGTTGATGTGTATGTCACCGCCATGGGGGAGAATTGTCTTGTCGAAGCCATTAAAGTTGCACAGGACTTACGTAGTGCGCTGCCATACCTTAAAGTGATGAGTCACTGTGGTGGCGGTAACGTGAAGAAACAAATGAAGCGCGCCGACAAAAGCGGTGCGAGTGTGGCATTACTGATAGGTGAAGAAGAACTTGCCGAAGGTATGGTCACAGTGAAACATTTACGCAATGACAACGAACAACAACAGGTTGCTCGAAATGCCTTAAGTGCATTTTTAGCTGAACTTACCAAATAAAGGGGATGTGCGCGTGGAAATTTATAGCACAGAAGAACAACAAGTTGATGCTATCAAACAGTTCTGGAAAGATTATGGAACTTCCATTTTAATCGGTGCTGTCGTGGGCCTTGGTGGCCTATACGGTTGGAATTATTATTCCGATATGAAAGTGGCTAAAGCGGAGGAAGCGTCAAAAGCCTTTCAAGCATTGACGACCAAATCTGCCGATGAAGCCGCCATGCTAGCGGGTGTTGCTGAGTTTTCAAAAAATCACGATCAAAAAGGTTATCAAGCACTGTTGGATCTTATCGTTGCCAAAACTGCTGTAGAAGCAAAGGATTATCCTAAGGCTATCGATGCGTTGAACAAGGTTATTACGGCCAAGCCAGGGGCCAGTTTAGATACAATTGCAACCTTACGCTTGGCCCGTATTCAGGCGGAGCTTGGTCAAATTGATGCCGGGTTAGCGACCTTAGAAAAAGTATCCGATAAAGCCTTTTTAGCTCAACGTGAAGAGTTAAAAGGTGACTTCCTTGTGCGTCAAGGTGACGTTGAGAAAGCAAAAACGGCTTATCAAACCGCCATGGATAACGGTGGTGTGGTAACAAGCCCGGCACTTAAAATCAAACTTGATAACCTAAATCAGGCATAAGGGATCCCTTGATGAAGTCTTGGTGCAAAAACCTGTTAGCCGCTGGATTGAGTCTAGCGATGTTATCCGCCTGTTCATCGAGTGATGTTGAAGAAGAGCCGGTAAGTGAGTTAACTGCAATTCAGGCAACGGTGTTCCCTGAAGTAAGTTGGAGCGCCTCTGTTGGTAGTGGTGTGGGAGATTATTATTCTCGCCTTATGCCGGCAGTTCGTTACGGTAAAATTTTTGCCGCAGACCGTTACGGTAAAGTCATTGCGTTTGATGAAGCTACGGGTGACCGCGTTTGGACTAAAGATTTTAGCGAAGAGTTTCGTGATAACGCCTTAGCTAAAAATAAAGGTGCTCGCATTGCCGCAGGTGTCACCGCTGCCCGTAATAAAGTCTTTGTGGGTGGTGAGAGTGGGCTGCTTGCAGCACTGAATATCGAAGATGGCCAAGTATTGTGGCATATCGTTGCGGGTGGTGAGCTTTTATCAAAGCCAACGGTTGCTGATGATGTGGTTGTGGTGAGTACGAGCTCCGGTTCACTCGAGGCTTTTAACGTCGATACTGGCGATAAGCTGTGGGTGTACAAGATGCAGTTGCCGAACCTGACGTTACGTGGAACAGGCTCTGCCGCCTATGAAGCGGGTGGTTTCTTTATTGGTACTGCCGATGGCAAAGTGGCTGTTGTGGTGAAAAACAATGGTCAAGCCGCGTGGGAACAAGCGATTTATAATCCAACGGGCGGTAACGAGTTTACGCGTATGGCCGACGTGGATATGACACCGCTTATTCTTGGTGATAATTTATATGCAGTTAGCTATAACGGTAACTTAGTGTCGATGGAATTGCGTACGGGTCGCATAGTATGGACACGTAAGTATTCAAGCTTTAACGAATTAGCATCAGCAGGATTAAGTTTGTTTTTAGTTGACGATCATAGTCGTATCTACTCAGTTGATAGACGAAATGGTTTAGAGCTATGGAGCAACTCTGAGTTAACAAATCGAACATTAACCTCGCCTGCAGTTTATAAAGATTATTTAGTTGTCGGTGATTTCGAAGGTTATCTACACTTTATTGATCGCAGTACAGGGACGATTGTCGGTCGTATTCAAGTCGATAGCTCTGGATTATACAGTCAGCCATTAGTGGTGGATGATAAAATCTATGTTCAAGGTCGCAGCGGAAAGCTGGCTGTTGTAACACTTCCGTAGTTAAAAGTGTTATCCTTGCAGAGCCCCTGGAAGTGTGTTCCGGGGGCTTTTTATTGAAAAGTTTTTTAGAGGCAAAATCATGATCCCTGTAGTGGCCCTTGTTGGTCGACCGAATGTCGGTAAATCCACCCTATTTAATCGTCTTACGCGTACGCGTGATGCGCTGGTTGCTGACTTTCCTGGCCTAACACGTGACCGTAAATATGGTCGAGCATTCTTATCCGGCTATGAGTTCATTGTGGTCGATACTGGCGGTATCGATGGCACTGAAGAGGGGATCGAGACAAAAATGGCAGAGCAATCCCTTGCCGCCATTGAAGAAGCCGATGTGGTTTTATTTATGACCGATGCGCGCGCGGGGTTAACCGCCGCTGACTTGTCGATTGCACAGCATCTGCGTAGCCGTGAAAAAACCACTTTCGTGGTTGCCAATAAAGTTGACGGTATCGATGCCGATTCGGCCTGTGCCGAGTTTTGGTCTTTAGGTTTGGGTGAAGTCTACCAAATGGCGGCGTCCCAAGGGCGCGGCGTCACCAACATGATCGAATACGCGCTGACACCTTATGCTGAAGCGATGGGCATTGAGCGTCAAGGTGAAGAAGAAGTCGTCGACGAACGCCAATACACTGAAGAAGAAGCCGAAGCTGAGCAAAAGCGTCTACAAGATTTGCCTATTAAGCTGGCGATTATCGGTAAGCCAAACGTAGGTAAGTCAACCCTCACCAACCGTATTTTAGGTGAAGAACGGGTCGTTGTGTACGATGAACCCGGCACAACGCGTGACAGTATTTACATTCCAATGGAACGTGAAGGTCGCGAGTACGTGATTATCGATACCGCGGGTGTTCGCCGCCGCAGTAAAGTGCATCAAGTTATTGAAAAGTTCTCAGTGATCAAGACCTTAAAAGCGGTTGAAGATGCCAACGTGGTTTTACTTATCATCGATGCCCGTGAAGGGGTTGCTGAACAAGATTTAGGTCTATTAGGTTTCGCGCTTAATGCAGGACGTGCCTTAGTGATTGCCGTCAACAAGTGGGATGGCATCGATCAAGGGATTAAAGATCGTGTGAAGAGTGAGCTTGACCGTCGTCTTGGGTTTATTGATTTTGCCCGTATTCACTTTATTTCGGCGCTGCACGGTACTGGTGTTGGCCATTTATTTGAATCGATTGAAGAAGCCTATGACAGTGCCACACGCCGCGTCAGCACTTCTATGCTGACCCGTATTATGCAAATGTCCCAGGACGATCACCAGCCACCATTAGTGAATGGCCGCCGTGTGAAGCTTAAATACGCTCACGCCGGTGGTTACAATCCGCCAATCGTGGTGATCCACGGGAACCAAGTGAGTAGACTGCCTGACTCGTACAAGCGTTACATGATGAACTACTTCCGTCGTTCATTGAAAGTGGTGGGTACGCCTATTCAGCTGCGTTTCCAAGAGGGTGATAACCCATTTGAAAACAAGACTGAGAAGTTAACCATGAGCCAAGAGCGTCGCCGCAAACGCGCACTGAGCCATATTAAAGACAGAAAAACCAAATAGTGTTTTTACCGAACACATTTGAAATAAAAGGAAACTTAGGGTTCCTTTTGTGTTTTAAGACGATTTCAGCCTTGCTTAGCCTTATTCGAATGGCTTTATCTGGGTGACAGTTGAGATCACTTGGCCATAGCGTAAGCGAGTTTGTAAGTCATCACCGATAGCCAGTTTATCGACGGAGTCGATCACTTGATTGTGAATATCCGTCGTAATGCTATAACCACGACTTAAAGTGGCTAATGGGCTAACGGTTTCTAATTGATGGGCAGCGTATTTTATCCGCTGTTCACTTTGGCTGAGCTTATCCTGCAATGCATCCTGTAAGCGACTCGCAAGATAACTTAGGCGGGTACCCTCAATGGCGAGTTTATGCTTTGGTGATTGTTGTTCAAGGCGGCTTGCGAGCAACTGCTGACGGCGGCTGAGCAGATGCAAGCGATTTGATAGCGCGGACTCCAGTCGTAATTGCATTTCATCGAATCTTTGTTCGAACTGTTGCAAAGTCCGTTTAGGATCTTGGCGTTGTAATCTATGTTCTAACAAACTTAAGCGTCTTTCTTGCTTGAGCTGATAGTGTCTTACACTTTGCTGCAGCCGCGATAATACAGTCGCGAGTCTTTGGGTTTTATTCTCACTATCTTGAGAGAGAAGTTCGGCACCCGCAGACGGTGTAGGGGCACGGATATCGGCGACATAGTCACTGATAGTGGTATCGACTTCGTGGCCTACGGCGCTGACGATGGGCAGGGCGCTGTTATAAATAGTGTGGGCGAGGGCTTCGCTGTTAAAACACCATAAATCCTCAAGTGAACCGCCACCGCGGGTGAGCAGTAAAACATCGACCTCCAGCCTTTGATTGGCGATATTAATTGCCTGACATATGCTCAAGTCCGCAGTTTCACCCTGAACTTGAGTCGGATAGATAATGACTTCGATGGAGGGATCGCGCCTTGCCAATACATGTAAAACGTCGCGAATTGCAGCACCTGTTGGTGAAGTAATAACGCCAATACGTTGGATGTTTTTGGGCAGTGGCCTTTTGGTGTCAGCGGCGAATAATCCTTCGGCGGCGAGCTTCATCTTAAGGGCATCAAACTGCTGCGCCAGTAATCCATCACCCGCGGGTAACATGGACTCAATTAATAATTGATAGTCGCCTCTGGGTTCATAAACACTGATTGCGCCTTTGACTAACACTTGCTGACCATTGATGGGTTTAAAGCTGACTGTCTGATTACGGCCTTTAAACATGGCGCAGCGGATCTGGGAGTAATGATCTTTTAGGGTTAAATACCAATGACCTGAGCTAGGGGAAGAAAAGTTGGATATTTCGCCATTAAGCCAAATTTTACCCAATTGTCCCTCGAGGATTTGCCTGACTTCACCATTGAGCCGCGAGACAGTATAAATGTTGTTTTTGGTGCCTTGCATCGAATAACTCAAGAAAATGGGGATATTTGCTATTTTCCATTTACCGCGCCCCATATGCAAGGTATAATCCCGCCGCAATATTTCACCTCTAAATCCTACTCAACTGGGGAGATGTTGCTAATGCTACGTTTAATTAAAGAAGCGCTTACTTTTGACGATGTGTTACTTGTTCCTGCGCATTCTACTGTACTCCCAAATACCGCCGTTCTTAAAACTCGCCTAACCAATACTATCGAACTCAACATTCCGCTTGTGTCTGCCGCTATGGACACAGTTACCGAAGCTCGCCTTGCGATTGCGATGGCGCAGGAAGGTGGCTTAGGTTTTATTCACAAAAACATGAGTATTGAGAAGCAAGCCGAAGAAGTGCGTAAAGTAAAAATTTACGAAGCTGGCGTGGTTCAACAACCTGTGACAGTGACTCCTTCAACGACACTTGCTGATCTGAAAGTGTTAACCCTGAAAAACGGTTTTGCCGGTTACCCCGTGGTTAACGAAGCGAATGAGCTTGTCGGTATCATTACTGGCCGTGACGTGCGCTTTGTGACGGATTGGAGCAAAACGGTAGAGGAAGTGATGACGCCTAAGTCGCGTTTAGTCACCGTTGCCGAAGGCACTAAGTTAGATGAAGTGCAAAAATTAATGCACTCTAACCGTATTGAAAAAGTGCTGGTTGTCGATGATAACTTCAAATTAAAAGGGTTGATTACCGTTAAAGACTTCGAGAAAGCCGAGCGTAAACCTAACGCTTGTAAAGATGAGTTAGGCCGTTTACGCGTGGGCGCCGCTGTTGGTGCGGGTGCCGGCAACGAAGAGCGCGTTGATGCGCTGGTTAAGGCCGGTGTTGACGTACTGTTGATCGACTCTTCCCATGGACATTCTGAAGGCGTATTACAACGTATTCGCGAAACCCGTGCCAAGTACCCAGATTTACAAATTGTGGGTGGTAACGTCGCCACGGCTGAAGGTGCTTTAGCCTTAGTTGAAGCGGGTGTTAACGCTGTTAAAGTGGGTATTGGTCCTGGTTCTATCTGTACAACCCGTATTGTAACCGGTGTTGGTGTGCCCCAAATTACCGCGGTTTCCGATGCCGCCGAAGCCGTAAAAGGCTTAGGTATTCCTGTGATTGCCGATGGTGGTGTGCGTTTTTCTGGCGACTTAGCCAAAGCCCTTGCCGCGGGTGCATCTTGTATTATGGCGGGTTCAATGTTTGCTGGTACCGATGAAGCACCTGGTGAAACCGAGTTATATCAAGGGCGTGCATATAAATCATACCGTGGTATGGGGTCATTAGGCGCTATGTCTCAAGGCTCTTCTGATCGTTATTTCCAATCTGACAATGCTGCCGACAAACTGGTGCCAGAAGGCATTGAAGGCCGCGTGCCTTATAAAGGCAAGCTTAAGGAAATCATCCATCAACATATGGGTGGTTTACGTTCATGCATGGGCTTAACAGGCTGTGCAACCATTAGCGAGCTGAATGAAAAAGCGCAATTTGTAAAAGTGACTTCTGCGGGGATGGGCGAGTCCCATGTACACGATGTGACTATCACTAAAGAAGCGCCGAACTACCGTTCTGGTTCATAAATGTTTGATGTAGTGGGGCGGCAATAAGCCGCCCCACTAACAATATGTGTGATGCTCTCAAGCTTGACGTTGTCAGTTTTGAGCCAAGTTAAACAATAGATAAAATAAAGGTTATCCATGAGCGATATTCATGAGCACAAGATACTGATCCTCGATTTTGGATCCCAGTACACTCAACTGATTGCCCGTCGTATCCGTGAAATTGGCGTTTACTGCGAATTATGGGCATGGGATGTGACCGAAGCCCAAATCCGTGAGTTTGCCCCTAACGGTATTATCCTAGCGGGCGGCCCTGAAAGTGTGACGGCTGAAAATTCTCCCCGTGCACCTGAATATGTCTTTAACGCTGGCATACCTGTTTTAGGTATTTGCTACGGCATGCAGACTATGTCTGAGCAGTTAGGTGGTAAAGTTATTCAAGGTGTGGGCGAAGGTGAATTTGGCTACGCTCAAATTGAAATGCTGACAAAATCTGCGCTGTTCAAAGATATTGAAGATGCAGTCAATAGCGAAGGGAAACCTCTGCTCGATGTATGGATGAGCCACGGTGATAAAGTCTCTGCGATCCCTGAGGGATTTGTGGCGGTAGCTAAAACCGATACTTGCCCATTTGCTGCTATGGCTAATGAAGAAAAACGCTTCTATGGCGTACAGTTCCACCCAGAAGTGACCCACACTCGTCAAGGCATGCGGATGTTATCGCATTTTGCCTTAGACATCTGTGGCTGTGCCGCCAACTGGAAACCCTCATCGATTATTGAAGATGCGATTGAGCGTTTGAAGAAGCAAATCGGCGATGATGAAGTGATTTTAGGCTTGTCTGGTGGTGTCGATTCTTCGGTTGTGGCTATGTTGCTGCACCGCGCGATTGGTACAAAACTGACCTGCGTATTCGTTGATAACGGTTTATTGCGATTGAATGAAGCAGCACAAGTGATGGAAATGTTTGGCGATCATTTCGGCCTGAATATCATCCACGTTGATGCGGAAAACCGTTTCCTCGATGCGATGAAGGGCGTTGCAGATCCAGAAGCAAAACGCAAAATCATCGGCCGTGTATTTGTGGAAATTTTCGATGAAGAATCGAAAAAATGCGCTAATGCAAAATGGTTAGCGCAAGGCACGATTTATCCTGACGTGATTGAATCTGCTGGCAGCGCTACAGGTAAAGCACATGTGATCAAGTCGCACCATAACGTTGGCGGTTTGCCTGACGATATGGAACTGGGTTTAGTTGAGCCACTGCGCGAACTGTTCAAAGATGAAGTGCGCAAAATTGGTTTAGAGTTAGGTCTGCCATACAACATGCTTTATCGTCACCCGTTCCCAGGACCAGGTCTTGGTGTGCGTGTATTAGGTGAAGTGAAGAAAGAATACTGTGACTTACTGCGCCGCGCCGATGCTATCTTCATCGAAGAACTGCATAAAGCCGACTTATACAATAAAGTCAGCCAAGCCTTTACTGTGTTCTTACCCGTGCGCTCTGTAGGCGTGATGGGCGATGGTCGTAAATATGACTGGGTTGTATCACTGCGCGCAGTAGAAACAATCGATTTTATGACAGCTCATTGGGCACATCTACCCTATGATTTCTTGGGGCGAGTGTCGAACCGCATCATCAACGAAGTCGATGGCATTTCCCGTGTGGTTTACGATATCTCTGGCAAGCCGCCAGCGACTATCGAGTGGGAATAGCGCAAATATAAATAGCTAATAAAATACTATTTATGATTTATCTCAATGCCAGTCATTTTATTGACTGGCATTTTTTATTGGGGTAACGATATTGACTCAAAAAACAAGGTGATCCACAAATCTGAAGCAGTCAGTATCGCTTTGTACGCAAACAGCAGTCCTTTGATGGAGTAATTATATAAGGCTGCACTTTATTACCATTGCAGGATTGTGTACCGCTATGTGGGTTAACATATCTAATTTGCAAGGTTTTCCTCCTTAAACTTCTTTTTAATCATTATGCTAAGAGCTGTTATTATCGAATTATTGATTATCCAATAAAATTATCTTGCTCTCGATAGGGTTAACAAGATGTTCAGCTGAGGATTACCGTGGCAATTTTTGATATTGAGAAAGACGAATTACTCCGACTCTCCGATACTCTGCTCGAAGAGTTGATTGCTCGTCTTGCCGAGGCTGAAATAGCTGCGCAGGGACATAGCCCTGCATATGTAAACTGGTCAGGCTCAATTAATGCTCCTGATGGTGGCATTGATATTCACGTTCAAGTCCCTGTCGAACAGCTGAGCACAGGTTTTCTTGAAAGACCCAACACAATTCTTCAGGCCAAAAAGCATTCAATGCCGATGGCTGCGATCATCAAGGAAATGGTCACCGCTGGGAAACTGTCACCGACCATCTCTGAACATGCCAAAAGAGGTGGGAGCTATATCATTGTCAGCTTAGGTGATGATTGCTCTCCTCCTATGAAGAGGGACCGCCTCAAAGCAATGCGAGATGCCGTAGCGGATGATCCTAATAGTGACAATCTTTACTTGGACTTCTACGACCGTTCTAAACTGGCTCAATGGGTACGGCAACATCCGTCAGTCATGCTCTGGACAAAAAGAAATCTCGGTCAGGGATATTCAGGTTGGCAGCCATACGGCGCATGGAGCAATCCACCAGAGGGTACGCCGGACATCTTGATTTCAGCCTCGGGTGTGACTGTGACTCTGCCGTCAGGCTGGGGGCAACCGCTCAGCATTAATGACGCCATTGCACCGATGCGAGATCTTATTCGCTCTACTAAGAAGGCGGTTCGCATCACTGGATTATCTGGTGTTGGAAAGACCAGAATTGTACAGGCACTTTTCGATGAAACGGTCGGTACAGATGCGCTTGACCGGACTATCGCAGTCTATGTCGACACAGGTGAAAGTCCGGAGCCTTCTGCTACAGCAATGCTAGATAGGCTGATTGCAGAGGGGGAACGGGCTATTATGGTCCTTGATAATTGCCCTTCAGAATTGCACACCTTACTAGCCAGTAAAGTCTCTGCCAAAGGTACAAAGGTCAGCCTTATCACGGTTGAATATGACATCAGAGACGATAAGCCTCAGACCACAGAGGTCATCCATATAGAAGCAGTAGGGCCTGAGGTGGCTGAACAGCTTCTGCTGCGCCGTTTCCCTAAAATCGGCCAGAATAACGCCCGCCGAATTGCCGCGTTTGCTGATGGTAACTCGAGGGTATCTCTGGCTATTGCCGAGCGGGTTGAGGAAGGTGAGAGTTTAGCTCAGCTTTCTGATACTCAGTTGTTTGATCGCTTGTTTGAGCAGCGTAAAGGCCCTGATGATAACCTGCGTGAGCACGCTGAAATTCTGTCTCTGGTCTATTCATTCTCGGTAGCAACTGTTGAGAAAGGCCAAAACGAACTTGAGGTATTGGGTTCGAACTTTGGGTATTCCTCAAGCCAGTTGTCTCGGTCAGTCAACAAGTTATCAGAGCGCCATATAGTACAGAAGAGGGCTTATTGGAGAGCTATTTTGCCCCATGCCATTGCCAATAAGTTGTCTATGTCGGCACTGAATAATTTACCCGTTGCTCAACTTAGAGAAACCTTTGAAGCCCCCGGACGTCAACGCTTACTCATGTCTTTCGCACATAGGCTCGGGTTGTTGCATGATCATCCTGTGGCGAAAGAGATCGTTGAAACTTGGCTTCAACCCGATGGGTTGCTGGGGCGGATAACCGAATTAAACGATATATCGGCACGAATGCTGGATTATATCGCACCAGTAACGCCAGAAGTTCTGCTCGACAGGATTGAAGCGATACTTATCACCTCTGATTTTAAAGGTATGAAACCAGGTTATAAGTCTCGACGAACGTCAATTATCAATCTTCTGCTATTGCTGGCGTATGAACCGATCGCCTTTGAGCGGTGCATTAGGCTCCTCATCCATTTAGCGGACTTCGAAGAGGAAAGCAACAACAATGCTTCTGCGCGAAATCAGATAACGAAGTTCTTCCAAGCATATCTGTCCGGCACACACGCTACTTTAGAACAACGCATTGCGATCATGAATGAATGTCTTTCATCAAGCGTGACTGTAAGGAGGTCATTAGGTTTAAGGATGCTCTCTACAGCCTTAGAGGCGCGGTGGAGTGGGTCAGGGGTAAACGAGTTTGGTGCTCGCCCAAGAGACTATGGATTTCAACCCAATCACGATCAGCTTGTGCAGTGGCGTAGCGCCTTTATCGACGTTGCTGTCAAACTGGGAACCTCCGGTGATTCGACTCTTGAAGATCTTGCAAGACAGACGCTGGCGAAAGCATTTAGAGGAATGTGGCGACAAGTTGCAATGAGGGAAAAGCTAATTGACGCTGCTGGCAAATTACATGCACATCGCCCTTGGGGAGATGGTTGGAAAGCCGTCCGAACAACTATCTATTTCGACCATACCAAGCGCAAAGATGGGGATGATGTTGAGCCTCTGCCGGACAACCTTGCCGTATTGGAGAGGGAGTTGGAGCCCCATGACTTGATTCCGGCAATTCTGACTTATGTGTTGAGCAATAGGCCGGATTATTGGGCATTGGATACTAATTTTGATCATGAAAAAATCCACAAATATGATGAAGCTAGGCAACGACTTGAAACTAAGGCGCTCCGGTTAGGTGAGGAATTTGCGTTATCGGACCATAAGCTCGACGAGCTGGGTCCACATCTTTTTTCCAGCGATTCGATGCCTTATCGCACCGCATTCGGGAGAGGCTTGGCAAAAGGGACGCATGATTTACGAGTCTGCTGGCAGCTACTCGTCGAACAGCTGGGGCTGCAGTCCGAAGTCTGCCGAGATATTGCTGTCTTTGGTGGTTTCATCAAAGAGGTTGACTCTATCGATTCAGTTCTAGCTCAAGAGCTACTCGAACTGTGCACGCAGCATCCTAAGCTTCGACAGGCCTTGGTTAATTTGCACCCTTGTGGAAAATTTACAGAAACCGACCTAGATCGTTGTATGGCAATTCTGGATGACCCAGAAATTCACCCGAGCATGTTTGAACCAATCCTCTGGCGGGACGACTATGCGCATTTGCCTAAAGGCCGTATTATCAATCTCGCTCAACGGCTCCTGAGTAAACCGAATGGTGATGATGTGGTGCTAGAGGCGCTAAGCATGAGGTTAGATGGTACAGTTGATACACTTGGTCCCGACTTTCGACAAATAGGTTTAAGAGCTGCGATCTTGAGTCTCTCAAAAAATCATGACGATTATAGTGGTGGCAGGGATTACCGAATGGAGCGTGTGATCAGTGCTGCGTTACGCTTTAATTGCAATGAGGCCGCAAAGCAAGAGTGGTTGGATACCATATTTACTGTTGTCGATGACAACTATGGTTACATTTATTCATGCGAAAACACCATTGCGTCGACTGCGGCATTAATGCCTGCAGCATTCCTGAATCGTGTTTTTGAGGGCACTGAAGAGCAACAACATCTGCGACAGTTCTTTATTCTGCATAGCGGATTGGACCAGTCAATTCTCGCCAAAATCGATGTGGACGTGTTGATTGAATGGTGCAGAGCCAGAAACGATACCAAAGTGTGGGCGATTGTAGCGGCGGGTATTAGTCTTTGGGAACAGGATGGAAATCAGGGTGCAGTTATTATGTCAGAGTCAGCACTCAGACTGCTGGAAGCATCTCCTGAACCTGAAGCTGTTCTGGAGGCTTTTGCTGAACGTGTTACTTCTGGTAGCCGAGCAAACGCAATGCAACCTGGAACGGATGCTATTAGAAAGTTGGTTGAACATGAAAGATCAGATATTGCGGCCGCAGCTAAAACACTCTCTGCAAACTTGGTTCAACTAATCGAGCGTCAGAAAGAGCGAGAACAGCGGGAGGATATGGAGCACGAACAGCGATTTGAATAAAGGCTACTCTATCCTAAATCTGCAGGTCCAATCCCGAGAGAGATGAAAGCCCATTATTTACTCAAACAACAGTCGAAAGGGCTTAACCCTTATTCAGTGAAAGGTGCTCAGTGCGCCTTTTTTATTGGTTATAGGTATAATTGGCCGTATTTTTACAGATGAGTGACCGCCTAGTGGACCAAATGAAGTTAGACGAATATTGGATGCAAGTCGCGATGCAGATGGCAGAGAAGGCTGAAGCTGCGGGTGAAGTGCCTGTGGGTGCGGTTCTAGTCAAAGACGGTCAGCAGATTGCGACGGGTTACAATTTATCTATTAGCCAACACGATCCTAGCGCCCATGCAGAGATCCTCTGTTTACGTAGCGCAGGTAAAAAGCTCGAAAACTATCGTCTTTTGGATGCCACCCTTTATATAACCCTTGAACCTTGCGCTATGTGTGCAGGCGCTATGGTGCACAGCCGGATCGCGCGGGTGGTTTATGGTGCTCGGGATGAAAAAACCGGTGCTGCGGGGACTGTGGTGAATTTACTGCAACATCCGGCGTTTAATCATCAAGTTGAAGTGACATCAGGTGTATTAGCTGAGGCTTGTAGCGCACAGTTGAGTCGTTTTTTTAAACGCCGTAGGGATGAAAAGAAGGCTTTAAAACTAGCTCAAAGGGCGCAGCAAGGGATAGAGTAAAAGCGATAGAAAGTGTTTTTAGTCTTGAGATTGGATAAAAGTAAAGAAAAGTTTTTGGCGGTTTAATATTCGACGATGGCGTATTTTTAGCAAAGTACGACGACGTGATGCATTGTTATGATGAATAGTTTTTTTTCTCATATTGACCCCATTTTTGATTATTTTTATTGAGCATTATTTATTCGCACTTTTACTTTGATTTAACGCCTGTAACGCTAATGTTTTATCTCAATTGACTAAGACAGTAGCAGTTGAGATAAGCAGCGGCAATCCCCTTATGGTTATCTGCTTTATAAACCAGCAAGTTAAGGCATCAATTGATGCACTTTAGCGTTCATTCTCTTAATTAAAGATTAAAATTTCTAGATTTTAGGTTAAGAAAGTCAATAGTGAGTGTTGGCTCAATTTCTGTGCGTATAAAAATAACGCTTAAGCATCTTTGGCTTACTTAAATAAGTTATTTAGGTTGATCTGGGCTAAGGGAGCCTGCAGGCATACTGGGGAGTTCTTCAGCAATAAGATCGTTTTGCTCGTCCTCTGGCATAGGTTGTTTTGACTGATTATCCACCCACACCAATGTATCGTAGTAGCGGCGAATACTATCCACGTAATGTACAGCTTCACTGCCACGAGCATAACCATAACGGGTTTTTTGGTAATATTTCCGTTTTTGTAGTAGAGGTAAAACTTTCTTTAGATCTCGCCAAGCATTGGGATTTAATTCCATTGATTCTGCGAGTTTTCGCGCATCTTCCACATGGGCATACCCTATATTGTAAGAGGCTAGTGCAAACCACATACGTTGACTTTCAGGGATGGATTCGGGCAAACGGTTAATCATATCCCTTAGATATGCGGCGCCGCCGCGGATACTTTCTTCTGCATCGAGGCGGTTAGTGATGCCAATTTCTTTGGCTGTGGGTTCTGTGAGCATCATCATGCCACGGACTCCCGTGGGGGAGCGGGCATGCGGATTCCAGTGGGATTCTTGGTAACTTGTTGCTGCAAGTTTACGCCAATCTAAATCACCTGCATGGGTCTCAAACAGTTGACGATAACGAGGAAGGACTGTTTCGATAGCACGCAGGAAAGCACGAGTATCGATATAATCGAAACGTTTAACGTGGCCAAAATACTTTTCATTGAGATGATCGAGCGTCCCTGCGAGCTTTTCTTGATGCCAGAAAGCCAATAATTGGCTCATAAGTGCATCGCTGTGAGTCGGAGGTAATAACCAGACCACATCGAGTTTTTCTTCAAGCACAGGGCCAGAACGTAAATCGGGTAGATAACGGCGATTAATTTGGACACTGCTAGAGTCAGCGATAGTGTAATCAATTTCTTTATTTGCGATCATCGCCAGCAACTCTTCACTGTCTTTATCTGTTACTTGATCCCAGACTAGACTCGGATGATGTTTTTGCAGTTGAGTCAATGTCTCTACAAACGCTGAGTCAGCAATGATAGTGATTCTTCCTTTTAACTTGCTGATATCTTTGGGGGCTGCCACGCCTTCTCGATAAACGAGCACTTGATTAACGCGATATAAAGGTGGGCCTAGACGGAATTGTTCTCTTCGCGCAGGCGTTTCTGTCATACCTGCGGCAATAATATCAATATCATTCTTTTTTAGGGCGTCATAGAGCTCTGAGCGGTTAGTATAAGGCACCATTTTTAAGGGGACGTTGAGATATTCGGCAAATCGCAGCGCCATATCGTAGTCAAATCCACTATTTCCTTGGCCGGATGTCATATAGATCTGAGGGCCATAAAGGGTTCCCACCCGCAGTTCAGTGAGCTGATGAGGAACGAATTCTGGTTCGTCCACGGTCACCTGCTGACAGGCAGTCAGTAAGAAACCTAAGATGATAATAAGCAGAAATCGAGTCATTAAATGCGCTTTGTTAAATAAAATCAATACGATGAAAAATAGATGGTCAGTGAGGTATCAGAGATAAAATGGCTGACAGTGCTGTGATTATATCCGTTTGTGTGGGATAACGAAAAAAATTTGTACAGGGGAGAAGGAGGAGTCTGATAACACCACGCTTTTTATCTCACAGGAAACACTGTTTTGCGTAAGGTCACAGGTGATTTGTGATAGACATTTCCCTATAATAGCGCCACATCTGACCCCTGCAATAATAAATAATAAGGTGAATAGACGTGATGGAGATCATCCGCGGAGCCCCCGCACTCTCGATGTTTAGAGTGCAAAAGCTAATGGAGGCCTGCGTAAACGCGGCGCTTCCGGTACGCCAAATCTATGCTGAGTATGTGCATTTAGCGGATTTGAGCGAGTTGCTCGACACAAATGAACGCCAGCAACTTGAAAAAATTCTCACCTATGGACCTGCGATAGAAGCTCATATCCCCCAAGGTTCACTCCTGTTTGTTACTCCTCGCCCCGGCACAATTTCCCCATGGTCATCTAAAGCCACTGATATCGCCCACAATTGTGGTCTTGGTAAGGTGAAGCGTTTGGAGCGTGGTGTTGCCTATTATGTCGAGTCAGATGCACTGACAGTGGCCCAGCAACAAACCTTAAATGCGTTGCTGCACGATCGTATGGTTGAAATTATCCTCGATGATTTTGCCAAAGCCGATGTGTTATTCAAACGCACTGAGCCTGCGCCGTTTAAGAGCGTCAATATTCTTGGGGAAGGTCGCCGTGCACTTGAGGTGGCTAACACTGAATTGGGGCTTGCCTTAGCCGAAGATGAAATCGACTATTTAGTCGAGAACTTCGTCCGTTTAGGCCGTAATCCCCATGACATCGAATTGATGATGTTTGCTCAGGCAAACTCTGAGCATTGTCGTCATAAGATTTTTAATGCAGATTGGACTATTGACGGTGAAGTTCAGCCTAAGTCATTGTTCAAAATGATCAAGAACACCTTTGAAACCACGCCTGATCATGTGTTATCTGCCTACAAAGATAACGCTGCAGTGATGGAAGGTTCGGTTGCGGGTCGTTTCTTCCCCGATCCTGATGGGGTGTATAGCTACCACACTGAGCCTATGCACATCCTGATGAAAGTGGAAACCCACAACCATCCAACGGCCATCAGCCCCTATCCTGGCGCCGCAACCGGTTCAGGTGGTGAAATCCGTGATGAAGGCGCGACGGGTCGTGGTTCTAAACCTAAAGCGGGTTTAACAGGCTTTAGTGTATCCAATTTAAAAATCCCGGGTTTTGTTCAACCATGGGAAGGTAACTATGGCAAGCCAGAACGTATCGTGAGCGCGCTGGACATCATGACCGAAGGACCACTCGGCGGCGCGGCATTTAACAACGAGTTTGGTCGTCCGGCATTGGTCGGTTATTTCCGTACCTATGAGCAGGAAGTCAGCAGCCACAACGGTGTTGAAGTCCGTGGTTACCACAAGCCCATTATGTTGGCCGGTGGTTTAGGTAACATTCGTGAAGAACACGTACAAAAGGGCGAAATTACCGTTGGCGCTAAGCTGATTGTGCTCGGTGGCCCTGCGATGAACATAGGTCTGGGCGGCGGCGCGGCTTCCTCTATGGCATCGGGTCAATCGAGCGAAGACTTGGATTTTGCTTCTGTGCAACGTGAAAACCCAGAAATGGAACGTCGTTGTCAGGAAGTGATTGACCGCTGTTGGCAGCTTGGCGATAAAAACCCTATCCAATTTATCCACGATGTGGGCGCGGGCGGTTTGTCGAACGCTTTCCCAGAACTCGTGAATGACGGCGAGCGCGGCGGTTTGTTTAATCTGCGTAATGTGCCTTCGGATGAGCCTGGCATGAGTCCGCTGGAAATCTGGTGTAACGAATCACAAGAACGTTATGTGCTGTCAGTTGCCCCCGAAAATCTGGCGCTATTTACTGCCATCTGTGAGCGTGAGCGCGCGCCTTTTGCGGTGGTGGGTGAAGCGACGGCGGAAAAACACCTGACGCTTAGCGACAGCCATTTCGACAATAATCCTATCGATTTACCACTCGAAGTCTTATTAGGCAAAGCGCCTAAGATGAGCCGTGATGTGGTATCGGCCAAAGCGGTATCGCCCGCGTTAGCGCAAGACAAGATTGATGTTAAAGAAGCGGTTAAACGCGTACTGAGCTTGCCTACGGTCGCAGATAAAACCTTCCTTATCACTATTGGCGATCGCACAGTCACAGGTTTAGTGAACCGTGACCAAATGGTGGGCCCATGGCAAGTGCCTGTGGCCGATTGCGCTGTGACTGCGGCAAGCTTTGATACCTACGCTGGTGAGGCTATGTCACTGGGTGAGCGTACACCGCTGGCGCTGCTGGACTTTGGCGCCTCTGCCCGTATGGCTGTGGCTGAATCCATCATGAATATCGCTGGTGCCGATATCGGTTCATTTAAGCGTATCAAGCTTTCTGCCAACTGGATGTCTGCCGCGGGTCACCCCGGTGAAGATGCGGGTCTTTATGAAGCGGTGAAAGCCGTGGGTGAAGAACTGTGTCCAGAGCTCTGCCTGACCATTCCGGTCGGTAAAGACTCTATGTCGATGAAGACCGCATGGCAGCAAGATGGCGCGGATAAAACCGTGACGTCACCTATGTCATTGGTGATTACGGCTTTTGGCGTGGTGCAAGATATTCGCAATACAGTGACGCCAGAGCTACGCACAGATAAAGGCGAAACGTCTTTACTGTTAGTGGATTTAGGTGCGGGCAAAAATCGTTTAGGCGGTTCTTGTTTAGCCCAAGTGTTTGGTGAGCTGGGTGATATTGCGCCGGATCTTGACGATGCAGCACTACTGCGTGGTTTCTTCGAAACCATGCAAAATCTAGTGGCTAAAAAGTCGGTTATCGCTTACCACGACCGTAGCGACGGTGGTTTATTCACTACCTTAGTGGAAATGGCTTTTGCTGGTAATACTGGTTTAGACATAAATGTAGAAGACTTGCAGGGCACGGATTTAGAGCGACTCTTTAATGAAGAGCTCGGCGCTGTGCTGCAAGTGAGCCGCGACAACGCTGCGAAAATTGCCGCTCAGTTTGCAATCGCTGGCGTACCTTGCCATGTGATCGGAACCCTCGCCGACGATCAACGCATCACCATTAAAGATGGCGCGCGTGAAATCTTCAGTGATACCCGTGTTGCGCTGCATACTGTGTGGTCAGAAACCACGTATCGTATGCAAGCTTTGCGTGATAACCCAGCCTGCGCGCTTGAAGAGTTCAAACTTAAGCAAGACGAAACCGATTTAGGCTTAACCGTTAACTTAAGTTTTGATCCAAGCCAAGATGTTGCCGCGCCTTATATTCTTAAGGGCGCTGCGCCTAAGATGGCGATTTTGCGTGAGCAGGGCGTTAACTCCCACGTAGAAATGGCAGCAGCCTTTGATCGCGCTGGCTTTGAAAGCCGCGACGTACACATGTCGGACATTTTATCTGGCCGTATTAGCCTAGAGGATTTCCAAGGCCTAGTGGCCTGTGGTGGCTTCTCCTACGGTGATGTATTAGGCGCAGGTGAGGGTTGGGCTAAGTCGATTCTGTTTAACGAGCGTGCGCGCGATGAGTTTTCACGTTTCTTTGAACGTGACTCAAGTTTCGCCCTTGGCGTGTGTAACGGTTGTCAAATGCTGTCGAACCTGAAAGAAATTATCCCAGGTAGCGAGCACTGGCCACGTTTTGTGCGTAACCGCTCAGAGCGTTTCGAAGCGCGTTTCAGCTTAGTTGAGGTGCAACAGAGCCCGTCGTTATTCTTCCAAGGTATGGCCGGTTCACGTATGCCTATCGCCGTATCCCACGGTGAAGGTTTGGCTGAGTTTGCCAGCCCTGAAGCGCTGGCGATTGCCGAAGCGTCAGGCACAATTGCGCTGCGTTTTGTTAATGGTAAAGGTGATATTGCGACTCAGTATCCACAAAACCCGAACGGTTCGCCAAATGGCTTGACGGGGATTTGTACCACTGATGGCCGCGTAACGTTGATGATGCCGCACCCCGAACGTGTGTTCAGAACCGTAGCGAACTCTTGGCATCCGGATACTTGGGGTGAAGATAGCCCTTGGATGCGAATGTTCCGTAATGCGCGAGTGACCTTAGGTTAACCTCCTAAAATACAAGAAGTTTAAAGTTTAGGTCATCAAAAAAGGAGCGAATTTTTTCGCTCCTTTTTTATATTCTAAATGCATGTTTTATTAAAATTAGCCATTTCAATATATTAGCCTTTATTGCAAATAATCTATTGTACTTAAGTAACTAAATTCTCGCTTTAATTGCCAATTACCTCTTAATGAGTATGTTGCACACTCGATAAATCTTTAGTCTCAATCTTCTAAAGCGATTTCCCTTACAAAAAATAGGGTATAGGAAAAGAAAAAGCCTCCAACTCAAGGAGAAGGAGGCTGGTTTTGCGCTAACAAAACTTCAAACTAAATCAGGATCTATATCGAGTAATATGTAAAATCTTAAAGCTCGTGTGCTTTATAAAGTTCAACAAAAACAGGCTTGTAGATGTTAATTAGACGTTCAAATAAGTTTGTCATATCGCTGTCTCCATAACAAAGTTAAACCAAGATGTGCGATATCGGGCTTTTCTGGGACGCTTCACCAGAACGATAAAACTGCCGTCTTAGCACTGGACACATATTAAGCAATGAATAAAATCTTATCAAACGAGAAAAAATACAAATAATCATTAGAAAAATTAATCTTAAATTTTTTTAATGATTCAGCTTTTAATTTTTAACTTTTCATATGCATATGATTTATATTTTATTTTTTATTGATTATCTATATGTTTGACTTGTTAAGTAATAGTATATTTGTTATTTTTTGTATACCTATTGTTGATTTGTGGCGTTTGGTTTTGATTTTCATATGAAAGCGATAAAAATGTCACTTTACATTTAATAATTTACGCTCTCTACACCTTTTTTGTTGATTTGTCAATTACCGTGAGTGGGGAAGTGTGTGCCTTGCCGCAAAACCCATCTAAACCCCTGAGTTTGATTGATTTGAATCAAAAGCAGGTGGTATAAAATACTCACAAATGAAAACGAGTAAATATCCTAACTATCTGATATTTATATCGATGGGATCATTTGATTGGTTAGGTTGTGAGGCATTAGTCTCAATGCTATGTGATAGTGTGACGCTTGTCCCAATATGTGATGGAAATTGATACTTTTAGCCCTTGCTGCTTCGATGTAATGCAAAAGATTAATTTTAACGGTTTATACTGTCGCCAGATATAAACACAAAATGAAACTCACTATCCTACAAAGGCACTTGCTATAAACAATTCGGATTTCGTTGTAGCAATTGGACGCACCACGTAAGGAGTTACCGATGATTGTTGAAGAGGTTGTTGAGCTATCGCGGTTGCAGTTTGCGCTGACAGCCATGTATCACTTCCTATTTGTTCCTTTAACTTTAGGGTTAGCATTTTTGCTGGCTATCATGGAATCACTCTATGTGATGACTGATAAACAAATTTATAAAGATATGACTAAGTTCTGGGGTAAGTTATTTGGTATTAACTTTGCCTTGGGTGTTTCAACGGGCTTGGCGATGGAGTTCCAGTTTGGTACTAACTGGTCTTATTATTCGCATTATGTTGGTGACATCTTTGGTGCACCACTTGCCATTGAAGGTTTAATGGCCTTCTTCCTTGAATCTACCTTCGTAGGTATGTTCTTCTTCGGTTGGGATCGTTTCACTAAGCGCCAACATTTAGCTGTGACTTGGTTAGTTGCCTTTGGTTCTAACTTATCAGCGCTATGGATTTTGGTTGCTAATGGTTGGATGCAAAATCCAGTGGGTAGCGTATTCAATTACGAAACCATGCGTATGGAAATGACCAGTTTTGCTGAAGTGGTCTTTAACCCCGTTGCACAGGTGAAATTTGTCCACACTGTGGCTTCTGGTTATGTGACGGGTGCTATGTTTGTGTTAGCGATCAGCGCTTACTACATTCTTAAAAAACGTGACTTACCTTTTGCCCGCCGTTCGTTTGCGATTGCGGCAAGTTTTGGTATGGCATCGATTCTGTCTGTTATCGTTTTAGGTGATGAATCAGGCTATAAAGTGGGTGAAGCTCAGCGCGTTAAGTTAGCTGCGATTGAAGCTGAATGGCACACAGAGCCTGCACCAGCAGCCTTTACTGCGATAGGTTTCCCTAATCAAGAAACGATGGAAACTGATTTTGCAGTCAAGATCCCTTATGCAATGGGTATTGTTGCGACTCGTTCATTGGATGAGGAAGTAACAGGTATTCATGATTTGATTGCTGAGCACGAAGTGCGCATTCGTAACGGTATGAAAGCCTATGAGATGTTGGTGAAATTGCGTGCAGGTGAAGAAACCCCTGAACTACGTGCTGCTTTTGAAACGGCTAAAGTGGACTTAGGATACGGTTTCTTACTCAAACGCTATACCGATAACATTGTCGATGCGACTGAAGAACAAATTAAAGCGGCTGCTAAGGATTCTATCCCAAGTGTTGCGCCTATGTTCTGGAGTTTCCGTATCATGGTGGGATTAGGTTTTGTCATGCTGTTTGTGTTTGCAGCGGCATTCTGGCAAAGCACTCGTCATCAAATTGAAGAGAAAAAATGGGTGCTTAAGGCTGCGCTTTATAGCTTACCATTACCTTGGATCGCCATTGAATGCGGTTGGTTTGTGGCTGAATACGGTCGTCAACCTTGGACAATTTCTGAAGTCTTGCCAACCTTTATGTCTGCGTCGAGTTTAACGACGGGTGATTTATGGTTCAGTATCCTCTCTATCACACTTTTCTACACAATCTTGTTAGTGATTGAGATGTTCCTGATGTTTAAGTTTGCCCGCCTTGGTCCGAGCAGTTTAAAAACTGGTCGTTATCATTTCGAGAAACTAGAAGCCTAAGCAGAGGATTTCATTATGTTTGATTATGAAATATTAAGAGTAATCTGGTGGGCTCTGATCGGCGTACTGTTCATCGGATTTGCGGTTACTGACGGTTTTGATATGGGTGTCGGTGCGTTACTACCAATTATAGGTAAAGACGATACCGAGCGCCGTATTATGGTCAATACGATTGCCCCCCATTGGGATGGTAACCAAGTATGGCTAATCACCGCTGGTGGTGCGTTATTTGCCGCTTGGCCAACAGTGTATGCAGTGTCTTTCTCTGGCTTCTATGTGGCTATGATGTTAGTGCTGTTTGCCCTATACATGCGTCCTGTGGGATTTGACTATCGTTCAAAAATCGAGGATCCAAAATGGCGTAAGTCATGGGATTGGGCTCTATTTGCGGGTGGTTTTATTCCTCCACTGATCATTGGTGTTGCCTTTGGTAACTTATTGCAAGGTGTTCCATTTAACTTTGATGAGTTCCTGCGTGCAAAATACCACGGCGGTTTATTTGGCTTACTAAACCCATTTGGTTTACTGGCAGGTCTTGTAAGCGTGAGCATGTTTATGATGCAAGGCGCTTCATGGTTACAAATGAAGACCGATGGTGAACTGCGTGTTCGAGCGGCGAAAGCAACTCAATTCTTTGCGTTATTAGTGGCAGTGTTGTTTGCTGCTGCTGGTGTGTGGTTAGCCAATGGTATTGACGGTTATGTTGTGACCTCGGCACTTGATCACAATGCGGTATCGAATCCAACGATGAAAACAGTAGCGGTTGAGGCTGGAGCATGGTTAGCAAACTATGACAAATACCCCATCACTATGCTGTTCCCTATCTTAGGTGTGGTATTGCCCCTGTTGGTGATTTTGGTTAGTCGCTTTAACCGTTCTGGTTTTGCATTCCTATTCAGTTCACTGACTGTGGCTATGGTGATTTTGACTTGTGGTGCGGCTATGTTCCCATTTGTCATGCCATCATCATTAGATCCTAATGTGAGTTTGACTATGTGGGATGCTACGGCCAGTGAGAAGACCTTAGGTGTAATGACAGGTGCAGCCGCGATTTTTGTGCCTATCGTATTAAGTTACACTGTCTGGACTTACTTCAAAATGTTTGGCCGTATTGGCCGTAAACATATTGAAGATAACAAAGCCTCACTCTATTAATGTTTACGAAGAATTAAGGAGCATCTGCTATGTGGTATTTTACGTGGATATTAGGGGTTTTGTTGGCCTGTTCTTTCGGGATTATCAATGCCCTGTGGCTTGAGAATACAGAGAACATGGACAGATCGGCAGAAGATGCCGAGTAACGTCTAATTCAATCTAAAAAACCTCGCAAGCGCGAGGTTTTTTATTGGGTTTTATTAAGGTACATATCCTCGCTTGGGGCTAATATTCACGGCCAATGGAGTCGCGGTAGTCAGATCAAAAAGGTTTAAGTGAACGCTTAAGAGGCGTGGTTGCAGTGATTGAGTGTATTGGTTAAGTCAACGCAATAAAAATGCCACCCAATGTGGATGGCATTTGATAAACAACTCATTCATTAGTCAAATTAGGCTTTAAATTGGCTTATTTGACGTTTTAATGCCGCAGCGAGGGAAGATAATTCATCGGCAGAATGCACTGTCTCAGTAGCACGGTGTTCTCCTTCATTAGCAAGCTCGCTGATTTGATGCAGATTATGAGTAATCTCTTGGGCAACGCTGCTTTGTTGCTCTGTCGCGGAGGCAATATTACGAGAACTAATGGCAAGCTCACCAATTCTGCGGGTGATTTCTTTAAGCTGTTCGCCAGTGATTTCCCCTTGTGTTGCCGAAGTTGTACCAAGTTGATGACTTTGTGCCATTTGTTCAGTTGCATTTTTCACTTGGGTTTGCAGTTTTTCGATGGTTTGGCTTATCTCCAGAATTGAAGATTGCGTGCGCTGGGCTAATGTACGAACTTCATCAGCAACCACAGCAAAACCACGGCCTTGTTCACCCGCTCGGGCAGCCTCAATAGCAGCATTAAGGGCCAGCAGATTTGTTTGTTCAGCAATACTGTTAATGACCTCTGTCACCTTACTGATTGCCTCGCTTTCTTGGCTAACCTTTTCAATAGATTGGTGACTATTACTGAGTTGTTGGCTTAGTTTGAGCAAGTCTTGTACAACCTTTGTCTGTTGGTTGTAGCCTTCTTTAGCTGCTGAATCGACTTGCAAACTCTGCTCTGCACCGTCTTGGGCATGATTGGCAACATCACGGATTGAGGTTGACATTTCTTCAATTGCCGTAGCGATTTGATCTGTTTGTAGCATCAATGCTTGGGCTTCTTCACCATTTTGCTTAGCGATGCTTTGCGCTTTTGATGCCTGTTGTTCTAGACTTTCGACAGAATCTTGCAGGGCAATAATGAGTTGTTTTAATTCGGAAGACATGACCGATACGCTGGTGGTGATCTTGTCCACTTCGTTTTGGCTTCGAGGCTCTGATGGCCTTAAGTTTTGACTGAAATCGCCGCGGCCTAAGGTTTCCATATGATCTTGTAAAGCATGTAATGGTTTGAGTGTCCGAATGAGGACCAGTGACAACAATGCCGTGATCAGTGCAATCCCTGTGATGGCGACAATGGCATTGATAATTAATAAATCGATGCTTTCCTCATTCAGTTCGTTTGCTTTTACTTGGCCAAGAAGTACCCAATTCCAGCCCGCCACTGTTTGACTATAGGCAAACATACGTTCGTTACGTGTATTTGAGTAATTCCATTCTGATTTGTCTTGCAGTGCTTGCTCCAGAGAAAGACCATCAAGAATTGCTTCATTTACTTTTTCACCCTCATTATATTTAGGATGTGAAACCAGAGTGGTATCAGTTTTGCGCATTAATAAAAAGTGACCACTTTCCTCCAAAGTTAAGTTTTTGACCGCTTTCTGTAATTGCAGTAGGGAGCTGGTTATATCAAAACCTATATATAAAATACCAATGACTTGTCCTTGGGGATCGATTATTGGTCGGTAGATTGTCATGTAGTCTTTGCCAAAGAGTTTGGCATAACCTTCGTATTCTTTACCGCTGATAAGCGGTAGGTAACCAGGATGAGTTCTATCTAAAGAAGTCCCTACTGCACGGGCGCCATCGGCTTTTTTAAGGGAAGTTGCAATACGAACAAAATCATCGCCATCACGGACAAAGACTGTTGCATTGCCGCCCGTAATTTTTGCGAATCGGTCAACTTTACTCATCGAAGCGTTTACTTGCTCTTTTTCGTGTAATAGCGCTGGGGTACTGATCCCTAAGATATTGATGCGCTTATCTGGTTTAGTAAATTGTCCGGGGTACATTTCTTTAAAGACGTCGGCATTACGCCTAGCAAGTTGCAAGATGCTGTCATATTGCAACTCTAACATATCTGATACCGCGTGCATTTCGGCCTTCATTGCGCTTATGCCTTTATCTTCCAGTACATTTGATGCGGCTTTGTAGGCTAATGTGCTTAGTATGCTAAAAATGATAAGCGTGAGGAAAAAAGCGAGGGCGCCAATTTGTTTCGCGATAGGCCAGTTTTTATAGTTCATGCTGCGATCCTATAGGTAAAGGTGGCGCTAATGTAACTCAAGTTTGGCTCAATAGTCTTGATTTGAGTCTAATATTTCTCTTTGTTATAGAGAGTTTGGCAAGTTATTTCCAGTTTAAATAATAAGAGTTAACCCTATATTTTGTAATATAAAAATATTCATCAAATCCTGATTGAATTAATCTACCTATTAATGGGTAAATAAAGCCATATCAAAACGATAGTGTTAATGCTCCTGCGCGTTGGCGTATCTATCAGTTTTCAGTTGTCGAGTATTCATTAGAAGTAAATACATTGTGGGTACCCAGACGAGTGATAGCAAGGTTGTTAGGAGTGTGCCACCCGCAATCGCAATAGCGAAGGGGGGCCAAAATCCACCACCTGCAATAATTAAGGGAATAAATCCACCTACCGTGGTAACCGTTGTTGAACCTATATGACGACCACAGCTACTCACCGTAGTGATAATGACATCTTTATCTCCAAGCCTTGCCGCTGGTATCTCTTCGAGCTCAGCCAAGATCACTATGGCAGCGTTTATTGCGAGTCCCATTAGCCCCAATAAACCAATGATTACGGGAAAACCAAAGGGGTAGCCAAAAACAAACACGGCTAATAAGCCTAAACCAGCCGATTGCATAGCACTTAGTAGAATAATGGCTGTGAGCCTAAAAGAGTTAAATGACAGCACTACGGTTGCTAATAGCAAGGTCACTACTAACATAACACTCGATAGTAAATTGCCTACAGCCTCATTGCGTTTTGCACTTTCACCACCAATTTCAATGCGATAACCTGAAGGTAAGGTGAGTTGTGCTATTTTATCTTTGACATCATTGAGCACTTGAGCGGGCAAAACACCGCTGACGATATAGGCTTCAATCGTATTTACCCTTTGGCCATTACGCCTTGGAATGGCTCCGCGGCTAACGTGTATCTCACTATGGGAGAGTGCTGAAAGCGATACCGTCTCTCCAGAGGGAGAAACTAATTGAATTTCTGATAGGCGATTGACTTGCTCGCGATTTTCATCGCTCAAGCGAACTCTTATTGGCAAGGATTCTGTTTGTTCGAGTATGCTTCCACCAATGACACCTGTGGTCGACATTTGAATTTGCTTTGCAATCTCCGTTAGGCTTAAGCCACTCATTAAGCTCGCATGTAGTGGCATAGTGAATTTGGCCACCTAATAAGAAATGTTATGATCTCACTCATAACCCATTTAGGTGACAATATGAATAAAAGTAAACGTGCACGATATAGCGCTGCCATTAAGCTCGAAACCGCTCAATTAGTCGTTGATCAAGGCTATACACAAGAAGCGGCCGCAAAAGCCATGAACGTGGGTAAATCGACGGTCAGTAAGTGGGTAACACAGCTTCAGGTTGAGCGCCAAGGGCATGCTCCTAAAGCCTCACCAATGACACCAGAACAAATTGAAATCAAGGCACTTAAACGCGAAATTGAACGGATTAATCTCGAGAAGGAAATCCTAAAAATACCCAAGGGGCACACCGAGGCTACAGCTCTATTGATGTCGGACTCGCTGAACAATTCTCGATAATCGAGAAACTCAATCAGAGCAACAAATACCCTATTTCAGTGTTATGCCATGTATTCAACGTGAACCGGAGCAGTTACCGTTATTGGATAAGCCGCGAGCTTTGTATCACACCAGAGCAGCGACTTTTAGAATGTGAAATCAAAGCGATACATGCTGAAAGCAAACAGTCTGCGGGTGCGAGAAGTATTGCCACCATCGCTTCTGAACGTGGCTTTGCATTAAGTCGTTATCGGGCGACTCGGTTAATGAAAAAGCTTGGGTTAGTGAGCTGCCAACAACCCAAGCACCGCTATAAGAGGGCTGAAAATGAGCATGTGACCATCCCTAATTTACTCAAGAGACAATTTGCAGTTGTCGAACCTAACACCGTTTGGTGTGGCGATGTGACGTATATTTGGGCGGGTAATCGTTGGTGTTATTTAGCGGTTGTGCTGGATTTATTTTCGAGAAAAGCCATTGGTTGGGCGATGTCATTTTCACCTGATTCTGAGTTAACGGTGAAGGCCTTAGATATGGCCTTTGAATCTCGTGGGAAGCCTAAAAACCTGATATTTCATTCAGATCAAGGCTGCCATTATACCAGCCTGAAATACCGTCAGCGGCTGTGGAAATATCAAATCACCCAGAGCATGAGCCGTCGTGGTAACTGCTGGGATAATGCGCCAATGGAGCGGTTTTTCAGAAGTTTAAAAACGGAATGGCTCCCGACACAAGGCTACAAGAGTTTTAGCGAAGCTAAACAAGATGTGACTGATTACATCATTGGTTATTACTGTGAAGTCAGGCCACATCATTACAATGCAGGATTGAGCCCAAATGAATCAGAGCGACGATATTGGGAAGATTCTAAAGTTGTGGCCAAATTTAGTTGACCATATATGGACGCCTCAGCTTTTACAACACTTTTGAATGATTGGTTCACTACCATATATTCGGCGTCTAAATAGGCTTTTTACCCGCGCCATGATGTAAATCCGAAACCTATTACCTTATCACTACATCGGCATTTAATGCCTTGGTCAAGTCAGGCTCTAATAGGTACGGTTGACCGTTTATTCATCAGTGCATGTAAACTTTTACGTGATGCTTAACGTCTTACGCAAACGCTTTATTAACGTCGAAATTATCGTTACTCGTGAGGATCCGCCATCCTATACGCGCTATTTTATTGGCCAATGCGACAACGGCTTTGTGTCGACCTTGCCTTAACGCAAGTGCATTAAACCATCGCCCAAGTCTATCATCACGTTTGCTTGCAAATCGGCCAACGGCTCTGGCGCCATGGATGAGTAAAACACGTAGTTCTGAGCTGCCATTTTTCGTGATCGATCCTAGTCGAACTTTTCCACCAGAACTCGATTGTGATGGCACTAAGCCACACCATGCAGATAATTGCCGGCCATTTTTAAATTGATGACCCGAACCTAATTCACTCATAAAGCTTGCTGTGACTAATGGTCCAAAGCCAGGGATCGACAGCAATGCATTGTAGCGAGGTTGGATTTGACATAGCGCTTTAATGTCGCGCTCGATTTGATTAATTCTCTCATTTAAAACACATAAATCTTCATATAAAAGTTTTAACAGGTAATGAAGCGTATGAGACAGTTCATGCTCATTATTTGCTAAAATACGGCTAAGTGACGCTTGTAATTGCAACCTGCCGACAGAGAAGATCACACCAGACTCGCTCGCTAGGCTTCGAATTTGATTGACCATGGCGGTTCGATTTTGAACGAGACGACTACGTACACAACGTAATGCTTTAATGTCTTGTTGCTCAACAGTTTTAACTGGAACCATGTGGATATTAGGTCTGAAAACCGCTTCGCATATAGCGAGGGCATCGTTGGCATCATTCTTTTGGTTTGCAACAAATGGCTTAACATGTTGAGCAGGGATCAATTGCACTTGATAACCAAGAGCTTGAAATTGTCTTCCCCAGTAATGCGCCGTACCACAGGCCTCCATAGCAATAAGACTACCTTCGGGGAATTGTCTAATTTTATCGAGCAGCTTGTTTCTGTTAACCTTTTTGTTAGTCATGACTGAGTTATCCATAAGACAAACACAAACTTGAAAAACATTTTTGGCTAAATCGATACCAATAACTTTAATATCCATGATGGAAACCTCCAGAACTATTTGTCAGCACCTAAGCTTGGCATAATACTGCAAGCTTAGGTGCTGAGGCGTCCATCACATCACTACAGCATCTTCATTCACTTCTAACCATACCTTTGGTGCGCCAGCACTTAAGGTTGCACGGGTATGAAGTACATCAGGGGTCTTTGAGAGGATAAGGCGAATTTCATCTCCAATGGCTCGTAACGTATCAAGATTAGAGCCGAAGATCATCAGTTCCACTGGCGCATTGAAAGGTGGGCCTTGCTCTAATTTTCGGACTAAGACCTGCACCTCTGGAAAAGCGGAGTCCAATTGTTGCTGTAACTCAGGGATCAAGGCGTTAGCACGCTTAAAATCGATCACTTTCACCATGGCTTGTGCATAATTGGCCGCACCTTGCTGGCGCTGAGTTAAGTTATAGTAAAAGGAGGGACTATTACCCCCAACAACCCAATCCACTTGGGTAATGCCATTAATACTTCGTAATGTATTATCGATTAATTGTACTTGATTGAGTGTATTTTCAAGGCTGACATGAGGAGCAAGGTAAATCTCAATCTGGAACATATCTCTGTCTGATGGGGGAAAAAATTGCTCCGTCATTTTACCTGAAGCATAGAAGCCCAGTGCTGGAATAACGCCTATTGCAATGGCGCTTATTATGGGTCTGTTAAGTGCAAATCGTAAGCTAGCTTGGAAATAATGACTCAAGAGGGGCATACTGATCCCATGTTGGTACCAAGCATCATGTTTACCATCGATACTGAAGCGTCCCGCTAAGCCTGCAATTAAGGTATGGGAAATAAGGTATGAACCCAGCAATGCAAATATCACTGACATGGCAATACCGCCTACAAACTCACCCGCAGCCCCTGGCATTAAGACAATAGGGGCAAAGGCCAATATAGTGGTAATAGTCGAGCCAGCTAATGGCAGCCACAGATGATGCAAGGTTTGACTGACCGCCGCTAGCCGGCTCATTCCCTGTTGGCGGCGCTGGGCTATGGCATCGACTATCACAATGGCGTTATCCACCATTATCCCAAGGGCTACGACCAGACCTGTCACTGACATTTGGTGTATAGGGAGGTTGATATATTTCATACAAGCTAATGTAAATAACGCTGTTAAGGGTAAAGATATCGCTACAATAATGGCATTTCTTACACCAAGGGTGAGTAGCAGCACTAATAAAATGATAATAAACCCTTGAAGTAGGTTGATGACAAGATCACCAAGGCGCACGCTGGTGTAACTATTTTGCTCGAATAACCATTGTATGGTGATATTTGCTGGTACATCGCGGCTGAGTTCGTCGACCACCTTATTAACTTGAGCTTGCCAAAGATCAACTCGAGTATTATCGAGCATCCGTACTGCAACTAATACGCTTTGCTTACCATCAACTAACGCTATGCTGTCGGCTGGTGTTTGAGATTGGCGAGTTACAGTCGCAATATCCCCAAGGCGAATAATTTGCCCTTGAGTGTCAATTTTTAGTGGTACTTGGCGAATGCGGGTTTGTGAGTCAAGTTCACCCGATACTTCAACCAAGGCGCGAAATGTAGTGTTATTAATTTCTCCAGCGGAAATTTTACTATCAGCATTAGTTAATATTTGGGCAACTGTAGAGGGCGTGAGCTGTAACTGGCTCATTTGGCTACCGTTGAGCTGAACTAAAATTTCTTCAGTGGGTGCGCCGTAGAGTTTGACAAAATCCGTACCCGGTAAAAGCCGTAAGCGACTTTGCAGTTCCTTGGCGTAGCGGTTCAAGATGTCTGCTCGAATTGGGGTATCAGCATTCCATACTAAGCTTAAAATGGCAGTATAAGCATAACCAATCTGGTCATCTAAGGTGGGTGTTTGAATGCCATTGGGTAGATTGGCCTTTGCGTCGGCTAATAAATCACGCGCCCGTGACCATACGGGTGCTGTTTCCATCACGGTATCTTTTAGTTCTAATTGAATAACTGACACCCCTGGCCTTGAAGTCGATTGAATGAGCTTAATTTCCTCTAATCGTCTAAGCTGATTTTCTATTACTTCAGTGACTAAGGCTTCAACTCTTTCAGCAGAAGCGCCGGGATAGGAGGTGATCACGGAAGCAAAACGGTTGGTAATATGGGGATCTTCCGTACGGGGTAGACTCGATATCGCGCCTAAACCCGCAACGATAAGGAGAGCGATCACGAGACTGACTAAACGACCATTTTCGACAAAGGCTTTGATCATTATTGCCTCGTACCAGAAAGGATTACAGGGGATACGGCTTGACCCACAACTAATTTTTGTAGCCCTTGGCTAACATAGTGTTCATTTTCTTGTATTGCCCCTTGGATATAAGCCATATCTTGGGTCGTGTAGATAATTTCCACATCGCGGCGTTCAATCTTTGCTTCGGCCTTGTCTGATGTGACTATGTAGATATTCCAGAGACCGCGAATACCATCGGTTAGTGCTGAAATCGGCACCCAATAACCCGCTTGAGTCACGTGTTGTTGTTGATGTAAATACACTATTTCACCATTAATAACGCTTGATTCTTTTGGTAGGCTAATGCGTAACTGTAAGGTGCGGCTGATTGGATTGACCTCTGCACTAATACCCGCAATTGTGGCGGTAAAATGTTGACCTTTTACACTAACATTAACCTGTTTTCCGTGACTAAATTGATCCGCAATATCCACAGGAATACCAATGTACGCCTCTGGATTCATATGGCCCACTAAGGTAAATACAGGGCTTCCGGTGGATACCACTTCCCCTAGACTATGAAGACGTTGGCTTATCGAACCATCAAATGGCGCTAATAACTGTGATTTATCAAGTTTTAGTCGATTCGCGTGTTGAGAGGCCATCAGCCGCTGTTTAGCCGATTCTAAACTAACTAATTGACTACGATTTTCATCGAGTAATTGTTCTGACACATAACCTGACTTTTTAAGCTCAAGATTACGTTTTAGGGTACTCCTTGCAAGATCAACATCGGCTTGAGTTTGTGCAAGGCTTGCTTGTATCTCTTGGCGCTCAGCCTCGAGTAGGTGCGTATCTAATTTCGCAAGGACTTGGCCTTGTACGACCTTAGTTCCGCTATCGACATAGAGTTCGCTCAATTTACCTGATAGTTCAAATCCTATACCCGTAGTATTACCCGCACGTATTGTACCTGTGAATATTTGCTCACGTTGATAGCTCGATGTGAACACTAGAGGCATTGTGACCACTTTTTGTAATGAGGCTGAGTTGGCATGCTCTGTGACTTCTCTTTGGCAGGCACTTAATACCACTAAGGCAAATACGCTGATAGCACTAGCGCGCCAAAAGCGTCGGGCAGCTCGATTCATTTCAGTCCATCCATTGTGGGTTTTACGTTAACTCTATGTAACTAGACTTGTTAGTCTAGAAGTGTAGAACTAGACTGTCTAGTCTATTTTGTGTTTAACTAATACATATTTATCGTGTCAATAAATGAGAGTGTTGATATGACGCAGCCTACAGAGATGCAATTACCTTTGAGCCGAAGTGAGCAAAAAAGGCAGCAAGTCCTTGTCGCAGCAATTGATTTATTTTGCCGCCAAGGTTTTCCTCACACCAGTATGGATGAGGTTGCTAAACTTGCAGGAGTCTCAAAACAAACCGTGTATTCCCATTACGGCAGTAAAGATGAATTATTTGTTGCAGCAATAGAATCTAAATGCGTAGGCCATAATCTGCATGATGATTTACTTAATGATCCAAGTCAGCCAGAAGCTGCCCTGACTCAATTTGCACTGCAGTTTGGCGAGATGATAGTGAGTCCGGAAGCTATCACCGTATTTAAAACTTGTGTGGCTCAATCAGAGAGTCATCCTGAAGTCTCACGACTATTTTTTGAAGCAGGGCCACAGCATATTGTGGGCATATTGGCGGATTATTTACTGGCGGTCGAAGCACTGGGGAGGTATAAGTTTGGCAATGCCCATCAAAGTGCAGTGCGTCTGTGCTTGATGCTGTTTGGCGAGTTAAAACTTAGGCTAGAATTGGGGCTTGAGACTGAAGGACTCATGTTAGAGCGAGAGGAATATATTCACGGCTGTGCCGATATGTTTTTAAGGGCGTATCGTATTGGCTGACGTTTTTCAATGTAATGTGTTTCAATTTGTTACATTATGCTCAGCATCTAAATTTTCTATTAGATAAAGCGTATTATTCGCCAAATTTATCTACGTTTTATATCTCAAGGGGTCAGTGTGGCAAATCTAAGTCATCTACAAAGAAGCTCGATTATTGCAGCGTTTAAAAGAAGTTTGCTGCTCCTTCCTATGTTAACGAGTGTTGCTATAGGGGCGGAAGACACGGCTCCAGAGCGAAAACCGTTTAAATTAAGTATTGCCCAAGTCAGCACTCAAAGTGCAGAGGTGTCGGATAGCAATACCGAGCTACAACGGGATACTTTATTACTTAACGCAGGAGTAAATGTTCCTTTAAACAGACAGTGGTCAGTCGGTATTAATTTTGGATACGACAGGCTGGATTACGATTGGCGCAATATCAATTTGACAGGAGCAAACAATGTTTCATCATTGTTTGGGGCAGATGGACAGGCTTGGGATGATATCAATCGTTATCGTGCTGGTGTGTCTTTAACTTACCGTTTAGATAAGCATTGGGCATTTTTTTTAGCGCCGCAGCTCCAATATGCCTATGCAGATACGGCATCCTTTAACCATGCTCAGAGTTATGGTGTCGTGGCTTCTGCAATGTATGTGTTTGATTTTGGCAACATGATAGGTTTTGGGGTGGCTTATCTCAATGATATTGATGAAGTTCGCACCGTTCCATATCTTGCGATGCGATGGCAGATAAATGACAATTGGGCACTTGCTAATCCTTTTAAAGCCGGTTTTAGTGGTCCTGCAGGATTAGAGCTAAGTTATCAATTTAATTCCGATTGGAATATTGGATTTGGTAGTTCGAAGCGTACCGAAAGATTCTTAATCGAAGACGATGATACTGCAGTGGAAATTAACGAATGGGTGGGGTATGTCCGCGGTGGTTGGCAAGCTACGCCTGCAGTATCTGTTAATCTTTATGCTGGTTACTATTTTAATGGCGAGCTAGAAGTGACGCGTCAAGCTGCTGTTGATATGGATAACCAAGGCGCAGCCGCCTTGGATATTGAATTTAAATTTTAATTCCGTTTATTCATCTAGCTATTGGCCCAGCATTGCTGCTTTAAGGCTTTTCTGGGCGGGTTTATCACCAAGCCAGATTTTTAGTAATGCCTGACGGAACATTTCACCTTTGATGGTTGCTTGTTCCTGATCATTCTTATAGGCTGTCACGCCTTGCTCTTTGCTTGTCAGCAGTGTGAATTGGTCGCCTTCTTTTATGTCTTCATTAAACAATGCCATAAAAGTATCGATTTGTGCCTGAATATCCGTGGTGTTATCCGCCGTCGCCTGCTCAAAACCTTCTGTAATAGCTTCACGCATTTTATCTGAGGTGATCATGCTTGACGTAATATTGAGACGAATGGCTGCTACTGGCGCATCAATTACTGCGTTAGTTGTGGATAAAGGTGCTGGTACATAGAGGCTACCAACATATAAATCCATAAAAAACTTGCTACGAACACCGGCACCATTGAGTACTAAAGAAACATTTTCTAGCGTGATAGTGTCAGCCACTTGTACACCAGAGATTACTTTTGCCATTGAGATATTAGGTAAAAGTAATATGGTTAGTAAGGTAAAGGTAGAGAGTAACTTCATAATACACCTCTTATCATTTTGTTTTAATTATGGTTAGCTTAACCACGAATGCCGAGTTTATATTGACCATTTTGTTCGAACATAACCGCTTGTTTTTGTTTTGGTGATATAAGGATTGGGCCATCATCAAAAAATAAAAAACACTTCCAATTCCGCACAAAAACATCCCATCGAGTTTCTATAACTTGGTATTTTTCATAGCAAAAAAAGACTGGGGTCTCATCAGGCCATTGAATGAACTCGGCCAACATGACAGGTAAATCACTATCTTCACTATCCCAAGCGCCTTGCCAGTAGTCTGTTTTTGTCCAAGCATTGGCTTTGGCAGCCCAATCACCTTTAGTGAATTGTTCAGCACAACTACTTTTATTGCTAATCCATTGATTCCATACATCCATCGCACTTTTATCCGTCAATGGTAGGATATAAGCCTTGTCTTCGGCGGTTACTGGTAAATCTTTGTGGTTGAAAATCCACTTACGGCGGTAGGTTTCTAAAGGTATATAGGTATAGGCCAAAAAAAACTCCTTACTCATTCTCTATCTTTTACTGGCATAGAATATCAAATATCGCAGATTATACTCTGTTTGATTAAGAGATATAGAAATGAGTTTAGGTATTCTTTTTGATTGAACAGCCACTAATTATTTGGCTGGTTTGGTATAAGGAATATTTTCATACAACGATTAAGTGGATAAACGATTTATCTGCAGAAGATTTTTTGGTAGGGCAATGTCACAATCTAGATCTGGTCTCTCCACAGGAGACAGTTCGCGACATTAATGAAAATTATCTAAAATTAATAAATCATTATAAAACATGCTTTTAAGTGTGTTTTGTGCGATTTTGACATTAACCAAAATTACTGTATTTTAGTCTAAATTAATCCCTATGGTGGCACATAGGCGGCACAGGATTTAAGGCTAAGTCATTATGAGCATTGAAACAAGCTTCACAAAACGTGCTTTCGAACAGCTCGAAATCGGTCAAAAACGCTTCAGAATTGCGGATTTCGGCCATCGAGACTCAATTAATGGCTTAATCTTAGATGTTTTTCCATCGGGAAAAAAGGTTTTTCGCTTTCGCCGCAAGCATTTAGGTAAAGACGTCACTGTAACGATCGGGGAGTTCCCGCATTTAACCATAGAGAACGCCCGCAAACAGGCCAAGCATATTGCCGTAGACTTAGCAGAAGGGGTGAATCCGAACGAAGCGAAACGCCTTGCCAAGCTTGAAGCTGAGCGCAAAGAAGCCTTGTCTATCAGCGTTCAACAATTGTTTGATTCCTTCGAAGCTGAGTTTATGGTCAAAATCAAAACGGGTGAACGGCGACTCAATTCCCTTAAGGATATTCAATCCACATGGAAGAACCATATTCAGCCGCGCATTGCCCATTTGCCCGTTGAGAGTATCACCACTGTCGAAGCCGAAAATCTGCTTAAGCTGATCATTACTAAAAACTCTGCCGCTGTTCGCAATAAATGCCTGACCTTGCTCAAGTCGATGTTTAACGAGCAAGCCATTAATCCCTTTGGCCGCATCAAAAAATTGGCGGCGGTGAAGCGTGAGCGGATTTTGAATCAGCATGAGGTGCGGGCATTACTCGAGTCATTGGAATTTGAAGCGCCGCTTTACCGTGATGTAGTCATGCTATTACTGTTAACTGGGCAGCGTAAAAGCTGTGTGTTTAGCATGGAGTGGCGCGAGATAGATCACCAGCGCGGCGTGTGGATTATTCCGACCAGCAAGATTAAATCGAAAAAGCCCCATGCGGTGCCGTTAACCAAAGAGGTGATGGCAATTCTCGAACGCCGAAGCCATGAAGCCGCTCACGGCGTTAAATATGTGTTCCCTGCTGAGCGTAGTCACTCGGGGCATATTACCGAGAATGCAGGGAAGGGGAGTTTTTGGTATCGCATCACAGAGCGGGCAGGGCTGCGGAGTCCTGAAAAGTCGTAAGCGGTTAATAAACCCCACATACCAATAATACCAATACTTTGACATAGTGCCTTTTTCATCGGAGGCACTATGAACCAAGAGCAAAAGCGCGCCCATTGGGCAACAGTTGTTGAGCAACAAAAACAAAGCATGCTTTCCATCAAGCAATTCTGTGCAGACAGCGGCATCAGTTATCAAACCTTCTACTATTGGTCTAAGCGATTGCGTTCTCCTGACGCAACGCAAACACTTCAGCCTATTATTTTCAATGAATATGAAGAGACGAAGGCTGAGTCGGTGATCATTACTTTTGCCAATGGTATTCGCGCTGAATTACCAACAACACTGAGTACCGCTCAGATCAAACACTGGGTAGATGCCTTGCAATGACTCCCTCCGGCAAGGTCTTTCTGGTCTCCGGTGTCACCGACATGCGAAAGTCTATCGATGGTCTGTCGCTCATTGTCGCCGAACAACTCGACATGGACCCGTTCAGCGAGGCCTGGTTTATATTCTGTAATCGCGGACGCGATAAACTCAAAATCTTGTTTTGGGATACCAACGGGTTTTGGCTTTACTATCGCCGTTTGGAGAACGGTACCTTCAAATGGCCTCGCCCGAATTCCCAGGGCGTGATTGTCATTAGCAAACCGCAACTTCACTGGTTGCTCTCTGGGCTGTCACTCGAGAACAACAAAGCCCATCGGCCCTTAAATGGGCTAGAAGTGTGATGCTAGACACTGATCGTAATTTTGCACTTGAACGATCCTTTTTAACCGTCACACTGGGGACTATTGAATGCTGTAAGATGATGCCCAATGACCGACTTCCCCAATGACATCGAACAACTCAAGGCCATGCTTCTTGCCAAGGATGCATTGTTGCAGGCCAAAGAGGAGGAAGTCGCCGCCCTCAAAACGCAGGTGCAATTGCTCGTTGAGCAGCTCAACCTCAGCAAATCCAAACGCTTCGCTGCCCAAAGCGAAAAAGTCGCCAAAGGAACGTTCAACGAAGCTGAACAGCAAAACGCGTTGCCTTCCTCACCTAAAGAGCGCAGAAAAACGGGTCGTAAACCGCTGCCTGCTGACCTTGAGCGCGAGGTGCAAACCCATACCTTAAATGCGCCGTATTGCGACTGCTGTGATGCGCCTTTACATGAATGCGGTAAGGAAATCAGCGAAACCCTGAAAATCCTACCTCAGCGAGTGAGTGTCATTCGCCATGAGCGCACCAAATATGCTTGTCGCCACTGCGAGCAAACAGCCGAAACCAGCAAAGTGGTCACAGCTCCAAAACCGGCGAGTATGCTCCCTAAAAGCCTTGGCAGTGCCGAGGCCTTCGCCGCCGTGGTCACCGCCAAATACGTCGATGCACTGCCGCTCTACCGTCAGGTAGATATCCTGAACCGCTCGGGTATAGATATTAGTCGCGCCACCTTGGCCAACTGGTGTGTGCAGCTTGGCAGTAAAGTGCAGGTCATTATCGATGCAATGAAAGCGCAGCTCCTAAAAGAATCCCTCATCTGCGCCGATGAAACCACGGTGCAAGTGCTCAGAGAAGAAGACAGACAGGCCCAGTCCAAATCCTATATGTGGGTTTATCGCAGCGGCGAGTTCACCCCCAATCCCGTCGTCATCTACGACTATCACCCCAGCCGAGCAGGCGCTTGTGTGCGCGAATTCCTTGGTGATTACCATGGTTATCTGTTGTCAGATGGTTACAGTGCGTATGACACGGTAGACGGTGTCACTCAAGCCGCGTGCATGGCGCATGTGCGCCGCAAGTTCACCGATGCTCAAAAGGCATCCCCTTCGAAAAAGGCAGGGAAACCCGAAAAGGCCCTGGCCTTTATCGCCAAATTGTATGGGATAGAAAAGCGAGCCAAAACGCTGTCGGCCGAAGCCCGCCAACAGCTGAGGATGCAAGAAAGCCTCCCCATATTGAATGACTTCAAAGCGTGGCTCGATAGCCTGAATGTGCTGCCCAAAGGAGCATTAGGCCAGGCCATCACCTACACCAAGAATCAGTGGCCTAAGCTGCTGACCTACCTGGAAGATGGACATATCAGCATCGACAACAATGTGACAGAGCGGGATATCCGGCCGTTCACGACGGGGCGAAAAAACTGGATGTTCTCAACGTCAGTCGGTGGTGCGAAAGCCAGTGCCAATCTGTATAGCTTGGTCATGACGTGTCGGGCGAATGACATCAACCCCTATTATTACTTCCGGCACCTGTTCACGGAGTTGCCAAAGCGTTCAATCGCCGATGATATGTCGGATCTGATGCCATGGAATGTTTATCTCAGTGGAATTGAGTAGGGCTTCACTGGTTCATTAACCGCTTACGAAAAGTCAGCAACTGCGAAAGAGGATAATGTCACTATCCATGATTTACGCCGAACCATCGCCAGTTGGAGCGTAATGCGCGGTGGCAATATTCAAACCACTAGTAAGCTTTTAGGGCATAGCGATATCAGTATCACCGCCAGCACCTATGCTCATTTAGATGTTGAGAACGTGCGGGCAGAGCTCGGGATCACTACGGCGCATTTACTGGGGACATTTGTGCAAGAGTCTAAGGTGGATAAGCTGGTGAGGGAAATTGAACAGCTCTCTCTTGAAGAAAGGAAAGAGCTGCTTATTAGATTAAATTGAGGATTTTTTACTTTTATTCGTTACTCGATTGAACGGTTTGAATTTATGCTTAATTGTTGATCTTGCACTACTTAAATGACCATCTTGAAGTAATGCTACAATACCTAGAAAAATAAATACTCCACCAAATAAATAACCCATAAACGAAATGAAAAAATTATCAGATTTAGAATGTGTTACCATCATAATAATGATTCCGATGCTTGCTGATAATATGTATGCACCTATTAGTTTTATGTGCTCATAAAGTCTTGCTGAATTTCTTGAATATTTTTCTACATATCTGAAAGAGTCTTTTTTTTCTGAGATTTCGATATATCTTGCTTGATCACTATAAGCTTTCAGATGATTAAATGCGTGGGGTGTATTAATGAACCATTTACTTTCATCCAATGTGAGGTTTCTACTTATTAAACAACTAAATGCTACGCAGATTACAGGAAAGTTTTTGTCAGATGGTTCGTCAAGGTATGTTTTAATTTCTTTATAAATTTCGAACTTCTTAAGCCTACCTGTGCTTTTTTGTGCGAAAAGATGAGATAAAGTTAACGCTATACCAAAAATAGCAGCCAGTCCTCCAATCAATTTTGTAACAATATCAATGTATTCCATTTTTAATTCCAAATTAAATTACAGTGTATAGTTAAAACAATCCTGATATTTCTTAAAAGAGTGCATTGCATGTGCAGTAACTAACGGATTCTGAGTCATTTGTGCCCAAAAGTACCCTGTGATTCCACAAAGCTGATTAGAGTTTTTAAGTACATTTTCAAGTAATGGGATTGGATATCCTTTACTCTTACGACTGATAGCGTGGATGCCGCCATGTATGTAAGAACTGAGCGGCTTGTAAGAGTTGTCTTTAAATTCAAGTAACGGCTGAAGAGCATTTGGAGGCGCTTTTCCCTCCATTGATTTCATCATGTCTCCAACCATAGGTATTGAATTTCCTGCCTGAGCTGAGTCGCTGTTAAGCTCTGCAAGTAATTTATCAACCATGTTGTCTGATGCGGCAAAAATAAGCCAATGTGCCCTTACTAGAGATTCGTACTGAAGTCTTAATAGGCCTAAAGCGGAGGTGAAGGCATGTGAGTGCATAAGGATCTTAATGCTCTGCGCATGTTCCATCGAAACAGCACACAGGATGCGTGCTCCTTCTGTGCGCTTTGATGGGTGCGATTCAGGATGAGATAGAAGCCCATAAACAAAGTTTTCGTAGTCCGCAGAGCGTAATAGTAGCTGATCCATGCGTTCTAAATTCTTTTTAAACAGTTGGTTGAGTAAAGTCTACTCATTATTGATTTTTGAAGCAATGCAGAACAATAAGTGGCTATCAGTCTTTGTGCATCTCTAAGTGATGCGCTGTGGTAATATTCAAACTACCAATAAGTTACTCCGCCATAGTCCTCTGCCGTTAGGCAAATATATAAAAATAGCCTGTATCACAACCAGCACCTATGCTCATTTAGATGTTGAGAATGTCAGGGCAGAGCTAGAGATCACCACTGCGCCTTTACTGGGGACGTTTGTGCAAGAGTCTAAGGTGGATAAGCTGGTGAGGGAAATAGAGCTGCTCTCTAGTAATGAAAGAAGAGAGTTGTTTTCAATGATATCCAACTTAAGCTAGTACACATTAAAACCTATTAATTTTACATATTCATAACGTCTAGATATATTTGAATATTTTTCAATATACCTGAATAAATCAATTTTCTCTTATATTTCAATATATCTATCTTGAACGATATAGGCATTTAGGTGGCCAAATGCGTATGGAGTGTAAATAAACCATCTTAAAGTGAGGTTATCTGCTCGATAAATAGCTATATGCAATGCATATTGCTGGGGGATTTTTTTGTCTGAAAAATCGTCAAAACATGTTTTAATCTCTTTGTATAATTCGTATTTTTTAATCTTTCCTGTGTTTTTGTGCAAAAGATGAGGTAAAGTCAATGTTGAGTCTTAAATAGTAATAAATCACCCTGTTTTTCAATTAAATCAATGCCTTGTCACTTCGTTCTGGCATTGATTTAAAACTGAAATGACTTAAGTATTGCTTTAGTTGTCACAAGAGATTTTCTTTCCGTAAGTAATTTTGTTGGGGCAATTTACACAATCTAAAATTATGTGCGTATAATCTATATTGAAAAATTTGGGTCGATCAATTATAATTCTATATATTTTTATAATTAAGCTATATAGATATAGATTCTATTTTGTTAATTATCTTAATTATTTTTTCTAGATAGTTTTTTTCAATACAATGCTTATTTTCATTATAAGTTACGAATGAAAGTAAATAAGAACGATATCCGTTTAGTTTGTTTGTAATTTGATCTTTGATATATTTTTTAAAAAAAATCTCATTGTAATAACCAAACTTATTTTTAAAATTCAGCTTTGAAATGTTATATAAGTCTTTCATGATTATTTCGTGAGGGGTTCCCTTGTTGATTTCGTATATAAATTTGTTTATCTTCTTTAATTTTTTATTTGAAAGCCATATTTTTCCTTCTGATATACTTATCTCTTTAGATAGGAAAATCCTCCTTGGTTTTTTATTCTTAATTACATATCCGTTAAGTGATATTGTGTTTGTGCTTGTCACTCTTTTGCTTTTATTGAGTTTTAATGATAGCAAGGATACAAGTATTGATATCTCATTTTCAAAAGAATTATTGTGAACAAAAGGATTTGTGCTAGATGAGAAAAGCATGTCATCGGCATATCTTGTGTAAATAATATTTTTATTGTCACAGTATTTCTCAATTAGCAAGTCAACTTTTCTGAAAATTAAATTTGATATTGCTGGGGATGTTGGGAACCCAATGGGTAATATTTCTTTGTCTCTTATATTTGTGTTTTTGTGATTTGCAGAAACTTTGTGTGTAACGGCTAGGAAAGCAATTTCTAGCTCTGAAAATTTCCGATTTTCTTTTGTGTTGGAAAAAAAAGGACTCAAGAGTGATTTAATCTCTGATGTTTTTATGGAATGAAAAAAACTCTTAATGTCAAGTCGTAAGAAGTAATATCCAAATTTGTGAGGTTCTAAAAAATCAAGATAAGATTTATTTTCTACAAAACCACAGGCAGATGAGTTTATAGGAAGTTGTTTTAGTAGAATTCGATTAATCTTTTGATTAATAAAAAAGTGGTTACTATTAGTTGTTATTGAGAATAAGTCTTCTTTTCTAAAGTGATGTTCACGTACATTCCGTTCGAAATCATCAAATAACTTTAATTGTGTACCTAATATTTTTTGTGAAAAAAAATCTCTACTAAACTTTTTCATTAATGAAAGCTCCAATCCGATACAAAAGAACAGCATTACACCGAAGGTGTGCCCTCAGATAGCATAATATCGCAACATGCTGAAGTAGCTTATTTGGGCTAGGAGGGGCAAGCCCTCAAATCATTGGTGCAAGACCAACAATTCCCACTAACTATCGGATTGGAGCTGTTTGATTATATCATATAATTCAGGAAAATAAACTTTAAATTGTTTTTGAAAATCTTCTTTTTTTGCTACTTTTTCCTCTATGAAATTTATCGAGAAATCAATATATTTTGTTACCCACCCGTCAGCTTTGTCTGGTGTGGTTATATTCAAGAACTTATTTAGTTTTTGTAGTAGAAACCTAGCTTTTTTAGTTGTTTTGCTGGTTTCGTTGTTGAAAGGTTTTTTATTGTTTAAAATTTTAGTTTTTCCATTGAATAAAACTCTCATGTAATCTATTAGTAGATGTTCATCTATTACCTTGCTAGCTTTAAACCTAGAAATAATAGGGGTAATGTCAACTGAATACTCGTGTTTTATCCATTCATAGAATACTTCTCTACTGTCGTATGATATCAAACATTCTTCGAATGTTGTGTTGTTAATATATATGCTTTTACTTCTTAGATAGGTTTTAAGTTCGCTTATAGTGTTGTGGAATGTTGGAGTTAATATAATTTGTTTTGTTAAGTTTATTTTTAACTCAATCCCAATGGATTCTATTATGTTGTCTATGGTTTCTCTCATTAATTGATACTTAAAGTTATATCCTTTACTATAGTTTTCTCTCTGTTTTTCCAATGTCTTTTTGTCAAGTTTGAAATATTCGCCATTACTTTTTATATTTAAGAAAGTTTTATTGCTTTTATATGAAATGTCCCAGGCTTTATCTGCATCAAATAAAAAAAGGTATGGTATTGCAGAATTACTAAATGAAGGGTTTATTCTTTCGCCAATTACATTGCTGCTACATTTGTAAATGTCGATTTTTTGTAATTCTTGGAAATGATTTGCTAGTTTTATATTTCCAAAAGCTTCTAATTCAGTTTCGCCTTCTACAAATAAAATGAAATCGCTGAAAAATAATCTGGCTTCATTTTCGCTTAGGATATTTATAAAGCTTTCATTTTTGTAATCAGAGTTAAGTAGGTACAACTCTGTTGGAGAGCTTTTATTTTTCCGAAAACAATAAATGTTTTGCTTTTCTCTAAAGTTTTTAATAATTTGTTTTATTATTATTGGTGAGTGAGAGGTTATGAATATTTTTGGTGGTATTGTCGTTGCGGTATTTTTTTTATAGTTATAGTAACTATGAATGTTTTTTATTAGTTGCTCATTCATTTTTGGATGGAGACCAATTTCAGGTTCATCAATAAAAATAAATGGCGTTATATATTCTCGTTTGGATAGTGATATTAGAATTTTTAGAAATATATTAATAAAATGATACGAATTAGTTCCGTCAGATTGTGTTTTTAGTGCTAGACTATCAATCTCAAATGAGTGGCCTGTTAACCCAGATTTTACATATGTAAGTATTTTTTCTTTAGGTGTTAGCTTTTTTACTGTAATAATGTTTTCTAACTGGGTTACAAAATTTTTGTATTCATCAATTGAATTTTGATTTATAGAGTCATTAAAGAAATTTATAACTTTTTCATTATCTATTGTCGATAAGTTAAAGGATTTAATTGTTGAAATTAAATCCCATAAATCATCCCACTCATAAAGATTCATTCTTCTCGGTTCAATGTAGAAGAATGGGTAAAGGTATAGAATTAGATTGTGTACTTGTCTGTCATTAGTTGACCACTTTTTAGAGTTGTCATTGTAAATGTATAAGGTAAGTGTAAAAAATGTCTTTTTGTGGTCGTATTTGTTTATTGAGAAAATACCTCTTCTATCATTAGGGATTATTTTTCTTGAAATAAATGAGAAGTAATGGTTGTTAGGGTTCTTTTTTGATATGAGATGTATTCTTGTTGTGTCAAAAGTTAGAGATATTGAACCTTTTAAAGTATAGTTGGATTGAAGTGGTAAAGATTCAGTGGTTTTATTGGCTAGAGAGTCATAAAAGTATTTAATAGTTTTTAGTAAGTTCGATTTACCTACATTGTTTTTCCCTACGATACAATTGATATCACTTAGACTTTTTATTTCAAGATCTTCAAATGAAAGTATGTTTTTTATTCTTATTGATTGTATCGACACGAAATTTACTTCCCTTTCAACTGATGCACTAAGATAGATTACCATTAAATTTAATAACTTGTACAGTTATTGACAGAACTCCAAGTGAGAGCAAAAATCTTTTTTCTGAACCTGAGACTTAGTTGCTAGCGCCCATGTATGGACGCGGGTGATGATCTCAACGCCGAAAGAGACAATCCCCTTTAGCTGGGTTAGTGCTGCATCCCCATAGCGATTGGTTTTGAGTGGCTGATAGTGTTCTGGGGCAATTTCGGGATTTGCTCCTGCAACTCCTGCATCTAATCTCGAAGTTAATCCCGTATCTAACCCTGAGGCTAATTCCAGAGCCCTTGCAACAGTTCCTGAAATGATTTCTTGCATTCCTGAATCGTAGTCCTGAAATTCCCGAGATGGTTCCTGCATGTTCCTGAAATCGCCCTGCAATAGATTCTCGGAATTTTCGGCATGATTTCCGCATTCTTTCGGGCTATTCCCGCATTCCTGCAATGCATTTCGGGATTGTTGTTGGATTAATGCGGCAATTGGCTTGCTTTGTGTGTTAGTCGCTCCACTGTTGATGGTACTAGCTTGGCGCGCACAGGTTTGGGTTATATATAGCGGACGAATGGTTTGCTCGACACGTTTACAAAACACGCCGCCCATAAGCTGAGTGTATAAAGTCCAGTTGCTGCTGTCGGCTGCTTGGCGAATAGCCTCAATCCAATCAAGTGACGGATCTTTAATTGCGTCTAGGCGTCTTAATTCGCGCCAAGGGGTTACACCAACGCCACCGATTTGTTGAAACTGCCGTATGCCCCAACAGGACGCCCATACTTTTATCCGTATTGCTGAGGTGGTGGCATCTTTGCCGTAGCTGTCGTATTCAATCCCTTCACCATCGATGTTTTTATTAATGTACTTCATGATGTAACCCGTTCCTGAACCAATAGCGGGATCGATATATTCCACTTTAAAGCGGCGCTCCTTTGCGCCTTGCTCATCACCATCTTCCTCTAAGCAATAGTGTGTGAAGGTATCGACTAAGGTTTGCTGTTGCTCACTTGGGACAAATAACAGTAAGTGCCAGTGTGGGGTGCCGTCATGGTGTGGCTCTGCTACCCGAAAACCGAAAGGGGTGACTTGTTCACGGGCAAGGGCGGCACGAATGCGGGCAAAGGTGCGATTTAAGTATTCTTGGGCATCGAGTGGGGTTGCGCCGTTCCAATTGGGATTTTTATCGCCCGTTCTGGCAAAACAGCGATGGTATTTAGACGGTGTAGTCATAGTTAAGAATAGGGCGCTATAGTCCATCTCTTTGGCATAATCTTCAAAGCCACGGATGCGAACCATCAACTCGGCCTTGCGAATGGCGGGATTAGAGACATTGAGTTTGGATAATTCGGCAAGACTTGCACTATAGCCGTGTTCGTTGGTGGCTATGGTGTTTTCTAAAAGCTGTTGATTGCTCTGCCATTGGGTCTGAAAATTGCTGACGGTAATGTTACTGGCATAAATGCCTTTTTGTTTACTGACCAAATTGAGTTCCCGTGAAATGGTTTCAATTTGCAGATTGCGCTGTTTTCTTAATTTCCGTTTCCACCAAATCTCATCGCCAGCGCGGGCGAGTACGCCATAGACTTGGGCAAGCTCAACGTCATCAAGTGTGTCCAACTTAAGGTGGTTGATAATTGTCTCGCTCAGTTTTGGCGGCTTAATGCTATAGCACGCCATGTAATGTAATAGCGTGTTGTAGATAGTGAGTAATCCCTTACCTTCTGCTTGCGCTGTGATCTGTATACAGCGGCGGGCGTGTTGCTTTGCCTTTGCGCTTATATCTTGCTGCTCAATATTCACATGGTAGAAATGTTTGTCCTTACCCATAACGGCGGCAATTCGTTTAGTCAGGTGTAGCACGCTCAAATTGGCCTCGCGGCGGTTTGGCTTGCTACGATATTGCCGCATAATCGCTATACGATGAGGTGAGGGCAGGCCGTAGAGTTTACTGTCTAGCCATTGCTTATCGTGTTCATGAACATTAAGCATGTGCTTTTACCTCGCTGTTAGTCAGTAATTGCTTACCTCGCTCGTTAAGCGATAGCTTTTGCCAACGAATGCCCATCTCAAAAATCGTGGTTTCAGTGAGTAGTCCTTCACGCTTTAATCTAAATAGCGTGCGTTTTTGAAAGTGGCCGTTAAAGGTTTCAATACCGTCAACTTTGCCAAAGTCGCTGCAAATTTCTGAGCACAGGAAAAGGCTATTGCCCTGTAAGAGCCATTGGGCGAACTCCTGTTGTTCATCGGTGAGCTTGGGCATGCATAAAGTAGGGGAGGTCATCATGATTTAGCCTCCCCGTTATGTAATGGTTCACTAGGCTTTAATTGCGGGACGTCTTGGTTGTCCCCGTTAACGGGTTCGGTGTTCGTTAACGGGTTCGGTTCCTCGGTTTTGGCCTGTGTACCCGTTAACGGGTACTTAGACTCGTTATGTAACCTAATGGACTTCAAATTTACTTGAAGGTTATGGTCGATCACCGCTAATTGAATGATGATGCAAATAGCTAGGGCAAATTTATAGAGTGTGATCATAAACCCTCCCGTTAATGAAGGATTCAACATCACTTTGGCGGTACTTAACGCTGCGGCCAATTTTAACGAAGCGTAAAGGATAGCGGCCAGTGCAACGCCAAACGGATAGGGTGCCGATGGTGACGCCGAGAAATTCGGCGACCTCGGTCGGGCTGAGTAATAGATCGTTCATGGTAACTCCTGATTAAAGTAGATTTGTCAGGAGTTAAGATAATCGTGAGGGGTTAGGGTGTATGCGGTGCTAGCTGCGAGAACTATATTGCTCGCAGCGAAAACATAATCTCTCGCAGCGAGAACTACATGCTTTGTGTTGTGTTAGCTGCTCGTAGCCAGCCATAAAGACGTTCAAAACCGTTATTTTTCCACTCTAGATTTGAGCCGAGATTTGACGCAATTTTTGTTACTGAGGGGAGTAACACTTTTGCTGCGTGGCGGGGGTTGTGATAACTCCCTTGTAAGTAGAGTTCAATCGCTTGCTGCTTAACTAATCTATTAATTTTATGTTTAGAATCGTTCCCATTTTTCCCTGCTTGTTTGACCATGTTTTTACGGCCAATTGCTTCAGTTAGACTCATCATTATCAATAGGTAAAGTTCATTGCCTTTGTGGAACATTCGATGAGTAAATTCTCTTTTTAAGATTTTTGCTGATTTTAGATGGCCTGCCATTTCACACGAAAGTGCTGCTTGAAGGAGATCGGCTGCATCAGTTGGAATCATTGAAAAGACTTCAACAAAGTCACTAATGTTTTCAAAATTACTAAATGCTTCAGCCAATGTTTCGGCCGATTCGAAATGTAATATTTTACTTTGATCATGCTCTAGTTTGACGATAGGTGCTTCTTCAAGAGTTGAGAAATATTGTGATGCAATGTACTCATTAATTTGTTCTATTTCGATGAGAATGTTTTCAACACCAGATAGAACATCAATTAATTTTTCCGAGTAGGTGTCTATGCTAGGTTCAGGGCCGTCGGAAATGTAGCGTTTATACAATTCCTCCAGCCAATCATAGTTGGCGATTGAAACTACAAATTTACCAAGTAAATCTAGGTTTGGATTTTGTTCTTGGTAGAGGATGCCTGAGGTTTCATTTTTCTTGACCTTTTCACAGTTATCTTTTTTTTCATGGTGTTTGAGGTCGAAAGATTCCATTCGTTAAATGTCCATTTTCTAGTTTTATGGCTATAAGAAAACTATTAGAAATGAAGCGAAAAGTCTATAACTGAGATGAACAGGGCAAAACGGGGATTTTTGAAAATGTTACGAAAAAAAATTCTAAAAAACGTCATTCCTATGGCGGCACATAGGCGGCACAGGATTTTTTGCTTTTCGTAAATTACTGAATTTTATATATAAAAAGTGACTTATGGTCTCTCCACAGGGACTCGAACCCCGATCGGCCGCTTAGGAGGCGGCTGCTCTATCCTGTTGAGCTATGAAGAGACGAGAGTGATTATACTGGTTTTATCTGTGATTAAAAGGCTTATGATTTAGTTGCTTAAATCTTAATCGCGATGTCGTTTATCTGTACGTTGTAGACAGCATTTTGGTCTACAAGCACCGCGGTTGAGCTTTCTTCACTGACTTGTTCAATTTTGACAGTGGCGCGACTTTTTGTCGCGATAGGACGCATTTCATTGAGTCTGTCTGGCAAGTTCTGTTGTAATACTACTTGGAATTTATCGTTAACACGAATGCCATGTTTTCTGCCTAAATTCAATATTATCCTATCAGCTTGGCGACTCACTACTTGGCCGAGTAAAGGACGGCAGTTGAGTGTGCTATCCAAATCTTGAGTAGCTTGCTGCATTAATTGATTGATATTTCTGCCATATGCCGAGCGCCAAAACCTTTCACTATTAGGCGATACTACGGCTTGTTCTTCAAACTCCCATGGGGCAGAGGTACTGTAACTTTTACTCCATACTTCTTCTCCACTGATCCCGTGGTAGAGATTAAGTTTGAATTGAAATTGTCTTTGTGGGGCTTCATCCCAGATGCCGAGGAAGGTTGATTTAACTGGATCTGTCGAAATATCAATAATTTGTGGCTGAAGAATATATTGGCTGTCGGTTATTTCGCTCAACCAATTTGGTAGCCTATATCCTCGAATATCGACTAAATCTTGGGTAATATCGAGTCTTTCTTTAGCATGTAGGTGGCTAAAACTCGTAGATGAATAGCTATCGATATTATGGCTCAATTTTTCGGAGATAATTTCTTCAAACCCTGAGAGTTGACCGTATCTAAGCTGGGTGCGATCTTTTATTTGCGCTTGAGGTATTAAAATAGCCGCTTTTAATTGCCCATTCGGACATTGCTGCGTAGGGTCTTCATTCAGATCAAGTCGTAGGGAAACATATATTCTTTGGCCTTGGATCCGCTCATTGACCAGTTGAATGCTGATTGCTTGGGCATTTCTATTTATCGCAAAGCTGCTTTGGGTGAGATTGCCATTAGTTGTTTGTTGTTCGCTGGATATTCTTATGCCTGTATTAAGCGTTGCATAACTTACTGCCTGATTGATGGCTTCTTCCCTAGCTTGGGCTATATTGCCATTAATAATCATGGCCTCACCACTGGCTTCGATCCATTCAGCCTGTACAGACATTGAAAGTAAAGTAAGGCTCAAACTAATGATAGAAGCGGATCTTAATATGTGCATCAATTCAGTCCTTAATGCTGTGCCATCACGAATGACGAGATTGTTAATTTAGCCAGTTTACTGACAGACAACGCTATTAGACTAGAAAGCAAGTTTCATGCCTTATTGAAAGGGGACTTTAGATAAAGTTTTACTAATGACTGCCGATAAAGTAGCTATGGATATAATCCCAATGGCAATTTGCTGTCTTGGTCTGGTATTTGCATTTGATATTTCCTGTGTTGTAGCTGTGGCCTAATTATCATTTAAATGGCCAAGAATTCCTTTAGACGAGGTCTGCCCAATGTTAAAACGTGTCATTATTCCCTTAATCCTAATAGTGTTAGGTGGATGCGTTGCTAAATCCGTTGTGCCTCCGAAACCTAGCTTAGTTGATGGCAATGGCTTGCCGCCAACATCGACGATTAATCATTTAGCTCAGCGAATTGTCACAGAGTTAGTTAAACAAAATGATGCACTCCGTTCAGATCAACCCATAGTAGTTACAACACCTGTGTTGGTGGGGGATATGAACAACACTAATGCAATGGCACAACAGTTACAGCAAGGATTAATGACATCACTGCATAGCTTTCAATTTAATGTTGTAGATTTAAATCTTGGTGATGGCTTAAGGGTGACCGCAAATGGTGACTTTATTTTGACGCGGGATTGGCAAAAGTTATCAAACAATCTCCCCGTTGAACATTTAGTCGTATCGACGATGAGCCCCACAACAAATGGCATGGCAATCAATACACGTATCGTGAATATCAGTAACAATCGCGTGGTTTCTGCGTCTCAAACTTATGTTACCCAAAAAGAAATGGCCAATTATATGCAGGCATCAGAACAAGTGGTCTCACAGAATGGTATTTTATATAGGCAATCAAGTTCAGGCATGAATGAGGTTCGTGTGTTGGGAGATGGAAAATGAGACATTACCTTTTACTCGTTGCAACACTTTTATTTAGTGGCTGTGTGACAAAAGACAGATATGTACAGTGGGAAGATGTGCCTCCACCCAGTTTTCCCAAATTAACAGCCATAGGCTATGCGCCATTAGCGACACAGCCTGCTAAGGAACAATCTCAAAAAGTGTTAATGGCGATGCAAGCGTCAAAAATAGTGGCTTATCGTGAATTGGCGGAACAAGTTTATGGTCAAAAGATCACGGCGAATAGCAGTGTGAGTGATTGGATGTTAACGGATGACAATGTAAAGGCTTCAGTATCTGGCGTTATTCGCGGGGCTAAAGTGGTAAAAAGCTATCCCGCTGGTGAGCATTATGTTACTGAGTTAGAACTTGATTTTTCTCAAGTTTGGGCTCTTTATCAACAACAAAACCGTCCACAAAAAGTTAAAGAAGTCACGTATTTTTAGGCATGTCATACCCAAATATTGATTTCACTTTGGCAAATTTTTGCGTCTAAAATACTAACGCTTTTGGAGCTTTTGATCGCGAAGCAAAAAGCGGAGTTATGCTACTCAAATGAGGAGTTGCGTGCATGAAGGTAAGTGCATATCAGCTAAACTTTTTAGCTGGATCTCTGTTGTGATTGAGCGTTTGTGTTGAAAAGATCCTGTGGGAAAAGTTTTGTCCTATATCACCGTAAAACGTCAATCTTTCGTATCAATCCCTTTCTTATAAACACATTGACCGCGCATTTGCGCGGTTTTTTAGGTTATTGATTTTGCAGGCGATTATTTTGCGAGAGAGAGACTAGCTGAAATAGAGATTAAGCTTTTAAATCATTACCTAAACTTGAGATTGTTGAGGTTTTACCTTTATCGTTATAGGTCAAGCTAGTGGCGTTACGACTTGCTTGTAGAGCTTGAGCAAAGCGATTTAAACTCGCTAAATTCATGTCGATTAAACTGGCATTTTGCTCATTTAGCTCTTTGCATTCGACCAATGCCAGCTTAACTTCTGCCATTTTATGGCTAAGGTGAGGTTGCTGCGTGAGCTGAGATTGGTCGCTATGGTTGGCCAGCAATTCATCATTGGCTTTAAGTGTTTTGAGGCATTGTGATTTTTCATTTGCGAGTGACAACAGCAAATCGGCGTTTTGGTCAACCAAAGCGCCTTTTTCTTTGAGTATAATTTGCTTTAGAACAGCCAAATGGGCGTGTTGCTGATCAACCAGTTTAGCTACTTCTGTCATAGTTACTCTTTATTAAGATCACTTAATTCGGCTTCAAAACTAGCAATATTGGCGGCCAGTTTTTCGGGATCAATTTTATATCGACCTTCGGCAATGGCTTGTTTAATTTCAGCCACTTTCTTTTGGTCAACTTCGGGTAGACTCGCCATTTTAGTCTGAGCTCCTTGTAGCTGCTGAGCTTGAGCCGTAATGACTACAGAGTCGCCTTTTTGCGATGGAGTCGATTTTGTCGCTACTTGAGCAGATTGTTCACTGCTGACTTTAGTTGCGCCAGAACGGGTTTGAGACGTCGTTCCGGTGTTTAGTTTGCTTATATCAATTGCCATTTTAGGCTCCAGCGTCGTGTATACGGGATTGCTTAACTGGTATCGGCAGCTTACAGAAAAGCTTTAGATTATTTTACATTCTAACTTCGACTTCGCCAATGCCTATGACTATTGCATCTAGTTGTTTGTTTGAACTGCTATTTTTAACTCTAATTTGCTCACCAATATTTCCATCTTGTAAGGCCTCTCCTGCTGTTTTTAACATAAATGAAGGAGATCGTACATAAATAGAGATTGCGTCATTCTTACACACAAAACACAGGTTGTTGGCAAAAATAGGAGATTCCTTTGCAATTCGACGTTTTACGCGTGTGCCTTCGAGTTGACTTGGGTCGTCAAATTGTTGTCCGCGTAAACTATTTTGTTCAATATATCTTACTTCAATTTGGCTAGCATTGATTCTATCGCCAGGTGCCAGAATTTCTGTAGTAACCACGACAGGAAATAAAATATCGACTCTAACTGAGATAAATATTTGCCAAGGGTAGGCAAGTTCAGGAGTATGACAACTGACTTTAATCGTATTATTGCGACTAATGTCGCGATCACTCGCCATTTCAACTTTTATCGGTGATGTGCACTGGGATGGTAACATGCGAGCGTCAATATTCTGAGGTGTTATGTCTACTTTAGCCTTTGCCGGTATGGAAATCTTTTCATTAATAAGGGCTTTAGCTAATTCGGATATCGCCGATATGGTGGGGGCAACAGGCTCTGTACTCGCAGTCGCGGGTAACAGTAGGGTGAAAAAACTCAAAAAACAGACTAAATTTACTTTCATAATGAAGAGACTAGCTTGTAATGCCAGAATGCACCTATACTTTTATCAAGTGAGAAGCTGATAACCAAAATCAACAGAAATATCCATGTCAGAAGATTGACTCAGTTTCAACTATGTTTATCGATAGTAAGACGTAAGCAATTTATATGCCTATACTCATACGAGTCTTAGGGTCGTACATAAACAGAACAACAAGGCAGAGTTATGTCGAGTATTCTTGATTCAGTCAACAAACGAACTCAGCTCGTTGGCCAAAACCGTTTAGAGCTTTTGCTATTTAAGTTAAATGGTCGTCAGCGATTCGGGATAAACGTGTTTAAGGTGAAAGAGGTACTGCAGTGTCCGCCGCTGACGACTTTGCCTAAACTTAACGCCAATGTGAAGGGGGTTGCACATATTCGAGGTACAACAATTTCAGTTATTGACCTCAGTGCGGCGACTGGTGGTCGTCCCTTAACGAGTACTGAAAATTGCTTCATTATTATTTCTGAATATAACCGAAGTGTGCAGGGCTTTTTAGTCAGTTCTGTTGAGCGAATTATTAACATGAACTGGGAGGCTATAATGCCTCCTCCTCAAGGTGCCGGTCGTTATTCTTATCTTACAGCGGTGACTGAAATTGAGGGGGAATTGGTTGAGATTTTAGATGTAGAAAAAATCTTAGATGAAATCTCACCGGTAAAAACGGCGATTAGTGAAGAACTCAATGAGCAACTAACCATCGACCGTACGCAGCATTACCATATTATGGTTATCGATGATTCCGCTGTCGCACGTAAGCAAATCATTCGCTCCTTAGAGTCCTTAAATTTGCAGATAGATACGGCGAAAGATGGTCGTGAGGCCCTCGATAAGTTAAAGGCTATTGCCAGTGAAATGGATAATGTTGCAGATGAAATTCCATTAATTATCTCTGACATTGAAATGCCTGAAATGGATGGTTATACCTTAACGGCTGAAATCCGCGATGATCCAAAGCTTAAACATATTAAAGTTGTGTTGCATACATCACTCAGTGGGGTGTTTAACCAAGCTATGGTGCAAAAAGTAGGGGCTAATGATTTTATTGCAAAGTTTAACCCAGATGAATTAGCAGCAGCAGTGAACAAGCATTTAAGTTTATAAATGATAGCGTTGGGGGTTAGTGCCGAGTTGAGCTTTGCGCTATAATCAGCCCCTTATAACATTTTAGTTTTGCACTGTTTTTGGTGCTCGCTAGCGATAGGATCTAGGACGTGAATGTGCCAAATAAGTCACTTGCTGAAGCTGAGTATAATCAATTTAGGTTGTTCCTAGAGCAACATAGCGGCATCGTACTGGGTGAAAATAAGCAATATCTAGTACGTAGCCGTCTTGCCCCTTTGATGGGGAAATATAATCTGCCATCATTATCTGATGTGGTTAAGCACTCGATGAAACCGACAGAGCGAGCTCTGAGGGCTGAGGTTATCGATGCAATGACGACAAATGAAACGTTATGGTTTCGTGATCGTTACCCATTTGAATTGCTAAATAATGTTTTACTTCCAGAGTACAGCCGCTTAGGTCGTCCATTGAAAATTTGGTCTGCAGCTTGCTCATCTGGGCAAGAGCCTTACTCATTGGCGATGACCATTTTGGAATATCAGCAGAAAAAACCGGGTGCCCTTGCTGGCGGTGCAACAATTCAAGCAACAGATTTATCTCCCTCAATGCTAGAGCGTTGTAAAAATGCTGAATATGACAGCTTAGCTTTAGCAAGGGGCTTATCGGATGAGCGTAAGCGTCAGTTTTTTGATGCATTACCTTCTGGCAATATGAAGCTGAAGGATAATGTTAAGCGACTCGTTAACTTTAGAGCTCATAACCTGCTTGAAAGTTATACTTTGCTAGGTAAATTTGACATTATTTTTTGCCGTAACGTGCTAATTTACTTTGCGCCAGAGGCAAAAGCCAAAATTTTGCGGCAATTTGCTGCCGCTCTTAATCCAAAAGGGATTTTGTTTTTAGGGGCTTCAGAATCGATTGCAGGCTTAACCGATGAGTTTGATATGGTGCGTTGTAATCCTGGGATTTATTATCAGAAAAAGACTTAACTAGCTTATTTAATTGAAAATTACCGACTTATGTCGGTAATTTTTTGCCGCTATTTTTACCTGCCACCACTGTTTACCACTATTATCTTCTTTTTGGCACATGAATTGCTTTATTCCTGCGAGTGACACTATGGAGGCAATTTTATGGCGATCAATTTCGATAATGCATTGGGTGTGCATCAATACACTTTAGGCATACGTGCTGAACGGGCTGAAGTGATTTCAAGTAATATCGCAAATGCCGATACGCCACATTATAAAGCCCGTGATGTCGATTTCTCTGCTGCGATGCAAGCCGCTCGTAGCCAACAGCAACAGCGTAATCATCTCGATATCACAGATCATGAACGGCACTTTGGTTTAGCGGAATTAACGGGCCAATATGTTAAATTTCGTGTTCCAAATCAACCTGATACTGGTGATGGTAATACTGTTGATATTCAACAGGAACAATCTGCCTTTATGCAAAATGCCCTCGAATATCAAATGTCACTGGGGTTTTTGGATAGTAAGTTTAGTGGCATGAAAAAAGCACTAAGAGGTGATTAATCATGAGTTTATTTAGCATTTTTGATGTCGCTGGCTCTGGAATGTCAGCACAATCGGTAAGGCTTAACACTACGGCCAGTAATATTGCAAATGCTGACTCAGTTTCAAGCAGTATCGATAAAACTTACCGTTCTCGTCATCCTATTTTTGAAGCTGAAATGGCTAAAGCACAGAGCCAACAGCAAACCTCTCAAGGGGTAACGGTAAGGGGGATAGTAGAAAGTGATAAACCCTTACTCAAAGAGTATTCACCAGATCATCCTATGGCGGATGCCGATGGCTTTATTTATAAACCGAATGTAAATGTCATGGAAGAAATGGCAGATATGATTTCTGCCTCTCGCTCATATCAAATGAATGTTCAAGTCGCTGAAGCCGCAAAATCAATGCTGCAACAAACACTTGGGATGGGTAAATAACATGGGTTATTTAGGAGGTAAGCTGTGAGCCTCATTAATCAAGTTAATCAAGCGTCAACGCAAACGACTCAAACTAAGAGTCAATCAGGTGCTGTAACAACGAACTCGACAACGGGAAATCCTTTTTTGGATAGTCTTCGTTTACCAACAGAGTCAATCGTGCCTGAAGCGAAAAGTCAGCAGTTGACACAAGAAGATTTTTTCTCGTTATTAAGTCAACAATTATCCATGCAAGATCCATTTAAGCCTGTGGATAATGACCAGATGATTGCTCAAATGGCTTCTTTCTCTACGGTAGATGGCATCTCTAAGCTTAATAAAGAAATTGTTAATCTAAATAGCGTAATGACATCGAGCCAAGCGTTACAAGCATCGGGGCTTGTCGGACGAAAAGTGCTACTTCCCACTGATACTGGATACGTTTCTAGTGAAAATCCTTCGATGAAAGGGGTGATTAGTACAACGGAAAAAATTCCAGTGATCAATGTGCGGGTTGAGGATGAAAAAGGACAAGTGATTACCACATTTAATGTTGATGGTAGTAAAGGCGGTAATATCGACGTCAATTGGGATGGATTAGATAAGAATGGTCAGCCTGTTGTCACAGGTAACTATTCGATTAAAGCCAGTGGGTTAGTTGACGGTAAATCCCAACAGTTAGCTGTATCCACCTATGCACATGTCAGTAGCGTTTCTTTAGGTACCGCAAGTACTGGTGCAATTTTAAACCTACGTGGTGGTATGGCCTTTAAACTTTCTGATGTGTTGTCAGTGTCCGAAACTTAATATTGCCAGTATCTAAAATGGACGCTACTCGTCCACAATTGAATTGAGTCAAATGTAGAGGTGAATTATGTCGTTTAACATTGCATTGAGTGGCATTTCGGCGGCGCAGAAAGATTTAAATACGACTGCGAACAACATTGCTAACGCAAATACTATTGGTTTTAAAGAGTCACGTGCCGAATTTGCGGATGTGTACGCTAATTCAATTTTCTCTAATTCTAAAACGGCCGTTGGTGGCGGTGTTGCAACGAGTCAAGTGGCTCAGCAATTCCATCAAGGAAGTTTACAGTTAACGAATAACTCTCTGGATTTGGCGATTAAAGGTGGTGGTTTTTTTGTCACATCTTCAGAGCTTGGCACATTAGATTTTTCCTATACTCGGGCTGGTGCATTTAAAGTTGATGCGAGTAACTATATGGTTGACTCATCTGGTAACTACTTGCAAACCTTTCCCGTTGATAAAGAAGGGAACTCAACGTCTGTCAGTTTAACGACTGCTAAACCTGTTCAAATCCCCGATACCGCAGGTAGCCCAGTAAAGACTGAGAATGTCAGTTTTCAGATGAATTTAAATGCTAAAGAGGGGTCACTCGATCCCGCTGCGTTCGATCCGACAGATCCTAAAACGTATACCAGTGTCACCTCAATGACGATTTATGACTCATTGGGTGAGCCACATATCATGACCACTTATTTTGTTAAGCCCACTAATGGGGCGCACAACGGCGAAAACAATTGGGTCGCTTACTATGCTGTTGATGGTAAACAAGTTGATGTCGCTGGCGCTGCTGGTACTTACCAAACTGATACAGATGGTGATGGGGTTCCTGACTCAACCGGTACAGCGGAAACGGCTGGTGGATGGCGTGGATCGGTATTGAAGTTTAACTCTGTCGGGGTTTATACGGGAAGTGATCCAGCCATCGTAACCACAGAAACACTTGGTGTTGGTGGTGCTGGTGTTCTAGGCCCAGGTGCGGATGGCACTCAAAGTTTGACAGTAAAATTTAATGCACCGACCCAGTATTCGGCTCCCTTTGCTGCCACTGAATTGACCCAAGATGGTACGACTGTGGGCCGTTTAACCAATGTTGAAATTGGTGCTGATGGTTTAATCACCGCTAGCTACTCAAATGGTTCGACCGTGCCTTTAGCGCGTGTTGCTTTGGTGCGTTTTGCTAATGAACAAGGATTGACTCAAGTGGGTAATACCTCTTGGAAGGCGAGTCTAAATTCGGGTCCCGCATTAGCGGGTGAAGCAAATAGTGGCACATTTGGTAGTCTCAGTTCTTCTGCGTTAGAGCAATCGAATATTGATTTGACGACCGAGTTGGTGGATTTGATTTCTGCGCAGCGTAACTTCCAAGCGAACTCACGTACTTTGGAAGTTAATAACACCTTGCAACAAACCGTGCTGCAGATCCGCTAGTTTTGACCTTATTTTAAGTGTTGCCGCCTGCGGCAACACTTAGCCTCTTTACTGTACTCCTTCGCTATTCTTTCTCCTATTCTCAGTTAATCAATAAGTTAGATGCTTATTTTGTTGGCATGATGCTTGCTTTGCTATTGTCAGGTAGAAAATTTGACGGAGCAGTCTGTGGACAAATTCCTATATATCTCCATGAGTGGGGCTAAGCAAAATATGCATGAGTTGGCCTTACGAGGCAATAACTTAGCCAATGCGAATACCGATGGCTTTAAGTCTGATATGGCGCAGGCAAGATCAATGCAAGCCTTTGGAGAAGGATTACCAACACGGGTGTTTGCCATGATCGAAACTCCGTCTGCTAATTTTCGTTCAGGCCCAATTAAGACGACAGGACGAGATCTTGACGTTGCCATTAAGGGCGATGGTTGGTTTGCTGTGCAGGCAAAAGATGGGGCAGAGGCTTATACCCGCTCTGGCAGCTTGAGTTTTGATGCGACAGGTCTCTTGCATAACGACCGAGGTAATCCGGTGATGGGAGATGCCGGGCCAATTGTACTGCCGTTACCCATAGATAAAGTGACTATTTCCCAGGATGGGATTATTTCTGTTCGTCCTCAAGGTGCTACCGCAGAGGTTATCGAAGAGGTTGGCAGACTTAAACTGGTCAATCCTGGTAATGCCCAGATGATGCGTGGCGAAGATGGTTTATTCAGACTTGTGTCAGGTAACGATGCTCCAGCAGACCCTAATGTCGCCGTGGAAAGTGGTGCAGTAGAAGGCAGTAACGTCAATCCAGTCGATGAGATGGTGTCTTTGATTGAATTACAACGTCAGTTTGAAATGCAAGTCAAGATGATGAAAACCGCGGAAGAAATTGACCGTGCTTCATCTTCATTAATGCGTATTAGTTAGGAGATAGATTATGCATCCGGCGTTATGGATTAGTAAAACTGGCTTAGACGCGCAGCAAACAGATATTGCGGTGATCTCAAACAACGTTGCCAACGCCAGTACTGTTGGTTACAAGAAGAGTCGAGCGGTATTTGAAGATTTGTTATATCAAACTGTTAACCAAGCGGGAGGGATTAGTGCATCAAACACTAAGTTACCCAATGGATTAAACATTGGTGCGGGTACAAAAGTGGTCGCCACACAAAAAATGTTTACCCAAGGCAATATGTTAACAACGGATAACTCATTGGATTTGATGATTGAGGGACCTGGTTTTTTTGAGATACAGCTACCCGACGGTACCACTGCCTATACCCGTAATGGTCAATTTACATTAGATGATACAGGGCAAATTGTAACGCCAGGATCAGGTTATGTACTGCAACCTGCGATTACGATTCCTGAAGATGCAACCAGTATTACCGTTTCTGCAGAAGGTGAAGTGTCAGTAAAAACGGCAGGAGCCGCCGAAAACCAAGTGGTTGGTCAGCTCAGTATGACGGATTTTATTAACCCATCAGGTCTCGATCCTATGGGCCAAAACCTATACACAGAAACCGGGGCGAGTGGTACGCCTATTCAAGGCACCGCTTCATTGGATGGGATGGGAGCTATTCGGCAGGGAGCACTAGAAACCTCCAACGTCAATGTGACTGAAGAGCTTGTTAATCTTATCGAAAGCCAGCGTATCTATGAGATGAACTCCAAAGTGATTTCAGCGGTAGATCAAATGTTGGCGTATGTGAATCAGAACCTATAGAGGCACATATCATGGCTAGATATTTCATATTGGCCGCAGCCCTTCTGCTGAGTGCTTGCAGCTCGACACAAAAAAAGCCGATTGCTGACGATCCTTTTTATGCACCCGTTTATCCAGAAGCTCCCCCGACAAAAATTGCCGCAACGGGCTCTATTTATCAGGATAGTCAAGCGGCGAGTTTGTATTCTGATATTCGAGCCCACAAAGTGGGTGACATTATCACCATCGTCTTAAAGGAAGCGACTCAGGCGAAAAAGAGTGCGGGCAATCAGATCAAGAAAGGATCTGATATGAGTTTAGATCCTATCTATGCCGCTGGAAGCAATATCTCTGTCGCCGGCGTACCTTTAGATTTGCGTTACAAAGACAGTATGAATACTAAACGCGAGTCCGATGCTGATCAAAGTAACAGCCTTGATGGCAGTATCTCCGCCAATATCATGCAAGTACTTAATAACGGTAACTTAGTAGTGCGTGGTGAGAAGTGGATTTCTATTAATAATGGTGATGAGTTTATTCGCGTTACAGGTATTGTCCGTTCACAGGACATCAAGCCTGATAACACAATAGATTCAACACGTATGGCTAATGCCCGTATCCAATACAGTGGCACAGGCACCTTTGCAGATGCTCAAAAAGTCGGTTGGTTGAGCCAGTTCTTTATGAGCGATTGGTGGCCTTTCTGAGGAGTCAAATCATGAGATTTAAACGGATTATCGCACTTGCCATACTGATATTCTCTCTACCTAGTCAGGCAGAGAGAATCAAAGATATTGCCAATGTTCAAGGTGTTCGCAGTAACCAATTAATTGGTTATGGTTTGGTCGTTGGTTTGCCTGGTACTGGTGAGAAAACCAATTACACCGAGCAAACCTTCACAACGATGCTAAAAAATTTCGGGATCAATTTACCTGATAATTTTAGACCTAAAATCAAAAACGTAGCTGTAGTGGCTGTGCACGCTGATATGCCAGCGTTTATAAAACCAGGGCAAGAATTAGACGTTACTGTGTCGAGTTTAGGTGAGGCTAAAAGTTTGCGTGGTGGCACGCTATTGCAAACGTTTCTCAAAGGGGTCGATGGTAATGTATACGCCATTGCCCAAGGGAGTTTAGTGGTGAGTGGTTTTAGTGCAGAAGGTTTGGATGGTTCTAAAGTTATTCAAAATACGCCTACAGTAGGCCGTATTCCAAATGGTGCAATAGTCGAGCGTAGTGTAGCAACGCCATTTTCAAGTGGCGATTATTTGACGTTTAACCTGCGCCGTGCCGATTTTTCAACCGCTCAACGAATGGCTGATGCCATTAATGATTTACTTGGGCCTGATATGGCGCGTCCATTAGATGCAACATCAGTACAAGTCAGTGCCCCAAGAGATGTCTCACAGCGGGTATCCTTTCTTGCAACCCTCGAAAATTTGGATGTTATTCCAGCAGAAGAATCAGCCAAGGTGATTGTTAACTCACGTACAGGAACGATTGTTGTCGGACAAAACGTAAAATTACTGCCTGCGGCAATAACCCATGGTGGTTTAACCGTAACCATTGCAGAAGCAACGCAGGTATCTCAACCTAATGCATTGGCTAATGGTGAAACGGTTGTGACGGCTGACACCACAATAGGTGTCAGTGAAAGCGATCGCCGTATGTTTATGTTTAGCCCAGGAACCACTTTGGACGAGTTAGTTAGAGCCGTCAACTTAGTGGGTGCGGCCCCTTCAGATGTACTTGCTATCCTAGAAGCGTTAAAAGTGGCAGGTGCTTTGCATGGTGAGCTTATCATCATCTAATTTCTGTCGGGAAAACTATGGAAAAGCTTTCAAGTTCATCACATTTTCTTGACCTGGGAGGCTTAGATTCACTTCGCGCTCAGGCACAGAAAGATGAGAAGGGCACTTTAAAACAAGTTGCCCAACAATTTGAAGGTATTTTCGTGCAAATGTTGATGAAAAGCATGCGCGATGCTAATGCGGTATTTGAATCGGATAGTCCCCTCAATAGCCAATACACTAAGTTTTATGAACAAATGCGTGATCAACAATTGTCTGTGGATTTGTCAGATAAAGGAGTATTAGGACTGGCTGACATGATGGTGCAGCAGCTCTCGCCTGAATCTAGCCAGCTTACACCAGCCTCAGTATTACGTAATGATGGTGGTGAAAAACTACAGCGAGGTGATAAAGCATTCACAGCTCCTGCACAAAATACATCAACCCAAGATGTACTTGATGCTTCAACACCACCTGTGAGTACTTCAACACAGATCCCTACTTATATCGCTCGTCCAACATTTGAGTCCGATAGACCCGAGGCTGTGACATCATCATTGGATATCGACACTCCAATACCTTCACTCGCGATAAATACGCCCAAACCTGCGTGGTCAGAGCAACCATTATCGCCGATTGAGCCCGTCATCAGTGGCCAGATTTTGCCGACTGTGGCATTTAAAGAAACTCAAAAGACGCTCAAATTTGGTAGTCGAGAGGAGTTTTTGGCGACCTTGTATCCCCATGCTGAAAAAGCGGCTAAGGCTTTAGGTACGAAACCAGAAGTGCTACTTGCGCAATCTGCACTCGAAACTGGTTGGGGACAAAAAATAGTACGTGGCAGTAATGGTGCGCCTAGTCACAACTTATTCAATATTAAAGCTGATCGCCGTTGGCTTGGCGATAAAGCTAACGTGAGTACCTTGGAATTTGAACAGGGTATTGCCGTGAGACAGAAAGCCGATTTTCGTGTTTACACCGACTTTGAGCACAGTTTCAATGATTTTGTCACCTTTATTGCTGAAGGTGAGCGTTATCAAGGTGCTACAAAAGTCGCCGCTTCACCAACCCAATTTATTCGTGCATTGCAGGATGCGGGCTATGCCACTGATCCTAAATATGCTGAGAAAGTCATTAAAGTGATGCAGACCATAAGCCAAGAGCTTAAGTCGATACTGCCAGGAGAAGACAAATGATAAATCTTCATAGGATATTCGTTCTGAGGAGTGTCGGCTAATGGCGATTGACCTATTAAATATTGCACGTACTGGTGTGCTTGCCTCTCAATCGCAGCTAGGGGTAACCAGTAATAACATTGCTAACGCGAATACCGCAGGCTATCACAGACAAGTGGCAACTCAATCAACGCTGGAGTCGCAACGCTTTGGTAATAGTTTTTATGGTACAGGGACTTACGTTGATGACGTAAAGCGTATCTACAATGATTATGCGGCAAGAGAATTACGCATTGGGCAAACAACCTTAAGTGGCGCAGAAGCAAGCTACGGCAAACTCAGTGAGCTCGATCAACTGTTTTCTCAAATCGGTAAAATGGTTCCTCAGAGTTTAAATTCTCTGTTTACTGGATTAAACAGTCTCGCGGATTTACCCGCTGACTTAGGTATTCGTAGTTCAACTCTAAACGATGCTAAACAATTGGCTAATAGCTTGAATCAGATGCAATCGAGCTTAAATGGCCAACTGACGCAAACCAATGATCAGATCACTGGGATGACTAAGCGTATCAATGAGATTAGTAAGGAGTTGGCTAATTTAAATCTCGAGCTGATGAAATCGCCAAATCAAGACGCCATCTTACTTGATAAGCAAGATGCACTCGTTCAGGAGCTAAGCCAATATGCTCAAGTGAATGTTATTCCTCAAGATAATGGTGCGAAAAGTATTATGTTGGGCGGCTCAGTGATGTTGGTCTCTGGTGAGATTGCCATGACGATGGATACTAAAACCGGTAATCCATTCCCCAATGAGTTGCAATTGATGTCAAGTATTGGTTCGCAAAGTGTCTCTGCCGATCCGAGCAAATTAGGTGGGCAATTAGGTGCGCTGTTTGAATACCGAGATCAAACGTTAATTCCTGCAAGCCACGAGCTCGATCAGTTGGCCCTGGGGATTGCTGATAACTTCAACAAAATGCAGCAACAAGGATTAGATCTAAATGGCCAAGTGGGAGCTAATATCTTTAGAGATATTAATGATCCTTTAATGTCATTGGGTCGTGTTGGTGGCTATTCAAACAATACTGGTAACGCAACCTTAGGCGTGAATATTGATGATACTCGTTTATTAACGGGTGGCTCATATGAGTTATCTTTTACTGCGCCGGCCTCCTATGAACTAAGGGATACAGAAACAGGGGTAATTACACCATTGACGTTAAATGGCTCGACCTTAGAAGGCGGTGCAGGATTTTCTATTAATATTAAAGCTGGGGCAATGGCTTCTGGTGATAGATTCGCTATTCGACCAACTGCTGGCGCAGCTAATGGTATTACGGTTGAAATGACGGATCCTAAAGGTATTGCCGCCGCTTCGCCAAAAATAACTGCTGACGCCGCGAACTCAGGTAATACCCAAGTTAAGTTGACGCAAATTACGAATCGCAGTGCAGCCAATTTTCCTATTACTGGCAGTGAATTGACGATCCAGCTTGATACCACCGCGATACCTCCAACCTATGAAGCATTTGATGCCTCCGGAACCTCCCTTGGCGCTGCAGCTCCTTATACTCCCCCAAGTATCAGTGCCTTTGGTTTTACCTTTGAAGTTGATAGTACCGCAGCCGCCAGTAATGACAGATTTACCTTTAACCTAGCCTTTGCTGAAGGCGACAACTCTAACGCCGTTGCTATGGCCAAATTGAGTGAAAGTAAAGTGATGAATGGGGGGAAGTCAACCTTAGCGGATGTATTTGAAAATACAAAAATTGACATAGGCAGTAAGACAAAAGCGGCCGAAGTGCGTGTAGGGTCTGCAGAGGCTATTTACCAACAAGCCTATGCCAGAGTAGAAAGCGAATCGGGCGTCAACTTAGATGAAGAAGCCGCCAATTTAATGCGTTTTCAACAGGCTTATCAAGCCTCTGCTCGTATCATGACTACGGCACAACAAATTTTTGACACCCTATTAACTTCAGTGCGTTAGGAGATTTAATCATGCGACTATCATCCGCGCAGATCTTTAATCAAAGCATTACGAGTGTACTGCAAAAGCAAACGGCAACTAGCAAGATCCTCGAACAGCTCAGTAGCGGCAAAAAAGTCAATACTGCAGGTGATGATCCTGTCGCGGCGCTAGGTATCGATAACCTGAATCAACGCAATGCCTTAGTCGATCAATTTATGAAGAATATTGACTACGCGACTAATCATTTGCAGCATACCGAAAGTCAGTTAGGTCAAGCTGATAAGTTAGTATCCAGCATGAAAGACATGATACTACGAGGTTCTAACGGCAGTATGACTTCGACAGAGCGGCAAACAATTGCCGATGAATTACAAAAAAGCCTTGATCAATTACTCGCTATTGCCAATACCAAGGATGAATCAGGTAACTATCTTTTTGCGGGGAACCATACTGATAAGCTTCCTTTCCAGTTTGATACTAATGGACAAATTGTATACCAAGGTGACTCTGGTGTTCGTACCAGTATTATTGCTTCAGGTGTTCAACTTAATACAAATGTGCCTGGAGATACCGCATTTACCAAATCACCTAATGCGATGGGTGATTATAGCGTCAAATATTTGCCATCCCAACAAGGAGACTTTAGTGTTTCCAGCGCCAAAATAGCCAATGCAACGCCTTCGCTGTCTGGCTATACCGTTTCTTTTTTAGACGATGGTGTTGGTGGCGTGAATGTTGAAGTGACCGATAACGCCCTTCCACCCAATATTATTACTCCTGCAGCCCCTTTCGATCCAACTGTTCCCGTTACTTTTGATGGTGTCGAGTTAAAGATTACTGGCGAGCCTAAGATTGGTGACAGTTTTATTTTAAATGAAGAATCTGAAATCAGCATTTTTGATACGTTTAGCCAAGCGATAAAACTACTTGGAAATGCCGACCAAATACAAACTCCAGCAGGCCAATCTGAGTTGGCACAGTTATTGAATAATATTGAGAGTGGTGTCAAACAAATTAGTCAGCAACAAGGCTTAGCAGGAAACAGTTTAAAGACACTGGAAAAATACACTGACAAGCATACTGACGAGAAATTGATCAACGCATCAGCGTTATCCAAATTGGAAGACCTTGATTATGCCACTGCGATAACTGAATTTGAGAAGCAACAACTCGCCCTCAATGCCGTTGCCAGTGTGTTTAGTAAAGTGGGATCCGTTTCTTTGTTTGATTACATCTAAAACAGAATTCGTTCTGTTAATAGGTAAGGCAGCCTTCAATGATAGAAGGCGTGAATGTCGAAAGGTTAAGCAAGTTAAGTAAAGTTGCAGCAGATTTATAGCAACAAGATTTAGCCAGGCTTCCACGTCTTGGCTCCCAACTTAGAAGAGGAATGTATTATGGCTATTTCAGTAAACACCAACGTCACATCGATGAAGGCACAAAATAATTTAAATGGTGCCAACAATAAACTTTCAATGTCAATGGAACGTTTATCGTCAGGTCTCCGGATTAATAGCGCTAAAGATGATGCAGCAGGGCTACAGATTGCTAACCGTCTTACTAGTCAGATTAATGGTATTGGTGTGGCAGTTCGTAATGCCAACGATGGTATTTCTATTGCCCAAACTGCCGAAGGTGCAATGGGGGAGTCCACCAATATTTTACAACGTATGCGTGATTTGTCCCTCCAAGCTGCTAACGGCTCAAACTCTGCAGAAGACAGAAAGTCGATGCAAAAAGAGTTGACAGCGTTGCAGTCAGAGTTAACTCGTATCGCAGATACAACCTCTTTCGGTGGACAAAAACTCCTCAATGGTAAATATGGTACTCAGTCATTTCAGATTGGTGCGAATGCCAATGAAACAGTATCTATTACATTAAGTAACTTAGGTGCTAAAGAAATTGGTACCCAAGGTCAATTATTAGAAGGCGCCTCGGCGGGGCTTGGTTTTGCCACTGCAGCAGCTGCAACTGCACCTGCTAACGGTGTTGCTGGGGGCACACTAACTATTAGCGGTACATTAAGTAAAGACGTGACTATCGCTGCTGGTGACTCAGCTAAGACAATAGCACAAAATATTAATGCAAAAACTAGTGACACAGATGTAAAGGCCACTGCCCGTACTGAATTAAAACTTACTGCTTTAGGCGATCCAGGACAAGTATCATTTAAATTAAATGGCACCGCGATTTCTACAGCGATTTCAGATAAAACCGATCTTAATGCTCTGGCTAAAGTCATCAATGAAAAGTCCACAGTAACAGGTGTTAAAGCAACAGTGGATGATGCTGGTGGCTTACACATGATTGATGAAACGGGTGCGGATATCAAAATTGAAGATTTTGATAACACAGGGACGATAAAAACAGTCAGTCTGACGCCTATTGATGGTAAGGGTAATAACAATACAGCTATTACATTAACAGGTGGCGGCACTGACTCAACTACAGTGGGCGGTACAATAGAATTGTCGTCACTTAAAGCCTTTAGTACCACATCTGCTGATACGACTATTACTCCAGCTGCTACTATTACAGGCTCTACGCTAGATAGTGTTAACGCCATTGATATTAGTACCTCAAATGGTGCTCAGGATGCAATTTCTGTTATTGACTCTGCAATTGCCAGTATTGATGCGCAGCGCGCCGATTTAGGTGCAGTTCAAAATAGAATGAGTTTTACTATTAATAATTTAAATAACATTCAGTCAAATGTGTCAGATGCTAAAAGCCGCATTCAAGATGTGGATTTCGCGAAAGAAACCGCAGAGTTAACTAAGCAGCAAATTCTGTCGCAAACATCATCTGCAATGTTGGCTCAAGCGAATCAAATCCCACAAACTGCATTGTCATTATTGGGTTAAGATTGTGTGTTTACCTATTTTTAACCCGATGTAATCCAAGATTGAATATCCCAAAAGCAGACTTCGGTCTGCTTTTTCTATTATTTAAAACCCTACCTATTGTTTTTTAAAGATTAATTTTGGCTCAAATATTTTTTAGTTTTGAGCAAAATTTTTCCTAAAGCTTTTTTTGCGCCTGCCGTTACATTGTATGTAGAAAATAAATCTCGCCTGACAGTACTGACAGGCACTATTCAAGTTAGGTAGAGGACAATAATCATGGCAATTTCAGTAAACACTAACGTCACATCAATGAAAGCACAAAATAACTTAAATAGTGCTGGTAATAGCCTTAAGACGTCTATGGAGCGTTTAGCCTCCGGTATGCGAATTAACAGCGCTAAAGATGATGCGGCAGGTCTACAGATTTCTAACCGTTTAACCAGTCAAATTAACGGTATCGGTGTTGCAACACGTAACGCTAACGATGGTATCTCTATTGCACAAACGGCTGAAGGTGCAATGGGTGAGTCAACCAATATTTTACAACGCATGCGTGACTTGTCTTTACAGTCTGCCAACGGTTCTAACTCTGCTGATGACCGTAAGTCAATGCAAAAAGAAATTACATCATTACAGGCTGAGTTAACTCGTATTTCAGAAACAACTTCTTTTGGTGGTCAAAAGTTACTGAATGGTAATTATGGTACCCAATCTTTTCAAGTTGGTGCCAGTGCCAATGAAACTATTGATATTTCACTTTCTAACTTGTCAGCCAAAACCATTGGCAACAACACACAAATGCTAAAAGGTAACACTGCAGGTCTAGGTCGCGGGATTGGCGCAGCAGCGGATTCAACCGGAGCAAACGGCGTTGCGGGTGGTGCATTGGCTATCAATGGCACCGTAAGTAAAAGTGTAACTGTTGCCGCTGGCGCTACAGCTAAGGCTATAGCCGCTCAAGTTAATGGAGTTACAGCTGACACTGACGTTAAGGCAACGGCACGTACTGAACTTAAAATGGATACTTTAGGAGATCCAGGTCAGGTTTCATTTAAATTAAATGGAACCTCAATTTCAACCGCGATTACAGATAAGGCCGATTTAAAAGGTTTAGCCGCGGCGATTAATGAGAAGTCAGACACTACAGGTGTAAAAGCGTCTATTGATGATGCAGGTGCATTGCACATGGTGGATGAATCTGGTGATGACATTAAAATTGACGATTTTAACAACTCAGGTACAGTTAAGACAGTTAACCTGACAGCTGTAGATGCCAAAGGTGTTGACAGCGGAGCAGCGATAACTCTTACTGGTGGGGCTGCTACTGACTCGACTAAAATATCTGGTACTGTCCAGTTAACATCCCTTAAAGAATTTAGCACGACAGCAGCAGATGTTACTGTTGGTTTAACTACAGCAATTACAGGCTCTACACTTGACAGTGTTAATGCAATAGATATTGGGACAGCCAAAGGTGCGCAAGATGCAGTTTCTGTTATTGATGCGGCTATTGCGAGTATAGACTCACAACGTGCAGACTTAGGTGCAGTACAAAACCGCATGAATTTTACCATCAACAACTTAAATAATATTCAGTCTAACGTATCTGATGCGCGCAGCCGTATTCAAGATGTAGATTTTGCAAAAGAAACCGCACAGCTCACTAAGCAGCAGATTCTCTCGCAAACTTCATCTGCGATGCTGGCTCAAGCGAATCAAATCCCACAAACAGCCTTGTCTCTTCTATAATAGAGCAAGATAGTTAAGTGACTGGAATGAGAGGGAGAGTCGGCAACGATTCTCCCTTTACATTTTTAAATGATGCTTTGATTTGCTATAGAGTTGAAATTAAAGTAATAGTGCAAATAAAGCGGATAGCTTAATATCTGAGCAATATAGGTTTGGTATGCTATTTGCTATCCTTAAATGACAGAGGTGAACCATGGATGTGACTATCGCAAATACGTTGAATCCAGCGCTGCGTAAGGATAGCTTATCGACACAACGAGACAAACAAGCAGATAATGTTGAGTCAGTTATTTCGTCTGATGATATTCCATCTGTGAGTGCTGCCACGCGCAGTGTTGAAAAAGTGAATCAAGTAACAAAAGCGGATGCTGAAGAATTACAACATGCAGTTGATGATATTGCAGTCAGTATGAATGTTATTCAAAAAGGCTTAGCCTTTAATATTGATGAAGATTCAGGTATGCAAGTCGTAAAAGTTATTGATGTTTCCACTGGTGAGCTTATTAGGCAAATTCCTAATGAAGAGGCTTTGGAAATCGCTAAAAAGTTAAATGAAGTCACAGGTCTTTTGATGAAAACAGAAGTCTAGTGTGCTATTCATCTGACGTTAGCAATAGAGAGTATGGAGGTTGATATGGGCTTAACATCGGTTGGTATTGGTTCTGGCATGGATATTACTGGCATAGTGACGGCATTGGTTAATGCCGAGAGTGCGGGTAAAGTTGCTAAATTTAATGTGAGCGAAGGTAAGCTTAATGCGCAAATTTCGGGTATTGGTGCGCTTAAAAGTGCTATGTCTGAATTTAACGATAAGCTAAAAACATTAACTAAGAGCGAAACCTTTGGTAGCCAAAAAGTCGCAACCTCGACTAGGGATTATCTTTCTGCCACAGTCGATAAAACAGCAGTATCAGGCAGTTATCAAGTAAAAGTGGAGCAATTAGCACAGAGCCAAAAGATTGGCTCTGCTGTTGCCACTGATGCAACATCGCCAATTGGTGAAGGCTCACTTTCAATTAGCCTCGGCAGTGGTACAGCTTTTAATATTGATGTGAGTGCAACCGATACACTCACAGATATTATGAAAAAAATTAATAGTGCAGACGATAACACTGATGTAACAGCAACTATTGTTAATGGTGAATTAGGTCCTCAGCTTGTGTTGGGCTCTAAAAAAACGGGTGAAGACAATCTGATATCGGTGACGGCTACTGATGCTGGTGTAGGTACGGGGTTATCAGAGACTTTTACCATGACTGAACTAACACCTGCAAAAAATGCGATAGTGCATATTGATGGCGTAAAAGTCGTATCGCAATCTAATAGTTTAAATGAGGCAATCACGGGTGTATCGTTAACATTAACCGCCGCAGATATGGCTAAAACGACTACGCTAACGGTGAGTAAAGACACCACAAAAACTAAAACGGCGATTGAAGGTTTTGTCGAATCTTACAATAATTTGATGAAGACAATACAAGATCTTACTGGATATGACGCCGACACCAAAAAAGCAGGCATATTACAAGGTGATAGTTTGCCTCGTGGTATTCAGAGTCAACTGCGCGGCATATTATCTGGAGGGGTTGCGACTTCAGATGGAACACAGATGCTGGCAAACTTTGGTGTAAAAACCACCAGAGAAGGTTTATTAGAAATTGATTCTGCTAAATTGACCAAGTCAATCGAGAGTGATAAAGGGGTCATTGCTGAGTTGTTTGCAACGGAAGAAACAGGTCTTGCGGCTAAGATGTCAGGCCTAGTTGATACTTACATTAAATCAGGCGGCGTTATCGAGAGCCGTGATAGTTCATTAGATGAACAGCTATCACGTATTGCAGACAGTCGTGAGCAATTAAATACGCGAATGGCGGCCTATAGCGATCGCCTTTACAAGCAGTATAATGCGATGGATTTAATTGTTGCTAACCTAAACTCTCAATCAAGTTCGTTGCTATCGCGTATTGACTCTCTCCCTGGCGTCGTGAGGAAAAGCAAGTAAATTGAGTCGAAATATTGACTTTCTTGAATCTTTAAAATGAGCTAATGAGGAACATTTGGAAAATATTACTCAGCAACTAACAGATGTTAATAGTAACATTTTGTTAAATATAGATAAAATTGATAAAATGGCGCCTGTGGATGAACATTTTTATCTTTTGGTATTAGAATTGCAGAGTCTTATTGAGCAGCGCGAAGTATGTTTGAAAACCTTAGTGTCTAATAGTGAGTTCATTAATCACCCATTTTTAATGGAACAGTTTAATCTAAGTCAAACCTTGATTATGCGAGCAACGAAGGTGATGGAGGATTGCCGTGCACTGGTGCAGGTTGATAATAATGCTAAGCGTCATATTAAAGCTTATAAGGCGATTGAATCAAATAGGTAGGTATTTATGCGCGGGTCAATGCAATCATATCGAAAAGTTTCCGTGGAAAGTGATCTAAGTGTTGCTTCTCCGCATCGAGTTATTCAGATGTTATTTGCGGGTGCGTTAGAGCGTTTAGCCCAAGCGAAGTGTGCGATTGAGCAGGGGGATATTGCTAAACGGGGTCTATTAATGGGTAAGGCAATTGGTATTGTTTCAGGCTTAAATGGTAGCCTAAATATGGATGCCGAAGGCGATGTCGCGAATAACCTAACAAGGCTGTACGACTATATGTTGCGAAGAATGTCAGAAGCTAATATTAATAATGATGCTCAAGCCATTGATGAAGTTGTGGCCATTCTAAAAACCCTTAAAGAAGGCTGGGATGCTATCCCTGTCGATAAGCATAATGTGTCTTCTCATTCCGACGCGAGTTAAGGTAATTTAGGACGGGTCAAGGGCCATAAAAAAAGCGCACTGAGTGCGCTTTTTTTATGGTGGATGTCAATAAATTGACTCTTGTAGCTAGAATCATGGCATAAATGAACTAAAATCAACTCAGATTGGCATAAAGCGCATCTGAGGCTTGCTTCTCGACTGCTGATAATACAATATTCATCACAGTAGTGATGGTGGCACAGATTGTTACATTGAATTTGTTAAGCTTTTACAGCAACTAATCATAAAATAATTAATGCAAATTAATACATATTAGAGCTTTACGGCCTACTGAATGATGCAAACAGATCAACGAATTTTACTTGTCGGAACCCCATCAGAGCGCCTAAGTCGCCTGTGTTGCATATTTGAATTTTTAGGTGAGCAAATAGATGTTATTGCTCCCGAAAAATTAAATTCTTATCTCCAAGATACTCGTTATCGTGCTTTGGTTCTCTTTACTGATACCATGCCAAGTGATGCAATAAAATTGCTTGCGACCCAGTTCGCGTGGCAACCGATATTATTGTTTGGCGAGATAGGTGATTTTCAAGTATCCAATGTGCTTGGACAAATTGAAGAACCCTTAAGCTATCCCCAGTTAACGGAACTGCTGCACTTTTGCCAAGTTTACGGCCAAGTTAAACGTCCTCAAGTACCTACAAGTGCTAATCAAACTAAGCTTTTTAGAAGTTTAGTTGGACGTAGTGATGGTATTGCTCATGTAAGACACTTGATCAATCAGGTTGCAACTTCTGATGCAACAGTGTTGGTGTTAGGCCAGTCTGGTACGGGTAAAGAGGTCGTTGCTCGTAATATTCATTATCTTTCTGAACGTCGTGATGGTCCTTTTATTCCCGTTAACTGTGGCGCTATTCCTCCTGAATTACTTGAAAGTGAACTGTTTGGTCATGAAAAAGGTTCATTTACAGGGGCCATTTGTTCCCGTAAAGGACGTTTTGAATTAGCTGAAGGTGGCACACTGTTTCTTGATGAAATCGGTGATATGCCCTTACAGATGCAAGTTAAATTGCTACGTGTGTTGCAAGAGCGAGTTTTTGAACGAGTGGGTGGAACTAAGACGATTAACGTGGATGTTCGAGTCGTCGCGGCTACCCATAGGGATCTAGAGAGCATGATCAGCGGTAATGAATTCCGTGAGGATCTTTACTATCGCCTTAATGTTTTCCCTATCGAAATGCCCGCCTTAAGCGAGCGTAAAGACGATGTACCTTTGTTGCTACAGGAACTGGTGAGCCGTGTATATAATGAGGGACGTGGTAAAGTGCGCTTTACCCAACGCGCAATAGAATCGTTAAAGGAACATGCATGGTCTGGCAACGTTCGAGAGTTATCTAACTTAGTTGAGCGACTCACCATTTTATATCCAGGTGGTTTGGTTGATGTTAACGATCTGCCCGTTAAATATCGCCATATTGATGTGCCCGAATACTGCGTAGAAATGAGTGAAGAACAACAGGAGCGTGATGCCTTAGCGTCCATTTTTTCGAGTGAAGAACCCGTTGAAATTCCTGAAACACGTTTTCCAAATGAGCTACCTCCTGAAGGCGTTAACCTTAAAGATTTGTTGGCAGAGCTTGAAATTGACATGATACGTCAAGCTCTTGAGTTGCAGGATAATGTTGTTGCTCGAGCGGCTGAAATGTTAGGGATTCGCCGTACAACCTTAGTTGAAAAAATGCGGAAATACGGAATGACAAAAGAATAGTCTTTTGCATTTTTAGTTATATTATTGATTTTATATGTAAAAATTGAATTTTAATTTGGCATAGAATCTGCAGTCACTGCGTCATAAGCAATTTTTTGACGGAGTGACTATGTCAGCCCACCCACTAGCGCAAATCGAGACATTTAAGCACACTAGCAAACAATGGAACCAACTGCGTGAGGCCGCAAATATGTCCAATCGAATGGAACATATTTTACAAGCGATGCCCTCTGGCGTGGTGATTTTAAATGGTGATGGTATTGTCACTGACGCGAATCCCGTCGCGGTGGAATTGCTAGAGCACTCTCTATGTGGTGCTCGTTGGATTGATGTGATTCATAGTGCTTTTGCACCTCAAGAAGATGATGGCCATGAAGTGTCTTTACGTAATGGTCGTCGAGTCAAATTAGCCATTACTCCTTTAACTCCAGAGCCGGGTCAGTTAATCGTATTAACGGATCTGACTGAAACTCGTCTTTTACAAAAAAATATTTCACATCTGCAGCGGTTATCTGCACTAGGTAAGATGGTGGCGACATTGGCCCATCAAGTCCGTACGCCACTCTCTGCGGCCTTGTTATATGCCTCGAACTTAGCAAGCCCTAAATTATCAGACTCTGCCAAGACTAAGTTTCAACAGAAATTGGTTGATAGACTTAATGAATTGGAAAGACAAGTTAACGATATGCTGTTGATGGCAAAAGGCCGTCAAGATGAGCTTGGCGAGTTAGTTTCCCTGAATGATGTGATGGTCAGTGTGATTGGAAACTGTGATCCAATTGCAGAGCAGCAAGGTTGCAAACTTTCCTTTACTAATACATCAAGTGGATTATTACTGGCAAATTCAAGCGCGCTAAGTTCTGCAATTAATAACCTTGTCATCAACAGCCTCGAAGCTGGAGCGAGTCAGATCCGTATCCTTGCCACAGAGTCAAAGGATCAATTAATGCTAGAGGTTATTGATAATGGCAAAGGGTTAGATGCGAAGATGCAGCAAAAAGTGATGGAACCTTTTTTCACCACCAAAGCTCAAGGGACAGGACTTGGATTAGCCGTTGTGCAATCGGTTGTGCGTAATCATGGCGGAGAAATACAACTTCGCTGCCTACCGAATAAGGGCTGTACTGTTTCGTTAGTTTTTCCTCGCGCAAAATCGGCTGTTGTATTGCCTTTGGAGAAACCCCATGTCTGAAGCCAAGTTACTCTTAGTTGAAGACGATGCCTCATTAAGGGAAGCCTTACTCGATACTTTATTACTTGCGCAGTATGAATGTATTGATGTGGCTTGTGGTGAAGATGCCATTCTTGCATTAAAACAACATCAATTTGATTTAGTGATAAGTGATGTGCAGATGCAGGGAATTGGCGGTTTAGGCTTGCTAAATTACCTGCAACAACATCACCCAAAACTGCCTGTATTACTGATGACGGCCTATGCCACGATTGGCAGTGCCGTTAGCGCGATTAAATTAGGTGCGGTTGACTATTTAGCCAAACCCTTTGCGCCAGAAGTATTGTTAAATCAAGTATCTCGCTATTTACCATTAAAAACTAACGCGGATAAACCTATTGTTGCAGATGAGAAAAGTCTTGCATTGTTATCACTAGCACAACGCGTTGCAGCATCCGATGCTTCTGTGATGATCATGGGACCCAGTGGTTCGGGTAAAGAAGTACTCGCTCGTTATATTCATCAGCATAGCAGCCGCGCCGAACAAGCCTTTGTTGCCATCAACTGTGCAGCTATTCCTGAAAATATGCTTGAAGCAACTCTCTTCGGATATGAAAAGGGCGCATTTACCGGTGCTTACCAAGCATGCCCTGGTAAGTTTGAGCAAGCACAAGGTGGGACTTTGCTGCTTGATGAAATATCAGAAATGGATTTAGGTTTACAGGCAAAACTATTACGGGTGTTACAGGAGCGAGAAGTTGAGCGCTTAGGTGGTCGTAAGACGATTAAGCTCGATGTTCGTGTATTGGCGACCTCAAATCGTGATTTAAAAGCGGTAGTGGCCGCAGGTGGATTTAGGGAAGATCTTTATTACCGTATCAATGTATTCCCATTAACATGGCCTGCACTGAATCAAAGGCCTGCGGATATCTTACCGCTTGCTCGCCATTTATTGGCTAAGCATGCAAAAGCTCTCAATATCGGCGCTACACCTGAATTCGATGAACAAGCATGCCGGCGTTTGCTTAGCCATCGCTGGCCAGGAAACGTGCGAGAGCTAGATAATATTGTCCAAAGAGCCTTGATTTTACGGACAGGTTCTGTGATTACCGCCAATGATATTATTATTGATGTGCAGGGTGCGTTGATAAATGATGAATCTGAAGTGTCAGCGTCTGAGCCAGAAGGGTTAGGTGAAGAGCTCAAAGCACAGGAACATGTGATTATTTTAGAAACCTTAGCCCAGTGTCAGGGTAGCCGAAAACTTGTGGCTGAAAAACTGGGGATCAGTGCTCGAACCTTACGATATAAAATGGCTCGTATGCGAGATATGGGGATTCAATTACCCTGTTAGCTTCAGTAAAAATGCATGTTAGCAAATGCACTTTAATGCCTTTTAGGATTAAGGTGCATTTGTATCTTGCTGATTTCCACAGTGAGTTAATCTTCCAATGCTTTTTAGCATCCCTTATTTGTCTATTTTAAATGGCTAGTTTTAAACTTGGCCATTATTTTGCATATTCCTCATTATCGATATTTTGATCGTCAAGAATTCGACGACTGGGAGCTCAGCATGCAAATAGGCGCAAATACATTTCTGCAAGAAATGCAGTCACTCAAAGGTGAAATAACACCGTCTTTCGGTATCTCTCCGAATATCATGCAGCAGGTAAATAACACCAGTGGTGCCGATTTCGGTCAGCTACTCTCGCAGGCTGTTGGCAATGTCAGCGGCTTACAATCAACGTCATCAAACTTGGCAACGCGATTAGAGATGGGTGACTCGACAGTGAGCTTGTCGGATACTGTGATTGCTCGAGAGAAAGCCAGTGTGGCATTTGAAGCGACGGTACAAGTGCGTAATAAACTTGTCGAAGCTTATAAAGAAATAATGAGTATGCCTGTTTAGGCCCGAGAATAACCCAATCAGCAGGTACGAATCGTGAGCACAGAAATGATTGTCGGGTCTAATTCCGATTTAGCAGACCAAGGTGTCCAAGAAGAACATAAGTCAGGTGTGATGGGGAGCCTTGGCGGTGTCGATATGATGCGCCAAATTACCATGATCCTTGCGTTGGCAATCTGCTTAGCCCTAGCCGTTTTTGTGATGTTATGGGCTCAGGAACCTGAGTATCGTCCATTAGGAAAAATGGAAACTCAGGAAATGGTACAAGTACTCGATGTCTTGGATAAGAATAAGATCAAGTATCAGATCGAGGTTGATGTTATTAAAGTACCTGAGGATAAATATCAAGAAGTCAAACTGATGTTAAGCCGAGCAGGGATTGACGGTGGCACTACAAGTAAAGATTTTTTAACCCAAGACAGTGGTTTTGGTGTCAGCCAAAGGATGGAACAAGCGCGTCTTAAACACAGCCAAGAAGAAAACCTTGCCCGCGCTATTGAGCAGCTACAAAGTGTCAGTCGCGCAAAAGTGATTCTCGCACTTCCCAAAGAAAACGTCTTTGCCCGTAATACTTCCCAACCTAGCGCAACCGTGGTTATCAATACCCGTCGTGGCGGTTTAGGCCAAGGAGAGGTGGATGCCATTGTTGATATTGTTGCCTCAGCCGTGCAAGGGTTAGAACCATCGCGTGTTACCGTCACTGATTCAAATGGTCGTTTGCTTAACTCTGGGAGCCAAGATGGCGTTTCCGCTAGGGCGCGTAGAGAACTCGAATTAGTACAACAAAAAGAAGCTGAATATCGCACAAAAATTGAATCAATTTTAGTCCCCATTTTAGGGCCTGATAACTTTACTTCCCAAGTCGATGTTAGCATGGACTTTACCGCAGTCGAACAAACAGCCAAGCGCTTTAATCCTGATTTACCAGCATTACGCAGTGAAATGACGGTTGAGAATAACTCTACCGGTGGCACTACGGGGGGGATCCCTGGCGCTCTGTCAAATCAACCGCCAATGGAGTCAGATATTCCTGAAGATGCAACGAATGCATCTGAAAAAGTGGTTGCGGGTAACTCTCACCGTGAAGCAACACGAAATTTTGAGCTCGATACCACCATTAGCCATACCCGTCAGCAAATTGGGGTAGTCAGACGAATTAGTGTTTCAGTTGCTGTGGACTTTAAACCCGGTGCTGCAGATGAAAATGGGCAAGTGGCACGCGTTGCCCGTACTGAGCAAGAGTTAACCAACATTCGTCGTTTACTAGAAGGTGCGGTAGGATTCAGCACACAACGTGGTGACGTGTTGGAAGTGGTTACCGTTCCTTTTATGGATCAACTGATGGAAGACATACCAGCTCCTGAATTATGGGAACAGCCGTGGTTCTGGCGTGCGGTAAAATTGGGTGTTGGCGCCTTGGTGATCCTAGTATTGATATTGGCCGTGGTTCGTCCAATGCTAAAACGCCTTATTTACCCAGATAGCGTCAATATGCCAGATGATTCAAGACTCGGTAATGAACTGGCGGAAATTGAAGATCAGTACGCTGCCGACACCTTAGGTATGCTTAATACCAAAGAAGCAGAATACAGTTATGCCGATGATGGCTCAATTCTTATCCCTAATCTTCATAAAGATGATGATATGATTAAAGCTATCCGTGCGCTTGTGGCAAATGAGCCCGAGCTTTCCACTCAAGTCGTGAAAAACTGGTTACAAGACAATGGCTGAGAATAAAACAAAAGAAGCCGCTGAAGTCTCAAGCTTTAATGTGAAGGACATGAGCGGTATCGAGAAGACGGCAATTTTACTCTTAAGTTTAAGCGAAGCCGACGCCGCTTCTATCCTCAAGCACTTAGAGCCCAAACAAGTGCAAAAGGTGGGGATGGCCATGGCCGCAATGGAGGATTTTGGCCAAGAGAAAGTGGTTGGTGTGCATAAGCTTTTTCTTGATGATATTCAAAAATATTCCTCTATCGGTTTTAACAGTGAAGAATTCGTTCGTAAGGCGCTGACGGCAGCATTAGGTGCAGACAAAGCGGGTAATTTAATTGAACAAATCATCATGGGCAGTGGTGCTAAAGGCTTAGACTCCCTCAAATGGATGGATGCGCGCCAAGTGGCGACAATCATCCAGAATGAGCATCCGCAGATCCAAACCATTGTATTGTCTTATTTAGAACCCGATCAGGCCGCAGAGATTTTTGGTCAATTTCCTGAAAATACTCGCTTAGACTTAATGATGCGAATTGCTAACCTTGAAGAAGTTCAACCCGCAGCCTTGCAGGAATTGAACGATATCATGGAGAAACAGTTTGCGGGTCAAGGTGGCGCACAAGCAGCGAAAATGGGTGGCTTAAAAGCAGCCGCCAATATTATGAACTACTTAGATACGGGTATCGAAAGCCAATTGATGGAAACTATGCGCGAATCCGACGAAGAAATGGCGCAACAAATCCAAGATCTCATGTTTGTCTTCGAAAACCTTATCGATGTGGACGACCGTGGTATTCAAATCCTGTTGCGTGAAGTACAACAGGATGTGTTATTGAAGGCGCTTAAGGGAACTGACGATCAACTTAAAGAAAAACTGTTAGGCAATATGTCCAAGCGAGCCGCAGAGTTACTGCGTGATGATCTTGAAGCTATGGGACCTATTCGTATTAGCGAAGTGGAGGTTGCACAGAAAGAAATCCTCTCTATTGCTCGTCGTTTAAGTGATAGCGGTGAAATTATGTTAGGCGGCGGTGGTGGCGATGAGTTCCTCTAATCCGAGTGACAATAAATTGTCGGATAAGATTGTCAGTGACAGTGAAATCGAATTTAGTCACTGGAACCTACCCGATGTGACAGAGGTTGAGGATGAAAGCATCTCTAATTTGTTTGGCTACTCTGGTAAGCACATCAAACCAGTCACGGTAGAAGCTATCGCACCTCCCACAATGGCTGAAATTGAGCATATTCGAGCTCAAGCGGAAGAAGAAGGCTTTAGTGAAGGTAAAACACAAGGTTTTAATGAAGGGTTAGAAAAAGGACGTTTAGAAGGATTAGCGCAAGGTCATCAAGAAGGTTTTACACAGGGCCATGAACAAGGCTTAGAAACGGGTCTTGAAGAAGCAAAGGGTTTAATCAATCGTTTTGAATCGTTACTCAATCAGTTTGAAAAACCCTTACAACTTCTCGATGGTGACATTGAGTTATCTTTAATGACCTTAGCGATGGCGCTGGCTAAATCTGTTATTGGACATGAGTTGAAAACCCATCCTGAACAAATACTTTCCGCTTTACGTCTTGGTATTGAATCTTTACCTATTAAAGAGCAAGCAGTGACTATTAGGTTGTACCCTGATGACGTTATCCTCGTTGAGAAATTATATTCCGCAGCTCAATTGGCACGCAATCAATGGCAACTCGAAGTCGATCCCTCTCTAAGCCCTGGAGAGTGCATTATTAGTAGCCAGCGTTCCTTGGTTGATTTAAGTTTACCATCGCGAATAGATGCAGTATTTGAATCTCTACGAAGTCAACATGCCCATTTAACGCAACAGCAGCAACAACGACAGGAAGCACTTGCCGCAGAAGATGCCGCAAGAATATCACATCATAATCAGGATGCTGCGGGATCGGAACTTATGCAAACTGAGTCAGATATTGATTCACTCCAAACGAATGGAGATCAAGATGCAAAACCGTCAACACCAGCTGCTGAGTAAGTTCCACCAATATATTGATAAAGTACCTCCTTTTCGCGCAGTTGCCAGTGGGCAATTGGTGCGGGTTGTTGGTCTCACTTTAGAGGCGAGTGGTTGCCGTGCGCCTGTTGGTAGTTTGTGTTCTATCGAAACCATGGCGGGAGATTTAGTGGCTGAGGTGGTCGGGTTTGATGATGAGTTACTCTATCTTATGCCCATTGAAGAGTTACGAGGTGTACTCCCTGGAGCGAGAGTCATTCCACTTGGAGAGCAAACAGGGCTTAAAGTAGGCTTATCTTTATTAGGCCGTGTACTCGATGGCAATGGTGTTCCTCTTGATGGATTAGGTGCGCTGCAAACCGATCAATATGCACCAAGACATAATTCTGCCATTAATCCCTTATCTCGCCGTGCAATAACGGAACCCCTTGATGTTGGCGTACGTGCGATTAATGCCATGTTGACCGTTGGTAAAGGTCAGCGCATGGGACTCTTTGCGGGCTCTGGTGTCGGTAAAAGTGTGCTTCTGGGTATGATGACCCGTGGTACTACTGCAGATATTATTGTGGTGGGGTTGGTTGGTGAACGGGGACGAGAAGTTAAAGAATTTATTGAAGAAATTTTGGGTGAAAAGGGGCGAGCTCGCTCCGTTGTTATTGCGGCTCCGGCGGATACCTCACCCTTAATGCGCCTTCGCGCCTGTGAAACGTCAACGCGTATCGCTGAGTATTTCCGTGATTTAGGCTATAACGTGTTGTTATTGATGGATAGCTTGACTCGATATGCCCAAGCGCAGCGGGAAATCGCTTTAGCGGTGGGGGAGCCGCCTGCAACAAAAGGTTATCCACCATCAGTATTTGCTAAATTGCCCCGTCTTGTCGAACGTGCGGGTAATGGTGGTCCTGGACAGGGATCTATTACGGCGTTTTATACCGTATTGACCGAAGGCGATGATCAACAAGATCCGATTGCCGATGCATCAAGAGCGATTCTGGATGGCCATATCGTATTATCGCGTGCTCTGGCTGATTCGGGGCACTATCCCGCGATTGATATTGAAGCATCAATTAGCCGTGTTGCTCCGATGGTTATTTCTAATGAGCATTTAGAAGCGATGCGTCGTGTAAAGCAAACCTATTCTTTATATCAACAGAATCGGGATTTGATTTCTATCGGGGCCTATGCCCAAGGTAGTGATCCTCGGATCGATAATGCGATACGTCTGCAACCGGCGATGAATGCCTTCTTAAGGCAAACCATGCGTGATGCCTTTAGCTTTGCAGATAGTCAATCGATGCTGGCTCAACTTGCTGCACAGTGTAAATAACCGAGGCCATGATGGCGAATGCAGATCCCTTATTACTGGTACTTAATTTAGCGCTTGATGCTGAAGAGCAAGCCTCGCTCTTACTGAAATCGGCCCAATTAGAATGTCAAAAACGCCAACATCAGCTCAATGCCTTAAACAACTATCGTTTAGATTACATGAAGCAAATGCAGTCTCAGCAAGGTCAAGCGATTAGCGCAAGTCATTATCACCAATTTCATCGTTTTATTCGTCAGATTGATGATGCCATAGCCCAACAAAACCGGGTGGTGGCTGATGGCGAAAAGCAAAAAGAGTATCGTCAGCACCATTGGCTAGAAAAACAAAAGAAGCGCAAGGCAGTCGAACTGCTTCTCGCTAATAAAGCGAAAAAACGTGATACATTAGAATTGAAAAGAGAGCAGAAAATGACCGATGAGTTTGCATCTCAACAGTTTTACCGCCGACATAAATAGCCTGTATTTGTGCCGATACGCGCTTTCGTAAATCTTATTAACTATCATATAACTTTCGTGTTGGCATTTTATTTGCTTAATTTCATACACAACATTGCTGTTACAGCATAAATTGACGTTTTACTCCGTTACTGTTGAGTTTAACTGGGGGGGGTTGGGAGCCGATATGCAACAAATGACGAATATATTATTACCAAAAGCGGCAAATAATAATGCAAGTGCAGGTAAAGCATCGACTCCAGAAACGCGTAGTGAAGATTTTTCTGCAGCTTTAGCCTCAGTTACCAGTGTTTCCTCATCTACCCAAAAGCCTTCAACGTCTCAAGAACGCGCGATTGAACTGACTAAATCAGCATCCTCCAATGATATATCCCAAGGTGAAGAGGATGATGTGAGTTTGATTTTTGCCCAGATTAGCATGGCAAACGAAATGAAAAAAACGGCCGCAGAGGGCGACAAATTGCCGCTACTGCAGGAAATGGATCTGGATATTGGTACTTCTGCCGTTCAAGCTGAGGGTTGTTTTTCCTCTGAGTTAGATAAATTAGCCGAGTTATTAGTTGATTCGTCAGATATGGATGAATCGGGTGTAGCCTTGATTGCTGAGGCTGATGCCACTAACTTACCCGATATTAATTTGGCTTTACCCCTATCAACGCCAAGCATGCTAGATGGAGCTATTGCGTCACAAAACAATGGGGAACTGCCAGAGCAGAGCGTATTGGTTGAAGAAAGCACGGTCGAATTGGTTAGCCAAGAAGCCGCTAAACAACAGAAACAAGGGATAGTAGATGCTCAACCTATTATGGGAGAAAATGATAGTATCAGGTCTTTTTCTGCAGATAAGTCGTCTATTGCCCAACAAAATGCTTTTACAACGGGTCTAAAAGATACAAACAGTATTGATGGTACAAAGAAGGAATCTTTTGTTAGTGCAACCACTGCAGCCTTAAATACATTAGGGACTGCGGAGGATGTGGCAACTCCGAAAAACATTGAGCTAGATGGATCAGAACGGCTTGCGACAAACGTACAACTTAAAGATGCCAAGTTAGCTGTTACATTAGAGTCAAGTTCACCGACTTCATTTAATCTTGATGACGAAGTCGCCTCTGAGTTTAAACCCGTTTCAGTGACAACATCACCTACTCAACCGCAAGTGAATCGTCAAGATATCCCGCAAATTCAACTTTCACTGCGTCAAGGCGTTGAAACGCCAAATCAGATGCAGGAGATGATCCAACGATTTTCTCCGGTGATGAAACAACAGCTCATTACGATGGTGAGTAATGGTATCCAACACGCTGAAATTCGTCTTGATCCACCTGAGCTTGGCCATATGACGGTCAAAATCCAAGTGCACGGCGATCAAACCCAAGTACAGTTTCATGTGACTCAATCTCAAACCCGTGACATGGTTGAGCAAGCTATCCCTCGATTACGTGAATTATTGCAAGAGCAAGGAATGCAACTCGCAGATAGTCATGTATCACAAGGTGAGCAAGAACAAGGTCGCGATGGTGGTTTTGGCGAAAGTAACGGTTCTGGAAGCACAAATTTGGATGAATTCTCAGCAGAAGAACTGGATTTAGGTTTAAATCAAACTACTAGTCTGCATTCTGGTATAGATTATTACGCTTAAGCAGGTAACCTATAGGATTAAATAGCATTGTTACATTTTGATATGATGCATAAAATGTAAAGACTTAAGTCTAAATTGAAGAGCACAGTGAATGGCCAACGAAGAATCGTTAGAACTTGAAAATACTGATACGCCTAAAAGTAAGAAAAAACTTTTTATTTTTATTGGTATCGGTGTACTCGTTGCACTATTGATTGGTGGTGCATTATGGTTTTTTCTCGGCAGTTCAGATGAGTCATCCTCTGAAGCTGTAGAGGCTGTGGTTGAAACACCTTCAAATGATAAACTGGTCGCCTCTTATGTGCCCATGCCTCGTCCTTTTCTCTTTAATTTACCCGGGCCAGATCGGGCTCGTTTAGTCGAAATTAAAGTACAGCTGATGGTCCGAGGTTCCGATGATGAGGTCCTGATACAAAAACATATTCCGCTCATTGAAGATGCTCTCCTGACAACTTTTAGCAGTTCAGATGTGCAAAAGTTAAGCACTCAAGCAGGTAAGGATGAAGCTCGTCAATTAGCACTTCTTAGTGTTCAAAATACACTGCAATCCGTAACGGGACGTAAAGTGGTCGAAAAAGTGCTATTCACCGGTTTTGTGATGCAATAACCCGTAATTTCAGTACCCTAAAGAGGCTAAGGCAATATAGTGAGTGATTTATTAAGCCAAGACGAAATTGATGCGCTACTGCATGGGGTTGATGACGTCGATGACGATGATGATCTTGATGCTGCTAGCCAAGATGCGCGATCCTACGACTTTTCATCCCAAGATCGTATTGTACGTGGGCGCATGCCCACACTCGAAATTGTTAACGAGCGATTTGCGCGTCATCTACGTATTAGCATGTTCAATATGATGCGCCGTGCGGCTGAAGTGTCGATCAATGGCGTACAGATGCTCAAGTTTGGTGAGTACGTACATACCTTATTCGTCCCAACCAGTCTAAACATGGTACGTTTTAGTCCACTCAAAGGGACTGCACTTATCACCATGGAAGCTCGCTTAGTGTTTATCCTCGTGGATAACTTTTTTGGCGGTGATGGCCGGTTCCATGCCAAGATTGAAGGGCGTGAGTTTACCCCTACTGAGCGGCGGATTGTACAGCTTCTTTTAAAAATTATCTTTGAAGATTATAAAGATGCTTGGGCTCCAGTCATGGATGTCGAATTCGACTATCTTGACTCTGAAGTTAACCCTGCCATGGCGAATATTGTCAGTCCAACCGAAGTGGTGGTGATAAACTCCTTCCATATTGAGGTGGACGGCGGCGGCGGGGATTTTCACATTACTATGCCGTACTCCATGATCGAACCTATTCGAGAGTTGTTGGATGCAGGGGTGCAAAGTGATAAGCAAGATACGGATATGCGCTGGTCACAGGCATTACATGATGAAATCATGGATGTAAAAGTGGGATTCGATGCATGCGTTGTTGAGCATGAGTTAACGCTCAAAGATGTAATGAACTTTAAAGCCGGTGATATTATTCCAGTTGAATTGCCTGAATATATCATGATGAAAATCGAAGACCTACCGACTTACCGCTGTAAAATGGGGCGTTCTCGCGATAATTTAGCGCTCAAAATATATGAAAAAATACCCCGTCCAGAAACAGTAAAAACTGAACTCCAATTAGTGACGCGCAAAGGCAAAGCTAGAGATATATCTGAATTATAAGGTGAAGCAAGATGAGCACAGAAGATACGGGCGATGATTGGGCTGCCGCAATGGCGGAGCAGGCTTTAGAGGAGGCAAATGCTGTTGCGCTGGATGAGCTCGTTGATGACTCTCAGCCTATTAGCAAAGCAGATGCTGCTAAATTAGATACGATTTTGGATATTCCGGTGACCATTTCAATGGAAGTGGGCCGCAGTTTTATTAGTATCCGCAATTTACTACAGCTAAACCAAGGTTCTGTCGTTGAGCTTGACCGTGTGGCTGGAGAGCCGTTAGACGTGATGGTCAATGGGACACTTATTGCCCATGGCGAAGTGGTTGTAGTAAATGACAAGTTTGGTATTCGTTTAACTGATGTTATCAGTCAAACTGAGCGAATTAAAAAGCTTAAATAATAGATGCACATGAGTTGGTATATGAGATGAGTACATCGGTAATATTCAGTTTAATGCCTGTTACGCAGGCTAATGCCGTGGGATTAGTTACCGACACTTCTACTGCGGTAGTCGCATCAACTGCCAAAATGTCAGAACCATCTCAACTTGCCACTGCGGCGAGTATGCTTGGTGGCTTGATCCTCGTATTATTGCTTATCTTCGCCTTAGCCTATTTGTTAAGGCGATTTAATTTAGTTCAAACAAATCATAATGTGCTTAAGACCCTCGCGGTGACTTCACTTGGACAAAAAGAACGGCTAGTGCTTGTTCAAGTTGGAGAGCAGCAATATTTACTTGGGGTGAGTGCACAACAAGTGAATTTGATTGATAAATTAGCCGAGCCCATCCAAGTGGAATCTGATTCCTTTGCGAATCGCTTACGTCAGGCGAAATTAAAACAATGACAAAGTACAGTTTCCCATTAATCGGGCTTGCCATTTTATTCTTTAGTGTATCGGTCGGGGCGGCAGATGGTGTGTTGCCTGCGGTCACCGTAAAAACGGCTGCCGATGGTTCGACAGAGTATTCAGTGACAATGCAGATTTTACTGCTGATGACGTCACTGAGTTTTTTGCCAGCCATGGTGATTATGCTGACCTCGTTTACACGGATTATTGTGGTACTTTCTATTTTACGCCAAGCGATTGGATTGCAGCAGACGCCTTCTAACCAAGTGCTTATTGGGATGAGTCTCTTTATGACTTTTTTTATTATGGCGCCCGTGTTTGACAAAATTTATGATCAAGGTGTTAAACCCTATATCGATGAACAACTGACGCTACAGCAAGCTTTTGATAAGGGGAAAGAACCATTACGAGCTTTTATGCTAGGCCAAGTTCGTACGACAGATTTAAAAACCTTTATTGATATTTCTGGCTATCAAAATATTAACTCGCCAGAAGAGGCTCCGATGAGCGTACTTGTGCCTGCTTTTATTACCAGTGAACTCAAAACGGCCTTTCAAATTGGCTTTATGTTATTCGTGCCTTTTTTGGTATTAGATTTAGTAGTGGCGAGTATTTTGATGGCGATGGGGATGATGATGCTATCGCCGATGATAGTCTCATTGCCATTTAAGATTATGTTATTTGTGCTCGTTGATGGTTGGGGGCTTGTGTTAGGCACCTTAGCCAATAGTTTTGGTTAGTCGTACTAGGAATTGTTATGACTCCAGAAGCACTGATTGATATATTTCGAGAAGCCTTAGCCGTTATTGTGATGATGGTGTCGGCCATTGTCTTGCCTGGGTTGGGTATAGGGCTTGTTGTCGCGGTGTTTCAAGCTGCCACTTCAATTAATGAGCAAACCTTAAGTTTTCTTCCTCGATTATTGGTCACATTATTTGGACTGATGTTTATGGGGCATTGGTTAGTTCAAACCTTAATGGATTTTTTCATTGAGATGGTTAACCGTATTCCCCAAGTGATAGGTTAAGGCTATGGAGCTGTTGCTCGATACCTTAATGCAGACCATCGCATCTTACATGTGGCCGTTATTTCGCGTTGCAAGCATGTTGATGGTGATGGTGGTATTTGGCGCCGCAACGACTCCTGCTAGAGTGCGTTTACTCCTTGCCATGGCGATTACCTTTGCAATTGCGCCTGTTTTGCCTCCGGTGGAGAATGCGGATTTATTTTCCCTTAGTGCTGTTTTTATTACGGCGCAACAAATTATTATTGGCGTTGCGATGGGGTTTGTTTCCCAGATGGTAATGCAGACTTTTGTATTAACAGGGCAAATTATTGGTATGCAAACCAGTTTAGGCTTTGCCTCTATGGTTGACCCTGGTTCTGGACAACAAACCCCTGTCATTGGTAACTTTTTCCTCTTGCTTGCGACGCTGATTTTTCTGGCTGTTGATGGTCACCTTCTCATGATCCGTATGCTAGTCGCAAGTTTTGAGACTCTTCCTATTTCTAACCAAGGGCTAACGCTTACAAGCTACAGATCACTTGCAGAGTGGGGCTCGTATATGTTTGGCGCGGCTTTGACCATGTCAATTTCGGCGATCATTGCGCTGTTACTGGTTAACCTCTCTTTTGGGGTAATGACCCGTGCCGCACCACAGTTGAATATTTTTTCTATTGGTTTTCCTATCACTATGATTGGTGGGCTTTTAATCCTTTGGCTAACGCTGACGCCAGTAATGGCGCATTTTGACGAAGTATGGGCTGCAGCTCAGGTTTTGCTATGTGATATTTTGGGTCTTCAATGTCAAGCCGATGGCTTGATATAAGGTTATAGGAACTCAGTATGGCTGAAGAGAGCAGCGGCGAACGTAGTGAGGAACCCACAGGGAGGCGCCTTGAACAGGCGCGTGAAAAAGGCCAAGTTGCTCGTTCAAAAGAACTGGGGACTGCCGCGGTATTACTTTCCGCAGCAACGGGGTTTTATATGCTTGGCCCTGGTATCGCAACGGCACTCTCCCATGTGTTTGAACGTGTTTTTACTATGGATCGCGCTCAAATTTATGATACTAACCAAATGTTTAATGTTTGGGGGTTGGTCGCGGGTGAAATTGCATGGCCAATGCTTAAAATCATGTTGCTGATTGTGGTGGTGGCTTTTATTGGTAATGTGTCCCTCGGTGGGATGAACTTTTCAACCCAAGCTATGATGCCCAAAGCCAGTAAAATGAGTCCTCTTGCTGGTTTTAAGCGTATGTTTGGGGTGCAAGCGCTCGTTGAGTTGACTAAGGGAATTGCTAAGTTCTCCGTAGTTGCTTTTTCGGCTTACTTTCTTTTAAGTTACTATTTTAATGATATTTTATTGTTATCAAGTGATCACTTACCAGGGAATGTTCACCATGCGTTAGATCTGTTGATATGGATGTTCATTTTACTCTGTTCTTCTGTGTTATTGATTGTGGTCATTGATGTGCCATTTCAGATTTGGAATCACAATAAACAACTGAAAATGACCAAACAAGAAGTCAAAGATGAATATAAAGACACAGAAGGTAAGCCTGAAGTTAAAGGACGCGTTCGACAAATGCAGCGAGAGCTTGCACAGCGTCGAATGATGGCCGAAGTACCCAATGCGGACGTGATTGTCGTCAATCCTGAGCATTATGCCGTGGCGGTCAAATACGATGTCAAGCGCTCTGCTGCACCGTTTGTCATTGCCAAGGGCGTAGATGATGTGGCGTTTAAGATCCGCGAAGTCGCCCGTGAGTACAATATTGCGATTGTGTCAGCTCCCCCATTGGCAAGGGCCATCTATCATACGACTAAATTAGATCAGCAAATACCTGAGGGGTTATTTACTGCCGTGGCTCAGGTTTTAGCCTATGTTTTCCAATTGCGTCAATACCAAAAGGGACGGGGGCGTAAACCTATTCCTATCCCATTAAATCAGCCTATCCCTGATGATTTAAAATATTAATGGCTTGCTCGTTCACTCTTCAAATTTTAAGTGTCCTCTTGGCGCGATTTTTGCTTTTCCGCTTTTATACGTCAAAGTTTAGGTAATAGTGAATGGATGTTAAAGCGGCTTTAGGCCAAGTTAAGCAGGTAAGACTTAGTACGTTCAAAGGCATAGGTACGCCTATGTTAGTGCTTGCCGCATTAGCAATGATTGTATTGCCTATTCCACCGTTCTTACTCGATATTTTATTTTCCTTTAATATCGCCCTCGCATTAATCGTATTACTAGTCGCTATTTATACTGATAGACCCTTAGATTTTGCCGCATTTCCAACCGTGCTTTTGGTCGCCACCTTATTGCGACTCGCCCTTAACGTGGCGTCAACCCGTGTTGTGTTGCTTGAAGGCCATAATGGGGGGGATGCCGCAGGTAAAGTGATTGAGGCATTCGGCTCTGTGGTGATTGGTGGTAACTATGCAGTGGGTTTAGTGGTATTTATCATCCTCATTATCATCAACTTTGCCGTGGTGACAAAAGGTGCTGGTCGTATTGCTGAGGTGAGTGCTCGCTTTACCCTAGACGCTATGCCTGGTAAGCAAATGGCGATTGATGCCGATCTAAACGCTGGAACTCTCAATCAAGAACAGGCGAGGTTACGTCGAGCTGAGGTGACCCGCGAGGCCGATTTCTATGGTGCGATGGATGGTGCCTCTAAATTCGTGAAAGGCGATGCTATTGCGGGGATTATGATCTTAGTCATCAACATCCTCGGTGGCTTTATTATTGGTATTGTTCAACATGGCTTGAGTTTTTCTCAAGCTGTCGAAATTTATACGCTTTTGACCATAGGTGATGGTCTGGTTGCGCAAATTCCAGGGCTATTGCTGTCCATTGCAGCGGCATTAATGGTGACCCGTCAAAATGAATCGGGTGATATGGGCCAAATGCTGATGAGTCAGATGTTTGACAGTCATAAATCTTTAGGGATTGCAGCGGGTGTTCTCTTTGTCATGGGCATTGTGCCAGGAATGCCCCACATGGCGTTCCTTGGCTTTGCTGTTATTACTGCTGGTGCTGCGTATTTTGTATTTAAACGTAATGAAAATAAACGCTTAAAAGCCTTAGAACAAGTCAAAACGGGTCCGATAGAAAGACAAGACAAAGAGCCTAAAGAGTTGAGCTGGGATGATGTACACCATGTTGACACTATCGGCCTAGAAGTGGGTTATCGCTTAATCCCATTAGTCGATAAAGGCCAGGGTGGGGAATTATTGAGTCGTATTAAAGGGGTGCGTAAGAAACTCTCGCAGGAGCTTGGTTTCCTCGTACCAGCAGTGCATATTCGTGACAACTTGGATTTATCCCCCAATGCCTATCGTATTTCCCTTATGGGGGTTGTGGTTGGTGAGGCGGATATTCGCCATGATTGTGAGTTAGCTATTAATCCTGGGCAAGTGTACGGTAAGCTTGATGGTATTGAAACTCGCGATCCTGCTTTTGGTCTTGAAGCTGTCTGGATTGCCCCAGAACTTCGCGAGCATGCACAGACCTTAGGTTACACTGTGGTTGATGCAGCAACTGTCGTTGCGACCCATATTAGTCAATTACTCACCAATAATGCCGCAAAACTTTTAGGTTACGAAGAAGTGCAACAACTGATGGATATGCTTGCTAAACATTCTCCTAAGCTTGTTGATGGGTTTATTCCTGATGTGATGCCACTGGGTAGTGTCGTAAAAGTGATGCAAAACCTATTAAATGAAGGCGTTTCTGTCAGAGACTTGCGTACAATAGTACAAACTTTGTTAGAATACGGCACTAAGAGCAATGATACAGAAGTGTTGACCGCCGCCGTACGTATTGCGCTGAAACGCATGATAGTTCAAGAAATATCTGGCCCAGAACTCGAAATCCCCGTCATTACTTTGGCGCCAGAGTTGGAACAGATGTTGCATCAATCAATGCAAGCAACCGGTGGTGATGGTCCAAATATTGAACCCGGTCTTGCGGAGCGTATGCAGCAGTCATTGGCTGATGCGGCTCAAAAGCAAGAAATGGTTGGACAGCCTGCCATATTGTTAACGTCTGGTATGTTACGCGCGACACTGTCACGGTTTGTTAAACATACTATTCCTAATCTCAGAGTGATTTCTTACCAAGAAATCCCCGATGAAAAGCAAATACGCATTGTATCTGCTGTCGGCCAGTAGAGGACGCATAAGTGAAGATTAAACGATTTTTTGCCAAAGACATGCGTGCCGCACTGGCCCAAGTGAAAGACACTCTCGGCTCAGATGCAGTTATCATGTCAAACAAAAAGGTGAATGGCGGTATCGAAATTGTCGCCGCAGTTGACTACGATGAGCCAAAAGCGAAGGCGTCCGCGACACCTCCTGCACCTACTTTTATGGATGTCAGTGATGACTTAGTGTCTCTTGGTGGAAAGCAGCCTGTGCGTGCACAGAGCAGTGTCAAACCATCGGCGCCAGCAGATTCATTACAAGCTTTGCTCGAGAAACAACAAAGCCGTTTAAATCAGCAGTTATCGCATCAGCAACCTGAGGCCGATTTACCCGCATGGGCAAAAGGGTTACAGGCACCAGTAGCATCGAAGTCTGAGCGCCGAGACATTCCGGCCGCTTTTGATAAAAAGCCGCAAACCACACAAAAACAAAATGCTGATATTGAAGCCATGCGTGATGAATTAGCATCACTACGTAATTTACTGACTCACCAAGTGTCTTCTTTGATGACAGAGCATAAAAAACGTACCGATCCCGTTGGCGCTATGCTGGAATCTAAGTTACTTGAAGCCGAATTTTCTCCTGCAGTTGCTGCGAAATTAGCCGCGTTGAGTCAGCATTATACCCCTGCTGAGTTAGTGCGAGCACTACCCCAAAGTCTGGCTAATATGCTTGATAATCAAGGTGATGATATAGTTAGGCAGGGTGGAGTAGTGGCTTTAGTTGGCCCTACTGGTGTGGGTAAAACGACCTCATTAGCTAAATTGGCAGCACGTTTTGCTGCTCACCACGGGCCGGAACAAGTCGCATTAATTACCACAGATCATTATCGCATTGGCGCCTATGAGCAATTAGCGACCTATGGCAAAATAATGGGCTGTCCAGTTAAGCAAGCCCATGATCTCAATGAATTAGAACAAATTCTTTATCAGTTCAGAAATCGCAAGCTAGTATTGATAGATACCGCTGGTATGGGGCAACGAGATATGCGGCTTTACCAGCAACTTGATAATTTAACTGCAAATAGCAGAATACCTATTCGCAGTTATCTGGTACTGTCTGCCACAGGACAGCGCCGAGTGTTGCAAGATGCTGTTAATCATTTTAAACGCATTCCTTTATCTGGTGCCGTGCTCACAAAACTCGATGAATCAGTCTCGCTCGCGGGTGCGCTGAGTGTGTTGATCCAAAGTGGGCTACCATTAAGTTATGTTACTGATGGACAAAGGGTTCCAGAAGATATGAAAGTCGCAGACACCCTAATGTTAGCGCAGCAGGCGCTTGCGACATTAGATAGTACAGAACAACAATCATTACAAGACACAGCGTGGTCAGATAATATGGCCTGTGCATTTGAGTAGAGTTATGACCCTGGATCAAGCAAGTGGTTTACGTATGATGAATCAACCCTATAACGAAAAAGTGAAAGTAATCGCTGTCACAGGTGGTAAAGGTGGCGTGGGTAAAACCAGCGTATCAATTAATACCGCAGTGGCATTAGCCGAAAAGGGCAAGCGTGTCTTAGTGCTTGACGCAGACCTTGGCTTAGCCAATGTCGATGTCATGTTGGGGATCCGTGCCGAGCGTAACCTCTCCCATGTATTATCGGGTGATGCTGAACTTGACGATATTATTGTCCGTGGGCCTAAAGGTATTGGTATCGTACCAGCGACTTCAGGCACCCAAGGTATGGTGGAACTAAGTCCTGCTCAGCATGCTGGATTAATCCGTGCTTTCAGTGAGATGCGCACACAATTTGATATTCTTGTGGTCGATACTGCTGCAGGGATTTCTGATATGGTACTCAGTTTCTCACGTGCTTCGCAGGATGTGCTAGTCGTTGTATGTGACGAGCCTACCTCAATCACCGACGCCTATGCGTTAATTAAAATTCTCAGCCGTGAACACGGTGTATTTCGTTTTAAAATTGTTGCCAATATGGTGCGTAGTTTACGCGAAGGGATGGAATTATTTGCTAAACTCAGTAAAGTGACCGACCGATTTTTAGATGTGGCACTTGAGCTCGTTGCAACGATTCCATTTGATGAAAATTTGCGTAAGTCTGTGCGTAAGCAAAAGTTAGTGGTTGAAGCTTATCCTAAATCACCTGCAGCTATCGCATACCAAGGCTTAGCCAATAAAATCATGAGTTGGCCTGTACCGCAACAACCTGGTGGGCATTTGGAGTTTTTCGTTGAACGTTTAGTCCAACGACCAGATTTTCAAGAGGAAAAAACGAGTGAATAAAGCCGCAGCGTATACTTGTTTAGACAATAAATCGTCTATCGTTGAACAGTATGCTCCGTTGGTTAAAAGAATTGCACATCATTTACTCGCCAGACTGCCAGCTTCTGTGCAGCTAGATGATCTACTACAAGCTGGGATGATGGGACTATTAGAAGCATCATCCAAGTTTGATGGTGGCAAAGGTGCAAAATTTGAAACCTTCGCTGGCATACGGATCCGTGGTGCCATGCTGGACGAAATTCGTCGAGGTGATTGGGTTCCACGTTCTGTTCATCGTAATAATCGTAGGGTAGCACAAGCCATTGATGAGTTAGAGCAAGAACTGGGCCGTGATGCACGTGACACAGAAATTGCAGAAAAACTTGATATGACGCTCGATGAGTACCATCATATTCTTAACGATGTTTCTGTCGGAAAAATCATAGGGATAGAAGACTTAGGTGTATCGCAAGATATACTAACGCTGAGCGATAGGTCCGACGATGGCTCGTTTGAAGCTCTCGCTGAGACTCAGTTTCATTCCGCATTAGTTGAGGCAATAAAATTATTGCCAGAAAGAGATGCGTTAGTGTTATCGCTGTACTACGATGAAGCATTGAATTTAAAAGAGATTGGCGCCATTCTTGAAGTAAGCGAATCGCGAGTTAGCCAGATATTAAGTCAGGCTATGTTGCGACTCAAAGCTAAGCTCAAGCACTGGACATAAGTATAATTATTAATCGAGCACATAATGTCAGCTCACCGGAGGAAACCTTGGACAAGAATATGAAGATTCTCATTGTTGACGACTTTTCAACAATGAGACGTATCATCAAGAACTTGTTGCGAGACTTGGGGTTTAACAACACCCAAGAAGCAGACGATGGCTCAACCGCCCTGCCGATGTTGCAAAAGGGGGATTTTGATTTCGTTGTTACAGATTGGAATATGCCCGGCATGCAAGGGATTGATCTGTTAAGAGCTATTCGCGCAGACGACTCTCTTAAGCATTTACCAGTGTTAATGGTTACTGCTGAGGCAAAACGTGAACAAATTATCGCTGCGGCCCAAGCGGGGGTAAACGGCTATGTCGTAAAACCTTTCACAGCAGCTACGTTAAAAGAAAAGTTAGATAAAATATTCGAACGACTCGCTTAGGCAGGGATGAGCTATGAAGTCACATACATCAGGGCTCATCACGCTAGAGCAGGCTCAGCATTTAGTTGAATTACTAAGTGCAGGTGAACAGTCTCAAGCTGATGATTTATTTAGAGAGCTTGCAGCTCCACTTCAGAGGGAACTCTTCGACGAGGTAGGTAAGCTCACTCGACAACTTCATAGTGCATTGATGGATTTTCAGGTCGATAATCGTTTAGTTCAGTTGGCGAATACTGACATACCTGATGCGAAACAAAGATTGAACTATGTTATTGATATGACAGAGCAAGCTGCGAATAAAACCATGGATGCAGTTGAGGAATGTTTGCCATTAGCAAATGCCTTAACGACAAATATTCAGCAGGTTATGCCATCTTGGGATAGGTTAATGCGGCGAGACATTGCATTAACTGAGTTTAAAGCCCTATGCCATGATGTGCAGCACTTAATGTTGCGCAGTGAGCAAGATTCTGATCGATTACGTGATTTGCTTAATCAAATATTGATGGCGCAGGATTTTCAAGATCTCACCGGACAAATGATCCGCCGTGTTATCGATTTAGTAATGGAAGTTGAAAGTAACTTGGTATCAATGCTGACGGTATTTGGTGAGCAACCAATAATTGAGCACCAGGTTATTCAGAAAAATAATATTGAAGCAGAAGGCCCGATAATGAATGCCGAGCTTCGTCAAGATGTGGTAACGGGTCAAGACGAAGTAGATGATCTTCTATCGAGTCTAGGTTTCTAACTGGGAGTCAATTTGATGGCCTTTGATGTAGATGAAGAGATACTCCAGGACTTTTTAATCGAAGCAGGTGAGATTTTAGAACTGCTACAGGAGCAACTTGTTGCCCTAGAAAATAATCCTGATGATACTGACTTGCTTAATGCCATTTTCAGGGGATTTCATACCGTTAAAGGCGGCGCCGGCTTTCTCAGTTTAACTCCCATGGTTGATGTTTGCCATGAAGCTGAAAATACTTTTGACTTGTTACGTACCGGCAAGCGAAAAGTTAATGCTGAATTAATGGATATCATTCTGCACGCTGTTGACGTCATTAATACTATGTTCGCTCAAACTCAACAGGGTGAACAACAAGACCCCGCCGATCCAGTATTATTAGCAAAATTAAAAATGCTCAGTTCTGGCGCGCCATTACCCTCTGAATTAAACCCAAGTTCACCTGTTGCCATGATTGAACCAGAGCCAGAACCCGAGCTTGTTGAAGTTGCTGTTATTGAGGAAGTGCCCGTTGAAGCAACGGAAATAAGCGGAAGCTCAAGTATTGATGAAATTGATGAAGCGGAATTTGAGGCACTGTTAGATGCTTTGCACGGAGAGGGGAAAGGTCCTGCTGTCAGTTCAGTAGGGAGCGCCGTGCCACCCCAATCTGCGCCAACAGCGAAAGCTCCTGCGTCGACTGATGATATTACCGACGATGAATTTGAAGCTTTACTCGATGAGTTGCATGGTTCTGGTCAGTTTAAAGTCGAAGTTGACGCGCCAGCTAAACCTAAAGCAGTTGTCACGCCGCCAGTACCACCTGTTGATTCGGATGAAATTACCGATGATGAGTTTGAGCGATTACTTGATGAATTGCATGGTAAAGGTGGAGCACCGGCAAAAGCAACAGCAAGCATCCCTGTTGCATCATCAACACCTTCAGTTGTAGCGCCTAAGGCTGCGCCAATAACGTCAACGGCTAACGTGGCCGCCACAGTGAATGCGCCTGTCGTTGCGGTTAAAACTGAGATTGCTGTCGCTGATAAAGCGCCCGCGAAAGCAGCGGCATCAGCCAACGTTCCTCAAGGTGAAACTACAGTTCGAGTCGATACTGCACGCCTTGATCAAATTATGAACATGGTCGGTGAGCTGGTATTAGTGCGAAATCGTCTTGTCAGTTTAGGCATTAGTCGTGATGACGAGGAAATGTCTAAAGCGCTTGCTAACTTAGATCTTGTGACTGCGGATTTACAAGGCGCAGTGATGAAGACCCGTATGCAACCGATTAAAAAGGTGTTTGGGCGTTTTCCCCGTGTTGTTCGCGATTTAGCGCGTACACTGAACAAAGAAATTGACTTGGTTATGATCGGTGAAGAGACCGATTTAGATAAGAACTTAGTGGAGGCCCTCGCCGATCCTCTGGTTCACTTAGTGCGTAACTCGGTTGACCATGGCATAGAAATGCCAAATGAGCGTGAAGCTAGCGGTAAGCCTAGAACAGGGACTATTACCTTATCTGCCAGCCAAGAAGGTGACCATATTCTGCTTAAAATCGAAGATGATGGCGCAGGGATGGATCCTGAAAAACTTAAGCAAATCGCGATTAAACGTGGGGTGCTCGATGACGACGCCGCCGCGCGTATGACAGACACAGAGGCTTATAATCTGATTTTTGCGCCTGGTTTTTCAACAAAGGTGGAAATTTCCGATATTTCAGGTCGTGGCGTTGGTATGGATGTAGTTAAGACCCGTATCGCTCAATTAAACGGTACTGTTCACATAGACTCAATGAAAGGTAAGGGGACGGTGCTTGAAATTAAAGTTCCCTTAACGCTTGCGATTATGCCAACCCTGATGGTGGATGTAGCACAGCAAGTATTTGCTCTGCCGCTATCGAGTGTGAATGAGATATTCCACCTTGATCTAACAAAAACCAACATTGTTGATGGACAACTCACCGTCATAGTGCGTAATAAGGCTGTACCACTGTTCTATTTGGAACACTGGTTACATAAGAATAAAACGAGTTTTAAACATGGTGATAAGAAACATGGCCATGTTGTTATCGTGCAATTAGGTATGATGCAGATAGGATTTGTTGTAGATGCTTTAATTGGCCAAGAAGAAGTGGTTATCAAACCGCTTGGAGCCATGTTACACGGCACACCAGGTATGGCTGGTGCAACGATCACCTCTGATGGCGGTATTGCTCTGATTTTAGATGTACCAGGGCTATTAAAGCATTATGCAAAGAATAAAAGTTAGTTTCCAAGCTAAGGAATGGAATGGCCATTAAAGTATTAGTCGTTGATGACTCAAGTTTTTTTAGGCGACGTGTTAGTGAAATAGTCAATCAAGATCCTGAACTGGAAGTAATTGCGACGGCCTCAAATGGGGCCGAAGCGGTAAAGATGGCTGCTGAACTTAATCCCCAAGTGATTACCATGGATATTGAAATGCCCGTCATGGATGGTATTACTGCCGTCCGTGAGATCATGGCAAAATGTCCAACACCCATATTAATGTTTTCATCTTTGACCCATGACGGTGCCAAAGCCACGTTAGATGCGTTAGATGCGGGTGCGTTAGATTTTTTACCTAAGCGCTTTGAAGATATTGCAACAAATAAAGATGATGCCATTCTTTTACTCCAGCAAAGAGTGAAAGCCCTTGGTCGCAGGAGAATGTTTCGCCCGATAGTAAGACCTTCGGTGTTGCCAACTCCTACATCTCGAACGAGTACCACTTCTGTTCTGGGGAACACGACGCCTGTTCCCACTGCGCCTGTTCGGACATCCACAGCTTCGTCTATCCGTGCGAGTGGTAAACAATACAAATTACTGCTGATTGGCACTTCTACTGGCGGCCCAGTCGCATTGCAAAAGATTTTGACGCAGTTTCCAGCCAATTATCCTCACCCTATTTTACTCATTCAGCATATGCCGGCAGCCTTTACACCAGCTTTCGCGAATCGTCTAAATGGGTTATGTAAGATTGAAGTAAAAGAAGCTGCAAATGGTGATTTACTTCGACCAGGTTGTGCTTACTTAGCGCCGGGTGGCATGCAGATGATGATCGAACGCAGTGGTGCCAGTGGCCGAATCAAAGTCATCGCGGGGAGTGCTGAGATGAATTATAAGCCCTGCGTCGATATTACTTTTGCATCAGCATCGAAAGCCTATGGTGGTGATGTACTTGCTGTTGTCTTGACGGGTATGGGAGCCGATGGTCGAGAAGGAGCGCGTATGCTGAAATCGGCTGGCGCGACTATTTGGGCACAGGATGAAGCCAGTTGCGTGGTTTACGGCATGCCGCAGGCCGTTGCGAGTGCGGGAATTGCGAGCCAATCTATTTCACTCGACAATATGGCTGAGTCAATTTTAAAAGAGTCTGTTCGTGGCTAATGTAACTAATGTCAAAAAGCCAATGAGCACGAATGTTGTGCTCATTATGGTATTAATGGTGATTACCATTATTTGTCTGGGCGCGTTAAGTCTCGACTATCGACATAAAATCAAATTGTTGCATGAAGATGTAAAACGTCTCGAATCAACTCAAGTTTTACTTATGGTACCTGATGAGCAAGCTGAAGCGATTGCAACATGGCTAGCGACTCATCCTGATCAGACTCAAGCTATGTTGAAATTAGCTTCACCGGGTGAACAAAAAGCAGTTACGGTAGACTTAAATGCAGAACCTTCGTCAATTAATTTGGCGTTACCACCTAAATCAACTGAACCGTCAACGGGTAAAGTAAATACTGACGTTGTGCCTGTAGTGGTGTCAGAGAATGCTGATGGCGTTAAAGTGATTAGCCTACCAAATGGTGGGATAAGGGTAACAACAAGGGAAGGCGATTAGTCTTTTTCAATCGTGATTCAATGCATGTAAGTCGGAATAACGAGAGGATCACTTCTTGAAAGTATGGACCATAGCAAATCAAAAAGGCGGTGTGGGTAAAACCACAACGGTGGCGAGCTTAGCAGGAGTACTGACTAAGCGCGGTAAGCGTGTGCTAATGATCGATACAGATCCCCATGCATCACTTGGATATTACTTAGGCATTGACTCTGAAAAAGTGCCAGGTTCACTATTTGATGTATTTCTGGCTCATCAGAACTTAACAAAAGAGTTGGTTTGTTCTCATATAGTGCCAACCTTGGTAGATGGTTTGGATCTCTTACCTGCGACCATGGCGCTAGCGACGTTAGACAGAGCGTTAGGTCATCAAGAAGGGATGGGGCTGGTTCTGCGTAATCTTTTAGCACTTGTTGCCGATGAATATGATGTGGCAATTGTAGATTGCCCACCAGTTTTAGGGGTGCTTATGGTGAATGCCCTTGCTGCGAGTCAGCATATCGTTATTCCCGTACAAACCGAATTCTTAGCCATTAAAGGTTTGGAGCGCATGGTCAAAACAATGGAATTAATGGGGCGCTCCAAGAAAACCCAATACAGTTATACCGTTGTTCCAACGATGTATGATAAACGTACTAAAGCTTCTCCCGCGGCCTTACAAATATTAAGCGAACAATATTCAGGTTCCCTGTGGCGTGATGTTATTCCCGTCGATACTAAGTTTAGAGATGCCAGTTTGGCACATTTACCCGCCTCGCATTATGCAAGTGGGTGTCGTGGCGTAAAAGCCTATGAAAGATTGTTAGATTTTTTATTAGTCGGGGAGTTTGGCCATGTCAAAATCGGTTGATGAAACTGTTTTTGATTTTTTTGAATTATTGCTGCATGAGAATGACAGTTCAATTACAGGTATTTCCAAGCCACCATCACATGGGGATAAGTCTCTACAACGGGAGGCGATCGGGAATGAGGTTACATCACTCGATGATGCGATTTTAGCGGAACGTGCATCAGTACGTTTACATCAGACAATAACCGTCACCCCTGAGGTGCAATTCGCTAAAGTAAAGGCACCAAGTCCCAATGTGGTTTTGAGTGAGGTCGCGCCTAAAGTAGATAAGCAATCGCTTGAAAAACTACTGGCACCAGTATTAAAAACGGAAGTTAAAACAGAACCCAAAATCATTGAAGAGCTTATACAACCGGAGATTGTTTCCGAGGGTAAGCCTGTTGATGATACTGAACAGCCTATATCTTTTGCCGCCGAAGAGCCCCTTGCTGTTGGGCGTGAAGAGGCTATTTTAGTCAATAAGCCAGAGACTCAGCTTGGTATTACACCACCGAGTATCACAAAAGATCTTCAAGAAGTGCTCGATGATGAGTTTCAGGTACTATTCTTTAAAGTGGCTGGGTTAACATTAGCCGTACCGCTAGTGAGTTTAGGTGGCATTGTTAAAGTGGAACGGATTAACCATATTATTGGCCGTCCATCGTGGTTTTTAGGTGTGCAAAGCCACAGGGAAGAACAATTAAACATTGTCGATACTTGCGCTTGGGTTATGCCAGAAAAATACACCGATAAACTGGCGCAATCGGTAAATTATCAATATCTTGTATTGTTAGAAGGCAGTAACTGGGGATTAACTTGTGAGTCTTTAGTCAATGCTGTAAAAATTAATAAATCGCAAGTAAACTGGCGCAGCAAAGCAGGTAAACGGCCTTGGCTCGCTGGTGTCGTTAAAGAACAAATGTGTGGTATTTTGCACGTACAAGCCTTAGTTGAAATGCTTGATGCGGGTTTAGGTTGTCAGGACTCAATTGGTTGAGGTAAACATGAAAGATACAAGAAATGTCGCAGCCGTAGCTGCAAGTAAAGATGATGTAGTATTACAATGGGTTACCTTTAAGTTAGACAACGAAACTTATGGTATCAACGTAATGCAAGTGCAAGAAGTGCTGCGCTATACCGAAATAGCGCCAGTGCCTGGTGCTCCATATTATGTTTTAGGTATCATTAACTTACGTGGTAATGTTGTCACTGTTATCGATACACGGTCACGTTTTGGCTTGCAATCAGCCGAAGTCGATGATTCGACCCGTATTGTGATTATCGAAGCTGAAAAGCAAGTCATCGGTATTTTAGTGGATAGCGTTGCAGAGGTTGTTTACTTACGCCGCAGCGAAATTGACAACGCACCTAATGTCGGGACAGAAGAAAGCGCTAAGTTTATTCAAGGTGTGAGTAACCGTGATAATGAGCTGTTGATCTTAGTTGATCTCGATAAGTTATTATCCGATGAAGAATGGGCTGAACTCACACAACTCTAAACTGTTGCGTTTTTGAGTGCTTAGTAGCAAGCTCTCGACCTTTATGAGCTATTGCCATCAATAACGGAAAAGGGGAACAATGCTTCCCAATAAAGCGATTAGAGTCATGAATCATGCATCCTCTTTATCCGTTATTCTGATTTATACATAGAAATGCATAAGGATTTTTAATGGGCGATGAATTTTTGATCGCGGCGTTAGTCTATGTGATTGCATGTTTAGGGCTTGTGCTCTATCTACAAAAGCAGTTGAGTAAATTACGTAATAAAGTTGAAGCGTTAACTGTGCTTGTCAAGGAAGGTGACCGCCAGCGTGAAGCCTTTAAAAGGGAATTGCAGGAATTACGCAGCGGCACTATTGGCGTGGGGCGCAGAGTCATTGAGTTAGAAAAGCGGTTGCATCAGCAATCCGAGCGCATTGAAGAAACGACCTTACAAGATCCTCAAGCAAAGCTTTACACTCGTGCGATGAAAATGGTCGGACTTGGTGCGGGAGTCGATGAACTGATAAAAGAGTGTGAACTTCCCAAAGCTGAAGCTGAATTATTGATCCGGTTACATCGTAAATAGCGAAGTGTAGAGGCTGAGACGCTCTCCCTTTTACATAACCGCACTTTTTGTCATTTCTGCATCCTTCGTCATTCCCGCGAAAGCGGGAATCCATCAGTGAAGTCTTTTGGTGTTTTAGAGCTCCGTGACTTAAAAGCTAAAGCTGGATCCCCGCATGCGCGAGGATGACGGCTTAGGGGCAAGGATGACGTGGTAGGAGTAAGGATGACGGAAAAATCAAAGGGTGTTTTGCAACTACTCGATAGCCACTTTGTAGTATACGGACGCTGCTTCACAGTTTACAGAATGGGTTCCGCTCTTACGATAAGCGTCAGCCATGAACGAAGTGTTCTGTAAGCCTAGCGGGTGGTTTTTACTGTTAGCGCAGAGTTCTGCTTTTCCTTACTCCTAAGCTTTTTCAACAATTTTTTGATGCATATTATTCCATTGCTCGGGGAATTTACCGTCGAGCATATAAACAAAGGCGATCAGTTCTGCAATAAGTAGATACAACTCTTTTGGGATCTCCTCACCTAACTCTAATAAGCGTAGAAAATTGCTAAGATGCGCATCTTGATGAATATAAACTCCTGATTCTTTGGCGAGGGCAATAATTTCTTCGGCGATCAGTCCTTCACCTGTTGCGACAATCTTCGGAGCATGTTTTCCATCGTAACTCAAGGCTACAGCTTGCTTGGTTTTATTATCTTCTGTTGTCATATTATGCTCATTTTGTCACTTACATTGATGTTCATAAACGCTATGCCTTCGTTTTTACTAGAAAATGGTCACCAGGGAGCAATGTGGCTGGCACTGGTGCTATCTGGGTTGAAAGTTCGCTTGTCGTAAAACCGAGCTGTGACAGTTTTTGGCCTAAGGGAGCTAAAAAGTTATCAACCTTATTGAGTAGTGTTTGGTTATTTCCTTTAAATTGAATCTCTAAGAGTTGTTGGTGATAACGAGCTGATATTAATAGGGGCCCCTGTGCAAGATTAAATTTTAGTTGTAAATGCCAACCATTATGCTTCTGCTGCTCATCAGCGTCATTCTCCTGCTCAAATTTGCCTTCAAGCTGTTCGTGTCGTTGATTGATGCTATAGGGGAGAGCAAAAAACCAAACGATATTACCGTTATTTTCGCCACTTGCTTGTTGATATAAATGTAAACTGGTCGCTAATTGTCCCATGCTCTCTAAACCGCCAGCTTTACTCAATTGACTTAGCTGATTGTTAGAAAAACCAGTCCTCGTTTGTAATTGTTCAAGATAATTCGCCAGTTTTTGGCTTAAAGCACTGGTAGTCTTGGCTCTAAAACCAAGTAATAGTTGAAATAATGACGTAATCGCACCAGCATTCATAAAGGATGATGTGTGGCTAAGCTGTTGTGCTGCCAAATTGAGTGTGGCTAATCCTAGTATTTCAGCTTTAAGTGAATCAGGATCACTCAACTGCCCTAAAGGTTGTGGGTTGATATGCGGTAAATGTCTAAGTAGCTCAGTTGCTAGATTATTGTTGCTCCGCAATACCAGTTGATCTGAGGGTAATGCGCCTGCTTTATTAAACGCTTTTTGCAGTACATCATTCACGTTAATGTCGCCATCACTGCTACTGTCAATCTGCTGAACATCTGGCTTAGCTTGCCCAAGATTATTTGTAACATGTGCAGATTGAGAGATAGTTGCAGCGATAAGTGAGCTGTTCTGCAACGAGATATTCGTCGCTGTGTTAGTGATGTTTTGTTCTGTAGTGGGCGGTAAACTGCCAAGGGGTAATCGAGGGGCTGTTATCAATTGCCCGGTTTGTGCGTTAGCTTGTGTATTATTGGCATTAGCTTTGGTTGTTGCTTGGCCGAGATTGGTCGCATCCAACGTTGGTGTCATCGATGATGCTGCCACTGAAGTGCCTTGGGCACTAAGGGAAGGGCTTATATTTATCGTGGTGGCATTTGATGAGCGCATTTCTGGTTGAGGTATAAGGCTTTCTAGCTTCCTCAGAAAGCTAGCATAAATCTGGGCAGGTTCTGCTTTTGCGATAACCACGTTTGCCGCTTGTTTATCGATTATGGGAACCTTAGTTTCATTTATTGAAGCGCCGATAAGGATTTCAAGTTTGCTCACAATAGGGGTGAGTACTAATATAGGACGTCCCTGTGACAAGGCAATTTTAGCTTGGTATTCACCAGCACTCAGTCGAGTCCCCGCGTCTTGTGCAATAACAGTCCCATTTGAAAATTGGAACTCTTTGTGGGTAATAGTGACATCGGGAAGTGGGTAACCTTGAGGGCGCCCAGCTAAGCTGAATAAGCGTTCTAATGATATGCCATTTTGCTGGGCGAGCTGAGCAATAGCTTCTGGTAATTTTAGTGTTAATGCGGTGCCAAGTGCTGTGAGTTGAGCTGGTTGGCTTGTCGTTGTTATGGCAGCGTTATGGGTCGTATTGGCCGCAGGCTCTGCTGTCGTTTGCGTTAGTAGAAAACGATTGGCGTTAATCAGTGCTTGTCTTTGTTGAGCATCAACGAGCTTTAAATTATATTCTGTACCGTTTAGAATAATACTGTCGCCCTTAGGTGATACAAGCACTTCAACTGGTATTGGACGTGCAGATACGTTTGAGGCATCGTTTTGGTATGCTGGAGCAGGTTGCTGTGGGTTAGCATTATTGATGACTGGGATCGACTCCATGGGATGACCTTAAATAGTTTATCCTGCGGCATGGCATGTTGATAAATTAACAATTGACCAAAATAATTTGCCAAGTATGCTTATGCGTTTTGTGAAAACAATATCAATAGCAAGCTTTCGCAATACTAGAATATACGGCTAAGACGAATGTTACTTATATCGTCACTTGTCTATAGTCACTTTAGCGAAAACTTTGCACCTAAGCAGTACATTTATATTAAGAGATCAATATGAAGTTGAAATGGATAGGGCTATCGTTAGGATTTGTATTATTGCCCCAAGCATATGGGGCAGAAGTCTCCGTACCTGATACCACTTCTCAAGACATTACAGCAGTGACCATTACCTATGATGATCCACGGGATCCTTTCGAGGGTTTTAACCGTGCAATGTGGGATTTTAACTATCTGTATCTTGATAAATATCTCTATCGTCCAGTCGCCCATGGTTATAACGACTATATTCCCCGGCCTGCTAAAACGGGTATTAATAATTTTGTACAGAACTTAGAAGAGCCAAGTAGCTTAGTTAACAATGTGTTACAAGGCAAGTGGGGATGGGCTGCGAATGCTGGCGGGCGTTTTACCGTTAACTCCACAATAGGTTTGTTAGGCGTTTTTGATGTGGCCGATATGATGGGAATGCCGCGTAAGCAAGACGCATTTAACGAAGTGCTGGGTTACTATGGTGTGCCAAATGGTCCCTATTTTATGGCGCCATTTGCGGGCCCCTATGTTGTGCGTGAACTCGCAACAGATTGGGTTGATGGTCTATACTTTCCACTATCAGAGCTCACCATGTGGCAATCCGTTGTTAAGTGGGGGCTTAAGAGTCTTCATGCGAGAGCTTCAGCGATTGATCAAGAAAGGCTCGTTGATAATGCGCTTGATCCCTATGCTTTCGTGAAAGATGCGTATTTACAACACATGGACTATAAAGTCTATGATGGCAATGTTCCTCAGAAACAAGAAGATGATGAGTTGCTTGATCAATATATGCAGGAGCTTGATTAACGTTACGCAACATGGCTATCGATGTTGCTTTCACAACCTAGTCCTTGCCGTATCGAATGATTCTTCCGATGTCATGATTGAGTTATTGCTATAGCAATGAATTTTATTCGGGAATCTTTATGGTGTTAAATGGTGTTTCGATTCTTTTGGTTGAAGATGATCCTGTGTTTCGGCAAATTGTCGCCACGTTCCTTTCTGGGCGTGGCGCTGATGTAGCTCAAGCCTCTGATGGTGAGCAAGGACTGAGTGTTTTCAAACAACAGCGCTTTGATATTGTCTTGGCTGACTTGAGTATGCCAAAGTTAGGAGGACTCGATATGCTCAAGGAAATGACTAAACTTGAGCCACTTATCCCTTCCATTGTGATTTCAGGTAACAATGTCATGGCAGATGTTGTCGAGGCATTACGCATTGGCGCCAGTGATTATTTAGTTAAACCCGTATCCGATTTATTCATTATTGAACAAGCCATTAGGCAAGCCCTACATAAAATCCTTGGTGATGAACCTATTCAAGCAGAAATAGATGCACTGTCCCGGCAAGAGCTAAGTGATAATTTAGCCCTTTTGGAGCAAAGTGTAGAAGCCGCAAAACAGGTTCAGCAGCAGCTATTTCCTGCCTCTAATATCAGTTACCCCGTCGCCAAAGTTGACTACAGTTTGTTTAAAGACAGTGATATTAGTAGTTATTTTATAGACTCGGCTATGGTCGGCAATGATCATTTGATCATGTATATGGCACATCTTTATCCTGAGGATAATCGCGCAGCATTTGCCTGTGTATTACTGCGTAGTTTTGTCAATCAAAAGCTTAAAAATTATCGTAGTGGCCAGAGTAAAACAATTATTGAACCGTTCAATATGCTTAGCTATTTGAATGAGCGTTTAGTTAACTCTGGTTTAGATATCACGGTCGATATTATTTATATTTCAATTGAATTGACAAAATATCGAGCGGCGATAGCCCAAGCAGGGAGGGGATTACGCTGCTATTTACGTAATGATCAAGGGCTTAGTCCTTTGGCACTTTCTGATAGTTTACAGTTAGGTTTACTTGACTGGGGTAAACCCAGTATTCAGTTCCGCACTATCCTGCCACAAGAACAACTATGTATAGCTACAAGTGAACCTATACATAAGCAAAATCTACTCGAAAATAAATTCAAAGGGTTAGTTTACGATCGCCATATTCCCGCTGGTGGATTTATGCAATTAAGTCTACCTATAGAGCGTTCGCAAGCTCACGGCTAGGGCACAGTAAAAGGCGCTGTTGCTAGAATCGAGTAAGGCTTCGCAGCGTTCTACATCCTCCCGCGTCCATTTGTTATTTCCGCAATCCTTATTATTTTCGCGTTCCTTTGTTATTCGAACCTCCTCGTCATTTTTGCATTCTTTTGTTATTCGAACCCCATCGTCATTTTCGTATTCTTTTGTTATTCCAATCCCCTCGTCATTCCCGCGAAGGCGGGAATCTATAGGTGATCTCTTTTGATGTTTTAAGGCCGGGTGGTTTAAAAACCAAAAACCAAAGCTGGATCCCCGCATACGCGAGGATGACAGCTTAAATGAGTCATTCCCGCGAAGGCGGGAATCTATAAGTGCACTCTTTTGGTGTTTTAACTGTGTGTGGTTTAAAAGCTAAAAGCTGGATCCCCGCATCGATAACTGCTCCCTGCACTTTTTCTAATAAAGCGTTCTACCTCCTGCATCTGACCACCATGGAAGGTGGGAATGTCATATTTTGTATGGAACAAAATTGACCATGCAGTCGTTCGCGAGGATGACTATTTGAGGCGATGATGGCTTAAATGCGATGACGACTTAAATGTGAGGATGATTTACATCGAGGATGGTGGTCAAAGGTTGCTTCGCAACTAGTAGAACATTCGCAGGATTGCTCAAGAACATCACTGCGAGACTCTATAAGAAGCGAAGCCTTTATCTAGCTAGATTCTAGCTGTTATCTTATCGCTTAATCGCTTCGTGCTCAGCAGTCACGGCAATTTCATCTTCTAAAGCCTGCGCTTCTGAAGAATGCTTCGTTTCTGCGCCATGCATCCAGTCAACTAACTTGTCTGCCATAAAGTAGAGTACCACTGCAGAAAATGTGGCTGTAATGGCAATACCTGCGAAAATAGACATGGCATTCGCGAGTTGTTCCTCTTTGCCACCACCATGGCCAATAAACGAACCTACAACACCAGCCACTTTGTTCGCCATAGCGATAAAGAGGAACCAAGCGCCCATCATTAGCGATGCAATACGTAATGGAGCAAGCTTAGTTACCATAGATAAGCCAATAGGTGATAGACAGAGTTCACCCATAGTATGGAAGAAATAAGCACCCACTAACCACCACATGCTGGATTTAGCGTTAGGATTGCCCCCCATTTCAACTACCGCGCCAATCATAAATAAGAAACCGATCGCCAATAAGAATAGGCCTAAGGCAAATTTAACGGGTGAGTTAGGTTCATTTTTACCTAAACGGATCCAAATTGAAGCAACAACGGGGGCAAATAACACAATGAAAATGGCGTTAAGTGATTGGAAATAGGTGGTGGGAACTTCCCATGTACCAATATAACGGTCAGTGAATTCATTGGTAAACAAGTTCATTAACCCGCCAGCTTGTTCAAAACCTGCCCAGAAGATGATGGTAAAGAGACCAAGCACCATAATGACTTTAATACGGTCGCGTTCAACTTTGGTTAGCGGTTCTTTACGCACATTCCCCAACTGAGCTTGGCGTTCACGTTCAAGTCTCGCCGCAGGCACTGTACCAATATCACCAAGTAGTTTTTGGGCAAATAAGAATTGAATAACAAGGGAAAGTAGCATACCAATCCCAGCACAGAAAAAACCTGCTTGCCAGTTATTAACAAACACTTCTTGGTCATTGATTATTTCAGTATGACCAAAGCTGGTATAAGCCCATGCAACAACAAAACCAGATAATGCAGCACCTAAGTTAATCCCCATATAGAAGATGGTAAACGCACCATCGCGTCTATGATCGCCTTCTTCATAGAGATCGCCAACCATAGTGGATATATTAGGTTTAAATAAGCCGTTACCTAAAATAAGCGTTCCCAAACCTACATAGAAGAGTGTCGTTTCAACACCAGGAAACCATGCATGTGGTGCGGCTAACATAAACTGGCCCGCAGCCATCAATGCGCCACCAAAATAGATGGCTTTACGTTGACCAAGAAAATTATCTGCTAACCAGCCACCAATCAGTGGCGTTAGGTAAACTAAAGCAGTGAAGGTACCATAGAGTGACAATGCATCAGCTTGGCTCCAACCTAACCCACCACCACCTTGCTTGCCAACTTGATCAACTAGATACAGCACCAAAATGGCGCGCATTGCGTAATAACTAAAACGTTCCCATAGCTCTGTTGTAAATAGCAGGAACAATCCTTTGGGATGCCCAAGCATTGTCCCTTGTGGTTTTGCTATGCTCATGAAGTCTTCCACCTTAAGCTCGTGATTGCCTGTGGGCCCCTGAAACAGGATGATGTCACCACAGAAAAATGATTTTTCTTATCCCATTAATCGACTTGCATTTCAGCAAAACATCTACACGAGAAAGCCCGAATAAAGTTGTTGAATAACTGCAAGTTACGTATGGGTTATTGTTACGTTTTTATAATAAAAGTAATATTTTAAGCGGTAAATTGAATCTTTTCGCTAAAATCCCACCTTATATACCCCTTAAAAGCAACGAAAGTCAATTTTGGCTTGCAAACTGGCGACATAACCAACGATTCAAAGCTAGAGCTGATTACAGTTGATTTACCTAATATAAGTCACACTTGTACGCATACCGAACAGTAGGTCCTCTATGGTGAAAAACTGCTTCCATCGACATTAACATCTTTGTTATGATTGCCGCCCGTGAATGGACGTCACTTGACATAGGGTAATGAGATAAACAAATGAAGGCATGGTACCTTTTGTACTGTAAACCTCGGAGTGAAGCGAGAGCACAGCAGAACTTAGCACTTCAAAATTTAGAGACCTACTTACCAATGGTCTCTGAAGAAAAATCTCAGCGTGGACAGAAACGGATCTGCCGCGTACCGTTGTTCCCAAATTATTTGTTTATCAAATTTGACCCAAGCCAGACAAGCGTCAGGCAGGTCCACTCTACCCGTGGAGTAAATCGAATCGTCAATTGTCAAGAAAAAATGACACCCATTGATGACCGTATTATTCACACCATTCGCATGAAAGAATTCACATCTTCCCAAACCGTATTAGCCGAAGAATCTGAGCTAAAAATGGGGGAAAGAATTCGCTTTAAAGATGGCCCATTCGTTGATTTAGAAGGTATTTTTCAAGAAAAATGCCCAAATAAACGCTGCCACGTATTATTTAGCCTTATGGGGCAAGTCAATACTATTACTGTTCCAGAAGAATCACTCGAACGAGTTTGTATATAGACATAGCACCAGAGTTTTAATGTGAGAGTTTTACCCTGTATTTTGTAAGACATTGGCTATAGTTGTTATGTTTTTAACTTTTTTAGGACAAAGTGTAATTTAATTAATGCTAGCTTAATCATGTGGTTAGTTGTTTGCTTTGCTGTTTTGATTATTTCTTGTATTCAATGGATGGAAAAGTGTTCGGTCATAAGGATGTCTGGGTATAGAACAGCCATCGTTGGTTAAAAATTTACAGTACACTTTGCGACAGAATTTTGGATAAAGTAAGAACAAACTAAAAATTATAAATGAACTAAAGCTCTACTATTTCTTCTTGTTCGACTCGTGGAACTAGCCGCTTTAATTTGTTTATTCTATTGAAAAATATGGATTTTCGCGTAGCGAAGGGTATTTTAGAGGCCGCAATCTATGGGCGGTAGCGTGCCTGAAAGGCATCGAATGAAAAGTTTCATTCGTTAAGCGAACGCCGCAAAATAATTGTCTGGAACAATTATTAACAGCTTTAGCTGATCCCAAGGATGAAGTATAGGAAGTACTGAATAAGGCCTCGGGCCGCCACGCGGATCGGTAGCTTGCCTGAACACTAATAAGAAGTGGTGTTCACAAGCTCAGTGCTAGAATACTTGCTCGTAGAGGCTAGATTTTAGAACTTACGTAGCTTCACGAGAACTTTACACTTTGGTTATTCCGGTGTTACTCAAGTAAGCCTAGCTTTTTACGTCATCCCAGTTTCTTGACGTTATACCTGTGCGACTTCGTTACTCTCAGCGTCTGAGGCTATTTCCGTATTACTTCGTTATTCCGGTGTTTCTTCGTCATTCCCGCGAAGGCGGGAATCCACAGTAAAGTCTTTTTGCTGTTTGAATCTAGAGATATGAAAGTCAAAGCTAAAAGCTGGATCCCCGCATTCGCGAGGATGACGGCAAAAAGGCGAGTATGACGGTTAAGAAGTAAGGATGACGGCTTAAGCCGAAGATGACTGCTTAAACCAAGGATGACGGCGATAGACCTAATAGACTTAGAAGTTGCGTGGTGACGCTCTGCATTAAAAGCAGCATTCTGCTTTAAATGCTTTAAATGCTTTAAATGCTTTAAATGCTTTAAATGCTTTAAATGTTTTCCATATTTAACCCAATCGGAGATATCTGGTGTTACAACAAATCAAAAAATTCATCATAGTTGGCCTTAGCGCCACGATATTGATGGGCGCGCAGGCGCAAGCCGTTACGCCCTCTCCGCAAATGATTGAGCAGTTCAAACAACTCCCAAAAGCGGAGCAGCAACGTCTTGCACGCCAATATGGTATTGATCCTAATATGCTTTCTGGCAACCAAGCGCAATCACAGCAACTGGCTAATCCTGAAGTCGTCACTAGCCGTGATATTAACGGCAATAACAACTTTAATAACAATGCTAATAGCAACGACGCTCAAAAAGCGAAAGCAGAACTTAAGTTCACCGAAGATAGCAGTAAGCTTGAACTGCGTCGTTTCGGTTATGAAATGTTTGCTGGTGAGCCTAGTACCTTTGCGCCTGTTTCCGATGTGCCTGTGCCTGGCGAATATCTTGTTGGCCCTGGTGATAACATCAAAGTGCAGCTTTATGGCAAAGAAAATAAAGAATACGACTTGGTGATTAGTCGCGACGGTGTCATTCAATTCCCTGAATTAGGACCAATTCCGGTGATGGGGTTGAGCTTCTCTGAACTTCGCGACTCGCTTTCACAGCGCATAAAGCAGCAGATGATAGGTATTGAGTCGAATATCACTATGGGGCAATTGCGCTCAATTCGTATTTTTGTCGCGGGTGATGCCTATAAACCTGGCTCTTATACAGTTTCAAGCTTATCAACTATCACCCAAGCGTTGTTTGTTGCTGGTGGTGTTAACGAAATTGGCTCATTGCGTAATATCCAATTAAAACGTAATGGCAAATTAGTCGGTTCTTTCGACCTTTACGACCTGTTACTACGAGGCGATGTATCGGGGGATTTGCGCCTGCAATCCGGTGATGTAGTGTTTATTCCTTCCATTGGCGGCCTAGTTTCAGTAACCGGCGAAGTCCGTCGCCCTGCTATTTATGAGCTAAAACAGCATGAAACCATGGCTGATATTATTACTATGGCAGCAGGATTGAACCCTGGTGCTTATCCTAAAAGTAGCTCAGTCGAGCGCTACAATAGCAAATCGCTTAAAACGATAGTGAATGTAGATTTAACCACTGAACAAGGTAAAAACACTCTCGCCAAAGCGGGCGATGTCATCCGCGTGAAGAGTGCGTCAGAGCAGTACGAAAGTGCAATTACTATTGTTGGTGCAGTCGTTCGCCCTGGTAAATATCAGTGGCTTGCAGGGCAAAAAATTAGTGATGTATTACCATCGCTATGGGGTGATCTTGCCATTTCAGCCGACTTAGATTACGGCCTTTTGGTACGCGAAATAAACCAATATGGTGATGTTCAGGTATATCAATTTTCCCCTGGTCAAGCGATTGGCAATAAAAATACCAGCCAAGATTTAGCCTTACAGCCCCGTGATAAAATCATCATCTTTAACTTCTCGGATGAAGAACAAAACCGTTTTGAACTTAATAAACTGGTAAAGCAACGCATTCAAAAAGTGACATCACTCAGTGATGATAAAATTCTGGGTACAGATCTGTTTCAAGCTGGCTTTAGTCAACTTGACGATGTGAAGTTAACCAGGCGAGCACAAGTGGCTGGTATTGTGGTTACTGATAACGATGGTAATGAACAGGTTGCTGTAGTTAAAGGGGTTGTTGGTAAAATGCTAGCTAACCTGTTTGAAGATAACGACCTTATCAAGCTAAGTAGTCAAATGCGCCGTAATGAGTTGCTTTACCCCATCATGGTTAAACTCAATAACCAGGGTAAAGCAGGTGCAGGTACAAGCATTGTCGCTATCAGTGGTCAAGTTAAACAGCCAGGTGCTTATCCGCTTACTGTGGGGGCAAAAATATCGGATCTTGTGACTGCAGCGGGTGGTTTAAAAGAAGGCGCTTACACCGTTAGAGCAGAGCTAACTACAACCAGTACGACAAGCGAAGGCGTAAATATTGAACACCGCTCAGTAGACTTACAGCAGGCGTTAAGTGGAGATAGTAGTGCAAACCTGCGTTTGGTGAGTCGTGATAACCTAACGGTAATGACTACACCAGATTGGCAAGAAGCTAAAGTGGTTGAAATCCGTGGTGAAGTGAAATTCCCTGGCCGTTACAATATTCGCCGTGGTGAAACATTAAGCCAGTTAATTACTCGCGTAGGTGGTTATACAGAGTATGCCTATTTACCCTCAGCGGTATTTGTGCGTGAGTCAGTTCGTCAGCAAGAACAGATTGAAATTAAAAAGTTAGCCGATCAACTCCGCCGTGATATTGCCACCCGAGGTGTATCAAAAGATGGAACAGTCGTTAACTATTCCGATGCTCAGTTGATGTTGACGGATCTTGAAAATATCAAAGCCGTGGGCCGTTTAGTCGTTGATTTACCCGCAATCAATTTAGGAATTAAGCAGGCCGATCTGCAATTAGAAGATGCCGATATTCTATATGTGCCATCAACTAAACAGACTATTGCTGTGATGGGTGAAGTGCAGCATCCTGCCACCCACAGATTTAAAGATGGCTTAACCTTAGACCAATATTTGGCAATGTCTGGTGGCGCCAGAGAACGAGCCGATACTGGGCGTACTTATATTATTCAAGCGAATGGGGCTGTATTAATGCCTAGCCGTTCGAGTTGGTTTAGTAGCGGTGACCAGTTACAACCTGGTGATACTGTGATTGTCCCACTTGATACTGAATATAAAGACAACCTAACGCTTTGGTCGCAAGTGACAGGCATCATCTATAACACCGCTGTTGCAGTATCAGCCATCGCAGGGCTGTAGAACTAAGGATCTAGGACGCTGCTTCGCAACTGCGAGAACGCAGCAAAAAGCGCTGCTCTAGAACGCCACTACGTGGTGCTAGAATCTAGAAGGAGTGAAGCGACGCTCTGCTTTTAGCTTTTGCTTGTATAGTAGGCCGAAGGCCGTTCTAGCCGCGAACCGTCCTAGATTCTAGTTTCTGCTCTCAAGGAAGATTATGCGATTCGAACAACTGGATGTTTGGAAAAGAGCTTCACGATTATCTTGTCAAATATATCGAGTGACTGAATCAGTAAGTAATTGGGGTTTTAAAGATCAAATAACCCGTTCAGGGTTATCTGTCCCTTCAAATATTGCTGAGGGTGAAGAGCGTGAAACACTAAAAGATCAAATTCGCTTTTTGTACTATGCCAAAGGCTCTCTAGGAGAGCTAGTTACCCAACTTTATATAGGTATTGAAGTTGGATATTTGGCAAAGGAACCCGCGTTACTTATGGTTCAAGAAGCAAAAGAATTAGCCAAAATCTTAGGTGCAATTATCAAACAAAAGCAAAGTAAGAGTAAAAGCTAAGAAGAACGCGGCAAAGAGCGCTGCTCTAGAACGCAGCAAAAAGCGCTGCTCTAGGACGGCCTTCGGCCTCTAGAACGCTTCGCTCTAGATTCTAGAAGGAGCGAAGCGACGCTCTGCTTTTTCTAGCAGCGCAGCGTTCTGTCTTTATCTTTTGCCTTTATAGAAGCGCAGCGCTCTCGCCGCGCAGCGTACTAGAATCTAGAATCTGAAGAACCAATGAACACACAAATTACTCAAAATCCAAACACATACCAATCCGACGCTAGATTTCCTCAAGTGCAAGACGACGAAATTGATCTTCGTGAGTTGTTTTCTATTATCTGGCAAGGCAAATGGCTCATTATTGCCATCACTGCTGTTTTCGCTATTGGCGCGGTTATTTTTGCTATAAAACAACCCAATATCTATAAATCCGAAGCCTTGTTGGCACCCGCATCAGAGGAGCAGGGCGGGGGCTTAAGTGCCTTGGCATCGCAGTTTGGTGGTTTAGCCAGCCTTGCAGGGGTTAATCTTGGCGGTAAAGGTGGTACTGATAAAACCCAGCTTGCGATTGAGGTGTTAAAGTCTCGCCAATTTACCAGTGAGTTTATTCAAAAGCACAATATTCTTGCTGATTTAATGGCCGCAAAAAAATGGGATAGGGATGCAGATAAAATTATCTATGACCCTGAGTTATACAACGAGCAAACCAATACTTGGGTGCGCGATGTCGAACCACCATTTAAACCTGAACCTTCGATGCAAGAGGCTTATAAAGAGTTCAGCAAAATTATTGCTGTTAATAAAGATAAAGAGACTGCAATGGTGACCGTTTCAATTGAGCATTTATCTCCAAGCGTCGCGCAGCAATGGGTCACTTGGTTAATTCAAGATATTAATAAAGTGATGAAGGAGCGCGATGTCGCAGAGGCCCATCGCAGTACCGATTTTTTAAATAAGCAAATTGCTTTAACTAATGTCGCTGATATTAAAGCTGTACTTTATAAGCTAATTGAAGAACAGGCAAAAACCATCATGTTTGCCGAAGTACGCGATGAATACGTATTTAAAACCATTGACCCCGCATTAGCGCCTGAAGAAAAGGCTAAGCCAAAACGCGCATTAATTTGTGTATTAGGCACCATGCTCGGCGGTATGTTAGGTGTGATGTTAGTACTGGTAAGGCATTTTATGAGAAATTAAAAAAAAAAAAGGGCCTATTGGGACTGTTTTAAGAAAAAACATGAAATCTAGGCTCTATGCGGGATAGCGACGAATCGACTGTCTCAAAATGGATGAAAAGTGTCTCAGCTTGGTTTGGAAGGCTGAGGTACAAAAGTGAAAAATTTCAGTGTTTGTTCCCCTTCATTGACCATTAAAATGGTTACGTTCAACAATTATTGGTAGTAAATAATGAAAATACTCGTTACTGGCGGCGCCGGTTTTATTGGCTCAGCAGTCGTTCGTCATATCATCAGCAACACTCAAGACAGCGTAATTAACCTTGATAAACTGACTTACGCAGGCAATTTAGAATCGCTTGTAAGCGTGGCGGCAAGTGAGCGTTATGCATTTGAGCAAGTTGATATTTGTGACCGTGCTGAGTTAGATAGAGTATTTGCTAAGCATCAACCTGACGCAGTAATGCATTTGGCGGCAGAGTCCCATGTTGACCGTTCAATTACTGGCCCGGCTGATTTTATCCAAACCAATATAGTGGGGACTTACACGCTACTCGAAGCTGCCCGTCAATATTGGGCGCAACTCGATGCTAAACGTAAAGCGGCATTCCGTTTTCACCATATTTCAACTGATGAAGTATATGGCGATTTGCCACATCCTGATGAGCAAGTAGGCCAAGCAGTCAATCAAGAGCTGCCTTTATTTACCGAGACCACACCCTACGCACCGAGCAGCCCTTATTCTGCCTCTAAAGCTTCAAGTGATCATTTAGTTCGTGCATGGTTACGCACTTATGGCTTACCGACGATAGTGACTAACTGCTCAAATAACTACGGCCCGTTTCACTTCCCTGAAAAGTTAATCCCTCTGGTTATCCTCAATGCCCTTGAAGGCAAGCCATTACCAATTTATGGCAAAGGCGATCAGATCCGCGATTGGCTCTATGTTGAAGACCATGCTCGTGCACTATACAAAGTGGTTATAGAGGGGAATGTTGGCGAAACCTACAATATTGGTGGGCATAACGAGAAACAAAACCTAGAAGTGGTACAAACTATTTGTAGCTTATTGGACTCATTAGTACCTAAAGATACGCCTTATGCTGAACAAATTACCTATATAACCGATAGACCTGGCCACGATCGCCGCTACGCCATTGATGCCAGCAAAATGAGTACAGAACTAAATTGGCAACCCCAAGAAACCTTCGAAACTGGCCTAAGTAAAACAGTCGAATGGTATTTAGCTAACCAAGAATGGTGCCAGCATGTACAAGACGGCACCTATCAGCGTGAGCGTTTAGGCATTTAATCCCTTTTACTATTTTGTTTTAAAGCCCTGATTTTTCTTTAAACCTAGGACCTATTTATCTAGGAGCTTATTTTTTAATGAAAGGAATTATTTTAGCCGGTGGTTCAGGTACGCGTTTATATCCATTAACCCGTGGTGTATCTAAACAACTGTTGCCCATTTATGATAAACCGATGATTTATTATCCGCTATCAACACTTATGTTAGCGGGCATTAGAGATATATTAATTATTACTACCCCAGAAGATAATGAGGCGTTTCGTCGCTTACTGGGTAATGGCTCAGATTTTGGTATCAACTTAAGCTATGCAGTACAACCTTCACCAGATGGCTTAGCTCAAGCCTTTATAATTGGTGAAGAATTTATCGGTAACTCTAATGTGTGCTTGGTGCTTGGCGATAATATTTTTTATGGGCAATCCTTTTCCAAGACTCTTAAAAATGCGGCGAGCCGCCCGACGGGCGCTACTGTATTTGGCTATCAAGTAAAAGATCCTGAGCGTTTTGGCGTTGTGGAGTTTGATGCAGACATGAAGGCTGTTTCTATTGAAGAAAAGCCAGCTAAGCCTAAGTCTAACTATGCAGTCACGGGCCTGTATTTTTACGATAACAAGGTGGTGGAACTGGCAAAAGAAGTTAAACCGTCACATCGTGGCGAGCTTGAGATCACCACCCTTAATGACATGTACTTAAAAGCTGGTGAACTTAATGTCGAATTATTAGGCCGTGGCTTTGCTTGGCTTGATACCGGCACCCATGAGAGCCTGCATGAAGCCTCATCCTTTGTCCAAACCATTGAGCATGTACAAGGCTTGAAGGTGGCCTGTTTGGAAGAAATCGCTTTTCGCAATGGCTGGCTAAGCGCTGATGAGCTTAAAAATATTGCCAAGCCGATGCTTAAAAATGAGTATGGGCAGTATTTGGCACAATTGGCGGATAAAAAATGAAAATCCTTATAACCGGCAGTAATGGCCAAGTAGGCAGTTGTCTTGTTAAGCAATTAAGCCAAATGCCAGAAATTGAGTTTTTGGCAGTAGATCGCGATCAGCTGGATATTACTGACCGCGAGGCAGTAAATATACTAGTTAATGAATTCAAACCTGATGCCATTATCAACGCTGCGGCACACACGGCTGTTGATAAAGCAGAACTTGAGGTCGAACTTTCATATGCAATTAATCGCGATGGTCCTGAATATTTAGCGCAGGCCGCACATGCAGTAGGTGCAAGCATACTGCATATCTCTACTGACTATGTGTTTGCGGGCGATAAAGACGGTGAGTACGTTGAAACCGATACAGTTGATCCACAAGGCGTATATGGTCAAAGTAAACTTGCAGGGGAGTTCGCGGTTGCACAAGCTTGCCCACGTCATATTATTATGCGAACCGCTTGGGTATTTTGCGAGACAGGCAATAACTTCGTCAAAACCATGCTCCGTTTAGCACAAACCCGCGATGAACTCGGTGTTGTTGCAGACCAATTTGGCGGCCCAACCTATGCCGGTGATATTGCTGCAGTTCTTATTAAGATGGCCCAATCTCTACATAACGGGAACCACGACTACGGTATTTACCATTTTGCTGGTTTACCCCATGTCAGCTGGCACAAATTTGCGACCGAGATTTTCAACCAGGCCACCGCGCAGGGCATTATCAGCAAAGTGATGCGAGTCAACGCTATCACCAGCGATGAATACCCGACCCCGGCCAAACGCCCGGCAAACTCCAAACTGAATTGCCAAAAGATTGAGCTGACCTTTGGTATCAAGCCCAGCGATTGGCAAGCCGCATTAAGCCAACTGAACAGTTATCAGTAAATTAATTCAGCACTCAACATTAAGCATTTAGCATTCACAAATAAGCATTCAACTTTATGTTAATCATCGATACAAAAATCCCTGAAGTTAAAATCATTGAGCCAAAAGTCTTTGGCGATGAACGCGGCTTTTTCTTTGAAAGTTTTAACCAACAGCAATTTGAAGCGGCCGTTGGTTATCCAGTCAATTTTGTGCAGGATAACCACTCAAAATCGAGCAAAGGAGTATTGCGCGGTTTGCATTATCAACTGCCGCCCCATGCTCAGGGTAAATTAGTGCGCTGTGTGGTGGGCGAGGTATTCGATGTAGCGGTGGATATTCGCAAAAGCTCACCGACCTTTGGCCAGTGGGTGGGAGTACACCTCTCTGCAGACAACAAACGCCAACTGTGGATCCCGGAAGGCTTTGCACATGGCTTTGTGACCTTAAGTGATACGGCAGATTTTTTGTATAAGACCACTAATTATTATGCACCGCAGAGTGAGTGCGCTATTCGTTGGGATGACGCACAAGTGCAGATAGAGTGGCCTATTCCTATTGAAGGAGAAGTGAGTTTATCTAAGAAAGATGAAGAAGCGATGAGTTTTCAATTAGCTACCACATTCGATTAATTTTAAAACGTATAATTCCGCCACAAAAAATATAGGTTAACTATTGAGTTTAGAAAATAATAAAAAAATTCTTAGCAATACACTTTTTATGTATTTCAGGATGTTTTTTAGTCTTTTTGTTTCTCTCTACACGTCACGCGTAGTATTGCAAGAATTGGGTGTTGAAGATTTTGGCATCTACAGCGTGGTGGGTGGGGTTGTTGCCATGTTATCATTTTTAAATGCATCGATGGGGACAGCTACCTCACGGTTTTTTAATTTTGAGATAGGCCAGAAGGGAGATATACAGACAGTTTTTACCTCGGCTTTGATTATTCATTTATTTATTGCGATCTTAGTTATGCTAGCTGGGGCGGGTTTAGGCCATAGCGTAGTATTTGAATACTTAAATATTGATGCCACGCGTCTAGAGGCGGCGAAGTGGGTATATGGCCTCTCATTATTAACCGCATGCATGGCTGTTTTGCAAATACCATATTCGGCAATGATTGTCTCATATGAACACTTTAAAACTTTCGCCTATTTAGATGCATTTGCAGTTTTATTAAAACTTTGTATTGTTTATTTTTTAAGTATCTTAGGCACAGACCGATTAATCACCTATGCAACGTTAGTCTTTGGGGTGTCATGTATTATTTTTATTGGCAATGCATGTTACGTGATGAATAAATTTGACGTCAGTCATTTTAAACCCACGGTAAATAATTATTTGATCAAAAAAATGTTAAGTTTTTCTGGTTGGGATCTCTATGGTAACGCCAGCGTGTTAGCCCGCACACAAGGCGTTAATATACTGCTCAATCTATTTTTTGGCGCATTGCTCAATGCGGCCAGCGGTATTGCAATGCAGGTGCAAGGAGCAGTTATGTCGTTTGCAGTCAGTGCATTATCTGCTGTTAGGCCACAAATTGTTAAAAGCTATGCGAGCGGTGATTATCAACGTACCACTTTTTTAGTATTAAACGCCGCAAAGTTTACCTATTTCATTCTGTTAATGGTATCTTTGCCATTGATCTTAGAGATGGATTATGTGTTAACACTATGGCTGGGTAATGTACCTGAGTTTGCGGTTATATTTTGTCAGTACATATTAATTTTCAATTTTATCGCTAACCTGTCTACAGTTGTCGTTAGCGCCATTCATGCGACAGGTCATATTAAAAGACCCAGCATAATTAATGGTACACTCTACTTGCTTGTGGTACCCATCACTTACGTTGCATATCTGTGCGATTACCCGGCACAAATAGCCTACCAAGTTAATATTGCGATGGTTATTATTGGTATGTTGTCTAACGCTTGGACGCTGAATTTATTGCTGCCAAGCTTTTCATTTGTGAGCTTCATCAACAAAGTCATATTGCCCTGTGCTGGTTGCACGATTTTAGTTGTCGTAGTGGCTTGGCTTTGCAGACAGCAGTTTGAGCCAAGTTTTTACCGATTGTGTTTGGTTTCTCTTGCGTCAGTTTTAACAACGATTATTGCGGGCTATTATTTTGCAATAGACAGCACAGTGCGAAAAACTATCAATCATTTCATTTTAAACAAGATAAAGTGTTAGCCATGCATTTAGATAAAAAAGTAAGTATAATTACGCCTTGCTTTAATGGCGAAAAGTTTATCCATCGGCTATTAGATTCTGTGCTGATGCAAGATTACCCATGCATTGAAATGTGTGTGATCGATGATGGCTCGGTTGATAACTCCGCTCAAATTATTAAATCTTATATTCCACGTTTTTCAGCCAAAGGTTATCAATTAACTTATCTTTATCAAGATAATTCAGGCCAATCAGTAGCGATAAATAAAGGCTTGCAATGGATGGCGGGTGATTACCTTGCGTGGCCTGATAGTGATGATTTTTATGCTGTTGAATCAGCCATTACTCAGTTAGTACAAGTGCTAGAGGCCAGTGATGAGCAAACCAGCATGGTGCGTTGCCATTGCACGCTACTCGATGAAGAAACTTTAAAACAAGTAGGACTGTTTGCTGTTAACAAGCACAACGATGACAAAACAGACCTCTTTGAAGATTGCTTATTTGCTCAAAATGGTTTTTGGTTTGTGCCTGGTAATTATATGGCAAAGGTTGCTCATTTACGCGAAGTCTTGCCTAGTTTAACCATTTATACCGAAAAAAATGCAGGGCAAAATTGGCAATTAATGCTGCCACTATTGTATAACCGAAAATGTATAACAATTAAGCACAATCTGTATTCTGTTCTGGTTCGTGCTAATTCACATTCACGTGGCCAGTATTCAACTTATGAGCAAGTTGTTGCAAAGTATCAAGCTTACGAAAGAACCATTTTAAATGTACTAGATGGCATGAAATTAACGCAAGCAGAACGACAACCTTATATAGATAACATAAAACAGAAATATAAGGTAGTTAAATTGCAGGTGATGATTGATTTTGCAAAATCAAAAGAAGCAAGGTTGCTTTTTGGGGAGTTAACTAAATTAAATCAGAAAGTACCTTTAAAAACATATGTTAAATATCAATTGATCAAACTTCCCAGCTTATACCGATTATTAAAGTCGATGATTCAATTGGCAAGAAAAGTGTAATGTTATTTTAGTGGTTTTTTAATGCTTGTGGGGTGTGTTTTGAAGAGTAAAATCAAGGCTGTTGTAAAAAAAATACTGAGTGCTGGTGGACTGAAAAAAATTAATTATGCAAGAAATTTTCGATTGCTAGCTGCTAATTCAATTAAGGATTTTAAGCTTTATTTAAAGCACTCTACCGTGTTTAATCAAGATGGGTTGCATAAAATCGAATGTCAATTAATTCTTGATTATCATTCGGTTGAAAAAGGTTTGTTGTTTAAAAAAACTAAGCCAAGATTTGCTCAACAACGTATTGTAAATCTACACCCTAGCCTTGCTTTAGAAGAGATTAAGAATAATGTCAGACGCTCGCAAATTCGAGTCGCTTATCAGGTAATGTGCGAATATTATGAGCTGCATCAGAATATGGCTGTAGATATTAGCGACTACTTCACTCAGACTCAGTACCAAAATTATAAAAATATTTTGGGTGATGCATACACTACCAAATTCAAAGGTGCCATTGATTATCATAAAGATGATTTTTATGCGCCCGTCAATGCTGATTTTGCAACCTTTTCACACTCACGAAGAAGTGTGCGTGAGTATACTGGGGAATTGGTGTCAAATTCACTTATTCAACAAGCTATTACTTTGGCACTGAATACACCTTCAGTTTGTAACCGCCAAGCATGCAAAGTGTATTTGCTAGAAGATAAAGCCCGCATCGACAAGTTGCTAACTATTCAGGGTGGGTTAACTGGCTACACTCAAAATATCAATCAAGTTTTGCTTTTAACTGTTGATCGTAATTATTTCTATACCGTTGGTGAACGTAATCAGTTTTATATTGATGGTGGTATGTTCTTGATGAACATGTTGTATGCCTTACATTTTTATAAAATTGCTAATTGCCCTGCCAACTGGGGCAAACTTATTCAAGAAGAAAAGACACTTGCTGGTATTGTTGATTTGCCTGAGTCTGAAAAAATAATCTGTGTTGTGCCGATCGGTATTGCTAAAGATGAATTTAGAGTTACGCTTTCACAGCGCCGTGAACTGAATGAAGTGCTGATCAAGTTGTGATTGGATTTTACAGGGTAATATTTTAAATGAATAAAAAAATTGGTTTACTTAATTTTCATTACTCCGATCACAACTACGGGGCAGTTTTGCAAGCTGCAGCGTTAGCTGATGTGATTAATCGACTTGATTATTCAGTCGAACATATAGATTTTATTCCTAATAAAATGGCGCGGAAGAAGACACTGCGCCAGCTATTAATTACCGTGTTGGCGGCGTTAGGAGTCAAATCATTGATCATACGTATGCTTGGTAAAAAGGAGTATATTAAACCAACGGTTACTGGCGGTGAAGTTTTTGAGCAATTTAGAGATGTCTGGGTTACTCGTAGTCAGCAAACTTATACCGCTAGCCAGCAGCTGAATACTGTTGGTACAACTTATCGCGCTGTAGTGGTTGGTAGTGATCAGGTATGGCGGCCGAATATGTTTGTAAACAAGCATCAGGATGTTGATGCCTATTTTTTGTCATTCTTACCTGATTCTGTCTCTCGTGTCTCTTATGCTGCCAGTTTTGGCGTTGATAAATGGGAAGGAACAAGTGACGCTATACTGAGTGACCGCGTTCGTAAGGCTATGACCAAGTTCAATGCGGTCTCGGTCCGTGAGCAAACGGGAGTCGCTATTTGCCGTGATCATTTTGGTGTGACTGCTCAACATGTGCTCGATCCGACGCTATTAAACGGCGTAGATTTTTTTGAGCGTGTGATAGCAAAGGCCGGTGTTAACAAACAAAATGAAAATGTGGTTTATTACAAACTGGATGTTGATACCACATTCATTAGCGCTATTAAACATATCGGGGATATTTTGCAAGTACCGACAGAAGATATCTACTACCAAATGAGTGAGGCTGGTTATCGTTATATCCCCGTCGCAGACTGGTTAGCCAAAATTCGTGACAGCAAGTTTGTCGTCACAGATTCGTTTCACTGTGTATGCTTGGCAATTTTATTTAATAAAGAATTTATCTGTTTTGCCAATAAAGATCGTGGTCTAGCTCGTTTGCAAAGTCTGCTGGCAAGTTTAGGGATTGACGGTCGTCTGTGTGATGAGCAGCAATCACTTTCTTCATTCTTTGCTGAGTGTAAACCCATCGAGTATCACTACGTTAACACCAAACTCGCCGAGCTGCGTATTGGTTCACTGGAGTTTTTGAAAGATGCACTTGAGGAACATAATGCAAAATAACATTGATAGTGAAATTATGCTCTCGGTAATCATTCCAACGTGTAATCGTAATAATACTTTGCCAAGGGCAATACATTCGGTATTGAGTCAAAATGTGACTGGGTTAGAAGTCATTGTCGTAAATGACACAGACAACCCTGTTCCAAATGAAATACTTAATATTGCAAAATCATATCCGGTAATTTTTTCCTCTAATCCTGGCAAGCATGGTGCGGCAAGTACTCGTAATTATGGTGTGAGTATCGCTAAAGGTAAATACATCACTTTTCTTGATGATGATGATATATATCTTCCCGGCAGACTTAACAATATGTTGAATGTCATGATTCAGGGTAAATATATGATGGTGTCGTCAGGTCGATTTTATGAAACTGGTGATTTTGCCACAATAAAGCTAACCCCTAAACAGTGTTTTGGTGATGTCTTATTAAAAGATATTCAATATCAAAACGATATAGATATTGGTTTTATGATGAAGCGTGAGGATTTTATTCGTTTTAGTGGGTTTGACGTCAGCTACAAGTCATTGGAGGATTGGGATTTTATCCTTCGAGTCCTGGAACATGGTAACTGTTATAAAGTAAAGCGTATGGATTATGCTGTCAACGTAGATCCTAACCGAGCTCGGGTTTCAGACAGTGACTCTGCTAGTTATCTGAAGATGGCTGAGAAATATAAAGATAAATATGAGAAAGAGTGGTTTACATATATGTCCGCACATGGTTTGAGCCTTGCAGGAAAGTTAAGATTTAGCAGGGTTCTCCGTGACTGTGGGATTAGAACATTAATTTGTTATTTAAGGCAAATCAAGCGAATTATCTTTAAATAAGATCTAAAAATGAAAATTAAAAATTTACTTTTGTTTGTTTTAATCAATGTGTTTTCTTTTAGTTATTTTATCAGTTTGAGCTATACCCGTGATCATTGAAGATGCTTGATTTTTCTTTAAAGCAGGATCATGCTACGCACCATGAAAATAATACTGACTCCTCAACAGAAACAACAACTCGAAGTGATGCACGATTCAACTCGTGATGGTCGAGTGCGTGACCGCATCAAAGCGGTTTTACTTGCGTCTGAAGGCTGGAGTCAAACGATGATTTCTCAAGCGCTTCGTATTCATGAATCGACCGTTGCTCGTCATCTCAGTGACTATGTCCTCTCTGAAAAACTTAAGCCTGAAAATGGTGGTAGCCAGAGCCGACTTTCTGCTGAGCAAACCATGCAGCTTATCGAACATTTATCTGAGAAGACGTACTTTCATACCCATCAAATAGTCGCTTATGTGAAAGCCGAGTTTGGTATTCGCTATACCGTTGCAGGCATGAACAAATGGCTACATCATCACGGCTTTTCATATAAGAAGCCGAAAGGTGTACCGCACAAGTTTAATCCAGAGATGCAGCAAGCCTTTATCGAATACTACAACGAGACGCTAAGAAACAGCGAAGACCCTGTGTTATTTATGGATGCCGTTCATCCTACGCAGTCAACAAAACTCAGTTATGGCTGGATACGTAAAGGCCAAGACAAAGTGATTGAGACAACAGGCAGTCGAACTCGTCTTAATATTATCGGTGCGTTACCGCTTCAAAATATTGGCGCAACGGTGACAGACACGTATGACACGATAAACAGCGAGAGCATTGTTCGCTTCTTCTGGAAGCTCAAAAAGGAGCATTATCCGTTGGAGCAAAAAGTTCACCTAGTGCTTGATGGTGCCGCCTATCATCAGTCAGAGTTGGTGAAAAATGCGGCAAAAGTGCTCAATATCGAGCTTCATTACTTACCGCCTTACAGTCCAAATTTAAATCCAATAGAGCGGCTTTGGAAAGTGATGAATGAGCATGTGAGGTACAATATTTACTTCTCCTCCAAGACAGAATTTACTTCACCCATCAAAGAGTTTTTCGATGTAACGTTACCAGAAGTTGAAGGTACACTCGTATCCAGAATTACGGATAATTTTCAGATATTGAAACCTGTATCTTCAAGTTGAACGGGTATATAAGGTAAATAGCGATCTGAGCACCGTTATTATTACGTTGATTGCATTTAACGCAATAAGTGTTGCAAGTTTTTATTTGTATCGCAGTGGGTTCAATCCAATAACAATTATTGCCCAGGGAAAATTCATGAACATGCCCGTATTTACAGGCTTCGTAGTGTAGCAGGTTCTCAAATTTTGAACTTTATGAGTTAGCGCTATCACACAACAATCAATTATCTGATGATCGATTTGTAGATCATTTTCAGTTTTTTCTAATACCTCCATAGACAAATTGGAGGTCCAACGATGAGTAACCAGCACCCATTTATGCATTTCGATGCCATCCCAGATTATCGCCAACAAGGTAAAGTCGAGCACAAGTTAACTGATATCATTTTGTTAACAATTTGCGCGGTGCTTTCCGGTCAAGATGACTGGAAAGCTATCCATCTTTACGGCACTAGATGGTTAGATTTTCTCAAACGCTTTGGTGATTTTAGTCATGGTGTACCCTCTGCCATTACCATTGCAAGAGTGATGGGAATGATTAGCGCGACACGCTTACAAAAGTGTTTTATCGAATGGATGAAATCCTGCTGTGAACTGACGGACGGTGAAGTGATCGCCATAGACGGTAAAACCGTGCGTGGCTCTTATGATGATTCCCGTGGGCTTGGTGCTATCCATATGGTTAATGCGTTTGCGACAGAGAATGGCGTGTGCCTTGGACAACATAAAGTTTACGAGAAGTCCAATGAGATAACCGCTATCCCTGAGTTGCTTCAACTGCTTGATATATCGGGTTGTTTAGTCACAATTGATGCGATGGGATGCCAAAAGAAAATCGCGCAAAAGATCCTTGAAAAAAACGCTGATTACTTGCTGGCCGTGAAAGGAAATCAAGGCCGACTTGAGCAAGCTTTTGATAACTATTTTGATATGAGCATGCTGCAAAAACATGATGGTGATTCTTACAGTACCCAAGAAAAATCGCGAGGCAGACAGGAAACACGACTGGCTTTAGTGAATGAAGATTTAAGTGTTTTGGGCGATCTTGAGTTTGATTGGCCAGGGCTAAAAACGATGGGAATTGTGGTATCGATTAGACAAGAATCAGCAGTGGCCCAAGAGTCAGAAGTAACGGTGCGATATTATATTAGTTCGAAAGCGCTCAGTGCTAAAGAATTGTTAAATGCTTCACGCTCGCACTGGTTAGTCGAGTCGATGCATTGGATGTTGGATACTGCATTTGGTGAAGATGCTTGCCGTAAACGAGCGGAAGAACGAGCAGAGAATTTCGCAAGGATCAGACAGATGTGTTTAAACATGCTAAAAAGTGAAACGACACTAAAAGCGAGTATTAAACACAAAAGAGCGATGTGCGCGATGGATCCGGAGTACCTTTTGAAGGTTCTGGGAAGCCTTTATTTACGGTAATGTTCATGATTTTTCCGTGGTATTCTTTCCGAGAAATACGATATTTTTAAATTGTTTTGGACTAGTAAGGTAGTGACAAAACTATACCAAAGATATCCGTATTTTATATATCATTATATGATATATAAAATTTTGAATGATTGTCAGGAATTCAGAAAAGACTTCAATACTATGCAATTTTTTAGTAGTCGTCCGCCTCACTATCTACAAGAGATTGGTCTTTATTCTGCTGTGTCAAGTGATGTGATCAATAGACTAAAGTTAAGTGACAACTTATTGTTTAAACTTACCTATAAACAATCTGAGGTTAAAGGCAGTAGTCATCAGACAGTCTTGGAGTACTTAATTAACAGTCGAAACCTGGAGTGAGCATGCAGAAGGTATTTACTTTTCTAAGAGTTATTTTTGGTTTGTTAATCAAACCTGTGATGTTTCTCTTGCCTGTGAATAATAATATTTGGGTATTTGGTTCTTGGTTTGGAAAAAGGTACTCAGATAACCCTAAATATTTATATGAATACGTGATAAACAATACTGGTATAAAAGCTTACTGGATTGTGAAAGATAGAGAGCTAGAGAGTGAATTGTGTGAGGCCGGAGTTAATGCTTTCTACTATCTTAGTTTAAAGGGAATATGGGTACAATGCCGGGCATCAATGGCTTTTGTAAGCCACTCAATAAGTTCGGACTTGTTACCGATTGCAATTTCTCCTAAGTGTAAGCGAGTGCAGTTATGGCATGGTTTCCCGTTCAAGAAAATAGGCTATGATGACGATAAGTTTAGTAAGCTAAATCGATTTGGGCGTCGATTTTCCATATTATTTTCTTATTTAAATAACGATTACTATACGATAGCAGTGTCATCAGGAGAAAAATGCAAAAGTAGGTTTTCTACAGCTTTCAACTTGCCAATGGATCGAGTTTTGTCTTTAGGTTTCGTTCGTAATGATATATTTCATTACGAGCCATTATTCGATAAAAAAATCACGAGAAAAATTATTTACATGCCCACCTTTCGTGGGGAATATAATAGTTATTTTTCTGCTATTAGTTCTGACGAACTGATTAGTTTGAATATTGTACTTAAGGAAAATGATTTTCAACTTGATCTTAGAATTCATCCAGCTAATCTTATTGATGAAGCAACTTTGAAAGCGCTTGAATTTTGTGAAAATATAAAAATTTCATCTAGTGACGATATATATGAATCTATATGTGATTATGATGAATTAGTGACTGACTTCTCAAGCGTTATGTTTGACTTCTCAATCTTAAATAAACCTGTGATTTTTGATTTGCGTGGTGTAGAAGAATATTTAGCAAGGGATAGGGGGGTTTATGCAGGTGATAGCTTTCACTGTGGAAGTTTGACATTTAAAACATGGGCACAGTTATTTGATATTCTTGCGAATGACTTGGCTGTAAATGTTGATAATAACTCTTTGAAATGTTGTGTTTCAGCGAACTTGGAACCTGGATCGTGTGAAAGGACTTATATGGCTTCTGTTAAGTTGTTGGATTGTATATGAAGTGGTCTATTATTACATTGATGTTCGTTGCATCTCTGGTCGGTAATTTATTTGATATATATGTGAACGGCTTTCCAATAAGGCAGTTAACATTCCTTTTTTTAGTGATCTCTATTTTTTGTAAAATAATAAAATCACCTAAACTAGATTGCCTTTCGTCTTTATTAGCTATGTTTGTTGTTGCAGTATTGGGTATGTTATATTCCTTGGTGTTAGGTACTCATCCAACAGATTACTTGGGTGAATTAATGCCGTATATTTTTCCAGTGCTATCTTATTCTGTTTATAGATATATTTCGAAACGAGATTTAAATTCTGTTTTTTCTGTGTCTTCGTATTTTTTATTTTTATTTTCTCTTGTGCATGTAATCTACTTGGTTCTTTATTTCTTGAACTCAGGTGCTTCAGATGTTTATTACTCCATGGTTAAGTTTTATTTTGATAGTGCAAAGGATTTAGAAGCATTACCTGACCTTAGAAGCTATTATTTTGTACCTCGATTACAGGTGGGCATGTCAATATTAATTTTCTTTTCGCTATATTTAAAAATTGACATGGATATTTTAAAATATAGTAGGGTAAGATTTAGTTTATCATTTGTTGTTATTATTCTAGCTTTGTTAATAATGCAATCCAGAGCAATTTTTTTTAGTGTTTTTGCATTTTTTATCTTGGCGAAATTATTTGAGTATTTATATTGCAATGTCCGTAATAAACCATTATTAGCGTCAATCTTGATATTTTTGTCATTGATTATTCCTCAAGTTTTGACTGCTATTGTTATTAGTTTTGATTTTGTAACATATTTTGGTCTTACGAGAGATAATATTGGAGATAGTGAAAGGCTTACTCAAATTAAATCGTTCGCAGAAGCGTTAAATTACAATCCAATTTTTGGCACAGGACTTGGTTCTCCGTCTTCTTATTTGAGGTCTCCGGACTCTCCTTGGCTTTATGAATTGGGCATTTTGTCATTGGTGTATAAGTTGGGTTTTTTTGGAATCACATCCCTTCTATTTTTTCTGCTGTTTTTTTCGTTTTTTGTAAAGCCAATAAATAGTAACTTTGACTTTAAGAGGTCTGCATATAATGTTTCTTTTTTGTTTTGTTTTCTATTTGCTTCGAATACAAATCCTTATTTGCAGAATTTTGCAGGTGGGTTGATTTTGATGCTCACACTAATTAATATGATGGATATCAATAATGTCAAAAGAAAATAAAGAAGTTATAATTCTTCTTGCTGCATATAATGGTGAGCAATATGTTAAAGAACAACTGGATTCGATAGTTAATCAAGACTATACCTATTTTAGAGTTCTAATGTCTGATGATGGATCTTCAGATCGTACAGTTAGGATCCTAAAAGATTATGCTCTTAAAGATGATAGATTTATTTTTTTAAACTCCAATCGTAAGGGGGGGGTTGTTGGCAATTTTTGTTATCTTTTGCGCGAAGTCTCAAATTACTCTAACGTTATATATATGTTTAGTGACCAGGATGACTATTGGTTACCAGACAAAATATCACAAAGTTTGTCTTTTTTTGAAGAGCATTCTAAAAATTTACCCACAGTTCTATACACCAATTTAAAAGTCGTTGATAAAAAGCTTAATGTTATTAATGAGGACTTTTATCGTTATACAAAAGTGGATCCTAATCGAAATTCTAATAAGATGAATATTAAGTGGGTTTCGTCTGTGTATGGTTGTACAGTAATGTTTAATAAATCTCTTTTGGATATAATGTTAGATTTTCCGAGAAGCATTACTATGCATGACCATTGGGCGGCCGTATGTGCGGTAAAATATGGTCAACTTATTTTTCTTGATAGACCTACTTTACTTTATAGGCAGCATGATAATAATCAAGTTGGAGCTATCCGTAATGGTATTTTTGGGAAGTTGAAGCAAGTTAAAAGTCTGATAGCAAGAATGAGGAAATATAAAAGTAGTGTTATTTCTATGAACGTGACAGACGTTTCCACAATGAAGGCGAGAATTAAATGCGCTCGAGAAATAGCTGTGCTGAATGGTGTTAGTACACCGTATAAGTTAGTGCTGGCTTTTTTTGTCTTGTTTGATAAGGAAGATAAATGAACGTACTGGTAAATGCTACAGCTTTAAATCACTCTGGAGCTAAAACAATTCTAGAGCAGTTTATGAGACATGCTGCAAAGAATGGTCGCTTGATATATATGGACAAGGTGAGCTGCATTCCAAGCTTTCCGCAGAAATCATAAATGCTGATTTACAAGATAGAGTTAGAATTTTACCTCCAGTAGATGATTTGAGTTTGGTATATCTGAACGCTAAAGCATTATTGATGACTTCTTACTATGAGGGAATGCCAATGGTAATGTTAGAAGCGTTATTATTTGGTGTGCCGTGCATTTCTTTTAACTGTCATAGTGGTCCATCTGATTTGATTGAAGATAGTATAAATGGCTTTTTGGTAAATCAACGGGATATTGATTTATTTGCATTGAGAATGAAAGATGTCATTGAAATGTCAGATGATAGATTTGTTTTGATGCGCTCAAATTCATTAGCTAAAATTGAAGAGTATAAGGTTGGCAATATTGTTGCGTGTTGGGATGAGTTGTTTAAACGCGAGTTTGATTTATTGCAATAACACTTTGTAAGAAAAGTAATTACCATGAGTAAAATTAAAAAAATTATTGTTAACGCCACTGCATTATCCACTGGCGGTGCACTGACTATCCTTCGACAGTTTATTGCCTACGCAGCATTAACTGATAAAAAATATCTTATTTTTGCACCTGTCGGGGTGTTACTCGATGCACATGCAAATATTGATTATGTTGAGGTGGATACCAAATCATGGATGAAACGGATCTGGTGGGATAGTTTTGGTTTAAAGCACTATATAAAGCAACATAACATCGAACCTGAGTTGTGTATTTCATTACAAAACACCTCGGTGAATGTTGGCTGTCAACAATTAATCTACTTACATCAGCCCCTTCCTTTTACAACTGTTAAGTATCTTTTTAATAAGGAAACAATAAAATACTTTTTATATAAATGGTTTTATAAATTTTTTATTTTCTTATTTGTCACTAAGTGTACACGATTTGTCGTGCAAACACAGTGGATGAAGGCAGCGCTAGCGCAATGTGGAGTGGCAGAAAGCAATATTTCAGTATTTACACCGGATATCAAGTTGCCAGATGGGTATCAAAACAAGAGCTCAGAACAAACACAACGGCTAACTACTGAGCAAATTACTTTTTTTTATCCAGCATCCTCGCTTTTTTATAAAAATCACTTATTGATTTTGGATGCATTAGTGTTGCTTAACACCAGGCAGTTAGACAAGACTGTTCAATTTGCGGTTACATTAACCTTTGGTGATTACTCGGTATTTGATGAAAAAGTGCAGCAATTAGGGCTGAGTGATAATGTGGTCTATTTAGGTGTGATGTCCTATGAGCAAGTGATTGAGCATTATATTTCAGCCGATGCAGTGTTATTCCCCAGCTATATAGAAACCTTCGGATTACCGCTTGCTGAGGCGGGAGTGTTAGGTAAAAAAATCATCTGTGCAGATTTACCTTATTCCAGGGATGTATTGACAGGTTACCAAGGTGCGATCTTCTTAGATTATCAAGATGCAACTAAATGGGCAGATGAAATGGAAACTATTATTAGGCAGGAAACAGTATTGCAGTTTACTCCTTTGTCATTTGCACAGTGTGCAACGTGGGAAGATTTCTTTGATTTTATTTAAATTTTAATTATTTTGAGGTTGGTATGTTTAACAATAAAGTGCTTTTGATCACCGGTGGTACCGGTTCGTTTGGCAATGCAGTACTGCGCCGTTTTTTAAATACCGACATAAAAGAAATTCGAATTTTCTCCCGTGATGAGAAAAAGCAAGATGATATGCGTAAAAAATATAATAATTCTAAATTGAAATTTTATATTGGTGATGTACGCGATTATCAAAGTATCTTAAATGCTACTCGTGGTGTGGACTATATCTATCATGCTGCTGCGCTTAAGCAGGTGCCTTCGTGTGAATTTCACCCCATGGAAGCTGTAAAGACTAATGTGCTAGGTACTGAAAATGTGCTTGAAGCGGCGATTCAAAACGAAGTTAAACGTATTGTATGCTTAAGTACTGATAAAGCTGTTTATCCAATCAATGCCATGGGCATTTCCAAGGCGATGATGGAAAAGGTAATCGTTGCTAAGTCGCGTAATGTCGATCCTAATAAAACTGTTATTTCAGCTACACGTTACGGAAATGTGATGGCTTCGCGCGGTTCGGTGATCCCACTTTTTTTACGTCAAATCATTAACGAGCAAGCTATTACCGTTACTGACCCCAATATGACTCGCTTTATGATGACGCTCGATGATGCAGTTGATCTGGTTTTGCATGCTTTTGAACATGGCACCAATGGCGATATTTTTGTGCAAAAGGCCCCGGCTGCCACTATCGATGTGTTAGTTAAAGCCTTACTGCAGATTACGGGTAAACCCGAACATCAAGTGAATGTGATTGGCACCCGTCATGGTGAAAAGCTGTACGAAGCCTTGTGTAGTCGCGAAGAGATGTTTGTTGCTGAAGATCAAGGTGGTTATTTCCGTATCCCTTCCGACAACCGTGACCTAAACTACGCAAAATACAACGAGGAAGGCGAGAAAAATTTGTCGGTGATTGAGGATTACAATTCTCACAATACCGAACGTTTAGATGTTGATGGTATGGTGAAATTGCTGCATAAACTCGATATTATCCGTGATATTGAGGCGGGTAGTTTTGTTGTTCCTGAGGGGGTTTGAATGAAAATTGTCGTTACCGGTGCACAAGGTTTTATTGGTAAAAATCTTTGTGTAATGCTGCGCGAGCATGGCTATCAAGATATCATCGAAGTTGACCGTGAAACTTCTCGTGACGAACTTTCTACTTATATTGCTGAAGCTGATTTTGTATATCATTTAGCAGGTATTAATCGCCCAAAAGATGATGCAGAATTTCAACAGGATAATGCGAACTTAACTCGTTTTATTGTTGAAAAACTTACACTGAGCGGGAAATATGCCCCTTTAATGCTAAGTTCCTCAAGTCAGGCAACATGCGAAAATCCTTATGGTAAAAGTAAGCTGCTAGCGGAACAAGCGGTCGAGCAATATGGTAATGACACAGGGGCAGCTTACTATATTTATCGCTTCCCCAATGTATTTGGTAAATGGTGTAAGCCAAACTATAACTCTTTTGTGGCTACCTTTTGCTATAACACGCTTAATGGTTTAGATATCACTATTAACGATCCATTAGCGCCTGTGACCTTAGTTTATATTGATGATGTCTGCAGAAGCTTAATTTCACTCTTAGTCGGCAGTGAGTCTCATGGTTTCAAGTCTGTAGCGCCAGAATATCCTACGACTGTGGGTGAGGTGGCTGATTTATTACACAGCTTTAAAGTAAGTCGAGATAACTTAGTCACTGAAAATGTTGGCATGGGTTTGTGCCGGGCGCTTTACTCTACTTACATAAGCTATATGTCACCTGAGCAATTCAGCTATTCAATTCCAAGCTATGGTGACCAGCGTGGGGTGTTTAGTGAAATACTTAAAACCAAAGAAGCGGGGCAGTTCTCATTTTTTACGGCTCACCCTGGGATTACTCGTGGCGGCCATTATCACCATACTAAAAATGAAAAATTCTTGGTTGTGAAAGGCCAAGCGTTATTCAAATTTGAACACATCGCTACAGGTGAACGCTATGAGCTTAAAACAGATAGCAGCTCACCGCGAATAGTGGAAACTGTTCCCGGTTGGTCACACGACATTACCAATGTCGGTGATGAAGAGATGATTGTAATGCTTTGGGCTAATGAGATTTTTGATCGTGAAGCACCAGATACATTTGCACGCCCACTTTAGTCCTGCAATTTTTATATGAATATTTGGCAGAAAGTAAAATGAAAAAATTAAAAGTTATGTCAGTCGTGGGCACGCGCCCAGAGATTATTCGTTTATCCCGTGTACTGGCTAAATTAGATGAGCACTGTGAACATATTTTGGTTCACACAGGTCAAAACTACGATTTTGAGCTCAATGAAGTATTTTTTAATGATTTGGGTGTGCGTAAACCTGATTATTTTTTAAATGCAGCTGGGAAAAATGCCGCAGAAACTATTGGTCAGGTCATTATTAAAGTTGACCAAGTATTAGAAGAAGTTGATCCTGAAGCAATGCTGGTGCTGGGTGATACCAATTCTTGCCTCTCCGCTATCCCTGCGAAACGCCGCAAAGTGCCGATTTTCCATATGGAAGCAGGAAATCGCTGCTTTGATCAGCGCGTGCCTGAAGAGACGAATCGCCGTATTGTCGATCATACTGCTGATATCAATCTTACTTACAGTACCATTGCCCGTGATTACTTATTGGCTGAGGGCATACCTGCAGATCGTGTGATTAAAACCGGTAGCCCCATGTTTGAAGTGCTCAACCACTACATGCCTCAAATTGATAGCTCTGATGTACTGGAACGCTTGAGTTTACAGCAAGGCAAATTCTTTGTGGTAAGTGCTCATCGTGAAGAAAACGTCGATTCGCCTAAACAATTAGCCAAGCTTGCTGAAACCTTAAATACGGTTGCTGCGCACTATAATCTACCTGTTATTGTGTCAACCCATCCTCGCACACGTAACCGGATTGAGGCTCAGGGAATTCAGTTTCATCCGAACATTCAATTATTAAAACCCCTCGGTTTTCATGATTACAATCATCTTCAAAAAAATGCTAAAGCAGTGCTTTCTGACAGTGGTACGATTAATGAGGAATCGTCCATCATGAACTTCCCTGCGCTTAATCTGCGTGAAGCTCATGAGCGTCCAGAGGGAATGGAAGAGGCTTCAGTAATGATGGTTGGCCTTGCGGTTGAACGTGTAATGCAAGGATTAGCTGTTTTAGAAACACAGCACTCTGGTGATTTGCGTGATTTACGTCTGGTCTCTGATTACAGCATGCCGAATGTGGCCGATAAAGTAGTACGTATAATTCATAGTTATCGCGATTATGTAATGCGAACGGTGTGGAAGCAGTATTAATGATTGAAGAATGTAGGAGAGTTTTCTCCTACATATTTTATTTGCAATATTAATAAGATAATAGCATTTTGAAAATATTAATCGTTACACAGTGGTTTGACCCTGAGCCAACATTTAAAGGCTTACTTTTTGCAAAAAAACTCGTTGAGAATGGTCATCAAGTTGAGGTTATTACAGGTTTCCCCAATTATCCTGGTGGCAAAGTATATGATGGTTATAAGATCAAAGCCTATCAAAAAGAGTTAATTGATGGCGTTGTTGTTCATCGTGTACCGCTGTATCCAAGCCATGATGGCTCAGCATTTAGACGAATTTTAAATTATGTTTCTTTTGCTGCAAGCTCCCTTCTATGTGGCTTATTTAAAGTCAGCAAGCCAGATGTGATTTATAGCTATCATCCGCCACTTACAACTTCGCTCAGCGCTCTTTTTATTGGCATGTTCAGACGAGTGCCCTTTATTACTGATATTCAAGATTTGTGGCCGGATACTTTAGCGGCAACTGGAATGCTGACAAACCCCAAAGCGTTGGCTATTGTCGAGAAGGTTTGTCAGTTTGTTTATCACCGTGCGGCGAAGAACGTTGTGCTATCACCAGGTTTTAAAGCGCGATTAGTAGCTAAGGGTATTTCAGATTCAAAAATTGAGTTAATTTATAATTGGTGTGATGAAAGTGCATTGATGAATTCTCGTGCAACGCAGTTGTCACTCCCAACCAATGATAAATTAAATATTGTATTCGCTGGTAACTTGGGGTTTGCGCAAGGGTTACCTGCCATCGTCGAGGCTGCTCATTTACTTAGTCAGCGCAATGTTAGCGCTAATTTGGTGTTGATTGGTGATGGAGTGGCAAAAGCAGCAGCACAACAACAAGCTGCAGAACTGAATCTTGATAACATCTATTTTTTACCAAGAGTCCCCATGCAAGAGGTTGGTACTTTACTAAAAGCCGCTGATGCACTTTTAGTTCATTTGACTGATGATGAACTTTTTTCAATTACAATCCCATCTCGTACTCAAGCATATTTAGCTGTTGGCAAGCCAATTGTTATGGGAGTTGATGGCGATGCAGCGCAATTGATAAAAGCTGCCCAAGCTGGTGTAAGCTGTAAAGCCAATTCAGCTAAATCATTGGCTAATGCGGTTGAGCAATTGGTTAAATTGAATGCTGATGAACGTCAGCAAATGGCAAAAAATGCACATGATTTTTATCATAAACACTTATCGTTAGCGCATGGGGTTAAAAAATTCGTCGCTGTATTTGAGGAGGTAAAGTGAAACGCTTATTCGATATGGTTGCCTCCTTTTGCGCGCTATTATTGTTGTCCCCAATCATAGCTTTAGTGGCATGGAAAATTCGCAAAAACCTTGGCTCGCCAGTGTTGTTTCGCCAAACTCGCCCCGGCTTGCATGGTAAGCCGTTTGAAATGGTAAAGTTTCGCACTATGAAAGATGCAACTGATGAGCAGGGCAACATTTTGCCAGATGCTGAGCGTATGACGCCGTTTGGCGATAAATTGCGCAACTCAAGCCTTGATGAGTTGCCCGAGTTGTGGAATGTACTAAAGGGGGAAATGAGCTTGGTTGGCCCGCGTCCGCTGTTGATGCAATATTTGCCGCTGTATAGTAAAGAGCAAGCACGTCGCCATGAAGTGCGCCCAGGTGTTACTGGGTGGGCACAAATAAATGGTCGCAATGCCATTAGTTGGGAAAAGAAATTTAAACTCGATGTTTGGTATGTAGATAACCACTCTTTTTGGCTTGATTTCAAAATTTTATTGTTAACGGTAAAAAAGGTATTTGTCAAAGAAGGCATTTCGGCCGATGGTCATGTCACCATTGCCCCATTCACAGGGCAAGAGCAGCAAGGCACAGGCAATGAACGCTAAGCCCGTGAATAAACACTTGCTTGGACCCTGCGCGATTCTCGGTGCCAGTGGCCACGGAAAAGTGATTGCTGAAATGGCCGAGCTCAATGGTTATCCTGATATTCATTTTTATGATGATCGCTGGCCAGAGCTCAAGCAAGTCGAACACTGGCCAGTATTGGGGAACAGTAATGCTTTAATCAATCAAGTGGCTAACTACTCAAATGTGGTTGTTGCTATAGGTCATAACGCCACTCGTTTAGAGAAATTCCATCAACTCTTTGTCCAAGGGGCACGCTGTTTACCTTTGGTTCACCCTAGTGCTATTGTCAGCCGCTATGCGGATCTAGAGGGTGGCACTGTGGTGATGGCCGGAGCGGTAATTAACCCCTTTTGCCGCATTGGCAAAGCCTGCATCATCAATACTGCTGCCACGGTGGATCACGATTGTGTAATTGCTGACGGTTCGCACCTTAGCCCAGGTGCGCATCTCGCCGGTGGAGTTGAAGTGGCTGAGGCTAGCTGGCTTGGTATTGGCTGTCAAATTAAGCAATTGATAAAAATTGGTTCAAACGCAGTTGTCGCAGCAGGAGCAACAGTGATCCACGATGTTTTAAATAATCAGACAGTGGCGGGTGTTCCCGCCAAACCCATTTGTCGTAAGGAATAATGACAGTGTTAAATACGCAATTTTCCCCTTGGCCGAGCTTTACCCAAGAAGAGGCCGATGCAGTCAGCCGTGTGCTGCTCTCAAACAAAGTCAATTACTGGACTGGCAACGAATGCCGCGAATTTGAAAAAGAGTTTGCTGAGTGGACTGGTACTGAATATGCCATTGCCTTAAGTAATGGTACGTTAGCACTAGATGTTGCTCTTAAAGCTCTCGGTGTAGGTATTGGTGATGATGTGATTGTTACGCCACGTACCTTCTTGGCTTCAGCTTCAACAGTCGTTACCGCTGGTGCAAATCCTGTATTTGCTGATGTTGATCTCAATAGCCAAAACATCACGGCTGAGACTATTGAAGCCGTTTTGACTCAAAATACCAAGGCTGTGATTGTGGTTCATTTGGCTGGTATGCCAGCAGATATGGACCCCATTATGGCGCTTGCTAATAAGCATGGCTTCGCTGTCATTGAAGATTGTGCCCAAGCGCACGGTGCCAAATATAAAGGCCGCAGTGTCGGCACCATTGGCCACATTGGCGCGTGGTCATTTTGTCAGGATAAAATCATGACTACCGGTGGTGAAGGAGGCATGGTAACAACCAATGACAAAGCGCTTTGGTCGGCCATGTGGTCTTATAAAGATCATGGCAAGAGTTATGATGCGATTTATAACCGCCAGCATCCGCCTGGATTCCGTTGGCTGCATGAAAGTTTTGGCACCAACTGGCGCATGACTGAGATCCAAGGTGTATTAGGCCGTATTCAGCTTAAACGTATGGTGGATTGGACTGCAACACGGCAGCATAACGGCAAACTGATTGATCAAGCGGTAGCGGATTTAGCCATTGTGCGGTGTGTGGATGTCGCGGATTATATTGAGCATGCAGAGTACAAGCATTATCTATTCGTCAACCCTGAGCAACTTAAAGAAGGTTGGAGCCGTGATCGCATCGTTGAAGAAATCAACGCAGCGGGTGTACCTGCGTATCAAGGCAGTTGTTCAGAAATTTATCTTGAAAAAGCTTTTGATAACACGCCGTGGCGCCCAGCTGAGCGCTTACCCAATGCTGTGCTGCTCGGTGAAACCAGTTTAATGTTCCTTGTTCATCCCACATTAACTGCAGCAGAAATGCAAAAAAGCTGTGATGTCATTCGCCGTGTATTGATGTCTGCTCAAAAGTAGTCCCTTTAGGCCTATCTATTTGTGGTTTAACGCTAGGCGGTTGTTTTGTAACGTTTAGCGTTTTTGTTATCTGTCTCAAATTTGATGAACGGCCGAAAAAACTGTCTCAGGGCTGTTTTGTGCAGCGATGTGTTCTGCCATGTTGCGCCGATTTCGGAGCCTATTTTCGCCGCGAGCTCTATGAGTCAGTCGGTGGCTGGTGCGTTGAGCGGTGTTTTTAGGTGGCAGGATCTGGTTGTGGTTTACTCGCGAAGGATGCATCCTTCCCTGCTTGGTTTGCGTAGCCAAAATGTTGAGTGTGGTAACGCTACATTCGACCCTTTTTAAGAAATGAATGTGGTGAACTGTTGAATACCTCTCAGACGGTGCCACGGTGTTGCATCTTAAATCCTATCATGGTGCTATAATGCGGCTCCCTGATGTATCGGGCGGTGTCGTGTACACGACAGTGTTATTGGTTAACTTATGAAGAAAATGTCATTGGAGCAAAAGATGGAATTTTTGCAGTTTTTATTCTCGTTAAAACGGTCGCAAAAGCGTGTTGTCAGTGTCGCAATTGACTCTGTTTTTCTGCTGTTTGCCTTTTGGTTTGCGTTATTAGTTCGTGTAGAACACTTGGCGGTGTTAGGCAATATCCACTACTGGGGACTTATTGCGCTTACTATTCCAGTCAGTATTGTTGGCTTTGTGAGGTTGGGGCTTTATCGCGCTGTACTACGTTATATTGGCTCGCAAGCCTTTACGGCGATTGTTGCGGGGGTGGGTATTTCCACTATTGCCCTTGTTTTACTTGCCTATTATGGCAATGTTGATTTGCCTCGTACTGTTCCCTTAATTTATGCTGCGTTTGCCCTCGTTTTTGTTGGCGGCGCGCGCTCGCTTATGCGGTCTTTAGTTGGGGCGGGGATGAGCCGTCGTGGTGAACCTGTAGTAATTTATGGTGCTGGTGTGAGTGGTCGTCAAACCGCTATTGCCCTTGCGCAAAGCCATGAATATCATCCAATTGCCTTTGTTGATGATGATGAAACCTTGCAGGGTACGGTAATTCAAGGCCTGCATGTACATGCGCCGCAAGAGCTGCGTAAGTTAATCAAGCAGAAAGCGACTACCCGTGTATTGCTTGCAATGCCGAGTGCTTCGCGTTCACGTAGGCAAGAGATTATCAATCAGCTTGAACCACTTACGGTAAAAGTGATGACCTTACCCGCTATGGCAGATCTTGTTAGTGGGGATAAATTATTTAGTGATGTAAAAGAAGTTGAAATCGAAGATTTACTGGGCCGTGATTCTGTTGCACCAAGACAAAACCTATTGACCGCTAATATCAAAAATAAAGTGGTGATGGTGACTGGGGCTGGTGGCTCGATTGGCTCTGAATTATGCCGGCAGATTTTAAAGCAGTCACCTAAAAAGCTAGTGCTATTTGAGTTATCAGAATTTGCTTTGTACTCTATTGAACGTGAGCTTTCTGCTACTGCCCATGATTTGGGTATTGATGTGGAAATTTTGCCCATGATGGGGTCTGTACAACGTGAAAATCGTGTACAAGCGGTAATGCAAGCCTTTAATGTACAAACTGTTTACCATGCAGCCGCCTACAAACATGTACCTTTAGTGGAGCATAATGTGGTTGAAGGTGTTCGCAACAACGTATTTGGTACCTTGTATACCGCTAGAGCCGCAATTGCAGCAAAAGTTGAAACCTTTGTTTTGGTTTCTACCGATAAAGCCGTGCGCCCCACTAATATTATGGGTACCACTAAACGTATGGCCGAACTGGCATTGCAGGCGCTATCTAAAGAGTCGCACCAAACGCGCTTTTGTATGGTGCGTTTTGGTAATGTGCTTGGATCATCAGGCTCAGTTGTGCCTTTGTTCCGTAAACAGATTGCTAATGGTGGCCCTGTTACTGTAACTCATCCTGAAATCACCCGCTTTTTTATGACCATTCCCGAAGCATCTCAGCTGGTTATTCAAGCAGGGGCAATGGGTAAGGGTGGCGATGTGTTTGTGCTTGATATGGGCAAGTCAGTCAAAATTGTTGATCTGGCGGCTAAAATGATCCGTCTCAGTGGTTTTGAGGTTAAAGATGAAGATCATCCACATGGCGATATTGCCATTGAGTTTAGTGGCCTACGCCCTGGTGAAAAACTCTATGAAGAATTGCTGATTGGTGATGATGTTACAGGGACAGACCATGAGCGTATTATGACGGCTCATGAGATATTTCTACCCTGGACCCAATTAGAGCAAATTCTTAATCGTTTAGATAAAGCTTGTCATGAGTTTAACCATGAGGCGATCCGTGAGATTTTGCTCTCGGCCCCGACGGGATTTGCACCTACAGATGGTATTTGCGATCTAGTCTGGCAACAAAAGAAATCGTCTAAACCTATTGATGTTAAAGCTAAAGTAGTTAATTTGGTTTCTTAGTTTAAGTCATTTTTAAAAAGCCAAATCAGGTCTGATTTGGCTTTTTTCGTTTATAACTGTTTTTAAGGATGCAGTATGTCTAGGAAGTATTTTGGTACCGATGGTGTGCGTGGCAAGGTGGGTACATTCCCTATAACGCCTGATTTTGCGATGAAGTTAGGTTGGGCGGCTGGCACTGTGCTGGCGTCCACTGGCACTAAAGAAGTGTTGATTGGTAAAGATACCCGTATTAGTGGCTATATGCTTGAGTCGGCAATGGAGGCGGGATTTTCAGCGGCGGGTGTGAATGTGGCGTTGATTGGCCCAATGCCAACACCTGCGGTGGCGTATTTGGCGTCGACATTTCGCGCCGATGCTGGGGTGGTGATCAGTGCCTCCCACAATCCTTATTACGACAATGGGATTAAGTTTTTTTCAAACGCTGGCACTAAGTTAAATGATGCGCAGGAGCTTGAAATTGAAGCCTTGTTAGAGCAGGCACTGCAGCATAATGCGATGCAGTGTGTGGCTTCTGAAAAACTCGGTAAGGTTCGCCGTATTGATGATGCCGCAGGCCGTTATATTGAGTTTTGTAAGGGAACGTTCCCGAATCATTTAAGTTTGACTGGGTTGAAGATTGTCGTCGATAGCGCCCATGGCGCCGCCTATCATATTGCGCCGAATGTGTACCGTGAGTTAGGGGCTGAGGTGATTAGCATCAACGACAAACCTAATGGGGTGAATATTAATGACCATTGCGGTGCAACACATTTAGATAGTTTGCAAACCGCCGTGATGGTGCATGAGGCCGATTTAGGTATTGCATTAGATGGCGATGCGGATAGGGTGATGTTTGTTGACCATAATGGCCATGTGGTTGATGGTGATGAAATTTTATTTATTCTGGCACAAGCTGCGTTCCAAAAAGGTGAAATGGTCGGCGGTGTGGTTGGTACTTTAATGTCAAACCTTGGTTTAGAACTGGCCCTTAAGCAAATGGACATTCCCTTTGTACGTGCAAAGGTGGGCGATCGTTATGTGGTTGAGCAGCTTAAAGAAACGGGTTGGCAACTGGGCGGCGAAGGTTCTGGGCATATTTTGAGTTTAAAGCATGCTTCAACGGGTGATGGTATTGTGGCGTCCCTGCAGGTACTTAAAGCCATTTTAGAGTCAGGCAAACGTTTAGCCGACATTAAAGCGGGCATGACTAAGTTGCCGCAGGTACTTATTAATGTGCGTTTATCATCAGGCAGTGCCGACAGCATTTTGGCTTTAGACAGTGTTAAGCAAGCCGTGGTAAAAGCAGAAGGGATTTTGGGCGACCAAGGACGCGTACTATTACGTAAGTCCGGCACAGAGCCTTTAATCCGAGTGATGGTGGAGTCAACGGATAATCTGATGACTCAGACTCAAGCCGAGTTTATCGCAGAGGCAGTAAGAGCGGCGTAAAGCGGGCGCTTCGGGCGAGAATCTAGGGCGTTGCTTCGCAACTGCTAGGACGCAGCAAAAAGCGCTGCTGCTAGGAGGCCTTCGGCCCTAGGACGCTACTATGTGGCTCTAGGCTTTTAGCTTCTACGAACGCCGCTTTGCGGCTACGGAACGTCACTGCGTGGCGCGAGAATCTAGGGCGTTGCTTCGCAACTGCTAGGACGCTCGCAAACTCGCTCTAGCTTCTACGAACGCCGTTTTGCGACAACCGCAGGGTGAAACAAGATGAAACCCATATCCTACGGATATTCCACACGCGATTACGCTTGCCTAGTCAGTGTTAATAGTTTGATTTAATTAAAAAAAGCCCTATGAGCTCCTCAGGGCTTGTTTAAGCGGCTTTAGGCAAGAGTGATTCAATAACTCATTCTTGGACAAAATTTTATCACTTCAATAAATTGCTCAAAATCCTCAAGATGATGCTGTACAACATGCACAACGATATCGAGGTTGAGTTCTTGATAGTCATGTACTGCGATGTTTCTTAGGCCAACCATCTTCTTTAAGTTGTCTGCAAGCTGCTGATTAATTATTTTATTTTGTGAAAGTAGTGTAAAGCTATCACGGCTACTTTGGGGGATACCCAGTTGTTGTTGGCGGTTAATATGGTTTGCTATGTCGATACTGGCTTCGCAGCAGCGTTGTAAATTGAGGATAACGCTATCTTGCAGGGTGAAGTCTTGTTTGAACATGCTGCCATCACCATAAACTTGTTGGATGCGTTTTATACAGCGTTTGATGGTTGCTATTTTGTTGATAATAATGTCATTCAAAGTGACGTCCCCTGTGATCGTTGGCTGTTGTTTTGGCCGTTGCATCATCAATAATTGCTTGTCTTTCAGCTTGTAGATGTTGGTACATTGAGATGGTTTTCACTGCAAAAATCTCATCATCTTGTCGCGTTCCCCAAAGTCGCTTTCCTTGGGTGACTACCTGCTGACATAACACTGTGGATGCCGTGCGTAAATCAACAAGATCAACATCAGTATCTAACGCTGAGGCGAGTTTTTGGGCAAGTTGCCAGCGGGCGATATTGTCTAAAGTGACATCGGCGAGTACCGCAATATCGATATCACTGTTGCGGTGTTGCGTGCCCTGTGCATAGGAGCCAAATAGGTAGATCAATCTCAACTGCGGGATGTTATCTTGTAGTAAGTTGATGATAATGCTTTCATTTAGTTGTTGCATAGGCCCATTGCACGATTTAATGAATACAGGGTGAGTATATAGCATATAAGGCGCAGCAAAAAGGACGGCCTTCGGCTGGGAGAAACTAGGGCGTTGCTCGATAACTGCTCCTGCTTTATTCTACCTCCTGCATCCATGCAGTCGTACGCAACTGCTAGGACGCTCGCAAGCTCGCTGCTAGGGGCTAGGAATGCCGCTTTTTGCGGTTACAGGTTACGGAACGGGCTGCGCCCTGACGGTGAGTGAGCTTGCGAGCGTTCCGTTATCCGTAATCTGTCAACCGTCAGCACGGCGTTGAGCGTTTTGATGTATTTAGTCTTTTTTTAGTCTTTTTTTGGTCTTTAATCTATCGCATGATATGATTTTGGCTTAGTGAATGGGTTTTCTTATTTTCAATTAATCAACTAGGCATCAACCTATGAACATAGAAACAATCAGTTTTTTGAAGAAAAATGCCGCGAGCTTAACCCTCGATGAACCGATGATTATTACTCAAAATGGTGTACCTGCTTACGTTATCGAGTCGGTAGCGGATAGAAATCGACGTGATGAGGCGATAGCTTTACTCAAGCTAGTCAGTTTTGCAAAAAGCGATCAACAAAATGGCCGCACTATGTCATCAAGTGCATTCAAGGAACGCTTGGCGGGTCGTAAACTGGCTTTAAAGGATAATAAGTAGTATGTCTGTGGTAAAACTTGAATATACCAAGACATTTGAAGATACCGTAGATAGTGCTATATCTCACTATTCCCAATGGCATGACGAGATCACTATTATTGAGAGAATTGAGGCAGTTATTGAGGCATTTGAAGCATCTGTGACGCAAAATCCTTTGAGCCATGCATTATGTCAAGAGTTAGTTGAACTTGGCATTACTCAAGTAAGGCACGCGATAAAAGAGGATTTTAGAATACTGTACGAGGTTAGCTACATTAATGATGAGTCTCTTGTTACTGTGCTACTTTTTTTGAATCAACGACCAAGCATACAGAACCAACTGATCAATCATTGCTTGGTTTATAAGTAATTGCTTGCGGCAGTGAGAATCGAGGACGGCCTTTAGTCGCGAGAATCTAGGATACTTACAAGCTGGCTTTAGACTCTAGCTGCGAAGCGCTCTAGCGTTCTTCGAACGTCGCTTTGCTAAGGATGTCGGCACGTTTTTCGCTATTTTGGTATGCGAGTTTTGTATTTTTGGTCACTTGGGTTTGTAAACATTTCATCAGAAGAAAATATTTATGTCATTAATGAGCATCATCAATACTTCGGCTTCAAGTCAATCACGTAACCGCTCGCAAATACTCGAAAAATTGTGGCAAGACTACGAAAAAAAACAATTAAGAAATAAACGTTATCAAACAAAATTAGAGGGTTTTTATCGCGAGTTCACCTCACAATTACTTGAAAAAGAGCAGGCCGTATGTGATGCCTCAGCCCAATGGGTGCGTCATTTATTGACTTTTGTTCCGCGTAAATCCATTAAAGGTCGCCAAAGGGAGGCGCTGCTAGAATGGATTGACGAAGAAATAAGTATTATTGAATCGAACCCGTTTAATCCTATCAATACTCACGAAATACGCGATAGCTTCACTAGCTTGCTTATGGCTTATCAAGCAACCTTGCCTAAGCAAGACATTGGTCAGCACGAGCTTGATGCTTTTCGTGAAGAGTTAGAATCTATGTTTGGCTTTGAGTTGGATATAGACGATGCGCAACTGTCTGAACTCATTGATGAACCGGCGAAGTTCCAGGCATTTTTTGAGCAAAAATTGGCTGAGCAGCACAATAAAGCTTTTGATGACGGCGACGCTGACAATGCGTTTGAGCAAGATGAGGCTGAGTATGATGCCCAAGAGGATGATTTTTTCTTTGAATCGAGTCAACCAGAGCAAGCATTAAGCCTTGAGTTATTTAGCGATAAAACCATGACCAAATTGTATCGACAATTGGCGAATCAATTTCATCCCGATAAAGAGCCTGAACCTGCTAAAAAGGCGCTAAAAAAAGAGTTGATGCAGCAACTGTCTCAAGCCAAGAAAAGCAAGGATGCTGTCGCCTTGCTGATGTTGGCCCTTGAATATCTGCCAGAGTATAAGCTTGAGGCCGATGCAGATATGATTAAACGTATTGAGGCTGCGTTGCGGGTTAAAATTAGTTTATTAAATCAAGATTATCAATCAATGCAGAATGGTAATGATATTAAAAGTATGATTTGGCAACGTTTTGGTAGTGGTTCAAAAGCATCACGCGCTAGGGAGTTGGCCCAATATGGTGATCATCTCACGATTGAAACTGAAGAGTTACTCGCAAAAGTGACTAAGATCAAAACAGTACAAGCGATACAAAAGGAATTAAACCAACGTAGCCGACGGGGGAGTTTTAACGACATTTTTGATTTTGCGATGTTTGATGACGAAACTCTTGATGAATTTTGGCAATACAAATAGCGCAATGATGATGCTTCGTAACGGCTAGGACGGCCTTCGGCCGCAAGTACGCAGCAAAAAGCACTGCTGCTAGGATGCCTTCGGCCCTAGGACACTCGCCAGCTCGCTTTAGAACGCCACTACGTCGCTTTAGACTCTGGCAGCGAAGCGATAGCTTCTACAAACGCCGCTTTGCGGCTACGGAACGTCACTGCGTGGCGCGAGAATCTAGGACGTTGCTGCGCAACTGCTAGGACGCTCGCAAGCTCGCTGCTAGGGGCTAGGAATGCCGCTTTTTGCGGTTACAGGTTACGGAACGGGCTGCGCCCTGACGGTGAGTGAGCTTGCGAGCGTTCCTTAATCCTTCCTCCGTCAGCACAGCGTTTCGCAATTCCTGCCCTTTTCTGTCATTTCCGCGAACGACTGCATGGTCAATTTTGTTCCATACAAAATATGACATTTCCACCCTCCATGGTAGTCAGATGCAGGAGGTACGAGCCCAGGGACGGGCGAAGGTAGAATAATGCAGGAGCAATTATCGAGAATAACGCAGGAGCAGTTATCGACGCGGGAATCCACACTAACATCTTTCGGTGGTTTAAATAGTAGTGACTCAAAGCTAAAAGCTGGATCCCCGCATCGATAACATTCAGTTTGGCTGATAAGCCAAACATGACAATTTATCCTCAATAAGTGTAATGTAGTTTGATGTATACATTGTATGATGAGGTTTACCATGAGTGTCTTGTCAGTACGCTTATCCGATGAAATCGAGCAAAAGCTGTTACAGCTTGCCCAGTCAACTGGCAGAACCAAATCGTGGTTGGCCAGCCAAGCGATTCAGGATTATTTAGACCGGGAAGCCTGGCAAATTGCTGAAATCCAAGCCGCATTACGTGAAGCCGATGCCGGTGATTTTGTACCAGAGCACGAGATGAATGCCAAGTTCCAGCGTTGGGGGATCAATGCGGGTTAAATGGCTGCGTAATGTCGCGCAAAATCCTGAAGATGCGTATGATTATTTAGAGAAAGACAACCCCGAGGTCGCACAAGCCTTCCTGCAAGACGTTTACCGCTTAGTGAACTTATTGCCGGCGCAACCCGCCATGGGACGGGCTGGGCGCGTAGTTGGTTCACTGGAACTGGTTATACAGGATTACCCGTTCATCATCCCGTACAGGGTCGTGCTGTTGCTTTGGAACGGGATACTCCTCACCTATCGCGTTTTCAAGCTCGATAAAGCCGATTGATTGAGCATGTTCCATTGTATTAACGTAGTTTTTGATAAATGGAATAACAAACAGTCTTCTATGCCAGTCGTTGCACATGATCTCTGTGGGATTGCTGCTGAGCATGCTATTTTCAGGCACATTGTCATTACGCATTAATAAGGGATTATTGTTTGGATCTTTTAGCCCATTTTCTAATCGACCTAACGCGCTATTAGCCCAACCGTCATTAAAAGGCATTGGGGTTGAAATCAACTCAACTTTTGCTTCATTCACCACAATTTGATGTGATCGACAATACTCTAATTGACGGCTCATGACTGATTGCGTTAATTCTTCAATGTTGTACTTCTCTGTATCAGACCAGTCAAAGCGGCGTACCCCAAATTTATAAATCACTTCTCTTGTATGCGCGGTTTCAATAATGCCACTCCAGACATAAAAGATAATATGAGTGTGGGTGGACTTATGGTAAACACGGCTGATTTTTTCTTCAGAAGGCAACAATAATGTGGGCTGCTCGACGCAAGGGGTATTAGAAAAGTTTCTGAGGTAACACTGCTGGCCATTATTGTAGGTAATTTTGACATGGATCCGCTGTTTACCTGTGCTTTCTCTTTCACCGCGTTCAACCGTTGCCCATTTTATCGGGAAAGGTTTTAGCTTATTCGGTATTTTGTAAAGATCATTAATGGTAAGGATATCGTTGCACATCATGTCTGTCACTTTTCCGCCTGGGTTTCTTTTTTGGAGTGAAGACAGGTATGTTCTGACAATAAATCGATCTGCGATGATGATATCGATAGGGTATTTGTCTTTTTGCTTATAATCACGTCGAAAATTATTGCGTTGTGATTCAGGGAAATACTCAGATGTATACACTTTAATGTCGGTAACAAATTCGCTGTCTCTGAACTTTTGCAGTTCATGGTAAACCTGTGCTTTAAAGTCGGTAATTTTTTCTTCGGTATCCATGTCTTGTACATCATATGGCAAAGCGTGGATGACCTTTGCTCGTTTGAGCAGTTTGTCAGACGTATTAAAGGTACGCGTTTCGATTTTATTTCGTGCGACTAAAAATTCTGCACTCAGGATAAAGTTGTAATCAAGCTTTGAGTGAACATAGTCGACTTTTACCTTTAATGACACCAGGTTTTTGTCATGTTCTCTTCTCACGGCCAAAATATGATTAAGCTTATTTTGAAGCTTGTGTTGCTCCTTTAAGCCTCGATTTATTTTGAGTTGAGTAAATGCACAAGGGCACAGTGTTAAATGACATTCTTGCATCATAAATTGAGCAAAAAAGCGTAATTGCCGAGCTAGCAGTGATTGATAATTAGGCAGCTCATCTGTAAACCCTAAAAACCGTGCAAGCTCTTTATAGCAAGGCTGATTGAGGTTAGAAGATGAACTCGGTATGGCTAACGGATATTTTTTAAAAAACTCAATAATGGTTTGTGATGAGATATTGTCATCAAACAGGTTAAACCATTCTTTTTTGTTGAGCGATACCGACGGCATTTCACGTAATTTAGTAAACGAGAGTGATGCAATGTCTAAATCGTGTGTAAATGGAGCGTTAAAGTGCTCAGTGATGCCTGATAGACCACCCTTAAAACAGTTAATACAAATCATAAAGAACCCCTTGCTGATACAAGTTATTGTGACTTCATTGTGCGAGCAAAATGCTGCACAGGTATGTGGAGCATTTTCGAATTAAGCTAAGCCTTCATTGCGCATTAATGATTCAAACGCACTGCCATCAAGGCGTGATGCATTGGCCACATAAGGTGCGTAGACATCAAACAGTAATCGCGTGTCGCTGTGCCCAAGCATTTGAGAGATGTACAAGGGGTTTTCGTGTGCGGCGATATGAAGCACAGCAGCAGTATGGCGAGTTTCATAAGGGCGACGTGCTGCTAAGCCTGCGGCTTTTAGCGTCGGGAACCATAATTTGCGGCTGACAAAGTGAGTTGATGGGGGGAGACCCGTGGGGGACACAAACACAAAGTTTGAGTGTTTAGGTTTTACTGCCTGAATACGTTTAAACGCATCAAAAACGGTGTCGCACATTTTTAATTCGCGACGTGATTTTGGTGTTTTTACATCACACAATTCACCATTGACCCAGTTTTGACGAATTCGAATTAAGCGATGGTTGAAGTCGATATGCTCCCATTCCAAACCATGCACCTCACAACTGCGCATGCCTGTCCAAAATCGGATAATAAAATAATCCTTCCACTTCTGCGGTATTTTATCGAGAAACTTGCGCACCTCATCAATGGTCATGGGATGTGATTCTGCCTTTTCTTCCTTAAGCGATTTATATCGTCTTAGTGGATATTCAAACTTACATTCATCAGCGGCTAGGCTCACGATCGCGATAAGCGGCCACAGAATAAAATTAATGCGACGATTTGACATTAGGCGTGAACCGTCTTTTTTCTCGCCTTCTTTCAGTGCCTGCCGAAAGTAATCGACCTGCGACAAGGTGACTTCGTTAATGAGGGTATTACCAAACGTGGGGATGAGGTATTTGTCTAATGCTGCGCGAACCATGGCTTGGTAGCTGTTTTTCCAGGTGGCTTTTTTGCGTTCAAACCATTGGTTGGCAAAATTATCAAAGAAAGGGTATTGGCGGTCGGGGTGAGCTGTGCGTTGTAGCGCTTCAAACTGCGCCACTTTTTTACTGCTTGGAAAGTAGTCGCGATATTGAAAGGTGCCTAAGTCGATTTCAGCACTCATTTTTTTGAGTGTGGCTTTGGCATTGGCAAGGTTTTTCGGTGTGGCCATCAGTTTAGTGCCTTCACGAAAACGGCAGCCATAAAGATGTATGTCGAACTGAATACGCCCATTGGGGCGAACACGAATTTGAGCCATAAGAGGCCTCCATCAAATAGATCTATCCCTATCCGATGGAATTCGTTAGAATTTAGCCATCGGCTGGGGGTTCTGTTAAAAGTCGTCGCAGCCGGTACGGGGGAGAGTGGTTGCCGCCACTCTCTCCCAACTGCTTTTTTAGGGTAACTCAACTTGCCAATCGCGCAAGTTAACCACCACATTGTGTTTCCCAATAGGCTGATGTTTTAGCTTATTAGTTAACCACCTCTACTTTATACAACTACCACTGTGTATTTGTCCAGTGTTTTGTTGTACTTATCTTATTCAATTTGTCATTAATCCTCATCAAAACCATATGGATCTTCTACCACCTCTTCAAATGCTAGCTGACCTTGTTTTTCAGAGGGGTCCGGTTGAATGATAAATCGTTTTTCTTGGTTTTCATCGTACTTTCGCTTGAGTGCTTGGTATTGCTTCAGTTTGGGTTGTTCTGGTTTTAATTCAATGCTGCCGTAAGGAAGGCGATCTTTTAAATTCTTATAAATATTGAGTTTGTATTCTCCTTGTTTGTCTTTTGTTAGCGTAGCTCGCGTCTGTGTCATATTGAGCATATTTTTGATAGGAAGTTCAGATAACGTTTTAGGGCAATAGGCAAAGAGCAATGGATCTTCTATGCTGATGTTCGTTGCAATGGGTTTAAATGACTGACTATGGTCTAAAATAGAGCAGATAAACATCTTATTTCCCTCAATAAATAACACGCATTGGTTAGCTGCTTTGATTTCCTGTTGCTTCCAAAGGTCATCATTTCTCTTCTTTAATGTCCGTAGATCTGCTTGAAAATTTAAAATTGTTTGAGGCTTGTATACATCTCGTTGATAAAACAACTCAATATCACTGAGTATGCATGTCATTGACTGTTCGGGTGATTTAAATGAAATGGCATCACCTTCAACGCAGATCTCAATGTCAGGACTTTCTGTATTGTTGCAAATCTGTGTTAACTGCGTGGCGGCATGTTGCGTTAAAGCAAAAGAGAAGGGAGGTTTAATGTGTTCAGGCAGCATTTTTTCGTTCACTTTGCCATTACGCTGATAGCGTAGCTCTCCTTTTTCACCATTAAACTGAATAAATTCAAAGGGGACATAATATTGTGTTTCATGCAAAATATATTGTAGCGTTGTGACGGGGACACGTTGAAAAGCGCGTTGATTATTGGCTTTAAAGTACGCAATATGTTTTTGGTGGGCGACATCAAGATCAAATATATCCATCGGAAGATAGTCTTGGTTTTTCGTTAATATGTCTTTTGTTAAATACAGACAAAACTGAACAGTAGTGTATCGTCCATTCTCGTATGAGAGGTGTAAAATATGGGGGGTGTTATTTGCTTGCCAGTAATCTGTTTTGAGGTTTTTCATGTTAATAAAGAAATCGCGAGGGATAGCGAATTCGCTGTTTTTTAAGCCATGTCCAGGTTCAAGTTTTACATCACATAACATGTATTCTGGGTAGACCCCGCCGATATAGGTTGCTTTATTGGCCTTTGCATTGATAAAGACGCTAATGCAGTTGTCACTCTCTTTTTTATTTAAATGATCAACGATGTTTAAAAAAATTTCACTCGATTCTCTCGGTATGATTAGTTTTGCCATATATAACCTCTACTTAGTTTTTTGAATGTGTTTGACATATATTTGAATATGTTTAAGAACGAATTCGATATTGTTAACGCGCAATACATTCCTTTGAGTTTTGCTCTTGGACGGGGTGAACGTTGGCGTTAGAGTGATTATTAAGTGTGAATCCCCCTCCGATTGCTTCTTTACCATGTACTTCTCTTGTGCTTTGACAAAATATTGTTTCAGTCTCGAAAGTTGGACATTTGTATCTGTTTTCCGGTTAATGATGAGTGTGAAACTTGGTCGTAACCATCGCCACTGTGGTTGCCTAAAGACGGTTTCAAAGTGCCGTGAGTTTTTGACATTACAAGCTAATGTCAGTGTTAACGCTTGACCGGTTTCATTTGTGGAAATTGTGGGTGCCGGTAAATTTGACAGTGCTGTCATTTGAGCTTTATTGATATTAGGGTACAAATGTCGGCCTGATTGATGCCAAATTTGGCTAAGCAGTGGCCAATTCAATTGCTTTGCTTTTCGCATTTCAAGGAAGAGATAAAATACAAAATTTTTGGGTGCAGTAGAGAAAGAGCCCTGCCAACGTTTGATGAAGTCGAAAGTCACTTCGTCATAGTTCGTGCTCCATGCAATATTGTTTGGGATAGCGTTTAACGATGAACGCTTCGAACTCAATAGGTGGCGACGTAATTGATTTTCGGTAAGCGATATTGTGCTATTTTGTTTTTGCGCTAGGCTTTTGTCGCGGTACTTAGGGCTGATGAGTGCTAATTGACGGGAAAGATCATTAGAGCTCGGTGTTAAGTTGAGTATGTATTTTAATTCTGCGTGTGAATATTCTCGAGGTTGCAATGCGCCATAACCAAGTCTGTAAAAGGGATACAGCCAGTCAATGCTATGCAGGTAGGACCAACGAGTCGTCGCGTAGTTTTCATGGCCGATTTGTTTACATACCTCATCAAACAGTAAATTGTCGTTGCATTGTGAAAAATGATGACCTTCTAACCAGTAGTCGAAAGGAGCGTTGACCACTTCTTCTGTTAATAATCGCTGAAGTGCAGCAGAAGTCGTTGTCAATTGAGGTGCTAAACCGTAAGCCATATGCAAGGCTTGCTGCATAAAGAGATGTACGCCGCTGTGACGTAAATGATGAAACCGGACATGATGACCAGCGATAGCTTTAATGGCTTTTGTCAGTGGTAAAAGGTAATTCAATTGGCGTGAATGATAACTTTCATCGGTGAAGCCAATCAGTGGTTCACTAACATCACACATTACTTTATTTGCAAGTACGATGCGCACGAGTTTAGCCAGTTCCTCTGGAATAACCGGATGTACTGTACGAGCTTTATGCTCTTTAGTCGTCCCTTCTTCTGTTTTTCTGATATAGATGCGAAAGCATTGTGGATGGTTTGGCAGACAATGAATATCTTGGATCCGTAAACGTAAGATCTCTCCGCGCCTTAACATGGCGAAATAAGCTAAAATGCCAGAAACCGCACAGAACAACCGCTGTAAAGGATGTCCGTCTTGATGAGTGAGCAAGGCATCTGTGATGTCGTGTAACTCTTCAAGACTCAGTCGATAGGCATCGACACTTGAACAAGATGTAGGTGCATCAAACTCAGTGAGATCAATACCATCTGTGATGGCTTGATGGCGCATAAAACGAAAAAAATACAACATATAAAGTCGACTTCTATCATTTTCAAGTGAGTCATAGACCCGGCGTGCCCATAGTTGTAGTGCTTCTTCGTCAATGGCGTTTGCATAAGAGAGGGGGTGAGAAGTTAGCTTTGATTGTAACGTTGTATAATTGTAGATAGTGTTATCAGCCAACACTGACTTATTGACACCGCCATGTTCAATAAGCTCCTGGGCATAACGGTAGAGCATGGCGGGTAAAATGTTGTGTTGTTCAAATTCACTGAAACGATTATCGAGTTGTTTATCTACATGCTTGTTGCTGAGCAACCGTTTGTGTGGCCAATCATCTTCTTGAGATTGAGACGTTGATGAGCTACTGAGTGGTGCTCGCCAATCATATTGATAAATGGATTTTAATTGTTGTCGCGTATCTTTAAGCGTGGTTTCAACTTTAACGAATGCCACATGGCGTTCAGGATAACTAATATCTTTGAGCAACGTGGGTACGACATAATCGCGATATTTCCAAACCGCTTGAAAAAGATGTTGCCAGTGCCAAACAGGCTTCGCATTGAGGTAAAATGGCTCATCTTCCATGAGTTGGTTAAGGCGTTTATGAAGTTTTTGGGTTGTTAAACCTTTTATCGGTTCTTTTTGATAGTCGCTTAAAAGGCGATACACAAAAAGTGGTAAATGATAACGAGTAAAAAATACATCGTCATCTTCACCCTTTTGTTTATTCAATCCACCTAAATGATCAACTTTGAGGTAGGTCTCAGTATCTTCAATTATGACGCAGTGAGGATCATTAATAATGCTCGTCAGATAATGGATAGATAATGGAGCCACTTCCATTGCGATAGCAAGAGCAACATATTCAACGGATGGCTGGCAACGTTGATTAAACAATGCGACCTTACTGTGTGAATATGCGTCAAGCACTTGAAAAGCTTCGTCAGCATAATTATTGATTTTACTAAACCAGATTAAGTCTTGATCTTCCCAGGGCAACTCTTTTACTTCAGGAAGTTGCCAATGCAGAACATCTCCGAGGTAAGTCACAATATTGACTAAGGCATGTTTATAGTGTCTCTGTTTTCCTGTTGGAACTGTTTTAATGAAGTTGTCGATAACTTTGATATCGTTGTCAGTGAGCGTTTTGATTTGTTCAGGTTGCTTGGCGTTACCCATTAATGAGATCCAATGTTCAAAGACCCATTTGAGATCATCCTTTGTTGCGCAATGTTTGCTGTTGCGACAAAAATAATCACATATGTCTCGCGAAATGTGGTCGATATTAAAACTAAACATATTTGATCTCTTTTAAATTAAAGCGCACAGGAAGTGTGTTTAAAAACGCACTCGTCTGTCTTATGCTGGCAGGAAATAAGTGGTCACTGCCTAAATGTTCGCCGTACGAAGAGTGGCCCATGAGTCGATCGATTTGGTGATTCGTTAATTTGACAGGGGTAATACAAGTCAACGCACATTGGCAGAACCGGTGACGCAACATGTAAGGTTCTTTGTTTGGCATTCTTGCATGCATAAAAATTTTAACTGATTGTGCACTTAATGCAGTGGGGTTACCGTTGTGGTCGAGCAGATACCAAAGTAGCTCTGAGTGAACGGCCTTTGGTAGACGCGATATCAATGCTTGCTGAAGGACTAAATAGTGCTCAATTTGTTGCTTGAAGTAATCACCAAGAAAGAGTGGACGTAATCGCCCTTTGTCCTTTATGCAAACCTGTTGATTGTTAAAGCTACGTCGTTTCTCGATGGAGATCGCATGATGAGGGCGAGCGCCAGACAGTAGAATGAACAGTAAGGCGAGATGATTTGTGCAGAGGTTGTAGTAGTCAATGTGGGTTGCGAGTGTCGCACTTTGAGTTGGCTTCGCGGTGAGGATTTCTTCTTCCAAACGTTTGAACCCGTCTGCAACCACATGTTCTTCGATCATTCGTATACTGCCTACCGTGATTTCTTCGTTAATGCCAATTTCACGAACGTCGTCATAGCTCGTATGATGGTATTCATGCCTAATTGACTGACTCTTGAGTGCATCAGGAATATTATTTGTGTCAATGACATTGAGCAGGTGAACTTTACTTTTATAGCGCTGACTTCTTGGCGCGTTATTATTTTTAATAGAGCGAAAAAAGATCAGCAACTCACCCCAACCGAGTGTGTTTGCCTGTTTAACGAGACGGCTTAAAAAACGCTCCTGTGCTTGAAATATTTGAGCTCGGATCTGACCACTGTCTAGCCATTGATAAGCACTTGCACTTTCATGATGCAACTTATCAACAGGCAAAAGCACATTTTTAGTAATGTTCCGTAAATAATTATCAATGAGTACACAATGAGTAAAATACTTGAAAAAGCTCTGTTTCACTGCAGAAGGGAAGCCTTTGACCCTCTCTGGTTTTGACCATTTGCTGTTTATTAGCTCAAATAAGTTATTCTTATCTTTTTGGGTTAACCAAGGGGTGCCATATGACATCTTTGACAAAAAAGGGTTGAAAATATGATGCAGGCTTGGCGGGATGGGCTGCCACCGATAGATCTGCTCATCACTTTTGGTATGGTAAAACTGTGCATATTCTGTCCATGATCGATTTCCATATTTCACATTACGAAAAGTATGTGCTTTACATTCAGCCTCTGCGGTGACCTTGATACAATCAGGAATAAAATCACTTTCAACTTGAGCTTCTCCATTAACCTTGCCTCCAATAACATCAAGCTGATGTGTCAACCATAGATATAAGAACACAATAAACAGTTTTTCCTGATTGTCGTATTTCGTACTGCTGCTTTTAAGTTGATGGCATAATTTGACTAATGTTGTGATGATTTTGATTGGATCAGGCATCACTCCGCCGGAGTTTTGGCTACGATTTTGTTTTGCTAATGAAGTTTTTTTAGTCATAGTGTTAAATCCTTATCGCGCTGGGAGACAGTTGTGCGAAATGGGCCAGTTGCTTTTTAGATAAAATGGGTATGTCAGCTTGTTTTGCGGCGTTAATTCGGTGGCAGAGTAGATTCGGGAGTTGTTTAAAGTCGATATATAACACCGACGGTTTGAGTACATTTAAGGTGCTAATGATGTGACTAACCTGTTTTGGATCTTTGAAGTTTACGAGCGTCACTTCGAATTTATTGAAAAGCGGGTGCAGCCTTAAGTGATGTAAAAAGGGCATTGGCATAAGTAATAATGAGTCCCCATTCTCATCTTGAAAAACGGGTACAGGGGTTGTATCTAACAAAATTTGAATATCTCCATAAGATAGGGTTGTGTAGTCTGGGGGCGCAGGTAACTTTCTCTTCTCATTCACTAACAACGACGTAAGCAGTGGGTGTTGATGTAATGTGAGTGAGTTGAGAGGTACTTTTTTAACTTTTTGATATTTCACTCTGAAATTCCTTTGCAATTAAACTCTGTTTTATTTTTTAGTTCGTTTCTGAAGCCTATTTATTTACTGAATATGACTTACTTGGAATCACGCTAAAAAATGTTTGAGGTCTTTTTTAAGCACTTGATGTGTCATATTTGTGCTCATGAAGTAATAATACATTTCAACTTTTCATCTTCTGTCTGGTTCAGCGTCTATTTTGGACGCTGAACCAGAAATCGACTTTAAGTCATTGAATTTAATGTGTTTATTTTTAGGTTTTTTGTGAGGCAGATCACATTTTTGGCAGGCGTAGTCTAAAGTACTGAACTTAAATATCGGTAAAAGTAGTTAAAGTATCGATTTTTTCGGTCTTATCGCAGTGTTTAGCACCTGCAGTGGAAGTCATGATGTTCAAAGTGGTTGTTTTACGAAGTTGAAAGTGACCCTAGGAATCAACTTTCATTTTACTCTACAGTTTCATCTGGCTGATTCAATCTTTTGAGTCTTTCAATTGTTGTGGCACTCATGCTGTTTTACATCATTATCTATGATGAACTCGATAAGATTAGGTCGTTGTGAATGGTATATAAGTGTCCATAACACAGATTTAATGAAGTTAGCTCTGTTTCAGGTGGCGTTTGGAACATTTAAACGATTATTTTCGTTTTTTGGCTTTGTGAGGAGTTGAGTAGCAAAGTGTCCATAACACAGATTTAATGAAGTTTGCCCCGTTTCAGGTGTCATTTGGGACGCTGAAACAATTATTTTTCATTTTTTAGAGGTCATGAACAGTGTAAAAGGTGCACCTAACACTTTAAAAACTAGATTGCAGAAGCCCATTGATCGACACGAAGTGCGTCGGTGGGTAGTTCACCTCAATTTGTGTATTTAAAAGGACATTTAAATAACAAACAATAATCGTAAAACGCTGCTAAAAAGGTGACAAGATTAATGACTTGGCACGTGACGTAACCATTAACGTGTGTGGTAAATGACGCCAATCTGTTATCTGTCCTGCATCGCCGCATTCACTTTTGGGTGGGACTAAATTCCTATTATCTTTTTTAAAATGAGAATTTAGTACTATTCTGGGTGATTTTATGGCAAGGCGAGACTTACACAGCGTGCTGTTTCCAAAGCAGCTCAAAATTCTCACTCTCTTTGGCGAAGATTTGTTGCTTGCGTTGAAGCGACGGGGATTGACAAAAAAAATGCTCTGCGAGCGAACCGGGTTTGACCATAAAACGGTGAACAAGGTATTTGCTGGTGATCCTGGTGTTGCGATTGGTACTTATTTGAAAATTATGGCCGTGATGGGCATGGAGAGCAACTTCTCTGAAATGGCAGCGCATGACGAATTAGGTATCAAACTCCAAAACATCAAACTTCTGGAAGGTTCAAAATGAGCAGAGAACGGGTAGAGGTGTATGCTGACTGGCATCCCATCGAAAAGCCGTTATTAATAGGTCAATTGGCCTATAGTGATCTAAGTCGAGGCGGTGTATTTAGCTTTGCTTATGACAAAGCCTTTTTAACATCACCTTATTGTTTGCAAATTGACCCTTTGCTTACCCTGCATACTGGTGAGTTATATAATGATGAAGCCAATAAAAACTTTCGCGCTTTTTTAGATTCATCGCCAGATCGTTGGGGACGTATTCTTATGCAGAGAAGGGCGGCTATCGAATATCGTAAAGGTATTAGACCTAGTAATCGTGTAACGGAGCTTGATTATTTACTTGGTGTACATGATGCCTACCGCATGGGGGGGATCCGCTTTAAAAAAGTGGGCTCTCATCATTTTTTGGATAACAACGACGATTTCGCAGCGCCTCCCATGGCATCGTTGCGTGAGTTAGAGCATGCTGCTATTCAAATTGAGAAAGACGACAATATAGACAGTGACGAATATTATCACTGGCTGAGAATGCTAATTTCTCCCGGTTCCTCTTTGGGTGGTGCAAGGCCAAAAGCCTGCGTCACAGACGAGAAAACCCATCTGTGGATTGCTAAATTTCCAAATATTAATGACACCTTTGATGTTGGTGCGTGGGAGATGGTGTGCTACGAACTTGCATTAGCGGCCGGCATTGAGGTTTCTCCTAGTGAGATCCGAAAACTTTCAACGAAGCACCATGCCTTTTTGACTAAACGTTTTGATCGGATTGGTGACAAACGTCTGCATTTTTCATCAGCAATGACTCAACTCCAGTATTATGATGGTGAACATTCAAACGGAGCTAGCTATCTTGAAATAGCAGAGTTTCTTTCCAATCAGGGCTCGCAAACGAAAAGAGATCTTGCCCAATTATGGCGACGAATAGTATTTAATATTGCGGTGTCTAATACAGATGATCACCTTCGTAATCATGGTTTTCTATTAACCGGCAAGGGTTGGAAGTTATCACCTGCTTACGATTTAAACCCCATAGTGGGTAAAAAAGGCCTTCACTTGAACATATATGGACGCCTCAGCTTTTACAACACTTTTGAATGATTGGTTCACTACCATATATTCGGCGTCTTAATAGGCATTTTACCCGCGCCATGATGTAAATCCGAAACCTATTACCTTATCACTACATCGGCATTTAATGCCTTGGTCAAGTCAGGCTCTAATAGGTACGGTTGACCGTTTATTCATCAGTGCATGTAAACTTTTAGGTGATACTTAACGTCTTACGCAAACGCTTTATTAACGTCAAAATTATCGTTACTCGTGAGGATCCGCCATCCTATACGCGCTATTTTATTAGCCAATGCGACAACGGCTTTGTGTCGACCTTGCCTTAACGCAAGCGCATTAAACCATCGTCCAAGTCTATCATCACGTTTGCTCGCAAATCGGCCAACGGCTCTGGCGCCGTGTATGAGTAAAACACGTAGTTCTGAGCTGCCATTTTTCGTGATCGATCCTAGTCGAACTTTTCCACCAGAACTCGATTGCGATGGCACTAAGCCACACCATGCAGATAATTGCCGGCCATTTTTAAATTGATGACCCGAACCTAATTCACTCATAAAGCTTGCTGTGACTAATGGTCCAAAGCCAGGGATCGACAGCAATGCATTGTAGCGAGGTTGGATTTGACATAGCGCTTTAATGTCGCGCTCGATTTGATTAATTCTCTCATTTAAAACACATAAATCTTCATATAAAAGTTTTAACAGGTAATGAAGCGTATGAGACAGTTCATGCTCATTATTTGCTAAAATACGGCTAAGTGACGCTTGTAATTGCAACCTGCCGACAGAGAAGATCACACCAGACTCGCTCGCTAGGCTTCGAATTTGATTGACCATGGCGGTTCGATTTTGAACGAGACGACTACGTACACAACGTAATGCTTTAATGTCTTGTTGCTCAACAGTTTTAACTGGAACCATGTGGATATTAGGTCTGAAAACCGCTTCGCATATAGCGAGGGCATCGTTGGCATCATTCTTTTGGTTTGCAACAAATGGCTTAACATGTTGAGCAGGAATCAATTGCACTTGATAACCAAGAGCTTGAAATTGTCTTCCCCAGTAATGCGCCGTACCACAGGCCTCCATAGCAATAAGGCTACCTTCGGGGAATTGTCTAATTTTATCGAGCAGCTTGTTTCTGTTAACCTTTTTGTTACTCATGACAGAGTTATCCATAAGACAAACACAAACTTGAAAAACATTTTTGGCTAAATCGATACCAATAACTTTAATATCCATGATGGAAACCTCCAGAACTATTTGTCAGCTTTAAGCTTGGCATAATACTGCAAGCTTAGGTGCTGAGGCGTCCATCACATCACTACACTATCGAAGAATTGGAAAATCTATCAAGAAAACTGGATAGAGTAAAACAAATATCTAGCAATGTGGGTTATCGAAATCCCTGTTCTAACAGGGCTAAAATCTGATATTGTTTTACTTCGCCACTTGTTTATTTCATCGTGAACTCTGTTTTATTTGGTGAGATAAAGCGTACCGCCTTCAGCAATTGGTTTCTTCTACTGCTCATACTCACGCAGTTATTATCTGTATTCTAGATTAAAGAGAACGCTATTTATGTTTGTGATTGACCAAATTATTCTGCTGGCCTCAATTTTGATTATCCTTGGTATTTTATCCAGTAAATTATCTGCTAGATTAGGGTTACCCGTCCTAGTGCTGTTTCTTATGGTTGGAATGCTCGCTGGTGAAGATGGTCCTGGAGGCATTGTTTTTGACAATGCACAAATAGCCCATGCCCTTGGCTCTTTAGCTTTAGCTATTATTTTGTTTGATGGTGGTTTACAAACACCTATCGCCTCTATTAAACAAGTATGGAAGCCCGCCTCAGTGTTGGCTACTTTTGGCGTATTGATTACTGCTATCATCACTGGTGTCGCAGCGGCCTATATTCTGGATGTATCACTACTTTATGGCTTGCTAATTGGTGCCATTGTTGGTTCCACTGACGCTGCGGCTGTATTTTCATTACTGCGTAATGCAGGTATTCATATCAATCCACGATTAAAATCTACGCTGGAAATTGAAAGTGCGACAAACGATCCTATGGCTATTTTCCTGACAGTGGGTTTGCTGGAAGTTATGGTTAAAGGGCTTGAGCCGGGGACTGGATTATTGATGTTATTTATCCAGCAAATGGGTGTAGGCTCTGCTGTTGGTTTGACTATTGGCTGGTTATCGGTACGTATTATTAACCGTATTCATCTGACGACTTCTGGTTTATATCCTGTGATGGTCGCTGCTTTAGGGTTGCTAGCCTTTGGTATCGCTGCAAATCTGGGAGGCAGTGGCTTTTTAGCCGTTTTTATCGCAGGCGTAGTAATAGGTAATAGTCGTTTTGTATTTCAGCGCAGTACCTTTTTATTTCATGATGGTTTGGCTTGGCTGGGTCAAATAATTATGTTTGTATTTTTAGGCTTGTTAATTAATCCTTCTAGTTTGCTTGGTATTTGGAAAGAAGGGTTAATTATTGCAGTAGTGCTAACCTTAGTGGCACGACCTTTGTCAGTGCTTCCTGTACTTAAACTTTTTGGCTTCAACATACAAGAAATGACCCTAGTCTCTTGGGTAGGTTTACGCGGCTCAGTACCTATTATTTTGGCTATATACCCACTTATTTATGGTTTGCCCGGCGCAAATCTTATTTTTAGTGTGGTATTTTTCGTGGTATTGATTTCAGCGACTATACAGGGCTCTACTTTACCCTGGGTTGCACGTACTTTAGGGCTAACTGAATCGCCACCGTCAACACCCGCTGCGACACTAGAAATTACAGCTTTAGGTAATGTGGATGCTGACATTGTTGAGTATCAACTGGGCGAGAACTCACGAGTTTCAGATCGTCGTTTATCACAAATAGCTTTACCTGATGGTACTGTCGTAGCAATGATTACTAGAGGTAATAGTGTTATCCCTCCACGAGGTTCAACTTTCCTATATGCAGGTGACCATTTATTTATTGTGATGAAACCTGAAGTTCGAGATTTTGTTGATATTGTATGTTCTGGCATTACTGAAACAAACTATCAAACATTACCTCAAGCGGAATTACGTTTGAAAGGTTATACAAAAGTAGAAGATTTATATCACTCATATGGTATTGAACTCTCTGCGGATAATCGTTTGTCGTTAGATGCGTTGCTACGTCAGAGCTTCGCTAATGAACCGATCTTAGGCGCTGAAAAAGATTATGGTAAAGTCAGGTTATATGTTCGTGAAATGGTAGGAGCGAGAATTGCGACTGTAGGTATAGTGCCAACCTCAACCTCTCAAGATTAATCTACTAGCTAACACCCTAAGTTATATCGTTTTCGCCATTTTTCTCTAGTAGGTTACCTCACTGGTCAAGCATAATAAAATCATCTTTCAAATAGAATGCCGAGAAATAGTACTCGGCATTCTATATCGTGACATATTGATTTAATTATTGATTAAAAAAGACTAATGTCCAAGGGACTTATATGCTTGGAGTATTGTGAGCACTCCAATAAAAGTACAGAAAAATAGACTATGCTTTAGAGTAAAGCGGAAGAGGTCAGACTCTTTACCTGCCAAGCCTGTTGCTCCCCGCGTGTCTCAGAACCATGCTTCAACGGGTGATGGTGTGGTCCTGATGAAGCGGGATCGCACCGAGCGAATGTGACTAAAGACTCGATCCTTAAAAACGAGGTATTTTGTAAGCTATTCTAATACTGTCCATTGGCCACCTGTTTACAGCAAGTGAGCGCGTTATGTTTTATCTATAATAATATATCGCTATACCTTTGTTGATGTGCAATAACTAATCGATCTTGTGTTCTTTTGGTTAGAGTGATATGTTTTTATATATAATTTTTATTTAGTGATACATTAAGACATATTGAAATGAACTATGTAACAGAGCAGATATTAGGGAGCCTTCGAGACGCTCGGATACGTAAGGGGTTTAGCCAAAGAGAGCTGAGCGCTCGTTCGGGTGTACCGCAAAGCCATATATCGAAAATTGAGTCTGGTGACGTTGATTTAAGAATGTCCAGTTTGATCGCACTTGCCCGCGTACTCGACCTAGAGTTATTTGTCGCACCTAGAAAGACTGTTCCTGCAATTAAGTCGATCATTCGAAGTAGTAACGCGACTCATAATAACGGTCTTAGTGATGAAAGTGAGCCAATGTCGCCAGCATACCAGTTAGAGGAAGACGACGATGACTAATAATGTCTCTACGTTAAACGTTTTGCTCTATGGTGAACCCATCGCAACGATCACTAATGTGGGTAATGACAGAACGCTATTTGCCTTTATGGATTCATACATTAATGATGGTTCACGGCCCGTGTTAGGGCTTGGTTTTAAAGATCCGCTAGGTGGCTTACTGACCAATTTCAAACCTACCCAAACCAAGTTAACCCCGTTTTTCTCTTTTTGTGCCTTTGCCTAGACGCTTACTCATTAACATTACTTTGATTTGGTATCTAACATCATATATTATTGCTGTGTTAACTATTCACACAAATAGGTGGAAACATGTCACGGACAACCAGTGTTACTATCGGATCACAGTTAGATGAATTTGTCAGTCAGCTTATTTCGTCAGGTCGCTATGGCTCGACAAGCGAAGTTGTTCGTTCTGCCTTACGACTATTAGAAAGACAAGAAAACCAGACGATAGCTTTGAAAATGGCGATTGAAGCTGGTGAGCAAAGTGGTGAATGCGCATTATCACTTCATGACATCGCTGCAATGGTGAAACAAAAGCACAATGTATAAACTTTCCAACCTTGCTGCCGAAGACTTTAAGCGAATTTTTGAATACACCCTATTGAACTTTGGTGTTAAGCAAGCGGATGACTATACGGTAAGTATGCATAATGCTTTGTTGGCAATCACTGAGCAGCCTCTAATGGGGCATGAGTGTCCAGAAATTGCTAAAGAACTTCGACGTCATAATCATCATAAACATGCGATTTTCTATAAAAAACAGACTTATGGGATCTACATCCTCCGCATCCTTCATCAACAAATGGAACCATTACGGTATTTTTATCCAGATACTGAGTGACTTCTCACCGCCCGATAGGAGTATACAGTAAACACCTCTAACTAAACCACTTAGAAAAATGATTAGAAAACCCTTGTCTACATTGACGTAGCGAGGGTTTTTCTAACTTTAATTCTAAAAAAGCACATGATCCCAGTTTTTATCCGTACAAAAGGAATATCAGTTCTAACTTTTTCCGTTTCTGTTTTTATTCATATCGAACACATTACGTGGATTAGCCTTACTTAATTCTCGATGTAAATCCCAAGTCAGTTGAGCAATGGTGTCGGCATAACTCTTTTCTGCTTCTTTGAGTCGATTAACCTCGTTTAACGCATCTTGCTTTAACTGTTCTTGTTTTTTTGCCATTTCCTGAGATTTCTTTAAGCGACTCTTTAATGTCTCTAGTGTCGCACTGCTAGATTTACCTTTCACTGGCTGTTTTGCCGCTTCAAGCTTTGCTTGGTTAATCATTTCCATGACATCTTCATGATGCCTTACAAGGCCATTTGAAACACCTGCACGCTTTTCTACTGAAAAAGGACTAACTTTCTTCCCTTCTGATACAAGCTCGTTGAGTGCTTTAATTAGTTTTGATTTTTTACTGTTAGCTCTTGTCATAACATCACCACCTCAAATCGCTTAAAGTCTATATTGTGATCCCTCATAACCTTTTCGGCAGCCCTTACGTCAGAAAGCTCTCGTGCCAATGTATGTTTGTTTATCAGACCGCTTTCCATCATCATATTCAAATTCTTGGAAAGATGTCGGTGTCGGGCGCTCCACCGCAAGGCTTCTTGGTCATTAATGTTCAGATTTGAGCAATCGTTTGCTACACAACCCGCAGGTTCAAAAATGTGATTCATCTCGCAGGATTCACCCGCAAAGCATCGTCCATAGCCCGTAGTTGTGTTTCCAGCTTTGGTGTCACTCGCTAACGTCTCGAATTGCTCTGAGGTTAATACCTTTGGCTTATCATGGAAGAGTTCTTTAGTGAAGCCTCCACTTTGCCTATCTGGGCTTTCTACAACATCCCTAAGATAACTTTTATGGTAATCAAGCTCACTGGCTTGTATCTCCTTTTTAAGCTTCTTATCGTGCTGTATGCCTAGTAGAGACAATATATCACCGCGCTCTGCGTAGATCGCGGTCATCGCAATCGTGATGTGCTTAAATTGCTGCTTCAATGCTCCAAGTGACACCACTCCATGACCAACGCAAAAGTGGGCAAATGATCTGCGAAGTGAATGTGTGGAGAATCGCCAATAAACACTTCCATCCTCCCTGTTAACTCTTGGGTCGATTCTCTTGTTCACACGAGGGTTCAGCAGTTCGTAAGATTCATCCATTGTTTCAGCTATATAACTGATATTTAGGTGTTCAGAGTGTTTCTTAAATATATTTTTAAGCTCATTTTTAGTTATCTGAAGGCAACCTTTTTGCGAGGTAATTTTATCGCCTGTACCAAAATAGAAGCTAGGCCGTTGTTTGATGTTTGTCGCATCATCACGATCTTTTGACCAAAGGTGAGTTAGAACGTCCAAAGCTTTTTCACATATTGGCGCACATGCCCAGATATCCTCCCGCTTAATACCTTGTTCCAACTTGATGGTCTTCAGACTTAAAGCTGACATTGTAATCCCGTCGATTTCAATGGTGTAAAAAGAGTTGTATTCGACGCTCACCAACTCACTGACGCGCATTCCTGCGAACGCGGATAGCGCCATAAAGCATGAACCTTCTACCTCTTTAAAATGACTAACAGCTTTTTTTTCTGTCATGTCATTTTTAACTGCGTATGATCGGACATCGTTAAGGTTTACTAACTGAATATGGGCAGTCTCAACATCATTGATGAGTTTAGATAAAAGTTGTTGATAGATTTCTGGAACGACAACAGGATAATTACCAGCACCAGAAGACGCCAACTCTTTGGCTAGCTTGTTCTGCTCAAAGGAGGGTAAAAACAACTTATCATTGTCCGCCATTAAATCATTAACGCTTTCAATCGCCTTTAATGATCTAAGAGCTGATTTTATTGACCCCTCTGATAGTCCTTGTAACCCTTGCTTCCATATTTCAAATACCATTTCGTTAGACAACTGAGACATTTTTTTGATAGGGGTTCCCGCGAAAACACGTAGGGTTCTCTCGCACTGCTTACATATATCAGAGATAGCTTTAAATGCTCGGAACTTGGAGTCACTGTCAAATAACCCCGTTTGTGTCCAGAGCAAGTGATAGGCTCTCTTTTTAAAGTCATGTAGCAAGTCATGGTTGTGCTTTTTGGTAAAGAACTTTATTTGATATTCAGCTTGGGTATCGCTTCCATCATTTAGCAGAGCGTTAAAGTCCCAAACATCATCTTTAAAACACGAGACAAGCTTACCTTCCTTATCAAGGCTTACAACAGTATCACCTTGAACATTCTCCGAGTAGTAACCGCTTAGAGTGTCATCAAGGCCGTGAGTATAGTTAAACATTCATCCCCCTAAAAATATCATCGATAGAATATTCGTCATTCCAGAGAGGGTGTACTTCACGCTCCAGCCTCTTAATGGCCTGCTTTAATTTCTTCTGATTAAGGCGAGCCTTAAGATCCTTTATCTGGGTTTTAATTTCACCAAAGTTGTTTAAGAAGTGTGCTAGATTTTTGTGATTCTGAAATGATTCGTTGAGCCGCACCTCGAACGACAGCAATTTCCAGATATCAGTTATCTCATCGACTACTCCAAAATTGGCGCACCCAAAGCATTTTACGATATAGCCACAACTCATAAGCTCCTTGTCCTCGGCGGTAAGGAGTTTGTTTTTGTCCAATTCACGTTTGAATTGACGCTTCTGCTCAGTGTCTTTTCCTTGGCATGTGCCACCATTTTTCAGGTGTTCAACTTTTGAATTGGCCTTTAATGATTCGTATTCACCAGGCTCATAAACCTTTATGCCGACTAGCTGTTTGGCTGTGCTGATGGATATAGCGATATCGCCATTATTGTTACGAGCATGTGTTTCTAAAGTCATAACGCCTAGCGATAACTCTTTACGCGCATCTTCTTTATTCGTCTTACTGTAATTGTTCTTCTGGTGAACACCTTCTGAGTGTCTACCTGCGACGATCCCCTTATCATATCCCGCGGCCTCTCTAGTCCTGTATTTAACTGATGACTTTAAGCGCTCACAATTAAGCGCAAAATCCAATCCTTCATCTTTGCATTTAGTTAGCTCTGGATAATTTTTGTAAAGGTAGTTTATGTAGCTTAAAATTCGCTTATTGGTGATCGGGGTTCCATCTAAGTGCAAAAAGAGTCGGTGCTCTTTAACTCCTAGCTGTTCACAAAACTTCCGTGACAAGGGTAAGTAAAGCTCAAGAAACTCCTTACAGTGTTTACGAGGCGTTATTTCGTAAGATAGCTCTTTTCCACCCGCTCGGTTTTTAATGCCTGTTATCGTGAAGCGATTTCCACTCAGTTTTTGGAATTCAACTTCATTATCAACAACCGCGCTTATTAATTCAGACTGGCTCGCAGCCGTGTAATACACCATCATTAAGAAGGCATTGTTGACGATCTTGTTAAAGGTATTTTTCGTTACTTGATCACCTTCGCTAATTAGCTTTTTTGACCACTGCCTTCTGTCTGCGTGTAGTGCGCGAGCAATGGCTTTAAACTCTTTGTCGGTATAGTTGTTAGAGGAAAGACTTTCTGAGTAGCTGGCACTAGGAACTGAGCCTTTTGGTAGTTTTACCTCACCAAGTTTGCCCAACAATATATTAAAATCAAAAGCAGCGGTTCCAAGAGACTTTAGAGATTTTTTAAGACCACTAAGCCCCTTTCCTGTTGCCACAATAGAGTTGTATTCGTCTAATAAATACTTCTTGCAAACGGATGCTGTAATCTCAATGGTGTGTCGCTCAGCAGAATCAACATCAAAATTAAGGTAGGTGTGCTTCAAGAGTCTTTTAACCGTTGCAAAATAATGGCACTTGCTAGCCTCCGACCATCCAGACTGTTCAAAGGTGGTCACGAGCTTTCGGATATATTTATCTTCACACCAATCTTTGAAATCAGCAAAATTGGCTGTTCTTTTTTCATTACCGCCATTGAGCCAGATGAATTTTAAGTTAGGTATCAGTTGAACCGTATTATCAACTTTCAGGTCGTTATCAGAAGGTGTTCTGTTGCGGCGTGTACGAGCTATTATCGGATCATTAGAGGTTTGCATTGTTAGAACTCCATGTCTTGCAGGAAAACGTCATCTAACCCCATCATCACCTGAGCGGAAATGTTTTGTTCTGGGTGTCCTTCCCAGTAAGCTAGATACCTCCATGTAGATTCTATCTGTTTATGCCCTAGCTCAGCCTTTAGAGTTGCTAGCGCTTGTGATTGAGTAATGCCCTCGATACTCAACAGAGCATCCAGTTTTCTGCATCCAAAGGTAGCTCTGTTTTCGTGGAAATTATGATTGAAGTGCGGGTCGGACTCTTCCTGTATTTGCTTTGATAGCTTGTTCCATAGAGCGGTAATAGTTTTTGTTGAAAATACATCCGAGTTCTTTGTCAGTACGGCTGGAACATCATACGATCCCGTTAGCTCACAATACTCGGCAGCACGCTTTTTGTATCTTTGACTGTTATGGTATCGATTGAATAACTTTATTAACCATACAGGCATGGTGATCTCTCTATCAATATCAAACTTCGTCTTACAGTTGTTTGATGGCCCGATCCGAATACCTGTGACCGTATTCCCTTCAAAACCTTTAGGTATCTTAAACAAGCGCTGCTTGATGTCAGAAGCTTCTACAGCTCTTAAACCTGAATTAAGAGCTAAAAGAATGATTAACCTAAACTCAATTGATACCACGCCCCAGTGCTCCGAAACATAGCTCAACTCTCTATCAATTAACGGCCTCAAGCCTTTTTCATTTGTAGGGCTTTTAATAGTACAGTCTGTATAGTTTTTACCATACTTGTTGACGCCTTCGATTAAGAAAGGAAGTTGCTCAATATACCCATGCCGATAACAAAACAAATAAAACTTACGAACAACCGCAAGGTATGACGAAGCGGTTGTTCTGCGGTAACTACCTTCAGCAATCATCTTATTGAGGTGGTTTCTAAATAGGAAAATAGGCTTTCTGTCTAGAACAGAATCTACGTCATCCCACCGAATATTATTTACAGAAAGAAATCGGAAATATATAAGCATTGCTTTTGATGATGGGGCTATATCCTTCAATCCATCAGATAAACGTAGGCTTAATAGAAAAGCATTTGCATGAAACTCAGGTCTATTATCTGAATCGACGAGCAATTTTACTCCTTCGTAATCCTTACTATTAACGACCTTCCTTTGTATCTCACCATGCTCATCAACAAACGTTTGGCTTTTGCCAATGTTTAATGCCTTGCTTGTTTCTATAAGTCTATGCCTCATCAGTTGCACTCGAAATTTCTAACTTATAACAAGCATACTTAAATGCAAGGGTAGTATCAATAATAACTTCTAACTTTTAAGTTGTAGGTAAGTAAAAACTATGTCTATTTGCGTGTGAGTGAGTGAAAACCCTTTACTAGCAATGCCTTTTGTGAATATTTAAAGCGTACATACTATGTATAATGGTATGTACGTTTTTTATCCCTGAAGGCTTAGCAAGGCGATGGCCTCACTGCGTGAAACCATCACCCTGCCAAAAGGGTATTTAAGGGAATGATGGTAAAGTAAAATCATAAAGCCACTCCTGACGCTCGCACAGCTCACTACTCGCTAGGCATTTATGATTTTTCTTGACCATCCGCTGAAACACGTTTCTGGACAGAAATTGCTTAGATCAATAGCTCTAATTTATTCCATTTTGATTACTATTTTTGACCGAAAAAGGCGGCTAGTTGATCTTTAATCAAAGAAAAAGTGCATAGATATTCAAAAGGCAAGGTATCAACCTTGCCTTTATATTTACTTATACCAACCGTCAGCAAGCACTTCTGCTTGTTCAAGAACAAGCTTGATAGCTTCCTCTGCCGCATCCGGTGGGTACTTCCAGCGGCGCAGCAGTCGGCGTACTAGGTTACGCATACGAGCACGGACACTCTCACGCTTCTGCCAGTCAACCGTGGCTGATTTACGAAGTTGGCCTGTTAACTCAATCGCTAAGTTACGCAAAGCATCATCGCCAAGTTCACGTACGGAGGACTCGTTTTCAACCAAAGCGCGGTAGAACGCCATCTCATCCACAGAAAGATTAAGCTTATCGAGTAGCTCCGCATCTTCCTGCATCTCTTTTGCCCACTGGATCAGTTCTTCAATGACCTGAGCGGTTTCGATGCTACGGTTGTGGTACTTGTTCAGCGTCGTCAGAATGCGGTCTGAGTATTTTTTCTCTTGCACCACATCGTTCTTCATCCGTGCTTTGACTTCATCACGCAGAAGCTTCTCAAGCAGCTCAACGGCAAGGTTCTTCTCTTTCATGTTCTTAACGTCTTCTAAGAACTCTTCAGAGAGCAAACCGATATTGGGTTTATCTAAACGAAAATATCATCGACGCCATCGGCGATAACAGCATTGTCGAGGATCTGCTTCAGAGCCGTATTGCGCTCTTCATCCGTACGCTTTTTATCGACGGTAGAGTGCTTCATGAACGCTGCTTTGATCGCAGAGTAAAATGCAATTTCGTTCTTGTAACCACGCGTCTCATCCATGGTGTTACACAACGAATACGCTTTACCTAGTGCAGCCATCACATCAAGGAATCGACGTTTCCCATCGCGAACTTCTTTACCTTTACTATCAGTATGTGACAAACCTGATAGGTGGTTTACCGCACCGGGCAACAAGCGTAAAGCCTCGGTTTCGAAGTCAGGACGATAGTTAAACACCTTGCCATCAACGGGCGTCGCAAACATACCGCGAACGATATCAATTTTTTCCATCAGCACAGAAAAGGCTTCGGCAGTATCAACGGTTGGTTGCCCTTTACCTTGGCTATTGGTGTAGGTTTTAAGTGCGTTTTTCAGCTCATTAGCGATGCCGATATAGTCAACGACCAGACCGCTAGGTTTGTCTTTAAAAACGCGGTTTACGCGTGCGATAGCCTGCATCAGGTTGTGACCTTTCATCGGCTTATCGACATACATGGTATGGCAACACGGCGCATCAAAGCCTGTTAACCACATATCACGTACAATCACCAACTTTAGCTCGTCGCTAGTATCTTTGTATCGGGCTTCAAAGAGCTTCTTGGTTTTCTTATCATGGATGTGTGGCTGCATCTTAGCTTTGTCAGATGCGCTGCCTGTCATGACAATTTTGATAGCGCCTTTAGCGGGATCATCATTGTGCCATTCTGGTTTAATCGCAACAATCGCATTGTAGAGATCGACACAGATTTCACGGCTCATCGCGACAATCATGGCTTTGCCGGGGAACGTTTCGGTACGCGTGGTAAAGTGATTCACCAAGTCCTGAGCAACTTGCTGAATGCGAGGTTCAGCACCGACGAGCTTTTCAAGCGTTGCCCATTGAGATTTGATTTTTTCGCGGCTCGCAGTCTCCTCATCCTCACCGATCTCATCGTCGATTTGGTCATTAAGCTGCTCGATTTCAGTTTGGTTAATATCAAGCTTGGCTAAGCGAGACTCATAGTAGATTGGCACCGTGGCACCATCATCGACCGCATCTTGAATATCATAGATAGAAATATACTCACCAAATACGCCACGGGTATCTTTGTCATCCATGGCAATAGGTGTTCCCGTAAAGCCAATGAAAGATGCATTGGGCAGCGCATCACGCATGTACTTGGAGTAACCATAAACAAACTTTTGTGAGATGACATTGCCGTTAGCGTCTTTGACATCCACTAACTTTGATTTGTTGCCGTACTGGCTGCGGTGCGCTTCATCCGATACCACGACGATGTTGGCACGCGTTGATAGCACTGGGTGCTCTGTTTCTTCTGCAAGTAGGGCAAACTTCTGGATAGTGGTAAAGATGATGCCGCCAGATTGACGAGAGAGCAGCAGTTCACGCAGCTTATCGCGACCGTCCGCTTGCGATGGTACTTGCTTAAGCGTTTCATGCGCCATACCAAAGGTATTAAAAAGCTGACCATCAAGATCATTACGGTCTGTCACCACAACAATCGTTGGGTTGTTCATCGCAGGCTGTTGCAACAGTTTACTGGCGTAGCAAACCATAGAGATACTTTTACCACTACCTTGCGTATGCCAAACCACACCCGCTTTACCACTGCCGGGCTTGATTTTATCTAAGCCTTTTGTCGCTTGAACTTGGTATTGCCCCATGTTTTCAGCAACTAAAGGCAATTCGCCATCGGCTTGTTTCGCACGCACAGTGGCCTCGACTGCCGCTCGCACCGCATGGAACTGGTGGTAACCTGCAATTTTCTTGATGACCGTATCATTGTCAGTTTCGAACAAAACAAAATAACGAATGTAATCAAGCAGTAAATCAGGCTTGAAGAAACCCTTAACCATGGTTTCAAGCTGGTAATCCCAAAGCGGTTTATCATCTTCACCAGAAACAGTTTTCCAAGGTAAAAAACGTTCTTTGTTTGCGGTGAGAGAGCCAACACGCGCCGTCCAACCATCACTCACGACTAAAGATTCATTGAAAACGAACAGATCTGGGATTTCATCTTTGTAGGTTTGAAGCTGGTTGTACGCATGCCAAATGTCTGCGTGTTCGTCGGCTGGGTTTTTCAGCTCGATAACCGCAATGGGCAAACCATTAATGAACACCACCACATCTGGGCGGCGGTTGCCTTTTTTTCCTGTAATGGTGAACTGATTCACCACCAGAAACTCGTTGTTATCTGGATTGGTAAAATCCATTAAGCGAGCATGAATGTGCTTAGCCTTGGTTTCACCGTCTTCATACACAGTGTACTCAACAGGCACACCTTCAATTAGGTACTTGTGGAAAGCGCGGTTGCTTTTAATAAGTACTGGCGTGTCTGGCGTACTGACCGTGTTAACAACCACATCCAAGCTCTCTTGTGGCAACTCAGGGTTTAATACCTCTAAACGTTCAAGCAAGCGCTGTTTCAACACAACTTGGTGGTAATCATCACGCTCTGGTGAATCGCCATCAGGGGCGATGTCGTAGCCATTTTTGTATCGGTAGCCTTGGTCAGTAAACCAATCAAGGCAGAGCTGTTCTAGTTGGTCTTCTGTGATTTTCAAATTAGGCCACCTGCATTCTTCATCATTCCCGAAAAGAAATCAGAGTATGGGCTTGTATCGCTCTTATCTAAAATAACAAGGTTTTCTGCGGCTCTCGTGATGGATGTATAAACTAACTCTGGCGTGTCTTTCTCATCCATTAAATAAAATACCGTCTTGGACTCCAGTCCCTTAAAACTGTGAATGGTGGACGCTTTAATCAAGCCACTATTCGCATAGAAATGATTTTTCTTCATACGACGAGCATGTTCTAAATCTTGCTTTAGCTTTGGGTACTTCTTGATAAACGTATTTAACTCAATCTCAGACATTGACTTAAGTTTCTCAGCATCACAATTGGAGTCATACATTCGCGACAGTTGTGATAATTCATCATACGTTTCAAACATACAATGTGTTTTTTCAACACCATTAAACTTATCAGCCAATCGACGTGCCAAATATACATTCGAAGCCAGTATGACAATATCATTAGGATGTAGGTTATGCTCTCTGACGTAGGTTTGAATCAATTCAAATGCTTCATTCTCCCAATTCTGGTTTACCTGATGGTATTTCAGAAGCTCAAAAGTCATTCCCAATTGGTAAGCGTTCACCAGTAGCATGTTGACTAGGTATTTAGATAAAAACTCGTGTGCTTAAGGTCGAACACATTTGGGTATGGCTGCTGACGAACCACCGCGTTGGCTATTCGTGAAAGCGTATCAAGTGACGATATTTTCCGCTTTTTACACGTTTCGATTAGCGAGTGTAGACGGTCTCGGAACTTATCGCCTGCATCCGAGGTGGTACCGTAGCTGATTTTTCTCTGAATGACGAAGCCGCGCAATCGTCGCTCTGCTTCGTTGTTGGTCAGAGGGATTTTAGGGTTGGTTAAGAACAGCCATAAACTTTGGCTATGCTCTTTAAGCTTTCGACACCGTCCTTGATAGCATTGAATTGGGATTTGGGTTGCCCCTTTTTCCAGCCAATGATTAAAACGACAACGTATGCGATTCAATCGATTTAGGTAGAGAGCGTCATCGATTTGGCTAGATTCCCAGCGGTGCCGAGTTCGAAATACTAATTTGCTCAGCAGTACAAGGCGCTGACCTATTTTTGCGGTGTGCCCTTTGCCTGTGTAATCGGCAATTTGTTGTAGATTGCGAATGACATGCGCCCAACAGAGTTGGTGTCTGTCCGGAGAAAGCCAGTTGTAACCGCTATATTGGTCACTGACCACAATGCCACAATAGTCTGAGTCCAGTACCGTTTTTGCTGAATGCATTGAACGAGAGTAAAGGATTTTTTCATAGACTAAATCCTCGCTTGCCACTAGCCAGCACCAACGCAAACCTTTCTCATCATTTCTAGAGTGCGACGTTTCATCTACATGGACCAGTGGCGCAGATTGTATGTTGGTTTTGATAGCTTGATGCAGTGGTGTCAGCATAGAAGCAATGCAGCTTTGTGCTTCACTTATGGCACCCACTGAGAAAGTAATACCAAACTGCTCTTGCAGTAGTGAGCGTATTTTCCGAACACTGAGATGATATTGACCAGCCAGTATGGCGATTTGGCTCATTAGGTTTGGCCCCATTATCCCTTGAGGGATATCGCTAGGTTTCTGGGCTTTCACGGCCTCTCCACATTGCGCGCATTTACCTGAATAGAGCCGATATTCGGTAATGTCGATACGTGGCGCTGGGATTTCATGAACTTGGTGGCGATAAAATGGTTTGTCACTCATTTTGAGGTCAGCGTCACCGCAGCAAGGGCATGTACTTTCGGGGTAACAATCAACAACCGTATCGGATGCTTTTAGTTCTGAGAGTTGTCGTTTATGCCCTTCGTGACCTTGTTTAGCTCCTCTCGGATGGCGACCACTAGAGCTTTGAGCTTTTTTCGTTCAGCTCGCTCTTTGGGCCCATCGGAGGAAGGAGACTTAGAGGAATTAGCGCTGCTTGTTTGTAGCCTATCTTCATAATGGCGCAACTGTTCCCATAACTCGGATATCAACGCATTCGCTTCGTTAATGTCTGAGGCAATAGGTGGTGAGGATGAGAATTTTGATTTTTTCTTAGTCATGCAGTCAGCATGACCGCTAGGAATGATCACTCAATAGGCAAAATGGGATCCAGTGCTAATGATCACACTTTTTTTGCTGTCAATGCGGTACTGGTGAACGTTTACGATCTGGTGTCATCTTTTTTCTCACAAAATGGTGTCTGTTACCTTGGCTAATTTGGCGCTGGCGTTGTCACTGATCAGGCTAATAATGCGTTCAAATTCGCTGAGCTCGCTGGCACTGATCCCATCGAGTAACTCACGGCGAACTTGAATAATCCGCGCTTCCATTTGCTTTAAAACCTCTAATCCCGCAGGCGTCAAACTCACAATCCTTGCCCGCTTATCTTTGTCACAGCAATGACGCTCGACTAAGCCCTGCTCCTCTAATTGCCCTAAAGTACGCATAAGCGAAGCCAATTCAATCTCTAGCGCATCGGCCAATACTTTTTGACTCAGGTTGTCGCCTAAACGCAGCAGTTTCCATAGGGCAGTCCAGCGTGGATGAGTTAATCCTAAAGGTGCCAATTCAACATCGGCGACAGTGCGCCACAACCGATGTAGACGGCCTAAATGTTCCGCGAGGGATAATTCCTTTAAACGCTCTAATTCTGTTTGCATCATGCTTACCAGTTTACTTAGCCTGCTAAGCATTATACTTAGTTAGCAGGCTAAGTAAATAATTGAGGATAAAAAAGATCTGTGTTCAAGACCACGAAACCAACGTAAAGAAGGAAAAATAACCTAAAAAGGTTCGTCCCCTCTCAAATATTGTCATGTTGTATCTCTATAATATTAAGCAGATAATTTAGATAGATGCGCACATGAACTGGAGGCTGCTTTGATAAATCTAAAAATTAGTACGAGGATCGTTATCGGGATCTGTCTATTACTGTTAACAGCAATGAGTTTTATCATGCCGCTCGTGCTCTCCGAATTCAGTCGCCAAGTTGCTGAATCCGAACAAAGAGAACTCCATAAGCTCTATGAAACCGCAGTGGCCGAAATCGCCTCTTCGGGCAAATTAGCCGAAGCAATGGCTACCATTATCTCGCTCACACCTGAAGTGCAAAGCACCTTTGCAATGGGTGATCGTGATGAACTCACCACACGCACCTTGCCTATCTTTACCCAACTCAAGCGTGATTTTGCCGTTCAGCAATTCCAATTTCACACACCACCCGCCACATCTTTCCTGCGTTTACATCGCCCTGAAAAATTTGGCGATGATCTCACCAGCATACGTAAAACCATCGTTGAGACAAATAGCCAAAAACACCCCCTCTATGGCTTGGAATATGGAGTGGAAGGATTGGGTATTCGCGGCTTAGTACCAATGAGTTACAACGGACAACACACAGGTTCGGTGGAATTTGGCATGTCCTTCGGTCAACCTTTTTTTGATAATTTTAAACAAGCCTATCAAGCGGAAATCGCCCTCATATTACCTGATGGTCCAAAATATAAGTTATTTGGTGCCACCTTCACGCCTGATACCCAAGCAATAAATGAGCTAAATACGGTTATGCAAGGCCATGAAGTGATCCGCACTCTCACCTTAAATAACACAACCTACGCCCTGTATCGACACGCCATAAAAGATTATTCAGGGAATGTATTTGGGGTACTCGATATCGCGATGGATAGAACCCATTCAGAGCAGACGATGGCAGATATTCGTCTTAAGCTGATCCTTATCGGTTTAGCAGCGCTATTCATTGGAACCGCCATTGCTTGGTTTATTGCCAAGGGTATTACACGCCCTATCGCAGAAACCACCCAAGCCATGAATGATATCGCCGAAGGTGAAGGTGACTTAACCCGCCGAATCGCGGTAAATGGTAAGGATGAGATCGCAGAATTATCCATGGCATTCAACCGCTTTGTTGAAAAAATTCACAGCACAGTTTCCCAAGTTGCCGACTCTACCAGCCTGCTCGCCACCTCCGCAGAGGAAATGTCGAGCATTACGCGAGAAACCCAGCAAATGGCGAATCGCCAACACCTCGAAACCGAGCAAGTTGCTACCGCAATGAATGAAATGGCCGCAACGGTACAAGAAGTTGCCCATAACGCCACCGATGCGGCCGATGCCGCCAATCACGCCAATGACTCAACCGAACAAGGCAAATTGGTCGTACAAAAAGTGGTATCAACGATAGCGATTCTAGCCGAGGAGATAGCCACAGCAGCGAGCGCAATCAATGAATTAGAGCGTAATACCGCTGAAATTGATTCTGTGCTTGTGGTTATCCGTAATATTGCCGACCAGACTAACTTACTCGCACTCAATGCGGCAATTGAGGCCGCAAGGGCGGGTGAACAAGGTCGAGGATTTGCGGTGGTTGCCGATGAAGTGCGCACCCTTGCTAGCCGCACCCAAGCATCTACCACAGAAATTCAGCAGATGATCGAAGCGCTTCAACATAAAGCTAAATCCACGGTTAATGCGATGGAAACCAGCACCCGTACCACCCAAAGCTGCGTATCCCAAGTCCACCAAGCGGGTGAAGCACTAGAAGCCATTACCCATGCCGTTTCAACTATTAGCCAAATGAACATTCAAATTGCCAGCGCCGCAAATGAGCAATGCGCCGTTTCGGCAGAAATTAATAAAAATGTCAATAACATCAATGATATTGCAACCAATGCGACAGATAGTGCGGTACAAACTGCACGCGCTGGCGATGAACTTGCCCAACTCGCAGCCCGTTTAACAACGTTATTGGCTCAATTTAAAATTTAAAGCACAGAAAAAACAAAACGCCGCATTCTCTGCGGCGTTTTTATTAGCTCATTTTATAAGGTGTTATTTAGGGCGCACGCCTAAAGTGTGGCAAATCGCGTAGGTCAATTCGGCGCGATTTAAGGTGTAGAAATGGAAATCCTTCACGCCTTCACGGGACAATACTTTTACCATATCGATTGCCACGTTTGCCCCCACCAATTGGCGTGTACCCGCATCGTTTTCTAGGCCATCAAATTGCTTATGTAACCAATTAGGTAACGACACATTGGTCATGCCCGCGAAACGTTTTAGCTGGGTAAAGTTAGTCACAGGTAAGATGCCTGGCACGATTTCAACATCGATACCAGCGGCAACGCAGCGATCACGAAAACGCAGGTAAGATTCCACATCGAAGAAAAATTGGGTAATGGCACGGCTGGCACCCGCATCAATCTTACGCTTAAGGTTGATCAAATCCGCCTGTGCATTGCTCGCATCGGGGTGCACTTCTGGATAGGCCGCAACGGAAATATCAAAGTCAGCCACAGAGCGCAGCAAACGCACTAAATCGGCCGCAAAACGGGTTGGCTTTGGGCTGCCTGCGGGTAAGTCACCACGCAGTGCCACTATGTCACGGATGCCCGATTTCCAATAATGTTTCGCCAGTTCTAATAATTCTTCATCGCTGGCATCCACTAAGGTTAAGTGCGGCGCGGCAACAAGATCCGTTTCCTGTTGGATACGCTCAATCACGCCATGGGTACGGTCACGTACGCCAGAGTTAGCACCATAAGTCACAGACACAAACTTAGGATTCAGTGGCTCTAAACGACGGATAGAATTCCACAGGATCTGTTCCATTTCGGGGGTCGATGGCGGAAAAAACTCAAAAGAAACATTAATATCGCCATTAAGCTCAGACAAGCTCTGGTTTAGCGAATGTGAATGTTGTGCGTGATGAAAAGCCATGTGTATTTCCTCAACCGCCCTTGGCACGACTAACCGCCCATGGCACGACTCTATAGTTCAGTGGTTCAAATCAAATGGACGTTTGGACGTCTACATGTCCATATACTAGAGAAACTGAGATGCAAGTCAAGCCAAAAAATCTCCATTTGTTGCATTTTCTTATCGCTTGTAGACCAGCTTAATTTTAGTCAATAAAAAAGGACTCGAATGAGTCCTTTAACCGTAAGCGTTCACCAGTAGCATGTTGACTAGGTATTTAGATAAAAACTCGTGTGCTTAAGGTCGAACACATTTGGGTATGGCTGCTGACGAACCACCGCGTTGGCTATTCGTGAAAGCGTATCAAGTGACGATATTTTCCGCTTTTTACACGTTTCGATTAGCGAGTGTAGACGGTCTCGGAACTTATCGCCTGCATCCGAGGTGGTACCGTAGCTGATTTTTCTCTGAATGACGAAGCCGCGCAATCGTCGCTCTGCTTCGTTGTTGGTCAGAGGGATTTTAGGGTTGGTTAAGAACAGCCATAAACTTTGGCTATGCTCTTTAAGGGGTCGTCTCAGAAAACGGAAAATAAAGCACGCTAAGCCGGTGGCAGCGGTCGCAATGGCCTGAACTTCCCCGCACCGACCTTGGCACTGCTGCGCCATAGGTAATCGCCGGTCAGGTTGATATGCTCCCACCCCAGCGGGGACAGATATTGCAGCAACGTGTCGTCCAGCGCCATGCCGTGGGCACGCAAAGCACTGGTGGCACGCTCCAGATAGACCGTGTTCCACAACACGATGGCCGCCGTCACCAGATTGAGGCCGCTGGCCCGGTAGCGCTGCTGCTCAAAACTGCGGTCGCGGATTTCACCCAATCGGTAGAAGAAGACCGCCCTGGCCAGCGCGTTGCGCGCCTCGCCCTTATTCAGCCCCGCATGGACGCGGCGGCGCAGCTCCACGCTTTGCAGCCAATCCAGAATGAACAGCGTGCGCTCGATGCGCCCCAGCTCGCGCAGGGCGACGGCCAAGCCGTTTTGGCGCGGATAGCTGCCGAGCTTGCGCAGCATCAGCGAGGCCGTCACCGTGCCCTGCTTGATCGAAGTGGCCAGCCGTAGGATTTCATCCCAATGAGCGCGAATAGCCTTGATGTTCAGCCTGTCGCTGCTAATCATCGGCTTGAGTGCATCGTAGGCAGTATCGCCCTTGGGAATGAACAGCTTGGTGTCGCCCAGGTCGCGGATGCGCGGCGCGAACCGGAATCCCAGAAAGTGCATCAGGCCGAACACATGATCGGTGAAGCCCGCCGTGTCGGTGTAGTGTTCCTCGATACGCAAGTCAGACTCGTGGTACAGCAGGCCATCGAGCACATAAGTCGAGTCGCGCAAGCCGACGTTGACCACCTTGGCGCTGAAGGGCGCGTATTGGTCGGAGATATGGGTATAGAACGTCCGCCCAGGGCTACTTCCATACTTCGGATTGATATGCCCGGTGCTCTCTGCCTTGCTGCCGGTTCGGAAGTTCTGGCCGTCCGACGATGACGTGGTGCCGTCGCCCCAGTTTCCGGCGAAGGGTTGTCGATACTGTGCGTTCACCAGCTCGGCCAGCGCCGTCGAATAGGTTTCGTCGCGAACGTGCCAGGCTTGCAGCCAAGACAGCTTGGCGTAGGTGGTGCCAGGGCAGGACTCGGCCATCTTGGTGAGCCCAAGATTGATACCATCAGCCAGAATCGTCGTCATCAGCAAGGTTTTGTCCTTGGCCGTGTCGCCGGTCTTCAGGTGTGTGAAGTGGCGCGTGAAGCCCGTCCATTCATCGACCTCCATCAGCAACTCGGTGATCTTGAGGTGCGGCAGCAACATCGCCGACTGGTCAATCAAGGCTTGCGCGGCGTCTGGCACCGCTGCGTCCAGCGGCGTTATCTTCAGGCCCGATGCAGTGGTGATGATGGCGTCCGGTAAGTCGTTGGTCGCCGCCATGCGGTTGACTGTGGCGAGTTGCGCCTCCAATAATTCCAGTCGGTCATGCAGATATTGGTCGCAGTCGGTGGCCACGGCCAGTGGCAATTCGCTGGCCAGCTTCAAGGTGGCGAACTTCTCGATCGGCACCAGGTATTCGTCGAAGTCCTTGAACTGACGCGAACCCTGCACCCAAACATCACCAGAGCGCAGTGCGTTCTTCAGCTCCGACAGGGCGCATAATTCGTAGTAACGCCGGTCAATACCCTCGTCGGTCAGAACCAGCTTTGCCCAGCGCGGCTTGATGAATGCGGTTGGCGCATCGGCGGGCACCTTGCGCGCGCTGTCGCTGTTCATGCCGCGCAGCACGTCGATGGCATCGAGCACACCCTTGGCGGTGGGCGCGGCGCGCAGTTTGAGCACGTCCAGGAACTGCGGCGCATAGCGGCGCAGCGTGGCGTAACTCTCGCCGATATGGTGCAGGAAATCAAAATCTGCAGGCCGCGCCAGCGTTTGCGCCTCGGTGACGCTGGCGGCGAAGGTGTCCCACGGCATGACCGCTTCGATGGCGGCGAACGGATCGCCGCCGTTTTGTTTGGCTTCAATCAGCGCCTGACCGATGCGCCCATACATCCGCACCTTGTCGTTGATCGCCTTGCCGGAAGCCTGGAACTGCTGTTGATGCTTGTTCTTGGCCGCATTGAACAGCTTGCCGATGATGCGGTCGTGAAGGTCGATGATTTCATCAGTGACGGTGGCCATGCCTTCGATGGCCAGTGCTACCAAGGTGGCGTAACGCCGCTGCGACTCGAACTTGGCCAGGTCGGCGGGCGTCATCTGGCCGCCCTCGCGGGCGATCTTGAGCAAGCGGTTTTGGTGTACCTGCCGTTCGATGCCAGCAGGTAGGTCAAGCGCTTGCCAGGCTTTGAGGCGTTCGATGTGTTCAAGCATGTGGCGCGAGTTAGGCTTGGCGGGCGATTGGCGCAGCCACGCTAGCCACGTCATTTTGCTACCATCCTTGCGCTTGAGCAGTTCGTCCAGGCGCTGGCGATGGACAGGTATCAAGGAATCGGCCAATGCCGCATGGATGCTCCGGTTGGCACGGGTAATGGCCTCGGCGCTTGCGCGCTCGATGGCATTCATGGCGGGTAGGATGATGCTCTGCCGCCGCAGGTTTTCAACAAGGGTGCTGGCCAGCACAATGCCTTTGTCTGTTTGCAAGGCCAGTTCGGTCAATGTATGCACGGCTTGCCGGTAGTGACTCATGGTGAAGGGCTTGAATCCAAACACCGTTTGCAGCTCGACCAAGTGCTCCCGCCGTGTCTGCTCGCGCTGGCCGTAATCGTTCCAGCTTTCCACCGGCACCTTGAGTTGTGCGGCCACCATGCGCAGCAGGGGCGGAAATGGAGGTTCATCGACGCCCAAGAAGATGCCAGGGAATCGCAAGTAGCAAAGCTGCACGGCGAAGCCCAATCGATTCGCGGCACCGCGACGCTGACGGATCACCGACAGGTCGGTTTCGTTGAACGTGTAGTGCCGTATCAGTTCGTCTTTGGCATCTGGCAGTGCCAGCAGACTTTCGCGCTCGGTGGCGGACAGGATTGAGCGGCGTGGCATGGTCAGTCCGCCCGCAGGTACTGGTACAAAGTTTCGCGGCTGATGCCGAAGTCACGGGCCACCAAAGTTTTTTGGTCGCCTGCTGCAACTCGCCGTTTCAACTCGGCAATTTGTTCGCTGTTCAGCGATTTCTTTCGTCCCCGGTAGGCACCGCGCTGCTTGGCCAGCACGATTCCCTCGCGCTGACGTTCGCGGATCAGGGCGCGCTCGAACTCAGCAAAGGCTCCCATGACCGACAGCATCAGATTGGCCATCGGTGAGTCCTCGCCGGTAAACGTCAGCCCTTCTTTGACGAACTCCATGCGCACGCCTCGTTGTGTCAGCCCTTGGACGATGCGGCGCAGGTCATCAAGGTTGCGTGCCAACCTGTCCATGCTATGCACCACCACGGTGTCGCCCTCGCGGACGAAGGCCAGCAGCCTTTCAAGTTCGGGACGTTGTGTGTCCTTGCCTGAAGCCTTATCGGTGAATACCTTGCCGACTTCTATTTGTTCCAGTTGTCGATCAGGATTCTGGTCGAAGCTGCTGACGCGGACGTAGCCGATACGTTGACCTTGCAAGATGCCTCCAAAGGTAAAAATGTCAGGATGAAATCTATTACCCTTGGCTGAATGTGTCAATAAATATAAATTCATACTCTACTCTGACGTTGTTTGTGCTCAACATCTGACATCAGGTTAGGGTATAGTCTTAACTGACACCACCTCCCAGGGCCTGATATAAAGCAACACTATCGACTAGGCGTTGTGCCTGGACCGCAACCATATTGATCCGGATTGACTGTGCCTGTTGCTGCGCGATGAGCAGTTGCAGGCAGCTGGTCGCGCCCAGCCGGTATTGCCGCTCGACCGACTGCAAGGAGGCCTGTGCAGCCATATCAGCGGCAGCGAGGGCAGTCAAAGTTTGTGCATCGCTTTCCACCGCGCGCAGGGTGTCGGCGACGTTACGCAAAGACTCCAATACGACGCTCTGGTAATTGGCTACGGCGGCATCAAAAGCGGCGAGCGCCGCTCTTTTTTCAGCGGGTAGCCCTGGATTAAAAAGAGGCTGGGTGAGCTGCGCAACCAGGCCCCACACTGCCGAGCCACCACCGAACAGGGCACCGGTGGTCAGCGCTTGAGAGCCAAGGTTGGCGCTCAGGTTGATCTGTGGGTAGAGCTTGGCGACAGCCACACCATAGTCTGCATTGGCCGCATGCAACAGCGCCTCTGACGCCTGGATATCCGGTCGGCGGCGCACCAGTTCTGAGGGCACGACGAGCGGCATCTCGACGGGCAGAGTGAAATCGGCCAGAGTGAAGGCCGGGATGCCACCCGTGCCTGGGGCACGACCGGCTAGCACCGCCAGTAGATGTTCGGTTTGTTGCAGTTGTTTACGCAGCGCAGGCAGTTCTGCCCGCGTTTGCTCCGCCTGAGCTTGTAGGCTCAACGCTTCATCAGGTGAGGCCTGACCGATACGCACGCGTTCATGGGCTAGGCGCAGTTGCTCATCCTGCACGCGCAAAATGGCAGTAGTGGTTTCTAGTTGCGCGGCGAGGCGTGCTCGGGTAATGGCAGCGGTTGCCATGTTGCCGGCAAGGGCCAGGCGCGCAGCATTCAGTTCGAAGCGACGGTAGTCGGCGCGAGCAGCCAAGGCTTCGAGTGCGCGCCGGTTGCCGCCAGCCAGATCGAGGTTGTAATGCACGCCAACGCTGGCGTTGTAGAGGCTGAATTGACGTGCGTCTCCGCTCAACCCTTGGCTACTGGGACTCATTTGCTGGCGCTGAGATCCCAGTGCGACATCTACCTGTGGATATTGCGTCGAGCCCGCCTGTGCGGCAAGAAGCTCCTGCGCCTGTCGCAAATTGGCGCTGATGCTCGCCAGCGTCGGGCTGACATGGAAAGCTTCGTTTATCAGTCCGTCGAGTGCGGATGAACCCAAGCTTTGCCACCATTGCGTTTCGATCGGAAGCCCTTCGACTAGACGTTGTGTTTCGCCGAACTGCGTGGGAGCGGACACGGTTCTATCAGCTACCGGTGTTGCAGTGTAGCGAGCCACATCGGGTGCGGTGGGACGCTGAAAATCAGGGCCGGCGGCGCAGCCGGCCAGACCGGCGGTGACCAGACCAGCTACCAGGTAAGTTGCCGCAAGCCGTCTTTCGAGGCTGATGGGGCGCTGGCATGTTTTAGCGTGCTCCATAAAAATGCTCCACGAAAGGTTTACGGAAAGCTTGGTGGCAGCCCAAGCAGCTTTCCTGCACGTGGGCGAATGATTGGATCACCGCCTTGCCGTCGCTGCTCGCAGCAGCCAGCTTCATGGCCAGCGCCGCCTCGTGAGTCTGCGCGTCAAAGTTTCTGAACTTGGTCGCATCAGCGCCGAGGTAAGCAAGGATGCGCATTTTTTCAGTAAGCGGTGGCTCGGGGTGTGCAGCAACTTTTGGGGCGAGCTGAACGACCTGAACCCATTCCTCCTGCGAAATCGCACCGGTAATAGCCTGCATGTTGCGCCCGAGTTCCTGCATGATCTTGCGTAGCGCCAGTGGCTCAACCTGGGTAGCGTCACCAGCCCAAGCTGGCAACTGAAAACCCCATAAAAGCAGGCAGGCCGTAACGGTCAGGGTGATAGTTCCAAATGCGTGGCTGTGTTTGCGGTGGGTCATGAAATTCTCCTGTAATTCAATCGTTCTCTCATTCGAACTCCCGCCCTTCGCCAGCTTCCTCATGGGTCACGCCGTCGCGGATGTGGTAGATGCGCTTGAATGTGGGGATGATCTTTTCGTCATGGGTGACGACGATGATGGCGGTCTCGAACTTCCGGGCCATGTCGTTGAGGATGCGGATTACAGCCATGGCGCGCTCGGAATCCAGCGGCGCAGTGGGTTCATCGGCCAGGATCACCGGCGGACGATTGACCAGTCCGCGCGCGATGGCGACCCGTTGCTGCTCGCCACCGGAGAGTTGCGAGGGCATTGCGCGAGCTCGGTGTTGCACATCAAGCGCTGTGAGCAATTCCAGTGCCTTCGCGCGCGACTCTCCATTCGCGACGCCTGCAAGCATCGGCAGCAGCGCCACGTTGTCGGTGACATCGAGAAACGGAATCAGGTACGGCGCCTGGAAAACGAAACCGATCTTGTCACGCCGTAAGGCGCGCAGGTCGCGGACTTTCCAGCCATCGGCGTAGATCACTTCATCGCCCAGCGTCATGCGACCGGCGGTCGGTTCGATCACCGCACCCAGACACTTGAGCAGCGTGCTCTTGCCGGACCCGGAAGGGCCGATCAGTCCCACCACTTCACCAGGCGCAACATGCATATTCACGTCTCTCAAGGCAAAGACAGCGGTGTCACCATCGCCATACCGCTTGCTTAAACTTTCGATGTGTATCCCTTTGCCACTCATCTCAACCTCCAATGGCTTCGGCCGGATCGACCTTGAGTGCCATGCGAATGGCGACGAGGCTAGCTAGAACGCAGATCACGAGCACGGCAAAAAAACCGGCGACAGAATCCATTGGCGTGAGCAGGACATATTTTGGAAAAGCCGGTGCTGAAAAGGTGGCTGTGATCTTGCCGACCACGAAGCCAATCACGCCCAGGGCGAGCGCCTGCTGCATGATCATCGCGGCGATGGTTCGGTTGCGTGTGCCGATGAGCTTCAACACCGCGATCTCACGGATTTTGTCCATCGTCAGCGAATAGATGATGAAGGCAACGATGGCCGCGCTAACGATGGCCAGAATCACAAGGAACATGCCGATCTGCTTGGCCGAGGTGGCGATCAGCTTGCCGACGAGGATGTCTTCCATCTGTGCCCGGGTGTAGACCGTCAAACGCTTCCAGCGCTGGATGGATTCGGCAACCTCGTCCGGCGCATGACCAGGTTTCAGAGTGACCAGCACGGCATTGACGAACGCGTTGCTGCTCTGTGAAGCAATCACGGCATCCAGCAAACCTGGATCACCGGGTCGATTGAAGACCGGGTTGGCTTCGGTGCGACGCCGGCTTTGCCAGATGGCATCGTTGTCCTTGAGGAACTGGGCCTCCTGGGCATCTTTGAGCGGAATGAATACCATCGGGTCGCCGCTGGACGACACCATGCGCCGTGTCAGCCCCACGACGGTGTAATGATTGCGGCGAATGGCAAGACGATCTCCCAGTTTGAAGCCGGTGGCGATGTCGGCCACAGCCTCGTAGTGACCGCGCGTGATCTGGCGTCCAGCGACGAGATAAGGAGGCCATCCGGGTGTAGCCCCCAACGCACCGGGCGCGATGCCGACCACCATGGTGCGTACATCACTCTCGCCCTTGCGTACCTGCATGGTCAGGTAGGTCGCGTTCGCTGCCTGTGAGACTCCCGGCATGGCGAGAATGGCGCGATACACGTCATCGTTGAGGCTGGACGACTCCGCATAAGGACCCAGAGTATCCTTTTGCACCACCCAAAGGTCAGCGCCACTGTTGTCGAGCAACGCCTTGCCGTCGTCCACCATGCCTCGGTACACCCCAGCCATGACTAGGGTGACGCCGATCAGCAGACCCAGACCGATGCCGGTGAAGACGAATTTCCCCCAGGCATGGAGAATGTCGCGGCCGGCCAGGCTGATCATCGTGAAACTCCCGGGATATGCTCGACCACATGGATGCGGCTGCGCGCCGTCAGTGCCTTTTCGCTATAGGTCACAACCTGGTCCCCATTCTTGAGCCCTTCGCGCACCTGCACGTAACCATTGAGGTCGGAAGTGCCGAGCTTGACCGGGGAGAAATGCAGATCACCATCCACGATTTGCCAGACACCAACTTTATCGCCTTCACGCTGGACGGCAGCGTTGGGGATCAGTGGAGCGGCCGGGAGCGCCGGCAAGTCAACCGTGACTTCGGCCAGTTCACCCACTGGTGGCAAAGTTTCTGGTTGGCTATCGAATGTCACCTTGGCAATCATTTCCTCGGTGACCGCATCGGCCTTGGGTTCCACGCGCAGCACGCGACCTTTCAACGTCTGGCCGCTGCGCGAACGCAGGACGATACGGGTCGGCAGCCCCCCAGCCAGCCCCGATGCGCTGATCTGGTCGAAGCGCACATTGATCCACAAACTCTTGGGGTCGATCACTTCCACCACGGCCTGGCCCGCGACGATGGTCGTGCCGGGATCGGCATCGCGCACGGCGACTACACCGTCGACCGGCGCGATCAGGCGCAGATTGCTCCGCTGCGCCACGAGTCCTTCGCGGTCGGAGCGTGCCCGGACAATATCTTCCCGAGCAGCAGATAAGGCGGCATCGGCGATCTGCAGTTCCTGCCGCTTGGTGGTGACGATTTCCTCGCTGGTCGAGCGCACCGCAAACAATTGCTCGTAGCGGCGCGCCTGGGTTTGCGCGTAGGCTTGCCGGGCTTCTGCCTCGCGCAAAGCCGCTTCCGCACGCTTGAATGCCGACTCCTGTGAGCGCACCCGATCATCGAGGTCGACCGGCTCCATCTCGCCGAGCACCTGTCCGGCCTTGACCTGGTCGCCTACATGCACCTCCAGGCGTTTGACGCGCCCGGCAAACGTCGGCCCGATCTTGTAGGTGTAGCGCGCCTCCACCGTGCCGATGCCGAACAGCGCCGGTGTGATAGCCCGTGATTCCACGCTTGCCACCGTCACAGCGACCGGGGCGAGCGGCCCTGATCGCAGACCGACATAAATAAAAAGCACCAGCAAAGGAATGATGACGGCAAGCAGCGCCAGAGTGCGGCCTTGCAAGGGTAACTTTTTCATTGCGCACTCCTTATGCCACGCCGATAAATTGCAAAGACGCGCGGCGCATCGCGGTGCATACGTCCCACATCACCCGCCAACAGCGATTGCATGACCAAGCCCTGGATCGTGCCAATGAACAGCGTTGCCGCCGCCTCGTTGTCAAGCGAGGGAGACAACTCGCCGCTGGCCTTGCCTTTCTCGATGAGACGATCCAAACGTTCGCCGTAGCGCTGAATCAAGGTTTGCACCATGCGCTTGGCCGGTGTCGATTCGGCACGCTGAAGCTCACCAAACATCATTCTTGGCACGCCTGGGTGCTCAGCAACGAATTCGATATGACTCATGAACATCGCCTCCATGGCTGCCAAGGGCGACTCGATTCCTTGTGCGGATCGATCGATTCTGGCTAATAAGCGCTCTGCTACCCACTCCATGACCGCCTGCCAAATGGCTTCCTTGTTCGGGAAGTGCCGAAACAGCGCACCCTGGGTCAAGTTCATGTGTTTAGCGATAGCCGCAGTGGTTATCTCGCTTGGGTTTTGTGAACCGGCAAGCGCCACGACGGACTCGACAGTTACGGCACGACGTTCATCGGCCGGCAGATGCTTTGGATGGATGTCCACGAGCACTCCTTGTAAGATAGTAATTGATTACTATCTTAGCACAAGAAGCAACTCAAACAAGAGAAAACCCGACGTACTCGTCAATATCTAGCGTCTGCAATGGGCTTAACGTGCTTTATTTTCCGTTTTCTGAGACGCCCCCTTTAAGCTTTCGACACCGTCCTTGATAGCATTGAATTGGGATTTGGGTTGCCCCTTTTTCCAGCCAATGATTAAAACGACAACGTATGCGATTCAATCGATTTAGGTAGAGAGCGTCATCGATTTGGCTAGATTCCCAGCGGTGCCGAGTTCGAAATACTAATTTGCTCAGCAGTACAAGGCGCTGACCTATTTTTGCGGTGTGCCCTTTGCCTGTGTAATCGGCAATTTGTTGTAGATTGCGAATGACATGCGCCCAACAGAGTTGGTGTCTGTCCGGAGAAAGCCAGTTGTAACCGCTATATTGGTCACTGACCACAATGCCACAATAGTCTGAGTCCAGTACCGTTTTTGCTGAATGCATTGAACGAGAGTAAAGGATTTTTTCATAGACTAAATCCTCGCTTGCCACTAGCCAGCACCAACGCAAACCTTTCTCATCATTTCTAGAGTGCGACGTTTCATCTACATGGACCAGTGGCGCAGATTGTATGTTGGTTTTGATAGCTTGATGCAGTGGTGTCAGCATAGAAGCAATGCAGCTTTGTGCTTCACTTATGGCACCCACTGAGAAAGTAATACCAAACTGCTCTTGCAGTAGTGAGCGTATTTTCCGAACACTGAGATGATATTGACCAGCCAGTATGGCGATTTGGCTCATTAGGTTTGGCCCCATTATCCCTTGAGGGATATCGCTAGGTTTCTGGGCTTTCACGGCCTCTCCACATTGCGCGCATTTACCTGAATAGAGCCGATATTCGGTAATGTCGATACGTGGCGCTGGGATTTCATGAACTTGGTGGCGATAAAATGGTTTGTCACTCATTTTGAGGTCAGCGTCACCGCAGCAAGGGCATGTACTTTCGGGGTAACAATCAACAACCGTATCGGATGCTTTTAGTTCTGAGAGTTGTCGTTTATGCCCTTCGTGACCTTGTTTAGCTCCTCTCGGATGGCGACCACTAGAGCTTTGAGCTTTTTTCGTTCAGCTCGCTCTTTGGGCCCATCGGAGGAAGGAGACTTAGAGGAATTAGCGCTGCTTGTTTGTAGCCTATCTTCATAATGGCGCAACTGTTCCCATAACTCGGATATCAACGCATTCGCTTCGTTAATGTCTGAGGCAATAGGTGGTGAGGATGAGAATTTTGATTTTTTCTTAGTCATGCAGTCAGCATGACCGCTAGGAATGATCACTCAATAGGCAAAATGGGATCCAGTGCTAATGATCACACTTTTTTTGCTGTCAATGCGGTACTGGTGAACGTTTACTGGTAATGTAGCCATCTTTGTTGATTAAGTTATCGATTAAGTAGCATTGATAACTGATAGAACGCTGATCAATGGATTAAATAAGAGACGTGTATGACAGATAAAAGAGTTCGATTTTCAGACAAGGATAACCTGATATCCACTACAACTCCTGACAGTTATATTACTCATTGTAATGATGATTTTTGTAAGGTGTCGGGTTATCAACCAGACGAACTAGTTAACCATCCTCACAATGTTGTGCGGCATGCCGACATGCCTAAAGCGGCTTTTGGCCAGCTATGGGAATACATTCGATCTGGCAACAGCTGGATGGGGTTAGTTAAAAATAAATGCAAAGATTCAGGACATTATTGGGTATCTGCTTTTGTTACCCCCATCTTTGATAAAGCCGGGAACGTCTTTGAATATCAATCCGTTAGAACCCAGCCCACGGATGCACAAATTTCGCGAGCGCATTCGCTGTACGCCAAACTTCACCATGGAAAAGTCGCCATACGCCGCATGAAATGGATGACACTCTCTTTAGGGGTAGTGGCTGCAGAACTGATCATGATTGCGGCTTTTAGCATTCTACCGATCTCTGACACGATACTGTTTAGTACATTGATATCTCTCTCGCTATTGCAATTCGCACTCTTGTTTACCCTTCACAAGCGTCTAAAGGTAATTAATGGATTAGCAAAACAGGACTACGATAACCCTTTGATGGAACAACCATATACAGGTTATTGTGATGATGTATCACGGATTGAACTGACATTATTAATGAAGCGAGCCGAGTTAAGGGCAGCGACAGCTCGCGCTAATGAAACCGCGACGGCACTGCTTCAATCAGCGAATGAAGAGATGCTCAACTGCCAATCCATTGATCGTGAACTGATTGAGCAAAATATCGCCACAGATGCCATGGCGGTTTCAGCTGAAGAGATGCTGGCCTCAATTGATGAAGTGGCTGAGCAAGCCAGACATAGTGCAGAGTTTGTAAACCATGCGCGCACAAAAGCCTGTGAAGGTGAACAAACCATTGATGAAGCGGTAGAGACCGTTCGTGAACTGAGCCATCATTTGGATCAATCGAAAGCTGCTTTGGAACAACTTTATACGGATGTCAACGGCATTGAAACCATTCTTGAAATGATTCAAGGCATTGCAGAACAAACTAATTTACTCGCCTTGAATGCCGCGATTGAAGCGGCTCGAGCTGGCGAACATGGGCGAGGCTTTGCGGTGGTGGCTGATGAAGTTCGCGCCCTTTCTAGTAAGACCAGTTGTTCTGTTGAAGAGATTCATAAAAAAATAGAACGATTACAAACTGCCGTGAATCAAACTGGCAACTTAATGAATAATGGTATCCAATCTTCTGAACAATGTGTGATTAAATCTCAAAAAAGTAAGGCATCTTTTGAAGCGATCGTCAATAATTTAGCCTCAATTGGAGAGCAGAGTGCTCATACATCACAAGCACTGACAGAGCAAGTACAAGTAACACAAGGTATGAATGAGCATGTACTCAGAATGAAAGAAGCGATTCAGTCAACCAAATTACTGTCCTCCACTTCTGTCGAGCGAACACATACTTTGGTGGGTAGTCTAGAAAGCTTACAACGTTTAGTGAAACAATTTAGTGCTAAATAAGCTAAAGGAGTGAGATGTAAATGCCAATCTAGAAGGGATCGTTCACTTTTGGCAACCTCTTACCGTTGGTAGAGGTTGCCAAAATAAACGAAGGAAAGATGCCAACGCTTATGTCGGTATTCTTAGCTTAACGCGACTTCTGGATCCGGCTCTTTGGTCATTTTTTCACGCAGATAACCACGAATCATTTCAATAGACCAGAACCATACAATATGACCAAAGATCTCTGAAATGTACTCGCTTGCAGGAAGGTGAGACCAAGTCGGAGTCAGCCCTAGCCACACAAAAACCGTACCATGCGTACAAACAGTGACGATCAAACCCGCCATTACACCTTGCCACATTTTTACTTTTGGAAAAATTTCAGCAATCACACAGTAGCCGATGGCAAAAGTCAGAGAATAAATGATATGAGTAACCATTACTGGGTTGATGATATGTTCAGCAAAAGTATAGACCGTTTGTGTTGGGTCAATACCAAGATAATCTCTTAAGAAAATATAAGGAGGGTTAAATTCAGCACGACCATCGCTAATGGTTCTCGGTGGTAATGGGACTTCTGCCCCCCACTTAACAAATGCTGACATAACGCCACTAATGATACCGATAAACAAAGCGACAACATAATGACGACGCTCTTTCGGTGTTCTAACAAAAAGGTAACTATTCACCCAGGAGCTATTGACAGCAAATTTATGTGACTGAGTTAACTTGATCCCACATTCAACTTGAGTGATCTTTTTGTGGTGGCAATCTGGAGGTATGAATAAGAAAACATTACCTCCACCGCCAGATTTCGATTCGCCTGAAGAGGCGAAAGATATCATCCACTTTTTATGGAATAAGTTGGCTGAGCTTGAAGATAGGCTAAACCAAAATAGTCGCAACTCTTCTGTGCCATCATCTCAACAACCCCTGCATAATAAAGCTAAAAATACTTCGCCGAATCGGAAGAAATCTGGAAAAAAGCAAGGAGCTCAACCAGGACATAAAGGCCATCGCCGACTGCTTCATCCTATTGAAGAGAGCGCCTCGGTTGAGCAATATTTACCGAATAAGATATGCCACTGCGGTGGGTGTGTTATCCCAAATAGAAACCTTATAAACGACACCAAATCTTTGACTTGCCAGATATCTCATACACGCTTGTTGAACATCAAATTTTTAAAGGCGAGTGCTCATGGTGTGGTGATAAGCATCAAGCGGAGCTTCCAGAGTCTGTGCCCGATGTTCAAATGGGGCCAAATCTACATAGCTTTATCGCAATCCAAGCGACGCAGCACCACCAAAGCATAGGTAAAATACAATCTATGCTGAAAGACGTCTTCCAGCTTAACTTCTCAACAGGTGCAATATCTGCGGCGCAAGGACGAGTCACTGAATACTTAGCTGATACTCATACTCAAATCCATGACACAGTAAAAGCATCTAAACTGATTATGGCTGATGAGACTTCACATCAGCGCAATAATGATAAACGCTGGATGTGGGCCGCACTCAGCAATAACGTAGCCTTTTTCCAAATTAACAGCGGAAGAAACCAACATGCTGCCAAACGACTACTTGGTTAAGCGGTTTCACACCTTTTAGTGACTGACCAATATTCTGCCTACAAATATATCGACGAATCTAAGCGCCAATTATGCTGGGCTCACATATTAAGGAACGTCATCGCTATCGAGGAAAGCGTTTGTCCTGAAAACCAAAAAATCGGAGAAAAACTCGCTTTAATCGCTCATAGCGTATTCAGGTGTCATCACCGATATATCGAAGAAGAAATTACCGAAAGCCAATATTACCGCCGACTCAGGCGGTTACGAAAGAGCTGGCTTCATTGGCTCAAATTGGGTAGTTATCAATGCTCAAAACGATATCGAGGTAGATGTCGAAATCTCATCGCTGATGATGCTATGGTCTGGCGGTTTATGGACGACTCCGAGTGCCCGTTAACAAACAACGCAGCGGAGCGAGTTCTCCGTAATTACATACTGATGAGGAAGTGTTGTTACGTGACTCGCTCATATCGAGGCGACCAGTTCCGCGAACGAATGTTCTCGCTGATAGAAACAGCCAAACTTCAGCAGGTCTCTGCTTATAAATGGCTGCGTGAAATCGTCGAACATCACATGTTGAAAGTTGATTATCAGGCGCCAGTATTTTTAGCGTAAACCGTCGTCAATAGCTCGTGGGTGAATAGTTACCCCAATTGAGCCTGTGCTGTTTCAAGCAGCAAGGTAAGCAACTTATCGAGTCTATAGGTCTAGACACACTGGTTGACGATCCAGATAAACTACCAGCAAGAGAAGACATTAATAAACAGCACCGCCAATGGCGTGAACAACTTATTGCAGAAGCGAGTAAAATAGGATTGACCTTTACTCATGGGATCGCAGCCAAATTAATCAACATGTACTTAAAATCGGCTTTGGTTTGCGGAGGATATGATTCGCATGTAAAGGTCGTCGACTTGCACCCTCCCATAGATGCCGTGTTGCTGAAAGCTTTATGCCGAAGTAATATCGGAGGACTGAAGTCTCGCTGGAAAGAGGCTGAGCTTGCAAGGTGGTCTAAATTTTCCTCAGATCAATATGAACAAGTGATCCAATCAATCAGAGAAGTAATGGGCAGCCGCGCGTTATGGGAAATTGAAGAGTTTTGGCAAGGGCACCAGTAATGAATGAACTAAGGCGCTTTTGTCCCGAAGCGACTTACCAATCCAATTAAAATTTCACTCTCACCGCATAACTATTATTAACGTCACATGAGTTATATTTGGGTAAATTGCGACTGATTGAAATCGCAAATTTGTTAGACGAAACCAATAATGGGGCATAAGTTTGCCAGCAATGCCTCATGAGCAGCTAGATTTGAATTCGATAGGTTACAAGAATATACTACTGGTGCTTGCTATGAGAAACGCGGTTTCGGCTCCACTCGTAGACAAATGATTTCAAATAGCCCTGTTCTCTTCCGCTCATAGAGTATTGACCGCAGGTAGCGCGTAATAGAGCCACTTATTAGTGGCTCTTGTCGTATCTGAACGTTAGAAAATCTAGGGAATTTCACTTCAAGTTTCCCACATTCATATGTGGGTCGTAACAAACTTAGGGGCATGACTAATCCGCAGAACTTGCTACCGAGGACTTTCGTAAGGTCCAGGTACCATCTTTATTATCAATCCACTCAATGACATCACCATCTTGCCATTTTAGGCCTACAAGATATTCATCAGGTAATCTGAAAAAAGCCTCTCCATCTTCTGTTCTTTCGATTTCGACTTTCATTGCTTGCTCTCTCTGATAATTCCTTAGTCCTTTAGATACCTTGGCTCATTAATAAAATTTGGTCAACTGACACATTGTAAGCGGGGCACGGATAGATCATGTAAAACGAAAAGGAGCATAAACGAGTTTGATGTACAGGGTTAATAGCTACCTCAACAGTTCTTTCAGATAGCTATTCCGCTTATGAGAGTGACTAGGTGCCTCGGTGATGCGCTTCATATCATCGCTACTACCAACGATATGGATTTCACTTTCAGCTCTCGTGATTGCCGTATAGAGCCAAGATCTATCTACTATTCGTCCTTTTTGCAGGGCAATGATGATGCGCGGAAACTGTGATCCTTGAGCTTTATGTAGGGTGATTGCGTAACCCAACTCCATGCAGTCGAGAATGGATTGTGTTATTTCGACCTTTTCACCTGTATCTAGCGTCACTTCACCGTAACTATCACCAGAAGGTTTGGCGTTGGTTAGCATACCAAGTGAGCCGTTCTGAATACCTTTGTCGTAATGATTCTGCGTGAATAACACCGCATCATTCATGCGAAGTGGCAAAAAGAACTTATCACCATTGATTTCGAACTCAAGGTTAGTGCTATCTGGGTTAACGGCTTGTTGGGTGAGTTTATTGATTTCTGATACGAGTGCCTTGGTTGGAGCCATGATGCGACTGTTTTCAGGGGACTGTTGGTAAAGCTCACAACAGACTTCGGCAATGTCTGTTTTACTGGTTTCGTGAAAGTGTATTGCACCTGTACTTAATTGTTCAGGCACCACACCTTGATTAATGAGCTTTGAGTATTCAGGGATACCCGTTGAACCTTCCTGTCTCTTGACGATATCTAACATCGTATTCGCTACCGTTTTTGCTTCAACGATGTCTGCCAATACCTTACCGCAGCCGATTGGTGGAAGTTGGTCGGGGTCGCCAGTGAATATCAATCGCACCGAGGGATGAATGTGATTAACTAGGCGATACATAGTTGGTAGGTCAATCATGCTCGCTTCATCGATGACCAGTAAGTGATTTGGCTTTTCTACGCTAGGCTCAATAGGTTCGTCACGCAGCAACTTAGCAACGGTTGAGGTAACAAAACCAATCGATTCATGAAGCCTCATTGCGGCGCGACCACTGAGCGCCACGGCGTGTATTTCAAATCCGAGTCGATGGTAAGCCCTGAGTGCCGTCCTAAGTACCGTTGTCTTACCTGTTCCTGCACCGCCCGTAATACAGCTTACTGAATTATCCAGGCACGTTGTTACGGCTTCGATTTGTTTACGGGTTAATTCGTAGGGAAGCTCAGCAGCCGCAGAACAATACGCAGCATTGGCGTTTTCATCATACAAGTCATTTTGCTTAATCAGTGCATTTAGCCGCTTGGCAACGACACTTTCCATCAGAAGTTGCGCAGTGGGATGGAAGGTTCCTGTGTCGGGATTTAAAATGTACTGGGCCTTATCATGGCCTGATTGGAACGCCTGAGTGACCAGTGCATTGTCTTTCAGTAGCTTGTTGAGGTAAGGGCACACATTCGCATGAGTGGTATAGGTGTGACCTTTTTCAATCTCCTTTCGAATCGCCATTTCCAGTGCCGCGCTGAGCCTTCTTGCGTCATCCTGCGCAACATCGCTCTTAAAATCCGTTACCTTAATAATATCTTCAATGGCACTGAACGAAAGACCAAAGCCCATCAAAGCATAAGGATTATCCTTAATTACCGCTATGGAGGCCTCACCATGATGCTTGAGCAGCCGTTGCTGCACACTGGCGGGGATGTTGTGCTCACTCATCCAGTTGCAATGTGCCAGATTTTTATATTTGGCGTACCCCTTAAAGAGCGCTTCCACTGAATCTTCACTCAGAATAGATGTCAGGCGCTTTCTGGACTCTGGGGTGTCATTTCTCAGCGTGGCATGGAAGTCTTTACCCAAGAGCTGCCAGAGCGCTCTAGCTTTGCTTTCGCCAATACCCTTGAAGTCACTTTCTCTGGCGATAAAGCGTATCAGTTGCTCACCCGTTTCAGGCAAAGAGCATTCAACATGCTTAGGTGATTCATAGGTGTGCTGCTGCATCACATAATCACCGACTTCCATGTTTTCTATCTGGCGAGTGCCTTTGACTGACCAGTGCTGACCCAGTGTTGGAAGCACAGGGATGCTATCGGGGTCGGCTTTGATGGTGACGTAATACTTACCACTGTTGGTTTTGTAAGAGCTCCTCTTCAGCGGCACACCGCTGAATATCACCATCTTGGTCGAGCGATAAGGGATGCTAGTGACACGCATCTGGTCTTCATACAAAGCGGCATTCATCGTGGCATCAACCCCATTTCAGACAAGGTTTCAGACAGTTCACCGAAGCGCTCAAGTCGCTTTTCTAGCTCTTTGACCTTGGCTTTCAATTCGATGTTCTCAGCCTCAAGTGAAGACACCCGCTTTGAATCGAGAAGCTGTCGATTGACGGTGTTATCGTAGGCTTGAGGTTTGCCCTCATTCTTCCCGGCAGCTTCCGTAAGAGGTGGCAGCACACCTCTATCACGCAACTCCCCCTCTAGTGCTTTGAGTGCTTTTCTGAGGGCAGGGTTTTGGTTTAGCGCCGATTTGCCACAACCTGTTCCCTTTGCCACTTCGATTCGATTTAGCTGGCCTCTGAACACGATTTGTTTAAAGTCATCGTCCGTCTGTGTGGCTTTCCAGACCTCAAATGCCTCAAGGTTTTGTTGTGCTTTCTGCTGCCCACTTGCCATTAGTCATCTACCTCACCCAGCAGTTTGCGAAGCCCTGTGATAAAGCCTCTAGGGAATACTTCGCTGTTGTCTTCCATGTTCTTCACCTGACCTGCCTGAGTGGTTTGCCAGTCGTTCTTCTCCATGCATTCATCAGAAATGGCATACGCTAAGGCATTTTTCTCTGATTCGATTAGTACACCTGATAGGGATGGCAGCACTTCGACGCTTGGCTCTGCGCTGGTATCAAACTGGCGCACAGGGCGCTTGTCGATGATTATATTGGCGTGTTGTTTGAGTAAGTTTACCTCTTTGCGGTAGCGGTTACGCTCGGCAATGATTTGACCAAACAAGGCGCGTACCGCAGGGTCTGGGATGCGCTCTAACAGCTTGTTATCCGCAGGGATAGATTTAGACCGTGAGGTGTTGGATAACGGTTTTTTGGTACTGGTATTGTACTTTGCCGCCCACGCTTCGATGAGTGTTCGGTAGTGCTTGTTACGGGTAGCACGCAAAGCCTCATACGCCAACCCGCCATTTTCGGCAGAAACTCGCCCAATTTGCGTGATGGAGAAGTCACGCTGACCTGATCCCGCATAGGCTTTCAGCGTGTCGTTGAGCTTATCGAGGTTTTGCTGGGTGCGTGGGACTTTGCCATCTTTTAAGTCAGCCAGAATGACATCAATATCAAGTTCCATTAGTCCTCCAATAAGTTCGGTAGTGCTATACCATCTAGATTAATGACTTTATCAGTCAGTGCATGAATGCCCTGAGAGAACAGCTTGTTATCAGTCAGGTATTCACCCGCTTCGATGTAGCTCGCCACTTTGCGGAAGCCTTCGAGCTTGTCGTCAGGGTCAGCGATTTTCGCCATATGACGCAGCATGGCATTGGCAGCGATAAGCTGTTGTTTGTCGTCCATTTCCATGAAAATTGGCTCAAAGCCTTTTTTCATCAGCACACGGCTAAGTTGCATTGAACGCTTTTGAATAACAGGGGTTTTACGCAGTTCGTCCTGCAAATCAGGGTAGAATTCAGCGTCATCACAAAGTAGTGATAGATGCAGCAACTCTGAGTTGGTTTCGATAAACTTCAAGGCATGGCTGACATCTTGCTCAGAGCCAACCGCAATCAGTTTATCTTTGGTGTCATCCTCGTTTCTGGCTTCTTCGACACGTATGATTTTGTGGATAAGTTCGAAGCACGCTATCCAGTCTTTGGTGTATTCATCCGCCTCGACTCGTTGCTTTTCCCAGCGGCGTTGTAGGGTTTGCAGTTCATCGTGCTTGATAAATGGTTTGCCTTGCTCTTCACAGAAGAAGTGGTCGTCTTTGAGGGCTTCCAGTTCACCCTCAATTTCCACAGAGAGGTTAGCCGCTTCATGCGCTTTGTAGCTCAGTTGGTTGAAGTGAGCATTTAGTGCAGGCAGGTATCGCGCTTCGGTAATAAACCAGCGGCAACGGATACAGTTTTCAGGTCCGTGTGGCGCACTAGCATAAACACGATTGGCAGCAGTGTTTGAATCCTTAATTAGCTCACCACCGTTCCAGCAACCACCAAGGGTGCTGACTTCATCCGATTTCACGGTGTTACCGCCAACTAAGCACAACCCACAGGAGCGTTCTTCCCAGCCTATCGGATTACGGTTAACCAATGCTGCCTGAATGCTGTCATCGCTGTGATACACCATCTTGCACTGTATTTGCTCCATTGAGGCATCTTTGAGGAAGTTACGCACTGATTGTTTGGATTTGGCATCCAATTCACCGTGCGCTTCATCCATTTTCTCTGCCATCACGGACGGGGTAATTTTGTTGTAATAGATGGTCATCAGCAGGCGTGTATGCCCAGCTAATAGCTTAGAAATCACAGGCAGTGGCAACTGCGTGTCCATCGTATACGCCGTGATGAGCGAGACGCGCAAACTGTGTAAGGGGAAGAGCGTGGCCTTCTTTTCTCTTATGTCGTCAGGGTAATCCACAACCAGTTTCAACCGCTCACCGTTATCTAAAGTGTGACCTTGCTCTGCAAGGTTGATTTCTAGCTCAAATAGGAGTTGATACCAGAAAATATCTGTCGCATTGATCCGAAGAGGCTTTCGTTTATCCTCCCCATTTGCAGTAGCATCACGAAACAGAAAGGCAATTTCACCCATGCTTACTAACTGTTTCTGTGATTTCTTATGCCTAGTGTGCTTTATTTGAAGTGAGGTGCAATCGGTGGGCTTTGCAATTGGGTTGTATTTTTCTTGCCAGTTGCGCAGTTTTTCCAGCCAGTACAGCACTTCTTCATTCTGCCAAGGAATGATGTAGCCCCGTTCCAGTTCTTCCTTATTTTGGTCAGCGGTCTTGTTTGTGTTGATATACAAGCCTGTGGAATGTAATCCTGTCATGGTGTCGTGGATTCGGCGGAAGATGCCTTTGCCGAATGGGCGTTTTTCACTGCCAAGTACAAAATCATGTTTGGTGTTAAGTACCCATTGACTGTTTTCATAGCGCCATGTGTCGGCCTCTCCGCTGTCTAGCATCCGCACCTGATAGGTTCGCAATGGTAGGTGGAGCTTCATAAATATCACCATCGCTTTGGCGGGCGACCAGATTTGGTGGATAACGGTAGGCACTGCTGTTTTGCTTCCCTTGAGTTTGCGTAAAACCTTTTTGGTGCGCCACACACAGTCAGGGTCGGTTTTATCAATCAGTTCAGGTTCGACTTCAAACCAGTCACCACTTTGATTGCCTTGTCCTGTCTGCTGTTGTGCCCAAGTCCAATGTTTGAAATGGCGATAGTGGTAAGCAGGAAGTAGTTGTGCACCTTTCTTTAGGTTTTGCTCAATGACGGTCAGCTCGGTTTTATCAGGTAACGGGCAGAGGATTTGGCGTAAGTCCTGAATATAGCGATACGGCAAGGGGTTGCGGACAGTTTCGGTAGGAGAGGCTTGTCTTTTGATTTTATTCAGCGGGTTTTCAACCAGCGGGACAAGGTCGCCATGGTCATTTTCTTCGGAGAACACCTTTTCAATAATAAAGTCGATGAATTCGCAGGAAAAGTTCACGCCCTTTTGGATTAGCTCTGGGGAAGTACCGTTTCTTTTTATTAACTCTTCTAACTCTTCGCTGGAACACTGATGTCCATTATAGCCTTTAAAAAATAACGACATATCACTGATCGCATAAGGCGCACATTCAGAAAGATAAGACTCAAAGAAGCGCGATAAAGCAAGTAGTTTATGATCAAGTCCAGAATTTTGTGACGTCATCCACTCCGCTGCCAACTCCTGCCATTGTTGCCACTCCGCACCAAGCGTAGTGAGCATCCAAGAGAAGGCTAAATCCGATGAACGCCCGTCCTGTTTTTTGGTTTTTTTCGTCACTATTTGCCTCTCAATTTTGGATGTTTGCCCGTGAAGTATCCTTGTGGGTCGATGTCATCAAAGCCATGCTCAACCAGTGCTTTCCAGTCGAGTGCTTTGACTTTGGATTCAGGGTTTGCCAGTTGCATTGTGGCTTGAGTTAGCTCGTTGGAAACCTCCTGCTGACTGGAGCCAGTGTAAGGAATTTGTGAATCCAAACTTTTGTGGTGAAGACACTTCTTTCGAATTAATGGGTCAACCTTTGCTCGCTTGAGGCGTCTGCCGTAATTATGTCGATGCCCATGCGGGTCTAAGCCTTCTGCTTTGTTTGGTTCTAAGCCAATGCGCTTTAAGCCGTTGGTGTAGTTATCATGAAAAGCGTTGATGGTGTAGGGATTACCGAAAGCGCTGTGATGAAACGAAATAAACGCATAAGGGTGGTGACAGTTGATGCTGGCGCGGTACTTTTGATAGTTTTTCCAAAGTGACATAAACACCTTGCCATAGTCGGTTGGAAACCACTGAACCTGTATGTAGTTATCTTTATGGTCAGGCAATCGGTTCTTCCAACCAAGATGCGCGGTGCCTTTCATGCGTTGGCGAGGGATACGCGCATACTTTTCTTTTAAGTACGTCTCTCTATTCTGATTTTTAGAACGCACTTCAGGGTCACTTGGCGCTTTGCCATCGACTTCATTGTAGATTCGAACGATAGCAATATCAGGGTTATAGGGATCTTCAAACACATCTGTGACCCAAAGGGTTAAAGCCTCGCTTTCGCGTAGTCCGCCACCGTGCATGAGTAGGAGTATTAATTTGTCCCTGAGTGCCACTCGTGGGTCACTCGCGCCACCGATGCCATTCATATAAAAATCTTCCCAATGCTTTTCAGGAAAGGCGATAGCATCATCTTCGGTTTTGGTGAGTGGTGTGCGCCCCTTAATGGTTCGCGCCTTACGGATGGTTTTATTGACGGTCTTATCTTCAATATGACCGAGGAAATCATTTTGGTTTTTTCTATACCATGCGGCGTAGTTCAATCGCTGCTCATGAGGGGTGGCATCACGCAAGGGGTTCATTGACACAGTGCCTTGCTTATTTTCCAGCCAATCGGTGAATGCCGTCAGTCGATGAATATGCTTATTCACGTTACTGGTTGAACTTGGCACCCAATACAAACCTGATGGGTCAAGTCCATCTTCACCAATTGTTCCTGTATACAACCGCTTAGAAAAGGTCTGGAAGAGCAACTTCGGATCGTCAAACAACCCTCTATTGGCTTCCATGTAATCTAGCAACAAGGACACCGCTTGAATAAATCCATTCATGACGGAGTTACTCACACCGTCCGACTCCAGCTTGAGTAGGTAGTCCGTGACCGTACTTAACTCTCCTTGCTCAGTTAGCAAGATAGGCAGTTGGCTTTTGATGCCAGTATTGTCCTCTACAATCGTCGCTCTGACTTTTACTGATGACAAATCAAGTTTTCCGTATACACAATAAACATATAAAGCACTATATTCCTAATGTTTTTATTGAGCAATAAAAAGGCAGATTTCTCTGCCTTAATACACAATATACACATATTACGTTACTATATATAACTATCGGGTGATGCTTTTTATTTCGTTAGCCGCTGCTCGATAGTATCGAAACTTACGCAGCTTCCATAAGCAGAAATGACCGTCCAGCCGCCTTTAATTCTAGAACTCTTGAATTGCTGGGTTGGCCGTATCTTGATGTTGATCCGCGAGCTATCAGCCAAGCACTCGATATTGCACCTTAACATGAAGTTATACATTGTATAACCCTATATTTGGTGGTAGCATGTTTAAACAATGTATCATAGTTGGTGAGGTTAATATGCAGACCAGTATCAAAAAATGGGGGAACTCTGCTGGAGCAATTATCCCTGCTGCCGTGCTGAAGAAGGCAGGGTTCGGTATGGGGGATCAAGTTGAAATAGAGGTTGTTCAGGGGCGTATTGTGATGAGCCCAGCAACCCCAATATTCACACTTGATGAGTTGCTAAGTGCCAGTCCAAAAGGGTCTTTTGAACTTGATTCAGAAGATACTCAATGGCTGAGTTCGTCACCTGTAGGCAAGGAAGAAATCTAATGAGTTACACCCCAAAACGAGGTGACATAGTGTGGATTGATTTTGACCCATCTGCGGGACACGAGCAGGCTCATCATCGTCCTGCGCTGGTACTTTCGCCTGAGCCGTTCAACAAGCAAATTCAACTTGCTTTAGTCGCGCCAATAACATCTAGGGTTAGAGGTCATGGTTTCGAGGTTGCTGTTGATACCGACAAAACCAAAGGTGTTGTTTTGTGTCAACAAGTCAAGACGATTGACTACGCAGCAAGGGACGTCAAGTATATCGAAAAAGCTCCCGTTGCAGTGCTAAATGAAGTGCTCGCAAAAGTGCGAGTATTGGTCAGTTAAGAAGAGGAAATCAGATATGGCTCAACCCTCCTATACTCGTGATCAATGAAGATGCTTGATTTTCAGTGACATGAGGATTAAGGTCGCTGTCACGAGACTACTCCTGACCAAAAACAAGTCCTAGAGACCCTGCATGCTCAAACGCGTGACGGGCTTGTTTGTGACCGCATTAAAGCAGTACTTCTTGCATCCGAAGGCTGGACCGCGGCAATGATTTCTCAAGCATTACGGATAAATGAATCAACGGTCCGCCGTCACCTTGCCGATTACACCTTGTCAGAGAAGCTCAAGTCTGAAAATGTCGCGGTTCACAAAGCCTGTAATCTGTTGAGCAAACCGCAGAGTTAATTGCCCATTTAACTCAGACTCAGGCAACCAAAATCTCACACGGCTGGATATGTACAGGGCAGGACAAAGCCAAAGAAACCAACGGCAGTCGTAGGCGGCGTAAACTGATTGTAAGCTTACGGCAGCATAGCTGAACTTAATCAACATAGTCTGATTTACTAAATTAGCGCGAGCATTCGCTGCTTTTTCATGGCATTTGGCGACCATCAATCTAGTTTTTGCTTTTCTTGATAGCTGACGCTGCTTACGTCTGAGGTTTTTCTCAGCACGCTTTACAAATCTTCGGTTGGCTATCTTTTTGCCATTCGATTCGATGGCGAAATGAAACAGCCCCAGATTAACACCGGTGACCTTGCTTGCAGTGTGAAGTAAAGTTGGTACTTCCACTCCTGATCTGATCCGGCAACACTGGACACGCCACTAAGCTACTTTCTTTAATTCATAGTTTTCTGGCCAGATAGAGCCAGCCCTCGTTGGTTAGCAAATACGTGATGTCACCTACCCATTTCTGGTTGGGCGCATCCGCACTAAAGTTCTGCTCCAGCAAATTTGGGGCCACTGGCAACTGATGGTTGCTATCTGTGGTCACCTTGAACTTACGAGCTGCTTTGGCTTTTAACCCTTGTCTTTTCATGCTGTTCAATATCGCTTTCAGGTCTGCATGGTCGCCATTTTCAGCCAACGCAACCTGAATACGGCGCGCACCGTCACGTTGCTTACCTTGCGTAAAAGCCTTATTGATTTTCTCGTCCAGCGCGGCCCGCCGTAGGGCTTTCTCGCCAGGTTCTTCACCGGTACGACGCCACTGATAATACCCACTTCGCGATACACCAAACACAGCGGCCATGCGCAGCAGGCGGAACCTGTGTTGGTGCTCCAGCATAAATTCAAATGCAGCTACTTTTGATTTTTCGCGAAGTAGGTTGCGGCCTTTTTTAAGATGGCTAAATCCTCAGCCTGATCAGCCAGTTGGCGACGTAACTTAGCTACTTCGGCCGCTAGTTCAGCTTCACGCTGGCTGGTAGTGGATTTTTTCTCTGATGCATTACGCCAGTTGTAAATCTGGGTTTCGTATAGCGTCAACTGCCGTGCTGCTTCGGCCACGCCAACACGCTCGGCCAGTTTCAGGGCTTCGGTTTTAAATTCTGCGGTATAAGTCTTACGGTTCTTTTTAGTTGTCATAGGCACCTCGTTATGTGATTTTACTCACTTAGCGCGGTGTACAGAACTACTGGATCAGATCACACAAAAGTGTGATTTGGTTGCCTTTGAAATTCAGGGATTCACATCATCGCTTTGGCCAACGCGCAATCTAAACCTAAAAGTGGGATATAAATCCTATAATATTCAGTAAAATGGGAATATAGTCCTGCCTTTCACATGTTAGAGTTGCTTTGATTTCAAGGTTGGACTATATTCCCATTAATGGCTGAATAGTGGGAATATAGTCCCTTTGGTTGGTGGTGTGGCTAAGCGTGATTTACACAATGTACTGTTTCCAAAGCAACGCAAAATCCTGACTCATTTTGGTGAGGACTTGTTGTTGGCGATGAAACGACGTGGTTTTACAAAAAAGCTGCTGTGTGAACGTACTGGTTTTGATCATAAAACCGTGAACAAAGTCTTCGCAGGTGATCCGGGCGTTGCCATAGGCACTTACTTAAAAGTAATGGCCGTACTTGGCATGGAAAGCAACTTTGCGGAAATGGCCGCTCATGATGAAGTGGGTATCAAGCTGCAAAACATAAAATTGCTGGAAGGTTCAAGATGAGCCGTGAAATCGTCGAAGTCTATGCCGACTGGCAGCCAATCGAAGCGCCACTGCTAATAGGGCGGCTTACTTATAGCGATTCAAGCCGAGGTGGCGTGTTTAGTTTTGCCTACGATAAAGCATTTTTAACCTCAGCCTGTCGCTTGCAAATTGATCCAATCTTGACGCTTCACTCCGGTGAACTCTACAACGATGAAGCCGATAAAAACTTTCGCGCATTTCTTGATTCATCGCCTGATAGATGGGGACGTATTTTAATGCAACGGCGTGCGGCGATTGATGCGCGCAAAGGCATTCGAGCAACAAGTCGATTAAACGAATTGGATTACCTGTTGGGCGTGCACGACTCTTACCGGATGGGTGGTATTCGATTTAAGCGAGCAGGCTCGAATGCTTTTTTGGACGACAATTCTGAATTTGCTGCGCCGCCAATGGCTTCTTTGCGAGAGCTAGAGCACGCAGCCATACAGATTGAAAAAGACGATGACATCGACAGTGACGAGTATTATCGCTGGTTGAAAATGCTGATTTCTCCAGGCTCATCATTAGGTGGTGCAAGGCCCAAGGCTTGTGTCACAGATGAACAAGGCCACTTGTGGATTGCAAAGTTTCCCAATCTAAATGATACCCATGACGTGGGCGCATGGGAGATGGTCTGTTATGAATTGGCTTTGGCGGCAGGTGTTGACATGTTTCCAAGTGAGATCAAGCAGTTTTCGTCACAGCACCATACCTTTTTAACAAAACGGTTTGACCGCGATGGCGAAAAGCGACTGCATTTTTCATCGGCCATGACACAGCTTCAATACTATGATGGTGAACAATTTCAAGGTGCCAGCTACTTAGAGATTGCTGAATTTATTTCCAATTGTGGTGCGCAAACCGAAGCTGATTTAGCACAGTTATGGCGACGTATCGTGTTTAATATTGCGGTGTCCAACACGGATGATCACCTGCGTAACCATGGGTTTTTATTAACAAAGAATGGTTGGAAGTTATCACCCGCTTATGATTTAAACCCGATAGTGGGTAAGCATGGCCTGCATCTGAATATTACCGATACAGACAACGCTCTAGACTACCAATTAGCCTTTGACGTAAAAGACTTCTTCCGACTTTCGCAAACCCAAGCCACGCAAATTTACGATGAAGTATTAATGGCGGTTAAGCAATGGCAAACCGTTGCTAAGCGGCTAGGGGTCAGCCGAGCCGAGCAAACCATGAAACAATCAGCGTTTAACGTTTAATGGTGAGCTTACGGCAGCGTAGCTCAACTTATTTCAATTAATAATCAACAGATCCTTATTACGTATCAAAGCGCCTCTGCCAACTGATTTGAACCACTGACTTTTTTGTATCGATCTTGTAATTGTAAACTATACTCTTTTTCTAGTAGCCATGAAGAGTTCAGTACAACACCTTTAGGTGCTATAAAAAGTAGTTGGTTTATTTGCTCCTATACTCCCGCTCTGGCAGGATAGTTGTCACTACTTAAAATTTAACCAGTTGGGGCGTTAAGGCTTAATTGTGCCGAGTTATAGTGAAGAACGTAAGCAGCAGATTTTGAACAAGTTACTGCCTCCTTCGAACATGACCGTAGCAGAAGTTTCCAGACAAGAAGGGATTGGCGTACAAACTTTGTATAATTGGCGGGATAAAGCCAAACAACAAGGTCGTCCTGTGCCCGGAAGTAAACCAACCTCAGAACATTGGTCAGCAGAAGCTAAGTTTGCCACAGTGCTTGAAACTGCCAGTTTAAATGAAGCCGAATTGAGTGAGTATTGTCGAGCTAAAGGTCTGTATGTTGATCAGGTAAAGGCCTGGAAAGCCAATGCACTGCGAGGGTTTATGAGCTCCCGCGAGCAGGAATTGGAAGCTAAACGGCAGCGCCAAGCCGACCATAAGGAAATTAAACAGTTAAAGAGCGAGTTGAGGCGCAAAGAAAAAGCTTTGGCTGAAACCGCAGCCTTGTTGGTGCTTAGAAAAAAGTTAAATGCGCTTTGGGAGAACGACAACGAGGACGATTAACCTTGGTCTCAGAGCGCACTGAATGTGTAAACTTGATACAGGAAGCGAACCAGGCTGGCGCCAGGCTTCATCTGACTTGCGAAGAAGCTGGCATTACACTGCGCACTTATCGGCGCTGGTATCGGGATGGCCAGATCACCGCAGACAAAAGGCCGGATGCGATTCGGCCGCAGCCATCGAATAAGCTGACGGAAAAAGAACAGGCGAAAATCATCGAGGTGTGTAATTGGCCAAAGTTTGCCAGCTTACCGCCATCGCAAATCGTCCCAACGCTGCTGGATGAAGATGAATATTATGGTTCTGAATCAACATTTTATCGGGTATTAAAAGCCTTTGGTCAGCTGCATCATCGCGGCCGGAGTTTAGCGCCGAAAGGGTCAACGCTGCCAACGACCTACACAGCGACCGGGCCTGGCCAGGTGCTCTGTTGGGATATCACCTACTTGCCAAGCACGGTGCGTGGGCAGTTTTATTACCTGTACATGCTGGAAGATTTGTTCAGCCGGAAAATTGTTGGTTGTGAAGTGTTTGAACAGGAAAGTGGAGAAAACGCCGCGAAATTGTTAGAGCAGACACTGGTCCGGGAGAAATGTTTACACAGTGGAGTCGTGCTGCATTCGGACAACGGTGCGCCAATGAAATCGCAGACCATGCGAATGAAGGCGTATGAGCTTGGTGTAACGACATCGTACAGCAGGCCACGAGTGAGCAACGATAACCCGTTTGCAGAGTCGTTGTTCCGCACCTGTAAATATCGGCCTGATTGGCCATCAGCAGGTTTTAAAAGTATCGATGAAGCAAGGACTTGGGTGCTGAAGTTTACGCGCTGGTACAACTACGAACACAAGCACAGCAAACTACGGTTCGTGACCCCGCACCAACGTCATACCGGTCAGGATCAACTCCTGCTGGCAAAGCGCAAAGAACGGATTGAAGCGGCGAAAGCAGAAAATCCAAGTCGTTGGGGAAAACGAGAAGTACGGAACTGCGAACCTGTGGGACCGACAACACTGAATCCGGAAAAAGAGTCAGTTAAAGAAGTGGAAAAAAAGGCCGCTTAAAACGGTCGATGGTGACAACTAGCTTGAAAAACGCCGTACTCTTTAGATGGTTTTCTGGAAAAAGATAAAAATATCTATAATTTAGTATGTTATGAGTTTTTCCAGAAAAGTAAAAATTTTTAAGGAAATCACAATAAAAATAAACTCTGGAAAACGTTTTTCCAGAGTTTTATGGCCTAAATTCGGTGTATTATAAAAGGTAATGTTTGTTGTGTGATTGCTTTTGTAGTGATGTGATGGACGCCTCAGCACCTAAGCTTGCAGTATTATGCCAAGCTTAAAGCTGACAAATAGTTCTGGAGGTTTCCATCATGGATATTAAAGTTATTGGTATCGATTTAGCCAAAAATGTTTTTCAAGTTTGTGTTTGTCTTATGGATAACTCTGTCATGAGTAACAAAAAGGTTAACAGAAACAAGCTGCTCGATAAAATTAGACAATTCCCCGAAGGTAGCCTTATTGCTATGGAGGCCTGTGGTACGGCGCATTACTGGGGAAGACAATTTCAAGCTCTTGGTTATCAAGTGCAATTGATTCCTGCTCAACATGTTAAGCCATTTGTTGCAAACCAAAAGAATGATGCCAACGATGCCCTCGCTATATGCGAAGCGGTTTTCAGACCTAATATCCACATGGTTCCAGTTAAAACTGTTGAGCAACAAGACATTAAAGCATTACGTTGTGTACGTAGTCGTCTCGTTCAAAATCGAACCGCCATGGTCAATCAAATTCGAAGCCTAGCGAGCGAGTCTGGTGTGATCTTCTCTGTCGGCAGGTTGCAATTACAAGCGTCACTTAGCCGTATTTTAGCAAATAATGAGCATGAACTGTCTCATACGCTTCATTACCTGTTAAAACTTTTATATGAAGATTTATGTGTTTTAAATGAGAGAATTAATCAAATCGAGCGCGACATTAAAGCGCTATGTCAAATCCAACCTCGCTACAATGCATTGCTGTCGATCCCTGGCTTTGGACCATTAGTCACAGCAAGCTTTATGAGTGAATTAGGTTCGGGTCATCAATTTAAAAATGGCCGGCAATTATCTGCATGGTGTGGCTTAGTGCCATCGCAATCGAGTTCTGGTGGAAAAGTTCGACTAGGATCGATCACGAAAAATGGCAGCTCAGAACTACGTGTTTTACTCATACACGGCGCCAGAGCCGTTGGCCGATTTGCGAGCAAACGTGATGATAGACTTGGACGATGGTTTAATGCGCTTGCGTTAAGGCAAGGTCGACACAAAGCCGTTGTCGCATTGGCTAATAAAATAGCGCGTATAGGATGGCGGATCCTCACGAGTAACGATAATTTTGACGTTAATAAAGCGTTTGCGTAAGACGTTAAGTATCACCTAAAAGTTTACATGCACTGATGAATAAACGGTCAACCGTACCTATTAGAGCCTGACTTGACCAAGGCATTAAATGCCGATGTAGTGATAAGGTAATAGGTTTCGGATTTACATCATGGCGCGGGTAAAATGCCTATTAAGACGCCGAATATATGGTAGTGAACCAATCATTCAAAAGTGTTGTAAAAGCTGAGGCGTCCATATATGGCCAAATAGTGGCCAAATTCACTATGCCACTACACTTTGCCAGCTCCTTAGTGCAAAGTAATGACTGGCAAAAATAGTCTAGATTCCACAATGTACAATCGATATACAACTTAACTTTTGGGAGTAATTTCAACCGAAGAAAACATCACAGCTAAAACTTGACCATCATCATCATAAACAGTCCATTCGTTATTGTTGCTACTTGCTTTACATAAACTAAAGCCAACACTGCCATTTTCTTCAATGCTAGTACAACCGTTGAATTTCAAATTGTAAGCAGAGCCCCTAAAATCTTTAAACACAAGTAATAAGATGTTATTTTCAAAACAGTAACCCTCAATAACTCCATCAGCAATAAATAAATCATTAAGTTTCATAACATTACTCCCATGGCCAGACTGTTGTTTTTTCAGCACCAGCTTTCTCAAATGCTTTTCTCATGTTTGCTTTAGGGCTTGGAGCCTTTGCTGCATCATATATATGACGATGCGGTAAAACATGCTGCCAAAAATTCTTGTTGAATAAATTAAGAGTTCCATTATGGCTTTGAAGTTGACTGGCATTATGTATTCGTATTTCGAGTTATAAAATGTCGGAAATCCCTTCAGCTTTATGGGGCGAATCTCATCTCTCTGAGGAAAAATTCGTGGTACCTCAAGAGCAGTGGAGTTTATAACTAACACCATGAAAATACCCTCACAAAGACTAAGTTCTTAGTGAGGGTAATTCAATTTTTCCAGAAGGGAAATATCTACAGTTTAGTTTTCCATAAAAAGATCTACATAGTACTTTGATACTCTAAACTCGTAGGATAAAAGTAACTTAAAGCTGTGGAACAAGGAGGCGCAAAGGATATGCGCCCTGTCATTGAGAAAGAACTTCTTCATTACGACATCTTGTATGCACTGGATGAAGCTTGGGTACTCGATAACTTGGTTTTTCAGGGCGGAACTTCACTGCGTTTGTGCCGAGAATCAAATCGATATAGTGAATATCTTGATTTGCAGGAGGTAGGGACTTCAATAGTAAGATGTTAATTGCAATGAAGCAGGTCATTGAAAAGTATATCGGTAATCGGTATGGGCTTGAGGTGTAGCTCGTAGCATGTTCAGTGACATATGATGCAAATTAGCGACATTTTATGCCGCATTCTCCCGATAAATTTGGCAGGCATCCTCGCCAAATATTACATCTAACTGTTGACGGCGAAACTATTCATGGTGACCCAGAACGTATTCACGAATGTCCGTCCAACCACGAGCCCCTGCAATGACGGCACAGAGTGCACCAAACTGAACATCAAATAATGCTTTCATTTAGTTGTTGCATAGGCCCATTGCACGATTTAATGAATACAGGGAGAGTATATAGCATATAAGGCGCAGCAAAAAGGACGGCCTTCGGCTGGGAGACGCTTTGGCGTTGCGACGCAACTGCTAGAACGCCACTACGTGGCTCTAGGGTTTAGACTCTAGTAGCGATGCGCTTAAGCATTCTACGAATGCTGTTTTACTGCTGCAGTTTATAGATACACTCAGCGCCATCTTTGATGGCTTGTTATATATCCTATCCATACTTATAATTTATGCGCACAAACAACGCGCATGGGTTATTGTTATGAGAAACAAATATAGCAATCAAGTACACAAAAAAGCTACAAATTTAAGCTTAAACAGTGAGTTATTAGCGGAAGCTAAACGCCTGAACATAAATCTTTCAGCGACAATGGAAAAGGCTCTTGAGAAAGAAGTAAAGCATCGCCTAAAAGCCGAATGGTTAGAACAAAATGCCCAAGCGATTAACGCTTGCAATGAATTGGTTGAAAAACAAGGCTTATTTTCTGATTCTTACCGAGTATTCTAATGTCACAGTTTGCCTTATACCAAAACCACGATAAGAGCACTGCAATTGCATATCCTTACTTTGTTGATGTTCAAAGTGAATTGCTTAATATCTTGAATACTCGGTTAGTTATTCCGCTAACACCTGTCGAACTATTGGAGAAAAAAGCCCCTAGGCATTTATGCCCTGTGATCCATATCGATGAGGGTGACTTCGTGATGTTAACTCACCAAATGGCAAGTGTACCAACGAAGATTTTACGTGAGCCTGTCAATGAGTTGAGTAGTTTCAGGGATGAGATCGTAGCGGCTATCGATTTTTTGATTACTGGCATATAACAGAAGCTGGAGCGTTGCTCGAGATGTATGGACTCCTTTGGCTAATCTTTGAATCGATTAAGACCGTATCCTCTTAGTGGGAGGGAGTCCATACATCTAGGAACGCCGTTTTACCGCTGCAGGTTACTGAACGGGCTCCGCCCGGACGGTGAGCTTGCGAGCGTTCAGTCAACCGTCAACGTCTTTGCTTTTCCTCCCATCTTATTTTCTCTGACTGTTTTTGCGTTTTTTAGGTGTCATTAATTAGTATTTTTCTTAATTACTGAGTGCTGTAGGTTGCATTAATTAGCTGTTTTATCTATTTTTGAGTGCTATAGTGTTCATTAATTGTCGTCTGCTTTTAGGGGTTAGGTAATGCAAATTTTAACGGTGCAGATGAACATTGCCGGAGAATGGCGTGATGTTGCTTTGGTGGAGTTTTATGCGCCAGATAAGGGCACTGGCGGGCCATGTGTATTAAATTATGAGATCGAACATGTCACGTATTACTTCCATCAATTTGCGCAAACTGCAGTGAGTGTATCGTTACCCGTTGATAATATCCCGTTGCGAAGCCCTCACTGGCATCGTTTTTTAGAAGATATTATGCCAGCAGGTTCCAGCCGGGATTATTGGGTTAAGCGGCTTGGATTGCAGGATTTGCCTAATTTGGAACGTGATTTCCAATTGTTGAAATATGGAACTATCGCGCCAATTGGCAACTTACGTATAAAAGAATCGGTGCCTGAAAAGGCTAAAAGATCATTACCTGTTACCTTTAGTATCGCTGATGTCAGTGAGTTGCAGATTGATTTTATTGAGTATGCCCAGTCTCGCGGTGCAGCAGCAGGTGGCGCTTCCGGCGCAGGCGGGGCCGCACCTAAGTTATTAGTGCGATTAAATGCGCAGCAAGATGTTTGGATTGATACCTTTCAAGATGATCCGCGTAATCTCGATCAGCCTTATTTAGTTAAGTTTCCAAGGGGTAAAACCACTCTGGATGGCGATATTTTGCGAGCAGAGTATCATTTTTATCATGAGCTTACACAATTGGGCTTTGAGACTATTTCCGTTGAGTCGATGAAGCTTATTGAAGCTGAACGTGGCCCTTCTTTATGGTTGCCACGCTTTGATTACGGTGTTGAGGCGGGAGCAATGGTGAGTTATGGCATGGAGTCGGTTTATGCCATTTTAGGTGAGCCGACAGCAAAGCCTTTGCTACATGCCGATGTGATTAGACGGCTTTTGGCCGCGTTTAATAAAAAAGAAAATTATGGTAATACCAGGACGCTACTCGACGTTGAGGCTGAGCTTGAAGGCAAGAGTGGCATTGAGGCGTTTGTGATTGAATGGGTACGTAGAGATTTATTAAATATTGCCTTTGGAAATTCAGATAATCATGGCCGAAATACCTCTTTTATCAAGTATGGAAACCGCGTCCAGCTGGCACCCATTTATGATTTTGCGCCAATGAAAGCAGATTATGAGATGATCACTCGTACCTTTACCTGGGGTGAGGGAATGGAGTTAGGTGGCGTGTATAACTTTCCTGCAATTGCAGAACATTTATCTGATTTACTGTCGCCTAATGAGTTAATGAGCGCTTTGAATGAAACCGCTGCTCGTTTGCTTGGTCTTGAGCAACGTTTACGTCAGCGGGGTGTGCCAGAATCGATTCTTGCGCATTCGGGAATTGGTTTTGCCACGTTAGAAGCGAGAATGCAGCAATGGGGGCTATTATGACGGTTTCATCTAATGTTGCAACGGATTCGATTGAAACAAAAGGCAGAGGTGGTCGAAAAAAAATTTCGGTTAATCGAAAGCCTTTGACCCTTAAAGATAGGGAAGATTTATTATTAGCCGCTACATTGGATCTCTTTTCGGGGAAAAAGACTCAAGGTCAAGTACTTAAATGGCTGAGAGTTGAGTTGTTATCACTGAGCCAGGACCAATATGCCAAAATGGTTGGCGTTAGCCGTAAAGCATTGTCTGATATCGAAAGTGATAAAGGTAAAAACGGTGTTGAGTTTATTAATCGAGTTTTTAGCGGAGTCGGGTTTCGTATAGCATTAATGCCAAAGGATAGTGTCGTGCTGAAAATGGCGGTAGAGGCGATTTAGAAGCTAAGATCTAGAACGCCGCAAAGCGACGACTGCCTGGGTGCAGATGCAAGTCAGGAATTAGATTGCCAAGCCCATGCTTTAATTGACTGGTGAACCCCGTTTAACATTAGCTATATGCCAACACTGGCATCCCCGCAAAACGAGGAACAATTTTCCGTCCTACGCTGAATGTGCAATGTAGTCATTGACTGCATTTTCTACCGCTGCATTCAAACTAATGCTTTGCGATAGCGCAATTTCATTAAGTCGAGCGTGAACCTCTGGCGAGATCCGAACGTTGAATTTGCCAGAGAAGTTTTTGTAAGGCTCAATGCCACGCTCCTGACACATCTCTAAAAAAACGCTTAATGACTTCGCGCCCTCGGCTTCCAATTGAGCGACGCTTTCACCATAGAAATCCGCGCCGCCGTTTAAGCCTACGAACTCACCACGGAATGTTTCAGCGTCTGGATCATAATCAATAAAGGCTTTTACCCCGTTGATCATCATAAGATTTTTCATGCTTTCACCCCGTTCCTTTCTAACCATTTTTTGATGTTTATCACTGCGTCTTTGTCAGTTTCTTTCTGAGGATGTGGGCGGTGATATACCTGAACTTCACCAAACAGCACCACACCAATTCGAGACCCCTCACGCTCTTCAATGTCAGCCCCTAGAGCAATAAACAGCGCTTCAATATCAGACCACTTGATAGCTCCGCTGACAGGCCTAGCAAAGATAGCCGTCAACGTTCTTAAATGTTTTTTGTTCATAAAGTCTCATAATCTGTTAAATCAATAGTACTACCTTTTAGTATCATTTCAAGCGAATTTGGTACTATTTTTTAGTACCACCAATCAAAATGCATTAGCGGCAATTGCCCCCATTGATACGGGGTCTGTAGTTAGTTTGTGTGTTGTCTCCAAAGTGCGATTGCCAAGCATATGAAGTATGTGAGCAACATCGTAGCCGAGGCGGTGAAGCTCTACAGCGAATGCTCTACGTCCAGATAGCACACTTGGCTGCTCAATCCCCGCATTTTTTAGTAACGTCTCTATCTCATTAAGCGTAAAACCCCGTACTTTTAGTGCGGGGATGTAAGCGTCCATATGTGTGAGTAGAATAAAGTATCCACATTGTAATTGTATATTTAGCTCTTAACGCTTGGTTTAAGTCACATTCCCTTTCGCCTGAAGATATTGAATTAAAGGCGCATAATCGCCGGCATCAGCTTGGCGTAAGCTCGCAATGTACTCACCCCGCTCTTGGCTTTGTTTATCCAAATCTGTATTGGACCAAACTAAAGGCTTTTGTTTGAGTAGTACCATTCGTATGTAGTCCGTCATCACGCGCGAGTGACGTCCGTTGCCGTTAGGAAAAGGGTGAATTTTAACTAACCTGTGCTGTATCCGAGCCGAGAGTTCTAGGCTGTCATAGTGTTCAAACTCAATCCAGCATTTGATGTCTTCCAGTAAGTTGTGTAAATCTTGCCGGATATTCAGCGGATCGACACCAATGTTCAACTCTCGGTGACGGTAGCTGCCGGCCCATTCCCACACATCACCAAGCAAACGTTGATGCAACTCTTCCACAAACGCCATAGAAAGAATGTCATTCATGCTGGTTTTAGGCGTCGTGGCTAACCAACTCAACCCTTGTAGTATGTTGGCATTTTCAAGCTCATTAAGCTCTTCGCGAGTCGTGATGTGATCAAATTTCAGCCCGGCAACATCATCAGCATTTAGTTGGGTTGCGCCCTCTGGTTCAACAAACAGACTCATTGGTATTTCTCCTGCAAACTGACTTTCCACAAATCTCGGGTGCTGCCAGTTTTAATCTCATTGGCTAATTGAACCAGCGCTTGCTGTTGTTGCTCTGAGGTTAATTGCTGTGCTTCTAAAAACATCGATTGGTGGCTCATGGCCAAACGCTGCTTGGCCAACTCCATAGCGCGCGCTTCTATCATGTCATCAATCGACTGACGCGGAATAATCGCATAAACCAGTTCGGCATCGAGCCCGCTCGCCAGTTGTTTAAGTTGTTTGAGTGTGATGGTTTCATCGGCTTCTTTACGCTCCAATATGGAGACTTGATTACGAGAGAGATTAAGACGTTCACCTAATTGCGCGCCCGACATCCCCAAGGCCTCACGGATACTGCGCACCCAACCATTTTTCGGCGGTTTAGGCACAGATAAACCGAGTAAAGCGCTAATTTTTGCTTTGACTTGCTTGAGTGCAACGGCATAGACACCGGATTTTTTCATAATTTTGTATCTCTAATTAAATACACTGCAACGACAATAGTATCTAATTTTACATACATTATAAGGATTGTTGTATCTAATTTTTAATACACATAAAAGGCAAATGTATCGATTATAAAATACGCTACTTATTTGGCTATCTGTTTACTGGATAATGGTCGTGTCAAATTCATCTTGGAAGAGCAAACGTCTTCGGCTGCGCTAGTTTATAAGGCTGCCACCTTGAATGCGGCTGAAATGGCACTGGATGAGCTGGAGACAAAATGGGGCGATAAATACCCTGTGGTGATTAAATCATGGCGTAACAAGTGGGCGCTGCTATCGGTGTATTTCAAATACCCAGACTATGTCCGTACTACTATCTACACCACCAATGCAGTTGAAGCGGTACATCGACAATCCAAGAAGTTAACCAAAACGAAGGGCGGTTTTGCTAACGAGAACAGTTTACTCAAGCTGCTTTACGCGGGTATATTGAAGGCCTCTGAGCGCTGGACTCACCCCATCCAAAATTGGAATTTTACGCTATCACAGCTCTCAATCCATTTTGAGGGGCGCTTAGAAAACCATATCGATCTGTGAAATTAACCTGACACAGAATTATGAACAGCCTCAATTTAGCTCAAATCTAATCTGACGGAGTCGTCAGAAAAAACGAGTAATTGTCAGAGCAGATCTGAGCGTGTACACCGTTATCAACCAGTATTTGATAAGACAACAGTCGCTTAACAACCCTGCGACAGCACAATAATGAGGGCAGGGAAGTGTCTCAAATGGCCATTTTTAGCAAAGTAAATGTCTCAGCGCTAAAGTGATTTATGCTTAAGATGCTGAATTTTATTTGAAAAAACCTATAGCAATGTGTGAGTCTATTAGGGGGCACATCATCATTAGATGAAGCGCTATTGATGCTTAACCCGTTACCGAACAATGCCTGAATCGTTCACTCCTTACGGTAAGCTAAGCGTGATGTTTATCGTCAATCAATGGCACGCATGCGCCTCTGTGTTCGCTCCGCCTTGCACAGGTAGCATTCTTCTTGCACCCCGTACTTAAAAAGGTCACGTTGCTCTACAGGTAAAGTTGTATACTTTCGGTCTTTTTATTTTTCTAATACTTTGGGATAGGCGATATGCGAATACTCATTACCGGTGGTGCAGGGTTTATTGGATCGGCATTAGTGCGAATGCTGATTGAGCAAACGGAGTCAGTGGTGCTCAATTTCGATAAGCTGACCTATGCGAGCCATCCTGAATCTCTGGCGGGTGTTGCTGATAGTGAGCGCTATCATTTTGTGCAGGCAGATATTTGCGATAGGGCAAGGTTAGACCTGGTGTTGCAGCAATTCCAACCCGATCTTGTGATGCATTTAGCGGCCGAAAGCCATGTGGACCGTTCAATAGATGGGCCCGCGGAGTTTATTCAAACCAATATCGTGGGAACTTACACACTGCTCGAGGCATGCCGTAGTTATTATCAAACTTTAGGGCAAGCACAACAGCGCCGTTTTCGATTGCACCATATTTCCACCGACGAGGTTTATGGCTCCCTTGGAAAGGCGGGACTATTTAGTGAAACCAGAGCCTATGATCCTAGTTCTCCTTATTCTGCCAGCAAGGCATCGGCGGACCATCTTGTTCGCGCCTGGCATCGTACCTATGGTTTACCGATAGTTATTACTAACTGCTCTAATAACTATGGCCCTTTTCAATACCCTGAAAAGCTGATCCCTTTAATGGTGAATAATGCGTTATTGGGAAAACCACTGCCCGTTTACGGCAATGGCCAGCAGGTGCGGGATTGGTTGTATGTGGATGATCATGTTAAGGCGTTATTTTTAGTCGCCACTGAAGGGCAACTAGGGGAAACCTATAATATTGGAGGCTCAAATGAATACACTAATCTTGCTGTGGTGCAGCGAATTTGCGATCTCTTAGAAGAGTTAGTGCCCACTCATCCGCAGTCTCTGACAATGAGTGGCATGGGGTTTCGTGATTTAATACAACATGTTGCTGATCGTCCTGGCCATGATGTGCGCTACGCCATTGACGCGAGTAAAATTCAACGTGAATTAGGTTGGCAACCACTCGAATCCTTTGATTCAGGCCTTAGGAAAACGGTCGAGTGGATAGTGCAAGCGGTCTAAAAACCACCGCGTAATTGATGTCAGAGTACTTTTAGGATCTAATTTAATTTGATAAACCTGGTGCATGTAATTTGTATCGACATACCACCGCTACCGTAATGTCAAAAAATGGTGCCGACATTCGCTATATCCAAGAGCAGGTAGGCCATGCAGATATTTCGACAACACAAGTCTATACCCAGGTGACGATTGGTAAGCTAAAGGAGGTTTATCATCATACGTACCCTGCAGCACGAGAAGGGGAATGAATCTTGAAGAGTGTTGGTGATGATGCAGAGGAAATAGGAAAAGCCCCTAACGGGGCTTTATTCACAAAACCAATGAATTACACTGCCATGGATTTGGCTTCAATAATCATTTTATTCTGTGACTCAGTCGCTTTCTTGATAACTTGAGTATACACACGTTTTTTCTCTGCTGAACTTGCGTTCATAACAAAGGCTGAAAGCTTGGATGTAGTAACGTTAATTTTAGCTGTATTGGTCGACATAGATTTCTCACATAAAACAGCCTAAAAAATAGGCTCAGGTGGCAAGTTTAGCAGTCTTATTAATTCTGTGCGAGAGTATTTTTTCTTTATATGATGCTGAACATCCGTAATGTTATCATGGTAAATACGAGTGCTACCATCATTGTTCTTTATCAGTAAATCTATCTTGATTGCCGCGCCATATTTGGCTTTGACTTGCCGGACTACCTCTTGCGAATTTAAGAATTGATCGATAAATGTAGTAGGTAAAATGCGTCTGCCTTCAAGCTTTTCTCTTGCTTGGACAAACTCCCAGGCTAGTGTAGGTTCTTGATAAACAAAGATGATGAGCACGGCTCGATTTCGCTTTAGTGAGCGCTCGATATTTTTACAAGCGATATCAAAGTTTGAAAAAGTACCATCTAAGATGAAACTTTGGTTGTTGTTAAAAATTCTGTCTAGGGTTCGTTCAACAATAAGGCTGACAGCTTTCTGAAAGAGGAATGAATTTTCACCAGTGTACTCTTGGAAGAAGACTCTTAGCTCATCAGGGTCAAGCCTAATAATTCCCGTTTCATCAAACATTTCAAGAAACGCTTTTGAAGCTTCGGTTTTTCCAGCGCCAGGAGAGCCGCACATAAAAATAGACACAGGTTGTTGATCAGCTGGAAACTTGTCCAAATCGGTCAGTTCTCGAGCTATCCGAGTACGATTTGCTTTCGCATAGGTGACCGCTTGAGTTTCAATTTCTGTTTCTTGCTCTGTCATAGTCAGTGATAACGTTACCAGATTTAAACAACATGATATCAGCCAACTCAAGTTGAGTATAACTTACGGGGTTTTACAGCATGTTTTCGTTGCGCATGAGTTTATCAAATGCGTTGCCATCGCTTCGAGATGCGTTTGCAACATAAGGTGCATAGACATCAAATAATAACCGAGTATCACTGTGGCCAAGCATTTGAGATATATACAGTGGATTTTCTAGGGCTGCGATATGCAGCACTGCCGCGGTGTGACGAGTTTCATAAGCTCGTCGACGTTTCAGTCCCGCTTTAATGAGTGTCGGGTACCATAATTTTTTGCTAACAAAATGGGTATCCAGTGGCGCATCTGATTTGCCAGTAAACACAAAGCCTGACTCTGACAATGCCAAATTTTTAATGCGTTTAAAGGCATCGTATACCGTGTCACACATCTTAAGATCACGCCTAGATTTTGGTGTTTTCACATCACATACTTCACCATTCACCCAGTTTTGCCGTATGCGAATTAAGCGGTGATTAAAATCAACATGTTGCCACTCTAATCCATGTATTTCACAGCTGCGCATGCCGGTCCAAAACCGAATGATGAAGTAATCTTTCCATTCGGGAGGGACGTGGGATAGGAAAAGTTTAACCTCCTTTATCGTCATCGGATGAGACTCAGCCTTTTCTTCTTTAAGTGAGCGATAGCGCCTCAATGGGTATTCAAATTTATATTCTTCTGCCGCGAGGCTTACCATGGAGACGATGGGCCACAGTAAGTTATTAATGCGCCGATTAGATAATTGCCGGGTATTATCTGCCTTTACCATTTGCATTAACTGCTGACGATAAAAATCGATCTGCGATAGGGTGATCTCATTCATCAATGTATTGCCAAATTGTGGGATCAGATACTTATCTAAAACGTTTTGCATGGTGTCTCTATAGCTATTTTTCCACGTCGCCTTTTTGCGTTCAAACCACTGATAAGCAAAATCATTGAAAAATGGATATTCACGATCAGGATGTTTCTCACGCTGCAACTGCTCAAATTGAGCGACTTTTTTACTTTTGGGGAAATAGTCACGGTATTGAAAGCTGCCTAAGTCTATCTCAGCGTTCATTTTTTTGAGTGTTGTCTTGGCAGTTGCAAGGTTTTTAGGTGTGGCCAGCATTTTTGTGCCTTCACGAAAACGGCAGCCATAAAGATGCATGTCGAACTGAATACGCCCATTGGGGCGCACACGAATATGAGCCATAGGTGGCCTCCATCAAATAGCACTGTCCCTATCCGATGGAATTCGTTAGAATTTCGCCATCGGCTGGGTCTGGGTTAATAGCTAGTGCAGCCGATACGGGGGAGGGTGGTTGCAGCCGCTCTCTCCCAACTGCTTATTTATTAGGTTAACCGCACTTTTACATCGCGCAACTCAACCTGAAATGTCCCTTCCAATAGTTGCAGTTTGCCAACTATTGGTTAAAAACACACCTATCAATATAACTAATACTGTTTATTTGTCCAGTATTTTGTTTTAAATTGCTGCGCTTTTTAAATTGACCATTTACCAATGAAAATTGTTGTGCAATTTAGCGGAAGTTTGTTGCCGTCATTTACCTCACAACCACACATAACCGTATTCAGTTTAAGTTTGGGGGCTGACTTAATCATCGGCAAACCCATATTCATCGATATTGGCTAAATCGCCACTGTTTTCTGTGATGTTTTCGGAATGCTTATTGTTCGGTTTAGGTGCTAAATCAGGATGAGTCGTTGGCGAATAAACACGAGCGTTCTTGAGTTTATCTTCTGTTTGGTTTTCTGTCGTGTCGGTGTATTGCGCATGCGACTCTATGTCATTAACTGGAGTATCAATTTCGTCTGGCACATCGCTTGGTTGTTCGGCAAACAAATCGAGTTCTCCTTGGCGCGATGGCGTTGCTTTTATCTGCGGAGCAGCCACAGTCAACATCTGTCGCTGAGGTGATTGCTAGCAAGCCGATGCCGCAAAATATAGCCGCTGGGGCAAGGTTACGGTTTCGCTTGCGTGCTAACCCCGTTAAAGCCATAAAAGACTCTAAGCGGCTTGATAAAAATGGCGAAGCTAAAAGTATTCGTGTGCCGTTAATTCACGAAGAAGAACAGCTCAAGTGGTTGTTAAGAAAATTTGCTGGTGTTGCTGAGCTTGAAACAGCAAGGGTTTGGCAAGAGCCTGCATTATTTTTTCGTAAGCAAGATATGGGTGGTAAAATTCAACCAGTTTGTTTTGAAGGTGTACTTACCGTGTTGGATAACCAAGCTTTATTTGAGTTGCTTAGGCAAGGTATTGGCCCAGCGAAAGCTATGGGCTGTGGCTTGTTGTCGTTGGCTGCGGCCTGATGTTACTGCGCCGGGTGTAATAACCTAACTCACGGAGGATAACCATGGCAGCAAAACTCGAAGTATTGGATCAACAAATTGCGACTGATACGAGGGCGGGAATTGAGTATATCTGTATTACCGATATTGCTCGCTATAAAAACCAGAGTCATACGGATGATTTAATTCGTAACTGGTTGCGTAACCGCAATACCATCGAGTTTTTGGGAATTTGGGAGCAACTTAACAACCCCGATTTTAAACCCGTCGAATTCGACGGGTTTAAAAAGCAAGCAGGGTTGAACAGTTTTACTTTAACGCCAAAACAGTGGATTGAACAAACCGGTGCCATCGGGCTGATTTCCAAGGCGGGCCGTTATGGCGGTACCTATGCTCAAAAAGACATCGCTTTTGAATTTGCTAGTTGGATCTCAGTTGAATTTAAGCTGTATTTGATTAAAGAGTTTCAACGCTTAAAAGAACAAGAATTCCAGCAGCTTGGCTGGGATATCCGGCGTAACCTGGCCAAGGTAAATTACCTTATTCATACCGATGCCATTAAACAAAACCTGATCCCTGATACCTTAACCCCAGCGCAAATCAGTCATGTCTATGCAGACGAGGCCGATTTGTTGAATATGGCGCTGTTTGGCGTTACAGCCAGGCAATGGCGGGAGCAAAACCAAAATTCAAAAGGCAATATGCGTGATCATGCCAATGTTCATCAACTGGTGTGCCTGGCTAATCTGGAAACGATGAATGCCTATTTAATCCAGCAAGGCATTACCGCAACAGAGCGCTTGCAGCAGTTGAATGCGCTGGCCATTTCGCAAATGACGATATTAAGCCGCCAGGCGTTACCTTTCTCGAAGCTGCAAAACAGTGACGGCGGTAACTAATGGCCTTTATTCCGCTTAAACCTATACCGCTAAAAGAGCGTAACTCAATGCTTTTTATTGGTATGGGCCGTATCGATGTGAAAGACGGCGCCTTTGTGGTGATAGATGAAGTAAACGGCGAGCGGATGCATATTCCGGTAGGTTCTATCGCCTGTTTAATGCTGGAGCCGGGTACGCGTATTTCACATGCTGCGATGAAGCTGGCGGCAGAGGTAGGTACCTTAATTACCTGGGTTGGTGTGGGCGGGGTGCGGTTTTACTCAGCTGGCCAGCCGGGCGGGGCGCGCTCTGACAAATTGCTGTATCAGGCCAAGCTGGCGCTGGATGAACAACTGCGCTTAAAAGTAGTGCGTAAAATGTTTGAACTTCGCTTTGGTGAGGAAGCCCCACAGCGGCGCAGTGTGGATCAGCTACGCGGTATCGAAGGCGCACGGGTGCGGCAAACCTACCAGCTACTTGCGAAACAGTACGGTGTGCAGTGGAATGGCCGCAAGTATGATCCAAAAGACTGGGAAGCCGGTGACATAGCCAACCAATGTATTAGTGCTGCTACAGCATGTCTGTATGGCATTACGGAAGCGGCGATACTGGCCGCAGGTTATGCGCCAGCCATAGGTTATTTGCATACCGGTAAACCACTGAGTTTCGTTTACGATATCGCTGATATTATTAAATTTGATACCGTGATTCCTTTAGCCTTTCGCATTGCAGCAAAAAGCCCTTTCGCGCCGGAAAAAGAAATTCGTTTAGCCTGTCGTGATTTATTTCGCACCGATAAAACACTAAAACGGTTAATCCCATTAATAGAGGAAATACTGACCGCCGGTGAAATTACCCCGCCAGAGCCTTACCCCGATGCGCAACCGCCAGCATTACCTGAGCCGCCCTCAATTGGCGATACCGGACACCGGAGTAGCTAAATGAGTATGTGCATGATCGTAACAGAAGCGGTGCCACCAAGGTTACGCGGACGTTTGGCAGTATGGTTGCTGGAGGTAAGAGCTGGTGTGTATGTTGGCGATGTAGGGCAGCGCGTGCGCGAAATGCTGTGGCAACAAGTTGAAGGCATGGCTGAAGACGGCAATGTGGTAATGGCCTGGGCTACTAATACTGAATCAGGATTTGATTTTATTACCTACGGCAATAACCGGCGGCAACCTGTTGATTTTGATGGGTTAAGACTGGTTACCTTTTTGCCTGAGCCAGAAAAAAGCAATTAGCCAATTAGCTCTTTAACAAGCCGGAAAAATTGGTAGAAAAAAGCAGGCACTTTTTTCTATTATAAATCAGGTATATACTTTTAGTCTGTTCCCCGTAAGCACGGGGATAAACCGTCCGCGAGATACGTTTGATACTTCCTCAATCCCTGTTCCCCGTAAGCACGGGGATAAACCGCGTATTTCATTGCGGATTTTAGCGATTTGCTCCTGTTCCCCGTAAGCACGGGGATAAACCGTAGTTTTACCGTCAGGCGCTGGGGGGAGTTTGCTGTTCCCCGTAAGCGGATGAAATGCTTGTTCGAAAGTGGCGGCAATGCTGTTCCCCGTAAGCACGGGGATAAACCGCGTCGAACAATGGTGCGATTGCGCAATAGCTCCTGTTCCCCGTAAGCACGGGGATAAACCGCCGTGAGCATATCGACTTAAACTCTATCAGCGCTGTTCCCCGTAAGCACGGGGATAAACCGATATGAGCTCAACAATTATTGTCGGTGCAACTCTGTTCCCCGTAAGCACGGGGATAAACCGAAATCACCCCAAGTGATGAACAAAGTCATAGGACTAGGTATGCCTATTCGCCAGAGAGGCTGTTCATAATTCTGTGTCAGGATTTAAACTAATCACTTTCATTCAAAGAAACGGACCATACTCCTACGACACAGGATGTATCAGATTGATACCAATTTTGTTTTGTACTAAAGGATTTTTTCAATAATGGTATTACTCTATATCCAGTCAACGACTCAATATAACGTAGTCTCCCATCATCAGGTAATTTTGAATCAAAAACATCAATTAATGCACAAAATATTTTTGATGTATTTGGTTTTGTAATTTTACAGAGTTTAATTATATCCTTTTCATATGAAGTTGTAGTATCCCTGAGTTTGAACTCTATTGCTAAGGTATCTCCATTCTCCAGTTTGAAAACAAGATCTGTAGGGCCACCATTACCAAGATTTTCCTCTCTAACCCAAGTAACATTTAAACCATCAAAGATTGTATGAGCTTCTTTTAAAATTGCTTTACCGCATTGATAAGCAAATGCCAACTCTGGCATATGAAATATCCCTTGATTAGCAATAAGTGAAAGTTCTTTATCTTCCGATATTGCCGTTTCATAAATAATTTCTGCTATTCTAGTTGTTTGCATTATTTCACCTTAACCCAGGGTGAGATTATGCTTTGTAAATTCTGTTAACATTTAGCTATTTTGTTCTTAAGTCGACTTAATGCGAGATTATTGATTGATATAAATCATCCATAATCGAATGAAATTCGTTCGACTGGATAGGTTTGTTAACCAATTTAACAATGTATAATCCGGCCCTGGCTAAAGAGTAACCCATACTTGTTTGACATTGTGAATCAACATTTATTTCATCTGTCTTTAAAAAGTAGTGATGTAGTAGACGCTTCTGCCCTGTTCGATGGTTGTACTTGGATTGTCGCTAATGTTTAGTCATTTTGCATTAACGCTTATTGATGGTTGGAAGTTAGGGGGGCATCCGTAACTCGATATCTTCAATTTTGGTAACATATTTACTAGATATTGGAGTGGCATTGCTCGGTGTTTACCAAGGCTTTTCACCAATGGTAAGTGCAATAATGGTGGAGTTAGCGGGAAACCTTATTGTTTTGCATTTTGGTCTGATTTGGTTACTGAATAAGTATAACGGTGGGTCGCCTTGAACACTGTTAATTGCTCGAAATTGAATCAAATGCTAAAATCTAAGGTAAGGACATCCTTATGAGTAACTACATAGTGTCACCTGAAACGTTTATTTTGTATTCATTAGCTGGTTTTTCTGTTGCGACTTTAATGCTCGTAGCAGTAGGTTGTTTCGCCATCAGGCAAGATAAAAACAAACAACCTAATAAATAACACAGTTATAAACAACTTACCCTTGAGGGACACTCCCTCAAGGGCGTGTGTTCCTCTAAATTTAGAGAGAAACACACGAACAATGATGCTTGGCCACATGGCATTAGTTCAATATCTCCAGAACTTCCCAATGCGTCTTATCTGTCGTCTGCAACTAGGGTGAAAACTATGCTAAATATTGATGATCCTACACAAACCGAACGAACTCATGCGTTATGGCGACTAGGCTTTAGACCTTTTTTTCTTGGGGGAGCAATATTAGCTGCGTTATATATCCCTTTGTGGTTACTAACTTGGTTTACTCCTCAATATAGTTTTTTTCCTTCATCTTTTTGGAGTAAAGTATTGCCCCTATGGTGGCATCCACATGAAATGTTGTTCGGTTTTGCAATCGCAATTGTCTGTGGTTTTTTACTTACTGCGGTTCAAAATTGGACAAATCAACCCACATTAAAGGGATGGCCACTTGCGTTGACCTTTAGTTGCTGGTTGCTGGCACGATTATTACTGTTACTCCCTATTCAAGTTCCACTAATTTTGCCGGCATTATTTGATTCATTGTTCCTTGGTATGGCAAGCCTTACCCTATGGCGCTGCATTTATAAGGTGAAGCAATGGCGCAATATTGGTTTTCCGATTATGTTGTTTGCAGCACTCGTGATTAACAATGTCAGCTATTACGCTTTATTTGAACGCGACTTCATCCTTGCCAATCAAATTTGGCAGGCCATGTTATGGTGGTTAGCCTTACTTATCACCATAGTTGGTGGGCGTGTCATTCCATTCTTTACCGCGATGCGCATTAAGGCCACTAAAGCAGATCCCTTAACTTGGGTTGAATACCCGCTGATCCTGACGATGATCTTGCTCGTCATTCAATCACTCATCCACCTTATACCTCAGGAAGTCGAGCGAGGCTTACTACTCATTACAGGGCTCTTGCATCTAGTCCGATTTGCACGCTGGCTGCCCCATAAAACACTGAAAGAACCCATGCTGTGGTCCTTACATATTGCTTACCTCATGCTACCAATCAGCCTGTTGGCCATGAGTTGGTATCTTGATAATGAATATGCCTATCGCAGTTTGCTTCATCTATTTGCCATTGGTTGTATGGCGACCTTGTGTCTTTCAATGATTTCTAGAGTGTCACTCGGACACACGAGCCGAAATATTTATGAAGGCCCGAAAATGATTTTGGCATTTATCTGCCTACCGTTAGCGGCACTGCTTAGGGCGCTAATGCCAATTTGGTTTCCGGCGCACACCCAAGTCTGGTTATGGTTGGCCGCCAGTTGCTGGTTTATCGCATTTGCACTATTTGTATGGCATTACCTGCCTATTCTCACCCGCCCCCGTATTGATGGGCGCCCAGGTTAATATTGATGTTCTGACAAAAGGATACAAAGTGAAAATTTATTTAAAAACAGTCATATTGCTCAAGCTGATTGGCTTTCTCGTTATTGCTACATGCACATCTGTAGCGGCTTCTGATACCAGCAATCAACAAAAATATCCTAATCAATATCAATCTTGGCAAGCCACATCTGAACAAGTTGAGCGCGAGGATATGCTCGCAAATTATCCTGCCAGTATCATACTCTGGGCAGGATCTTCCTATGCAAAAGAGTACCATAGCCCACGGGGACACCATTTCGCCGTTGCCGATGTGACACAGACTTTACGTACAGGAGTGCCCCCTAAAGCAGGAGAGAAGGGCTTATCCGCCAGTTGCTGGACCTGTAAAACACCTGATGCGCCCAGATTGATAGAACAATTGGGATTTGAAGGGTACTCTGCCAAAAACTTTACCGATTTGGGCAAAGAGATCCAAAGTGTCGTCTATTGCAGCGATTGCCATGAGTCTGGTACACAGAAATTAGCCTTACCTCGCCCACATGCTCAAGATGCAATGGCCAAAGTTCACTTGCCATTCGATAAACAAGATAAAAATATGCAAGGCGCACAGGTGTGCGGTCAGTGTCATGTGACTTATTATTTCCGTCCAGAAAAAAGTAATGTCGTTAATATTCCTTGGATTTTTGGTAGTACCGCTGATGATATTGAAAAATATTACGACACTCGCCGCTTCTTCGAATGGATCCATCCTCTTTCGAAAACGCCCATACTCAAAGCACGTCATCCTGAGTTTGAACACTGGAGTCGCAGTAAACATGCCGAAGTCGGTGTCACTTGCATTACCTGCCATATGCCTACCCAGCAGGATGCAAAAGGTGTTGAATTTACGAGCCATAAAGTTGATAAGGCCTTACCGCACTTTGATAGTAGCTGCAGCGGCTGCCATAGCAGCAAAACCAAAATCGAAACTAAACTCGCGGCGAATAAGTTAACTATTGAAACAAAAGCCCGCGAAGTGGAAGCTTTACTCGTCAAGGCTCATTACGAAGCCAAAGCAGCATGGGATGCCGGTGCTAAATGGGAGAATATGAATGAGCCCATTATGGCGATACGACACAGTCAGTGGCGCTGGGACTTTGCCATGTCTTCACATGGTTTGTATGCACATAATCCACAAGAAGGTAAGCAGCTTTTAGATAAAGCCATTGAACAAGCGAACGAAGCACGTCATCTGCTCGCTGGAATATTGAAGCAACTTAACGTTACTCAAGTTAGCTATCCAGATATCAGTACTAAGGAAAAGGCCCATCAAGCAATAGGGTTAGTAGAGACTGATTTAATTAAAGAAAAACAAAAGTTTATTCAGAATGATGTTAAGAAACACTGGCAACCAGTTAGTCAATATGGTTATTAGTGAGATTTAGTATTGCTAGTAGGGCGTTCGGAATTCAGCATCAGGCTAAAATTAAATGTCTAAGCATGCTGTCTAAACGCCCTTTAATGTATTAGTTCAGACTAGATCTGACACATCGTCTTCAAAATATGAGAGTTAGAGACTATAAAAGGCTATTTATTATAACGACACACGGTTGCTGTACATGAGCATAAACTGCCTCATGGCAGGCTTCCAATCTCGTAGTGGCATTGTCCACTTTTTAGCAATCTGGTGTAAAGCCAGATACAGCAACTTCAGCACCGCGTCATTACTCGGAAACGACCGCCTGGTCTTGGTCACCTGACGTAGGCTGGCATTGAGTGATTCGATGGCGTTGGTGGTGTAAATTACCTTGCGGATTTCCGGGGGACAGTCGAAGAAAACGCTAAGCCCTGTCCAGTTTTCGCGCCAAGATTTGCTGATACTTGGTTGCTGCTTATCCTACGTCTCGGCAAATTGCTTCAGGGCTAGTTCGATTTGCTGCAACGGCTTTACGCTCTTTCCAACTGACAAAGTGCAGGCTGTTGCGGATTTGATGCACGATGCACAGCTGTACCTGCGTTTTAGGGTAAACCGCTTATATCGCATCCGGTAAGCCCTCAAGGCCATCAACGCAGGCGATCAAGATATCTTCTACACCGCGGTTTTTAACGAACAGCGCGAAATTCTCCGACCATAGCTTATGAGCCAAAGCTATTGACATCCTCCTCGCCGTAAACGACGAGGATTCCTACTGCGGTTAGGCGCGAACGCCGGACTCGCTTCGGTGGGTTCCTGCTGCTGGCGGCATTGTTGCACCACTCACTTCACAGGCTAATCGGGCGTGTCCCGCCCTTAATACATTGATCGCGCCGACGACATCGGCGTTTTCTTCAAAGCCACATTCCACACAGGCAAACCGAGCTTGCGTGGCGCGGTTATCCTTCGATATGTGACCACAGCACGGACACGTCCGGCTGGTGTTTTTCGGTGGAACGGCGATCAGGTGGCCGCCATTCCATGCCAGCTTGTAATCGAGCTGGCGACGGAACTCAAACCAGCCTTGATCAAGAATGGCTTTATTCAGGCCTGACTTCGCCCTAACATTCCTACCCTGTTGCTCGGCGGTTCCTGCCGCTGATTTTGACATGTTTTTGACCTGCAAATCTTCAATACAGACTATCGCGTGGTTTTTGCTAATGTCGTTTGATATTTTATGCAGGTAGTCACGGCGGCTGTTGCCGATATTGGAATGAATGCGCTGAACTTTGGCTTTGGCCTTTTTCCAGTTATTGCTGAATTTTACCTTGCGGCTCATGGCCTGCTGCGCCTTGCGCAAAGCGGTTTCGTGCCGTTTGAAACTGTTGAGCGGGGCGTAGAAACGGCCATCGGACAGGGTGGCAAAGCGGGCAATGCCCATGTCAATGCCGATGGCATCGCCCTGATGCACGGCAATTTCAACTTCCCGCTCGGTCTGGATCGATACATACCACTTACCACAAACCTGACTGACCGTGACGTTTTTAATCTCACCTTCCACCGTCCGACTGTTGCGGTAACGCAGCCAGCCGAGCTTGGGCAGGAAGAGTCGATTATTGCCTTGCTCCAGTTTCACCCCTTGTGGATAGCGAAAGCTATCTGACTGACCCTTCTTTTTGAAGCGCGGGAAGTCTGCTCGTTTGGCAAAGAAATTTTTGTACGCCCGATCTAAATCTTTCAGCGACTGTTGCAGCGTTTGAGAAGGTGAATCAGACAGCCATTTTGTTTCTGGCTCTGCTTTCCATTGTGGTAACAGATTATTCAGTTCAAAGGCCGATAGTTTCTTTTCACCCTGCTCATGTCGTTCTTTTTGCAACGCCAGCGCCTTGTTATAGACAAACCGACAAGCACCGGAGAAGCGGCGCATCTGGCGCTGCTGCTCTCCAGTGACAATCAGTTCGAATTTGTAGGCTTGCAGTCGTTGCATGGCTTGCTCATACTGTGTCAATACAACTCAATTATAGATTGGTCTATGGAAATTGAAAGCGATTTAAGGCATGGCAGGCATTGTGTTTTTAAAATGCACGTTCATTTGGTCTTTGTAACAAAATACCGACGAAATGTCTTTACCAAAGAAGTGCTGGATGATCTAAAAATCTTTTTTGAAAAGGTCTGTCTTGATTTTGAATCAGAGCTGGTTGAGTTCGACGGTGAAGACGACCATGTGCATTTGTTGGTGAATTACCCGCCGAAGGTGGCCGTGTCGAATCTGGTTAACAGTCTCAAAGGTGTATCCAGCCGGATGATCCGAAAAAAGAATTACCCTTCGATCAAAATGAAACTCTGGGGAGGTGCGCTCTGGTCGCCCAGTTATTTTGCGGGGAGCTGTGGTGGTGCGCCAATTGAGATCATCCGGCAGTATATTGAGCAGCAACAAACTCCGGCGTAGCCCTCAGAACGGCTTCGCCGTTGCGCTATTCATCCTCGCCCTGAACGGCGAGGTTTTCCGCGCTATCCGATAAGTACTGCATTAGTTACTTGTGAGATAAAGGTCGGCGAGACTTCAACACCATAGGTTTCTTCAAAGTGGGCTTGGATATCACGGGTAGACATGCCTCTGGCGTAAAGCGAGACGATGTGCTAATCAAAGCCGCCGAGCTGTTTCTCGCCTTTCTTGATGAGCTTAGGCTCAAAGCTGCCATTTCGGTCTCGCAGTGGGTCAAGCTCAATGTCGCCGTGAATAGTGCGTACTGATTTACGGCTTTTACCGTTAAGGGAGTTGCCAGTATTTTTACCGGCCGCATCATGTTTGGCATAACCAAGATGCTGCTCCATCTCGGCTTCAAGAGCACGCTCAGCAAGCTTTTTAGTCAACTGCTTAAGGATACCTTGCTCACCAAGCAGGTCTTGAGGGGATTTGTAATCAGCTAATAACTAATCGATAAGCTGGTCTGATACTGGCATTCTTTTTTCCTTTCAAATACATGGATAGAATGCCACTTACACAGATCTTTTTATACTCTCACTTTTATTAATGCTTATATAGCTAATCGTGGGGCTATGGCTCAGTTATTTGAAACTGAGTAATTCGATCGTGTGATCCATCTTACTGCACAGGCAGGTGTGCGTTATTCGATAGAAAACCCTCACGTTTATGCGGATGCAAACCTTGTTGGTCACCTAAATATTCTTGTGGGATGTCATCAAACCAAAGTCAAACATTTAGTTTATGCATATTCTAGTTCAGTCTATGCAGTAACGAGTCATCTAGAGCAGCGGATATGGCAGCATAAAAACGCTATTATTGATGGATTTACCCATAAATATAAAGTTGATCAGTTAGTGTACTTTGAGTCTCATCAATCTATGTATGAGGCTATCACTAGAGAAAAACAGCTGAAAAAATGGCGTCGTGAATGGAACATTGAGCTGATTAATTCACAAAATCCAACGTGGCAAGATTTATGGTACACGGTAATATCTGGATCCCCGCGTCCGCGAGGATGAAAGTGTAAAGGGGGGAGGATGACGGTGTGAAAGCGAGGATGGCCGCCTAAGAGTGGCTAGGATGACAACGTAACAGAAATCGGCTTTTTCCGTAATCCGTCCTCCGTCAGCGCAGCGTTCCGTCAATTGTGAACTAAGCGTTCTGTTATCTAGGAAGGTTACTTTGCAATTTTTAGGACGTCCCTTTGTTCCTACTAAGGCTAATGCAGAGCCATTTGGTTGGATTATCACTTTTGAAATTGAGCGGTTCGCCAGGGGGGCAGAGCAATAAATCGTAGCGTTCAAGCTCAGTTAAATGGCCATTCTGGTCCCATATAACGGGTTCTAAACACAAGAGTAATTGCAGTGGCATGCAAACGTTTTGCTCCTGTGTTGTGTCGAGTGTGTTTTCGCTTGAATCAGAGATAAAAGTGTCGTTAATGCAGATTTTTTCGATATTGGAGCTATATTTGTCCCGTTTGGTCATAACATTGAAATCGAGAACTGGGTCATCCAGTAATTGGCTCTCAATTTGAGTTTCACCCTTAAAATTAAACGGGGCATTATTGGGGGTTAATAGGGTGCTGCTATTGAGGCTATCTCCTTGAATGTGCAGTTTGAGCCCTTCACCTTCGAGTAAGCATAGTTGCCTATCTATGCCGATAAATAGTGAGAAAGGGCCGCTGCTCGAAACGCTGGCTATGCTTATCCGATAATCAAAATCAGATAAATCCGCATGGCTTGGGGAAATCAGTAACTGTTTGGTACTGCCGCCGCCATTTTTCCATGTTGTTGATGGGCATTCCCGATAACGGATAAGTTGCATATTTTTATCAACCTTTCTTCTTCAATACATAATGCTCGGCAAGTTCACCGGTAATGCGTTTGCCCTCAGTGTCTAGCATGATGAGTTGGTTTTCACCGACCAAATATTGACTACCATCCGCTAGGGTGATGTTGCGCCCTTGATCATCCCAAACTGCGGTGCCTGTTACTTTGAAAATCCGCTCATCTTTGCCTAAATAAACAGTCTTTAGCTCGAAGCTGTTATCTGCCCGCAGGCTGATATGGGTTTGGATCCCCTCACAGCTTGCACAGGGAACGACGCCTTCATATTCACCGGGCCAGTCGAGTGCATTTTTGCTGGTATCGCCAAGGGAAATGCTGGCCGTTGCCTCGGTTTGTGCCGCCGTATTTGCACTTGGTTGTGCGGGCTCTGAGCAGGCGGTGGTGAACAGGGCTAAAAAGGTGATTGTTAAGAGTGATTTGTTCATACTCGATCCCATTTGTTGAGTAAAATTTAGCATGTCAGTTGTTATCATACTCGGCAAGGTGTATTGAGCAAAATTTCTCTTATTATCATGTTATAACAATGTGTTATTTGCACCTCGATTGTTTATTTAGCTGATGGAACTTGCCCTTGGTGAAGATAAATTGTTGAAGTGATTGCATGCTCTCGCTCTGATTTTTCACTCTAACGACTCATCATTTGAGTTGAATAATGGCACTTCACTCCTCGTTTCGTGTTTATGAATTGGCAATAGAGAACAAAATTTAATCTCGAAATGTCAACATGGCCTCGTCACTTCCTAGATTGAATCTATACTAAAATCTATCTCTTAGCGCTTGGGAGGTGGGCTTGTGGCGTTATCCAAAAACAATACAGAATCTTTAGGTGGATCAATATCATTATGACGCGCATGTTAGACAGAATTCTATTCGATGTGAGTAAGTCCCAGGTGATCGATCAGGGGGATTTAACACAGGCATCGCAGTTGATTGTGTCATCCGTCTGCAAGGGACTTAATATTTCCCGCGCCGGGATCTGGCTGTGGAGTGAAGATCACCAAAGTATTCAGTGTTTTTTCCTGCTCGATAATGCGCGCGTGCAGGAGCCATTAGTCATAACCCGCAGCCAATATCCTCATTATTTCAGCTTGCTAGATAACGAACGCACTATCGTTGCTAATCACGCGCAAACGGATCTTGCTACCCATGAGTTTTTGGCTGGGTATTTGCAGCCAAATCACATCACCTCAATGCTCGATAGCCCAATACGACGCAGTGGCAAGATGGTTGGGATTATTTGCTCTGAACATCAAGGCACACCCCGTGAATGGACTCGGGATGAAAAAGCATTTGCTTCCGCGCTAGCCGATTTGTTTGCACGTGCAATGAGTGCGAAGGAAATTTTTGATTATCAACAACAACTAAAGGCCATCAATGCGGATCTTGAAAGCCAAGTTGAACATAGAACAAAAGAATTAGAGGCGGCATTAGCTAACCTGAGTGCGACCCAAAACCACCTCGTCGAGAATGAAAAAATGGCGGCACTGGGAAGCTTAGTCGCTGGGGTCGCCCATGAGGTCAATACACCATTGGGGATAGCGGTGACGTCGGTAACCCATTGTTTAGATGAACTGGCGTTATTGAAGGGATTTTTTGAGCGTAATGAACTGGATGAAGATAAGTTTTTAAGTTTTATTAATACTATGCAAGATGGATTAGGGTTAATTGAACGCAATCTTTCACGGGCGGCTGAGTTAGTGCATAACTTTAAACGTACGGCGGCCGATCAGTCCGTTCTGGAGCGTGAACGCTTTAATCTAAAGACCTATATATTCCAAATTTTTAGCTCGTTAAGACCTTTAATGCGTAAGAAAAACATTACCTTAACCGTTGAGTTAGATGATAATATTTTTATCGACTCTTATCCCGGTGCAATTGCGCAAATATTTACTAACTTAGTGGCTAATAGTTTTCGCCATGGTTTTCCTGATGATTTTACTGGAGATAAAGCAATCACTATTCGGGTTGACAAGCTCAATGAACAAATTCGAATGATGTATCAGGATAACGGTGTGGGTATGTCCGATGAGGTTAAGGCGAAGGCGTTTGAGCCCTTTTTCACTACCGCGCGTAAGGAAGGCGGCACTGGGCTGGGTATGTCCATTATTTATAATCTGGTGACGCAGAAATTAAATGGCAGTATTTTGCTGACTTCCTCTCCCAATCAAGGCGTAAAAGTCGAAATTCAGATCCCCGAGCGGTAAAGAGGACACTCGCTGGCTCGCTCTAGAACCCCCCTGTGTGGCTATAGACTCTAGCAGCGAAGCGCTCTAGTTTCTACGAACGCCGCTGTGCGGCTACGGAATGTCACTGCGTGACTGACTGTTTACAGAACGGGCTTCGCCCTGACGGAGAGTGAGCTTGCGAGCGTTCGGTAATCCGTCAATCGTAAACGAAGTGTTCTGTAATCCAGGACACTGCTTCGCAATTTCTAGCACCTAGCAAGCCTTTGGCCGGTCTGCTTTTCCCTGCGTTTGTATGCTACACTCTTTGCACTTTAGTTGATTCACTAATCCTAGATATATCAATGAGAAAAGGCATTTTACTGGCGGGGGGCACTGGCTCTCGGCTCTATCCTATGACGCAGGTTGTGTGTAAGCAACTGCTGCCAATCTATGATAAACCTATGATTTATTATCCCCTTGTCACCCTAATGCAGGCTGACATTCGGGAGATATTGATCATTTGCACTCCCCATGATTTGCCGCTTTTTCGTGCCCTGTTAGGGGATGGTACCCGTTGGGGGATTCGGCTCGAGTATGCCGAGCAGTCGTCACCAAAGGGTTTGGCTGAGGCATTAATCATTGCCGAGTCTTTTTTAGCGGGTGATGCATGTGCGCTTATCTTAGGTGATAACTTATTTTACGGTCAGCATCTTAGCGCTAACCTACAAAAAGCATTACAAATGCAATCGGGTGCGACTATCTTTGGCTATCATGTGGCGAATCCTAATGCCTATGGCGTGGTTGAATTTGATGATTCAGGAAAGGCCATTTCAATTGAAGAGAAACCCTTAGCGGCGCGGTCTTCCTACGCGATTCCCGGATTGTATTTTTTTGATAGTCGAGCCTGTGATTTTGCTAAGAGTGTGCATCCTTCGGCGCGGGGAGAGTTGGAAATTGTCGATGTGATCAGCCGATATTTGAGTTTAGGTGAACTACAAGTAGAGATTATGGGTCGAGGAACCGCCTGGCTTGATACTGGGACACCCGACGCTATGGCTGAGGCAACACAATTTATTGCCGCGATTGAAAAACGGCAAGGGCTCAAAATCAATTGCCCTGAAGAAACAGCATTTTATCTAGGCTGGATTGATGCTGTACAGCTACAAGCCTTGGCGCACCCTTTATTGAAAAGTGGTTATGGTGAGTATTTGTTAGGACTGCTTAATAAACAGGTATTTAATGAAGTGTATTGAAACTGAGCTAGCTGAGGTGCTGGTATTTGAGCCCCAGGTATTTGGCGATGAACGCGGCTTTTTTATGGAAACGTTTAGGCAATCTTATTTTGACGATTGCCTTGCCAATCGAGGACTCCCAGCCGCTGTTTTTGTTCAAGATAATCACAGCCGATCACAGCAAAATGTTCTACGGGGATTACATTATCAATTGCTGCAACCCCAAGGGAAACTTGTGCGAGTGTGTGCGGGAAGTATTTTCGATGTTGCCGTGGATATTCGTGAAAATTCATCGACCTATGGGAAATGGGTCGGTCGAATATTATCGGCCGATAATCATTTACAGATGTGGATCCCACCTGGTTTTGCCCACGGTTTTTACGTGCTGAGTGATTATGCCGATGTGATTTACCGTTGCACCGATTATTACGCGCCGCAGGATGAATATGTGCTTGCTTGGGACCATGCCGACTTTGCCATCGATTGGCCCTTGCTAGCTGCACCTATTTTATCGACGCGGGATAGCGACGCCAGCGCCGCATCATAAAACCAATCAGGCTTTGTATTAGAAGGAATGACAATGAGCTTATTATTTTCGCCTTTGACCTTAGGTCAACTCGAGTTAGCAAACCGGATTATTATTGCGCCTATGTGCCAGTATTCGGCGGAAAACGGTCAAGCAACCGATTGGCATACGATTCACTTAGGCAGCATGGCGTTATCGGGAGCGGGAATACTCATTTTAGAGGCGACTGCTGTTTTGCCCAATGGCCGGATCTCCTATGCAGATTTAGGCCTGTGGGATGACAAAACGGAAGCGGCCTTAGATAAAACACTCAAATCTATCCGCAAGTATTCAAATATGCCGATGGCGATACAACTTGCCCATGCGGGACGTAAAGCATCAACTCGAAAACCTTGGGAAGGTGGCGGCACTATTGCCCCCGATGAACTTAATGGTTGGCAAACGATAGCCCCTTCAGCGCAGGCATTTTATCAAGACGCCGCATTACCCCAGGCGATGACGTTCGATGACATTGATGAGCTTATCGCGGCATTTGTTAGTTCTGCGCAAAGAGCCGAACGATTAGGGCTCGATGGAATTGAAATTCATGCTGCCCATGGTTATTTGCTGCATCAGTTTTTATCACCATTATCGAACCAACGTACTGATAAATATGGTGGTAGCTTAGAGAACCGTCTGCGCTTATTGTTAGCCGTGTTTGATGCCATTAAGGCCGTTATATCGCCTAAAATGGTGCTCGGTGTGCGGATTTCGGCAACCGATTGGGTCGATGGAGGTTGGGATTTAGCCCAAAGCCTAGTCTTGGCAAAGGCATTAGAGGCCCGAGGCTGTGATTTTATCCATGTGAGTACCGGCGGGTTAAGTCCGCTGCAGCAAATCCCTGTGGCAGAACACTTTCAAGTGCCTTTTGCCGATGCCATTAAAGCTGAGGTCAATATGCCTGTGATTGCCGTGGGATTAATCACGGATGCCAATAAAGCGGAAACGATTCTGGCACAGGGGCAAGCCGATGCTATCGCGCTCGCTCGCACTATGCTCTATGACCCACATTGGCCTTGGCATGCGGCAGCAACATTAGGTGCAACGGTCAAAGCGCCGCCACAGTACTTACGCTCATCGCCCCATGGGATTAAATCACCAATAGAGTAGAGCGCTTATTGCTATTCATGGATGGGATTGAGTTTGTGATTTTTAATTTCTGTTAGGGGCAAAAAACGGGCAAGATAGTTCTTGCCCGTTTTTCGTTTTAGCTAGGTACTATTTTGCTGGTTCAACACTCGGTCTGGTATACCAGGGCGCACGAGCGTCAGTGACATCAAATAAGTTGTACTTACGCCCAAGCATTTGACCGCCATCTCGTGTCAGTGGTATCCAAGAGAGGAAAGCACGACTGTGAGTTGACTTAATGGTCATCAGATCAAATGGAACCGAGATATAGAAGCCTTTAGTAAAACTGCCTTCACCATACTCATCTGCAGACAGGTTTGTTTTAGTGGCAAAGGCCCCTACAATCACTCCGCTATCAAATTGTTTTGATAAATCAACGGTGACACCTTTATCTTCAGTGAGATATTGTCCAGCACTTACCCTGAGTAAAGTATTAGGGAACCACTCGGGTTGATAATAAACCGTAGCATGCCCAGTCATTGCGCCTGTTTGTACTCTATAGGCTCGGCCGATGAGAGGGTCAAACTGATGTTCGTCTTTAAAGAAACCAAACATATTGTCTGGATCCCGTTGTTTTACATAGTTGACATCGATACCAAAGGCCCATTGACTATTGAGTGGGCGATACATAAATTCGGTTCCGACACCGCCATACATCATCTCTAAATAACCACCATAGGCTTGGTAGGAGACATTATCGCTAAGATTGTCCATCCAAGTGAGTTGAAGGTTATTCATCCTTACAGGGTTATCATGAACGTATTGACGGATCAGCGTTCGAACACGTTTTAAGTCAGTACCATCTGGTGGCACATCGTATAAAAACTTATCGTAGTTATCGTATAAGTTGAGGTAAAGAGAACCGCCAAATTCAAAGTTATCGGTAAACTTATAATTTGCGCTACCCGTTACGCCAATATTAAACATATAGAAGCCTTCAGAGCCGCCGAAGGATTGCACCATAGTGGGAGAAACATCAAATCCCAGTTTGTCTAGCCAGTCTGTGTTTGTTTGGGTCACGAGGGTGCCTTGGGGGGCACTCGGTACACTGACTTGGCTTGCATCACTCACTTTTGCGTTGAGATATGCAAAATTGGCCACTTTGGCAAATTTTTCAGCATCGATACGGGTTTCTGTAATCGGTTGACTGTAATGGGTTTCAATCAGACGATATTCTTTAATTTGGGATAGGGCGCTATTGTTGGCGAGTATTGTCGCCGCTCTGTGGTGAGCCTCGCTTCTATCGCGAAACTTAGTCTGTTCACCAACAACTGTGATCCTATCTGCTGCAAGATAAATTTTTGCATTGTTATAGCCTGCAATATGTTGCAGATCCTGCGCAACCTTATTCCAGTCAGTCGTTTCTGTTGCAGCGGTTGATAGAGATGCAGTATTCACTGTGCTTTCAACGTTTAGGGCCGTATCTGCTTGAATGCTGTCCGTATTGCTCTCTAGATATGAAGCAGTATCAACTGAGGCTACGCTTGATGGGGTATCTTCCGTCTGCGCTAATTGCACTTGGGTCATAGGTGCTGCGGGTAGCGGTTTATATTTAGCCGCAGCAGGATCGCGTTTAATTTGCGTTAAGGTATTAAAGTTCGTCTGCAAGCTAAAGCCGAGCGTCCAAGTATTACCGCGCTCATAGCTTAAATGCAGATCTCCCCAGTTACCAAAACGATACAGTAAGCCGTAGTTAAACTTGCTGTCCTGAGTCATATCTATACCGCCCCGTACGACGGGAAAATCAGACTCGTAATCGTTGGCGTCATATTCCACTTTTACCCTAAGTGGATCCCAAGGGGTTTGGTATTCCACACCGCCAAAGAGTGCTGCACAGCCTTTAAACCAACGCTGATAATCGACTTCACCGCCCTTACCACCATAGGAAGTGTCTCGGTCACAGTTATCGTTAAGATCTTTTTTATCCGAGGTTAAATTACCGCTATTTCCGATATAGCCCCAGCCAATACCCAGCGTAAAATCCAAAGGGCCGACTCTTTTTGTGGCGGCAATAAATTCGCCATCAAATAATCCTGTGCCGCCAAAGTCACGTACACCGATAGATGTTTCTGGTAGCCAATTGCTCTCTTCAAGCAGTCTAAATTTAAAGTCTATGCCTTTATCCGTGTATTTAGTGTTACCGCTAAAACTAGGATCATCGCTATATAATAGATCGTGCACTAAGGTGTATCGTACTGTGGTTTCAAACCAAGGAAACAATTGCACTGATGCAGTATAGTGTTGATATTCATCGTTATATGTGGTCGAAAAATTAAATTCACCCTCAGCGGTCATGCGGCCAGTGGGCATTTGCATTAAGCCAACACCGCCAAAATCCGATTGCGAAGGTAACAGCGTTGGATAAGCAAATTCATCAGCGGAGGCATGTAACAGTGGCAAGAGTGCCAGCGAAAGCGCAGATAAACGGCCTAAGGTATGGATGGAATGGCTAGGCTTTTTCATTACAGAGTCCGATTCTTGAGTAATTCAATGATGTTTTCATTTAAATTGGCGTAGCCATCAAATAGGCTTGAAAACTCAACAAAAAGTGTTGCACCAGGGGCGATATCCTGTGCTTGGTGATTCCAATAGGCGATAGGTTGTCTAATTGCGTTGCCATCGGGTTGAATAATCCAAACAAAGCTGGTTTCTGCGTTCTCGAGTAAACCTGCTTGTTTTAGGTAATCTTTACTGCTCGCTTGGCTCTGCCATGGCATATTGCCTGTTTGAGAGACAGCGCCAACAAGTGTAATCGTGCTGGGACGAGGGGGGAGAACGAGTTGATATTTACCCTCGATAATGGCGTTATAAGACTCGGTAATACGAATCGCATCAATATCTAAGGGCTGCATGACTCGCTGCCCCAGCTTAATGCCACGTAAAAACTGCGCTAATTGGGCAAGCTTAGTAATGTAGCGACTATCATTCGTAGCTTCTCCCATTTGCGCGAGCTGAGAGAGTACTTGTTGGCGTTTAGTTTCTAATACTGCGGTATTTTCAAGATCCACTAAGGCTGCGCCTAACCAGTAAATAGGCATAACCTCTTTGTTATTCGTTTTATTATAGAGAGGCAGTTGTTGTAATCCATCTTGCACTGTTTGCCCAATACGAATGCCAGTAGGATAAACGATATGCAGTGGTGCATCTTGAGTCGAGGAGGTTGTTACAAACAGCTGAGTTTCGGCATAAGCCACTGTCGAGAATACTGAACTCACTAGCAGCGCCAAAGGTGTTAAATAGGATTTCATCGTGTCTCCTAAGACGCAAATGGCTTGAGTAAGATAATGTCGATAAAAGGCAGATTAGGCGCAATTTTCTGACGACTTTTTACCACATGCCCATTATCTGGCTTTAGCCAAAAATCATTTTGATATTGAATATTTAGACCTTCAACAGATACCGTTTCGCTATAGTGTAATAGCTGCGTTGGGGTATCGTTGATCAGGACGTTTTCGTCGGCAATCAATTTAAATTGAGAAGTCACTTTATAACCATAGTGGTACCAAGGTTGCCAGTCGAGTGTGCGAGTCCAGGTTTTGGGGGTGTTGTCTAAATGCAAACCTAGCACAATAGGATCAGGCTCATGGCTTTCTACTGCAGCTAAATTACCCTCCAGCAGATTATGGGTTTTAATTAAGCGTCCATTGACTGTCACTAACATACCATTATCTGCAGATAACCATTTTAGCTCTGTGGTGTCAGGCTCTGGTCTAACATGGGAAAGGGTCACTTTAGGTTCTGCAAAGGCTAAAACCACAAATGCCTGAGGGGTGTCGCCTATCTTGGCATAAATACTGGCATAGGGATTCGATTTCACTTGTTCAGACGTGAGCTTAACGTCATCCTCACCGAGAAATGCTAATTTGATGGTATCGTTGAGGGCGCTAATTCGTTGACTACAACCCGTTATGCCCATCAATACAGTGGAAATGGTTAGTAGTCGCAATAGATTTTTATTTATACGCATCCGAGTTGCTTATTCTCAATAGTAATAAATATCAAATGTAGAGAGATGTGAGAGTGATTTCAACCCATTTTGGTATTCATCTATCTCAAAATATGCTTTAAAAAAAACAACCGCCAATTGGCGGTTGTTTTTACTTATCCAAGATGGATTAGTTAGAACCAGTAGTAGTACCAGTGCCTGTACCAGTGCTGGTGATTGGGTTACCATCAGAGCCATTAGAGGCTACAACAACACCCGCAACAACTGCACCAGCAGCGATTGCACCCGCAGCAAGACCACCAACAGCACCACCAGTGGTTGCGCCACCAGTTGCAGTACCTGCTTCAGTTTCTGCAGCGTTAACAGATACAGAAGCGAACATAGTTAAAGCAGTAACAAGTGCTAATGAAGTTTTTTTCATAGTGATTCCCTTTTAGAAAAAATTAACCTAATTTTTAGCTAATCTAGTACGGCATGATAGGCGATTCAAGTGCAATGTTCAATGTTAAATTTATTTAAGTATTCCAACTTTTGACTGATATTTAGTCTTGAACCTAAGAAATACTCCTTATTTTTTAATATGTTTTGGAGATTGTGATACGAATTAAGATAGACCTAATGAATGCTTTTTCCTTATATCATTTTCAATGTACATATACAAAGTCCTAGCCGTATATGCTGCAATGTCAATGTTTTTAGTATGAGATTTTCAGACTCTCGAGCTGAGGTTAGGCACAAGTAGCTGTGGATTGTTATTTATTCGATCTTCGTTTCTATAACAACATTATTTGTTTCCAAAACTTTAAAATTGCATAAATTCTCTAAGGATCAAGTGCTCGGACTTGCTTTTTAGCGATATGCATTGCTTTAATAAATTATTAAAACAATGAATTGGGCCTGTACATTGCCAACATCTACAGCATTAGTTCTCGGCGGCGGTGGTGCTCGAGCCGCCTATCAAGTAGGCGTGTTAAAGGCACTCGTTCAGCTTTATCCACGCAACCATGGTATTCCCTTTAAAATCATTTGCGGAACATCCGCTGGAGCCATTAATGGTACTGCGATTGCGACCCATGCATCTTGCTTTCACCTTGGAGTGAGAAAACTGGAATGGGTCTGGCGCCATTTTGAAACTCGAAAAGTTTATCGTGCCTCTATTTTTGGGGTATTGAGCCATTTAGCAAAAATGGCACTTAAAGGAATGCAGGATGATAAAGTGAATACGGATGCGGGTAGTTTGCTTGATAATGATCCCTTAAGAAAACTGCTTAACGAACTTATCGATTTCAAACGGATTGACCGTAATATACGCAGTGGCTCACTGACAGCGCTGAGTGTGGATACATCCTGTTATAACAATTCCCGTTCAGTGACGTTCTTTCAAGCCTCTCGGGATATTGATAATTGGACAAGAGCAAGACGTAGTGGTCAACGTATGATGCTCAATACTGAGCATTTGTTAGCGAGTTCAGCGATTCCTATGGTGTTTCCATCCATTAAGCTCAATCAGGCTTATTATGGTGATGGTTCGGTTCACCAACTTGCACCATTATCAAGTCCTATCCACTTAGGTGCCAAAAAACTATTAGTGATTAACTTAGATAGCCCGCATAAGCACTTTCCGATGGAATTGGAATACCACCCAAAAACAGCCACTATTGCAGGTCATCTACTTGATACTATCTTTTCAGATACCCTTAATAGCGATCTTGAAAGATTAGAGCGGATCAATAATACCTTGGCGCAGATCCCCGAGGAAAGCCGTAAAAAACTGACGTTACAGCCTATAAAAACCTTAGTTATCAAACCGAGTGAAGACTTAAGTAAGCTTGCCGCGCGGTTTTATGACGATATGCCTTGGGCAATAAGGGTTTTACTTGGTTTTACCGGCATTAATCGCCAGTCAGATTCGAGTATTGTGTCTTACTTATTGTTTGAAAAATCCTATACCAGTGCGTTAATCGATTTAGGGTATAAAGATGCAATGGAGCAAATGAATGAGCTTAAAGCCTTTTTTGATTTAAACTAGACCTATGAGCCGAGTTTGCCCTGTTTTAGCCAATGATGATGTACTGATATTCACGATCGTTAAAATAGACTTTTCAATGACAATAAAAAACGCACTTAATCTTAAGTGCGTTTTTTCATGCTTATCTGAGTAACATTAAGCGTTAGCTTTTAACCGCATTTTTCAGAAAATCAACAAGTTGATCGAACGGAATATCTTGTTTCTCACCTGTGCGGCGGTTTTTGTATTCAAATACGCCCGCATCGATATTGCGATCGCCAATCACCACTGTATGTGGGATACCAATCAGCTCCATATCGGCGAACATCACGCCTGGACGCTCTTTACGATCATCCAATAACACTTCGATACCCGCTGCGCTTAAGTCTTTGTATAACTGCTCGGCGATATCGGTGACGCGGTGTGACTTGTGCATATTCATTGGTAAAATGCCCACACTGAACGGCGCAATCGCTTCTGGCCATACAATGCCGCGGTCATCAAAGTTTTGCTCAATCGCAGCGGCTACAATACGGCTCACGCCAACACCGTAGCAACCCATCAGCAATACCTGAGATTTACCGTTTTCATCAAGAACCGTGGCATTCATTGATTTAGAGTAGTTAGTGCCGAGTTGGAAGATATGGCCGACTTCAATACCGCGTGCCATCGCATAAATCCCTAAACCATCAGGTGTGGGTTCACCTTCAACCACGTTACGGATATCGGCCGCTTGGGCTAGTGGCAGATCGCGCTCCCAGTTGATACCAAAGTAGTGTTTATCATCCACGTTGGCACCGGCTGCAAAATCGCTCATCACGCTGACGCTATGGTCGATAATGATTGGCATATTCAGACCAACAGGGCCAAGTGAACCTGGACCTGCGCCAATGGCGTCACGGATCAGGGCTTCTGGCGCCATTTCCAATGGTGATGCGACTAAGTCTAACTTGTCGGCTTTGACTTCGTTGAGTTCATGGTCGCCACGAACGATTAACGCTACTAGCGGAGCGGCTTCGGTCGCACCTTTAACGATTAAGGTTTTGACTGTTTTAGTGATATCCAAATCAAACTGCTCAACTAATTCCGCAATGGTCTTTGCATTTGGGGTATCGACTAAACGCAATGCTTCAGTGGCTGCGCCGCGTGGTTCAGTTGGCATAGGTGATTCGGCTTTCTCAATGTTAGCTGCGTAATCGCTGCCCGTTGAGTAAGCAATTAAATCTTCACCGCTTTGTGCTAGTACGTGGAACTCGTGTGACATGCTGCCACCGATTGAACCCGTATCGGCTAAAACTGGGCGGAAAGCCAAGCCCATACGCGATAGAATGTTGCTATAGGCTGTGTACATGGCCTCATAGGTTTCATTCATGGTATCGACGTCAAGATGGAAAGAATAAGCATCTTTCATCAAGAATTCCCGTGAGCGCATCATGCCAAAACGTGGGCGAACTTCATCACGGAATTTGGTTTGGATTTGGTAAAGGTTCAGCGGTAATTGCTTGTATGAGCTGACTTCTTTACGAATGAGATCGGTGATCACTTCTTCATGGGTTGGCCCCAGTACGAAGTCGCGATTGTGACGATCTTTAAAGCGCAGTAGCTCTGGACCAAATTTGTCCCAACGACCCGTTTCTACCCACAAATCAGCCGGTTGTACCATCGGCATTAGAATTTCAATCGCTCCGGCTTTGTTCATTTCTTCACGAACAATCGCTTCGACTTTTCGTAGTACACGTAAGCCCGTGGGGAGATAGCTGTAAAGGCCAGACGCATTACGACGGATCATGCCCGCACGTAACATTAATTGATGACTAATGACCTCTGCATTGGCAGGAGTTTCTTTTTGTGTTGATAGCAGGTACTTGCTGACGCGCATTACCGATGTCCAAATTTGAGTTGAATGGGCGCCATTTTATCACCTGCTTTGGTGATGTCACCTAGGGATTTAGGTTAAATTCAGTTAGCTGACAGATAAATGGCATTTTTTGATGCTGGATAACGGATAACGGATAACGGATAACGGATAACGGATAACGGATAACGGATAACGGATAACGGATAACGGATAACGGAGGAAGAGCGCTGCTAGTATCAAGATTCTCGTTTCTGCTTACTTATCCCGCCTATCGCCAATCACGCGTGCAGGATTGCCAGCAACAATAGCCCAGTCGGGCACATTTTTAGTCACGATGCTGCCCATTCCGACCACGGCGTGATCGCCAATGGTGACACCATCGACTATCCCAGCCTGCGCGCCAATCCAGACATCTTTACCTATAACAATGCCTTTGGAGTTGGCGGCTTGTTGATATATAGGTGTATCTGGTGCCATGCCGTGGTTAAAGGCATAGATGGTGACATTGTTGGCAATGCGCGTTTGGTCACCAATCTGAATTCCCACTCGACCACCATCGAAGGAGCAGCCATGATTAATCGCGACTTCATTCCCTAAAGTGATAGGCCCATGTAAAAAACACTCGGCGGCAATCATGCAGCGATCGCCGATGTTGATGTCGCGATTTGGTTCGGCAAATAACTGTGCCTCGGGGGCAATAAAACAGTTATCACCTATGGTGACTGTTTCGAGGGCACAAAGAGCCGCTTGTACTTGATCTTGCCAAGGCTTTGCCCAGACTAAGTGTTTTTCTTTTAATGAAAAATACAGCCAAGGCATCCAAGACAGGCGCTTTTTATGTTGGCTTTGATAATCAGGTTTTGATGTAGGCGTTGGCGCAGACATTTAGCCACATTTCCCTGGTTTGAGTTCGAGCACTTGAATGTATTCCCGATCATCGTCATCGACCGCCATCTGCCAGAAGATATCTAAATCATATAAAGCGACTTGGTATAACTTAGGGTCATCCTTGGCTTTTTTATATGCAGGGCGAGGATCTTGCCCCAATACGCCGCGGATAAGTATCGCTAAATCAGTATAAGCGTCCTGTTTGCCATAGGTATCAATCTGGGTCGTTGCGAGATCGGAAAACACTACGCTAATCAGTTTAGGCGCTTCTTGGGCGATACCGCCCACTGCATTCATAATCGAATCTGAGAAGGGAATATAGGGCTTAATATCAATTATCGGCGTGCCATCGACAAGATCCATACCCGAAATTTCAAGGCACACTTTGCCCTTACGCTGCACTACTCCGTGGAGTTTAACAACCGACTGACCAATGCCATTAGGCCTAAAAGTGGAACGAGTGGCAAACACGCCGAGTTTTTCATTACCACCTAAACGGGGTGGCCGAACTGTGGTTTTCCAGCCTTGGGCGAGATTTTCATGGAAGCAAAACAACAACCAAAGGTGGGAATATTGCTCTATGCCACGCACCGCATCGAGATGATTCACATGAGGTTCGAGTTCGACATAGCCGCGAGCTTCAACGAGTCCGGGCTGTCTTGGAATACCAAACTTTTGTTTATAAGGTGTACGGCATGTCGCTATGGCGACAATTTGGTTGGTAAATGTCATGCAGAAAATTACCTAAAAGAGAAATATAACAACCGCTTAAATTTGTGATTAAATGCCTTTTGTTAAGGATTAATCATCAAGCGGTTGATATGGGCAATCTCAGATCGTTACAAGCTGTACGTTTAACACCCGTAAGTACTACTCGGTTGTGGCAGTCTTAATCGCTTGGCCTACGCATAGTGCGCGGCTAATACAACCTTGAGCAGCTTCTTCAAACATGACACATTGCTTGATGATAATACCGTTTGCGCCTTTATCCGCCGCACTTCGGCGAGCTTGGGTTCTGGCATCGGCTAGGGATGCTGGCACGGCATTAATATCGGCTTGGCAAGATTCACCTTGCACTAAACCTTTTAATTCATAATGGCCTTTAGGCAGGGAATCACCTTCGTAGAGGGTAACATCGGATGCCTTGAAATAGTCATTAATCGCCTCTGTATCTAAATTACTGTTAAAACGGTAATCGCTTGCACAGGCACTGAGCAGTAACACTAATGCACTTGAGAGGATGATTTTCATGGTTTGACCTGAGGTTGAGGAAAAATGGCGCAGCCCAATGGACTGCGCGATACGATATTATTTATCTGAGCAAATTCTACCGCTTAAGGTACTTTTGATAAAGCTGCTGATGACGATTATTCAAATCTATCTGCCGACCGTCAATCCACATTGCCTCGATCTTGTTGGTCATAGGGTCGAGAATATCTCCCGCTGAAAGTACCACACTGCCTCGGTATCCCACAGCGATAGCCCCTAAATCCACTATACCTAATAGCTTTGCGGCATCTAAGGTGATGGATTTAAGCGCTTGATCAGGTGTTAAACCATAGGCCGCACTGTAACCTGCTGCATAGGGGAGATTTCGGCTATTCCAATCCGATGAGAACCCGAGAGCGAAGGGGATATCCGCATCAGTGAGCAAAGATGGAATGCTAAAGGGTAAATCGACGGGTTCATCTTTACGTTTAGGCAAGCTGAAGGTGTGTGGGTAAATCACTCCTGCTTTAATTTCCTTCAGGCTTGAGGCTAAACGCCATGCATCATATCCACCGACAATCACCAGCTTGAATTGGTATTTTTTAGTCAGGGCAATGATTTGTTCAATTTGTTCTGCGCTATCAGCATGGGCAAAGAGTGTGGCTTTGCCTTGATATAGCGGCAACATCGCCTGCCAGCGTAGGTTATAAGTTGTAGCAGTCTTATTTTTCTTATCTTTACTTATAGCTTGCTCACTTAAGAAGTAACGGTAGCCATCTTCAAAGGCGATATTGAGTTGAGCAATCGCCTGTTGATTTTTCTCTATGGCCTTAATTTTTTCCTTATCATCTTCTGGCATACGTTTAATTTGTGGCCAATAGACATGGAATTGTGCTGTACTGGGGATGAGCGCATCTTCAATCGTCCAAGCGTCGAGGTTGACAACGACTGATTGCCCCGCTAAACCCTCACCACTCGGGACGATTTGGGCATGTGTAATGCCGTTGTAGCGAATTGTTGGGAGCAGTTCTGAGTCTGGATTATAAGCGCTGGCGGCACTGATATGTGGATTGATATTTCCCACTTCAGCTTTATCTACCGTTGGGCGACTCATATCTATTTCTACTAAACCAAGGCTTGTATCGAGGGCAATCAGGCCGGGATATAAGTGTTTTCCGCTAGCATCGATAATATGAGTGTCGTTAATTTCTGCTGTTGTAGGCGTTGAGTTTAACTGTGTTCCTACGGCGGTAATTTTGCCGTTTTCAATTAAAACGTCAGTATTACTCAGTACACCTTGGCTAACTGTGTGCACAGTGGCATTTTTTATCAGCACGTTACGCACTTGCTTAGGAGCAGGGACTATATCGTTAGCAATGATTGGCATTGCCACCATTAAGCTTGCAAGCAGGAGTGTCGTTGGTAAATATTGCATTAGTGTGCTCCCTGATGATTGTGGCCCCATGCCTGATAGTGGGTATCGCAGTGCCATTGTGGCTCGTTTAACGGTGTGATTTTTTCACCTGCTTTCGCTGTATCATCACTGTTGAGAATTTTTTGGATAAGTGCGGCGCGCTCTTTCACCACAGTTTGCTGGGCAAGTTGATCTTGGTCGCGGTCAAAATAGCGCTTACCCTCCACCCATGCATGGGTTACTTTCGCGTAAATGGATAGAGGTTCAGCGTTCCACAGGACGACATCAGCCATTTTTCCTGGGGTAAGTGAGCCTACAAATTCATCGACTCTCAATTGCTTAGCCGGATTGATGGTGACCATGTTCCAAGCATCCTCCTTTGACATATCACAATACATCATTGATTTGGCGGCTTCTTGGTTAAGCCTGCGCTGCATTTCATAATCATCGGAGTTAATGCTGGTGGTCACGCCCTTGTTTAACATCAGACAAGCATTTTGGGGAATGGCGTCATACACTTCGAATTTATACGCCCACCAATCGGCAAAGGTGGATGCTCCAGCACCGTGAGCCGCTAGCTCACTCGCCACTTTGTAACCTTCGAGCACATGGGTAAAGGTTTGTACCTTAAAGCGATAAGCCTCGGCTAAACGTAGAAACATCAGAATTTCAGATTGTACATAGGAGTGAATATGCACATCGCGTTGCTGTTTTAATACCTCGGCTACCGCTTGAAGACGGTAACTCGGACGTGGGGCAATGGTGTTTTTCTTATCGCTTGAACGCAGCTCGTTATAGGCTTTTAAGGCTTTCTCATAGGTAAGGGCGGCATCGAAAGTTTCTTCGAATAATGCTTTAACGCCCATACGCGTTTGCGGAAAACGCTGCACAAACTTTTCTCCCCAGTTGCTTTGTTTAACATTCTCACCTAAAGCTAACTTGATACTGGCTGGCGCATTAGCGAACTTAAGTTGTTCGGCTGGCTCGCCCCATTTCATTTTGATCAGTTGCGATTGGCCGCCAATAGGGTTAGCACTGCCATGGAGGAGTTGTGCACTGGTGACGCCGCCCGCTAAAGCGCGGTAGATTGAGATATCTTCGGGATTAATGATATCGCCAATGCGCACTTCTGAAGTCACGGCATCGGTGCCTTCGTTAGTGCCGCCATTAATAGCAATATGGGAATGCTCATCGATAATACCCGCCGTAAGGTGTTTACCCGTAGCATCGAGCACTTGATAGCCTGAAGGTGTGCTTAGCTGTTGGCCCACTTTTTCGATACGACCATTGGCCATCAAGAGATCAGCATGTTCGAGAATGCCTTGCTTATCCGATGTCCACAGGGTGGCATTCTTGATATGTAGTTTCTCCACCTTAGGTGCTTCGCTCAGTCCGTAAGCGACGTTAGGGAAGGTGAGGTGACTCACTAGGCTCGTGTTGGCTTCATTCTTGGGAGCTCGATTGCTTGCTTGGTCTGTACTTTTGAGCTTTGCAGTTTGAGTCATAGCGATACCGGCAACATTTGTAGTGCGACTTTTTGCATCGACCATACGACCTTGAATGCCGTCATCGGCCATCCACAGCGTAAAGCGGCTAAGGCCGTTAATGCCTGCGGCGCTCAAATTGGCAGTAAAGCTCAATCTCCCGTTATCATCTAACTTAAGTTGAGTGAGTGAGATACTTTGTTCGCCACTGCTTAAGCTGCCTTGGATGTTGGGTTTATCACTTTTACTTTCATCATGTAGCGATAAATCTAGCGTGAGGTTATTGAAGCTTAATTGGTAATCCCCCAGTAATCGTGCTTGGGGAAGTGAGCGCAGACTTTGCTCCTGACCTTGCAACCAAACACTGTAGATCTGGCCATCTTTAAAGATATTACCTTTTGTCACAACAAAGTCAGCCATATAGCCGGGAGCGAGTTTACCCGTTAACTCGGCAGTGCCTATCATTTCGGCAGCTTGAGTTGTAAGTGCTGCGAGGGCTTTTTCTTCGGTTAATCCTTGGGCGATGGCTTGACGTAGGCGGGGCCAGAATGCATCGCTTTTAATCCCATATTGGGTGAATGCGAAGGGCAATTCAGCTTTAGCAACAACATTGGGGTTTGTTGATGCCCGTTCCCAGTGCCTTAATTCTGCAAGGGATACTTCGCGTTCTGCATCATCTGTTGTCACTTCTGGGGCTTGAGGATAGTTTAAGGGGAGAATCAGAGGATAATTTAACGCCTTCAATTCATTGATCCGCGCATATTCCTGGCCATTCCCCAGTAAGTAACCAGAGAGGTTATGCTCTTTAAGTAAATTAGCGGCACGTAATAAATCATTAAGATTTTTGGTTTCAAAGACGATGGGTTTCTCAGCTAACTTATCGAGCCGTTCAAAGGCAATATTAAATTCGATTTGACTATTTGTTGTGCCATTTGCTGATTTGTTTTTATTTTGGTTATACCAGTTGGCATCGGCAAACGTTTGCCTAATGAGCGCAATACTGCCCATTAATGAACTGGGATAATCTTGTTCTGAACTGCCTTTATCAAATGCCATAAAAGGTTGGCTGCGGGCGCGGTAAATGACTTCGTTAGCCGTTTTGTCAGCTAAAGAAAGACTGACACCTGTACCGCGAAAAATACCATCGAGTTTGCTTGTTTGTACGCTGGTAAAACCATTATTAATCCAGTCTTTAGCGCGTTCTTTATTTGGATAAACATAATTAACCCATTCTTTTTCAGAATGAATGGCGCCATTTTCGGCATTACCACCGATACGTTTAATATCATAAACAGGGCGTGTCAGTCCCAGTTTTGGATATTCAAATTCAATACCATAGTCGGTAAAGGGATCGATAAATCCGGGATAAATGGTGTAACCCGTTAGATCAATTTGTAAAGCTGCTGCGGGGATCTCTCCCTGCTCAATTACCGCTTTAATTCTATTATTTTCAATTAATAGCGTTGCATTGCTGAGTCGTTTATCTGGGGAAATAATTAATTCTGCGTGGGTCAATGCTGTTAACTTATTTACAGGCGTTACAGGGTTGGGCGCAGCGAATATTGTTTGGGATACTAAGCTGCTTATCATGCAGGAGCTTAGTATTAACTTATTGTTTATCTGCATTTTTATTAATTTTTTAGAGGGTGGTGATAAAGAGTAACTGAAAGCGATTGTAAATACTAAGGTTGAATTGTAACGTAATTTTAGTGATTACTTAGATAAGGTAGAGCGTGTTTCTTACCACATTCGAGATATAAAAAAGCTCGCTAAACAGCGAGCTTTTTATGTTACTCAGCAGTACTAATGAGGATAGTCCTTTTTACTGCGAGTTTGTATGGATTAGATTAAGAAATCATCCATAGAACGGCCTTTGTTGACTTCGTTCTTAAATACGGTTGGCATGCGGCCTTGGCCTGTCCACTGGATCATTTCACCGTCAACTTCAATTTGATATTTCGCTGGGCGAGGTGGACGCTTTTTGCTTGGAGCTTTAACTGCGACACCGCCAAGATCATCAATGGATAAGCCTACCGCTTCCATTTGTTGACGGATTTCTTCAATCTTAGCATTACGAGCAGCAATCATTTGCTGTTCTTCTTCAGCCATTGATTCACGCTCAGATAAAATTTTATCTAGCTTTGAGGCTAAATCTCGTAGTTCTTCAATGCTGAGATCTTTTACTGCAGCTTTAAAACGACGTCCGTGAGTTAATATTTCTAAAAAATCGCTCATATCTATTTTCGTCCCACTTTAATTTTTAATACAGGATAATGGTGAACAACCGCTAAATGATAGAAACTAATATAGCTCGAATCAAATAAAATTATGCAATAAATCGAAATTAAATATTATTTAAATTTTGAACTTTTCGATATATCGCTAATAGCTGTTCAAAAAAGTGGCCAGTAACACAGTATCAAAAAATGCAAACAGTCGTTTGAGTTCGATTGACGTTAACGTCAACAGCACGTAAAGTTGCTCTATCCTGCATTGGTTATTGCCAATGTTTTGTCCATGTACATGAAAGTGTAGGAAGGAAACCCTATGAAAGTATTGGTGCCTGTTAAGCGTGTAGTTGATGCCAATGTGAAGGTCAGGGTAAAAGCTGACAACACAAGCGTTGATACCGCAAACCTAAAAATGGCGTTGAACCCTTTTTGTGAGATCGCAGTAGAAGAAGCGGTTCGGTTAAAAGAATCGGGTAGTGCTACAGAAGTGGTTGTTGTCAGTATTGGCAATAAAGCCGTACAAGAACAGCTACGTACTGCATTAGCACTCGGTGCAGACAGAGCCATTCATATCGATACTGAAGATGATTTAGTGCCCCTTTCAATTGCTAAGCTACTTAAAGCTGTACAGGAAAGAGAGCAAGCGGAATTAGTGATTTTTGGCAAACAGTCCATTGATGGTGATAATAATCAAACTGGCCAAATGTTTGCCGCGTTAATGGATATGCCACAGGCGACCTTTGCTTCAGAAATCAAATTAGAAGCGAATACAGTACAAGTCACCCGCGAGATTGATGGTGGTATGCAGACGCTGAATTTACCCTTACCCGCAGTGGTTACCGCCGATTTAAGATTGAATGAACCTCGTTATGCTTCTTTACCCAACATAATGAAAGCTAAACGTAAGCCATTGGATGTGATAACGGTAGCAGATCTAGGCGTGACGTTAAAAAATCACCAAACCGTAGTAAAGGTCACGCCTCCTGCAGAACGCAAAGCGGGCATCATGGTAGCGTCGGTAGCTGAGCTAGTCGAAAAGTTAAAAAATGAAGCGAAGGTGATCTAAATGGCCATTTTAGTATTAGCTGAACATGATAATGCGGCGTTGAAACTCGACACAGCTAAGGTTGTTAGCGCAGCACGGGCAATAGGTGATGAAGTCCATGTACTTGTCGTGGGCCATCAATGTGGTGCGGTAGTGCAAGCTGCACAGGCGCTACAAGGTGTAAGCCAAGTGTTAGTGGCCGATGCCAGCGCCTATGAAGCGCATTTAGCGGAAAATGTAGCCAAGGTGCTAGTGGATTTATCCCCTCAATATGGTCATATTCTGTCTGCCGCATCGAGTATGGGCAAAGACACTCTGCCACGTGTTGCAGCGCTTTTAGATGTTGCACAAATTTCTGAAGTGATTGCTGTGGTGAGTGCTGATACGTTTGTGCGCCCTGTTTATGCAGGTAGTGCTTTAGCTACAGTACAGAGCCATGATGCGATTAAAGTCATGACAGTGCGCGCTAGTGCATTTGATGCTGTGCCAGAAGGGAATAGCGTTGTCGTGACTCCGCTTGATAAAGTATTTGAAGCAAAGACGCAATTTGTTTCTCAATCACTTACGGTGTCAGCACGTCCCGAACTAGGTAATGCTGGCATTATTGTATCAGGTGGTCGAGGCATGGGCAGTGGTGAAAACTTCGGCATGCTAGAGCAATTAGCGGACAAACTTGGCGCCGCAGTGGGAGCCTCGCGAGCAGCGGTTGATGCGGGTTTTGTGCCTAATGATTTGCAAGTGGGTCAGACGGGTAAAATTGTCGCCCCCAATCTCTATATTGCTGTCGGTATTTCGGGGGCAATCCAGCATTTAGCGGGGATGAAAGACGCTAAAGTCATCGTTGCTATCAATAAAGATCCTGAAGCACCGATATTCCAAGTCGCCGATTATGGCCTCGAAGCGGATTTGTTTGAGGCTGTTCCGGAGTTGATTGCAAGTCTAAGTTGATTTTATCTGTGACATCGGTCACAGTAAGCGGCTTTGCGGTAGCATCTGCTTAGCCGCTTATGTTTTTATGTGCCTCACGCCCGTGAATGGGCGTTCTTAGAAGTAGAGGCGCGCCAAATATCAGTAGTGATCAGTAGGGTGATTCCGATGATCGATTACGAAAGGATTTGGTGCCGAAGTGGTTTGATTTATCACAATCAACTGCTGGGGTTGTACCGAATAGGTGCAGCACTGCCATAGTATTTTCTAATACGGATATTGGAAATAGTTACTATGGAGCGCTACTGATAGGACAGGTGATCTTGGGTATCTATTGCCTTTTCCCACCAGTTCAGTCGCCCTCCATTCGTATTTTTGACGAAGAAATAATCAATGACTGTTATGAGTTATGCCGATTCGGCACTTTCTTTGCTGCCGCCTGCGGTAGCGATTGTATTGGCGATTTTTACTCGCCGAGTTCTACTTTCCCTTGGATTAGGAATTGTCATTGGAGCGTTATTGCTTAACCAATACTCGCCTGTTGCCAGTGGAGCCTTTTTGTTCAGTAGTGTAAAAGGTCTTTTTTGGGCTGATGACGCTGCTAATACGTGGAATTTATATATTCTTGGTTTTTTAATCGTTTTAGGAATGATCACCGCATTAATTACTGTTAGTGGTAGTGCCCGCGCATTCGCCGATTGGGCTCGTTTGCATATTCGTAATAAGCGTGATGCAAAACTACTCACCATGTTTTTAGGTTGTGTTGTTTTTATTGACGATTATTTCAATAGCTTAGTTGTGGGTTCTGTCGCAAAACCCGTCACAGATCGCTATTATATTTCTCGCGCTAAGTTAGCGTATTTATTGGATTCAACGGCGGCGCCCGTTTGTGTTATTTCACCAGTATCTAGCTGGGGAGCTTATATTATTGCCTTAATTGGCGGTATTTTAACGGCTCATGGTTTTGCAGACTCTGGACATTTGAGCGTATTTGTCCAAATGATACCAATGAACTTCTACGCTATCTTCTCTTTGTTATTATTACTTTGTGTTGCGTTTATGGGACTCGATATTGGGCCAATGCGTGAACATGAGTTAAATGCCCAACGGGGGAATTTATACGATGAAACAAAAGGATTACCCCCCGGAGCGAACGCGGATTTACCCGAGGCTGAAACGGGTAAAATTTTAGGCTTATTCCTGCCGATCACTGTGCTGGTATTTGCAACCTTATATTTTATGATTAGCAGCGGTGCTCAAGTGCTCGCCGCTGAAGGCATTGAGTTTAGTCTTATTTCAGCTTTTGAAAAAACGGATGTGAGTTCATCATTATTTTTGGGTTCCCTGTTCGGGTTAGCCGTGGCTTTAGTGGTTAACGTGGTACAAGGAGTCGAAAAGTCGATGATTGTAAAAGGTGTAGTGCAGGGCGCACGTTCTATGCTACCCGCGATTTATATTTTGTTATTTGCATGGACAATTGCAGGGATTATTGGCCAACTCGAAACTGGTAAGTTTATGGCGAGTTTAGCGACGGGTAATATTCCTTTTGCTTTCTTACCTGCGCTTATGTTTATTCTGGCGGGATTAACGGCGTTTTCTACGGGCACGAGTTGGGGAACTTTTGGTATTATGTTGCCGATTGCAGCCGATATGGCGATGGGCAGCCATACTGGGATGATGTTACCTATGTTGGCCTCTGTTTTAGCGGGTGCGGTATTTGGCGATCATTGTTCACCTATCTCAGATACCACAATTTTGTCGTCAACTGGCGCGAGTTGTCACCATATAGACCATGTAGTCACTCAGTTACCATATGCCTTGATAGTAGCGTTTATCAGCTTGGTGGGTTATTTGGTACTCGGGTTTACAGAGTCGGTCAGTGCAGGTTTAGTGACCTGTAGTGTGTTGTTGGTGATGAGTGTTATTTGGCTGAGAATAAAATCAACAGGTGCAGTGAAATAGGACTAAGTGTGTTTGGATATAAAAATCAGCCAGCAATTGCTGGCTGATTTTTTATGGATCTGATGTTCGTTTTATTTATTGGCGCTATTTAAACCACGGCGATTAAGTAAACCCTCAGTAGTGGGCTCTTGACCTCGGAAGTTTTTATAGGCCTCCATTGGTGGCACACTGTTACCCACTTCACGGATCGTTTTACGATACTTCATGCCAATCTCTCGATTGAGTCCGCCTTGAGTTTGTACATAGGCGAAGGCATCTGCTGCTAAAATTTCACTCCACATATAAGCATAATAACTTGCCGAGTAACCGCCGGGGAAGGCGTGGGCAAAATAGGTTGACTTATAGCGTGGTGGCACGGCGCTAATGTTTAAGCCGTGTTTTTTAAGCGCATTAGCTTCAAAGGTGGCGACATCTTGCAGCGGCGTGTCAGGGCTTAATGAATGCCACTCCATATCCACTAATGCGGCAGCCATATATTCTAAGGTATCAAAACCTTGGTTAAAGCTGCCTGATTTCAGTAACTTTTGCAGTAGTTCATCAGGGATGGGCTTACCGGTTTCATAGTGCTTAGCATAGTTAGCTAACACTTTAGGATGGGCTGCCCAATCTTCTTCAAATGTGGATGGGAATTCCACAAAATCACGGGAAACTGAGGTGCCAGCGAGGCTTGGATAAGTTACCTTTGAGAACATGCCATGGGTACCGTGACCCATTTCATGGAACATGGTTGTGACTTCGTTATAGCTAACGAAGGTTGGCTCGCCCTCCGGTGCCTTTTTAATGTTCATCACATTGACGACAACAGGTTTCGTGCCTTCTAAGAAAGATTGACCCACAAATGAACTCATCCATGCGCCACCACGTTTACCTTCGCGGGCAAAATAGTCAGCATAGAAAATCGCCATGCTTGAGCCATCGGCATCAAACATTTCATAGGCTTTCACATCGGGATGGTACACAGGTAAGTCTGGGCGTGGTTTTAGGGTGACACCATAAAGTTCTTTAAGTGTATAGAACACCCCGTCTTCTAGTACACGGTTAAACTCAAAGTAAGGACGAACACTGTTGGCATCAAGCGCGTATTTTTCTTGGCGCACTTTTTCAGCGTAAAATTCCCAATCCCAAGGAGCAAGTTCAAACTTACCACCGGTTTTAGTGATCATAGCTTGAATATCAGCCGCTTCTTTTTGAGTGTTGGCAACTACCGCGGGCACCATAGAGCCAAACATGCTGTAAACCGCTTCAGGCGTTTTAGCCATTTGTGGTGCTAAGCGATAGGTTGCCCAGTTTTCATATCCTAAAAGAGCCGCTCGTTCGGCGCGAAGTTGTGCTAAACGCGAGACTAATGATGCTGTTTCATTTTCCCCCGTTAAACCGCGGTTAGCGGAGGCTTCCCAAATACGTTGGCGTAGCTCACGATTTTCCAATGAGGCGAGTATCGGCTGGCGTGTTGTGTTGGTGATATTGATAAGGTACTTGCCATCGTGTCCTGCGGCTTTGGCATCGTTGGCGGCTGAAGTAATTTCACTGTCGGTTAAACCTACCAGTTCATCTTTTGAATCAACAACGATAGCGATTTCTTTTGTTAAGCGCAGTAAACGCTGAGAGAATTCGTTTGTTAAGGTTGATTGCTCTTCATTTAATGCACGGATTTTGACTTTTTGTTCGTCAGTGAGTTTTGCACCCGCCATGATAAAGCGTTGGTGGTAAACCTCAACTAAGCGTTGAGCCTCAGGTGTTAAACCTAGGTTGGTGCGGTCATTATAAATGGCTTCGATACGGGCAAATAAGGCGGGATTTAAATTGATATTATCCGAGTGGGCAGCCATCTTAGGGGCCATTTCCCCTTGGATTTTACGTAGCTCAGGATTGCTGTTTGAGCCAGCTAAGTTATAAAACACGCTTGAGGCACGATTCAGTAGCGCGCCGCTTTTTTCCATCGCAACAATGGTGTTCTCAAAGGTGGGGGCCGCAGGATTATTGGCGATAGCCAGAATTTCTTGATATTGCTCGGCAATACCTTGCTCGAGTGCGGGTTTAAAATGTTCATCTTTGATGAGGTTAAAGTCGGGAGCTTGATATTGCAGTGTACTGGCTTGTAGCAATGGATTTTGGACCGGTATTGAAACAGCATTAGGTGCAGCGTTTTCTGTGTTGCTGCAACCTGCCATTAATCCGGCGGTGAGCGTGGCGCCGATGGCTATGGCAATAAAACTTTTACGCATTTAAATGACTTCCTTAGAATTTGTTGTTTTTTTAGGACTCTAACCTTAATAACTTAAATAGGTCTGAAAATGTTTGTGCCCGGCTATCTTGCCATAAAAAAGGAGCCTCGCGCTAGCGAGACTCCTTGAGCTATTTCCTTGCAGGGAAAATAGGTACCGCTTTTTACTTACTGCTTAATCACGCGATGATGGATGATTAATTAGCGAGTAAACTTGTGGTATTTATCAATACCATAACTTCTACCTGTGTCATGACATACTGCACAAGATTCAGAGGTTGGTTGTTTAAACCAGTCAGCCACTTTTGGTACGCTGATTTCACCACCGTTAGTTGCCATATGCGCCTTAGCAGAATCGCTAGTGTGGCAGGCATAACAGTTTGCGGTGACAGGGCTTGTCATATTACCACCCGGTTCAGCGATGTATTGATTTGGCACTTTGCTTAAATCAATGGCTTTAGTGTGACAGGCTACACAGCTAGTAGAGGCTTCAATTGCGCCTGCACCGTTAGCGGTTTTTGCTTGAGTGCCATCGGCTTTGACTTCACCCACTTTAGCACCATTACCCCAGTGCCAGCTGTGTACCATAGGACCAAAACCAGCACCTAAGGCTGCTGTAGTACGTTCCATACCGTTATCATGGCAAGCGATACAAGCCTTACCACCTTCATCGAAGGCACCATTTTTGTGGAAGGCAGTTCCATCGTTGTGGCAAGTGGTACAACTGTTATCGCTAACCACTGAGCGGCGGCCAAAGGCTGAGACTTTTGCACCAGTCGTTGGGTTAACAACGTCAGAGTAAGCGGTGAAAGATACGCCCATGGCGCCATCATATCCGTTAGCTCTTAGGTTGCCATTGCTTTGATAACGCGCTTTACCATCATACTCCATCCAACCAGCGGTACTGAATGTGACGCGAGCTGAGTAGACATAGTTAGCATTCACTGCGGTGATATCAGTCAGTAAGTGACAGATATTTTTAGTACCATCAGTGTTGTAACCATAGTAGTAGTTAGTGCGGTTACCTGGGCGTCCCACTAAGCTGCCATTTTCATAGGAATGTAAATAGGCACCTGCATAGACGATTGGTTTCGCGGCATTAAACACTGGGGGTTTTGAGTAGTTGAAGTTATCTTTAATGTTGAAGATGTTACCATCAACATCTTTAACCGTTAATGTAGTACAGAAGCCTGGTGCGGCTACTGCGGCCGCAGCACCTGTTGGTGCATAGTGGTCAGTTTTAGTCGAAATATCATCTACTTTAACAGGAGTTGATAATTCCAATTTGTACTTAGCACGAATGGCTTGACGTTCTGTTATACCCGCTTTGCTTTCGTGCATAATGCGTAAATCCGCACCATTGCTTGGGATTACAACGCCTGGTACACCACCACTGTTGTGGCAGTCAATACAACCTGGGCCAGACACGTTGATATTGTTAGGCGCTTCAACGTGGCAAGAAGTACAGTTCATCACGCTGAAATCTTTAGTAAATTTCTGGTGATTGATATGACCAATTTTGGAGAGTGTGTTAGTCGCGTAGCTACCAGTAGAGAATCCTTCAGCATTGACAACGGTGCGGCTGACAGAACCGTGACAGACTAAACAGCCTTCTACGAAAGTCACTTCGCTGTCCATTCCGCTCGCAACATAGCTTGCATGACGACGTGGGCTAGTGGAGTAATCGATATGGCAAGAGTAGCAGCTATCGGTCGTGGTTGAATGTGTGCCTTCTGGTTTGTTAACGACTAAAGGTTTAGACGTTGCAATGCCATCGTTTCCACCGACACGTAACCAAACGATACCTTCAGTGGCTGGGTTTACCCCTTTCATTGGTACTTTAAACTGGTAGTGACCATCAGCTAAAGCGGTTAATTCAGCACCTGCAGTTGCTTGAGTTACTGCACCACCCACATGAACATTGTCAGCAACACCGTTTTTATCGGTTTCATCGCGGTTGGTGATAAAACCTTTGTCGGTTAATGCAGCCACTTTGGCTTGAACATTTAACAGTCCATTGATTGGGCTATTGTTTTCATCTGTAATTTCGAACTCGTAACTAATACTGCCTTCAGCAAAGCTGTAGCCAATTACTTTGACATTGGTTTCGGTCGATTTGGTTACTGGCGCTGGTGTCCATGGTTTACCAGGTTCACCAGGGGTTCCTGGAGTGCCGGGTGTTCCTGGGATCCCTGGTGTGCCTGGCGTGCCAGGGGCACCATCCTTACCATCATCCCCACAGCCAACAAGGGCGCCGGTTAAGGCTAAGGCAACAACATATGCCAGTTTTTTAGAGGTGAAAATTCTCATCATAATCTCCAATTGATCCAATATGCGAATAAAGGACGGATTGCAGCACTAAGTTTGCAGGGGAGATTAGTGCTTTTAACCGCTGATTTTAATTTGCAAGCTATCGAATACTTTTATTTTTTTAAAATTGAGCACTTATTGTCTCAAAGGGAATATTACTGTTAATTGTTTGTTGTTTTTTTGAGCCTTACCGCATTTATGACTATTTCTTTAGAGGTAGGTCTCAATTTTGGTATTTAGCATCCATCACTTTTTCCTGATAAAACAGTATTTAATCTTGGGTTAAGGTTATTTTAACAATTTGCTGGCTATTTACATTTGCATTACATCTTGTTTAGTGAGACTTAAATTAGCGTGAGTAGAAATGATGATGCAGGGGAGCGAAATTTCAGATTTGGATGTAATTTAGTGCGATTATCTTAATTCGTCATAAAAGCTTAGATAAGGATAGTGTTTTGATGGGGGAGGCAATGTTAAACTAATATGCAATTTTGCTCTGGTGATTGACACGTAAGAGATAATGTTTTTAAAGGGTATAAGTTTTGGCACAACTGTATTTTTACTATTCGTCAATGAATGCGGGCAAATCCACGTCATTATTGCAATCTTCTTATAATTATCGCGAACGTGGTATGCATACCTTAGTGATGACAGCCTCTATTGATGATAGATATGGCAAAGGTAAAGTGGCCTCCCGTATTGGTATTGAAACGGATGCACAGGTTTTTAGTAGCCAAGATAATCTGACTGAAATGATACAAGCCGTGCATCAAGTTACGCCATTAAGTTGTGTTTTATTGGACGAATGCCAGTTCTTAAGTAAAGAACAAGTAAAACAGTTGACTTATGTTGTTGATAAGCTAGATATTCCCGTGTTGTGCTATGGGCTGCGAACAGACTTTCAAGGTGAACTTTTTAGTGGTAGTCATTATTTGTTGGCTTGGGCCGATAAGTTAGTCGAGTTAAAGACGATTTGTCATTGTGGACGTAAAGCAAATATGGTGGTTCGTCTTGATGATGAAGGTAAAGTGATGCGTGAAGGTGAGCAAGTGGCTATCGGTGGTAATGAGCGTTATGAATCAGTGTGTCGCAAGCATTTTCGTGAATTTATCTGGGATTAGATTAGACAATAGACAAGATCGATATTTAGGTACCTAGATTTTACCAAAAGCGGTTAATAGTGAATAAAATACGTTCTCGCTTTATGATTTTTTGGAGCAGTTTTGCCTAATTCTACGCAAGAGATGCAGTTCGAAAATTATCGTCCTCGCCCACCGCAACCTGAGCCTAAAGCCAAGGCTCAGCCTAAGGTTAGATCTAAGGGGCGTGCTTGGTTTCTCTTTTTTATCCTTATTTTATGCTTGGCCATTTTAATTGGCCAAGAAATGAAGACTTCTTTCTACCAAGCAAAATTTATCCATCAATATGCTAAAACCCTCACCTATGAATTAAAAAATGAGCCAACGCAGTCAGTTATTTATCCAAGTTATGGTCCTTTTGATGAACGTCATGGCTATAGCAAGTTACCGAACTATATTGACAGATTATTGCAGCGAAACTTTCAGATAACGCGGCAGGTGGCATTCTCGCCAGCGTTACAAGAGTATACCCAGTTGGGGTTTTTCCCTCCTTACCATGAGAAGGCGCAATCGGGATTAACACTGCTTGATTGCCGCAATACAGATCTTTATCAGTTTACCTATCCTAAGCGGGTTTATCAGGATGACGATAAGATCCCTAATGAGATTGTGAATACCCTCTTATTTATTGAAAACCGAGAGCTTTGGACCACTGAAAATAAGCTAAACCCAGTGATAGATTGGCCACGCTTTGTGGTCGCCGGATTTAGCCAAATCGCAGAAATGCTAGGTTTTAATGTTGCCACGGCGGGTGGTAGTACTCTCGCGACTCAAATTGAAAAGTTTCGCCATTCTTCACAGGGCTTAACCTTAAGTATTAAAGATAAATTATTGCAAATTGGCTCTGCCAGCGTGCGAGTTTACCAGCAAGGTGAAAATACTGAACCCGCTCGCAAGCGCATTGTGCAGGATTACTTGAACACAGTTCCGCTATCCTCAGCACCAAATCACGGTGAAGTACATGGTATTGGTGATGGTTTATGGGCGTGGTTTGGGACGGATTTTGATACGGCTAATAAGCTGTTGTCGGCTCCGCAAATCAAAGCCAATGCGGTAAAACGCGGCCAAGTATTCCGCCAAGTGGTTGCATTAATGATTGCCCAGCGTCGTCCGTCCTATTACCTATTACAGGGGCATGAAGATTTAGAGAATCTGGTTGATAGTCATATTCGCTTGCTCGGAGAATATTATTTAATCGACCGAAATCTACGTGATGCTGCGTTAGCACAACGCCTTGAATTTAAAGTGGCGAAACCGCAACGTAATGTGCAATCGGGTGCCGATAAAGGCATTAATACGATTCGTATACGTACTGCTGGGATGCTGAATGTAGGGCTTTACGATTTAGATAGACTCGATCTCACGGTAAATAGCAGCTTGCATAGTGATTTACAGCAGCAAGTGAGTCAATACTTACGCAGTCTTGCTCAAGCGTCTACGGCAGAGCAAGTTGGCTTATTGGGTGAGCGTTTGCTTGAGCCTAACCAACTGCAGAATGTGCTCTATAGTTTTACCTTATATGAGCGAACTGATACGGCTAACCGTGTAAGGGTTCAGACTGATAGTACCGATCAACCCTTCGATATTAACGAGGGGAGTAAGCTCGAACTCGGTTCTACGGCTAAATTGCGGGTTATGGCCACTTATTTGGAGATCATTGCCGAGATCCACGATAAATATTCCAAAAAACATGGCATAGAATTAGAGTCGATTATTATCGAGCCTCGGGATCATTTAACCCGCTGGGCAATTGATTACCTTATTGTTAATCCTGATAGGCGTCTTGATCGCATGTTAGATGCGGCACTGCAGCGTGAATATTCAGCCTCACCGAATGAGCAATTCTTTACGGGTGGTGGTTTGCATGTATTTAATAACTTTAAAAAAACAGAAGATTTAAAAATACCCACACTGTACCAAGCTTTGCAGGATTCAATCAATTTACCCTTTGTGCGCCTTATGCGCGACATAGTCAATTACAGTAGCAGTATGCAAAATGAGGGCAATATGGCCCAGTTGCTACGTAATGACAAAGATCCTCGTCGCGAAGAATATTTACGGGTTTTTGCTGACAGGGAAGGTAATACCTTCGTCACTAAATTTTATCGTAAATATAAGAAAGTGGCGGCTAATGAGCGTTTAGACATGTTCTTCGATGGTCAATCCCAATCGGAACAACAACTGACGGCAGCATATCGTTATTTGCTCCCCGATGAGTCTATGGCGTCGTTTAAGGCATTTTTACAGCAGCGTCTGCCACAAACCACCTACAGTGATAAGCGCATTAAAGATCTGTATAACAAATACGGGCCTGATAAATATAATTTGCCTGATCAAGGCTATATTGCACGCGTACACCCGTTAGAACTATGGGTGCTGAAATATCTTAACCATCATCCCGATGCCAATTTGAACGATGTTAAAGAAGCCAGCCAGCAGCAGCGCCAAGAAGTCTATCGTTGGTTATTTAGAACTCGGCATAAAAATGCCCGTGATGTTCGTGTGCAAGTGATGTTAGAAGTTGAGGCCTTCTTAGATATTCATCAGCGTTGGGCGCGTTTAGGTTATCCCTTTGAGACTATGGTGCCATCTTTAGGTTCGGCCCTTGGTAGCTCTGGGGATAGACCTGCAGCCCTTGCTGAATTGATGGGCATTATCCAAAACGATGGCTACAGGTTGCCTACCGTGCGGATTAATCAATTGCATTTTGGTGTTGATACTCCTTACGAGGTGATGTTACAAAATCAGAGCCTTCAAGGTGAACGTGTTATGCGCCATGAAGTTGCACAGGCTTTAAAAGCAGCGTTGGCGAATGTGGTTCAAAATGGTACAGGACGGCGTTTAAAGGGCCTTTTTGTTGATGAACAAGGCGCTATGCTGGCGATTGGAGGAAAAACTGGCACGGGAGATAACCGTATTGTGACCCAAATGCAGCAGGGCAAAAAGGTTGCGACGACAGCCATGAACCGAACCGCGACCTTTGTATTCTATTTAGGGGATAAATATTTTGGCACTTTAACCGCTTTTGTGCCTGGTAGTAAATCCGATGATTTTAGTTTTACGTCGGCACTGCCACTGCAAGTAATGAAAGGAATGATGCCAATTTTGTCACCTTATGTGACAACGCCAAAGGGCATGTGTGTTGTAGCTGAATAAACGTATTTTTGAGATTATTAATAAAATCCCCGTTTAGATAAATCTAAGTGGGGATTTTATTAAGTTGAGTTGTGGTGCGATTTAACAGTTGAAATCGCAATATTCCCTAGTCCTCTGAATTTACATACTGCTTGCGGTCTAAATCATATTTGCGCATCTTGTCATATAAGGTTTTGCGAGGGAGTTCAAGCTGTTCCATCGTCAGTTTGATACTGCCTTTGTTGTGGCTTAAGGCTTCCTCAATCAGTACACGCTCGAAAAACTCGACCCGTTGCAGTAAAGACATGCTGGAGTGCAGACTTGGTGTATTGCCAAGTGAACCGGCAAAAGCGGCTTCTCCACCGAGGAGTACATAGCGTTCAGCCAGATTACGTAATTCACGTACATTGCCCGGCCAGTCGTGTGAGGTGAGTATGGCATTTTGCTCAGCATTTAACGCGATAAGTGCTTTGTGATATCGAGCCGATGCGACTCGCGCAAAATGTAAAAAGAGTAGGGGAATATCTTCACGTCGATCCCTTAGTGGCGGAATGGGAACCGTCACTAGATTCAAGCGGTAGAGTAAATCTTGACGAAACTCCCCAGTATCACACAGGCTTTTTAAATCAACTTTGGTGGCGGCAATCACACGTATATCTAAATTGATGCTTTTATTGGAACCTAAGCGTTCAACTTTACGATCTTCTAACACTCTGAGTAGTTTCACTTGAAGCGAGAGTGGTGTACTTTCAATTTCATCCAAAAACAGTGTGCCACCATTAGCGTATTCAAACTTACCCACCCGCATTTTATCGACCCCCGTAAAGGCACCAGCTTCGGCGCCAAAGAGTTCACTTTCGATAAGATTTTCAGGGATCGCGCCGCAGTTAATGGCCACAAAGTTGGCTTGGTTACGGTTGCTGTGATCGTGCAGATAACGGGCAACGAGTTCTTTACCTGTGCCTGTTTCTCCTTCAATCAATACGTCAGCAGGCGTATTGATGACTTGTTCAATAATATGGCGCATACGGTTAATGCCAACACTGTGCCCCAAAATACGTGGCCCGGGAACGCTTTGGCTCTCTAGCTCTTTTTTTAGTTTACGGTTTTCTAGGGTCAAACTGCGTTTATCTAAGGCACGTTTAACCACATCAAGCATATGTTCATTATTAAAGGGTTTTTCGAGAAAATCGTAAGCGCCTTGCTTTAAGGCATTAACTGCCATAGCGATATCGCCAAAACCTGTGAGTAGGACTACGGGTAAATCAGGATCTTGCTGGCGAATTTGTTGCATAAGACTAATGCCATCAAGCTGTGGCATATTCACATCGGAGATCACGACTCCGGCCCAATCTTTATCAAGCAGTTTGGCAATATCTTTAGGTTCAGTGCGAGTGATGGCTTTAATACCTTCTAGTTCGAACAATTGCACTAAGACGGTGCCTATATGTGGCTCATCATCGATGATAAGTACTGAATAGTCTTGGATTGAATTGGGCGCATTCATAGTGACTGGCGTTCCTCGAGTAAATAAATCGGTAAAATAATCTGAAAAATAGCCCCACCATTTTCGGCATTGGCGACATTAATCTGGCCTTGCATAGACTCGATGATACGTTGTGAAATTGATAGGCCTAATCCTAAACCATGGCGCTCGTTTGTCGTGAAATAGGGCTCAAAGATTTTTTCCATTTGGCTTTCGCGAACACCTGGGCCCGTATCTTGAATGCTGATACAAAACTTATCTTGTTTGCTTACCCTGATAATCAGACGGCGTTTAATTGATTGTTGCATAGCGACAATCGCATTACTCATAATGTTGACCAACACTTGCTGTAATCTGACTTTATCCCCCCAAACCTGATAATTGCCATCGGGGAGTTGTACATCCAATTCTACGCCTTGTTTATCGATAGCTGGTTGAACTATGGTTAAGGCTTGTGTGATGCAGCGATTAATATCTGTAGCACTATCAGTACCTTGGCTTTTACGAGTAAAACTTTTAAATTGGCCGACAATATCGGCGAGTCTGTCGGTGAGTTCGATAATAATTTTAAGATTATCCTGTGCCTTATCTTGCATATCCCTCGCAAGAAACGTCTGAGTGTTTTGTGCATAACTGCGCAATGCCGCCAAAGGTTGATTAAGTTCATGGTTAATACTGGCAGATAAGCTACCGATAACGGTTAGCTTTGCCGCTTGAATAAGTTCATCTTGAGTATCTTTGAGGCGTTCATTAGCTTGTTGCAAATCTTGTGTACGTTCTTCAACCCGTTGTTCAAGAAGACTTTGTGCCAGTTGCATGCGTTGTAAATTACGTCGCCGCTCTGCACTAAATAAAAGTGCTAATGCAAGCAACAGATAAATCGAAGCAGAAAGTAGCATAAGAGCGGGCATGGATTCGTGTAAGGGTTTCATAGGCGCTAGAATGTGAACTCGCCAACCCGCTTTTGTCATCTCGTGGTGGGTATCCATATATTGAGCTTGGGTTATACCCGTGCGAATTTGGTAAATATGGTCGTAGTTTTCGCCGCTATATTGATAATGTGGTTTGATTAATAGTTCGCTAATAGTCCGTTCGGCGTAGCGTTTTGAAGCATTTAGCGCGTATTGTTTAGCTTGGGTGAGTGGCGTTAAGGAGGTGAGGCGCCATTCATCAATACTGGAAATAAAAACGATATCATCGGGATCGCTGATCACAAACTGATACTGGCCCGCAATGGCAATACTGGTGCTCTGTTGCTCTATATCGGCAATATTCACTTTCACCACAATCGCGCCGAGTATACCTTTCCCACCTTGCTGATAAATCGGGTAAGAGAAGTAAAAACCACGTTTATCTGAGCTAGTACCGACGGCATAATAGCGCCCTAAATTTCCTGAAATGGCATCGGTATAATAGGGCCTGAAGGAATAATCTTTACCAATAAATGAGAAACTCTGTTGCCAGTTACTGGCGGCAATAGCAATACCCAGCGCATCAATAAGATAAATATCAGATGCTTCAGTAACATGCTGGATTTCTTCTAAATAGAGATTCAACTCTTGGACTTTTTGAGGATTCTGCTGATCGTTGAGCACCTGCGCCAGCATTGGGTTGGTCGAAAGCACGTGGGGGATACTCTCATAGCGTGAAAGCGCACCATCCAAAAAACTGACGAGTTCCTTTAATTGTTGTTCAGATTGGGTTTGGATTTCAATTTTACCTTGATGCAAATGAATCCAATAGGTCAATTTTAGGATTGCGAATAATCCCGCGAGTAGCACTATCGTCAAAAAGAGACGTTTTTTGGCTGTTGGCGTCATGGGGAGCATAGCGGGCGATCCTGATTATCACTTAACCTAAAACAAAGCGAGCCTAAGTAGGCTCGCTTAAAAACTATCTATAATCAAGGAATAATATCGACTCCTTGAGAAGACCTTTTACTAATACCCCCTTAACTTATCCAGCATCTCGGGTAAAAACAGGGATATTTGTGGCACATAGGTAATAAAGGCTAAGAAGACTAGCATCAACAATAGCCATGGGAGTACGGAGTGGATAACCCAGCCAATACTGCGTCCAGTAATCCCCGATGTCACAAAAAGGTTGAGTCCAACAGGCGGCGTTAGCATACCTATTTCCATGTTCACCACCATGATAATCCCTAAGTGAATAGGGTCAATTCCCAACTGAGTAGCAATTGGAAAGAGGATCGGTGCCATAATTAATACTATCGCAGACGGTTCCATAAAGTTCCCTGCCGCGAGTAGCAACAAGTTGACGATAATCAGGAAGCCCCAAGCGGGTAGACCCATACTGACAATATATTCGGCGATTATATGGGGTATACGCTCTGTTGTAAGTACATGCGCAAACAGCATTGCGTTAGCAATAATAAACAGCAGCATAATGCTGACTTTAGCACCATCACGCACCACATTTCGTACTTCAGTATCTACGGGGGTTTTTATTAAGCCCAATATCATATGCCATAGGTTGCGGGCAATCGCATTCGGTAGGCTTTCGCCTGAGTTGCGCCATGCGACATTTTTCAGCGGCCCAATATCACGATAACCAAATACCGCAATCAAATAAGCATACATACAAGCCACAGCAGAGGCTTCAGTTGGACTGGCAATACCGCCGTAAATGGAACCTAAAACTATCAGAATAAGTGCTAAGCCACCGAGTGCCTTAGCACTGGAAAGTCCTAATTGTTTAATGCCAGGGAAGGGGCGTGATGGTAGGTTTTTAAAACGGGCAACGATATAGATGACTACCATGAGTAGTAAACCCATTAATAAGCCAGGAATCAAACCTGCCATAAACATTCTTGCTGCTGATACTTCAGTCGCTGCCGCATACACTAACATCACAATTGATGGCGGGATCAAAATCCCAAGAGTGCCTGAGGTAGTAATGACACCAGCTGCAAATTTTTCAGGATAACCCGCTTTTACCATACCAACGATCACTATCGAACCAATGGCGGCAACGGTTGCAGGGGATGATCCTGAAACCGCAGCAAACAGCATACAGGCCATAACCGATGCCATCGCGAGACCACCACGGATATGTCCAATACTGTCCATGGCAAAGTCAATAATACGCCTTGCTACACCACCAGTTGATAAAAAGGCTGATGATAGGATAAAGAAGGGAATGGCCAGTAGCGTGTAATGCTCTGATGACGACTCATAGAGTTTTAGGGCAATAGAGGCTAAAGAGTCATTGGAGAAGAATAAAATGGTGAGCATGCTGGAAAAACCTAGCGCAATGGCGATAGGCATGCCTAAAAACATACAGACGAGTAGGGCGGTAAATAGGGTTGCAATGGCCATTATTTTACCTCCTTGTTATCTGTCGTTGTGTGAGTTTGCTGCGCACTTTCATCGATTAAATGCATACTTTCTTTCGCTTCATCGGCAAATTTTAAGCCTGAGACTTGGTTGCGGAGAATGGCGATAAATAATTCTAGAAAACGCCATGTGAGCATAGTAAAACCAATCAACAGAATACTTTGGGATAACCAAATGGGAACAGCCCCATCATCCACGTCAATTCTTAGGGTATTCCAAGCAAAATCAGGATCTAAATTATTGAGTAATGCTCTTGGAAAATGGATGTCTTCCATTGGTACACCAACGTGATACATCTGCGATAGATATTCAAAACTGCCTTTTAAAAACAATCCACAATAAATTAAACAGATTGAGGTTGTGATTAAGGAGGTGATTTTTTTTGCCTTTGGCGGCAAGCTTTTTACAAAGGCATCGACACCGATATGTGCGCCAACCTTGACTCCGTAGGACATACCAAACAACACAAACCACCCACACAGGGTTAATGTCAGTTCTTGGATCCACAGAAAACCGGTATTAAAGAAAAACCGTGCTACAACCTCTGTAAATACAAGCAGTGTCATCAGGGTAATAAGTAAATTGAGCATACCTATTTCAAAGTAACCAAAAATTCGCGATATCACAGTTTGTACTCCCCTCGCTCAAATACCGCTTAACCTCAACTAAGGTTAAGCGGTTATTTTAATTATTGTTTATTTGCAGCAACGGCGGCTTCGATGATATCTTTGCCAACTTGATCTTCGAATTTCGCCCACACAGGTTTCATTACATCTACCCATTGTTGACGTTCTGCTGGTGTTAATGTCACTAACTGTGAGCGTTTAGAATCGAGGATTAATTGTTTATCTTCGTTATCTTTCTCGGCAGCAATCTTATTCCCTAATGCGATTGACTCGTCTAAGGCTTCTTTGATGATTTTACGTTTGTCTGCGGGTAATCCTTTCCAGAAGGTATCTGAGGTCACAACCATATAATCAAGTACACCATGATTACTCTCTGTGATATGGCTTTGAACTTCATAGAATTTTTGTGAATAAGTATTAGACCAAGTATTCTCTTGACCATCGATAGCGCGGGTTTGTAGCAGGGTAAATACTTCCGAGAACGGTTTTTTTACTGGAATCGCACCAATCGCATCAAATTGAGCCGCTAATACGTCCGATGCCATCACGCGGAACTTTAACCCTTTTGCATCAGAAGGTTGTTTAAGCGGAGTATTGGCTGAGAATTGCTTCATACCATTATGTAAATAGCCTAAGCCGACAATCCCTTTACGTGTCATTGAGTTTAATAATGTTTGCCCCGCTTCACCCTGCTGGAAGCGATTTACTGCATCCATATCGTTGAATAAAAAGGGCAGATCGAATATCTGTAAACGTTTTGTGTAGCGTTCAAATTTTGAGAGAGAAGGCGCTACAAATTGCACATCATTTAATAGTAATGCTGCTAACTCGTTGTTATCCCCAAATAACTGTGAGCTAGGGTATACACTGACTTTGTATTCACCCGGTAAGCGTTGTTCAACCAACTCTTTAAATTTCAACGCCATTTGGCCTTTGGGGGTGTTTTCTGCAACCACATGAGAAAACTTAATTTCGACGGGGGCTGCAAGTACGTTAAAACTGGTTGCAATAACAGATGCAATAGCAAGCATCTTCGCAACAGTTTTCAATGGGCGGTTCATACTAATCTGTTGATTCAATGTCATTTTGAGTTCCTTTTTCTGTTGTTAGGATTTGTCCTCAGTCTTGGTTAGTTTGTTACCAAGTGTGAGTAGGAATACAGCCTTGACTTCCCTGAGGTCTGTTCTACTTAACGCAAATACCACGCCAACTTACATTGAAGTCTGTAAGTGTTTGGTTAACAAAGTGTAGTTCATTTGATGTGTGTCACACCGCTGAATTGGTGGGCGAGATCTCGCTCACACTGATATAGTAAATGGGTGGGAACCCACCCAAAAGTTAATAGTGGCTTTATTTCTATTGAATATAGAGTGCCGACTAAGTGAGCAGAATGCGTTATTTTTAGATCAAAATGTGATTTATAAATCAATGCTCCTTAAATCAAAACTTGCCGCGGTTGCTATTTTGTCATCGGTGTTAATTGGAATTATTGCCGGTACATAGCAGGGCTAAAAAAGCATTTAAGAGGGCATTTGTACTGAGCTGGCTGTATTTATGGCGTATTTTATAAGTATTGTTTGTGGTTAATTTAATGAGGAAAAGATATTTACAGGCAAGGATGTTGTAGTTAGATCTTGAGCGTAGATTTAGCTTGGGGCTTCGAACAACAGGGGGATATGGTGGTCGCTACTGGGCTCGAACCAGTGACCCCCTCCTTGTAAGGGAGGTGCTCTCCCAGCTGAGCTAAGCGACCTGGGATTTTAATTAGGTATTGCAGAATATGGTGGTCGCTACTGGGCTCGAACCAGTGACCCCCTCCTTGTAAGGGAGGTGCTCTCCCAGCTGAGCTAAGCGACCTGGGATTTTAATTGGGTATTGTAGAATATGGTGGTCGCTACTGGGCTCGAACCAGTGACCCCCTCCTTGTAAGGGAGGTGCTCTCCCAGCTGAGCTAAGCGACCTGGGATTTTACATTACACAATTGGAGTCATTATTCACTGAAGAATGGTGGTCGCTACTGGGCTCGAACCAGTGACCCCCTCCTTGTAAGGGAGGTGCTCTCCCAGCTGAGCTAAGCGACCTGGGAATGACTTACACAGTCCTGTAAATTAAGTTATATGGTGGTCGCTACTGGGCTCGAACCAGTGACCCCCTCCTTGTAAGGGAGGTGCTCTCCCAGCTGAGCTAAGCGACCTGGGATATAACTATTATCTACAGCGGTTATTTCTTTCAAATAAATGGTGGTCGATACTGGGCTCGAACCAGTGACCCCCTCCTTGTAAGGGAGGTGCTCTCCCAGCTGAGCTAATCGACCTCGCTGTGTGGAGCCGTATTATAGGGAGGTTCGATCTAGTGTCAACGCTTTTTAATGAAAAAAGCATTGGTCGCGCTATTTTTGTTCGCATTGACTTAATGTTAAACATATCACCGATTAAAGTGTTATTTCAGGGGGTTGTACAGTGCAGAGACTTATCGGCATAGATCATTCATATGGGCTGAGATAAAGTCAGCAAAGTCATCATTGATTTTCGTTTTCATATGTACCCAAACCACCTGAATCCTGCGCCTTCAGGTGGTTTGGGTATTAAAGGTCATGATTCAGAGATCCAATTTAATGAGATGGGATATTTGCCCCATTTGCAGGGCCTGCTTTGACTGTTAGAATAAGCCCACTTTTTATCGTACTTGTCTTTATTTAGACGACTTTTATATAGGTTAGTGTCCCATTATGACAACTAAGACGCGTTTTGCCCCTAGTCCTACCGGTTTCTTGCATGTTGGTGGTGCCCGTACTGCACTTTATTCTTGGTTACAAGCCCGTGCCAATAACGGTGAGTTTGTATTACGTATTGAAGATACGGATATTGAGCGTTCAACTCAAGCTGCTTGCGATGCGATTTTAGAAGGCATGAACTGGCTAGGTTTGACATGGGACGAAGGCCCATATTACCAAACTAAGCGTTTTGACCGTTATAACGAAATCATTGCTCAAATGTTAGAAAAGGGCACAGCGTATAAATGTTACTGTTCACGTGAGCGAATCGATGCCTTAAGAGAATCACAGGCCGCTAACGGTGAAGCGCAAAAATACGATGGTTGCTGCCGTGATTTGCCTGCCCGTGACACTGATGAGCCTTTTGTGGTGCGTTTTAAAAATCCAATCGGTGGTTCAGTGGTATTTGATGACCATGTTCGTGGTCGTATTGAATTTTCTAATGACGCATTAGATGATTTGATCATTGCTCGTACCGACGGCGTGCCAACATATAACTTCTGCGTAGTCGTTGATGATTGGGATATGGGGATTACCTGTGTGGTGCGTGGTGAAGATCATATCAATAATACGCCTCGTCAAATTAACATCCTCAAAGCGTTAGGTGCACCAATTCCTGAATATGCGCATGTATCGATGATTTTGGGTGATGACGGCGCTAAGTTATCTAAGCGCCATGGCGCTGTTAGCGTAATGCAGTACCGTGATGATGGCTATTTACCTGAAGCGTTGCTCAACTATTTAGTGCGTTTAGGTTGGTCACACGGTGATCAAGAAGTTTTCTCTTTAGAGGAAATGAAGCAATACTTTAAGCTAGACGATATTAATAAGGCGCCTTCAGCCTTTAATACCGATAAGCTGGTTTGGTTGAACCAACACTATATTAAGACGCTTGACCCTGAATATGTGGCAACTCACTTACAATGGCACATGGACGACCAAAAGATTGATACCTCAAATGGTCCAGCATTAGCCGAAGTGGTCACAGCATTAGCAGAACGCGCTAAGACGTTAAAGGAATTAGCCGCTTCTAGTCGTTACTTCTATGAAGACTTTGCAGACTTTGATGCTGAGCAGGCGAAAAAACATTTACGTGGTGTTGCGTTAGAACCGTTGCAATTGGTACAACAAAAATTAGCCGCATTAACTGAATGGACGGTTGAAGCAATACATCAGGCAATTGAACAAACGGCAACTGAATTAGATGTAGGTATGGGGAAAGTTGGCATGCCTCTGCGTGTTGCTGTAACGGGAGCAGGGCAGTCTCCAGGTTTAGATATCACATTATTTTTAATAGGAAGAAGTCGCTCTGAGCAAAGAATATCCAAAGCGATTGAATTTGTAGCAGATAGAATAAATTCCTAAAAAACGAGTTGACACTTTTAGGTGTGCTGCATAGAATGCGCCACGCAGTTGAGACACAGGCTGGCTAAAGCTTGCAGTGCACTTAATTGAGTTAAATAAGTTTTGGGGCTATAGCTCAGCTGGGAGAGCGCTTGCATGGCATGCAAGAGGTCGACGGTTCGATCCCGTCTAGCTCCACCAAACTTACCGTAGATGTTAGACGGGAATCTTTCTTCTTATATTAAGAAAGAAAAGTTCAAATTAATATGTCCTTGTGTCCCCTTCGTCTAGAGGCCTAGGACACCGCCCTTTCACGGCGGTAACAGGGGTTCGAATCCCCTAGGGGATACCATCTATATTTTATAGAGAGTGGTTCCTAGCAAATAACTAACGAGTTGTTTGGTAAGAACAAAATCTAATTCTATGCTCATGCCCACTGTTAAAGTTCGGTGTTGAAGCAGAATTTGGGGTTATAGCTCAGCTGGGAGAGCGCTTGCATGGCATGCAAGAGGTCCACGGTTCGATCCCGTGTAGCTCCACCAATTTACTGCCTTATTAAGCTGGAACTTTTTATAATGGAAAGTTCGAATTAATATGTCCTTGTGTACGCTTCGTTCTTTAGAAGAGAGTGCCTAGGACACCGTAGATGTTAAACGGGAACCTTTCTTTTTATATAAGAAGGAAAAGTTCAAATTAATATGTCCAGGGTCCCCTTCGTCTAGAGGCCTAGGACACCGCCCTTTCACGGCGGTAACAGGGGTTCGAATCCCCTAGGGGATACCATCTATATTTTATAGAGAGTGGTTCCTAGCAAATAACTAACGAGTTGTTTGGTAAGAACGAGACATTTGCTTCCTAGCCTACTGAAGTGAATGTGTTACAAAGCTCGGTTACGAGTTAAAACATAAGTCCTGTGTCCCCTTCGTCTAGAGGCCTAGGACACCGCCCTTTCACGGCGGTAACAGGGGTTCGAATCCCCTAGGGGATACCATCTATATTTTATAGAGAGTGGTTCCTAGCAAATAACTAACGAGTTGTTTGGTAAGAACGAGACGTTTGCTTCCTAGCCTACTGAAGTGAATGTGTTACAAAGCTCGGTTACGAGTTAAATCATAAGTCCGGGTCCCCTTCGTTCTTTAGAAGAGAGTGCCTAGGACACCGTAGATGTTAAACGGGAACCTTTCATAACGAAAAGTTCAAATTAATATGTCCGGGTCCCCTTCGTCTAGAGGCCTAGGACACCGCCCTTTCACGGCGGTAACAGGGGTTCGAATCCCCTAGGGGATACCATCTATATTTTATTGAGAGTGGTTCCTAGCAAATAACTAACGAGTTGTTTGGTAAGAACGAGACATTTGCTTCCTAGTCTACTGAAGTGAATGTGTTACAAAGCTCGGTTACGAGTTAAAACATAAGTCCTGTGTCCCCTTCGTCTAGAGGCCTAGGACACCGCCCTTTCACGGCGGTAACAGGGGTTCGAATCCCCTAGGGGATACCATCTATATTTTATAGAGAGTGGTTCCTAGCAAATAACTAACGAGTTGTTTGGTAAGAACGAGACGTTTGCTTCCTAGCCTACTGAAGTGAATGTGTTACAAAGCTCGGTTACGAGTTAAATCATAAGTCTGGGTCGCCTTCGTTCTTTAGAAGAGAGTGCCTAGGACACCGTAGATGTTAAACGGGAACCTTTCTTTTTATATAAGAAGGAAAAGTTCAAATTAATATGTCCTTGTGTCCCCTTCGTCTAGAGGCCTAGGACACCGCCCTTTCACGGCGGTAACAGGGGTTCGAATCCCCTAGGGGATACCATCTATATTTTATAGAGAGTGGTTCCTAGCAAATAACTAACGTGTTGTTTGGTTGGAGCAGTAAGTAAGACCTCCGTTATGAGGTGAAACATAAGTCCGGGTCCCCTTCGTCTAGAGGCCTAGGACACCGCCCTTTCACGGCGGTAACAGGGGTTCGAATCCCCTAGGGGATACCACTTCAACTAAAGTTAATCGCTAACGTTAGTTGAACACAATAAACCACCTAAAGGTGGTTTTTTTGTACCTATCATTCTTTATTGTTCCACAAGCCACAAGCCACAAGCCACAAGCTACAAGCTACAAGCTACAGGCTACAAGCCACAACTCATTGCTCATTCAGCTTGGTCTTATGATCGGGTTTCTGCGCTTTTATTGGTTGTAGACTTGCTTGCAGCATAATTGTATTGAGGTCTTGAAATGATGGCTCGTTATTGCAATGGCAGGCGCTTAGTTCAGAAAGCTTGCTCGACAAACTAACAGGTGGACTATGTTATGGGTAATAAAAAAGGCGACTCAATGTCGCCTTTAAAATCAAAGTACTGAGTTATAATTTAACATTATTCAACCCCTAAGAATCCACCGGTTTGGTGGGCCCATAATTGAGCATAAATACCGCCTGCGGCGATGAGTTCATGGTGCGTGCCTTGCTCAACGACTCGGCCTTGATCTAATACAATTAACCTGTCCATCGCGGCAATAGTCGAAAGTCGATGGGCAATCGCGATCACTGTCTTGCCTTGCATTAATTCATACAAACTTTCTTGGATTGCAGCTTCGACTTCGGAATCTAGCGCAGAGGTGGCTTCATCAAGCAGTAAAATGGGCGCATTTTTCAATAAAACCCGCGCGATGGCGATACGCTGTCTTTGGCCGCCAGAGAGTTTTACGCCGCGTTCACCCACTTGGGCATCTAAGCCATGATTACCGTTAGGATCACTGAGCCCTTGAATAAAGTCATAGGCTTGAGCTTGTTTGATCGCACGATCAAGTTGCTCTTCACTGGCACTGGGATTGCCGTACAGAATATTCTCGCGAATGGTGCGGTGCAATAGGGAGGTATCTTGTGTCACCATGCCAATTTGTGAGCGTAGCGAATCCTGTTTAACGGTTTTAATGTCTTGGTCATCGATATTAATCTGACCTTTTTCAACATCGTAGAATCGCATTAGTAGATTCACTAGGGTCGATTTACCCGCGCCAGAACGCCCCACTAAGCCAACTTTTTCACCTGCTTTAATATTCAGATTCAGATCTTCAATCACGCCAGTCTGCTCACCGTAATGGAAACACACTTGGTTGAAATCAATCTTGCCATGATTGACGACCAGCGCCTTTGCGTTTGGCTCATCTTGGATGATCGTTGTTTTCGATAAGGTGTTCATTCCATCGGTAACTGTGCCGATATTTTCGAATAACGAACTGATTTCCCACATGATCCACTGTGACATGCCGTTTAAACGCAGTGCTAAACTGACCGCAATGGCGATGGCGCCGACCGTAATTGCGCTATCGGTCCATAGGGCTATCGATACTGCTGCAATACTAAAGGCCAACAGATAGTTGATGATTTGCACGCTGACGCTGATCCCCGTCACTAAGCGCATTTGGCGATAAACCGTGTCTAAAAATATCCGCATACTGGATTTGGCGTATTCGGCTTCTTTTTGCGTGTGGGCGAATAGCTTCACTGTGGTGATGTTGGTATAGCTGTCGACGATACGGCCTGTCATGGTTGAGCGGGCATCGGCTTGCTCGGTAGAGACACTTTTTAGTCTAGGCACAAAGTACCATTGCAGCCCAACATACAGTGCAAGCCAGACGAGCATAGGTATGACTAAGCGCAGATCAGCGCTGGCGATCATCACCAGCATAGAGGTGAAATACACTAAAATGTATACCAACACATCGAGCAATTTCATCACAGTTTCGCGTACGGCTAAGGATGTTTGCATCACTTTCGTGGCGATTCTGCCAGCAAAATCATCTTGATAAAACGATACACTTTGTTTTAGCAAGTAACGGTGGGCGAGCCAACGGATCGACATGGGATAATTGCCAAGCAAGGTTTGATGCATGATAAGCGCATGCAGTAATACCAATATTGGCATCACAATTATCACCATACCTCCCATCAGCATTAAGGTCGTGCCTTCGTCTTGGAATAAGGTTTCGGGATTTTTTTTCACCAGCCAATCCACTAATTGGCCCATGAACCCGAACAGTGACACTTCAAGCATGGCCAGCATGGCGGTCAGCACTGACATTAAGATCAGCGGCAGTTCGTAGCCCTTAGTATAGTGGCGACAAAAAGCATAAACCCCTGTGGGTGGCTTAGTGGGTTCATCATCGGGTAGGGCTTCAACCCAGGATTCAAATCGTTTAAACATGAATTAACTCTATGGTGAGATAAAAAATAGTCGCGTATAGCATATAGGATTTCATGCCCTAAAAGCATTGAAATGATTGAGTTCCGTTTTCCGCTAGTGCTACATGCTAGTTTTACGTAAAGTAATGAACAAGAAATTAATTGTGAGCGAATATTGTCGGGCGTGATGAAAAATGAGTGCAGATAGAGTGTCTGAGAGTGCGATTAAGCGTGATGAAATAGATTCGGTGCATTCGCTGGAGTCCTATTCGGGGCAACTTTCTGCGTCCATTTGCCGTGAGGCGAGGATGAGCCGCGATCCGCGGTTTGATGGTAAGTTTTTTGTGGGCGTATTAACGACGGGCATTTATTGCCGAACTGTGTGTCCTGCTGTGGCACCAAAAGAGCAAAATGTGCGTTATTTTGATTCGGCCATTAAAGCCGCGCAGGCGGGATTACGCCCATGTTTACGTTGTCGGCCCGACAGTGCGCCGGGATCGAATCCTTGGAAGGGGACTGGCACAACGTTAGCGAGGGCCATTAGCTTAATCGAAGCGGGCGCCTTAGCGGGAAAATCATCGGGAGAGCCAGCTTCGACAGTAACACAATTGGCCGACCGATTAGGGATCAGCAGTCGTTATCTCAATAAGCTCTTTACCGAAGGTTTTGGCACTTCGCCAAAACAATATGCCTTATATCGGCAATTACTGTTTGCTAAACAATTATTGCACCAAACCCAATTACCTATCACTCAAGTCGCGATGGCGGCGGGTTTCAACAGTATTCGCCGTTTCAATGAGGCGTTTAAGCAAACCTTGCAATTGACGCCGACGCAGTTAAGAAAGAGTGCATTAACCAAAGCTGCAAAGGAGTCCATGATTGAGCCACTAACAGGATTAAGTGAGATTGATACTATGGGTGAATTTGTGCCGCACTATGGATTAACCTTGTATCAGTATTATCGTCCGCCATTGGATTGGACATCACAGCTGGCGTTTTATCGATTACGTGCGGTAACAGGGATGGAATGGTTCACACCGCAGATGAGTCATCCGCAAGCGAGCAATGTCGTTGGCGATGAGGCGTCCGTGGTAGATGAGGCCAAAGCTGGCGATAATGGGCTCGAATATGGTCGCTGTTTTGCCCTAGGTAAGATGCGCGGCACAGTGCACATTATCCATGAGCCTAAGCTAAATCGCTTCAAACTCGCGATAATGTTGACCGAAGACTCTCCTGTCGATGAGCTGCAATTGCTGGTCACTGAAGTGCGACGCATTTTAGATCTCGATGCGGATATGCTGCTGATTGAACAAGGCTTAAGTGCGCTATCAAGTTTAGGATTAACACCGTTTTCGGGATTACGCATTCCCGGTGCAGGCTCCTTATTTGAGGCGGCCTGCCGTGCGATTTTAGGCCAGCAAGTGACGGTAGTGCAGGCGACTAAGCTACTTAATCAATTGGTTGAAGCCTATGGCGAGCGCTTTAGTCTCAATGGTTGCGAGTATCGATTATTTCCTACACCCGAGACCATTCGTGAGGCGAGTCTAACTGAGCTAAAAATGCCCGGCGCTCGTAAGTTAGCCCTCAATGCGCTCGCGGCGTTTATCTGTGATCATCCTGAGGCGAGTGTCGATGATTGGCTCAGCGTTAAGGGCATAGGTCCTTGGACAATCGCGTATGCTAAGCTCCGCGGTTTGGGCGATCCCAATGTGTTTTTGCATACCGATTTGATTGTTAAAAAGCATTTGCTGGCCTTGTATGACAAGACCCATAGGCTGGATGAAGCCGCTGCGGGTGCAGTTAACTACCTGCAGCTGTGTCAGCAACTGAGTCAAGAAATTGCGCCTTGGGGCAGTTATTTAACCTTTCAGCTTTGGCATCAATAACGACGTAAAACGATCTAAATTGATAGAGATAAATGTAAGACATAAATAGAGAGATAAATTATGAAGCATGCGATTCGTCAATTGAGCCAAGCTCCGAGTATTGCTGCGTATCAGCCCTGCGCCGTGGATACGTTTATCAGTCCTGTCGGAATATTGCAGTTAAATGCCAATGCCTATGGACTGAGCCATTTAACGGTTGTCGGCTCGGATCGCACTGAGATTGCGCTTGCTAAGGTGAGTGAGGAGGCCCTCAATCAAGCTAAGGCGCATATTAGTGAAACTCAAGTGCAGCTCGCGCGTTATTTTGCAGGTGAACGGATTGAATTTAATTTAAAGCTCGCACCTAAGGGCACTGAATTTCAGCGTGAAGTTTGGCAAGCCTTGCTCAATGTTGATTATGGTCAGAGCTGCAGCTATGGGCAGATTGCCGAGCAAATTGGTCGGCCTAAGGCGGTGCGCGCCGTGGGCGCGGCCAATGGCGCCAATCCCATCGCGATTATTGTGCCTTGCCATAGAGTAATAGGCAAAAATGGCAAGTTAACGGGTTACGCCTACGGGCTGGCGATGAAACAGCAGTTGTTAACGCTGGAAACTGACAAGCACTGCCTCGATATTTAAGCTAGAATAGCCGCCTATTAAGATATTGGTGAGCAGTTAAACTTTCTATGACTCAGGCTTCTTCCTCCGTGGCAAGCTTTGCCCAACTCGGCATTATTGCACCCTTGCTAAATCGATTAACCGAATTAGCGTATGTTTCGCCCACACCAGTACAGGCGGCAACGATTCCCGCTGTGCTTGCGGGGCGCGATGTGTTAGCCGGTGCTAATACGGGCTCGGGTAAAACGGCAGCCTTTGCCGTGCCGCTGTTGCAACAACTTGTTGACGCAAAAACAGAGGATAAGACAGGCGCTTATGTTCGTTGTTTGGTCTTAGTCCCAACCCGCGAATTAGCCCAGCAAGTCGCAGACAGCTTTTTATCCTATGCCTCACATCTTAATGGCAAGCTAAAAATTGTCGCTGCGTTTGGCGGTGTGTCGGTGAATGCGCAAATGCAGAGTCTACGCTCTGGCGCCGACGTCCTAGTAGCAACGCCGGGTCGTTTGTTAGATCTGTTGTCGAGTAACGCCATCAAACTTAACCGCGTTAGTGCCTTGGTGCTCGATGAAGCCGACCGCATGTTAAGTCTTGGCTTTACCGAAGAATTAGCCCAAGTGCTCGACGCTTTGCCCGTTAAGAAACAAACCTTATTATTCTCTGCGACATTCCCTGAAGAAGTCCGTGAGTTAACGGCAAAACTGCTTAATAATCCACTTGAATATCAATTGCAAAGTGAGCAAGAAAGCACGATTCATCAGCGGGTGATCACCGTTAATCGTCCGATGAAAACCGCATTATTGGCGCATCTGATTAAAGAACATCAGTGGTCACAGGCGTTGATCTTCGTGAGTGCCAAAAATACCTGTAATCACTTAGCGCAAAAGCTGTCTAAACGTGGGATCACTGCCGAAGTGTTCCATGGCGATAAAGCCCAAGGCGCGCGTACGCGGGTGCTCGATGGCTTTAAAAATGGCGAGATCAGTGTGTTAATTGCGACCGATATTGCCGCCCGTGGTATCGATATCGATAAACTGCCTGTGGTGATTAACTTTGATTTACCAAGGAGCCCTGCAGATTATATGCATCGTATTGGCCGTAGTGGCCGCGCCGGTGAAGCAGGCTTAGCCGTGACCTTGATTTCCCATGAGGATTATCACCACTTTGGCGTGATAGAGAAAAAGAACAAACTTAAGTTAGTGCGTGAGCAAATTGTCGGTTTTGAAGCCGATGATGACATGCCAGCCGAACTGTTAGAACAAGCAAAGCCTGTCGCTAAGCCCGAAGGCACAGGTAAAAAAAAACGTAAACAGTTACCGCAAGCTAATGTTGAATTTTGGGGAAAAAAATCTTAAGTCGTTGGAAAAGCTACGATGAGCTAATCTCAACGTTAGTTGTTATCTCACTTGTGGGAGTTGTATGCAGCATTTATTCTGGTTGGTAGAAGGGCAGATCGCCGGGCGCAGTGGCCCCAATAAAGATCCTTGGGATTTAACTGAATTGAAGGCGGCGGGTATTGGTGCCGTGTTGTCGGTCAATGGTGGCGAAGGTTGTGATCCTCATAGCTTTAAAGGCTTAGGTTTACGTTATGAATGTATTCCTTTTTCACGGAATGTACCGCCTCAGGATGGCGACATTGCGATTTGTGTCGCTCAGTTGCCCAAGGCTCTGGCCTTTATTCAGCAATGTGAAGCCGATAATCTTCCAGTCGTTATCCACTGCCGCTCAGGTAAGGATCGTACTGGGCTTATTATGGCCTATTATTTAATGGTCAATGGTGCCGCGCCTCTTCATGCCGTAAGCCAAGTGCGTAGTATTCGTGACATTGCATTTACTGCAGAAGGCTGGGATCAGTTTGCTTTTGATGTATTGTATGCATTGCAGGAATAATTCAGTTGCAGGTGGATTTTTAGCCTGCTAATACAAGATAGATTTAGTTTCATTTGACCTTAGTCATCACTTTTTGCTGTGATAGGGTTAAGATACTGGCAGGCTATATTGAGAGAGTTATAAATTCAATTATGAAAAGTAAGGCAAATCAGTCACAAGGGTTGCTCCTTTTTCGGTTATCTCAATCCCAAGTTTTTGCCTTGGGCACCTTAAAAGTGCGTGAGTTGGTGCCTTATACACCACTAAATAAAATTCCCCAATCGCATCCAACCATTTTGGGTGCTGCAACGATACGTGGTCATACCATTCCTGTCATCGATATGGCTGCCGCTATTGGTTATCGACCTATTACGGATGAGGAACGAGAAAGTTGCTATATTATCATCACCGATTGTCAGCGGATGATTATCGGCTTCTTAGTGCGTGGTATTGATAAAATCATTGAATGCAATTGGCGAGATATTGAAGCGCCATCTGCGAATTTGGGTAAAAATGCGTTTTTAACTGGCGTAACTCGTTTTGATAATCAACTTGTCCAGTTGCTTGATGTTGAACTCTTATTATCTAAAGTTTTTCCCGATAATCCTGAAGCGAATCGCGCGATTTTAACCGATGTGCAGCGTGAAAAATTAAAGCCGATGAATATTCTGCTTGTTGATGACTCTAAAGTAGCCCGTAAACAGTTATCGGATGCCTTAGATATGATTAATATTTCATATCGGGTGACGGCTGACGGTAAAGAGGCGCTGGCGATAATGGAGCAAGCCGCCGCCGAGCATCATCCAATTGATATCTTGGTGAGTGACATTGAAATGCCAGGGCTTGATGGGTACGAATTAGCCTTTGAGGTGCGTGATAATCCGCAGTTGGCAAGTGCTTATATTATTCTGCATACCTCGCTTTCCAGTGAGATAAGTGTCAGTCAGGCTCATCAAGTCGGGGCCAACGAAGCTCTGACCAAATTTGATGCCCATGAATTGATTGATGCTATGCTACGCGGTGCTGATTTGGCCACGAAAAAGTCAATCTAAGCGGTTTTTTGTGGGGATAAGGTCATTTACTTTACTTATTTCCCTGCAAAGCTAGACAAGTCCCGCCACATCCTATAAAAACCTTATTGGCCTCAAATCCGAAGGCGTGGGCTGGGTTATCTCAGCCGAAATATAATAATGATAGGTTAAGTCATGAAACAAGAATCACTTTTAGCTAAGTTGGCTAATGGCAGTCTGGTATTGCAAATTCTATTGGGGATCGCAGCAGGGGTTATTCTTGCTAGCTTTTCACAGGATGCGGCTAAGCAAGTTGCATTTTTAGGGAGTTTATTTGTCGGGGCATTAAAAGCAATCGCTCCTATTTTAGTGTTTATCCTCGTGGCATCTTCTATTGCCAATCAAAAGAAAAATACGCAAACCAATATGCGTCCAATTGTGGTGCTTTATCTATTTGGGACATTTGCCGCAGCGTTAACGGCTGTCGTGTTAAGCTCGATTTTCCCCACCAATTTGGTATTAGTGGCAGGGATTGAAGGTACAAGCCCACCTCAAGGCATTGGTGAAGTGATTAATACGCTGCTTTTTAAATTAGTGGATAACCCCGTTAATGCGCTAATGACAGGCAACTATATTGGGATCCTTGCATGGGGTGTGGGTTTAGGTTTAGCACTTCATCATGCCAATGATTCTACTAAGCAAGTCTTTGCCGATATGAGTCATGGTATTTCACAAATGGTACGCTTTATTATTCGTTTAGCGCCTATCGGTATTTTTGGTTTAGTGGCAGCAACCTTTGCCGAAACAGGCTTTGCAGCAATTGCAGGTTATGCGCAGCTATTAGCTGTATTGTTGAGTGCAATGGCAATTATTGCGCTGATTGTGAATCCACTTATTGTTTACGTAAAAATTAAACGTAACCCTTATCCCTTAGTGCTTCGCTGCCTGCGTGAAAGTGGGGTAACGGCATTTTTCACCCGTTCAAGTGCGGCGAATATTCCGGTTAACATGGCGCTGTGTGAAAAGCTTAATCTCAATAAAGATACTTATTCTGTTTCTATCCCTCTTGGTGCGACCATCAATATGGGTGGTGCTGCAATCACTATTACAGTGCTGACCTTAGCGGCAGTTCATACGCTTGGTATTCAGGTCGATTTACCCACAGCCTTATTATTAAGTGTTGTTGCGGCGGTTTCTGCTTGTGGTGCTTCGGGAGTTGCGGGCGGTTCTCTATTGCTTATTCCTCTAGCCTGTAGCTTATTTGGTATTTCCAATGATATCGCCATGCAAGTTGTGGCTGTTGGTTTTATTATTGGTGTGATCCAAGATGCGGCTGAAACGGCACTAAACAGTTCGACCGATGTGATTTTTACCGCAGCAGCTTGTGAAGCTGCTGAAAACAAAGCTAAACTTGGGTAAAGTGCTGTTATTAGCGTAAAAGAAAGCATCATATGAAGCAGTCACTTAGGTGGCTGCTTTTTTTATGGGAGTATTTATGATCCTTTTTGATTTTAGAACCTTAGACGCTGCAAAGTCTTGGTACAGTGTGAATGATACTGTGATGGGTGGTTTGTCGCGCAGTAAACTCACTATTTCCCCCTTAGGTTATGGGATTTTTAGTGGTCATGTATCGCTTGCTAATGGTGGCGGATTTGCTTCTGTGCGTTGTGAGTTTGAACAAATTAATGTGGCTGAGTTTACGGGAATTTATCTCGAGCTTGATGGTGATAGAAGCAAGCATTACAAAGTGAACCTAAAAGATGTTGAAACACCGCAAAGTACTGTCTATCAAGCTGTGATGCCTGCGCCAACGCATCAAACCTTTGGGGTGAGCGGTGCGAGTGCAATTCATTGGCAACGTATCGAAATTCCATTTACCGATTTTTATCCTCAGTGCCGTGGTAAACCGATAGTGCGTGCAGCGATTGATCTTGGCCGACTAACCAGTATAGGGCTGGTAATTGGAGCGCAGCAAAGTGGTGATTTTACTTTAAAAATTAAATCGATAGGCTGTTACTGAGCTAAAGATAAAGGGATAAGTAAAGCTTATCCCTTTCGTTTAAACTCTCAGCTTAGCGCAATTTAGGCGCCTACAATCCCTAAGGGTTTGGCATGTTCCCAAGCGCCGCGGGTAAAGTCAGGGAAAGTGACTGAATTACTGCGATTGTTAACCGATTGCTCACTTAAAATATTGACCACAGACCAAGATGCCGCATCGTACACATCTTGATCTAACGCTTCGCCATTGCGCAGGCAATAAATCATTCGCCATAACATCACAAAATCCATTCCACCATGACCACCATTGATCTCTGCTTCTTTACCTATACGTTGCCATAGGGGATGATCGTATTTGTCATACCACTTTTGCATATCCATATCCCACTCGTGATAGCTTTTACCAAAGCCACTATGTTCGACGGCGATTCGATTGGGAAAGCCTGCAAACACGCCATTCGTTCCTTGGATCAAATTATGACGACTGTAGGGTCTTGGAGTCGTTGTATCATGTTGGACCATGATAGTCCGGCCCTTAACGGTTTTAATCAGGCTGGTATTGATATCACCATTGATATATTTGAGCTGATTACGCTCATGATCGGCGGGAAACTCTCGTTTAGCATAGAGCGCACGGCCAAGGGCAGGGGAACTCATCGAGGTTAAGTAATCGAATCTGTCACCGCGGTTGATATTCATATACTGGGACACTGGCCCTAAACCGTGGGTCGGGTATAAATTGCCGTTACGTTTGGTATGCCAGTAAGTGCGCCATGAGCCTGTCTTATGATCGATTTCCTTCATCTGCCAGCGTAGCTCGTGGATATAAGCGGCTTCACCGTGGAGCAATTCACCAAATACACCTTGGCGCACCATGTTGAGCACCATAAGTTCTTCGCGGCCGTAATTGACGTTCTCCATCATCATGCAGTTTTTCTGAGTGCGCTCTGCGGTATCGACAATTTGCCAGCATTCTTCAACAGTGAGCGCCAGCGGCACTTCAACAAAGGCGTGTTTACCGCTTTCCATGGTCTCTATCGCCATTGGTGCATGCCATTCCCAAGGGGTTGAGATAATAACAATATCAATATCATCGCGACTTAATAGATCGCGATAACTCAGGTCATCACCCGTATAAACAGTGGGCTGAGGTCGATTTTGTTTAACAATATGAGCTACTGCTCTATCAATAACGGTTTGGTGAGTATCGCAAATCGCTTTGAGTTCAACGCCTTCTAAATGGCAAAATTGCTCGACATGGCTAAAGCCCCGCTCGCCGACGCCAATAAATCCGACTCTAACCACGTCCATCTTGGGCGCAATAAGCCCGATAACGGATTTTCCAGTTTGTGGTTTAGGAGCAGCACTGTTGGCATGCGTACTGGCCGTGATATTGGCGGTGATAAGTCCTGCTGTAACTGCTCCCGCAGCTTTAAGAAAATGACGACGATGAATGTTATGCATAATGCTTCCTGCTTTATTATTTTGTCTGTAGGGATATTGAAATCTTCTTTGTTATATCAGAATCCCTATCTGAATTGGCAATAAAAGATGTAACAAGCTCATACAGCTCATTAGATAAGTCTTTTAGCCGCCTTTACTTTAGCGATAAGTAAATAGTGATAAAGATCGCGTTTTTATTTTTAGATTAAGCTACACTGCCGATTAATTAATCAAAGATATTTATCTTTTATATTTTAAATATTTAGCAAATTTAAATTAACCAAAAAATTACATTTCACGGTCAATTTGACGTAATTTGCTTCGGTGGGGAGTAAAGAGTTAAATGGGTTCTATGCTTAATGTATTACCACAACTGACTTTCACTTTAAGTGATTGGGTATTGCATAAGGATATCAGGATGTCTGGGATTGAAAAACGCCGTCGCCTTCACTGGCGGGAGACAGATATGCAAAATCGTGAAATTATTGGTCGTTGGTTAGATGAACGTCCTTTATTAGGGGACAAAATCACTCTTTATAAAGAAGACAATAAATATTTTTTAGAAACTTGGTTTAGCGATGGCTGCCATAGTTTAGACGAAGTGCTGATGACTGAGACCTCTGCTGGCCATAAGGTTGAAGATGTGGGGGGGAATTTTTTTGGTGAGTATTTTATTGTTACTCCAACACAGCAACTGCAATTTTGTAATGAGCAGGGGTGTTACTTCCAAGTAGACAAATTAATGGTTGATATCGATTTTAGTCAGCGAGTCGCTTAATGTTGTTCATTTTATTCTGTTTATAAAAGGCCGCTTTATCGCGGCCTTTGTATTGATTATTCATTAAAAGGATGTTTGCTGTGAAAGCTCATTAGTTTCCCCGAATAAGGGTGACTAAAACGAAGACTTTGGGCATGTAAGCATAAACGTGGTTTAGCGTTAATAACGGCGGCATCACCGTAAAATTCATCACCTAAAATAGGATACCCTAAGGCGAGCATATGTACTCTGAGCTGGTGGGTTCGACCTGTCTCAGGTGTTAGTTCAACTAAGGTGCTGTTTTCCCTACGTTCTAAAACGCGATAATGAGTAAGGGCACTTTTGCCTCCAGCCTCTCCCGCTTGGAGTGCTTTTTGGTAGGGAGGATGCTCACAATTAGGTGCTATCGATAGATTGATAATTCCTTGCTCATTGGTAATCAAGCCCATGACCTCGGCAATGTAAACTTTCTTGCTTTGCCTATCTTGAAACTGAGTCTTTAAATGCGATTCGGCTTTTTTATTCCGAGCAAACACCATAATACCTGAGGTCGCGCAGTCAAGCCGATGTACTAAAATCGTTTCTGGATAAAGGCGTTGTAAGCGGGTTAATGCACAATCATAGGTGTGTGCTGCAATACCTGGATTAGACAATAACCCAGAGGGTTTATTGATAATAATCAAGTCTCTATCTTTATAGCGGATGTCTAGCCAAGGAATTGCTGGGGGCTGGTAATCAAATATCTGCATCTTGTCCTCATCTTTGCGTGGCCATATTAGCAAAATTTACGCAGGCACACAGCATAATTTCAACCCGCTTTCGGCGGTGAAATACAGCAGATAACCATACCAAGGGATTATATAAACAGAGATTAAAATTATGCCGCTCAACATCAATTAGGGGCGGTTGTCACTCTTGATCTGATGATCTGAACTGAACACTTAAAGCTATCGGGATGAATCTCATCTCTAGGGTAAATATTCTGCAGGGGTCTTACGACTCCAAATCCGGCTATATGCCATTAATTGCGGATAAAAAGTGCGGAATGCGGTTTCAATTTCAATTTGCATTTTATTCACAACTTTATGGGCATCTTTAAACAGCGCTGCCTGTGGATGCGGTTTGGCCACTTGTGCTAAGGCTTGTTGTAAGCCATTTTCGGTGGCGTAACTGCCGAGCCAATCTTGGCTGCGCATGGTGGGTAATAGCTTAATTAAAGCTTCTGGATGATATTGATCTATCCCTTGGGCTGCAAAATTCTCTAAAGCGTCATAGGCTTTGTGGCTAAATTCATTCAATGGTTGGTGGTGATATTCTTCCCAGTAGTAAGCTAAATAGTAATCAAAGCTCACCGCCATCAGTTCTGCTGCTATGCTTCTTAAGGGCGCAGGAAAGGCTTCCATTAACTCAATCGTCAATTCATGGCTGGCGCATAGCGTATTAATTTCTTGGTTTAGCCATAAAGCTTGGCGAAATTCAACGGGGGCTTGCGCAATTGGCGCTTGGATATAGTTGCCTGCTACGTTGGCTGCAAGATGAGTTTTACTGATGTCAGCGAGATGTAAGTGTGTAAGAAAGTTCATTTTTTGTGCTTGGTTAACCACGTCGGTTCACGGTATCATGCGCGAGTATGCTTAGGAAAGCGCGAAAGCCCAAAATATCGTATTTTTTCACTTTTTAGGATCATGGATGATGTGGAATTGGTTCTCCAAAATACTTGGTAGACACGAGCAGTCAAAGCGCAAAAAAGTGCAGGTAGAAATCCCTTTTGAACAACACCGTTTTAGCATGGATGATTTCAGTTATACGCGGCTAAAATTTGATACCGATGCTAATTTGCCCCAACAAGATGCTGTAAATCTAGATGGATCACAACAAGAAGTGGACGCGGGTAATAAGTCATCTTGATCTTATGGGGCGCTAACCATAGACTAGCCGCCGTTCTAAGTTACCCTGAGGCCAATATGCGCGTTGCAGACTTTTCTTTCGATCTCCCCGATGAGCTGATCGCTCGTTATCCTATGGCGCAGCGTAATGCATCCCGTCTGTTAACGTTAGACGGCAACTCTGGTGCGTTAGGCGACAAACAGTTTACTGAACTGCTGGAAATAATAAATCCAGGCGATTTAATGGTGTTCAACAATACCCGTGTGATCCCCGCGCGTATGTTTGGCCAAAAGGCCAGTGGCGGCAAGTTAGAAATTTTAGTTGAGCGTATGCTCGATGATAAGCGGATCCTTGCCCATGTTCGCAGCTCTAAATCCCCGAAAGTCGATTCGTTAATCCATCTCGATGGTGGCTATCAAATGAAGATGGTCGCCCGTCACGATACTTTGTTTGAACTTGAGCTGTTATCCGAGCTGACCATTCTAGAGGTGCTTGAAGCAGTAGGGCACATGCCTTTGCCTCCCTATATTGATAGACCCGATGAAGATGCCGACAAAGAGCGCTATCAAACGGTCTATAACCAAAACCCCGGTGCAGTAGCAGCGCCAACGGCGGGTTTACATTTTGACGATGCCATGCTCGATGCATTAAAAGCCAAGGGCGTCAATATTGCCTTTGTGACTTTGCATGTGGGCGCGGGAACATTTCAGCCTGTACGTGTCGATACCATTGTTGAGCACAAAATGCATTCCGAGTGGGCGAATGTGCCGCAGGATGTAATCGATTTAATCGCGCAAACTAAAGCGGCGGGTAAACGTGTGGTTGCAGTCGGTACGACTTCTGTGCGTTCACTCGAGAGTGCGGCGCGCGCAAGCCTTGGCGAACTCAAAGCCTTTAGTGGCGATACCGATATCTTTATTTACCCTGGTTATCAATTCCAAGTGGTTGATGCCATGGTGACAAATTTCCATCTGCCGGAATCAACTTTGATTATGTTAGTCAGTGCTTTTGCGGGTTTTGATCATGTGATGGCGGCGTATCAACATGCTATCACGCAAAAATATCGCTTCTTTAGCTATGGCGATGCCATGTTTGTGACGAAAAAAGCCCACTAAACGACGATTTTGTTTTAAAATAGCCGCCCAAATGAGTTTGAGCGGCAATTTTTATCTATAGGGTTGAACCTTTTAGATCCGTCCCTATCTCTATTGTTAATCAAAATGGCATTTGCCATTACAAATGTAGTCAGACTGTTTATCTGGCGAGGTGAATTATGAAATTTGAATTAGACACTACCGACGGGCGTGCGCGCCGTGGTCGGTTGATTTTTGACCGTGGCACAGTAGAAACCCCCGCTTTTATGCCGGTAGGAACCTACGGCACAGTGAAAGGTATGACACCTGAAGAAGTGCGTGCCACAGGCGCAGATATTCTGCTCGGTAACACTTTCCATTTATGGCTGCGCCCAGGCGAAGAAATCATGCGTAAGCACGGTGACTTGCATGATTTTATGAACTGGCAGCGGCCTATTTTAACGGACTCGGGCGGTTTCCAAGTCTTTAGCCTTGGCGATATCCGTAAAATTACCGAAGAAGGTGTGCACTTCCGCTCGCCCATCAACGGTGAGAAAATCTTCTTAGATCCTGAAAAATCCATGCAAATTCAAGATGCATTGGGCAGTGATGTGGTGATGATTTTCGACGAATGTACGCCGTATCCCGCCACCGAAGATGAAGCGCGCAAGTCAATGCAGATGTCACTGCGTTGGGCAAAACGTTCACGCGACGAGTTTGATCGCTTGAAAAATCCAAACTCACTGTTTGGTATTATTCAGGGCGGCGTGTATGAAGATTTACGCGACGAAAGCTTAAAAGGCTTAGTCGAGATTGGTTTTGACGGTTATGCCGTCGGTGGTTTGGCTGTAGGTGAACCTAAAGCAGATATGCATCGCATTCTTGAGCATATTTGCCCGCAAATTCCTGCAGACAAGCCTCGCTATCTGATGGGGGTCGGTAAACCAGAAGATTTAGTTGAAGGTGTACGTCGTGGTGTTGACATGTTTGACTGTGTGATGCCAACCCGTAATGCCCGCAACGGTCATCTGTTTACGAGTGAAGGTGTGATCAAAATACGCAATGCGCGTCATCGAGATGACACGTCACCACTTGATACTAAGTGTGATTGTTATACCTGTAAAAATTATTCACGGGCGTACCTTTACCACTTAGATCGTTGTAATGAGATTCTGGGTGCGCGTTTAAACACCATTCACAACTTGAGATACTATCAAATGTTAATGGAAGGTTTGCGCGGTGCGATTGAGACGGGTACATTAGACGCCTTTGTGGCGGACTTCTATACCAGTCAGGGTCGCGAAGTACCAGAGTTAGTCGATTGATTTTTTGCTAATAAGAAGAGAAAAATTATGTTTATTTCAAATGCATATGCAAGCGCTGCCGGCGCACCACAAGGTGGCGGCACGATGGAACTGATTTTCATGCTGGCGATTTTCGGCCTGATTTTCTATTTCATGATTTTCCGTCCGCAATCAAAACGCGTTAAAGAGCACAAAAATCTGATGTCTTCATTAGGCAAAGGCGATGAAGTGTTAACCAGTGGTGGGATTTTAGGTAAGATTGCAAAAATCAGCGATGACAGCGATTACGTGCTACTGAGCCTTAATGACACGACGCAAATCACGATCAAGAAAGACTATATTGCAGCTGTATTGCCTAAGGGCTCTATCCAGTCGTTGTAAGCCAAGAGGGCTCAGGCGTGTTAAATAAATACCCAATGTGGAAAAACATTATGGTGATGCTTATCATCGCCATAGGTTGTTTCTATGCCGTACCGAACCTTTTTGGTGAAGATCACGCGGTGCAAGTGGTGGCGACTCGTGGTGCAGAAGTAACTGCATCTACCCAAGCCAGAGTGAACGAGCTGTTAGCCGGTAAGGGCATTGCGGTAAAGCGCTCTGAGCTTGAAAAAGGCCAGTTGTTGGTTCGTGTGCAGAACGCGGATCAACAATTATTAGCAAAAGAAACGATCGCAGAAGATTTAGGTGATAAGTTTAGTGTTGCACTTAACTTAGCTCCAGCAACACCGCAATGGCTCGAGTCTATGGGCGGCAGCCCAATGAAACTCGGTCTCGATCTTCGCGGCGGTGTGCACTTCTTAATGGAAGTGGACATGGGCGAAGCGATCCGCAAGATGGAAGAGGCCAAGGTTGCTGACTTTCGTGCTCAATTACGTGAAGAAACAATCCGTTATGCGGGCATTCGTGTTAATGCCTCTGGGATTGAGATTAAATTCCGTGATGCTGAAAGTTTAGCCAGTGCAGAACGTTTCCTTAAATCTCGCAGTAACGATATGGTCTTCACCGATGTGAGCAAGGGTGAAGATTTTGCCCTGCAAGCGGTGATGAGTGAAGCTTATCTTAAGCAGGTTAAAGAAGAAGCACTGCAACAAAACATTACCACTATTCGTAACCGTGTTAATGAGTTAGGTGTTGCTGAACCTGTAGTACAGCGTCAAGGTGCAGAGCGTATTATCGTTGAACTGCCCGGTGTACAAGATACGGCTCGCGCTAAAGAAATTTTAGGGGCAACCGCATCGATTGAATTCCATATGGTGGATGACAAAGCCGATCCTAATGCCGCGCAATCAGGACGTATCTCTGCAGGCTCTGAAGTGTATCAACGTCGTGAAGGCGGCCAAGTCGTATTGAAAAAAGAAGTGATGCTAACGGGAGATCATATCACCGGTGCCCAACCTAGCTTTGATCAATACAGTCGCCCACAGGTGAGCATTAATCTTGACGCTAAAGGCGGTACCATTTTCTCTAATGTGACTAAGGACAACATAGGCAAACCTATGGCGACCTTATTCATTGAATATAAAGACAGTGATGAACGTAACGCCGATGGCAGCGTGAAAATGCAGAAAATCCAAGAAGTGATTTCTGTGGCAACCATTCAAGCCCGTTTAGGTCGTAACTTTGTGATCACAGGTTTAAGCCACGGTGAAGCACAAAACCTTGCTTTGCTGTTACGCGCTGGAGCTTTGATTGCACCTGTATCCATTGTTGAAGAACGTACCATTGGTCCAAGTTTAGGCGCTGAAAATATTGAGAATGGTGTTCAAGCCATGGTGTGGGGTATGGCCGTCGTCTTAATCTTCATGCTGGTGTACTACCGCGGTTTTGGGCTTATCGCTAACCTCGCGTTAACTGCAAACTTAGTCATGGTTGTAGGCGTGATGTCGATGATCCCAGGCGCAGTATTGACCCTTCCTGGTATTGCGGGGATGGTGTTGACAGTGGGGATGGCAGTTGATGGTAACGTACTCATTTATGAGCGTATTCGTGAAGAACTTCGTGCAGGACGTAGTGTACAGCAGGCCATCCATGAAGGTTATGGTAATGCGTTTTCAACCATTGCCGATGCGAACATCACGACTTTCCTTACCGCATTAATTTTATTTGCTGTGGGGACTGGTGCTGTTAAAGGCTTCGCGGTGACCTTGATGATAGGTATTGCGACTTCCATGTTTACCTCTATCGTGGGTACTCGCTCCATCGTTAATGCGATTTGGGGTGGTAAGCGCGTGAAGACACTGTCTATCTAAGGAAAAGTCATAATGCTAGAAATTTTATCCTTAAAACGTACAGTAAACTTTCTCCGCCATGCGCTGCCGATTAGTATCTTATCCGCGGTTCTTGTGCTTGGCTCATTAGTGTCGCTTGCGATCAACGGTATTAACTGGGGTCTTGATTTCACTGGCGGTACTGTTGTTGAAATGGAGTTTACTCAGCCTGTTGACTTGAATACGCTGCGTGTGCAACTGACGACACCTGATACCGAAGGCGCGATAGTACAAAATTTCGGTTCAAGCCGCGATGTATTAGTACGCTTATCTGTAAAAGAAGGCGTTAAGAGCGATGTGCAGGTTAAATCTGTTATGGACGCCGCACAGAAAGTTGATCCTCAAGTTCAGCAAAAGCGTGTTGAGTTTGTTGGCCCACAAGTGGGTAAAGAACTGGCTGAACAAGGCGGATTGGCAGTATTAGTAGCGCTGATCTGTATTATGATCTACGTGTCTTTCCGCTTCGAATGGCGCTTAGCATTTGGTTCTGTTGCGGCACTCGCCCACGACGTTATCGTAACCTTAGGGGTATTTTCGTTATTCCAATTGGAATTCGATTTGACCGTATTGGCAGGTTTATTGACAGTGGTAGGTTACTCGCTTAACGATACTATCGTGGTATTTGACCGGATCCGTGAAAACTTCCTCAAGCTGCGTAAGAGTGAACCAGAAGATATCGTTAACATCTCTATCACTCAAACCATGAGTCGAACGATTATTACCACGGGGACGACCTTAGTGGTTGTCGTGGCACTGTTTCTTAAAGGTGGCACTATGATCCATGGGTTTGCGACTGCATTGCTGTTGGGGATTTTTGTGGGTACTTATTCCTCTATCTATGTGGCGAGTTTCTTGGCCATTAAATTGGGGATTAGCCGCGAGCATATGATGCCCGTTGAGATCGAGAAAGAAGGCGCCGATCAACCGTCTATGATGCCTTAACGGCGATGTTAGGCGTAAAAACCACCTTTCTGAGGTGGTTTTTTTTATCTTATTTTCGGTGAGTGCAAATATTCTGCTAGCTATCTCACAGCGTTATAGTCAGTAATGCTGTAAAAAGTAAATGTTAATTCTATTAACAACTGATGTAAAAAACAGCACTCGACAGGCTCGGCTATTTAGCAGTAGGATGTCGGCACCCCGTATTCTTGATAGTGGTAGCAGTAGGATGTCGCATGGAAGAACGTAAGTGTTTAGTTGCTGGTGGAAATCTGTTACAGGCCCACACGTGGAAAGGACTTTTAGAAGCTTGTGGTATCCATGTTGAGTTACGTGGTGAAGCGTTATTAGGCGGTATTGGTGAGTTGCCAGCGGATATGCATAATGTGGAGTTGTGGGTTGGTGAGTCCCAATATATGCTGGCAAAGGCACAATTAACGGCACTGGATGTGGTGAGCCCGCAATGGCAGTGTGTGCAATGCCATGAGTTAAACGATGGTAATTTTGAATTATGTTGGCAATGCAGCTCTGAACGCAGTGAAAGCCACAATTAATCAGTGATCGAATATTTTCTTCTTCATATCCTATGCTAAAACCCAGTGTTATCATCTGATTGGGTATCATTACCCAATGGCAGCCCATATACACAAGATGCGTACTATGAGGCATGATACCTCGATTAGAATTTAGGCTTAGGGTTGAATGTAATGCAATATTTTCCGTTATTTATCGATACTATTAACTTAAATGTGCTGTTAGTAGGGGCGGGTGAGGTCGCAAGTCGTAAATTAGCGCTTTTAACCCGAACTGAAGCCAACATTCATGTGATTGCGCCACAAGTGAACACTGAGGTTCAGCGTTACGCTGAGACAGGCCGTATTCTTCTCTCTGTGCGTGAAGTGGTTCACGCTGATATTCAAAATTATGATTTAGTCTATTTAGCGACCGCCAATGACAGTCTTAATGCTGAACTTGCGACCCTAGCCACAGCGCGGGGGATTTGGGTTAATGCAGTCGATAATCCTGCGTTTTGCCGTTTTATCACACCATCAATTGTTGATCGTGGTCGTTTAGTAGTGGCCATCAGTACGGCGGGGGCTGCGCCTGTTTTTGCCCGTACCGTTCGCTCGCGCTTAGAAGCAAGCCTTCCACAATCCCTTAAACCCCTCTTTGATTTTGTCGCCGATAGACGTATTGAAGTGCAGGATAGGCTTAAGTCGACAGCGGAACGACGTTTATTTTGGGAGCGTTTTTTCGAGACTAATGGTGATCGTTTCGATAGTTGGACGCTTGAACGCTACCATAATGCCTTTAATCACTTGCTCAGTCGCGGTGAAATCTTGCTAATAGAAGATGTAGTACAAGTCGACTTATTACCGATTGCAGCGATGCCATTATTGCAGCGACTGGATTGGATATACTCCCAAGGGGCGTTAAGTGAGGCACTTGCTGAATTAGTACGTCGAGATGCAAGTCGGGGCGAGTTACCAGCACTGAGCGAATTGAGTAAAGCCTATGAGCAGGGCACAAGGATGTTGTTGGTGGCCGATATACAGAAAATCAATCAGCTTAAAGCCCATTTCCCAATGGCGAAGCATTTACGCCCTGGAGCGATTTAATCGGATAGGTATTCGTTTGAGCAATGTCTTAGTCTCAGGTAGACTCGGCTCCTTTCATATGATTTTGAATTTCACTCTTTAATCGGGATAGGCTATGGCCCTCAAATCGACCGTATTTAAGGTCAACTTACAAATTGCCGATATGGATCGGAATTATTATCAAGATCACCAACTGACCCTCGCACAGCATCCTTCTGAAACTGACGGGCGTATGATGGTACGTTTACTGGCTTTTATCATAAATGCCAGTGACACCTTAAGTTTTAGCAAAGGGCTTTGTGTTGATGATGAGCCTGAGCTATGGGATAAAAGCTTGTCTGGTGAGATCAATTTGTGGGTTGAATTTGGTCAGGCAGATGAAAAGTGGCTGAGAAAGGCCAGTGGTCGTGCCAAAGCGGTGCAGCTCTTTACCTACGGTGGTCGCAGCGTGCCCATTTGGTGGAAACAAAATCAGCAAGCATTAGAACGCTATCAAAACTTGAAAGTATGGAATATTGCTGAAGACTCAGTGACTGCGATGGAAGCCTTAGTTGGGCGTAATATGGCCTTACAAGTTTCTATCAGTGAAGGACAGATTTGGTTATCCGATAGTGAAAACAGTGTCCTCATTGAACCTGAAATCTTAAAAGATCATCAGTAACTCTGCTAAAAAAGAGCCTGCAATTGCAGGCTCTTATCATTGATACCGATATGTGGTTAGTTAAAACTGAGCTCCCAGCTATCGATATAACCAACGTCACCTCGGGAACTGTCTACGGCTTTTAACTTCCATATGCCGCTTGAGTCTGCCCCTGTCATATCCGCTGTATAGCTTTTGTTGATATTGTCTGTGCCTGCACCTGTATTGTTGTGCAGTGTAACCGTTTTACCTGAAGGGCTGATAAGCTGCACTTTCAAATCACCAATGTAAGTGTGAACAATGTTCACTACCACAGTCACAGTGCCTGAGTCACCCGTACGAGTCACTGTGATTGGGCTAGTGATCCCTGCGGCTTTATTATCAGGGATGTTGTAGTTATCAGTATTGCTATAGCTTGTTGGCGCGCCGCCATCATTAGATGCCGTATAGCTTGCTGTTAACGACACACCGCTGAAGGCAGAATATCCCTTCACCATAGCGTAGTAAGTACCTGATTGTATATTGGTAATTGGGCAAGATTCACTATTGCCACTTTTATAGGGGCGGCAATCGTAGTTGGAGGTAGTTGGTGCTGCGCCGTATTGAACATATAAGTCAGCATCGCCTGTTCCACCATTCATCACAAAGCCTAGGTTAGTTGCACCTGCAGGAACCTCAAATGAAAAATGTAATTCTTCACTTGCTGCGCCAGCTAAGCCTGTTTTAGCCACACCGTTCACAAGTACACTATCGCCCGGTTCGGTTGGATCAACAGGATCGGTAGGACCATTACAAGAGGCATCCAAATAAGCTTTTGCGGCAACGGCATTGACTAGACCATAGCCGTAATAGTTATCACGGCCCGCAGTCCCAAGATCTTCTGCGGTCATTTTCAATGCGTTACGCACTTGCGCTGCACTACATTCTGGGTGATAACTCCATACTAATGTGGCTACGCCAGAAACATGGGGTGTCGCCATTGAAGTGCCGTTGTAGTACTCATAATCTTTGTTGCCTTGGTTACTGACGGTGACGGTTGCACCAATTTGATTACGTAGTGCTAAGCCAGTGGCGCGATCTACAGAAACGGACACTAAATTAGCTTCGTTGTTGGCATCCACTAAGAATGGGTTTTGCAGGCCTGGTAAGCTAGTGTTACTGAAAACAATGACCGCACTGGCACCTGCATTTTTACAGGCTTTTACGGCATTAATTTCTGGATAGCTAGTGCCCTGATTGCCGACGCGTTCAACTAAACAGATTTTATTGGTCATGTTGCCGCAGTTAAAACTTGTGCCGCTAACGGTACATTCTGCTAGTGCCGCTGTCGCCGTGCCATTAAACGGTGCGGGTACGTAGTTGCTACCTGATGAAACATATCGATTATGGGGTACAACACCTGCATCAAAATACGATTGGCTGCCAATTGTGATATCGGCTAGCCGTCCTTCACCACGGGTAACGGTAGAGAGCACCGCTTCACCGGGACCTGCGATTTCAACTTGATTTGTGTACTGGGAAAAGGCCGAGTGGTTTTTATTGCTGTCGACGGAAGCCACTGACATCACACTATCATAGGAAGCGGGGTAGCTGTGGGTGCTATTTCCCGCATTTCCTGCCGCGGCAATAAGTAGCACGCCATTATTATAATGGGCTGCCATCGCATTACGTTCAGTTGTACTCGAACCTGAGCCACCTAAGCTCATAGTCACAACATTGGCTCCGTTTGTAACACAGGTATCTATTGCTGAAACTAGGGATGAGGAGTAACCCCAGCCTGATTCGTTAAATACTTTAACGATATGAATATTGGCATTTTGATTTGGCATTACACCGACAACGCCATCGTTGTTGGCGATTGCGGCAATGGTACCTGCAACGTGGGTGCCATGGGCGTTGTTATTACCCGGTTCAAACCAGTTACCTGTGCCTGAGTTATTGGTACCTGTGACATTGTTACCATTGAGATCGCTATGCCCGCGATCGTAGCCTGAATCGATAATGCAAATGGTACGATTACCCGCTTGGCTATCACTCAACTGGGTAGCACCCACATAGGTTTGTCCCCAAGGCGTGGTTTCGCTCAGAAAATGACGCGGTAAATCCTCCTCAACATATTCCACATCGGGTCTGGATTTTAATGCGCTAATCCCTTTGGCATCGAGTTTGACCGAATAGCTATTCGTGCGTCCAATACGCTTCATTTCTTTCGCTTGGACTTTATTCAGCGCACTGTGTTGAGCACTGATCTCAGCGACCATTGGCTGATAGTCCATTGTGGTAGGCAGAGCATCAACTTGGACACCCTCGGTTGATTGTAAATTATTGGCAGACATGGCCGCTGCTGTGTCAGCATTTTTGAATTTGACAATATACCGTTTAGGTAGTGGAGAGGTTTGTGCTTGCATTCCGGCGGCTAAATCAAGTGGTAGTGGCGCAGCATTTATCCCTACTGAAATAGCAATGGTTAAGCTTGATAGGCCTAAAGCTATTTTTGTGCCTTTATTTCTAGTCATATTTTCGTCCATGGTTAATTTAGTGTTAATCATTATTATTTTGTGTTTTTAAAGAATAACTACGACACAGATGCTACTCGGTTAGTGAATTTATCTTTGATAAAAAGATTTGTAAATTAATTGTTATCTTTAGTGGCGAGGGGGTAATAGGCGTGTTTGACAGTCGTTATTTGTGAATAAAAATTCAATATGTAACATGTTGTAACGATTTTTTGGTGGCTTTAGATGTTTTTTTATGTGGATTACATGAATAAGCGAATGCGAATTTACGCGTTATATCAGCCTTTGATGTGTGACTGCTATATCGTAATTCACTGATATTTAGTTATATATTAATTTGCTATTTAAAATTGTTTTTTATGCTATTTTGTTGTCTAAAAAAAGAGGGTGGGGAGTAAGTGATTGATTATGGGGACCTCTCAGAAAACGGAAAATAAAGCACGTTAAGCCCATTGCAGACGCTAAATATTGACGAGGACGTCAGGTTTCTCTTGTTTGAGTTGCCTCTTGTGATATGATAGTAATCAATTACTATCTTAAAAGGAGTGCTCGTGGACACCCATCCAAAGCATCTGCCGGCCGATGAGCGTCGTGCCGTAACTGTCGAGTCCGTCGTGGCACTTGCCGGTTCACAAAACCCAAGCGAGATAACCACTGCGGCTATCGCTAAACACATGAACTTGACCCAGGGTGCGCTGTTTCGGCACTTCCCGAACAAGGAAGCTATTTGGCAGGCGGTCATGGAGTGGGTAGCAGAGCGCCTATTAGCCAGAATCGATCGATCCGCACAAGGAATCGAGTCGCCCTTGGCAGCCATGGAGGCGATGTTCATGAGTCATATCGAATTCGTAGCTGAGCACCCAGGCGTGCCAAGAATGATGTTTGGTGAGCTTCAGCGTGCCGAATCGACACCGGCCAAGCGCATGGTGCAAACCTTGATTCAGCGCTACGGCGAACGTTTGCATCGTCTCATCGAGAAAGGCAAGGCCAGCGGCGAGTTGTCTCCCTCGCTTGACAACGAGGCGGCGGCAACGCTGTTCATTGGCACGATCCAGGGCTTGGTCATGCAATCGCTGTTGGCGGGTGATGTGGGACGTATGCACCGCGATGCGCCGCGCGTCTTTGCAATTTATCGGCGTGGCATAAGGAGTGCGCAATGAAAAAGTTACCCTTGCAAGGCCGCACCCTGGCGCTGCTTGCCGTCATCATTCCTTTGCTGGTGCTTTTTATTTATGTCGGTCTGCGATCAGGGCCGCTCGCCCCGGTCGCTGTGACGGTGGCAAGCGTTGAATCACGGGCTATCACACCGGCGCTGTTCGGCATCGGCACGGTGGAGGCGCGCTACACCTACAAGATCGGGCCGACGTTTGCCGGGCGCGTCAAACGCCTGGAGGTGCATGTAGGCGACCAGGTCAAGGCCGGACAGGTGCTCGGCGAGATGGAGCCGGTCGACCTCGATGATCGGGTGCGCTCACAGGAGTCGGTATTCAAGCGGGCGGAAGCGGCTTTGCGCGAGGCAGAAGCCCGGCAAGCCTACGCGCAAACCCAGGCGCGCCGCTATGAGCAATTGTTTGCGGTGCGCTCGACCAGCGAGGAAATCGTCACCACCAAGCGGCAGGAACTGCAGATCGCCGATGCCGCCCTATCCGCCGCTCGGGAAGATATTGCCCGGGTACGCTCCGACCGCGAAGGACTCGTCGCGCAGCGGAGCAATCTGCGCCTGATCGCGCCGGTCGACGGTGTAGTCGCCGTGCGCGATGCCGATCCCGGCACGACCATCGTCGCGGGCCAGGCCGTGGTGGAGGTGATCGACCCCAAGAGTTTGTGGATCAATGTGCGCTTCGACCAGATCAGCGCATCGGGGCTGGCTGGGGGGCTGCCGACCCGTATCGTCCTTCGTTCGCGTGGTGGCCAGACCTTGAAAGGTCGCGTGCTGCGGGTGGAACTCAAGGCCGACGCGGTAACCGAGGAAACGCTTGCCAAGGTGACATTTGATAACAAACCAGAACCTTTGCCACCAGTGGGTGAACTGGCCGAAGTCACGGTTGACTTGCCGGCGCTCCCGGCCGCTCCACTGATCCCCAACGCTGCCGTCCAGCGTGAAGGCGATAAAGTTGGTGTCTGGCAAATCGTGGATGGTGATCTGCATTTCTCCCCGGTCAAGCTCGGCACTTCCGACCTCAATGGTTACGTGCAGGTGCGCGAAGGGCTCAAGAATGGGGACCAGGTTGTGACCTATAGCGAAAAGGCACTGACGGCGCGCAGCCGCATCCATGTGGTCGAGCATATCCCGGGAGTTTCACGATGATCAGCCTGGCCGGCCGCGACATTCTCCATGCCTGGGGGAAATTCGTCTTCACCGGCATCGGTCTGGGTCTGCTGATCGGCGTCACCCTAGTCATGGCTGGGGTGTACCGAGGCATGGTGGACGACGGCAAGGCGTTGCTCGACAACAGTGGCGCTGACCTTTGGGTGGTGCAAAAGGATACTCTGGGTCCTTATGCGGAGTCGTCCAGCCTCAACGATGACGTGTATCGCGCCATTCTCGCCATGCCGGGAGTCTCACAGGCAGCGAACGCGACCTACCTGACCATGCAGGTACGCAAGGGCGAGAGTGATGTACGCACCATGGTGGTCGGCATCGCGCCCGGTGCGTTGGGGGCTACACCCGGATGGCCTCCTTATCTCGTCGCTGGACGCCAGATCACGCGCGGTCACTACGAGGCTGTGGCCGACATCGCCACCGGCTTCAAACTGGGAGATCGTCTTGCCATTCGCCGCAATCATTACACCGTCGTGGGGCTGACACGGCGCATGGTGTCGTCCAGCGGCGACCCGATGGTATTCATTCCGCTCAAAGATGCCCAGGAGGCCCAGTTCCTCAAGGACAACGATGCCATCTGGCAAAGCCGGCGTCGCACCGAAGCCAACCCGGTCTTCAATCGACCCGGTGATCCAGGTTTGCTGGATGCCGTGATTGCTTCACAGAGCAGCAACGCGTTCGTCAATGCCGTGCTGGTCACTCTGAAACCTGGTCATGCGCCGGACGAGGTTGCCGAATCCATCCAGCGCTGGAAGCGTTTGACGGTCTACACCCGGGCACAGATGGAAGACATCCTCGTCGGCAAGCTGATCGCCACCTCGGCCAAGCAGATCGGCATGTTCCTTGTGATTCTGGCCATCGTTAGCGCGGCCATCGTTGCCTTCATCATCTATTCGCTGACGATGGACAAAATCCGTGAGATCGCGGTGTTGAAGCTCATCGGCACACGCAACCGAACCATCGCCGCGATGATCATGCAGCAGGCGCTCGCCCTGGGCGTGATTGGCTTCGTGGTCGGCAAGATCACAGCCACCTTTTCAGCACCGGCTTTTCCAAAATATGTCCTGCTCACGCCAATGGATTCTGTCGCCGGTTTTTTTGCCGTGCTCGTGATCTGCGTTCTAGCTAGCCTCGTCGCCATTCGCATGGCACTCAAGGTCGATCCGGCCGAAGCCATTGGAGGTTGAGATGAGTGGCAAAGGGATACACATCGAAAGTTTAAGCAAGCGGTATGGCGATGGTGACACCGCTGTCTTTGCCTTGAGAGACGTGAATATGCATGTTGCGCCTGGTGAAGTGGTGGGACTGATCGGCCCTTCCGGGTCCGGCAAGAGCACGCTGCTCAAGTGTCTGGGTGCGGTGATCGAACCGACCGCCGGTCGCATGACGCTGGGCGATGAAGTGATCTACGCCGATGGCTGGAAAGTCCGCGACCTGCGCGCCTTACGGCGTGACAAGATCGGTTTCGTTTTCCAGGCGCCGTACCTGATTCCGTTTCTCGATGTCACCGACAACGTGGCGCTGCTGCCGATGCTTGCAGGCGTCGCGAATGGAGAGTCGCGCGCGAAGGCACTGGAATTGCTCACAGCGCTTGATGTGCAACACCGAGCTCGCGCAATGCCCTCGCAACTCTCCGGTGGCGAGCAGCAACGGGTCGCCATCGCGCGCGGACTGGTCAATCGTCCGCCGGTGATCCTGGCCGATGAACCCACTGCGCCGCTGGATTCCGAGCGCGCCATGGCTGTAATCCGCATCCTCAACGACATGGCCCGGAAGTTCGAGACCGCCATCATCGTCGTCACCCATGACGAAAAGATCATCCCCACATTCAAGCGCATCTACCACATCCGCGACGGCGTGACCCATGAGGAAGCTGGCGAAGGGCGGGAGTTCGAATGAGAGAACGATTGAATTACAGGAGAATTTCATGACCCACCGCAAACACAGCCACGCATTTGGAACTATCACCCTGACCGTTACGGCCTGCCTGCTTTTATGGGGTTTTCAGTTGCCAGCTTGGGCTGGTGACGCTACCCAGGTTGAGCCACTGGCGCTACGCAAGATCATGCAGGAACTCGGGCGCAACATGCAGGCTATTACCGGTGCGATTTCGCAGGAGGAATGGGTTCAGGTCGTTCAGCTCGCCCCAAAAGTTGCTGCACACCCCGAGCCACCGCTTACTGAAAAAATGCGCATCCTTGCTTACCTCGGCGCTGATGCGACCAAGTTCAGAAACTTTGACGCGCAGACTCACGAGGCGGCGCTGGCCATGAAGCTGGCTGCTGCGAGCAGCGACGGCAAGGCGGTGATCCAATCATTCGCCCACGTGCAGGAAAGCTGCTTGGGCTGCCACCAAGCTTTCCGTAAACCTTTCGTGGAGCATTTTTATGGAGCACGCTAAAACATGCCAGCGCCCCATCAGCCTCGAAAGACGGCTTGCGGCAACTTACCTGGTAGCTGGTCTGGTCACCGCCGGTCTGGCCGGCTGCGCCGCCGGCCCTGATTTTCAGCGTCCCACCGCACCCGATGTGGCTCGCTACACTGCAACACCGGTAGCTGATAGAACCGTGTCCGCTCCCACGCAGTTCGGCGAAACACAACGTCTAGTCGAAGGGCTTCCGATCGAAACGCAATGGTGGCAAAGCTTGGGTTCATCCGCACTCGACGGACTGATAAACGAAGCTTTCCATGTCAGCCCGACGCTGGCGAGCATCAGCGCCAATTTGCGACAGGCGCAGGAGCTTCTTGCCGCACAGGCGGGCTCGACGCAATATCCACAGGTAGATGTCGCACTGGGATCTCAGCGCCAGCAAATGAGTCCCAGTAGCCAAGGGTTGAGCGGAGACGCACGTCAATTCAGCCTCTACAACGCCAGCGTTGGCGTGCATTACAACCTCGATCTGGCTGGCGGCAACCGGCGCGCACTCGAAGCCTTGGCTGCTCGCGCCGACTACCGTCGCTTCGAACTGAATGCTGCGCGCCTGGCCCTTGCCGGCAACATGGCAACCGCTGCCATTACCCGAGCACGCCTCGCCGCGCAACTAGAAACCACTACTGCCATTTTGCGCGTGCAGGATGAGCAACTGCGCCTAGCCCATGAACGCGTGCGTATCGGTCAGGCCTCACCTGATGAAGCGTTGAGCCTACAAGCTCAGGCGGAGCAAACGCGGGCAGAACTGCCTGCGCTGCGTAAACAACTGCAACAAACCGAACATCTACTGGCGGTGCTAGCCGGTCGTGCCCCAGGCACGGGTGGCATCCCGGCCTTCACTCTGGCCGATTTCACTCTGCCCGTCGAGATGCCGCTCGTCGTGCCCTCAGAACTGGTGCGCCGCCGACCGGATATCCAGGCGTCAGAGGCGCTGTTGCATGCGGCCAATGCAGACTATGGTGTGGCTGTCGCCAAGCTCTACCCACAGATCAACCTGAGCGCCAACCTTGGCTCTCAAGCGCTGACCACCGGTGCCCTGTTCGGTGGTGGCTCGGCAGTGTGGGGCCTGGTTGCGCAGCTCACCCAGCCTCTTTTTAATCCAGGGCTACCCGCTGAAAAAAGAGCGGCGCTCGCCGCTTTTGATGCCGCCGCAGCCAATTACCAGAGCGTCGTATTGGAGTCTTTGCGTAACGTCGCCGACACCCTGCGCGCGGTGGAAAGCGATGCACAAACTTTGACTGCCCTCGCTGCCGCTGATATGGCTGCACAGGCCTCATTGCAGTCGGTCGAGCGGCAATACCGGCTGGGCGCGGCCAGCTACCTGCAACTGCTCATCGCGCAGCAACAGGCACAGTCAATCCGGATCAATATGGTTGCGGCCCAGGCACAACGCCTAGTCGATAGTGTTGCTTTATATCAGGCCCTGGGAGGTGGTGTCAGTTAAGGCTATACCCTAACCTGATGTCAGATGCTGGGCGCAAACTACGTCAGAATAGAATTACAGTTTGCATTTATTGACACAAGCTGCCAAGGGTAATAGATTTCATCCTGACACTTTCACCTTTGGAGGCATCTTGCAAGGTCAACGCATTGGCTATGTCCGCGTCAGCAGCTTCGACCAGAACCCTGATCGGCAACTGGAGCAAATCGATGTCGGTAAGGTCTTCACCGATAAGGCTTCCGGCAAGGACACGCAACGTCCCGAACTTGAAAGGCTGCTGGCCTTCGTCCGCGAGGGTGATACCGTGGTGGTGCACAGTATGGACAGGCTGGCACGCAACCTTGATGACCTGCGCCGCATCGTTCAGGGGCTGACACAACGAGGCGTGCGCATGGAGTTTGTTAAAGAAGGGCTGGCGTTCACCGGCGATGACTCACCGATGGCCAACCTGATGCTGTCGGTCATGGGGGCTTTTGCGGAGTTCGAGCGCGCACTGATCCGCGAACGCCAGCGCGAGGGGATCGCGCTTGCCAAACAGCGTGGCGCCTACCGGGGACGAAAGAAATCGCTAAACAGCGAACAGATTACCGAGTTGAAACGGCGAGTCGCGGCTGGCGATCAAAAAACCTTGGTGGCCCGTGACTTCGGCATCAGCCGCGAAACCCTGTACCAGTACCTGCGGGAGGACTGACCATGCCGCGCCGCTCAATCCTGTCCGCCACCGAACGCGAAAGCCTGCTGGCACTGCCAGATGCCAAAGACGAACTGATCCGGCAGTACACGTTCAACGAGACTGATCTGTCGATCATCCGCCAGCACCGTGGCCCCGCAAATCGATTGGGCTTCGCTGTGCAACTTTGCTACTTACGATTTCCCGGCATCTTTTTGGGCATCGATGAGCTTCCGTTTCAGCCCTTGTTGCGCATGGTGGCCGCACAACTCAAGGTGCCAGTGGAAAGCTGGAACGAGTATGGTCAGCGCGAGCAGACACGGCGGGAGCACTTGGTTGAGTTGCAAACGGTGTTCGGATTCAAGCCCTTCACCATGAGCCACTACCGGCAAGCCGTCCATACATTGACCGAACTGGCCTTGCAGACCGACAAAGGCATTGTGCTGGCCAGCGCCCTTGTCGAAAACCTGCGGCGGCAGAGCATCATCCTGCCCGCCATGAATGCCATCGAGCGCGCGAGCGCCGAGGCCATCACCCGTGCCAACCGGCGAATTTACGCGGCGTTGACCGATTCTTTGTTGTCGCACCACCGTCAGCGCCTAGATGAACTTCTCAAGCGCAAGGACGGCAGCAAATTGACGTGGCTGGCATGGCTGCGCCAGTCGCCCATCAAGCCGAACTCTCGGCATATGCTTGAACATATCGAGCGCCTCAAGGCTTGGCAGGCGCTTGACCTTCCCGCAGGCATCGAGCGACAAGTTCACCAGAACCGCCTGCTCAAGATCGCCCGAGAGGGCGGACAGATGACACCCGCCGACTTGGCCAAATTCGAGGTGCAACGACGCTATGCCACTCTGGTTTCGCTGGCCATTGAAGGCATAGCTACCGTCACCGACGAAATCATCGACCTGCACGACCGCATCATTGGCAAACTATTTAACGCCGCCAAAAACAAGCATCAGCAGCAGTTTCAGGCTTCCGGTAAGGCGATCAATGACAAGGTGCGGATGTATGGCCGCATCGGCCAAGCCTTGCTGGAAGCCAAACAGAGCGGCGGCGATCCGTTCGCCGCCATCGAGGCAGTAATGCCGTGGGATACCTTCGCAGCCAGCGTCACGGAGGCGCAAAAGCTCGCGCAACCGGAGAGTTTCGACTTTCTGCATCGCATCGGTGAAAGCTACGCTACGTTGCGCCGTTACGCGCCGCAGTTCCTGGACGTACTCAAGCTTCGGGCGGCGCCAGCCGCCAAGGGCGTACTCGATGCCATCGAGGTGCTTCGCGATATGAATAGCGACAACGCCCGCAAGGTGCCCGCCGACGCGCCGACCGTATTCATCAAACCGCGCTGGGCCAAATTGGTGCTCACGGACGATGGCATTGACCGGCGTTACTACGAGCTGTGCGCCCTGTCGGAGCTGAAGAACGCGCTGCGCTCAGGAGATGTCTGGGTGCAGGGTTCGCGGCAGTTCAAGGACTTCGATGAGTACCTAGTACCGGTCGAGAAATTCACCACCTTGAAGCTGGGCAACGAATTGCCGCTAGCAGTGGCCACCGATTGCGATCAGTATTTGCACGGCCGACTGGCATTGCTGGAACTGCAGCTTGCCACCGTCAACCGCATGGCTGCGGCCAATGATCTGCCGGATGCCATCATTACCGAGTCCGGCCTGAAGATCACGCCGCTGGACGCGGCAGTGCCGGAGACTGCACAAGCCATAATCGACCAGTCGGCGATGCTGCTGCCACACGTAAAAATTACCGAACTGCTGATGGAAGTTGATGAGTGGACAGGCTTCACCCGGCATTTCACGCACCTGAAGACCGGCGACACGGCCAAGGACAAAACCTTGCTGCTGACGACTATCCTGGCTGATGGCATCAATCTTGGACTCACCAAAATGGCTGAGTCCTGCCCTGGCACGACCTACGCCAAACTGTCGTGGCTGCAAGCTTGGCACATCCGGGATGAAACGTATTCGACGGCACTGGCCGAGCTGGTGAATGCGCAGTTTCGACAACCTTTCGCCGAAAACTGGGGCGATGGCACCACATCATCGTCAGATGGCCAGAATTTCAGAACTGGTAGCAAGGCCGAGAGCACGGGACACATCAACCCGAAATATGGCAGCAGCCCAGGACGGACTTTCTACACTCACATATCCGACCAATACGCGCCTTTCAGCGCCAAGGTGGTCAACGTCGGCTTGCGCGACTCGACCTATGTGCTCGATGGCCTGCTGTACCACGAGTCTGACTTGCGTATCGAGGAACACTACACCGACACAGCGGGCTTCACCGATCATGTGTTCGGCCTGATGCACTTTCTGGGATTCCGGTTCGCGCCGCGCATCCGCGACCTGGGCGACACCAAGCTGTTCATTCCCAAGGGCGATACTGCCTACGATGCACTCAAGCCGATGATTAGCAGCGACAGGCTGAACATCAAGGCTATTCGCGCTCATTGGGATGAAATCCTACGGCTGGCCACTTCGATCAAGCAGGGCACGGTGACGGCCTCGCTGATGCTGCGCAAGCTCGGCAGCTATCCGCGCCAAAACGGCTTGGCCGTCGCCCTGCGCGAGCTGGGGCGCATCGAGCGCACGCTGTTCATTCTGGATTGGCTGCAAAGCGTGGAGCTGCGCCGCCGCGTCCATGCGGGGCTGAATAAGGGCGAGGCGCGCAACGCGCTGGCCAGGGCCGTCTTTTTCTACCGATTGGGTGAAATCCGCGACCGCAGTTTTGAGCAGCAGCGCTACCGGGCCAGCGGCCTCAATCTGGTGACGGCGGCCATCGTGTTGTGGAACACGGTCTATCTGGAGCGTGCCACCAGTGCTTTGCGTGCCCACGGCAAGGCGCTGGACGACACGTTGCTGCAATATCTGTCACCGCTGGGGTGGGAGCATATCAACCTGACCGGCGATTACCTATGGCGCAGCAGTGCCAAGGTCGGTGCGGGGAAGTTCAGGCCATTGCGACCGCTGCCACCGGCTTAGCGTGCTTTATTTTCCGTTTTCTGAGACGACCCCATTATGCTTTCTTGCTGCAATTTGTAGTCAATGGTGTGGCATATGCCAATTTATTGGCCCACAACAAAGGAGTCACTGATTTTGCACGGTAAGGAAAATAAGCGCGATAAAAAAGCGCCATCATAAGGCGCTTTTAAGCAGTAAAAGTATTCTCCACTATCTTCGGGCTTCGATTAAACTCTGATAGGCACCAGCATCAAAGGCTTGGGTGTATCCTGCTGCAACTAAATCGGCTACGGCGATACCACTTCGTCGACCACTGCGGCAATACAGTACAACAGGCGTATCTTTAGGTATACCTCGATTCATAAATTCTTGTGTTACTTGCTCAAAAGGAATATTAACGGCATTGGCGAGATGCCCCTCTGCAAATTCTTCAGGCGTTCTCACATCGAGCACCATGGCGCCGGCCACTATTTTCTCCCATGCCAAAGTGGGAGCTAGCTCTGTGGCCTTTGTCATTAATGGTACTAAAAATAGGCTAAATAATGCCATGTACAGCAGACCCTGACCGCGATGCATCAGTTTGTGGATCACGTCGACTCCTCCTAGAAAGATCATATCTTGATTAAGATTGTTTAGCGATTTCAGCCTCTGATTTTACCCCTAATTTACGTAACACTATGGCGGCAGGGCAAAAACCGGTGAAAGCACTTTGAAATAGATTAGCGCCAACAAAGGCGGTTAACCAGAGGAAGTTGTGGTGCACATAGGCGGTTAACACTAATGACAGTAATACCATCAATCCGGCAAAAGCCATTATGCTGCGTTCTAAAGACATATTTTACTCCTTGAGGCAGGGTTATACTGCCAGTATTGTGATTAAGCTATTGTTTCAATTTTGTTTATTCGATTTTTCATTGCTGCGTAGTACAGCACTGGGATCACAATAAGCGTCAATAGGGTAGAAATAAAAATACCAAAGATGAGGCTTATCGCTAGTCCGTTGAATATAGGATCGTCAAGAATAAACAGTGCACCTATCATGGCTGCTAATGCCGTCAGCATTATGGGTTTTGCTCGCACTGCACCAGAGTGGATAACCGCTTGCTCAAAGGGCACGCCAGACGCTGTCTCTTGATTGATAAAATCGACCAATAGTATTGAGTTACGCACAATGATCCCCGCCAGCGCTATCATGCCTATCATGGATGTTGCCGTAAATTGTGCTCCGAGTAAGGCATGTCCTGGCATTACCCCAATGATAGTCAGTGGGATAGGGGCCATAATAACGAGTGGCACAAGATAGGATTTAAACTGGGCCACAACGAGTAAATAAATGGCTATCATGCCAACGGCATAGGCAATACCCATATCTCTAAAGGTTTCGTATGTGATTTTCCATTCGCCGTCCCAAAGCACGGCGATTGAGTCTAGCCCCGTAGGTTGATGGATATAATGTTGATCAAACCCTAAACCATCTACGCTATCAATATTACCCGCCATATCAAACATACCGTAAAGTGGGCTATCTAGTGGCCCTGACATATCTGCAATCACCATGACCATAGGGACCATATTTTTGTGGATAATAGGCACATCAATCTTGCCACGTTTAATGGTGACAAGTTCTGAGATCGGGACAGATTGCCCCGTTTGGCTCTGTAGTTTCATATTCAGCACTTGCTCTAAATCGACTTTTGCACCTTCTTTGAGTTGCAAGCGAATTGGAACAGGTTGTTTTTGTCGGGCTTGATGTAAGTAACTCACGTCTTTACCACCAACTGAGGTGGCAATAAGATCGACGATATTGCTATAGGGAACCGCCATCAGACTGGCTTTACTGCGATCGATCATCACTTGCCATTTTTGCTGGGCAGCAGGCAAAAAGATATCAATGTCTACAACATCTTTGGTTTCATGAAAGAGTGCTTGTAAGTCATAGGCTGCCTGTTCACGGATAGCGGCACTCGGACCATACACTTCTGCCACTATGGGAGACCAAACGGGTGGCCCTGGCGGCACTTCTACCACTTTAATATTGGCTTGATAGGGTTTGCCTATTTGTTGCAACTCATCCCTCACCGATGTCGCAATGCTGTGACTATCACGTTTGCGATGTTTTTTATCCACGAGATTGACTTGGATATCGCCAAGTTCTTGGCTGTTACGCAGGAAGTAGTGGCGCACTAAGCCATTGAAATTCATCGGTGCGTTAGTGCCAGCATATAATTGTACATGTTCAACTTCAGGCACAGTGGTAAGGTAGCGACTCAAATCTTGCAGCACCCTTTGGGTTTGCTCTACTGGCGTACCTTCAGGCATATCCACCATCACTTGGAATTCAGATTTGTTGTCAAAGGGCAGCATTTTAAGGACAACAAGTTGCGCAATGGGCAGCGCGACGGCAATACCAATCAGCACAAAGACGCCTGCGGCTAAGCCTATCCTTGCTTTACGTGCATTTTTACCGAGTAAAAACGGGCTGATAAGATGAGTAAAAAAACGCACCATTTTGTTGTCAGCTTTTTCACCATTCTGGGCCGGATGATTCGCATGGCTTTTAAGCAGTTTACGACTCAGCCAAGGCGTGACAATAAAGGCCACCACGAGGGAGATAAGCATCCCCATACTGGCATTAATCGGTATCGGACTCATATAAGGGCCCATAAGACCCGAGACAAATGCCATCGGTAATAATGCGGCTATTACGGTAAAAGTGGCCAGAATGGTTGGGCCGCCGACCTCATCTACGGCAATCGGAATAAGCTCACTAAAGGATTTTTTGCCGAGCGCCATATGCCTGTGAATGTTTTCTACCACGACGATGGCATCATCGACCAAAATCCCAATCGAGAAAATTAAGGCGAATAATGACACTCGATTTAAGGTAAATCCCCATGCCCAAGATGCGAAAAGGGTGATCGCGAGTGTGATAATAATGGCCACGCCTACCACTAAGGATTCACGGGCGCCCATCGTTAAGAATACCAACATCACCACCGCACTTGTTGCAAAAATGAGCTTTAAAATAAGTGTGTTAGATTTATCTGCGGCGGTTTCGCCATAGTTTCGAGAAACGGTAACGTCCACATTCGCGGGTATCAGCACATTGTTGACCTTGGCGATACGATCCAATATCGCATCGGCAATATCAACGGCATTCTGTCCCGGTTGTTTGCCAATAGCGATTGTCACCGCGGGGTAAATATCGGTTTTATTTCCATGCCAGACGTTCTGTGTGGGGATATCACTCTTTAACGTAATATCGGCAATGTCCGCTAAATAAATGGGGATACTTTTGCCATTTTTATCTTTATAGACACTGACCACTAACTGCTTAATATCATCGATCGATTGTAAAAATTGACCCGCTTGAACTTTAATTTCTTGATTACCTTGCACCATCGAGACTGGCATCGAAATATGGTTATTATCGTTAAGACTTTGCCTGAGTGTGTCGTAGGTGAGGTTATAGCTATTCATTTTGGCAGGATCGATCCGCACATTGGCCACAATATTATGTTGACCAACAGTATAGATTTCACGAGTGCCAGGAATACGTTTAATCTCAGTTTCTAATCCTAATGCCACATGAGTCAGTTCTTCAGCGGATGTGTTTTTATCCTTCGACCAGAGGGTTAGGCTAACAATTGGGACATCATCTATGCCTCGTGGTTTGATCAGCGGTTCTCCCACACCTGCGCCTTGGGGCAATTTATCCATATTGGAATAAATTTGGTTATACAGGCTAACAATGGCATCGTTACGTGCGACGCCAACTTTAAAGATCACAATGATCAATGCGCCGTCGGGTTGGGAAAAAGAATAAAGGGTATCTATTCCCTTTATTTCGGAAATCACTTGCTCGGCAGGGAGAGTGACTAAGTTTTCAACCTCAGTTGGCGTCGCACCGGGAAAGGGAATAAAAACATCGGCAAAAGTGACATCAATTTGCGGTTCTTCTTCCTTTGGTGTCACCAGAATAGCGAACAATCCCAATAGCAGCCCAAGTAGTGCTAATAATGGGGTGATCGCACTATTTTGGAATGCTGCAGCAATTTTGCCGGAAATGCCAAGTGGGGTGTGCAAAGTCGGTTCCTGTTTCATAAAACAACCTCAATAAAACAATAAGTCACTCAGGGCGAGATGGCTTGTTTAGCAGCACTTGATAAGCATCTACTGCGACCTTGTCACCTGATCTTAATCCCGCCAGTACTTCGACCTCACCATCTACAGGTTCGGTGACACGCACTTGGGTGAGTACAAATTCGTTACCTTGTTTGAGATAGACGCTGCTGAGTTCATTCATTGTCAGTAATGCTGATATGGGCAATTGGATTTTTTCCCGCTCACCATTTTTAAATGTTGCTTTTGCCCACACCCCAGGCTGGAGATTAGCTTCATCTTTAGGCAAATTAATTCGCACTTGATAACTGTGACTTACGGGATCGGCAAAGCTAAAGATAGTGAGATCCGTTGAGGTAAATTCGCGTCCATCGCTTAAGTGCACTCGAAATTGCGGTGCATCTTTTAGCTGATTGATGTAACGCTGTGGTACATGGGTTATTGCCCGCATTTGATGTTGTGAAAAACCTGAAAGTAGCGGTTGTCCTGGGCTGATTGATTCACCAAGTTGGACTAAACGTTCTGTCACTATGCCGCTAAAAGGTGCTGATACTACGGTATATTTTAATGATTCAGTCGCTTTAACGACTCGAGCTTGTGCTGCCCTAACTGCTTGCTCAGTGGCTTTAGCGTTGGCAGTGGCTTCATCCATCGCACCTTTAGAGATAGCGCCTTTTGGAAAGAGCTCTTTGTAGCGAGTATATTGGGCTTGGGCCTCGTTATTTAAGGCGTTGGCTTTGGCAAGTTCAGCTTCAAAGCTGGCCAATTCTGCCCCTTGTTCTTTACTGGTTATTTCGAGTAGTGCAGCCCCCTCGGGAACGATATCGTTGACATCATAATTGAGCTTAATGATGCGGCCAGAGGTTTGTGCTGAGACGGTTGCTGCTTTGACTGCCTCAATGGTGGCATCTAAAGTCACCCAATTGGCATAAGGTTTACTCAATACTTCAAGGGTTTCGATAGTATTCGCTTGGATTTGTGCGCTTGATAAAGCGACAACTAAGAGTAAAGCGCGGGAAGTAGGCATCATCACTAGTATCACCTCATACACGGTTAATGAGAAAATTCTAATGGAGTTATTTTCAATAGGCAATCAATATTTATTAGAAAAATTTAATGTTATGGGTTTCCCTAATTTAGGAATAAGACGAACAAACGTCTTATTCCTATGTTTCAATGAGTTATGATTAAGCCTGAAATTTAGTCATTCAAATAATAGGTCAATGTTGAAACAATCCTAATTTGTTTAATGTAAGGCGTGCTGCTGTCGCGGTCTGAAATCGTAAACTGGCCTTGACTTGCGCTTTTAATTTTCCCGAGGCGAGAATCCGAATCTTTAGCAAATTTTTCAGCCACTTCGCGGGCATTTTGAGTAGCCTCTTGTACCATGGTTGGCTTGACTGTATTGAGTTCAGTAAAGAGGAATTCAGTTCGGTTCTCATAGTCTTGGCTTGCAATAGCAATACCTTCTTTTGCCAGATTAATCATTTGTTTGCGGGTATTTAGCATTAAATCGATTTGCGGGGTGTAAATGGATAAATTCACTTTTGCCGAGTAACGGTATCTGACGTTGGGATCGACATAACCTTGAGCTTGACGATCTTCAATGGACGGCAGTGAGATTGTAATTTCTGTGTCGCTAAAGCCTTGCTCTTTTAAAAAGCTAACCACGCGATCGGTTTTTTGTTGTACAGTTTCATAGAGTTTTGGCAGGTTATTATCGACCTCAGTGAAATTGATAGGCCAAATAGCCACATTGGCTTTGACTTCTTTTTCAGCCAGCCCTTTTACCGTGACAGTCCGTTCCATGGCTTTCATTTCAAGCAATGCGGAGCTTGCACTGTGACCCACATAAATGAGTCCTGCACATAAGAAACCACCCAATAATAGGGCGGGGAGTGTGTTTGTTTTTTCCATGAGGCAATCTCTTCGTTAGATAACTCAAGCTACGATACCCAATAAACAGGGGCGGTGCACTGGGTTTATTCCGAATGTTCGCCGCTTTAATGAGGTCTAGCAATAGCTTAGTTTTTGAAAGGTATGGCACTGGGCTGCCATAGTTCAACTTTGTTACCATCGGGGTCGATAAACCAACCGAAACGACCAAATTCAGAGTCTTCGATGATACCGACTTGCTGACCACCCCCTTCAATCACCTGCACGAGTGCTTGTGCCAGATCGTCAACGATAAAGTTGAACATAAAGTTTTTATCCGAGGGCGAGAAATAGTGAGTAGTTTGAGCTAATGGGGTCCAAACATGATAGCCAGGCGTGGGTTTATTATTATGGTAGAACGCGGCACCGCCCCAGTTTTCAATGGGGACTTGAAGGTGGTTTTTATACCAAGTTGCCAAGGCAATAGGGTCTACACTTTTAAAGAAAATCCCACCGAGTCCAATGACTTTAGCCATAGCCGTAGCTGCATTAAGGTGTATGTGGATTAACTGTAGGCAATAAATGGACAAGATACAAAAAAGCCGCAAAAAATGCGGCTTTAAAAGTAGATTCATGCTCAATTAGAACTGATAACTGTACTGTACTGAGTAGTACATACCGCTTGATTCCGTAATTGCATTGACAGGACCTATGCCTGTAATAGCGCTATTTTCAATTAAGTGAACTTCTTCACCTTTAACATAGGCGATACCAAAATCAACCGTATTTTGCGAGTTTACATGGTAGCTCATACCTGCAGTAAACCAATTGCGATCTGAGTCTGGAATAGAGATAGAGCTAATTTCATCCACTACGCCTTGATCGTGCATGTAACCTGCGCGAACTGTAAATTGGTCATTGATAGTGTATGTACCACCCAGACTCATTAACCATGAGTCCTTCCATTGATACTCTTTGAGAGCGATATCACCAGCATTGATTGACATACCCGCACCGGCTTGACCAGGGAGAATGGTCGCTACACCATCTTTCGCTGTAATTTGGTGAAAGTCACCCCATTTAGTGAATTGGGCTGTGTAGTGCAACGCAAATTTAGGTGTTAGTTGATGGAAACCCGCAAATTGGAAGATATCCGCTAATGGCACATCAAGGCTATCAAAGCTAGTGGCAAGTTTGGTTTGTGCCCCAAGTCCTAGTGCGGATAAATCCTTAGTAGAAATGGTATTAACATCACCTTTAACATTGACCGTTGGGCTAAAGCGGTAACTTAAACCAAAACGGTTTTCTTTATTAAGCTCAATGGTTGCTCCTACAATCCCACCTAATGCCCAGCCATCTGCATCGACGTCAACGATAGGCGTGGTTCCGGCATCGCGAGTGAGGCGGCCTTCACCATAAACACCATCAAGACCTGCACCGATACTGAACATATCGTTTATGCGGTATGAAACACTGGTATTAAAGTTAACTGTGGTGACTTCTGTTTTACCTAAAAGGTCAAAGGGCGCTAAAGGCTCATTTTTAGACAGAGAACTGGCATCTGTGCCTGTACCGAAATTTGAGAATACGGCAAAACCTACTGCGAATTTATCGTTAATAGGGTGGATATAGAAAAGGTTAGGGATAAGTTTTGTGCTGCCCGCATCATCGATGCTGCCAAGATCGATTGCACCGCCCGCAAAGTTAACATCTTTTACATCAACGGTAATATCAACATAGGTTAAACCAACAGAGAGTGCATCTTTATCAAATAATGCCATAGCAGCAGGGTTGCGTGACAGAACAGAAGCGTTATCGGCAATCACAGCATCACCAGAAAATGCCCGTCCAATGCCGGTTGCGGATTGGCTATTGAGCTGGAAACCCGCTGCCAAGGTTTGCGTGCTTGCTAATGCGACCGAAACGGCAATGAGTGTCTTGTTGAATGTTTTCATTATTATTCTCTCAATTTTTATCATTATTGGATTTTTGTTCGTCTTTCGTCCCCAGAACAATAGTCAAATCCTTTTAAAGTCTTCGGCATCTTAGGGATCGAATGTAACCTCAACAAGTCCGACCAGATTTAAGTTTTTGTTAATTTTCAGTTAATTAAATGGTGTTGTGACTGTGTTTTTTGTTAGGTGTGATTAAATGGTCTGGCCAGACGCTTGATATGAAGGAGTTTGAGAAAACCATAGGGTTTAAATGTAGGTTAAGAGTTTGTAAGTAAGGGTTTGCTGATAAAAAAGATACAAAATGTAAAAAGCGTACAAGTGTACGCTTTTTATCAAACCAGAGGTTTACAGTGTGGACTTAAATTGCTCAAACTCAGCCATGATTTTGGCATTAGGTGCAGACAATTTACTGACAACAACCCCTGTCATTATCGCCAAAATAAAGCCGGGTAGAATTTCATATACATCAAAAATTCCCCCCGTTAATTGTTTCCAGATCACCACGGTTAAGGCGCCAACAATAATAGTGGCAATAGCACCATTGCGGCTATATTGCTTCCAAAATAGGGATAACAAGACAACGGGACCAAAGGCTGCCCCAAAGCCCGCCCAAGCATAACTCACTAGACTGAGTACGCTGCTCTCAGGGTTTAATGCAATGATGCCCGCAATCACAGCGATAGCGAGTACGCCTAAACGACCTACCATCATTAACTCTCTATCATCAGCAGTCGGTCTTAGCCATTTGCGATAAAAATCCTCAGTAATAACGCTTGAGCAAACTAAAAGTTGCGAATCAATAGTGCTCATAATGGCCGATAAAATAGCGGCGATTAATAGACCACCAATCCATGGATTAAAGGCCGCTTGAGCTAAATGAATAAAAACCGTTTCGGCGTTCGCTAAGGGCGTTGTTGCAAAATATACCGAACCCGCCAAGCCTGTTGCTAGAGCACCAATAAGTGAAAGTATCATCCAGCTCATAGCAATACGGCGAGATAGTGGTAGTGCATTAGCACTGCCAATCGCCATAAAGCGTGACAGAATATGTGGTTGACCAAAATAACCCAGTCCCCAAGCAAGGAGCGATATCATACCTATGGTGGTCGTTTTATCATTGACGAGTGCCAGCATGGCAGGGTCAATAGCGTCAATTCCCGCATGGGTTTCTGGGTGGGAAAAAATCGCAAAAGGGATAATCAATAATGCGATAAGCATCAGACAACCTTGAAAAAAATCAGTCCAACTGACCGCAAAGAACCCGCCAATAAAAGTGTAGCCAACAATAATAGCTGAGCCAATCACTAAGGCTGCGGTGTAATCTAAACCAAAGACCTTTTCAAATAAAATGGCACCCCCCACCATACCTGAAGAGGCATAGAACGTAAAAAAGACTAAGATAGTGACGGCTGAAACGAGCTTGAGGTAGCCTTGATTATCGTGGAAGCGTTTTTCAAAAAAATCCGGAAGGGTGAGGGCATTATCGGCCAATTGAGTGTAAATTCGCAGACGTTTTGCCACAAATAACCAGTTAAGCCACGCGCCAAAAATAAGACCGATCCCAATCCATGCAGCACTTAAACCACTTAAGTATACAGCGCCGGGTAAGCCGAGTAATAACCAGCCTGACATATCTGACGCCCCAACGCTAAGTGCCGTAACAGCGGGCCCCATCTTACGTCCACCTAAAATATAGTCATCAACAGTATCCGTGGCGCGGTAAGCCCAAAAACCGATGGCCATCATTAATACTAAATAACCTACAAATGTGATTAAAATTGGGTTTTCGATCACCATAATTGCCCATACCATCTTTTTATTATTAAAAGTGGCAAGCATGCTACCAGATGTTTGAGCAAGAACCCATTAGTAGATGGAAATGTGATCAAAATCTAACCTGCGATGTGTATAAATATCTAAGGCCGATTTAAAAACTATTTAGATAATATAGGGTTAAATAAAGATATTTTGGATTTCTTGTTTTACAAAACGAAGATCAGCTTGATCTTCAGCTACAAGTAAAATAAATGCCTCTGCAGTTTCAAAGCCTATTCCCTGATATTTACTGTCGGAAAAGGTGTGATCCAAAACCATACGTTTCTCAAGAGGCACAATAAAAAGTGTGACTTTTCCTTGCTGCCCTTGCAGGACTAAATGCAGACTTTTCACCCCTTGAAAATCACAGTACGAGGTGAAATAAACCTTACCCGGCTGCTGTGTGAATTTGACTCTACCAAGGTTGTTTATCGAAGCAAGTTGAGCATTCAATTGGTTAACATTGACGTTTTGATCGATATGTAACGCAATATTTTCATGGTACACATGAGCCAGAGCATGCGCTGCTAAATCGACAGGGCCTAACCGTAATAAACTAAAACTTACCCCGACCACAAAGGCGATAGAGGCAGCCATTGCGACTAAAAAGCCTGTTTGACGGCGCTGTTTATGGTGTTGTTGTAACTGTTGGCGCAAAATAAGTTTGTCGGCTAAATCTTCTGGAACATCGATTTTGAGTGCATGCATTAATTTGGCATCTAAGCCCTTTAGCTCATTAACCAGTGCCAGATGTTCACTCTTCTGACGCATTTGTGCGAGAAACTCGGGATCTTGATTATGAGGATCTTCAAAAGCTTGACGTCTAAATTTAAGCTCATCCATTGGATTGACCTCTTACATCATTTTTTTCAAGTAGCTCTTTCAACTGATTTCTAGCCCTAAATAAGCGCGTCATCACGGTATTACGATTAAGCTCCATCAGTTCAGCTATTTCATCGCCGCTAAAGCCACCAATGAGTTGTAATAGCAACGGTTCACGATATTCCATATCTAACTTGGCAATGTGCCTACGGATTAAATATTGTTCAACTAACTCTTCACTACTATTGCCAAGCGTATCTTCTAATGTGTCTTGCTCGATATCAGCATAATCAAATTGTTTACGTTCAAAACGCCGTGCATTTTCTCGTCTAAGGATAGTGATTAACCATGCCTTTGCAGCTTTATCATCTTTAAGTGAATCTAAAGCACGCCACGCCCGCAGGAAGGTTTCCTGAGTAATATCTTCAGCCACGTGTTTATCACCACATAGCCAATAGGCATAACGGAAAATATCGGCATGGAGTGCCTTGACTAGGCTGTTGTATCGTCGTTGCTTGCTCATCATGTCTGAAGAGACCGCAGGCTGAGCGGATTTATTTCGCCAAGAAGCAAACATTTTTATACTTCGTTTTTTATTTTAGTATTCACTATTTCTAGCTCATTTATCTATGTCTACCTTATTTATCTATGTCTACCTTGGATTAAGTGGACTTAAAGGGGCATGGACTTTCGAGGGTAGAGTAAACTCACAGGCTTTAACGGCGTTAAGCAATGCATTGGCGGCGTCACTTAAGCGATGTTGGCTTTCAGTTGTGTTGCCTTTGGCGCTATAGGCGATGCTTTGCAGCCGATTAATCGCCTCCGCAAGTTGGGGAGAAAGCGCCGCAATTTTATCTAATGTCATGGTATTGCCAGTGGTGTGGCTAAAATGATGTTGCAATTGCGATAAAATATCGCTGGTATTGCCGCTAGCGCAGGCTTGCTCTAAGCCTTTTAAACTTTGTATTGGTGCAGTTTCTGGACGTGGAGTTGCAACGATAGTCGTTTTATGTGTCAGCGCGCGGCGCCATGCCACGAATGTGACAAGCCACAACATGGCAAAAAGAGCACTCACCCAAGGCCAATAATTTTCGGTATCGCTGTCAACTTGCCAAGTAGGTTGCACTGTAGCGTCAGGAACGGCTCCACCTTTAACGACTATGGTACGTGCTGGGAGCGTAGCGGTTTCTTGGCGTTTAAGGTGTGGATTCCACCAAGGGACGTTAACTTCCGGCAAGATGAATGTGCCCGCTTGGGTTGGCACTATTGCCGAGGTAATACTGTACTGGGAGACAATTTGTGCATCGCGTACAAAAGTTTGGCGTTGAGGTTTTTCTGGGTATTGCTTTAATTCATCGGGTAAATCTTGCATAACATCTGGCAGACTATTTTCATCGGCATTTGACGCTAACAGCGTGATTGTTCGAGTAATCGGATTGCCAAGGGTAAATTCTTTACTCTCCTCAGGGAAATTTTCTTTGAGTACGACAAGATCTGCCACTAACCATTGGCCTTGAAAACTTGCTGGTGCGGGTTCTACTTGTACTGTCAATGACGGGGCACCGGCTTGCATAGGACGGCTTTCATTAAAGCCAAACATACCGCCACGGCGTTGAGATTCGACTAATACATCACCCGAGAAGGTCGCGCCTTTGATATTCACTTGACCGGGTAAGTCGGGAATAATGCCATAGGTGCGTTCAATTACACGGTAACGACGACCATCAACAATTTCTGAGCCATCTTTATCTTCACCAATCTGCTTAATTTGTGCGCCTTCAATGACGGGAGCATTCAATACCCCCCGTTGTAACTCTACCGCCAGATAGAGTTTTACCTTGTAAGTGATCAATTGGCCGACATAGGCCTCATTGGTTGAGACTTTGGCATCAATAAACAGATTGTTTGTTTGTGTGACTTGGCTGCCGCTATCAACCACTTTGATCGGAATAGGAGCAGAATTTACACCATCAATACTGAACGCTGGGATCGTTAATTGTCCCTTTTGTTTTGGTGCTAGGAGCACTTGCCAACGAGTCTCTTTTACCGCATCAAAATTCATTATCTGGGTGCTGCGACTCACGCTAGTACGGCCGACGATAAAGTCTTTTAATAGGGCTGATGTGTCGAGCTTAGCCGTATCAATTTCATCATCAGCACTGATATTTAGCACAAAGTACTCGCCCTCCATCACGGGGTTTCGATCAACCGAAGCCTCCAGCTTAGTGATGGCATATACGGGGTGAGTTACTCCAATAATAAGGAGTAAGAGGATAAAAAATTGTCTGATTACCACTGTTCGTTATCCCTTGATATTTGGCCATTTTGACGGCGTTTTTGGTATTCCAATTGCATTTTATTACGCAATAACACTTGTGGATCTTCACTCACGCCCCGTAGGGCTCGCTGCATTTCTGGTGGCAGTGGTTCGCTATTCATGGGCGGCTCGAGTGATTCAGTTATTGTAGCGTCTTGTTTATCTTGTGTATTTTTCTCAGGAGCTTCCTTGGTACCAAGGTTTTGTTTTTCTTGCTCAGCAGATTGCTCTGTATCGGCTTTCGCCTGTGCTTGCATTTTTGCTTCATTCTCTACAGGCGCATTTTCTTGCGTTTCATCGCTATCACTCTGATTATGACCATTCAGCTTCTCTTGTTCTGACGGTTGTTCATCCTCTTTTTGCTGCTCAAGATTTTGATCCGCGTTGGCATTATCCTGTTGCTCCTTAGATCCTTGTTCTGCTTGCTCTGATTTATTTTGCTGAGATTTGTCTTGGTCAGGCTGCTGTTGCTCCTGTGATGCTTGACTGCCTGATTGTTGATCATTCGATTGTTGCTCGCCATTGTCTGATGAGTTTTGTTGATCCCCTTGTTGACCTTGGTTTTTATTCTGTTGATCATTTTTACTTTGCTGTTGCTGCTCTTCTAATAGTTTTTCAGCAAGGGCAAGATTAGCCTTTGTATCGGGAAAGTTGGGTTGTTGTTCAAGCGCCGCTTGATAGCGTTCCTTAGCTTTATCGGGTTTACCGAGTTGCATCAATGCATTACCTTGATTGTAAAGGCCTTGGGCTGAGCTATCTTGCTCGAAGGTTTTTAATGCTTGCTCATAATCCCCCGCTTTATATTGTGCGCTGCCACGCCATTGGGGCGACTCAAATTGTTTCGCAGCGTTGGCATAATCTTGGGATTGATAGGCCTGCATTGCTTGTTGATCTGCGGTTTGCCATAAATCATTCCACAGACTGGCTTGGGCTGGCTGAGGCACTGCCGCGAGCAGTAAGCCGCCTGTAAGAGTGACGAACCCAATATTGGCCACGATTCCTTGTCTAAAGCTGAAAAGGGCGGGTAGCAGTAATAATAAGGCGAGGTAAGGACCGAGATCCTGCCAAGTTTCGCCATCTAAATCCGTGGCTTTAGCATCACCCGTTTCACTCAACCACTGCTGTAATTGGAGTAAATCGTTACCATCGGTGCGATTTTGGATTAATGTGCCTTTATAGTTCGTTGCCAGTTTTTGTAATAAGGCAAAGTCAGTGCTGGCTACCACGACTTCATTACTGCTATCGCGCTGTAATTGTCCATCAGGTAGCCGGATTGGCGCACCTTGGCTCGTTCCAAAAGTGATAATCGCGAGGCGATATTGCGTGCCGCTTAATGCCGAGTTGGCCTCATTAAATTGGTGCGGGGTAATACCATCTGTCATTAGGATAATATCACCACGGATATGACCACCTTGGGCCAGTAGCATTTTGGCTTGGATTAGCCCTGCCGCTAAGTTTGAACCACGCACTGGCATGATCTCAGGACTTAAGGTCGGCAGTAAATTGAGTAGTGTGCCAGTATCACGGGTTAAAGGACTGATAGTAAAGGCATCGCCGGCAAAGGCGACTAAACCTGTTTCACCTTCTTTAAGATTACGCAGGAGATCGGTTGCCCTAAATTTGGCTTGGGTTAATCGATTCGGCGCAAGATCGGTGGCGAACATCGACACAGACATGTCCATGACTAACACGCGACCTTGCTCTGCTGCAAACACAGGTAAGGATTGCTTATTAACGGCAGGTCCGGCGAGTGCCAACGTCGCAATCAACCAAGTGAAGGCTAATAAGTACAATGGATGGCGAGATTTATTACTGCCTTGGGAGACTAATATTTTGGCTAAGTGCGGTGCAATATAACGGTTCCAAGCACTGTGGTTTTGGTGGTGTCGCCATAAAATCAATAACACTAAGGCCAGTGGTAATAGTGCTAATAGCCATTCGGGACGAATAAAATGCAGGCTCATTATTTAATTTTCCCCTGTGAAGTGGTGGCGACAGAGGGTTTAACGCGGCGTACCGCAAAGATTGGCAATTGAGCAAGGGCAATCCACAGACTTGTGAGAAGTGCTAATGCTAGCGGCCAATAGAATAATTCGACCTGCGGACGATAGCTTAATTGATCGCGACTTACAGGTTCGAGTTTATCGATTTCTTGGTAAATCTGGTCTAGCTCTTGGCTGTTACGGGCGCGAAAATAGCGGCCGTGGGTGACGTCGGCGATATGCTTAAGCTGGTTCTCATCTAAATCCATCGAAGGGTTAACCCGCTCGCGGCCAAAGAGTGTACGGCGCTCCATTACATCGGCCCCGACACCCACAGTGTAAATAGTGACTTTGCGATTTGCGGCAATTTGTGCCGCCTGTTCAGGTTCAATATTACCCGCGTTATTAGAGCCGTCGGTCAATAAAATCAGTACTCTGTTACTCTCATCAATTTTATCGAAACGCTTAACGGCTAAAGCGATGGCTTCGCCAATGGCCGTTTGTTTACCCACTAAGCCGATTTGCGCTTCCTTTAAAAATTGCGCCACTGAACGTCTATCCTGCGTGAGCGGCGCCTGTAAATAAGCGTGATCGGCAAATAAAATCAAGCCGATACGATCACCTTTACGGCGTTCAATAAAGTCACTGACGACGTGTTGGATTAAAGTGAAACGGTCGACAGTTTTGCCATTTACCACCATATCTTCAATTTGCATACTGCCAGATAAATCCACCGCCATCATCAAATCGCGCCCTTTGCTTGGTAGTTCTATGGGATCCCCAAGCCATTGAGGACGAGCGATAGCGAGCACTAACAAGCTCCACATCAACCAATAGCGTTTACGGCTCTGACGCGTGTTGGCCGCTAAGCTTTGTTTGCCCGTTTGGCTTATTCCGGGTAATTGCAGACGGCCACCCTCCACTTGTACTGTGTGTTGGCTCCAAAAAATCAAAGGTAAGGGTAATAACACCAATAACCAAGGCCATGTAATTGTTAACATTGTGCCTCCGTTTGTTGAGTGTTAGTTGGTTGGATTTGCGCATGAGCCGGCTCAGGCGCACTCAGTTTTGTTTTCGATGCCAACCAAGCCTGTGCCAGTTGATGCAATTCATTAGCTTCAGCTAAGGTCAACGGCGTTGGCTGATGGCGTTTGGCTAGCAAAGGGCCGATCCGTTGGCGTTTATGCTCGGGTAAATAGCTGTCTAGCCAAATCGCCCAAGCCTCACCATCTAAGGGGGCTATCGCTTCTCTGCTGAGGTAACTCATGGCGGTACGTTTTAATACACTATTGACGTCAGAGACATAGGAAGGTGCTTGCCTATCAAGCCTATTCAGTAACTGCTTGGCGGCTTTTTTCGGCGCTAAGTCACGGGCGCGTTTTCTTAGCCAGATAGCTAAGAGTGTAATGAGGGCAATCACAAGTGCTAAAACCAGCCAATAACCGATTGCCCACGGCCAAGCGCCAATAGGATCGGGGACTATGATGTCTTTCAACTCCGCGAGTACTGTGGGGTTGACTTGATCCAAGGTCGCTGGATTCACTGTTTGTGTATTCACTCTGTCTGACTCACTTTTACATGGTTTGAATTTACACTTGTCATATTGTCTTTGCTTGACTGATTGGCGCTAAATTGACCTATTGCAATAGGGTTAATTGACCCGCGAGGGGAATCGCTGCATCAATAAGTTGAGTGCGTACTCGTAATTTTTGCATCATGGCAATAAAGTTATCCTGCTGGCGCTGTTGTTGTAAAAGCCACGCTTGATAGCTATGTGGAGTTAACACAAGATCTTGATTTGCTTCGCGTACCGGTAAACTAAATTGCTTGGGTAAAGTCAAGGTTCCTTGCCTTAGTGGATCGGTAATAAGGTAGGCACCCATATCGCAATGTCGTTTAAGCTCGGTTAGGGGGGCTAAACATTGGGGGGTAAAATGGCCGCCATCTGTCACTATCCAAACTAAGGAGCCGGGCTTGGCGATACGTTGTAATCGCTGACAGGCACGCAGGATATGATCAGGATCGCGCTGATGATTTCCCATATGATTGAGCTGATTTTCGTGTACACGGCAAAGGCCTGAGATCAATTGTAATATGCCTTGGCGACGGCTGCGGGGTTTGAGCTCTAGATGCTCAGATTCGCTGGCGATCAAGGCGCCGAGCCTGTCTCCATGGTTAATTGCATTCCAACCTAAGGTGGTCGCAAGGTGTCCTGCTTGCACCGATTGCAGCAATAAACTCGAGCCAAAATAGAGGCTTTGGCTCAGGTCGATTAACAATAAAATAGGGCGCTCACGTTCTTCGACAAATAACTTAGTGTGAGTTGTGCCTGTACGAGCGGTAACGCGCCAATCAATGGTGCGCACATCGTCGCCCTGTTGGTAGTGGCGCACCTCGGCAAACTCCATTCCGCGGCCTTTGATTAAGCTGCTGCGATGGCCCGCTAAGTTAGCGCGGGCACGGCTATAACGCTCTGGCATAGCGCGAGCGATATTTTGGCACGCCAGCAGCTCTTGCTCGGTTAAATGCAAGCCATCGGCAAAAAGCGGCAAGCCATCGACCGAGGCTGAGAGTCGCGCTGTGTCACTCATCTTATTTCACCTTTATCTTCACCGTTAAGGTACTGCAACTTGACTCAAGATGTGGTCGATGACCTGATCGCGGCTGACACCCTCGGCTTGTGCTTGGTAGCTGAGTAGCAATCTGTGTCTTAACACGTTCGGTGCGACGGCTTGAATGTCTTCCGGTGAAACAAAGTCTCGCTCGTGCAGCCACGCACGGGCACGGGCGCAGCGTTCTAACGAAATAGTTGCGCGCGGGCTGACGCCGTACTCAAGCCACTTAGCTAAGTCTTCGCTGTAACGTAAAGGCTCACGGGTCGCCATCACGATTTCAACTATGTACTTTTCAAGCGGCTCGGCGAGATAGATTTCCATGGCTTCGTCACGGGCGGCAAACACATCCGCTTGAGCAATCGGCTCAGTGGTTGGCAATTCGTGGGTGAGCGCTTCTTTGCGAGATTGACGCAGAATTTCGAGCTCAGTCTCGCCGCTTGGGTAATCAAGGTTTAAGTGCATCAGAAAACGGTCAAGTTGTGCTTCGGGCAGGGGATAAGTGCCTTCATTCTCTAATGGGTTTTGGGTAGCCATCACTAAAAACAGCGGTGGAAGTTTATAACTGTGCTTACCAACTGTAACTTGACCTTCAGCCATGGCTTCTAATAAGGCTGACTGAACTTTGGCGGGGGCGCGGTTAATTTCGTCCGCCAAGATTAAATTGTGGAAAATCGGTCCGGCTTCAAATTCGAAGGTGCCGGTTTGCGAACGATAGATATCTGTGCCAGTTAAGTCGGCGGGCAGCAGATCTGGGGTAAATTGAATGCGGTGGAAATCGCCCTCAACCCCGTCACATAAGGCTTTCACTGCACGGGTCTTTGCCAGTCCCGGTGGGCCTTCAACTAATAAGTGGCCATTGGCAATTAGTGCAATGAGCAGATTTTCGGTCAATACTGGCTGCCCTAAAACAACCTTATTTAGGTAAGTGCGTAATGCGTGGAAGCGACTCAAAGGCATGATGCTACTCGTTTTATTATGTTGAAAATGCGTGTGTGGGCTATAGACCATGGATATGGTAAAGAATTCCCTTAGGGTTTGGCTAGTGTTAAAAAAACAAACAGGTGTTTAAAACTTGCTGACAAGAAGTTAGAATCAGATCACACTTTAATGGTCAGACCTGTTATTGGGCGTTTTTCGCCGTAAAACAATGGGTCAAACATGGAAATCGATAGCGCCGCCTGAAATCTCTCAGCGATAGCGCACATAAAGAGGGTGACAAATGAGTGATAGACAACAGGTTACGAACGCCAAGGGTGAACGTATCGCCATTGTAGCGGGTTTAAGAACGCCCTTTGCAAAGCAAGCCACGGCATTCCACGGCGTATCGGCATTAGATATGGGCAAAATGGTGGTCAATGAATTATTGGTGCGCTCTGAACTCGATCCTAAGCTGATTGAGCAATTAGTCTATGGACAAGTCGTGCAAATGCCAGCTGCACCGAATATAGCCCGGGAAATCGTGCTCGGTACTGGCATGAATGTGTCAACCGATGCCTATAGTGTCACTCGCGCCTGTGCAACTAGCTTCCAATCTACTGTCAACGTGGCCGAATCTATTATGACGGGCAATATCGACATCGGTATTGCTGGCGGCGCCGACTCTTCCTCTGTATTGCCTATCGGTGTGTCGAAAAAATTAGCCCATGCGTTAGTCGATTTGAATAAAGCCCGTAGTTTTGGGCAAAAGTTACAAATTTTCCGCCGTTTAGGTTTAAAGGATTTATTACCTGTGCCGCCTGCGGTGGCAGAGTACTCAACGGGCTTGTCTATGGGACAAACCGCCGAGCAGATGGCAAAAACCTATAATATTAGCCGTGCCGATCAAGATGCCTTAGCGCACCGCTCACACACCTTAGCGAGTGAAACTTGGGCTTCGGGCCATTTGCGTGACGAAGTGATGGTCGCGCATATACCGCCGTATAAGCAGTTTATCGATCGCGATAACAATATCCGCGAAAACTCAGTACTGGAGTCATATGCTAAGTTGCGCCCTGCATTCGACAAACAACATGGTACTGTGACGGCGGCCAATAGTACGCCACTGACGGACGGTGCCTCAGCGATTATCCTGATGAGTGAAGGTCGAGCCAAAGCCTTAGGTTATCAACCGATTGGTTATATTAAGAGCTACGCCTTTAGCGCCATTGATGTGTGGCAAGATATGTTGATGGGGCCATCCTACGCGACGCCACTGGCGTTAAAACGTGCCGGAATGGAATTAGAAGATCTTACTCTGATTGAAATGCACGAAGCCTTTGCGGCGCAGACATTAGCGAATATGCAGATGTTTGCTTCGAAAAAATTTGCCGAAGAAAAACTCGGCCGCAACCGCGCGATTGGCGAAATCGACATGAGCAAGTTTAACGTGCTCGGTGGCTCGCTCGCTTATGGTCATCCTTTTGCGGCAACGGGAACCCGTTTAATCACCCAAGTGTGTCGTGAGCTTAAGCGCCGTGGTGGTGGAACTGGCTTAACGACGGCCTGTGCGGCCGGTGGTTTGGGCGTGGCTATGATAGTGGAAGTGGAGTAATTGGCATGGAAAAGACCTTTAATTTGACCCGCCGCGACGACGGCATTGCCATTTTGACTATGGATGTTCCTGGCGAAACCATGAACACCCTAAAAGCACAGTTTGGCCCTGAAATCAGTGAGATCCTTGCTGAGATTAAAAGCGATCCTCATATTCGTGGACTCGTGCTGATCTCTGGCAAAAAAGACTCTTTCGTTGCGGGCGCGGATATTTCCATGCTCGATGCCTGTAAAACGGTGGGCGATGCCAAAGCCTTATCCCAGCAAGGGCATGTGGTTTTTAATGAGTTAGAAGCGTTAAAAATTCCTGTGGTTGCGGCAATCCATGGTGCCTGTTTAGGTGGTGGCTTAGAGTTAGCCTTAGCCTGTCATCAAAGGGTATGTAGCGACGATGGTAAAACCATGCTCGGCGTACCGGAAGTTCAACTTGGCCTATTGCCTGGCGGCGGTGGGACGCAACGTTTGCCTCGTTTAGTCGGCATTACCACTGCCTTAGATATGATGCTCACCGGTAAACAAATCCGTCCTAAACAAGCCTTGAAAATGGGCTTAGTGAATGATGTTGTACCGCAGACCATTTTGCTGCAAACCGCCGTTGAGATGGCGCTTGCGGGTAAACGTGCACCGAAACCTATTAAAAAGTCACTCGTTAATCAAGTGCTTGAAGGTACGAGCTTTGGCCGTAACATTATTTTCGATCAAGCGAGTAAACAAGTCGAAAAGAAAACCCAAGGTAATTATCCAGCACCAGCCAAGATTATTGACTGCGTGCGTCAAGGGATTGCGAAGGGGATGCAAAAAGGGTTAGAAGTCGAAGCGAGTCACTTTGCCGAATTAGTGGTATCAAAAGAATCTGAAGCGCTGCGCAGTATTTTTTTCGCCACCACTGAAATGAAGAAAGAAACCGGCGCTGAAGGCGCAACACCGCGCAAAGTGAATAAAGCGGTGATCTTAGGCGGCGGTTTAATGGGCGGCGGTATCGCCTCTGTGACCACCACTAAGGCTAAAATCCCCGTTCGGGTAAAAGACATCAGCGAAAAGGGTTTAAGCAATGCCTTATCTTATGCCTATAAGTTGTTAGATAAAGGGGTAAAGCGCCGCCATATGACGCCTGCTGCCCGTGACAACTTAATGGCGCTGATGACGACAACCACTGAGTATAAAGGCGTTAAAGATGCCGACATCGTAGTGGAAGCGGTATTTGAAGACTTAGCGCTTAAGCATCAAATGGTGAAAGACATTGAGCGTGAGTGTGGTGAGCACACTATTTTTGCGTCAAACACCTCATCTTTGCCTATTAGCCAAATCGCCGAGGCGTCGACGCGTCCTGAGAATGTAATTGGTCTACATTATTTCTCGCCAGTGGAAAAAATGCCGCTGGTGGAAGTGATTGCCCATGCTAAAACGTCGCCAGAAACCATTGCGACTACTGTCGCATTTGCCCGTAAGCAAGGTAAAACACCGATAGTGGTACAGGATGGCGCGGGTTTCTACGTGAACCGTATTCTGGCACTCTACATGAATGAGGCCGCGCAATTACTACTCGAAGGCCAAAGTGTTGAGCATTTGGATAAAGCTTTAGTGAAATTTGGCTTCCCTGTGGGACCAATTACTTTGCTCGACGAAGTGGGTATCGACGTGGGCGCAAAAATTTCACCGATCCTTGAGAAAGAATTGGGTGAACGTTTTAAAGCGCCAGCCGCATTTGGCAAGCTTTTAGGTGACGATCGTAAAGGCCGTAAAAATGGCAAAGGCTTTTATCAATACGGCGCATCGAGCAAGAAAACTAAAGCTGTCGATGAAACTGTGTATGGCGTATTAGGCATTAAGCCTGGCACCAATAAAGACGCAAAAGCACTTGCTGAGCGTTGTGTTGTACAAATGCTCAATGAAGCGGTGCGTTGTTTAGATGATGGTATTATTGCATCGCCAAGAGACGGTGATATTGGCGCTATTTTCGGTATTGGCTTCCCGCCATTCCTCGGTGGCCCATTCCATTATATTGACACTTTGGGCGCCGCGAACTTAGTGAAGATCCTTGAAGGTTATCAAAGTCAATTCGGTAACAGATTCGAACCTTGTGAGCGCTTAAAAACCATGGCTAGAGAGAATGTTAGCTTTTTCTAACAATGGATAAATGTTTATAGTGCACTTTGCTGTACAAAAAAGCGGCAATCGATTGCCGCTTTTTTATTGCCTTGAGGATAGTTATTGCCTAAAAAATGTTCACATTTTTACGGTAAATCTTGTATTATCCGCCTCCTTAAACGGAAAATGTGTTGCTCATAGTTGAGATGTCCGCAATGGGTATTACTCGCTTTATGGGAGGCAGAAAATATTATCTAACCTTTAAAAAAAGCGGTCTTAAAAATGCGCGCTAATGAATGAGGCTCTCAAGAAGCACGATTGTTTCGATGGAAATTTAAATTGTACTGTTAGCATTTTGAGGTGATTTGTGGTTTTTCTGATTATCTTTATAGCCTTATTCTCGGCTTTATACTTCGGTTTAGCGGCTTTTACTGTGGGTCTTTCAGTTAAGCTATGGGTGTTGCTGGGTTTAATGCTTGGGCCGCTGGCCTATCCACTTTTTATGACACACAGCCATTTAGCGTTGAGGAAAATCCGTTGCAGTGAGAAAGGGATATTTAATAGCTAACAAATCAATTAGTTATGCAATACTTATGTTTTTAACACTTTTTTAAATTCACTTAAAACTAAAGGGAGCTTTTGCTCCCTTTATTGTTTCTAAGCTGCGCTAGCTTAATTAACTATCACTGTGCATGAGTGAGATTCATCAGTACAGAACTTAAATTAGTTCCACCAACCTTTTGCAGAAATCACTTCAAGACGATTCAAGCCTTCAGGCAACTTGACTTTTTTACGCACAGGCTTGGATAAACCGAGTGCTTTTTTGATTGAATTTAGCATAGTTATCTCCTTAACAAATATATGTTATACCAGTTCAAACGATTTGAATTTAACGTTTGGAGAGCCAGCAAGTTCTAATGGCTTGAATTTAACGTTTGGAGAGCCAGCAAGTTCTAATGGCTTGAATTTAACGTTTGGAGAGCCAGCAAGTTCTAATGGCTTGAATTTAACGTTTGGAGAGCCAGCAAGTTCTAATGGCTTGAATTTAACGTTTGGAGAGCCAGCAAGTTCTAATGGCTTGAATTTAACGTTTGGAGAGCCAGCAAGTTCTAATGGCTTGAATTTAACGTTTGGAGAGCCAGCAAGTTCTAATGGCTTGAATTTAACGTTTGGAGAGCCAGCAAGTTCTAATGGCTTGAATTTAACGTTTGGAGAGCCAGCAAGTTCTAATGGCTTGAATTTAACGTTTGGAGAGCCAGCAACTTCTAATGGTTTGAATTTAACGTTTGGAGAGCCAGCAACTTCCAATGGTTTGAATTTAACGTTTGGAGAACCTTCAAGAGCAAAGTTTGCAGCATAACCAATTGAAGATAGCAAAGTAACGACAGTCAGGATTTCTTTAATCATTCTAATATTCTCTCAGGGCAAGTTGATATTGATTTATTATTGACACTGTTTATGCTGTTGCATCTGCCGTGCCAATGTTGTCAAACTTGCATTTATGATATTAAAACGATCAGATAATGTTGTTTTTTGTGGTTTCCTTAACCATGTCCGCTTGAAGAAGTAGAGTAAACTCGGATTCCTTTATCGCTTTGCTAAAAATATAACCTTGGATTTCTTCACAATTCAATGCTCGCAAAATATTTAATTGTGCAGTTTGTTCGACGCCTTCACCAACCACAGAAAGCCCCATATTATGGGCGATGGTGATAATAGAATCGACCATTTTGAGATCGCGATCAGATTTATCAATATCATCAACAAAGGCTTTGTCAATTTTTAAGGTATGAATAGGAAAGCGTTTTAAGTATGAAAGGGATGAGTATCCTGTGCCGAAATCATCTAGTGCTAAACTAACGCCCATTTTAGCCAATTGCTGCATGACGATAATCGCTGCCTCTGGCTGTTTAATTACGGTACCTTCAGTAATTTCTAACTCAAGATGACAAGCGGGGAGTTTGGTTAGTCTTAAAATTGACTCTATTCGTTGCTGGATATCGGGCAGTGCAAATTGACGCGACGATAAATTGACAGCGACTCTACCGTTAAATACCCCCTGTTCACGCCATTTCTGTGCAGCAAAACAGGCTTTACGTAAAACTATTTCACCAATCTCAACAATTAAACCACTTTCTTCTGCGAGGGGAATAAATTCCTTAGGAGGAATTAAACCTTGCACAGGATGATTTAACCTAACTAAAGCTTCCATGCCAGCAACACGACCTCGTTTTAGATCAATTTTAGGTTGGTAATAGACTTCAAATAGATCTTCTTTCAGCCCTTCACGAATAAGATTTTCTATTTCCAACTGCTTAATGGCATGCTGATTGAGCGATTCAGAGTAGAATTGGTAGCAATTTCCTCCTGCCGATTTTGCATGGTACATAGCAATATCAGCTTTTCTGAGCAAGGCCTGCTCGTTCTGTTCATCTTCAGGGTATAAAACGATTCCAATACTTAATCCTAAAACGAGTTGTTCTTCATTTATGTTAAAGGACATTTTGAATGCTTCAATTACTCGTCCTGCAATTGCAGCACTGGCACTAATATCAGAACCTTTATCCAGTACGATTGCAAACTCATCGCCACCTAAGCGATAAATACTCGTATTCTTAGGAAGAATAGATTTTACTCTAATAGAAACAAGTTTTAGCAATTGATCCCCCACTTGGTGGCCTAATGAGTCATTGATACGCTTAAAGTTATCAAGATCAAGTACCATCAAAGAATGGGCAATCTCCTTATTCACTAAGTTACTTAACGTGACCTGTAGATTCGATCTATTGGGGAGTCCAGTCAGTAGATCATTATTGGTTAATTTTCTAAGTTCTTCTTCCTGCTGTTTACGTCGAGAAATATCTGAAAAAACCCCAACATAATGGGATAGTTCACCCAATTCATCATAAATAGCATCGATAGTGAGTTCCATATGAAAGTGACGATTATCCCCTCTAACTGCTTCGACTTCATTTGCCCAACGACCTTGTTGTTTGAGCATGGTTCTTATTTGAGAGGAAAAGTTTTCAGGATATAAATCAAATGTGAGCAAGTTGCCAATAAAATCAGTTCGGTTACGTAATGAAATCTTACAGCACGCTTCATTGACTTCAACAAAACGGTATTCACTGTCGAGAATAAACATGCCTTCTGAAATATTTTCAATGGCTTTTTCAAAAAGTCGTAATTGCTCTTCTTTTTGTTTAAATTGACTAATATTTTTAATGGTTCCCGTCATACGTAGGGCATTATCTTTATCATCTCGTTCTACAATTTTAGCTCTATCTAAAATCCAGACCCAGTTTTCATCTTTACCTTTTACTCTGTAAGCTGCCTCAAAATGATCTGTTTCTCCATAAAAGTGTTTATTAAGTGCTTCCCTAACACGCTCCTGATCCATTGGGTGAATATTACTTTCCTCGTTGTTTTTACCTGAACGATGACCATCGCGAGGGAATTCAAGGGAACCCCAAATATTTGAGCGAAAAATATTTCCCGTTTCTATATCCCAGTCCCACATTTCATCACCACTACCCCATAGGGATAGTTTTAATCTTTCTTCACTTAGAGCTATTTGTCGCTGAGTTTCTCTTCTGCGTAAAATAGTCTTTGTGACAATTAAAAGAGATACCACTAAAAGTATAAAATAAAGTGACTTCGCTTCAGTTGATAACCACCATGGGGGTGTTATGATTATGTCAATACTTTTAACGGGACCTTTTTTTTGAGTTAATAAATCAATTGCATATACTTTAAAAATATACTTTCCAGGTGATAGGTTAGTGTAGGTTGCAGAATTAATGTTATTTGATGCTATCCATTCATCAGATAATCCATCCATTTTATAATAATAAGAAGTGGATAATGATTCTGATGTGGGAGAATTGAATGAGATTGAAAATGGATAGTCTGAGTATTTAAGTGTAATATTCTCCGCAGTGTTTAATGAACCAATAAAGTATCCTGAGTTATTGCTTGTTATTGAATTGAATACGCGCAATTCAGATAGTTCAGATCGAGGTGCTGGAAGTTTTTCAATGTAGTCTAGTACATTGCTTTTTGATATAATACTTAATCCGTTGATGCCGCCAAATAGTAAATGATTCTCATCAATTACACCTCCGCTGGGAGTGTTGTATTCATATTGACTTCCATTTGAAGTGGATAAAATATAAGTGGAGTTGTCATGGATTAAAATAATTTGACCTTGTGAAGATGCAAAGATCGTATTCTCTAGAATTAATATTGAGTATATCCCCTTGTTATTCGAGAATAACTTGCTTAATGTTTTTGTTTCAGTATCATACTTGAACAGTGATGATGAAGTTCCAAATAAAATGTTGTTATTAAACTCTTTGATACTATACGTTAATTCGTTATGGATTTTATTCAATTTACCATTTTTATAATGGTACATACCATTTTGGCTTGCTATAAAAATATTGTCCTTTGAAATATATAATACCTCAAAAATAGGATCTTCCTTTTCCAGACTTAATATGTGATAGATCTCACGGTCTTGTATGAAAAAAACTTTCCCATCTGAAGTGCCAGCAATGATATTATTCGAGTTTATTTTATTTAAAGTAGTGACTTTTTCAGATGTTATATTTTCTTCTACATCTAAGTTATTTATTAATTTAACTCCATTTGAACTGCCAATAAAAACACCTTCTTTTGTCATAACAGAATTCTTATAGCCATATACGTTGCTGTCATAGCTTTTTTTAAGATTAAGATTTTTGTCATAATAATGTAACAGTGGACTATCTGAGGATATTAATATGTTTCCATCAAAACTAAGACTGATATGCCAAACATTTTCATCCAGTAGATCTGTATGATACACTAGGTTATTTGATTTCTTTATTAGTTCAAAACCTTGATTATTTAGTCCGATAATTAAAGAATTTTGGTATGCAATAAAATAGGTTTGCTCTATTTTTTCTTTTCTATTTGATATTTGACCGATAAGAATGTTTCTTTTTATGTTGTAAATTTTATTTTTATTTATTCCGTATAATTCTCCTTCTGTTTCACTTAGGAAGTCATAGATTATAGAGGATGATTTTTTTAAATTTCCTTTTCTGTATTTATATAAGCCATTATTTGTCGAAATAAAAAGATTTCCTTCGTAACTCCCTATATCCAAAACGTCTGTCATTAACATTTTTTTATTGTTATTTTTAATTTCGAATAATTTACCATCATAACTTTTTATAAATATTTCATTGTCAATATTTAAACTTTTCTTTACTTCAAGATAATCTTTCCCTATATAATCATTTCTAATATTGTTATTCTTTAAGTCAAGGCTGACTATGCCTTTATTTATCCCAACTAGAATTTCATTATTAAAGTCATTGTTGGATAAACTCCATATCTCACCATCCAGATATTCACTCTTGATATCGAGAGTGTTAAACGACTCATCATTTTTATTATATAAGACGAGTCCTTTGTCAGTGCCGATTAGGAGTTCATTTTCATTTGTGATAAGTAGGCTTCGAATGAATGAGCTTGGTAAACCAGAAGCACTATCATCAGCATAAAAATGTCTAAATTCTTTACCATCAAAACGATTTAGTCCGTTAAGTGTGCCAATCCAAATATAACCATCTTTGTCTTGAACGATAGAGGTAACTGTACTCTGTGAAAGCCCTTGCGGAACGCCGAAAGATTGCGATTGTAGAACTATTGGTGACTTATCAGAAAAGAGAGATGCATTTACGTCTTTTAATGTGTACAAGCATAAAATAGCGAGCAAGACGACTTTCAAGAGAATGTTAGGCATAGTATTGTTCTTAATATTATCCGATGATGCCATGAAACAATTATGTTACATCACTTTTCCAGAAAGTGATGGGTTTGTCAAAACTGACTTTGTAAAAAATCCTTTTAGTAGCATGTAGATGAGGTAAATTTGAGCGCTATTTGTAGGGTAAGATGGCATCCAACCATGTTTTCCATTGAGATAACGCATAGGCGTGGAAGATACTACTGTAGTATGACGTTATGACAGGGATTTTGTTTGTTCGTCAAAAATGATACTGTTTCATTATTATTTGTAGTTCATGCTCAAAAATTAAACTTATCGGCATTTTGTTTAAATATTTTTAAATCGTTTATCATTTTCTCTGACTTCAGTGCTGCCTGAGCTCTGTGCTGCTCGCCAGTACTAAATAGCACTAAACGATCACTGTGTTTTGTACGCATTTTACGCATCATAAATTTGAGTAAATCTGTACGCGTGAGCTTAGTGATTTCTTCTACGACCAATTCTCTTTGATTGAATTGATAATCCCTATTGCCCACACTCACCCAATAACGTTGACTGCGGGTTTTTAGGTTCGCATCATGTTCCATCACTTGATTAATCAGGCCGAGTTTAGTGCTTTCCCATTCTTCGTTAGTGATTTGCATAACTGCATAATTAAAGTCGGCAATAAATTCGTCTATAGCTTCTAATAGATGCAGTGGTCCAGTTGTTGGTGACTGAATATAGAAAATCAGTCCAGGATGACGATTGAGTGGTAGATAACCTGTGCCTACCATATAGCCCAATTGCTTTTCGGTGCGCAGTTCATGGAAGAAGGTTGATGACATAGTGTGATTCAACAAGCTGAATAGTGCCATTTTTTCTGGCGTTGCAACAGCTGATTGATAATAAACGATAATAGCGCTGTCTTGGTGGTTTATGGCGAGTTCGCGCAGTAGTGTGCCTTGACCTGTTAGATTGACTAATTCTCTAGTTGATTCGGCACTTGGCGTCGAGACTAAGGATAAAATATGTTCTAAACGCTTGCCAAGTGCTTGTGCTTCAGAGACTAACCAATCCCCGTAGACTAATCCTTCAAGATAGATTTTTTCGTAGAAGGCACGCACATGGTTATGTAAATCCTCTAGGGTGATATTTTCTAGCATTTGGGCCATGCGCACCGGTTCATAACTGCGTTTTTGCAGAGTGACGGTAAGGCTAGTAAATAGTTGTGTAATAGGCTTAGCTTGTGCCAAATTCTGCCAACTACGTAGCAGTTGGGATTTAATCAGTGCAAAACGCTCTTCGGTAAAATTGCGCTCCCTCGCTTTGTGGATCAACAATGCTAATAGGGCTTCTTGATTACCGGTAAAACCTGATAAGTGCAGAGTAATCCCCCCTTGATGCGGGTAAATATTGTAGCTTAAGCCCGCAACTTCGGCCTGATAGGTGGGCTCGGTCAGATAATCGAGTAGCATCTCAACATACAAGCGGGTGAGGGCGGCATGTTTTGGGGTTTTACTTGCTTGCTCTGAATCCAGCGATAAATACATATGGCCCTTTGGCACATTGAACTCATCGTCTTTCTTGTGCCAAATTCGGTATCCCGATGATTCTGCAACTATCACAGGCACAGCGACTAGGCTTTTATCTGGACGAGCAATCGAGTCGGCGACAATAAAAGGGTTCGCTGTGGGTAATTGTAACTCGGGACGGATATGCTTTACTTGCCAGCGTGCAATAGATTCTGGAGGGATAGAGCTAACTTTGTAAGGTGTATGATACCAATTAGCCTGACGATCTGTTTTCACGGACTGTGCAACAAGCTGTAAGCGCATATTTTGTGGCACCATCAATTCAAGTAGCTCGATGGTCTCCGCAATATCCAGTCCATCCATGCGATAGTCACCAAAGACTAAGTCTTCAACCTCATAATGATGCATATTGATGCTGAGATGGCTGGCTAAATCGAGGGATTTAACTTGCTCTTGGTACCGAAACGCCATTTTGAGTAGGTTTGCTCTTTCTAAATAACGCCACTCATCTAAACCTTGGGTTTTGATGAGTTCGATATACTCAAAACAACTGCAAATAATGTCATCAAGATTGGCCAGCCCTTTATCTGTTAGCTGCAATCCAATACTGTAATCTTTAAAATTATATCCATTAACACCGCCACCAGCAGACAAGTTATTCACCAGCCCTTGCTCTTTAAGATAAGATAATAAGCTGCCTTTACTCTCATTACCTAGAATATGGCTTATATAAGTCAGAGGTTTACGTTTGTAATAGTGATCAATGCCGGGGAAATTAAAGCTGATACTTAGGCGTTTTTGATCTTTAAGCGGCACTATATCAACTTGAGTTAATAATTCTTTGGGTGAAAAAAGCGGTACTTGAGGATAGTTTTTCACTAAATTTAAGTTACGGATCCCACTGAAATAATAACGGGCTAAGTGTGCTAATTCATCAAGGGGAAATGGTGCAACTAAGCACAAGGTCATTAGGTTGGCACTGTAATGATGCTGATAAAAATCCAATAATTCCCCACGGATCTGCGCTTGCTCCCCTCCTAATGTGACTAAATTACCCACGGAAAACTTCGAGAAAGGATGCTGTGGATTAACGGTTTCTTTCAGCACTTGGTATATTCGGCGGATATCATCTTTCAGTTTTAAACTAAATTCAGATTCAATGGCTTGGCGCTCTCTATCGACTAAGTCTAAGTCAAATTTAGGTGCGATAAAAAATTGGCTGAATCTGTCTAAGGAATCGGCAAATACGTCTTCATTGATGGTGAAAAAGAAATTAGTGTGCTCAGTGCCTGTCCAAGCGTTATTGCTGCCGCCATGTTGATTGATAAAGGCGTGATACTCGCCTGAATCGGGGAATTTTTCTGTACCAAGGAAGAGCATATGCTCTAAAAAGTGTGCCATGCCAGGTCTATCTGTGGGATCATCAAAATGACCTACACCAACAGCCATCGATGCAGCCGCTTGGCTGGCATCTAGATCTTCAACCAATAACACCCTGAGCGCGTTATCTAAAACAAGATAACGATACTGGCGATGGTCGTTTGGGCTTTTATAAATAGACTGAGAGGCTTGCAAAGAGACACTCCGATAACGATAGCTTGTTATATATTGATAGTCTTAATGGTTTTTAGCAAATATCTCTTGTGTTTATCGACTAAAGATTAAGTCGTATACCCAAACCACCTCAAAATGCAGGATTCAGCGGGAATTTAACGCACTTTAGGCAAGGCGGTTATTTGCGGACCTAGTGGGCTAAGTTAAAAATAACCAACACAGCATAAAGTGCGTTAAAAGCCGCCGGGACGGAGCGCCTAGGGCACTCCAATTCCGTGTTGCATCAATTCAAAAGGTAGCCGACATTCTGTCATTGATGCGCCTTGAATTGAAGCACCCTAGGTGCTCTGAAACTCGTATTTTGAGGTCGCTTGGGTATACAGGTTTGTCGAAACGAATTTTAGGGCTACAATTGGGATAAAACAAAAACAAGTGTGGGTAGCGAGAGAAGTATGCAGCTATTTTTGATGCGACATGGTGACGCAGGATTTGATGCCCAATCCGATAGGGATAGAACCCTAACCGATTTAGGAAGGCACCATACCGTTGTGATGAGCAACTGGTTAGCTCGAAGTATCACAGATTTTGATCTTGTCTTGGTTAGCCCTTACTTACGTGCACAGCAAACGTGGCAGGAACTGAGCCAACACTTTCCTGAGCCACGTAAGTGGCTTGTTGCCGATGATCTTGTGCCTTCTGGCGATCCTGCTAATGTTGCCGCTTTAATTGTTGCTTATGCTGAGTTATACAAGGCAGATAGAGTGTTAGTCATTTCTCACATGCCATTATTGGGATACTTAGTGAGTGAATTGGTTGCAGGGGTTGAGCCGCCACTGTTTGCCACCTCTGGAATTACCTTGGTCGATAAACATGCCGAGCAAGCGTCGATTGTGTGGCAGCACGCTCCCCATAGTATTAGCTAATTTAGATTTATATCTCTTTTACAAAACAAACGTCCCACATTAAGTGGGCCGTTTTTTTGTAAAAGCTTGAAGCTAACTAACGTCTATGCGGCAGCTCACCAAGGTCGATTAAGACTAAAAGCGCGGCATCGCCACCCCATTCTTTTGGCGCCTGATGGAAGGCTTTCACCATAGGATGCTGTACTAGCCACATGGGAACTTGTTGTTTCAATATGCCACTGCCGTAGCCGTGCATTACGCAGCAACATTGGCTCTGTTGTTTAACGCAGGCCTGAATGAGCGCCGCTAACTCGAGTTTGGCTTCTGACTGACGATAGCCATGCAAATCCAACAGTAAATCGGGTTGGTAATCGCCGCGTCTGAGTCGTTTTAACTCTAAGCTATCCACGCCATCATCTAACCAACGCATCGGTCCTTGTATAGGCAGTAGTGGCTGATAAGTATCTGAGAAATAGCTGTTTGCATGCAGTTGCTGCTCTTTCAGTGCTATTTCCTGTTTGGTTTTTAAGGGCGTGCGAAAGTGCCGCTTATCCTGAGTGATGGGCTTAATACCATCGATAAGCGCTGAGAACATCGCCAAGCCTTCTTTGTCATCGTCTTTATTCATGGCGGGTATTCTATTGAATCCTATGGTTTCTGAATAGAGTTCAGTTACAATGTTTGGCGAACAAACTAGCAGGAGCACGTTTTGGATAAGATCTTTGTAGATGAAGCTGTGACAGAATTACGTACCATTGGCGATATGTTACGTTGGGCCGTGAGCCGTTTTAACGATGCCAATGTTTACTATGGTCATGGTACTGATAACGCGTGGGATGAAGCCATCGCCTTAGTTTTCCATGCTTTACACTTACCAGAAGAAATCGGCCAGCAAGTGATTTTAAGTAACTTGACCAGCAGTGAAAAACACAAAATTGTCGAGTTGATTATTCGTCGGGTGAGAGAACGCTTGCCTGTGCCTTACCTGACCAACAAGGCCCGTTTTGCAGGGCTTGAGTTTTACGTCGATGAGCGCGTGTTAGTACCACGTTCGCCGATTGCGGAAATGATCGCTAACCGTTTTAGCCCTTGGTTATATAACAAGCCAGTCACACGTATTTTAGATTTATGTACAGGCAGCGCTTGTATCGCCATTGCCTGCGCCTATGAATTTGAAGACGCCGAAGTCGATGCGCTGGATATCAGCGAAGATGCCTTAGATGTGGCGCAAATTAATATTGAAACCTTAGGTGTGATGGACAGAGTGTTCCCGATGCAATCGGATCTGTTTTCGGCCATCCCAGAAGGGCCTCAGTATGATTTGATTGTTTCAAACCCACCTTATGTGGATGCTGAAGACATTGGTGACATGCCGGATGAATATCACCATGAGCCGGCTATTGGTTTAGCCTCAGGTTGCGACGGGTTAGATTTAACCAAGCGTATACTCGCCAATGCCGCGCAATACCTCACGCCAACGGGTTTACTCGTGGTCGAAGTGGGAAATTCTATGGTGCATTTGATTGAGCAGTTCCCAGAAGTGCCATTCACTTGGATTAACTTTGAAAATGGTGGCGATGGCGTATTTGTGTTAACTCGCGATCAACTGGTTGAAAATCAATCTGTATTTGGCATTTATCGCGATGCGCAATAGCCTAAAATAGCAAATTAGGTTGAGACTTTTCCCGCTGCCAGTTAGGCTGGCAGCGGGAAAATAAATTGTCCAGTGGTCGCTGGACACGGAGCGATGAACAAATATTCTAAGGTGTACAAAGCGGATGTCTGGAAACAGTATTGGTCAAAATTTTGTAGTGACGACGTTTGGTGAGAGTCACGGTGTAGCACTCGGTTGCATTATTGATGGTTGCCCACCTGGGCTTGAATTAACCGAAGCCGATATGCAGCATGATCTTGACCGCCGTCGTCCTGGGACATCCCGATATACCACGGCCCGTCGTGAGCCCGACGAAGTGCGGATTTTATCCGGCGTTTTCGAAGGTAAAACCACGGGCACCTCGATTGGACTCTTGATTGAAAATACCGATCAACGCAGTCAAGATTACTCTAATATCAAAGATTTATTTCGCCCTGGGCACGCCGATTATACCTACCAGCAAAAGTACGGTATGCGTGACTACCGCGGTGGTGGCCGCTCATCAGCCCGTGAAACTGCGATGCGGGTTGCGGCGGGGGCGGTGGCGAAAAAGTATTTAAAGCAAGTTCACGGTATCGAGATCTATGGGTTTATGTCGCAGCTAGGTCCTATTTGTGCGCAGACTATTGATCTTGACCAAATCGAGCAAAATGCCTTTTTCTTCCCCGATGCTAGCAAGCTTGAAGCGCTCGATGAATACATGCGTGAGCTGAAAAAATCCGGTGACTCGATTGGCGCGAAAATCTCCGTCATCGCGACAGGTGTGCCTGTGGGTTTAGGTGAACCCGTATTTGATAGACTCGATGCCGATATCGCCCACGCTTTGATGGGTATTAATGCCGTCAAAGGTGTTGAGATTGGTGATGGTTTTGGTGTGGTGACGCAAAAGGGCTCCGAAGGGCGTGACTTAATGTCGCCGCAAGGCTTTGAATCTAATCATGCGGGCGGTGTGCTCGGTGGGATTTCATCTGGTCAGCCGATAATTGCCCATATTGCGCTCAAACCCACATCAAGTATCAGCGTGCCTGGTCAAAGTATGACGGCGCAGGGTGAAATGGCCGAAGTGGTCACTAAAGGTCGTCACGATCCTTGCGTTGGGATCCGCGCGGTACCGATTGCCGAAGCTATGCTTGCCATTGTGCTGATGGATCACTTGTTAAGACACAGAGCGCAAAATCAAGATGTACGCAGTCAAACGCCCGTTCTCGGAATGAGATAGGGGTATGCGATAAGTGGCATGAAATAGCTGGTATGCGATAACGATACAATGAGTGGCATGGGATAAAGGGAATGCGTTAATGTCAACTTCTTCTAGCACAAGCCGGCAATTGCGCTGGCTTTGTGCCTGCTATTTTTTCTTTTTTTCTATTCTCGGCACTATGGTCCCTTATCTTGGGGTCTTCTTCGAAAATCGCGGTTTTAATCCCCAAGAAATTGGTTTTTTACTCGCCATCTTGATGGCGACGCGCATCGTTGCGCCGAATGTGTGGGCTAAGGTGGCTGACCGTACTGGGATGCGCGCTGAGCTGATCAAAATGGGCGCGGGAGCCGCCGCGCTGGCCTATTTGAGTTTCTTCTACCATGGTGGTTTTGTGTATATGGCGCTGAGTTTGGCCCTCTATACTTTCTTTTGGAATGCGATCCTCGCTCAGCTTGAAGTGATCACCTTAGAAACCTTAGGCGAGAATGCCAGTCGCTACGGTCAAATACGCAGTTTTGGCAGTATAGGTTTTATCTGCCTTGTGGTGGGTGCGGGCTTTGCTATCGGCCAGTGGGGCACCGAAGTGTTGCCTTATATCGGCTTGACGTTATTTACCGGGATGCTGCTTAGCGCGTTGCCGCTACCCGCCAATCGAGCGGTGCGCCCCGCGGGGCAGGAGCGGCACAGCCTTAAATGGACTAAGCCAATTGTGTGGTTCATGATTTCCGCTATGTTGTTGCAAATGAGCGCAGGGCCTTTCTACGGCTTCTTCGTCTTATATTTAAAACAAGCGGGTTACTCAGAATCCTCGGCGGGGATATTTGTCGCCCTTGGCGCCATGGCCGAGATCGTGATGTTTATGTTCGCGCCGCGTTTACTGGGTCGCTATGGTGTTAACACCCTATTGATTGTCAGTATCGGCATGACTTGCTTGCGTTGGTTATTGGTCGCCTTTGGGGTCGATAGTGTATTGTGGCTTGGTTTTAGCCAATTATTACATGCCTTTACCTTTGGCTTAACCCATGCGGCATCGATTCAATTTGTGCATAAACATTTCGATGCGAGTCATAGAAGCCAAGGTCAAGCCCTATACGCCAGTTTAAGTTTTGGGGTTGGCGGCGCGCTCGGTACTTGGATTTGTGGCTATATTTGGGGCGATGGTAGCGGGGCGGTTTGGTCTTGGGTATTTGCCGCAGTATGCGCCTTTGCCGCTATGCTGGCGGTATTCTTTATCCCTAAGGATAAACCGGGTGTTGCAGCCCATACGGGCTAGTCATATCCATTAAGATAAAAAAATCAAAAGATTGCGTTAAGTGAGGTAAAGGGTGATTCGGTTTCGTTTAGGGTTAGTTATCAATCCATTAGCTGGCTTAGGTGGCAGTGTTGGCCTTAAGGGCAGCGATGGCGTTGCCGAAGAAGCGCTCGCCTTAGGCGCTGAACCCAAAGCCGCCTTGCGTATGATGCAGGCCCTCGAGGTTATCCGTGATTATAGTGATGACATTGAAGTCATTACCGCTTCAGGCATCATGGGTGAAGACGCCGCTAAAACACTCGGTTTTACCACGCGAGTGGTGTATCAAACTCCGGATAAAACTCAGGCGCTGGATACGCAGGCCGTTGTGCGTGCGCTGCTGGATGAACCGTTGGATTTACTCCTTTTTGCTGGTGGCGATGGCACGGCCCGCGATGTTTACTCCGTATTTGAACAAGCCACTATCGACGACAAACTCCCCGTGCTCGGCGTGCCTGCTGGGGTGAAAATTCATTCCGGCGTTTACGGTATTACGCCCCATGCATCTGGCATGGTGGTCAAGATGTTACTCGATGGCGAACTTGTCAGTTTGATGTCCGCCGATGTGATGGATATTGACGAAGTGGCTTTTCGCCAAGGCACAGTGCGTGCTAAACGCTTTGGTGAGCTCTTAGTGCCCGCCGAGCCGCGTTATGTGCAAGCGGTGAAGATGGGCGGCAAGGAAGTCGATGAACTCGTGCTGGCCGATATCGCCGCCGATGTGATCAATCAAATGGAAGATGAATTGTACATCATGGGCTCTGGCAGTACGGTTGCCTTTGTGATGGAAGAGTTAGCTCTGGATAATACCCTGCTCGGTGTTGATCTTATTCAAAATAAAAGTTTAGTCGGCAGTGACTTAACCGCGAATGAATTACTCGAACTGACCCAAGATAAGCCGACTAAGTTGGTGATTACCTTAATTGGTGGCCAAGGCCATATCTTAGGGCGTGGCAATCAACAGTTGTCGCCCGAGCTGATTCGGCGCATCGGAAAAGACAATATTATTATCCTTGCCACAAAAACTAAGCTAAAAGCACTTGATGGACGACCACTAATTGTGGATAGTGGCGACCCTAAATTAGATAGCGAGCTTGGCGGCTATTATAAAGTGACGACGGGCTACCATGATTACGTCATGTATCAGGTGGCCAATCCAGATTTATTGGTCGCAGCAGATGTGTCGGCCAATCCAGTATTAATGGAGAGTTAGACCCATGTTAGAGCATTACGAAGACGCATTAGAACAGTGGATCGCCAGTGTAGTCAACCATGGTGATGACGATGCTTTGTTTGCCTGTGGCTACTTACAGGGCCATGTGGCCGTAGTGTTGTCGCAATTGGAAGCGCAGGGTGAAACGGATCTTGATGCGTTAATGCTAAAAATGACCGACTGTCTAGCACTCGCGCGCCAAGAATTAAACGATGCCGATTATGCCTTGGTTGAACAGGCATGGGCACAGCTGCAGGCAAAGATTATAGGCGAATTGGATGTTGCCTAGCGTTATGCCTATGACTGACGATGAGCAAGTGACTAATACCGAAGTAACGAGTGTAGAAATGCCGAGTGCTGAATTAGCCTGTGAGCAAACGCTCGATGCTAGCGCGGTATTTATTGGTTTAGTGAATCCTAAAACGCCCGTTAACGTCGGTGGCATTATGCGCGCATCAGGTTGTTATGGCGTCAATGGCGTATTTTATACCGGCAGGCGCTACGAGTTAGCCGCGCGTTCGGGGGCTGTGCAATACCATGTCGATACTAAAGATGCTGGCGAGCGCATTCCGCTCACGGGCGTCACTTCATTGTTAGCCGCGATTCCGGCGGACACTCAGCTTATTTGTGTCGATTTGGTGGTGGGCGCAACGCCGCTGCCGGATTTTGTTCATCCCGCGAAAGCCTTTTATGTGTTTGGTCCTGAAGATGGCACCATTGGCCAAGAGATTATCGATAAAGCCGACGCCGTAGTGTATGTGCCTACGGTCGGTTGTATGAATCTTGCGGCTTCGGTCAATGTGTTGCTATACGACAGATTGGCCAAATCCCATCGCGTTGCTGCAAGCCTGACATCGAGCCTAGCATCTGGTCTACCTTCGAACCTAAGTGGCGATGCGCTTATTCGTCAGAGTCGCGATAACAACAATCGTACTCGGGTAAAAGTGGCGAGAGAATCGAGAAAGCCCCGACATATTGAGGCTAGTTGTGTAGAGCCTAGCTGTCTTGAACCTAGCAGCAGTGATAACACTATTGTTGTTACTGCCGCTTAAGTGGTTTACAGAAAATAATAAAAAAGGGATTAAGCCTTGGCTTAATCCCTTTTTTATTTGTACAGGCGATGGCAAAGCTAGAGGGATTTTCCCTTGAGTAACTTTCGCAACCACATACGATTAGGGTTGAGTTTACACAGGGTTGCTTTATCGAGTGGTATTGGTTCGCCGCAAAGCTGCGCCGCGAGACATTCGGCGGCAAGTGGCCCAGAACTTAGTCCCCGTGAGCCTAACCCACCAAGAATATACAGCCCTTGATGCACCGGCGCTGGCGTGGTTTGCCAGTAGTGGCGACTCTCTTTAGTGAGTTGATGTTGCTCATAATCCTCAAGGATTTTCGCCACATCGGGCGCGCAGCCCATCATAGGGAAATGATCCCGCGTCACCATACGCACGCCAACGCGAGCATTGTTGCCACTCATGTCGATATCATCAAGCCAGCCTTGGTCAGGATAACTTTCATGCATTTTGGCGAGATTTTCTTGCTGCTCCTGCGGGCAAAAATCTAAATGCTTAGGTTCTTTAACGTAACTCGCGCCAAGACAGTGGAGTCCTTGGTGACTTGGGGTTAAATAACCGTTGGCGCACAGCACAGTCGCGAGCTGACTCAATTGAAATTGAGTGGGCACATGGCTGACTTGGCCGCGAAAAGGGCTAATTTGTAATTTGTTACTGGCATCAAATTGCGTGAGTGCTGCGCCATTGGCGAGCACAACTTGCGCAAAGGGGCCAAAGCGATGCTTAGCGGTGATTAAATACCAACCTTCACTTTGATGCTCAATTTCAAGGATCTCAGTCTCCAAATGGAGTTTGACCTCGGTAAGCTGCTGCGCTTTTTGTAGTGCGGCTTCGGCATATTCGTAGGGACAAACCCAGCCAGCCAGCGGATAGAAAAAGCCTGATTTGTCAATATTAATGTTCGCAAGAGAATTGGCCTGCTGCGCATCGACTCGATAAGCGATTTCACTTGGCCAGTTCTGGCTTTGAATAATTTTATCGAGTCGTAATTGGCTGCGTTCATCGTGGGCGGTTTGCAATACCCCGCAAAAATTATGGGAAATCGGCGTTTGATTTGGGGCGGGGACAGATGTCAGCGCCTGTACTCTACGGCGGCTAAATAAGAATGCCTGCTGGAAGAAGCGGCTTAATTCATCATTTTCTGGGGTCAGCAGTGGATAAATTGCCCCTTGGCGATTGCCCGAGGCGCCTTGGCCAAGCTTGGCATCTTTACAAAAGAGCTGCGTGCTTTGGCCACGCTCCGCCAAAGACAGTGCCAAATGCGCCGAGGCGAGTCCGCCGCCTATGATGGCAATCGAGCTGGGTGCCTCCGAGGGTAAGATTGCAGCCATAGGATTAAAGGCATAGGCTTTAGCGTCTTGCTGGCGTAAGACGTGGCGCTCGTGTAACAAAATGGCATCAGGCTGAGGGTTTGTCTGTATTTCAGCGCAGGTAAAATCCCTCACCTCAAAGCCACAGGCTTGGAAACGATTGACTGTTGTTTCGCTTAATCCGCTTGATTCGTTTAATCCAATCGTTGCAACAGTGGCGCTATCGTCACTGAGTTTTGCCATCTGCCAATGGATCTGCTGATGTAACCCATTTTGTAGATGGGGCAATACCAGCCAGTGCTGAACGGGGTGCAGCGGAGAATGGATGAGTGAACTGAGTTGGGATTGAATATCACCAAAGTGCAGGTCGATTGTGGTACGACCGTCATCAAAAATTAATCTCTGACAACCTATAATAGCCGTCGGCTCTGTATGAAGTAAGCGTTGGGCAAGTAGCTCAAGTTCAGGCACTTTGGCTAAACTGGCGGATTGATCCCAAAGTAATTTAAGTTCGTACGCATTAATCGGATGGGGTTCGAAGACTTTAAGGAGTAATCGTTGGTTAGGGTTCGTCTGAGTGCGCCACCAAGATAAGAGTTCAAGCCCGTTACCTAAACCCATTTGCCCTAATACTAAGAGTTTTTGCTGTGAATGAGCCTCAAATACCCGCTGCTGATAAATGCTCAACTTGCTGAGATAGTGTGCATCATTGTGAGCGGTTGCGGGATAAAGGTTGATTAATTGCGGGTAATCGCGCTTAATTTGGCAAGGTTTATTGGGCTCTGCAGTCAAAGAAATTTACTCTCGGTCTCATAATTGGCATTATTTTACTCGCCTTTATGGAAAGCTGACCACTTAATTGAGTCAAAACAGATACTATTGGCTCAGCGAAAAGTAGGTACTGACATGTACACAATGGATAGCAATAAAATGAAAAGAGTCGTGATCACCGGAATGGGTGTTGTTTCAAGTATCGGTAATAACAAGCAAGAAGTGACCGAGTCACTGAAAGCGGGCCGCAGTGGTATTACGCATTCAGCTCAGTTTGAAGAGATGCAATTACGTAGCCATGTATGGGGTGACATCAAGTTAAACCCTGCTGAGCATATCGATCGTAAGGCATTGCGTTTTATGGGTGATGCGGCAGCTTATGCCTACATTGCTATGCAAGAAGCGGTTGCCGATGCCAATTTAACCGAAGAGCAGTATTCAGATCCGCGCGTAGGTTTGATTGTGGGTACAGGCGGCGCATCATCGTCTAACCAAGTTCAATCTGCCGATACACTGCGTGAAAAAGGCGTTAAACGTGTTGGTCCGTATATTGTGCCTCGCATCATGTCGAGCACGGCCAGCGCCTGTTTAGCCACGCCATTTAAAATTAAAGGCATGAACTATTCTATCAGTTCAGCCTGTGCAACCAGCGCCCATTGTATTGGTCACGCCGTTGAACTTATCCAAATGGGTAAGCAAGACATGGTGTTTGCCGGTGGTGCTGAAGAAGTGGATTGGACGCTGACCATGGGCTTTGATGCTATGGGCGCACTGTCAACTAAGTACAATGCCACACCCGAAAAAGCTTCTCGTACCTATGATGCTGACCGTGATGGTTTTGTGATTTCTGGCGGCGGCGGTATTTTAGTGGTTGAAGAGTTAGAGCATGCTCTGGCTCGCGGCGCAAAAATTTACGCTGAAGTCATTGGTTATGGCGCGTCTTCAGACGGTTATGACATGGTGGCTCCATCGGGTGAAGGCGCTGTGCGTTGTATGCAAATGGCGATGATGGATGTCGACACCCCAATCGATTACATCAATACTCACGGCACTTCAACGCCAGTGGGTGACGTGCGTGAATTAGAAGCGCTACGTGAAGTCTTTAAAGACAAGTGCCCACCGATTGCATCGACTAAGTCTATGACAGGTCATGCATTAGGCGCCGCAGGCGTACATGAAGCGATTTACAGCTTAATCATGATGGAAAACAGCTTTATTGCCCCAAGCATCAATATCGATAATCTGGACGAAGCGGCGAAAGATATGCCTATCGTGCGTGAATATCGCGATGCTGAGCTGAATACAGTCATGAGTAACAGCTTTGGTTTTGGTGGTACAAACGCCACGCTAGTGATGCGTAAATTCAAATAAGTTTGTTTATCAGATACGATAGAAGGGAAGCTTAGGCTTCCCTTTTTTATGAGCATTTTTTGTAAACCTGTTGCATCGACAAGGATTTATCCCATTAGTCTTGTTAGAATACCGAGCATCTTGATGCCTTCCATTCCCATTTTTTCAAATCAGGTGCCCATGAAGATTTTAGTCGATGAAAATATGCCCTTTGTTGAACCGTTATTTGGCGATCTCGGGGAAATTATTCCTGTTAATGGCCGCACGTTAACCGCAGCGCAAGTGCGCGATGCCGATGTGTTATTAGTGCGCTCTGTCACCAAAGTGAATGCCGAGTTGCTCTCGGACAATCATCAACTGAAGTTTGTCGGCAGTGCCACTATAGGCACAGATCATGTGGATTTAGCCTACCTTGCCGAGCGTAATATCCCCTTCTCTAATGCGCCAGGTTGCAATGCGACTGCGGTTGGGGAGTTTGCTTTTATCGCTATGCTGGAGTTAGCACAGCGGTTTGATTCGCCGCTTAAGGGCAAGGTCGTCGGCATAGTGGGCGCGGGCAATACTGGTACTGCAACGGCTAAATGCTTGCAAGCCTATGGTATTAAGGTGTTGCTTAATGATCCCATCAAAGAGAAACAGGGCGATCCGCGCAGTTTTGTGAGCTTAGAAACCATTATGGCGCAGGCCGATATCATCAGTTTACATGTGCCCATCACGCGCACGGGCGAGCATAAAACCAAACATTTATTAGATGAGGCGCGCTTAACGGCGCTCAAACCCAATACTTGGTTAGTTAATTGCTGTCGTGGAGATGTGATAGATAACAAAGCACTTGTCAGAGTTAAACGCCAGCGTGATGATCTCAAACTTGTACTCGATGTGTGGGAAGGCGAGCCAACACCTATGCCAGAACTCGTGCCACTGGCTGAATTTGCCACGCCGCACATTGCAGGTTACAGCCTAGAAGGTAAGGCGCGCGGCACTTTTATGCTCTATCAAAAACTGTGTCAGTTACTTAATATTGCTGCCGATAAAAGCCTGCTGGATCTCTTGCCAAGCTTTAATATTAAGGCTGTTGAATTGGCGACAGCGCCTGACGAAAAGGCACTCTTACAGTTGGCACGTTTTGTTTATGATTTGCGCGATGATGACAAGATGTTCCGAAATATATTCTTAAATGAGAATGGCTTTGACACTATGAGAAAAAATCACCGACATCGACGCGAATTTAGTGCATTGGCGCTGGCTTATGACCGTCAACTTGAGGTAGATTGGTTATCCAATTTAGGGTTTTCAGGAGTCGGTCAGTAGCTATGTCACAGGAATTTAATGTTGTCGTTTTAGGTGCATCGGGCGCAGTGGGTCAAACTATGATAGAGATCCTCGAAGAGCGTAACTTCCCGGTTGCCAATTTGTACCCTTTAGCCAGTAGCCGCAGCGCCGGTGAAACGGTCAGCTTTCATGGCAAACAAATTACCATTCTCGACGTAGAAACCTTCGATTGGACCCAAGCTCAAATTGGTTTCTTCTCTGCAGGAGGTGATGTTTCCGCCAAATGGGCACCGATTGCCGCTGAAGCAGGCTGTGTTGTGATTGATAACACCTCTCACTTTAGATACGACATCGATATTCCTTTGGTTGTACCTGAAGTGAATCCGCATGCTATCGCGGATTTTCGCAATCGCAATATCATTGCTAACCCAAATTGCTCAACGATTCAAATGCTGGTGGCACTTAAGCCTATTTATGATGCCTATGGGATCAGCCGTATTAATGTCGCGACTTATCAGTCAGTATCGGGTACAGGTAAAAAAGCCATTGAAGAATTGGCGCATCAGTGCACTAAATTACTGCAAGGTTTACCCGCTGACGCTGAAGTCTATCCGAAGCAAATTGCTTTTAACGTATTGCCACAAATCGATAAATTTATGGATAACGGCTATACCAAAGAAGAAATGAAAATGGTCTGGGAAACCCAGAAGATTTTCGGTGACGATGAGATTTTAGTGAATGCGACAGCTGTACGTGTGCCTGTGTTTTATGGTCACTCGGAAGCCATTAATATCGAAACTCGTCAGCCTGTTGATGCCGAAGACGTTAAAGCTTTACTGCGTAATGCCGAAGGAGTGGTATTGTTTGAATCCGATGAGGATTATCCAACAGCAGTGACCGATGCCGCAGGAACCGATCCGGTTTATGTGGGTCGCATTCGTAAGGATATTTCTCATTCTCACGGCATTAATCTGTGGGTCGTGTCTGACAATATTCGTAAAGGTGCAGCCTTAAATAGTGTGCAAATTGCCGAGATCTTAGTGAGAGATTATTACTAAGTATTAACGTGCATTTGATGCCATTGAAAAAGCCTGCTGTCAGCGGGCTTTTTTTGTTTTACAATTGTGAACAGTAGCAGGGCGGGGATTTCTAGTTTATAGTAATCTCAATAAATACAATTGCCTAAAGCCTGTTATCAGCGAGATAACTTTACAGCGCTTCAAAGGGAAGGATTGATGAAATTTCGCACTTCGTATCTTGTCGGTCTAATGGCCACTGTTTTAGCTGTTTCTTCTACTGCTTATTTTATTGATCCCGCTGTTGCTGCAGATACGCCTAAAGTAAAACCTTTAAAAATCATGGGGCCAGACGGACAGATCCGTCAAGTTAATCAACAATATGGTCCAACGACCTCAAAAGACACTTTTTGGAGTATTGCACAAAAAGTCCGCCCCGATGCGAGTGTGAGTGTCTATCAAGTTATGGCTGCTTTATTTGAAGCCAACCCCCACGCCTTTAACTCTGATAATTACAACAGCCTTGAGCGTGGCATGATTTTGCTTATTCCTTCGAAAGAAGTCATGCTTGCCATTCCCAATAGTGTGGCAATTGCTCGTGCTGAACGTGATGATAAGTTAGCGCGTGCAGGCGTAAAATCTCCAGCTAAGACAACCACTCCTCGCGCTAAAGAACCTAACACCACGAAAGCCATTACGCAGACATCACCTGTCGTTGCTCCTGTTGTTAAGGTTGAACCTAAAACTGAGCTTAAGGTTGAACCTAAAGTTGAGCCAAAGTCTGAACCTGTTGAATCTAAACAGGATGCTGTGGCAAAAACAGCCACTGTGGTTAAGTCTGAACCTAAAATGTTGAGTTCGGATGTCAATGCACGCCTAGAGGCTGCGGAGCGGAAAACCCTCTCTTTGACCGATGAATTAGCTCGAACCCAAGATCAACTCTCAGTTCGTAACTCGGATGTTGAAGCATTAAAAGCTAAGGTTGAAGAATTAAATCAACAAATTGCGGTACTTGAAGAAACGCTTCTCGCTAGTAAGCAGCAGAACCAAGCGTTAAAAGCAGAAGTGGAAGCGGCACAATCCGCTGATGTTGTTTCCGTTTCTGAACCCGATATGCCAATAGAGCCAGATGACTTATGGCGGAAGATTATCAATAATCCTGCAATGTTAATTGCAGCCGCAGTAATACCAGCGCTACTGATTTTATTACTTGTATTTATGATGCTTCGTCGTAAACGTAATAAAGAGCGCCGTGAGTTAGCGGCGCAACAAGCCGCTATGGCTGCTGGCGCAGGTATGGCGACAGGAGCCAGTATCTTATCGATGGATGAGGATGACCTCCATGATATGGCCATTCATTTAGATACGGATCATGCTGATTCTATAGATAGCTTATTAGATGTTGGCAGTGTAAGCCTGCAACCTGAACAAGGTATGGTTGATAGTGATGAACAGATGAACATCGCCTCTGAAATGTTTATCGATACAGGCAGTACGCAAGCAGAACCACAATTTGAAGAAGACGAAGGTCAATCACTTGATGACCTTTGGGCTGAGGCTATGGGCGATCAAGAGGAGGAATCCGTTGAGGATAAACCCAAATCAGGGAACATTCTTGAGGAGGAAGATCTCGATGCTCTGCTGGCGGGACTTGGCACGGAAGACTCAGCCAATCAAGCCCCTGATGATGTTGATACCTTAGCGAATGTTGCTGAAGCGTCGGTTGATACTGATGATTTTACGGATATTGAAACTCCGGAGAACAATGATGCAAGCATTGATTTAGGCGCTGAAATTGCCGCAGAACTGGATGCTGAGTTAGATGATCTTGATATCGATAACAATGATGATATCGATGCGTTACTTGCCGATTTCGATAAACTTACACCTTCAGAACAGGCTGCTGATCTTGGTGAGGAAATTGCCGCAGAACTCGACAGTGATCTTGAGTCTTTGGGGGTAGAAGAGATTGATGATATTGATGCCTTATTGGCGGATTTTGATAAGCCTACCGCCCCTGAACCCGATTTACGCGATGAAATTGCTGCTGAATTAGATGAAGAACTGAATGATATTGCAGTAGTCGATACCGAGGATATTGATACCTTACTTGCTGGGTTTGATGAGCCAGCCAGTGCTGCTGTATCTGTGGATGATGACGTTGCCCAAGAAATCGCTGCTGAGCTCGAAGATGAACTCGATACCAATTTGTCAGCCACCGATGATGATCTCGAACAGCTTCTTGCCGAATTTGATATGCAAGATGAAGACGATATTGCTCCCCATAGCGGTATATTTTCAGAAACGGGAACAGTCGATACACCAAGTATTGCCGATAATCGCGGCATGCATGATGAGATTGCCGAAGAACTCGAAGCATCATTACCCGAAGATCTTTCAGATTCAGAAGATGATCTTGATGCACTTTTAGCTGAGTTTGATGTTCCAGAACAGGGAGAAGCTGACAGTGATGATTTCAACTTTGATATAGAAACGACGCCGCTTGATACTCAAGAAAGTCCTACAGATGAAGATAATTTACTCAAAGGGATTGGAGCTAGCCACGCGCTTGACGGCACTGATGATACTTTTACCTTAGTAGAAGACCTCAGTGATAATATCGATGCGACTGCCGAAGACGCAAAATTCACCGGTTTCAATAGTGATGATGTTAATTCCGATGCTCTGACTACAGCGGCGCTGGCCGCTACGGTTGCTGCAGCAGCGAGTGCTAAGGAAAAAGAATCCTCTTTCTTCAATGATTTAAAAGCAAATAAGAGTAAAGAACCCCACGTGCTGGATTGGGATACAGAGCTTGATTTTGCGTCTACATCCCCAGAGCCTAAGGTTAATATCACACCAACCCTCGATGAGTCGATGGATGCGAGTTTAGATGCACCAGTGATTGCTAAGTCGAGCGCGCTTGATTTTCCATCAGAAACCACTAGGGCTGAGCCTAAAATTGACTTTAATCTTGATGATGATCTCGATTTAAGCACAGATCTTGATCTGAGTGATGACAGTGTTCTTGCGGCATTTACCGCAAATACCGATTTTGATGACGATGATATATTAACGACCGAAGATAGCTTTGCCCTCGATGATGAACATACTCTGACGGTCGATGAAGCCTTAGCCGCATTGGATGCGCAGGAATCCCGTCAATCAAAAAAATTAGTGCCAGAGCACGATTTGACCAACTTCCAGAATGAAAATGGTTTTATTGATATCGATAAATTACTTAACGATGCGGAGCAAGATCGCTCCGATATAGATCTCTATCCTGAAGTTGACATTGAGATGAGTGACGTTGGTGCCTTACTTGGCGATGCCGCTATGATTGATGTCGATGATGAAGAAAACTCGGTCAGTGCCAAACTGGATTTAGCCCGTGCTTATATTGAAATTGACGACAGTGATAGTGCAAAAGCATTGCTCAAAGAAGTGCAAATAGATGGTAATGAACACCAACAGGATGAGGCCGGACGTTTACTAAAAGAGATTAGTTAATCTCGATTAACCGAGTTTCAATCTAACGGCGCTTCGGGCGCCGTTTTTTTTAAGGGATGCTGTGATAAAATGCGCCGCTAAATTCATTGTGAGGGTGTGTGGATGCGAATTGCATTAGGTATTGAATATGATGGCAGTGGTTATTTTGGTTGGCAACGTCAGGCCGAAGTCGATTCAGTACAAGGGCAATTAGAGCGTGCTTTATCGATAGTGGCAAATGAACCTATAGGGTTATTTTGTGCCGGACGTACTGATGCGGGTGTGCATGCCACAGGCCAAGTGGTGCATTTTGATACGAATGCAATCCGAAATGAAGGCGCTTGGACTTTAGGGGTAAATGCTAATTTACCTGATAATATTGCCGTACGTTGGGTCAAGGAAGTCGACGACAGTTTTCATGCGCGCTTTTCGGCCACCGCCAGACGCTACCGTTATGTGATTTATAATCACAGTTTTCGCCCTGGGATTTTACGCCATGGTGTAAGCCATTATCACGGTAATATTGATGCCGACAAAATGCACCAAGCGGCGCAGGTACTTTTGGGTGAGCAGGATTTTACCAGTTTTCGCGCGGTGCAGTGTCAGTCGAAAACACCGTTTCGTAATGTGCATTGCGTCAATGTTACGCGCCAAGGCATGTATGTGATTGTCGATATCGCCGCCAATGCTTTCTTGCATCATATGGTGCGTAATATCGTCGGTTCATTGTTAGAAATCGGTCTAGGTAATCAGCCACTGACTTGGATGGGTGATTTGCTCGCGTTAAAAGATAGAAACCAAGCCGCAGCAACGGCTAAACCTCATGGACTCTATCTAGTTGATGTGACTTATCCAGAACAATATCAATTGCCTAAGCTCGCGCTTGGGCCATTATTTATGTTGGATTAATGTCGTTGGGATAATTAGACCAATATCTGAATATGATTATCGAGCGTGATTAAAGGAAGGAAATAACAGATGCTAACAGCCCCCGCGTCAAATGCAGCACTGGAACAGTGGTTGGATTATTTGTTGTCCATTCATCCAAGTGAAATCGATATGGGGTTAACCCGTGTCGCTAAGGTCGCGCAAATTCTCAATCTTTTGGATTTAGGTCAAACCAAAATAGTGACAGTGGCGGGAACGAACGGTAAAGGCACCACTTGTGCCATGCTCGAAAATATTCTGCGTTTATCTGGCTTAACCGTCGGTGTATATAGCTCGCCGCACATGCTGAAGTACAATGAACGAGTGCGAATCAATGGTAGCGATGCCAGTGACGGTGCTTTTGTTGCGGCATTTGAGCAAATTGAAGCCGCACGCGGCGATATTTCTCTGACCTTTTTTGAATACGCTACGCTTGCAGGCTTGATACTCTTTAAAGCGGCAAAGCTTGACGTGGTTATTTTAGAGGTCGGTTTAGGTGGGCGTTTAGATGCCACTAATATTATCGATGCCGATATCAGTGTGGTCACGTCAGTCGACTTAGATCATGAAAGTTATTTAGGTAATACCCGTGAGCTTGTGGGCCGTGAAAAGGCAGGTATTTTCCGCTGTGGTAAACCTGCGATTGTGGGGGAGCCTAACTTGCCACACACAGTTAATGAAGTCGCCAATGAGGTGGGCGCAATCTTATATCGCGTTGGCAACGAGTTCAGTTATCAAGTCCATGGCAAGCTGTGGGATTTTAAAGGCCAAGTGCTCAAACTGCACGATTTAGCGTTACCCGCTTTGCCATTACCTAATGCGGCGACTGTATTGGCTGTGATTGAACAGGGGTGGCCGAATATCGCGCCTGCTGTTATTGCAGAGGGGATTAACTCGGCTCGCTTAACGGGTCGACTGGAACGGGTGAGTGAGCAACCGTTAGTGCTACTCGATGTGGCTCATAATCCCCATGCGGCGCGGTTTTTGGTACAACAGTTAGCATCATTGGTTGTGGGTAAGCGCGTCTTTGCCCTTTGCGGTATGTTGAAGGATAAAGATGTCGCGGGTGTATTACCTGTGGTTGATCCTTTAGTGGATACTTGGTATTTAGTCAGCTTGCATGGTGAACGTGGGGCGAGTGCAAGCCAATTACGTAAAACCTTAGCCGCAGAGGCTAATGCGTTTGAATTTGAGGGAATAGATGCCGCTTGGTCGGCATTAAAAGCGCAAATTAGCCCTGATGATGTGGTAATTGTGTTTGGCTCCTTTTACACTGTGGCAGGATTTAAATCTCTATTTAAGCAGGATGTCAGTTTTGTCTAGCCAGTTTCATAATCGTTTAGTCGGCACTGTGGTGCTGGTCGCCCTCGGGGTGATATTTTTACCGGATATTTTGGACGGCAAAAAAGAGCGTCAAGAAGAGCAGTTTGCAGAAATCCCTTTGCGCCCCCCTCTCGTTGAGCAGCGGAAAAATGCCGATGATATGTTTGAGGTGCTATCGACCAAAGAGGTCGTGGCACTTGAAGGGGAAGACGCTGTTGGTACTCATTCAAGCAGTGACGAAGCTTTGTTAGCGCAAGCGGTTAAAACAGAACCAGCAACATCTGTTCCTGCTAAGGAGGTCGTTAAACAAGATACGTCTAAACCGGAAAATAAGCCTGAGCCAACGAAATCCGAGCCTAAGAAAGAGCCTGCTAAATCGGCTGTGGCTAAGTCTGAACCCGTGAAAAAGCCTGAGGTCAAATCGACCACAGTTGCAAAGACAGAAAAGCCTAAAGCTGAAACGGCAAAAACCACTAAAGATGATGGTATTAAAGTCGTGAGCCGCGACTCGATTAAACCAGGACTAACCTTACAATTAGGCGCTTTTAGCAATGCCGCTAACGTCAAAGCATTGGTTGCACAGCTACGTAAAAATGGTTTTAAAGCGTACACTATTCCAGACACTCCAAGGGATGGCGTATTAACCAAAGTCTTTGTTGGTCCCGATGTCTCTGAAGCCAAATTGAAGAAAATGTTAGAAGATATTGAAAGCCTTACTGGCTTAAAAGGGCGGATTGTCCCTTTTAATCCTCTGGAATCTTAATGGCGATAACCCCCTTGAGACTGAAAATAATTTATTTACCCTCTAGGGGTGAGAATCATTTCAGTCTCTGGTAGAATCGCGCCGTCTTAAAGCCCATGTCGGAAAGCCATCTCAATGGTTTGGATTGATTACGCTATCATATTCGTCATCGGATTATCGACTCTTATCAGTCTGATCCGTGGATTTGCCAAAGAAGCCATGTCCTTAGTGGTATGGTTTGCGGCTTTCTTTGTTGCCAGCCAGTTTTATCAAGATCTTGCCGTTCATTTAACCCAAATGAACGATGAAATGCTGCGTAATGGTGTATCCATTGCCATCCTCTTTATTACCACCTTGATACTCGGCGCCTTAGTCAATTACATCCTTGGGCAACTAGTTGTTAAAACAGGATTATCTGGCACTGACAGACTCTTAGGTCTGTGTTTCGGTGCCATTAGAGGTGCGCTTATTGTTAGCGCCTTGTTGTTTTTTATGGATGCTTTCACAGGTTCTCCCAACGCCCAATGGTGGAAGGATTCTGTGCTAGTGCCCGAATTTGGCGTTGTTATTCAATGGTTTTTTAACTATTTGGAAAACACCTCCAGCTTTGTACCCAAAATATAAAAAAGACAATAAATTTATCCTAATTGATGAATATAAACCTAAGTCAAAATGTCTATTCAACGTCATTTATCTTTTTGCTTATATTTCAACATGAAAGGACATAGAACATCTTACAATGAGGAAGCTTACCCATGTGTGGTATCGTCGGAATAGTTGGCCAATCATCGGTTAATCAGACCATTTATGATGCACTGACCGTGCTTCAGCACAGAGGTCAGGATGCGGCAGGTATTGTGACCGTTGATCGTGGTGCTTTCAGACTACGTAAAGCCAACGGTCTGGTAAAAGATGTATTTGAAGTCAAGCATATGCAGCGCTTACAGGGCAATGCAGGGATTGGCCATGTACGTTATCCAACTGCGGGCAGTTCAAGCGCATCAGAAGCGCAGCCTTTCTATGTTAACTCGCCATTTGGGATTTCATTAGCCCACAACGGTAACTTAACCAACACAGTCGAATTAGCCGAAGGGCTGATTAAAAAACGTCGTCATGTGAATACCACCTCAGATTCTGAAGTGTTATTAAATCTCTTGGCGGATGAGCTGCAAAAAACCACGAGTTTGACTCTGACGTCGGAAGAAGTGTTCGATGCGGTCGCGAATGTGCACCAGCAAGCCCGTGGTGCCTACGCTGTGGTTGCCATGATTATTGGCCAAGGCTTAGTCGCGTTTCGTGATCCATTTGGTATTCGTCCTTTGGTGTTAGGTAAGCACGAAACTGCTACTGGCACTGAATACATGGTCGCTTCAGAAAGTGTGGCACTCGATGCCGTTGGCTTTGAAGTGATGCGTGATGTCGCGCCGGGTGAAGCGATTTATGTGTCAATTGACGGCCAGCTGTATACCCGTCAATGCGCGGCAGAACCGAGCTATGCGCCTTGTATCTTCGAATTCGTTTATTTTGCCCGTCCAGATTCGACTATCGACAAAGTGTCTGTGTATGCAAGTCGTGTCAACATGGGCGCTAAGCTTGGCGAGAAGATTAAGAAGGAATGGTACGATCACGATATCGATGTGGTGATCCCTATTCCTGAAACCTCCTGCGATATCGCGCTGGAAATTGCCCGTTGCATGGACTTACCGTACCGCCAAGGTTTTGTGAAAAACCGTTATATTGGCCGTACCTTCATTATGCCTGGTCAACAGGAACGTAAGAAATCAGTGCGCCGTAAACTCAATGCAATCAACACTGAGTTTAAAGGTAAAAATGTACTGTTAGTGGATGACTCTATCGTTCGCGGGACGACCTCTGAGCAGATCATCGAAATGGCTCGTGAAGCGGGTGCTAAGAAAGTGTATTTTGCTTCTGCTGCGCCAGAGATTCGTTTCCCGAACGTGTATGGTATCGACATGCCGACCTCGAATGAGCTGATCGCCCATGGACGTGATGCCGATGAAATCGCTAAACTGATTGGTGCAGATGGTATTATTTTCCAAAATCTGTCTGATCTAGTTGAAGCGGTGAGAATGGAAAACCCTGAGATTAAACGCTTCGAGACCTCAGTATTCGATGGTCACTATATTACCAATGACGTTGATCAAGCGTATTTAGATCACTTAACGCAACTGCGTAACGATGATGCAAAAGCGGATCGTAATAAAGATATTGGTACTAACTTAGAGTTGCATAACGTCTGTCACCCTTAACGGCAAGTGTTAGGCAGATCATGGGCCAGTGATGGATATCACTGGCTTTTTTTATGGTTCTTTAAGCATATTGATTATACCAATCGTATTAAAAACCGGTGATTTATCCCCAGATCCAAAGCAACATCCAAACGCTAAATAGACTGCTTAAGCTATGGCGAGTCACTTGGTGGCGTAGTAATAGTGATAGACTCACCGCAATAGGAATCAATAGAATAACCCACCCAATCAGTGGTATATCAATTAAGCTAAGCTGTCCTAGCCATGAACTCGTAAGTAAACTAATAGCAAGTAGTAATAGGGTATGAAATATAAGTAACTGATTAAATCTTAGGACTAATGCTGTTTTTTCTGCATGAGTGTTGTGTATGTTGTGGATTAATTTTTTTGCTAATGGGTTCATAAATCCTCCTTGTCAATGTGCTCACTCTACACTTTGTTGAGAATTATTCTCAATTGAATTTACAATTTAATAATTGCTTTCCTGTCAGGCTTGCTGTGATTTGCACTTAGAAGGACTTTGAGCTAGATTGTACTGTAATTATATCCAGTGTTTGGTGTTTGTATGATCCTCTATATCGCAGAAAAACCTAGCCTAGGGCGGGCCATTGCCGATGTATTGCCTAAACCCCATAAAAAAGGCGATGGATTTATCGAAGCCGCTAATGGCGATTGCGTGTCTTGGTGTGTCGGTCACTTGCTCGAACAAGCAGAACCTGATGCCTATAATCCTGAATTTAAAGCATGGAAATTTGAACACCTACCTATAGTGCCAGAGAAGTGGCAACTAAAACCTAAGGCTGCAACCCGCAGTCAACTCACAGTGCTTAAACGATTAGTTAAACAAGCGAGTATGCTGGTTAATGCGGGTGATCCCGACCGTGAAGGGCAGTTACTCGTGGATGAAGTGATTGCCTATCTTGGTGTGACGGGGGACAAGCTACATCAAACCCAGCGTTTACTGATCAGTGACTTAAACCCACAAGCTGTAAAACGGGCTCTAACGCAGCTACGCAGTAATCGCGAGTTTATCCCATTATCTACCTCTGCTTTAGCCCGTAGCCGTGCCGATTGGCTCTATGGTATGAATATGACGCGTGCGTACACCATCCAAGGTAAAAAGGTCGGTTATCAAGGCGTGTTATCCGTCGGCCGAGTACAAACGCCATTGCTTGGGCTAGTGGTGCGCCGTGATGAAGAAATTGCTAATTTTCAGTCTAAGCCTTTTTATGAAGTACTGGCACATTTGGCAATGGACAAGCAGGAAACCTTTAGTGCAAAATGGCAACCGAGTGAAGCATGTTTACCCTATATGGATGAAGAAGGGCGAGTTCTAGCCAGAGGATTAGCACAAAATGTGGTGAGTCGCATCAGCGATAAACCCGCCTTAGTTACTCAATTAGTGGCTAAGGACAAGAAACAGCATCCGCCTTTACCTTACAGTTTATCCGCGTTACAGATTGATGCGGCCAAACGGTTTGGTATGAGTGCTAAGGATGTGCTCGATACCTGCCAAAGTTTGTATGAACGTCATAAACTCATTACTTACCCACGCTCCGACAGTCGTTATTTACCCGTTGAGCAACATAATCTTGCGCCTTCGGTACTTAAAGCGATAAGTGACGGTGCTGCTGAGTTATTGCAAGGTGCTGATGCACCCGATCCCCGTCTTAAATCTAAAGCATGGGATGATAAAAAAGTGGACGCCCACCACGCAATCGTCCCTACCGAGAAAACGGCTAACCTATCGAGCTTAAGCTTGCGGGAAAAACAGCTGTATCTTCATATTGCGCGTCAATATTTAGCGCAGTTTTATCCCGCCTATTGTTATAGTGAAACCACGGTACAAGTGACTATCGAAGGTGGTTTATTTAACACTAAGGCGCGTCAGGATAGGTCCCTCGGCTGGAAGCAACTCTTTGTCCGCCAACAGCCGGGCGATAATAAGTCGACTCAAGAAAGTACAGATAAGGATGATGAGCAGGATGAATTTATCGGCCATTTACCGCCGCTAAAACTTGGGCAGACTTTGCATTGTCTGCGTGGTGAGTTAGTTGAAAAAAATACCCAGCCGCCTAAAGCCTTTACCGATGCGACCCTGCTCAGTGCGATGACGGGTATTAGTCGTTATGTCACTGACCCTGAGATCCGTAAAATTCTTAAAGAAACCGATGGATTGGGTACAGAAGCCACCCGTGCAGGTATTATTGAACTCTTATTTAAACGCGGTTTTTTACAACGCTTAGGTAAATCCATTGTCTCGACAGACGTGGGGAAAGGATTGATTAACAGTTTGCCTTTGAGCGCCACTACGCCGGATATGACAGCACTTTGGGAAGCGAGCTTGAACGGCATTTGTCATAAAGAGACCTCCTATCAAGGATTTATGCAGCCATTGCTTGGCACCTTATCCACACTTATCCAAAATGCGGGAGCACAACCGCCAACCGCGCTTAATGGTTTACAAGGCCAAGGTTATCGTAAGTCGTATTCTAAAAAATCAAGTTCAGCGAAAGGCATAGGTACAACAAAAAACGATGTTTCCAACAAATATGGTTCCAAAAATACTAGTTCTAAAAGTTCGGTAACTCGATCAACCAGTCGTTCAGCTTCTAATAGCCGCAAATCTACAACAGCAGTGTAATGACACACTTGTTGCATACATGTCGTTATTGTCTTTTGATGTAATAACGACATTTAATTTATCTAACGGTATTTAACAACCGATAATCACGATATTTCGAGATTGCCTGATCCGTATCTAAAAAACACCTTGATTTTCAGCTTTCCCTACCTATGGCACATAACCTGCTTAGTATTGATTGTGGAAAATAATATATTAAATAAATCATGTGATTATATGTGATTTTGCTGAATTTTAAGGTAGATAAAATGAAAAAGACATTGCTCGCTTTGATTATTCCAAGCTTATTGTTAACGGGAACATCTCAAGCCGTTGAACTGTATAATGACCAAACTAATAGCGTTAACATGATCGGTTGGTTAGGATTTACCGCGTTAAATGATGGTCATGAAACTTCTGTTATAGATAATTTTTCTCGCGTTGGTTTTCGTTTCGACCGTCAAGAGAAAAATGGCTGGAGCTCCTTTGCCCATACGGAATGGGGTATCAATATGGTGACCAGCGATGACGGCCTTATATACACGCAAGGCCAAGGTGGTGGTCAGTTATCGGCATCCAAAAATTCAGATTTTCTATTCAATCGACTGGGTTATGTTGGGATGTCCCATGAGAAATGGGGAAAGATCAGCTTTGGTAAGCAATGGGGGGCTTACTATGATGTTGCTTACACAACTGATGTGCTCAATGCTTTCACAGGTTGGTCTGTGGGGGCTTATACCTTCGGTGACGGTGGTTTAACAGGAGCTGGACGTGCCGATGCTGCGCTACAATACCGTAATACTTTCGGTAACCTGCATGTCGCAGTACAGTATGCCTCTAAACAAAATAGCGATGTTGCCTTGTACGATGGTAATGGTGCTCCCTTGAAAGATGGTTCGGAATTGAGTTTCGAACCTAGCTATGGTGCAAGTGTAACTTACAACTTTACTGATAAATTTAAAGTGCTAGCGGGATTTAATCGTGGTGATTTTACCGGAAATCTTGCAGGCCAAGAGGTTGATAACACTAACCAAATTATTGGTATTGGCGCCCAATACGGTAGTTTCTATCAATATGCTCCAGGTCGCGATGCTGACGGTTTATACGTAGGTTTTAACGCTCATAAGAGTGAGCAAAACGAATTAGTGGGTGGAGATTTATATGATTCAACTGGAGCTGAGTTTATTGTTGCTTATCAGTATGACAGTGGTTTCGTTCCAACTGTATTACTGACATATCAAGATCTTGATACCGATGAAAATACGGCGGTCCAAGGAAAATGGGCACGCCAATTTGCAGTGCTAGGTCTGCATTATCGTTATAGCCGCGACACAATTATGTACGTTGAGGCCAAAATTGATTTCAGCAACATGGATGATAAAGCTTATGAAGATCTACAAGAAAACAACTATGCGGTGGGAATCCGTTATTTCTTCTAGATCCTATGGTTATCATTAATTTTTCAAAGGTCACCTATGTGACCTTTGTTATTTATGCACTTTGTTAACCGATGTTTTTTATTTTTGTCATAGAACACTCGTTAGCCTTAAAAGAGACTAAACAATCCCCAGTTTCTTCATCTTGCTGCGCAGGGTGTTGGCATTGATATCTAATAACTCAGCGGCACCTCCTGGGCCATAGAGTTTTCCACCTGTAATTCGCAGTGCATGACTAATGTATTTTCTGGTCATAACATCAAGGGGCACAAGTTTATCGCTCGCATAGTTTGGATCTATGATAACGGTTTGATTTGCTTGGGTCGTAATTTCCTTACCCTGATGTGGCACCAGGAAGCTAAAATCTAACGGTCCTGAAGGCTGCTGTATTATCGCCCGTTCGAGTACGTTAATGAGTTCTCTGACATTTCCTGGCCAAGCGTATTGGTTCAGAATATTTAATTGTTCCGGTGCAACTCTTGGTAATTGAGGCAGGTTGAACTTTGAACTCAGTTGCTCGATAAAATGCTGTACGAGTAAAGGAATGTCTGTACGTCTTTGTCTTAATGAAGGAATTTCAATAGGAAAAATGGCTAAGCGATACCAAAGATCTTCCCGAAACACTTCTCTGTGTATCATAGCTTGTAAATTTCTATGGGTGGCAGCCACTATCCGAATATCAAGTTGTACCGCATCGTGTCCACCTACTCGGGTAATACAACTATTTTGAAGTACACGGAGTAATCTAACCTGTGCGGATAATGGTAGTTCACCTATTTCATCGAGAAAGATAGTGCCGCCATTGGCTTGTTCGAAGTAGCCAATTTTACGGGACTCAGCCCCAGTAAATGCTCCTTTTTCATAACCAAAGAGTTCGGAGTCAATCAAAGTATCTGGAATAGCGCCGCAGTTGACCTTGATAAAGGGCTTATCTGAACGTTCCGAAAGTTCGTGAATCGCATTGGCGATCACTTCTTTACCACACCCCGTTTCACCGAGCATTAGCACTGTTGTATTAATCTTGGCAATGGATTGCACTTGCTGCATGACGTGTTTCAAGCCTGAATTGGCCCCCACTACGCCATTTTGCACGTCTAATGTTCTGCGAAGGCTCACATTCTGTTTTGAGAGTGCTTCATTTTCTTTAAGTAAGTTACGTCCGCGTAAATTGAGTGCAGTGATTAAGGCTAATGCATGCATATGCGGAGCAATTAAATCGGCATGACGAGGGCGAAAAACGCCTGTCGTTTTGGCATAAAATCCGACTATCCCAAGGTGGGTATTTTCGATAGACATTCTCAAAATGATCAGCGAACGAATACCGTTGATCACCTTAGGTGCAACTAAAGCTGTGATTGGGTCGTGTTCAATATCATTAACAATTCTCACGCGCGGGCGTTGAGGATCATCTAAGCTCTTAGCCAGTTCTTCAGGGATAGATATTTGCTTATCTAAGGTGCATGATTGGTTAGCATTGACATGAGCAATAAATTGTATGTCATTAAATTGTTTGCGAAAAATATTAATAAATAGCCCATCAATAGGCAGTTCATCCCGAATAAACTCGAAGTAACTTTGCAGGGACTTTTCGAGTTGTAGGCTACTGCATAATCTCAGTGTCGATTCGTGATAAAAGTGTTTTTCCATTGATATTTCATGTTAATCATTAAGTATCGTGATTGTAGATCTTTATATTTCGTGATTCCGTGCCTCCAATCAAAGTTCCCCACTTAATTACCTCTTTTTAGGTGCTTGGCACAGAGCATGCACTTCCATGCTGACAAGTTCCAGCCATTATTGAAGGAAGTAAGCATGAGTAAAACTCAAGATATTGATACAGGCCGTCGGCAGTTGCTAAAAGGTGGGGCCGTGATGGCTGCTGGCTTTGGGGCTGCAATAGCCTTACCTGCAACAGCCAATTGTGGCGTTGCTCCTGAAGTATTTGATGAGATTGTGGATGTATTAGTTGTCGGCAGTGGCTTTGCTGGGATGTCTGCGGCATTACAAGCTAGAGAGGCTGGTGTGAGCGTTATGGTTGTGGACAAGATGCCAGTCTTTGGTGGTAATTCAACTATCAATGGCGGTGCCATGGCTGTAGCGGGTTCTGAGTTGCAGAAACAAGCAGGCATTAAGGATTCTGTCGATGAAATGGTCGCCGATATGATGCGAGCAGGTCGGGGCATGAACGATGTTGAGATGTTAAAACTGGTGTGTAATGGCACGGCTGAATCTTGTCAGTGGTTGATTGAACATGGGGTTAAGTGGAAACCTTTCGTGCAGCATTTTGGTGGACACTCAATACAACGAGTCTTGCAAACAGTTGAAAGTTCAGGGGCTGGCATTATCAGACCGCTGATTAACGCCGCGAGAGATAAAGGCGTGGTGATGAGAAACCAGACCAAGCTCGAAAGCTTTGTGAAAGATCTCGATGGTCGCGTGATTGGGGTCGAAGTTCGTGAAGGTTTTTATTTCCCTAATGAGCGAACCGGTAAAATACGTCGCATAGGCGCGCGCCGTGGTGTTGTTATGGCAACGGGGGGCTTTGGTCGCGATATTGAATATCGCATGATGCAACTACCTGAGTTAAATAACGACTTAGATTCCACCAATCATGCTGGTGCAACTTCAGAAGCTCTAAAGCAAATGATGCTCTTAGGTGCTAACCCTATTCATTTAGACCAAATTCAACTCGGCCCATGGGCATCTCCCGATGAAAAAGGCTTTGGTACCGCATCCCAGTTCAACACGATTGCGACCTATCCTCACGGTATTGTGGTGGATGTGCGCACTGGTGAACGTTTTTTCAATGAACTTGCAGATCGTAAAGCGAGAGCTGACGCCATCATGACTCGCCGTGATGAACATGGTCAGCCTGTTTATCCTATTGGTTTTACTAATGCAGAAGGGGCTAGTAAGGCGCAAACCTTAGATTGGGGACTGAAATATAAGGTGATTAGTAAAGCAGAAACCTTAGATGAACTTGCTGCTATTTATGGTATGCCGGCTAAAGCACTAAAAGCTCAAGTCGCCCGTTGGAACGAAGCGGTAAAAAGTGGTGTTGATAAAGAATTCGCACGTCCTCTGCAAGAAGCCATTGTGCTAGATAAAGGGCCTTGGTATGCCGTTCGTATGTGGCCAAAAGTTCACTATTGTATGGGCGGCGTTAAAGTGAATACCCGATCAGAAGTACTGCATTTAGTCACCAACCAAGCCATTCCAGGGTTGTATGCCGCAGGCGAAGCAACCGGAGGAATTCACGGCGCTAGCCGTTTAGGCGCTTGCGCTGTCGCTGAGGGCGTTGTTACTGGTCGCAACGCAGGCCGAAATTGTGCAGCGGCAAAGGCGGCGGTGCTTAAGCAAGCATAATTAGATTTTATTAAAAATTACAATGTATTGGAGAATGGTAATGAATAAATCAGTGTTGATGGCATCGCTTACTTTAAGTCTACTCTCTGGGAGTGCTTTAGCGATGGAGCACGTTGTCCTCGATGGTAAACATTTAACGCAAGAACAAGCATGGGCAATCGCCGATGGCGCTAAAGTCAAGATTGCATCTCAAGCGAAAACTCAACTCGTTAAAGCTAATAGTTTGTTGATGGAAGCTGCTCGTTTAGGAAAGCCTGTTTATGGTCTTACTGTTGGCGTTGGTTTGAACAAAGATCACAAGTTATTTGATGCCAATGGCAAGTTAAGTGATGAAGTACTTGGGGCATCACGTAACTTTAACTACAGCACTTTTCGAGCCCATAGTGCTGGCGTCGGTGACGCTGCACCGATTCGGTTAACTCGATTAGCCTTGGCGGTACGCTTAAATACTATGCTCGCGGGACAAACAGGGGTGCAACCTGTTGTGGCTGAACTCTATGAGGCATACCTTAACAAAGGGTTAACGCCAGTCATCCCCGCTCAGGGTACTGTAGGTGAAGCGGATATTTTGCTCTCATCCCATGTCGGGTTGGCGATGGTGGGTGAGTGGGAAGTATTCTACAAAGGACAACGTGTTAGCAGTAAAGATGCTATGGCGGATGCCGGAATTACACCACTTGTGCCTATGGGTAAAGATGCACTATCAATTCTGTCTAACAATTCGTTTTCAGTCGCTTATGCGATGCAAGGTTACCGTGAGGCCAAGCAATTACTCTCTATCTCGCCAACACTATTTGGTTTAAGCCTTGAGGGATTAAATGGTAACGTGGCACCATTTTTACCACAAACCAATGATATTCGTCCTTTCCCTTATATTAAAGCCTGCACAAATGACATTCTAAAACAGTTAGATGGCAGTTATTTATGGCAGCTCAATGATGAACGTCCTTTGCAGGATCCACTCAGTTACAGAACAACGGCATACACGTTAGCCAGTGCTGAACAAGCGTTAGCAGAATTGAATGATGTGGTAAATATTCAAATCAATCATTCGGATGATAACCCTGCAGTTATTGTTGGCGCATCAAATGAGTATGCGAAGTTTCCACAGGTTGCTAAGTATATCGTCGAAGGGCAAGGTGGTGTGTTTCCAACCACGAACTTTGAACCTTTGCCTGTTGCATTGGCAGTACAAAACTTGAGTGTCGCTCTGACACATGTATCCCATAACAGTGTTATGCGCACCATCCATTTATCTGATGACCATTTTACTAACTTACCCCGTTTTTTAAGTGCTCCAGGTAATAATGGTCATGCTTTTGGCGCGATTCAAAAAGTGTTTGTAGATATGCAAGTTCGTAATAAACAGTTGGCGACCCCAGTGTCATTTGATGGGATCTCAATTGCGGGGGGAATTGAAGATACTTTCACTAACCTCAAGCTTGCTGCGGACAATTTGATCCAGATTGTTGACAACACACGTGTGATCTACGGTCTAGAGCTGCTGCATTCAAGTCAAGCGATTGATTTACGTAAGTTGGCTACTCCAGATCTTCATTTAGGTAAAGCGACCGAAGCCATGTACAAGGCGTACCGTGAAAAAGTACCTTTTGTAGCTCAAGATCGCCCATTTACGCCTGATATCCAAACTTCAACTGAATTTATCGCAAACTATTAATATGTTATGCGGGGCTGCATGCCCCGCTATAGGAAGAGTCTGATGTTAAAACCCTTATATACACTTTTACTTGGTTGTATATTGATACTGCCAATAACAACAAATGCGATGAATATTAAGGATTATCATAAGGATGTGATGACAAGTGAGAATGGTCAGGTCGACTGTACTGCCTGTCATGGTGATGTAAAGCGTAAGACCATACCTGACGCTGCAGTGTGCGCTAACTGCCATGGTTCTCCTCAGGATGTGGCTAAACTGACTCAGCGACCCGAAGAAGCGGGGCATTCGGTCGAGCCGAACCCACATGACAGTTTACATTACGGTACTGATTTGCCTTGTACTTACTGTCATCAGGAACATAAAGAAAGTAAAGTTTATTGTAATCAATGCCATGAGTTTACTTATCCAGCGATGAAACGCTAGATTTAAGGCTATTTATCACTCATTTCCCTGTATTTTTTTACCAATATGGTATGCACTCACTCTTTGGTGAGTGCATTTTTTTTTGCAAAAAAAAGAGTAAACCAATGGAGTTTACTCTTACGGAAATTGGTCGTAAAACATTGTAGCCAAAACCACTCCCATTTAGATTAGGAGCGTGGATACAATGCCAGTTCTGACTTAATTAACCCTTAAAATGGACTTTTACCTCAAGATTTCTCCTCGATTTAGACTGATTAATTTATCCAGAATATGTTCACCGTCCATACGGATGCCATTATGTTCGTATTCGGAGGTTAACCAGTATTTTAGTTGTCCGATTTGTTGTGCCGTTTCTAAGCTGTATTGCATGTCGACAAACATATCCTCGCTATAAATCGCCGCAGCGACAGGGACGCGGTTTTGTGCCAGTTGTTCGAGGTTGTAAAGTGTGGGCCAGTCGGATTTATGAGCCAGTATTTCTGCCGCCGTTTTTAGTGGCGTTAAATGACTAAATTGGTCGAACATCCAAGGATAAATCATCTCTCCAGTGAATAGGAAAGGTTTGCCTACTTGATAATTAAAGGCGGGGAATTGCTGCCTTACCCTGTGCGCGGACCACTGTGAGGCTGAGTGTTGGCAGTAGATAGCCTCATGTAAGAGGGCAAAAATTGGATTGGTATTGTAGTCGAGCATCTGACCAAAATGATTTAAAAACAAGGGATTAACCTCAGTCCCTGACGGCGTGTTGATCAGTGCTTGCTCAAGCAGATAGTAGACCGATTCTGGACCTTGCTCCATTCCGAGATGGATGCCAAGTAGTTGTAGCATTTCAACGGTTAAGCGTTCCCCTGTGGCTAAATACACTTCCTTTTCAATTAAGTGTTTTGCTAAGCGAGTGACTAAATGCTGGGCGTCGTGGAAACGATAAAAGAATTGTTTATTCTTCGTTAGTACGCGTTGATAAGTCGCCAGATAGACATCATCGGCAGGACGAGTCAATGATGGAATACCACCTGTGATATAGGCTTCGCTAACGCCTTGAGGTGCGGTGCTTAAATAATGTAGGACGCAGAAACCACCAAAACTTTGGCCTAGAATCGCCCATTTATCTGCCGGACAAAGCTGCGCGCGAATGGCTTCAGCATCACGGATAATATTGTCAGCCCTAAAGTGGCTTAGATAATTTGCTTGTGCCATTGGGTCTAAGTGTTTGAGACTTTGGTAGTTAATTGGCGTTGATAAGCCTGTGCCGCGCTGATCGAGTAATAACACGCGATATTCTTTTAATGCGCGGCGGATCCAGCCGCTGTTGCTGGCAGGGCGCATTGCGCCAAATCCTGGGCCGCCTTGGAAAAATACGATATAAGGTAACTTTTTATCTTTGTTTTCAGGGCTACACAATTCTCTGGCAAATACTTTGATTTGTTCTGCAATTGGATGCTGATAATTCAGGGGTAAGGTAAACGTGTGTTTTTTGGCGAGCACACCAGCAAGAACTATATCGGGTTTCATCAATCTACCTATGGGCTAAGGGCGCTGAGTTTTCTTGACGATTGTATACAAAAGTCGTTCTCCCGCAAGTTAGGATTATTTTGTTGGCTTTTGGTTAAGATCAATTTTTATTATAAAAAATTGAGCCAAGATAAAGGACTTAGCGTAATCTATCGCTTATGGATAACACGAGATTGAAGCTATGAAGTATCAAATTATTCCAGTGACACCTTTCCAGCAAAATTGCAGTTTAATCTGGTGTGAGAAAACTAAACTCGCTGCTGTCGTGGATCCCGGTGGAAACATAGATCGTATTCAAGCCGAGGTAGCAAAACGCGGGTTGACTCTTGAGAAAATCCTGCTCACCCATGGGCATATTGACCATGTCGGTGGGGCTAAGTCTCTTGCTCAATCAGCTAATATTCCGATTATTGGTCCGCATATCGCCGATAAGTTTTGGATTGATAACTTACCTAAGCAAAGCCAAAATTTCGGATTTCCCCATTGCGATGCTTTTGAACCGGCACAATATCTGCAGGATGGCGATATTGTTAAAGTGGGCGAGCAACGTTTATCTGTGCTGCATTGCCCTGGGCATACGCCTGGCCATATTGCCTTTTATTCGGCCCAATCTAAGTTGGCGTGGGTGGGGGATATTTTATTTAGAAGCTCTATCGGCCGCACTGATTTCCCCCAATCAAATCATCAGGATTTAATTCACTCGATCACCGAAAAACTTTGGCCTCTTGGTGCTGATGTAGAATTTATTCCGGGCCATGGTCCTTTATCGACCTTTGGCGAGGAACGTGAGCATAATCCTTTTGTTGCGGATCAATTATTACTTTAGTGGTTTTCGTTGGTATATCTAAAAGTTGCGAGTGGCAACCACTCGCATACGTCTTTATGTCTTTTTAACGTCATCTTCACCTTTTACTCCTTCTGCAATCTATTATCCCTTTCAAAGCGAGGGCGCCTTTGTTAACTTGGTCGTATCGATTTTTTAATCTATTGGGGTTACCTAATAATTAACAGTCGTTTGGTTTATGTTTTTTGCGCTTGATAATCCTAACCTCTTGGAGTCATTACGGATGGATCACCAAATCGAAGATTTACTTGAACATTGGTTACCACTTGCGGATGACGCTTGGGTGCTCGCTGTTATCACTCATGTTCAAGGTTCCGCTTACCGTAAACCTGGCGCCATGATGCTGTTCCATGAGTTTGGCCAAGGGGCGGGCATTTTAAGTGGTGGATGTTTAGAAGCGGATTTGCGCCGATATGCTCAAAATGCGATGCAGACGAAGCAAGTGATGTGTGTCACCTATGATGCGAATGATGAGTCTGATGCCAGTTATCGACTCGGCTGTGGCGGCATAGTCGATATCATGTTGATCCCGCTTTTAAAAGAAAATCATGATCTAGGTTTGATTGACCTTGTTCATGCATTTCGTCATGGGCAATCGGGATATTATCAATTGCCTTTAGTCGCATCTGGAACTGATGCGCGGCAGTATCAAGCACGTTTCTATTCCGCAGATGCTGCGCCATTTCCGATAAGCGATTTTGCTAAATCAAAGATTGTGAAACAAGAGTCAAATGACACCCTAGTTATTCCCCTGAGGCCCCGATTCCATATTGGGATTTTTGGTGGCGGTATTGATGCTAAACCTATCGCTGCGATTGCCCATTCATTAGGCTGGCAAGTTACCGTTATCGATGGACGTACTGCTTACGCTAGAGCGGCAGATTTTCCCCATGCTCATATCATCAAACAAGCCGTGGGTGAACTTGCTGCCAATGTTATCGCTCAACTAGACTGCGCTGTGGTGATAAACCATAACCTGGGCTTAGATGCAGCAGTATTAAAGGCTATTCAACCTTATTCACTGGATTATGTGGCATTGCTTGGGCCTGCCCACCGGCGGGATAAAGTACTGGCGATGGCAGGTTTATCTGCACAATCGTTTTCTGGGGTGTTTTCGGCCCCCGCGGGTCTGGCGCTTGGCGGTGAGTTACCGAGCGCCATTGCTTTAAGTATTTTAGCTCAATGTCACGGTGTGCTACATGGAGTAACACTGAAACAACTTGATGAGATTATGGGTTAATGACACCTGTGAGGTTACTGGATAAACGGCTTCTTATCGTGGTCCTTGCGGCAGGTGAAAGTCAGCGTTTTGAAGGGGTTAAGTTAGCGCAGCTTCTACCATCACATAGTGCGACTGAAACTTGCGAACAAACCATCATTAACACTCATGTTGCGCGTTTACAGCAGCTTAATTGCCAAGATTTAGGTTTGGATCGCCAAGCGCATTTGTTAATCATACTCGGTGCTCATCGGCATATATTGCAGCCATTGTTAGCCGAGCTTAAATCTCGCCAACCCTTTGATATTTTAGTTAATCCGCAGTGGCAAATGGGCCTAGCATCCTCAGTGAGTTTGGCGGCAAGTTATGCCAAGGAGCAAGGCTTTGATGCCATGCTGTTGACTCTCGCGGACCAAGTGGCCTTGAGTGTTGATGATTATCGACAACTGATTTTGACATGGCTTAAAACCGGCAAAGATGTTGCCGCCCATTATTTGGATGATGTAGGCGTACCTGCTATTTTTAATGCCTCTACATTACCGCTGTTCACTCACTTGAGTGGCGATCGCGGGGCTAAATCTATTTTAAAACAACAAGCACAGCGGGGAGAGTTAGTCGCTATAACACTACCCCGCGCCGCAATTGATATTGATACCCAAGCCGATCTTGCGTCGTGGTTGGCACTTAAGGAGTGAGTTATGGCAGAAGTATTATCAACCACTGCAATTATCAAGGAAGCCAGTACCGCCGCTTCCACCCAAACACTTTCTATTAACGGTAAATCATTTACTTTAGATGCCGATCCTAAGATGCCAATTCTGTGGGCACTACGGGATATTTTAGGGTTAACAGGCACTAAATATGGCTGCGGAGCAGGGCTATGTGGTGCTTGCACTGTGCATTTAGACGGCCAACCCGTTCGAGCTTGCTTAACCAGCCTAGGGCAAGCTCAAGGTAAACAACTAACAACGATTGAGGGGCTTGATAATCAAAAGCTTAAAAATGCTTGGGCCGAACATAACGTGCCCCAGTGCGGCTATTGTCAGGCGGGACAATTGATGTCGGCTGCGGCGTTAGTGGCGCAGCATCCTAAACCTACAGAGGAACAAATCAACTCAGCCATGTCGGGTAATCTCTGCCGCTGTGGCACCTACCCACGCATTAAAGCGGCGCTGCAACACTATGCCAAACAGGAGGGCTAATATGGGTACTTTTACTGCCGTAGAAAATTTAAGCCGCCGCGACGTGTTAAAACTGTTTGGCGCAGTAGGGGGCGGACTTGCATTAGGGGCGAGTGGATTAACTTGGAGCCCCATGGCGCTGGCGCAGAATAAAGAAGCGCGGCTGAATCTATTTATTGCCATAGGTGAGGATAACAAAGTGTACCTCACTTGCCATCGCTCCGAGATGGGACAGGGGATCAGAACGGGTATTCTGCAAGTCTTAGCCGAAGAGTTAGAAGCGGATTGGGATAAAATCGTCCCAGTACAGGGGCTAGGCGATAAGCGTTATGGCAGCCAGAATACCGATGGTAGCCGCAGTATTCGCGATAATTTTGATCGTATGCGCCAGATGGGGGCGATGGCAAGAATCATGCTAGAGCAAGCCGCAGCCGCGCGCTGGAAAGTCCCCGTGAGCGAGGTGCATACCGCCAGCCATAAAGTGCTGCATGCTAAAACGGGCCGCTCGGCCAAGTTTGGCGAGTTAGCGTTAGCGGCATCAGCGCTGCCAGTCCCTGCCGTTGAGTCATTAACCTTTAAAGAGATTAAAGATTTCAAGCAGATTGGCGCATCCCGCAAAATCGTTGATATGGATGCCATGTTAAGCGGTAGCGCAATTTATGGTTACGATATCAAACTCGACGGCATGCTCTACGCCAGCATCATGCGCCCGCCCGTGCTTGGGAGCGATGTCGCAAGTTTGGATGATACCGCAGCGCGCAACGTGGCCGGCGTCGTGGATGTGTATCGTTTGCCTATCCCTAAGGGCGCCCCCGGGTTTCAAGCTTTAGGCGGTGTGGCGGTTATCGCTACCAACACTTGGAGTGCCTTTGAAGGCCGCAAAGCATTAAATATCACTTGGACTCAGGTCGACAACAGTCAGCACGATTCGACACTTTATTTAAAGGCGTTAGTCGAGCGAGTACAGCAAGGCGGTAAAGTGGTGCGTCAAGTTGGCGATGAGGTCAAAAATTGGCCCGAAGCGAATACATTAAAGGCGGTTTATACCGTGCCCTACTTAATTCATTCACCAATGGAACCGCCAGTTGCAACGGCCAATGTGACGGCAAAGGAATGTGAAGTTTGGGCTTCAACTCAAAACCCACAAAGCACTCAACAAAGCGTGGCCGTAGCACTGGGGATTGAAGAGGATACCGTAAAGGTTCACGTCACATTATTAGGTGGTGGATTTGGACGAAAAGCAAAGCCTGATTTTAGTGTCGAAGCCGCGTTGTTATCAAAGCAGTTTAAGCGTCCAATTAAGGTGAGTTGGAGCCGCGAGGATGAAATCCAAAACGGTTATTACCATGCTATCAGCGCCCAGTCCTATCAGGCGCTGTTCGATGCTAACAATAAACCGACTGCGCTTTTAGCTCGGACTGGATTCCCATCGATCAGTTCAACCTTTGCCGAAGGCGTCGAATATCCCTCTGACGGTGAGTTAGATTTAGGTTTTGTGGACGTACCCTTTGCTTTGCCGCACTTAAGATACGAAGCGGTAAAAGCGCAGGCGCATAGTCGCATAGGTTGGATGCGCTCTGTGTGTAATATTCAGCATGGCTTTAGTGTCGGTAGCTTTGTCGATGAAATGGCTCACAGAGCTCAGATGTCTTGTCCCGATATGTGGCGCAGCTTACTTGGGCAATCAAGGCGTGAGACCTTTGATAACCAAGGCTTTAAATATGGTAACTACGGTGAAGACTTAAATCGCCATCCGGTGGATATAGATCGTTATTTAAACGTCATTAATGCTGTCGAACAGGCTCAAGCCAAGGCGCCTAAGGCGGGCAAACATCAGGGCTGGGGTTTTGCCGTGCACCGCAGTTTTGTGAGTGTGGTCGCTGTGGCCATGCGGGTGGAAGTGAGTGAGGATAAACAGCTTAAGGTACTTAATGCTATCGCTGCCATTGATGCGGGAACTGTGGTGAATCCTGATAGAGTGAAATCACAAACCGAAGGCGCAATTATCTTTGGTCTAAGCTTGGCCTTGATGGGTGAAATCACATACAAAGAAGGCCAAGTGCTTCAATCAAATTTCCACGATTATCCTTTGCTGCGACTCCCTCAAACTCCTGATATGGAGATTATCATTATCGAGTCCGATGCTGCGCCAGCAGGCGTGGGGGAGCCGGGTGTGCCGCCCGTTGCTCCGAGTTTGACCAATGCAATTTTTGCGGCGACAGGACAGAGGATCCGCGATCTTCCCGTGAATAAGCGATTGCGAGTTTAAGCCAATGCTAAAGGGTTAACGGAAAGTGATTTGAATAAAAAAGCGCCTAATGAGCGCTTTTTTCGTTTTTTTACCACAAAAAAATTACTTGTTAGCGATTTTACGGGCATTAATGCCGAAAATTAGCAATAGATCAGGTTTTTGTTACCAAAATAGAGGTAATTTAACCAATATGTTTACTCAAGTGATTTAAAGGTATGCAGGCTCGCGCACCCATTCATTTGGATCAGTTTCTCGTCGGCCAGTGAGTCAATCATTGATTGCAGATCCTTACTAAAAATGGAATGACATGGAAGTGAAGGGCGCTATAACACCATAACTCAGCCGCACCTTGAGAACATTTGAATCATTAACTTCCGTGAATAGAATTACTAAAGGGGTCATCCATGGAAAATCGTTGGCAAGTCGCCATTTCTGCCGGCCTATTGGCCGCTATTTGGTGTGGTGTCGCTGATGCCTTTCATCTGGTCACTTGGATCGGTTTCTTAGGTTGTAGCACGTTTTTCGCTCAACCTAAGGCTGGTTTTCAAGGGGTGATGATGGCGTGGTGTACAAATCTGTCCGGTGTATTTTGGGCTTGGCTCATTATCTCGGGTAGCAGCTTTTTTGTTTCGCCTGTCTTTGGGTATATTTTTACCGGCATCGCCACTTCGGCTATGTGTTTACAGGCAAGTTATCAGAAACTCAGCTTTATCCCCGGTGCCTTTATTGGCTGTTGTATCACGTTTGCCATGGCAGGAGATATCGCCAATATTTTGCCGCCTTTAATCATTGGTGGGCTTTTGGGGTGGGGTATGAGTATGCTAACCGAACAATTGGTCGCACTGACCCCAAAATGGTCTGCCCCAACGGGTACTGAAATGCCCCGTGTCGACTAGCTTGGTATTAGTTTGTATCAGTCATCTCCATTGTGCTGCATCAGCAGGTTTAAAATAGGGGGCTAAGATATGAACTATAATGCTGACTTAGTGCCAAATCGCCTCTCGGTTCTTAGGAAATATCAAGATGAAACAAATCCAGTTTCGCACCATTGATGCCATATTGATCAAGTTCAGCCTTAACGGAAAGTTTTGGGTTGTCTGTTCTATGGTGGCTTTAATCACCACAACTGTGGCGTTGATGAATTATCAATATGCTCAGCGTCATGTCGAATTGGCATCATTTGCGCGAGTTCAGGCGACTGTTGATGCACTAGCAAAGGTAGCAAGCTCACAACAACTTGAGGGGGATGCCCTTACGCAATTTGCCCGTGACAATGGGCTGATATTGACAAATGGACAGGCTGGCCCCCAACGTCAAGGCAATACAGTGACTGCTATGGCCGATGTTTCAGGTAGGCAAGCTCTACAGCTTTCGCAAAATGTACAGCAATGGGAAGCCGATGCCCGTAGTGATGCCAATTTTATGTTGTGGTTGGCGTTATTGGGATTATTACCGCTATTTCAGCTAAGTTATTGGATTTCGACTTCACTCGGTGGCGGGCTATGGGATATGTATATGGCCATTAAACGCTTAGCGGATGGTGATTTAAGTTTTAGATTAAACTTTTTTGGCACCGATGATTTTAGCTTAATCGCCCGTGAAATAGACCGCTGCGCCGATAATATGAGTGAAATGGTCAACGCGATCAGCAAAAATGCAGATACGCTGGCACTGGCGTCTAACGAGTTCAATCAACAAGCGGTGACCAGTGATGAATTAATCGGTTTTCAGCATCAATTCTTAGACTCAGTCGCGGTTGCAATGGCACAAATGACCGCAGCTATTGAGGAGGTTTCGATTAATGCCAATAACACCTCAATGCAAACAAAAGAAAACGCTACCCATATGTCGACCAGCCAAGAACGTATTGTTCACACCGTTGAGGGAATAGGTTTGCTTTCGACTAAAATTGGTACGGCATTTTCATCGGTGGAACAATTATCTAAGGATGCGGCGAGTATTGATGCGGTGGTCACAACCATTAACAGTATTTCCCAGCAAACCAACTTATTAGCCTTAAACGCGGCCATTGAAGCGGCCCGTGCTGGTGAGCAAGGTCGTGGTTTTGCTGTGGTCGCCGATGAAGTGCGTACCTTAGCGGGTCGAACTCAACAGGCGACGGTTGAAATTCAGTCCATGATTGAAGGCTTACAGTCAGGCACGAGTCGTTTATCAGCGATTACCACAGAGATAGTTGATCAAGCCGATGAAGGGCGAAGTGCGATTATTGCCGTAGGGGAGGATGTCGAGGGTATGACACGATCGGTCAATGCGGTATTTGATATGAGTAGCCATATTGCCGCAGCCGCCGAGGAGCAAAGCGTCGCCGCGCGGGATATTGCAGGGCAATTAAATGAGATTCGCCATCAGTCCGACACCATCAAACAAACGGCAAGACGCAGTGTGACCTTGGCGAATGACTTACACCAAGCTTCAGTTGAATTGGGTGGGATTTTAAAGCAGTACCGGACTAGCTAAGTTGCTACGCTACGTCTTTAAGGTAGATTTTAGTTCTTCTTACACGGCTTAATAGTTAAAAATGTTAACGCATTTATTAAGCCGCTTTTCTCTCGTATCTTCATCCTTCCAAGCGAATTCTCCTTAATGTTTTAACTGCGTTGTACTAATCCCGCAATTGCACATTTTGCTCGGAAATCATCCATCAAATGTTTGTGGTTAATTTAACTTTTTGTAATGTAATAGAAATTTTTAAATCAACCTAAAGTGTGACTTTAGCATTATCATCAAAATACGGTTGGAGAATAGCTGAAATTAGAGTAAGTTACTAGCCAAAAAGTAAAGCACTATCAATGGGTTGCTAACAATTTTCGTTCAAGATGTTAGAAAAGAATATGGAAAAAGTTGAGATATCAGCCAAAGTGGTGAAAGAAACACTCGATCATTACCGAGAGGATTTTGCCAGTCTTGTTAAAGCATATGCAAATTTCTCCTATACCCAAGGTGAGGCCTATTGTGATTTTTTTGTTGATATAGGCTCAATGATGAATGGTGTCTGGCTAGTCACGGCGGATCTAGAGTCAGACACTGTTCCACCTTTTAAAGAGTTTAATTGGCATTGCATGTTAAATATTAATGAAGCAAACATGCCAGAAGATGAATTAATCGAATTATTGCAAAATGTCTACAAAATCGGCTATCTCTGGTTAATAGAGCAATTGTCATTACTCAAAAAACAAATAGATTTTATTGAGATCAGGCTATATCACAATGGCAGTCTTGATTATCAAGCATTGAGTCAATTGGATTAGGTTGATTTATCAAGCTCAATTTATGCCTGTTAAAGTCATGCTGTAGTCTAGTGCGAACAACTCTTCTTAAAACGGCAAAAATCACCATAGAGAGATAGTGGAAATGATGGAAAAGGATGTGTTAGTTAAGCTTGTGATTGAATATTTTAAAAAAGTCGATGCGGGTGATGTGAGTTCCCCTGATTTGTTTAGCGAAGAGGTGGACTTTTTTTCCCTAAATTTGGACGCGCTAAGGGCAAAGACAGCTTAGTTGAATTTGGCAATCGCATCGGTAGCTCACTCAGCAGTATTTGGCATGATATCGACGGATTTAACATCACAGTTTCTGGTAATACTGTCATCGTCGAAGGGCAAGAAGGTGGAGTCATGAGTGATGGCATCGTTTGGCCAGACGATAAGATTTCAACAGGCCGTTTTTGCAGTGTGTTTGAGTTTACAGACCATCTTATCAGCCGCATGTATGTGTATGTTGACCCTGACTTCGCAAGCCTCGATGTAGAAAGAATCGCTATACTGTCAGGCCAACATCAGGTCTAGTCTTTGGCCCTGTGTACGTGATAAGTGAGTTAAAGGTTTACAGGAAACAAGCCTTAGAAATGGAGTATTATCAGTGACAACGAGAACGGAATTACTCAATAAATTAAGCGCCTTATTGGTCGCAGATCCAGAGAACAGTCCGGTAGTGACATTAGATGAGTTCTTTTTAGCAAACGAAGATGAAGAGTCCATCGCGCCCAATAATTGGGGCTATGGTCGACCCTCTATCAAAGAAATCTATCGCAGCTTGAAAGAAATCGAACATAGGCCTGATGTGCAGGGGGTCTTTGTTGGTATGCACGATGAATGGTCCGAAGCCCTTGAGGATGATGAGCTATGGCCCGCAGCCGAGAACATTCATATCCTCTCCTGTGCGCCTGAGGTCGAAGTGGAAGCCTGGATTGCAGGAATCGCGGCGGATGGGCTCGGTACTGACTGGCCCTATGGCGAACATAAACTTTCCCCTAAGCCTCAAGATGGCTATCTTGTCTATACCGTGTATTGGGACTAGTGGATTTCTATATCACCTGTAGAGTTTGAAACTTCTCAACTTAAAGTGTCCAATTTGGGGTGACCAGTACACAAACAAAAACATCGGCCTAAGCCGATGTTTTTACATCCATTAAAATGATCGAACCCAAGCAGCTTAAGCTTCTTTGAACGTGCTCCAAATGGGCGCGTGGTCAGAGGGTTTATCGATACCGCGTAGATCGTAATCGACATCGGATTCGACTAAGCGCGCAGCAAGCGAGGGTGTTGCTAAAATCACATCAATGCGTAGGCCGCGGTTATCATCGAAACCTTTGCTGCGGTAATCGAACCAAGAATAACGCTCAGTGCGCTCTGGATGTAATTGACGGAAAGTGTCGATTAAGCCCCAGTCTTGTAAGGTTTTTAACCATTCACGTTCTTCGGGTTGGAAGCTGCATTTACCGGTTTTTAGCCAACGCTTACGATTGACTTCGCCAATGCCGATATCTAAATCGGTCGGTGAAATATTGATATCACCTATGATGGCGATATCTTCATCGTTGCTATGGTTCGTCTGCAAGTAGTGCATTAAATCCTGATAAAACTTACGTTTAGCAGGATATTTTGTTGGGTGGTCTATGCTTTCGCCCTGGGGGAAATAGCCATTGAATACGGTCAGTGGACGGCCATTTGCTTGGGAGAAAGTGCCGATAATCATTCGGCGCTGGGCATCTTCGTCATCGCTAGGAAACCCTTTTTGTATTTTTTGTGGTGCAACCTTTGACAGCATAGCCACGCCATAGTGAGCCTTACCACCGTGGTAATGTACCTGATAGCCCATCGCCTCAACTTCAGCGAGTGGGAAGGCTTCATCGTGCACTTTGGTTTCTTGTAGGCCGATAATGTCGGGTTTGTGGCTGTCGATTAACGCCTGCAATTGATGCAGGCGGGAACGCAGTCCATTGATATTAAAGGACACTATCTTCATTAAGGCAGAACTCGCTTAAAGGGTTTAACCACGACACTTTGGTAAACACCCGCAGCAAAATAGGGATCAGCATTTGCCCAAGCTTGTGCTGAGGCTAAAGAATCAAAATCAGCGACAACCAATGAACCGCTAAATCCCGCTTCACCTGGATTTTCGCTGTCAATTGCTGGGTGGGGGCCAGCAACCAGTAAACGACCTTCATCCGCTAATTCTTGCAAACGGGTTAGATGGGCAGGGCGCGCCGCTAAACGTTTTTCTAGGCTGTTCTCAACATCTTGAGCTGAAATCATATACCACATTATTTAAGTTCCTTGCGTTGGTCTTCTGGAAGGTGTTTATAAAGGTAAAATACGGTGATTACAGTATTGACTAAGGTTAAGGCGGTTAAACCAAAGACCTTAAAATTCACCCAAGTTTCTAACGGTAAGCTAAAGGCGACATAAATATTCACTAGGCCACAGGTAGCAAAAAAGATCACCCAATACCAAGTGATATGTGCCCAAATCTTGTCGGCTACTTGCATTTCTTTGCCTAACATCGACTTTAAAATGGACTTATTCAGTAACTGACTAATACCCAATGCCAAGGCAAATAGGGCATAGATAATGGTGACTTTCCATTTAATAAAGGCATCGTCATGGAAAACTAAGGTGAGTGTGCCAAACACTGTGACCATGGCGAAGGTAATAAGGTGCATCTTTTCAAGCTTTTTGTATAGCGCATAGGTCACGATTAATTGAAGCGCAGTCGCTGCGATCAATGCGCCGCTGGCGATATAAATATCAAAAAACTTATAGACAGCAAAAAAGATAACGAGTGGCAGAAAATCAAGCAGTTGTTTCATAAATAATCGTGATAAAGAGACGTGAGCCTGAGTGTAGCACGCGAGGCTAGTGGGAAAAAGCCATCATAGTACCTCAGTTGCGATCTTGCCCGTGAACCCCGTCTAATCTTGATGCTAAATAGCGGTTCCAAATTACAACAGCCACGTAATCTCTGCTGTTTTGGCTAAACAGACCCGATGGCTGCGAACTTGGGATTAGGTGAAGTCTCGCTGTTATCCTTATGCCCGTATTCTTTCTTTAACGTGTTGTATTAGCGGGCAATCGTGGCATTGGCCAGTGTTGGCGAGTTGATACCTTAAGCAGCAAGTACGGCGAATGCAGGAGATTTTGGGGCCAGGCTTTGAGTTTGTTTTTACGCTCGTTTTTGTGTTTGAGTTAGCATTGCTTTGCTCAGTGTCGATAAACAAGTTAATGCTGTTATACAGCGGATTGATGCTGCCATCTTGAAAGGTTGCCTGACGAAACAGAGCTTGTTTTAGGCGCTGGTTTTGTTGCTGAGATAATCCTAATTCCCCAAGATACCAGTGAATAAGATAGCCGAGGTGGCTCCAATATAATTTAGCGGGCGTAGGGCTTAGGGTGAGCAGACGCTCAACACTCGGTTGCAGTAAGTTTAAGATCAGGCCTTGTAGGGCGAGTTCTTTATCAACTGGCGGCTTATGTAGGGTTAATGGTGAGTGTACCTTACTGTCTGTCTTGAAACTTGGCTTAGTGTTTGTTTGGGAAAGTGGCTCGATGCCGTGGTGTTTTTTAAAGGTCAAAGCGGTATTTGGCTGGCGCTTTGCGAGGTTAAATTCAAATTTTGCTACTCTGCCACTGGGGTGTACTTGCATAAAAATGGATTGTGGCTGCCAGTGAATAGGCTCGAATATGGCTTTTGGGGCGTTAAAAATCCATTCCATTATAGGTGGGACTAATAGGCCGAAATACCATTGGCCCCAGAGAGAATGCAATGCTTTGCGAGTGTCTTTTTTGCTGGCTACAGCGTTTTTACTAGCCGCAGTGCTTTTATTGACCACAGCGCTTTTACTGGAAAACGCGGGCGATCGGCTGGTTGCCGCTGTTTTACTAACCTCGGTTTCAGCCTCGATTTCAACCTGAGTTTCTGCGCTAGGATGTGCGATGGCAAAACGTGCAATGAGTTTTTGATATGTATCAGCGTTACTCCATTCATCAAAACTAAGCCCTGTGGGGGACTGCGTTGCATTAAGGTGCTCGCTATAGAAGGGCGCCCGTTGATGTAACAACTGATTGAGTGACAAAATAGTTTGATTCAACGCGTTGTGGCTTGGCGAGGTATCACACAATGTTTGCAGTCTGGTGTCTCTCCGTTGGCTTGCCATTGTCACTCCTTATATGATTGTGACTGATTCCCGCTGTTATTGATAAGCCCCACTATTATTGATAAATTCCATATAAATGATGACCTTGTGAGCCAAATATTGGGGCTCACAAGGTTTTTCGAACGATCGCAATTAAAGTCTGACTTAGAAGCGATAGTCCAAGGTTAAGCTGGCACTTCGAGGCGTACCGTATTGGAATTGGCTATATTGACCGACTTGGCTGTAGTAGGTTTTATCTAAGGCGTTGTTCAGGTTGGCGCTAAGCTTAAGCTGTTCGGTAAAGGCGTAACTTGCCATTAAGTTGACTAGGGCATAGGCGTCTTGACCGACTTCCACCTCTATTGGGGTGGGTGGTGGTGTTTTCACTGTCATGTAAATGCGACTCTGCCAATTTATACCTGCACCGACTTGTAGCTTGTGCCAATCCCCACTAAATCGATAGGTTGTAAAGACTTTTACCTGCTGGCGTGGTGAGGTGGTATTGATGCGTTTGCCCTTAGGATCCTCGGTGCTGAACTGGGTGTAACCGAAGTAAATATTCCAGTCATCGGTGATTTTGCCTGTGGATTCAAACTCAAAACCTTGGGTTTGGGTGCCGTTAACCTCTCTGTACACTGGGATGGTGGTGTCAGGGAGTACATCGCCTGTACGTTCTCCGACATTGTCCTGACGAATTTCAAACACCGACAGCGACATATCTAAACTTTCATCCATCAGGCTGGCTTTAATCCCTGCCTCGTAGTTCTTACCCTTCACAGGGTCAATATAACTGGCATCGATTCGCTGCAAGGTTTGCGGTGCAAAAATATCCGTATAACTGGCATAGAGCGAATATTGCTCGGTCAGGGCGTAGGTGAGGCCGAAGTAAGTCGTGAGTTCGTTGCTGATGCTGAAATCGTAGCGGCTGCCAAAATTATCTTGGTCGGTTTCCCACTCATTGAGGCGTAATCCGACGAGGACAGCTAAAGCGTCGCTGAGATTAAGCTGAGTCGCCACATAGGCTGCACTCTGTTTGGTTTCGCCAAATGAGCCTGTGGTATAGGTTTCTTTCCACTGAGGTTTTGGATATTGGAAGTTCGGATCCCGAAAATCCCCCAAAGGCGGTACTGCCGCAGTGGGATAATAGTAGGGATTGGCGAACTCTTGGCGTTGGCCATTCCAGCCAAACATCAATTGATGTTCCTGACCAAAGAGTTGGTATTGTCCTTCGGCGCGTAAATCCACATTGTGTTGGGTGCGACTGCCGTCGACATAGGCGATAGAGCCTGCTGTTGCGCCGATATTAGTTATAGGATCGGGATATCCCGTGGCCCATAGCACATCGAACTCCAATGAGTTATCGCCGTAGGTGTAAGTCCCTTTTAGGTTCCAACCATTATCTAATCTGTGTTCGAGACTCGCAAAGGTGTTGAGTCCTTGGGTATGCGCCGAGCCCCAATCGGGCGCCGTTGAAGTGGCACGATCATAATTAGTGCGACTGCCATCGCTGTAAAATAGCGGTAAACCGCCCGACATAGTGCCGCTCGGCGTAGCATCTTGGTAATCGACACCAAGGGTGAATAAGGTGCTATCGCCAATATCGGTTTCGACTATGCCGTATAGCGTAGTGCGCTGCTGCTCATACCTGTCTTGGAATGAATCCTTATCTTGATAGGCGGCCACCACGCGACCGCGCACAGAACCCGAGTCATTTAAGCCGCTGGAAACATCGACCATACCACGCACATTATTCCATGAGCCCACATTTAACGAGGTGTTGCCCATAAACTCTTGAGTCGGGCGTTTACGGATAAGGTTAATGGCCGCCGAGGGGTTACCGGCTCCCGTCATGAGGCCAGTCGCGCCGCGTACCACTTCTACTCGCTCGTAGATGGCGGTGTCGATCAGATTATCCCCATAGTTGAAGCGAGTATCGTAGGTGGTTGGCACGCCATCGTACAAAATGCTGCTCACGGCAATGCCGCGGGCACTAATACTGTATCTGTCGTTATCCATTGGGCGGGCATTGATCCCCGCGACGCTGGTCATGGCATCAATCACGCTATTAAGCTGTTGATCATTCATCATTTGGCGGGTGATAGACGTGACCGACTGCGGTGTTTCTAGATAGGATAAATCGAGCCCAGTTGCCGTGTTCATCGCTTGGGTTTTATAACGGTTGTCGTGTAAGTCCTTAGCGCCAATGACATTGATGACTTCAATTTCTTTCTGGTGCTTTTTAGTCTTACTATCCGCATCGACAGTGTCAGCTGTGGCATGGGGAACCGTGGCTAACATGGCTGAGCACAGCAATAGCTTCGGGTTAACGAGGGCTTGTCTGCAGACGAGTGCGATGCTGGAGAGAGGAAAAGTCTTCATAATGTTGATCTTTAATTCCGTTTAGGTTGGGGGTTAAACAAGCTGGGCCAACATTGGCCCATGCTAAATTTTCGGGGTTATCCACTTTGTGGTGTGTTAACGTGTCCTTTGCTCAGCGCTGCTAAGCATAGGGCGCTTAAAGGCATGGCTTTGTCTAAAGGCCGCCAAGGGATTGTCGATGCCACCGGCGAAACGCAGGTTTTTCTCCCTGTCGGCGAGGTCTATCATTTGTTGGTTATTATTCAATTGGATACGATTGAGGCACGTGCGTACAAAGCTGTCCTTAAACAGATCATATTGGGCAAACTTGTCGGCCAAATGTGGATGCTGGGCTTGGTAATCACGTACATTGTCCGCCACTAACTCCCAGAATTGGCTTTCACTGACACTGGTTTGCTCATCGAGTAGCGGTGCTAAATAGCGGAAAATACAGTCAAAAATATCCAGTAAGATGTAGTTAAGCTTCATCTCTTCTTCAAGGCTAACCGCAAGGCGTTTTACATCATCAGGTAGCGGCTTCGCGCCATTGAGTACCGCGACTTCTTCGCCTATGTCTTTCATTAAAATCTTGACTGGCACATATTCATCGAGCACTAAGATCAGGTTTTCACCATGTGGCATAAAGACCAGATCGTAGGCAAAAAAGGCATGTAACAGCGGCGATAAATACAGGTTTAAATAGCGACTGACCCAATCCTTTGCAGGTAAGCCTGAGGCGACTATCAAGGCTGCAATAAGGGCCTTATCTTCATGATCCGTATGCAGTAGCGCTGCCATGGTCATCAGATTTTGCTTAGGCTCAATGTGCGGTAGTGGGCTTTCGCGCCACAGGGCTGAGAGCATTTTTTTGTAGGCGCTATCTTGGGTGAGTGCCTGCTCGTAATAGGTGTGGTGATAACCTATTGCGGCAATTTCCTTCAGGATCACAAAGCCTTGTTGGGCAAAGTAAGGATCGTTTTCAACCAAGTTTGCAACCCAAGCATTGATCTGCGGTGTGCAGCTCATGTAAAGGGGCGATAGACCACGCATAAAGCCCATATTTAGGATAGAAAGCGCGGTTTTGACGTAGCACTTTTGCGGTGATGCAAGATTGAAGAAAGTGCGTATCGATTGCTGTACTTGATATTGCTCATTGCCTTCACCAAGATAAACCAGATCGCCACGGGCTATATCGCCAGCAAAGACGCGGGCGATTTTTTCACGCCACTGCCAAGGGTGCACAGGCATAAAGTAGAAGTCCTGTGGATCATGCTGCTGGGTTTTAAGATGCTGCTGAAAATCATCGAACTGCTGGCCAAGCTCCTTCTTTAATAATGCGTCGTGACTCAAGTTTTCGAGGGCGGCAAACGTGGTTTTGCTCTTGCGTACGCCAAGCCAGACTAACTGCATCGGCATCGCGCTTTCTGGGGCAAATTGACGGTAATCCTGCATATCAAAACTAATTCGGCCATTATTGGCAATAAACACCGGATGACCTTCTGTCATACCCGCTTCTATGCTTTGATAATCGGCTCGCGCCAGTGTGGCGGCGGGGATCGCCTGATGCGCTAACTTGTACGCCTTGCTGTAGAGGGTGCTGGTGATTTCCTCTAAATACGTGGGCAGTAAGGTTTCACTGATCCCTAAGTCATTTTTAAGGGAAATGATCAGCGACATCGCATCGAGGGTTTGCTCTTTGCCTGCAAGTGAAACGCGGATGGTATCCGCATCAATCGCGAGATGATCGAGCTGATAGTGCCGCGCACTAAAATAGTAAGTGCTGTCTTTGAGCCGCAGTTCATAGTGGTTTAGCCCCGCTTTTTGCCCGTATAGGGTCGGGGTAATGAGCTTCTCGTGGGTGAATTCGCAGAGGATTTTCTTCACTAAATGACGATTAGCCGCTTGCCAATAGGCGGTGGTTAAATGCTCGGGCATAGAAGTCGATGTTGTCGATAGCGCCGAGCTTTGTTGAGCATGTACTGCTTGATCATGATGATTTTTCGTTGGCAATGGGTTCATTAATAAGGCTTTTGTGGGTAAGTTCATCTAATTCACCTGAAGAGTCGATAATGTTATGGGAGAGGTTACGGGGGCTTTCAACGAGCATGGCTGAGCTAAGGTTGTTTGGGTTAAGCGCGTCGAAGAAGCCGAGCTTGATGCGAGCAGACGATCAGCCGCAGTGCAAAATCCGAGGAAAGCCGCTTTAGTGCTTAATTGAATTGCCTTTTCATAGCGAATACCTACTCGGCTATTTAAGTGATGAATTTTCATATTGAGTTGATCGGGTTCAACTACGAGGCGAGTAAAGGCCAGTTTTTTAAGCACGAGCTTAGCTATCGCATCCATCACTTTGAAGGATAAGCCGCTGACGGGGTTACCATCGGGCGGCGCGATAATCAGATGCATACCGCAATCTCCCGGCGCAACACGATAGTGCTGGCCGACTTCATCGTGGGCGGGATCGTAGAGTTCCACCATAAATAGCGCTTTGGCCTGCCATTCACCTATCAAGGCAAACTTGTGCTCTGTCGTTGCTAACAGATTTTTTATGGCATCAAGGTTCAAGCCCTGCATACCCCAAAACTTGGCGTAATCTTGGTTAAGCCAAGACTGTAGTGTTGGAATGTCTTGTGTAAGATCTAACGCTCTGAACTGGAAACCATTGATGCTTGTAATAGCCGATAGTTGTGTTAAGCAATGGTTGCTAAATTGACTTGCCATTATTGCGCCTCCTTATTCGGCGCCATCAAGACTGACATGTGGGTTCCTGCACCTGAACTTGTGCCTGCACTTATACTTGAAGTCGCAGTTTGGGTTGGGTACAGACTTTGAGGCGCGTCAGCAGTATTTGTGTGATCTGATGCTTTAGTGAAATGTTTAGGCTTAAGATTCAATGTGTTAATTGCATTGGCGCCGCAGGGCTGATGACTGGCAAGTTTGGCCGGATCGAAGGTTTGAAACGCGATATGTTCCTCAATATGGTAGGGCGCATAACCGAGCACGGCTTTTAAGATGGTGCCGTTGCGATAACAGCCCATTCCCAGATCCGGTGAGCTTATCCCATGGGTATGCAAACCGACATTCTGGACAAAAATATCCCCTCGAATATCTATGCTGTAATCACGCTGCACGCTAAGTTGTCCGGCGTCATCGAATTCGACTTGTTGTTTAATACCACTGATAAACTCGGGTAAACGATAGTGGTAACCTGTGCCTAAAATGACGGCGCCCGTTTCTTGCTCAAAGGTGTGATTTTTTTCATTGTGGTGGAAATGCAACTTGAGCATATTGGCTTGGGGCTCGATATGAGTCAGCGCCGCATTCGTCATCAGTCGGCATTGAAAATCGGCCAATAGGCGCTTTTGATATAACAAGTCATAAATGTCGTTGATCAGCTCAGAATTTATCCCTTTGTAGAGCTGTTTCTGGCTGGCGATCAGTGAGCATCTTTGATTAGGGGTCAACTCGTGGAAGTAATCGACATAATCTGGCGAGGTCATCTCTAAAGTAAGCTTGGTATATTCCAAGGGATAAAAACGTGGTGATCGCGTCATCCAATTGAGTTGATAACCATAAGTATCAATATCTTGCAGTAGATCGTAAAACACTTCAGCCGCACTCTGGCCACTACCAATCACTGTGATGGCACTCTGACTCTGCAGGTAGGTTTTTTGCTGCATATAACTGGCGGTATGCATGATCCGTGCATCTTGGATTGGGCAATCCTTTGGCAGATAAGGTTCAGTGCCAGTGCCTAACACTAGCTTTCGGCATTGATAGGTATGGGTTTTGCCACTGCGTCTATCAAAACCTGTAATTCGATAAATACCTTCCCCGGCGTTGTAATCCACTTGAGTGACCTTAAAACCAAATTTAAGGTTGCTGAGCTGTTGGCTCACCCATTGGCAATACAAGTTGTATTCGTGGCGAGGTAAAAAGAAATTCTCACGAATATAAAAGGGATAAAGTCTGCCCGTTTGCTTGGCAAAATTAAGATAACTGTAGCGGCTGGTGGGATCGGCCATAGTCACCAGATCTGACATAAAGGGGGTTTGCAGTCTTGAGGATTTGAGTAGCATGCCTGGATGCCAGTCAAAACTGGTTTTAGCATCTAAAAATAAACAATTAAAGCCGTCAATAGGTTCTGATAAGGCGGCGAGGCCAAGATTGAACGGGCCAATGCCTATGCCAAGTAGATCAAAGATTTCGCGATCAATTTCCCTTTGTAGTGTAGTCACTTACGCCTCCTTTGGTTCTATTGTGCTAAGTAGAACTTTTCCAGTAATAGTCGACTGATAAGCAAGAATTTAGTGGATATCTCTATCAAAACTGATTTAACAATCCATTTATCTCGCTAATAGTGTTTTTAGCTATAGCTTCCTGCTGCGGTTATCTTTGATGATAATGGAGGGGTAAATTAGCACTTTAAAAAATACAAATGCAAATCGTTATCATTTGGGTGAATGAGAGTGATTCATACTTTTAGCGGATATAAAAAAGAATTGTATATTGTCTGTTTTGATAATGTTTGGTGATTGTTATTGATGACAAGAGAGACGTTTTTTATGAAATGATGTTATAAATAACGCTATAAAACAGTTGGTTAATTTGTTTTTGAGGTTTAAAGCTCTATTTGTCTCGACTCATTGAATGGATATAGAATACGCCAAAAATGATAGCTGCTAGTGACAAAATGATGTCAGTGTAAATCGACTGTAAATGTCTAGATATTGAACTTTCGATGAGAGGACGATGATATTTCGTTGTTTAAAAACAGCACTAAATAAAGGGTCATTAGGGCGTTAATAGGGTTTTGTGCAGAGTGGAAAGCTAATGTGTCATGTTAATTGTCCCGTTGAAAACCGTTTTTAACGACGGCTTTCGGTTTTATTCCATAAACACGATGAATAAATATCTACCAATACTAAGGGAGTTCGACAAAGGCGGCGGTGAGTTTACGTACTAAAGGTAACACCATCAGCAATGTCGGAAAGGCGACAATCCATGAGATCAGCCAAGCGCCGAGCCAGAGTTCGATAAATTGCGGTGAAGCACCAACGCCATTGAAAGTGCTGATCCCAGAAACGATACAACTCATGAGAATAGAAAGAAAAAATGGCATCACCACAGTGGCATACTTGGCGGGTAATTTGGGTATTCCCAAAAAAGTACGAGGTTTGTTATTGGCTAAAGATTTAGAAACGGTCATCGGATCCTCTAATGGAAATGTATCAGGCGAATGATTGGTCAAAGGTTATCACTATACCTTCTTTTATCGACTTAATTCATCCAATTTGTTACCCAAAGTTCACCTGTCACATTGACCCAGTCACTGAGTGAGATAGGGGATTTTCCCAGTTCATTATCGAAGGGGAGCGGTAAGTTTGATTGCAACAGGTAAATCGTATCTTCGGGTGTTTGGCTGATGTCGATGATCTGTCCTGAAGCTTCAAAGTGACAGTTATGCAGCGGAAACTGCAGATGCTGGTGTGGCGCTTGTTCAATGATGTCAACTTGAGGGCTCGCACTCGCCAGCCGCCCCAATAATTCAACCGTCACCCATTGGTTAAGGGGAAAGCGCGCTTTTGCCTGCTGATCGCTGCCTTGGTAGTAAAACCAAATTGGCGCGCCATTGTCGCATTTTGCGGCCACTTCCCCTTCAAATCCACAGCCCCATGGTGTGAGTTCGAGAATATAGATCCGATACTGCATAAAAAGTCCGTTTTATTGTCGAGGCCTCCATGCTACCGAGGAACTGTGACTAAATAAATACGCTGTTAGTTTAGGTCGCAGCCTTCATTGCGCGAGTAAATTCCCCAAGCGTTGCAAGTAGCTTAACTTCATCGTGCTGGTGGGTTTCGATGATTTTTACTACGGCAGAGCCAGAAATCGCCCCCGCAGCGCCCGCTTTGATGGCGGCGCTTACCTGTGAAGGCTCGGCAATACCAAAACCGAGGAGCGGTGGCGGGGCGTTAAAGGCTTTTAATTTAGATAAAATTTCCTCTACCGGCACGCCAGCTTTCGTGTCTGTGCCTGTGACTCCCGCGCGGGATAAGAGATAGGTGTAACCTTCACCACTTTTACTCACTTGCTCAAGGGTTTCACTGTCGGCATTGGGCGGCGCGATAAAAATCGGCGCAATACCATGGGCTTTAGCGGCTTCGCTAAAGGGCGCTGATTCTTCCACTGGCACATCGGCGATAAGCACTGAATCCACACCCGCTTGCTGCGCTTTGGCGTAAAACGCATCTATGCCATTAGCAAACACCAAGTTCGCATATAGCAGCAAACCGATTGGCAGTTCAGGATATTTTGCACGCACTTGTGCCAGTAATTCAAAACACGCCGTTGGAGTCGTGCCTGCGGCTAAAGAACGCAGGTTAGCGCCTTGGATCACTGGGCCATCGGCCAAGGGATCGGAAAACGGAAAGCCCAGTTCTAAGGCATCGGCACCGTTTTGTACTAAGGTATCGATAATTTTTAGCGATAACTCAGGGCTAGGATCGCCAAGGGTGACGAAGGGGACAAAAGCGCCCCGGCCTTCGGCCTTGAGTTTGGCAAAGGTGGCTTGGTAACGGCCAGTGTTGGTAGACGTGTCACTCATGTTTATTATTCCTCTTTACCATTCAAAATGTCAGAAACGGTGAAAATATCTTTGTCGCCACGACCGGAAAGATTGACCACTAAAATGGTTTCCTTGGTACACTCGCGCGCCATTTTCACGGCATAGGCGATAGCATGCGCCGATTCCAATGCTGGGATAATCCCTTCACAGCGCGCCAGTTGTTGGAAGGCTTCTAAGGCTTCATCATCGGTAGCCGATTCATAACGGGCGCGGCCAGTGGCATTAAGATGTGCGTGCTGAGGGCCAACGGAGGGGAAGTCCAATCCGGCTGAAATCGAGTAAGATTCTTCGATTTGCCCTTCGCTGTCTTGCATCAAAGGCGCTTTCATGCCGAAGAAAATACCAGTCTTACCGTGTTTAAGCGGCGCGCCGTGCATTGGCGTGTCTATGCCTTTACCCGCAGGTTCGACGCCAATCAGTTCGACACTTGGCTCGTCGATAAAGTCAGCAAACATACCGATAGCGTTCGAACCGCCGCCAACACAAGCGATAACGGCATCGGGCAGGCGACCTTCACGTTCCAGCATTTGCTTCTTGGTTTCTTCGCCAATAATGCGTTGGAATTCACGCACTATGGTTGGGAACGGATGTGGCCCCGCAGCTGTGCCCAGAAGATAGTGGGCCTTTTCGTAGCTGCCAGACCAGTCGCGCATCGCCTCGTTACAGGCATCTTTTAAGGTGGCAGAACCTGAGGTCACAGGAATGACTTCCGCGCCCATCAAACGCATTCTAAATACGTTAGGTGATTGGCGCGCAACATCTTTGGCGCCCATATAGACTTTACATTTTAAGCCTAACAGCGCGCAGGCAAGGGCGGTGGCAACGCCGTGTTGTCCTGCACCGGTTTCGGCAATAATTTCTTTTTTACCCATGCGCTTAGCCAGCAGGGCTTGGCCTAACACTTGGTTGGTTTTATGGGCGCCGCCGTGGAGTAAATCTTCCCGTTTAAGATAGATTTTCACCATAGGATTTGGGCTTAAATTGCGGGTTAAAGTGAGCGCCGTTGGGCGACCCGCGTAGTTCTTCAGTAAATCGGTAAACTCGGATTTAAAGTCGTCATCTTCCTGCGCTTCCACAAAGGCAGTTTCTAATTGCTTAAGGGCTGGCACTAAAATCTGTGGCACATACATGCCGCCGTATTCGCCGAAATAAGGGTTAAGCTTTAACGTTGACATACCTTTTTCCTTATCTTATCAATCAGTTTATCTGTGGTTTCTCAACTCAAGCATTTGTTAAATGTACGCTGTTAAATTGAGCCACAGATATAAATGTGTTTTATCTCGCCGTTTAGAGACGTAAGTTGGCAAAAGCTGTTTGGATCAGTTGCGCCGATTTAATTCCTGCGGCGGTTTCTAGGCCTGAATTAAAATCTAAACCGTAAAATCCTTGGGCATTGGCACTGGCCGCATTGTCGGCGTTGAGTCCGCCCGCCAACATGGCATGGGCCTTTTGTGGGCAGAGGGATTTCACATCAATGCTTTGCCAATTAAAGGCTTGGCCCGAGCCGCCAAATTGGTCTGCCGTTTTACTATCAAAGAGATATCGCGATGCTCCCTGAGGTAAGTTACCAAGCTCACCCGTTTGCGCATCGACGCTGACGGCTTTCCAAATTTGAGTTGTGAGTCCCGCTTGCTCAAGTCGCTCTGCGAGTTGTGCGATTTCAAGTTCAGTTTCCGCGCCGTGTAGCTGCACCGCAGATAACTGCAAACTGGCTGCGATATCCGTAATGGTGCTTGGCGCGGCATTAACAAACACGCCGACGAATTCAATGGCGGGAGCCGCGGATGCGCGATATTCCCTGAGCAATTTTTCAGCTGCATTAAGGGTTAAGGCGCGCGGGGATTTTTCAGCAAAAATCAGCCCGGCATAGACGGCGCCTGACGTTGCCGCGGCGCGAATATCTTCCACACGGGTGAGGCCGCAGACTTTATTGTGACCGAAGATCAATTTACGGCAGGCCAAGTCGATATCAGCCTCGGCCATAATTGAGCTGCCGACGAGGAAGCCATCAACCAACGGACTCAGGCGGCGTATTTGCTCATTGTTGTAGATGCCAGATTCGCTGATCACCACGCGGTCGCTACCAATGTGTGGCGCTAAGGCTTCTGTGGTGGCGAGATCGGTACTCAAATCCCTTAAGTTACGGTTATTGATCCCAATGATCGGCGCATCTAATGCGATGGCGCGTTTAAGTTCTTCTTCGTTACTGACTTCAGTCAGCACATCGAGTTGATACTTAGCGGCTTCTTTCGCTAGGCGGTGATATTGTTCATCATCAAGCACCGACAGCATCAGCAAAATTGCATCGGCGCCTTGGTGGGCGGCGAGTTTAATTTGGTATTCGTCCACAAAAAAATCTTTGCACAGAATAGGTTGGTTCACCCGAGCGCGCACCTTAGGGATATAGTCCATATCCCCTTGGAAAAACTGCTCGTCGGTTAATACTGAAATGCCCGCCGCATATTTACCATAGATATCGGCGATGGCTTCCACATCAAACACCTCACGGATAAGCCCTTTGGATGGGCTGGCTTTTTTACATTCTAAAATGTAGCCGGCCTTGGGCGCCTTGAGTGCGGCAAATAAACTGCGGTCAGAGATTTTTGGCGATAAGCTTGCCTCTGGGAAACGCAGCTTCAGGGCGGCAATATGGGCCGCTTTGGTATCGACAATACGGGTTAACACATTACTTTTTGGCATAGGGTTTGTTTCTGCCTGTGGCTGAGTTCTCATATCTTGGCTATTTGTTATCAGTTCTTGAGTCATTGCCACTTATTCCTTTGTTTCACTGCTGACTTTAGCTAATTGGCTTAACAATTCAAAGGCTTTACCGCTTTGTATGGTACTGAGCGCAAGTAAGGTTCCTGTTTTCACTGAATCAGCAATTCCACACACATATAAAGCACAACCGGCATTAATGGCGACCGCATTGGCATGCGCATCTGTGCCGTAACCTTTCAAAATTGCCTCGGTGATCAAGGCATTCTGCGCGGGTTCGCCGCCTTCTAAGTCACTGATTTGTGCTAAAGGCACACCTAAATCGGCGGGCGTGAGTTGATACTCTATGATGTCGCCGTCTTTTAATTCGGCCACTTGGGTGTTGCCGTGCAGCGCGACTTCATCTAAACCACTGCCGTGCACTACCATAGCGCGTTTTGTGCCAAGCGCCTTTAATACTTTCGCTATCGGTAAGACTAACTCAGGGCTATACACGCCAAGTAACATAAACTCGGGGCGGGCGGGATTGATAAGTGGCCCTAACACATTGAATAAAGTGCGCGTTTTCAGCGCTTGCCTGACTGGCCCCGCATGTTTTACTCCACCGTGGTAGTGGGGCGCAAATAAAAAGCACAGGTTCAGTGCGTCGAGGCAACGACTGGCGGTGTCTGGTGACATGGTTAAGTCGATGCCAAACTGCGCCAAAAGATCCGATGACCCCGATTTACTCGATACGCTACGATTGCCGTGTTTGGCGACCTTAGCGCCCGCTGCCGCGGCAACAAAGGCGGCCGTGGTGGAAATATTAATGGTATTAAAGCCATCGCCACCGGTGCCAACTATGTCAACGATGCCATTGCTAAGGTTATCGCCATTCGAGTAAGGAAACGTCTTGGCGGCGGCGCGCATGGCATCGGCGGCGCCGCTGATTTCATCTATGGTTTCGCCGCGCATCTTGAGCGCGACTAACATGCCCGCCATAGTGGCTTCACTCATTTCACCGCGAATTAACGCGCTAAAAATCTCAAAGGCTTGCTCGCGACTTAAACTCTTACCTTGGTATAAAAGGTCGAGTAAAGGCTGAATATGGTTCGTACTCATGCGTTTACTCCTGTTTTTATGTCTTGGGTCAGAAATGCCAAGGTTTGAATGAGCAGTGTGCTGCCCAACGTCGTCAGAATCGATTCTGGATGGAACTGAAAGCCAACGGCTCTATGCTCAGGGTGAAGAATCGCCATAGGCATAGCGTCAGTGGTTGCGATCACTTGCAAGCAATCTGGTACGTGAGTGGCGACCAGACTGTGATAACGGGCAACGGGCAGGGGAGAGGGCAAACCGACAAATACGCCAGTACCGTCATGGAAAGTCGGACTTGCTTTGCCGTGCACCACAAAAGGTGCGCGTGCCACTGTGCCGCCGTAATATTCCACCATGGCTTGATGCCCAAGGCAGATACCCAGCATAGGTACCTTACCCGCAACTTTGGCGATAAGTGCCATCATAGAGCCTGCTTCATGGGGCGCACCTGGTCCTGGTGATAACACGAGGGCTGCAGGCTCTTGTTCGTTAAGCAGTTTTTCAGCGATATAATCGGCGGCAACATCGTTGCGGTAAATCACCACTTCACAACCTAGGCTGCGAAATTGATCCACTAGGTTATAGGTAAAGGAGTCAAAGTTATCGAGTAGATAGAGTTTCATATTTGGCTCCTATTTATATTGCACTGAAGAGGATTGAGCTGACGATTCATTTACTAGCAGTCCAGCGCCCATCTTGATGGCTGAAATCACGGCTTGGGCCTTCTGACGGGTTTCATCTGCCTCGCTTTGTGGATCAGAATCAAATACCACGCCAGCGCCCGCTTGAATAAAGGCGGTACCATTTTTAACAAAGGCGGAGCGGATCACGATGCAAGTATCCATGTCACCAAGGGCGTTAAGGTAACCCACAGCGCCGCCATAGCTGCCGCGGCGCGCTTTTTCCGCTTGGCGTACCAGTTGTGATGCACGTACTTTTGGTGCGCCCACTAATGTGCCCATATTCATACAGGCCTGATAAGCATGCAGCGCATCTAAATCTTGGCGTAATTGCCCCGTTACGCGGCTGACGAGGTGCATTACATGGGAATAACGGTCAACTTTTAGTAGTTCGGCGACTTTGCGGCTGCCGCTTTGGCTGATGCGCGCGATATCGTTGCGAGCTAAATCGACCAGCATTAAGTGTTCCGACAGTTCTTTTTTATCTAAGCGCAGTTCAAGTTCGATGCGGCTATCTAAGTCAAAATCAATCTCGCCTGTGGCGGTTTTACCGCGTTTACGGGTGCCAGCAATCGGGTAGACTTCCACTTGATTACTGCTGGCATCAAATTTGAGCGCACTTTCTGGTGAGGCACCAAACAGCGTAAAATCATGCCCCCTGAAATAAAACATATAGGGGCTTGGGTTAGTCAGGCGCAGGGCGCGATAAGCCCCTAAGGTATTCGGGCAAGGCAAACTAAAGCTACGGGATGGCACCACTTGGAAAATATCGCCTGCAATAATGTGTTCTTTCAAATCGATAACGGTTTGTTTGAACTCCTCATCGGAAATATTGACTTGCTCAGTTGCGTCGATAGCGGCCAGTGTCGGCACATCGGCAGGTGAATTATCTAAGTTTTTACACTCTGTACTTAAATTTTGTACCCGCTCACTTAGCGCTGTAGTGACTGCAGCACTGTGATCCGAATCAAGGCTGAAGTTATGGGTAATGATGTCGGCTTGTTTTAGTTTATGGTCGATAAGGATTAAGGTTTCGGCGAGGTAGAATAAGTAGTCTGGGCAATCGTTATCGCGGTTCGGTACGGCGGGCAGTGGCTCAACGGTATCAATCAAGTCGTAGGCCAGTATGCCACCTAAAAACAGATCTTCAAAGGCGGGTTTAGTCTGGCTGTCAGTATGAGCGCCACAATAAATCTGCTGGATAAACATCCGCAGGCCATCGAGTGGCGAGGTCGATTTTAAGCGCGCATCTTCATCCTGCAGCTGAGTGTCTTTTTGCAGTGTGACCACTAAGGTCGAGTTATCTCTAACTAGATTTGCACTCGCGCAGAAAAAGGTTTCGATAGGGGCAAGTAAGCTCGCGCCATTGTCGGTCAGTGCGGTGAAGGTCAGTTGATAACCATCGCAGCGGATCATCATGGCGGCATGGGTCATCACCATACTTTTTAAATGATCTTTACTGTCGATTTCGGCCGATTCGAGCAACATAGTATGGGGTGCATCTTGGGTGATGTGCTGATATAAGCGCAGTGGATCGCTGTGGTAGGTTAATGCCGCCTTGAGCTTGCTTGAGCGTGCGAATGTCTGTTTGGGCATGTTCATACTCCAGCTACCTGATTAAATGTCTTTAACATTATGAGTTATCTCGCTTTCTTAATTTTTCACCCGAGTTTGCCGACATTTTTCGCACCTAACAAAAAAGCCCGCATTTCTGCGGGCTTCTTGTTGATTCTGGTCACTTTCAAATGAGCACAGAGCTTCACACCACCCGCTACGTTGGGAAGTGCCACCACCAAATGATGTTTAATGAAGCGTTAATGTGGGTCATTCAAAAAGGGTCTCGCTAATTCGTTAATGGACCTATAGAAAACATGAGCTGAGCAATAATGTCAATTGAATATTTTTCATTTTCTGCGATTTATCCACTTCAATGAGGCATAAAATTAAAATGACTTAGCGACAAAGTGCGAGATAGCAGCGCATTTGTTAACAAATGCGCGTACAATAGCGCCATGAATACTCAAAGCATATTGGCTGATCTACATAGCCACACGACCGCGTCCGATGGTCAGTTAACGCCGTCTGAATTGGTGGCAAGAGCCCTTGAAAAGGGCGTGCAGTTATTTGCGATCACCGATCACGACACTGTGGCAGGTTTACCTGAAGCCCGTGCCTTTAATCAGGCACAAGCTGCACCATTGAAATTGATTTCTGGCGTGGAAATCTCTACTCGCTGGAATAGTTACGATATTCATATCGTGGCGCTTAACTTCGATGCTGATAACCTCGCGCTATTAGCATTTTTAGAAAACCAGCGTGAATTACGTGAATTACGTGCCCAAGAAATTGGCCATAGATTAGCTAAAGCTGGTATCGAAGGTGCCTACGAAGGCGCTAAGGCGTTGGCGGGTGATGCCGCGTTGAGCCGTGGACATTACGCTCGCTGGATGGCTGATAAGGGTCATGCTGTGGATATGCCGAGTGTATTTAAACGCTATTTAGCTCGAGGTAAAACCGGTTATGTGCCCAATAATTGGGGCGATATGGCCAGCGCGATTGAAGTGATCCACAACGCGGGCGGGTTAGCTGTGTTAGCCCACCCTAGCGGTTACAAGTTATCCGCTAAGTGGCTTAAGCGCTTAGTGCGCGAATTTAAAGAAGCAGGTGGGGATGCCATGGAAGTGGTACTCGGCCAGCAAACGTTAGACGACAGGGCCAATCTTGTGGCGCTGAGCGTTCAAAACCAGTTGCTTGCATCGATAGGGAGTGATTTTCACTTTCCAAGCAATTGGATAGAATTAGGTAAAAATCTGTATCAGCCCCAAGGTATTGATTGGGTCTGGCAATCGAGATCTTGGATGGAACGACCATGAGTCAGTTTTTTTATGTACATGAAGTAAATCCGCAAGCCCGTCTTATCAGTCAAGCCGTCGCAGCCTTAAAAGCAGGCGGTGTGATTGTTTACCCCACCGATTCAGGCTATGCATTAGGCTGCTTGATTGGTGAGAAAGACGCGATGACGCGGATGGCGAGAATTCGTCAAATTGAGAACGATCATAATTTTTCATTGATGTGCCGCGATCTCTCCGAGCTTGCAACCTACGCCAAGGTGGATAACCAAGCCTATCGTATTCTAAAAAGTTGCACGCCTGGACCTTATACCTTCATTTTTAAAGCGACCAAAGAAGTGCCCCGTCGGCTGCAAAATGACAAGAAAAAGACCATAGGTATTCGCGTGCCCGACAATGTGATCGCACTGGCGTTGCTTGAAGCCTTAGATGCGCCGCTGATGTCGACCAGTTTAGTGATGCCAAATGCCGAGTTTGCCGAGTCTGATCCTGAACAAATTCGTGATTTGCTCGAGCATCAAGTGGATGTGATTATCCACGGTGGTTATTTAGGCGAAAAGCCGACGACTGTAATTGATATGTCTGAAGATGGCGCCGAGATTTTACGTGAAGGCGCGGGTGATATCACGCCGTTCCTCTAAATCTGCCGCATTAGATTTATCGCTAATGGATGCGGGTAAGTGATTCGGATAGTGGTAGTCAACATTTGGCAGTTTTATCGCCGTAAATTTACAGGTATAATCGCGCGTTTGGCGTTAGCCTAGGTTGGATAGCGCAGTGTTAACGGAGCAAGATAGCGGATGCAGGGCACGCAACAGAGTTTACCCTTAGCCGTTATTCGTGGTCAGGCCATGACCGAAATGCCGCTGGATTTGTTTATTCCGCCGGAGGCATTGGAAGTGTTCCTTGAGTCCTTTGAAGGACCATTGGATTTACTTTTATATTTGATCCGTAAGCAAAAATTAGACGTTGTCGATTTACCCATTCAGCAAATCACCGCGCAGTATTTAGAATATATTACGTTGCTGACTCAGGCTCGAATCGAACTTGCCGCCGATTATTTAGTGATGGCAGCAACGCTTGCCGAGATTAAATCCCGTTTGCTGCTGCCGCGTATGGTGGCCGAAGATGAGGTTGAGGAAGATCCACGGGCACAGCTTATTCGGCAGCTTAAAGCCTATGAAGTGATTAAAGAAGCGTCGCAAAAACTCGATGATTTACCGCGGCTCGAGCGGGATGTATTTCAAGCCAAAGCCGTGGCAGCACCCGGGATTAAGCCACTGGTGATCCCGCCAGAAGTTTCGTTGTTTGAAATTGCCCGCGCCTTTGGTGATGTACTCAAACGTATCGATGCCTATGAAGATCATCATGTTAAGCGTGAACAGTTATCGACCCGTGAACGCATGAGCCAGATTTTAGCCATGTTGAACTCGGAAGATTTTACGGCCTTTGAACGTTTATTTACCGTAGAAGAAGGCCGTGCTGGCGTGGTAGTCACCTTCTTAGCTTTGATGGAATTAGTCAAAGAATTATTGGTCGAATTGTACCAAACAGAACCGTTTTCAACTATTTACGTTAAGGCCTATTAATTGATGCAGATAAATCCGACTCAATTAAAACAGCTTATTGAAGCGAGTTTGTTTGTATTGGGGAAACCCTTGTCGGCGAAAATGTTGAAAGACACTGTCTTGGTGGATTTCACGGTTTCCAGAGACAAAATAAAAGCGGCATTGGATGAGTTGCAACAGGATTATCAAGACAGAGGTGTACAACTTGTGAAAGTCGCTGGGGGTTATCGCTTCCAGACCTTAGAAGTATTGAGTCCTTTTTTGCAGCCCCTGTGGCAGGAAAAAGCCCCTAAATATTCGCGTGCGACATTAGAAACTTTGGCGGTGATTGCTTATCGTCAACCTGTGACTCGTGGCGATATTGAACAGGTGCGCGGTGTGGCTATAAGTAGCCATATCATAAAAAGTTTGTCAGATAGACATTGGATTAAAGTAGTTGGTCATAAAGAAGTACCGGGGCGACCCGCGTTATATGCCACTACCTTAGAATTTTTAGCATATTTTGGCTTAGACACCTTAGCGGATTTACCGCCGCTGTCGGATACTGAGTCATTGCAGGCGGTTTTTTCAGGTTTGAAATCAGCGCCAGAACAGTCAGAAGAGCAAAATACTAATGAGTGAAAAATTGCAGAAAGTCTTGGCCCGTGCAGGCCATGGCTCCCGTCGTGAGATGGAGGCATGGATTGCTGCAGGCCGAGTTAGTATTGATGGTGAAATTGCTAGCCTTGGGGATCGTATTGAAGCCGATGCTAAAGTGCGTATCGATGGCAGAGCCATTTCGTTAAAGTCTGCCGAAGACGTGATTTGCCGTGTACTGGCATATCATAAACCCGAAGGCGAAATTTGCAGTCGTAAAGATCCTGAAGGCCGTCCAACGGTATTCGATCGCTTACCTAAAGTGCGTGATTCACGCTGGGTAGCGGTAGGTCGTTTAGACATCAATACCTCAGGTTTATTGTTGTTTACCTCAGATGGTGAGTTAGCAAACCGCTTAATGCATCCATCGAACGAAGTTGACCGCGAATACGCAGTGCGTACCTTCGGTGAAATCCCTGAGGCGACAGTGCAACGTTTGCGTACAGGTGTGATGTTAGAGGACGGCCCAGCACAGTTTGATAGCATCAAGCCAGCGGGCGGCGAAGGCATGAACCAGTGGTGGCATGTGTGTTTACGCGAAGGTCGTAACCGTGAAGTACGCCGTCTGTGGGAATCCCAAGAAGTGCAGGTGAGCCGTTTGATCCGTATTCGTTATGGTATGGTCGAATTGCCAAAATCACTGCCCCGCGGTGGTTGGGTTGAATTGCCCGTTGAACAAGTTAATTATTTGCGTCAATTAGCGGGTCTTGAGCCTGAAACGCGCACTATGCTTGCTGCTGATAAACACAGTGTGGCCCGTGCTCAGGTTAAAAGTGCCAAAATTCGCCGCGCGGTGCGTAAGCATAAAGTCACAGGGGCTGGAAAAGCTAAACCAACGCGCCAGCGCAGTTAAGTTGTTCTATCCCAATCAAAAGGCCGCTTCGCGGCCTTTTTGCTTTCTGTTATTTGCAGCTATGTTATAACAAGTCTCAGTTGGATTGAGGAGTGAATGGATGAAGCTAATTTCAGTAAAACGAATTTGGGAACAGGGTGCCCATAATGCATTTACCGATTTAATCAGATTTCAGGGGGCACTGTTTTGCGTTTTCCGTGAAGGTACTGCCCATGTGTCACCCGATGGTGCACTGCGTATTCTACGCTCAGCGGATTTAGGTGAAACTTGGCAGAGCGTGGCGCTGATCTGTTCGGATGAGGCGGATTTACGCGATGGTAAACTGATTGAGTATCAAGGAGAATTACTCTTACTTGGCGGTGGGACTTTGCACAATAAGTCAGGCTTACAATCACATCTTTGGCGTTCACTCGATGGGCTAGTGTGGTCGGATGCGCTCAAAATTGGTGATAAAGGTTATTGGTTATGGCGCTTAACCGAATATCAAAATGCACTCTATGGCGTAGGTTATCGCGCTGGGCCTGATGGCGATACCCGCTTGTATAAAAGTGATGATGGGGTGCAGTTTGAGACTTGGTTAATGGTGTTTAATAATCAGGGTTATGTCAATGAAAGTGCAATTGTTTTTGATCAAGACAACGGCTTTTGTCTATTGAGGCGCGATCCCGTATGGGGACCGGAATATGTTGGTTTACTTGGTTGCAGTCAAGCGCCATTTATCGATTGGCAATGGCAAGAACTCGATAAGCGCATTGGTGGGCCAGTGATGTTGATGTATCAATCCCGTTTGTTGGCAGTAGTGCGTTTATATGATGAACAAGTTCGCACGGCTTTAGTTGAAATTCACCCCGATACTGGCGTGGTTCAAGAGTTACTGACGCTGCCATCGAAGGGCGATACCAGTTATGCGGGCGTTGTGATTGACGGAAATGAGTTGTGGGTCAGTTATTATTCAAGCCATGAGATAGCCAATGCTCAACTTGATGCACAGAATGTGCAGAATGAATCAAGTATAAGTACTCAGGCTAAAACGATGATTTATTTTGCAAAAATTCAGCTTGTGGGTGAGTTCTAAAAACAAAAGGAGCCATAAGGGCTCCTTTTGTTTAATCGCTATTTCACTTATTGAGCGTTAAACTGCTGTCCGTTGACGGCACTAGAATCTTGACCCATCAAATATAGATAGGTCGGCATGATCTCTTCAGCGGTTTTGAGATCCAGTGGATTCTCTGCGGGGTAGGCTTTAGCGCGCATCTCAGTGCGGGTTGCACCAGGATTGATACTGTTCACTCGAACTGAGGTGCCATCGCATTCATGGGCGAGAACTTGCATCATGCCCTCAGTGGCAAACTTAGAGAAAGCATAAGGTCCCCAATAGGCGCGGCCTTGACGACCCACACTGCTCGACGTAAAGATAATCGATGCACTGGGTGCTTGACGCATGACAGGCAATAAGGCTTTTGTGAGCATAACTTGGGCCGTGACGTTCACTTTGAGCACATCTTCGAGTGATGAAATATCGATGTGTTCAAACGGACCTAAGGCACCGAGCAAGCTAGCATTATGTAATAAGCCGTCTAAATGACCAAATTGTTCTGCAATGGTGTCGGCCATATCTTGGTAGTTTTGTTCCGTTGCACCCTTAAGATCCAATGGCACTATAGCAGGTTTGGGATAACCGGCTTGTTCTATTAGATCGTAAACCGCTTCCAGTTTTTTCACTGTTTTACCGAGTAAAATCACGGTGGCGCCGTGTTTTGCAAATGCAATAGCGGCCGCTTTACCAATACCAGCACCTGCGCCTGTGACTAAGATTGTTTTGCCCTGAAGTAAATCTTTTGCTGCTTGATATTCCAACATGAGTCTCTTTTTCCTCTTGGCGAGAATGCCCGCCACTTCTCGACTAGCCGAAGTGATAAACGCATGTTTCAAACAAATGAATGAAACTTTGTTATAAATAGCAAAAATGTTTGTGACAAACTTGTGGCTAACTCAATATTTTTACGTTAACTTGAAACGAGTTAGGGGCTAACATAAGCCCTATTAGTCACAGATTTTTTGCTATTGTGACTAATTTCTTGGGGAAAACAAAACTATTACAACAAGATTTGGGGAAAAAAGATGAAAAGACTCATTTTGGGTGTTGCGATTGCATCTGCACTAGGCCTCACAGGATGTGGCGAGGACAGCTATAACGAACTCAAGGATAAGACGGAAGTGCTCATCCCTGAATCGCGTATGGTGTTTGACCCTGCCAACGCTAAAGTTCCATTACCAAATGATTTGCTGTTCAGTGGCACGACTGACGGCACATTAGCGATCCCTGGCGAAAGTTCGGGTAATTATGTTGACCCACAAATTGCCCTAGGGGCCTTAGATGGTTGGTCAACAACATCACCAATTTCTATTGATATCGATTTAGCGAAAAAACATGACGGGACACCACTGACCTTAATGGCTGCATCGGTTGCACAGCCGGGCGCGGTGAGAATGTTTGAGGCCACTGTAGGCGGTGCACTATCGTCTGATCCCGAATGTAAGGCTAAACCGTCTGTTTCAGCCTGTAAAGTTGGCGCAGAACTGCAGTTTGGTGTTGACTTTGTATCAACCGCATCGGGCAACAAAGTGGTCATCGTACCGCTTAAGCCACTTAAAGCGGGCCAATCCTATATCTATGCGACGACCAATCTTATTCAAGATTCTGAAGGTCGTGGTATTGCGCCTTCAACAACCTATGGTTTGTTGAAGATGGATATCAATACGTTACCACTGGAAACGCCAGATCAGCTGATGTTGCAAACCTTAGTCAACAGTTATGAAAAAGGGATTGCTGCCGCCCATAATGTAGATACTACCACGATTAATTATGCAGGACTATTTACCACCCAATCAGTGGCAAATGTCTATGAAACTACTAAGTTATTGATGGCCCAAGGTGCGCCATATGCCCCAAGTTTTGCCCAAATGCCAACACCAACAGGATTGACTGTTGCACAAGTGGCGGGGATAACAGATCAAACCAGTCCAGCATATGTCGTTGCAAACTTGGCTGATGTTTATACTGCGAAAATTAAACTCCCCATTTACGGTGATTGTTCTTCTGTCAGTTGTTTATCTTCTTCAGGACAACCATTAATTAATGGTCGTTGGAAAGCCCAAGGTGATAGTCCAGTTTCTGTGTTATTAGCATTGCAAGCGGGTACGTTGAGTCAAACGAACTTTGGTATGCAAGCTGTGGCTAACGGTATTGCCAATCCCGCTGATGCCTTGGCAAATCCTTCGTTAATGGCGGGTAAAACTTGGTTGTTAGATGATGGCACGGCGGTAGATAAGACTAAACATCTGACTAAGTTCAATCCTATCCCCGAGATTAAGGGATATGAAACGGTCCCCGTGCTGATTTCAATGCCTAACCCGACAAAATTGGCCGCATTTTATCAGCAGCAGGGTAAAACCTTTACACAACCAGCGGCCGGCTGGCCAACAACGCTTGCACTGCATGGTTTAGGTGGCGGTAAAGAGATGTCACTCGCCTATGCTGGCAGCTATGCGGCTATGGGCGTCGCAACCATTGCTATTGATATGCCGCTCCATGGAGCGCGTTCATTCGATGCTAACGGTGATGGTATTTATGAAGTCACTGCAACCGATCCTGCCTTCGGTGCAGTTGTGGGTAACTCGGAAGCCTTTAAAAATGGTAACCCGTTGGTGTTTGTGAATATTTCTAGCACGCTATCGGTGCGAGATAATTTCCGTCAAGCGACGATGGACCATTTAGGTGTAAGGCTGGCACTGACTGGATTAGCACAAGGGTTAGCACAGGCTGGACAGCAGCAACTTTTTGATGTTTATAACATCAGTGTACAAGGGCTTAGCTTAGGTGCGATAGTTGGTACCGATTTTGCGACCTATGCCAGTACAGGCATGAAACATCCAACGACGGGCGAGGCGTTACAAAATGCCTATGCTATCAAGGCTGCATCCTTAGTTGCTCCTGCTGGTGGCTTAGCGGGCGCATTTGCAGGTTCTGCAACCTTTGCTCCTGTACTGTTTAGTAATATTACGGCATCTACCACCTTCAAAGCGCTAGTGGATAAGGCTAATACCGCAGGTTATGAAGTCGGTAGCCCTGAATATGCGGCATTAGTACAAGCGGTTTACGCGCAATTTATTCCAACCTTTGCTTTTGCAGTACAAACTGCGATTGACTCGGCGGATCCTGTTAACCATGCTGCTATGTTAAAAGCGACTGGTTTACCTGTACATCTTATTGAAGTCGCGGGAGATGGTAATGGTAACTTAGGTGATCAGGTCCTACCAAACCGTGTGGATAATTTCCCATTATCCGGAACCGAACCTCTGATTGCTTCATTAGGTTTACCTTGTGTTGATAGCACAACTAAAGGAAAAGGTGTAGTTCGTTTTGCTAAAGGTCATCATAGTTCGCTTGTTGATCCTAAAGAAAAGGAATCAACGGATGGTTTGGCAGCCGCTGCAACGGTTGAAATGCAAACCCAAGTAGCAACCTATGCCGCCAGTGGTGATGCAACCATTTTAGTGACAAACAGCAACGTGATTGCGACTTGTCCTAACTAATATTGCCTTAATCTGAAAAACCCAGCTCACGCTGGGTTTTTTTATGGGCCTTTAGGCTGTTAGAATAGCCCGCAATAAATTAAGTGAAGAGATACGCAAACCTGCGTCCCAACGGAGAACACTTTGGAATTTTTATACGAATATGGCATGTTTCTGGCGAAAGCTATCACTATAGTGGTCGCAATTGTGGCCGTTATTATTGTGGTATTGGCTTCGACTGTGAAACATAAATCAGATAAGGGCGAGTTGAGGATTACCAACTTATCTGAAGAGTTAGAAGAGCTTAAACATGGCTTAAAAGAAGAATTACTCTCAAAAAAAGAATTCAAAGCCTATGAAAAACAGCTAAAAATAGATGAAAAGGTCAAGGACAAAACAGAGGGGGATACCAGTAAAGGTAAGGTTTTTGTTATTGATTTTAAGGGCAGTATCGATGCAGCTGAGGTTGCTTCACTGCGTGAAGAAATCAGTGCCATTTTAGCCATTGCCGAAAAAGGTGATGAAGTCGTTGTTAATGTTGAGAGTGGTGGTGGAATGGTCCATGGCTATGGTTTAGCCTCCAGCCAGTTAGATCGTTTACGTCAAGCCGATATCCTGCTGACGGTCTGTGTTGATAAAGTCGCTGCCAGTGGTGGTTATATGATGGCTTGCGTAGCAAATAAAATTTATGCCGCGCCTTTTGCTATCGTCGGTTCCATTGGTGTTGTTGCCCAATTGCCGAACTTTAATCGTTTACTGAAAAAACATGAAATTGACTATGAGCAGCATACGGCTGGCGATTTCAAACGGACGTTAACGGTTTTTGGTGAAAACACCGATGAGGGAAGGCAGAAGTTCCAAGAGGAACTCGAAGAAACCCATGTGTTGTTCAAAGCCTTTGTGAGTAAATATCGCCCCGAACTGAATTTGGAGAAGGTGGCAACGGGTGAGCATTGGTATGGTCAGCAGGCCATTGAACTCGGGCTTGTTGATGAAATTCTGACGAGTGATGATGTTGTCATGTCGCTGGCGAAAGATCGCAAAGTGTATAAGTTGCGTTATCAAGTGAAGAAAAAGTTGGCAGATAAGATTGCCCATGGAGCCTCTTTATCTGTTAATGCGATTTTTAATCGTCTTATCGAAAAAAATCGTCCAATGTAATCTCGATAATAACCTTCTGATTTTATAACCATTAAAACGCCTGCAAATGCAGGCGTTTTGGTTTAGTGAGCTTATTGTGTTACATAGAAGACGTTAGATTTGATAACTAATATGTTGATGGAAGCGTATCACTAAGTCTTCACGCTCGGGGTCAATACCGATTTCGGCAGCAAAGGCTTTGAGTGCGGTTTCGACATTATTCATAAAACGTCCATAGCCAGCATCATCGCAATCCTTGGTGCCCGCAACAATCGTAAAGTGCGCCGCTTCAACTAAATTATCCGCATCCCAGCGGCGGATCACTTGCTGCTCTGTCGCATTAGGATCGAACCCTATCATTTGTACTTCAGTTTTGCTGTCCAGTTTTTCAAACTTACTATTGCGTACTAATGGGGTTAAGCCATTCGCAATCATCGCGAGTCGAGTCAGTTGCCTGTTTGCAGCAGCTTTGAGGAAGCTATCTTCAAGATGTTGATATAAATGTGTAAAGTCGGTTGCCGAGTCAGGCAATAAACCTTGTTTAAGCTTACGGCTGAGTGGCAAACTCACGGTGACATAGGTCAGTGAACTGACATTTTCTGGTAGTTCACATTTTCTAGCCTTATATCTTGGCCCTATGGCGCGCAGCTTATAGCCATAGGTTTCTTTATTGCCTTTGGCCTTAGCAAAGAGATCATAGGATAAGTGTTGATGGTCACGGATCTTCACCTTCAGATCGGTTATCGGCAATTGCGGCATTAATTCATTGAGTAATTCGCGTACACGGATATGGAAACTGGCCGAGTTACTACGAATATCTTCACCAGTTGCGAGAAATACGATACGTAATTTACGCGCACGATAATTATCTTGCGTGAATAAATTTTGGGCCTCGTGGTAGGCAGGATTGTAGAAAAATAAAATTTGTTCGGTGGTTTGGAAGCAATAGGCTTCAGTATGAAAACGTACAACAGGCAGTTTATCGTTAGTGATCACGTGGACATTACGGAGATCGTGTTGTTCTGCCAAATTAAATATCAAGCGGCTCAAGGTCTGATAACAGCTTTGATAGTCTGGATATTGACTCAGTAATTCATCCGTCACTTTGATTTCGGCTGTGATGAATTGGTTGGTACGGGCTTCCTTGGGTATGTACACTTTTTGCTGATGGCTAAGGGACATATTGACTCCTTGTTTGAGTTAACCATTTGCTAACACTAATTTTACTGTTTATATATGATGTTATTCTTGCGTTAGAACACGTTTTTATCGCTCAAGCATGAGTTTAAGTCAGCAAGCTGTTTATTAGCTTAAAATATCCACAAACTTATTGGTTTAAGGCTTTTTCTATCCAAGGTTGCATCCATGCGGCAATTTTTGCTTGGGCCTTTTCATTGGGATGAATGCCATCCCGTTGCATTAAGTCTGGATAAGGAGCGATTTCCTGCATAAAGAATGGAATTAATTCAATATTCTGTGTTTTGGATATGTCTTGATACACTTGGGTGAACTTTTGGGTATAGCGAGGGCCATAGTTAGGCGGTACCATGATTTCGGTGAGTAATACTTTGGCGCCACTTTTTTGCGCTAGAGTAATGATTTGGATTAGATTATTTTCGAGTTGCGTTGGTGGGAATCCACGTAAACCATCATTCCCTCCCAGTTCAACGACCACAAGATCTGGAGAGACAGAATCGAGTAAAGCGGGTAATCGGCGAAGGCCGCCTGCGGTAGTTTCTCCGCTAACTGAACCATTAATAAACTGATGTTCAGGGAGATTTTTTTGCAACATTGCGACCCAGCCCAGTTGTTCCGACATGCCATAGCTTGCGCCTAAGCTATCGCCAAGGATCAGTACCTTCGCCGCATGAACTGGCGTAGCCATTAACATACTCAGTAGGATGAATGCCCCCAGGGTCTTCGCCATTGACTTTAATCTTAGCGATTGATACCAGAACGATTTATATAAGAAGGATCCTATGTCTAACGTCATCTTAAAAAACAGTGCCATCAATGTGGTTAACCTCGAAAAATCAGTGATCACTCAGGAAGGAACGCTCACTATCCTCAAGGGCATTAACTTAGATGTCAAGCAAGGCGAGAGTGTGGCGATTTTAGGACCCTCTGGATCGGGTAAATCCACCTTGCTTGGATTGCTCGCAGCACTTGATACGCCGACATCGGGTGAAATTTGGCTCGATGGCGTGGCGTTATCGCCACTCAATGAAGAGCAAAAAGCGGCACTACGTAAACAGAAAGTGAGCTTTATTTTTCAATCTTTTATGTTGGTTGATACCTTAACAGCACTCGAAAATGTGATGTTACCCGCCGAACTCGCAGGGGTGAAAAATGCCAAGGAAAAAGCGCAGGCCATGTTAGAAAGGGTGGGGTTATCCCACCGCTTGACCCATTTACCCAAACAGCTTTCGGGTGGCGAGCAGCAAAGGGTCGCGATAGCCCGTGCTTTTATCTGTGAGCCAACAGTGTTATTTGCCGATGAACCTACGGGGAATTTAGATGGTGTTAACGGCCATAAGATCGCCGACATGCTGTTTGAGCTAAATCAAGAAAGTCATACCACCTTAATTCTTGTCACCCATGATCTGTTACTTGCTAAACGCTGCCAGCGGCAGTTGGTGATGGATAATGGCCATTTACAGGAAGAAAATGCCAGAGCTGTTGTCTCAACCCCATCCGTTGCTCCCGATATACTCGCTAATGCTAAGGAGGCTTAAATATGGAGTTAAGTCTGGCATGGCGCCTATTTAAACGTGAGTTACAGCAAGGGCAATTGTTATTGATTATCCTCGCTATCACGCTCGCAGTATTGTCTGTGAGCGGTTTAGCGCGGGTGAGCGAGCGCTTGCAAGTGGCAATTAATGGAGAGGCTTCAGCGTTTATTGCAGCCGATCGTATTATCGATTCACCCGTGATAATTGATCCCACTATTTTAGCTAAAGCTGAAGAGCTTGGGCTTAAGCATGTGACTAACATGCAATTTAATTCCATGGTCTATTCGGGAGATAAATTCCAGTTAGTGACAGTGCGCGCTGTTGAGGTGGGTTATCCACTCAAAGGTGAAATTGAGCTTACCACTGGTAAAACAAAAGCGTTACCTAAAGCGGATGAAATCTGGTTTGAGACGCGTTTAGGTGGGCTTTTGGGATATCCCAAATCCATAGAGTTAGGTAACAGTGAGTTTGTGCTCAGCAATGAGATCAGCCGTTTGCCCGACGCAGGGTTCAATCCTTTTGCTTCATCCCCTATTGTGTTGATGCGAATGGAAGATGTGGCAAAAACGGGGGTTATTCAACCGGGGAGCCGCGTCACGTATTTATATCAATTTGCAGGAGATGAAGCTGCCCTCATCGCTTTTGAGCAAAGTGCCAAACCGCTGCTGAATAGCACCCAACGCTGGGTCGATGTGCAATCTGGCGATTCGCCTATAGCAGGCGCTGTTAAGCGAGCAGAGCGTTTCTTGCTGTTAGCCAGTTTAATGGGAATTGCACTAGCTTGCGCTGCGATAGGTATTGCTGCTCAGCGTTATTGTCAGCGCCATTACGATGTGGTGGCCATGCTGAAAACCTTCGGTGCCTCAGCAAAACAAATTCGTCTGTTGTTTGGCATGCACTTATTACTTGTGACGTTATTGGGAATAGGCTTAGGTCTTATCGGTGGTGGGTTACTGGATTTTGGGATCAGTTATCTATTGCCACCCGAAATTGCTGCTTATTCACCGCCACTGACTCGACCATTATTGCTCGGGATAAGCACAGGGCTTATCAGCGCCTTTATGTTTTCAGCCTACCCTTTGATGCGGTTACTGGCGATTCCGCCACTAAGGGTGCTGCAGCGTCAGTTAGAAGGTCTGCAACTTGGCATGTGGTTGCATTTGCTACTGAGTTTAGGGGCGATGGCGTTACTGGGATATTTGTATTCCCAAAGTTGGGCTTTGACACTAACGGTCGTTGCGGCGGTCTTACTGCTTGGTGTGTTACTGAGTGTGCTGGGTTTTGTGATGATACGTGCAGGTCACAGCATAGGTATGAAAACGACCAATCCCTTACAATTGGCGCTAGCGGGGCTAAGGCGTCGTGCGCGGCAAAATGCGGTGCAATTGGTCGGTTTTAGCGCGGCACTCGTGTTGTTATTGACCATTTTGGCGCTCAGGCAAGATTTACTTAACGAATGGCAAAAACAGCTACCCGAAAATGCGCCGAACTACTTTTTAGTCAATATTGCCCCCGATGATGCTAAGCCTTTACATGATTTTATGTCGGCAAATGGCATTACTGCGACGGATATTTATCCGGTGATCCGTGGACGTCTAACCCAAATCAACGGGGAAACCTTGATTTCTAATGAACAGCGGGAGGCTGGTGAAAAGGGGCGCGTCGGGATTTCTCGTGAGCTCAATCTCACATGGCGTAATACCTTACCCGCCAATAACGAGTTAATAGAAGGGCAGTTTAATCAAGCTACCGATGAAGTGTCAGTCGAGTCAGGTGTGGCGGAGCGTTTAGGTATTGGTCTTGGCGATAAGTTGACTTATATCATCGATAATCAGGAGCTTACCGTAAAAGTTGCGAGTATTCGTACCGTGCACTGGGAAACTCTGCAACCAAACTTCTTTATGATCTTTACCCAAGAAGCACTTGCACCTTTTGCGTATACCTCGATGGCGAGCTTCTTTCTAGATGAAAAAGGTCTTGATGATCAGGCGACGAATGCGGATAGTTCACCTAAGGATGCGGTGATTTTGGCGCTTATTCAGCAATTTCCGACGGTTTCCATCATAGATGTGGGCGCTATGGTAGGGCAGTTGCGGCAGATCATAGAGCAAGTGTCATTGTCGTTAACCTTAGTGCTGGTGTTGGTGCTGCTCGCCAGTGGTTTAGTGTTGATTGCCCAGACTGAAGCGGGAATGGCTACGCGGCAGCGTGAACTTGCGGTGCTACGTACTTTTGGTGCTTCAGGATGGTTATTACGCAGTGCAACGGGTTTAGAGTTTGCTTTACTGGGCGGTATTGCAGGTGTGTTAGCAGTGATAGTAGCCGAATTTGCGCTCTATCTACTAAAAACTCAAGTGTTTGAACTTAATGTGTATATGCATTGGCCTTGGTGGGCAATTGCTCCTGTATCCGGTGCATTGCTGGTGGCCTTGCTTGGGGTGTGGCGTTGCCGTCAATTACTGAATCAATCCTGCTCTGAGTTACTAAAAGCAGGGAGTTAAACCGTTTATTACTTAAGAAAAGCACTGGGTGATCTCAGTGCTTTTTGATTGGATAAGCTACATAATAAAACTTAAATAACCTTGCAAGACAATTAAGTTAACAATATCGATAAAGAAAGCGCCCACAATCGGTACGACCATAAAAGCTTGAGGCGATGGACCCGTGCGTGAAACCAGCGCCCCCATATTCATCACTGCTGTCGGTGTTGCGCCCATACCGAATCCACAGTGGCCACCTGTTATCACCGCTGCATCGTAATTACTGCCCATGACCTTAAATGTCACAAAATAGGCAAAGAGCGCCAATACTGCGGTTTGCACTAACAAAATCACGAGTAGTGGGATCGCTAAATCAAAAATTTCCCAGAGTTTTAAATTTATCAATGCCATAGAAAGGAACAGTGATAGCGAGACTGTGCCAATAACATCGATACTCTCAGTGTGAGGTTTATAGCCTCGGGTAAGTTCAGTCATATTGGCGATGGTAACGCCTAAAAAAAGAGCATACACAAAGTCAGGCATTTTTAACCAAGCGATACCCGATAGGCCAACCCACTCAGTAATCCATTTTGCGCCAGCAACGCATAATAAGAGCACAAAAAGGGTTTCGAGAATGGTTTTTGCGGTAACGTGATCTTCTTCTAATTGATCGTAAGTGACTAAGTGTGGGTGATCGACATGGTGCTTACGACCAATACCATAGCGAGAGACAAGATTATGCTTACCAATTAATCGTTGGGCCACTGGGCCACCTATAATGCCTCCCATCACTAAGCCAAAGGTTGCAGCCGCCATGGCAAACTCTAACGTATTGATCCCATAGTTTTCTGCAAAGGTTTGTGACCAAGCGACACCTGTACCATGACCACCCGATAGTGTAATAGAACCTGCGATAAGTCCCATTATCGGTTCAAGTCCTAATAGGCTCGCTAAACTGACACCAACTGCATTTTGAATAACAATATAGAGTGAAGCGACACCTAAAAAAATGAAGACCTTTTTACCACCACTGAGTAACAGTTTGTAATTTGCCGAAAGGCCTATAGTGCTAAAGAACATCAGCATTAAGGTATTTTGCATTGATAAACTGAAATTAAGACTAATATTTTGAACGTGTAAGCCCGCGATAACCGCGGCAACAACAAGCCCACCCACTATGGGCTCAGGGATATTGTATTGTCTAAAAACACGTACATGGCGATTGATGGAGTGGCCGATAAACAGCACGAAGATAGCAACTAAAAATGATTCTAGCTCGCCAATCGTATAAGTCGTGTGCATGAGAATTCCTTACAAACTGTTTTAGTGTGGGTGTGTGATTGGGTACAGTACCCATCAGAGATAACCCATCTCGTTATTAAGCACCTGCTAATGCTGGATGTTAAGCGCTCGATCTTAAGGACAGATCTTGAACAATCCCCTGATGTTGGAGAGGGATGAATAAGCGCGGATGAACGGTCTTGGTTTTACAGAGCAGTATTGCCAAAATGGCGCGTTACTGAGTACCAATCACTGGCGACTAGGGGCCAGTGTAGATTTTGCTGAGGTCAATGTACGGCTTTGAATGAAAGCTTTTATGACCGAATGGCGGCAAGTTTAACAGGAAAAGTCTTCTTTGTCGTTAAATCATCTTATAAATCATGTTGTTGCACAAATGTGTTGAAAATGTTTTGCACAAAAACAACCTAATCTATGAGCTTCATTAAGGTGGATTAATACGTTTTTTCATTGAGTTATAACCATATTTTTTACACATAGCGCAAATAACGCCTCCATTGTTCTTTTTATTCTTCTATTTAGCGGGCAACAATATCCGTTAATGCCGATTCGAGATCTGTGTACTGAAATTGAAACCCTGCCTCAAGCGCCCGTTTAGGGTAAACAAATTGGCCTTCAGTAAGTAGTTCAGACATTTCCCCCATGGCTAGACGTAAGGCAAGCGGCGGTGTTGTGATCATTGCGGGTCGATTAAGTGCCTTACCTAATGTTTTCGCAAATTCGGCATTACTCACAGGGTTAGGAGCTGTGGCATTAAATAGGCCTTGGCACTGGTCATGGGTGAGTAAAAATTCGATAAGAGAGATGAGATCGTTGACATGTATCCAACTCATGCCTTGGCGGCCATGCCCTATTGGGCCACCGAGACCTAGTTTAAAGGGAGGAAGCATCTTTTCTAGCGCGCCGCCGTGACCGAGTACGATACCGATCCGAATAATACTGACCCGAGTATGCTCCGATGCTGCATTTAGCGCTAACTGCTCCCAGATTTTGCAGATTTCATGGCTGAATTCAATATTGGGAGTGCTATTTTCATTTAAGAGTTGTTCACCTTGTCGACCATAAAACCCAATAGCAGAACCGCTCACCATAACACTGGGTGGATTACTACTTTGTTGAATAAGTTGGGTTAACCTAGCAGTTGTATTCCAGCGGCTACTGCAGATAAGTTGTTTTTGGTTTTTACTCCAGCGCTTTGCAACGATGGGCTCGCCCGCTAAATTTACTACCGCATCTATGGTATTTAAATCATCTAGTTGATCCAAACTAGCTAAATATTGATGCTCTGCACCGAGTACTTTACGCGTTTGTTCTGGAGAGCGGGTTAATAGGGTCAACTGATGCATAGGTGCTAAAAGTGCAACCAATTGGCGACCAATAAAACCACTAGCGCCAGTGATGAGTATTTTCATGGTATTTCCTTAAGTATGTGGAACTCATTGGTTGAATTTCCCAACCCAACAAATATACGAAAACGGGCGTGAAGGGATCACTTTACGGTGATTGCTACTGCGCGGCTTTTTGATAGCAAAGTTCCATCGACACTGAATCAGCGAAGCGCAGAGCATGGGGTTTATCTATTTCAACACTGGCAAATTCTACCCAAGGATGTTCACTCGCGAGGGCTAAGGTTTGGCTTGTTAGATTTTCGAGCAGCGAGAAACGATTATTCTCAATCAGTTCAATGATCTTTTTAGTGATTGTGCGGTAATTGAGTGCGTCGTCTACATTATCACTATTACGAGCGCGTTCTGCGCAGTAATGGATCACGACATTGACTATCACATCTTGGCGATTCTGAATTTCATCTTCTTTTATGCCAATAAAAGTGCGAAGTCTTAAGTTTTTAATGCGTATAATCGCGGTTTCTGGTTTCATAATGACAACTTACTATTAAGGCTTAGGTGATTGAGATTGGTACTTTTGTCACGATAGCCTAACAATTTTATCTAAGATCAAGAAGGATTTTTAATAAATGACGCGACCTAATGCGCCTTCAGCAGCCTATCGTGGCTTTGCGGTGATGGCCTTTGTAGTGATTATTTTGGCAGGGATAAAGGCTGCCAGCCCAATAGTGGTGCCTTTTGTGTTATCCAGTTTTATTGCGATGATCTGTAATCCGGCCATTGGGTTAATGACAAAATATCGTGTGCCTAAGTGGTTAGCTGTTATTCTTTTGATGTGTTTTATAGTCTTAATGGGACTTTGGTTGGCTTCCGTTGTAGGGAGTTCCATTAACGAATTTTCTAAACAACTTCCCCAATACCGTGATCAGCTAATAGAGCAGTTTTCTTGGATTATTCATAAATTACAGGCACTGAACATTCACATTTCAAAAGATCAAGTCTTAGCCTATTTTGACCCAGGCATGGCTTTATCGATGACAACGAATATGTTGTCGGGTGTAGGGAACGTAATGGCCAACTTGTTCTTGATCGTCTTAACCATAGTATTCATGTTGTTTGAGGCACAGTCTTTACCGAAAAAATTACATTTAGCGCTGGATGATCCTGATATGCGCTTACAGCAAATTGATCGTTTCTTGCAATCGGTTAATCAATATATGGTGTTAAAGACCTTAGTGAGCTTAGCGACAGGTCTCATTGTGGGTATTGGCTTAACCTTTATCGGTGTGGATTATGCTCTTTTGTGGGCTGTCATCGCCTTTTTATTCAATTACATTCCGAATATAGGTTCCATTATTGCCGCCATTCCTGCCGTGTTGTTAGCCTTTATTCAGCTTGGTCCCACCGCTGCTGGAGGGACTGCATTATTGTATATTGGCGCCAATATGGTGATGGGCAATGTGATTGAACCCAAATTTATGGGACGTGGTCTTGGACTTTCCACGTTAGTGGTATTTTTATCATTAATTTTTTGGGGTTGGTTACTTGGTTCTGTAGGCATGTTACTGTCAGTCCCTTTGACTATGGTGGTGAAAATCGCTCTTGAATCCAGTAAAAGTGGAGGTTGGTTGGCCATTTTATTGTCGGATGATGTCGACGATAGACTCGTCAAAAGTACAGTGATATCTGAGCCTGTTAATCATCAGGCGAATCCTAGTTCAACAGAAAAGAAGTAAATTAATAATGCAACGTTTTTTACAAGCGCTCACCACGTTAGAACTCGGTAATGATGCGGTACGTTTATTTCATGGTCGAGGCGGGCATTATGCTGGCTCTGAGCATATTTGTTTAGATTGGTTTGCCCCCGTTTTATTGTTAACCAGTTTTATTCCTCTCGAAGATACCGAGCTTGCGATGTGCCAGCAGGCCATTACAGCACGTTGGCAAGCATGGCATCCTGAAAGTCCTCTAAATCTCGTGTATCAATTTCGTTGTGCGGGGGAGACGTTTACTCAGTTACTTGAGGGCGAAATTCCAGAACCTCATATCGTTACTGAAAAGGGAGCGCGATTTCAGGTGCATTTAATGCGCGGCCAAAATCATGGACTTTTTCTCGATATGGCCAACGGTCGAGATTGGGTGAGGGCAAATGCACGCCATAAAAAGGTGCTTAATTTATTTGCTTATACCTGTGGATTCTCAGTTGCAGCGCTGCAGGGCAGGGCTGATGAAGTTGTGAATATGGATATGAGTAAAGGAGCCCTTGCTATTGGTAAACAAAACCATTTGCTGAATGGCTTTGTCGCTGGAGCACGTTTTTTAGGCCATGATATTTTCAAATCTTGGGGCAAACTTAAAAAGCTCGGTCCCTATGAAATAATAGTTGCCGATCCGCCGAGCAATCAGAAGGGGAGTTTTGTTGCTACTAAGGATTATGTGCGTTTAATTAGGCGGTTACCTGAATTACTTGCCGATAATGGTGAAGTGTTACTGTGTTTAAATGCCCCTGAACTGGATACCGCTTTTCTGCGCAAACAGGTTGCTGAAGCTGCGCCAGCATTGGAATATGTTGAGCGACTCGCTAATCCGCCAGCCTTTATCGATGTGTCGGAAGAAAAGTCATTAAAAGTATTACGCTATCGAGTGAAGACTAACTGAAAGGTTTTCACTTCGAGATTCACTTTCACCGCGTTAAAAGTGGATTTTGGTATTTTTTCGTTATTAATGGCAAACAAAACTGAAAGTTTTCTGTAACTGGATAATATGGTTTGTTATACTCCTGCCCACGGAAATCCCTTTCCTCATCGGCAAAATGTCAACATAGAAGGACATGCCTTTGTGACCTTACAAAATCAAGCAGGAGTTGTTATGGAAGTTCATGAATACGAAAATGCTTACTATCAAGTAAAGGACGATGTACTGACGTCTTTACCTGCTGAAAGTGAAGAGGAAGTGATCCCAGCCTAAAACGCTAATGGATCTTGATGAGTCGGAAGTAACAAAACAAGCAACGAAAATAGCAACCCTAAGGTTGCTATTTTTTCTTTAAAATAAGGAGGTCTTGAAGCCGACACTCGTAATAAAAGTCACCTAGCCATTCACTCTGCGCTTTTCAGGCATAATCTCAACGATCACCCATTTATTACCGATTTTATGTAGGCGGATGGTTCTATCATCAATCCAAGGTTGTCCCGCTTTAAGCCCTTTCATCTTAATTACCACGAGAACATCTTTGGTAAATTTGCGAAAAAAATCGATATCAATATCATCAATTTCCATTTCAACGTTGGTCATAGAAAGACTGAGCATATTACGTTGTACTGCAGTGGCAATGTAGTAGTGGCTTAGCACTTCTTTTAGTGGATCATTGACGAACTGTTTGGCTTTTTCAACATCACGATCGACATAGATAGCTTTGAAAAAGCCTAAACTCACTTCCTCTGGGGTTAGTGTCGGCGGTTTCCCTGAATCGCCACAACCAAACAGAAATAATAGAGAGATAAAGAATAGAGTTCGCATAGGTTAGTGCCCTCGGAATTTGCTTCGAGTATCGCGATTTTAACGCCTATGTTCAAGTTTTGTAAGAATTTGACGAATAATAGGAAATGGGTTGACTGTTCGGCGGTGACTATGTCATATAGTAAAAGATACCTTAAAAGGTTATCCACAGAATCTGTGGAAAACTATGTTGAAGACTTAAGTGATGTTTTGTAAGTCACTGATATCGTCTTTATTTATCTGCTGGTCAAAAAGTGACGATTGGCTGTTACTTATTAGAATCCATTGTTGATTGTGGATATTTTCTTAGAATGACTCACTCTATACACATAGCTGAATAGCATTTCCTGAGTTCTTTCCATCGTTTTCTAATGTCATTTGGGTTTTTATATCGCTAAACGATCAGTCAATCATGGTACATTTACCTGAAAATAGGTTAAAAAAAAGCACTGGGACAGGCCAGTGCTTTTTTGTGGTTATCATTTAACCGTATTTAACAGTGTTAGCGTTTTGCCGCATCGTTTTGTGAAGCTTGAATGGCTGTCAGGGCGATGGTGTAGACAATGTCATCAACTAATGCACCGCGGGATAAGTCATTTACTGGCTTACGCATACCTTGCAGCATTGGGCCGATACTGATCAGATCGGCGCTTCGTTGTACGGCTTTGTAAGTTGTGTTGCCTGTATTGAGGTCTGGGAATACAAATACTGTAGCTTGTCCAGCGACAGGGCTATTAGGCGCCTTAGAGCGGGCAACGTTTGGCATTACAGCCGCATCGTATTGCAAAGGACCATCAATGATCAGATCTGGGCGTTTTTCTTTCGCGATACGAGTCGCTTCACGGACTTTATCCACATCTGAACCCGTGCCCGAGTTGCCTGTTGAGTAGCTGATCATCGCCACTCTCGGCTCGATACCGAAGGCTTTTGCAGATTCCGCTGATTGAATAGCGATATCAGCTAGCTGCTCAGCATTCGGATCGGGGTTAATGGCACAGTCGCCGTAAACTAACACTTGGTCTGGCATCAACATAAAGAAGATAGATGATACTAAGCTTGAACCGGGTGCGGTTTTAATCAGTTGTAACGGAGGACGAATGGTATTGGCTGTCGTGTTAACGGCGCCAGAAACAATACCATCAACTTCATTTTGCGCCAGCATCATAGTGCCAAGCACCATGTTGTCCTCTAACTGTTCTTTAGCCACGACTTCAGTTAAGCCCTTGCTACGACGTAGTTCTAACATAGGCTCAACGTAACGATCACGTACGTCTTCTGGATCAATAATAACAACGCCTTCACCAAGCACGACATCTTGTTGGGCCGCGATACGTAGAATTTCTTCTTTTTTACCTAAGAGTACGCAGCGTGCAATACCGCGCTCTGCACAAATGGCTGCCGCTTTAATCGTACGAGGCTCATCACCTTCCGGTAAAACCACGGTTTTATAGGCTGCACGTGCCAGTTCCGTTAATTTATAGCGGAAGGCGGGTGGCGATAGGCGATGTTCTCGTGGAGAGTTTTTAGTGACGCTTTCAATCCAAGTTTGATCGATATGGCTTGCGACATAATCTTGGACTAAATCAATACGTACCGCATCATCGACGGGCACTTCATGGTCAAATCGTTGAATATTAAGCGAGGTTTGCCACGTGTTAGTATCAATTAAGAATACGGGTAAGCCTGTTTCAAAGGCTTGTTCACATAGCTTAAGGATTTCTGGCTCTGGCTCATAGCTACCGGTCAGAAGCAGCGCACCAATTTTAACGCCATTCATGGCTGCAAGGCAGGCAGAGACGATAACATCTGAGCGATCGCCAGAGGTAACGAGTAACGAGTCAGTTTTTATATGGTTAACCATATTGGGGATGCTGCGCGCACAGAAGGTCACTTTACGCAGGCGACGAGTGTGCATTTCACCTGCATTAATAATGCGAGCGCGTAAGTGCTTAGCAAGATCTGAAGCGCGTGGTGCGACTAGGTCAAGATTGTACGGCACACTGCCTAAGATACGCAGTGGACTCTTACCCGGCAGTTGGAACATACTGGCGGCATCGGAGCGTTGAACACCTTGGTGATCAAATACTTCGGATAAGTCAGGACGAGCGCGGCCTTCATCATCAACAGGCGCACCAATTTTGTTGATCACGGCACCAATTAAGCGTTTGTTCTTATTGCCACCCCATGAGTTATAGGCAATTTCGAGGCGATTCATTAGGCCTGTTGGTGTATCACTACCAGGGGTTGCAATGAAAATAACATCAGCATCCATGGCTTTAGCAATGGCGTAGTTAACATCGTCAGCGAAAGGATGGCTACGAGTAGGGACTAAACCTTCGACGATAAGTGTTTCGGTATTGCTGGCGCATTCCGCAGTACGGGCAATGATTTGCTCCATTAACACATCGATTTGGTCTGCACGAATTAACGCTTCAGCATGGGCCATATCGAAGGGTTCTAATGGATTTACTGTTGGTGACTTGCTTAAAATCGTGGTCGAGCGCTCTGGGCCATTATCGTTTGGACGAAGCTGAGAAATAGGCTTAAAGAATTGTACTTTAACCCCATGGCGTTCCAGTGCGCGAACCATCCCAAGACTTAAGGAGGTCAGGCCAACTCCTGTGCCTATGGGGATTAACATAATATTTCGGGACATAAAAACCTCTAAGTTCGATGGTTTTTGGCAGATAGGCTCTGCGAGTTTGCTTATGAATGTGTTTACTGTAAGTCTTTAATAATAAAGCCGTTTGGATGAGCAAACGGCTTAGGTCATCTTATTCTTTGTTGATAAGTTTAATGGAGTCTTCGGCAATAACCCATTCTTCATTAGTTGGGATCACCATAGCAACAGTGCTGTTATCTTGGGTGATAATGCCTTTTTTACCGAAGCGCGCGGCTTTATTGCGTTCGCTATCGACATGGAAATTAAAGATTTCCAACAGGTTAAGTACTTTCTCACGAATTAAGTCAGAGTTTTCACCAATGCCACCCGTAAAGACGACTGCATCTAAACGGCCCAGTGGCACTGTGTAAGAGGCAATGTATTTGGCTAAACGATAGCAGAAGATTTCTAAGGCTAAGGTCGCGCCTTTATGGCCGTCAGCATAACCTTCTTCGATGCCACGGCAATCGTTAGTCAGCTCGGAAATACCCAGCAGACCACTTTGCTTGTTCATCAGGTTATTGACTTCTTCTAAGGTGTAACCTAATTGATGGACTAAGTGATAGATGATTGAAGGATCAATATCGCCACAACGAGTGCCCATCACTAAACCTTCTAATGGGGTTAAGCCCATAGAGGTGTCGACACTTTTGCCACCTTTCACTGCGGTAACAGAAGCGCCATTTCCTAAATGTGCACAGATCACATTGGTTTCGGCTAACGGTTTGTTGAGCATTTTCGCCGCTTCACGGCTAACAAATAAATGGCTAGTACCATGCATACCATAACGACGAATACCGTGTTCGCGATATAACTTGTATGGTAAGGCATAGACGTAAGCTCTGTCTGGCATGCTTTGGTGGAAAGCGGTATCAAACACTGCTACTTGAGGCAATTTAGGGAAAGAGGCCATTGCCGCTCTAATGCCAATAAGGTGTGCAGGGTTATGCAATGGGGCAAGTGATGCACAATCTTCAATACCTTTGATCACGCTATCATCAATAATCACTGAACGAGTGAATTTTTCGCCGCCATGAACAATACGATGACCTACAGCTTGGATTTGTGCAGCTAACTCAGGCTGGTCCGCAAGGATTTTATTAACAATGAATTCAACGGCTTCACGGTGAGCTGTAAATGCACCTAAGGCAGCTTCCTGTTTTTCACCGTTGATTTTCCATTTGATACGAGAATCTTCTAAGCCAAAACACTCGGCTAGGCCAGAGATCTGATCGTCACCTGTTTGCGCGTCAATGACGGCAAATTTGAGTGAAGAGCTACCGCAATTGAGTACTAAAACCAGTTTATTAGACATGTGTAAACCTTTTGCCATTGTGTTTAATATAACGATTCAAAAACTATAGAACCACCGAGTATTTGCCGTAACAGTCTTGGGGCAAAGTGCCAAATTATGCTATGGTAAAAACAGTATTCCATTGTTGTAGGTGTCTAAAATTGAGCATCAATATTCTCAAAACCTTAGGAGACGGTCGCCGTTATATGAAGACGTGGCCTATGGTTAGACAACTGGGTTTGTTTTTTCCTGAGTATCGGGTTGTGCGTGCGACTCAGCTTGCCATTCTGGTGATGCCAGTGTTGGCGGTTTTTGCGAGTATGAGCCAGCTATATATCTATGGTTGGGCATTTTTGCCACAAGCTGTCACTATCGCTTTATTTTTTATCAGCCTGCCAGTGCAGGGCTTATTATGGCTAGGTTGGCGGGCTCGCCATCCTTTACCTTTGTCGCTCTTCGACTGGAGTAACCAGTTAAGCGCAAAGCTGTCTTCCATGGGCATTCAATGCCAAACCTTAGGTGCTAAGGCTTGTTATCTCGATATGGCGGTTATTTTAAAAATAGCCTTTGAGCGCTTAGATGCCAGTTATTGGGAAGAACTCTAGTTTTATATTTTGTCTTAATGTGTTTTTAATCGCTGCTTAGTCGACTAATAAACCGCGTTTATGCCTTGCTGGACAAATACCGCTTTAATCTTTTCCATGGTTTCGCGGCTTGGGGGAGATACGCCATTGAGTTGATAGTTTTCGCCCATGGCTTCCCACTTATGCTTACCTAATTCGTGATAGGGCAGTAACTCTACCTTTTCAATGTTTTTCATGGGCTTGATAAACTCGGCCAGTTGCAATGCCGATGCTTCATCATCGGTAAATCCGCCCACGACGACATAACGTATCCATGTCGCTTGGTTGCGTTTTGCCAAATACTCGGCAAATTGCAGTGTTCTGTGATTACTGACTTTGGTTAATTCAATGTGTTTTTCGTCATCCATGTGTTTGATGTCGAGTAGAACCAAGTCAGTGTGGTCAAGTAACTCATCAATCACAGGTGTGTACTTACGTACAAAGCCATTGGTGTCTAAACAGGTATGAACACCCTCATTTTTACAGGCTTTAAATAATTCGGCGACGAATTCGGCCTGTAAAATAGCTTCACCACCACTTGCTGTTACACCACCATTGCTGGCATCAAGGAAAGGTCGGTAGCTGATGATTTGACTCATTAACTCATCGACTTGCACTTCTTTGCCACCATCAAGATCCCAAGTGTCACGGTTGTGGCAATATTGGCAGCGCATTAAACAGCCTTGCATAAAGGCGATAAACCGTATGCCAGGACCATCTACTGTGCCAAAGGATTCCACTGAGTGGATCCGACCGATAACTGCCATTGTGACTCCTGATAAAATAAGTGAGGCTGTAGTACAGTGTACTACAGCCTTTACTTATTTAGCTTACAGACCTTTAGTAAAAGTACGTGTGATCACATCTTGTTGTTGCTCTGGCGTCAGTGAATTAAAGCGCACTGCGTAACCAGAAACACGGATGGTCAGTTGTGGATACTTGTCTGGATGCTTAACAGCGTCTTCGAGCATTTCACGATTCATCACGTTGACGTTTAAGTGCTGGCCACCTTCTTTTTTGTCATTGTGGTCGAAATAGCCATCCATCAATGCTGCTAAGTTGGCGCGGCGTGCATCATCATCTTTACCTAAGGCATTTGGCACGATTGAGAAGGTATAAGAAATACCGTCTTGGGCGTGGGCGAAAGGCAGTTTAGCCACAGAAGTTAAAGAAGCGATTGCACCTTTTTCGTCACGGCCATGCATTGGGTTTGCACCCGGTGCAAATGGCGCACCTGAGCGACGACCATCGGGTGTGTTACCTGTTTTCTTACCATAAACCACGTTTGAGGTGATGGTCAGAATTGACTGAGTTGGTACTGCATTGCGATACATTTTACGGCCACGAATTTTGGCCATAAAACGTTCAACTAAGTCACAGGCGATATCGTCAACACGTGGGTCGTTGTTACCAAATTTTGGATAGTCGCCACTGATGTCGAAATCAACAGCAATGCCGTTTTCATCACGAACAGGTTTTACGGTAGCGTATTTAATCGCAGACAGTGAGTCGGCAGCGATAGATAGACCGGCAATACCACAAGCCATAGTACGGCGTACATCTCTGTCATGCAGTGCCATGAGCGCAGCTTCGTAAGAGTACTTGTCGTGCATAAAGTGGATAGCATTCAATGACGCAACATACTGGGTTGCTAACCAATCCATTAAGCCGTCAAGACGATTCATTACATCATCAAAGTTGAGCACTTCGTCAGTGATCATGTCTGCTTTAGGGGCGATTTGGATTTTCAGTTTTTCATCAATACCGCCGTTGATCGCATATAACATGGTTTTTGCGAGGTTTGCACGAGCACCGAAGAACTGCATGTGTTTACCCACAACCATTGGGCTTACGCAACAGGCGATAGCATAATCGTCAGATTGGAAATCAGGACGCATTAAGTCATCGTTTTCGTATTGGATTGAGCTAGTATCGATAGACACTTTAGCGCAATATTTTTTGAAACCGATCGGCAGTTTATCTGACCATAATACGGTGATATTAGGTTCAGGGCTTGGACCCATAGTGTAAAGGGTATTCAAGAAACGGAAGCTTGATTTGGTCACTAACGTACGGCCATCTAAGCCCATACCACCAATAGATTCAGTTGCCCAAATCGGGTCGCCGGAGAATAACTCATCGTATTCAGGAGTACGTAGGAAACGCACCATACGCAGTTTCATCACGAAATGGTCAATCATTTCCTGAGCTTGTAGCTCAGTTAAGGTGCCATTTTTCAGATCGCGTTCGATATAAACATCAAGGAATGATGAAGTACGTCCTAATGACATCGCCGCGCCATTTTGGCTCTTCACTGCGGCTAAGTAGCCAAAGTAAGTCCATTGAATCGCTTCGCGAGCATTTTTAGCAGGGCCTGAAATATCAAAACCATACTTAGCAGCCATTTTCTTCATTTGGCCTAGTGCGCGGTGTTGTTCGGCAATTTCTTCGCGTAGTTGAATAACATTTGATAAATCTTCACCCGCTTCGAACTGCGCTTGCAGTGAGCTAAATTGGGCAAATTTATCTTTCATCAAGTAATCGATACCGTAAAGTGCGACTCGGCGATAGTCACCGATAATACGGCCACGGCCATAGGCATCGGGTAAACCGGTTAATACACCTGATTTACGGCAAGCCATAATTTCTGGTGTGTAAACATCAAACACGCCTTGGTTATGGGTTTTACGCAGTTCTGAATAGACGTATTTAACATCTTCATCTAGTTCACGACCGTAGGCGGCGCATGAGCTTTCCACCATACGAATACCACCGTTAGGTAACATTGCACGTTTTAATGGTGCATCTGTTTGCAAGCCAACGATAGTTTCTAAATCTTTGTTGATATAACCCGCATCATGGGAGGTGATGGTTGACACCATCTTAGTATCGAAATCAACAGGCGCGTGGGTACGGTTTTCCTGTTTAATGCCTTCCATCACTTTATCCCACAGTGTTGTGGTTGCTTCGGTGGCACCGGCTAGGAATGATTCGTCGCCTTCATAGGGAGTATAGTTTTGTTGGATAAAGTCACGTACATTGACTTCAGATTTCCAATCGCCAGGAGTGAAACCTTCCCATGCGCTGGCAAACAGTTCAGTTTTGTCGGTCATCGTACTAATACCTTTTGGTTGAGATAAAGGTTATTGGCGATCAGCGCTAAGCAATGCTGAGTATAAGCCAATAGCTAATTCCTGATATAAAAAGCTCCCTTCATGATGACGCCCTATGATGGGAACTGATTTTAAAGTGCCTGTTGTTTTACAACAGTTGTTACTTTAAAAGCCTGTCTATTGATACCCGATAAGATGACAAATATTCGTTAGTTCGGTTATCGATAATGTCTCATTATAATTGGTAAGACCAATTAACCATGTTCATATTACCATAGCTAACCTACTATGGCACTCAAATCAGTTTAGTTTGCCTTGAGTTAATTCCAAAATTGCTACCCAGATAGCATTTTTACCGCAAATTAACGTTTGCATCTCACCGATTAGTCATATATCTAAACTACGTTCAAACATGTTTAATTCAGCAATACAAATACACTGATATTCGGATTCAATTTTGGTAGAGCACACAAAAACAAACATGTTTACTTATTTAGTCATTATAGGGTCAATGGTACATAGGCAATCTGATTGATATGTAAATGTTTTTAAAATCAATCAGATTGACTATATATCAGTGAAATAAATAGTGCCTATCATTAGCGCAAACCAACAATAGTATTGGCTTGCGCTAAACGGTTTTATCAAAGTAGTGCAGGGATACCTTCAATCATGCCAACCGCTAACATGGCGGCAAGACAAATGATAAATGCTAAGCCTGGAATGATGACACGGTCAGCAAATGACAAGGTTTTTGGACGTTCCTTATCACCAATAAGACCATTGTTATCAAGCAGCATCGTTAAGGCCCAAGCAAGCACTGGGTTGGCAACAAAAGAGGCAAAAATACAAATCCCAGCCGCTTGGCTACTTAAATTGTCTTTTACCATTTGTAAGCCTGCTTCAAGCAGTGGTAAGAACACGCCGACCAACAATGCTATTGACATCACTGGACGCCATACCGTCACATCCATTGGATAACCAATAATTGCGACAATAATACAAAGGCTACCGAGTAAAATGGCACCAGCGGGAATAGGGCGTTTTGCAATGGCAGCAGGGATCATATAAGTCCCCCAAGATGATGTAATGTTACCACCACCGACTGCTGTACCGACCATTTGGCGCAGTGAACAGGTTGTCATTGTGTCATCAACATCCATTAACACTTTTTCCGCGCCTTTAGGGTAATTCAGCTCTTGGAAAATACGATGTCCTAAGAAATCCGGTGACCACATAGCAACCGCTAAGATGGCAAAGGGCAGTGAAGCGATAAAGTGTGCAGTATTAGGTAAACCTAGTTGCCATCCATGCTCAGTCGAGCCCCACCAGTAGACAGGGTTAAGGTTGGGGATCCCTGGTTCTGTGACAAATTTCAGATCAAGGCCCGCTCCTAAGCCAAAGGCTAAGGCAATCGCAGTGATAGAGCATAGTGGAATCGCCAGCCAGCGTTTACCCACTTTAGCAAGGTAAGCATATAAAATGACATTGACGAGTAAGATTGCAAAAGCCACATAACCGAGTGAGTAATCTAAGCTATGTTTGGCCTGTAAACCGCCAGCCCACTCGAAGAGTGAACCAATTTGACTTTTGGCGCCCATAAAACCGAGGAACACCAATAATCCCCCTGCTACACCGCCACTTGTCAGGTTAACGAGCCGCGATCCTCCCTTAAAATAACTGAGAATGAGACCAAATATCCCAATCAGCATGGCTAATGCAAGTGGGTGTGCGCCCGCTAAAGCGATGGCACCAATTAAGGGGATCATTGGGCCGTGATTACCACCTAAGTTAGCGCGAGGATTAATAAAACCAGAACTAATGATACAGAAGAGTAACGCGGGGATAAGCATTTCAACACGGACAACTTGGATGGCAAACTCTGCCCCTAAATTGATATGTTCCCACCGTTCAGTTAATCCTGCTGCCCATGCTGCCATCACCGCTGAATACATTACGGTAATTCCGATAGTTCCAGCTAATGCGGGGACTAAGTCCTCCCACTCGAAACGAAAGTCGCGACCCGGTAAATTTAATCCCCAGCGTCTTGGTTTCATGATTTTAAGCTCATGCTCCAAATACGCTTCGCGAGTGACAAACTGAGACGCTGGACGGTGCAGCTCTCTGTAAGTCCGCTCTGAGGCTTCCCTTTCTTCTTTTTTGACTGTTTCAGACATAGTTTCTCATTCTCCGAAAAGAACATTGTGATTCATCATTTGATGACAACCGAGCGTGTTCCATGATTTTGGTAACTGCTTTTGCTTGTTGCTTAGCAAGCTAAAGAGTAGTCACTTTTTAGTCGTCGATGCGGACAAGTTATTCACCCCAATTTGTCCTCATTCTGTCGTGTTCCTAATGCGTAAATTGGTCTGACCAATTTACCTGTTAAATCTTAACATAGGTAATTAATGTCATCACTAGGTATCAATAAATCTGAAACACCTGTTTTAGGGATTTGGGAGGCACTTAACAACTTAGGTGGGATAACGATAAAAATTGCCGCTTAGGCATGCATATTGCGTTACCTATTGATCACATTTGGCAGTGATTCTGTGTTATAGCGCAGCTAAATAGGGTGGGAATTTGAGGTGGCTTGAAATACAAGTCCTGATTGTGAGTTAGATCAGTAGGTGTGCATGAATAAGTGTGAGGCAAGGTGTGTTTTTTTATCGTTTTCTCTGAGATGTAAAAGGCAGATGTTTCATTATCAAGTGGGCTGATAATGTCCTGCTACGGGACAAAATAGGAGGGGGTGAGGTGATAATGTAATCGATAAGTATCATTGGCTAAGTGAGTGCTTTTTAGCTAAAGATCTTGATTAATAGGTGGTGAATTCTGCATTAATATTATTTTGTTATTTAAAACAATAGGTAATGTGTTGTGTTAAGTATTTTTTGCATTTTAACATTCTAGTTTGAATGAGGTTTTGTTATCAGGGTTATTGATGGTTCCTATCATTATTACCCAATTTTATTGAGTGATTCTTCAGGTTATTGTTTGATTGCACTATTCACAGGGCAATGAAATTACTGGAGAAATTTATGTTGTTAACGCTATTTTCCCCGAAAATATTCAGTGTTGGAGCTAACTGAGATGAAGGCATCACATTATGATGCTCATATGAGGGCGCAACCTCATCTCAGCTCGCCAACACCATTCAATCCACATCATAACGGAAAGACTGAGCCTGATAAGCGAAGTCTTTATCAACATGCTGAACACTATGGGCAAAGTAAGGTAGCTAAATCTGCTTGGCAATCATTTGGTTTGGCAGCATTTGCAGGCGGTTTTATTGCCTTAGCATTTGTATTTTATATCACAGTAACAACGGGGGCGTCTGGGAGTGCTTGGGGGCTTGTACGCTTAGCGGGAGGGTTAGCTTTTAGTTTGGGATTGATGTTGGTGGTGATTTGTGGCGGCGAGCTGTTCACGAGTACCGTGTTGAGTTCTGTTGCTTGGGCACAAAAGAAAGTCACGACTAAACAACTTGTTATGTGCTGGACGCGGGTCTACCTAGGTAATCTACTCGGTGCAATGGTGATGTTGCTACTGATTATGTCTGCCCGTATGTATCTGCTCGACGGGGGACGCTGGGGGATAAATGCCCTAACGATCGCTCAGCATAAATTACATCACGGCTGGTTTCAGGCATTTAGTTTAGGGATCCTTTGTAACATGTTGGTTTGTTTAGGGGTATGGATGACCTTTGCGAGCCGTGATGCGTTAACCAAAGCGATATTACTGATGTTGCCTGTCGCCATGTTTGTGAGCAGTGGTTTTGAGCACAGCATCGCTAATCTGTTTATGGTGCCCCTAGGAATTGCCATTCATCTTTTTGCTGATCAGACGTTTTTTACCTCAGCAGCTATTGATGCCGCGCAATTCAGTGATTTAACCCTCAGCCACTTTGTCATCAAGAATCTTATTCCGGTGACACTGGGCAATATTGTTGGTGGTGGCATTTTTGTGGGACTCGGTTATTGGTGGATTGAGCAAGCCAAACCTCAACACCCATCAAACATTGAGCGCCACACCCCAACACTAACCTTAGTCAATGCATTGACTGCGACTTCTTCTTACTTAAGCAACGATATGCCAACGGATACCGCGCTTGCTAATGAGCCTGCGTTATCAATAAGTCCTGATGCTCATATTTATTCTATTTCTGCCGGAGATCAACCTACTATGTTAAATGCCAAAGCGGTTTCAAAACCTATTCCTAAAATGTGTGTGAGTGATGTGATGGACAGACATCCCATCACGCTAAGTGCCGATCAATCTGTCTATGCAGGTTTAAAATTATTAAGTGATGCAAATGTCCGCTCTGCGCCTGTGGTCGATGATAAACAAGCATTAGTGGGGTTTATTTCACAACAAGATCTATTACGAAGTCTTTGGGCACAGGAGTTTACCCGAGGTGTGCCTGATAAAGTGGCTGATTTAATGCAAACCGAGGTGTTAACTGTCTCTCCTAAGGATCCACTGGATGCATTAATTGAGTTAATGGTTGTTGATCGTCAAAAGTTGTTTCCTGTAACGGATAGCGGACTGATGATTGCGAGTACCTATCAAAGTTATGAAGAACGGTTGCGCCATGCCTATGCCACTAAGCCAAGTGCTTTTCCGGTGATAGAGCAGGGTAAGTTGTGTGGGATGGTGACTCGAGAAGAGATTGCCAAAGCGGTTTGTGGTGCTTTTTACGATTAAGTTTGATCGCTGTTAATTTAACCCCGAAACAAGCTGGGTTGTTTCGGGGTTTTCATTTTCTTGCTTCGGTATAAAGGTATTAGCGTTTAATGGTAATTTGTCGATGACGACTTAAGCGCCTTGCTTCAGTGATAACGCAGTCCCTGAGTGGATTTTCGCCTGAATCTGTGCGCCAAATAAATGATAAATGCCGTTTCATATTGAGTTGCGGTGTCGACAGAATAACGAGTTCACCATTAGCGACATCTTTTTCAACATCCAAAAAAGGCAAGCTGCTTAAATAGGGACCATTCTTTACTAACGCCTTGAGTAGTGGGACGTGTTCATATTCTTTCCAGACGTTTAATTTTTCAATAACGCCATGAATAGCCCCATCAAAAATACGTCTTGTACCTGCGCCTTGCTCCCTCAGTACCCATTTAGCCTGTTCAAGTTGCGATAAACTCGTGCTTTCATAACGAGCATAGGGATGGTGGGGAGAAGCGATAACCACTAAGTGATCATCTAACCATTGCTCTTGATGGAGACGCACATCATCGTTACGTCCTTCGATGATCCCTAAATCAAACTCATAGTTGAGTAAGCCGTCAACAACATGGTCGGTGTTTTCTACCATCAACTCAATGCGTAATTCTGGGAAATCTGTATCAATCTTGCTGATGAGTTCGGGTAATAGATGCTCCGCAGCCGTCTGGCTGGAACAAAGTTTAAAGCGACCACTGATTAAGTGTTGTTCATGTAGGCCTAATTCAATTTGTTGTGCATCTTGTAGTAGGCGTCTTGCTTTTGGACGTAACCAATTTCCCCAGTGACTTAATGTGAGCCTATTTCCCTGACGTATAAAGAGTGGACGGCCGAGTAAATTTTCAAGTTGGCCGAGGGACATACTGACTGCAGATTGTGTCATGGAAAGTTTTCTGGCTGCGGCACTCACACTTTCAAGGCTGGCAACAGCATCGAAAACGGCAATTTGCTTGAGTGAGTACTTCATGTGTTTATTTGCTCCTAGCTGAAAAATGGGGGTGTGAAAAGTATCAATTTTATTGATAGATCGACGAAATGATTTTAGAGCCGTGTCGAGTTGCTCACAAGCAAAGTTAAAATTAACAGTGTGGTTTTTAGAGATGCTTCACTTTTTATCCTTAACTGTGGAGTAAAGCCATTTTGTTATCAAATAGATACAAAGTACCCGCAGTGCTATCGATATGGTTTAAAGCCTATGATAATGGGCTAAAAGTAAGGTAAAGAGTGAGGAACCTTGCGGAGTCATATTGATATTTTGTACTGATTTTATTTGCATTGGTTTATAGTGCGGCCTTTAAATTCACTAGAAAACTGGCGTACTTATGACGAATCCTCCAACTGAGTCAACTAAGGCTGTCGATGCCTCTTTATCTACATCTCTCTCGGGTAAATTAGTTATGCCCGATACCTTAGTGATCATCTTTTTTGTCGCTTTCGTTGCAGGGTTGCTCACGTACCTCATTCCCATTGGTTCATTCCAAACACAAGAGGTGCATTATGTGGCTGATGGTGTGCAAAAAGTGCGTACAGTGGTTGATCCTAACTCCTTTGCATATCAATTCGATGATATAGGTGAGCCCCAGTTACAGCCAGTTGCATTATTCAAAGGGGAAGGTAGCGTAGGATTTTTTAATTTTGCCTTCGAAGGCTTAACCTCAGGCTCTAAATGGGGGAGTGCGATTGGCGTTATTATGTTTATGTTAGTGATTGGTGGCTCCTTTGGCGTCGTTATGGCTACCGGTACCATTGATAACGGCATTTTGCGCTTAATCGATAAAACCCGCGGTAATGAGAAATTGTTTATTCCCGTGATATTTACCTTGTTTTCCTTGGGTGGCGCGGTATTTGGTATGGGAGAAGAGGCGATTGCCTTTGCCATTATTATCTGTCCGTTGATGATCCGTTTAGGCTATGACGGCATTACCACTGTAATGGTAACTTATGTTGCAACCCAAATCGGTTTTGCTAGCTCATGGATGAATCCTTTTAGTGTGGCAATTGCTCAAGGTATTGCGGGTATTCCAGTATTATCCGGCAGTGATTTCCGCTTTCCAATGTGGGTTGGCTTTACCTTATTTGGCATTATTTTTACGATGCGCTATGCCCATCGTATTCAGAAAAATCCTAACATATCCTATAGCTATCAGTCTGATGCATTCTTTCGTGAACATCACGCTAATACAACACTTGAAAGCCGTTTTAATCTTGGCGATGGTTTAATTCTATTTACGTTAGTGTTGACTATGATCTGGGTTATTTGGGGCGTGGTTGCCAAAGCTTGGTTTATCCCTGAAATTGCGAGTCAATTTTTTACCATGGGAATAGTCGCGGGCGTGATTGGCTCCATTTTTAACCTCAATGGGATGACGTTAAATAAAGTGGCACAGAGTTTTAAAGAGGGCGCTAAAACAATGTTAGAGCCTGCTCTGCTGGTTGGTTGCGCATCAGGCATATTATTGCTGTTAGGTGGTGGCGAACCGACCCAGCCGAGTGTACTCAATACCATTTTAAGCAGTGCTGGTGGTGTAATAGGGCAATTACCCGATGCGTTATCTGCGTGGTTTATGCTGCTATTCCAGTCTGTATTTAATTTTTTCGTGACGTCAGGTTCAGGCCAAGCCGCATTGACTATGCCTTTGATGGCTCCATTATCAGATATTGTTGGTGTGACGCGGCAAGTGCCAGTGTTGGCATTCCAACTGGGAGATGGACTCACCAATATCATTGTTCCGACTTCAGCTTCTTTAATGGCAACCCTTGGAGTATGCCGTGTTGACTGGGGCAACTGGCTCAAATTTGTGTGGCGTTTTATGTTATTGCTGATGCTCGTCTCAAGCGTACTAGTAATTGGTGCGCACTATTTAGGATTTAGCTAGATTTGAGTTAGTTTAGACATAACAAAGGATTGTTATATTGTTAATGAACGCTATATAACTGAATAAAAATTAAGTGAATAAAAACGGCATCCAAGGATGCCGTTTTTATTACTAACTGCTAATTAAAATTTAAAGCTTGCCGTTGTATGGAAGAAACGTCCAACGTTGTCATATGCTGCGGCACCAGCACTCGTACCTGTTGTTCCATATGGCAAGTCGCGATCAAGCACGTTATCTATACCAAATTTCAAGGTCACACCAGAGTCGAACGCATAGGCCACAGAAATATCGCTGATAAAATAAACACCATATTCCATATTGCTACTTGGGTTTGCATTGCGAGCAAGTTCTTTGTCAGTGTAGAGGCTTACACCATCAATAAAACGTGTTCTCCAGTTCGCGCTCCATTGGGCGATCGAGTAGTTTAAAGACCAATTAGCTTGCCACTTCGCATAGCCCAAAGTTCCTGCTAATTCTTCAAAATCATTAGGATCATCTTGGAATGAATAGTCTTTGCGTTTAAGTAAACGAGTTGCAATTAAGTTTGTACGGAAATCCCCACCGAATGCATCAAAGTTATAGCCAATATCAAAGTCAATACCTGCAGCCTCTAAGGATGCGATATTGAGTGATGACTGTCTAATGGATGTGATTTCGTTTGTTGTTGGATTCCTCGTTATTAATGCACAATACTCGTTATTAATACCTGAAGCTGAATCTACACAGCGATCGATGATATTTTGTGCGCTTACAGCACTAATAGCGTCGTCAATCGTGATATTCCAGTAGTCAGTTGTAATCGATAGTCCATCGATGAAATTGGGTTGATATGCAAGCCCTACAGTATAGCTTTTTGATTCCTCAGGATCTAATGCTCTATTGCCGCTACTAACTCCCTCAACTCTTTTTGAGTCATAATCGGAGTTAAAATCACTAGGAACCCCTAGTGCTGCGCAGTTAGCCTTGCGTATATCAGGATTACTTAAGTCATTTAAATATTTAGTGCGACAGGCATCCTCAATACTGAAGAAGGTTTGGCTCTCTGCACCATATAATTCACTGATATTAGGAGCTCTAATCGCTTCAGAATAAGTTGAGCGAATACGCAGGTCATCATTCACTTCCCAACTTAATCCCGCTTTCCAAGTGGTGGCGTTACCGATAGTGCTGTAATCTGCAAAACGGACTGCTAACTCCATATCAAGTTGACGAATCATAGGAAGATCAGCCAGTAATGGCACACTGACTTCAGCGAATACTTCTTTAACATCGAAATCGCCTTTATCTTCACCTAGCGCATTGAAGAAAGTACCTGCAGCATTTGCTGGTTCGAAAATTTCACTTTCTTCTTTACGATATTCAACGCCTGTTGAAAAACCAACTACACCCGCTGGCATATCAAATAAAGCCGAGTTGGTTAAAGAGCCTCCAAGGACAGTTTGTTTGATGACAGATGTACCTGTTGAAGTCGTATTAACGTAATCGATAGCTGCTTGGCTTGGTTTTCCAAATCCAAAAATATCTAGAGGAACACATCCAGCAGCTCTTGCATCTTCATCACGACATACAGCATTTCCATCTACATTGATGGAATCTAATGCATGTTGATAATTAGCTAACACGAGGTTGTTTTTATTAACTCGTTCTAAATCTGTTTGGCCATATACACCATATACATCGTAATCCCAATCTTCAAAAACTAAGCCCTCAAGACCGAGAACATAGCGTTGTGTTTCACGGGTATCATCTTCTATACGTTGACCCAGGTCTGTCATAAAACGACGAATATTGATGGTGTCTAATGGCGCAGGATTGCCCTGAGCATCTTTATTCGCTTTCATTAATGCCACAAGTTCAGGGCTAATAAATGCATTATCAATTTTTACATCGGTATTTTTTAAAATATTTACACTATCTCTACCGAAGAAGAATGCAGGTTGGCCTTCATTTGATGCTTGGCTATTGACATATTTTGCTTCGAAATACGCATTCATATTGTCATTAAGCTGGTAGTTTGTTTTGAAGTTTATATTATAACGTTCAAATTCTGGCTGTAACTCCACAAACTGATTTAAGTTTGTATAATCACAATCGACACAGTAAATTCCATCTACTTTAGGGCCAGAATAAACATCGCGTAATGAGCCATCTGGATTGAAAGTTTTCCAGCCATCTAAGAAGAAGGTTCCTGCATTACTGATTGTGTAATGGCCACCATTAGGGGTGTAATATTTATCAGGATCTGATGGATGATTAGAATCAATAGGTTTACCATCTGGGCCAATTGGGCGATTGGTATTTTTTAGGTTGGTAAATGAGGTAGATGTTTCATCACGATCGAATGCTTTTAATTGATTTTGTGCGCTATATTCAACAGCAAAAGCGACATTACCACGATTTTGATCGAAATTAGTACCATAGGATAATGCAACACGATCTTTAGAGAGTGGATTATCTCCAGCCCAACCTTTAGTGGCGGAAACATCCAATCCTTCTACATCTTTTTTCAAAATAAAGTTTACAACACCAGTAACAGCATCTGCACCATAAATTGCTGATGCCCCACCAGTAATAACTTCGACCTTTTCAATCCAGACACTAGGGATAGTATTGACATCGACTGAAGACGTTCCTGCAGAACTGGCAACATGGCGCTTACCGTTTACGAGTACAAGAGTTCTGTCAGTACCCATGCTTCTTAAATCTAAAAGGTTTAAGCCTGATGTACCGATAAAGCGACCTGAGTTGGCTAAGGAATAGGTGTTGCCTAAGGCGGGTAATTGGTTCAGTGCCTCACCAATATTGGTTACGCCTGTTGATAAGAGTTCATCGCCAGTAATGACCGTTACAGGAGTTGGAGCGATCGCCCCTTCTCTGATTATACGAGAACCTGTGACTTCGATACGTTCAACTTTTGCTCCATCTTCAGCAGCAATAGCAACCGATGTTGATAATACTGCAGTAGTAGCACCGCTTATTAACGCAAAGCGAACCGCTTTGGCTAATGTAGAATTCGCGCGCATTTTATTCTCCCTTAACACTTGTTTATTTAATTTTTATTTTTCTTCTTAAATGGTTAACTTTGTAATAAATCAGTATTCCATTTAATTAGGCTCAGGATATAACCACAAGAAAATAACAAGTGCAACATTGTAAATTTAGATAACAATGTTGCAAATTTGTTTATTTGAAGTGTTTTTAAGGAGTGGCGGTCGGTAAAAGTGATTTTGGATGTTTAATAGATACACTTGTATGTTGATATATGTTGCAATTGTTGTAAATTTGTTGCTTTTTGGGGTTAATTGTTTCTAGCGCTTATGCTGATTGTTTATTCATGGTTTAATATTGGTGTTTTTGTTGGTTGGCTTAAAATCATACTTTTTTACATTTTTTGCTAAAAATATTTATATATTTAAATTTTTGTATATATCGAATGTGATACTGTTTTTCTTGCTGCTGTTAATTAGTGGTGGTGTACGGTTTGATTTGTTGTCTTTGTTTGGTTTGTTGATGTTTTCACATAGTGCTGCTTTAAATAAAACTAAGGATTAATTGCAATTAAATATTATACGCAATGCCACTCTGTTTAACTTTAGTTTAATCTGAATATTTATTCATCTTTAGCCTATTTTAAATGTCATAACTAGGCATGAGTGATATGAAGTTATCAGATATAGTGGCATTGCTTTGCAACAAATCTAACTCAATATTGTTATCGACACTTATTTACTGTCCATGGTAGATATTTGCTCAACTACTTTAGTTTTATATTCATAAGGGAAGTAGTGCATTAGGTATCGCAATGCGACGTAGATAACAACCAGAGTGGCAATCACTAATTCCACATCTGCTAAATATTTTATCCACATGGCTAATGCTAAAAAATCGCTAAATTGCATCAGCCAAGTTGAAGTTTTAAAGAGTGCAGTAGCACCTATCACCATAGGAAAAGTAAATGCTGCATACCCTGGGCTAAAAGGGAGTTTTAGTAGGTGAAAAAATGCTAAATAGATAATGCTCGTCATCAGAACCGCAATGCTGAGTAATAATGCAACCAGTGCGATGGCAGGCTGTTGGGATACGGTTAAGTAACCTGCTAATGATAAACTGGCAGGCGCTGCCAGAATGGCGATTGTGGGTTTAGCCGCATCAGGTACTGGCTGACAAAAAATAAGGCGGTATAGCATAAGGGGAAGCATCACGAGGTAGGCTAGCATTCCAAAGACTAAAATAGCATTAACGAGCCAGTGATAGCCTTGTGAGGGAAAAGACACCGCCGCAACTATGATACCAATGGGGGGCACAAACCAACTTGGCACCATATGTTCCAATTTAAAATCAATGGCGCGATAGTAAATAAACGCTCCTAGAAAAATGACATGCATAATGATGGCAACAAGCCATAATGCTAACCCTGCATTGGGGGCGTAGTGACCTAGCATCTTTGAAATCACCATCAGTGCCATTGCAAATGTGGGGATCACACTGCCAACGACGGGGTGGCTTAGTTCATTGATTAGAATATTGGGATGAAGTAGAAATTTCCCCGTGAGCAGTAATAACAAAACCGCACCGATGAGTGCGCCTGTCAGTTGCCCCATGCCATTCAGTGAGGGCACCATATTCTCCCAGGTCCAACCTAAGCTCGCAATGGCAAGGGCTAAACCTGCCATTGGGCTTGGTAATTTAGCGGCTTGTGCAGTCCAGCGTTTACGTTTTGAAGTCATTTTAACTACCTCTCAATACTGACGTTACTTAACATTGTCTCGATGGAGAGTTCTGTTTTAATGACCTCAGTTTACATCCGTCCTTTATGTTAAATAAAATTGATTATATTTATTCTTATAGTAAGTTTTATTTACTTGGTTGGTTTTAGCTTACAGCGAAGCAGAGTATGCCCAAGACCGAGATTGTCGATATCTTCATCGACATACAGCCCCGCTTGATGCAATAGGGTTAATAAATCCTTTGAGTGGTACATACGGCTATTGCCATTCGCTATTGCACTGAAATAGAGGCTAGTAGCATTGACACAATAGGCTGAAGCGGCACAGGGTTGTCTATCCCAAAAGGTTTCGACGATAAAGAGTTGGCTATCCATGGTCATCGCTTTGGCGGTGCGCTGCAAGATGCTTAGTATTTGTGCTTTAGAGAAGCAATCTAAAAACTGGCTCATCCAATAGGCGTCTGCGCCTTCAACAAAGGGGCTAGATTCATCCAGTAGATCGGTGGCAAAGGTATGCACACGTGAGGTATAGCCTTGGGCTGTGGCATGCTCAGAGGCAACGTCAAGCTGTCCAGGAAAATCCATGATAGTCACTTCAACCTCTGGATTGTATTGACAACAGCTCAGGGCCCATTTTCCGGTATTTCCACCAACATCGACTAAGTGTTTGGGGTTGTGGGCAAATACTAAGGGTAAAAGCTGTGGGAAGGCATGATCAGAATAGTAATGATCAAAGGCAAACCAACTTTCTTTGGCTTTGGGGGGCAAATCCTTTAGTGCGGGATAAATCGTCTTCCAATCACCAAATACGTCGAGTCCAGCGGCTTTTCCCTCGAGCAAGGCATTATCTAACTTAAACAGACCTTGGTAGCAAACATCTTGGATAAAATGAAGATTGATAGCAGCCATATCATCATGTAGCAAAAAATATCCTGTTTTATCGAGCACATAAGCTGAATCATTTCGCCAAATTAACCCCATGCTTAACCCCATATCGAGTAAGACACTGAGGGCGTATTCACTGAGTGTTGAGGATAGGCATAACTCTGCCAAACTGATCCCGTCTTCAGCAGCTTTATCAATAGTGGCCAAAATATCAAACTTGAGTAGGCAGTGAGCCACTTGAAAACTAATGGGACCAAAGGCGATTTTTTGAGCTTCAAACTTAGCATCGAAGGCGCTTATATTGCGAGGTGTATGATAGAACGGCATAAAAAAGAATGAGTAGACTTGCGATGATCCCTTTATAGCGAACTCTGCCTGGAAAGTCTGTTTAGTGATAAAGAACTATGAACTGTGTCCTACTTGATGTATGAAATTGTCCTTTCCATTAAAATCATAATGCAGTTAATTGAATTTCAAATATAAAAATACCCAGCCATAGCCGGGTATTTTGTATGAGTTTAGTGACTATTGAATGTTTTCTTCGTCGCCAAATTGGCCTTGGAATAAAACGGAAGATAAATAGCGTTCTGCTGCCGATGGCAATACCACTACAATGGTTTTATCTGCAAATTCTGGTAATGCAGCAATACGGTTTGCCGCAACCACAGCAGCCCCCGATGAAATACCCACTAAAATGCCTTCTTCTTGCATTAAGCGGCGTGCCATTTCGATGGCCTCATCGTTGGTAACGGCTTCAACGCGGTCAATCAATTCCAGATCTAAGTTGCCAGGGATAAAGCCAGCACCAATACCTTGGATTTTATGTGGACCGGGTTGGACTGGTAATCCCGCTAAGGTTTGAGTGATAACTGGAGAGTCAGCTGGTTCAACCGCAACAGAAGTAATGGTTTTGCCAGCCACTTTTTTCAAGTAACGGCTCACACCTGTGATAGTACCGCCAGTGCCTACACCAGCAACAAACACATCTACTTCACCATCGGTATCATTCCAGATTTCTGGACCTGTGGTTTTTTCATGGATTTCTGGGTTTGCAGGGTTATTAAACTGCTGCAGTAAAATATATTTTTCAGGTGCTGATTGACGAATTTCTTCTGCTTTATCAATTGCGCCTTTCATGCCCTTTGCGCCCTCAGTCAGCACAAGGTTCGCACCAAGTGCTTTGAGCAGCTTACGGCGCTCTAAACTCATGGTATTTGGCATGGTTAAGGTCAGCTTATAGCCACGGGCTGCAGCAACATACGCCAACGCAATACCTGTATTGCCAGAAGTTGGCTCAATCAGTTCGTGATCTTTCGTCAGTAACCCCTTTTTCTCGGCATCCCAAATCATATTGGCGCCGATACGGCATTTAACACTGAAACTTGGGTTACGTGCTTCGACTTTAGCCAGTACTTTACCTTGGCTAACGCGGTTTAAACGTACTAGCGGTGTATTACCGATAGTATATGAATTGTCTTCGAAAATTTTGCTCATGGATTGCTTGCTCCTATGTTGGCACTATTGAATCATAATCGGCTGTGGCGCTTTGAGAAGTGATTGTTTGTTCTTCTTTATTCGATTTAGTTATTAAAGGGTTCTCTGTTATTCGCAAACCCCTGATTGGCAGCCAGTTTAACTGTGTTAACCTCTTGCTAACATAAAAAAAGATTGTTGCATTCTTAAGGATAACGCCTTGATGTTTCAATCGTAAAACAAGCCTACCACTCGTATTGGACAAGCGCAAAGATGAAGCAACAGCAAATGGATTTGGGTGAAGACCCAAAAACAATGGTAACACCAAGGGCATTTACCATTGCACAAACCGTACTATATACCCCATTGGCAACGCCGCTAAAGCGGGCATTAGCCATCATGATTGATGGTTTGTTAATCACAGTGTTAGCCGAACAGATGGATTGGATGTTTATCTTGCTGGTGATCGGCATTATCTGGATTGAAAAGCGCAGTCGTAAGTTTGGTCGTCTACTCAAATGGGGACTTTATGCTGCGCTGTTAGCTTTTATGCTGCTTACCGCAGTGGGTAATCTGTTTAATCTAAATACCTCAGTCGGTAAACATGATGAGCAAACCGAGTCGCAGTTGGCCGTAGGAGAACAAGTGATTAGATCGCTACCCGCATTGATTTCGTTAAACCTGTGTATCAGCTACGATTGCGGTAAGACCCAAATTCAAGCTTTACGGACAACGACAGAGCGTGTTGCGAGATCAAATGGAATGAAGGACATAGAGTTACGGGAAATGGTTTTACAAACCATCGCTGACAGCAGTCTACCGACAGAAGATCGCGCTAAATTGCGGGAGGACGTCCTTAACGGCACTCTTTGGCCTGTTATAACACTTCACACTGATTTGGCTACGACTGGCTCCCCACTCGAACCTATATCAAATCAATCCCTATCTCCCGCTCAATCACCACACCGTACGGCGGATATCGAACTCGCCGCTTCTCAATCTTCTCGCACAACAAGTAGCGATGAGGATGAAGCTACTGGCCATAGTATTATCGCTTGGATTAAGGGCTTTATGAGTGATATGGGACTAGGCTTTGGTTGGGCCGCATTTTACTTTACCGTTTTTACTGCGCGGTTCGATGGCCAAACCTTAGGTAAGAAAATACTGGGTATTCGGGTGATTCAACTTGATGGTGCCAATATCAGTTTATGGGCCGCGTTTGGCCGTTATGGAGGCTATGCCGCCGGTTTTACCACAGGCTTACTTGGCTTTATGCAAATATTTTGGGATCCCAATCGGCAGGGGATCCAAGATAAAATATCTTCAACAGTCGTGATAGACTTAGTGCAACTGCATAAAAAGCAACGATTAGAGCAGCAAGCACAGCGTCAAGATGTGATGCCTGTGCTGACGAATGATCCTTCTACGTCTGCTCACCTTACAACAAGCACCCGTTCGGAGCACCTATGAAACAGGTCGTTATTTCTGGGAGTGGCTTATTTACGCCGCCCTACAGTATTTCCAATGAAGCTTTGGTTGAAAGCTTCAATGCCTATGTTGATATTTTCAATCTTGAAAATGCAGGCTTAATTGAACAAGGCCATGTTGCGGCCTTATCCTATTCATCAAGTGAGTTTATTGAAAAAGCATCTGGGATTAAGCACAGATATGTGATGGTGAAAGAGGGCATACTCGATCCTGAAATTATGATGCCGCTCATTCCTGAACGCAGTAGCGACGAGTTATCAATGCAGGCTGAAATAGGGGTTGAGGCGGCGCTGATGGCGCTAAACAATGCCAATCTTAAGGCGGAGCAAATTGATCTTGTGATTGTTGCCTGTGCTTATACTCAGCGCGCTTATCCTGCAATGGCAATTGAAATCCAGCGTGCCTTAGGTACCCGTGGCTACGGTTACGATATGCAGGTAGCCTGTTCATCGGCGACCTTTGCGATTGTTGCGGCTGCTAATGCGATTGCGACAGGTTCTGCCTCAAGAGTGCTAGTGATCAACCCCGAAATTTGCTCGGCGCAGGTGAATTATCGCGACCGTGATAGCCATTTTATCTTTGGCGATGTGGCGACGGCCCTTGTACTTGAAGAGCAGAGTTTAGTCGAGCCCAATAAAGGCTTTACGATTCTCTCAAGCCGTTGCTTCACCGATTATTCGAATAATATTCGCAGTAATTTTGGCTTTTTAAATCGCTGCGATCCAAGCTCGGCACATCAAGCCGACAAGTTATTCCACCAACAAGGGCGCAAAGTATTTAAAGAACTCTTGCCGATGATTTATCAGCATTTGGATGAACATCTGGCCGAGCAAGCATTAACGCCACAGTCCTTCAAACGGTTGTGGTTGCACCAAGCTAACATCAATATGAACCAATTTGTGGTAAGAAAAATGCTTGGGGATGAGGTATCGCCGGAGCAAGCGCCAGTGGTGTTAGATGAATATGCCAATACGGCATCGGCAGGTTCTGTGATTGCATTTCATAAATATTCCAGCGATTTTAAGGCTGGCGATTTAGGTCTATTAAGCTCCTTTGGTGCGGGTTACTCCATCGGCAGCGTGATCCTGCAAAAACGCTAAATTAATCTAGGAATAAGCAGATTGTTCTACAATTTTTTAATAAAAACAGCCTCATTTGAGGCTGTTTTTATTTTGTAGGGATTTGTTGCTTAAACTACTCTGGAGCTATCACTGGATTACGGTAGGCTTCGCGGTACTTATCGACCCACATGGCGGTGGCGCCACAAATCGCCACTGGCATCACGATAAAGTTAACGACAGGGATCATCGAAAACAGGGTGACCGTGGCGCCAAAGGTAAAAGTGGTGCCTCGGGTCTGATTCAGAGCAAAGCGCATATCCTTAAAACTCACCTTATGGTTATCAAAGGGATAATCACAATATTGAATTGACATCATCCAGGCACTGAATAAAAACCACAGAATAGGCGCTAAGGTTTGCCCCACCATGGGGACTAAAAACAGCAGTAAAAACACCAATGCACGGGGTAAATAGTACTTAAGTTTTATCCACTCACGTCCAAAAATTCGCGGAAGATCTTTAACAACATCAATACTTGTGCCGGTATAAAGAGGTTTTCCTGTCAGAATTTGTTCAACTTTTTCCGCTAAAAGGCCATTAAATGGTGCTGCAAGCCAGTTCATTACTGAGCTAAATACAAAGGCAAGCATGACTAGCATAGTCGTAATGGCAAGCGGCCAGAGTAAAAAGTTTAGCCAACTTAAATACTCTGGTAACTGAGCATTTATCCAAGTGAACATCGTTTCTAACTGGCCGATGGCCACATAAATCACTCCTGCAAACAGGATCAAGTTAATCATTAACGGAATAAATACGAAGGTACGGAGGCCTTTACGTGTGATTAACCCAAAGCCCTCGAGAAAATAGTTAACGCCACTTTTAGTTGGGAAGGGTAAAGATGTTTTATGTGTCATATCGTCTTTCCAAAAAGTTAAGCTACGGCTTTATGCGATTGTGATCAACTCATAGGCAGATGACAAGCTAAAAGCCACATGAATTCAATAAAAAGCGTTACAAAATACGGTTTGCTTTGCTAAAGTTGCCAGCAGAATGCATTTGCACCATTAGGTCGATTGGCGGACCACACTTCAGAGACACACTAACTGGCATTATGAGATTAAAACAGATAAAACTTGCCGGCTTTAAGTCGTTTGTCGATCCCACTAAAATTCCTTTTTTACAGGCATTAACCGCCATTATTGGCCCAAATGGTTGTGGTAAATCTAACGTGATCGATGCAGTGCGCTGGGTGCTAGGGGAAAGCTCGGCGAAACACCTACGTGGCGATTCAATGAGCGACGTGATTTTTAACGGCTCAAGCGCGCGTAAACCTGTCTCTGTGGCAGGGGTTGAACTGGTCTTTGAAAACAAAGAAGGGCGCCTTGCTGGCCAGTATGCCAGCTATGAAGAAATTTCGGTAAAGCGTCAAGTGAGTCGCGATGGTGAGTCGTGGTATTTTCTCAATGGGCAAAAGTGTCGCCGTAAAGATATCACCGATTTGTTTATGGGCACGGGGCTTGGCCCGCGCAGTTATGCCATTATTGAGCAGGGCACCATCTCTCGGCTTATCGAATCTAAACCCCAAGATCTACGTACTTTTATCGAGGAAGCAGCGGGGATATCCCGCTATAAAGAGCGCCGCCGCGAAACCGAGAATCGCATTCGCCATACCCGTGAAAACCTCGAGCGTTTAGGCGATATTCGTAGCGAGTTAGGTAAGCAGCTAGATAAATTAGCCCAGCAGGCCAAGGCCGCCAAACAATACCGTGAGCTAAAACAGGCAGAGCGTAAAACCCACGCAGAACTCCTCGTGATGCGCTACCAAGAGTTACAAACCCAGATGGCGAGTTTGTCTGAGCAAATCAGCGCTATCGAAGTGCAACAAGCGGCCGCGCAATCACTCGCCCAAACCGATGAATTAAAGGCAACAGAACTGCAAGTACAGCTTGCCCAATTGGCTGAGCAGGAGCAGCGGGCAGTTGAAGCTTATTATCTAACTGGCACTGAAATCGCCAAGTTAGAACAACAGTTACAGAATCAAAAACAACGGGATTCACAGCTTCAAGCTCAACTTACCCAAGTTAACGATCAAGTCCGTCAACAAACGGATAAACTCGCAGGTTATCAATCCAGTCTCAGTGCGTTGGAGTTAGAGTTGTCTCAACTGGCGCCACAGCACGAACAGCAGCAAGAGATAATGGATGAACTGCAATCCCAATGGGAAATGAGTGTTGAGCGCAATGAGCAGCAGAGCGAAACGGCACGTCAACAGGCCGCCATTGTATCTCAGCATCAATTGCAGCTTGAACTGCGCCGCAGTCAGTTGGTGCATCAAGAGCAGTTATTACAGCATAAACAGCAACTACATGATGAACAGCAAACCGAGCTTAATGCTCTGGCTTGTATTGATCTTGAAGATAAGGTTACGCCACTGACTCAAGATCTTACTCTTTTAGATGAAGCGATAGCAGCGCAAATTGACGTTAATTATCAGTTAGAAGCGCAGGTGAGTTTGAGTACTCAAGGTTTAGATGAGGCGCGCGTGAGTGTTGGTCTTATTCAACAAAAGCTGACGGCGACTCAGGCTCGTTTTGATTTAGTTGAACAATGGCTCTCTAAACAGGAGCAGCTCAGTGATAAGCCGCAGTTGTGGCAAAGTATTAGGGTAGAAAATGGTTGGGAAACCGCAGCAGAGCTGGCATTAAGTGGATTACTGAGCTTACCCGTTGGTGTGTTAAATAACGAGGTCGGGTTTCAGAACTTAGCGCAAGAATCGGCCTGCACATACATTCAGGATGAGCATTGCACCAAGATCCAGTCTAACGTCAATTTAGCGCCTTGGTTAACAGGGCTTAAATGGGCACAAGATCTTCAATCTGCGAAACAGATGCTAGCAAAGCTTAAGGATGATGAACGTATCGTCACCGCCGATGGTTATTTGCTGGGGCGAGGCTTTTTAATTGCTAAGCAAGACAGCGCAGAATCCTTAGTGCAACTGAGTAAAGAGCAGGTTCAGCTTGCGCAGAGTATCGCAGATTTAGACATCGCGCTTGGCTTGCAGCAAATCAAGCTAACCGAATTAACGGAGATGTTGAATCAACAGAAACTGCAACTTGTCACAAGTACGCAAAAGTTGCACCAATTGCAGCTTGATAAAGCCACAAAGACCACTCAACTCACTAATGCAACAGAGCAAGCTAAGCAACTCACCGTAAAGCGTAACCAACTTAATGAAGCCGTAGCGCGAAGTGTGGCTGAAATATTAGCTTTAACCGAACAGTTAAATCTGCTTGAGGAGCAGGAGGCCGAATTAGATGAAGTGCTACAGTTAAGCCTTGAAAAACAATTACAACTTAGTCAAGACGCTCAAGCAGATTTGGCGCGGCATCAAGCATTAAAAGTGCGCTTGACTGAGGTTGAACGTGTTTTATCTACCTTAAGTGCACGTTTGCAATCTGTGTCGATGCGAATTGCTGTTAATGTTGAACAAATTGAATTGCAGCAAGTACGTGTCAATGAATTGATTCAGTCTCAGGAAACCGTATCAGCGCAGCTTGCTATGGCAGCTGAACAAAGTGGCGTGGATAATAGTCATCAGTTAACTGATCAATTAACCAGCTTGCTTAAACAGCAACAGATGCAACAACAGGGCTTAAAAGCCGTGCGAATGGAACAAAGTTCCCTTACTGAGACCTTAAATAGTATAGGAATAAAGCAAAAACAAGAGCTTGGTAGGCTTGAGGGCTTGACTCAAAGTCTGAGCACGTTAAAGTTACGTCGTGAGGGTTTAAAAGGCCAAGCAGAGAGTCAGTTAGCAGCCTTACAAGAACAGCAAATTGTTCTGTCACAGATTATCAATACATTGCCCGCTGAAGGCAGTCCTGATAAATGGCAGAGTGATTTAGATCATATTCGGCAAAAAATCGTTCGTTTAGGTGCTATTAACCTTGCAGCGATCGAAGAATTTGAACAGCAAAGTGAGCGAAAATCCTATCTTGATCATCAAGATGAGGATCTCAATAAGGGGCTTGCGACCTTAGAGGAAGCCATCCGTAAAATAGACAAGGAAACCCGCACGCGCTTTAAGGCAACGTTTGACTCTGTTAACGAAGATCTTGGGCGTTTATTTCCGAAGGTGTTTGGTGGTGGAAGAGCCTATTTGGCGCTCACCGAAGATGACTTACTCGAAACGGGTGTGACCATTATGGCGCAGCCACCCGGTAAGAAAAACAGCACAATCCATCTTCTTTCGGGTGGTGAAAAAGCATTAACCGCTTTATCATTGGTATTCGCAATATTTAGGCTCAATCCTGCCCCCTTCTGTATGCTAGATGAAGTGGATGCGCCATTAGACGATGCTAACGTAGAGCGTTTCTGTCGATTACTGAAAGAAATGTCACAGAGTGTACAGTTTATATATATTAGCCATAACAAAATAACCATGGAGATGGCTGATCAACTTATAGGGGTAACTATGTACGAGCCGGGTGTATCTCGTATAGTTGCAGTAGATATAGAGCAAGCGGTGGCGATGGCTGACGCTGGATAACTAGAAGAAAGACAGGGTAACCAATGGAAGATTTGCAACTAGTTTTGTTCATTTTGGGCGCCATAGCCATAGTTGCTGTGCTGGTGCATGGATTTTGGTCTATCAGAAGGCAACAACCTAAGTCATTAAAAGATAGCCCTATGGGCAACTTTTATAAGCAACAAGCGGATAAGGAAAGCCCGCCTAAACGTGTTGATGCCGATGGATTTGATGCGGACGGTATTGGCGCTGTACGAGTGCGTAAGGTGGGGGAGTCGAATCCCCATGAGACGCCACCAATTAGCCCCTATCTTAAACAAGACGTTAAAGCTGAACCTAAACCATTATTCAAGCACACAACGTCAACTGAGATAAAGCAAGAACCCGTTCCACAGCCGGATTTCAGTTTGCAGTCGCCTTTAGCGACAGAACAACAGCGTGGCGCTAAAGTATCCCGCCAAGAACCTGTGCTAAATGGTCATGTCCCGCCGTTAGGCCAATCCCATGCGGCGATGGTCGCTCAAAAAGCGCTTGAACAGGAAAAACACGCACAAAGCACAACGGTACCGACTCAAACAGCCCTATTTGATGAAGACGCTTATCTAGAAAATACTGAGTCAGAAGATGAGTATGTTGAAGAAACCGTGGACGAAGGTTTAGATGAGCCCCGTGATGTTTTGGTATTACATGTGGTCGCCAAAGAAGGGCAGCAGTTAAATGGTGCTGAATTACTACCGTGCTTTTTAACCTTAAATTTTAAATATGGTGATATGAATATTTTCCACCGCCATGTTGATAATGCAGGTAATGGAAAGGTATTGTTTTCCATCGCTAATATGTTAAAGCCTGGAGTCTTCGATCCCGATAATATGGAGCAATTTAGCACTCAAGGTGTGGTGTTTTTTATGACCTTGCCTTGCTATGGCGATGCCTTAATGAATTTTTCTATTATGCTGAACTCAGCGCGCCAACTCGCTGATGATATCGATGCAGTCGTGCTCGACGGTCAACGCCAGCCTTGGGGCGAGTTCACTAAACAAGATTATTTACACCGTATTCGCGCTAATGCTTAACATTAAATCACTCTGACATCATGAGGCCGCAATTGCGGCCTCATTTTTGTGTTCTAAAGAGATCTGGATAAAAAATATGCAAGACATTCAACTCGATAAACTCCTTTCTGCCGACATGTCACCTGAGAATGCACAGCAGGTGATGCAGGCCCTTAGCCAATCGCTGAACGAACACAATATTCGTTACTATGTGGATGATGCGCCAACTATTACTGATTCTGAGTATGATAGGTTGATGCAATGCTTGATAAAGCTCGAAGCGCAGTTCCCTCAGTTTATCGTTGCCGACTCGCCAACCCAGCGAGTCGGTGGGCTGGCGCTGGCCAAGTTTGATCAAATCACTCACCTTAAGCCTATGTTGAGCTTAGATAACGCTTTCGGTGAAGCGGACTTCAGCGCTTTTCATAAGCGCGTTACCGATAAAGTCGGTGAGGTGAGTTTTTGTTGTGAACCTAAACTCGATGGTTTAGCTGTTAGTATTTTGTATCGTCATGGTGTACTCGAGCGCGCAGCGACCCGTGGCGATGGAACAGTAGGTGAAGACATCACTGAAAATGTGAAGACCATTAAATCCATTCCACTTAAATTGCGTGGCAATGATTTTCCTGAAGTGGTTGAAGTTCGCGGTGAAGCTTTTATGCCCAAGGCTGCTTTTGAGGCTCTCAATGAGCGTGCGCGCGCAAAGGATGAAAAGCTGTTTGTCAATCCACGTAACGCGGCGGCGGGGAGTTTACGTCAACTCGACAGTAAAATTACGGCCTCTCGCTCACTTGCTTTTTATGCTTATGCATTGGGTGTGGTTGAGCCCGATTCTTATTCGTTGGGCAAAACCCACTATGAACAGTTACAGCAGCTAAAATCTTGGGGTTTACCCGTTAGCAACGAAATCAAAGTGTGCGAAGAGTTAGATCAAGTATTCGACTACTACAAAGATATTCTTACCCGCCGCAGCGATTTACCCTTTGAAATCGATGGTGTGGTGATGAAAGTCAACGATATTGCCCAACAGCAACGCTTAGGTTTTGTGGCTAAATCACCCCGTTGGGCCATTGCCTATAAGTTTCCCGCTCAAGAGGAAATGACATTACTTGAAGGTGTCGATTTTCAAGTAGGGCGTACCGGTGCCGTCACCCCTGTTGCACGCTTAAAACCAGTATTTGTAGGCGGGGTAACTGTTTCTAATGCCACGCTACACAATGCCGATGAGATTGAGCGTTTAGGCATTAAAATCGGTGATACTGTGATTATTCGCCGTGCTGGCGATGTTATCCCACAAATTGTGGCGATAGTGCCCGAAAGACGTCCTGAAACGGCGACTGATATCGTCTTTCCGCACAACTGTCCTGTGTGCGGCAGTTTAGTCGAGCGCCTTGAAGGAGAGGCGGTGGCTCGCTGCAGCGGCGGTTTGTTTTGTGAAGCGCAGCGTAAAGAAGCGATTAAGCATTTCGCATCCCGCAAGGCGTTAGATATCGATGGTATGGGCGACAAAGTCGTCGAGCAATTGATTGATAAAGAACTCGTCCAAAGTCCTGCAGATTTATTTAAGCTTACCGCTTCAATGATGACTATGCTCGATCGCATGGGCATGAAGTCGGCAACCAATTTAGCGGCAGCGATTGATGCGGCCAAAACCACAACACTTGCACGTTTCTTATATGCCTTAGGCATTCGTGAAGTGGGCGAGGCGACGGCGGCAAACCTTGCGGCGCACTTTGCCAGTTTAGATGCGTTGCGCGTTGCGACTGTTGAGCAGTTAACTGCAGTGGAAGATGTGGGCGTTGTTGTTGCTCAGCATGTAGCACATTTTTTTGCTCAGCCCCATAATCTTGAAGTGATTGATGCCTTGATTGCTGCAGGAGTCCACTGGCCTGCTATTGAAGCGCCGAGCGCGGATGCACAACCCCTTAAAGGTCAGACTTGGGTATTAACGGGTACCTTAAACCAACTTAATCGTAACGATGCTAAGGCGCAGTTGCAGACCCTTGGGGCGAAAGTGGCTGGCAGTGTTTCCAAAAATACCGATTGTTTAGTGGCAGGTGAGGCGGCAGGTTCAAAACTGGCTAAAGCGCAGGAACTGGGGGTAAAGGTGATTGATGAAGAGGCGCTATTAGCACTCTTCGCGGCTAATCGCTAACAGCCACTCTCCCGTAAAGAGCACTCAAGTGTTGAATACGAAAAGAGTCTTGCGGTGCAAGGCTCTTTTTTAATTCAGTGTTAAGTATTTGGTATCGGACGAAGAACCATTGAAATTGGCAGAATAGACACCATCTTACCTTTACACTGTAGTTACTTCTTTAATTGGAAACCTATTTGAATTTCAGTCACATCACTTGGCTTGATGATCAAGGCCATATCAAACCTCCCATTTTCCTCTACGCGATTTTAGCTTTTTTAGCCCGCGGCTGGTGTATTTTTATCGCATCTTTAACACAGGCAAATGATAGGACTGAATTAGTACGGATTTTTTACCCTGAAAAATCTGACTTTTTACTTGCCCTTGCCACAGGCTTTGGGGCTGTACTGCTTTATATTTTAGTGCTTTGTGAGCGTCGTCGTTCACCTCAATGGTTAAGCCCTTTTTTTGCACACCTAAAATGGGGCTTATGGCCGTTGTTATTGGTGGATGCTGTTCTGCTTGGGCAACGATTGACGCATGGGCAGTTTATGTTTCACTGGAGCCTTGCTCTTGATGCACTTGTATTGTTTTGGTCCAGTTTATATGTTCTAAAATCGAAACGGCTTCATTATTATCTTGCCGATTGGCCTAAAATGGTGGATGTTGGACCCAAAATATAAATTATCTATCTGTTTGTAATTAAAAATGATTTCACATTATTGGCATAAGGTTTTTAGCATAGTGTGTGTTACCCCCCAGTTTGATAAGCATTTTTTGACTGATTACTTACTGAATTTCCTTAATCATCTATAGTTATATGTACTTAGCTTGAATATGTTGGTTGATTCATGGTGTGCCTATCCATTTTCTTCCGCATATTTTAAAGGAGTCATATTGCGTGGCAAAAGCAGCTCAACGAAAACTATTATTGTCTGAACTTCAGCTAGGGATGAGAGTGAAGTTGCCTTTGTCATGGACAAATCATCCCTTTTTATTCAATCGTGTAGATATAAACAGCCCTGCTCAAATTGAAATGATCCGCGGCTTGGGGGTGCCATATGTTTTTTTACTCTCCGAAGTTAATACTAAGAGTGAACAACCTAGTACAGATAACAAAATCATTGAAGTTCAAGAACAACCCAAAACGGAACGGGATATTAAGAGTGCTACACGCAAAGCGATGCGTTTAAGCCAAAAGCGGTTTTTGGAAGGGGTTAATCAATGCCGCAATATGTTTGGTAAGATTGTGAGTGATCCTGAAGGGGCGTATCGGCAGTCGGCAACGTTAGTTGAAGAGATGTTGAGCCATTTACAGGAAGTGGAGCAGCCTTTCTTGACGTTGGTAGGAATGGATGAAAACGAGGTGAGTGTCACCCAACATGGCGTATCTGTTGCGGTGATTGCAATGATGATAGGTCATGCCCTTGATTTAACTCCTCGAGAGTTAAGAGATATTGCCCTTGGTAGTTTGCTCCACGATATTGGTAAGTTGAAAGTGCCAGAGAATATTCGCCGAAAGCTCAGCGCTCTAACCACAAATGAAGCGAATTATTTGCAGATGCACCCCAATTTTGGTTATGACATGCTCAACCGCAGCGGCTTATTTCCCAAAGAAGTGCTTAATATTGTGTTACACCACCATGAATTTATTGATGGTTCAGGTTTTCCTGATGGATTAACGGGCAATAAAATTCCCATCGTGACTCAGATTGTGGCCCTTGCAAATGATTTTGATCAGCATCTCAGTGGGCAGCAGGCTTCGTCACCTCAAGTTGCTTTGGGCTACTTATTTAAAAATCGAGCCGCCAAGCACGCTGAGTCCTTAATCTCTGTACTGGTCAAAATTTTGGGTATTTATCCCCCAGGTACGATAGTTAAGCTCTCGGATGACTCCGTCGCGAAAGTGATCATGACGACAAAAGAGGTTGCACAACCCCAAGTATGGGCTTGTAAGCCGGATGGCAGTGAGGCTTCATTGCGTTTTTTAAGTGAGGAGGGCGTAACAGTGCAAAAAGCACTCAAGGCTGAAGAGTTGACGGAGGGCGCGATTCGTACACTACAGGTCGATAAAGGAGTCAGTTTTTATTTTAGTGCGCTGCAGGCTTGAATCTTATCTATTAAGTTCCGTATTCTATCGGCTGATGTTGAATCTTCGGGGCGAATATGGCTGATGTAGTAGATAAGGGTATCTCACCAAAAAGTGTTGCCGTAGTAGGATGTGGTTGGTTTGGATTGGCGTTAGCGACGCATTTAGTCCAAGACGGGTATCGAGTGACAGGATGTAAGCGTCATATTGATGAACTTGCGCCATTGATAGCGGCTGGGATAGAAGCTTTTCCATTGCAATTAGGTGATGAGTGCGACGTTAAACCCGATGCGAAGGTATTGGCAGCGTTATTCCAAACTGATTTTCTCGTAGTCAATATTCCCCCAAGATTAAAGCGTGGTAATAGTGCTTATCTTGAGGAGTTGCAACAACTCTTATCCCTAACCCAAGGTTGGCAATATCAGTGCATCGTGTTTATCAGTACTACGGGCGTGTATCCAACCCAAGATAAATTGATGACTGAAGCGGATGCTATGGCGGAATCGAGTGATAGCCAAGTGCTTTTGGATGCAGAAGCTTTATTTCTCAGTCAAACTAACAGTTGTATCCTGCGTTTTGCTGGGCTCGTTGGGCCTAAACGTCATCCTGGACGTTTTCTTGCGGGCAAAACCGATGTCAGCGGCGCTAATGTGGCGCTCAATCTAGTCCACTTAAATGACTGCGTTAGGGCCGTCAGTGCTATTTTTACAGCAAGCCAACATGGCTTATCCATAGCTCCCATTTATAATCTCTGTGCTCCACAACATCCGACTAAGGTTGAGTTTTACCCAGTGGCAGCTCAGTCTCTGGGTTTAGTTCCCCCCATATTTAATCAACAAGTTATGCCAAGTAAGGTGATCCTCAGTGATGCAATTGTCTCCGACTTAGGTTTTCGTTATCAGTACGAATCCCCCTTTGATATGCTCAGAGTATGTTGAAAAAATGGATGCGTTTTAAGGGATAAGCGGGCACTTAGGTGGTTTTTATGGCCTAGGATTGGCTCGGTAAATGGTTTTTTTTAATCAAATGACAAAATAAAAGAGATAGTATAATGAGCACGTTAAATATTATTGTTAGACCACTGATGTCCATTGCCTTCGGGTTCATACTCAGTGCCAGTTTTACCTTACAGGCGGCTAATTTTGAGGAAGGTAAAGATTATGTAACAGTGACGGGGATTTCTGAGGCACAACAGCCAGTGTTAAGAGAGTTTTTTTCTTATAACTGTCCGCATTGCTATAACCAAGAGCCCTTAATTGAATCGACCGTTACTTTACTCGGTAAAGAGATCCATTTTGAGCGTACTCCCGTTGGTGCCGGTCGTCCAAGTTGGCAATTGAGCCAGTTAGCCTATTATGTGGCACAAAAACTGAACATGACAAAGCAAACCCATGGTGCCATTTTTAAACAAATCCAAGTGAATGCAGAGCAATTTACTCGCCCAGAACAAGTGAAGGCTTTTTTTGTGTCCCAAGGTGCTAAAGCTGAGGATGTAGAGGCTACAATCAATTCAGTTGATGCCCAATTCACGCTAATGAACTACGACTCTCAAGCTGAGCTTGCAGGTATTAAAGGCGTCCCTTCATTATTGGTTAATGGCCGTTACATGTTGACGTCAACCGCGCATACACCTGAAGAATTGGCGGCGTTAGTTAAGTTTTTAGCGGCGAAATAACGACATTTCATAGATGGATGGTATGCGATGAAAGCGGCTTTTTGCGAGTATCGTATAGTCACATTTCCTCAAGGTAGATTGAGTAACCCAGCATAGACTGGGTTATTTTTTGTTGTAAACCTGCAAGGTAACGGTGAATTAAACCGTGATATTTTGACGAAATAACATGATGAAACGGTAAGTAATTGGCCTGATCTAGGTTTGATGAGAGATGTAACGTCTCTAATTGATTGCGAAACTCATTATTAAAATTCTCAATAATTTAGGCTAAAAATCTCAAATCATCTGATTTTCAGCCAGTCTAGAGTCGTATTAAAGCTCATTTAAATTTCTAATTTCCCTAGTTCAGACAATAAGTTATTTCTATTTATTGGTTGCAAATCCTCTTTCTCCATTCACATATCACTCATTCTTGTTCGACATTGGTCTAACCTGTTAAAAAAGTTAAAACCGTATCAAAATGTAATGCCATTGTTAACTCTTTGAATTTGTTTCTATTCGCTATTTGCAGACAATGTTTTGAATCACGACTTAGACGAAAGTCGTGATTGTGCTCACACCAGCGATTGCTAGATTAAACATGACTTAAAATTAAAACAGCACAGGGGAGTCGCTATGGGTTTTGAAAATAACGAAAAAGCAAAAGGCTACTGGCGCGAGAATTTACGTCTCGTCCTTAGCTTATTAGCTATTTGGGCCGCAGTATCATTTGGGTGCGGTATTTTATTGGTTGATGTTCTGAATGAAATCCATTTCATGGGATTCAGATTAGGTTTCTGGTTTGCACAACAGGGAGCTATGTATGTATTCGTTGTGCTTATTTTTGTCTATGCGGCAAAAGCCAACGCCTTAGATAAAAAATATAACGTACAAGAAGACTAAGGGGAATTGGAATGGGTGTTCAAGGATTAACGTATCTTATCGTAGGGCTTTCATTTGCGCTCTACATCGGGATTGCAATTTGGTCACGTGCGGGCTCAACAAAAGAGTTTTATGTTGCCGGTGGTGGTGTGCATCCTGTGGTTAATGGTATGGCGACGGCGGCAGATTGGATGTCAGCTGCGTCATTTATTTCATTAGCAGGTATTGTGTCTTTCGTCGGTTACGACGGCAGCGTTTACCTAATGGGTTGGACTGGCGGTTATGTATTATTAGCCCTGTGTATGGCGCCGTATTTACGTAAGTTTGGTAAATTTACTGTGCCAGATTTTATTGGGGAGCGTTATTACTCTCAGGCGGCACGAACTGTTGCGGTTATCTGCGCCATCTTCATTTGTTTTACTTATATTGCAGGGCAAATGCGGGGTGTGGGCGTGGTATTTTCACGCTTCCTCGAAGTGGAAGTTGACACTGGTGTATACATTGGTATGGCAGTGGTGTTCTTTTATGCCGTACTCGGCGGAATGAAAGGGATTACCTATACTCAGGTTGCTCAATATTGTGTATTGATTTTCGCTTTTATGGTGCCAGCAATCTTCCTCTCGGTGATGATGACGGGCCATATTATTCCGCAAATTGGTTTTGGCGCTGAACTGATTGATGCCGCGGGTAATAATACGGGTGTCTATTTACTCGATAAGTTAAATAACCTCTCTGCTGATTTGGGGTTTGCACCTTATACCGATGGCTCGAAAAGCATGATTGATGTGTTCTGCATTACGGGTGCTCTGATGGTTGGAACTGCCGGTTTACCCCATGTTATCGTTCGTTTTTTCACTGTACCTAGTGTAAAAGATGCGCGTATTTCAGCTGGTTGGGCACTGGTGTTTATCTCTATCATGTATACCACTGTACCTGCATTAGCGGCGTTCTCTCGCGTGAATATGATTGAAACCATCAATGGCTCTGATGCTAATGGTGTTGCCTATGAGACTGCCCCTGGTTGGATTAAAAACTGGGAGAAAACGGGTCTTATTAAGTGGGACGATAAGAATGCTGATGGTAAGTTATATTATGCTGCTGGTAAGTTTGAAGACCCAGCAAGTCGTAATGAGATGAAAATTGATAACGATATCATCGTATTAGCCACACCTGAAATTGCAAACTTACCTGCGTGGGTTATTGCATTAGTCGCTGCTGGTGGTTTAGCAGCAGCGTTATCGACTTCGGCAGGTTTATTGTTGGTGATTTCAACCTCAGTATCACACGATCTGCTTAAAAAGAATTTCATGCCGAATTTATCGGACAAGAAAGAGCTGTTATATGCACGTTTAGCCGCAGGTATTGGGATTGTAATTGCGGGTTACTTTGGTGTGAATCCTCCAGGCTTTGTGGCTGCAGTGGTGGCTTTTGCCTTCGGTTTGGCGGCATCGTCCTTGTTCCCTGCCATTGTCATGGGGATCTTCTCTAAGAAAATGAATAAAGAAGGTGCCATTGCGGGTATGGTAATAGGTTTACTGTTTACCGCGGCTTATATCATCTACTTTAAGTTTGTTAATCCTACGGCAAACGTACCAGCGAACTGGTTCTTAGGTATTTCACCTGAGGGTATCGGTATGGTTGGAATGGTAGTCAACTTTGCAGTCGCGGCAATCGTTAGTAAAGTGACAGCTGCAACACCATTACATGTACAGGAAATGGTTGAGTCTATTCGTTTCCCTAAAGGTTCGAGCGAGGCGAGTGGCCACTAGTAAGACGAGTACATAGTTGAAAATAAAGAGCGCTTCGGCGCTCTTTTGCTTTTTAGCCTTGGCCTGACTTTAGTCGAATGTAGCTCACCTGCAATGCGGGCTATAGTGGTGAGAATATCAGATTAAAAATAAGGTGTTGCCTATGAATGCGAGTGAATTACAACCCGTAGTGCAATTTCTCAAGGGGTTAGTTCCCTTTGATACCTTACCTGATGAGGTGGTTTTACGTTGTGCTAAGGCAATCACCATAGGTTATTACAGTAAGGCTTCGGGCTATGTTAGCTTCGATGCCAATGCACCGAAACTATATATAGTACGCAGTGGTGCTTTTGAGGTGAGAGATCCTGAAGGCGTGTTAGTTGATAGAGTGGGTGAAGGTGAATTTTTTGGTTTTTCTACACTGCTGTCGGGGGAGAAGGTTGTTAACAAAGTGGCAATACTGGAGGATGGTCTGGTTTATCATCTACCGCAATCTTTGTTTGATCAATTAAGGAGTGAGAGCCGACATTTCGATAAGTTTTTCACCCGAGCTTTTGCAAAGCGTCTTCGGCATGAGGCGCGTTTTAAAGCAAAAGATCTCACGACAACAAGTCGTATCAGTACGTTAATGTCTTCCGATCCTATTATGATTGATGCCCATGCCAGTGTTACCCAAGCTGCACTCCTGATGCGAAATGCGCGCGTATCTTCTTTGTTGGTGACGGATAATCATAAATTAGTGGGTATTTTAACGGATAAGGATTTACGTAATCGAGTATTGGCAGTAGGCCTCGATGGTCGCCTAGCTGTACATCAAGCAATGACGGTTTCACCGATTTCTATTTCGTCGAATGCATTAATTTTTGAAGCTATGCTATTGATGAGTGAGCATAATATTCATCATTTACCTATTATTGATGAAGGTAAGGCTATTGGCATGGTAACCAGTACCGATATCTTGCGTGGACAAGGTTCTCAGCCGCTGTTGCTTATTGGGGAAATTGAGCGTCAGCAGGATCTGGCGAGCTTAATCTCTGTCAGTAAGCAAATTCCACTATTGCTGCAGAATTTAATCAGTGCCGATGCTAGGGCTGAAGAAATTGGACGTGTATTGACTTCGGTTACCGATGCACTGACGCGGCGGTTAATCGTGCTTAATCAGCAGCTTCTTGGTGATCCACCGATGGCTTTTTGTTGGTTAGCGTTCGGCTCTCAAGGTCGACAGGATCAAGCTGCATGTTCGGATCAAGATAATGGTCTACTGGTTGCAGAAGAAATGGATGACTATGCGAAGGGATATTTTGATGCGCTTACCCATGCGGTATGTTCTGGGTTAGATCAGTGTGGCTATGTTTTTTGTCCAGGTAATATCATGGCACAAAATCCACAATGGCGAATGTCACTAAAACAATGGCAACACCTATTTGAAAAGTGGGTGATAACCCCAGAACCTAAAGCGTTAATGCATGCCAGTATTTTTTTTGATATGCGCTCGGTTTATGGGCCACAGACCTTATTTGATGCATTGCAGGATAAAGTATTAGCGCAAACCCGTGATAACGATATCTTTCTTGCGGGAATGACGGGGAATTCGTTGATTGAATCTCCCCCCTTAGGTTTTTTCCGCACATTTGTGCTCGAGCGTGATGGTAGTGAAGTAAAAGGTATTGATTTAAAACATAAAGGTAATGCATTAATTAATGATATCGCCCGTGTCTATGCGCTGTCAGCGGGCATAAAAGAAGTCAATACAGCCAAACGTATTCGCGCTTTGATGGATGCCAATATCCTCAATCGTAAGGATGCACTCAATTTGGCCGATGCCCACGAGTTTATCGCCCATATGCGCTTAGCTAATCAAGGTTACCAATATACTCAGGGACAAAAAGTGAGTAACTACTTGTTACCTGGTCATTTATCATCATTAGTTCGCCACCAATTACGGGACGCCTTTAAGGTGGTACATGATGCTCAATCTGGCATGAAAATGAAATTTATGCGGAGCTTTTAGGTGAGTATTCTGTTGATGAAGATGCGATTAAATTGGCGGGCTCTGCGCTGTCAGCATCAACTGTTCAAAGATTATTATCAATCACTTGTGCCTTTACTCTCGATGCCTGTATCCGAAGCCCCTTTAATGGCGATGGATTTAGAGATGACGGGGCTCGATCCTTTGCAAGATCAAATACTCAGTATAGGTCTCGTGCCTATTGAACACGGCGTGATCCCACTTGAGGGGGCACAGCAAAAGTTAGTGCAAATTCGGGGCAGCGTTGGCCAAAGTGCCACTATTCACGGCATTCTCGATAATCATTTAGTACAAGCAGTCACCATTGAAGACGCCATGGCATGGTTTATTGCTAAAACACGTGGCAGAGTGTTGGTTGCGCATCATTCCCCATTAGATTGCCGATTTTTACAGCAGGATATTTTGGCTATTTATCATCAAGCGGTATTTTTACCCTCGATAGATACCTTAATGCTTGAAAAGCGTCGATTGTTACGAGGACATCATGCTATTAAAGAAGGTAGTTTACGCCTTGGTGCTTGCCGTGAGCGTTATGGTTTACCAGTCTATTCAGCCCATAGCGCATTGACTGATGCCTTAGCTTGCGCTGAACTGTTACTCGCGCAGGTGGCTGCAATGGATGGGGCAAGGCAGCTCAAAGTGGCTGAGCTAATGCAGCAATCTTCCTGATGTTGTTTGTTATTATCTCGCTTTTCATAAGGTTAACTAGATGATTATGTTTGTTGTACGTTCGCATTTGTAGACTGTCTTTCATTGCTTTATCAGGAAGAGTGTCGCATCCTTTTTTGTACGTGATTTTAGTGATTAAAAAAGCCATCATCGGATGGCTTTTTTGGAAGTGGTGATTAATCTAATTGGCCAAAACTTAGTTACAAAAATAATCAACCGCACGTTTGACCAGTTCAATACCACTTTGATCGCAAGGAGGTAACTCTGCATCACTTATATTGAGCGGCTTCACTCGCTCCCCCCATTGAAGAAGAAGTGCTGCTGAAGTTAATCCGGCCCCAAAAGCGCATGACAGTATGGTTTGATGTGGCTTGATAAGTTCTTTTTCCAAGGCGTCACAAATGGCAATCGGAATCGTCGCCGCTGAGGTATTGCCATAGTTAGCAATATTCACAAAGGCTTTTTCTTTCGGGATTTTCATTCGACTGACAAGTGTATCGATAATACGTTCATTCGCTTGATGCGGAATGACTAAATCGACCTCGTCTTTATCTACACCACATTTTTCAAGCACTTGAGTGCTTAACTTGTTCATACCATTAATGGCGCGTTTAAAGATTTCTTGCCCATCAAATTGAATATAAAAATCTAAAGATTCGGCGGAGAATCTATCCATAGCGGTACCGAAACCCGCTTTTAGAATATCACGGCCATCAGGGTCATTATTAAGCTCATAACCAAGCACACCACCTGGAATAGTTGAGGCTTCTACTACAACTGCACCCGCACCATCACCAAATAGTACTGCGGTTTCACGGCGCGACCAATCTAAATAGAAAGATAGGCGTTCAGCCCCGATCACTAAAACTTTTTTGCTCTGGCCGCTTTTAATTTGAGAGCTCGCTAAACCTAAGCCGTATAGAAAACCGCTACAGGCTGCGTTGATATCAAATGCAGCGCAGTTTGAACCAATATTGGCTTGTACCGTCGATGCAATATTGGGGATTAATGTATCTGGACTGGCACTTGCCAGAATGATCATATCTATCTCACTGCCATCGATACCCGCTGCTGCAAGGGCTCGCTTTGCGGCAACGGATGCCAGTTCAGAGGTATTCACATGGCTGATATGACGTTGACTGATCCCTGTGCGCGATTTAATCCATTCATCGGACGTTTCGATAAAAGTTGCAAGATCATCGTTAGTCAAGGTTGCGGGGGGGACACACTTGCCCCAACCTGTGATAGTGGCGTACTGCATGGTAGTTTCTCTCAAATAAAAAAGGCAGAACTTGAAGTGCTGCCTTGAATCGACAACAAAGCTTATCGGTATAACCAATAACTGTCCGTGATCTAGTCCACCTGTTTGGCGACAAGCTCGCGGATAGTCATCGCGGCATGCAAAATATGATGTCGCAGTAACGCCGTTGCTTTCTCTGTTTCTCTTAATTTGCAATGGTTGAGCAGGGCACGGTGCTCATGCTCTGCAGCAGGAATCCCCCCTGCTAACAACAATTGCAAACGAATATATCTATCGCAGTTTGTATTAAGGCCGTGGACGACCTCAAGGGTATGTGGGCGATTAGCGGCTTGATATAAACAAGTGTGAAATTGTGTATTTAGCTCGCTCCAACTGGCGACGGCATCTTCATGTTTAAAGGCCGATTCCAATTGCTCAAGTACCTGTTCTGCTTTAATTAAATCTTGTTCTTGGAGTTGCGGAATTGCCTTTGCAAGCAGATCCGTTTCAATCATTGCTCGTAATTCAAAGAGTTCAGTAACTTGTTCGACGGATAATACGGTTGCAGTTGCACCCTTATGCGGTTCGAATTTGACTAACCCTTCCGCTTCGAGTTGCACTAATGCTTCTCTTACTGGGATCCTACTCACATGTAAGGCTTCAGCTAAAGCACTTTGTCTGAGCGGTTCTCCTGCGGCTATGTCCCCTGAAAGAATTTTCTCTCTGAGCGCTTCTACAACTAACTGAGTGCGGGTTTTGTGGACTATAGGCGTAGTTCGACTCATTTTTCCGTCTATTTTCGGCTGTTCTTTCATTATCCGCCCAAGGTTACCGCTAAAAACACCACAAATAAAGGGGCATGCTCGATTGAGTACATGGATAATGAGATGGATTTAACGATATAAAGTGTATGTTTTAACCTTCTTTACCGCTGAGTTGAGATTTTCCGTGTTAGATATCCTTTTGCGTAGCATCACTAAACCCTATTGCTTCTAAGCACCTATTGCTTCTAAGCATGAGTTCCTCTGTATGGGGCCCATCGAAGTAAAGGTGAACTTCGCGGTGCAATTTATTGCAATGAATGAAATAATACCCAACAGAACGCCTTAGGCGATGTTTTGAGTGGAGTAAGTACTGTGGTTGCAGTCAATCGAGCCGTTTTTTTAGACCGTGATGGTGTTATCAATAAAGATCATGGTTATGTACATCAAGTTGATGATTTTGAATATATCGAAGGTGTGTTCGAAGCATGTCTCGCATTAAAAAAAATGGGCTACAAGTTAGTCGTCGTCACTAACCAATCCGGTATAGCCCGCGGTATGTACAGTGAAGATCAGTTTCACAGTTTAACAGAGTGGATGGATTGGAACTTTGCCGATAAAGGGGTTGATCTCGATGGCATCTACTACTGCCCGCACCATGCAGAAAAGGGGATGGGTGAATATAAAGTTGATTGTGATTGCCGTAAACCCAAGCCTGGTATGCTTAACGATGCCGCTAAATTCTTAAAAGTCGACTTATCACAGTCAGTGATGGTGGGTGATAAAGCTGATGATATGCAGGCGGCAAAAGCGGCAGGTGTGCCAACACGTATATTAGTGCGTAGCGGTAAAGTGATTGCAGACAGTAGTGATGCAACAATAGTGCTCGATAGTATTGCTGATGTACCTGATTACTTGAAAACCTAGCTTAGATTTCACCCTAAACTCAGCAATAGGGTTGATTAAATATACATTTAGTTTAAAAAGTGTGCGCTTGAAGCGTTTTTCGTCATTATTCGCTAAAAAGGGGTTGCGATAAAATCTGCCATCCCTATAATGCGCATCCACTGACCCAGCGGGGTCAAGGTTAAACGCTGAATAAGCCGCTAATCATGCTCTTTAACAATATATCAAGCAAATCTGTGTGGACACTCACAGGTGTTGAGTTAATCGAAACTGCTTAACCTTAGGGTTGGCAGTCAAAGAATTAAATCAATGTCTTCAAGTCACTTAGGTGATTGAGTGTTCATAGCAATATGTACAGTTTGTTTCAGCCCTTCTTTTATAAGGAGTGCGAGAAACAAAAAATCAGAATTCATTGAGCCGTTTGACGTAAGTCAAACAACAAAACTTTAATTGAAGAGTTTGATCATGGCTCAGATTGAACGCTGGCGGCAGGCCTAACACATGCAAGTCGAGCGGCAGCACAAGGGAGTTTACTCCTGAGGTGGCGAGCGGCGGACGGGTGAGTAATGCCTAGGGATCTGCCCAGTCGAGGGGGATAACAGTTGGAAACGACTGCTAATACCGCATACGCCCTACGGGGGAAAGGAGGGGACCTTCGGGCCTTCCGCGATTGGATGAACCTAGGTGGGATTAGCTAGTTGGTGAGGTAATGGCTCACCAAGGCGACGATCCCTAGCTGTTCTGAGAGGATGATCAGCCACACTGGGACTGAGACACGGCCCAGACTCCTACGGGAGGCAGCAGTGGGGAATATTGCACAATGGGGGAAACCCTGATGCAGCCATGCCGCGTGTGTGAAGAAGGCCTTCGGGTTGTAAAGCACTTTCAGTAGGGAGGAAAGGGTGAGTCTTAATACGGCTCATCTGTGACGTTACCTACAGAAGAAGGACCGGCTAACTCCGTGCCAGCAGCCGCGGTAATACGGAGGGTCCGAGCGTTAATCGGAATTACTGGGCGTAAAGCGTGCGCAGGCGGTTTGTTAAGCGAGATGTGAAAGCCCTGGGCTCAACCTAGGAATAGCATTTCGAACTGGCGAACTAGAGTCTTGTAGAGGGGGGTAGAATTCCAGGTGTAGCGGTGAAATGCGTAGAGATCTGGAGGAATACCGGTGGCGAAGGCGGCCCCCTGGACAAAGACTGACGCTCATGCACGAAAGCGTGGGGAGCAAACAGGATTAGATACCCTGGTAGTCCACGCCGTAAACGATGTCTACTCGGAGTTTGGTGTCTTGAACACTGGGCTCTCAAGCTAACGCATTAAGTAGACCGCCTGGGGAGTACGGCCGCAAGGTTAAAACTCAAATGAATTGACGGGGGCCCGCACAAGCGGTGGAGCATGTGGTTTAATTCGATGCAACGCGAAGAACCTTACCTACTCTTGACATCCACGGAATTGGCTAGAGATAGCTTAGTGCCTTCGGGAACCGTGAGACAGGTGCTGCATGGCTGTCGTCAGCTCGTGTTGTGAAATGTTGGGTTAAGTCCCGCAACGAGCGCAACCCCTATCCTTATTTGCCAGCACGTAATGGTGGGAACTCTAGGGAGACTGCCGGTGATAAACCGGAGGAAGGTGGGGACGACGTCAAGTCATCATGGCCCTTACGAGTAGGGCTACACACGTGCTACAATGGCGAGTACAGAGGGTTGCAAAGCCGCGAGGTGGAGCTAATCTCACAAAGCTCGTCGTAGTCCGGATTGGAGTCTGCAACTCGACTCCATGAAGTCGGAATCGCTAGTAATCGTGGATCAGAATGCCACGGTGAATACGTTCCCGGGCCTTGTACACACCGCCCGTCACACCATGGGAGTGGGCTGCAAAAGAAGTGGGTAGCTTAACCTTCGGGGGGGCGCTCACCACTTTGTGGTTCATGACTGGGGTGAAGTCGTAACAAGGTAGCCCTAGGGGAACCTGGGGCTGGATCACCTCCTTACCTATACGACTAACTCGATGCTTTTGAGTGTTCACACAGATTTGCTTGATAGAAGAAAGAGTAAAAGATGGGTCTGTAGCTCAGCTGGTTAGCACCCCAATCCCCTCATAAAGAGTAGGGTGAGGTCGGTGGTTCTAGATGGTTGTAGATTTATCAATAAGATGGGTCTGTAGCTTAACTGGTTAGCACCCCAATCCCCTCATAAAGAGTAGGGTGAGGTCGGTGGTTCTGGATGGTTGTAGATTTATCAATAAGATGGGTCTGTAGCTCAGCTGGTTAGAGCGCACCCCTGATAAGGGTGAGGTCGGTGGTTCAAGTCCACTCTGACCCACCAATCCTTCCTTCTCAGCGTTGGAAAGTGACTCGTTTAGTGAACTAAACGTCGCCACTGTCCGCCTTGATAAGAAATGATTGGCAAACCAATCCTTTAAGAGGTTTGGAACATCTTATTTACTCGCACTGCATGTAAATGGGGCTATAGCTCAGCTGGGAGAGCGCCTGCCTTGCACGCAGGAGGTCTGCGGTTCGATCCCGCATAGCTCCACCATTTACTGCATTATGGTTAGAGATGCCAAAGATAAACTTAAAAATTATCTTTGGCTTTTTTAAGCCCGCTCTTTAACAATTTGGAAAGCTGATAGTATTAAACACAATGATGTCTGTCGTTGTGTTGATACGAAAAAAGTTTAATGCGAAAGCATTGAACATTGAGTTCTCAAACACTTTATTAAGTGTCTTGAATATTCAAGTCTAAGGCGCGTCCACTTCTTTGGTCAGAAGTGAGACAAGTAAAACCAGCTGGTCGCAACAATTCAAGTGAAACTCATTTGGGTTGTATGGTTAAGCGACTAAGCGTATACGGTGGATGCCTTGGCAGTCAGAGGCGATGAAGGACGTAGTAACTTGCGAAAAGCGTTGGCGAGCTAGTAACAAGCATTTGAGCTAACGATGTCCGAATGGGGGAACCCGGCCGCATAAGCGGTCATCATGTAGTGAATACATAGCTACATGAGGCGAACGAGGGGAACTGAAACATCTAAGTACCCTTAGGAAAAGAAATCAACCGAGATTCCCCTAGTAGCGGCGAGCGAACGGGGATTAGCCCTTAAGTCTATGGGGTGTTAGTGGAATGGTCTGGAAAGTCCAGCGGCACAGGGTGATAGCCCCGTACACGAAAACTAACCGTAGATGAAAACGAGTAAGGCGGGACACGTGACATCCTGTTTGAATATGGGGGGACCATCCTCCAAGGCTAAATACTCCTGACTGACCGATAGTGAACCAGTACCGTGAGGGAAAGGCGAAAAGAACCCCTGTGAGGGGAGTGAAATAGAACCTGAAACCGTATACGTACAAGCAGTGGGAGCGGTCCTTGAGACCGTGACTGCGTACCTTTTGTATAATGGGTCAGCGACTTACATTTTGTAGCGAGGTTAAGCGAATAGCGGAGCCGTAGGGAAACCGAGTGTTAACTGCGCGTTTAGTTGCAAGGTGTAGACCCGAAACCCGGTGATCTAGCCATGGGCAGGTTGAAGGTTGAGTAACATCAACTGGAGGACCGAACCGACTAATGTTGAAAAATTAGCGGATGACTTGTGGCTGGGGGTGAAAGGCCAATCAAACCGGGAGATATCTGGTTCTCCTCGAAAGCTATTTAGGTAGCGCCTCGAGCGAATACCATTGGGGGTAGAGCACTGTTAAGGCTAGGGGGTCATCCCGACTTACCAACCCTTTGCAAACTCCGAATACCAATGAGTACTACTCGGGAGACAGACGGCGGGTGCTAACGTCCGTCGTCAAAAGGGAAACAACCCAGACCGTCAGCTAAGGTCCCAAAGTGTATGTTAAGTGGGAAACGATGTGGGAAGGCTTAGACAGCTAGGATGTTGGCTTAGAAGCAGCCATCATTTAAAGAAAGCGTAATAGCTCACTAGTCGAGTCGGCCTGCGCGGAAGATGTAACGGGGCTAAACATACCACCGAAGCTACGGGTGCAGCCCATTAGGGTTGCGCGGTAGAGGAGCGTTCTGTAAGCCGTTGAAGGTGAAGGGGTAACCCACGCTGGAGGTATCAGAAGTGCGAATGCTGACATGAGTAACGATAAAGGGGGTGAAAAACCCCCTCGCCGAAAGACCAAGGGTTCCTGTCCAACGTTAATCGGGGCAGGGTGAGTCGACCCCTAAGGTGAGGCCGAAAGGCGTAATCGATGGGAAACAGATTAATATTTCTGTACTTCCGCTAACTGCGATGGAGAGACGGAGAAGGCTAGGCTAGCGCGGCGTTGGTAGTCCGCGTTTAAGGTGGTAGGTGGGTGACTTAGGCAAATCCGGGTTGCTATACACTGAGAGCTGATGACGAGGTCCTAAGGGACTGAAGTAGTTGATGCCATGCTTCCAGGAAAATCTTCTAAGCTTCAGGTTAGCGGGAATCGTACCCCAAACCGACACAGGTGGTCGGGTAGAGAATACCAAGGCGCTTGAGAGAACTCGGCTGAAGGAACTAGGCAAAATGGTACCGTAACTTCGGGAGAAGGTACGCTCCTGTTGGTGATGAGACTTGCTCTCTAAGCTGACGGGAGTCGCAGATACCAGGTGGCTGCAACTGTTTATCAAAAACACAGCACTGTGCAAACTCGCAAGAGGAAGTATACGGTGTGACGCCTGCCCGGTGCCGGAAGGTTAATTGATTGGGTTATCGCAAGAGAAGCTCATGATCGAAGCCCCGGTAAACGGCGGCCGTAACTATAACGGTCCTAAGGTAGCGAAATTCCTTGTCGGGTAAGTTCCGACCTGCACGAATGGCGTAATGATGGCCACGCTGTCTCCAGCCGAGACTCAGTGAAGTTGAAATTGCGGTGAAGATGCCGTATACCCGCGGCTAGACGGAAAGACCCCGTGAACCTTTACTATAGCTTGGCACTGAACATTGAACCTACATGTGTAGGATAGGTGGGAGACTATGAAGTTGGGACGCTAGTCCTGATGGAGTCGTCCTTGAAATACCACCCTTGTAGTTTTGATGTTCTAACCTAGACCCCTAATCGGGGTTAGGGACAGTGCCTGGTGGGTAGTTTGACTGGGGCGGTCTCCTCCCAAAGAGTAACGGAGGAGCACGAAGGTTGGCTAAGTACGGTCGGACATCGTACGGTTAGTGCAATGGCATAAGCCAGCTTAACTGCGAGACATACACGTCGAGCAGGTACGAAAGTAGGTCATAGTGATCCGGTGGTTCTGAATGGAAGGGCCATCGCTCAACGGATAAAAGGTACTCCGGGGATAACAGGCTGATACCGCCCAAGAGTTCATATCGACGGCGGTGTTTGGCACCTCGATGTCGGCTCATCACATCCTGGGGCTGAAGTCGGTCCCAAGGGTATGGCTGTTCGCCATTTAAAGTGGTACGCGAGCTGGGTTCAGAACGTCGTGAGACAGTTCGGTCCCTATCTGCCGTGGGCGTTGGATGATTGAGGGGAGTTGCTCCTAGTACGAGAGGACCGGAGTGAACGAACCGCTGGTGTTCGGGTTGTCATGCCAATGGCATTGCCCGGTAGCTACGTTCGGAATCGATAACCGCTGAAAGCATCTAAGCGGGAAGCGAGCCCCAAGATGAGTCATCCCTTGGACTATAAGTCCACTAAAGAGCCGTTCGAGACTAGGACGTTGATAGGCATGGTGTGTAAGCGTTGTGAGGCGTTGAGCTAACATGTACTAATGACTCGAGAGGCTTAACCATACAACCCAGATGGGTTTTACAAAGAAGCCTTAGACAGAATATAAACACTTAATAAAGTGTGGTCATAAAATGCTCCTGCATTTATGACACACAGTACATCCGTGTACTTGAACTCAAAAAACAATCAGTTTTCCGAATTATTAAATAAGGTACAGCAGGTCCTAGGTTCTAGGTCCTAAAAGCGCAAAGCGCGCCCTGATACCTTGTTTAAAACCGAATATGCTTGGTGACAATAGCATTGTGGAACCACCTGATCCCATCCCGAACTCAGAAGTGAAACGCAATCGCGCCGATGGTAGTGTGGGGTCTCCCCATGTGAGAGTAGGTCATCGCCAAGCGCCCAAATAAACACAAAAGCCCTAGCCTAAACCGCTAGGGCTTTTGTGTTTATCCGCTTCGCGAAAACTTACCTCGATGCCAGTCAATAAATATTCCTTCATTATTGACACTTCCACCATCCATGGCGGTCGCCCGCCGTTAAGCGGGGTCTCCAGCTGCGCAATAAATTGTTCCGCTAGCCCGTCAGTTTTTATCCTTTATACAGAATGGTATTTTTTATTATCCTCATGTTTTCTCTTTGTTTTCTAAACGAAAAAGGAGACATTAGGTCTCCTTTTGTTCCGTATTAACTGTTAATTTTTGTGTGAGCTTAACCTAGTAGATTATTATCACGAACGTATTGTTCAAAATCTGTACAGCCACCAACATGTTTCTCATCAACGAAAATCTGCGGTACGGTTTCAACTGGCTTACCAACAGTTTTTTCTAAATCTGCTTTAGAGATGCCTTCTGCATGAATATCGACATATCTGAACTTGAAGTCATCACGCTTTTCAACGAGTTGCTCAGATAATTGCACCGCACGAACGCAATAAGGACAGCCTGGACGGCCAAAAATAACAACGAACATATTAGCTCCTTAGGATTACTTTAGTCGTTTTATACCATAGGCCTAAGTGAATTGATAATGTCAGCCGCGTTTATTTTCAGTTTGATAGCGACCTTGATAATCAAAATAGCTTTCGAGCAGATCCCAGCCTTTTTTATGTTTCTTCAGCAGCAAGAGATCGGGCATGCGGAATTTATCCGCGTCGTTGATTAACTCTGTCACCTTAGTGTACTTTTTTGGTTTTAATCCTGGTGTACGGTTATGGGGAAAGATGAATAAGGCATATAGGGCTCGCCACTGGGCCGGCGTTTGCAATTTAAAGCGGCGATTGAATTCATTACCGTCGATATCGAGGTACTGCACTTTCAGATTGCCGTCATCGTCGATGAGCGTCATATGTTGGCAGCGGAATAAATGATGGTGCTGCTGGCTGAGCACTTGGCGTAGGCGTTTATCGGGATCGATGAGGGTCGATTGGCAGTGCTGGCAAATGCGCGCCGCGATATCATTCTCTTCTCCGCAATCGGGGCAAGATTTAGATCTAAAGCGAAAGTCGCACTGCTGCTTTTTACCTTGCGGTTCGACGATACCCTGACAGCGGCGACCAAAGTGTTCGATAATGTCGCCATCGTCGTCCGTGAGTCCCCAGAATATATTGGCAAAATCGCACACAGGGCAATGCACTTGCACGGGTACCGATTTACTGTTGGGTTTCGCTTGGCCGACCTCGGGGAAATACAAGTCATAACCATTGGCAGCATAGTCGATGATAAGACAATCTTTTTTGCCTTCAGCGATTCGCAATCCACGGCCGATCATTTGTTGAAAAAGACTGACTGAGGCGGTTGGGCGCAAAATCGCAATTAAATCCACATGGGGCGCGTCGAAGCCTGTCGTTAGCACTGCTACGTTGACTAAAAACTTAAGCTCTTGGGCTTTAAAGCGTTCAATCGTCGCGTCACGTTCATCGTCGTGCGTTTGTGCTGTGATCATGGCGCTCTGTGCTGCGTGAGTCTGGTTGAGTAAATTAAAAATCTCATTGGCGTGGCGCACCGTTGCCGCAAAAATGATAATGCCTTTTCTATGTTGGCTCAGTTCAATGAGTTGTTTCACAATCGCTGTGGTCGCGCGGCCGTAATGCCCCAGCAAATCATTAACCTCGGCTTCGGCATATTCGCCATTCTCATTGGCTTTAAGTTGGCTGAAATCGTACTGGGCACTGAGGCCGTCGAATAGCGTAGGCGCTGTGAGGTAACCTTGTTTAATGAGTGGCCTGATGGGCAGCTCGAACACACAATGTTCAAACACGGCATGTTCGGGAGACCCCACTTTGCCGTGATAGTGTTGCTGATAAATCCAGCCAGTGCCAAGGCGATAGGGTGTGGCGGTGAGACCGAGCAATCTTAATTGGGGATTTTTCGTGCGTAAATGCTTGAGTACTTGCTGATATTGGCTGGTTTTTTCTAGGCTGACTCTGTGGCATTCATCAATAATGACTAACGAGAATGGCTGATCGAACTGCGATAATCCCCGCGCTGCTGATTGAATACTGGCAACGACGGTTTTTCCGTCGGTGGCTTTTTGATTGAGTCCCGCCGCATAAATACTGGCTTCGGTTGTCAGTAAACCGACTTTCTCTGCATTTTGTGCAACCAATTCTTTCACATGAGTAAGTACTAGCACTCGACCTTTAGCAATACGTGCCAGTTCAGCGATGACGATACTTTTGCCTGCACCAGTAGGCAAGACGAGTACGGCTGAAGCGGTGCTTTGCTTAAAATGTTGTATGGCAGCATCGACTGCTTGCTGTTGATAGTCTCGGAGGTTAACTGGCACGCTGATAAAAGATCTATATCGACCAAAATGAGGCGACAAGTTTAGCACAGTCATCAAAAAAAATGCCCCTTGGTTGGAGGGGCAAGCAAGAGAAAGGGGCAATCGGGCTCTTTCTCAACAGGGTTTCATCTTACTGAAAGTGACAACTTAGATGGATGCGCTTAATCCACACCAAACTAGATTAAGCGCGCGTACATTGGTTTATTCTGTACGATTTAAACGGGTTTCAATCAAGGTTTCGATAACCGCTGGATCGGCTAAGGTTGATGCATCACCTAAATTGGTGACTTCGTTAGCAGCAATCTTACGTAGGAAGCGGCGCATAATTTTGCCTGAACGGGTTTTAGGTAATCCACTTGCCCATTGGATGAGGTCTGGAGTTGCTAATGCACCAATCTCTTTACGCACCCATTGGCGCAGTTCCTGGCGTAGCTCTTCACTTTCTTCTGTGCCACGGGTTAGCGTGACGTAGGCATAGATACCTTGGCCTTTAATATCGTGTGGATAGCCCACAACAGCGGCTTCAGCAACCAGTTCATGGGATACCAATGCACTTTCCACTTCAGCGGTACCTAAACGGTGTCCAGAGACGTTAATGACGTCATCGACACGCCCCGTGATCCAGTAGTAACCGTCTTCATCGCGACGGGCACCATCACCGGTAAAATACATGCCGCGGAAGGTTTTAAAGTAGGTCAGCACGAATCGTTCGTGGTCGCCATACACAGTCCGCATTTGGCCTGGCCAAGAATCGAGTAAGACTAAGTTACCTTCATTCTCACCCTCTAAAATGTTACCCATATTGTCGACTAAGGCGGGTTGTACGCCAAAGAATGGACGGGTGGCTGATCCCGGTTTTGTGTCCGTCGCACCCGGCAGTGGCGTTATTAAAATACCGCCAGTCTCGGTTTGCCACCAAGTATCGACAATCGGACAATGCTCGTGACCAATGACTTCGTGATACCAACGCCATGCTTCTGGATTGATAGGTTCGCCAACTGAGCCCATGATCCGCAGTGTACTTCCATCGAATTGATCAAAATGCTGTTTGCCTTCGGCCATTAATGCACGGATCAACGTCGGTGCGGTGTAAAGGATATTGACCTTATGACGGTCAATCATCTCACCAAGTCGAGCGGGGCTTGGATGATTGGGCACGCCTTCGTGGATAAGTACAGTGGCACCATTGGCGAGTGGACCGTAAACCATATATGAGTGGCCCGTGATCCAACCTACATCAGCCGTACACCAGTACACTTCTCCGGCTTTATAATCAAAGACATATTCATGGGTCATCGACGCATAGACCATGTAACCACCAGTGGTATGTAAAACACCTTTAGGATTACCGGTAGAGCCTGAGGTATAGAGTAAAAACAGTGGGTCTTCGGCGCCCATTTCTTCTGGCTGGCAGTGCTCCGATGCGGTTTCAAGTAAGCTGTGCCACCAAACATCACGGCCTTCAACCCAGTCGATTTTGCCACCTGTACGTTTAAGGACGATGACTTTTTCTACGCTAGTGACATCGGGATGATTGAGCGCGTCATCGATATTACGCTTTAGTGGAATGGCTCGGCCACCGCGCATCCCCTCATCAGAGGTGATCACCACTTTTGATTTGCCATCGATCACACGGGAGGCGATAGAGTCAGGTGAGAAGCCACCAAATACGACTGAATGAACCGCGCCAATGCGTGCGCAAGCAAGCATAGCAACGGCGGCTTCTGGCACCATTGGCATGTAAATGGTGACTATGTCACCACGGCGCACGCCTTGACTGCGAAGCGCATTAGCAAACTTACACACTTGAGTGTACAGCTCGCCATAGGTAATTTTACGCTGTTCATTGGCGTTATCACCTTCCCATATAATGGCAACACGATCACTGTGTTCGCTAAGGTGGCGGTCAAGGCAGTTAGCTGATGCGTTTAGGGTGCCATCGTAAAACCAGTTAATTGACAAATTATGATCGTCAAAAGAGGTTTTTTTGATCTTTGTATAGGGTTTTATCCAGTCAATGCGTTTGCCGTGCTCTCTCCAGAAACCCTCTGGGTTGACAATCGACTCTTGGTACATTGTTTTATATTGTTCGTTATTTACAAGTGCATTGGCAGCGATATTGCCGGAGACTTTGTAGAGAGACTGCGAGCTCATAGGGCTTCCCTTTAAAAAAATTGCGTGGACTGAGTATGGTATGCAAGGGGGCGGCAACTCCATTAGACCTTGGTCTAGTGTTAAAATTTCCTTTATATTTAGTCTGTTGCACTCTAAAATCTGGCTAGATTTCATCCATTATTTATCGCATTATAATGGGAAAAAAGAGCAAAATATGAATTTAACCTTAGTCGTTTCCGTCATTGCTGTTTGTTATGTATCACTTTTATTCCTGTTGGCTTGGGGAGCCGAGCGTTGGTTTGGTGGGGTGACAAAAAAGTTACAGGTTGTGATTTATGGCCTTAGTCTTGCCGTTTATTGCTCCTCATGGAGTTTTTTAGGGACTGTAGGGCAATCAGCTAAGGATCTTTGGTCTTTTTTACCCATTTTTATCGGCCCGATCCTGATCTTTACTCTGGGGTTTGGCATGTTGCGCAAAATGGTACTTGTGTCTAAAGCACAAAATATTACCTCTGTTGCTGACTTTATTGCCGCACGTTATGGAAAATCCCAAACCCTTGCCGCTCTCGTCACTTTGATTGCGTTGTTTGGCATCATGCCTTACATCGCTTTACAACTTAAGGCGATGGTGTTTAGCCTGAATTTATTTCAACCCGCAGACGATCCCCTTGATGGGGTCACCATTTCGTTATTGATCACCGCATTACTCGCCATTTTTGCCATTTTATTTGGTACCCGAAAACTAGATGCAACTGAGCATAATCCCGGCATGATGCTCGCGATTGCCTTTGAGTCTTTGGTTAAACTTGCGGCTTTTCTGTTAGTTGGGATTGTCATTAGCTTTGGGGTGTTCGATGGTTTTGGTGATATCTGGCAGCAGGCAAGTGCCAAATCATTGATCAATAACCCCAATCCGCGTATTGAAGCCTTAATGCCTGAGCTATTAGTGGGCATGGCAGCCTTCCTGTGTATGCCAAGGCAGTTCCATGTCATGGTTGTTGAATGTGCTGATGAGTCCGTTTTATCAAAAGGGCGGTGGTTATTTCCTTTGTATTTAGCATTATTTGGCTTATTTGTTGGACCACTCGCCCTTGCTGGTCAATTGATCTTGGGGGATTCAGTTGCCGCCGATACCTATGTGATCAATTTGCCACTCGCATTAGATCAACCTCTGCTGGCCGTTATCGCTTTGCTAGGGACTTTATCGGCGGCGACGGGAATGGTCATTGTGGCCGTTGTGACCATCAGTGTTATGGTCAGTAATGAATGGTTAGTGCCGGTAATGTTACGCGCTGGGCATATTCGCGAGAAAAATTTTAGCCAATTCTCCCAAATGCTCCTTAATGTTCGCCGGTTAGCTATCGTCATTATCCTTGGTTTGGGCTACTGCAGTTACCTCGCTCTAGCGGACAGTGACTCTTTATCTCACTTAGGTATGTTGTCCTTTGGTGCTTTTGCCCAGCTAGCCCCTGCACTTGTGGGCGGGCTTTATTGGAAGCATGGTAACCGTGCAGGTGTGTTTTTAGGATTAGGCGTAGGTTTTGTCCTATGGTTTTATCTGATGCTCCAAGGTATGGCAGATACTCAAAGCTCTGGCGCACCGATTTCAACCCATTTTGAACTGACCAGTGCGATTCAGCCTAATGTGCGTGATGCCTTAACGGCGTTATTTGTCAATATTGCGTGTTATATACTGGGTTCTATTTGGTTTAGGGCAGGGGTGGCTGAGCGTATTCAGGCCAGTGCTTTTGTGAGCCCCGGTAAACTCAAAAATAATGCTAATAAAAAGAATGGGCCAATTTCACAACAGGATTTATTAATCCTTGCGAGTCGCTTTGTCAGCCCAACCCGTGCCTATGAGAGTTTTAGCCGTTTCTCAACTGATGCGGTTAAAAGTGATAGTTGGCATAAAGCGGCTCCTCCTGCGCTGATTTCTCATACTGAGCGTTTACTTGCCAGCGTCCTTGGTGCCTCAAGTGCGTCTTTGGTAATGGATTCTGTGCTGCAAGGGCGCGATCTTGCTTTGGATGAAGTATTTAGCCTTGTCGATGAAGCATCATCAAAAATCATGCTTAGCCAAGATATGCTACGCGGCGCGATTGAGCATGCCTATGAGGGGATGAGTGTTATTGATAGCGATCTGAACCTCGTGGCGTGGAATTATAAATATGTAGAGCTTTATCAATATCCAGAAGGTTTTTTGCAGCAGGGAATGCCTATCAGCGAAGTGATCCGCTTTAACGCTGCGCGGGGGTATTGCGGGCAAGGGGATATCGAATTACAGGTTGAAAAGCGGGTACAGCATATGCGTAATGGTACGCCGCATACTTCAGAGCGATATCGTAAAGACGGGAAAGTTATTAAAATTCAAGGGAACCCTATGCCAGATGGTGGGTTTGTTATGACTTTTACCGATATTACCCAATACCGTGAGCAGGAACGTGCTTTACTCGAAGCCAATGAAACCCTTGAAAGCAGAGTTAAGGAACGTACCTTTGAACTTGCGATGTTAAATAGCGAACTGTTAGAGGCTAAAGCCCAAGAGGAAATGGCGAATGCGTCTAAGAGTCGTTTTCTTGCCGCGGTAGGCCACGATTTGATGCAACCCTTAAATGCGGCGCGGTTATTTACCGCATCGCTATCCCAATATCCCAACTTAGACCGAGAGGCGCGCACGACCTTATCCCATGTGAATAGTTCGCTGAAAATTGCGGGTGAACTCCTAACCGATTTACTCGACATCTCTAAGCTGGATTCGGGGATGGTGGAGGTAAATCGGCGTGATTTTGCAATATCAGAGCTGCTTAATGGATTATCCGTCGAATTTGAAGCGATGGCGGGGGATAGTCAAATTCGCTTTAAGATGATGCCTTGCAGCGCCACAGTAAACTCCGATCCGTCACTCCTTAGGCGAGTGCTGCAAAACTTTTTAACCAATGCCTATCGCTATGCCCGTGGTGGGCGGGTACTTTTTGGTTGTCGTCATCGGGGGCGCGAACTTGAAATTCAAGTATTAGATACGGGTTGTGGCATTGATGAACGTGAAACCCAAGAGATTTTTAAGGAGTTTAAACGATTAAATAATCCTAAAAGTAATAGTGTGAGTGGTTTGGGTTTAGGATTAGCGATTGCAGATAGGATAAGTAAAGTGCTAGAGCACAGTATTTATGTGTCATCACAACTCGGCCGTGGCTCAGTGTTTTCGATTCGCGTCCCTTTAGGTGAAACCGTGCGCCAACCACAGATCAAAGCTTTACCCTCATTATTACAGCCCTTATCCGGCATTAAGGTGTTGTGCATCGATAATGAGGAGGCGATTTTGGCGGGATTAGAAAGTTTATTAAGTCGTTGGCAGTGCGAAGTGATCTGTGCCAAGAATTTATCAGAAGCCCGAATTAAGCTGGGTTTGAAAGGCGTAGCACCAGATATCGTCTTAGCGGATTTTCATTTGGATGATGGACAAAATGGGGTCGATGCGATGGACGGTATTCGTGCCTTGTATGGGCAAGATTTACCCGGTATTTTGATCACTGCGAATACCCGTAAAGAATTGGTTGAGGATGTGCAGCGCCGTGGTTATCACTATATGGCGAAAATGATTAAGCCAGCAGCACTGCGAGCCTTGATTTCAAGCCTCGTAAAATCAGTCTGACAATCTGAGTAACAAGCAAAAAGCACTGAAATATCAGTGCTTTTTGCTTATACCGTTAAATCTTAAATATTGCTAATTTGCTGTTTAAATTCAGTGAGAGTTCCGCTAACGTCTCACTTTCTTGCGCAAGATAAGTGGCCGACTCAGACACCTCCAATGCGGAATTATTGATACCACATACATTTCGATTCATATCCTCTGCGACCACACTTTGTTCTTCGGCAGCGGTGGCTATTTGGGTGGCCATATCACTCACATGTTTGATATGGTTGACAATTAAGGATAAATCATTCCCAGCTTTTGTCGATTGCTCAACGCTTTTTTCTGCAAGTTCTCGACTTTCATCCATGGCGTTGGCAGCATTGACGGCCCGCTGCTGTAATCGTGAAATTGTGGTTTGAATTTCTTCAGTGGATTGCCTCGTTCGACTAGCAAGTTGCCTGACTTCATCTGCAACGACAGCAAATCCACGGCCTTGCTCCCCCGCGCGGGCCGCTTCAATGGCGGCATTTAATGCGAGTAAATTGGTTTGCTCTGAAATGGCGCTGATCACAGAGGTGACTTCACTTATTTGCATCACCTCTTCTTTTAATTGATTGACTTGGGAGGTTGCCTGTTCAACCTCTTTTGCAAGGGCATGAATACCATCAACACTCGCATGGACATCTTGGTTACCTAGCCCCGCTTCCCATGTTGCTTCTTTGGTATCTTTTGCCGTGTTTTCAGCATTGTTAGCAACATCTGCAATGGTCGCGCTCATTTCATTCATTGCAGTGGCTAATTGGGCGAGCTGATCCCGTTGATTATTAACCGCTTGGTTCGTTTCTTCTGCTGTTGAGGCTATTCTCGCTGAAGCCTGTGCCACATTATCCGCTCCTTTGCTTCACTCAGCGCACTGCGGATCGCTGCCATACTTTTGTTTATGTTCTGGGCAAGCTGGCTTAGTTCATCCGTCCCATAAATTTTGAGTTCTATGGTTAAATCCCCTTGGGCAATACCGTGCATTGCCTCGTTGATATCATCAACTGAGCGAATAATGGAATGGCTAATCACATAACCTAGCCAAGCCATAAAGAGGATAAGTACAAAGGTGGTACTTCCCATGATGATATATTCTCGCCAAATAGTGTCTTCGATATCTTGGAGTAACATTCCTGACCCTAAAATCCAACCCCAAGGCTTAAAGCCTATAACGAGTGACATTTTTTGTGCTGCATCCCCAGATGCTGTCATCCATTGGTATTGTAAGACGCCATGTTGTCCATTTCGGCCGAGATCGACCATCTTAAACCAGTAATTTTCCTTGCCCGAATCTCCCATTTGCTGTCCAACCAGCTCTTTTCTGATGGGATGGACGACAACACGTCGTGATTCATCAATGACAAAAATATAGTTGTCTCCATCAAAGCGCATATCATTCAGCATCTCCTTCGCTGCTTGCTGAGCTTGCTCCATCGGGAGTGATTGCGCTAGTGCTTGAATACGGCTCATTGCCAATGTTAAGACGGCATTAAGCCGCGCCTCCCTCTCTGTCATCAGATTGTTTTTAAGGGCGTTAGCTGAAAGAAACAGTAAGATTAAGGTGCCCGTAAGTGCTGCAAATAATGGGAGGGCGAGTTTTCGATTAACGCTGATGTTCGCGAGTTTTAACATGTGATCTCCTTGTCTTTGTATCGCGGCTTAAGCTATTCCTCAGCTTTTGTAGTTACAGGGAATGTTAGAAAAAGGGCAACTAAACTGAGCGATATAAGCATTGCCATATTTACTAAATTTTCCAGTTAACCCGCAAAATAAACAGCGTAAACACCAGTCTATTCGTCACAATTGTGAGCAAGGTTGCAATTGCAACATTGCTCATCGCCAATAAGTGATCGTTATTTAGAGACTAGCCATGGCTGATCAATTGCTTAGTGTTGTTTGAGCGAGCTTGAGTTGGGTTTGCTGGCGTAATTGTTGCTGCAACTCGCTTCATTGCTTGAGTGAGTTGGCTTAATTGTGTCGTATTAATGATATAAGGCGGCATAATATAAATCAGGTGTGAGAAAGGGCGAACCCATACCCCTAAATCGACAAATTGTTGTTGCAGTGCGGCTGTATTGACTGGCTCATGCATTTCCAGTACTCCCACGGCACCGAGTACTCGCACCGCCTTCACACTTGGAATTTCAATTGCATCTTTAAGCTCTGTACGCATTTGCTGTTCAATGGCTGCTACTTGGATCTGCCATTCATTCCGATTAATGACATCAAGACTTGCACAAGCTGCTGCACAGGCAAGAGGATTAGCCATAAAGGTGGGGCCATGCATAAATACGCCTGCGGGGGATTGGCTTATCCCCTGAGCCACTTCATCAGTACATAGGGTTGCCGCTAAGCTGATATAACCACCGGTCAGCGCTTTACCTAAACATAAGATATCTGGGGTGATTTGGGCGTGTTCATAGGCAAATAGTTTACCCGTGCGGCCAAAGCCAGTGGCGATTTCATCCAAGATCAATAGGATGTTGAATTCATCACACAGGGCACGAAGTCCTATTAAATACTCCGCACTGTAAAAGCGCATACCGCCCGCGCCTTGCATGATAGGCTCGATAATCACTGCAGCAATATCATTATGGTGCGTACTTAAGGTGTTACGCATTGCGGTTAAATCATCCGCTTGTAATGCTTCGCCAAAAGCGGTTTGTGGCGCATCGACAAAGCATTGTTTAGTCACAGCATCCCCAAACATGGTGTGCATACCACCCTCGGGATCGCAGACACTCATAGCAGCAAAGGTGTCGCCGTGGTAGCCCTTTTTAACAGTCAGAATGCGTTGCTTCTGAGGTTGTTCTTGGCCTTGCCAATATTGCAAAGCCATCTTGATGGCGACTTCGACGGCGATGGAGCCAGAGTCGCATAAAAAGACTTTTGTTAGCGGCTCACAGGTCATGGCAATGAGCTTTTTACACAGTGCGATAGCGGGCTCGTGGGTAATGCCGCCAAACATCACATGGCTTAGTTGATGTAGTTGCTTTTCCATCGCACTCAATATGTCGGGATGGGCATAACCATGGACGCATGCCCACCATGAACTTGTGCCGTCAATCAGTTTACGACCATCGATTAACTCTAACTCACAGCCCTTTGCACTGTGCACGCCAAAAACCGGAAGAGAGTGGGTCATGGAGGTGTAAGGGTGCCAAATATGGGCACTGTCAAAGTCAAAATCGAGTAAATTACGCATAATAGCTCACATTTTTGGTTGTAAAGTAATCAGTAGTAAACTTGCCTTACTGGTTGGCGTTGACAGTTTAAGGGCTGAGGTTATCCTAGCCAAGATAAAAGACAGAATAATAAAAGGTGTGTAATGTCGCAGTTGCAAGTTCGCCATGATTGGAAGCGGGAAGAGATCGAAGCCTTATTTGCGCTACCGATGAATGACTTATTATTTAAAGCCCACAGTATTCACCGTGAGGTGTACGATCCTAATGAAGTGCAGATCAGCCGTTTGCTATCAATTAAAACGGGGGCTTGTCCTGAGGATTGTAAATATTGCCCGCAGAGTGCTCGCTATGATACAGGTCTAGAGAAAGAGCGTTTGCTGGCGATGGAAACCGTGTTGACCGAGGCACGCAGTGCGAAAGCCGCGGGAGCTTCCCGTTTCTGCATGGGTGCAGCTTGGCGTAACCCCAAAGAAAAAGACATGCCATACCTTAAGCAAATGGTACAAGAGGTCAAAGCCTTAGGTATGGAAACCTGCATGACGCTTGGTATGTTATCCGCTGAACAAGCGAATGAGTTAGCAGATGCTGGACTAGATTATTACAACCACAATTTAGACACTTCGCCTGAATATTACGGTGATGTGATCACGACGCGTACCTATCAAAATCGTTTAGATACATTAACTCATGTACGCGCATCTGGGATGAAAGTGTGCTCAGGTGGAATTGTCGGTATGGGTGAAACGGCAACTGATCGCGCAGGTTTACTGCAACAACTGGCTAATTTACCGCAACATCCTGATTCAGTGCCTATCAATATGTTAGTCAAAGTGGCGGGGACGCCGTTTGAGAAGCTTGACGATCTCGACCCACTCGAATTTGTGCGTACTATCGCCGTGGCGCGTATCTTAATGCCACTTTCTCGCGTGCGTTTATCGGCGGGTCGCGAAAATATGAGTGATGAACTGCAGGCGATGTGTTTCTTTGCTGGTGCCAATTCGATTTTCTATGGTTGCAAATTGCTAACCACACCTAACCCAGAAGAAAGCGATGATATGGGGTTATTCCGTCGTTTAGGTTTGCGTCCTGAGCAGGGCGCCGTGGCAACCCTTGATGATGAACAGGCGGTGCTGGCTAAAGCGGCTGCCCATCAAGATAAATCAACAGCGCAGTTCTATGATGCTGCGGCGCTGTAATTAAATGAGTTTTCAGCTCGATGCGAAAATAGCTGCTCGTCAACAGGCTTTGTTTGAGCAAGGACTGCTGAGACAACGCAACGCCTTATGCACTGACAGTTTATGCGCTGATAGCATAGGAGATTTAAGTCCTCGATTTTTATTCGAGGGGGGGAGCTATCTTAATTTCAGCAGCAACGATTATTTAGGTTTATCCCGTAACCCCGCGTTGATTGAAGCGCTGCACAGTGCGGCGCTTCAATATGGGGTAGGCAGCGGCGCATCCCCCTTAGTGACAGGTTACAGTAAGGCACATTTTACCCTTGAGCAAAGGCTCTGTGAACTGACAGGTCACCAAGCGGCGTTGCTCTTTAGTTCAGGTTTTAGTGCAAATACTGCCTTGATGAAAACCCTGTTTGATAAACAGGATATAGTCGTTGCCGATAAGCTAGTGCATGCCTCTATTATTGATGGTTTATGCGATAGCGGCGCCGATCTTAAGCGTTTCCTACATAATTGCCTCGAGAGCGCCGAGCGGCTCCTTAGCCGTAACTCTGCATCGGCGCTTATCACCGAAAGTGTATTTAGTATGGATGGAGACTGTGCGCAGCTCGCCGCATTATCGACCCTCTGCCGTCAACATCATACTTGGTTGATAGTCGATGATGCCCATGGTTTTGGTGTACTGCCAGAGTTTGATGCGGGCAAAGCTGCCGAACTTATGGATGTGCAAGTGGTAACCTTTGGTAAGGCTTTAGGTTGTCAGGGTGCTGCGGTTTTAGGTAGCAAAGCCTTGATCGACTTTTTGGTGAGTAATGCCCGTGAATACATTTATTCTACGGCACTTTCGCCCGTAAATGCAGCGCTGGCATTGGCCGCAACTGAGCACTGTGTTGCACACCCTGAACTGCGGCTAAAGCTTCTTGAAAATATTCAATTATTTAAACAGTTATGTCTTGAGGCAAAAGTGCCGTTACTCGGTTCAGATACCGCTATTCAGCCAGTGATCATTGGCGATTCCCAGCAAACTTTAAGGATTTCAAGTGCGCTAAAGGAGAGAGGGATTTGGGTTGGGGCGATTCGTCCGCCCACAGTGCCTGTTGGATCCGCGCGGCTTCGCATTACGTTAACGGCATCCCATAGTGCCAGTGATATTGCCTACTGTGTCAATGTGCTCGCTCAGGTGCTGGATAATGCTCATCTGCCTTCGGTCAGCGAGCGTGAACGTCCAGAGTAATCTCGTTTGAGCGATGTTATCTTTTATGCCGTTTCTTTGTCGTTTATGACAAAAGTCCATTATTCATGCTGACTTTGGACTGTACCAATATGAGTATCGTGAGTGAATGCAGATTGTAAAAACAGAATGTGAGTTGTTATGAACCAAATCAAGTCGAGTGAGCTTAGCTATGCAGGGGATATCCAAGTTCCGTCGATTGCGGAGCGTTTTTCCGCTGCCGCCCATCACTATCAAGATCATAACAAGTTACAGCGACTGAGTGCCGCGAGTTTACTGGACGGTTTTATTGCTACTGGCAATCTTTTAGATATTGGCGCAGGACCAGGAACTCGGTTTGAATTTCCACAAGCGGCAATCTCTAAGCCGAAGGTTTTTGCTCTAGATATTGCCTTGGGGATGCTGAAAAAACTGAAACAGACTTATCCTCATTACCAAAGTATTTGTGCTGATGCCGCGCAATTACCTTTGGGTGAGGGTACTATGGATAACATTTATTCCAATCTTGCGTTGCAATGGTGTGCGGATTTTTCGGCTGTGGTTGCCGAAATGGCGCGGGTGCTAAGGCCAAGTGGTGAATGCCATTTGGCGATTGTTGCCGATGGTAGCCTTAATGAATTGTCAGCATTAGGCCTACGAGTCAATGCTTTTTCTCCTATGGATGAGTTAATCGGTGCTTTTGATTCTGAGAAATGGCAACTATCCAAGGTTACATTAGTCCCAATGACAGTGCATTTTGACACACTTAAAGCACTGCTTTATTCCATTAAAGGGGTTGGCGCTTCTGTTCAATCTTACCGTGTTAGCGCATTGCCACATGGTGAAATACTTAAGCTTCGCGGCCGCAAAGATTGGCAGGATCTCATCTTACATGCTGAAATGTTGCGCCAACCGCAAGGCTTACCTCTGACTTATCAAATTGCACAAATTCGTGCGCGTCGATTAGGTTAACCGAATCGGATAACGGGGTAGTTTAATAAAGGATCTAATATGTTTTTTGTAACAGGAACAGATACCGACAGCGGTAAGACCTTGGTTTCGTCGGCATTATTAACCGCAGTAAATCGTTTAGGTAATATCGCCCATGCTGACTCCGCTGTGAGTATCCTTGCGGCTAATACTATGTTGACTTTAGGTGTTAAGCCTATTGCCTCTGGTTGCACGCAAACCTCTGAAGGATTGCGTAATGCCGATGCGTTACAGTTGATGACGTCATCGTCACTAAAACTTGCATATCCCGTCATTAACCCATTTACCTTCGAACCTGCGATTGCACCGCACATTGCCGCCGCCCAAGTGGGTGTGAGTTTAGCGCCTGAAGTTATTATTGAAAGTTTAGATTTAGTGGCATTTGCTCAAGCGGATTTTTGCTTGATTGAGGGCGCGGGTGGCTGGCGTTTACCCTTAGGTGATGGCAGGTATCTTTCGGAAGTCGTACAGAGATTAGAACTGCCTGTGATACTCGTGGTTGGCATGAAACTCGGTTGCTTAAATCATGCATTGCTGACTCAAGAGGCGATATTGGCCGATGGGCTTAAGATTGCAGGTTGGGTCGCGAATAGTGTCGATCCGAACATGAGTATGTTTGAGGAGAATCTGACGAGTCTTAAAGAGATGATGACTGCACCTTTCCTCGGTTGTGTGCCATTTCTCGATGAGCCCTCGGCTGACAATGCGGCGAATTTTTTACATTGTGAAGCATTACTAAAGCGGGTTATTCCTGAAGCTCACTAACCGGAGTAGCTCGGCATGTTGCTTTTAGTGTTATGCGAGCTGTATTTAGCAAAAGGTCACACCTGACCCTTTGCTAACAGTATGAAAATTAAGATAAGCCTAATAACTTAGACGTAATTCTGCAAACCAAAAACGCCCCGGACTGATATAAAACTGGTTGTATTGTTCATTGAATAAGTTATTGATCCCTAATGAAGCTGTGATGTTGTCGGAAACAAAATAAGTGGTTTTTACATCGGTTAACATAAAGGAGTCTGTTGAGCCTGGCACGTGAGTCACGACATCCGTATTGGTTACATTCGTAAATCGCTTACTTTGATAGCTATGGTTTGCAGTGATATACCAATCGCCTTGGCGCCAATTCAGGTTCAAGTTGTACATATTTTTTGGGGTATGGGGGAGTGCTTTACCGACAACATTCGGATTGGGGTCTTGGGTGACTTCACTGTCCGTATAAGTGTAGTTGGCTGACCAGCCTAAACCGTAGTGCCATGTGCCTTTGAGTTCTAACTCGACTCCTTGAATTTTTGCCTCAGCGACGTTTTGAGGCATGCTAATACCATCAACCGTTTGAGTTGCTATTCGATCATCAATCTCGGAACGGTAAATCGTCGCTATCGCATTGATATTATTTTGAAAGCTGTGGTCAACCCCCAACTCCCATGACACCAAAGTCTCTGGTTTTAAATCAGGGTTACCGACATAGATATTTCCTCCTAGGTTTGCAGTACCAAAAAACTCGTACAAATTGGGCGCTCGAAAAGCTTTGCCTAGAGAGGCGCGGTAACTGGTATTGGTACTGGGTTTATAAACCATTGATATTTTAGGACTGATAGGGGAGTCTGTTACCTTGTCATAGGTAATACTGCCGGTTCCACCTGCTTGAGTATAGGAGTGAGATTCTCCACCGCGCATTTTCCACCAATCTTGTCTGGCACCGATATAGGCAGTGAATTTATCATTCAGTTGCCAAGCATCTTGGACATAAAAAGAACGTATTTGGTCTTTGGCTGTGGTGTCCGCCGACATAAATACTTTGGACGTTGGATCTGTCCAATTGCTTAAGCTCCAACGCTCTTCAGTGACATCCCCTTCGTTTGCAGCGACTCCTAGCACTAGCGTATGGTTATCACTTAGGGGCATATCTAGCTGAACATCAATGCTTTTTCTGGTGCTTTCAGTTGCAGGTGCTAGCCGACCATCGCCACCCTCAAAGGTGACCGGATTTATGGGGGCATGTCCAGCATTGGCGGTGGTGAGTCCTGCAATAATTGTCGTAGTCTCTTTACTAATATGCCCAGCGGAGATGTGTAAATTGATTTGATCCCAGCTTGTACTCAAATTTAACCCTGTATTGGTTTGCGTTGTACTTCCCCCTCGAGCAAATAACGTACCATTTAGCCAAGTCGTCATGGGGATATTGCTATAGGTTGGAATGCTATCGACCTTGCCTGATTCTGTGACTTCGGTGGTGCGTAGTAGGCTATGGGGCTGATCATAACCATATACTGAGTCTGAGTTAGCGTAGCTAAGGTTTAGACGAGTATCATCTGATGGGGTGTAAGTTAATCGAAGGCCGTAGGTTTCATCATTGAACCAGTTATCTCCCATATCACCAATAAGATTGCTTTTTCCACCGACGTTAGTTGTGTAGGGGACCCAACCTGTAACGCCTTCGGGAAGTTTATCAATAACAGCATCGGACGCATTTACATGGGTTGTTGGATAACCATCGGTTTCACGCTTGCGGTAGTTTGCGCCTAATGTAACGGAATCCAGTATTTTTAAGGTACCCTGTAAGGCTTGATCGCTAAAATTTTCAGGAGCGATACTATCAGCTGGACCGCCTATCCCCATTTTCATTGAAAAACTGTTTTCTTCGGGGACTTTGGTAAAAATATTGACGACACCGCCAATAGCATTACCACCATAAAGGCTAGAAAAGGGGCCTCGTACAACTTCAATTTGCTGCACATTTTCACTATCAATCATCGTCCAGTTGACTTGCCCATTGCGGGAATCATTTTGGGGAACACCATCGACTAGCACTAATGTATCTCGCGCATTACTCAATCCCCGTATCGTGAGCGATGGAGTGGTTTCCATAAATCCTTTAGTACGTCGGTCCATTACACCTGCAGTTTTTCCTAAGGCTTCATCAATGGTAAAGAGTGTCATTCCTTGGATATCTTCTTCCGTGATCACATTGATGGCGGAAGGGGAGGATTTAATATCCTGCGCAGTACGTGTTGCTGAAACGACGATGATCTCCATTTCATCGGTCTCTTTTGTGGTTGATGCTTGTGCTTGCATACCCGTGGTAGCAAGAAAGAGTGTTAGCACGAGTACACTTAAAGGATAAGGAATATGGGGGCTGCGGCCTAGATACATCATTATTATCTCCACGCGTATTATGGATTAATTGCTTTCGGGGATCGGTTGAAACCAAAGATAAAGGCTAAGCACAGCAACAGGTAGCTAAGCCAATGAAACCAAACTGAGGTATTTTGCTGGTCAGTTGGATGTGTCAAATTGACTTCTTCGATGGCATATCCTTGGATGGCTTGTGTTGCCTCATTCGGCTTTTTGAGCGTTTCAGGTGATGCTTTGCTTGGCGAAATTGGGGGCGCTGGCATCATTGGCTGCGGTGCTAATTTAGGGGCTGCCACTAATTTTGCCTGGATCAGCTTTGCTAATATGGGATCTTCACATCCTTGGTCGTCACAATAGACGCCTTGCTCTTCTGCCAGTTGGGTGATGCGCTCACTCAGATCTTGAATGGTTTTTGCATCCGCTTGCCAATAGCCTTTTCGGACGGCCTCCAGCATACGGGACATCATCATTTGGTATGCCCCTAAATTTTCAGAATCACGGAAAAATTGTTCCATATCTAATTGATAGCGATCCTGTACATAGGTTTGGTACATCTCATCCCACTTGCTTGCATCCACGGCGTCTGGCACTGTGACCTGCCATCCCCACATATTCTGCACCACACTATTAATGAACTTAGCGCCAGCATAGCCCTCTGCTTGCATTGCTTTTATCCATTCTGGATTTAGGTAGCGAGAGCGTAATTCGCGCCCCATAAACCGTTCTAGGGTTTCTTGTTGAGCTTGGTTCGGATCCGCAAGGTTACTTATCATCACCTCGGGGCTTTTGCCATCTACGGCTCTGACGGCCATGGATACGCCGCCAAAGGATGCAAAGGGATCGTCGCCATCAAGGACTTGAAATACATGACTAGAGCGTGCATGAACAGTGATGGCGGTTCCCGATAAGGCATTTTTGAGTAGTATTTGCCCAACTTGGGAGGATTTACCCGTTTCAGCCGTATCTCCAGATTCTCCCCAAAAGCCTTGTCCATAGAGATGGCTCATTCGATTAAAGTACATCTCTGTCAGCGTCTGCTCGTTATCCCAAGTATCAGAACGATCTATCGCGCTTTCCAAGTTTGTGCCATAGGCTCCAGAGGGAACGGAAAATAGCCTAACCGAGGCCATTCTGGTGGCTAAGGTGGTTTCAACGCCTTTGGCTTCAAGCATAGCTTGTGTTTTTATCGTATTGATACGTAGTTGGTTATCTGGCTCATCCTGTGCTTGGGCAAGCGTAAAAGCTTGGTCTAGTAAGGTAACCACATTAGCAAAGAGATCCCGATGTAATCCGGATGGGATCACTGTGACATCAATTCGAGGTCTGCCTAATTCTTCACGCGATATGGCTTCAACGCCGCGCACTATACCTCTTTCATCATAGCGAGGGCGTATACCGAGCAAATACATGATCTGCGCTTCTTGAACTCCTTCATTACGCATAGTTTCAACGCCCCAAAGGGTAAAGGTTAACTTTTTAGGGTATTCGTTATGGCGTTGTCGATAGTCCTCAATGAGTTGATTGGCGAGCTTTTTACCTATTTCATAGGTTGCTTTCGTAGGGATACGGCGTGGGTCAAAGGAGTAAAAATTGCGTCCAGTGGGTAACGCATCGGGATTACGCAATGGATCCCCCCCTACGCCTGCTGGAATGTACTGGCCTGAAAAACCAGCAATAAGAGCATCGAGTTCTTGTTTAGCGCTAGATGAAATAGCTGACGTTAATTGTGCTATGCGTTGTTTGTACTGCTGTTTATCCAGTGAAGGCTCAATTGATAGAATCGCTTGCGCCGTTTTTTGGATTTGGTCTGCACTTGGAGACACTCCAAAGCTATGCAGTCCCATCGGATTAATACGGTCTGAGATTTCTTCAAGATAATGATGAATATCCTCAACGAGTTGATGGGATGGCTCATTCTCCTGAGTGATTAATGTCGATGTGTTTGCGCCGATTGCAGTGGGGGTTTTACCCAAGTCTTGTAAAATTCCGAGTTTTTCTGCCTGTAGCTCAATTTCTTTAATTTGTGATTCTGTTAATTGTGGGTTTTGTTGCCGCGCACGCTGGTAACTTTCGATCAGTTCTTTCAGGGTTTGTAGCTCAGGGTTTAAGGCGGTTCGATCCATGGGAGGGGTTAAATGGGTGATCATAATGCCCATACCACGACGCATTGCAATGGTACCTTCTCCGGCATTATCCATGATAAAACTATAAAAGTTTGGCAGATCTCGAATGAGATATTCGGGTGCATCGGTAATGCTCATACCCGCTTCTCGGCCAGGAAGCCATTCATGGGTGCCGTGTGTGCCAAATTGAAACATGGCATCGGCTTTAAAAACGTTGTGCAGCCAAAGGTAAAACGCAATATATTGATGTGATGGTGGAAATTTTAGGTCGTGATAGAGTTTTTCAGGATTTTCAGTTTTCCCTCTGGAGGGCTGTGGTCCAAGTAGGACATTACCATAGCGGCGTACAGGTAAAACAAAGTATGCCATTCCTGCACTGTCTTTATAGGTCATGGTGTTACTTTCTTCTGGACTTCCCCAAGTATTTGTTACCATTTCCTGTGCTGACTGTGGTAATGCTGAAAACCATTGTTGATAGGTCGATATTGGTAAAAGTACGGGTTCACCTGAGGCGGCGAGAGTATCAATTTGTGATTGCTCCCAATTGGGGAGATTGGCACCATATTTGAGAATGTCTTCACGTAATAGGGCTGGATCCTGAGGCAGGTTTTGGGTCTGATATCCTTCTTGCTCGAGGCGTTTAACCACTTGCCAAATGCTTTGCGGCAACACATTAAGGTATGCGGCACCAACATTGTCTCGTCCAGGAGGAAAATTAAAATACTGCAAAAAAATGCGCTTTTCTGAATTAGGTTTTTGACGCAAGGTTACCCATCGTTTGACTCTGTTTGCCAACATGGCAACGCGTTCTGGTATGGGCTGCTCTTCTATATAAGTCATACCAGTTAGAGGATCTTGTATCATCTGTTTAGCAGCATATACGGTAGGTTGTATTAACCCGGCCATTTCCGGCATGGCTAATTGCCAAGAGCGTTCGGTAATATCCATCCCAACCGATGAAGCCTCCCATTCCTCGATTGATGTTGAAAACAGTGAAATAGCATTTATCACCGGGACATTGAGGCGTTGAAATAATGGTGTCAGGATCTCTGGAGTGACGCCAATTTTTATGCTTGCAGCAATAATGACTTCTACCCTTGAATGGCCTTGGTCATCGAAAAAATAGCGCTCGATGGGAAGTTGTGCAGGATAACCAAATACTGTCATCACGTTTAGGTCCCGATTCTCCAGAGCGTTAATGACAGCATCAATATGGGAGGTACTGCCTGCAATAATATTGCTTTGATAAACCACAAATCCAACCCAAGGTTTACCAGGTTTGTATTGATGATAATCTTGCTTAAAACGATCAAAATCAGCATAAATCGTTCCCGTACCTGCATGATATAAACCTATTTCAGGTACAGTTTCAGGTGGCTGATAGGGCAGATTAACTCCTATTTGATTAAGTGCGTAAAGCAATCCATTACGGATATTATTTGCTCCAGCATTGACAAAATACTGTTGGACTTGAGGATCCTCAATAATGCCAGCATTTTTATCGGTTTCATTAATACTAGTGCCAAACGCATATACTTTGGCACCATTATTCATTGCCTGTTGTAGATCGAGCTGCACACGGTTTATTAGATTTCTTCCAATCGTTTGTATGATAATTAAATCTGATTGGCGAAGATGACTTAAATCTTGCTCGTTTAGCTTAGTGCTCGAGTAAATACGAATATCAGTATCCGTGATTAGATCAAATTCTGAGTAAATATCTTTTATCACTGAGGAGGATTGTCGTAGTGAGCTATCACCCAGTAATAAACTGACACGCGTCGTTTTAGCCCATGCAAGTTGAGTAACGAACAGCAAAAACACACAAAGGAATAGAGTAAATGATGTTTTATAATATTTAGTCTGGAACATATACCACTCGGCCATCATCTAGTTGAAAGGCGGTACCTAGCCTTACACCTTCACCACTCAATTCAGTCTTGGTTACTTTTTGCACTTTTATTTCTGCCCCTTGTTTGGTGACAATTTGCATTTCTCCTTGGGCATTTTTAGTTGTAATAGTCACTTGGGATTTTTCATCCATTAGCCCAAGCAAATTAAAAGTGGTAAAGAGTGCGATCATCATGCTGACAATCACAACAATACTGGCATCAAATAAGTTAGCGATACCCGCTAAGGGGTCTATATCTTCACGGTGAGAAGTTAACGTGTTCTTTCGCATAAATTTCAGACTCATAGTGAGCCCTCTATTGCATGCGCTTCATTGAGTGGATTTGAATTGAGGGTCGTTTGCGAACAAATTGATGTGTGGTCGATCAATGCTAGTTCCGCAAGGTAACGTATTTCATTCTTGTCGTTATTTATCCAGCTTTCTTTGACTAACGCTAGCGCAAAAGCAATGACGCCTGTTCCTAATCCAACAATGGCAGAATTAAATGCGTTAACCATCATTCCGGCCATTTCAGGCATATTCCCCTGTGCAAGGGCGGCGAGCGCAATCCCCATCGGAATAAGTGTTCCCATCAATCCAATCCCTGGTGCGGCACGGACGATAAAACGAAGACGTTCAATATTCGTATTGGCTAAATGTTCTGTTTGTTGTATTAATTTTTCGAGTTCGAGATCTAAATATTTTTGTTGGGAAGCTTGGATAACATGGACTAATTTATGACGGAAAGTGTCAATTAGAGGACGTTCTCCTTGTCTACGATTGAGATATTCTCGGAGTTGGTTACCAGCCAGTATCACCACGTAAAGTACTATTGCGACTAATCCGAGTTTTACTGGGTAGTAACATAGGGTGGCGACCGTAACTAAAAAATCCTCAGTCATAACCATTATTTGCATTAGCGTTTCCTTATTAAAAGGGGTACCCTTAATTTGCTTGAGGAGGATACTGAATTAATGGGTTGTGCATAGGTGTCAAAAATCATAGGTGTCAAAAATCAAATGCAACTTGAGTCACAGAAAAATATCGGACTTAGTGATGCCCGTCATTATTCCTTAAGATATTGTTTAAAACCACCTGGCGGGTCACAAAAAAATTACATTCCAAGTATTATTTCCTTGAATGTAATTTAAATATTTTAGCGAGAAAGAATGGGTGGCTGTACTCTTTTTGTACAGCGCAATAAGGGGGATCTCGGATTTGGAGTGGGACTAATAAATACAATAATATTTTTAAATTTACAGTTTTTTGCTATAGCCAAGAGTGAATGCAATATCTGTACTATTATCCATGTTGAGGAAGTTTTCAATTACAGTAAATTCAATTGCGCTATTATCTAAGTAGTATCTATATCCCAGTAATACTTCATTTGAGGATTTTGAAAAATCATTATCAGTTTCAAGCACACCCTGATAATGGTGAATTTCAATTAACCAACCGTGACGATCTACCTGATACTCATATCCTAATCCATACATTAAGGCATTATCATTATAGGGAATATTTCTTAATACTTCTTCATCTTTCCTAAAACTAATACCAAGAGTGGAGTGAAAGTGATGTCTATTTTGGCGGTAACTGTAATTAAGTTGTACTGCTTGTTCAAAGTTTTCATTTGCAAAAGGACCTGAATCGACTGTGTTGTAATACAGGCTGCCACCAATCGAGAGACCGTGACATGCGTTCTGAAATAACTGATAACTTAAATAAAAAGTGAATGCATTATTTAATGTCTCACCTGAAAAGTCAGTTAAATGAATGCCGTCATTTGAATATATTTGATTTTGATGCTTTGGTGTGTCGCCTCGGCCATTTTGATTAAAGCCGAGAGCATCATGAAACCACGTTGTAACAGAGTCGAGGTGGTTATTCGAGCTAAAACGCCATTGATAATTTGTGTCAAGCATCCATTTGTCACTAAACTGCCATCGCAGGCCTGCACTCAGGGTATTGTGATAATAGTCGGCAAAGTAGTCATCGGTTTCAGCCCACACACTTGCTGCTGTCCCTGATAAGTAAACTTCTTTTTGCCCATGGGGTAATGCAAAACCAGATCGTAGCAGAGGTGTTAAGCTTACAGCTTGGGCAGGTGACTGAGCATAGACTCGTAATGGCCCATAGTCGCTAAAAGTGGTATTAGTTGCGAATGCATTAGAGACCGATGCTATCGAAAAGAGCAGTGTTAACCGAATATAAAGGGGCAACATAAAACATAATCCATAGGCAACGATATTAGAATAATACTTTAGCTCTTGATACGAATTATACTAATATCTTTAGATTGATATATTCAAAATTTACTATAGTTCAAGTTAACCATATGAAATGGTAAAGTAATACTAATCCAAGCCAAAGAAGTCTACCGATAAATGGGGCGCATAGTAAAAGTAATAGTGTAGATAATATGATTGATAATGCTGCAGATTTAAATGTGTGTTCAATGTTAACTTGGATTGGTCTCATTGCATTTTCTCTGACATTTTGATTCAAAGATAGAAAATATATTAGTTACACTACTAATTAAAAGTATCTTTAGCGAATAGAGTTTAATACTACCTTTATCTAGAAGGTGAGTAAATGTAGCTTTTATTAAAAGTTCCTGTATTTAAAGAAAATTAGTGGAACTGAGAATTCATCTTTTTATTCGTGCTACAGGGCTGTTTATATGGTTTGATTCGATTTATGTGAAGGTATTTATTATTGTTTTAAATTGTATTTCCTTTTTATTCAAAGGCTTAATTATTTTTATCATGTTATAAAAAAGCCAGCAAATGCTGGCTTTCAACGTCTAGTTTGTTATAGGCAATGATGCAACCAACCTTTATTGGGGGCAACTATGGCCAGTCATCACTATTCCAGCGGTATAACCATGTTGCTGCAATGGGCTTATCGTCTTTTTTCAACTGGATCCTCAGTTCTGCTACATTTGTACTTTCAGGTTCAAAAGTGACAAATACGCGTACACCATTGATATCTGGATGTGCAACCATACGTGATGAAAGGATTTTACCTTTACTGATACTGGCATCTATTGCAATTTTATCAATATCTTGGCTTTTTACATTGCTGTAATCAATCAGTAATTCTTTACCTTTAGACTGTTTCTGTCCTTTTGAGCTACGAATAACACGTGCCTTAGAAGCCATATTCGGGCTATCATTTGAAGCCGTTATGCGATAGGAATAGCGATAAGGTTCACCTTTTTTCAGACCTCCCTTTGGTTCCCAATAGGCCACAATATTATCATTGGTTTCGGCATTAGAAGGGATTTCTAGCAGGGTAAGTTGGCCTTTACCCCAATCGTTTAGTGGCTCAATCCATGCGGATGGACGTAAATGGTAATTTGATTCGAGATCTTGGTAATAATCAAAATTACGATGGCGTTGTATTAAACCAAAACCTTTAATATCTTCATCGCCAAAAGCACTGATCTGCAATTTATTTGGGTTATTTAATGGACGCCATAAACGCTCACCATTACCACGATCAATTTGTAATCCTTCTGAGTTATGCACCGCGGGGCGATAATCAGGTTTATCTGGTGAATCTAACCCACCATATAAAAACATTGAGGTTAAAGGTGCTAGGCCGACATATTGGATATCACGACGAGGAAATAGGGTGACATCAACCTCCACTCGAGTTGGTGAGCCTGGATAAATCCCAAAACGATAGGCTCCAGTCACACTTTGACTATCCAATAGCGCATGTACGACTATGGCGGTTTGATATTTAGAAGGCCGTTCTACCCAAAAGCGTTTAAAGAGGGGATATTCTTCACCTTTAGGCTGCGCGACATCTATTGCAAGGCCGCGATTGGATAATCCGTAGGTTTGTCCCTTCGAGAGGGCTCGAAAGTAACTGGCGCCCTGGAACATAATGAATTCATCTTTTATCCCTTCATCATTGATAGGATAATGAAGTCGTATACCAGCGTACTGACCGACTTGTGTGAGTAATTTTTCAATAGCATCACTTGGAACATTAAAGGCGGTTTCAGTCAGCTCTATTGGAAAAGCATGGCTATTTTCGACCACATCAATATCTACAAGGTTTTTGTATAAAAAACCTGGGGCAAATAGTTGGACTGAAAACTTTGTGGGACTTCCCCCCCAAATGGCTGCATCTTCTTGATAATTAATTTTGCCATAGGTTACAAAATCTAAATCGGTCAGTTCTTTTGGGGCTTTTTTTGCCTCTTTAAAGGGCTTTTGTGCAAGTTGCTCTGCAAGCGTCACGACAGTGTCATGAGAAAATGTTTTGCCTTTTTTATTATCAGCACTGCTGGCAGCAAGAGCGGGGTGGATAACAATGTTACAGGCAAGAAAACTCCATAGACAGAAGGTGAATGTAGTTAATTTTTGCTTTGCTATTGCGCCATGGCAATAGTGGGTTAAATTACGAAATGTTGAATGCAGTCGCAAAATGGAAACTCCTCACTTTCATGATCCTAGATGATGTCGATTGAATCTTAGCGTTTAATCTCTATTGTACTTATTTAGTAGACTCTTACCTATTATGAACTATGGGACTATTATTGATTGAGACAAGGGGCATTTCTTTTACATTTTAAAATATCTATCAGTAATAACCCTATCAGCAATAGCAAGTGTTGATAGTTTAGCGGCACAAGCATTTTATCTGTACTCAATTATCACTGAAAAGCGATCTATTTGGGCGAAATTCACACATTTTTAAATTTTCTTGTTTCAATGTTAATCGATTTGTAACAATTTACGCGTAAAAATAGTCACTTTGACAGAATGCTGTAGAGTTACATCTATTTCAATAAATGCGATAAATCACTACCAATAGGGATTAACATTTCCTGTTGCTCACCGCAGAATAAATAAGCGGGATTTTCCCCGAGAAGTACTAAGGTATTATCTCTACGCCAAAGAGCAGAGCCTTCGGCAATGGCAATTACAGGCGTTAATGGCTCAACCTTCGTAAATTCGAGCAAGCGTTGTGCGCGGGTTTCACCATTGTGTCCAGGTGTACGGTAATTGGAATAATGGGGATTTAACTGGAAGGGAACTATCTTCAGTGCATCGAAAGAAGGCGGTTCTATGATAGGCATATCGTTAGTCGTTTTGATACTGGCACCCGATACATTCGCGCCTGCGCTCCAGCCAACATAAGGTGTACCTTGAGCGACTTTTTCACGAATAAGATTGATAAGATTATAACGATACAATTCGTGCAATAGGTGGAAAGTATTGCCTCCCCCAATCAAAATGCCATCAGCATCTTTTATTGCCTGACAAGGATCTGGATGCTGATGTATACCACTGATATCGAGGTTTAGCTCAGCAAGACCCATAACGACGGATGCTAAATAAGTGTCGTAGCTCATACTGACGCCAGCATAGGGAATGAAAATCCATTTTTGTGCTTGAGTGGTGAGTGGTTTTATAAAAGGAATCGCGTGGGCTAAGTAGGGAGTGTCGCCGACACGAGAACTGCTCAGAAGTAAGGCGTTGATGGTCATTTTGAATCCTAAAATCCCAGAAAGTATGGGTATGTTAACAAAGATTAATCCTGATAAATATAGAGAAATAAACATGAATTAGCTTGTAATATAGGCAAGGTTTAGATTTAAGTTTTGGTTAATACACTGTCCCTAGACTCTCGAATCATAAAAGACAGTGTCTAGAAATATACGAAAAGGATAACCTGATAAAAACTCTTTGTATTTACCCCTTGAATTTCGATTATTTGGACATATTATGTCTTTGAGCAAAGTTAAATGGCATATTTAGTGCCCTAAAGGAGCTGAAATGAAGCGTATTTTTTTATTAATTGCGACTAACCTAGCCGTATTGCTAGTAGCCTCAATTGTGATGTCCATTTTGGGCGTTAACACGTCTACTATGGGTGGATTATTGGTGTTTGCTGCAATTTTTGGATTTGGCGGGGCTTTTATCAGCTTAGCGATTTCAAAATGGATGGCGAAAAAAGCCATGGGTTGTGAAGTGATTACAATGCCCCGCGATGGCACTGAACGTTGGTTAGTTGAGACGGTTGCCCGCCAAGCACAGCAAGCTGGAATTAAAATGCCAGAGGTGGCGATTTATCAGTCTCCAGAAATGAATGCATTTGCCACAGGTCCAAGCAAAGACAATTCATTAGTCGCCGTGAGTACTGGTCTACTGTATGGCATGAGCCAAGATGAAGTGGAAGCGGTATTAGCCCATGAAGTGAGCCATGTTGCCAATGGTGATATGGTAACTTTGACACTGATCCAAGGGGTAGTGAACACCTTTGTTATCTTCGCTGCTCGTGTTGTTGCAGGGATTATTAATAATGTTGTCTCCAGTAATGATGAAGAAGGCGAAGGCTTAGGTATGTTTGCCTATATGGCCGTAGTATTTGTGTTAGATATGTTGTTCGGTATTTTGGCTTCAATCATTGTTGCTTATTTCTCACGTATTCGCGAATACCGTGCAGATGAAGGTGCAGCGCGTTTAGCAGGCAAACATAAGATGATTGCGGCTTTAGAGCGTTTACGCCAAGGCCCAGAGAGCACTGCAATGCCTGCGCAAATGTCAGCATTTGGTATTAATGGTAAGCGTTCAATGGCTGAGATGATGATGAGTCATCCACCATTAGAGAAGCGTATTGCGGCTTTACAAGCCCGCTAATATAGTAAAGAGTGATAAAAAGGAGACCATAAGGTCTCCTTTTTATTGCCATTCTGTCCCGTCCTGAAATACGTTGACATAAAGAGGACTTCTTTATGACAACATCAAGCAACTCAAGCTGTACGCGTACTCAAGGTGATTACACATTATCGCGCTAGGTAATTCTAGTTATGTGAATTTCTAGTTTTAAAAATGTAAAACTCTTATATAAGCATGTGGTTACATGATGCAGCGCACATTTTACTCCTGAGTATATTGCTAAAGTGGGCTACTTAGAATGGGGTTGCTTATTAGTTAATCCTTAGCTAAGTTAGATCGAGTCGTGCTATTTATTTTTGGTTGCGAGATGGAAGTCACCCTGACAAGAACTTCCACTGACAATCGCCATTGGAGGATACTATTGTGAGCAAAAAACTATTAAGTGCACTTTTCGGGGCAAGTCTCGCAGCGCTAGCGCTGTCGCCAACCGCATTTGCTGCAGGTCAAAAACTATCAGATTTTCACGCCGAATCGGGTGGATGTGAGAGTTGCCATAAGGATGGTTCACCTTCCGCTGATGGTGCTTTTGAATTTGAACAGTGTCAAAGCTGCCACGGATCTCTTGCTGAGATGGACGCAGTTCATAAACCGCATGATGGCAGTTTAGTGTGTGCAGATTGTCACAAAGTACATGATATGAATGTAGGTGAAAAACCTACTTGTGAGAGCTGCCATGATGATGGTCGTACATCTGGATCTGTTTTGAAAAAATAGACCCGAGCTCTGTTGGTGTTAGCCATCAGTTCTATATCAAAAAATGCCAGCAATTTGCTGGCATTTTTTATGATGATAATTTTTAGCAAATCTCGAGTTAAAGCCCAGCGAGTGAATTGTGTTAAATTTTTGTGATTGTTAATTCAATTTTAAACTTGGGCTTAAGCATAAGTGAGTTACCGCTAGTACATACCATTGTCTCGTATTGGTATCTTAACAAACATAATACAATTATATCTTTTCTTCGTATTAATCATATTAATGTTGTGGAAACTTCAATTTTAAACACTGTAATAAGTACATTTTAGGAAAGGGTAACATTAGCAGTGCGCTAATTGTATCAATGGAATATTGAAACCGTGAGATAGAAAAAGGGCTGTATACCATTTAGTGTAAGCTAAATATTACATGTTATAAAGTCAGTCATGTTGATGTAATCGTTTCATATTGAAAGTATTTATAATGGTATTGTCTTGATATTACGTTCATATCTTAGCTGGGCAAAATTATTTTAAGTTTGAATTCAGTTTACTTCTTGAGAATGTTAAAAATAAAACCTACATATATTGGTTTTTGTACGGTAAATGTTTTTCTCGTAAGTCTTTTGATTCTGTTTTATCTAGTGCTAATATCGTGGCAAGTAATAGACTTGGAAGTCTATTCGACGGATGTTGAAGTCGTATTGAGAGACTTTATCTCAAAGTGAATAATCGTTAACTAGACAGGGAGTGGGCAGGATGTTCAAAATTTTACATTGGATTGTAGTGTCACGATCGCAAATATTAGTGGAATTACTTGCAGGGCGTTGGCCACAGGAGTTTTTGGTTAAACTTTCACCAGTTAATCCCGATGTAATGCTTGAGCACATCAAAGATAACCAAGCCTCTATGGTCGTGATTGACTTAGCGACAGTTGATCTACAAAAAGCCTATCAATTTCAGCGATCACTTGCGCGTGAGCACCCTAGTGTTCGAGTGGTTTATATCCAATTTCCAAAGCAAGTTGATGCGCGTTTTTTAACACAATCGGCGACAACTGCGGGGGTATTTTATCTTGATGCTGGTATAGCTGAAATCAGTTTAGGGCTCTCCAATATCCTAAGAGGGCATAGGGTCATTCCAATGCAACTGATTAATGGCGTCAATGATGATTTTGGCTTATTTGAGGATACTGAACCGCTAACCATCCGTGAGCGCGAAGTATTACAGGCCTTACTCTCTGGCAGCACAAACTTAGACATTGCAAATCAGTTATTTGTTAGTGAAAGTACCATAAAAACTCATTTGTATAGAGTGTTCCGTAAGATCGGGGTTTCAAGCCGCGGTCAAGCAATTGCATGGGCCCAAACTTATTTGCATGATGTGGTTGTTTAATTAGTTCTGAGCATGTTTCAGTTACAGGCATAAATTGCTTTTTATTTCGATAGAGAAAACAAAAGGGTTAGTTTCTTTTGTTTTCTGTGCAACTATATCCCATATTTATGAGTTTTTAGTTGATGCTGAAAATGGGATGTTGGGTGTATTGAAAAGGTGAGACATGCTGACAATTTCTTCTAGCGATGCCGACAATATTATTACTGTTATTGCGTCTGGGTGGATTAATCATCTCGATATTGAATCCCAACTATTACCTTCAATTGAAGCAAAACTTCAAGATCATGCCACAATACGATTGTGGTATGAGTTTAGCCCTGAGTTTGAAGGGATATCGGTGGGGGCCCTTTGGGATGATGCCATGCTCAGCTTATTTCATTTAAGCGATTTTTCCCGTGTAGTGATGATTGCTGATATGGAAAAGCTCGATGCAATGGTAAATGCTTTAGCGTTTATGTTGCCTTGCCCGGTTAAGATTTTTGCTATGAATGAGCGGGATCGAGCTAGAGTCTGGTTAGATGAAGTAGTGGCGATTGAATAACACATTGTCAAAAAGTGTTTATGAAAAATCCAACTGACAGACACCTGATAATACGGTGCTGCCAGTGTAATGGATGCAGCTTGACTCATTGAGTTTAGGCTTTGGCGACGATAGTTTGGCCTATTGGTGTGAGGCTGAGTAAAGCCAACTTAAGATGCTGTATCCCAAAGGGAATACCGATAATCGTCACAAAACAGGCTAAGGCGTGGACCAAATGCCCTATGGCTAACCAGATCCCAAACAGTAAGAACCAAATGATATTTCCTACCATGCCTAATGCACCTGTGCCCAAGTCTTCACGCCCAGTTAAGTGGCGACGGTTCATTTGTTCTTGGCCGAAGGGCCAAAAGGTCATTTCGCCGATAACAAAACAGGCGCGGCCGAAGGGAATACCAATGATACTGATAAAACACAGGATACCTGCGAGCCACCAAGCGAGTCCCATCACAAATCCGCCGAGAACAAACCAAGCTATGTTGAATATTAAGCGTAATACAGCCATTGAAAACTCCTTATGTTTACCCTGTTAGCCTTTATCGTTAGCTTCGATAAATTGAATTTATGTCAATGTCTAAGCGATAACTATGCCAATTATTTAAATTATTAATAATCAATTGGTTAAATTTATGCATTCGAGATTCATGTGTCATTTTCACTAGTTTTTCGCCAAATTGATAATTTCTTAAGGGCGTAACAGGAAAGTTGGAGTTACACTCACTATTCCCTTAACTGGTTTAAAAGCCAGAGAATTTAATTGCTTGAGTCGCTTGATGTTTGCAAATTCCCCTGTTGATACGTTTGCCTTTGCTGGCAGAGACATTTTCCTAAAACGTGATGATTTACTGCATCCGGCGTTTAGTGGCAATAAAGCTCGCAAATTCGGCTATTTTTTAGATCATGAGTTTGCAGGCATCAGCAAGGTGATAGGTCACGGCTCGCCATTGGCTAACTCACTGTATTCATTGTCAACATTAGCGAAGATGAAAGGTTGGCAGTGTGATTTTTATGTAGATCATATTGCCAGTCAAGTGGTTAAACATCCTACGGGCAATTACGCTGCCGCTTTAGCGAATGGCGCCAATATTATCGATTTAAGTGTGTTAATAGCACAAAAGCAGGCGTGCACTCAGCCGCAATCTGAACCTCACGTTTTGTCAAATCTTAATGCTAGTCCTGAGCCTACTGTGCAAGTGGGCGACGTGCGACTGAGTTGCCAAGATTATATCGAGGCTCAAGTACTCGTGAATGAGCCGACGGCGCTTTTTATCCCAGAGGGTGGTCGCTGTGCTTACGCCGAATATGGGGTGAATAGATTGGCGCAAGAGGTAATACAGTTTGCGAAGGCGAATAGATTGGTTGATTTAACGGTGTTTTTACCTTCGGGGACTGGAACGACTGCGTTATTTTTAAATCAGTATTTTATCCGTCAGCAAACGGATATTCGCGTCGTGACTTGTGCCGTTGTCGGTGGCGATGATTATTTGCGCTTGCAATTTTCCTTACTTAATTCCAATACCAGTGAGCATCCACAGATTGTTAATGTCGGCAAGAAATATCATTTTGGTAAACTTTATCCGGAATTTTATGCCATGTGGCAGCGGGTCTGCGCCTCAGGCGTGCAGTTTGAATTACTCTACGATCCCTTAGGTTTTATTGTGCTTGAGGAATATTTACAAGGCGGAGGCTCTCGTCCAGTGATGTATATTCACCAAGGTGGCTTACTCGGGAACGATACCATGTTGCCACGTTATCAGCGTAAATTTGGGCGAAGTGGCTCATCCTGCGCCTCTGATCATTGACTTAGTGACGCTAAGACATAATATGTTTGAAGCTGTGTAATGCTAAGTTAAGCTGATGATTTGGAACGATGGGGAATATCAATGACTGAAGCGGAATATCTCGCCAATTACGATCCTAAGGTTTTTAAAGCTCAGCTACTGACAGTGGATGCTGTATTGTTTACCTATCACGATCAGCAACTTAAAGTACTCCTAGTACAACGCTCAAATCATCCATTTTTAGGTTTATGGGGATTACCTGGTGGTTTTATCGATGAAAATTGCGATCAATCCCTTGAGCAAACTGTATTACGTAAACTGCATGAGAAAACCGCAGTAGTGCCACCTTATATTGAGCAGCTATGCACTGTGGGTAATAGTAGTCGTGATATAAGAGGCTGGTCTGTGACTGTATGTTATACCGCCTTGATGAGTTATCAAGCCTGCCAAATCCAGATTGATTCAGTGAGTGATGTTAAGTGGTGGCCATTAGCGGATGTGTTGCAGATGCCCTTGGCGTTTGATCATCTGCAGTTAATCGAGCAAGCGCGGGAACGCTTAACACAAAAAGCCTTATATTCTTTAGTGCCAGGATTTGCACTGTCTGAACCTTTTACCTTGCCAGAATTGCAGCATGTACATGAGGTTCTACTGGGTAAGCCTATCCAAGGTAAATCTTTTCGTCGGCGGGTTGAACAGGCTGATTTATTGATCGATACGGGATTAAAGCGCACCGAACGGGGTCGTCCTGCTAATTTATACCGCTTGAAACCCAATACCGCATCGTATCGCTTCTTAAGAAATTTAGAATGTTGATCACAGTGAATGTGGATTTAAGCAAGATATTCGCCTTGCTCAATATGAGTAACGGCGACTGCTTATGCCTTATTCATGGTGACTTTGAATCAGTAAAGGCTGTTTAATTACTAATTTTGCCTTAATGTCTCCGGTTCTTGTATTACTCGATACCAATATTGTAGCTTCTTAGTTGTCTTTCCCACTAATAGTGTCCAAAAGACACTATATGCCATTTAAGCATAACATTTCAGGTTGCTCCGTCTGAAATAGTCTAAAAATCAACTTTACACAATAATGTCTTTAAGACACTATTATTCATGTAGACAACAAGGGCGCCGTCAATTTCGGCAATCTTGCCACAGACAGGAGGTTACTATGTCTCAACGTATTCAAACGTCTCAAGATGCTTCTCACGCTCAATGTTCGCAAGCCGATTTTTATCGGTTACCCGCAGCTAGCGATGAGGCTCACTACCGTTTATTTCAATTTGGTGCGGGGGAAAACCATGTTCAAATACTTGTTACTCCTGCTAAACGAGTAACAATCTTTTTCAGTTATCGGGGCGATCATTCCATCATGCAGCTCTTGTTGTTAACTGATGCACTGCGTCGCAGCGGTACAGAGCAAATCGATCTGTTACTGCCTTATATGCCTGGCGCTCGCCAAGATAGGGTGTGTAATGCCGGTGAGGCCTTGTCGGTAAAAGTCTATGCTAGCCTGATTAATCAGCAGCAATATGCTTCTGTCAGCGTTTTTGACCCTCACAGCGATGTCACCGCCGCATTGTTAGACCGAGTTCGGGTAGTAGATAACCACAGTTTTGTTGCCGCGATCGCAGCCCAATTAACGGGGGAGCTAGTGTTAGTCTCGCCCGATGCGGGGGCGAATAAAAAAGTATTCGGCTTAGCTAAAGCGTTACAGGGAATGCCTGTGATCAGGGCCGATAAACATCGTGATGTGGTCAATGGCCATATTATCGCTACCGAAGTGTTCTGTGATGACTTGTCGGGTAAAACCTGCTTAATCGTTGACGATATTTGCGCAGGTGGCAGAACCTTTATTGAACTTGCTATCAAATTAAAGCAAAAGGGGGCCCAAAGCGTCATTTTGATCGTGTCACATTATGAAGATAAGGCCAGCGAGTTGGCACTGCGCGAGGCGGGCATAGACAGATTATTTTGTACCGATAGTTTAGGTGTCCCTGCACATATTTTGAGCAAGTTCTGCCATTGCCATGCTGTTTTGAGTTATATGAATCATTAAGGAAAATATTATGTACTTGAATCCCGTTACCGCCATTGATGGCTATAAAGTCGACCACCGTCGTCAATATCCCGATAATACTCAAGTGATTTTTAGTAACTTAACCGCCCGTAAATCCCGTCGTGGTTATACTGACCAAATGGTGTTTTTTGGCTTGCAATATTTTATCAAGCATTTCTTGATCGACAGTTGGAACCGTGATTTCTTTCAACAACCTAAAGAGCAGGTCATTCGCCAATTCTCCCGCCGTATCAATAACTATCTCGGGCCGAATAATGTCGGCACTCAGCATATTGAGGAGTTGCATGATTTAGGCTATTTACCAATTAAAATCATGGCATTACCTGAAGGCTCAGTGTATCCATTAAAAGTGCCTTGCTTGATTTTGTACAATACCGATGAGCGGTTCTTTTGGTTGACTAATTATCTCGAAACCATCCTTTCCGCTAATGTGTGGGGTATGTGTACCAGCGCCACTACCGCGCTGCAATACCGCAAAATATTTGAGACTTATGCGTTAGAAACCGATGGTGACATCGCTTTTGTTGATTGGCAGGGTCACGATTTTAGTTTCCGTGGCATGTATGGTGCAGAGGCTGCTGTTATGAGCGGCGCCGCCCATTTACTCAGTTTTACGGGCACAGATACCATTCCTGCGATTGATTTTCTTGAACAATATTATCTTGCAGACAGTGATAAGGAACTCGTTGGTGGCAGTGTGGCCGCAACGGAGCACAGTGTGATGTGCGCGGGTGGTATGGAGAATGAATTAGAGACGTTCCGACGTTTGATTGAAGATATTTATCCTAGCGGCATTGTCAGTATCGTTTCTGATTCTTGGGATTTTTGGCAGGTGATGACAGAGTTCACCTTAGCGTTAAAAGACCGCATTCTTGCCCGCGATGGCAAAGTGGTGTTTAGGCCTGATACCGGTTGTCCTGTGAAGATCATTTGTGGCGATCCACAAGCACCAGTGGGAAGCCCTGAGTATAAAGGCGCTATCGAGTGTTTGTGGGATGTCTTTGGGGGCAGCACAACTGCCAAAGGTTACAAATTACTCGATAGCCATGTAGGACTGATTTATGGCGATTCAATTACGATTGAACGTGCTGAAGCCATTTGTGCCGGTTTGAAGGCCAAAGGTTTTGCGTCAACCAATATTGTGTTTGGGATTGGCAGTTTTACCTATCAACACGTGACCCGAGATACTGACGGTTACGCGGTGAAAGCAACCTTTGCGAAAGTGGATGGCAAAGACAGAGAAATATTTAAAGATCCTAAAACAGATGATGGCACTAAAAAATCCGCTAAGGGTTTAGTGGCGGTATTTAAAGATGAGCAGGGTCAATTTTATCTTAAAGATCAAGCCAGCTGGCAAGATGTTAACAATTGCGAGTTTGTTCCTGTATTTGCCGATGGTGAACTATTAACGGAATATTCTTTGGCAGATATTCGCGCAAGGTTGGCAGAGTCTAGAAGTTGAGCCTATCGATTTTTGATTTTTAACGGCTATCGATAATAGCGAAGATAAAACTGGCAATGTGATTTCTATTAGGGTCATATTGTCAGTTAAGTTTTACATTTATTTTAAGCCGTGTAAGTAAAACTCCCCATTAATAGTAAAATGCAAATAGAAGTGATTAAGACAGCAACTGGTTTCGTTTAAGAATTTTATAGGTACGACGGCCAATATTTTCGAGGTTTTTTAAATCTTTTAGGCTAGGCGTAACCTCACTAAATTGCCAATAACTGATTTCGGCATCTAACATTTCCAGCATCTTCTTCGAACAACCTAAACATTGTCCCTGGCACAGTTGTGCTTCTTCTAAATTGAGTGGGATAGTCTCTTTGATCTGGTTTATCAAGGTTTGCATGGCAATTTGAGTATTGGGTTTTGGCATAGATGATGTGCTGAACAGTATTCATGTGTATGAATATTAGCGGATACTGCAATGGAAAGAGGTGATCTGACGCTGGATTTGACTCATTTGGTTCGGCAGGTATCTGTGTGAGAGAGATACAGCCTGAACCAAATGCGTTCGTCATAATGACGTAAAAAGGATAGCGTGTTCGTGACATTCGGCTATCAGTTTACTTAAAGTGCTCGGTACTGCGAAGATAATGGAAACCGATTAAATACACTTGAGTAAACGGGTACTGCGGTATTAATTTTTAACTTATCAGTTTTACTGACTTTTGACTTATTTATTCGCGGACAATAACCATTTCATAAAGCTGATGGCTTCTGTGCGTTTAGAAAAAGTCTGTCTGTTTTTACCTTGACGATCAGTAAAAGCAATTGAGGTTTTATTTACTGAGATTGAATCTACAGGGAAGTTCACTGTAATTTCATGTCCATTAATTTTGTATGACATATGCCACACTCCTTCTGTTTTAATTCACCCTTGGGTGAGAGAGTTTTAACAATAAAATATCCTTAGCATTAAGTGCAAAAGATGGTTCTAGTGAGTATCGAGGTTACCCCATCTCTGATTCATTAATCAAGAGATGTTTTATCGATAATTAATACACGTCATCGATTATGTCAATGGATTAACTCAATTAAACCAGTTAAACATAGCTTGATGACAAGACTATGACAGCATAAGGTTTAATAAGTTCAATACACCTAATCATGTATATGTAACTATCAATTAATTAAGTTTATGGGGTTTTGCTTGTAGTAGGCTTTCTTTGTGAGGATCAAGATTTGATTAAATATTTATCAAACTGGATTAAAAAGAACAACAAGGTGAATCTCAAAACGAGGCGAAGTGTATCAGGAAAAACGACTTACGCAAGTTATTTATCATTTAATTTTAATACCCTTGCTTTTTTGTTGAATTTACGTTGCTTTTTGGTGTGGTTGTCGCGCCCATTATTTGCAACTGTTTTACGATAACCTCCATCAAAATAGAGCATTTTAATGGAGGTTTCACTAACTTAACTTAGGCGTTGTATGTTGTGGTTAAGTTGACGCTTGAATTTTTGATATGGTCAATAAATGAGTTCGCCAATGGGGTTTAATAACTTGCTCAATCCTTTAGTGAAGTGCAGAGGCGCATCTAGCACTGTGTAACATAAGCACCCCTCGAGTGTTTTAGGTGCATGTTTAGTATGCTGGTCTAGCATAATAAAGTCACCAGGAACATAGTGGCCATTAATATCACTAAATTCTCCGGCAAGTAGGAGGGTGAGTTCATAGCCTTTGTGTGTATGCTGTGGAATTTCCCCTAATGCATCAATATGTAATAGGCTTGCGCGTGTATTCATCTCATCTAAATCGAAACGCATGCGGCTAACTTTGCCTAACTGTTGCCAAGGATAATCAAGATGTTGGCGAAATACTGATGGTACTGAGTATTGCTGATTTTTTACCGAGACGAAAAGAGGTTCATAACTTGGAGTCGTCGTTGACTCTGGTTGACAAAGTATTTGCGCTAACATGGTTTGCAACTCTTCAGGAACATCGTATTCCATGAATGCAATACTGTGAGCACTGATGTCGGCTTTATCTGCTGTTGTATCGGCTATCTCCTCTTGATTGAAGGCGAGGGACGCGGCTTCTTTTGTGTATTGAGCAACGGCTGTTTTACAGGTATCACACAGCGCACAATGGGCTGAAACGGCAATAGCCATTGATAAAGATAACTCGCCCTTTGCATGGGCAAGCAATAGTTGTTGATTTGGGTGATGCTTAATCATTTGGTGTCTCCAAAAAGCTTTTCAGCTTTTCTAGCCCCAATCTTAGGCGAGATTTTATTGTTCCTATCGGGACTTCTAGGGCGTCAGCCAATTCTTGCTGAGTGAGTTCCTGCATATAAATACCTTGTACAACCTGACGTTGTGCAAGGGGAAGATTATCTAAATGTTTGAGTAGGTTGGCTGTTAATTTATGATCAATTTGAGTTTCTTGACTCGTGGCTGTATCGCATAAAGGCCAAATATCATCACCGTAGGCATCTTCCTTATTATGTTGGACTCGTCTTAACATATCGAAGCACTGATTACGCATGATGGTAAATACCCAAGTGGCAACTGAACCTTTGTCAGCATTATAGAGATGAGCTTTGGTCCAGACACTCGTCATGGTTTCTTGAACCAGATCCATGGCAAGTCCTTGTTGATTGAGTCTTTGTAGACCGAACGCTCGGATTTTGGGCATAAAATAAGTAAATAAATATCCAAAAGCGGCTCTATCTCTATGATTTGCCACTTTGAGCATTAATGTGGACAACAATTCTATTTGTGGTTCACTTGCGCAGGGAGCTTTAGTGTCGATATCCATAGCCGATTCAGTGAAGGACGATATATGCTTATGATACCGATTTTGGCGGCTTTGTGATTGAATATTTTCCATTATTTTGCTCTTAACTTAATCATTAAATCCTGTGTTTAGAACACTATGAGCGTGATTCTCCGCCAATAAAGCGCATTGAATTCGTTTGCTTGTTAAGTCAATACGGTATGGGCAAAAAAAAGATCACTGAAAAATTATTTTATAACAGCCCGCAATAAATCCCTTGCCGTAGTGTGGTCTAGCGCGTTTATACAGGAATATTTTTCTGAGGCTGGAACAGGAAGGATCTCCAGCCAGCGTTGGCAAACCCAGGCAATATCATCGAATTGTTTAGGATGATAGTGTTGTAAATGTTGAGGATATTCCTTGAGGATGTTTTTCAACATTTGACTAAGGTAGCGTTCATCTGTCGCGATGGCGGCCGTGGGCCAGTTATCGAGTAGACTAACTTCACCCCGTTTTAACCCATCATTTTCAATTTCGAAGCTCGTCAGTTTAAAGCGTTGTATTCCCTGAATACTAATACCTAACATTCCATCGGCTAATGTTTCAAAGTCAATGATATGAGCTAAAGTGCCAATTGATTGAATGGTTTTATTGTCTTCTTCTATCATGCATAGGCCAAAACCTTGTGCGGATTTAAGAGATTCGGCAACTAAGCGTTTATATCGAGGTTCAAATATCCGTAGCTGAGTGTATCCCTCAGGTAATAGGCAGATAGGTAATGGGAAAAGAGGTAATTTCATAGTGGCCTCAGATGAACTTAAGTCTCTTTTATTACGTACCATAGCGAGAGTTTGATCAGTTAATCAAATAATAGATCACTTAATGTTGAGGATGATATGAAGTTAAATCAATTTGAGAAAAAGTTAGTGCAGCATCCATTGCGTTTTTGGCTGCAAAATCAAGTGGAAGCTCCTTTACTGACCTCTATGATGCCAAAACCTTTGGCTTGTTTTGAGCAGGCTTTAGAAATAGGCTGTGGCTTTGGTAATGGTATTCATTTGATCCGCGAACACTTTGGTGCTGGCCATGTTACCGCAGTGGATATTGATCCCGAAATGGTGGCAGCGGCTCAGAAACGCTGGCAGGATTCTTCCCATGGTCTAAACAATTTGCACTTTTCTGTTGCGGATGCAACGCAACTTCCCTTTGCTGAGGATCGGTTTGATATCGTATTTAATTTTGCTGTATTTCATCACATTCCGATTTGGCAGACGGCTATTGCAGAGGTGGCAAGAGTGCTCAAACTCGGTGGTTTTTTTGTGATTGAGGATTTATACCGATCAGCAATTTGTAATCCAATTAGTCGCCGTTTGTTTGAACATCCACAGCAGAACCGCTTTGATCACAGAGAACTTTTAGCGGTGTTACACCAAGAAGGATTTCACCTTGTTTGCGATAGAAATATGTTCAATCTTGCAGGAATGGTGTTAGCACAAAAAATATCACAGCGATAAATGGTGCGGTGAGTATTGGTATTGCCACTATTTTAATGGGTATAGATTGATTTGCTGTTGAAAATGCGGCGCTGGATAACACTTTACAGCCCCTGATCGTCTAATGACGCTCTAGGTTTAGAGAGCCGTTTTGCGAGAGTGGTTGTAATTTTTAGATAAAATCGACTTTTAGCATAGTTCTCATGGTGAGTTTGCCGCTATAATTTAGCCAAGTTCGTCGCATGCGATGAAAGTATTTTCCTCCACATTAGAGAAGCAGCATTATGGCAAACGTATTGGCAACCGTAGATCAACGTACCAAACTCGTTGGTGAAAATCGGCTTGAATTACTGCTTTTTCGTATAAATTCCACGCAGCTATTTGCCATTAATGTGTTCAAAGTGAAAGAGGTGGTAAAACTTCCGCCCCTTAATGCCATGCCAGGCAGCCATCCGCATATATTTGGTGTTGCAAACATTCGCGGTATATCCATTCCTGTCATTGATTTACGTTCTGCTATTGGTTTTAAGCCTGTTGCTCCAGGTGATGATGCTAATATGATCATCACTGAATATAACCGCAGTGTTCAAGGTTTCTTAGTGGGCAAGGTAGAACATATCATCAACATGACATGGAGCGACATTATGCCGCCGCCTAAAATGGCTGGACGGAATAATTATCTGACGGCAATTACCCGCATTGAACACCAAGGCCAGTCGCAATTAGTGTCGATTATTGACGTAGAGAAAGTGCTGGCGGAGATCATTCACTACGATATTAGGCTTTCTGAGGGTGTACTTGACGAAACCTTAGTCCATGAAATGCCTGGGCGTAAGATTTTGATTGTAGATGATTCTTCAACGGCAAGACGTCAGGTTCGCGAGACGTTAGGTCAACTCGGTATTGAAATCATTGAGGCTTCCGATGGTTTGCAAGCATTACAGTTATTGCAAAAATGGCGTGATGAAGGGAAGCAGATCTCAAAAGAATTATTGATGATGATTACCGATGCCGAAATGCCTGAAATGGACGGTTATAAACTCACCCATGAAGTCCGCAGCGATAAAGCAATGGCGGATTTATTTATTACGCTAAATACTTCGCTTAGTGGTAGTTTTAACCATGCTATGGTTGAAAAGGTTGGATGCGATCGTTTTATTTCAAAATTCCAACCCGATCTGTTAGTGGAAGTGGTTCAGGAAAGATTAAGACAAATTATTGCGCAATAAATGTTTCGTTCCTTTGTTGAAGTTTGTTTAGTGGATTAATTTACCATTAAGTTAGCAAGAGAGTGTCCGGTCTTGTCGCCTTGAACCATCGCGTTATATCAACTCGGCTTCAAGATCGGCTAACACTTGACGTTTCATTTCCTTAGCGGAAGCAATGTGAATACGTGCGAGCCTGAGGGCATAATTGAAGCGAGCTCGACCGACTAAACGCACGAGGTCTGCAAAAAAACGCGGATCTAAGGTAAATTGAGTGCTGTAATAGTGGATAGCTGCATGCACTGATGTATAAGTAACACCATCAAATTCAAAGCCAGCACTATAACCTTGATCATCAATTTCTATTTCTTCGAGCCGTAGTGGCCAGCCTGGAGCATTGATCCTATCTCGAGCGATTTGGTACATCATCCAAGCACTTTTCTTAAATCCTTCAAATACGTTGCAGGAAAACTCCGACTCGGCGAGTTCAGCTTCCGTCCAGTTGATCCCGATCGCCAAATGCTTGGCATAAATTCGCATCAATGCATCTTTAACTGCCATACGGCAGTCCCAAATCGAGGTTAACGGATGTTGCTTAGCTAGCTTGGCACACTCACTACAGGCAGGAACGGCCAATGATGGGTGAGGGGTATGAGTTTGGCTGTGATACTCAAAATGTTGATTACAAGGTTCGCCACAAAACCAGCAGGTATGACGTTTATCGAAGGGAATATCTATGATGGGGATAGCAGACATCAAGGTTTGATTACCTCATTCCTTGATGTCGTTAATAGATGATTGACGTGCTTAACACTCTTCAACATCAACTAAGTCTTTTGCTAATACAATAGGGTCGAGTTCCAAACATTCTTCATTTGTTTGCCAATCAACACCGATCAACACGCCATCGTCATTTAGATCTGACACCCAATACTCAAGGAATTCTTCAAGGGAAATGGCAACAGCTTGGTAATCATGCCATTCGTCACTGCAATGGGATTTTGCGGCAGCTTCGCTTGACCATAATGGCATCACATCAGTGTCTTCAAATTCAGATGAGTCGCAAACAACCCAACCTTCACCTGTTTCATCCATTAGACCCCAAAGCGTCTGATGTTCTTTTACATTTTCGATAAAGCCAGCCAAAGCCGCATTGATTTCTGTCATGATAGGTCTCTTTGAAGTATGCCGTTAACCTGCCCATTATACGGTAACATCGACAGAGGCCAAGGGATTCTTTGTTAAGATTTTTCTTGTGTTGGATAACTGAGCAATAAGACTCGACATAAGCGTATTTATGGCAATAAGGATTGTGTTAGTCGCCACTATGGGTCAGGATTATTAACTCAGTTGAGTACAACACAGTGATTGTTGTGAAATCAAATATTGGAGTTGTCGATTTGATTAAAATGAAAGGTTTGACCTATCTTGCGGCTAGCTTTGCAGCCTGCGTTAGTGTGAGTGCTTGCTCGAGTGCGCCAACGTCCAGTGTTAGCAGTAATAATGCCATTGCAGATCCTAATGCGGCACTTGCCACTGTGGATATCAATGCCACAGTGCAATTAAATGCCGATGCCTTTGCTAGTTGCCTCACAACGCTACAGGCACGAGCGCGAAGTGAGGGGTTATCAGAGGAAACCATTAATAATACCGTTGCGCATTTACAATTTGTGCCGCGCGTGATTGAGCTCGACCAACAGCAACCTGAATTTAGTCAAACTTTTGCGAATTATTTTACTAAGCGAGCTACCGATTGGCGAGTCAATGAAGGGCGACGTTTATTACAAAAGCATCGAGCATTGCTGGATAAGTTGTCGCTGCAGTATGGGGTACCGCCACAATATATTCTGTCTTTTTGGGGACTAGAGACCAATTATGGCTCCTACAAAGGAAAAATGGCCGTATTGGACTCGCTGGCAACCTTGGCCTGTGAGCCACGTCGTAGCAGTTATTTCACCACCGAATTGATGCAAGCACTTAAGTTAAAAGAAAAATATCAGTTTGATAAAAACACTATGGTGGGCTCTTGGGCGGGGGCAATGGGGCATACACAGTTTATGCCTTCAGCCTATGCTAAGTATGCTATTGATGGCGACGGTGACGGCAAGGTGGATTTATGGAATAGCACAGAAGATGCCTTGACCTCTGCGGCTAATTTTTTACAAAATTTAGGTTGGCAGCGTAATGAGCGTTGGGGGCGTGAAGTTTTACTACCAAAGAATTTTAGTTACAGCCATTTAGGTGCAAAACAGACATTGCCTTTAGCTGAATGGGCTGCGCAGTCTGTAACCCTGACTAATGGACAACCTTTGCCACAAGCGGATATTCAGGCTGCATTATATTTACCTGCGGGTCATACGGGTCCTGCATTCCTAGGGTATGAAAACTTTAATGTGATCATGCGTTGGAACCGTTCAGAGTTCTATGCCATTACCGTAGGACATCTAGCGGATCGTATTAATGGTGGCGAGCCTCTAAAAGTTGCTCCGCCTGAACAGCCTCGTCTAAGCCGTGAACAAGTTAAGCAACTGCAAGAAAAATTGAATGAGGCGGGGTTTGAGGTTGGTAAACCCGATGGTGTGCTAGGACGTAATTCAATGGCTGGGATCCAAGCTTTTCAGCGCAGTAAAAAAATGATTGCTGATGGTTTCCCAAGTCCTGAGGTGTTCGCCGCTTTAGGGCTAACGCTTTAATGTTAAGCAGATGTGCGGTGCAGACGGGATAAAAATGTGGAGTGAAAAGGTCAGTTTTGTTAAGCTCGCCCCACATTTGAAATCGAAGTAAATCAAAGGATATTCGATGAGCATTATTAAAGACGACATGGTTGTGCAGTTTAACTACACTCTGCGCGATGAGAAAGGTGATGTGATTGAGACCAACGAAGGCCGTGAAGCCATTGCCTATTTACATGGCCATGACAATATGATGCCAGGTGTTGAAAATGCCATTAATGGCAAAGCTGTTGGTGACAAGTTTACCGTGACTTTACCTGCGTCGGAAACCTACGGTGAGCGAGTTGAAGGAGACGCCGCGCAACAACGAGTGTCTGTGAAACACCTATTAGGCGCCAGCGTGTGGAAGCCAGGTATGACGGCTGTGGTACACACTGACCACGGTCAACGTCAAGTCACTATCGTTAAAGTAGGTAAATTTATGGCGACTGTGGATGTGAACCATCCCTTAGCGGGCCGTGATTTAACCTTCGATATCGAAATTGTCGGTGCTCGCGATGCCTCTGATGAAGAAATCGCCCATGGTCATGCCCATGGTGCTGGTGGTCATCACCACTAATTTTTAGGATTTGAAACTTGGTTTTGTTCCTCGATTGAAGATGAGTAAAACGGGTATGCAATCTTGAAGTTAAAAGCCCAAACCTGTTGGTTTGGGCTTTTTTGTCTTTTTCTATCTGGCTAGTGGTTATGTTCATGCGCTATGGGTTTGTCTGCAAACAGCAGGTCAAGGCTTGCTTGCGTTTGGGGATGATATCCAGAACGAGCATTAAGGTAGACATGCTTGGCCCAATCATAGTGCTCGGTACTCGCCAGCGTTTGATATAAAGGCAGGATAAGTCGACGTCGACCAATTTCGTTTACATATTGCTTTAGCGCGGGTAATACAATGTAATAGCGGTTATCTAATGCGAGTGAATACCATGCGAAAGCGATTTCACTGTTGCTAGTGCCTGTAAAATGGAAGGCATTATCTAGCTCGGCAAGTTTAGCTTGGTGTAAATTAATTCTTGGCATTTCGCTAATAAACCGCAACCACTGGTGGACGGTCCATGTCTTCGTTTTAAGGGCTTGGGCGCTAACCTTACCCTCAAGCCAAGTTTGCCTTTGAAGATCGACATCATCAAAGGCGTGGGAATTGGGGGGCACGAGGAATGAGGGTAATCCCTGGCCCTCAATCCAAGTATCGACTTCAGCTTCACTGACAATATTAGGGTATTTGTTTAATAGATTTAAAGATAAATACTCGCGGAACTGCTCAGTGGTAATACTCTGAAACGCGAAATGACTGAAATAATCTTTCACAAACGCATCGAAGCGTTGACGGCCATATTTTTGCTCCAAAAAGATTAAGAATAACTGGCCTTTCACATAGGGGACGCCGCTAAAGGCATCGTCTGGATCCCGTTCACCCAGTGTGATATGCAGCACTGAGTCCTCAGGTGGTAATGCTTCAAGCTCTGCTAACAGTTCAGAGTATCCAATCGTTTGTTCCATCAGGGCTCGGTTACGACCATAGAGATCTTCCATAATGCGGTTTTCAACATAGGTGGTAAAACCTTCATTAAGCCAGAGATCGCGCCAGGTTGCGTTGGTGACTAAATTGCCTGACCAAGAATGGGCGAGTTCGTGTGCAATGAGGCTGACTAAGCTTTTATCTCCGGCAATGACCGTTGGCGTAATAAATGATAAACGGGGGTTTTCCATGCCACCGAAGGGGAAGCTAGGCGGTAAGATAAGCAGATCATAACGTCCCCAACGGTAATCGCCATAACGCTTGGATGCTGTTTTTATCATTTCAGGCGTGTCGGAAAATTCTTTGCTGGCTTTGTCGAGCATAACTGGCTCTGCCCAAATACCCGAGATGTTATCTAAGGGAGAAAATTTTAAATCCCCAGCAGCAATAGCAATCAAATAAGCGGGAATGGCCTGCGGCATAGTGAACTGGGTTTGGTTGCTTGATAACACCTTACGTTCGGCCCCCATGACCACAGTAATGGCTTTATCTGCGGTTATTATCGCACTATAGGTTTGGCGAACGGCTGGCGTATCTTGCAGTGGGATCCAACTGCGGGCGTGAATCGCCTGACTCTGACTGAACATAAAAGGCAACTGTTTACCTTGGGTTTGCTCAGAGGTTAACCATTGAATACCGGACGGATTATTCGAGGTGTGATAGCTGATTTTAACCTTTTGGGTATCTTCATCTGCAAGTTTGATGGTCAGTGCCGCGCCTTTTACCGTGTCAGCGTTGGCTAGGGTGAAGGGCACGCTTTGCCATTTCCCTGCTGTATTTAAAGCCGTTACGCTGTTAATCGTTAGATCTCGAGTATCTAAGATGAGTTCTTTCCCCGCCTTATGCCAAGCCAAATCGAGGATGACTTCGCCGGATAAGTGGTTTTGCTTAAAATCGATGGCAAGGGCAAGCGCCACATGACTCACGCTGACTTCAGTGTAATTGGCATAGGTCAGTGTATCTTGGTTCTGCTGCGTCTGTGTTTGTGCAAAAGTGGCAGCAGGCTCGGAGGCTAAGGTGTTAGAAGCGCTATTGGCATCAGTGCTATTGGCATAGGTGCTGGGAAGAAATTGCAGCGCAAACAGTAGGGCGCTGCAAAGGACGGTTGGGCGAAGTGAAAGCATTATTTAACAGCCTAATGATGAAGTATTTTAGCTCGAGTTTTGGGCGATAAGTGCAACAATTTGCTTGGTGTTCTATCGGCCCATTCAATATCGGGCAAAAGTTTACCTGATAATCCACTGGATTTGTGATCTCACTGTTAGCTCAAATGTAATCAAACTTTAATGACTCGTATGCTGACAAGGAAATGCCATCGGTAAAAGACCACAAGTTTGCTATGATGACGGTGTTTTCACATAGGGCGGTTATCATAATGGTGATAGATTTTTCGCAGGGTAAGCTCATCGTCACTGAGTTCGAAGTGCAAGTGCGGCTCAATGTTGCCAGTATCGTACTGCAAGCGAGTGCGGAGGATATAGGTTTGCGACGTCAGCCACCTATGTTGATCGCCGATGGTGGCGGTGTGCGTTGGAGCTTAGTATTGGACTCAAATACCCAGTTACGTGCGATTCAAGATGTGCTGGGAATGGATGCGGAATAAAGTACGCCTGCGTCGCGTGTCTAACTTATAGATTTATCATCACTTTTTAGTTGATGAGTGTTTAATATCGAATTAGGGATTTTTTAGTATGTCAGTTTCTCTTGAGCGTATTGTTGTTGAGCCTAAGACGCCTGCTACGGCCGTGGTCATTTGGTTACATGGATTAGGGGATTCGGGGGCAGGATTTGCCCCTGTTGTGCCAGCCTTAGGGTTACCCAGTCATCATAGCATTCGGTTTATTTTCCCCCATGCACCAGAGCAAGCTGTAACCATCAATGGCGGCTACGTCATGCGAGCTTGGTATGATATTAAAAGTATGGATTTACATGACAGAGCCGATATGCAAGGGGTTTTGGCATCAGAGCTACATGTTAACGCATTGATTAATGAACAAATCGCGGCAGGTATTCCGAGTGAACGCATTGTCTTGGCTGGATTTAGCCAAGGGGGTGTGATGAGCTTATTCTCAGGGCTACGTTTTGAAAAAAGGCTTGCTGGCATCATGGCGTTATCTTGTTATTTACCGACAGCCGATGCGTTACCAGCGGACTTAAGTATGGCTAACCGTAATACTCCGATATTACAACAACACGGTGTGCAGGATGATGTTGTCCCGCTATCTGCGGGAGCCTTAGCCAAAGATGTTTTAATATCGGATGGATATCAAGTGCAGTGGCAAACTTACCCCATGGCACATTCGGTTATTCCTGCCCAGTTAAACGATATTCGTCAGTGGTTATTACAGCAATTTGAAATGTAGCTAAGTCTAATTGCTGATAAAAACGGCATGCGGTAATGTCAATATTATCCATGCCTGTTCTTTTAAGTGAACAATAGTGATTTCATTTATTTCCTTCTAAGTTGTTTATATTTAAAGGTTTAAAACTAATTATTTTGTTTTTATTTCTTCTAGCTTAAATGTATAAAATTTAATTGTTAAGCTTATTTTTTATTTGAAACAAATTAATCTTAAACCCTTTGGTAAATACCACATTAAAGTCACTTTTATTAATAAAAATGACACATTTCATCTTTATTATTTGCTATTATGCTCTGCGTCGAACTTGATAGAGTTCGAGACAAACTTTCTATGATAAAATAATTAAAATCAAGGGGTTGATGTAATGATAAATAAGCTTATTAAAGGATTGGTTGCAACGGCTGTGCTTGTAGCTCTCGCAGGTTGTAACAATAGTGATGATGATAAAATTCCAACAACATGTGCTGAAGCAGGGAGTGCTTGTACAACGTTTACTGTTTTACATACCAATGATAACCATGGTCGTTTCTGGGAAAACAGTGACGGCGAATATGGTATGGCGGCTCGTAAAGCCCTAGTCGATCAAATTCGTGCTGAAGTAAAAAGTAAAGGCGGTGAGGTTCTATTACTCTCTGGTGGTGATATAAACACCGGTGTGCCAGAGTCGGATATGCAAAATGCCGTGCCCGATTTCATTGGTATGAATTTAATTGGTTACGACGCAATGGCAGTCGGTAACCATGAGTTTGATAAAAGTTTAAATGTGCTAGATATGCAATCAAAACTAGCTAACTTTCCGATGCTGGCTGCGAATATTTATATCAAAGATAAAGATGGCCAGATTACGGATAAGCGCCTGTTTGATGCTTATCATGTTTTTGATGTAAATGGCCTCAAAGTAGCTGTGATTGGTTTAACGACCAAAGACACCGCACATTTGGTCAACCCTGAAAATATTTCAACCATACATTTCGCCGACCCACAGGAAGAAATTCAAAAAACGCTTAAAGAAATTGAAACCAACGAAAAAGTCGATCTAGTCTTTGCAACCACTCACATGGGGCATTATGCAGATGGTAATCATGGTTCTGAAGCGCCTGGCGATGTGTTGTTAGCACGTTCAGTCGCAAAAGGTAAATTGCAAGCGATTATTGGCGGGCACTCACAAAATCCTGTCTGTATGGAGCCTGGTAGCGACAATAAAGCTTACGCTAGCTTCAAACCTGGTGATGATTGTGCGCCTGATCAACAAAATGGCACTTGGATTATGCAAGCTCACGAATGGGGTAAGTATGTTGGTCGTGCCGATTTCGAGTATTTTAACGGTGAATTACATCTCGCTAGCTATGATTTAATTCCTATTAATTTATTAACCAGAGACGCTAAAGGTAATTTGGTTAAAGATGAAAAAGGTAATTACATCTTAGTTGATAAATTAATCAGCGCAGATCCAGTTGTAAAATCTATTCTCTATCCGTATCAACAAAAAGGTCAAGAATTACTGGATGTTGTTATTTCGTATACTGATGGTTTGCTTCAAGGGAATCGTGATATCGTTCGTACCCAGCAAACCAATTTAGGTCAACTCTTAGGTGAAGCTTATCGAACTTATAGTTTAGTTAATGCGGACTTTGGGGTTATGAACTCTGGAGGTATACGTGATTCCATCGCTATTGGTGATGTGAGCTATCGTGATGTTTTGAAGGTGCAACCATTTGGAAACTTTGTAGCCAAAGCGACGATGACCGGTAATGAAGTTGCTGAATATTTAGGGAAGGTAGGCACTAAAACTGGTGGCGGTTATGCGCAGTTAAGCAATATTAGTGTTACCATCGATTGCGATACTGCTACAGCCGATATCAGTGATATTAATAATCGAGGGTTTTCACCAATTGAGGAATACACCTTCTCAATCATTAGTTTTAGTGCTGCTGGTGGTGACGATTATCCTAAAATAGATGTGTTAAATACTCAGCAAACTGACGCAGCAGTTTTGCGTGAGTTTTTTGAAAAAAATCCAATGATTAAAGCTGCTGATTATGAGCCAGTTGACGGAAAAGTTGTTCACTTAAAAAATGGTATTGTAGTTTCTAATTGTGGGCAAAAACTGTAAAGAGCTATAGCAGTAATTTTAGTATTGCAGGTGAACTTGGCTTGTAAATACGTAATAAAATGCCACTCATTTGAGTGGCATTTTTATTGGTTAACTGACTGAGTGAACAGATAAAGTCTAAAGCTGTTAATGGCTTAGCCTAAGCTCATGGCGATGTTCATGCTGATAATGCTCGGCGCAGCTGCTGCAACGTTGTTCGGTGGGATCTTGATTTAAGCGTTCAATTTCTATTTCTGCTTCACAATCTGAGCACAGGCCATAGAGACCTAAGTCAAGCTGACAGATCGCGGCATCAAGTTTATTTAGTTGGCAGAAAAGAGGGTGTTCGGCCAAGGGACTTTGTGCCAATTGATCGATCAATTCGCCTAAACTTAGGTTGGCATAATGCGTCCCGAGTACTTCAAGGAACTGCGGGAGCGCGCCGATTTCTTTCCTTAGATTAGCCTCAAGCTCTGACAATTCATGTCTGATATGGGTGGTGCTCACGTAAAATCGCCTGTTTTATCTGACTCTAGGTGTTCAGTCTAATAGTTCCACTATCAGCGACTATGATAAAGATCAAGTATCAGCGAGATTTTTAGTTTTTTCGCAGTAATAAAACAGAAAAGTACTTCATTCCTATTGAATTATTGATGCAAATGTACGGTATCAATACCCATCACCCATGGCGTTACTATTACATAGGCAAATTAATGTGTTTTTGGTAAAGCATTGTGTGCCGCTTCAAGTTCTCTGACAATGTCTTCGGTTGTTTTATGGACTCTTAATGTTCTAAAAAGGGTATCCGCTTCAGGATATTGTCGATTGAGGTAGGTAAACCACTGTTTGATTCGAGCGGGGTAATAATCGCTTTTACGGCCATTGAGTTCCCTTTGAGTATAACTGAGCATAAGCGCTAAGGTTTGCGCCCAAGTATAAGGTGCGGCTCCTGTTTTTATGGTGTCAGCTAAATTGGGCAATGAAATGGCGCCACGACCAATCATAATGCTATCGCAGCCAGTCACGGCCATACAACGCTTGGCATCATCACTGTTCCAAATTTCCCCGTTAGCAATCACTGGGATAGGCAGACGTTTTCTCACTTCAGTAATGTATTCCCAATAGGCGGGAGGTTTATAGCCATCAATTTTACTGCGTGCATGAATGGCAAGTTCGGTTGCCCCCGCTTCATAGACAGCCAAGGCATTTTCCATAAAGAGTGACTTATCTTCATAACCTAGGCGGATTTTTGCCGTAACAGGGTGCTCGCTGGGCACGGCTTGACGCATTGCGCGGACAATATCGTGAATACTATCTGGATATTGCAAGAGTACAGCGCCACCGTTACTGCGGTTAACCATTTTCGCCGGACAACCAAAGTTGGCATCGACGCCATGGGAACCTAGCTCTACTGCTCGTAGGGCATTTTCTCCCATACATTGGGGTTCTTGACCGAGTAATTGAACACGTACTGGCGTACCTGATGGTGTATTCCCCTGATTGTGTAATTCAGGGCAAAGTTTAAGAAAAACTTTCTCTGGCAGAAGTTGATCTACCACTCGTACAAATTCAGTGACAAGTAAGTCGTAGGGATTGATTGCAGAGAGGATGTCACGCATCAAATCGTCTACCACACCTTCCATTGGAGCCAAAATCACACGCACAGCCGTTAACCCGCATCAGTTCTCAAAGGGCGTGCATTCTACCTTATCGTTCTAGCGTTGCGAACAAGAAACTTTTCCAGCTGGATTGAGTTATTGATTCGCCCTCTATCAGGGAATATTGAATATTTCTGTGATCTAAATGTGTTTTTTGCAATAGAATTGAGTTTCAACAGGTCTCTTGTTACAAACCAGCTACATAAACTGTTGTTGGGCACTTTACACCATAAACGACAAGGAAAATATTATGAACTCAGTTAAGAAAACCGCCGCCGCAGTTGCATTAGGTACTGTTGTTGTCAGCTCTGCTTTTGCTGTAAACGCACAAACCAATCCATTTGGTTTTCAAACTATGGATGCCGGCTATCAAGTCGTTGGATCTGAAGGTAAGTGTGGTGAGGGTAAATGTGGCGAAGGAATGAAAAAAGCCGCCGATAAAGCTAAAGAAGGCAAATGCGGGGAAGGCAAGTGTGGCGGCGATATGAAAAAAGCCGTTGATAAAGCTAAAGAAGGCAAATGCGGGGAAGGCAAGTGTGGCGGCGATATGAAAAAAGCCGTTGATAAAGCCAAAGAAGGCAAATGCGGAGAAGGCAAATGTGGTGGTGATATGAAGAAAGCCGCAGAAAAAGTGGAAGAGGTTAAAAAAGAAGTAAAATAAGTTTCAGCATTTTCAACACTGAACAGGCATTGTGTGGGATGTTGAATAACAAGCCAGCGAGAGCTGGCTTGTACTTTCAATGATCTTGATGATATTGCTGCATGAGATTTGCCTGTTATGGCAAAGAGGTTTTATGAGAAATCCATATCTTGAGCAGGTTGGGCTTGGCCTTCGGCGGGAAATGCTAACGGAGTTTTGCCATCAAGTGCCCAGTACCATTCAATTTTTTGAAGTTGCACCTGAGAATTGGATGACCCTTGGTGGTAAATATGGCAAGCAGTTTCGTCAGCTTACGGAGCAACATACTTTTTATTGTCATGGGCTTAGCTTATCCATTGGTAGTCCAGCACCCTTAGATGTCGAGTTTGTTCGCCGTGTAAAGGCCTTTATGGATTTGCACAAAATTCAAGTGTACTCCGAACATTTAAGTTACTGCTCAGGCCAAGGCCATTTATATGACTTGATGCCCATACCGTTTACCGATACCGCAGTCAAATATGTGGCAGCACGGGTTAAGCAGGTTGAAGATATCTTAGAGCGACCACTTATTTTAGAAAATGTCTCTTTTTACGCAGCGCCTGCTGCACAGATGACAGAGCTTCAATTCTTAAATGCAGTACTGGAAGAGGCTGACTGTAAGCTGCTCTTGGATATCAATAATATTTATGTAAACTCGATAAATCATCGCTACGATGCCAATGTCTTTTTAAATGCAATGCCCACTGAGCGTATCGCTTATTTACATATTGCTGGGCACTATAAACAAGCAGAGGATCTGATTATCGATACCCATGGTGCCGATATTAATGATCCCGTGTGGGCACTATTGCAAACTTGCTATGCCAAGCATGGGGTGTTACCGACGTTATTAGAGCGGGATTTTAATTTACCCCCCACCTCTGAACTATTACGCGAGATTGAACAAATTCATCAACATCAAGCGATTGCGTTTAATTCGGCTGTTGCGAAAAGGAGTGCTTAGTGAATTTTAAACAGGTTCAGCAGTCTTTTATCGACTATATTCGCGACCCCGCTAAGCCATTACCGACTGGGACATCCATTGAGCGAATGCAGGTTTACCGTGAATTATTTTTTAGTAATGTGATGGGGTTTGTCTCTAACGGTTTTCCGGTTTTGAAGAGTTTATACACCCAGAATGATTGGTTGATTTTGGTACAAGATTTTTTTAGTCAGCACGACTGCCAGTCTCCACTTTTCATCGATATCGCTGGGGAGTTCCTCGATTTTCTGCAACAGGAATACCAACTTAAAAATACTGATCCTGTGTTTATGTTGGAGTTGGCTCATTATGAGTGGCTTGAACTTGTCGTTGCAGTCGCACAACAGGATGCTAAGGAAGTGGAGCTCAAGCCTGAAAACATTCAAGATCTCCCGCTGTGCCTTTCGTCTACAGCGAGGGTCGCGCAGTACCATTATCCAGTGCAACTTATTCGTGATGACTTTTGTCCTACAGCATGCCTTGATACGCCAGTATTTTTTTGTATTTACCAAGATGAAGATAGTGAAGTCCGTTTTTTGCAATTAAACCCACTAAGTGCCCAAGTGTTAGCCTATCTTGCAGAGCAAGGCTTGATGAGTTTTGATGGTATAGTCAATTGGTTAACAATAACTTATCCGCAGATAACGCCTGAGGCTTTAGCACAAGGTTGTTTGCAGCTACTCGAACAGTTAGCCATCAAAGGCATAGTGCGGACTCATCAGTCTTAGCACGACTATTGATCAAAATAATTGCAATAACCCTACATAAAAAGGGTTTTTGTTGATTTGACAAACGGCTACAATGTCGCCCGTTTTGTGATCTCCATCACCGTTTGATTTCTGCACACTTATACTTGCATATACCTTAGGAGCTGTAATGAGTAGTCAGCCATTTAAAGACCCATTTAACTTTATGTATTTTATTGGTTTTATTTTAGTCTTATTGCTACCAACTCTGCCAGCAACCCTGATGTGGTTAAAGCAGTTAGGTTTAATTTAAGCGGGTTTTAATCTCGAATGGGTATACAATTGCCACTCTATTGAGTGGCTTTTGTTTTTTAGAGAAGGGCATTATCAGCTTATGGTATTGAAGCGCGGATTTTTTTTACTTTTGGGATTAACAGCTTTAGCCCTTGGATTACTTGGCATAGTGCTGCCCCTGTTACCGACAGTCCCTTTTATTTTGCTGGCTGCGTTTTGTTTTGCCCGTTCGAGCGAGCGTTTACATATGTGGTTGATGGCTCACCCTTGGTTTGCCGATGCATTAACCCAATGGCAGCAACAAGGTGCAATACGCAAAGGCTTAAAGCGTAAAGCAATGCTGATTAGTGCTCTGAGTTTTAGCATCAGCATTATGCTGGTGCCCATTATGTGGGTAAAAGGAATGCTCATTGCTATGGCATTGATTTTACTTTGGTATCTCAAAAGTATTCCCGAAGTTGAATAACGGGTGGCTGAATCCTTCTTTTAGGGAGATTTTGCCGTTGTGCTTACAGGGTTTGATCTCAGGCACAAATCGATAACCAATTTATTACTTGTGCGTTGTGATTGTTGCAACTCAAACCAAAGCGGCATAAGCTTTGTGCGATTTTTTGCAATTCGTCCACACTCGATGTGGACGTTTTGTTTTATACCGCCAATCTTGGCGAATTGATTAAGTAACTTACTAAGTAAATATGATGGCTATGAATACAGAAACCTTATCCTTGATAAAGCAAAGCATTAAAACGATTCCGAACTATCCTAAGGAAGGGATCCTATTTCGCGATGTCACCAGTTTACTTGAGAATGCCGCAGCCTATAAAGCGGCTATCGATTTATTGGTTGAACATTATCGTGGTCAAGGTTTTACCAAAATTGTCGGCACTGAAGCCCGTGGTTTCTTATTTGGTGCACCACTTGCTTTAGAATTAGGCATTGGTTTTGTGCCCGTTCGTAAACCCGGTAAATTACCCCGAGCGACTATCAGCCAAAGCTATGAACTTGAATATGGTCACGATAGCCTAGAAATTCATACTGATGCGATTAGCGCAAATGACAAAGTGCTCGTTGTTGACGATTTACTCGCAACCGGTGGTACGATTGAAGCGACGGTAAAACTTATCCGCCAATTAGGTGGTGAAGTGAAAGATGCTGCTTTTGTGATTTCATTACCCGATTTAGGTGGTGAGGCGCGTTTAACGGCATTAGGGCTTGAGTTGGTTAAACTTTGTGAGTTTGAAGGCGAATAATTCTTCAGCCAAAGGCGCCTTAGGATAGTTTGATGGCATGTCGCACCATGACATGTTATCTTTCAAAGTTCCCGGGGCGCATGCTCCCATTTTTGTATCACACACTCTGGGGAGTTCCATGTCATATCAGGTGTTAGCCAGAAAATGGCGCCCTGCCACATTTGAACAAATGGTTGGTCAAAGCCATGTATTGCATGCTTTAACCAATGCACTAAGTCAGCAGCGTTTACACCATGCTTACCTGTTTACAGGGACGCGAGGCGTAGGTAAAACCAGCTTAGCGCGACTCTTTGCCAAAGGCTTAAATTGCGAACAAGGTGTCACTGCCAGCCCCTGCGGCGTATGCGGTAGTTGTGTTGAAATTGCCCAAGGTCGATTTGTCGATTTAATTGAAGTTGATGCAGCGTCCCGCACGAAGGTCGATGATACGCGCGAGCTGCTGGACAATGTGCAGTATCGCCCGACCCGTGGCCGTTTTAAGGTTTATCTTATCGACGAAGTGCATATGCTGTCGCGCAGCAGTTTTAACGCACTGCTTAAGACCTTAGAAGAACCCCCTGAGCACGTTAAATTTCTCCTCGCGACAACAGACCCACAGAAACTACCCGTGACTGTGTTATCCCGTTGCTTGCAATTTAATTTAAAAAGTCTGACACAGGATGAAATTGGCACTCAGCTTAATCATATCTTGACGCAGGAGCAGCTCCCCTTTGAGGTTGAAGCGCTAACACTCCTTGCCAAAGCCGCCAATGGTAGTATGCGTGATGCGTTGAGCTTAACGGATCAGGCCATTGCTTTTGGTGGTGGTACTGTGATGCTCACACAAGTGCAGACCATGCTTGGTAGTATTGATGAGCAACACGTTATCGCCTTACTGAAAGCCTTAACGGATGCCGATATCACAGTACTAATGCAAACCAGTGCCCAAGTGCTCGCGTACGGCGCCGATGCCCAAGAAGTGTTGCGCAGTTTGCTTGAGCTGTTACATCAAATTACTCTAACGCAGTTTGCCCCCGCTTGTGCTCAGCAGTCCTTATACAGCGCACAAATTCGTGCTTTTGCTGAGCAATTAACGCCGGAGCAAGTACAGCTTTATTATCAGATCCTATTAACGGGTCGCAAGGATTTACCCCATGCCCCCGATCCTAAATCAGGCCTAGAAATGGCACTCTTACGGGCCGTTGCCTTTGTGCCAGAAAAGCCCGTTAAACGCTGGCAAGTCGAATCGCCAGCCGAGGTGAGTTTACCTGTAGGGCAAACATCAACTTCATTGGCGGCGTTAGCGACATCGGCAGCTGAAAAAAAAACAGATTTAGTTGAACAACCTACAGATGTTAACGTACATGCTGCAGTTGAGATTAATGCACCTTCGGATACAGCAGATAGCGCTTTGTTCGCAGAGCAAACGCTGATCATTAGCCAAGCCCTAAGTCAGGGATATAAGTTATCTGAATCCATTGCACCAACAAGCATCGAGATACCTGTCGCTGCGATATCGCAAAGTGAAGATACCAAAGTCGAAACACTGGTCTCAACCAATGAGCAGGCAGTTGTAAATAACACTGACAGTGATACCCAATTAGATTATGTCTATGGCCATGGGGATTACACCCAAGATGTCGCGCCATTGGATATTTATCAAGATGATTATGCGAGCTTTTCTTCTGAGTCATACAGTTCGTTGACTCTGGAAACGGTGGCTGAACAAGCGACTATTAACCCTGTTAGCCCTGCAACTCAAACCTCAACTCAAGTTGAAAATACCACTGGAGTCACTATTCCAACCGCCACAGGCATCGCAGTGGATCCCTCTTTAGGGCAATCCAGTTTCAAGCAAACTGCCACAGCCTCGTTGGAGGATGACGATATTTTATCGGCGGTATTAGCTGCAAGAGAGTCGCTGTTGTCGGATCTCGATGCCTTGAGCGCGAAGGATGGTGATGAAAAAAAGCCTTCACTGGATTTTAAACGTAAAGAGCCAACAATTGGCCCGTTATCTGCCACCAGATCAGATATCACCACTTCTCCTAAAGCGGTAAAGGCGGTATCTCAGTCTGTAGAATCCATTGACTCAGAATTTGATTTTGACGATGATTTTGAGCCCGTGCCACAGATGGATGGAGGGGTCGCTCAAAGCGTTACACAAGCAAACAAAAATCCAGAAGCATCGCAACCTTTAACACAAAATGGGCAAAAACCTTCGGGGGAAAAACCCGTCAGCGTCGATGATCCCAATGATCGTCCGCCTTGGGAGGCTGCCCCTGCTACAAATATGCAGCATCCTGTGGTACACCCTGTTTCAGCGTTGGAGCCAGTAGTTCCTACTGCAATGCAAGATGAATTGGTACCAATTGATCAGGCTCCCCATACGCCCGTTTCACTTATGAGCGAGCCTATAGAGGATGCGGTCAAGGAATCATTAACTGAACCAGTAACGGGTTTGTCGAATCAAACCGGACTGAGTGTGGTGCAGCCAGTCAGTGGTAATCCATTGGATTTACATTGGTATAAGTTAATGGCGAGTTTAGATATTGGCGGTCGAGTACGCCAACTTGCGGTTAATTCAGTATGCCAAGCGCAAAGCGATCCACTGCCATTACTGTTAAAACCCGATCAAAAACACTTAGCAGCCGATGTCGCAATCGTGCAATTAGAACAAGCATTGACGGCGGCGCTCGGGAACCCAAGGCGAGTACAAGTAGTCATAGGAAGCGATCCAAAGCGAGAAACACCCCTTGAGTTACGTAAGCGTTTTCATCAAGAACTATTACAACAGGCACAGCAGTCGTTAATTAAAGACGATAATGTTCAATGGCTTATTCAGCGTTTGGGTGCAGAGCTTGATACCGATACTTTAGTGTATCCTCCCGATCTGTTAAACCAACGGAGCCAGCAGATCCAAGCGTTACCTGAACCAGAGTTGACGAATGAGTTCACTCAGAGCGAGGGTAAACTAGCGCTAAGTAAGGCTTAATTATCAATGTGCCTGAATAGCAGTATTAAAATGAGTCATTGATGGAAACTCGCTATCAAGATCATAAGTTTATTAATGGGATCACGGCATAGATTGCCAATCCCATTAATTTCAGTAAGATTAGCCAGCTTTAAAGCTTGCGACTAACCCTAATAGAAGAGAAAAGACTATGTTTGGAAAAGGCGGTATGGGCAATCTGATGAAACAAGCCCAGATGATGCAAGAAAAAATGGCGAAGATGCAGGAAGAAATTGCTCGCATGGAAATGGTGGGCGAATCGGGTGCTGGCTTAGTCAAAGTCACTATGACGGGTGCACACACAGTGCGTAAAGTCGAAATCGACCCAAGTTTGATGGAAGACGATAAAGAAATGCTGGAAGATTTGATTGCTGCGGCCTGTAACGATGCAGCACGTCGAATCGAAGAGAATCAAAAAGCTAAAATGGCTGAAGTGACTGGCGGTATGCAATTACCACCAGGCATGAAAATGCCGTTTTAATTGAGATAAGCAATGAAATTCAGTCCACTGCTTGACGAGTTAATTCAATCCCTGCGTTGTTTACCTGGGGTCGGACCTAAATCGGCCCAACGTATGGCGTTTCAATTGCTTGAACGGGACAGAAAAGCAGGGCTTAAATTAGCCAGTGCACTGTCCAGTGCCATGAGTGATGTTGGCCACTGTCAGTCTTGCCGAACTTATACTGAAGAAACGCTGTGCCCCATTTGTGCTAGCCATAAACGCGGCTCATCTTCCACCATTTGTGTAGTGGAAACGCCTGCCGATGTGTTGGCTATTGAGGCGGGTGGACATTTCACAGGCCGTTATTTTGTACTACTTGGCCATTTATCTCCCCTTGACGGTGTTGGCCCTGAAGAATTAGGGCTGGCTTTACTCGAGCGTCATTTAGCCTCGGGGGATGTCAGTGAGTTGATTCTAGCAACCAACCCAACGGTAGAAGGTGAAGCGACAGCGCATTTTATTGCCGATATGGCAAGACGTCATAAGGTGATGATCAGCCGTATTGCCCACGGTGTTCCCGTTGGCGGTGAGCTTGAATATGTGGATAGCACCACGTTGGCACTCTCATTTAATGGGCGTTTGCCGTTGTAAATCTTGCCGATAATGGATTGTTAATCAAGTTGATAGGACTCGCTTTTGCGGGTCTTATTGTTACTAGATATTGTTTCTAGATATTGTCGTTTAATGCCGTTGTCTTGGCTCACGCCTGTGATTGTTAAATAAAGGCCGCTATTTTACAGTGGCTTTCTTTTGTCTTATTTTTCACCATTCAAACCTCGTTTTATTCCTTGCCCTTGAAAAGCAAATTTGCAGCCCCATTTAAGTAAGCACTGAGCGTTACTTTTACCAAATTGCGTAACAAATAAGGAAAATTTCATGTCACAACAAGAAACTCATGGTTTTCAAACTGAAGTCAAACAGCTGTTGCATTTGATGATCCATTCTTTGTACTCCAACAAAGAAATTTTCTTGCGTGAACTGGTCTCCAACGCTGCGGATGCGGCCGATAAGCTGCGTTACCTCGCGTTGACCAATGACGCATTATATGAAGGTGACGGTGAGCTGCGTGTGCGCATTAGTGCAGACAAAGATAAAGGCACAGTGACCATCGAAGATAATGGTGTGGGTATGACCCGTGATGGCGTGATTGAGCATTTAGGCACTATTGCAAAATCAGGCACCGCCGAATTCTTCAAAAATCTCTCTGGCGAAGCCTCAAAGGACTCGCAGTTAATTGGTCAGTTCGGTGTGGGTTTCTACTCCGCCTTTATCGTGGCGAAAAAAGTCACCGTTCGCACCCGTGCCGCCGGCCATAAGGCCGATGAAGCAGTATTGTGGGAATCGGAAGGTGAGGGTAGTTTCACCGTTGAAACCATCACTAAGGCGAGCCGTGGTACTGAAATCACCCTGCACCTACGTGATGAAGAAAAAGAGTTTGCCGATGATTGGCGCCTACGTTCTATCATCACTAAATACTCAGATCATATCTCTGTGCCCGTAGAGATGTGGCAGGAAGGCACACCAGAGCGCGACGGTCCAGACGGCGAAAAAATTCCTGCAACCGAAGGTTACTGGAAAGTTATGAACAAGGCGACAGCCCTGTGGATGCGCAATAAGTCTGAGATTAGCGACGAAGAATATCAAGAATTTTATAAGCACATTTCCCATGACTACACAGACGCATTACTGTGGAGCCACAACCGCGTAGAAGGTAAGCAAGAATATACTAACCTCTTGTATATTCCTTCAAAAGCGCCATGGGATCTGTGGAATCGTGACCGTAAACACGGTCTAAAACTGTTTGTGCAACGTGTGTTTATTATGGATGACGCAGAGCAATTTATGCCATCTTACCTGCGTTTTGTGCAGGGCTTAATTGACTCAAACGATCTGCCGCTGAACGTCTCCCGCGAAATTTTGCAGGACAATCACATTACCAAAGCGATGCGCACTGGTATCACTAAGCGCGTGCTGGGTATGTTGGAGAAACTGGCGAAAGACGATGCGGAAAAATATCAACAGTTCTGGGCTGAATTTGGTCAAGTGTTAAAAGAAGGACCCGCAGAAGATTTCGCAAACCGTGAACGTATTGCTGGTTTACTGCGTTTTGCTTCAACCCACACGGGTAGCGCCGCGCCGACTGTGTCACTCGATGACTACATCAGCCGTATGAAAGAAGGCCAAACGAAGATTTACTATATTGTTGCCGACAGCTATGACGCCGCCGCTAACAGTCCACATTTAGAGTTATTGCGCAAAAAAGGCATTGAAGTATTACTGATGTCTGAGCGTATCGATGAGTGGTTAATCAACCACTTAACAGAGTACAAAGAAAAACAATTGCACTCAGTAACCCGTGGTGAACTTGAACTTGGCGAACTGGAAGATGCAGCGGAGAAGGAAGCACAGGAGAAACTTGCCGAGGAGTCTGCTCCTCTTATCGAGCGTATTAAAGCTGCACTAGGTACAAAGGTTGCCGATGTGAAAGTGACCTCTCGTTTAACGGATACTCCAGCCTGTGTGGTCACGGGTGAAGGCGAAATGTCGACGCAAATGATCAAGCTGATGCAAGCTGCCGGTCAACCCGTGCCGGAAGTGAAGCCAACATTTGAGGTAAACCCTGCGCACCCATTAGTGTCGCGCTTAAATGATCTTCAAGATGAAACCGCTTTTGCGGATTGGTCAAACTTACTGTTACAACAGGCGCAATTATCTGAAAAAGGTAGCCTTGCGGATCCATCGGCCTTTATTAAGCTGATGAACCAAATGTTACTGGCAAATATGAAGTAAAAAATTTGGGGCCCATGGACGTTATTGCTCAAATGGGCCCCAACTATTTTTGAGCTTATCTCAGTTTTAACTTAGTTATGTTTTAGCTTAAGCATGTTAAAACTAGCATCTATGTATTTTATTGGTTGACATGATTTACGCTATAACGCGTGGCGAATATTACCACAAAGGCATGTGTATCAAGGTGAGGACTTAAGCTTAATGATGGCGTCGGTTAGTCACCTTTCGATATTAAGGAAATACCATGGATAATATCCTCGATCTGACAAAAGACAATATTCAGCAAGTGGTTGATGCCTCGATGCAACAGATCGTGGTGTTGGTCTTTTGGGCACAATCTCAACCACAAAGTGTCACTATGGTGCAAACGTTAGAGCAGATCGCTTCGCAGCATTCGGGGCGTTTTGTACTTGCCAAAGTGAATTGTGAAACCGAATTAGAAATTGCCAATTATTTTCGTATTCAAAGTTTGCCTACTACTCTCGTGCTCGATAAAGGGCAACCTATTGATGGTTTTGCTGGCATACAGGAAGCAATGCAAGTGAATGCTATGCTTGATAAGCATCTGCCCCCCATGTGGCAATTGCAATTAGCCCAAGCGAAGGAATTGCTCACGTTAAGCCAAGTCACCCATGAGGACTTAGCAACGGCAGTGATACTGCTAAAAGAAGCCCATAGTGCGTCTAATAAGGCAGGCGAGGTCAGTTTAGTGCTTGCCGATGTGTATTTAATGCAGGGAGAATTAGCGTTAGCACAAACCTTATTGGAGCAGATTGGTCTTGCGGATCAAGATGGTTATTACCAAAGTCTAAAAGCTAAGCTTGCACTGGCCTTGGATGCAGCAGATACCCCTGAAATTCGCGATTTACAGCAAAAGTTTGCGCAAAATCCACAGGATTTAGTGTTATTACTCGAACTGAGTAAGGCGTTACACGCCGCACACCGTGATGAAGAGGCGTTAAGTCTATTGTTTGGTGTGTTAGCTAAGGACCTAAATGCTGAGAATGGTACTGTAAAACAAGTGTTTATGGAATTACTTACCGCACTTGGTCAAGGTAACCCGCTTGCTAATCAATATCGCCGTAAGCTTTATACTTTACTTTATTAATCATCAAAATAGCCGATTCTCCGCGGTTTATTTGCACTTTCTGAGGCTAAAGTCGAAGCTAAAAGCCTTCTCAATGGCGGCCAGATGTGCGAAGATCGCTGCCCTAAGAAGAATATCAATGCGAAAAAGAGGACTCTTGAGATGCGCATTATCCTATTGGGCGCCCCAGGTGCCGGTAAAGGTACCCAAGCCCAGTTCATTATGGAACAGTATGGTATCCCACAAATTTCTACTGGCGATATGTTACGTGCCGCCGTTAAAGCCGGTACTCCGCTGGGTTTAGAAGCGAAGAAAGTGATGGATGCAGGCCAACTGGTTTCTGATGATCTGATCATTGGACTGGTGAAAGAGCGTATCGCACAGGACGACTGTGCTAAAGGTTTTCTGTTAGACGGTTTCCCACGCACTATCCCACAAGCGGATGCGATGGCGGCAAACGGTATTAGCATTGATCACGTGATTGAAATCGATGTGCCCGACGAAGAAATTGTTAAGCGCATGAGCGGTCGTCGCGTTCATCCTGGTTCTGGTCGTGTTTACCATGTGGTGTTTAATCCACCTAAAGTGGAAGGTAAAGACGATGTGACCGGTGAAGATTTAGCGATTCGTCCCGATGATGAAGAAGCGACAGTGCGTAAACGCCTCGCGATTTACCATGAGCAAACTAAACCGCTCGTTGAATACTACGGTAAAGTGGCAGCCGCAGGCCAAACGAAGTACAACAAATTTGATGGTACTCAGTCAGTTGCTGCGGTAAGTGAGCAGCTTGCCAGTGTACTTAAATAAGCCACATTAGCTAAAATCGAGAACAAGTTCTCATATTAAGAAAAAGCCTGCCTAAGCAGGCTTTTTTTATGTGTGACTGAATGTTAGCCTGCCGAGGTAATTGGCTGATAAAAGGTAACACATTGACTTCTCCCTCTCCTGCGTTTGGCGTGTTATTAGTAAATCTTGGTACGCCCGATGAACCTACTCCAAAAGCGGTTAAGCGGTTTCTCAAGCAGTTTTTAAGTGATCCTCGGGTCGTCGATCTTTCGCCTTGGCTGTGGCAACCGCTGTTAAATGGCATTATTCTCAATACGCGTCCTGCGAAAGTGGCCAAGTTATATCAGAGTATTTGGACAGATGAAGGCTCGCCCTTAATGGTGTTAAGCTCACGCCAAGCCCAAAAATTGGCGGTGGATTTAAGCGCGACCTTTAATCAAGATATTCCTGTTGAATTGGGGATGAGCTACGGTAATCCGTCGATTGATAGCGGTTTTGCGAGGCTTAAGGCACAAGGTGCTGAGCGGATTGTGGTGCTGCCATTGTACCCACAGTATTCTTGCTCGACGGTAGCAAGTGTGTTTGATGCTGTTGCCAGTTATCTTAAAACCGTGCGCGATATGCCGGAACTTCGTTTTAATAAACACTATTTTGACCATGAAGCTTATATCGCAGCGCTTGCCCACAGTGTCAAACGCCATTGGAAAACCTATGGTCAAGCGGACAAATTACTGCTTTCGTTCCACGGCATTCCACTACGTTATGTGAAAGAGGGCGATCCATACCGCGAACAATGTCTTGTGACAGCGAAACTTTTGGCACAAAAGCTTGAGTTGAATGAAACACAATGGCAGGTTTGTTTTCAATCGCGCTTTGGTCGTGAAGAATGGCTGACCCCCTATGCTGATGAATTGCTTGCTAAGCTACCTTCACAGGGCATTAAAAGTGTTGATGTCATTTGTCCCGCTTTTGCAACCGATTGCCTAGAAACCCTAGAAGAGATTTCTATTGGCGGCAAAGAAACCTTCTTACATGCGGGTGGTGAAACATATCGTTTTATTCCCTGCCTTAATGATGATGAGATGCATATAGAATTATTAAGGCAATTAGTCCAAGAACAGGCACATTCTTGGAATTATCCCTAAGCGCTGAAAATGCAGGACTAAGGCTGTTTGGGGAGTTAAAGAAGGCGAACTACATTTTTAAGTAAACATTGCGAAGCATTGTTGATCCCCCTAGTTTCATGCTGATTTTATGGTAGAATCTGCGCCCTTCCGGCTAAGGAGTGGATTTTTGGTCTCTCTAGCCTAGACTCATTATTTTTAGGACTTTGGCGAGTTTATCTCGTCATAACGCCAATTAGCATGGATGCCAGGAAAGAGAACCACTATGAAGTTTCCCGGTCAGCGCAAATCGAAACATTATTTTCCAGTAAAAACCCGAGATCCGTTGCTTGAACAGCTGACTCAACAACCCCAACCGTTTGCGACTTATATCAGCGGTATCGATCAAACCTTAGTGGATATTGAAGCGAAAGTAGAAGATGAATTGCTCAGCAGATATGGCTTACCCAAAGGTAATTCAACCCTCATAAATGATGAACAGGCCCACAGACTTTACACTGAGTTAAAAATTCATGGCCTGATCAGCGATGAATTTGCTGGTGGTACTATCGGTAACACAGTGCACAATTATTCCATTTTGGCCGATGACCGTTCAGTGTTATTTGGGGTGATGAGCCAAAATATCGAAGTGGGTAGTTATGCCTATCGTTATCTTTGCAACACATCCTCAAAAGTTGATCTTAACTATCTGCAACCCGTCGATGGACCTATTGGCCGTTGTTTTACGTTAATTTCTGATTGTGGTGAACGCACTTTTGCCATCAGCAAAGGTGCAATGGATAAACTTACTCCAGAGTTTATCGATAAAGATGTCGTGCAGGGCAGTTCGGCTTTAGTGCTAACGGCATACTTAATGCGTGCCAGTGGCGGCGATCGAATTACCGATGCGGCTATGTGCGCTATTGAATATGCAAAAGCTGCTGATGTGCCCGTGGTATTAACATTAGGTACACGTTTTTTGATTGAAGAAGATCCCCTCTGGTGGCAGAACTTTATTAAAGAACATGTCACCATTCTGGCGATGAATGAGGATGAAGGTGAAGCCTTAACGGGGTCGCGCGACCCTCTGCTTGCCAGTGAAAAAGCATTAGAGTGGTGTGATATGGTACTCACCACTGCGGGGCCAATAGGCCTTTATACCGCAGGTTACACCGAGGATTCTGAAAAGCGTGAAACGACCCATACTTTACTGCCGGGTGCTATCCCTGAATTTAATCGCTATGAATTCTCCCGCCCCAAATTAAAAAGTGACTGTGAAACACCCATCAAAGTGTATGCCCATATTTCACCCTATATGGGCGGCCCTGAAAAAATCGGCAACACTAATGGTGCGGGTGATGGCGCATTATCGGCGTTATTGCACGATTTAGCGGCCAATACTTTCCATAAAACCAATGTGCCAGGCTCGAGTAAACATAAGCGCGATGGTTTGTGTTATTCCTCATTCTCGCAAATTTGTAAATATGCTAACCGTGTCGCCTATGAAGTGCTTGCACAGCATAGCCCGCGTTTATCCCGTGGCTTGCCTGAACGGGAAGACAGCTTAGAAGAATCCTATTGGGAAAGATAAGCTATCGCTTCTTGACTTATCTCAAGCTCACGATTTAATGCAAGCGCAATAACAGCCTATTGTTATTGCGCTTGTTTTTAGCACCTTATATCAATTATTAACTCAAGCAGCATGATTTTTTGCTACAGGCAGTTGCAAATAAATGTTACCGTTAGTTTTGTTCTATTTGACCCAAATTACAGCGATTATTTAAGGTGGAATTTTCGGTGAAAGCGCAAATCTTAAGAGAAATGAAGGTGCTCAAGGCGATTGAGCCAGAGTTTGAAGTGCAACGTCGTGTCGCGTTTATCAAAACCAAACTGAAAGAAGCGCGCAGTAAGGCACTCGTATTGGGGATCAGTGGTGGCGTTGACTCATCAACGGCGGGGCGTTTATGTCAGCTAGCCGTTGATAGCTTAAACCGTGAACAAGCCAATAGTGATTATCAGTTTATTGCGGTGCGCTTACCCTATCATATCCAAAAAGATGAACATGAAGCCCAGCTTGCTTGTCAGTTTATTCAACCTTCGAAGCTTGTCACTGTAAATGTGCATCAAGGTGTTGATGCTGTACATGGTGCTACATTAGCGGCTTTTGTCGAGGCTGGGTTGACGTTACCCGATGCGGCAAAGGTAGATTTTGTCAAAGGGAATGTTAAGGCCCGTATGCGCATGATCGCCCAATATGAACTTGCTGGACTTGTGGGCGGTTTAGTTGTTGGTACAGATCATAGTGCTGAAAATATCACGGGTTTTTACACTAAATGGGGTGACGGGGCCTGTGATTTAGCCCCATTATTTGGCTTGAACAAACGCCAAGTTCGCCAACTTGCAGCTTACCTTGGGGCACCAGAATCCTTAGTGTATAAAGCGCCGACGGCTGATCTTGAAGATAATCAACCACTGTTAGAAGATGAAGTTGCATTGGGCTTAACCTATGCCCAAATTGATGACTTTCTTGAAGGCAAAGAGGTTGATAAATCAGTTGAGACTAAGTTGATTAATATCTACAAAGCCACCCAACATAAGCGTCAGCCTATTGCGACTATCTACGACTGATTTGTCTTGCTCGTTATGATTGCGCTAAGCACCCAGATGGTATGATCTAGGGTGCTTTTTTATGACTGATTAGAAGGTTATCTTGTCAGCAATACCAATCACATTAAATATCTAATCAGTTCAGAGCCTCACAGGCATCTCAATCCAAGGCGCATTGACGCAGAAATGGTCATTCCCTTTTAAGTTAATGCAACACGGGAGTGGGATGCCTGTGTGGCTCCCGAAGGGCGGGTTTCAACGCGCTTTATACTGCGTTTAAGGCTTTTGACAGAGCACCACTATGCCTTCAAGCCTTCGCCTTGTCTAAAGCGCGTTGAACTCCCGCTGAATGAACAGATATTTAATACGATTGGTATAACTGTTGACGAGTCAGTTCAATTAGCGCATTGGGATATTGGCGATAGTCCAAATAGGGCGTGAGTAAACAATGGGTTATTGCTAGTGTCACATAGGGAATAGTTACTATCGAGTCGATCCGTTTATGTTGAAGATCGACTGGTCGAGTGGGCCGTGTAATTTCTTTATGGGTGATACCTAAATTGGCCGCTGCAACATGCCCACAAATAAGGTGAATACTGGCATTAGGCACAAGTGTTTTACCGCCGATAATGAGCATTTCCTGTTGTTTGAGCAATATATGATCACGGTAGGTACGCCAGTCAGCATCGGTTACGCAAATTTTTGCCATGATAGTGAATATCTTACGCCAATGATTACCATTTAGTGTGGTAAGTGATGTGATTGCATCAACTTGAGCATAGTGCCAGTCATCTGGAATGATTGGCGCAGTGGGCAGATAGAAAGCAAACTTAGCGTGAGGGTTTCCTATGATCATCGTGGTTTATATCAGGTCAGTAGAAAAATAGGTGGTTGATCTTAACCTGACTTTGCCCAACCCCGTTAATGTCATATACGATAGATATGTCATCTTAACTAAGTGACTTAACATGGGGATTAGGACATAAACGTCTACGGCTACATACCCAAAATCTGTTATTCAGACCAGAAACTAAGCAGTTAATCAAAGAGATGTCACTAAGCACTTGCACAGGCGCGAGGCAATTGCTAAAGTCACGCTCACTTAAGGTTACCCCAGCAATAGCGCCTTAGGTCGATTGTGTTAGCATTTTTATAGAATAAAAATCTATCACTGAAAAATTCGGTATGTAGCGCAGCCCGGTAGCGCACTGTCATGGGGTGTCAGGGGTCGGAGGTTCGAATCCTCTCATACCGACCAAATTCCTCTTTATATAAGAGTAAAAAAGCCTATAAACCTAACAGTTTATAGGCTTTTTTTGTTTGTATTGATATTTACACTGATAAATGAGTTTTTGATTTGCAATGCCAAATTAAATGTTAAGTCAACCCTTAATACGATTGGTATAAGATGAGGCATTTATATTCTGCTTTTAAGGAACTCGACTGCTTTTTGGGCTCGGCGCGACAAGGGCCATTCTGCGCGGTGAATAAGCCAAATGGTATCAACCACTTGGATGCCACATTCCACTACATAAATATCTTCTTGCCGCTCAAAAGCTTTACGTGCATATCTTGGTATAACGGTAAAGCCTAAGCCTCTAGCAACAGGTTCAAGAATAAGGCTAATTTGATTGGTAAACCCTTTGCAGGGGAGTTCTTGAATATTGGGACAACCAGGATACTTTCGGGTCAGTAACCTCATGGCCATGGCTTCACCGTCAGGATGAGAGATAAAGCCTAACCGTTGTAAGTCCTGCCATGTGTTAATTTTATGGCCGGCAGGTACGACTAACTCTAAAGGTTCTTCGGTAAAGTAAGTACTGAAAATCCGAGGATCGGAGGGCTTTAACGTCACCATACCAATTTCATGCTGATTGGCTAGAACGGATGTTAGGATTTCGTTATCTGGTGCAAAGCGGTGTCGTATATTTAAGGCGGGAAAAGCAGTTTGTAACTCCAATAACAATGGGAAAAGTGTTAAGCCTATGCTTCCTGGTGTGATAAGACTTATATCACCGACGTCGGTGTCATCTTTGATCAGTTTTTGTCGTAAGCGTTTTTCCGCGCATTCTACTTCTTTTACATAGGTGAGTAAATTTTCGCCTATTGGCGTTATTTCAAGCTGGCGCGTTCGTCGTAAAAATAAGGTGCCATATTCTTCTTCTAAGCGACTGATGTGCTGGCTGACTGCCGCTTGGGTTATACCAATGGCTTCTGCCGTGCGGGTAAAATTACCTTTTTCGACTAAAACGGCAAATGTGTGTAACCATTGCGGATTTATCATAATGAAATCTTATCAAACCTATAATCTAAGAGTGCTTTTAATTATGGCATGATGGGATTAGGCTGTCGTCATTGATTCTGAACATTCGACGAATACAGGAAATTAAATACCCATGGCTGATCTATTTTCATCATTTAAACTTAAAGATATCACCCTTAAAAACCGAATAGTTGTTGCTCCTATGTGCCAATATCAAGCCAAAGAAGGGCTTCCCAATGAGTGGCATCAAGTGCATTACACTAGCCTTGCTAGAGGTGGTGCAGGGCTTGTCATCGTTGAGGCAACCGCAGTGTCCCCTGAAGGACGTATTACTCCCCGTTGTCTTGGACTTTGGAACGATGAGCAAGCTGCTGGTTTAGCTAAAGTCGCGAATGCAATTAAAAGTGCTGGTGCTGTAGCAGGGATCCAAATTGGTCATGCTGGACGTAAGGCGAGTGCCAACATTCCTTGGGAAGGGGATGACCATATTGCCAATGGTGAGGCTGAAGCGTGGCAACCTATTTCACCGTCTCCAGTGGCTTTTGGGGCTAACTTATCAAAAGTGCCCACAGAGATGACCGTTGAAGATATTGAGCGCGTTAAAGTCGATTTTGTGACGGCAGCTAAGCGCGCTTTAGCCGCTGGTTTTGAATGGTTAGAATTGCATTTTGCCCATGGTTACCTAGCACAAAGCTTTTTTTCAACCTATGCCAACCAGCGTTCAGATCAATATGGTGGTAGTGCTGAAGGGCGTGGACGATTCCTATTAGAAACGATTAAAGCCGTAAGAGAGATTTGGCCACAACATCTGCCCTTAACGGCACGTTTCGGAGTGATTGAATTTGATGACAAAGATGAGCAAACCTTATCAGAATCAATTGAATTGGTTAAACAGTTCAAGCAGATAGGTTTGGATATGCTAAATGTGAGCATTTGTTTTTCGACCCCAACAGCCAATATTCCATGGCGTCCTGCATTGTTAGCACCTATTGCTGCTCAGGTGCGTAAGGAGGTGGGATTCCCTGTTGCGACTTCCTGGGGGATGGATGATCCACATCAAGCCAATACGGCAATTGAAAATGAACAAATGGATTTAGTGATGATAGGCAAGGCATTTTTAGCTAATCCGCATTGGCCTTATCAAGCGGCACAAATATTAAAGATAGACCGTCCATCTTGGGTGCTACCATCCTCCTATGCCCATTGGTTGGAGCGCTATTCAACGGTTAAGGTTGGCTGATCGACTGGTTATTTCAATCTTGATGCTTTATCACTAAAAAGCCCTAAGCCATTGCTGGATTAGGGCTTTTTATTTATTGTTTAATTAATGATTATAGAGACGTCTACCTTCTCGCATGACTTCAATTAACTCGGGTGCGCTGATTTTTTTACGCAGTCGATGCTGAAAATTTTCATCATATATCCGGTATTTACCATGTCTGTCAATCACTGTGATTTCTGACTGTTGGTAAATCGCAAAAATGCGGCTATCACCAATATAAATCCAAGTCTCTTTGCTAGGTTCTAATAGACTACGTCCTGCACTATAGTCGGTTGTGTTATTCGTACAGCCTAACACATGGGTCATTAGGGTCGGCACGAGACCATAGTGGCTTGTGCGATATTTAACCTTAGCTTCACTTGCATTAGGCCAGTGGATCACTAAGGGCACTTTGATACTTTCTGGTGATAAATTGCGCATGGCCTCATCACTATTACTGGTAAACATCTTGCCGTTTACACCTGTAATAATCACTAAAGTATCATTTTTCACATCGGTTAGGATGGCTTGTAGCTGTTTATCAATAAAATACAGTGATTGACGATATTGATTAAAGAGTACTTTTTGCGCCGGTGTTAAGTTGGGATTGGCCTTTATCGTTTCAACACCTAAAAAGCCTACGGGGGTATCAAAATTCTCAGGGGCTTTTAGATTGACTAAGGCAAACCAAGGTTTATTTTGTATGCCGTGCCATTCTTTGAAACTGGCGACGGTATGTAAGTCAGCATCGGCACTGCCATTCGCTTCTTTGGCTATCACAGTATTAAAATCATTAAACATAGCTTGGGCTGAGCGTAGATTTAAGTTAGTTTCAGGGATAAAAAGGCCTAACTGATAACCCGCCTGTTGGAAGCTTCTAGTGATTATCGGGCTCGTACTATTAAAAACTCTGGCATCACCATAGCTGCCCTGAATGCCATAAAGGAGCGAGAACATGCCCGTTCTAAACTGATTTCCGCCACTGTAGTGTTCTGTAAACGACTGGTTCTTTTCCATGTACTGATATAAAAATGGCATAGTCTTAGGGTCAACCATGTCAGCACGTAAGCTGTCGATGGCGACCATCAATACGTTGGTTTGTGTGTCAGCTTGACATAGCAAGGGCTGTGTTGGATAGCTGAGCACTCGTACTCCGTCATTGTTCTGGGATGAACCATCGATGCCATGACTTTCCATAAAGGAGCGAGCGGTTGCGGGATAAGACAAAGGATAAGCTTCATCGAAACGGGTTATTTCGGTGATATCGGCAGCATCGGCCCAAATGTGGATTAAGTGGCTACTAATAAAACAGATGCCTACAAAGCCAATAACCTTATTGCCTAAATTCAGTTTTTGGAGCTTATCTATGCGTTTCCACAAAAAATTGGCAAGGGTGAGCTCGATGGTGATAATGGCCAGTGGGGTGACAATGTAAGATGTGCCATGGAGTAGTGCATTGAGATCTGCCCATGCTAAATCAAAGGCAAATGGGCTTAAATGTATACCATAATCGGCATAAACAATGGTGTCATATAATAAGATACACAGGCTTAATGTCGCGATTATTGCCGCTAAGCCTCTCAATATCTTTGAATAAGGTAATATTAAGGTCAGTGGGAATAGGCAGATCAAGTAAGCAATAAAAGCAAGAAAACTGAACTGGCCAATTGTGCTTACAGTGAGATAAATCCAGCCATACCAAGTTTCTGGATAACCGACGCTACTCAGATATCGGGTACCTATAATCATAGCTAATAAGCCATTGAAGAAGGCAAACCAATGTCCCCAGTTGATGAGCCGTGAAACGCGATCGCGGCTCATTTGCTTTTTACGCTCGACCATAGTGATCCGCTTATTCCTAAAAGACGTTGTATCTTATTTTTTGGCGATTATAACCCAACTAACTTAATTGGATTTGACCGATTGTGCGAGTGCTTTCGCAAATTGCTCAGCTACCGCTTGGCGTGATTCGCTAGGTACTTTACGCTCTAACAAATAGGTGACGCAATTGCCGAGCGCCATCAGGCTTAGATCAGTAGGGGCTTTATGTTTTTCTAACACAGCCAATACTTCGGCGATTAATGATTCAACTTGTGTGTTTGAGTATTTGGATTGGATTGCCATAATCAAAAAATGTTTCACTTTGGAATGGATTAGCGGCATATAATAGCGGATTTATCCCAGTATCACTATCAGGGCTTATGAGTATTAACATCGAACAAGCAATTATTCACGAGATTTCCCAGGACAGTCAGGGGCAGTTGCGTTGCCGTTTGCGTCCTCAACCCCTGCTGAACGGACAAGCGGTCGAGGTGATGCTGGACGAATTGCACCAAACCTATACCAGTAAAGCGGGGAAGGGATTTGGCTATTTTGGCATTCACGGTGATGATGGCGAAGCCAATCCTGCCTTTGCCAATGCATTAACACAGTACCGTGCTGGCGAGTTAGGTTTTGTGGAGTTTTCAGGTCAAGCCAGTAAATTGTTGCAGGAAGAATTGGCGAAATATGATTTCAGTCAAGGTGGATTCCTGCTGATGTCTTGCTATACCAGCATCACCAGCGATTATCTGTTTGTGGCACTCTTGAGCGCAAAATCTTCCATGACAGTATTGGATGATATGGAGCTTTCACAAAACAACCACTTAGATTTAAACAATATTCAGCTTGCTGCCCGTATTGATTTGACCGAATGGCAGGCGGATAAAGATTCTCGTAAGTATATTTCCTTTATCCGCGGCCGCGCTGGGCGTAAAGTTGCCGACTTCTTCCTCGATTTTATGGGCTGTGTCGAAGGGGTAAATACTAAAGCACAAAACAAAACGCTGATGAATGCGGTGGAAGATTTTGTTGCTAGTAGCGATCTCACTAAAGATGAGCGTCAGCAGTGCCGTAATAAAGTGTTTGAATATTGCAGTGAGCGTTTTGACGAAGGTGCAGATATCGAAATCAAAGATTTGGCCGATGAGTTAGCCGATCAAGGTATGGACTCCTTCTACGATTTCGCCCGTGGTGGCAGTTATGATCTCGACGAAGAGTTTCCAGCCGATAAATCGACTCTGCGCCAATTGAAGAAATTTTCAGGCACTGGCGGTGGCGTGACCTTAAGTTTTGATGGGGGGCATTTAGGTCAGCGAGTCATCTACGATCCAATTTCAGACACGATTTTAATCAAAGGCGTGCCAGCAAACTTAAAGGATCAACTCGACCGTCGTTTAAAAGGCGAATAGCCTAGATTAATATCTTGTTTTAAAAATAGGCCGAGAATCATTATTCTCGGCCTATTTGCTTTTTTGATTAAACGATTTTTTTAACCAATTTATTGCGCACTTTGTCCAAAAGGAACTGGACGCGGCGTATCTTTATTCGATGGGGGTAGTATAGGTAAAGTAATCTGTGGTTGATCACCCGTTAAAGAGTCAAGGAAGGCGACCATCTCTTTCACTTCTTTATCTGATAATTTTTGTCCTAGCTGGATATCGGCCATGGTATTCACCGCTTCTTCCAAGGTCCATACGCTACCATCATGGAAGTAGGGATAGGTGAGTTCAATATTACGTAATGTAGGTACTTTAAATACAAATTTATCCCCCTCTTTGCCAGTAACGCCCTTACGACCTTCAGCAGGATTGTTTGTGTGGAACGGCTTGATAAGTCCCATCTTCATAAACATGGTTCCACCGACTGCAGGACCATTATGGCAACTGACACAACCCTTATCTTTAAACAGTTGATAACCCGCTTTGGCATCTGCGCTAATCGCATCTTGCTTACCCAAGAGGTATTGATCGAAGGGACTGTTGGGAGTTACTAAGGTTTTTTCAAAGGCGGCAATAGCATCGGTTAAACGGTCAATGCTGACGGTTTCATCGCCATAGACTTTAGCGAAACGCGCTCGATAAGCAGGCATAGAGGCAATCGTTTCAGTTGCAAGTTCATGGGTAAAGCCCATTTCTTTTGGGTTGGCAATCGGGCCCGCAGCTTGCTCTTTTAAATCACTTGCGCGGCCGTCCCAAAATTGAGCCAGCATAAAATCAGCATTAAGCACTGTGGGCGAATTAATAGGACCTTCTTGCCAGTGGTGCCCGATTGACGTTGGTAGTGCATCAACCCCGCCAGTCGATAAATTATGACATGAGTTACAAGAGATAAACCCAGACTTTGATAATCGTGGTTCGAAGAATAGCATTTTACCTAATTCGACTTTTTCTGGCTCAGTGATCTTAGCCGCGGTGATCACCTCAATGGGCTCTGCACTGGTGGCATGGGCGCAGGCAAACATACCTGCGATGAAAATAGCGATAGATGTGAGTTTAGTCATCTTGTTTCTCCCTATATAACCTTGGTTTTTGTATGGTTTACGGGGGGATACTAACGCTTAATTTTACAGAGTGATAACGCCTTGTTTCGATTGAGTCTATCGCTGTTACGGATTAAGTTTTTGTGATCTAATACGCTGTTTTTGCTTCATTTATTAGATAGGGTTTATGTCGAACCGGTTAGGGTTTTGGTTGCTAATCGACAAATTAGATGTTGTATTTCTGTGAGCGATGAATATCTCCAGCCATGTGCTGTCATTTTGCCACGCTAGCTGTGATTCAACAGATAACCGCTATTTTTATAATCAATACCATCACTTCATTTTAGCTTGTTTGCTCAAAATGACCTGTAGTACCGATTCATTTGTCGCGACTGAGGGCAGAATTGATTAGAATCCCATTTCGTGGATGGATTTAACGCCATTCAATCTAGCATGTTTGGCCATTGCTAAGTGGTGCTACCGGATACAAAGGTGGACTGTTTTTCCGCCGAGGAGAGAAAATGCAACTGTTTGTAAAAGAATTAACTGTGATCGATTTTTCCTACCTTTGCCCTAAGCGTGGCATGGTGGGGGAAAGTTGGATTGTTGATGTACTGCTTGAAGGTGGTCTCGACGAGCAAAATATGGTGCTCGATTTTGCGAAGGTAAAACGTACGATTAAGCAAACGATAGATGCGGTGGCCGATCATCGTTTACTTGTGCCCACTGCGTGCAGCCATGTGCGATGGCAGCAGCAGGGCGATAGAGTATGGATGGATTTTGATAGCGCATTGGGTGAAATCCATTTAGCTTGCCCGTCACAGGCGTTTGCCTTAGTGCCAACAGAACAAATTGATATTCAAAGTGTGAATACCTTTTTACAAAAAGCCCTACGGGAAAGTTTACCTGCCAATGTTGAAGCTATTACGTTGACCCTAAGGCACGAGGTACTCAATTCGCCCTACTATCATTACAGCCATGGTTTACGTAAACATGACGGTAATTGCCAACGTATTGCCCATGGGCATCGTAGTCCTGTGAATGTCTTCGAAAATGGCGTTCCTGCACCTAAGTGGAATGAATATTGGGCTAAGCGTTGGCATGATATTTACTTGGGTAGTGAAGAAGATGTAGTTTCCGTCAACACCTTAAACCTATCACCACAAACCCGTATTTCTAATCGTAGCCACTATGGATTTCACTATCAGGCTCCTCAAGGCGATTTTCAGTTGGCAATGCCAAAAGAATGTTGTGATCTGATCCCCCATGACACTACGGTTGAATTGTTAGCCGATTATATGGCAACCACATTGGCGGCTAAAGTGCCCACTAGCCAGTTTACTGTGGTGGCCTATGAGGGCGTTGGTAAGGGGGCCATAGTGACTAAAGGTGTATCCACCTAGTTTAAACACTAGGGTTTGCTGTCGTATTTAATCAACCTAATAAGGATTTTTGTGAAGATGTTTCATTACCTGAAACCACGCAGTCTAGGTCAGTCTTGTGTTGCTTTTCAGCGATTGATTTACCTGCAAAGCATACCAAAGGTCGTAAATGGCATTATTTTTTCAGCATTAAGCATGCTCGTTATGATGACAAATGCGAATGCTCAGGTGAGTTTTGAGGGCAAATTTGAACAGGGCGCGCTTATTCGAGGACAAGTGCCCGCAGGCACTCAAGTCAGTTTAAATGGCGAAGCGTTAAGAGTGACTCCGAACGGTCACTTTGCCTTCGGTTTTGAGCGTGATGCAGAACTTAATCAACAGTTAACATTAGTCTATCCCGATGGTTTAACCGGGGTTAAGCCTTTGACTATTGCTCAGCGGGAATATGATATCCAAAGTGTTAAAGGTATTAGTCATAAAATTATGAAACCTGATCCTGCTGCGCAGGAAAGAGCAGCTAAAGATACAGCACAGGTAAAAGCGGCGCGAGCGACATTTAGTGAACAGACTGCTTTTTTGCAGGAGTTTATTTGGCCGCTGACTGGGCGCATTTCAGGCGTTTATGGTAGCCAACGAATTTATAACGATGTACCCGGTAACCCTCACTTTGGTGTCGATGTGGCAGCAAAAACTGGTACTGTTGTTGTGGCTCCTGCTGATGGTGTGGTGAGCCTATCTGTTCCCGATATGTTTTATTCCGGTGGGACTATGGTGATCGACCATGGTTATGGTGTGAGCTCGAGTTTTCTGCATTTGAGTAAGCTCTATGTCCAAGCGGGTGAAACCGTAAAACAAGGCCAAGCTGTGGCCGAAGTCGGAGCCACGGGACGCGCAAATGGTCCACATTTAGATTGGCGTTTGAATTGGTATCAAATGCGCCTCGATCCCACCACGATAGTCCCGCCTATGGCAGCAGTGTTAGCAAATGAGAAAGCAAAGAAATCGGCTAAAAAGGATTAAATTCGATACTTAAATGGTGCAGTACTGCACCATTTTTATCCAATTGACTGTTAATTTTTAGTCAATTGGATTTTCAGATCTCGTTTCAACGGATGAGTGTAAAAGAATTATTTTAACAGTGGATGATCTGCAGGTAACTGACGGGTGATCCACAAAATCAATTTATGCTTCATATTGGGTCCATCCTCTTTGTCTTTTGCTAAGGGTTGAATAAGATTATCGGTAACGAGGAGTCGATAGATGCATTCCACTTTGTCCTTGGGAGAGACCCCCCGATCAAAATCATCAAATCCGCGTTTTTTGGCATAACCGATACCAATTTCTAGGGCAAACTTTAGCAATTGCACATCGTTTTTATGGGACTTCATATTCTGTTTCCTGTGCTTCAATGAATAGACGATTGAATCTCGATAGTGCGCAGTTTGATAAATAGATGCACCGTTTCCTACTTTATGGTCAGCGCACTCGCTTGAGCATATTCATTTTGCTCGCTAGCAATAACGGTTTTTATCCCATGTGGATGTAGCTTGATGCAAATATCTCCTTGCTTAAAGGCGATGGTCGGATTAGCTAAGCGTTCCCTATCGCCCTTAGGTGAACTCATTTTCAGCTTAATTGCCCCCTTTGACGCCTCAATTTCCCCTGATAATAGCGAGCTGAGAATAGGGCTGATTGCTTGAAGATCTTGGCTCAAGGTTTCACAGTCCTGTGCGTTTGAGGGAATAACGAGCTCAATATGTTCCCAACCTTCCTGTGGATAGTGCTTATCGCTAGGATAGGGCAGTTCAACACAGGGAATAGAGAACTTACCTAGGGTGAGTGGTGAATTCAATTCGATGATCAATATAGGCCGACCATTGATTTGATTATCAGAGATAACAGTACCCAGTTGACTAAAGTCATGGCGAAGGGCATCGGCACTTGCAATGGAATTAACCCTGAGTGCCACATGATCACATTCAAGATTTTTGTCTGCTAAACCTAATGTGGCGAGTAAATGTAAAATTTTGGCTTCAAATGCAGGCCAGCTTTTTATGAGATCATCATAACGGAGGCTGGCGATGCGAGTTGCAGTATTGGGAGTCAAGTTGAGTTCCTTTGAGTGTGACATTAGGGCTCCTGTGGCAACGCTTTATGACGAGCAAATAAAAACGCCCATTGTATTGGGCGTTAGCTATATATCCCCAAACAACCTGAAGATGCAGAATTCAGCAGACTGATGTTAACGGCATGGAAACGCACTTTCGGCGCTCTGAAACTCGTATATTCTATATGATCAAATTTAAGGCCAAATCTCAATCGGCGTACCTTCATCAACGGCTTTCCATAGTTCATCCATTTCAGCATTGGTGAGGGCGATACAGCCGTTAGTCCAATTAAACTGTTGTGCTTGTGCTGGCGATAATGGTGATTTGGGATCTTGACCATGGATCATGATCATTCCACCCGGTTTGATACCTAGGGCTTTAGCTCTTAGCTTATCTTCTTCATTGGGGTAGGAAATGTGAATTGATTTGTAGTAGGCACTGTCAGGTTTTTTGTAGTCAAGAATATAGCGTCCTTGTGGAGTACGTTGATCACCTTCTTTAAGTTTATGTCCAGCAGGTAAATCTCCCATCGCAATCCGATACTGTTTTAGTACTTTGCCATCACGTAGTAAGGCCATATTGGACTCAGATTTAGTGATAACGACAAGATCAACTTTACCTATGCTCGATGAGGCATACACATGGGGAGAAACAAGGACTGCAATTGCCACAGTCATGGATGTCAGTGTCGAAAGTAGGTTAATGCGCATATCTTCCTCGAAAAAGTGACTCAAATGTTGGTCTTTTTCGCGCATCATACCGCAAATTTCTTGTACTGTGAGTAGATAATTTTGAGCTGTGTGTGATTGCGTGTCAGACTCTGACTATCTGGAGAGGGTTATTAGTGTGTTACATCTGATATTTCAAGGAAGTTTTTGCCCCTATGTCTGAATCATTACCTGAAAAAATCGACAGCGAAACCCCATTAAAACGCCAATTACGGACGATTATTTTTGGAACTGATACGCCTGCAGGACGTTACTTTGATATTGCTTTGATGATTTGTATTGCGTTGAGTGTCGGGTTGGTATTCCTTGATACGGTTGAAACTGTTCATCGGGATTATGGAGATCTCATTCTATTATTGGAATGGGGCTTTACTATTATTTTCACTATTGAGTATGGGCTAAGGTTGTACTGCGCAACTCATCCAGTGTTATATGCACGTAGTTTTTATGGCCTTGTGGATTTACTCTCCATACTCCCAACTTATTTATCGCTCTTTATCCCAGGTGCAAACTTGACTCTCGTGATCAGAGTATTGCGTCTCTTTAGAATTTTTCGTGTACTTAAGCTATTGCGTTATTTAAGCGAAGGGAATGTACTGCTAAGGGCGATGATACAGTCTAGTCGTAAAGTGTTTTTATTTTTCTTTTCGGTTAGCTTGATCATTATGGTGCTTGGCGCAGTGATGTATGTAGTCGAAGGACCCGAAAATGGCTTTAGCTCTATCCCTAAATCTGTGTATTGGACCATAGTGACACTTACAACGGTAGGTTATGGCGATATCACGCCCAAAACAGGATTAGGCCAAGCAATAGCGGCGTTTACTATGCTATTGGGATATTCGATTATTGCTATTCCTACGGGGATTTTGACGGCTGAAATATCCCAAGAGGTTGGGCGCCATCGAGATTTACGCTCCTGTAACCAGTGCCATAAGTCAGGCCATGATCTTGATGCAATGTATTGTAGCCGTTGTGGTTGTGAGCTTGATTTGCTTGACTCTTCAACGGCAAAGAACGCAACTTAATATGGTCGCTAAATATTTTTATTCTGCAGGTGCACCTCAGCTATGACACAGGCAAAGTTCGTTGAAGGCCCGATTCTTAGGCATATTTTAGTCATGAGTTCGACTGCTGCGGTGGGGATTTCAGCCCTATTTGTGGTTGATTTAATCGATATCTTTTTCCTAAGTTTGCTTGGTGAACATGAGCTTGCTGCTGCGGTCGGTTATGCGGGCAGTATTTCATTTTTTACCACATCCATCGGGATAGGTTTATCCATTGCCCTCGGTGCGTTAGTTTCGCGTTCCATCGGTGCTAAGGATGTGTTACTGGCGAAGCGATTATTGCTTAATAGTGCCGTTGTCACGACCCTTATAAGTGTATTAGTTAGCGTAGTCGTCACCCTCTTTATTCCTGAACTCGTCGCTCTTGTTGGGGCGAATGGTTATACGGCCGAGCTTGCTGAAAGTTATTTGTATATCCTTGTGCCCTCACTGCCTTTTATATGTCTTGCAATGGCACTTGGTGGCGCGCTTCGGGCCGTGGGTGATGCTAAGTTGTCAATGATGTCGACTTTAGCCGGTGGTGGCGTCAATGCGGTACTGGATCCGATTTTTATCTTCCTGTTTGCGATGGGAATTGAAGGCGCTGCGCTGGCATCTGTGTTGGCTCGTATCGCAGTGTTTATCATTGCGGGCAGAGGCGTGGTGGTAAAACATCAGCTCTTAGGTCAATTTGATTTATCCCATTTTATGGCCGATCTTAGGCCTATATTTGCCATTGCAGGCCCAGCGATGATGACAAATATTGCCACGCCTATTGGTAATGCTTTTGTAACCCGAGCGATAGCCGATTTTGGTGATGCCTATGTGGCAGGGTGGGCCGTATTAGGCCGACTTGTTCCCGTTGCATTTGGGATGATTTTTGCCTTATCTGGAGCCATTGGTCCCATTGTTGGGCAAAATTTTGGCGCAGGACAATTCGAGCGAGTGCGTGAGAGCCTGACGAAGGCTATTCAGTTTTGTACTTTGTATGTACTTTCCGTGTCTCTGTTATTATTTCTTTTGAAATCCCAAGTCGTTAGCGTGTTTGACATGAAGGGAGATAGCGCAGAGTTAATCGAGTTTTTCTGCAGTTATATTGCTGTTTTTTTTACCTTCTCAGGTGTTTTATTTGTGGCAAATGCTTCATTTAATAATCTTGGTAAAGCAAAATACTCAACGCTATTTAATGTAGGTAAGGCGACTTTAGGCACAATTCCCTTTGTTTATTTTGGGGCGCTTTGGGGCGGCGTATATGGTGTGTTGATTGGCCAAGTTATCGGTTCTATTTTATTTGGGGTTTTAGGTGTGCTGGTGGCCTACCGTTTAGTCGACAAAGTAGCTGCCCAAGCTAAGGCTGGCGTTTTACCTGTAAACGCCGAGGCGATTAGTACGCCCCTAAACTCTGAACAAGTATTACTTACTGATGAGGACGAGATTGCCAATTGTGTCGCTGAGAACTTACCGAGTGCCACAAACCCTTTGTCTTCTTCCCATGTACAAATGGGACAAATGACTGAAGAACAGGAATGCCAGTCCATATTAACGAGTGACGATGTTAACAAACCGGATAAAGTAGAAGGGACCAAGGATAACCGAACCAAATCTAAAGTGGGTGAGTGATACCTTTGACGAATCGTTTCGTTATCATCTGGAAAACTACCCCTAAAATAAAACGCCACAATCAATGTGGCGTTTTATTTGTGATCTTGAGTGATTATTTTGCGTTAGAGTCGCAGTCAGCTTCTGCAACTTGGCTACTAGCGGATACATCAAGCGCCTCGAGTCGTGCACGTTCAGCTTTAGAGATGTAACCTGATTTGGCAGGTGAGCCGATAGTCACTGGGTCGACTTTATTCAGTCTAGCCTTGGCACGTTTTGCTATTTTCTTGATGATCTTTTGTTTCTTGTTCATGACGTCTCTAATTTCGTTGCGTACCCGCTATACGCAGGAACATGAGGCCAAGGGCTCAATTGAGGGCGGATTCTAACTCAATCCAAGCGAGCTGACTATATTTTGCTGTATTTTGTCGAAAAGAAGCACAACTTTTTGTGGCACAATTTCGAGAGATTCTTAGCATATAAATGTGACTCAAATAGGAGACCGCGTGGGAGAACAGATAATGGATATTTTGCTAGACATGCTGTCAGTACGGATCAAAGGCCATTATGTTGCTCCGCATTTTTGACACTAATTACCATTTTAATGACTTATATACTGAGCTGAGGATAAGTTGTGTTACTTAGTAAAATCACTTTTTTTGAACGTTTTGAGCAAGATATTTTAAGTGGTGCTAAAACGATAACCCTGCGCGATGAAACAGAATCCCATGTAGTTGCGGGGCAAATTTTGCCTGTTTCAACCTTCGAAACTGACCGTTGGTTCTGTGATATCCAGATTATTGATGTCATGCCAGTGAAGTTAGCTGAGCTCACCGACGTTCATGCCGAGCAAGAGAATATGACGCTGCCACAGCTTCGCAGTGTGATAGCCGAGATTTATCCCGGACTTGAACAATTGTATATGATTAGCTTTGTGGTGTTGTAAATTCAATTTATTGATAAATAGAAAGAAAATAGTGAAATAAAAAAGGCTGTCATGCAGCCTTTTCACAGTTTTTGATTAGATTAAACCGTCCATGGCAATAGCTTTTGAGCCAGTCTGTTAGACTCACCTAAACGAATTGCGGCGTGGTGACGCATTCGATAAAAGGCTTGATAGCACAAAGGGACTAAGTACAAGCTAGTCACGGTCGAGAACGATAAACCACCGATAATAGCAATTGCCATGGGGTAGTATGGCGGGCCACCACCGCCGATTTGGGTTTCGCCCAACGCCAGTGGCAGTAAACCCAGTACCGTTGTACCAACCGTCATTAACACTGGGCGTAAACGCGTGATGCAAACCTCGCGTATTGTGTCGGAAAGTTTATCGAGATCTGGCGTCATTTGGTTGATTTGATCAACCAGTACTATCCCGTTGTTCACCACGATACCCATTAAAATCAAGATCCCAATCATTGCCATGACCGAATTGGGAGTACCCGTTAAGAATAGCGCCCAAAATACGCCGGTTATCGAAAATAGGATTGAGGTGATAATGGCCGCAGGTAAAAGCAAAGATTCAAATAGCGCCGCCATCACAATATAAATCATCGCCACGGCGAGTAACATATTAATAGCCATGACACTTTGGTCTTCATCTTGACGCTCGAATCCACCACGCAGTGAGTAGTTATATCCATCAGGGAAATGGATATTTTCCATCACTTGCTTGATTTTTGTTTGCGCCTCTTCCGTGGTCATCTCCTCTAAATTAGCGCCAATCGACAGTGAGGTTTGACGATTGTAATGCCGAATAGTATCGAAACGTGGTTGGATTTCGATGTTCGCTAAGTTATCTAAGGTGTAAACCCTTTGGTCTATGCGTACTATGGGCAACTGTTTAAGTTTCTCTAAGGATTTTTGCCATTCCTTTTCATAGGCCATTTCAATACGGAGCTCGCCATTGGGATCGTGGCGGAATGATCGCAGTGGAGAACCTCGAAGCGCCATAGAAATACTCGATGCTACTTCATTGAGTTTTAAATCTAACCGCGCCGCCATTTGCCTATCGATACGGATCACCACTTCTTGCTGCGCACCGTTAAGCTCGGAGCGAACATCTTGCAATCCTTTAATATTGGAGAGCAAAGGGAGCACTTGTTCACTTAAGTGAATAAGTTCAGTGGTTGAGCGACCAGTGAGTGTGACTCGAACGCCGGAGTTATCATTGCCCCAGCCAAATTGTGGCTTGGCGATGGAATATTTAGGGAAGCCACTGCGGATTTTCTTTTTTAACTCATCAAGTGGTATAGGTAAGTCTTTTTTTAACAGAATGACCGATGAGCCATCGTCAGAGGCATAGTAGCTATAGACAGAATCTATATGGAATTCTTCTTTATTTTTATAAAGATATTCTTCCATTTGATTCACCATGGCTTCTGTGACATTAAGGTTATGGCGACCTTCTACCTGATAATTGATATAAATTCGCTCTTTGCTTTGGCTATCTTCTTGGTCCTGTTTAACCATGGAGAGTGGTAGCGCAGTCGAGGCGAGAATTGCCACAGCGATCATGCCTGACCGCCAAGGTCTGAGTAACACCCAGTTAAGGCTCTTGTTATAGAAGCGTTGTAAATTACCCGTCTCTTTTTTGGTCGGGATGTCGAAGTGGAGCTTAGTGAGCAGCAAAGGGATTAAGGTCTTGGCAACCAGCAATGATGCTGCGAGGGAAATACAAATGGCAATGGCAACATGCTCGAGAAAAATGGTGATCTCGACCTTTACCCCAAAGATATTGGGTAAAAAGACAATGGCGGTGGTCATTGTGCCTGCTAATACAGCCAGAGAGACCTTATCGACCCCCGTCATCACTGACTCTTCATTGTCTTTAGGGTGTTTACCTTGTTTCTCCTGGAGCACGCTCTCTGTTACCACAACAGCGTTATCAATGAGCATACCAATGGCAAGCAATAACCCCATCATAGATAGAATATTCAAGCTGTAGCCGAGCAAATACATGGCAGCGAGTGTCATGCCGATTGAAATAGGCACAGACGACACGACAACTAAGGTCATTTTTAAATTACGCAGGAACAAATACAGCACTATAAAGGACAACAGTGCACCGATTAATCCAGAAAGTAGCAAATCCATTAATGAGGATTTTACTCCAGAGGCTTGATCTTCCATGATAAAAAGGCGAATACCTTGGAATTGTTGGTCTTGTTTCGCTTGATCGATCACTTTGAGCACACGCTCAGACACATCGACTAGATTAGCGCCTGATTCTTTAAATACATCTAAACCTACGGCATAGTGTTTATCTAAATGCCGGCCTTGTACACGTTCGGGTAAGGCAAACTGTACATCAGCGATATCGCCAAGGGTGAGTCCGGGGATCAGTACCAGTGCATTAATATCTTCAAGGTTTCTAAATTCTCCCTTAGGTGACACTTGATAAACGATATTGCTGGCCCTGAGTGTACCTGCGCTAATCACAAAGTTCTCTCTGTTTAAACGCTCCTGTAAATCGGTTGCCGAAATGCCACTGGCTGCCAGACGATCGGCGTTGATACGCACTTCAATTTGTTTTTGTTCAACGCCATAAAGATTGACCTTAGACACACCTTCAACTCGCTCAAGTGGTCGCTTGAGTTGTTTATCAAGTAGATCGAACGCGCCAGAGAGTTCTCGCTCACTCGATATACGAATGGTTAGTACTGGCATATCAGCAGTAGAGAACTGACGAATAAAAACACGCTCAACATCCTTGGGGAGTAAATGCCTTACCGCATCAATTTTTTCCCGAGCTTCAAGGCTTTTAGTGGCGACGTTTTCGCCCCACTTCATGTTGATTTCGATTTCGGCGCCTTCTTGGGAGGACTCTGATTCAAGCTCATCAATCCCCCCCATAGTAGCGAGGGATTCCTCCAGCACTTTGGTTATATCGCGTTCCACTTCAGCAGGGGTCGAGCCTTTGTAAGGCACTTCCACCACTATCTGTGGGATATCGATACCGGGGAACATTTCCAATGGTAATAGGCGACTAGATACTAGCCCAAAAAGTAAAATAGCAAAGAAAAACATGCTGGTAGTGACAGGGCGTTTAATGGCTAAACGAGTGAGGTTCATGGGCGAGCCTCCTCAACGCTGACATGTGAGTCCGTCACGGCATAGGTTTTCCGGTCGAATAGGGCGTAAAGCACTGGCAGCACAATTAAGGTCAGTAAAGTCGATAAACTCAGACCAAAGATCACTGTAATCGCCATTGGGGCACGCACCTCTGAACCATCACCTAAACCTAAGGCCATTGGTAGTAAACCAAGGGTAGTAGTGAGTGTGGTCATCATAATGGGACGTAGGCGTGATTTTGCCGCCACACTTATCGCATGAAGTCTTTGTACGCCTTCAGAACGTAATTGATTAATACGATCAACCAGTACAATGGCGTTGTTGACCACAATACCTGCCAGCATAATAAGACCAATAAACACCACCACACTCAAATGAGTTTGGGTAAGGTAGAGCCCAAGAATACTGCCACCCAGTGCCATAGGTACTGCAAAGAGGATTAATAGGGGATGAAGCAGAGACTCAAATTGACTCGCCATCACTAAATACACTAAGAAAATGGCTAAGATAAGGGCAATTTTGAGGGATTGGAACGAGTGCTCCATTTCTTCATTTTGACCACCAAAGCGGGCTTGTACCGATGCAGGAAGTACTTGTTGTGACAAGATGTCCTGCGCTGTAGCCACTGCATCACTTAAATCACCGTAGGCAAGGTTTGCCGATACGAGTGCGACCCGTTGTTGGCTGATGCGGTTTATTGCCGAGGGGCCTAGTTGAAGTGATACTTCGGCCACTGCACTTAGTGCTATGGGATGACTGCTGTTTGGATTGATGATCAAGGCATCAATATCACTGATATTATCCCGTTCCGCGAGCTCGCTGCGCACCAGAATATCAATCTTACGGTCTCGCACTGTGTATTGGCTGGCAATGGTACCACCTACACGTTGGGCGATACGATTTGCAACCATAGGCGCGTCCATGCCTAGCGCAGCTAAGCGAGCATGATCAAAGCGAATACTCAATTCGGGTTGACCATCACGCAGACTGGTATTGACGTCGGCAAAACGATCTGAAACTGCGAGGGCTTTAACCAGATTATCTGCACTGCGTTTGAGTAACTGTAAATCATAGCCTGTGAGTTCAATTTCAAGCGGTGTTTTAAAGCTAAATAACTCAGGTTGCTCGATTTTGGTCTCAAGCTCAGGAATACGGCGCGCGGTATCACGTAGCACTTGAGTGATGGCGTTATAGGCACTGTGATCGTTAAGTACGACTTGTAAACGTCCCCAGTTCTCGCCACCACGGGCAGTATCTGAGGTCATTAAGCCGCCACTGCCCGCTTGACTATAGGCATGCTTGACTTCCGTTTTGTCTTTAATCGATAGCGCAAGTTGCTGCAATACCTTGTCCGTTTCACTGACTGCCGTTCCGGGGGGGAGTAGAATTTCCACATAAAACTCACCCTGATTCATGGGGGGGATCAATTCCATACCAAGGCGTGGTAACAAACTAATGCATGCACCTGTGAGCGCAATGGTCAGTAACAGAGTTATTTTTTGTTGGCGTAGTGCCGAGGCTAATAGTGTGTGATACACCTTCTCAATACCGTGGTATATAAAATTAAAAGCCGAGCTTAGAGGCCGCATTACTAAACCGATTAGCCATGAGAATAAGCGGCCTAAAATTAGCACTAAGGTGAGCGCTGCACTTGGTAAGTAGCTAAAAATTAATAGAATAGGGAAGGAGAACACTGTCGCACTGTAGTGTTTTAGTTTGCCCATTTTGGTGGTGGGTTTGTTTTTCGGCTCAGTTTTTATTAATGCTGGCAAGGTGCTAAAGCCTTCCCGAGATGCCAACATTGGAATGGATGTTAAGGCGACCAATAGCGAGGCCAATAGTGCAAAAGTGACTGTTAAGGCTTGATCCGAGAATAATGCTCCGGCTATTCCATCAACAAACACCAATGGTATAAACACCGCCAATGTGGTGAGTGTTGAAGCAAAAATTGCACCGGCCACTTCTTTGGTGCCCGTTACTGCCGCGTCTAGCTTACTCATGCCTTCACTGCGGCAGCGGTCGATGTTTTCTAGTACAACAATGGCATTATCAACCAGTAACCCAATGGCGAGAGCGATCCCGCCTAATGACATAATGTTTAAGCTGATATCGGCGAAATACATCATGTTAAAGGTCGCGATAACAGAGAAGGGGATCGAGATAGAAATAATCAGTGTTGGTATAATATTGCGTAAAAAGAGGTAGATAACCAACATAGATAATACGCTGCCCATTAGGGCCGAAGAGGTGACTTCACTGACCGCACTTTCGATAAACTCAGATTGATCGTAAATCACCTCAAGTTTATTTTGCTTGGGGTCTTGATTGATTTTAGCCAGTTCATCGCGTAATTTTTTGGCAACGGCTACGGTATTGGCATCACCTTCTTTATAAATGGCTAATTCAATAGATTCTTGGCTACCAATGCGAGTGATATCGCTGCGCTCTTTATAGGCATCACTGATAGTTGCCACTTCAAACAGCCGTACTAAATTTTGTTCATCACGATAAACGATAACTTGGCCCAACTCTTCTAATGAATTGAATTGGTTAAGTGTTCGTACTAAGTATTCACGATCACCTTGGATTACCTTGCCCGCAGAGAGGTTAATATTTTCTTCGTTAATGCGACGTTTAATATCATCGGCATTAAGATTAAGTTGCGACAGTTTCTCTTGGTTGAGCAGAATGTGTACTTCCTGCTCTAGACCGCCAGATAAGCGTACCGCAGCCACTCCTGAAAGTGCTTCTAAGCGCCGTTTGAGCTCTTCATCGGCATAGGTACGCATTTGTTTAAGCTCGGCTTCAGAGACGTTTGGCACTGACAGTGCAAGGCGCATGATGGGGTCAAGATTTGGGTTAAAGCGCAGTAAGAGTGGTTTTTTAACATCGAGTGGTAGGGCAATAGTGTCGAGCTTTTCACGTACATCTAAACTTGCCATATCCATAGTGGTACCCCATTCAAATTCAAGCACAACGTCCGACATGCCTGAACGGGAAATAGAGCTAATTTTTCGTAGGCCCTTAACAACACCAACTGCTTCCTCAATAGGTTTGGAGACCAGCTGCTCTACTTCAACGGGCGCAGCACCATCATAGGTAGTGCGAATCGTGAGGGTTGGATAGCTTAAGTCAGGAAGTAATTTCACAGCCAAGCGAGAAAAACCGACCATTCCGAATAAGATTACTGCCAGCATAAACATCCATACTGTGACTGGCCGCTTAACCGAGGTGCTAATAATTGACATGAAAGACTCCTATTTAGTTCTTAGCAGATGCGAGATCGAGTGGTGTGATCACTTCGACTAAGGATTGGTCTTTCAAGTTTTGGTGCCCACGGGTAACGATTTGCTCACCAGGTTTGATACCTGAAACAATTTCAACCGCATCCCCTTCACGATAGCCAATTGTGACTTCGCGACGATTAGCATTTGTTCCCTCAATAACATACAGTGCTTGTTTATTATCTTGGTTAATCAAGGCACTGTAGGGAACGGTAATCACATTTTCATGGGTATCGTATTTAAGTTCAACCCGGGTAAACATGCCTGCTTTGAGGCGGGCATTTTCATTAGGAACGGCGAGCGTCACCTTAAAAGTACCACTTTGGGGATCGACGATTGGACTAATACGCAGTACTTTAGCATCGATAGTCTGATTGCTTTGTTGGTTGCTAAAAATTTGTGCTTCTTGGCCAAGTTTAAGGCTAGTGAGTTGTTGTTCTGGCAAATGGACTATGCCGTGAAGTTCATCTTGATTGACGATATAGAACAGATCGCCAAATTCTTTGGCCATATTACCCGCTTTCACGTAGCGTTTGGCGATAACTCCATCAATAGGAGAGATAACTCGGCTTTCCTTCACTTGTAGCTCGGCAAGGTCTTTTTTCGCGATAGCGGCTTGCAGATTGTATTCAAGTTTTGCCAAAGAATCGGCGCTAATAAATTCCTTATTGCTCATTTTATTTAAACGGTTAAGTTCTTGTTCAATGATTTTTACTTCGGCTTCCGAGCGGTCTAAATCATATTGTTGTCTTTTAGCATCGATAACCGCCAGCACTTGACCTTTTCGTACGCGGTCGCCTTCTTCTACAGTGATGGATTCAATGAGTCCAGAGATACGACTGACGACATTGGCTTCCTGTGGGGCTTCTAAGGTCGCTGTTGTACTGTAAAAAGAAGAAACATCTCCTTGCATCACAGTGGTAGTTTCGACCGGAATGGCATATTTATCTTCTTTTTTTGTGACTTGTTCTTCACCACAGGCCGCCAACATAGACATCATTAATAAAGGCAAAGCGAAGGTGGTTATTTTAGACTTTTCCATAAGAGAGAGACCTATTATCTTAATTATGATGTCAACGATAAGCATTAAATATGCCAATGTTTAATGTTTTTAAATTTCAATTGGTTATGATTTTATATGCTTGTTTTGAATTGATTGATTTTACTAAATGTAGCTAAAAAGTTTAAAAAGTGATGAGAATAACTAAATGCGGTTAATAGCGATTATTCAAGGATGTCATTGTAACAATTAATGACAGAGTGAATTGGATAGTGTCTTTGACATGAAAAAAGCGCCATTAAGGCGCTTTTTAGGTAGAAATAAGAATCAACTTATTTCAGGACTAGACTTCAGTATCAATGCTTAGCGTTTGTCTAAGTCAACAAAATCGCGTGCGACTTCGCCAGTGTACAATTGACGTGGACGGCTGATCTTATGACCGGGTTGATCTAACATTTCTTTCCAGTGGGCAATCCAGCCTACAGTACGGGCCAGTGCGAACAGCACAGTGAACATACTGGTCGGAATACCAATGGCTTTCATGATGATGCCAGAGTAGAAGTCGACGTTTGGATACAGCTTTTTAGAAATAAAGTATTCATCCTCAAGGGCAATACGTTCAAGTTCCATTGCTACATCTAACAGTGGATCTTGTACTTTTAGCTCTTTTAACACTTCATGACAGGTTTCACGCATCACTTTGGCACGTGGGTCAAAGTTTTTGTAAACACGGTGTCCAAAGCCCATCAGACGGAATGGATCATTCTTGTCTTTCGCCCGTTCAATGAATTCAGGAATACGGTCTACAGAACCGATTTCTTCCAACATTTGTAAGCATGCTTCATTGGCACCGCCGTGAGCTGGGCCCCATAGTGAAGCAATACCCGCTGCAATACAGGCAAATGGGTTGGCACCTGAAGAACCCGCTAAACGTACGGTTGAGGTTGATGCATTTTGTTCATGATCGGCATGTAAAATGAAGATCCTGTCCATAGCACGTTCAACAATTGGATTTACTTTGTACTCTTCACACGGCACTGCAAACATCATGCTTAAGAAGTTGCCTGCATAGCTCAAGTCATTACGTGGGTAAACGAATGGTTGGCCTGAAGAATACTTGTAGCACATAGCAGCAATCGTTGGCATTTTGGAGACTAGGCGATAAGCGGCGATTTCGCGGTGGCGAGGATCGTTGACATCGAGTGAGTCTTGGTAAAATGCAGACAATGCACCAGTCACACCACATAACATCGCCATAGGATGAGCATCACGACGGAAGCCTCTAAAGAAGAAGGCTAGCTGCTCATGGACCATAGTGTGGGTTTTTACTGTATGTACAAACTCAGCATATTGCGCTTTCGTCGGCAGTTCACCGTAAAGCAACAGATAACACAGGTCTAGGTAATCGGAGTCAACGGCGAGTTGCTCAATTGGATAGCCACGGTGTAACAATATACCTTGATCGCCATCGATATAGGTTATTGCAGATTCACAGGAGGCTGTCGCGAGAAAACCTGGATCAAAGGTAAAGTAACCTTTGCTGCCAAGTTTACTGATATCGATTACATCAAAACCAGCGGATCCCTGCTTTACTGGCAATTCTATCGAGTCGTTCCCTGGTAATTCTAATTTGGCTCTTAAATCAGCCATACCCCGTTCTCCTTACTTCATTTTTATCTGTGAGTGCGGCATGTCAAACCGCCATTACTTTACAGCCATTCTAGATCACATTTCAATTTAAATAAGCGTTTAAATTTGTTAGACCATGGTATAAAAGCGGTTACTTTCCTTGCTACGACTGGTACTTACGCGAAAAAGTTATTAAAAAAACATAATTTGCATTCTGTGATGTTTGTATTTGACATTTGCCGCGAGTATACTTGCCTCCGCCCAATAAGGGCTGCAAACAATGATTATAAAGCACCCATTTTTTACATGTTAAATGAGTGTGTGTTCAAATAGTTAACTGTTTGTTTAAACTTTGCTTTTGTGTTTACTTTTGCCGTGATTTATCTCCCAGTTTAAAGTTTGTACAAAAGCGGTTCACATAACAAAAAAAATGCTCAATGGAGCTGAGTGAGCAGAACGTGAAAAAGCAAAGACCTGTCCATTTAGATCTGCAGACCATTCGCTTTCCTGCAACAGCGATTGCGTCAATTCTTCACCGTGTATCCGGTGTCATCATGCTGTTCGCTGTTGGCATTCTGATTTGGTTGCTAAATTCCTCTTTAGCCTCCGCTGAAAGTTTTGCTAGCGTACAATCTCTATTTGATAACTTCATTATGAAGTTTATCCTATGGGGCATTATGACCGCATTGGCCTATCATTTATTCGGTGGTTTACGTCACTTAGTAATGGATACGGGTCGTTGGGAAGAGTTGGCTTCGGGTACCGCCTCAGCGAAAGCTGTTTTCGTGCTAACGGTAGCCTTTTCAATTGTAGCGGGGATCTGGGTATGGTAACCAATGCAGCAAGTTTTGGACGCAGTGGTGTTCATGACTTTATTTTACTACGCGCTAGTGCAGTGATCCTCGCCTGTTATACTATTTTCTTGGTTGGCTTTATTGCATGTAGTTCCCCTCTCACCTACGACGTTTGGCATGGCCTGTTTAGCGCTCTGCCGATGAAAGTATTCACTCTTTTAGCGTTAGTCGCATTGTTAGTACATGCATGGATTGGTGTATGGCAAGTATTGACCGATTACGTTAAGTGCACGTCGTTACGTGGTGTTTTACAGTTCACCTTTGTCGTTACCGTCTTTTGTTATCTGGCGGCTGGCATTGTTATTGTGTGGGGTGTCTAAGTGAGTATTCCAGTACGCGAATTTGATGCAGTAGTGATAGGAGCGGGCGGTGCGGGTATGCGCGCAGCTCTGCAGATTTCTAAAGAAGGTAAAAGCTGTGCGCTTTTATCAAAAGTTTTCCCAACACGTTCTCATACTGTGTCTGCACAGGGAGGTATTACCGTTGCGTTAGGTAATGCCCATGAAGATCACTGGGAACAACATATGTACGATACCGTTAAAGGTTCCGATTTTATCGGCGACCAAGATGCTATCGAATTTATGTGTCAAACTGGTCCAGAAGCCATTATTGAACTTGAGCATATGGGGTTGCCTTTCTCTCGTTTTGAAAATGGTAAGATTTATCAACGTCCTTTCGGCGGTCAATCTAAGAACTTTGGTGGTGAGCAGGCGGCGCGTACGGCGGCAGCTGCCGACCGTACAGGTCATGCTTTACTGCATTGTTTGTATCAGCAAAACGTTAAACACAAAACGCAAGTCTTCTCTGAGTGGTATGCCTTAGATTTAGTGAAGAACGCTGATGGTGCTATCGTAGGCTGTACCGCGATTGAAATCGAAACAGGCGATATCGTTTACTTCAAAGCCAAAGCCACCGTTTTAGCAACGGGTGGTGCAGGTCGTATTTATGCGTCTACAACAAACGCACATATTAACACCGGTGACGGTGTCGGTATGGCAATGCGTGCTGGCGTACAAATGCAAGATATGGAAATGTGGCAATTCCACCCAACGGGCATCGCCGGCGCGGGTGTACTTGTGACTGAAGGTTGTCGTGGAGAAGGTGGATATCTTCTAAATAAAGACGGCGAGCGTTTTATGGAGCGTTATGCGCCCAACGCGAAGGATTTAGCATCACGCGACGTAGTAGCACGTTCTATGATGACTGAAATCCGTGAAGGCCGTGGTTTAGATGGTCCATTAGGTCCACACTGTTTACTGAAGCTTGATCACTTAGGTAAAGAAACATTAGAAGCACGTTTACCAGGCGTGTGTGAATTGTCTCGTACCTTTGCCCATATCGATCCGGCCGATGGCCCAATCCCAGTATTACCAACGTGTCACTATATGATGGGCGGTCTGCCAACTAAGGTTAGCGGTCAAGTGATTCGTAAGCATGAAGACGGCACTGAACAGGATGTTATCGGTTTATTCGCGGTAGGTGAGATTGCCTGTGTATCTGTACACGGTGCTAACCGTTTAGGTGGCAACTCACTGCTTGACTTAGTGGTATTTGGTCGTGCAGCGGGACAACATTTAGGTAAGGCGCTCGATGAGACAGCCGATCCTAAAGATGCGACCGATGCGGATATTCAAGCGTCACTTGCACGTCTGAACCGTTGGGAAAACAACAAAGATGGTGAAGATCCAGCGCAAATCCGTAAGGATTTACAACTTTGCATGCAATTAAACTTCTCTGTATTCCGCCGTGGTGATGCTATGGCTGAAGGCTTAGAGCAGTTAAAAGCGATTCGTAAGCGTTTAGAAAATGCTAAGTTGTCAGATAACTCCCGTGAATTCAACACGCAACGTATTGAATGTTTAGAGTTAGATAACTTAATGGCGACGGCGATTGCGACTGCTTATGCTGCCAACTTCCGTACTGAGAGCCGCGGCGCTCATTCGCGTGAAGATTATTTAGAGCGTGACGATGAAAATTGGTTATGCCACAGCTTGTTTGACCCTGTGACAGAGACCATGGACCGTCGTGCTGTGAATATGGCACCTAAGTTACGTGAAGCATTCCCACCGAAGAAGCGTACCTACTAGGAGTTGCAAAGATGAAATTGGAATTTGCAGTTTATCGTTACAATCCTGATGTAGATACTAAACCATACATGCAGGATTACAGCTTAGAAGTGGCAGATGGCTCAGACATGATGGTGCTCGATGCACTGATCAAGTTAAAAGAGCAAGATCCGACGCTATCATTCCGCCGCTCATGCCGTGAAGGTGTGTGTGGTAGCGATGGCGTGAACATGAATGGTAAAAATGGTCTGGCGTGTATTACCCCGATTTCAACCTTTAAAGGTAAGAAATTGGAGATCCGTCCGTTACCAGGTATGCCTGTTGTGCGTGACTTAGTGGTTGATCTTACTCAGTTCTATAAGCAGTATGAGAAGATCAAGCCTTATCTCATCAATGATGAGAAAATGCCTGCCCGTGAACATTTACAATCCCCTGAAGAGCGTGCTCATTTAGACGGGTTGTACGAATGTATCATGTGTGCATGCTGTTCTACGGCTTGTCCATCATTCTGGTGGAATCCTGATAAATTTATCGGTCCTAGCGGTTTGCTCCATGCATACCGTTTCTTGATCGACAGTCGCGATACAGCTACAGAAGAGCGTTTATCTGAGCTGGACGACGCCTATAGCGTGTTCCGTTGCCACGGCATCATGAACTGCGTTGATGTGTGTCCAAAAGGTCTTAATCCGACTAAAGCAATTGGTCATATTAAGTCCATGCTGTTGAAGCGAGCAGTGTAATGCGAGAACCCGAGCTAAAACCAATAATAATATAGCTCTTGAAAGAGTCACTTTCTGAGTTTAGAAGGTGGCTCTTTTGCGTATGTAATGGAAGACAACGCGCCGTATATCTGGATATCTAGGGGCGGCAGAAATTATGCGTCGAAGGTAATCTCTAAAGACTGCATATTTAATACTATGGCTAAGCACGTGTATAAAGTTTGAAAGGAATAGAAATGCACCAAGGCATCATGAAAGCCTGGCTCGAATCATCTCACTTAAGTGGTGCAAATTCGACCTACGTAGAAGAGATGTATGAAGCCTATCAAGAGGACCCACAGTCAGTCTCTGACGATTGGCGTGCGGTATTTGATAATCTCCCTCCGGTGAACGGTGCTGCTAAAGATGCGCCTGAAGCTGCTCACTCAAAAGTACGTGATTATTTTCGCAGTTTAGCCCTAGAAGGGCGTCATAAGAGTTTTGCTCGTGTGACCGATCCTGAAATGGACGCTAAACAAGTTAAAGTCCTACAGTTAATTAACGCCTATCGTTTCCGTGGCCACCAAGGTGCTAACCTTGATCCCCTTGAACTGTGGAAACGTGAACCTGTTGCCGATTTAGATCCCGCCTTCCATGGTTTGACTAAAGAAGACATGGAGCGCGAATTCAATACCGGTTCTTTTGCTCATGGTGGCGAAACCATGAAGCTGGCGGATCTAGTAAAAGCACTGAAAGCCACCTATTGCGGTTCTATCGGTGCTGAATATATGCATATTACCGATACCGATGAAAAGCGTTGGATCCAACAGCGTCTTGAGCCGTCCTTAGGTAGAGCTAACTACGATAAGAGTGTTAAAACTCGGATCCTTGAAGGATTAAATGCGGCAGAAGGTATTGAAAAATACTTAGGCGCTAAATTCCCTGGCGCAAAACGTTTTTCCTTAGAAGGTGGTGATGCGTTAGTGCCTATGATGCGTGAAATTATTTATCGCGCAGGTGAGGCAGGCACTAAAGAGATCGTTGTGGGTATGGCTCACCGCGGACGTCTAAACCTGTTAGTGAATATACTCGGTAAACGTCCAGCTGATTTGTTTGATGAGTTTGCGGGTAAGCATAACGATAACTTAGGATCCGGTGACGTAAAATACCACCAAGGTTTCTCGTCTGATTTTGAAACTCCGGGTGGCAATGTGCATTTAGCACTGGCCTTTAACCCATCGCACCTTGAAATCGTTAATCCAGTGGTGATGGGATCTGTGCGAGCGCGCCAAGACCGTCGTGGTTGTAAGGATGGCCTACAGGTTATGCCAATCACTATCCACGGTGACTCCGCAATTACTGGTCAAGGTATAGTACAAGAGACATTTAACATGTCTCAAACCCGTGGCTTTAAAGTGGGTGGCAGTATCCGTATTGTGGTAAACAACCAAGTTGGTTTCACCACTTCTAATCATGCGGATGTGCGCTCTACTGAATACTGTACCGATATTGCTAAGATGGTGCAGGCTCCTATTTTCCACGTTAACTCTGATGATCCTGAAGCGGTTGCTTTTGTGTCCCAGTTGGCCGTTGATTTTCGTAATGAATTTAAACGTGATGTGGTGGTTGAATTAGTCTGTTATCGCCGTCATGGTCATAACGAAGCGGATGAGCCAAGTGCGACTCAGCCGTTGATGTATGCCAAAATTAAGAAACACCCTACACCACGTAAGATCTATGCTGATAAATTGATTGCTGAAAATACCATCGCTGCCGATGACGTGACAGGTATGGTTAACAACTATCGTGACGCGTTAGATCAGGGTGATTGTGTCGTAAAAGAATGGCGTCCAATGACGTTGCATTCTGTTGACTGGACACCTCATATTGGTCGTGAGTGGGATGAAGCATATCAAGCCTCTATGTCAATGGAACGCTTGCAACGTCTTGCAGATAAGTTGAGTTATGTGCCTGAGAGTCATTCTTTGCAATCTCGTGTGGCTAAGATTTATAGCGACCGTGTTGCAATGGCAAAAGGTGAGAAGCCACTCGATTGGGGCTTTGCAGAAACCTTAGCTTATGCTTCTATTTTGGAGGATAAGCAGCGCGTACGTATCACAGGTCAAGACTCAGGCCGCGGCACTTTCTTCCATCGTCACGCTGTGCTGCACAATCAAAACGATGGCACGACTTACATGCCATTGCGCAATATTGCTGATGAACAAGGCCCAATTGATATTACTGACTCAGTATTATCTGAAGCCTCTGTATTGGCGTTTGAGTATGGTTATGCCACAGCAGAACCCGGTGGTTTAACGATTTGGGAAGCGCAGTTTGGTGACTTTGCTAACTGTGCACAAGTAGTTATCGATCAGTTCTTGTCATCCGGTGAGCAGAAGTGGGGCCGTTTATGTGGTCTGACTATGTTGTTACCCCACGGCTATGAAGGTCAAGGCCCTGAGCATTCAAGCGCCCGTTTAGAGCGTTTCTTGCAGATGTGTGCTAACCACAATATGCAAGTGTGTATACCGTCAACACCAGCACAGGTTTACCATATGTTGCGCCGCCAAGTGGTGCGTCCAATGCGTCGTCCTTTGGTGGTGATGTCACCTAAGTCATTGCTACGTCATCCATTAGCGATTTCAAGCATGGAAGAGTTAGCCAATGGGAGTTTCCAGAACGTGATCGGTGAAATCGATACGTTGGAAGCGAGCAAGGTTGATCGCGTTGTGTTCTGTAGCGGTAAAGTTTACTTTGAACTACTGGAAAAACGCCGTAAAGAAAATATCACTAATGTAGCGCTTATCCGTGTCGAGCAGTTATATCCGTTCCCACATGATGAAATGATCGTTGCTTTGGCTGATTTTCAACATGTGAAAGATTTCGTTTGGTGTCAGGAAGAACCGCAAAACCAAGGTGCTTGGTATTCTAGTCAACATCACTTCTGGGCCGCGATTCCTGCTGGTGCACAGTTAACCTATGCTGGTCGTGAAGCCTCGGCTGCACCCGCGTGTGGTTACCCTGAGTTGCACGCACATCAGCAAGAATCTTTAGTGAACAGTGCATTGAAACTGTAGTAATAGACATTTTATAAAAGGATCGTTTTTCATGAGTATCGAAATCAAGGTACCCGTACTACCAGAATCTGTTGCCGATGCTACGATTGCCACTTGGCACGTTAAAGTGGGTGAGCATGTTTCTCGTGATCAAAATCTTGTTGATATTGAAACAGATAAAGTTGTACTCGAAGTGGTTGCACCTGAAGATGGCCACATTGGTGAGTTTCTGTTCCAAGAGGGCGATACCGTACTTGGTGAACAAGTGATTGCTAAGTTCATCGCGGGGGCTGTTGCTGGTCAAGAAGTCACTAAAGCTCAAGCTGAAGCGGCAGCACCAGTTGCTGAAACAAGTGATGAAAGTAATGATGCGTTAAGTCCATCTGTACGCCGTTTACTGGCAGAGCACAATGTTGATGCTAGCAAAGTGAAAGGTACAGGTGTAGGCGGTCGTATCACTAAAGAAGACGTTGAAGCTTTTGTTAGCTCTGCATCAAAAGGGGCGCCCAAAGCAGCGGCTCCTGCAGCACCTGCCGTTGCGCCATTAGCAGAAGGCCGTAGTGAGAAACGTGTACCTATGACACGTTTACGTAAAACTATCGCTAACCGTCTATTAGAAGCGAAAAACTCTACCGCTATGCTCACGACGTTCAACGAAGTGAACATGAAGCCCATCATGGATATCCGTAAGCAGTACCAAGATATCTTTGAAAAGCGCCACGGCATCCGTTTAGGTTTTATGTCTTTCTATGTGAAAGCGGTGACAGAAGCCCTGAAACGCTTCCCAGAAGTGAACGCATCAATCGACGGCGATGATATTGTTTATCACAATTATTTCGATATTAGCATTGCTGTATCAACACCTCGTGGTCTGGTAACACCTGTCTTACGTGACACAGATACTATGAGCCTTGCTGAAATTGAAAAAGCGGTACGCGATCTCGCTATCAAAGGCCGTGATGGCAAACTGACGGTTGCCGATATGACTGGTGGTAACTTCACCGTGACTAACGGCGGCGTTTTCGGTTCACTGATGTCTACACCGATTCTTAACCTGCCACAAAGTGCGATTTTAGGCATGCATGCCATTAAAGATCGTCCAATGGCAGTCAATGGTCAGGTTGAAATCCTGCCCATGATGTACCTAGCACTCTCATATGACCATCGTATTGTTGATGGCCGTGAGTCTGTTGGTTTCTTGGTTGCGATTAAAGACTTCCTAGAAGACCCAACACGTCTGCTGCTCGATCTATAAGAAAAAGCCAGACATACCCTCGTGACTGGCCCTTTGGGGCCAGTTGGAATTGATTAGAAGTATACGGATAGATCATCATGAATTTGCATGAGTATCAGGCAAAATCCCTATTTGCCGAATATGGTTTACCAGTGTCAGAAGGTTTTGCATGTGATACAGCCCAAGAAGCTGTAGAAGCGGCAGGCCGTATTGGCGGAAATTTATGGGTTGTTAAGTGTCAAGTACACGCTGGCGGCCGCGGTAAAGCGGGTGGCGTTAAAGTCACTGGCGATAAAGAAGAAATCAGAGCCTTTGCCGAACACTGGTTAGGCAAAAATCTGGTGACTTATCAAACAGATGAGAAAGGCCAGCCCGTTGCTAAAATTTTAGTAGAAAGCTGCACCGACATCGCTAACGAACTGTACTTAGGCGCAGTCGTTGACCGTAGCACACGCCGCGTCGTGTTTATGGCGTCAACTGAAGGTGGTGTTGAAATTGAGAAAGTGGCAGAAGAAACGCCAGAACTCATTCACAAAGCGATTATCGATCCGCTAACAGGCCCACAGCCATATCAAGCCCGTGATCTTGGCTTCAAACTGGGTTTGAATCCAACTCAAATGAAACAGTTCACTAAGATCTTTATGGGTCTGGCGACGATGTTCGTTGATCACGATTTTGCGCTACTTGAAATCAACCCACTGGTTATCACCACTGAAGGTAACCTGCACTGCCTAGACGGTAAAATTGGTATCGATGGTAACGCACTGTTCCGTCAGCCAAAAGTTAAAGCAATGCACGACCCATCACAGGATGACGCCCGTGAAGCCCACGCAGCGATGTTCGAACTGAACTATGTGGCATTAGACGGTAACGTTGGCTGTATGGTGAACGGTGCAGGGCTTGCTATGGGTACGATGGACATCGTTAACCTGCACGGTGGCAAGCCAGCAAACTTCCTCGACGTAGGCGGCGGTGCGACTAAAGAACGTGTTGCTGAAGCGTTTAAAATCATTCTGTCTGACAGCAATGTGAAAGCGGTTCTGGTTAACATCTTCGGTGGTATCGTACGTTGTGACATGATCGCTGAAGGTATTATTGGCGCCGTTAAAGAAGTGGGCGTTAAGGTTCCAGTTGTGGTGCGTTTAGAAGGTACTAACGCTGAATTAGGCCGTGAAGTTCTGGCAAAATCTGGTCTTGATATCATTGCAGCTACCAGTCTGACTGATGCGGCTGAACGAGTAGTTAAAGCTGCGGAGGGCAAATAATGTCTGTCTTAATCAATAAAGATACCAAGGTAATTTGCCAAGGCTTTACCGGTGGTCAAGGTACATTCCATTCACAGCAAGCTATCGATTACGGTACGCAAATGGTCGGTGGTGTGTCTCCTGGTAAAGGTGGGACTGAACACTTAGGTCTACCAGTGTTTAACACAGTGAAAGACGCGGTTGCAGCAACTGGCGCAACAGCTTCTGTTATCTATGTTCCAGCACCTTTCTGTAAAGACGCTATTCTTGAAGCAATCGATGGTGGCATCGAGCTTATCGTTTGTATCACTGAAGGCATTCCTACACTGGATATGCTACAAGTGAAAGTGAAGCTTGAAGAAACTGGCGTTCGTATGATCGGTCCTAACTGCCCAGGTGTTATCACCCCAGGTGAGTGTAAGATCGGCATCATGCCAGGTCATATCCACTTAAAAGGTAAAGTGGGTATCGTTTCTCGTTCAGGTACTTTGACGTACGAAGCGGTTAAGCAAACCACTGACGAAGGTTTCGGCCAATCTACTTGCGTAGGTATTGGTGGTGACCCAATTCCAGGTACTAACTTCATCGACGTATTGGAAATGTTCCAAAACGATCCACAGACTGAAGCCATCGTGATGATCGGTGAAATCGGTGGTACTGCTGAAGAAGAAGCGGCGGCTTATATCAAAGCTCACGTGACTAAGCCTGTAGTTTCTTACATTGCCGGTGTCACTGCACCTGCTGGTAAGCGTATGGGCCATGCTGGCGCGATTATCGCTGGCGGTAAAGGTACTGCTGCCGACAAGTTTGCAGCTTTAGAAGCGGCGGGTGTGACCACTGTCCGCTCGTTAGCGGATATCGGCAAAGCGCTACGTGCTAAAACAGGTTGGTAAGCTAACCGTTTAAACACTAAAAGGCGCCTAAGGCCTATCTCTTGATCACATCTCGTGTTCAAGAGATAGAGCCAATTCGTAGCCTTCAAGGATGGTTTGCAGTTTGAACCATCCTTCCCATAACCGCTCCCAACCTACTACACCCGTTCCTTTACTATCGTGCCAACCCGCTAATTTTCCTAAACTTAGGTAAGCCCAATGCACACTGGGTGCTTGCTTGGGTGGTTTGCATTGTTCAACTTTCAGCCACAGTAATTTCCACGCTTTGCAACCCAACAATGTCTCACAACTTTGTTGCTTTGCCTGTTCTTCTTGTAACCCAAGATGGCGCAACTGCTGAACTCGCACCGCTATAAACGCTAGGATCGTAATCATACGCTCCAAATTACCTTTGCTTTGTAAGCGCAAATCTTCAACCTGAGTCCCACCGCTTTTCCAGGATTTATGAAAGTCCTCTATCAGCCAGCGCTTTTCATACCAGCACAAGATCGTCAGTGCTTGTTCCGTCCTGGTGACGGGCTCCGACGTCAGCAGGTGCCAGCACAATCCATCGTCATTGCCTTTTTCAATACAACTGACATAAAACAACGGCGTACTTTCGCCAACTTTATTGCTGGGCATTTTCAGGGTTACCGGTGCAAAACGGACTTCACAGGTCGCGACTCTGGCTTTGCGGCCACCTTTTTGTACCACCTCTACCATTCGCTCCCCAGCACTTTGCAACGAATGGCCGTACAGATGTAACTTACCTTCGGCTTCTTCTATATGCCGACTTATCATCGAACGCACCACAAACCGTTGCTGATGTTCGAGTTTATATTGCAGGTACTCAATTAAATCCGCTTCGCGGTCACAGACGCTGACCGCATGTGCCATGTGTTGACCCAAACGGTTAGCGACATTTTGTGAGGCCTGCTGCCATTTAAAACTCTCTTTTTCCCAGTAAGGTCTTTTGGTTGCGTTTTTGTGCTTTCCCATCGTAGCTATGTCGCGGGTCCACAAATGTTGTTCAATTAAACCAATCACTTGGTTATGTGATGGTGCGTACAGCAATACTGAATGTGCTTGAAATCCGCGGCTCGATAGATGAGATGTAATATGTCCCAGTTCATCACGGACCCCTTTGTGAGAAAAATTTAGCGAGCTGGTGTCTTCCAGTGCCAGTAAGGTGTCAAATGCTAAGGCTTCTTGCTTCGTTGCCATAAAGCCTGCTTCGGCGATGGCATCGGCCGAAATGGCCTCATTGCGGATAAAACGGTAAGCGGCTTCAATATCAGCGGTAGTTTGACTGGCTTGCGGCACAGATTTTCCCATATGAGCAGCCAGCGTTGCCGATAATGCTATCAAGCGTTTGACGCGCCGAGCATCACCTAAACTGGCATGTTGGAAGAGATGTTGGGCCCATTGTGCTGGGTTGGAAATAAAATTCATAGCGTGCGCCTAAAGTTGTTTTGTAGATCAGATCAACAACATCAGCGCGAGTTCAAAAAAATCCCCGAATTTATCGGGGGATTTGTGTATAAGAGACAGGCCTAAGGCGCCTTTTTTATTGGCGGTCATTTACGTGATGAAACCCAGCAAATGATGGGAATGGGATTGAGCTAACACCATGAAGACTAGATATTTTATCTTTAACGGGTTAGATTAAAGCATATTCTAGGATATTGGCAGCTTGTCTCTTGGCGCGAATGAGTCCTAGTTGAGCCTATAACCGTAAGCTTAGTGTTTATGGCATCAATGCTGTTTCAGCAACCAATCTTAACTTTTTTATACGACACGATTGCAGCTTAGTGCTGTAAGCGTAGTTATTTTTTATGGCGCTTATCGCAAGGAAAGGGTAAGCAATGGTTTGATGTTTGCCACCGCTATGGGCTACTACATCAGGTTTTTTAATGAGGGAAAGACTGTGAATACACCTAACATTATTATTTCTGAAATCGATTTGGAAAGATTAGAACGATTATTAGAGTCACTACCAGCGAATGCATTTCCAGGGAAAACGGCATTAGAGGCTGAACTTGATAGAGCAGAGATAGTCCCCGCGACCGAAATGCCTGACAATGTCGTTACAATGAACTCGTTGGTTAAATTTAGTGTTTCATCCAGTAACGATACTTTTTGTCTACGGTTAGTGTATCCCAAGGATGCTAATGGCGAAGGAACTATTTCCATTCTTGCCCCAGTAGGCAGCGCATTGCTTGGATTATCACAAGGTGATGATATTGAATGGCCAGGTCCTGGCGGCACTATGGTTAAGGTTCGTATTGAAGAGATTGTATATCAACCAGAGCGTAGTGGCGATTTTCACCGCTAATCAATTGGCGTAAAGTAAGTGTGTTACTTTACGCCTTATTTTCAGCAGTGGTATAGGGAGTTAAGATGATAACGCAGACCGAACGCTTAATTATTAGGCCATTTACAGAGCAAGATATTGAGGCGCTGTATTTGATGAATAGTAATCCAGCCATGCTGAAATACATTCCCACAGCGGCTTTTACTTCCCGTGAGCAGGCCGAAGTATTATTTCATAATGTGATCCAAGCAGATTACCAACAACACGGATTTGGTCGTTGGGCCGTTGAGCACAAGGCCGATAATAAAGTGATTGGTTTTTGTGGGCCGAAGTTTATTCCAGAGTTTAACGAAGTTGAAATTGGTTATCGTTATTTTCCTGAGTATTGGGGAATGGGAATTGGCAGTGAAGCGGCACAGGCTGCACTAAAGGTATTTCCACAATTTGGGATTGATAAAACGATAGCATTAATTTTAGAGGGAAACGTGGCCTCTGAAGCTGTGGCTAAACGCATTGGTATGTCTTGGCGGGAGTATAGTGAATTTATGGGGCATAGGGTCAATATTTACGCCAGAACATTATAATTATCACTCTAAATAAAAAACCAGCCGACGGCTGGTTTTTAGATTTCGTGTGTTTAACACCCTGCAGTCTAGAGACTGTGGCTAAAGACGGTTGACTACTCGTCGTTGTGATCGCAGTTGTCATTAGTGCAATGGCCATAGAGATATAAGCTGTGATTAGTTAGCTTAATATTATGCTTCATGGCGATTTCATCTTGACGACGTTCGATAACTTCATCTGAAAACTCAATCACTTTGCCACAGGATAGGCAAACTAAGTGATCATGGTGGTGCTGAGTCGACAATTCAAATACGGCTTTACCGCTTTCAAAATGATGACGACTGACGATGCCGGCATCATCAAATTGGTTTAACACACGGTAGACTGTAGCAAGACCAATTTCTTCACCAATATCGAGCAGTTTCTTGTATAAGTCTTCTGCACTGATATGTTGATTTTCAGGTCCTTGCATCAGTTCTAGGATCTTGACTCGTGGCAGGGTAATTTTCAAACCCGCTTTTTTTAGCGCTTGATTTCCATCTGTCATTGCTAATCTCTTGATTGCAGAACCAATAGGTTCATCCGTGGATAGAGCTTGTCATTATAGGGGGTGAAATTGAAAACTTAAACCTTTGTTCTAGCTTTCTGGTCTTATATGCAGATAAATTGTGTTAATTGACGCGAAATTACAATAAATTGCGACAATTCAAGCATAGTTTTTGTAAGGTTATACCAAGGAATAATGTTCACGACCATAAAAGTCCGTGACAATAAGAATAATAAAGAGAATAAAAGGAATCGGCATGTACCAACATATAGTGGTATTAACTGGCGCGGGGATCTCTGCTGAATCGGGATTGCGTACCTTTCGCGATCAAGATGGTTTATGGGAAGAGCATCATATTGAAGATGTCGCGACGCCTGAAGGCTATGAGCGTGATGCTGAGTTAGTGGAACGATTTTATAATAGCCGTTGGCAACAATTGCATAGCGGGGCAGTGGCTCCAAACCCCGCACATCAGGCTTTAGCAAAACTAGAAGCGCAGTTTGTAGGGCAATTATTGATAGTAACGCAGAATATTGATGATTTGCATGAGCGAGCAGGCTCCCGCCGGTTGTTGCATATGCATGGCGAATTGTCTAAAGGTCGGTGCCCGCGTTCGCGTCAAACCTTTCTTTTGCGTGAGCCATTTGGTCCTGATAATTGCTGTACCTGCTGTATTCCCGCTCAGCGTTTACGTCCCCACGTGGTCTGGTTTGGTGAAATGCCATTAGGAATGGATCGAATTCATGATGCGCTTGATAGTTGCGATCTGTTTATTGCAATAGGAACCTCTGGCACAGTCTATCCCGCAGCAGGGTTTGTGGATAGCGCAAATCATCATGGTGCTCAGACGGTTGAAGTGAATTTAATGGCTCCCGATAGACACAGTCAATTTCAATATCACCTTACAGGTAAAGCGGGTGATATAGTGCCTAGGCTTGTTGATACCATTTTGGCAGGTAAAGTGATTGGTAGCGACTTGGTGACAATATGAGCCAAAAACTCGCGATTATTATGCGTGGTTTGCCTGGAAGCGGTAAATCTTATTGGGTTGAGCAGTATATTGCCAACTTACCTTTGGATATGGCTTTTCGTCTGCGTCAATATGGACTCTTTTCAACCGATACATTTTTCTATCAGGGTAACGAATATCGTTTTGATGCGAAAAAATTGCCTGAATACCATCAACGTAATTTAACCGCGTTTATCCAAGCTCTCGTATCGAGTGAGCCTATTGTTATCTGCGATAACACTAATCTTTGTCACTGGGAATATATGGCCTATGATGCCGTGGCAAAAGCGCTTGGCTATCAAGTACGCATTGTACTTGTGGGCGAGCCGTTGAATACCGAGCATCAACGATTATGTGCGGAGCGTAATCGTCATCATGTTTCCCTTGCGCATATTCAACGTATGGCAACAGCATTTGATGCGTTTTAATCGATATTGTAATGAATCATCCTATGATAGCGTTCTTCTTTTTGTCACCTATTCCTTTTAAGCTTGATCTTACAGGCAGTTTATCCATTTTGACTCGCGTATAATGCACTGCTGCGTATGGTTTTACGGGAGCTTTCCTTGCTAACAAAAATTCTGTTCACTCTACTGATCGTTATCGGTGCTTGGTTTTTGCTGTTAAAGCGAGGACGAAGTGTTGGTTCTCAAAGCCAAAGTCATTACCAAGAGAGGTTAACGATAGTGCCTTATGCACCTTTTTGGCGGCGTTATTTGATGACGGGATTATTTGTACTGATTGGAATTAGCACCTTAAGCTACAGTATATGGTACTGGCGTGATCAGCATAAAATTGTCACTGTGACTATTGTGTCACCCACTGGGACTCATAGTGGTGTGTATCAAGCCCGCAAGGGGGATATTTCAGAGGCAAAAATGGTAACAGTGGAAGGGATACATATTCGTTTTTCAACGGCTGAGCGCCTAGAGATCATTGAAGATTAACTTTTCTTTATTTTACTAAATTATCTTATGCATCTTTTCATTGCTAGCTTATGCGGTAAACTAGCGACAATTTTTTAGCCTGCACTTAAGTGGCCTTTTCGCTTAGGTTTTGTTTCAGGAGGACAAATGATTACTGCTTATATCTACGAAAATCGTCACCTCACCGTGGCAGAAATCAGTATACAAGACAGTATTCCCACGTCGACCATTTGGTTAGATCTTTATAAACCTGATGATGCAGAGCGAGAATGGTTAAGTCATTTTTCCGTTGAAGAAGTCCCTGATGAAGAAGATATTAATGAGATTGAGGCGTCGGCGCGTTTTTATCAAAATAGCGATGGGCTTCATATCAACTCTCTGTTTCCACAACGTGTAGGCCAAGACGTCCGCGGTGTAAACGTCTCATTTAATTTACGCAGCAATTTTTTGCTGACTATCCGTGAAGAAGATGTAGGACTTATCCGCTTATTACGTAACTACCTACGTTTAGGTCGACTTGAGGTTTCTACTCCACAGGAGTTGTTCCTCGAGCTTTTTAATCTCAAAGTGGACTATCTTTCAGATTTAATTGAAGACGTATATACAGTACTGGAAAATGTCGGTGAGCAAGTATTTGATAACGATCAACTTGATAGCGTGTTCAAACTGATCACCTTGCAAGAAGACTCCAATGGAAAAATTCGTCTAAGTTTGCTCGATACTCAGCGTTCACTGCGTTATATGCAGCGTTACTACCGTGGACAATTGTCCGATGAGCATCTTAAAGATCTGCGGGAAATGTTGTCAGATATCGAGTCACTGATGCCCCATAGCCAGTTTATTTTCGATAAATTAAACTTTTTGCTTGATGCGGCGATGGGTTTTAGTGGATTACAACAAAATAAAATCATCAAAATATTCTCGGTTGCGGCAGTGGTATTCCTGCCTCCGACGCTCATTGCCAGTAGCTATGGAATGAACTTTAGCAGTATGCCGGAGCTTGAGTGGCAGTATGGTTATCCAATGGCAATAGTAATGATGTTAGCTAGTGCGGCAGGCACTTACTTTTTCTTTAAACGTAAACACTGGTTATAACACTAGGTCAGATTATTGAGACAAAGCCGAACAGTTAATTCGGCTTTTTTTATGACAGGTTACTTACGGCTATCGCCACCAAAATAGTAACTGACACGCTCACGGGGATTAAGATATTCATGTACTTTTTCGGGCAGAGCGGCCGGAGGAAGGCAGCGAACAATACTAATACCTTCCAGTTCAAGATCGACGATTGGCGCTTGATCCTTTGGCACTTGGGCATCGTAGACCAGAATCTTAGGACAGAGCAGCTTTTGCAGATTAACTGACATCACCATGGCATATTGACCACTGGATAATTCCACTACGCTGCCAGGGGGATAGATGCCGAGCATTTTGATTATCTTTCCAATATATTCTTGATTTAACTTCGTTTTATATTGTTTATACAAATGCCCCAGAGCCGCGTATGGCATCATTGGTTTATCTTGCGGGTTGGGATAGCAAAGTGAGTCGTACTCATTTACCACTGCAAGAAGCTGTGACATTTGATCCAAATCTGCCTCCTTAAGTCCCTTAGGGTAACCAGTGCCATCAAGAAACTCATGGTGGTTAGTAATGGCGGGGAGTGCACTAGGTGGAAAGTTTTCCGCTAGTTTTAGTAGTTCAACTCCGAGTAATGGATGTTGTTTAATAAAGTTAAGTTCGGGCGCTGGCCAATGTGTTGATTTTTTAAGGATCTGCGGGGGGATTTTGAGTTTACCCACATCGTGGAAAAGGGCGCTTAAACCAATCGCTTCAATTTCACTGCGACTCCATTCCATCTCTTTCGCAATCAACATTGATAGAATGGCGACATTTAATGAATGGTAATAGATGCTTTCATCTTGCTTAGCATCACTCATTAAGTGCAGAACCAAATTGTCAGAAGTGAGTAGCTGTTCGACTATGCTATGGACTAAATCCTTTGCATCATCAACGGCGTTGAGTGGGCGATTACGTAGTTTGGAGATCATGCTACGCATCATCGCCACTGAGCGAGTAAAGTTTTGTTCTGTTTTATGGATATCTCTGCGCAATTTTTTTTGCACTTCAATTTGCTCAGCCTTGTAAAGTTCCATGTCATTTTTAAGGTCATGGATCTCTGGAGCAGGAGGCAACTTGATCGGGTTTACGGCATCAACACTCAAAGGTTCAACGTCGCTCCGCTCTAGATCGACGATAACATGTGCAATGCCAAGGTTTTTAATTAACTCAATTTGTGCAGCTTGTTTTATATGGAAGCTACTGAATAAAAAGGGATGATCTTTCCAAGCGACGGGCAAACGCACAAAGTTACCTATCTGGAGTTGATGAACTGACACTTTACAGCTTTTTTTCATATTGTTGTTATCGCGAAGTCAATGGTGTTATTTGATATCAATAATGCTGCTTTACAATTACTTAACTAGCATGTCAGCATAGCAAGTATAGAAACAATTACACCATTGAGGATGTATGGACTTTATTGAAGTATACCCTAATGCGTTACCAGATGACCTGTGTGACCGTCTGATTTTAGCATTTGATCAACATACTGGTGTTGTCGATGGACAAACAGGAAATGGTGTTGACCCAGAAAAGAAGATCAGCCGAGATTTAACCATAGATAATTTTGACGATATGCAGCCCTTAAAAAATGAGCTTTTAAGTTATACCTTAAAAGGAGTTGTCGATTATTTTACTCAGTATTCTATGGCATTAATGGGGGCGGTGGCGGTATCAGTAAGTGATGCTGAGGGAAAGCCTACGACCTTAACCCCCTCAAATTTTGCTCAGTTGGGATTGCCTAAGGTTGATGGGCTAGTTAAATATTTGTATCGCAGTGGCAGTATCAATATTCAAAAATATCAGCGTAATAAAGGTGGTTATCCCCACTGGCATTCAGAACAGTTTCCACAAAGTGGCCATAATGAGGCCTTACACCGTGTTGTGTTTTATATGTTTTATCTTAATGATGTTGAGGAGGGGGGAGAAACGGAGTTTTACTACCAACGACGTAAAATTAGTCCTAAAAAAGGCACTATGGTTATAGCGCCAGCAGGGTTTACCCATTCCCACCGTGGCAATATGCCTATCAGTAATGATAAATATATTGCAACATCTTGGGTCATGTTTAACCGTGCTGAGCAATTATATGCGGTATACGCTTAATCATGGTATGTAGAGATTAGACTGGGATGCGGATCCTAAAAAGAGCCCCTTCCAAATGACTTTCTTCAATATCGAGTGTCCCACCATAACTGTGAACAATTTCATCGCATACGGCTAAACCAATACCTTGACCTGGCGATTGTGTATCGGCACGTACACCGCGTTGGATTATCTTTTGCCGCAGTGTTTCCTCTACACCTGGTCCATCATCTTCGACGATTAATTCAAATTCACCCAGTGCATTAAAATGAGCACTGAGCTGTACTTGGCTAATACATAGTCGAAAAGCATTTTCCATTAAGTTTCCACACAGTTCCATTAGATCACCTTTGTTACCTGGAAACTGTAAGTTAGGTGCTATCTTGGCGATAAAGTTAACTTGTTTATCGCGATAAATTTTAAATAGCATCTGCGAAAGCTGATCAACCAGTGGTGCTATAGCGGTATGCTCTTGTTTTAGTCCTTGACGGCCGAGCATCGCGCGCTTGAGCTGATATTTAACCAGTTGATCCATCTGGCTTATTTGCTCCATAATCTTTTCATTAGCAGATTGCTTGCTTAGACTCGTATCGTCAGTGATGGCATGGACAGCGGCTAGACGAGTTTTAAGGCTGTGAGCTAAATCGTTCATCGCATTTTGATAGCGTTGTTGCTGGGCACTTGATTGTTGTAACATTTGGTTCAGTGCTTGAGTTACCCCTTCTAACTCAACAGGGTAACCCTCTGATAGGGATTTAGTTTTACCTTCATTGATCGATTGCAACTCATTTTGCATCAGTACCAGAGGGCGCATTCCCCAATAGGCAGCACTGACGAGTAAAATTAAGGCTAAGGCCAATACCATGGCTAAGCGCATGTAAGTCCGCTTACTGAATTTACTGTATTCTTGTTCAAGTTTCTCGGCATCTTTCATCACCAGCAGGTTATAGTGTACGCCTGCAATTTCTACTGCGAGTAAATAGACAAAGTAGCCTCTTTCATCGGCCATGGTTAGATAATAGGGCGGTGAATCGTTACGGATTTCATTAAAACGTTCGCAGGTATCAAATAAACCACGATCGACTGCGAGTGATGATGTCCATACCTGTTTGAACTTGTCATCACAACTAGCGATAACATAGCGTTCTTGTTTGTTATTTTCTTCGAGCCATGCGCTGGTATCAGGAATGAGATCATGTTCCCTTAACTCTGCGGCGACTTGAGGTATTTCGGCAATGAGTTGGGCAGTTTCTTCGTTGTAACTATTTTGCGCGTGCAGAATATTCACCATCCACGCTAAGCCAAAACCCACTAAAGTGATTATTGATAGTGAGGTGAGAAACATCCGCGTGAGCAGACGTTTCTTAAAGGTAAATTTTAGTTGCATGGCAGGTTAAATTTATATCCTTGGCCACGAATTGTTACTATAGGATTATCTATACCATCTCGGGTAAGTTTTTTACGTAGACGACTCACCATCACTTCAATTGTATTGGGGTCTCCTTCTTTATCGCCATAAATCACATCGAGTAAACGTTGCTTAGCGACAACTTCATGGCAATGACGCATTAAATATTCGAGAATTAAATATTCAAAAGCGGTGACTTCCATCACTTCATTGGCAAGCGTGACTTGTTTTGCGGCGAGATCAAGTTTTAACTCCCCACTTGTGATAACCGGTTTAACGAATCCAGCACTGCGGCGTACTAAAGCATCTAGCCTAGCAACAAGTTCTTCTTTTTGAAAAGGTTTGACTAAATAGTCGTCAGCACCAGCATTGAGACCTTCCACTTTATCTTGCCAGTTTACTCGTGCGGTTAAGATCAGAATAGGGGCTTTGAGTTCTGCGTCACGCAGTTGCTGAATAAGGCTGATCCCATCTTGGTCTGGTAAGCCCAAGTCGACAATCGCAACATCGATGGGGTAATTCGTGGCTTGATAAAACCCTTCTTTAGCCGTGAGGGCAACTTGTACCTGATTGCCTAAATCGCTTAGTTGTACTTTTAGGTGGTGGGATAAAATAACATCATCTTCAACAACCAAAATTCTCATAACATTTATGCCTCAACGTCAATTAGGCTCAGTTTACGCAAAATACCCACTGGAGCCAAATAGTGTCTTATCCTATCTAAGATGAACTTAACCTAGGCTGACCGAGGTTAATCATTGATTAAAATAAACACTAAATAGAATGTATTAAAAAGAGATTTGAGTGCGCAATGTTAATGAATAGAGGAAGTGCCCCAGTAGGATTTTTGTCTCCTTAATCGCAATATACCGTTAAAGCAGAAGATTGCACCAAAGGTAAACAGCATTACAGCCCCCATAATTACCGCTAATCTTATCCAAGGTGTACCGTGAGCCATTCGTATTTGTATTGCATCAATAGCGGTAACACCCCAAACTGAAAAAATACTGACAAATAGAATGACTTGTAATAACCGTATGACGAGGCTGTGTTTAAGATATATGCCAAGTGGTGCTAGCGCAAATGCACCTGCTAAATATAGCTGGTCATATCGTAGGAAATGGGCACTCAGTAACCAATAAGCGACAATTATCCAAATGCTTCTCCACCACATGTTATTTCTCCATTATGCTGAAATTAAAAATTTAACTAATGTAGCGAGAAATGAAGTTTCATTCTACCCGTATGTTCACACTTATGGATATCATGCATGACTGGCACATAAATAAAAACGCCACAGTGATGTGGCGTTTTTATTAGGAGTCATATGCTAAACAGGAACTAGTTTTTTGAATTATCCAGTAGGTGTACTTGTTCATCAAAGCTTCGTGCAACTTTCCCTGCTTGAGTGTTATTAAACACAGTTTCATTAAATTCGCCTTCAGATTTAGCTATCACAACAGTGGCGACACAATCACCGGTAACGTTAACGGCGGTACGCACCATATCGAGTAAGCGGTCAACACCAATGATCAATGCGATACCTTCTACAGGTAAACCCACTTGATTGAGAACCATGGCCAGCATAATAAGACCGACACCAGGTACTCCTGCCGTGCCGATAGATGCCAGAGTTGCTGTGACTACAACGGCGGCATAATCGGTCAGTGTTAATTCAATTCCAAACACTTGGGCGATAAATACCGTGGCGACACCTTGCATAATTGCGGTGCCATCCATATTGATGGTTGCACCAAGGGGGAGAGTGAAAGAGGCTATTTTATTATCGACACCTAATCTGTGTTCAGAAGCTTCAATTGTAATCGGTAGGGTTGCATTTGAACTTGCCGTTGAAAATGCAAAAAGCTGCACATCGCGCATTTTGCGAATAAAGATAAGCGGGTTTAGCCCCGAGAGAAGCTTGAGTAACATTGGGTAGACAACAAAGGCATGGACTAATAATACAACGAGTACTACAAAGAAGTATTTTACGACACTTCCAAAAGTCTCAAGACCTAAGGTTAATGCGAGTTTTCCCATCAGCGCAAATACACCGTAAGGTGCTAACTGCATAATTAAGGTAACGACGCGCATTATCACTTCATTTAAATCTTCAAATAATACGGCAACTCGCTTACCTCGCTCACCAATATGCGCAATAGCAAATCCGAAAATCACTGCAAATATAATAATTTGCAGCATATTCCCTTCACTCATTGCTTGCATCGGATTGGTTGGCACTATGCTAATTAATACATCAGCTAATCCAGGTGCATCCTTAGCAACATAGTGCATTTTTTCTGTAGCTAACGATGCGTTACCTGGATGAACAATCACTGCACTGATAATTGCGATAGTTAAAGCAATTGCAGTTGTAAATAAGTAAAAGGCTAATGTTTTGCCACCTAAACGGCCGAGTTTTGATGGTTCACTGAGTGAGCATGTCCCACAAACGAGAGAGATAAACACTAAAGGTACCACTAACATTTTTAAACTAGAGATAAAAATAGTGCCGATAACATGCAAAAAACCTTCGGTTATATAATCTTTCACAAACACACTTTCAGGGAAAGCGCTACGAAGCAAAAGTCCAAAGAGAATACCACTTGCCATACCTAACAGAATTTTGCTTGTGAGACCGAGTTTATTTTTAAGCGAGGTTGCCATGGGGGTTCCTGTATGTTTTTTGTACTTTCTATTTTTTGGCGTTCACAAGCCTAACAAGAAAATGCAGAAGATGAAATGATGCCAAATGTTAAATATGTTTTTTATAAAAATAAATAGATGTAAAAATGTATAATTTTGGTGAAATTTGTGTGTTTTTACTCTATAGGTTATAGGCATCTAGTTAGTATTATCATCTAAGCAACAGGGAGCCTGACAATGAAGTCAGTGTATAAGGTTTTTCTTGTAGGATTATGTTCACTTTTCTTCGTTGCCTGTGGTGGTGGGGGCAGTATTTCCGATGATGGTGGTACAACGCCGCCTGCTGACAAGTATGTTATTAAATTAGAACTGGTTAATGTTGATGGGCAGGCCATATCAACTATTTCAAATGCAACTCTTGGCAAGCTTATTACTACCGTGACTAAAAATGCGAGTCCACTGGTAGGTGCTCGAATTGTATTCAACTTAGAAGGACAGGGAGGCTTAACACCTGATAGTGGTGTTACTAATACTGAAGGTAAAGTGTCTATTGATGTTTTACCAGGTAATAAACTTGGCTCTGGAAGTATTACGGCTACATATGCACCAATCAGTGGAAGTGTTGTCACTTCAGTTCCAATTTCTTTCAACACTAAAGGTGATGGTGGTGACGCTGGAGGTGGCCCTCAAGTAACATTAAAGCTAACTGACGCTGCAGGAAATTCAATTAATAGCATTACATCGACAACGCCTGGCATATTGTCGGCAACGGTGACCGGACTCACTAAAACCGTGATAGTGACTTTTGATTCCACAATTGGTGATTTGCCCGTCAAGACGGCCATTACTGATCTCAATGGTAAAGCGAGCGTTAATTTATATGCAGGTAGTACACCGGGTGCGGGGACTGCAACTGCGTCATTAAGTACGGGTGAGGTAGGGGAGCAAGTTTTTGTTGTGGGTGCTACCAATGTGTTAATGGGAAGTGGCTCGCCTTTTGTTTCGGGTAAGGCTGATGTGAGTGCATTAACCTTATCAGCAGGAGGGACTGCAACTATTTCAATCTTATTACAAGATGATCAGGGGAAAGCGTTTACTGAGCCAGTGGATGTTCGTTTTGCTTCAACCTGTTCAAATAAAGCCAGCCCTGAAGCTATAATTAGTAGCCCCGTGACCGCGGTGGGTGGGCTGGCTACAAGTACATATCTTGCCAAAGGATGTGTGGATGTTGACAATATTACGGTGACCGCGAATGTGGGTGGCAAAAACTTGTCTGCGACGGGTAGCATTACAGTGTTGTCAGCAAGTGCAGGGAGTGTCGTTTTTGTTGGTGCCACGCCCGAACATATTGGTATTAAAGGGACTGGAATTAATGAGTCTTCTACTTTACGTTTTAGGGTGTTAGATACCAACAATAATCCAGTCGCAAATAAAGCGGTCAGTTTTAAATTGAATAATAATTCAGCTGGATTGACGTTAACCCCCGACACCGCAACATCAAACAATCAAGGGTATGTACAAACAGTGGTTAATTCCGGCACCGTTGCGACAACGGTAAGGGTTACGGCAAGTATTGATGGGACTAACCCATTAATTTCCAGTCAATCCAATGTACTTGTTGTTTCGACAGGTAAACCAGATCAAGACAGTTTTTCACTCTCAGCTTCCGTTTTTAATGTTGAAGGTTGGAATTATGACGGCGCTAAGGTCACTATTACAGCCCGTCTAGCCGATGCCTTTAATAACCCTGTACCTGATGGAACCGCTGTAGTATTTACTGCTGAGGGTGGTTCGATAGAGAGTTCTTGCCAAACACAAAAAGGGGTTTGTTCCGTGGTATGGACAAGCCAGCAACCTCGTCCTGTGGGGGTTGATGGTAATGGACCACTTTTTGATGCAAATGGCAATCAGAACCAAGATCCTAATGCAATGCTTAGAGCCGAGACCAATTTTGCCAGTAAAACATATCTGGGAAATTATTTTGGTCAGCCCTATGGCGGTAGGGTGACTATTACTGCCACTGCTATTGGTGAGGAGTCATTTCCTGATTTAAACAGTAACAACATTCTCGATACTGATAGTGAGTTTAGTTTATTTGTGGGAACTCCTACGAATTGTGGTCGTGATAATAGTGGGGATTGTTATGATCTTACTGAGGCATTTGTTGATCATAATGAAGATGGTATTTATACACCTAAATATCCAAAGAATGGTTCAACGGATACTTCTGGTGATCGTGAGACTTTTACCGATTTTATTGACCCAGTTAACCCGACAGGACAAGGTGTCTTTGATTTAGCCGACGGAGAGTACAGTGGTGTGTTATGTGACAATTCCGCTGCGGCATCAGTCAAATGCAGTCCGCAAGCATCCATCTCCGTACGCCGCTCACTTGTATTAGTGATGTCAGGAAGTGATGCGATTGCCACTCGTGCTGAAAATACCTTAATTGCCGATGCTATTCCCAATAATGGGCAGATTGATATTGCGATTAAAGGCACTGCCTCCGTGATGTTTACTATTGCTGATATCAATAATCAACAAATGCCTGCTGGAACTGTGGTGAACTTTAAAGCAACGGGCGCGACGGTGACAAGTTCAACGAGTTACACATGGCCGAGTACAAATTATAACGGTGGCCGTCAGTTTGTGGTTAGCTTAAAAGGTGGCGATCAAGCTGATTCAGGAAATCTAATCGTCACAGTTACCACTCCGGGTGTAAAAGATGCGCAGGGAGGGGATATTGCTGGAACAACAACGGAGGTACTAAATATTCCTATTCTTGTGAGATAGCTCTATGCGCTAAAAACAAGGTGCTATTGGCACCTTGTTTGGATTGTTTTAAAGCACAACGCTATTTCTGGAATTGGTAGACGCTGCCAAGTTTCATGATCTGCGAAAGTTCATCTAGTGCAGTGCGTGATTCAATAATTAACTGTGGGTCAGCTAAATCTTGGGTCGTTAATCTGTCTCTATAATGTTTTTCTATCCAAGTGTTTAAGCGGTTGAATAAGGCATCATTGAGCAGAGTATGTTGATTGACTGCCGTTATTTCTTTTTCATTCATCGCAACCCGTAAACGAAGGCATGCTGGTCCCCCTCCATTTTGCATGCTTTGTTTTACATCAAAATAAAGCACTTGTTTAATCGGCGTGTTTAGTGTCAGTAATTCATTTAAATAAGCAAATACCGCAGGGTTTTCTTGGCAATCTGTTGGGGCAATAATGGCCATTTCGCCTGAGGCAAGAGTGATAATTTGCGTATTGAATAAATAACTTTTCACCGCATCTTGAATTGTCACTTTTGCTGTTGGCACTTCAATAAAATACAGTTCAGTGTCGAGCTTGTGTTTAATTTCATCAATTTTCTGTTGGGTATTTAAAAATGCTTGCTCGTGGTAGAACAACACATTTTGGTTACCGACAGCGATAACATCGTTATGGAATACGCCTTGATCAATCACATCAGGATTTTGTTGAATGAAGACACAATTATCGTCTTCAAGCTGATGTAAACGAGCCACAGCCATCGATGCTTCTAAAGTCTGTCTAGCTGGATATTTTTGCGGTTTAGGCGCGTTGGGATTAGTGGCTTCTTGTCCATAAACAAACAGTTCAACACCTGCATGACCATACTCTTTGCAGAGGCGAGTGTGGTTTGCGGCGCCCTCATCTCCGAAGCTATTATGCTCAGGTAAGTGACTATGGTGATGAAAATAGTGGGGATCACTGAAAGTTGCTGTTAATATGCGCCCCGTTGTCAAAGGCTCTATACTGCGATGCAGTTTATCGACTAAATTTGCTGGGGTGAAATGCAGTTTGCCGTCACGTGTATCTGCACTGGGTGAAACCGTTGCCGCATTCGCCGTCCACATGCTGGAGGCGCTGCAACAGGCATTAAGCAATATTGGTGCTTCTTTTGCCGCTTGTTTTAATACATTAGCATCAGAGCCAGAAAATCCAATTCGGCGCAATGTGTAAAGGTCTGGGCGCTCTTGAGGAGCTAACATGCCTTGAACTATGCCCATATCGGCCAGTGCTTTGGCTTTTTGAAGTCCTTGTTTAGCTGCAGCTTTGGGGTTAGAAACTAAAGCAGCGTTGCTGAGTGAGGCGACATTGCCAAATGATAACCCTGCGTAATTGTGTGTTGGTCCAACGAGTCCATCAAAATTCGCTTCAAAGTGCTTCATTGCTTATCCTTGTGATAGGGAAGTTACTATTTGTTCATCTGGTCCCTGAGGGAACCCAGTATACTGAAGCTTTTCGAGCACACAAGCGGACGGTTTTGTGCTCAAAGCGACTTTTTGACGATAAATGCATAACTATTTCTTGCTTGCTGGCAAATAATGAAATATTAGTTTTTAATTACGCATATTATATTTTTACATTTTTTCAACTTTGATTAAAAAGTGACTCGCTGGTACATATAAAAGAGGGATTAACTTGAAACTAAGAGTACAACCCTCTATATATGGTGCCAATTTCCACCTTCTTGAGATTTTTGGCGCAAATTAAACTATGGGTAAATCGCTAGTTATTGTCGAATCACCGGCCAAAGCTAAGACTATTAATAAATATCTTGGCAAAGAATTCATCGTTAAATCGAGCGTAGGTCACATCCGAGATCTGCCGACATCATCGACTTCAGAAGGCAATGAAAAGGTTAAATCCGCTGCCGAAGTTAAGAAGATGTCGCCAGAAGAAAAAGCTCAATATAAAAAGGTGAAGGATCAGCAAGCGCTGGTGTCTCGCATGGGCGTTAACCCTGAAAAGGGCTGGGCGGCTAAGTACCAAATTTTGCCAGGTAAAGAAAAGGTCGTTAAAGAGTTACAGGCACTTGCCGATTCTGCTGACCAAATCTATCTCGCAACCGACTTAGACCGTGAGGGAGAAGCTATCGCCTGGCATTTGCAAGAGGTGATTGGTGGTGATCCTTCACGGTATCAACGTGTTGTTTTTAACGAAATTACTAAGTCTGCGATTCAAGATGCTTTTAGCAAACCGTCGACACTCGACACTAACATGGTTAATGCCCAACAAGCCCGTCGCTTTTTAGACCGTGTGGTGGGCTTTATGGTGTCACCACTCTTATGGAAAAAGGTGGCGCGAGGCTTGTCAGCGGGTAGAGTCCAATCCGTCGCAGTTCGCTTAGTGGTTGAGCGAGAAAGTGAAATCAAAGCCTTTGTGCCAGAAGAATTTTGGGATGTACATGCCCAGTTAACTACACCCGCAGAAGAATCGCTGCGGATGGAAGTGGTTAAGCATTTAGATTCAGCTTTTGAACCCATCAATGAGCAACAAGCATTAGCTGCCGTGCAGGCTTTATCTTCAGCGAGCTTTAAAGTCATTTCCCGCGAAGATAAAGCGACACAAAGTAAACCTTCAGCCCCTTTTATCACCTCAACTTTGCAGCAGGCTGCGAGTACCCGTTTAGGGTTTGGTGTTAAGAAAACCATGATGATGGCTCAGCGACTTTATGAAGCAGGCCATATCACTTATATGCGTACTGACTCAACCAATTTGAGCCAAGAAGCACTCGAAAGTGTGCGTGATATGATTGGTAAAGCATTTGGTGCCAAATATCTACCTGCAGAACCTATTCGTTATGGTTCAAAGGAAGGGGCACAAGAGGCTCATGAGGCGATTCGTCCATCAAATGTCCACGTAGAGGCCACAGATCTAACCGATATGGAGCGTGACGCTCAGCGTTTGTATGAGCTTATTTGGCGTCAGTTTGTTTCTTGTCAGATGACACCAGCACAATATGATGCAACCAAATTAACGGTGAAAGCGGGCGATTACGAATTAAAAGCCACGGGACGAACGCTGCGTTTTGATGGTTGGACACGGGTACAAACCGTGCTCAAGAAGAAAAATGAAGAAGATAATACATTGCCATTTGTGTCACAGGGCGATGTATTAGCGTTGAAAGAGTTACAGCCTAAACAACATTTTACTAAGCCGCCAGCACGATACAGTGAAGCTTCTTTAGTTAAAGAATTAGAAAAACGTGGCATTGGCCGCCCATCAACCTATGCAACCATCATTTCAACGATTCAAGATCGTGGTTATGTAAAAGTCGAGAATCGTCGTTTCTATGCCGAAAAAATGGGTGAAATTGTCAGTGAACGATTAGTCAGTAGTTTTGCTGATTTAATGAGTTATGACTTTACCGCCAGCATGGAGCAAACATTAGATGATGTGGCTCGCGGCGAATTAGATTGGAAAAAAGTGCTTGATGGTTTCTATGCTGACTTTACTAAGCAATTAGAAAAAGCGGAGCGTGATCCTGAAGAAGGTGGCATGCGTCTTAACCAAATGGTGATGACGGATATCAAGTGCCCAACTTGTGGTCGTCCTATGGGGATCCGTACTGGTACAACTGGTGTTTTCCTTGGTTGCTCTGGTTATGAGTTGCCCCCCAAAGAACGCTGTAAGACGACGATGAACTTAACGCCTGGTGTTGAGGCGATTAGCGAAAACAGTGAAGATGCTGAAACAGATGCATTGCGTGCGAAGCACCGCTGTGGTATTTGCGGCACGGCAATGGACAGTTACCTGATCGATGAGAAGCGTAAGTTACACGTTTGCGGTAACAATCCGATTTGTGAAGGTTATGAGGTTGAAGAAGGCCAATTTAAGATCAAAGGTTATGAAGGCCCATTGATTGAGTGTGATCGCTGTGGCCATGATATGGAATTAAAGAATGGCCGTTTTGGTAAATATTTTGGCTGTACTAACGAAGAATGTAAAAATACTCGTAAGTTACTGAAAAATGGTGAGGCAGCGCCGCCAAAAGAAGATCCCATTTACTTACCAGAGCTCAAATGCAGCAAATCTGACGCGCATTTTGTCTTACGTGATGGTGCCGCAGGTATCTTCTTAGCGGCCAGTACTTTCCCTAAATCACGGGAAACGAGAGCACCATTAGTGGAAGAATTGGTGAAATACCGTGAATTGCTGTGGCCTAAGTACCAGTACCTTGCAGATGCGCCAATCTGTGATGACGAGGGCAATAAGGCTGCTGTGAAATTTAGCCGTAAAACAAAAGAGCAATACGTTGCTACTGAAGTTGACGGTAAAGCGACAGGCTGGTCTGCGCATTACATCAATGGTAAGTGGGTGAGTGAGTCAACGGCTAAAAAAAGCAAAAAAGCGTAATTGATTAATTTTTTAGATAAAGCATATTTGCAAGTTGTGTCGTATGAGTATGCTTGATTAGCTAAAATTTAATGGTTGCGTGAGCTTATCGAGTTGCAAAAAAAGGCCAAGCTATTGAAGCTTGGCCTTTTTGTTTTTATTAATTTGTCGTAAGTGATGTGTTGAACATAAACGCTGAAGGCAATGTTACCACTTCTTTTTCGGCTGAAATAACATATCAATATCGTCTTCTTCGTTTTTAGGTTTTGGTGAGCTTGGCTCTGATTGTTTTTGTGCGCCCATAATCTCATCTAGCAAGAGCTTTGCTTCATCAACTTTACGACCAATAAATGGATCATTAGGGGTTTGAGCTTTAATAGCGTGTAATGTTGCTAAGGCTTTAGTGACCATTTGTTTGGAAGACCCATATTGCTTCATAAAGCTTGCTGCCCGAGCGCGGGACAACATAGAGTCAACATTGATCCTAAGTTGTAAGCTATCAATGCGATTTTCTTCTTGGGCAAATACACTCGGATCGACTCTTCCCTTATTGTGTTCCGCGCGTAAAATGGCTTTTAATTTCTTTAAGGTTTGCACTAGCGCTAAAATTTGTTTGTCATTATCGGGCAATCTAAAATTCTCAATGGGAGGGACTTGAGGTGTGTTAGATTGCAATGTTGCAATTTGGTTTTTGAGATCGGCAAGGCGGCGTTGATAATCCCCCTGTTGCTGGTTTGCGCTTAGGGTCGTTGCAATCTCTAATGCATCTTGCACTCGGCGGTACAGCACCAGAATGATGTGTGTACTGCAAGGTATCATCCCTGTATTGGATAGTACCGTTTCTGTTTCATCAATAATGGCCCTTTGACGGGCAAATTCAATGCGGCGCTCCGCCTCAGCGCGCTCTTTTTGTTGTTGTATAACGTTAATTCCGATAACAAGCAGTAAAAGTGCACCGATGAGGATCAGAACAAAGGTGAATGTCATAGATGTTCCATTATTTATCCAATTGAGCTAATGCTACAATAAATCAATAAACTAGCATAGTTATCTTAGCCTAGGTTATCATTTCTGTCGTATGAATCTTCAGGGTTATGTTCTATATTCCTATTTGCTTTAATTTTTACTATATACTATAACAATTCATTATAGCTGAGTGTGATTTAGGTGCTCAGTGTTCAACAATATTCAGCGTATTTGAGACAAGGATATAAAATGAAACTGCAACAGCTCAGGTATATTGCTGAGGTCGTAAAACACAATCTCAACGTGTCGGCAACCGCTGAAAATTTGTACACATCTCAACCTGGGATCAGTAAACAAGTTCGGATGCTGGAGGATGAGTTAGGGATCCAAATTTTTGGTCGTAGTGGTAAGCATTTAACCCATGTTACCCCCGCAGGGCAGCAGGTAATTAATATCGCTAACGACATTTTAGGCAAAGTAGAAAGCATTAAAAAAGTGTCTGAAGAATATACTAAGCCGGATCAAGGTGAGTTAAATATTGCGACGACAGATACTCAGGCCCGTTATGCATTGCCAACGATTATTCGCCAGTTTATTGATCGTTACCCCAAAGTGAACTTGCATATGCATCAAGGGACACCATCACAAATAAGTGAGCAAGCTGCACGAGGCGATGCGGATTTTGCGATAGCAACAGAAGCGATGCACTTGTATTCCGATCTGATTATGTTGCCTTGTTACCATTGGAATCGCTCAGTAGTCGTGCCAAAAGAGCATCCTTTGGCTACGCGTACGCAAAAAATGACGATTGAAGACCTAGCGCGGTATCCTTTAGTCACCTATGTATTTGGTTTTGACCGTGCTTCAGAAATAGAAAAGGCATTTAATCGTGCCAATTTAGAGCCGCGAGTGGTTTTTAGCGCCACCAGTGCCGATGTGCTGAAAACTTATGTGCGATTAGGGTTAGGCGTTGGAGTGATAGCGTCTATGGCTATTGATCCTAATATTGATAAAGACTTAGTTGCCATTGATGCGGGCCATTTATTTGCTCATAGTACAACGAAAATAGGTTTTAGAAAGGGGAGCTTCTTACGTAGTTATATGTATGACTTTATTCAGCACTTTGCGCCACATTTGACTCGCGATGTGGTTGAGAAAGCGGTTGCTCTGCGCGATCAGCAGCTTATCGATGAAATGTTTGCTGATAAAAATCTACCAATGCGTTGATATTTTCTCTTTTGGAGATGTAAAAAATGCCGCTGATATCAGCGGCATTTTTATGGATACGATTCTTAAATGGATTTAAACATTAAGATAAATCGACTTTATCCATTTCTAACTGGGCTAGAGCAATAACCGCTTGAGTGCGGTTACGAACGCCTAATTTTCTGAAGATAGCGGTGGCATGGGCTTTAATGGTCGCTTCAGATACACCTAAGTCATAGGCGATTTGTTTATTGAGTAAACCTTCGGCAAACATTTGCAGCACTTTATATTGCTGTGGAGTCAGATCCGACAGTTTACTTGCCATTTTATCGATATCATCATCTTCAATGGGAATGATTTCAGCACCAGCAGGTAACCAAATATCCCCAAACAATACGGCACTCAGCGCTTCTTTTAGCGTTTCCATCGATGCAGATTTAGGAATAAACCCACTGCTGCCGTAATGGATTGCTCGGCTAATTGTATTGATATCCTCATGGGCAGAAATCACCACAACGGGAAGCTCAGGATAGTGAGAACGTAAATGGATCAATGTCGAATAGCCGTGTGAGCCGGGCATTTGTAAGTCGAGTAAAACCAAGTCGTAGCTTACATCATGTGTATCCAAAACCGTTTGTAAGGCTTCGGCACTGTCGGCTTCATACCATTTGGCTTGCTCAAAGGCACTGGTCAATGCTTGACGTAGTGCATTTCTGAACAATGGATGATCGTCTGCGATAATAATATTTAAGTTTTCTTGCTTCATGGCTTTTTTGATTATCTATGTGGCGCGTGAAGATTAAATCCAATGTAACAGAAAAGTAATCAGGGATCCTATTGCTTTATGCAAGAACTGCGACAAAATTTTTATATGTTTCTGGTTGTTATAATGGAGTCTAGAGATTCTGGCGCGAAAAATGTCGCGTACTTGAGTGTGAAACAGTGCTTATTTTCGCGGCTCAAGTACGCTAGGTTACTGCTTAAATATTATTCTTTGGTCCAAACTTGTGTGGGATTTCGTTGTTCGTCTACCGCAACAAAGGTGAATACTCCTCGAATAGCATGCTCTCGATGATCATGGTACATATCTTCAACGAAGATGTTTACCTCGACTTTTAACGAGGTATTCCCCACATGGATCACTCGGGCGATAAGTTCCGCTAGCGTGCCAGCGGGGATCGGCTTTTTAAAATCAATTCTGTCTGAGCTTACTGTGACGAGTGCTTTTCGGCAGAAGCGGGTGGCCGCAATAAAGGCAGTTTCATCCATCCATGCTAATGCTTCACCACCAAATAAGGTATTGTGATGGTTGGTGATGGAAGGAAAAACGGCCTTAATGACACGGGCTTCGGATTGATTAATTCTGTGTGCGATATCATCGGGGAAACTTGGACTAGCAGCATCGGGAGAATTGGGCATACGGCAACCTGAGGTTATGCGTTTTTAAAGAGGCAAAATTATAGAGAGTTTTATCCCTGAATCATAGAAACCACTAAGGTTATAATAATAGAGATTCTGCTATTTAATAAAAAAGCTCCCCGAAGGAAGCTTTGTGTTGAAACTGTTTAGTGATTTATTGTCCATCTCGCATTAGCAATTCACGTCTTTCCCGAGAAGCATTGGCGAGATCCCGTAATAGCTTTTCAGAGTCATCCCAGTGTAAGCAGGCGTCAGTGATACTTTTGCCGTAACATAGGGCTTGGCCGTCAACGACTTTTTGATTGCCTTCTTGTAAGAAACTTTCGGCCATGATACCCGCGATAGCGGTACTGCCCGCCCGCATTTGTGCCATGATCGACTCCGCTACAATTAACTGCTTGAGATGATTTTTTTCACTGTTTCCGTGGCTAAAATCCACGACCATACGCGGAGTGACATCTACTGACTCTAACTTTAAACGTGCTTCTTCAATATCTTGAGCGTGATAATTAGGTTTTTTACCGCCGCGAAGAATGATATGTCCAAATGGATTACCGTGGGTACGGTATACAGACATGGCGCCATCTTTGTCTGGTGAATAGAAGATATGGGGCACTTTAGCAGCGCGCACAGCATCAACGGCAATATTGATATTGCCGTCGGTACCATTTTTAAATCCTACTGGGCAAGATAGGGCAGAAGCCATTTCACGGTGGACTTGGCTTTCCGTGGTGCGGGCACCAATGGCACCCCAAGTGATTAAATCGGCTATATATTGGCCGTTCACCATATCTAAAAACTCGGTAGCTATCGGTAATTTCAGTTCTGTGATTTGTTGTAATAATTGGCGTGCAATACGCAACCCTTTGTTGGGCTCAAAAGTGCCATCGAGATCAGGATCTGAAATGAGTCCTTTCCAGCCAACAATTGTGCGGGGTTTTTCAAAATACACGCGCATTAGAATACACAAATCGTCTTTCAACTCTTGATGCAAAGCGGCTAAACGGTGGGCGTATTCAAGCGCTGCTTTTGTATCATGGATTGAACATGGGCCAATGATCACGAGCAGACGTTGATCCTCGCCTGTGATAATCGCTTCAACTTCACGACGTTGTTGGATAAGGTAATCGGCTGCATCTTGAGTTAAGGGATACTCAGATGCCAGTTGTGCAGGTGAGATGACTTTAGCTAATAAGGTTGTACGTAATTCGTCAGTTTTAATGGTCATTCAAAATACCGAGCTTGCAGGCGGCGCTTTTCGCCAGATTGCCTCGGATTATAACGAATCGAACCGAGTTGCACAGTGGCAATTGCGTTAATTCTCGGCAACTGTGCAATGAATTTGATTTAAGCTAGATTCATTTAAACTAAATTCACTCGGTTTATCTCACTGTATTTGGCTTTACAGCCCTAGAACATATGCCGTTCAAGGCCTGTGACATCTAATATTTTTGTGGCTATTTCTTCCACAGAATGATTAGTCGTGTCTATATAAGGAATACGTTCGCGTTTAAACATCATTTCCACTTCTTTAACTTCTAAGCGGCACTGCTTGAGTGATGAATAACGGCTATTTTCCATTCGACTCTGGCGAATTTCATGCAAACGTACAGGATCAATGGTTAAACCAAAGAGTTTTTTCTTATTACGTTTAAGGGCTTCAGGTAATTTAAGATTATCCATATCATCTTCAGTGAAAGGGTAGTTTGCCGCTTTAATACCAAATTGCATCGATAAATATAAGCTAGACGGGGTTTTACCGCAGCGAGAAACCCCCAGCAAAATTAAATCCGCTTGATCCATATGTTTCATGGTTTGGCCATCGTCATTATCCATGGCGAAATTGATCGCATCGATACGTGCTTCATAGCCGTGATTTGCTTTGCCATGGGTTCTGTGTACAACAGGTGAAGCTGAAACACCTAAATGTTGTTCGAGTGGGGCCACAAAGGTATTTAAAAAATCATAATCAACGCCTTCGCTCGAATAAATAATGTCGCGAATTTCAGCTTTTACGATGGAATGGAAGACTAATGGCCGTTCACCTGTTGTAATAAAACAATCATTTATTTGTCGCTTAACTTGTTCTGCCTTTGCCAAAGTTTCTACGAATGGAATTGTAAGTGACTCAAATTCTAATGGAAATTGCGAGAGAACTGCATGTCCAAAAACTTCAGCTGTGATCGCTGTCCCGTCGGAGATGTAGAATACTTTTGGTGCCATACTGACCTCTTGTAGTAATAAAATTACAAATAAAATTATAGATTTACGCTTCTTCGGCAGGAGTGTAAAATGCCGTTGCCCTCGTGTGAAGGGGCCACTGAAATAAACTTGCGGAGATAGAACTGTGCAGCAATACGTACTCTGGTATCAGGAATTAGGCATGGGTGACGTCAACTTAGTTGGCGGTAAAAATGCTTCTCTTGGCGAGATGATCAGCAATCTAGCTAATGCCGGTGTTCAAGTACCTGGCGGATTTGCGACTACTTCTTATGCGTTCAATGAGTTCCTTGAACAAAGTGGAGTAAACCAGAAGATTTATGACATCCTAGCCACATTGGATGTAGATGATGTCAATGCACTGGCAAAAGTAGGTGCACAGATCAGACAATGGGTGATTGACACCCCATTCCAACCAGCTTTAGAGCAAGCCATTCGTGAAGCTTACGATAAACTTGCCGCTGAAACTAGCGATGCGTCATTTGCAGTACGTTCTTCTGCCACCGCAGAAGACATGCCAGATGCCTCTTTTGCTGGTCAGCAAGAAACCTTCTTAAACGTGAAAGGATTTGACTCCGTTCTCGTGGCTATCAAGCACGTGTTCGCGTCACTCTTTAACGACCGTGCGATTTCTTACCGTGTTCACCAAGGTTACGAACACCACGGTGTTGCCCTGTCTGCCGGCGTACAACGCATGGTTCGTTCAGACAAAGCGGCGTCAGGCGTGATGTTCACTATGGACACTGAATCTGGCAACAACGATGTCGTCTTTATCACTTCCTCTTTCGGTCTGGGTGAAATGGTCGTTCAAGGCGCGGTAAACCCTGACGAATTCTATGTTCACAAACCGATTTTATCCCAAGGCCATAAAGCCGTTGTTCGCCGTAATATCGGTAGCAAGCTCATCCAGATGGTGTATTCCGATGATGCTGCTCACGGCAAACAAGTCAAAATTGAGGACGTTGCTGCCGATAAACGTCGTCAATTCTCCATCAATGATGCTGAAGTGATGGAACTGGCTAAACAAGCCATGGTTATCGAAAAACACTACGGTCGTCCAATGGACATCGAGTGGGCGAAAGACGGTAACGATGGCAAACTGTATATCGTGCAAGCGCGTCCTGAAACGGTTCGTAGCCGTGAAGATGTGCAACTGATTGAGCGTTATCACTTAAAAAGCCGTGGCGCGGTGATCTCTGAAGGTCGTGCTATTGGTCATAAAGTGGGTTCAGGTGTGGCTAAGGTATTAACCTCTATCGCGGATATGGATCAAATCCAACCCGGCGATGTGTTAGTAACTGATATGACCGACCCTGATTGGGAACCTATCATGAAGCGCGCCAGCGCCATCGTCACTAACCGTGGCGGTCGTACCTGTCATGCGGCGATTATTGCCCGTGAACTAGGTGTACCAGCGGTAGTAGGTTGTGGTGACGTGACTGACCGTATCAAAAATGGCCAGTTAGTGACAGTGTCTTGCGCAGAAGGTGATACTGGCTTTATTTACGAAGGTAAACAAGAGTTTGAAGTGATTTCAAACCGCGTTGACTCACTGCCAGCCTTACCAATGAAGATTATGATGAACGTGGGTAATCCTGATCGTGCATTTGATTTTGCCCGTTTGCCAAACGAAGGTGTGGGTCTAGCGCGTTTAGAGTTCATTATCAACCGTATGATTGGTATTCACCCCAAAGCACTGCTTGAATTTAACCAACAAGATGCAGCGCTTCAGGAAGAAATCAACGAGATGATCGCAGGTTATGAATCACCTGTTGAATTCTACATTGCTCGTTTGGTTGAAGGTATCGCCTCTATCGGTTCAGCTTTCTATCCGAAGAAGGTGATCGTGCGTATGTCAGACTTTAAGTCTAACGAATATGCAAACTTGGTTGGTGGTGATAGATACGAGCCAGAAGAAGAGAACCCAATGCTGGGCTTCCGCGGTGCGAGCCGTTATATCTCTGAATCCTTCCGTGACTGTTTTGCCCTAGAATGTGAAGCTATCAAACGTGTCCGTAATGACATGGGACTGAAAAACGTTGAAGTTATGATCCCATTCGTTCGCACTGTGAAAGAAGCTGAGCAAGTTGTAGGTCTATTGGCTGAGCAAGGTTTAGAGCGTGGTAAAGACGGTTTACGCGTCATTATGATGTGTGAAGTACCTTCAAACGCCTTGTTAGCAGATCAATTCCTTGAACACTTCGATGGCTTCTCTATCGGCTCAAACGATTTAACTCAGCTAACGCTCGGTTTAGATCGTGACTCAGGCATTATTAGCCACCTGTTCGATGAGCGTGATCAAGCTGTTAAGATATTATTATCGATGGCGATTAAAGCAGCTAAAGCGAAAGGTGCTTATATTGGTATATGCGGTCAAGGCCCATCAGATCATGCTGATTTTGCTGGTTGGTTAGTGGAGCAGGGCATTGATACTGTGTCACTTAATCCTGACACCGTAATTGATACATGGCTATATTTAGCTGAAGCTCACGGGTGATCTTCGTTATAATTTTGTAAACATATAAAAAAAGCCGCTTTTTAGCGGCTTTTTTTTGTTTATAATGACGCCATAACAATAATTGACTGAGCCGCTCATGCTACCCCTGCTATCACATCAACAAACCTTAGAACCTGTCTATCTGGCATATCTTGATGCTTTAGAACAAAGTGCCTATGCCGGTGATATCGATAAGCGCTACAGTGCGCGCTTAGTGCAAGCTACGGATAACTCCGTCTATCAATTTTTACCCCAGGCAGTTCTTTATCCTAAAAATCAGCAGGATATCCAAATTGCGTTAACGCTGGCGGCTAAAGAAGCATTCCGAGGAGTCAGTTTTAGCGCTCGAGGTGGTGGTACAGGTACGAATGGTCAGTCATTGACCCATGGTCTGATTTTGGATGTGTCGCGTTATATGAATCGTGTGCTCGAAGTGAATGCTGAGCAAGGTTGGGTTCGAGTTGAGGCTGGCGTGATTAAAGATGCACTTAATGATGCATTGCGCCCACACGGTTATTTTTTTAGTCCCGATTTATCCACCTCAAATCGTGCCACGATTGGCGGTATGATCAACACTGATGCCTCGGGTGCGGGCTCACTCGTCTATGGTAAGACATCAGATCACGTACTGGCATTACGAAGTGTGTTGATTGATGGCAGTGTGTTGGATACCCAGCCATTGGATGCAGGGCTTTTGTGTAACCCCGATAACGTCAGTGATAATCCGCTGGGGCAAAAGCTGATTTCGGCCATTGCAAAGGTTTGTCGAGAAAAGCGAACACTTATCGAAAGCCAATTTCCTAAGCTCAACCGTTTTCTCACGGGTTATGACTTAAAACATGTGTGGAACGAAGGCCTAACGCAATTCGATTTATCACGAATTCTGACGGGCTCAGAGGGCACACTTGCGGTGATAACCGAAGCCAAACTCAATATCACGCCATTGCCGACCGAGCGCGCTATGGTAAATATTAAGTACGATTCTTTCCAATCGGCGCTGCGTCATGCGCCGTCCTTAGTCGCTGCGCGCGCGACTGTGGTTGAAACTGTCGATTCAAAAGTGCTTAACTTAGCCCGTGAAGATATTGTCTGGCATTCGGTGGCTGATCTTATCCAAGAAGTGCCAGGTAAAGTGATTGATGGTCTCAATATGGTCGAGTTTGCAGGTGACACGGTCGAAGTTGAGCAAAAGCTCGCCAGTCTTGAAGCGGTACTCTCTGAGCAGATCAGCAAAGGTGAATGCGGTGTATTGGGTTACCAAGTGACGCAAGATAAGCCGAGTATTGAAAAAATTTACGGCATGCGTAAAAAAGCCGTTGGCTTACTCGGCGCCACTAAAGGACGCCGTAAGCCCATCGCCTTTGCAGAAGATACCGCGGTACCGCCCGAAAAACTTGCCGATTATATTATGGAGTTTCGCGCGTTACTCGACGGGCATAATTTGCAATACGGTATGTTTGGCCATGTGGACGCGGGTGTGCTCCATGTGCGACCTGCACTTGATATGTGTGATGTTGAAGATGAAAAGTTACTGCGAGTCATTTCTGATCAAGTCGCGGCACTGACGCTTAAATACGGCGGCCTAATGTGGGGTGAACACGGTAAAGGCGTGCGCGGTGAATACGGTCCAGCAGTCTTTGGCGATGAACTTTTTGGTGTGCTGCAAGATATCAAAGGTTTGTTCGACCCTGACAACCGATTAAACCCCGGTAAGCTGGTGGCACCTAAAGATACTGGTGCCCTCTATTATGATGTCGACAGTGTTAAGCGTGGTAAGTTTGATAGACAAATCCCTGTTGATGTACGTGATGCATTTCCTGATGTAATGAACTGTAACGGTAATGGCCTGTGTTTTAATTACAGTAGCTATTCACCCATGTGCCCCTCATTTAAGGTCACAGGTGACAGAGTGCAGTCGCCCAAGGGGCGCGCTGGTCTTATGCGTGAATGGTTAAGATTATTAGAGGCTGAAGGAGTGGATGTGAATGCACTCGCTAAAGCGAAACCCTTTGGTATATTGCAGCGCATACAAAATACCATTAATGCCAAACGTGATTATGATTATTCCCATGAGGTGATGGAATCGCTCAAGGGCTGTTTGGCCTGTAAAGCCTGCTCAGGGCAATGTCCGGTCAAAGTGGATGTGCCCAAGTTTAGGGCGCAGTTCTTCAATATTTACTATCAACGCTATTTAAGGCCTGTAAAAGACTATCTTGTCGCAGGGATTGAAGATAGCTTGCCATTAATGGCTTCTGCACCGCGTCTGACTAACTTTGCAGCGCAAAATCCATTGAGCCAATGGGTGATTAAAAAGGCGATTGGTTATGTGGATGCGCCTGCGTTATCTGTGCCGACCTTGAAGCAAAGGCTCGATGGGCATCTAAGCCGCGGTTACGACTTAGCTGCGTTGCAAGCGATTCCAGAAGAGAAGCGTTCGCAGTTTGTGTTAGTGGTGCAAGATCCCTTCAACAGTTTCTATGATTCCGGTCTTGTTTATCGCTTTATTCAGTTAATTGAAAAACTGGGTTTAAAACCTGTGTTATTACCTTTTAAACCCAATGGTAAGCCAACGCATATTAAAGGCTTCTTAGATAAATTTGCTAAAACGGCGCAGTCGAGTGCGGACTTTCTGAACCAAGTCCATAAGCTTGGCATGCCCATGGTAGGCATCGATCCTGCTTTAGTCTTATGTTATCGCGATGAATACCGTGAAGTCTTAGGGGCTAATCGCGGTAATTTTGAGGTCAAGTTAGCCAACGAATGGCTACTGAATGTCATCAAAGATTTACCTGCAAAAGCTATGCAAGATAAGCAATATACTTGGTTTAGTCATTGTACCGAATCGACGGCCAAGCCAAATACCGCTAATGAGTGGACTAAAATCTTTGCCCATTTCGGTGCGAAATTAAATACAGTCAATTTAGGTTGTTGTGGTATGGCGGGAACCTATGGCCATGAGGCGGAAAACCTCGAGCGCTCTAAGGCCTTGTTCGATATGTCTTGGCAGCAAACCCTCGCTAAGATAGCACAGCCGCAAGTGTTAGTGTCTGGCTATTCGTGCCGTAGCCAGGTAAAACGTTTTGCCGGTTACAAGCCAAAGCATCCACTTGAGGCCTTACTTGAGTTAGTAAACGCGTAATGGTCCTTATTACTTAAATTGACCAGCAAGGCCGTAATTATCCTCACTGGTATATCCAAGTGTTGAATGTCACACTAAAGCCAGCCGCAAGGCTGGTTTTTTTATGGATGATGGAGGCCTAGATGGAAAAGATGACTGACAGTATTCAACACACGCTCAAACAATTCGCCGCCGATAGTAGGCTAACCTCGGTTGCGCCATTGTGCAGTGAAGTCCCATTGTTTGACATTAACGCCTTGGGTGATTGGACCTATCTAGGCACATCGCTGCCAGCAAAGTTTGCTAAGTTGTTCGCCAGTATTTTGCATTGCATCGATGATGAGTATTTCTTAATTACCCCAGTGGAGAAGGTGCGAGTGCGGGTTGAAGATGCCCCCTTACTGATTGTCGATTTCGAGCGAGCGCAACCCCATTCGCTGCTCAATGTGAGAACCAGTATTGAAACACAGCATCACAAAGTCGATATAAAACAGATGAAGCTCACCGATGACAGTGTTTATTTGCCGCTTGAGCGCGGTTTATGGGGCAAATTAGGCCGGGCCTGTTACTATAATTTTGTGAATGAATTCAATTTATCTGATCTAGATGAGGAATGAACTTGTAGATTAATCGCATCATTTGCTGTGGTCTTAGCTAGTTTATTATGGGTTAAGTGGTAGTATTAAAACTAACTCTGGGTTCCTATGATGGCGCATAGAGTAAAGTGAAAACGCGTTAAACCTTTGTGGTAGGAGGTGCTGTTTGAATCGTCATGAAAGCTTAGGCTATCTTGTATCCCACTTAAATATCGAGCTGCAAAATGAGCTTGATCTGCATCTTAAGCGATATCAACTCGATATAAAACTGTGGCCTGTGCTGTTTGCTTTATGGCAAGAAGAGGGCATAAGCCAAACTGAATTGTCTAAGCGTTGCGATGTGGCAAATTACACTATGACGCGCTTACTCGATCAGTTGCAGGTGCAAGGTCTTATTACTCGCCATCAAGAAGTCGATAATCGGCGTGCTTTTCAAATCTTTTTGACCGATGAAGCCAAAGCATTAGAGCAAGATCTTATCTGCGAAGCTGAGCGGGTTAATGAAAAATTCCTGTCAAATTTAAGTGAAGATGAACAACAGCTATTCATTTTACTATTGAATAAAATCAACCGCTTGGCTTGAAGCTTTGAATCTAATGGGTATGGAGGAAAACTGTGGTTTAGCTGTTTTTACTTCTATCTGTATGTGGTTATCTAAATCATTTTCCCAGTTTAATCCCACCCACTATGCCTCACTTTGCGGGATGAAACTGGTTTGATTAATTCAAGTAAAGTGCAAAGACGCAAAGCAGGCTGACGGCTATCACTGAGTGCTGTAAATAACGGCGGCTGGCTAATAAATTTTCTTTGCCTTGTTTTAGGCTAGCGACGAGTCTATGTTGCTTATAAATTCGGCACATGAGTTCGTCGGTTTGGGGATCGATAAGCAGTTCAAACTTGCAAGGTGCGCCGTCTTTAAGCTGAATGGTATGCTCGCTTTGAGGCTTAAAGTTAAGCTTGTGCGATACCATCTGGCCATTAACGAAGACCCGCTCTAAACCACTCCAATTGCTGGCTTGCAGTTCTACCACATCTTGGTTGAGATCGTACTTGAAACGGATCATAGCGCTATCCTGTGCTGGGACCTGATAGACTAATTCAAGCAAACAAATATGACGTTTTCCAGCGTGATTTAATGAATATTCTGTGTCGAAATTAAAAGCGCGGCTAAACCATGAGCTTAGGGGTAGATTAAATTTTAGGTAACAAAAAAGCGACCAACGGTCGCTTTTTCAGTGTTAGACGTGCAGAACAATTACTGCTTAGCGGCTTCGATAATGGCTTTAGCCATTTCATCAGCTACAGCGCCAGTTGTACGGTTCTGCGCATCGGCTTGGCTGAATATTTTCAGCAGCGTGTTGTAAATTTCTTCTACTTTAGCGGTCGATTTTGCTGCGTCGTAATCTTTTTCGAATGACACGTTAATAATACCGCCTGCGTTGATCACATAGTCTGGCGCGTACAGTATACCCATTTCTTTGAGTTGTTCACCGTGGCGTACTTCGGCTAATTGGTTGTTGGCACAGCCAGCAACAATTTTGGCTTTCAGTTGCGGTAAGGTAGCATCGTTTAAGGTTGCGCCAAGGGCACAAGGGGCATACACATCCACATCTTGTGAGTAGATTTCTTGAGGCGCCACAACTATTGCGCCAAAATCGGTGGCAACTCTGTCTAACGAGGCTTGATGAATGTCAGTAACAATCAGCTCTGCGCCTTCGCCATGTAAATGTTTACATAGATAGTAGCCTACGTGACCTACGCCTTGAACGGCGATTTTAAGGCCTTTAAGGCTGTCTAAACCTAATTTATGTTTTACTGCGGCTTTAATGCCTAAATAAGTGCCAAGTGCTGTGAACGGTGATGGATCGCCACTTTTGCCTTCAAGGCCCGCCATATAAGGGGTTTCTTCATGGGCGATCATAATATCAGCCGTAGTAGTACCAACATCTTCTGCTGAATAGTAGCGGCCACCTAGACTATTGATAAAACGGCCAAAAGCGCGGAATAGCGCTTCGCGATCCTGTCTTTTAGGATCGGCAATGATCACTGATTTCCCACCGCCCATGGTTAAACCAGCGAGGGCGTTTTTGTAAGTCATGCCACGAGAAAGGCGTAATACGTCCGTCAGGGCTTCATCATCCGATTGGTAGTTCCACATCCGACATCCACCTACGGCAGGGCCTAGATTGGTGTTATGGATGGCGACAATGGCCTTTAAGCCACTTTCTTTATCATGACAGAATACAACCTGTTCATGTTCGTCAAAGGATACATGATTAAATACAGCCACGTGAATTTCTCCGCTATACACAATGAAAAAGCCGATGAGGTGAGCCTCTATCGACTGCTTGTTATATTTATTGCAGAACCATAGCATTTAGCGATACTCTCAACCATGGATAATGGCCGAATAAATACAATATTTGTGGCAATTTAGCTTTCCACTTTACGTAAACGTAAGCTTTGCGATTAAAAATGGATTGTACTGAATTTAACGTAACGAATAGAATGAATCGCGCACTGATCCCAAGAATCAGGCTCGCGTTATAACAATAAGATAGGACGGAAGTATGACTGAACAAGCTGTCGACCAGACTCAACAAAATTTATCAGCTGAAGAAATAGAAAAGCTACGTCAAGAGTGGGTCAGAACTCAATTTCAAAAAGCCAATCGTTTTCTCGCAGAAAAAGGCGTGATCCCAAGCAAAGTCCTCGCCGATGAAAGCCGTTATCTTGCGCCTTATATGGCGATTTGGAAGATGGAATCAAAGCGTCCAAGCAACAAAACCTATTGGGTGATGTCAGGTGATTTACCGTCGGATTTTGTCGATGTCAAAGTGGCGGCGACGGCCCGTGATGCCGTGCGTCATTTCTCTATGATGTGGCAAATGCAGGCGGAAAACTTAGTGCGTTCGGGGGCCACCCGTGATGCCACTCAGGCTAAATTTGCTCAACTATTAGTATCGCGTGCCGAGAGTTTATATCGTATGCACAACGACGATAAACTGTGGAATGCTTAAACTCAAATGAGCTGAGGATTGTATTTAGATAGTATTGAGTTAATACAGTCAATTATGTTGATTGCTCAAAATAATGGCATAAATAATAAAAAGGCACTCAATTGAGTGCCTTTTTTATGTTGATGTTTTATTTAGGCTTTATATTAAGAACAAGGTTATCGAACAAAGTCGATAGGGCCTATTCTTCGCTGCCGCTCAAGTAATAGAAACCTTGATTGATGAGTTTCAACAGTAAGGCTTGGACTTCTTCATGCTGACATATTTTAGTCGCTTCATCGGCGTTTAAGCTGACGTTATCGCTCAACTGTGCGATAACATCCGCTGGTGTTTGGGGCAGTTCGTGTACATCACCATTGATGAATAATCGCGGCGTGGCGTCATTTTCAAGGCGCAATACTTTCAAACCGCCGATACGGCTGACGCCAGCACCTTGGGCGAAGGCATCTTGCAAATCTTCTATGTTGTAAGCTTCTTCGCCTTCACACAAATCAAGCTCGAAACGGTTTTGACTAAGCAACTTACCTAACACGATTTGGTAGCTATTGGGATCTTGGCTCAGCTGACTCAAGAGTGACATTATGCCCACTTGATGATCTTGGCTGACGATACCCGCTGAACTCGGTTCCGTTTGCGACGTGAAACGCTGCTGACCTAAGTTATTATCGAGCAAATAATCGGCGACTTCACTGACCAATTCTTGCTGGCTAGGAGCGCGGAAACCAATCGAGTAACTCATTGCCACAGTTAGGGTTTCGCCGCAGTGTGGGAAACCAGGTGGAATATAAAGCATGTCGCCTTTTTCTAACACTACATCGATAATGGGCGTAAAGTCTTCAACCAGCGGTGAGTTTGGATTGCCACCGCGGCGTTGTTGCGGAGTATTGTCACCCACAGTCCAGCGACGCTCACCTTCGCCTTGAATGATAAACACATCGTAGTTATCGACGTGAGGCCCAACACCGCCACTTGGGGTTGCAAATGAGGCCATCAAGTCATCGAAGCGCCAGTCAGGTAAAAAGCGCAGCGCTTCAACTAATGGCTGCGAATCGGGATACCAATGGTTGACTGCTTGCACTAATAACTGCCAATGGGTTTCGCCATAGCAGTCGTAATCTTCAAACGGACCTTGCACTACTTCCCAATCATTGTCTTTGGTGACAACGATGCGTGAAGAGATTTCTTCTTCACAGGCAAGGCCTGCTAGTTCGTCGGCGCTGATTGGATCTTCAAACTGCGGAAATGCTTTTTTGATCAACAGGGGTTTCTTTTGCCAGTATTCATTAAGAAACTGGGCTATATCGAGATTGAGTGTATACATAGTGTTAAAAAAGGCGACCACATCGCGGTGATGTGGGTCGCCTTAATCCTTATTTCTGTTTAAGAAAGAGTCTTGTTCGTCGCCAACTTCAGTTAATAACTAATTTCAGTCAATAGCTTACTATTAGTTAATCGCCAATTTTAATTAATAACTTACTTCAGTTCGTCGACAAACGTTTCGGCGCGACCAATGTAATTGGCTGGCGTCATTTTCTTCAGTTCAGCTTTCACTGAGTCTGGTAATTCAAGTCCGTCAATAAATACTGACAGTTGCTGCGCGTCGATACGTTTACCGCGCGTCAGTTCTTTTAATTTTTCGTATGGCTTTTCAATACCATAACGACGCATTACCGTTTGTACGGGTTCTGCTAACACTTCCCAGTTGTGATCTAACTCATCACGCAGATGCGCTTCGTTAACTTCTAACTTGCTGATGCCCTTTAAGGTCGCTTGATACGCGATCAATGCATGGGCAATACCCACACCTAGGTTACGCAGTACAGTCGAGTCAGTTAAGTCACGTTGCCATCTTGAAACTGGTAGCTTAGAGGCTAAGTGTTGCATCAGTGCGTTAGCGATACCTAAGTTACCTTCAGAATTTTCAAAATCGATGGGGTTAACTTTGTGCGGCATAGTCGATGAACCGATTTCACCGGCGATAGTGCGTTGTTTGAAGTGACCTAGGGCGATGTAACCCCAAATATCACGGTCAAAGTCAATCAGCACAGTGTTGAAACGGGCAACCGCATCAAACAATTCGGCAATGTAATCGTGTGGCTCGATTTGCGTCGTGTAGGCATTCCAGTTAAGGCCAAGGCTTGTTACAAAACGCTCAGACAGTTCATGCCAGTTCACTTCTGGATAGGCTGACAGGTGAGCATTGTAGTTACCTACGGCACCGTTCAGTTTGCCCATGATTTCAACATTGGCGATTTGTTTGATTTGACGTTCAAGGCGCACTGCGACGTTCGCCATTTCTTTACCGAGCGTCGAAGGTGACGCGGGTTGGCCATGGGTACGTGACATTAATGGCACAGAGCGATATTCAATCGCCAGCTTTTTAATTGCCGTCAGCAACTCGTTGCAGTAGGGCAGTAAGACTTGCTCACGGGCTTCAGTCAACATTAAACCGTGGCTTAAGTTGTTGATATCTTCGGAAGTACAAGCAAAGTGAACAAACTCACCCACAGCAGCTAATTCGGCATTGCCCGCGATTTTTTCTTTGATGAAGTATTCAACCGCTTTCACATCGTGGTTAGTGGTGCTTTCGATAGCCTTAACACGCAGCGCATCTTGTTCGTTGAAATTATCTTTAATGCCATCGAGCACGGCGATAGCTGACTCGCTTAGCGGTGGTACTTCGATGATTTCTGGGCAATCGGCTAACAGTTTTAACCAATTGATTTCAACCTGAACACGGTACTTGGTAAGACCGAACTCGCTGAAAATCCCTCTCAATGACGCGGTTTTACTACCATAACGGCCGTCTACCGGAGAGATAGCAGTTAGTGCGGAAAGATCCATGTGTAGCTCCTTGATGAACGCTAATTTTATTATAGGGTAAGACTTTTCTTGGCTGTATCGACTATGGCTTTGCGGGCGAAGACTAAGTGTCGACGTTTACCGCCCAACTGACGCCACAGTACTGCGCTGCGTATAGCGGCAAGCAACAGAGCACGAATTTTATGTTGTACGATAGGGCGCTGCAAACACACGGGATTACCCGATATTTGGATTTTGGGCCCTAAATTACTGATGATGTCACTGTAAATGCTGGCAAGATTGGCAACGACTTGCTCATCTGTGATGGCAAAATGATGTAGCTGGCGATTCACTTGATTAATACGTTCAGCCAACATGCCTAAGCCACTGTTAGAGCGCACGAGTTTACGCTCAAGCGCAAGCACGCCTACTAAATAACGGGTAATTTCAACATCTTTTTGGCTGCTGTCACCGAGCTGATTCAGGATCAGCTTATAGCCTTTTTGCAATACGATTTTGTCCGGGTAAACATCGGCCGTATTGTCAGGATTGGTGACGAGAATGGTGTTTAAGCTTGCCGCGAGTTCGGCATTATCCAATTCGCCATGGCGCGCTAAATGTTGAACTTGGGCAATGGCTTGCAGTATGCCTGCAAACGCCATAGTCCGATTAATGAGTTGCTCGTTCACGCTTTACCCTCGGATTAATTGATCGATAATGCCGCCACCTAGGCAGACTTCACCATCATAAAATACCGCAGATTGTCCAGGCGTCACCGCCGCTACAGGTTCATCGAAGACCACACGCAAGGTGTGTTCATCTGTGTAGGTTAATGTGCAAGGCACATCTTGTTGGCGATAACGGGTTTTGACGGTGATATGACAACCATCGACAGGCCCAGTTCTATCCACCCAATGCAGTTGGTTAACTGTCATGCCGGTCGACATCAAACGGGGATGGTGTCCGCCTTGCCCCACGATCAATACGTTACGCTCAAGATCTTTATCGACCACATACCAAGGATCGTCATTGCTATTTTTCATGCCGCCAATGCCTAGCCCTTTACGTTGGCCTAAGGTGTGGTACATGAGTCCTTGGTGTGTGCCTATGACTTCGCCTTCAGGGGTTTCGATATTGCCAGGCTGCGCCGGTAAATAAGTCCCTAGAAATTCAGTGAACTTGCGCTCACCGATAAAGCAGATGCCAGTACTGTCTTTTTTATCATGGGTGATTAAGCCCATTTCTTTCGCTATTTCACGCACTTGATGTTTTTCAAGCTCACCGACAGGGAACAGGCTACGTGCCACTTGCTCGTGGCTTAAGGTGTAGAGGAAATAACTTTGATCTTTATTGCCATCAACGCCGCGGAGCATTTGCGTACTGCCGTCGCTATTGTCGCGACGGCGAACATAGTGGCCCATGGCGATGTAATCGGCGTCGAGGATTTCATCGGCAAATTCTAAAAATGCCTTAAACTTGATTTCTTTGTTGCACATAATATCGGGATTTGGCGTGCGGCCCGCTTTGTATTCGGCGAGGAAATACTCAAATACATTGTCCCAATATTCAGCAGCAAAGTTGACTGTGTGTAGCTTGATCCCGAGCTTGTCGCACACGGCTTGGGCATCTTTTAAATCTTCAGCGGCGGCGCAGTACTCGTTGTTGTCATCTTCTTCCCAGTTCTTCATGAAAAGGCCTTCAACCTGATAGCCTTGCTGCATAAGCAAATAGGCTGAAACAGATGAATCTACACCGCCGGACATGCCGACAATGACTTTTTTTCCTGTATGAGTGGGTTCGATTGATGTCATAAATCCTAAAAACCATTGAGTATGTGTGTTGGCTAGGCACTTGAGGTAGGGAATTGCGCATCACCCAAGTAGTAATATGACCTAGCTTAAAATTTGTATATTGCGTAAACGATTTTCCCCGCAAGGAGAGCGTGTAAATGGCTCGAATGGTAGCCTAATTTCCTGAACATCCTAAGCTAACTCATTGCGGATTTACGCGGCGGCGTATTCTATCACGCCTTGCTCTTTGGGGCTATCGTGAGACGAACGCTATTGAGTAAGTCTAGGGGATAAACCGAGCTCTGCTGCAGGTGGCGTCGATAGTCTTTGAGGCAATCGAGCACTAAGGGACTGCGCAGTAAAGATAGCTTGGCTTCTATCTGTGCAAAACTCAGCCAGTGCGCACTGTGGATCGCTTTATCCTGCGGCGCAGGTGAGGGCATATCATCTAACTGCACGAAAAAAGTAAAGCGCACAAAGGCTAAGTCTTCACTGGCGCTAAATTGATAGATGCCGACGAGCCCTTGGGCTTTGAGTGATAACCCCGTTTCTTCAAACACTTCGCGCTCACAGGCTTGGATCAAGCTTTCATTCGCTTCTAAGTGACCTGCGGGTTGATTAAAGCGTTGCTCGCCTTCAATCCACTCTTCTACCATCAGATATTTGTCCTGTGAAGTCGCATGGATAATACAAGCGACGGTCACATTGGGTTTATATCGTTGACTCATGGTACCTCCTTTGAGTGGACATGGTGCCACTTTTTAGTGGTGTTGAACGCAGAAACTTGGCTGAAATTTAGACTTCATCACCGAGACGAATGCATTTGTGCTCACCCGATGGCAAATTATCTAGACTCCATTGGCCTATTTTATAACGGATTAATCTTAAGGTCGGAAAACCGATATGCGCTGTCATGCGTCTGACTTGGCGGTTACGACCTTCATGTATTTGGATTTCTAGCCAAGTTGTTGGGATATTTTTGCGCTCTCTTACCGGTGGATTACGTGGCCAAATATCGGGTGAATCCATAATTTTGACTTTAGCTGGTAGCGTTATACCATCATTTAATTCAACACCTTGGCGCAGTTTTGTCAGGGCATCTTCTGTCGGAACGCCTTCTACTTGCACCCAATAGGTTTTAAAGGTTTTCTTTTTCGGCTCTGTCAGCCTTGCCTGTAATTGACCGTCATTAGTTAGCAGCAATAAGCCCTCACTGTCTCTGTCTAAGCGGCCAGCGGCATACACATCAGCAATCGGGATATAGTCTTTTAGGGTTTTGCGACCTTGTTCATCGGTAAACTGGCAAAGTACATCAAAAGGCTTATTAAACAGTACAATAATCGGTGCGAGCGTTTGGCTCTGCACTGGTTTTGCTGCCGCAATTGCGCGTCGATTAGGATTTTTAAAGGGTTCTTTCTTTAAACTGCCATTGGCATTTCGTGCTGGCGTCACTTTGCTATCTACGGCAGTAGCGCGGTTGGCAGGGCCTCTGCTGGCGTGCTTCGCGGGTTTAATCGGGCTCTTGGCTGGGGAACTGGTGCTGGAATTGGCACCTTTAGGTGGAAACTTGTTTTTGGTCATACTTTTGCTAACAGGAGGTTGAGACACGCTTACCTGACTTGATTGAGTCGTTAATGTGGTCATAGTGTACTTGGCATTCGCCGTTAGTGGAATTTGAATATTATTGCGAATGCTCTATGATGTCGGCCAGAAAATGTGATCTGTGCCTAAATGTTTATTAGGTTTTAATGAGTCGTTGTAACAAATTTTAGCTTGCGCGCAAAGACAGAAGGGCATTGAGAATTTTAAAGGTGAGGGCGTGGTCGATTGCCTTGATTGATATTTTCCCTGTGCTCAGATTTGTTTGCCATGCTATAAAATTATTATAAAAAATATTAAATTTTACAATAATGTAGGATGTAACATGAAAGATAACTCATCAACAATTATTTACACTGAAACAGATGAAGCGCCAGCACTGGCCACCCTCTCACTCTTACCTATTATCAGAACGTTTACCGACGCCGCGGGTGTTGCGGTTGAAACCCGTGATATCTCGTTATCGGGCCGTATTATTGCCAGTTTCCCTGAGCAACTGACCGAAGCACAAAAGATTGGCGACCATCTGACAGAGCTTGGCGAGTTAGCGAATCAGCCAGAAGCGAACATCATCAAGTTACCGAATATCAGTGCTTCAATTCCACAATTAAAAGCCTGTATCCTTGAACTGCAACAAAAAGGTTACGACATTCCTAATTATCCGGATGAGCCAAAAACCGACGCTGAAAAGTCAATTAAAACCCGTTACGACAAGATCAAAGGCAGTGCGGTAAACCCAGTACTGCGTGAAGGTAACTCAGATCGCCGCGCCCCATTATCGGTGAAAAACTTCGCCAAGAAAAACCCGCATTCCATGGGGAAATGGGCCAAAGATTCCAAGTCACATGTGGCTCACATGACTGACGGCGATTTCTACGGCAGCGAGCAGTCTGTCACTTTATCTGATGCGGGCAGCGTGAATATCGTGCTGACCCAAAAAGATGGTCAAGAAGTGGTGCTCAAGTCGGGTCTTAAGCTGCTGGCTGGCGAAATTATCGATGCTGCGGTATTGAGTAAAAAAGCCTTAGTGAGCTTCTATGAGCGTGAAATCGAAAACGCTAAAGCTGAAGATGTGCTGTTATCGCTGCATCTCAAAGCCACTATGATGAAAGTGTCTGATCCTATTATGTTTGGTCACGCAGTGAAGGTATTCTTTAAGCCAGTATTTGACAAACATGCGGCGCTTTTCGCTGAATTAGGCGTAGATGTTAACAACGGTTTTGGGGATGTTTATGCCAAAATCGCGACTTTGCCAGCAGATACCCGTGCAGAAGTCGAAGCCGATATCGCCGCCGTTTATGCTGCACGCCCTGCATTGGCTATGGTCGATTCTGATAAAGGTATCACCAATTTACACGTGCCAAGCGACATCATTATCGATGCGTCTATGCCTGCTGCGATTCGTTCATCTGGCCAAATGTGGGGACCAGACGGTCAACTGCATGACACTAAAGCCATGATCCCAGATCGTTGCTATGCCGGTATCTACCAAGAAACGATTGCTTTTTGTAAAGAGCACGGCGCTTTCGATCCTAAAACCATGGGCAGTGTGCCCAACGTGGGCTTGATGGCGCAAAAAGCGGAAGAATATGGTAGCCACGACAAGACGTTTGAAATTCCTGCTGACGGTGTGGTCAACGTTGTTGATGCCAGCGGTAAGGTATTGATGAGCCATAACGTGGAAGCGGGCGATATCTGGAGAATGTGTCAAGTTAAAGACGCACCTATCCGTGATTGGGTCAAACTGGCCGTGCGCCGTGCCCGTTTAAGCAATACTCCTGCGGTATTTTGGTTAGATAGCAAACGTGCCCACGATGCACAAATCATTGCTAAAGTGCAGCAGTATCTGCCAGAGCATGATACTGATGGCTTAGAGATCAGCATTATGTCTCCTGAAGAGGCAACGCGTTTCTCTTTGGCTCGCATCAAAGAAGGCAAAGATACGATTTCAGTTACGGGTAACGTTTTACGTGACTACCTGACTGACTTGTTCCCCATCCTTGAGCTAGGCACCAGTGCCAAAATGCTGTCAATCGTTCCATTAATGAACGGCGGCGGTTTATTTGAAACAGGTGCGGGCGGTAGTGCACCTAAACACGTGCAACAGCTTGAGAAAGAAGGTCACTTACGTTGGGATTCGCTCGGTGAATTCTTGGCTCTGGCGGCGTCTCTTGAGCATTTAAGTCAAACCGTAGGCAATCCAAAAGCGCAAGTGCTTGCAGATACCTTAGATCAAGCCATAGGCCAATTCTTAGATAGCAACAAATCGCCATCAAGAAGAGTCGGTGAGCTGGATAACCGTGGCAGCCATTTCTACTTAGCCATGTACTGGGCACAAGCCTTAGCAGCGCAAACGGGCGATGAGCAACTACAAGCTCACTTTATTCCTTTGGCTCATGCGCTGGCTGCGAATGAGCCAGTCATTGTGGCTGAATTAGCAAATGCACAAGGTGCGCCTGTCGATTTAGGCGGTTATTACCGTTTAGATGCGGCTAAGGCTGAAAAAGCCATGCGCCCAAGCGAGACGTTAAACAAACTGTTGATTGCTTAATTTCGCTAGTTATCACTTTTAGATGGTGTGCGCGTCAGTGTGGGCCATCTAAGCTGATGTGAATTTGTAAGTCATTAGACTGATTTAAAAAAGGATCTGCATTGCAGATCCTTTTTTATACCCTAAATTTGCTGCCGAGAGATCGATGATAAAATCTTTTTGCTGGGATGCAATGGGTGATGTGCGGTGATTGAACTTGAATTAAATTCATGCGAAATGATGATGAGCGATGCAGCATTAAGTGGTGAGAATTTATGAAACACGCAGCAATAAAAAGGCAGGGACAAGTCCCTGCCTTTTAGATCATTGGCCTCACCAAACGTTATTTTGTTGGTGAAATGGCTGAAGCGTGCATCCCTTTTGGACCTTGCTCTACTTCAAATTGAACGGGTTGGCCTGCTTTTAGAGTTCTATAGCCTTCCATTTCAATGGTAGAATAGTGTGCAAAAACGTCCTCACCACCTTGATCAGGGCAAATAAACCCGAATCCTTTGGCGTTGTTGAACCATTTAACAGTTCCGCTTGCCATACTTCCACTTCCTTCTGTTGTCTACTTACCAGTAAGATAGTAAAACCTGTATAGACGGGTTTTGCTCACCGTCTGAACTACAGAATGTAAGGAGTAAATGCGGAAGTCAAGCTAAAATTAACAAAGGGGCAACAACTGATTAATTTGAACATATCAATTGGAAGAGGCCAACACGAGAGGCTAGTATTAAAAAATGGGTAAGACAGGAAATATTGAACACGTTGAAGAACGTGTCGAATCAGAGTTGATGCCACCATCAATGTATAAGGTGATCCTCAATAATGATGACTACACTCCAATGGATTTTGTGATTGAAGTTTTGCAGGTTTTCTTTCGCAAGAACGAGCAGGAAGCGACCGATATCATGTTGACGATCCATCACCAAGGAAAAGGAATTTGCGGTATTTTCCCTTTTGGGATTGCAGAAACTAAGGTGATACAAGTAAATCAATTTGCAAGACAAAACCAACATCCGTTACTGTGTTCGTTAGAGAAAGCATAAAACCGCTTTACTCTGTAGTCTGTTGTTAATTTTGGGGGTGCTTATGCTGAACAAAGATCTGGAAGTCACCTTAAATCTGGCGTTTCAGCAAGCCAGAGACGCGCGTCACGAGTATATGACAGTGGAACATCTGTTATTAGCTCTCATCGACAATCCAGCGGCTCAAGAAGCGTTAATCGCCTGTGGAGCGAATCTAGATAAACTCAGAGATGAAGTGGCAAGCTTTATCCAACAAACAACCCCAATCATTGCCGATATTGATGATGACAAAGAAACTCAGCCGACGCTTGGGTTCCAGCGAGTCCTGCAACGGGCAGTATTCCATGTGCAGTCATCGGGCCGCAATGAAGTGAACGGCGCTAATGTGTTAGTCGCCATTTTCAGTGAGCAAGAATCCCAAGCCGTATATTTACTGCGCCGTTGTGATATTAGTCGCCTAGACGTAGTGAATTTTATTTCCCATGGTTTCGCCAAAAATGATGATGCTGAGTCACATCAAGATCAAGAACGCATAGAAGATCAAAGTGAAGGCAGTGAAGAACGCAGCATGCTGTCGCAATTTGCGGCCAACTTAAACCAACTTGCAAAGCAAGGGATTATTGATCCACTGATTGGCCGCGATCAGGAAATTGAGCGCGCGATTCAAACCCTGTGCCGTCGCCGTAAAAATAATCCACTGTTAGTGGGTGAGGCGGGTGTGGGAAAAACGGCGATTGCCGAAGGGCTGGCGTATCGGATTGTGAATAAACAAGTGCCCGATGTAATGCTTGAAGCCACGGTATATTCCTTGGATTTAGGTTCATTGCTTGCAGGCACTAAGTATCGCGGCGACTTTGAAAAACGCTTTAAGAACCTGTTAAAAGAACTGGCGGCGGATAAGCATGCCATCCTATTCATCGATGAGATCCATACCATTATCGGTGCGGGCGCGGCCTCTGGCGGCGTAATGGATGCCTCTAATCTACTGAAACCTTTGCTATCTAGCGGTAATTTGCGCTGCATGGGCTCGACGACTTTCCAAGAATATCAAAGTATTTTTGAGAAAGACCGTGCGCTGGCACGTCGTTTCCAAAAGGTGGATATTAATGAGCCTTCAGTGGAAGAAACCACTAAGATTTTGATGGGGCTTAAGTCTAAATACGAAGAATATCATGGCGTTCGTTATACTCAGGCCGCGATTAGCAGCGCTGCAGTATTATCGGCTAAGCACATTAATGACAGACATTTACCCGATAAAGCTATCGATGTGATCGATGAAGCGGGGGCTCGTATGGTGATGTTGCCTATGAGCAAGCGTAAAAAGACCATTGGCCAAGCCGAAATTGAGTCCATTGTAGCTAAAATGGCGCGCATCCCTGAGAAGTCAGTATCTGCCACAGATAAGGACTTACTGCGTAATCTTGAGCGTAACCTTAAGATGGTGGTCTTTGGTCAAGATAAAGCCATTGAGACCTTAAGCTCAGCCATTCGTTTATCGCGAAGTGGTTTAGGCACAGATAAAAAACCTGTCGGCAGTTTCTTATTCGCCGGTCCCACCGGTGTAGGTAAAACCGAGGTTACCAATCAACTGGCTACCTGTTTAGGGATGAAACTGGTGCGCTTTGATATGTCGGAGTACATGGAAAGCCACACAGTGTCACGCTTAATTGGGGCACCTCCAGGTTATGTGGGTTATGACCAAGGTGGATTGCTGACAGATGCTGTGATTAAAAATCCGCACTGTGTCGTGCTATTGGATGAAATTGAGAAGGCCCACCGTGATGTCTATAACTTGCTGTTGCAGGTGATGGACCACGGCACTTTGACCGATAATAATGGTCGTAAGGCTGACTTCAGACACGTGACTTTGGTGATGACCACTAACGCGGGGGTACAGGAGACTATTCGTAAGTCGATTGGCTTTACCCAGCAAGATCATACCCAAGATGCGTTATCTGAAATTAATCGAGTATTTTCGCCAGAATTTCGAAATCGTCTCGATTCCATCATTTGGTTCAACCATTTGGATATGACGATTATTGCCAAAGTGGTCGATAAATTCTTGGTGGAATTACAGGCTCAGTTGGATGCAAAACACGTCATCTTGGACGTCAGCGACGAAGCCAGAACCTTACTCGCCGAGAAAGGCTACGATAAGAACATGGGCGCGCGTCCAATGGCTCGGGTCGTGACCGAATTGATCAAACGTCCATTAGCGGATGAGATTTTATTTGGTGCCTTAGAGTCGGGTGGTGTGGCTTACGTGGATGTTACAGAGGGTGAAATTGCTATTCGCACAGAGCGTCATGAAAAAGTGGCTTCTAAGGCTTAACTCGGCCTAAAGGTGAGTTTTATCCATAAAAATGGCTGCAATTGCAGCCATTTTTCTTATCTTTCGCCAACAAAAAAACCCGGCCTTGCCGGGTTTTTAAATTTATGAGGCTATATCAGCGTGCGCGGAAGACAATACGACCTTTGGTCAGATCATAAGGAGTCAACTGGACGGTAACTTTATCGCCAGTGAGGATCCGGATGTAGTTTTTGCGCATTTTGCCTGAAATGTGGGCTATCACCACATGACCATTTTCAAGCTCTACACGAAACATTGTGTTTGGCAAGGTTTCAAGGATAGTGCCTTGCATTTCAATGTTGTCTTCTTTCGCCATTAATTAATTATCCCATTAGCCTTCGAATATAAAAAACGGGCGTATCATGCCCCAAATTCACCTTGCTGTAAAGGGGAAGTACTTAGCAAACTTAGGAATACTCCCACCCTTGGGGGGTTAGAATTTGATAAGGGCGATATAAACGCTTATAGGACATTTTGCGGTTTGCATCTATTTGATATCCGAGATAAAGGAATTCTTTTCTTTGTAATTTTGCAAGTCGGCATTGAATTAAAATCAGCAGCACGCCGAGTGAACGATGGGCTTCATCAGGATCAAAATAGCTGTAAATGGCTGAGAGGCTGTTCGGTAACGTATCAGTCACAGCAACCGCGATCAGTTTATTATTGGCATAGACTTCGATGAAAGTAGGGGGTAACCAATGGCAAAATAAGAACTGCTCATATTGTTCCTTACTCGGAGGAAACATCGGGCCGTCAAAGTGCCGTTGACGGATATAGCGCTCATAAAGTGTGTATTGCTCATCGGTCTGGCTAGATGTGATGCGCCACGTTAAATCGCGATTATTAGCCAATGTACGCTTTTGTCGTTTGGACGGTATAAACTCCCGAACGGGTAATCGGATTGGTTGACATGCGCTACATCGAGGACAGCGGGGTTTATAGATAGCGCTACCACTGCGGCGAAAACCAATAGCTAATAAACGCTCAAATAAAATGGGATCGAGAGTCTCCTCTTGGATAACGAGCAATTGCTCCTGCTGATCCTCGAGGTAGCTACAGGGGAAAATTTGGCTGATACCGATAGCTATCGGTGTTTTATTGGCGTTAGAGTTCAAGGAACACCTCACTGGGTATCCAAGCATCTGGATGCACTTTTTTGTCCCTAAATTGGGTCAGTAATTCAATAAAATGAGTTCGTTTAATCGCCTTTGCTCCCAAGCTTTCTAGATGTGGGTTCATTACCTGAGCATCAATCAGTTTAAATCCCCTTTTGATTAAATGTTGTTGTAATACCACTATTGCCGCTTTTGAGGCATTGGTTTGGCGGTGAAACATCGATTCACCACAAAACACTTGCCCTATGGCTAAACCATAAAGGCCGCCAATTAATTGCTCACCTTCCCATACCTCAATAGAATGTGCATGGCCATTTTGATGTAATTCACGGTAAGCCATTTGAATCTCATCGGTTATCCAAGTGCCATTTTGCTTTGGACGTGGCTCGGTACATCCTGCCATCACAGAAGTAAAGGCATGATTGATGGTGAAATGCCATGGCTGTTTTTTTAGATACTTGCATAAACTTGTACTGATACGGATTTTACCGGGCATAAATATTGCGCGGGGATCGGGTGACCACCAAAGAATAGGATCATCGGCATTAAACCAAGGGAAAATTCCGTTATAATAAGCGGTCAGTAAGCGTTCTGGACGTAAGTCACCGCCAATCGCCAGTAATCCATTGGGATCCGTTAAGGCGAGTTCGGGTGAAGGAAAAGCTTCAAATTCGTGATTCAGAAAAGACAGTGACTTCACAATTGCGTATGATTCAGTAATAAACCCTTCTACTAAGTTAGCGGAAATTCGGATATGTGGAAACCTACTCTAGCAAGCTTTATGTTTATTTTTGCCTTTCTATTAACTCCTGCCAATGCAGCCTACGACCGCAATCAAGCCGTCCCTGTAGAGAAAGTCCTCTATGGTGATGTCACCTCTGTGCGCAATATCACAGAAACTCAGCTTATCGAAGACAGAAACCAAGGTTGGAAAACCTTTGGTGGTGCATTAGTTGGTGGGGTGATTGGCCATCAGTTTGGTGGCGGTTCAGGCCGCGATGTAGCAACAATTTTAGGCGCTCTTATCGGCGGCGGTATTGGTAATCGTTATGGCAGTGGTACGAGTGTGCAATCGTTTAAGCTGGTGGAATTGATGATCAATCAAGAAGATGGCACCCAAGTTATGGTTATCCAAGATTATGATCCCGGAATGGTATTTAATGCGGGTGACCGAGTGCGAGTCGTATACCTTCAAGGTGGTGTTCGCATTGACTTAGCCATGTAGGTTGAGACAATCATCTTTAACAATTAATGCATGTGGTGATGACATGACACGGACAGAATTGGGTCAATATTTAGCAGACTTTTTACGGGTAGCCGCATTTAAGGATTACGCACCTAACGGATTACAAGTAGAAGGTAAGAACGAGATCCACACGATAGTGACGGGTGTGACGGCTTGCCAAGCCTTGATCGATGAAGCTATTCGATTAAAGGCCGATGCGATTTTGGTTCATCACGGTTTTTTTTGGAAGAATGAACCCGAGGTTATTACGGGGATGAAACAGCGTCGTATTAAGGCACTGCTCCAGCACGATATTAGCTTGTTTGGTTATCATCTACCTTTAGATGCTCACCCAATGCTCGGCAATAATGCCACTTTGGGCAGACAACTTGGGATAGTCGACGCCGAAGCCATCGAAGAGGTGGCTCAGGGCCTCCTGTGGCGTGGCAAACTCGATTTACCTGTCAGTGCTAGCGAATTTACAAATACCCTTGAGAATGCCTTAGGTCGAGCGCCACTGCATATCGGTGATAGCGATGCCAAGATCCAATATTTAGCTTGGTGCACGGGCGGTGCGCAGGATTATATCGATGTGGCGGCAAGTCTGGGCGTGGATGCGTTTATCAGTGGTGAAGTATCCGAACGTACTTTCCATAGCGCAGTAGAGCAGGGCATACATTATTATGCGGCGGGTCACCATGCGACTGAGCGTTTCGGCATTGAAGCCCTAGGGCGTCATCTCGCCCGTGAATTTAATTTAGTGCACCATTTTGTGGATATCACCAACCCTGTTTAACGGCATCGCAGCCATTAGAATTCATTAAGTTTAAAGGCGAGCATAGCTCGCCTTTGTATTATTAAATCAGCCCTAAAGTAGACAGGATAAAAATGCCTAAGGTGCAGGTAAGCAGCGAGCAAACGGTGGTGAGTGCGATTATATTAGCCGCAAGCGTGGCATTTCCGCCCATGGCCCGCGCCATCACATAACTTGCGGCCGCCGTGGGCGCTGCACTCATCAAAAACACTAAGGCAAGTTCCACTCCGCGATAGCTAAGCATCAAGGCCCCTAGGGTGATAAACAGTGGGGCAAAGATAAGTTTTAAGGCGGTCGAGAACCAAGTGGAATACTTTTCATGTCTGAGTGAGCCAATATCCAGTGAACCACCAGTGCAAAGTAGCGCTAATGGCAGGGTCATATTGGCAAAGTATTGTCCCGCATCGAGGACCATTTTCGGTACAGGAATCGCGAGCAGGTAAAACAACATGCCAAGGATAATGGCGATAATTAGCGGATTTTTGGTGATGGTTTTTATGATCACCGCAAAAGCGCGGCGGCTGGATTCCTCACCCCTCGGGCTTAAGCAAATCACGGCTTGAATATTATAGAGTAGCGTCATCGACGCCACGTAAACTGCGGCTAAGGCAACCCCAGACTCTCCATAGGCGTTAGAGACATAGGCTAAGCCGATAATCGCAGTATTGGCCCTAAATCCTCCTTGAATAATTACGCCTTGATCCTTTGGCTCAGGGAAAAATCGTTTCGTCGCGTAGGTCGAAAGGATAAAAAACAACAGATTGGCCAATAGGCCGTAGCCAATTAAGGGGGCACTGGCGGCAAGATCGTGATGTGAGCTAATAATGCTTAAAAACAATAGCGCGGGCAGCGTGACATTAAAGACGAGTTTTGATGCGACATCGATAAAGTTTTCATTGATGACTTGGGTGCGTTTTAGGATCACCCCGAGGGCTAACATCAAACAGATCGGACCCGTTATTGAGGCAGAAAACAACAACTGCTCAATGATATTGCCCATAACTTCTCCCCGAATAATTTCACTCGTAGTCTCAATAAATAAGGCCGCACTGAATGCGGCCTTACTTTTTGGGCGTCATCTTGTGCGGATTCTTGTGCGGATTATTTAACTCGCATACCCGGCTGTGCGCCTTCATGGGGCTCTAAAATCCACAGGTCACTACCACCTGGGCCTGCGGCCAAAACCATACCTTCTGACATGCCAAAACGCATCTTACGCGGTGCAAGGTTTGCAACCATTACCGTCAGCTTGCCTTCAAGATCTTCTGGCGAATAGGCCGATTTGATCCCTGCAAACACTTGGCGCGTTTCGCCGCCGATATCGAGCTGTAACTTTAGCAGTTTGTCGGCTTCGGCCACATGCTCGGCTTTGACGATGCGAGCGATACGTAGGTCGATTTTAGCAAAATCATCAAAGTTGATGGTTTCACTGATAGGATCGTCAACCAGCGGCTCACTGCTGACATTAGATGATTCAACGGTTTTTTCAGGTTTTGCCGTCTTTGGTACATCGGCCGTGACTTGCAGGTTTTCCTTAGAGTCGGCCACCATAGCGTTGACTTTGTCTAACTCAACACGTTGCATCATGGCTTTGAATGGCGAGATTTCATGGCCCGCCATATCTTGGGCTAAGCCATCCCATGTTAAGGTCTGTTGGAAGAAGGCTTCAACGTCTTGGGCTAAACGTGGCAATACAGGTTTGAGATACGTCACGAGAATACGGAACAGATTCAAGGCGTTTGAACACACTTGGTGCGCCGCTTCCTGTTGATCGTCCTGTTTCACCATTTGCCAAGGCGCCGCATCGGCCACAAAACCGTTGGCGATGTCCGCTAATGCCATGATTTCACGCATCGCTTTACCGTATTCACGGGTCTCATAAAACTCGGCGATTTGTTCTTGCTTGGCTAAAAACGCCTCGGTCAGTGTAGTATCAGCAATTTTCGCGAGCTTGCCATCGAAACGCTTAGTGATAAAACCCGCAGTGCGAGATGCGAGGTTGACTAACTTACCAACCAGATCTGAGTTTACGCGCTGGGCGAAGTCTTCGAGATTTAAATCTAAATCGTCGATACGGCTGCTGAGTTTTGCGGCGTAGTAGTAACGTAGATATTCAGGATCTAAATGATCTAAATAAGTACGCGCCTTGATGAAAGTGCCTTTGGATTTCGACATTTTTGCGCCATTGACTGTCACATAGCCGTGGGCATAGACGCTGTTTGGCTGGCGGTAACCTGAGCCGTGCAGCATAGCGGGCCAGAACAGGCTGTGGAAGTAAACGATGTCTTTACCGATAAAGTGGTAAACCTCGGCCTTAGAATCCTTCGCCCAAAATTCATCGAAGCTGAGTTCAGGGCGTTTGTCACAGAGGTTTTTGAATGAGCCCATATAACCGATAGGTGCATCTAGCCAAACGTAGAAATATTTGCCAGATGCATCGGGAATTTCAAAACCAAAATAGGGGGCATCACGGGTGATATCCCATTGTTGTAAGCCTTGCTCGAACCATTCGTCGAGTTTGTTGGCCATTTCTGTTTGCAGAGCGCCAGAGCGAGTCCACTCTTTTAGCATGCCTTCAAAGGCGGGTAAGTCGAAGAAGAAGTGCTCAGTGTCTTTCATCACAGGCGTAGCACCAGAGACGGCCGATTTCGGGTTAATCAGCTCAGTTGGGCTATATGTCGCACCGCAGGCATCACAGTTATCGCCGTATTGATCGGGTGATTTACACTTAGGGCAGGTGCCTTTAACGAAGCGGTCCGGCAGGAACATCGATTTTTCAGGATCGAACAACTGAGAAATGCTCTTGCTCTTGATATAGCCATTAGCACGCAGTTTTAAGTAAATATCACTCGCCAGTACGCGGTTTTCGTCACTGTGGGTGCTGTGATAATTATCGAAGGCGATATTAAAATCGGCGAAATCCTGCTGATGCTCTTTGTTCACTTGAGCAATCATCTCTTCAGGCGCTAGGCCTAATTGTTGCGCTTTGAGCATAATTGGCGTGCCGTGGGCGTCATCGGCGCAAATATAGTGGCACTCATGTCCACGAAGCTTTTGGTAACGCGACCAGATATCCGTCTGGATGTATTCCAGCATATGACCTAAATGAATCGGTCCGTTCGCGTAGGGAAGTGCGCTGGTCACGAGAATTTTACGTTGTGAAGTTGCCATCTTGTCTCAAATATCGTGGTGGGCCAAAAATAATGGTAGAGATACTAACCGATTACAGGATGATTTTCATCAAAACGTGAGCCAATTGAGCTAAATCTGCACTAATGTTTTTGTCATTATCTGGTACACTTGGGCAAATTTATTGGTGGGGGTAATGCTTTTGTCTTCAACTCAGACTGATTATCGTTTAAATGACGATCTTCTTGGGCCTGTTCTGGCCATTCTCGATGCATATATCGACCCGTATTTAGCTAAAGGGTTAGTGAGCGCTGGATGCGTGAATAAATTGGCGATAGAAGGCAAGCGTTTGCAGCTTGGCTTAGTCTATCCATATCCTTGTATGACACAGTATCGCGATACTGTGATGGCACTGACCAACAAACTTGCTGTGCTTGATGCCATTGATGAAGTCGAATGTGAAATCGATTTTCAACCTAAGGTCTATTCTGCGTTATCGTCTATTGCGCCTATCGCAAATGTGAAGCAAGTGATTGCTGTCGCTTCAGGCAAAGGCGGTGTGGGTAAATCAACCACGGCGGTGAACTTGGCTTTAGCACTTGCGGCAGAAGGCGCGCAGGTCGGTATCCTCGATGCCGATATTTATGGCCCGTCAGTACCGTTAATGCTAGGCATTCCGAATTTCAGACCCGTTTCACCGGATGGCAAGCATATGACTGCGGCCAGTGCCCATGGGATTGCCGCGCAATCAATTGGTTTTATGTTAAGTGGTGATGAAGCTGCCGTGTGGCGAGGCCCAATGGCCGCGGGCGCGTTAGCACAACTACTCAATGAAACCCAATGGCCTGAATTAGATTACTTAGTGATCGATATGCCGCCAGGTACAGGGGATATTCAACTCACGCTATCGCAAAAAGTGCCTGTCAGTGGTGCCGTTATTGTGACTACACCTCAAGATATCGCGCTGGCCGATGCCAAGAAAGGCATCACAATGTTCCAGAAAGTGAATATTCCAGTGTTAGGCATTGTGGAGAATATGAGTTTCCATTTATGCCCCGAGTGCGGTCACAAAGAACATCCTTTTGGTACGCACGGCGGCAGTAAAATGGCCGAGCGTTATCAGGTTCCTTTATTAGGCGCTTTGCCACTGCATATTAATATCCGTGAAGCAATGGATGTGGGAGCACCAACGGTTGTAGCCGATCCCGACAGTGAAGTGGCAGGTCTTTATCGGGAAATTGCCCGTAAAGTGGGTGCAGAGTTGGCCCTTAAACAGAGTCAAAAAACAGTTTCTATTAGCGTATCAGATGATGAGTAAGGTTTAAGGGTATGAATTCTCAGCAGTGTGTCATTATTGCAATTGCTGGCGCGTCAGCATCGGGCAAAAGTTTGATTGCCAAAACGATTTTTGACGAGTTGCGTCGTGATTTAGGCACAGATCAAATAGGGGTAATTAATGAAGATGCGTATTACCGCGATCAGAGTCATTTATCCATGGATGAACGGGTATTAACCAACTACGACCATCCAAAAGCACTAGACCATCAACTGCTATGCACGCATTTACAGTTGTTAAAGTCTGGTGAAGCTGTAGATATCCCTTGTTATAGCTATACAGAGCATACTCGCACGGCTGATACGGTAACAATGACACCTAAAAAGGTGATTATTTTAGAAGGCATTCTGCTATTAACCGATCCTAAATTACGTGAACTGATGGATGCCAGCGTGTTTATGGACACGCCGCTGGATATTTGTTTTTTACGTCGCTTAACTCGTGATGTGGCAGAACGTGGTCGTACGATGGAATCTGTTATTTCGCAGTACAAAAAAACCGTGCGTCCGATGTTCTTACAGTTTATTGAACCTTCGAAACAATACGCCGATATTATCGTGCCTCGTGGCGGTAAGAATCGTATTGCGACCGATATTTTAAAAACTCGTATTCAGCACTTATTGGCAAAATAACGACATAAAAACTTAGGGAGTAATAGGTAAGATGCGCTTAACTGATATCGAAATTGAACAGGCTCTTGATAACGGCACAATCGTAATAGAACCTCGTCCTAGTATTGATGCCATTTCTGGTGTGAGTGTGGATGTACGTTTAGGTGGACAATTTCGCGTCTTTAAAGATCATACCGCACCTTTTATCGACTTAAGTGGTCCGAGTGGAGAAATGCAGGCAGCGCTTGACCGGGTGATGAGTGAGATTATCGAAATCCCTGATGGCGAAGCCTTTTTTCTTCATCCTGGTGAATTAGCCCTCGCGGTGACTTACGAGAGTGTAACGCTGCCTGCGGACATTGTCGGTTGGCTTGATGGTCGTTCATCACTGGCGCGTTTAGGCCTGATGGTACATGTGACTGCGCACCGTATCGATCCGGGCTGGCAGGGTAAAATTGTGCTCGAGTTTTACAATAGCGGTAAATTACCCTTGGCTTTGCGCCCCCGGATGACCATAGGTGCGTTAAATTTTGAGCGTTTAAGTGGCCCAGTGGCACGTCCCTATAACACCCGTAAAAATGCCAAGTATAAAGATCAACAAGAAGCGGTCGCTAGCCGCATAAGTCAGGACTAACATCCGTGATTTGGGTGAATGGTGTGTTGCAGGGGAGTATTGATCCTTCCGATCGGGGACTTACTTACGGTGATGGTCTGTTTGCAACCATGCGAACGAGCCATGATGGTATTTTATTTTTAAATGCACACCAATCACGCTTAACCGATGGCGCCGCAAGACTTGGTTTTGAATGGCGCATGGGCAGTGCGCTTTATCAGCAACTTGAGGATTTGGCCAGACAGTATCCCCATCATTGTATTAAACTTTTGGTTTCAAGAGGTGTTGGTGGGAGAGGTTATACACCACCACAGGCGGTGAATGTGACTGAAGTGGTCTCTGTGCATCCGATTCCTAGCCATTATGCACATTGGCAAAAAAACGGTATCAACCTTAAAACATCCCCTGTTCGCCTAGGTATACAGCCATTATTGGCAGGGATTAAACACCTTAATCGTCTTGAACAAGTATTGATAAAAGCACAGCTTTTGCCGAGTAACGTCGATGATTGGTTAGTCTTAGATACTGAGGCGAAGGTGATTGAATCTTCGATGGCAAATATCTTTTTTCTCAAAGACAATGAGGTTATTACGCCATCCTTAGCCCAATGTGGTGTGTCTGGCGTGATGCGTGAGCAGGTGATTAATGCCTTGCTCGAACAACAGTTCAATATTCAATGTTTGCCATTTGGCGCCGAGCGTTTAGGGGAGTTTGACTCGGCATTTATCACTAACAGTGTTTTAGGTGTTGTGGATGTACTGGCGATAGATTCGCTTAAGTTCACTCGATCCCCTATAACCGCCAACCTTAGACAGACACTTTCACTCACACTATGAAAAAACTGATCCTGATTGCCAGTTCAACTCTACTTACCTTACTGACATTAGTTTGTTTAGTGGGTTACTGGGGTTATCAAACTATTGTTGATTATAGTAATACACCATTGAACCTTGTTGAGCCTAAAGAGCTCACCATTGCACGAGGCACCAGTGTTAACCAACTTGCACAGCAGTTAGCCGATGACGGCGTTATTCAAGACACATGGAAACTTAAATGGTTACTTAAGTTTCGCCCAGAGCTTGCCAAGATTCGTACAGGCCTTTATGAAATGTCGTCCTCACAAACCGTGACGGACTTACTCAACGACCTAGTGGCAGGTAAAGTCAAAATCTTCAGCATTACTTTAGTTGAAGGTAAAACCATTGCTGAGTGGGAACAACAGCTAGCAAGCGCACCACATTTACAAGTGACTCCCAAAGTATTTACTGCAGTATTAACAGAGCAGGAGGATGATTCCACTTTGCCAGAAGGTAAATTCTTCCCCGATACCTACCATTATACCGCCGAGGCGGATGCTAAAGTCATGCTGACTCAAAGTTATAAAATGATGGAGCAGGAGCTTGCTAAAGCGTGGGCGGAACGGGCGCCTAATTTGCCGTTAAAATCGCCCTATGAAATGCTGATTTTGGCATCGATAGTCGAAAAGGAAACAGGCCAAGCCCATGAGCGTGAGCAAATCGCCGGTGTATTTGTTAATCGTCTTAATCTAGGTATGCGTCTGCAAACCGATCCGACGGTGATTTACGGTATGGGCGATCGCTATAAGGGCAATATTACCCGCAAGGATTTAGTCGAAGAGACACCTTTTAATACCTATCGTATCTTTGGCTTACCGCCAACACCGATAGCTGCACCGAGTAAAGCATCCCTGATGGCAGTGTCAAAGCCTGCGAGTGTGAGTTACCTTTATTTTGTATCGCGCAACGATGGCACCCATGTGTTCTCAACCACACTAGAAGAACACAACCATGCTGTAGACATATATCAGCGTAAGATAAAACCGGCGCCCCCAGAAAAATCACCAAAGTAAAAATGCAGAGAAAGAAAATCTAATGTCAGTTCTTGCAAAATTTATCGTTATTGAAGGTTTAGAAGGCGCGGGTAAGTCGAGTACAATTACCCTTATTCGGGATTTTATTGAGAAGCACACTGGACAAGCACCTATTTGTACCCGAGAGCCCGGAGGTACACCGCTCGCTGAACGGATCCGTGATTTAGTCAAAATTGCCGATCCGAGCGATCCCCTCTGCGACGAGTCTGAATGTTTGCTTATATATGCCGCTAGAGCGCAGTTGGTTGCTAATGTAATTAAACCTGCACTTGCGCAAGGGCAATGGGTACTTGGAGACAGACACAATCTATCATCACTGGCATATCAAGGTGGTGGACGAGGGTTAATGCCCTTAGTGGAGGCGGTGAGTGCTGCAACACTAAAGGGATTTAAACCCGATCTCACCTTATATTTAGATTTAGATCCTAAGCTTGGACTCACCCGCGCGGCTAAACGTGGTGAACTCGATAGAATCGAGCAGCAGACCATTGATTTCTTTGAGCGCGCCCGCGCAACTTATCTAAAGCTTGCCAGCGAAGATGACAGTATTGTGGTTATCGATGCAAGTCAAACCATGGCTGAAGTTCATAAAGATATTTTGGCCGTGCTACAGGCGATGGCATGGTAGCCGAGTCCGGATTTACGGCTGAGCAATTGCCTTGGCTCGAAGGGCCAAGGCAAGCATTTTTAGCACAATTACAATGCCAGAAAATCCCCCATGCCCAACTCGTTGGTATCGATGCTGCGTTCGGTGGTGAGCTGTTTAGTGTGTTTATGGCGCGTGCAGCCCTGTGTTTAGCGCCTAATTCGGCAGGCGCATGTGGTTTTTGTAAGTCGTGCCAGTTATTCGCTGCGGGCAATCATCCCGATTTTTACCAAATAGAAGCCGATGGTAATCAAATTAAGGTCGATCAAATTCGTGAACTTTGCGTGCGCCTTACGGCAACCGCGCAGCAAAGTGGTCGCCGTGTAGCGATTATTCATCACAGTGAGCGCCTTAATTCTGCATCGGCTAATGCACTGCTTAAAACCCTTGAAGAGCCGGGCAAGGACACGCTGTTAATATTACAGTCGGATACTCCGGCACGTTTAATGGCTACCATCAGTAGTCGCTGTCAGCGCATTCCTTTTGTGGCGCCGAATAAGGCGATGATCAAAACCTGGTTAGCTCAGCATTGTCATATTCAAGAGGATGTGGCTTGGTGCCTAAGTGTGGTGGGTGGACCATTAAAATTGGCCGAGAGTTTGCTAACAGATGGTACACAATCGAGCCGCTATCAATCCCTGCTTCAGTTTCGCAAAGATTGGGCGCAAAGTTTGTCGTCTGGTCATCTGTGTGCTAGTTTATTAACGGTGAATGAACAGCAAATAATTGATGCACTTAAGGTTTTATATCTACTACTGCGACAAATTTTATTGAAGAACAGTCACCAAGATGCGTTTATTCAGGCGCAAGTAGGGAACTTGGCGGCAAAGATCATGGGAATGTGTCATAGCTTAAGCACAATGCCGACTGTCAATTATTTGGGCTTATGTCAAAGTTATGTCTTAGAATATAGAGAAATAACAAAAAAGTAACATGCCATGGTCGATCTTATTGTTAATTTTGACACCTTACATCAGCTCTATCGGGCTTATATGCCTTTTATCAAGCCTGCGGGATTGTTTGTTACCACCAGTGAAAGCCATTATCTAGGCCAGCCTTTAACTATTGCCTATCGTTTGCCCGGTGCAACGACAACCAACGAGTTTCGTGGGGTGGTTGTATGGATCAATCCTTTAGGCGCCTCCGGTGGTCGCCCAGCGGGTATTGGTATAAAGATCCTCTCAGAACCTGACAGTCATAAACACCATATTGAAAAATTACTTTCCCGTGAACTTGCTTCCGGCGATTTAACCTGCACCATGTAATCACTCGATTGCTTGCGGGCGAGATAGGTATTTGACCTCGATCCCTTGGATGGGTATCCTTGTCGTCCTTTATTTATCTGCTTGGAAATCCCTGTGCTTATCGATTCACATTGTCATCTTGATCGCCTAAAAGCGGCACCAGATCAATTATCCCTAGAACATATACTTGCTGGTGCTAAAGCCCGTGGTGTTGACTATATGTTGTGCGTGAATGTACGTCAGCAAGGATTTGAATCGATGCGTGACAAGATGGCAGCCTTTAATCAGGTATTTTTATCCTCGGGGGTGCATCCCTTGGATGTAAAAGAAGGATTAGATGTTGAGCAAATACGCCGTTTTGCAACCGATCCTAAAGTGGTTGCCATTGGTGAAACGGGTTTAGATTATTTTTATGCCGATGAAACAAAACGGCTTCAACAGCAATGTTTTGAGCAACAGATAGCCCTTGCGGTGGACGTGGATAAACCTTTGATTGTGCATACCCGTGATGCACGTGAAGACACGATTAATATGCTTAAGCAGGGCGGTGCCGATAAAGTTGGCGGCGTTTTACATTGCTTTACCGAAAACTGGGAGATGGCGAAGGCGGCCATTGATCTTGGGTTTTATATTTCGGTCTCAGGCATAGTGACTTTTAAAAATGCGGGAGATCTGCGAACGGTAATCCGTAAGGTGCCCAAGGATCGTCTGCTAGTTGAAACAGATTCGCCTTATTTAGCGCCGATCCCACATCGTGGGCAAGAGAATCAGCCCGCCTATGTGCGCGATGTGGCTGAATTTGTAGCAGAGCTTAGAGGCGAGCGTTACGAAGATCTAGCTGAGTACACTAGCAATAACTTCTTTAATTTATTCAAAGATGCGGCACGTTTAGTTGGCCGTGAAATCTAGCCTCAATCGTATTGGGTGATCAGTATAGACCGTCAGTGAACTTAGTTAGCTACTGTGATGATGGGTATAAGCGTTGCTATTCGGTTCAATAGTATCGCGGAATTTTCGGTGTGAAAGTATAAAAAAAGGCCCAAAACGATTATAGCTGTTTGGGCCTAGGGGAATGGCTCGTTAAAGAGCCGTGCGCTACAGGTGAAAGAGCGATACAAAGCACTTTACATTAGACTCAGTGTAGTAGAGCTTTGGTCCTAGAGTAGTGTGCTTATTCCCCTTTTTTAGGTTATTTTTTGCTAAAAAATAGTAAAACTATAACGATTTTATCTGTTCTGATAGCAGTAATACTTTATCTTTCACTAAATCCCGAGGGAGATTGTTTTTTAATCTATTACCTAAGTGCTTTGCCATACCTAAGGGGGCTCCGCCATAACAGACGATGACTTCACCTTGGGCTTTTACTGCGGTGTTTAGGCTGATATCTCTTCCCATTAGGTACTCTTTCGCTTCGACATCGCTCAGATCAACCGTTTTTGCGGTTGGGCTGAGCTGTTTTCCCGCTAATGCAATAATTGCCTCATGGCGGACTTTAAAACCATGCTTAGTGCTATCGGCGAGTTTAATACCAATACGCTGAAACCGCATACGGCCGATAAAATCCCTAAATTCATGCGGAAATAACCAGAATTCATCATCACGCACCATAATAAGGTCATCTGGCAAACTTATCCCTAAGTCTTGTTGAAAATAGTCTTTTATTCCTTGGGCTTGCTTAGTTGTTGCTGGAGTAAAAGGGAAGTTTTTTTGCAGTGTAGGCTCGGGTTTCTGACGTGGTACTGATGTCGTTTTGGTCAATTTAGCGACAAAAAAACCTTCACTATCGTAAATCTGTGGCCAGACATGTAAGAAGCCTTCGGGAGTGGCAGCGCGTTCAGCGCCCTCAAATAAATCGCTTAAGGATTCAAATTGCACCGCATCACCGTAGGTTTGCTTCAAATATTCGCACACGCCTTGGTTTTCAAGGCGATTTAAGGTGCAAGTAGAATAGACTAAGCTACCACCGGGTTTTAGGGCTAAAAATGCCGATTCGATTAGGGCTTTTTGGGTTTCACTTATCGCCAGTACATCGTTTAGGCTCCAGTGTTTTAGGGCATCGGCATCTTTACGCACTGTGCCTTCACCGCCACAGGGGGCGTCAATAAGCACGGCATCAAAACTTTCATACAAATATTCACCAAACACACGGCCATCGAAGTGGGTGAGCGCACAGTGACTCGCACCCATGCGCAGTACATTCGCGTGTAGCACTTTCACGCGGCTCGCTGAATACTCATTGGCGATCAGTAACCCTGAATTGTGCATGAGTGCGGCTATTTGGGTGGTTTTTGAACCGGGTGCGGAGGCGAGATCCAATACGCATTGCCACTTTGCACTAGGGGTAAATGCACTAGGTGTAAAAAGTGCGGTCGGCGGCAACATAGAACTGGCTTCTTGGATGTAGAATAAGCCCTGAATGTGTTCTAAGGCGTTGCCGAGTTGTTCTTCTTCGTCGTAACTGATCCAAAATCCATCTTTACACCAAGGTATAGGATCAAATGTCCAGCCCTTAGGTTGCATCAAGGTCTTAAAGTCGTCGGCGCTGATTTTTAAGGTATTGACCCGAATTGAACGTCTAAGCGGCCTGTCGCAGGCGGCAATAAAATCATCCATAGACAAATGGGCGGGCAGTTCTTGGGTGATTGTATCGATAAAATTTTGATTTAATTGAGCCATTGATTTCATTGAACCATAGGGAAATAGACTGTGTATCAATTGGCGTGAGTATATCATAATCCCTTATTGGGTCTGAGATTTTCTCCCAAGTGCCTAAGCCGCTATTATGGTTTGATGTTTATACTCTGAGTATTTCATTGATATTGCATTGAGTTGCGTAGGGTTAGCACTCAATGGCTGTAAACTAATAGAATAAAAACAATAAAAATGAGGGGATTAGTGTGCTTAATAGGGTGTGGTTAGCTTTCTTTATCACGGCACTGTTAGCGATTGCTGTGCAGATATTCAATGGTCATATCGATGTGCTTTCTACATCGGTCGAAGCATTATTTGCGAGTGCGAAACTTGCCGCAGAAATATCCCTCGGTTTGATTGGAGTGCTTTCTTTATGGATGGGATTGATGCGAGTTGGCGAAAAAGCGGGAGTGGTAGGCGCGATCGCCTTTGTATTTGAGCCATTGTTGCGCCGTTTGATGCCAGAAGTGCCTAAGGGGCATCCTGCCTTTGGCAGTATCACGATGAATTTAACAGCGAATGTTTTTGGATTAGATAATGCCGCCACACCACTTGGGTTAAAAGCGATGCATGATTTGCAAAGTTTAAATCCGCAAAAAAGCGTGGCGACCAATGCGCAAATTTTATTTTTAGTGCTCAATACTTCCTCTGTGACCTTAGTGCCTGTGACGGTATTTCTCTATCGTGCCCAACAGGGGGCGACGGCACCTGCGGATATTTTCTTGCCGATTTTATTGGCAACATCGGCATCGACACTCGCAGGATTACTTATCGTGGCATTAGTGCAGCGGATTTCCTTGTTTAACGCTGTGGTACTTGGTTATGGGGCGTTACTACTTTCGGGTTTAGTGGCGAGTGGTTTTTATCTGATGACCTTAAGTGCTGAAGCGATAGGTTCAGTATCGACCGCAATGGGTAATGGTGTACTGCTGTTACTCGTTTTTACCTTTGTGATTGTCGCAGGGATCCGTAAAGTGGCTGTTTATGATGAGTTTATCGAAGGTGCCAAGGCTGGATTTACCCAATCTATTCAGCTTATTCCCTATCTACTAGCCATGTTGTTAGCGATAGGCCTATTGCGTGCATCAGGGGCTTTGGACTATTTACTACACTTGATTGCAAGTGGTGTACGGATATTAGGTTTTGATACTCGCTTTGTGGATGCGATGCCGACGGCATTGATGAAACCTTTTAGTGGTTCAGGCGCCAGAGCGATGATGCTTGAGACAATGGATCACCACGGGGTTGATTCCTTTGCAGGCCGATTATCGGCAATTTTTCAAGGTAGTACCGAAACGACATTTTATGTTCTAGCCGTGTATTTTGGCTCAGTGGGTATTCGTCATGGCCGCCATGCCTTAGCCTGTGGTTTAAGTGCTGATTTTGCAGGTATTAGCGCAGCTATTGCTGTGTGCTATTGGTTTTACGGTTAGTGTTATCGGGGATATAAAGGGATAAATAATCAGGCGCATCTGCGCCTGATTTTGTGTTAGTAAGCTTCAAGCTGTGAAAATAAACAGGCAAGCATGCTATTGAATTGGAGCCCATTCCTGCCATTCATTTTGAACTTTATGTTGCAATTTGATGATTGAGCCATTGGCGAGTCGATTATTGTCTTGGGTTGTTGCTTTTGTGGCCACATTAATCCCACCGGCAAGCAAGGTCTCCAGTGAACCCGCTTCAATCTTAGCGCCTGAGAATATTCCCACATCCACTTTGATGCCTGAAGCATCCCAGAACTGGCTAGTTTGATTAACAAGATGGCTATACTGAGGTTCAATATGAGCTTGCATCAGCACACTGTTGCCCTGTTTTGATAAGCCATAACCGTTGATCTGGCCGATTTTAATCCCACGGAAGAAGATAGGTGTTCCTACTTTCATTGACCCTAAGCTCGCATCTTCTAAGGTGAACTTTAGCGCATCTTCGGGTACATTGGCGTAACTGCTAGCGACCACATTGGCAATAAACTGAGTCGCTGTTTGACTACTTTTACCCGGTAGTACACCAATATATGGACCTGTTATGAGGGTTTCTGGCGCTTTGATCCCCGCGAGTGAAATTTGTGCATCCACTAAATGATATTCACAATCACTGCGGCTGAAATGATCGGCATATTCCCCATAAAGGTAAGCTGTAGCCGTTAATGTATTTAGGTCAGCATTGAGTTTCACTTGTGACACTTCGCCTACTTGATGGCCTTGGTAACGAATGGCGGCTTTTGCATCAAGTTTGGCTGAAGCGGGTAACGTGAGCCTGATAGGTTGTGCCTGTGTTAACGCAAATTGCTTATTCTCATAGAGTTTTAAACTTGTAGATGTTTTAGTGGGCTTAACATTATCACTATCGAGTAAGCCTAAACTGATACTGCCTTTTAATGCGCCTTGCAGCGGCGCAACCGCGACATCGATACCTGCAAGACTGGCGTTCACTTCTATTGCACTATTACGCCAAAAGACCTTAGGTTTTTGCAACAGCGGTTGAAACTCTTTGTCGATGGCGAGTTTAATGACAAAATCTTCTGTTTTGCTTTGCCAATTAATGGATTGGACTATACCAATCTGCATTTTTTTATAATAAACCGGTGAACCTTGGCTAACATCTGCACCATCTTGACTGATTAAGGTCAAATGAACTTTATGTTGACGATCAAAAAAGGCGGTTGCCGCATCGATTGAGCTGAATAAGGGAAGACTGGTATTGGCCGCAAGAGGCGTTTCACTCTTACCTAGGATAAGGCTGACAGCTCCTTTAGTGAGCGTGGTAAAATCCCTCGATTTGACGGATACACCGTCAAGTGAAGCTTCAATTGCGAGAGCCGATTCTGGCACAAAGTAGCTATCACTTCGCACTAGGCTGGCAAACTCGGGCTGTAATTCGAGTTGATATTCGACAGCAGATAAATCTTGGGTCAATTTGACACTCAATACAGTGCCGATAGGGAGCTGCTTGTAACGAACCTCTGCACCTGCGGCAATACCCATATTTTCGGTAGAAGTTATCGTTAAAAAACGTTTTTTCGACTTCAACATATCGGGCGCTTTAGATTGCAGGACGAAATTATTCGGTAGGACGTTTTGGTACCCAGTACCGGGTAAGAAGTTGATCACGCTACCAGTGAGTAAGCGTCCAGGGTTTTTTATGCCAGAAAGTGAGATTTCAGCCCCTTCTAACCAAAATACGCCATCATTAGTTAATAAATGGGTGTATTGATTTTCAAACTTTGCAATTGCAGTCACGCCGTTTGTGGTTAATTGCTTGCTTACAATCGTACCAACATGAATTCCCCGATAAACAATGTGTGTGCCTTTCTCTACACCATTACCATCATCCATGGTGAGATTGATATCGACACCACCAATAGCGTTAGCCTCTGAATCATAGAGTGAAAAACTGTCGCCGTTTTGTGCGACTGGCGCAGTATCATCTGAACTAAAAGTAACCCCACCTGCAAGGATTGACGCTAAGCTTTCTGAGCTGACCTTAATGCCCGAGAGTGAGGCATCAACTTTAACGCCTGATACATTCCAAAATAAGGAGTTTTTCTTCACTAATCTCGCATATTGCTCTTGAATAAAGGCGCTGATAACAACATTAGTATTACCTGCTAATCGATAGCTAACTACACTACCGACGGGGATTTGACGAAAGAAAATAGGTGAGCCCACATCCAGAGAGCCGAGTTTATCCGAAGTTAATTCAATCATTACGCCTTCAGAGCCTATTTGCATCGGCGGCGCTTGTCGTTCTGCCTCAAAGAACGTAGACGCATTACCTTTTCCTGGCTGAATCGCAATATAATTGCCAGAAAACAGCGCATCTAAACCTTCAACACCAGTAATACTGGCTTTAGGTGTCACTAACCAAAATAAGGTTTCTTTATTTAAGAATGGCTTAGCGCGATAATCCATTACCACTTTGACATTCACACCTTTGAGATCGTCATCTATACCAATGTCTTTGACTTTACCGACGGTCAGACCTTGATATTTCACTAAGGTTTTACCCACATCAATCCCTGTGGCGCTGGGAAAGTGAATTTGAATTTCAATCCCCGATTCTTTAATGCTTTTTATACCAAGCCAAGCACCGAGCGCGAGTGCAACAATCGGCAGCAGCCAAATGGGCGAAAAGAGTTTTTTCTTCACAACTTTTGGCGATTCAATTTGTGTCATCTTGAGTGTCCAATCGATCCCAGAGTAAACGAGTGTCTAAAACTTTTGCAGCGAGCTGAGTTAACAAAATAACCAATGCAAATGCAGTGGCTGCAGGTGCGGGCTTAGCGTCTAGCAGTTGCCCCATATTAACGAGCGCAACAGTGAGCGAAATTACGAATAAATCAAGCATAGACCAACGGCCAATCCACTCGATAACATGAAATCCCACCATTAACTTCTTTTTTGAAATCGGAAGCTCAAAACTGATCGCGCATAGGTAAATGGACAGTCCTATGATTTTAACCCAAGGCACTAAGATACTCGCGATAAACACAATAATGGCGATAGGGATCATATCTGAGTGCACTAAATGGATGATCCCTGAAAAAATCGTATCGTGGCGCACTTGTCCCTGATTAGTCAGTATAGTGATTGGGTATAGATTGGCGGGCACCAATAAAATTGCGGCCGTGATGAGTAGCGCCCAACTTTTTTGCAAGCTACTGTAATCACGAACCTTTAACTCTGCCTCACAGCGCAGGCAGTGAGTGCTACCTGTGGTGTTGAGTTGTTGGCACACACGGCATAGACAAAGGCCAATATCCTTACCTTGCTGTTTCATACTAGCGATGTCCATCCAATAGGGTCCACATATGCTCTAGATCGTATTCCCGTTGTAAAAATAAGGTCACGAGAAACAACATTGTGAAGCAAAATGTACCCATTCCAAAATAAATATCTGAAAAATCAGATAATTGAAATGATGAAACTAAAAAGCTAATCACGTAAATTTCTAACATGGTCAGTTGAGAAAGCACGCCTTGAAGTTTCAATAACTGTTTTAAACTGTTACGCCAAAAGGGGATAGAAAGCCCCCATTTGACAATTAATATCTGTGTAAGAATGGATAAAATCAATAATCCTGGACCTATTACCGCAGCCGCTAATACCGCTAAACCTACCACCCAGTAGCCTTGCTCAAATACGGCAAATGCACCTTGAAACACGGTAGTAGTACGAATACTGCCGAGGAAATGGATCTCAAGTACAGGCAAAAAATTAGCTGGAAAATAAAATACTAGCGCAGTAATACACAAGGCTAACATGCCATTTACTGAGCAATATGGCGTATCATAGAGTGCAGTGCTGCAACGCGGACATAGGGCTCTAACACCTGAGGGTAAGGCGCGTTTGCGGATAGCCAAGTCGCAGGAACGACAGAGGATTACAGAGTTTTCTACTGTGTTTTCATGCATATAAAAATATTTAATTAGCCCCAAAATGACTAAGAAATTAAGTGTCCAACCATCAGTGATATGCTGTTGGACATTGAAACGTCAGAAAAACTCGCTTATCTCACTAATGAAAGCCGCCTGATAATACCAGATTAATCAGAACACTTGCATCACAAGTTCGATCTATGTCATTCTGGTTACTGTATATAAAAACAGTGCGAGGCAGTCATGGCAGTTATTACACAGTTTGTCGTGGTAAGAGAAGGGGTTGAAAAGATGACATTCACATCGAAAAAGGAGGCCGATGCCTACGATAAGATGCTCGATATCGCTGATAACCTGATCCCCTTCATTCAAAAATCTGAATTAGGCATTGATGAAAGTCTGAGCGAACGGCTCGCATTTTATTTTGCTAGTAATAAAGATGAGCTGACGAACTTGCTTAAAGGCGTCGTTCAGGTTAATAGTACGCCAACGAATCAAGCGGTAACCAAGAAAACAGCGAAAAAAGCTGAAGCGGCAGAGTAGACAAGGTTAGGAAATATAATGAAATCGCAATTTTATGAGTCACTGAATCGTCAAGCGTTAGCTTTGCTTGAAGGTGAAGATGATGTTGTGGCGGCAATGGCAAACTTTTCCGCCTTGCTGAATGATAACTTAACCGATCTTAACTGGGTTGGGTTTTATGTTATGCGTGGTGAGCAATTAGTGTTAGGCCCGTTCCAAGGTAAAGTGGCTTGTACCCGCATCCCTTTAGGAAAAGGCGTCTGTGGGACTGCCGCATACACTAATCAGACGCAACGGGTTGCAGATGTACACCAATTTGATGGACACATCGCCTGTGACTCTGCCAGTAATTCTGAAATTGTTGTGCCAGTTCGTGCTAACGGAAAAGTTATTGCAGTGCTCGATATTGACAGTCCGAGCTTCGATCGTTTTGATGAAGACGACCAAAAAGGGCTGGAATTGTTAGTTAAAAGCTTTGAAAATTGCCTATTTGATTAATTTGCGTGCAATAACACATAATTCATAGTCGCAATCGCTAGCGTGCGCCTTATAATATGCGCCAGCATCGATTAAGCCGGTTTGACACCAATGTCATCAATAAGCTTGATGTGTTAAGCCGTAAAAAATGGTTAAGTTATACTTTTTTAACTTTAGAAAATGCGGCGAGAATGCTAATTTGTACCTTGGCTCAATATTGGGCTTAACGAAGACAAACGACACGTAAGAAGCTGATTTTTATCACCTCGAATTCGATGTCCCTTTTTGACTGTGGAAGTAATGATGGAATCAACAGATAAGTTGACCGACACCAATGCAATTTTGGCGTATTTGTATGAAACATTTCCTTTGTGCTTTATTGCTGAAGGTGAAACTAAGCCATTAAAAATCGGATTGTTTCAAGATTTGGCTGAAAGGTTGGCTGATGATTCTAAGGTCAGTAAAACTCAACTACGAGTTGCCTTAAGACGTTATACCAGCAGCTGGCGTTACCTGAAATGTGTAAAAGCAGGCGCACAACGGGTTAACCTCGATGGCGAACCTTGTGGTGAGTTAGAGCAAGAACATATTGATCATGCTCAAGCCATGTTGAAAGAAAGTCAGGAAAAAGCGAAGGCAAAACGTGCGGCAAAAGCACCTAGTACGCCTAAAGCTGCAGCCAAAAAAGCGCATAAGAAAGTGGCCGTTCCTCAACGTCCTAAAACTGAGCGTCCTGCTAAACCAGCACCTAAAGTTGCTGCGCCAGTGGTCAATTTAGTGCAAGCACAGTTGACTGATTTAGCGAAAAAACAACGTGTTAATGTTAAGTTAGGTATGACACCCGTAGCCGGCGTGATCACTGACATTAATAAAGAGGATATTCATGTTCAGCTTGATAGCGGTCTAACGATTAAAGTTAGAGCGGAACATATCCTGCTGTAATCATTTATTAAGACGGAGTAACTTGTTGATGCGAAAACTCACTTTGGCTATCTCGATTGCCACTGTTTTTGTCGGATTTTCGGCTTGGGCCGTACCACCCACGATTCAAATCAGCGAGTTACCCACTCTCAAGCAAGAGGCACAACATAAGGTTGCCAGTAAGAGAGTGACGGACTTATATACTCGTTCGCATTACCACAGATTCAACTTAGATGATGCGTTTTCAGCGCAAATCTTCGATCGCTATCTACAACAATTGGATTATCGCCGCAATGTATTGACCCAAGCGGATGTAGATAGCTTTAAACCTTATATTAATCAATTCGATAACATGTTGATTTCCGGTGAGCTTGAACCTGCATACAAGATGTTTGATGTAGTGCAAAAGCGCCGTTATGAAGGCTTTGTTTATGCCTTGTCATTATTGGATCAAGAAATTGATTTTACAGTTCCGGCTGATGTGTACGAATACGATAGGGAAGATGCTGCTTGGCCTAAGGATCAAGCTGAGATCAATGAACTGTGGCGTCAACGTGTTAAATATGATGCGTTAAATCTTAAGTTAACAGGCAAAAAGTGGCCTGAGATCGTCGATATTTTACAAAAGCGCTATAACAACGCGATCAAACGTCTCACTCAAACAAACAGTGAAGATGTATTTCAAGGTGTGATGAATGCTTTTTCCCGTAGCATAGAGCCACATACTAGCTACCTATCGCCACGCAATGCTGAGCGTTTCCAAATGGAAATGAACCTTAGTCTTGAAGGTATTGGTGCTCAATTGCAGCTTGAAGATGATTACACAGTGATCAAGAGTTTGATTGCGGGCGGGCCTGCTGCTGGTAGCGAGAAGCTTTCACCCGAAGATAAAATTGTTGGTGTTGGTCAGGAGGGCGGCGAGATTGTCGATGTCATTGGTTGGCGTTTAGACGATGTTGTTGACCTTATAAAAGGGCCAAAAGGCAGTAAAGTGGTTCTGCAAATTCTACCTAAGAAGGGTGGCTCAAATGCAAAACCATTCAATTTGACCTTAGTTCGTGACAAGATTCGCCTCGAAGATCGCGCGGCAACATCAAAAGTGATTGAACCTAAAGAAGGTGAATACGCCAATCGTAAAGTGGGTGTTATTCAAATCCCTGGTTTCTACATGAATTTGTCGCAAGACGTTGAAAAAGAACTCGTTAAACTTAACGAAGCCAAAGTAGAAGGGATTGTTATCGACTTAAGAGGAAACGGTGGCGGAGCGTTAACTGAGGCCGTATTGCTGACAGGACTCTTTATTGATATGGGGCCTGTCGTACAAATTCGGGATGCCGATGGCCGAGTGTCAGCACACCGTGATAATGATGGTAAAACCAGCTATTCAGGCCCATTAACTGTGATGGTTGATCGTTATAGCGCCTCTGCATCTGAGATTTTCGCCGCTGCATTACAGGACTATGACCGAGCATTAATTGTGGGTGAATCAAGTTTTGGTAAGGGCACGGTACAGCAACATAAGAGTTTAGGCCGTATTTACGATATGTATGATAAGCCTATTGGTCATGTGCAGTACACTATTCAAAAATTTTATCGTATTAATGGTGGCAGCACCCAAATTAAAGGGGTCACTCCTAATATTGCTTATCCAAGTGCATTAGAGCCAGGTGAGTATGGTGAAGCTGAAGAGAAAAACGCATTGCCATGGGATAAAGTTCCGGAAGCCCAATACAATAGATTAAGTGATGTAATGCCTGAGTTGGTTGTTAACTTAGAGAAGAAACACCTCAACCGAATTAAAGACAGCGTAGAGTTTAATTATATCAATCAAGATATTGCTGAATTTAAAAAGCATCACAAAGAGAAGACCATTTCTTTAGTTGAGAGTGAACGAATTGCTTCTCGTGAAGCTGATGAGAAAAAATTGTTAGATAGAACCAATGAACGCCGTGTTGCTCAAGGTTTGGCTGTGGTTAAATCCATGGAAGACATTAAAGATACTACTGAAGCACCGGATCCATTTTTAGACGAAACCGCTTATATCACCTTAGATATGATTGATGCTAAAAAGCTCGCTAAAACTAATGTGCAATAGGTGTGACTAAAGAGATATACCCCGTATTAAAACGCGCTTATGGCGCGTTTTTCTTATTAAGCTCAGAGTTAAAGGGATCGAAATGACGCAAGCACAAGCCAAGTACCTTAAAGATTATCAAGCCCCGCTATTCACTATTGATACCATTGATTTAGTCTTTGACTTAGCGGGTAAAAACACGCGTGTTAAAGCGACAAGTACTGTTAAACGTACTTCATCACATACACATCCCTTAACGCTTGATGGTGATGATCTTGTTCTTGAATCGGTAACTATCAATGGCGAAGCTGTGCCTTACCAAGTCGGTGCTGGATACTTAACTCTTGAAACCACCCTCGATGAGTTTGAGTTGGCGATAGTGACTAAGCTGGATCCTGAGGCAAACTTAAGCCTTGAAGGTTTGTATATGTCCGATGGTGCTTACTGTACTCAATGTGAAGCAGAAGGTTTTAGGCGTATTACCTATTTTCTCGACCGTCCCGATGTACTTGCCAAATATACTGTGCGAATAGAAGCGGATAGTGCGGCATTTCCATTTTTACTGAGTAACGGCAACTTAATTGACCAAGGGCCATTAGAGGGTGGGCGCCATTATGTGTGCTGGCAAGATCCGTTTCCGAAACCTGCTTATCTGTTTGCCTTGGTCGCAGGGGATTTTGATATGCTAGAGGATGAATTTATCACCCGTAGTCATCGCAAAGTGATACTTCAAGTATTTGTTGATAAAGGTAATCTACATAAAGCAAACCATGCGATGGCGTCTCTTAAAAAGTCGATGGCTTGGGATGAATCACGGTTTGATCTCGAGTATGACTTAAATATTTATATGATAGTGGCCGTCGACTTTTTCAATATGGGAGCCATGGAAAACAAAGGCTTAAATATCTTTAATACCAAATATGTGCTTGCTGATACCTTGACTGCTACGGATGAAGATTACCACGGTATTGAGTCAGTTGTCGGGCATGAGTATTTCCATAACTGGACGGGAAATCGGGTGACTTGCCGTGACTGGTTTCAGTTAAGCTTAAAAGAAGGGTTAACCGTATTTCGTGATCAGGAATTTAGTTCCGATTTAGGTTCACGGGCGGTGAATAGAATTCACGCAATTAAAGTGATCAAGAATCAGCAATTTGCTGAGGATTCAGGCCCAATGTCCCATCCGATCCGTCCTGAATCAGTGATTGAAATGAATAATTTTTACACTGTTACTGTGTATAACAAAGGTGCCGAAGTGATTCGAATGATGCACACTTTGCTCGGCGAAACTCAATTTCAGGCAGGAATGAAATTGTATTTTAAACGTCACGATGGTCAAGCTGTGACTTGTGATGATTTTGTGGCTGCGATGGAAGATGCCAGCGGAGTTGATTTAACCCAATTCCGTTTGTGGTATAGCCAAGCAGGTACCCAGATAGTGACGGTAACAGACTGTTTTGATGCAAGTTCAGGTACTTATCAGCTTAGTCTTAAACAGACATTAGCGGGCTGTAAATCTCCATTACATATTCCCTTCAGCATTGAACTCTTAGATACCAAAGGAGTGTCATTAGTTAATGAAGTACTTGATTTTAAAGAGGCAGAGCAGGTTTTCAGTTTCGAGGGATTAAGCCATAAACCGGTAGTTTCATTACTGCAGGATTTTTCAGCACCCGTAAAATTGCATTATAACTTTAGTGTCGAACATTTAGTCCATTTGATGCGTTTTGCCAGCAGTGACGTTGCGCGTTGGGAAGCCTCTGTCACCTTGGTAAGCCAAGCTATTTGGCAGAATGTTACTCATCTACAACAGCAGCAAGCGATGACTCTGGATGAGAGGGTGCGTGATAGCTTCAAGGGTGTGTTGCTTGATACTGTGCTAGATCAGGCTTTAATTGCTGAAATTTTAGCTATTCCATCCGCATCAGCCTTGATTGAGCAGGTTGAAACCGTTGATTTAGATGCATTAGTCTGTGCTCGGGAGTTTGTATTAACTGAACTTGCCTCATATTGTGAAGATGAGTTAGTTGCGCTTTATCGTTCACTGTTGACCGTGGAAAGTACTCAGGCTCGCGCTCTTAAAAATCAATGTCTAAATTGGATGAGCCGAGTTTCCGTTGGCGCTGAAGATTTTGTCATATCCCAGTTTGAAAACGCGACTAATATGACGGATTCCCTCGGTGCTTTAATGGCCGCGAATGTTGGTGATTTGCCTTGTCGAAGTGAATTAATGGCAACATTTGAACAGCGTTGGCGAGATACTCCGCTAGTGATGGATAAATGGTTTATGTTGCAAGCAACGCGTAATGCAGATGATGTCATTGATAGTTTACGTCAATTGCAACAACACAGCAGCTTTAGTATGAGCAATCCTAATCGGGTACGCTCACTCATTGGCAGTTTTGCCGCAGGCAATATTGACCAATTTCACCGTGCCGATGGAAAGGGGTATGCTTTCTTAACGGAATGCTTAATCACATTAAATCAACTCAATCCTCAGGTGGCTGCACGAATGGTGATACCATTAATCCAATTCAGTAAATTTGATTTAGCACGTCAAATGCATATTAAGGCTTGCTTAGCGCTGCTCTTAGCGTTGCCCGATTTGTCTAAAGATATGTATGAGAAAGTATCTAAAGCGTTGGCAAATTAGGATTCTGTAGGAGGAGGGCGGCAGTGTATGTCGCCCCATTTATTGATGGAATTTTACTTCAAATTAACGATCAGCTATCGAGACTTTTTGCCTTACTATCAGGGTATTGCTGATAAAGTGGAAGTACGCGAAAGCCAAGGTCGAATATTATGGATCAATGGGCGCCATTTTCGACGTTTTTTAACAGAAGAGGGGATCCACGGCTATTTCAAATTAGTTGTAGATGATAAGGGACAATTTGTTTCATTAAATCGTGTTTAATTCATATTTATTTATTGTTACTTAGAGCAATTACTTTAAACGGGTGGATGAATATACATTTTATGAAGTAACAATTTGTCGCTCTTTATGTTAATGAATATTATGATTTTTTAGTGTTTTTTGCCCTCAGCCTTTTGTCTTACCCTTTTCTAATTTAAATCCTCTCTGACAAATCTATGACATAAACATGTCTACGTGCTTAATTCTTTAGAAAATTTTCTCTAATAGTGCCTTGCTCAAGGGGATTAATTGCTGTAACAATGATGTTACCTGTGAGCTAACAAGATGTTGGTTGTAATTCCTAAAACAAAGAATCCAGCAGGGTACGGAGAGCTAAAATGAAAATGGTTAAAAATAGCTTTAACAAGTCGGCGCTTGCTTTGGGGGTGGCGTCGGCATTGAGTTTATTAACAGTGGCAAGTGTTAATGCAGTCTCATTTGATTGGGGTGAGGTTAAGGGAACATTTGACTCAACTTGGACTGCTGGCGCGAGTTGGCGTGTTGGAGACCGTGATTGGTCTGGTCAAATTGGTAAAGTGAATCAGCCTCAATTTGATTGGTCTAACTACAGCGCATTTGGGAATACTAAGTATACCTCTACAGAGATCTGGGCTCAGCCAGGCTCTTATTCAAGTAACAACGATTTAAGTAATTTACTTTATTCTCAGGGTGATACTACTTCTGAGATCTTCAAAGGCTTACATGAGTTATCACTTAAGTATAAAAACTATGGCCTATTTGCCCGCGGTATGTATTTTTACGATCGTAAATTAAACGACGGTAATTATGACTACAACGACCCGATAACAGGTAAAGCATTTGATCCTTGTGATGATAACCGAGCATCTGAAGTTCAATGTAAGGATATTCGTCTACTTGATGCTTTTGTTTACGGTAATTTCGATTTAAACGATGGTGCAAACCCTTTATCCATTCGTTTGGGTAACCAAGTGGTTTCATGGGGGGAAAGTACGTTAATTGCCCATGGGATCAGTGAAATTAACGCTGTTGATTTAAATATCCTTAACGCACCAGGCGCAGAGTTGAAAGAAGCTTTTAGACCTCAAGGCATGGTGTGGGCATCCCTTGGGATCACTGATTCGTTAACAGTTGAAGCTTTCTATCAATACGATTGGCAACCCATTTGGGTTCCAACGCCAGGCTCCATTTTTGCGACCAATGATTTTGCGGGTTTTGGTGGTTATGCCCAAAATGCACAGCTTGGCTTTAACGCGAACCCAGATATTAATCTAGACTTCGTGATGCAAGAGTATGAACTCTTAGCAGGAATGATTGCCAGTGGTCAGACTATCCCAACAGCACAATTGGTGTCTATGGGATTAGCTTACCCAACCAAAGTGACCTTAGTGCAGGATGAACAAGAGCCTAGCAACGGTGGGCAATACGGTATTAAGCTGGGTTATTATGCACCTTCACTCGGCGAGACCGAATTTGGGTTCTATTTTATGAACTACCATAGCCGTAGACCATTGATCAGTGGTACAGCGGCTGATTTCAGTACAGGGGCTATCATAGCTGATCTGGCAACGATAGGCCAAAACTCAGGCAATATTAATCGCGAACTGTTACTGAGTTTGAAGAGCTTTTCCAAGGCTCAAATTGTCTACCCAGAAGATATTAAGCTGTATGGCTTTAGCTTTAACACCTTGATTGGTGATACTTCTGTCGCTGCGGAAATCGCCCACCGTCAAGATGAGCCGTTGCAGATTGATGATGTGGAATTGTTGTTTGCGGGTATGCCACAGCAGTTAGCCAATGCTGGAATACGGCCTGATCTTGATGGTATTTCCCAGATAAAAGATGTTAAACCAGGAGAAACCGTTGATGGGTTTATTCGCTTGGATACGACCCAAGCGCAAATGACCTTAACACACTTATTTGGCCCAACATTAGGTTTAGATAACTTAACTATGTTGGCCGAAGTCGGTGGTGTGTGGATCCATGATATGCCTGGTTTTGATGAACTGCGTCTCAATGGACCTGGCACTTCGCGCTCTGGTGGTAATCCAGATATGCCTGGAATTATTCAAGCACTGCACAATGGTCCAGAAACCAACCCATTCCCAACCGATTTTGCTTGGGGATATCGCATTGTTGCTAAAGCTGAATTTAATAACCTATTTGCGGGTGTGAATATGTCTCCAAGGGTGATTTTCTCCCATGACGTCGACGGTATCACACCAGATCCTATGTTCCTTTTTACGGAAGGACGTAAATCAGTTGCACTAGGTCTTAATTTTGACTACCAAAACCGCTGGGGTGCAGATCTGTCCTATAACAACTTCTTTGGCGGTGTGGGTACGACGAATGCGATGGCAGATCGTGATTATGTTTCATTCAATATCAAGTATTCGATCTAAAAGGATTAAAACAATGAAGAAACTGACGATATTGGCGAGTGCAGTCATAATGGCACTTGCAGCGCCTGTTGTAATGGCGAAAGTCTCAGAGGCTGATGCAGCAAAACTAGGTAATGAATTAACGCCATTGGGTGCTGAAAAAGCGGGTAATGCCGATGGCTCTATTCCGGCGTGGGATGGTGGTATCACGCAACCTGTTGCAGGCTATACCAAAGGAATGCATCATCCCGATCCTTTTCCTGAGGATAAAATAGAATTCACCATTACGAATGCTAACAAAGCAGAATATAAAGATTTTTTAACGCCAGGTCAGCTACGGTTATTTGAACTTTATCCTGACACATACAAAATGAATGTCTACAAGACTCGCCGAAGCGCATCCGTGCCTCAGTTTGTCTATGATGCCACTAAAGCAAACGCGACTCGCGCTGAGTTAGTCGCACAAGGAAATGGCTTGTCAGGTGCATCGATTGGTATTCCATTTCCTATTCCAACTAATGGGTTAGAGGCTATTTGGAACCATATTTTACGTTTCCGAGGAGTGGATGTTGAGACGACTCGTAGCCAAGCAGCTCCGACCGCTGATGGGAACTTTACCTTGGTTGAAATGGCTGAAGAGCTTCGTTTTGAATACTCGCGTCCTGAGATCACCTTAGAACAGTTAAAAGCCAACAATACCTTATTCTATTTCAAGCAAGTGGTGACTCAACCCGCTCGTTTGGCTGGAACAGCCCTCTTGGTTAAAGAAACCATGGATCAAGAAGCATTGCCACGCCAAGCTTGGACCTATAACACGGGGCAGCGTCGTGTACGTAAGGCACCAAACGTGGCCTTTGATACTCCAGGTACGGTTTCGGACGGTTTACGCACTACGGATGACTTCGATATGTTTAACGGCTCTCCAGTGCGTTATAACTGGGAGTTGATTGGCAAGAAAGAAATTTATATTCCGTATAATGACTATAAATTGCACTCAGACAAGCTGAAATATAACCAAATTTTAAAAGCGGGTCATATTAATCCTGAGTATGTTCGTTGGGAAAAACACCGTGTTTGGGAAGTGAAGGCGACATTAAAACCAGGAATGCGCCACATTTATAAAACCCGTGTGATGTACCTAGATGAAGATTCATGGCAAGTATCTGTTGCCGATTTATATGATAACCGTGATGAGTTATACCGTGTCGCCGTTGCCCATGGTTTGAACTATTACGAAGTACCGACGCAATGGAATACTTTAGAGGTTTTCCATGATTTACAGTCTCGTCGTTATTTGGTGATGGGCTTAGACAACCAAAGTGGTATGTATAACTTTGATGCCAAATTGAGCGAAGCAAACTTTACCCCAGACGCCTTACGTCGTGAAGGTATTCGTTAATCGCCAAATATTAAGGGGCGCTAAGCGCCCCTCATTAGTTTAAGGAAGTTTGTATGTCGTTTCGCATCCTTCACTGTGTTACTGCGCTCAGTCTCAGTTGTTTATTTAGTTCTTCTTTGTTTTCTGCGACATCAGTTACGCCGCCATCTCAAATTCAACCTTTGGCTAGCTCATCACTAATATTAGACATTGCCGATACGGGTCAACGCTTAGTCGCGGTGGGTGAGCGTGGGCATGTACTGGTTTATGATAACCATTGGCAACAAGTGATTACGCCTACATCGGTTCAGTTAACTAAAGTGTTTTTTATTAATAGCACATTAGGTTGGGCTGTTGGACATGACGCAACGATTTTGCATACACAGGATGGCGGTCAAACATGGCAACTCCAAATGCAATCTAGCGAGGTTGAAAAGCCTTTTCTCGATATTCTGTTTTTAAATGAACGAGAAGGTATGGCGATAGGTGCCTATGGATTGTTTTATCGTACTTGGGATGGTGGCGTTAATTGGCGTGCCGAGTTCCATGAAGAATTACTCGCCGAAGAGGATGTCGCTTATTTGGCTGAGTTAAAAGGTAGCGATGAAGCCGCCTATCTGGATGAGCGAGCTTCTTTATTACCTCATTTTAACCGCATTATCGCTTTAAAAGATGGTCGCCTAATTCTAGTCGGAGAACTGGGTTTAGTGGCTTCATCGGACGATAAGGGAATAACCTTCACCCGAACTAGTTTTGATTATGATGGTTCTATGTTTAATGCCATTGAAATGCGAGATGCAATCTATGTGATGGGGCTGAGGGGAAATATATTTAAGACCGATTTGAGTTTGGAACAATGGCATGAAATTGAGATGCCAGTACAATCTTCAATCAATGGGGTTATGGCTATCTCAGATGAAACACTCTATTTAGTCGGCAATGCGGGGGTTGTGATACAGCTAAATAGTGATGACACCAGTCGTATCGTCACTCGTCGTCAGGGGGAAAATTTAGTTTCTATCGCAAAAGATAATCAAGGGAATATGTGGTTATCAGGCAGCCAAGGGCTGTTTATTCTTAAGCCATAAAATTCTAGAACAACAATAATAGGGCCGAGAAGATGTTAGAAAAACTGGTCAACGGATTTGAATCATTTTTATTTCGCAATCGCGCATGGGTAGTCGGTATTTTTGCGTTATTGACACTGTTTTTGGGATATCAAGCTAGTCAGTTGAAAATGGATGCGGCGTTTATCAAAAATATTCCGCTAAACCACAGTTATATGCAGACTTACCTCAAACATCAAAAGGATTTTGGGGGAGCGAATAGCATTATGGTGGCCGTTGAAGATACAAGCGGCAATATTTTTAATGCAAATTACTTTGATACGTTAAAAAACGTCCATGACCAACTCTTCTTTATCCCTGGGGTCGAACGTTCACAGGTGAAATCTATTTTTTCTCCTTCAACGCGTTTTACGGAAGTGGTAGAAGATGGCTTTGCAGGGGGGCCTGTGATCCCCGCTGATTTTTCAACGACTCAAACAGGGTTGGATACGGTTCGCGATAATATTGAAAAAGCAGGGATTGTTGGGCGCTTAATCGCAAATGATTACAGTGCTGCTATGGTGTCCGCCCAATTAATGGATTTTGATCCACAAACAGGTAAACCACTGGATACTATCGCTTTTGCGGCTCAACTTGAAAATGAACTCAGAGGGAAATTCGAAACCGATAAGGTTAAAATTCACATTATTGGTTTTGCCAAAATGGCGGGTGATGTTGCCGACGGTGCCAAGGGCGTGTTGCTGTTTTTTGTGATCGCGATTTTGATCACGGCCGTGATGGTTTATCTTTTTTCTAAGTCCCTGATCCTCACTATTTTGCCTTTGGCTTGCAGCTTGACTGCGGTGGTATGGCAACTTGGACTATTAACGGTGATCGGTTTTGGTCTCGATCCCATGTCGATTTTAGTGCCATTCCTCGTATTTGCGATTGGGGTGAGCCACGGTGTGCAAATGATCAATGCGGTTAGGCGCCGAGTGATGGATGGGCAAACGACAAAAGCGGCGGCGGCATCGGCGTTTCGTAGTTTATTAGTCCCAGGCGGTGTGGCGTTACTCTCTGATACCGTTGGTTTTATTACACTGTTATCTATTGATATCGGCATTATCCGTGAGTTAGCTATTTCTGCGTCTTTAGGCGTAGGTGTGATTATTTTCACTAACCTTATTTTGCTGCCATTAGTGATTTCTTTCACTGAATTGAAAGCCGTCAAACACGCAGAGCCGACGGCTGAAGAAGTGCGTGCTGAAGCCATTTGGCGTTTTTTAGCAAAGTTTGCGACCCCTAAGTATGCTGTTGTGGTGATTATCGCAACTACAGCATTGTATTTTGTTGGTTTGCAGCAGGCTAATCAGATGAAAATTGGCGATTTGCAGGGCGGGGCTCCCGCCTTACATCAAGACTCACGGTATAACTTAGATACTTTCTTTATTACTGACCATTTTTCTATTACCACAGATGTGATGACTGTGATTGTTGAAGCGACTCCAGAGGCATGTACTTATCACGATATATTGACGCAAATAGATGAATTTGAATGGTTAGTTCGCAATACTCCTGGGATTGAATCGACAGTGAGTTTAGCTTCAGTTGCAAAAAAAGTGAATGCGGGCTTTAACGAAGGTAATCCAAGATGGGAAGTGCTACCGCGCACGACAGCAAGCTTGGTACAAGCGATAGGCCAGATCCCAACAACATCAGGGTTGTTAAATGGTGATTGTTCCGTGATGCCCGTGTATTTGTTTATGAAAGATCATAAGGCCGAAACCATCGAAACTGTTGTGGCAAAGGTGAAGGCCGTCGCGGCGAAAATGGATAATGAACAATTGCAGTTTAAGCTGGCGTCGGGTCCTGTGGGTGTGATGGCTGCGACCAACGAAGCCGTTGCTGCCGCGCAATTGCCTATGATGCTATACGTCTATGGTGCTGTTTTTGTACTTTGTTTAATTAGCTTTAAATCCTTTAAGGCGACGGTGGCGGTGATTATTCCTTTATATGTTGTTTCAACATTAGCGCAAGCCTTGATGACGCAGCTTAATATTGGGCTCGCGGTCAGTACGTTACCTGTGATTGCTCTTGGTGTGGGAATTGGTGTGGATTATGGGATTTATATCTTATCTACTATGTCGTCTAAGCTGTCTAACGGTATGCCTGTTCAGCAGGCTTACTATGAAGCCTTGGTCGAACGGGGTAGTGCGGTGATTTTCACTGGTTTGACGTTGGCGATTGGTGTGAGCACTTGGTTTTTCTCGGCGCTTAAGTTCCAAATGGATATGGGAATATTGCTTACATTCATGTTTGTGGTAAATATGCTGGGTGCAATAATTATCCTACCCGCGTTAGCCGCGGTATTTTGGCGACAAGCCAAGTAGAGTCTAGCAATGGGGAGTTTAACTCCCCATTTATATTTGAATAGTTAGTCTGTTTTTACGATTGTTTGGTCATTATTCATCCTGTATCCCTGCCTTTACTCGATTTTAAGAGGATGTACCACTAAAATTTTCCTCGAAATACAGAGGATTTAGTAATAAACTTCGCGCGATGATCCGGATCACACTAATTTTCTGAGATCGTTAAGCCGAAGCATCCAAATAATGAAAAAAAGCGCTGCCATAGACGCTTAAGGAAACAGCAACATGGCCTTGAAAGATGCAATGCCTTCAGTACTACTTGAAAATGTAGTCAGTTTAATTCACGCTAAAGTCCCTAATTCACAAGCCAAGCAAGTTGAACAGTTCGCGACCTGTCTTTACGGCCGTATGTCGAAAGATGATCTCAATGCGCGTAATGATAGCGATCTGTACGGTGCCGTTCTCAGCTTATGGAACGCTCTCAACAAAACCCCAAAAGGTGAAACTCACCTCAGAGTTTTCAATCCAAGCCAGTCAAAACACGGCTGGCAATCTACCCACTCGATTATTGAGGTTATCCAACCTGACATGCCATTCTTGGTAGATTCAGTTGGTATGGCATTGAATCGTATGGGTATTACTGCACACCTGATGTTACATACACCGTTAGCAATTGAGCGCACGGCATCTGATGTCTCTAAAGTGACCTATCTTAATCAAAATCCAAATAGCACTGAGCATGTTGCCGTTTTCTTAATTGAAATTGACCGTCAAAGTAGTACCGATGACATCAAGGTGCTCGAGCGCGAAATTAAGTCAGTGCTCGCCGATGTTGCCGCCTCAGTCAATGATTGGGCTGCGATGTCAGCTAAATTATCGGAAACCATTAAAGATTTACCTAAGCGTCCATTCCCCGGCGATAAGCAAGAGTTAGAAGAAGCAATTAACTTCCTGACTTACTTGAATAATCATCACTTTACGCTATTAGGTTACCGTCAATACGATTTGAAACGTGTTGAAGGTGACGTTGAGCTTGTGCCTAATATTGCCTCGAGTTTGGGGTTGATGAATAAGCACTCTAAAGCTCAGCCAGAACAAGGTTTACTGCTTTCTAGCTTCTCCGATAGCGCCCGTAAAGAGGCCTTAGATGATAGCTTGCTTATCTTGACCAAGAGCAGTGCCAAAAGTCGTGTCCACCGCCCAGCTTATGTTGATTATATCGGTATTAAGCGTTTCGATAAGAAAGGCAATGTGGTGGGTGAGGACAGATTTATCGGTTTATATGCCTCTAACGTGTATAACCGTAGTCCGCGTGAAATTCCGCTGCTAAATGAAAAAGTGCAACGAGTGTTAGATCGTTCAGGCTTAACACCACGTTCTCACGACTATAAAGCCCTGCTCAATATTCTTGAAAACCTCCCCCGTGATGAGCTAATTCAAGCCAATGTTGAGGATTTAGCACACACTGCTCACGGTGTGCTTGAAATGCAAGACAGAGACAAACTAAAACTCTTTGTACGTAAAGACGGTTTTGGTCGTTTCTTATCCTGTTTAGTGTATGTCTCTAAGGATCGTTACAACACTAAACTTCGTCAGGATACTCAGCGTATTTTGGCTCAGCACTTTAACAGCAAAGAAGATGTAGAGTTTACGACTTATTTCTCCGAGTCGTCCCTTGCTCGTACACACTACATTGTCAAAGTTGATAACAATAATATGGATGTCGATGTGGCTGCGATAGAGAATAATTTGATTGAAGCGGCACGTTCTTGGGAAGATAAGTTAAGCACTGCGCTTAACAATGCCTTAGGTGAAGAAGCCGGTACTCACCTTACTAAGCGTTATCTCAATGCGTTTGAACAAAGCTATAAAGAAGACGTACTGCCAAGCTCTGCTGTAGTGGATATGCAGCATTTAGAGGCTTTGGACGATGAACACAAGCTTGGCATGTTGTTCTATCAACCACAGGAAGCGGCGCTGAACGACAATAAAGTGCGTTTAAAGCTGTTCCATAAAGATGAGCCTATTCATCTTTCTGATGTGCTACCAATGTTAGAAAACTTTGGTCTGCGTGTGATCAACGAGCGCCCCTATGAAGTCACGACCTCAGATGGTTCTACCTTCTGGATCTTAGATTTCTTGATGACGGTTAAAGTGGTCAACACTGACAATATCGCCGATAGCCAAGACAGATTCCAAACTGCACTGTCACAAGTATGGCAAAAGAAACTCGAAGATGATGGTTTTAACCGCATTATTCTGGCGTCTGGCTTAACGGGCCGTGAAGTGTCGGTATTGCGTGCCTATGCAAAATACATGCGTCAAATTGATGCAACATTTAGCCAAGCCTATATCGAAGAGACCTTTGGCCGTTATCCTCAAATCGCTGATTTGCTGGTTAAAATGTTCATCCGCAAATTTAATCCTAAACTGAAGACCCGTACATTGGGCAAGTTTTTGGAGCAGATCAACTTACGTTTAGATGAAGTGTCTAGCCTTGATGATGATCGTATTATTCGTCGTTATTTAGACCTCATTAACGCGACGCTGCGTACCAACTTCTATCAGTTGGACGCTAAAGGCGAACCTAAGAGTTATATCTCGTTTAAATTCATGCCTTCCATGATCCCTGAGATGCCGCGCCCACTGCCGAAATTTGAAATTTTCGTCTATTCGCCACGGGTTGAAGGTGTGCATTTACGTTACGGTAAAGTGGCTCGAGGTGGTTTGCGCTGGTCAGATCGTCGTGAAGACTTCCGCACCGAAGTATTAGGTTTGGTAAAAGCACAACAAGTGAAAAACACTGTGATTGTGCCTGTCGGTGCTAAAGGTGGTTTTGTTTGTAAACAATTGCCGACCGAAGGTGGCCGTGAAGCCTTCTTTACCGAAGGCCAAGAGTGTTACCGTCTGTTCATCCGTGCATTGCTCGATATTACCGATAACATCGTTAATGGTGAGATAGTCCATCCTGCAGAGGTGGTACGTCACGATGAAGATGATCCTTATTTAGTGGTGGCAGCCGATAAGGGCACGGCGACTTTCTCCGATATCGCGAACTCGATCTCCCTTGAATACAATTTCTGGCTCGGCGATGCGTTTGCATCGGGTGGCAGTAACGGTTATGACCATAAGAAAATGGGGATCACCGCTAGAGGTGGTTGGGAGTCGGTTAAACGCCACTTCCGCGAAGTCGGCATCGATTGTCAAACCACTGATTTTACCTGTTTGGGTATAGGTGATATGGCGGGCGACGTATTTGGTAATGGTATGTTGTTGTCTAAGCACACTAAATTAGTTGCCGCTTTCAACCACATGCATATCTTTATCGATCCCAATCCAGATACGGCGTTGAGTTATGATGAACGGGCGCGTTTATTCGCTCTGCCACGTTCAAGCTGGGAAGATTACAACAGCAAGTTGATTTCTAAGGGCGGTGGGGTTTTCCTCCGCTCATCTAAATCAATCCCATTATCGGCAGAAATGAAGCAAATGTTGGCCACAGAGAAAACCTCTATGACCCCAACTGAACTGATGAAAGAACTGCTGAAAATGCCAGTGGATCTGATCTGGAACGGCGGGATCGGGACTTATGTTAAGTCATCCCGTGAAACCCATGCTGAAGTTGGCGATCGCGCTAACGATGCTCTGCGGGTCAACGGTGGCGAACTGCGTGCTAAGATTGTCGGCGAGGGAGGTAACTTAGGTTGTACTCAGTTAGGTCGTATCGAATATGCGGCTAATGGTGGTCGAATCAACACTGACTTCGTGGATAACGTTGGTGGTGTGGACTGTTCAGATAACGAAGTGAACATCAAGATCCTGCTGAACGCTATGGTGACTGAAGGTGAACTAACGCTTAAGCAGCGTAACCGTTTACTGGAAGAAATGACCGAAGAAGTCGGTCAAATTGTTCTGCAAGACTGTAAAGATCAAACTCGAACTATCTCTGTGACTCAAGTGCGTGGTGCTGAGCAGCTTAAAGAGCAGATCCGCTTTATCCAATATCTGGAAAAAGAAGGCAAGTTAGACAGAGCATTAGAGTTCTTACCCTCAGAGGATGAACTTGCTGAGCGTTTAGCCAGTGGTCGCGCGTTAACACGCCCAGAGCTTTCTGTACTGGTTGCCTACGCGAAAATGGTGCTGAAAGAACAGTTAGTGACGCCAGAAATCACTGAAGATACCTTATTAAGCCAATTGCTTATCGCGTATTTCCCTAAAAAACTGCAGGAAAAATACAGCGACAGAATGGCGACACACCCACTGCGTGGTGAAATCATTGCGACCTCACTCGCCAATGAACTTGTCAACGATATGGGCTTGAACTTCGTTCAACGTATGCAAGATGAGACTGGTGCCTCAGTTGCCGATGCGGCGATTTGCTACACTATGGCTCGCGAAGTGTTTGGTTTAGCTGAATTAACTAAATCGATCACTGACTTAAACTGTATCGTACCTGCTGTGGTTCAAGGTGAAATGTTGCACCAATTGCGCCGTAATATGCGCCGTGCATGTCGTTGGTTCCTACGTCATCGCAATCGCGCGTGGAGCATTGAACAAACCGTTGCATTCTTCAAACCTGTATTTGAACAAATTAAGGCCAATGTTCATTTATATCTAGTAGAAGAAGAAGCCGCGGGCATTCAAACTGAGATCAACGCCTTGATCAAGGAAAATGTGCCACAGGATGTTGCGACCTTAGTAGCTAACATGAGTACCTTATTCTCAGCGTTAGATATTGCACAAATTGCCCAAGCTGAAGATAAGACAGTGGCGTTGGTTGCTGAAACTTACTTTAAACTCGGTGCTCGTGTTGAGTTACACTGGTTCCTAGAACAGATCAGTGCTCAACCTGTGGCGAACCATTGGCAAGCACTGGCTCGTGCAGCCTTTAGGGAAGAGTTGGATTGGCAACAACGTGCGTTGAGTTCAGTGGTCTTAAGAACCTGCAGTGCAACCTGTGACGCCCAGAGCGTGATTTCTCAATGGATTGATTCTAATCAAGCCCTATTGGAAAGATGGTTCCATATGCTAGCTGACTTCAAGACATCGCAAATCCATGAGTTTGCTAAGTTCTCCGTCGCCCTACGTGAACTTAATCTTCTGATCCTTCATTGCGAAGGCCAAAAGTAAACTTTTATAATAATCAGAAGCCCTGGCGATCGCCGGGGCTTTTTTTAGGTCGAGGAAAGTACATGTTCTATAAAATCGCACAGAAAGTCATGTTTCAGATGGATCCTGAGCGAGCGCATAATCTGGCTATTGGCAGCTTAAAAATGACAGGCAACAGTCCGTTAAACTGCTTTTATCGCCAAACGATTGCGCCAGCTCCAGTCACATTTATGGGGCTGACTTTTCCAAATCCGGTAGGTCTCGCTGCGGGAATGGATAAAGACGGCGAATCAATTGATGCCTTTCATGCGATGGGATTTGGGCACATTGAGGTGGGCACCGTTACCCCAAGACCACAACCAGGTAATGATTTACCCCGTTTATTTAGATTAAAACCTGCCAAAGGCATCATTAATCGAATGGGTTTTAATAACAAAGGGGTTGATAATTTAGTTAGAAATTTGATCGCGAAAAAGTCCGATATCATGGTGGGTGTTAATATTGGTAAAAATAAAGACACACCAGTGGAGCAGGGCAAAGATGATTATTTGATCTGCATGGATAAAGTTTATCCCTATGCCGCTTATATTGCGGTGAATATTTCATCTCCCAATACCCCCGGATTACGATCGCTACAATATGGCGATCTATTAGATGAATTATTAAGCGCCATTAAAACAAAGCAACTTGAACTGGCTGAGAAGCATAAAAAATACGTGCCTATCGCACTTAAAATTGCACCAGATTTAACCATTGAAGAAATTGAAAATATCGCCGATGCGCTGATTAAAAATAAATTTGATGGTGCTATTGCAACGAATACCACGTTAACGCGCGATGGTGTTAGTGGCCTTGCTAATGCTAATGAAAGCGGTGGTTTAAGCGGCAAACCTTTAACAGAGCTGTCAACAGAAGTGATAAGGCAATTGGCAACATGTTTGAAAGGACAGATCCCAATCATAGGCGTAGGTGGAATTAATAGTGCTGAAGATGCCCTAGCAAAATTTGATGCGGGCGCCACTATGGTACAGATTTATTCTGGTTTTATTTATCAAGGTCCGAAGTTAATTAAAGAGATAGTAGAAGCTTATCGCTTAAAATAATGATCTTAAGATCAATAAAGAGATCGAAAATAAGATCTTTTTGAATAACTGCGATCTAAAAAGATCATTGGATCGCAGTTAAGATCCGATAATAGATCGACTAAGTAACTGTTAAATAATTTGTATTTTATTATTTTTATTTTGATATTGAATAAAATATCTACTATGATGTGCGAGTGTTCAAATAGTAGGTAAACGTTATGTTATTAATGCCGCAAAAGGATTGGCAATGGAAATATAACGATTCGTATGGTGTATTAGGCGTATCGTTAGGTTCCGAAATAGAATTTCTGACGGCTTATAAAGCAAAATCATTAATTCCTGATGCCTTATCGAGGATGGAGTTTAATATCGCGCACGCCAAATTCTATATGAACTTACTTGATAGATTACCTAAAAGTTTATCTTTGACCGATGCTGCGATTGTTCAAATTGCCCTCAATGCCACCGCCGCTCATTTTATGCTAACACCGCAAATGCCTAAATCATGGTTTTTTGATACCAGTGATGTCTGTGTCTATAGCGATGTGGGTAAAGTTTTTGAGCTTAAATGCCAAAAGCAAAGGGCACTGGTACTTGTGGTTGAAAATACCCTACAGTCCGCGCTAGTGATGTTATTATCGCCGGAATGTGTTTTATCTGGCGCTAAAACCATGGTGCAGTTTGAAACCATCAAAGTGATGCATAACCGCTTACACCCACTGCGTGCGCAGCGTCATGTGGTTGCTGCCTAGATTGTGGTTGCAGCATCGCAGATAAATAGTCATTGTTGGTTTTTAATATCAACCATTAGCCGATAATTCGCTTAAATTTCCATGAGTTCACGACAAGCATAGCTAACAGTTCGGTCTTGGCTTTCTGCCATTTGTTGAGCTAAGCGTTTTATTTCTTCGTCCACAAGAAATTGAATTCTGTATCCATGGTGAGCTCCTTTATTGTGAGTACAAATGTTAGCGCTGACATTATACTAGGACAACTAACAGATTGTTAAATTAGTTACGGCCACAAACGACATGGCCTCCACGGGACTGCCTATGCTGCGCAGCGGCAACCCATTAGCAACAGGTTAAGTGGTAGAACCATGAATCCAGAATTTGAGCAAGAGTTAAACCGTAAATTAGCCGCATTTGACGCATGGGCAAATGTGAGTACTTTCCGCGAATGCAAGTTAGTTCAGTATTGTGGCGTTGATTTGGTTGGGGTCATTGATGTTGAAACGGATCAAATAGTTGACCAAATAACTGGCTTGTTGTGTGAAGGTTTTTACGTGGATTGGAAGCAGAACGGAAGTATCTTGTACTTGAGGGTATATGAGTTCGGGGGGCCGGAGCCGACGTGGGAGCAAGTGGTAAACGAAGAGCCATTAGCGGATATCGACGCAATCCTTAAAGATGCTGGCTTCCGTGAGTAATCGCTTAACAAAGCCAGTCAGTAGGACGATCGCAAGCCTGCACCTCTGCTGGCGGCGGTATCAAAGGGAAATATGGATACATTAATTAATTTTTTAAGACGAGCGAACGGTCAACTTGAAAGTGGTTGGTTATATCTTCCGGCAGAAGGAGCATGGAATCTTAATACACTCGGGTTGATAATCGATGATGACGAGCTAGATATCCATGAAGTCGATGAACAAGATGAGCCACTTATTGCGAAAGAAAAAGGATTAATTTCCACTCTTAATACAGGAACGATTGAAAGTATATTTTCTTTTGCTAAGAGTCTTGATTTTGAGCTAACTGATGATTTTTTATTTGAGTCATTCCAATATTATTATGACTACGATGCGTTTTTACCTTATCCAGGTTTCAAGCCCTTAGAACAAGAAGAATACCAAAGGAAAGTAGACAGAGATTTTTATGATTGTCTTGGTGAAGAAAGAAGTCAGGTACAGTGCAAAAATGAAGAGTGCCAAAGAGGAGCAATAACGAGCAGTGCTTATTGCAGAGCCCACCATTTTGAAATGGTTCAAAACAAACCGTGTCCTTTTATAGATTGAAATATAATCTTCAAGTGAGGCTGTCCATCATTCTGCGCCAAGTTAATTAGGCTGTTTATCAGTCTGTATTCGCCCCATGATCCCTCGGGGTGCTTTTGTGTGAGAAGTTCTACGGTAGAAGTGAGTTCGATATCAGGCACTGGCTTTGCCAGCTTTTTCATGTATTTGAGCTGGTAGTTGAAAGTAAATTGAGGCATTCATTGTAAGGCAATAACATCGTTGCCAGTTAATCATATATCCCTCTAACGACAAATCCATCCATAAAAACGCCTGCTATTACAGGCGTTGTTTTATACACTAGAGCGCTTAAATAGGGCTACTTTTTAATCCACTTCCCGCTGGCATCTTGCACATAGTTGCCTTTATCTGTGGCGGCGATGGCTTTTTCACCGGCCAGTTTAGCGACATCAGCGGCGGAGATATTGTTCTTTTTCGCGATGGTTTCGTAGTGGGCGCGGCGTTTGTTATTGACATCGTCCATGACGGCTTTGGCTTCGGGATTGGCTTGCACTAATCCTAAGTAGCCGTTGGCTTGTTCGCCGAGAAAGCCTTGAGATTTGGCTTCTTGAAGTGACATGGCAAAGGCACTTTGGCTTAAGAGGCTAAGGCTTAAGAAGCAGAGAGTGAATAGCTGTAGTAACTTTGTTTTTAGTCGCTTTGTTTTTAATGGCATTGATTTCATGGTAGTTCCTCAATTCTTGTGTAATTTAGAACAGCTTCTCATCAGATAGGAGTTGATCTAACTCTTTATCTACTTTGATTTTTATCTCGTGTTCAATTTTTACATTGAGATTGATAACGATAGGTTTATCCGGTGGCTCTATTTTGACTGTGGGCGCGCAGCCCTGCAATGTGGCGAGTGCGATTAAAGCGATGAGAGCGCTTCGAGCACTAATGCTAACTTGCTGTAATTGAAATGTTTTCACTGAGATTTCCTTGTTACTTCACTGATTTTTCGATTCTGTCCTGTAAATCATTACCAATTTGCAGACTTCTAAATAATTGCAGCATGTTCTCTTCATGGGAGTAATTCAAGTGAATTGGCCGTTCAACCCCTTGGCTACGTCCTTTGACTTCGACAATTAGGGTTGCATCACCTTCTTGATCCATATCAAAGCTACTCGATAATTGACTGTATTGTAAGTGCTCTAGGGTAGAAAAGACAAAGTCGAGATAGGGTTGGGATTGACGCATGCCGTCCACTGCAGGATTGCCTGAAATCGCGATAAGTCCTCCGGGCGCCCTTGCGGCAAGTTGCCCACCCGAGATGGAGACTTTGCCATCAACTAAATCAACAGGTAATACACCGTCGAATATACCGTCGGCATAGACGCCAATTTGTGGTTGAATTCGTAATACTTCCTCTAGATTCATGCCTTGCAATAGCAGATAGGCATGTGATTTCTCTTGTAATTTAAGGGTAAATTCTGGCAGTAAAAACTGACCATTGAGCACTTTACCTTTAGCTGTCATAGATACATCGGTATCGCTTAAGCCCGTCAGTTGTTGTATCCAATTCTCGGGCAGTTTTTCAGCATCTTTACTAAGGGCAATATCGGCTTCTACTTCGATATCGGTGAGCGGAAAGCCAGGGTCGAACAGGGTAAATGTCATCAGCGTTTGTGGACAATTGAGTTTACTTAGACTGCTAAAATAGCCTTTATCCTGCGGCTTTTTATGAGAGAGGCCCCAAGTGAACTCACATTGTGCCTGCAGTTTTCCGCCTTCAAAGGTGGTGTCTTTGTAAAAACCTTCAAGATTTGTCATCAATTGAGTAATTTGCATGGCAAATTGAGTCTGATCACGCTGCTGTGTCAGATTAAACTGCGCCTGTAATTGATTATTGCCCGTAACATTAAGCTCAGCAGGTAAAGGCTGGGTTTGATTGAGCAAGGACAGTGCCTCGGTCATGCTCGTATCGACAACCCATTGACCAGTCAATGCGAGTGGTTTGTTTGCTGTGGCGAGGTTTAATTGATGATGGCTTTGTAGTTTAACGGTGGTGCCAACCTGCCAGTTTTCTTCACCTAGCAGTGTACCTTGTTGCCAATCTACATCTTGTTTAAGGGTTAATGTATCGAGCTTTAATACTGTTTCTTTGCGGCTTCGACCTCTGCTACTGAGCTGTTTTTCAATATGAAGCTGACTGGCCTGCCACTCGAGTCGATTCTGCCAAGGGGAGGCGAGTAGTGAGTCGAGTGGGGTTTCAATCTCGGGCCTTAGCGTAAATAACATGGAGTTTTGTAAGGCAATTGAGAAATGGCCCGTGTTCACGTCAGTTTTACTGACGATACCCGAGTGTATGGCTTCATTGGACTCGGTTTCTGCTGGTGCGGCCTCTATAGTTTGTATGGTTTGCGAAAGATGCAGTTGCTCAAGTGCTAAGGTTAAAGGCGGTAGGGTGACTGTTAACCCGTCTGTGGTATTTGTATTTACCTTAAGCGGCGCAAGGGCATTAATGGCGATATTGCCAAGGCTTATATCAGCATGTTTAGTCCGATTTTTATCTTGCGTGTTGATCTGCTTAAGTTCACCCATGACAAACTGCAATGTGCTGTTTTTCGTTTGTGTTGTTGACCTAGCAGTCCCGATAGGCTCAGTAATGAATTGCCAGTCAGTTGTGTTGGGTGTTGTTACAAAGTGAAATTTCCCTGCGGTTGTTAACTGGCTGTGGCTCCAACTGAGATCCAGCGGTACATTTGCCCACAATTGGGATAATTGTAATGGGCTGGTTTGATTTATCTCTAAGTGCCAATCCGAGTTAAAAGACAGAGCATCGGCGGACTGAACCACTTCAACATTGGCTAAATCGATTTGCGCATCGAGCTTACTGCCTAATGTTGTTAGTTGAACTCGGGGAAGATAAAATATAAACGGCTTATCCGCACTAGGCTTTGCCTGTGTATCTTGCTGAATGTGAGTCAGTGGATAATGCAGGGTTTCAGGCAATGTCAGCGATAATCCCACTGGTGTATCTGTGCTTTTAAGCCCAGATAGCAGCTTAGTTATTTGACCAGTTACTTGGTTTGCAACTTGATCTGGCGCTTGCTCAGAGTCGGGCTTGGTTGTCGATGGAGACGAAGGCTGAGTTAAAGGATTAGCCAGGGACGCATCGAGTAGCTGCATTAATCGCTGTTGCTGCATTGCATTGGGATTTACCGCTAAGGTAAAGGGCTCAAGGCTGAGGTCAAGCTCAGCTAAATGTCCGGTAATGTTAAATGCTAACTTAGGTTTTGGCACAAGCTCTAGTGCAGCCAGTTGATTAAAGGTCAGCTTTGGATCGATTAATTGATGCTCACTGATAAGTTCGCCTGAGGTTAAAGTGATACTGCTGTTGGACACCAATTGACCTTGTAGATCAATCGCTAACGCTTGCCATTCATTATCAAGTTCAGTTAACGGACTAAGTACACTGTCTTGCGCTTGCCTCAGGCTGATTTGATGCAAGCTCGCAAGCAGCGGCGCGAGTGCAATTTCGCTCGCAAGTTGCCACTTGTTAGCTTCGAGTGTTGCTTTAAGTTTGGCGATGCTTTCACCTGCATGGCTAAATTCGCTGTTGATTTCCCCCGCGCCGTTGAGGCTCAACTTGTCCATCACCAAACGATAGGCGGGTAAATCATTTTGGGTGTTGAGATGGTGGGCTTTGAGAATTAGGCTGGTTTTACCTATATCAATAAGTGGCAATGATTTGATATCTAGGGCTAAGGCGGGGCCTTGTTCATCGATAGTATTTCGATTAGGTAAAAATAGCGACTGCCCTAACTCGACTTCAATATCACCTGTGGAGATTTGGGTGATTTTTTGAGTGAGGTAAGAGACTTGGCTAAACTGTTTCAGCTCGGCAAAGCTCTGCGGCCAGTCCAGTTTTAGCTGGATATTCAGGTTATTAAGCCTGATATGGCTGTCATGTATCCTAAGGTTAGCAGAGGTAATACGCCAATGTGCTAACTGACTTTTCCCTAACTCAATGTCAATCAGTTCGCTGTCCATGCCTGCGAGGGCAAAATTTGCCGCTTGAATGATGAGTTGTTCAGTCTGGGTATTCACAATCCAAACGGTTAACGCCACACTCGCCAAGATACCCGTTAAGCTGGTCGCCAATAGGGTCTTTTTTAGTGGGAATTTCCGGCGATTTGGCTTGTTGTGGATTGGCATTGGGTTCGACTTCTATCCTTATTCACTGAGCCCTGACTAAACTCGTGCCTTAGCTGCGCAAAAATACACTAACCTGTATTTACCTAGATACTTTTATTTTGAAGCTATCGTATCACACACGAGCATCAGAGCGAGTTTAACACTCAAGAACCTAGCTGACTAATGTGAAAGGATCATTGAATAGACAAGAGCCTGATGTCAATAGTTGAGGTTTTACAGGCTCTTGTACTTAATCTGTTATTCGGGCTAGCTAACTTTTAGTTCACTCACTCTTGGTGAGTGAATTGCGGCTAGCTAAATATCTGGGCGGCGATCACCACAATTCCGCAAAGTGTGGCGAGCATTAAGGCAAACTTGCCGCCCGCGACCCGATATCCCGTCGGCATATTGGCCGCATCCCTTGTCTGGCGCTGTGTCCACACCATGGCCACAGGTAAAAAGATGGCGAGGATCACCAGCGCAATCGCCGCGTAACCCAGCGCTGTGATAAAACCTTGGGGGTAGAAGAGGGCAAAACCTAAGGGTGGTAAAAAGGTGATAGCCGCGGTTAAGCTGCGACCTGTTGCATTATCTTCTTGCCTTAAGCTTGAGGCCATAAAATCGAACAGGCCTAAACTTACCCCTAAAAACGAGGTCGCAAGGGCGAGGTCGGCAAACAGACTAATAGCGCTACTTAAGTATTCACTGTGCAGCACGCTCGCCAGTCGATTGATAAAGCTCGATAAACTCTGGTTTTCGAGCAATTGACTTTGGTTCAATACGCCTTGACTGCCTAGTTGCCACAAAAGGTAAATCACTAATGGCAAAGCCGAGCCAAACAGCATGATCCTGCGCAGGGCTTTGACCTCAACGCCTAAGTAGCGCACCACAGAGGGAATAGAACCGTGAAATCCAAAGGAGGTAAAAATCACCGGAATAGCTGAGATAATCAGGCCTTGGTTGAGCGGGAGTTCGAGCAAATGTGGGCTTTCAACCTGCGGCAGTAATAAGGCCAACATAAGCAGTAATGCCAATAGCTTAAGGGCAAACAAACCGCGATTGATAAGGTCCACACAGTGGGTTCCCATGCCCACAATGGCGCCAACCAGCAGGGTGAATAGGATTGCACCCGCCTGCGGTGGCAAACTTAACCCTAGCCAAGTGCTCAGCTTTTGGTTCACTTGCTCACCGCCGCCAGCAATATAGGCGGCGCAGAGGGCGTACAGTAAAAACATCAAGGCGCTATTGGCGATCAACTGGCCCTTACGACCCAATAAGCGCTGCGCTAAGTGATTAAGACTGGCATCGCTGGGGGCGAATTGGTGGATCTCGACCATTAGCAGCGCCGTGTAGGCCATCAGCGCCCATAGGATGAGCATAATAGCGGAGGAAGTGCCAAAACCGAGTCCAGCCGATGCGATAGGCAAAGCTAACATACCCGCGCCGATTGTGGTGCCTGCGATTAGCAGCAAGCTGCCGAAAATTTTATTCTGTGTCATAACATGATCTCAAAAATGTGTCGCAAGAAAAAAGAGCTAAAGACTTGATCCGAAAGCAACTGTCTTAAAGGATTTTGATGCGATTCAATGATGAAATGATTCAAGCACAAAATGATTTAAGCAAATGAGACAGTGGCGCTCAGTGGATCCGAAAGGATATGGCCACAATGGAAGGTCAGGCGAGGTGCCTATTTTATACCCAAACAATATCCATTGCGGCTACAGATAGGGATAATAAAAGGGTGTGAAACACATAAAACTTGCCTTAGCGTGTGTTGAGTAAAAACGGATAAGTGTTTTGATACCTTGCCTTAATAACCTAACGGCAACGGAGGTTACCATAGGGAACTGAACTGTACTTGTCAACCATTACAACAGTATTTTGATTATTTTTTGTCACAGGATTAAGGCGCAAGATATTTATTGATCACATTGCGGCAATGGCACTTGAGGGAATCGCGCGATAAAAAGTACCGCCGACTTGATTTAAGCGGGCGGCATTTTTAGCGGTAAAATCGATAGTAAGACATCAGGAACAGTAAGCAGATTATGCTTTGCTCTGCAGCGCCTTTTGATGTCTTGCCAGCAAGTTTGCTGTGATGTCACTGAGGCTTAAATGTTGATCTTCAAGCAATACCAGCAAGTGATAGATAAGATCTGAGGCTTCGTTAACCAGCTCTTCCTTATCGAGGGTCGCGGCGGCAAGGGCGGTTTCAAGACCTTCTTCCCCGACCTTTTGGGCGATACGTTTTGTGCCGCGCGCAAATAATGACGCCGTGTAACTGGAATCGGCACTTTGTCCTTTACGCGAGGTGATAAGGCTGGCGAGGTTGTTCAAAAAGGGGTGCGCATTGTCATCTAACCAACAACTTTCGGTGCCTTTGTGGCAGGTTGGGCCGTTGGGGATCACTTGCACTAACAGGCTGTCGTTGTCGCAGTCTTTATCGATAGCGACCAATCTTAGCGTATTGCCAGAGGTTTCACCCTTGGTCCATAAGCGCTGTTTTGAACGGCTGAAAAAGGTGACATCACCTGTGCTCAAGGTTTTTTCCAGCGCGGCTTTATCCATATAACCGAGCATTAATACCTTGCCCGATAAATGGTTTTGGATAACGGCAGGAATAAGCCCATCCTGTTTATTCCAATCCAGCTCGCTAAAATCCGACTTAGTGTTTGTTTGCGTTGACATAGTATTCACTCTTAATCTGTTTGTAGAACCTAGAACCTAGAACCTAGAACCTAGAACCTAGAACCTAGAACCTAGAACCGCTCTAGCGTCTAATCGCGATCCCTTCGGCCGCTAAATAGGCTTTTAATTCACCAATGTTGATAATCGCCTTGTGGAATACGCTCGCCGCCAGCGCCGCATCGACCTTAGCTTCAATAAATACATCGCGAAAATGCGCCATAGTTCCAGCGCCGCCTGAGGCAATTAACGGCACGTCGCAGATGGCACGAACAAGGCTTAACTGCTTGATATCATAGCCGCCGCGTACGCCGTCTTGGTTCATCACATTGAGCACGATTTCACCACAACCCCGTTTTTGTACTTCTTCAACCCAGTCTTGGGTAAACCACTGCGTGTCCTTAGTCGCCGCTTCATCGCCGGTAAATTGCTTTACTTTATAGCTGTTGCTGGAGGCATCGAAAAAGGAGTCGATACCAATCACGATACATTGGCGGCCAAACTCGTCCTGCAGGCGTGAGATCAAACTCGGATCGGTTAAGGCGGGCGAGTTAATCGAAATCTTATCCGCACCAAAGGCTAATAATTCACGGGCTTGGCTAATGGTTTTAATGCCACCTGCCACACAGAAGGGAATATCAATCTGCTCCGCCACGCGGCTCACCCAAGATTTATCGACCACACGTTCATGGGCACTGGCGGTAATGTCATAAAACACTAGTTCATCGGCGCCTTCTTCGGCATAACGCGCGGCTAAGGGGACGATATCGCCGACAATTTCGTGGTTACGAAACTGCACGCCTTTCACTACTTTACCGTCTTTTACATCTAAACAGGGGACTAGTCGTTTGGCCAGCATTGGATTGCCTCCGCCACGTTAAACTGATTGATAAGCAAGGCTTTACCGATAATGATGCCTGCAGCGCCGCTGTCTCGCACGGCGGCAACATCCTCAAGAGTCGCAATACCGCCGGAGGCTTGCCAAGCGATGTTTGGGAAGCTTGCTGCAATTTCTTGATAAAGCGCGGTATTGGCGCCCGTTAGCGTGCCGTCACGGCTAATGTCAGTGACTAGCGCGTGCTTTAAGCCGACAGCGCTAAAGGTTTCTACAAGGGATTCTAAACTCTTACCGCCGCCACTTTGCCAACCGGATACGGCGACCATTTTCTCGCCGCTCTGGTTGATATTGACATCGAGCGCGAGGCAAATCGCTTCGCTGCCGTATTTGATAAACCATTGTTTGACTAACTCAGGTTCTTTCACCGCCAGTGAGCCAATTACCACTCGTTTTACACCGATAGCTAATAATTCAGTGACTTGTTCTTCAGTACGAATACCGCCGCCCACTTGAATATTGGCGTTTAGTCCCGCCACTAATTCACTGATAAGGCGAGTTTGGCGTTTCGCGGGATCTTTCGCACCCGTTAAATCAACGATATGCAACCACTTAGCGCCTTGTGCCTCGTAGGATTGCAACTGCGCCAAAGGACTTAAATCAAAGGTGGTCTGCTGACCGTAATCGCCTTGATAAAGGCGGACGACATTGCCATCAATTAAATCAATCGCAGGAATAATCATAATCTTAAATCCCCGATTGATTTATTTATAAGTGGTTCATTAATAACTTCTTTTGTATTGAGTAATTTATTCATTGGTCAGCCTTCTTTACACCAGCTTGGCCATCCGCAGAGTTGCTTTGCAGCGCTTTGTTCATCACAGCTTCGTTCATCAGTAACTCGTCCATCTGTAAAAAGTTACGCAGAATTTGCGCGCCCACGGCGGCACTTTTTTCGGGGTGGAACTGCACGCCCATAAAGTTGCCTTTGCCGATGGCGGCGCTAAAGCCTTCACCATAGGTACATTGGGCTAATGTAAATTCACTCAACGGCGCGCGGTAACTGTGGACGAAATACACATAACTGCCATCTTCAATGCCCGCAAATAGCGGGTGAACATTCGGGTTTTTGGCTCCTTGTGAGTTTGTCGTTAGCTTAAGTTGATTCCAGCCCATATGCGGTAAAGGTAAGCCTTCAGCTTTGAGTAACTGGGTATCCAGCTCGCAAATGTCGGTTGGGATTATGCCTAAGCATTCGCAGTCTTGACCTTTGCCGCCGCGCTCCTTAGAAATTGCTGCCAACATTTGCATGCCAAGGCATACGCCCAGTACAGGTTGAGTCAGGCCTTGAATGAGTTCGACCAAGCCTTTTTCATACAAGGACGCCATTGCGGCTCCCGCCGTACCTACACCCGGCAGTACCACACGTTTTGCCGCTTTGATTTTGGCTTTATCTTCTGTGACCAATACCTTAGCGCCTAAACGCTCGAAGGCGAAACGTACTGAGTTTAAATTGGCACAGCCCGTGTCTATGATGACGGTTTCAGCATCTGGTGATGCATTTGCTGCTAATTGCTGGCCAGCTGATAATAGAGTGTCTTGTTGCATCCTAACCTCTTAAACGATTTATGCTGATGCCTTAAAGCACGCCTTTGCTCGATGGCAGAATATCGCCTTCGACTTTAACCGCTTGGCGCAGCGCGCGGCCGAGCACTTTAAACAGGGCTTCAACCTTGTGGTGATCGTTATCGCCCTGCGTCGACACATGTAGCGTACAGCGCAGGCCATCGGCAAAGGATCGGAAGAAGTGCGGCACCATTTCAGTGGCCATTTCGCCAACGTGCTCACGCTCAAAATCGGCCGAGAACTTGATAAAAGGACGACCAGAGATATCCAGCAGACATTCACCCTTGGCTTCGTCCATCGGCAGACTAAAGCCGAAACGAGCAATACCGCGTTTGTCACCGAGCGCTTGGCGCAGGGCATCACCTATAGCCAGTGCCGTGTCTTCAATGCTGTGGTGATCGTCGATTTCCAGATCGCCATCGACTTTCACATCCATTCTAAAATTACCGTGGGTGGCAATTTGATCGAGCATGTGGTCGAAAAAGCCAATGCCAGTGTCGATTTTTCCTTTGACTGAACTGTCGAGGTCCACAGTCACACGAATATCGGTTTCTTTGGTGGTGCGCACGACCGTTGCGGTGCGGCCTTTATTGAGCAGCGCATCGGCGATGGCGTTCCAGCCCAAAGTTTCGCGTTGATATTTAAGGCTTTTAATGCCCATGGCATTGCCCAGTTCCACATCGGTTTCGCGATCGCCAATCACCGCCGATTGAGTGAAATCGATGCAGCCTTGGGTGAGATAGTCTTTTACTAGCCCAAGCTTAGGTTTACGGCAGCTACAATTTTCATCATTAAAGTGTGGGCAAATCACCACATCTTCAAAGTTAACCCCTTGGCTTTTGAGGATTTGCATCATCATATTGTGGGGCGCGTCGAAATCTTCCTGCGGGAAAGACGGTGTGCCAAGGCCGTCTTGATTGCTGACCATGACTAAGCGAAACCCTGCCTTTTGCAGACGTAGCAAAGCGGGGATCACCTGTGGCTCGAACACTAATTTCGCTAGACTATCGACCTGTTTGTCGGTGATGGGCTCTTCAATCAAGGTGCCATCGCGGTCGATAAACAGAATTTTTTGTGCAACGTTTGGGATAAATTGTGGGTTCATGGCGCTACCTTAAAATATAGTTCGTTTTATTATTCAACTCGTTGTGACTCAAAAAGGGCGACTAAGCGATCGGTATCCGCCTTTGAACTAAAGCTAAAGCGTATCGCTTTGGCAAGCCTTGGGTCCTTGTAGGCGCGGGCGACAACACCACTGCCTTGCAGTAACGCCGCGACCTTGGCGACATCATCAAATTCAGCCAATACGTAGTTGCCATGGGGAGTTAGTACTCTGCCGCCCCATTGTTCACAGTAAAGATTGAGTGCCGCTGCAAGTCTTTTACCCTGTTGATTGAGTTCTTCTACCTGAATTTTCATCCGGGCAACGCCTGCGCTCGATAGCGCCTGTGTGGCGACTTCACTCACGGGCAGCGGCACCGGATAGGGCGCAATCACGCGCATAATGATTTCGACCACAGCCTCGTTTGCCAGCATAAAACCACAGCGTGCGCCGGCAAGTGCAAAGGCTTTTGACAGGGTGCGCAGTACCACTAGATTCGGATAGCTTTCCAGCAAATCCGCCACGCTGTATTCGGGGCAAAACTCAATATAAGCTTCATCAATGACTACAAGCGCGTCGGGCAAGGCTTTAATTGCTTGCTCGATAATGGCTTTGTCAATCACAGTGCCGGTCGGATTATTGGGATTGCAGATAAACACCAGTTTTGCGCCGCGAACGTCCTCGGCATAGCTTGACGGCAAGCCATATTCCGCGCTGAGATTTAACGCTTTAACGCCCACATTAAAGGTGTTCGCGCTGATGGCATACATGCCGTAAGTTGGGCCAAAGCAGGCAATGCTGTCGACGCCAGGTATACAAAAGGCACGAATTAACAGTTCAATCGCTTCATCGGCGCCGCGGCTGGCAACTATCTTACTGGCACTCACACCGTTGTACTCGCTGTAGGCCTTGATAAGCTGCGGCGGTTGACATTCTGGGTAACGATTCAATTTTGATAAATCGAGCGCTGCCGTATCGACATTATTGAAGGGGGATTCGTTGGCATTGATCCAAATATCACCACGACCGCCTAGTCTGCGGGCACTCTGGTAGGGCGTTAAATCCAGTAACTCAGGGCGCGCTAAACGCTCGGCTAAATTTAGCGCTAATACTGTAGGTTCTGCTGTCTTTTCCATGCTGCTTACTTGGCTCATTTTCTTCACTCAGCTCTATTTTTATAAACTTAAGGGCTAATCACTTAAGATCTAGGCGGATCATTTTTCTAGGCTAGCTAGACGAATGGCGACGGCATTTTTGTGCGCATCGAGCAATTCGTTACTGGCTAACGTCATGACCGCTTGCCCCAATCCGATTAAGCCCTTAGCGCTGAGTTCCTGCACGGTAAAGCGGCGGCTAAAATCGGCTAATGACAGGCTCGACACGGCGCGGCTATAACCGTAGGTCGGCAGCACGTGGTTGGTGCCACTGGCATAATCACCAATAGATTCAGGTGTATAAGCGCCTAAAAATACCGAGCCCGCGGCGCGAATGTTTTTCAGTACCTCACGTGGAAAGCGCGTTTGAATGATCAAGTGTTCAGGCCCATATTGATTGGAAACCTGCGCGGCTTGTAGCATATCGTCCACAACAAAAGTGCGGCTGCTGAGGAGCGCCGTTGCCGCGATATCACAACGCGGCAGGGCAGCGAGCTGTCTTGTTAGCGCGTCATTCACGCCATCGGCGATAGCTTGCGAATCTGTCACTAAAATCACTTGTGAATCTGGGCCGTGCTCTGCTTGCGAAAGCAAATCGGCGGCGATAAATTCGCAATTGGCGTCGCTATCGGCAATCACTAACACTTCAGAAGGACCGGCTGGCATATCGATACACACAGTGCAGCGGCCATCCTGTGACACTAAGCGTTTAGCTTCAGTCACGTAGCGATTACCTGGGCCAAAAATCTTATCGACCGCGGGAATAGTTTCTGTGCCAAATGCCAGTGCCGCAATGGCCTGCGCGCCGCCTACTTGATAGATCTCAGTGATCCCACAGGCATTGGCGGCATAGATAATGGCATCGTTGATGGGCGGTGGGCTGACTAATACTCTTTGTTCGCAGCCGGCGATCTTGGCGGGCAGGGCGAGCATCATCACGGTAGAAATTAATGGTGCACTGCCACCGGGGATATATAAACCGACTTTTTCAATTGGTTCGCTACGTAGCTCGCAGCGTACTCCAGCCTCGGTCTCCATATCAATCGGGCGAAATTGCTGGGCGCTGTGAAACACGTCTATGTTCGCCATGGCTTTGGCGATCGCCGCTTTTAGCTCAGGCGATACCCGTGCGCTTGCCGCGGCAATTTCGGTTTCGCCCATGCGCAGCTCACCAATCTTAGCACTATCAAAGCCATCAAACTTTTGATTAAATTCGGCAATGGCGGCATCACCCCGCGTCGCTACCGCATCGAGAATGGCGCGAACGCTTTGCTCTAAGCCACTATCACCAATTAAGGGCGAGCGTTTCAGCGCCGTTTTCTGCTCGGCGGCGGATAAGGTTGACCAAGTTAGGATTTCCATACATTACCCCATCATTTTTTCGATTGGCATTACCAGAATCGAGCTGGCACCGAGTGCGGTCAACTGTTCCATGGTATCCCAGAACAAATCTTCGGTACTGACGGCGTGGATAGCAACGCGGTTAGTATCATCATTTAATGGCAATACGGTTGGGTTTTCGGCGCCGGGCAGCAGGGCGACGATTTGATCTAAGGTTTCAGTTGGCGCATGCAGCAGGATGTATTTGCTCTCTCGCGCGCGGATAACGCCATTGACGCGGGATAGAATTTTATCTATGAGTGCTTGTTTAGTCGGCGATTGGGTTTGGGTCGATTGAATGATGCAGGCCATAGAGCGGTAAATCACTTCGGTTTCGTATAAACCGTTGGCCTCTAAGGTGGCGCCCGTCGATACGAGATCACAAATCCCATCGGCAAGGCCGGCACGCGGGGCGACTTCAACCGAGCCTTTTAACATACAGTCGCGATAAGTTATGCCTTTTTGTTGCATAAAACGGCGCAGAAGGTTCGGGTAAGAAGTGGCGATGCGTAATCCTTCTAAAGAGGAGGCATCGGCATAACTGAATTCTGTTGGTACGGCTAACGAGAGGCGACACGAACCGAAATCTAACTGACGCAGTTTGAGGCACTCTGCGGGTTTGTTTAGAGTTTGACGCTCGATTTGTTCCTCTTCGAGCACGTTTTCACCTATGATCCCCATATCGACCACGCCGTCCATCACCAATCCTGGGATATCGTCATCACGAACGCGCAGTAAATCGATAGGCATATTGTCAGCGTGAGCGATAAGGCGTTGTTCATTAATGGAAAATTTAACACCACAGCTTTTTAGCAGTTGCTGAGAGTCAGTTGAAAGACGGCCAGATTTTTGGATGGCGATGCGTAAACGGTTCGATTCAGTCATAGTGTTATCTCGCTCAAAAGTATCAAAATTAAAAGATTCAAAATTAGTGCCTAAATGCAAAAACCCCCGGAATTCCTTCCAGGGGTTTTTGATCATCTTGAATCAGTCCGCCAGAAGGATATAGTCCTCCGGCAGTGAGCGTCCGAAGGCTACCGCATATGGTGGTGATGGTGGTGGATAGCGTTCAGTAGTGGGCTCATTTTACTCTCTCGGTCTTTGTTCGTTATTTGTTTATATTTATCGCTTAACCGTTCTAATTACAGTGAAGCGTTTAATTCGTTGCTACGGGTGTCTATCCGTATAAGTGGATTTAAACTAACCGCTTTTATGAGCCTTTGCAACAGCCAATTTGGATTAAATGAGAATATTTATGCGTTTTTGTGAAAGGCAGAGGGTTATCACTAAACAAAGCTATTGAGCATTTTTGTTGGGGTGTTGAAAGTGGATAAAAATGTATTTGAAAATTGCACAAGCTGGCATTTTACTTTAACTATTAGGATCTTAGTGTTTGCTTATATTCACTCATGCTAGGATTGTCATGGTATTTACTGACCTTTTACTTAGTAAGAATAATAGTTTATTGTCACAACCCATGATTTTTAGCTACTAAATTGGCAAAAAAAGCTTATGAGTAATGAACAACCTTGTACGATTTTACTTGTTGAAGATGATCTTAAACTTGCCGAATTAATAACAAGTTATTTAGGCCTGCAAGGTTTTGTTATTCATCATGCCGATGATGGTCAGAAAGGGCTGGAATTGGCTGAAAAACTATTCCCAAAACTTATTATTCTAGACTTGATGTTGCCCAATGTTGATGGCTTAACTGTGTGTAGGAGGTTACAAGCTTGGTACCAAGGAGCACTCTTGGTGTTGACGGCTAGTGGTGATGATATGGATCAGGTCGCAGCGTTAGAGATGGGAGCAGATGATTTTGTTAGTAAGCCTATCCATCCACGAGTATTACTAGCTAGGGTCAGGGCGTTGTTACGTCGTGACGAAAAAAAGCAACCTCTTCATGTCAGACTTTTATAGCCAATAACGATCAACTGATTTTTGGCAGCCTTAAGATTAATATGGGGCGCAGACAAGTTGAATTGGCAGGGGAGTCAATTAAGTTAACGGAAACTGAGTTTGAATTATTATGGTTGCTTGCTAGTAATCCGGAGCAGCCAGTATCGAGAGATGACATAAGTCTGTCGTTACGTGGGATTGAATATGATGGATTAGATCGCTCAATTGATAACAAAATTGTTTCATTGAGAAAAAAGCTGGGTGATGCTGTTGGACTTCCCCGTAGGATAATTACCGTGCGTGGCAAAGGTTATCTTTTTATTACTGATCAGTGGCAAGTGAATGATTAAAGACGATAAATTTATACAGAATAGTGAGAGCTTCATACCGTCTAAGCCCGTACCAGCCAAGTCTAAATTTTTGGTAAATTTTTACTGAAACAGTTTATCAGGATGTATCTAGCATTAATTTTCCTGTTTTTTATTTGTACAGCAGGCAATGAAATGCTTTTCAATAGTCTTTATTATGAGGAAATTCAAGACGATAAAACTCGTGATTACGAAGCTGTGTTCATGTTAATTAAGGAATTATATCGAGTTCAGGCTAGTGAAGAGTTGAAAATATTATTGCAAGATATAAATGTGATCTCCAATATTCAAATAGAAATTATTCCTTTGGAACAGTTAACACTGTCTGAGATCCAGCTTAGCGACATCCAACAGGGTATTTCTGTTTGGCCTTATTTTCCTCTAGATCTTCATTTTCGGCTAATTGCGCCCAATATGGTTGTAAAAATAGGCCCGATGAAAGAAAGCGAAGCGGTTAAGTTCATATCTATAGCATTTGAGTATTTTCCTCTGTTTATTTTTTTAGGTTTCGCTTTGTTTTGGGTATTGGGTATGCAATACCGATTAGTAAAGCTCGAACATGCAGCCAATTCATTTAGTCAGGGCGAATTTGATGTTCGCGCCCCAGAAGGGGCTTTAGCTTTGGGGAACCTTAGTACAGCATTTAATTCGATGGCAGAACGACTGAAGCGACTTTTTGAAAGCCAAAGAAACTTAATAAATGCCGTTTCACATGAGCTACGATCTCCTATCGGCCGCCTTAGATTTCAATTAGAAATGATGGCTTGCACATCAGATAAAAACCTTAAAAATAAATACTTGTTAGGCATGAGTGCTGACATAGATGATATGGAGCAAATGGTTCATGAACTGTTGAGTTATACAAAACTTGAGAACACGGAACCATTATTGAAGCTCGAAAAAATCGATATTTCAAATTGGTTACTGAAGCAGCGCAAGCACCTCATTACAGAAATTAATACAGAAATAAGCTTGAGTTTGCCTGCCAGAGACTCATTGGTGGCGATGGAGCCGCAACTGATGTCTCGGTTATTACGTAACTTAGTGAGCAATGCTGACAAATATACTCGAACGACTATAGTCATTGGCGTCAGCATAGACAGTCTACAGTATAAGTTATGGGTTGATGATGATGGCCCCGGCATTGAAGAAAAACAGGGAGTACATATATTCGAACCTTTTACTCGGCTTGATGCTAGTCGCAACAAAGAGACCGGAGGGTATGGTTTAGGTTTGGCTATTGTTGCGCAGATAGCCCGCCAGCATAGCGGTAAGGTGAGCGTCCATCGTAGTGAATATGGTGGAGCCAGAATACTAGTGACTTGGCCCGTGGGTTAGGCTTTTTTAGTCTATGTTATTAACCATTTTCTAAACATCAAACAGTGACGATCCTTAGTTTTCCTTAACGCGTTTTTATTACTCCTTTCAATTCTTCATTACACAGTAATGACAGTAACATACAATAATAGGACATTCATATGACATAACTAGAGCAGCGGATCGGGCATATTTCTACTCATTAAAATAGATTCCGAGAAGAGATATGTTTGCCAGTTATAAAAATGTTAGTCAGTTTATTTTCTTTACTGTCAGGCTCATTCGGGAGTGGTCACTAGTTGTATTGAATCTCCCCAAAAAAATTACTTTAAGTGCTAGTGTTTTTAGTCTTGTTTTAGCCACTGCGTTAGTGCTTTTTTATAATTTTTCACTGTGGGAAAATGTATTTCATGTACATTATTCTATGTCTCTGTGGAGTATCAGTTTTTTCCTTTCATTATTTGTGTTCTTAGTTGCTTTTATTAACCTATTGCTGCTTATTACAATGCTTCCATATATTCAAAAACCTACTGCAGTTGCTATTTTACTGTCTGCCGCTTGTGCCAGTTACTTCATGGATACTTACGGTGTCTTGATTGACTGGAATATGGTGCAAAATACATTTGAGACCGATGTGTCTGAAGTGGCTGAACTACTATCAACTAAATTCATAGTCTATGTTATTTTCTTGGGTATAGTACCATCAGTTATTATCTGGCAAGTTAAAATTAAACAGAGTTCTGTACAAAAGGTATTACTTGGCCGAATTATTAGTGCTATCGGCAGCGTGTTAGTGATAATTTTAATACTAATGATTTTTTATCAAGATTATGCTTCTTTTTTTCGTAATAATCGCCATTTCAGACATTTGATAAATCCCATAAATTTTATTTATGCGACGGCGACCTATGCTTCTAACGTATTAGGTTCTGAAAAAAAAGCTCTCAAAGCCATTGCTCTAGACGCCGAAAAAGTAACAGTATTAGCTGCTAACGGAAAGCATAATTTGACGGTCTTAGTGGTAGGTGAAACCGCTCGAGCTGCTAATTTCTCACTCAATGGCTATAGTCGAAAAACCAATCAAAATCTTGAAAAGCAAGATGTTATCAATTTCACAAATGCATCTTCCTGTGGAACATCAACAGCTGTCTCTGTGCCCTGCATGTTTTCCAAGTTTGAAAGAACAGATTATAGTCCTTCAAAATCAAAAGCATTTGAAGGACTATTAGATATTCTTAATAGGGTTGGTGTTTATGTTTTATGGAGAGATAATAATTCAGGTTGTAAAGGCGTATGTGATAGGATTCCAACTGATGAGCTAAGTAAAGAAAATGATGAATTATTTTGTAATAATAAGGAGTGCTTCGATGAAATTCTTTTGAGTAAACTAGATAAAAAGATCGAGAATCTTAATCAGGATGTTTTTATAGTATTACATCAAAAAGGAAGTCATGGGCCTGCTTATTATCAACGCTATCCGCAAGAATTTGAAAAATTTACTCCCGTATGTAAAACCAATCAGTTACAGGCTTGCACTCGGCAAGAGATTGTAAATGCCTATGATAACTCTCTTTTATATACAGATTACTTTTTAAATAAAGTCATTGAACTTTTAGTTCAACAGTCGGGGAACTACAACACAGCAATGATATATCTTTCAGATCATGGTGAGTCTCTGGGGGAAAATAATATGTACTTGCATGGTACACCTTACTTTATGGCGCCTTCTGAACAAACACATATCCCATTCTTACTTTGGCTTTCGGATGAATATCAAGCTGCGAATCGAGTAAGTGCCGCGTGTTTGATAGCAAAAAGCGAACAACCTATTTCGCAGGACAATCTGTTTCATTCAGTCTTGGGAATTCACAATATATCCACAAAGTTATATGAGGAAGAATTGGATATCTTTAGCTCATGTCGTAAAAATTAAACTATAATTATCAATATTAAAGGAAATATAGAGATGGAAAGTGATGTTTTTAAGCCTAATGGTACTGGTGTAGGACGAATTATTAAGGCTGGACGATGTTCCATGCAAGGCTTTGAGGCGGCATATCGGTATGAATCCGCTTTTAGACAAGAGCTACTGCTTGCTTTCATAATGTTCCCTATCAGTATTTTTATTGCAGCTGATATTATTCAACTTGTTTTACTTAATGGTGCTATGTTGATAGTACTATTGGTTGAAATAATAAACTCAGCATTAGAAGCTGTTGTTGACCGAATTAGTTTAGAAATGCATGAACTATCGGGCAGAGTGAAAGATTTAGGGTCTTCAGCCGTTTTTATTTCTTTGGTGTTATACGGCCTTATTTGGATTAGCATTATTTATAGAAACTTTTATTCTGGAGATTAATTGCTTAATAATTTGGAATATTGTCCTCGAAGGGTACTTCAAACCATGTATTAACTGAATGCTTTTCAAGGAGGACATTTTTAATTTCCTCTCTCTGCCGATAATATTTTCCATCATTTCATCATCAGTCACGAACTATTTCCTCAAAAGCACTTATAACGTATTTGTTTAACGCTGAGATAACCCATTACACTTTGACAAAATGCAGTAGTCGATTATTGGCCGGCATAGCCACATCTTGCTTCAGCGTTAGGCCTTGCTCGCTGGCTAAACTGCAAATCCATTCAATATCACGAATGCCGCTGGCGGGATCGCGCTGTTTTAAAAAGGCATCAAACTGGCGATTGCTGTCACTGCTAAATTCGCCTTGGTAGTTAAAGGGGCCGTAAATGCACAGGGTCTTGAGTTGGGGGAGATACAGACCAAGGCCAGTAAAAAACGCTTCAACCATATTTTTGCTCATAATATGCAAAGTGTTTGCAGTAAATACGCCATCAATATCAGGTGTTAATCCCTCCACTGGCCATGGCACAGTGACATCAAGGTTAAGTGGTAAGCGTAGGTTTGCCACTGCATTGGGTAGCTTGCCTTCATGCATACACCTTGCGGTAATGACCTCAATATATTCAGCCTGATCGCTGGTTTGCCAGATTAAATGGGGAAGATTTGCTGCAAAATACACAGCATGTTGCGCTGTGCCACTGCCGATTTCGAGTACATGTTGGTTGAGTGAGAATGCTTGTGTTAATACCGCTAAAATCGGCGCTTTGTTGTTTTCACATGCTTGGGAAAACGGCAATTGGACAAGTGGTAATAGTGGCATAATGGACTCTAGGTTGCTGAGATAAAAAGAGGATGACGCCGCACAAGCCTATCTTAAACCAGCAAAAAGTATAAGGCTTAAAAGATAAAATGAGCCGCGCCTTAACATTCGGAGTCTCTATCTTAGGTAACTTAATCTTAGGTACCTTAATTTTAAAGCCTTAATTTTAGTGCCTTAATTTTAGGTACCGCCATTTCAGAAGCTTCCATCTCAAGCACCTCCATTTCAGGTTCTTCAAGAAGGAGCCTGCAGCCAGCTCAACTCCCTTTGTCATGTCCTGCAAATAGTTATCGCAATTCAGTGTTGACCTCGATCTCAACTTAGATATACTCACAAATTCTGAACGCTTGTAAAAAATATAAAACAACGTCGGCATGATGCCGTGTTAAAACGAGTGTCCAGAAGAACTGAGAGCCCAGAACTAAGACTCAACACTCACTTTCAGCCATCAACTTTCAACAGTTAACTTTCAACATCAAGGAATGACCATGCCAGCAGAGCGTTGCGCCTCCTACTACAATGCCACCATTGACCAAGAGTCGGATTATCCTGCGCTTGAAGGCGACATTCGAGTCGATGTGGCGATTGTCGGTGGCGGTTTTACCGGCGTGGCAACGGCGTTGGAATTATCTGAGAAGGGCTACAAAGTGGCGCTTATTGAGGCCAATAAAATTGCGTGGGGCGCGACCGGACGCAACGGTGGGCAGGTGACGGGCAGTTTGTCTGGCGATGTTGCGATGACAAAACAGCTGCGCCGTCAAATCGGCAATGAAGCTGAAGATTATGTGTGGAATATGCGTTGGCGCGGCCACGAAATAATTAAAAATCGGGTGGCTAAGTACGGCATAAACTGTGATTTAAAGTTTGGTCATATCCAAACCGCTTACCAGCCAAAGCACATGCAGGAGCTTAGGGCGATGCATGATGAGGCGCAGCGCCGCGGCATGGGTGAATTTATGACGCTGGTATCCGCCGATGAAATACCCGCCTATTTAGGCTCGCCCTTGTATCACGGCGGCTTAGTCAATCGGCGCAATATGCATTTGCACTCAGTTAATTTATGCCTGGGTGAAGCCCGCGCCGCAGCAGGTCTTGGGGCGTTAATCTTTGAACACTCACCCGTACTTGATATTGAAGAAGGCGATGTGGCGACTGTTGTCACTGCCAAGGGAAAAGTGCGCGCCAACAGTGTGCTGATCGCCGGTAATGCTTACCATAAACTCGCCCGTCCAAAACTGCGCGGTATGTTATTTCCGGCGTCCTTAGGCAATTGCGCCACTGCGATTCTGCCCGATGAGATCGCTTTGCAAATCAATCCGCAGGATTTGGCTGTGTACGATTGCCGCTTTGTGTTGGATTACTATCGCCTGACCGCGGATAAACGGTTGATGTTCGGCGGCGGGACTAACTACAGCGGCCGCGATCCTAAAAATGTGGCGGCGGAATTACGGCCCGCGATTGAGCGTACGTTTCCACAATTAAAGGGCGTTGATATCGAATTTGCTTGGGCCGGAATGGCAGGAATTGTGATTAACCGTATCCCACAGCTCGGCAAAGTGTCGCCTAATGTGTTCTATTGCCAAGGATATTCTGGGCACGGAGTGGCGACATCGCACATTATGGCTGAGATCATGGCCAATGCGATGGACGGGCAATTGCGTGAATTTGATTTGTTTGCCACCATGCGCCATATCCGCATTCCGTTAAATGAATGGTTCGGCAATCAAGCGCTGGCGTTAGGCATGCTGTATTACACTTTGCGGGAAAACTGGCGCTAGTTTGCGCCGTTTTGTCTGCTACCACCTACTAATCAATCTGCTCAAACAGTATTTAACCCTGTTCGATGAGTTTTTCGGCAAGATAATCGACCAATACGCGGATCTTAGCCGACAGGTGGCGGTTTTGCGGATAGAGTGCCCAGATGCCTTCTTTGGCTTCGCGGTGACCGTCAAGGAAGGAGAGTAACCGTCCGGCTTGAATATCTTCTTCAATATAATAATCAGGCAGTTGAACTATCCCTATGCCCTTTAGTGCCGCATCCCTTAATGCGTAGCCGCTGTTACAATTAAGATTGCCGCGGACTTTAATATTGCGTTCGCGGCCATTTTCTACAAAGCGCCAGTAATTATGATTACCGATCAAACAATTGTGCTGGCTAAGTTCTGATAAGGTATGGGGCTGACCGTATTTTTCCACATAGCTTGGTGAGGCGGCGACATAGTGAGTGCGACTGCTGAGCGGTTTGGCCATCAGACTCGAATCGGCGAGTTTTCCGAGGCGAATGGCCAGATCATAACCGCCTTCAATCAAGTCCAAGGTGCGATTGGTCAAGTCGACGCTAAATTCAACGCTGGGATATTGCACCATAAAATCATTGAGCAACGGCATGATAAATTTCTCGCCATAGGCGACGGGCGCCGTGAGCTTGACTAAGCCTTGGGGTGAGTCCTTTAGGTTTGAGATGGCGCGCTCGGCTTCTTCTAACCCAGTTTGTAATTGGCGGCAATGACGATAATAAATCGTGCCTTCTTCGGTTAACGACACTTTGCGGGTTGTGCGGTAAAAGAGTTTTGTGCCAAGGCGGTTTTCTAAGGTGCTCACTTGGCGGCTAACGTGGGCGGTGGAGATATTCAGCCGCTGCGCCGCTAGGGTAAAACTTTCGGCCTCAGCCACCGCGACAAATTCAGAAATGCCGTCCCAGAGATACATTGTTGTTACTCAGTAAAAATGAATTGCTTGAATACTAGATTGTCTCTCGCTGAGAAACAAATACAATCCTCCTATTCAGTAGCATCAGTGCAATGGGCGCAAGAATTTGCTTGGCCTGAATTGAATTTATGATACACCAATGACTTACTCCTATTACCTATTCAAGGGACGTAACAATGTCGAACGAAAAACCGCAGTTTATTAAATCAAAGGCCGCTGTTGCTTGGGGGCCAGGACAACCACTTAAGATTGAAGAAGTGGATGTGATGTTACCTAAAGCGGGCGAAGTCTTAGTGCGCATTGTGGCTACGGGCGTGTGTCACACGGATGCCTTTACCCTGAGCGGTGATGATCCAGAAGGCGTATTCCCAGCGATTCTAGGCCACGAAGGCGGCGGTATCGTTGAGCAAGTGGGCGAGGGGGTGACCAGCGTACAAGTGGGCGATCATGTGATCCCACTTTATACCCCAGAGTGCGGAGAATGTAAGTTTTGTCTATCGGGCAAAACTAACCTGTGCCAAAAAATTCGCGCGACCCAAGGTAAAGGCTTAATGCCCGATGGCACCACGCGTTTTTATCTTGATGGCAAGCCTATTTTCCATTACATGGGTTGCTCGACCTTCTCTGAATATACTGTGTTGCCTGAAATCTCATTGGCTAAAGTCAATAAGAGCGCGCCATTAGAAGAAATTTGTCTGTTAGGTTGTGGCGTAACCACAGGTATGGGCGCGGTGATGAACACGGCCAAAGTGGAAGAAGGCGCGACCGTGGCGATTTTCGGCCTCGGCGGTATCGGTTTATCGGCGATTATCGGTGCCACTATGGCAAAAGCTAGCCGCATTATTGCCATTGATATCAATGAGTCTAAGTTCGAGTTAGCCAAAAAACTCGGCGCGACTGACTGCATCAATCCCAAATTGCTGGATAAGCCAATCCAAGAGGTGATCGTTGAAATGACCGATGGCGGCGTGGATTACTCCTTTGAGTGCATCGGCAATGTCAACGTGATGCGCAGCGCCTTAGAGTGTTGTCATAAGGGCTGGGGCGAGTCGGTTATTATCGGTGTTGCCGGTGCTGGACAAGAGATTTCAACCCGTCCATTCCAACTGGTGACGGGCCGCGTATGGCGCGGTTCTGCCTTTGGCGGTGTGAAAGGGCGCTCAGAGTTACCGCACATCGTTGAGCGTTACATGGCGGGTGAGTTTAAGCTTGATGATTTTATCACTCATACTATGGGACTTGAGCAAATCAATGAAGCGTTCGAGCTGATGCACCAAGGTAAGAGCATCCGTAGCGTGATCCATTTTGATAAATAAGTGTTTTTGCACACTAAACGGATGCTTCAGCTTGATGTGACTAACGGGCAGACAGGTGCAAATCTGTCTGCTGTGTTGCAAACTAAGCAGATGATAAGCGCGATAACTTATGCGAAGACAAACGCTATGACTAGCGTTAACAGATTGAGCTTAAAAGGACTTGTATGACCATAGAAAATATCAGTTGTAACAAGAGTTTTGGCGGTTGGCATAAGCAGTATCGCCATCAATCTCAGTCGTTAAACTGCGAGATGCGCTTTGCCATTTATCTGCCGCCTGAGGCGGTGAATAAACCTGTGCCTGTGCTGTATTGGCTTTCAGGTCTAACCTGTACCGATGAAAACTTTATGCAGAAGGCGGGTGCACAGCGCATGGCAGCAGTACTTGGGATGGCGATTGTCGCCCCTGATACCAGCCCTCGCGGTGACGATGTGCCCGATGCGGCGGATAAAGCTTACGATTTAGGCTTAGGCGCGGGTTTTTACCTCAATGCGACAAAAGCACCTTGGAATCGTCATTACAAAATGTACGATTACATAGTCCATGAGCTACCTACTTTGATTGAAGCACATTTTCCTGTCACTACTCAGCGCGCCATCTCCGGCCATTCGATGGGCGGTCATGGTGCTTTGGTGATTGGTCTGAGTAATCCGCACAGATATAGCTCAATTTCGGCTTTTAGCCCGATTTCGAATCCGAGTAATGCACCTTGGGGTATTAAAGCCTTTAGCGAGTACTTAGGTGAGAATCGTGAACATTGGCGCCAGTATGATGCCTGCGAGTTGCTTAAGCTCGCGATTAGCGAAGTGCCAGTACTGATTGACCAAGGTGAAGCTGACAGCTTTTTAGACACCCAATTGATGCCACAATCGCTGGTGGATATCGCCCATGCCAAGGGTTATCCCTTGGATGTGCGGATGCAAGCGGGGTACGATCACAGCTACTACTTTATAGCGAGCTTTATTGAAGATCACCTTAAGTTCCATAGCTTGTACTTTAAGCCTTAAACCCATTTAAAATATTGATACAAAAGGCGCAGTGATATTGTTTTATCACTGCGCCTTTTGTTTACCCAATACTGTCTCTTGGTCGTTTGATAGCTTAGAAATATGTCACGCCTGCACATTAATTTGGTTGAATAAAACATTTATCAACAGTAAGTTAGTATTCAATATTTAGGGATTTGAAACGTATTTAAAGGAGATTTGATGAGGATCGTTAAACTTGCCATGTTAGGCGCATTGTTGATATTAGGGGGATGTGCATCGTACACCACCCCAGGTGGTAGTGTGCAGCTGAGTTCGTTAGCTGAATCGGATATCAACTTACTTATGTCCAAAGAGCCTGCTGCGGTGTTTCCTGCAAATCTTTCGGTAGCGCGTATTCAAGCTCCCGGTTATTTATCCTATCGAGTAAGCAGTTTTGGTACAGGTCGTTATAGCGTGGTGACGACCCGCGAAGTTGAGACGGAAGCTGACTTTGCTCGGTTAGCTAAAATGCCACAAGTGTCAGGTATTGCGCCATTAAATCGCATTTTACTCCCAGAGAATTTGGACTCGATAAAATCCTTACGAGAAGCTGCTGCGAGATTAAAAGCGGATATCTTACTTATCTATACCTTCGATACTTCATTCCATGCGGGTGAACAACAGTTTGCTCCACTCAATGTGGTGTCTTTGGGTTTCTTAAAGAATAAAGAGATCAGTGTAACGACGACTGTTTCTGCTGCATTTTTTGATGTTCGGACTGAATATCTTTATGGACTTGCCGAATCTACCGCGAAAGAGACGGGAAATGCTAGCGTATGGGGAACGTCTGAAGCGGTAGATGATTTGCGGGTGATTACCGAAAAAACGGCATTTACGCGGTTAATCCCTGAAATAGAAAAAGCTTGGGCGGGTATTATTTCGCAGTATTCCCTGAAAAAATCTTAGTTACGCCAGTTGCCTAACATCTACCATCGATAGCGATTTAGGAGGCAAGTGCTAGCTAAAAAAAAATGCCGCAACTCACTGAGTTGCGGCATTTTTCATGGTGCGATTTAAGCGATTAACGAGAGTGAACTAACACTCAGCACTTAGCACTCAACAATGTTGACCGCTAAACCACCTTTGGCGGTTTCTTTGTATTTACTGCGCATATCTTTGCCAGTGTCCATCATGGTTTTGATCACTTTATCCAGTGAAACCTTATGGTTACCGTCGCCGCGTAGGGCCATACGAGAAGCGTTAATCGCTTTGATCGCGCCCATGGCATTACGTTCGATACAAGGCACTTGCACTAGGCCGCCCACAGGATCGCAGGTTAAACCTAAGTTATGTTCCATGCCGATTTCAGCCGCGTTTTCAACGTGCTCAACCGTACCGCCCATGATCTCTGTCAGAGCGCCAGCGGCCATAGAACAGGCCACGCCCACTTCACCTTGGCAACCGACTTCGGCGCCCGAAATTGAGGCATTTTTCTTGTACAAAATACCAATCGCAGCGGCAGTTAATAGATAACGAGCGCAGACATCGATATCCACTTCTTGTACGAAGGTATCGTAATAGCATAAAACGGCAGGAATAATTCCCGCAGCACCGTTTGTTGGCGCAGTAACAACGCGATCACCTGCGGCATTTTGCTCGTTGACCGACAGGGCGAATAAATCGACCCAATCCATAGCGGTTAATGGATCGACATTGTTACGGCCTTCGGCTTTCAAACGACGGTACAGTGCAGGAGCACGACGACGCAGTTTTAGGCCACCAGGTAAAATGCCTTCCTTCTGATAACCGCGCTCGATACAGGTTTTCATCGTCTGCCAAATATTCCACAGCTTGGCTTTGACTTCCTCTTCAGAGGCTAAACTCAGTTCGTTCGCCATCATCAAAGAAGAAATGCTGAGACCTTGCTCTCCACATAATTTCAGTAAGTGAGCCGCGCTCACAAAATCAAAAGGTGCCGATTCAATTTGTGAGGCTGGTGAGGCATTACGTTGGCTAATTTCATCTTCATCTAGGATAAAGCCGCCACCCACTGAGTAGTAAGTGCGCTCATATATGCATTTATCTTCGCTATAGGCGTATAGGGTCATGGCATTGGCGTGGGCTGGAAGCGTTTTGCGTCTATGGTAAATGATGCCATTTTCACGGGTAAATTTAACCACTTTGCCACAGTGCAGCGTTAAGGTTTCATCCTTGGAGACGTGTTCTAAAATGCCATCGATACTGTCGGTATCGACGGTTTCAGGATCTTCGCCCATTAAGCCTAAAATCACTGCTTTGCCCGTGCCGTGCCCTTTGCCTGTTTGGCCGAGGGAGCCAAATAGTTCAGCTCTTAGTTCATCCACTTGGGCCATGAGTCCAGAGTCTGCAAGGTTTTGCATAAAAATTTTGCCCGCTTTCATCGGGCCGACAGTATGTGAGCTCGACGGGCCAATGCCGATCTTGAACATATCAAATACGCTAATCATGATAGAAGTCCTGTTGTGTCTCGATTTTTATTCTAGTCTGAATGCACTGGATTGCCCGCGGTATGACACCTTAAGTACGCTTATCTTTCTTGCGTAGGTTCAGGCAATCTGCTCGCATCTTCCATGCTAAATCTGCTTGTGTAATACTCTTGCCATCAGTATCCCATAGATTAGCGTGACAATTCACATTAGTTTTTTTGATTTAAAATACTTCGGATAAGCTGAGCTTAACTGTCAAACAGAGCTAGGCTAATTTATGGGCAGAATTAAGGGTTTTTATGGTGCTCGTACGGTGAATGGTTCGCTTTTTTCTGATTTTATGTGAACCATGTAGCCACTCTACACTGTGGTTATTTTTTGAGTATTAATGAATATTTTTAGGGATAAGTATGAGTTATTTGATGTTGGATTTGCTGTCTGTAGATGTCAGTGAGGCAGAAGCTGAAATGTTACGCCATCCACAGGTGGGTGGTTTAATTTTATTTTCCCGTAATTTTTCGAGTCGTGATCAGTTAATCCGTCTGGTACAACAGATACGCCAAATTCGCCCAGAAATTCTGATCGCGGTCGATCATGAAGGTGGTCGGGTGCAGCGTTTTCGAGATGGGTTTACTCTTATTCCTGCAATGGGGGATATTTTACCCGCGGCGAAAGGTGATATGACGTTAGCTAAGCGTTGGGCCTGTGAGTTAGGATTTTTAATGGCAATAGAATTGCTGGCCTGTGATATCGATTTAAGCTTTGCACCTGTACTTGATCTTAATGGCATTAGTGAAGTGATCGGTAAACGAAGCTTTAGTGCGGATCCTAGCGAGGTTATCGCACTGGCAGATAGTTTTATTGACGGGATGGCTCAGGCGGGAATGGGCGCAGTAGGTAAACATTTTCCCGGCCATGGCAGTGTGGCGGCGGATTCTCATATTGCCCAGCCTATTGATGAGCGTGATGCGAAGGCCATATTTGCTAAGGATATTTTGCCCTTTAAGGAATTGATTGCTAAGGGGCAATTATCGGGCATTATGCCTGCCCATGTGATTTATTCTAAAGTCGATCCTCATCCAGCGGGATTTTCACATTATTGGCTTAAGCAAGTGTTGCGTCAGGAACTTGGTTTTACTGGGGTGATTTTCTCCGATGATTTAGGGATGAAGGGCGCTGCATTTGCAGGGGATTATCGCGCTCGAGCCCAAGCGGCCCTTGATGCAGGGTGCGATATGATCTTAGTCTGTAATGATAATCCGGGTGTTATGTCGTTGCTTGATGGCTTTAGTTGGCCTGAAAATGCACCGTTACATCCTGCAAGTTTGTTAAAACCCAATGTTAATCAAACTTCACTGGCACTAGAAAATCTGGCTCGTTGGGAAAATGCAAAACAATTGGCGGAACAAATTTGTTTGGCACAAAAGGCAAAAGTTTGATGTAGCGCAAAGTATGAGTTCACTCTTTTGCTAGGGTTAGTTAATTCACTGTTAAAAATGGTTAAAGGCCTTGATATGATTTTCTATCTGCATGGATTTGATGCGACTAGCCCAGGTAACCATGAAAAAATGCGGCAGTTACAATTTATTGACCCTGATGTGCGTTTGTTAAGTTATAGCACCTTGCACCCTAAGCACGACATGCAGCATTTGCTCAAGGAAGTCGCTAAGCAAATGCAGCATACCGACGACCCCGCGCCTTTGATGGTTGGCGTTGGGCTAGGCGCTTATTGGGCCGAACGAATTGGATTTTTAAATGGCTTAAAGTCTGTCTTGATTAATCCTAACTTACACCCTGAAAATAATATGCAGGGCAAGATTGACCGCCCAGAAGAATATGCCGATATTGCGAGTAAGTGTGTTTCTGAATTTAGATTGAAAAATACTCACAGAGCGATGTGTATTTTTTCGGTGAATGATGACGTTTTAGATTGTAAGGCAAACGCCCAAGAATTAAGTGAATATTATGCGATTGAATGGGATGACGTTCAGCCCCACAAATTTCCCCAACTCGCCGCACATCTCCCCAAAATAAAAGCCTTTAAGTTGGCTTGATTTATATCGATTATATAAAAGTATCACTCCTCTTTTTATATTGAAGAGGGGAGTGGATTTATCTTATCGGCTATTTAACCTTATGTTTCGGCTTTCATACTTCATGTGGCGCACATTGCGACTCTGAATATGAGTGTGGCTATGGGTATATATTTCAGTAGGGCATATTGAGGGCTCTAGATTATAAAATCGACAGTATTGGTTTTGGACTTAAATGTGTAGGAAAGTAGTCTCGGATGGCTGCGACTTTTGTTTTTGGTTTTAGGGATTTAGTGTTGGCTGGTATCTACGTATATAGGCTTACCATGGCATTGACTCACCGACACGGTGAATAGAAATCTAGGGTTTCTAAGCTTATGAGCGAGAGCCATAGACGGTGAACTGGCAGTTAAACAAGGATGTTGTTCAAGTCCGTCCTGCTCGACCGCCCCATCTGATGTGAAAGGATTCACAAATGCCGCGATGGCATGGACGCCAATGAGCGGCCATGGGGCGGACGGTCGTCTCGCCAATCACCCTAGCTCACCGTTTTGGCTTTAGCGTAACCTGTAGATTTAAAAACATACGTAACGCACTTTTGGACAATTCCGAGTTAGACCATTAGCTCAAATTAGTAAGTTTCAAATTATATTCTAGTCTGGATCTACTTGAAGCATTATTTCGCCACATTTCAAACAAACAAATTTGAAAAAATAGTGAAGTTCCTCTTCAGGATTGCCGTTTTGACATGATCGTAATTCGCCTTCGTCCATCCAGGTGGTTTTATACAGGCGCTCCTCTTCCTCTTTTGAGATCTTCTGTATATCGCCGATAGTGGCGACTCCATGGAACACGCAAAAATCTTCGCAATGATTTGGCCATTCAATTTCTTGATAGCTAGAGAACCCAGGGGTACGATAAAGCAGTTCTTCAAAGGCGCTGTCCGGGCAATTAATAGATATCGGATTTTTAGGATCAATTACCGCTGGCATAATTGACGAAAATTCAATTTCAAACTTTTCCCTGGCTTCGCCGTTAGCAATACACCAAGGGCATATGTACTCGGGTCTATGCCTTGTATACATCGACCCCTTATATATAAACCCTCTTTTCTTGTTGCAGCATTTACAAACTTCTCCACTTTTGACAATGCTGCCTGTATTTATAGGATTTGGATGGTATTTAAACTTTGGAAGCTCCATAGTTCTCCTTGGGAATATCGCCCGCAGCACGCGCGGCTTTGTAGTGGAGGCGGAGCCGCAGCGAAAAAGCCGTCGTCGTGCCTGCGATTGTTATGCATTTTCCGCAATTACGATTGTGTTGAACCCTTCATCAGATGTGGGGGCAACAAAGTACTTGGTAACCAGCTCAAACATCTCTTGCGTATCAGTTGTCGCTCTCTCTGGCTGTTCTATCCGCCTTTTTGCGATTTGCTCCAAGCAAGTCTCATTTGGCTGATCGATGTAAAATAATTCATGTGGGGCTTGGATCTCTGAGTAAATACTTTTAAACCATTCTCGTTGCTGAATTGTATTGGCTGGAAAATCCATTACCACGTTAGCTCCAGACACCAAGATCGATTGAACAAGCTTCTTCATTTGAGGCTTAAGCCGACCAGAATATTCAACGTAATCATCCAATGTCTTGATGCTATTCGGATACAGTGATGAAAGCCACTCGTCTTCTGAAAGCAGTACGGCGTTTCGCTCTTGGGAGATTTCACGAGACTTTGTAGTTTTCCCTGATCCCATTTTTCCACAGTAAAACGTCAGTACTCCTTTGTTCATTTCTTACCTCGTATTGCATAACGCCGCTAGCACGCGCGACTTTGTAGTGAAGGCGAAGCCGCAACGAAAAAGCCGTCGCCGTGCCTGGCCTTGTTAACTGTAATTGGCAACCAACTTCTTACATTCATCAATAATTTCCTGAATACAAGCTTCCGCCGTAATGCCAATATTTTCGTGGTCATATTGTTCATGAGATAGAAGGCCAAACGCTGACAGTTCTTTTGGCCAATCGAGATCTCTATTAATTTCGCCGAGCTTGGAACATCCTGCATTAGGATCTGTATCACCCGCAATGATGCTCTTCGCGATTTCAACGGCGTTTAACATCATTTCTTTCTCATCAGATTCTTTCATTGCTCGTTTCTACAGTTAACATTTTATTAGTGCGCATGCGCGTTTACCTCGTTGGACCAGTTAAAACGCGCACAGTTAACTACCTGTATGCAAAGAACTTATCAGCTTTCTATCAAATACACCATCTGGAAAAACGCGCATGCGCGTTTTCCAAATCTATTAACTAATTTTGGAAAAGTATATATAAATGATTTTAAAGAGTTTTGTTAATTTTAGGCTGGAAAAACGCGCAAACTAATGAGTGTAAAAACACTCAAAAACATCTAAATTTAAATATGACTGTATACCCATCCAGTTCCGCTTATTCATGAAGACTCACTAAAAATAAGGTTCATCGATAAGAACTGTTAGGGCAAATAGTTCGTCAATTTTCGATTCACTAAATAAATGCTAGCAAACTTTGGGGCAAAGCTGTTTAGGGCTGATTTGTGTATTAATAACTTAGTTAAGATTGGCTTTGTTACAACAGTGACCGTTGGCGACATGACCGCTCTTTCACATCTGATCCATAGGGATATGGGAAATGTCACTATGATGTCGGGAACATCATTGATCATGTGAACGCGGCATTTACACTTGTGCTGCAGATGTCACCGTTGAGCCTATAGGGATACTTCTTATTAAATAAAATAATCGGCGAGTTACTGGTAAACAATGACAATTAATGCCGCAGATCTAGCTTTGTGCATTAGTTCTTTATGCGGGAATTCGTCATTAAGAATTTGCCTAAGATTGGCATTGCAGTAGCTGTGACTATCTAAAAAGGATGTTTTAGTAGCGTACTCGTATGTTGTGCAGAACAGGCATAAATAGCCAAAGCATTTTATTTACTGGGCACGAAAGGGCATAATGCGGCGCTTACTATTTGAGATACAAGGAATAACCATGAAGTACTTGGTTAGCGTAGTTGCATGCTGTTTATTATCGGCCTGTTCTTTTGGGGATGCTGATGTTGAGTTTACACCTGAAAAAGGGGAAGAACGCTCGTATCAGCTTTATAGCACCAGCAAGATCACTGTAGATAATGGTCGGCGTACCGAAACGGTTAACACCAGCTCACATCAATTGTTGCGTTATAAGGTCCTCGAAACAGGCAAAAACAGCCAGTTTCAAGTACATGTCGATTATATGAACATGCGCGATGGTCAAGGAAGTGGTGTCAGCAGTGGCCAACGAGCCGATCGTAATCCAGAAATGCACGCTATTTTCTCGCAAGGATTTGAATTTACGTTAAATCTAGACAATGGCAGCGTTAAAGAATTTAGCGCACTAAACAAATCGGTATGGCAAGCGCAGTTGGCTGAGCGCGGTGCAGAGCTTGAGCAGGAACTGAAAAAGCTCTTTAGTTCATCGGCCTTTCTAAGTTCTATACCCGCTAAAACAGGGGCGGTTGTTGCGCTTCCTGCCTATCAAGGCCACGCCAATGCCAAGCTTACCGTACTACAAGTCACAGACTCGCATGTGTTAGCCAAAGTTGAAAGTGACAGTGAGCAAGCCAAAATATACGGTCAGTTGATGTTAGAGCGTGAGCGGGGTTGGTTAGCGCAGTTAGCCTTAGTCGCGGAAGCGCCGTTTGAGCGCTACGGCTATAAAGGCACAGTGCGCAGCAATGTCATTATGTTGCCGCAGCAGCGCCAGCTGGGTGATCTAACGCAGCGTTTGGGTTTTGATTATGATTTCCCTGCCTTTGAGTATCCAAAACAGCCTGACATTGTGCTGGATGACGTTAATAAAGCTTTAACCCAAGATGTCGTATTTGCCTATGATGCGGGTTACTTTTACCAGCAAGATGACTTGTTGAATCTAACTTATCAACATGATTTTTCAGGTTATAAACCCGAAGGTGGGTTTAGTTTAACCGATATCACGGCACACAGTGCGGATGGCACAGTGCTGCCGCTGCAACTGAGTAAGGTGGGCAGTTACAGTTATCCAGAGCAGGATGGTTTTTATCAATCCGTTCAGCAAAATCTGCTTATCGGCTGGAATGCGCCGAATGAACTCTTAACGCAGGTTACTGAGTTTCGCGCAAAAGCCCATTATCATGGCGCAAAACTGGTAAAACTTAACCTGACACCCGATCCCAGCAAAACCGTGACCTTGCAGTATGAAGACTTACAACTGGAACTCTCGCCGCTCCCCGACAAGCCGTTCAGTTATTTATTGAAATCGCGAGGTTCTGACAAATCTTGGTTATATAGGCATTATGATGGTGCCGAAGGCGCTATGGTGCAGTATCTTTCACCGCCGCCCACTGGACCGGATTGGTTAACTTCAGCAGAGCAAAATATGTTGGCGCTGGTGTCATTTGACCAATATGAAACGACCACGCAGTTTACCTTTACCGCTGTGCCGCCAACGCTGACACTCTATGTGAATACTGCGGCTGACAGCGGCGAACTGACTAAAAATATTCGTTTTATTCCGACCTTAGATTACGCGCAAAATGTGGCGTATCCACCAGTCCAGCAACAACTGCTTTACCGTGATGATATGTATGCGGCTTATGATAATCAGCCGCAAGCTATCACACCTGTCGATATCGCCTTACTTGAGCCGCAAATCGTGGCTAAGTACGGTGTCAGCTTGTTGTTAACCTCAGAGCAGGCAGCGGTGTGTACGCTCAGTGTTGTGGATGCACCTAAGGTAAACGGGCACACACTGCAATGGACAAATATAAGCTCTAACACTAATTCGGGTTTCGGTGGTGGGTTGGATAAGTCTGTACTGTACCAATTGAGTAGCGCCGATGGGATCCGCCGCAATTTTTACGATATCAATGTCAGCAGCACCTTGGCCTGTAAAGGTACGCCTCAATGGCAAGCGCTAGTGTATCAACCCGAGCAAAGCTGGTTGATTGATATCACGCAATTGCCGAATGTTGATACCCGTCAAACTGTGGCCGATTTTATGCGCCGTTATCGTTTTTTAAATGCGCAGAATGTACCGCTAGCTCCTGCTATTCAAGATGAGAGCGATGATTTTTATCAGCGTCCGTTGCAGCAAGTATTACGTGAGGAGCGCTGGTTTGTACTGGCGGGGCGTGCAGCCGCGATAGAGTATTTGACGATAAGCGGCGAACCCGTCAATAAACAGTGGGTTAACACTTTCCCACCGTTACCTTAAGGAGGTGATATGAGAGTTTTATTACTATTATCAGTACTCTTGATGTCATTTAATCTGTCAGCGGAGCGGATCTTACTCGACGAACTATGGCGGGTTAGCGATGTGCCGGGCGAAGCTATCTATTATCAGGAGCAAGCGGCAACAGAGCAAAATGGCGTGTTGCCAGTGCAGCTATTTTATCTGGAGACGGATAAGCCGGTTTTTAAGGGTAGCGTTAAAGGACCTAATTTAGCCGAGAGTTATCTTGTCGGTGATTTCGAGTTCTTCTATCCCGACGGTCAACTGTCTCGCAAAGGCAGTGGCGATGCACAAGGGCGTTATCAGGGAACACATTTGCATTACTGGGAAGATGGAACGCTCTCGGGAGAGTACCACTACCTGAATGGCCAGTTGCATGGTGAGCAGAAAAGTTACCATACCAATGGCCAATTACGAGATCATCAGCATCGCGTGAATGGGGCTGAATTAGGTTTATCGCAAAGTTATTTTGACAATGGCCAGTTGCAAACACGGGTAACCTATGGTGCTAACGGTATGGAAGGGCTTTATGAAAGCTTTCATTCCAATGGTCAGCCAGAACAAACCGTGAATATGGTGGCAGGAAAAAGAGAAGGTGAGCGACTGTATTGGACAAAGGAAGGCTGGTTATTCACCAAAGAGTTTTACATTAAGGGGAAATTACACGGTGAAGTGTTGATTTATCAGGCCGCAGATGTGCTACGAGAAATTAAACACTATCAGCATGATAAGCAGGTGGGAAACCAGCAGCGTTTTGATCAACTAGGGCAGTTAGCAGCGCAACAATTGTACGATAAGGATGGCCGTGAAATTCAAAATATTACCTACGATGATACTGGTAAAGTAGTAAGCCAGAACGACACGCAACACCTCGCTAAAGGTCGGATGACTACTGAAAAACGCTTCGATGCAACAGGAGTATTAACCTATCAATATCAGTATGATACTGTCAAAGATTGGAGCCTACGTCAGCGTTTTACTGCAACCGGTGAATTGATTGGACGCGAAGAACAACTCGAGGGGCACTACGAAGGTTTGTATATCGGTGATGGCTGGAATGGCTATATCAGACGGATAAACTACCGCAAAGGTAAAATGCACGGTGCATATCGCGAAGATAATGCCGTAGTTGGTGGGTTTGTCACTGGGCAATATCACTTAGGCGTAAAGGTTGGTAAGTGGGTGACCCAAAACGCTGATACGACCCGTAATGAGCAGTTTAACCAACAAGGCCAGCTTAATGGTGAACAGAGCGAAATCGCCACAGACGGCACGGTAATGCATCAAGCGTTTTATAAAAACGAAAAGTTACATGGCGCGTATCTACAGCGTGGCTTTGATAAACAATTGCAGGCCCAAGGTCAATATGTTAATGGTCAGCGCGAAGGCCAATGGCTGCTACAAGATGAAAGCAGCTACAGCATGGTTAAGCTATGGCATGGCAACTATAAGGCAGGACACGAAGTAGGGAACTGGCAGGCCTTTTCCGCTAACGGCCATTTATTAGGCCAGATGCAATATGATAAGAAAGGTCAATTGCAAGGTAAAAGCTACAGCTTTAACGAAGATGGTAGCCTACTGCAAAGTGATGAGTATCTTGATAATCAACTGCACGGCAGGTTGGTGTACTACGTTAATGGTGAACCGTCATCCGAATATCGCTATCAAAATGGTCAGATGATAAGCGAGTAGCACGTTATCGCTTAATCAGGTGAGTGCGTAATAAAGCAAAAACCGGCGGATGAGCCTGTCTTTTATACAGAAGTCCCTCATATGATATGAGGGATTTTTTTTGAACTAAATTCTTGGCTCACGATCAGATCTTTAACGGCTTTAATTGAGGCTCCCTGAGATGATAAAAAGCAATAATGATTGGGCTGAAGAACAATTTGGTCATGCTAAACTTGGTGACCCAAGAAGAACGGCTAGGCTCGTAAAAATGGCGTCAGACTTAGCTCAGCATCCCGGTAAGTCGGTAGTAAAATCGTCACCTTCACCAGCAAGTATGGAGGGCGCTTACCGGTTTATTCGAAACGATAATGTATCAGCAGACGATATTGCTGAAGCCGGTTTTCGTGCGACAGTCAATCAAGCCCACCGTTACCCCCTCCTTCTCGCTATTGAAGATACAACCACCTTAAGCTACAAGCATCGCTCTATTCGAGCGGACTTAGGACATGTGAACCAAGGTAATCGTTATCGAGGTCTGCTTGCCCATAGTATTTTGTTGTTTGCTCCTGAAACTCTTGACGTTGTTGGATTGATTGAACAACACAGATGGACCAGAGACATCAAGACTCGAGGTATCCGCCGTGAGAATTTAAAACGACCTTACGAAGAAAAAGAAGGTTATAAATGGGAAAGTGCATCACGTAATATGGCTGCACGTCTAGGAACCGCGATGGCTAACGTGATATCGGTTTGTGATCGTGAAGCCGACATCTACGATTATCTCCTTTACAAGATAGCGAACCAACAACGTTTTGTTGTGCGGTCAATGATGAGTCGTCATATAGAAGAAGGTTCAGATAAGCTTTATCATTTTGCATCAGAGCTTAACAGTGTGAAACAACGCCAAATCCAGATAGCTCAAAGGGGCGGTCGTAAAGCTCGAGAAGTCACGCTGGATGTTAAATATGCGGCAGTAACGTTAAAAACCCCGGCTAACAAAAAAGGCTCCCCCATTTCTCTGAACTATGTGGGTTGCTCCGAAGTCGGTGATGAAGAGAAGACGCTCAATTGGCATATTCTGACCAATGAGCCAGTAAACAGTGCCGAAGATGCTTTAAAAATTATCGGTTATTACGAGAAGCGCTGGCTGATTGAGGAGTATCATAAGGTCTGGAAAAGTGAAGGGACCGGAGTTGAAGACCTTCGAGTACAGAGCAAAGATAACTTAGATAGATTAGCGACTATTTATGCCTTTTTAGCGGTAAGGATCTTCCAATTGAAATTTGCCAATGAGCAAATCGAAGACATTAGCAGTGAGAAAATCTTGTCACCAAGAGCGTGGAAGTTACTTTGGCTTAAAAGAATAAAGACGCCACCTCCAGAGGAAGTACCCACTGCAAAATGGGCATATGAGCACCTGGCAAGGCTTGGTGGTTGGAAAGACAGTAAAAGAAATGGAAGAGCATCAGTAAAGACGCTCTGGGAAGGATGGCTCAAATTGCAAGCAATCCTTGAGGGTTACGAACTTGCTCTGTCTCTTGAACAGGACTTGTGATCAAGAGACAGGCGGATGAGCCGGTTTTCTGCTTTTGCCATTTGCATATCCTTTGCTGGAATTACGTTAACTTTTTTGCTATGTACGCCGATCGTGATTGAAGTGGAATAGCGACATTTCAATTACCAACCCCTTTGTTTCGTCATCATTAGCCTACCAGATAAACACTATCTCACCTTTAATACGATTGGTATAAGCATCAAAATAGTCTGATGCTTACTGTGATCACATGGGTGTTTTCAAATATGAACAATATAGACAGAAGCCTAAGATGATTTTCAACTAAAAGTATTATATTCCCTAAAGGTGGATAGTTTTATTTTTCAAACTCTTGAAAATAATTATTTATTGTGTAGAGTAGCGATTCTCGCTATTTTGTAACAAAATGATACAAAGTCGCTGCTTTATTTGTCCATTTATTGGATATCCCTTTGCGTATGTCGCCCGACACAGCTAACTGCAGTTTTGTTAGCTGTTTTTTTGCGTAAATTCAAATATTGTTTGTTTTTTGCTCTATAGATCCATAGGTTAACACTTAGCCTTCGGATAATTGCGGCTATGCTTAATTCAATAACAGGCTTGTGTGCAAAAGGGGCGTGAGATGAAGCGTGTATTAATTAATTTGACGGGTAAAGTACAAGCTGTGGGTTGTCGTCATGCAACGCTGACTAAAGCCAGAGCCTTAGGTGTAACGGGATATGTAACGAATTGTCGTGATGGTAGTGTCGAAGTGTTAGCGCAGGGCAGTGATATTGCGGTGAATAATTTGATTGCTTGGTGCGAGGTGGGTGTACCTTGTACCGAGGGATTAACTGTGACTGTGGGAGAAGACGAGGGCGATGATATTTACCTCGACTTCTCCATTGTACAGTCTTAAATAACAGTGCAGTGTTAAGTCAAAAAATGAAGCATTAATTTTGGCGCACTGATTTGACTTTCGTTTTTGCAATGTACGAGCTTGCTTAATATTGCCCAACCGTTTGTATCGATTCGGCATTTTGGTTTTGTTGTTGGGCACTTGGTTGTGCCATCTTACGTATTTGGATCACCATGCCCATTTCGGGATGATCTAAATAATGGATTTCTTCACTTTTGACTCGGCGATTTTGCTCAAGTGGGATTGCCATTAAATAAGGTGTCATTACCTTAGGGGCCGTAAGTGAAGCTGACGTACTGACATTCGCATCGTCCGTCGGCGCGGGTAACATTTTTCTACCTTCTTTACGTAAATTTAATGCCGTTTCAATATACAAATAGTGGTTAAGATAGATATTTAATGTGCCATCAAGTTCCCATACAGGGGAAATTTCCGGTGCTGACACTGTGCTGCCATTGGTATTCGATATGGACTCATTGAGAGCCTGTTGCACTATTTTTCGGCCGTCAAAATGGTAGGTTCCTGAAAAATCTTTGCCAGCAAATAAACGGATAGGCACTGAGCCATTCTTAGTACGCATCGGTTGCTGCCATGTCATATGTAATAGGCTGCGATTTCCCCGCTCCCTTGATAAGCTATTAATAATACTTGAAAACTTACCTTGGCTCGTCGAGAGTAATATAGGTTCTCCCTTTGCAGAGCCATATTGAGTTCCATTGCTACCAATTTGGGCGGGTATCACGGAGGGATAACGGTATTCTACTCTGTCTGACATATTGGCTAAGGGATCGATGCTTGAGGTGCCATCTGTGTTGAGGTTTTCAGCACAGTGACTATTGGCCTCAGCATCAAATACTAAAGTACAAGGTGTTGACTCCGTGGCAATTGGTGCCACCGCTTGGCCGACAACGGGTGAGATTAAGTCAATGACTCGATTCGTCTGAGTGGCTATGGGAGTATCTGGCCATTGCTCGGTTGATTGGCTTTTGCGTTCGAAGATATAGACTTCCACTTCAAACCAAGCCTCAGCGTGGGCTAATTGGCTATGCGATAGTGCAATGAGGGTGGCGATAGAGACCGCGAGTTGACGTAACACTATTTATCTCCAAGACGATGTTGCGATAATTGTTCAAGCAAGAGTTTGACTACATCGAGTCTATCTTTGGCTGTTTCAGCAGTAAGACTGAACTTTAACTTATTCGGCCCTTCCATTCGATAGATTTGTGGCTGGCTTTGGAGTAATCCAATAATAAAACCCGGATCTATCACATGATCATGGCTAAATTCGATACTGCCGCCTTTGGCGTGTACTTCAATTTTAGTCGCCCCTAGGCGAGTTGCTTGATGTTTATAGAGCGTCATTTCCATGAGGTTTTTAGTCGCCTCTGGTAGTAAGCCAAAGCGATCAATTAATTCGACTTTTAATTCATCGAGTGCCTCTTGGGTTTCGCAGCCTGCAATGCGTTTATATAAGGATAGGCGAATATTTACGTCGCTCACATAGGCCTCAGGCAATAACGCTGGGATCCTTAGTTCGATTTCACATTGCTGGTTGAGCATTTGCGCAAGCGATGGCTCTTTGCCTTGTTTAAGCGCTTTTACCGCCGACTCGAGCATTTCCATGTAAAGGCTAAAACCAATTTTGGAAATATGGCCGCTTTGCTCGTCCCCAAGGAGTTCTCCCGCACCGCGGATCTCTAAATCTTGGGTTGCGAGCATAAATCCAGCACCAAGATCTTCTAGTGCATCAATGGCTTCAAGGCGTTTACGGGCATCACTTGTCATGCGTTTGGGGTGTGGTGTCATCAAATAAGCATAGGCTTGATGATGTGAGCGGCCTACACGACCACGCAGTTGGTGTAATTGTGCCAGACCAAAGGTATCGGCACGCTCAATAATAATGGTATTTGCGCTGGGGACGTCAATCCCAGTTTCGATAATAGTAGTGCAGACTAACACGTTGAATCTTTGATGATAAAAGTCAGACATGACTCGCTCAAGATCCCGTTCACGCATTTGACCATGGGCGACGACAACGCGAGCTTCAGGCACTAAGTCGATAATCCCTTGGGCACATTTTTCAATGCTTTCGACATTGTTATGCAGATAATAGACTTGGCCACCACGCAGAATTTCCCGCAGAATGGCTTCGCGCACGGTTGCGGGATCGGATTCGCGTACAAAGGTTTTTACTGCTAAGCGTTTAGCGGGTGGGGTGGCGATAATGGATAAATCACGCATGCCCGACATGGCCATATTTAAGGTTCGCGGAATGGGGGTTGCTGTTAGGGTTAAAATATCCACATTGGCCCGCAGCGCCTTAATTTTTTCTTTTTGGCGTACACCGAATCTGTGTTCTTCATCAATGATCAGTAAGCCGAGATTTTCAAATTTAGCTTCAGATTGCAGTAACTTATGGGTGCCGATAACGATATCGACTTTACCTTCTTCAAGCTGCTTGAGCACTTGGGTTTGTTCTTTTGCCGTTCTAAATCGCGACATCACCTCTGTGACAACGGGCCAATCGGCGAATCTATCCTTAAAGTTTTCATAGTGTTGCTGGGCAAGCAGTGTGGTGGGCACCAGTACAACTACTTGTTTACCTGCGTTGACGGCCACAAAGGCTGCGCGCATTGCGACTTCCGTTTTACCAAAGCCCACGTCACCACACACGAGTCTGTCCATGGCAATTGGGGAACGCATGTCTGCTAATACGGCATGAATAGCACTTTCTTGATCGACGGTTTCTTCAAAGGGGAACCCTTGGGCAAATTGGGCATATTCCTCTTCGTCAATCTCGCAACTTTCGCCGGGACGCGCCTGGCGACGGGCGTAAACATCGAGCAGTTCAGCCGCCACATCGCGAATTTTCTCTATAGCTTTGTTCTTGGCTTTGGCCCACGTCTCGTTGCCAAGTTTATTGAGATGGGCGTCTTCATCTGCACCAACACTGTAACGGCTGATCAGGTGTAAGTTCGATACGGGTACATAGAGTTTATCGCCACCGGCGTATTCTAATTGCAGGTATTCGGCAACTAAACCGCCCGTGTCTAGGGTCACTAAGCCTTGGTATAGCGCCACGCCGTGTTCGAGGTGCACTATGGGTTGACCGACTTTTAGTTCGGCTAAGTTTTTAATCAGGGCATCATTGCTGATCTGGCGCTGTTTTTCCCGGCGCCGCTGCTGGGAGATGCGGTGACCAAAAAGTTCTGTCTCACAAATAATGCTCACGGCATCTTTTGGACTGAGCTTAAGTAAACAGCCGCGTGACAGTGGCGAAACGATAAGCCCCAGTTTGGCATCACTTTGAATAAATTCATCAAAATGGCTGAATAATGCGGGTTTAAGTTGGATTTTACTTAAGAGTTCAAGCAGGGCTTCGCGCCGTCCTTCAGACTCGGCGCTAAATAGCATCCGCGGTGCATTTTGGGCGTAATCTTGTAATGCGAGTAATGGCTGCTTTAATTTGTGATTCGCACTGATATCGGGAAGTTGATTAGCATCGATAACCGTGGCTTTACCTGTCTCGACCGACTCGGTAGTGGGCGAAATAAACTGATAGCGCGGCAGTGGTTTAAATGCTGCAAATAGCTCTTCAATCAGTAAATACAGTTCTTTAGGCGCGAGCAGTGGCCGCAGTGGATCGACTCGTCTGTCTTGGTAGCGGGTTTCGACTTCCTGCAAATGGGCTCGGGCGGATTTTTCAATATCCCCAAGGGTGACAAGTTGAGTCTCCTTGGGTAAGTAATCAAATAGGGTTGCGACTTCATCAAAAAATAGTGGTAGGTAATTTTCAATCCCTGCAGGCATTTGATTACGACTCACCAATTGGTAAACCGATTCAGGCTCTTTGACTATCACTTCAAAACGGCGGCGGTATCTTTGTCTAAATCCTTCAATGGCGGCACTGTCAGTCGGAAACTCCTTTGCCGGTAATAGGCGAATGGACTCAACAGGATGTAACGAACGCTGGGTTTCAGGGTCGAAATGGCGAATGGTCTCAACTTCATCATCGAATAGCTCGATGCGCAGCGGCATATTAACGCCCGTGGGGAAAATATCCAAAATCGAACCACGGATAGCAAACTCGCCATGTTCATACACTTGCTCCACCAAGTGGTAACCTGTATCAGTTAAATGTTGGCGTACATTGTGTAATTGATATCTATCGCCCTTTTTAAGTACAAAAACGTTGGCGCTTAAATAGGCTTTAGGTGGCAGGCGCATCATCAAAGTGGTGACGGGGACGATAACCACACTGTGTTCGGTTTGGGATATTTGTGACAGGGTTTCTAGGCGTTGAGAGATCAGATCCTGATGGGGCGAGAAACTGTCATAGGGCAAGGTCTCACGATCTGGGAATAGCCGAACCTTGATATCACATTTACCGAGTAAATAGGTGAGCTCTAACTCTAAGCTTAAGGCGCTAGGCGTGTCGCTGGTGACAAGCAGTGTTGTCCCTGGATGTTGGCGCACTAAGCTGGCGAGTGTGACCGCTTGGCAAACACCACCGAGTGCGGATAGGGTTTGCATTTGAGTACCATTTTTGACGACTGGTGGCGTTAGGGCTGAAAAGTGAGTCATTGGCGTGGAATATAAACTGATTCATTCACAAAGAGTTGCAGACATTGTAGAGACTTGCAGGCGCAGGTGCCAGTGAAAAGTCAGCCATTATTGGTTTCCATCTCTGGCAAGTTTACGCAGTTTCAGTTGTTTTTGTTGTACGTTAAGGCTGGCTTTTACCAATTGTTCGATATCGGACTCAAGAATTTGGCTAAATTCAAGATCGATAAAATATTGCTCGGCAGTGGGATCGCCATCGTTTTGAACCCTTGTATCAGGGTTACTTGCGACTACCTTCGCGAAACATAAAATGGCGACCAATTCATCGTGGATAAAAAGCGTCGTTTTATACTGGGCGCCAAGGGGGAGTGGGCTTGGGCTTATTAGCCGAATACTGCTACCACCAAATTGACAACCCTGGAATTTATCGCCTTCTTGGGTTTCTTTCTCTAGTACATGCTGCAGTACTAAATCGACTTTGCGGGATTGTAGTTTGAGAAAGTCGACAACGGCCTTAGCTTCATTATCTATATGCCGCAGTTGCAGTAGGCAGTTTGCCTCGAGTTCTTTGACTTCACTGAGTAGCTGTATCCCCAGTGATTGCATTGATCTTAATGCTATTTCACTGGGTACTGGCTGACTCTGCGGCCATGCACTTAGGTAAGCTGTGAAGGGGTGAGGCACACTAAAATACGGATTGGAGTCAGTGAACAAGGCTTGCCTCTTTATTTATAGGACCTAAACCCCTATTATCGTGCCCATCTTCATGATTTAGCAAGTTCAGCACACAGGACGCAGCCCCCTTTCAATGAATTTAGGAATTCCTTTCTACGTTGGTTACCGCTACTGGCGGGCCAGAAAAGCAAACGCGTTTGCCTCGTTTATTACTTTATTTGCAGTGTCGGGCATTTTTTTAGGCGTTGCCGCCTTAATTGTGGTCAGTTCTGTGATGAATGGTCTCGAAGGTCAACTTAAACAACGCATCCTTGGCGCAGTGCCGCAGCTCACGGTTTATACCAGTGCGCCCTTAAACGATTGGACTGAACAGGCTAATGCTCTTAAGGCTTTGCCTGGTGTGCAAGGCGTCACACCCAGTGTTTCAACCCAAGCTATGGTGCAATCGGCGGCTAATATTCGCGCGGTGCAAGTGTTCGGGGTATTTCCCGAGCTTGCCGCAAAGCTTTCGGTTATTGCACAGCACACCTATTCAGGTGCATTTGATGAACTTGTCGCGGGTCAATATAAGATCATTTTGGGCTCCGAGTTGGCGCGCCAACTTAAAGTGAATCCAGGTGATACGGTTCGATTATTAAGTGGTGATGGGGTGGTGTATTCGCCCTTTGGGCCAGTACCTAGCCAACGTAAATTTTTGGTTTCAGGCATATTTGAAATGGGCTCTCAAGTCGATGCTGGCGTGGCTTATATTCACTATCAAGATGCTAAGCGATTAATGCGTCAGCCCAGCGAAGCAATCGATCAACTTCGGCTTTATCTTGATGATCCCTTTAGCGCACCGGCGTTATCACCTAAGGTGCAAGATATCTTACTTAAGCAACATATCGAGGCAACAACCAGCGATTGGCGCGATACCTACGGGCACTTATTTGGCGCAGTGAAAATGGAAAAAAACATGATGTCACTGATGCTCAGTCTGATTGTTGCCGTGGCAGCCTTTAACATTGTTTCGGCATTAGTGATGATGGTGGTGGATAAAACGACAGATGTGGCAGTGCTGAAAACCCAAGGCCTAACTACCCCCGCTGTGATGGGCATATTTATTGTGCAAGGCTCCCTCAATGCCATATTAGGTTTAGTGCTGGGGTTAGGGGTTGGCATTCTCCTCACGCTTAATTTGAATGGGATTATGTCTACCCTTGGCATTTCTATTTTAGGTGCTGGTCAAGTGCTACCCGTCAAACTTGAGTTGACGCAACTGTCCGTTATCGTGGTGGGCACTTTACTCGTGACGTTACTCGCGACCTTATATCCCGCATTGCGTGCAGCCAGAGTGCAACCTGCTACTGCACTAAGATATGAATAATCGGAAGTTGATACGAATAATCAAGTGTTGGCTTAGGTAAATGGCCAAACCTATAACAAGTATTTTATAGAGAGAACCTCAATGCAAGACGTGTTACTGCAAGTGCAGAATGTCAGTAAGAGTTACCATGATGGCGCGGTGACTACGCAAGTATTGTCCAATGTGGATCTGCAGGTCTTTAAAGGCGAACAGTTAGCCATTGTCGGTAGCTCTGGTTCGGGTAAGAGTACCTTATTGCATATTATGGGCACTTTGGATGAGCCAACGGCGGGTAAAGTTTTGCTGTTAGGCGAAGATTTATATCAAGTATCCAGTGCTCGCCAAGCGCAGATCCGCAATCAAGATTTAGGCTTTATTTATCAATTTCACCATTTATTGCCTGAATTTACCGCGCTAGAAAATGTGGCAATGCCCGCATTTATTCAAGGGAAAGCTCGTAAGCAAGCGATTGCCGATGCAAAACTGCTACTTGAGCGGGTGGGGCTGGGTCACCGCATAACGCATATTCCCGCCGAATTATCGGGCGGCGAACGTCAACGAGTAGCCATTGCGCGGGCGTTAATCAATCAACCTAAATTGGTGCTTGCCGATGAACCAACGGGTAATCTTGATGCAAATAGTGGTGATGCAGTATATGAGCTTATTCGCGAGTTAGCGAATCAACTTGGTACAGCCTTTGTGGTGGTGACCCATGATCATAAATTAGCCGCGCGTATGGATAGGCAATTGATGATGAAAAACGGTTACTTGCAAGTCGCGGCGGAAACCCAAGTATGAAAGGACCGTTAGCGTTATCTATCGGCTGGCGTTTTTACCGCGCTCGCCAATCAAACAGTTTTATTAGCTTTATCTCTTTTGCATCCACTGCCGGCATTGCCTTGGGCGTTGCGGTATTGATCGTGGTGTTGTCGGCCATGAATGGTTTTGAGCGTGAGCTTGAGCAACGACTCCTTGGCGTTATCCCTCAAGCCGATATTGTTGGGGTTAACGAGCCTATTGTCGATTGGCAGAGCGTTGCAGAGGGTGCCCTGCAAATTGAAGGTATTCGTGGTGCGGCGCCCTTTATTCGGATACAAGGATTAGTGCAAAAGCCTGGCGGATTTCAAGGATTATCCGTGGTTGGAATTGCGCCTGAAGAAGAGACTAAAGTGTCCACACTAGCCCAGTTTATGAATGATGAAAGCTGGCAGAGCCTTGCACAGGATGAGAATCATATTGTCCTTGGTAAAAGTTTACTGAAAAAGTTAGGACTTGAGATTGGCGATACGCTAGCGTTATATGTGCAGGATATGGACCCCGAAAATGCGGGCAGTCTACGTGCAGCGAAGAGTCATCGTTTTGTGGTCTCGGGCGTTTATGCCTTGGGGGGAGAGCTTGAACTGACGACGGCTTATATTCCAATGCGTTATGCTGCGCAGATCCTTAATATGCAGAATGGCGTGACAGGGGTGCGGATCAGTGTCGAGCAAGTATTTGATGCACCAGCCAAAGTCCGTGAACTTGGCTATGCGCAAAAACAATCGGTTTATATTAGTGATTGGACTCGAACTCAAGGGCATTTATATCAAGATATTCAACTGGTTCGCACCGTGATGTACTTGGTATTAGTGTTAGTGATTGGTGTTGCCTGTTTTAATATTGTCTCCACCCTTGTGATGGCGGTACGGGATAAAGCCTCTGAAATTGCGATTTTAATGACCATGGGGCTGAGCCGCTTAAGCATAATGGGCATTTTTATGGTGCAGGGCGCTCTAAATGGGCTATTAGGCTGCGGTTTAGGGGGAATTATTGGTATTAGTGTTGCACTTAATTTAAGTGAGATAGCCAGTGCTATTGAACAGCTATTGGGTATTGAGCTTTTATCGGCTGATGTGTATTTCGTTGACTTTTTGCCTTCAGAATTACATACCTCAGATGCCATCTTAGTGATTGCTATGGCATTTGTGATGAGTCTGATTGCAACGCTGTATCCAGCATGGAAGGCCAGTCAAATTGGACCTGCGCAAGCATTAGCGGGTAGGTAGTTGGCAGATATTGGCTTGATGAGAAACTAAACAAAAGCCCGTGATATTTTTAAATATCACGGGCTTTTTAATATGGGTTCTTGGGTGAATTATTGTGAATAAATTAACGCTTTAAGCCTTCATTCAATAAAGGACGCATGATTTTCACTAATTCTGTCGTCACTTTAGGTGAGCCAGCGACGATATTACCCGAAACCAAATAGTTATGGTTTCCCGTAAAATCAGTCACAGTACCGCCAGCTTCACGGCAAATCAGATCGCCAGCAGCAATATCCCAAGGCTTTAAGCCGATTTCGAAGAAACCGTCCAAACGCCCCGCGGCAACATAGGCTAAATCTAATGCGGCGGAACCTGCGCGACGTAAGTCTGAACATTGACTGAAAACCTCACCGAAAATAGCCATATAAGTTTCGGTGTGTTGACGAGATTTGAATGGAAAACCAGTGCCAATCATGGTTGGCGCTAATTCATTCACATTAGTAACACGGATACGGAAATCGTTAAGTTTGGCGCCTTTACCACGGATAGCGGTAAAGAGTTCTTCGCGAACAGGATCATAAACGACGGCAACTTCAGTTTTACCTTTATGTTGCAGTGCAATAGAAACCGCGAAGTGGGGAATGCCTCGAATAAAGTTGTTAGTGCCATCCAGAGGATCAACTATCCAAATATAGTCTTTGTTACTACCACGGTTTTCGCCGTTCTCTTCACCCACAATCGTATGATCTGGGTAAGATTTACGAATTTGATACGTAATAGCCGCTTCTGCTTCCTTGTCTACACTGGTAACAAAATCATTGATACCTTTAGCACTGACTTCAACACGGTCAAGTTCAGTATAGGCGCGCATAATAGTTTGGCCGGCCGCGCGGGCAGCGCGTACAGCAATCGTCAGCATCGGATGCATTGCAATCCCCTGGATGTTAAAGAACGTTAAAATAGCGGGCGGCATTATACTCGATTTGATTGTTATATCAAATACCGATTTTCATATAAGCATTCGCCCGCGCCTGTGATAATATTCGCCCCCAGTGTTTTATGAATTAAATTAAGTTGTTTCATGCTAAGTAATATTCGTGTGGTTTTAGTGGGGACATCGCACCCCGGCAATATAGGTTCCACCGCCAGAGCGATGAAAACAATGGGTCTGTCTACGCTATATCTTGCCGAACCTCGTGTAGAACCCGATGGTCAATCTATTGCGCTTGCCGCGGGTGCTTCTGATATTTTGAAACATCTCGTTAAAGTCGACTCACTCGCCGAAGCCATTGCCGATTGTAGTCTGGTCATTGCCACCAGTGCGCGCAGCAGAACCTTAGATTGGCCTATGCTTGAACCACGCGAAGCAGGGCAGAAACTGGTTACTGAAAGTGTAACTGGCCCTGTTGCCATTGTTTTTGGCCGTGAAAATCATGGGCTCAGCAATGAAGAGTTGCAACAATGTACTTATCATGTAGCGATCCCTGCAAATCCTGAGTACAGCTCACTTAACCTCGCTCAAGCGGTACAAATTATTTGTTATGAAACCCGCGTTGCACACTTAGCTGGAATTGAATCTGAACAAGAACCGACAGAATATCCATTGGCAGCCGATCAAGAGCGTTTTTTTGTACACCTTGAAAATACGTTATTTTCTACGGGCTTTATTATTAAAAACCACCCTGGACAAGTGATGACTAAATTGCGCCGTTTGTTCAGTCGTGCACGGATTGAAAGTCAGGAAATGAATATTCTTAGAGGGATCCTGACTTCCATCGATAAAGTGGTTAGCAATAAACAAAAATAGTTAACCCTACAATAGTCAAAAATAATCGCGAAGGATAAACAATGGGCGTGATAGCTAGGCTAAAAGAAGATATTGAATCTATTTATCACCGTGATCCAGCGGCGCGCAGTGCCTTTGAGATCTTGGTTAACTATCCAGGAATGCATGCTATTTGGTTGCACAGGATAAGCCATAAATTATGGAAGGCAGATTGGCGCTTGACAGCACGTTGTTTATCGACGTTTTCCCGTTGGCTGACGGGGGTTGAAATTCATCCCGGCGCAACCATAGGCCATCGGTTTTTTATCGATCATGGTATGGGGGTAGTGATCGGTGAAACCGCAGAGATTGGTGATGATTGTACTTTATACCATGGGGTAACCTTAGGGGGAACGACTTGGCAGGCAGGGAAACGTCATCCAACCTTAGCCAATAACGTAGTGGTCGGTGCAGGGGCTAAGATCCTTGGTCCTATTACTATGCATGATGGCGCACGCGTAGGCTCTAATTCAGTTGTTGTTAAAGATGTACCTAAGGATACCACAGTAGTCGGTATTCCTGGGCGCGTTGTCGCAACCCCTTCACCTCAATCGAAGGAAAAATCTGAACGCCGTAGTGCTATGGCAAAGAAATACGGTTTTGATGCCTATGCAGTTTCACCTGATAATCCTGATCCTGTCGCTAATGCCATAGGTCAAATGCTAGATCATATGCATTTAATGGATTCAAAAGTGCAAGAATTGTGTCAGGCAATACAACGTTTAGGTGGGGATGTCTGCACTGAAAAACTGCCAGAGCTTGATATGGGTGAGTTTAATGAGGCAGAAAAAGCGGCAGCGGATAAACGTCAAAGTTCATTAGAAGAGTTTGATCCTAGCATTTAAGCTTCGCTACAGATCGTGTTTGCCCAGAAGAAGTGCCAGTGCTGTTAATAAATCCACAGATTAGGGAATAGGTTTATATTTCACTCTCTTTGTGGTGTTTTGGAATAAGCAATCAGGTTTATCGCTAATGATAGTGCTTTAGATCGCGATCTAGGTCTCTTAAGGCTTATTTATTGCGGTTTTGGCATTGAATCTTCAGAGAGAAAAAGGTTAAATACCCCACCAAGATGACAGGGTATTGGTTTACAATATGACCTATTACCTGAGTGTTTTAGTAGGACTTATACTTGACTAATTTACTCAGGTATGTTGAAATGCTCTCCATACCTGTTCGGGAGCTATGGTAGCTATGAAACTTACATCTAAAGGTCGTTATGCAGTAACCGCTATGCTGGATGTGGCCATCCACTCAGCATCGGGGCCGGTTCCCTTAGCGGATATCTCTGAAAGACAAGGGATTTCGCTTTCTTATTTGGAACAACTCTTCGCTAAGTTAAGAAAACATGGCTTAGTTGCCAGTGTTCGTGGTCCGGGTGGTGGTTACCGTTTAGGCCTAGAAGCCAACGATATTTCAGTGGGTATGGTTGTTCATGCCGTAGATGAGTCCGTTGATGCGACTCGTTGTCAAGGATTAGGCAATTGTCAGAGTGGAACTCGCTGCTTAACGCACTCGCTTTGGGGTGATCTAAGCAAACAAATTTCAGATTTTTTAGATGGTATCAGTCTTGCCGGCTTGATGCAGAAGCGCGATGTGCAATTTATCTCGCTTAAGCAAGACACTATGCAAAAGGAACAAAGAGTCATTTTATAGGCTCCTTGTTATACATAAAAATTATATTGTACGTTGTATGTAGCCTCGGCAGAGACTGCTAAGTACGGAGTGTGTTATGAAGCTTCCTATCTATTTAGATTATGCCGCCACCACGCCTGTCGATCCGAGAGTCGCGGAAAAGATGTTCCAATATATGACGATGGATGGCATCTTTGGCAACCCAGCCTCTCGTTCACATCGCTACGGCTGGCAAGCTGAAGAAGCGGTGGATATTGCTCGCAATCAAGTGGCTGATTTGATCAATGCCGATCACCGTGAAATTGTGTTTACCTCTGGCGCGACTGAGTCAAATAACTTAGCCATCAAAGGTGTTGCTCATTTCTATAACAAGAAAGGCAAGCATATCATTACCAGCAAGACTGAACACAAAGCTGTACTCGATACCTGCCGTCAACTAGAACGTGAAGGCTTTGAAGTCACCTATTTAGAGCCCGCATCTAACGGCATTATTCCGATGGAACGTTTAGAAGCTGCGATGCGTGACGACACTATTCTTGTTAGCATCATGCACGTCAACAATGAAATCGGTGTGATCCACGATATCGATGCAATCGGTGAGTTATGCCGCTCAAAAGGCATCATTTTCCATATGGATGCGGCACAAAGTGCAGGCAAATTGCCAATTGATGTGCAAGCCACAAAGGTCGATCTTATTTCAATCTCTGGTCATAAAATGTATGGTCCTAAAGGCATTGGTGCCCTTTATGTTCGCCGTAAACCTCGTATTCGCTTAGAAGCGCAAATGCATGGTGGTGGACACGAACGTGGTATGCGCAGTGGTACATTACCGACTCACCAAATAGTCGGTTTAGGTGAAGCTGCCGCGATCGCTAAAGCGGAAATGGCAACAGATAACGAACGTATTGGTCGTTTGCGCGATAAATTATGGAATGGCATCAAACATATTGAAGAGACGTATATTAACGGTGATCTAACTCAACGTTTTTGCGGTAGCCTCAATGTCAGCTTCAACTATGTTGAAGGTGAGTCTTTGATGATGGCCTTAAAAGATTTAGCTGTTTCATCGGGTTCGGCTTGTACTTCAGCCAGCCTTGAACCGAGCTACGTATTACGTGCACTGGGTTTAAATGATGAAATGGCACATAGCTCAATTCGTTTCTCCATTGGCCGTTTCACAACGGAAGAAGAAATCGATCATGCTATCGAAACTATTACACAATCTATTGATAAATTAAGAGAAATGTCCCCGTTATGGGAAATGTTTAAAGATGGTATCGACCTGAACCAAGTTCAGTGGGCACATCATTAGTTCTGACACTTAACAATAGATAATTTTGGAGTAATACCATGGCTTACAGTGAAAAAGTGATAGATCATTATGAGAACCCACGTAATGTAGGTTCCTTTGATAAAAACGATCCTTCGGTCGTGACCGGTATGGTAGGCGCGCCTGCTTGCGGTGACGTGATGAAACTTCAGTTGAAAATTGGTGCTGATGGCATCATTCAAGACGCTAAGTTCAAAACCTACGGTTGTGGTAGTGCCATTGCCTCTAGTTCACTGGTAACTGAGTGGGTCAAGGGTAAAACGATTGAACAAGCCGCAGCGATTAAAAATACTGATATCGCTGAGGAACTTGCGTTACCTCCAGTGAAAATTCACTGCTCAATTTTGGCAGAAGATGCCATTAAAGCCGCTATTGATGAGTATAAATCGAAGCAAGCTCAGTAGCTTCTGGAGTTAAGATGGCGATTACAATGACCCCAGCGGCAACAGAGCGAGTCAGATCTTTCTTAGCAAATAGAGGCAAAGGTATTGGCCTTCGCCTTGGCTTAAGAACTTCTGGTTGTTCTGGCATGGCTTATGTGCTTGAGTTTGTTGATACTTTGAATGATGACGATGAAGTGTTTGATATCGAAGATGTGAAAATCATTATAGATCCCAAAAGTCTTATCTATCTTCAAGGGATCGAGCTGGATTTTGTTAAAGAAGGGCTCAATGAAGGCTTCCAATTTAACAATCCTAACGCAAAAGGTGAGTGTGGTTGTGGTGAGAGTTTCACTGTTTAACCGCTAAAGTTGACGCATGAATTATTTCGAGCTGTTTAAATTTTCTCCTGCCTTTGATATAGACACCGCTGTGCTTGCAGAACGCTATCGCGAATTGCAGCGGGCGGTGCATCCCGATAAGTTTGCCCATGATACTGAGCAGCAGAAATTGTTGTCTGTGCAGCGTACAGCACAAGTGAATGATGGTTATCAAACCTTAAAAGACCCCATTCGTCGTGCTGAGCATCTGTTGTCACTGCGCGGTATTGATCTAAGCCATGAAACCACCACAGTCAAAGATACTGTTTTTTTGATGCAGCAAATGGAGTGGCGTGAGGCTTTAGAAGATATCCGTCACAGCACTGATCCTCAAGAGAGTATTGATGAGTTATATCAATCCTTTGCCGAGTATCGTGCCAAACTTACTTATATGTTGACTGCACAACTTAACAGTAGCAAAGATGAAGATGCTTTGTTAGCGGCAGATCAAGTTCGCAAGCTCAAGTTTATGGCAAAATTGCATGATGAGCTGACAAGAATTGAAGATGCTCTGTTAGATTAATTTTCCGTGTTTATGTGATTCAGCCAACTTCATTTTTTTGGGGTTGGCGTTACTAAGTTGGATATATATGGCCCTTTTGCAGATAGCTGAGCCCGGTCAAAGTGCCGCGCCACACCAACATAGACTTGCCGTTGGTATCGATTTAGGTACGACCAATTCGTTGGTTGCAGCAGTTCGAAGTGGAGAAACGGCAACCTTGCCGGACGAAGATGGACGACATTCTTTACCCTCCATTGTCCGTTATACCCAAGACACTGTTGAAGTTGGTGCGCTTGCAGCATTAAGCTCAGCCCAAGATCCAAAGAACACGATAGTATCGGTAAAGCGTTTTATGGGGCGTAGTCTGACCGATATTCAAACGGGTGAACAGTCCTTTCCCTATGAGTTTGCCGAAAGTGAAAATGGGTTACCTTTATTTGTCACTCCCCAAGGCCTAGTCAATCCAGTGCAAGTCTCTGCTGAGATTTTGCGACCACTTATTGCCCGAGCAGAGAAAACCTTAGGCGGCGAACTCCAAGGTGTGGTAATCACAGTTCCCGCCTATTTCGATGATGCCCAACGTCAAGGCACTAAAGATGCTGCGGCATTGTTGGGTGTTAAAGTCTTGCGTTTGCTCAATGAGCCGACTGCCGCCGCGATTGCCTATGGTTTAGACTCTAAGCAAGAGGGTGTGATTGCCATTTTCGATTTAGGTGGTGGTACCTTTGATATTTCAGTTTTACGTTTAAATCGTGGCGTATTTGAAGTATTGGCAACAGGGGGAGATTCGGCTCTTGGTGGTGATGATTTCGATCATTTGCTGCAGGAACATATGCAGCAAGTTTGGCAGCTTGGTGACATCGACTCACAATTAAGCCGTCAGTTGTTGATTGAATCGCGTCGAGTTAAAGAAGCCTTAACGGATGCTGCAGAAACTGAAGCGAAAGTGATCCTTGCCGATGGGACTGAACTGACGCAAATCGTTACTAAAGCTGAATTTGATGCCATGATTGCGGCATTAGTGAAAAAGACGATTGCCAGCTGTCGCCGTACACTACGTGATGCTGGCGTCACAGCAGAAGAAGTGCTTGAAACTGTGATGGTTGGCGGTTCAACGCGCGTGCCATTAGTGCGTGAACAGGTCGAAGCTTTTTTCGGCAAACCACCGCTGACATCTATCGATCCCGATCGTGTTGTCGCCATTGGCGCTGCAATTCAAGCTGACATTTTAGTGGGTAACAAACCCGAATCGGATTTGTTATTGCTCGATGTGATCCCTTTGTCGTTAGGCATAGAGACCATGGGCGGCTTAGTGGAAAAAGTGGTTTCGCGTAATACCACGATTCCGGTTGCACGGGCGCAGGAATTTACCACCTTTAAAGATGGTCAAACGGCCATGGCATTCCATGTGGTGCAGGGGGAGCGTGAGCTGGTCGCTGATTGCCGTTCACTGGCGCGTTTTACCTTGAAAGGTATTCCGCCTTTAGCCGCAGGTGCTGCGCACATTCGGGTGACCTTCCAAGTGGATGCCGATGGTTTACTCAGCGTGACCGCGATGGAAAAATCCACAGGGGTGCAATCGAGCATTCAAGTAAAACCATCTTTTGGTTTATCAGATACTGAAATTGCGACTATGTTGAAAGATTCGATGAAGTACGCAAAAGATGATATAAGCCGCCGTATGCTTGCCGAGCAGCAAGTCGAAGCTGCAAGGGTGCTCGAATCTTTACATGCCGCGTTAGCGAAAGATGGCGATTTGCTAAATGATGATGAGCGTGGGCAGATCGATGCCACTATGGCCAATGTGGCGCAATTGGCCACGGGCGATGATGCCGAGGCAATTAAACAAGCGATTGAACGACTGGATGAGCAAACCCAAGATTTTGCCGCTAGACGTATGGACAACTCTATTCGGGTGGCATTTAAGGGCCAATCGATCGATAACATATAGGTGATGTGATGCCACAATTAGTTTTTCTTCCCCACGCAGAGCTGTGCCCTGATGGTGCTGTGCTTGAGGCAAATGTCGGTGAAACTATTCTTGATGTTGCGTTGCGTAACGGCATCAATATTGAGCATGCTTGCGAAAAGTCCTGTGCTTGCACAACATGTCACTGTATTGTGCGTGAAGGCTTTGATGAACTAGAGCCAAGTGATGAACTTGAAGATGATATGTTAGACAAAGCTTGGGGACTTGAGCCTGAGAGTCGCTTATCCTGTCAGGCTAAAGTGGTCGATAGTGATATGGTGATTGAGATCCCTAAGTACACGGTCAATATGGTGAGTGAAGGTAATTAGCCATCAAGCTGCGCCGCTTAAATAGTCAAAAACCAGTCCAAGCGACTGGTTTTTGACTTATGATGCTGAGCATTTGCTCAAGCAATAATAGCGATGATTGATTTATCCTTTAGCAGGCGTATTATGCGCTCAAAATTAAATGGTTGCCGGAGACCAGAATGAGAATCGCGATCCTATCGCAAGGGCCTGAGCTATATTCAACTAAGCGACTCGTTGAAGCGGCTCAACTACGTGGTCATGAAGTACACGTAATTAATCCCCTTGAATGTTATATGAATATCAACATGCGGCAATCGAGTATTCATATTGGTGGGAGAGAACTTCCTACGTTTGATGCAGTGATCCCCCGTATTGGCGCATCGATCACCTTTTATGGTTCGGCGGTGCTGCGTCAGTTTGAGATGATGGGGGTCTATGCTTTGAATGATTCCGTAGGCATCTCCCGTTCACGTGACAAATTACGTTCAATGCAGTTGATGTCACGTCGTGGAATTGGGTTACCAATTACAGGGTTTGCTAATAAACCCAGTGATATTCCTGACTTAATTGATATGGTGGGTGGTGCGCCTCTTGTTATCAAATTACTTGAAGGCACACAAGGAATTGGCGTGGTCTTAGCAGAAACCCGTAAAGCTGCCGAGAGTGTCATCGAAGCCTTTATGGGCCTTAAAGCCAATATCATGGTGCAAGAATATATTAAAGAAGCAAATGGCGCGGATATTCGTTGTTTTGTGCTTGGTGATAAAGTGATTGCCGCCATGAAGCGTCAAGCTATGCCAGGTGAGTTCCGCTCTAACTTGCACCGTGGTGGTACCGCAAGTTTAGTTAAACTTACGCCTGAAGAGCGCTCCGTTGCTATTCGTGCAGCTAAGACTATGGGACTGAATGTGGCAGGTGTTGATTTGCTACGCTCGAATCATGGCCCCGTCATAATGGAAGTGAATTCCTCCCCTGGGCTTGAAGGGATTGAAGGTGCCACCACTAAAGATGTGGCAGGTGCGATTATTGAATTTGTTGAAAAAAATGTGACTAAAGTGAAAAAGGTGACTCAGGCGCAAGGTTAAATAGTGTAGGTTGCGTCGCATTAAGGCTATCAGTTTTTTCGCTTCCCTATAAATGAATAAGGAGAAAGAGATGAGCTTAAAATGGACAGATTCCTTAGATATTGCATTAGAGTTACTCGAAAAACACTCAGATGTTGACCCTCACAAATTACATTTTACTGAGTTGTATGAATGGATCTTAGCCTTAGATGACTTTGATGATGAGCCTAAACATTGTAATGAACGTATTCTTGAAGCCATTCAGCAATGTTGGATTGAAGAGAAATAACTGATTTTTGGGTAGTTAAAAGCACAGATAACACCATTAATGTGAGTCATACTGTCTTTATGAATATTGGCTAAGGTGATTTGTCTCACGTTTTAGTGGTGGCATAGAGAATATTTTGTGGGAGTTTGATCGCAATCAAGTTCATTCTGGATGAATACCGTATCTTGTTATACATTGGTTAAGACATTTTGCTGGCTTAACTTTGGTATCGCAACTGCAAGGATGTTCACATGAAACTTTTGCTTGTTTTGTTATCTATACTCGTTCCTTCAATGGCTTGGGCTCATCCAGGGCATGGCGGTGTTGGTCTATTCCATCACCTATTAGATCTTGCCCCTGCAATTATCCTCGTGGCTTTGATTGCATGGGCGGGGATTTGGGCTAAAAATCGAAAATAATTCCATATTCATAATTGATTGGCCCCACTCGGATTTTTGATCCTAGTGGGGCATTTTGTATGGTCAAACTGTTTACGAATAAAGCTACTGTGCGCAATATCTCAGGCTAATTGGCTATAAAGATAGGATTTGGCTTTTAAATTTCGTATAATCCGCGCGAATTTTTTCAAACTTGCTGACAAAGGAAGCTCGTTATTATGGCGATCGAACGCACATTTTCTATTATCAAACCAGATGCTGTTGCAAAAAACCACATCGGTGCTATCTACAATCGTTTTGAAACTGCAGGTCTTAAGATCGTTGCAGCCAAAATGTTACACCTGACTAAAGAACAAGCTGAAGGTTTCTATGCAGAGCATAGCGAACGCGGTTTCTTTGGTGCTCTGGTTGCATTTATGACATCTGGCCCAATTATGGTCCAAGTATTAGAAGGCGAAAACGCTGTTTTAGCTCACCGTGAAATTTTAGGTGCAACTAACCCAGCTCAAGCTGCTCCTGGTACTATCCGTGCTGATTTTGCTGAAAGCATCGACGAAAACGCTGCACACGGTTCAGACGCTGTTGAATCTGCTGCTCGTGAAATTGCTTACTTTTTCAGTGCTGAAGAACTGTGTCCACGTACTCGTTAATCTGAGTGCAAGACCGAAGAAGGGAGCCTGATGGCTCCTTTTTTATTGAAAAATTTTTTTAAATTTTTCCCTTGAAATCGGCTTTCCTATCCTTATATCTATTGCAGGATCGCTCGATGAGGATCCGTGATTGTTTCTGTGCCGCAAGGACAGAAGTTAAGTTCGGCGAGACATATCACGTTTGTTTGTGAAGGTTGTCCGCTAATTTCCCATATTGCTTAAGACAAGGATATGAATATGCGTACTTATGATTTAACTCCACTTTACCGTAGTGCCATTGGTTTTGATCGTTTAGCACAACTGGCCGAACATGCCGCAGCTAATAATGGTAACTCAGGTTATCCTCCATATAACATTGAATTATTAGGTGAAAACCGTTACCGCATCACTATGGCTGTCGCGGGATTCTCAATGGAAGAGCTTGAGATCAGTAGCGAAGGTGAAAAGTTACTGGTAAAAGGCAATAAGGCCGAAAGCCAAACCGAGCGTAAATATCTGTACCAAGGTATTGCTGAACGCGGATTTGAGCGTACTTTCCAATTGGCCGATTATGTCACTGTACTGGGTGCCAGTTTAGAAAATGGGTTATTGAATATCGACTTAGTGCGTGAAATCCCTGAAGCATTAAAACCACGCAAAATTGAAATCACATCATCGCGTTTATTAGATAACCAGCAATAATGGTCTTTGCGATGCTAGCCTAAAAGAGAAGGGGAGCAAATGCTCCCCTTTGTTTTATATTTTCTGAGCCTTAGACTTTCATGGCTTTTTCACCACGGGAAAGGCCGACAACGCCTGAGCGCGAGACTTCAACCACTTTTGTAACTTCGCCCATCGCATGGATAAAAGCATCGAGTTTGTCAGTCGTACCCACTAGCTGGATGGTATAAAGGTTCGCGGTGACATCGACAATCTGGCCACGAAAAATATCGGCAGTCCGCTTGATTTCTTCCCTGAACTCACCCTGAGCTCGCACTTTCACTAAGGCAAGTTCACGCTCAATATAAGCTGACTCTGTGATATTCGATACTTTAAGTACATCAATCAACTTATGCAGTTGTTTTTCGATTTGCTCAAGGATCTTTTCATCGGCAACGACGGTGACAGTTAAACGCGATAGTGTAATATCATCGGTGGGTGCCACTGTTAAACTTTCAATGTTATAGCCGCGTTGTGAAAATAAGCCCACTACTCGAGACAGGGCACCGGATTGGTTTTCTAATAAAACAGATATAATTCGACGCATTAGCATTTCTCCGTTTTGCTTAGCCACATCTCATTCATTGCCCCGCCGCGGATAAGCATAGGGTAAACATGCTCAGTTTCATCCACCATGATATCAATAAAGACTAATCTGTCTTTCATCGCTAAGGCCTCTGCCATTTTTGATTCAAGCTCGGCAGGATCGCTGATAGTCATACCCACATGTCCATAAGCCTCGGCAATTTTGGCAAAATTAGGCACTGAATCCATATAAGAATGAGAATGACGACCAGAGTAAATCATGTCCTGCCATTGTTTAACCATCCCAAGAAAGCGATTGTTTAAATTGATAATTTTGACAGGAGTATCGTATTGCAATGCGGTTGATAGCTCTTGAATATTCATCTGGATAGAGCCATCACCCGTGACACAGACTACGGTTTCATCTGGCATAGCTAACTTAACACCCATAGCAGCCGGCAAACCAAATCCCATAGTGCCCAAGCCACCAGAGTTGATCCAGCGGCGGGGTTTATCGAAGGGGTAGTATAGTGCTGCAAACATTTGATGCTGACCCACATCAGAGGCGACATAAGCATCCCCATGGGTCAATTTATATAAAGTTTCAATGACTTGCTGCGGCTTAATACGATCAGTATTTTTGTCATAGGCGAGACTATTACGGCTACGCCATTGCTCGATATCATTCCACCATGTTGCGATAGCATCGTTATCATTGCGTTCATTCGATTCGTCTAACAGCGTTAACATACTGTCAAGCACGCTATCGGCAGAGCCTACAATGGGAATATCCACGCGCACGGTTTTGGATATGGATGAAGGGTCGATATCTATATGCAGAATGGTCGCATTTGGGCAATATTTTTCAACATTGTTAGTGGTTCTATCGTCGAAACGGACACCTATGCCGAAGATTAAGTCGCAATGATGCATGGTCATATTAGCTTCGTAACGGCCATGCATACCTAGCATACCTAAGCTATTTTTATGGGTGCTAGGAAAGGCGCCAAGTCCCATAAGTGTACTAATCACTGGGATATTCAGTTTTTCAGCAAGTTGCAAAATTTGCTTGTCGCAACCAGAGATAATGGCACCACCACCCACATATAGCACTGGCTTTTTAGCCGTCAGTAGCGCTTGTAGGCCTCGGCGTATTTGACCTTTATGCCCTGAAGTCGTTGGATTATAGGATCGCATTTTTACGCTTTCGGGATAGAGGTATTCGTGCAGCAACGCAGGGTTTAAACAATCTTTTGGTAAATCGACAACGACAGGACCAGGGCGTCCTGTTGAAGCAATATAAAACGCTTTCTTAATAATTTCAGGGATTTGTTTTGGATCTTGGACTAAAAAGCTGTGTTTTACTACCGGGCGCGAAATACCGATCATATCGCATTCTTGGAAGGCATCATTGCCAATCAGGTTACTCGGTACTTGGCCGGACAATACCACCAGCGGAATTGAATCCATATAGGCAGTAGCAATACCAGTAATTGCATTCGTGGCGCCAGGACCTGAGGTGACAAGTACCACGCCCACTTTACCCGTTGCACGTGCATAACCATCGGCCATATGCACGGCGGCTTGTTCGTGACGAACCAGAATGTGTTCTATACCGGGGATAACGTGTAGGGCATCGTAGATATCTAAAACTGAACCGCCAGGATAACCAAATACGTGCTTTACACCTTCGTCTATTAAGGATCGCACTATCATGCTGGCGCCGGATAACATCTCCATGTGGAACTCCTATTGCATAGTACCGTTACGGTAAACAGTATTTTGTTACAGCGACGGTAATCGCTCTAAAGTTAAGCCTGAAGGGTAATTCAGACTCCAAACTGCTGAACTTGCTCTAGTAGGGCAAGTGACTCATCCTCTTGGATGCAGCAACTGTTGCAATGAACAGAATTTCATCATATTCAAAAAAAATGACATTTCAAGCGTTTTATCTAAAAAATAACCAACTTGAAACATTTTCAACTTTCTAAGCGCAGTAAATAAGTCTGTGAGGCTAGGTTTTTGTGATGATATTTTTATAAAAACACTAAATATCAATGAAGTAAACGATATAAAATAAAAAAACGATGTCAGGACATCGTTTTTCATCAAAGATAAGCAATATTAATGAAAGCTGATATTACGTTTTGATTGCTAGCCTGCTTTATGCTTAGGTCTATTCCACTGACAAATCCCCACGAGTACCACTGCTGCTAACATTAATGCCGAGAAGGGGACGGCAGTACCATTATAAAATACAGCAAGCAGAGGGCCTGCAAGGGCACCACAACCAAACCTTAAGGTACCAATAACTGCAGTAGCAGTTCCGGTCTCTTGTTTAAATTTCATGAGCACTATGGCATCGGCATTCACCGACATTATCCCTAAGCACCCCATGAGAGGAATGAGCATCATCACAGTAAAGTGGTAACTAAGTTCTAGTAAGTTTACTGCTAATAGTCCGACACCGGCCAAGGCACCAAAGAAAGTTGAAACGTGTAACATTCTTAAGGAGCCATAACGACCTATTACTCGGGTATTAAGGATATTGGCCAGCATCAAAGCGCCAACATTAATACTAAATAAAATAGCAAAAAAAGATTTATCTAAATCAAATACTTCCATATAAATAAAGGGAGATGCTGTGAGGTAACAGAAGAAGGCAAAGGAGGTTAATACACCACTGGCAATATTCAGTTTAACGCCAGCACGGGAAAATACAGTGGCATATGCACCTAAGAAGGATTTTTGACTACGGGTATCTTGATCTTTATCGCTTGGCATTTTCAGCAGTATTATCACCATCAACAGCAACAGCGCTGCATAGGCAGATTGAATGAAGAAAATTAAATGCCATTCGCCTAACTCTAAAATTAAGCTACCGATACTGGGGGCTAATAAGGGGGCTAGCATCATAATTAAGCTGACATAGGACATGCCTTTTGCCGTATTGTCCCCATACACTTCTTTAATGTACCCAGGAACAACGACTGTTGCCGCAGCACCAATAAAAGCTTGCAAGAAACGCAGCCCTAAAAAGATTTCGACTTGTGCTGCAAAACCAATCAGAAAACTTGTCAGCATAAATCCACTCAGCCCCATAATCACCATAGGTCTTCGACCGATGCGATCGGCTAATGGGCCAAAACACAACATGCCGAGTGCATAACCTGCTAAATAGATGCTCAGTGATTGTTGCACTGTAGTGATGTCGGTATGGAAACTCAGTGCCAAGGTCGACATTGCGGGTAAATACATGTCGATAGCCAGAGGGGTAATTGCCACTATGGCAGCTAGCATGGGAATAAGCAGGCCTAAATTGGGTATGCGTCTGATATTAGTGGCTGTGCTACTAGGTTGTAATTGTGGATCCACTGTAACCTCGGGTGGCGAAAGAAATAAAAACTCACTTCTGTGATTAACACTTGCTGTTAAATGGTAAGAAGCCTATTCCTTGGTCAACCATATCTATCATCAATATTTAGCTCAATACAATATTGATTGTTATGTATATGGGGATTAACGCGAATGGCTTGTCTCGTTCACTGGCACACAAGGCTCGAAGAAGCTAAGCAATAACATAGTAAAGCGGTCAGGCAAATAAACCAATCATTGGCGTCGCTTCTTTCTCTTCTTTTTCGTATTAAAGTGTAACGAAAGGAGAACTGAATAAATGATATGCCTTGAACGGTGAATATACTTTTTCAATTTTTAACCAACTGTTGTATCTAGGTTTTATCTTGTCACCTAAGTGTCACCATATTGTCATTCCTGCGACTTTTTCCTTCTTTAGTTTAATGGGCTTTAGTTTCTCTTTACCCCATTCTGACAGGAAATAATATAACGATGAAAATAAGAACATTCCCTCTTACAGCGGCTGTTATGGGTAGCTTATTGCTTTGTGCTTGCAGTGGTGATGACGGTGCTACGGGTGATAAAGGCGACAATGGACTGAGTTCACTTGTTAACGTGACTGCATTGAATGTTGGGGATGCTAATTGCCCCGCGGGAGGTCAGCGTATAGAGACCGGATTAGATGTTAATCGCAATGGGGTATTAGATGAAAGTGAAGTAGACCCCACACAAATACAGTTTGTGTGTCAGCCTCAAGTAGTAGGATTAACTGCAGAGTTGATTGGTCGGCATCAGACGGGCATTTATGGATTAAGTGCCGCCGAGATTGTTGAATACCATAGTGCTTCAAATCGTATTTTTGTCGTTAATGCGATCAGCGGTAAAGTCGATATTATTGATGGTAGTTTATTAGCAACCTCATCAGCAGCCACTGAACCCTTGGCATTGAATAATCTCGATAAACTAGCAGAACTCGATGTTGCTAAAGATGTGGGGCAAACCTTTATGGGGAGCGTCAATAGCGTTAGCATTTCGGGTAACTTGCTTGCTGCGGCAATTGAACGTGGGGATGCTGCGGGTAATAAAACACAAACTAATGGTTTTGTAGCCTTTTATCAGCTTAACGGTGCAGATACTCCACAGTTTATCAGTGCCGTTGAAGTTGGTGCCTTGCCGGATAATGTGGTATTTACCCATGATGGCAAAATGGTAGTAGTCGCCAATGAAGGCGAACCCAATTCATCCTATACCTTAGATCCTGAAGGCAGCATTGCGCTTATTGCTATTACAGAGGGTAAACCTGCAGCAACGGCTACCATCATAGGCTTTAGTGATTTTAATCAAGGTGGTACACGTCATAGTGAGATCACTGCGGACATCAAAATTAATGGCCCAATGGCCAGTGTGGCACAGGATTTAGAACCTGAATATATCGCGGTAAGCCAAGATAACCGTCGTGCATTTGTCAGCTTACAAGAGAACAATGCCATTGCTGTCATTGATATCGTCAATGCCAAAGTTGCAAAAATTTTACCCTTAGGTCTGAAGGATTATGGGCTTGAAGTGAATAAAATTGATGCGAGTGATAAAGATGACCGAGTGAACTTGCAAAGCTACACCGGCGTTTACGGCATGTATCAACCCGACACTCTTGCGACGTACCGCTGGAATAACACAGACTTTATTGTCACAGCTAATGAAGGTGACTCCCGTGACTACAGTGCTTTTTCGGAAGAAGCCCGAGCAGGGGATTTAATACTCGATGGCAATCATCCCCAATTTGCAGCCGCTAAGGATAAAACCCAATTAGCACGTCTTAAGGTAACGACAAGCATGGGGGATGATGATAAAGATGGCGATTACGATAGGATTGTTAGTTTTGGTGCTCGTTCATTCTCGATTTGGACTGCCGATGGTCAACAAGTGTTTGACAGTGGCAGTGATTTTGAACGTATTACCGCAGCACTATTAGGTAATAAATTCAATAATAACAACGAAGAAAATAAAGGTGATAGCCGCAGTGATGATAAAGGCCCGGAGCCAGAAGCCTTGGCCTTAGGTCAAATTGGCCAGCGTCTTTATGCCTTTATTGGTTTGGAGCGAACTTCGGGTTTTATGATTTATGACGTGACGAATCCTTTCGATGTGCATTTTATTGATTATGTCGTCAATCGTGATTTTGACGCTGACTTTACGATTAATACTGAAACTGGAGTGGTTAAAGGTGATGCGACTCTGGCGGGGGATTTAGGCCCAGAAGGGATGAAGTTTGTGAGTGCTGATAAGAGTCCTAACAGCAAACCTTTGCTGATTATTGGCAACGAGGTTAGCGGCAGCACCAGTGTTTATCAGTTGAATGTAAAATAACGGTTTAGTATACCCATCCAGATTAACGCCAACAGCAGTAATGCTGCTGGCGTTATTTTTAGTAGATTAGCGCGATTTTCAGTTTATCTTGCATTTTGCGTGAACAAAATTCATGGCTGTTTTGAATCAAACCACAGAGTAGGCATTTTGCACCAAGGAATGTATGGTCGCTTCTATGCATTCAACGGCGAGATTGAATTGCGCATCATTGTCCGCGCCACCAAGACTTAAGCGGATAAAATTATCGTGGCAATTAAAATCATCACCGTTACGAATGAGTACGCCTTTGGCTGCTAAAGCCGTGACTAAGTGATGTGCTTTAATATCCTCGGGTAATTGCAACCAGCCATTTAAGCCGCGCCAGCGCTGTTTTAAACCTAAGCGTTCACCCATAGCAATACATTGGCTTTGGCGTTGGCGTACTATGGCATCCCGGGCTGCTGTGATGTTTCCTTTTTTGATGATTTGGCAGGCTATTTCCACATTGAGCGGTGATACCATCCAGCATTGGCTGTGAATAGCCAAGCGAACTGGGGCGATGAGTGCTTCCGGTACTAAGATAAAACCTTGCCTTAAACCGCCAGAAAAAAGTTTCGAAAGGCTGGAAATATAGATCACTCGAGGAACGGCTTTTTGCTGTGCTAATTGCCATAGCGGTATATGCCATTCCTCTGGCAAACAATAATTGACATCATCCTCAATAATATAAAATTCATATAATTCAGAAAGTTCAAGTAATTTTAACCTTTGCTCATTACTGTATTGAATGCAGGTTGGATTTTGGTTATTCAAGGTCAAATAAACCAGTTTAGGATTATGCAACTGCACTAATGCTTCAAATAGAGCGAGATCAACCCCTTCATCAGTCAGGGGGACTCCAACACTGCTAATGCCCAATTGTTTAGCGCAAATGCGTACACCGGGATAACTGTATTGTTCGTGCAATAGCACATCACCCTTAGATAAAAATGCACTCAGGCAGGCAAAAATGGCCTGTTGCCCCCCGTGACTAAAGATCAATTGTTCAGGCTTTTGTTCTATGCCTCGTTGGGATAACCATTGATGGAACACTTGTTGGTGTTGATCTAACGGGCTTGCTCTATAACCCATCAATTGACTCAATTTTCTGGGATCTTTCGCGAGTTGGCTAAGGCAGTCGCTTAATGTACTCATTTGATCGGTGAGAGGTTGTTGGCAGGTTGCCATATTGAGTGGCACATTCGTTAATTCTGCTACTGGAGATGGGAAACCGCTGACATAGGTGCCATCGCCAATGCGGGCTTCAACATATCCCCGCTGCTCAGCAAGGGCATAGGCACGCGTAACTGTCCCTATCGTGACACCTAGTGCATCGGCTAAACGCCTCTGTGGTGGGAGTTTACGGCCATGGGGCAGTTGCTCATTTAAAATATCTTGTTCAATTGCACTGACTAAGCGTTGGTATTTTGGACCTGAAAAAGCACTTAGGTCTGGCATCCAAATTGTACCCATAACAATAAATCCATTGATCTCTAATATTCACCGTATATTATTTGTTGAATATTTTTATGTCAAACAATGTATGCATACAATTATGGGTAATTATGAATGTTGCATTTTTTTACGACACACAATTATGGAGTTTAATGACTTCGGCAGCGCTATTTTGTGCCACGATGACAATGACACCCGGCCCGAATAATATTCTATTGGCTAGCTCAGGTGCGCATTTTGGCGTATTACGGACTGTGCCACATATTGCGGGGATCCGCTTAGGCTCGACCTCTTTGCATCTATCGGTATTGCTTGGTCTTGGTGCTTTGTTTGCAACAGTCCCCCTATTGCATCAAGTGCTGAAATACTTCGCTTTAGCTTACTTGTTGTATTTAGCTTACAGATTAGTGACTTTACCAGTGCAAGAAACTTATCTAGATGATGGGCGAAAACCAATGACGCTAATAGAAGCTGCATTGTTTCAATGGATTAACCCTAAATCTTGGATGTCGACAATTACCCTTTGTAGTGCTTTTACATTAAGTGGGGAGGGCTTTTGGTTAAGTGCTTTTCTCGGCGTATTAGTGTTTAACTTAGTGGGATTTCCAGCATCATTTACTTGGGTATTGATGGGCGCTGCGATCAGTAAAAAACTCAATACCGCTAAACGTAAGCGACACTTCAATTGGTTTATGGGTAGTTTACTTCTGGTGTCTTTACCGATGATTTTACGTTAGCTTAAATTTCATAACCCTTAAATCCATAAATATTCTGGAAAACAAACTCGCGTAACGATTGGCTTTATGTCATAACCAACCTAATATTGATGAATTTTTTGTGACATAGGCCTTTCGCTAACAATTTAGGCATGTCTTGATATTCTTGCCTCCAAGGATGTGCGTATCTTGGGGGTGTATATGGAGGTTAACCACGTGAAGTTTCCCAGTTTAGTATCCTTTATGCCCGGGTTAGCGCAGTTATTGCAATATGAGAAGCAGTGGCTTAGGGATGATGTACGCGCTGGATTATCCGTTGCAGCAGTGGCGTTGCCAGTGGCGATTGCCTATGCCCAACTTACAGGGGTAAATGCCGCTGTCGGTTTATATTCCTGTGTTTTACCTATGCTAGTGTATGCATTGTTTGGCACGTCAAGGCAATTAATTGTCGGTCCTGATGCAGCTACCTGTGCGGTGATTGCCGCGGTTGTCACCCCACTTGCTGCTGGTGATAGCATGAAGCATTGGCAGCTAGTCATGACGATGACCGCGATGACCGGCTTTTGGTGTCTTATCGCGAGTCGGTTTAGACTCGGTGTATTAGCGGACTTCCTTTCTAAACCCATCTTGATGGGACTCCTTAACGGGGTAGCCATTACTATTATTGTGGGGCAGTTCTCCAAAATATTTGGATTTACCTTCGATGAGCGTTACTTGATTGAGCGGCTTACTGGGGCGCCCTCCTACTTATCTAAGACCCATTGGCCGACCCTACTGATGGGGATTGTGACATTGGCGACCTATGCGCTGATCAAGCGTTTTCGCCCCCTTTGGCCTGCCTCAATGTGCGCAATGGCTATGGCCGCATTTTTAGTTTGGGTATTTAATCTGACCGCCTTTGATATCAATGTAGTGGGAGAGGTGGCCGCAGGATTACCCTCGTTTTATGCCCCAGTGTTTAATCTTGGCATTGCCCGTGAATTGGTAGTACCAGCACTTAACTTAGCTATGGTGAGCTTTGTCAGTATGATGCTCACAGCGCGAAGTTTTGCTGCAAAAAATGGTTATGATATTGATGCAGATAAAGAATTTAGAGCACTTGGCATTGCCAATATTGCGTCAGCATTATCCCAAGGTTTTGCCGTGAGCGGCGCAGATTCTCGCACTGCAGTCAATGATGCCAATGGCGGAAAGAGTCAGCTTGTCTCGATTATTGCTGCGGTATTAATCGCCTTAGTAGCATTGTTTTTTACCGCACCGCTGAAATATATTCCAAGTTCCGCCCTTGGGGTTGTTTTAGTCATTGCCTCAATTTCACTTATCGATTTAAAAGCATTGTGGGATTTACGGGTCAGAGATCGCTCAGCTTTTTTACTCGCTTGTATTACGCTATTTTCAGTCTTATTTATTGGTGTTATTCCTGGGATTACTTTGGCGGTATTACTGGGACTATTCCAGTTTTTAGCAACCGTGATGCGTCCGACAGATCAAGTGCTTGGATTAGATGAAAAAGGGATCATTCGGAGTATTGATGACTCGGGAAAAGCGAAACCAGTGCCTGGCGTATTTATTTACCGTTTTAACTCACCACTGACTTACTTTAACGCGACTTATTTTAAGCGCCGTTTACTCGAGAAGTTTGTTCGTGAACCCGAGCCCGTAGATTGCATCATTATTGATGCAGTGCCTTGTTTTACACACCTTGATCTGAGTGTCATGGCCATGCTGGCGGATTTACATCAGTTACTGAAAAAACGAGGTGTGCGCTTAGTATTGGCCGGGCGTAAACGTCAGATGCTTGGGTGGTTTGAACTGACGGGCATGCAAACAGGTGAAGGCGGGATTTTAGTTCGACCAGATTTATACTTAGCGCTTAAGATGAATCAAAGTTATAAACAGGCATTGGCTGAAGGGCAAGCACCTGTTATACAAAAGCTTCCTGATGACTCAGTGTTATTACATAGTCACTTGTAAGCTGAGCATTACCCTGTGGTGCAGCAAAGATGAATAGCGTAGTCATGTACTGCGCTATTTTTTATTTACTCTTTGAGAATGGCATCTAAGGGGATAAAACCATGGTAGCTATAGTAGCCTAAAGGGCCAAATAGCAGGCTTAATAAACACCAAAAACATTTTTTATTAGTACTGATATGAACCTGACTTTTAAAGGCTTTAAACGCAAATAAAAAATGTAATACGAGCAGACCCACTAGCATTACCATAATATTAATATCCATATCTTCCAACTGACTTATCCTTGTAACTCGTACCTGTAAAAGGGATTAAGATGTCTTACCACGTGTTAATGACTTGAATAGGTATCGTTGCTTAAGTGTGCTTTACCTTACTTGAATATTTTACCGATTGCTACAAGGTAAAATAAAAAATTTCTTAAAAGTTATTGAGTTACATTAATTCCTAACAAGATTGTTTGCTTTTAGCTAGCATTCTAGATCACATTTTTTATATTGACGTATAAATCATTTTCCCAGCCTAACGCCGCCCTATTTAATGACCTTTGTTTTTGTCTGTGTTTATTTGATTGTGACTCAGGTAAAATTTCGCGCTATTTTGCGATCTGTCGCAAATTCATCGTTTATTTTAAGTTCATGCACTGGAAATTAAGTTCCAGCCAGCAAAGAGGGTGTTATGACTAAAGTTGTTGTGTGTGCGTTATATAAGTTTGTGTCGTTGCCGCATTTTGAATCTATCCGAGCACCTTTGCTCGCCATGATGGAACAGGCTGAGATCAAAGGTACGCTGCTACTCGCAAGTGAAGGGATCAATGGCACGGTTGCTGGCAACCAAGAGGCTATCGAAGCCTTATTAGCGTGGCTCAATAATCAAAATGGTCTAGACAATATTGTTTACAAGTTATCATTCGACGATGAAATGCCGTTTTACCGCACTAAAGTTAAACTGAAAAACGAAATTGTGACTATGGGTGTGGAAGGGATTGATCCACTAAAAGTGGTTGGCACTTACGTTAAACCTAAGGATTGGAATGCGCTGATTTCTGATCCTGATGTGATTTTAGTCGATACTCGTAATGATTATGAGGTACAGATCGGAACCTTCAAAAATGCCATTAACCCTGTCACTGAAACCTTTAGAGAATTCCCAGAATACGTAAAGCAGAACCTTGATCCTGTCAAACATAAAAAGGTGGCGATGTTTTGTACAGGTGGCATTCGTTGCGAAAAGTCAACGGCCTATTTGAAGGAGCAAGGTTTTGAGGAGGTGTATCATCTTGAAGGCGGTATTCTTAAATACTTGGAGGAAGTCAAACAAGAAGAAAGCCTATGGGAAGGCGAGTGCTTTGTGTTTGATAATCGTGTTGCCGTTAACCATGAGTTGAAGAAAGGCCAGTACGATCAATGCAATGCTTGCCGTATGCCGATCACTGAAGCCGAAAAACGCAGTCCTGCCTATGTGCAGGGTGTCAGTTGTCCTCATTGTATCGATAAAATTTCTGATGAGCAGCGCAAGCGTTTTGTCGAGCGCGAACGTCAAGTTAATCTCGCCAAGGCAAGAAACGAAGCGCATATCGGTAGCGACGTAAATCAAGTGATTGAAGCGCGTCGAGAGAAGAAAGAAGCGCTACGTAAACTCGCCGCACAAAAAAATAAACTAAAGCAAACTGGCACAGTTTAATGAGTGTACGACTATTAAGGTGAAAACCAATTGAGAGATGGCCCGACTTGTTCGGGCTATTTTTTTACTTCAGATTTGTATTTTTAGCGTAAATTATTTTTTGAAATAGATTTGTGCAGAAACGCTTAAATTTATGATAACTTTCAGCGGCTAGTGATTTAAACAACAGGGATCCATTTCGTGCAAGGTAGGCAAAGCGCATGACTATTTGGAAAGAGCTATACGATATTTTCGATAAAGAACGCAGCCGTTGGCAACAATCGAGTGCCAATAAACAAGCGATAGCCTTCGAGCTAAAAGCGAATTTAGGTTTTCTTGCCGATGCCTTGAGTAGTGGTTTGTCGCAAAACGCGATTGCCAATGGTTTGGAGTACAGTGTCTTCGAAGCCAAACTCAAAGAGGGTACTGCACTGACGGGGCTAAATCGCCGTAAAGTGACGCAGCAATTTATTGGTGAATTTACTGGTTTTGCCACGTATATCGGGAAAGAAAACGACTATTTAGTTGAAAATGCCTATTCTAGAATTAAATCCTTAAAGAAGTTAGTCGCGGCACAGCCCGATAAAAATCATAATCTTAGAATAAAATTTCTGTTTAATTTTTTAGTCTTTTTAGTGGCGCATCTCGAGGAGCGGCCATTGAGCCGGACTTCGGCAAGAAAGAGCATTTAAGTTCGTTGTTTTGTCGAAATAGGTTTATTGGGTTGGTCTTTGGCCGTTTATTTAACAAAAAGGCGCATTTAGCGCCTTTGAATTCCCATAAAGTAACCTAACTTGAGCCTAGGTTACTCTTTGTTGTCTGTTTTACTGGGTTCTGAGACAGTCTCTTTCAGCGATGTTTGCTGTAATGGTTTTTCATTATCTGCTTCGGTAGGCGCTTTGTTAGGATCCGCAGCAGAAGCGCTTGTACCTGTCTTTAGCTGCTTATCTTTATTATGCTGACCAAATTGCGGTAGCTTAAACTTAGCACTGTATTTTAGTGCTGCCAGATTGCTGGCGATAACACCTATGACCAAAATAATAATGATCCAGACTTCTAAGGTCGACATATACAGCTCCTCGTTTGGCATATCTGTTTTCGGAATTAACCTGCCGCTAAACGCTGCTCACATTTGTGGATATCTTCTGGTCTATCGACTTCAAGAGAATTAGAGGCACTGATGGCAATTTTGATTTTATGACCATGTTCTAAAGCGCGTAATTGCTCGAGTTTCTCTAGATCTTCAAGGCGGCCTAATGGCAGCGCGGCGAAGGTTTGTACAAATTTGCTTGTATAGGCGTAAATCCCTAAATGCTTAAAAACAGGATAATCTTGGGTATCGCGGCCAAAGGGAATACGCGAGCGGGAGAAATACAAGGCATAGTAGTTGTTATCAAAGACCATCTTTACTTGCATTGGGTCATCAATGTCGGCTTTGTTGACGATTTCATAGCCTAGGGTTGCCATTTCAAACTCACCCGGTTGACGTTCGAATAGGTTGATCAGTTGCTCGATAGCCGTGGGATCAATCAGGGGTTGATCGCCCTGTACGTTGATCACTAAATCATCATCTTTCAATCCCAGCAGTTTGATCGCTTCATTGATACGATCAGTTCCCGATGCGGCATCTGGGCTGGTCATCACCACTTTGCCACCAAATCCTTCAACGGTCGCTTTGATACGTTCGTCATCGGTAGCAACATAAATATTCGTGAGACCTTTTGCTAACGATGCACGTTCATACACGTGCTGGATCATTGGCTTACCGTTAATCGGTGCCAATGGCTTGCCTGGGAAGCGGCTAGAGCCGTAACGCGCTGGGATTAACAGAATCACGTTCATCAAAATATCCTACTTATCAAGGTTATGTGCTGTAGACAGATAAAAGGGCTCGCGGCAGAGACCTTAAGTATGGGCTAGAGTTTAAATGCGGTGGAATAGGGCGGTCAACATACTGCCGAAGACTTTTCTCTTTAAGCTATCGCTTCTGGCTATATTGTAACTGCTTGCCTTACTTGGAACTTTAATCCTAAATAAGGCAAGCAGTACGTTAATATCGACCACTTTTATTTGCTTAGCGAGGATTGGCTAAACCTTGAGTTCGATCGACAGTGACATCTAAATCTGTGAGTAAGCCATTATCTATGCCATAAATCCAACCGTGAACGGCGACTTCTTGTCCACGGTCCCATGCCTCTTGCACTATGGTTGAACTGGTAACATTGGCGACTTGCTCAATCACGTTGAGTTCGCACAGACGATCGAAGCGTTTGGCTTCATCCATTTGCAGTAATTCTTCTTGGTAGATACGGTAAATATCCCGTAGATGCCCGAGCCAGTTATCGATAAGGCCGAGTCGCTGTTGACTCATCGCTGCGCGTACACCACCGCAACCATAGTGGCCTACTACCATAATATGCTTTACCTTCAGTACATCGACGGCGTATTGCAGCACAGATAAACAGTTGAGATCCGTGTGGATGACCATGTTGGCAATATTACGGTGCACAAACACTTCGCCGGGCATTAAATCGATGATTTGATTAGAAGGTACACGGCTATCTGAGCAGCCAATCCACAGGTATTCAGGATTTTGCTGTTTTGCCAATTGTTCAAAGAAATCGGGATTTTCTTGGCGTATGCGTCCTGCCCAACGGCGGTTATTATCAAATAAAGGTTTGAGTAGTTTCATTTTAACCTATTGTTTTATTAACGCATTAACTTATCTTTAATGCTCTAAATCACGCATAAGCGAATTTTCTGCAAGAGTATACCAGTAATTTTATGACGGCTGGTCTATCCAATGCGTTGTTATGAGGCATCTTTGGTAAGACGTTTGAGAAATTGGTTAAGCCGTTGGTTAATAAAATCGGCTTGCTCTAGAGTTGAGATATGGCCAGCATGAGGGATATGTACCAGTTCACTGCCATCAATGGCATCGTGCATTAAGTAGCTTTCTAATACACTGCGGGCTTTATCTTCAACACCGACCATGATCAAACAAGGCAGTGTAAATTGTTCCGCAAAATCCATAGTATCTCGGCGGCCAAAAATCATACGCCCAAGCTGTACTATTGCCGGAATATTTTCTGGGGGTATTGAGGCTAAATATTGTTCAAAACCCGCCACCAGCTCTGGATGATTGTTTATGGCATTGTTTGCAAAAAAGAGGGGGGAAATGACGCTGATAAGGGCAGGGGGAATGACACCGGCATTTTCGATTAAATCCAACATATTATCGTATTTTGCACGGGTAATTTCTGGTTCAAACCCAATAAAACTGTCGAGCATGACTAAGCTATTAACTCGAGTTGGCGCTTTCAGGACAAGCTCTGCGCCCCACATTGCGCCAACTGAAAGCCCTATAACACTAAAATTATCAATGGCAAGGGTGTCCATCAGCATAAGCATATGATCGGCAATATCAAGTAAGTTGTTGCAGTTGTCTGGCAGTGTGTCAGATTGTCCATGTCCCCACAGGTCTGGTGCTATGCAGCGGTAATGGGAACTTAATGCCATAATTTGCGGCGCCCACATAGCGCTATCCCAGAGATAACTGTGTCCTAGGAGCAAGACTGGCCCAGTACCGATATCGAGATAACTCAGTTGACGACCTGAAATCATCTTAGTTTGACGGTATAAAGATAAATCCATAAAAAACCTACTTAATATCAATTAATACACCAGCAATAGGATAAAGCTGACACCGTTATTCGGGTTTTGCGATACGTCGTACATATTCATCCACTAAGGTGTTTAAGCGGGTGAGTACGGCATCTTTTAATAACATATCACTGTTTTTTAACAATATTGCCAGTTCATGGGTATCAAATTGGGGTAATAATAGCTGCGAAACGGGGAAATAACTGATGTGCCAAGGTTCGGCACTGACCGCACTTTGTCCGCGCTGAAAGGGAAAATAAAAACCAAAATCACGGGCATTCTCTTTTAGCCAACTATGCAGTTTGGCGCAGGGGCCTCCCTCAATATACTCAGCCTCAATAAGCCTAAGTGCTTTAACATCAATTTGATTGGCATCGAATACATCAATATCTGTGCCCCAATGATGACGCGATGCACCGGGGAGTGCTGACCAGAGTAAAATCAAGTCGATCAATTGATTATCACTCAATCCTTCAATATCAATGGGTTGCTCACAAGCATCTAAAACAACTCGTTTACCACTGGCTTTGGCATTCCATATGGCCAATTGGCGATCAAAGGGACGATAGGCAGAGCAGATAGCTAAGTGAATGCCCTCGAGTGCCGCTTTGGCAGCCATGGCTTTGAAGGCAAGGGCGGTCTTGGCTTCCAACTTAAACCGTGTTTCTTGCTTATGGTATGGGCTGGTTATTTCAACGAGCGCATTAGGCTCTAAGCCATAAAGCCGCGCAGTTGCAGGAGATATTGTCGATGTGTTTAACACAGTAGCTGTTCCAAAATCACTTCATAACACAGCGCGAGTTGTTCAAGATCATCCACTTTTACACATTCATTCACTTTATGAATGGTCGCATTTACTGGACCTAACTCTAAAACTTTAGCGCCCGTAGGTGCAATAAAACGACCATCGGACGTGCCACCAGTGGTTTGTGGTGAGGTGTCATAACCCGTCACTTGGTGAATAGCGTACCGCGTGGCATCGAGTAGGGGACCCTCGCCAGTCAAAAATGGTAATCCATTGAATATCCAGCTTATATCATAATCAAGTTCATGGGCTTTTAATAAGGCTTCTACCCGCTCGATAAGGATCTCGGCAGTCACTTCTGTCGAGTAACGGAAGTTAAACATTACCTCTAAGGCGCCGGGGATCACGTTCGATGCGCCTGTACCACCGTGAATATTGGCGATTTGCATGCTGGTGGGGGGGAAGAATTCGTTGCCGTTATCCCAATGCATTTGGCTTAGCTCCGCTAAGAAAGGGGCCGCTTTATGGATAGGATTATCAGCAAGATGAGGGTAAGCCACATGGCCTTGAATCCCTTTGATGGTTAAATTGCCGGTGAGACTGCCACGACGACCATTTTTGACGACATCGCCTAACTTGAGGGTTGAGGAAGGTTCGCCCACCAGTGCCCAAGTGATTTTTTCATTGCGCGCTTCTAGGGTATCAATCACCCGAGTGGTGCCATTAATAAATGGGCCTTCTTCGTCACTGGTAATTAAAAAGGCGATAGAGCCTTGGTGATCAGGATGTTTTGTCACAAAACGTTCGGTCGCCACGATCATGGCTGCGAGGGAACCTTTCATATCCGCGGCGCCACGGCCATACAGATAACCATCGATAATGGTGGGTTCAAATGGTGGTGTATGCCAGCGGCTTATATCCCCAGTGGGTACCACATCGGTGTGACCTGCAAAACAAAAAACTGGGCCTTGGTTGCCACGGCGTGCCCACATATTGGTGGTGTCTTCAAATATCATGGGTTCGATATTAAAACCGATAGCGCTCAGTCTTTCTGCCATTAATGTTTGACAGCCTTCATCGAGTGGAGTGACTGAAGGGCGTGAAATCAGGTCTTTAGCAAGTTCGGTGACCGGAAAATGTTCGGCTGTCATAGGGAAAAGGCCTTCTTATAGTTTGCTTCATTAAAGCCAACCAGTACTTGCTCGCCAATAACTAATATGGGACGTTTGATAAGCGTAGGGTGGATTAACATTAATTGAATGGCTTTGTCTCTATCGATATCGGCTTTATCGGTTTCATTTAGCGCACGAAAGCTAGTACTGCGTTTGTTAAATACCGTTTCCCATCCAGCGGTATCGCACCAGAACGTCAGATCTTCTTGGGTTAAGCCATCTTCTCTAAAATCATGAAAGCAAAAAGTAAGCTGATGATTTTCAATCCATTTACGTGCTTTTCGCACAGTGTCACAATTTTTAATACCAAAGAGAGTCAAAATCTTGCTCCAGTGTAGGGCACGCAATGCGTGCAAACTTTGATTTTGCACGCATTGTGGCATTGTGCGCTGGATGTCACAAGTAGGATATCCCCTTTCTTAAAGGGGATGACTTAGACGATAAATTTATTCAGGATTGCGTCTTGTTCTTTGATATGTTGCGTTTGTGTATGCATCGCCGAGTTAGCACGAATGGCCGTGTCTGAAACTTGGACAGATAAATCTTTGATCCTAATTGTATTACTGTTTATTTCTTCGGCAACGAGACTTTGTTCTTCAGCCGCAGAAGCAATTTGTAGGTTCATGTCTGTGATTTGTAATATGGCTTCACGGATCTTATCGAGTGCAGTGTTAGCATCTTGGGCGCGGGTAACGGCATCTTTTGCGGTTTCCTTACTTTGGTGCATCACTTCTGCCACGGCTCGGGCTCCTTGCTGAAGTTGTTCTATCATATTGCGGATTTGTGTTGTCGATTGCTGTGTTTTTTGCGCGAGAGTTCTGACTTCATCGGCTACAACGGCAAAGCCACGCCCTGAATCTCCCGCCCTTGCAGCTTCAATTGCCGCATTTAAGGCCAACAAATTGGTTTGATCTGCGATATCGTTAATGACTTTTAAGATAGTCGCAATATTATCTGTCGCAGATCCTAAGATTTTGACTTCAGATACTGCCATATCGATTTCGGAGGATAAGGCATTAATCGCCTTCGTTGTATCGCTAACGACGCGAGTTCCTGCACTGGTGGCGTCGTCTGCTTCTTTGGCTGCAGAGGCTGCACCCTGAGCATTGCGTGCGACATCTGTTGAGGTCGTTGCCATTTCATGCATTGCGGTGGCAAGTTGTTCGAGTTCATGTAGCTGCGAGTTCATTGCATCAGTTGATTGTTGTAACTCTACCGATGTCATTTCTGAACTCTGATGGATGAGTCGACCAATCGATTTAGATTCAATAATAAGTTGTTGAAGATTAGCAGTGAAGGTATTGAAACTAATGGCTAAAGATGAAAACTCAGTATCGGTTTTTGTATTCAAACGTTGGGTTAAATCACCTTCTCCAGAAGCGACATCTTGAATCGCATCATTCAAGGTTTGCAATGGGCGCATCAAAGTTGTGATGAGTAGGAGAAGTACAGTAATACTGATAAGCAAAGCGATAACCGTATAGAGAATAGAGCTATTGCGTAAATCGGTTACGGCGGCATAGGCAATATCTTCATCTAAGATAACGCCGACATACCAGTTTTCTCCTGCCACTTTAGAGAAATCTAAGGTGAAGTTTTTACCATCAATACTCACTTTTTGAGGTTGTTCCATCACTTTGATGTTAGGCAGATAGTCAGCCATTGGAGTACCATTTCGCTTTTCTTCTGGGTGGGCGATTGTCGTTCCATCCTGCGCAACAATAAACACATATCCAGCGTTGAATAGCTTCACCTCATTGACTAATGTTGCTAATCCAACAAGGCTAACATCATAAAAAATTGCCCCAATAAATTGACCGCTCTCTTTTACGGGGGTTGCAATAGAGACAAGAATTTCACCGGAGGCAGAGTCAGGATAGGGTGCTGTGATGATCAATTTATCGGCTTGTTTTGCATCTTTATACCAAGGTCTCGCCCTTGGATCCCATCCAGCGCCGGGATCCCAACTCGGATTATTATTAATATTAGTGCCATCCTTTTCGTATCCGAAACCGATAAGCAAAAATGCATTTTTGACCGTGGGACGCGTAATAACGCTACTGATGTGGGCTGGGGTGAGATCTTGCTCTATCAAGCTAGTGGTATAAGCTGCCAGTTGTTTACGTGCTTCTATTTCCGATGAAACAGTGTTTCTTACACCATCAACGATTTCAGTGACACTGGCTTCGACTTGTGCCTGCATTTCCTTCTGGATGGAGTAGTATTGTTTTATTGTGAGTAGCGTTACTGTCACTAAAAGTAACGCAGAGGATGCGGCGACAATCTTATGACTGAACTTCATTGTTATTCCTCTTTATTAAAAAAGCACTACTAGATATATAGTCATTCTTTTACACGAGAGCCAGCATAGACGTTGATTTTTTTGGGTTTTGCGAGAGGTAATGTGGGTTATTTGGGAATGAGAATTGATGAGTATTATCGTTGATCAGAGAAGCCTTTTTGGCCAGTCCAGGTTAACTTACTTAATGGCACATTGCAGGTGTATATCTTAGGCTAGATCCTATGAGCTAGCCTAGATGTTGTGACAGACAGTGTGATCTATAGGTACGCAGTGCGGCGGCATAGAATGGTTAAGCGGTTTTAATTTATATTCATCATTAAAGTTGGACAGTAAAGATCACATCTTTACCTGCGGTCACACTTCCCTGAGCTTTATCAAGATATTTAACGTCTTCCATATTGGCGAGGACTACAGGGGTAAGCAAACTCTCGACTTGATCCCTAAGATACTCAATGTCAAACGCTAAAATCGGATCGCCAGCTTTTACAGTTTGGCCTTCTTCCGCAAGTCGCTTAAAACCTTTGCCACGAAGTTCAACGGTACCCACTCCAAAATGCACAAATAGCTCTAAACCTTGTGGTGACTCTATGCTAAAGGCGTGGTTGGTTTCGAAAATTTTACCAATAGTTCCATCAATTGGGGCAAGCATTTGATCACCTTTAGGCGCAATTGCAATGCCGTCTCCAACAATTTTTTCTGCAAAAACAACATCGGGGACTTTTTCAATGGCGACAATATCACCACTCACAGGTGCATATACCATGATACCGCCGGCTAAATGGGGTTGCCCCGATACCAATCGTCTTATGCGGCTTAGAAATCCCATAATGTTGAGCCCCTTGTATTGATTTTTGTCATTATTTTTTCGATCCGTGATGCAGCATAACGAATAAATTCTACTATTTATAGCTTGTTATACATTGCTGTAAGGTTGCAATTCTATCTTGTTGTAATGCAGTGTGCGCTAGCGCAGAAAATCGTTCAAAATCCCCTTGGCAGATGGCAGCTTTAACTTCTAACAGGGAATTTAAATTCACGCTCAGTTCATCAAGACCCATACCAACCAATAAGGGCACCATAAGAGGTGAACTGGCAAGTTCACCGCAAAGTGATACTTTAACGCCTGCTGATTTCGCCTGTGATATGGTCATTTTTATCAGGGCAAGTATCGCAGGGGAGAGTGAGGGATAGTCCCGTGTAAGCTGCGGATTTGTACGATCGGCTGCCATGGCATATTGGGTTAAGTCATTGGTGCCAATACTTACAAAGTCCAGTTTAGGCAGCATGGCACTGAGGTTGAGTACTGCGGCAGGTGTTTCTACCACAATGCCGTAACTCAATTCGCCATAACCTTTTTCTTCTTCCTCTAACGCAGCTTGACATTCGGCAATCAGCTTAAAAATTTGTTCGAGTTCCTCGACTTGATTGACCATCGGAAACATTAATCGAATTGGGCCATGATTAGCGGCCCGGAGCGTGGCTCGTAATTGGGTTTTAAACAGTTCAGGGTGCGCCAAAGTGTAGCGTATTCCCCGTAACCCGAGTGCAGGATTCTCCTCCACTTCCTGATATAGACAAGGCAATTCTTTATCGGCCCCTATATCTAAGGTCCTAATAGTGAAAGTTTTTCCTCCAAGAACATGTAATGCCTCGCAATATAGGCTGTACTGTGCTTTTTCATCGGGTAAGGTTCTGGCATTCATTAGCATAAATTCGGTACGAAATAACCCAATACCGTCGGCACCAACATCACTTACATGGGTGATATCGTTCAAGTTGCCCACGTTTGCTAATAGGTTAATCTGGTGCCCATCTTGAGTTTGTGCAGGGACGTTTTTATAGTCATCGAGTGCTGCACGTCGAGCCTGTTCATGGTGCAATGTGACCGTCAGCCGAGCTTGCTCCTCTGGCGTAGGCTTTACCCACAAATCGCCATTAAGGGCGTCGAGAATTAAGGGCGTACCATTGGGAATACATTCGGCATCAAACTGGCAACTTAAAATAGCGGGAATTCCCGCGGCTTTGGCTAAGATGGCGGTATGGCTGGTTAACCCGCCAGTTTTCAGAACGATACCGCTAATATGTTCCTTTGGCAGCAAAGCAAACTCAGCCGGGGTAAGATCTTGAGCGAGCAAAATCGTGGGAGAATGTAGTTTCTCTAAGCCTTGATCTAAGTGGCCATGGATGGCAGAAACGAGACGTTGCCCAAGGCTGCGCACATCCTGCGCCCGATTGGCTAAATAGGGGTCGTCAAGGGATGCTAATTCATTAGCTTGGTGAGCGAATATCCGCTCAACTGCGACGCTGGCAGATAATTGCAGAGTCCTAATGGCATCTTTGACTTGCTCAATAAGTTCTTCATCTTGTAACAGCAATAAATCGGCTTCAATAAGCTGATAATTTTCACATTCGGCAGAAAGTTTAGCTTGGCTATGGCTAAGTTGTTGTTGTAGTTCCTGTAATGCTTTGAAAAACTTTGCTTGCTGTTGTGGGATCCTCGCGAGGGGAATGGGCCGATAATCGAGGTAGTTTTTGGTGTAGTTAAGGTGTAATGCCTGTCCAAAGGCAATACCCGATGACACTATGATCCCTGTTATCGACATATTGATTCCTACAATTTACGCGTAATTAAATGCGAAATAGAGTTTAACTTAAGGTAATTAAGAGTGTGGAGACTTTTTCAACTGCATCCTGTGCATCTTCCCCATCGGCAAACACTCTAACAGTAACACCATGATATAAACCTAATGTTTGTAATTTAAATAAACTTTTAGCACTGGCTTGTTTACCATTGCACTCCACTAAAACATCACAGTTAAAGGTTTTAGCCTCTTTGACGAGTAATGCTGCTGGGCGAGTGTGAATACCATGTTTGGCGGTAATAGTGACAAATTTTTCATACATAGCGGATCCACTCTTTTACGTTCTACTGTGTTTCTTGTGATTCGATAACTTGATAACCCTGTTTTCTTAGAGCATCAATGGCACTGGTGAGACGACTTTGTTTCACCAGAATATAGTCGGTATCGAAAGTTGAAAGAGCAAAAATACTGATTTGTACGTCGGCTAATGTACTAGAGACTTTCGATAAAATGCCCGTCATTGAAAAACCGAGAGGCCCAAGCACTTCTATACAGCACCAATGGCCTTCTTGTTCAAGACTGTCTAGTTCAACATCACTGCCGATAACGACCGTAAAACCTTCTGCAGTTTTACTGATAAAATACACATCTTCGGCAAAGATGTTGCTCGGTAGTTGGGCATTGGGGCTAAAACTATGGATGGTGTATTGCCGAGTGTGAACGGCTAAAGTCATGCGCATCGGCTGTTCCTCTGTTGATATTTGTGACAGGATACCCTAATCCTATTGGCTTAGGCGTGAGGTTTTTTGTTTTGAAACATTTTAATTAAAAAAGGCGCCGATTGGCGCCTTTTTACATGTACCTTGGGCCAATTAGATTTTAAATTGACCTAGTGTATGGGACATATCTTGGCTAATGTCCTGCAACGATTGTGCTGCATGGCTGTTACTTTCATTTGCTTTGACCGAAACTTCGGTTAAATCTGAGATATTACAGATATTTCGGTTAATTTCTTCTGTCACTAATGACTGTTCTTCCGTTGCGCTGGCAAGCTGAGTGTTCATATCACTAATATGGGCAATCAATTGCAAAATAGCCGCCATTGATTTACCTGCTTCGTGAGCTTGAGCTTGCAGTTCATCGGATTGATGTTGGGTTTGGCTATTACTTTTCATCACTGAGCTAACACCGGATTGGATCTCAGTGATGATCTTCTGAATCTCATTCGTCGAATCTTGAGTACGGTTAGCTAACGCTCTGACTTCATCGGCAACGACAGCAAAACCACGACCATGACTACCCGCCCTTGCGGCTTCAATCGCAGCATTGAGTGCCAGTAAATTGGTTTGTTCAGCAATACCGCGGATCACATCAAGAATACTGCCAATTTGCCCTGAGGCAACGCCAAGCTTTTGGGTTATGATTTCAGAGGCTTTAAGCTCTTGAACGAGTTTTTCAGTGTTGCGGACGGTATTGTCTATTACTATTTGGCTTTGCTGAGCTTGTTCTTTAACACTATTTGCTGCATCTGCGGCTTGTTGGGTATTGTTCGCCATTTCATGGGTAGTTGAGAGCATTTGATTCACCGCGGTAGCAACACTGCCGGTTTCACGGTGAATATGCTCAGCACTTTGATTTGATTCTTCAACGGCTTGCATTAATTGTTTTGCATCGTTATCCAATGAATGGCCAAGAGGTTGTAAGTGGCCAATCATATCGCCAATTTTTTGTGCAAAAAGATTAAAAGCTTGGGCAAGGTGGGCTATTTCATCTTTACCTTTAGTGCTTAAACGTTGGCTTAAATCCCCTTCACCTTGGGCAATGTCTTCCAATGCTTCAATGGCATCGTTAAGTGGTGAGGTGATGGAGTGATTTAATACGAGGAAAAAGGCAAAAATGGGGACAGAGATTAAAAACATGATAATCAGATAATCAACGATGACCGATTTAAGGTTTTTTTCTACATCGCTAAGATATGCGCCAGTAACAATCGTCCAGCCCCATTGAGGATAATAACGGGCTTCGGCAAGTTTATCTTCAATCACATTAGTGACAGGATTCTTAAATGGATATTCTAAGGTGGTTTTTGCATTTTTGCGCGCTAACGGCAACATGGTTGCTAATGGGGTTGAACCATCTGTCAGCTTAACATTCATGGCCGAAGTGCCAATTAAAGCCTTATTTTCACCGTGTGCAACGATTTGATTTGTATCATCTATCACAACAAAATAACCCGCGCCAGCATAACGAATTTGGGTCATTAATGCCGCTGCAGCTTTTTTTGCCTCTTCTTCGGTGGATTTCCCATTAAGGGCATCTTGGCGATGGGCATCGAGTATGCTCAAAACACTGCCAAGTTGCCCGTCGATCTGTTGCCATTTCTGCTCTATCAAATTGTTGTACTGTAATTTTATTGAAAAGCTAGCAAAACAAACAGTACCTATTGCCGCCATGATGAGCATTATCATCAGTCGTTGCAATATTGTCAGTTGACGTAAAAATGTGATCATTTGGGTTCCTTAAAGGCACAATACACACAAAAATAGTGTAACTCAATATACATGCGAATCATTGTTAATTGAATCACTTACTACTAAATTTAGTAACAGGTTAATAAGAATCGAAGGTTTCTTTGATCTTAAGCAGGATATCTTATTCAACGGTTTTGAAAAGTGAGTGTTAACGAGCCTATTCTTTATTCGCCCTGTTTTTGAATTGCCATATCATCTGGAAGACTAACCTAATATCAATAGGTTACAGGTTTTTCACGGTTTTATTCTTGATAAAAGAGGCTAATCAATTGTTTTAGTTTTGATTTTTTTGGGTTTTACGCGCAAGATTAATTCATCGTTCAGTTTGAGAATTGATTATGACTACAGACACAATTGTTACTTCGGATGATATTTTACTTAAGCTATGTCATTCGGTGGCCCACGTGTTATCGAGCACGAGTGCTAGCCATGTTAGCCATGCGGGTATGGTGCAGAGTATTGCTCGGACTCGCCTTAAGCCAGATCTTGGCTGTTTTTCTATTTTTGATGGTGGTTTTTCTGGACTTGTCGTGATCAACTTTTCAGCTTCCGCCGCCATTGAGATCTATCGTCGGTATATGTTGAATATGGGAATGCCGGAGTCCGAGTTGGCGTTTTCCCACACTTCTGATGAAGTGGGAAATGTGATGGGGGAGTTAATGAATCAAATTCTTGGTGATTTTATTAATAAAATCTCTAAAGAGTTGCAAACATCCATTAGCCAAAGCCAACCTAAGATGTTGACTATTAATAAAGAGTTAACTATTTCTATTGATGCAAATTTAGATGATGCTGTCGCAAGAAGGGTGTCCTTTAAAACAGAAAATAACCATATTTTCTACCTTGAGTTTGCAATGGATAAGACTGAATTTATTAAGTTGGACGAGTTTGAATACGATGAGGAATTCGATCCAGATAGTTTGCTTGAGCAACATGGTAATAACGGTGCGAGTAACGATAGCGATGTATCACCTTGGTCCAAAATGAAAGATAAACCCGCGATAGCCTCACTTACAACAGATGCTAATGCCGATGATTTACTTGACCAATTAGGCCTTTAATTAATAAGACTCTTAATCTGCGCAATAGACGAATGTGCACAGCATTCGTCTATTTTAGTGGGCTTAAGGGTTCTATTTCGCGCTGTATTGGCGGATAAATTTAGCCACATCGGCTTTTGTTTTTTGAGTTATTTTTTGCATTAGGCTAAAAGGCGGTGATGTGATCGCAAAATCACGCTGTAAATCCGCCAGCATGGCTAACCATAAGTGGCCAGTCATTTCTGCATCGGCTAAAGCTCGGTGAAAGGTGCCGTTATTAGGCAATTGTTTATAACGTACTAGAGTCGCCAGTTGATGATTGCTCGCTAAGGGGTATAAACGTCTTGCCAGTAGTAAAGAACAGGCAAATTGGCCTTGATACTGGTGGTGGATATGGGCAAATTCAGCATCAAGAAAGCGTTGATCGAAGCCTGCATTGTGTGCCACTAAATGGTTATCGCCAATAAAATCGGCAAAACGTGCCATCACTTCGTGGCAGGGGGCGGCATTTCTCAGCATTTGGTTGCTGATCCCTGTGTAGTCTTCAATAAAAGTGCTGATCCTAAAGCCAGGATCCATTAGCTCTGAAAATCGTTGGGTTATCACGCCATTTTCAATCAATACTGCACCAATTTCGATGGCTCTAGCTCCTTGATTGGGTGATAAACCCGATGTTTCAAAATCAAGTACGACGAGGGTATTTGCTGGACTAAACGTTGGTCTTTTAGGCATAAATGAGTCGATTTATCTATTGTAGATTGACCTTCAATTGGATCTCGGTCACTGTTAAATTACGTGTGGTTATCATAGGGTTAAATTGCATAATCGAGATCGAAACTTATCTTTAAACCTAAGTTATAGGCGTGATTTTGGTTCAAATACTCCATTAATTCACTATCCATGATCTGTGCCAAGGTCATCGGCCTTGCCTCCCAGCGCGGTGCATGGCCTGCATCATTGCAGTGGGCAAGATACACACGATGTTTACTTTGCATTATCCCAAAATAGTGCATATTGCAGCGCTGAGCGATGGAAAGATAAGGCTCAAAATCGAGTGCATAAACCTGCATATTCTGAAATACGGACCATGGAATATAGCGGGTCTTTTCATAGCATATAGCGGGCAGATTTGCTTCCGGCGCTATGTTATCAAATAGCGCGGTAACCTCTTGTATGTTATTTAATTTAATGATGTTTTCAGCCATCAATCTTACTCCTTAACCCCAAAGTCTATCGGCAAGACCCGATGCCCTTTGGGTGACTTGGCTGCTGGCTCGCTCAAAAACTTGCTGGGTGCCTAAGCAAGTAAAATGTGCTTTCGCGCGGGTAATTGCCGTATAAATTAATTCTTTAGTTAATAGTTGCCACTGAGCTAGGCTTGGACTCGGTGGTAGCACCAAAGCCACGCGATTGAATTCACTCCCTTGGCTTTTATGCACTGTCATCGCGTAGCAGGTTTCATGCTTTGGTAAACGTGCGGGTAAGACTTTAAGCAGACCACCGTCGGCCTTAATAAAGTGTGCCATTAGGCGTTCGGGTTTATCTTCATCCTGTAGAATTAGTCCGATATCCCCGTTAAACAAGCCTAAGTTATAGTCATTACTTTGGATAATAATCGGGCGGCCTAAATAAAACTCCTGTTGTGGTTTGATAAGTTTGGCATGGGTGAGCGCTTGGGTGACATAGCTGTTAATACCTTCTACCCCATAATCACCCGAGCGCATGGCGCATAAAATCCGGTAGTGGTTAAAACGCTCGATAATTTCTGCGGTGCTAGGACGATTCCCTATATCCTGATTTAATAAACCGAGGTAATCGCCATATTGTGCGCATGCTTGTTCAAGCAGTAAGTTAAGCCCAGTGTTGTGTGCCGGTTCACTGACTTTTGCTTGGGTTTGGCTCAGGTGAGTACTGTGTTCTAACCAGTTAAGCTCCGCAAATCCTTGGCGCCACACCTGTAGAATCCCTTGAAGATCAGCGCGATTAACTGCACTTGCAAGGAGTCCTATGCCCGCATCCCCTTTGAACCTATGGCTATGCATTAACATACATAAACTATCGCCCATTTGGGGGGACTGGCTGATAAATGGTGTTAAGTCATAGCCTGTCAATATACTGAGCTGTGTGGCCTGTTCGAGCGAATAGCGCATTTGCCAAAGTGATTCTTGTGTACCTCCTTGCGGCATAGGCAGTTTTAAACCTGCACAAATATCGGCAAGTACAGCACCCGCTTCAACGGAAGCCAACTGATCTTGATCGCCCAGTAAAATCAAACTGGCATGCTCTGGTAGGGCATTTAACAACTTATACATCATAGGTAAATCTACCATCGAGGCTTCATCCACGATCAATAAGTCGAGCCTTAACGGATTACCTTGATGGTGGCGAAACTGAGGTGAATTAGGAATGACCCCAAGTAGTCGGTGTAAAGTAGAGGCCTCTTCTGGTATTCGGCTGAGTGCGGTTAAAAATATTGCTTGGCTATTGTCACTTTGATTAAGGCTCAGTTCTTTCGCAAGGCGGGCTTTTGAGGCCTTAATGGATTCACTTAAGCGCGCCGCGGCTTTTCCCGTAGGAGCGACTAAGCGGATCGTTTGGTTTGATTCCAATTGCAACAATAATAATAGCTTAGTCACCGTTGTGGTTTTACCTGTGCCAGGCCCACCGGTGATAATCGCCAGCTTTTTGCCAAGCGCGGTGGCCGTTGCCACTTTTTGCCAATCAATTATTTCGGCATTGTTGGCAGGGAATAACTGATCTAAGTGACTTTTGAGATCCTCAACTTTTACAGTATTGGTTTGTGCGGATAATTGAATTAACGAGGTGGCAACAGCAGTTTCAAACTGATGATAACGCTGTAAGTAGAGTCTGCCATTTTCGATAATCAGGGGTTTATTGCTGCCAGCTTGGCCCACGGCATCAAAGGTTTGCAGAATGCTAGTTAATTCATCAAGGGTTAATGTGATTTTACAATGACTGACTTGCTCTGCCATGGGGTTGAGGGGCACGATATGGGCAAGTACTAAGCAACTATGCTGTGAAGATAACTGTTGGCTCAACAGCGCACAGAGTAAGATAAACAGGGGATTTTGGCTATCACCTTGATGTAACTGACTCATTTGTAGTGCAAAATGTCGATCGAGCGATGTTATCAATCGCTCTTGCTCCCACTGTTTGAGTAAATCAGCTAGTGGCGCCGTAAGTTGGATGGCGCCATAGTCAAGCCAATGCTCCGCTGAATGAGCGTGCGCATTTAAGCCGAATGTTGAGCGCATCATACCGTAACTCCAGTGTCGATAAATGGGTTATCAAATAAAGCATCCAGCGCATAGATCAGTGCCTTAGGCGGTTTATCATAATAAATACCATAGCCAGGATATTGAGCAGACATTCCCCTTAAAAACAAATAATAACAACCCCCTATATGGGTGTCATAATCATATGCGGGCAGGCGCAATCGTAAGTATCTGTGCAGGGCGAGGGAATAAAGAATGTACTGTAAATCATAGTGATGTTCTTTAATTGCTCCCTGAAGAGCCGCCTGATGGTAGGTATATATATCATCACCGAGATGGTTGGATTTATAGTCAGCAATGTAAAATTTACCTTCATATTCAAAGGTTAAGTCAATAAAACCTTTCAGCATACCTTGAAGATCATCAAATTTAAGGGTTGACCTATAACCAAATTGATTCAGTAAGGCATTAAGTTGTGTATCTTTTAGCGCGTTAAGGGGTAAATAAAACTCCATTTCAACTAAGGTATCTTGTTTTGATAATGTGGCCAAACACAGCTTTGGATTGATAACTGGAGTCGTCGCTTCGGCTTCAGCGGGCATCAGTGCAAGGGGTGCCTTGAGGATATCAAGATACCAAGCATGCAAGACGTCTACCCATTCGGCTGCGATACCATATTGCAGCATGGCTTTAGGAAGTTGCTCAGGTAAATCGAACTCTGCCTTTGTAAAATCAATTAGCTCGAGCACTAAGTGCATAAAACTCCCCGCGTTTGCACCGCGCTCAAAGTTAAAGCGATTAAGCCCAAATGGCTTAGGATCTAAGCTGTTATCGGTTTTAAGTTGGTCGCGTGATGCAACACCTTGTTCTAAGACGCTGAGCGCTTCATCATCGGCACCGGGCGCGGCTTTACCGTGGCTGGTATTTTTCACTAAACCAGAATAACTGCCGACTCGCCAAGGTGTACTGTACTGGCGATGGATTGTTTTGGGGGCGAGTGTTTGCGTTGCATCATGGCTTGATGGCAATGTTTGCAGGCTAGTTTCTTCTGGTATTTTATCAATGCTAATCGCATCAATACGTTGGGCAAGATTTTGTGCTGCTTGGCTGATACGGTTAAAATCACAATCGGCATCGGTGATCCCCAGAAGATAGCCAATAGCGGTTTCATGGAGCTGACTTTTAAGGCCATTTTTGAGTTGACGGCTGTGGTTAGCGATATACAAGTAACACAGATACACAGGCCGAGTGAGTGCCACATACAATAGCCGGAGATCTTCGGCCAAGGTTTCTTGCCTAAACTGCTCCCAGCCTTCCTCTGTTCCTTCAATATCCCACACTAACGCTTGCCCATGAGTCTGGTTTATTTTGTGGTAAAGCATAGGTGTTGGGCGACGGCGATTGTCCCGCGCCAGACTGACAAAGGGCACGAAACAAACGGGGTATTCGAGTCCCTTACTTTTATGGATAGTGACGATTTGCACTAAATTCTGCTCGCTTTCTAGGCGAAGCTGTTGTTCATCTGTTCCTGTATTATCAATAAGTTGTTGTTCATACCAATTGAGTAGGGCACTTATCCCGTCGAGTTCCGTGGCCTTTTGCTGTAATAGTTCAGCTAAATGACGAAAGTCGGTCAAGCGCCGTTCACCGTATGTTATTTCTTGTTCTTGATTGCTATCCAACTTGGGCTGAGGTGCGTGCAGCAAACGTTCGATAAGCGACGTACTATTGGCAAGACTGAGCAGTGCCGGCATGATGCCGCGTTTTTGCCAGATAGTGTGTAAATCAAAAAACTGTTCTAACAGTTGTTGTCTCTGCTCTTCATTTTGGTTAAATGCATGAATTTGTTCTGCGTTATAACCAAGTAATGCCGTGGCGAGGGCGCTTCGCAGTGCGCGCTCATCTTTGGGGTTTGCCAGTGAGCGTAGGATCAACGCCATTTCTCGCGCTTCAAGGGTATCGAATACACTGTCGCGACTTAAAAACACGGCACCGATTTGGTGCTGACTGAGTGCCGCTTTCATTACTGCGGCTTCGTTACGATCACGCACTAATATGGCAATGTCTTTAGCCATTAATGGCCCTTTAGGGGTATAGCATTCACCATGGGCGGCACTCGTTAACAAACGGGTGATTTCTGCCGCAGCATCGTTAGCGAGTCGATGCCTTGCCGTGGTTTTATTTAGGCCATTTTCGGTTTCACTTAACAGTCTTACTCTGAGCGCAGCGGGATTTTCACTTGGCTCGGTTAAGATTTTATGCTTCGCGCTGCTGGGGGTTTTGACGCTGTCAAAGGGAATCGATTGACTGATAAAAGGATCGGGATGTCGGCTAAATAAATGGTTAACGCCAGCGACCATATTGGTGCTTGAGCGGTAGTTTGTATCTAAGTGGTAGTGGGCTTCAGTGGCTTTGCGAGCCTCGATATAGGTATAGATATCGGCGCCACGAAAAGCATAAATCGCCTGTTTAGGATCGCCAATCATCAATAGACTGAGGTTTTTTTCAGCATGATTAAGGTGATTATCAGTTGGTAAATTGAATGCGTGATGGGGTTGATAAATGCTTGAGAAAATAGCAAATTGCAGGGGATCTGTGTCCTGAAACTCATCAATCAATGCCACAGGGAACCGACTTGCTACCGCTTTGGGTAAGGTCTGACGGTTGGCATTTAATGCATCGGCCAAGGTGGTTAGTAGGTCATCGGGCGTCAATACATTTTGTTGTTGTTTTTGTTTTGCAAAACGCGCGCTAATCCCCTGTTTAGCACTATACAAAAACGCGGGTTTAACGGCTTTAATGAGTGCCGCCAATTGCTCCATATGATCAAGCAGTGGAGCTTCGCTTACACTTGGGAGCACGCCGCCTTTATTGAGCTTAAGTTCCGATAGGGATAAATCCTCCAATACTTTTATGGGCGGTAGACCATTTCCATAGGCAAGCCAATTATCTAAGGCATCGAACATCGCCGCGAGTTTAGGGTAATGCTCCGTTGCTTTACCAAATCGCGTGCCATTAAGTGGTAGGCTATGCAGTAACTCGAGTAATCCATCACGGCCACGTGGCCAAGCTAACTTGAAGCGTTCTAAACTCTGGCAGAGGGATTGCGCTAAGGTGGTAAAGTTTGCTGTTGGGCTAAGCGGTTGCGCTTGGCTCGCCCCCAGTAATGGCCGCAGTTGTTTGATTAAACCGTCGGGCTCGCCAAACTCTTTTGCGATAACTTGGGCTAAGTAGTCTGGTAAGGGATAACAAGCCTCACGCCAAAAATCCCGCACAGCATGGTGCAGGAATTCGCTATCATCTAAGGTAAAGTCTGACTCGAAAAGCAGGGATGATTCAAAGGCAAGATCCGACAAAATGCGCTGGCAAAAACCGTGAATAGTAAAAATCGCGGCTTCGTCGAGGGATTTTAGTGCTAAATCGAAACGCCTAAGGGCAATTGAGCGTTCATCAACAGGCGTGTTGTCGTAAAGTGCTTGTACAAAGGGATCCTCAATCGGCAAGCCTAAAAAACACTTAAAGGCGACTTGAATGCGGCGACGAATACGATCCCTTAATTCTTCAGTTGCGGCATTGGTAAAGGTGACCACTAAAATTTGTTCACAGGTTAAAGGGGTATCGATGCCATCACCTAGGAGTAAACGCAGATAAAGACCTGAAATAGTATAGGTTTTACCCGTTCCTGCGCTGGCTTCTATCAGCCGACTGCCGCCAAAGGGCAATGTCAGTGGGTTAAGTGCCTCAGCCTGATGTTGTACTGTTGGCGTTTGGGTTGTCGTGTGTGTACTCAACATCCTATCTTCACCCATCTTTATTCTCCCCGAGAGATATGCTGTTGTGTGCTAACGCTATTGATGTCGGCCGCTGGATCTAAGTTAACACTACCGAGGTTCATGCCATGATTGAGGGCAAAGTCCTCAAGCTGAGCCAGCGTGTCTTTCACGTATAAACTGACCATGGGGCGATAAATACGGTCGGCGAGTACGCCAAAGGTGTTTTCAGTAAAATCCTGTGGGAATTGGAATAGCCGCTGATAATGGGGCTCTGTACCTTCACCTATTTCTCCTTGTTCATCTAGCCATTCAGCCCGTGCCTCATTGAGTCTTTCAGCATGTTCGCCTTCACTGCTCGCGTAAACAAGGGCGGTGCGTGGCATAAAACACAGGGGATGCTGTTGACCTTGATAAAAGAGTTGCAGTAAATCAGTCAATAGCTGGTGGGCGTGCTCTGGCGTGATGGGCGAAAGCGCATGAAAATGTCCCATATCCAATAGATAGCTAGCATGGTCATACCCCATCGCCATAAGGCACAGGTGGCGTAAATACAGCCTCAATATATCACGGCCATGGGCACTGCCGGGGCGGTAATTGATGAGTCCCTTAGGGCTAATATCATCAATGCGACCTTCAAGCCATACTCTGCGCGTTTGACTGGGCTGAGTTGTGGGTGAAATCGCTAAATCGAAGCTGAGCCTAATGTCTGCATGATGGCTCTGCTGCTCGCCTTTAAGGAATAAGGTCCTGCCAATAAGCGGTTTAATGTCCTGCTGATATTGGCGTAGCAGTAGATCATCAAAGGGATGCATGGGCAAGTTACCACTGGCTTTTAGGCGTTTTAAAAGCTCAATGTCCGGCTCTAACACACCTTGGCTTATGCTATTGTCGAGTAGTTGTGCTTGTAACATATAGCGTTCAAGGGCATTCAAGCTAAAGGGTTCGTCATTGTCATCAGCTTGAATATTAAGGCTTAAATCAACCTTGAGTGTACGGTTAAAGAAGTATTGTGCCGGATTACGAAAGAAGCGGATCAAGGCTGAAATATCCAGATGTTCTTCTTCAATAATAGCGGCCTGTGTGATTTCATTCTCGACCACTATCCGAGTGAATTCATCGATAAAACGACCATTATCCGTTCGAGTATTGGGTGGACACCATTGTTGGCTGTAACTTTGCTTGATCCCTTTTGTGCCCGCCGTTTCGGCTTGGTACAACTTAGGATCAAAGGGTTGCAATGGCTGTTGACTGACAATCTCATTGAGCAGGGCTTTTTCTACCTCTTCACTGTTACTGATAGTGGCAAGCTGCGGCGATAGATCTTCAGGCAGATAACAAAGCTGACAATATTCAATCAGTTCAGAAACAAGCATCGAGGCGATACGCTCCGAGTTGTCCCTTTCACTGCGACCAATGTAGCTGATATATAACTGCTCGCGCGCTGAGAGTAGGGCTTCTAAAAACAGATATCTATCATCAAGACGGCGGGAGCGATCACCTTTACGCGGCCCAAAGTGGGCCATAAGGTCAAAACCGACTGGGTGTTGCACTCTTGGATATACCCCGTCATTCATCCCGAGCAAACAGACAAGCTTAAAGGGAATGGAACGCATGGGCATAAGGGTACAAAAGTTGACACTGCCTGCGAGATAGCGTTGACCAACGCGGGATTCCGTTAAACGCTGATTAAACCATTGCTGTAATACTTCGATGCTTAAGGTTAGCGACGTGGCGATATCGGCTTGGGCTGTTGATAGTGCCTCGATCGGTTTTCCTGCGGATAATAGCTCTTGTTCTAGGGTGGCAATGGCATCGCGGATATCTTGTAACTGCTCGCGCTCGTCCTCATCTGTGTCGTAAAAGGCATCTAATAATGTCGTTAATTCCATTAAACGCACGGCGCCCGTTTGGGGCTTTTCGAGTATTTGTTGGGTTTCATCGAGTGCTTCGATAAAGTTGAGCAGTTTACCGAGTGCTTGTGCCGATTGTCCTTCTATGCCGGTAACCACTAAATGATCTTGATAGAGCGGCGCATCGTCACTTAAGGCATAACCTAAGATCAGTCGTTTTATGCCAAAGGCCCAAGAGTTTTGCTCAAATGCGGGTACACCTTGTTTTAGGCGACTTTGTTGATCTCGCCCCCAACGAACGCCAGCTTCATCAAGCCAGCGGCGGATCAGTTGTAATTCATCGTCATCAAGCTGAAAACGGCGCAAAATGGCGGGTACTTCGAGGATGCTGAGGATATCGGTCAAGCCGAAACGACTTTGATTAATCCCAAGTAAATTCAAAAAACTATTAATAAGAGGTGATTCTTGTGCCGCGCCGCGATCCGCGATGGCATAGGGAATATAATGCAGGCCCTGTTTGGCGGCGAACACAGCATCGATATAAGGCGCATAGGCGGCGACATCGGGCATCATCACGACAATATCTTTGGGGGACAATTGGGGATGGCGACTTAACATATCGAGAAGGTGATCGTGTAGGGTCTCGACTTCTCGCAGTGGGCTATGGCAGCTCTTAACGAGTATTGACTCGTCATCTTTTTTAAGTATGCGGCGTGCTGCGATATTTTGGTAAAGCGCAGCATCAGGCCCAAGTACGCTATCTAAGGTTTGCATCTCTAAAATATCGTATTGCACCCCGTGGAGCATACTGGCGTGACAGGCAGGATCGTTAGGGTCATCGCAAGGTTCACAGTAAACATCATCACCAAAATCACAATGCTCGGCGGGAAGCTCAAGCAACATATCGAGTAACTCACGCCCCATCTTGCCATTGTTTGCCAACAGAGGATTACCAACCTCGAGTTTATCCTCCCATTGCTCTGCTAATTGGCGCTTGCCGGCGTATTGCACCGCCATGCGTGCACGGTGCCGTGGATCGATAATATCACCCCAATAATGCTGGCATGGACTCAAACTTAAAATAATCACATCGATACGGCTTGCTAAATGATAAAGCACTTCAAGGGTTTGAGGCGCCATTGATGAAATACCAAATACAAAGAGCCGTTGAGGCAACGGGGTTAGTGAGGTATTGGGATCATTGAGCGCTTCAATCAATGCGCTGTGTAGGTTTGCCCTGTGATAATGGCTTTGATTGAGTTCATCTCGATTAAAGGCAACTAAGGCGCGCCATAAAATAGGCTGCCAGCGTTGGTCTTCATTGAGCGGTTTGTTGAGCGTTGTAGGGTGCTGGTTTTGCTCCCAAGCTAACATCCAGTCGGGGCGATACACTAAATATTGATCGAAAATATCGGCAATACGACCGCACAACTGATACAGCTTGATATCATCGGCAGGACGCTGATGCGCCAATTCATCCAATCCATTTATGTTACCTAACGTATGTAAACTTAAATCACCTAAATAGTGCCTAAGTGGCCCAAAGGCATCATCCGCTAACAGACGGGGCAATAACTGCATGAGTTTCCAGGTCATTGCAGCCTTAGTGAAGGCATTTTCCTTCGGGACATTAGGTAATAAATGGTGGCACAACTGCCATGTAAAACTGGAGGGCAGAGGAAATTCGAGTGCTGCTGCAATACCATTTTGCTTTGCAATTTCAAGACGTAACCAAGTCGACATACCGGGGCTTTGTACCAGAATATGCTCACTGCGTAATAGGCGTGTATTGGGGACACTCTGGCGAAGGTAAGCGGCTAAATGGGCACAGAGTACTTCCATTTGATTAGACTGGATTAACTTTAGCATGGGCAACTCGTGGTGTTGTGAGTGACTATTGTTTAACAAACAATGGTTTGTTTGAGTAGCAACAAGGTAAATGACAATAGTGTCAGTAAAAGCAATTCTATGTGTTTGATTTATAAGATTCAACTCTTTACTTTTTCAGTTGATTTAGTGCCTATTTTAATGGGTTATTCGGCCGTATTAATCGCCAATATAATGCCTTTGCCGTGTTGTTAAATTGCCTTAACTGTTGTTGATATACTTTGGGGGATAAATTTTGATATTTCAGCGCGACATAGCTTTGGGTTAATGCATTAAATAGGGTGCAAAAGTTAGGTGCTTTATGTTGATAAACTTTCATCACTTGCGCGGCAAAATCATTCGGGCCTTGGCCTTCTTGACGTGTTATCCCATGTGCTGCAAGGCGTAAACAAATTTTTTGATAGCGTGAACTTATCGGATCATTTGTCTGTTTACGGTGAAATAATCCCACGCTGTAGGCGATATAAAGTCCAATCAAACTTAGGCACAACCCCATAAATACCGCTATTTTGGTTTTAGTGACATCCCCTAAAATATGACTGAGCACCTGATTCTGTCTTTCTTGATTAAAGCCTAATACCCACACACTCCAGTAGTAATCTATGCTGGCAAAACGTTGTCTTAGCTCATTGAGCCATGGTGTGGATTTAAAGCGTAAGCTACTAAAAGGGCTTTCTTTTAGGTAACTATCCTCTGGTGTAAATTCAGCATCAAAACCGAGTTCAATACGATTAGGCGCCACCATAGCTGTGGGGTCGAAACGTACCCAACCTTCGTTTTCAAGCCAAACTTCGGCCCACGCGTGTGCCATATATTGATATACGCTCAGATATCCCGCTTTGGGATTATATTCACCGCCTTGATAGCCCGTGACCATACGCGCGGGGAGGCCCGTCGCCCGCGCCATAAAAATCAATGCAGTTGCATAATGCACGCAAAAACCCGCTTTATTTTCAAACAGAAAATCATCCACTTGCTGTGGACCAAGCGTAGGTGGTGTAAGCGTGTAGAAAAAGGGCTCAGTGCTGAAATATTGCATTATGGCCCCTAGACGTTGTTTGGCATCGGGGTAGGTTTGCTTAAATTGCTGCGCAAGTTGCAGGGTACGTGGATTACTCTTGTCTGATAGCGCCAGATTGATATCCCTTTGCCGAGAAGAGAGTACAAGGTCCATTTTGGCATGGGGCCAAGAATCAAGTTGATAGCTCATCCGCTGATCGAGATTACGTAGGGCTACAATGCGATAATCGGGTAGATTGACTACCGCTTTATCTTCGCTGTAGGCCACATCAAGACCAAAAAGCCATGGCTGATGACTTGGCTCGGCAATGATCTGATATCGATAAACCTGCACCTGTTGACCGCGAACCTTTGCTTGATTGTCATTCATGTTTAACGTGGAGATCTGTAGGGCAGGGCTTGGTCTAGAGGGTGGAAAAATCAAGGCATCCTGTTGCAGTTTTTTGATCCCTTTCTCTTGTCGCCATGTCACTCCGTCGTAATCTTCCATCACCAATGCCCGCCAATAAAGGTCAGCATGATGTGGCGTGTGTTCTGTAAAACTTGCTCTAAAGGCAAGCTCGGTGGAGCGGGTTAGTTTATTGATATCACCAATGGCAAGGATATCGGATAAGCCTGTTTTGGCCTCTTTCATATTGGGGACGAGCCAGAGCGGTGTAAAGCGGGGCAAGACTAAAAAGAGCAATAACGCGAGCGGTACACTTTGTAACAGCAACTTGCCCCCAAACCACAATGTATGGCGCCATGTGTATTGACTTTGATATAACGTCACAAGTACGCAGGTATTCACCACTGTCACTGCGAGTAAATGCGCAGTGCTTAGCATCGATTGGTGATCGATAAACGTTAGCGCGATTAGAAAATAGCCAACAACCACTACAGCTCGGACATCCCTTTGATTACGCATCTCAATGTATTTTAAGGCATAACCTAAAATAAGCAGATTGATTAAGGCATTGAGTACCCCCATTTGACCTGAGACCAGTGCTAAGGTGATGGCAGCACCAATAGCCAAACTTGTCACTAAAAAGCGCGGCGGTTTCGCCACTTTGCCTATATAAATGCCTATGCGCCAAAGTAGACAAATTGCGCAGATCGCAAGTGTCCAAGGGGTTGCTTTATCAAATAAGGGGCTTAATACGGCAAGGTTAGTCAGTAGCAGCCAAAAGAGAGTTTGACGGCTGATATTGTCACCGATTTGTGGGACTGTGATAACTTCATCCGTAGGCTTTGATAGGCTCATTTTGAGCGGCTCGGCGTGAATGTGCGCAGTTTCTCAATGTTTTCCTTGGCGTTAAAAAGTGAATCAGCGCTAGCACTATGGGGGAAATCACCCGCTTGTGGCGTGTGTGGATTGAGCCGATAGAGTGCCAGCGCTTTCAGGCAAGCCATGCGATGACGATTGCCGACAGCGGGCGGCAGAATAATATCCTTGCCAGAAGGGATGTGTAACCAGAGGCCAAAATGCTGCTCACCTTGACTCAGTTTATTCACTTGCCAACTTAATTGGCTTAATTGGCGTTCAAGCGATTTAGGTTCGGGCCTCAGTATTAACCATAGAGGCTTACCTTGAGGTTGCTCGAATTCTTTACTTAGCATGCCGCGTCCCTGCGCCCATTGTTTCCAGGCTACTTGCTTAAGGGATTCGCCCAGTACATGGGGTTTGAGCCCTTTAAACTCATCAATACCCGCTACATGCTGGCCTGTGAATGTGCTGGGTGGCTCAGTGTGTTCAAGCCTTGCTAAAAGTTGGAGTGGGGTTTCTATTGGTTTTGGATAGACGATATGAGTGATAGCCAAATCAACATAGGACCAGGTACGACAAAGCCCCAGTGGATAGCAAGATTCAATGGTCAGTCGTCCCGGTCTCACAATACCGCGTTTTCCATGTTCAAAGGGAACGAGGGCTTGGACTTCATCTATACCGACTAGCATAAGCGTGTAACTGTGATTGTTTGGGTATTTTAGGTGGATATGATAACGGTTATGGTGGGATTTAAGCTGAATGGGGAAGGTGAGAGTTTGCCCCGCATAAACTTCAGGCGGGATATCTGCCCGTAAATGTAGCCCAGCAAGGTTGTTATAGCTGTAGAGAATACAGGTGTTAAAAAGACTTAAGAGTAAAATGCTTAACCCGATCACCAAATTGTTTTGGTAGTTGGTTCCAAATATAAATAACAGTAAAACAAGACTGAGCCAGATAAGCCCAAACCCACTGGGCAGAATAAAAATACTGCGATGGCTGAGGGTGATTTCGGAATTGGGAGGGAGGCGTCTTTCAAGCCATTGCTGCCAAATGCGCATGATTAATCGTTTCACTCTGTCCTCATCATTGATGCTGGTTTTTGTCTATATCACGACATTCATCTTACCCATTACATAATGGGATTCACGCTGGCGAGGATACGCTCTGAAATCGCTTCGCCTTGTAATTGGCTACTGGTTCTGAGTCTGTGCTCCGCGACACAGCCAAATACGGCTTGTACGTCTTCTGGGACAAGGTAATGCCGTCCTGCTAAAAATGCCCATGCCTTTGCTGCTTGCAGTAAGGCTTTGGTGGCGCGGGGAGATAACCCAAGGCTTTCAGTGTGAGTGCGAGAAAAGCTCACTAAAGCCAAGATGTAATTGAGTAGGGCATCGGATGCACTGACCTTGTCACATTGTTCTTGTAACTGCATTAAGGTCATCGGGGTTAAACATTGGGGCAATTGATCCAGTATTTGCGGTGTATGGCGAGTTTTAAGCATGGCAAGTTCAGCTTCGTGGCTTGGATAACCAATGGAAAGCCGCATCATAAAACGGTCTAGCTGGGATTCAGGTAGCGGAAACGTACCCGATTGATCCGTTGGATTTTGTGTTGCGATAACAAAAAAGGGATGTGGGAGTTTGTGGGTGATGCCATCAACGGAGATTTGCTGTTCCGCCATGGCCTCAAGCAGGGCACTTTGAGTTTTGGGGCTTGCGCGATTAATCTCATCGGCTAAGACCATTTGTTTGAAAATGGGGCCAGGGTGGAAAATAAATTGCCCTTGGTGCTTATCAAAAATGGAGACTCCTAAAATATCCGCGGGAAGCATATCGCTGGTGAATTGCACTCTTTGGTAACTGAGGCCTAAACTTTGGGCGATAGCATGGGAAAGACTGGTTTTACCCATGCCGGGGAGATCTTCAATTAATAAATGACCGCGGGCGAGTATGCAGGCGAGCGCGAGGCGAATTTGCCGTGGTTTACCCAGTAGTACTTGCTCAAGTTGTGCTAAAAGGTCGTTAAGCTCCAATGCAGCCACGCTGAACTCCTATTCCATACTAGAGGAGAGTCAATCATCAACTCGTCCTATCACTATGGTGGATAATTCCCTTGATATCCAGTTGGGAGTAAGGTCAAAGGTGCATTACATATTTTTCAATAAAACCGAGCTTAGTGATGAGGTTAGGTTAAATGTAAGGTTTCTGTACTGATCGGGCGAATAAACCATGACTTGAATAAAAATCCTTGCACTAAATGTACGCCAATATCTTTTGCAAAGGCTAGGTGTGCTTCAGTTTCTATTCCTTCCAGAATACAGCGCTTTCCTGAGCGTTTTGCAAAGTCGATAAGTGCAGTTAACAATTGGATCCCCTGAGGTTGTGTAATCAAGGTTAACCAATGGCGATCAAATTTGAGGTAATCCACATTCATCATTAATTCCACAGATAACATGGAATGGGGCGCACCAATATCATCGAGTGCGACGTTAATGTTGGCCTCCTTAAACTTTGTAAAAAGTTGGTTGGCAAGATCTGCATCGCTCACACAGGTATTCTCAATGATTTCGACCGTGATCTGCTGATAGTCTGATAACAAGGCTAGCAGCTTTGCTGTATGCGGTCCGTCAACGGCATGTGGGTCAACATTAATAAAAATGGGTTGGTTTCGCGGAGCATGAGCGAGCTGAAATGCTTTTGCTTGATATTCAACAGCCGCTAACATTTCTGAGGATTCATGTAATTGCTCGAATACAAGATTAGGCGCAATGGCCTTACCATCGGGAAAATAAAAGCGGGCGAGGGCTTCATAACCGTCAATGGCTAAGGTTTGTGGATCGACAAAGGGTTGGTATTCACTGCTTAGACTGAGCGTTTTAAGGTTAATCATTGGCCAAATGCGAGAGCTAAATCATTCAATTGCTTATTATTTGCATTTAACCTCTGGGAGTGCAAATAAGTTTTGACTAATTTGGTTTGATCGCGGATTTTGTATGCATTTTTACTCTCATATAAAACGCCCGATAAGGTATATCGGGCGTTTTAGGAGACAATCAGTGCCAATCAATTTTGATACGAGGCAAGCCGTATAACGAAGATTTGCAATTAATAGCTAAATTTTAGCTCAGCATCACTGAACAAGGGTTGTGGATTTTTCTTTTGCGCTTCGTAAATCAAGCGGTAACTCAGCACTGCTTGGACATATTCACGGGTTTCAGTGAAGGGAATGGACTCAATAAATCCCATGGTATCCAATCGTCCATTGGACTCTGCTAACCAGCGGCGTACCCTTGAGGGGCCAGCATTATAGGCTGCGGTGGCGAGTACACGGTTTTGATTAAACTCTTTTAAAAGCTGGGCGTAATAGGCGCTACCCAAATTAAGATTAAGCTCCGCACTGTAAAGATCCTTAGGATCGCTATATTTTGCGCCATGTTTTTTAGCGGTGGCTTTGGCGGTTGCAGGCATAATTTGCATTAAGCCGCGGGCGCCAACACCAGAGGTCGCATAGCGATAAAAAGCACTTTCGCGGCGGCTAATTGCACGGATTTCATCGATATTAACCCGATGCTTTTTGCTGGCATGTTCAAATCCGGGTTGATGTGCCATGGGAAAGCGTAGGGGAATATCGTCCCATAATTTGCCTTGGATACTCGCCTCGACACCAAAATCATACCAACCTTGAGCATGGGCATAACGGCCGTAGCGGGCCCGCATTGGGTTGTCGCTGCGCTTGAGTAACGTAACCCATTCATAACGGGCATCGAAATATCGATCCAGCGCCATCAGTTCTTTTACGCGTACAAAACCTAAGTCATCCTCTAGTTTTGGACTGCTTGCATCCACAACAGGCTCAGGGCTTTGGTTGAGCGATACCGGTTTATTTAACAGTTGTGAGGCGGCAAAACCATAGAAATTACGCTCGTTACTGATGGCCCCGAGTGCTTTTGTTGCGCTATCAGGGGCATTTTTTGCATTGGTGCGGTATAACCAGTATTGCCAACGCTCTTTGGCGAGGGTTTCTGGTTCGAGTAAGTTTAGGTAACGGGCAATATGGGTTGTATCTTGTTTACGAATGGCCCACCTTAAACGACGTTCAACTAAATCATCGCTTTTCATTTCGGGTAAGAGTGTGTCCACGAAATCTTTATGATTGTCATCCTGCTCAATTAATACTCGACGGACTAAGAATTTTTGCAGTTGTTGTGCTTGAGCGGGAGTAAAGCGCTTAGACTTTTGATATCGGGTATATAAATGGATGGCTTGGTCGAGATCCTTGCGGGCCAGTCGCTTTAACCCAAGGGCGACAATATCGCCCACAATGGGATTTTTATCGTTGAATTTTTCGGTATGTCGTAGGCTATTCGGATCCTTAAACACCGCCACTAAACGCTTAGCTTCGTTATTATGGGTGGTGATTTTTTGGGATAAATAACTCAATAAACTGGTTTCGCCCTCATCAAAACTTAGCAGCATTCGCGCCCAAATCAGATCTTGAGTACGCTTGCCCGCTTTTATCCACGCGTTAAAGAGGGGATCACATTCTTTAGGACGAGAACCGCCATAAACCCACAGTGATTGTGCGGCGGCATAGGCGGTTTGCGTTTCACCCTTGGCAAGTTTGGCCTCATAAAAAAGACACTGCAGGCGAATATCCGAGGGTGGATCTTTCGCTATCACAAGAAAGTCATTCCAGCGTTTTTGACTACCTGCATTGGTTAAATACTTCGCGCGCAAGCGGTTATACATAGGTGTGGTTTGGTATTTATCAATAAGCGCCTTGGCTTGAGTGCCCGGTAGTGCATTGAGGTTACCTATATCGATATCATGGTCTAAATAAATCGCCAGCGGATAGTCACCCAATTTTGCGCGAAGGGGTTTATAGTTTGCATAATCTTGTTTTTTTAGCGCTTTTTCTGCTTCTAAAAATGTTTTTTGAACTGGGGTCAAGGCGAAAGCAGCAGAGGCATTGAATGCACCAGCTATGATAATTGCGCTCGATAAAACCATATTCATTAATGGCTTGCACATGCAGAACTTGCCTCCTGTAATGTCATTATCGATATTTTAGTATCGATTCAAGGTGAAAATGATTATTGTGTTTTTGCTTAATAGGGTTCCAGTTCGGCAATTCCCTGTGGCCCATGGGCGAGTGTTTGAGTTGGCTCATCGTCCTCTGTGTCACTGTCGTCTTGCGCTTCATTCAATGCTTTTTGCAGCAATATTTTGTCCAATTGTTTACTGGTATCTACACCGAGTTGCTGCATTAAATGGGCTTGGCGAACTAAGTTACCTTTGCCCGATGATAGCTTGTTCATTGCACTATGGTAGGTTTTTTCCGCGTTATCTAAGGCACGACCAAGCTTTTCCATGTCTTCTATATAGCCACATAATTTATCGTAAATGCGGCCAGCCTGCTTGGCGATAGTTTGAGCATGTTGGTTTTGATATTCATAACGCCAAATATTGTTGATTGTACGCAGTGCCACTAAAAGATTGGTCGGGCTGACCAGCATAATATTTTGCTCTAGTGCAAAATTCACTAAACTTGGGTCGTGCTCCAAGGCGAGCAAGAATGCAGGTTCAATGGGGATAAACATCAGCACATAGTCTAAACTTTTAAGCCCATGTAAATGTTGATAATCCTTCTGGCTCAATCCCTTAATATGGTTACGAATCGAGATCACATGCTCGTTGATAGCCTGTTGGCGTAGGGCGGGATCTTCACAGTTAAAATAGCGCTCGTAACTCACCAGTGACATTTTGGCATCGATTACGACATCTTTGTTTTCGGGAAGATGGACGATGACGTCGGGCTTAAATCGTTTGCCATTATCATCTTTTAAATCCTGCTGAGTATGGTATTCATGTCCTTCACGTAGGCCACTTTCTTGTAGCACGCGATCGAGTATCACCTCTCCCCAGTTGCCCTGTTGTTTGTTATCCCCTTTGAGCGCTTTCGTGAGATTGATGGCATCTTGGCTCATCTTTAAATTGAGTTCTCGTAGATGTTCGAGTTGATGTTTAAGGGCACTGCGCTCGGATTGTTCGTGGGTGTAGGATTCTCGGATTTGTTGTCTAAATCCTTCAAGCTGTTGTTTTAGTGGGCCTAAGACACCCTCTAGCTGGCTGGCATTTTGGTGCTTAAAGTTTTCGCTTCGCTCTTCAAAAATACGATTCGCCAGATTTTCAAACTGGGTTTTAAGACGCACCTCGGCGGTTTCTAAGGTGGCAATTTTTTCCTGAAGGGATTCCTGCTGGGCATCGGCCTTCGCTTGAATTGTCTGCTGCATGGCATTGGATTTTGATAATGCTAACTGCAATTCTAATTGGCGACGCTGGCTATCGTTAAGCTGCAGCTCTAAACTCGGTACACGCTCGGCTAAGGCTTCGGCTTTACCTAATTGCTCAATTTTTTGCTCTAATCTTTGCTGGTATTGACGTAATTGTGCTTCTTTGTCATCGACCAGTATTTGTTGTTGTGCCAATGAGAGTTCAGCATCTTCATTGACTTGACGCATTTCTTGTTCGAGTTCGTCTTTAAACTGCTGCCAACGCTGGCGCGTTAAACGTTGATTGAGAAGGGCACCAATCAAAAGACCCAAGAACGCGATGGCGATAAAACCGATGATGTCGGCAACGGAAAAAGATTGAGAAAATGGCATGGTCAATTGCACTCCTTTAGCATTGGCGCTTAGGTTCGCATGCTCCCCAAAAGGCTTCAAGTGCTTTAATGAACAATCTCTGTGAGTCTGGCTTGAATGAGCAAGTCTTATACGTTTAAGCTGAAATATCCGTGAAGTGAAAGTTTTTTAAGGATTTCGCTGTCTATATCTGTATCTACCGCAGCTTGGCTCTACTGGGCGCTGCGTGACCATAAAATGGCAAAACAAAGTTGAGGTGTCAATTGGCTCATTCTTCCCGTTTCACCCAAGGTATTCTTAAAAAAGCGCAGTGGCATATTCAAGATAATCAAGTCACGCCTGAATCAGTTTTTCGTTCACGCAGGCATATTGTTAAAGCATTGGGACTTGGCGCGATCGGGGCGAGTATTCCAGGTTATGTGCAGGCGGGTTTGTTTGATCTTTTTGGCGACCAACCTAAAACATCGTTTATCACGACACCACTGACCTTCAAAACGAATTCGTTATATGGCGGGAGTGACGGTTTAACGCCCTTTGATAAAGTCACCTCCCATAATAATTTCTATGAATTTGGCACCAGCAAGCAAGATCCAATGGACAATGCCCAAGGTTTTAAGGTTGATCCTTGGCAACTTCGGATTGAAGGTGAGGTTGAGCGACCCATGACATTGGACTTTGACCAACTCACGAAAATGCTTCCCTTAGAAGAGCGAACCTATCGTTTGCGATGCGTCGAAGCGTGGTCAATGGTGATCCCTTGGGTGGGATTTCCCTTAGCTGCATTACTTAAAAAAGTGGGGGTGACCAGTAAAGGCAAGTATGTTGCCTTTGAAACGGCTTTCGATCCTGAACAAATGCCCGGCCAAAAAAGTCGATTGATGGGCGGGGGAATACATTACCCCTATGTTGAGGGTTTAACCTTAGCCGAAGCCATGAATGATCTGACTTTGCTGTCGGTGGGGTTATATGGCAAAACCTTACCCCCACAAAATGGCGCCCCCATTCGATTAGTGGTGCCGTGGAAATATGGTTTTAAAAGCATTAAATCTATAGTGCGTATTCGAGTCATGGACAAACAACCGCCTACGAGTTGGAATCAGTTAGCGTCCCATGAATATGGTTTTTATGCCAACGTCAATCCCGCAGTAGATCATCCCCGTTGGTCACAGGCGACTGAACGTCGGATCGGTGAAGGTGGATTATTTTCCGCGACGCGAATCGATACTCAGTTGTTTAATGGGTATGGTGAGTTTGTCGCATCGCTCTATGACGGCATGGATCTTCGCCAATTTTATTGATCATCATTTATATGGGAGTGGGATGTTGAGATTAACGGCGAAGCATGTCATTTGGCTTAAGAGTGTGTTCCACTTAATCGGTGTTATACCTATTGCCTATTTAGTTATCCTAGTCACAACGGGTCGCGCGGGTGGCGATCCGGTGCAGTACATCATTCACTTTACTGGAATGGGCGCACTCAATGCATTAGTGGCGACCTTACTGATCTCACCCATTGCTAAGCTCACTAAACAAGGTGTATTAATGCAAACCCGCCGTTTAGTCGGCTTATATGTATTCGCCTATGCCACCTTGCATATTCTGGCTTTTTTTAGCTTGGATTTGCTGTTTGCTTGGGGCCTTTTGTTGAGTGAAGTTGTGAAACGCCCTTATATCCTAGTGGGTGCCTTTGCTTATCTTATCTTAGCAACATTAGCCGTGACCTCGTTTAAGGCATTAATGCGTCGAATGGGGCGTCGCTGGCAAATAATCCACAATGGCGTGTATTTGGTTGCCATACTCGCACCTATTCATTTTTATTGGTCGGTTAAATCGGAAATTATTGAACCGAGTTTATACCTTGTGGGGTTTTGTTTGTTATTGCTATGGCGGCTACCATTGAGATACAAAAAGCGTGTTGGACGGGATATTACAGATGGGAAAATGGCAAAATAATTTGTCAGAAACTTAAACGCTGCGTTAAGCCTTACCAGCAAACGCAGCGTTTAATGATCGCTTAGTCTATCAATTAGCCTAAACCTTGAGTGGCTGATTTCATTTGAATAAATTCAATCTTATAACCATCTGGATCTTCGACAAAGGCAATTTCTGTTGTGCCACCAGCGACAGGACCTGGTGCGCGTGTGACTTTACCACCTGCTGCGGCAATGGCCTCACAGCGGGCATAAATATCTTCATCACCAATAGCAAGGTGACCAAAACCTGTGCCTAAATCGTATTTATCTGTGCCCCAGTTATAGGTCAGCTCAACGACGGCTTGGCCTGTGGATTCCTCGCCATAACCAACGAATGCCAAAGAATACTTATACTCTGGATTTTCAGAGGTACGTAGTAATTTCATGCCTAATATTTCGGTATAAAAAGCGATACTGCGTTCTAAGTTACCGACGCGGATCATAGTGTGTAACAGTTGAGACATAGGTTTCTCTCGGTCAATGAATTGCGCGGTCGAGTATAACAAAAATGTGCTTTTATATGATGCTAAAAATTGCGTTAACGAGATCATTAATACTGATTGACCCGAATGTGGTGTTAGGCTAGGGAACGCTGTTTTTTACCTGTGTGCGTGCTTTTTTGAGACCAATAGTAGATAAAATGCCCGATAAATTGGTTGTTGCTCACAAAACAGGGAATCAAACATGGTTTTTATCATTAGGTTGATAATAATGTAGCCATACCAACTAGGAGAGTGAATGATGAACACCGAACTTAAAATGGCCTTAGGTACAACTGTTGTTATTGCTTTGTTTTTCAGTGCGTTCTTTGTTTCAATGTTTTGATTTAGCTCGTGTTAACCTGCCGTAATTTCGTTGGACGACAAAACCGAGATTTTCAATCTTAGATTGTATATAAGGTTATTGTTCGTTTCTTATGTAAACAAAAAGCCGCAATAGCGGCTTTTTGTTTACCTCAAATTTGGTTTAGCAAAATAGTTTGAAAAATAACTAATTTGATATTCATATATTTTGATTTTCAAACTATAATCCCGAGCCAGTGAGTATCACTTATCAAGCCTTATGTGGCGTAGGGAATTTATATAATGAAATCAGAACATTCAGAACAACCAGCCAGTGGTCTAGATGCCGCAAACACCATTACAGGGCACGCAATCACAAAGTGGCAGCATTCCCATGGCTTTTCGAGCCAAAATATCGCTGGCGAGAAAAATACACGCTATGTTCTCTATTTAACGCTGATCACTATGGTGGCAGAGATTGTCGCTGGTACGATTTACGGCTCAATGGCACTGTTAGCCGATGGTTGGCATATGGGCACCCATGCTGCGGCTTTTATGATCACCTTGTTTGCCTATTCCTATGCCCGTAAACATGCCAATGATCCTACTTTTGCGTTTGGTACAGGAAAGGTGAGTGTGCTCGGTGGTTACACTAGCGCGATCGCCCTAGGTTTAGTGGCATTAATCATGCTGGTTGAATCTGGGATACGACTTATCAATCCTGAGCAAATTCATTTTAACGAAGCGATTTTTGTGGCCGTGATAGGGTTAAGTGTAAATGTGCTGAGTGTCTTTTTGCTCAAAGATCATCATAGCCATGATCATGGTCATCATCACGGTCATGACCACTCCCATATGCATTCTGAACATGAGCATGTTCATCACGATGATGAACACCATGACCATACACATTGCCACCATAATGCTGAGCATGAGCATGAGCATGAGCATGAGCATGAGCATGAGCATGAGCATGAGCATGAGCATGAGCACAAGAGTCAGAAGGTACATGGTGGCCATGACCACAACCTACGCGCCGCCTATTTTCATGTGTTAGCCGATGCGTTAACCTCAGTGCTCGCTATTGTGGCATTGCTATTTGGTAAATATATGGGCTTAACTTGGCTCGATCCTATTATGGGAATTGTCGGCGCTGTCATTATTAGCCGCTGGTCTTGGGGGCTTATTCAGCAAACCAGCCCCATTTTACTCGATGGCGGTGTGAAGGAATCATTGCAGCATAGGGTTAAACAAACAATCGAAGCTGTGCCGGATCATCAAGTCGCCGATTTACATATATGGCGTCTGAGTGCAGATCATCATGCTATGATGGTGTCAATCGTGTCTCACTCACCGAAAGAAGCCAGCTATTTTAATCAGTTACTGAGTCAATTTCCTGAGTTATCACATATCACTATTGAATTACATACGTGTCGCCAAAGCGAGTGTTTGGCTAAGGAAGTTTAATGACAGCGGGGCATCCCAATACCACTCAACATCATTCGACTGATCACAGCTTGAACCATGTGATTATTGAGTTTTACGAAAAGCTGTCGTCTTGGGAACATGCTATCGTGCGTGACAAAGGCTTCAGCTTGTCACAGGTGCATACCATTGAGTTACTCGGCGTGCATGGCGCCATGAGGATGAAGGAACTGGCCGATAAAATCGGTGTCACTACGGGTACCCTTACCGTACAAATCGATAAAATGGTGGAAGCTGAGTGGGTTGTACGTCGTCCCCATGAAACCGATCGTCGTTCGATTCTGGTGGAGTTAACCGAAAAGGGCCAAACTTTGTTCCTCGAACATGATGCTCTGCATCTACAGCTCACCACAGATCTCACCGCTAAAATGAGCAGTGAGGAACGTATCGTGCTGCTCAATTTATTGTCTCGTATGAATAACGAGTTTTAATTTACTCTATTTCAGCCACTAAAAAGCGTCCCTCGTGGACGTTTTTTTATAGCACGACATCCTTAAAAACGCGACTCATTCTAGATTAATCATCAGCTATTACAGTACCTTACCTTTTGTTACATTCTTGTTGGATTAATAGTTGAACTGGAGATTAATTAAGGTAATGTAAGGGCAGATCTCAAGATGGACTTTGTTTAAAAGGAATAGAATGAATAATAAATTACTGCCTTGGTGCATTGCAGGAGTGCTCGGTATGAGCGGTCAACTTCACGCAGAAGAAGATAAATACATTTGGTTAGAAGATGTTGAAGGTGCAAAGCCGATGGAATGGGTGAAAACCCAAAATGCTGCATCTGCCGCCGAAATTAAAGCGTTTAAAGGTTTTGATACCTTAGTGGCGAACAGTCTTGCCATCCTGAACGATAAAGAACGCATTCCCTACGCGACCCACATTGGCGACAAGTTATACAACTTTTGGAAGGATGACACCCATGTGCGCGGTATTTATCGCCGTACTACCATGGAAGAATATGCTAAACCCGATCCCAAATGGGAGACTGTGCTTGATATCGATGCCCTAGGCAAAGCTGAATCCGTCAATTGGGTATTTAAGGATATTAGCTGTCAGTATCCCGAAAATGAGCGCTGTTTTGTCTCACTTTCCCGCGGCGGTGCCGATGCAGTGGAAGTGCGAGAATTTAATTTAAATACTAAATCCTTTGTTGCCACCAAAGATAAGCCATTCTTTTTGAAAGAAGCCAAATCAAGTCTGAGCTGGATAGATAAAGACCATGCCTTTGTCGGTACTGATTTTGGTGATGGTCAAAGCATGACTGACTCAGGTTATCCACGGGAGGTGAAACTCTGGCAGCGTGGTACACCACTCAAGCAAGCGAAACCAATTTTTACTGGTGACAAAACCTCAGTCGCAGTATCAGGCTGGGTTTTATTCGATGATAAAACGCCGCTGAGTTTAATCACCGAGGCACATACTTTTTATACCGCAACCCAATATGTTTACCAAGATGGCAAACTTATTAAACTACCCTTGCCAGAAGATGCTGAAATTAAAGGCTATTTTAAAGGTAAGTTATTTATTGAGTTAAAGAGCGATTTAACTAATGATTTAACTAATAAGGACGGTAATTTTAAGCAAGGCGCGGTCGTGTATGCCGATGTGGCGGATCTTATCGCCCAAAAAGCCAAATTCAGTTTATTTGTGAGCCCGACTCAGACCGCATCGATTGCGCAGCTGAGTTTTAGTAAGAGTGCTATATTCGTGAATTGGCTCGATAACGTGAAAAGCAAATTAGTGCGGTATGAGCAAGACGAAAAGGGCGCTTGGCAAAGCACCCAAGTCCCATTCGACGCGAATGGCGCCTTGACGGTAATGGACGTTGAGCAAGACAGTGATGATTTTTTCGTGAATTACACCAGTTTTCTTGAGCCTTCAAGCCTCTATACGGTTAACGCAAAAACCTTAAATCCGAAGAAAATTAAAGGTATGCCGCAACAGTTTGCTGCGGATAAGTTTAAAACTGAGCAATACTTTGCGACGTCTAAAGATGGCACTAAAGTACCGTACTTTGTGGTAATGGCTAAGGATCTTAAGTTAGATAGCACTAATCCTACGCTACTTTATGGCTATGGTGGGTTTGAAGTCTCACTACGTCCATCCTATTCGGCCACCATTGGTAAGAATTGGTTAGAGCAGGGCGGCGTATATGTGTTATCTAACATTCGTGGCGGTGGCGAATATGGCCCAGCTTGGCATCAAGCGGCGTTAAAGCAAAATCGACATAAAGCCTATGAGGATTTCGAGGCAATAGCGGAAGATTTGATTGCCCGTAAAATCACGTCAAGCAAACATTTAGGCATCCAAGGTGGCAGCAACGGTGGCCTGTTAATGGGGGCAGCATTTACCCGCAGGCCGGATCTTTACAACGCTGTTGTATGCCAAGTGCCTCTGCTTGATATGTTGAGATTCAACAAGTTGCTAGCGGGTGCCAGTTGGATGGGTGAATACGGTAATCCTGATATTCCTGAGGAATGGGCTTACATTAAAACTTACTCTCCGTACCATAATCTGCATAAAGACGTGCATTATCCCAAGGTCTTTTTCACCACATCGACGCGTGATGACAGGGTTCACCCAGGCCACGCTCGTAAGATGGTGGCTAAGATGAAAGACATGGGAATTGATGTCTTGTACTACGAAAATATTGAAGGTGGCCACGCTGGCGCTGCGGATAATAATCAAGCTGCGGAACTTAATGCGATGACGTTTGCCTACTTATTACAGCGTTTACGATAATTGTCATACGAGAAACACATAGACGTAATAACTCAGTCGTAAAAGATTGGGTTATAAAAGACAGAGTTGTAAAAACAGAGTAGTAAAAACCGAGCAAGTCCCTATAGGTTGGGGAGTAAAACGGCCGAGTTTATTGATATTCGGCCGTTTTTTTATGGATAACAGGGAGTTAATAAGGTTTGAGCTAGGGGCGTCGCTTGCTACTATGGCGCGAAAATTAAGTCGTAAGATTACCTTAAGAAAATTAAGTTAGCTTCGGCCAACGGCCAATTTGAGAGAGCGTTATCGGTGCTAACAAGATTTAAGACCTTATCAGTGAATCAATTTACGCTGATCACTGCATTGTTCTATGTGTGTATTTTTAATATCCCACTCTTTACTTTTATTCACGAAGGTATTGAAAAACAGCCTGAGGTAGATCCGCTTTTTATCGCCAGTATGCCACTGTTTTTTACCTTTGCCCTTGGCTTGGTATTTTCGTTTTTTTCGGTGAAGTATCTACTAAAACCCTTGTTTATCGTGCTCACCTTAATGTCGTCGACGGTATTTTTTGCCACGATGAAATACCAGGTTGTATTTGATTACGGCATGATTGAAAACATTTTTCAGACGAATCAGGCGGAAGCCTGGATGTATATTAATGTTGCTTCAGTGGCTAATTTACTGTTAACAGGGATATTGCCAGCATACCTTATCTATAAAGCCGATATTCAATACAAACCGTTCTTTAAGGAGTTGGCACATAAAGTATTTTTTATGCTAATAATGCTTGCTGGTATCGGGGTGATTGGTTTTTTCTATTTTCAGGATTACGCCACGTTTGGTCGAAATAACGATGGCCTGAGACGTTATATTGTGCCAACTTATTTTGTGGGTTCGGTCTCTAAGTACATGTATTCACATTATTTACAAACACCAATCCAATATGAAACACTTGGATTGGATGCAAAAGATGTCAGTGCTACCCCTAACCATAAACCCAACTTATTGGTGCTGGTGGTCGGGGAAACTGCACGTTCGATGAACTACCAATATTATGGCTATAAAAAGCCAACCAATGCCTATACCCAAGATCTTGGCTTGATAGTGTTTAAGGATACCCATTCCTGTGGTACCGCAACGGCGGTGTCCTTGCCCTGTATGTTTTCACGAATGGGGCGCAAAGATTACGATTCACGCCGCGCTTATGCTCAAGATACGGTTATGGATGTGCTGAAACATGCTGATATTGAGGTGAAGTGGTTTGATAATGACTCTGGGTGTAAAGGCGTTTGCGATCGCATAGAGAATATCACTGTTGATCTCAATAGTGATCTTAAACTCTGCTCTGGGCAATATTGTTTTGATCAGGTGTTATTAGAGAAATTAGATGAGGCGCTTAATAGCGCAAAAGCGAAAGACACTGTGCTTGCCTTGCATATTATTGGCAGTCACGGTCCAACTTATTTTCTACGTTATCCCCCGCAATACCGTCGATTTATACCCGATTGCCAACGCAGTGATATCCAAAATTGCACCAACGAAGAGTTGGTAAATACCTATGACAACACGCTGCTGTATACGGACTATATAGTGAGCGAAGTCGTTAAAAAACTTCAAAAACAGCAAGATAAATTTAATACAGCGATGTTATATCTCAGTGATCATGGTGAATCATTGGGGGAAAAGGGGATGTATTTACATGGTGCGCCTTACAGTATTGCGCCGATAGAACAAACCAGTATCCCCATGTTAGCTTGGGTCTCTGATCATTTCAGTCAAGATAATCATTTAAATATGGCGTGCTTGGCCGAACATGCTGACAAGGGAGGATACTCCCATGACAATTTATTCGATAGCCTCTTAGGGTTAATGAATGTGAAGACTGAGGTGTACCAAAGCCATCTTGATATTTTTGCCTCTTGTCGTAGCTAATGGACGGTATTAGATAAGATAAACCTATGCGAATGTCAGGTATAGGTTTAAAACCATCACAATAATTATGCTTCCCCATATCCAAATTCGATCAGTTGAGCTAACTTATGTTATACAAAAAATTAACAATAATATGGTTTCAATATTTATGTTTTCTGTTGAAAATAAAGAACTTGATTCCGCGGCGCAAATTTTGCGGCTAGCCGTGCCACAAATGTCGGCCCTTGATATCCCCGTTACCCCGGAAAACTATACGGTTTGGTATGAATATTTTGCGGGGACTAATCTTGACTTAAACCGTGCGATTGATGGTTTTATCGCAAACGGTGTTGTGTTTACAAAAGAGGTTAATACAAGCTTATATAAAAATTTTATCCAAGAACAATCCCCCGAGGTGATTGAGAATGTACAAATAGAGACTCAGATTTTAATCAATTCATTACTGTGCAAAATTGTACAATTGAACCAAGGGACCGCGGATTTTTCGGGCACTTTAGCGGAATTTGGCATCAAGCTTCAATCCAATTCTGACATTAATACCTTAAATCAACTTGTTGATGGTGTGATGGATGAAATGCAAAATTTACTGATCAACAACCAAAACATGGAACAAAGCCTAAATGCCATGGGGCAAGAGGTACAACATCTTAAGTCGGAAATGGAAAATTTAAGTCTGGCGGCCATGACGGATCAATTAACGTCTTTATATAATCGCCGCGCCTATGAAATTGCCATTCAAGACCATATTCACCGCGCCCAAGAACAGCATTCCCGTTGTAGCTTACTGATTGTTGATATAGATAGGTTTAAACAATTTAATGATACCTATGGTCATCAAATTGGCGATAAAGTATTAGCTTATGTCGCACTCGCCTTAAAGCAATGTGTTCGAGGTGATGACTTTGTTGCTCGCTATGGTGGCGAAGAGTTTGTAGTGCTTTTGCCTAATACCCATTTTCACGATGCTTTACAAGTTGCGGAAACCTTAAGAGAACGTATTTCAGAGCGGCACTTAACCATAGGTAAAGATAAAAAATTATCCCTCGGCGCAATTACAGTATCGATCGGTCTTGCCTCATTACAAGAGGGTGATGATGCCGAAACGCTCTTTAGCCGAGCGGATAAAGCCTTATATGAAGCTAAATCCGATGGGCGTAACTGTGTTAGGGGATAGAGATACCCAAACCTCCTCACAATACACAACGCCACATCTTCAGATTGTTTGAGTATCCAGTTCGCGAACTATTTTACTGGGGAAATAAATCCCTTAGGTTTAATCGCTAGTACTGAACAATTCAGTTGGGTAAGGATCGCTTCCGCTGTATTTCCGATGATAAGCCCAGGAATACCTGTACGGGCAACGGTGCCCATAACGACAATATCGACCTGTAGCTTTTTGGCTAATTGTGGAAGTTCTTGAGCGGCAGCGCCTTGTACCAAATGGGACTGGGGGGAAAGATAATCGTAGGATTGCTTACCCAGTTTATTTTTTAAATTATCAAAGAGCGTTGCCATTTTACTGCGTTTTTGAAGATATTCGTCTTCTAATAACTGGCGCTCTAATTTTTCGGGTTGCTCTGCCCATAAACCAATAAATCCAGCTTCAGGCGTATCGTATGCATTTACTACATGTAGTGATGCAAAATCAGACAGTGCGAGTGCACTGGCTATATTTACTATCTCTTGATTTAAATCACTATTTTCTTCTTCGGTAATATCACTATTGAAATCCACCGCGGCCATAATATGGCGGTAATTGGGATTTTCATTGGGTTGCATTAACCAAATTGGACAGGGGCATTTGCGCAGCAGGTGCATATCGTTACTGCCAAAAAGGCGATCGAGCCAGCTATTTGATTCAGTTTCTTTGATGACTAAATCAATATTTTCCATCTGCACTGTGTGAATGATATCGATGTAACTTTTACCCATTTTTAGTTCAGCTTTCGCGGTGCAGTGGGGCGTAAAAAACGCCAGTAATTCTCGCAATTTAGCTTCTTCATGGTTCTGTATTTTTTGTGCTATGTCTTCATCATTAATGCCTAGTTGTTTGGTATAAGCACTCAATGAAGGCTTAGGGATAATACGTAATAGTGTTAATTCAGCCTGATTATTGTTGGTAAGTGAGATGACTCTGGCTAATGATTGGGGATTTTCATCTCCATGAGGATGCAGTACATATAAGATGTTTTTGAATTGATTCATGGAATATCTCCTTATTTATAGTGGGTAGATTTATACATCCACACCATCAAGTAACAACTCTATTGCCCTATCTGCAGCATCTTGAAAGGGTTCTAATACGAGGTCGATACCCAGCATTGTTAATTCTTCCGTTTCTTTTTTACTCTGAGAAACCGTGGCTAATTTACCGCTAAAACCGCTTGTGCGAGTGAGTTGTATAATGGTTTTTCTTGTATCTTCTAAGGTCAGGCCCGTATGGTGCTGTGGCATAGTAGATACAATCCAATGGGCGTGTCTAAGAGGAAGTTCGGCGATAAACTCGGCGTCTGTCACATCGCCGTATTCTGTATCAATACCGAGTAAGCGACACTTTTTTATGGCTGATGGATTGAAGTCTAAACCGAGTACTTTCACGCCTTTTTCTTTTAGACGCGCAGCAATTGCCGTCCCTAAACGTCCTAATCCAAAGATGACCACTTGATAATGATCTTGGGTTGAATGTTTAGAAGGTTGTTCACGTGGAGTGCCTGTTCGTTCAAATATTCCCAATATCGGTTCGCATATTGCGTAAAGTTTATGGGAGTAGGTGATCATATAGGTTGATGCCGTGATAGTGACAATGCCGACTAAGGTCACTAACCCCAAAATGTCTTGTTGAATATGGCCTAGGCTTATCCCCATCGCAATAAAAATGAGCGAGAATTCACTGATTTGTGCAACGGTTAGGCCAGCTAAAAAACTGGTTCTTTTTTTGTAGCCCATTAATCCCATGATAATCAACACAATTAGAGGGTTGCCTATTAACACGAAGACCGAAAATAGGATGGCTGCGTAGATATGTGATCCAAGTTGAGACAAATCTAAGGTCGCACCAAGGGCGATAAAAAAGAATAACAATAGAAAATCGCGCAGGGGGCCAAGTCTTGCGGCAATACTTTCGCGGTAAGGGGTTGAAGCAAGCGCAATCCCTGCGAGTAAGCCTCCCACTTCCATCCCTAAGCCTAATAAATCACAGACGGCGGCAAATAGCGTCGCTTGTGCTATTGAGTATATCAGCAGTAATTCCGGTACTTTTGCCAATTGCTCTGTGAGAGGGCTGGCTAAATATCGAACAAAAACAATGATAAATAGCACTAATCCGATGCCTGATGCTGTCACTTGCAGTATCGATGTATTTTGAGTTCCGCTATGCCCCGCATCAGAACCTATGCCGATGGCAGCTAAGACTATCATGGCGACCACGACGACAAGATCTTGAACGATCAAAAAACCTAATGCTATTTGTCCATGCAGAGAGTCAATTTCTCGTTTATCGGACAAAAGCTTGACGATGATAATGGTCGATGAAAAGGTCAGGGCGACGGCAATATAACTACTGGTGATATGATCTAACCCAAGAGCTAATCCGATAAAATAGCCAACAATGGAGGTAAATATTACCTGTCCAAGCCCCGTGAGTATTGAAACCCCACCAATAGATTTGATGAGTTTTACATCCAGCTTGATACCCACGAGGAAAAGTAAAACAGCAATGCCTAATTCTGAAAGTAAATTAATTTGCTCTTTTGAATGCACTATATCTAAAACGGAAGGACCAGAGAGTAGACCGACAACAATAAAACTGACTATAAGAGGCTGACGCAAAAATATACCAATAAAGCCGATAATAGCGGCCATAACCAGCAGTGCGGCAATTTCAGTAAATGAGGATTGCGTAATGATGTCAATCAAGGTTCCACCCTCAGCTAAGCACCGTATTTACGTATAAGGATAGAACAAAAAGGCTAATGTATGTCCAGCGTTTTTACTAAAAACTGTCAATAGTATAAGGACATAGAGCATACTTACATTTTAACAAAGCCTCTTCTATCGCACGCCTGGTGCATCAAATAACGCATTTTCAATCGGTTTGATGAATCCCATACCACAGTTGGCCAAGGGCTATCCCTCCATCATTGATGGGGATGTGTTGACTAGATAATACCTGATTATCTTGGACACTGAGTTGACTCAGGCAGTATTCCAACAGGTATTTATTTTGAAAAACACCACCACAAAGTACGGTTGGAAGATGTTTGTATTTAGCGGCATAAACACAGATTGCTTCACCTAGGGTATGTAAAAAGGCGCGGGCTATCGTGTCGCGTCTGTGAGCGGTTAAGGGTTGCGCTGTGATTAACTGAATAATTTGTTTGAACATGGCACTGCTGCTCCATTGTCCCTCGCTGAAGGGAAGATCGAGGATTAACGGATCGAGTGCCAGCATATCGGCACGATTTGCTGCAGCTTCAATAGCCATCCCTGCTTGGCCTTCGAATAGCGTGGTTTCAATAAGCCCTAACGCACAGGCGAGGGCATCAAACAGACGTCCAACGGATGAGCTTTCTATTGCGCTGCCGTTTTGCCAGATTTTATGTAAATTCGTCAGTGTGTTTGGACTAAGGCATCTTAGTATAGGTAATGGCAGAGCCAGTACCTCGCTTAGACTCATTTGTTCAAATAGGAGTGCTAATAAGAGTCTTACTGGCTGTTTAATCGCTTGCTCACCACCCAGTAAGGCGATGGGCTCAAAGTGAGCCAACCGTTCTGCTTTATCGAGCGTGGTTAATAGCACTTCGCCGCCCCATAAACGGCCATCTTCCCCAAGTCCTGTCCCATCGAAGCTAAAGCCGAGAACGGGATCGCGATATTGATTAATTGCCATCACACTCAATACATGGGCATGGTGATGCTGCACCGAGAAACATTTGCGTTGTTGGCTTGTATCTATGGCGTCATTAGCATCTAAGACACTATTAGCCTGCGCCCAACGAGAAGGCGCGTAGTCTGGATGTTTATCACAAATAATCCATTTAGGTTCAAAGTGATATAGGCGAGAGAAGGTGGTTAATGTACGTTCAAAATACTGCTCAGCACTGACACTAAAGAGATCGCCAATATGTGGGCTTAAAAAAACATTCGAGCCAAAACCGAAGGCAATCGCATTTTTTTGTTGTGCACCAACGGCAAGAATCGATTGAGTCAAAGGTGTTGTTAGGGAAAAACTGGCTGGAGCAAATCCCCGAGCGAGGCGCAGTACTTGTACACTTGGCGGTATAAGATAAGGGGCCGTGTCATGTGTTCGAGGTTGGATGACTTGTACAACACTGTCATCGCAGCCGTTAATAATAGGGCGATTATGATCGACTATGGCATCTACAACATGGCTCAGGTGACTCACTAACTCATCACAGTGGGTGATGATAGGTTCACCCGATACATTGGCACTTGTGGCGACCAAGGGTCCATTGAAGAGAGCTAACAGCAAATGATGCAGTGGGGTATAAGGTAAGAATACCCCGAGTTTATCCAGATTAGGGGCGACTTCAATGCTAAGATCGTTTGCGGGTACGCTATTCATCAGTACGATGGGGCGTTCCTGTGAACTGAGCACTTGCCATTCAGCATCTGTCCCGGTGACATATCGCTGCGCCATCGCAATATTGGCCACCATGACCGCTAAGGGCTTTGCTTGACGCTGTTTACGTTGGCGAAGTGCTGTGACAGCCCCAGTATGGCGTGCATCGCATACTAAATGAAACCCACCTAATCCTTTAATCGCCAGAATTTGCCCTTGGGCTAATCTATTGGCCGCCAGTTGTAACACAGTCTGCTGTGTGAGGTTAACTGGCGTAATATCTTCTCCCTGTGGTGTTTTTAAATAGAGTTGAGGACCACAGTTAGGGCAGCTTACGGGTTGGGCATGATAACGGCGATCGAGCGGATCGTAGTACGATTTTGCACAATCTGGACACATGACAAAATCAGCCATAGCCGTATTGTGTCTATCATAGGGTAACGCATTGATAATAGTGTATCTTGGACCACAATTAGTGCAGTTGGTAAAGGCATAACCGAAGTGGCGATCCTTGGGGTTATGCATATCGTTTAGGCAATCTTGACAGGTACTTTTGTCGGCAGATACAGCGACAGCACTGCCTGATCCCTCAATATCTTCATCACAACTTTCGATGATGGCAAATAGAGTTTCGCCTTCAATAACGGGTAGTAATGTTTGAGTTATCTGATCGATTCGCGCCAGTGGTGGTGGATTGGATTTGAGTGCGGTGATAAAAAGTTCGAGACGAGTCTCATTACCCTGCAACTCAATGGTTACACCTTGGGCATTATTGAGTACAGTGCCCGTTAGTTGGTTATCAAGGGCGTAACGATATACAAAGGGGCGAAACCCCACCCCTTGTACTATGCCTGTAATATGCAATTTATATCGCTTGAGCGCTTGGTTCTCTAGGACAACATGTTCCAATACGTATTCTCTTGGCTTTTTTGTTAAACGTTACTCATTCAGTTTACGCTGCTTAGCGTAGAGCGCGCCGACGGCTAAATTATCTCCGTCTAAATCAAGACTGCGATTAATCACAAGAGGAAAGTTCTTTCCTATGCGTAAACTTATCCGTTTGCAGAGGGTTTCATTGGTTAACTCATCTCCAGCGAGAGCAATCTGCTGTAATCCGATATTCAGATCGATATGTTCTAACCAGTTTGCGAAATAGTCAGCAAGGGAATCCTGCATCGCAAAGGCGAGTTGGCTGGGATCGCCATTGCCTGCAATACGAAAACTCAGCACAGTACCTAAGGTTTTGCACCAATTAAGGCTGCGATGTGCTTCACCTTTAGTCAAGGGGTAATCGATACGCGGCGCATTGGCACCTTGGTAACGCATGGCCGCCGCCATTAGGGCATCACTCAAGGTTTCTGGACGTTGAGTTTCTTCACTGTGGTTAAGTCCCACTAAGATAGCGGCAATTGCCCACAGGCTCTGTAAGTTATCACGTCTTCCTGACAGTTTTAGGCTCAGTAATTTTAAATAGTCATCCGGAAACAAGCTTTTAAATTTTTGTGCTACGGCTTTTTGTGGGCAGCTATCCAATTGATGGAAGATTTCATAGCCGTTATCGGGTAACTCAGGTAATGCGAAGAAGAGTTCAGTATCACCCTTTTTATCGCAGGTAACGATTTGGCTGGGCCTAGTGCGGCTAAGGTAGATGATAGCGGCATTTTTTGCCTGTTTATGGCTGGCTAACTTGCCGTTTAGCAATGCGCTGAATAGCGCACAATCGGTGAAAGTATGATCTTCTGAATGGGTGTTCTCAATAGTTGAGTGTTCGTTTGATTGTGGGTCGTATAACGCCGTGACAGTCAATTCTCCTTGGTGCGAACGCGAGCGCTTAATGGCTTGCCATTGTGCTTGATAGCCCTCAAAGCTGATTTTTTCGCGTAGCGGTTCAGGTGCGATAAATTGTTTAACAGCCACAATGTGTTGGCTTGATAGCTGAGCCCAAGCGCCATCGACCCACGCAAGCTTTGGTCTTTGGTGATCGCCTTGAATATAGACCCAATCTACGCCTTTTTGCCTGAGCACTTCAGCCAGCACTAAGATAACGCGACTATAAGCAAAACATATATCGTAAAGTGGGGCGGTAAGTTTACTGTGCTCTTGGGTGGGTCTGGCACAGATCAGCGGTTTTTCTATACTGGAAAGCGCTAATACTTGATGATCTTTGAGGCAAAAATGGGCATTGAGTGTATTGGGATTGCAGATCAATAATTGGGGACGTTCGCCTAAGGCGTCCCTGGTAAAAGGCGTCAAGCTAAGGCTGATACTGTCTGGTGCATTAAGTGTTAATGTGCCTTGTGTCAGTAAATGCTGTGCCATAGCTTTTATGTCTGACAAGGTTAAAGCTTTTTGTTCGGTGGTTAACAGGTTTTCGCCTTTGCAACAAGGGCAAGCCAGGTCAATGATGCCAAATTGAGCTGACTGATTATCACCGAACAGTGGGTAGCATTGCTGACAAAAAGGTGCGATCGCTCGGGCAGTATTGGTTGACGAAGGTGTGGCATATAAACAAGGAAGGAGTGTTTTGTGACCGGTGGATTCATTGATGACCTTGATGCCTGAGTCAATGAGCCAAGCAGAAATTAAAAAATCCGCGGCGATTGCATCGGCAAGTTGTTCCAGTTGTGTTTGCTCACCTTGGGCTTCAATGAAATAGGTTTGTGAACCAAAGTGGTTTTGATTGTCACAGCCAATAGTAATGTTCAGTGCATCATAATTTAGATATTGATTACATAAATGCGCGTACAAAGGCACCTGACGTGAGCAGGTAAAATCAAATCTGATGTTTTTCATCTATAAGGACACCACGTTTATAAGAGTCTGGGATCAGCGAATCAATGCTATGTTCAGCGATGCGCGTCACAGTAAAGCCAAGGGAGGCTAAGTGGGTTAACAAGGTTTTTTCCATTAAAGGCACGGCTGCTGCGACCTTAGGAGTTAGCCCTAGGATCATAGGTTCAAGCACTGTAGGTGTGACACCTAGCACAAAGGTTTTAGGCCGATCACCCACCATTTCCATCATATTGAGGGTTTGCAGCATTTCCACTTCATGTGCGCTGCCTTGCCAATCAATTTCCTTGGGTGCTTTGTCAAAATCGAAGAAATAGACTTCGCCAGTATCGACACCATTGGCATTAACGGTATCAACCACAATTAAATAATCATATTGGCAGATAATAGGAATGAGTCCCTGAGCCAGCGTACCGCCGTCGAGCAGTTCTAGCTGGTGGGACTCATGGGTAAACTGATAATTATCAGCAATGTAATTGACAAAATGTACGCCGATGCCTTCATCGGCGTACAGGACATTGCCAATACCAAGTAGCAATATCTTCATTGGACTCCTAGTGATGTGAGTCTGGCTTATGGTAGTCATAGCCAGAGACAATTGAGTCAACAGAGTTATGTTTGAAGCGTATCCCTGACCAAACCGCCATATAGACGTGGATAACCACAAAGATAACAAATGCCCAAGTGAGGTAGTGGTGCCAAATCCTGACCTGTGCGAGTCCACCCATTTGTGCTGTAATCCAGGCTGCGCTTCCCCAAAGCATGCCACCTAAACCTTCGTGGTATACATTGGCATATAAAACGAGGCCTGTAATACAAATCACCAGTGCAACTAAGGATATTGCTACATAAGTCACAAATTGCAGTGGTCCATAGACTCCCGCTTTATGCAAATGTCCCATCCAAATATAGGATTTCAGTTGGGTTATCCAACTTTGGATACTCATTACATCCCGGAATGAACGTCGCTCAATATCGCTTCGGCTGAAAAAATACAGGTAGAAGCGAACTAAAGTAATTGCGGTCAGTAAAAAACCACAAACCAAGTGAGCAAAACGGATCCAACCTTGAACGAGTACATCGCTACTTTCTGGTGCCACAAGAAACGGCCAAGCAATATAGAATCCTGTGATCACCAGCACCAATATTGACAGTGCCCTGAGCCAGTGAAAAATTCGTATTGCAGGACTAAATACTAGTGTACGAATGCGGGTTGCAGAATGGTTCATTATGCGCTCCCTCCCTCGATTATTGTCCATTGGGGCTGACACGGAACTCGCTCAATGCCTGACCTTTAAAATCCATTACGTGTACAGAACACGCCATGCAAGGGTCAAATGAGTGAATAATACGTATCACCTCAAGGGGTTTAGTTGGATCTTCCAGTTTTAAGCCAATGAGCGAAGCTTCATAGGGACCCATTTTACCGTTGGCATCAATAGGACCGGCGTTCCAAGTGGTCGGTACCACAGTTTGATAGTTTTCAATCACACCATTTTTGATTCTGATCCAGTGGCTTAACGAACCACGGGGAGCTTCCATCATGGCATGGCCAATATATTCCTTATTCGGGTCCATATCGGGTTTTATATAGGTTGTTTCATCTGACTGAATATTGGTAATTAATGCGTCGAAGGTTTTTAAGCCTTGTTGCGCCGCGATCAGTGTTTGCAACATACGTGCAGCGGTACGGCCTAAAGTGGTAAATAATGCTTCAATAGGTAAGCCCGTCCGCGCGAGTAGGCCATTAACGGTATCCACAACAATTTGATTACCGCGGGCATAGCTAACCAGTAAGCAAGCGAGTGGGCCAACTTCAACCGGTTCACCTTTATAACGAGGTGATTTCACCCACGAATATTTACCGTCACCGTCTAAGGTTGGCAATTTACCGTAAACAGTATCGCGCTCAACAAAGCCGGTATAGTTAGGGATAGTTGTCCCGTCGTAGGGGTGTTGCGGCGCATCGGCGCTGTACCAAGCGTGGGTGACGTCTTCGGCAATCCAGTCTGGGTTGATATCACTGACGCCCGCTAAATCGCCATTCATAATCACACCTTGGTCAAACAGGTGCTCACCATTGGCAAGAACAAACTCTTGTGAAGCCATAAAGTTCTTCACGTTAACGCCACCCAGTACACTGGGTTCAGCACCAAAAGCTTCGGCGGCCATGACGATGTCAGCTTGGTATCCGCGCACAATAAAGTCAGTCACGATAGCGTGTTTTTGCTTCCATTCTTGCAGGCGTGCAGGGCTTAACATGTCGCGTACTGAGGTTACTCCGCCGACCACAATCGATTGTGGATGAGGAGATTTACCGCCGAATATTGCCATCATTTCAGCAGCAATACGCTGTATTTCAAGAGCTTTAAGGTAATGTGATAGAGCAACAAGGTTTTGTTCAGGCGTAAATTTATAAGTGCCATTACCCCAATAAGCATTCGCAAAAGGGCCCAGTTTACCGGTATCGACAAAGCCCTTAATTCGCTCCTGGACTGCCCTTAAGTCACCTTCACCAGCGGCAATGGGGTTATCGGTATATTTTAAGGCAACTTGGGCGGCTTTCGCGGGATCGGCGCTGAGTGCAGAAACCACATCAACCCAATCTAAACCATGTAAATGGTAGAAGTGCACAATATGATCGTGCATATAGAGCGAGGTTTGCATCAAGGAGCGTAAGTATTTTGCGTTCAGTGGAATTTGGAGCCCCAGTGCATTTTCAACGGCTTCTGTACCACAACGGTAATGGGAATAAGTACACACACCGCAAATCCGCTGAACGATAAGGCCAACATCCATAGGCGTACGGCCCTTGAGGATGACTTCAATACCACGCCAAAGGGTAGAGGATGACCAAGCCTTGTTGATGACATTATTCTCATCAACTTCAACTTCGATACGTAAGTGACCCTCAATACGGGTAATAGGGTCGATAACAACGCGCTTGCTCATGGGTTATTCCTCCAGCGGTTTGGCAAAAATACTGGCAACAGCATGGGCTCCAATGCCCACCACAGTCGCGCCTAAAATTACCGCACCAATAGTATCTGCGGTCGCATCCAATCCATGGAGGAGTTGACGGCCAAGGGGTTTTTCAAAGTCAGCCATATCATCCCAGAAGTTAGGTTCTGAGCATCCCATACAACCGTGTCCAGCGAGTACTGGCCAGCTAGTGTGATGGTTAAAGCGTTCGGTTGGGCAGTTGTTGTAAGTGTAAGGACCTTTACAACCCACCTTATAAAGGCAATAACCTTCTTTCGCACCGTGATCGCCAAATTCTTCAACGAATTCACCTGCATCGAAACGGCCACGACGTTCGCAGTTATCATGTACTCGAGCACCATAAGCCCACTTTGGACGATTAAACATATCCAGTGCGGGTAATCTTCCAAACATAATGAAGTACATCAATGTACCCACAATATTTTTTTCACTCGGTGGACAACCGCCTAAATTAATAACAGGTTTACTCACGACCTCATGGACACCTTTGGCGCCAGTGGGGTTAGGGTATGCGGCTTGAACGCCACCAAATGCGGCGCAAGTGCCGACCGAAATAATGGCTGCAGCACCTTCAGCAGCATGCTTGATAATCTCTAAACCTGTGTGGCCTTTACAACCCACAGTTAAGAAACTGCCATTATTGGCGGTAGGAATGGCCCCCTCAACAGCCAGCAAGTAGCGACCCTTGTAGGCTTCTAGCGCATGTTCGAGATTTTCTTCTGCTTGCCAACCAGAGGCCGCCATTAAGGTCTCGTGGTATTCCAGCGAAATATGGTCGAAGATCAGTGAATCTAAGTTCGGTGTATCGGCACGAACAAGAGATTCAGAACAACCAGTACACTCGGCCATATGTAACCAAATTAAGGGGACTCGGTCAGCTAATTCGGCCGCTTCGGCTACTAAGTTACTAAACGGAAGTGGTAATGCGAGCATGCCCGTCACCATCGCACTCCATTTCATAAAATCACGGCGACTAATGCCATGTTGTTGCATTTTTTCGACAAGGGATTGCTGTTGACGGGGAGCGAGCTGGCGAAGTGCCTCTAAGCGCGCTTTTCCCTGTTCATATAGGGCTGCATGTGTGTCCATGGATCAACCTTTTTTGTTATTTGAATGTAAATTGTAAATGTTTTACATAATTGACGTTATCAGTTTAGGCTTTAGGTTTGTAAAGATTATTGATGTATATCAAGAATTTTTAAGAGATGTGATAGAACTGATTTTGACATTTGATTAACATGACGCAGATCTAATTTCAGTTTTTCTAATGGGACAAAATGTCTCAATCTAAGGGTTTTGATGTAAATTGCTTGTTTTTTCATCGTGTTTGTTCGGGATGATTAATTAACCCTTTGACGGCTCCATCCTTGAATGGATTTATTATTTGATTGTTTAAGAAAACCTTAAGATAGGGTTAATAGATTCAAGCTTAATTGTTAGTAATGGATATGTTATGAAAAAATTATTGTCGCTATTGGTTTTAATGGCTGTGGGTGCCCAAGCCGCACCGTCTTTGGATCACACAGTATTTGATGCCCGAAATGAAACGACTTCACTTGCTGAATTTAGGGGGCAGGTGGTGTATGTCGATTTTTGGGCATCTTGGTGTGTGCCTTGCCGTAAGTCATTTCCTTGGATGAACGAAATGCATCAAAAGTATCAAGCACAAGGTTTAGCCGTTGTGGCCATCAATCTTGATACTGATCCTTTGCTTGCTCAGGCTTTTCTTGCCGAAGTTCCCGCCCATTTTACTGTGCGTTTTAATCCTGAAGGCGATGTTGCACGTAGCTTTGATTTATTAGGTATGCCAAGCAGCTTTATCTTTAATCGTCAAGGTCAATTAGTGCAGAGCCACGTGGGGTTTTATACCAATAAGGCCGCAGATTACGAGCAAGAGCTCGTCAGCTTACTCAAGGAGTAATTTATGCTTAAACCTATATCTGTCGCTGTAACTCTTGTGATTGGTTTGAGTGGTTGTTCAAACTTAGGTGTCCAACCCTGGGAAAAGGGCCACCTAGCTCGGAGTGATATGGCGCTTGACAGTGAAAAACTCGATTTAGCGCTTGATGATCATATTTATTTTAGTAAAGAAGGTAGTAGCGGTGGCCGAGCCTTTGCAGGTGGTGGGTGTGGCTGTAATTAGTGCGTTATGTGACTAATGTTCTCTGCTATATCGCGGCGATCAACATTAAAATCAAGTAGCCTACAGGTGTTGTCAGTTATGACAAATAAACAAAATACCATTCCAAATAGACAAACAAAGCAGATTGCAGGCGCCTTAGCTCTCGCCAGTTGTGGCCTGTTTACCACCAGTGCCCATGCCACTGAATTAGCTAAAAAAAACGATGAGTGGAAAATTGATGCCGCGCTAATGTATTACGGCGAGCAAGATAGAGTACAGGCGATTGAGGCGATTGGAACCGCACAAAAGGCCTTTGGTGATGAGAGTGTGTTGGATCTCAAATTGGTTGTTGATAGTTTAACAGGTGCATCAGCATCGGGAGCCGTCGCTCAAAACAGCAGTCAAACCTTTACTCGTCCCTCTGGTAATGGTCAGTATCATGTATCCGCGGGGGAAACGCCGTTAGATGACACCTTCCATGATACGCGTGTGCAAGCCAATGCGGCTTGGAGCGAAGTGCTGGATCCGGATTGGAAGCTCAATGTTGGTGTCTATGGTTCTAAAGAGTTTGATTATATGTCTATCGGAACCAATGTTGGCATTGAGCGGGGCTTTAATAAGGATAATACGACGTTATTTTTAGGGACCGCCTACAGTTTTGATGTGGTCGATCCGGTCGGAGGGCGGCCAGTCGATTTATCTTCTATGGCGATTCGCGATAACTTCACGACGCAGGAGGCCTATCGCAGTGCATTTGATGCGACACGTCAAGGAGGTAGCGATAATAAACAAACGGCCGAGGTTATGTTAGGTGTTACCCAAGTACTCAATCAGCGTTGGTTATTACAAGCAAACTATGGTTTATCGAGTGTTAATGGCTACTTGACCGATCCCTATAAAGTACTCAGTGTGGTCGATAAGAATGGTATCACTCAGGATATATTGTATGAAAGTCGGCCTGACTCCCGCTTAAAACACAGTTTTTATGTGATGACAAAAGGGGCATTAGATTCTGGTGTGGTCGATTTTTCCTACCGCTACAATACCGATGATTGGGATCTCACCTCGCATACCCTAGAGACCCATTACCGTTATTATTTTAGCGGCAGTTTCTATGGTCAATTGCATTTACGTTACTACCAACAAAGTGCGGTCGATTTTTATCAGCCCTTTTTAATGGCTGATATTCCTTTACCTGAATTTGCCAGTGCCGATTACCGAATTGGGGAGATGACGGCGTACACCATTGGGATTAAATTTGGTCATAAACTATCGGGTGGACACGAAATCTCTTATCGATTGGAATATTATCAACAAGATCCTAAAAATAACGGCACAAGTATTCCTGGAGAGCTACAAAATTTCGATCTTTTCCCGACTCAAAAGGCGATTGCAGCACAGTTTAGTTATTCTTTTTAAGCGATTTGTTGAGTCAGTGGAATAAAAAGATGTTGGCGCTAATAAGTATGGGAAGCTTTGCAACCCATACTTATTCATTTATTTCTCGCCATGCTTAATATGATCTATGGTGCAATGCAATCGTGATGAGTGATTTAATCTTTATGAGAGATTTATAGTGCAGCCAACTTTTCCCCTTAAGAAAATACCATACACTTTGTCGCGTCGGGATTGGGGTTATATCGGTGAGTTTCGCGCCATGGCAAGCCCCTGTGAGCTGCTGATTGCCTGTGACCAGTTCGATATTGCTGATCATATGCTCAGTATGGCGGTGGCAGAGGTTCAACGAATAGAGCAAAAGTATAGCCGTTTTATTGCACACAATATGCTCTGGAATGTGAATCATGCCCAAGGCCAAAAACAATCAATTGATGAAGAAACTTGGCAATTATTGCAATTTGCTCAGCAGTGTTTTCAGTTAAGTGAGGGATTATTTGATATTTCGGCAGGGCCTTTAATGGCACTTTGGCGATTCGAACCTAACACACCATTGCCTGCCCATATTGATATTCTGAGAATGAAAGCGTTTGTGGGATTTGAGCGTATCGACTTCACCTCACAATATTTAGTTATGCCAGCAGGAATGCAGTTAGATTTTGGAGGGGTTGCAAAAGAATACGCAGTCGACAGCGTCGCCTATCAGCTCGCGGAGTCTTATCCCACTATTGCAGTATTAGTCAATTTTGGGGGGGATATTGCCTGCCCAATTGCAAAAGCGACACCGTGGCAAGTGGGCATTGAAGATCCACAACATCTTGATCATGCAGCTAAAGTACTTTCAATAAGGCATGGCGCACTCGCAACCAGTGGTGATACCCGCCGATTTATTGAAGTAGCAGGAAAGCGTTACGGACATATTATCGATCCGCGAACGGGATATCCTGTGGTGCGCGCGCCACGTTCAGTGACTGTGCTGGGACCTAATTGTGTTACGGCTGGAATGCTTGCAACAATGGCGATGTTGCAAGGCGCTGATGCTGAATATTTTTTATCACAACAATCTGTTAAATATAGTATTTTTAGATAGGATAAAGCGAATGCGCATTATGTTAGTTGAAGATAATGAATTACTTGCACAGGGTATTTGCCTTAGTTTGGCAAAGCTGGGTATGCAAGTTGATCATCTCAACAGTTATCAACAAGCCTTACAAGGCGTTAAAAATGAGACCTTTAGCGCAATCGTTCTCGATCTTGGGTTACCCGATGGCAATGGAAAAGATCTTCTAAAAGCTTGGCGTCAACAGGGGATCTCAATCCCAACGATAGTGCTTACCGCCAATACCAATTTCGACACTAAACTTGAGTGTCTGGATATGGGAGCCGATGATTATCTAGGCAAACCTTTTGATGTCAGAGAGTTGGCCGCACGTATTCGAGCGATAGTAAGACGTCAGTATGGATTAGATCATAACAGTTTGATAGTGGGGGCTTTATGTATTGATTTAAACACCCGTGATGTGACTTTTAGAGAGCAAAACATTCAGCTTTCAAGGCGAGAGTTTCAACTTTTGTTGGAACTAGCACAATCGGCAGGGCGAGTATTGACTCGTGGTCAGTTGGAACAATTGACCTATGGTTGGGATGAGGTTGGCAGTAATTCAATTGAAGTGCATATTCACCATTTACGTAAAAAACTCGCTAATGAACTGATAAAAACGGTCCGTGGTATTGGTTATACCCTGATTGAAATGCACTAACTAGAGTAATAGCGTGATATACCTCAGTTTATAGTATGTAGTTGGCAATTTGAGAGAATGAGAATTTCACCGTGAACCGATTAAAGAAGCTGAACACGTATTCACTACGTTTATTGCTGACACTGTTGATGCTTTCGGGAATTTCCGTTTCAGTGGGGATTTCTAGCTGGTTCAGTATTCTAGATGCAAAATATCAAATCGAAGAATTATTTGATGCGCAAATGTTGCAAACCGCTAAAATACTAGAGCTTTTCTATCATGATGAGGTTGATGCTCACCAGCCAAACCCTACACCTCAAGTCCTCCATATTCCCGATAGTCAAGTGAGTACCTTTACTGAAAAATCTGACGCTTTAGAGCTTGCTTATGAACATAAACTGGCTTTTCAGATCTGGAATGAGGCAAAGCAAATACTAGTCCTATCGGACAATATTGGTCGCCAGCCTATCACTGAGTTTGAGCAGGGATACCACAAAACCTTATTAGGCGGTGAGCTTTGGCACGTTTTTAGTTTTTTTTCTACAAAATATCGAGTGTGGATTATCACTGCTCAGCAGGATGAGGTACGTGAGGAGCTTGTCTCACAGATTATGCACAATACGGTCATTGTGCCTTTAATCGTTGTGCCATTAACATTATTGATCGTGAGTTTATTGTTTTATATTGCATTTAAGCCATTAAAAATATTTGAGAAAGAGTTAATCCAGCGTGCGCCTAACGATCTGACCCCCTTGACGATGTCATTACCCAAAGAGCTTATTCCTGTACGCAATGCACTTAACCAGTACATTAGAAGCATTGCGCGTTTTATTGCGAGGGAACGCCGCTTTAGTGCCGATGCAGCCCATGAACTTAAAACCCCGTTATCTGTGATCAAATTACATCAACATGGCTTAGAGAGTCTTATCGGAGATGATCCGCAGCAGCGGTTTCATTTAGCGGCGATTGATGCTGGTGTTGTACATATGAGCCATACGGTAGAACAACTACTAGTGCTTGCACGGGTTGACTCGATCGATGAATTGAATGTGCAATCCCATGCCATTTTATCCATAGTGGAAGATGCATTAAATCAGTTAATGCCGCAAATAACAGATTATGAGTGGAATATTCAAATCGACCCCAACTTAACCTTAAAATGTGATCGATTTTATTTACTGCTAGTCCTGAAAAATATCATTGAAAATGCGTGTAAATACAGCCCGATAGAAACTGAGATTTCAATTTTTGCAGATTCAGTACCGTCAGGCATTGAGATCCGTGTCGCTGATCGTGGACAGGGGATGACAATAGAACAAATTGCCAGTGCAACAGAGCGTTTTTATCGTGTGAATGAAAATGAAGGCATAGGTGCAGGGCTTGGGTTATCCATCTGCCACCACATTGTAGAGTTGCATCAAGGACGGCTTGAGATAAGACCTCGGGAGCAGGGAGGGTTAGTGGTTATCCTTTTTTTACCTCAATAGGGCATGTTTTGCGGCTTCCATTGTTATCACTCTCTCTTGCGTCGCCCTGTGCAGAGATTATGGCGGAACTCAGCTAGAATATTCTCAACTATAGCAATCAATTAGCTCGCTAATTTGATTATATAGCCTAAAATGGTGGTTGGCATATAATGCTTTTTCCTGTGTTATAAATAGAGATAGCGCTCTATACAGGGGATCTTGATTAGTTTTTAAATGAGAAGGATAGGTTAACAGTCACTTGTTATGCCTTTATGATATAAGTATATTGCTAAATAGTATTGTTTAGGTGAGGTTAACTGCATCTTTATTTATGCGTTTTTTTCTTGTTCTGATATCTTTCGCGATATGTAACAGTATGTTCTTTTTCAGCTTAAAATAGAGATGAAAAAAATTCACTGTATACAGAAAAAACATTGATTTCTTAGTTTATTTTTAGGTCACCAATTCTATGGTTAGCTTGTTGCGTTGCCAATCGTCAAAACCTTATTCGTCTCTTATTTGTTCACTGGCACTAGGCGTAGCGTTTGCTTTGTCTGGTACCGCGTACGCGGAAGAGACTAAACCGACTGAAACAGTCCCCGCGCCAGTGGTGACGCCACCCAAAGTGACTCCTCCACCTGCGACTAAAAATCAAGTGAGATTCACTAAGACTGGCGCTTTTGATAGTGATTATGTGGTGAAACTTGCCAGAAAGCTGGCTGCCAAACCCTATTCCGTATTAAAGGATCCACTTCCAGTGGGTCTGGCAAAACTGACCTATGATGAATATCGTGATATTCGTTTTAACCCAACGGCATCAATTTGGCGTGATCAAGGGTTACCGTTTCAAATGCAGATGTTCCACCGTGGATTTTATTTCCAAGATCTGATTGAAATCGCCATTGTTGAAGGCAATAAAGCCACTCACTTAGCCTATGAGCCTAAATATTTCACCGCGGGTGAGGTGATTACACAGGCATTACCGAATGATGACATTGGTTACTCTGGTTTTCGCATTCATAACCAGTTGAATAACAATGGTGTATTTGATGAGTTAATGGTTTTCCAAGGTGCGAGTTATTTTCGAGCATTAGGTAAAGGTAATGCTTATGGGTTATCAGCCCGAGGTCTTGCACTCAAAACCGCAGATCCTGAAGGTGAAGAATTTCCTATTTTCCGAGCTTTTTGGGTTGAACGTCCTCACTATGATAGCAATTTGATCGTGGTGCACGCACTGCTCGATAGTCCGAGTGTTGCGGGTGCATATCGTTTCTCAGTTCGTCCAGGGGATAACACTCAAATCGATGTTGAAGCGACGCTTTTTCCGCGAGTCGAGTTAAGTAAAGTCGGTCTTGCCCCCAGTACGAGTATGTTTTTACATTCACTCAATGGTCGCCATGATACTGATGACTTTAGACCAGAGGTGCATGATTCTGACGGTTTATTGATGTTCAATGGTCGTGGTGAACACCTATGGCGTCCGTTAGCTAACCCACGTCAATTACAGGTCAGTGCTTTTTCTGATAATTCACCACAAGGTTTTGGTTTAATTCAACGTGAACGCAGTTATGCGGCCTATCAAGATCTTGAAGCCCAATACGAACGTCGTCCAAGTTTGTGGATTGAACCTGTGGGTAACTGGGGACAAGGAGCGGTTGTTCTTACTGAAATTCCAACAGAATCAGAAATTCATGATAATATCGTGAGCTTCTGGAAGCCGCGTCAACCGATTCCTGCTGGAAGCGAATACCACTTTGCTTACCGCATGAGTTGGGGAGAAGAGCCTGCAGTAAAACATAATTATGTCGTAGTTAGCCGTACAGCAAGTGGTCGTGCCGACATTGCCAAACCGACACCTAGACGTTTATTTGTCGTGGATTATCAAGTCAATGGCGCTATGCCAGAGGAGTTACCGCTGGCGAAAGTGGAAGCTTCAGGCGGTATCATTTCTAACGTAGTGATCGCCCCTAATGCTGCTAATAACGGCTATCGCCTCGCGTTTGAGTTAGAGCCAGAAGGTAAAGAATTGATTGAACTACGGGCTGAACTCAAATTTCCAACACCTCGTCAGGTTGAAACCTGGCTCTATCGCTGGACGCTTTAAGGTCCATGACGGAGCAAAATAATATGACTGTATCCGAGAATTCGGTACTCGAGACTGAAGTGCTCGTGGGCGGTAGTGCCATGCCAAATGAAAGACCTGGTGCTATGGAGCCACAAAGTTTAACTGAAATGCCAGAGGGTTTTCCTCGCCGCAGTACTGTGGCTAATGGTGTTCGTTCACGTTCTTCTAGGCGTTTCTTTGTTGTTGGTGGTGCGCTGTTACTTTCCTCATTTGCAATTTATGAAATGGGTGCAGTATTCAGTATCGGGGGGATCACGCCTCTGGAATACTTGGTGCTGTTGCTTTTTGCGATCAACTTCTGTTGGATTGCGCTGGCATTTTGCAGTGGTATTGCTGGTTTTTTAATTTTATTGAGAAAACCCAAAGCAAAAGATTTGGAAGTGACCGAGTTACATACTCGCACTGCGATTCTAATGCCCACCTATAATGAATCCCCTGATCGGGTGTTTTCTGCCGTGTCTGTGATGGCTGAAGCCTTATCACAGACAGGGCATGGTCATGCCTTCGATTGGTTTATTTTAAGTGATACAACCGATCCAGAAATTGCACTGTTAGAAGAACAGGCATTTTTGGTGTTGCGCCAAGAGACTCATAAACATTCCCGTGTATATTACCGTCGCCGTCGTAAAAACGTGGCTCGTAAAGCGGGTAATGTCGCGGACTTTTGTCGCCGCTGGGGCTCGCGTTATGATCACTTATTAGTGCTCGATGCGGATAGCTTAATGGAGTCTTCGACCATCACAGGTCTTGCCCAGCGAATGCAGGCGGATCCTGATGCTGGGCTTATCCAAACCATACCTTCGCTTATCAATGGTACGACCTTGATGGCTCGTTTGCAGCAATTTGCGGCGCGTATTTATGGTCCTGTAATTGGTACTGGTTTAGGTTGGTGGGTACAAAAAGAAGGGAACTTCTGGGGCCACAATGCGATTATTCGCACCGAAGCATTTATGGGGGCCGCGGGCTTACCAAATCTGAAAGGTAAGCCGCCTTTTGGTGGTCACATACTAAGCCATGACTTTGTTGAAGCTGCACTTATCCGCCGCGCGGGTTGGAGTGTGGTGATAGCCTATGATTTGCCTGGTTCATATGAGGAATGTCCACCATCAATCGTTGATTTAGCGGTACGGGATCGTCGTTGGTGTCAGGGTAATTTACAGCATTCGCGTATCTTGCCGACCAAAGGATTGCACTGGGTCAGCCGTTTACATTTGTTGACGGGAATTATGGCGTATTTATCATCGCCATTTTGGTTATTGTTGATCTTAACGGGCTTAATGCTTGCCTTGCAGGCGCACTTTATCAGACCTGAATATTTCACCGATCAGTTTTCTTTGTTCCCTACATGGCCAATCATGGACTCCGATAGGGCATTGAGATTATTTTACATCACTATGGGTGTACTGTTTGGGCCCAAAATATTTGGGGTATTACTGCTACTCAAAGATGGTCAGTTTGCGCGAAGTGTAGGCGGTCGTATCAAAGCCATTTTTAGTGTGTTGTTTGAAGTTGTGCTTTCCGCATTAATCGCACCTATTATGATGTTTATTCACTGTGGCGCAGTGATGTCCATTCTGATGGGGCGTGATAGCGGCTGGTCGCCTCAGCGACGCGATGATGGCAGTATGCCTTGGTTAACGCTTATTTATCGTCACCGTTGGCATATGCTCGCGGGGGTGATGTTAGGTTATGCCGCCATTTTGGACTCATTAACTTTGCTTGCGTGGATGAGCCCAGCCCTGATTGGTTTATGGTTTGCGGTGCCTATCTCGGCTTGGACAGGGTCAGTCAAAATTGGTGAAGTGTTTAAGCGAGCGGGTATTTTAGCTACGCCAGAAGAACGTAGTCCTGCGGCAATTTGTTTGCAGGCTCAGGATGCGCGTGCAGCCTATCAAGCACATATCTCAAAACCTTGGACATTAGCACAGTTATTGAAAGATCCAGCGTTAATGGAGCTGCATTTAGCAATGGTGGATAAACAACCACTGCGTGCGGCGGGAACGCCTATTGAGCCAGTCGAAGCTATTGTGCATGTTAAGGTGCATGAAGCGCAGTGCCAAGAAAGTGCGATGGCATTATTTAACCGTCAAGAAATGGCATTAGTCTTAGCCAATCCATTGATGCTTCGCAGCTTACAAAAGTTACCTGAGCAGTTTGTGGCAGAGGATTTAGTGTCTTTTTGCTAGCAGTTCACGGTAACTCAATTTTAGGTCTCGAATAATTTTAGACTTCGAATGAGTTTAGCGAGTTAGAATATAGGCTAAAAATAAAATGCCACTGATTTATCAGTGGCATTTTTGTCTCTATGGCGTATAAGAAAATTTAATTTATACGGCGCGGTCTAAATAATATTTAGGCATTAATCAATGCTGAGTTCACCCACTAAATTCTGTAGCATAGCCGCTTTTATTTCATGCGGTTGTAAGTTTTTGGAGAGTAAATAGTGCAGTTTTGCGAGGGCGGCTTCAATGGTCATATCCGCACCACTAATAACGCCAGCTTTAGCGAGGGCATTACCCGTTGCATATCCCCCCATATTCACTTTGCCTTGGAAACATTGAGTCAGATTAACCAGTACAATTCCACGCTCATCAGCTTGTTTTAAGGTTTTGAGCAGCGCAGGATCCTGTGGTGCATTACCGACACCGAAAGTCAGTAATATGAGTGCTTTTACTGGTTGTTGGAGGATGTTTTCAAATATCTGTGTTGAAATACCCGGATATAAGGTCACGACTCCGATAGGTTGCGGGCTAATATTCGCGACTTCTAATTGTCTATCACTTGCCACTGCAATTTTACCCGCTCGAAGATTAATTTTGATCCCTGCCTCCAATAGAAGTGGAAAATTGGGGGACGCGAAGGCATCAAATCCATCGGCGTGGGCTTTTGTCGATCGGTTACCACGGAAGAGTTTGTTATTAAAGAATAAACACACTTCTGCGACTGGATAATTAGCTGCGATATAGAGTGAGTTCAATAAATTAGTTTGCCCATCTGAGCGCAGTTGGGCGAGAGGAATTTGCGAACCTGTCACTATTACAGGTTTTGATAAACCTTGTAGCATAAATGACAAAGCAGACGCCGTGTACGCCATGGTATCTGTGCCATGGAGGATAACAAAGCCATCATATTCTTGATAATTATCTTTTATATCATCGGCAATCATCTGCCAATCGGTCGGTGCCATATTTGATGAATCAATCAATGGGCAATATTCGTGGATCACGAAATCAGGCATTTCATCATGGTAAAACTCAGGCATCGATTGCACGCACTGAGTGAGGAATCCCGCTACGGGAACGAAGCCGTTATCGGTTTTTTGCATACCGATAGTGCCACCTGTGTAGGCTACATAAATGGAGCGTTTAGTCATTCTTGTCATTATCTTAGCTGCAAGTGGGGCGATTATACGATTTTGCGGAGTTAAACCCAATAAAAAAGCCGATTTAACATCGGCTTTTAAATCGAACATTTAATGCGTTGTGACGATAGGTTAACCCTATTATTTCGCGTTAATTGAGTAACTCACAGTTGTCACAGTAAATATAAACATGATTAGGATCATTGAAAGAGGTAATCGTCTTTAGGCTACCAGTCCATTGTTGTAGCATTTGCTCAAGCACAGAAGAATGGCTGAGTGATGCCGGTAAATAACTCGATACTGAAGCAAACATTTGCTGAATAAAGAGTTGTTCAGGGGTTAATTCCTGTTCAATCACACGGGTATCAAATAGATTCAAATTGGCTAATTTTGCGGCTTTGGCGATAGCTTCATCGATGTCGCCTAGCTCATCGACTAAACCTAACTCAAGGGCTTTTTTACCGCTCCACACCCGCCCTTGGGCGATGCTATCGACCTGTTCTAAGGTCATATTACGCTCTTTGGCAACGAGGGAAATAAAATTGAGATAACCTCGCTCAATATGGCTCTGGATAACCGCTTCAACCGATGATGAAAGGGTACGAGTCACCGATAAACCAGCCCATTCAGATGTGGATACACCATCCGTATGTATTCCTATGCTATCAAGGGAATCTTCAAAAGTGGTGATCATACCGAAAATACCGATTGAGCCTGTAAGCGTAGTGGGCGTTGCAAAAATATAATCTGCACTGGCCGAAATCCAATAGCCACCGGATGCAGCAAGGCTTCCCATACTGACAACCACAGGTTTACCCGCCGCTTTTAAGGCGAGTAGTTCTTGGCGAATTTGCTCTGATGCGAAAGCACTTCCGCCAGGGCTATCCACTCTAAGCACTAAGGCCTTAATGTGTTTATCAAAGCGGGCTTTACGTAACAATTCTGCCGTGCTATCGCCACCAATTTGTCCAGCAGGTTGCTTGCCATTGAGGATAGTGCCACTGGCAACGATAATTCCAACGCTATCTTGCTCAATAAAGCTAGGTTTAGGGGCGACAAGGGTTAAATAGTCATAAAAACTGATTTGCTTAAAACTATCGCCACTTTTCGCTTTGCCTACCGTATCGATCATGGTTTTGCGGAAATCTTCAGCAGTGGCGAGTGAATCAACCCACTTCATATTGATAGCCATCGTCGCAGAGTCGCCTTGGGCTTTATCTAACTCGGCTAAGTATGTTGATGCGTCGAGAACGAGGGCTGAGGCGTCTATATTGCGATTGTTGGCAACAGTTTGGGTATAACTCTGCCATACATCGGCGAGCAGTGCGCTGTTAGCTTCTTTTGCAGCATCAGACATATCATCGCGCATATAGGGTTCAACAGCAGATTTGAAGGTACCGACCCGAAAAATATGGGCTTTTATTTTGAGTTTCTCTAAAGCCGACTTGAAGTATAAGTTGTACATGCTGAGGCCATCGAGTGAAATACCCCCCTGAGGATTGAGATATATCGTATCGGCAAAGCTGGCGAGAAAATATTGATTCTGTTCGTAATAATTACCAATGGCAACCACTTGTTTACCGCTTTCTTTAAAGCGGTTAATGGCGTTACCTATAGATTGTAGTTTACTGATCCCCGCACGTTTAAGATCGGCTAAATCTAAAACTAGGGTTGTTATCCTTGTATCTTGTGCTGCGTTATCAATCACATATAACACATCTGCGAGCAGGATTTCACCATCGGCATTTGCCTTATTCCCTTGTTTGAGCGCCGCTTCTATAGGATCAATCTGTTGTTTTTGATCGACGATAGAACCGGCTAGGTTAAGCACCAGTGCCGAGTTATCTTCGACTTGGATATCTTCGCCAGCAGTTATGGAAATCATGATGACTGCCAAGATACCAAAAAAGATCAGATTGAGGATGAGTTTACGGGTTCCGTTGAGGATATTCCAAATAAACAAACATATTCTCTTGAAAAACGATGGGTTAGCGGACATCTGCCACTCCTTTATAAGTCCAATCTGCCCATGCTAACCGAAAATCTCGTTTCAGGCTAAACACAATTGTAAAGGTTTTTAACTTAAGGCATCTAAGCAACGGTTGAGCTTATATTTGAGTCAAGGTATGCTGATTTAAATCACTTGTTTTAAAAGGATGTTTGAATGTCGTTTCCCCATTTATTAGAACCCTTAGATCTGGGATTTACCCAGCTCAAAAACCGCGTGCTTATGGGCTCAATGCACACAGGTTTAGAAGAAGAAAAGGGCGGATTTGAGAAACTGGCAGCGTTTTACAAAGAACGCGCTCTGGGCGGTGTAGGTTTGATTGTGACGGGCGGTATTTCCCCCAATCTTCGTGGCCGCCTTACGCCCCATGCTTGTCAGTTGAGTTTTCCATGGCAAGTGGGTAAGCATCGCGTGGTTACGCAGGCGGTGCATGAGGCTGGCGGTAAGATTTGTATGCAAATTTTGCATGCGGGTCGTTATGGTTATCATCCTTTTTCCCAAGCACCAAGTAAGATTAAGTCACCCATTACACCCTTTACGCCGTCGGCAATGTCGAGCCGCCAAGTACGTTCGACCATTAAGGATTACGCCAGCTCTGCCGCCCTTGCTAAAAAAGCGGGTTACGATGGTGTTGAGGTGATGGGCTCTGAAGGGTATTTAATTAATCAGTTTGTCAGTGCGCGTACCAATACTCGCAGCGATGAATGGGGCGGTGCGTTTGAAAAACGAGCGCAATTTCCTATTGAGATTGTTAACGCGATACGGGCAAAAGTCGGTAAAGAATTCATCATTATCTTCCGGTTATCCATGCTCGATCTGGTCGATAACGGCTCGACTTGGGATGAAGTGGTGCAACTCGCCCAGTGGCTTGAGCAAGCGGGGGTGTCCATTATCAATACGGGGATTGGTTGGCATGAAGCGCGTATACCAACAATCGCAACCAGTGTGCCGCGGGGCGCCTTTGCATGGGTGACTGAAAAACTCAAACAATCCGTTTCTGTCCCCTTAATTGCAACTAACCGTATTAATACGCCGGAGATTGGCGAACAAATCATCGCCTCAGGGCAAGCGGATATGGTGTCGATGGCAAGACCTTTCCTTGCCGATCCCGAGTTTGTGAATAAGGCTGCGGCGAACACACCGGAGCTTATCAACACCTGCATTGGCTGTAACCAAGCTTGTCTTGACCATACTTTTTCCCTCAAGCGCGCAACCTGCTTAGTGAATCCTCGTGCCTGTTATGAAACGGAAATCAACTTCTTACCAACGGCACACAAGAAACGTATTGCGGTGATGGGCGCAGGCCCTGCTGGGATGGCATTTTCGGTTTATGCGGCGATGCGCGGCCATGAAGTTGTCTTGTTTGAAGCGAAATCTGAAGTCGGCGGTCAATTTAATCTGGCACGTAAAATCCCCGGAAAAGAAGAGTTTAACGAGACTATTCGTTATTTCCTCAATCAAATCAAACTGTATAAAATCGATTTGCGGTTAAATACTCGGTTAGATGCCAAGGTGTTAGAAACGGAGACGTTTGATGAAATCGTTATCGCATCAGGCGTGGTACCCAGAGCATTAAACTTCCTAGGATTTGACAGCCATAAAGTGGTGGATTATCAACAAGTGCTCACAGGCCAAGTCAGTATTGGCGATAAAGTCGCCTTAATTGGTGCCGGCGGTATTGGTTTTGATATGGCGCATTACCTATGTGAATCCGAATCGAGCACATTACATCCTGACAAATGGTTAAAACAGTGGGGCATTGATAAGCAATATCAACATGCGGGCGGTTTAAGTGAGCCTGAGACCGATAATCCAGAACACAGACAAGTCTATTTATTGCAACGCAAAACCTCAAAAATGGGCCAAGGCTTAGGTAAAACGACTGGCTGGATCCACCGCTTAGTGTTAAAGCAACATGATGTGAAGATGAAAACGGGTGTGAGCTACAACAAGTTTGATGATGAAGGATTGCATATTCGCGTTGGCGAGCAAGCAGAAGTGTTGCCCGTCGATAATGTTATCCTCTGCGCTGGCCAAGAATCTAATCGCACGTTAGTGGATGAGATGAAAGCAACAGGCATTCCTGTGCATTTAATCGGCGGTGTAGATGTTGCTGCAGAACTTGATGCGAAACGGGCTATTCGCCAAGGTGCCGAACTGGCGATGCGGTTATAGAGCCATTTTGAAGAACCCATATAAAATTAAAGCCTGAATCTTAATCAGGCTTTTTTTATTGTATTTTCAACATTATTGCCGCAAATACGCTAAGGTTTAAATGTTTAAATTAAGCAACATAACTCACCCATAACTCATGCAGAGGGAATTCGCTATGCAGCTTAACACTATCTTTAACGCTAAGGTCACCATCAGCCTTATCACTTGTCTATTATGTGGATTAGTGATGAGTTTTTCAGCGCATAGTACTCCACAGTTTGACGAGCAGCGTGCTAAAAATGCCGGTGCCGATGAATACGGTATGAAGCACTATGTCATGGCCTTTTTAAAGCGGGGCCCTAATAGGGATAGAACACAGGCACAGGCCGAGCAATTACAACGGGCGCATTTGAACAATATCACTCGCCTTGCCAATGAGGGTAAATTAGTGCTGGCAGGGCCCTTTTTACACGATGGCGAATTACGCGGCATTTATGTTTTTGACGTTACTACGGTTGAAGAGGCAAAAGCCTTAACGGAAACCGATCCTGCAATTCAAGCGGGTAGCCTAGTATTGGAGTTATTACCTTGGTATGGCAGCGCCGCACTGACAGAGGTGAATGAACTGCATAGGGTGATGGCGAAAAAAGATATTTAACAGCCAAGTCGCTAGACTCAATTAGCAGAGGTTATTCTTCGCACACTTCGGCGATTTTTGGTGAGATCTGCGGCTTTGCACTATGGGATATGGTGCTCTGTGTTGGTGAATGGGTGTGGCCCGTTTGCTGTGGCTTTCTGGCCACATTGGCTGCGTAGGTGACAACAGTCGCCCCTTCGGGGGATAAATCGAGTTCTAAATCCTCCGAAGGTATACAGCAGCAGGGTAGGCATTCGTCGTTATTCAGCTCGGCTAAGGGCTCGCTTAAATAGCTGACTTTACCGCTGATAATCCTCGTCTTGCAGGCACCACAGAAACCGCTTCGGCATTCAGAGAACATCTTGATGTTCTTCGCTTCGAGTGCTTGCAACAAAGACCCCTGTTGCTCGGTAAAGAGCAGCACAGGTTGGCCCTGAAGGCGCACTATGGGCGCCTTCGCAAAGGGGCTTTTGGCTAAATTGGGGCTGAAGTGCCTTGGTTTTGCCACTGTAGGTCTACCTAGAGATCGAAGTCGAGGAATTCATCACCATCCACCGCCGAGTCAATTTGCCCGACAAGATAAGAAGACACTTCTACTTCTTGGGGGGCAACTTGTACTGCATCACTTTCTAGCCAATTTTTCATCCAAGGCAATGGGTTGGTACTTTCTGGATAAGGTTGTGGCAGATTGACGGACTTCATGCGTTGATTGGTGATAAATTCAACATATTGACAAAGAATTTGCTCATTCAAGCCAATCATAGAGCCATCTTTGAACAGGTATTTTGCCCATTCTTTTTCTTGCTCGGCGGCTTTTAAGAACAGATCGTAGGCTTCCTGTTGGCACTGCGCCGCAATTTCGCCCATTTCAGGATCGTCTTTACCGCCCTGCATAATGTTTAAAATATGCTGAGTACTGTTTAAGTGTAAGGCTTCATCACGGGCAATTAAGCGAATGATTTTTGCGTTACCTTCCATTAGCTTACGTTCAGCAAAGGCAAAGGAACAGGCAAAACTCACGTAGAAACGAATGGCTTCGAGGGCGTTCACAGACATCATGCACAAATAGAGTGCTTTTTTCAGTGTACGGGTATTTACGACTAATTCTTCGCCATCAATAAGATGGGTGCCAGCACCAAATAGGTTGAATACTTGCGTCAGTTTAATCAAGTGGTCGTAGTATTCGGCAATGTCCGTTGCGCGGCGTAAAATTTCTTTATTCACAACGATATCGTCAAAAATCACCGAGGGATCGTTGACGATATTGCGGATAATATGGGTATAAGAGCGTGAGTGAATTGTTTCAGAAAAAGACCAAGTCTCGATCCACGTTTCCAACTCAGGCAATGATACTAAGGGTAAAAATGCGACATTAGGTGAACGCCCTTGAATAGAATCGAGCAGCGTCTGGTATTTCAAGTTTGAAATAAAAATATGCTTTTCATGATCGGGCAGATCGTTGTAATCAATTTTATCGCGACTGACATCAACTTCTTCGGGGCGCCAAAAGAAAGATAACTGCTTTTCTATCAGTTTTTCGAACACTTCATATTTTTGTTGATCATAGCGTGCCACATTGACCGATTGACCTAAAAACATAGGTTCGCGGGTAGCATCGTTAGGTGTTTGACAGAAGGTAGAGTAGGCCATGTTGCTATTTTTCCAATGGGCAGGGATCCCAAAGGGACCCCTGCAAAACCGTTAACGTAAAAGACTAGATTTTACAGGCACCGCCTGCACATCCATCATCTTCTTTCTCTAGGTTGGTGATGTCATCGTGTTGATCCGATGCACCATCGCGAGTGTTATGGTAGTACAAGGTTTTTACACCCAACTTATAGGCATTGAGCAAATCTTTCAGTAGCGTCTGCATTGGCACTTTACGGCCTTCGAAACGTGAAGGATCGTAGTTGGTGTTGGCCGAAATCGCTTGATCAACAAACTTCTGCATAATGCCCACTAACTGCAAGTAACCGTCGTTGCTTGGCATTTTCCATAGCAATTCATAGTTATCTTTTAGGATGTCAAAATCAGGCACTACTTGCTTGAGTTGACCGTCTTTACTGGCTTTTACGCTGATAAGTCCACGTGGTGGCTCGATACCGTTCGTCGCATTTGAAATTTGTGATGATGTTTCAGACGGCATCAAGGCAGACAATGTTGAGTTACGTAAACCGTACTGCTTAATATCGCTGCGCAGTGATTCCCAGTCTAAATGTAACGGCTCATTACAAATCTTATCTAAGTCACGTTTGTAAGTATCAATTGGCAAAATACCTTGGGAGTAGGTGGTTTCGTTAAATAACGGACAAGCACCTTGCTCTTTCGCCAAGTTCATAGAGGCTTTCAGTAAGTAGAACTGAATGGCTTCAAAGGTTCGATGAGTCAGATTGTTTGCACTGCCATCGGAATACTTCATGCCATTTTTGGCTAAGTAGTTCGCGAAGTTAATTACACCTATACCGAGTGTGCGGCGGTTCATTGATGCAATTTGTGCCGCTTTTATTGGATAATCTTGATAATCCAATAGGTTATCCAGTGCTCGTACTGCTAAGTCGGCCAAGGGCTCAAGTTCTGAAAGTTCCTTAATCGCTCCGAGGTTTAAGGCTGACAAAGTGCAAAGGGCGATTTCGCCATTAGGATCATCAATGTTATTTAATGGCTTAGTTGGCAGTGCGATTTCAAGACAGAGGTTAGATTGTCTGATCGGCGCAACTTTTGAATCGAATGGGCTGTGAGTGTTACAGTGATCCACGTTTTGGATATAGATACGACCTGTCGAAGCGCGTTCTTGCATCATCAGTGAAAACAGTTCGACGGCTTTAATGGTCTTCTTACGAATGCTGCTGTCTTGCTCATATTGCAGATATAAACGCTCAAATTCGGCTTGATCCTCAAAGAAGGCATCGTACAAACCGGGTACATCCGATGGGCTGAATAAACTAATATTCTCGCCTTTGATCAGACGTTGATACATGACTTTGTTCAGCTGCACACCGTAATCAAGATGACGGATACGGTTGTCTTCTACGCCACGGTTATTTTTCAATACCAGCAGAGATTCGACTTCTAAATGCCAAATAGGATAGAACAGGGTTGCAGCACCGCCACGTACACCGCCTTGAGAGCAAGACTTGACCGCCGTTTGGAAATACTTATAGAAAGGTAAACAACCTGTGTGGAAGGCTTCGCCGCCACGGATTGGGCTACCTAATGCACGAATACGACCGGCGTTAATGCCGATACCCGCACGTTGGCTAACGTACTTCACGATTGACGATGCGGTCGCGTTGATTGAGTCTAAGCTATCGCCACACTCAATTAATACGCATGAACTGAATTGACGCGTTGGCGTACGAACACCCGCCATGATAGGCGTGGGTAAGGATATCTTAAAGGTTGATACCGCATCATAGAAATCTTTCACGTATTTCAGACGTGTTTCTTTTGGATAACGGGCAAACAAACAGGCCGCCACCAGAATATAGAGGAACTGGGCGCTCTCATAAATCTCGTGGGTCACGCGGTTTTGAACTAAATACTTGCCTTCAAGCTGTTTAACCGCTGCGTAGGAGAAATTCATATCGCGCCAGTGGTCGATATAGGTATCCATAAGGTCAAGTTCTTCGCGGGTATAATCCTGCAGAATGTGCATATCATACTTGCCAAGTTCAACGAGTTTAGTCACATGATCGTACAAGGCTGGCGGTTCGAATTGACCAAAGGCTTTCTTACGCAAATGAAACACCGCTAAACGGGCAGCAAGGAACTGGTAGTCCGGTGATTCGGGTGAAATTAAATCCGCTGCCGCTTTGATAATGGTTTCGTGGATAGTTTCGGTGGGAATACCATCGTAAAACTGCAAATGCGAGCGAAGTTCAACTTCAGAAACAGAAACGTTTTTTAATCCCTTGGCTGCCCAAGTAATTACGCGGTGTATTTTTTCGAGATCGATATTCTCACGTTCACCACAGCGTTTTGTGACTGTTATAGTGCTATTCATTGAAGAGAGGCCTTGGTTCTGATATCTATTCAGGTGAGCTAAGTCACCGTACGTTTCCTTGTAAAACAATCAACAAACATCCCTTAAATACTGCTGACCTCCTAAAATGGCGTCAATTGAGTGGGGAGTTTTTAGTGTGTCTGATTGTTACCGATACACAAGATATGGTGTTTTAAATAATCTGAGATACAAGATAGTGAGGTTTGACGCTATTTGCAAGTTAGAATTTCGGGGGTATCTTGTGGATATCTTGAGGATAAGCAGTTGTGTTAGTAATGGCTAACCCTGAAGTGCTATTTCAGAGTAGTGTACATGATCCATGTCGACTTTTTGCGCGATCTCACTTGAGATCGCGATCGCTAAAATAAGCAGCAGTTCGATCAAACCACTCAACTAACGGGTTGCAACTAAAGCCTGATGGACAGCCAAAGGTGAACTAAATTGTGCCAATGCAGGCCAATTTTGTGGTTTATCTTCTTCCCCTAAATAACCCCATAATGCCACACCGCCGACCATACCTGCCGCTTTGGCGGCGAGTAAATCTCGTTCAGCATCTCCTAAGTACAGTATATGTTCAGGGGCGCAGTTAAGCTGCTGCGCACCCAGTAACATAGGCGCCGTATGGGGTTTAGCATAGCGGGTTGAATCGCCGCTGATAACAACTTGCATCCGCTGGTGCAAATTCAGTTTTCTAACCAGCGGACGAGTAAAGCGCGCTGGTTTATTGGTAATAACGCCAAATGGCAGTTGCTGTAGCTCAAGCCAGTCGAGCAATACATCCATACCGGTAAATAATCGACAATAGTCGCCATTAATACGTTGATAGTGGGCGAGTAGCCCTTGCTGGATCTGAATACGCAGGGACTCATCAGCATTGGGGAGCGCGGCATCAACTAAGGCAAAACTGCCGTGGGAAGCGGCGCTGCGTAGTAGCTCGAAGGGTTTTGCTTCAATCCCCGCGTCACAGAGACTTAAGTTCAGTGCCTGCACAAGATCTGGCGCGGTATCGGCAAGCGTACCATCAAGATCAAACAGTACCGCTTTAACCTGTGACAAACTCATGTTAATCAACCTTCTGGGTTGCAATCATATAATTGACATCAACCCTTGGGGTGTACTTAAAAATGCCTGTTAGTGGGTTATAGGTTATTCCAACAGCGTCTTTGCAGATAAGATCTGTATTATCTACCAGCTCGATCAGCTCTGAGGGTTTGATAAATTTATTATGATCATGGGTGCCAACTGGTAGCATTTTTAGCAGGTATTCGGCACCTAAAATCGTTTCAACATAAGATCTTAGATTGCGGTTAATGGTTGAGAAAAATACGAAGCCACCGGGTTTTACCATATCGCAGCAAGCCTTGATGACCGATTGCGGATTAGGCACATGCTCGAGCATTTCCATGCAAGTTACCACATCGTAATAGCCTTGATGATCTTGGCTATGGGCTTCGGCCGTATTTTTTACATAAGTGATGTTTACACCGGTTTCCAGCGCGTGAAGACGCGCGACTTCTAAGGGTTCTTCACCCATATCCAGACCATCAACCTCGGCACCGATACGCGCCATACTTTCAGATAAAATGCCTCCACCACAACCCACATCGAGCACTTTTTTACCGAAAATACCGCCAGCGGTTTGATCGATATAGTTTAAGCGCAGCGGGTTTAGTAGATGCAGCGGCTTAAATTCGCCGTTAAGATCCCACCAAGTCTCGGCCATACGTTCAAACTTTGCGATTTCCTGTGGGTCTACATTGGTATTATGTTGCATGGGATTACCTGAAGCGGCTGTATTGTGCGGCTATTATAACGACTATGATTGATAAACAAAGTGTTCGCTGGCTCTAAGTCCTTGTGGTTGAGTGAAATTTAGACAATTTTCATCTCTGTAGCAACTCACTGTGCCCTAAGTCGCCTTTTCTGTTTACAGATTAACCAAGGTTTGAGCTCAAATTGGCATAAAACCTTGTCTTTTTCCAAGTTCACAAGTCTAAATTGATAGTGTTTTCATCTATTAAGTTGCTTCCTTCTCAATTCGATAATGATAGGTCTGGCGACATTAAATAACTGTGTTAGAATGCCAAATCACGTTTTTGGGCTAGGCAATGATACGGATTATACGTTGTCGGCTATTTTTCAGGGGAACGAGCAGTTTATGACTGATCTGGCATCATCTATTTCGCCAATTAATATCGAAGACGAACTAAAGAATTCGTACCTTGATTACGCCATGAGCGTTATCGTGGGACGTGCATTACCAGACGTGCGCGACGGCTTAAAGCCGGTTCATCGCCGCGTTCTGTTTGCCATGAGTGAATTGAAGAACGATTGGAACAAGCCTTACAAAAAATCAGCCCGTGTGGTCGGTGACGTCATCGGTAAATATCACCCCCATGGTGATATTGCTGTTTATGACACTATCGTCCGTATGGCCCAGCCATTCTCACTGCGTTACACCTTAGTAGACGGCCAAGGTAACTTCGGTTCGGTCGACGGTGACTCAGCGGCGGCAATGCGTTATACCGAAATCCGTATGGATAAGTTAGCGCACCAATTACTGGCCGATCTTGAAAAAGAGACAGTGGATTTCGTCCCTAACTACGACGGCACCGAACAAATTCCAGCCGTATTACCTACACGCGTACCTAACCTGTTAATTAACGGTTCGTCAGGTATTGCGGTAGGTATGGCAACCAACATCCCACCCCACAACCTAACCGAAGTGGTCAAGGGCTGTTTGGCATTGATTGAAGAACCTTCACTGTCGATTGAACAGTTGATGGAATATATCCCAGGTCCAGATTTTCCCACTGCGGCGATTATCAATGGCCGTAAAGGCATTATTGATGCCTATAAAACGGGCCGTGGCCGCGCGATCATGCGTGCTCTGGCGGATATTGAAACAGAAGATAATGGCCGCGAGCGCATTATCGTCACTGAAATTCCTTATCAAGTGAACAAAGCCCGGTTAATCGAGAAGATTGCCGAGCTGGTTAAAGATAAAAAGCTTGAAGGGATCAGTGGTCTACGCGACGAGTCTGATAAAGACGGTATGCGTATCGTTATCGAAATTAAGCGCGGTGAAGTGGGCGAGGTTGTACTCAATAACCTTTATGCTCAAACGCAAATGCAGTGTTCTTTCGGGATTAACATGGTGGCCCTGACCAATGGTCAGCCTAAACTGTTTAATCTTAAAGAAATGCTCGAATGCTTTATTCTGCATCGCCGTGAAGTGGTGACGCGTCGTACCGTATTCGAACTGCGTAAAGCCCGTGAGCGTGCCCATATTTTGGAAGCGCTGGCGGTTGCACTGGCTAACATTGACCCGATTATTGCACTGATCAAAGCCTCACCAACGCCTGCGGATGCCAAAGTGAAATTGGTTGAGCAAGGTTGGGAATTAGGCCACGTTCAAGGCATGCTGGAAAAAGCGGGCGATGACGCCGCGCGTCCTGAGTGGTTAGAGCCACAATACGGTATTCGTGACGGTCAATACTTCCTGACTGAGCAACAAGCTCAGGCCATTCTGGAACTGCGTTTACACCGTTTGACCGGTCTTGAGCACGATAAGATCATCGCCGAATACGAAGAACTGCTCGAATTTATCGCGGGTCTGCTGTTTATTTTGCGCAGTCCTGAGCGTTTGATGGAAGTGATCAAGGAAGAATTAGTTCAAATCCTTGAAGAATATGGTGATGCGCGCCGTACAGTGATCAATGCCAACGAAGTCGATATGAGTCTTGAAGACTTGATCAACGAAGAAGACGTTGTGGTAACACTGTCGCACTTAGGTTATGCCAAGTATCAACCATTGACCGATTACCAAGCCCAGCGCCGTGGCGGTAAAGGTAAAGCCGCGACGAAAGTGAAAGACGAAGATTTCGTCGAGAAGCTGTTAGTTGCCAATACCCATGATACCATTTTGTGCTTCTCTGATTTTGGTAAGATGTACTGGCTCAAAGTGTATCAACTGCCATTAGCGAGCCGTACGGCCCGTGGTCGTCCAATTGTTAACTTGTTGCCGTTATCCGATGGCGAGCGCATTACTGCGATTCTGCCAGTACGTGAATACGCGGCTGACAAGTACATCATCATGGCGACCTCACACGGTACTGTGAAGAAAACCGCACTAACTGCTTATAGCAATCCACGTGCAAACGGCATTATCGCCGTTAACCTCAAAGACGGTGACCAACTGATCGGTGTCGATATCACTAACGGTGATGACGAAATCATGTTGTTCTCGAACGAAGGGAAAGTGGTTCGCTTTGGTGAAAAAGTTCGTGATTCTGAAACAGGCGAAGTGAAAACCGATCCTGAAACCGGTGAAGAAGTCTTGTCCTTACGTCCTATGGGCCGTACTGCAACAGGCGTTCGTGGTATCCGTTTAGAAGAAGGTCAAAAAGTCGTGTCGCTTATCGTACCGAAGGGCGATGGCGCGATTCTGACCGTGACTGAAAACGGTTACGGTAAACGGACGCAACTGTCTGAATATCCTGCGAAGAGCCGTGCGACTAAAGGTGTGGTTTCAATCAAGGTGAGTGAACGTAACGGCGCTGTTGTTGGGGCTGTTCAAGTCGGTCTTAACGACGAACTGATGCTCATCAGTGATAAAGGTACCTTAGTGCGTACACCTGCGAGCGGCGTGTCTATCATTGGCCGTAACACTCAAGGTGTAACGATTATCCGCACTGCGGGCGACGAGAAAGTGGTCGGCCTACAACGTATCGACGAAATCCAAACTGAAGAAGATGAAGTCGAGCTGGATGAAAACGGTTTACCGATTGTTCCTGTCATTGTCGAAGGCGAATTAGCTGACGAGGCGCTTGAAGAAGCGCTGGATGACGAAGAAGAGTTGGACGAAGATGAAGACGAACTTGCTGATGATGAGCAAGACGAAGAGTAATTAAGTGTCATATTAACGAGCGTCCAATTGGACGCTCGTTTTTTTAATGGCATTGATGTTGATAGCATTGTTCGTTTTAGAATGGTTTCGTATTTATCAATACCTACATCATGGTTGGGATTAAGGAGAGTGTCAGTGAGCGCGATTTATAATTTCTGTGCTGGACCTGCAATGTTACCCGCAGCGGTAATGAAAAAAGCACAACAGGAATTACTTGATTGGAATGGTCAAGGCGTTTCCGTGATGGAAATCAGCCACCGAAGTAAAGAGTTCATCGCGCTTACACAACAAGCCGAGTCCGATTTACGTGAACTGATGCAGATCCCCACAAATTACCATGTGCTATTTATGCACGGCGGTGGTCGTGGACAGTTCTCCGCTGTTGTGAATAATTTTTTAGGTAATCATGGCAGAGCCCTGTATTTAGTCAGTGGTCAATGGTCATCTGCCGCATTAGCCGAAGCACAAAAGCTCGTGGGTGAAGCGCAGATTGATAGCTTGAATATTGTTGAAAAACACAATGGACTCAATGCGGTTGTCTTACCTGATTTACATAAAATCGATGCCGATTATCACTATGTTCACTACTGCCCTAATGAGACAGTAGATGGTATCGAAATTTTTGATGAATTAGACTCACCTTGGCCAATTGTTGCCGATTTATCGTCAACCATTATGTCACGTGAAATCGACGTCAGCCGCTACGGTTTGATTTACGCTGGCGCACAAAAGAACATAGGTCCATCGGGTCTGTCGATAGTGATAGTGCGCGATGACATGTTAACACTGCCGAGTTTACCGCAGTCGTCCATCATGGACTATCGTTTAGCCGTTGAGCATGACTCTATGTTCAACACACCGCCAACCTTTGCTTGGTATCTCGCCGCTGAAGTCTTTGCTTGGCTTAAGTCCATTGGTGGCATTGCGAGTATTGCAAAAATTAATCAACAAAAAGCACAAATGCTGTACCAATGCATCGACAGTAATACCTTTTATCGTAATGGTGTTGTTGCTTCTAACCGTTCACAAATGAATGTGACCTTTCAGCTCGCTGATGAAACACTTGATGGTGAGTTCTTAAAGCAAGCACAAGTCGCAGGGCTCGTGGCCTTAAAAGGCCACCGAATTGTCGGCGGTATGCGCGCTAGCCTTTACAATGCGATGCCACTTGAGGGCGTTATCGCGTTAGTGAAGTTTATGAATGAGTTTGCCGCAAAGTACCGCTAACACAGGCTTATTTAAATATTAGCGATAAAGTCATATTGATTTGACCGCTAAATATCCCAAAATATTTATTCACTTTTTTGGGTTACCACCAAAAGATGTCAAGCAGTAAACAGCGAATGCCACAGTGCATTCGCTTTTTTTTATCCTCAAATCCTGAATAACTCCTCTTTTTCATCATCAAAAACCTCCCTTGCTGTTTGGTGATGTTAAAAAATTTATCATTCCCAATTAAAATAATATTGTAATACCATTAAGCTATAGTAGTATTGTAGTACTAAATGTTTTGATGTCATCTGCACTCACTTGGTTAGGGCAGAGTTCAATGTACGGGGATGCTAATGGCTAATGTTTTAGGGTCTTACGCGTTAGGGCTAGATTACGGTTCTGACTCAGTTCGCGCGTTATTGGTTGATACGCAGACAGGTGTTGAGGTTGCCACTAATGTGGTTTATTACCCACGTTGGAAAAAGGGGTTATTTTGCGATCCTGCTAAAAATCAATTTAGGCAGCATCCACTCGATTACATTGAAAGTTTAATTGAAGTTGTTCAGGGACTTTGGACTAAAGCGCCACCGGGAGCCGCTGAAAAAGTGTGTGGTTTGAGTGTCGATACCACAGGTTCTACTCCGATTGCTGTCGATGAGTCAGGTATGGCATTGGCACTTAAAGACGAATTTGCTAATAACCCTAATGCAATGTTTTTACTCTGGAAAGACCATAGCGCAATACTAGAGGCGCAGCAAATTACTGCTGCGGCAAAGGTGGCTAAAGAAAATTATCTTAAATATGAGGGGGGGATCTACTCATCTGAGTGGTTCTGGGCCAAGGCTTTATATGTTCTGCGCCATGATACCGAAGTAAGACAATCGGCATACAGTTGGGTTGAGCACTGTGATTGGATCACCGCGCTAATGACAGGCACAACTCACCCTAAGGTCTATAAGGCAGGGCGCTGTGCATCAGGGCATAAAGTCATGTGGCACGCGTCATGGAATGGGTATCCACCGAATGAATTTTTTGTTGGTATTGATCCATTGCTCGAAGGTTTGCGTGATCGCTTACCCGTGGAAACCTGCACTTCAGATAAAGTCTGCGGTACTTTAACCCCTGAGTGGGCAGCCAATCTAGGATTATCGACCGATGTTATCGTGTCGTTCGGTGCGTTTGACTGCCATGCCGGTGCGGTTGGTGCCAATGTTAAAGCGGGCGTACTGACTAAGGTGATGGGGACATCGACCTGCGATATTACCGTTGCCAGTTATGAAGACATTGGTGAGCGGTGTATTAAAGGCATTTGTGGCCAAGTTGATGGTTCAGTGTTACCGGGGATGATTGGTCTTGAAGCAGGGCAGTCGGCCTTTGGCGATTTGTATGCTTGGTTTAAGGATCTCACCCTTTGGCCCATTAAACAGATCAATACCTCTGCACTATTTGACGATGAGGTGAAAGCTAAACTTATTGCACAACTTGAAGATGAAACCTTAGCAAAACTCGGTGAGGCAGCGGCTAATCTTCCCGTCAGTGAAACAGGCATTGTCGCGCTAGATTGGATTAACGGACGCCGTACTCCCGATGCCGATCAATCCGTTTCTATGGCGATCAGCGGCTTAACCATGGGTAGCCATGCACCGCACGTCTTTAAAGCCTTAGTCGAGGCCAGTGCCTACGGAGCAAGGGCGATTATTGAACGCTTTAAGGAGGAAGGGGTGCGGATAGACCATGTCGTGACCATTGGCGGCATCTCTAAAAAGTCTGATTTTATTATGCAAACCTGCGCCGATGTGTGGAATTGTAATATTGACGTGCTGGAAAGTGAGCAAAGCTGTGCCTTAGGCGCCGCCATTTATGCCGCAACGGCGGCGGGTATTTATCCTGATGTATTAAGTGCTCAAGCTGTGATGGCTTCAAATGTAGCTAAAACCTATCAGCCTAATCCCATCAATGCAGAAAAATACCAAATGCTTTATCAAGCGTATCTAGCCCTAGGCCATTATGTTGATGGAGCGAAATAATATGTCATTTATAGAACTTAAACGCGAAGTTTATGAAGCCAATATGGAGCTCGAAAAGCGTCATTTAGTGACCTATACCTTTGGCAATGTGTCACAAATTGATCGCAAGCGTGGTGTCATCGGTATTAAGCCCAGCGGCGTACCCTACGAAGATCTTAAGGTTGAAGATATCGTTATCGTCGATCTTGAAAACCACATCGTCGAGGGACGTTTACGTCCATCATCTGACACTAAAACCCACACTTACTTGTATCGCCAGTGGGAAAGTATTGGGGGCATTACCCATACGCATTCCACCTATGCCACCGCATGGGCACAGGCGCAAATTGCAATCCCTTGTTTTGGTACCACTCAAGCCGATTATGTTTACGGCGAGATCCCCTGTACAGCCGTGATGCGTGATGACCAAATTAGTCGCGACTACGAAGAAGAAACCGGTGTACAGATTCTCGATTGTTTTGCTGATAGAAACCCGAGTGAGTCACCTATGGTCATTGTGGCAGGGCATGCACCATTTACGTGGGGAGACAGTGCCGCCAAATCCGTTTACCACGCCGTTCTGCTTGAAGAAATTGCCAGAATGGCATACCTCACTAAGACATTGTCACCGAATATAGCATCATTAAAACAAGAGCTTATAGATAAGCACTATCTGCGTAAGCACGGCAAAGATGCTTACTATGGTCAAGACAAATAAGTTTCCTGTTCTGAATAACTGAATTTAAAGATGAGAGAGAGCGATATGAAAGCATTCAAACAAAAACAAGTGTGGTTTGTCACGGGGTCGCAGGATTTGTACGGGCCCAAAGTGTTAGAGCAAGTAGCAAAAAACAGTGAACAAATTGTCAACGGATTTAATCAGTCTGATGCAATTTCAATGGAAGTTGTCTATAAACCCACGGTTAAATCTCCCCGCGAAATTTACGCGGTGTGCCAAGCTGCTAACAGCGACGAAAACTGTGTCGGGATTATCCTGTGGATGCACACTTTCTCGCCAGCCAAAATGTGGATTGCGGGACTGAATGAACTCAGCAAACCCTTTATGCATTTGCATACTCAATTTAATGCCGAACTGCCGTGGGCCGACATTAATATGAACTATATGAACACCCATCAAAGTGCCCACGGTTGCCGCGAGTTTGGTTATATCGGCACTCGGATGCGTAAAGAGCGCAAAGTGGTTGTAGGGCATTGGCAAACAAACGATGTACAAGCCCAAGTGGATGATTGGTGCCGCGCGGCAGCAGGCTGGAACGAAAGTCAAAATCTTCGTATTGCTCGCTTTGGTGACAATATGCGCCAAGTGGCTGTGACCGAAGGTGATAAAGTTGCGGCACAAATTCAATTCGGTTACGAAGTGCATGCCTACAGTTTAGGCGAACTCAATGATGCCATTAATGCCATTAGCGAAAATGATATCACGGCTCAAATCGACCGCTATGCGAGCGAATATATTATTAGCAACGAATTGTTTAATGATGAATACCAACTCGATCGTTTAAGAAAAGAAGCCAAAATCGAACTCGGGTTAGCGCAGTTCTTAAAGGATGGCGAGTTTGGTGCTTTTACGAACTGCTTTGAAAACTTAACGGGAATGACGGGATTACCAGGGTTAGCGACACAGCGTTTGATGGCCAATGGTATTGGCTATGGCGGCGAAGGTGATTGGAAAACTGCCGCGATGGTACGCATCATGAAAGTGATGGGACAAGGCCGTGTTGGAGGTACTTCCTTTATGGAGGATTACACCTATAACTTCGGTGCGACGGATCAAGTGCTCGGCGCACATATGCTCGAAGTGTGTCCATCTATTGCTGCTAACAAACCACGTTTAGAAGTGCATCGCCACACTATAGGTGTGCGCTGTGATGTGCCACGCTTACTGTTTACGGCGAAAGCGGGGCCTGCCATCAACGTATCGACAATCGATCTTGGTAATCGTTTCCGTATTATCCTCAACGAATTAGACACAGTGACACCGCCACAGGATTTACCAAACTTACCTGTTGCTTCTGCACTTTGGGAACCGCGTCCAAATTTGTCAATTGCAGCAACGGCGTGGATCCATGCGGGCGGCGCGCATCACTCGGCCTACAGCCAAGCGATATCGACTGAAAACATTGTCGATTTTGCTGAAATGGCGGGGGCTGAATTAGTGATTATTGATGCCGACACTCAAATTCGTCAGTTCAAAAATGAATTACGTCAAAATTCCGTTTATTACGGCCTAGCAAGAGGGCTATAATTTACCTTCTTAAGTTAAGAGCCGCCCTAGGGCGGCTTTGTATTTTATGTCCGAAGCTGAGTTCTTTATTTGCTAATGGTTCCCCGTCCAAGAGGTTGAAACACAACATGTATACAAATTTTGATGGCATTATTTTTGATATGGATGGCACTTTGGTGGACAGCGGTCAGCTACATGAACAGGCATGGCGACAAACACTAAGTCACTTTGGGATCCCGATTGATGCAGCGTTAATGCGCTCTCTTGCTGGCGTACCGACCATTGGAACACTTGAAATACTTATCGCCCATTTTGGCGTCACGCCAACCGCAAGCTATGAAGCGATGAATGAGTATAAAGAAGCCTTGGTACGAGAAACCATGCATTTATATGTTAAGCCGACTCGTTTAATCGAGTTTGCTAAGCAAAATAAGGGGAAGCGTCCTATGGCGGTGGGAACGGGGGCCTATACTGGCGAAGCGGTTGAGATATTAACCTTGTGTGGTTTGCTTGAACTGGTCGATCATGTGGTAGGCGCAGATCAGGTCAGTGAACCCAAACCTGCTCCAGATACCTTTTTACGCTGCGCCGAATTGATGGGGATCGCGCCAGCGCGCTGCATCGTATTTGAAGATGCAAAAGCAGGTATTCAAGCGGCTAAGTCAGCAGGAATGTTTGTCGTCGATGTCCTTGTCGATTTTGATATCCAAAATGATTACTTTCTGACGGCATAGGCTTGGTTCGATTATTGGCTTATCCCTAAAAACCTAAACCAATGTTTTTCTTTGGTTGAAATCCCCATAAATTCTTGGCTTTATGAAAATTACCTGTTACGTTTTTAGGGAAAGGTAGTATTATAACATTAGATAATTCTTAGGTTTATCACCTATTCATCTAGGTTGAGTTCGGCATATTTTCTAAGACAAAAGAGGGCGCAATGGCAAATCAGGCAAACAACCGACCGCAAAATATCCACAACTGGGTGGCTAGCGAACTGGGTTCTCGTATTGTTGGCGGTTTTTATGCACCAGGTGAATATATTCCTAATGAAAATACCATCTGTGAAGAACTTGAGGTCTCCCGTACATCGTTAAGGGAGGCATTTAAGGTGCTGACGGCTAAGGGGCTAATCGAATCTCGGCCGAAACTGGGTACCCGCATTCGTGAGCGTCGTCATTGGAACATGTTTGATCCTGTGATCTTAAACTGGTTTTCCCAATCTAAACCGTCGCCAGAGTTTTACACTTCGTTGTATGAAATTCGTGAGGTGTTTGAGCCAGCCGCCGCAGAATTGGCCGCTAAAAAACGTACGCCAGAGCAGCTTGAAATCATTGAAGCTGCCTATGCCAAAATGGAAGCCGCACAGCTGGGTACGGATGAGGTATATACCTCAGATATCGAGTTTCATATGGCGATTCTGGATGCCACTAATAACGAATTTATGGTGTCTTTGGGTGTCTCAATTCAATCGGCATTGCTGGAATTGTTTAGATTAAGCAGTACGATTCAAGATGATTTTCTACAATCACTTCCGGGTCATAAGGCCATTTATACCGCGATAGCGGCAGGAGACAGCGTGCGTGCCAAAGCCGAAATGAATAAGCTGCTGTCGACTTCCCAAGAAACATTAAAGAAAAATATTGAGCGAGACTAATCTGTTTGTTACATAAGGTGATCTTTGCCATTAGATCACCTTTTTGTTTTTCGCTGACATGAGGACTTAAACTGCTATTGTGCCGCTGAAATACCTTCTGTGGTCATATGAATACGTTTAATGGTGCCATCTTCATTGTAGTAGAGCGGGTCAATTGCCACAGAACGTCTAAACTCTCCACCATTATCCTGCGAAGCACCTGTGTGATAGATAAAGTAGGATTTGCCTTTAAATTCGATAATGGCTTGATGATTTGTCGGTGAATTACCGGCAACTTCATTAAGAATTCCTTGGTATTTCCAAGGGCCATTAATACTGTGACTGGTTGCATAGGCAATTTTTTCAGGAAAACCAGACGCATAGGAAAGATAATAAGTGTGATCTTTTTTATGGACCCAGAGTGCTTCAGTAAAGTTAGGCACATCAATAGAATGAATCGGCCCATCGAGTTCAATCATATTGGCTTTAAGTTTGGCATAACGAGGTTTAGTGTTCCCCCAAAATAGATAAGTTTGTTTGTCGTCATCGATAAACACGGCAGGGTCTATATCATCCCAATCGATATCAGTATCGGTTGTCATATCGTTAGTGATCAACGCAGTGCCTCTGGCGTCCTTGAAGGGGCCTAATGGACTATCTGCAACAGCTACACCAATGGCAAAACCATTAATTTTTGCGTGCCTTGCTGTGACAAACCAATAGAACTTACCTTCTTTTTCAATGACATGGCTAGCCCATGCATCACCTTTGGCCCAACTAAAATCTTTGACTGACAGTTTACTGCCATGCGCAGTCCAATTAACCATGTCCTTGGAGCTAAAGACTAACCAATCATGCATTTCAAAAAAGGTTTTGTTGTCTTTGGCCACATCATGTCCCGTATACAAGTACACAGTATCTTGATGAACGATTGCGGCGGGATCGGCAGTAAACACATCTGAAAACAACGGATTTGCCGCAAATGTCGCTGAGCTAAAGGCTAAGCAAATACTCAAAAGCGTTTTTTTCATAATTCCTCTATTGTTTTTTGACATTTTAGTATTATAGTAATACCAATACTTTTACTCGCTAGCAATCTTTAAAGTACGAATTGTTAACGACAGTCTTTTAATCGCCATTATTTGCCTTAGCTTCGCGGTAAATACCGCACGTACTGAGAATAGGTGTGAATAGGCGAGTCGGGCACTAAGCAGAGGTAAAACGAAGGTGTAACAATGCAGAATAAAAAAACAAAAGCACTTCGTTCCGCAAGCTGGTTTGGTAGCGATGATAAAAATGGTTTTATGTATCGTAGTTGGATGAAAAACCAAGGCATTCCAGAGCATCACTTTCACAACCGGCCTGTTATTGGTATTTGCAATACGTGGTCGGAGTTAACGCCCTGCAACGGTCATCTGCGGGAATTGGCTGAAAGAGTTAAAAATGGGATCCGTGAAGCAGGGGGGATCCCAGTGGAATTTCCAGTATTTTCCAATGGTGAATCTAATTTACGCCCCAGTGCCATGTTAACGCGTAATTTGGCCGCGATGGATACCGAAGAAGCGATTCGAGGCAATCCGATTGATGGTGTGGTGCTCTTAGTGGGTTGTGATAAAACAACGCCGGCTTTACTCATGGGGGCGGCCAGTTGCAATTTACCCACCATAGTCGTGACGGGTGGGCCTATGCTAAATGGTAAACATAAAGGGAAAGATGTAGGGTCTGGTACTTTAGTCTGGGAACTGCATCAAGAATATAAAGCAGGAAATATTAGCTTGGCTGAGTTTATGAATGCCGAAGCTGATATGTCACGTTCAACGGGTACTTGCAATACCATGGGAACGGCATCGACTATGGCCTGCATGGCAGAAAGTTTAGGCACCAGTTTGCCACAAAATGCGGCTATTCCTGCTGTTGATTCAAGACGTTATGTCTTAGCCCATATGTCTGGAATGCGTATTGTCGATATGGTCCATGAGGATTTAACGCTTTCAAAAGTGCTCACGCGTGAAGCATTTATCAATGCGATAAAAACCAATGCGGCGATTGGCGGCTCGACCAATGCGGTTATCCACTTAAAAGCCATAGCGGGGCGAATAGGGGTTGATTTGTCACTGGATGATTGGTCGTATGGCTATGATGTACCGACGATAGTCAATCTTAAGCCCTCGGGTCAGTATTTGATGGAGGATTTTTACTATGCAGGAGGTTTACCCGCTGTGCTAAAAGAACTCTTTAACCATCATTTATTGAGTAAAAATACCTTAACAGTGAATGGGAAAACGCTCTGGGAAAATGTGGCAAATGCACCTTGTTACAACCGAGACGTGATCATGAGTATTGATACGCCCTTAGTTGAAAATGGTGGGATCAGAGTATTAAAGGGGAACTTGGCCCCTCGAGGTGCAGTGATTAAACCTTCTGCAGCCAGTCCGCATTTAATGAAACATCGTGGTAAAGCGGTCGTGTTTGAGAGTTTTGATGATTACAACGCCCGCATAAATGATCCCGAACTTGCGATTGATGAAACGAGCATCATGGTGCTCAAAAATTGCGGCCCGAAGGGATATCCTGGAATGGCTGAGGTCGGCAATATGGGATTGCCACCTAAGCTGTTAAAAAAAGGGATTAAAGATATGGTTAGGATTTCGGATGCGCGAATGAGTGGTACTGCATTTGGAACAGTCGTATTGCATGTTGTCCCCGAGTCACAGGACTTAGGCCCACTAGCTGCGGTACAAAATGGTGATGTGATCGCACTCGATACTTTTGCTGGCGTACTGCAACTAGAGATTAGTGACGAAGAATTAGCGGATCGGTTAGCAAAAATCGCCTTGGTTAAGCAACTTCCTGTCAGCAGTGGTTATTTATCCCTTTTTAGGGAAAGAGTGTTGCAGGCCGATGAAGGGTGTGATTTTGATTTTCTAGTGGGATGTCGGGGTGCTGATATTCCGGCACATTCCCATTAAACATGGACACTTTTTCTTTTATAATAAAACCAAATAATTATTTTAATAAAGGTTGAGTTATGAAGTTAAGTAATCAATACCCGAGCTTGAAAGGAAAAACCATTTTTATCAGTGGTGGCGGTACGGGTATTGGCGCCTGTTTAGTGAGATCATTCTTAGAGCAGGGCGCAAAAGTTGCATTTGCCGACATACTTATAACGGAATCAAATCAACTTGTTAGTACCTTATTAGCCAGTATACCCGATGCAATAGTGAAATTTTATCCCTGTGATCTCGTGGATATTGCAGCGCTAAAAAACGTCGTTACGCAGATAGAGCAGGAAATTGGAACCATTGCGGTATTGATTAATAACGCCGCCTGCGATGAGCGCCATAGCATAGATGAAGTGACTCCTGAGTATTGGGATCACTGTTTAAACACCAATTTACGGCATTATTTTTTTGCAGTGCAAGCGGTAAGGCCGCAAATGCAACGTCTGGGTGGCGGTTCAGTGATCAATTTAGGCTCAATGAGTTGGCATAATCGCCAGCCGGGTATGGCAGGCTATACCGCCTCTAAAGCTGGTGCTATGGGATTGACTCGCGGATTAGCTGCGGATTTAGGTAAAGATAGAATTCGAATTAATACCTTGACCCCAGGTTGGGTGATGACGAAGCGTCAATTAACGCACTGGGTTGATAAGGATACGGCAAAACATATTGAAGATAATCAATGTATTAAAGAATATGTGATGCCTGAAGATATTGCCGCTATGGCGTTATTTTTGGCGGCCGATGATAGCAAACTCTGCACTGCACAAAATTTTATTGTAGATGGTGGCTGGATTTAATCATTAACAATAAAGTCTTTGTTGATTAAGTCGTCATTATCTTACATAGATAGCTGAGGATGAGTGCTGAGAAAACTTATTATAAAAGGTGAAAGCACTCATATGTCACTCTCAATCTCTACACAAAAATTAACACATAGTGCCTTTCCTGCACCATTAGAGTTAATAACATTAACGAATAGTCATGGTTTGGAAGTAGTGTTATCGAGTTATGGTGCAAGTATTTGGTCTGTCAAACTCTATGGAAAAGAAGATAAAACCATTGATCTCAGTTTGAGTTATCAGAATATTCAAGATTGGGCAATAAACCCTTATTATTTTGGTATTACTGCAGGCCGCGTTGCAAATCGAATTGGTGGAGCGGCATTTTCTTTAAAGGGTCAAACCATTGTATTAACCCCGAATGAAGGTAATAACCAACTTCACGGTGGTCCGCAAGGCTTAAGTCACTGTGTTTGGCAATGTGAAACTAAGCAATATTCCGATGCTGTTGGTGCCATCTTTAGGATACAGAGTCCTGATGGTGATCAAGGTTATCCTGGAGATTTATCCGTAACAGTCGAATATCGCCTTAGCGAAAGCAATGAGTTAATCCTGATTTACGATGCTCTATCAGACCAAACTACTCCGGTTTGTCTCACAAATCATGCCTATTGGAATCTCGCATCTGACAAGCAACATGGCATCTTAGGCCATAACTTACAACTCAATGCGAGTCATATTTTAGCCTTAGATTCTGAGCAAATTCCTACGGGTGAATTGGTTTTAGTCGATGATACCCCCTTCGATTTTCGTCAAATAAAATCCATATCTGAAGATATTCATAAATTAAGTAATGGTTATGACCACTATTTTGTGATGTCGAAGGATATAGACAATACCTCATGCTTAAAAACCATCGCCACATTAATCGAACCTATTTCAGGACGTGAATTGGAAATCAGTACCACAGAATTAGGTGTGCAATTTTATAGTGGTAATTTTTTGGATGGTACGCGGCTTGATAATCATGGAAAACCGTTAAATCAATATCAAGGTTTATGTTTAGAAACCCATGGTTATCCTAATGCCGTCAATATTGCTCATTTTCCGAGTGTTATGTTAGAGGCAAATAAACCCTATAAACAAATAACGGTGCATAGATTTAAAAATATTTAATTTAAACCGTGTGTGACACTTTAGTCATATAACGAATTAGTCATATTAGTTTAATTGAGTTTGATCTTCTGCATTAAGAAGGTCTGGGGATTGCTGTTATTAAAATTTAATAAGGGAATAAAAATGACAAAATATACATTAGTTTCAGTATTCAGTTTATGGGCGATAGGAGCCAGTTGCGCCTTTGCGACCACGGTAGGTTTTTCGCAGGTGGGCTCAGAAAGTGGCTGGCGAACCAGTTTTAGTGAGGCGGTAAAAGCGGAAGCCAAACAACGGGGAATAGACTTAAAGTTTGCCGATGCTCAGCAAAAACAAGAGAACCAAATCAAGGCTGTACGTAGCTTTATTGCTCAAGGCGTCGATGCGATTATTATCGCGCCCGTCGTTGAAACGGGTTGGAAGCCTGTCCTTAAGGAAGCCAAGCGAGCAAATATCCCCGTTGTGATTGTTGACCGTAATATTAAGGTCGATGATGACTCACTGTTTCTCACCCGTATTGCTTCTGACTTTACCGAAGAAGGCCGCAAAATAGCGCAGTGGTTAATGGATAAAACCCAAGGTAACTGTGCGATTGCCGAGTTACAGGGCACAGTCGGTGCGACTGCCGCTATCGATCGCGCTGCAGGTTTTAATGCCGTCATTGCTAATTACCCGAATGCCAACATTGTGCGTAGTCAAACTGGGGAATTTACCCGCGCTAAGGGTAAAGAAGTGATGGAGGGTTTTCTAAAAGCACAGAATGGTCAAGCACTGTGCGCCGTTTGGTCACATAACGATGAAATGGCATTAGGTGCTGTGCAAGCCATTAAAGAAGCCGGATTTAAGCCGGGTAAAGATATCTTAATTGTCTCTGTTGATGGGGTGCCTGATTACTTCAAAGCAATGGCGGATGGTGACGTTAATGCAACGGTCGAATTGAGTCCATATTTGGGTGGTCCCGCCTTTGATGCGATTGATGCGTTTCTTAAGGGAAATAAAGATCTACCTAAGCTTATCAGTACAACAGGTGATGTATTCACTCAAGAAACCGCAGCAGCCGAATATGAAAAACGTCGTCTGCAATAATCCGCGATAGACAGTTTCTTGGGGAGATGCGCTATGAGCCTTATCTTAGAACTTAAGAATATCAGTAAACATTATCCGGGCGTAAAAGCGCTCGAAGCGGTGAATTTACGGTTATTTTCTGGGGAAGTTCATGCCTTATTAGGTGAAAATGGTGCGGGGAAATCTACCTTAGTCAAAGTGATGACGGGCGCACAATCGAAAGACGGTGGTGAAATCATTTTTCTAAATGAAAAACAGCATTTTAATACGCCTATTGAGGCCCAAAAGATTGGCATAAGCACTGTGTATCAGGAAGTTAATCTGGTCCCTAACCTTACCGTGGCGCAAAATTTATTTTTGGGCCACGAGCCAAAACGCTTTGGTTTGATCCATTTTCAAAAAATGTATGCCGATGCACGCACTGTACTGGCACAATTTAAGCTCGATATCGATGTGAGTGCACCGTTATCGAGTTATTCCATTGCTGTTCAGCAATTGATTGCCATTGCCCGCGGCGTCGCTATGTCGGCTAAAGTCCTCGTGTTAGATGAGCCAACGGCGAGTTTGGATGCCGATGAAGTACAAGTACTGTTTAGTATTTTGAACCAGCTCAAGCAAAAGGGTGTCGCAATTGTATTTATTACGCACTTTCTCGATCAGGTTTATCAAATTAGCGACCGTATCACAGTCTTACGAAACGGGCGTTTTATCGGTGAGTATCTGACCTCTGAACTGCCACAACCTCAGCTTATCGAAGCCATGCTCGGGCGCTCATTGCAGCAGCATTTAGTCGAGAAAAGTGCGGCGGAGCAAACAACAAACGGCACATCAGCCATACTCTTGTCCCTTGAGGGCGTGTCGGTTAAAGGGTCAATTCAATCGATGAATTTAACAGTTCCTAAAGGTCAAGCCGTTGGGCTTGCTGGACTTTTGGGTTCAGGGCGTAGTGAGGTGTGTAATGCGGTATTTGGGCTCGATTTACTCGAGAGTGGCAGTATTCACCTTGCGGGTAAAAAGCTCCATCTCTCACACCCGGTAGATGCAATTAATGCGGGAATTGCTCTATGTCCAGAGGATCGTAAGGTCGATGGCATTATCGGTCCGCTGTCGATCCGCGAGAATATCATTCTGGCATTGCAGGCGAGGGTAGGATGGTGGCGCTGTTTGTCAAAGACAAGGCAGCAGGAAATCGCCCAATTTTTTATCGATAAGTTACAGATAGCGACCCCAGATGCAGATAAACCCATTGAGCAACTCAGTGGCGGTAATCAACAAAAAGTTATTTTAGCTCGCTGGCTCGCCATTGAACCCATTCTCCTTGTGTTAGATGAACCGACTCGCGGTATCGATATTGGTGCTCATGCCGAAATTATCAAACTGATTAGAACCTTATGTGATGACGGTATGTCGTTACTGGTTGCTTCATCTGAGCTTGATGAACTGGTCGCCTTTTCCAACAAAGTAGTGGTATTGCGCGACCGATATGCAGTGCGTGAATTATCGGGTGCTGAACTTACCTCACAACACGTTATGCAAGCCATTGCGGAGGGATAGATGAAAACCTCAGTAGAAATGATGTCATCCGAGGCTTTGATTGAGATGCCAAACAGTCAACAATCCAGCAGTAACACACCCAATGATCGCTATCAAGCGGGTAAGTCTACGTCCTTTGGTCGGTATCTTTGGCCGCTGCTAGCACTGGCCTTACTGTTACTGGCAAACCTCTTTATTGATAGCAGTTTTTTCCATATTGCCTATCAAGATGACCGGCTTTACGGATCCTTAATTGATATTTTAAACCGCAGTGCACCTGTTGCACTGCTCGCTATTGGCATGAGTCTAGTGATTGCTACCGGTGGGATTGACCTTTCCGTTGGCGCTGTGATGGCAATCGCCGGGGCTGTGTGCGCAAACCTCTTACTATTACCGGATATTGGTCTTGGTACGGTTGTATTGGCAGGTCTTGTCGTAGGATTGCTGGCGGGCTGCATTAATGGCTCACTAGTCAGTTTTTTAGGTATTCAGCCGATTGTTGCCACATTACTCTTGATGGTTGCGGGACGTGGTGTTGCTCAGCTTATTAACCAAGGACAGATAGTCACGTTCCAACATCAAGGTTTTGCCGCCATTGGTGTCGGGCAGTTTTTAGGGTTACCTATGCCTATTTGGATTGTGATTGGCATGCTGATATTGACCCAATTGTTATTGCGTAAAACCGCACTTGGTCTCTTTATTGAAGCCGTTGGTTGTAATGCTAAGGCGAGCCGCTATCTTGGGATAAACGACAAATCCATCAAACTATTCGCCTATGCCATTGCGGGCCTATGTGCGGCTTTGGCGGGTATGATAAGTACCGCCGATATCCAAGGTTCAGATGCTAATAACGCCGGATTGTGGCTCGAGCTCGATGCTATTTTAGCCGTGGTGATTGGTGGTGCGGCATTAACGGGCGGGCGCTTCTCTTTGTTTTTATCAATCATTGGCGCTCTTATTATTCAAACCTTAGCCACAACGATTATTGTTAGTGGTTTACCCGCCAAATTTAATCTGTTGATCAAAGCCATAGTGATTTTAACCGTACTTTTATTGCAGTCGGAAAAATTCAGACATCAGTTGTCTGGCTTATTTAAATTACGTGTGTTCAAGGGCACAACGGCTGGAGACAAGAAATGATGTCTAAGCGTTTTATTCCATTGTGGATCACGGCCTCCTTGCTGTTGGTCATGTTCCTGATAGGGGCGTTACAATTTGAGGGGTTTGCCAGCGTTCGAGTGGTGACTAACCTATTCCGTGATAATGCTTTTCTATTGATCACTGCACTTGGGATGACCCTAGTGATTATCTCGGGGGGTATTGATCTCTCCGTCGGCGCTGTGATTGCTTTAAGTGGTGTACTCAGTAGTGTATTAATTACGCAATATCAGTGGCATCCTTTGCTCGCTTTTGCACTTATCTTACCCTTAGGCACGCTCTTTGGCGCACTGATGGGCACGATCATTCATGTCTATAAGTTGCAGCCTTTTATTGTGACCCTTGCGGGGATGTTTCTTGCCCGTGGTATTGCGACAACGGTAAGTGAAGAGTCGATAGCGATTGATCATCCATTTTATGATGTGATTGCCGACCTGAGCATCGCTTTACCAGGTAATGGTTCACTCGATATCAGTTCGCTGATTTTTATTGTTTTTTTTGCCATTATCGCCACCATGATGCACTACAGTCGTTTTGGTACAAATGTGTATGCCCTCGGTGGTAATGCGCAGTCTGCCGAGTTAATGGGGGTTTCGATTGCAAAAACCACCATTAGCATTTACGCCCTTAGCAGTTTTCTCGCCACTTTGGCGGGGATTATTTTCACCTTCTATACCTTTTCTGGTTATTCCCTTGGGGCGGTTGGCGTAGAACTTGACGCTATTGCTGCCGTGGTGATTGGGGGGACATTACTTACTGGCGGGAGTGGTTTTATATTAGGTACTGTACTTGGGGTATTTTTGATGGGAGTTATCCAAACCTACATCACCTTTGACGGTACACTCAGTAGTTGGTGGACCAAGATAGTAATTGGCTTATTGCTATTTTTCTTCATCGTGTTACAGAAACTCTTGAATGGACGCAAAGCTAACCATGGATAATATAATCTCGAAAACTAACGCAAAATTCGGTCTGTTATCAGCCTTTATTACCTCAATGCTGTTGCCTGTGTGTGCAGCGAGTTCCTCGCCCGTTCTAGCGCTCCCAGCTTCTCAAACTAGCGTGACGTCAAGTGCAGTTCAAGATGCCCCTTTTATTGAGCGCCGCGCGGATCCTTGGGTTATAAAAGATGATGATGGGAGCTATTACTTTATTGCATCTGTACCCGAGTTTGATCGGATAGAGCTTCGTCATGCCGCAAATATTCAAGGATTAAGTCAAGCTATCCCCAAAATTATTTGGTGTAAGCATACATCAGGGCCAATGAGTATCGACATTTGGGCGCCAGAACTGCATAAAATTGATGGTCGCTGGTATATCTATTATGCCGCCAGTGATAAAGACAGACGCTTTCATAACCGCATGTTTGTATTGGGGCTTGAAGGTGACAACCCCATGAAGGGGGATTGGCAAGAGCTTGGCCGTTTAAAAACCGCAAGGGATGGATTTTCTTTAGATGCCACCCACTTTAGTGTTGGCGGGCAGGGCTATTTTATTTGGGCGCAGCAGGACGATGCCAAAAGTTACAATACGGGACTGGTGATTGCCAAAATGCTGTCACCTACAGCGGCATCATTACAGGAGGCTATCATCAGTGAGCCTTTGCTGGATTGGGAAAGGCAAGGCTTTAAAGTTAATGAAGGCGCTGCGGTATTGGTGAAAAATGGGAAGGTATTTGTCACTTATTCTGCCAGTGCAACAGATGATCGTTATGCGATGGGACTCCTTTGGGCGGAGCAAGATGCAGATCTGCTCGACCCCAAAAATTGGCATAAAGTTTCTGAGCCTGTTTTTAGCACAGAGCCTACACTTAATCGCTTTGGTCCTGGACATAACAGCTTTGTGCTTGCCGAAGATGGTCAAACCGAGTTGATGTTTTACCATGCTCGTAATTACCTTGAACTTCAAGGCACGCCATTAACCGATGGTAATCGCCATACTTACTACCGCGCTATTTCATGGACAGAGAATGGATTCCCTGTATTTCACAATGAGCTGGCAGATAATGTGGTCGATATAAAATAACAGAGTAATAGTGTGGCAGTTATCAAAGCAGAAAAGCGATTAACAGGTGCTTACATCATGCTTGTTAATCTTTTGTGATAAATACCGGCTTTGATGTTTGATGACTGTTTATTGATCCTAAAAATAAATTCCTATCTATAATTTAGAGCGCAGATGATTATCTAATCGCTATATTCCTATATTCGATTGGATGACATCATTATTTCAATATAGATAAGGTAATTAACTATGTTAAGGACGATAAAAATCCAAACCCGCCTATTAATCGCTTTTTTGCTCATGGTATTGCTGCTGATCGGCTTAAGTGGATTATCAATTTCATCGATGAAAACTATCCGCGCAAATGCCAATACCGTTGAAACCAATTTATTACCTTCAATCATGAGTCTTGGTGAGCTTAATTCAAATATGATGCGAATTAGGGTGCTCACACTCAGGTTATTAGTCAGCGAGACTCAAGAAAGCCGCGAACAAGTTGCTAACGTTATCCGCGATCTTAAATTGGAGATTGAAAAAAATCAGGCTCAGTATGAGCAACTGATCTCGATGGATAATGAGCGGGCGGTATACCGTGCATTTGAACAAGTCCAAAAGACCTATTATGTTGAACAAGATAAATTAATTAGTTTTGCAACATCGGGAAAATTAGATGAAGCTAAATTGGTACTGCCGCAGCTTTATACATTGGCGGATGAGATAGTTAAAGATCTTAGAGATCTGGTTGCCATAAACAAAGCATCCTCCGATGACACTCGTATTGTCTCAATTACGGAATATGATAGTAATTTTTAGTTAGTCATTGTGACAGTGATCGTTGCCAGTATCATTGCCATCGTTATTGCTTTTATGTTGTCGAATAGTATTAATCAGCCACTACAAGCTGCAGTCAAAACCGCAGAAATTATTGCCCATGGTGATTTAACTCAGTCGATAAGTGTCAGTGGTGACGATGAGTTAACTCGTCTTGTTACTGCGTTACAAATTATGCAGCGCAATTTAAGGGACGCCATTGTGCATATCGGCAGTTCCTCTAGCCAACTAGCCTCCGCCGCAGAAGAACTCAACTCCGTCACAGAAGACTCATCCCGTGGTTTACAGCTACAAAATGATGAGATCCAACAAGCCGCTACAGCAATCACTGAAATGAGCACTGCTGTAGATGAAGTCGCTCGTACTGCTCAACAAGCGTCAGATGCATCTTCTGAATCGGCCAAGCTTGCAGTAGAAGGTAAAAATCGAGTCGAGGATACAACTGCCGTTATCACCGAAATTAACGATGAGATGACCAAAAGTACGACGGTCATTAATCAGTTGGCTGCTCAGGTTGTTTCAATTAGCAAGTTGCTGGATGTGATCCGCTCAGTATCTGAGCAAACTAACTTATTAGCACTCAATGCTGCCATTGAGGCGGCTCGCGCGGGTGAGGCGGGACGTGGGTTCGCGGTTGTCGCCGACGAGGTAAGAAGCCTTGCCCATAGAACACAAGTATCTGCAGGTGAAATTGAGACTATGGTACGGCAAGTACAAGTTTCTGCTGAGGCTGCAGTCACCTCCATGGTCACTACAAGTGAAAAAACCAATCAAGCCCGTATTGTTGCCGACGAAGCGACTAAAGCACTCGATCAGATCACCACGCGTATTGTTGCAATCAGTGACAGTAATCATGTGATCGCGAGCGCTGCTGAAGAACAATCAACCGTAGCAAGGGAAATTGATAATAATATTATGACCATTAGAGATTTAGCGGCTCAAACGGCTGCAGGCGCTCACCAAACAAGTGCGAGTTCTGCAGAACTAACCCGTTTAGCGGTAGATTTAAATACGTTAGTGGTTAAATTTAAAGTCTAGGTTTGGGTTATTGATGGTTAAAAAGCCCCTAATGCAGGGGCTAAAAATCACAGTTAACTTACTCTTGGATAGATGGCTTACCAAATACCGGCATACCTGAATCATCCCAACGAAGCGCCTTGACATAGGTGTGACGGTTTGGATCCCACAATGGATCGCCTTCAATTTCAGTATAAGTACGTGCGTGATACACCAATAAAACCGTTTCACCATCTTCTGCAAGGGTGAAACTATTGTGTCCAGCCCCATAAACACCATGCTCATAGCAACTTGTCATCACAGGGTTTGATGATTTATGCCATTGACTTGCATCGAGTAAATCAGCATTTTCATCAATATGCAGTAAACCCATGCAATAATTTTCATCGGTCGCGCTGGCTGAATAAGTGATAAAGATTTTACCGTTGCGTTTTAGCACTGATGGGCCTTCATTCACCCAAAACCCTTTAATTTCCCATGGGTACTCAGGCTTTGTCAGCATCACGGGGGCTGAGCTTATCTTGTCAGGTGTATCCATCTTCGCGATATAAAGATTACTGTTCCCTTGAATATCAGGGGCTTTTTGCGCCCAAACATAATACAGCTGCCCATTGTGCTCGAATGTGGTTGCATCGAGACAAAAGGTGTCTATGCCAGTATCAAGTTGGCCAAGGAACTGCCATTCGCCCGTTAGCGGGTTGGCATCATTGCAGCGCAGCACATACATACGATGTTGAAACAATGCATCTTTAATTTCACGACTTGGGGCTATGGCGACGTACAGATACCAAGCCCCTTGGTTAAAGTGGAGTTCTGGCGCCCACACTAGATCGGAATAGGGGCCCGTATCGGGTTTATGCCACACATCCACAGGGACAGCATCGGCAAGACCTGCAATGGTGGAGGCTCTGCGTAACTCAATACGGTCGTACTGAGGTACTGAGGCGGTGAAATAATAAAAACCATCCGTATGTTTATAAATAAACGGGTCGGCACGTTGTTCGATTAAAGGGGTGAGTTTTAACATCTATGACTCCAAAAACATCATCAAAAACTATATAGAAACTTGGGTTTGGGTACTATCCTTGTGGACATTAGGCTGTGTCTCTGGCGTACTTTTCCCATCAATTACTTCCATATCGGGCAGTGACAGCTTAATGTCCTCATAGACACGGTCCGATATCTTGTATTTGAACATCAATAAGCCCATCAAGGTATGGAACGCGCCAGGTATGATGGTTAGCATCAGTGAAATGCCTATGAGCGTCGTAGACGTTTGTTCTTGTCCCGGTTGATAATTAAAGTAGGTCAATAACATGCCAACTACAAAACCTGCCGCTCCCATTCCCGCTTTTTGTGCAAAGGATATCCCCCCAAATGCAAGGCCAGATACTCTATGACCCGTTTTGACGGTTCCGTAATCGACGGATTCTGAAATCACTGACCAGAAAACTGGAGCGTGCAAATCAACCACAAAAGAAATCGCAAAATAGAGCACAAAGGCTAACACTATGTCTCCGGGTTGAACGGCAAAAAACATCACCACACTCAAAATGCCCACCGCAATTTGGCTGTAACGGAATAATTTGAGTTTACAAAAGCGCTTAGTGATCCAAGTTGAGGCGACCATTGCAAGGATTGCCGCACCCACTCCTGTTGATAAAAAGGCCGAAAGCATTTTGGCATCACCACCAAGGAAGTAGGTGGCGTAATAGGCGGCAACCGAACCGCGGATCACATAACCAATGGTGCCAATGACACAAATAGCGGTCAAAATGAGCCACTGATCATTTTTTAACAATAGACGTATTTGCATTGAAATAGGTTTAGTTTCAACCTTATAGGCTACACGTTCAGTTGTAGTGAAAAAACAGAACAAAAACAGCAGTGTTGCCATTAACGCCATCACTCCCATGGCCTTTTGATAACCTGCAGCAATATCATCTCCCCCCCAAGAGGAAGCTAATATAGGGACAATAATAGTCACTAAAAAGGCGGCAATTTTGGCGAAGAATAACCGATAACCGTTAGCGGATAAGCGCTCCTTTGGATTATCCGTCAGTACACTAATAATGGAAATATAGGGAATAGTGACCGTGGTAAAAATGATGGTCACAAGAATATAAGTCGAATAAGCCCAAATGAGTTTGGCGTTATAGTCCCAATCCGGTGTGCTGAAGGTTAAAAATACCGAAAGCCCGAAGGGGATTGCCATAAATAAGAAGTAGGGACGGTAACGACCCCAGCGCGTGGTGACTTTATCATTAATGATGCCCATTAAGGGATCCGTGATGGCATCGATTAATCGAACGAGTAGAAATAAAATGCCCACATCGGCGGGCTTTAGGCCAAAAATATCCGTATAAAAGAAGGTAATAATTAACATCATTGAAGATATCACGACGTTGACGGCCATATCCCCTGAGCCGTAACCGATCTTTTCAATGACCGACATTTTATGAGAACTCATCAGAAATCCTTATTATATTTTTTATAAACAGTGAGTTAATGTGTCAGCACAGCGTATTATCGCATTCCCCAGATGTTAACACATTTTCTTGCTGTTAATTTTCCGCAGTTGATTGTTACTTATTTGTCTTGATAGTATGATAACCTTAATCATCATACAATAGCATAATAGCTATTTTGTTAGAATGGGATCTCGTTTCATTAAGGAGAAATGATGCTACGTATTTCTATTACCGCGAGAAAGCACCTTAAGCGACATATGAATAAGCTCCATTGTGCCTTGTTGATCGGGCTTATGGGTTCGATAGGCAGCGTTAATGCAAAACAGGTCAGTATTCATGATCCTGTTATGGCGAAAGAAGCTGGCAATTATTATCTTTTCAGCACGGGACCAGGCATCACCTATTATGCTTCAACGGATAAGGTGCATTGGACATTGGCCGGACGGGTATTTGATACTGAGCCTACATGGGCACGCGGTGTGGCTCCGGATTTTAATGGGCATTTATGGGCACCGGATATTATTGAGCATGACGGTTATTTTTATCTTTATTACTCTATTTCCGCTTTTGGTAAAAACACTTCCGCGATCGGCGTAGCCGTTAACAAAACGTTAGATAAAAACTCAAAAGATTATCAGTGGGTTGATAAGGGAATGGTACTTGAGTCTATTCCCCATCGAGATGCATGGAATGCAATTGACCCTAATATTATTGTCGATGAAAAGGGCACGCCTTGGATGAGTTTTGGTTCATTCTGGCAAGGGCTAAAGCTGGTGAAGCTCAATCAAGATTTTATCTCTCTTGCTAAACCAGAAGAGTGGCACACCTTAGCCAAACTTGAGCGTCCAGCTTTACTAAATGATGCCGAACCCGGCCCTGCACAAATCGAAGCGCCGTTTATCTACAAAAAAGATGATTATTACTATCTATTTGTTTCCTACGGTCTTTGCTGCCGCGCCGATGATAGCACTTACCATTTAGCGATTGGGCGTTCAACCTCTGTCACTGGCCCTTATCTTGATAAAGAGGGTAAAGATATGGCACAGGGTGGCGGTTCCGTGCTGCTTCGCGGTACAAAAGCTTGGCCTGGCCTTGGGCACAATAGCGTTTACCAGTTTGAGGGCAAGGACTATTTGGTTTTCCACGCCTATGAGTCTGCGGATAAGGGCTTACAAAAGCTCAAAATAGCTGAATTAACATGGAATACCCAAGGTTGGCCTGTCGTTGATCCAAATGCGCTGACTCAATATAAAAGTGTATTAGTTGACCCAATCGGAAATAAATAATAATGACGCATTCTCTGACAACATTGATGGCCGCGATGGCGCTCACATTTGGCTTTAGCACTGGAGTGGTTGAAGCGTCACCTGTGCTTCCTGATAATCATATTACCAGTGAAACCTTTGCCAACCCATTGTTTCGTAATGGTGCAGATCCTTGGCTTGCATACCATAATGGAAACTATTATTTGACGACGACCACTTGGACCTCTGAATTGGTGATGCGTAAATCGCCTACCATAGCAGGGCTTGCCGATGCCCCTGCGCACAATATTTGGTCAGACGATGATAAGTCCCGTTGCTGTAATTTTTGGGCGTTTGAATTCCACCCCATGCAAACCGCAGAAGGTTTGCGTTGGTATGTGATTTATACCTCGGGTGTAGCAGAAAATTTTGATGGTCAGCGCAATCATATCCTTGAGAGTGAAGGCAGCGACCCTATGGGGCCCTATAAATTTAAGGGCACTCCCATGCCAGAACACTGGAATATTGATGGCAGTTACTTAGAGCACAAGGGGCAGTTGTACTTTTTGTGGTCAGAATGGCACGGTAAAGATCAAGTGAACCTCATCGCTAAAATGACCAATCCTTGGACGGTAACGGGCGATCATAAAGTGATCACTCAGCCCATTTATGACTGGGAAAAGTCAGGCTTAAATGTCAATGAAGGGCCTGAGATTATTCAGCGTGATGGACGCACTTTCCTCGTCCATTCGGCAAGTTTTTGTAATACAGAGGATTATTCTCTCGGTGTTGTTGAGCTGACAGGGGAGGATCCTATGGATCCTGCGGCTTGGACAAAATTCGACAAACCCTTCTTCAGTAAAGCCAATGGCGTATATGGCCCAGGCCATCACGGATTTTTCACTTCCCCCGATGGCAGCGAAGATTGGTTAGTGTATCACGGTAACTCATCACCCACAGATGGTTGCAGTGGTACCCGCGCCGCCAGAGCACAACCTTTTAAGTGGGATGATAAAGGCTTACCGCAGTTTGGTGAGCCATTAGCCGACAAGCAACAGTTACCTGTTCCAAGCGGCGAGTTTGGGCCATTAAAAGCCCAAGTTGAAGGGGTGAAATACCGCATCGTCAATCGTGATATTAATCAATGTTTAGTGACCAATGCGAAAGGAGAAGTCAGTGTTGGTCAGTGTGATGATAAAGCCAGTGCTTGGATTATCGACCCTGCTAACGATGGTTTATATCGGTTTGCTAATGTGGCCGAAGGGACCTTTTTAACGCAAGCTGACTGCCAAGATGAAAAGGCCTCGGGCGTGAATGCCGCACCTTGGGTTGCGTCCCGTTGTCAGCGTTGGTCGGTTGATGCGAGTCGTGATGGCTGGTTCCGTTTTGCCAATGAGCGCTCGATTAAAAATCTACAAGCGGCCAATTGCAGCAGCAAAAAGAATACGGCTGTGGTTGTCGGTGAAAATCGCGTCAGCGAGTGTACTGACTGGCGTATCGAACCCGTATCCCATTTTGCAATTGTAAATGCCCACAGTGGCCGTGTAGTCTCAGCGCAGCAATGTGACACAAAGGCGAATGCCAATGTTGTGCAATATGAATACACTGCTAACGCTTGCCAGCAATGGCACGCGACATCCACCAGTGAAGGCTATTACCGTCTGCAATCAAATCAACTGACGGCGAATAAACAAGCCCAGTGCTTAGTCAGTGTTGAGGGCAATTTGCAACTTGGCGCCTGTGATAAAGATGACAGCGAATGGCGCACTGAGTTTATGCCAAATGGCTCCCTTCGAGTGGTATCGCGCAAAGGGGGATCGTCGATGAAAGTCGCGGGCGAGTCCTATGCCAATGGCGACAATATTGTTGAGGATGTGTGGAAGAATACCATTTCGCAGCAGTTCTATTTCAGGGAGGTGAAAACCAAATAGCCCAAACTATTTTAGGGAGGGTGATGTTTCGAGATTCATTTTTGTTTGTTCTGGTCCAGATTTACCAAAATCTAGGGCAGGTAGCGACAAAAATAACCCTGAAACATCAACGTACCCTAGACATGCCGTTGTAAGTTGAGGTCGCTTAGCGGCATATTGGTTGAGCGTTAATTGCTCGGCGTGCTGGCAGTAACTGTTTGTCTGTTACTGCTTTTTTTTTATCTTAAATTGACCACTGGTTAAGTGCTTGCAAAATTAACCGCAAGGCGAGCAGCGAAAGTACAAGACTAAATATCATCTGAAAATATTTATCGGCTACCCGTTTTAGCATGTTAAAGCCAATCCAAGTGCCTAATGCACCGCTCAATATCATCCAGCACAACAATGGCCACCAATCAGCGATGGATATGCCCATTCCTTCAAATACCGCTACTTTAACCCCATGTTGCAATGACATGGCCATTGCAAAGGTTGCGACAGTTCGAAAACGATCGACTTCAAGCTGTTTAATAAAGGCCGCCACCAGAGGTCCAGTCGCTCCAGCAAAAAGAGAAATAAATGTGGTGATAGCCCCTGCGATGAATGTCCCCAACGTTCCTAAAACAAGTTTCGGTAGCTTGGGCCCCCAGCAGGAATAGAGAATAAAAGCCGCAATCGTGAGATACATAATAGAAGGTGGTAGGGCAACTAACACTAGGCTGCCGAGTAAAGCTCCTAGCAGTGCTCCGGGTAGAAAAGTGTAAATAAATCGCCATTGAATATCCTGCCAACCGACGATAGCTCGTCCCGCATTGGCACCCAATTGCACGACACCGTGGAGTGGGATAATCAGTTGTGGGGGGAGCACTTGCGCCATAACGCCGAGCAACATTACCCCACCGCCAATACCAAAACAGGCGGTAAAAAAAGATGTAAAACCTGCACTCAAGATTAAGAGTACAAACATATCCGTAGGGATAGTGTCAACGAAAAACCACGATGAGAGCATAAATGTCTATTCGGTCACTGTGAGGGTGTTAACAGTAACAAATCACCTATGGCTTTCAAAGCAGAGGATGTTATTGCACGAAAGGAATCCAACGCTATCAGCTATCTTGATTGAAAGCCTGTGCCACTAAACGACCTGTAGCCGTTAAAGTGATGTAGAGCAAAAGGTAAATGTTTGTACTGACACTCATCGCAAAAAGAAAAGCTAATCAGATGATTAGCTTTTTAAAACGCACGAGATACTAAATCTTTAGCTTAGAACGAGTAGCGAACGCCTAATGCAAATGTACGAGTGTAGATACTATTTGTACGGTTAAAGAGCACTGAGTCCTCATAGTATTCTTGGTACACATCATCAAGAATATTGGTTGCATCGAAGGTCAACACCAAATCATCCATTAAGTTGTAGCTAAACTGGAAGTCTAAACTTTGCTCTGGCTTACGATAGATACCCCGTGGCATAGCAAAACTTCCCGCATCGTATGCATTTAAGAATTTATCACGCCAAGTGTAAGACAAGCGGGCACTGTACACTTCTTTGTCATAAATCAATATTGCACTCCAAGATGTGTCGGAAACGCCGAACAATTCTCTGGTAGTCGATCCTGTTTTTTCACCAGTCTTGCTATCGTATTCCGGAATGTCTTGGCTAGAATCCAAAAAGGTTGCACTCATCTGAGTACCAATGCCATCAAGATAACTAGGCAGATTTTCAGGGAAATATACTGTGCCAAGTTCAAAGCCAGTTAGCTCGCCGTTAGAAGAGTTATCTGGTCGGCTTAATAGGTAAGTTTTGATTTCACCATCAACTTCGCGTGTCGTTGTGGTTGTTGAGTTATACACAAACCCTTCGATATCACGGCGGAAATAAGTACCGTAGATGGATGAACCTTCTCCAAAGTAATATTCCAATGAAAAATCATAGTTTTTTGACGTCGTAGGCTTAAGTTTTGAGTTACCACTGGATGCTTGGCCAAAGCCAAGATTTGTCAAATCTTCTACATATGAAATAGCGGTACTCAAATCACCAAAAGCAGGTCTACGAATGGTTTCTGAATAGGAAAAACGGGCAACTAATTCATCGGTTAGCCAGAAACGAACCATCAGGTTTGGTAGAATTTCTGAACTACCATTAGTATCGGATGAATGCTCAAGATAGTACTTTTCAGTGACAGTGTCTTGTTTCCTCTCCCAAAAATCCATATCGGCATCGGCTTTTTCATAGCGAATACCTATTTGACCATCGACTTGCTTACCCCATAGCTCGGTTTCAAAATCACTTTGGATATAAGCCGCATAGGACGTTTCATCGATATCGTAGTTTGTATACATTGCCAATGCATCTGCATCAGCACCATATAAAGCCTCAATGGCTGCGCGGTTAGCATATAGATAGTTGCCATCTACCAGCGCCCAGTTTGTAGGAACATTACCGCGACCATCAAAGAAGCCAGAGGCAACAGTAAACATGTTGGGGTCAAGATCAGTAAACTTAATATTTTTATCTAATGCACCAGCATCATAGAGGCCGTGTTTGGCTCCCCGTTTTTCGACACGAGTACCAAATTTCATTTTGGTGAAGATGCTGTAATCGAGATAGTAATCACCATTTAAGGTCCAAGCTACCGAGTCGCCTTCATCCTTGGTTCCGCTGTCATACATATTAGAGGTTTGCCACAACGCTAATTGGGATAAATCAGATTCATTAATCGCAGTACTTGGATCATCTAAATAAGCCCAGCTTGGTACACCGCCACTTTTATTATTGTAATCAACATCCACTCCGTAGAATTTTTTATTACTGTTAGCACTGATCCCTCGCATCGCGATGAACGATGATTCATAGGTACTGGTTTGATAGACAACCTCAGATTTTAAGGTCACATCATCCAGATCCCATTTACCACCTAAGGCAAATACATAGCTATCGGTGCTGTTGTGGCTGTGATCTGAACTACTAAAGCCTCCCACATTATAGGCCGTTCTCGATTTAACCACATTGGTGCCATCATATATTTCAATTCCATTATCAATAACTTGACTCCAATTATCAGCCGAATCTACGTTACTAAAAAGCATGGCGTTGGCACTATTGTTACGATAGCCATTATAAAATGCTTCAAATAAGTATTCTGAATTATCAGTCGGCGCCCACTGTAAAGACAGATTAAGCGCAGGGCGTTCGCGCTCACCAACATTCATATTTTGGAAAATAGCATCTCGCATTAACAGGTATTCTTCACCGTTAATGAGTGCGCCTTTTGTGGTATCTAGGCCGTGAGCGAGACCTCGTGTCCAATAGGCATCATTAACTAACAGACCCGTTTCTGCAGAGTAGGGTAATGAGGCACCAGGGGAGACAACTTGGTCATTATAATTAGTTCGAATATAAGATACGTTTAACAGCGCTCCGACATCACCGATTGCGGTATCCCAGCGGTCACTGACCAGAGCACTCAATGCTGGATCGACTTTATCGGGTTGATCTGAATATATGCCTTTAGCCGCGACACTGACTTTGCTATCACTAAAATCAAAAGGTCGATGGGTGCGAATATCAATTTGACCCGCAATACCACTGCCGACTTGCGAGGATGAACGCGTTTTAAATACTTCTACACTGCCCAGTAATGCCGCTGGAATATCGGCAATAGCGACTTCACGGCCTGCGGCGGTGAAAATTTGACGACCATTAACGGTTGTTGTGACATCGGTTAAACCCCGAATACTCACGGTGTTAACTTCACCTGAGGCACGATCAGTGACTTGTACCCCAGTCACTCGTTGCAGTGCTTCAACCACGTTATTGTCGGGAAATTTACCAATATCTTCAGCGATAATCGCTTCAACTACCTGAACATTTTGACGTTTAAGTTCTACAGCTTTATTTAAACTGCCACGAATACCTTGGATCTGAATGATTTCCATGGCTTCTTCATTCGGTCGTGGGTTATCGGCTTGTGTTTCTTCTTGAGTCGTAGACTCAACTTCTACCTGATCCTGTGGTGCAATATCATTATTTGCCGCAAACGTAGCTTGGCTTGTGAGTGCGAGAATGATCGCACTTGCCAAATAAGTCTGTTTAAACATCTAGTTAATCTCCGGTAGTTTATTATTTGACCCGGTAAGCCTAAGACACCCACTGACGTCCCGGTCTTTTTATCCCACTTCAAAGTCACCGACTTCCCCAACTGTGCCCCTGAAAAGTTAAGAATTTGATAACACACCTTGCACCGTAAAGGGGATTGAACTGCCGATGAGTGCAAAGTTAACAATGTATGACAACTGTTAAAATCATATTGTATGACTATTAATGTGTCAACTTGTTGATTTATGCAATTGCTAATTAATGTCACATTTATCATCCGTAATTTATTTAATGGATAAATAACTTATCATTATGTATTTGCTGGTTATTATTTGTTTTGTGATGTATAGAGATCATCTTATTAGACTAAAGTCGTAAACCCGCTGTAATCACCAAGGTCAGGTTAATCCAGACATCAAATACAGGAAATTCCTGTCACAACATATTTACTTCTATTTTAAGAATGCTACTTTTAACTTTAGTGTTACAGTAGTATTGTATTATATAATGTAGTGATGAAATTGATTAACAACTAACCTTAATATTCAAACACAACAATAAAAGGATCGACGCTCATGGTGCTTCAACGCTCATTCGTGTCTGTAGGATTGATTTTAGCGCTTGCTTCCTGTGGTGGGGACGACAGTAGCAACAGTGCTAACGACACAAATACCTTTACACTTCCGCCTCCAATAACCTTTGCCAACCCAACCCTTTCTGGTGATGTGAATTACACCGATGTGGTTGTCCATGATCCTTCGATCATCAAAGATACCGATGGCACCTACTATGTGTTTGGTTCTCACCTTGCTGTTGCAAGTTCAAAGGATCTTATCAGTTGGACTCAAATTGCGCTTGATGGGGTAGAGACCAGCAGTTTGTTTAATACGTATGCAACTGAAATCGCAGAAGGTACAGCGTGGACGGGAGGCTTTATTGGGTCGTGGGCGCCTGATATTAAAAAGTTAGCCAATGGTAAATACCATTTTTACTATAACTTTTGTGCAGGGCCTGTTGAATCGGATTGTGTTTCCCGCTCCTACCTTGGAGTGGCGACGTCTGACAAGATTATGGGGCCTTATGTTAATCAAGGTTTATTCCTAAAGTCTGGGCATGAGGGTACCGAAAATCCTGGCGTTAACGGCAAAGACTACAGTGGATATACCGATCCTAATGCTATCGATCCTGCCATTTTCTACGATAAAGATGGCGGACTTTGGATGACCTATGGTTCGTATTCGGGTGGTATTTGGGTATTGCAGCTCGATCCGACAACAGGTAAACCCCTTGATGGCCAAGGGTATGGCACTAAGATCATGGGCGGTGATTATAGTCCGATTGAAGGCTCTTACGTTATCTATAGCCCTAAATCTGAATATTATTATATGTTTACCTCATTTGGTGGCTATGAGCAAAATGATGGTTATAACATTCGTATTGCGCGCGCTAAAACACCAAATGGCCCTTATGTCGATGCTTCTGGCAAGGATATGATTGATGTGACGGGCAACGCAGAGATGATAGCGCCCTATGGTGCGAAATTAATGGGCAGTTTTCTATTTGATGCCCATCCAGGAGATGTAGGAACTGATATCGGCTATATGTCACCAGGGCATAATTCTGCTTTTTATGATGCAAATACGGGAAAATATTTCTTAGTATTCCACACTCGCTTCCCTGAAACAGGTGAAGGACATAGTGTTCGAGTGCATGAAATGTTTATGAATAGTGATGGCTGGTTAGTTGCATCTCCACAACGTTATGCCGCTATAAATGGGGAAAACATTGTCGATGAATTGGATATTCAAGGCGCTTATAAATTTATTAACCATGCAAAAGACATTAATACTAAACCACATAAATCTGTTCATATTCAGTTAAAAAGAACTTGGACCAATAAAGGTGCGATTACTGGCGATGTCACAGGAACTTATGTACAAACAGATGATAGCCACATCACGTTAACCCTTGATGACTTAGGCACATTTGAAGGGGTATTAGCATGGCAATGGGATCCAAACCAAGCGAAGTTAATGCCCACATTTAGTGCGATGTCCAGTGACGGTGTCAGTATTTGGGGCACAAAATTAGCAGATAAAACCACAGATCAAATATTAACGGATACCGTTAATGGGATTAGTGTTGTTTCGGAAGCGACAACAGATTCAATTCTTTTACCCACTGAAGGTACGCATGGTGCAACCATTAATTGGGTTTCAAGTGATGAGGGCGTGATCCGTACCGATGGAACCATTATTAGGCCCAATGCAGGGGAAGGCGATAAGGTCATCACCTTAACAGCGACTGTGATGGTAAACGGTAAAAAAGTGACTAAAACTTTCCAAGTGACTGTCTACGCGAGAAAAGCCTATAACCGTATTGCATATTATCGCTTTGAAAATAATCTAAATGATACTTTGGGGTTATTTGCTGCAGGTCAACCTACGGGTGATCGGATATTTAAACCTGCAGAGTCAGTTGGTTATAGCATTGGTCTTGAGGGGCAAGCGCTTTCCCTCGATGGTGCACACGGTGTATTGCTCCCGAGCGGTATTATCTCAAGCTATGAGTACACTGTATCGTTTTGGGCAAATCCTAGTGTAATAACACAATTTACTACCGCATTTTTTGGTGCTGTAAATGAACAAGCAGCTGAAGATGGCAGTAAGTTTTCCAACACTTGGATCAGTATGTTACCCCAAGGTTGGGACGGCAATACCATGTTCTGGAGTAATGGTACCGCTTGGTTTGATGGGGTAACGGGTGAACGTATTGCTGAAAATACGTGGTCTCACTTAGCTTTTTCGGTGAAAAATGGTTTAGTGAATGTCTATATCAATGGCATTGAGAAATTTAGCCAAGGTAATCTCGCTGATTTCTTTACAGGTAATGAAGGGGTATTTGCCCTAGGGGTTAACTATTGGGATATTCCCTATAACGGTTTACTTGATGAACTTAAGGTATATGAAGCGGCATTAACGGCTGAAGAAGTCAAAGCACTAGACATCGATAAGTTGCCAGATAGCGAACTACTGGCTTCTGCGGTTGATATTCTTGACCTAGGTGATTTAACCGCAGTGCGTAAGGACTTAATTTTACCTGTGACTGGCCCTTATGCTGCAGCGATAACTTGGGCATCATCGGATCCAACCACGATTGATCATAAAGGTGGAGTTAATCAGCCGAGTCGAGATGAAACCGATAAAGTGGTCACTCTCACGGCAACACTTAAACTTGGTCAAGCGACACAAACTAAAGTCTTTACTGCTACCGTAAAATCAAAAGCACCACCAACACCTATCGCAGTTTATAGTTTTGAAGATAATCTTATCGACAGCACTGCAAACTTTGGTGCAGGTAATGTAGTGGGTAAGTTGATTGGTACGACCGGAGGGACGATTAGTTATGCCGCAGGTGCTGTGGGTAAGGCCGCGGTGTTTGATGGGGCTTCAGGTATTGAATTACCGAATAACCTGATTAAAGACAATACTTATTCCGTATCACTCTGGCTCAATCCCAAAGTACTCAATAAATACACCACAGCACTGTTTGCTTATGCGAGTACCTCGAGTTGGACCAGTATATTACCTGGTGGTCAAAACGATTATGAGCGTTTGGTACTCTGGTCGGGTGAAGCTTGGTATGATGGCAGAACGGGTTATGTGATGCCTAAAGATCAGTGGTCACATATGGTTTACACTGTCAATGCGGGTGATGTTAAGGTATACGTTAATGGTAACCTGATGTTTACTGGTGCTAATTTCCCTAATGTGTTCTCGGCACCAACCACGAAATTTGCTGTTGGCGTTAACTTCTGGGATGTTCCATTTAGCGGATCTATCGATGAGATTAAATTCTACGATGAAGTTGTCACCGAGCAAGACGTAAAAGAATTATTTGATGAATCTAAGTAATCCTTATTGTTAACAAATTGACGTCAAGTTGAAAGCACTCGAAAGAGTGCTTTTTTGTTTACAGTCACAATATAACGTCTCAATTTCATTATGTGCTGCAACATTGATTAATATCAGCATATGTTGAAAGATAACGGCACTTCAAACGACCTAAGTTGGTTATGGCTCAGATAAGTGTTGGTAAATTATTAATGACTATCCCTGTGGCAAATACCCTTGGGGAAGGTGTGATATGGGATGATAAAACTCAATCCATTTGGTGGACCGATATCGAATCTGCTTTGATTTACAACTATCAAATTGAGTCTCAAACACTTCGCAAAATACCTACACCGTATCGTGTCGGTTCGTTCAGCTTAGCGGATAACCAAGAACAACTTATCGTGGCGTTTGATCGGGGCATTGCATTATTTCATCTTCACACATCAGAGGTTCAATGGCTTGCAACACCAGAGCTGAATATTATTGGCAACCGATTTAACGATGGACGAGTCGATAGGCAAGGGCGATTTTGGGCGGGTACTATGATAGAGGCTCCCCATTCAGTAGGTCAGAAGGCTGCACTTTATTGCATTGATAACCAAAGGCAATGTGTAAAAGTGTTAGATGAACTTTGTATTTCAAATGGACTTTGTTGGAGCCCAGATGGTTTGACTATGTATCATGCTGATTCACCAAAACATGAAATATATCAGTACGATTTTGATCCTATCGCTGGCACAGTGAGTAACAAGCGATCATTTATTAACACCAATCACCATATTTTTCCTGACGGTTCTGAAGTTGATGCCGCAGGATTTATTTGGAATGCACAATGGGGTGGTGGCCAAGTGGTTCGCTATCACCCTGAGGGATATATAGACTTAATCCTGCCACTGCCCGTTACTAATCCAACCAGTATTGCTTTTGGTGGGCCAAAGCTTGATTGGCTGATTATTACCAGCGCAAAACATTCACTCAGTGATGAGCAATTGATCAAAGAGCCCCATGCAGGTGATGTTTTTATTTATCAATTACAGAGTATCAGTGGCGTAAAATCACAACCTTTGTATCGCGTTGCTAAATGGTAGGTTGCTGCATTCCTTTTACAGAGAGGAATGCAGCTTTGGATATAGATTTAAATAACCTTTGCAATCGATTGTGCTAAATAGTCGACATTATCTTCGCTTATCCCAGCAATACTGATGCGGCTTGAACCTACCATATAGATGCTGAATTCTTTTTGTAGGCGTGCCACTTGCTCTGGAGCCACCCCAAGGAAAGAGAACATACCTTTTTGGCGGGCGATAAAGCTAAAGTCACGGTTTACGCCATTGGCTTTAAGTTTATCCACTAAAATGGCGCGGTTGCCGTTGATGCGATCGCGCATCACTTTCAGCTCATCAAGCCATTCTTGGGTTAATTCTTTTGATCCTAAAATCGTCTCAACAATCGCCGCGCCATGGGCAGGTGGCATAGAGTAAAGGCAGCGAACCACATAAAGTAGTACAGATTGCGCGACATTGGCGGTATTGGCATCTTTGGCAATCACAGAACAGGAACCAATACGCTCACGGTACAAACCGAAGTTTTTCGAGCATGAGCTGCACAGGATCATATTATCGACCGCTGCCGCCATATGACGCACACCGTAGGCATCAATATCAACGCCATCACCAAAGCCTTGGTAGGCCATGTCAATCAGCGGCGTAAAGCCTTGAACTTTTGTCAGGGCAACCACTTTATCCCATTGTTCTGTGGTGAAATCCATTCCGCTAGGGTTATGGCAACAGGCGTGGAATAACACCACATCATCAGGACTCACTTGCGATAATGCAGCAAGCATCTCATCAAATTTCAATGATTTGCTATCGTAGTCATAGTAAGGATAGGTTTTTACAGTAATACCCGCGGCTTCAAACAAACCGATATGGTTTGCCCACGTTGGATCGCTTACCCATAACACCGCATTCGGGTTACAGCGTTTGATAAAGTCACCTGCAACGCGCAGCGCGCCTGTACCTCCGGGGGTAGAAACGGTGCGGATACGGTTAGCGATAATGGCACTGTGGCCAGCACCAAAGGCTAATTCCGTCATCAAGGTGTTGAATTGTGGTGAGCCTGTTGGGCCGATATACACTTTAGTGGTTTCGGTATCGAGACGGAATTTTTCCGCTTTTTTCACGCAGCTTAGAATAGGGGTAACGCCGGTAGGATCTTTATAAACGCCCACACCTAAATCCACTTTTTGTGGGTGAGAGTCTTCGCGGTACTGAGTTAACAAGCCAAGGATGGGGTCCGCTGGCATTGCGATGAGTGAGTTAAACATAGCTCCATCTACCTTTCTGGTTATAGTGCAAACGTGATTGTTCGTATCAGATATGCGTTATTTATCGTTTGGAGGTTAGAATAGCGCGGAAAGGTAAAGTAATTAAAGTGAAAACTGTGATTACACGCCAGTTATCTTGGCAAAAAAGCCTGCCAAAAATACGGTTAAATCATAAATTAACCGCTTAAATTTTGCGTTTTTGTTATTTTTACACTGATCTCAGCAAATAATCTGACCAAAATGTCATTTTTCTCGAAAAAACGGTTGAATCCTTAGCGACAATCGGTAATTTTATAACGACGAAGCACCAACAAGGCCCCAATCTCCTTTTATTTGTAATCTTAACTTGACGCGCTGTAGCGTGAAGTTGCCATTTTGCGTATTCAGTCCGCGTGATCGTGATGATGACGCCCTAGAGAGAAAGAAGATTTATTCATGAAGCAATTACGTCTTGAACCTGTTGTGCAAGTCCGCGGTGAAATCAATATTCCGGGCTCAAAAAGTATTTCAAATCGAGCCTTATTATTGGCCACCTTAGCCCAAGGTACGACCACGCTCACCAATCTGCTCGACTCAGATGATATCCGCCACATGTTGGCCTCCCTCAAGCAGTTAGGGGTGAACTACCGTTTATCGCAAAACAATACTGTGTGTGAACTCGATGGTTTAGGTGGTGTGATTTCCTCTGAATCCGCGCAGGAATTGTTTTTAGGCAATGCGGGTACCGCAATGCGCCCCTTATGCGCCGCCTTAACCTTAGGCCAAGGTGAATTTACCCTCACGGGCGAACCACGTATGGAAGAGCGTCCGATTGGCGATTTAGTCGATGCCTTAAGGCAACTCGGTGCCAATGTCGTTTACCTTAAAAATGACGGTTTCCCGCCACTGACGATTAATGCCACTGGCCTTAATGGCGGCGATGTCGAAATCGCAGGCGATTTATCGAGCCAGTTTTTAACGGCCTTATTGATGGTGGCACCGCTTGCTAAGGGCAGCGTCAATATCCATGTCAAAGGCGAGTTAGTCTCTAAGCCTTATATCGATATCACTATTGCCTTGATGGCGCAGTTTGGCGTTAACGTCATTAACCATGATTATGCCCGTTTTGAGATTGTTGCAGGCCAGCGTTATATATCACCGGGTAAAGTACTGGTAGAAGGCGATGCGTCATCGGCATCGTATTTCCTCGCGGCAGGGGCGATTAAGGGTGGCGAGGTCAAAGTCACAGGTGTGGGCCGTTTGAGTATCCAAGGCGATGTGAAATTTGCCGATGTGCTCGAAAAAATGGGCGCAGATATCGAGTGGGGCGATGACTATATTATCGCCCGCGGCTCACCTTTAACGGCCGTCGACTTAGACATGAACCATATTCCCGATGCGGCCATGACCATTGCAACTGCTGCGTTATTTGCCAAAGGCACAACGGTTATTCGCAATATCTACAACTGGCGCATTAAAGAAACCGACCGGTTAGCGGCCATGGCGACCGAATTACGCAAAGTGGGCGCCGAAGTTGAAGAGGGCAATGATTACATTAAAATCACTCCACCGGCGGTGATTAACACCGCTGAAATCGATACCTACAACGATCATCGCATGGCCATGTGCTTTTCTATGTTGGCATTTGCCGATTGCGGTATCACCATCAATGATCCTGACTGTACTTCCAAAACATTCCCTGACTACTTTAAGCAGTTTGCGAGCTTGCAAGGTTAAGTTTTTGGGTTTCGCCATGGTTACAATAATCGATGTCAAGAATAGCAAGCCGTGTTTGCGCGGCTTCTAATCTTCACAAAAAATCAACGGATTTTGTTTGTCTTTTATTATACAATGCGGCGCGCTCATTTTCGGGGCTCACATGATGAACTCACGGATGATGATTATTTTTTGCGGAGGAATGTATGTCTGAACGGGCTCCTGTAGTCACAATCGACGGCCCAAGTGGTGCTGGTAAAGGTACAATTAGTCAGTTATTGGCTCAGCATCTAGGCTGGCAACTGCTTGATAGTGGTGCTATTTATCGAGTTCTTGCGCTTGCTGCCATTCATCACGACGTTGAACTGGAAAATGAAGAATCGATCACGCTGTTAGCTGCACATCTTGATGTGAAATTTTTAACAGGCAATGATAAAGATCCCGTTCAAGTGATATTAGAAGGTGAAGATGTCACCACGGATATTCGTACTCAAGAGTGCTCAAATGCGGCATCTAAAGTCGCGGCATTTCCTAGAGTAAGGGAAGCTTTATTACGTCGCCAACGCGCCTTTAGAACTGCCCCAGGATTAATTGCCGATGGTCGTGATATGGGAACGGTTGTTTTCCCTACGGCACCGGCAAAATTATATTTAACAGCCTCAGCCGAGGAGCGTGCTCAAAGACGCTATAATCAGTTGCAGGACAAGGGCTTCGATGTTAATATCGAGCGCCTTTTAAGTGAAATTATCGAACGTGATGAACGTGATATGAATCGTCCGGTGGCTCCTTTAGTCCCCGCCGAGGATGCGTTTGTTATCGATACTAGCGGAAAAGGTATAGATGAAGTACTTGAGCTTGCGCTCAAGCACATCAACGAAAAGTTATCCAGCGCTAACTAAGTTAGCCCACTGGATAGGTATTCGTATTAAGGATGATACGGATAATTAGACTGACTCCACGTCTAGGACTGACAGTGGTTTATTAAATAAAGTAACCTAAAACATGACTGAATCTTTTGCTGATCTATTTGAACAATCCCTTCAAACTCTGGAATTCCGTCCAGGTTCTATCGTTCGTGGTACTGTTGTTGCTATCGAAAACGGTATGGTCCTTGTTGACGCAGGTCTGAAGTCTGAAAGCCCAATCCCAGCTGAGCAATTCAAAAACGCCCAAGGCGTTTTAGAAATTCAAGTTGGTGATGAAGTTGACGTAGCTCTTGACTCTGTTGAAGACGGCTTCGGTGAGACTCAATTGTCTCGCGAAAAAGCGAAACGTCATGAAGCTTGGATCGTTCTGGAAAAAGCTTACGAAGATGCTGAAACTGTAATCGGTATCATCAATGGTAAAGTGAAAGGCGGTTTCACTGTTGAATTAAACGGTATCCGTGCCTTCTTACCAGGTTCTCTAGTTGACGTGCGCCCAGTTCGCGACACCGCTCACTTAGAGTACAAAGAATTAGAATTCAAAGTTATCAAACTAGACCAGAAGCGTAACAACGTTGTTGTTTCTCGTCGTGCAGTTATCGAATCAGAAAGCAGCGCTGAGCGTGATGCACTGTTAGAAAACCTGCAAGAAGGTCAAGCAGTTAAAGGTATCGTTAAGAACCTGACTGACTACGGTGCATTCGTAGATTTAGGTGGCGTTGACGGTCTATTACATATCACTGATATGGCGTGGAAACGTGTTAAACATCCATCTGAAATCGTCAATGTTGGCGATGAAATCAACGTTAAAGTACTGAAGTACGATCGTGAGCGCACTCGTGTGTCTCTAGGTCTGAAACAACTTGGCGAAGATCCATGGTTAGAAATCAGCAAACGCTACCCAGAAAACACACGTTTAACTGGTCGCGTAACTAACCTAACTGACTACGGTTGCTTCGTCGAAATCGAAGAAGGCGTTGAAGGTCTGGTTCACGTTTCTGAAATGGATTGGACTAACAAGAACATTCACCCATCTAAAGTGGTTAACTTAGGTGATGAAGTTGAAGTTCTGGTTCTGGACATCGATGAAGAGCGTCGTCGTATCTCTCTTGGTCTGAAACAATGTAAGACCAACCCATGGGATGACTTCGCAACTCGTTACAACAAAGGCGACAAGGTTTCTGGTAAGATCAAGTCAATCACTGACTTCGGTATCTTTATCGGTCTTGACGGCGGTATCGATGGCCTAGTTCACTTGTCTGACATTTCTTGGAACGGTACTGGCGAAGACGCAGTTTCTGAATACAAGAAAGGCGACGAAATCCACGCAGTGGTTCTGTCTGTTGACCCAGAGCGTGAGCGCATCAGCTTAGGTGTTAAACAAACTGAAGACGATCCATTCAACGCTTACTTAGCTGATAAGAAGAAAGGTACTATCGTACACGGTACTGTTTCTGCTGTTGATGCTAAAGGTGTCACTGTTGAACTGGCTGACACTGTTGAAGGTTACATCCGTGTAGCTGACATCAGCCGTGAGCGCATCGAAGATGCATCTACTGTCTACAATGTAGGTGATGCAATCGAAGCTAAGTTCATGGGTGTTGACCGTAAGAACCGCTCTATCAGCCTGTCAATCAAAGCGAAAGACGAAGCTGAAGAGAAAGAAGTAATGGCGACCTTGAATAAACAAGAAGACGCTGTTATTAGTAATGCTATGGCTGAAGCGTTTAAAGCAGCTCGCAAATAATCGCCTGTTGTTAGAGGGTGGTTCGCCACCCTTTATAGGTGACTGTGTTTGGCTTGATAATAGGGGATAGCTAGGATGACAAAATCCGAACTGATCGAAAAACTCGCCACCAGGCAGTCGCAGCTGTCGGCGAAGGAAGTTGAAAGTGCAATCAAAGAAATGTTGGAGCAAATGGCGACAACATTAGAAAGCGGAGATCGTATCGAGATCCGTGGCTTTGGTAGTTTCTCGCTTCATTATCGTGCGCCGCGTACTGGCCGCAATCCAAAAACTGGTTCATCAGTTGAATTGGAAGGCAAATACGTCCCGCACTTTAAGCCAGGCAAAGAACTGCGCGAGCGTGTTGACGCCGTTAATGTGTGATTGACCGCATAGTAAAAGGCCTCCTTATGGAGGCTTTTTTGTATCTAATGTAAGGCAATGCTGGTCAGCTTAGTGAATTTCTTGGATAATCATAAAATTGAAACGCGTTTAGGGAGTACAGCGTGAAATCATTTCTAGTGACTGTCCTAGTGGCATTATTATTTATTTTGGCGCTGATCTTCGGCGCGCGTAATGAACAAGTGGTGACAATAAGCTACTTTGTGGCTCAAGGTGAGTATCGTTTACCTGTGGTATTGGCAATCGTTTTCTTTGCTGGCTTTATGCTGAGTTGGTTATTTGCTTGCTATTATATTGTCAGACTTAAACTTGCTTTAGCTATGACCCAAAAGAAACTAAATGCCCAACTTGCCAAAACCCCTCAGGATGTAGACGCCTAATATGCTTGAGATCCTCTTTCTGTTGCTTCCCATTGCTGCCGGTTACGGTTGGTATATGGGTCGGCGGAGCATAAGGCAGAATCAAAGTAATCAGCGCAAGCAATTAAGTCGTGATTATTTCACGGGCCTTAATTTTTTATTGTCCAATGAGTCGGATAAAGCGGTTGATTTATTTATCAGTATGTTAGATGTAGACGATGAGACTATCGACACTCATTTGTCCTTAGGTTCACTTTTCCGTAAACGTGGCGAAGTTGATCGCTCCATTCGTATTCACCAAAATTTGATTGCTAGGCCTACACTCACCAATGAGCAGCGCGACATTGCTATGATGGAGCTGGGTAAAGATTATCTGGCGGCAGGATTTTATGATAGGGCTGAAGAAATCTTTATTAATCTTGTAAGCCAAGATGATCACAGTGAAGAATCTGAAACACAATTAATTGATATTTATCAAGTGATTAAAGAGTGGCAAAAAGCTATTGATATCACAAAACGTTTAAGCCGCAAGCGCCAGCAAGTGCTTAAACCTATCATTGCTCACTTCTATTGTCAGTTGGCCGATGAAACCAATGATGACGACAAAAAAATTAAGCTATTACAACAGGCACTTAAACAGGATCCTAAGTGTGGCCGGGCCTTACTCACACTTGCAAAAAAATTCCTCGATATTCAAGATTACCTACAATGTAAAGCCATGCTAGCGGCGCTCAAAAAAGCGGATATTGAACTCTTTGCCGATGCATTGCCGACAGCGAAGCAAGTTTACCGTGATACCCAAGATAAAGAGGGCTATCAGGAATTACTTGCTGGGGCTATGGCAGAAGGCGCTGGAGCCTCTGTGGTTGTCGCTCTCGCACAGCATTTGATCAGTCTTGATGAAATTAAAGCGGCTGAAAATATAGTGCTTGATTCGCTATATCGCCATCCCACCATGAAAGGCTTTCAACACCTAATGCAGATGCACCTACGTCAAGCTGAAGACGGACAAGCTAAGCAAAGTTTAGCTATGTTAGAGCAACTTGTTGAACAACAAATAAAATTTCGCCCTAGTTACCGTTGTAAGGAGTGTGGTTTTCCATCACATGCGCTTTACTGGCATTGCCCATCTTGTAAAAATTGGGGCAGTATAAAACGGATCAGAGGGCTTGACGGCGAATAATCTAGTAGAGAAATACACAGTTTGTGTAACCCCGTTGGAGAGATGATGACCACTAAACCTATCCTCGTAGCACTTGATTACGATAATAAAAGCCACGCGTTGCAACTCATAGATCAACTCGATCCCAACATGTGCCGCCTTAAAATTGGCAAAGAAATGTTTACCCTATTTGGGCCTCAGCTCGTTAAGGATATCCATGATCGTGGCTTCGATTTATTCCTAGATTTAAAATTCCACGACATTCCAAATACAGTCGCTAAAGCCGTGGCCGCTGCCGCTGATCTAGGGGTATGGATGACGAACGTGCATGCCAGTGGTGGTTTAGCCATGATGGAAGCGGCAAAAAAAGCGTTGTTGCCATACGGTGACAAAGCGCCAATGCTGATTGCTGTGACGGTATTAACCTCCATGAGTGATGATGATCTTAAATTAATCGGCATCAATGTGCCTGCCTTTGAACATGTTCAGCGTTTAGCTAAATTGACGAAACAGGCTGGTCTTGATGGTGTTGTTTGTTCAGCGCAAGAAGCAAAGGCACTTAAAACGTTATTAGGTCAAGACTTTAAACTCATTACACCAGGCATTCGTCCTGTGGGTAGCGAGGTTGGCGACCAACATCGGGTGATGACACCGGCTGCGGCGATAGCCGCCGGGTCAGATTATTTGGTGGTTGGCCGCCCCATTACTAAAGCCGTCGATCCATTAGCGGCCTTGCAAGCGATTTATCAATCATTGGCATAGAATAATAAATCACACCTGAGTGTTTATTCTCACTATTCACGGAGAACGCCCACGTTTAATGCTACGATGTTTAACTATCAAGGTAAGAATGTTGTCGTTGTCGGAGGAACCAGTGGAATAAATCTCGCGATTGCCATTGCGTTCGCACAAGCTGGTGCCAATGTGGCCGTCGCGAGCCGCAGCCAAGATAAAATCGATGCCGCAGTATTGCAGCTACAGCAAGTCAATCCTGAGGGGATTCATTTAGGAGTGAGTTTTGATGTGCGCGATCTTAGCGCCCTTGAAATTGGTTTTGATAAAATCGCTTCTGAATTTGGTTTTATCGATGTGCTTGTCAGCGGCGCGGCGGGTAATTTTCCTGCAACAGCGGCTAAGCTTTCAGCTAATGGCTTTAAGTCGGTGATGGACATCGATTTGCTGGGCAGTTTTCAAGTGCTAAAACAGGCTTATCCTTTGCTACGTCGTCCTAATGGCAATATTATTCAAATCTCTGCGCCACAGGCTTTTATTGCAATGCCAATGCAAGTACATGTTTGTGCAGCAAAAGCTGGCGTGGATATGTTAACGCGAACCTTAGCGATTGAGTGGGGTTGTGAAGATTTACGAATAAACTCTATCGTACCAGGTCCGATTGCTGAGACCGAAGGTTTTAATCGTCTTGCACCGAGTGCTGCATTGCAGCAAAGCGTTGCTCAATCTGTGCCCTTAAAGCGTAATGGCACGGGACAGGATATTGCTAATGCGGCCTTATTTTTAGGCTCTGAATTAGCCTCCTATATCACAGGCGTTGTTCTGCCAGTTGATGGTGGTTGGTCACTCGGTGGAGCGAGTATTGCGATGACAGAGTTGAGTGAACGGGCTGCAAAAATGTAGTTTGGTGTTAGATTCTAGATATTCAAAATCGAGAACATTGATTTTATATAGATTAAGTAGGTAATGATCCATGGCTAACGCATTACAAGAGCAGCTACTGAAAGCAGGGCTGGCCAGTAAACAAAAAGTTCGAGACGTTAAGACCCAAAAACGTCGTGATAAAAAAGCACGAGTAGATGACGGTTCAGCGGCATTAAAGCAAGAAGTAGCTGAGCAAAAACGGCTGCAGGCGGAAAAAGATCGAGCGCTAAATGAACAGCGTTTTGCAGAAGCATCTGAGCGTGGACAGGTGCGTGGTTTAATCACTGAGTTCACTAAGTCTGCGATTAAAATCCCTGCTTATGCAGAAGTAAAATTTAACTATACTCTCGATAATAAAATCTATTCTTTATATATAGATGAAAAGATCCAAGCGGAGTTACTCAAAGGGCAATTGGGTATTATTAGATATGAAGAAAAGAGTTATCTTGTGCCACATAAGTTAGCTGAACGGGTTAACTTGCTCGTGCCTCAATGGTGTGGCTATTTGTGGAAGCATGATGAATCTAAAGAGGTTGTTGTTGAAGATGATCCTTATGCTGATTATGCTATTCCAGATGATTTAATGTGGTAAATCATCATCTAATCGTGAGCTAACGCGAAGACACTCTGGGTGGTAACCCGATAGAATAATGACCCTTAAGGAAACTTAAGGGTTTTTTATACGTTAAATTTATGCCTATACAGAATAGTGTGGCAACTTTTAGTCGTGGTATCACGATTGTTTTCTGTTGTGAACTGGTATAAATTAAAACAACTGTTTTAATTCTACGTTTAAGAGTCTACCAATGAATCCTTACCAAGCCCCGTTGACGGATATGCGTTTCCTACTGGAACAGGTATTTGATGCCCCAAACACTTGGGCACAATTGCCTGAGATTGCTGAAATGGTCGATATTGACACTGCTAATGCCATCCTTGAAGAAGCCGCTAAGATCAGCAGTCAGTTAATCCATCCGCTTAATCGGACGGGCGATGAGCAGGGCGTGTTGCATCAAGACAATCAAGTGATTACCCCTGATGGATATAAATCCGTTTATGAGCAGTATTCCCAGGGCGGTTGGATTGGTTTGTGTGGCGATCCTGAATTTGGTGGCATGGGCATGCCGAAAATGTTGGGGATCTTAGTTGACGAAATGGCTTACAGTGCCTGTAATGCGTTTACGCTTTATGGCTCGTTAACTGCGGGGGCGGCTTTATGTATCAATGCTCACGGCAGCGAAGAATTGAAACAGGCTTATTTGCCTAAGTTATATTCCGGCGAATGGGCGGGTGCTATGGATATGACTGAGCCGCAGGCGGGTTCTGATCTGCGTAATATTCGTACTCGCGCAGTGCCACTGGATGATGGCAGTTATGCTATTACTGGCAGCAAGATTTTTATCACGGGTGGCGATCATGATTTAACCGAAAACGTTATCCACTTAGTGCTAGCAAAGCTGCCTGAAAGTAAAGGTATTTCACTTTTTCTTGTGCCTAAAATTTCAGTGAATACTGACGGTAGTTTAGGCAGTACAAATGGGGTGAGTGTCGGTTCAATTGAGCACAAAATGGGGCTAAAAGGTTCAGCAACCTGTGTGATGAACTATGATAATGCTCAAGGTTTCTTGATTGGCGAGCCTAATCGCGGCTTAGTATGCATGTTCACTATGATGAACTACGAGCGTTTAGCTATCGGTATCCAAGGCTTAGGCAGCGCACAAGCAGCTTATCAAATGGCGGCCGATTATGCGAAAGAACGTCATCAAGGCATCGCCGCTGGCGGCTCACCCACTGGAAGTGAATCTGATCCTATCATTGTTCACGGTGATGTGCGTCGTATGCTGTTGACTATTCGTGCGATGACTGAAGCGGGTCGGGCTTTGTCTGTGTTTACTGGACAACAATTGGATTTAGCCAAATATGGCCAAGATGAAGTGAAGGCCAAAGCGGCGCGCTATGTTGGTCTATTAACCCCAGTGGCTAAGGCATTTTTAACCGATCGCGGTTTAGATGCAACGATCATGGCGCAGCAAGTCTTTGGTGGTCATGGTTATATTCGTGAGACAGGTATTGAACAATTAGTACGAGATACTCGTATTGCACAGATTTATGAAGGCACCAACGGTATTCAAGCGATTGACTTTCTTGGTCGTAAAGTGACTGGAGACAACTTAGCCGCGTTAAATGAGTTTGTCGGCGATCTCAAAGCACAAATGCGCGCATTTTCCCATGTAGATGCTGTGAAAGTGGCTGCTGTGTGTGCTCGTTTAGATGCGCTTGTCATTGTTGCCGAAACCATTAATGGACAAAAAGTGGCCCAGCCAGCCCTGATCAACGCGAGTGCTGTCGACTTTTTAGATGCCTTTGGTTACACACTCTATGGTTTTTATTGGTTAGCAATGGTCGATAAAGTTGCTAACCATGAAGATACTGCTTTTGCACAGCAGAAAACCTATCTGGCTAAATTCTATTTTGATAAGTTATTGCCGAAAGCAGATTATCATTTAGCACAGGTTCGTGCAGGTGATACCAGCACAATGGTAATGCCTGCGGATTTCTTTTAGCACTAATTATACTTACGCTTATTAATCAAAAAGCACTGAATATTCAGTGCTTTTTTAAAGAATAATTACTCAGGGATAATCTTAGAATGAGCTTGAATCGTATCAGTCTCCGTTAGAGATGCTTTGACTTCTAGCTTTGTCATCAATTGAGTTAAAAAGTCTGCGCTAAAAGGGGGCTTATTTTGCTTTTTAAGCGCTGGGCTGATGCCATTTTCGAGTACAACAAACAATATATCCTTATGCTGTGGTAATCGCATAAATCCTGCTAGGTTTGCGATACCTTGCATCGAGCCTGTTTTGGCAAAAATCAGGTTTTTCAATGGTGGCTTAGTAAAACCTGTTCGGTATTTTAATGTACCACTGACCCCAGATTGGGGCAGACTGTTCATTAATTCTCTAAAGCGATCATCTTCATAAATTAACTTCAATACTGATGCTAACTGATTAACACTCAATAGGTTATATCGTGAAAGTCCAGAACCATCGACAATACTTGCATTCGTTAAATCAATCCCTAAATCGGTGAGAATACGGCGCATTGCAGCCGCACCATGGGTGAAACTTCCCTGTGTACGGTAATAGCTCTTTCCTATTTGCTTGAACAAGCTATCAGCAATTAAGTTATCCGATTTAAGTAACATCGTTTTGAGTAGTTCAGGTAATGGCTGTGAGCTATGGCTCGCAATCAGTTTGGCTTTTTTAGGGATGCTATTGCCTATGCGTACTTTACCCGAAAGTGGTGTTTCGGCTTTGAGTATGGCTGTTAGGGTGTCTTGCGCAAACTGAGCTGGATCAGTTACTGCAATTGCGAGAGGTATGGCTTCAGATCCTGGATAACATCCTCGTAAGTGGTAGTTGTTTTGCCCTAAACGGACGAGATCAAGCTGACAGAAATCGCGATTGGCTTGTCGATCGAATACGGCGTCACTATTGACCTTTACCCCATAACTGGTGGCGCGTAACACAACCTTTGAGGGCTCTTTTTCATTGCTTGGGATGAACTGACCGAAAACACAATTTTGGTTGATGATGTAGCTCGACACAGGGGCTGCATAGCAGATGCCTAAATCATCCCAAACCCAACCCGGTGCTTGCAATTGTTCTTGTTTATCCCCAATAAGATACAAATGACCATCAATGCCATTAATGCCTTGTTTCACTAAACTGGCAAAGAGGGCTTTTAAATCCAATTGTGTCAGGGTTGGATCACCACTAAAACGTAAATAAACACTCCCTGCAATGTGGCCATTACGGAGTGGTGCATCGGTCCATAATTCAGTGACATAACGAAACTCAGTCCCAAGTTCTGCCATGGCGGTGACTGCTGTGAGAATTTTTTGTGTGCTGGCAGGAACCAACAGGGTATCCGCCTGTTGACTATAGAGAATCTGATTGTTCGCTAAATCCAATGCTAATAATGCGGTTTGTGAATGTCGTGGGTTAATATCGGCGATACTTTGGCTGAGTGTTGTAGTTCTAAGCTCAATGCTGGGGATGTTTGCTTGTGTAGCCTTAGTGCTTATTGAGAAAAAACTCAATATTAACCCTATGTAACACGTTGTTTTAGATAACATATCCATGTTAATACTCAATCATGTTGCTCGGTTAGCGTTCATTACTGCCATCATCTTTCTCCATTAGACGATAAAGCCTTAAGGTGACAAAAAGCACTAATCCAATAAATAATGGCAGGATTAATAATCCAAGTTGAGTCTTAAAATGGAAAATTCCCCAAGCGAAGAGTAATGTCAGCGCAAGGGTTAGCAAAATTTTTTTGTTCATAGTCTTTATTTACTTAGTGCAAAGAGGTTTTAGTTTACGCTAAAACCATGCTTTCGGGGACACGAAAATCCAGTTGGCGATTTTTTTTGTGATTTGGACGCCGTTTCTCATTCTAATATTGTTTTAGATAATATGGGTTCTAGATGAGGTTTATCATCAGCATCAGCGCGTTTCAGGTCAAATTACCAGCAAAACAATTGGTTTTAAGCGTGCTTTTGGGAGAAAAGCCTTGCCGAGACGCAGTGAAGTCGGTAATTTCTACCCCTTGTGATTTTAGGTTCTCAGGTAAAAAACTAAACCATGCCTCATATTAGTATGCGCGGCTTACCACAGGCAGTCGTTGCAGAGTTTAGCCAAGCATTACTGCAGTCTTTGGCGGCTATATGTAAAGGTAATGCAGAGAGTTTCACACTAGATTGGATCCCAAGTATCAGTTATCGAAACGGTAAGATTGATCAACGCTTTGTCCAAGTGGAGTTACTTTGGTTTCCTAAAGATCCTGATATTCATCTTAAAGTAGAACAAATGATCAGGCTGACAGTGACCGAAGCCTATCCAGAATTAACACATATTGCTGTGATGTTTTTGTCACTGAACCCTAGTGCTTCCTATCAGGGTGGTCAGCATGTTTAAAGGAGGATACCTTGCTAGATAAGCTTGGTGGTATAGCCGTTCAACCCGAGGCTTTAACGTGGTTGCTTACGCCATGCCGATTTAAGGCAGAATTACTCAATCGTATTGAAGGCGCGAAACACAGTATTTATATTGCTGCGTTGTATTTAGAAGATGACGAAGCGGGCCGTGAGATTTTACAAGCTTTGATGTCCGCAAAGGCCAATAATCCTGCATTAGATATCAAGATCCTCGTTGACTTTCACCGTGCCAGACGCGGCTTGATTGGCCATAAAGGTGATAGCGGTAACTATTTGATGTACCGTAAAGTTATGGCTGCGGCCGAATATCCTATTGATATCTTAGGTGTACCCGTCAAATCCCGTGAATTTATGGGGGTACTTCATCTTAAGGGCTTTATTATTGATGATGCAGTCATTTATAGTGGGGCTAGTCTAAATAATATCTATCTGCAACAGAATGATAAGTATCGCTTTGATCGTTACCATGTGATTGAGTCTGTAGAATTAGCACGTAGTATGCGGTCGATGATCCAGCGTTATATTATTGCCGATCCTGCGGTATCGTCACTCGCTCAAGATGCGGCTCAAGAAGTCCTACCACATAAAAATGATATCCGTAGTTTTAAACTGCGATTGTCCGAAGCCGAATATCAATTTAACAGTACCAATAGTGGTAACCGAATTACGCCCTTATTGGGGTTAGGTCGTAAAAAAAATCTACTCAATAAAGTTGTGGTTGCTTTAGTTGAAGAGTCTAAGGATGCTCTGTTTATCTGCACGCCTTACTTCAACCCACCCTACATTTTAGTGCGAGCCTTAGCGAAGCATTTACGAAAGGGTAAACGTATTGATATCGTGGTAGGCGACAAGACAGCTAATGATTTTTATATTCCGCCAGAGCAGGATTTTTCAACCATAGGTGCCTTGCCTTATATGTATGAGCAATCTTTGCGTAAGTTTGCCAAGCGTCAGCAATGGGCGATTGATAATGGGCAGTTGAATATCCATTTGTGGAAACACGGTATCAATAGTTACCATCTAAAAGGGATCAGTGCTGATGGTTGTAAGCACTTGATCACCGGTTCCAATCTTAATCCAAGAGCTTGGGCATTAGATCTTGAAAATGGTCTTTTGATCCATGATGAAACCGCTTGTTGGAAAAATCAGTTTGAAGCTGAACAGACCCATATTCTTGAGCATACAGAGCGGTTATATCATTATAGTCAAGTCGATACACTGCAAAGCTATCCAGCGCCAGTGAAGAAGATCATGAATCGTATTCGACGATTAAAAGCCGACTTTCTGTTAAGACGTATTCTGTAGCCTTAGACGATTAAAGGAAAAGCCCACATCATATAGTGGGCTTTTTAGTTTCTAACTTACTGATTTTGAGGCATTAGATTTTGATGGGTATCATTTTGGTCTTTAGCGTAATGAAGTGATGCTATCACAAGGATAACCATCATAGTACTCAGTAATCCAATACTTAATTGTCCTCCCATGGGCATGACTGACATGCTAAGAGCCGCAAGACCTGCACCAAAATTCTGTAACCCACCAAGTAATGCCCCCGCAATACCCGCTTGACGCGGAAATGGTTCCAGTGCCGCAGAGGTGAGAGTAGGAAAGAGCATACCTGCACCACTAAAAAATAATACAGAACCTACAAGTAAACTCCATGTGCTGACGAGCAGGAATATCCCAGGGATAAGCATAAATAAAGCCCCAGTCCCTAATAGTGCAACCCCTTGATAAACAGTACGTTGTGTTTTAGTTTGCTTGCCAGCAATCAAGGCTCCTAACAAGTAACCAGGAATAGGAGCCACAAAGTAACAACTCACCATAAAAGGGGGAAGCCCTAAATATTGACCGTAGAGTACACCTGCAATTGCTTCAAAAGCAGCAATACCTGCGAATGTGGCAATTAATGAAGACAGATAGGCTCTAAATCCTCTATGCCGTAGTACATGTCGATAGGACGCGATGATGGGGTTATGCTCACGTTTACACGAAGGGAGCGACTCTTTAAACCCGACTAATAATAGTAACCACACAAATACGCCAAATCCTGCTAGTACCCAATAGACAGCTTGCCATCCAAAATAGGCGGTCATTATGCTACCTAAAAAGGGGGCTATGAGTGGGAGAAAGACCACGGCCATAGAGACATAACTGTTAAATTTTACTAAATTGTCACCAAAATAGTGATCCCGAGGAATACTACGACATAAGGCGCCTGCACTTGCGGTTCCTAAACCTTGGATTAAGCTCGCAAAGATAAGTTGATTGAAATGTTGAGCCCGTGCGGCCATAAATGCCCCTAAGATAAAAATACCAATACCGATGAGTAAAGGTGTTTTACGCCCAATACGGTCAGACAAAGGTCCATATACAAATTGGAATAATCCATATGCAATAAGGTAACAGGCCATCACAGCCTGTAATTGACTGGCATCTACATTTAAGCTGAGGGCGATTTGCGGCAATGCGGGCACAAAAATGGTTTGTGCCATTTGGCCACAAGCCACCATAAATACCAGCATAAATATCAGGCTTACAGAAGGAGATACTGAGTTTGACACGAAAGAATATTGAGTTTTGCCAGACATGAAATAGCCATAAAAAGAACATAAGTTAATGGCGCGCATCTTACGCGCTAAAAGAGGAACTTCAAGTGTGAATCATGCTGATTTAGCACAATAATATTTTATGTTTTGCATAAGTTTTTCTCTTCATTTTGGGTTGTAAAGTTAAACTTACGATGGGTTATTTGCGTGTTAATTGTGTAGGGTAATTGCAAATACATTAATGTTTGGCTCAACTCTGATGCCCCTATTTCCTTACAAGCGGATTTGTTTAAAACATTTGGTATCAGCGACAAACCAGTGGATAAAATACTTGATATAAGGAAGTAACGCTAAAAATATGGGTAAGGTACAAATAAAATAGGAGATCGCAAATAGGCCTATCTCCTTTAATGCTAACGTGATGCTATTTTTGCAATTTTTCTATGCCAGTTAAAATCTGGTAGCCCACAGTCACCCGTGGTGGAACGGGATAATTTTTATTGCTTAGTAAGACGATCCCAAGCTTTTGCGCGGGGATAAAGGCTACATAAGCGGCAAAACCACCAGTTGAGCCTGTTTTATTGGTCCACACATTTTGCTGCGGTTCAAGGGGTGGCACTATGGGGTTAACGGGCGTACTACCAAACACCACTTCCTGAGTGTGGCCCATAAGTAGCTTATCGAGCTCAATCGGATCGGAATAATGTTCCCAAATCATATCTTGGGTCATTACGCCCACATCAAAGTATCCCCTGTGAGTCTCATCGATTGCCGTTTGCAGAGGTTTGGCAAGTGGGTGCATTTGCATATTGGCTTCCACAAATTGCAGCAGATCTGTGGCTGTAGTTTTAACGCCATAGGCTTCATCGGCTAATACGCCGGGATTGACCCGAACCGGCATATCTTGCTTATTGTAGCCTTGGGCATAATCGGCCATTTTGTCGCTGGGAACCTTGACATAGCTGCTGGTCATACCTAATTGCGGAAAGATTGTTTGTTCAAGTGCTTGCTGAAATGTTTGATTCAAACTCTGCGCGGCAATCATCCCGAGCAGGCCAATGCTTGGATTGGCGTAATTTCTGTGGGTCCCTGGGGCAAATGACGGTTGCCACTGTTTAAGATAAGCCATTAATTCTGCGTTGTTAGTGACTTTATCGGGTACTTGCATTGGCAGATCTCCCGCGGTGTGAGTCGCTAAGTTAATGAGACTAATCCCATCAAAATGACTGCCTTTTAATGCTGGTACATTGTCACTGGCCATATCCGTGAGAGTTAATTTGCCTTTAAGCTGTGCGTAGTTTGCCAGTGTCGCGGTAAAGGTTTTACTGATAGAGCCAATCTCGAACAGGGTATGTTCAGTCACACTTTGCCCTGAGGTTTTAGAACTGACGCCATATCGATAAAAATACTTTTTACCATCAATAGTTAAGCCTATTACGGCACCGGGGATATGGTACTCAGTCATCAAAGGTTTAACCGCAGAATCTACCAGCGATTGCATTTCCTTAGCATTTAAAGCTTGGGCTGCACTCACATTAGAAAATAGCGTTACACTGAGCAGTACGCTGCTTAATAATGGCATTGAAGCGAGTAGGGTATGTTGTTGCATAATTTACCTGTAATCAAAAATTGGATGTGCTTTTTATGGCGATAATGTATGGGGTGGATTGCGCCATTGATGGTCAAGGGATAAACTGCGTCGCCGCAATAGGGAAGATTAAAAGCCCTCTATTGCAGCTTATCATAAGTTTGAAAGAGAATTGGTTTTTATGGCTCTAGCCCCCCATGCCGTCCACCGTTTATATGAGTACCGTAAGTCTATTTCGACTAAGCCTTTTGGTGCCCGTGGCAAAAAATTGATCCGCTGCCCATTATGCCTTTTAGGTGAGCAGTTTTGTACCTGTGCGCTGCGCCGTCAGTTACAGACTCAAGCCAGTTTTTTGCTGATCATGTATAACGATGAAGTGTTAAAACCGACGAATAGTGGCCGACTCATTGCGGATCTTATTCCTGATACTCATGCCTATATTTGGTCACGTACAGAACCTGAAGCTGAGTTGCTTGGCTTGCTTGAGTCGCCGCAATATCAACCTTATTTAGTGTTTCCAGCCCAATATGCAGAGCAAGGGCAGATTGTACTAAATCAAGTACCTATGTCGACATTAGCTGAAGGTAAACGGCCGCTGCTGATCATGCTTGATGGCAGTTGGCGTGAAGCGATAAAAATGTTCCGTAAGAGTCCTTATTTGCACTCGTTGCCCTTATTATCATTCGATCCCGATACGCTTGCGACATATGCGCTACGAAAGGGGAGTCACGACTTTCAACTGGGTACCGCTGAGGTCGCTTCTTTAGCGTTAGCCGCGATAGGTGAGGAGGCAAATAGCAAAGCCCTTAGCACTTGGTTTGATTTGTTTGTTGAATCATCATTACTTGGTCGTAATCGGCGTTGTAGAGAAGATCTTTTACCCATTTCATCCTTTACAGATGCTGTTGAAGCGGCTTATGAAAAGGCAAATGCCATTTTGCCCAGTGTTTAATTTATTTCAGTGGAAGAAAGAAACTTCACAAATAAAACTCCCCTAACAAGTAGGGGAGTTTTGCTTTAATTGCGTTTATTTTTAACTGCTATGGTTAAACCCCAACTTGTTTACCATCTTGCTTACGGATAAGCACTGTTGCAGAACGAGGGCGAAGAGTGGTTCCCGCTGGAGTTTGCTCAGCAGCATTGGCAGAGTAGGGCCAATTACCCGGATGTTGGATATTAATAAACATTGACGTGTAATCAGGGCTAACTGCAAATCCTGTCACTTCGCAATCATTAGGGCCAACAAAGAAGCGTTTTAATTCCATTTGGTTATTTGCTGTGACTGTCAGTTGTTTGTCTTGGCTATCAACCAAGGTAGAAGGCACAATTGCTAACATCTGATCGTTAGTTTCTTCCGCGACTTCCTTAGCACCGTTGTCGGTCTGCACCCACAGAATACCCCGTTGGTCAAAAGCTAAACCATCGGGACTCGCAAATTGATTCAAATCCGTTAAACCTGATAAGTTTGTCTCGGTATTACCATCACTTGGTGAACCAAATACAAAAATATCCCATGTGAACTCAGTGACTTTATCACCTTCGTCCCAACGAATAATATGACCAAAGTTATTTTTAAGTCTTGGGTTTGCAGGATGTGCTTCGGTTCTTTTCGAGTTGTTGGTCAAGGTTAAATAGACTGAACCTGTAAAGGGATCAACAGCACACCATTCAGGACGATCCATCGGTGTTGCGCCAACAAGATCGGCGGCTCCTGCAGTATTGAGAATGATATCAGCCAAGCTGGCGAAAGTATCACCGAGTGTTTTACCGTCTGAGGTTTGGCTATCTAAGGTTAACGGTAACCAAACACCACCGCCATTTTCGTTGAATTTAGCAACATATAAAGTCCCTTCATCCATGTACTTATTGCCCGTTTGTATACGATTGCTACTATTGGCATCTTTTGCATCCCAAGCAGCCGCTGAAACAAATTTATAGAGGTATTCAAAACGAGCATCATGACCCGAATAAAACACCACAGGTTTACCTTCAGTTAATTTTCCAAAAGTACAACCTTCATGGCGAAAACGTCCTAATGCGGTACGTTTTACTGCGCGTGATGCAGGATTGAACGGATCTATTTCTACAATATAACCATGACCGTTTGCTTCGTTGCGGTAATCATCTTGAGCATTTGCACCCTTGGGAGTGATATCAAAACGTGCAAATTCATCGAGGCGTTCTTCATCATGGCCAGCAAGATGGTCCCAACCATAACGTGTACTGGTTTTGCTGATACCAATGCGGCTTTGATCGGGTTTCAAAGTACCGCGGTTTGCAAAATACTCAGGCCAGTTTTCTTCACAAGTGAGATAAGTTCCCCATGGAGTATAACCATTGCCGCAGTTATTTAAGGTACCGCGGGCTTGACTGCCATCGGGTGAATAACGAGTTTCGAGCAGAGAGGTATAAGCCAGAGGGCCTGCCATATCCATTACTGTTGCGCCCGTGAAACGACGATTATGGCTGTCATTTAGAACGACTTCCCACTGATTATTAACCAGTTTGATCCGCACGACAGTGACACCATGGGCATTAATTTCTTTGCGAATTTCATCGACAATGGTGCGTAAACCTGTGGTGGCATCTACGGTCGGTCCGGCTGGGTGCAATGCATCTTCATCAATATATTCATGGTTTATACAGAGTAAGCCATCATTACCGGCATCATTTAATGGGAAAAAATGCATACCATCGTGATGCATCCCAACTGAATTGGCTTGATCGTCTGCAGTGTTACTGCCATCACTTTTCCATGGTGCGGCTTTTGAATTTAACGGTGTTCCCCAAGGAGCGAGTACCTGTGCGGTATAACCTTCCGGTATCACAACGGCATCCAGTCGAGCACCTGCCACAGATGTAAAGTTTAATTTGGCGCTGCTTTTTGTGGGGGGTAATGTGGGAACTGGATCAACTGGCGTCGGTGCTGGTGAGCTATCCGAACCACAACCTGTTAGTCCTATTCCTGCAAAAGCGGTCATGGCACCAAGGCCCAATCCGCTTTTGACAAAATTTCGGCGAGATAAATGCTTATCCAACACTTGGTTAAACGGCTCATTATTACTTTTATTATAAAGTGTAGGATCAAAGGTGGCCTTGCTCATATTTCACTCCAATATGTGATATGAATTAAATTTCGAGGCCCAGCCTAATGACTCTATGTGACAATAAAGTTGAATTTAGATGACAAAAATACTGCAATATCCTGAAATATTTTTATATTCACGGTCGAGTAAGTCATAAATCACGCTAAAATCAATTGATACAAAGCACGTGACATATACATACACTCACGTAAAATCAGTCATTCTGATATGTATCGTATGAGTTTCGTTGTAATCATTTTAGGGATATAAAAATGGCTGAGGACAGAAAAATTGCCGTGTTGTGCCGTATCGAGCCAGGTTGTCTTGGTCCTGATGGAAAAGATCATATTGAAGCTTTCTGTGCTTTAGCACAAAAGGCGATGCAACATTTTGATGTGGATGTTGGAACTTGGTTACTTACACCAAGGTACGATAAAACACTCGATGAAATGCAATATAGTGTGGCAAATAAACTGCTTTCACGGACACAGGCGAGTAAATACTTTCATCTGATTGGGCGTGATATTGAGGTTTTTGAAGAACGGTTTGAAAATAAATTAGCGTCACTGATTAATCTTTATCTAGCGCGAAAGTGATAACGTATTGATGTAATAAATTTTTATCGCTGTCTAAAAAGATTCCCATAACTTATGTAGCCTACCTAGCTTGCTACGCTAAACACGAAATGAACTAAGTCGATTCAGTCGGATCTCCTTATCGCAGTAATTAACCCCATAAAGTCGGACAAAATTTGTTAAACTGTACATCGGTTTCGCATTTCAGCTTGTTCACCCCTAAGGTTAGGCAATGTTTCACTCAACCCCAGAAAAGCCTCTTGCAGATAAGGCTGACAGTTATAGCACTTTATTGCAGCAACAATTTGGTTTTTCAGCCTTTAGGAATGGTCAATACCAAACGATTTCGCAGCTATTAGCAGGACAATCTAGCCTCGCCATTTTTCCGACTGGATCAGGTAAGTCCTTGTGTTATCAATTTACTGCCTTACAGTTGCCCCACTTGACCTTAGTGGTATCCCCCTTGCTAGCATTAATGAAGGATCAACTTGAGTTTTTGCAAGCCAAGGGAATTGCAGCGGCAAGCATAGACTCAACTCTCAATGCTGAGCAGACTAAGCAAGTTATGATGGACGCGCGGTCGGGCAAGCTAAAGATTTTGATGGTATCGGTTGAGCGTTTTAAAAATGAACGCTTTAGGCAGTTTATCCAGTCGGTTGCCATTTCAATGCTGGTTATTGATGAGGCGCATTGTATTTCAGAATGGGGACATAATTTCCGACCGGATTACTTAAAGTTACCCGATTATCGACGGGAGCTTGGGATCCCACTAGTGCTACTTTTAACGGCAACCGCAACCCGTAAGGTGAAGTTGGATATGGCGGCGCGGTTTGATATCGCTCCTAAACACATAGTTCAAACAGGATTCTATCGCCCCAATTTAGATTTATGTGTTATCCCTGTATTAAGCCAAGAAAAAAATGCATTACTGTATAGGCAAGTCCGCCAATATGCAGGAGCGGGTATTGTCTATGTCACTCTTCAACATACGGCAGAACAAGTTGCGGATTTGCTCACACAAGAAGGGATCCTTGCTCGTGCTTATCATGCAGGCTTTGACGATGTAAAACGCCAGCAAGTTCAACATGATTTTATGCAGGATAAAGTGCAAGTGGTGGTCGCGACGATTGCTTTTGGTATGGGGATAGATAAAAGCAATATTCGTTTTGTTATCCATTATGACTTACCTAAATCCATTGAGAATTACAGTCAAGAAATTGGGCGAGCGGGTCGAGACGGTCAACACTCGCACTGCGTGACCTTGGCTAATCTTGATGGAATGAATACAGTCGAAAATTTTGTTTATGGTGACACGCCAGAACGAAGCGGTATTGAGCTCATTATTGAAAATATCAAGCAAGAACAACATCAAGGACGTTGGGAACATCAGTTAAATACGTTATCTAGCATCAGTAATATCCGTCAGTTACCATTAAAAACACTGTTAGTTCAGTTAGAAATACAAGGCGTAATTAAACCGCTTTATGCTTACTATGCTGATGTAACCTATCGCTTCATCAAAGATAAATCAGAAATTTTAAGTGCATTTAATCCAGAGCGGCAGGCATTCTTATCGCAAATTTTTACTCACACACACATGAAGCGGGTTTGGGGTGTTTTAGATGTTGATGCACTTTACAGTGCAACGGAAGCTGAACGCAGTAAAGTATTAACAGCACTGGAATATCTGGCAGATAAACAATGGATTGAACTAGAAACTAAAAAAATTACCGATGTTTATCAAGTGAATAATACAATATTGGCTCAGATCTCCCTTGTAGACAATCTTCACCAATACTTTGTGGAAAAAGAACATAAAGAAATTTTACGTATTGGACAATTAGTGCGTTTTTTCGAATTAGATACGTGTCTGAGCTACAATTTATCTCGTTACTTTGATGACCAAAACACACCACAATATTGCGGCCATTGCAGTGTTTGCCGCGGAAATGTGGCTAAGTTAACGTATTCTGCAGATCCTGTTTGGCCTGATGAGTCACAAATCCGTGCCGATTTATTCGAACTACAAACCCACGTAAAAATGAAAGGTATACTTTCGTTGTCACTCGATACTCAATGCCGATTTCTAGCTGGCATGATGGTTCCTCTTTTTAGTCGACTACAGATCCGTAAACTCAAGGGATTTGGTCGTTGTGAAAAATTAAGATATGCAGAAATAAAACAGAAAGTTACGTCACTACTGGCGGGCTAGATGATAAAAGGATCGAACATGAATAAGGCTGTTAAAAAGATGCTCGCCAACCATGAGAGATTAATTCATTCAGGCGAAGTGACTGTGTTATCCCATACTCAAAGAGAAAAGGGCGAATGGGTGCAACATACAGTGATGCTCGAAAACTGTGATGTGCCATTTAAATTTCGTCGTGTAAAAAAATACAAAAATTTACAAGGGCAAAAAGTGAGTGTTGTCTATTATCCTGAAACCGAAATGGTGGCAGGTTTTGAAATCGAGATTATGCAAGTAGTTAGAATTAAAAGATTTTAGTAATGCCCATCGGATCTTGACTCTATCATGTCAGTCCAGATCCGAAGGGCATTTGCTTCAAACAGGATATTCAGAATATTTTATTTAGCATACTGAAAGGCAGAATCTACTTTCCACGTTCTAAAACGTAATTCAGTGCCTTCTGGTAGGTAAAATATTTTAGGTAAACGGCTATCGTAACGCATTGTTAACTCACCAGGAATGCGTACAAAAGCTTCTTTTTTAGCAAGTTCAAAGCAAGCCATCATGGTGCTTGGACCTTCTGAGACCTCATCCACTTGATAATAGTTGTAACCCCATCCCTGTACTGAATGTTCTTTCAGCTCGCCGTTTAAACTGTGTTTGTTACAGTCGATGAGTTGAGTCTGGCCTATTTGGACTTCAAGCATATAGTCTTCTTCATTCTCTAACTTAGGTAGTGTAAGAATATGTTGCACCATGCCTACATTAGGTACAGGGAACATTTTAGTGGCTTCTTGCTGCGTGTAATTTTTTGATGTGAAACTCATCACGCTGATCATAGGTGCATTTAATCCTGTTTGATTGGGTGGACTCACCGCAGCAGCGTTAAAAGATAACAATGCAAAAGTAAGAGGTACCATCACAGCATTAAGTAGATGAGTCAATTTCATTGTGTTCTCCCTAATGGTTCAAATAAGTCGTCGTATAAACAAAAAGTTCCGCTCTTTGTCGAGCTTCTGCCCCTACAAACGAAACAGAATTTAAAAAGGGTTAAAAGTATTGGAAAATTTCACCCAATGAATTTGTTGTACCTATTCAAGTTTAATTCATCTTCGACCGAGATGTGTACCCTAAGTGATATTGATGTAAGTGGTTTAAAAAATGAAGATACCGATATGGTACTGAATGACCACTTAAGAAGTTTTAAAAGGCTCTTTTTGAAAATGCAGTGCTATAGGATTTTTTTATTATCAACCAGATCATAGATGATGCAAAGCTAAGGAATATAAATATAGAAAAGGTAATAGAGCAGGGGCAATTGGATAAGATTGTTGAAGCATATGAATTTAAAGTGAGAATTGGTACACCCGAGTGGACTCGAACCACCGACCCCTACCATGTCAAGGTAGTGCTCTAACCAACTGAGCTACGGGTGCACTGTTTACTTTTTAATAAGAAGAAGTCACTTTTTATACTCTGTGAAAAGAGTGGTACACCCGAGTGGACTCGAACCACCGACCCCTACCATGTCAAGGTAGTGCTCTAACCAACTGAGCTACGGGTGCATTGTCTATTTTTTGGTAGTCTTAACCACCAATTTTCATCGCTTGTTCTCAAATGAGTAAGTAGTGATACTTTTATCAAACTGAGCTACAAGCCGTTTTAACAGCTATTGCGCTTTGGAGCGAGCGCTATATTAGGGTGATAGCGAAAGGCTGGCAAGCAAAAAAAACAATTTTATCGTCAAATGGTGAATTGCTGTGCAACTTGTCCAGAGTTTCAACATTGATATGCATAACCTTCTTATTGCGAGTGGTCTTGTTCCAATCGTTTCCATCAAAATCAAAACGATAAAAAATGGCGAGCCAAGAGGCTCGCCATTTTTATCGTTAATATCATAACTACGATTGCCGCTCATACTTCTTGCAATCTAAGTGAGCATTAATGGTGTGCGCTATCACCTTCAATAAGGCTTAAATGTACTCCATGCTTTTGGATATAGCGTAAGCGTATAAAAAACAGCAGCGCTGCCGAGGTCAGTCCTGCGATAAGTCCAGTCCAAAATCCGTGGGCGCCCATAGCTGGCACAATATAATCCGTATAAGCCAAGGTATAGCCTAGTGTCATGCCAATCCCCCAGTAGGAGAAGAGCGTGATATAAAAAGCACTACGAGTATCTTTATAGCCCCGTAGGGCGCCCGCCGCAACAACTTGGACTGAATCCGATAATTGATATAACGCGGCCATCAACATCAAACTACCAGCTAACACAACGACATCTGGGTCATTGTTATAGAGTTCAGCAATCTGGAATCTAAATAGTACCGTTAACACCGCAGTGGAAAGAGCGAGAGACAGCGCTAGCCATAACCCCACTTTGGCCACAACGGCAGAAATATCGCTACGATCTCGGCCTAAGTAATAACCAATTCTGATCGAAACTGCGATACCAATAGATAAAGGCAGCATAAAAACAATTGCGGAGAAGTTGAGGGCAATTTGGTGACTAGCTACAACAGTGGCACCTAAAGGCGCCAGAAGCAATGCAATGATTGCAAATAAACTCACTTCAAAAAACAGCGCCATAGCTATTGGCATGCCGAGCTTCGTCATTTTTTTCATCGTTTTAAACTCTGGTCGATGAAATTTACTGAAAGGAGCAAGTGCGGCAAATTTGCGGTGAAATTGCATATAAATAGTCATTGCAATCAGCATTGCCCAAAAAACCAAGGCCGTTGCAACCCCGCAACCCGCACCGCCCATTGCAGGAACGCCAAAGTGACCATAAATAAAAATGTAATTGGCAGGGATATTGACGGCTAATCCGACAAACCCAATAACCATTGTCGGTAAAGTGTATGAGATCCCTTCGCTACAGCCTCTTAATACTTGATATAACACAAATGCCGGTGCACCCCATAAAATACCGTCGATATAACCTATGGTTAAGCGGTACAATTCAGGTTCTAAGTCCATATGGCCAAGTACAAAAGGTGCCGATGCGAGGAAAATCATCACCCCAATGCCGCCAATGATGGCAAGATAGGCCCCTTGAAAGGCTAAAGGTTGAATCGCTTTTTGATTATTTGCACCATTAAAATGGGCAAATAAGGGGGTAAAAGCCATCAGTAAACCTTGAACAAATAAAATAGCGGGCAGCCAAAGGCTGGTTCCTACGGCCACAGCCGCCATATCAACGGCACTGACTCGTCCCGCCATAACAGTATCGATAAATCCCATCATTGTCTGGGTGACTTGGGCGATGAACACTGGCAGTGCAAGTTGGATTAAGCGTTTGGCTTGGAAGCCTGAATGTTTCATAAAATACAGCCTTTAACGAATAAGCGAGTAATAAATGTTTACAGGTATAGTTCAAGCCACCTGCGAGGTGGTTGCAATACATAAGAAAGATGGCCTAAATACCCTTGAGGTAGCGTTTAAACCTGATTTGCATGAGGGACTTGCGATTGGTGCAAGTGTGGCAAATAACGGGGTATGTCTTACAGTGACTCAGGTGGTTGATGATAGGGTATTTTTCGACGTAGTGGAAGAGACATTACGACTGACGAATCTCGCTAATTTGTCTGTAGGTCAATACGTTAATGTTGAACGCTCGTTAACTTTTGGTAGTGAAATTGGAGGGCATATTCTTTCTGGCCATATCCATACAAAGGCTAAAGTTACCAATATTAGCCACACAGAACAGCATTACGATTTGACATTGAGTATTGAACCTAAATGGATGGACTATATATTTTATAAAGGATTTGTAGGTGTAAATGGTTGCAGCCTAACGGTGGGTGAGGTGACAGAGACAAGTTTTATGCTGCACTTGATTCCAGAAACACTCAAGCTCACCAATTTAGGTCAGTGTAAAGTAGGTGATGAATTGAATATTGAAATCGACAGTCAAACGCAAGTCATCGTCGACACTGTCGAGCGTGTACTGGCCAAACGCTTGAGCGAGTATTCATTAAATAATTAATAAATTTGCTCATCATCTGAGTTTACGTATAACTCAATCGTGCGCCGCAACTCATCTATATGTAAGCGTAAATGGATTGGATTACAGCAAATTCGACAATCATCGTAATAATCTTGATCACCACTGCTGGCATCGATACTGATATGTTGATGATGCCCGCAGTGTGGACAGGCGATAACCTTCTTCATGATCCTCATATTGTTACTCCTTCTTTCAAGTGGGATGAAAGAATATCCCCCATACGATACATGGCTGTTCCCATAGGGCTTACTAAGTATAGCTGCAATTGTGGTGAACCAAGTGAACGGATGAATTGCTCATACGGATCAAACATGACTCTTTTACCGTAATTAGCCCCTCAATTTCATCACTAGCAAGTTGCCAACACACTGCAAAATCATGAATTTGCCTTTATTGCGCAATGCCACGCAATTTAGCCAATTTACTTGCACCCCTTGACGCCAATCCCGTAGAATAAACGCCCTGCTACGCAAGGCGGCTAAGACTCCTGTACTGTCTTAACCTAGCGAGCATTTCTCTTACATTAACTAAAACCAAGTGGCCCTACGTGTGGGTCACCACTGGAAAGGACATTTCATGCCTGTAATTACACTTCCCGATGGTAGCAAACGCGAGTTTGCTCATGCTGTATCGACTCTCGATGTCGCCGCCGATATCGGCCCTGGTCTTGCTAAAGCTTGTATCGCTGGCCGCGTTAATGGCGAATTAAAAGATGCTTGCGATCTCATTGAAACCGATGCTGAGCTATCAATCATTACCGCCAAAGACGAAGAAGGTGTTGAAATTCTTCGCCATTCTTGCGCGCATTTATTAGGTCACGCGATTAAGCAAATGTGGCCAGAAACCAAGATGGCGATTGGTCCTGTTATCGATAATGGCTTTTATTATGATATCGACCTTGAGCACAAGCTGACTCAAGATGACATCGAAGCCTTAGAAAAGCGCATGCTTCAACTGGCAAAAACCAACTATGACGTTGTAAAACGTGTCGTTAGCTGGCAAGAAGCCCGTGATACATTCGCGGCGCGCGGTGAAGAGTATAAGATTGCCATTCTGGATGAAAATATCAGCAAAGACGCGACACCTGCGCTATATCATCACGAAGAATACACAGACATGTGTCGTGGACCGCACGTACCTAACATGCGTTTCTGCCAACATTTCAAATTAATGAGCATTGCCGGCGCTTATTGGCGTGGCAACTCAGAAAATAAGATGTTGCAACGTATCTATGGTACCGCATGGGCCGACAAAAAAGCCCTGAGTACACACTTAACCCGTCTTGAAGAAGCGGCTAAGCGTGACCACCGTAAAATCGGTAAGCAGCTCGACTTGTATCATATGCAAGAAGAAGCGCCTGGTATGGTGTTTTGGCATAACGACGGTTGGAGCATCTTCCTCGAATTAGAAAGATTCATTCGCCGTAAGCTAAACCAATACACTTACCAAGAGGTGAAAGGCCCATTAATGATGGACCGCGTGTTGTGGGAGCGTTCTGGTCACTGGGATAAATACTCAGAAGCCATGTTCACGACCAGCAGTGAAAACCGCGAATATGCTATCAAGCCAATGAACTGCCCAGGCCACGTGCAGATCTTCAACCAAGGCTTGAAATCTTACCGTGACTTGCCACTGCGTATGGCGGAATTTGGTTGCTGCCACCGTAATGAACCTTCAGGCTCATTGCATGGATTAATGCGTGTACGTGGTTTTACCCAAGATGATGCCCATATTTTCTGTACTGATGATCAAGTTCAAGAAGAAGTGAGTGCCTGTATCCAAATGGTATACGACACATATTCTACTTTCGGTTTTGAAAACATCGTCGTAAAACTGTCGACGCGCCCAGAAAAACGTATCGGTGACGATGCCATGTGGGACAGAGCAGAAGAAGCATTAAAACAGGCTTTACGTGCAAACAACATTGAGTTCACCCTTTTACCAGGTGAAGGTGCGTTCTACGGCCCCAAAATCGAATTTACTTTACACGATTGTTTGGACCGTGCATGGCAATGTGGTACTGTGCAGCTCGATTATGCTTTACCAAACCGTCTTGGTGCAACTTATGTTGCCGAAGATAACAGCCGTCAGACCCCTGTCATGATCCATCGTGCTATTTTAGGCTCTTTGGAACGATTCTTGGGTATTTTGATAGAAGAATATGCAGGACGTTTCCCAACGTGGTTGGCCCCTATGCAAGTTGTTGTGATGAATATCACCGACAAACAGGCTGATTATGTTCAAGAAATCGTCAAATTCTTCAAAGAACAAGGTATTCGAGCGTCTTTTGACTTGAGGAATGAGAAAATAGGCTTTAAAATACGCGAGCACACCTTAAGGCGTGTCCCTTATTTGTTGGTCGTTGGCGATCAAGAAATGGAAAATAAGGAAGTAGCGGTGCGTACCCGTGATGGTATCGATTTAGGTAAGATGCGACTTGAAGATTTCGCCACTAAAATCCATCAACAGATTTCGCTCCGTAGTCTCAAATTGTTGGAGGAATAGGTCATAAAGATCAAAAAAACAGCAGGGCGTCAGCCGGCCCCTAATAGAATCAATGAAGAAATCACAGGCGTACCTGAAGTACGTTTAACAGGCATTGATGGTGAAGCTATTGGTGTGGTAAGCATCAGAGATGCTCAGAATTTGGCAGATGAAGCAGGTGTAGACCTAGTAGAAATCAGCCCAAATGCTGAACCTCCAGTATGTCGCATTATGGACTACGGTAAGTTCCTATTTGATAAAGCGAAAGCGCAAAAGGAACAAAAGAAGAAGCAAAAGCAGGTTCAGGTTAAGGAAATTAAATTCCGTCCTGGAACTGACGAAAACGACTATCAGGTAAAACTACGCAACCTGATACGTTTTCTGGAAGACGGGGACAAAGCGAAGATTACGCTGCGTTTCCGAGGTCGCGAAATGGCCCACCAAAACCTAGGTATGGATCTTCTGAACCGTATCAAGGCTGATTTGGACGAGTATGCGGTTGTTGAATCTTTCCCTAAAATGGAAGGTCGACAAGCAATTATGGTGCTAGCGCCTAAAAAGAAATAAGTAGGGCAACCCTAAAGTAGCAAAGGTCTATGGCCTTTGCTCGCCTTGCTTTTTATATAACATCCCAATGCGGAGTTTTAGTAATGCCTAAAATGAAAACCGACAGAGGTGTAGCGAAACGTTTTAAGAAAACCGCCAATGGTTTCAAGCGTAAGCAAGCACATTTACGTCACATTTTGACCAAGAAAAGTACTAAACGTAAGCGCCACTTACGTGCTAAATGTTTAGTATCAAAAGCTGACGTTCCAGCAATCGCGCGTCAATTACCTTACGCTTAATTTAGGAGATTAGAAAATGCCAAGAGTTAAGCGTGGTGTAACCGCTCGTGCTCGTCACAAGAAAGTTTTAAAACTAGCTAAAGGTTATTATGGCGCTCGTAGCCGTACTTACCGTGTTGCTGTACAAGCAGTCACTAAAGCTGGCCAATATGCTTACCGTGACCGTCGTCAGAAAAAACGTCAATTCCGTCAACTGTGGATTGCACGTATTAATGCTGCGGCTCGTCAAAATGGTCTGTCTTACAGCCGTTTCATCAACGGTCTGAAAAAGGCGTCTATCGAAATCGATCGTAAGATTTTGGCTGACATCGCTGTATTCGATAAAGTTGTATTTGCAACGTTAGTCGAAAAAGCAAAAGAAGCATTAAACTAAGAAATTAGTTTGTTGCTGTAGAGAAGGGACCATTTGGTCCCTTTTTTTGTGCGCTATTTTTGATTACCGAATAATGTTATTTACCTAAGCACTCATAACTGATTCGTTATTGAGAATAGTGAAGCAAAGGCTCTGAGCGCGTGAATCCTATTGATTTACTTTGCCCGTAAAAAGTTTGTGATCAGTTAACAATGTTGGGCCCAAAAAATAGCAGGCTAAGCCTGCTATCTGTTCAAAAAGTGGGTCGTTTTATTTTTTAGCGTCTAAATAACGCTCGGCATCGAGTGCTGCCATACAACCAGTGCCTGCAGAAGTAATAGCTTGGCGATAATGTTGGTCCATCACGTCGCCGCAAGCAAAGACACCTTCAATACTGGTTTGGGTCGCATTACCTTGAAGACCACTTTGTACTTTTAAGTAGCCATGGTTCATCTCTAATTGGCCTTCGAAGATACTGGTGTTGGGGCTGTGGCCAATCGCGACAAATACGCCAGCAACGGCTAAGTCAGTAATAGAGTCATCTTTAGTGCTCTTCATCTTAAGGCCGGTAACGCCCATGGCATCACCAACCACTTCATCCATAGTTTGATTTAAGTGGAGGATAATATTGCCGTTGGCGACTTTATCCATCAGACGGTCAATCAGAATTTTTTCTGAGCGGAAAGTGTGACGACGATGAATAAGATGCACTTCAGCCGCTATGTTGCTTAAATACAAGGCTTCTTCAACAGCAGTGTTACCACCACCAATCACAGCAACTTTTTGATTACGATAGAAAAAACCATCACAGGTCGCACAGGCTGATACGCCGCGGCCCTTGAATGCTTCTTCCGACTCAAGCCCTAAGTAACGGGCAGAAGCGCCTGTTGCAATGATCAACGCATCACAACTGTACTCGCCGTTGTCGCCTTTCAAACGGAAAGGGCGCTCGGTAAGGGTCACTTCGTTGATATGATCGAATAAGATTTCAGTATCGAACTTTTCAGCATGCTTCTGCATACGTTCCATCAAGGCTGGACCGGTTAAGTCATCTGCATCCCCCGGCCAATTTTCAACTTCAGTCGTCGTGGTTAGTTGGCCACCTTGCTGCATACCTGTGATCATCACGGGTTTTAAATTAGCACGCGCAGCATAAACGGCTGCGGTATATCCTGCTGGGCCTGAACCCAAAATCAATAAGTTACAATGTCTGATCTGGCTCATTATTATCTCCGTGCCTTTAGCAAATTAGGGCGATTGTAGGGAATTTACCTGTAGGGGTAAAGCGCAGTTTGGCGATTATTTTAGATTATACTCATCGATTAATGATGACGTGTTGAGCATGTGGATTTACGCTGTCAACTTTTTAGGATTTATTTAGTTTGCTATTTTGTCATCATAATAAAAAAACGGCCTCAAAATGTTGAGGCCGGTAGAACATTTGTTACATCAAGATAAGAGGTTATCAGAAAACAAATTAGGCAAATAAGGTTGTTGGCGCAGTGTATTCAAGGTTAAGTGCATGGGCAACTTCTTTACAGACGACTTTACCATGCATGACGTTCAGGCCGTTGAGCAGGTGTTTATCCTGTAACAATGCTTCTTTATAACCTAAATTCGCTAACTTAAGAATGTACGGTAGCGTTGCATTGTTCAGTGCGAAAGTGGAAGTACGAGCAACGGCACCTGGCATGTTCGCTACACAATAATGTACAACATCATCAACAATATAAGTTGGATCTTGATGCGTGGTTGCGTGTGACGTTTCAACACAACCGCCTTGATCGATTGCCACATCAACGATAGCGCTGCCCGGTTTCATGCGGGAAATCATGCTACGAGTCACCAATTTAGGGGCTGCAGCCCCCGGGATCAGCACGCCACCAATCACAAGATCAGCCTCAATAACATGACGTTCAATAGCATCAGCGGTGGAGTAAATCGCTTTTACAGCAGAACCAAATTGTACATTTAAACGGCGAAGTGCTTCAATGCTGCGATCAAGTACAACAACATCAGCACCCATTCCAACTGCCATTTGAGCGGCGTTAGTACCGACCATTCCGCCGCCAATAATGACGACTTTGGCGGGCTCAACACCAGGTACGCCGCCGAGTAACATACCTCTACCACCAGAAGATTTTTCTAATGCCATCGCACCAGCTTGGATCGACATACGACCCGCGACTTCTGACATAGGGGCTAGCAAGGGAAGGCCGCCACGATCGTCGGTCACCGTTTCGTAAGCGATACATACGGCACCACTTTTAATTAAATCTTCCGTTTGGGGTAAGTCAGGCGCTAAATGTAGATAAGTGAATAAGATTTGATCGTGACGCAACATTGCGCGTTCAACAGCTTGAGGCTCTTTTACCTTTACAATCATCTCTGCTTTAGCATAAACGTCTGATGCGGTCGCTAAAATTGTGGCGCCAGCATCAACATAATCCTGATTTGAAAAACCTATTCCCGTGCCGGCATTTGTTTCAACAAATACTTCGTGGCCTTTTATGGTTAATTCACGAACACTTGAAGGGACCATGCCGACACGATACTCGTGGTTTTTAATTTCCTTTGGAACACCAATAATCATCTTTGAGCCTCAATTGCCTGAAAACCCACTTTTAATGGGCATAATTGTTATTTTATCGTGACCTGAACGTGATTAATTCAGGGATATCTAGTATAGTAACGGCGATGCAGTTTATGCTGCTGAACTTTGGACATACGTAGAATAAAATGTTGTTTTAGTGATAAAGCAAGGTTAAATAAATGGCATATAATAAAAAGAGTCCTGTAAAAGACTTGGATCGCATCGATCGCAACATTCTGAATGAATTACAGATTGATGGCCGCATTTCAAATGTGGAGCTATCAAAAAGAGTAGGGCTAAGTCCTACTCCATGTTTAGAAAGAGTGAAACGACTCGAAAAGCAGGGATATATCAACGGTTATACTGCGCTGGTTAATCCTCATTTCCTGGGTGCATCCCTACTGGTATTCGTGGAAATCACATTAAGCCGTGATACTCCCGAAGTGTTTGATAAGTTTAATCGTGCAGTGCAACTACTCGATGATATTCAAGAATGTCATTTAGTTTCTGGCGATTTTGATTACTTATTAAAAACGCGAGTTTCTGATATGTCGGCATACCGCCGTCTACTTGGGGAAACATTGCTCAAATTACCTTCTGTTTCTGATACTCGCACTTATGTTGTAATGGAAGAAGTTAAACACACCAGTCGCGTAGCAATAAATCATCTACTCTCAGATATCTAAATTACCCTGATTGTTTGGTTTTACCATAAGGGGCCAAGGCCCCTTATTTATTAATCTGTGTACCGTTTTTACCTTATCGTTAACCTTGCACAGCCCTTAAGCTTAGCAGTTTAGGGGCTTATTTTTGTGTCAGTTTTGTATAAATCACATTCGGGAAGTCGTTGTGTCATAAACGATTGTTGCCCAAAAAACACCCATTGCGCAATGTTAGGTTAATTTTTACTAATTATGCCCACATCTTAGGAGAAAATCCGGCTAATATGCTCCACATTTAGTAGGATTCTGGTATCGTTAGCTCACCTGTTTTCACTTTTTATGGATTATGTCGTTTGTCTCAAGGAAATAGTGTACGCACGCTCACTGGGCTGCAACGTCTGCTAGAAGGCGGACTCATCATTTGTTGTGTTCTTGCCACTTATATTTTACTTGCCTTAACCAGCTTTAGTCCGTCCGATCCTGGTTGGAGTCAATCGCATTTTCAAGGCGATATAAAAAACTGGACTGGTGCAGTGGGAGCGTGGATAGCCGATATTCTATTGTACTTTTTCGGGGTAACGGCTTATATCATGCCGATCATCGTGGCCTCTACCGGATGGCTACTTTTTAAGCGCGCCCATGATTTACTTGAAATCGATTACTTTTCGGTTGCACTACGGATTATTGGTTTTTTATTGCTTATTCTGGGTGTCTCGGCCTTAGCGAGCATGAATGCCAATAATATCTATGAGTTTTCTGCAGGGGGCGTTGCGGGTGATGTGATAGGGCAAGCGATGTTGCCGTATTTCAATAAGCTTGGTACTACATTGTTATTACTCTGTTTTTTAGGGTCTGGCTTCACATTGTTGACGGGAATAAGTTGGCTGACGGTGGTAGAAAAGGTCGGTTTTGCTTCCATTTGGATCTATAAAAGACTTAAAAGTTTACCTCAAGTTTTTAAGCGAGAAGATGAAACTGAAGATACTCGTGGCTTTATGTCTGTCGTGGATAAATTTAAGCAACGTCGTGACTCCCAACATGTACTTGAACAACCTCGTATGCGGGAACCTGCGATGGCGATAGCTGCAGCTAACCATGATGACACTATCATGGATGAAGTCCCGAGCAAAAAAGCTAAGTTGTCCTCACTTGCAAAAATTCTGAGTTTAAATGGAGCTAGAAATAAATCTAATCAAAGAGTTGAACCCCAAATAGATCATCAGGCGATTGCTGAACATGGTCATTTTGAGACTCCGCCTTGGGTAGCGAAGCAAAATACAGTACATGATGAGGTTGCTGATCTTGATACTCATGTATTTGATATTGATGAACATGAACCCATATTCAGTCATGACGCGTTGACTGATGATGCTGAGGATGAGGAGTTAGGCTTTAGTGATGATGATGTGATTGATTTTGATACTAAAGTGTCAACAGGTGCTGTGAATCAAGCGCAGCGTAAGCTGCAAGATCAAAAAGCTAAAATTGTCGATGGTATTGTGGTTTTGCCAGGACAAGAAAACAAACCCGCACCGAAAAAACCGATGGACCCTTTGCCCAGCATCAGCTTATTGGATATACCCGATCGTAAGAAGAATCCAATAAGTCCTGAAGAACTTGACCAAGTTGCCCGTTTGGTTGAAGTTAAATTAGCAGATTTCAATATTATTGCTAATGTCGTTGGGGTTTATCCTGGTCCTGTTATCACCCGTTTTGAATTAGAACTGGCTCCAGGTGTTAAAGCATCAAAGATATCTAATCTATCTAAGGATTTAGCGCGCTCTTTATTGGCTGAAAGTGTGCGAGTTGTTGAAGTTATTCCGGGCAAGGCTTATGTCGGACTCGAATTACCCAATAAATTCCGCGAAACCGTGTTTATGCGCGATGTGCTAGATTGTGCCGCCTTTACTGAGAGTAAATCCAACTTAACTATGGTATTAGGCCAAGATATTGCCGGTGATCCAGTTGTTGTTGATCTTGGTAAAATGCCACATTTATTAGTAGCCGGTACGACGGGCTCTGGTAAGTCAGTGGGCGTAAACGTGATGATCACCAGTTTACTGTACAAGTCAGGCCCTGAAGATGTGCGCTTTATTATGATAGATCCCAAAATGTTGGAGCTTTCTGTCTATGAAGGTATTCCGCATTTATTGTGTGAAGTCGTCACCGATATGAAAGAAGCCGCAAATGCACTACGTTGGTGTGTGGGCGAGATGGAGCGCCGCTACAAACTGATGTCAATGATGGGCGTACGTAATATCAAAGGATATAACGCTAAGATTGCTGAAGCAAAAGCGAACGGTGAAGTGATTTTAGATCCAATGTGGAAGTCGTCGGACAGCATGGAACCCGAAGCGCCCGCGTTAGATAAGTTGCCTTCGATTGTCGTCGTGGTCGACGAATTTGCTGACATGATGATGATTGTCGGTAAAAAAGTAGAAGAATTGATAGCTCGTATCGCTCAAAAAGCGCGTGCTGCCGGGATCCATTTAATCCTTGCAACTCAAAGACCGTCGGTGGATGTGATCACCGGTTTAATTAAAGCCAACATCCCTACACGTATGGCGTTCCAAGTCTCATCGCGGATCGATTCGCGCACGATTTTGGACCAACAGGGCGCAGAAACCTTGCTAGGTATGGGGGATATGCTGTTTTTGCCACCAGGAACTGCAGTACCCAATCGGGTCCATGGCGCCTTTATTGACGATCATGAAGTTCACCGTGTAGTGGCTGATTGGTGTGCCCGCGGTAAACCACAGTATATTGATGAAATTCTCAACGGTGTCAGTGATGGTGAGCAGGTATTGCTGCCAGGAGAAACCGCGGAGTCTGATGAGGAGTATGATCCGCTTTATGATGAAGCCGTCGCTTTTGTGACTGAAACTCGTCGGGGATCCATTTCCAGCGTGCAACGTAAGTTTAAGATTGGTTATAACCGCGCCGCACGTATTATTGAACAGATGGAAATGCAAGGAATAGTATCGGCGCAGGGGCATAATGGTAACCGCGAAGTGCTGGCGCCTCCGCCCCCAAAACATTACTAATTGTGGGCTCAATGCCGACGATTAGGCCAGATGAAAGTCTGGCCATGTTAACGACTTTTAAGCAGTAAGGATTAAGATGAAAAACCTTTTATGCGCAGTGATGTTAACGTCACCTTTATTATATAGCACTGCTGTTTTTGCTGATGATGCGCAGCAACTTAGGAACACACTGGTTAACACGGCCTCACTCAAGGCGGATTTTAAGCAAACCGTGACCGATGTGAACAAAAAAGTGATCCAAACTGGCTCTGGTATCTTAGCTCTAGCACATCCAAACCAATTTTATTGGCACTTAACCTCACCCGATGAATCACAAATCGTCGCTGATGGAAAAGATTTGTGGATTTACAATCCTTTTGCCGAGGAAGTGGTGATTATGGATTTTGCAGAGGCAATCAATGCCTCACCTATTGCATTATTAGTTCACCGAGATGACACCACTTGGTCACAATATTCGGTGACCAAAAAGCAAGATTGTTATGACATTCGACCTAAAGCTATTGATTCGGGCATTGTGACTGTGAGTGTGTGTTTTAAAAATTCACAACTGACTAAGTTCAATGTACTTGATGACAAAGGAAATATCAGCCAGTTTGATTTAAGCAATCAAAAAGTCATCACAACTGAAGACAAGGCGTTGTTTAAGTTTGTTTTACCTGAGAATGTCGATATCGATGATCAGCGTCTTAAAACGCTTAACTAGGTCAGAGTGTGAGTAGTCTATCATTTAATTTTGCCCCTGATTTTCGACCTCTCGCCGCTCGCATGCGGCCAAGGTCAATAGCCGAATATATTGGTCAAGCTCATTTGTTAGGTGAAGGTCAACCCCTGCGTAAAGCATTGGAAGCCGGGCGTGCTCATTCCATGATGTTGTGGGGGCCACCAGGGACAGGCAAAACAACGCTCGCTGAATTAATTGCCCAGTATTCTAATGCACATGTTGAGCGTATTTCAGCGGTCACCTCTGGCGTAAAAGAGATTCGGGCGGCCATTGAACAGGCAAAAGCTATCGCGGAATCCCGTGGACAACGTACCTTATTGTTTGTCGATGAAGTCCATCGCTTTAATAAAAGTCAGCAGGATGCTTTTTTGCCCTTTATTGAAGATGGCACAGTGATTTTTATCGGCGCCACTACCGAAAATCCCTCGTTTGAAATCAACAATGCCTTACTCTCGCGGGCGAGAGTTTATCTTATCAAGCGCTTAAGTAATGATGAGATAGCGCATATCGTGAACCAAGCCTTGGCCGATACTGAGCGTGGCCTTGGTCTGCGGCAACTCGAAATGCCTGAGAGTGTGCTCATCAAACTTGCTCAACTTTGTGATGGTGATGCGCGTAAGGCGCTCAACTTACTTGAGTTAATGAGTGATATGGTAAGTGATAACGACACTTTTACCCTTGAAATGCTCGTGCAAGTGGCGGGACACCAAGTTGCCGGATTCGATAAAAATGGCGATCAATTTTACGATTTGATTTCTGCGGTACATAAATCCATTCGTGGCTCTGCACCCGATGCGGCACTTTACTGGTATTGCAGGATTTTAGAAGGTGGTGGCGATCCACTCTATGTTGCAAGGCGACTACTTGCGATTGCTTCTGAAGATGTGGGCAATGCCGATCCTGCTGCAATGACAATTGCGCTCAATGCTTGGGATTGTTTCCATCGCGTTGGACCTGCAGAAGGTGAGAGGGCGATTGCACAGGCCATAGTGTATCTGGCGAGCGCTCCTAAAAGTAATGCTGTATATACTGCATTTAAAGCGGCTAGGGCACTGGCTCGTGAAACTGGTCAAGAGAGTGTTCCACACCATTTACGTAATGCACCAACACAGTTAATGAAAGAAATAGGTATGGGGGAAGGGTACCGATATGCTCACGATGAACCCAATGCCTATGCCAGTGGTGAAAATTATTTCCCTGAGTCCCTAAAAACGGCCCAGTTTTACTTTCCCACTGAGCGTGGATTTGAAAAGCGGATTAAGGATAAATTGATACAATTAACCCAATTAGACCAAGTCAGTGAGAACAAACGTTATGACTAACGTATTATTAGTTGCATTAGGTGGTTCAATTGGGGCGGTTTTTCGTTATCTTATTTCAATATTCATGATCCAAGTATTTGGCAGCAGTTTTCCTTTTGGTACACTGGTGGTCAATGTTATTGGTTCATTTTTTATGGGCGTGATATACGCTCTGGGGCAAATGAGTCATATCAGCCCAGAACTGAAAGCGCTGATAGGTGTTGGCCTATTAGGCGCGTTAACAACGTTTTCGACTTTCTCTAATGAGACCTTATTGCTGTTGCAAGAAGGAGATTGGCTGAAGGCGATTTTGAATGTGGTGTTGAACCTAAGTTTATGTTTATTTATGGTTTATTTAGGTCAGCAACTGGTTTTTTCACGCATTTAACTATTAAGAATATATCACATGTTAGATCCTAAATTTTTACGCAACGAATTAGCTGTTACCGCGGAGCGATTGGCCACTCGAGGCTTTATTTTAGATGTCGCTCATCTTACTCAATTAGAAGAAAAACGTAAGTCGCTGCAAGTGGCTACCGAAGAATTGCAAGCGGCGCGTAATGCCATCTCTAAATCTATCGGACAAGCCAAAGCCCGCGGTGAAGATGTTGACGCGATCATGGCACAAGTGGGGGATTTAGGCTCTCAACTCGATGCAAAAAAATTAGAACTGGCAGCTGTATTGGAAGAAGTGAATGCGATTGCGATGTCCATGCCTAACCTGCCAGATGAATCTGCGCCAATTGGTGCCGATGAAACACAGAATGTCGAAGTACGCCGTTGGGGCACACCACGTAGTTTTGATTTCCCGATCAAAGATCATATTGACTTGGGCGAAGGCTTAAACGGTTTAGATTTTAAAAGCGCGGTTAAGATCACCGGCTCTCGTTTTATCGTAATGAAAGGTCAAATCGCCCGATTAAATCGCGCCTTAGGTCAGTTTATGTTGGATCTGCATACGACTGAGCACGGTTATACCGAAGCCTATGTGCCATTGCTGGTTAATGAAGCGAGTTTACTTGGCACAGGCCAATTGCCGAAGTTTGGTGAAGACTTATTCCATACCAAACCCGCCACCGAAGAAGGTCAAGGGTTAAGTTTGATCCCTACAGCAGAAGTGCCACTCACTAACTTAGTGCGTGACAGTATAGTCGATGAAGACGAGTTACCGATTAAGCTAACAGCACATACCGCATGTTTCCGAAGCGAAGCAGGATCATACGGCAAAGATACCCGTGGTCTTATTCGTCAGCATCAATTCGATAAAGTTGAACTCGTTCAATTAGTCAAACCAGAAGACTCAATGGCTGCACTTGAAACGCTGACAAATCATGCCGAAACTGTACTGCAACGCTTAGGACTACCATATCGTACAGTTGTGTTATGTACGGGTGATATGGGTTTTGGCTCAAGCAAGACTTATGACATCGAAGTCTGGTTACCAGGACAAAATACCTACCGTGAAATTTCTTCTTGCTCAAACATGAAGGATTTCCAAGCCCGCCGTATGCAAGCGCGTTACCGTGTTAAAGCGGATAATAAACCCGCTTTGTTACACACATTAAATGGCTCTGGTTTGGCTGTTGGCCGTACCTTAGTGGCGATATTAGAAAACTATCAGAATGCTGATGGCAGTGTGACTATACCAGAAGCATTGCGTTCTTATATGGGTGGATTAACTCAAATCGGTTAAGGTATTCGCGCGACGCTATGGATAAAAGTCAACGTTATCTTCGTTGGCTTTCCTATACAGCAATTATCGCTGTATTTTGTGCAGTGATGCTGGCAACTGTAGGTAAGGCCATCTGGGTTGTGTTAGAAAACGTCAAATAACCCTATCAATTTTTTTCAGGTAAAAAAGGCATGTTTCCAAGGGAACATGCCTTTTTGTTTCATTTGTGCGCTCTAGTCTCAGATGCCCAATATTAGATACATTTTGCCGGTTTGGGCAACCCTGCGATCTTAGTTGCTTGCTTGGCTGGTCCTATTGGAAACAGGGTATACAAATACTTTGAATTACCTTTATCTGGCCCCAGAGCTTGGCCTATGGCTTTGACTAACACTCGAATGGCTGGGCTCGTTTTATATTCTATATAAAAATCTCGAACGAAGTGAATGACCTCCCAGTGTGCTGGCGTCAGTTCAATTTGCTCTTCCTCAGCGAGCAACAAAGCCAGTTCCGGTTGCCAATCGTTGAGATCTTTTAAATAACCCTGATGGTCACGGATGATTTCTGTGCCATTAAATTGCAATGGATTTACCACGTTATCACCTTGTCATGGAGTAATGATTGAGCCACAAACTCATTGTAATCGATAAGCATCACGTTCTTTAAACGTTCGGATAGGCCGCGTGCGACAACATCGTCTTTTAAGACCATCAACTTGAAGGGCGATAATGCCATAGCCCATTGTCGTAATAGCAAAGCATTCACGCCATCACTCGACAGTAAGATAGCATCTTCTTTGCAGGCATAACGTAGGCAAAGTTTAAGTGCATTATCTTGGTTAGGAGATGTTTGAATATGATGTAAAATCATTAGAATACTAAGACCTCATCTACCGATTTTAAGTGATTCGAAATGGCTTCATCGTTGACCACTGTGACCGGGATCGACAGTAATCCATGACTTAAGCCGTAATCGGCTAAGGATTGCTTACACACAAAAACCGATTCAATATCGTAGAGCGGCAATGCCTTAAAGGTCGAAATATAATCTTTACCACCAATGAGCTCTGGTTGCATTTCTTTTAACAGATGCAATACGCCCTCATCGACAAAAACTAAGCTGACATCTTGTTCAAAACTGGCACTGAGCAGCGCAAGATCTAATCCTTCGCGGCCTTTAACGGTTCCCAAAGGGGCACTTCGGAACAGGATACACAATTTTTTCATAACATTTCCGAAGATTAAAAGCGAATCAAGCGATCGGCAGACTCAATACCTGTTATGAGTTCACCTAAACCGCCCATGATAAAGGATTTATTGCTATTCCAGTGGGTTAGTCCATTTTCACTGGCATCTTGTTCACTCACAATACCGCGACGAAGTGCGGCGGAGACACAATTAACTAAAGGTAACTGATGTTGTGCCGCCAAGTCTTGCCAATGCGTTACAACATTATATTCATCAGAGGCGGGTAAACTAAGATCGGTTGCGTTATAAACTCCGTCTTGATAAAAAAATACACATAACACTTGATGGCCGCTAAGTAATGCAGCTTGAGTAAAGCGTAGGGCATTTACACTTGCCGATGTGCCATAGGCCGGCCCGTTCACTTGGATAATAAATTTGCTCATCAATAATAAAAATGGCCCTTAAAGTAGGGCCATTCTAACGTAAGTTAATCCAAAAGGGGATCAGTCATCGTTGCCGATGCCCATCAGGTGCAAAATAGCAATAAATAGGTTTAAAAAATCTAAGTATAAGGAGATAGTTGCACGAATATAATTGGTTTCACCACCATTAACGATACGGCTAGTATCAAACAGGATAAACCCCGTCATTAACAGCGCAAGCCCTGCGTTAATGGCCATAAAGGCGACACTGTTGCCCACAAAAATATTAATTACCGCAGCAGCAATGACAACAATCAAACCTGCAAACAGAAAACCTCGTAAAAATGAAAAATCTTTCTTAGTGGTTAACGCATAAGCTGATAAGGCAACAAAAATGACTGAGGTTAAACCTAGTGCTTGCATGATCAGCTGTGGACCACTTGCCATACCTGCATAGTGATTTAGCATATAGCCCAGTGATGCACCTTCCATACCTGTAAAAGCAAAAATCCAGAAAATACCCGCAGCAGATTCAGCTTTACGTAATGTCACAAACAGTAGCACTAGACCACCAATTGACAAGCCAATTGACATTAATGGACTGATATTGAGCATCATTGCCAACCCTGCACATAGTGCAGAAAAAGCGAGCGTCATCGATAACAGCATATAAGTGTTTTTAAGAAGTTTGTTCACTTCCAATGTTGACGTACTCGTCGAGTACAGTGTTTCTTGAGTCATATTCTTCTCCGTTGACACATTGCTAAGCTGATCATTTTGATTTTTGACGGAAGGTTTAGTTCCCGTAATACACCTACACTGATGTGGAGCCGATTTAATGATACCTTACTTAGGGTATAGGTAAAAGTACACAGTTCGACACAACAAGTTGTTAATATTGATTTTATTAAAAATAACAGCAGACCATGAGTATGGTTAATTTAGACACATATATTAGGCTAACCACTCTCGATGAAGTTTGTCTGTATCACCTAAATAATCAAGTACCCAACTGAGGGCTGGTGACATTTTATCGGCATTCCATGCAAGACAACAGGGACTAGTCAGTTTGGGATTTTCTAACTGTTTCTCGACTAAGGCTCCCGCTTTAATAAACACACTTGCTAAATGCACTGGCATATAACCTACGCCTAAACCTTCACGGAAACAATTGATTGCTCTAATCCAATCAGGCACAACAAGCCTGCGCTGATTATCAAGGAGCCAAGTCATGCGTTTTGGAATTTCCCGTGAAGTATCTTCTAGACAAATCGAAGGGAAAGGGCGTAGCTCATCGTCACTTAATGGCCGATCGATATTGGCGAGAGGATGATTCTTGCTAACTAAAAAGGCCCATTTAATATCCCCCATATCTTTATACTGATAAACGCCACCAACAGGAATTGCGGTTGTCGCACCAATAGCAATATCACTGCGGCCTGTGGCGAGCGCTTCCCAAACACCGTTGAAGACCTCAATACGAATAATCAATTCAATATCATGGAAGTGTCGATAAAAGTCAGCAATTAATACGCTGATCCTGTCGGCGCGGACGATATTATCAAGGGCTATGGACAAAGTAGGTTGCCAACCGTTCGCGACGCGTTGAGTGCCACGTTTCATCTCATCCATCTGTGTGAGCAAAGCTCTGGCCTGCTTAACAAAATGTTCACCAGCAAGGGTTAAGGTCACGCTGCGATGATGGCGCTCAAAAAGAATGACGCCAAGTTCTTCTTCTATTTGCTTGACCGCATAGCTCACGGCAGAGGGCACTTTATGTAGCCGATTCGCCGCCGCGGTGAAACTACCTACACGAGCCACAATATCAATGAGTTCTAGCGCTTGTTCTGAGAGCATACCTGATGTCCATTCTGATGAAAATAATTGATAGCACAAGTCAAAAATAAACGTTTCCAATAGATTTAACAAGTCATTAGACTGCACACTTTAGTCAATCCGACCCGATTATTTTATGAAAACGTCTAGTAACACCTTTGTAAACATAAAGTTCTTTATGTTTTTATTCTATTTGGCCATGTTGAGCATGCTCGGTTTTATTGCCACTGACATGTACTTGCCTGCTTTCAAAGCAATTGAAGGCTCATTGGGCGGCACACTATCGCAGGTGGCAATGTCGTTAACCTGTTTCCTAGCAGGTCTAGCACTGGGTCAACTGCTTTACGGGCCCTTAGTCAATAAAATTGGCAAGCGTTGGGCACTGATCTTTGGCCTTGTTTTATTTGCCATTGCTAGCGTGTTTATTGCCAACAGTGATTCTATCCTAATGCTCAATATCGCGCGCTTCTTCCAAGCCATTGGTGCCTGTAGTGCAGGGGTTATATGGCAAGCCATTGTCGTTGAACAATATGATGCCGATAAAGCCCAAGGTATTTTTAGTAACATTATGCCACTGGTTGCATTATCGCCTGCATTAGCACCGATCCTTGGCGCTTATATTCTGAACGAATTAGGCTGGCGTGCAATCTTTATCTCCTTGTGTGTTATCGCTTTTATGCTTGTGTTAATGACTTTGTACTTTGTACCTAGCAACAAGCATCAGCATAAACATAGTGAGCATGCCGCTGTATCTTATGGGCAAATTTTGAAAAATACCCGCTATTTAGGCAACGTAGTGATCTTCGGCGCTTGTTCTGGTGCTTTCTTTGCCTATTTAACTGTGTGGCCGATTGTGATGGAAATGCATGGTTATCAAGCGACTGAAATAGGACTAAGCTTCATTCCACAAACTATCATGTTTATTTTCGGTGGTTATGCAAGTAAGTTACTGATAAAACGTATTGGCGCAACTCAAACACTGAACATTCTATTATCGATTTTTGCGGTCTGTGTTATTTCCATTATCATGTTTACGCTGATTTATCCCGCAGGCTCCATTTTCCCACTGCTGATTTCTTTCTCTATTTTAGCGGCAGCTAATGGTGCAATTTACCCAATAGTCGTTAATAGTGCGCTACAGCAGTTTAGTCAAAATGCAGCTAAGGCCGCAGGATTACAGAATTTCTTACAGATCAGTATTGCCTTTGGTGCATCAAGCTTAGTCGCTATGTGGGCAAGCCTTGGTGAAGTAGCAATTGGTTGGGGGATCCTATGTTGCGCCATCTTAGTTGTAGTCGGCTATATACTTAAGAGTCAGAAAGAGTGGGGCGATGTTGTTAAACATTTTACTAAGCCAGATCCTGCTCGTGTAGGTATTATGTCTGATGTGAAGCAAAATCCAGCGGATTGAGTGGAATAACAACAATTGGCACATAATTAAGAGTTAGCGCTTTACAGCTAATAGACTTACTTATATTATGCGCGTCGTTCGGAGGGGTGGCAGAGTGGTTTAATGCACCGGTCTTGAAAACCGGCGTGGGTTTATAGCCCACCCAGGGTTCAAATCCCTGCTCCTCCGCCATATTTAGTCAAAAGGCCGCTAAGCAATTAGCGGCCTTTTGCATTTCTAGTGCTTATTTCTTAGTTATTGATTTGAAGTGCAGGCATAAGAAGATCCAAAGCAGGCTTTGTTTCAGTTACTTTCAGAGAATTTAAGTGCCCAGCTTATTGCACATCAAAATGCGCTTTATGGTTCACTTGCTGCATATGATGCCAGTCAATTGCACTTGGTGAAGGAAACTGCCTGATGCAAATAATTTCTTATGATGGATGATGGTGGTACCAGCATCGTCGACCGCAACGACAAGCCAGAACTACAGTGCAACAACTGTAATAAAGCATTTTGGTATGATGAGTTTCCATCTATTTTTATCCTGTGCCCACATTGCCAAGGCGAACTGCGACGAGTTACAGCAGAAGAACCTTTTAGACATCGCTAAGGCATGGCGGGGAATGCCGACGAGCGAAGGCTGAGCGCAGGAGAAATGACGCGCCAATGCCGATAAGTGACGTTATCGGCATCCCAAGCCTTCTTACACAAAACTGCGCACAATGTATATTAACTAGTCTGACAGGTGCATAGGAACGGCTACACAAGGCTTTCCTATGTCGATGTTGTACTCCTTCAAGAAAATCCGTTTATGGCGGTAGAATGTCTCTCTAGGCAGCAAGTAATCCGTTCTGATACCTAATCTCCACGTGATGTAAGTGGAGCGTAGGCTAGAGCGCAAACGCACGATAAATAGCTGCTCTTTGGGGGTAATAATGATGTCCGAGTCATACATGGTATTCATTCACCTAAAATGGTGCCTCAATTTCCCCACATAGTAACCGAATTGGGATTATTAAGGGACGTGTCCCTTAATGCTAAGCGCCTTTGATAGGGGCGTTTTTTGCCCCGAGCTTTCTCCCTGCCAAGCCGCTTTTAACGTCCTTTTAACAGTGGACTCTACTCTCATTTTGACAGTCTCGCGAAGCGTTCGGGTTCAGTGACACCCGAACTTTACCGTGATAACCCACGGTAAAGTGCTGTCCATGCTTACGGGTCTGGGGAGGAAGGGGGAGCAGGCGAAGCGCCCCCCGACCGACAGGGTTTTAGGTTTGGGTTCCTGTTACACCCAAACTAACTCCGGACATCCGGATTCATGCCCAAGACTTTCATTGCATGCTTCTTAACTTTTTCCATCGCTTCAACACTGCCATAAGGCTCGTGACCATGTTCCTCAATAAGCTGCAAGCTCATTTTGGCGTGGAATTTTTCGTTTTCTGTTTTATTATGTTCGTACTCCATTTCAAGGAGTTCGTAGGGATAACTTGAAACTCGTGCAAGCATATCAATGAAACCTTCCGTATCATTAATATACTCATGCATTCCAATGAGTAACTCTGTCTGTGGTACTTCATTCATCAAAATACCGACCCTCCGAACAAACTCCAGAGGATCCATTTTTAAATGCTTAATTTCTCCGCTACAGATATCTTTCTCTGCAATCTTCAAAATCTTACTCAGTTGAGTCACTTGACTAGCTTTAGGTTCCGTTAAATCCCTTTCCCATTTGCTTACGGTTTGTACAGTTAATCCTAGCTGTTCAGCAATATCTTCTTGCTTGATATTGAGGGCTATTCGCCTGTCTTTTAGTACGCTACCAATACTCATGTTTAAGTTTTCCATATCGACACCTACTTTAATATTAGTTTACACCCACTTTTGTTTGGCCTATTATTATGTAATATATTTATACCTGTTCACATAAACTAATATTTAAGTGAAACATCTTGACAGGGTTTTTAGAGATTGTTTTTCATCGACCGTTTGTTCATGCAACAAGATCATCCAGAGGGCAATTTGCCGCTGGTCGGTCGGCATGTCATTGAACGGCTCGAACTCGATACGGGTGAGCATTTGCCGCCATCGGTTAACCAAAAAATCCTTGAAGGGTCATACAGCACCAAATTAACCATTCGTTGTGATGGGCAGCGGGTGAGGGTGGAAGGCAATCCTTCTCGCTGGCAGCGTATGGATAACCTCTTTGGCCTGCAGACGCTTGATGAATGCGTGGCGATCTTTAACCACGTCTTAGCGCAATATGATTTACCACCGTTCACCAAAAATACCCAAATCTCATACCGCCAAACGCCAGACGGCAAAACCACTCAACTTGTTGGTAATGGCGCTGAAATTACCGCTATCGACTGGACAGTTAACCATCAAGTAGGCAAGGGCAAGGAGGCCTCATTTATCCGTGGTATGTCATCGATGCAAATCGGTAGAGGCCGTAAACCCAAGCTCTATCCTGACGGCCACACGTGCAACTGGGGCGAGGGTTCTACTTGGGTAATGACCAAGCTCTACAACAAAGCCGTGGAGTTACAGCGGCATCTAAACAAAGAACTCCGTAAAAAAGCCGGTGTTCCCATCGATAGACTTAACTACTTAGAAAACTTAATTAAATACTGTGAAAACACAGGTGTTGTACGCGAAGAACATAGCTTAAGACAGGCCTTACTAAAGCGTCATACGCTGCAGTTTTATGGCCGAGTAACTGAACAAGACTTTTATCCGCACCTAAATGACATAGAGAACGCCATGCAAACTATCCAGATATCACACGATGAACACCAAACCATAGCTGACCAGTTAATGTATTTAGGCGTAGTGAAAAGCCGTCAAGCAGCTAATGCAACGCAATGTTATGCCTTGATGTGGCAGCATGGCGCAGACTTACGAAAGTCCCTTAAATCTACTCAATTTTACGAACACAAAGCCCGTCTAAAAGCTATTGGCATCGATATCGGCCAGCAGTTCGATGTAAGCCGCATGTGCCCAACACTTAAGCGTTCAGAAGTCATTGAAGTTAAACCGCTAATCGTCCCGCACTGGTATCAGTTGCCCATCGTTGCACAATCCAATGTTTTACCATTTAAAGCCTACGCATAGGAGCTATAGTCATGTTAAAAATCGAAGTATTTCAGGAAGATGTCACCGTAACGGCCCGAAACATGCCACCAAAAGACGGAAAGCCTGGGCGAACCATTTACGAGCAAAGAGCTTACGCATATTTAGGCGGGAAATTTCCTGTCCAAATGAAATTGCAAGTTGAAGATCCCACCAAGACATATCCAGCGGGTGAATATCAAATCGATAGTTCTAGTTTTGTCGTAAACAACTTTGGTGGCCTTGAACTAAAACGCTTTGGCTTAACAATCACGCCAATAACACCATCAATATCATCAACACCAAGAATGATGGCCAATCCAAACAATAAGGATGCATGAGCATGGACGAATCACTAATCAATAGCGCCATCCAGCTACGTAACGACATACAGGCTATTAACGAGTTTTTACTGAAAGGCCTAGCGCCTGAAGATGCTCAACTGCAATTAGTCGCCAAATCTTGCGTGTTACTGGGCGAACTGGACGACACGCTAGAACAACTTAAGGACACTGTATCATGCAAATAATCCCATACGATGGTGGCTACAGCATGGTTGAACGCAACGATAAGCCCGAGCTACAGTGCAACAACTGTAATAAGCCTTGGTGGTACGATGATTTTGACTCGATATTTATCCAGTGCCCACATTGCCAAGGCGAACTGCGACGAGTCACAGCAGAAGAACCTTTTAGACATCGCTAAGGCATGGCGTGGAATGCCGACGAGCGAAGGCTGAGCGCAGGAGAAATGACGCGCCAATGCCGATAAGTGACGTTATCGGCATCCCAAGCCTTCTTACACAAAACTGCGCACAATGTATATTATGTTAAATTGATAAATGATAGTATTATTACCTATCAACGCATTGGCATTGTTATGAAAGAAATTACCAAGCTAAGTTACATTGACCTACTACCATCAAAGATGATTTATGACTAAAGCAATGTAGTCAAATGTTTACCACTATAAAATATCTCCCGATTTAGTGCTAATCCGAAGCCCTATTTGGGAGCAATCTTGATTTGCACATTGATTGCAAAAAATCCTCTTCTTACAACAGATAAGGCAAAGTTGCCATACTTTCTGCTTGGATTGAGAATCTAGGCATGAGAAGTCAGCCGCACACAAGTATCCATCATGGATTAACTGAGCGAGTTTTCTTTCCGTAATTGATAAGTTTATGCGTTCAGTCATTGTTCTTGTCCATTCAGTAATTTGCTTATTTATAATAATACCAAATGATAATTATTATCAACAAATGAGCTGTGCTTATTTAATTCACTTTATTCATTATTTTTATCTCGTCTTTAAAGGTATCTACTACACTCTTACTGTGCGCAATATTTTTATATGGTAGAGGTGTTGGATGCTTATTGATATTGCAAAGAAAAATCCTCTTTTTTCGGGTAAAAAATCGGCAGACATCACAGACTGTGGTCCTCCTTGGAAGGTGCTTGTCGTTGATGATGAACCTGATGTTCATACTGTAACTAAACTTGCGCTATCTCGTTTTAGACTAGATGGCCGTGCACTCTCTTTTATCAATGCCTACAGCGGAGAGCAAGCGAAGGCATTACTCAGGCAAGAACAAGATATTGCAATAGCTTTTATTGATGTTGTCATGGAAAGTGATCATGCGGGATTAGAACTAATCAGATGGATCCGTGAGGAATTGCATAATAAGACAATTCGCTTAATCTTACGAACTGGGCAACCTGGACAAGCTCCAGAAGAAGATGTGATAGTCAATTATGATATCAATGATTATAAAGCAAAATCTGAGTTGGACTCCCGTAAGTTGATGACCAGTGTCTACTCTGCCCTGCGTTCTTATCGCGATATTATGGAAATTGAACAAGCAAGACGCGCTCAATTAAGTCATCGTATGGGATTAGAGCGTGTACTTGAAGCGACTGCAGGGTTATTTGAGTTAAGAACATTGCATAAGTTTGCTGATGGCCTGTTGACTCAAGTCGCTACACTCCTCAACTTAGATAATGAAACACTCCTACTAAGTTGTAATGCTATGGATGCAATTAGTGGTCATGTGGATTGTGCTGGCATTGAAATTCTGGCGGGAACAGGACAGTTTGCGAATAGTTCGGCTAAAACGATACTGCCAGAGCGTATAGATAAACTCCTACGTAGTGCTTTAGCACAGAAGCGTTGTCTGTATGAAGATAACTATTTTGTGGGTTATTTCCCAACCAAAAGTGGTCTTATTAATCTCTTATATATGGATGGTATTAATAAGATTGATGATCTTGATAAGAAGCTGATTGATATTTTTGCTATTAATGTCGGGATCGCATTTGAAAACTTGCTACTTAATCAGGAGGTAGAAGATACTCAATCGGAGCTGATCCTCCGTTTAGGGGATGTAGTAGAAAGTCGTTCTAAAGAAGCGGCAAATCATGTTAAACGTATGGCTGAATATTGTGCACAACTGGCTTTGCTGGCGGGATTAAATGAATACGATGCAGATCTACTACGTAGAGCATCACCTATGCACGATATTGGTAAAATCGCGATTCCTGATGCTGTGTTACTTAAACCTGGTAAGTTAAATGATGATGAATGGCAAATCATGCGTCAGCACCCTAATATTGGTCATCAAATTTTAGCCAACTCTGAGCGCCCTATTCTTAAGGCTGCTTCCATTATTGCACTTCAACACCATGAAAAATATGATGGTTCAGGCTATCGATCTAACCTAAAGCAAGATGAGATCCATATTTTTGCGCGTATCGTCGCTATTGCTGATGTGTTTGATGCGCTCTCCCATACACGTTGTTATAAATCTGCATGGCCATTAGAAGATGTATTAACTGAAATGCAAAAAGGTGCAGGTAAACATTTTGACCCCAATTTACTCGAGCTTTTTATCCAGAATATTGAGGTGTTTGTTCAAGTGAAAGAAAACTGGAAAGATCTCTAAATGCAGAGATCATCCTTTTTATGGTCACTTAGTTAATATCGCTATCTGCAAGAAAATCAAAGATCGCCGTTTGCGGTTTTCCGTTGACAGTGAAATTAACAAAACCACGCCAGACCATATACCCACTACTGCAAGAACCATAAACCATTTGGCCTATATAGTTCATTTCATCAACTTGGCGCACATTGACCGGAATAATCCCCATAAACATATCTCTCCCTTCTAAGCGAATGTGTACATCACTTATAGGAGCCGAAGATAATATATTTAATGTTAAAGGTTTTTCACTCGGGGCATGACTTGGGTTGATAGTGAAACTCAGTTTAATCCCTGCAATGGTTTTTACACATTCACCTTGAGAAAAAACACATAATGATGGATCGGAGTTTTCCTTATCTCTGATGTGCTCGACCTTTTCTTTACAAGCAGTGAGATTAAGCAAGAATACCATGGTTAAAAATACGAGGAATTGCCGCATAAGCACAAAAATTAACCTTATTATGCAATGTGTTAACATTCTATAGCGTAGGTTGATCTAGATCAACTTTCGACAGCCCTTCTTTGGTATCTTTTTTGACATTGCTCAAGTATCATTGCGAAACCTTGTATTTGAGCACAAATATGAAGGATAACGCATTGACATAACTTGATTACCCTAATAGGGAAGCAATGTTGTGTCATTTTATAACAGGTAAAGCTTGTCTTTACTAAAAGTAAAAGTAATAAGCAGTGGAAGCATTATGATGAACCATTCCCAGCCAACAGGCGCTGATTACAATTACACCATTGTTCGCCAATTTGCCTTAACCACGGTTTTGTGGGGTATTGTTGGTATGACAGTCGGTGTATTAATTGCGGCCCAGTTAATCTGGCCTCAGCTGAACTTTGACACACCTTGGTTAACGTACAGTCGCTTGCGACCATTACATACCAATGCGGTGATCTTCGCGTTCGGTACATCAGCCCTCTTTGCAACATCCTATTATGTCGTACAACGCACCTGTCAAACCCGACTATTTGCACCTAAATTAGCTGCATTTACGTTTTGGGGATGGCAAGCCATCATTCTGTCAGCAGCTATCTCTTTACCTATGGGCTTTACCCAAGGCAAAGAATATGCTGAATTGGAATGGCCAATTGATATCGCTATCACTATTGTATGGGTTTCCTATGCCATAGTGTTTTTTGGCACTATCGTCAAACGTACTACCTCGCATATCTATGTTGCGAACTGGTTCTTTGGCGCCTTTATCATTACCGTCGCGGTGCTCCATATTGTTAACTCTATGGCAGTACCAGTGAGTCTATTCAAGTCATATTCCATGTATAGCGGTGCTGTCGACGCTATGGTGCAATGGTGGTATGGTCATAATGCTGTAGGCTTCTTACTGACGGCTGGTTTTTTAGGAATGATGTACTATTTCGTCCCTAAGCAAGCAGGTCGTCCGGTATATTCCTATCGTCTGTCGATTGTGCACTTCTGGGCACTGATCGCACTGTACATTTGGGCGGGTCCTCACCATTTACATTACACAGCATTACCTGATTGGACTCAGTCTTTGGGTATGGTGATGTCGCTGATCCTATTTGCTCCCTCTTGGGGCGGTATGATCAACGGTATTATGACCCTATCAGGTGCTTGGCATAAGCTGCGTACCGACCCAATATTGCGTTTCCTCGTTGTTTCTCTGTCTTTCTATGGTATGTCTACCTTTGAAGGACCGATGATGGCGATTAAAACCGTTAACGCCTTATCTCACTATACTGACTGGACAGTAGGACACGTTCACTCCGGCGCGCTAGGCTGGGTTGCAATGGTCTCTATTGGTTCGTTATATCATTTGGTTCCTGTGTTATTTGGCCATGGCCGTATGTACAGTACCAAACTGATTAATGTCCATTTCTGGTTAGCAACCATTGGTACAGTGCTTTACATTGTGTCTATGTGGATTTCTGGTGTGATGCAAGGTCTGATGTGGCGTGCAGTAAACGCTGATGGAACATTGACTTATAGCTTTGTTGAAAGTCTTGAAGCTTCATATCCTTTCTACTTCGTACGTTTCATCGGTGGATGTTTCTTCCTAACCGGTATGCTTATCATGGCATATAACGTTGTTCGTACTGTGAAAGCCTCAAAAGATTCATTGCCAGCACTGGCTGAACCAACGGCGGCTTAAGGAGCAAACTCGATGAAATTTAATCATGAGATAGTTGAAAAAAACATCGGTTTGTTAGCGATCTTTACCGTTATCGCTATCAGTTTCGGTAGCCTTGTCGAAATCACTCCGCTGATTTTCCAAAAGGATACGACTGAACCTGTTGAAGGCTTAAAACCCTACACTGCCCTGCAAATTGAAGGCCGTGACATTTATGTTCGTGAAGGTTGTTACAACTGTCACAGCCAAATGATCCGTCCTTTACGTGCAGAGACTGAGCGTTATGGTCACTACTCTGTTGCTGGTGAGTCAGTATGGGATCATCCCTTCCAATGGGGTTCTAAGAGAACAGGTCCTGATCTTGCTCGTGTCGGTGGGCGTTATAGTGATAAATGGCATGAAGTTCACTTAATCGATCCACGCGCTGTCGTTCCTCAATCGAATATGCCTGCCTTTCCTTGGTTAGCCGAAAATAAGTTAGACGGCAAACTGACAGGCGATAAGATGACTATTCTGCGTAACATGCATAAAGGCGGTTACAAGGGTAATGATCTTTATACCGATGAAGAAATTGCAGGCGCACAAAAGGCTGTAGAAGGTAAGACAGAAATGGAAGCCTTGATCGCATATCTTCAGTCTTTGGGTCACGCACTCAAATAAGGAGGCAAAATATGGATTACGGCACATTGCAAGGCATTTTAACGATCATTGTGATGCTGACCTTCGTCGGTATATTTGCTTGGGCATATAGCTCGCGTCGTCAAAAATCCTTTGATGAAGCAGCTAACCTTGTGTTTTCTGACGAAGAAATAAACAAGGAATCGAAGGACTCAGGAGAGCATAAGTGATGAGTAGCTTCTGGAGTATTTGGATTACCGTACTCTCGTTAGTGGTGATCGCAGGTTGTTTTATTTTACTTAAAGTGTGTTCTAAGAACACCACTGACGTAAAAGAAGGCGAATCTATGGGTCATAGCTTCGACGGTATTGAAGAGATGAACAATCCACTACCAAAATGGTGGAGTTACATGTTCTATATCACGATTGTCTTTGGTTTAATTTACCTTGCCTTATATCCTGGTTTAGGTAATTACCAAGGCCTCTTAGGTTGGAGCAGTGCAAACCAAAGTATTGGTACTGATAAAGGTATAAAAGCCGACTCAGCCGCAGCGGTGGAACTCGCGAACAAAGAAGGCCGTTGGGTACAGTACGATCAAGAAGTAAAGCAAGCGGATGATAAATATGGTCCTATTTTTGCTGCTTATTTGGCAACACCACTAGAAGAACTAGTTAAAAACCAAGAAGCATTAAAAGTGGGCGGCCGTTTGTTTTTACAAAACTGTGCACAATGCCATGGTAGTGATGCGCGTGGTAGCAAAGGTTTCCCTAACCTTACTGATGGCGATTGGTTGTACGGTGGTGATTTAGCGACAATCAAAACCACTATTATGAGTGGCCGTCATGGCATGATGCCGCCAAAAGGTGGTTTGCCAATCGAGGATAGTGAAATTGCAGGCTTAGCAGAATACGTTGTTAAACTGTCTGGCCGCGAGCACGATGCGACACTGGCTGCTCAAGGGCAAGGTTCATTCATGAAAGGTTGCTTTGCCTGTCATGGAATGGACGCAAAAGGCAATAAATTCATGGGCGCCCCCGATTTAACCGACGATATTTGGTTATATGGTGGTAGCCGCGGCGTGATTGAAGAAAGTATCAAACATGGTCGTTCAGGCGTTATGCCTGCGTGGAAAGATGTTCTCGGTGAAGAAAAAGTTCATGTGATCACTGCTTATGTTTATAGCTTATCAAACAAGTAATTAGATATAAGTAATACTAAGGCCTCGAGAGTATCGAGGCCTTTTTTTTAAAGTGCTAAACCTGCCTTTTAACGGTAAAATGGCACAAATTTTCAAATGGGTATTAATATGACTGAACAACAAGCTTGGTATAAACAATTCTGGCCTTGGTTTTTAATTATTCTTCCTTTATGCGCAGTCGTTGCAAGTTTTACCACGCTAAAAATTGCCCTTTCCAACTCAGATTCACTTGTCGCTGAAGATTATTATAAAGATGGTAAAGCCATTAACATGGATTTGAGTAAAGTGAAATACGCCAAACAAATAGGCATGAACTTTTCACTTGAACAAGCTAATAATGAGATTTTGTTGACACAACAAGGTGGCCCATCTTACCAAGCAGCCTTGAAAGTCGAGTTTTATCATCCAACTATTGCCGAAAGAGACATAAAACTGACCGCAACGGCCGATGCCAGTAATGTGTATCGCATTACTATCCCCACCACATTAACCGGCCCTTGGGAAGTGCGTCTCGAGGGCTACGATGGCAAATGGCGAATTCACCAACGTGTTGAATTAAAAGATAGTATCCAGTTGTGGTTGAATTAGTTGTAGTTGAATAAGAATTGTTATGACACATCCAAGTTGTTTCCATTGTAATGAGCCCGTACTCACGGGCCACCAGTTTATTACCCGTATAAATGATCGCGATGAGCTAATGTGCTGTCCCGGTTGTCAAGCGGTGTCACAGGCGATTGTTGATGCAGGATTGCTCAGTTATTACAAGTTTCGAACTGAACCTGGAAATAAGCAAACAGCCCTTGTTCCTGATGCATTAAACCAATTTAGTGCTTACGATTTACCTGAAGTACAGCAAGATTTTGTGCATTCTGAAGATAATATTGAATCAGTATCGCTGTCAATTGATGGTATTACCTGTGCGGCTTGTGCCTGGTTAATAGAACACAAAGTCAAACAACTGTCTGGTATAACACAAGTACTTGTCAATTCGACAACTCAAAGAGCCATGATCAGTTGGGATAAACATAAAATAAAACTCAGCGATATCCTTGCCCAAATTAGTCGCATTGGCTATCAAGCAGCTCCTTATCAAGTTGATGAACAAGAACGCAGCAGCCAACAAAATAGCCGTAAATTTTTACTGCGCTTAGGGTTAGCCGGTTTTGCTACAATGCAAGTCATGATGTTTGCTCTTGCATTGTATACGGGCTATTTCACTGACTTAGATGTGCAATATCGCGATTATTTCCGCTGGGTTAGTATGATTTTTGCGACCCCAGTTGTGCTCTATTCTGCTCAACCTTTTTATTTTAGCGCCATTCGTACCCTACTTAGTGGCAAGCTCAATATGGATGTATCTGTCTCCATCGCCATTGGTGGTGCCTATACTGCAAGCTGTTTTGCCACAGTGAATGGCACCGGCGAAGTGTATTTTGAATCCGTATCTATGTTTACCTTCTTCTTATTGTTGGGGCGTTATTTTGAGCAGAAAGCTAGACAAAAGGCTTCAGTTAGTTCCAGTAACTTACACAAACTAGTCCCACTGACAGCACATCTTGTTACAGAGCAAGGCCAAGAAGAAATCCCCGCCAAAAAGTTACGCCTCAATGATGTGATCCTTGTGAAACCGGGGGAAATGGTCGCTGCTGATGGTGTGGTGGTTGGCGGCCACACGAGTATCAATGAGGCCATGCTTACTGGTGAGCAAATGCCAATTGAAAAAAATATTGATAATAAAGTCTATGCGGGAACGATTAATATCGACCAACCCATCACAGTGAAGGTGTCTGCACTTGGACAAGATCAATTGGTTGCTGAGATTATTCGCCTACAAGAGCTTGCTTCTAATACTAAGCCGGCGGTTGCATTACTTGCTGATAAGTTATCACGTTACTTTTCAGGCACCATTCTTTCTATCGCCACTATTACCTACTTAGTGTGGCATCAGATCTCCCCTGATGATGCCTTTTGGGTCACGCTGTCTGTGCTCGTTGCGACTTGTCCGTGCGCTTTGGCCCTGGCAACCCCGACAGCAGTTACCTGTGCTACCGCTATTTTTACCCGTCTTGGGATCATTACCCGCAAAGCCGGAGTATTCGAAAAACTCCCACTGATTAAGCATGTTGTTTTCGATAAAACAGGCACCCTCACCTGTGGCACGTTATCTATTGGTCAAGTTGAATGTCTTGCAGATAGTGATAGGAACCGCGTTCTTGCTATCGCCGCAGCATTAGAAGCCGGCTCTCGTCACCCAATTGCTGCCGCGTTTGCCGTATTTGCTGAGCCTACTCTCACAGCAGAACAAGTACACCATACTGTGGGGTTTGGTATACAAGGTTCGATTGATGGTATTGAGTATCGTATTGGCAACGCATTGTTTACCGATGCTCATATCAGCAGCACTAACCCGATACAACAAATTTGGTTAGCGCGATTGAACGATGGAAAATATAACTTAATTGCCAGTTTTGAAATTAAAGACAATATCCGCGTTGACAGTAAAACAACGGTTGAACAGTTAAAGAGACAGGGTTGCAGTGTTAGCATTGCCAGTGGTGATCATTCTGGTCACGTATATCAACTGGCAAAAGAGTTAGGGATTGAAGACGTTCATAGTGGTTTAACACCAGCAGATAAGCTTGCTTTAGTAACTGAACTCCAAAAAACCTCAACAGTTGCCATGTTTGGGGATGGCATTAACGATGCTCCAGTACTTGCTGGTGCTGATCTATCTGTTGCTATGGGCAGTGGGAGTGCGATTGCTAAAAACAGTGCAGATTTGATCCTACTTGGGGATCACCTTTCTCGCTTCACCCAAGCTGTCGCGGTCGCCAAACTGACCACGCAAATCATTAAACAAAATCTCGCTTGGGCTTTAGGATATAACGCACTTATTTTACCGTTAGCTGTTACAGGCCATGTGGCACCTTATATTGCCGCAATAGGCATGTCAGCAAGTTCTTTAATTGTTGTTGGTAATAGTTTGAGATTATTACGCGTAAAAGTGTGATCATCATAGACAGTTTAATCGGAATAGTAAGAGGTCATTATGGAAATTATTTATGTGCTTATCCCCATTGCCATGATCTTTGTCGCCATCGCTGTAATGGTCTTTTTTTGGGCGGTTAAATCTGAGCAATTTGACGATCTTGACCGTCAAAGTGTTTCTATACTGTTTGATGAAAATACTGACAAACCAAATAATACAGAAACGGCAGTTACTCAATCATCGGCAGAACTTGATGATATCGCAGCACTGCAAGCAATCAAAAAACAACAAAAAGGCATGCCTTTGTGATCGAGTACAATGTCACCGGTGCCTTTCTGGTTGGATTAATGGGCGCAGCACATTGCTTTGGTATGTGTGGTGGTCTTGTGGGGGCTTTCTCAGCCCAAATCCCCCATCCAAAGACGGGGAATTTACTGACGCATCAACTCAAGTATTTACTAAGTTACAATGTAGGTCGTATTTTGAGTTATACCTTAGCAGGTTGCTTGGTTGGTGCATCGTCGGCAGGTCTTGGTTATTTATTCGAACTCGATACTTATCTCATTGTTTTGCGGGTCATTGCAGGACTAATGATGATAGCAACAGGGTTGTATATCGCTAAAATTTGGGTCGGAATAGTGCAAATTGAGCGTGTCGGGCAATGGTTGTGGCAGTATCTAAAACCCATAGCTCAGCGCCTTGTCCCCATCAAAAATCCGAGCCAAGCGATAATGGCAGGATTTATTTGGGGCTGGCTCCCCTGCGGTCTTGTCTATAGCACTTTAACGTGGTCGGTTGCTTCAGGCTCTGCAAGTCAAGGTGCCTTAATCATGTTAGCCTTTGGCTTAGGCACCTTACCTTCATTGTTAAGTGCTGGTGTGGCTGCTAAACACCTTGCTGTTTGGGTACAAAAGAAAACGGTTAGACTATTGAGTGGTTTACTATTAGTTGCCTTTGGTGGCCAAACTTTATATATCGCACTGTCGCAGCTAAACTAGCCCAAGTGAGTGAATTGGTTTAACATGGCTTCAGTGGATAAACTTGAGAACCGACATGACAATAGAACAAAATAAAAATCGTCGTCCTGCAGCCAGCGGGTGCGCAATCCATTGTCACGATTGCAGTATGGGAACCCTTTGTATTCCTTTTACCCTCAACGCAGATGAGCTTGATCAACTTGATGATATTATTGAGCGTAAAAAACCCATTCAAAAAGGCGAGCAAATATTTAAGTCGGGAGATCCGTTAAAATCTCTCTTTGCCATTCGCTCCGGTACTATTAAGAGTTATACCATTACCGAACAAGGGGATGAGCAAATCACAGGCTTTCACTTAGCTGGTGATGTGATTGGTTTTGACGGTATTCACGCCCAACTGCACCAAAGTTTTGCACAAGCACTTGAGACATCTATGGTTTGTGAAATCCCATTTAATATTCTTGATGAGCTTTCAGGTACTATGCCTAAGTTGCGTCAACAAATTATGCGTCTAATGAGTAATGAGATCATGAGCGATCAAGAAATGATCCTCCTACTCAGCAAAAAGAATGCCGAAGAACGCCTTGCCGCTTTTATCAGTAATTTAGCCAATCGCTTTGGTAATCGTGGCTTTTCACCGAAAGAATTCCGTCTCACTATGACACGAGGTGATATTGGTAACTATCTTGGTTTAACCGTCGAAACGATTAGCCGTTTATTAGGCCGTTTTCAAAAATCAGGATTAATTGAAGTGAAAGGAAAGTACATCACTATTGTTGATCATCAAGAACTTAACCTACTCGCCGGGAATTCCCGAATTGCAAGATAAGTAAATTGCTCGTTGCAGATTAAGTGAAAGAGAAAATGATCATTTATAGTGATGTCAATAAAGTAGGATATTGGATGCTTAGACGCTGTTTTTTAAATGAGTTTTGATCTAGAACAATACAGCTAACTGCCAAAGGCTCATGATGAATCTGAGCCTATGACTAAAGGAACATGTTATGAAGGATTATCAAAAAATACTGGTTGTAGTAGACCCTACTACCGAAAATCAAGTTGCACTCGCCCGTGCGGTAACCTTGGCCAGTAAAAGTAACGCCCATGTGACTGTGTTTCTCTCTATTTTTGATTTCTCCTATGAAATGACATCGATTTTATCGAGCCAAGAACGTGAAGCTATGCGTCAAGGCGTTATCGATCAACGCTTGGCTTGGATTCAAGATCTGCTTGCCGCATACAGTCATTTACAGCTCAGTATTGATACCCAAGTAATCTGGCACAATCGTCCTTTTGAAAGCATTATTAACCACGCCATCGCTGGCCACTATGATTTGATTGTTAAGGGCACTCATGCCCATGACAAACTCAAAGCGGTCATTTTTACACCAACTGATTGGCATTTAATGCGTAAAGCACCTGTTCCAGTGCTCATGGTTAAAGAACGTGACTGGCCTGCTGCAGGCAAAATTCTGTGTGCCGTCAATGTGGCTACCGAAGATACCGATCATCAAATGCTCAATGGTAAAATTATTGAACATGCAAAAGATCTTGCGCTTAAGTTTGCCGCTGAGGTGCATTTAGTTAATGGCTACCCTGGCACACCCGTTAATTTAGCCATTGAATTACCAGACTTTGATGCACAGACCTATAACAATACTATCCGTATCCAACATGAAGATCGTGTTAGTTATCTCGCGAATGCCTATGGTATCGATAGCAATCACTGTCATGTGAAAGAGGGGTTACCTGAAGATGTTATACCTGATCTTGCTGCTCAGTTAGATGCTGAATTAGTCATCCTAGGAACCGTAGGGCGAACAGGATTTTCAGCCGCACTCATTGGTAATACGGCTGAGCATGTTATCGATAGCATCAATTGCGACTTACTGGCTATCAAACCCGATGGTTATAAATCCCCCTTAGAAGAAACCTAAACTACACGGCTCTTTACCCCGCATGAGATAGCTGGAATAATACGCGCCCTGAAACTCAGTTACTGGGCGCTTTTTTATGTTGGAAGCTATGTCTGAAGAATTATCGAAAAAACACACCACCCGTCTTAATAAATTACAAAAGCGTTTGCGTCGTGAGGTGGGGAGTGCCATCGCAGATTACAATATGATTGAGGATGGCGACCGTGTTATGTGTTGCTTAAGTGGTGGCAAAGACAGTTATGCTATGCTCGATATTCTAATGAATTTACAGCAACGCGCGCCTATTCAATTTGAAATTATTGCCGTCAATTTAGATCAAAAGCAGCCAGGCTTCCCAGAGGATATTCTTCCCGCTTATCTCGATAAACTCAAGGTGCCTTATCATATCCTCGAAAAAGACACATATTCTATCGTGAAGGATAAGATCCCTGAGGGCAAAACAACATGTTCACTGTGCTCTCGTCTTCGCCGTGGTACGCTGTATGGCTTTGCACAACGTATTGGTGCAACTAAAATTGCTCTTGGTCACCATAGAGATGACATCATTGAAACCCTGTTTCTAAATATGTTTTTTGGCGGGAAAATGAAAGCAATGCCCCCTAAATTACTTTCTGATGATGGCGCCAACATTGTGATACGGCCCCTAGCCTATTGTCGTGAGAAAGATTTAGAGGAATATGCACAGCTTAAACAGTTTCCAATCATCCCTTGTAATCTCTGTGGTTCACAGGAAAATTTAAAACGTGCCGCGGTTAAAGATATGCTTAATCAATGGGATCGACAATATCCTGGCCGTATTGAAACCATTTTTACTGCCATGCAGAACACGGCTCCATCACAGGGTGTCGATCGTGAACAGTTTGATTTTATTTCTTTAAAGCGCGATCCCAATGTACCAATGACTGGTGACGTTGCCGAGGCTGATTTACCCGCCTTCGATTTTCTAGATATTGCTAACAGCGGTCATATCGATTTAGATGCTGCGCAGCGTATCGATGTTGTCAGCTTTTATGAAGCTTAAACAATATCCACTAAAGCAAACCATGCTTTAAGCTAAAAAGCCCACATAATGTGGGCTTTTTGGTCATAATTTTAGGTGAAATAATGTTATTTTACCCAAGGACTGACAACATTTGGCGGCTGACTAAATTTTAACATACTGAGATTTTCTAGCTCGGATGTTGTTAATTTAAAATTCCCTTTTATCGTTTGTTCTCTGCCATCAAGTACGGCATAAATGTCTTGTTCTGGTATAAATTCAAAATTCAACCCGGCTATTGGAGCCTTAAAATAACGCATAGGAAAGCCTTGCATTGTTCCAAGTAGACGGTCCATTTCAGTGGTAATTTGTTGTAAACGTGCTTTATCGTATTCAGCTAAGGCCTGTTTTGCCCTAACCTGCATTGTAATACCACACTCTTTAGCAGCACCTTCAAAGACTAAGTTAACCAAAGCGCGTTGATCTTTTAAATCATCATCTAAAGGAATAAATAAGCGCTGTTGTTTGGTATAAGTTAATGGCGTTGAGTTTTTTTCACTGGAAATTGTACCACTCTGAATGACACAATTTTGTTGTATAGGCACACTAAATGCTATTTCAACCAATTGAAAATTACCTTTAGCGACTTGTTTTAACCTATCATAAAAGCCTTTATATTCAAGAGATATTGTCTCTGCATTTACTGCACCAACCAAAAAGTATAACCCAATAAATAAGTATTTCTTAAGCATCAGCATTTACCAAATATTTTTCATTATGACGTAACATATCGAGTAATTCATCGATATAAGCTTCTTGTCTTTCAGAATAATTCACTAACCCATAGATGAGTTGATTGGCTGTTGGTTCTACTTCTTGTGAACGTAAATCAGCGCGGATTGAACGAAATAAAGCATAAGCAGGGTTTGAATTTAAATTACGCATATAAGATGACACTGAGGCATCAACGGATGAAAATACTTTTACCTCATGCATTTTTCCTGAGCCACGTGATGAAGGAACTATGCCGCAGCCTGTTGAAAAGCACCATTCCCCAAAAAAGTTAAATCCTTCGCGTGCAAAACGTGAACTCCCCCATCCTGATTCATTTGCAGCTTGAATAAGTACCATCGACTCAGGAACAATATCTACTCGTTTTAGCAAACTATTCAAAGATTTAATATCGATATTACGTGCTGCATATTGGTACTTATCACACAGCATATTTAATTGTGTTAACTGTGACGATGAAAGAGTACCGCCATTCTCCAGCTCAGTCAGTGCATCACTAATTAAATCACGTTCCTCTTCAATGATGGCATTTTGCTGTTGAATAATCGGGCGTAAAAAGTCAAAAAAAGCTTTCTTTTTTTCCGTTATATCATTTATTCCCGAAAAGTCAGGGATTTGAGTGACAGGAGTAACAGCGCGTTCCAATTGACTGGTAATGGACTCTGGCTGACTCACCTCAGGAATGAGCAAAACCCTTAACGAAAAAATCGCTAATATCACTATGGCTAACGCCAATGTAAATGAACCAACTCTACCTGTTTTCAATAAGTCACCTTAGGAATAGCTACCTGTAATGGTAAAATAAACGCCAGATTATATGTCATATATTGAATTAAATGAAATTTGTACTGTTAACCTCTTTTTTTAACACGACCAAAAATATTGATAGCTAATGTATAACCCATTGAGTATTTTTGTATTGAAACTAATTTTTAGTGCATGCTTTTGACTGAGCTTTTATACTAAGGTTCCCCATTGGGCTCAAGTTGTGACTTGAGTAATAACATACCTCCAACCTTAGCATTGACCATCTATGGCATGGAAATAACCCAGTGACAAAGCAGGATTTTTTAGGGTATTCAGGAAGGAACAACCCATATGCAATATCAAATGTTAAATCAATTTAATCATGTCGTTGCCATAGGTGGAGGCCATGGTTTAGGAAGAGTGCTCTCTTCGCTTGATTTTCTAGGTAAACGCCTTACGGGAATTGTGGCCACCACTGATAATGGAGGATCAACAGGTCGCCTTAGAGCACAACAAAATTGCATTGCATGGGGTGATCTTCGCAACTGCCTTTCTCACCTAGCTAACCGCCCTTCCATTGGCTCTGAACTATTTGAATATCGCTTTCAAGGTGAAACTGAACTGAGTGGCCATAATTTAGGCAACCTTATTTTGCTAGCACTCGATCAGCTTTGTGTTCGACCGCTTGAAGCCGTTAATCTTATTCGTAGCTTATTGAATATTGAAACTCAACTTATCCCTATGTCAGAGCAGCCGACTCATTTAGTCGCAATCCAAGCCTGTGGGAGTAAGGTTTTTGGTGAAACGAATGTAGATAGTATGGCGGATGTACCTATCGCATTGTGTCTTGAACCACAGGTAGATGCGACTTTTGAAGCCTGTCAGGCCGTACTTAATGCGGATTTAATTATCATAGGACCAGGTAGCTTTTTAACCAGTATCATGCCACCGCTACTGTTACCACGTTTCGCTAAAAGTTTAGCCGCAACTAAAGCACAGATAATCTTTATCGATAATTTGTATCCAGAGTTATCTCCTGCGGGTCAATTTAGCCTAGAACAGCGGATCTCTTGGTGCCACCAGGTTATTGGTCGTCCTGTTATAAGCCAAGTGCTACGCCATGGTGATCAAATTCGCTTAGGTTCATTTATTAATGACTTCCCTTTAAAGAATCATCATAACCCCAATCTGCACGATCACGCAGGTCTTCGGGAAGCATTAAGTGCATTGCTACGTCTAAAATTGGATCTGACAATGCATCCTCTCGCCTCTTAACCCATACTAATGAAGAAGGACAGCATTTGCTGTCCTTCTACTATTACTATGTGCTGTCTTGCCGCTTAAATCACTTGAGCGATAGCTTTACAAATCACTGGCATATTTGTTTTCGTCATTCCAGCAACACTGATGCGTCCTGAGCCAACAATATAGACACCAAACTCATCTTTGAGGCGTGCAACTTGTGCTTTATTTAAACCTGAAAAACTAAACATACCACTTTGTCGAGAAATAAAACTAAAGTCTTGCGTCACACCTTCGGCCTTTAAACTATCAACAAACAGCGTGCGCATTTTCGCAATACGTTCACGCATTTCAGTGACTTCTTGTACCCACTGCGCTTTTAAGGATGCATCGCCTAAAATCGTGCTTACAATTAAGGCTCCATGTGCAGGAGGGTTAGAGTAATTTGCACGGATAGTACGTTTCACTTGGCTGAAAGCACGTTCAGCCGCATCTGCATTTTCGGCAACCACTGTTACAGCGCCAATACGTTCATTGTACAAACCAAAGTTTTTAGAAAAGGAATTAGCAATAAGCAGTTCAGGTACCTTAGATGCCACTAAACGTAAACCTGCCGCATCTTCTTCTATCCCGACTCCAAAACCTTGATAGGCAAAATCGAACAAGGGAACCAGTTTCTTATCTGCACATAATTGTGCAACTAAGTTCCACTGAGCCAAGGTTAAATCAATCCCCGTCGGATTATGGCAGCAACCATGTAGTAGAATAATATCGCCTGCATTTGCAGCCGAGATATCTGTCATCATGGCATCGAAATCAATATCGTGAGCATTTGCGTTGTAGTAACCGTATTCTCTAACGGTCAAACCCGCCGTTTCGAAAATGTTTTGATGATTAGCCCAAGTAGGATTACTGACCCACACGGTACGAGAGGGTGTATTACGCAATAAGAACTCAGCGGCAATACGCAATGCACCAGTACCTCCAGGGGCCTGTGCGGTAACGGCGCGGCCAGAAGCAACTAGCTCACTCGATTCTCCAAACAATAATTCTTGTACAACGCGGTTATAGGCAATAACGCCTTCAATACCTAAATAGTTTTTTGTCTTTTCTTGCTCAAGAAGCAATGCCTCGGCCTTTTTAACAGACGCTAATACGGGGGTCTGTCCTGCTTCATCTTTATAAATGCCCACCCCAAGGTTCACTTTATCTTGGCGAGGATCTGCCTTAAAGGTATCTGTTAAACCAAGAATTGGATCTGCAGGAGCGAGTACTACTTGAGAGAAAATCATGACTATTGTCCTAAATGTTCGCGTGTAGGGAAATTTGGGCTTATTTATACCACTGTCTTAAGGAGGGTAATAGCACCTTAGATAGCATCTTTGAGAAATTGTTGTACTCGATAGTGATTAATGAAAAAAAGTACGATTGGATTCACCATTTCTAATCACTACTGATAAATGACGCTGAAAATCAACTTTATCACGGTTAGCGCACACGACTTATGTGCAGAATCTTTCTGTAATCAAATCTATGCTACAGCCACCATTTACAGTGGCTGTAGCGACAAGATTAGAGATCTTGAACTTTGAACTCGGCAATCGATTCGCCACGAAATTGTTTTTTCAATTCCGCTTTAGACAATTCGTTAATTTTGCCATTGGCTGAGATTGTAAAATGTTCTGTCTGATCAAGCTTACGAGCTTGATAAAGCATGACCACTTGCAATGTTGATTCACGTTGTGCTTCACTCAATACAGTGCCATCCTCCCACTTGCCTAACTCTGCTGCGCTACGCAATCTTTCATAGACTTCGAGGGGCATTTGGTCAATCACTTGATTTATGTCAGTCATACACTTTTCCGTTTATGTAACACAATTCTTATTCGAGTCACGAGGTAACCTACAAAACCGAATACAAAACAGATACCGGCGATATTTGCACGCATCCCTTCGGCAGGCTCACCTCCCCAAAACCAGATCACAACGCCAGCAATAAACAGTGTCATCGCAATAAAACTCTGGTTCATTAAACTGCTGGATTTTTGAATATGGCTAATCCTCGATAAGGACTCATTGTCTCCATTCGTTTTTGCCTGACAATGTGGACAAGCACTCGATTTACTGGACATACGCTTACGACATACAGGACATTCAATTAATGCCATATCCGCCTCATTTATCTCAATTTATCCACAACAGCCAGCATGGCGATTAACGAGGCTTCACCCAGATAAATGCTACGCTCTGGCGACCAGCCAACAAAAGGATCGGGTAAGTTATTATTGTCTTTAAATGGCATTTCAAGTGTATTGGATAAACATTCAAAGGTTTGTGCTACCCAATTTGATGCCACGGTTAAGTTAGCCTGACCCGGTTCGTCTTTAGCATAACCAAATTGAGTTTGAAAATCAGCACTGGCTAAAGTTAATGCTTGACTAAAATCGGCCTGTAACTGTGCCAATCTGTCGCTATATGTCGGTACGCCTTCACAGCCAGCAAGAAATACATAGGGTAAACCTTCATCACCATGCACATCGTAAAATAAATCGACGCCAATTTGTTTCATCTTATTTACAACATGATAAACCTCAGGACTCTTTTCTAAACTTGGGCTTTGCCACTCGCGATTAAGATTAACACCTACCGCATTGGTACGAAGATGCCCTCTAACACTACCATCGGGATTCATATTGGGCACAATGTAAAAGTTTGCTTTATCAAGTAGAGATTTTGCTGTTGGGCAGTCATTATCAAGTAAACGGTTAATTAAGCCTTCAACTAGCCATTCAGCCATAGTTTCGCCAGGATGCTGCCTGGCTGTAATCCAAATATTACGCTTGGAAGGATGATCATTACCCACTTTCACAAGCGTGATATCTCGACCATCTAAGGTTAAGCCTAAATGCTCTAAATTAACATCAGGATGCAATTGAGCACTGCTGAGCAAGTCTAAGTGGCGTTCGTAACTGTAAGGTGCAAAATAGGCTAGTTGGATTGCATCACAATCTAACTCAAGTTGAATAGTTAATGTGCCATCTTGATATTGTGTCGGCACACGAAACCAGTGCTGGCGATCATAACTGGCAACAGCTTGATAATTCTCCCAGCCTTTTGGATAAGAAGCGGTACCTGCATTAATGATATTTAACGTGTATTGATGGCCAACGCTACCTTCAAATCGAAAATTAAACCATTGATAAAACTCGCCACCGGCATCGGGGCGGATCGCAAGTTGAATATCATCTTTATTATCAAGATTGACTACTTGGATATTTCCACCATCAAAATTGGCACTGATCCGCATAATGATTCCTACTCGTTTATTCATGTGAGGGCTATTGATGACACATGCTACACCCATAATTTATGCCCGATAGAATAAACCAAAACCGCGTGAGGTGAAAATGAAAGCCAGTATTTTCAGCTAATGTGAAATCAGTCGGCTTTTTATTAACCGATGACAGCGAGCAGTCAATCCCGCCTTGTGTCGGACAAAAGCCTAAACCGTAAAACTGTAACCTTGCCCACGCACGGTATTAATCAAATTACGCGGTAAACTGGTTTTCGCGAGTTTACGTCTTGTATTACTGATATGCATATCCAAGTTACGATCAAAGCGTCCAAGATCTTTTTGTAAAACTGAACGTTGAAGCTCCTGTTTCGTAATCACCTGCCCCTTGCGGTCGAATAAATACTTAAAGAGTCGAAACTCAGTTTGGGTAAGATCGACCCCGCGATTACCAATTGTAATGCGATAGCTAGTTTCATCAAAATTAACCGATTTAACTTGGGAGTGTTCGGTTTTATGCTGCATGATCCGATGTGAATGTAGGCGGCGCTCCAGTGCACCCAGTCTAACGATCAACTCCTTAATACTAAATGGTTTACTTAAAAAATCATCAGCCCCCAACTCATAACCCATAATGCGATCATCTTCGCTATCTCGGGCTGAAAGCATCATAACAGGCGTTGAACACTCACGGGCTTTTAATACCTCAAATCCATTCATCTGTGGCATCACTAAATCAAGCATGATCACGTCTGCAAAACCAGCACGAATACGATTTAGCCCGTCTAAACCATTAGTAGCACACTCCACTTCATGCCCATGAGCAATAAGGGCATCAGCTAACCAAGTTCTGAACAAGGGATCATCATCGACCAAAAGTATTTTACTCATCCTTAATATCCAAACGAGAATCGATATCATTTATATTACCATAGCTATACAGGTGTCTCTAGTCCTAAAACACACGTAAAGAGAAGTTACAGTTAAAATGTGATCCGAGTAATGATGTCAAGTTCGATAACAAATACTTCGTTCCCTTTCGGCAATAAAAAAGCGCCCTAAGGCGCTTTTAAAAATTAAAGGTTTAAATTTAGAACTTAACTGTTACACCACCATAAATGGTTCGACCGATAGTATCGTAAACTTCTGGAACTGTACCACCATCGCTACCGTTTGAGACACGTGATGGTTTTTCGTCAGTAAAGTTTTTAACGCCTAAACTAACGGTTGTCATATCATTAATATGATATGTACCTGAGATGTTATGGTATAGAATTGAGTCAACATCATAGCCTTTTGCTAAATCAGTCATCTCACCAATATAACGGTTGAAGTACATAACACTCCAGTCATCTTGACCTGCTGAAAGACTAAAGTTATTACGTACTTTAGCGTAAGCGCCAAAATTACCATCGATAGTATCAGTATAATCTTTATTATCTTGCTCGAAATTCAACAAATATGTCGTGTCGTTGTTGACTTTCCAGTCTAAACCCAAGGCTTCAAAGTTATAAGCTAAGTTAAAATCGATACCGCTAGTATCTTGATAACCTACGTTAGTCAATGCATTGGTTAGATTACGCAAGTCACCCTGAGGGGTAATATTAAAAGTTTCACATGCGGACATTATGCCATTTTTACAATCATCTAAACCAGCCTGAGTATCTAAACGGGCGATTGCATTATCGACTTTGAAGCGCCAATAATCTAATGTCACAGACATACCTTCGATATAGCTTGGTGAATATACTAGACCAGCGGTGTAAGACTCAGACTCTTCTGGTTTTAAATCTGGATCAGAAGTACGATTCACCAGTATTTGCCCTGGTTGCTCATCATCAGATAACCAAGGATTGGTGAGATAATCAAACGATCCTGAGTTACCACCATATAATTCAGCAACACTTGGTGCGCGGAAACCTGTCGCTGCCACAGTACGAACCATCAGGTCATCGGTAGCTGTATAAGTTAAACCAATTTTCCAAGTGGTTGCTTTACCGAAAGTCGAGTAATCATCTAAACGCAGTGCAAATTCACCCGTTAATTTTTCGGTAAATGGTACACTGACTTCTTGGAAAACAGAGACAACGTTATAGTTACCATCTGTTGGGTCTTGCTGTGCAGCAGTACTTTCACCAGCAATTACAATTGGGTCCGGATTATAGAAACCACTTTCACGGCGATATTCAGCACCAATAGCAAAGCCAACAGCACCTGCTTTTAGATCAAATAACTCACCATTTAATCCCGCTGACAATGTTTGCTGTTCATTACCGCCATTTGCAGCTTCAGTATAACCAACACTATCTTTCATCGCTTGTGTAAGTGGTGCACCACTTAACCAAGCACTAGAGTTAGCATAAATAGCATTAGTCATATCATTAGCATTGATAGAATTCTCTACTGCGGTTTCTGCTTTATTTTTACCAAAGGTATAAGTGACATCCCAATTCATACCTGTATGAACATCTAAAGTACCCGCTAACCCACCAGACAAGCGCCAAGTATCTGTGTCCTGAGTATAAATACGAGGACCAACGTCATTCATACGTCTAGCATAGAAAACTTGCCCAAACTCATCAGGCTTAATCCCTGCAGCAGTCATCTTACTATCAATAGTAAGACATTTTGCAGGGTCTACACCAGGTTGACCACAGACATCAAGATATAGCTGTGCAGGTTGAGCGGCCATTTGCTGATGAGAACGGCGGTTTGTATAGATTGCATCAGCAGTTAATACCACATCATTACCCAACTCTTGGGTCATATTTGCAAATAAGCTGCGACGTTCACTTGGAGTTTGATAATAACTATCTTGTGTGAAGTCATAGGTCTCAGTTTGAGCAACCCAATCACCATTAGCGTCTTGAACCATGCCATCTAATGAACCAGTTGGTATGATTCCACTCGCACCAGGTTTAGTCCAATCTCGATCAGATTGAATTACACCTCGACGTTCAGAATACGCTGCACCAAAGGTATAATTACCACCATCGGTATTAAAACCGTATAGCGCACTGACATCACCATTTTCACCATCACCTTTGTCAGTGCCGCTACCATTAAAATCTAATTGGAAGCCTTCAAAGTCTTTTTTGGTGATAATGTTCACTACACCCGCAATCGCATCTGAACCGTAAACTGCTGAAGCACCATCTTTCAGAATTTCAACGCGGGCAATCATAGCCACAGGAATCGAGTTCAAATCTACTGCACTATCGGCACCAGAACCTGAGTTCACCATACGGCGGCCATTTAATAGTACTAATGTACGTTGTGATCCCATACCGCGTAAATCAACCTGCGCAACACCATCAGCACCATTATTTGTACTTGACCCTACAGCAGCACCTGCCATAGAGGTTTGAACTTGTAGCATTTGGTCTACAGAGGTAAAACCTTCCGCTTTAATCGCTGCAGCATCAATTACGGTCACAGGAGAAGCTGTTTCCATATCTTGACGTTGAATACGTGAACCTGTTACTTCAATACGCTCTACTTTCGCCGTTTCTTCAGCCGCGAATGAGTTTGACGCAACAAATGTACCCGCAGAGATGGAAGTAACGATTGCGACATTAATAGCCGACGCGACTTTGGTTCTTTTGATCATGTTTGAATGCTCCCTAGATCTTACTATTATTTTTATGCTTACAGCTTGTACAACTATTGCTGTACTACTGTTGCGCTTGATACTGATGATTCACTTTACTTCAGTCAATGCGCAAAAATTTAACTAAAAAAATATTATTGTTTTTATAAATAATCTTATTTGTTGCATTATTGTTTCTTTAAAATTATAAATTCATGTTTTCCAATTAAAAAAGTTTTTTACGCCAGTTAAATAGTAATAATTAGCAACAAACCCTGTTAATAAAATAACATTTAACATACAATGTAATTATCAATTTATGCGATATAGATCACACAATTCACTTGAGAACAGATGAAAAACACAACACTGTATATCGATTAATTATCGTCTATTTGTGCATAACTAAAATTTATAAACATAGGAAAGCAAGACAATACAAAGCAAAGACTCTATATAGAGGAGATACATAATGAATAAAATGTAATTTTTATGCACAAGATTTTCACTGCGAACAAATAATTAACAAAGATGCATCAATTTGATTGGCATAAGTGATTTAATCAAATATGGTGTTCTAGAATAGTGCTAACGATTTAATTCTCTTGTGTGTTTTGGCATGAATTCGAATTGGAGCCCACTACCCATTTTTGCTTATTATTTTATATAGACATGTAAAATACTGTTTTTAGGTTCTGATATTGATACAGATGTAAATATTTGTGGAGTGCCATTAAACTATATGATGTCTTGGGTTGAAATAATGGCGTAAAGCTAAAAACAAGCTGATTTTAATACTCGGATATAATGATGTTTCGAGATGGGATGTTGTTCGCTTTGACAAACTCTAAATGGCGAAACATGGAATGAAGTGTAATATGAAGCGCTTCTATACAAAATTGATATGACGAAAGGCGACCAGCGGTCGCCATTTAAGGGTCATTACTCAGGTTTGATCAACTGAAAATGCTGATACGCACGTGCCGTAGCAATGCGTCCTCTGGGAGTTCTTTGGATAAACCCTTGTTGGATCAAAAAAGGCTCTAGCACATCTTCGATAGTTTCGCGTTCTTCACCTATTGCAGCGGCTAAGTTATCTAAGCCAACAGGCCCCCCCATAAACTTATCGATAATGGCTAACATCAACTTTCGATCCATATAGTCGAACCCTTCATTATCGACATCGAGTAGATCCAGCGCATGATCGGCAACAAATTGAGTGATCGCACCATCATGTTTAACCTCGGCATAGTCGCGCACACGGCGAAGTAAGCGATTAGCTATCCTTGGTGTACCACGAGAACGTCGTGCAATCTCAAACGCACCTTCTGTATCAATCTCTAATCCCATCACTTGTGCAGAGCGCGTTACAATCGTGCTTAAATCTTTAATGTTATAAAATTCAAGTCGAAGTGGAATACCAAAGCGAGCACGCAAAGGAGATGTTAATGCCCCTGCTCGAGTGGTTGCACCTACTAAAGTAAATGGCGGTAAATCAAGCTTGATGGAACGCGCTGCAGGCCCCTCACCTATCATGATGTCGAGTTGATAATCTTCCATTGCTGGATACAATATCTCTTCCACTACTGGGCTTAAACGATGAATTTCATCGATAAATAGCACATCACCGGATTCTAAATTCGTGAGTAATGCGGCCAAATCCCCTGCTTTTTCAAGCACAGGACCTGAGGTGGATTTGATATTAACGCCCATTTCATTCGCAACAATCATCGCTAATGTCGTTTTACCTAGCCCTGGAGGACCATAAATCAACATATGATCTAAGGCTTCATTACGATTTTTGGCTGCTTGAATAAAAACCTTAAGCTGAGCGCGAGTGTCATCTTGCCCTGTATATTCATCAAGTAATTTAGGCCGCATTGCCCTATCCACAACATCATCTTGTACTTGAAGTTGCGGCTGGATGAGTCTATCTGCTTCAATCATTATGGTTCCCTTAATCAGAGCATCGACTTAAGTGCAGCTTTAATCAAGGTTTCTGAATCCATGCCCTCTTTGTAAGCAGCAGAAACCGATTTACTCGCTTGTGGTGGTTTGTAACCCAAAGAGATCAAAGCAGAAATGGCATCCTCCTCGGCACTATTCACCGTAGGCGTGGGTGAATAACTGGATTGCAGCACGAACTCACGCTCTGAGCCTGCAGATGCTTCCATCAAGCTCTTGAGCTTATCGCGCATTTCGACAAGTAAACGCTCGGCGGTTTTCTTACCCACTCCCGGTAACTTCACTAAAGTGACGATATCATCGCGCTCAACACAACCAACAAACTCCGATGCCGTCATGCCAGAAAGAATGGTTAAGGCGAGTTTTGGACCAACACCATTGGTCTTGATCAGTAAGCGGAACAATGCCCGCTCCTGCTTAGTGATAAAACCATAAAGGAGTTGAGCATCTTCACGCACAACAAAATGGGTATACACCACAGTCTCGTGATCGATCTCTGGCAGCTCATAAAAGCTGGTAAGTGGCATCTGTAATTCATAACCGACACCATTAACATCCATCAGTATTTCGGGAGCTTGTTTTTCAACCAGCACACCACGTAAACGACCTATCATCTGTACCGTCCGTATGTTCTTGCCGTTGCTCGGCCACTCAATGCAATTAAACTTTGGCGAGTGTGATAATGACACACAGCAACGCCGAGAGCATCTGCTGCATCCGCTTGAGGTGCGGCAGGTAATTTCAGCAGTTGCTGGATCATATGCTGTATTTGTTCCTTTTTAGCTCGCCCTGTACCGACTACCGCACTTTTTATTTGTGTTGCACTGTACTCGGCTACAGGTAAATTTGCCACCGTCGCCGCAACAATGGCCGCCCCTCGTGCTTGCCCAAGTTTTAGGGCTGAGTCAGCATTCTTGGCCATAAATACGCGTTCGATTGCAAATTCATCTGGTTGATACTGCCGAATAATCTCAGTGATCCCATCAAATATTTGTTTAAGTCTGCCAGAAAGCTCTTCAGATGAAGTGCGAATACAACCACTGCCGAGATAAATCTGATGTCGTCCCTGACATTGGATCACGCCGTAGCCTGTGATCCGAGAACCTGGGTCAACACCTAAAATAATTGCCATTAAATACCTTATATGGGATCTACATTTGCGTCCCTGTTCCTACGTTAGCGTTTGCGATCTGAAATTGGCATCAATTGACGCCCCAATTCAGCTCACAGTCAATCTAGCCTAGGCTTGCCATCACATCATCGGAGATTTCCGCATTATGATACACCTCTTGCACATCATCATGATCTTCAAGGGTGTCGATAAGGCGCATAAATTTTTCAGCGGTTTCTAGATTAAGCTCTGCTTTCGTCGAGGCTATCATAGCGATTTCGGCATTATCCGCCACAAAATGGGCTTTATCGAGCAGCTCTTTCACCGTATAGAAATCAACGGGATCGGTAAACACATCCACCGCGCCATCATCATAGCTGATAATGTCTTCCGCGCCCGCTTCAAGCGCCGCTTCCATCAATGCATCTTCATCGGTTCCCGGAGCATAGGATAACACGCCACGCTTAGTGAATAGATAAGAAACCGAACCATCCGTGCCTAAGTTACCACCCGATTTACTAAACGCATTACGTACACCACTCACAGTACGATTACGATTGTCCGTCATGGTTTCAACCATCACAGCGGTGCCGCCTGGGCCATAACCTTCATAGAGAATGGTTTCGAGTTGCTGGCCTTCTAATTCACCGGCGCCGCGTTTAATCGCACGCTCAACCGTGTCTCGGGTCATATTGCCACCGAGGGCTTTATCGATGGCGATTCGTAAGCGTGGATTAGAATCGGGATCTGAACCGCCTTCACGGGCAGCTACGGTTAATTCGCGAATAAATTTAGTAAAGAGTTTACCGCGTTTAGCATCTTGCGCTGCTTTACGGTGCTTAATGTTGGCCCATTTACTGTGACCTGCCATGGGAAGTCTCCTCTTGTGATACCTAAGTAATCTCAAGATGCTGCATTCATCATTTAAGGTTACTTGGTATATATTGTTGCACAGCTTACCAATCATCTAAGGTGTTATGGGGCTGAAAAAGCTAAGGATGAACTTATTGATAAGCAATAAAATGATATACCACTAAAAATAGACCGAGGCTAATGCCTCGGTGTTTGATACAACGCATAAAATGACCACAGAAAGTCGTTTTACAAAAATTAGCCTTCTGTTTTAACAGCTTTCTCAACAACGGCAATGCCAAGTTCAGCTAACTGCTGCGGATTGGCAAAACCTGGTGCGTTAGTCAGCGGACAAGCGGCAGTGGTGGTTTTCGGGAACGCCATTACATCACGGATTGAGCTTGCGCCCGTCATCAGCATAATGATGCGGTCTAAACCAAATGCTAAACCCGCATGTGGCGGTGTGCCATAACGCAGCGCTTCTAACAGGAAGCCGAACTTCTCTTTAGCTTCATCGTCGGTAATACCCAGAATACGGAATACCGCAGACTGCATTTCTTGGTTGTGAATACGCACTGAACCACCGCCTAATTCGCAGCCGTTCAATACCATATCATAGGCATCGGAAACGCGATTAGCTGGATTGGCTTCAAGTTCTGCCGCCGTTACGCCGCGCGGGGCGGTGAACGGATGGTGAACTGCATGGAAGTTGCCGTTGATTTTCTCAAACATCGGGAAGTCAACCACCCACAGTGGACGCCATTCACCTTGCAATAAGCTGAAATCTTCACCGGCTTTAAGACGCAGTGCACCCATAGATTCGGCAACCACAGTCGCCTGATCTGCACCAAATAAGATAATGTCGCCAGTTTGCGCGCCTGTGCGGCTAATGATTTCATTCACTATGCTTTCGTTTAAGAACTTAAGCACGGGTGATTGAATGCCCTCTAAGCCAAGGCTTAGGTCATTAATCTTCATCCACGCTAAGCCTTTAGCACCATAGATGCCAACAAACTTAGTATAATCATCGATTTGCTTACGAGACAGTGCAGCGCCGCCTGGAATACGCAGTGCAGCAACACGGCCTTCTTCATCGTTGGCAGGGGCTGAGAATACCGCAAATTCCACTTCTTTAAGTAAATCTGCAATGTCCACCAGCTCTAATGGATTACGTAAATCTGGCTTATCTGAACCGAAACGACGCATGGCTTCGTTATAGGTCATTCGCGGGAATTCGCCGAGATCGACATTGAGCATTTCAAGGAACAGGCCGCGCATCATTTCTTCGGTCTTCGCCATCACTTGCTCGGACGTCATAAATGAGGTTTCGATATCGATTTGGGTGAATTCTGGTTGACGGTCAGCACGTAAATCTTCATCACGGAAGCATTTTACGATTTGATAGTAACGGTCAAAACCTGACATCATCAGCAGCTGTTTAAACAGCTGTGGTGATTGTGGCAGCGCGAAGAATTGGCCTTTATAAGTACGGCTCGGCACTAAATAATCGCGGGCACCTTCTGGCGTAGCCTTGGTTAGGATCGGGGTTTCTATATCTAAAAAACCGTTTGAGTCGAGGAAACGACGCACTGCACTGGTGACCTTAGCGCGGAACATTAAACGCTGCGCCATCTCTGGGCGACGTAAATCTAAGTAACGATACTTAAGACGTTGCTCTTCGCTGTTGTTCTGATAGTTATCTAGGCTCAGTGGCAACGGATCGGCAGCGTTGATAATCGTCAATGCTTTACCTAAGACTTCAATTTCTCCCGTCTTCATTTGACCATTAACTTGGCTATCTGGACGAGCGCGAACCACACCTTTTACCTGAACACAGAACTCGGCACGCAGTGTGCTGGCCACAGCAAACACCTCAGGCAAGTCTGGATCATAAACCACTTGGACGAGACCTTCTCTGTCTCTTAAATCTAAAAAGACAACGCCACCCAAATCACGGCTACGATTAACCCAACCTACCAAGGTAACTTCTTGTCCAACGTGAGACTTATTGACGTCTCCACAATAATGACTGCGCATCTAACTCTATCCTTTATCCGGAAACCGGTGCTTTGGAAATAATCAAAACGAGATAAAAGCGGCATTATAGTCAAATAATACCGATTACCAAAGTACTTCACTCTTAGGCGGTGAAGTATCAAACAGTTTTACGCCCTTGACTAGAGGTGAACACATTATCTGTGTATAAGCGTTCAAAAAAGCGTCAAGAAATACGGTAGCAACGTCCCCCACTACTTTTGGCTTGGTACATTAGCTGATCAGCCTTTTTCAACAACCCAATAGCAGTATCACCATCTCGGGGATAAAGTACGACACCAATACTGACAGCAACCCTCACCGTTTGCCCTTCTATGAGCAAAGGCGAGGAAAGAGACTGCAGGATATTATCAGCAACTTGGGTCGCGGCATCGAGATCTTGTACACGATTTAGTAGGATCACAAACTCATCGCCGCCAAATCGTGCCACGGTATCAGAGTTTCGCACTGAACTAAGTAAAATTTGTGCTACCTGTGTCAGTATTGAATCTCCTATTGGGTGACCATGCTGATCATTAATTTGCTTAAACTCATCCAAGTCAATAAATAACAGAGCAAAGTAGGCTTGATCTCGTTGATGTGATAATAGCGCTTGAGCTAAGCGGTCATCTAACAACGCGCGATTAGGTAATTGGGTTAATACATCATGGTTTGCAACATGTTGTAACCGTTTCTCCGCTGAAATTCGCCGTGTTATCTCAAGGTTTAAACGTCTATTGACCGCCAACACCGCTATCATAACAATAGATAATATTACGGCACTGAACAGTAAGTAGCGGATCCATTGAAGATAATGGCTGTTATCCGTTGAAACCGTAAATGAGACCCAGTGGGAATATATCTGTTGTTGACGTTGATTATCGATGATAGCTAACGCTTTATTAATCAGTGGCACTAAGGGTTCAAATTCCGGATTGACCCCAATATGACTATGTTGATCGGCCAAATCACTTAATAGCGACATTTTGAGAGTGGGAAACTCCCCACCTTTAAGCTCAGAGGCCAGTGTGACCACTTTGTCAATAAACACCTCCGCATGACCATTTGCCACTGCACTCACCCCTGCTTTAGTGTCCGTCACTAGCACCAATTTAAGTGATGGCTGTAATGCCATTAATTGCGCTACCAAATGATAGCCTTCAACCACAGCGACTCTTTGCCCTGCTAACTGAGCGATGTTAAACACAGAAACCTGCTCGAGTTGTGAGACTAACCCCCAAGGTGATGGCCAATATGGGTCGCTAAACAGTAATCGTTGTTGCCGCTCAGCCGTTTTAGCTACACTGCCTGCAAGAGCAATATCGCCTTTTTGCAACGCTTGAATTAACGCATGCCAGTCATCAAAAGCAATGGGAGTCAGCTTAAGGTGTAATTCTTCTTTTAACAGCCGCGCAATATCACTATTAATACCCGAAAACTCCCCTTGTTCATCCGTAAACTCCATGGGTGGCCAATGTTTAAGATAACCCATACGCACTTCAGCCAAACTTTCAAGATAGGTTTGCTCTATAGCCGTTAAATTAATACGGTTACGCTCCGTTTGATTGAAGATATGATCCTGAGGGTTGAGCATCCATTTATGCTCAATATCTGCAAATTCCTTGGGAGTTATACTGTTAAAACCATTTTCAATTCGTTGCGTAAGTCCAGGATCATCACTGCGAGTAAGCACATAGATATTGGTCGAAAACGCTAAGTCGGGATATTGATGGAAGTCAGACCAGCCTTTATTAAGCAGTAGGTAATGAGATGTCCAAGCCCCTGCTGCAACAAAGCCAACAATTTCACCAGTTCTGGCGGCTGTCACCATTGCATCCATACTGTCATAATAGCGTAAAGACACATCAGGCAAAGCCTGCCTAAGTGAGACCAAATAAGGTGCTGTCGGTACAACACCGATCCGTTTGCCCTTTAATTGGGATACATCATTTAATTGTTGCTGATAAATAAACAGTCGACTCTTTACTGTATAGAGAGGCCAGGCTCGGGTAAGTCCAGTTTTTAAGTCATCACTCTCTGGATAACCAATATGTGCATCCGCTAGACCACGACGTACATCATCAACACTGGCATTCATGTCACCGGTGATAAAATCAATATCAATCCCCGTTTTTTCGGACCACAATTTCCACATATCTACATACAAACCATGGGGTAAGCCATCAACACCGAGATCAACAAAGGGTTCAACACCCTGTTGCATAGCAATAATCAACCCAGATTTTTGCCTATGGATCCCCAACCAACGCCGTTCAGTCTGCTGGATAAACTGAGGATCTAGACCCATAAAACCGCGATTAATCTTATCGACTAATGCTTGGTTACCTTTAACTGTCGCGGGGACAAACTGGACACTTTTAATTTTTATGCGAGCTGTATTAGGAAAATTAGCCGAAATATCTTGGGATGATGCAGGATCTTTCAAGTAACCTTCTAATCCAGCGAATACCACTATTTCTGAAGAAGCCACGCCTGCAAGCAGTTTTTCACGACTCTCATAACGCTTTAAAACTAATTTAGACTCCATTCGTTGTAACTGCGCTTCATGATATGAGCCTGCTACAACACCGATTTGATAGGGAATCAATTCCTTGATTGATTTTTTACTACGTAATGATTTGTGTAAATAAAGATAAGCATCAACATCAGCAATCGGAGTCGCAAAATCAAATAGTTGCTCTCTTTCTGGTGTTATTCCCATACCAAGATGAGCGTGCGCTTTACCTTTTTGTAATTGAGTGAGAGATTCATTCCAGTGGCGTGCGACAAACACCACTTCTGTATGGGTTTGCTTAGCCCATTCTTTCCAAAGATCAACCAGTAATCCTGTCGGTTCTCCTTCGCTATCCACATATTGATAGGGAAAACTGTCTTCACCCATAACGATGATTAATGGCTCATTAGGCAATGGACTCGCCTGCCCTGTAATGCTCAAAAAATAGCTGCACAAGATCACAATTAAGTAGACCACAAACTTCAAGTTGAGCCCTTAGTACTGGATGTACATGTAATGATTTTGTTATTTATGCCATATTAGACAAAAATTTATCGCAAATTACTAGCCTAAGACTTGCTGCAAATCAATCTGATTCGTTAAAATACTGGGTTGAATTTCCGAGATAATTCCAGATGAACACTTCTCAAGATACTATCTACGCTCAACCAAATGAGCACATTAGCGATTTCCAGTTTGATAACCGTGTAGCAGGCGTTTTCAGTGACATGATCCGCCGCTCTGTACCTGGATATACGCAAATTATCAATACCATAGGCGATTTTGCGGATCGTTTCGTCATGCCAAATACTCAAATTTACGATTTGGGTTGCTCACTCGGTGCCGCGACCTTAAGTATTCGTCGCCAAATCCAAGGTCGCCAATGTCGCATTATTGCTGTCGATAACAGTGAATCTATGGTCGCACGCTGCCAAGAGAACCTGAATGCCTATGTCAGCAATACGGATGTCGATCTGGTTTGCGGTGATATTCGCGATATCGATATTCAAAATGCATCATTGGTGGTACTCAACTTTACATTGCAGTTTTTACCGCCAGAAGACAGAGAAACCCTGATAGCGAAGATTTATCAAGGCCTGAATCCCGGCGGGATGTTAGTGCTCTCGGAAAAAATTCGCTTCGATGATGCCCCGATCCAAACACTATTGGAAGAGCAACATTTGGACTTCAAACGTGCCAATGGTTACAGCGAACTTGAGATCAGCCAAAAACGCAGTGCGCTGGAAAATGTCATGAAGCCAGACACCTTAACCACGCATCAACAACGACTCACCCGCCAAGGCTTTAGTCACTTTAGTCTGTGGTTCCAATGTTTTAACTTTGCTTCTATGGTGGCCATCAAGTGATCAGCTTTAGCTCATTTTATCAACAAATTGCCGATTCCAATCTACAACACTGGCTCGAGACTCTGCCGAGTATTTTAGGTAAGTGGCAACGGGAGCATAAACACGGTAATTTGCCCAAGTGGGAAAAGGTGCTCAACAAGTTACACTATCCTACACCAGACCAATTAGATTTTGTCGATAGCGTCACCGTCGGCAGCGGCGAGCAACTCAGTCCTGGCGAGAAAGAGAAGCTAGAGAATCTACTGCGCCTGTTTATGCCATGGCGCAAAGGGCCCTTCCACATTCACGGCATTCATATCGATACCGAATGGCGCAGCGATTGGAAATGGGATCGCGTTAAGCAGCATATTTCCCCATTGAAAAACCGTACAGTGCTCGATGTAGGCTGTGGCAGTGGTTACCATATGTGGCGCATGTTGGGCGCAGGGGCTAAACGCGTAGTGGGCATCGACCCTTCGGCGTTGTTTTTATGTCAGTTTGAAGCGGTAAAACGTTTAGCGGGCGCCCATCATCCTGTGCACCTTTTGCCACTGGGTATTGAAGAATTACCACCGCTGGATGCATTCGACACGGTTTTCTCTATGGGCGTCTTGTATCACAGACGTTCGCCTATCGATCATTTACTGCAATTGCGTGATCAGTTACGTACTGGCGGTGAACTCGTGCTAGAAACCTTGGTGATAGATGGCGACGAAAACGCCGTACTCGTGCCTCAAGATAGATATGGCAAGATGAATAATGTATGGTTTATTCCGTCAGTTGCCGCGCTCATGCTCTGGTTAAAGAAATGTGATTTCACTGATATCCGTTGTGTCGATACCGATGTCACAGCCCTTGCAGAGCAACGACGTACAGACTGGATGCCCAATGAGTCACTGCTTGAATATCTTGATCCCACTGATATCACTAAAACAATTGAGGGTTATCCAGCGCCTAAGCGAGCGACGATTATTGCAATAAAAAACCAGCCTAACCAAGAAACAGTTAATGGGTAAACTCACTTTACTGACACTTGGATTATTGTTTAGCGGATTCATTTATGCCGCGCCAAGCCCTGTGCCATTGCTTGTTGAGCAGTGTCTACGCTTACCTAGAATTGATTTAGCAGATGCTTATGCAGAAGAGCAACTTCCTTTATCTATTGCAAAGCAGGCATTGATCTTAGAGCAGCAAACCATTGGGCTTAATAATATCAATGATAGAGTGAATTATTACCGCGGGTTTACGCTCTCCGCTGACGAGCGTTCTGGGTTATTACAATGCCAATTACGCCTTGCCGACACCTTGTCGGAACTCGTCAATCAAACTGAATTTCATCAGCTAACCCACGCTTTATCACAAGGTGATCGGGAGCAGATGCTGTTAAGCGGTAAGTTGCAATCACTGATAGACTCTCAGTTATCAATAACCGAAAAAGCAACACTACATACGGCTCAAGCGACGATAAGCCAAGGGTTAGCGAGTCAACAATTTAGTCTCGATATCCATGATAAAAAGTGCCAACTGATTACTGAAGATCAAACAGACGCGATCCTTGCATCACATGGGGAAGAGGTTGCAGATACGCAACTGCGTCATTTTTCAGGTACGGTTGCCCACTATTTACTCAAACAACCACATCCTCAATGCCGCGCGCAAGTCTGGCAAGCTTATCAAGCTCGTGCACGTCAGCGCAATCGCGATGCATTAAACCAGATTTTAGCACTTCGTCAACAAACCGCTTGGGCCGTAGGCTTTGCCGATCACGCCAGTTTCAGCCTCAGTACACAACTCTTATCATCACCTGAGCTTGTTAAGGCATTTCTCGATACTCAAACGCACTCAGTAGAGATAGCCCCTTGGGATCTTGGGCAAATATTGCCTCAAAAGGCATTTGCACAAGCGCCGCAATTACTAACGGCACACATATTGGCTCAAAGTTTTGCTTATCTACAGCAATGGGGGCTCCATTTTGAGCCTATTGAAACGATAAACATCCAAGAATCTTCACACCCAATATTTAGGGTTTACCACCAGCGCAGATTATTAGGTGAACTCTATATTTCCTATGATGTTGCACGCCAGCGTCATCAGCAGCAAACGCTACGTCAAGGTGTTATCGGGCAGCAATTTGGTCAACAAGCCTTAGATCTCAAACCTCAACTCAGTACGCACAAAGATGTTGAACAATTTACCCACGCTTTGGCCCAAGCGGTAACATCGCTAGCAAAAGGTAGCCACTTTTACCTCAATAATACGCAAGATTCAATTCAGGAGAGCCATCATATTGGCAGTTTATGGTTAGCTGAAATACTTCAAAACGAACTGTTTCCACACTATGAACAAACCTATTTAAATGAACGCGAAATTCTTGTAAAAGCTTACACAAAGCAGCTCAAGGTATTTCGAGCTAAAGTAGCCCTGAACGTTTATCAAGCTCAATCTCAGCAAAGCTATGGGGATCTCGCCACCGAGTTTACATACAGTTTTGGACAAGAGTGGTCACAAGTGGATGACTATCCATATAGTTTCAATGCAATTGCCAATGAAGGGCCGCTTTACTATCAATCCCTTTGGCAAGAAGCGCTAGCAAAGCTCATCTATCAAATAACAGCCAATCGATCCGATAAACTCAGTTTATTTAATCTTCTCGTTGTAAACGAAGATTCACTTAGCTTAAGCGAACAATTAAGCGCATTTATCGAGGGGCCTACCGATCCAACGAGTCTTATTCAATATATTGCGAATATGTCGCGGTAAGCACATCCATTAGCGCAATAGTCTTTCATTTAATACCGTAATTTAATTGAAAAATAGATAAGAAGTCGACATTATAAGCTAAATCTATCGCTTTTTTGGGACTATTATGACTCGAGCTAAATCCACTCTGGAACAATGGCGTATTTTACAAGCAGTTGTCGATTTTGGAGGCTATGCCCAAGCGGCAGAAAAACTCAATAAGAGTCAATCATCTCTCAACCATGCGGTTGCCAAATTACAACACCAGCTAGGTATCGAACTACTCGAAGTCAAAGGCCGTAAAGCCTATCTCACCCCGCAGGGCGAAGTGCTACTGCGCCGCTCACGGCATGTCACCCAAGCCGTTAATGAATTGGAACAACTTGCCAGCAATCTAGAGCAAGGCTGGGAACCCACACTCACCATTGCCCGTGAAATCATTTATCCAATGGAAAGTTTAGTGTCAGCTCTCAATGCTTTTTTACCCCATAGCCGCGGCACCCGCATTATTATGCTGGATTCGGTAATTACAGGCACCCAAGAACTTATCGCGCAAAATAAAGTTGATATTGCCATCTGTGCGGGTATTGCACCTAAGGGATATTTAGCGGAGCCTCTATGTGAAGAGGAATTGTATCTGGTATGCCACCCAACACATCCTCTAGCGGACTTAGGGATTATTGAAGACGATAAACTACTAGCGCAATATTTACAGCTAGTGATTAAAGATACTGGCGTACAGTCAAATGTTGATATTGGTTGGTTAAAAGCAGAACAACGCTGGACGGTTTCTAATTTCCACGAAGCTAAAGTGATTTTAAATCGTGGTATTGGTTTTTGCTGGATCCCATCGTTTTTAGTACAGGAGGAATTATCATCGGGTAATTTAGTCCGTTTACATCTCGAAGGTAGTCAAAAACGTCGAATAATGTTGAGTCTGGTGATCCCAAACCGAGATAACCAAGGCCCGGCTTCTAAATTGCTCGCTTCGTTCATTTTACGACATCATGGGATCGCAATACCAAATACAGGTCATTAAAAAACTGAATATGCACATTTACTTTAGTTGATTTCAAAAGGTGTTAGAGGCTTGAAACTGGCTGATTCAATTGTGCAACCGCAGCGTAATAACGGGTTGCCATAGTTTCGTTCTTTAAATTTGATGAGTCAAAACGGTTTATTACCGCAGAATTCGGCTTCATATTTCCCATATCTAGCTTGTCAGAGTTTATTGCTAATGTTGCTGTGGGTGGTTCAATAGGCTGGGTTATGTCATCTTTTATCTCTGATTGAGTTTGCTCATTTACAGAGGCAACAGTGGTAGATGAGACTTGTGCCTGAATATTATCCTTTGCTTCAATGCCTTGCTTTATTCTATCGATAAGCTCAGATACGGGTGTTATGCCGCTATCTTGTGGTTGAACAATATTGCCTGCAGCATCAACCTCCCCTGTAACGGTAAAAGTATGCGGCTTAAGCGGCGGTAAATTCTCAACCTGCGCATCGGCTTCGATCAAGGTTTGAGTCGTTTCTAAATCGATGATTTGTTTCTGACGTTCCTCTGCAAGTAATGCTTTCGCTTCATTCATCTTTTTTAATGCTTCAGCCGCAACGCGAATATCTGCACTCGATGGATCAACTGGAGCCATTGCTGCAGCATATACTTGCTTCATTTTGTTGATTGTTGCTAGCGGATCACCTGCCACAATAGAAACATCGATCTGCACTTCTCCATCAGTGGCATAACGTTGTCCATCAACTCCTTTTTCATATTTAAAATTTGGCGTTTGGGCATATTGTCCACCAACGGTTGCATGAGCATGTTCATGGGCTTTAACTTCCGCATCTCGGGCTTTAAGCTCTGCAACTTGAACACGTTGCTGCTCAGCAATCTTCTCTTGAACCTTTTGAGCTTGTGTTTGTTCATCCAATTGTTTTGAAGCTTCTGCTTCTGCTTGTTCTGTTTGTTCCTTACCAGCATCATTCGTAAAAATTGCAGCTAGAGCTTGCTGCTTACTCTCCTCAGTTTTGTCATCCTCCTCATTATCACCTGATTTAAAAGGGGCTGCTTTGCCAAACATCTCAATAAACCGCTCCTCAGGACTTTTTTGTGGAGGAACATTCTTTGCCTGATTATCAGTTTGCTCAGTCTGAGGATAAGAAATAGAGTTATCAGTACCATCTGTAATAACGGTATTCCTTGTATTCGCTGAAGGAATCACCTGCTTATTTGCATATTCAGGAACATTGGCATTGGGTATTTCAGGAGTCAATGACACGTCTTTTATCCCTGAATGGACCTGTGAGCCCTGTATTTGAGCAACAGGAGAATAATCTCCAGTCATTAGCTCTGGTGCTAAAGCAGAGATGTGTCTCCCATCTGGAACAAAAAGTGTTAACGCTGGGGTTAATAAAGCCGTGGTACTGGATTGTCCGTTTGATGTCGCCAAGGGTGAAAAATCGTTGGGTGCAACTGTGGCTATTTGCCCTTCTCTCACCCCCCGTATTGAGCGTGGGCCCGTCAATAGGCTAAAACTGGCGGGCTCCGCATGTAAGACTGCAACATTCTGAGAAGAAACAATATGATCAGTATTTAACGTCTGATTTACGGTGACGGAAATGTCACTGGATGAGGTAGAAACGTGCTTACTTAATAGTGGATTTGCTTTCGTTATAGTAACAGCAGCGCCACCATGCGCTAGCGCATTAGAAAGTGATGGTTCAAATACCCCACTCGCTTCTATTTTTGGAGAGTTCAGCTTAACAGGCTGACTACTTTTTCCATTCGTTTCTTGATAAGTACGGCTCTGTCCAAACGACTTATCATGTTCCAAAACAGAAGTGGGTGACGCTCCAACCTTGGGTGACTGCGCCACGGCAGACATAGTGTTTACACCTTAATATTAATGATGGTTCCTATTGTCTCTGAATCAGTTTCTATCACTTCAGTAGCGGCCTCCGCTTGCCTTACAGATTGATTAGCAGAGAGTAAGGCCGAGGTTTTATCGGTTTGTGCAACGTCTTTAGTCGATTCCGAAGGCGCTGCACTTTGAGCTGGTGTCGATTTAGCCACATCAATTGTAGCTTGAGTTAACCCAGATTGCGCACTTTGCAAACCTTGTACACCAGATGAATAGGCAGATTGTATTTGCATAACGGTAATCCCGCTGTGGTAATAACTAGAACAATTATTGACCAACAGTTTGCTAAAGTACAGCCTTTATCAACCTTAGCGCCATTTATTTCCCGCAAAAACTAGCTGTTTATCCATGCAGATTCCCAATCCTTGAATATTGGATTAAAACCCTGCCGTTGCATCTGTTCGATGACTTGCTCGACGCTGCGATCATCGCTTATCTCAAATTGATCGAGTTGACTGTCGGGTGCTTGATAGCCGCCCGGTTGTGTCGAGCTGCCCGCACTGATTTGAGTAATTCCAAGTGGCAAAAGATTATCCCTCAGCTCAGGGCTTTCCCTTGTCGACATACTGATATCAAGCTGATGATTAAAAAGTCTAAATGCACAAATCATTTGTACTAAACCTAAATCCGATAGAATAACTTTTGGAGTGATCCCGCCAGTACAAGGCCTTAACCTTGGCAGCGAAATACTAAAGCGAGTGCGCCAATAGCGACGCTCTAAATAGTCAATATGATATCCCATCATTAACGCATCTAAACGCCAATCATCCAGCCCCAGTAATACCCCAAGACCAATTTTATCAACGCCCGCCGCCGCAACTCTGTCCGGTGTTGCTAAGCGATAGGCAAAATCCATTTTTTTACCTCGGGAATGGTGACGAGCATAAGTCTCGGGCTGATAGGTCTCCTGATAAATCATCACAGCATCTAAACCTAGCGCGACTAACTGGCGATAATGGTCCTCACTCATGGGTTGGACCTCCATCGCCACATGGCTAAATTGCTGCTTTACCAATGGTAAAATTTGCTTGAAGTAATCGATACCAACCTTAGTTTCATGCTCACCTGACACCAGTAAAACAGAATCAAAACCTCTGCCTTTGATAATGGCTATTTCAGCCATCAACTCCTGTTTATTCAAGGTTTTGCGTTTAAGTTTGTTACTCATGCTAAAACCACAGTAATCACACTCATTAGCGCACAGATTCGAGACGTATAGCGGTAAATACATGCCCAGATTCGCGCCAAATCGCTGCCGCGTAAGCGCCGCAGAGTGCTGTGCCATGGTTTCAATATAAGGTTCAGCCGCAGGTGATAACAAGGCCAGTAAGCTGCATAAATCCCCTGCTGGATTCACTAACGCCCGCTCGACATCTTGGGCTGTGCAAGAATACAAATCGAGTAACAGTTTATCCCGTGGGATGTTGGCAAATTCCGCTACAAAACTCATTGATTTAAAAATCCCGTCAGAGGACTGGTCTGTACCGCGCCCGTTTGTACTCGGCCAAGCCCAGCTTCAAAGGCTCGCCGACCGCATTGCACCGCCTCCTTAAAGCACTCGGCCATCACTATCGGCGACGCGCTGCTGGCGATGGCGGTGTTGACGAGCACCGCATCGGCGCCCAGCTCCATTGCCCGCGCAGCCTGTGAAGGCGCGCCAATACCGGCATCGATCACCACTGGCACCCGCGACTGCTCTATGATGATTTTTAAAAAGCTTTCAGTGACTAAACCCTGATTACTGCCAATCGGACTCGCCAGTGGCATAACCGCAGCGCAGCCCACCTCTTCCAAACGACGGCACAGCACAGGATCGGCATGCACATAGGGCATCACGATAAAACCTTTATCACAGAGAATCTTGGCCGCTGCTAAGGTTTCAATTGCATCGGGCATCAGGTACTTAGGGTCTGGATGGATTTCGAGCTTAATCCAATGAGTTCCCAGCATTTCACGGGCAAGCTCAGCCGCAAACACCGCTTCCTTGGCGTTTCTCGCCCCAGAAGTATTAGGCAATAGCTGTACACCCGCTTGACGTAACGGCGTGAGTAAATCATCAAGCCCCATTTTAAAATCAATTCTTTTCATCGCAACTGTCACTAACTGCGATTTTGAAGCCCTTATTGCCTCAAGCATCACTTGGCTATTGCTAAATTTTCCCGTTCCGGTAAATAACCGTGATTCAAATTCCACATCGGCAATCTTTAACATATTAGCCTCCCGCCACTGCTGAAAAAAGTTCTAATTTATCTTCATTTTGGCAGAGAATAGATTGCCAGCGATTGCGCGGAACGACCTCAGCATTCAACACGATAGCAACTGAATCGAGCGCAATATTTTGTGCGAGGATCACAGCCTCTAGTGACGTCGGTTCAGATAACAACTGCGGGATATTGTTTATGTGAATTAAAATCATATCAAACCTCAAGACTATCTTTATTTGATGATAGATAAGCCCCTTTGGGACCACACACATCACAATGGGGATCCCGCGTTAATACAGCCGCTGTCCATGAAAGTGATTTAGCGTCAAAGCGCCAAAAACGCCCCAACAAGGCATTTTTCGGTTCATCGCAACCGCTGTCCACACTCAGCAAGAGTTGCATCGTCACCAAGGATTGCATTGACGCCATCACACCCACGCTGGGGCCGAGTACACCTTGGGCACTGCAGTTCTGCGACACTCTTGTCTGTGCGGGGAAAATACAGTGATAGCAGCCGCCAGAAGGGAGCTGCATTTGATCGACCGCGAACAATTGACCGCTAAATGCTGCAATTGACGCACTGACTAAAGGCAAAGCAGCTTCGATACAGCAGCGATTAATGGATTGGCGAGTCGCAAAGTCATCTGTGCAGTCAAGCACTAGCACTCTTTTCCCCTGTTGTTTTGCCAGTAAAACCTCAGCGAAGTGATGAGCTGATGTCTCAGCACTAAATGCAGTTTCATGGGCAGTAACAGTGCAATGCGGCGCTAAGCCTTTGAGCTTTTGCTTGGCAACTCGCGCCTTATTGAGTCCAATATCGGTATCGTTGAATAACAATTGTCTTGGTAGATTCGATACTTCAACCTTATCCATATCGATTAACGTCAAGTTGCCAATACCAGCGCAAGCCAGATATTGCGCCGCCAATTGCCCTAAGCCGCCAAGACCGATAATCGCGACACAGGCATCGGCCAGTTGCAATTGCCCTGCCTCCCCCACTTCTGGCAATAAGACTTGCCGAGAATAACGGATGAAATCGGCATCGCAGAGTGTATGAGCGCTTTGTGTACCGTCGCAAAGAACCACTGGGTGAGAAAGCGATTTGTTTTTACTCATATTTTGCATCCAACTTATGCTTTACATCAAACTCATGCTTTACATCAAACTCATGCTTTACATCAAACTCATGCTTTGCAGCCAGTTCTTCAGACAAGCTGCATTGCTCCCAAGCTTGGCTCAGCTGTGCAAACGCTGCGACTGGATCCTGAGCCTCGGTTATTGCGCGCACCACAGCAATATTGCCCACCCCCGTGGCTTTCACCTTTGCCAGATTATCTAAATCGATGCCGCCAATGGCGACCAAGGGATAATGGTCTTGGAGTAACGCCACATAGTGTTTAAGTTTTGCGAGCCCTTGGGGCGCCGAAGGCATTTGCTTCGTCGTGGTTGGGAATATATGCCCAAGCGCTATGTAGGATGGCGAGTATTGATGCGCCAGTAGCAACTCAAAATAACTGTGGCTGGATATACCTAATGCGAGCCCTGCCGACTGAATGGCCGCTAAGTCGGTAACGGCGAGATCTTCTTGGCCTAAATGTACCCCAAAGGCATGGTATTTTATCGCTAACTGCCAGTGATCATTGATAAAAAGCTGAGCATTAAAATGCTTACCTAAGGCAATGGCCGTTTGAATTTGTGCTTCTAATTCAGAGCCAACCAACTCAGACTTACCTGACTTAGATTTGCCAAGCGCAGACTTGCCTAAATCAGATTCGGCTGGCGCTGCACTAGATAACTCGCTGATGTCGGTTTTTATCCGTAACTGCAGGGTTTTAACACCCGCAGCTAACAAACTCTCCAGCATGGTTAAGTCACTCACCACGGGATAAACACCAAGATCGGCATCGAGAATTTTAAAACCGTGGGATGAGATGCATTGAGCTGGCGTCGAGGCTATTCTTACTACCTGAGCGGTTGCCTGATCTGTTGCAGATAAAACCGTCTCAACTAAATCATTAACAATATCAATGTGTTGATTGAGTTTATGACTAATAAAATTGCCATCACACAGCCTTATCTTGGCATAGCGGGACAAGTCATTGGGCCACCCCGTACGGGCCAACGGCCCTGGACCTTGCCCTAAGCCAATCGCCGCGCTTAAGCCTTGACTCACGTAGGCTTTGGCAACCACCACCGCATCTTGCAATACAAAACCTTGCGCTAACACGGCGGCAATAGCCGATGACAAAGTGCAGCCGCTACCATGGTTATGACGGGTATTAACCCGCTGGCTTGCTAACCAGAAGCACCCATTTTGATGTAGCTCAGAGCTCGCGCGTACTTGATGGCAAACCAGATAATCCTCGGCAAGCCCATGATCCCAGCCGTTGCTATCGAGAGTGCTAACATGAACGTTAGCCTGAGTTTGAGCATGAGTGTTATCGTGAGTTTTAGCATGAGTATCATCAAGAATATCAGTGCAACCAAAGCTCACATCGCCTCCTTTAGCGAGCACACTGCAATCTAAACTCTGGGATAAAGCCTGTGCTGCAGCAGCGAATTGTGCTTTCGTTGAAACATCACTGTGAGTTAACCGCCCAAGTTCAAGCACATTGGGCGTGATAAGTTCGATTAAGCCTTTGAAAGGATTAAAATCTAAGGCTGATTTGGCCGTACTTTTTATATCCTGACAGTTATCTACTGCTAATGCATCGCCACAACTGGCGACCATCACAGGATCGACAATCACAGGCACAGATGGATAGTGGATTTTAAAACTCGCGATCCAATCTGCCAATAATGCGACTTGAGATTGATCAGCCAGTAAGCCGATTTTGATTGCTTTGGGTGGCAAGTCTGACAGTAAAGTGGTCAACTGAGCCATTAACATCGCAGCTGACACGGGCTCGACTAAAGTGACCGCCACTGAGCTTTGCGCCGTCACTGTGGTGATCACGCTGCAACCATGACAACCCAAATCTTGAATCGTGGCCAAGTCCGCCTGAATACCGGCACCGCCGCCGCTGTCTGAACCGGCTATGGTCCAAACAATCGCGGGGCGAGCGGTACTCATGGGCAATTTCCCCCCATGAATACCCTGCATAATTAGGCTTCCTCAGCTTCGGCGACGAGCTTGTCTTTAACGTGATAAATCTCGGCGCCCGAAGCGGCAAATTGTGCCGATTTTAGTGCCATGGCCGCTTCCAACTCCTGCGGCGTCTTGATAGTGACTTGCATGGCTTGGGCAGCCGCTTCAACTTGCTCTGCCTTCGTTTGTGCCGCCTCTAAACCTGCGGCATAGGCGCGCACATCTTGGGTGATTTTCATCGAACAAAATTTAGGGCCGCACATAGAACAAAAATGCGCGACTTTGGCCGATTCCTGTGGTAAGGACTCATCGTGGTAAGCCCGAGCGGTGTCAGGATCGAGCCCTAGGTTATATTGATCTTCCCAGCGGAATTCGAACCGCGCCTTTGCCAGCGCATTATCACGAATTTGCGCACTCGGATGACCTTTGGCCACATCGGCGGCATGGGCGGCAATCTTGTAAGCAATCAAACCTTGCTTAACATCTTGTTTATTCGGTAATCCTAAGTGTTCTTTTGGTGTTACATAACACAACATGGCGCAGCCGTACCAAGCGATCATGGCCGCGCCTATGCCGGAGGTGAAATGATCATACCCAGGTGCGATATCGGTGATTTGCGGGCCAAGGGTGTAAAACGGCGCTTCGCCGCAGTGAGCTAACTGCTTGTCCATGTTCTCTTTAATGAGCTGCATCGGGATATGTCCCGGCCCTTCGATAATGGTTTGTACGTCGTATTCCCAGGCGATTTTGACTAGTTCCCCTAAGGTTTCAAGCTCTGCAAACTGGGCTGCATCATTAGCGTCGGCAATCGATCCGGGACGCATACCATCACCTAAAGACAGGGATACATCGTAAGCGACGCAAAGCTCACAGATCTCACGAAAATGGCTATAGAGGAAATTTTCTTTGTGGTGACTCAGGCACCATTTGGCCATAATCGAACCGCCGCGGGAGACAATCCCAGTGACACGTTTAGCCGTCATCGGCACGTAACGAAGCAGTACACCAGCATGAATAGTAAAGTAATCAACACCTTGCTCCGCTTGTTCAATCAAGGTATCGCGAAACACTTCCCAGGTTAAATCCTCTGCTACGCCGTTCACTTTCTCCAGCGCTTGATAAATCGGCACTGTGCCGATGGGCACTGGCGAGTTGCGGATGATCCACTCGCGGGTTTCGTGGATATAACGACCCGTGGATAAATCCATTACCGTATCTGCGCCCCAACGGGTTGACCAGACGAACTTTTCTACTTCTTCCTCGATGGAAGACGTCACTGCCGAGTTACCGATATTGGCGTTCACTTTCACCAGAAAATTACGCCCGATAATCATAGGTTCTGCTTCGGGATGGTTAATATTCAGCGGAATAATCGCGCGGCCACGGGCAACTTCGGCGCGGACAAATTCGGCGGTAATCGGTTCACCAACTAAGGCACCAAAGGCTTCGCCCTTGGCTTTACGATTGAGGATTTCATCCTGTACTTCGGCGAGTGCCATATTCTCGCGGATCGCCACATATTCCATTTCGGGCGTGATAATCCCTTGACGGGCATAGTGTAATTGACTGACTCGTTTACCCTGCAGCGCTCTGCGTGGGCGGACAATGGCACTCGAACCCGCCTCAAAACGCAGATGATCTAAACCATCATCGGCGAGTCTTTGTTGGGTAAAGTCTGAGGTGGCACAGGGTAATTGCTCTGTATCCTTGCGGGCTAGAATCCAGTTTTGTCTTAATTTAACAAGGCCTAGACGCACATTGATATCGGCCTCAGGATCGGAATAAGGTCCGGCGCAATCGTACACGCGGATTGGCGGATTTTTTTCCATGATAGGCGCATCATCTGTACCGCCGACAAGGGTGTCAGTCTGCAGAATTTGTCGCATACCAACGCGAATATCGGCACTGGAACCTTCAAGATAAACCTTTTGTGAATTAGTATGTTGCAGCGGCGCTAACGTATCGATAAAGGCTTGGGCCTGCGCGCGGATTTCTCGGCGACTCGGTGCCTTAGGCACTGTTGATTGACTAGACTCAACCGATTTATTAGGCACTTTCGATTTATTAGGGATTGTCGATTCTGGCGCTGTGATGTCTATCGCATTGGCAGCTATAGCTAGGTTTTGATTTGAACTGGACATAAGCAATCTCACGTTAAAAAATGGAGTTGCTTGTCTGGAGAATTGCGTTGTTGATAGCTGGCATGGCAATCAATTTTTGTGGCCAACACTGGCTTCAAAAATTGAGTTACCCTGCTCAATAACAATTAAATCTAAACATTAAGACTTAAAGCACTGCTGAGTAAACAGGTGTTAAAGCCGTCTATTTTCGCGATTTAATGTGTGTTATTACGCTTGTTTCCTTCGCAGGTTTTAACCTGATCAGGTTCAACGGATCCCGAATAAACGGTCTCAGCCAAGAGGCACTCCGACAAGATGAGTGCGCAGTATAGACAGAAGCGGCAGCAACAAACAAGGAAAAAAACAATTAAAACCCTTAACTATCAATCCAAAATATAGATTCATAACATATTGTTTTTAAATGAGTAAATAAAGTGAAACTAACAAAGTTATAATTGGCGTGAAAATAGATCATAAAATAAAGTCACTATTTATGGGGTTTGAGCATCATTTTATTTAATCGAGATTGAATGGCATCATCAATAGCTTGATTGATTTTTTTGCCACTGCAGTCAAATGGGAAGCCTAAATTTTCGGCGTATGGATTAACTTGAGTGCCGACTTGTACCACGCGATAACAAGTATCCCCTTTACGCACAATACGATTTGGATCTAAGGGTAAATCGTGACTCGTTCTGCCAGCGAAATCATCGGCGTTAGGAACAAATAACACTTCCATCTCTGGGCTCATTTCACTCATATTCGATTTCCGGGTGAATTTATCGGCCTGTTCAATCACGAGGTCATCGAGCGCTTGCTCTCGCTGACGCTCAAAATAATGCTGGGTGAATAAACTCATGCTTGAGCTTGTCGCTATTGTGCTTTCACCTTCTTCTGCAGGCGAACTCTTAGCACCAAGTTGCGGCTTTAATTCTGTGATATCCAACGTATTCGTTGGTTTTTTTGCTATCGCTTCAGCGGGTTGTTCTTCACTTGGGGCTATTGATTGAGTTTTGTTTGGTTGAGGCTTAACTGGAGTTTGCGGGGCGGGAATAGGTATAGACGCAACAAAATTTGCTGATTCAATCTTATCCTCGGCCTTTATCTCAGTTTCGGGCTCTGAGGTTTCGGCTTTCTCTACCGCGGGAGCATAAATAAAGTAAGCCTTGATCGCTGCCACTTTAGGGCCACGGCTTTCTATTTCCTTCAATCCAAAGGGATTTAACTGCGGGCGCCACAAAATATAGATCAGTAAAAATAAACCTACATGCACTAGGAGCACAAAAAATAACAGACTTACCCCTTTATTATACGGCTGGCTTACACCGCGATCGCAAACTAACGAATCCTTATTAGTGGTAAAAGCAGGCGCTAAAGCATCATCTAGATCACCAAGATCATGTTTATGTTGAAACACAATAGAAGTCTTATCTTCTGGCAACAATATTGTCGGCGCAAGCAAAGCACCATCTGCATCCTCCTCACCCGTAGCACGGAGATCAGGTGATACAAATAAAGACAGAGCATGGGGTTGACGTTGAAAAGGCAAAATCCATCCTTAGGTTTTGTGTATACAATTGATTTCGATAGTACTTAACGTGGAACGATTGCACTTTGTCGGTGAATATTGAAAGTGAATTATCCAATAATTATATTTATTTGTGAGTGCTTGACGCAGATTAGAGGAGACAAATAGAGCAAAGTTCAACATAAATACACAAGCTCCAAGCGTAGCACTTACCCCAATACTCGATAAGATACTTGCCAGTTGAGACAATAAGACAGGAAAACGGGATAACAATTGGGCTAGAAGAGAAGCAATAAAAGCAAGCTGCATATTTAGCTTACAAGTGTACGCTTAAATATGGTGATTTATTTTGCTAACTGGTAAACTCTATTACCATCGTTTGAAAGTGCGTATCCACCATGCCAAGCCAAAGTATTATCGAGCAACAAAACTCAACAAAAACCAATACTAAATTTATGCCATATAGTACTAATGAAGAGATAGCTAACAGTGTATCCCATGGCCTAGGTGTGATCGCAGGGATAGTGGCATTGGTGCTAATGCTGCTAAAAGGCCAAGACCATCTTACGATAACTCAACTTACGGGCGTTTTCGTTTACGGTGCAAGTATCATAGTGCTTTTTCTATGTTCAACCTTGTACCACAGTGTTAGCCATTCAGGCTGGAAACATAAACTTAAGATCGCCGATCACTGTGCAATTTACTGCCTGATTGCAGGAACTTACACACCTTTGATGCTGATAAGCCTACAGGGAACACAATCGATAGTGATTTTAACGGCGATTTGGTCGCTAGCAATTGGCGGGATTTTGTTCAAAACATTATTTATTCATAAGTTTAAAAAACTCAGTTTAGCGCTATATCTGACAATGGGGTGGCTATGCGTGACTATCATAGGTGACTTAACCACAGCCATGTCAACACTTGGGTTTAACTTATTGATTTTAGGCGGACTATTTTACACCCTAGGCGTCATTTTCTATGTGGGAAAACGCATTCCATTCAACCATGCAATTTGGCATCTGTTTGTATTGGGAGGTGCTATGAGCCATTTTTTTTGCATTTACTTAACGGTTATTTAAATACGGATATTCAAGCTGATAAATTGGAATCAAAGCATCCTGCCAAGTGCTCAATTAAGGTTATTGAGCGCGGTAAATAGCGACATTAATTGTGTGGCTTGATTTTCATAGCCCACTTGTTGCCAAAGGGCAATAATACACTCCGCAGTACAAAGCCCGCCCTCTAGCTGATTGCGCCTTAATACAAAAGTGGAACCACTTTCCTTATACGGTAATGCAATTCTTGCTGCCGATTTCAGATACGAACTTTGGCGTAGCATCTTTCGAGCCTCCTGCCACGTACCATCGAGGATCACAATTTGTTTTGGTCGTGTTAATGCTGGCTTAATTAGCATATCTTGCTTGAGATTTTTCTCTGATGCCGCTGGAAATAAAAGCTTAGCCTCTTGAGAGGCTAACGCAGCGACTAAGGCTGGATCTGGTGCAGTTCTTGACCAAGGTATGCAGATAACACTTTCGGGAAAGGCCGTTATAGCGAGCCGTCCAGTATTATTTGCCCGTACTAATTCACGCTCATGGGTAAGTAAAATAATTTGCACTGTCACCTACCCTCTAAGCAAAAAGTTAACCACTACGTTTTTACAAATCATATTGATTTATTTAGTTTAAAAGCTCTTCCACTATCCGTTTTAGTAAATACGTTTCGCGCTCTATCGATTGTCCTTTATGAGGTGAATGACGCCGCACATCTTCATTATGAGCAATGGCCTGATGGATATTAATCCACTCAGGTCGCATACCATTTTTGATCTCATGGGCTTCTAAGGTAGGAGTCCCTAATCCTCGTACGCCTAAGTCGATATCAATTTCACATTGATAGCAATAGGATTCCATATGCACAACATTTGCATTTTCACGATACCATGGACGAAACTCTTCATAGCAGCCGAAGGGAGCTAATACTTTAATCGCAATAGCGCCCGTTTCTTCGCGCAATTCACGGATAAGTCCAGCTTCGACACTCTCTCCCTCATCAATGCCACCTCCAGGAAGGCTATAGTCATGGTATTTTTGAGTATAGAGCAGGAGAATATCATCACCAGATAGCACTATGGCTCGTGCTGCTCGGCGGTGAAAAACTCTCGCAGTGAGTAAATTTACCGCAGGATCTTGGGTGGATTTAAGGAGACGCATGTATGGCCCTGTCAGCGAAAAAGAGCAGCAGCTTAAACCAAAAATAACGAAAAGCGGATCAAAAAATTCTCGGTTACACCTGTAAGTCCTAAGCAAAACACCCTATTACTTGGGTTAGTCTTAGCACTGTTGCTCATTCATATGTTTAAATTCATTTTTAATCTGTTGATATTGTGTAGGCCAATTATCATACCAGTCCATAAAATCACTTGCCGTCATCGGAACTGCAATTCCATAGCCTTGACACATCTGGCATCCCAGTGTCGCAAGTACTCTGCCGTGCTCAATGGTTTCAACCCCTTCAGCGATAACGGCTAAATTAAACACACTTGCAAGGCGAATTACACCTTCGACTATCCTTAAATCATCTTGGTCAACTAACATATCACGCACAAAACTTTGATCGATTTTAAGGGCTGAGACGGGTAATTGACGTAGATAAGTTAAAGAAGAATAACCTGTACCAAAATCATCAAGGGAAAAATGCACGCCAAGACTGGCACATTCTTTCAAAATGCCAATCGCTAGCGTCATATCTTTAATTGCAGCACTTTCTAGAATCTCTAGCTCAAGGGAGGATGTATTCACATCAGCAAAATTAGCTAATGTTTGTTTTAGGAAATCATAAAAGTGATCCGCCAGTAACTGTCTGGCGCTCACATTCACACTGATATTGATATTTTTTCCACTACGATACCAACGCTGGATTTGTGCTATAGCGGTGTTGATCACCCATTCACCCAGCGGGATTTCAAGTTCACTCCCTTCAATATCAGGCAAAAATACACTGGGTGATAATAGACCACGTTGTGGGTGTAACCAACGGATCAAGGCTTCGGCTCCGATCACTTCTCCTGTGGCAAGATTCACTTTGGGTTGATAAAAAAGCACAAACTCACGCTTCGCAAAGGCTGATTTGAGCTCTTCTAACCATTTTCGTTGAGCAAGCAACTTACGATCGACGTCAGGGTCAAACATTTGAAAGCAGTTCTTCCCAGCCGCTTTCGCCATATACATAGCATGGTAGGCATGGCGTAACAGAATATCAGGATCAACATTATCTTCTGGATATAAACTCACCCCAATGCTGGCGCTTAGGCGCAAATTTTTATCCCCAATCAAGACAGTTTGATCTATTGCACATAACATTCTCTCAAGCACTTGGGTACATTCCGCCTCTGAACAAATATCAAATAGTGCCACAAATTCATCACCACCAACTCGCGCTAATGTATCTTGCTCACGCATGATCTTAGAAAGGTTGTCCACTATTGCGACCAAAAGTTGATCGCCAACATCATGACCATAATGATCATTAACGGCTTTAAAGCCATCCAGATCGAGAAAACAGACTGCGCATAGCCTGCCATCACGGTTTACTCTCGATATCGCTTGTTTAAATCGATCAAGTAATAATCTTCGGTTAGGTAATCCCGTTAAGGCATCATAATTTGCAACCTTATCTAATTCAGCTTCGTGATTTTTAAGTTGGGTAATATCCGCTTGGGTTCCTGAAATCATCAAAGCGCGACCTTTACTATCAACCTCTACTATGCCGCCTTTGCAAAGTACCCAACAATGTTCACCGGATTTCTTTTTACATCTCACTTCAAGTTCAATACTCGGAGTGAGGTGCCGTAAATGTTGTAACACCACTTTTTTCACTTCACGTTGATCTTCGCGACAAACAAATTGCGCCCAGTTTGTCGCTTTAAGCTGCATCTCACCGGTTTGATACCCTAAAATGGCTTCAAATCGCGGACTGATTTGAACTTCGCCCGTCGTTACATTCCAATCCCAGTAACCTTGATCCGAACCTTGAATGACTCGTTGTAACTGTGCAGTTTGCGCTGCTATTTGCTGTTGAAGCAGGCGAGCTTGGGTAATATCCTGCACTGTACCTTGTAACTTAATGATGCGTCCTTGTTCATCCCGCGTTGCTTGTCCCCGAGCCTTAATCCAACAGGGTGATGTATAAGCACGATAAAACTCAGCTTCACATTCATAGGGTTCGCCAGTGTCTAGACATTGGCTTACGGCATCATTAAGCTTTTGCCAACTTTCAGGGGTAAACAGTGACTGTGCCTGTTCAATGTCCAGTGCTTTTTTTGGTGATAATCCATAGATTTCAAAAACCTGCTCAGACCAAGTATGGGTATTGGTCACAAGATCCCACTCCCAGCTACCAATACCTGACAATTGCTGGGCTTGCCTTAGTCCTGCCTCACTCTTACGGATCAATTCAGCACTTTGCTCCTGTACGGTAATATCCCTTGCAATCCCAAAGAGACCACGAACTTCACCTTTAGAATCAACAACAGGGCCTTTTGTGACTTGAAATACAGCTAAACCACTCTTTAGCTGTAAGTGTTCCTTATGTGTGGTGACTTTCTTTTCTTTCAGTACAGCCTCATCTTTTTGATGGATTAATGCCGCTGATATGGGTTCAAATAATGCATCATCATTTTGACCAATCATTTCCTGCATTGATTTACCCACAAACGCTGCGGCACCTTGATTGGCAACCACATAGCGCCCTTGTAAATCCTTCACAAAAATGGCATCTGTTGTTTGTGAAACCATGGATTCAAGGAGCTGATGATTTAAGTCGGATTTTCGTAATGAGGCTCTTAGATAACCACTTAAACCACTAATAAGAATGCCGTTCACACTTAAACTAACAAACGGTAGCCAACTGAGCATCATATCAAGCGGTGACTTTTCCACATTCGAAACCAAAAAGTACACACACAGAGTCGAAATTAATGTAGCTAATAAACCTGGGGCAAATCCTCCCATAATCGCACTTAGGGATATAGGTAATGTAAAAAGCAATAATAGCAACCGTGCTTGTAATTCAAGGGTTAAATAATGGGCAAACCATAGCGTTAACAATGGGAAAAGTACGGCAATTCCATAACGGAACCAAGGACTTTGACCGAGCAAGACAGAACGAGAGAAAGTGATTTCAATGGCGCGATGTGAGGGCGCAATATGGCGATCTGGCACGGCATTCAAGACAAACAAAAAAACCAATGCGGATGTCAGTACAAAAAACACGCCTTTGGCAAGGGAAAAACGGAAAACAGTCTGTTGATCCGTAATAAAAAGTAATAATTGATCTGAAAAGTATATCCAACCTAAAGCAAGGAGAGCATAGCTTGCAACTGCAACTACAATAAATTGGAGCCGTGAAAAATTATACATTAGTTCGATATCACTCCTATTGATCAATATTAGCTAGTATCTCGACGTTCTAGATCTTCAATTCAATCTTCAATAACTGCTACGAATCGCAATCCAATTAATAGATATCAAGTAGATACAAATCAATCTACCCATGGGTTGATATTCACAATGCCATTAATCAATATTTAATCCACAAGACTAAACTTAGCAGTTTCTACTCTAAAAGCCATTAATAACAATGAATAGAGATGCAAGCAGGCTGATATTTAAACTTAAAAAGCGTTAGAAATTTGTGCAAGCTGAGACTGATAGGCGTGAATAATATAAGGAACTTGCAAATCACTTGGCATTCGCTGGTAATGGGCTATCACTTGGGATAAATAACGCTTAGCTAAATCAAGATCCTTTTTATCTAAATCCTCCCACATTAATGAACCCGTCAATGTAACTGGATGACCATGACAAGGACGTTCGAGGGTCACATGAAGCACTTCATAAAAGCGTCGATTCTCTTCTAGTAGGGTCTCAGCCTGAATAAAGAAACCCAACTTGGCTAGGGAGTGCCTAACATAATAATTATGATGCACGGGACACAAAATAAACTCTATCTGTCTTGAACCATGACGAGAGATGAGTGCTTGAACGAGTTCAATTAATAACTTACCACCCACTCCCGCAATAATAATCAAATGTGTGTTTGTGATGTCTGTTTGCTCAATGGGTAAATCAGCAGCATTTAGACAATGCACTTGCCACTGACTAATACCCAGTGTGTTTTGAGCAACACTGTGCCCAGTACTAAAGGCTTGCTTAGGGAAAAAACGTTGTAAATCTTGGGTTAACTGCAACATTAAAGGGGCTACACAGTCGACAAAATGTACCTGGTTGGCCGTATTTCTTTTAAGTAACATCATGCCAAGTAAACCATGATCACAACAACAATCCCAAATATGATCATAATGCCCTTGCACCATATGATTAATGTGTTGTAAACGCTGGCTAATTTTCACACTTATGCCCTATTACTGTGATACAAAAATAGCCGTATTTTACCTGATCCAAGCATAAACAACCTAACGGATAAAAAGGCGTCACACTATAAGACCCAACACCGTCGAGCATATAACAAAAGTATCACATCATCATTAGGTTGCATTCCCCTGAATGTATGCCTCAGTTATAGTTAATTTCTATCTAGCTCAATAGGCTAAGCATTATTCGGATATTGAATACCCTAGCTATACTCAATTAAGGAGAAATAGCTACCTAAGCCGCTAAGAACTATTAGCAATAGAAAATAACAATAGAAAATAGGAGTGAACATACATGAGTAAAGTGTTTATCGTTGCACAACAGGGAAATACACATACTGATACCATTTCAGAAGGAATGAAACTGGCTAATGTTCTCAACAAACAAGCAGAAGTTTTTGCCTACTGTTATGAATATTTCTCTGGAGCTGAATATTATAATCCCCGCTTAGCAGCTGTGGCCCAGCAAGCATTGATGAAACGTCGAGAAGAAGAAGTTCGTGAGCAGTTAAAACATATTGATGCGAGTGAAATACCACTGCATTTAGTGTGGAGTAAATCCCTCTATGAGCACGCCTGCCACCACTCAGCAAGACATGGTTTTGATATGATTATCAAAGGTATCGACAACAAAGAGCACTATCTACCGATTGACTGGCATTTAATCCGTCACACTCAAGTGCCCCTTATGCTGCTCTGTGATAATCCCTTGAATAAAGCGAACACAATTTTGATGGCAGTTGATCTCGATGCCTCAAATCCGCAAAAACAATCACTGAATGACTTGGTAGTCGAACAGGCCAAAATGCTTGCCAATGCTACAGGGGCTGAGCTGCACTTAGCCCATGTTATTCGTGTGCCACCCATACTACGTGATATGGATGTGATCAATATCCACGAAGTGACAGAGTCTGCCCATCAAAAACATGCAGATAAACTCAAGGCATTAGGGTTAGCACCGGAAAATATCCATCTGATTGCGGGCGATCCTGAGTTATGCTTATTTGAACTTTCCTGCCGTCTAAAAAGCCGTTATCTCGTGATAGGCGCTCGACAACGACAAGGATTATTAGGTTATGTTTTAGGGAATACGGCAGAAGCTATCCTCAGCCGTATGCGCAGCAATGTCCTTGTGGTGCCAAAAAATTCAATGTCAGAATCATAATGTTAAGCAGTTGTCAGCTTACTTTATAAACACAGGCTGTCAGCCAAAATGAGTATGCAGTCTTAGCTGAGGTGATATTACTGGCAGATATTGACCCGTGTAACTCAATGGAAATAAGTCATTCGCTAACAGCCCTTACTCATCGGGGCTCTTAGCAAATTGTTCTTAACACCGATGACCAGCATTCCAGTCAACTGTTAGTGCAATCATCTATTGGTTAGATTAATCTAAATAACCTTACCTAATGGTGGTTGCCTTGCAGTACAGGACCGATTTATTAGAAATACATCGTTTTACGCGTTTCGAGAGCTCGCTAGCGCACTTAGGTTTTAGGCATTTTCAGCCCTTAGCGTCACTTCGCCCATGGGTACACCGTTACTTTCATCTGCAGGTGGCAACAAATTTACCGCAGAGTATCGAACAAACTTTCTATCCTGACGGCGGTACCAGCCTACAGTTCTATTTCCCAGCACCAAGCCTTAATACAAACTCCGATGAACCTAAAGTAGTTTTTCACTGTGGTCAGAGTCTACATTCCCACGCATTTGTCCCCGGAATAGAACAAATGATCGTCCGTTTTCATCCCGGCGGTGCTTTTCATTTACTCGGAATTGCAGTGCAAGAGATTCAGCAAACAAGTTCACATACTGTAATCGAAGCCACTCAATTGCACCTACCAGGATTAAATCAGTTATTATCACAACTCGCAGACACCAATCAGCCAATGCAACGTATCGCCCAACTCGAACAGTGGTTATTACAGTTAATCAAGCCACAACTTGATAGGGGAACATGGTCTACCGCAGGGATTGTGCAAATGAGTTTACCAAGGCTTATCCAACCTCAAACCCGTTTAGAGAATTTTTATGGACAACTTGCCCTAAGCCGCCGCCAATTTGAACGCAGATTTAAACAAGAAACGGGACTCTCTCCGGCACAACTACAGCAGTTAAACAGAGTCAAAATCGCCCGCGATCTACTTAGTCAATCACCCGAACTTAATCTAGCGCAGGTGGCATTTGATTGTGGGTTTTACGATCAAGCTCATCTACATCAACACTTTGTCAGGGTGACACAGCAAACACCAGGGCAATACAAAAAACGCAAAATGTCGCAAATCTCCAATCTAACGCAACGCTAACTACTTATATTGAAGCCTCAGTTTATAGGAGGTTTTTATGTCAGAACGTATACCACACCAACAAATTTATCAGCTACAACCCGCACTATCCCAAGCACTAAATAGTTTAGATAAAGCCGCCGCTGACTCGCAGTTTCCACCATTATTGGTGCATTTAGTGAAACTGAGGGCATCACAATTAAATGGCTGCGCTTTTTGCCAGCGCATGCACGCACAGGAAGCCAGAAGTGATGGTGAAGATCAACTGCGTTTAGATCTGCTTGCCGCTTGGCATGAAATCGATGGAATATTTGATAAACGGGAACGTGCGGCTTTAGTGTGGACAGAAATACTCACCCAAGTTGCGTCGGCCCCTATTGCTGATAGTCAATATGCTCAGCTTGCCGAACATTATTCAGAGAAAGAAATAGTGGATCTCACCAGCTTAATTATTGCCATTAATGGCTGGAACCGCGTTGCTATTGCCTTCCATTTACAGCCCATCTAATTGCAATATAAAAGACGAATAAAAAGGGCACTGACTTTGGTGCCCTATTCGCTTGTATCGCTATGTTGTTAGCTTAACGTCAATGCCACTATTTTAAGCGGATGATTATTATCGAACGAGGGGAAATCTTCATGGGGATCGAGCCAAGTGTGCGCAGTAACTGTACGGCCTTGTTTTTCAACACAGCGCACTAAACTGTCGAACCATGCTTGGCGCTCTACCTTAGCCACATTATTGCAACAGACAATAGTCCCTCCTGATATAGTTGCCAGTAATGCAGGCTTAAACAGGCCTTGATAGTCATTGACGAGATCCACAATCCCAAAGGCACTCTTGGCATAACGCGGGGGATCAAGGAACACTAGATCAAACTGAGTTTGCACCAATTTGGGATAGCTAGGTAATTTTTGATTTCGGCGCCCACCGACACTCAAGCCTGCTAATTGGCGCAGTGCCGGAAACGCATCGCTCTGCACAAACTCGCACACATTCGATACCTGATTTAACGCCGCATTCGCTTTTCCCGTGGCTAAGGCAAAGGAAGAAAAGTCGACATTCATCACCCGAGTCGCGCCGCCAATAGCTGCCGCCGTACCAATACCGCAGGTGTAAGAAAACAAATTCAGCACGGTTTTATCTTGGCTGTGTGCCCGCACATATTCACGGCCAATACGCATATCGAGGAATAACAGTGGATCTTGCCCTTCGTGGCGCAGTTTAGTGCTGAACTTAATGCCATTTTCCTGCATCACCCGCTCAGCACTCGCAATTTCTGCCATTGCGGGTGATAAGATGTTCAATACGCGGGAATGGCCTAATGAACGGTCATTATACACAATCGGCAAATCGGCCTGTTGCAACAAAACAGTGCCGACATCGGTCAACTCTTCGTCGGTTAAGGTCTGATGAAAACTCTGCACTAGCCAAGTATCGCCGTAACGATCGACATTTAAGCCACTTATGCCTTCGACAGTGCCATGGAACACCCGAAAGCAATCGGTTTGATCCTGTTCAGCTTGTTGTAAAAAATCATGGCGTTTCGCCAGAGCCGTCGATAACAGCATTTGAATAGACATAAAAAGCGGGACTCGCGCAGTGGAAACCTGCGTAAGGTTTCAAGAGGGAAAACGGCATAATAGCAAACTAGGTCGCACAATATCGGAGAAATTCACCAAGCCAGTGCGAAATAATCGGCTTTGGCTCGATCTCACAATGTCGCGGTGACCTTAGCATCGAACTCTAAATAGCATTATTGGATATCGCGTTAGATACTACTCATGGTGATCAGTTTGGGATAATCATTACATGAACCTTAGCACTCGGGTTTCTGCTAGGTTAAGTATGCGATTAACTTAAGCCGTTTTCCGAATGCTCTCCCATTCTTAGTGCATTTCAAACTAACTTATGTCAGCCGTTTGCTATTCAGTTCGCTGAATCCTTGAAGTATAAGGCTAAAGCAAGCCGTAGAGTCTTCCTGTGGTAACAGATGCCCATATCGCTGATCCTCTAAAAATACCGTATCCGGTGCTAGCTTTTGCCACTGTGACTGGCAGTCGCAAACGCTAACAAAGTATGGCGAAAATAACTCTTTTGAGACAAAAATCCGACAGTTCCTTACGGCTTAAGCATTTACACGTCATCAAAGATCAAATCACTTCAATTAATGACTCTAATCCAGGCGCTGTCTTCGTTGGTACAAACTCGATCACCTCAAACTCGGCAACATCAGCAATGCTAAATGGGTCTTGGTGCAAAATAGCCTCCAACACCGTTCGAGATTCAGCCTTCGCTAAGATAACACCGCCAGTACGTGGCACCTTGCGGCCCGAGGCGACGAAAGTCCCTGCGGCAAAATGCTCATCAAGATAGGCAATATGGGCGGCTAAATGTAACTCTACTTCCGCAATAGGCTTTTTATAAGTAAGCAAGACAACGAACATAGGTATCCTTTAAATAACTGAAAAAACTAACATAATAGAACAAGTAAAACCGCTTAACGCTTATGTTTTGAGTAATCCTGTGGCGTACAACCAAATTGCATTTTAAAAGCCGCACTGAAACTGCTAACGCTTAGATAACCTAGACTATGCGCTACCCTCGTCGTGCTTTCTCCTTGGGTTAATCGCTCAAGAGAATTTAATAAGCGAAATCTTTGTCGCCATTGCCGATAAGTGAGGCCCGTTTCTGCTTTAAAGAGTCGCTCAACGGTTCGCACACTTGCCCCCCCTATTTCGGCCAGTTCTGTCAGTGAGTAATTAACTTTAGGTTGACGAATAATTGTTTGGATAAGACGACTAAGCCTTGGATCTTTTCCTGCGGGTAAATGAGCATCAACACTATCGAGTGTAGCTAGCTCGTCGATAGCCGCTAAACCAAGCCTAAGTAAGCGCCCTGCCTCCATTGATTCCGCTTCACACAATCTGAGGATAATTTCCCGCATCAGTGGCGTCATGGTCACCATGACCACTTGCTTATTATGTTCTCTGACACTATAGCTTGGGTCAATGTAAAGATTGCGAGTATGAGCATAGGTTTCACTACTGACTTGATGGGACAAATTGCAAGGGATCCAGACCGCATGGGTTGATGGAACCACCCATACTGCACTTTCACTACGAACCCGTAAAATTCCTTTTACAGCCCAAAGTAACTGTCCTCTTGGGTGTGCATGGGGTTCAATACCCGCTTCGGCATCCAAATTACGAGCATGGGTGAGTACAGGCCTATGGGGATCGATGATAAATGCGGCGTTACTGGGTGCTAATAATGTCGCTTTAGGAACAATGTCTGACATATAGCCATCTTAAAACGTCAAGGTAAGTACGCTATCTTAAGATCCCTCTTCTAAGTAGGCAACCCGTCAGGTCTTTGAGTATGAAAAGTGTCAGTAGCGTAAAAAAAATAGCCTTTACTAGTGCATTATTCATCGCCATCTTGTTGGCCGTTTTTCCTCTAAGTGAGTATCCGACGATATTTTCCTATAGTGCTGGCGTAGTATTAGTGACACTGATGTTTTGGAGCACAGGCTTCTTTCCCCCTTTTATGGCAGGTTTGATCTTTTTTGCTCTCGCGACCATTTTTAACCTTATCGAACCAAGTCTGCTTTTTTCTGGGTTTGGCTCGACTGCGGTGTGGTTAATCATTTCTGGTTTTGTGATAGGCAGTGCCATTTCAGAATCAGGGTTAAGCCGCAGAATGGCCTCACTACTTTCACCCATGCTCACTAGCAGTTATCTCTACTTGATTGCAGGCCTTGTCCTGAGTGCAGTACTACTTGGTTTTGTTATGCCATCATCCGTCGGCCGTGCGGTTGTGCTTGTGCCAATTGGCATGGCTTTAGCCGAGCAAGTTGGGTTTGAGCGAGGCAGTAATGGACGAATGGGTATTGCAACGGCCTTAGCACTGTCTTGTAATATGCCAAGTTTTGCAGTGTTACCATCTAATATTCCGAATATGATCTTGGCAGGTTCCAGTGAACGCCTCTTTAACATCAATTTTGGTTATACTGAGTATCTCTTGCTGCATTTTCCAATCTTAGGTTTGCTCAAGTCGATTTTAATAATTACGTTGGTGGTGTATTTCTTTCCTGCACATATTGATAAAAAGTGGCTTAGTAAAGAGAAAGAAACTTATGATCTAGCCATGCAAAGGAAAGTCGCGGTGTTACTGAGCACCACCCTACTGTTTTGGGTAACAGACACACTACATGGTATTAATCCTGCTTGGGTTGGACTTGCAACGGCAATCATTCTGTTATTGCCCAAATGGGGCGTATTAGAACCTAAGCGTTTTAATAGTGCTGTCGATTTTGCTACCGTTATTTTTGTTGCTGCGGCATTAGGACTTGGCACATTGGTCAATCACTCTGGGCTTGGAACTGCACTAGGACAAGTGTTTAGTGAATGGCTACCCTTACAACAGGGTGAATCGTTCCTGAATTTTATGTCCTTATCATTAATCTCTACACTAACAGGTTTAGTTGCCACGGTTCCGGGCGTACCCACTGTACTATCTCCTATGGCAGCGGACTTTGCCGATGCCACTGGTTTCTCTATTCCTGCGGTATTAATGACCCAAGTGATCGGTTTCTCAACGGTGATTTTTCCTTATCAAGTTGCTCCCTTAATTCTAGCCATGCAACTCTCTCAGGAACCATTAGCAAAATTACTCAAAATCACCTTACCTTTAGCAATAATAACGATAGTCGTACTGATGCCAATGGACTATCTATGGTGGTTGTGGCTCGGTTGGATAGCCTAGGGCGTGCCACTTGATTGATTTATTGATTAACACAAACGCCAGCATTTATGCTGGCGTTTTCAATAACAAACGAAATAGACAAAGTAAACGCTACGGCGTTATCCCTCTTAAAACATATTTAAAATGTCTCTTGATCACTAAGATCTTCAAAATACCAATAACCAAGATTCACCCACTCTGTAAGCTGTGCGAGACCGTCGGCATTATCTAACCAAGGCAGTAAAGCCGTTTTATCTAGTTGACTCATATCACAAAGCAGTGGGATTATCCCTGCCAGTTCCACAGGCAATTGATATCGTTCACCATTAATAAATATTGTTCCTTGCTCAACACTGACATCAAAATACAAACAACGTAAACCGCCAAGGCGAATAAGCGGTTGTTCATCGAGCCAAGCGAGCACTTCATCTTGGGTGATATCCAACGGCTCATCGGGTAAGTCCAAGGCACATTTGGATTGGGTGAGATAGCGGCCCGAGAATTCACTCACCAGTTTATCGTTTAACATACTCGTAAGCTGGCTACGTAAACGCGCTAAATCGTTATTATCCACGCAACCACTACGATGTGAAACTTGGCGCTCAGGATCGGCTATCTGCTGTGCACCTAGATCATGTTCGGATAAGTGATCGGCTAAGGCGCTGAACATATCTTTTGCCGAAGCTGTACGGTAACCCACTGAGAAACTAAGTGATTCTTCAAGAGTAATCCCATCATGTGGAAATCCAGGAGGAATATAGAGGATATCGCCAGGCAGTAATTCAGTATCGATAATAGGTTCAAACGCTTCAGTGTGCAGCAGCGCAGGATGGGCTGCAAATTCACGGTGTGGACCGCGATCGCCCACTCGCCAGCGGCGACGACCAGAACCTTGGCAAATAAACACATCGTAAAGATCAATATGTGGACCAACACCTCCACCAGGTGTCGCGTAGCTCACCATCACATCATCAAAGCGCCAACGAGGAATAAAATCAAAACATTGGATTAACGCTTCAGCATCGGGCACCCAGTTATTCAATGCTTGCACAATCAAAGTCCAGTCTCGCTCGCCTAACTTTTCATAGGAGTCAAAGGGACCAAATTCGGCATGCCACTGCCCAGCCTGCTGATAAACACGCCGCGATTCCACTAGCTCATCCATCGCTAAGCCAGCCAATTCTTCTGGGGAGACTAAGTCTTGGAACTGTTTAAATCCTTGGCGGATGACTAACGGTTTTTTCTGCCAGTATTGGGCTAAAAATTCAGCGGGGGTTAAACCATTTATCTCAAGTTGCATGGGATGCTCACGGGGCAAACTGTTATACATAAACGGCAATGTTAACAGGAAGACAATATGAGAAAACTCGATGGGATCAACAAAGCATTAAGTCGTATACCCATGAATAAAAATAAACTCATCGTCTTCGCTCAGCGGTAACAGACCAAGCTGTGCTAGCTGTATTTTTAGCTCAGTCAGGGAAGATGCATTGGCATCAGGCAACCCCGTAGGAAACAGTGTTTTGGCGATCCTAATCGCATAAATAGATTTGTAGCTAATGCGCCGCTGCACAAACAGACAATCTGCAGTCTTAATATCCGATAACACTTGATTTGAGGCTTCATAATCGAGGGGAAAATCCGCTTCACCTACTAGCTGTAATTGCAGATACACACCATGGGAAGCTAATAGCGTGATACATTCACGCCATTTCGTATTATTCATTATAGGATTCATAGCGTTAACTTAAGTGCTTGCCCAATATAGTCGGTAAGTTTTTTTTGGAGTGTTTCATTCGAAATATCACCGTTTGAGAAGATCTTAATATGGCGCCGAAACTTCCCCTTTCCTACAAGTAAGCTGTAGGCATCCTGAAAACTTGCACCAGCACTAAATTCCAATGACACATGTTGTTGATAAGCAAAAATACCACAAAAGGGCTTTGTCGTGCTAAAGAGGATCCCACCGTACTTGATCTCCTCCGTCACTGGGATAGCGGCCTGTTGTGCCACGGCGAAAATCAACAGCCTTAGATCTCGTGCAACTTCAGCCAATGATGGGCTGAGCAAACGAATATCCGCTATGTGCTGCGTAATTGGCGATACATCATCCATAACGAAAACTCCATTGATTACATAATTAACCTTAAGGTTATCGTATTGAGATCCAGGATAAAACAGCCTTGATAGATAAGGGCATAAAAAAGGCCAAGTGTGGAGTGCACTTAGCCTTTGACTGGAGATAAGATGTTAACGAGATTAGAACCCTTCAACCCCCTTCATATCGGGGAGATGATGGGCAATCCCCTTATGGCAATCGATACAGGTTTTCTCACCACTGGCCAGCGATGTGGAGTGCATCTGCGCCGCTCTTGGTGATTGTCTCGTAAAGTCCATATAGGTGAAGTTATGGCAGTTTCGACACTCTAAAGAGTCGTTTGCCTTTAAACGCTCCCATTCATGCTCTGCCAGTTCGCGACGTTTATCCTCAAACTTTTCACGCGTATTAATGGTCCCAAACACTTTGCCCCATACTTCTTTAGATGCCTGCATTTTACGGGCGATTTTATCCGTCCAATTATGTGGCACATGGCAATCAGGACAAGTTGCCCGTACACCACTTCGGTTAGTGAAATGGATAGTCGACTGCAACTCTTGGTAGACGTTATTTTCCATCTCATGGCAACCGATACAAAACGCTTCTTGGTTCGTTGCTTCCAGCGCAGTGTTAAAACCACCCCAGAAGATCACACCCGCCACAAACCCACCCAAAGACAAAAAGCCTAGACTGTAATGGACACTCGGACGATTGAGTACTTGCCAGATCTTTTTCAATTTATCTAACATACTAACTCCTAGTGTTTTTTCTGCTCAATATTGGCTTTAATCAGATGTTCCATATCTACAAAGTCATTTTCGACCAGTAACTTAGCATCTAACTGCGGCACATGGCATTGAGTACAGAAATAGCGACGCGGAGAAAGCTCGGCTAAAAAGTTATTATCCCTATCCATATAGTGCGTCACGCTAACCATAGGAGCTTGTGACTCCCCAGTACGACTTCTGGCATGGCATGCCATACACTTATTAGCTTTAATATCAACCTGATAACCATCTATTTTGTGCGGTATAACCGGAGGCTGCATCGGATAATTACGCACTTCTTTCACATCGGTATTACGCACCTTTTGCATCGCAGGTGGTGTAGGTTCAACATTGATAGGTGCTAAACGCAGCGTATCAATTTTATCTTCAGGAATACTGGTTGCAGACACGTTGACCATGAACAATGAACCGAATGCAAGCAATCCTAACACTCTGACTAATTTGAATGTTTTCATTCTGTACTCCTTATACCTTAACGATCTTCACCGCACATTTTTTAAAGTCAGTTTGTTTTGACAGAGGATCTGTCGCATCTAAGGTGACTTTATTAATGAGCTGGCTAGCATCAAACCAAGGTACAAACACAAGGCCTACTGGCGGTTTGTTACGACCTCGAGTTTCGACTCGTGTTTTAATTTCACCTCTACGTGATACGACTTTCACTTCATCGCCGCGGCGAAGACCACGTTTTTTGGCATCATCTGGGTGCATAAAACAAACTGCATCGGGGAACGCGCGGTAAAGCTCAGGCACACGCTGCGTCATGGACCCTGAATGCCAATGCTCGAGAACACGGCCTGTCGATAACCAAATGTCGTATTCTTCATCTGGCGACTCTGCTGGTGGCTCATAGGGCAGTGCAAAAATTACGGCACGCCCATCGGGATGACCATAAAACTCAAAGCCTTTACCCGCTTTCACATAGGGGTCACTTCCCTCACGGAAGCGCCATTTGGTTTCTTTACCATCGACCACAGGCCAACGTAAACCATGGGCTTCATGGTAAGCTTCGAAGGGGGCTAAGTCGTGACCATGACCGCGGCCAAAGGTCGCGTATTCTTCAAATAATCCCTTTTGGACATAAAAACCAAAATGTTTTGCTTCGTTGTTCAAAAACTTAGGATCGGTATCTGTTAGAGGGAACTTGTCGACGTTGCCATTTTGGTACAACACTTCAAACAAGGTTTTCCCTTTGAAAGAGGGATTTGCGGCCAGCACTTCCTGTGACCACACTTCATCGGTGGTAAAGCGCTTAGCAAATTCCATCAGTTGCCATAGATCCGAATGGGACTCACCGGGTGCTTGTACCATTTGATGCCAGAACTGAGTACGGCGTTCGGCATTACCATAGGCGCCCTCTTTTTCGACCCACATCGCAGTTGGCAAAATCAAATCAGCAGCTTGGGTGGTAACCGTTGGGTAAGCATCGGAGACCACAATAAAGTTGGCAGGATTACGATACCCAGGTAAACCTTCCTCATTGATATTGGGGGCTGCCTGCATATTGTTATTGACTTGCACCCAGTAACAGTTCAAATCGCCATCTTTTAAGCGGCGGTTTTGTTCAACTGCATGGTAACCCGGCTTGGGTGGAATAATGCCGCTTGGGATTTTCCAAATTTCTTCAGCATGTTTTCTGTGTTCAGGGTTAGTGACCACCATATCGGCAGGTAGGCGATGGGAGAAAGTACCCACTTCACGGGCAGTACCACAGGCTGAAGGTTGCCCCGTTAATGAAAACGGACTATTTCCTGGGGTAGATATTTTTCCGGTCAATAAATGAATGTTATAGATAAGGTTATTACACCACACACCGCGAGTATGTTGGTTAAACCCCATGGTCCAGAACGACGTTACTTTCGTATTAGGATCAGCATACAATTTTGCCAACGCCACTAATTTGTCTTCTGAAACACCAGATAATTTACTGACTTTTTCAACCGTATATTCGGCAACAAAGGCTTTGAAGGCCTCAAAATCAATGGGGGTAGAATCACCTGCTGTTTTGACATTTTTTGCTTTTTGTTCAAGTGGATGGGTTGGACGTAAGCCATATCCAATGTCCGTTGTGCCCTCACGGAAATTGACATGTTTTTTAACAAAGTCCCAATTCACTTTATCGTTTTGAATAATATAGTTAGCGATAAAATTTAGAATGGCTAAGTCAGTTTGTGGGGTAAAAACTATCGGTAAATCGGCCAGATCGAAGGAGCGATGTTCAAAGGTTGACAGCACGGCAACTTTGACATGATTTGCACTCAAGCGGCGATCGGTGACGCGGCTCCACAGAATAGGATGCATTTCAGCCATATTTGAGCCCCATAGCACAAAGGCATCGGCAGCTTCCATATCGTCATAGCATCCCATAGGTTCATCGATACCAAAGGTACGCATAAAACCGACCACGGCTGACGCCATACAGTGACGAGCATTAGGATCGATATTATTTGAACCAAAACCCGCCTTCATTAATTTAACGGCGGCATAACCTTCCCAAATCGTCCATTGGCCAGAGCCAAACATCCCAACGGCCGTTGGCCCTTTTGCTTTAAGGGTTTCTTTCCATTTTTGCGCCATGATATCGAAAGCGCTATCCCAACTAATGGGCGTAAATTCACCATGCTTATCGTATTTACCATCAGTCATCCGCAGCATAGGCGTGGTTAAACGGTCACTGCCATACATAATTTTTGAAAGGAAATAGCCTTTAATACAGTTAAGGCCTCGGTTCACTTCACTATTGGCATCACCGTGGGTTGCTACCACTTTGCCATCGCGCGTTGCCACAATAACGGAGCAACCCGTACCGCAAAAACGGCACGGGGCTTTATTCCACTCTAATTTTGTTTGTTCTGAGCTGGTAATTAAGTTGCTGGCACCCGCGGGCAAGGCTAAGCCTGCTGCACCTGCGGCTGCAATGACGGCATTGGCTTTAATAAAGTCACGTCTATTCATGTTCATTCTTCACCTTCTTTGAGCACTTCACTCTGGTGGTAAACCATAGTGGCGGATAACACGCCAGGAATGGCATTAATTGCTTCTATGCTGTCCATCAAGGCACGTTGAGAGTCACCTTCAAGCACAACAATCAATTTCACATCGTTGTTAACGGAAAGTTCGGCATTTTCTATTGTCAGAATATGTTGTCTGACGTCAGCCATTTTCTGTGGTAATACTTGCACCACTAAACTGGTGATATGAAGTTCTTTACTCATGCGACATTTCACTCTTAACTCATTGTTATTATCAGCTTTTAATTTAGCCAGCACCCGGTGGGCCCGTTAAAATCTGGCTAAACCAAATCGCAAAGCCAAGGCCACTGACCAATACCACTGTCAATAACGGGGCGAGAAATACGGTTAAAAAGATAAAGATCTTCAGTTCTAAGGATTTTTCTTCTGCGGTGTTAGCACTCATGCGTCCTCCAAGAGGGTTATTCCTTCACGCTAACGAATGGTAAAGCTCGTCAATGGCAGGAATTTATATGTATCTGTTGCATCTTTTTTCTACAGGAGGATCATACCTTTATGCTGTTAACAAAATGTATACCTCCAAATCGGTAAAGCCCTTGATGCTTGATCCAGATCATTAATTTGACGATAGATTTAGTTAGATCATGCTTTTTAATCCATTTAGCAAATTACCAGCGAATCCGTTAAGTGCATTTACCTATTAAGATGAGGGGCGAGATGACTAAAAAAGAGGAAAAACACACTCAAAGTGTTGGGTATTCAATGGGCGTAACCATTAAGGAGTAGCCAAACAAGCCAACTGGTAAGCATTTGATTTTAAATAATTTACAGGGAATTTTGTGACAGCATTAAACAGATATGCAGATTAATGTGCAATATCAACTAATGCTTAATGGGATTTAAGATAAAAAACCGAGCAAAGTGGCAAACTTGGCTCGGTTTAGTGTCTTTATTCTTTGAATTTGCGGTTAACCCTGTTGAATATGATTCAAAATCCGTTTTTCAGAGATGGGATAGGCAGTACCTAACACCTGCGCAAAACAGGACACTCGATATTCCTCAATCATCCATCTCGCCTCGATTAATGTCTGTGGCGTTGGCACAGATCGTGGCACCTTAGCTAACTGCGCCGCTAAGATCTCTTGTACTTTGTTGATACTTTGCATATGCAAACGGTCGCGAGTCGGATCGACGGGTAATTTATCGATACGTATCTCAATGGCTTTTAAATACCGCGCCACATCGCCTAGACGGCTCCAACCACAAGCTTCGACAAATCCCTTAAAGACTAACTTGTCTAATTGGCTTTGAATATCACTCATAGCAAAAGCAATATCTAGGCTAATTTTGCCCTTAAGGCGCTTTTTAATGCCCTGATATAGGGTCAAAATCTGCTCAACCTTCAAGGCGATTTGCTCGGCAGTAGGATTAAGTTCTTGGCGAACCCAGTCTTTTGCCTGCTCAAATTGCAGTTGATCACGCACATCGAGGGCCTTTTCATCCAACAACTGTTGTACTGCAGCGGCAATAATATCGTCAATCAAGATTTGCACTTGGCCAAATGGATTGAAATACATGGCTAATTTGGCCTTATTGGGCAAGGCTTGTTGCAAATGTTTCACTGGCGATGGAATATTAAGCAGCAGTAAACGCCGTAAGCCCTGACGGTGTGCATCTTGGGCCTCTAATTCATCATCGAATAATTTGATTGCAACACTGTCTTTATTATCGATGAGCGCTGGAAATGCCCGTACTTGATAGTTACCTTTCTGCTGTTGATACTGTTTGGGTAACTCACCAAATGACCACTCTGTCAGCGCTTCTTTTTCTATGCCTTTATCTGCAACTTGACGAATGGCCTTAGCGACTACGCCTTGCAGCTCTGCTTTTAAGGTATCGAGCACTCGCCCCTCGGCAATGAGCTTATGTTTATCGTCTTCGATTTTAAAATTCATTTGTAAATGCAGTGGGATCTGCGTTAAATCAAAATCTTCGGGATTCACACGTGTGCCACTCATACGCAATAACTGCTTACACATGGCCTCAAGCAAACTGGCACTAAAGGCCACCATAGCCTGCACACAAGCACGGGCATAATCAGGTGCCGGCACAAAATTACGCCGCAAACTCTTAGGTAAGGATTTAATCAACGCGATACATTTTTCTTCCCTGAGCCCCGCCACCAACCAGTCAAAATCCATTTCATCGATTTGATTGAGTAACACCACGGGAATGTGCACTGACACCCCATCGTCCGCGGCACTGGGCTCAAAGTGATAACTGAGTTTGAGGCGTAAATTGCCTTTGTGCCAAGTATCAGGGAAATCCAATGCCGAGATATGATCCGCACTGCGTTGCATCAACAGGGCTTTGTTAAAATCGAGTAAATCTGGCTGCTCGCGTTTAGCCTTTTTCCACCAGCCAAAAAATAGCTGAGCATTGTAAATGCCCTGTGGAATGCGCGGCTCATAAAAATCCATCAAGACTTGCTCGTCGACTAAAATATCGCGACGGCGGGATTTATGCTCTAAGGATTCGATATCTTCGAGCAGTTTTTGATTTGCGACAAAAAATGCTTCTTGGGTTTGGAGTTGCCCTTCTGCCAAAGCGCTGCGGATAAAAATCTCCCGCGCTTCAATAGGATCGATGGGGCCGTACTGTACCTTACGTCTGTGTACTATGGTCAAACCATAGAGCACTTGATTCTCAAGGGCGATAACGCTGCCGGGTTTTGCTTCAAAATGCGGCTCTACATAGCTTTTCTTAATCAAATGTGCGGCTAAGGGCTCAAGCCATTCTGGCTCAATTTTGGCGCAGCAACGGGCAAATAGGCGCGAGGTTTCGGTAAGCTCAGCCGCCATAATCCATTTAGGGCCTTTTTTTGCCAGTGGTGAACCAGGGAATACAAAAAACTTGCGATTACGGGCACCTAAGTACTCGTTATTATTATCTTTAAAACCCACATGGCTCAATAAGCCCGACAAGAGCGCACGGTGCAAGGTATCGTAAGTGGCTGGTGTATCGTTTAAACGCCACTTTAAATCGTGCACGGCTTGCTTAAGCTGAGTATATAAATCCTGCCATTCACGCACTCGCAGGTAGGCTAAGTATTCATCACGGCATTTTTTGCGGAACTGGCTGGCAGAGAGTTCTTTTTGTTGATCTTTTAAGTGCTGCCACAAATTTATCCAACTGACAAAATCAGAATGTGGATCGGCAAAACGGCGATGGGCTTCATCGCTCGCTTGCTTCTTATCCATAGGCCGCTCGCGGGGATCTTGAATCGATAAACCGGCCGCAATCACTAACACTTCGTTTAAGCAGCCCAGTTGGTGACTTTCAACCACCATTCTTGCTAAGCGCGGATCGACCGGGATCTGTGCAAGTTGTCGTCCGAGTGGTGTTAACACTAATTTACCATGTTGATGCTTAACGGCTTGTAATTCCTCAAGCAATAAAAAACCATCTCGGATATGACGTGGATCCGGTGGCTCAATAAAGGGAAACGCCCCAATATCACCAAGACCAATCGCGAGCATCTGCAAAATCACCGAGGCTAAGTTAGTGCGCAAAATTTCAGGATCGGTAAACGCCGGACGATTATTAAAATCTGCCTCATCGTATAAACGAATACAAATCCCCGGCCCCACTCGGCCACAACGTCCTTGACGTTGATTAGCACTCGCCTGTGAAATAGGTTCAATCGGCAGGCGCTGCACCTTGGTACGATAGCTATAACGGCTGATACGCGCCGTACCAGGATCAATCACATAACGAATACCGGGCACAGTCAATGAAGTTTCTGCCACATTGGTGGCGAGCACAATCCGCCTGCCTCGGTGGCTATGAAACACTTTGGATTGTTCGCCATAGGATAGGCGAGCGTAAAGTGGCAAAATCTCTGTATCACGGTAATTACGACGGCTTAATTGCTCCGCGGTGTCGCGTATTTCCCGCTCGCCGTTCATAAAAATCAGTATATCGCCAAGTCCTTCGGCGACGAGTTCATCGACCGCCGCAAAAATGCCTTCGATCTGATCCAGATCGGCATCCGTATCCTGAACAAGCGGGCGATAACGGGTTTCGACAGGAAACATTCGACCCGATACCTCAATAATAGGTGCATTGTTAAAGTGTTTAGAGAACCGCTCAACGTCAATGGTCGCCGATGTAATGATGACTTTTAAATCTGGACGCTTTTTCAGAATTTGCTTGAGATAACCTAAGATAAAATCGATATTGAGGCTACGTTCGTGGGCTTCATCAATGATGATAGTATCGTATTGATCTAAATAGCGATCCGAGGTTAACTCCGCCAGTAAAATACCGTCGGTCATTAATTTGATATAAGACTCACTTTTTAAAGCATCGGCAAAACGCACCTTAAAGCCCACCACTTCACCCAGTGGACTCTGTAACTCTTCGGCAACTCGGCTAGCGACACTGCGCGCAGCTAAACGGCGCGGCTGCGTGTGGCCTATCATGCCACGGCAACCTAAGCCTAATTCCAGACAGATTTTAGGTAACTGAGTCGTTTTACCTGAACCCGTCTCACCCGCAATGATCACCACCTGATTACCCGCTATGGCTCGGGCAATCTCATCGCGCATTAACGATACAGGAAGATTTTCTGGGTAAGTAATTTTTGGACGGGCGTTACGGCGTTGCACAACCTTTTCAAAGGCCGTCTGAGCTTGCTCAGTAAGCTGTGCTAATTGGTGCGTCTTTTTATCGGAATCCGCTTCTTTATTCAGTTTAAATAAGCGACGTCGGATCCGCGACGCGTCGCTCTGATAGCAAAGATTGAGGAAAGCGTTCGAGAGCGGATGTTTATCAGAGTTCAAAACCAAATTCCATTGCTAGCATCAAAAACCGCGATCCTAGCAAGGAATGTGGTGCATTGGTATTGCTAATTTGCTGAAACTGAAACCGATGTAGTACAAATCAGGCCGGTGCCAAGTAACATTGCTGCATATAGACGTTCATTGCCTTTAACACATTTGTACGATTGATAGTGCCTATCACTTTACCCTGATCTACTACAGGGTAAGTTTTAGGTTTAGCTCCCAGCATCTGCTCTGCAAGCTGTAAGATGCTGTCATCTGGCCCGACAAACAAAACCTCAGTACGCATGCAATCCTTTACAACGGATGTCATATCACAATGGTAAGTGCTCTTAAGCATCACGGCGAGGCAGTCTTGTTGAGATAAAAACCCCACCAGATTGCCATTATCATCGACCACTGCGGCGCCCATTTTATGATTTTCTAATAGTTTTTCGACAGCAGTAGCAAGCGACATATTAGCACGGAGTAACACGGGTTGACGGTCCATATGATCGCGGATTTTGATTGAGTCCATAGTATTCCCCTTAATTAGCCTTACGCTTAGAGTCTAGTCAAAATCTTACTAGATGTAATGGATTCATCTCGACTGACCGTTTACCACTGTGTGGCTAGGTGCATTTCCCGTGGATGATCAGGTTATTGATCTTGCCAAATCATCACTTGTGCAGGCTCACCATTACTGCGAGTCGCGCGGTACATTCCTTCCGTATTAAAAGGCGTTGCGATATTGCCTCGATGATCCACAGCAATCACACCACCAGTTCCACCTGCAGTGATTAAACGTTGATTAATCACTTCATCTGCCGCTTGAATAATCGACTTTTGTTGATATTTTACTTTGGCGCAAATGTCACCTGCGACTAAGTAGCGAATAAAATATTCGCCATGGCCCGTTGCTGAAACCGCGCATACTCCATTTTCAGCATAGGTGCCCGCACCTATTACGGGTGAGTCACCAATACGACCAAACCGTTTTGCTGTCATGCCCCCCGTCGATGTGCCTGCCGCTAGATTGCCTTGTTTATCTAGGGCTACCGCACCGACGGTACCAAATTTATAATCGAGATCTTTCATCTCAATGCCTGCAATTTGCGCTGATTTTTCGGCGGCCTGTAGCTTTTGTTTAGCATCAAGCAACTGTTGATAACGCTCCTCAGTATCAAAATAGCTGTTTTGCACTAAGGTAAACCCTTGGGTGAGAGCAAACTCCTCTGCCCCCGGCCCCGATAACATCACGTGCTCGGACTTATTCATCACGGCTAACGCTAAATCGATGGGATTAGCAATATGACGAACCCCTGCAACCGCGCCAGCATTCATGGTTTTGCCATCCATAATAGAAGCATCTAGTTCGTGGCCACCATCAAAGGTATAAACAGAACCCACTCCCGCATTAAACAAAGGGCTATTTTCTAATACATTGATTGCTGTTTGTACGGCAAGCAGGCTATCTCCGCCTTGCTCTAATACTTTAGAACCTTTATCGACAGCTTCCTTTAACTTATCCTTATATGCTTGACGTTGTTCAGGAGTGAGATTGGCCTTAGAAATCGTGCCCGCTCCGCCATGGATAGCGATTGCGAACGGTTTATCATTAGCGTTGGTGTTATGCGACATAAAAAGTACACTCGAGATAATTAAACTAAAGGTGGCTAATTTTATTTTCATTATTTACATCCCCTTAAACAGTAGCGTCCTTTGTAACCATTTCAATGACTAATTTCAATCATCTCCTTGCCTGTTGCTTTCATTCTGGCGACAATAAAGGCACATCACATGGAGCATAAAGTGCAGCGATTCTTGCAAATCACCTCATTATCTTTTCGTCTTTATTTGCTTGTTGGCCTGAGTCTAGTGGCATCAGTAGCGACTGCCGACAATTTTTTGAAATTATCTGTCTCTGGTGTTGATGAAGCACTGCAACGTAATATCCTGGCGCATTTAGGCTCTTTACCTGACTCAGATGTCCAACGCCGAGCCTTTTTATTTAATGTCGAGGACAATGTCACTACAGCCTTAGAATCCATGGGGTATTACCATGGAAAAATTGAAGAAAAGCTGATTGAAAACGAAAAAGGCCCATGGGAACTAAAACTGACAGTGTCTGCGGGAGAACCCACTAAGATTCAGTGGGTAGATATCAATTTTTCAGGTGAAATGCTTAATGATCGCGCTTTCGATCAATGGTTATCTCAAGTCAATATCAAACCCGGCGATACCTTAAATCACGGTCATTACTCTGAATTAAAGTCCCAACTTGTTGCCCTCGCCCTCGCCAGAGGATATTTTGATGGCGAGTTCACACAATCACAAATTAAGATCAATCGCGATATTAATACCGCTCAAATCAGCCTACATTTCAATTCAGGCCAGCGCTATCGTTTTGGACAAGTGAGTTTTGATGGGCATACGTTAGAACCGGATATTTTAACTAATCTCATTCCCTTTAAAGAAAATGCCTCCTATTCGACTCGTCGGGTCAGTTCCCTCAATCGCCAATTACTGGACACGGGCTACTTCGCCAATATAAAAGTAATCCCACAAATTGATTTAGTTGAGGATAACCATATCCCTGTTAAGGTTGAGTTAACGCCTAAGGCAAGCCATTCAATTGAACTGGGTCTGGGGGGAGATATAGGCCAGAGTGCAGATAATACTTTTGACCCAAGGGTTCGAGTCACTTGGCGTACTCCACAGATTAACAAGTATGGTCATTCCCAAGAAACCAGTTTGGAATGGTCACCCGATCGTCCTAAGTTTTTAACCACCTACACCATTCCACTCACACATCCCTTGGATGATCAACTTAAAATCCGCTTAGGATTATTGCGTGACAAATATGGTGTTACCCAAATTTATGAGCCAGAGAATCGAGATTTTCGCAATACAGGCCAACTTGAATCAACGAAATATTTACTTGGATTGCTTCGTCAACAACGGCTTGATAATCAATGGTTAATGAGTTACTCACTCGATGCTATTCGTGAAGAATATAATCAATCAGACACTGATTATTTTCCCACTTTCTATCTCGCTGGAATTAACTTTTCTAAAACAACCCGAGGAGATAACTCTCTCGATCCTAAATCGGGTTTTAGACAAATCTATAGTCTCGACTATGCCGATCCTTATTTAGGTTCTGAGACTCGTTTAGCACGATTACAAGCCAAATTTAAATGGATTGATACCTTCTTTGATAACCACAGAGTCGTTGCACGTATCGATTTAGCGGCGAACATTGCCAATGAAAATGAACTGGCTTTTATTCCGCCCTCACTTCGTTACTTTGCAGGTGGCGATCAAACCGTACGCGGCTACGGGTATCAAGAACTCGGCCCTTATTTAGATTATATCGATACTGACGGTAGTACGAATCGGGAAGTTATTGGTGGCCGTTATTTAATGGTCGGCAGTTTAGAATACCAATATTACCTCACGCCCACTTGGCGGCTCGGCACCTTTATCGATGCGGGAAACGCCTTTGATAATAATCAGTTTGAACCTGTTGTTTCTGTCGGTGGTGGTATTCACTGGATATCTCCTATTGGCCCAATAAAATTAGATTTAGGAATAGGCTTGAAAGAAACTGATACCATTGAAAGGTCATGGCGGATCCACTTAACCATGGGGACTGAGCTATGAGCCACTCTAAGGTTAATGATAAAACCAACGAGCAAGTTGATGTGGCATCAATTGATTCAGCAGGATCCGCTCAATCTGTTCCTGTTTCGGGATTACAACGTATTTGGCGTGCATTTAAGCTCGTTACGCGCATTATTGTCTATGTGCCATTAACCGTTTTAGTGCTTATCGCACTATTAATTGGCACTGAGATGGGCTCAAGGCTCAGCATTGGACTAGCCAATCAATTCGTTCCCGATCTTGAACTCACGTACACTTCTGGCGCGATTAATAAAGAGCTCAACTTAGCTCACGCAGTTTGGGCTATGGATGGCATTAAAGTACAACTTGAAGCGTTGCACCTTGCTTGGCAACCTACTTGTTTACTGCAAAAACAATTATGTATAACTGCACTTACCGCAGCTAAGGTTGAGGTGCAAATTGACACAGAGCAGCTTGTATCTGATCCCGCCGACGCCTCTTCCGAAATAGCAGGTATTGATGATGCAGAGTCACAATTAACACTTCCCTTTGGGATTATTCTCGATACCGCCCAGCTGATGGCAGTGAACGTACAACTAGATGGAATGCACTTTGCTGCCAATAGTATTGAGACTAAAGCCACTTGGCTTACTAAAGGACTCACAATAAAGCAGCTCAGTAGCGAGGGGCTGTCAATATTAATTCCACTTGATGACAGTTCCAATACTACAACAAATACAGCAGCATCAAACGCTTCACCCAATGCATCAATAGATTCAGTCGAGTGGGCGCTAGCCCAATTACCCCCAGTGTTTATGCCTTTCCCTGTGATGGTAGAACAACTGAACTTAGAAAACACCACCCTTGAAATCGGTGATCGTAAAGACGTCTTTCGTCATGCTGCGCTACAGGGAAGTTTCCAGCAATATCAACTGACCTTAACGCACCTTCTGCTTGAGCATACCTATGGTCAAGCAGAAGTGGCCGGAACGCTTAATCTTGAGAATGACTACCCGCTTTCCCTTGATATTAATGTCACACTCCACCAAGTCGCAGAGTTACCCGAGCTTAGCGGACAGGAGCTCACCTTAAAACTCAGGGATAGCCTAGGCCAACTGCGTATTAATGCGCATGCAAAGGGCGATGCAGAGTTTATCCTTGATGGACAAATTGAACTCAAAAATCCAACACTGCCCTATAAGGCTAAACTGGAACAAGCACGCCTACAGTGGCCATTACAAAGCGCTGAGTATTTTGTCAGCAACCTGAGCATAGATACCCAAGGTAGCCTTAATAAGCAGAATGCGAAGATACAAGGACAACTCATCACGCCGTTTAATAAAGTGCTTTCTATTGATACAGTGCTTCAGCATCAGGATTCAAAACTGACTATTGATAAGCTCAATGCCAGTGGTGATATAGGTACTGTCGCGCTAGAGGGTGAACTTAATTATCAAAAAGCCATCAGTTGGAAAGCTACGGTACAACTGGATGCCATACAGCTTGAGGAGTTAACCCTTCCACAGACAGAGTCCGCCGACGCCATTCATTTGCCAAATAGCCTAATAAGCGGAAAACTGCACACCACAGGCAAACTCGATAATAACCGCTGGCAGGTCGCACTAACAGAGACGACACTCGAAGGTACACTTCAGGGCTACCCATTTGATATTAAAGGTGATATTAGCCTAAATGATGCACTTTATGTCAGTTCTAAAGGGCTCAATGCCAACGCGCTCGGTGCAAGCCTAGCGCTCAAGGGCGAAGCCAATGCCAACTGGGATTTACAGGGTGAATTACAAGTACCCGATTTGGGGCTTTGGTTACCTAAAGCCAGTGGTCAATTGCAGGCGAATATACATGTGGCTGGTGATGCTAAACATCCACAATTAGAAGTCACTGCACAATTGGTCGATCTTCTCTATCAAAATATCAAATTACAGGAATCCACCCTTAAAGCTTATTACAAACCGTTAGAGCAACATGAATTTGCCGTTTCGCTTAAATCTAAAGCGCTGCACTTAGGCGAGCAAGTGCTCGACACTATAACCCTAGGCAGTAAAGGGGATATTAACACTCAAAAGTTAACCCTAAATGTCAGCGGTGATTTAGGGTTAGATCTCAGTCTAGCCAGTCAATTTGACGAGAAGAAATCACGCCTGCAAGCCCAGATTAATCGACTCAATCTTTTAACACCGCTTGGACTGTGGCAATTGGATAAGGATGTTAGTATCGGTTGGGATCAAAACAAAAGTCAGGGTAATATCACTCCCTTCTGCCTCGTTAATCCCAATAGTCGGTTATGTTTAAATAACCAAACTGTGCTTGGACAAACTGGCGACGCCCAAATCAGTTACTCCGGAAATCCTGGCAAACTACTCGCTCCCATATTGCCTGGCAATATGAACTGGGATGGTAATGCAGCATTATTTGCTAATTTCGCCTGGGTAAAAGGTCGCAAGCCCACTGCCGATCTGACGCTAAATTTTGCGCCTGGCAGTATTCTGTTGAAACGAGCTAAAAACCGTGAAGTCACCATTAATTACCAACAATTAGCTTTAAACACCACTCTAGATGCTAAACGCCTTGTTTCATCATTGAGTTTTGAATCTGAAGGAGTGGCAAGCTGGCAGAGTGAAATAACAGTGAATGTCACGCCAGATCGCACTCTGTCTGGTTATGCCACGATTAAAGAGATCAATCTACAGCCATTAGGTGAGTTTTTTCCTCAGTTAAATACTATCGAAGGCCAACTGACCAGTAAATTAAACTTTGCCGGCACACTTCAAGATCCTGAGGTGTCAGGAAATATGTCACTCACTGAAGGTGCCCTAGCCCTTACCGCAAACCCAACTCTCATCAATAAAATCGATATGTCGATGAATCTTGGCGGGCAGCAAGCCGAACTGAAAGGCCGCTGGATGATGGGGAATGGCCTAGGTCGAGTATCTGGTAATCTACGTTGGCCACAAGGGCTATTTAGCGGAGAATTGGCTATAGAAGGCGATAAACTTGCCGTGATCCAGCCTCCCCTAGCCATTCTCGACATATCACCTGATCTCACCTTAAGTTTCAGTAGTGAACAACTAGAGGTCAAAGGTACCGTCAATGTTCCTTCCGGAAATATTAAAATCGTTCAACTTGCCGAAGGCGGTGTTGCACTATCCGAGGACGTCGTTTTTAATGATTCAATTGCCGCAGCTCAACCTAAATCCAGTCCTTATGCCATAGTTGCAGATCTTAATATTAACGTAGGCAATGATCTTAGAGTGGATGGTATGGGACTTAAAGGCAAGCTGCAGGGAACACTTAAACTACAACAACAAGCATTTCGCCCCCCGCTCTTATTTGGTGACATAAAAGTGCGGCAAGGAAGTTATAAATTTATGGGACAAACACTGAATATCCGCACAGGAGAAGTACAGTTCGTTGGCCCAACCTCAGTGCCAAATCTCAATATTGAGGCTATTCGAGAGATCAAAAGCGAAGACTTAATCGCTGGAGTCCGCGTAACAGGCACGCCCGCCAGACCGGTAGTAACACTCTTTTCCAATCCAGCAAAAGAGCAAGCAGAGATCCTGTCATACATTATTAAAGGCAGTGGTTTTAACAGCACCAATAACGAACAAAATAACTCCTTAATGATGGGAGCTGCCTTAGGGTTAAGTTCACAGGTAGGTGGTGGAGCAATCAATAATATCGGTAATACTGCCACAGGATTGATTGAAGAATTTGGTTTTTCAAACGTCCAACTCGATACGAATGATGAAGGACGAGTAGCAATAAGCGGTTATATTGGCGAGAAACTCATGGTGAAATATGGCGTTGGTGTCTTTAACCCTGGCTATGAAATGACCGTTAGATATTATCTGCTATCGCAATTATATCTTGAAACTGTATCAGGTACCCTAGGGCAATCCCTTGATATCTATTACAACTTTAATATTAAGTAATTCTGGTCAGCTTTAAATCTGTATAAGACATAACCAAAGCGCTCTCTATTACAGATAGGAACAGAGTACTCACCACGAATGCAGAAACCAGCCACAAAAAAAGCGCCACAGAGGCGCTTTTTTGCTTCAGTTACGGCAATTAAGCGTAAACGAAGTCAACATGTTCGATGATTGGCTTGAACACGTGGCGTTGCATAGCTTGTGCACGAACACCCACTTCTTTACCGTCTAAAACGATAGTTACTACAGAAGTGTAGAAGTCTTCGTTAGCTTGGATGTTAATAATGTCTTTGTGTTCAAAAACAATAGAAACAGGCTCTTTGCCTTGGCCATAAATAACAGCAGGAACTTTACCAGCATGGCGTAGGCGGCGGCTCGAACCTTTCCCTATTTCAGTGCGGGTTTGTGCTTGGATAGTGTAAGACATGTGTTTCTCACTTAAATTTTAGAGTAAAAGTTGCCATCATTTTCGACCAATGATGGCGCATATAAAGCGCGCGCATACTAACACAGTAGGCCACTGCCGACAAGAACAGCATTCTCAAACAAGAAATAAAGCGTGGTTGTGAATAACAAAGATAATTTACTGAATTGGGAAACTTGTATCTTAGCTGTTACACGGGAGAAAAGGTCTTGATCTCAAACCAAAAACACGAGATCTAGATCACATTTGCACCTAAACAAGCCTGCTAAGCTCGGGCAAATTTTGATAACTGATGTGCTTTAGCATGCGTCACGCGCTGTATTTATTACAACAAGAAAATCGACTTTCATGCCAACTCGCCCGTGAACTCGTGTCTCTTATCGAAACCGTTCCTTATCAGCAAACGACTCTCGAATTAAAACTGCTAGAGTTACTAGCCTGTACTCAACAAAAAAATCACAGCTTAATTCAATTGATGCAAACAAGAGGATCTACTGAAGTTGAATCTCAAAGACAACGACAATTCCAATTTTCACAGCGTTTAAGTCAACTAATAAGTGATTGGCAACAACATCGAGAAATGAATAAGCTTGATCAACAATTTATGCCACTTCTAAGGTATTATCTGTGCGAATCACAATCTTTAGAACATGCATTTTACGACAAGATCATTCAACAAATTAGCCAAGCTACCAACGCCTCACCGGACCACAGTCAACGTGCACAAAACCAGACTTAGGATAGTAACCCACACCACCTAATTTCAATGAAAGTGCTGCATCTCTCAGTGTTTTCAAGTTCACACTAGGAATAGCAATATCCATCGCCATGCCCTGCATGTGATAACTTTTCTTTGCCACTCCACCACTGTTATTTGCGAGCATACCGTTAGTCTTTGGTGATCGGTAACCTGAAATCACGTGGATTTCATCATCCACATTCAGTGTCGTTTTTAATGAATAGAGTAAATCAAATAGGCGTTTATCCATGGGAGCCGCAATATTCTGACGATGATCCCGCAATAACTGGCTAAAATCAGCTAACACTTCACTTTGGTAATGTCCATCAACCCAATAACTACCATCGTTACGCTCCCCCGTATGCCTATTATAAAGGCTTAACTCGCGGATCCCTTTGGTCGAACGACTCGCAGCGGCTTTAGACGGGAGTAATGAATACAATGCCACACCACCTAAGCCTAATAACAACTGCCGACGGGCAGGACAAATCAAAGTCACATGATCACCATTTGTTCGATTTTTGCACACTAGAGAGGCAAACTATACTGAATTAACGCTGGGATCAAGTATCAAACTCGATTTCAACGCTCAGATTTACAAATGATTAAAAAGTTCAAACTGTTAGGGAATGTTAAAAATTGAGCTTGTAACAGCATTTGTAAACTCGGCCTCCAAATGATAAATATCATTGCGATAATGATCTTGCCCTTTATCATCAAGCCATGCCGTCCAATAAACCAGATGTACGGGTAATTTCTCTGACAGTGCAAACCATTGTGGATCCGTCACATTTGGGGCAAGCCTATCCCATAAGCCCTTATCTTTAACAAGATTACGTTTGAACCACTGTGCTAACTCATTGACTTTCTCAATACGGATACAGCCCGATGAAAGTGCCCTATTCTCCCTTTTAAATAGAGCTGGTTCAGAAGTGCCATGTAAATAGACGCTAAAACTATTATCAAAATGAAACTTATATTTACCTAACGCATTTTTAGGGCCTGGACGCTGCACTAATTGGTAAGGGAAACGGGAAGAGGCAAGCTCCTGCCATTCTTCCGGCGTATGAAAAATTAATTGCCCACTATAATCATAAACATCAAATTCACGGTCTTGCAGGTAATAACCGTCTTTACGGATATGAGGTAAAATATCCCGTCGTAAAATACTGCTAGGCACACGCCAACTGGGATTAAGCACAATACTGGATATTTGACTATCCAGTATTGGGGTTTGCCGTGAAGACTTACCCACAATCACCTTAGAGGTCAACACCGTTTGTTCCTGTTCAACCAGTTTCATCTCAAAAGCTGGCACATTAATTAACAGATAACTGGGTGTTAATTTGCGACTAAATATTCTTTGTCTTAATTCATTTCTTGCGAGTAATACAGCCCGTTGTCTAGGTGATTGATTTAACCAATATAAGGTTTGCTTACCAATCACCCCGTCGGTTTGTAAACCATGGCGAAGTTGAAAACGCTTAATACCTAGCATCAACTCATCGGTATAGACTTGTTCAACATCAACTTCTTTTGGCATATCTCCTAATAACCAAAGGCGTTTGGCAATAGTGTTGACTATAGGATGAGTTTGACCGACGGTGAGTTTGTTTTCTAACATCAAGGTTTCCCAAGAAAATTGGGATTCAAGTTGTATAAGTTGGCTGATCTTTTTAAGCACTGCCTGATAATGGATGTCACTCATCGGATCCGCGTTTGTATTGTTTGTCATTACAGCATCACAACCCGATAAGGCTGAAATATGCAGCCAATAGGCCGTCACCTGCCCTTGCATGCGAACCATATCATCAGGTTGAACCGGTTCTGTTTTAGCCTGTGATAATGCCTGATAATTTTTGTTAAATAAGGGATTTACACCAGCTAGATCGAATAAAAGAGTCTGTTCTAAGAGGAAGGGATATTGCTGAAAGGAATTAACATTAATACGGCTATCAAGGGGGGATGTCGCTCTAAGAGTATTGCTTACGAACATACCTAAAAATAACAGGCTGCAAACGACAATCTTAAATAGCCGCCCGTGCTTGATAAGCCAAGGTAACTTTGCATGCTCCATACACTTCTCCTTGTTCACACGACCTAAAGTGTCAAGCGCGTCCCCACCAATCATTAAACTATTTCACGTAAACACATTTTTTGCTAGTGCATATAAAATTTATATAAAAGTATATTTTTAATTTCAATATATTATGGAATATTGGCTGTTGATAAGAGGTTAAGTGATTTGAGACGCTGAAATCCTCAGATGCAAAAAAGCCCCAACTATTGTTGAGGCTTGATGCTATTCCTACAGAATAATGGTACCCGAGGCTAGACTGCGCTTGTATTGAAAGTGGCACGCCTAGCGTGTCAGTCAAATCTAGCCAATGAAAAATTCATTAATCGCCAGAATGCAAAAAGCCCCGACTAATCTCGAGGCTTATCTACTATTCACTAAGAATAATGGTACCCGAGGCCAGACTTGAACTGGCACGCTGTTACCAGCGAGGGATTTTAAATCCCTTGTGTCTACCGATTCCACCACTCGGGCAAACTCTTCATATTAACAACGGGAATCGTGTCATTAATATTTTATATCTATGGAGGCGCGACCCGGAGTCGAACCGAGATCGACGGATTTGCAATCCGCAGCATAGCCATTCTGCCATCGCGCCATTATTCTAGCCAAAGACTAACTCAGCTTAAGTAGAATTAGACTTTTAGAATTTGGAGCGACATATCGGGTTCGAACCGATGACCTATACCTTGGCAAGGTATCGCTCTACCAACTGAGCTAATGTCGCCTTTTGTATCGCTGCTACATTGCCTTCAACATTCACAAAGGTATCGTCTATTAACCTTTATCAACTGAGCTAATGTCGCCTTTTGTATCGCTGCTATATTTGCCTTCAACATTGATAAAGGTATCGTCTGTTAACCTTTATCAACTGAGCTAATGTCGCCTTTACTTGTAAAAGTACCAGCTCTAAGGAATGAATATAAAGACCTTTCCCTTGACTGCGGATTGGCATTCTACCGATTTAGACCTCAGAGTCAATCAACAATTTTGAAATACTGCGCTAAGCCGCATCGTTTGCCCAATATTCACCCATAAACAAATTAGAACCATAATAGGAGGTGTTAATTTTCAGGATTATTTTTAGATGAGCTCTATGTAAAACAAAGCCCGTTAATGTGCGATAAATCTAAAAAATCAATCAAGCAGAAATAGAAAAGCAAAAGCGCCCAATCTGGGCGCTTCACTTAATCTCTGCATATCAATGTCGTGGTATACAACAGATGGGCAGCGTATTGATCAGTTTAACAGCAGTTAGGCTGGTAGAGACAGCGTGGTTAAACCTAACATGGTCTGCATCACACCGACCACTTGGCAGCTATAGCCAAATTCGTTGTCATACCATACGTATAGAATGGCGCGTTTACCTTCCGCGATAGTCGCTTGGGAATCAACCACACCAGCATAACGTGAACCGACTAAATCACTCGATACAATCTCAGTTGAATCAGTGTAATCGATTTGATTTTGCAGCGGTGATTGTAGCGCTGTATCTTTCAAGTACTCGTTTAGTTCATCTTTATTGGTTTCGGCATTTAGGTTCATGCTGATAATCGCCATAGACACGTTAGGCGTTGGCACGCGAATCGCGTTACCGGTTAACTTGCCTGCTAACACTGGTAAAGCTTTGGCAACGGCTTTGGCTGCACCCGTTTCAGTGATCACCATGTTTAAAGGTGCACTGCGACCACGGCGATCTGCAGTGTGATAGTTATCAATCAAGTTTTGATCGTTGGTATAAGAATGAATTGTCTCAACGTGACCATTCTCGATACCATATTTATCATTCACAGCTTTCAGTACTGGCGTAATTGCATTGGTGGTACAACTCGCCGCAGAAACAATAATGTCTTCTGGGGTAATGTCGCCTTCATTCACACCGTAAACGATATTCTTGATCACACCTTTTGCAGGGGCTGTTAGCAATACTTTGCTGGCACCAGGGCTCTTAAGGTGCAAACCAAGACCCGCTTCATCCTTCCAAATACCAGTGTTATCAACAACTAGGGCATCATTAATGTCGTATTTAGTGTAATCCACTTCATCAGGTGAATTCGCATAAATGACTTGGATATAAGTGCCGTTAGCGATAATCGCATTGTTCTCTTCGTCAACTTCCACAGAACCATTAAAGGGACCATGGACTGAATCACGACGTAATAAACTCGCGCGTTTTTCTAGATCGCCTTTCTTGCCGCCACGTAAAACGATAGCGCGTAACCTTAACTTATTGCTGCGACCTGTGCGTTCAATCAGCAAGCGTGCCAATAAGCGACCGATACGGCCAAAACCATAAAGCACGACGTCACGCGGCGCGACATCATCGGCATGGTCGATAGCATCGGCTAATTCTTTTGCCATATAGCTTTCAATTTCGCTGACATCAGTATGGTCGCGCCAGTAATTGACAGCGAGCTTACCAATATCCACTTTACATTGTTTAACTGCAAGTTTGCTCAAAGCTTGAACGAAGGGGAAACTCTCGCGTAAACGTAATTTTTCACCGACATGACGACGAACTAAACGGTGCGCTTTAATGATTTCAATCGTAGAAGCATTGAGTAACGGCTTACCATAGACCACGACTTCAACGCCTTGGTTACGATACAACTTGCCCAACAAAGGCTGCATTGCCTCTGCCATTTCAAAACGTTCTTGCCAACTTTGTAGGTGTTTATCAGCGCTCATTTACAGATCCTTTATCTCACTTTTCAATAAAATGTACTGAAAGGTTTGAGTAACATGACGAAAAGACCAATAATCTAATGTGGGTTTTAGGTAAAACCCTGTTTTGGTCGGCGCCATTGTAATGAAAGTCGCGCTTTGTTGCCAGTAAGATATTTTCTATAAATATGTAATTTTATTAGAAAATCTGCCATTTGGAGGGTGTTTTGCGTCAAAATCTAGTAATAATTACATCATTTACGCTCGGGATGAGCATTTTAGGTCTTTTCGGTTGCGATAATGGCCGAAATATCGCAATAATTTGTAAAAATAATCCTGAAATTTGTGCCGACTTGCATAAAGACAGTTGGTGTTTAGCTGAAAAAACGCAACTGATAAGAGATCGTTATACTTTAAAAGACACAACTCACCCCACAGGTAAACAGCTATATCTACAACTTACCTATCTTGAAGATTACAGTCGTTGTATCGAACTTGCCGCAGGTGTGCAGCATATCATCCACACAAGTCGTACTGCAGATAGAGCAAGAGCCTTTAGGTTAAGCACAGAGAATTTAACTCAACTTCAAGAACAAACGCGTGAACGGCAAGATCCTTTTATGTCCTACTACCAATGGACGCGTTTCGGTGATACCCAAGCACTAAACCGACTGCTAGAGCATGAAAATGCTGGCGAAGTGACTGACCCTTTTTTACTCGCGCAAATTGCCACCTATTACAGCAATCGAGATGCCATTAAATCGCAACAACTGTATCTTAAAATGCTCTCAGAAATTCAATACGATGACTTTGATGTGAATTGGCTATTAGGCTTAGCATCCACTTTTCGTCACACACAGCAGTTTGATAAAACTTACATGTTAACTAAGGCTAATTTACTCCTCACACAACAAAAATATTCAGAGGATAAGATGCTCGCCTTGCTCAGTAACAACAAAACGCTGGCAGCAAAACTGGATAAATATGCTCAAACACTCATAGATGCATTAAAAAATGGCAACTACTCAACAAGCTCAGTGCGAAAATGGCTAGAACCAGCCCCCCAAATCTTGCCAGCAGAAACAATAACCACAGAGCCAGTACCCGAAAAGTAACGCTCTATCGGATTGGCAAAATGTTTGCCATCTTGTAATTTTTTACCCAAATTGGGGGGTTAAAATGGTGATTCCGCGAGCAATGTAAAAAAATCACCTAAATTGTTAACCAAGTCTGCGGTAATACGCCGATTTAACTTGACGATAGCTGTCAGTTTGGTAATTTTACTACCAGTTGAATTTTATAATCACCAGAGGGATATGAGATGACTATCCGTGTAGCAATAAATGGCTATGGCCGTATCGGTAGAAACGTATTACGCGCTTTGTACGAAAGCGAAAAAGTATATCCAATCAAGATTGTCGCTATTAATGATTTAGGCGACGCTTCCATCAACGCTCACCTGACAAAATACGATTCTGTTCACGGTCGTTTCAATGCGAAAGTTGACCATGATGCCGAAGCTATTTATGTGAATGGCGATAAGATCCTCACTTTCCAAGAACGTGATCCTGCAAAACTGCCATGGGCAGAGCTACAGGTTGACGTGGTTTTCGAATGTACCGGTATCTTCACTTCTAAAGAAACCGTTCAACCACATTTAACCGCTGGCGCGAAGAAAGTCATTATTTCTGCTCCAGGTAAAAATGTGGATGCCACCGTAGTTTACGGTGTGAACAACAACGTGCTGACGTCAGACATGACAGTGATTTCAAATGCTTCTTGTACGACTAACTGTCTAGCCCCTTTCGCTAAGCCGTTAAATGACGAGATTGGTATCGAATCAGGTTTGATGACCACCATTCACGCTTATACCAACGATCAGCGTTTATCTGACGTGTACCATACAGATTTACGTCGTGCCCGTGCTGCGGCACTGTCAATGATCCCAACTAAAACGGGCGCAGCTGCTGCTGTCGGTTTGGTTGTACCTGAATTACAAGGTAAATTCGACGGTTTAGCGGTTCGTGTACCTACAGTTAACGTATCACTCGTGGATTTATCTTTCATCGCTGCCCGTGACACGACAGTTGAAGAAGTGAATGCTATTATTGAACGTGCTGCCAGCGTTGCGCCATTGAGCGAAGTGTTAGCAGTCAACAAAGAGCCATTGGTGTCTATCGACTTTAACCACAATGCGTTCTCTTCAAACTTTGATGCCACTCAAACCCGTGTGAACGGCCGTTTAGTGAAAGTGATGTCTTGGTATGATAACGAGTGGGGATTCAGTAACCGTATGTTAGATAACGCGGTTGCCCTGATGAACGCCAAATAAGTCAGCGTAAAGCAGTCTAGTCACTAGATTCCGCGTTACTAAATTAAGCCTCGCATTTGCGGGGCTTTTTATTGCCTTGTATTTGAGAGTTTATAACTGAAAGAAAAAATCCCCGTCATACATAATGACGAGGATCCTATTTCACGCTAGGGGAAATCTTAAGCGTTGCCCTTCACTTTCATATTCAGTGTTTTGGCGAAATCCAGCATACGCGTTAGCGGAATAAGCGCTTTCACTCTTAAGTCTTCATCCACAAAAATCTCATGGGTGGTTTTATCGCTGTCGGCGAGTGACGCTTCAATTGCCTGCAAACCGTTCATCGCCATCCAAGGACAGTGGGCGCAGCTCTTACAGGTGGCACCATTCCCCCCTGTTGGCGCTTCAATTAAGGTTTTACCTGGCGCGGCTTGCTGCATTTTATAGAAAATGCCGCGATCGGTTGCCACAATAAAACGCTCATTTGGCATGGTTTGCGCCGCTTTGATCAACTGACTGGTCGAGCCAACGGCATCGGCCATCGCCACCACACTGGCGGGAGACTCTGGATGCACTAAGATAGCCGCATCGGGGTAAACACTTTTCATATCACGCAGCGCGTTCGCTTTAAACTCGTCGTGAACGATACAATCGCCCTGCCACATCAACATTTCGGCGCCTGTCTGTTTGGCAATATAGCTGCCTAAATGACGATCGGGTCCCCAAATGATCTTTTTACCTTCGCTGTCTAAGTGCTCAACGATTTCAAGGGCAATACTTGAGGTCACCACCCAATCGGCGCGCGCTTTAACCGCAGCCGAGGTGTTGGCGTAAACCACCACAGTATGATCTGGGTGCGCATCACAAAAAGCGCTGAACTTATCGATTGGACAACCTAAATCCAATGAACAAGTCGCTTCAAGGGTCGGCATTAAAATGGTTTTTTCTGGGCTCAAAATCTTGGCGGTTTCGCCCATAAACTTGACCCCAGCAACGATTAAGGTTTTTGCGCTGTGATCGCGGCCAAAGCGCGCCATTTCTAAAGAGTCTGAAACGCAGCCGCCGGTTTCTTCGGCAAGGGCTTGGATTTCAGGATCGGTATAATAGTGGGCAACCAGAACGGCATCTTTTTCAATGAGCAGTTGCTTGATACGCGCCTTGTAATCGGCTTTTTGCGCATCGGACAAAGGCACTGGCTTAGGCGGAAACGGGTAATCAATGGTTTCTATTGTTGGAGCAAATGGGCTGGGGGCTAACTGACTCATAACACATCCATCAGGATAACTACGTTCGGGAATTATACGTAATCGGGATCAAAAGATTAACCCATTTGTGCAAAGCAAATAAAAAAGGACGCTTTTAGCGTCCTTTTAGTGTCAGTTATTCGTGCCAGTGGCTTAGCGCATCGCTAATAACATCTCTTGAGGCTGCTCAAGATACTGTTTCCACAGATTACAGAAGCGAGCAATCGTACCGCCATCGATCACTCTATGGTCACCTGACCAGCTAACTTGCATGATTTGGCGAGCTTCGACTTCCCCTTTCGCGTTAAAGCGCGGTAGGGTTTGCAACTTACCTAAGGCCACAATCGCCACCTCAGGTTTGTTGATAATTGGCGTCGCCACTGTGCCACCTAAAGCGCCAATATTAGAGATGGAAATCGTGCCGTCTTTCAGATCCGCTGGCGCCACGCGGCCGCTACGGGCTGCTTGGGTCAGACGGGTGATTTCTGCCGCAATTTCTAAGATGCTTTTGTCCTGCACATCTTTGATATTGGGCACCAAGAGGCCGACTTTAGAATCCACCGCCATGCCGATATTGTGACGCGCCTTGTAAGTCAGCTCAGTGCAATCCGCATTCACTTGGCTATTCATCACAGGGAATTGACCTATAGCCAGCGACATAGACTTCATAAAGAAAGGCATCATGGTCAGCTTCACTTCATCTGACGAATACTTCTCTTTCATGCTTTCACGCAGTGCAACTAAGTCAGTTAAATCAAACTCTTCGCAATAGGTGAAGTGCGGAATGCTCGACACAGATTCCACCATCATGCGTGCCATCACAGCTTTTACGCCGCGGATCGGCTCAACCGTGTCAGCGCGTTGAGTCACTGTAGATGTTGGAACTTGGGTTTGAGATGTTTGAGTCGCTTGAACTGGCGCCTCTTTTACCTGAGCCACACTTGGAGCAGAAACATTGCTCACGCCTTGTTGGAAGCGAGTGATATCTTCCTTATACACACGGCCGTGCTTTCCTGTGCCAGGTACTTGGCTCAAATCGATATCTAACGACCGCGCCATACGACGAACTGCGGGGCTGGCTAAGGCTTTACCTTGACGAGCAGGCTCTGCACTCACAGCCTGCGCTGCACCTGCCACATTGGCCACTGTATCTGTATTTGTTGTCGCCGCAGGTGTAGAAGCCGCCTGTTCAACTTCAATGGCAAATAAAGGCGCATGTACTTTAGCTAGCTGACCTTTGCGATAATGCAGTTTGGCAATTTTACCCGCTTTAATGGCTGGAATTTGCACCAGCGCTTTATCTGTCATCACGTCGGCAATCGGTTGATCTTCCTCAACCCAATCACCTTCACTCACCAACCATTCAACTAGCTCACATTCAACAATGCCTTCGCCGATATCCGGTAGTAAGAATTCTTCAATGCTGACAGATGAACTGGATGACGTGGTCGCGTTTGTTACTGCCACTGGCTCAGCAGCCTTTGCGATTGTCGCAGCTGCAGCAGGTTCAGCCGCAACAGATTCTTCACCTGCGATTTCGGCATCTTCAATTTGTACGGCATAAAGCGGCGCATGCACTTTCGCAATATCGCCCTTCGCGTAATACAGCTTAGTGACCACGCCCGCAAAAGGCGCAGGGATTTGCACTAAGGCTTTGTCTGTCATGACATCGGCAATCGGCTGATCTTCAACGACAGTGTCGCCTTCTTTCACCAGCCATTCAACGAGTTCACATTCAACAACGCCTTCACCAATGTCCGGCAAAATAAAATCTTTAATCATACCGGACTCCTAGAAGGTCACTGATGCTTTGATGGCTTCAAAGGTCTTAAGCGCATCGGGCATATATTCTTTTTCATGGACGAGTGGATACGGGGTATCTAAACCACAAACGCGGCTAATGGGCGACTCTAGATACAAGAAGCATTCTTGCTGAATCGTCGCCGCAATTTCACCGGCAAAACCACCGGTTAATGGCGCTTCATGGTTAACCAATAAACGTCCGGTCTTTTTGACAGAATCGGCAACGGTATCGATATCCCAGGGTGACAAGGTGCGTAAATCGATAACTTCGCAGGAGATCCCTTCTTTAGCGGCCATGTCGGCGGCTTTTTCAAGGATTTCCATTTGCGCACCCCACGCCACTAAGGTGATGTCTTTACCTTCGCGAACCACTTCAGCCTTGCCCAGTTCGATTTCATAATCGCCCGCTGGCACTTCGCCAACCGATGCGCGATATAAACGCTTAGGCTCAAAGAAGATCACCGGGTTTTTGTCACGGATTGACGCCAACAGCAGGCCTTTGGCTTGCTCAGGGTTGCGTGGTACCACGACTTTTAACCCCGGCGTCTGGATAAAATAGGCTTCGGGTGATTGCGAGTGATAATGTCCGCCCGCGATACCGCCGCCATAGGGCGTACGGAACACTAATCCACCGACATCGAACTCATTACCGCTGCGGTAGCGGAACTTAGCCGACTCGTTGACGATTTGATCGAACGCCGGAAAGATATAATCGGCGAATTGGATTTCAGCCACGGCAGTCATGCCATTTGAGGCTAAACCATTGGCAAAACCGGCAATACCTTGCTCTGTCAGCGGCGTATTAAAGCAGCGAGCGCGACCGAATTTTTCTTGAAGACCGGAAGTGGCGCGAAATACCCCGCCAAAGTGGCCCACATCTTCACCAAAAACGACCATGCGTTCATCGGCTTGCATGGCAATCGACAAGGCCTCATTGACGGCCTGTAACATATTCATTTCAGCCACGGCTTATAGTCTCCCTGCACTTTTTGGATAGGCTTGCGGATATTTTTTGATATGTTCTTTAAGATCGGCAAGTTGCTTTTTCAGCACTGGCGTCGGCTTGTCGTACACATCTTCAATAATTTCATCCAGCATAGGCACAGGAATTTTTTCAGCCACTTTTACCGCAGCCAATACTTCTTCACGATATTTCTCATGCAGTTTCACATCATCCGCTTCTGCCAACCAACCTTTGTTGATAAGCCATAATTTGAAGCGTTTAACCGGATCGTGTTGCTGCCACTTGGCTTCTTCATCTTTCGAGCGATAACCAGAGGGATCGTCTGAAGAAGAGTGCGCGCCGAGACGGTAAGTCATGGCTTCAATCAGCACAGGCGCATTATGCTCAATCGCATAGGCACGGGCTTGCTGGGTTGCCGCTAACACGGCCAACATGTCATTACCATCAACACGAATGGTGTGCATGCCATAACCCACACCGCGGCTAGCAATACCGTTACCGGCAAACTGCTCTTCGGTGGGCGTTGAAATGGCGTAGCCATTGTTACGACAGAAGAAAATCACTGGGCATTTCAGTACCGCGGCCATGTTTAGGCCAGCATGAAAATCCCCTTCCGATGCAGCGCCTTCGCCAAAATAACAAACCGCGACTTTGCGCTTACCTTGCATTTTTAAGCTGTAGCCCACACCAGTCGCCTGCGGGATTTGCGTGGCTAACGGTGACGAAATCGTTTGATAATGCAATGCCGCACTGCCGTAATGGATTGGCATTTGGCGACCTTTACCAAGATCTTTCTCGTTACTGAACATCTGATTCATAAACTGTTCAGTGGTAAAGCCGCGATAACGCAGCGCCGCATGCTCGCGATATTGCGCGAGGATCACATCTTCTTGATCGAGTGCGGCCACACTGCCGACAATCGCCGCTTCTTCACCCGTACAGGTCATGTAGAAGCTGATGCGCCCTTGACGCTGGGCGCCAAGCATACGTTCATCAAGTACCCGAGTGAATACACAGGTATCGTAAATTTTAGTGGCTAAGGTTTCATCTATCACAGGCAAAACCGCGGTTTCATAAGTGGTGCCGTCGGCTTGTAGAATTCGAAGGATAGGAATGTGTAGCGATGCCTTATCCAAGAAGCCGACACGGTGCACTGTATCAGTGTTGAGTGTTGCTTTGCTCATATTGTGCTCTTGTTATCTCATTACGCATCAAAGCGTTTTGATGCGTCTGTTTATACGAATATGCCCGATGAACATTACGTTAACGTAAACTACCTATCAACCATTGGCATAGCTCAAACCACAAGTTATCCCTGCCTCGCATGTATATATTGCTTTACAAGCCTAACGCACGTCCGCATTCACCGCAGGGATCAGGCAAATCACAGTGCGATTGCCAATAGGCACTTTGGCATTAGGGAACACGACAGACTCAAACTCATGTTCCACTTTAATTTCTTGCCCACCTTCCCGCGCTAATACAAAACCTTTCGGGAAAGATCTGAAGTTTTCGACATCGGTTGCGAAGGTAAATTCAAAATCATCGAAATGTTTATTGATGACGCGGCACACTTGGTACAAGTTAACCTTATCGGCATCAAATGCATCTAACTCCAACGGCTTAGCGGTGATTAAACGCATAAACATTTCATGTGCCGCAATAAAACGCGTCATGTCGTTCTGCCCCATCGGATACACTTTGCCAAGCTCAATGGTAAAGGCATCGGCGCCGTAGCGTTCAGAGGAAAAATAGCTGAAGGTCGTGGTCGGTTCGTGGTGGAAAAGTACTGTATCGACGCCGCTTGCGGCTAAAAACATAATTTGCTCGCCGCTAAAGGCGCGCCTTGGACGATAGGGATAGATAGCGAACTTTTCATGCTTCGAGGCGCGCATCGCCGTGTGCAGATCATAATGGATGCGCTGACGTCCATCGGCAACCGTAGTATAAAAACGATCGACATAGGCTTCGAGTTTTTTCGCGCGTACTCGCTCAGGGTTCACTAACCCTGGTGGATTGGAATGCTCACCACTAAACAGACGATTCATGTTTTCGTCAATAATCCGCGTACCGTTATTAATCGCTAATGGGTTACCAATGAGAAATAAAGTGCGCTGCTTTGCAATGATCTTTTGCTGTAAAAGTTGTTTAATTAAGCTATTGCAGAGTTCAATGGGCGCGGTCTCGTTACCGTGAACACCGCAGGAAAACACAATATCTTTTCCTTCATTCTGTATTGGTTCGAAAACAATAACACCGGTATCCCACACTTCCACTTGAGTATGATCGCCTAAGTTAAATGAAAATTCGCCATCGAACTGTTCAGGATGGGCTAAGGTGAGCGCTAAAAAATCCTTTGAATCTAACAGAGCTTGTAACACAGAATTCTCCTTATAATGGTGTGTTAAAAGTAAGCGCTAAGCGCTAAATAAACCTACAACACCTAAGCACTTAATACTCACCTTCAAAAGCGCTTCAATACTAACACAAGTTTTTCACCTATATCTCTGACATTCTTGTTGAACTACGCAGTTTTGGGGTAAAAATTTTGATTTCTCTTGAGAGAAATTAAGCATCGCACACCACAACAATTGCATAAAATTTTACAGCCATACTTGCTTTTAATCCTCTGTTTAATCACAATCCTTAGCCATCTAGACTTCTATTGGATTTAATTATGGCGTTAGCAACCTTTGGTGCCGGCTGTTTCTGGGGCGTAGAGTATTTTTTTAGACAAGTAAATGGCGTACTAAATGCCACCTGTGGGTATATGGGTGGCAATAATGCCGCCACTACTTATGAAGAAGTGAAAAAAGGTAAAACAGGCCATGCCGAAGTGGTGCAAGTGGAATTTGACCCTGCCCTTGTCAGTTATGAAGACTTGCTCGATGTATTTTGGAAAAACCACAATCCAACGAGTCTGAACATGCAAGGCGGAGATATTGGTACTCAGTACCGCAGCACCATTTTCTTCCACAACCGTGAACAAAAGGCCGCGGCAGAAGCCTCAAAGTTGGCTTTTGCCCGCTCGGGCCGTTGGGGATTACGCCATATAGTGACTGAAATAGTGCCACTGCAACAGTTCCATGTGGCTGAGGAATATCACCAAAATTATATTGATAAGAATAACTTACCCAGTTGCCATATCGAGTATTAATACGAGTTGGCCTTAAATCGGGCCAAATAAAAAACGCACTCACGGATTAACATGAGTGCGTTTTTTATCTCTGAAAAGCTCACTTAAGCGTTTAGTGCCTTATCAATTAATGCTTGTGCGTCTTTGATAATCTCAGCCAAATGCTGCTCACTGATAAAACTTTCGCCATAGATCTTAAATAAGGCTTCAGTGCCCGATGGACGCGCCGCAAACCAGCCATTCGCTGTGGTGACTTTGATACCACCAATGGCGGCATTATTGCCCGGTGCATGGGTTAACACGCTTTCGATTGTCTCACCCGCAAGCACTGTGGCATTTAAGGTCTCAGCATTGAGCAAAGCAAACTTGGCTTTGTTTTCAAGACTGATTGGGCTATCGATACGCTTATAGAAACTTTGACCAAATTGTTTTACTAACTCTTGGTGACGCTGACCAGGGGTTTTACCTGTCACCGCAAGGATCTCTGCTGCAAGTAACCCTAGAATAAAACCGTCTTTATCCGTGCACCAAGTAGTGCCATCTCGGCGTAAGAAGGCGGCGCCAGCACTCTCCTCTCCACCAAAGGCAATAGTCGCCTCAGCTAAACCATCGACAAACCATTTAAAGCCGACAGGCACCTCGAGTAATTTTTTGCCGTGGAAGGCGCAAATTTTGTCGATAAGCGCGCTTGATACCAGAGTCTTACCAATAGCTAAGCTATCGCTCCACAGGGGTCGGTGAGTCAGCAGGTAATCAATCGCCACTGCTAAATAATGGTTAGGATCCATTAAGCCCGTACCCGGGCAGACTATGCCATGACGATCATAATCGGGATCATTCCCAAGGCATAAATCAAAAGATTCTTTATGGGCGAGTAAACCAGCCATCGCATAGGGAGACGAGCAATCCATACGAATTTTGCCGTCTTTATCCAGTGGCATAAAGCTAAAACTCGGGTCGACTTTATCATTCACTAAGGTGATATCAATGCCGTAATGCTTAGCAATCGGTGCCCAATAATGGATACCCGAGCCACCTAATGGATCGACACCTAACTTAAGCTTCGCTTTCGCGATAGCTTGCATATCAATTACATTTTCTAGATCGGCCACATAGGGAGTGATTAAATCGATGGCATGCACATAGCCCGAAGTCAGCGCATCGACATAGGCGAGTTTATTCACGCCCTTAAGCTGCGTGCGAAGATAATCATTAGCTCGCGATTCAATCCAAGCCGTGATATTACCTTCGGCCGGTCCGCCATGGGGGGGATTGTATTTGATTCCACCATCCTGAGGCGGATTATGTGAGGGCGTGATAATAAGACCATCGCTAAGTGCCGCGCCGTTAAGATTAGCTTCGCGATTGGCACAAATGACCGCATGGGAAACCACTGGCGTTGGCGTAAATCCATCGTTTTGCTGGATGTGCACAGTGACTTTATTCGCGGCCAGCACTTCAATTGCCGATAAGTAGGCAGCAAAGGATAACGCATGGGTATCAATCCCAAGGATCAGCGGCCCATCGATATTTACCGATTGACGGTAGTCCACCACAGCTTGGGTAATCGCCCAAATATGCTGTTGGTTAAAACTGCCATTGAAGGCGCAGCCTCTGTGGCCTGATGTACCAAAAGTCACTCGCTGCTGCACATCATCCATATTGGGGGTTATGCTGTAATAATGGCTCATCAGTTTTGGAATATTCACCAGATCCATCTGACTTGCTATTTGTCCTGCCCGTTGATGTATTGCCACCTGATCCACTCCTACTGGAAAATAGCTTAAATTACTTGTAAAGGTTTTAAACACGCTGGGAAATAGCGTAGGCAACTTCAGCATCACAACCAAACTGTACCAATACCTCGACCAAAATCGCCTGTTTTTTGGCAGTATTATTATTTGTCGTCACCCAAAAACCGCTGCTGCCAATTTCCTTCGGATTGGCCGAAGGACTTGCTTTCAATAATTCTTCACGTGAGCGTGCAAAATAAAGTCGATCGCGCCCTTGGATCTGTAAAATTTGTGAAAATTGCGATTGGCTTTGCTGATATAAACTTTCAAGCAAAAATAAGAAACGGCCAACAGCCCCTTTTTGCTGGGCTAACTTATGCTCATCCACTAATTGTTTAAAATCGCTGACAGGAACTGACGACTCTATGACTGGTACTGACGTAACCAACGGTTTCTGTTCAACGGCTTCTAAACTGGGTTGGCTAATTGCCTGTGGCTCAACTTGTTCAATCGTATTCACGGATAGGCCGAGTAATCGACGCAGAATGTCAGAGGCGCTCTCACCAATACGTTCTGTTTTGCTGGCAATATGACGATAGAGCTCTTCATCCACTTCGATATATTTCATAACCTTTTTATCCTTTGTCATTCGTTAGGCCTAACCGAAAAATGTACCACAGGCGATCCACAAATAGGATCCTTGGGATCGCACCCAGTGTATCTATGTCTATCAATCTGATAAAGCATCATTAATCTAAAATTGTGCAAAATTGCACATCAAATTATCAGAATCGCGGCAATCGCTGAAAAAGCAACCAAGTTAGTTCGGCTTAACCACAAGACTTGTCAACCTCATCATATTAGGGGCACAATTCGCGTCTCGAAAAGCAAACCTCCCATAGGAAAACCCATGAATTATGTTTCCTCAGGTCAAGGACATGCGGTGCTAATAATCCATGGCCTGTTTGGTAATTTAGATAATCTCAAAGGCTTAGGCCAAGTGTTAGAAAGCCAGCACCAAGTGATCCGCGTTGATGTGCCCAACCATGGGTTAAGTGAGCATTGGGATCATATGGATTATCCTCGCCTTGCCCATGCCATGATAGATTTGCTCGATAACCTTGACATCGCTCACGCGCACATCATCGGCCACTCTATGGGCGGTAAAATCGCCATGGCCACGGCATTAGCCTTTCCAGAGCGCATTATCAGCATGGTCGCTGCCGATATTGCACCTGTCGCATATGAGCCTAGACACGATATTGTATTTGCTGCATTAGAAAGCCTGCCCTTAGAAGGCCATACCGACAGACGCTTTGCCCTAAACCACTTAATCAACCATGGTATTGATGAAGCCACTGCCCAATTTTTGCTGAAAAACTTGCAACGTACCGATACTGGATTTCGTTGGAAAATGAACTTAAGTGGTTTAAAAACCTGTTATCCAAACATTATTGGCTGGCATAATCAGCCACCGAACCCCGTGCTGAGCTATTCTGGCCCAAGTCTATTTATTCGTGGCGGTGATTCAAATTATGTCAATAGCGAACATAGGGGCGCGATTATGGCGCAATTCCCTACTGCACAAGCAAAAACACTTGAAGGTTGTGGACATTGGTTGCATGCCCAAAAACCTGCGATTTTTAATCGAATTGTGTCTGAATTTATTGACAAACAGGCAATGTAAATGACAAGGATTCTCAACTCAAATCATATAGCAGCCTTCACGTTGATGTGATATATTCGCGCCTCTTTTGGCCTTAGAACACTCTAGAGGACTAAGAAAGTATGTTATCTCAGTACATGGAACAAATTGAAACGATTGGCCTAAACCTGTTTTTTGCAGCGATATTTTTCTTTATCGGCATGGCTATCCATGATGTCCTCAAGCAAGGTAATGTGCCAAAATTTGGTCGATTTATTGTTTGGTTAGTGTTATTTCTCGGCTGCGCCGGGTTTATTGCAAAAGGTATTATCCAGATTACTTGGGAAGGCTCAGGGATCGGTTAAACAACAAGAACATGGCAAAAGAAGCAACTGATAGAACTACCATTGACCTTTTTGCCAATGAAAAGCGTCGGGGCCGCCCACGAAGCAATCCTCTGTCCCGTAGCCAGCAGTTAAAGGTCAATAAACGCAATCAGATCCAGCGGGATAAAGCCAAAGGATTAAAGCGAATAGAGTTAAAGGTGTCACAAGATTTGTATGACGCCTTGAATGAGCAGGCATTGGCCAGTAACATCAGCCGTAGCCAGTTAATCGAATTAATTCTTCAGCGACAAATTGAGTGCTGAATAATCGATAGCCGCAAGATTAACGTATAAGTGAACTAGACATTAAAGGATAGACAATGGCAACTGTAGGTCTTTTTTTCGGTAGCGACACAGGCAACACCGAAGCCGTCGCCAAAATGATCCAGAAAAAACTGGGTAAAAAAATGGTTGAGGTGAAAGATATCGCCAAGAGTACCAAAGAACAGATCGCAGAATATGACCTGCTGCTGTTCGGCATCCCAACCTGGTATTATGGCGAAGCACAATGTGATTGGGATGATTTCTTTCCTGAGCTTGAGCAAATTGATTTTACCGATAAACTGGTTGCGATTTTTGGTTGTGGTGACCAAGAAGACTATGCCGAGTATTTCCTTGATGCCATGGGCATGGTAGGCGATATTGTTCAAGCTCGCGGGGGGATTATCATTGGTCACTGGCCTACTGCAGGTTACAACTTTGAAGCATCCAAAGGTCAAGTTGATGATGACCATTTTATCGGTTTAGGTATCGACGAAGATCGTCAACCAGAGCTGACCGAAGAACGTGTTGACGCTTGGGTTAAACAAATTTACGAAGAAATGTGTTTAGCTGAATTAGAAGATTAATTCTGTTGATCATTTAAAGGAAGCGGCTTAAACGCCGCTTTTTTTATGCATCGATTTTCATGCATAAAAATTAGATTGTTTCATCGCGGGATAACGAAAAACCACACTCATGATCAAAACGCCCTGCTCCAATCATTGGGATATCTTTTGCACTGTTGTCGATAACTACGGTGATATCGGCGTCACTTGGCGTTTAGCCAAACAATTGGTGAATGAATATCAGCTCCCCGTCAATTTATGGGTTGACGATCTTGCAAGCTTCTCCCATATCTTACCGACACTCGATCCACGAAAGGCGATTCAAACTTTCAATGACGTGAATATTATTTATTGGATAGAGCCTTTACCTATAGCGTTTGTCGCAGGAAGTGTGCTCATAGAAGCCTTTGCCTGTGAATTACCCGAACAGGTAAAAGAACAGCTGGTTTATTTACATCAACATGCTCCCAAATCTGTACCTGTCTGGCTGAATTTAGAGTACCTAAGCGCTGAGGATTGGGTTGAAGGCTGCCATGGTTTGCCTTCATTACAAGCCAATGGTTTGAAGAAGTATTTCTACTTTCCTGGTTTTAGCGCCAAAACGGGTGGACTTATCTGCGAACAAGATTTATTTGCAAAGCGTGATGTATGGCAAGCTAACACTGCCAATAAATTGCAGCTCTTTACTGATTTAGGTCTTAAGGGCATTCAGGAACAAGACACAGTGATTAGCGTTTTTAGCTATGAGACCGAGGCGCTACCCGCATTATGTGAGTTATGGCAGCAATCGACAGTAAAAATCCATGCACTGATCCCAAAGGGGCGTAGCTTAAACAGTCTGACTCATTTGCTGCCCTGTGAAATTGCCGCGCTAGTGCCGGGTCAACAGGTAAATCATGGCAATTTAACCCTGCATATTTTACCTATGACAGATCAACATGGGTTTGATCGCCTGCTCTGGAGCTGTGATGTTAATATCGTACGCGGTGAAGATAGTTTTCTTCGGGCACAATGGGCTGCTAAACCTTTTATTTGGCACATTTATCCACAAGAAGATGACTATCACCTCATAAAATTAGGAGCTTTTATCCAACTTTACTGCGATAATCTGCTCCCTGAAATTGCACAAACTTGGACTAACTTGAATTTAGCATTCAACCAAGGATTGCAATCTGCCGTGGTAAATCATTGGCAAAACCTTAATCCAGTCAGTTTGCCCTTGTTGCAACATGCTAAACAATGGCCAATTGACGCAATAAATGCTGCAGATCTCGCAACTCGGCTAGTCCAATTCGTTAAAAAAAGCTAAGATGCTGCGCGAAAATAGAAAATCTACATATAGGAAATAGTGTAATGAAAACTGCTCATGAAATCCGTCCTGGTAACGTGATCATGTTAGATGGCAGCCCATGGGTTGTACAGAAAACTGAAACAACTCGTTCTGGCCGTAACGCTGCTATCGTTAAGTTAAAGTTAAAGAACTTACTGCTTAACTCTGGTACAGAAACCACTTTCAAAGGTGAAGATAAGTTAGAAGACATCGTATTAGATCGTCTGGATTGTACTTATTCTTACTTTGCTGATCCTATGTATGTATTTATGGATGCAGAATACAACCAATACGACGTAGAAGCTGAGAACTTAGGTGATGCAGCAGCTTATATCGTTGACGGTATGGAAGAAACTTGCCAAGTGACTTTCTATGATGGCAAAGCTATCTCTGTTGAAATGCCAACCACTATCGTACGTGAAGTGATCTACACTGAGCCTTCAGCTCGTGGCGATACTTCAGGTAAAGTGATGAAGCCAGCGACTATCACTGGCGGCGGCACAGTGAGTGTTGCTGACTTCGTGAAAGTAGGCGATAAAATTGAAATCGACACTCGTACTGGTGAATTCAAGAAGCGCGTTTAATCGCCCTTCCCGTTTACCAGACGTTAATAGCCAGTGCTTGCACTGGCTTTTTTTATACATTGGTTTTATCTTATTAGCGGCTTAATCTATCAAACTCGAACGCTGAATATTGCAGCCAAAGCATGCGTATTTGATGAGTTCCTAGCCTAGCAAAAGATAATATTCACAGCCTTGCTCACAACTATATATACTTGGCAAAATATTCACCTATGGCTTCACGGCTGTATTTATCCTCGCCTCGCCAATACTCAGCAAAAACCCAGTCATTTTTGCCCCTTCTGGGTCTATCATAGTGACTTGGCTTTAATACCCCCATACTGGCTAAAATTTCAATTAACATCTCTCTTTCTGTTTTGCTGGATTTAATAACCGTCGCTAAGCGTTTTTCAAGCGTACTTGGATAATCTTCTGGCGCTGAATTTTCAATTGTCTTCAAGATTTCCTTAAAGCAGAAAATATCATCAGAAGTGGGTTCAGGAATATCCGTATTGTTGAATTGCTCTAAGTCAAAGAGCATATAAAGGATATTACCATGACGCACACCACCCCATTTAATTCGTTCAAAATTAAGCACATTAAGATCAGTGTTAACATAAGCTTCTGCACCCACAACCCCGTATTGAACATCCTTACAAATACAACAAGTATAAGAATGGGATGTTGCTATCCCCTCTTTATAGGAAGTTCCAGAGATAACTGGTGTATATTGATGTGCGGGTATATGTTTAGCCATTGAGTATGAAGACAACGAAGATCTCAAATCCAATCGGCGAGAAGTCAAGCTACTTAAAAAACCTTTTGCTATTTGCGCTTTACTTATATTTGCAACCAAATCAACAATCGATGCAATGCATTCATCATGGGAAATTGAAATCGGCTCAAACATGAGTCCCTTTGACTTTGCATATTCGAAATCATCAGCATTTAAAACTCTGTCTTTTGAATCTATCCAGCCGTTTTTCCAGTAAGTGGAAAACAGTATTTTTTTCGCTTTCTTATCCATTCTCGATCCTATTACTCCCTTAATAAATAATACATTTGCTCATTGTTGTAGATCAGCACTCACATCTCTCACTCGCAGAGAGCAAAAATACAAACTAGGGTAAATGTTTGGGCAATATACTATATTTCTAGTTAGGCGTACGCATCAGAGTTAGCAAAATATAAAAAACCAGCCGTAGCTGGTTTTTATATTCAAAGAATCCACAAAATGTGTTTTAGGCTATCAATATAAAGCCCACAAAAGCAAGCACCGCTGCGATAAGCGCATAAGGTAACTGAGTCACAGCATGACTGACTAAGTTGCAACCAGACCCCTGTGCCGCTAACACAGTTGAATCCGAGTAAAAACACGCTTGACTACCAAATGAAGATGCAGATAAAAGTGCACCAATTACTAAGGGGATATCAGCTCCAACAGATTGAGCCAATGGCATAACAATTGGAATTGTCACTGCAAAAATTCCCCAGCTTGACCCTGTTGCAAATGCAAGTACAGACATAGAGAGGAATACCACCGCAGGTAACAGCGAAGGTGTCATAAAAGGACTTAATGCGGTAATCACATACTGTGGTAATAATAACTGATCACACACATCCTTAAACACAAATGCAGCAATTACAGTACCTATCGCTGGCAACATGCCCTTAAAACCATCAATCATTTGATCCATCATTTCTGACAATGGCATTAAACGCTGCACCGCATAATAAGGAAGTGTAAACACTAAAGTGGCCAGCAATCCCTTCCAGACGTCGATGTCAAAGTACACGGTAAAAGCAACTAATAACCCAATAGGCACTAAAAAATTATGTAGCTTGCCATGATTGTCTGCATGCTTAAATTCTTCTTCGATCGCTTTAACCGCATATTCATCTGAGGTCTGCACCTGTTCAAAATCGACTTGTTCTTGAGCGGGTTCGCCTTGTGCTGCACGTAACTGCGCCTTTTTCATTGGACCAATTGCTGGAACAATACCTAATACAACAAGTAGTACCATAGCAACAGCTAACCAAGCATAGAGCATGTAAGGAATGGCTTGCATATACACAGCAATCCCCTGACCTTGTGCTGCCACCCCATTATCAACCAGTAAACCACCGAAGAATACGGCCCAAGTCGATAAAGGCACTAACACGCACACAGGTGCCGCTGTAGAGTCCACAACATAAGCTAACATTTCTCGGGATACTTTAAACTTATCGGTCACGCGCTTCATGGTTTCACCCACGGTCAACGCATTAAGATAATCATCGATAAAAATAACGATACCGAGAATAAACGTCATAAAAAGCGATGATTTAGGGCCTTTGGCAAATTTCAATGCATTATGACCAAATGCTAAAGCACCACCAGTGCGCACTAAGAGTGCAATTAAAGCACCAAAACAACCACATACTAAAATTAACCAACCAATGGTTTCATCACCCATAACCTTAAGGGATGCACTGGCAAAATTATTTAACACTTCACTTGGGTCGAGTAGCAGCAAACCACTTACTGCACCGATGATCAGGGACAAAATGGGACGGCGTAACCAGATGGCTAACACCAATACCACCAAAGGTGGAATAAGACTTAACGCTGTCGGTTCAGACATGCACTTAGGTCCTCTAATTTAAGTCGCCTAAAAGGCAAAAGGTTTTAGAACAGCGCCTGAAATCACCTCGATACAGAGCGCCAAAACTGCTGCTTCATAATGACTAACCTTATAGAAAAACTCGCTAAAAGCGTGCAATCTAAAGTGACTTGCCAAAAACATCGCGCAGAAAATAAAGCGCATCGAATAATGAGTCAACAATAAATTTAACGAGATAGAAAATAATTTTAACGACCGCGAGCAATATCAACATAATATATTGACTTTAAACAACTTTAACTCTCTAGCAACTTAGACATATATGATTCTCTTAGCTTAATAAGCATTCAATAAATATGCCTATTTACCACAATAGTAATATGCAGCTTGTATAAGATCATTTTATCAAAAATCTGTGATTAAAAATCAATCATTAAGCTTGGGCTAATATGCACTTTTCCCCAGCAAGGATTTGGAACGGATCAGGCAACAAATAGCAAGCGATGATAGCATCACCAATGACACTCATTTTTGTAGAACACTTTATTAGTTGCGCGACGTTCATTACCAGAACGCGTAAAACGAGTTTTAATAGACACAGGCTTTAGCTAAATAATCCTATATTCACAAAAAATTCAGAATATAAAACTTGATACAATTTCATTAATTGACTGTTAAAGCATATTTAACTGATATATTTTTTAAAAAAATGTGCTCATCAAAGCCTTTCCCCCTTCCTTAACCCACTAAATTTCGTTATGGTGCGCTAACTTAAGCCAAAATTTTATGCATGTTCCGAGGTGTAAATGCGCCCTATCATCAAATCCAACAAACTGGATAGCGTTTGCTATGACATCCGTGGCCCAGTGCACAAGGAAGCCAGACGTTTAGAAGACGAGGGGCATCGAATCCTCAAACTCAACATTGGTAATCCAGCCCCCTTCGGTTTTGAAGCACCAGAGGAAATTGTGCGCGATGTGATCCTTAATTTACCCAGTGCCCAAGGCTACTGTGAGTCAAAAGGATTATTCTCTGCCCGCAAGGCTATCGTGCAGTATTATCAATCCCTAGGGATTTTTGGTGTTGATATCGAAGATATCTATATCGGTAATGGCGTTTCAGAACTCATTATGATGGCGATGCAAGGTTTGCTGAATACCGACGATGAGATCTTAATCCCCTCACCAGACTATCCTCTGTGGACTGCGGCGGCCAACCTCGCGGGCGGCAGAGCGGTACATTATCGCTGCGATGAAGAAGCAGACTGGTTCCCCGATCTCAACGACATTAAAAGCAAAATCTCATCACGTACCCGCGGCATAGTGCTGATTAACCCAAACAACCCAACGGGAGCGGTATACAGCAGAGAATTACTGCTGCAAGTGGTCGAGCTTTGCCGTCAACATGATCTGATCCTATTTGCCGATGAAATTTACGACAAAATTTTATACGATGAAGCCAAACATATTCCTGCAGCAGGTTTATCAGACGATATTTTAACTGTTACGTTTAACGGTTTATCAAAGGCTTATCGTGCAGCAGGATTTCGTGTCGGTTGGATGATGTTGTCTGGCAATCTTAAGGCTGCTAAAAGTTACATCGAAGGCTTAGAAATGCTGTCCTCGATGCGCCTTTGTGCAAACGTGCCCAATCAACATGCGATTCAAACCGCGCTTGGCGGTTACCAAAGCATTAACGAGCTTATTTTGCCTAATGGCCGCCTTACGGTTCAACGGGATGCTTGTTATGAATTGCTTAACCAAATCCCCGGCGTGAGCGTGAAAAAACCAAAGGGTGCACTCTATGCCTTCCCCAAATTGGATATGAAAAAATTCAATCTGCGAGATGATGAACGTTTAGTGCTGGATTTACTCAGGGAAAAGAAAATTCTGTTAGTCCATGGTAGCGCCTTTAACTGGCCAGAGCCCGACCATTTGCGAGTGGTTTTCTTACCCTATAAAGAAGATCTCAACAAAGCGCTGACCGAGTTTGGTGACTTCCTCGAAAACTATCGACAGTAGAATATCCCTTTAACGGTTTGAGTCATAAAGCGATCCAAGTGGTCGCTTTATTTTTAGCGATTTCGACAAATCCTCCACGCCCATGCTCACGTGTCATCCAAGGCTGTGATAATCTAAGACTTCATTAGCGTCAATACTGCCTATTATCTCAATATCTTCAATCGCAGTTTGCCGCCTTCCGATTTCACTCATTTGCAGGAAAACTATGAGTCACTTATTTGCCCGCTTTTATAACACGAATGAAGCTTATCTAACGCTGGCCTTCGAATAAATAGGAAAACTATGAGTCACTTATTTGCCCATTTAGCTCGCATGAAGCTTATCCAACGCTGGCCCTTGATGTACAACGTGCGTACTGAAAATGTCCAAGAACACTCGTTGCAGGTGGCCATGGTGGCCCATGCGTTGGTGATCATCAGTAATAAAAAGTTCGGTACGACGCTCTGCCCCCATCAAGCCACCAGTTTGGCGATTTTCCACGATGCCAGTGAAATTCTCACGGGTGACTTACCGACGCCAGTGAAATACTTCAATAAAGAAATTGAAGCCGAGTATAAAAAGATTGAGGCGATTGCCGAGCAGCGCATGTTAGATATGGTACCGGAGGAATTTAAAGAAGATTATCGTAGTCTGTTCATCAGCGATTACGCCGATCCCGTTTACAAGACCATAGTGAAATCCGCCGATACGCTGTGCGCCTATCTTAAATGCCTTGAAGAAAACCGCGCTGGCAACAGTGAATTCAATACCGCCCGCAAACGACTTGAAGACATGCTGGCGACGAATCCCGATCCCGCGGTACAGTATTTTATGAACTGCTTTGTACCCAGTTTCACTTTGAATTTAGACGAAATTAACAAGATGCTTTGATTTTCCACTCTCGCTAGGAATGCATATGACTTCAAGTGTTTGGCAAGAACGCCGCCATGGTGAAGATAAACAAAGGCGCTTTGATCACCGCAGCCCCTACCAAAGAGACAGGGCACGTATTCTCCACTCGGCCGCCTTTCGCCGCCTACAGGCCAAGACACAAGTGCTCGGCGTTGGCATGAATGACTTCTATCGTACCCGATTAACCCACTCACTCGAAGTCTCGCAAATTGGTACCGGCATAGCTGCTCAGCTCAGGCGCAAATATCCACAACATAAACAACTGCTTTGCTCTATGAGCTTATTAGAGTCCTTATGTTTAGCCCACGATATTGGTCATCCACCCTTCGGCCACGGTGGCGAAGTGGCATTAAATTACATGATGCGCGACCACGGCGGCTTTGAAGGCAATGGCCAAACTTTTCGAATTTTATCGAAACTTGAACCCTATACCTTAGATTTTGGCATGAACCTATGCCGCCGAACTATGCTCGGCATTTTGAAATACCCTGCGCCGTACTCGAAGCTATTTGTCGCGGGTGAACATAATGAAATCACCAACCATAGACAACTCAAGCCGTCACAATGGCCGCCGGTTAAGGGCATTTTCGATGATGATAACGACATTTTCGCTTGGGTGCTTGAGCCTTTATCTGAAGCAGACCGCAGTCGTTTTACATCGACGCAGGAAGGATCACACCCCGCCCTGCACCACTATCCGCATCTGCGCACTCAGTTTAAATCCTTCGATTGCTCGATTATGGAACTGGCAGATGATATCGCCTATGCGGTGCACGATCTCGAAGATGCGATTGTGATGGGCATAGTCACAGCGTCCCAGTGGCATCAAGATGTGGCGCCGACACTGACCAACAGCAGTGATGCGTGGATAAAACAAGAGCTTGCCGATATTGGCAATAAGCTATTTTCCCATGAGCATCACCTGCGTAAAGATGCCATAGGCACACTCGTTAATGGTTTTGTCACCGCCATTGTGATCTCAGAAGATGACGTGTTCGAAGAGCCATTATTACGCTTTAATGCGACCTTAGAGCCCGAATTTGCTATTGCGCTCAATGTGCTTAAGCAACTGGTTTATAAATACGTTATTCGTAAACCTGAGATCCAAATGCTCGAATATAAGGGCCAGCAAATTGTGATGGGGTTATTCGAAGCCTTCGCTTCCGATCCTGAGCGTTTACTACCGCTGAACACCCAAGTGCGTTGGCGAGAAAGCGAGCAACAAGGCTTGAACAGTCACAGAATATTAGCGGATTATATTTCAGGGATGACAGATGAGTTTGCAGGCAGACTATATAAGCAGTTGTTTAGCCCTAAAGCGGGCTCGAATGTGGAACTGAGCAAGGAAATGTAGACAAGTGCTCATTTCACAACTCGACTTTCTATAAGGCCAGACTGTTTGTAAATGCTCGTGTTACTGTAAAAAAACAGACTTTCTACAGAGTCTGCTATCGCAGCCGTTCTTTATCAAAATGCGAAAGATAAAAGACAAAAAACCACCTCGCGGTGGTTTTTTATTTTGTCACTATTTCAAGCTCGATTTATAAAGCGCCGATGGCATCTTTACAAAGTTGAGTGATACGAGCCCAATCGCCCTGTTCCATTGCATCCGTTGGCGCAATCCAACTACCACCAATACAATCGACGTTTTTCAGCGCTAAATAATCTTTATAGCTGCTTGGCGTAATGCCACCTGTTGGGCAAAAACGAATATCCGCTAATGGGCCCGAAAAGGCTTTCAGTGCATCCACACCACCCGAGGCTTCAGCTGGGAAGAATTTAAAGTGGGTATAACCAAGTGCCATTCCAGCCATCACCTCAGAAATACTAGCAACACCAGGGATCAAAGGAATGGGTCCCTGCATACCCGCTTTGAGCAGTTCAACCGTAGCACCCGGTGTAATAATAAACTGCGCGCCAGCGGCAATGGCCTGTTCGAGTTGAGTCTCATTTAAAATGGTTCCTGCACCGACTAAAGCCTCTGGTACTTCTTTGGCGATTTTAGTGATAGCTTCGAGTGCGCAAGGAGTACGCAAAGTCACTTCTAACACGCTAATGCCGCCGGCAACCAGTGCTTTAGCGAGTGGCACCGCATGTTCAATCTTGTTAATCACCATCACAGGAACAATAGGGCTGCGTTTAAAAATATCTTGTGGCTGTAGTGACCAGTTATTCTCAAGCATTGCGTTATTCTTCCTTTGTATTAATAAAGTTCATCGATGGCATTAGTACAACGCGCACCAGTTTCTGGACTACTTAGATTTGAACGTAGTGCACTAAATAACTCGCGGCCCATGCCATAACGTGAGCGATGTAAATCCACAATTCCCGCGGCTCTGGTGGCAAGTTCAGCTTCAGAGACAAGCAGGCTCAGTTCGCCTGTTAACGCATCGACACGGATCAAGTCGCCATCTTGGACTTTGGCAATTAAGCCGCCATCTAAGGCTTCTGGCGTTAAATGAATGGCCGCAGGGACTTTACCCGACGCACCAGACATACGACCGTCAGTCAACAGTGCGACTTTAAAGCCTTTGTCCTGAAGCGTTCCCAATAATGGGGTTAACTTGTGCAGTTCTGGCATACCGTTGGCTTTCGGGCCTTGACCTTTAACCACCACAACACAATCTCTATCCAAAGCGCCCGCTTTGAACAAAGCATCGAGTTTGTTTTGATCGTCAATCACCACCGCGGGCGCTTCAACAACACGATGTTGTTCTTGTACCGCTGACACTTTGATCACAGCGCGACCTAAGTTACCTTTGAGTAATTTCAAGCCACCGTTGCCTTGGAAAGGTGATGCGACTGACGTTAACACTTCAGTATCTAAGCTAGTCGTTGGACCATCGACCCAGCATAGTTCACCGTCGAGCAACCTTGGCTCTTGGGTATAACGGCGTAAACCAAAGCCCGCAACGGTATTCACATCTTCATGCAATAGACCCGCATCAAGCAATTCTTTGATTAAGTACGCCATACCACCTGCGGCGTGGAAATGATTGATATCAGCATGACCATTTGGATACACGCGTGCCACTAATGGCACGGCATCGGATAATTCAGAAAAATCATCCCAGTTCACGATAATACCAGCAGCGCGTGCCGCAGCGACAATATGCATCGTCAAGTTAGTTGAACCGCCTGTCGCTAATAGCGCGACTATGCCGTTAACCACAGACTTTTCGCTAACCACTTCGCCAATTGGGGTATATTGGGTGCCCATTTCGGTTAAACGACACACTTGCTTAGCCGCCATCTTATTTAACGCTTCGCGCAGTGGATCATCAGGATTAACAAATGACGAGCCAGGTAACTGCAGCCCCATCACTTCAAGCATCAGCTGATTCGAGTTTGCAGTACCGTAGAAAGTACAGGTTCCTGCACTGTGGTAAGACTGGGCTTCGGCTTCTAACAGTTGTGCGCGATCCACTTTACCTTGAGCAAATTGCTGACGAATACGGGCTTTTTCTTTGTTCGGGATACCTGATTTCATCGGCCCTGCGGGCACGAATAACATAGGTAAGTGACCAAAGCTGAGCGCACCGATAAGCAAGCCTGGAACGATTTTATCGCAAATGCCGAGCAGTAAAGCACCATCAAACATGTTGTGAGACAAGCCCACAGCCGTTGCCATCGCTATCACTTCGCGGCTCAGCAGGCTCAACTCCATACCGGGTTGACCCTGAGTCACACCATCACACATGGCCGGCACACCACCCGCCACTTGTGCAACACTGCCGACTTCCTGACAGGCTTTTTTAAGCAATTCAGGATAGCTTTCATAGGGTTGGTGGGCAGATAACATATCGTTAAATGCCGTCACTATGCCGATGTTCGCCTTATTCAATTGACGCAATGCATTTTTGTCGTCTGGTTTGCAGGCAGCAAAACCATGGGCTAAGTTGCCACAGCTCAATGAGCTACGGTGTACGCCATGATGACGGGCATCATTCAATGCGGCTAAATAACCTGCACGTGACGCTTTGCTACGGGCAATAATTCTGTCGGTAACAGCTTGAACTACCGAGTGTATTTCTACTGAGTGCATAGTGACTCCTTAAGCGCTCCAGAACACATCAACGGGCGTTTTACGCTGCGCTAATACGGCTCTGATAGGCATAGCATGGACATCATCACTTTCTAACGCTTGACGATATACGGATAATTTCTGTTCCCCGACCAAGTGCAGATAAATTTGTCTGCTGTTCAGAATCGCATTCTTAGAGAGCGTCATCCTGCCGTGGGGTGCTGTGGTGGGGTTCGTCGCCACGCACAGGTCTTGGGTTGTGAGCGCATGTTCAAGTTCGGCACTACAGGGAAACCAAGAACAAGTATGACCATCATTCCCCATGCCTAACACCACCACATCAAAAGGACGTGGGAAATTAGACAAGGACTCGGCGGCCATATCGGCGCCCGCTTCTGCGGTCGAAAACATATTTTTTAAACCGCGGAATTTAGCATTGGCTGCACGATGTTGTAACAAATGTTCACGCACAAGACGCTCATTTGATGCATGATCTTCCACATCAACCCAGCGCTCATCGGCAAGCGTGATATAAACATCACTCCAATCGATGGACTTCATACTCAATAGTTGAAATAACTTAAGCGGCGTTGAACCACCGGAAACCACTAAGCTCGCTTTTCCGCGGGCATCGACGGCTTCCTGTAGCTGACTTGCAATTTTGTTTGCAAGCTGTTGCTCTAACGCACTTGGTGTGTCGAATGATTTGAATACGGTTTCTTTAATCATCAACGTCTCCTACTCATCCCACGAACGGCCATCTTTGGTGATCAAAGCCACTGACGCAACAGGACCCCAAGTACCCGCAGGATAAGGTTTTGGTTTTTCGTTGCTTTGTTCCCACGATTGGATAATGCCATCCACCCAAGTCCATGCCTGCTCGACTTCGTCACGGCGAACAAATAGCGCTTGGTTGCCGAGCATAGCTTCAAGTAATAGACGCTCGTAGGCATCGGCGATACGTTCATTTTTAAAGGTATCGGAGAAACTCAAATCGAGTTTAGTGGTTTGTAGACGTTGTTTTTGCTCTAAACCTGGCACTTTGTTCATCATCTGGATTTCAACCCCTTCGTGGGGCTGTAGACGAATGGTTAACTTGTTCGGTGGCAGATTACGGTAGCTTGAGCGATATAAGTTATGGGGTGGGTTTTTGAAATACACCACAATTTCAGAGCTCTTAAACGGCATACGTTTGCCACTGCGTAAATAGAAAGGCACGCCCGCCCAACGCCAGTTATCGATATCGACTCGGATCGCCACGAAGGTTTCTGTGTGTGATTGAAGATTGGCACCTTCTTCTTCTAAATAACCCGGTACGGGGCTGCCCTTTAAGAAGCCTGCGCTGTACTGACCGCGTACGGTATTTTCATACACATTGTCTGAATTAATCGGACGCAGTGATTTAAGGACTTTAACTTTTTCATCACGGATACTGTCAGCGTCTAAGTTAACAGGTGGGTCCATGGCAACGAGCGTTAACACTTGCAGCAAATGGTTTTGGATCATGTCACGCATCTGACCCGCTTTGTCGAAGTAACCCCAACGGCCTTCGATGCCCACTTCTTCTGCGACAGTGATCTGGACGTGGTCAATCGTACGGTTGTCCCACTTAGAGGCAAATAAAGAGTTAGCAAAACGCAGTGCAATCAAGTTCTGTACGGTTTCTTTACCTAGGTAATGGTCGATACGGTAAACCTGACGTTCTTTGAAGTAAGCGGAAACTTGATCATTAATAACGCGGGAAGATTCTAAATCTGAGCCGATTGGCTTTTCGAGTACCACACGAGAGTCTGGGTGGATAAGATCTTGTTCATGCAGACAACGGCAAATATCGCCGAATATCGCTGGCGGTGTCGCAAAGTAACTGACCATAACTCGCTCTTCTGGTTTGAGCAAATCATGGAAGGCGCTGTATCCAGCAGAATCGGTAAAATTGGTGCCTATATAGTGGCAGCGTGACAAAAAACGTTGGAGAGTTTCTTCACAAAGGGATTCTTTGACAAAGGTGTTTAACGCAAGCGTGACTAATTCTCTAAATTCTTCCTGACTAAACTCGTCTTTCGCGACACCGATCACTTTCGTATCTTTATCGAGTAATTCAGCCTTATCTAACTGGTATAAAGAAGGTAACAACTTGCGTCGTGCCAAATCGCCTTTAGTACCAAAGAGTACGAAGTCACAAGCTTTGGCGCCTGATGTTGTTTTGCCCATTGCGTTACGCTCTCCTTTGTATGTCGTGTCTCTTCATGTCGCTGAAGAAATCCACATTTTGTTGTAATATAACAACAGAATTTATTAAATGCATCTATTTTTATCAATATTAACATTCTGGCTAACTAGGCACCTTGGGCACAAATCTGATATGCTTTTTGTGCTTAAATTACTGAAGGTAGTAAAATCTTATTTCAAAATTGTACTAAAAACTTACTACAAAGCATCGATTAGTGGAATAACAGGTTTGATCTAAGCCACTAAACAAAAATAAATAAAATTACATTCTCAATTTAGCGGACGTACGCGTATGAATACCCTAGAAAAGGTTCAAAAAAGCCTCACCCATTTCAGTAAATCAGAACGCAAAGTAGCAGAAGTGATCTTAGCATCACCACAAACAGCTATACATTCTAGCATCGCCACACTCGCTAAGATGGCAGATGTCAGTGAACCTACTGTGAATCGTTTCTGTCGCCGTTTAGATACGAAAGGCTTCCCTGATTTTAAGTTACATCTGGCTCAAAGTCTTGCGAACGGCACGCCTTATGTTAGCCGTCACGTTGAAGAAGATGACTCCACAGAGTCATATACAACAAAAATATTCGAATCTTCAATGGCTTCGCTTGATACTGCAAGGCAAAGTTTAGATGTTTCTGCGATAAACAAAGCCGTTGATATTCTGACTCAAGCTAAGACAATTTCCTTTTTTGGCCTAGGAGCATCCGCTTCAGTTGCCCATGATGCGCAAAATAAATTCTTCCGCTTTAATGTGCCTGTCATCTGTTTTGACGATGTTCTAATGCAACGCATGAGTTGTATCAACAGTAATGAAGGCGATGTAGTGGTATTGATTTCCCACACTGGCCGTACTAAGTCATTGATTGAAATAGCGCGTTTAGCAAGAGAAAACGGTGCCGCCGTTATTGGGATTACCGCGCGTAACTCGCCATTATCAATGGAATGTACCTTACCCGTAACCATGGAAGTCCCTGAAGATACCGATATGTATTTGCCCATGGCCTCGCGTTTAGCCCAATTGGTGACTATAGATGTATTGGCAACCGGTTTTACATTACGCCGTGGACCACGTTTCCGTGACAATCTAAAACGCGTTAAAGAAGTGCTAAAAGAGTCTCGTATCAATAAAGATCCGATACTGTAATTCACTTCCTATCCTAAAAATGGCTAGTGCGAATGTTCAGCCTAGCCATTTTTAGTGTAATTTTCAGCGATACCTCACAAAATTGAAACATAACTTTAGATCAATTTGTTTGTAACTTTACTACATAATTTGGAATGGCATGGTAATATAGTCTCAAGATTTTTTAACTTTAACGGAGTATCTTATGTTCCGCAGAACCAAAATCGTCACCACACTCGGCCCCGCCACTGATCGTGATGATAATCTACGTCGCATTATCGCGGCAGGTGCAAATGTTGTACGTCTTAACTTTTCCCACGGCTCCCCCGAAGATCATCTCAAACGAGCAACTCAAGCTCGTGAAATAGCAAAAGAATTAGGTGTTCATGTTGCTATTCTTGGTGACTTACAAGGACCTAAAATCCGCGTTTCTACTTTCAAAGACAACAAGAAAGTTCAGCTCAAACTCGGTCAAGCCTATGTTTTAGATGCTGAGCTCGCTAAAGGTGAAGGTGACGAGACCCAAGTCGGTATCGATTACAAGCAATTGCCAGACGACGTGACGGTCGGCGATATCCTGATGTTAGATGATGGCCGTGTTCAATTACGTGTTGAAGGTGTTGAAGGCCGTAAGGTTCACACCACAGTGACGGTTGCGGGTCCTTTATCAAACAATAAGGGGATTAATAAGCAAGGTGGTGGTTTATCTGCCGCGGCGCTGACCGAAAAAGATAAAGCAGACATTCTGACGGCCGCAATGATCCAAGTGGATTATTTAGCCGTGTCTTTCCCACGTAGTGGTGCTGATCTCGATTACGCCCGCGATCTTGCCCGTCAAGCAGGTTGTAATGCACTGATTGTTGCTAAAGTTGAACGTGCAGAAGCCGTTGCCACTGATGAAGCGATGGATGATGTGATCTTAGCGTCTGATGTTGTTATGGTTGCCCGTGGTGACTTAGGCGTTGAAATTGGTGATGCTGCACTCGTTGCAGTGCAAAAGAAACTTATCGCCCGTTCACGTCAACTCAACAAAATCGTCATTACAGCGACACAAATGATGGAGTCGATGATTTCAAGCCCAATGCCAACCCGCGCCGAAGTAATGGACGTGGCAAACGCAGTGCTCGACGGGACTGATGCCGTAATGTTATCAGCCGAAACCGCTGCGGGAGATTTTCCTGAAGAAACCGTTAAGGCGATGGCAAATGTGTGTGTCGGTGCAGAGTCTCACCCAAGTGTTAAAGTGTCTAAGCATAGATTAGATGCACGCTTTACTTCTGTGGAAGAGACCATTGCCCTATCGACTATGTATGCGGCAAACCATTTAGAAGGTGTTAAAGCGATTATCGCCTTAACCGAATCGGGTGCAACACCTCAGATGATGTCGCGCATCAGTTCTTCACTGCCCATCCTTGGTTTATCACGCCATGCGACAACACTCGCTAAGATGGCATTATATCGCGGTGTATTACCGATTTACTTTGATTCAACTATCTATCCAGCCGATCTATTAGCACAAAAAGCCTTAGAGTCACTGACAACCGCCGGTTATTTACAAAGCGGCGATTTAGTTTTGATGACCAAGGGCGATGCAATGGAAACTATCGGTGGCACTAACACTTGTAAGGTGTTGATTGTTGCTTAAGTTTCTTATCGTCACTAAAACAGTGTTAGAAAATTAGCCAATAAAAAACCACCTAATGAAGGCTGTCTTTTATACAGAAGTCCCTCATATGATATGAGGGATTTTTTTTGAACTAAATTCTTGGCTCACGATCAGATCTTTAACGGCTTTAATTGAGGCTCCCTGAGATGATAAAAAGCAATAATGATTGGGCTGAAGAACAATTTGGTCATGCTAAACTTGGTGACCCAAGAAGAACGGCTAGGCTCGTAAAAATGGCGTCAGACTTAGCTCAGCATCCCGGTAAGTCGGTAGTAAAATCGTCACCTTCACCAGCAAGTATGGAGGGCGCTTACCGGTTTATTCGAAACGATAATGTATCAGCAGACGATATTGCTGAAGCCGGTTTTCGTGCGACAGTCAATCAAGCCCACCGTTACCCCCTCCTTCTCGCTATTGAAGATACAACCACCTTAAGCTACAAGCATCGCTCTATTCGAGCGGACTTAGGACATGTGAACCAAGGTAATCGTTATCGAGGTCTGCTTGCCCATAGTATTTTGTTGTTTGCTCCTGAAACTCTTGACGTTGTTGGATTGATTGAACAACACAGATGGACCAGAGACATCAAGACTCGAGGTATCCGCCGTGAGAATTTAAAACGACCTTACGAAGAAAAAGAAGGTTATAAATGGGAAAGTGCATCACGTAATATGGCTGCACGTCTAGGAACCGCGATGGCTAACGTGATATCGGTTTGTGATCGTGAAGCCGACATCTACGATTATCTCCTTTACAAGATAGCGAACCAACAACGTTTTGTTGTGCGGTCAATGATGAGTCGTCATATAGAAGAAGGTTCAGATAAGCTTTATCATTTTGCATCAGAGCTTAACAGTGTGAAACAACGCCAAATCCAGATAGCTCAAAGGGGCGGTCGTAAAGCTCGAGAAGTCACGCTGGATGTTAAATATGCGGCAGTAACGTTAAAAACCCCGGCTAACAAAAAAGGCTCCCCCATTTCTCTGAACTATGTGGGTTGCTCCGAAGTCGGTGATGAAGAGAAGACGCTCAATTGGCATATTCTGACCAATGAGCCAGTAAACAGTGCCGAAGATGCTTTAAAAATTATCGGTTATTACGAGAAGCGCTGGCTGATTGAGGAGTATCATAAGGTCTGGAAAAGTGAAGGGACCGGAGTTGAAGACCTTCGAGTACAGAGCAAAGATAACTTAGATAGATTAGCGACTATTTATGCCTTTTTAGCGGTAAGGATCTTCCAATTGAAATTTGCCAATGAGCAAATCGAAGACATTAGCAGTGAGAAAATCTTGTCACCAAGAGCGTGGAAGTTACTTTGGCTTAAAAGAATAAAGACGCCACCTCCAGAGGAAGTACCCACTGCAAAATGGGCATATGAGCACCTGGCAAGGCTTGGTGGTTGGAAAGACAGTAAAAGAAATGGAAGAGCATCAGTAAAGACGCTCTGGGAAGGATGGCTCAAATTGCAAGCAATCCTTGAGGGTTACGAACTTGCTCTGTCTCTTGAACAGGACTTGTGATCAAGAGACAGCCTAATGAAGGTGGTTTTTTATATCTACAATCTACTTAAGAGAACAACTCTAACAGCTTATTAATAGTGCAACAGCGCAACTCGATTAAACTGTCTGACCTACCATATTTACAGGGTTTCAAAGTCATTCACATGAATAGCCGCCAGTCTCAACTTATCAGCATGCTGCAACTTTTGCTCTTCATCGGCGGTAATAACACCGGTTTCTAACGCCTTTGCAAACAAGACTAGATTCGGCACTTTTGCGGGTAACTCACCTGCACGCTGTGCTTTTTTCAACTTTTTGTAAATCTCTTTACAAGCATATTGCGCAACAAATGCCTGTTCAACTTCAGCAATGCCGCCCTTATCCCCTTCAAATTCCGGGCATAGGAAAGTAATACGCTCACGTGCAGGACCCGGCTTTAACATACCACTGGCTAATTCCGTTGCCATTTTATCGCTCGGTGCATTGAAGTGATTACCAAGCGGAAAGATTAAAGCACGAAGTAGCCATGACACTGGACGGTTAGGGAAGTTACGAATCGTATCTTCCAATGCTTTAGCCGCTAAGTGCAAGCGATTGGCCATCACATATCGTACCGCAGGCAAATCATCTTGCTGGCGACCATTATCTTCAAATAACTTCAAGGTCGCTGAACCTAAATATAACTGGCTAAGCACATCGCCCATACGTGCAGAAAGCATTTCTTTACGCTTTAAATCACCGCCCATGATCAACATGGATAAATCCGTCATTAAGGCTAAAGCCGATGAAATACGCGACATATCTTTATAATATTGCTTCGTTTCACCGCTGACAGGTGCATTACCGAAGACACTCCCCGTTAATGCATTAACCAAAGCACTAAAGGCATTGCGAGTGGCATAGCCCATATGTCCCATTAAGAGTGAATCGAAACGCTCTAAGGCTTCATGTTGATTTTCCATCGCTGCGGCTTCCATTTCGGCAAGCACGTAAGGATGGCAACGAGTCGCACCTTGACCAAAAATCATCAATGAGCGAGTTAGAATATTCGCGCCTTCCACTGTGATCGAAATTGGGTTGGACATATAAGGGTGACCTAAATAGTTTTTAGGTCCTAATTGAATGCCCTTGCCCGATTGAATATCCATGGCATCGTTCATTACAGAACGGCCTAATTCAGTCATATGGAACTTAGCTATTGCAGTCACAACTGAAGGTTTAACTTTAAGATCAATGCCCGTAGTCGTTAAACGCCTCGCCGCCTCTAATTGATAAGTGTTAGCAATAATACGTGCAAGCGCTTCTTGCACCCCTTCAAACTGGCCAATCGCCATACCAAACTGGTGGCGCACGTAGCTGTAAGCTGTAGTGGTTTTTGTCGCCATATGCCCCGAGGCTGTGGCTAATGCTGGCAGTGAGATACCACGGCCTGCCGATAAACACTCCACCAGCATACGCCAGCCTTTACCCGCAAAATCAGGGCCACCGATAATCCAGTCTAATGGAATAAATACGTCTTTACCTTGGGTAGTACCGTTCATAAACGCCATGCCCAGCGGATTATGGCGACGCCCTATAACGACACCAGGATGATCTGTTGGGATCAACGCACAGGTAATGCCTAGATTTTTCTTATCGCCAAGCAAACCTTCAGGATCACGCATTTGAAACGCTAACCCCAAAACGGTGGCTACTGGTGCCAGCGTGATATAACGCTTATCCCATGTGAGCTTAAGCCCAAGCATTTCCTCGCCGTTAAAAGTATCACGACACACAATACCCACATCAGGAATAGCGCCCGCATCACTGCCTGCTTCAGGGCCGGTTAATGCAAAACAAGGAATTTCATCACCTTTTGCTAAAGCAGGTAACCAACGTTCCTTCTGCTCGTTCGTACCATAGTGGGTTAGCAACTCTCCAGGACCTAAAGAGTTTGGCACCATTACAGTTACAGCTGCGCTCACGCTACGGCTGGCTAATTTGCTCACAATGGTCGAATTAGCATAGGCAGAAAACGCTTTACCACCGAATTTTTTCGGAATGATCAGCGCAAAGAAACCTTCTTTCTTAAAGTATTCCCATAACTCGGGCGGTAAATCTTTACGATTATGCACTATGTCGAAATCATCGATCATTGTCAGTGCTGTCATCACTTGATTATCGATAAAATCTTTTTCTTCCGCACTCAGCGTTGGCTTGCCATAGCTATGCAAGATATTCCAGTTAGGGTTACCACGAAATAACTCACCTTCCCACCAGACATCGCCCGCTTCCATTGCTTCACGTTCTGTATCGGATAATGGCGGTAATACTTTTTTAAAAAAGCTAAACACTGGCCGAGTAATAAATTGCATTCTGATATTTTTTACCGCAAACAGCACGACAATCGCTATCAGGGCAAGGATTATAATCGTCAACATAATCAAGACCTTTTATTGAGGTGAAACAGGGACTGACACACCAGCCGCCATATAAGGGATCACTTTACGGATAACCGCTTCGATATCGTTATGCTCGCCAAATTCAGCTTTCGCAATATCATTTAACGCATCAGCAGATGCCATAGTGAATACGATGGTGCCTAGGGTAAAGTGTAAGCGCCAAAACATTTCTGCGGGAGGAATATGTGGCGCACTTGCTGACACAGCACTCACAAAGGTATCTAAATGCTGACCATAGTGGGTCGTGATGAACCAACGTAGGTGCCCTTGACTTTCGATATAGCCACGCCCAAGTAACTGCAGAAAAATCGTCGTGCCTTCCGTTCGTAACTGATTAAGCTCTAACAGCGGCGCGACCAGCGACGATAAAATCTCTTCTAAAGTCGCTTGTGCAGGTATGGCATCTAAGCGTTTAATTTCTGTTGAAGCTGCAGGCATAAACACATCTAAATATCGAGCCAAAACAGCACGGATCAGTTCTTTTTTAGAACCAAAATGATAATTGACTGATGCAAGATTCACTTCCGCTTTGCTGGTAATAAGTCGCAAGGAGGTCTCAGAAAAGCCCCTTTCGGCGAACAGTTTTTCTGCGGCATCAAGTATTCTAGTTTTTGTATCGGATCGACTTGCCATTCCGTGACCTTGGATTAATTTAAAACACTCGTTTAAATTAAACATTGGCAAAGAGGATGTCAAACTAAAAATAATGAAATACCCCCATTGGCCTTAATAAGATCAAAGCACGTAAATTTTATTAATCCCAATGTTAAACAATATCTTTAGATATGGTGATTACCCATATTACTCTTAGCACAATGAACAGATTAATGGGTATAAGGTCAGTTTAGGTGTTTACTCTTCTCTGCCAGCAGTGAGCATGTTGACCAAAGGGAAAAATAAAGCGTTCATTAACGCCATCCCATCCCTTTGCGATTCGCTTCTCGATTCTCTAGTTTGAGTTGTTCCGATTTAGTCAGCATGACATATAAAGCTCCAGTCCCTCCCTGCTCTGTTTTGGCTGAGTGATAGGCTAAAACCATATCAAGTTGAGATAACCAATGGCAAACGGCTGATTTCAGCAAACCTGCGAAGGGCTTACTTTGATGTCCTTTCCCATGAATTAACATGACACAACGCTCACCGTGGTTCTGTGCCGCTAATAAATAATTCAGAACAGCGTTACGCGCCTGATGTAATCGATAAGCATGAACATCAAGTTCCATTTTTATCGGATATTGTCCAAGGCGTAAACGCTTAAACACCGCACCTTGTACTCCCTCTCGCTTAAATCCCACAACATCATCAGGGGCAAGAACTGGAATAAGACTTAAATCTAGAGGCATACAGGCCAAATAGGTCTCTCGCTGTAATATTTCGCGCCGTTGCAATTGCTCCGCAGTTAGCCCTGTTGGCTGTAAATTAACCACAGGTCTATCCCCTTTTAGTGGCACTACCCCAACCATTTCTTCAAAAAACAGCGCTGTTCCATCTTCGAGCATGGCAAGCACCTCCCGCTATATTGAGTTCAATGCACTTTTATTGTGCAGAAACACACTTTGTAAACATTCAAACCTTTAGTTCACAGTGCGCCTCCATTATAGTGGCGCCATGATTGTCAGATTAGAATAATGTAATGAGATTTTTGCTGCTAGCCCTGATATGCCTATTGTCGCCCCTAAGTTTGGCTAATCCAAATAAAAACCAATCGATTGAATCTGTAGATCGATTAATTAACGCCAATTATCCGCAATTTATCCAAGCATTTACCACATTAGACGCCGAAATTACCCGTGGGATTTATGCTGAAGATACGAGCTATCTTTCTGAAAGCCAAAGTAAAGAAATCTATTATGGCCGAGAAAATATTGTGGGTATTTATCAGAAGTTTTTCGATAAAATCAGGGCTAAAAAAGCACATATCGATGTCGATTTTCGTATTTTAAATCGCAAAATCGTGGATAATAGCGCCATAGATACTGGCTATTATCTAGTGCGGTTTTACCCCGCTGAGGAAACAGGTGAACCTGTGAGTGAATTTGCAGGCAAGTTTGCAATCGGTACTCAAAAAGTGGCAAAAGATCTTTGGCAAATAACACTAGATACTAATAATCGTGCAGAACCGAGTTTCTATCACAATGCCAAACCGGTGCCGAATTTATACTATGGCCGGCAATTTCCACCTTTGCCTGCTAACAACAAAAAAGTACCCAAGTCTTAATCGGTTACCACATAATTTATTATAAGTAATGACAATGAGCCCAGAATATATCTGCCCATGTGGTACGGGGAAATACTATCGAGACTGCTGCGAGCCACTGCACCTTGATAGCACTTTCGCCCATAGAGCGGAGCAACTCATGCGCTCTCGCTACAGCGCTTTTGCCTTGAAAAAATTTGATTACATAATCAAAACCCAGCACCCTGACTTTCTTGGAGGCCTTACCTTAGCCAACCTTAATCTAGGCCCTCACCCACACTGGCTTGGGCTAGATCTGATAGCGAGCGAAGAATTTGTCAATTCAACTGCACTAAAACAAGGTACAGTCACCTTCAAGGCTTGGTATAAACTTGAAGGTGAAATCGATGCAATCTATGAACATTCTGAATTTATTTGTCAGGATAGCCGTTGGTATTACACAAAGGGAGTACAAATGGCTGCCAAACTACCGAGTAGAAATGATCCTTGTATTTGCCATAGTGGTAAAAAATTCAAGCAATGCTGTTTGAATTCCCTCTAATTTGTCGGCATTAAGAATCTCTATAATGTGATTGTTGTTTTTATTGAGGTGATATTTATTGCCTAATTTATGCTACCAATGAACCAACATTCAATGTGTCAGTACAGAAGAACGATTTGCTGAAAGTAAAAATTGAGCAAATTCAGGTTCTCTCAGTGCAGGACTGTATAAATATCCCTGAGCCTGATGGCAGCAACTTTTTGCCAAAAAGGCCTCTTGTTCAATGGTTTCGACCCCTTCTGCCGTTAAAGAAATATTCAACGCATTCGCCATAGCGATAATCGCCGAAACAATTTCACGACTTTCACGACTAATGGTGAGATCGGAAATAAAGGAACGGTCAATTTTCAACTTACTAATGGGGAATTGCTTTAAGTAACGCATCGAGCTATAACCCGTCCCAAAATCATCAATAGCAAGTCCAACACCTAATTCAGCTAACTCTTGACATAATAACGTGGCATGACGGATATCCCCCATCAGCTCTGTTTCAGTAATTTCTAAGATTAAGGTTTTAGGCTTTAACCGATAACGGGTAAGTAATTGCCATACTTGTTCGTATAAATTACCGCTAAAGAACTGCCGTGCAGAGACGTTTACATGCATAGTCAGATCGGCATTATGATGCTGCCAAAGATTGAGTTGCCGACAAGCGGCCTCCAGTACCCAACTACCAATCGCATTGATCATTCCTGACTGCTCAGCAATATCAATAAAAGCACCGGGATATAGAACCCCTTTTTTGGGGTGATGCCAACGGATCAACGCTTCGGCACCGATATAGGTTTGTAATCCAAGATCCCTAAGCGGTTGGTAATAAAGTTCAAATTGACGTCCACGAATGGCACTGTGTAAATCACGCTCTATCTGTGCATCTTCCTTAAAAGCGCTGAACAAAGTGCTATTAAACACTTGAATCGAAGTACCTTTTTTCTTCTTAGCGTATTGCACTGCAATATCAGCACAGGTAAGTGGCGCAAATAAATTGGCAACGGAGGCAATATCCACCACCGCTAAAGCAGGTTTAGGTTCTATTTGCTCTCGACCGATTAACATTGGCGCTGATAGATGTTGATATAAACGGGTACTGAAATAATCAAGATCATAGACGGCATTATCATCCGTCAACAGCACCACAAACTCATCACTCCCTACACGGGCAATTTCCGTGGCTTTATTGATCTCAGAGAAATGTTTCAAACGGCGCGCAATTTCGATTAATAAACTATCACCATGTTCATGGCCATAGGTATCGTTAAAACGTTTAAAGCCGACAAGATCAACTAATAAGAGCAGCCCTTTACTGGTTCGCTCTAGCACTCGGTTAAAATGACTGCGGTTATGTAATCCCGTTAAACTACAACGCCAAGCAAGCCGCTCTAGTTCTATTTTGTAATTATGCTCATCCGTGCTTTCTTCACCGGACACTAAGGCGTAGTGATTTCCTCGTTCAGTAATAAATTGGCTAACCACATACTTAAGCCAATAATAACTGCCATCTGCACGGCGAAATTGTACTTCACCTTTTGCCTGCTCTCCCCTAAAGATTTGTGCAAGCGTTTCCTCTGCGAGTTGGGGATGTTGCTTAAAGAAGGTTAACTCTCGCAAATGACTACCAATGCTTTGCTCACGCGTTAGCCCAGTGATCTCACCATGTGCTTGATTCACATATTCCACTTTTTCAGTATGCAAATTGATCAACATACTCATTTGTTGGGATTGTTCTGTTGCACTGCGAAATAGGCTTAGCCGCTCTTCTTTATCATAAGCGTGTTTTGTGGCAAGGGTTAATGCAAGCTGATCGGCCATCTGACAAGCCAAATGTATCTCACTGTCATGCCAATGGGGTGTAACTTGGGTTCGTTCAATACAGAGAACACCTTCAAGATGTCCATTAATGCGAATTCCCACATCAAGGCAGGAAAATACTTGCCGAGGATTAAAATACACTTGGGATAGTTCACTCAGACGCGGATCGATCAACGTGTTACCCGCATCAATATGACGACGGGTTTTAAGTTCATATAAATAACGAGGGCACGCCTGCAATAATTTAGGTCTATGGATATCTTGCAACATCATAGCGCCAAATTGTGCTACGAGAGATTGACTTTGTTGATCTGGAGAGAACGTCCATACAGAAACTGAAGAAACCGTTAAATTCTGACACAACAACTCTGTCGCTAATTCTGCGGTCTTAGCAAAATCCCCCTGCTGTTTTGCAGTTGAATGCACTAAAGACTCTAATAAATGCTGATGCTGACGTCGCTTCACGCTGATCCCTACAAAACTTCGTGTTGGGTAACTGATTTTTAGCAACAATTAATGCACTTTTTAAAGCACATTAATTGAGCCAATTGAGAATTTTTATGTTGACGCAGATTACACTATCTCACTTAAACACAGCAACATGACGCACAATTTATTACAATTTTGGCAACATTGATGTCGAGCCTAATGCTTTTTAAAGACCATTTTCTAGCTGAAAGATCATTTTTTCCGCACTAACATCAAACACTAACTGTAAACTAACGCCCGTTTCAACCGTGACAAACTTCGCTTGTGTCTTGCCAAAGCGCGCTTTGGCACGCTCAGCCATGTTTTCAGCATCGTCTTTAGCTGATGCGCCCGTAAACTGTATTTCTAATACAATATCGTGTTCATCAATCACAGCGCCAATATCGACAAAACTACCGCAATCTGTGCATGTGTCATTTACGGTTGGGGATTGCGCAGCAATAATACCTTTCATTTTGTCTTCCTCTGAATTTGGAGTAATAACAATACCGTTCCACGACATCTGTCGTAAACACCGCTATCGAATAAGTTAAGGTAAAGTGGGTGGTAATTATAGATAATTCGAATCAGATTGACTCGGTTTTAGCTCACGCTTGTGACGTTTGAATCATTTGTCATCTCGAAAAATGGATTACAGCAGCTCAATTTACGCAATGGCTTGAAGAGGGATTAGATTTCGTTGAATGGCTAATTGATCAGCAAAGTGCATAAGTTCAATCTGAGGTGAAGTTAAGCGACCACGCTGACGCAATTGAGTGGTTAAATCACAATTACTCAGAGCTTCAGCCATCGCCGTAGGTTCAGCGCCACGGATAACTAACGCCTCAGGTTGCAAAGCCTGCTGTAGTTGAAATGCTCTTGCCCCTTGCGTGATAAACACTTGGCTATTATCAACAACAGGCTCAAATAAGGATAAATCTGCCAGTAAGGGCTGCTTAGGTGGTAACTCAAACTGTTGCTGTAATTTTTGAGCAGTATCAAGGTCTTTTTGCCATTGAAACTGCGCCATATCCCTCGCATCAACCGATAATAAAGACAACAGCAGCGCAAACTCACCTCGTCTGTTGTGCTCTATCGCCGCATTTAAGCGGGTGCCAATTTGGGCTTCGTTGACTAAAGGAACATCAATTTGCATAAAAAAACATCATTAAAACAATTCGTTGTTAGTTAATCGACCACTTGAGATATAACTTTAGGAATATTTTTAAGTTGGGTATTTACATGCAAAAGGTTTCTGACTACTATGGCCGCCGCAATTGAGGAGGGGTTCCCGAGTGGCCAAAGGGATCAGACTGTAAATCTGACGGCTCAGCCTTCGAAGGTTCGAATCCTTCTCCCTCCACCATTTGCGTTGAAAGCTAGTTGAGTGAGTTAGTAAAAGTTAAGTAAAAGATATTTGTGGAGGGGTTCCCGAGTGGCCAAAGGGATCAGACTGTAAATCTGACGGCTCAGCCTTCGAAGGTTCGAATCCTTCTCCCTCCACCATCTTATATTTACTCTCTGCATTCAATCGTTTCAAACTCGTTTTAACACTTAAATCAGGCCAAAATATTTAAGTGAATCTACAAAGTGTATAGAAAATCACGTGGAGGGGTTCCCGAGTGGCCAAAGGGATCAGACTGTAAATCTGACGGCTCAGCCTTCGAAGGTTCGAATCCTTCTCCCTCCACCATTTCTACGCATATTTTCTTTGAATCTCTTACTTCCTCTGTGATATCTTTCTGATTTATATCTATAAATACGATTTTAAAATATTTTTATTCCTTATTTAAATATTGCATTGTTACCTATCTGCAATTTCAATTGATAGCACCATAAAAATATCGCCCCATAAAATGAGGCGATATTTATCCTAACTTCGCCAAACCTTAGTCAATATCTAAATATTTGTGAGTTTGGATTGATAAGCGCCAATTACGGGCAATACACACTTTCATCGCCAGTTCGGTCGCTCTATGCTTTTGACTGATCGGCTGCAGGCAAATCGTTTTAGCCGAAATATCGATATCTTGCAGTAACTCATCAAGTTCATCGATGTGATTTTCAGTCGCGATAGGATGCTTAATCTCATTGGCGCGGTTTAGCGCCTGCGCTAATACCGGATAGCCCCCTTTCATGTTCACCTTGGGTGATACTGTCACCCAAGTGTTATCAGCACAATTCACTTCAAAGGTGCCGCTGGTTTCGATTTGAGTCGCAAAGCCTTGACTGTGCAAGGTCTCGGTTAATTCGCGTAAATCGTACATGCAAGGCTCACCGCCGGTGATCACAATATGACGCGCGGTAAACCCTTTGGCATTAAAAGCAGCAATCAAGCTATCCGCCGTATGTTCAGCCCAGCGTCCAATCGTACCATCCACGGTAATGACTTGCTCTGGCGAGACCTTATTAGCTTCAAGCACATCCCATGTCTGTTTCGTATCACACCAAGCACATCCCACAGGACAACCCTGCAAGCGGACAAATATGGCGGGCACTCCGGTAAAGACACCTTCACCTTGAATGGTTTCAAATACTTCGTTGACTGGGTAGTTCATGCTGGCGTTCCACTTTTCTGGGGCGGCATTTATAGTGGATTTTAGCTTGAGCTGCAAGTTTTTGCGCCAAAGCAGCCCATTTCACCAGTATCCCCAGAGTTTGCAAGCCCTATGGCCTGAGTTACACTAACGCTCTATTGATACCTGTTCTACGGTGAAGTGAAATCCTTTATGTCAACGAGCATATTGCAAAAAACATTCGAGTCAAAAACTGCCACATCCAAAGCCGTGGTTGTCTTCAGTGGCGGACAAGACTCAACAACCTGTCTTATTCAAGCCCTAACCCAGTACGATGAAGTACATGGGATCACCTTTGACTACGGCCAACGTCACCGCGAAGAAATTGAAGTCGCCAAATCCTTAGCAAAACGCTTGAAGATCACCAGCCATAAAGTCATGGATGTCACCTTACTCAATGAGTTAGCTATTTCAGCCCTCACCCGTGATGCGATACCTGTTTCACACGAGTTGATGGAAAATGGCCTGCCCAATACCTTCGTGCCCGGCCGTAATATTTTATTTTTAACGCTTGCAGGCATTTATGCCTATCAATTAGGCGCTGAGGCGATTATCACAGGCGTGTGTGAAACCGATTTTTCAGGCTACCCTGATTGTCGTAACGATTTTGTCAAAGCGATGGAATCCGCCTTAGTTCAAGGCATGGATAAACAACTAAAAATCATCACGCCTTTGATGTGGCTCAATAAGGCACAAACCTGGGCACTGGCGGATAAATATCAGCAACTCGATCTGGTTCGCCACCATACTCTCACCTGTTATAACGGTGTGATTGGCGATGGCTGCGGTGATTGCCCTGCCTGTCATCTTCGCAAACGTGGATTAGACGACTATCTACAGAATAAAGCGGCGGTTATGGCTGAGCTTGACGCTAGCGAGCCTAAAGCATGATACGCAGTCCCTATTGGGTCGCACTGATGGTGAGTCTTCTTTGTGCGGGTTTGTATGTCGCAGGCTTAGCAAGCCCTGCTGTCGATAACCTACTCGCCTATCGCCGCAGTGCCATTAGTGAGGGGGAATGGTGGCGATTAATCAGTGGAAATTTACTGCACACGAATCAATGGCATCTATTGATGAACCTTGCAGGGCTCTGGGTGGTGCTATTTTTGCACCATTTTCATTATCATCTCAAAGGCTTAAGTGCACTATTTTTCGTGTTATGTTTACTCGAAGGTATAGGCTTGTATTTAGGCTATCCGCAATTGCTTGGTTATGTCGGCTTAAGCGGTATGTTGCATGGCTTGTTCGCCTACGGCGCAGTGCAGGATATTGTCCGTAAGCTGCGCTCAGGCTATCTGCTGCTCGTTGGCGTTATCATCAAGGTCGGTTACGAACAGCTTTATGGTGCCAGCAATGATGTCACCGCCATGATAGGTGCGCGCGTAGCAACCGAGGCGCATTTGGTCGGCTTAATCTGCGGGCTGATTTGCGCTTTAGCGGTGTTTATTAAGCTTAAATTAGAACACTCGAAAGGCACCATTTAGCCCCCATCTGCGGATATTAAAAAGCCGTCGTAGCATGATTGCTAGACGGCTTTTTAATAATGTTAACCGCAATAATATCGCTACGCTTTGATCAACAATTCCCGCAGGTGCTTGACTTCATCACGCATTGCCGCCGCTTGTTCAAACTCTAAGTTGCGCGCATGTTCGTGCATCTTTTTCTCAAGTTGATCGATTTGATGGCTCAACTCTGCCGCATCGGCTTTATGGTAATGGGACTTAGGCTCAGCCACTTTGCCATACACAGCTTTACTGTCGCGGCCATCATCCACATCCATCACATCGGTAATACGCTTAACGACGCCTTTGGGGACTATACCGTTTTTCAAATTATGAGCACGTTGCTTCTCGCGGCGACGGTCAGTTTCCCCTATCGCTTTAGCCATTGAATTAGTGATGCGATCGGCATAGAGGATCACTTTACCATTGACGTTACGTGCAGCGCGGCCAATGGTTTGGATAAGCGAGCGTTCAGAGCGCAAGAAGCCCTCTTTATCAGCGTCTAAAATACACACCAATGACACTTCTGGCATATCTAAGCCCTCACGTAATAGGTTGATGCCGACCAACACATCAAACTTACCTAAGCGCAGATCGCGGATGATCTCAACCCGTTCAACAGTGTCTATGTCCGAATGCAGATAACGCACTTTTACCCCATGTTCGTCGAGGTATTCAGTCAAATCCTCCGACATGCGCTTTGTTAGTGTGGTGACTAACACCCGCTCATTGACCGCGACACGTTTGGCTATTTCAGATAATAAATCATCGACCTGTGTCGCCACAGGGCGTACTTCCAGCTCGGGATCGAGCAATCCTGTGGGCCGGACAACTTGTTCAGCTATCTCTCCTTCACTCTTTTCCAGCTCATAGAGGCTAGGCGTCGCCGACACATAAATCGTTTGCGGCATTAACTGCTCAAACTCTTCAAATTTGAGCGGCCGATTATCTAATGCCGATGGTAATCTAAAGCCATATTCCACTAAGGTGGTTTTACGGGAACGATCGCCTTTATACATAGCGCCAATTTGCGGCACAGTCACATGGGACTCATCAATAATGAGTAAACCATCGGCAGGTAAGTAGTCGAGCAAGGTTGGAGGCCCTTCCCCCGGTGCGCGGCCAGACAAATAGCGCGAGTAGTTTTCAATACCAGAGCAGTAGCCCAATTCGACCATCATCTCCACATCGTATTGCACCCGCTCATGGATCCGCTGGGCTTCAATCAGTTTATTATTATCCAGTAGATATTGTTTACGCTCCCGCAATTCCTCCTTAATTAACTCGGTTGCCTCAAGGATTTTTTCCCTTGGCGTGACATAGTGAGTCTTAGGGTAAACGGTTGTACGTGCAATACGTTTGATAATTTGCCCCGTTAAAGGGTCGAATTCACTTAAACGCTCAATTTCATCATCAAACAGCTCAACCCGAATTGCATAACGATCAGAATCTGCTGGAAAAATATCAATCACTTCACCACGCACGCGAAACGTACCGCGCTGCAATTCAATATCATTACGCGTATATTGCAGCTCACTAAGACGCTTTAACATATCGCGTTGTCCCAGACTGTCACCTTGGCGTAGATGCAACAACATTTTCAAGTAGGAATCGGGATCACCCAAACCATAAATAGCTGACACTGAGGCAATCAGCACTACATCTTTACGTTCTAATAAGGCTTTTGTGGCCGACAAACGCATCTGTTCAATGTGAGCATTAACAGAGGCATCCTTTTCAATAAAAGTATTTGATGCGGGCACATAGGCTTCAGGCTGGTAGTAATCGTAATAAGAGACAAAATACTCAACCGCATTATGGGGGAAAAACTCTTTCATCTCGCCATAAAGCTGCGCTGCCAAGGTTTTATTGGGCGCCATAATAATGGTTGGCCGTCCTAATTTGGCAATGACATTGGCAATCGTAAACGTCTTACCCGATCCCGTGACCCCAAGTAAGGTTTGGCAGGCAAGTCCCGACTCTAAACCATCAACTAACTTTGTAATGGCCGCAGGCTGATCGCCAGCGGGAGCAAATTGCGATTCAAGCTGAAAAACAGATTCTGACACGCGTACATATCCTTTTGGTTAGTCGAGTCATTCTAATCAAGTCGCGAACTAAGCTCCAGCACTTATCCAAATGACGTCACAATCCCAACACCCTCACTAACTTGCTAAGATGACAACTTGATGGAGAAAATATGAAACTTTTATACCACGATAACTCAGGGCTTTAAATGTCGATAAAATGCGCTAAAACTCAGTAGAAATGCCAATTTAATACACAAGAACGGGGTTTTACTATATTACAAAAATGCAACGACATTGAGTCTCGGTAAAAATCGCGATTGCTTTTGCTATCAATTTGATTTTATTGATCTAATTTTTTAACAACCAAAATGGTACAATTTAAGTCTTTCGCCCACAGCACAAGGCTTTGCCGCTTGTTTTTTCATACCGCCCACAGGGTTATCCACAGAATTTGTTGATAAGTCGAAATAACCTAGCGTCCATGCGGGATTGAGCCCTATTGGCTTGTTCAGCAACAGCAAAGCAACATTTGGTAATAAAATTACATTTGATAAATGTTGCCACTTTTCTAATTTCACAATCTGAAATGATGCCGACTTTATGCGATGCTACTACAGAGTATTAAAAGTCACTTCACTTAATACCCCGTTACTGTCACTCTGCATCGCCATAAGTTTGTTCGTTGCGTTTATTTACGCTTAAAGTCTACAAATCATCGCGGCAATAAGTGCTATCTTCCGAAAAGATAAGTTAATTATTCAGAAAAATGTCGATTTCTACACCACGATGCACATTAGATGAGCACTTAACAGCATAATTACACTTTTTTTAGTAACTCGAGTTGACTCATCCAACAGAGCGTTTTACTATGCGCTCCGTTCTCAACGAGTCAATATGACCGAGCGAAACGATTCCCCTGTAGTTCAGTCGGTAGAACGGCGGACTGTTAATCCGTATGTCACTGGTTCAAGTCCAGTCAGGGGAGCCATTATTTGCTGGTCGTAAAAATGAGTAAGAACAGGCAGTAAAGTAAAATGTAGATAAACGATTCCCCTGTAGTTCAGTCGGTAGAACGGCGGACTGTTAATCCGTATGTCACTGGTTCAAGTCCAGTCAGGGGAGCCAATTACGCTACTTATATTTTTTATTGCCGCTGCATTAAAATGATTCCCCTGTAGTTCAGTCGGTAGAACGGCGGACTGTTAATCCGTATGTCACTGGTTCAAGTCCAGTCAGGGGAGCCAATTTTAATCCTATAAAAGTCGATAGTCATATCGCACCCTCTACTCCCCTGTAGTTCAGTCGGTAGAACGGCGGACTGTTAATCCGTATGTCACTGGTTCAAGTCCAGTCAGGGGAGCCATTTACTTTAAATGATAAAAAGTCGATAGTCATATCGCATCCTCTACTCCCCTGTAGTTCAGTCGGTAGAACGGCGGACTGTTAATCCGTATGTCACTGGTTCAAGTCCAGTCAGGGGAGCCATTTACAGTAAACTATCAAAAGTCGTATCCCACTAAACCATTCATTCTTTACCTATCCACTCTCAGCAATTCGATTTTGTTTTAAATCAAATGCAGTTACACTGTGATCAGTTTGTTAAATAAAATAATGAGCATCTTCACACAGAGTATGGTGTTGAACAAAAACTCACCCAATAGACTGTTGCAAGACTCGCCTGAAGTGAGAGCGGATTTATATGACCATGTCAAAATCATATCCAGTCTTTTTATTACTGATCTTTTTAGCATTATTTGCCGGCGTTTTTCAAAATGAAAATAGCCAATTGCAAATCCAGCAGCAACAAGAGCTCGAACGCTTCAAAAGGGATTTAACGGCTTACTCCCAATGGCAAGGCAGTGGTAAAGATCTTTTTAACGCCTTATCAATCAAGTATCCATTTCAATTTTTTCAGTATATTAATGATACTGATGGTGAGCTAAATCATACCGAAGGTAGCCTGACATCTGACAATGCACATCCACTAGCTGGATTATTCTCCGTCGATTTATCACATACCCAGAAATTAGCCACAGGCCGATTGCAGGTCAAACTCAGTGCGAACGCACAAATAGCTCAATCTATCTCAAATACAGAAAAACTCGGGTTAATGTTGTTGCTGAGCTTCATCATTCTGCTGGCCATTTTTACGTTTTTAATGGCAAAACTCAAAACGTCGATTCAATATGCCGCCGATTATGTCTCACATATTTCCGATATGAGTTTTTCCGCACTCGCCGCCTCTAAACTCAATGGCGAATTAAATCCACTTAAGCAGGCATTAGAAGATTGCCGTCATCAGCTTAAAGTACAGCTTGACACTCTCACACAAGAAAATGAGAAACTGCATAAAGTCGCCTATCAGGATCCAATAACCGGCTTTGCTAGTCGGCCACGCTTCACGAATAAACTTGAAACCATCAATAATCCTGATATCCCTCAATTTGGATTGATGGTCATGGTTAAAGCAACCGAACTTGCCAATATCAATCAACACCAAGGACGTTCTGCGGGAGATGATTATTTAGCCCGAGTAGCCAACTGTATCCGTAAAACCTGTACTAAATACCCTGACGCACAATGTTACCGAGTGTCCAGCGCTGATTTTGCCGTATTTATACCAGATACAGTGCTTAAAGATGGGCCAAAATTTTTAGATGAGTTAAAAGTGTATCTTGATGAATATCAGCAAATGACCAAAACGGAATCTGTTGCTCATATAGGTTTAGTCCCCTATCAACAGGGTGTAGAGGCTATTCATTTACTGACTCTTGCCGATACGGCGGTCAGTATTGCACAAACATTGGGCCCTAATAGTTACCATATTCAAGAAAAACTCGATGGTAATGAACAATTTGGTGATGATCGTTGGAAACTTGCCATCCATGACTTAATTAGTCGTAAGGCTCTTAAATTCTATCAACAACCCATCCAACCCTGCCGCACTGAAGTCGAGGTTTACCGCGAACTGTTAGCCCGTTTTTATAACAGTGAAGGTAAGTTTCTGCCGACAACCACTGTGATTGCTATGGCTGAGCGCCATGGAATGAGCACAGAGTTAGATAAACTAGTGGTGATCAGTGCATTAAAGATGCTTAAGGAAAATCCAACCATCAATGGCAATTTTGGGGTAAACATTAGTGCTTTTTCAGCCCACCAAGAACTCTTTGCCGGGTGGCTAAAAGATATTTTAGGCAAACAAAAATATATTGCTTCTCGCTTAGTATTTGAGATTAACGAATCAGGTATGCAATCCAATTTAGGCGCAAGCCACAAGTTTGTGCGTTACGTGCATAGCGTGGGTTCTCGAGTCTCTATTGAGCGTTTTGGCATGAGCTTCACTTCTTTTAAATTCTTCAGTGAGGTACGCCCTGACTACATTAAGCTTGATGGTAGCTACACTTCAAATATCGATGAAGATACCAATAATAAATTTTTCGTGCGTATGATGGTCGACGTGGCAAGGCGAATAGGTATCAGAGTGATTGCAACCAGTGTTGAGCGACAAGAAGAAAAACTGACCCTAGAAAAACTCTTAGTCGATGGTCTTCAAGGCTATTATATTGCTCAGCCCCAAGCGATCACTAGCAGAGATCAAATTTAGTTAAGATATCGGTGAATTCATCAGCATTCTTTACAGTAAAGATGCTTAACCCTGCATTCTATATGTTGTTTATGCAAACGGAAAAGTCGATAATACGGCCAAGATCCGTTTAGACAAGTATAGAGATGACTGAATATCTCCTGTTGTTGATCAGCACTGTACTGGTCAACAATTTCGTTTTAGTGAAATTCTTAGGTTTATGTCCTTTCATGGGGGTCTCCAGTAAATTGGAGTCCGCTATTGGTATGTCTATGGCAACCACTTTTGTGTTGACCTTAGCCTCCATCCTCAGTTACCTAGTAAATCAATACTTATTATTGCCCTTTGATCTGAGCTACTTACGCACGATGAGTTTTATTTTAGTCATTGCTGTTGTAGTGCAATTTACTGAAATGGTGGTGCAAAAAACCAGTGCAGCCCTGCACCGAGCGTTGGGAATTTATCTGCCACTCATCACCACCAACTGTGCTGTATTGGGTGTCGCCCTGTTGAACGTGAACGAAAAGCACGATTTTATTCAATCGGCTATCTACGGTTTTGGTGCGGCGTTAGGCTTCTCATTAGTGTTAATCCTCTTCTCAGCTATGCGTGAACGATTAGCCGCAGCCGATGTGCCCCTACCTTTTAAGGGCGGCGCAATTGCCATGATTACCGCAGGTTTAATGTCCCTTGCCTTTATGGGATTCACAGGATTGGTTAAGTAGTATGTCCACCATTTTAATCGCTGTCATATTATTGACCCTGTTGGCATTGGTCTTTGGGGTATTACTCGGTTTTGCCGCCCTTAAATTTAAGGTTGAAGGTAACCCGATTGTCGATGAACTCGAAGCCATTCTGCCACAAACCCAATGTGGTCAATGTGGTTACCCAGGTTGTCGTCCTTATGCCCAGGCCATCGCCAATGGCGACAAAGTCAATAAATGCCCTCCAGGCGGCACAGCCACAATGGAGAAACTAGCCAATTTGATGGGTGTTGAGCCTGAGCCTCTCAATGCCGAAGCGCAATCACAGGTCAAAAAAGTAGCTTTTATTCGTGAGGATGAGTGTATTGGCTGCACTAAGTGTATTCAGGCCTGTCCCGTGGATGCCATTATCGGTGCAGGTAAATTAATGCATACCGTGCTCACCACAGATTGCACAGGTTGTGACCTCTGTGTTGAACCCTGCCCTGTCGATTGTATTGATATGATCCCCGTAACCCAAAATCTTAAAAATTGGAATTGGCGTTTAAATGCCATTCCAGTGACGCTGCTCCAAGAGACTGGGGATAACGAGACAATGTTAGAAGAGGACAAGCGGTGCTAACTTTATTAGATCAATTAGATAAAGGAACCCTTTGGCGCTCGCATGGTGGTATACACCCTCCAGAAGTCAAATTTCTCTCAAATGGCACTCCTATAGCAACACTGCCATTAGCAAAAACCTATTTAGTCCCTATACCTCAGGTGGGGGAAAATTGCACACTTGCGGTAAAGCTCGGCGATAAAGTGTTAAAAGGCACGCCATTAACTCAAGGCCCCTCTATTTGGCATTTACCTGTGCATGCGCCGACATCAGGTACTATCGTTGCTATTGAGCCAAGAGCCAGCAACCATGCCTCAGCCCTCCCCGTTAATACGTGCGTTATCGAAGCCGATGGGAAAGATACTTGGTGCGAATTAGCCTACAACGATCTCGATAGCCTAAGCCATCAGCAAATTATCGATAAAATACATCAAGCGGGTGTTGCGGGTATGGGCGGCGCGGCTTTTCCGAGTCATATCAAACTCAATCCCGCGAGCGAAATTGATTTAGTCATTATCAATGGTGTTGAGTGTGAGCCTTATATCAGCTCAGATGACAGATTAATGCGCGAATACAGCCAAGATATTCTGGCAGGTATTGGGATTATTTATCGGTTATTAACACCCAAACGTATCGTTATCGCCATTGAAGATAATAAGCCTGAAGCGATCAAGGCCATGCAAATGGCTGTAGCGCAAAGTGCGCTACCGAAAGGCAGTACTCGAGTTACCGTTATCCCCACCAAATATCCTTCGGGCGGTGAAAAACAGCTTATTCAGATTATTACTGGCCGTGAAGTGCCCTCTGGCGCTATTCCTGCCAAACTCGGTATCGTTGTCCATAACGTCGGCACAGCCTTTGCCATACATCAAGCCGTTGTCCAAAATAAACCGCTGGTTGAGCGCGTTGTCACAGTGACAGGTAAAAATGTGGGTAAACCTGGTAACTATTGGTTGCCAATTGGAACCCCCGTTGAGCATGTACTCATGCAAACCGAGTTTAAACCTGAAGCAGAGCAAAAGATCATCGTTGGTGGGCCTATGATGGGCCATGCACTACCGACCATTAATGTACCTATTTTAAAAGGTACTAACTGTATTTTGGTGCCGAGTAACCAAGAGATTGGGGTGACACCAGAGGAAAAAGCGTGTATTCGCTGCGGTGAGTGCGCCAATGTCTGCCCTGCACTGCTATTACCACAACAACTCTTTTGGCACGCAAAAGCCGAGGAATATGATAAGGCTGCCAGTTTTAACCTAAAAGATTGTATTGAATGTGGTTGCTGTAGTTATGTCTGCCCGAGTGATATTCCTTTAGTCGAATATTACCGTATTGCCAAATCAGCCTTAAAACAAACTGCCGATGAAAAGCAACAGGCAGAACGTGCCAAACACCGTTTTGAAGCACGTTTGGCTCGTCTAGAAGAAGAAAAACTCGCCCGCGAAGCCAAAGCAAAAGAAGCCGCAGAGCGTCGCCAGGCAACGATGACGGGCACAGATAAAAATGCCGTTGCTGAAGCGATGGCACGTATTGCAGCCAAAAAAGCCGCTGCGACGCAGGCACCCAGTGAGACTGCAATAGCCCCCACTGCCGTGGTCGAAGTACCAAGGGAAAAGGCAGCCGTTGCCGCAGCAATTGCCCGTGCCAAAGCCAAGAAAGCCGCCGCGGCCACAGCTTCTCAAGTTATTGATGATGAACCGGATTCATCTATGGAAACCGAGCAAGCCGAGCCTTTATCGCAAAAAGATAAAGTTGCGGCCGCCATTGCTCGGGCCAAAGCGAAAAAGGCGACGATGAAAGCCGGCTCGGATGTTAACGAGGATATTGATGCCGCTAAAGTCGACGCCGAAAAGCGGGTTACGGGATCCGCAGCTAGTACTGAGGTGGATGATAAAAAGGCCAAAATCGCCGCGGCCGTCGCCCGTGCTAAAGCCAAGAAAGCGGTCCAGCAAAGTGGCATCGTAAGCGAAGATCAAACGCCAGCGCCTCAAGCACCTGAGGATCAAGCGACAAAAACTCCAGTAGTGAATACGCCTGTCGCCGAGCGAGAGTCAAGCACTGTTACACCGAGTCCTGAGGATGATAAAAAAGCCAGAGTTGCGGCAGCCGTTGCCCGGGCTAAAGCCAAAAAAGCGGCCGCCCAAGCCGATTCGAGTGAGGTTGCTGAAGTTCAGCCAAAGCTAGAGGCAGAATCAGCTCAGCCAAGTGATACGCCGCTTAAGCCTGAACCCATTACTGAGCTTAGCTCAGAACTCAGCTCAGAGCCGAGTCATCAACTCAGTCCCGAAGATGAGAAAAAGGCTAAAATCGCTGCAGCCGTTGCCCGTGCAAAAGCGAAAAAAGCGGCAAGGGCCGTGGATGCGACAAGTGATTCAAATGAATAACATAATTAACATAAGAATCAGCAACTTAACGGTTAACGACTCAAGATTAGATAAAAGGGAACAGAATGGCGTTTAAAATAGCCTCATCACCCCATGTAACACGAAATCTGCATACTTCAACTGTGATGCAGCGGGTGATTTTATGTTTACTGCCAGGCCTTGTGGTGCAGTGCGCCTTTTTTGGTTGGGGCACGCTCGTTCAAGTACTACTAGCAATTATCGTCGCATTAAGTGCTGAAGCTGCGGTAATGAAACTGCGTCAGCGCAGTATCAAAGCCAGCTTAAGTGATAACAGTGCCATGCTGACCGCGATCTTGATTGGTGTGGCCATTCCCCCACTCGCCCCTTGGTGGATGATCGTTATCGGGACAGCTTTTGCTATCATCATCGTCAAACACCTTTACGGCGGTTTAGGCCATAACTTGTTTAATCCAGCCATGGCCGCTTATGTACTACTGCTAATTTCCTTTCCAGTGCAAATGACCACTTGGATCGCTCCAAGCACAGTTGCCATGCACTCGCCGAGTGTGCTTGATAGCTTGCAGCTTATCTTCAATATCGGTGCCAATGTGAATATGGACCAATTTCGCCTAAGCATTGACGGTGTTGCCATGGCAACACCGCTTGATACCCTAAAAACCGATTTATCCATGGGATTAACCCGCACAGAAAGTATGACAAAAGCCATTTTTGATGGCGCTACAGGTGTAGGTTGGTTTTGGGTCAATTTAGCTTATCTTGCTGGCGGTTTAGTGCTGCTCAAACTTAAGGCGATTCGCTGGCATATTAGCACTGGCGTATTAGCAGGGCTCTTTATCGCTTCGAGTGTCGGTTTTTTACTGTCACCCGATACTCAAGGCAGCCCATTATTCCATCTATTTTCTGGCGCGACCATGTTAGCGGCATTTTTTATTGCGACGGATCCTGTCACCGCCGCAACGAGTCCCCGTGGTCGAATTATCTTCGGGACGTTAATAGGTATATTGGTCTATATCATTCGCACTCAAGGTGGCTACCCTGATGCTTTCGCCTTTGCCGTATTACTGGCAAACCTTTGTGCTCCCTTTATTGACTATTACGTTCGTCCACGTAGCTATGGTCATTCAGCGGGCTAGGCCTTTGTGTTAAGCATCAAGTGACGCTTGAAGAAAGACTCTTGAGGAAAGAAATTGAATAATCCAATGATTAAAAATGGACTGTTACTCGCTCTGTTTGCCCTGCTCTGCACTGGCTTAGTCGCAGTGGTTAATGAACAGACCTTAGATAAAATTAAAGAGCAAGAACAGCAAGAATTGATGAAAGTGTTACATCAATTGATCCCAGATGACATCCACGACAATGAGCTCACTGCACAATGTACTTTGCTGCAGGATAGAGCGGCGTTAGGCACTGAAAATCCAATGCCTGCCTATATTGCAACCAATGCGGGTCAACCAGTTGCAATTGCGCTGGAGGCCATCGCTCCCGATGGTTATAACGGTAATATTAAACTGATTGTGGGGATAAACACCCAAGGTGAAGTCCTTGGTGTTCGCACCCTATCACACCAAGAAACGCCAGGACTTGGTGATAAAATCGATCTGCGTAAATCCGATTGGGTGATGCAATTTGTGGGTAAACGCCTGAACGCTGAGGATGACAAACAATGGCTGGTGAAAAAAGATGGCGGGGATTTCGATCAATTTACCGGCGCCACCATCACACCACGCGCCTATGTTAACGCGGTTAAGCGTGCAGTATGGTACTTTAACAATAACCAAGCACAAATTTTCAGTCAGCCACTGAATTGTGAGATAAAACATGACTAATTATCGCGAAATTGCTTGGCAAGGTCTGTGGAAAAATAACCCCGGCTTAGTACAACTATTAGGCCTATGCCCGCTCCTTGCTGTCACAGCAACCATAACCAATGCCCTAGGGCTAGGTGTAGCCACTATGTTAGTGCTAATAGGCTCTAATATTCTTGTGTCACTTGTACGCGACTATGTGCCTAAAGAAATCCGTATTCCCGTATTTGTAATGATCATCGCCGCGCTAGTCACCACAGTTCAGTTGCTCATCAATGCCTATGCCTATGGTCTGTATTTATCCCTTGGGATCTTCCTGCCGCTAATTGTAACGAACTGCATCATCATTGGCCGCGCCGAGGCCTTTGCCTCACGTAACAATGCCTTTAGCGCCGCCTTCGATGGTTTAATGATGGGGCTAGGGTTTACCTTAGTGCTCGCCGTTCTTGGGGCAACACGGGAATTATTAGGTCAAGGCACACTATTTGATGGCGCCGATCAATTGCTAGGCCCTTGGGCTAAATCCTTAACTATTCATGTATGGCAAGTGGATACCCCCTTTTTACTCGCTATGCTGCCACCCGGCGCTTTTATTGTGATGGGCTTATTGATTGCATTGAAGAATGTAATTGATAAAAAACTCAAAGAACACCAACCACAAGTCGCCACCGAGCCAAGTGTGACACGCGCACGGATCACTAAGGTCAGTTAACGAAGAATAGTGAATATGAATCAAGCAAAACGTATCCAGATCCTCACTCGTCTTCGTGATAACAATCCGAAACCCGAAACTGAGCTCAACTTTACTAGTCCTTTTGAGTTATTAGTCGCGGTAACCCTCTCAGCACAAGCGACCGATGTGAGCGTGAATAAGGCGACAGATAAACTGTTTCCTGTCGCCAATACTGCCCACAGCATTTATGCCTTAGGGGTTGAGGGATTAAAGGAATATATCAAGACCATTGGCCTTTATAACAACAAAGCCGTTAATGTGATCAAAGCCTGCGAAATCTTAATCGAGAAGTACAATGGTGAAGTGCCAGAAGATAGAGAAGCCCTTGAAGCACTACCTGGTGTGGGCCGAAAAACCGCGAACGTGGTGCTCAATACCGCCTTTGGCTGGCCAACCATTGCCGTAGATACTCATATTTTTCGTCTTGCCAATCGCACTAAATTTGCCCCCGGTAAAAACGTGGTCGAAGTAGAAGAACGGATGCTAAAAGTTGTGCCGGATGAGTTTAAAGTGGATGTACATCATTGGTTTATTCTGCACGGCCGCTACACATGCTTAGCACGAAAGCCACGCTGTGGCAGTTGCATTATTGAGGATTTGTGTGAGTTTAAAGAGAAGGTTTATCCCGAAGAATAAACCTATTGAACAGACAATCCCATTACACATGGAATTGTCTGTTTAAAATGCTAAATCAGCAACGCTTCCGGTATTGGCCACTTTGCCACGAGCCACTCCCCTTGCCATGTTTGAATAGAGATCCATAAACTATCACTCGATGACAGTTTTGCCCCCGCAATGGCATGCACATGTTGTCCATATTTACTGCCATGGAGCACACCATTTTCCCCTTGTTGTAGCTGGCTAATTGGTAATGCCTCAGGCCCAATATTGGCATAACCTTGTCGAATTAGCCCTGTCTCCCCTTTTTCAAAAATCAACATAAAATCCTTCACATATTCATCGTGATGTTGATAAGGAGCCTTCATATTCAATGGCATAGGCGCAATTTTAAACTCACCTAATTCCTGTGCCTGCCATGCGGGAGGAAAGTTCGGTGTTAATGATTGGTACAAGAATAAAAATGGCAAGACTAAGATCAATCCATTTAATTTATATTTATTCTTTTGCCAAAACAGTGCTCGATTAAACGCCATTAGCGAATCTCCCCTAACATATCGGCAGCTAAGTCATCAGATCCTGCTTTTTTAAAGGCTCTGACATGACGTAATCCCCACATCATAAAGCCCGTAATTGACATACCCGACAAAATTAAACCAAACACAAACCAAATAAACTTGGTCCAAATTCCCCCAATCGTGCCGTAGTGCAGCGGATCGGCAATGTGCATGATGGTTTGCATGCCCGTCATGGTTTCGGGTGATGATGCTTTCGCTATTTCCCCCGTCCAAGGATTAATACTCAGGCTATAGGAATGTTGGTCATAAAAAATATGATCACCACTACCGCTAAGGTGATACATATCCCGGTTATGCTCTGGCAGCATCACATAACTAGGTTGAAAATCAGGGAAACGCTCCTTTGCAATCATAAGAGCTTGATTAAGTGATACCGCAGGAATGGGTATAGTTGTCTCTCCCTCTTTAAGCAAGGGAACTTGCTCCGCCACAATTAACGGCGCATGAGGCTCGATATCAATATCAGCATGCCAAAAAACAGCTTGGACTAAATACCATAATCCTGTTGCACTCATAATGGCGATAAACCAAATTGACCAAACACCAGATAATTTGTGTAAATCCGCTAGCAGTGTTTTTTTCCCTTGCGTAATACGCACTTTAGGTGCCAAAAAACTACGCCAAAACCGCTTATAAACAATTAATCCGGTAATTAAAGACGCCAGCATCAATACCGCCATAGAGCAGACAAGGTAATACCCTACGCTATAACTACCAGGCCATGGAAATAATAACCAACCATGTAATGAACGCATAAAACCAATAAAAGTCATCCCTTCGTTAATTTGCTGAACGTCACCCGTGTATTGATTCACATAAGCAATCGCATAGGGTTTATCCACATCGGTAAACATCACTGCATTGACAAGATAAGGCTCGAAGGTCATAGCCCCACTGATTTCTGCTGTAGGATGAGCCTTTTTTACCGCCGCCATTAATTCATCAACCGACTTTGCTGGCAAATTGTTTGGATTAACGGCGCGGGATGCAGGATTAGTGAGCCACGTCAGTTCGTGGCTAAGTACTGCAATTGTCCCCGTCAAACAGATAAAACTAAATAACAACCAGATTGGGAGTGATACCCAACCATGCAACATAAACCAAAATCGGTTACTAACCTTCGCCATATGTGATTATCCCAACACTTTTACAATTTGGTGAGTGTAAATGTAATACGAATTGTTATCAATACGGTGTATTGATAATTGTTTTCAATTAGAATGCAGCTCACAAAAAACAATGATGGGGAATCATGATGCAAAAATCGCTGTTAGCTACACTCATTTCAAGTCTTTTATTAGCGCCAAGCTCCTACGCTAATGAGCCTCAGTCCACTACTGATATTGAAGTCATCAGTATTAAGGGAAGTCGTTTAGATAAAGCCGCAACGGCAACTGGGTTGCCCTTAACGCTGCGGGAAACGCCACAATCAGTCACCATTATTGATCAAGAGTTTATTCAAAGTTTCTCACTCAATAGTGTCGCGGACTTAATGTTTTTAACCCCTGGCATTTATGCTCAAAAAGCCGAGACCAACCGCTATTTCTTTAGCTCCCGCGGTAATCCCATTACTAATTTTCAGTTTGATGGCGTCCCCGTTAACTACTCGAGTTTCTTTAATGACGCCTCAACCGACACCATATTATTTGACCGCGTTGAAGTTGTCCGCGGTGCAACAGGACTCTTAACGGGTGCGGGTGAACCATCTGCAGCAATTAACCTTATCCGTAAACGTCCTAAAGCGGCACCTGGCGGCTATGTCAGCGCAAAAGTCGGTGCATGGGATAGTTACCGTGTTGAAGGCGATGCCTCCGTTGATGTAACAGAGAGTGGTGATGTGCAGGCACGCTTTGCTGCCGCCTATGAAAAATCAGATAGTTATATTGATCTAGCCGAAGATGAAAACCTGCAAATTTATGGCGTGATCACGGCAAAACTCAGTGATAATACCCTATTTACCCTAGGTGCTGATTACAGTGACCGAGATCCTAAAGGCTCTACTTGGGGTGGTCTTCCTCTATTTTATGCTGATGGCAGCTTAGCTAATGATTTATCCCGTTCGACCACAACAGCAGCCTCTTGGTCAAGTTGGCAACGCAATGGTGCAAACGTCTTTGCTACGCTTGAACATAATTTTGATAATAATTGGGACGTCAAATTTGACGTGGAACATCGTGAAGATGAGATGGATGGGCACTTGCTTTATCTCTATGGTGCGCCAGATAAAACCACAGGTTTAGGTATGGAGGCATCGGCGATGATCTATCAATCAACCCGTAAACAAGATGCCGCGCGGCTATTTGCCTCTGGGCCATTCGAACTCTTTGGTCGTGAGCATAAACTTACCGCAGGTTTACTATACTCTAAGCAAGATACGACCGCAGATTCCTATTACCCATTAAATAGCATAAGTATTGGTAACTTCTTCGAATGGGATGGCTCCGTCGCTGAACCCAGTTATCCGTCTACGCCAATCTATCAAGAAGGTGAGGAAACTCAAAAAGGGGCCTATCTCGCGACACAAATTAATTTACACGATCAATGGATGCTCTTACTGGGTGGCCGCATTAGCCAATATAAATTTGAATCAAACGCGGCGGCTGACTACAACAATAGCGATGTCTTTACGCCCTATGCAGGTCTGATATATAACCTCAACGATAGCATCTCGATTTACACCAGTTATACCGAAATATTTCTGCCACAGGATGCAAGAGACGCAAACAATAAGCGCTTAGAGCCTATGACCGGAAATAATATTGAACTGGGCGCAAAAGGGGATTTCTTCGATGAAAAACTGACCGCCAGTATCGCCGTATTTAAAGTGCAAAAAGAAAATGTGGCAGAACCCGATGATAACGCCCTTCCCTTACCTGGTGGCAATTATCCAATGCACTTGGTGGATGGCACCAGTAACCAAGGTTATGAAGTTGAGTTAAACGGTAGACCAGTAGAAGATTGGGATCTGTTTTTCAGCTATACCCATAGTAAATCAGAAGATCAAGATGGTTCAGCCTTTAGCACCTATCTACCAAAGGATCTGATTCGTTTATCCTCCCTTTATCACTTTGACGGTGCACTCTCGGATCTGACAGTCGGCGGTAACTTAAGCTGGCAGAGTAAAATTTACAAAGACAAAGCAGGTCCCAATGGTGAGCGTTCCGAGCAAGACAGCTATTACCTCGTGAATCTGATGACAAGCTATCAACTGACAGACGATGCGAAAGTTCAACTAAATATCAATAACTTATTTGATAAAAAATATTACTCTAGCATTGATTTTTACAATCAAGGTTTCTTCGGCGAACCCCGAAATATTGAGTTAAGCCTAAGCTATAATTTCTAGAGCAAGTTTCTAGCAAGTTAACCCATAATGCCGTGTCATAACGTACACGGCATTTTTATGTTCAATGAAATAATGACATCCGCAATTTAGCTCACCCATAGCAGCCATGAGTACGCATTACACCTAAGGTTGATATTGCCATTGAGTCTTTCTCTACGTGCATCATTCGAATACTCAAGAATGAGCGGGTTATTTTGCCAACGCGATTCCCAAAGGTTCAAAGTAATCGAGCAACGCTGTAAAAATCCTCTGCCGATGTAACTCATCTGGATAGGCGCCCTCCTTCGCCATTGCTGAAAAAGACGTACCAGAGACTAAGTAGGGATTAGAAATATCCCGATAAGATTCAATACACGCTTCAAATGCCCTCGCCATCATTTCCGTTGGTTGTGAAAAATACCGAGTGCCATAGCGTTTATCCAGCGCTAATGCGCGGCGCACATAATCGCTCGGCTCTTTTCCATCAGGGCTTAATAGGGTCACCTTAAAAATTTCAGATAATCGCAAATTAAGGGGATGCTTAATCAAGGGTGAATCGGCAAGCCAAAGATCACTGGCACATAAAAAGTGTCCTTCGCTCAAGTTAAAAGCTTTAGGCGCAATGTAATGGTCAAACGCATGCCAAAACTCGTGAGCTAATGCACCCGCGCCCGCATTTTTAGCTAATGCAAGTTCCCTTGTCGCTGGAGCATAGTGGGCTTGAACCCCTTTTTGACCGCCATGACCAAAGGCAAGACTTAAGGTTTGTCGCAATCCTAAGGTTAACGGTGGCAATTTAAGGATAAAGGCAAGATCGGCAAGCGAGTCAAATACCAGATTAGCCGCAATACGGGACTCTTCCCGTGTCACCCAACGGCCAACACGAACATGACTAAAGCCAAAGGTTTGTTTGATATCCAAAAAAGAAACCGGTTCACTAAAGCGATAATCGGGGCCGTTACGAATATATTGTTGACGGATTAACAAAGGTACCTACAACCAGTTATAAAGAGGTCATTAAGCCCGCCATTCTATGCGAAAAAGGCTTAGAACAAAAACCCAAGCATTTGTCTACTCGCATCTTACGCGGTTAATCTGTATACTCCGCGGCCTTATTATGTTGGCTTTGCGCTTAGTCATCTTGTTGCCTTAAGTCCGCTCATTGGTCTACAGCCCTTTACCTTTATTACCCAAATTAGGAACGTTCCTTTTGATCTCTACCGCAAATATCACAATGCAATTCGGCCCCGAGCCTTTATTTGAAAATATCTCGGCAAAATTTGGTAACGGCAACCGCTACGGTCTGATCGGCGCTAACGGCTGCGGCAAATCCACCTTTATGAAAATCTTAAGTGGTGCACTCGCCCCAACCTCAGGCAATGTGTCCATCACACCGGGATTAAAGGTCGGTACCTTAAGCCAAGATCAATTTGCCTTTGAGCAATACACTGTTATCGATGCGGTGATCATGGGTGATGTTCAGCTTTGGAAAGTCAAACAAGAACGTGACGCAATTTATGCCAAAGCCGACATGACCGAAGAAGATGGTATGCGCGTTGGCGATCTTGAAAGTGAATTTGCCGAAATGGATGGCTATAGCGCCGAAAGTCGGGCGGGCGAAATCCTGATCGAAGCGGGTATTGAAGAATCCTTCCATTACGGCCCAATGTCCCAAGTCGCTCCAGGTTGGAAATTGCGGGTGTTATTAGCCCAAGCCCTATTTGCTAACCCCGATATTTTGCTGCTCGACGAACCGACCAACAACTTGGATATTCATACCATTAGTTGGCTTGAAACCGAGCTGAACAAACGCAAATGCACCATGATCATCATCTCCCATGATAGGCATTTTTTAAATGCCGTTTGTACCCATATGGCGGATATTGATTATGGCGAACTGCGCATTTATCCCGGCAACTATGAATACTTTTTAGCCCAATCTTCCCTGCTACGTGAACAGCTATTGGCGGGTAACGCTAAAAAGAGTGCTGAGATTGAAGAATTACAGGACTTCGTAAACCGTTTTGGTGCTAACGCCTCTAAGGCCAAACAAGCCAGTTCTCGAGCCAAACGTATGGATAAAATTAAACTCGATGAAGTGAAATCATCGAGCCGCATTACGCCTTCCATTCGCTTTGCTGCCGGTAAAAAAATGCACCGCCAAGCCTTAGTGCTGGAAAATCTCGGCCACGGTTTTGACGGTGAACTCCTCTTCCAAGGCGGCGATTTAATTCTCGAAGCGGGCGCTAAGCTAGCGATAATCGGTGAAAACGGTGTTGGTAAAACCACCTTACTGCGCTGTTTAGTTAATGAGTTAATCCACAATGAAGGCACGATTAAATGGTCCGAGAATGCCTCTATCGGTTATTGCCCACAGGACAGCACCTCAGATTTTGATAACGATCTCACCATCATGGAATGGATGGATCAATGGCGCCAACCTAAGCATAACGATTTGATGGTACGCGCCATGCTTGGACGCCTACTGTTTACCGAAGATGATGCCAATAAAAAAGCGAAAAACTGCTCAGGCGGTGAGAAAAACCGTTTAATCTTCGGCAAGTTAATGATGCAAGACATTAACGTCATCATCATGGATGAACCCACCAACCATATGGATATGGAAGCCATTGAAGCCTTAAATAATGCACTCAAAGACTTTGAAGGCACCTTAATATTCGTCAGCCACGACCGTGAATTTGTTTCATCATTGGCAACGCGGATCATTGATATTAAAGATAAAAAACTGATTAACTTCCAAGGCACCTTCGATGAATATCTTTCAAGCCAAGCTGACATTATGGCAAGACAGCGCGCTTAATATGGCGTGACTCACTCATATCGATTAACGCGGGGTTAGCACATTAAAAGCCGTCATTGGATAACCAATGACGGCTTTCTTATTAATACAGCCCGTTATCAATATACCGAGTCATTTTCATAAACTATGGGCGGTAAATGAGCTTATTGATTTTTTTGACTAATCCCTCGCGATTTTTAGCCAGTTTAAAAACCGTTGGCAAATGTCGAATGACGATTGGCTCAGACGCAAATACCGCGTCGCGATCTTTAGCCTGAATATAATCACGGATCTGCTGCATCATCATTTTATTGAATGCCCAAAGTAAATGGCCTTTAAATTCAATTGAATAAAATGCATCTTGGGGCCATTCAAGTTGATGTTTCTGTTTTGCCATACATTGATGACAACAAATAAGGCCAAGATCTGTGCCGTCCGTAAAAGCACTATTTGCCCTATGCTCCCAAGTCGAAGCACCTTGGTATTTTTCTGGCAATTTTTCCCGCCAAGACACTGCACCGAATAAGGGAGGAAAAAACAGCACGCCGGGCCATTTATGGGCAAATCTTTGGTTAAACAGTTTGATCTCAAACTGCTCGTTTTCAAATAAATGGGCATCTTTTTTTTCTATTTGTAAAACATGAGCATAGGTGAAAGTAGCACAACCATCACATAAGGGACAAACAACCTCAACCCTATCGGGTAAACTAAAAAACTCGTAAAATCCTGTCATTGCTACCACTGCCAAATGTATTAGAAACGGATTTGAATATCATCAACACTGAGTTTATCAAACCTGTTATCCACTCGGTAACTTCCTTCAGTAAAACGGACTCAATTCATCATATAGTCTTAGTAGATACAGAAACTTAACTGTGCAGCCATCAAACCCTAGGTTACACTGAAAGCGTCATTGATTGGGATGGAATCGCTTATGAGTCAACGTACATTAAACTCCTTATTTAAACCGACTTCCGTTGCCATTATTGGCGCCTCGAATACCGAGAAACGCGCTGGTAATGTGTTGATGAAAAACCTGCTCTCCAGTGGTTTTTCTGGGCCAATTATGCCTGTTACGCCTAAATATCGGGCTGTGATGGGCGTGCTTGCCTATCCCAATATTGAGGCCCTTCCGATAAAACCCGATTTAGCCGTGATTTGTACCCGTGCTTGCCGCGTGCCCGCTATTGTTGAAACCTTAGCTCAGTTTGGTTGTAAAGTGGCCATTATTATGGCCTCAGGTATGGCACAGGAGTTTAATGAGGAAGGTGTGAGTTTGCTCGAACTTACGATGCAACATGCTAAGCGTTATGGCATGCGTATCCTTGGGCCGAATAGTTTAGGTATGTTATTGCCGCCACTTGGTTTAAATGCCAGTTTAGCCCATGCCAGCGCGCTTCCTGGGAAAATTGCTTTCGTGTCTCAATCCGCCGCCATTTGCACGACGGTACTCGATTGGGCCAATAATAAAGGCATAGGGTTTTCTTCTTTTATTTCTCTTGGTGACGCCACCGATATTAACTTCGATGAATTACTCGATTACTTAGGCCGCGATAGCCGCACCAGCGCCATTATGTTGTATATCGATTCAGTCAATGAAAAGCGCCATTTTTTATCAGCCGCCCGCGCCGCCTCCCGCAATAAACCCATCCTCGTCATTAAATCGGGCCGAAGCCCTGAAGGTGCCCGCGCCGCAAAATTGCACACGGGTGGTGTAGGTGGTAATGATGCCGTGTATGAAGCGGCATTTCGCCGCGCAGGTATGTTGCGGGTTAATGATTTAATTGAACTTTTTGCGGCGGTAGAAAGCCTGGCTCATTCAAATCCACTCCAAGGGGAACGCTTAGGTATTATCAGTAATGGTGGCGGCCCTGCCGTATTAGCAGTCGATGAGTTAATTTTACGTGGTGGAAAGCTGGCCGAACTCACAGAGGACACCATTGCTCAGCTTGAGGCCGTGTTACCCAGCACTTGGTCACGGCAAAATCCTGTCGATATTATCGGTGATGCCGATGCGACTCGTTATGCTAAGGCATTGAGTATTTTGATGGATTGTAATGAGTTAGATGCCATATTAGTGTTACATTCACCGTCAGCACTTGGTGAGAGTGTTGAAATCGCTGATGCATTGATCAAGACCATACACACCCATCCCAAAAAGAATCGGTTGAATATTCTCACCAACTGGAGCGGAGAAGATTCGGCCTATCAGGCGAGAAAGCGATTTACAAAGGGCGGCATTCCGACCTATCGCACACCTGAAGGTGCCGTGGGTGCGTTTATGCACATGGTTGAATATCGCCGTAACCAAAAATTACTGCAGGAAGTCCCCCAATCCATTCCCGATAATATTCCAACCGATAGCCAAACCGCGCGAAAATTACTGCAAGCTGCGCAAGCTAAAGGAAAATCGGTACTCGAAACCCATGAGGCGATCCCCATTTTGCGTGCTTACGGCCTCAACACTATTGATACTTGGTTTGTTAAAGATGCCGATGAAGCCGTTGCTATCGCCAATGAGGCGGGTTATCCCTTGGCTTTAAAAGTCCAATCGCCCAATATTTTGCATAAATCCGATGTGCATGGGGTCATGCTTAATTTAACGTCGGCTGAAGATATCCGTCATGCGGCGAACGCGATTACGCAAAGGGTGCATCAGGCGAATCCCGACGCCATTATCGAAGGTATGATAGTGCAAAAAATGGCGCTAACGGCGGGTGCACAGGAGATCCGCGTGGCCGTGATAAGCGATCCCGTCTTTGGCCCTGCCATTTGTTTAGGTGAAGGCGGCTCAGAATGGGATCCCACAAACGATGCCGCTGTTGCCCTGCCCCCACTCAATATGGCATTAGCGCGCTATATGGTGATCCAAGCATTAAAGACCCACAAACTAAAGGACCGGCATTTACCCTTAGGTTTAGATATGAATGCCCTGTGTGTGATGCTAACGCAGATCTCCCACATTATTATCGACTGCCCCGAAATTGCCTCATTAGATTTAAATCCCGTATTAGCAGCGGGAGAAAAGATCACCCTGCTCGATGTGAATATTCGCTTGCATGATGCTAATACCGACAGCACTTCCCGCCTCGCGATCATGCCCTATCCCAAGGAATTAGAAGAAGAAGCCGAACTTAAAAATGGCCTAAAGGTGATGCTAAGGCCAATTTTACCCGAGGATGAACCTAAGCATTTGGCCTTCGATAACTCGCTATCCGATGAAGACAGGTACAAACGCTATTTTGGGGTACGTTCTAAAATGACCCATGAGGAAATGGCGGTATTAACCCAAATCGATTACGCCCGAGAAATGGCGTTTATCGCGACCGCAAAAGGCCCAGATGGTGATGATATCACCCTAGGCGCAGTAAGGGCTTCTATCGATCCCGATAATACAGAAGCCGAATTTGCCATGGCAGTACGCGGCGATCATCAAGGCATAGGTCTAGGCAAGTTACTACTCGAAAAACTCATTAAGTATTATCAAGCCAACGATACGGCAGTGCTCACAGGTTTTACCATGTTTGAAAACCGTAATATGGCAAGCCTAGCAAAAAGTTTAGGATTTAAAGTCACCTTCGATATGGAGGAACATTTGATCAAAATGCATATGGATCTTAAACAAAACCAATAACAAACTGATTTACGGCGATATTAGCAACTGGAATACCGTCAATAATTTGCTTAGCCCGTATTTACCGTTGTAAAACTACTCTGGGAAATTCAATGGCATGTATTAAAACGTGCCATTGAATCCCCATAACCTGACGAATATCAAAGAATCATTTCCCGATTTGTATCACACTTAACATTAGCGTAACCAAATTTAACGATTTGCCCATAATATTATGGTGACGGGGTAAGCTAAATCCAAGGGTCATCATAATGCCTAAAGGAGTGATAACACTATGTGTAAAGACTGCGGCTGCTCTCTTACCCGCCACGAACATGATCATCTCGGCGCGCATTCACATAACCACGAGCACCACCATCCTGAACTGCACACGAATCCCCAGTTAAACGATAAAAAAACCTTATCGGTTATTCACAAAATTCTCGACAAAAATGATGTTGAAGCGGGCCATAATCGTGCTCATTTCGAGGCGCATAATATTACCGCCTTTAATTTGATGAGCAGTCCTGGCAGTGGTAAAACCACGCTTTTAGAAAACCTCAAAGAATACACCACGCTTAACTATGCGGTGATTGAAGGCGATTTAGAAACCTCGCGCGATGCTGATCGTCTCATCGCGAAAGGTATTAAAGCCTACCAAATTCAAACCGGATCGGCTTGTCACCTTGATGCCTTCATGGTTCACGGCGCCCTGCACCACTTACCCCTTGAAGGCTTAGATATTTGTTTTGTGGAAAACGTCGGCAACCTCGTTTGTCCTGCAAGCTATGATGTGGGCACCCATAAAAATATCGTGCTGCTATCCGTACCAGAGGGCGATGATAAGATTGAAAAATATCCGGTAATGTTCCGCCGCGCCGATGTCGTTTTTATCACTAAGTGCGATCTACTGCCCTATTTTGATTTCAATCTAGCCGAAGCCAGAGCCCAGCTTAAAAAACTCAATCCAGATACCCAAATTATTGAAGTCTCAATTAAAGATGGCGATTCAATGCAGGCGGTTGCCGCTTGGCTTAAGGACAATCTTCGCCAAACATCTGTGGGAGAGTCGCAATAATGTGCTTATCCATTCCTTCCCAAGTCGTGGCAATTGATGCCGAGCGCCAGAGTGTCACCGTCGACACCTTAGGGGTTCGCCGCGATGTCAGTAGTCATTTAATGACTGAGCCGCTTGAAATTGGTGACTATGTGCTTATTCATATTGGCTTTGTGATGAATAAAATCGATAAAGAAGATGCACAACAAAGTCTTGAACTTTATCAAGAAATTGTCACAAAGCTTGAAAACGAAGCCATGCATTAACCCACATTAAATCCTTTTTCGATAAAAGGCGTGCGCTCAATCAGCGCACCAAGGAAAGAGAATGCTTGAACTAAAACACCTCTACCAAGGCTTTCGCGATCCCCAGACTATCGCCAATTTGGCGCGGGACATTCAGCTAACGGCTAAAACGATCAAGCAACAAATCAATATCATGGAGGTGTGTGGTGGTCATACCCACACAATCATGAAATACGGTTTACTGGATTTACTGCCTGATAATATTGAATTTATCCACGGCCCAGGTTGTCCAGTATGCGTGATGCCCAAGGAACGTATTGACCAAGCTGCCGCGCTTGCCTCCCAAGAAAATGTGATCCTTGTGACGCTGGGCGATATGATCCGCGTACCCGGTTCTCAAGGCTCTTTAGCCAGTTTTAGGGCCAAGGGCTGCGATATTCGCCCAATTTACGATCCCTTAGATACCCTCAAAATCGCCCGAGATAATCCCGATAAAATCGTTGTTTTTTTTGCCATTGGTTTTGAAACCTCAACACCAATGACAGCGATTCTGCTCCAACTGGCCGAACATGAAAAACTCGATAACCTGCTTTTCCATATCAACCATGTATTAGTGCCTCCAGCGATAGATGCCGTGATGCACGATCCTAATGCGCGAGTGAATGCCTTTATTGGCCCGGCCCATGTCAGTGTGATAAGTGGCGCTAAAATCTACCGCCCAGCGGTCGCGCAATATGGCACGCCCGTAGTGGTCTCAGGTTTTGAACCTGTCGATGTAATGGAATCCATCCTGCGTATTATCCGACAAAAAGCGGCAGGGAAAGCCGAGCTTGATATCCAATATAGCCGGGCCGTATCAGAGGATGGCAATCTCACAGCACAAGCTAAAGTGAACCAATTCTTTAGTGTTAGACCACAATTTCGCTGGCGCGGCCTTGGCCCAATACCCAATTCAGCGCTGCAACTCAGACCTGAATATGCCCATAGAGACGCCGAACTACGGTTTAAAGATCGCTTGCCCGTGAAAGAAATTGATGATCATAAAGCCTGCCAGTGCGGAGATATTCTTCGCGGCCTCGCGAAGCCTAAGGACTGCAAAGTCTTTGGCCGAGGTTGCAACCCTGAAACGCCATTAGGCAGTTGTATGGTCAGCTCTGAAGGCGCCTGCAATGCCTATTACCGCTACCAAGGTGTCGATATCAAGGAGCCACATCATGGCTGATTCTCCAAAGGATAAATCCATTCAACTTAGCCACGGCGGTGGTGGCAAAGAGATGAACAAACTCATTCGCGAGCTGTTTTTTGCTGAGTTTGATAATCCAATTCTGCGTAATGAAGAGGACGCTGCAAAACTCGACTTACATGGCGCCAATGCTTTTACCACAGACTCTTTTACCGTATCACCGTTGTTTTTTGCCGGCGGGGATATCGGCAAGCTTGCTATCGCGGGCACTGTTAACGATCTCGCCATGATGGGCGCTGAACCTCAGTATTTAAGCTGCAGTGTTATTATAGAAGAAGGTTTTTCTATCAATGACTTAACCACAATCGTCCGCAGTATGGCCAAAGAATTAAAACAAAGTGGTGCACGGATTGTTTGCGGCGATACTAAGGTTGTCCCCAAGGGCTGCGCCGATGGTTTATTTATTAACACATCAGGTATTGGCCGCATCCTGCGTCCCAATATCTCGGCTGCAAATCTCACTGCGGGCGATACGATTATTGTCTCCCGTGATATTGGCTGTCACGGTGCGGCCATTTTAATGGCTCGTGAAGGTTTAGTGCTCGAATCAGCGCTGCAAAGCGATTGCGCGACGCTCTGGCCCGTCGTGGAGCAGTTGATTGCCGCCAATATTCCCATTCATGCGATGCGTGATGCCACCCGCGGTGGTTTATCAGCGGTATTAAATGAGTGGGCGGTTGCCTCCAATGTGGGGATCACAGTGAATGAGGCGAGTATTCCTGTTTGTGATGAAGTCAAAGGCTTATGTGAACTCTATGGCTTTGAAGCCATGGATCTCGCCAATGAAGGCACCTTTGTCCTTGCTGTACCTCAGGAGATCGCCTTAGGCGCGCTCGAGATTATGCAGCGTTTTGGTCACTGTGAACAGGCTGCCATTATCGGCACGGTTACAGATGAAACCGCAGGGAAAGTGATTTTAAAAACCCCGTGGAATACCAAGCGCTATCTCGATCTTCCCCAAGGTGAACTGCTGCCAAGGATTTGCTGATGCACGAATATTCGATTGTGAGTGCCCTGATTGAGCAATGTGAACAACACGCGCTCGCCAATCAGGCAAATAAGATCACTCGGGTAGAGATTAAACTTGGGGTGATGAGTGGGGTTGAGCCCGCATTACTGCAAACGGCCTTCGATACCTTTAAACTCGATGGTATATGCAAAGAAGCTCAGCTCAATATGCAATTACAGCCCTTGGTGATTGAATGCCTCGATTGCCAAACATCGTCTGAACTGAATGAACGCTCCATCGTCTGCCCTGCTTGTCAAAGCTATCGAACCCGCGTTCTCGACGGCGAAGATATGTTACTGATGCAACTTGAAATGGAGCAGGAATAGGCATCTGTATCATTGATTGTATCGAGATTGAAAACATGTCGATGTTCGGTGCTGATATTTCTAGTTCCTTCCCCAAAGTACAAAAGGCTTTGAGCTAACCGCCTCAAAGCCTTTTTAGATCCATCATCAAAAGTTTTTAGTTACCATAAATAGAAGCCTCTCCCTCTGGACGCGTTTTTAATAAGCGCAGAAACCACATATATTGCTCTGGGTAAGCCAAGATCACCTGCTCTACAACCTTATTGAGTGCCAAGGCTTCATTCTCTTTCCCCAGCATATCTTCCGGAGCAATAGCAGGCATCACAGTCAGTTCAAACCGATATTGAGCTTGGTTATAGCCAATCTTTACTGGTAATACTTGAGCATTACCCGCCTGCGCTAAACGTCCAACCACAGGAAGCGTCGCTTTAACCGTCCCAAGAAAAGGCGTAAACACACTTTGTTCTGGACCTAAATCCTCATCAGGCAAATAAAAAAAGCTGTTATTCTGTTTAAGCTCGGCCAATAAGGCCCGAATACCCGCCTCACGCATATACACATGGCCGCCACAGCTACTGCGCACCCGATTACTAAACCAATTAAACAAACCGTTTTTATGGGCTTTTGCCATAGTCACCAGAGGCATCTCACAATTGATGCGTAATCCGGCATAATCTATCGGCCAGACATGGGGCATGATAAAAATAATCGGTTGTCCCGCTGCCTGCGCTTTTTTCACATGCTCAAATCCAAACAGGCTCACACGGCGGCGTAAATGTGCTTTCGAGCGAACTAATAACTCACCTTGGGATAAAAGCACCAAGACGAAGTGTTCTACGTTATCTTTGATCAATGCTTCAATTTCAGCGGCAGATTTTTCAGGAAAACAGGCTTTCAAATTCGCTCTTGCCACTCTAATCGGCTTTTTGGCAATTGGAATAACCCATTTTGCTAATAATCTTGCAATGGGATCACGCAGCCATGCGGGCATAAGTCCAAAAATAACCAGTAAACCAATCGCTAACCACGAGCCCCAATATTTAGGGTGTAGCAAGGAGAGTGTAAAGCGACGGTCAAAATATTTGGGCTGTCTTGACAAAGAAATCACCTCAGACAGTGGATAGGATAATGTGGCGAAAAAAATAAACAGGAAAGCCACTCGCTATGGAGTGGCTTTCCCATCAAACAAACGAAATTATTTACCCGTATTTGCAGCTTCTACACGAGTTTTCAGCTTCTGGCCGGGACGGAAAGTCACGACACGGCGAGCAGAAATAGGAATATCTTCGCCTGTTTTTGGGTTCCTTCCCGGTCTTTGATTCTTGTCCCTAAGGTCAAAGTTGCCAAAGCCAGATAACTTGACCTGCTCACCACTTTCAAGTGCGCCCCGAATTTCTTCAAAGAACGACTCAACCATCTCTTTGGCGACACGCTTGTTCATTCCCAGTGTTTCAAAAAGATGTTCTGCCATTTCGGCTTTGGTAAGTGCCATACTTTAATCCCTCAACGATGCGTTGAACTCGGTCTTAAGGGCAGAAACAACTGATTCAACTGTCTCAGCGATCTCTTTTTCCTCAAGTGTACGAGTAGTGTCTTGTAATGTAAGTGCTATCGCCAGGCTCTTCTTGCCGGGTTCAACACCTTTACCTAAGTATACATCGAACAAGTTTATGCCAACCAACTGATTTTCGCCAACTTTTCTTATCACTTTCATTACATCGCCTGCAGATACACTCTCATCTACTACAACTGCGATATCACGACGATTAGCTGGAAACTTAGATACAGCTTGGGCTAGCGGTAAACTGGTATGCAATAAAGCATCCAATTCCAACTCAAAAACGATGGTTTTACCATTGAGTCCAAAAGGCTTCTCCAAACTAGGATGGATTGCACCTATATGACCGATCACTCGATCATTTCTCAATATTTCAGCACATTGCCCCGGATGGAGGGCAGAATGCGTTGCTACTCTAAAGCTAAATTCTGACGCGGAAACTGTCAAGCCGATAATTGCTTCTAAATCACCTTTAAGGTCGAAAAAATCAACGGTTTTCGATTCCATAGCCCAATGTTCATCATTTTGAAGCCCTGTAATGACACAAGCGAGCATAGCTTGCTGTCTTACACCGGATTCTGCATTGATATCAGGAACAAAGCGCAGGCCAGTTTCAAAAAGTCTCACTCGACTCTGCTGACGACTTTGGTTGTAGCCAACGGCGGCCAATAAACCAGTGAACATTGACAGGCGCATGGCCGACATTTCACTGGAAATGGGGTTGGGTAACACCATAGCCTGCTCACCGGGATGCACCAGATTTTGCAATTTCGGATCAACAAAGCTATAGGTAACCGCTTCTTGGAAGCCGCGAGCGACCAGTAAGGCACGAACGCGTTTTAGGCTTAGGTCTGATTCTTTATGATCTGACATACGCAGCGCGGCAACAGGCGCCGTATTAGGAATATTGTCATAACCGTAGATACGCGCCACTTCTTCGATTAAGTCTTCCTCAATCGCCATATCGAAGCGATACGTGGCCGTGGTCACCTGCCAGCTATCTTGGCTAGCAACCACACTAAAGCCTAGACGTTGCAGAATCTCAACCACATCAGTGTCTGGCACATGGTGCCCCAAAATTCTATCTAACTTGCTACGACGTAACAGGATTTGTGCAGGTTTGGGTAAATCAGCATCCGATTTCGCTTCCACCACTGGGCCCGCTTCGCCGCCACAGATATCAAGTACTAAACGGGTCGCACGGTCGATAACCTTGTGTTGCATCTCAGGGTCAACACCACGTTCAAAGCGGTGTGATGAATCTGTGTGCAAACCTAAGCGACGTGATTTACCCATAATCGCTAAAGGCGCGAAGAAGGCACATTCAAGTAGAATATCTTGGGTCGTGTCGCTTACCCCTGAGTATTCGCCGCCAAACACGCCTGCAAGGGCTAATGGACGCGCATCGTCGGCGATCACTAAGGTATCGCTTGGAATCGTCACTTCGCTGCCATCAAGCAGAGTGATTTTCTCATCACCGTTACCTAAACGCACTTGGATATCGCCCGTTAATTTGGCCAGATCGAAAGCGTGCATCGGTTGACCAAATTCAACTAACACAAAGTTAGTGATATCAACGATAGGATCGATAGAGCGAATACCGCTACGGCGCAATTTTTCCTGCATCCATAAAGGCGTTGCCGCTTTCACATTGACGTTTTTCACCACGCGACCTAAGTAGCGGGGGCATGCCGCTGGCGCCTTAACGTTAATGGTTACTTTAGCATCTATCGTTGGTGTAACGGCTTGCCACTGTGGCTCAACCACTGTTTGGCGGTTTAACACGCCCACTTCACGGGCAAGACCTACCATGCCTAAACAATCGGCACGGTTAGCGGTTAAATCCACTTCTATCACGGCGTCATCAAGTTTGAGATACTCACGCAGATCCGTGCCTAATGGCGCGTCCAATGGCAGTTCGATAATGCCATCGCTTTCGACGTTAATGCCAAGCTCGCTGTATGAACACAACATGCCTTCTGATGGCATGCCACGCAGCTTGGCTTTCTTGATTTTGAAATCGCCAGGTAATACGGCACCAACCATAGCCACGGCCACTTTAAGACCCTGACGGCAGTTTGGTGCACCGCAGACGATATCGATAAGCTCGCCTGTGCCCACGCTGACTTTGGTCACGCGCAATTTATCGGCATCGGGATGCTGACCACATTCAACCACTTCACCCACTACCACACCATTAAAATCGGCGGCAACAGGATCTACGCCATCAACCTCAAGGCCGGCCATAGTGATCTGGTGGGATAATGCTTCACGGCTGACTGGAGGGTTTACCCATTCACGAAGCCAAGATTCGCTAAATTTCATGCTATTACAGCTCCGTTATTTAAATTGCTTCAGGAAACGTAGGTCGTTTTCGAAAAACGCACGTAAATCGTTTACGCCGTAACGCAACATAGTTAAGCGCTCGACACCCATACCAAAAGCAAAACCAGAGTATTTTTCTGGATCTATGCCAACGCTGCGCAGCACATTTGGGTGTACCATACCGCAGCCTAACACTTCTAGCCATTTGCCGTTTTTGCCCATCACATCCACTTCCGCTGAAGGTTCAGTAAAGGGGAAGTAAGATGGACGGAAACGCACTTGCAGATCTTCTTCGAAGAAATTACGCAGGAAGTCATGCAAAATGCCTTTCAATTCAGCAAAGTTAACATGCTCATCCACGAGCAACCCTTCCACTTGGTGGAACATAGGCGTGTGAGTTTGGTCGTAATCGTTACGATAAACACGACCCGGAGAAATAATGCGCAGTGGCGGCTTTTCAGTTTCCATAGTACGAATTTGCACGCCCGAAGTTTGGGTACGCAGCATCAGTTTAGGATTGAAATAAAAGGTATCATGATCGGCACGCGCTGGATGGTGCTCAGAGATATTCAAGGCATCGAAATTGTGGAAATCATCTTCAATTTCAGGCCCCTGCTTTACCGAGAACCCTAATTCCCCAAAAAAGGTTTCGATACGCTCGATAGTGCGCGTCACGGGGTGCAAACCACCGTTCTCTTGAGTGCGGCCAGGCAAAGTCACATCAATCTTTTCAGCGATTAATTTGGCTTCCAGCTCCGAACTCTTCAGACCATCGATGCGTTCAGTTAATTTTTGTTGAATCGCCTGTTTAGCATCATTGACCGCTTGGCCAAAGGCGGGCTTTTCTTCAGGGCTTAAGCTACCCATCATTTTCATCATGTCGGTGATCTTACCTTTCTTACCAAGGTAATCGACACGGATATCATCCAGTGCTTTTAGATCACTGGCCTGGTCAATAATGACTAAGGCTTGTTCTACGATCTCAGTTAACTGCTGCATTTTCTCTTCCACTGCATAGTCGCGCTTGATAAACAAGTGCTATGGGCGCCAAACTTTCAGGCTATTTGGGTGCTCAGGTTATCGGGCGTTAATGCCAGACGCTTTGCTAGCTATAACGAAATAAAAGGATAGAAATTTTACGCGAGCGAGCGGCATATTACTAGGGCTTATTGGGGGTTTTTATCATGCAAATTCATGTGTTACCCCAAAACAGTGGATGAGTTTTGTTCAAGTTAAAAGTTAACCTATATTCTCAGGCAAGATTTTCATCTTCAACACGACTAGCACTAGCCGCGAATGTAACTAAACTGTAAACTCAAACCTGTACCTTGCCAAAATTGCAGCAATCAACACAAATAGACTGTAATTGGACAACATTAATGTAATACCTAAGCCTTCAAAATACGCGTTTCAGCATCTTGGGATTGTTTAGGCATTAATACTTACAAAACAGAAAACTATAAAGTCTATGGCAAACTGACCGATACAGATTCGGTTCCAGCCTAATTTAATGAGGCGCTAATGAAAGAAGTAAAATTTCGTTGGATAGATCAATATCTTATCCACATGACCTTAAAAACTAAATTCGCTATTCTCGCCCTTGTCCCCATGATTATGATTGTGGGATTAGCGGTTTTTCTTAATATCCAGTTTCAGCAAACCCTTATTGATACACATTTCAAGACACTGCAAAACTCAGCACAACAAATTAATCAGATAACTGCCCAGCTCCATAGCAAATTACCAGACCAAGAACGCCAACAGCTACAAAACCAACTCAGTCACGGTAACGTAAACGTCATTGCCCTGAATAATGCTGATAATAAAGCACAATCCATCGCCCGCAGTGGTGGCGGTATTGATGATAGTCAATCCCAAAGAGCAATAAGTGGCGTTAATGATCAAAATCAGATCACGATTATTTCCATTGATAATAGAGAGATAGATGCCCTGCTCGCCAAGGATAACCTGTTGGTGTATGGGCTGATGGCGGCACTGTTGTTTGTGCTATTTTTGTTTAGCTATTACATTTCAACTTTTGTCGGTGGCGCGCTTTACACCACTGTCATGGCGTTAAAAAGAGCGGCCTCAGGCGATTTAACCGGACGTTTAAACTTTTTCGAAGTGAAGGACGAATTCAGTATCTTAGCCATCAGCATTGATACCTTAGTCGAACGGCAACATACCTTAGTGAAGCAAATTGCGGAGTCGACCAATAAAATTCGCGAGGTGGTGTCATCGTTTCGTAGCACCGCGCAGCAAGGTCAATCTCTTGCGGTAAATCAACGTCAACATCTCGATTCTTTAGCGACTGCAATGGAAGAAATGACCGCCGCCGTAAAAGAAGTCGCCCGCAATGCCGAGCAATCCTCTGCCGAAACTCAAGAAGCTAATCAGCAAGTGAGTGCGGGTGGTAAAGACATTGAAACCACAGTCAAAGCCATTGATCTGCTATCGGATGAAATTTCTGACGCCTCAAATGCCGTCAATATTCTCAATGATAATGCCAGCAAGATCGATGAAGTCGTTTCAAGCATTAATGCCATTTCCCAACAAACCAACCTACTCGCTCTCAACGCCGCGATTGAAGCGGCACGCGCGGGTGAACAAGGCCGCGGGTTTGCTGTCGTTGCTGATGAAGTAAGAACCCTCGCAAGCCGCACTCAATCGGCTACCGTTGAAATTAAAACCATGATTGAATCGTTGCAATCGGGCATACGTAACCTAACGCAAGTCATGTCGCGTACTGTGAACCAAGCCAATGAAGGCAAGCAACACGTACTGCAAACAGGTAAAGACTTAGAGTTTATCGCCCACCATAGCAACAAAGTATTTGAAATGAGCGTACTTATTGCGACTTCCGCCGAAGAGCAATCGGCAGTAGCCAATGAGATAGCCACCAATCTGATGGAAATTCGCAACCAGTCACACGATGTAGAACAATCGGCAAATCAATCCGTTTCCGGTTGTGATGAACTACAAGCAACGGCAGGACAACTCGACCAACTTATGGTGGGATTAAAAGTCTAATGATTAAAGCAACAAGGGAGCCCATACTCCCTTGTTGCTTAATTATGCATCACTATTCCACTTATTATTAACTAATTCATTTTCATACGTAAAACTTACAATAGATTTACATATAATGGTGAGCCATTCACTTGTTGCCTCCATTAAGAATAATTATCATTCGCCCAATTTTATCAAAGGAAGAATGATATGTTTACTTTACAACGTTTATGTAAGAGCCGGATAAATTGTCCATCACTCCCCCGTTTTACCCCTTCGGTTTTATCCTGTGCGGTTGCCATTGGATTATCGCTCTCAACAACCTTAGTTAATGCGGCAGAAACGACCTCAGTCAATCCAGACATGGAACGAATCGTGGTGACAGCAACTCAAACTAAGCACTCTGAACTTTCCGCCCCTGCATCGGTATCGGTGATTAATCGTGCAGAACTGGATGCGCTGGTCATCGACGACCTTGCTAGCGCGGTGCGTTATCTTCAAGGGGTGAATATTAGCGAAGGCACATCCTATGGTCGCAATGAGATCAGCCTACGTGGATTAGATTCTGATTACACACTGATTTTAATCAATGGCCGTCGAATCAACTCGCGCGAAGCACTCACATCATCTTATGGCAACGATTTTGACTTGTCTTCTATTCCCATGTCAGCAATTGAGCGTATTGAAGTTGTGCGTGGTCCTATGTCATCTTTATATGGTTCAGAAGCCCTAGGTGGGGTCATCAACGTCATATTGCGTCAACCGACTGACGACTGGCAAACCAGTGTTGGTGTGCAATATGACACACCAACAAAAGGTGACGGCGGTGATACCACTAAATATAATTTTTATACCAGTGGCGCACTTATCAAAGACAAGTTATTAGCAAATCTGATTGTGGATAGCAGCAAACGTGATGCATGGCGCTCAGATTTAAAACCTAAGCTAGATGCCCTTGAAGACCGAGATGAAATTAGTGCTATCGCCAATTTACAATGGCTTATTGATAGCAGCCAAGATTTACAGTTTGACCTCAGCTATGCCGATGATGAACGCGAATCCGATTGGAATAACTATGGTGCTATCCTCACAAACTACCAACAAGCGGAGCGGATAAGTTCAGGGTTAACCCATAATGGTCACTGGAATTGGGGCGATACTCGCCTACGCTATTACTATGAAAATGTTGAAGTAACTGATAACTCAGCCCTAATTGCCGAGATTGGCAATATCACCCAAACCAACCATAATCTCGATGGGCAAAGTACCGTACTACTTGGCGATCATATGCTCACTGGTGGTGCTGAATATCGCTGGACTAAACTTGAAAATAGCCGCAACGTCTTAGGTGACGGAGTATTAGACGATAATCAATCGGCCCTTTATTTACAGGATGAATTTAACCTAGGCGAACTCAATATCACCCTAGGTGGCCGTGTGGATCACCACGATGTTTACGGCACAGAATTCAGCCCTCGCCTGTATTTGGTCTATAACCTCAGTTCTGAGTGGGTGATTAAAGGTGGTGGCGGTAAAGCGTTTAAAGCCCCCAATATGTCACAATCGCAAGCTGATTATATTATTTCGTCTTGCCGTGGCTCTTGTACCCTTGCGGGTAACCCAGAATTAGAACCTGAAACCTCAGTCAACTATGAGTTATCAACCCAATACCAAACTACGGATATTGGCGGCTCGATCACTTATTTCCATAACGATGTTGAAAATAAAATCATCACAGAAACTTGGAATAGGGTTCCCGGCGCGGTATTAACCTACCAAAACGTAAATGAAGCGAAGATAACAGGTTGGGAATTACAAGCATGGTACGATTTGACCGATGATCTCAGCTTAAGTGGTAATTACAGCAAAACCGATGCAAAAGATAAACAAAACGGCACGCCATTTACCCTAACGCCAGAGGATAGCTACAACATTAAACTACAGTGGCAAGCATTAGATGGCTTATCGACCTTTGTCGCCTACCACTATACTGATGAGCAATATCTGCGAGCAAACGTCAAATCTGATGGTTATGGCTCATTAGACATTGGAGCCAATTATCAAATAAACCCAATGTTTAGGCTTAAATTAGGTGTCACAAACCTCACGGATTCAGAACGAGATGATGCTGCAACGGACCTTGACTACATTCAAAAGAGCCGTAGCGTATACGCAGGGATCACCGCGAGTTTCTAAACCCTGTAAGCACTAATGGGTTTAAAACACTCGTAATTAGCCATAAATATAACGGGTGAAAATGCATTTTGCGTTTCACCTGTTATATCCAATACATTATTACATTTTCTACAATTTAGAATTCTTGAAATAAATTTAATTAAGTTGATTTCTAACTTTGAGATTTTAAATATTAACTTTAAAACTTCAGGACACCATCTAGATCAAATTTTTAAACTAAAAAAGTCATTCATCCATTCACATTTGATAACGATCAACGTTTTATCACTTCAAAAACTTATTATACCTTCGAAAAGTTAAACATAAATCTCTGGATTATTATTAATTTAACCTTAATTTTGGCGAATTAACACCTGATGTATTAAGCGATATTAATCATAAAACAGCGACATCAATGAAGCATAAGCTTTCATTGATATATCATCTCGTTTTTTTAAATAAACAGTAATGATACCTACATCATATTCACACAACATGCGCTTTATTACCAAAAGCACAGGTTTTATTGGATAGTTATCATAACGACATAGATGATTTAACTCACTTGAGATTGATGATTTACCCAACAATAAAGAAGGAAAATAATATGCTTAAAAAGATGATGCTAATGTCTGTACTGTGCTTTTCGACTAGTTTAATGGCGGCATCACTTGCCGACAGCCATTCAGAACGCTCTGATTGTGAATCCTGTCATAAGGATAAAACCCCTTCTGCGGATTATGTTTTTGAAAATGAGCAATGCGTAGCATGTCATGGTGAAATGAAAACCCTTAAAGGTGATGCCCATACTAAACATGATGGCGTTCTCACATGCACTAATTGCCATATCGCCCATGAAGAAAAAGCACCTGCTGATTCCTGTAAAGAGTGTCATTGATTTATTGTTAAGTGAATAAAAACCAACCGTGTTGAATGGATTCACTAGGCAGTAACGCCTTTTAAAACCTATCTCCAAAGAAATTTGCCACCTATGCCCACAGGTGGCAATTTTTATTTAAGCTATAACGCCTAAATAGTCAGTTGTCCGCCAATATTATTAATAAGATGTTTTTATGGGATGGTTCTTAAAAACGCCAATGCTTTATCTAAGTCGCGGGTACGCGCCATTGGCGGCAGTGAATTTAAAAAGGCTTGGCCATAATAGCGATTCACAATCCGATTATCGCAAAGGATTAATACACCACGGTCTTTTTCATCACGAATAAGACGTCCAACACCTTGTTTAAGCGCAATAATCGCCTGAGGCAACGACACTTCAGTAAAAGGATCGCCCCCTTGACGACTCACGTTGTCGGCTCGTGCGCGATACAGTGGTTCATCAGGTGAGACAAAAGGTAATTTATCGATAATCACGCAACTTAATAGCTTGCCGCGCACATCCACTCCTTCCCAAAAACTGCTAGTACCGAGTAATACCGCATTACCAAGCTGACGAAACTTAGTTAACAAACTCTGCTTTCCCGCTTGCCCTTGCACTAACAATGGATATTGAGTACGAGCCCGCAGTGCCAACGCAGTTTGCTCCAGCATGTTATGGCTGGTAAATAGAATAAAAGTACGTCCTTGCGCCGCATCTATGGCTTGCACACACACATCCACCAGTTGTTTTAATGCTTGCTGTTGATTTGCCACATTCCCAAGTTGCCTCGGCACACAAAATACGGCTTGGCGCGGATAATCAAAGGGACTATCGAGAATACTTTGGGCCGCATCGACTATCCCCATTTCACGGGCAAAATGCGCAAGGCTGCGATTAACTTGCAACGTTGCCGAGGTAAATATCCAACTGGTTTCTGGCACAAATAACTGCTGACACTCTCGGGCAATATTAATTGGCGAAATACGTAGCACGACAAAGCGACTACCAAATTCAACGCTATAGGCGGCCTGATTATTATCGCAATGAAAAAACACATTGAGTTTATTATTTAACTCAGCCAACTGAATCGCGATATCATCTAATAACTCACTACGGCCAATATGAGCCATTAATAAATTTTGCAGTGCAGTTAACTCTGCCAGTAAATCCCATGAGGCAGTAGCGAGTAATTTATTGCCTAGCACCAATCGCCAATCTGACTCACCAGCCGAATATAACTGATTATGCCAATCACTTAATTTGGTAAGACAACGCTGACAAAACTGGGCAATTTGCCCAGTATCACTCAGTTCTGTTTGATAAATGGCAAGTAGCTTTTGAATAAGATCATCGATAGTACGACTCGAACATTGTTGACCAAAATAGTTAACACAAATATCGGGTAATAAATGTGCCTCATCGAAAATAACCACATCGGGATCGGGCAATAACTCAGCAAAGCCCGTGTCCTTCAATACGCTATCAGCGAAAAATAAATGGTGGTTAACGACGATAATCTTAGCATCCATGGCACGGCTACGCGCTTTACGGGTAAAGCAGACCTCATAAAAATCGCAGCGCTTGCCAAGACAAGTCTCCTTGGTACTCACCACTAATGGCAGCGCAGAAGAATGCTCAGGAACAGAGGTAAGCGCACCAATATCACCATCCTGACTGATACCCGCCCACTGATTAATTTTTAATAAATCATCCAGTAAACGAGCTTCAATATGGCTTGCCTCTCGCATTTGTTTATCCAGTCGCCACTGGCACAGATAATTATTACGCCCCTTGAGTAAGGCGAGTTTAGGCTCAATCCCAAACATAGAGGTAAGTGCAGGTAAATCTTTAAAAAATAATTGCTCTTGCAGATTTTTACTGCCCGTACTAATGATAACTTGTTTGCCGCTCAATAACGCAGGGATCAAATAGGCAAAGGTTTTTCCAACCCCCGTGCCCGCCTCAATCACCAAATTACCTTTAGATGCAATGGCCTCACTTACCCCTTGTGCCATCTGCATTTGACTTTCCCGAGCACTAAATCCTTGAATATGCGTCGACAATACCCCTCCTTGCAAAAATGCACGTTGCACTTCAGTCGAGAGTCGACTTACCGATACAGAACCGTTTGAGGCTAAAGGCTTAACCACTGAGGCTTGAGTGGTTGATTGGCGGGAGCGAGTCAAAGGGGAAATCTATCCTTTATCAAGGTGTTATAAAATATTCAAAAAGTATCGTAAGGCCGTAATCAATTATTGAACTCATCAATAGCCGATATGGGCTAGCACTCTCTAGCTGACGCCATACATCACAATACTAGGCTTAAAGTTAAAAGGGAGTTCGAAGCATTATGCTGATTTAAGATAAGACTACAAGTTAACAACGACATTAACGCCAATATTAGCACTCACCCTTACCGCTATATCTACAAGCCGCCAGTGCGGCGGTGAACTTGAATTTTTAAATACTTCGCCTTCTCTTGTGTTTCTAAGCCGCCTGTGTGGCGGTGAACCCGCATTGCATCGAGTGATAAGGCCCTTTCCTTTTCTAAGCCGCCTGTGCGGCGGTGAACGGTGGTGGGTGTTGCGCACTCTCTTTGCTTTTTTTCTAAGCCGCCTGTGCGGCGGTGAACAACTAACTATCTAGTGGAGTTCTGCAAAGAACTTTCTAAGCCGCCTGTGCGGCGGTGAACCTTAGGTATAGATGCCGCTGACGACTTAGCGCTTTCTAAGCCGCCTGTGCGGCGGTGAACCGAGTCACCAACGATATTGCCGTTACCTGAGTTTTCTAAGCCGCCTGTGCGGCGGTGAACTTAATCCTGAATTACTCGACTTGGCGGCGAAATTTCTAAGCCGCCTGTGCGGCGGTGAACCCTCAAACCAATGTGGGGTTAACTAGCTTTGATTTCTAAGCCGCCTGTGCGGCGGTGAACGTGTCGGTGCAACTGGCGCTGGCGACTTCTCGTTTCTAAGCCGCCTGTGTGGCGGTGAACATGGTGTTGTTTATGGTGGGAGTGCGGGGGTATTTCTAAGCCGCCTGTGTGGCGGTGAACTCCTGCTTCCTGCTGCAGGTTTTATCACGCTTTTTCTAAGCCGCCTGTGTGGCGGTGAACTGACACGTGACGAAGACCAGTCGATTCTTGCATTTCTAAGCCGCCTGTGTGGCGGTGAACGGATTCGCAATGGTGAAAACATTCTCATAGACTTTCTAAGCCGCCTGTGTGGCGGTGAACAGCCGATAGCAGGTAACGAGGATTTAATTTTGTTTCTAAGCCGCCTGTGTGGCGGTGAACATATCAGGTACACGCTGGGTAAGAAATGATGATTTCTAAGCCGCCTGTGTGGCGGTGAACCTAAAAGCCTAGTGACTGAATTGCTCGCCTTTTTTCTAAGCCGCCTGTGTGGCGGTGAACGAAATCGGTAATCGTTGCAACATCGGATAACGTTTCTAAGCCGCCTGTGTGGCGGTGAACATGGTGCAATTGTAGCGACAATTAATACATCGTTTCTAAGCCGCCTGTGTGGCGGTGAACACAAAGGCGCCGTGGGTATCGCTTACGGTAAATTTCTAAGCCGCCTGTGTGGCGGTGAACTGGTATGTTTATGGCCGCTATCATTCACGTATTTTCTAAGCCGCCTGTGTGGCGGTGAACTACACTTCCAAACGCCTTCATATCTCCAGCTATTTCTAAGCCGCCTGTGTGGCGGTGAACAATTAAGGGGCGCAAGTAATGTTTGAAAACGTTTTCTAAGCCGCCTGTGTGGCGGTGAACTGAACATGGAGCGAATGAATCAAGCGTATGCTTTTCTAAGCCGCCTGTGTGGCGGTGAACGAACTGGGAAACCAAGACGCTTCAACATGCGATTTCTAAGCCGCCTGTGTGGCGGTGAACGAAAGAACGCGATAAAAAGTGGGCTCTGGAGTTTTCTAAGCCGCCTGTGTGGCGGTGAACATTGTGGAGTTAATCGCGCTGTAATTCACTTTTTTCTAAGCCGCCTGTGTGGCGGTGAACTAGAGACAGAGGGGCAGGCTGGGCCTTAGTAATTTCTAAGCCGCCTGTGTGGCGGTGAACGCATACGCAAAACAACGCAATATTTTGACCACTTTCTAAGCCGCCTGTGTGGCGGTGAACAACTGTCGGCGCATCTGGTACTTACTGTGATGTTTCTAAGCCGCCTGTGTGGCGGTGAACTGGCGACTTGCATTTAGACGAATGCGCTATTTTTTCTAAGCCGCCTGTGTGGCGGTGAACGCTTCCGAACCATTGTTAATACGTCGCGAATTTTTCTAAGCCGCCTGTGTGGCGGTGAACCTAGATTACAAAACCTAAAACGTTACTTCACATTTCTAAGCCGCCTGTGTGGCGGTGAACGTGGTATCCCGGTTTTAATGATTACCCTTTGGTTTCTAAGCCGCCTGTGTGGCGGTGAACGCCATCAAAATCTGCTGGCCACTCTAGCCTCATTTCTAAGCCGCCTGTGTGGCGGTGAACTCAAGTCCCTTGGCGGGAATATGCTCTATACTTTTCTAAGCCGCCTGTGTGGCGGTGAACGAATGTTCTGAGGGTGATGGTACTGAACCAGATTTCTAAGCCGCCTGTGTGGCGGTGAACCAGAAATGAAAAAACCCCCGTTCTGTCTTACGTTTCTAAGCCGCCTGTGTGGCGGTGAACTTTGATGGCCAAGCCGATTGGGTTGGTAAAAATTTCTAAGCCGCCTGTGTGGCGGTGAACAATAGCTTATCTGCAAAAAAATAAGTTACAACAGGCAGATAGGTAAAAAAACGTACTTTTACCTTTCTAAATATCAACTGTTGTAACTTTTTGTTTTAAAACTAATTTTTTAAAGAGCAAAAATAAAGGGTATTTTAGGTCTCTAAATTAACCTTCAAACCAAGGGACTGCGGCTTGTTCTGTTTGAGCACGACGGCTAAGCCCGTAGCAATTAAATAGCCCATTATTTTGACTAGGTTTGGTGACTTTTTCACACTCAATAAACAATAAAAACTTTCTGCGATCTGCGGGACCGACATCTTTCTCCGTTGATAAACTTCGCAAGTTGATAAACGGCAATTTAGATTTAGTATCGAGATTATCTATCGACGCTAATAAACGCGTCTTAACTTCAATAATATCAAAGCCATTTTTTTGGGCGATCACTATCGCACGAGCATCGATATTTCTGCGCAGTTTGTCAGGTGACTTAAAATGGCGGCGTTTAAAGTAAGCATATTCGGAGACATTATCAGGCACCGCTTTAATTGCTTTTATGTGTACATAATCCGCTAAACGCGCCAACCATTGCGCAACCTTAAGATCTGCTAGTTGCTGCTCTGTTCCAGCGAATAATCTTAACTTATCCCCTAACGGAAACTTTGTATTATCACTGAATGACTTAGCATCATATTTAGGGAACGACAATCCAATGGCGGAATTTTCCGCACTGACTTTATGTTCAACCAACATCAAGTGGATCTGCTGGTAAACTTTGTGCCACAAAAAACCAAGATTGGCTTCGGCGTCGGGCAGTAAAGTGATATCGAGGTAGTATTTCATTACTACTCCTTATCACTTTCGCCAAATACTCCACCGCGCACTAATACCGCCATCACATAGTGCTCATCTTCAATTCGGCTTAACTTTTCACCCCGCGCCCACAGATCAAAAAAACTGTAAAAATCTTGTTTGGCTGCAGGAGTACGATAGGCCTTACCTAGATTAGTAACTGCGCCATAGGGTTCGATGGCAATGGCCCCCGCACTAGTTTCAGGATCGGTAAATTCAGGATACCAAGTATCGATAGTACGCAGCGCATTACCGAGCTTTTGTGAGTGCATAGCCGCTAACCCATTAACATTATAGAGAATTTTGCTTTTCTCGCCTTTACCTTTATCTAAAACCAGTTCTTCGCTTGGGTAGACTTCTTGCGCTCTCCCTACCTGTGCAAAACAGTTGATATCTAATAATAAAAAATCATCCTCACTGGAAAGTACTGTGGCGATATGGTTAGCCAGTGCGTTGATTTGCGCATCGTTATTATCAAAGCTTTTGGTACTAAATTGAGTGGCGTCGAATGTCCAGCTTTGATCAAGCGTGCTATTTTTTGCCCTTACTTGCACTTCAATGTTCTCTGCACCGACGCGGTTACGCCATAAAAAGCGAGCATTGGCTATATTAGTGGCGTAACGGCGAGCTAACTCGGTAAAACCTTGGTTTTCAATGTAGGCTGCTGCCGCTGCGCGGTAACTTTGTTTGAACAATGCATTGTTACAAGCGGATGGCTCGGTAATACCCCCTAAGACTTTAATGGTGAATTGCAAATTCAGCGTATCGTGCTCTGGCGCCAGCGCACAGGCATCCACACGTTGTAAATTGGCTTTTTCCACTTCAGCATTAAGCTTGGCGGGGTCATTTTTTATCGCTGCTTTTAAACGGTTGGAAATGGTGCCTCGCACCGATTTCTCCCTCAATGCCAATGGCACTATTTGACTCCGTTCGGTCCATGAGGTGCCATACATATAGCCATCACTCACCACTAACTTTTTTTCAAAGGCTAATACTGATGCCACATTTTCTTTTTTCGCCATGATAAATATCCTTTTCTATTAACGATTAAAATTCTGATTCGATTGAAGTTAAGCCCGAACTTGCAGATTTAGGAGATTCGCTATGTTTTTGCTGACAAAGGTATAAGTCACCATCGATGTGATAACGCCACAGCATCTGCTCTACACTATGTAAGCGATGTGGCATTTTAAATTCACCTAAGGTTACAAGACTTTCAGCGAACCGATGTGACGTGTTCGGATCGCGCTGATTTTTAGCATCACTCAACTCACTTAGCGCATGATATCCGGTAGCTATTGGCACTACCCACCCAGCCGGTTTGTTTTCGAGTGTTTTACGGTAGCTGCGCCACTCGATGTTACCTTCTTCGTCCTGATCACAACTATGATGAACGGCAAGGTAGTCAATTAACGCATTCAGGGCATCCACACCCTCTGCCATAGCGGCTTGCATCAAATCGCGACGCTCAATCAATACATAACCCGGCATCAAGTGACGCTGTAGTTTGCGTAAATCTTTATCATCACCTTCACTGTTGTTGATACAAAAAGGCGGCTGAAAACTTTTTATATCGCCACCCGCTAACTTCATCTTGGCGTGCAATAACTGGGTTACCGCACTTAATAAGTGCTCATGTTCATCAATAGTGATCCCATTTAACTCAATCACTAAACTGATCTCAAGATGACAGCGTGCCTCTTCAATGAATGCGGATCTCGCACCGGTTTTATCCAGAGGATTACCTGTACCTACAATGGAGTGAACATAGTCATTGTCTCCTTTGTAGGTTTGCAAATTGACATCGTGGCTGACCACACCAGTCGCTAAAAAATTTACTGGGATATCTTGTGCATTTACATGCCGTTGCAACGCATGTACACCTCCCAACCAGGCCGTCATTGCCGGAAACCCTATGGTAAATGGGCTGGATAAGGCATTGGCGTTATGCACCTTAATATGAGGAATAATAAGTAGTTTTTTAACTTCACCTATCATCGCAATGCCTCCTTATTGCTTAAGACGATTTTCTGCATCTGCCGATATTCAGCATCACCAAACTTAATGGCTTTGCTACCCAAGGTTTTTTCATAACCATGGAATAAAAAGCCTGTGATGGCATTGCAAATAACATCTAACCAGTCGTCGGTTGTCTCACGTAATATTTTGGTGTGTTCACAAAGCCAGGTTTGTTGCACCGTTGGAAGCAGACTATCTTCTCGTCGGAATTGAGCCTGTGCAACAGAACGCACCTGCCACATTTTTTCAATGACGTGATCAATTACACTTTGGTAATAGTCATCCCGCTGCACCCGAATATGCATATTGTTATCATCGCCGCGATAGAGTTGATGTAAGGCCTGAAACTGATTTTTACATTGGGTGTAACGTAATGTCTGACTAAAAAAATCACTGTGGGGGAAATGTACATCGCGATTTTTAAGGTTAGGAGGCAGACTCAACAGCAAGTGCGCTTTACCGCCATTTTGATTATTTAACACACTAATATTTTGAGGTTTAGTGCCGCCATAACCTATGGTGGTGAGGTTATAGATTTCTTTGTATCCCTGATGAAATTGGTTGGTTTTCTTTTTATCACGCGCCTCTTTTATGGTCTCGCCAAAACGCATGGCATCCAGCCGCTGCCTCAGTTCAAACACTATGCCAGAAGCGGTTAACAGAGAGAGCTGATGATATTCGATTGAGGCTAAATGACCATTAACTGAGTTGCCGCGATTCAGTGGAAAATACACCTGCTTTATTTTCGAGCTGGTAATACTTTCACTGCTTGTTGCCGTCATCGCTAAAAACGCTTGCTTTAACGTCTGGTAATCTGGGTAGGTTTCTTTATTCGCGGCTGCCAGTAAATTTACGGCTTGCTCACTATCGCGTGCTAAGTGCTGAATAAGCGTTTCACCATCGTCCATCACTAAGGTTAGAAATTTATACACATCCAGCGCAGCGGCGTTGCCCAGAGCATCTGCGGCCACTTCAACATTACCGCTGCGTAAAAAACCATCATTGGCTTTTTCACTATGAGCAATAATGGATGTCACGTAACCATTTTTATTTTTACGCGCGCTGGGATGGCTAAAGGTACAAGGATGGGTAGAAATGGCGATTTGCCCAGCCCGACTGGCTGCATTAGGTAGCCAATTTGCCAAGCTAAACTGTGTTTCACACTCGATTTCCAACGCCTTTATCTCAACGTCAGACATAGATGCTTTAATATTTTTCTTTAACCACGCCGATTTTCGGTCAGCGAAGAACTCGCTTATTGCTCCATCAATCATTCTTTCCCCCACTCCATATCAATGACATTAAGAATTTAAAAATCCGCCTCCAGATTGCAATGGTATGAGCATCTGGAATTGATTCACCTTCATCAACAAAACTCACTTCTTCAGTCCTGCAGATAGTGACAATCTCTTTACGTATGTACTTTCTACTCATACCCACCACGCACAATGTTGCTTAACATTTATGCATGTTAGTATTAAAAGCCACCAGCATCAACCATGTAACAACGAGCAAAACAGTGCTAACGTTATAATGTTTTTATTGCGCCTTCAGTGTAAACTAGTGCCACTGCCGCATAGGCAGCTTAGAAAATGTAACAACGCATGTTTACTGCCGCACAGGCAGCCCTTAAGCCAGAGCCATAAGCTCTGGCTTTTTCTATAGTTTTACCAATCCTAATTGATCGTTATAAGCGTATTGTTGCTTTTCATTATGGGGGAAGTTCAACTCGCCATAACGAAGTGACACACGCCTTTGACTCAATGGCTGCTGACTATCTAGGCTTTTATCGGCAAATTCAGCGCAGGCTCTGTCATAGTCACGTACCAGCCATAACCTACTGCGAGCCTGCGGGGCTAACCCGATACGCTGAATATTAAGAATATTCTCACGATCATCGGCATAACCTTCTTCATCCTTTTCGCAAAAGCGACTGGTGTTCTGGTCGTTATCGAACACTAAAAACACTTTAATACTGGGTTCACTGTGCCTAAATGGCGTGAGCTGCTGTGCTAATGCGGTTAAAAACCAATGTTGATTTAACCAGCCTTGTAAAGTTGCTGGGCTGGTTTGTGCACCTTCACCCTGCATTTTATAGTTAGACAACCAACTCCAAGTCGCAATATGTTCTAGCTCAATTAAACTGCCACAAAGGCTCACATGACGCATATAGTCCGCAGTTAACTGTACTGGTTTGTGAATACGAGGAATGGCATCTAGGCGCTCTGCGATATCGAGGGTATTGATCAGACGAGTCAGATCATGCGTTTCCAACGAGCAAACATCTTCATAGCCGGGACGATTAAAGACTCTGACACGTTCAAGGTGGTTATCTCGGATCCCTTTCCAGTTATATTGCAGCAAAGCAATGTTTGCTGTAGTCACTTCACCTTCCCTGTGTCGCTTTACACGTCCGGCTAATTGAATAATGGAACGATAGGATGAAGGCTCAATCACAGCCCAATCAAAATCATGGTCCCGCCCGACTTCCTCCACAGGTGTTGCAACTAATATAAACAACACATTGCGTATAGCGGTAGGCTGCGCAGCTATCGCCGCTAAATGCTGACGAATAACAGGATCTGACAATGCCTGTGGCGGTTCGTTTTCAGCTTCTTTACGTTTAAGCACTTTATCTAAGTGTTGCTCTTGTATCGAGCGCAGCAATAACACTTGCTGACTGTGATAAGCCATCACTCTTACCTCAGTATCAAGCGGCCATTCTTTGGCTAATAAATACTGCGTCAATGCAACACAAGGGGAAATATTGGCAACGCGCACCACGCCAAAAGATATATTTAGCTGGCTCTTGCTATCATGAAAATGGTGCTGTTGATGCTTTTGTAGCGCGCTTTGGGCAATCACACTAAAATACGCCTGCTGCTTACTTTCAATCACAGTTTGCTGTTTATGGCTTTGTCCTTGATGCTGCTCGATAATCACTTGGCAATCACTGATATCGGCTTTGCGTTTGGCTGGCTGTTGTTTTAACTTAGCGACCCGCTTAGTAATAAAGGCTTCATGTTCCTGCCGATATTGACCTATTGATCTTGCAGGCTGCTGTGTATCAGCCGACTCACTACAATTATTGCTGGTAACTTGAGTAGAAAACTCATCTATCCACGCACAACCAATCATATTGTGAGCACTACGCGTTTTACAATAAAGCTGCCAACCATCGCGATAGGCCTTGAAATAGCCTTCGGCCATAAAAGGTGGAATAGTGGCGGAGGAAATCATCACCTTACACCCAAGCATACCCGCTAGATGAATCAGCCTGCCGATGGCAATCAAATCATCTCCAGTAAAGTCATCAATCTCGTCAATCACTAAATCTGACGACATCAAGCGCAGAGTCGGCAAAATATAGCGGCCACCACGCTTGGTTTCTGTTGCCGCCATCAAATGATCAATAGTGCAAGCCAGAACTGGCGCATACAAGAACTGTTTATCTCTGTTACAGGTTAACACTGTACTTAACCCTTGCTCTGGAATCGCACAGTCAAAATCTATCTCTTCATCCAGCAAGGTCTCCTGTGACGATGACCCCGTGTGTTCCACATTTTTTTTATCCAATTCAGCTTTACGCTGTTGGTGCAACTCCATGACCGCTCTAGAGCCAATAAGTACAGCCAGTTCGCTGTTATCTAAACCCACACGCTCACGGTATTCATCACCTGTTTGCAGTGTTAATGTGCGCAAACCTAAGGCCAAAATAAAGCGCAAGCTTTTACTGTCACCCGATAACGCTCGCATCACTTTGGCGTTTGCAAAGGTTTTACCACAACCCGTACTGGCCATATTCACAGTAAAAAAACCATATTTCTGTTTAGCTTGCTTATCGATGGCATAACGCCAAGTGGTGATTTTATCCACCGCTTTATCCTGCCATTGATAGGGTTTAGGGCTAGGTTTGTGCAAACTATGAATATCTTCTGCAACCGGCGGTTCTTGCTCAAATGCAGGCAATAAATGTGCTGTATTTAATGCACAGCGGGCAACACCCACTAAATGCTCATCCAATTTTTGCTTTAAGGTGTTAGTCGCTCTGTCGGTATTAGCATAAAGACCTGTGGTGTCCTGCCACTTTTGATCGGCTTGCTGTGAAGAATAAAAGTGATCGCCTAGCATTAGGCATAAACGGGCATGATTGAGTACAAGTCGATAACTACCATCAGTTAAACATTGCTGTACCTGCGTTTGTTGCTGCAATAACCGCGCTGACCATTTTTTGACTTGCTGTAACCAAGGTTTTGAATTACTGAGTAATCCATTAGGAAAACGAAAGCAGCTCTTTAGGCGTTTCTCGTAATCCTGTTCGTCATAGCGATTCTGATATCCCCACTCTTTGCTGATACGAGCAAGCATAATATCGAGTGATGCTGCACTTTCCGTTTTGTAATCAGTACACAGATCTTTATCCGGCAATGGTAACCTGTGGTGCGATACGATTAACCATGCCACCAATTTAGCTATTGGCGGTAAAGCATTAAGTGGTTTAGCTGTGTCCGCCTGAATAAACTGTTTTAAGCGAGATTCGTCAATATCAGCTTCACTTAATCGGCTCAGCCATTGCTCATCGGTATCAGCATCAGTCGTGTGAATAAAGGCATGTAATAGCAGTAAAGATATCCACTCATGACGAATAGGATCACCTTTAAATCGATGTTGACTACTCGGATTTAATTTATCCTGAAACAACGTAGTTGCCTTACCCCAGTCATGTAATAGTGCCGATAACCCCGCCAGTGCTTTAATTAACGGTAAATAGTGCCAATCATTTTCAATATCGCTAGCTAATAAATTCCTACGGGTACTATTCACTGGCACTATGCCTTGTTCATTAAATTTCAATCGATTTCCTACGACCCAAAGTAATTGGCTTCTGGCACGCGAACGGATCCAGTGACAACTCACCGCCGTACTTTTACTGGCGGTTTGTTTGAGCATTTTCTTAACCGTTAATAGGCCATCTTCGGTGATCAGGGTTTGCCAAGTGTTATCGCCTATGCGGTTAGCAAAAGCATCCAGCACGCGGCGGGTCTTTTTGAGGGCATTTTTCTCGCACTGACTGATGAATGTCACCATCATAGCTGTTGTACCTTATAAGCCTTGGGCTGCAATTTGCTCGGCACTGTAGTCCTGTAGTGCAACGCCTTTCACCGTATTGAACATAAAATCTAAGGCGTTATGGTCGGTAAAGGCTTGTAACACTTGCTGGCGAAACTCTTGTTCGCTGGCCTTTTCTTTGGCGCAGACGAATGCCCAGGGTAATACGATGGCGTCTTTGATGAGATCGGCGACGTCGAAAATCAAAGCCCCGCGGCGGGTCTTTCCATGCATCACGGCAAAACCGTGGGGAATGCCCAGAACCCAGAGACAACTGGCGGCGAGTCCATAGGCTAAATAGTTGCCGTGGTTTAAAAAGTCGTTCGCGATATCTGTGCTTTGGTGTTGGCGGGTAAAATCTTTGAGTTGGGTATTATTGGCGGCGTGCTTGTACAGCACTTTGGTTAACTGGGCTTCGGTCAGTAGCAGATCCGACTGTTTAGTTGCCGCATAGGTACGAGCATGAAACGTCTCGAGCGCGGCTTGGATTGCAGGATCTTTAAAGATAAAGCCCTCCGTTTTGAGCTCGCGATCCCTCTGCCACACTTGCTCGATAAATTGGATGCGGGCTTGCTGGAAGGTTTTCGCGGCGAGTAATCGTTTTTCATCATCAAACCAAAATTGCATCCAGCCGTGTAAATATTCAGTGGGCCGATATTCACTCTGTGGTGTCAGCCATTCCACTTCGCAGGTCATATAAAGTGGTGTGCCGCCACCGCCACAAAAGCCGACTAATACCCCCGCCTGCGCAAGCATTCGCATAGCCGCTTGGGTGATGGAAGTGCCATTACCTAATAATAGGACTGTGGTGTTAGCGATAGGGATATTGAAATACTGATTGTCTTGCTTGGCTTCCGTTAAATACAGCACCCGGCCATCTTTTTGCATCACTCGACAGTATTCAAGGTAATACATGTTCGCGCGTTTTGAGTGCAAAATGTTTTTTAGATCCGATGGGCTAAAATCATCCATAACTCACCTCAGTAAAAATGGTGGAGGAAAATCCACCATAAGAAGTATCCCTGTGTTATCCATACTAACTGTAGAATCGTTTATTCACTATACAGTTTCAGTGTTATCTAGTTCACAATTCTAAATAAAATCAATATGAAAATGGATAAAACAACCATTAAAGATGAGATAGCTTATTTTGCTAATTACGCAATAACAGTGGTTAGAATAAGAAATGATAGGTTTTAATGCGGATATGAGCGGACTGGAAAATGCAGATTTTGCCCCAAAACAACAAAGGTAACCAGTAAGCTACTGATTCCCTTTGCTTTAATTTGGCGGTGAGAGAGGGAGTCGAACCCTCGAATCACATCTTTTTCTAACAACCCCTATAAAATCATAGTGTTGTGCACCTTGATTTTTTCAGATTGTACCAGCTTTTTGTACCACTTGAAACACCTAAGGAGCATGACTAACAAGTCGACTCCTTCGCCAAACCTCACAAGTAACAAAATCTAAACTAGATAGTTTTGATTACTTAATTTTCCTAAGGACCTTCTTTATCTGTTTTATCTTCTTGCCCTAGGGCATTACCAAAAACACTACCAAAGGATTTTCCAATCATAAATCCAGCGGAAGCACCGATTACAGTTCCAAAACCTGGAATAATAGACCCTACCATTGCCCCGACTTTAGCCCCTGCAATTCCGCCACCGATACCACCAAATGTTTCCCCTAATCTTGCTTGTTTTTCATCGCAAGCACCATTTATCATTCCTAAATCTTTCCTCAACAAAATATATTCAGATAGTGAAGCATCTTTGGCAATAAGCTGTTCACTTACATCATAAAGCAGTGACAAAAGTTCTTTAGGGTTAGTACCTCTACAAATAAGTTCGTCAAATGCTCCTAAAACTAAATCCAACCCAAAAGTTCTATAGATTCGCATCAACCTTTTATATTCTGCTGAATCAGTAGTCTCAACCATCAATTCTTTTACAAACTTTCCTATAGGATTGAATATTGAGGAATACGTAGATGCGACGGTTTTAAGAGTAGACTCTGTAGGCGTAATCGCTGATAGAATGAACGCCTTACCTTTAGAGAATTGCAAATCCGAAGGCTTTACGAATTTATGGATATCTTGGCCAAAATATTCGGACACCATCTCGACTAAATTATACGGAGCGAGCGTTAAGCATTCGGATGCTTCCTTAAGACTATATGAACCTTTATTGTTGTCGTTATTGAAGTCCGTTTGAGAAAGTATCACTTCAGCATAAAGTGATAGGTATGTATACGCAGTTGCTTCTATATGTTCAAAAATATCACCAAATTCATTTTCTATCGAAGAAATTATGCTTTCTTTACTCATAGTATGCTCTAGATGTCATTAAAAAAACTTGAAAAATGATCTACATCTAGATGATCAAAAATAGAATTAGTATCAAGATCATGGAAATCTCTTCCAAAATCATGAGTTGGAATCTCTCCGAACGTATGATTGTCAACCCCTGTTAGACTATCCGAAGAGTAGCCAATCATGTTATGCATAGCATCGTAGTGTTCTTCAATCCCTGTCACTGGATTTAATCGATGAAACCCTATTGTGTTACCGATTGAATCTGTATCTACTATTTGATCACCAAACTCAAAACTACTCCCAACCCGATTTCCTATGGAATCAAAAACTTCAGTGAGATTTCCAAATGGGGAACTCAAAGAGGAACCAACAAAATTCCCATTGTTAAACAAAGCTGTACGGTTAGCAAAATGTATAGTGCTGTAAATATCCATATATTATTTCCACACAATGTTACTAAATTGTTCAAAAGAATTTTATATCTGATAACTTTGATAAAGCGTGATCATTTTCTCATATTGAATAAAATCAACGCTCTGAATTTGCTACACAATTATCTTACTAGATTAAATAGAGTAACTTCCGACGCCTGATTGACTGGTATCAAAAGGTCTATCCTCTGACTAAGGATACTGCCCTGTTAACACATAAACAGCAGACCTATAAGTTGGATCTGCTGAAACCTCTTTATGAACAATATCTCTATCTCTGCTGTCACACACTGCTTTGCTAATTAAATGCTCAGCCAATACCTCACTGCTACTATGAAGAGAAGCAAATATTCCCTTAATTTGCGGTAAGGTTTTTCCTGCATATTGCAGTTGATTGATTGCTTTGCCCCCCCCAGTATCCCCCCTGATATTTCAAAACACTTTCAATGAGCTCCCAATCTTCCTGCAACTCAGTTGGTGCCTTACCCTTGCAAAATGTAGCAACCTGTTCCCACATATAAATCTGTTGATATCGCTTCACGACATCATCAATTGAAGCAGATACTTGTGCTGATAATATTGTCCCTATAAAGGCAATGAGCAAAGCTAAGATACTTGATTTACGCATAATTTATCCAAAAAAAAAGCCATCAATAGAATCTGATGGCCTTGTCGATTAGTTACTTAGAGTGTTGCTATCTGATTGTTCGGCTTTACCTTGCTCTTCAGCCATCCACTCTAACCTTAGCTGAAGCTGCCAAATGGCAATCCCTGAAAGAAGGCATAGTAAGAACCCTGTCACCCCCGCTCCTGAAGTGGCTATCTTGAAGATATTTCCATTGTGATAACTGAGGATTGAGAACATCAAAATGACACCATAAATCAACAGATATGCGGCTCCACCAATCCCCGTTTTGATGAACAGTTTTCTCTCCCGATAATTAACCTCACTATCTAATGGTGCTTTTTGAGCATCCTCCTTCAACCAATCCAATCGCTCAGACAGATACCACATCCCGATATAGCCCACCCCCATCACCACCACCGAGATAGTACCTTGAAGTGTGAATGACATATGGAGGATGAAATAGTCCAAAGAGCCACCAATTAAATCCTCAAGGGCAACCAGTGATAAGGCACTCAAGATTGTTAGGGCTATCAATATCACGAAGTACATCTCTAAGCGGTTTTTCTGTTTCTTATTCATAACTTATCCTTAGATGTTAATTGTTTTGCTATCCGTTGTACGCTGGACAAGCTGATATTCAGCCTCTTAGCCACTTCTGGCTTAGGTAAACCTTCCGCAAGCAATGGGGCAGCGTCTTTCGCCTTAGTGATTGCTGTGGGTTTACGTCCTTTATATTTTCCCCGCTGTTTTGCGAGAGCTATCCCTTCTGCTTGCCGCTCTAACATCAGCTCTCGCTCAAATGTTGCGATGGCACCAACCATAGTCAGCATGAGCTTGCCTGTTGGAGTTGCTGTATCTATGCCTAGATTCTGGATTTGCAGTGAAACCTGTTTCTTGGCTAAGAACTCAGCTATCTCCAACAAGTGACGAGTGTTGCGAGCAAGCCTGTCGAGCTTAGTGACAATCACAATGTCACCCTCTCTGACAAACTCGAGCATGAGTTGCAGTTGCGGACGGTCATCCTTTGCACCACTTACCTTTTCTTGAAACACTTTGTCGCAGCTCATCAATGCCTTTAGCTGGGCATCAAGGCTTTGTCCCGTGGTCGAGACTCGGGCATATCCGATTTCTGCCATGTATGACTCCTGTTCAATAGAGCAAGGTATACTGACCAAGCCCTTCAAAAGGTCGAAAACAACCCATGTGACATGGTTTATGAGTCAATCCTCAACGTGTCACATGGGCTTGGTTTATTGACTATGAATACAAAGAGTTACTCAGCTTCTTGATCTGAGTCACTCTCCACGTTTTCCCATCGTTCTTCATCTGCTAAATACCGCTCGACAAAGGCTTGGATGAGGATCGGCACTATGGTCAGCAGTGCGGCTTTAGCGACCTTCTTGAGTAACTCGCTAATGTTGTTTCTCCTGTAGGGTTGGCATTCAGGCAGCCGAAAGCTCACCACATGAACCCATGTAGTGATTTTCTAGTTAGTGCTGAATGGAATGGTGTGGTGGGATCAGTCCCAACTGATGGTTATCTGATAGAGATCATCAACCACATAACTTCTGAAGTTGGCTTCCCATAACCGATAAAGACCACTGAAATGGCTTAGCGGGTGAAATCCAACATAAGCCTGATACCCTGAACCCTCTGCGAAGTTGAAGTCGATATCCTTTTCGAGTTCAGGGAAGTAGCGTCCTTGGTAGGCAAAGTCGGTGATATAGCAAACTTGCCACATGCTGGTGGCCAGTGAGTATTCCAAGCGGATTTCGACTGGATGAAAGCCACCAGCATCGGCAGAGTAACTCGGGTCACGAAAGTTAATCGTCACACCGTTACTCACAATGGGCGGCAGATTATTGAGCAGCAACCGCCGAATGATTTGCGTCAAACTTAGCGTCATCGGCAATAAACTTCTGGCGGCCTTGAGATCGATTTGAATTGTTGTGGTCATATCCAGCCCCTCTCAGCAAAAGACACAACTTCATGGTGACCAATCACAAAATGATCTAAGGCTGCTACATCAATAGTTGCTAATGCTGACTTTAAACGCTCTGTAATGCGTTTATCGGCCTGTGATGGCTCAGGTATGCCAGAGGGATGGTTATGGGCAAATATCGCGGCAGCGGCGTTTCTATGAAGGACCAATTTTACCACCTCTCGTGGATAAACTGAGGCGGCATCAATGGTGCCAAAGAACAGTTCTTCATAGGCTATCAAACGGTGCTGACTATCAAGCAATAGTACTGCAAAGACCTCCCGTTCATAGGCAGCCATCCTTAGCCTAAGGTAGTCCTTAACAATTTGTGGCGAAGTAAATACCTCATGATTAACTCCGAGGCTATAGCGAGTTTCCAAGATAGCTATCGCCTCCCGAATAACTGAGTCTTGAGCGTTATCGTGCTGTTGATTCTTGAATGTATGAATAGACATATCCTCTCCTTTGTATTTGATTTACATCAGGTTTCTTATGCCTTAGTTCATGGTGAAAAATGACGGTATAAGTCAGTTGAAACGGTTCCCCACCGATTAAAATAGAAATATGGGGGTGACATATTATGCCCCACTCAACTACCGCAGGAGAAAATCATGCAAAACGAACAAGCTCTATCTTATCCAGTATTACTTGTAGAAGGCCGTTTTACCCCCGAAACCAGAGAGCATCAGATTCGAGAAGCCATCAAGAATCACAGCCCCTTCTTTTCCGTCGAGATAATCCCTGATAAACGTGGCACCAATCAGAAGATGATACTCCTTCAAGGGGAAGTAGCTATGGGGAACGATGTCTTTAGGGAACCAGAGGCGATCAGGGCGTTTCTAATTGAGCAAGGTTTTATCCCTGAGTCTATCTCAATCACTAAGGGCGGCAATCTCTATGCGACTCACCCAAGAGAACATCTGCCGTACATGCACTGGATTGTCAGGCTGTTAGTCCATTTTCAGACTTTTGGGGAGTGGCTTGCGGTTAAGTACTGGTATGGCGATTACCCTGACAAATAAGCAGATTGGGTGCTTCGCGGGGCAAACTAAAAGGTAGCCGTATAGGCTACCTTTACACAAATCATTGAATACGATTACCGGATTGCAGCGGCTCGTTTCATCACTTTTCGTTGTTTGGCGGAAGTTACTCAACAACCGTGTACATGGTAACGAGTCCCTTTACAGGATCATGTGTTGGGATTTTCTTGAAACCGTGTCGTTCATAATGCTGAATTAATCGGACAACATCTTCACATTCAAGGATTATCACCCGCCCACCCACTAATGCCCTAGCCTCATCAATCACGGCATAAACTTCATTCAGGATGGTCTCTAGGTCGACAGGATTGTCATCGATTGCTAAGTTTTTCCCAATCTGCCCAATCAAATATGCCTTAACCCGTTCGGCCCGCTTATCGAAGCCATCAAGTTTTTTTATGGCAGTAAGCGAAAGCCCTCTGTCGATCAGTTCAATTTCTTTGAATGATAAAGAAAAATAAGCAAGAATCTGCCCGATATCATCAAGCATCAGGTAAGTTCTGGCAGTATCCCTAACCTCGAATTCAACGGCTTTACTATGCAGGAAAAGTTCAACGTCTTGATTTTGGGGGCAGGTAAATGAACGAAGGAGCTGCGAGATATCCTCTCTAGACAGCTCTTCGTCATTCAATAGGTCACTGATTTTGACAAGCGTCGTTTTAATAGCTTTATTCCTTTTTCGGCATCTTTGCGATGATCACGTTGAGCAACAGTCACTTTCCTTGGTGCTCGTATATCATGCTTGATGTTGGAAATTGCTACGCTATCTTCAACAATAAAGGCTCGGTCAAATGATGCTGTAGACATTTGGCACCTCCTTAGATTAATGACGGCACATCATATAGCAACGACTGATTAATGACCAGACCGTCACTATAATAGTTTTAGCATATAGCACAAACCCCCACAATCACTAACTTCTCAATTCTCGCCCTAGCCCTTTAAGCAAGATATCCAGCAGAATATTTTGAATAGCTTTGGCCGCTTCGGGGCGAGCAAGATAATCCATCGACATCCCATGCTGAATGTCCATTCGTTCAATCACAGCTTGATCGGCCGCTTTAGGGAAGTCCCCCTGCATAATGGATTTACGGTCATTGTTGTGGATCTGGTCCATCACGACCTTATCTTCTGCAATTTTACTCGCCATGCCATGGAGCCAATCTAGCTTGTCGCCATCGGTAATGCCTTCGCCAAACAACTCATTCATCTTGACGAGGATTTCAGAGAGAAAGTCCTTTTTGTCTTTCTTAGGCGTCGCACTACCTAACCCTGTAATCCCATCAAGCCCTTCACCTCTGCCTTCCCTAAGCTCTAGGTCTTGAGTCCGTTTCTCCTTCAACTGGTAATGGCTAAGGACCAATCCATCAAGGTCAATCTCATCATCTTCCAACACCTCTTCTCGCAGCAATGGCAGTAAATGTTTAGCAAAGGTACTGAGCTGCTCTAAGTCGATAGCATCAAACTGGGTTATCTGTGAGGCAAACTCATAGAAGCGGATATAGCTGTTAAGGTCCTTCTTGAACATCACCAACTGATTTCTAGCCTCTTCCGCTTCTGCAACACGTTTCTCGGCATTCGCTTTATCAACGTCTGTCCCTGCTTGCTTTATCTGCTTGAGTTGCTGCTTAGCGGTTCTCAAGGCATCGGTGGCCAGCAGATAGCGTTTACGGAAACGGTCTCTCGCCGGAGCAAGATAATGCAGCATATAATCGGTGCCGCGTTTGGGGTCGAAGTAACACCCTGCAAAGGCTTCGACTTCACTCCACAGGAATATGCCTTCATTCACAAGCTTGTGCTTCAGGTCATACACCAAGTTAGGATCAGAGACAGTCTCAAGCTCTGCCGTTTCGTAATACTTTTGGAACTCTTCCAACACTTCCTGCGGCTCATTCACAAAGTCGAGTACAAAGGTACGATCCTTACCCGGATAAGTCCGGTTAAGCCGCGAGAGTGTCTGAATACAATCCACACCAGTTAACTTTTTATCCACGTACATGGCACAAAGTTTTGGCTGGTCGAAGCCCGTTTGGAACTTATTCGCCACCAGCATCAGTTGGTAGCCATCGGTGTCGAATGCTTTACGCATATCTTGACCATTAAGATCTGGATTCATGCTCCGCTCGGTATGCCCAACAGCAGTCTCAGGGTCAATCACTTCACCCGAAAAGGCCACCATTGCCTTTATCTGGTGATAGCCTTGCTCCTTAACGTATTTATCAAATGCAAGCTTATACTTGACGGCTTCAAGGCGGCTGCTCGTTACCACCATCGCTTTGGCTTGATGATTCAGTAAATGAGCCACATTCGCCTTAAAGTGCTCAACTATCACTTGCACCTTTTGGCCAATGTTATGTGGATGCAGCCTCATCCAACGGTTAAGGGTTTTCTTGGCTTTTTTGCTATCGACTTCCTGCTCGGCGTTACCGCCTGCCATCGCCATCCGATAAGCCAAGCTATAACTGGTGTAGTTACGCAGCACATCGAGAATATAGTTCTCCTCAATCGCCTGCCGCATACTGTACACATCAAAAGGCTTAGGTTTGTTGTCATCACTAAGCGGCATCATAGGGTTTTCTGGCCGCCCAAATAACTCTAACGTCTTACCCTTTGGGGTCGCCGTAAAGGCAAAGTAGCTGATGTTTTTGCTGCCACCACGGGCGGCTAGCGTCATATTCATCACATCTTCAGCACTGAGTTCTTCATTATCCTCAAGCTGCTCGGCCATCAACACTTCACGCAGTTGTCTTGCCGTGCTGCCGCTTTGGCTCGAATGGGCCTCATCGGCAATCACCGCAAAGGTACAATCCTTTAAGCTGGTGGCTTCCTGAATCGCCTTTAGCACATAGGGGAAGGTTTGAATTGTCACCACAATAATCGGTGTACCACTTGTCAGCGAAGCGGCTAACTGTGCCGATTTACTGCCATCACCATCATCGCGGTTAATCCGGCTAATCACGCCCTCAGCATGCTCAAATTGCGAGATAGTTTCTTGTAGCTGGCTATCAAGTACTGTCCTGTCAGTAATCACAATCACCGACTTAAAGATTTTATTGCCACCATGGTCGTATAACGAGGCGAGCTGGTGGGTTAGCCAAGCAATCGAGTTAGACTTACCCGAACCTGCCGAATGCTGAATAAGGTACTTTTGGCCAGTCCCTTCTTGCTCAACCTGTGACAATAGCTTTTGCACTACATGCCATTGGTGATAGCGGGGAAATATCATGGTTTCTTTTTTAGTGACTCGGCCTAGGGCATCCTCTTCCCGCTTCACTTCAAGGTGAATATAACGCCCTAAAATTCGCAACCAGTTATCCGGTGAAAATATTTCACCCCATAAATATTCAGTGGCAAATCCTTGGCCATTTTCGGGCTGTTCGTTCCCCGCACCACCCGCTTTGGTTCCCTTGTTAAAGGGCAAAAAGTAAGTGTTTTCGCCCGCCAGCTTGGTCGTCATCGCGATTTCAAACTGATTCACAGCAAAATGCACTAACGCCCCACGGCGAAACTTCAGTAGCGGCTCATCCTTATTACCAGTTTTGACTTGGCGATCTTTACGGTACTGCTGCTTGGCATTCTCAAGGCTTTGCTTAAAGCACGACTTAAGCTCTAAGGTCGCAACGGGTAAGCCATTAACAAATAAGGTGAGATCTAAACGGCCATCATAACCATTAGGGCTATACACCAGTTCAGGCACCACCCGTAAGCGATTGGCGTGATAACGGCTCAGTAACTCAGGGTTCAGCCCATGATCAGGCTTAAAGGTGGCTAAACGAAGTCTGGCACCACGGTCTTCAAGGTGATTGCGTAGCAGCCAAAGCGTGCCTTTATCGGCATGGTCTAAATGCCTAACCACGGCATTGAGTAGATGTTTTTCGGTTTCTTGCGGATAAATCTTGGCGTATTTATCCCATGCTTCCGGTTGGCTTTGCTGCACATAAGCGAATACATCTTCAGGGTAGAGAGCACGTTCACGGTCGTAATGGGCAGAATCCCCCAGTAACCATCCCTGCTTTAGCAATGCTTGAATGATATAGTCCTGAAAGGCTTTTTCACGGGCTTTCGCATCCATGCTCATAGGGTTTGTTTCTCCTGTTGTGCTAACCAATTAATACCTTGATGGATAAAATTAAAGAGGACTTCGGTCTCGTTTCGAGCAATCATATTGGGGATTATCTTAGGGTCAAGATCCTGTGATTGATGGATTAGATCGTCCCTAAGCTCAATCAACTTCCCCCAATAATCTAAGGTAGGCATTGGTAAGGCATTACCCCTACTTATCTTCTCGTTTAGGCACTCAAATGCCTGATAGACATCTTGCGGGCAATCGCCCGTCATCGCCTTAGCCCAATGCTTGGCTACATTAATACAACTCACTAGCAGTAGTTGCACCAGTCGCTCAGCGGCTCGACATTCCAGAGCCGATAACACTCGCTGACTCTGTAATAACCTCAGCTCCACCAGCTCAGATTGATAAAGGTCTAGGTTTGATCGTAACGATAAGATATAGGTATTAACGGCCATCACTTATTTAGCTCAAAATTGGCAAAACACCGTAGCGAAAGCTTTTTGTTATCGAGCATCGGAGCTACCCTTAAGGTTTAGACTTGGCAGATAATTGACAAGCCACATCATCACATCGATAAGAATCCCACCAATTTATTAACTGGCGAGTTGTTAGTTCACCTTTATTATGCTTTTTGATTTCATTTAGATAGAAGCATATGTTTTTCTGAGCTTCGTCAGCAATCGATTGGCATAAAGTTGGATCTGGCGTTCGTTTCAAACTATCGACGTGCCTTGTGACCTGTTCCCTAATTTTCTTGTTGTATTGGTTGAGTAAAGCTGCATCGATTACATTTAACGATTTTCCGCCCCTCTTTAATGGGGCATCTAATCTATCTTCTGCTTTCTTGACCGAGCTAACACGGTCAGTAACATCCATCGCAGCTTGATAAACCGAAGCTAATGCCGAAATGGCACTAATCACAAGATTAGGTAATTCGTAACTCATGCAACAGCATCCTTAACTGGTGGTCGCCATTCTCGTAAATCAATCTTGCCAGTGACGGCGGCGGAGATAAGAGCTATACGGCGTTCTTGTAATAACTCTACAGCTAATATCGCCTTATCAATTAAATAGGAAAACTTAACATTGTGACCATCGATTAATTCAACAATCTCATCCTGTTCTTCCTTTAGTGGTATTGGAAAATACTGAGGAGATATATGTTTATTATTTATCTGCGGTACTGTAGATACATCGGCAATATCATCAAGTTTTCTTACTTTTAGGCAATAAGCAACATAAGTTGTATTGAAAGAGCGATCTATTTGCCATCCCATTAAATTAGGGTCTAACACAGATGGATAATCCACAATATTCACTTTATTCGTGAAAATAGCAGCCCCACGTTTAGGGAATACTATATAATTCTTTTTTGATTTAGACTGAGCATACTTCAACGAACAAGTATAGGACTCGGGCTCTCGTGTAACTAAGCTATCTAAGCTGAGTGTACTCACTTTTATAAAAGCGACATCGCCATTATCTGTCAAGTCACCTTCTGAGACCGTCTCAGACCCAAACAATTTACCAATCCAAGCTCCTTTTAATACTTGCCAATGCTCTGGTACTTGGCCGAGCCACTCGACGCCGGAGTCTTTCATGGGGGCGTCAGGGTTAAGACCTTTAGTGACGGCGTGGGAGATCACTGCTTGGCGTTTCTCTTTAAGCAGTTCAATCAGCCGTTGCTGCTTTGCTATCAACTGGTCAATTCTGGCGGTTTCATAGTCGAGAAAAGCGGCGATGGTGCGTTGTTCTTCAAGAGGAGGAACAATAACAGGCAATCTTCTGAAGTCCTCAAACTTCATTGACTGACGCAAGCCTCCTCCCATTCCATAAAATACCTTAGTCGTATCGTATGAATGAAGGAGCTGATAAGCAAATCGATTGTCGAGTTGGTGTAGGCAAACTAGCTTCATGTAGGCTGATGTAATGATTCCTTTTTGCGTGGAACGCCCTACTCTTAGGCTTCTCTTATCATTTTGTAAATCAGTTAATCGCAAAACTATGTCACCATAATTAACCAATTGATACGTATTAAAAGATTCTGGAAGCAATCCAGCATTACTTTCTACGTCCCTTTGCTTAATAGCACCATAGCTAAGCGAAAGAACATTAGTTTCTGCACCGTCTAAATTTCTTATACATTCTTCTCTAAGCACTGCAAATGCTGGAAGAACGTTCCAATTAATAGGAATGTCACCAACCCACTCTATATCAGAATCCTTATACTCAGGATATGCTGCAAATTTCTTATTTATTGCAACCGGACTGCTCACGAGTGCACCTCCGCCAATAGCTGCATAATATCCTTTGCTACGGCATCCAGATCGGCATCGATTTCCTCTAATGAACGTGGTGGCTGATACTGGTAGAAATGGCGGTTAAAGGGGATCTCATAGCCCACCAGCCCGACTTTGCCGTCGAGCGGGTCGGTTTTGCTGGTATCAATCCACGCATCGGGCACATGGGGCAATACTTCCCGCGAAAAGTAATCGTCAATATCCTCGTTAAGCGGTACGTTTTCGTTATCCCTTAGCTCTGTGGCAGGTTCAGGCTCACCCTTGGTCTTACAAACTTCGGCGGTATCATCCTGCTCGCCTAGATTGCCGAAAATCAGCTTTAACACGGTAACTGGTAGCTTGCTGGTGGACACAGATGCAAATGCCTTGCTAAATGCCTTTTTGAAGGCATCGCGAGATAAGTATTTATCCAGTGGCATAGCCGCTAAAGCGGACAAAATACCTTGCTGTAGCTCAGCATCCAATTTTGCCCACGCATTTTGCTGCTTAAGACTATTAAGCCGCTCTGCATCATGGGGATAGAGGGCTAACTTTAATGGCCGCTCAACGGTGATACGGCGATAGCCAAAGTCGGTAGTATTGAAAATCTTGGCGATGGGGCTTTGCTCATAACGGCTGTAGAGATCGACAATAGTACTAATAGCATCATCGTCGAGGAACTTACGTTTGCTTCCAAGAGATTTACGCATGCTGGAATGCATATCGCTGGCATTGATCAGCAATACCTTGCCTTTACGTTCTGCTGGCTTATGGTTTGACAGCACCCAAATATAGGTCGCAATGCCAGTGTTATAGAACATATCGGTCGGCAGTGCGATCAGGGCATCGAGTAAGTCTCGCTCCAGAATATAACGGCGGATCTCACTCTCACCACTGCCCGCTCCTCCGGTAAATAACGGTGAGCCGTTGAGGATAATCCCAATACGGCTGCCTTCGGATTTATCGGTTACGGGCTTCATCTTACTGATAAGGTGCATCAAGAACAGCAAAGAACCGTCAGACACACGAGGCAAGCCAGCCCCAAAACGGCCATTAAAGCCTTTGAGCTTATGCTCATCGTTAATGCGTTTTTCGACCTTCTTCCAGTCCACCCCAAACGGTGGGTTAGACAGACAGTAATCGAAACGCTCAAATTCGAGTTGGTCATCCGACAGGGTATTACCCAGCTTAATGTTGCTAATGTCCTGCCCTTTGATCAGCATATCGGCTTTACAGATAGCGTATGACTCAGGGTTTAACTCTTGGCCATAGGTGGCTAAACGGGCATTCTCATTGATTTCTTTGAGGTATTCCATCCCCGAGGATAAGAAGCCACCCGTCCCCGCAGTGGGGTCGTAGATTGAACGCACAACGCCGGGCTTAGTTAGGGCCGCATCGTCACCGCTAAACACTAAGGAAGTGGTCAAACGCACGATATCCCTAGGGGTAAAGTGTTCCCCTGCGGTCTCGTTAGAACTCTCGGCAAAGCGGCGGATAAGCTCTTCAAACACTAAGCCCATATGGTAGTTGTCTACAGCGTCGGGTGACAGGTCAACCTCGCGGAACTTCTGCACCACTTGGTAGAGGATGTTGGCATCGTCAAGGCCGTAAATAGTGTTGACAAAATTGAAGTGTTCGAAGATTTCCCTTGCATCTGTAGAGAAGGCTCGCACATAAGCGTCAAGGTTATCCCCCGTATTGTTCTCACCGAGGCGATTGAGGTTAAGCGGTGATGCGTTATAGAAGTTTTGCCCCGCTGCATTCAAAAGCAGTTTCTCACGGGCATTTTCGGGCAAGGCTTTAGTAGCCTCAGCTTGAGCCAGTACATTGTCTTTGGTGGCTTCTAATACGCATTCAAGGCGACGTAACACAGTAAACGGCAGAATGATGCGACCATATTGAGACTGTTTGAAATCGCCGCGAAGAAGGTCGGCAACTGACCAGATAAAACTGGCAAGAGAACTGATACTGATATGTTCCATAATGGCCCTGTTGGCTGCTTTGCTTATTCCGTGAGCAGCTCTATAAAAAATAACAAAAAGTGCAGTGAGTCTATCAATCATCCCCTTGAGTGAACAGTTGTTATTTCACAGTTTGCGGCAAATTTCCCGCTTGATGACTGCTATTTCCTCCCTGCCGATTTCGCTGCCGATTTTCCTCAACACCCATTCCCACAAAACAAAGCAATCTTGCCCCATATGATTGATTTATAGAATTATTATGCTGATTTCTATTTGATTTCATAAAAAATACTAAAGGAAAAGTAAGTAGAAATACTTTAGCCAGTCTGCTGATTTATTGGCAGTGGATAGAGCTTAGGGGAATCGAAGGAGAAACCGATGGTGGTAACCAGAAGCAGAATTGAAGTTTCATAGAGACATTAAAGATATTCCCCTAAGGAATAACATATAGCATCAACATGAATAAATACCATATCTAATATTATCCACAATAATTCGCCACTATCTCAGATTTGTCATTTTCTCGGGAAATCAAGGTGTTTAGCTCACCAAAAAAACACTAAATTATAGATATGGGTGTGACACATTATGTCATCCAGAGGAGATCCAAGTGCGAAACCAAGACATCAGCGAAGACAACATTATTCATTCCACTAGCAGCCATCAGGCTCATTATCGATTGCCCTTTGAGCTGTTCAATGACCAGTTTAGGCAGACCGTTTATGAGATCAGCAGAATGCCGATTATCGATGGCTACTTGTTAGGGGGAGAAGTGAGTCTTGCGAGTGCTTTGGTAAGACGTTGCGGTTACTCATCAAGAACGGCAAGAAGACATATTCGACGCTTGGAACAATCAGGGCTGATTATCAGCACCCCACGACTAAACCTAGATGGGATGAAGGGTACTAATCTCTATCGTCGATTATTCGACTAGGAGATAAATGCCCCGATAGCTCTTTGCAGGAAACATTGAGCTATCGGGGAAGAGCCAAAATGTAGGCTCGACGGCCAAGCAATAGACTAAATCAATTACATATCTATTTTAGTCTGCGGCCATTCTTTTGTATGGAGATGACCAAAATGGCATCAGAAAAAGTTTTTTTAGCTAAGAATGAAGTTGTAACACCCAATGACGAAATCGACTTTGCGGAGGTAAAGAGCCAATTCTTTCTACCAGAGGCCATATCAGCCGCTCTTGGCACCAGCTATAAGTCATGTGGGACAGACCTCTATCAACTTGATCCTGACGAATGCCCATTCTGTGGGCATAAAGGATGCTTTAAGTTCCATTGTAGTGATATCGAAAATCAACATTTCAAATGTTATTCCGGCTATTGTGGGAAACGTGGTGATATTTTTGATTTTCTAGTTCATTTCGATCAGGCAAAGCATTCTAGAGATGCTGCTATAAAGCTCATTAATGGTGAGATCGATGGAGTCACTATTTTACCCGCTTCAAGAGCTAATAAGTCCAAAGTTGAAGCTGAAACAGTAGAACTCACAGCAGAGCAATTAGCTCGTCGTCAAGCCCTGTTCGAGGCGGCATATCAATATTACGTAGAGCCTATGTTAGTAGATAACAGCAAGCCTCTTGCTGTTCTGATGGAAAAGCGAAAACTCCGCAAAGAAGTATTGATCGATAACGACGTAGGTTATTCCCACGGCCAACTTTGGAGGGCGTTAAGAGCCAATGGTTTTAGCCTTGAGGAAATGTATGCATCAGGATTGGTTAAGGCAGGTAAATCTAATCCTACAGACTTTTTCCCAAGAGATGTCTATATCTTTCCCCATTATGATGAGGAAGGTAATCTTTGCCGCTTTACTTTTAAAGATCCCAAAAAAGAAAAGCAATATCAACTGCCTAAGCAATATTGGTTGAATAACATTCAGTTTTATGGCCAGCATCTCCTTGGTAACTTTGATAAGGTTGCCATTGTTGAAGGAGAACACGATCTACTTGCGTTGCTTTCACATAATTGGGATGGAGCAGTACTAGCAACCAACGGCCAAATTAACCAAGCACAACTGGCGTGGATTAAGGACAATCTACATGACAGAAATGTAGTGACCTTCTTCGACAGTGACCCTGCGGGTGATAAGTATCGGGAGAAGCTCGCTCTACTGGGCTTACCAGCACTTGTCCAAGTTACCTTACCAGAAGGGCAAGGTAAGGATATTGATGATTATTTGCGGCAAGACAACGCCCTTTCTATTGAGGTATTGCTAGAACAATACGGTGTTGTAGCCCCACAAGCGTCGATAGAGACAACTTCAGAAACGATGCAAGATGGAAGTCCTGCTAGCCACCAGCAAACTAAGTTGTCTATGGACATCATTTCAGCTATTTGGGGTTCGTTCGATGAAGATACGCTAAATGACGTTGGTAATGCGGATAGGCTGACAAAAGTAGCTGACGGAAAATTAGTCTATGTGCCAGAACTCAACTGTATGTACGAGTTTAATGAGCAGTGTTGGAGGCCTATAGGTGATAAAGAATTGGCACTAGCTCGATGTATTGGTGAGGGAATTATTGCTCAAGCGAATCGTATGCTAGAAGATCCCGCGACGCTTAAGGACAAAACGAAGCGGCAACAAGCAGATAAGTTATTAGCATTTGGTAGACAGTCACTAAATCGCAAAAAACTTGCCGATATGTTGGAGATCTTCAAGTCTAGCAACTTGATTTCTGCAAAAGCCTTTGATGCAGACAAAATGCTAATGGGGATTAACAACGGTGTGCTCGACCTCGCAACCGGAAAACTGCTTGCTGCAAATAAGGAGATGTATATCAGCCGTTATAGTGATATCAACTACAAGCCTGATGTCACTTGCCCACGTTGGCTTCAGTTTATCGATGAGATCACCTGTGGCGATGTCGAATACGCTATGTTTTTGCAGCGAATGGTAGGCTATATCCTAACCGGACGGACTGATGAGCAAGTCTTGTTTTTCCTCTACGGTCATGGTTGTAATGGTAAGAGTACCTTCATGAGTATCATTCAGCGATTAATAGGGAGCTATTACCACCAGATAAGCAGCGATGTCTTACTGCAATCGAATAACAGTGGTAAAGGCCCTAACCCATCCCTAGCCAAGCTGAATGGTAGTCGTCTAGTAGTTGCCAATGAATTGCCAGAGGGCTCTCGAATGGATGAGAACCTTGTAAAGTCGATGACAGGTAATGATGTGATTGTCGCCCGTCAGTTGTATGCCAAGGTGGAGCTTGAATATATCCCCATGTTTAAGCTCATCATGGTCGGCAACCATAAGCCCGTCATTCGCGATACCAGCCCCGGCATGTGGCGACGGATGATTTTACTGCCCTTTAACGCCAGTTTCAGCCAGCAGCAAATGGACCCGCAATTAATGGATAAGCTCTATAACGAGCTATCAGGTATCCTCAATTGGGCACTTGAAGGCGTGCAGATGTGGCTAAAGGATGGCATTAAGGCATCTATCCCTAACTCAATTAAGTCAGGGATTGCGGAATATCGCCACGAGTCAGACTTACTTGCGATGTTCTTAGAGGAATGTACGAGCAAAGGTGATTTTGTGTATACCGATGAGCTTTACGATGCCTTTAGGAAGTGGGCAGAACGGGATGGCGACTGGAAAATGACCCGCAATATCATGACCAAACGGCTGGTGGAGAAAGGCTTCGAAAAAGGCCGTCACAATAGCAAAGCCATGATTAAGGGGATTAAGTTGAAGTCGATTTATGACGATACCTCTGAGCCAATTCCACAAGCTAGCATGGGGATGAGGCATGCGACACCTACAAACCCAAACTCCGAGTATAGCGTTTAGGTATCTGATAACGAAAAACGTAAAGAGAGGCTTTAAGCCTCTCTTTTGCTATCAATCACATCAACACATTGGCTTGTGTATCTACCCATGGAGAAATCACATCAGATCACAAGGGATAAATAACTTACAACCCCTTGAGATACTGAGCATAAAGAATGTCAGCAAAGTCAGTCTCGGTAATCTCTTGAAGCACTAAGTCTCGGATAGCATTCGCTAGCAGTTCATTATCCTCTGTGATTTCATAGTCGTTTAGAGATAAGTATTCGAGTGCTACTGCTAAACCAGTTCGCTTATTTGCATCAGGACAAGCGTGAGATACCGCTATACAAGCAGTGTATTTTGCAGCAATCTCAAACACATCATCTAAGCCTTGGTAGACAATCGCATTGTCAATACGGCTCAACGCTCCCTGAAGTTTAGGAATATCAACCGCACCTTTCATGCCGGGCTCTGTCGAAAGGATTAACGCATTAATTTCGACCACACGTTCAAAAGGAAAACAGATGATATCCATTACATATCAGCCAACTTTTGGAAAGTTTTGGGATGGGTTCTTAATGCTAGTTTGGTTTCTGACTTAACGATTTGACGTCCAAAGTCACCTGATAAATCAAGTTGTTTGGTCGCCTTGATCTTCGGTCTAGTTACCACTTGAACACCGTAAACTTCTAATTTTCGATTCATAATCTCATACCTTTATGATCTTCGACTTGCCAACAGTATAGCCTGAGACAACAAGGAAAAATACAGTAACGAGCTAAGGCTCGTACACTCGGGTACTAAGCCTTAGCGATTAAGCCACCTTGTTATTATTGAGCACGCCACTTCGGAATATCTATCACAGGCATCTTATCTATCTCCTGATGCAACTCTGAGTAGATACCATAGTTTCGCCCCGTATTCCCCGCATTTGAGTGCCCTGTTATCGCATTTTGGACATCCTCACGCATGACCTTTCTGGCTTCGGTGATAAAGCGATGGCGGAATGCATGTAGCGGTTTTAGGAAGTCAAAATGCTCGATATCGAGTGTCTTAAAGGCGTCTTTCAGATAACGTGCGACCGCGAGGTGATACTTAGCCTTTTTGTTGGCCTTGAGTATTGGGAATAATCGTCCATCTGCAGGCAAGGTATTCAAGTAATCCAGTAACCCTAACTGAATGAGAGCCTGACAAATTGGCACCCTTCTCGACTCCCCCGTTTTAACGGATTGGTCATCGCGTAGCTCCTGAATATGGAAATACCATCGCTCGCTATTATCGCTATCTTGCTTGATATCTTTCACGTAAAGCTGAGCAATCTCCTCTGCCCTTGCTCCTGTATAGGCCAGAATAACAGGCAACCAGTAAGGAGCTTCACCGTATCTTGCCTTTTGAGCATTGGTACGTTGCCTAAAGAGTGGCAGGGAGAAAATCTTTGTCAGTTCGGCATTTGAGTAGCCCGGATCTCTAATCACCCTCACCGTTTCTTTGCCGGGCGACACTTGATGGCAAGGATTCTTCGGCAAAATGTCTAACTTGACCGCCTGTTGGAAATACCCCGAAATCAGCTTAAGTTCCTTATCTGCAGTATTGATGCTCACACGAGCCAAGCCTCGTTTATCCGCGATATCGATTTGCTTGTTGAAGGGTAATGCTCGTATCTCTTGGCTTGGTTTACTCGGACAGCGAATAATCCAACTGAAGAATTTACGCATATCTAGCTTTTGGATTTCACCAATAGGCTTATCGGCAAAAAACTCTATCAGTCGCTCACAAGGGCGATTGCGGTCACCTTGCCATGATCTGAAGGCAACTTCTGAGCTCAGAGCCTTCTTCTGATTATTCACCCAGTCAATCAACTGCGAAACGCTAGAAGATACGGATAATTCAGCTTCCTTTTGTTTGCTTGGAGCTGTACTGCTGGTGGTCATGGCCGTAACGATAAACCCTAAATCCTTAAGCTGCTGTAACGCATCACCGCTCGGATCTGTAGGTTGGATATTCGTATCAGGTAGGGTCGGCTCAAAGCCTCGGTTTAGCTCCCGCCGAATGAGTCCTTGTTTACGCCGAGCGAGTTCTTCATGGTCGATTGCAGAGTTACAGAGCCTGATACAGGCATTTGCCAATTGGATTGCGAGATACAATCTTAATGAATGGTCGTAAAGTCGGCATTGAGAAAGCTCAAGGGCTTCATCAACGAATGCACTCATATGCCGCACAAAGCGTTGTTCTTCTGTTTGTTGGCGGCTTGTTCCATTAGCCTCATGGAGCACTTCTAGCGGCTCGCTGAACCACTCAGTCATGCTTGCAAGTCCTTCGGGAGTTTCGAGCAGATATCTTGCTTGAATGTCTGCTTGCGTTAGCCGTCCATGCTCATGAGCCACCCAATAGCTGACAATAGCATCTAACTGAGATGCAGATATTCTCTGCTCGTTCTCTTGATTGTCGAAACGTGACTGAGCACGAGCAATCGCAGACTCGAACTCCGCAATCACTCCAGCAGCCCTTGTTTTGGCTTCATAGGCATCCTTAGTCTCTAGGCTTCGCTTAAGCTCAACTTTGCCATCAAGAAAGGGCCGTAAATGCTTAGGAATACCCTTGCGGATTTTCCAGATTCCAGACTTTGGATCGCTGTATGGTTGAATCATAAATGCCATCGTTTTGTACCACCCTTTTGTACCACCTTAAGGTGCCAAAGGTTGGTGAGCCATTGGATTTAGCAACTATAATTCATAGGTTTATGATAGAAAAGAAAAAACCCGACCATTTGATCGGGTTCTTAGAATTTGGCGGTGAGAGAGGGAGTCGAACCCTCGATACGTTTCCGTATACACACTTTCCAGGCGTGCTCCTTCGGCCACTCGGACACCTCACCGTATTTTGTTGATTTATGTTTACGTGGTTAATCTTTCACGATTGAACGGGTTAACGCAATATCAGTCTTGCCGAGGGACTTTTTGCCGTTAACGGAGCGGTACTGTACGCAAAAGCCTTATGGGGGTCAAGTAAAAAAGAATCGATTTCAGGCGGTTGCACAATTGCTAAGCAAACCGCCTTTCGTTTGAGCAGTGTTATAAAGTTAACGTATTAATTCACCGTAAATTTATGCACTTCTTTAGACATAAGATCCGCGTCAAATGTGAGTGCTTTTGTTAGCTCACGTAATTCATCGGAAATTCTTTGGGTATTGAGATAAATCTCACTTATCTTCAACGCATTACGATTCACATCTTCAGATACAGCGGATTGTTCATGGGTTGCTGTGGCAATTTGTTCGTTCATACGATCAATAATGTCCACTTGTTCTACAACACGCTTAAGTTCTATTCCCGCTTGCTCTGCTTCTTGAACACTGATATTGGCTTGCGTTAACCCTCGCTCCATTGCTTTTACAGCAATACTCGCTCCCGATTTTAACCTGTCTGTCATATTTTTAATGTCTGCCGTCGACGTTTGCGAGCGTTGCGCTAAATTTCGAACCTCATCGGCGACCACGGCAAAACCACGCCCCATTTCACCTGCACGGGCGGCTTCAATCGCGGCATTGAGTGCGAGTAAATTAGTTTGTTCTGCAATACTGCTGATCACATCTAATACCACCACAATACCGTGAATTTCGCGATCTAATTCATTGATTGCTTGAGAAGCGCCACTGATGTCATCTGCAAGGGCTTTAATGGCGTTGCTTGTTCGGCCTACTTCAATATTCCCTGCCTTGGCCTCTTGATTCGCTGCACTTGATGCTTCAGAGGCTTGCACTGCGTTGCTTGCGATTTCAGCGACGGTGGCACTCATTTCTGTCATCGCCGAAGCGACTTGTTCAGCTTCGCTGTGCCCTTCCATGACATCCTGCTCCATAGCATGAGTACACAAATCCATTTGCTTAACGGCTTGTTGTAATTTAGCGCCACTGGCACGCACCTGCAAAATCACATTTTCAAAATCGCTCATCATGTCATTAAATGCAATGGCAAGCTCACCAAACTCATCGGAACTCGAATGAGTTAAACGTACGCTTAGATCATAATTTTTACGGGCTTGGGTAATGGTTGAATATAAGTGATGAACACTATCATGTAAGTAGCGGATCACTGATAAGCTAAAAATCAATACGAGTGTGAGTACCAATGTTAATGTCGCCAACACAAAAAACATATGCTCATTGGCAGATTGCAGTCGTTTATGGGTGGTTTTGAGTAAATCTGTTGATACCTGCTGTTCAAAATCTCGCAAGCTATCAATACGCGCCGTTGATTTAGTGAACCACTCTTCAGGACTTTGTTGTTGGATTTTTTGGTTATCTTGCTCAAGCGCAATTTGACGTAATGCTTCAACTTCACGTACTTCATTAGAGTTTTGAATGCGGCTCACTGCTTGCACAAGTTCTGGAGTAGCTAAGGCTTGAAAACGCTCTAGATAGCTATTTTGCTCAGAAACGAGTGTAATAAATCTTGCGTAAACCTGTGGTTTAAAACCATATTGTCCAAAGGTTGAGCTAAGCACAGCACGCTCAATTCCTGCTCGCTCTTTCATCTGTAGGTATGCGCTAAACGCCGCAGCTTTAATCGCAATTTCTTGGTTAGCGCCCGCCTTGGCAGTCTCATCCACTATGGCTAATAAGATCTTATTCAGATCTGTGTAGTACGCGACTTCCTCTGCCACACTAATAGACAAACTGTCTGTTTGGGAACGGATCCCCGCTAATCGACCTAACTGAGTGTTTAATTCTCTTAGCTTTGGAGCAAATAATTCAGGTAATGCATTTTCAGCAATAAAAGATTGATAAAGCTTGAGTTGGCTATCGGTCAAGCGTCTCTGTTCAGGTATCTTTCCAGCAAAAGCCTTTCCACCTGAGCCAATAAAACCAGCACTCATACCGCGTTCTTTCTGTAATTCGTGCACTAAATTACTGTTCGTCACCGCCAGTTCACTCAACTGTACAACAAGTTGTAAATCTTGACGGTACTTAAATTTTTCAGTGAGAAAGAGTGCACCGTAAAGAAAGCACGCAATTAACGGTGGTAACACAACCATAAGCAACTTCTGTTTTAAGCTGAGATTACCAATCCATTGCCATTTCATAAAAATATTCCTTGTTTAGCGAGGTTAAACCTAATGGGCACTTATTATATAGCATAGGTTTGGGGTTAGAACGATTCGACATCACTACTTTAGAGAGTGCTAAGTTTTAAAAAACAGGTGCTTGTCACTGTAACACGGGTAATGTTGGAGCTCTCGAGCCCTGAATGGGTTAAATGTTTAAAAATGCTGAATGGAGAAAAAAGCCCCAGTACTCACTGAATAAATGAATATTAGGGCGTTAATCCGTTAGCTGAACAATTGAGGGAAAAGCCCTTTAATACCTGCCGCGATCACTTCTATTCCGATAGATAACATCAAGAGTCCCATCAAACGGGTAATCACGTTAATACCTGTTTTACCTAAAATTTTATAAATAATAGAGGCCATTCTAAACAGGGCAAAACTCACTAGGCCAAAAACAATCACAGTAATAAACATCGCAATAATATTGGACACTGAATTATGTTCAGCGGCAAACACGATAACAGAGCTAATGGCACCGGGCCCTGCCATTAAAGGTAACGCTAAGGGCACCACAGCAACGGATTCCATCGCAGAGGATTCGCGGTCTTCCTCTTGGTTGCGTTTCACCTCGCCTAACTTACCCTGCAACATCGACATGGCAATAATGGCTATCAAGCTACCGCCCGCAATCCTAAAAGCCGAAAGTGAGATACTGAACATATTTAAAATATGCTGACCCGCAACGATGGTCACCAGCAAGATAACCACTACCGCAAAGTTAGCCACTTTTCCGGTATGGTTTCGCTCCGCTTCTGTTTGATGACTGGTCAAACTCACAAATACGGGCAGCAATCCAATCGGATTGATGATGGCAACGAGGCCAAGAAAAAATTTAACGTAAAGTGTTAACTCCAAGTTGCGATCCTTATATGCGTGTCACGCCATGTTCATCAAAGTAAGCTCAAGGGCCAGTATAGTATCTCAAGCTCAGATGACTGAAAAATGAGATTTTTGAGGTTTAATCACAAGTTTAAATAATATTTGATTATTCCATTTGAGTAGCACATACCGATAGTTATAGAAACAGATCACTATTATTGTAGTTTTATTACAAATAAATTGCATATTGATAGTATGCTCACACTTTATGAGTGAGTTTAAGTGTAATTTTCTACCATAAAGAAGATTTAGTGAACATGAGCATTCCCTAAATCTTTTTAGGAGTGTTAATCATGTTAGTGACCAATGCACAAGAACTGGATCTGATGGTCGAGCGTGTCGCCAAGGCACAGGCCGAGTATGCAACCTTCAGTCAAGAACAAGTGGATGCGATATTTCGCGCAGCCGCCCTCGCCGCTGCGGATGCGCGTATCTCGCTAGCCAAAATGGCAGCGGCAGAAACACGTATGGGTGTTATTGAGGACAAGGTGATCAAAAACCACTTTGCCTCTGAATATATTTACAACAAGTATAAAGATGAGAAAACCTGCGGTATTTTGTCTGAAGATCTCACCTTTGGCACAATCACTATCGCCGAGCCCGTTGGCATTATTTGCGGCATAGTGCCCACGACTAACCCAACATCTACGGCAATATTCAAGGCCTTGATTAGCCTTAAAACCCGCAATGCCATTATTTTTTCGCCCCATCCAAGGGCTAAAGCCTCAACCACCACTGCCGCAAAATTAGTGCTTGATGCTGCCGTGGCCGCTGGCGCACCGAAAGATATTATTGGCTGGATTGATGAGCCTAGCGTCGCACTATCAAATCAGCTAATGACTCACCCTAAGGTTAATTTGATCCTTGCCACGGGCGGCCCTGGTATGGTGAAAGCCGCCTACTCCTCAGGTAAACCTGCCATTGGTGTGGGCGCAGGAAATACCCCTATCGTTATCGATGAAACCGCCGATATAAAACGCGCGGTGAGTTCTATATTGATGTCCAAAACCTTCGATAACGGGGTGGTTTGCGCATCTGAGCAAGCAGTGATTGTCGTCGATAGCATTTATGAGCAAGTGAAAGAGCGCTTCGCAAGCCATGGGGGTTATATCTTATCGGCAAGTGAAACCGCGGCAATGCAAAACGTCATCCTCAAAAATGGTGGCTTAAATGCCGATATCGTGGGGCAAAGTGCGGCGAGTATTGCCAAAATGGCGGGGGTTGAAGTACCTCATTGGACTAAGGTGTTGATTGGTGAAGTGACTGATATTAGTGAAAGCGAAGCCTTCGCCCATGAAAAATTATCGCCACTGCTTGGTATGTACCGCGCTAAAGACTTTAACGATGCCGTCGATCAAGCCGAAGCCTTAGTTGCACTTGGGGGGATTGGCCATACATCAGGACTTTACACCGACCAAGACACTCAAACCGAACGCGTTAAAACCTTTGGTTTTAGAATGAAAACCGCACGAATTTTAATCAACACTCCCGCTTCACAAGGTGGTATTGGCGATCTCTATAACTTTAAATTGGCCCCATCTCTCACCCTCGGTTGCGGCTCTTGGGGCGGCAACTCGATTTCAGAAAACGTGGGTCCAAGTCATTTGATCAACAAAAAAACCGTCGCTAAGAGGGCCGAAAACATGCTGTGGCACAAGCTTCCTTCATCTATTTATTTCCGCCGTGGCAGTCTTCCTATCGCCCTTGAGGAATTAAGTGATAAAAAACGCGCGCTGATCGTCACAGATAGATTTTTGTTCAACCAAGGTTATTGCAACGAAACCATTCGTATTTTAAAGGCTCAGGGCTTAGAAACTGAAATTTTCTATGATGTCGAAGCCGATCCCACCTTAGCCATTGTGCGCCAAGGGGCAAAGGTTGCCTGTAGTTTTAAACCCGATGTCATCATCGCCCTCGGCGGTGGCTCACCCATGGATGCCGCCAAGATTATTTGGGTGATGTACGAACATCCTGAGGTTGATTTTGCCGATCTCGCATTGCGCTTTATGGATATCCGTAAACGTATCTACAAATTCCCCAAAATGGGCACAAAAGCCATGATGGTGGCTATTCCGACAACCTCAGGCACAGGCTCAGAAGTCACACCTTTTGCGGTAGTTACCGATGAGCAAACAGGTAAAAAATACCCCATTGCTGATTATCAACTGACGCCCAATATGGCGATTGTTGACCCCAATCTTGTGATGGATATGCCCAAGTCACTCACCGCCTTTGGTGGCATTGATGCAGTAACCCATGCACTTGAAGCCTATGTTAGCGTAATGGCAAACGAGTATAGTGATGGCCAAGCACTGCAAGCCCTCGATTTATTGTGCAAATATTTGCCGGATGCCTATAACTTAGGTGCACAATCCCCAGTCGCCCGTGAAAAGGTTCATAATGGTGCCACCATTGCGGGTATCGCCTTTGCTAACGCATTCCTTGGGATTTGTCACTCGATGGCCCATAAACTCGGTGCCGAGTTTCATCTCGCCCACGGCTTAGCCAATGCGCTGCTGATCAACAACGTGATACGTTTTAACGCAACGGATCTGCCCACAAAGCAAGCGGCGTTTAGCCAATATGACCGACCCAAAGCCTTGTGCCGTTATGCAGCCATTGCCGACCATTTGAAACTAGGCGGAAAATCGGATGAAGAGAAAGTGGAAAAACTGCTTGAGAAAATCACACAGCTCAAGAAGACGATTGGCATTCCTGCTTCTATCCAAGAGGCCGGCGTCAACGAAGCCGACTTCCTCGCCAAGCTAGATGTACTCGCCGAAGATGCCTTTGACGATCAATGCACAGGTGCCAACCCACGTTATCCATTGATTAACGAGTTAAAACAGTTATTACTCGATAGTTACTATGGTCGCGATTATAGCGATAACTATACGACTAAATAAGTTGTGAGAAGAGTTAACGCGACTGATAGCGAGATTTAAGCGAGAGTTAGAAGTCGCTAAGCCTCAAAGAGAATGAGGTATCCAAAAGTATTAAGCCTTAAAAACCTTAAGCAAAAGCCCTCACTACGAGGGCTTTTTATTAGGCCGTGTTTACTTGATATTGATCCACGCAAAAATAGTAAAAATCTAACGTTAAAAATCTAACGCTGTGTTAGCACGTAATCGATAGCGCTAGTGATTGCCGCTACCTGTGCCAAATTACATTCCGCTGGCGTTGTCGATGGGCTATCAGGGTAAACTTCTGTCGTAGTGTTATAGGCACAACCCGTCACGCTGCTGCATAAGCCTAGCTTTTTCAACGGGTAATTGATCACTCCGTGCTGAACCACAGTCGAGCCAATGATCTCCCCTTTCTCATCGGCGGGTGCAATATGGGTCACTTTGCTCACACCGTCGATAATGGCCTTTTGGAATGCATCCATTGGATTTTCGGTATCACCCACGACATAAAAACCATCAGGGATTGTGCCTTTTTCATATTCAATCCCATCACGGGCGCAAAGCGCTGGGCGAAATTCTAATTCGTCTGAATCGGTAGTTTCATGTAAATCCACATGCAGATTAAAACCTTGTTCGACTGAAGCGACCAGAGCCATCAAGGCTGCCGATTCTTCTGCTGGACTATTGGCATAAAATGAACGATTAGGATCGATAGCCTTAGGATTCCAGCGATTAATCGTCTCATAACCCCAAGGGCTCACGCACACGGCAACCACTAAATTCACCTGTTGCACATAATTCGCCGCTTGATTGGCTAAGAAGGCTAATGCACCGTGAACGCCACTGGTCTCGTACCCATGCACACCGCCCGTCACCAGCACGGTTGGTTTTTGGCTATCAAATTTCTGCGTTGTAACTGCAAGCAATGGATAACGCAGTGGATCAATCGAAAGCGAGCCATATTGCACTGTGGCAAGCCCAAGTGCCGTAAGCTCAGCCTCCATCCTCTTAAGTGGCATCACGACATCGTCCTGATATGAACGCTTGATTTGGGTACTTGCAAGCCAAGCGGCTTTTTCGGCCTCGCCCCATTTTTCGCCAGCTGTGCCGATGGGATAAAAGGTTAAATTTGCCATAATTCCTCTATTTTTAGTTCTATTAGCTCAAATGAGAGTACTAATGTTTGGATGAATGAGTGCTGCCAACCTAAAGCGTCAGCTGCATGGGAATATCGCGGATCCCGCCGCGCTCTCGCTCGGGTCCTAGGGGCACAAAGCCAAAGCCTAAATACACAGCTTGCGCATTCAATGCCGAGTTCACGGTAAATATGCCCGGATTGCCTTGGGTTAAACATTGAGTTTTAGCATGTTCCCACAACATTCGCGCTACGCCTTGCCCCTGTGCATGGGAGGCGACAAAGAGATGGTATAAGTGACTATTCGCCTTCATCCCCACCACACCTGCGAGTTGGCCCGAGTCGGTTATAGCGACATGGTACTGATAACCCATAGCAAAGTAGCTACCAATCGCTTCAATCGACATGGCATTAACTAAGATTGCAGCACCCTCTGCAGTGCAAGTTGGGGCGATAAAATCTTGGGTTAATTGAGTGATTAATATGCTTATTTCAGGGATATCAGTTAAGGTTGCGGCTCGAATATTCATCTTAACTCCTTGATTAAAAATAAAGCCATTACATGACGCAATAAAAAGCCAGAACAGAGTCCTGGCTTTTTAAGACGTTTGAAAAATTCAATAGTCACTCACATCAAACAACTCGCCGATGATGACGCTACTAGGGCGAGCCTTGCATCTTTTATTACACAGTCATTCACTGTCTATTATTAAACAGTCTGTTATTAAACAGTCTGTTATTAAACAGTCTGTTATTGCGCTGGCAGTTACTGCTTAGTCCAGCTATCCATCCAACGGAATACGTTGGCATACCACTGCTCTAAGTTTTCAGGTTTTAGGATCCAGTGGTTTTCATCGGGGAAAATCAGTAACTCCGATGGAATACCCTTACGTTGCATATAGCTAAATGACGCTAACCCTTGACCATAGGGTACACGGAAGTCTTTCTCACCGTGGATCACTAACATGGGCGTTTTCCAGTTTTCAACATAATTCACTGGGTTAAACTTCTCATATAAGGCTTTGTTATCTGAGTAAGTGCCACCAAATTCATACTCTGGGAACCACATTTCTTCGGTCACATAGTACATAGAGCGCATATCGAACAGACCAGCATGGTTAACGAGGCACTTAAAGCCATCGTTCCAGTTACCTTGGATCCAGTTCATCATGTAACCACCGTAGGAACCACCGAGCGCACAGGCGTTTTGCGGATCGAGCCATTTTTGTTGCTGGCTCACCGCGGTTAGGCCTTTTTGCAGATCTTCTAATGGCTTACCACCCCAATCTTGGCTGATTGAATCAGTAAAGGCCTGACCGTAACCAGTAGAACCGTGGAAATCCACCATGACGACGCCATAACCTGCACCCGCCCATAATTGGGCATTCCAACGCCCGCTAAAACTATTGCCAAATGAACCTTGTGGCCCACCATGCACTAAGTAAGCAATCGGGTATTTTTTACCTTCTTGGTAGTTGGCAGGTTTGATCCAATAGCCATAAACGTCTTCGTTGTTCCAACCTTTAAAACTAAATTGTTGAAACTCGCCGAATTTAATCTTAGCCAGCTTATCTTTGTTGACTTCAGTTAAACGCTTAAGACCTTGACCATCGGTCGTGATGCTATAGAGATCGCCAGGCTCAACTAAGGTTTTGCTATCAAAAATTAATTGATCATTAGTCACGGCGATCAAGCTGTTAGTACCGTCACTATAGATGGATTGCACATCACCAAATTGGGTATTAATTTGGAAAATAGAGACTTGCCCCATATCCTGTGCTGTAACGTATAAAGTACGATTATCAGGGCCAAACATCAGTGAACTTGGGCTTCTGTCCCAAAGTGGCGCTACTTCCTTAGACTGGCCGGTATTGGTATCACGTAGCATTATCGCGTAGCGATCCGCTTCAAATCCGGGCTTTTTCATCGCTAAATAGGCCATATAACGGCCATCGCTCGAAAAGGTCGGCTGCGCATCCCATGCCAAATTGTCTTTGGTTAAGTTAGTTGCCGTCCCACCCGTCACTGGCACTTGCCATAGATCGTAGTTAGTCGTCCACGCTTGATCTTTACTCGGCGCTTTAGCGCTATAAACCACATATTTACCGTCTGGGGTAAAGGTCACTTCCTCCATACCTGAAAAAGGCTTTGGTGGTGTTTCAGTGTCTAAACCTTGGGTAATATCCACAACCTTGGTGAGTTTCTCGCCGTTTAATGCACCCACAAATAAGTGGTTGCGGGCATGATCTTCCCAAGTGTCCCAATGGCGAACCATCAACTGCTTGTATTCACGCCCAGTCGATTTACGCTCAGATTCGGCGGTAAATTTATCCTTAGAACAGGCTAAATCTTTACATTCAGGAAAGACACGCATGCTAAGTACGATTTGTTTACCGTCATTTGATAGCTTATAGCTATCAATATCCAAAGGTAAATCAGAAACTTGTACCGCTTCACCGCCCGTTAATGGCAGTTGAAAAAGCTGGCTTGAACCATTGCGGCTCGCAAGGAAATAAATCGATTTATCGTCACTTGCAAAACTCACATCGTGCTCAGTACCCGCGGCAGAGGTCAGTTGCAACGGCTTTGCATTGGCTTGAGTCAAATCTAACAAATATAAATCTGAACTGGCCTCTCCCTTTTCATTTACCGTTTTAAGGCCATAGACCAACTTAGTCCCATCGTGGGACACCGTTGTTGAATGCATTTTATTGAGTTTAATCAGCTGTTGCACAGAAAAAGGCGTTGGTTCAGCCGCTTGGACTGAGTACGCCAAACCTGTAGCGCTTAACGCGATGAGGAGAGGAGCTATTTTCATTGTTATGTCCATCTTTTGTTATAAACGTTCGGTCATTACCATCGAACGAATGTTAAAAGCGATCAGTGATCGTATCTTCGAAGATAAGCTTGCCACACTAACGAAACAAAAACGCTCAGGCAAGCCAAATGGCGAACCTGAGCGTATTTTTTTGTGACAAAATGTCAGTGACGCAGCGTTTTACCTCAAGAACAGATATCAGAACTCAAACTTAAGCTATTTTGCTTAAAAAGCCATCAAGTTCAATCCACTGCATCCTCACCTTTACGCTTTCGCGTTGGCGATATTCACTTTCCAAATCGCAGGACCCGTTTCATGGGCGTTCACGCCATGTGAATCCACTGCCACAGTCACTGGCATATCTTGCACATCAAACTCGTAAATCGCTTCCATGCCTAGATCGGCAAAGGCCACCACGCGAGAATGTTTAATCGCTTTCGATACTAAATACGCAGCGCCGCCAACGGCCATTAAATAAACCGCTTTATGTTTCTTGATAGATTCAACCGTCGCAGGGCCGCGCTCAGCTTTACCTATCATGCCCATCAAGCCCGTTTTCTCTAACATTAAGTCAGTGAATTTATCCATACGAGTTGCAGTGGTTGGGCCCGCAGGACCGACAACTTCAGTGCCAACGGGATCAACTGGGCCAACGTAGTAAATAAACTTACCGGTAAAGTCCACGCCTTCTGGCAGACCTTCACCGCTTTCAATCAGGTTTTGAATGCGTTTATGAGCAGCATCACGACCAGTCAACATTTTACCGCTGAGCAGAATGGTTTCACCGCTCTGCCACTGCTCGATATCCGCTTGAGTCACTGTATCTAAGTTAACACGGCGCACATCATCACCCACTTCACGGGTAATTTCTGGCCAATCGGCCAATGATGGCGGCGTGAGATCCGCAGGACCCGAGCCGTCTAAATGAAAATGTACGTGGCGAGTCGCTGCACAGTTGGGGATCATCACCACTGGCTTTGACGCCGCGTGGGTGGGCGCCGATTTAATTTTAACGTCTAACACTGTGGTTAAACCGCCAAGACCTTGCGCACCTATACCTAAATTATTCGCACGCTCAAAAATGTCTAAACGCAGTTTTTCTTCGGTCGTTTGCGCGCCACGGGCGAGCAACTCATGGATATCCACGCTTTCCATCAGCGCTTCTTTGGCTAATACGGCCGCTTTTTCCGCCGTGCCGCCAATACCTATACCCAGCATACCCGGTGGACACCAGCCCGCGCCCATGGTCGGTAGCGTTTTTTCTACCCAAGCGGCGATATCGTCAGATGGGTTTAACATCACCATCTTAGCTTTGTTTTCACTGCCGCCGCCTTTAGCCGCAATCGCCACTTCGATGTGGTTACCAGGCACCATGTCGATATGCACCACAGATGGGGTGTTATCTTTGGTATTTTTACGGCTGCCCGCAGGATCTGACACTATTGATGCGCGCAGTGGGTTATCAGGATTGGTATAGGCACGACGAACACCTTCGTCGACCATTTCCTGAATCGTCATATCGGTTTTGTCCCACTTTACACCCATACCCACTTTTACAAACGTGGTCACAATCCCCGTGTCTTGACACAAAGGACGCTTACCTTCGGCCGACATACGCGAGTTAATTAAGATCTGGGCAATCGCATCCTTCGCCGCAGCACTTTGTTCACGCTCATAAGCTTCGCTCATGGCATCAACAAAATCCTTTGGGTGGTAATAAGAAATGTATTGCAGGGCATCCGCCACACTTTCAATAAAGTCGGCTTGTTTAATAACAGCATTTTCAGACATTTTAGGGTGAGATGACATAGTAGGAGCGCTCCAGCAGCCTATGTGGCCTTACTTGTTTTTGTTTAATTCTTTCTGGGCCAATATGATACTCTTTCACATCTTTTTGGGCTACATCACATTTTAGATAGGATTAATCGATGGCAATTAGGGCGTCAATACCGCTTGCATCACGCCAACTTGACTGGACATTAAGCACCACAGAAGTATTCGAATACTTTGCTAAAGACGAGTGGGCAATTCTGCTCGATTCTGCTAGTGCGTCGCATCAAGATGCAAAATTCGATATTATTTGCGCGGCACCTATTGCCACTTTAGTCACCAAAGGTGAGCGAAGTGAAATAACCCTTATGCAATCAGATCTGACGTTGCCGGCAAAGACCAACGTAACAGATGATCCATTTGAACTCGTTAACTCATTATTAAATCATTGGTATCCAAACGCCATTGAAAGTGGCTTCCCCTTTGCAGGAGGCGCCATGGGTAGCTTTAGTTACGATTTAGGGCGTCGTATCGAAACGCTGCCAACAACGGCCAAGCAGGATATTCAACTGCCAGAAATGAATATCGGCTTTTACGACTGGGCGCTTATCTTCAATTACCAAACCCAGTGTTGGCATTTGTTGCACTATTTAGGCGAGAAAGCCCTCGAGATTGAGTTGAATAAAATTCAACATAAACTCACTAAAAAGCCAAACTCAGCGGCCTTTATGCTCACTAGCCCATGGGCAACACAGATAAATAAAGCCCAATACACGAGAAAATTTGAAGCTGTACAAGCCTATTTACACAGCGGTGATTGCTATCAAATAAACTTAACCCAACGATTTGAGGCAAGTTACCAAGGTGATGAATGGGCGGCGTACTGCCAATTACGTAAGGCCAATAAAGCCCCCTTCTCGGCCTTTATGCGTCTACCGCAAAACGCTATTTTGTCGATTTCACCCGAGCGTTTTATCCAGCTTCGCGGTGATGATATTCAAACCAAACCCATCAAAGGTACGATGCCACGTCATGCTGATCCACTGCTTGATACCAAGGCTGCCAGCACACTGGCAAACTCGCCAAAGGATCGTGCTGAGAATGTGATGATTGTCGATTTGCTGCGCAACGACATTGGCAAAGTGGCCGCAGCCGGTTCAGTACGTGTACCCCATCTCTTTGAGATTGAGAGTTTTCCCGCTGTGCATCACTTAGTCAGTACCGTTACCGCCAAACTCGCTAGCCAATTCACGGCGAGTGATTTACTGCGCGCCGCATTCCCAGGCGGCTCGATTACCGGCGCACCCAAAATTCGCGCCATGGAAATTATCGAGGAGCTAGAACCGTCACGCAGAAGTTTATACTGTGGTTGTATGGGATATTTAAGCCAAGATGGACAAATGGATACCAGCATCACCATTCGCACACTGATTGCCGAACGGGGTAAACTCTATTGCTGGGCGGGCGGTGGCATAGTGGCGGATTCAGAAGTGAATGCCGAATATCAAGAAACCTTTGATAAAATCAGCCGTATTTTACCTTTGCTTGGCGCTGAATGAAAAAACCTTAATTTTGATACTGGATAAACGAGAACTTCGATGGATCAAGCTGAATTTAGATTGAGATTTAATCTACATCCTTTAGCTCGGCAAGATCCGGCTGCTTTCCCTCACCTTGGATTACGCAAAGCGGCGGTATTGCTCCCTGTTCAAGACATTGCAGGTGAACTGAGTTTGATCTTAACCCAAAGACCTATGCATCTGCGTGCCCACCCAGGGCAAATTAGTTTTCCTGGCGGTAAAATTGAACCAAGTGATACGAATGCAATTGCTGCTGCACTAAGAGAAGCCGAAGAGGAAATCGGCCTGTTACGGCACAATGTGGATGTTGTAGGCACTTTTCCTGCTCACAATACCTTTACTGGATTTGAAATCACCCCAGTGATAGGTATCGTCAAGCAAGCATTTGTGATGAAACTCGATCCGGGTGAAGTCGCCGATTGTTTCTCTGTACCGTTAAGTTTTTTTATTGAACCAACCCATCGTCACCAGAAACGTTTTTTACGTCAAGGCCGTTATTACAATGTGCATTTTATCCCCTACCAACAGCGATTTATATGGGGAGCAACGGCAGCAATCATTGATCATCTCTGCCGCCATTTAAGTATCCCTTCGCAAATTTAGCCCCGCTAAATAACAAAAAGTTAAATGACAAAGCGAATATATAAGCCAGCGACAATCGAGGTGAGCAGTAATAGCGGAATGTTGAACCAATAGCCTAATTTACTGTGTTGGGCGACATAATAGTTAACCGCTAAACTCAAAAGGCTGATCCCACCGCAGGTCCAAATTAAATATTCTAGCAATTGCGTTCTATGGGGATCCCATTCAGCCCGTAACACCGCACCACGGCTAAGATAAGTCCCTACCTCGCGATCTGGCCTTGCCTCGCCAAAAACCAATAATGCGTATACGGCGAATATCCAGCCTAAAATGGACAATGTTGCGAGGATAATCTGAAATGTTCTCACTTTACTCATATCGCCTCCTGCCGTTTGAGTCACTATATCGCTAAATATTAGCAATATTAACCTCAGGATACCTTTTTCAGCTTGAGAAAAGCCACCAGCAAGGTAATATAAACCTCCAAAATTTTCATATAAAACGTTTCGTTGGAGAACTAAGCAACAATGAGCATTGCATCTGTCGCTTCTGTATTTAAAGGTGAGCACGCGGTCGGTTCTAAAGTCACAGTACGTGGCTGGGTCAGAACTCGTCGTGATTCTAAAGCCGGTATTTCTTTTTTAGCTGTCTATGACGGTTCCTGCTTTAATCCGATCCAAGGTGTCGTGCCCAATAGCCTCGAAAATTACGACAACGAAGTGTTAAAGCTAACTGCAGGCTGCTCTGTCGTAATGACAGGCGACGTGGTTGAATCTCCTGGCGCAGGCCAGGCATTTGAGCTACAAGTGACTGAACTTGAAGTCACTGGCTGGGTTGATGATCCAGACACATACCCAATGGCCGCTAAGCGTCATTCGATTGAGCATCTTCGTGAGCTCGCTCACCTGCGTCCACGCACTAACATTATTGGTGCTGTTGCCCGCGTTCGTAACTGTTTATCCCAAGCGATTCACCGTTTCTACCACGAAGAAGGCTTTATTTGGGTTTCTACACCACTTATCACTGCATCAGATTGCGAAGGCGCGGGTGAAATGTTCCGCGTATCGACTTTAGATATGGAAAACCTGCCCCGCACCAGTGAAGGCAAAGTCGATTACGATAAGGATTTCTTCGGTAAAGAGGCTTTCTTAACTGTATCAGGGCAATTAAACGGTGAAACTTACGCCTGTGCACTGTCAAAAATTTATACCTTTGGCCCAACATTCAGAGCAGAAAACTCCAATACTAGCCGTCACTTAGCTGAGTTTTGGATGGTTGAACCCGAAGTTGCCTTCGCGACCTTAAGCGATATCGCAGGTCTTGCCGAAGCGATGCTGAAATACGCCTTCAATGCCGTATTAACCGAGCGTATGGATGATTTACAATTCTTCGCACAGCACGTAGATAAAACGGTTATCGAGCGTTTACAATCTTTTGTGTCGAGTGATTTTGCCCAAGTGGACTACACCGATGCGGTTGATATCTTGCAAAAATGTGGCAAAACCTTTGAATTCCCAGTTTCTTGGGGTATTGACCTTTCTTCTGAGCACGAGCGTTATTTAGCCGAAGAACATTTCAAAGCCCCAGTTGTGGTGAAGAACTATCCAAAGGACATTAAAGCCTTCTACATGCGCTTAAACGAAGACGGCAAAACCGTTGCCGCAATGGACGTATTAGCACCCGGCATTGGTGAAATTATCGGGGGTTCTCAACGTGAAGAGCGTTTAGATGTGCTAGATATGCGTTTAGCCGAAATGGATCTGAACAAAGAAGATTACTGGTGGTATCGTGACCTTCGCCGTTATGGCACAGTGCCACACGCGGGCTTTGGTTTAGGTTTTGAGCGTTTAGTGTCTTATGTGACTGGCGTCTCTAACATCCGTGATGTGATCCCATTCCCACGTGCACCACGTACAGCAAACTTCTAATTCACTTTGATATTACTGGTGAATACTAAAACGCGCTTCGGCGCGTTTTTTATTGCGTTTGAAGTCATCCTAATCACCTGAAAACCTGATGAGTAATACCGTAGGTAATGAAGCACCCTACAAGATTAGTTACTCTAACTCCGCCGATAAACCGTAAAAATCATAGATCTCTTTCACTCGTCCAGAGCGAACCATTTCAATTAATACGCTATTCAATGACTCAAAAGCAGCAAAATGAGCCGACTTACGTGACATCCCAAAATAGTTGTCAATTTTATTTATTTGCCGATACTGTGCATAGCTAAAATCATGGAAACCAAGACTATTGAGTTGATATTCAATCGAGGCGCGGTCGAGGATAATCATGGTATCAAAACGACCTTTAATAAACATCTTATCCATATTTTCATCATCAATTGACTCCATTTTATTGATGGCCGTGTCGTCATTAAAACGCTCAAAATAGACGGTTTGGCGTTTGACTCCCACGCTTAATTTATATAAATCCTCATAAACTTGAATGCTCGACTCTTTACCTGCTTTGACCAAAAATAAAATATCTCTCGTTTGTGTCGACACAGGTCCAAGAAAACGGATAAAGGTTTCCCGCTCGGAGGTTTTTATGGTGCGCGGAACAATATCAACCTTACCGACTTGTAAATCATGGAGACTGCGAGCAAAAGGACTAATCGTCCAATGAATGCGATAACCAATTTTCTCTGCAGCCTCCTCGATAATGTCTTTTAAAGGGCTCGACATTGTCATAGTACGTTCATCAACGATCATTTCAGGAGGTCGATGGCGAAAATGAGCGTATAAAACCTTAGGCTCGACAGTGGCAAAAGCAGGAACTAAAGCGCCATACACAGTAAGACTAACTAGCAAGAGAAGAATTAAATGCCGCTTAAAAAACATACAGATGCATCATGTTGCGTATGAATAAACTTATTATAGTCACCATTTTTAGCATTGCGTTGAGTCGTATCTAAGTTAGTAAGCTGCAATGTGTGATCTCAACATCAAACCATGCAAATAAATGGTCAGTTAGCAAGGAGGTCTAAGCTTGTCATCCGCCCGAATATTTACCTCAATGTGGTTTACCACAGGTGATTAATGCGTTAAAAATCACCACTCGGTTAAGGTTCAATACCGCAGAACTTGCACTCATAGGGATAACAAAACTAAGATGGCTACGGCTATTTTATAGGATGATTGACCAACACATGGCTCTCATCTGATTTTGCTCAATTGAGGAATGACAATGTCTAAAATTAACTTACTTTTGCTGTGCGGCGGCGGAAGTGCTGAACACGATATTTCACTAATGTCGGCTAACTATTTTGAATCCTCATTGGCAAAATCCGATCAATTTTCCGTGTTACGGGTAGAGCTTGATAAATTGGGTCAATATCGCACCGCGGCAGGCGATGATTGTGAACTGACGAATAATCGCGAAATCCGTTTTCGCGATGAAACTAAAGCGCCTTGGCCTGTGGACTATGTTATTCCTTGCATCCATGGTTATCCCGGCGAAACAGGTGATATCCAGTCCTATTTCAACCTTATCCAACTGCCCTACTTCGGCTGTGAATCCGAAGCCAGTAGTAATTGTTTCAATAAAATCACCGCCAAAATGTGGTTTTCAGCCCTAGGGATCCCCAATACTCCCTACATTTTTCTACACCAATATGATGATGAGGCGATCAGCCAAGCACAAACCGCCTTGGCTAATTGGGGTTCAATCTTTATTAAAGCCGCGTCGCAAGGATCATCTGTCGGTTGCTATAAAGTGGATGACAGCAGCAAAGTGGCACAAGTACTCAAAGATGCCTTCGGCTACGCACCCTATGTTGTAGTGGAAAAAACCATTAAAGCCCGTGAATTAGAAGTCGCAGTATACGAATACAATGGTGAGATTGTGGCAACCCTACCAGGTGAAATTATCTGTGATACCAATACCTTCTACACCTTTGATGAAAAATACGCCAAAAGCAGTAAGGCACGCACCGATGTGGTTGCAAAAGATGTTTCTGTAGAGATCAGTGAACAGATCCGTGCTTATGCTATCAAGGCATTTAAGGGGATGAAGCTGCGTCACCTGTCACGTATCGACTTTTTCTTAACCGCTGAAAATGAAATTCTGCTCAACGAAATCAACACATTCCCTGGTTCGACACCGATTTCAATGTTCCCTAAAATGTTGCAAAACCACGGCCATGACTTTACCGAATATTTAAGCCTAGTGATCAACAGCCAGTTATCGGCAAAGGATTAAATCCGTTTTATTGTAGGTTATGTGAAAGAGCGCCAATGGCGCTCTTTTTGATGTTGTCATGCAGTTTAGTTACACATAAATGCGAACACACTAATGTGGCTTAGCTTGCTTAGCCAATAATTCAAAAAATGCGGCCTTAGGCATAGGTTGGTAATAGAGGTAACCTTGAATTTCTTGAATGTCATTTGCCATCACAAACTTCAACTGGGACTCTGTTTCTACCCCTTCAGCAGTCACACTCAAATTTAAGGCATGACTTAAGCGCACTATGGCCTCAACCAGAGCCTCGTGGCGTTCGCCTTCTGCTAATCTATCGATAAAGCTTTTATCTATCTTAATTTGATCTATGGGAAAATTCGCTAAATAAGATAAAGAGGAATAACCAGTACCAAAGTCATCTAAGGATATTTTCACACCTCGAGCACGCAGTTCATTGAGCACTTTAATTAAATGTACATGTTGTTTCATTAATAAAGATTCGGTAATTTCCAGCGTGATCAATTCATAGGGAAAATCAACTAAGCCTAATTCTTCAATTATGTCAGCAAAAGAGTCACAAAATGCATCCTGCAACTCATGGGACCAGAACTCAAAAGTAGACACATTCACCGCTAAGCTAATACCCCAACCATGGTCTTGCATCTCCTTAATCGTTTGCATCGCACATCGGCGGACATTTCGACCGATATCAACAATCAATCCACTATTTTCAGCGATGGGAATAAACTCATCTGGAGCAATAAACTGGCCTTCATGTTGCCAGCGTAATAGTACCTCTGCACGCACGATCAACCCCGTTGTCGCATTAACGATTGGCTGATAATAGAGCTCAAAGGCTTGTTGATCTAAGGCTTGCTTTAGCAATGTATGTAAATTCGCTATTCGTTCGGCATTCTGCTGCATTTGCTCAGTAAAGAAATGATACCGATTGCGCCCATTCGCCTTGGAGATATACATGGCTTGGTCAGCGCAATTAAGCAATTGCTCCAAATTAAGTGCATCCTCAGGGAAACGTGCAATTCCAATACTAACCGAACTGTAAACGCCTTTATCCTTTGATAGCTCATAACGCCGATAGACATTTTTAATGATTTTTTCGGCCAATTGTGAGAGTGCTTTTTGTGTAACAACCCCGGGTAACAGTAAGGCAAACTCATCACCACCTAAACGCGCAAACATTATACTGCTGTCTAAACAGGTTTTTATCTGTCCAACAACCTGTAACAACAACATATCGCCCTTATCGTGCCCATAGGTGTCATTGACTTGCTTAAAGTTATCTAAGTCCATCAACATAAAACTAAAGCCCGGCGTTAAACAGTCAGAAGTGATTAAGGTTTGGATTTGTCTAAAGAGGGCATTACGATTTGCAAGCCCTGTAAGTGAATCATTATTCGCTTGATACTTAATTAGTTGTGCGGCTTTTTTACGTTCACTGATATCGGAAAATAACCAAGCGAAGCCATTGTAATTGCTGTGAGGCTCACGAAATACCGTTACAGTAAGATCAAGGTAGAAGGTTTCACCATTTCCCCTGAGTCCAACTAATTCCCCTTGCCACATTTTTCCTGCTGATAGGTGCTGAAAAAGCATATCAAGTTCATGGGGTTCTGACTGAGACAAAAAGGTTTTTGGGTGAAAATTAGATGATTCTACTGTTTGTGGTTGTACTATTTGCTTAAATGCTGCATTTGCATATAACACGGCATCGAGGGAATTGGTGATCACAAGTGCTAAAGGCAAGCGATCAAATATTTTCACCGCTAAACGCTGAAACTCCATCGAACGGCTACGTTCAATCGCAAGGCTCGCCAATCTTGCAGCTTCCGATATCAAGGTTAAATCCTGCGGCATAGGTGATTTTATGACGTCATAATACATGGCGAAAGTCCCGAGTACTTTCCCATGATTATCTTTGATGGGTTCAGACCAACAGGATTTAAGGCCCGCACTGAGAGGAATTGCTTTAAACTTTTCCCAAAATGGATGGTGCGCGATATCTTCAACAATAACACGTTCCCCCAAGTAGGCCGCAGTACCACAGGAGCCTACGTCTGGGCCAATTTCAATGCCATGAATTGCTTGGTTATAGTTATCTGGCAAGTGGGGAGCAGCACCAAAAAGTAACCGTTTACCATCATCACTCAACAGTAGGACGGAAGCCTTTGTCCCTATTTTTTGAGCCTCAATTTTAAGGACGAGCGCGTGAAGAATCTCACCTAGAGGCGCACCATTTAACAACATAGATAAAATGCCGCTATAGCAATCTAAGCTAACATCGTGATCTAGTTTAAGTGAGGATTCGAAAAGTCGTCCCATAACATTAGTGCCTTCGTCCATATCTTCCTTCGCCGTGCAATACTGTTAGGCTCAAGTAAAAACATTATAAACTCAGAAGAATTCTAGGCACTAAGGTGCCCCAAAGCAACTCAGCCTTAAATAGACTAAAAGTGCTTTAGAGCAGTATTGAAAGGAGTTTATTCTTGAATTCGTTCAATTTTCGCAAGATAAAAACCATCAAAACCTGTATCGGCAGGGCTTATCGTTTCATCTTCTATTAGACGAAAGTTTGGATTTTCCGCCAAAAATGCATCCACTTGACCACGGTTCTCGCACGGAAAAATAGAACAAGTGGCGTATACAAGGATCCCGCCCACTTTCACCATACGGCTGTAACTGTTCAAAATATGTTTTTGCAGTTCCATCAGAACGGGTAAACGCTCTGCGGTATCACGCCATTTTGCATCAGGGTTACGCTTCAGTACTCCAAGACCCGAACAAGGAACGTCGAGCAACACACGATCGGCACTGAGTTTAAGACGTTTAATGGTTTTACTACTAGCAATTAAGCGCGTTTCAACATTATAAGCCCCATTACGACGGGCACGCTCTTTGAGCTTATCGAGTTTCCATTGCTCCACATCCATAGCTAATAGGCGCCCTTTGCCCTGCATTTGTGCGGCGATGTGTAAGGTCTTACCGCCCGCGCCAGCACAAGCATCGATGACTTTCATACCCGGTTTTGCATCCAGTGCAGCGGCCACGCGCTGAGAACCCGCATCCTGCTGCTCAAACAACCCCTCTTTAAAACTCTGGGTGCGAAATAATGCAGAATCTGAGGTGACTTCTAGCGCAGAATTAACTGTATCAACGGGTAGCGTACTCACATATTCTGCAGCAAGTTTTGCCATTAACTCATCACGGGTAACCTTGAGGCCGTTAGCGCGTAAAAAACGCTTAGGCGCAGTGCTTAAGGCTGCGCGCTCCTTTTCCCAAGATTTACCAAGTTGCTCACGGCCCATGGTATCAAGCCATTCTGGACAACCATCCCAAAGCACAAGTTGAGTTTTTGCTTGCTCAATACGCTCAGCCAGACGTTGTTCATCCACGGGTAAGGAATATTGCATCTTAGGTAATGGTAAGTCATGGAATAAATGCCAAGCATTGAGTAGCTTGGAGCCATATCGTTCCATTTCATCAGGACTGATTTCAGCCAAATAACAGTACAGATTTAAGCGCCTAAGAATATCCCCCGTCACCAGCGCAATACGCGCTTGTTCAGCTGGCACCAATTGCAACCCAGAAAAATGCTGAGAATAGGCTCGATCTAAGGGTTTTCCTTGGCTCAACACCATAGTTAAGATACTGATCACTAATTCGTTAGAGCTGGCAGAAAGCGGAGAATTCAACATTTAAAGGTTACCGTGAATGATAAAACCGGAGGATCATAGGAGGTCAAGCCCGAATACGCAAGCATGCTAGTACCGAGTTAAGGCTAAAGCCATAAAAAATCACCCACATTGGTATATTGTCACTTGTGGTCACGGCGATAACGATAAGCTAGGCCGCTAAGATGCGGATGGTTGCTCATCACCGCATATACACCGACATCAATAGCAAAAACCTGAGCCGGTTTAAGCATTTGTGGCTCTACCCACTCGCGTCTATGGTCCTAGTTGTTACCTAAAAAAGGGGGCTTCACACATAAATAGGCACGCCTAACCACCCGACTACAACATCGTATATCTCTACACTCAACACTCATACCACAATAGGTTGATACAAGATCTCAGGCACCCCACGCTTCTTAAGAAAATATTGCGCCGTCTTTGTTATTTTTTCAGTATGAGAAACTGTTTTCACCTGATAATAACCGCTTAAAATTCGCTTAGTCAGCATGACCGCGAAATCATAATGTTCCTGTTGATAAGGTTCTATTACCTCATTTGTTGGAATTAATTCATTTAGCTCATTCATTTCTAACCAATCCATCGCTTCAGCAAGCCAAAATAGCTTTATGGCAATGGCTAACTCGCATAATGGATGATCCGCAATTGCAATAGGAATCTCATTACCATCATCCCAATTATAATGGTTCAATAAGGCATACAATTCATGTGCTGACGAGATAGTTTTTACAAGGTTTACCGCCTCTTCAACATCCTCGATGTCATAAACAATTCTATCAATAATGTCTGTCATTATATTTAAGTCCTTAATGTTTCAATCAGCCCATTTAACATAGGGTAAAGGAGTGATAAGAACTTAATACAAAGCCCGAAGTAGAAATATCCAAAACATTGAAACTCCTTTTCATTCACCTCACCCCTGATAAATGGGTTCAACTATTCTCGGCAGATGGTTAAACGGCGCACAGCAAAAATCCCCAGTAATGAAAGTATCAATAGCGATAAGCTGCCACCGCCGCTGTAACCTTGTTTATGTTCTATGGTGGCGACGTGCTCTTCCTTAACCCGAGTTTTAAAACGGGCAAGCTCGTCATCTAAATTGACTATCATATCGTTCACCGCGAGATCAAAGCCCTCGTAGGATTTTTCTCTTAAGGTTGTCGTCACGCCAACAGCGGTTGAACTTTCAGTTAACTGATTAATACCTGGCGCCCTAAATAACATCTTCTGGCTACGCATATCGAAAACGGCGGTATCAACAAAGGTTTGAATCGCATTTTCATTGCCAGGGATTAAATACATGCCCACAATCGTCCAATAAAGAATGGCGGATTTGTTCTCGTGGCTTTGCATCAATTGATCGTAAGACACCAATGCCATCACATCGACATCATGCAAACGCGCAACCTGCTGCAAGGTTTCAAAACCTTTACCATTTTTAAGATAGGTACTTGGGATCACTTCGATACGATCGATATAGTCATATTTGACAAAGGATTTTTTAACCTTATCAAGTAAGGCCATCTGAGTTCGGCTATCAATTGCATCATGTTGCCAATGGGATGATGGCAAAAAAGCGATGCCGACGGTAATCGGTAAACGTAGCACAGGTAAGGATGGCTGCTGGGCTTGGCGACTCTTCTCATCAGGGTATAAATATTCGACTAAGCTACTCGATACCGCATTTTTCTCCGTAGTATTACCGTTAAAAAATGCACTACAGCCACCCAGTGAAAGCATTGCGAATGAGGCTATGCCACAGGCTATTACCTTAAATTTCATTTGTTTCCCTACCGTATCCATACTCTTGCTGTTAATGGTGAAAACTGAACCTACAACTAATGCAGATTTTGGGTTACCTTATCCACTCATCAGAGTAAAAACAAGCTGTTATGTTCACATATCACAGTATTAATCTTCTTTGACTAGATTTCAAATACAAAAAAGCCGCACTATAAATGCGGCTAGTCAATAGGTACAACCATTCTGTAAAATACAACTTAAGTCAAAAGTTAAGCGTATTTACGCACTTTTTTAAGGGCGATTTGTTGTTTTAGCATGGATAAATGTTCGATAAATACTTTGCCATGCAAATGGTCGATTTCATGCTGCAACACTATGGCTAAAAACTCATCGGTTTCGATTTCGATAGCTTTGCCAGTTCTGTCTAAGGCGGTCACTTTAACTTTTTCAAAACGTGACACTTTAGCGCGATAACCTGGGATAGACAGACAACCTTCTTCACCAACGAACTCACCTGACTTTTCAACAATCTCAGGATTAATCAGCACTAAAGGCTGGTCGCGACCGTCAGATAAATCGATCACGATAATTGCATCTGTACTGCCGACTTGAGTTGCCGCTAAACCGATACCATCGTCCGTGTGATACATGGTTTCAATTAAATCATCGATAAATCCCTGAACAGCTTCAATATCTTTTACAGGTTGCGCTTTACGTTTAAGGCGCTCATCGGGAATGGTTAGAATATCGAGTACAGCCATGCCAGTTATCTTCTCTCATCGAGTCAAAAAAATTGGCGCTATTATGGACTATTTGACTATTTACACAATATTCCAAGCAAAAATAGTTTAATCGCCAAGATTACAATCGAGTTAGCAGATATACTCAAGCCACCTTAAAAATAAAGTTAAGCGTCCCTAAAATGACTCATACGAGCTAACAGCAAGATTTCGCAACTGAGCTATTTAGCGTTAAACTGGCTAACCTAACACTTTAGCAGGTATGAAATCTTAATAAGGGCACTTGTTCATGTCGCCGTTTCCTAAAGATAAATCTGTGCACTACCCCTATCTGAAACTAGATGAAAAGATTTTAGACACGATACCTATGCAAGTAGTGTCGTCCCCTATGGCGAGAATTTGGCATATTGTTGGTATGATCCCAGAGGGAAAGATCAGCAGCTATGGCAAAGTCGCTGATCTTGCAGGCTTACCAGGGCGAGCACGTTATGTATCCAAAGCGCTTAAACTAGCACCAGAGCAGTTATCACTGCCTTGGCATAGAGTGCTCAATAGCCATGGCAAAATATCCTTCGAACAAAACTCATCCGCGTTTCAAGAACAGATGGAATTATTACGAATTGAAGGAATAGTAGTGAACCGAGGCAAAGTTAACTTGTCTGAGTTTGAGTGGCGTCCCGATCTAGCAACCTTAGTGATGTCGATGCCATTTTAGTTTAATCTACTGAACTATCATCTGTTTACATAGGTTAATCCCTCGGTTATAACCTAAGTTAACGCAATAAATGCTATCTTTTTAACAATGAAAACTGTGTAAGTAAGATGCGACTCGACACTTTTTTATCCACTGCGGCACATGTTAGCGCCGTCATACAAGGTGAAAACCTGCGACATTAAGGAGCATTATTTGCGCACCATAACAGCATTATTAATGAGCATTTCCGCACTCTCCCACAGTGTATTTGCCATGGCACCGCCTACGCCACTCACCCCACAAACTGCTGAATATCAGGTCAATTATGGTGATATTCAATTAGGCAAAGCCAAATACGTACTCCCCAGTGCAGAAAACGGCGTATTTAAGTATCGTTTTGATAGCGATCTTAGCCTTTTGCTACTGACCGATGTCCGCCATGTACTGAGTGAATTTACCCAAGAGGAAGGAAAGCTGACTCCACTACGCTATTTACACCAACGTAAAGGTGTTGGCCCCAATTACACTGAGCAAACCGCCTTTGCTAAAGCGCAAGGATTTATCCATACCCGATATAAAGACGAGAAAGGTAAGTTTCCCTATGAGGACGAAATATTCGATCCCCTAATGGTACAACTGCAATTCAGATTGGATATCAGTACAGGCAAAGAAGTGCTCGATTATAAAATGATCAAGGACAACGAGGTGGATGACTATCAATTTCATGTCATAGGTAAAGAGCGAATGACAATAGAAAGTGGCAGTTATGACACGGTAAAAATCGAAGTTGTACGCGATAATAAAAAGCGTCAAACTTTTTTTTGGATGGCACCTGACTTAGCTTATCTTCCTGTTCGTTTATCTCATTTTGAAAAAGGCAGTAAGCAGCTTGATATTAAATTACTCAAATATCATTTCGATGAACAACAAGCTGTTACACCCGAACCAACCGAAACACTTACACCACAAGCAGCACCAAAACTCTTAGGGACAACTGACAAAGGGACGACTGAAAACTAACGGTTTATCTCAATTGCAAAAATTGGGTTAATTCTATAGTGACAAACTCAGTATTGTTAATGCGGAGTTTGTCACCCTCAATATGCGAATAATTTAAAATAAACAGTGCGTTATTGCAGATAATCGCTGAACTGTAACCATGTAAGATAAAACACTTGGCAACATTAGCAATCAACCAATAACTCACCGAATCGAAATAACTTCCAATCGCCAGACTGCATCACATGCCAGTTCTCATTTTCAGTTAATGGCCGAGTGGCAATCACTGTCACGACATCATGGGGGGTTGTTTCTTTATCAAAATCAATCACTACATCCGTATCGATCAGTTTCGCTTTGCCAAACGGCGCGCGGCGCGTGATATAGCACAAGTTGTTGCTGCAATAGCTCATCAAATACTCACCATCGCTTAAGATCATATTAAACACGCCTAAGGTTCGAATTTGTTCGGCTAGAGTCGCAACAAAATGAAATACTGCCAGCATATCTTGGGGTTTAGCATCACCAAACTTTTGGGCAACTTGTTCTAAAATCCAGCAGAAAGCGAGTTCGCTGTCGGTATCGCCTACGCTCTGATAGCGCGAGACTTGAAACATATCCTGATAATCCGTCAATTGACCATTATGAGCATAAGTCCAATAACACCCCCATAGTTCGCGGGTAAAAGGGTGCGTGTTTTCCAAAGACACACAACCGCGATTGGCTTGGCGAATATGGCTTATCACCACTTCACTCTTAATGGGGTAAGATTGGATCAATTTTGCAATATGGGATTCACTGCTCGGGCAAGCATCCTTAAAAGTGCGGCTACCTTTCCCTTCGTAAAAAGTAATACCCCAACCGTCAACATGGGGACCCGTTACCCCACCACGTTGTGCTAATCCCGTAAAACTAAACACAATATCGGTCGGCACATTGGCACTCATCGCCAGTAATTCACACATATCTCTCGCCTATTTGCTCTCAACTCTCTACGGTTTTGCATTGTAACTAGTTGATGACATTTGTGGAATGATCAGATCTGACAAAAAATTTAAACAATTGTTTGAAAAATGCTTGTATTAAAATTCTCTTAGGTTTAACTTTTATGCGACACAGGTCTGACCACAAACTATAATTGTGATCGCCATCAATAAAACTCGCTATGACCTGTGGTTGGCACTCGGTCATACTTAAGGAGAATTACAGTGACTACCCTACTTTGGATCATCGCTATGATCTTAGTGTTAGGAGCCCTAGCTTACCTTCGGGTTTCTTTGCTCACTGCCACTATCGCAGCCGCTGTTGTGATGACAGCAGGATGGACACTCGATGTTGTCGGCCCTATCTCTTGGATCGTTTTCCTTGTGATTGCCTTGCCACTTAACATCAGTGCATTTAGACAAAATGTAATCAGTCGCCCACTGATGAAGATATATCGTGGCATCATGCCTGAAATGTCTTCTACCGAAAAAGAAGCGATTGAAGCCGGTACCACTTGGTGGGAAGCCGATCTGTTTGCAGGTAACCCGAACTGGAAAAAACTCCATAACTACCCAGTTGCGCGTTTAAGTGCAGATGAGCAAGCCTTCCTCGATGGCCCTGTAGAAGAAGTGTGCCGCATGGTAAACCAACATCAGGTATCACACCAACTCGCTGACTTACCTGCAGAAGTATGGCAATACCTCAAAGATCATGGCTTTTTTGCTATGATCATCAAGAAAAAATACGGCGGTTTAGAGTATTCAGCCTATGCACAATCCCGTGTGTTGCAAAAACTAGCAGGCGTCAGCAGTGAGTTAGCTTCAACTGTTGGTGTACCGAACTCTTTAGGCCCTGGTGAACTATTGCAACATTACGGCACGCCAGAGCAACAAAACCATTATTTACCGCGTTTAGCCAAAGGGTTAGAAGTGCCCTGTTTCGCTCTGACCAGCCCAGAAGCTGGTAGCGATGCAGGCTCGATTCCTGATTTTGGTATCGTGTGTAAAGGTCAATGGGAAGGCGAAGAAGTTCTTGGTATGAAGTTAACCTGGAACAAACGCTATATCACCTTAGCACCGGTTGCCACTGTATTAGGTTTAGCCTTCAAACTGCGCGATCCTGATCATCTACTTGGTGATAAAGAAGAGCTCGGCATTACCTGCGCACTGATCCCAACCGATGTTGAAGGTGTTGAAACGGGTCGTCGTCACTTCCCGCTCAACTGTATGTTCCAAAACGGTCCGACTCGCGGCAACGAAGTATTCGTACCATTAAGCTTCATCATTGGCGGCCCGAAAATGGCTGGTCAAGGCTGGCGTATGCTGGTGGAATGTTTATCAGTGGGTCGTGGTATCACGCTGCCATCTAACTCTGCGGGTGGCGTGAAAACCGCAGCACTGGCAACGGGTGCCTATGCGCGCATTCGTCGTCAATTCAAACTGCCCATTGGTAAGTTAGAAGGCATTGAAGAACCAATGGCTCGCATCGGTGGCAACGCCTACCTAATGGATGCGGTCACTTCGCTAACAACGACAGGTATTGATTTAGGAGAAAAACCATCGGTTATCTCTGCAATAGTGAAATACCACCTGACCGACAGAATGCAGAAATGTATCATCGATGCCATGGACATTCATGGCGGTAAAGGCGTGTGTCTTGGCCCGAATAACTATTTAGGCCGTGGTTACCAAGCTGCGCCTATCGCAATTACTGTTGAAGGTGCAAACATCCTCACCCGTTCGATGATCATCTACGGCCAAGGCGCGATCCGTTGCCATCCGTACGTGCTTGCCGAAATGGAATCCGCGTTTGATACTCAGTCGGGTCAAGGTTTAGCCAATTTCGATGCGGCAATTTTCGGTCATATTGGTTTTGCGACCAGTAACTTTGTTCGTAGCTTCTGGTTAGGTCTGACATCGAGCCGTTTCTCAAACGCGCCTTACTCAGATAAAACCAAGCGTTATTATCAACATATGAATCGTTTCAGTGCCAACCTTGCCCTACTCTCTGACTTAGCCATGGCAACGTTGGGTGGTAACCTTAAACGTAAAGAACGTATCTCTGCCCGTTTAGGTGACTTATTAAGTCAACTGTATCTGGCATCAGCCACACTGAAACGCTATGAAGATGAAGGCCGTCAAACCGACGACTTGCCATTAGTACAATGGGCCGTTGAAGATGCGCTGTACAAGCTGCAAGCTTCTTTAGACGATTTACTGGATAACTTCCCTATGGGCCTTGGCGGCGTATTACGTGTGGTGATGTTCCCATTCGGTCGTCCACTGAAACGCCCAAGCGATGTGTTAGATCATAAAGTCGCTAAGATCATGCAAACACCCTGTGAAAGTCGTGATCGTTTAGGTAAAGGCCAGTTCTGGACTAACTCGGAGCACAATGCTGTAGGTATTCAAGAGCAAACGCTTAAGGATATTCTGGCTGCCGAACCTTTATTCGACAAAGTCTGTAAAGCCAGTGGTAAACGTCTACCCTTTATGTGGTTAGATAAAGTGGCCGCTGAAGGCAAAGCCTTAGGGGTATTGAGCGATAGCGAAATACAACTGTTGGAAAGAGCCGAGATTGGCCGCATGAAGTCAATCAATGTGGATGACTTTGACCCAGCAGAACTGCGTCCAGAAGTAGTTTCTGCTACTTCACAAGAGCGCGCAGCCTAATAGCCACATAGGATTGGTTATCACACAAAGAAAGGAGGCTGTATAAGCCTCCTTTCTTTTGTTCATCACTAAACGCTAACGCTTCACTTTGGTCAAGACTCTTTAGTCAAGTATCTTCCCACATTGTAACGGTACAAACCAACCCCTGAAAAATAGAATGTATTTTAACGGGATGATTACAATCAACTCGTCCGGTCTTATCAGCTATTCATTGGTTGAATTGAAAAAGCGGGGAAGAAATCCCCTGCTTTACTATCTGTTAATCCCACTGACTACCATAGTAATCGTGCAGATTTTTTCCCCATTCAACATCTGTCATATTAGGCCAATGACCTTTGTCAAAACCTGGCGCCGTTTTTAGTCGTTCTAATGATATGTCCATAACAAAACATTTTTTCTCTGTATTAAGAGTCAGCATTTTCCAAGGTACCGCAAAAAGCTTTTCTCCAAAACCAAAGTAAGTACTGAATGACAGTACCGCATAACCGACACGGCCAGTTCCAACTTCAAGCATAATTTCTTTGATGTCCCCTAAGGTCTCATCAGCATGGTTAACAACACTGTTGCCGATCAGAGTTTCAGCACCCATCAGATATGGACCGGGTCCCTGTGTCGATAATGTCTCGGCGAACTGGGGATTCTTGTAAATACCGTAAATATCGCGATCATGATAATTCATTTTGTTGACCTCTGTAGCGCTGCCCATGGAACTGAGCAACTGGATAAGTGAAGCACCAAACCTTGGGCTCTACTGAACATGTCCGTCAACGGACATTGGTCAAAGTATGTCCCCCTGCAATCACAATCTCTGTTCGGCATACCGCTTATCGGGTCATATGGAGATAACAATGAAACAAGTCAATTCATCACTTCCTATACGTGCGCCAGCGTACCGACATACGGTTTATTAGGGTACAAACTTGATATTACCCGGTGCAAGAATTGCTCCGACATCAGGAAGACTCGCCATGTCAATTGCTACTATATTATTGATTATTTTAATTTTGTTATTTCTCGGCATGCTCCCCACTTGGCCTCATAGCCGCAACTGGGGTTATCGTCCCGGTGGCGTTATAGGCATAGTGCTACTGGTGCTGATTATATTGCTGTTAACCGGTCGCATCAGTTAATGGGCCATTATCATTCTTACTATTTATCAAAAGGATAATCTGATGAAAACAATTAAAGTGTTAAGCATCTTTCTGCTTGCCATTGGGCTAGTCGCCGTCGCCAGTTGCAGCTCCAATTACAACAAAGAAGGCACCGGCGAATATTTCGACGACAGTGTGGTGACGACTAAAGTTAAAGCTGCAATTCTAGGTGAAAAAAGCTTGAGCGTAGCTGAGATTAATGTTGAAACATTTAAAGGTGTGGTTCAGCTCAGCGGATTTGTCAAATCACGCGAAGATATCAATACAGCAGTCAAATTGACAAGCAAAGTCCCTGGTGTCATTTCAGTCAAAAACGATATGCAACTAAAATAACCCTTCATTCCACCTCAACTAGACAGAGAATTATTTAACGTCAATCATTCCGTAGCCCATTCTGGTGTTACGGATCTTCTTTTTTGCAGCAGATTTTCTGGTGTTAGGCCTGTACCACCAGTGGTAGGAATAGCAATGTCAACAATAATTCAAAACACACTAGCACCAAAGGTTCAGAATCAATTGATCCATCACCTACCCGCTTTAGAGCAAGCTGAATTATTATCACAAGCTAAATTAGTCCAACTTAACTTCGCTGATTTACTGTGTCAGCCAGGGGAGTCATATCAATACGTTTATTTTCCGTTAACGGCATTTATTTCATTGATCGCTAAACTACCAAAACACCCTGCATTAGAAATGGGCTTAATTGGCTATGAAGGCATGCTTGGTGCAACAACGTTGTTGAGCACTCGACAAGTCCCTTCTGAGGCAATTATCCAAGGTTCAGGTAAAGCTTGGCGTATCCCAATTGCAACGTTTGAAGACTTACTTGCTCAAAGCAGCAGTCTGAGACAGATATTGGAAACTTACCTATACCAATTATTATGCCAATTATCACAAAATGCCGTCTGCGCACATTTTCACTCAGTCGAATCTCGGCTTGCACGCTGGCTATTAATGAGTCATGACCGCATACAGACTAATGAGCTGTTTCTCACCCATCAGTTTTTATCTGATATGTTGGGTGTTAGGCGAAGCAGTATTACCGAGGCCGCGGGAGAATTGCAGGCCAGCGGCTGTATTTCATATAACCGTGGGCGGTTATATATCCTCGACAGACAAGGTCTGCTGGCTCGTTGCTGCAGTTGTTATCATTTAATGCGTACTTAACCGTATCTTTTTTACTCCACAAACCAACAAAAATGCCATTATGTGCGCTAGCGTACATAGCATTGATACTTTGCGCTGTAACCTCTATAAACGACACTAAAGCACAAGGACACACTATAAGTCATGGACACACAACAATTGAAAGCGGTGCCAGAACAGGCACTGAAAAAGGCTAATGCCCCCCCCCGAAAACAACCGGTTACTAAACGACTTACCTGATGAAGTCAAACAGCGTATTTTCCCGCATCTAGAACTAGTGTCATTAGAGCTTGGTGACGTGGTCTGCGAAGCTGGCTCGAAGCTGCGTTATGTCTATTTTCCACTGGACTCCATTATTTCACTGCTCTATGGTGATGGAAAATGGTGCATCTGCTGAAATTGCAGTCGTTGGCAATGATGGCATGGTCGGCGTTGCACTGTTTATGGGGGGAGAAAGCACCACGAGTCGAGCCGTAGTACAAAGCGCTGGCGTTGCCTATCGGTTGTTTGGTCAACGGCTCAAAGACGAATTTAACCGCCATGGTGCTCTGCTCCACCTCTTGCTACGTTATAGCCAAGTATTGCTCACCCAAATGGCCCAAACGGCAGTTTGCAATCGCCACCATAGTATTGAACAGCAACTATGTCGCTGGCTGTTACTCTCTATCGATAGGCTATCGGATGATCGCGTATTGATGACGCAGGAATTAATTGCCAATATGCTTGGCGTACGCCGAGAAGGCGTCACCGATGCTGCTGGAAAACTGCAACGAATGGGAATAATCAATTACAGTCGCGGTAATATTGAGGTACTGAACCGCAAATTGCTGGAGCAAACCTGTTGTGAATGTTACTCAGTCGTTAAGCAGGAGTCAGAACGTCTGATGCCACAAAAAAATGGCACTAAAAAATAGTCAACCTCGCAGGCTATTTCAGTCATACATACTCTAGATAAACTTTACCGTTGTAAAACCCTATTTTACTAAGGTGAAAGTTCAGACTTCAGATAGCAAAGCTGTCTGTGGTACACCCTAAATAAATCGGGCAGTCATCAAAACTAGATACGCAAGGATAGCGTGTACTGATACTGCCAATCCCAAACGCCTGCACAACCACCGCAATTCCTTGCACTTATCATCAAACGACTTTCCTTTAAATCCACAAAGTGCCTACATCTAAATGCTAATGTCACGGACTGCATGCGCGCTAACGCACAGACGTTCAATATTTAACAGGTCATTCTGAATATACGGTTCATGCACTCTTGCACTGCACCGGATTACTTGAGGTTTATATGAATAAATTCACTGAACAAAATAAAACCATCGTTAAAGATGAACAGAATACTAAAACCAACAAAGCCAATCCTCCGGTCACCGCTAGCAACAACCAAACTGGCAAAATTATCGCAGGAGATAAAGACAAACAGGAGGTTGGCACGAGCAAAAATACCGAAAATCAGCAAAAAGATGCCTTTAACGGTAAATGGCAAGACCAGATCCAAGCAGCAAAAGGTAATTGGAGCAAAATCAGCGAAGCTGAATTGGTTAAATCAAACGGCAATGAAGCCAACCTAAATGAACTCGTGCAAAAGCATTATTCATTGAGCCGAGATGACTCGAGCAAACAGGTAAAAAGCTTTATTGATAAATGTAAATGCTAAACCTTGCGGTTGTACTGAATAACAACCGTATTTAGCTTAGGCCAGTGTCGCTATTGCTGCACTGGTTCTCTTTCTGTTAGGGAGTACCATCATGAATTTATCGTATCGCAAATTTATTTTTACCTTAGCCATCTTACTCACCCTGTCACCACTACAGTCAGCATCAGCCGCTGATACGGCAACGAAAGCAATGGATGATGTACGCCAAGAAAGCCAAATTGCAACAAGTTATGCCCTCAACCCCTATTTACGCGCTAATGATCTAAAAGTCACAGTACAAAAAGGTAAAGCAGTGTTGACAGGTCAAGTGGACGAAAAAATTAGCAAAGAACTCGCGGGTGAAATCGCTCAGGGCGTATCAGGTATTAAAGATGTTGATAACCAGATAGTCGTTGACGCTAATTACATGCCGAAAGCTAACTCAAATGGTTTTGGTGACAAAATTGATGATGCCAATATCTCGGCCGCTATTCGCTCTAAATTGCAATGGAATAAAGATGTCGATGACGTCGGCACAGAAGTCATGACTAAATCCGGACGAGTCACGCTAAATGGCACTGTAAACAACCAGAATGCAAAAGACATTACTCATCGATTGGCACTCAATACTCGCGGCGTAAAATCAGTCACCAATAATTTGAAAATTCAAAGCGCAACGGTAAGCAAAGACGAAAAAGCAAAACTGAAAAATGAAACAGAAAGTCACAATATTTCAGATAGTTGGATAACAGCCAAAGTAAAATCCAGCTTTATGTATTCAAGCAATATTAATGGCTCTGACATTGATGTCAGCACCAATAACGGCATAGTAACACTGACAGGTAAAGTTGCCAGCGGCAGTGAACAATCATTAGCTGTTGAAACAGCACAGAATATCCGTGGTGTTAAAAGTGTCACATCCAAAGCATTAACATTCTAATCAATATCGACACTCTCAAAAATAGTGCTATTCACCAATATGATTAACGGTGAATCGTTGGATAACTGACGTTAGAACCACACTCGGTAGTTTGTGTCTTGTAAAGGAGTTACAAATGAACATCAAAAAAAATCAACAACCACAACCGTTATCAATCAGTCTGCTACGAGCAAAGCACTTTTTATTAGCAGGCTTCATTGCTATAGCGATTAGCGGCTGCAGTTCATCCCCTTTGGCTAAAACGGCAGAAATGGAACGTGCAGAACGAACCATTGCTCGTGTCGAACAAGCAAGAGCGGGTCAATATGCATCAAATGAACTTGCACAGGCTAGGCAGAAACTGCAAGCCGCAAACAGTGCATTGTTAAAAAAGGATACCGTCAACGCCGATCGTTATGCCATTGAGGCAAGCCTTGACGCAGAGCTTGCGCTAGCCCGTGCTGAACTGGCACAAGCCAACAGCGTCAATGATGAAATGAAAAACAACATCAGCATTCTGCAACAAGAAATGTTGCGCCGCACAAAAGGAATTCAGCAATGAAAATGCCTAAAGCTTCGTCGGTTTCCCCCTTGCGTTTTAGCCGTCAATTGCTGTCATATAGCCTGCTGCTGACCACAGTAGCAGCCTGCAGCAGCGCACCTAAGATGGCTGAAGGCATCAGCGATATACGTGCAGAACTTAACACTCTGCAAGCAAAGAATGAGCTGGCAATCCTCGCACCTGCTGCAATCAGTCAAGCCGAAGAAGCGGTACGTGCCGCTGAGCAACCAGTAAAAAACGAGCAACTATCACAACATCTCGTGTTTGTTGCTGACCGAAAAGTCAACATTGCCTTAGCCCAAGCGCAAAGTCGCTTTGCAGAGGATCAGCAAAAGGTTCTCGCAAAAAACCGTGATGATGCCAGACTCGATGCAAGGACGACAGAGGCCAATCAAGCGCATCAGGATGCGCGCCTAGCCCGTGCTGATGCAGCAGATGCTCGCCAGGAAAGTGATGATGCACAAGCACAGCTTGCTCTACTTAATGCCCGAGAGTCAGAACGTGGTTGGGTTGTGACCTTGGGCGATGTCTTATTCGATACTGGAAAAGCCAATCTTAAGTCATCGACGAGTCAGCATCTCACAAACCTAGCAACCTTTCTGGGTAAATATCCACAACGTGGCGCCATCATTGAAGGGTATACCGATAGCGTAGGTACTGAGGAGTACAACCTTGGCCTATCGGAGCGCAGGGCTGATAGTGTTAGCAATTTTTTGCAGGCACAAGGAGTTCAATCCAGTCGACTCAGCAGCCAAGGTAAAGGTGAAAGCTTTCCGGTTGCAAATAATGAGTCCGCTAGTGGTCGCCAGCAAAACCGTCGAGTTGAAGTGATTATTACCAACGCACCACAGGCACAACGATAAATCTTGCTCGATGATTTATCGTTGAAGTTTAGGATAACGTAATAAAAATAAGTACAATAGAAAAGCAAAAAGCCCCATCTTTCGATGGGGCTTTTGCAATTTGGCGGAGCGGACGGGACTCGAACCCGCGACCCCCGGCGTGACAGGCCGGTATTCTAACCAACTGAACTACCGCTCCAAATTTTTCCGTATCCATTATCTGACGAGTATCGAACCCGCTAACCCCGACGTGACAGGCCGCCGATGTCAAAACGATAGTCTAACCAACTGAACTACCGCTCCAAATTCTTCCGTATCCATTATCTGACGAGTATCGAACCCGCTAACCCCGACGTGACATGCCGCCGATGTCAAAACGATAGTCTAACCAACTTAACTACCGTTTCATAGCTATAATAATGTCACATTATAGACTATTTTCAAATACTTGACTGGCGGAGCGGACGGGACTCGAACCCGCGACCCCCGGCGTGACAGGCCGGTATTCTAACCAACTGAACTACCGCTCCACTCAAGTTGCACAGCATAATACGGATGGGTTTAACGAGCGTCAACCGTTTTTTTCACACTCTGAGATCGTTTAGTTAAAAATTCGCCACACTGACTGAAACCATCTGATTTAAGAGTAAAATATTACGTCATTACAATATTTCAGCCGCTACAGGTTAAAATTCAACTAACGCTCCTTACTATCAAATTCATCAGGCATAGTAAGATCAATTTCATCGAAGGATGGCATCGCTGATTTATTCTCCGTTGCTTCATCTAAAAGACGCTGCTCTGCGGCGGCCAGTGCTTGAGCAAGGCTTTGACGTTTACGCCATACAACCAATGCCACAATTCCTAAAACCAGTAAGACTGCATTAATGGTAATAATCCAAAAGATGGCATCCTTTTTTGCAAGAGCTTCTTCTTCTGCCGCTTGTTGTGCGGCCACAGCCGCAAGTTCTTCAGCACTCGGGGGAGGCTCTGGCGGCTGAACTAAATTGAAAAAGAGTTCTGGTAGATCAATCACTATCTCCCGCCCTGTTACTGTGGTTGTCGCCACAAAACCTTTAATGCGGTAACTACCAAATTCAGACATTGGCGGTAATGGCAACTCAGTATTAGGCTCTGTTAACCCGTTGAGTATAATGGGAAGCTGCAATCCCGCAGGCCCGACTAACTCAAATGAAAAGTGTGTCTCTGCCAACTGTAGGACACTGTTATCGGCATGAAGCATGATTTTCCATTGACCCGTTAAAGGATCATCAGGAATGAGCACTTCGGCATTAATCGGTCGTGGCGACAGCTTAAAAGGAAATGACACTTGGCGCTCAAACACGTTATTACGTGCTTTAACCACAAAATCATATTCTCCCCATGGTTGCTTAATATTGATATTACTGGTGAAAATTCCATCGTCAGGCTTTTCATCAAAACTCTCACCGTTATCTTTATAGGAACCAACAATAATATCCCCAACGGCAAAGTTTTCATCACCTGCACGATGCTTACTCACAAAATGCGCTGTCCATTCCACTAAATAATCTAAACCAGGCATACGAACACGCTCGGCATCACCCATCAGTTGAGCAATGATCTTAATTTGTTCGCCTTGAAATAGCGGCTGCGGCAGTGCTTGCACTTCAATTTCAAGCTTGGAGATTTTCTTAATGGTTGAAGTCGGCACCACTTTCCCCAACAGTTGCCATGGGCCCACTGGCGGAGATTCAATATGAATGATGTCACCTGTAATACCATCAACCCATTTTACCGTCTCAGGGTGACGATTGGCATACCATTTACTGCCATCTGGCAACACTATGACCACAGGCGCTGAACCATACTCACGCTCAATCAATAGCGTCATACTGCTAACCATATGGTCGACTCTAAAGCGATTTTTAAGCTCAGATGCCGTTTCTAATGGCACCACTTTAATCATCGGTGTTGAAGACTTCTCCGGTGCTGGCGGGTTAGCAGCCCAAGCGTTGGAGCCAAGCAATAAAGTGCCGAGCATTAAAACAGTGTTGAATAGGGGCGTAGGAAGCGAAATCGTCATAACAGATTATTTATCCTCTCCAGAGGCATTTTCCCGATTTTGCGACTAAATCAAGGCGTTGTTCGTGCATAGCTAGTTCATCGGCCGATGCTGAGATCACTTTAAGATTAAGTGAATTGGGAGCAAACCGCTGGATCCCCCCTGCTTCCTGTCCTACTTCTTCGTTAGATAAATTAAACTTCGTTTGCCCACCCGTCATGATCAGGTAGACATCTGCAAGGATCTCGGCATCGAGTAATGCGCCGTGATAGTGACGACGTGAGTTATCAATACCATATCGCTTACACAGGGCATCAAGGTTATTTTTTTGCCCCGGATGTAAAAATTTAGCTATTTCTAAAGTATCGAGAATATCGCAGATATCCATCGTTTTCGGGCCTTTAGAAGGCAACATCGAAAACTCGTGATCCATAAAGCTCACGTCGAAGTTTGCGTTGTGGGCCACGATTTCAGCACCATCAATAAATTCAATAAATTGCTGTGCTATTTGGTGAAAACGTGGTTCGTTTGCAACTCTCTCATCGGTAATACCGTGGACAGCTATCGCTTCAGGATCAATGGCCTGTCCTGGGTTGATATATTGATGAAAGTAACGTCCAGTCAGCCGACGATTGATAACCTCTACACAGCCAATTTCAATAATTCTATGACCCAAATAGACTGCACCGCTGCCTTGATTCATACCTGTAGTTTCTGTATCCAACACAATCTGGCGGCTGGCGTTTGAAATAATATTCATACTTTTATGCGCTTCTTATGACAATTTTTGGTTATACTCGGCCGAAATTCACGGCAATGGTAACAACTTGATGACTGAACGAAAACTGATCCACATCTTCACTGACGGCTCTTGCTTAGGCAACCCCGGCCCCGGTGGCTATGGCATTGTAATGAATTATAAGGGTCATACAAAGGAGATGTCCGACGGTTTTGCACTTACCACCAATAATCGCATGGAATTGTTGGCACCAATCATCGCCCTAGAAAGTCTTAAAGAACCTTGCAGAGTCGTTCTTACCAGTGATAGTCAATATATGCGCCAAGGCATAATGACGTGGATCCACGGTTGGAAGAAAAAAGGGTGGATGACCTCAAACCGTACGCCTGTCAAAAATGTGGATCTTTGGAAACGCTTAGATAAAGTATCGCAAATGCACACTATCGATTGGCAATGGGTAAAAGGCCACGCTGGCCATGCTGAAAATGAGCGTTGTGATATCCTAGCACGCTCCGCGGCTGAAGCGAATCCAACCCAAATCGATGAAGGTTATCAACCTTAAGCACACTCCTCTAAATCACTAGAGATAACGAGATAATAAATATTCTGTTTTACGCACTCACTTATCGTAAACATTGTGTGGTATCAATCTCTAAAAGCCTCCTTCCCATATAGCGTTAGAGGGGCTTTCAGTTGATATCACTTCAGATGTCACGTATTTACCCTAGTGAGCAATATTGAAGAAATTCCCGCAAAACTGCACAAACGCTTGCCCTAAAGAGGTCGCTTGACGGCTTTTATGGGTAATGCGATAAAACTGCCGCTCTAGGACCAGCCCTTCAACTGTCACCATCGCCAATTCTTTTCGGCTTATCTCCTTATCTAGAGCAAGCTCTGATAATACGCCTAATCCTGCACCTTGCTTGACAGCATGTTTAATCGCATCCGGCGTAGAAAAGCAGAATTTAGCCTCGGGACGTATATCTAACTCATTGGCAGCATTAACAAAATATTCTCGAGTGCCAGATCCTTCTTCTCGTAGCACCCAAGATTGTCCTTTTAGTGCGGCAGGTTTTACGATTTTGCCAGCAAGCGGGTGCGCAGGATGACAAAACACGAGTAATGTATCCTTATGCCACACCTCAACCTTCAATCGACTATCAGTACAATAGCCTTCAATAAAGCCCATTTCTGAACGAAATTGTGCTACCGATTGGATCACATCTTGGGTATTTGTGATTGCGACATCCACGTGGGTTTGAAGATGTTGCTGACAAAAAGCCACTGCTGCTTTGGCGAGTAAATAATTACCGATTGTCGAGCTAGCCCCCACGCTTAAATGCCCAATAAGATCGCCATCTTGCTGAGTAAAAGCTTGTTCAATCTGCTCGACTCTATGTAATAAATCCGTTGCCAGAGGTAGTAACAAATTGCCTTGGGAATTTAATTGTAAACGATTGCCAATTCGTTCAAAAAGTCTAGCATTTAGCTGTTTTTCTAATTCTGCCAATGCCATAGAAGTCGCTGGAGGAGAAAGGTTAACTTGCTCCGCGGCTTTAGCAACCTGACCGCTTCGCGCTACGGCTTCAAATACAGCCAGTTGCCTCAAGGTTATTCGCATATCATACTCGTTTTTACACGCGGTTATTTGGAATGTTCCGATAAATGTCCAGAACGGCCTGCGCTTGATGCGGTGCTCCAGTTAGGCTGTAATACTTTACGTTTATCACGGATCGGGGTTAATGGGGATTCTAGCTTACGCGCTACGATCAAATATAAGCTCCCAGTGCTAGGCAACCAAGATGCTAATGTTTGTTGTAGAAAACGTCCTTCATTAAATTCACCAATCAAAGGGTGGTATACCAAACGCTCATCACTTACCACTTGATATCCTAAAAGTCCGAGCCAATCCCTCACCCGTGATGGCATAAAAAAACGGCCATTCCAAGGTAAACAATCTTGATATTTAGGCCACAATTTACCTAAAAAAACAGGGCTTAGCGGGTTAAATCCCACAATAAATAAATAGCCACCAGCGATAAGTACTCGGTCAGTTTCACGTAAAATACGGTAGGGATCAGGTTCAAATTCCAGCAGTAAACTCATCACTACAGCGTCAATCACACCATTTTGCAGGGGAAGATGACAAAAATCGCCAATAATTGAAGCATCTTGGCTTGAAGATAAGGAAAAGTGATGCGCGACAGGAGATTCCATACTGGATAAGGCAGCACTTAAGGGGCCGAGCTTTAGTAAATGATAACCAAATACCCGCGGCCACCAGTGAGCTAATTTCTCTGCCACTGCAAATTCTAGCGCAGCACCATTGGGTAAATCTTCCCATTGTTCAGGTTTGCATTCAGCACTGAAATACGACACAACGTTTCTCCATTACCCTTGTACGATAGCAATTCAACCAAACCCTTGCTGACTGATATAACCATGTACAGAACACTATGCCATTATGGCAAAAGTCGCCAAGGTGTATCGACTTGTGGATAATAACCTTATCTATAAATTGAAATACAGCCATAAGGTGGTTCTATGCTCACTATAACAGCGATTAAAGCCTTTAATGACAATTATATCTGGGTGTTACAACAAACTCCCCACTCGCAGGTTTATGTTGTCGATCCTGGTGATGCTAAGGTCGTTATTGCCTATCTGGTCTCCCATCAGTTAGCACTCGCTGGTATTTTGCTCACGCACCATCACCAAGATCATACTGGCGGTGTCGGGGAACTTAAACGTTACGTTGAGCAAACTTCATCACAAACACTGCAGGTTTACGGACCACAAAAAGAAAATATTGCTCATGTCAATGTACCACTTAATCCTGAAATGCGAACTGAACTCACCCTTCCTTTCCTTAACGCTCAAATACAAGTGCTGAACGTGCCAGGCCATACAGCTGGACATATTGCCTATGTCATTGAGGATGCGCTTTTTTGTGGTGATACTTTATTCAGTGCAGGCTGTGGTCGACTATTTGAAGGCACCGCGGAGCAAATGCTTAGCTCTCTTACACTATTAGCCAAACTTCCTGCGAATACTCGAGTTTTCTGCGCCCATGAATATACCCTCTCCAATCTTAAATTTGCTCTAACAGTCGAGCCTAACAATCTAAATTTACAGGCATATATGCAAAAAGCCACAGAAATGCGTGCTCAAAATAGCGCTACAATTCCCTCAAGTATTGCCTTGGAGCGAGCTATCAATCCTTTTTTGCGCGTGGGAGAACAAAGCATTATTGATAGTATAAAACAGCATTTTGATGATCCCGATCCTATCAAACTAGATGAACTCACTTGTTTTACCCGCCTTCGGCAGTGGAAAGATATTTTTTAGCACCAACCGATCGTTTTTAGATTGAAATTTATACAGTTTTTTCCACTTTTGATGATGTAAGTCAAAAATAGCCTTACAAGATGTACGATAATTAAGGGACAAGATCGAAAAGATCCCATAGAATGGCTCGTTTTTGCGTGAATACTTTGCGCTCTGTGTTGTCATTATCCTATTAAAAATCATGCTTTTAATCTACAAGCATGGCGCACTGACAATGCACTAACAGAGGACTACCGTTTTCCATGAGAGTATCACTTTATATTGTAGTAGGGGGATTTGCCCTACTCGCGGGTTGTCAGACATTGGATAACCCTGAGGTTACTAAGCCAGAAGCTAAAGCCGTCACAAAACCAAATACCGTCACTCCCTTTTATCTCTCATCAGAGGTTGAATCGGCGCAAATTACCGATGTGTGGGAACGAATTCGTCAAGGAATGCAATTACCTATCCCTGACCAAAAATTAGTCAATCAATACCGTGATTGGTATATCAAGAATCCGAAACATCTCGAAATTATTTCTGAGCGTGCGGCTCCTTATATGTATATGATTGTGGAAGAACTTGAGAAACGTCATCTTCCGATTGAGATTGCACTACTGCCCATTATCGAAAGTGCCTTCGACCCATCTGCCTCCTCTGCCAGTGCTGCTTCGGGGTTATGGCAATTTACCACACCTATGGCCAATCATTTTGGATTAGAAATGAACTGGTGGTATGACGGTCGCCGTGATGTACCTGCCTCGACGATTGCCGCATTGGATATGTTGGAATATCTCTATGATAAAACAAATAATAATTGGCTCTATGCTTTTGCAGCTTATAATTCTGGGGAATCACGGGTTCTCAATGCAATAAAAAATAATGAGGCAAAAGGGTTAAAAACGGATTTTTGGTCACTTAATCTACCTAAAGAAACTAAACGCTATGTGCCTCAGCTTCTCGCGCTTGCAGAGGTTATTAAGCATGCCGACGAGTATGGTATTACTTTAGCACCAATAGAGAATACCCCCTCAATTGAAGTTGTTGATATTGATAGCCAAATTGATCTTGCTATGGCTGCAGGACTTGCCAATATGACAACGATGGAATTACAAAAACTCAACCCTGGCTATCATCGCTGGGCAACGTCGCCCTTGGGACCACACACCTTAGTATTGCCTATAGATAAATCTGAAGAGTTTAAAAAAGCACTGGCGGAGACAGAGAGCGAAGCAAGAATGAGCTGGTTGCGATATACCATCAAATCCGGTGACAGTATTGGCGTGATCGCTAAAAAGCACCATACAACTGTAGCAGCAATTCGCGCCGCTAATGGTATGAAAAACAATACGATTGTTGCAGGTAAGCACCTGATTATTCCAGTTTCTGCGGATGATAAACAGTTATACGCTCAATCGACAAGCCAGAAATTACCGAAGAAATTACGCTCTTCAACAAATACTCAACTGACGCATAAAGTGCAATCCGGCGACACCCTGTGGGAAATTGCAAAAAAGTATAATGTGACAATCAAACAACTGACTGTATGGAATCACTTAAAGGAAGATAGCAAACTGCAAACAGGGCAAAAGCTGGCCGTTTTAGCGCCTAAACACACTGAAACTACCGAAAAAACCCGTACCGTCAGCTATAAAGTAAAATCCGGTGATTCATTGGCTCGAATAGCTAGCAAGTTTAACGTCACCGTCACTGAATTGTTGGAATGGAACAGCTTAACTCAATCGCAATACTTACAACCTGGCCAAGTATTAAAACTGGTTGTCGATGAAAGCAAATTAAACGCTTAGTGACAACGCTATTTAAGACGGGTCAAACCCAAAAGATAAATCAAAAAAGGCAGCGAGTCCTTGAAACGCTGCCTTTTTCAGTACTACATTCAACACAATCTCGCCGTTATTCCCATTGAAGCAACACCACCACGGGGATCATAACTGGCACCTCTGACTCAATGACCTTGGCCGCAAAGTGGGCTTCTAAACGAGCCCCATCGGTTGAAATAGCGGCAAGGATGTTTTCAGGAATGATAAACTTCTCCGTTATAGAAGCTCCAGCATCAAGCCGAGTATCACGAATGGCCTGTGTGAACATCATCTCATCCGACCAAGCCCATAAACGCTTTCCTTCCATAGTGACAAGCCAGAGATCCGCGGTCATTCCCGAGTTATATCGTAACGGCACGGCATAAGATTGTGGATTCGTCACGGTAAAAGTGACCGTTAATGGCTGCTTAACTCCCACAAAGGGATCAAACAATAACTCCCCCTGTAGTAGCCCTTGTACCTTATCAGATTTCACTTGCTCGACCTTTAATCTTGAGGCTCCCATAGCAAGCTCGAGCACAGGATCCGCCGCACGAACAAACTCCGACTGAACAGCCGTGTTCTCTGTGATAGCGGAAACATTTGTATCTGCTATTTCGGGAGCCGAGCAGCCAACCAATTGACTACTGATTAAAATACTTGCACAGATAAGACAAGCACCACGCGCCACTATAAACCCCCAAGCTTTTTCAGCAGAGAATCTTTCAATTTTTCCTTCGCTTTATCCGTTTCTTCCTTCAGTTGATTATTCAATAAAGCTTGAGTATCCAATGCATACTCTGGTTTTTGGAAAGTGCCAGTTATCGCTAATGGAATATCAACCCCCGCAAGAGCATCTTTCTCACTGCCTCCCTGTCCTTTTAATGAGTTAACAAGGCTAGCCGTCAATCGATAATCGAGGGCCTCTGTTATTAAATTTGCATTCCCTTTACCCGCAAGACGCAATAATGGAGATGCCATCGATAAATCAGGATTCGTAGCAACACCATTTTCCAATGAAAAAGTGCCTGTCAGACTCGAAAAGTCTGTTTTACGCTCTTCTTTCGTATCAGCCGATAAATCACCTTTTAACTTAGCTTGTGCACTGCGGATCATCTGCGCAATATTGACGCCATAAAGCGCACCATCCGTGATATCAAAACGACCATTAGCGAGTAGATTTTTCTTTAGCGCCTCTGGAAGTAAGCTTTTTCCTCTTCCTTTCAGATTGAAATTTGCCATCCCTGCTAACAAGTCAATATCGGCTGCATCCTTCAGTAATGGCTGAATTTGCACGCCTGTTATTTGTTTATCAAATTGATAACTGGCGACAGTTTGGCGAGCATCAACTTGAGCACTCATCAATAACTTTCCTTGATATAAATCAGCCGTTAATTGTTTAAGATCGAGTATGCCATTTTTAACCCCAAGATCGAGTAACCAATTTTGGGTCGACAAATTAGCGACTTTAATTGATTTCACCGCCAGTTTAACACTGAGATCGAGTGATTTTAGTGCACTAAGATCCGGCTCCGTTGCTTGCTCAGCCCCTGCCGATACTGGAGCGCCATTTGCTGTTGCCTCTGATTTAGGTAAGAGACTATCGACATCTATATCACCAACTTGGAAATCAGCCTTAATTTGTGGAACCTTTGTTCCATAATTCACCGTTAACTTACCAGAAGCATTAATATCCGCAGCGTTTAACTGGGTTATATCCGCCAATAGTTGCTTTTTATCTAAGGCGATTTCGGTATTGACACTTAACGCTGTAGTCAATTTTTGATTGGGAATACTATTGCCTTCCACCACTGTGTCGATTTTTAGTTTCTCTATCACCAACTGATTAAAATCACGACTTAGCTTAAGTTCACCTTCACCTTTACTGGTGATTTTCATATCGGATAACGTGGCAGTGAATTCGTAAGCAATAGGGGCAAATTTGTCTAAAGAAAATGTACCTAAAGTCAAACTGTCTAAAGTGAATGTTTGAGTTTCGCCCTTTGTCTCATCAATCATATTAATTTGTGTGTTGGTAATTGACACGCCACCCACTTCAACACTCGCAAGTTGGGCTGGAGAGGAAGCAGGCGCAGCTGTGGAGCTAGATTTGACACTGGGATCAGTTCCCGTTAGCCCATCTAAGCTGGAACTGCCATTTTTACGAGTCACAAGATTAATGTTAGCGCCATCCAAACTTAATTGAGCAACTTGGATCTCTTTACGAAACAATGGTATTAAGGCTACTTCCGCTACAGCTTTGTTCACATCAAGCATTGATTTAGGCGTAAACCCTTCAGGATTTGATAATGAAATGCCTCCAAGGTTAATGCCAAGCGCAGGAAAAAACGTCCAAGATAGATCATCAGCAATAACGAGTTCACGCCCCGTTTGTTTTTTCACAGCATTAACAATTTCGGGTTTAAAATCATTAGGGTCGAAGAAAACGGTAAGGTATAGGGTGACTAACAAGGCTAATGTCACCAGAATAGCTAAAAACCACTTAATGAGTTTCATACAAACATCCTTATCAATAATATCTTGAATTTTGAGCGAATTTTAATTTAAAAAAGCAAAGTTTAGCGACTCCTCGCTGATTGCTATCCCATTCTCATCGGCATAAATCATCATGCCGGGTTTAACGATAACGCCTCCCATGTCGATAGGCACATTGATTTGTCCTTGATTTAGCTTTTCAGTCTTAATGGGCATGGCTCCGAGAGCACTCACCCCTAGATTAAAGGTCGCCAATCTAGCAACATCACGCACATACCCATTAATCACAACGCCTTGCCAACTATGATCTAAAGCACTTTGCGCGATAAGATCGCCTAATAATGCTCTACGCGATGAGCCACCGCCATCCACAACGAGTACTTTACCATGACCATCTTGGGCCAATATTTCCTTCACTTTAGAGTTATCTTCAAAACATTTTACCGTTACAACTTCCCCCCAAAACAGGCGCTTACCACCGTACGCCTTAAACTCTAAGGGTAATAAAGTCAGTTTTGAAGGGTAGTGGTCGAACAAATCTGGTAATAGATCAAGCATTTGTATCTCCGCGCAGACTAAAACTTTAGACTACTCACAATTCTAAGTCCCGACAAGCTGAAATAAGAAACACCCCCCATTTTTATTGGTTTTAAGCAACTAAGCACTTGGTGAATATTGGCATAACCACTATAATCTGCGATAGTTAACAGCCCATGACACCTTCTTGGGTTTCTACCTAAGTGATTTCGTAATTAAATTCCTATACTTCCTTGTTATAAAGCGAAAACAAAATGACTACTGATATTGATTTACAGAGTGCTATCGCAGCTCTTGATGAATATGGATATGATAAAAAAGTCTCCGCGGATCTTGAGCAAGCACGCAATAAACAACAGATGGGAAAATATATCAAATCTCTCGACTATAGCTTACGTCGATTATTGATATTGCAAGAAACCGTCAACGAACTTGTTGAAGAAAAGAAACATCAACTCGCTCAGAAAGAAAACATCCAAACTTATAAAACAAGAATCATTAATTTATCAAGAGAATTTAACATTTCCTACGAGGATGTGTTAGCGCTTATGGCTGAAAATGCCCGAAATAAATAACATTATTGCTGAAATTTAACTCTCTTTTTATAGACAAATTAAATTCGAATATCACTGTTATAGTAATGACAAATATTGGTATTACGCCATGTAACGTCATCAATCATTAGATGGCTCGGTTGATTATTATGACAATAATCAATATCCCTATTTACAGCCATTGATTTACAGTTAGGATGTCAAACTGTGATTTTGGGTGAATATCGTTATCATTTGGGTGACTATCGTTATCAGTAGTCACCCAAACGAGTCAGTATTGATTATTTAGCTTGCATCAACTGACGAATATATTTGACGGGTGCACTACCATAACTTAGAAACTGTTCGTGGAAGGTTTTAAGATCAAAATCCTTGCCTTTTGTCTGCTTGTACTCTTCTCGAAAATCATATATTTCACGGTAACCAGAGTAATAGCTTGTCAATTGCACTTGGCTTAATGTTGCACGGCGCCATTTTCCTTCTGCTTCAGCCTGTTGTTGGAATGCCTCTTCCATCATCAAAGCAATGGCTTCGGCCTCAGTCATCCCTTTAACATGAATGCTGTAATCTAAAATAGTGTTACAGATAACCCTAAGATTCCACTTATAGTACATTAACCACATTTCAGGCTCGAAATTCCCGTACCCCTCCTCGAGCATCATACGTTCCGTGTATACCGCCCAGCCTTCAACCATGGCGCCATTACCAAATAGACTTTTAATAAGGCTGGGCGATTCATTAGAATAAACTAACTGAGTGTAATGCCCTGGAATGGCTTCGTGAATATTCAAGATCTGCAAAATCCAATGGTTATATTCTCGTAGGTAACTTTCAGCGGACTCATCCGTCATGCCATCAAGTGGCGTGACGTTATAATAGGTATTACCGAGTTTTTCATAGGGACCAGGGGCACTAATTGAAGCCCCCGCATATCCGCGCATATATTCTGGTGTTTCACGAACAACAAGGGGCTTGTTAGGATCAAGTGTTACTAACTTTTTCTGATTAACAAAATCGATAAGTTCGGGAATTTGTTTACGGACTTCGTCTACAAATTCATCACGCTTAACGTGTTTGGTTGATAATTTATCAATCAACTGACGAATGGCAATTTTATTATCTGATGGTTTCGGCGTAGAGAAATATTGAGGCCAAAGCTTATCGGTAATTTTTGCCATTTCAGCTTGAACCCTGTCTTTATCTGCGACTGCTTTTTGATAAAGCTGTTTTGCAGTCATACCAGCTTGAATATCAAAGGCAAATTTTTGCTCGTATAAATCTTCACCAATTCTAAAACTACGAGTGCCCTCTTTTTTAAGCGTTGTCACCAAACTGTTTAACCATGAAATATGGTTATTAATGGCCACTGTCGCCGCATCAAAACGGGTCTTGAATAATGCTTTCTCAGCATCACTCAAGCCAGAGTTGGCAACTTGTTTCAATAAATCATCAGAAAATACCGAAAATGCGCCCTGATTTTGCAACACAGCAAGCTCGGTATGTTCAAGGGTCGGCTGGCTAATATTGGCTTGAGCTGCAGCATAATAAGCAGGAATATTTTCCATTCTCGCGAGCACTGAGCGTAATCTATCATCCAACGGTGCAAAGTTTTCATTGATGATTTGAGCAAAGCCGCCAGCAACATTGTAATTAGCTGGATCCCACTGCCAAGATTTAAAGGTGGTAATATCCCAAGCTAGGCTATTCAGTAAATTATCTATCAGGTGATAATCAATCACCTCATTAGAGGTTAAGGTTTTTTGATCGAACTGTGCCAATTTTGCCTGTTGTGCTTTCACAAAAGCTAAGGTCTTGGCTCGACTAGCATCATCGGGGATCTCTAAGTAGCCATCATTCACATGCTTACCACTGTAAAGTGCCCACGTGGGTGATAACGCCCATAATGAGTCAATAAATGCGGCGCTGAATTGTTCAAATGATGTGGCTTGTACTTCACCAGAGGTAGAAGGAACCGTTGTACTCGTCTGGGATTGACAGCCAGCAAGACCAGCTAGCGATAATACAATCGCAAGGGAGAGCGTCGTTTTTTTCATTATTTTTCGTCCTTTATTATTGTGATAAACGATATTGTGATATTCGAGCTAAGGTGCTAAACCAGATCACTTGAACAGTGCAACAAGCAAAGTGACCTAAATGAGTCTTGGTTAAAAATGCACTAAGTTAATCATATCGCCTCAATAATTGCAGCAATGTTACCCGCGAATACATGCTCAGTTACAAATTTGTGCGCCAACTATTAAAGGGATATTTGAATAATAAAGGACTGAATACGGCTTACATTATGGATAGCGATTGCTACTGAATTTGAGATATTCGCCTTTTCTGCCATAGCTACTGCTATAATATGAGCCTGCTTTACTGTTAAACCCATTTTAACAGTTTGCCCACGACATTCTTTATTTGAGACACCCCATGCCATTTTCCAAACTTGGATTAAGCGATCCGATTGTAAAAGCCATCACAGAACTCGGTTATGCAAGCCCGACCCCCATTCAAACCAAAGCGATACCTGTGATCCTAAGCGGTAAAAACGTACTCGGCGCTGCACAAACAGGCACAGGTAAAACCGCCAGCTTTGTGTTACCTCTATTGCAAATGTTTGCTGATGCCCCAAAAATTCGCCCCAAACGTGTACGTGCCATTATCCTTACACCGACCCGTGAACTTGCCGTTCAGGTTGAGGAAAATATCCGCCAATACGCTAAATATCTGCCACTCACCTCTATGGCGATGTACGGAGGTGTCGATGCCGCACCTCAAAAGAAAAAACTGATTGAAGGTGTAGATATCTTAGTCGCAACACCGGGTCGACTGCTTGATATGTATACTCAAAGAGCGATCCATTTCGATGAGCTTTCAGTACTTGTACTAGATGAAGCTGACAGAATGCTCGATATGGGATTTATTGAAGATATCAATAAAATCATCGAGAAATTACCGACACAAAGACAAAACCTATTATTTTCTGCCACCTTATCAAAGCAAGTTCGAGTATTAGCGAAAACTGCCGTTGAAAATCCTGTTGAGATTGAAATTTCACGAAACACGGCCACTGCACCACAAATTGATCAGTGGCTCACCACAGTTGATAAGGATAAAAAGTCTGCGTTACTCAGCCATCTGATTAAAGAACAAGCTTGGGATCAAGCATTAATTTTTATCCAGACCAAACAAGGTGCCGCCAAATTAGTTAGTCAGCTTGAAAAGCGTGATATTAGCGCCGAAGCCTTCCACAGTGGCCGCAGTCAAGCGGTTCGTGAGCAGCTTTTAGCCGATTTTAAATCCGGTAAACTGGCATTTTTAGTGGCGACAGGAGTTGCATCACGCGGAATCGATATCGATGCCCTCACCCGCGTTGTGAATTATGACTTGCCCGATGAAGCCGATGATTATATTCATCGTATTGGTCGAACAGGCCGCGCAGGAGAGCATGGTGAAGCGATATCTTTTGTGTCAAAGGATGATTTTAAGAACCTCTGTGCCATTGAGCGCCGTTTAGGTCACCTTATAGTGCGTAAAGAAGTCGAAGGCTTTGCTCCTAAAAAAGAAGTGCCAATCTCCATTCTCGATTTTGTGCCAAAACATAAGCCGGAGAAAACATTTCGCCCAACAGAGTCTGCTGCGGGAACTTACCGCAGTGCAAAGGAAGGGACTTTTGAAACGGCTAAGGCGAAAAAGCATCGCAGTGCAAAGTCGCAACCAAAGCCAACGACAAACGCGACTTTACGTCCAACAAGAACGGCAGAGGGAAGTCCAAAACAACAGGACAGTGGTGCCCCTTTTAATCCATGGGCCAGCGGACCTAAAACCAAGTAATTCAATCGAATAGAAGCTAATACTATGATTATTTTCACTACCAATATCGGGGATATCAGCATCGAACTCGATTTTGAGCGAGCGCCTGTCACTGCCAAAAACTTTCTCCGTTATTGTGAAGAAGGGTTTTATGAGCACACTATTTTTCATCGCGTGATCAAAGGCTTTATGATCCAAGGTGGTGGTTTTACCGCCAAGATGAAAGAAAAACCGACCCACGACCCCATAGTCAACGAAGCCAATAAAGGTCTTTCCAATACCTTAGGCACGATTGCCATGGCACGGACTGACGCCCCACATTCCGCCACGGCGCAGTTTTTTATCAATACCTCGAATAATGATTTTCTCGATCATACGGCCACAACAAACAACGGTTGGGGTTATGCCGTATTTGGTAAAGTGGTCGCGGGACTTGAGGTAGTACAGCAAATTGAAAAGGTCAAAACCACTAAAGTCGCAGGCCATGAAGATGTACCGCGCGAACCTATTATTATCGAAAAAGTAACCATTACAGGGTAATTTTCACGGAATAAGGTGGGTAAAACAACAAAGGGAGCTTATCGCTCCCTTTGTTTTTCATCGTGGGTCAATCAATATCCTTGAGCGGCCACAACACGATATGATCTTCAATATCTTTTATCCTGCGCTCATCAATCACTTTACCTTGAATCGACATCCCCGCATGATGCATCGCTTCTTTAGAGCCTGTGATTAAGGGGTGCCAGCTTGGCAAGTCACGCCCAGCGGCAAGCCGGCGATAGGCGCAACTATCGGGCAACCATGTTAGTTCATCGACATTATCAACTGAAATCACTGTGCATTGAGGTACATGGGAAAAACGGTCGGTGTAATGCTGACAACTCGCCGTTTGATGATCCAGTAATAAACAAGCCGCATTGGTGTAATACAGATCTTCTGTTTCATCATCAATCAACTTATTCAAACAACATTTTCCGCACCCATCACAGAGGGATTCCCACTCAGTTGGGCTCATCTGTGCTAATGTCTTGCTCTGCCAAAATGCCATGTTCAACGATTTCTTCTCAATAAAATCCCGCATAATGCGGGCTATTTTACACTAATTTATACATGGATACTGAATTCTCTACTGACGATAATACACAATAGAAATACCAAAAGAATTACCGCGCAATCAATCAAACGGGATCTAATCACCCTTTCAATGACCCATCCGGCAACAATTGTTGTATCGACTAATCTTGGAGCCCAAGATTGCGTTTATGTTCAGCCAATAAATTAACTTGAGGAGGTGGAATTTGCAGGTAGTAGCCATTTTCATCGATCGCGGCTCTGACTTTATGAATATCGGCCATTCCTAAAGATTCTCGTTTCGCAATAGGAAAGACCATCACTAATTGAGGTGTACCAAACATTGCCATTAAGGCTTCAGGCACATCGTCAAAACAATCTCGTTTCTTCACAAATAAATATGTATCAGCCTTTCGGGTACTTTTATAAACGGTACATAACATAAGAGTATAAATATCCAATAGTTCAAACTTGCCAGCCAATGGGGCACACTATAACATGGTCGCCTAATAATTTAATTGCAAAATCAGCGAACCGACTGATGATTTCTTAAGAAGAGTGCCGGGATGTCAAAACCTAGCTTAGAGTTAAAAGGAGCTTCTTTTACTCTTTCAGTGCTTCACATTAATAGCAGTGACTTAAATGCAGTCATGGCTGAATTAGATAGCAAATTGGCACAAGCCCCACAATTTTTTCTGGGCGCGCCTTTGGTGGTCAATCTCAGTGCCATCCAGCATAATGATTTTAATTTACATGGCCTCAAGGAACTACTGCTCTCTCGTCAATTAGTGATTGTTGGGATAACGGGCGCGACAACCGTTCTCAGTAAGCAGGCCAAAGACTTAGGTCTTGCCATAGTCAAAGCGGGTAAACAAAGCACAACGCCTCCCCCTGCGCCACGCCAAACTAAAATCGTTAAACAAAATATCCGCTCCGGGCAGCAGGTCTATGCAAAAAATGGGGATTTAATCATATTTGGTGCGGTAGGCAATGGCGCTGAAGTCATTGCTGATGGTAGCATTCATATCTATGGCGCATTACGAGGGAAAGCCATGGCGGGCGCGGCGGGCGATCCCACAGCCGTCATCATCGCCCACTCTCTTGAGGCCGAACTCGTTTCGATAGCAGGGCAATATTGGCTCGCTGAAAATCTACAACAACATAGCTCAGATAAAAGCGGCTGTATTCGCTTAAATGGCGAGTCGCTTATGGTTGAATCATTGCCCCTCTAAATGGCAGAAAAAAGGATAGAGAGAAACATGGCACAAATTATTGTTGTCACTTCAGGTAAAGGCGGTGTAGGTAAAACCACATCGAGTGCTGCTATTGCGACTGGCCTTGCAATGCAAGGGCACAAAACTGTTGTTATCGATTTCGATATAGGTTTACGAAATTTAGATTTGATCATGGGCTGCGAACGTCGGGTAGTTTACGATTTCGTCAATGTGATCAATGGTGAAGCGAATCTTAATCAGGCACTCATCAAAGACAAACGCTGCGAAAAACTGTTTGTTTTACCGGCCTCACAAACCCGTGATAAAGATGCATTAACTAAAGAAGGCGTCGGCCGTGTTCTGGACGATTTAGCCAAAGACTTTGAATTTATTATCTGTGACTCACCTGCGGGCATTGAACAAGGTGCAATGATGGCGCTGTATTTTGCCGATATTGCCATTGTGACCACTAATCCAGAAGTCAGCTCAGTGCGCGACTCAGATCGTATTCTGGGAATGCTGCAAAGCAAATCACGCCGTGCAGAACTGAATCTAGAACCGATAAAAGAATATTTGTTACTGACTCGCTACTCACCAAGCCGTGTAAAATCGGGGGAGATGTTAAGTGTTGATGATGTTCAAGAAATTCTTGCTATTGAGTTGTTAGGCGTTATTCCAGAGTCCCAGTCGGTTCTGAAAGCCTCTAACTCAGGTGTGCCAGTGATTATCGATCAAGAAAGTGATGCGGGTTTAGCTTATAGTGACACAGTCGCGCGTTTATTGGGTGAAGATGTCCCACTACGCTTTATTACGGAAGAGAAGAAAGGTTTCTTACAACGGATATTTGGTAGCTAATTATGTCTTTACTCGACTATTTCAAAAGCAAGAAAAAGCCTAGCACTGCGGTAATGGCAAAAGAGCGCTTACAAATTATTGTGGCTCATCAACGTGGACAACGGGACACCCCCGATTACTTTCCACAGATGAAACAAGAGATTATTGCCGTGATCCGTAAGTATGTGCAGATTTCTGATGATCAAGTGTCTGTGCAGTTAGATCAGAACGACGATAACTTATCGGTACTCGAACTTAACGTGACTTTACCAGACAGATAAGTCGAGTTTTAGCGTCATCCTCAAGTGAGGATGACGCTTTTTGCTGCATGATTTTCAGTTAGACAGTTAGACCTAAACGTCAAGCTTTGCGAGGGATTGTGCGGCGATTTCGCCACGCCACCCAGTTAAGATTATCGGTAAATCGCCCTGCTCTGCGTCCCATCTCCATTGTAAATACTCATGGATATGTCGCTTAGAACCTAGCATTTCCAGTGGAACTTCATACTTTTCACACAGTTCAGTCAAACAGTTTTTGATCAGCTTAAAAGCAGATTTATAGCCCGGCTTAAGTGCAAGCACATCGACAAGCTCTGGTAGATTGACCAAATCCACGGTTTGCATTACTCGCAAAATCTCTTTACCGTGAATACGCTTTTCCTGCTCGGTTAGGTCGTTTAGCTTAAGCAACTCGGTCATACTTTTAGGCTGTTTTTTAGCTAATGCAATCAGTCCATGATCTTTAATCACAAATCCCAAAGCTAAATCACGTGCTAAGGCTTTTTCAAGACGCCATTTGGCAAGTACTTTCAGGTAAGCCAATTGAATTTCAGTCAACTGAAAGGCATTTTTAACTTTTAAATAAGCGGTATCGAGATCTGGCGTATCTAGCCGCCCTTCCGTCATCCTCACCCCTTCCTCATATAACCAATTTAGGCGCCCCTGAGCGACCAATTTAGCTTCAAGCTGAGGGTAAAGTTGATGCAGATACAATACATCATTTGCGGCATAGGCAAGTTGCGCTTCGGTTAATGGCCTGCGGATCCAATCGGTGCGTGACTCACCTTTATCAATCACTTCGCCAAGACAGGTTTCAACTAACTTTGCATAACCAACACCATGCCCCATACCACATAAAGATGCCGCAATTTGGCTATCGAATAAAGGTACAGGTTGACACTGACCATAGTGCGCGAATACTTCTAGGTCTTCACTACAAGAATGCACTAATTTAATAATATTGGGATTCGCCAACAAAGCCCAGAATTTGGCGAGATCGGGTAGCGCGACAGGATCAATCAACGCCAAGGTTTTTCCATCATAAGCTTGGATCAAACCTAACTTTGCATAATAAGTACGGGTACGAACAAACTCGGTATCTAACACGAGTATTTTACTTTGCTGATATTGAGCAACGAGGGCGTTAAGGCTCACTTCATCACTCACATAGTGGAACACTGACAAATTCTTCTCCAGATCCCGTGGGGTCAATCACAGTCCATAAAAACAAAAGCCGGCAATTGCCGGCTTCAATCTTACGTACGCTTAACTTCGTCTCTAAGCTCTCGTCGCAAGATCTTACCCACATTGGTTTTAGGTAACTCGTCCCTAAATTCTACCAGCTTCGGCACTTTATATCCCGTTAAATGAATACGACAATGCTTAATGATGTCATCTGCGGTTAACGATTTATCTTTTGCCACCACAAAAACCTTCACTAATTCTCCGCTAGCCTCATTTGGTACACCTACAGCCGCGACTTCGATAACCTTGGGATGCAGGGCAACGACCTCTTCTACTTCATTAGGGAAGACGTTAAATCCTGAGACTAAAATCATATCTTTTTTACGGTCAACGATATAGAAAAAGCCTTTTTCGTCCATATAACCAATATCGCCCGTAGCTAACCAACCATCTTTATCAATGACTTTGGCCGTTTCTTCTGGACGCTGCCAGTAGCCTTTCATCACCTGTGGGCCTTTACCAAATAACTCACCGGTTTCGCCTTGGGGCAACACATTACCCGCATCATCACGTATTTGGATCAAGGTCGATGGCGCTGGAAAACCAATAGAACCGTTGTAACCATCTAAATTATAAGGGCAACAAGTGAGCAGAGGTGAAGCCTCTGTCAAACCATAACCTTCCAGTAAGCGGGTTTTAGTAATATTTTGCCATTTATCCGCAACCGCTTTTTGTACTGCCATACCACCACCGATAGACAGCTTTAAACGGGAAAAATCAAGTTGCGAAAAATCGTCACTGTTCACAAGCGCATTAAATAACGTATTCACCCCAGTTAATGCGGTGAAAGGGTATTTTTTAAGCTCTGCCACAAAGGCTGGAATATCACGGGGATTGGTGATCAAAAGATTCTGACTGCCCTTGTGTAAAAACAATAGGCAATTCACCGTTAACGCAAAAATATGGTACAGAGGCAATGCTGTGACGACAAACTCACTACCATCTTTAAGGGTTGGAGAATACGCACCATCGGCTTGGAGCACGTTTGCAACCACATTTTTGTGGGTCAACATGGCACCTTTAGATACCCCTGTTGTGCCACCTGTGTATTGTAAGAAAGCCAAATCATCATTAGTGATAATTGGCTTAATATATTGCAAACGGCGCCCCCTTGTTAAGGTATCGCGCATTGATAAGGCATGGGGCAAATCATATTTAGGCACTAGCTTCTTAATGTATTTAACAACAAAATTCACTAAAGTTCGCTTCGGTGCGCTGAGTAAATCACCCAGCCCCGTAATAATGACACTTTTGACTGGCGTTTGATCCACGACTTCTTCTAAGGTACGGGCAAAGTTTGATACGACGACAATGGCTTTGGCGCCGGAATCAATTAACTGGTGCTTAAGCTCACGGGGAGTGTAAAGCGGATTGACGTTAACAACCACCATACCTGCACGTAAAACACCAAACAATGCAATAGGATATTGCAAAAGATTCGGCATCATAATCGCAACACGATCACCCTTTTCGAGCTTTAACTCATTTTGCAGATAAGCGGCAAAGGCACGGCTGCGCTCTTCCAATTTACGATAAGTGAGTGTGGCACCCATATTGATAAATGCAGGTTGATCAGCATATTTAGCTACCGCTGTCTCGAACATATCGACAAGCGATGAATACTGATCAACATTGATTTCAGCAGGCACATCTTTTGGCAAATGATTAATCCAAGGCTGGTCCACAACTCTCTCCTAAATCCCCACAACTGCGGAAACGGTATCCATACAACCGTCAACACTCGGTAAATACCGAGTTAAAATACCGACTTACATTTTTGTTATTGATTAACTCGCCATAAATCATACGAGCGTTTTAATTTTGATCATCATCACATAAAAAAAACAAAAAACCTAGTGTCTTTTTTGCATTAGCAAAAGCCACTATTCAATAAATGATTTGATCAACTCGGCAACCCCTAAAGCATTACCCATATGAACATGGTGATCACCATCGATGGTTTGTTCCGACAAATGTTTGAACCACATGCGCGCCTTTGGCAACGCGCTTTGCAACTGATGAAATCCTTGTCGCCCACAAATCAGTAATGTGCTCACTGAAATGTCCTGCATCAATGCATCAACCTGAGCAAAAGTTAAACGCTGCGGCGAATCTAATCGCAATCTTGGATCGCTACGCCACCCTATTCCCCCACCTTCAGTTCGCATGTTGCGCTCAAGCAATAACCGACACCAAGGTTCGGCAAGACCGGTAAGATGTGATCTCGCCCTAACAGCGGTATCAATAGTGTCGTAGACTTTAAGCTGCCGCTGTTTTTGGGCAAGATATTTCTCATGCTGATAAAAGCTCTTTCTTAATCGTGATTTTGCCTGAGTTACTGGCTCAAATAATGGACTCAGCGCTTCTATAAGGATGAGTTTATTGACCTTCTCAGGAAATACCGCTGTATAAGCCGAGGCAATAATACCACCAAGTGAATGACCGATAATGGCTACAGGCTGCACAGGTAAAACCCCGAGTAAGGCATCTAAGTCATATAAATAATCAATCCAATGTAACGGATAATGACCTGGCCTATGTGCAGAAAAACCATGCCCTGGCCAATCGATAGCAAGCACTTGATAATCCATCAAATAGGCGGCAAGAGGTTCAAAACTATTGGCATTATCTAACCAGCCATGTAAAGCAAGTAACAGTGGTCTATCTTTCGCCCCCCATAACCGTCCTGCAAGTTTGATATGAGGTAAAACAAACTCAATTTGATTTTCGGGGGCGGAAGATTGCCACATAATGCCTCTAATGTCAGGTAATTAGCGTGATTTTTTGACAAATTTGAGTGTCATGCGGTCACTCTCTCCAATTGCTTGGTACTTATCTTTATCAGTATCACCTAACGCATATGACGGTGGTAATGTCCACACTCCCTTAGGGTAATCCTTTGTATCCTTTGGATTTGCATTAATTTCAGCACTTTGTTCTAAGGTAAACCCAACCTTTTCGGCTAAGGTGACCATGGCCGCTTGATCCATATAGCCACTGCTAACATTCATTCCCTCGTTTGCTCTGTGTTCAACAACACCAAACACACCGCCCTCTTTCAACACCTTATAAGAGGCCGCAAATACATTTTCCAATTGATCGCTCGATGCCCAGTTATGCAAATTCCTAAAGGTTAAGACTAAATCGGCACTGCCATCGACACCTAGGTTCATTTTATTGGGTGGATCAAAGGTTAAAATTTTCGCATTACCCAACACCGCTTTATTCGCCGTCATCCATGCTTCAAATTTAGTCCCCGCATTGGAGCGATAACGATTTCCAGGGGTATCTGTGGTCGGTGAAGTTTCAAAACTCGCGGCAATATATTGACCTTCTTTGGCTAAATAAGGACCCAGAATTTCGGCATACCAACCATTACCCGGCCATAGTTCTATCACGGTTTGATTAGGTGCAATACCAAAAAAGCTCAAAGTCTCAGCAGGATGGCGATATATATCACGGCTGACATTTTTAGCTTGGCGAAAATCGCTTTTTAAGGCTTTTTCTAGACCTTCATCAGCATAGGTAAGGCTTGAACATAGGCTCGCAACGAGCATACTGGTAACTAATGCGACTTTTTTCATTGTAATTCTCCATGAATACCGAAGGCTTAACCTAGCAGCCAAATGTTCAAAAATCCAAGAAAATAGAAGAGTCTTTGGCTTAAGTCCTGCAAATGTTGAGGGGAAACTGTCAATATTGGATAACAATGTTTGATGACAAGATATGAAAACTACTTACCTAATATGACGGTAACCCTTGATAAAAAATGAAATAAATGAAGTATTAATGGTACGCTCTCGAATCAACTCGACGCCAAGCCAAGAATAAAGCACAGGCACTCGTCAATAACCATAGCATCACCCAAATCCATGCGGGGATCCATGAAAGTTCAGCCAATAATACGGCATCACCTTGACCATCAAGTCCTAATAGCACCGTTGGACTAGCAAGGGCATTAAGCATGATCATCAAACCCACAACCCGAAGAAACTGAGTTAATACTTTGTTTTGGTTGAGCTTTAATGGCATTAAAAAAATAACAGTCAATGAAGCTAAAATCGCCAAAGTAAGGATATCCCTTCCCCACAGTAATCCGCTTAACACTACTAGCCCACCAAGCAAAGCAAAACTAACGCGGATCCCCCGAGGCCAAGTAGCAAGTAAATAAATCAAGTATCCCCAACAGGCTGCACCAAAATACCCTGCAAAACCAATAAATAATGGCGAACCACCTTGGCTAAAGCAAAAACCCGCCCCATTAGGAAACAATTGAATATGGCTAACAATCCCGCCACTTAATAGCGTCGCAATACCATGGGATAACTCATGGAAATAACTTTCGAGCCATTTAAACGGTACACTGAGATAAGGTATACGGGTGAGCAGTAAGGCTAACATCAATTCAATGATAAATAGCCCACGGCTAGGGACTCCAGAAGACAAACTATAGGCTGAGTCTTTTTTTACCACGGAAGAGGCACTATGTTGAGGATCAAGCATAAATATCCACACCGACCATTTGCTGAATTTCTTCACGCTTGGCGGCATGTTGTGTTTGTAAATATTGAGCGATAGCACCTTGATGTCCACGAGTATCTTGCTCATATTCAAGGTGAGCACCCAGTCTTGACTGTAAGCTATCTGCAGTGTTCGGGGTGTCATCTAGACTTAATGCTTCGATATCATCTCGTTCAATCACTGGATGCAACTTTTCAGCCGCTGCTAGCCCCGGAATAATGGCGGGGCGATTGCTTGCAACGGCCTGCGTCAAACTGGTTTGATTAGTATTAATCTGCATCAAGGTGCCTACATTCATACTCAATTTACGTTAGTCTTTATGTTCTGCCATTCGTTATTTTCAATCCACACCCCGACAGAGCATGAGTTACAATAATCACCTACAACACCGATTAAGCTGTATTTCATTCACGGCCCGGTAATTTTTTCCACGTCACAGTATCACGCAAATAAACCGGTTCGAGTTCATCCACTGTCGTACTAAACCCTGATTTAATTCCTACATCGGCAAGTGTTAGCATAGCCCGTGCATCGGGATATTTCACGGCATCAATGACTAAAATCCCCTTTCCGATAGCCAGTAATTCTGGATAGGCATCAAAACCCGTACCGCATCCATAAATAGGCTTGAGTGGATCTAAACTAAGGATAACCTCAGAGGGTGCACTCACCACTTCTTGAGCAACTAAGCTCGCAATGCCGTTAACCGCGGCAAATTGTCCCCAATATACTTCGCCCATGCGCGCATCGATAGCACAGAGCACTTGTTCGGCGTTATGTTCAGCTATCGCCATTTGGGCCATTGCCGCTAAGGTTGAAATACCAATCACAGGTAAATCTAAGCCCAGTGCCAGACCTTGAGTCATACTGGTACAAATACGTATCCCAGTAAAGCTTCCTGGGCCGCGACCATAGGCAATTGCTTCAACCTTATCTAGACCAATGCCAGCCTCTTTTAAAACGGAATCTACCATAGGTAATAGCCGCTGACTGTGCTCACGGGGTGCGTCAGCCAGTTCAGAAAATATTTGTCCTTGATAATACAGCGCCGCAGAACAGGCTTCGGTACAAGTGTCTAAGGCAAGAATACACGCTGAAAGTTTGTCTGTTGTCATTTAAAAACCGGATAATCGGGCAAGCATTTGCACTATATTCAGTGGTTCGCGACGGGGCGAAATACTGTGCCAATGCACCATTAAAAACTGGCGCAAATGATAACATCAAATTCACGAAAACAAAGGGCAAAGCCCTATCCACGGTAAAATAGTCATAATGTATCCCATCATTCATTTCGCTGGCCTTGATTTGCCAGCTTTCAGCCTTAAACTATCAGCCAAAATCCAATACCAATGTCGTGTAATGCAATGTGATATAAGTCACTTAACGGCAAATGCAGTAAAAGATCTCGATAAAATGAGGAAACTTTTTAGCTTATATCTGTCAGAGCTAACACCTGAACCTAGATTGAACCACAGTATTACGCTCCACCTTCGATAAGGAAATGTCATGTTAAACACGCCTCCATTGCGTCGCCTAAGACGCTTACGTAGCTCAGAAGCGATGCGCGATCTGCTGCGCGAAACCCAAATATCATTATCAGATTTAATCCACCCGCTATTTATTGAAGAACAGATCAATCATGCGATACCCATTTCGACTCTTCCTGGAATTAGTCGTCTTCCTGAAAGCGCATTAGCCGATGAGGTTCGTGAACTTTATGCACTCGGTATTCGCTATGTGATGCCCTTTGGAATTTCCCATACAAAAGATGATAAAGGCAGCGACACTTGGGATGACAATGGGTTACTCGCCCGTATGGTGCGCGCAATTAAAACCGCAGTGCCCGAGATGATGGTGATCCCCGACATTTGCTTTTGTGAATACACAGATCACGGCCATTGCGGCGTGGTGCACAATAATGAAGTCTGCAACGATCTCACCGTCGAAAATTTAGTTAAGCAATCGGTGACGGCCGCCAAAGCTGGCGCCGATATGTTAGCGCCATCGGCCATGATGGACGGACAAGTGAAAGCCATTCGCCAAGGGCTCGATGCCGCAGGTTTTGAACATGTGGCGATTCTGGCCCACTCGGCAAAATTCGCCTCTTCTTTTTACGGTCCTTTTAGAGCGGCGGTAGATTGCGAACTCAGCGGAAATCGCAAGGGATATCAACTGGATTATGCTAATGGTCGTCAAGCCCTGTTAGAAGCCTTATTAGATGAAGCCGAAGGCGCCGATATCCTGATGGTTAAACCCGGCACGCCCTACTTGGATGTGTTAAGCCGGTTAAGACAAGAAACCCACCTACCACTCGCCGCCTATCAAGTCGGCGGCGAATATGCTGGCATCAAGTTTGCCGCCCTTGCAGGCGCCTTGGATGAGCGTGCCGTGGTGACAGAAACGTTTATCGGCTTAAAGCGGGCGGGTGCAGATTTGATTGTCAGCTATTACACCAAACAGTATGCCCAGTGGTTAGCTGAAAACCATTAATGACGGTGTTTTCACTTAACAACTAACAAAACGCCACCTTAATTGGGTGGCGTTTTTATTGCTTTAGCCTTACATGTCTTGAGGAATGGCGTAAATTAAGCCTTCTGCAGTGCTGCAAATAGGGCTTTGATTTTCTCCACTTTAGGTCGAACCGCTATTTGGCAATAGGGTTCCTCGCCATGTAAAGCAAAATAATCATAATGATAATTTTCAGCAGGATAAAAAGTTTCAAAGGCTGAAATCTGCGTCACAATAGGCGCATCAAAAACTTTAGCGGACTCTAATTTTGCAATCATTTCATTAGTTTGTTCTATTTGATCCGCGTTATGAGCAAAAACGACCGAACGATATTGTGGCCCCTTATCATTACCTTGGCGGTTAAGCGTGGTTGGATCGTGACTTTCAAAAAACACTTGCAACAATGTCGTAAAATCAATTTCCTCTGGGTTAAACTCAATATGCACAACCTCAGCATGGCCGGTTTGGCCTGAGCAAACAGATTTATAATCGGCATCATGGGCTTCGCCACCACAATACCCTGAGGTCACATTGACAACGCCCTTCAGATTTTTAAAGATGGCCTCAACACACCAAAAACAGCCCGCCCCCAAAGTCGCAAATTGGTTCGATGACGGCGTGTAGGTCTGCTCCAATCCCTGAAATATAAGTGAAATCGAGTTAACACAATGACGAACATTTTTAGGCGTCAAAAACTCCCCTTCAAATACATGACCTAAGTGACCACCACACTGACTACAAACGATTTCTGTTCTATGACCATCGGCATCGATATGGCGAGTTACAGCGCCTTGAATCTCATCATCAAAAGCTGGCCAACCACAATGAGCATTAAATTTATCATCAGATCGATAAAGAGGAGCGTGGCATTTTTTGCATAAATATAATCCCTTAGCGTCGTGCTTATAATATTCGCCACTAAAAGGGCGTTCAGTGCCTTTCTCTTCGATAACATAGCGTTCAAAATCGGTCAGTTTGTTCATATTTATGCCCTTTCGACTCACGTCGTTGTCTATTTCGATATTCTCAATTAAGTTGATTAAGAAGCTGATTTATAAGGAAGCCAACATAAGACCCACTCCAAGCAAGATTTCTTGCACTCGGCTTCAAAATGCGGCTGACATCAATCCAATCACAACAAATCTAATGCCCATACTAACGGATTTGGTGACTAAAATCTTACCACTCAAGTAAGTACTAATATAAGTGACCATATTAAGTACTCAATATAAGCGACTGCATAAATGACGGAAAATACGGCAGTTGATCCAGATCACAGTCGCTGAGTATTTGCACCCACATCAGCGCACGGCTACACTTGCTGCGGGTCAAATTACAACTAAATATAACAAGTAGAAACCAAAATGAAATTAGAAACCATTGATTACCGCGCTGAAAACAGTGCCCAGCAATTCGTTGAATCACTTCGGGAAACTGGCTTTGGTGTTTTATCTAATCATCCGATTGATAAGCGCTTAGTTGAAGACATCTACACCGAGTGGCAAGCCTTTTTTAATTCAGAAGCCAAAAACGACTATATGTTTAAAAAAGAAACCCACGACGGTTTCTTCCCTGCATCGATTTCTGAAACCGCCAAAGGCAACACAGTCAAAGACATTAAAGAGTACTACCACGTGTATCCTTGGGGCCGTATACCCGACTCACTACGTGCCAATATTCTCGCCTATTATGATAAAGCTAACGCGCTGGCTGCAGAACTATTAGAGTGGATCGAAACCTACTCACCAGAAGACGTAAAAGCCAAGTTTTCAATCCCATTGCCAGAAATGATCGCCAATAGCCAAAAAACCTTACTGCGTATTCTGCATTACCCACCGATGACGGGCACTGAAGAAATGGGTGCCATTCGCGCTGCAGCCCATGAAGATATCAACCTTATTACAGTGTTACCTGCAGCCAATGAGCCTGGATTGCAAGTAAAAGCCAAAGATGGCACTTGGTTAGATGTTCCAAGCGATTTTGGCAACATTATTATCAATATCGGCGACATGTTACAGGAAGCCTCTGGCGGCTATTTCCCATCGACCTCTCACCGCGTCATCAATCCTGAAGGTACGGATAAAACCAAGTCACGGATCTCTTTGCCATTATTTTTACATCCAAACCCTGCAGTAGTGCTATCGGATCGTTATACCGCCGACAGTTATCTGATGGAAAGATTGCGCGAACTCGGGGTGATCTAAGCCCTAATTCAGCCTATTAATCCAAGTGACAATCGCAAGAGACAGTCACGGATTAAGCAATTAAAGCGCCTTTGGGCGCTTTTTTTATGACATTCACCACCATCAAGGTAGAATAGCCGTTCTTTAAGTTATTTAGGACAAGGCGTTATCATGGCAATTCAGTGGTATCCGGGGCATATGCACAAGGCACGCAAGGAGATTGAAGAGGCAATGCCTCAGGTCGATCTTGTTATCGAAGTGCTGGACGCGCGTATTCCCTACAGTAGCGAAAACCCCATGGTGGCTCAGCTTCGAGGCGACAAACCTTGTATCAAACTGCTCAACAAATCTGATTTGGCCGATCCAGAGATCACCGCACAATGGATTGAATATTTAGAGCGTGAGCAAGGCGTCAAAGCCACGGCGATCACCACACTTCAAGCGGCAATGGTGAAAAAAATCCCTGATCTCTGCCGTAAGCTAGTGCCGAGTCGCGATAAAACCGAAAAAGACATTCGCACTATGATCATGGGGATACCCAACGTTGGGAAATCTACCATCATCAATACCTTAGCTGGCCGTGTTATCGCCAAAACCGGTAACGAACCTGCGGTGACCAAAACCCAGCAACGGATCAATTTACGTAACGGTATCGTGTTATCGGATACCCCAGGTATTTTGTGGCCTAAAGTGGATAACGAAGCCAGCAGCTATCGCCTTGCCGTCACTGGCGCCATTAAAGATACCGCGATGGAATATGAAGATGTGGCCCTGTTCGCCGCCAAGTATTTCTTAACCGCTTATCCAAAAGAGATTTGTGAGCGCTATAACTTAAGTGAATTACCCAAGGATGATGTTGCACTTCTCGAGGAAATCGGCCGTAAACGTGGTGCGCTGCGTCCCGGTGGCCGCATCGATATGCACAAGGCATCAGAGTTATTACTACATGAATATCGCTCGGGGAAAATAGGCTTACTCTCGCTAGAAACGCCTGCGATGGCAGAGCTTGAAAAGATTGAAGTCGCCCGTATCATGGCCGAAAAAGAAGCAGAGAAAGAAGCCAAACTGGCAGCAGAGAGACTGAAGCGTTCAGGCAAACGCCATAACGATTAAGGCTGCTGATGAGAAATCTTAAGCGATTAAACCGAGCCTAAGATAAGGTCTGAGTGAGTACAGCTAAGCGACCTGTGCGACTCCAGCGGTTGGTATCTTAGCGCTGGATGATATCCATTTACACAGGCGAGCCATGGTATTCGCTCATCGACACGGTGAATAGAAACCTAGGATTTCTCAGTTTATGAACGAGAGCCATGGAGGGCCAACTAGCAGTAAAACAAGGATGTTGTTTCAGTCCCTCCCTAGATGCTAGACCGCCCCGTCCATGGGGCGGACGGCCGTCTCGCAAATCACCCTGACTCACCTTTTTAGCACTCGTGTAACCTGTAGATTTAAAAGACATACGCAACACACTCAGGGACATTTCCGTGTTAGATTTTTAGCTCGAATTAGTGAGTTTCGGATTTAATATTTGTAAGGTAGGTTATTTAAGATGAGTATTAGAACTTGTTAAAGAGCAAACCAACTTAGCTTTTATAACTCCCTCTTAAACACAGAAGTCTCGACACTTACCAATATCCTTAACCACGTAGACAATCATCCAACTTCGTTCAGAAATCTCAAATGACAAATTTTTGAATGTTCATAGAGGCAGCACTGATAGTAGCTTAAGCGGTCTGAATCGCTTGAGCTACTTAGGTTATCCCGCCAAAAAATCTGAAATTACCAGCAATAAAATGTCGCAATTACATATTAGTTTTACGCTGTTTGTAATTTGAACACATTGACAAAAAATGATCAAAAAACTACACTTTGCGCACCATGAACATAAATTCATTTTTGCACCATCATGGTGCTTAGCTTTTTGAGGTATAACATGCGTTGTCCATGCGTTAAAGCTTTGTTACTTTCAACTCTTACAATGGGGCTCACTATTGAAGCTTCTGCCAGCGATTCACCTTGGTCCTTGGGTGTAGGAGCTCTCAATCTATCATCGCCTTACATTGGCGTTGAGAGTAAGAACTATGGCCTACCTTTGGTTAACTACAACGGCGAGAGATTAAGGGCAAGTATCTTCAATCTCGAATATGATATTTATGAAATTGAACGCCTAAAACTATCTTTTGCTACAGAGTTGGGTGAAGACTTTTTAAAGGCTTCCGATTCCAAAGATTCAGCCATCAGAATGCTCGAAGATAGAAAAATCTCAATATACTCAGGAGCAAAACTGTCTTATCACTCTCCAATAGGGATTTTTAATACATCAGCGTTATATGATATTTCAGGTCATAGCGAAGGGAGCATATTTAAAATAAACTATAGTTATCCTATACGTCTAACAAATGACTTAACCTTTATTCCTTCTGTTGGTACTACATTTAAAAGTGCTGACGTTGCTAACTACTATTATGGCACTGACAACTATAATGTTGGTAACACTACCGATTTATCCTTAAACATGATTATTTCATATAAAATTTCAGAGTCGTTAAATGCAACTGCATTTTTAAGGCATATTGTTTTAGATAAAGACATTAGTAACTCCCCAATTGTAGAAAATGACAGCGTCACTATGGCGATGTTATCGCTTACATATAAATTTTGAAATCACATAAAGGCTAAGTGATGAAAACAGTCATAATTACAATATTAACATTGCTAATGATATTCACCTCGTGGATGACTAAAGCTGATAATAATTCCAAAGAATATAAACTTGGTGCGTTTTCAGGTGCAATGAAGTACTGCGAAGATAAATTTGATGATACTGAACGGTACAAATGGGCTCGTCTGCGTGCGGCTGAAGAGTTTAAGGATATGTCGGGCGCCGAAAAATTTAGTTACGGACTTGGCAGAGATAATGCTAATCGAAAAGGACAGTATTTCGGGAAAAAATTAGACAAAAACGAATGTCGCTCTTTGTTAAATCTTAGTGAATGGAAACGCTTCAAGCAGCGGTAATAACTAAGATCGGCACAGTCAAAGCACCTTCATAGGTGCTTTTTCTGTTAATCTCACCCAAAACCCACATTAACAAATTTGCAATGCAGCGATTAAATATCCATCACGCTATGGATATCATGTAACCACTTAATTTAAAAGTCATTAGGATAAATTATGCATAAGTTTACAACTAAAAAGATTCGAGTTAAATCATTACTGATCATAGCATTGACGGCCGCTATCAGTGGCTGTGAGCAACCTCCAGAAACTGTCGCTGTAGATATGTCGTTTTCACGTCCTGCGATGATAGAAGAAATTACGGCCTCTGATATTTCTGGACTCAGTTTTACTGGCACTGTCCGAGCAGCACAAATAGCTGAACTTTCCTTTAAAACATCGGGGAAAATCATCAAGATTTACTTACAAGAAGGTTCATCTGTCAGCCAAGGTCAGCTTTTAGCTGAACTTGATAATACAGAGCAAAAAATTGCGTTAAACTCGGCAAAAGCCCAGTACGACAAAGCTGAGTCTGACTACCAACGTGGGCTAACAATTTTTAATTCAACCCAAGCTATATCAAAAAGTGATTTAGAAAAACTTAAAACTGAACGTGACTTGGCCAAGAATAAATTCAACACTGCCCAAGAGACACTAGATTATACAAAAATTACTGCTCCCTTTTCTGGGGTCATTACAAAAAAACTTGTAAATGAATTCTCTGTTATCCAACCAAATCAACCGCTATTTGTATTACAAAATTTAAACAACTTAGAGGCAGTAATCGATGTTCCTTCTAAGCTTTTTGCTGAAGGCAGTCGAAATACGAATGCTGTTGGCGAAGTTGAAGGTATTAGTAATGTTAAGTTCCCACTCTATTTTCGATATTTTACGCTAGATGCCGAAAGGTCAACACAAACTTATACTGTTGTCTTAGCCTTTTCAGATTTAAAAAAGCAAAATGTATTGCCTGGCATGTCAATTACAGTATCACCACAGACAAATGAATCAGCAGCAATCAATGTTTCTATACCGATAAGCGCCATTATTCCAGATAATATGGGAAAGGAATTTGTATGGATAGTTGATGGCAACAATAAAGTTTCAAAACAATATATTGAAACAGGTACATTACTCGGGAACAGAATTGTTATTAATAATGGCTTAAAACCCAAAGATAGAATCGTTATTACTGGCGTAAATGCGTTAAAAGATGGCGATCTTGTAAGACCACTTAACGCTGATGGAGTAAGCAAATGAGCATTGCAGCCTATTCAATAAAGAAAAGGAATAGCCTTTGGGTTATGATCTTTCTGCTATTAATTGGAGGTTTTATCAGCTACAAGGGGTTAGGAAGATTCGAAGACCCTGAATTTATTATTCGACAAGCAGTCATTATTACTCCCTATCCAGGCGCTTCAGCTGTTGAAGTTGCAGATGAAGTTACTGAAGTGATTGAAACAGCTGTGCAGTCTTTACAAGAACTCAAAGAAGTTAAATCCATTTCTAAACAAGGGAGTTCAGAGGTTACCGTAGAAATCAAACTCGATTTTTCGAAAACGAAAGCTGAACTAGACCAAGTTTGGGATAAGCTGCGGCGAAAAGTATCGGATGCACAAAGGAATCTCCCCAGCGGGGCCGGTCCTTCATTTGTGAATGATGATTTTGCAGATGTCTATGCCCTCTTTTACGCCATAACGGGTCAAGGTTATACCGATAAGCAGCTCAATGACTATGTTAAGTTTTTGCAGAAGGAACTGGCATTAGTAAAAGGTGTCGCGAAGACAGCTACTTTAGGCACAAAATCAGAACAAATCTTTATTGAGCTTTCTTCAGAACGTTTGCAACAGTATGGTATGAGCCTTGAGCAGGTATATCAAACACTGAAAAACCAGACATTAGTTACCTTGGCAGGAGACCTTGAACTCGATGGTATGCGTATTCCTGTGCTCCCTAATAATACAGTATTGACTATTGATGACTTAAAAAAGCTAAAAATAGGTATCAATACAAATGGCAACTTATTACAACTCAATCAGATTGCACATATCTATAAGGGATATAAAGAGCCAGCCAGTGTTTTAATGACATACAACGGTCAACATGCTATCGGCTTGGGCATTTCTAATGTTTCTGGTGGAAATGTGGTTGAAATGGGTGATGCTGTTAAGCAGCGTTTATCCGAACTTGAATCACAACGTCCCTACGGCATGGAACTGAATGAAATCTCGATACAATCCGATTCAGTTCGAGCATCTGTTGCTAACTTTGTTGATAACCTTATCGCAGCAGTCGTAATTGTATTTCTAGTGTTATTAGTCTTTATGGGAGTGAGATCAGGCATCATTATCGGTTTTGTTTTATTGTTAACCGTCGCAGGTACATTAATTATCATGTTGATTGATGATATCGCCATGCAACGGATATCACTTGGTGCCTTAATTATTGCGCTTGGCATGTTAGTCGATAATGCCATTGTGGTAACTGATGGCGTATTAGTGCGTCTACAAAAAGGACAAGAGAAACTCACTGCAATAAATGAGGTAGTAGATTCAACCATTTGGCCACTGCTCGGTGGCACTGTAGTGGGTATACTTGCTTTTAGTGCAATCGGTTTGTCCCCAAGTGATATGGGTGAATATGCAGGTTCCCTTTTCTGGGTAATTTGTTACTCAATGTTTTTAAGCTGGTTGTTTGCTATCACTATTACCCCTCTTTTGTGCTATCAATTTTTAAGTGTTGATAACAATAAAACAGCAGCTAAAGAAAGCCGTATTTTAGCTTTTTATTACAAAATTCTTATCTTGGTTTTACGTAATAGATTAGTCTCCGGTGCAGTATTGCTTGGGTTGTTAGTGCTCGCCGTTGCGAATATGGGGCGAATACCACCTGGTTTTATGCCGGAATCACAAAGAGCTCAATTTGTCGTTGATGCATTTTTACCTCAAGGCACTGATATCAGTAAGACCAGCAATATAATGGTAAACATGAGCCAGCTTGTTAAGCAGAAGGAGCACATTACCAATGTAACATCTTTCATTGGCAGTGGTGGCTTGAGGTTTATGTTAAGTTATGCCCCTGAGCCAAGAAATTCAGCCTATGGTCAATTGTTGATAGATGTTGATGATTACAGAAACATCAATAAATTAGTTGACGAGTTACAAACCGAATTGTCGCAACAGTTTCCCAATGCATCGATTAAAGTGTGGAAGTTTATGCTTGGCCGCGGTGGCGGTAAGAAAATAGAGGCGGGATTTTCAGGGCCTGATCCTAAAGTACTCAGAGCGCTTGCAGAAGAAGCCAAAGCACTCATGAACTCTGATAATAATCTGATAGCTGTTCAGGATGATTGGCGCCAACAAATCCCGGTCATCAAACCCCATTACCTACCAGAGATAATGCAACAACAAGGCTTAACCGCAAGAGACCTAAATCAAGCTATCGCTCAATCATTAAATGGACGGCAAATCGCACAGTTCCGCCAGAATGACGAGCTTATTCCGGTTGTGGTAAGAGCCCCAGAAAATGAGCGGAGACATGATAGGGTCATTGAAAATATCAGTGTATACAGTAATCAAAGTCAGGCTTTCGTCCCGATTAGTCAATTCGTTTCTGATGTAGGCCTCGAATGGGAAGACTCCTTAATCCGTAAAATCAACCGTATGCCGACTATTCTTGCACAAGCGGATCCTGCGCCAGGCGTTTTAGCAAGTGATGCTTTCAATAGTATTAGGCATAAAATCGAGCAAATCGCGTTACCTGATGGTTATCAGTTGACTTGGTATGGCGAATATAAAGCCTCAAACGATGCCAATGAAGGGATAGCCATTTCTGCGCCTTATGGATTTGCAGCAATGATCTTAGCGGTCATTTTTATGTTTAATGCCTTCAAACAACCCATCGTTATTTGGATGACAGTACCGCTGGCTGTGATTGGTGTTGTCGTAGGGTTAATCATATTTCAAACCCCCTTTGAATTTATGGCAATCTTGGGCTTTTTAAGCTTGATAGGCATGATGGTCAAAAATGCCATTGTACTGGTTGATCAGGCTGATAATGATATTCGAGAAGGAACAACACCCTTTGATGCCGTGGTCGGGGCCGCCCTGAGCCGTGCTAAACCTGTAGTATTAGGTGCTGCAACCACCATTATGGGCGTAGCTCCCCTACTTTTAGATCCCTTCTTCAAAAGCATGGCAGTCACCATCATGTTCGGATTGTTGTTTGCAACAGTATTGACGCTGATTGTGATCCCGTTGCTCTATGCCGTGTTATTTAGAATCCAAAGATAATTCAAACGGGAGCCTTCGGGCTCCCCTCCCCATATAGGAGAATTAGATGTTTTTTCAAGTCACATGACTCGCTTTTACAGCCTTGCTTCCCATGGTAAACCCACCACCAACAACAGCAACATTATTACTCGGATTAACGCAAGGATGAAGCCAATCTGTAAATTCATGGGTAAAACAGGTATTGATGCATTAACAAGAATAATGGGATTTCTCCTAGTCAGTATGGGAATGCAATTTATGATAAATGCCGTAAAAGATTTGCTCACAGATCCTGCATTTCAAGTTCTATGTAATGTTAACTAATGTTGTCTCGTACATCTGACTACTTTTCTCCTATGTGCTCAGGAGATATAGTAAGCATTTTATCTCCTTCAAACGCTTAAAAGGTTGTATTTATGTTATCTAAGAAAGATCAAATTCTGGCTGCAGCTGAAAAAGTCATCGCCCAAAAAGGATTTGATGGACTTTCTATGCAACAAGTTGCTAAGGAAGCAAACATATCCACAGGAGGCATTTATCTCTATTTTAGCTGTAAAGATGAACTTGTAGTGGCGTTAAGAAAAACTGTTATCACAAATTTAGCTCAAGAACTTCTTCATGGAATTAGTGATAACTACTCTTCATGGGAGAATTACCGTATCGTGTGGTTTAATATCGTGAAATACGGCAAAATACACAGTGATAATAAAATCAGCTTTGAACAATATCAGAAACTACCTCAATTATCCTATGATAGTGTTAATCAGTATGAAAAATTGCTGTTTGCCCCACTTTACCAAATATACCTTAAAGCAATTGCAGAGGGCGAGATCCTCAATATTGATGTCAATTATCTTGTTGCACTTTCTTTAGAGTCTGCTGCAGCTTTAGCACGTTATATCCGCCGCGAATCAATACCCTATGATCCAATCAAACTCGATGAAATCTGCAGAATGAGTTGGCAAGCAATTTGTTATAAAAGCTGATTTTTAATATACTAATTGCAGATTATTAATACCCGAATTCAACGCCAAAGTTCTACATTCGACGGTCAAGCAGCTAATTGGTGAAACACTACCGTAGGCTGCTTAACTTCAAATACTTTTTGGCCAATAGTTAATTTTATTCTGATAAAACTCAATTAATCCATATTACCTAAGGAAATAGGCCATACTCTCACAACACAGGGTATATCAGATTGATACGTTTTTGTCTTGAATATTTTTAAGTAATGCTGTCACCCTATATCATTGTCAATTAGCCAATATGATATTTCCTTCAATCATCCAACCTTTTGAATAAAAGGGTGCAATTAGCGCAATAAATTCACTTGATTTTTTAGGTTTACTAATTTTTACATACTTTCATTATGCCTTTTGAATATGCTTGATCTGTGTGGCTTCACACATTGCTTAGTCAGCTCAATAGTACACTTAGTTGAACAAGAGAAATGCACCACCGTTTTACCTTCCATTTGACATGGTATAAATGGAGTTCTCTATAATACGCGTGCACTTTCCACTGTTTGAATCGCCACTTTTGTAGTAGCCACTGTGTAACATTACTAAAATTTGGTCAACATACGCTCTTTTCAACAAAGCTCTCGGATAGCCCTCAGCTAGTTTGGGACAATAGCTTTTTAGGGCAGACTTTGAAATAGAGAACTTGCCTAAGATTGGCATTGTTGCACCTGTGACCTTCTAAAACAGAGATGTTTTAGAAGAGCCTTCTGGGATACTTCTTTTAAAAGAAATAGACGGCGTGTCACTGGGGAAGCAATGTCAATTAATGCGTAATGCGCGTAACTCAACTGTCTTGCTTTGGGGCATTTTAGAGTTAACCGATTTTAAGCACGCCACGCTTTAATCGCTCCTGTTGCTAAACCAGCTAGCTGTTTTGAAACTTCACGACCTTTGTAAATTGACGTTGTGTCTTTTGCGATTGGAACAGAATAGTGAATATCGTGAGCAAGATTATTTAGATACTCGCGGCCACCACCTTCATAATTTTGCAGTTCCTGATCATTGAGCTGGATCATATAGCTATAGCCAAATGCACTCATGTTGCAATTTGCATTCAAGTACAAACGACCTTCATGCTCCAAAAGGAACCATACTCGGTTTTCAGAATCCATTACTTTCATCGTCATCTCGCATAAGGGGATTTACCCGAACTTATCATAAAACCCAAACCGTAAATGGCAATACGCATCTTAACGGAACTTTTCGGTCAATTGATCTAATAAAGCTTCCATACTCTGCTCGAGGAGATCGAGCACTAGTTCAAAACCCTGTGCGCCGCCATAGTAAGGATCTGGTACTTCCGTTATTTGCGTATCAGCATAGGACAACATTAACTGTAACTTGTGTTGATACTCAACCGGACAACGGCTAAGCAGTTCCGCCAAATTGGCATTATCCGCAGCTAGAATTAAATCAAAATGCTCAAAATCAGCATTCACCACCTGCCGCGCCCGCATGCCCTCGAAACTAAAACCCCGCTTTTTACCAGCCTCAATAGCGCGGCTATCGGGCTTATCCCCTTGGTGATAACCAATAGTTCCCGCCGAGTCGACTTCGATATTAAGGTGACGCTCACGAATTTTAGCGCGACAGACGGCCTCTGCTGTGGGCGAACGGCAAATATTACCCATACATACCATCAAGATCCGATAATTATATTGCATTTTTAACACTCGTTTTCCTTTAAGACTCGCAGCCTAGTTCGTATGGGCAAGGGTATATAGGCTTATTGCCCAGAACGGTCAACACCGCCGTCCAATGGGGACTCGACTATATCGGTTCTTACCCGTAAAAAACTGGCAAACCGCGGTAAACCGTTAACGGTAAGCCCAAGGTATTTATAGGTGATGATAGTGCCCACTGCGGGGGGATGTTGACGCTCAGCATGACTAAAGCCTGTGCCGATACTAAAAATCCGTCCATCGGATGTTTGTACTTTTAATGCCCCCATCTGTCCCGTAAATTGACCTTTACCTGCAATATGTGCAATGACTTTAGCTTCTGCATCAAAGTAGGGTTTTAACTTCATCAAGTTTGGATTTCGGCCTGCAATATAGTATGCACTGCGGCGATGGAGCATTAACCCTTCAGCACCTAAAACCACAAGGCTATCGAGTTTTTGGTATAAAGCCTCAATACTATCAAGCTGAAATTGCTCAATGACCTCAATATAAGCAGATTTACCTGCAAACATCTTTATCGCCAATCGATAGCGCTGCTCAAAATTCCCCTCCGCTTTGGGTAAGTCAAATATCATAAAGCGTACATTACGCCATGCGTCCTCTTTGGGAGAGGATTGACGGATTAAACTTGAAATAGCTTCAAACTGCCCTCGCCCAAGCCACAACTCTCCATCAATAGGAATTGCCGGAAAATCAGCAGTAAACCATACGGGTGCATTAATGGGATATCCTTGACGGGTGACTAACCTATGCCCAGTCCAGTATCCACGAACACCATCTAACTTTTCACTGATTAAAAACTCGCGAATATCATAACTCGTCTTGTCGGCAGTCAGATCTGTGGCAAGTTGGATCTTAGGCGCACTGGAGTTGGCATTAACCGATAGACATACCAGCAGCAAGGAAACTAATAATAACCGCAACAGAATGAAAGGATTAGAGATTAAAAGAAATAATTGGCTTGTATGAGTCATTCCCATGTCCTTATGGTGAATTACGTCCCATTACCAAGCTTAGATTGAAGTCTCCAAGATGGCTAGCGGATAAGCGCTAACACCTAGAGGTATCCTGATAATTTGCACAGTTAACTATTTATGCGGTTTTCAACTCGGGCTATACTGCGGCCACTTTTATGCATTCGTTTAAATATCCCAATGTTATAGGCCTATTTTAACAGCTTTATTTGAACGACTCCCCTTAGCAACCAATAAGCTAATGTTAATGGAAACACAATGAAACCAGCCAATAATCATGGTATTAAGCGTATTTTTAGAGCGACTGGATTTTCGATGAAAGGGTTAAAAGCGGCCTGGACTCACGAAGCCGCATTTAGACAAGAATTAGTACTGTGTCTAGTGATGTTACCTATCGCGTTATTGGTCGATATCAGTACTATTGAACGTCTAATGCTGATTTTTACACTGTTTATCGTATTGATTGTTGAGCTATTAAACTCCGCAATTGAAGCTGTAGTTGATCGCGTCGGCAGTGAAATTCATCCATTAAGTGGCCAAGCTAAAGATATTGCATCGGCGGCAGTATTTATAAGCCTGACGCTGTGTGGTATTACTTGGTTGATTATTTTAGCGCCCTTATTTATCTAAAATATTGATCTGGTGCTCTGCTAATAAAAAATACCTTTAGCTAAAAAACTAAAGGCATTTTTATTTATAATCATTTTTTAATTTATAGCCCATCATCAATAAGAAACGTGATGGCCTGTTTTATCTGCTCTAACCTGTCATTTTCAGCCCAATAGGCTACATACACGCTACGGGAAATGGCATTGGCTCCATGTACAAGGTGTAGCTCCCCTTTATGCAGTAACTGCTGCACTAAATGTTCGGGTAAAAATGCGCAGCCACCATTATTTAAAATAAAATCTAAGGCAATACGTGCAGAACTGGTATGTAGGCTAGGAACAGGCAACGCGGCATATTCCTGCGCATGGATAATATTAAAAGCCGTGCCCCAATCCACCTTTACATATTGCCCAGAAGATACCCCATCGACAGCCATATCGGCCAAGCTGGACACCAACAATAAATTAATCTGTCCTAATTGCACTAGCTCAAATTGATCAAGTTTGGGTGGGTCGAAGGAAATCGCAATATCCAGCGTTCTATCCATCAATTGCCGAGTCATTACCGTCAGTGGCAATACTTCCGTGCGCAAAGCGACACCCGGTAAGCCAATATGCAAATCCTGCAAATGTCCTTGAAGGTACGCATCCCAAATATTGGGGCCCGCTCCTATTGCCAATTGAGTCGATTGTAACTGACTCAAGGAGACATCTTGTTTAGCACGCTCCCACGCGGTTAACACGGCTTCGGCGTGGCCTAACATTCGCTCCCCGGCAGGCGTAGGTTGAATATTGTTACGTTGCCGTTCAAACAACGCAACGCCAAGTATCCCTTCGAGCTGCTTAACGCGAAAACTCACCGCACTGCGCGTGAGATACAAATTTTCAGCCGCCTTGCCGAAATGGCGAGTACGGGAAACTTCGAGAAATGTCTTGAGTAAATCAGTATCCATAAAAATTCTTGACCAACATTGGCAAATTTTTTTGATTTATAAATCAATAATACTAGCCAATACTCCAGTTGCAAATCTTTGTTTATCAAAAACTAGAAGGTAACTGCCATGTCTGAACAGTCTATTTCAAACGCTAACAAGGGTTCTGAGACGGTTAACGGCTCAGCTGCCAGTTTTGTATCGCACAAACGATTCTATGACGATACAAACTTTCCCAAGGGCTTTAAACGCAGTGGTGACTTTACCAGTAAAGAGGCTGAACTCCTTGAATTGCATGGTCATGCAATGAAAAATCTCGCCGAAGGAAAGGCACTTCCTTGTACTGCCGACGAAGCACAATTTGTTGAAGTCGCTAAAGGAAATATCGCTCCCAGTAGCTTGTTGGAGCAGATCTGGTTAAAGTACCGCAAACTCGCCCAAGGTAAGCCTTTTTATGCCGTGGTTGGTACGGTGCATTTGCCTGCAACTAAGCCTGAAGTCGAGCCAGAAGTGATATTTGATGTTGATATTGAAGATGACGTTCAGGATGAGCCTGAACCCGAGGATAAAGCATGAAAATTAAGGTTTGCGACTAAATGCGCGGTTGGATTTTATATAAAGAAACCGCGACTCAGCTAAAACCTGAATGGTATGAAATTGAGCGTCTGCTGGCTGCGGCTAAGGCTGACAATATAGAGCTAACAGTTTACGCCCCTGATGAATTTGATCTTACGGTCACTAGAGAAGATAACAAGAGTATTTTATTGAATGGGCAAGCCGTTGAGCTGCCTGATTTTATCATTCCAAGAATGGGTTCAGGGACGACCTATTTTGCCCTGGCCATTATTCGCCATTTAGAGCGTTTAGGGGTGTATTGCCTTAACCCGTCTAAAGCGATCGAAATTGTAAAAGACAAACTCTTCTCCCAGCAGTTGCTGGCCGAGAAAAACTTGCCAACACCCAAAACCATGTTGGTTAAATTTCCAGTCGATATCGATCTCGTGGAACGCCATTTAGGGTTTCCTGTGGTGATAAAAACGCTGTCAGGATCGCAGGGCAGCGGTGTGTTTTTATCCCATAAGGCACGGGAATTTGACGACTTGATGCAATTGATTGAAGCGACGAATAAAAACGCTAACATCATTTTGCAGGAGTTTATTGCCAATAGCCATGGCCGCGATTTACGGGTCTTCACTATCGGTGGCAGAGTCGCAGGTTGTTATGAAAGACGTGGTCAGGAAGACAGTTTTAAAGCCAATGTCAGTGCTGGAGGTTCGGCACGTCCCTTTCAGATAACCCCTGAAATTGAATGGCTAGCCACACAAACAGCAAATATTCTCGATCTTGATGTAGCAGGCATCGATCTCTTATTTGATAATGGCCATTATAAAATTTGTGAGGCAAACTCATCTCCGGGATTTGAAGGGTTAGAATCTTGTTTGAATGTCGATATTGCCGCGCAGATTTTACACTTTATTCGCATCCGTCTAGGAATGTTCAATAAAGATGACTTGAGCAGTACTGATGGCTCGATGACTCAGACTGAGCCAACTTCACCCGAGGCAAAACTCGTATCACTCAAGACGAAATAACCTCCATTAAGTTTTACTCTAATAATCTGCGATGATTAGCAATGTGATCATCGCAGATTGCTATCAATCCAGTTAACCTCCCCTGATTTCTATCCTTTGGCAAACCTCAGCTCTACTTCACTATTTGCTGTGATCTTAAACGCAACTTTACTGTTAACGGTTGCGCAAGCGTGCGACCTTTGGCTTTCATCACAAAAAAGCATAAAAATAAATACATTTTGTTCACACACAAAAAATTACTGATACACTCCGGATGTCTTTTTTATGGCATTAAAGTTTGATGTTAGCGCCAAATACAATAAGAAAATATTGGAGTAACGCTTGTGATGTTAATCCGCTCGTGCCCACTATTGATCGCGACACTTGTAAGTGCCCAAGTGCAGGCGAGTGATTTTACTGTCGAGTTAGGTGGTTTTTACTCACAATCTGACACACGCATGGATGTGACTAATCCCATTTCCGAGAGTAATTACACTTTGGATTATGAGTCTGATCTGCAATTAACCGAAAATAAGTTCTTACCCTTTATTGAATGGAATTATCACTTTAACGAACGTCATAACATCTACCTAGACTGGAAACAACTTCACCGCAGCGCAGAAACACAAGCCCTAAGTCAACCCTTTCAGATTGAAATTAACGATACCATTTACGATATCAAAATGGGTGGCAAACTTAATTCTACCCTAAATATCGATATCCTACGTATCGGTTATGGTTACGATGTTTTCCAAGGCAGTCACTACAATATTGGCCTTTCTATTGGCCTGCACACTATGTTTATCAAAACAGGGTTTGAAGGTGTTATTGGCGTTTGTAATGCCTCCGAGTTGTTGAACAATGTTTGTGCAAGCCAAGCAATCCCCCGTATCGTGGACGAGAATGTTACTGCGCCATTACCCAATTTAGGACTCTATGCAAACTATGAATTCATTGCCGGTTGGAAAGTAGCGAGTCATTTCCAATACTTCTCTATCACTCTGAATGATATAAAAGGTGAATTGATAGATATAAAGGTCGGTATCGACGCACAAATTACGGCCAATTGGCGTATGAGTGTGGCCTACAACTACTATAAAGTAGACGTCGATATTGCCCAAAAATCAGACAGTAAAGACACAAAAATTGCTGATTACAATATTGATTACAGTTTTATAGGCCCGATGCTTTCAGTGAGCTATACCTTTTAAAGGGTAATTTCAAAGAAGAGCGCCATATGCGCCCTTCTCAATCTGTAGAAGTAACGATTAGTTACGGCCATCCTGTTCGCGCTTAGCTTTAAAATCAGACGACTCTATCCAACGGGGCCAATCACGACTATTCGCCAACATTGTTAACATCTGCGCCATTAGCTCTAAATCTTGGCTTACCCCAGCTAATGACCAATTAGGATCGTAATCATCCGCACCTTGGTGGTATTTATGGGCAATATAATCGGGATCGGTATCCCCAAGGCTCATAAATAACAATCCAGGAACCCCTTGTTGTGCTAGTGCAAAATGGTCAGAGCGAAACATGAGTCCATTTTGTGGCCTAGGATCCGCTTTGACTAGACGACCTTGGGCTTTGGCCGCTTTATCCAAATATTGCTCCAACTCAGAAACGCCGTCACCATAACGTAGAATATAATCAACACTCTGTCCCACGTTCATTCCATCGATATTAAGGAATGCGACGATGTCTTTAGTGGGGACACTCGGATGTTGCGCAAAATGCTGTGCACCAATCAAACCCGTTTCTTCCGCGGTAAAAGCACTGAAAATAATCGAACGCTCCAAGGGGGCGATTTCGGCTTGTTGCTTAAAATACCGAGCAAGAGCCAAGACCCCAGCAACACCACTGGCATTATCAACCGCACCATTGAGGATTTCTGGCTTACCATTTTCAATGATAGTGCCTAAATGATCCCAGTGAGCATGCATCATCACCACTTCATCTGGCCGAGTTTTTCCTGGTAATAACGCGGCCACATTATGGGACTCAGCCCGCTCGATAGTATTATTTAAAGTCAATGTCGCCCGCAGTTTAAGCGGCAACGCTTTAAAATTGGGTTTTGCCGCTTGCTGTTTTAAGTTATCAAAATTCATTCCCGCCTTGGCAAAGATGTTCTGGGCAACCTCATATTGCACCCAGCCCATAACACCTACTTGCCCTTGGTTATTATTGGTGTCAACCAAGGCAAACTTAGTGCCCGTATTGGAGTTTTGTACAACGCCCCAACCGTAAGCTGCTGGCGCGGTTTCGTGCACAATAAACACGGCCTCAGCCCCTTGGCGCGCCGCTTCTTCGTATTTGTAGGTCCAGCGACCGTAATAGGTCATCGCATTGCCTTTAAATACGTTTGGATCTTGGGTAGCAAAACCAGGATCATTGACTAATACGATCACTGTTTTGCCTTTTACATCGAGGCCTTGATAATCGTTCCAACCGTATTCAGGGGCGTTAATGCCATAACCCACAAACACAACATCACTATTCTTTAAGCTGACTTTTTCGGCAATCCTTTGGGTTCTGGCGGTAAATTCACTGCCATTGGCCAATTTAAGGCCACCAATATCAAGCTGCATATTTTGATCCGCGCTAATTTTAGCTAAAGGCACGGCTTGTAAATAACTGTCACCAAAAGCGGGTTTAAGCCCCATCTCTTTAAAGGCTTTTTCAAGATAATCTAAAGTTAATTGTTCACCTTCAGATAAAGGTGCCCGTCCACCAAAGGCATCACTGGCGAGGGTTTTCACATCATTACGGTACTGGGTCAGATCTAGGCTATCGGTAAAGGATGTGGCTGCGTCAGCGGGTACAGTTAGCAAGGCGCTAAGAACACTGACTAGGATGAAATTTTTCACGACTTTCTCCCAAGTTATTATCATTATTTAATTTTGCGGATAAACTTTATCATATACATCACAGCTTGTGATGGATCTCTTGGGATATGTTTTACATCGGTGGCATGCTGTTTAACATCAGCGATAAATGGCGCTAACGACTCAGTCCACCGCTCTTATTGGTCGTTTTTATTGATTAAGGTCACTGCATGTCACGAGAATTATTACAAACCGCCGCATTAAATTTAAAAAAAGCCGTTCCGCTAATGCTAAAACATAAAATTCCCACGACACCTGTGAATTATGCACTCTGGTACACCTATGTCGGGGAGCAAAATTCAGCATTAAATGAGCAGCTTGATACTGTTATCGCGCAATACAATACCTGTCCGCCAGTGAGTAGTGAGTTGCTCTACCGCCAATATGTGGCCGATCCCGTCGAATTGGACGTACGAGAAATGCGCCAAAATTTAGATGCCATGGTGACTGAGCTTTCGCAATCGCTCAAAGACACCAATCTTGATACCCATGAGTTTCAATCCCGTATTGAGAGCAATTTTGAGAAACTCCATCGTATTGAAGATGAAGGTTTTAGTGTCGAGCAAGTACTCGATTTAGTGCGGAGTTTAGTAAAAGAATCCGACAATATTCGTTCTAGCACTGAATTTTTCACCGGACAATTACAAAAGGCACAAACGGAAATCGATGCCCTTAAGAAAAAACTCGAACAAACGGAAAAAGATGTACTTTACGATGCGCTCACAGGGTGCCTTAACCGCCGCGCATTTGATGCCGACTTCAGCGGTATGCTAACCCAAGCTCCCGAAGGGACTTGCGTCATTTTGGTCGATATCGATCACTTTAAAGTGTTTAACGACTCCTATGGTCACCAAATGGGCGATCAGGTATTGCGTGCCGTTGCTAAGCGCTTACAAGAATCCTGCCGTGATGGAATTAAACTGTACCGCTTTGGCGGTGAAGAGTTCGCCATTCTCGTGCCTAAGAGCCAATTACGCATTGCCCGTCAATTGGCTGAAGCCATGCGCCGAGGGCTTGAAAAGCTCAGCTTAAAGGACAGACGTAAAGATGAACGCATCGATAATATCAGTGCCTCTTTTGGTGTCGCGCAATGGCAAGAAAAACAAACAGGGCTTCAACTGATTGAAAAGGCGGATAAGTTACTCTATGAAGCCAAACGACTCGGCCGTAATCGGGTGATGCCAATAAGTAACTAGGCGTGTTGATATTTCAGATGGCTTTAGCACTTGAAACATCATCACGCCTTAGCTGAAACGAGGTGATTTACGAGGATAAAACGGGCACGGCTTGTACCACAAATCGTAGTTCGGCTCCGCCTTGAATGTCATTAAAAGGGTAACATGTAATAAGGGTGAGCCTTTCATCTTCTGAAGGTGCCATAAACTCCGTTTGTGACTCGTGCACAACCTGCGTTGCCACTACTTGGTAAAGAATGTCTTTTCCCGAAGCCGTTTGTAGGGATATTTTTCGTCCAACACTCATCCCATTTAATATCGTAAAATGCGTGTCCCTATGCCCTGCAATAACCGTATTCCCTACTTGGCCTGCTGACGCACTGGATAACACTAAACTTGGACCAAACGCAAGGTTACGTCCCGACGCTCCCGCAAGCACATATAAGCTATCGTTTGCGGCAATCTCATCAAAATGTGTCAATTTATGGTTTTGATAAATAGACAATTTAGCAACAGGATAGGTATCGGCCCATGACCAAGGTTTGTGGGATTGTCCATCGGCCAGAGTCTTAGTCCATGCTTGTTCTATCAAATATTGTGCGAAATGTGCTTTAGCTTGCATATAGAGTCCTTTTCCTAACAATGTACCGCCGAGCAATAACAATCCCACTAGCAAAATTCGCCGTGTCTGCTGTCTACTCATAAGGTTAAATGCTCATAATGTTTGTTTGTAGGGGATAGCGAGAATGACAGTTCTCTCTTTGCGGCGTTGACGCAGCATTGAGCCTGCTAACAGCAATGCTAATATCAAAGTGACAGCACCAAGTAGCATATCGAAACGACTCGATGTGGCCGTTTGTGGTAATACACCAAAGGGTTTCCAACCTAAGGGTAAGTGTTGGCGTACAACGGCATCACGCGTCATGGCGCTGGAATCAATAGGCGTTAAATCTACCGCCACTAGGCTGGTATAAGGGCTGACTAAGTGGTAATTCATGGATAGTGCCGTAACCTGCTGTTTTACTTTGTCATCATTTGCGCCATTTTTACTCAGTTCCAATGCTGCAATTTGCTTTCTGGCCCAGAGTAAATCTAAACCTGCATCGGGTTCGGTAATGGCTCCACCATGGCTATCTTTAAGCGAAAGTGACTGTTGCCAGTTTTTATGGCCCTGACGACCAGAAATCACAAGTTCCTGCGGCTCACGCTCACTGCGTTTTAGGCTGACAACAACAGGCTCACCACGGTACAAATCTGGGATGGGTGATGGCCAATAATCAGGCACCCCGCCATCGTCAAAGCGCACGTTAATATCGGTTAATACTGGATATTGGATTTTACTTAGCAGCTGGCTTATCTTCTGCTCAACCTCATCCACATTACCTATATAGGTAAAAGTACCTCGACCTAGTTCTGCAGCTCTTTGCATAAAATGCGAATTAGGCGCAGAGCCAATACCCACAGTAAACAAGCGACTCTCACCTATTTGATAACGGATCAGATCAAATAAGGCTTGCTCATTACCCACCGAACCGTCAGTCATAAAAATCACCTGACGCAAGGATTGAGATGATTCCGACAAGCGGTTTATACCCCGAGGCAAGGCAGCATTCAGTGCTAACGCCATCTCTGTGCCACCATCAGCCTGTAATCGATGAATAAATTGCCTTGCACGGGCAAGATGTGTTTGGCTTGCTGGCAATGATGTTGGCGATAATTGCGTCAATTCAGAATTAAACTCAATAATATTAAAACTGTCTTCAGCCTTTAATCCATTAAGCGCATAGAGAAGCGCACTTTTGGCCTGTACTATCGAATCCCCCGCCATGGAGCCAGAGGTGTCAATTACTAGAATTAATTCACGGGGTAATGTGGACAACGCGTGTTCATCAGTCTTGGGTGGTAACACCATCACAAGACTGTAGTGATCATCTGATTGGCGGTTTTCAGAGACGTTATCTTCAGAAGCACCATCGCCATGGGTTTTGCCCTGCTGATTAAAGACTAAAGCCATTGGGCTCATGCCTTGTTTAGCACGCCATTGCAGCACAAAATCACGATTTGCGACCACGCTATTGGTAAGTGATACATTGATGATGCCGTGATGCGGCTCATCCAGTTTGATCTGATGGTAAGGACTTGCAATGGTTGATTTATCAACACCCTTAGCAAGACGCACCTCAATATTGGCGTTAAGCACAGGATCTTGTTTGCTATTGGCTCTTCTTAATGGCGCAACGATACGTTCAGCATCAAAAACTTCGCTACTGGTGACACGCGAGTTAGCCGCATTGTCATTGGCAGAAGCCTTATCGTGGATGAAACCTGGTATATAGCGCGGCGCCACTACCATAGGAAAGCGCAAACTAAATAGGCCATCCTCATATTTGATGTTTTCCTGGTAACTAATTTCGACAACTAATTGTTCATTTGGCGCAAGGTTTGCCACGTCAGTCGTAAACATATTGGGGCGTTCTTGGCTGACAAGACTGGCGCGTTTCCCCTCAGCTTTTGCCTGTTGAAAGATCTGCTTAGCCTCAGCTTTGGGATGAATTTGCCCTTCTATTACCCGCTGACCTATGTGCATACGTAGCGAATCGACTGCGGCCTCGTTTGGTAAAGGAAACAAATACTGGCCGTTTAACACAAATTCGGTGTTATTAGTAAAAATCTGCTTCACGCTAACGCGATTATTTAAGCCTGACACTTGCATCGACACCTGTGTATCGAGGGGTAAAGAAGGCAATAAGGCACCATTTGGCATGAAATACAACAGCATCCCCTGAGTAATATCATCGTAATCTAATGTTTGTTGCTGCTGCGGAATGTGTACTTCCAATGCAGGAGTTGCATCTTGTTGCCCAAATAAGGTTACTGCTGTATTTGGCGATGCTAGGACTGCAAATGGTAACCCCAAAAAAATAGCAATGCTGACAACAACCATCAGGACTGCTTCAACGACTTCTTTTATCCTTTTCCCTGTGACCATCACAAAGGCTTCCTTCTTGTAAGTATGGATATTGGTTCTATTTAATCTTTAGTTGAGCTTGCACTCGCATCGATACCCACAACTCAACATGCGGGGTGCAAAACTGAATGGGGCTATTAAACACAGTTAGAATGGCACGAGCAGGGATGGAAAATGGCAATGCAACTATCAATTGTGGCAACAAAATGGCAATTGCATTTAGGCACTTTTTTCTCAGGTAAAATCCTGTATAGTCACGAAAACTTAATCCCCCAAGTCAATAGGAATATGGCTCTATGAAGCGTATCGCCATAGTGGAAGATGAAGCCGCCATTCGAGAAAATTACAAGGATGTGTTGCAGCAACACGGTTATAGCGTACAAACCTATGCCGACAGGCCATCGGCTATGTTAGCCTTTAATACGCGATTACCCGATTTAGCGATTATCGACATTGGCTTAGGCAATGAGATCGATGGTGGCTTTATGTTGTGTCAATCCCTACGCGCGATGTCGAACACCTTGCCGATTATCTTTTTAACCGCCCGCGACAGCGATTTTGATACCGTGTGCGGCCTGCGCTTAGGTGCCGACGATTACCTAAGTAAAGAGGTGAGTTTTCCACATTTGACCGCACGCTTAGCCGCATTATTTCGCCGTTCAGAACTCGCCGCCAGTCAAACGCCACAGGAAAACCTACTCGAACGAGGTCCCTTAACCATCGATGCTAATCGCATGCAGGTCTATTGGAACCAGCATCCTATCGAACTAACCGTAACCGAGTTTTGGATGGTACATGCGTTAGCAAAACACCCTGGCCATGTCCGTAGCCGTCACGAATTAATGCAAGAGGCAAAAATCTTTGTTGATGACAGCACTATCACTTCCCATGTGAAACGGATCCGGAAAAAATTTATCGCCTCTGCTCCTGAATTTGATTGTATCGATACGGTTTATGGCATGGGCTACCGCTGGGACAGCCTAGCCTAAGTAATGATGGGATCTGCTTTGATGTATAACCTATGACACGTTTTCCCTTCGGCTTACGCACAAAAGTCATTGGCCTTAGCCTATTTTTACTCTGCCTACCTTGGCTTGGGTATCAATATGTTTGGGAGATGGAAAAGTACTTACGCCATGGTCAAGAACGTACTTTAGAAGGAACCACACAGGCGCTTGCAACTGCGCTGCACGAGCGCCCAAAGCTGTTTGATGGCCAAGCGAGCTTTTTAAAGCAAGTGGAAAAAAGTCGCGATCTCTACGCTTATCCACTGGCGGGAGCAATATTACTCGATGGAAAACTTAACGAGTGGCAGGAATATCAGCACAGATTTATCCAATACGGAGAGGCGAATCAAATCATGCGCGCCGATCCAACTACACCCTTAACCTTAAGTTTTACCCATATGGTCGGCCAATATGATGGTTACCTGTACGCCTTTTTCCAAGTAGTTGACCCTAATGTGGTGTTTCGTGGCAAGAATGCCCTCAGTGTCGATAGAAATGATCACTTATCCATCGCCACATTGTCACCCGACAATAAATTCAAACGCTATATTGTTGCCACCACTCAGCCAGGCTGGATCAGCGCCTTCGAATTACCCGCTAATCCTAAGCTGACGGTGCCTGTCACCCCGGAAGTGCGTATCCAAGGACAATGGGCAACAACCGATGTGGGCTACAATATTGAGCTGCGTATTCCCCTTAATATGGTCGGTAGCAAACTCGGCTTTGCCATTGCCGATGTGAATGACAGTAAATATCGCGACATCACCGCAATTGTGGGTACATCCGCCTTGGACACCGTCGATAAACTCGGCACTGTATTAGTTCCATCACCAGAAATTGAAAGTATTATCAAAGGGATGAGTCACTATAGCTCAAGAGTATGGGTGGTAGACAAACATGGGCGGGTATTAGCGAAATCCGGAGATCTGCGCGCGAATAGCAGTGTCTGGACCCGCACCTTAGAAGATGAAACACCAGGCTCACTCTGGGGAAGCTTTAAACGGGATTATCTGCATCCCCTGTATTACAAAATTCTGACAAAACCACCCAAGGATTTTATTGATTCGCTGCAGGATTCTACTGAACTTGATGGCAGCCATATCCAAAAAGCGCTCTCCGGTCAGCAAAGCTCGACTTGGCGCTTAACCCCAGATAACAAAGCGGTAGTACTCGCCGCTGCGAGCCCTATCTGGATTGATAACAATGTGATGGGCGCCGTCGTTGCCGAAGAAACCACCCACGGTATTCGTACTCTACGTAACCGTGCCTTGGAAAAACTCTTTAACGTGATCTTGACCATTATGAGCATGGGCACACTGGCGCTGTTCTTCTTTGCTTCGAGTATTTCAAACCGAATTCGCAAACTGCGGGATGAGGCAGAAAATGCCATCGACAGCCAAGGTCGAGTGCGCAATAACCTTAAACCGTCAAAGGCTCGGGATGAAATTGGCGATCTTTCGCGTAGTTTTTCGAGTATCGTCGGACGCCTAGGCCAATACACCCATTATTTGGAAAATATGTCGTCGCGCCTCTCCCACGAACTCCGTACCCCCGTCGCCGTAGTGCGATCGTCCCTTGAGCATTTAAACCTGCAAACCTTAGATCAAGATGCGCAAAAATATGTCGACCGCGCGCAGGAAGGCGTGAGCCGCTTAAGCATGATGCTCAATAATATGAGCGAAGCAACGCGCCTAGAGCAAAGTTTATTGCAGGCTGATATCACTAAGTTTCCACTGTCTCAAGTGATCAGCGGTTGTATGCAGGGGTATCAAATCACTTATCCTGAACAACGATTTAGCGTAAAAGTGCCAGAACAGCCGCTGATGATGCAAGGCGTACCCGAATATATCGCTCAGTTAATGGATAAGCTTATCGCCAACGCGATTGAGTTTTGTCACAAGGATAGCGCCATTGAAGTGACGCTCACCCAAGTAGGTAAACAAGCCACATTACTGATCAGTAACTTAGGGCCTGAACTCCCAATTGATATGTCGGAGCAGATTTTCGATTCTATGGTGTCAGTGCGGATAAATCAGGCTCAAGATAAACCGCACCTCGGCTTAGGCTTATATATTGCGCGGCTAGTCGCTGAGTTCCATCAAGGCAAAATTCTCGCCCGTAACCGTAGCGAACACGATGGTGTGGATATCCTAGTCACACTGCCATTAAATTAACAAATTAAGTAGGTCCTTGGTCAAAGTGAGGCTTCCTTTAGAGCAGAACCTATCGACAAATGGCACAGGAGCGAAGAACATGAGCCAAACTCATCACTTCGTCTCTGCCATTTGTCAGAGTAAATGCTAAGATGACCGCCATAACAAGGGATGAGTAAAAATTTGCCCAACCTACTGATTCAGCCTACTGATCCAACCTACATGCCAAGGTAATGCTTCTATGACAGACAAACATCGTCAAGCCACCCAAATCGTCAGCTTAGGTCGAGACAAAAAATGGACTAAAGGTGTGATTAATCCACCCGTATTTCGCGCTTCGACTATCGTCTTCGATACCATGGAAGACATGCGCCACGCCGCAAAAAATAAAACCAATGGCGAGATGTTTTACGGCCGCCGTGGCACCCCAACCCATTTTGCCTTTCAAGCTGCGATTGCCCAATTAGAAGGCGGGGTCGGTACTGCGCTCTACCCTTCAGGCGCGGCAGCGATCAGTGCCGCACTACTGTCATTTTTAAAAACGGGCGATCATTTGTTGATGGTCGATAGCGTGTATGAACCCACGCGGGATCTGTGTACGCATATTCTCGCGGGCTTTGGTATTGAAACCACTTACTACGATCCCTTGATTGGCGCGGGCATTAGCGACCTTATTCGTCCCAATACTAAGGTGCTGTTTTTAGAGTCTCCGGGCTCTATCACCATGGAAGTGCAAGATGTGCCAACTTTGTGCCGTATCGCCCACGAACATGGGCTTGTCACTATACTAGACAACACTTGGGCCTCGCCCATCAACAGCAAACCTTTCGAAATGGGAGTCGATATTTCCATTCAAGCGGCCACTAAATATATTGTCGGTCACTCGGATGTGATGATAGGCACCGCCACCGCTAACGAAAAATACTGGCCGCAACTGCGTGAACACAGCTATTTGATGGGGCAAACTACCTCGCCAGATGATGTATACCTTGCCGCGCGCGGCCTGCGCACCTTAGGCGTGCGTATGGCGCAGCATGAAAAAAATGCAATGCAAGTCGCTAATTGGTTGAAAACCCGCCCAGAAGTGGATCATCTGCGTCACCCCGCGTTTGATACATGCCCTGGGCATGAGTTCTTTAAACGCGACTTTAGTGCCTCAAACGGTTTGTTTTCCTTTGTATTAAAGCGAGGTGATGCCGATGCGGTCACCGCGCTGGTGGAAAATATGAGCCACTTTAAAATGGGCTTTTCTTGGGGGGGCTACGAGAGTCTAATTTTAGGGATTTTCGGTATTGACAGGATCCGCTCGGCAACGAAATGGGATCCGAGTAAACCCTTAATCCGTTTGCATATTGGTTTAGAAGATCCCGCCGATTTAATCGCCGATCTCAGTGCTGGATTTGAACGCTTTAACGCCGTTCTGACAGCTAAAGCGAAGTAACTATGTCGCTTAGGCGCTCGATGCTAGCGGCATAAAACAAAAGGGGCGGAATGAAAGTTCCGCCCCTTTTTATGCTTATGCAACAGAAGATCTAAGCTATTCACTTTGCTGCAATTAATTAGCTTTAGTGCCTACATTTAGTACAGGGTCAACCCAAGCCTGTGAACCATAAAGCGGCACAGTTGAGAGCGCATGCTTATGGCTGCCGTTAGTCTCTTTTGTTGAATAAGATAAATACAGCAGTGTCTGGTTTTGTGCATCATAAATTCTGCGCACTTTTAATGACTTAAATAAAATACTCAAGGACTCAGTGAAGATGACTTCACCGTGTTTTCCCATATCAATGTTAGCAAGATCGGCACGAGTAATAGGCCCAGTCTGGCGGCAACTAATGCTCATATCTGATGGATCGGCAAAATCTAAATTGGCTTCGATACGACTAATATGACAGGTCACCCCCGGAATTTTAGGATCCTGCTTAGCATCGATAATCACATCCTTTGTGGTGAAAAGCCCAAGGCTCACCTTACCCACATCGTCACCACAACCCGCGAGCAATAGACCCACAGTGGCTACAAACGCACACTTCAACAGAGTTTTCATTTATACATCCTTTTATGTTATTGCTTATAGGTTAGTGCTTAGCAAATAGCTTTTGCGCCCAGCGAGTAAGTCCTGCTGTCACAGAGCCAAAGTGATCGCCGACCACCACGGGAATATCGGGATAAATGCCAGCAATTTTCGCATAAATGGCAGGACTTCGTGCAGTCCCGCCCGTCACGTAAATCACATCGGGTTTACATTCAGCTTCAGCGGATAAATCCTCTGGTTCTGGACCGTCTACTGCGACATTTGTTGCTACCAAGGTTTTTGCGGCTTGCGCAAGCGCTTGGTGCATCAGGGCTTCCACTTTCGTTAATGAGGGTTCGATGGCATTTTCAAACAATTTACGACTGACCCCAACCTGTAATGCCGCATCGACAAAATCCAGATTAATATCAGTATGCTCGGTGTCCGACAGTCCAATTTTAGCACGCTCCGCTTGGCGAACTAACTGATAGCTTAACTGCTGTTGCTGCACTTTTAATAAGCGATGCAGTAAATGGGGCTGCTCGGCATCTTTAATTAATTCGTCGATCAATTTGCGGCTACTTAAGGTGCTAAATTCACGTTGGGCACTGATATCATTTACCGCAACCGCATTCCAAAATGGGTTACTTGGCATAGGCTTACCATTAAGCATTAACGAACCTAGTCCAAAATGCGGCATAAACGCATGCATGGCAAGGGCGATATCAAGATCGTTACCACCAATACGCTGACCACTGTGACCAAGACAATCCGCTGCGCGATCGAGGTTCGCTTTATGGGCTGGCCCCATCTTAACGACTGAACAATCCGTTGTACCGCCGCCAACGTCAACCACCAGCACGGTTTGGTTGTCGATAAGGCTCGCTTCATAATCCATACCCGCAGCCAGTGGTTCAAAGAGAAAGGCCACATCGATAAACCCCGCGCGTTTTGCCGCTAAAGTTAGAATCGCCTCAGCCTGTCTATTACTTTCCTCACCACCGATACCTTGGAAGTTTACTGGACGACCTATCACCGCATGGGTAATGATTGACTCATCGCCCTCTTGAGCTAATCCTTTTTTAATTAACACAGCTTCTGCACGGGTTTTAATATGCTGCATCATCAAGGTGACAATATCCTCAAACAACGCAATTTGCTCAATCCTTAATCCCGAGGCTCCTAAAAATGATTTTGGCGAACGGACATAAAATCCTTCCTCCGGCATCTCTAAATAGGCGCTTATCGCCTGCTCTCCAACAAACACAGCTTGGGTATCGGTATCAAGATCTAATTCATGGCGCACTAAACGTGCCCGACTTAATTGAGCCGCACGTTTTTTGGCATAATCAGCTTTAAATTCAATAGGAAGCCCACGATACACTGCCTCAGCGATAAGCTCTCTATCCATCGCATAGAGCGTAGAAGGTAAATACGCTGACTGCTCTGATAAAGATAACAACTGGACATTCTCGCCTAGCATAATGCCGACGGCGCAGTTGGCACTCCCATAATCAAATCCGACAAACATACCTTTCACTCCCGCGATAAAAAAGCCGAGCAAGGTAACATAGTTTGTGTCGATCCCAAAGAAGTTAGCTTATATACCGACACGAGCCCCCCATTAATGAGTACTTAGTGCGCTTTCATTCAAGGTATATGAGCGAATGCCAAAGCCCTTTATTGCGTTGATACCACAAGCCGTGGAATGTCATCAAAATAACCCAACACGATGGCTCTAAAGCAAATCAAGTGGCTTTCATATTAAGGTCATATTTCTGTCATACTCGTCATCAATCTGACATATTTCCCTCGTATCTTTAGCCGAGATAAATTCCAGACCGATTTTGGCGCTTGTACAATATTTATCATTGAAATTCCTTCACTTGTCAGCCGTAAATCTGATTGCACAACGGCGGATGAATGCTATTGTATAGTGCGCCATGACGCTTGCTTAAAGGAGCTGTGCAGTGTCCCCGAATACCGATAAATTATCGATTGATAAAGAACTCTCCTGGTTATCTTTTAATGAGCGGGTATTGCAAGAGGCTTGCGATCCTAATGTCCCCCTTGTTGAACGGGTACGTTTTTTGGGGATATTTTCCAATAATATGGATGAATTTTTCCGCGTGCGCGTTGCTGCTGTTAGGCGATCTATTTTACTTTCAGCCTTACAGGAAGGCCGCAGTAATAGTCGCCATTTAATGGCCAAAATCCAATCTAAGGTGATGGCATTACAGGAACGATTCGATAGTATTTATACGGATTTAATGCGAGAACTCGTTCGTCGTAATATTTTGTTAATCAATGAGAAACAACTCAGTGAGTTTCACAGTAATTGGCTTAAAAAACATTTTAGAGACCATTTTAAACGCCATATTGCCCCGCTGATCGTCAGTAATAACCGCGATCTGGTGAAACATATCAATGATGATTCAACCTATCTGTGTGTGTGCTTATACACCAAAGCCCGCCGTCAGTATGCCCTAGTAGAAGTGCCGACAAAAAATGTACCACGGTTTCTCGAGCTTCCCGCGGAAAAAAGTAAAGCGAAAAAGTATCTTATTTTACTCGATAACATTATCCGTCACTGCGTAGATGAACTTTTTGGCCCCTTCTTCGAATACGATGCGATTGAAGTCTATTCAATGAAACTTACCCGTGATGCTGATTTTGATATCACAGACGAGTTAGAGCAAACTCAGCTTGAAAAAATGACTAAGGGCTTAAAAAAACGTCTTACGGCTGAACCCGTGCGCTTGGTATATGACAAAGAAATGCCCGAACATATGTTAGTCATGCTCAAAGAGAATCTAAATATCAGTTCAACCGAATGCCTAATTCCCGGTGGGCGTTACCACAGTTTTAAAGACTTTATCGGTTTTCCGAATCCTAGCCGTGATTACCTCGAAAACGAAAAACTCCCCGCGCTCAATAGCGCAGGATTTGGCCGCTGCGCCAACAGTTTTGATGCGATAAAAATGGGCGATATTATGCTCAACTACCCGTACCATAAGTTTTCCCACTTTACCGAAATGGTGCGCCAAGCCGCTTACGATCCTGCAGTGCGTTTTATCCGCATTAATTTATATCGAGTGGCAAAAAAATCCCACGTGATGCAGTCACTAATCGATGCGGTTAAAAATGGCAAACAAGTTACCGCCGTGATTGAACTTAGGGCAAGGTTCGATGAGCAATCCAATATCGAGTGGACTCGTATTTTGGCCGAAGCAGGCGTAAAAGTGCACCACGGGATCACCAGTTTAAAAGTGCATTCCAAGCTCTGTTTAATTGGTCGCGAAGAACAAGGAGAAATCAAACTCTACTGTCACGTGGGATCTGGCAACTTTAACGAAGGCACAGCGCGGGTCTACACTGACTTATCATTGTTTACTGCAAACCAAGAAATTGCCCGTGAAGTTGAACAGGTATTTGACTTGATTGAACACCCATATCGCCGAGATAACTTCCAACATTTGATCGTGTCGCCCTACGATGCACGACAAAAGCTCACCTACTTAATCGATAAAGAAATCGTCAACGCACAGAGTCACATTAAGGCAGCTATTACCTTAAAATTAAATAACTTACTCGATGATGCGTTAGTGCAAAAACTCTATGAAGCCTCTGCTGCAGGCGTAAAAATTAAGTTGTTAATCCGCGGAATGTGCTCGCTGATCCCGCAAATACCAGGCATCAGCGACAATATCGAAGTTTACAGTATTGTGGATAGATTCCTCGAGCATTCCCGCGTAATGTTGTTCCATGCGGGGGGCGAAAATAAGCTCTTTATCTGTTCGGCCGACTGGATGAGCCGTAATATTGATAACCGTGTTGAAGTCAGTGTACCTATTTATGATCTGCGCCTAAAACAAATGGTGATGGATATTTTATCTTTACAGTTTAATGACAACACTAAGGCCCGAATAATCAATAAGGAGCAAAGTAATCCTTATCGAAACCGCGGCAATAAACGTAAAGTGCGTTCTCAAATTGCCATTTATCAATATCTGATTAATTATGAGAAGCGACAACAACAGGAATTTAACGCCCAGATGGAAGCATCACAAGCGACTTCCTCCGGGGAGTTTACCCTAGAGAAAAAACCAGAATTACAGGACAAAGCCAGTTAATCACTGGCTTTATTATCATCTCGATTGCCTAAGGATAATCCGATTGGTTGCCACACATTCACAACCGCGACACTTTGTCGCCATCGACATGGGATCAAATAGTTTTCACCTTGTTATTGCCCGTGAGCAAGATGGCAGTTTGCAGATATTACACAAAGAAAAACAACAAGTTCAGCTAGCTACTGGGTTAGATACACAAAATATGTTAAGCCAAGAGGCGATGGAACGAGGCCTAAATTGCCTGCGTGATTTTAATCAACGCTTTTCAAACCTTGACCAAGCACAAGTGCGTTTAGTAGCAACTCATACCCTTAGGGTGGCTAAAAATCGTGAGCAGTTTATTGAAGCAGCGCTTGCCATTTTGCCCTATCCAGTGGAAGTCATTTCTGGCCATGAGGAAGCGCGCTTAATTTATAACGGTATTGCCCAAAGCCAAGTATTGGGGAAACGTAATCTCGTTATCGATATTGGTGGTGGCTCTACCGAGGTCGTGCTTGGACAGAAAAATACTCCCACCCATTTATCCAGCTTGCGCTGTGGCTGTGTCAGTTTCAACGAACGCTTCTTCCCAAATGGACATATTACACCAGCCTCCTTTCGCGCCGCACAAAGTGCTGCCGATAAGCAGTTTGCTTCCTTATCAAAAGAATACTTCAGCGGTCATTGGGACTTAGTGCTGGGCAGTTCGGGAACCGTCAAAGCCATATGTGAAGCCGTTCAAGAAGATCACGGTGATGAAGTCATTACCTTAACGCGGCTGAAACAACTCAAGTTGAAATTAATCAGATTTGGGCACATTGATCATGTCCAATTCGCCCATGTGGATAACAAACGCACACCGTTAATCTCCGCAGGTCTTGCTATTTTAATTAGTTTTTTTAGACGCTTACCTGTTGAAAAGTTGGAGTTTAGCCCTGGGGCGCTGCGAGAAGGCGTGTTATATGAGTTAGCTAAAATTGGCCAATATCAAGATATACGCCACCGCACTGTGGATAGCATTGCCCAGCTTTACCATATCGATATGCCCCACGCGATTAAGGTACGAGATACTGCGATGGCATTGTTTGAACAGGTTGCCGATGAATGGCAATTAAGGCCCCATGCTCGATTACTCGCCTATGCCGCCACCTTACATGAGATAGGTTTACACATAAATTCAAGGGCATTGCATAAACATGGCGCCTACATCATCAGTAATAGCGATATGCCAGGGTTTAGTGAGGCATTACAGCAAGATCTAGCGCGACTGATTGTCAACCATCGTAAAAAACCCTATGAGTTAATGCTTGCTGAATTAGAGCCAAATCATAAATTGACGCTCATTCGCTTACTCTGTCTATTACGCCTTGCTGTTCTGCTCAATCTTGGCCGTATCGCCAAATCATTGATTTTGGAGCAAATTCAAGTTATTCCAGATGGCGTTATGTTAGTGCTACCCAGCCATAAACGAAAAATAAGCCTTTTTATGAAAGACTTACAGCGAGAGCAAAAGCAAATGGCCGCTCTTGGAATAAATCTGCGTTTAGTGTCGAGTATCGCCTCCCACAACGATAAACACTCACTTGAACCAGAAATCACCACTGACACTGTGGGATAATCATCGCCATTCTCACAAAAGAAAAAGGCTCGTATTACAAAACTAGCGCCGCATCATACGAGCCTTTGGACGACATTCGTTTAGTATTGCAACGGCTTATCGCTCCTGCAGCAAACGCAATCTCAGCGACATCATTAAACTAACACCCTGTTAATATGTGTCTGATGATAATGCAAACGCGTAATCGCTAAAGCAATCAAGGCTAATAGAGTCAAAGATCCCATTACCACACCACGCCACATCGCCTCATGCCAAAACAGCATTAAATATGGGCCACCCATCGCAGCGCCCAAATAATAACAACATAAATAGAGTGAGGTAGCCTTAGCGCGATCGCGGCTTGCACGCATTGCTACAAAGGAATTGCAACAACTGTGAGTCAGAAAGAACCCACAGGCCGTCATTAAAAACCCCGCACAAATCGTCAACGTCGTATCAAACAAGGTCAGTAAACTGCCCAATAACATCAACCCCCAAGACCATTGATATAGCTTGTGTTGACCAAATTTTGCCAACCATTTTGCGGTAAAATATGACGCGACAGTCCCACTGGAATAACACAGAAAAATCAAGGTTGCTTGAAAACGGCTCCATTCATAGGGCGGTGCCATCAAATGTAACTGGATAAAACTAAACTGATTGACCATCATCATAAAAGTAAGACCACCAATAGCGTAGACTAAACGCATTTGAGGATCGGTTAAATGATAGCTAAAACCATGAAAGTCTTGCATTAAACGTGCACGTTTGGACAGGCGCTCAGGCTTATGGACTTGGGACATCGCTTGAGCATCTGCACCTGAGGGTAATAAATAACTGGTCAACGCCACCCCGGCTAAGGTCACTAAAAACAATAACCACATTGATGCTTGCCAAGATAAAAACTGCGACATCATTCCTCCCAGTAAACGCCCCACAATACCACCAATACTGTTAGCCATAATGTAAATGCCCGCGGCTTTAAGCATAGTGCTGGGGGATAACTGCTCTTTAAAATAGGCCATCGCAATAGCAGGAACAGCAGCCAATACAAAACCTTGCAGCAATCTCACCAAAAGTAAACCATTAAAATCCGGCGTCCAAATTAGCAATAGATTTGAAAGCGCTAATAACCATAAACTCACAACAATAGGAGCATGCCGGCCAATACGGTCAGATATTACCGCGTAGATAAGTAATGAAAACGCTAAAGAAAAACTAGTGACGGAGAGGATCAAGGTCGCCTTAGAGCCGGATACCGCAAAGTGTTCGGCAATTAAGGGCAACATGCCTTGCATTAAATACAAATTGATATACACCACAACGGAGGCCACGCACAGGGCCCACATTAATCGGGTATCACGCTGTTTATTGTCAATCATAGTGTCCAACACGGCTTGCACGCTAGCCTCGATACATCTCACTCATAGGATAGACAAAGGTTAGCACTGGGCATAACATAACAATAATAGATAATTAGTATCGTAATTATTGATTTTTGTTATAGATAGATTTCATTAATAACTCTGTGTGAGCCAATAGATGGATATACGTCAACTCAAACATTTAGACGCCCTTGCTAACACTGGCAGCTTTACTGCCGCGGCTAAAAAACTCAATATGGCGCAACCTGCGCTCAGTCAGAGTATTAAACGTCTTGAGCAATCCCTAGGTGTTACCTTAATCAATCGTACTAGCCATAAAAATGACAAACTACTGGCCCTCACCGCTGAAGGTTTAGTACTCCATCAACATGCCACGCTTATCCTAAAGCAAATCAAACAGGCCGAGGCACAAATCCATGCAATGGCCAATCTCACCTCGGGTGAAGTGCGTATTGCAGTGCCGGGTATGCTCGGTTCCTTCTATTTACCCTCGCGGTTAATGGCCTTTCGCCATCAATACCCCGAGCTAAAACTGTCACTGTTTGAAGGCGGCACCCGCGATGCACTACGTATGTTACAGCAAGAAGAAGTGGATATTGCGATTATTACCGCCCAAGATCTACAGAGTGATTTTGACAGTCAACTGTTAATCCGTGAACAAATGGTGATTGCAATGGGGACAGAACATCCATTAGCAGAACATAATGCTGTTAGCTTGAGCGATTTTTTTGACCATGAATTAGTGATGTTTAAGACAGGTTATTTTCACCGTGAATGGATACTGTCACAGGCAAAAGTGTTAGGAAAAAAGCCCAATATTGCCTTTGAAACCAATCTGATTAACTTGATAAAACAAATTGTATCCCAAGGCTTTGGTATCACCAGTGTGCTGGAAATGGCGATCAGCCCGAAGGACGATATTTTAGCTAAACCCTTCGATCCACCCGTCTTTTTAAATCTGCATATTGCGTGGAAAAAACAGCGTCCAGTCAGTCAAGCCGACCGTGCTTTTGTCGAGTTTCTGATGAAGAATCGCTAATAAAAAAGCCCTTTCAAATCTAAAAGGGCTTAATCACTTATCAGTTTTATCGGTTAGCCATAACGGCTTTCATCAACACTTCAGTAGTATATTTATCATTATTGATCACAGGATAACGGTCATAGGTTTGGAATATAACCTGATCTTGATACTTGATCATGGCAACAACACCGTACTGAATTCGTTTATCAATAGACTTCGCGGGTAATGAAAATTTAAATGGCACGGGGGCGCGGGCAATATTAAAGGTCTTTTGTGCTATCACAACCCCTGGTGTATTAAGATCAATAATGGCAATAGTAATTTCACAACCTTGAGGCAAGAGAATTTTCTCTAAATAACCCGCTGCACCATTAATAATCACCGGTGGTTCAGGCTGTACAGTCACACAACCATTAAGCAAAATAGCCATCAGTGAACATATTACAAACGACTTGATTTTCATAACCATATCAACTTCCCTTTACCATACGTATAAGACCTTCTTGAGTAGAAGAAGCCACTAACTCGCCCTGTTGATTAAAAAATTGCCCTCTAACATAACCCCTACCACCACTGGCATTAGGACTATCGATACTGTAAAGCAACCATTCACCCATATTGATTTGTCGATGGAACCAAATAGCATGATCTATCGTCGCCATTCGTACACCTGGACTTAAAAATGAGACACCGTGGGGCTGCGCTGCCGTCACTAAAAAGTTAAAGTCGGAAGCATAGGCAAGTAAATATTCATGGATATGGGCATCATTTGGCATAGGGCCATTAGCTCTCATCCAAACATAACGGTACGGCTCGGTTTCTTTAGGCGCAAAAGGGTGCAGTGGATTGACCAATCGCATCTCAATTGGTGCATCGGCCATAAACTTTTCCAGCATTTTAGCCGGAACTTTATCCCGCATCGTCATCGCAAGTTCTTGTTGATTCAATAAACCTTCAGGGCCAGGAACCTGTGGCATCATTGCTTGATGACTAAAGCCTTCTTCAGGTTCTTGGAAAGAACAGGTCATATGAAAAATAGGGCGTCCTTTTTGGATAGCACTCACACGCCTTGCACTAAAACTACCGCCATCGCGCATATTCTCCACTTCATAAACAATCGGCAGTTTTTCGTCGCCCGCACGTAAAAAATAGGAATGCAAAGAATGTACGTTACGTTCAACAGGAACCGTTTGTTTAGCAGCACTTAAGGCCTGCCCCATCACTTGGCCGCCAAACACATGGCCAAAACCCAGATCTTGGCTTTGACCACGAAAGAGGCCAATTTCAATTTGCTCAAGGGAAAGTAATGATAAAAGATCGTCTAATACCTGACTCATGGGATCCTACTGACCTACAGAATAGTTAACCATTAATACTAAAGGGTAACTCAGTTCTACTAGGGCTGACCAGCATTGAGTAAATAATGCTAAAACGAAAATGCTGTTCACTCAGCACTAATCAATTTTAATATCGTGCTCTAATGCGCTGAGCTTTGACCAAGAAAGCACTTTATCCTCACCACAAGCATGTAAACTCACGGGAAACGCTTGATAAATTTGATGCCAACATTGAGCCAATTTATGGGGTGTGCATAATCCTTCACAAAAATACATCGGCAAAAACTCAGCAAACATGCCATGGCTGACACTCCCTGCCCCCGCCAAAATATGCTGGCCGTTGGGTGCATGTTCGCTGACTAAAAAAGCGGTCGTGGCGGTCAGGGTATCGAAGGAAAATAAGGGTTGAATTGCTGTTGCCAAATGCTTTTCTGTCATTGCTGTGACCGCCTGTGGACATAGGCTGTTCACTCGAATATTGTGCATTTCTCCTTCGATAGACAGACTGTTAACCATACCAACTAGAGCCATTTTGGCTGCACTAAATCCTACTTGATGTAAATCACCAAATAACCCGGATACTCCTGTGGTCATCACAATACGGCCATAGTTTTGCAATTTCATTAATGGCCATACCGCTTGAGTCAAATAAAAACTGCCATTTAAATCCACATCTAACTGTCGCTGCCATTGTTCTGGTGTGATCCTTTCAAAGGCACACGCCCCATAAATACCCGCGTTATTAATTAAAATATCAATCCGTTGCCAGCTTTTCGCGACGGTATCAACCATACGATCTACAGCCGCTTTGTCACTCACATCGAGGACAAACTGGAGGCAATCACAACCTAATTTAATAATACTATCATATGTTTGATTCAAGTTGTCATTGATGGAGTGAGTAACAGATTGAGCATCTGTACTGACTTCAGCACAGTGAACTGTAGGTTGATCGATAAGTACGACTTTTGCACCCCGCTCTGCCAGCATAATAGCGTAAGCTCGGCCAAGTCCTGAACCCGCTCCGGTGATCAGTGCCACTTTCTTATCGAAACGCATCTGAACGTATCCTTATTGATATAATGCAAATTCACATTATCTGGAGTGTGGACCTTATGTAAAATCAATATAGATACCTAAGTGCTTCTCTTTAGATAACACTTGGGTATACATGGCATCTTTGATGTTTACAACCTAATGAGTGCATTGAACAATTTACCTAAATTAATAAAATCTTAGGTAAATGCTTATTTAACCCTTGTGCTATAACAACACAGACTTTTATGATTTTCTTTGAGCTTGGCGACAAATATCATTCCATATAAGTCAACATATGTGCGCCAATTCAAACTCTGTTAAATGCGTTTATTAGATAGTGCTCACTTTCGAGCAAAATATTGTTATGCTACTCCTAATTAAATATCGATTTCATTTTCGAGATAACGACTGGACGCCATGAATCCTTGGATTTTAGCCATAAGACCGCGCACGCTTCCTGCGGCAATAGGGCCATTATTAATTGGTAATATACTTGCCTTACACCTTAACAGTTTTAGCTGGTTAATTGCTGCAACCTCCATGCTCTGCGCCATATTGTTGCAGGTTGCCGTTAACCTTGCTAACGACTACTTTGATTTTAAAAATGGTATCGATACAGCTGAACGTATTGGCCCCATTCGCGTTACCCAAAGTGGTATGATCCCCGCAAATAGTGTGCGTAATGCCATGATATTGTGTCTTATCCTTGCTCTCGCTGTCGGTTCGTATCTGATTTGGCACGGAGGCTGGCCCATCGCCATTCTCGCCGCAGCCGCTATTTTAGGTGCTCTTGGCTACAGTGGTGGCCCCTATCCCCTCGCCTCCCATGGGCTCGGTGAAGTAGCGGCATTTGTCTTTTTTGGCTTAGTGGCAGTGGTGGGCAGTTATTATCTGCAGGCGGGCGATACGACAATCAATGCTTGGTTATTAGGCTGTGCGATTGGCTTATTTAACGCTGCGATTATGTTGGTAAATAACACTCGCGACATCCGTACCGACACCCAAGCGGGCAAGCATACTCTAGCGGTACGTATCGGCGAAGCTCAGGCAAAAGTGCTTTATCAAGCCTTAATCTATTTGCCCTTTGGCTTAGTCATCGCTGGCTTTTTATTCGGTATTTTACCCGGCTTACCAGTGCTACTTGCGGGATTATCTCTGCTTATTGCCCGCAAACTCAGTAGCGATTTTTATGCCGTTTCTGGTGAAGCCTTAAATCCGTTACTCGGCCGCACAGCTAAGTTAACCATGATTTTCAGTACCTTGTTTAGCGTGGGTTTAGTGTTTACCGCATAAGAGTAAATCCGCTAAGCTAATGCTACACCACAGCTCAATGCTGAATATAAAAAGGTTCATATCTTCGATAGATACGAACCTTTTTTATTGGCCGCAGCACGACTTCAATTTGGCTTAATATCGACGAGGGAAATCCTCCCCCCCATTTATTGCCAGATATAACCAGAGATCAGCGTGTTTAACAAAATACCATTAAAGTTACGTTCGGCATGGGATGAACCATGATGGCCTGCACCAAAACACACATGTAGCGGTAATAAATGTTCTTCCCGCGGATGACTAAAACGCGCTTCAGGGGCTGATTGCCAATGAGTTAACGCTATTTTTACCTCGGCAGAACTAACACTTGCCGTTAAAGTTTGCGTCAGCCAATAGTCAAACTCTGCGCTGCGGCTTTGGACCGTGGGATCGCTTGAAAAAAACGCCCGCATATTGTGAAACGACATGCCAGACCCCACGATCAACACCCCTTGGTCCCGCAGCGGCGCTAAAGCCTCCCCAATCGCTATATGGATTTTAGGATCGAGGCTGTGGACTAACGACATCTGCACCACGGGAATATTCGCTTCAGGATACATCAACTTAAGTGGTACAAAGGTACCGTGATCAAATGCGCGTTCGCTATCTAAGCGGGCGGCGATGCCCTTATCTGCTAGCATATTCGCAATCTGTTCGGCTAATTCTGGCTCACCGGGTGCAGGATATGTCAGCTGATAAGCCTCAGGTGGAAATCCATAGTAGTCATACAAAATACTTGGCTTTGGGCTACTCGACAAAGTCACCACAGATTCTTCCCAATGGGCAGTGATCAACACAATCGCCTTCGGAGTGGGCATTGGTGCTGTCACTGAAGTTAAAAATGCACGCAACTCCCTATGATTAACATCATTGAGCAAAGGCATAGGGCCACCACCATGGGGCACAAATAGCACAGGCATACGACTCGCGTTAACTTGCATCATAATTCTCTCGTGTTGATTAACTTATATCTGTACTACTGGCTTTAAACTCAGCATTTTTCGCTTAACTCACTGTTCTACATAACACTTCAATGCACGCTTAAAATGCGAAGCGATTCAGCACCAACTGCCGCTGAAATCGCACTAAACGCTCCACAATTTCATCGAGTTGAATAATCGCATCGCACACACCCCATTAAACCTGATATTTGCCGTCAGTCTGGGACATAAATGCACAACAACGAGCAAGAATGGAATCGATTATGAGCCGATAAAAGATAAATAAATATGGAATAAAATCTAATATCTCATAAACTAATAGTTTATAACTTGCGAGTAATATTTGTGACCTTAGACCAACTGCTGATGTTTAAAACCGTAGCTGAGGCGGGCTCACTCAAAGCTGCCAGTAACAAGCTACATAAAACCCAACCCGCCATTAGCCAAAGTATCAAACAGTTAGAATCGCAACTCGATCTTATCCTGTTTAATCGTGAAGGTTATCGACTCGCCATCACAGAACAAGGTCGAAAACTGCTGCAACATACCCTGCGGGTACTGAATGAAGCGCAAGAAATGAAGCAAGTAGCGAAGCATTTAGCCAAAGGTAACGAAGCAAGCATCACCTTAGCTTTTGAAGCCTCCTTTAATCTCGCTCGAATTTTGCCGATTTTAGAGCTGACTCAAAATGAGTTTCCTTATACCCAAATTATTCTCAAACAAGAGTTTTTAACTGGTGCACTCGAAGCGCTAAATCAAGATAAAGCTGAAATCATCATCTCTGCGGGCGGAATTGAACCCATACGTTCGAGCCATTTAGAATTAGCCTATTTATTTTCAGGTAGCCTTCTCGATGTTGCCGCACCGCGCTTACTCAGCCGTTATCCCAACCTAAGCCATGTACGGGAGTTAGTGAACGAATACCAAATCGTGATCCAAGATACAGGGACGGGAACAGCCAATATTGAATTTGGGGTACAGGCGGGGCAACGACGTTGGTATGTTAATGATTTTTATACCAAGAAAATGCTTATTCAAAGTGGTATGGGCTGGGGCAAGCTGCCGCACTATATGATTGAAGATTCACTCAAACAGGGCGCATTGATTGCACTGGATCTGCGTGAAAGACAAAATAATATTCAACTCGATTACTATGTGATGCGAAAACCCCACTCACCTTTAGGCCCCGTGGCACAAGCACTCTGGGATAATTTAGCGCAACTAGCCACAAAACTGATGTAAAAATTAACAATGCAAGCCTCGCTTTTCACACCATTGATTCAGTGTTTAAGATCTACCTATAGCAAAACGAATCTAATAAATAAGTCACCTCACGCTATGTTAAACAATAGTAAAAGGGCCTTTCGGCCCCTTAATTCCATTTTTTGTCACCACCTTGCTTATTGGATTTCTTGCTTGGCGAGTGCACGGTCTAACTTGGCACGCTCAACCTCTGGAGAGGCTTTAACCGCTTGAATAAGACCAATAAGGTCTGTGCCTTCTTTGGCGGCAAGCAGCAGTAAGTTATTGTTATTTTGCCAATCGACTTTCAGGCCATGGGCTTTAGCAAAGTCGGTCGCAGAGACACCAGGCTTTAATTTAACCACCAACTTACCCGTCATTTCAGCGAAAGGTGTACCTGACTGAGTCACGACTTTTTGGCCTTTAACCAATTGCTTAGCCTGTTTAATACCAGTCTCTGTTTTGACGTAATACTGAATATCTGTGCCCAAAAACTCACCGCGGCTCATTTCTTTAGACTCAGCTTGAGGTTCTGTGAAATCCACTTTGTTATGTGCCATTGCTTGTGCGGACAGAGAAAGAGCAACAGCCACTAATGATAAATTTAACGCTTTCATTGATTACTCCTTAAGATGCAGATTTGGCAGCATGACCATGGAAACGAATTGACCAACCTTTTAGCTTGCCATCAGCTTCGTTCGGGATTGCAATTGGTGTACTACCTTTATCAAACTTAATAAAGGAGTAATCACCACTATTCACATCGATCAGTTTGATTGTCCATTCACCCTTTGATGATTCGCCATAAAACGCATTCGATAACATAGGTGTTGCATCGTAGCCTTTGACAAGATCATCCGGATCATTCTTATCCATCACACCTTGGTAAACGAAACCGTTGTAGGGTGTCATCAACACACTCTTAGTTCCTGCTGGCGAAATCAGTTCGACCGCTAAATCCGGTAGACGCAGGTGATCGGCCGTTAGCTCAATTTGCACCGCTTCGACAATTAAATTTTCTTCAACCACCTGAGTATCTATAACACCATTGATATCGGCATCGGGAATCGCTTTCGTCAAGGCTGGGCTTGTTTGCCACTCAGTCACCACATAATCACCCAAATTTTGGGCATAGGATTTAGCCAGTTTGACGGCCTCACTCACATTCACGCGGCCAAAACCGTAGAGGTTATGGAACGAAAATCCTGCCGCGTTTTGTTGCCAAGCTGGAATCGCTACATATTCGGGCGCGCCTTCACCCTCACCAATAGTCACTTTTTTTGCGGCAATATCTGCATCTACTTTGGTTGATGTCTTCGCCAAAATATAACGCACATCGCGCCAAGTTAAATCAGGGTTAGCACTCATAATGACAGCCACAGCACCTGAAGTATTTGGTGCCGCAGAGGAGGTTCCGTTCATTGTCGAGTTGTAATCACAATTCGGGTTTAATGGATGTAAACCACCGTGGAATGGCGTGCTTGGTCTATCTTCTGCAATTGCATAACCATTTTCACAACCCATACGATCCGTCGTCACAATTGCCGGATCATCATCTCCATACTCACCACCAGGTGCAGTCACGAAAATATTTGACCCAACGGATGAGTAGCTAGAGAGTTTACCCTTAGCATTAATTGCACTCACCACTAAGTTATAGACGTTAGCATTGTCAGTCGACATGTTAGAGTTGTGGAATGGTAAACCATAGTTAGCAGGTTTATCTGCCGTAGCGGTGAAGTAATCCCCCGGTAACCAGAAAGTACGGAAACGATAATACTGATAACCGTTACCTGCCGACTTTACAAAAATACTGCCTTTACCATCGAAGCTTTGGGTCGCAATATCTTGATAAACCTCAGTTTCATCCTCATCAAAACTATGGGGAAATGGCACGCTGTAGCCATAACTTTGGTTAAAGACGCGGGCGCTATCACTATAGGCACTCGCACCATGGGATTTGGCAAAGTTTTCAAATGTTTGTACGTTCGCCACTTTACCCGTTGGGTCTTGATCTAGAAAGTTGAAGCCTATCAATTTTGCCTTAGGCGCTACACCGCGACCACCGATACCATTCCAGCCTTCGGCCGCAATAATCCCACCCACTGAAGTACCATGGGCGGCTTCGCCAGAGAAAGGTGTTGGGTCAACAGTACCCGTAATTAAATTATATGAACCACCATCCACAGTGTTGTTCATCAAATCTGGATGCGCAATTTCTAAGCCATCATCTACCACTGCGACGATCACGCCTTGTCCCATCGCTTGGGCAGAAATCGCACCACTTACATTCATATCTTCACCAGCAACACCGCGGTTGGCGGCAAAGGCATTCTGTCCCGTGTTTTTTAAATGCCATTGATAACTAAACAGCGGATCACCATGTTTAATGTTGATGGTCAAATTAGCTTCTGCCTGTAACTGACCATCTGACACTTTAAATCTAACGACCTCAGTCCCTTCGCTCGCATCGGAAGCATAGGTAAATTCTCCCGTGTTTTTATTCACTAGCGTAAAAGTACCTAGCTTAAGATCAGCAGGATCCACTAAAGAAAAAGTCAAACCACCTTCAGCATCTGTCGCCTCAAGTTTTCCAGAAAAAAGCATCGACTGCGACACATCAACAGTCATATCCGCTGTTGTGGGTGCCGTATTTACTTTCGGCTCAGGCGCTGGGGCTTTTTTATCATCACTGCCACAGCCAGCCAATAAGGCCGCCGTGATGCTTAATGCAACAATGGACATACGCATAGTAGACATTCCTTCTTGTCATTACTTCTTGTAACTTAATTTGGTTTCAATCATTAATTGACATTATTCCGAATTAAATTCTGTTATTTTAGTTATACCCTACCTCTCCTTGTTAAAAGCAAGAAGAATAGGAAGCAAACTTTTAACACAATAGAAACGCATGTGAAAAGGAATATAAATAGAATGGCAGACTGAATAACTTAACGAGATTATTTTTGGAACAAAAATAATCCCAAAAACAACAATAACGCAATAAACATAGCTTACTTAAAATAAAAAATATTTATTAAAAATCATAAACATAAATTAATCTAAAACTAATGAAAAAATACAGACCAGCAGACTGTAAAATAAAAACATTTTTTTACACTTTACATAGCCTACTTTACATAAATCGTTAACTATTTAGCTCTAAACCAATATTTTACAGTATAAAGAACAGTTTAATGAACTTAATATAGACAACAGTCTTACACAAATTTGTTTTAATTTAATTCATAAAAAACGGCAAATAAAAAAGCTCCAATAACATATTGAAGCCTTATTTATTAATAACCTAGCACAATAATGTATATTAAATTTTAATTAAAACCCGCTCTTTGGCACTCCAATCTAAGTGATATTTCTCGCCTGCTGGGGTATCGATACGCTCAAATGTATGGGAACCGAAAAAGTCACGCTGACCTTGGAGCAAGTTTGCCGGTAATGTTTCGCAGCGGTAACTGTCGTAATACGCCAGAGCCGAGCTAATACAAGGTGCTGGAATGCCTTGCATCACCGCAGTGGCGACTGCGGTACGCCATAGGCCTTGCTTTTCAGACAAGGCAGACGCAAAACTGTCCGCCATCAACAAATTGCTAAGATCAGATTTGTCTTCATAGGCTTGAGTGATGGATTGCAAGAAAGTCGCGCGAATAATACAACCCGCACGCCAAATTTTTGCAATTTGCGCAAAATCTAACTGCCATTTTTGCTCATGGGCCGTCATCGCCATTAACTGGAAACCTTGGGCGTAACAACAGACTTTTGCACAATATAACGCGCTTTCAAGGGCTTCAATCAATTGCGCTTTTTGCGCATTATTAATAATTGTTGGATTTGGCCCCGCTAATTTCTGGCTAAGTTGCAAGCGTAAGGATTTTTGGGTACTCACGGCGCGAGCATACACAGCCTCAGCAATCGTCGGCGCCGGACAGCCAATTTGTAAACTGCTCACGGCCGTCCACAAACCCGTGCCTTTTTGGCCCGCTTTATCTAAGATCATTTCCACCAGCGGTTTACCCGTTAAGGGATCGGCCTGTTTTAATACTTCGCTGCTGATCTCCATCAAGTAGCTGTTCAAGCTGCCTTTGTTCCAGCGTTCAAACACATCGCCCACTTCAGAGGCGCTCATGCCTAAACCGTCATGCAGCATTTGATACGCTTCGCAAATCAACTGCATATCAGCGTATTCGATACCGTTGTGCACCATTTTCACATAATGGCCAGCACCCGCGGGACCAATATAAGTCGTGCATGGCTCGCCTTCTGTCACGGGATTACCCGGCTCGAAGCGTTCGATAGGTAGCCCAGTTTTGGCATCAACCTTAGCGGCAATGGCTTTCCAAATCGGCGCAACATGATGCCATGCATCGATATCACCGCTAGGCATAAGTGAGGGGCCGAAGCGCGCACCGACTTCGCCGCCCGAAACGGCAGAACTAAAAAATACAAACTGGCCTTTGTATCGCGCTTCACGCTCAACAGTGTCAGTCCATAAACTGTTACCTGTGTCGATAACAATATCATCGGACTCAATTCCGGCAGAAATCAAGGCACTACAGACACCATCGACGGGGGCTCCAGCAGGAACAGAAAGCACAAGAATACGGGGTTTTGTGAGACTGGCTAACATTTCGGTAAGATTAGCACAGCCAAGAATGCGAGATTCGAGTCCAGCACGTTCCTGTTTTTCTTGCTGTATAACACCATTAACTTTAACAGGATCGAGGTCAAATGCGCTGACGTGATATTGGTTATCTGCGATGTTTAGCGCGAGGTTTTTACCCATAACACCAAGGCCAATTACGCCGATATCATTAAGATTGCTGTGGTTTTGCATTATATTATTCCCACGGGTCACAGAGGTTAGAGTTAACCAATTTTGTGGAGGAATTATAGCGATCTTTGTAACTTAATTACCAGAGACATACGATTGGCAATTTCGATTGTGCCGAAAGTGCCAATCGTTTAGGTCTCATTTTATCTACAATTAATGGGCGAGTTTAAGCCCTAAAACACCCAGTAATATCAATATCAAACTGGCGATTTTAAGTAAGCTAACGCCTTCTCCTAAGAGGATAATTCCCGCAATCGCCGTACCCATAGCACCAATGCCGACCCACACGCCGTAAGCCGTACCAATAGGCAAATGCTTAACCGCGAGTCCTAACAGCAACACACTCACAGCCATCGACGCCACTGTAAAGATACTTGGCCACAAACGCGTAAAACCGTCGGTATATTTAAGGCCAATAGCCCAACCAATTTCAAATAAACCCGCAAGAACTAATAAGAACCAACTCATAGTGAACTCCCATAAAAGGGTCGTCCCCATGTTAGATTAGGCGTATTTAGGGTCGTCCCTAAGCCATTTGATTACAGTCAAACTGTAGGTGATATAGCTGTACGTAATAACTGTACGTGATGAGAATGCAAGACTAGCAAATTTGTGGTGAAAATTTCAATCTTTGATTTTGCCGAAATAAGAAATGCCATGCGCAAAAAGGCGATAGCAAGCTTGGTCAGTTTACTATCGCCTTGATATTTCAACTCTCGATAAGACCTTTACACTCTTTCTATAAAAGCCTTTACGCTCTATTTCTTACACTAAGGCATCGGCATAACCCATGCGAGTGAGCGCGGTACGCACTAACTCTAAGGTCAGTGGATCTTCTATGGTCGCTGGGGCGGTATATTGCTGATTATCGGCAATTTTTCGCATAGTACCGCGTAAAATTTTACCAGAGCGCGTTTTAGGTAATTTTTGAATGGCACTCACTAACCTAAAGGAGGCGACGGGACCAATTTCTTGGCGTACCAAGGTTATTAACTGTTTATGCAGCTCTTCATCACTAATAGTTACGCCTTTCTTGAGTACCACTAATCCGAGGGGAACTTGGCCCTTAAGCGCATCATCTACCCCAATTACCGCGGCTTCGGCCACATCAGGGTGTTGACATAACACTTCTTCGAAGCGCCCCGTCGATAGCCTGTGCCCCGCTACGTTTATGATGTCATCGATACGACTCATAATGTAAAGATAACCGTCTTCATCGGTATAACCCGCATCACCAGTTAAGTAGTAACCCGGATACATCGACAAGTAACTATCTTGATAGCGTTGATCATTTTGCCACAGTGTCGTCAACGTCCCCGGCGGTAGGGGCAATTTAATCACCACATTGCCCGAAGTATTGGGTGCAACTTGCTCACCTAATTCATCCAATACTTCAACCGCATAACCCGGCACAGGTAAAGCGGGCGAACCTGGTTTAATAGCAACGGGCGCAGTCCCCATCAAATTTGCCGCTACTGGCCAGCCGGTTTCGGTTTGCCACCAGTGATCGATAACAGGTTTAGCAAGTTTTGTGTGTGCCCAAACTAAGGTATCGGGATCGCAACGCTCCCCCGCCAAAAACACATTTTTAAGACAGGTTAAATCAACACCTTGTAGATATTCACCGTCAGGATCTTCACGCTTGATTGCGCGAATGGCTGTCGGCGCTGTGAAAAAACTTTTGACTTTATATTTGGCAATCGTACGCCAAAAAGCACCGGGATCGGGCGTACCAACAGGTTTGCCTTCATACATTAAGGTGGTTGCGCCCACCAATAGAGGTCCATACACAATGTAAGAATGACCGACAACCCAGCCCACATCGGACGCCGCCCAAAACACATCGCCCGCTTGAATATCGTAAATATGCTGCATCGACCAAGCCAGAGCCACGGCATGGCCTCCATTATCGCGCACCACACCTTTAGGCTGACCCGTGGTGCCTGAGGTATAAAGCACATACAAGGGATCGGTAGCCTTAAGCGCGACACAATCGGCCTTAGGTGCAGTTGCTAATGCGGCTTGCCAATCTAAGTCACGGCCCTCAAGTAAATCGGCCTGATACTGGCTACGATTCAAAATTAGGCAGTGATCAACCTGATGCACAGACTGAGCCAAGGCTTTGTCTAGTAAAGGCTTATAAGGAATGACGCCCGAGGGCTCAATACCGCAGGATGCCGACAATACCAATTTGGGTTTAGCATCATTGATCCGAGTCGCGAGTTCATTGGCGGCAAAGCCACCAAAAACTACCGAATGAATCGCGCCGATGCGGGCACAAGCCAGCATAGCAAAGGCGGTTTCCGGCACCATAGGCATATAAATCACCACACGGTCGCCCTTTCTTATACCAATAGATTGCATAAAGCCAGCGAGTCGGCTCACTTGAGCCTGTAACTCACCATAGCTAATGCCATATTCAGTATCCGTTACTGGACTCACATACTGGATAGCCACTTGGTCACCGCGCCCAGCCAACACATGGCGGTCAACGGCATTATAACAAGTGTTCATCTCACCATCGGCAAACCAGTGATAAAACGGTGTCTGCGATTCATCGAGCACCGTTTGCACCGGCTTAATCCAATCGAGCGTCTTCGCCGCTTCTCCCCAGAATTCGGCTTTATTAAGCAAGGATGCTTGGTGCAACGCTTGATGTTTTTGTTGGTTCTGTTTTTGATTTGTGGCTTGCGCTACAGATGCATTTTGCTGTTCGGTCAACATATGTCCTCCAATCAGGACTGCGGCTTTAATTAGCAGCCGCAATAACGACAACTACCCCTTCCTTCCTGCTTCTATTATTAGCAAGGAGACCTCAAGCCCACTATTAGACGTTAGCCTATAACCAGAAGGTATTTGTGGTTTTATGAGCTTTAAATCCAGCCGCACAGGCCGATGGCAATTGGGATTGACACTTTTTTGCCAACAGAATAAAAGTCAAAATCTTTACCTTTACGTAAACTTCATATATCTTGCTTAAAACTGATTATTTAGGGTACATGAATGAGCGCAACACACACAGTACAAACAACGTACTCGATTAGTGATCTCTCAAAAGAATTTGATATCACCACACGGAGCATTCGTTTCTACGAAGACCAAGGCTTGCTTAAGCCAAAACGTCGCGGTCAAACCCGTATTTACAGTCTTAAGGACAGGGTTCGACTCAAACTTATTCTGCGCGGCAAGCGCCTTGGGTTTTCCCTTGCGGAGACCCGACGCCTGTTCGAACTTTACGATGCCGATAAGAGCAGCACCACTCAGCTCAATACCATGCTCGCCCTCGTGGAAGAGAAAAAATCCGCCCTGCAGCAGCAAATGGACGACATCAAAGTGGTACTGATGGAGCTAAATTCGGCCGAGCAGCAATGCCGCCTCGCCCTTGAAGAAAGCAAGACCAAGGCCTAATGCCTTCGAGCTTGCGAGCATAGCATTAACGAACACCTCAGTTGGTACGACCGCGTGACAGGGACATATCACGCTAAGCAAGACAGTTTTAAAGACTCAAGCACCTAATAATCATAACAATATAAATTAGAACATCTGAAAGGACACAAGCAATGAACTCACTCTACACCAGTCTTAATTTTGGCCTAGGCGAAGATGTCGATATGCTGCGCGATGCAGTTCAAGATTTTGCCGCGAATGAAATCGCACCGATTGCCGCGAAAGTGGATCACGACAATGCCTTTCCCAATGAACTTTGGCCTGTGCTTGGAGGTATGGGACTGCTCGGCGTAACAGTACCCGAAGAGTTCGGCGGCGCGAACATGGGCTACCTTGCCCACGTCGTCGCAATGGAAGAAATTTCCCGCGCCTCGGCCTCTATCGGCTTAAGTTACGGTGCCCACTCCAATCTGTGCGTAAACCAAATTAACCGTAACGGTAATGCCGCACAAAAAGCCAAATACTTACCAAAGCTCGTCAGCGGTGAGCATATTGGCGCACTGGCTATGAGTGAACCCAATGCGGGTTCTGATGTGGTTTCAATGAAGCTACATGCCCGTAAAGAAGGCGACCGATTCATCTTAAACGGCAACAAGATGTGGATCACCAACGGTCCCGATGCCAATACCTATGTGATTTACGCCAAAACCGACTTAACCAAAGGTGCCCACGGCATCACCGCCTTTATCGTCGAGCGCGGTTTTAAAGGCTTTAGCCAAGCGCAAAAACTCGACAAACTCGGCATGCGCGGCTCTAACACCTGCGAACTGGTGTTTGAAGAGGTAGAAGTGCCAGAGGAAAACATCCTTGGTGGCCTAAACAATGGCGTAAAAGTGCTGATGAGTGGCTTAGATTACGAACGCGTAGTGCTCTCAGGCGGACCGCTGGGGATTATGAATGCCTGTATGGATATCGTCGTACCCTATATCCACGAGCGTGAGCAATTTGGTAAATCCATCGGTGAATTCCAATTAGTACAAGGCAAGTTAGCCGACATGTACACCGGTATGAATGCCGCCAAATCCTATGTCTATAACGTGGCAAAATCCTGCGATCGCGGTGAAACTACCCGCAAAGATGCCGCGGGCGCCATTCTCTACAGTGCGGAACTCGCCACAAAAATGGCACTGGATGCCATTCAATTGCTCGGCGGTAACGGCTATGTCAACGAGTACGCGACAGGCCGCTTACTGCGCGATGCCAAACTCTATGAGATCGGTGCTGGCACCTCAGAAATTCGCCGTATGCTGATTGGCCGCGAGCTCTTTAACGAATCGAAATAAGCAGCCCAGGGCGAACGATGCATAACTCGGCTTAAGTCCTTCATGCTCCCTCGCCCAACTAAGCCAACGGATACTGAGTTACCGCTTTATAAGGACAATCAAAGTGACGCAATTAAGCAGTCGTATCAACGCCCGTAGCGATGAATTTAAAGCCAAATCCGACGATATGGCCGCCCTAGTGGCCGATCTTAAAACCAAACTCGCCAGAATCGAACTCGGCGGCGGCCCTGTGGCGCTGGAGCGTCATGTATCCCGCGGGAAATTACTCCCACGTCAACGGGTTGAAAAGCTGCTCGATGCAGGTTCGCCCTTTTTAGAACTATCACAATTTGCGGCGTTTGAAGTTTATGACGAAGAAGTGCCCGCAGCGGGCATTATCGCTGGTATCGGCCGCGTGAGTGGTGTCGAATGCATGATCATCGCCAACGACGCTACAGTTAAAGGTGGCACTTACTACCCGATTACCGTTAAAAAACACCTCCGCGCCCAAGATATTGCCAGTCGTTGTCACTTGCCTTGTATCTATTTAGTCGACTCTGGCGGCGCCAACCTGCCCCGCCAAGATGAAGTCTTCCCAGACCGCGACCATTTTGGCCGTATCTTTTATAACCAAGCGCAAATGTCCGCTAAAGGTATCCCCCAAATTGCGGTGGTGATGGGCTTATGTACCGCAGGCGGCGCTTATGTGCCGGCCATGGCGGATGAATCGATTATCGTAAAAGATCAAGGCACTATCTTCTTAGCTGGGCCGCCGTTAGTAAAAGCCGCGACCGGTGAAGAAGTCAGCGCCGAAGAACTCGGCGGCGCCGAAGTGCACACTAAAATTTCAGGTGTCGCGGACCACTTAGCCCAAAACGATGAGCACGCGTTAGAGCTTGCCCGCCGTGCAGTGCTGCGTCTGAATCATCAAAAACAAATCAACAGCCTGCTAAGCCCAGTTAAGCCACCTAAGTTTGATATCAACGAACTCTACGGCATCGTCGGCACCGACTTGAAAAAGCCCTTCGATGTCAAAGAAGTGATCGCCCGTATCGTCGATGATTCTGATTTTGATGAGTTTAAAGCCAACTATGGCGCGACTTTGGTCTGCGGTTTTGCCCGTATTCACGGCTATCCAGTTGGGATTGTCGCCAACAACGGCATTTTATTCTCAGAATCGGCGCAAAAAGGCGCGCACTTTATCGAGCTGTGTTGCCAGCGCAAAATTCCACTGCTGTTCCTGCAAAACATCACCGGCTTTATGGTGGGTAAAAAGTACGAACACGAAGGTATCGCCAAGCACGGCGCCAAGATGGTGACCGCGGTTTCTTGCGCCAATGTACCTAAATTTACTGTGATTATTGGTGGCAGCTATGGCGCAGGTAACTACGGTATGTGTGGCCGCGCCTTCGAGCCAACCATGATGTGGATGTGGCCCAATGCGCGTATCTCTGTAATGGGTGGCGAGCAAGCCGCTGGCGTATTAGCGACTGTACGCCGCGACGGTTTAGCCCGTAAGGGCGAAGCATGGTCAGTTGAGGATGAAAAAGCCTTCAAGGCGCCGATTATTGCCCAGTACGATAAAGAGGGTCATCCCTACCATGCCAGCGCCCGCCTGTGGGATGACGGCATTATCGACCCGGCGCAAACCCGTGATGTGGTGGGCCTTGCCCTGTCAGCCGCATTAAATGCCCCTATCGAAGACACCCGCTTCGGCGTCTTCCGTATGTAACGCATCTTGCGATGCCTTACGTATCACTCATAGAGGGAATAACGATGACGGGAATAACAATGACTGACACACAACACCAGCACACTAGTACTCAATCCTTAGGCAATTTGCAGCACGTCAGCTATGCGCTCAATAACGGCGTGGGCGAGTTAATTCTTAACCGCGCTGAAGTGCACAACGCCTTCGATGAGGTGATGATCAGCGAAATGATCGCCGTCCTCGGTTATTTTGCCGAGCACGAAGATTGCAAACTGCTGGTATTAAAAGCCAATGGCAAAAACTTCAGCGCAGGCGCCGACTTAAATTGGATGCGCAAACAAGCCAAGATGGATTTTGAGCAAAACCTCAATGACGCCAAAGCACTGGCTAAGCTGATGCAGGATTTAGATACCTTTCCAAAACCCACTATCGCCTTAATCCAAGGTGCGGCCTTTGGCGGCGCGCTTGGGTTAATCTGCGCCAGTGATATTGCCATCGCCACCGAGCGCGCAAGCTTCTGCTTAAGCGAAGTCAAACTAGGGCTGATCCCTGCGGTGATTAGCCCCTACGTTGCTCGCGCCATGGGCAATCGCGCCTCACGCCGCTATATGCTGACCGCAGAGCGTTTTGATGCGCAAACGGCGCTCAAACTCAATGTTATCCATGAGATAAACGACGATTTAGCGGCCGCTGCCCAACCCATTATCACCGCGCTGCTGGCCAACAGTCCGCAGGGAATGGCATGGGTAAAGACCCTACTCGCCCGCCTCGAAGACGGCGTGATAGACCAAGATACGATTGATTACACCAGCGAGCGCATCGCCCGCATTCGGGTATCTGATGAAGGCCAAGAAGGCTTAAACGCCTTTTTTGAGAAACGTCAGCCGAACTGGCACACGCCAACAGATACTCAAGGAGTTCTTTGATGTTGACTAACAGCATGTTCACTAAGCTTTTAATTGCTAACCGTGGTGAAATTGCCTGCCGTATTATCAAAACCGCGCAGGCCATGGGCGTTCGCACCGTTGCCTTATATTCCGATGCCGATAAAAATGCCCGCCATGTTGCCATGGCCGACGAATCGTTTTACTTAGGTGGCAGCGCTCCAGCGGATTCTTACCTGAAGGGCGACTTGATTATTGACATCGCCAAAAAAGCCCAGGCACAAGCCATTCACCCAGGCTATGGCTTTTTATCGGAAAACGCGGACTTTGCCCGCAAGTGTGAGGCCGCCGGAATCGTGTTTGTTGGCCCTGGCAGCGAGGCCATCGATGCCATGGGCAGCAAGAGCGCAGCCAAAGCCATTATGACGGCAGCGCAAGTGCCTTTAGTGCCAGGTTACCATGGCGACGATCAAACCGACGCCACCCTCAAGGCCGAAGCCTTAAAAATCGGCTTCCCCATGCTGATAAAAGCCGCCTACGGTGGCGGTGGCAAAGGCATGCGTATCGTCGAGAACGAAGGCGAAATTATGGACGCCATCAACTCGGCGCGCCGTGAAGCGGCCTCCTCCTTCGGTAACGATAAATTATTGCTGGAGCGTTACTTGCGCCAGCCTCGCCATGTCGAAGTGCAAGTGTTCGCCGATACCTTTGGCAATGCGATTTACCTATCGGATCGCGACTGCTCGATTCAACGTCGCCATCAAAAAGTGGTCGAAGAAGCCCCTGCGCCCGGTTTAAGCGATGAGCTGCGCGCCCAAATGGGTGAAGCCGCCGTAGCTGCCGCCAAGGCCATCGATTATGTCGGCGCGGGAACAGTTGAATTCCTGTTAGATACCGACAATCGCTTCTACTTTATGGAGATGAATACCCGTCTGCAGGTTGAGCATCCAGTGACCGAAATGGTGACCGGCCAAGACCTAGTCAAATGGCAGTTAATGGTCGCCAGTGGTCAGCCATTGCCCCTTAAGCAAGATGAAGTGCGGATCCACGGCCATTCCTTTGAAGTGCGTATTTATGCCGAAGATCCACAGAATGAGTTTTTACCCGCCAGCGGTAAGCTCAACTTTTTACGTGAACCCGAGCAAAGTAAATACGTGCGTATCGATTCGGGCATTCGCGAAAATGATGTGATCAGTAACTTTTATGATCCGATGATTGCCAAGCTTATTGTATGGGATGAGTCGCGTCCGCGCGCGCTGCAACGCCTAGTGCATGCCCTCGAGTCCTACCAAATCAGTGGGCTTAAACACAATATTGAATTTTTAGCCAATATTGCCGAGCATCCCGCCTTTGCCAAGGCGGACTTTAGCACCGACTTTATTAACCGTTACGGCGATGCACTGATTGGCAGTGCTTCGAGCGAAGCCGACACTGCGCTTGCCTTTGCCGCGCTGTATCAAGTGCTTGCCCGTAAAGAAGCGGCCAAGGCACAGGCGATTAATAGCGCCGATCCTTACTCGCCTTGGGGCCAAGTCAGTGGCTTTAGACTCAACAGCGTCAGCCAGCATACTATTGCCCTGCTCGACGATGCCCACGAGTTACAACAATTGGTGCTATTAGACTTTGGCGATCACTACCTATTATCACAGCCTCAGTTATCTCAGCCAACTGACGCAGGCCAAGTGAGCAAGTCCCTCAGTGGTGAGCTTAAGCAGGATTTACTGTTAGCCGAAATCAACGGCCATAAGAGTAAAGTGCCCGTCAGTGCTCAGGGAGATGATTTTACGCTATTTTTACCCTCAGGCAGTTATCACTTCAGGGCGGTTAAAACCCAAGTGGTTGAGGCGCAGTCCAGCAATGAAGATAAGCTCAAGGCCCCGATGAACGGTACAGTCGTCACCCACTTAGTGGAAGTCGGGGCTGAGGTTAAGGCAGGACAAGGGCTACTGGTGATGGAAGCGATGAAGATGGAATACACCATCGAAGCGCCCTTCGACGGTATCGTTACCGAGTTCTACTTTAAGGCGGGCGAGTTAGTGAGCGATGGCGCCGTGCTGCTCCATGTTGAGCCCAAAGCCCAGAGCGAGGAAGCCTAAATGTCTGCGCTGGATCTTGCGAACTTAGGCTCTACCTCGGTAAGCGCCGTCTCAGATAGCGTCAGCCTGTTCGAGATGGGTCCCCGTGATGGCTTGCAGAATGAGGCCGCCGTCCCGACAGAGGCTAAAGTCGCCTTGATTGAAGCCCTTGCCGATGCGGGCGTGAAGCGAATTGAATCCGGCAGTTTTGTGTCACCCAAATGGGTGCCACAAATGGCCGATAGCGGCGACGTATTGCGCCAAATTCGCCGTCAAGCGGGCGTGGTTTACAGCGCCCTCACCCCCAATGTCAAAGGCTTAGAGCTAGCGCTGGATGCAAAAGCTTCCGAAGTCGCTATCTTTGGTGCGGCGTCACAAAGCTTTAGCCAGCGCAATATCAACTGTTCGATTGAAGAGTCGATTGAACGCTTTATCCCGTTGATGGACATGGCAAAAGCCGCCAATATCCCAGTTCGTGGCTATGTGTCCTGCGTTTTAGGTTGCCCCTATGAAGGAGAAATTGCGGCGAGCGAAGTGGCAAGAGTGTCTGAAATCCTTTACAAAATGGGCTGTTACGAAATTTCGCTCGGCGACACTATCGGTGTAGGCACGCCGTTAAAAGCCCGTAAAATGCTGCAAGCCGTGATGGAGCGAGTCCCGGTTGAAAAGCTCGCCCTGCACTTCCACGACACCTATGGCCAAGCATTAGCCAATATTACCGCCTGCCTCGACTTGGGCGTGCGCAGCTTTGACGCCTCGGTGGCGGGCTTAGGTGGTTGCCCGTATGCGAAAGGCGCGTCGGGCAATCTGGCGAGTGAAGACTTGGTCTATATGCTCCACGGACTCGGTTTGAAGACGGGTATCGATTTAGAAAAACTGGCATTAGCGGGTTTTGGGATCAGCAAACAATTAAATCGTCTTAATGGCTCTAAAGTCGCCAATGCAATCTTGCAGGGCGCTAAAGCCTAGACTCAAGCGTCGAGGCGCTAAACATACCTAGCGCCTTGGGGACTGAATAACAGTAAAAGGACATCAAAATGGCAGGACTCAATAAAGTCGTCAGCAGCTATGAAGAAGCGTTAGCAGGCTTATCGGACGACATGACCATTATGGTCGGCGGCTTTGGCCTATGCGGCATTCCAGAAGGCTTAATCAATCAAATGGTTAAGATGGGCGTTAACGGCTTAACGGCGATATCAAACAACGCTGGCGTTGACGATTTCGGCCTTGGCTTACTGTTAAAACATCGCCAAATCGCCACTATGATTGCCTCTTACGTGGGTGAAAATGCCACCTTTGAACAGCAAATGCTCTCTGGCGAACTGAACGTGATTTTAACGCCCCAAGGCACGCTGGCGGAAAAGATCCGCGCAGGCGGCGCAGGTATTCCGGCATTTTTCACCGCTACAGGCTACGGCACGCCAGTCGCTGATAGTAAAGAAACCCGCGAAATCAAAGGTCGCCATTACGTGTTAGAAGAGTCGCTGACCGCAGATTTTGCCTTAGTGCGTGCATGGAAAGCCGATACCATGGGTAATTTGGTATTCCGTAAAACAGCCGCCAACTTTAACCCTATGATGGCGACCGCGGGCAAAATCACTGTGGTTGAAGCCGAGTTTATTGTTGAGCCGGGCGAGCTAGATCCAGATCATATCCACACGCCGGGCATCTATGTTGACCGCGTTATTCAAGGCAAGTTCGAGAAACGTATCGAGCAGCGCACGGTAAAAGCCGCGAAATAAAAGGCGCTAGCAAAACCTTGAAACACAGTTAACGCAATTGGCACTTAGATCTCTAAAGTAAAAACTAAGGGTAAAAACCTAAGAGTAAAGACCAAAGCGTCAAAGCCAAATAGAAAGGATAGATATCATGGCATTATCAAGAGAACAACTGGCTCAGCGCGTCGCCAAAGAATTAAAAGATGGCTACTATGTCAACCTCGGCATTGGCATTCCAACACTGGTGGCCAACTACATTCCCGAAGGCATGGAAGTCATGTTGCAATCGGAAAACGGTCTACTTGGCATGGGTGAATTCCCCACCGAAGACACCATAGATCCCGATTTAATCAATGCGGGCAAACAAACCGTTACCGCAGTCAAAGGCGCTTCATTTTTTTCATCGGCGGAAAGCTTTGCCATGATCCGTGGCGGCCATGTGGATTTAACCGTACTCGGCGCCTTTGAAGTCGATGTCAATGGCTCTATTGCCTCATGGATGATCCCCGGCAAACTCATCAAAGGCATGGGCGGCGCGATGGATTTAGTCGCGGGCGCCGAAAACATTATCGTGACTATGATGCACGCCGATAAATACGGCAATTCTAAGCTGCTACCCGTGTGCGAATTGCCGCTAACAGGTTACGGCTGCATTAAACGCGTCGTCACCGATTTAGCCTTTATCGAAATTAAAGATGGCGCATTCCATCTGTTAGAACGTGCGCCCGGTGTCAGTGTTGAAGAAATTGTTAGCAAAACCGCTGGCAAATTAATCGTACCAGACCATGTACCAGAGATGGTGTTTTAAGCATTCTTTAACGTGCGCAAGAAACCTATAGCGATAAGGGTTGAAACTTAGGTTAGTTTAAAGCTTTAGCCTAAAAAGTGTTGAGTGTTAACCGACGTTTTACGATACCAACAAGGCCCAGAAGATGATTCTGGGCTTTTTGTTGATTTTGGGCTTCTTATTGCTTTTGTCATCCCCGCGAAGGCGGGGAACCATAAGTAAAATTCACCACCAGCTTGTCCACTACAAACCTTGTTTTTTTGTGAGCTTTTGTAATCTAGGAACTTTTCGAGAGCTTATCGCCATAAACAGCACTAATGCTCTGGCGACTCGCCGTAAACCCATCCTTGGGGGCTCAACGAAAAAGTCCCTTTTTCCGATAGTCGCCAACGCAAGAGTGCGGTTTACTCCCCATCCCAGCATATTCAATAATGAACAATGTCGCGCATTAAACTGATAACACCATATGTTAGCAAGGTTCTTTGCTGGCGAATGTGTGTTCACCATCGCTACAACGGAGTCGCTTAATGCTTGCTTCAAAAATGCTACAGATAGTCATATTTGGCGCCGTTACGGTAAACTTGCCGCAGCCTAAATAATAAGGATGCTCAAGATGTTAGCCAAATTTCTCAATAAGCGCAGTCGCAGTCGTAAACATATGCGCGATTATGCCAAAAACGTCTTTGAATATGACCAGTATTTACTGACCGATTATATCGACAGTGGGATGACAGATGGTTTCGAGAGAGTGAAACAATATCGTGAGTTTGATGAGGATTTTCGCCAGTGGGAATTATTTGGAGCTGAGTTTGGTGTACCCGAGTGTCATTGGGGCTATGTAGCCCAACTTACCTATATTGAATCGGGCTTGCTTGAGCCTAAGCCGCTTATGTGCTCGCTTGCTTACGGTTATTTTGCAACCGCCATTGAATACTATAAATATTGCTCATCGATAGAAAAAACTGGCGGGATAGCAAACGCTATGTGGTCTACAATCAGCGTGTTTCGGCTTGTGCTGATGCTGTTAGCTGGGCTTAAAAGCGAGGCGGACGAGCTGTACCACGCTGATGCAACCGCGCGGCGTTCGGGCTGGATTGTTCGCTCCCATGGCTTTATTGGCGATTTTTTGGTGCTGCTGTATGGCCGTTATCTGGGGCATATCGAGCCGCCTTTTACCACTGAAGTGCAAGTGACACTGCGAAAAACGGCTCCTTTCCCCTATGCGTCATTTTTAGATAACTGGGATACACAGGATATCGAATTTATCAGCACTATGCTGCAAACCCTCTGCGATGATCAGGTAGAACAAGCGATCATCGGGGATAAAAAGTGTTTTTTTGAGTTCCACAATGGACATCTATCATACATACCCTTGACGGCGTTAATGCTGCTGAAACTGCGATCCCTTAGGGGTTTGCCTAACCCACAATTCAGTCATCCAGCCTTTGGCGATATCACAGCTTTGTTTGAACAAGTCTGCACAGCGTTTAGCGACTATGTCGCAGCAGAGAAGATCCTGCGGATTGAAGATGCTGCCGATGAGGTGTTAACCAACACATTAACCAGAATGCAAAGCCAAGATTTTGATGCCCATGCTATTTTCGCCAAGCGACTGCCATCGTTTAGTGCTGGTTAAGATTTTGATTAACCAAATTTTCATAAAAAATGGATAACCAATAAAATCATGATTCTATTAATATTGAGGACCCAAGGCTTAAGGTTGAGCATATTCAAGCCTTAAGTCATCCACAATACAAGCCAGAGGAAAGCTTATGTACCAGATTGCGATTGTGATATTTGATGAATTTACCGATATCGATTTCTTCTTAATGCGCGATATTCTCGGCCGTACAAAAACAGATTGGACAGTAAAAGTACTCGGAACAAAGCCTAGCCACAGGTCGAGTTTGGGGATGACGGTTGCAACCGATGGTCATGTGGCCGAAGTCGCTGATGCCGACGTGGTATTATTCAGCAGTGGTTACAAAGGCGTACCTGCGGCACTTGCTGATACTGAGTTTATGTCCGCCCTTAAATTAGATCCCACACGACAATTGCTTGGGAGTATCTGCGCGGGGTCATTCTTCTTTGCCAAATTAGGGCTACTCGACAATCTCTCGGCAACGACTCACCCCGATGCAAAACCTGCCCTAGTTGCCATGGGCGTCGATGTAGAAGACTGCGCCCTCGTGATTAATGGCAATATTGCCACTGCGGGCGGCTGCCTTTCCTCACTCTATTTAACGGGTTGGGTTGCGGAGCGTTTATTCGACAGTGCGAAACGCCGCGAAATTCACAGGCAGCTTATTCCTGCTGGGCAAACAGATATTTTTGAAACATTAATCCAATCCTCCATCTCCGCGGCCATTCGTTAAAAGTGATGTAGATACTCTCGATGAATGAAAAGGATCCCATGATAAAACTTAAAAATCTTCTCGAAGCTATAAAAGCCGAGCATCAAATCACCACCCAGAATGAGCTTGTGGCTTTGCTGTCGCAAAATGAATTACTCATTCAGCAAATCCAAACTGCCGATGCGCAGCATTGGGTGCATTTTGCCAAGAATACCTTCGATGGTTGGTATTGCATTCGAACACCTATGCTCAGTACCTTTCATGTTTATTACCAAGAACGTGGACAAAACTGTTGGGGAGAAGATGTTTTTACCGAGCAAAGTGCAGCCATCGCTGCGGTTATTTTTATGTCTGGCATTTGGGATCAAGTCCCCTAGCACTAAGCAAGTAAAAGCCTGCTCACTCATCCTATATCTTCACCTTCACGAATGGCGATATGTAACGAATCATTACGCGACTTTCAATATCGAAATCATCCTGTTAGGGTGAGTGCTTAGATTGACTCATAATAACAGACACATTTTTAGCGCTCTGTTTAACTCTCTCATTGCCCAAAAGGAGCGGTATCTATGGACTGGCTTATGATTGCACTCGCTGGCTTTTTAGGCGGCATGCTCAATGCAGTTGCCGGTGGTGGCAGTTTTATTACCCTTTTAGCGTTAGTGTTTGTCGGGGTTCCACCGATTGCGGCGAATGCCACGGGGACTGCCGCGCTACTGCCCGGTTATATCGCCAGCGCATGGCGTTTTAGAAAGGATATCGAATATCCGGCGAGTCTTAGCCTTAAGGATCTGATCTTAATTGCTTTAATCGGCGGCAGTATTGGCGCAGGTATTTTGCTGACCACCAGCGAGCAAGTCTTCGCAAAACTGATCCCTTGGCTGATTCTACTGGCCACCGCGGCCTTTATTGTTGGCCCTTGGTTGCTCAAACGAAGAATCACTGAGCAAGGCGAAAACACCTCTACGCCAATGTTAAGCCCGATAATGGCACTAATGCTACTAGCGGCTGTGTGTATCTATGGCGGTTATTTTAATGGTGGCTTAGGTATTATTCTGCTGGCGAGTTTTGGTCTAATGGGGCAAACCAATCTACATGGGATGAACGGGCTTAAAAATCTGATTTCTGCCCTGCTTACCACGATTGCAGTGGTGATTTATGCGGCAGGAGATGCTATCGATAGCCAGTATCTGTTGCTGCTTGCTGTTATGGCAATTATCGGTGGTTATGTCGGCGCGGCAATGGCTTATCGTATTTCACAGCCCCTGTTACGCGGTTTTATTGTGATCGTCGGTCTAGCGATGGCGCTCGGCTTTTTTATCCGCTAACGATGCCTCCAGTTTAACCGTTTTCGATTCAACTGTTGGCAGGTTATTTGCCCTTAAATGACTGACTTGTTACTCTGAACCCTCACTGAGGATGAATAATGCTTTTAGGGAGATTTATGAAACTGAGTACCTTGCCGCTAAGTACCTTAATCCTTGCTTTAGGTTTGGTGATAAACTCACCCATGATTTTCGCCCAATCCGTTGATACAAAAACCATTAGCGTCAAAACAGAAACGGGTCATATTCAAATAAAAACCATCGCAGAAGGGTTAGAAAATGTCTGGGGTATGGCATTTTTACCCGATGGCAGTATGCTCGTGACTGAACGTGCCGGAAGGATGCGCATTGTCAGTGCTGAAGGCAAAGTCGGTGAACCCTTAACGGGTTTGCCACCAATAGTTGCCAAAGGTCAAGGCGGTTTGCTCGATGTGGTGCTTGCGCCCGATTTTGCCAGCAGCAAAAAAATCTATTTCAGTTATGCCGAACCCGGTGAAGGCAATTTAGCCTCTCTCAACAGTACCGCAGTCAGTTTTGCCACGCTCAATGGTAATAAACTTGAAAACCTTACCCGCGTTTTTAGTCAGCAGCCCAAAATCAACAGCAACCATCATTTTGGTTCTCGTTTAGTGTGGGCGCCTGACGGCACACTGTTTATCACGCTTGGCGATCGATACAGCGAAAAAGAGCGCGCCCAAACATTGGATAATCACCTTGGCAAAGTCGTGCGTATTCATGCCGATGGTTCTGTGCCTAAGGATAATCCCTTCGTCAATACGGCCGGTGCCTTGCCGGAGATCTGGTCCTATGGCCACCGCAATATGCAAGGTGCGGCAATACATCCCGTTAGCAGCACATTGTGGACGGGCGAGCATGGGCCGCAGGGCGGCGATGAGCTCAATATCGACCAAGCGGCTAAAAACTATGGCTGGCCCGTGATTACCTATGGGGAAAATTATGGCGGCGGCAAAATCGGCGAAGGCACCCACAAGACGGGGATGGAGCAACCCGTCTACAAATGGGTACCCTCAATTGCCACGGCGGGCTTTATGTTTTACACAGGTGATAAATTTCCACAGTGGCAAAATAATATTTTACTCGCCAGCCTAAAGGAAAAAACACTGGTGCGCTTAGTGCTTGATGGAGAAAAAATTATCAAAGAAGAACGGCTGCTGAAAACCGAATTAGGACAAAGATTACGCTCAGTCGTACAGGGGCCCGATGGACTGATTTATCTGGCGACCGACGAAGCTAAATCAACAATCTATCAGTTATCGCCGCAATAATATGAATGAATAGAATCCATGGATGGAATAGTTGCGCGATAAAAATCACTACAGACAAAAATCAGGAACATCTCTTTTTTTCTGGCATAAATGACTAAGGAATGGTGACGAGCTCACTTCAGATTAGACAAGCTGAGAGACAAGATCTTAGGGCAATAGAGAATTTACTACTGCAGCTTGGATATAGTTCGACTCAAGAACAGTTACAAATGTACCTAGAAAAAAGTGAAAGAACGGATGAAATCTATATAGCCGAGGAAGAAGGTAATATTATCGGCCTGATAAGCTTACTCTTTTTTGATTATTTCCCTGCCCAGCAACAGATTTGCCGAATCACCGCACTGATTGTAACACAGGCCTGTAGAGGGTTGGGTGTGGGAACGCAACTGATAAACTTTGCCAAAGCAAGGGCGAATGAACAGGGTTGTCACCAGCTTGAGGTCACAACGTCCATGCGACGGGAAAAGACCCAAGCCTATTATGAGGCCATCGGCTTTGAGAAAACCTCTTTTCGTTATATTCACACTATCGCCCATGCCGATAGCTAGCAACCTTAACGTAGAACAAACAGACCACTCCAAGAGTTAAGATAAAGAGTCATTAAAACAAAATAGGCGCTTAAGTTATCTTAAACGCCTATTTGTTAAGGATTAAACTCTTTAAAAACTTAGGTTATTACAGTTAATCTTCAGCCAGTTCCTTTTCTAACTGCTGGGCAATGGCCTCTGGTGAACCGCTGTTTCGGGCAAAGAAACCATAGGCCGTTGGGATCACAAAGATAGTGAATAAGGTCGCCAACAAAATGCCCGATAGCACAACAACACCAATCACAAAACGAGTTTCAGCACCCGCACCGACGGCCATCACAAGGGGAATCGCTCCCGCGGCAGTGGTAATGCCTGTCATCAAAATTGGCCGTAATCTTTGGCTCGCCGCTTGGATAATGGCGCGGTCAAAGTCGACACCTTTATCCCTTAATTGGTTCGCGAATTCGACAATTAAAATACCATTCTTGGCGGCTAGCCCTACCAGCATAATAATGCCTATCTGGCTGTAAATATTGAGACTTTGCCCCGTAAACCACAAGCCCGCTAGCGCACCAACCGTTGCCAGCGGCACAGTTAACATAATCACTATGGGGTGAATATAGCTTTCAAACTGTGCCGCTAACACTAAGAATACGATGCCTAAAGCGAGCAAAAACACAAAATACATGGAGTTACCCGATTCTTGATAATCGAGGGATTGCCCCTTGTAGCTGATCACCGCTTCCGCCGGCAAGTAAGCACGCGCCATCTGATTAAGATCATCTAATGCAGCACCTAGACTATAACCATCGGCCAAACTGGCCTCGATTGTAATAGCTCGCATACGGTTATAACGATTGAGCGAACTGGCATCGGCAAACTCTTCCACTGTCACTAAGTTGGAGAGTGGAATAAGTTCTTTACTGCGCTCGGAACGCACATAGATATTTTGCAAATCTGCTGCGGTATTTTGGTTATTGCGTTCACCTTCGACAATCACGTCATATTCTTCACCATCACGCATAAAGGTAGTGACTAAGCGTGAGCCTAACATTGACTCTAACGTACGACCAATATTAGCAATCGACACCCCAAGACTGGCGGCTCTATCACGATCAATCACCACTCTAAGCTGTGGCTTAGTCTCTTTATAGTCATGGTCAAGCCCGAGTAACATGGGATTTTCTGCGGCTTTTTCCATCATAATGTCACGCCAGCGAGCGAGTTCCTCGTAGCTTGGTCCACCAATTACAAATTGCACGGGTTTACCCACTCCACGGCCAAAGGCTTGACGCATCACTGGAAATGCCTGCACACCCGCAAGATCGGCAAGACGTTTATTGATATCGACAATCACTTCTTTAATCGGGCGGCGCTGTCCCCAATCTTCCAATACCACAATGGCCATACCGTTAGAAAAATCGGCAGCGCGACCAAATCCGCGGGGAGCTCTAATGAGTAAGCGTTTGATATCACCAGCATCGACCAGTGGCATTAAACGGTTTTCGACTTCGGTCATATAGGATTCGATATACTCGTAACTCGCGCCCTGTGGACCGTTTACCATTAAGAATAATGAACCTCGATCTTCTTGGGGTGCAAACTCCTGTGGCACCTTTTGCACAAGGAAGAAACTGCTCCCCAATGCACATAGGACAAGCACTGACATCAATAACGGCTTTGCCATCGCTTTTTGTAATGAGGTTTGATAACCACGGGCAATACTTGCCATGATGCCATCGACTTTACGTACCAACCATGAGTCTTGCGTGGCAGGTTTAAGCAATTTAGAACACATCATTGGACTTAGCGTTAAGGCAACAATACTGGAGAAAATCACCGCCGCGCTCATCGCCACAGCAAACTCTTTAAAGAGTTTACCTAAGTCCCCTTCAAGGAAAGTGATCGGCATAAATACCGACACCAGCACTAAAGTTGTGGCAATCACCGCGAAGGCGACTTCTCGCGCACCGAGATAAGCGGCTTTAAGGGGGGAATCGCCCTCTTCAATCCGTCGATGGATGTTCTCTAACATCACAATCGCATCGTCCACTACCATACCGATAGCGAGGATCATTGCTAATAATGTTAATAGGTTAATCGTGTAGCCCAGTGCATATAGCACGATAAAAGTACCCAGCAAGGATACAGGTACCGTAATCGCGGGGATCAACATGGCGCGTGCACTACCCAGAAATAAATAAATCACAATAATCACTAAGATCATGGCGATAAACAGGGTTTGGTACACTTCCTTAATCGAGGCTTCAATAAACACTGAACTATCGTAGCTGCGTTTAATAGACATACCCGCGGGGAGTGTTGGGTTAATTTTATCGATCAACGCATTAACGGCGCGGGCAACTTCAAGGGTGTTAGCCGTCGACTGTTTTGAGACACCTAACCCTATCATGGCCTCTTTATTACCGCGGAACATAATACGCTCTTCTTCAGAGCCGATTTCGACCTTAGCGACATCCCCCAGTTTGACGAGATAACCATCATCCCCTTGAGTAAGCACTAAATTGGCAAAGTCTTCAGCGGTGCGATAACTCCGCTCTAAACGTACAGTAAAATGCCGCTCTTTCGATTCAATCGAACCTGCAGGTAACTCGACGTTTTCGGCTCTTAGTGCCGCCTCGACATCCGCCACGGTAAGGCTACGCGAAGCAAGGGCTTGTCTGTCGAGCCAAATGCGCATTGCGTAAACTTTCCCCCCGCCGATACGGATCCTCGCCACGCCATCGACCACGGATAAACGATCAGACAGGTAACGATTGGTGTAATCGGTCAATTCGAGGGTCGTCATATTATCCGAGACTAGATTGAGCCACATGATAACTTCATCACCACCATTGGCTTTTTGCACTTCTGGGGGATCGGCTTCCTCTGGCAAGTTATCGAGTAATCCTGAGATTCTGTCGCGTACATCGTTAGCCGCATCTTCAATATTTCGGCTGATATCAAATTCTAATGTTACCGAAGAGCGACCATCGCTACTCGATGAGCTGACATGACGAATACCTTCTACGCCACTGATCCTGTCTTCAATCAGTTGGGTGATACGGCTCTCAACCACTGCGGCACTGGCGCCACGGTAATTGGTTTCTATGGAAACAATTGGCGGGTCGATATTAGGATATTCCCGCAATGGCAACTTATCGAAAGAGACGAGACCAAAAGCAACCACAAGGAGACTAATGACAGATGCAAAAACCGGTCGTTTAACCGAAAGATCAGTCAGTATCATACGCTTGGCTCCACATCAGCATCTGTGGATAGATAGCTAAACTTTTCAGCTAATTGAGTTGTGACCTTATCGCCTGGGTGCACTTTTAACAGCCCACGTATGACGACTTTCTCACCGGATGTCACACCATCGAGAATTTCAACCCAGCCACGGGTACGAATACCAATAGTCACTTGTTTACGTTCAATCACATTATCGCTATTGACGCTATAAACGAAATGATTACTCTGCAAAGGGATAATGGCAGATTCAGGTAACATCAAGGCATCACGGCTGCGTTTAATTAGTTTGACCTTCATTAACATGCCAGGTAATAAACGCAGATCGGGGTTCGGTATTTCAGCACGAACTATCACAGCCCGTGTCGTTGGATTCACACGGCTATCTATGGAGGTCACAATGCCATTGAAGGTTTCATCAGGAAATGCGATAGCAGTGGCTTCCACCAATTTACCAGGGCGTAACTCTTGAATAAAACGCTCAGGGACAGAAAAATCTAGTTTAATCTTAGAAATATCATCAAGTGTTGTAATTTCAGTTCCGGGTGTCACTAAGCTGCCCACGCTCACTTGACGTAAGCCTAAACGGCCATCAAAAGGAGCCAAAATGCGGCGATCATTAAGTGATACTTGTGCCTGTTCAAGCTCAGCACGGGTAGTATCTATCAGCGTTTGCAGACGATCTCGCTCTAACTCCGCCACAGTACGGCTCGTCACTAGCGAACTAATACGATTTAATTCCCTTTTATTATCAGTCACTTTTACTTGAGCAGCTTTCACTTTGGCAATTTGCTCTGCATTTTGTAGTTGTACGAGCAAATCCCCTCTCTTAACGATATCACCATCATCAAAGTTAAGTGACATCACCATATCGGTCACCTTAGGCGTGATAGTCACAGATTCATATGCTTTGTTAGTGCCAATCGCTTCCACTTCATCGCGTACAGGCGCAATTTCTGCAGTGGCTATCACGACATTTGGCACTAATTTCACCTTAGCTTGTGCTATCTCTTGGGGTTGCATTGCTTGATATCCAAACCATGCTGACGCCAATATGGCGATTATTAGAATAATTTTTTTCATCGGGCTTCCAAATGATGTCTCGCATTAGTGACGGCTAGTTTACCCACTCGTATCATTGCATCAATACGTTTTACTTTTTCTTACAAATTACGCCAACTGCTTAAATAATGTATAAACACCTTATGTTAGTGATAAACATGGCTAACGCATCGGAATGCAGTGCGCTAAATGCACAACAAAGAGATTAACACTGCCATTGAATTACTTTTTGAGATTTTAGACTAAAACCATGCTAAAAATATTGATATTTAGAGGGAACATGCTGAATCGCATTTTAGTAAGTGTCAACGCTATTTAGGACGGGTAAGGCAACAAAAAAGGGCGAATAATCGCCCTTTTTGTTTTTATAGAACATTAGCGTAGCTTACGTTCTTCTCTCATCAAATCTGTCAATGATTGGTTGATATTAGACACAACATCATTCGCTAATGGTTGGTCATCACCATCACGTAGGAATAATTTGGTCTCTTCAGGTGTATCACCATCTTCCAGCAGTAAACGATAACTGCCCTCTTTTAGCGATACCTTGTTACTGCTCCAGAGCGAACTCCAGAAACCCGAATTATCCGTAAACTTGATGAAGTACAATCCTTTCGTACTATCCATATCGGCAATTTCAAACCCCATTTCAGGGAGTACGATACGCAAACGATCCCACACTTGCTTATAAGGTGCTTTAGCTGACCAATAGGCGGCTCCCGCCTCTGGTGTCACTAGATCAACATTGATCCCTAATGTTTGCTTTAAGCGATTGGCTTGGATTGCTTGCTCACGTTTAACGCTCATATAAGCGATAGCGCTGTTAAGCATATCAATGGTGTATCTTTGTTTATCTTCACCACTTAATAACACTTCTTGGGCTTTATCGTCGTAAAACTCTTCATGTTCAACTAAGTGAATAACGATACTTGCCGTACGGCCATGTGGACGGGTTTCCACATCGAAACGATAGCGTTGGCGTAACAGATAGACTTTATCCGCCCCCCACAGGCTCGATTCAATCACTTCACGGCTTTCGATCCAGTCGGTTTCGATATTGCTCTTATCAAAATCACGGCTACGAACAGGGATCGCTTGCTTTGCTAAGAAACCATCTAAGTTAGCAAAGATCTCTTGCTTTAGGTCTGCTGAATTGTCGATAGACTCAACCACGATTTTGATATTATCGCTACCCTCTTCAACATGGGTACCTTCAGCCATTGGCAGTACTTGCAATGGTGGACGAATATCAAGGGTTTTACCAATAAGCGCAGTATTCGCTTTAGCGCCTAACGCTGGCACTTCATATTCTTTATTGTAAGGTGGCGTCTTTAATCCCTCTGGGATTTTAAGCATTGGCGCTTGCTCAGCCTGAACATAGTCATCGCCACCGTTTGCTTGACGACGTTCAAGTGGTGAGGAACAGGCCGCAACGGCAGCGACTAAGATCAGTGGGGTGACTTTCTTTAACATTAATTATTTAACCTCTATCTGGGCACGAGTCATTGCATCTATCAACAGACCATGACATTGCTCAGAAAGTTCAGTCAAAGGTAAACGAATATGGCCACATTTAATCAATCCCATACGATGGGCAGCCCATTTAACAGGGATCGGGTTCGCCTCACAGAAAAGCGTACTATATAAGCCTCGCAGTGGCGTATCTAGGCTCAAGGCCAATTCAGCATTACCTGCAAGAGCTGCGTCGCACATAGCTTTAAAGGCTTTGGGAACTATGTTATTGGCCACAGAAATCACGCCATTACCGCCGAGTAGCAAAAACTCTCTGGCTGTTGCGTCATCACCGCTGTAGAGCTTGAAATCATTACCACATAATTCCCGCAGACGTTTTACCCTAGCGATATCACCTGTGGCTTCTTTTACACCAATAATATTGCTCACACCGACGAGTTCTGCGACCGTTTCTGGCTGCATATCAACTGCAGTGCGTCCTGGTACGTTATACAGAATTTGAGGAATATCAGTGCTCGCAGCTACGGCTTTGTAGTGGGCAATCAAGCCCTTTGGCGTTGGTTTGTTGTAGTAAGGTGTTACACCTAACATACCTGCGACACCCACTTTAGATAAAGATTTAGTGAGTTCGATGGCTTCCGCTGTCGCATTGGCGCCATTACCACCAATAACAGGAATGCGGCCTGCAGCAAATTTAACGGTTTGTGCAACCACGGTAACATGCTCAGACATGGGCAGAGTCGCTGACTCGCCGGTCGTGCCAACGGCCACAATGGCATCTGTGCCTTGGTCTATATGGAATTCGACTAATCTTTCAAGACTTGCAAAATCTATTGAGCCATCACTGTTCATAGGCGTGATTAAGGCTACGATGCTTCCGTTTATCATCTGACTTTCCCCAAGATTTCAGGATTCGCTATGGTACTGATGCCAACCATTAATGACAAGCATTAACGGGGATCTCAAATTGATTTAGTTATGGTAGCATTACATCCCGCACAAAAACTCGGCTTTAACTCTGAGTTTTCGCTCTATGATATCGAAAAAGTGAGGAAAATTCATGACCAACTTCCTGGTCGTAACCGCAATGGGCTTAGACCGCCCTGGACTCGTAAGTAAACTAGCTCGCCTTGCCAGTGACTGTGACTGCGATATCGTCGACAGCCGTATGGCATTATTTGGTAACGAATTTACCTTAATCATGATGTTGTCAGGTTCGTGGGCATCCATAACGAAAATTGAAAGTATGCTCCCGAGTCTCAGTGTTGAGTTGGAACTGATGACAGTAATGAAGCGCACCTCTAAACATACGCCGCAAAATTACCTTTCGCGTCTTGAAGTGCGCTTTACGGGTAAAGATCAACGCGGCACCATGAAATGCATTACTCAGTTTCTTGCCGACCGCTCCCTAGACTTAGCGGCAGTCCGCTCCTTCTCTGAAGAACTCGAAAATGGCGAGCAAACTCAAACCATTTCATTAACCATCAATATTCCTGAAAAAGTTGAACTAGAAAAGCTCGAAAAGAGTATCTATCAACTCTCCGATGAGATGGCACTGGATTGCACCATTAGACGTATGGAAGGCACGACCTCAAGAAACGACAGAGGATAATAGATGAACACCTTAATCGCTGGCGCCAAAGCGCCACTTTTTACCTTACAAGATCAACAAGATAATCCTGTTTCACTGCAGGAATGTTTAAAAAAAGGCCCTGTTTTAGTGTATTTTTACCCTAAGGCTTCAACCCCAGGCTGCACAGTGCAAGCCTGCGGTTTACGTGATAGCAAAGCTGAACTCGACAGTCACAAAGTAACCGTGCTTGGAATCAGCCCAGATCCTGTGGCTAAATTAGCCAAGTTTGCTGAAAAACAATCACTTAACTTTACCTTGCTGAGCGATGAAGACCACAGTGTTGCCGATGCGTTTGGGGTATGGGGCGAGAAGAAATTTATGGGCAAAATCTATGATGGAATCCATAGAATAAGTTTTCTTATCAATCCCGATGGCACTATTGCCCATGTGTTTGATAAGTTTAAAACCAGCGATCACCATGATGTCGTATTAGCGCAAATATCCAACTAAATTTATGGCGCTGATCCAATTTTCAATGTTTCAACGACATTAAAACCTCATCTTGCAGCGCAAATAAACAGCAATTAAGAGAAAAGGTCCTTAAATTAAGGACCTTTTTCATGAAAAATTTTCACCTTATTCAAATACAACCCAAGTCAAAATGGGAAAAACGAAGCCAGTTCGGGCACATACCAGTTCGGGCACATATCCACTTAATGACAACTAAAATATCATGTGTAATGATGAAAAAACGGATAAATAAGGCCAAATAATTGCCGCAGCAATACTCCACATCGTTAACCAAATAAAGCGGTCTAGGTAACGCCATGCTGCGGGACGACTAAAAATAGGTGCAAGTAAACGCGCTCCAAAACTTAAGCTAAAAAACCAAATAAATGAGGCTAATACCGCGCCAGCACCAAACCAAGGCCGAGCAAAATCATCAAACTGTGTGCTAATGCTACCCAGTAAAACAACGGTATCTAAATATAAATGTGGGTTAAGAAAACTGATCCCGAGTGTCGTCAGAATGGCTTTTCTTAGGGTATCGGCATTCTCAGCTTTATCCATTTCCATCCCCTTATCGACAAAAGAGGCCTTTAATGCATTGGTGCCATACCAGAGTAAAAATGCCGCACCACCAAAACTTGCCACATGCTTAATTATCGGAAATGTCTCAATAATATGTCCAAGCCCAGCCACACCTGCGGTGATCATTAATGCATCAATAACAGAACAGAGTAACGCAATGGGTAAAGAATAAGTGCCTTTAATCCCCTGCTTTAGCACAAAAGCATTTTGTGCACCCACGGCAATAATCAAACTCCCACCAATTCCCATACCCTGTATAAATGCCGCTTGCATAACTACCTCTTATGTTTGAAGAAGGCGCAAGCATAGTCAAAACAACAAAATTAATATAACTAATGTTTTTTATGTATCATAAGTAAAATTAATAATGATTAGACTGGAATAATGATGTTGGAATACGCCAATCTTAAAGCACTTGCTGTCGTTGTCTCTGAAGGTGGCTTTGAGCGTGCCGCTAAAGTGCTGCATATCACGCAATCGGCTGTCTCACAACGCGTACGGCAGTTGGAGGAAAGAGTCGGTCAATCCCTACTGATTCGCTCAAATCCTGTCGTGGCAACACCGACAGGCAAACGCCTATTACGCCATTTTTCACAGGTACAACTATTAGAAAGTGAGTTAAGGGCTGAATTAGATGCCGATGATCCTAATCACCCCACAACGGTCCGCATCGCGGTAAATGCAGACAGTTTAGCAACCTGGTTCTTACCCGCGCTTTCAGGCATGTTTAGCCGCCGTGCTTGGCTCTTGGAATTAATTGTCGATGATGAATCTTACACCCACCATTTACTTAAAAACGGTGAAGCTGTGGGCTGCGTAACAACGACAGAGAGCCCTATGGCAGGTTGTAGCAGTGAATTTTTAGGCACGATGGAGTATCTCTGTGTGGCAACGCCCGAATTTGCCGCCCGTTATTTTAGTAAAGGCAATACTGCAAATCTCCCCAATAATCCAATGATGCTCACCCCTGATCAACTCACTAAGGCCCCAGCGGTTGTCTTTTCCACTAAGGATAAACTCCATGAAAAGTACCTTGCTAAGTATTTTCAGATGACACCAGGACAATGGTGGCAGCACACCATTCCTTCATCAGAGAGCTTTTTAGAAGCCATTAACTTGAGTTTAGGCTATGGTCTTGTTGGACATTTACAAGCTAAGCCATTAATAGATAAAGGTGTATTGATTGAACTCACACCTAACTGTCGCATGCCTGTACCCTTGTTTTGGCAACATTGGAATATCAAAGCCAAACAAACGACCTTAGTGTATCGTGCTCTGGCGGCCACGGCGCAGCAACATTTATTGCAAACCTAATATTCGCCATGTAATAACAATAAAAAAACTGAGCACTTAGGCTCAGTTTTTATTGAACAAAGGTAAGTGTATCTGGCATTAATTGCTGGGCGCAGGTACGGGCTCTTGAATTTCCGTTTTAGGCCAAGCATTGATCACCGCTTTAACGAGTGAGGCTAACGGAATCGCAAAAAAGACGCCCCAAACGCCCCATAATCCACCAAAAACTAACACTGCTGCAATAATGATCACTGGGTGTAAATCCACCGCATCCGAGAATAAAATGGGGACAAGCAGATTACCATCAAGGGCTTGGATAATACCGTAACCTAGCATTAAATAACCAAATTCGGAGGTAAATCCCCATTGGAAAAATGCTACTAAGGTAATAGGTAATGTCACCAGCGTTGCACCAACATACGGAATGAGTACAGATAAACCCGTTAATACGCCAAGCAGTGCTGAGTAACGCAACCCCATAAATGCAAAAAATATGTAACTCGCAACACCTACAATCACAATTTCAATCACTTTGCCGCGAATGTAGTTAAAGATCTGTTGATTCATCTCAAACCATACTTGACGCGCTAATTGACGATTTGCAGGGAAAAACCGTTTACTGCCACGAATAAGTTGGTCTTTATCCTTTAAAAAGAAAAACACTAATAAGGGCACTAAAATCGCATACACCATAAGGACCAATAAAGAGGCGGAATAACCAATAATCTGCTTTGCAATATCAAGCACATGCTGGGTATCGAGCATCTTCTTCAACTCGGCAACCATCACATTGAGTTGTTCAGGATTGATAAACTGTGGATATTGGTTTATCAAGGCCTGCAAGGTTTGTAAGCCTTTGTCTATCATGTTTGGCAAATCAGCCATTAAGCTCACACCTTGACGCCAGACACTGGGAATCAGTCCGAAGGTTAAGAGCATAACCACCCCTAAAAAGAGCACCAACACCAGTGACGCGCCCATAGTACGGTTGATGCCTAATTTGAGCATTTGTGCAACAGGCCACTCCAGCAAAAATGCGAGTACCAATGCCACGAGCAAAGGCGCCAGCAATCCCCCTGCAAAGTAAATTAGCAATGCAAGACCGATTAATATCGCCATGAGGGTCACAGCCTGAGGATCACTAAAGCGTTCCTGATACCAGCGGGTGAAAACAGTAAGCATGGATTTATTCCAATAGTCGTGGTGAGATTAAATATTCTGAAAAGTGTTTAGCCTATGCTAAGACTATTTCAAATGCGAACTAAGACTATCTCAAATGCAAAATAGTGTCATGCAATTGAAAATCAAGAACTCCATTAGGCTGTTTTTGGGCCAGATTGAAACATAAATCCACCACCATTATCCCTGAGATAAATCAACTTTCATTATGATTAATGCTAACTGTGCTGCATCATCACGCAGCACTTCGACCCTATGCCCCTGTTTTTTTAAATACACGGGAACATCTCGCCTTGAACCTGAGTCAGAGAGTAAAATATGCAAGGTTTCGCCAGCATCCATAGGCTTCAAGGCAAGTTTGACTTTGACCAAAGGAATTGGGCAGCGAAATGGCGTTAAATCAATAAAAATCATAATGAACTTGCTATGAACGAACTTGGGCTATTATCCTAAGTTGCAATCCAAACTACAAGCTAAGTGCAGTATCTCTGCCTTTAGTTGAGATAATGACAAGAAATAAAGGATCCACTTGCGTAACTTGATGTTTTTAACTCGATGTAAACCCTTTGTCGCTGGTGCACTTTCATTGATGTTGCTAACTAGTGCGGCAAAAAGTTTTGCAAACAATGATTTACCTGACTTGGGTACGGCTGCAGTGAATACCTTCAGCCTCGAAAAAGAAATGATTTACGGTGATGCCTATATGCGTGTCATTCGTTCATCGGCACCAATGCTTAATGATCCTGTATTAAGTCAATATCTTACCGAGCTTGGCAACAAATTAGTGGCCCACGCCACTGGGGTAAAAACCCCCTTTTACTTCTTCCTGTTGCAAAATGATGAAATTAACGCTTTTGCTTTCTTTGGTGGACACGTTGCAGTCCATACAGGGCTTTTCCTTAATGCCGATAACGAAAGTGAACTGGCATCCGTATTAGGCCATGAAATTACCCATGTCACTCAACGCCACCTTGCTCGTTCACTCGAAGCACAGCAAAAAAGTGGCCCAGCCACAGTTGCGGGATTACTGGGTGCCATTCTCCTAACTATCGCCGTTCCACAGGCGGGTATGGCCGCCCTTGCAACCACCCAGGCAATGGCAACACAATCCAAAATTAACTACACCCGATTGCATGAAAAAGAAGCGGACCGTATTGGTATGCAAATTTTGGTGGATGCAGGCTTTGACCCTAATGCCTCTGCGGATTTTTTTGGTAAATTAGCAAGCCGTTATCGCTTTACCACAAAGCCACCACAAATGTTATTGACTCACCCCTTACCTGAATCAAGGATCACTGAAGCCCGTAACCGTGCTGAGCAATATCCCAAACGCTATGTGCCCGATAATCTTAACTTTCAACTTGCCAAAGCGCGTATTCAGGTACGATTTTCAAGTTACAGTGACGATGCAGTGCTAAGCCTGTTTGAAACTCAATTGAATAAACAAACTTATCGTTTTAAAGAAGCGGCTCTCTATGGCAAAGCCTTAGCACTTTTTAGGCTTAAGAAGTTTGATGAAGCGGAAAAGATCATCGATGACTTATTAAAAATTGATGATAACAATTTGTTTTATATCGACACTAAGTCCGACTTATTCACAGAGAAGAAAGATTACGATAAGGCCATAGCAATGCTTGAAGCTCAGCGAAAAATGAAACCGACTTCTCAGGTAATTAATATTAACCTTGCCCATATTTATATCGAAGCTGATCAAGCAGCAAAAGCTGTACCCATATTAGAAGATATTATTTTCCTTGATAAACAAAACCAATTACCTTACCAGTTGCTGAATATGGCCTATAAAAAGATTGGCAATCAGGCACTGGAATATGTTTCCAATGCCGAGTTAATGGCCTTAGGTGCAAATTACAAAGGGGCAATCGATCAACTGAACTTTGCCTATCGCGCATCGGAAGGTAATCAACTGCAACTCGCACGGATTGAAGCACGTATTCGCCAATTTAAACAAGCAGATAAAGAACTGGATTCACTAAAATAGTGGAAAAACATCCCCTTTAACCTTGCCAAAAGTGCCCCGAACAACCTGACGGGGCACCTATTTCTCTGTTATTATCCGCGCCATGATTATTTCAGCCTTTATAGAGCCTCTAATACGATGACCCAAGCGACGATTTACCATAATCCCCGTTGTTCTAAAAGCCGTGAGACCCTCGCACTACTTGAGCAACAAGGCTGTGATATTCATGTGATTGAATATTTAAAAAATATGCCAACAGCGGCAGAAATAAGCCAAATTTTAGCCAAACTCGGGATCAATGCCCGTGAGTTAATGCGCACCAAAGAAAATGAATACCAAACATTAGGGCTTAGTGATCCATCGCTTAGCGAAGCACAGTTAATTGAAGCTATGGTCAACAACCCTAAACTCCTTGAGCGCCCAATAGTGCTTGCAAATGGCTACGCGGTAATAGGTCGTCCACCAGAAAATGTGCTTACTATTCTGTAATAGATGCCCCTGATCCGATCGCGATTTTCAATCTTAGGTAATGCCATGACATCAAATACCCTTCTTATTCTTAGCCGCTTTGGCTATCTTGCACTGGTGCTGCTCCTTGGCGGTTGGTTTATCGGTCAAAGCGTTAATGGCGAATATACTTTATTATTCAGCTTATTATGGCTAATACCTTTGTTATTACCTATCAGAGGTGTCATAAAAGGCAATCCCTATACCTATGCTTGGGCAAGTTTTATTTTATGCCTATATATGCTGCATGGACTGACCCTACTGTATGTCACCACTGATGCCTTCGCATTTGCATTAATTGAAGTCTTGTTAATTGGTGTATTACTGATCACCTTTCCTTTCTATGCACGGCTTCGTGGCCGAGAATTGGGTTTAGGTTTGAAGAAAAAATCTGCTAAAAACCAATAGCTCCAGCCCACGTGACCTAATTCAACTTACAATGTTAATCATTAAGGCGCGGCATAATCTGGGTCGCGCCCTTATCCCCAACCTCACCTTTTTAACATCGACTATACTTTTCATCGCTTTTTGCAACTTAATAGCCGTGCTATAGTCTTTGAGCCTAGAATGTACAATCTACAAATAAGCGAAAAATCTAATCGTTAAAGTGAGTTAGCATTGGAGCATAGGATTATGGGGATATCAGATTCGATTCGTTTGTATGGAATAATCGCCTGTATTATTGCACTCAGTGCATGTGGCGGTGGTGATGGTGACAGCAGTAGTGGTGATATTACGCCACCCACGACGAATCTACCACGCTGTACGACCTTATCAGCCCCTTTAATCACAACCACCTCATCCTCTATTCGTTTTCAAACAGAAGCGCAATATATTGTGGGCCAATCGAGTGTCATTATCGCCAATATTGAAAACCGTGATAGCCAAAATCTTCAGTTTCGCTGGCAACAAATAGAGGGGCCAAGTATTCCATTAGTCAGTCAAAATAGTCCCGTATTAGCCTTTGATATTCCCTTAGCGGGTAGCTACCGCTTCAGCCTGAATGTCACTGGCAATAATGTAGATGTGACAGGAGAGATAGGGATTAATGCTGAAACAGCCTCCCAAGCATTACTCAATGTTAGGCAAGATCATCAAGTGGTTAAAGGCAATAATGTGAGTTTAAGACTTGAACAACAAGGGGGATTAACTGCAGCAAATATTTCTTGGTGTATTGGGTCAGGGCCAGATTTAGCCGTCGATCTATCCAATCCCTTTAGGCCACTCTTTACTGCACCGAATGTGACTCAGGATACATTAATTAAGCTCGTCGCTAATGCAAATATCAATGGCATTCAACTGAGTGACGATGCCTTTATTTTGACAACCGCCGCGCCAAACATCAGTTCTTCTTATTTTAAAACCCCGATTGCCCGAACCCATGCCTATAATCCAACCTCACCCTATGCAAAGGTGCTCACACAATGCGTTTACTCAAATCAACTCAATCCACCCTGTACCATTAACCAACTTCCTCTGATAGGCCAAATCTCAGAGGAAGTGAATATTGATAGGATCCTTGATCGGGTCTTAGTGTCACACGATTGGATGGGTGATAACTTTGCGCGCTTCTTACGAGAAATGGATCCAACTAACGACTTTGCACGGCTATTGCAATCGGTCACGGCGATAGTGATAAGTTACGACATTCGCCCCTCTTTCTACTGGGTAGCAACAGGCGCAATTTATCTTGATCCTGATGCTCTGTGGCTAACACCAGGCCAGCGAGATACCATTAATGAAGTGCCTGATTACCGCAGTAATTATGGTAATGATTTGAATTTTATCATGCCATGGCGTTATGTTAAAAATAACCAATATGCTTCTATTGGTATCCCTATTACCACCCGAGCCAATCGAACTCTTGCACAAATCAATGCTGATCTTGCTTCCTTACTTTACCATGAGCTTGCCCACGCAAATGATTTCTTCCCACGCAGCGTTCACGCCTCACTGACAGGCCCAAGATTATTGGACGACTATTACCGTCGAGATGCAAATAAGAGCTTAATATCAGATCAAGTTAGTCGACTTTATCCATTAAATAGTCTCGAAATGGTTGGCCTTGCTAAGGTGAGTTTTGCAGGAGAAAGAGCCAATCCAACGCAAAAAGCCTACCAAGCTTCTGATGTTAGCGATTTCTTCTCAAATGATACTGCTAGTGATTTTTACGCTTATTCCAGTACGAGAGAAGATACAGCAATGCTGTTTGAAGAGGCGATGATGAGCTATCGCTATCAAATATTGCGAGATGTTGCCGTCGCCAATAAACCCGCAGAATTAACGGCAGATACGCTTATTGTGGATTGGGGGCAAAGGGGGAGAATTGGTGAAAGCAGCCTAGACGATCGAGCGGCATTAGTCATAAATGAGATATTACCCGAGCTTGATGGAAGAAACTTAATAGCTAGCCTGCCCGAACCTATTGCAATGCCACAAGGCCAGAGTTGGCGCCAAACCTTAGCAATATCGCCAACGAACATCTTGTTAAAAGGTCAAAATAATGCCCCAAGTAACAATCCCCCGCTCGATGAACCTGAGATCCGCTTAAGTGGCGACAGACATCGTCATCCATTGCATTAGTATACTGAAATGCTGATAACAAAAAGCCCGTATGTACCTGCTACGGGCTTTTATATTTTTAAAAATAAATACTTAAATGTATTTAAAGATGCAGCATCTCTTTGGCAAAAGGGATCGTTAGCTTACGTTGATGTACCAACGAGGCTTTATCTAGCTTATCTAAAACATCAAATAAGGTACGTAAGTCCCGTGCCATTCTGTTCAATAGAAAGCGTCCAACGTCCTCTGGTAATTGTAACCCTCGCATAGCAGCTCGGCGCTGTAATGCCGCCAGCTTCTCATCATCAGCCATGGGTTGTAACTGGTAATTTAAGCCCCACTGCATACGAGAGACCAGATCTGGTAATAAAAAACCTGCCTCCGCGGGAGATGAGCTACCACTGACCACTAAAGCACAATTTTTATGCTCTGCAACACGGTTATAGAGGTCAAAAATCGCCTCTTCCCATAAGGGGTGTCCGGCAATGGCATCAACATCATCGATACAAACTAAATCTAGCTGTTCTAATCCTTCGAGTAGCGCAGTTGAAATACTGGCATGAATGCCCAGTGGAATATAAAAACTACGACGGTCAAGTTCATTAGCATGGGCACAGGCAGCATGCATTAAATGGGTTCGACCAGATTTAACTGGCCCCCATAAATAAATTGCGGCTTCACCATTACCCTCGGCATTGGCTCTGAGCTTTTGAATAAGTTCATCATTACCCGCTGCAGGGTAATAACTATTAAAGGTTTCATCATCTGGTAAATACACAGGTAATGAGAGTTGCAGAGGTGAGTTCAAGGGCACTCGGACGTCTCAATATCAATACAAATTAGCTAAATACAATATAAAACGGGCATCATATGATCACAATTCCCGTTTTACCGACTAATGGCTTAAGGTAGTCGCCATTGGTAAACAGGTTTGCTCGACTCATGTTGCATAGGGCTAAATTCACCTGACATTGCTGGCGTAACCACCGAAATACGAGGCTCAAGGCTCAATAGACGCTCAAGATCGGTTTCTGAGCCAAACAAATCTAATGAAAATGTGGCTTTATTGCCTTGAATTCGAGTCAATGTGGCATTTTTAATCGCACTAAGTTGCTTTAAATATTTTTCAATTTCAACCAACTGTGCCATTTTCTCTATATTAACAAAAGTTACGCTTGCGCCAACTCGCGTTCCCGTATCAGCAATCGCATACTTAGAAAAATAATAATCTCCCAGTGCAGCCATCATTGCTGTTATCGCCTGCGATGTATTTTCCGCTGTACCATTAAAGCTAAAAAGCGGTGGTGTTAAAGAATCAATTGTCGCTTTAGTGTAGAGATTTAAACGGTAACGAGCTTGATTACCTACAGCATCAATTGCCACTAAAGCTAAAAAGTCCGCTTGATAACGACCTGAAACGGTCGCCACTATATCGGCAAACATCCCTTTAACATCGTTAGGGTTAATCCCCATAAGCTCATCTAAATCTAGGATAGGCAATAATACGGGAATACCGCGCGCATCAGAGAAAGTAGTAAAGACTTGGCGTTCTGGTAATGGCGAAGAATCGCTTAATAAAATCGTATCGCCTTCTGCTGGCATCGCAACCCAAAATAATGTTAAAGGTCGCTGCGTGCCCCATACAGGTAACTGTGCTTGGCGCAGCAATGCCACCACTCGCCGATGCTCAAAGTTAGCTCTTAACAGCAATTGGCCATTCTGTTCAAGATAACCATATTGACTCAGCAGCCCATCGGGATTGGCAAGTTGTGATTGGATAACACTATTCTCAAGTGAACGTGCGGTTCCTGTATTTTTCAGTATCACTTGCTCCAATGCCGTGCGTAATGCTTTATTTCGTTCAGGCACGGCACGAGAGGATACAGGCACATCGGCCTCATCTAATTTACTCACTTCAACAGCATAAAGGCCATTAACCGTGAATAAGCAGTATAAAAACGCAATTAAGCTCGGCTTCAATAGAAATTTCAGCATCTTTGAGTAGTTAAGGTAACGTCAGATAGGGCAAATTGTACCATAGTTAGCGCCTTAAGCGAGTCTTGGCAAAATTTAGCCTTAACCATTGGCTGGGAAATGCTAAACAGTGATCCACCCCCATAAAAGTGAACATTTTATTCTGTCTGAATTTCAACAAACTGATATCATCTGGCGGTTTACCCTAAATTAACGAGAATAATAAATGAGACGACTCACCATCCCCCTACAGGGTGCACAAATGCTATTTGTAGCTTTTGGTGCCTTAGTATTGATGCCACTACTGACTGGGCTCGACACCAGTGTCGCCCTATTCACTGCCGGTATCGGTACGCTACTGTTCCAATTGATTACTAAACGTCAAGTGCCTATCTTCCTTGCTTCCTCCTTCGCTTTTATTGCCCCCATTCTTTATGGTGTGCAAACTTGGGGGATACCATCCACCATGGGTGGGATCATGGCAGCAGGTGTCGTTTATGTACTGCTCGGTGCACTTGTCAAAGTACGTGGTACCGACTTTATCCATAAGCTATTACCGCCAGTGGTGGTTGGTCCTGTAATCATTATTATCGGTCTTGGATTAGCCCCCGTTGCCGTTAATATGGCATTAGGTAAGAGTGGCGATGGTAGCTTGACGTTAGTTGCCACCAATACTGCGTTATTTATTTCGCTTGCATCGCTTTGTACTACTATCGCAGTGGCAATTTTTGCGAAAGGATTACTGAAGGTGATGCCGATTTTAGCTGGTATTGTCGTAGGTTACGGCTTAAGTCTTGCCTTTGGTATTGTTGATTTTGCCGTAGTGACCGCTGCAAGTTGGATTGCCATTCCTAAATTTGTCGCGCCAGAATTTAACTGGCATGCCATCGCCTTTATGATCCCCGTAGCCATTGCACCTGCGGTTGAACATATTGGTGATATTTTGGCCATTTCAAATGTCACTGGTAAAGATTTTATGAAAAAACCAGGCCTTCATCGCACACTGACTGGCGATGGCGTAGCAACTATCGCTGCTGCAGCCTTTGGTGGCCCACCTAATACTACCTATTCAGAAGTCACAGGCGCAGTCACATTAACCCGTAACTTTGATCCTAAAATCATGACTTGGACCGCGATTACTGCGATTACCTTAGCTTTCGTTGGTAAGTTAGGTGCTCTCATGCAGACTATTCCGGTTCCTGTTATGGGCGGCATTATGTGTTTACTCTTTGGGTCTATCGCTGCGGTGGGTCTCAATACCTTGATCCGCAATCATGTGGATTTATCAGAGGCGCGCAATTTGAGTATTGTTGGCGTAACACTCGTATTTGGTATTGGAGGGATGGCATTTGGTATTGGCTCATTCAGTCTAACTGGCATCAGTTTGTGTGGCATTGTGGCCATCACAATGAACTTACTCTTACCCGTAACGAAGCACCCGAAACCGGATGTAGCATCACATTAGATACCGCTAAATCTATAAGTTGTCTATGTGACTCCCAAATAGCTAGAGTCGCTGTAGCCATAGACTCATCCTTGATGTGACTGAATTTAAGAAATAAAAAAGCCGCTGTGGATCTCATCCACAGCGGCTTTTAAATACGTGTTAACGCTTATTCTGCCGTTTTGTACTTTTCAGCAGTTGCTTTTATTAATGGTTGTAGTTCGCCCTTTTGGAACATGTCCACCACGATATCACAGCCACCAATCAACTCGCCTTCAATCCACAGTTGTGGAAACGTCGGCCAGTTTGCATACTTAGGTAACTCTGCACGAATATCAGGGTGCTGAAGAATATCCACGAATGCAAACTGCTCGCCACAGTTAATCATAATCTGTGCTACCTGAGATGAAAAACCACAGCTCGGTAACTTAGGTGAACCTTTCATATAAACAATGATAGGGTTTTCGGCGATCTGCTGCTTAATTTTCTCTACTGTTTCCATTTTAATTCCTAAGTACGATGACATTGACTCAATGGCGCTATTGTACGACAGCTAAGTTCAGAACAAAATCCCACAGTTTGTAAGGTTATGTCGACATTTGATTTTTCGATGATGCCTATCTAATCAATTAGCGAAACAATGATTCACATCACAAATTTTATCGGTACAATAGTGCCTAGTGAGCACGTTTAAGAAACGATAACCTAAGACCATGGAGAGATACTAATGGCTTTCGAATTACCCGCATTACCATATGCAAAGAACGCACTAGAACCACACATTTCTCAAGAAACCATTGAATACCACTACGGCAAGCATCACAACACTTATGTTGTTAAGCTAAACGGCTTAATCGAAGGAACTGATTTCGCAGACAAATCTTTAGAAGAAATCATCAAAACTTCTACTGGTGGTGTATTTAACAACGCAGCTCAAGTGTGGAACCACACTTTCTACTGGAACTGTTTAGCACCTAACGCTGGCGGCGAGCCAACAGGTCCTGTGGCAGATGCCATCAATGCAGCCTTCGGTTCATTTGAAGCATTTAAAGCCCAATTTACCGATTCTGCTGTGAATAACTTCGGTAGCGCTTGGACTTGGTTAGTGAAAAAAGCCGATGGTACTGTGGCTATCGTTAACACGAGCAACGCCGCAACACCACTGACTGACAGCACAGTCACGCCAATTCTGACCGTTGACGTATGGGAACACGCCTACTACATCGATTATCGTAACGTGCGTCCAGACTATTTAGCCCACTTCTGGCAATTAGTGAACTGGGACTTCGTGAACCAAAACTACGCGGGTTAATTGATTTAACCCCTGTCAGCGAATTCCAGTAAAAAGAGCCTTTTGAGGCTCTTTTTTATGCCTTTATTACCGCCATCCCTACACCTAATAAGTCATATCCCCCTCACCGCTACAAGTGCAACAATTGCGTTTGCAACTATTTGTTATTGTTTTATTTGATATTTTTTGACATTGATAGTGAATTTGTGTCTAAGATTAGTGTAGGAGATTAGTTAGTCTGTTCTCCGTTCCATAACATCACTGGCGTTTCAGGGGGTTTATATGGGCATTTTCGAGCATTACCAAAAGCGCTATGAACAAAAACTCGATGAAGAATACACTTTGCAGGAGTTTCTTGAGATCTGTAAGGAAGATCGCAGCGCTTACATGTCAGCATCAGAGCGGCTACTGCTCGCCATTGGTGAAGCTGAAGTTATTGATACAGCTAAAAATCCAACACTTAGCCGCATTTTTTCTAATCGTCTAATTTCACGTTATCCCGCTTTTAAAGATTTCTTCGGCATGGAAGATGCCATTGAGCAGATCGTGGCTTATCTTAAGCACTCAGCCCAAGGCTTAGAAGAATCCAAACAAATTTTATATCTACTCGGCCCTGTGGGTGGTGGTAAATCATCACTTGCAGAAAAGCTCAAATCCTTAATGCAAAAAGTGCCCATTTATATATTAAGTGCCAATGGGGTGCGTAGTCCTGTAAATGATCATCCCTTCTGCCTGTTCGATCCCGATGAAGATGGACAGTTATTGAAGGATGAATTTAATATTCCCACCCGTTATTTAAAAACCATCATGTCACCTTGGGCTGTCAAGCGGCTGCACGAATTTGGTGGCGATATTTCTAAATTCCGTGTGGTAAAAGTCTATCCATCAATTTTAGACCAAATCGCTATCGCTAAAACGGAACCCGGGGATGAAAACAACCAAGATATTTCATCTTTAGTGGGTAAAGTCGATATTCGTCAACTTGAACATTTCTCCCAAGATGACGCCGATGCCTATGCTTATTCAGGTGCATTGTGCCGTGCGAACCAAGGGATGATGGAATTTGTCGAGATGTTTAAGGCGCCCATTAAAGTGCTACACCCTCTGCTGACCGCAACCCAAGAAGGTAACTATAACGGTACAGAAGGCTTATCGGCCCTGCCCTATAGTGGCATTATTCTGGCGCACTCTAATGAGTCAGAATGGTCAACCTTTAAAAACAATAAGAATAATGAGGCCTTCCTCGACCGAGTGTATATCGTCAAAGTACCTTATTGCTTACGGGTTTCAGAAGAACTACAAATCTATCAAAAATTACTGCTCCACTCTGAGTTATCAAAAGCGCCCTGCGCTCCAGGTACGCTTGAAACACTCGCGCAATTTAGTGTGTTATCACGCATTAAAGCGCCAGAAAACTCATCCATCTACTCTAAAATGCGGGTTTATAATGGCGAAAGTCTGAAAGATACCGATCCTAAGGCTAAGTCGTACCAAGAATACCGCGATTATGCAGGTGTTGATGAGGGGATGAATGGTTTATCAACACGATTTGCTTTTAAAATCCTGTCGCGGGTATTTAACTTTGACCACTCGGAAATCGCCGCCAATCCGGTACATTTGTTCTATGTACTCGAGCGCCAAATAGAACAAGAACAGTTCCCAAATGACACGGCTGAGCGTTATCTCGAGTTTCTAAAAGGCTACCTAATCCCTAAATATGTCGAATTTATTGGTAAAGAAATCCAAACCGCTTATTTAGAGTCTTATTCTGAGTACGGTCAAAATATCTTCGACCGCTATGTCACCTATGCCGACTTTTGGATCCAAGATCAGGAATACCGCGATCCAGAAACAGGCCAACTGTTCGACCGCGCCGCCCTTAATGCAGAGCTTGAAAAAATCGAGAAACCCGCGGGGATCAGTAATCCTAAGGATTTCCGTAATGAAATCGTCAACTTTGTCCTGCGTGCCCGTGCCAACCATGAGGGCAACAATCCCCTCTGGACCAGCTACGAGAAACTTCGCACTGTGATCGAGAAGAAAATGTTCTCCAACACAGAAGATTTACTCCCCGTAATTTCCTTTAATGCCAAAACCTCGAACGACGATCAACGTAAACACGATGATTTTGTCAATCGTATGATGGAGAAAGGCTATACCAAGAAACAAGTCCGACTCTTGTCTGAGTGGTATTTACGGGTACGTAAATCTTCTTAAACTTGCGCTAACTAAGTAAAGGGCTTTGGTGTTGCCAAAGCCTTCGCTGGGTTTTGGGAGGTGCGTATGGCGAACTTTATCGATAGACGGTTGAATGCGAAAGGAAAAAGCACAGTCAACCGCCAACGCTTCATCAATAGATATAAGCAGCAAATTAAAAAAGCCGTCAGTGATGCCGTCACGCGTCGCAGTGTAACGGATGTAGATAAAGGCGAAAAAATCAGTATCCCAACGCGGGATATTAGCGAACCTATGTTTCACCAAGGCAAAGGCGGTGTCAGGGACAGAGTCCATCCTGGTAATGACCAATTTACCCGTGGCGATAAAATTGACCGACCACCCGGTGGTGCAGGTGGCGGCTCAGGGAAAGGTGATGCTTCCGATTCTGGTGAGGGCAACGATGACTTTGTATTTGAAATATCTAAAGATGAATACTTAGAATTGCTTTTCGAAGATCTAGAACTGCCTAACCTACAAAAAAACCGCCTTAATAAATTGGTGGAATATCAGGTTTATCGCGCCGGATTTACCAACGATGGCGTCCCCGCCAATATTAATATTGTCCGCTCCCTACGTTCATCACTGGCACGCCGTATTGCAATGTCGGCCAGTAAAAAGAAGCAATTAGCGGAATTAGAACAAGAGTTGGCAGAACTTGAGAATATCCCAGGAACTCAGGCAGAGCGGCTCCTCGATTTAAAGGCTCAAATAGAGGTACTTAAACAAAAAATTGCGAAAGTCCCATTTATCGATACCTTCGACTTACGTTTTAACAACTTTAGTAAACGAGAAATTCCATCAAGCCAAGCCGTCATGTTCTGTTTGATGGATGTGTCTGGTTCTATGGATCAGGCAACTAAAGATATGGCAAAACGCTTCTATATCTTGTTATATCTGTTCCTTACTCGCACCTATAAAAACTTAGAAGTGGTTTACATTCGTCACCATACTCAAGCCAAAGAAGTCGATGAACACGAATTCTTCTACTCCCAAGAAACAGGCGGAACGATTGTTTCAAGTGCTTTAAAACTGATGCATGAAATACAGCAGGCACGTTATCCCGCCGATGAATGGAATATCTATGCGGCCCAAGCCTCAGACGGCGATAACTGGGCAGATGATTCTCCCACCTGTCGGCAGTTATTAGAGCAAAAAATTCTGCCGTTAGTACGCTACTTTAGTTATATCGAAATCACCAATCGCGCCCATCAAACACTGTGGCGAGAATATGAATCCCTAGAACAACACTACGACAACATAGCAGTGCAGCATATACGTCAAGCCGAAGATATTTACCCTGTATTTAGAGAATTATTTAAGAAACAGGCGGTTTAAGGGGGCAGTATGGGGAAAACGACATCAAGAACACGATTGAGCGATGGTCCAGATTGGAGCTTTGAGCTGCTACAGGATTATCTCAAAGAAATCGAAAGGGTGGCGGCAATTTACAAGCTAAACACCTATCCAAATCAAATTGAAGTCATCACCGCCGAACAAATGATGGATGCCTACGCAGGAATAGGTATGCCGATTGGTTATACCCATTGGTCATTTGGCAAACGCTTTATTGAGACAGAACAAGGGTACAAACGCGGGCAAATGGGGCTAGCCTATGAAATTGTGATTAACTCTAACCCTTGTATTGCCTATTTAATGGAAGAAAATACCATTACGATGCAAGCATTAGTGATGGCTCACGCGTGTTTCGGACATAACAGCTTCTTTAAAAATAATTATTTATTTAAAACTTGGACAGATGCCAGCTCAATTATCGATTATTTGGTTTTTGCCAAAAACTATATTAGCGACTGCGAGCAAAAACATGGAGCCGAACAAGTTGAAAGCATTATTGACTCCTGCCACGCCTTAATGAATTACGGTGTAGACCGTTATAAACGTCCATCGGAAATCTCTTTTCGAGAGGAACAAGCAAGACAAAAAGAGCGTGAGGCGTACCTTCAAAGCCAAGTGAATGATTTATGGCGTACTATCCCAACTCAGCAACAGGATTTATCCCAAACCAAAAAACGACACTTCCCCTCCGAACCGCAGGAAAACATTCTCTATTTTATCGAAAAAAATGCCCCTCTACTTGAGCCATGGCAAAGGGAAATCATTCGCATCGTTCGTAAAATGGCGCAATATTTTTATCCACAAAAACAAACTCAAGTAATGAATGAAGGCTGGGCCACCTTCTGGCACTACACGATTTTAAATCACTTATACGATGATGGTGTCGTGACCGACCGTTTTATGATGGAGTTTTTACAAAGCCATACAGGCGTTGTTGCGCAGCCTGAGTATAACAGCCGCTATTACAGCGGTATTAACCCCTATGCCCTAGGTTTTGCCATGTTCACCGATATCAGGCGAATTTGTGAAGCACCAACCGATGAAGATAAAGTATGGTTTCCTGATATCGCGGGCAGTAATTGGCTTGAGACGTTACATTTTGCCATGCAACATTTTAAGGATGAGAGTTTTATTAGCCAATATCTTTCCCCAAAAGTCATTCGCCAATTTAAATTATTTGGCATTCATGATGATGAAAAACGCAGTTATCTTTCTGTATCAGCAATTCACGATGAACAAGGTTACCGTGATATTCGTCAATTACTTTCACAGCAATATAACTTGTCAAACATAGAACCTAATATCCAAGTACACCATGTTGAAATAAATGGCGATAGATCATTAACCCTAAGATATGTTCCAAGCAACGACATTCCGCTTGCCAATAGCTATCACGAAGTGTTGAAGCACCTACATCGACTCTGGGGATTTAATGTTACCCTTGAGCAACAAAGTGCCGATGCCAGCATTAATGTGTTAGCAACTTGTCCAAACAATACGACATCCTAATCATGCCGCAAATAATAAAGCCGTCTTCAAATAAAGACGGCTTTTAACTTTGTGTTACAAAATAGCGCTCTCGCCTATCTTGATCGTTAATTGTCTTGGGCAATGGACGCTGGCATATCATCCCGAAGCTGTAACCACATTTTGCCACTATTTATACCGTAGGTACGCATTAGTGCTGGGACATCCGTATAATTTTTTGCTTTCGCGAGCACTTCTAACTCTTTATAGAAGTTTAATGCCAATAATCGCGCTTCAGCGCTGCTAAAGTAATAACGACCAACTCGGCTATATAATCCTTTAAAGCCATTTAAAATCAAAACGTAAAGAGGATTTCCTGATGAAAACGCTAACGTGTGATGCAATAAATAGTCATACTCAGCAAAAGATTCTGCGGTATTTTCTAGTTGGTGAATTTTAGCTAATACGTCGACCGCTGTTTCTGGATTATAACGCAAAGCACCACGGAAATAGATCGCGCTGACATTCGTTCTTGCAGATAGCAGTTGGTCAACTAATACGGGAAAACCTTCAGGATTAAGATCGGCAATCGTCTCAAGAATATTAAGCCCCGACGTTTCCCAAAAATTATTGACCCGTGTTGGTTTGCCATGTTGAATTTTCAACCAGCCATCACGGGCTAAGCGTTGAAGCACTTCACGTAGAGTGGTGCGAGTGACACCGATCAACTCGGAAAGCTCACGTTCAGCCGGTAAAATGGACCCTGGTGGAAATTTATTTTCCCAAATAGATCTCACTATATATTTCTCTGCAAAACTTGCAGGTCCCTTGGCATTGATAATCATCAGCCCACTTATCCAGTTGTTGTGCATCGTAATGGGCACTGATCATACCAGAGCGGCAAAAAATGAAAACCATTGACTGAGTCCCGACGCTTTTGGACGGTATAAATATCACATAAGTGCTCAAAAAATAGACCGCAATCAACACCTATTGCGATAAATTTGCAGATTAGCTCCGCTTTTTTAAATCTTGGTTCCGGTATGACATTACATTAGCATTCTCTTTCAGCTAGACTGTTTTCCCAAACACGAGTAAACACAAATCACACGTGCCAATTTTTCAACCTTTTTCAACATAATTAGAAGAGAGGATGCTATGCCGTTGACAATGAGTCAGGCGTTTATTGGAAACTTCCTAGGGAATTCTCCTAAGTGGTACAAAATCGCGATACTGTCTTTTTTAATCATTAATCCAATACTCTTTTTCTATGTCAGTCCTTTTGTGGCTGGTTGGGTATTAGTACTTGAGTTTATTTTTACCTTGGCCATGGCATTAAAATGCTATCCATTACAACCCGGTGGTTTACTGGCCATTGAGGCTGTGGCTATCGGTATGACTTCTGCAAACCAAGTGCTGCATGAAATAGAAGCAAACCTTGAAGTGTTATTACTACTGGTCTTTATGGTTGCTGGTATTTATTTCATGAAGCAATTGCTGTTGTTTGCTTTTACCAAGATTATTACCAAAGTACGCTCCAAAATTTTAGTCTCATTAATGTTCTGTCTAACCTCTGCATTTCTATCTGCGTTTTTAGATGCCTTAACCGTTATTGCGGTTATCATTGCCGTTGCAGTGGGTTTTTACGCGATTTACCACAAGGTGGCATCCGGTAAAGATTTCTCTGCTGTACATGACCATACCTCAGAAAGTAATAATCAATTAAATAACAGTGAGCTCGAGTCATTCCGAGGATTTCTACGTAATTTATTAATGCATGCAGGTGTTGGTACCGCCTTAGGTGGCGTGTGTACTATGGTTGGTGAACCACAAAACTTAATTATCGCCGCCCAAGCTAACTGGCAGTTTGGTGAATTCGTTGTTCGCATGTCTCCTGTGACAGTACCAGTACTGATCGCAGGTATTCTGACTTGCCTACTCGTGGAGAAATTCCGTATTTTTGGTTATGGTGCCAAACTCCCTGATGCAGTTCATAAAATTCTTTGTGATTATGCTGCCCATGAAGATGCACACCGTACCAATAAAGATAAGATGAAGCTTGTCATTCAAGTATTAGTAGGTGTGTGGTTAATTGCAGGCTTAGCGTTGCATTTAGCTTCTGTTGGTTTAGTGGGTTTATCGGTGATTATTTTAACCACAGCTTTCAACGGTATCACCGATGAGCATGCTCTGGGTAAAGCCTTTGAAGAAGCACTTCCATTCACTGCACTATTGGCAGTATTTTTTGCTGTTGTTGCCGTCATTATTGATCAACATTTATTTGCGCCAGTCATCCAATGGGCATTGAGTTATGAAGGAAATACCCAATTAGTTATTTTCTATATTGCTAACGGTTTACTTTCAATGGTGAGCGATAACGTGTTTGTGGGTACGGTTTATATCAATGAAGTCAAAGCAGCCTTGATTGATGGTCAAATTACCCGTGATCAATTCGATCTGCTCGCTGTTGCAATTAACACTGGTACTAACCTACCTTCTGTAGCGACACCCAATGGACAAGCCGCGTTCTTGTTCTTACTCACCTCAGCATTAGCGCCACTGATTCGGTTGTCTTATGGCAGAATGGTGTGGATGGCTCTACCCTATACAATCGTACTGTCAGTTGTAGGTGTATTAGCTATTGAGACAGGCTTCTTAGAGCAAGCAACGCAATACTTCTATGACTCGCATATGATTTTTCATCACAGTGCTAAAGACGTTATCGCCCCCCTGACAAGTCACTAACTCAGGTCTAAGCATTGACTGAACTTTATTAAATCAGTAGAGTCGAAAAAAAACGCCCCAATGATTGAGGGGCGTTTTTCGTTGATATGGAGCTCACATTTGACAGCACTTACTCGCTTTGCCCATTCTCGCAGTTCTTGGTTCCTTCTCACTGGCACCGCTATTGGCTTAGAAGCCGCTGCACTGTATTTTCAGTATGTGATGAAACTCGATCCCTGTGTCATGTGTATCTATCAAAGATTAGCTGTATTTGGCATTTTGGTCGCAGGTTTGATAGGAATGACAGCCCCTAAGTATCGTCTGATACGAATATTAGGAGCGAGCTGTTGGGCCGTGAGTGCCACTTGGGGATTAAAATTAGCTTTAGCGCTAGTGAATATGCAAAATAACCCTTCCCCTTTTGCTACTTGCTCATTTTTACCCGAATTTCCAACTTGGATGCCATTACACGAATGGTTTCCTGCGGTAATGTTACCAACAGGCATGTGTACCGATTTACCATGGCGTTTTATGGATGTCACCATGGCAGAATGGATGGTTGTCGTCTTTAGCACTTTCCTCGTGATTTGGTTACTGTTTATCGTGCCAATTCTAAGTGGCTCCACTAAACCTTCTCTTTATAAATAACGGTTTCCGTTGGCAGGCAAATTTGCCTGCCTTCCAATAAAATTTTCTTCTTAAATCAACCATTATTACCTTCTTTATCCCACTGATTTTGATATAGACCAATAGCAAAAGACTAAAAAGACGCTAAACTGGCTCAATGAAAAGTGGTATTCGGAACTCTGTGATGATGGAAAAAAAGTCAATATCTGAGCCACAGACCCCATTGACCCAATGGCAAAATAGCTTGCCGTTTAAATTTAGTCTTGTCCAACTTATCATCGCGAGTATTTTGATTTTTAGCACAGCTTGGGTCATGTTACGCATTCAAAATCAGCAAATAACAGAACAGCAGGCAGTACTAAATCAGAATCATGGACAGATTGTTATTGCAAAATTGCAGGAAATGACCTCTCAAGTCGAAAATCTTGTCAATGCAATTGCCAGTATCGCTAAGTTATATCGCTATGACCATGAGCAACTCAGTAAGACTATCCCCACTTTGCTTGCGCTTGAAAATCAAAAGGATGTGATATCCGGCGGCGGTATTTGGCCCGAACCGAGTGCCTTTAATCAACAAAAGTTTCGCAATAGTCTCTTTTGGTCGCGTAATATTCACGATGAGCTCATTAAGATAGATACCTATAATGATGACGCGTTCCCAAGTTACCACACAGAAGCATGGTATCGCCCCACACGTTATTTTCCCTCAGGAAAAACCTTTTGGTCTAAATCTTATATCGACCCAAGCACACAGGAACCAATGATTACAGCCTCGGGTGCTGTCTGGATGGACCATCAATTTATAGGCGCAGCAACGGCCGATATCAGTTTAGAAAAACTCAATACGCTACTGCGTAATGCAATGACGGATATCAGTGGTTATGTGATAGTGCTTGATTATCACAATCAGGTATTAGCTTATCCGCGTGGGAAAAATCATGCCGCGATCTTGGACCAAGCAGCAAACTCGTTGCTGACATTTAATGATCTGACAAAACAGCACCCAAACTTTGATCCACTTGCATTAGCCCTAAATACGGCTGACAGTGCCTTTGTGACTAAAGCTATTGCTGAACGTGTGTTTACCCAAGAACAAATGGATAATCTCACCCGTTTAACAGCAGACAATGAACGCAAAATGCTCACCGCAATTGTTAATAATAATGCTCGCAATCATTTCACAACCCCTCAACTGCTTGCATCGGTTCCCTTAGCGACAGATCCAATACTCAACACCCCAGCATTAGCATCTATCTTTTTAATGCCCAATACCTACTGGAAGATATTGGTCGTGACACCCATTGCTCCGCTGCAGGATACAGCCAAACATTTAGTTGAAAAAATAGGAATATATTTAGTTTTAATTCAACTCATTGGGTTAATTATCTTGTTTATATTGCAACATAGGTTAATCATTACCCCAATCATGAAAATGGTTGAAGCATTAAAACGTGACGATCCTACTGCCATCGAATTTAAGGCTAAACAACGTCACGATGAAATAGGCTTACTGGCAAAAACATTACTCTCACGCACTCAGCAACTCGATGTCGCCATGGCAAGCCTTGATGCAAGCAATCTCGCCCTAGAACAGCAATTGAAAACTCAGCAACTATTCCAACAAGAATTAAATCACCATAAAGAACAATTAAGATCCCTACTTAAATTTTCTAAACACCTCATTTATATTAAAGATTTAAGTGGTAAATACACGTTAGTTAACGATAAATATTGCGAAGTACTTGGGATTGAACGCAGACGAATTATCGGTGTGTCTGACTTTGAATTGTTTCAAAGTCAATTAGCACAGACATTTCAAAAAAATGATCAGCGAGTCACCCAAAACCAAGATGCCATTCATTTTGAAGAATCAATTCCGACGCCTCACGGATATCAGGTCTATCAAATGACAAAATTTGATATCAGGGATGATGAAGATAATTCTATTGCCGTTGGTGCTATCGGTTTCAATATGGATCTCAAAAAACGCCAAGAACAAGAGCAAGAAAAACGATTCCAGAACCAAGCTGCTCACCTACAAAAGCAACAGAGTAAAATGCAGATAGTCAACGATGAGAATAATGCTCTGAAACAACAGCTTGCTGAGTTTAACAAAGCGTTCGAGATGCAATTCCAAATCAACCTAAGCAAAGCACAAAGCCAAAAGCTAATGCAAAATTTCCTTGCTGAAGTCATCACGCAAATAATGCAAGAACAAGATCGCTTACTTGCACAAATCTGTCAGACACAAGCCAATGGGGGTGATGAATCTCAAATTGCCATTACTGACATGATGACAGTCCAAGCAAAAAGGCTTAGGCACATAGCACAACTTTTTAACGCGCATCAAAATGATGTCAGGCCATTACATTTAGCGCTGTTTATGCGCCAATTACTGGATTTATTACAAGTACAGTTCATTCGCGCTAATGTCACTGTATGCTTAACATGTGATGAAAACCTGATTATCGATGGCAACTCATGGCAATATCTGCAACTCTTCTATCGGCTACTCAACAACACACTCAATCATGCCTTTAAAAACCATCATCAAATACGGGAAATCACCATTCATCTTCAAAGAAATGCTAATGAACTCCAAGTGGAACTCACTGATAATGGAATTGGTATGACAGACCAACAACTTTCACAGTTACAGCAAAATATGGCACAAAATCTCTGCCTAGGGACACTCACTTGCTTAAATTTATGGATGAAAAATGACCTAAAAGGACAACTCACCATACAAAGTGAGCTTAATAAAGGGACTAAAATTCTCTGCCGTTGGCCATGTTAGGACTAAACCAATATTCAAGCCGCATATGCGGCTTGATCGAATGGAATGAATGGTAGACGTGACCTATAGATATAAAAAAATGGTCAAATCTACATTGCCCATTACTGATTGATATCTTGGTATAACTCTTGATACATCAACTCACGCATTTTAAATTTTTGGATTTTACCCGTCACCGTCATGGGATACTGTTCCACAAACTTGATGTAACGCGGCACCTTAAAATAGGCGAACTTCTCGGTCAAAAAATGACGAATATCAGCCTCTGTAATGATCGATCCTGAACGCACTTTGATCCAGGCACACACTTCCTCGCCATATTTATCGCTTTGCACCCCGAATACCGCCGCATCCTGCACATCTTTATGGGTGTAGAGTTTCTCTTCAATCTCACGGGGATAAATATTCTCGCCACCGCGGATGATCATATCTTTAATGCGCCCCACAATTTGCACATAACCTTGCTCATCCATTTGGCCAATATCGCCCGAATGTAGCCAGCCGGCGCTGTCTATAGTCGCAGCCGTTTTTTCTGGGTCATTCCAATAACACTGCATAATGCAATAACCACGACTACAGACTTCACCGGGTTGATTAATTGGCAGCACTTCGCCAAATTCATCGATGATTTTGACTTCGGTATGGGGTAAAGCACGGCCAACGGTGAGCACCCGTTTCTCTATTGGAGAATCAATTTCGGTAATATGATTGAGCGGACTACACTCCGTCTGCCCATAACCAATCAGTACTTCTTTCATATACATCAGATTTTGTACTCGGCGCATCACTTCTTCTGGACAAGTTGCCCCTGCCATCACGCCGGTACGTAATGAACTCAAATCAAAACGCGTAAACTCTGGATGTTCAAGCTCAGCAATAAACATAGTTGGTACACCATGTAATGCGGTGCAACGCTCTTGCTCAATCACTTGCAATGTCGTCAGTGGATCAAAGGATTCTCCGGGGAACACTGCAGCTGCGCCTTTGGCTAAGCAGACTAAACTACCGAGTACCATGCCAAAACAATGGTACAAGGGAACTGGAATACAGAGTTTATCGTGGCAGGTAAACTTCATTGCCTCGGCCACTAAATAGCCATTATTCAATATGTTATGATGAGATAGGGTCGCACCTTTCGGACTACCCGTAGTGCCAGAGGTAAACTGGATATTAATCGCATCGTACGGGCTTAATTCCTTAGCAATACTCTCGAGCATCACCTTATCATCGTCAGTAATATCGATAAGTAAGTCATCAAAGTTCAACATCCCGGTAGACTTCTCTTTGCCCATACGGATCACAAATTCAAGTTCAGGTACAGCTTTAGCCTGTAATTTACCCGCAGGACAAGAGGTTAGCTCAGGCGCTAATTCATATAGCATCTCAAGATAATTACTGGATTTAAACTTATCAGCACAAATTACAGCGCGGCAACCCACGTTACTCAGCGCGTATTGCAACTCTTCAGGACGATAGGCAGGATTAATACACACCATGATGGCGCCAATTTTAGCGGTTGCAAATTGTGTTAAACACCACTCGATATTGTTTGGCGACCAAATCCCTACCCTATCACCGGGCTTAATTCCGAGTGTTAATAGTCCTGTGGCGAGCGCATCGATTTTGGCAAGATATTGGCGGTAATTCCAGCGGATATTCTGATGTTGTACAACAATGGCGAGTTGGTCTGGATAAGTTGCCACTATATCATCAAGATATTGGCCTATGGTTTTTTCAATGAGTTTCGGTGAGGAACCACCACGAAACTCACTATATTGTAATGGGGTTATTGCTTGACGTGTTGAAACAGACATTTAGGCCTCCGTGCATTTATTGTTATGGTTAGCAAGCTTAAAACTAACCAATCCACGGATCAGGTCACAAGTAAAAAAGCCCTTTATTAGACTAAAGAGTAAGGCAGGCGATGAGATAACTGTCGATTAAAACATGACGTTAACGACTAATAAACGCTAAATGAGCACTCGATTTAGGAGTATTTAAGCTTTGTAAGCGCTCAACAATGGCCAGTAAAACCCCTTGTCGCCGCATATTTTCTAATACACCTGGGCTAAAAACCTCCAATCGAGTCATTGCCGTTAAGAGCAGCTTACACTGTGAAATACTCGCATCACGAATGTAGGCAGGTTTATCAACCAAGTAGCTGTTGTTATACCAATAATCCCAAGTGAAATTTGCCAATAACCAGCCCTGAGTTTTCAGATCATGGATAAACTCCAACATACGTTCATGGCTTAAGATCACATCACCCGCAGTAAAATCCTTAAGATATTTAGTGTATAAACCACAATCAGTCTTCATTGTTAACGTGTCCATAGCATACCTCTTCGGTTATGGTTATCGCAGATCTAATAAGATTGACACTTTGCCTAATACGTAACGTAAAATTGCATACGGCAAACCACAAACAAGTACAAACAAGTTAGTTACAGAGTAAGTTGTGCTATCTGAACGGTAACTTAATCAAGTAAACAATTAAGCCCAATGCAACATTGTGTATTTCAAGCCTATTTAGGGGATATGGTTATTGGCTGGAGACAAAAATTAAGATAAGTGCCGAGAATTAAAGCTGTTAACAGATAAAATTAGCGAAGGAAGCAATATGAACTACTGGCTTATGAAATCAGAACCCGATGAGTTTAGCATAGATGATCTCAAGGCTTGTCCGAACCAAACTGAAGCTTGGTATGGGATACGCAACTATCAGGCACGTAATTTTATGCGCGATGGGATGCAGATTGGCGACAAGGTATTTTTTTACCACTCAAGCTGCAAAGTACCTGGTATTGTCGGTATCGCTGAAGTCGTGACCCATGCTTATCCAGATAGCACCGCCTTCGATCCAGAATCGACATATTTCGACCCTAAATCAGATCCCTCCAAACCAAGATGGCTTAGCATCGACATCCGCTTTGTCGAAAAATTTGACCATATAATCCCTTTAAGTCTCATTAAAAACATGCCGCAACTAACAGATATGTATCTTGTATCTAAAGGTTCCAGACTGAGTATTCAGCCAGTAACCGCCGAACAATGGCAAACTGTGCTAATGTTAACCCGCTGAACTCTATACTCAGCCATATTCAGCTAGGGTTCATTTAACATAGCCTATTGTCATCGCATCAATTCAACGTCTCTTGGGAGCAAATATGAATAAATTCACTTTGATGGTGATTGGTGGAATCGCGCTCAGTTTTATCACGTCCATAAACGCCTTTGCAAAAAATGAGTATGAACAAGACAAGCAAGGTAAAGGGCTACCACAAGGGCTACAGAAAAAAGTTGATCGCGGAGAACCTCTCCCTCCCGGTTGGCAGAAAAAACTCCGCCGTGGAGATATTCTCGAACTGGACATTTATAACCGAGGACGCATTGTCGTGCCGTTAGATAAGGATGGCATTGTGAGTATCCAAATTGAAGGCGCATTGATTAAGCTAGATGATAAAACTCGTACCATCCTCGATATAGTCAATGTCATTACCTATTAATCCACACTGCAATACACGCCCTCGTTATATGCTCAGGGCGTGTTAATCTTCAACCAAGCAAATATCAGCAGACTGACAATGTCTAATGATTTTCTAAACACACCCCATTCACAACAAGATAACATGTTGATTTTTATCAATCATTGACAATCTACCTCTAGGTCTCAAGTCACCTAAATGCTACACTCTCAAGGCGCAAAAGGCTGCTGAATACCGTTGATAATACGACCAAAATACATTTACTCAGCTAATAAATGCCCCTATTACACACTTTACTGCGAAACGCTTTTTGTCGTTTCAGCTGGATATTGATGATGAAAACCACGCCACTGCAACGGGTTAAACAGGCCATTATTGCTGGATTTTGGGCATCACTCGCCAGTATTTCAATAGGCTTTCTATTTAAACTCTGGCTAGCACAATGGGTTGCCAAAACCGATCTGGCGCTCTATCACACGGTAATCGATATTATTTCGCTGTCGCTAATCCTGATGACAGGATTTCGCTCTTCTATGGTGGTGACCTATTCACAAACCAAACAAGATGTGGATATCACCAATATTTTCCGTTATAGCCTTATTGCTATGGTGTTGTTGACATGGGGTCTAGTATTACCTTATATCAAACACAAACTTCAGCTTAATGTAGAATATTTTCAATTGGTTGGGATTATTCTGAGTATGGGGTTCAAGGTCTATTTTACCAACCAAATCGCTATGTACCGACTCTATGCCATCTCCAATCGTGTGACTTGGCTAGAACCACTCGCACAGGTGATGAGTTTTTTATTGTGCTTCTATGGTCTACAACAAACTGCAATCGCGTCACTCTTTTACAGTATGACTTTATCATCACTCATCGTAGCCCTATATATGTACTTAAAACGGCGCAGGGATATAGCCACCCCACCCTTAAGTGCAGTGCATTTTGATACAGAACTACGCAGCTTTATGAAAAAAAGTCTAACAGCATCCATGGAGGCAGGTGCCAGTATCTTGATGATTTACATCACAGTACTGTTGACTATTGCCTATTTCAGCATAGATGAACTGGGTGATTTCCAAGTGGTGGTTCGGCCGATGATCACTTATCTCACCCTACTTTTCGTCTTCCCTATATACCGTTTTGTGCTGCCTGAAGTCGCAGTATGTGTACGAGAAAAACGCTTTGACGAAGTGCAAAAAATTAAATCATGGCTGACTAAAATGTCATTGTGGATCAGCGGAGTGTTTTTCATCACTATGGTATTCGCGAGCGAGCCATTAGTCGCGTGGTTATTCCCCGAGCAATACATTAAAGCGGCACCCGTATTAATGCATTTCTCCATGTTTTTTATATTTATGATGCTCAATGGCTACCAGCTAGCCTATATCAAAGCCCATGGCTATTTTACCCAGAGCTTAATGATCCGTATTTTGGGGATTATCGTGCTAGTAGGTACTTTCTATATTTATCGCTTACACACGGAAAATGTGGTTGCTGTAATCTTAGCCCTCGGTACAGGATATTTAATGATTTATCTGGCGGCTAAATGGGTGGAAAGACGTATAAAACGACTCAATAATGTTAACAGCATCGCCAGCTAAATGAATCATCCTAGATGTGTATTAAGATGACTCATTTAAGCTGATACTTAACTCCTTGAGCCTAAATCAAAACATATTAATTATTGCACTCAACGTCCATCAATCATTCGACCAAGACCACCAAGTACAGAGCCTTCACCACGATCACTTCCTCCTGCCGATGGGGCATGGGCGATAATACGATCCGCCATACGTGAGAACGGTAAGCTTTGCAGCCAAACCGTTCCGTGACCTTTTAAGGTTGCTAAAAATAAGCCTTCACCGCCAAAGACCATAGACTTTAATGAGCCTGCGCGCTCGATATCGTAATCAATCCCTGGTGTAAATCCAACCAAGCAACCAGTATCAACCCTTAAGGTTTCACCTTTTAGTTCTTTTTTCACTAAGGTGCCACCTGCGTGTATAAAGGTCATGCCATCACCTTGTAGGCTTTGCAAAATAAACCCTTCACCACCGAAAAAGCCTGTGCCTAAACGGCGATTAAATTTCATTGTCACACGTGTGCCTAAAGCCGCCGCTAAAAAACTGTCCTTCTGACAGATAAGCTCACCACCATATTCGGCTAAATCAATCGCAAGGATAGTGCCAGGATAAGGAGCGGCAAAAGCGACTTTGCGCTTTTGGTTGCCTTGGTTGGTAAAGTGAGTCATAAAAATGCTCTCACCCGTTAGCACCCTTTTACCCGCCCCCATCAGCTTGCCAAAAAAGCCGGATTCGGGTTCAGATCCATCACCCATTTTGGCTTCAAAACGAATATCTTGCTCTAGGTAGTTCATCGCCCCCGCTTCAGCAATCACAGTTTCATTTGGATCGAGTTCTACTTCAACCAACTGCATACTGTGGCCGATTATTTCATAATCCACTTCGTGACAACGTCTAGACATACTGTTCCCCTTATTAACTGTCAGTTCCTTGTTATTACGCTTTATATTGAACTCGATGGACAACTTTGTTGATATCGTGCCCCCAATTTCACTTTGAAAATAAGCCACTTTGAAAATAAGCCTTAATGTATGACATAAAATGTCAAAATGCGATTATTTTATGTAGGGCGTTATTTCACAACATCATAAACGGCGATTTATCATCCCAAACCGACACCATTAAACTGCTCTGCTTTATCAAACTCCTCTAAAATCAATTTAGTAAAGAGTTGTCCCGCTCGGCCTAATGGACGTTCTAAGGTCGAGACAAGTTGCGGGATAAACGTAAAGCGGCTGCCACCGACAAAGTCGATTTCAACTAACTCACCCTTAGCCAGTTCTTCTTGCGCTAAAAAGTCCGGCAACCAGCCAAAACCTAAGCCTTTCAACAAGGCATTCTTTTTCATAATGAAACCTGAAAGATAAAACACTTTATCGCCGCCAAATTGTAGTTCATCACGATAACTTTTATTGGGTGAAGAGTCTTCGATAGTCAATTCCACATGCTGCTGCAGCTCAGACAAACTAATTTTACGAATAACAGCTAAAGGATGCGAAGCACTTGCCACTAATACGCTAGTGATGGCTGGCAGAGGCTGCGGATGATAATAGGGGCCAGTGCGATAATCTTTCACTAACATCAAGTCGGCATTATCACGTTCGAATCTGTGTTGTACGCCACCTAAAAACTCCATATTAAGCTGAATTTTAGTGGGGATCTGATGTTCAGCCATGCGTTTTAAAGCCGTCATAATTGGTTCCATCGGTAAGGCACCGTCTATCACGAGCTCTAGCTTTGGCTCCCAACCTTCGCTGAAGCGACTGGCAAGATGTTCAATGTTAGCAAGGTGTTGTAGTAATCTTTGCCCCTCGGCTAAAATCACACGGCCCTCTTGCGTCAGCTCAGCGCGATATTGTTCACGGCTAAAAAGCGGTACACCTAAGTGCTCTTCCAACTTTTTAACTTGATAACTCACCGCCGATTGCGCCTTGTGTAACCGCTCCGCCGCCTTGGCAAAACTGCCCTCTTCCACCAGCACTTGCAGCACATTAAAAGCATCAATATCGATGCGCATGGTCACTCCTTGGCTCTAATGAGAATGTCACGGAAACACTACGATTCGTAAAGATTAGAATACCATCTATTTTTTAGATTGAGACAACGGATTTATTATTCTTTTTTTTGTTGATCCAAGCAACTAAATTGATAACAAGATCACATAACAATAACGATATACAACACTGATCAAACAAGGACCTCTTTAGCCATGCCATTTTATGTAAAACAGGGGCAGATCCCCCATAAGCGCCATATCGCATTTGAAAAGGAAAACGGTGAGCTTTACCGTGAAGAGTTGTTCTCAACCCATGGCTTTTCCAATATTTATTCCAATAAATATCACCACAACATGCCCACCAAAGCATTAGAAGTGGCGCCCTACAGCCTAGGCCACGGTGCCAATTGGGAAGACTCGCTGGTCCAAAACTATAAACTCGATTCCCGCGATGCCGACCGTGAAGGTAATTTCTTCAGCGCCCGTAACAAGATTTTTTATAACAATGATTTAGCTCTCTATACCGCCAAAGTCACCGCCGATACCGACGAATTTTACCGTAACGCCTATGCCGATGAAGTGGTTTTTGTCCACGAAGGCGAAGGCACACTCTACAGCGAGTACGGCACGATTAAGGTCCAAAAGTGGGACTATCTCGTGATCCCACGTGGCACCACTTATCAGCTTAAATTCAACGAGTACAGCAATGTGCGACTTTTCGTCATCGAGTCATTCTCTATGGTGGAAGTGCCTAAGCATTTCCGTAACGAGTATGGCCAGCTGTTAGAATCGGCACCTTATTGCGAGCGCGATTTGCGTGTGCCCACATTGCAAGATGCTGTGGTTGAGCGCGGCGCCTTCCCCTTAGTGTGTAAGTTTGGCGATAAGTACCAACTCACCACACTTGAATGGCATCCCTTTGATTTAGTGGGTTGGGATGGCTGCGTTTACCCTTGGGCATTCAACATCACAGAATACGCACCCAAGGTAGGCAAAATACATCTCCCCCCTTCTGATCACTTAGTCTTTACCGCCCATAACTTTGTGATTTGTAACTTCGTGCCACGCCCCTACGATTTCCACCCGAAATCGATTCCCGCGCCTTATTACCACAACAATATAGATAGCGACGAAGTCTTGTATTACGTCGATGGCGACTTTATGAGCCGCACGGGCATTGAAGCGGGTTATATGACCTTACATCAAAAAGGTGTGGCCCATGGCCCGCAACCGGGTCGCACCGAAGCCTCGATTGGTAAAAAAGAAACCTATGAATATGCAGTGATGGTGGACACCTTCGCCCCACTGAAATTAACCGAACATGTACAAAATTGCATGAGCAAAGACTACAACCGCTCTTGGCTAGAAGACTAGCCCCAAGCCACCAGCACTCCCATGCGGGAGTCATTAGAGTGACGGCGTGTTGCACTAAAATAACGAGGAAAACATCATGGCAAGCGAACTCAATCCACTGGGCTTATTAGGTATCGAATTCACGGAATTCGCCAGCCCTGATACTGATTTTATGCACAAAGTCTTTATCGACTTTGGTTTTTCACTGCTGAAAAAAGCCAAGCATAAAGACATTCTGTACTACAAACAGAATGATATTAATTTTCTGCTCAACACTGAGCGCGAAGGGTTCTCAGCTAAGTTTGCTAAATCCCACGGCCCAGCCATTTGTTCTATGGGCTGGCGGGTAGAAGATGCCGGCTTTGCCTATCGTGTTGCCGTTGAACGTGGTGCAAAACCCGCCGATGATTCCAACAAAGATCTGCCTTATCCTGCGATTTACGGCATTGGCGACAGCTTAATTTATTTTATCGACACCTTCGGTGCAGATAACAATATCTATGCCACTGATTTTGAAGATTTAGATGAGCAAATTATCACTCAAGAGAAAGGCTTTATCGAGGTCGATCACTTAACCAACAACGTCTACAAAGGCACAATGGAACATTGGGCTAACTTCTATAAAAATATTTTTGGTTTTACTGAGGTGCGTTACTTTGACATCAGCGGCGTACAAACCGCGCTAGTGTCCTACGCCCTGCGCTCACCCGATGGCAGCTTCTGTATCCCGATTAACGAAGGTAAAGGCAACGATAAAAACCAAATCGATGAATACTTGAAGGAATACAATGGCCCAGGTGTGCAGCATTTAGCCTTCAGAAGCCGTGATATCGTTAAATCCTTAGATGCGATGGAAGGCAGCTCAATCCAATGCCTAGACATCATCCCTGAATACTACGACACTATTTTCGATAAAGTGCCGCAGGTCACAGAGGATCATGAGCGCATCAAACATCACCAAATTTTGGTGGATGGTGACGACACGGGCTATTTGCTGCAGATATTTACTAAAAACCTGTTTGGCCCGATTTTCATCGAAATTATCCAACGCAAGAATAACTTAGGTTTTGGTGAAGGCAACTTTACTGCCCTGTTTGAATCAATTGAACGGGACCAAATGCGCCGCGGCGTTCTATAAATATCATCCCGTCCATAAAAACGGTACGCACTGCGTACCGTTTCTGTTTTTACGCATAGCAAAAATCCATTTGATGAAGCGGTTTAAACAAGCCCATTGGCTATGCTAAGCAATTTCATTACACTATCGGCCTTTTAATGTTGACTTAAGACTGACCAACGATGCCTGATTTTGCCTTACTCGCTGTGTTTATCCCGACTTTTTTCTTTGTTTCTATCACGCCTGGCATGTGCATGACACTCGCCATGACGCTAGGTATGAGCATAGGTGTGCGCCGCACGTTATGGATGATGTTAGGTGAACTCATTGGCGTAGCATTAGTCGCCACAGCCGCCGTGATGGGGGTTGCCAGTATCATGCTCAACTACCCCGAAGTATTTCAAATCTTTAAGTGGGTTGGCGGAATTTATTTAGGCTATATCGGCGTACAAATGTGGCGCGCCCGCGGCAAGATGGCCATGCTAAGTGATGGCGATACTAACCCCAGAGCCAGCAATTTTACCTTGATCTCCCAAGGTTTTATTACTGCTATTGCCAATCCTAAAGGTTGGGCATTTATGGTGTCGCTACTGCCGCCTTTTATCAATGCCGAGCGCGACGTCGCGCCGCAGCTCCTCACCTTGCTGAGCATTATTATGGTGACCGAATTTACCTCAATGCTCGCCTATGCCAGCGGCGGTAAAACCCTCCGACTCTTCCTGAGCCGTGGGGATAATATTCGCTGGTTAAACCGGATTGCAGGCAGCCTAATGATAGGTGTAGGAGTTTGGTTAGCCATGAGCTAACGATTTGAACTAACCGCTTAAATATAATCCGCTCGTCCTAAAATGAGCCCAATAAAGTCCCGTTAACTCGGTCTTTATGAAGGCTCTTTTTTGTAGGGCAACACATCCTGCATCTGCGCCATATATTGCTGCATTTGCTGTGTTTCTTGCTCAACAAAGTCAGCAATCGCCGTCTTAAATCCCAAATGGGCGATGTTATGGTAGGAATACATTGCTACGGGCTCAAAGCCACGCAACACCTTATGCTCACCCTGCGCGCCCGCATCAAATATATGGAATTGATGTGCAATACAGTATTGAATGCCTTGGTAATAGCAGGCTTCAAAGTGTAAGCCGTCGAGTTCGACCGTTGTGCCCCAATAGCGGCCATATAAACATTTCTGCCCTTGAGTATTCTCACCTTTGAGGTACAAAGCGCCTGCGATCATCTCGCCCTTTGCATCTTCTACCACTAACAGTAGGATGTGATCAGCTAATTGCGCCCCCAACTGCTGAAAAAATGCGGGAGTTAAATAACCTCGATGTCCAGAGCGTTTAAGGTAAGTTAATTGATAACATTGGATAAAAGTCTGCCATTGCAATTCAGTTACCCGCTCACCTTCGACAAATTCAAACTTGAGCCCAAAAGGCTGTAATTGTGCCCGTTCCTTCAGGATGTTTTTACGCTTACGTGAGCTAAAGTGTGATAGAAAATCATCGAAATTCCGATAATCACGGTTGTACCAATGGAACTGTGTGCCTAAGCGTTTAACTAGCTGTGTAGATGAAGCCCCAAACAAAGGCATTTGCGCTGGCGCAACAAACAGACTGTGCCATGAGGAAATTTGAATTTCTCCCGTCCCATGCATCAACCGTTGATCCAATGCCCTCAGCATTAATTCGCCAATGCGTGTTTGCTCAATATTTTCCAATTCAGGCGTAATACCTATGCGGGGCCCTTGCACTGGCGTAAAAGGGATGGCATTCACCCATTTGGGATAATAATCGAGCCCATGGCGCGCATAGGCTTCGGCCCATGCCCAATCAAACACATACTCGCCATAGGAGTGAGACTTTTGGTATAAGGGCATAACGGCGATAAGGGATAACCGATTAAAATGCTGCGCAGTTTGCCCGCTTATCAGTGCACCTTCCGTTAACGGTGATAAGCCTTTATCCTTAAAAGCGACATCATTTAAGGTATCGCCCGCGTCAAACACACATAAATGTCTTGGTATCCAACCCGTTGCAACACAGGCTGAGCGGCTTTGCTCTAACGCTAAGAGAAACTCGTGGCGACAAAAGGGATTTACTGTCCCCATTACGGTATTCCATGCTTGTGGTGAAATATCCGATATTGAGTTCGCAAAGGCCAAGATAAGCGGTTTCATTGGGTAAATTATCGTCCTTTAATGATGTGAACAAGTATACGAGGTTGCAATTAAGCCTAATTCTCGGCACATTGCATAGTCATAATGAAAATAAATTCAGGATTAAGTATGCGTTCCGCAAGAACTTTTAGACCTCTTTTTCTCATCGTCGCGATGGCTTTGCCCTTGTTATCCTCTCCAAGCCTCTACGCAGATGAAGCGCCTATTTTCAGCCAAATGGCAACGGCACAACCCGTATGGGCCAAACATGGCATGGTCGCCAGCCAAGAAACACTCGCCAGTCGTACTGGCGTTGAGATCCTAAAACAAGGCGGTAATGCAGTTGATGCCGCCGTTGCTGTAGCCTTCAGTTTGGCAGTTACCTTACCACGCGCTGGTAATATTGGTGGTGGTGGTTTTATGCTGGTGCATCTTGCCAAAGAAAACAAAACCATTGCTATCGATTACCGTGAAATGGCGCCATCTAAAGCCAAAAAAGATATTTTCCTTGACGAAAATGGTGACGCAGTCCAAAAGTTAAGCCGCGAACATGGGTTAGCCGTGGGAGTACCAGGAACCGTTATGGGCATGAGCTTAGCCCTTGAAAAATATGGCACTATGACTCTCGCCCAAGTCGCTGCGCCCGCGATTAAAATGGCGCAGGAAGGTATCAGCATAACGCCAGATCTTGCCCAATCCCTTGCAGGCCTCAAACGCCGCATGACCCAATGGCCAACCACGGCAGCTATCTTCTACAAAGCTGACGGCAGTGACTATCAAGTGAATGATATTCTTAAACAACCTGAACTTGCCCATTCGTTAAGTCTTATCGCTGAAAAAGGCACCAAAGGATTCTACGAAGGTGAAACCGCCACTAAGCTCATCAATGCGGTGAAAGAAGCTGGCGGCATTATGACCTTAGACGACCTTAAACATTATAAAGTCGTAGAACGTGAGCCTGTTCGTGGAGAATACCGTGGTTATCAGGTGGTATCCATGCCCCCCCCCTCCTCTGGCGGCGTGCATATCATCCAAATGCTCAATGTGTTGCAACAATTCCCCATTGATAAACTTGGCCATAATACAGCACAAACCATTCATCTAATGGCTGAAACGATGAAATACGCCTATAGCGATCGTAGTGAATACTTAGGCGATCCTGACTTTTATAAAGTGCCAGTTAACGCGTTAACAAACGCTGACTATGCCCAAAAAATCGCCAGCAAGATTGCGATAAATAAGACAACCCCAAGCAGTGAAATTAAACCGGGTAAACTGGCTCCCTATGAAAGCGATCAAACAACTCACTTCTCAGTGGTGGATAAATGGGGCAATGCGGTATCAAACACTTACACCTTAAACTTCAGTTATGGTTCAGGTTTAGTGGCCAAAGGCACAGGCATTTTGCTCAATAATGAAATGGATGATTTCTCAGCCAAACCTGGTGTACCCAATGGCTATGGTTTAGTAGGTGGTGATGCCAATGCGGTCGAAGGTAACAAGCGGCCACTGAGTTCAATGAGCCCAACGATTGTGATGAAAGATGGTAAAGCCTTCCTTATCACAGGTAGTCCTGGCGGCTCACGTATTATCACCACAACATTGCAAATCATTATGAATGTCATTGACCATGGTCTAAACATTGCCGAGGCGAGTTATGCGGCGCGGGTACATCATCAATGGCAACCCGATGAATTACGAGTTGAGTCTAGCGTCAATCGCGATACCATTTCCCTGCTCGAAGCCAAAGGCCATAAAGTAACAGTGCAATCGGCGATGGGCAGTACTCAATCCATTATGGTGACCGAACAAGGTATTTTTGGCGCTTCAGATCCGCGTCATTCAGGTAGTGAAGCAGTTGGCTATTAATTGCTAACCAAATGAATAGTATAGAGAATAGATAAAAAGATGGATCTGTTAACCCTTAAATGAACAGATCCGTTCAAAAGACGGCAGCGATGACCCTATGCTGATGTATAGACACTTCCACAGTAAAAAAGCCGATATTAAGCATTCGTGGATTAATCCATTATCAAAAAATTATCGCTGCAATAGAATAAACAGGGAGCAACACTCCCTGTTTATTCTCAGTTATTGAAGAATGAATTATTGAGAAATTGCCCTAGCGCCACTAATCATATATTTACCTGCCATTACAACTACTAAATAGCTCGACTGGCGAGTCTTCAGGGGTAAGTTGTAACTGAGTCTCAAATGTCATGCCTAATTTGTTTAACAGCGACTTTGATGCTTGATTATGTGGGCTAACGATGGCGACAATAGGCTCAATTCCAAGCTCTTTGCCAACCTCAAGTGACGCCTTTGCCGCTTCAAAGGCATAACCTTTACCCCAATATTGCGGCAAAAAGGCATAGCCTAAATCCACATTCTCAAGCGTAGGTCTTTTAATTAACCCACAGATCCCAATTAGAAAACCATTCTCTGCCAGTACTACAGCATATAAACCAAAACCCTGCTCTGCATAGCTTTTCATCGGGCCATTGGTAATATAACCCTTAGCATCACTCAATGTCCGAACCCCCTTATCCCCAATATGATCGATAAAACCTTGGCTATTAAGTAACACTAGGATAAAAGAAGCATCCTCTGGCACCAAATGCCTTAGTATTAACCTCGGGGTACGGGTAACTTGCATAGGATTTCTCCACTCAAGATTTTATAAATAACGGGCGTATTGATGACCATCCTTCTGTGGCTTTTTAGGTGCAACGACGGCTGGCGTGCCAACATATAAAAAACCGACAATTTGATCCTGTGCTTTTAGGCCTAATGCCGCATTCACATTCGCATCAAAGGCAAAATCGCCAGTGCGCCACACCGCGCCGAGCCCCAAGGCAAACGCCGCTTGCTGCATTGCCATGGTCGCGCAGCCCGCTGCAATTTGCTGCTCGAGCACTGGCACTTTAGGATGATCCTGCGTTTTAGCTACCACGGTAATCACCATAGGCGCTCGCATTGGCATACCCTTGGCTTTATTGACAAAATCCTCATCGGCACCATTGGCTTTTGCTGCATTAACAAAAATATCGGCTAAGGTATTAAGCCCATCGCCTGTGGCGATAATAAATTCCCATGGTGCTAGGGCACCATGATCTGGCACGCGAATGGCAGCATCTAAGATGATCTTTAATTGATTCGCATCAGGAGCTGGAGCGGTTAATCGCGGAGTTGACTGACGGGTAAGTAAGAGTTCGATAGCGTCCAAGTTATTATCCTAATTCGATATAAATTGGGCTCAAGCATAACAAATTGTGGATAAAGAGACATAAAAAATCCCACCACAAAAGTGAGATTTAACCTGTTGCTGCCAGCCATCCAAATAACGGCTCAAATTGAGCCATGTCTGATACGAGTAACATAAGCGTGCTTCACTAAAAATTCCGCTAATGAAATAGATACTATCAAGTCGATAATGCTTTCATTGATTTGAATTCTTTTTCAAGCGCCTCTTGATTTAGCTCCGTCAAATCTTGAATTAACTTCCCGAGTTTTTTATAGAAATGTTTCGATTGCTTGGCAGATAAGCTACCGTTCATCGCGAGCAATAAAGTGCCAAAGGCTTCTGTATTCTGACGTAAAAATGCTTTATGTTGCTCAGACTTAAGTTCATCTGGTTGGGTCATTAATAAGGTCAAACGTTCTGTTAAAAGCACTTTATCGGCACGTTGCCCAAGCGCAACCTCAAACTGACGCAACCATTCATGCCGGTATTCAAGCCACATATCTAAAGTGGATAAACGCTGTTGGTTATATTGGTGGATAAGTGATTTTTGCTCTGCACTTACGCTGCCCAGCCAATCTTCAAACTGCTTTTGTAAACGCTTGTCGGCATCTTTTTGTAATTGTTCAGGGCTTTTACCTGCAAACTCTTTGACTAGCGCTTGCTCATCTTCCCGTAGCTTTGTGAGAATTTGTTTTACCTGACTATCGGTCAAAGACATGATGATAGGTAGCAATTCTGGCATCGCGAACTCAAACACCCTAAACCAATGGCGCTTGGCTATATCCACATGTCCAGCCCACAGCAATGGCGTTAACTCATTGGTTTTAATTAAATTTTCAACTTCTTTTAATTGCACTACATAATGAGCTAACTCTTTGGATTGGTGCCAAAAAACCATTTTTTCAACCAGCGTATCAAATGCCTTCTGCTGTGTTTTATCTAAGGTGACATAATCCTCCTGCTCCCAGCCGATGGCCCAGTCGAGGAAACGATAACTGAATTTAGTGGAACAGGCGCTTAAGCCTAAAAGACACACGAGTAGCATCACGCTTTTTTTCATGCTGAATTATCCATCCTAGAAGTGTCTCTTTAAGACGCGGTAACTGATATAAAGTTGCTTGTTTTATAGCATTGTTTTTATAAGTAAACGTAGTAAGAAATACGTTTATTTTATGACTACTGATTTAATACACGATAATAGGCGAGTATTTAGTCAGTGCAAAATATGGATCCTATGGACATGGGTATAACCGATTAATTAAACCTCGTGCGAAATCATCGGCCAGAAAAAATCAAACCAAGCAATATATTCTGTACGGCGATTTGACTCAGTTTGCTGCGCCGCCATCAATAGCGCCCAATAGCACGCAAATACCCAATAGAGTTCAATCGCAGCGGGTACTGCCAATGCGGCATCCATCGTTAAATAAGGATGATCCTTTAAGTATTCATCCAACAAAAAATGTTGCTGTTTGGGGGTTAACGCGTGGGTGGCTAATACAACCGCAAGTTCACAAAGTGGATGTGAGGCAGTGGCATACTCAAAATCAATACAAAATAGATGGTTATTTTGCAGTAACAGATTATGGGGATTCAGATCCCGATGGCAAAACTGCGGCGCAACTAAACAGGCGGCAAGTTTATCAGCCCATCGTTGGATATCAGCTTGTATGCCAACAAGTTTAGTAACTCGCCCATGCCATGCGCTATCTAACTGTCGATGATGAATTATGGCCGTTTCCGTGGCGGTAGGCAGTGTTGCATAGTTTATCATTTGCTGATGATATTCCTGCCATTGCTCAGTCACACTGATAGCATAAGGACCCGCAGGAAGATCGCGTAACTTGAGCAATAATTCCAGTAATAAAATATGCGCTTGCCCATAGTGCGGTATTGTTGTGCTTTGAGTATTATCGCGCTTAGCATTCTGCAAAAAATCACGCGCGCACAGTGGTTTTTCAAGATCCCGCCAAAATAGCGTTGCCGGTTCTGAAATGGGGTCATCTTGAATCCCATCAGAGGCAATAAACTCACTTAAGTAATACCGCTCATCATCACTCACCCAAAAAAGTTGCGGGGCAACCTTAGCCTTTGCCAATTGCTGCCAATAAAAATGCTCCTGCTCCCGAATACAAAAAATATCAGTGGCGTTTGCATTTACCCTAAGCACATAACTCGCTTTTGGCGTGATAATTTTATAATTATGATTACTGAGTCCCCCTGAAAGCTCGGTAATACTGAGCACGGTATCAAGCCCCGCGGCTTCCAAAATGGGGAATAGTGTTTTATAAAACTCAGTCGATACTGGTGCGACAACTAAACTTGAGCAGGTTAGATTAACTGCCTTAGGTGTGGATGACATTCCTGCCGACCTTTAAATAATAGAGTAAAATTAGCGAAGCAAACTCAAGGTGTTATCTTGACGATTATCGTTAGCTAACGCTGCACGCCACAGGAAATACCCCACCACAGCCATCCCCACATATAGGACAAATAACAAGGATGTCAGCATCAACCCCTTGCTAAGATAGAGATAAATAGAAACGAGATCGATAACCACCCAATAAAGCCAGTTTTCTAATACTTTTTGAGCGACTAAATAGGTGGTCATCACGGCAAAACACGTTGTCGCGGCATCTAAATACGGAAATGCAGCTTGGGTATAAGTCGCCATACCATGACCGACTAAAAGCGAAATACCCCCAGTGGTGACAATTAATATTAAGTGTTTTTTCAATGACCAAGTGGTCACTTTAACGCCTTGCTGTTTATCTCCACCTTGAGTCCAGAGCCAATAACCGTAAAGTGCCATCGCCATATAATAGACATTGAGTATAGACTCCATCAGCAAGGAGACCTTCCAAAACAACACAGTGTAAATGGCTGTGCTGGTAAACGCTGCCGCCCAGCACCAAACGCTTGCCTTCATTGCCAAAAGCAAATAGGCCATCGCCAGCAATACGGCCAAGGCTTCCCATGCCGTCATCACATGGACTTCACTGAAGGCTATATTCATATTCTCGAGCAAGGTTAACCATAAATCTGTCAATGTGTTGTTCTCGCTGTTACTGGACGAAAAGGCACAAATTATCAATGCTAGGTGCTAAGTGCTAAGTGCTAGGTGCTAGGTGCTAGCAAAGATAATATTACATTACTCACTGTGGGCGAGATTAAGCTCACCGCCGATAAACTTACAGACAAATACGGCTTTGCCCCATTTCTCATGGGCGGCTTGCATCTCGGTCACCAGCATGGTCATCACATTTACATATTCGCCGCATACCTGAGTTGCCATCGCATTGGTCACGCGTTCAATATTGGGATAGCTGTCCAGGCGACCAATAAACCACTTGATCGGATCGAGGTAGTTTTCATTGAAGGGATACATGCTAATTTCTGCGGTCAGTTTCATTTTAATTCCTTGATATTTATTTGCGTTAGATAAGCGACAGCCCTAGTCCGAGACTAGGGCTCAAACCACTACATAAACTTGACGTTAAAGGTCACACCAATCTGGCGCGGATCGCCATAGCGAATATATTGTTTTTCTGCCCAGCCATTATCGGGCTCGTTACCAAAATAGAAACCACGAACGCCATATTCTTCATCAAATAAATTACGGCCCCATAAATAAGCCGACCAAGCACTCGCCTCATAACCAAGCCGCGCATTCACAACAGTATATGGTTCAGAGCGGGAGTCGTTACTGTCTGAGTAGTAAAACTCGCTCTTGCCACTCATATTCAAGTTGGCAAACCAACCTGAGTTAGCACGATAGGCCCCGCCTATGCTGTAGGTAAAATGGGGGGAATGGGCCAGATCTCGGTCGGTTAAGTCTACAAACTCATCTTCACCCACCTCATACTTATAATCACCATAGGCGGTATTTAAATAGCCAACGCTAGAATATAAATGCCAATTACTATCGATGTACCAATTAGCATCAATTTCAAGACCATAGTTTTTTGAACTTCCAGCATTATCTACAAAAAGAATAAACTCACTCATATCTTCAGGATTTTTTTTAGATGCAGATACTTGCTGGTCTTGCCTATCCATATAAAAAACAGCAACATTAGTACTGAGAACTCCAGATAGCCATGCTGACTTAAGGCCTAATTCGTAGTTATATAAAGTTTCAGTATCAAATTCTTTTTTATCCGCCAAATTCGCAGGTAAGGTCATATTAAAACCACCCGCTTTATATCCCTTGGCAACTCGAATATAGGCATTATGCTGTTCACTAAAAGCTTTACTCAATGCGAGATGACCACCCCACATTGTTTCTGATGGTGAAAAAACATCCAGATTTGTATCGCTATAATCACTTGAGCGATGTTCTAATCTCAATCCAAGAGACAGTAAATAATCATTACTCATATCAATATCGAGTTGACCAAACATCGCATAATTTTTCGCATCATATGTTGAATCCAAATATTTAGTTCTTTCTTTAAAGCTAGGATTCAAACCACCATTACTATATTTTGCATAGTCAACCAAACCGTTATCTTCTTGCAAATTCGCAAAATAAATGCCAAATAACCAATCAGTCGACTTGTTAAATATTTTTCCTGCATCATTTGAGGTTAGACGTAATTCTTGAGTAAACGTTTTTCTTTCACCAACTTTTGACCATGTTGCATCATACACACAATGCAACTTTCCAATTGAGTTCCAATCGGCATCATAAATATCACATTGTTTCCCAGACCAATAATCTGGGTTAGCCCAATCGCCATCGTAACTATAATGATGATCGGTATTGGCAAATGAGGTAAGTGATGTCAGCTCAAACTGCTCTGCACCTGAGTAAGTCGCTTTAAAACCCACACCAGTGGTGCGCTGGCTATCAACGCCAGGCTGATCCGAGGTCGTCTGTGTTGGTGAATTGGTTAAACTCCACACATCATAACCATTATCAAAATTGGCATGTAGCAGGGTTAAATCCAGTTGCAAATCATCGGTTGCATACCAGCGTAATTTAGCGCGACCCGTAAATTCATCACGGCCATTGGTGTCATCACGTCCTAAATACAGATTATCGCGATAACCGTTTTGCTGATGTTGCTGTAGCGCCACACGGTACAGCAACTTACCAGAATCCGTTAATGGTCCAGAGCTAAAACCGCTAAAGGTTTGCAGATCGTCATTGCCTAAAGACACCTCTGCGCCATGTTCAAACACATCGGTTGGATCATTACTTTTTAAGTAAATTAATCCCGCTAAGGCATTGGCGCCGTAGCGTGTCCCCTGTGGCCCACGCAGCACTTCGACTTGTTGTAGATCATACATACTCGACACCATGCCGATACCAGATAAGTCAATATCATCAACAATATAGCCTACCGATGAGTTAGGTGCGCCTTGATATTGCTCTTGCTCACCCACGCCGCGGATCTGAAAATATTTCGGCCGCGAGCTGCCACCTGACCAATTAACGTTAGCGATGGAATTAAGCACATCTTCAAAGTGCTGTGCGCTTTCATCTTGAATTTGCTGGGCATCGATAACGGTTATGCTTGAAGGCATTTTTTCTAAACTGGCACTGCGAAAATCCGCCGTCACCACCATGATTTCCATCTCAGTGTTCGGATCGGGTTTATCGATAGCATCGGTTTGTGCAAATGCAGAGGTGCTGAGCGCGGCGGCAATGGCTAAGACCAACGGTGCTCGCTTCAAGGATATGCTAGAAATGTGATTTTTACTGTTAAACATAGGACCTCAAATATAATGTTTGAGATCCGGCAACGAATAAGCGATTCAGAAGTGTGCTGTTGATTGGCCCATTCCTACGCCGGTATTAGCCGGATCAGGTTCTAAGGGTTCGTCTGATGACATCTCAGTTTGCAGTCACTAGAGTTAAAGTGAACTCGCTGCAAACACCCCTTGGCGGCGCTTAGTATACATGACGAAAATAATAAAGTAGACACACTTGTGCCTGCGATATCCTTAAATGTCACTAAAACCTTGTCTTTCAGCACAATGTTAAAAGTCTTATGCTAAACGTCAGGGCAAAAATGCCCACCGTCGCAGCTCAAATCCTTTAGCTCATTTGACCACTTCTCACGATAATGTTATAGAAGACCGCGATTTTGAACAGGATAAGAGGATCATACTCAATGCAGCTAAAACCGTTAGCCAAAGGACGTTATAGCCAGCGATGGGAGCAAGACTATCCCCTTATTGAAGCGGTGATACTAAGCTGTATCAGCGAAGTTAAAATGCTTAAAAAAGGCGCTCATCTAATGACACAAGGTGAAGCCATGGCCTCACTGGTATTGGTAAAACAAGGGCGCGTATCACTTGGCCATACCGCCAGAAATGGTCGATGTTTTCAATTAGGGACTATCGATTGTGATTCGCAACTTTTTGGTGAGATGGAGTTTTTTACTCAGTATCACTGTCAGTTGGATATTATTGCCAATGAACCCTTAGAAATCATGATCATTAGCGCCGAAAAACTGCAGTGCTCCCTTGGGCAACATCCGCAGCTTGCGTTATTTTTCGCCAGTGCCATTGCTATTGACTACCAAGACACCGTCGATATTTTTACCCGGCGACTGCTTTATCCCATCAGCTATAACGTGGCATATGATATTTACCATGAATATTTAAATGATTTACCCGTCGATGGCTTTAGTAAACGCTATTTAGAGGCGGAGCGATTTGGTACAACAGATCGGGTCTATCGACGTGCGCTACAGCTACTTGAGGAACGTGGCCTGATTGAACGCAACAAAGAAGGGATTAGGATTAAAGATCTCAATGCCCTTAAACAATTCGTTGAAGCTGCGATATAGCAAAATTAAAAAAGCCCACTCTCGAGGTTATTCATTCGCGAAAGTGGACCAAATCAATTAACTTAGCAAATGGATCTTAGGCCGCTGCAGGCTTCATTCGACCTGAAACAATCAACATAATAAATATCGCAACATAAAGCAGTGGAATAACATACATCACAGTTTGTAATCCGATTATGCGCTCAAAGAATGAGCTAATGGCGGGACTAAACATGGCGCCAGTACTGCCACTGATCAGAATATAGGACACATTTTTACTACTGGCTTTTTTAACAAAGGACACGCCATAAGCAATAAATGCGTTATATAGGGCTGCGCACACAAAGCCATAACCGTAGGTTAAATAACCTACCCAATTAAGCTTATCGGTCGTCACAATCATAAAGGTGATGATCATAGCAAGGCCGATAATTGCGACTAAAAAATGGTGAATTTTTACCCGCGTCACAATCAGCGTCGAAATTAATGCACCAATCAGTGCTGCTGACCAATATTGAGTAATAATATTGCCCGCGTCTTCAAATGGAATATTAAATTTTTGCTTAACGAATAAGGGAGCCCACGTTAAAAATGTATACAGCGCCAACATGCCTAAAAATAAGCCCACACCGCCGCTAATAATGCCAAAATTCCATTCCGATTGTTGCTTATCTTCAGTAGTCGATGATTGCTCACATAACGAAAAATTAGTAAATAAGGTAATAATCACGGTTCCCAACGCCACGAGACCTACAGCTAAGTAACTGTAACTCCATGACAATGAACTTGTGAGTGCATACGTTGTGATTAAAGGGAAAATAACCCCCGCAATATTAAACGTGGCATCTTGTACGACTAGCATGGTGCTTTGTAATTTCTCTTGCCACACCGATACCACTATTGTACCGGCAATACATAACCCCATACCGCCGCAAAAACCAATTAAGGTCATGGCTACCATCACGACTTGTAGAGAATGGGTGAGATGTAATGCCACAGCACACACTGCCACTAGACTGTAACTAATTATGGTAATTCGCTTGATGCCTAATTTTTCAATAAAGAAAAAGGCAGCAATAGTACCCGCCAATGCGCCACCATTAAGCAAGGAGAATATGGAAGCAACGTCATTCACGTTTGCTGAAAATTTATCTGCAATAGGCTCAATCAGCATCCCAAATTGAGTGGCAAAGCCCGCCATTATAAAATTAGCGAGAAAACTAATTGCAGTTAAAGTGATTTTATTATTCATTTTGTCATTCCATCGGTGAAATGCTAAGGATACAAAGGATAGCGTTAACCCTAATTAAGCGCGGTTTCTAAGGCGAGTTCGATCATATTATTGAAAGATAATTGACGCTCTTGCGCCGTTGTTTCTTCACCCGTTAAACAGTGGTCCGATACCGTCAGAATAGCTAAGGATTCAATTCCCTGTTGGTGTGCCAAACCATAAAGTCCTGCCACTTCCATATCAATACCCAACACTCCGAAACGCTCGAGCGCAGGGATCATATCTTCGTCGGGATCATAATAAAGATCGCCACTAAACACGTTGCCAACTTTCACGCTAATGCCTTTTTCATTGGCTTTGGTATAGGCTTTATGCAGTAAAGAAAAAGTCGCCGAGGTCGCCATTTGGTAGCCACTGCTGCGTTTAGCGTTAGTGGGTGAGTCCGTGCCAGCGGCTTGAGCTAAAATCACATCGCGCATTTGAACATGCTGTTGGGTCGCCCCTAAACTGCCGATACGAATAATACGTTTAACGCCGAAAAAATTAATCAACTCATGGCCATAGAGCACCATAGATGAAATGCCCATACCATGGCCCATCACCGAAATGCGTTGCCCTTGGTAATAACCTGTGTAACCCAGCATATTGCGAACATTAGTGACTTCTACGGCATCAGTAAGATAGGTTTCAGCAATATATTTAGCCCGCAGCGGATCGCCCGGCATAATTACAGTTTCAGAAAAATCAGTAGGTTGCGCATTAATATGAGCCGTCATAGGTCTATCCTCATGTGGTAATATGCAGATAGTAGTGCTCAACCGCGAAATATTTTTAGGACTAAAGTCCGGATCTTCTCTTGCTGTCCCCCTTTTTTGTTAAAAGTGGATGATTTATCGCAACGTTTACACTCAGCATCATAAAACTTAATAACAAACCATGACTTATACCAATCACATTAAATATCTAATCAGTTCAGAGCCTCACAGGCATCTCAATCCAAGGCGCATTGACGCAGAAATGGTCATTCCCTTTTAAGTCAATGCAACACGGGAGTGGGATGCCTGTGTGGCTCCCGAAGGGCGGGTTTCAACGCGCTTTATACTGCGTTTAAGGCTTTTGACAGAGCACCACTATGCCTTCAAGCCTTCGCCTTGTCTAAAGCGCGTTGAACTCCCGCTGAATGAACAGATATTTAATACGATTGGTATTAACACATTGTATTTGATACAAATAAAAAGACTTATGCCAAAAAGAGTAAGTCTTTTTAAAATATATTTTATTTCTAAAATGTAGAAAATCCGATACAGACTCTACAAAAGCAAGCACCAATCTAATTTGAATAGGTCTCGCGCACATAAACGTCAAATTTCACCACTTGGGCGTTCGGCGCCACAGCCGACACCTGCAATTGCTGTTTACCGTGCAATTTCACCGATTTCCAGCTTGTTGCCTCATCTTCAATAGTAAAGCCGCTGGCATCGTACCAAGTGAATTTATACTGCACGCGCATATCGGTAGAGGTTTTACTCACAATCAATGCAGAGCCTTGAATTAAATCACCTACACGGCGCGCATCAATATTTTCGATCGCAATTTTACGAGCAAAACTGCTACTATCAACACGAGTCTCACCTTGTGAGCTTACCGAAATACCCGCCGTATTTGAGGCACAAGCACCAAGCGTAAGCGCTGCAGCCATGATTAACCCTGTGTAGATATGTTTCATGTTGTTCTCCCTATCTAGCGATAAAGTATTGGGCAAATATGGCCCACTTTGACTGGCAGTAATACTCATCGACAGAAGCTGAACTCATGCTTAATCATTTGGTAATGAGTCGCCCAGCGGGGAGTACTATCACTTAATCTATCAAAAAATGTGCCCGAGCAGTGGCAATAAGTTGTTTACGATTAGTTTGCCAACAATCAATATTCACGTTGGCAACTCGTCGACCCTGACGGGTAATTCGGCATTCAGCAAAGCTATCCTTGTGCAGGCCAGCACGCAAATAGTCGATTGAAAAATCAACAACTTTAGGTACTTTGGCGGTTTGCATAAATACCATTAATTGCACTATTGCCGACATTTCCATAAAGCCTGCAATCACGCCGCCATGAATGGCAGGTAACACAGGATTACCGATATTATCGGCTTTGGCGGGCAGTTTAAAAATCAGTTCATCACCAAAACGCTCAACCTTCATACCAATGAATTTGGCATAAGGAACATGCTCAAGTAAATGGCCAAAATCATTAAGCTCGGTCGCGCGTTTAACGATGCCTTGGACATCGATAGGCGCTTTTACTTGGGGGTTTTGAGTAACACTTTCTGCTAACGCAGAATGATTTTGCTCACCACTCCCACCTAGCACAGATACTGTCTCCCCCATAAGTGCTTGTCTAAATGCATCTCCGACCATTTCAGGGCTGATCCGCATAAAAGAACCTACCGCATGGGCGATGGGATCATCGATACTGTCTTGATAAGCAATTGCGCGGGTAAAGGCAATATTAGAAGACAACTTATAACATTCAGCGAAGCCATACACAGGTTTATTAGGCTGCGCTGGCTTCATATAATCCACCCGTAAATCGAGGGTGGGAGAAATCTCTAATGATTGATATTTTTGATAAATAGCACTCACAACTGCACTGCCGCAAGCGGTATCCATTAAGGTCGTGATAACCCCACCATGGATAACGCCAGTATCTGGATAACCAATTAATTCAGTGCTGTAAGGCAATTCAATCAACACATGATGCTCGCTCGCCTCCAGAACAGCTAAACCGAGGCGACGACACTGGGCTAATTGTTCCACAAACCGCTGCGCCATTTGGGTCAGCGGAAAAAACTCGGGATTGACCTTCATTGACCTTGGCTCAACATGGGACCCAGTGGTTCTCCGCCCACGAGGTGAATATGAATATGGTACACTTCCTGTCCACCATGCTTGTTGCAGTTCATAATCAGACGATAACCATCCTTCGCAATGCCAGCCTCAGCGGCTAATTTTGCAGCAACTGTCATCATCCGACCCAGTGCCGGCTCATCAGAGGCTTTCATCTCGTTCGCCGTTGGAATTAAATGATTTGGCACAATCAAAATATGGGTTGGCGCCTTAGGGGAAATATCTCTAAAAGCGGTAACCAATTCATCTTGATATAGAATATCCGCTGGAATTTCACGACGAATAATTTTACTGAAAATGGTTTCTTCGGCCATGGGGCGTCCTCCTTGGGTTAGTTGGCATAGTATACTAGCAATTTAACACTTTGTGTCTGCAGATATTTTGCTTTTCATTTGCCTGTTGCAGGCATTTTTGGCAGCATGACCACCATTAAAACACTCAGGTTTTGCAGGATAAATATGATCCATTACCAGATAATCCCCGTTGATCCGAAAGCCCATTTATTTGCGGTCACTATGACGGTATCTAAGCCCAACGCAGTGCAAATATTCAGCCTACCCGCTTGGCTGCCCGGCAGTTATATGGTGCGAGACTTCGCCAAAAATATCATTGAACTCAAGGCTCAGGATGCAAACGGCCAAGCACTTAAACTCACCCAATTAGATAAGCAAACCTGGTCGGTTGACCATAATAGCAACGAAATTATTCTGACTTATCAAGTGTATGCTTGGGATTTATCGGTGCGCACCGCACATTTGGACATGACCCACGGTTTCTTTAATGGCAGTAGCGTTTTTTTATCGGCACACGGTTTTGAAGATCAAACTCACACTGTCGCTCTGTTGCCTCCCACAGAATTAGCGTTAGGTGACTGGCGCGTCGCGACCAGCATGAGCCGCACCAGTGGTGATGACTTTGATTTTGGTCAATTCAGTGCCGAAAATTATGATGAACTGATCGATCATCCCGTAGAGATGGGATTATTTATCCTAGGGAGTTTCGATGCCTGTGGCGTGCGGCACGATATCGTACTCAATGGCCGCCATCGCGCTTGTATGCCAAGACTTTGCCAAGACTTAAAGGCCATTTGTGAGTGCCAAATTAACCTCTTTGGCACACCTGCCCCCTTCAAACGTTATTTGTTTATGACCACAGTATTAGACAATGGTTTTGGCGGTTTAGAGCACAGAGCGTCTACTGCATTAATGTGTTCTCGCAAAGATTTACCCCTTTCAATCGATGCGCCCATCAATAATGACTATCGCACCTATTTATCTTTATGTAGCCACGAGTATTTTCACAGCTGGAATGTGAAACGTATTAAACCAGAGTGCTTCCGCCCTTATCGACTCGAAACAGAAACCTACACATCGCAACTGTGGGCCTATGAAGGGATAACCTCTTATTACGATGATTTTCTGACCTACAGAGCGGGACTTGTCGATAAACAAAGCTATTTAGATATGCTGAGTGAAACCTTCACCCGCGTTTACCGTAGTCCGGGGCGTTTTAAGCAAAGTATTAAAGATTCAAGCTTTAATGCGTGGACTAAGTTTTATAAACAGGATGAAAATGCACAAAACGCCATCATCAGCTATTACACTAAAGGCGCACTGTTTGCTTTGTATCTCGATTTAACCTTAAGAAGCGAGACGCAAGGCAAGCACACTCTCGATGATGTGATGACAATTCTATGGCAAGAATATGCGCTGCAAAACCGTGGTACCACAGATGATTGCCATCAAAAGATTGTTGAGCGCTTACTCGGGCGTGATTGTCACGACCTGTTCGCCTATTTAAATAACACCGACGACATTCCATTGGCTCCTTTACTTGCTAAATTTGGCGTCGAACTTACCCTTCGGGCCAGCCAAGGCGCGCAAGATGTAGGCGGGGTCAAAGCCAAAGGTTATGAAATAGCCTTTGGTGCTAAAACCCAAGCCGCACCAATCGGTTTAAAAATAGTGACTGTTACCCAAGGCAGCCCTGCCCATCTTGCAGGTTTAAGCGCAGGAGATGTATTAATTGCCGCGGACAATCTTCAAGTCACAGGGCAATTTGAGGCACAGTTGCAACAGTATCCACTTGGACAAACCTTACCGTTACATTGGTTTAGACGGGATGAATTAATGATGGGGGAGTTAACCATCACACCAGCACCAAAGGATACCGTCGCACTATCGATTATTGATGACACGAAATTAGCCGCTTGGCTTGGCGTTGAAAATAAGCCATAAATTCATCGTTATAAAGCAGATAGATAAGGTCATTATTTATCTGCTTATGTTGATGTTCAGGTATTGTGCGTTGTTTTTATACTTTTGCTATATCGCTTAGCGATTAGGCAGCTTGGCAATTTCTTGATCGAATAAATTCTTAATCAATCCAGAGAATTCTGTCACAAACAAGGTTTGAGAAGGCGTTGCTTTATGATTAGCAACCGAAGCAAGGATTTCCTCTAGATCGTATACTATGGCATCCACTTCACGAATAATGGTATTTCGCTCAGTAAAAGATAACGAAGGATGTTGGCCACAAACCATAATGATTTGAGCTGACAACTGCTCTTCAAATAACTCCATCACAGTGTCATCGGAAACACATTGAGTATCAGGTAGTTCAAATATGCCAAGATGCTCAGTCAAATACTGGATCAAATGCATGTAACCATCTTTATCAGTGACCATTTTTTACCCTTAACACTCATGAACTTAAGGTCAATACAACCTAAATTAATAATATTAGTCAAAATACTAACACGTTCAAAACTCAACCTATTGCTTTTATTCATCAATGTCAGCTGCTACCACACCTTAGCTTAAGTCTCACAGCAGACATATTGATCTACGCCAATCTTATTGATGTTACTGCGTTAAGGTTAGTACAAAAGACACAGGAACGGCTTGGCTAATACTAGACAACCCTGCAATATCCCGCAATTTTTCAACACCAGTGACTAAACCAAATTCATTAGCATTGATTATTATCGGCTGAAAGCTGCTAACCATCAGTTTATTATCGGAGATTTTGGTCAACATTACCGAGAATGTTTTAGTTTGCTCTTTACCATGAAAAGCAATTTTACCCTCGATATCTGTGACGATAGTTTCCCCCGCCGCTAAATCCTTTAGCATTTTGCTATCTACCTGCGAAGTGAGTTTAAGCTCTGGATATAAGGACACTTCAAACAATAAATTTTGCATGCGTTCATCACGGACTTCAATACCTGTTGACACACTCGTAAGCGGAATCACTAACTCAAATTGCCCATTATCTTTTAGCGTACCTTTGAGTTGCTTAAAGTGATGTATCTCACCTATATCACCTTTTTTTAATGAGATAAAACTGACTCGTGAATCTTGCTCCATGACTTGCCAGTGTGCCGCACAGCTAAAGCTCACCATGGTTAACAATGCCGAAATTCCAATCCATTTGTTCATTGCATCAGCCCTCAAAGAGTCAGTTTAAACGCTATATTCAAGCAAATTAATCGTGATTTACATCCATTTATGATCACCAAAGATACTCTTTTTCTCTATTAGCGACCAGTAAACAATGACTCAAACTCGCACTAACCATTTATCTAAACTGTTGGCAAAAGCCTGTTTATCCGCTTGTGAGAACGAATCTGGACCACCAGTGTGCACGCCAGAACCTCTCAAGTCTTCCATGAAGTCCCGCATCGTTAATTTTTGTTTTATGTTATCGATGGTGTACAACTCACCACGGGGATTGAGTGCCAAAGCGCCCTTTTCAATCACTAAGGCGGCCAAAGGAATATCCGCCGTGATCACTAAATGCGAAGGCTTAACATGATCGACAATATATTGATCCGCTACGTCAAACCCCGCCCCCACTCGAATTTGGCTGATATAAGGCGATGGTGGTACACGGATCATCTGATTTGCGACTAGCACAAGGGGTAAGGCTTTTCGCTCTGCCGCCCGAAAGAGTATTTCTTTGATAGGATTAGGGCAAGCGTCGGCATCAACCCAAATTTTATAATCACTCAATACTTGGATACTCAATCAATAATAACGACTTAAACAATGGCGACTTAATCATAATCACTCAACCTAGAGTGGCTCCGCGATTCGACTATTTCGTCACATCAAATATCTGAAACAAGATTTCAGACCCGATTATGGGGCTAAACGATCGATAATCCACTGAGTATTATCGCGAGTATAAATAAAACGATCATGCAATCTGTGCTCTCCTCCCTGCCAAAATTCGATACTCTTGGGTCTGACAAGATATCCCCCCCAAAAACTAGGCAAGGGCACATCCCCCTTAGCGAACTTAGCCTTCATTTCGAAAAATTTGCCCTCAAGCACTTGTCTGGCACTGAGTTTACTCGATTGCTGCGATACCCATGCGGCAATTTGGCTGTCTTTAGGCCGAGTCATAAAGTATTTAAGTACTTCAGTAGTAGAAAGGGCCTGAGCTTCGCCAAGCACCGATACTTGGCGCTCCAAAGGATGCCAAGGGAAATGTAAACTGACTTTATTATTGGCTGCGATCTGCTGTGCCTTACGGCTGCCTAAGTTAGTGAAAAACACAAAACCTGTGTCATCAAAACGCTTAAGTAACACAATCCGTTGAAAAGGTTGACCTTGTTCATCCACAGTTGCCACACACATTGCAGTGGGATCGCTAAGCTCAGCATCCCTCGCCTGTGTCATCCACAGTGCAAACAAGTCCATCGGGTTTTGCGGTAAGTCGGCACGTCTTAAGCCGCCTTTAGCATACTCGCGGCGGATATCACTGAGATCTGTCATGGGGAATTCCTTAAGCAAACGGGCAGTCTAATCATGGCAATCACTTTTATTACAGCAAAAAGCTATCGCATCAATGGGATGAGTTTACCACGCAAAATAAAAAATCTTAGCCTTTCTCAATGGCAACAAAAGATAAAAATATCAACAAAAAATCCATGGTATTCTCCAAAAAGACAAATACCAATAATTTACATGACTTCAGGGATCAGTACTTCAATCTGACACTGCTGATAGTGGTTAAAACGAATGTTATAACCTTGCTCGGTCGTTAATGAACAACTCCCTAAGCATAAATGTGCAGGAAATACTTGTGTCTCGATAGGATGGTTAAACCCAATCACATCCCAACTCACAGGGGAAAACACGCTTAACAAATGCTCGAGCACAGCGTAGGGATATAGTGACAAATCAAGATTAGTTTCAAAACTCACATAGGAGCAGCCATACGCTTGTCCAGCCTGGGGCGTAATATGCAACGTAATGTAATACTTCCCCCAAAGTCCATTCATTGAAAAGCCATATGGCTCAAATAAATGAGCATCAAAGGTGAATTCAGGAAATATTCTATCCAATTCAAGCCACGCACAAATCTCGGATTTGGTTTGTACCTCACCGTTAAGATAGTCGGCAAACTCGCCCCGAATATGGTACATGAGCAACTCTAAGGTATTATCGTCCGATTGGGCATGATAGCGCCCTTCTGAGCAAAAAAAATAATGGTGATGTGAGTCTAAATGTCCGATACGAAACGCCTTGCCAGAGATGAGTCGACGCAATTGAACAATATCATCGGCAAAGGTGCTGTTTTGCAAGTGGGAATGGTATTCATTTTTGCGCTGGTAGCTGACTAATGCGATATTATTGACCATTAACTTGTCAATAAAATAGCAAGCAGCATTGACTAACATGCTGTTACCACAGGTTAAAATTAAAATTCTATCATCCCAAACAAACAGGCTAGATTCACTGAGTAAATAAGCATCACAGTGTTTACTTTTCAGCGTAGAAAGGATATCCGCATTGGCGCATCGCACTAAGGATGACCAAAAAGATAAATCCAATTGGCGTAAATTAGCCGCAACTGGGGTCACGATAATCTCGAGCTTTTTTTCTGAACCTTCGAAAAACATCAACTCTTTGACCTCATGATCGTCACTCATCCTTTACTTAATCCTAGAACAACGGGATTTTACACGACTCAGACTGCAATAAAAGCGAAAATCTTTCCCTTATAAAAACAAAAATCAGCCTAAGTCACCCTAGGCTGATTTAATTTAACACATTAAAAATTAAGAAAAATCTTCTAAATAAGTGTAACCTTTAAGGCCAACTTGTAGTTCTTCTAAAATTTGTGCGCGTTCATCTTCTTCAATATGTAAATTCACTAACTCTTCGTAAGTGCGCATAAAGGCCACTGCATCTAAGTTAACGTAACGCAATACGTCAGCAACCGTATCACCCGCTAGCACAGATTCAATATTCGTGACACCATTCTCTTCAATCCGAACTACCGCTGAGTTGGTGTCACCAAAAAGATTGTGCATATCACCCAAAATTTCTTGATAAGCTCCCACAAGGAAGAAACCAATCAAATATGGACTTTCAGCGCTCCATGCTGGTACTGGTAGCGTGGTTTCAATCCCTTGACCATCGACATATTGATCAACAATACCGTCAGAGTCACAGGTAATATCCAGCATCACAGCGCGGCGCTCTGGCGCTTTATCTAATCCCGAAAGCGGCAATACAGGGAACACTTGATCAATACCCCAAGCATCTGGTAATGACTGGAATAGCGAGAAGTTTACGAAGAACTTATCAGCCAACTTTTCATTGAGTTCGTCAATAATCGGTCTGTGATAACGGTTTTTAGTGCTCAACAACCCTTGAACTTCATGGCAAACACGTAGATTGGCCTGCTCAGCCCACGCACGTTCAGCCAAACTTAACTGACCTAAAGCAAACAGTGACTGCGCTTCTTGTAAGTCACTTTGGCTATCATGATAAATCTCAATCAAAGCGCGTTGATCAGCACGGCCGCTGATCTCAGACCATGAATGCCACATGTTGTGCAATAACTGGGGGGACTCTTCCGCTGGCGGTTGAATATTTTCAGGTTGGTAAGCCTCTGTACCGATCACATCCGTGATCAATACGGCGTGATGTGCCGTTAAATAACGTCCAGACTCTGAAATAATACGTGGCATAGGCTGCGCATATTCATTACAGATATCAGTCAATACATTAACGATATTGTTGGCGTATTCGGTGAGGCCATAATTCATCGAATTATTACTTTGGCTGCGAGTACCATCGTAATCTACCGCTAAACCACCACCCACGTCGAAGCAATTAACGCTTGCTCCCAACTCACGTAATTCACAGTAGAAACGACCCGCTTCGCTTACGCCTTGGCGAATATCACGAATATTGGCAATTTGCGAACCTAAATGGAAATGCAGCAATTGTAACGAATCCAGCATATCGTTTTGTTTTAACTGGTCAACCACAGTTAAAATTTGCGCTGCAGATAAACCAAATTTCGACTTTTCACCGCCACTCGCCTGCCACTTGCCTTTGCCTTGGAACGCTAAACGCGCTCGTAGACCTAAACGCGGTGTCACGCCCAGACGTTTAGATTCAGCTAATACCATCTTAAGCTCAGACAGTTTCTCTAAAACGATATAGACCTTATGGCCTAACTTTTCACCAATCAGTGCTAAGCGAATATATTCGTTATCTTTATAACCATTACAAACAATCACTGAACTGGCTTTTTGTGCCATCGCGAGCACAGCCATCAATTCAGGCTTACTGCCCGCTTCTAAACCCAGTTGCGGAACTTCTTTTGATGCCTGACTCGCTAGGATCTCTTCCACCACGGTTTGTTGTTGGTTAACTTTAATCGGGTAAACCAACAAATAGTCCGCCTGATACTCATACTTCTGTATCGCTTGGTCGAATGCTTGGCACAAACTGTTCACTCTGTGGTGCAGGATCTGCGGAAAACGAACTAGTACAGGTAAAGCGACCCCCGCTTTAACCATGTCTTTGGCTAGCTCATTTAAGCCAATCTTGTATTCAGGATTTTTAGGATCCGGCGACACTGTCACCTCACCTTGATCGCTAATCCCATAAAAACCTTGGCTCCAGTGAGTAACATTGTACCCAGCACGAGCATCATCAATAGACCAATCATTCATTTTTATTTAGCCCGTCTATTAAAAAATGGGTTAAACGGCCGCTGCATTTTGCAAGACCGCCCGTTCGACAAACCCAGGCAAAGGGATACCTTACCTGACATACACTAAAGGTGACTTCACCTTTTACTGATGCAGCAAAGTCACGTAAATTTAAGTGACATTGCTGCTATTTTCACTAAAGCCGCAATAACATGCCGCTCTAATATTATTCTGCTCAGGGACATCTCTGATGCAAACGCACCTAACCAACCCGACAGCCTTCCCCCTAGTGTGACCATTTTGCGCCTTTTGGGAGAAAATGCCCAATAAGTCAAAACAAGCGAGCAGATCACGCCTTCAAAAGCTTTGGCCTACACGGCCGAAGTCGCTCTACAAAGAGTGTTTACAACGCAAATATAAATAACATTAAGGATCAATTTTACATATTAAGCGGTACAGCGTTGAGCAATGACCACCTAAAAAGAGGCAAGATTATGATAACTGGGGACTGTTGGCTTCTTCGCGGCCAGAATTGATGCGAATTAACGTGAGATGTTTAAGGCCAGTATCATCATAAGGTACGACAATGGCGCGCTGGCATTGTGACGCTTTTAGGCAAAGCGAAAAAAATGGATGCTTGTGCATTAGCTAAAAAACCCTCTTAACCCCATGTAACAACTATATATTATTTGTTACACGGTTAATGACCAGTGAACCATAAAACCTTTACTACTCACGTAATATTTGTCATGTATGTAACGAGCTAACTCGCTAAACGGCGCAATTAAACCGCGCAATGTCACAGAATGCAAGCAAGAATCTCATTAATTATTTTGCGTTAAAATATAACATACACCTCGGTAACAAATATTATTATCATCAATATTTTTTATACTTTAAAATAAGCAACTTAAGATATTAAAACCAATTAATGCTGTTCAATATTTTTTAATAGGCTCACTAAGAAAATCAACACCATTGGCACACTCTGCGATTCAATATAAGTTGAGTGCTTTGAGGTACAAAAAACGAAAGTCCAAAATGGAGAATGTACAAATCCCATTACACCTTTGTTTTAGCCCATACTGGCCGTTCTTTCCCCATCACCCTTCCGTCCGCAATAAAACTGCAGTTTCAATACTAAAACAGTTATAATCGTCGCCGAACAATATCCATATGCACAGAGAAATCCATGGTACAGATAGGTAAAACCTGCAAACTTGAGGTTGTAAAACAAGTCAGCTTTGGCGTGTATTTAAACGCCCACGAATTAGGGCAAGTACTGCTGCCAAACAAAGTCACCCCGAAAGACTGCCAAGTCGGTGATCTGCTTGACGTGTTTCTGTATCTCGATTCTGAAGATATCGTGATTGCCACCACGCGCCGTCCATTGGCACAAGTGGGTGAATTTGCTTATTTAAAAGCCGTTGCAACGGGTCCCTATGGTGCCTTTTTAGACTGGGGCTTAGATAAAGACCTATTACTGCCCTTCGGTGAGCAACATAAGCCTATCGAAGAAGGTCGCTCTTATTTGGTTTATGTGCACGCAAATCGTGCCGATGAACGGATTGTTGCCTCCTCTAAAATTGATAAGTTTCTTGATAAAACTGAGCCAGACTACACCGCTGGACAACAGGTCGATTTATATATCGGTGGCACCACAGATTTAGGCTACAAAGCCATTATTAATCATGCTCATTGGGGTGTGATTTACGAAAACGAAGTGTTCCAAAAACTGCGTTTTGGTCAGCGAGTCAAAGGCTATATTAAACAAGTGCGCCGCGACGGCAAAATCGATCTGGTACTGCAACAGGGCAATAAACAAGAACTCGATAAGCATGCCCATATTATTTTGAGCAAGCTCAAACAAGCGGGCGGCTTTTTAGCCTTGACAGATAAAACTGATGCAGAAATCATTTACGATCAACTCGGTATGAGCAAAAAAGCCTTTAAAAAAGCCATTGGAGGCCTATTCAAGAATGGCGAGCTGAGCATAGATAATGACGGGCTGCGTTTAACTGAAACGGCAGAATAATCAACATGATTGTTTACTAAGTTGTACAGTTTACCGCCACTAAGACAGCGTTTTACTGACAAGAACTAGGATATTAAGCATGGCTCTGTTATAAACAAAGCCATGCTTTTTTCTATGGAGCTTATATGGAACTCACGTTACACGAAGCCAGAGTCATCGGATGCCTGCTGGAAAAAGAAATCACCACTCCCGAGCAATATCCACTCTCGCTAAACGCATTGACCTTAGCCTGTAATCAAAAAACCAGCCGTGAACCCGTGTTGGACTTAAGCGAAGCTCAAGTGCAAGATGCCCTTGACTCCCTAACTAAAAAGCGTCTCATCAGCGAGCAATCGGGATTTGGCAGTCGCGTAGTCAAATATAAGCATCGATTCTGCAACACCGAATTTAGCGAATTACAATTGTCACCCGCCGCGGTTGCCATCGTCTGTTTATTGTTGCTACGTGGTCCACAAACACCGGGGGAATTACGCACCAGAAGCAACAGACTCCACGAATTTAAGGATGTGATCGAAGTTGAAGATTGCATTAAGCAACTAATCAGCCGCACTAAACCAATCTTAAAGCAACTACCAAGGGAACCTGGGCGACGTGAAAGTCGCTATGTGGAATTGTTTTCTGAGACGTCAGCTAATGTGGTAACAACCAGTGATCACACAGATAAACCCCATATTGCTCCTGTCGCAGCATTAGTCGAACATGGAGCATTGGTTGCAAGAGTCACTGAGCTAGAACAGCAAGTCGCCACACTTACACAAAAACTCGATGAGCTCATTGCATCGTTAACCTAGGCTAACAGCATAAGCCTCACTATATGGTACCAGCATGGGTCATACCAACTCATGTAATGATAGGGACTGTTAATGACAAATCATCCGCCAAGCACATTTAAAAATATGCTGATTATCGCTACCTTTGAATTGCGTAAATTCCTCTTTAATACCCGAGGGATCATCGCAATAATTGCCTTCGCACTCGTCTGGGGTGTTCTATTGCTCTACCCCATTCAAGGCGCTTCAGCGATGTTACTGCAGCCCAATATCAAAGACTTAGTTGATAGTCTTTTTGGCGTAAATACCCTTAATGTCTTGTTCGAATGGCCAGTGGCTGAAATGGCGGTATTTTGGTGTTTTGCTCTCTATTTATTTCCTATGTTTAGCATTCTTATCGCTGCAGATCAGTTTTCGTCGGATAAAACCCGTGGCACCTTACGATTTTTAAGTATACGCACCAGCCGTGATAGTCTGCTCTTGGGACGTTTCCTCGGTCAAATCCTGATCCAAGGCTTACTTATCCTGCTGACCATCATTGCGACTATCGCACTTGCGCTCAGCCGAGATAGTCATTTGATATTAGAAGCCTTAAGCTCTGGAGCCTTAGTGGGGCTCAATCTCATTATCGTGATTTTACCTTTCACCGCCGTGATGACCTTATTGTCTTTATATGCCAGAACAGCCCGTCAAGCTATGGTGTTGGCAACCATTTTATGGACTCTGGTATCACTGACCATTCTATTATTAAGTAATCAGTCCAGTGTTTTTGCCGAGCTCCAATGGTTGCTACCTGGCGCACAACTCTCAGATATGCTCAATACTAATGGTTTCAATAGTCTGGCTTTTACACCCATTCCATTATTACAAACTATGGCAGCCCTATTGCTTTGCCGCATTTACATGCAACGGAGTTCGCTATGAGTCTGATCCAATGCCAAGGCTTATCTAAATCCTACGGAAGCAAACAAGCCTTAAATGATGTCAGCTTTAACCTTGAAGCGGGCGCCCCCATTGCCCTTGTTGGCCCTAATGGTGCAGGTAAAACCACGCTATTTAGTTTACTATGCGGCTATTTATCCCCAAGCGCTGGCACAATAACCTTGCTGGGTGAAGCCCCCAATAGTCCCAAACTCTTAGGTAAAATAGCAGCATTACCTCAGGATGCTGCACTCGATCCCAACCTCACTATTGCAAGTCAATTGGCTTTTTTCGCCCGTTTACAGGGGATGAATGCTCATGTTGCAGCGAAAGAAGCATTACGAGTACTGACCTTAGTAGATTTGGCTGAAGTGGCTCAGCAAAAGCCTCCTAGCCTAAGCCATGGCATGAGTAAACGTGTCGCCATTGCCCAAGCCTTGATTGGCTCACCGCAACTAGTGCTACTGGATGAACCGACGGCAGGACTCGATCCCGCTAATGCTAAGAAAGTGCGTGAGCTCGTAAAAGCACTGTCAACTACGACAACCTTTATGATCAGTTCCCATAATCTTGATGAATTAGAAAAACTTTGCGATCAAGTGTTGTATCTCGACAAAGGTGAATTAAGTCAATCTGTCTCAATGCGCGCCTCCACCGATAGTGACTATCTCACATTAACGATGCAAAACTGTGACAGTGAAAAATTACTGCAGGAAATAGCGAAACTCAGTGGTGTGATCAATATCAGTTCTAAGCAAACTAATGTGTTTATTATTCAGCTAGACAATAAAGATAAGCATAAAGAGGAAAATTTCCCGACTCATTATGATATTGAAATCGCATTACTTTCACTTTTAGACTCCCATCAATGGCAATATAAAATGCTTCTAAGGGGTCGAACCCTAGAAGAAACGCTGTTCTCCTAAGTTCACATAAATACTGATTTAGCACTTGTCGATATAGCGTTAGATGCTAAAGATGCTAATTGCAAAAAAGCCTCAGCTATTATTGAGGTTTGATGCTATTCACGCAGAATAATGGTACCCGAGGCCAGACTGCGCTTGTATTGAAAGTGGCACGCCTAGCGTGTCAGTCAAATCTAGCCAATGAAAAATTCATTAATCGCCAGAATGCAAAAAAGCCCCGACTAATGTCGAGGCTTATTTACTATTCACTAAGAATAATGGTACCCGAGGCCAGACTGCGCTTGTATTGAAAGTGGCACGCCTAGCGTGTCAGTCAAATCTGGCCAATGAAAAATTCATTAATCGCCAGAATGCAAAAAAGCCCCGACTAATGTCGAGGCTTATTTACTATTCACTAAGAATAATGGTACCCGAGGCCAGACTTGAACTGGCACGCTGTTACCAGCGAGGGATTTTAAATCCCTTGTGTCTACCGATTCCACCACTCGGGCAAACTCTGTATATCGCAAGCTTTGCTTTTGATATTGTTAACTCTTTGCTTCGCTCTTTTACAAGGTAACGAAGTTTAACCCTTCAGCTCAATTTGAGCTGTCACCATTATAATAATGGTACCCGAGGCCAGACTTGAACTGGCACGCTGTTACCAGCGAGGGATTTTAAATCCCTTGTGTCTACCGATTCCACCACTCGGGCAAACTCTTCATATTAACAACGGGAATCGTGTCATTAATATTTTATATCTATGGAGGCGCGACCCGGAGTCGAACCGAGATCGACGGATTTGCAATCCGCAGCATAGCCATTCTGCCATCGCGCCCTTATTCTAGCTAAAGACCAACTCAGCTTAAGCAAAATTAGACTTTTAGAATTTGGAGCGACATATCGGGTTCGAACCGATGACCTATACCTTGGCAAGGTATCGCTCTACCAACTGAGCTAATGTCGCTTTTGCTTTTAACCCACTAAAATAAGCATTTTATGCTTTAATTTTTGAGTTAAAACTGCCTTTAATTCTTTTCGTAGGGTTAAGACTTTGTTTTCACGCCATCCTTTGTCTACGGGGAGGCATTCTACCTTTTTGACACTCAGTGTCAACCGCTGTTTTAACGATAACTTACTGCTTGCACACTAAATAATCTGTTTGATTTTTTATTGCACTACTCGGCAGTGAGATCTTTCCAAGCGGCTAAAATGTAACTCATCATTGACCAGAAAGTTAATACAGCCGCAATATACAGCAGCACAAATGCAGCATTGGTCATCAATGGATTGTATTGCCAAATCAATCCTATTATCGCCACCATCTGAGCGGCAGTTTTATATTTGCCAATCCAAGACACCGCAACTGTGCCACGTTTACCAATTTCAGCCATCCATTCTCTTAAGGCTGAAATCACAATTTCACGGCCAATCATAAAGAGTGCAGGTAAAGTGAGCCAAACATTAGCATATTGATCCACTAATAAAACAAGTGCGGTAATCACCATAAGCTTGTCAGCAACAGGATCGAGAAAAGCACCAAAGCGAGTCAATTGCTTTAATTTACGTGCCGCATAACCATCTAATGCATCCGTTAACGCCGCCAACCAGAAGATGAAGGCTGCGACGAAAGGCGTCCAGCTATAGGGTAAGTAAAACAACACGACAAAGATAGGCAGTAAAAAAAGCCTGAAAAGGGTTAATGCTATAGGTAAGTTAAACGGCATGATCAAACCAGTTAGTCAAAAGCAGCGCCAATCTTGCCTTAATTTTATCACCCTCGCAATGCATCATGAATGGTTTGTGCCATTTCTATACTGATCCCAGGCACTTTAACTAATTCGGCTACACTCGCCCCCTTCACCTCCTGTAACCCACCAAGATGCTGTAAGAGTGCTTTACGACGTTTAGGACCAATACCAGGAATAGATTCCAACGTCGAGGTATTGCGCGTTTTCTGACGACGATTGCGATGTCCTGTAATCGCAAATCGATGGGATTCATCACGAATATGCTGAATCAGATGTAATGCAGGTGAATCACCTTCAAGGGAAAAACTCGTTTCTGTATCCCCTAAAATTAATGTTTCTAGCCCCGGCTTACGCCCCTCCCCTTTAGCCACTCCAATCAATTGCGGCGCTTTATCGAGATGGACAAATTTTTCATCTACAATTTTCTGAGCAATGCGTAATTGCCCTAAGCCACCATCGATAAACAGAATATCAGGGATTTTACCGCCTGCTTCAATCTTATCAAAACGGCGAGTGATGGCTTGTTTCATCGCAGCATAATCATCACCAGGCGTAATACCTTCGATATTATAGCGACGATATTCTCCTTTATGTGGCCCTTCACGGTTAAATACCACACAGGAGGCAACGGTACTTTCTCCCATAGTATGACTGATATCAAAACATTCCATACGGTGTATAGGTGTACTCAATTCTAAAATTTCTTCTAATAATACAAAACGCTGCTCGACCGTGTTCTTATGGGATAAACGCGTGATGACAGCATTGGTGGCATTGGTCACAGCCAAGCGTAAAAAACTCGCCCTATCGGCACGCACATTGGTCTTTATCGAAAACTTTTTATTCAGTGCAATGGATACCGCGGCTTCCAGCTCGTGCAACTCTTCAAAGTTGTGGCTGATGACCACTTCCTTTGGAATAGTGCGCTGTATATCGGCATTTAAGTAAAACTGCAGAATAAAGGATCGCAGCACTTCATCCATATCCGTCTGGGCCGGTACAGAAGGATAATAACTGCGACTACCAAAGATTTTACCCTCGCGGATAAATAACAAATGAAAACAGGCGATACCCGACGCATAGTGCACACCAATCACATCCATATCGCCTTTATTGTTCGATACTTCCTGCTGCTCAGCGACCTTACGCAGCGCCATAATTTGATCACGAAAGCGTGCCGCCTGTTCATATTCCTGCTGCTGCGCCGCCTGCTCCATCTTAGCTACTAACGTACTGATCACTTGCTGATCTTTGCCTTTTAAAAATAAGCTAGCAAGTTTCACTTGTTCGTCGTAGTCGGCATTACTGACTTTTCCCACGCAAGGCGCACTACAGCGGGAAAGCTGATACTGCAAACAGGGCCGTGAACGGGATTTGTAATAAAGGTCGTCACATTGACGAATAGGAAAGAGTTTCTGCATTAAATGCAGGCTTTCACGTACCGCGCCGCCATTGGGGTAAGGGCCAAAATAATGGCCTTTTTCACGCTGTGGGCCACGGTGATAGGCAAGCCTTGGGTGTTCGTGTTGGCTTAATAAAATGTAAGGGTAAGATTTATCATCGCGCAACAACACATTATATTTAGGCATGTATTGCTTGATGTAATCATTTTCAAGCAACAAGGCATCGGTTTCACTGTGGGTCAGTGTCACATCAATATGGTGAATATGCGAAACTAAGGCTTGAGTCTTAACATTGTCTAAATTTTTACGAAAATACGACGAAAGCCGTTTTTTAAGATCCTTGGCTTTTCCCACATAGATGACGTCACCCTTGACGTCATACATGCGATAAACCCCGGCAGAAGATGAAACCGTGCGTAAAAAACTTTGGGCGTTAAAAACACTCGACATTATTCACACCCATAACTTTCAATAGGCAGACAAGATATCAACATCAAAAACGAACATACCCTTGGATTAAAAATGACCCGCATCCAGCATTTTGTAACGAATGGCTAGACGTGTCAGTTCGACATCACCACTGATCCCAAGCTTAGCGAATAAACGGTAGCGATAGCTGTTAACCGTTTTAGGACTGAGGTTGAGCTGCTCAGAAATATCATTCACCTTCTCACCATTAGTGATCATTAACATGATCTGCAATTCACGCTCAGACAAGGCTTTAAATGGATTTTCATCAGCGGGGTTAAATTGACTCAGCGCCATTTGCTGGGCAATTTCGGGGGATAAATAACGCTGCCCACGGGAAACCTGACGTATCGCTTGTAATACTTCAGGTGGTGTAGCCCCTTTTGTGAGATACCCCGAAGCTCCCGCCTGCATCACTTTACTTGGGAACGGATCTTCCGTGTGAACAGTTAACACAATAATTTTTGCATGGGGTTGATAACGTAAAATTTTACGAGTGGCTTCCAGCCCCCCCATCCCAGGCATATTCATATCCATTAAGATGACATCAGCTTCATTTTGGCGAGACCATTGTACCGCAGTTTCACCATCAGGGGCTTCACCTATCACTTTAATCCCACGTTCATCCTCCAAGATGCGGCGGATCCCAGTTCTTACAAGCTCATGATCGTCAACTAAATATATCGATATCAACTTAATCCACCTTTTCGATTTTACTGCCCTATCCATCCACTAAAGAAAACCATAAAGTAAACGAATAACGAGTTTATATGGCTAATTTAGCCCAACAACCCCGTTTCGCAAAGCACAAAATGAATATTGTTAACTAGATGATATTTAAAGAAACGTCACAGAATGATATACCAATAAAATACCTTTAAAAACGAAGCAATAATACCCAGCGTACACGTCAAGCTATCGTTTCAATGAATAAATGGTCCATCTTATCAAGCGACTAAATTCTAGGCTCAGAGTTTCAACAAACAAAAAAGACCATCATTGCTAATGGCCTTTTTGTAGAATACGGTGGAGGAGCAGTGCTTCGAATCAGGAACCAAGGGTTCAAGCTGTATAAATGCAAAACGCCGCTAATTGCTTAGCGGCGTTTTGTCTTAATATGGCGGAGGAGCTGCGTTTCAAATAAGGAACCTGGGTTCAAATGATATAAACAAAAAAGGCTATCATTGCTGATAGCCTTTTTTGTGAAATATGGCGGAGGAGCAGGGATTTGAACCCTGGGTGGGCTATAAACCCACGCCGGTTTTCAAGACCGGTGCATTAAACCACTCTGCCACCCCTCCGAACGAGCGAGATAATAGCGATCTCTTATGTCGCTGTAAACTTAAATTTATTGCTAAATGAGTTGATTGACGATTTCATGTCCAACCCACTAAAAATGAACCAAATAATCGGCATACTTAAAACAACCATACGCCTCTTTTTGTCAGTTACATTGTGTTGTGAAGAAGCTGCATCCCAAATCAAGAAACCAAGAGTTCAAGCCGTACAAATGCAAAACGCCGCGAATTGCTTAGCGGCGTTTTGACTTAATATGGCGGAGGAACTGCGTTTCAAATAAGGAACCTGGGTTCAAATGATATAAACAAAAAAGGCTATCATTGCTGATAGCCTTTTCCGTGAAATATGGCGGAGGAGCAGGGATTTGAACCCTGGGTGGGCTATAAACCCACGCCGGTTTTCAAGACCGGTGCATTAAACCACTCTGCCACCCCTCCGAACGCCGCAAATAATATAAGTATCCCAACACATTGTAAACCTCAATTTTTTATTATTGTGTCAAATGCTCATCTTATGTTCAGCTAGACCGTTTTTCCAACGAATGCCCAGTAGATTTTAATCAATAAAAAGATAAACACGCGCAAAAATACCTATACAGTGAGAGATTTGTTGTCTTGGTATGGTAAAATCGGCGTAACTTTTCACGGTAAATGCTTATATGAATTCACTCTTGATATCGACTTCTTCACTCGCACCTGAATTTAGCCTACCCTCCCTATCTCAGTCGGCTGCCAATTTAAGCGCCTTACTCTTAGGGCAAGAGCGTGCTGTAGATGCGTTTAAACTGCACAATGCCATAGCAGAACAACAACTCTATCTTGCCGATTTTCCCGGTATTGATCGCCATTTAATGATACGTGCGCTGATGGATACCTTGACTCCTATGTCCACGGCTTATCTTGTTGCAACTCGGCCTGTAGATGAAGCGATACAATTTCAATGGCAACACGAGCAACCATTAGACAACCAAGGTTGCATTACAGAAAAGAATGTCCTTTATCGTTATTTAAGCGGCAATATTCGACGAGTCGATTTACTCGGAAGAATGGTGCAATCGGGTAATAGCAGTAAATACCAAGCAGGTGCGCTCGCACAATGTCATTATCTGTTTATTTGCGCAGAATCATTGTGGAAACGTGAGAACTTGTGGGATTTAGTCATGCAAATCCTCACACAAAAAGAGTATCAAATTAGCAGTACCTTAAGCCCAATACCATTAAATTGTAAAATAGTGCTAGTGGGCGCAGGGATGATTTATAGTCAAGTGCGCTCTGAGGATTGGCAATTTCAGCGTCATTTTACCCTCTTAGCAGAACTCGCCAGTGAAATAGACCTAATGCGCTATAAAGAATCACAATACGCAGCATGGTTACAAACTGTAGCGCAAAGTGTCGATGTAACATTAGAACAGTCAAGTCTGGCGCCACTATTTCGTTACAGCGCACGCTTAACAGAACATCAACGTCGTCTAAGTTTATCTATGCTCGATTTTGCTCAGTTGATGGCACAAGCTAAAGCCTACCGTGGCAAACCTAGCATCAATGCTAGCGACATTGAATATGCCCTGTCCCAAGCTAATTATCGTCATAACAGCTCCGAAGAATTTTCAGGTCAGAGTTTTGATGACAATTTCATAAATCTGCCAACAACAGGGGCTATGGTAGGACAGATAAACGGCCTAACCGTGATTGATGCGATTGATTATAGTTATGGTGAACCCGCACGCATCACCGCATCGGTACACTATGGGGATGGTGAGGTTGCAGATATTGAAAGAAAATCTGAACTTGGTGGGAATATTCATGCCAAAGGGATGATGATCCTATCGGCCTGCTTATACCGCATCTTCGGTAGAGATGCACCATTACACCTCAATGCCAATATTGTATTTGAGCAATCATACCAAGAAATCGATGGTGATAGTGCGTCGCTAGCGGAATATTGCTGCCTTATGTCGGCGATTGCAGAGCAGCCCATTATTCAATCTTTAGCCATCACTGGAGCACTCGATCAATTCGGTAATGTACAAGCTATTGGTGGCATTAACGAAAAAATTGAAGGCTTTTTTAATTTATGTGAACGCCGAGGCTTAACGGGTGAGCAAGGCGTGATTATGCCTAGATCGAATATTTTACAACTTAACCTCGATCCAAAAGTGATAACAGCTGTAGGCAAAGGCTTATTCCATATCTATGCTATTGAGCATATGGATGAAGCCGTTGAACTACTGATGCAAATGCCCGCGGGTGTTGCCGACGAAGATAATGATTTCCCACATGATTCTTTGTATGGTTTAGTGCAAGAAAGACTGGATAAGCTTGCGGGTAATGGAGAAGAGGAAATTGGTATAATGACGAGGTTACTCGCAAAATTGGGATTATTTCGTCGTTAATTAGCTGATCGGAGTTGTTTAGCTTACACGTGTTCGCTAATCTTGGCGATTCTTATTGCTGGAGTAGTAAAATAATGAATAAAGCAAACAGTTTCAATAAAGAAGAACTCATCGCCTGTGGCCATGGGAAATTATTTGGTCCAAACTCCCCTCGCCTTCCTGTTGATAATATGCTGATGATCGATAGAATCGTCACTATCAATGATAATGGTGGCGAGTTTGGAAAAGGTGAAATTGTCGCTGAACTCGATATTAATCCAGAATTATGGTTTTTTGACTGTCATTTTATTAGCGATCCCGTTATGCCTGGTTGTTTAGGCCTTGATGCCATGTGGCAATTAGTAGGGTTCTATTTAGGCTGGGAAGGTGCTGAAGGTAAAGGTCGTGCACTGGGCGTTGGTGAAGTGAAGTTTACTGGTCAAGTGCTACCCGGTGCGAAAAAGGTTACCTATAAACTGAATATCAAACGCACAATCCACCGAAAACTCGTCATGGGAATTGCCGATGCAATTCTCGAAGTTGATGGTCGTCAAATATACAGCGCAACCGATCTCAAAGTCGGTGTATTTAGTGATACATCAACCTTCTAATTATCTTTTGCTACATTTTTTATAGATACAAAAATGCCCTCGTCTGAGGGCTATGTGCTGCATTACTTCGTTTGTTCTGGGCTATTTAATTAACGAGCTAAACTCAGTTATTTATTAAATAGCCCATTAACTCGGCCATCCACACCTTCACGCCAACCGCCTAACCACTGCGATCGCGAATCAAGATTTGCATAAGGACAGAGCTCCTTAGAGCGCCCACCAACACCAGCTTGGAATCCTTTTGAAAAAGCTCTGTCTAAACGATCTCGTTTTTGTCTTTTCATGCAAGCGTCCTCTGTTCTACGTGAAATAGAAGCAAAAGCTTCACCCATAGAAATAGTGCTTTTTGTCCCCAAGATCAATCAAAAAATCGCTCATTATATCGACTATTTTTTAAACTATTGAGATCCTAGTTAAAAAAAAATCGAGGCATTTAGCCTCGATTTTATTAATCTGAATTTAAGCTTAAAACTAGCGAACGCGGCGACGGAACCAAATCAATGGTAACGCAAAAAGCCAAGCTAAAGACGCGGCTCCCTTACGTTCATAGTTGCCCGTATCCGTACTATCATCTATTGGACAAGCTTCACCATTGGCTACAGGCTTAAGCACGACCATACGCGGAATATAAGCGGTAACAGGCTCTCCACTACCACTTAATTCGAATAACGGTAATCCATTCTCGCCAATCACAACATTACCGCTGCTATCAAACTGGTATGAAGGTTTACGAACAAAAGCCGTACCTACAATAGTGCCCTCTTCGTTAATACTGGACGCTTCAACCACAAGGATATCGGTATTGTATGTTAGTGTCTTACCTGAACCATCTTGAACTGCGACTTTATGGCGATTCCAGTTACCACTACCGTCTTTTTCAAATCCTTTAGATTCACATGTCAGCAACTTATTAAGATTACTAAACTCACCCGTTGACTTCTCATATAAGAAGCCCGCCTTCGGACGTGGTTTTTCTTTATCATAGGTGGTTTCAATATAACCAACTACTTGGCCGTTATTATTAATATCTTTAGGCTTACTCGATAAATCCGTTGGCTTAGAGGCAAAATCATTTGGCGTCACAGGGCTGACATCCGGCGTATTAATATCAAAATAGAAGAACTTATCACGCAAATAACCTTGGATATAGCTGCGGTAGCTACCAACAACAATACCATTATCATTGATATCATAGGCAATAGAGCTGGCAACTGAGTTTGACATCGGGATCCAATGATATTGATAGTTACCTTCGGCATCCTTAATCCAATAAGCCGCATCTTGCGCTAGGGACTTACTATTTCCATTACGATATACATGGGAACGACCGACAATAACATCATTATCATTTAAACCGAGCGCCTGCGCGGTATAAGTTAAGGTGTCGTCACTCGCGGGCGTAAATCCAAGGGGTAAAACCGTACCTGTCGCAGTGTTATCATCCTCAATTTTCCATACATAAGCACGGGTTTGATATTGGATATTGCGAGTTCCAACTGAGTTAGGATATTGCTCACGTTGAACGCAGACATCCAATGGCAAGGTATTATCCGTACTTAAACAGTAAGCTACGCGATCACTACCATATTTACTGATATCAGTACTTGCATAACCTGCAATAAGGTTATTGTTGTTGATGGCCGTAGCCGCAGACCAACCGCCTAACTCAACCGTTTTATCATCCTTAACATATTGGGTATAAGGGGGAATAAGTGGTATTTCAACCTCACTGGATTTAGCCACGCCACGGTACTCATAGTCGCGGTAATACCAATAATCATCTGTCACATCGGTAGTTGCAGTATTCTCTACCTTCTTCTCAGGAGCTGTCATACTACCGACTTTAATACCCGCATCATTAATACCATAATAAAAAGTATCAACAGAGTTAATGACTTCGGTATTACTGGGTGGCGTAGTGCCATTTATGCTGTCAAAAGTCGGTAACCAAGGACTAGATGAATCATTTTCCTTAGCAACAAAGGCAAAATTGTTAGCGACGATTGCTGCGGTGATTGAATAAGTGATGGTTTCCTCAGGCGCGATACCATCTTCAATATCAATCACGCCACTTTCAACATCCGAAGTGCTAAGCTTTTTCTTGCCCTTGGAAATACCAACTAATTCATCATTAGCATTCACGCCTAAAGCGTACCCGTTACGCGTCCCTTCTAGCGCGCCTTTTAGGTCATAATTCTCAATATTAACAATTTTATAGACAGGTGCAGCATGGGCACTGTTTAATACACCAAGGACACCTAAGGCAACCAAGGACAGGGCTTTATCCAACTTTGACTTCATTAATTCTATTCCCATTTTTATTATTGGCTTACTTCAGTGACTCAAGCTCTTCCCACCGCTCGAAGCAAACTTCCAATTGCTTTTCTTTCTCTGCCAACTGGTTTAATACCTGATTGACTTTATCTTGCGCCTGACTATAGAAATCTGAATTACCTATCACGGTTTGCAGTGCAAGAATATCTTGCTCCAACTGTTCCATCAGACTAGGTAATGACTCTAACTCACGCTGTAACTTATACGACAGTTTTTTTACTGCTTTGACAGGCTCTGAAACCTTTACTTCCGCAGGTTTCATTTCAACTGCAGGAGCTTCGACCGTCTTTTGTGAACTAGGTTCCTCAGAATAAAACTTAGCCCCCTGATCGACCGCATCCTGATAGCCACCCACGTATTCGCTCCAGTGGCCATTGCCTGCATACCACCAACTACTCGTCACGGTATTATCGATAAACGCCCTATCATGGCTTACGAGTAACAGGGTGCCTTGATATTCAGTCAGCAGCGACTCTAGCAATTCTAAGGTCTCAATATCAAGATCGTTTGTTGGTTCGTCAAGAATGATTAAGTTGGCTGGACGGATCAATAACTTTGCGAGTAATAAACGGTTCTTTTCACCACCAGACAGGGCTTTAACCGGCGTTCTTGCTCGCATTGGCGAAAATAAAAAATCCTGCAAGTAGCTTAAGATATGGCGATCTTGGCCATTGATAGTAATCGTTTTTTTACCTTCGCCGACGTTATCTTCAACGGTTTGCTCCGGATCTAAAGCTTCACGGTATTGGTCAAAGTAGGCAATTTCCAACTTAGTACCGACTTTCACTTCACCAGACTGGGGCTGTAGCTTTTCAATCAACAACTTAATCAATGTTGATTTGCCACAACCGTTTGGACCAATTAAGGCGATACGATCACCACGGATCACTGTGGTATTAAAGTTTTTCACCAGGTTTTTATCGGGCAAATTGTAATTTAAGTCTTTAACATCAAAGACTAACTTGCCTGAACGCTCTGTATCAGCCACCGCCATTTTAGCGTTACCTTGACGGTTCAAACGCTCACTACGCTCTTGACGGAGCGCTTTAAGTGCGCGTACACGTCCTTCATTTCGGGTGCGCCTTGCTTTAACACCTTGACGGATCCACACTTCTTCATCGGCTAGACGCTTGTCAAACAAGGCATTTTTATCTGCCTCAACTCGCAGCCACTCCTGCTTACCATCAAGATAAGCTTGATAGTTACCCGGCCATGATGTGACGACACCTCGGTCTAAATCAACTATTCGCGTCGCCATACGAGCAATAAAGCCTCTGTCGTGGCTAATAAAGACGATAGCACCTTGATAATCAAGTAGAAATTTCTCTAACCATTCAATAGTATCAATATCTAAGTGGTTGGTGGGTTCATCAAGCAGTAATAAATCCGGCTCACTTACAAGCGCGCGAGCTAGTGCTACTTTACGCTGCCAACCACCAGATAACTCACTTAAGGATTTGTCCGGATCGAGACCAAGCAATTCACAATTTTGTTGAATACGTGAATCTAACTGCCAGCCATTGTAGTGATCTAAGGTTTCCTGCAGACCTTGCATCTCATTTAGCATGCGATCCATCAGTTCAGGTGAAGCATGGGCCACATCGTGGGATAATTGATGATAACGCTCAAGCGCTTCACCCACTTCCTTAAGACCTGCCGCAATATAGGCATAAACCGTACCTTGCTCAGCCTTGGGTGGATCTTGCTGTAAACGGCTGACGGTCACATTACCATCAATGTTAAACTCACCTTCATCCAACAATACATCACCGGATAAAATCTTCAGCAAGCTCGACTTGCCAGCACCATTTCGCCCCACTATACACACGCGCTCACCGCGTTCAATGGTAAAATCCGCATTCTGCAGTAGCGGTGTATAACCATAGGCTAAAGAGCCATTATTGATACGAACCAGACTCAAACTAAGCTCCTATAAACTTTTGTAATTGCGTTGCGTCAAATGGCCAAAATAAACATCTGTCATCCGCGGCTTTTAGCACGGGGATCGACACGCCATAACGCTCCGCGAGTATTTCATCATCACAAATATCGATGGTTTGAAACGCGATACCAGCATCTTTTAATAGCACAGCCGCCAATTCACACAAATGGCACCCCTCCGTGTGATATAGCACGTAGCCCCGGTGTAATTCAGCTGATAAATTAGCCTTCTTGCGTTCAAGCATGGGTAATTAACCAAGTATTGTGAATATGGGGATTACGTTTGTAATCCATGGGCAGCGTGATGTCATCAATGTTTTTAACCATAATGTTCATCTTAGTCAGTGTTTCTATATCCATCTTAAACTTACGTTTATTGTTGGAAAACACTAACTCCCCCGTTGGACTTAAGAGTTTCACTAAAGCACCGAGTAAATTGACATGATCCCGCTGCACATCGAATGAATCTTCCATCCGTTTTGAGTTAGAGAATGTCGGTGGATCAATAAAAATCAAATCAAATTGTTCATTACAATCACGGATCCACTGTAAACAATCCGCTTGCACGAATTCATATTGCTTACCTTGCAACCCATTGAGGGCAAAGTTATCCTTCGCCCAATTGATATAGGTATTTGACATATCTACCGTTGTAACTGACTTGGCTCCACCGAGCGCCGCATGCACAGATGCAGACCCCGTGTAGGAAAATAGGTTCAACACTCGGCGTCCCTTCGCTTTTTGACCGACCAGGCGACGCGTTAGACGGTGATCAAGGAATAAACCTGTATCTAAATAACCCGTTAAGTTTAACTTAAACTTAGCACCATACTCAGTGGTGATAAGTTCTAACTTACGTTCATCTAACTTTTGATATTGATTTGTTCCCTTCTGACGCTCACGGGTTTTCATGATGATTTTATTAGGATTAATCCCAATCGCTGCGGGTAACGCCAGCAGCACATCACTTAAACGACGTTTAGTCACCGCCTCAGGAATGGTTGCTGGCGCCATATATTCCTGCACAATCACATAGTCTAAATATTTATCGACTGCGACGTTATATTCAGGAATATCAGCATCGTAAATACGATAACTATCTATGCCTTCTTTTTGAGCCCACTTTTCCAGTTGCTTAGCATTTTTCTTAATACGGTTGGCAAAGGCGGGCGCGATATCGGCAATATCCACTCCTTCAGGCAAAACAGGCGTGTCACGGCGAGTACTGTTGGCATGCAGAGTATAGAGGTTAAAGGCACACTCTAATGCACCATTAAACATCTTCATCTGTTTATCCGCTTTAAGCTTAAGTGATGAGATTAGCTCGATATCACTACAAAGCATGGCGACTTTCCAACCGCCGAATTCTTTTTTAAATTTATCGCCAAGTTGGTAATAAAGTTGCAAAAGTTCGGACACATTCCCCAAACGCTCCCCATAGGGTGGGTTGGTGATAAGATAACCCTCTGCTGCTGGCGGCTCGATATTAAGGGCATTAGCAACCTTAAACTCAATAAGCTCAAGCACTCCCGCATTTTCTGCATTACGCTTTGCAAGCGCAACTAAGCGAGAATCGATATCAGATCCGTAAAATTTAATCTCGCAGCGTTTAACCCCCAATGAAGCACGCGCCTTGGCTTCAGCGACAATATCTTGCCACACAGCTTTATCGTGACGACGCCAATGTTCAAAGCCAAAACGATTACGTTGTAGTCCTGGAGCAATATCCGCCGCCATTAACGCCGCTTCAATCAGCACTGTGCCGCTACCACAAAAAGGATCAAGTAAAGTCGTAGGCGCGGCTTGCCAGCCACTTCGCACTAACATATTCGCGGCAAGGTTTTCTTTTAAAGGGGCTTCGCCTGTGGTTGAGCGATATCCCCGTTGATGCAATGATGGTCCAGAGAAGTTCATTGCAATCGTAATCACACCATTACGAAAATGCGCATCGACTTTAAAGTCCGCATCAGTACGCGACACATTGGGACGTTCATCACCATCGTCACGGAACCTGTCGACTATGGCATCTTTAATTTTAAGCGCGCCGAACTGGGTGTTATTAATAAAGCCACCCGTACCATGAAAATCGATACTAAAAGTGTTTCTATTAGAGAAATGTGCTGGCCAATCAATACAATAGGCAGCATTATAGAGTTGCTCTGCCGACTCACAGCTGCCTTTATAAATGACCAACACAATACGGCTGGCTAAACGTGTCCATAACGTAATCCGGTAAGCTAAGGCTAAAGGTGCGGTGAAATACACACCAGCAACACTCTCCTTAATCTCTGTGGCACCAAATTCTGTCAGTTCTTGGGCTAAGCTATATTCAAAGCCCTTAGGGGCAGCGGCAAAAAAATTAAGCATGGGATAATCAATACGCAGTCAAAATCAAAGCGACATTATACCTGCTCGAATACATAAAAGATAAACAGTTATTAACCGAAGTCAGATTTAGTCAGTCAGTTAGTCAGCTTTTAGCGCCCTATAATAGCGAGTCCCGACTCATACTGCGTAAAATCCCCGCACTACGCTTTATATTTGAGCATTCATCTTCTTTTTTAGGATTCGTCCTTGCAATGACTACTCGCTGCCGTTATAGTCTGCCCCGCTTTGAAGACGGACGCGGGATGGAGCAGCATGGTAGCTCGTCGGGCTCATAACCCGAAGGTCGTTGGTTCAAATCCAGCTCCCGCAACCAATTTAGAGTATTAGTTTATCGATAGAAACAGCTTATCGGGCTCAACTCTTTATAAACAACGGGCGAAGGTCGTCGGTTCAAATCCAACTACCACAACCAATTTAGCGTATTAGTTTATTGATAGAAACAGCTTATCGGGCTCAACTCTTTATAAACAACGGGCGAAGGTCGTCGGTTCAAATCCGGCTCCCGCAACCAATTTAAAGCAAAATAGTACAGTAATACAGATAGATATCGGACGCGGGATGGAGCAGCATGGTAGCTCGTCGGGCTCATAACCCGAAGGTCGTCGGTTCAAATCCGGCTCCCGCAACCAATTTAGAGTATTAGTTTATCAATAGAAACAGCTTATCGGGCTCAACTTCTTTATAAACAACGGGCGAAGGTCGTTGGTTCAAATCCAGCTCCCTCAACCGATTTAGTGTATTAGTTTATCAATAGAAACAGCTTATCGGGCTCAACTTCTTTATAAACAACGGGCGAAGGTCGTAGGTCAAATCCTGCTTCCGCAACCAATTTAAAGCAAAGTAGTACAGTAATACAGATAGATATCGGACGCGGGATGGAGCAGCATGGTAGCTCGTCGGGCTCATAACCCGAAGGTCGTCGGTTCAAATCCGGCTCCCGCAACCAATTTAGCGTGTTAGTTTATCGATAGAAACAGCTTATCGGGCTCAACTCTTTATAAACAACGGGCGAAGGTCGTCGGTTCAAATCCGGCTACAGCAACCAATTTAAAGCAAAATAGTACAGTAATACAGATAGATATCGGACGCGGGATGGAGCAGCATGGTAGCTCGTCGGGCTCATAACCCGAAGGTCGTCGGTTCAAATCCGGCTCCCGCAACCAATTATCTAATGATCAGGCCAGCTTAATGCTGGTTTTTTGTATCAAAATCCCGCAAAACTAAGATATAACAAAGATCTAACCAATACATCAGCCAATACTAAATGCTATATACTCCCTATTGTGGCTCGCAAATTCGCACGATCAACATCAGTGTTTTATAAGTTAAGCTAGAGCTGCAAATAGCGACTTGCGTGTTTGCTGCCCCGAGGGGATTTCTGCTATCATCCACGGCTGACTAATCATAATTCCACGAATTTAAAGATAATCAGAGTCAAACCCTTTTTATCTCGCGATATCAGCCCCATCGCCTGCAGGTACAAGTATGATTAACCACTTTAGCGTGCTTGGTATAAAACCCAGTGCCAAAGAAGACGACATTAAAAAAGCCTATCGACGACTGTCAAACAAATATCATCCCGACAAGTTGTTAGGCGCCTCGGAAGAGGAAAAGCAGCAAGCCGCCGTACAACTTGAACGCGTTAAAAATGCTTATGATGTGTTGTCCGATCCTAAGCGACGTAATGCGTTTATCAAAGATTTCAATAACGTCATAGTGACCGATCCCGCTAGCGCCATGCGCGAGCTGTGGGATCAATTTTATCCTTGAGCGTTTTCTAGAGTAGTGTCAAATGGTCAAAAAACTGAATATCTCACGCATTAATGAGCTAAAAAATAATGCCTACGACAATATCGAGTCCTACGACGATCCCGATACACCTAAAGCGCTAGAGCAATTTACTAGCCAAATCAAAAAGGTGTTAGAAGCCGATCCTAAGATGCTCGATACTGTGCCTGAGTACCTGCCTGTCGCGCTTTACGGTCGAATTAAGTTTCCCGCCGAAGCCAAACTCAAGTGGGCACATTGGATAAACACGGCAACTCAACCCGAGTGGGATGAGTTTAAAGTCACGATTGGCTTTAACAATGCTGATTTACCTTTAGTGTTAGCCGTGCGTGGTTACTCGGAAACCTTACTGATTGAAAGCTGCGCCGTGCTGTATTTACTTGAAACTCAAGGTAAAGCAACGCCAGCAGCAAAACATCACGACGATGAAGATGATGACAACGATTATGTTGGCACCTCAGATAACGACGACGATGATGAAAGCGAAGAGGAAGATGGCTACTACGATCACTACGATGATGAGGACCGCTAATGAACACTAGTCTCATTGAGATTACCGTCGCCGAAATTAAAGAGTTGGCGGACGTAGAGCCAAAACAAGCGAGCAAACGCTTTGAAATCATTGCAAATACCATGAGCGACGCGCAATTAGTCGAAGTCATCGAACACATGGATATCGTCACGCTGACCCAAATCAACAGTCACCATGATATCTCTTGTCCTTCGATCATGTCTGAACTCATGACCCCAGAACAAATTCGCGACATCGTCTGTCAGCAACCTTTGTACTGGGAAGAAAAAATCAAAAACAATGCCGAAGAACTTATTCAGCATACCTTTGATTTTTTGACCTATTTAATTCGCATTCAAGATAGCGAAGAAAAGCAAACTGCGATTTTAGAATGTATCGCCGAAGATCCTGCGGGCCTCTTCTACCTGTCGATCCCTTTCATCGAAATGATGTTAGGCGAAAAACATGAAGATGAAGACGGCTACACCGATCTCTACGATGACGAAGAAGACACTGAAACCATCGGCTACGACAGCCGCGTCGCCAGTGAAGATGCACACAGCCTCAGCATAGACGACCCACGCAGCCTAATGGCCTTGATCCACGAGCTCGCGCCCGATGTTGAAAAAGCCATTAAGAGTCTGCTGCGTAACGAAAGCTCAGGTTGGGAAATGATCATCAGCAAGTTTGTCAACGAGCTGGTTATTCAAGCCAAAGAGAAAAACCAAGTGACGGATGAATACGCTGAAGTCGATGATATGTTTAGCTTTTTGGATTAAGGAATTATTTGATGCAACTGGTACTGCGTGATGTAGATCAAGGACCCTACCTGAGCAAGGTATTGATCCAAGGCCAAGCAGACGAAACGCTGAGCGGTGAACAGCTGTCACAAATCAAATCCAAAGCCATTTTGATGAGCCTCAAACTGGCCGATAAGTTTTACAACAAGTACAAAATGCACCTGCTCGAACAAGCGGCGCATGATGTCATTGGTGTGGTGAGCCTTGGTTTGATGGAATTATCAAACCAAAACCCGCAGCAGGCGATACGCCTGTTGATCACCGCCGATGGCGTAGTCAAATGCTTCCAAAAAGGCTGGAGCATGCTCAGCACTGTCAGCAAGCATAAACTCATCAACGACAAGTCATTGTACGGTGATGTCGACAAGTTCTTGCTTGAACAAGTGTCTAGCCCGCCCGATGCGGAAGAATGGTTAGGCTATGAAGCCTATCAAGATGCCCTGCTTGAACACCAACGCCAACAGTCAATTGCGGCCCTATTGGCACAGTTTTATGCGCAATCGAGCTATGATCCGCTAGATTTTCTCAATCTAGAGAGTGTATTAGCCGAAGCGGTACTGTATCGATTGTTGTTTGATGGCGCCAAAGTCAGACAGGATTTGAAAAAGCGTATCGGCAAAATCACCTTAAAAGAGGAATGGTTTACCCGTGAGCATATCGAATTGGAAACCCAGAAAGCGTTAGCAGAATTACCCGCAGAACTCGCTGAAACCATCAGTAAAGATCTCGGCAAAAACTTTGCCCCCGCCCTACTGCGTACCCTGCACTTTGCGAAAAGCTACCGCGAACTCTTACTCAGCGATGCTTCACCCGAACGCTTAGAAAGATTCGAACACAAGGAAGGTCTTGTCGGCCTCCTTGGATGGCCACTCTACATAGTACTTTAATCAGTACCTTAATCAGTACCTTAATCAGTACTGTGTTCAGTAGGTCAACGAGTGCTTGAGTCGCTTAAAAATGAGTGCTTTATTGAAAAATAAAGCACTTTTTTAATGTCTTTTGTCTCTATGCCCAATCCCAACAATCAGTATTTAGGTCTCAGTATTTAGTAGTTTTAGCTTTAAAATAAGTGACTTACAGAGATATAACTCTTCAGTTAGATAAATTCTGGAGATTCATCCCTCCTCAGATAACCCCAAATTCTAAACATGCCATTTTCTATCGAATAAGGAATTGAATATTGGGCTAATTGTGCGCTTACAACATCAGAAAAGTCCGTCACTCGATCCGCCACTAATCGGCCTAGCCATTCTCTTTTGAATGGATCAACTTCTAACCACTCAATGGTTTCTGCTATTTCAAGTAACTCGTGCCACCACACGGCAGTAAAACCTGCATTAGGATTTTCATCATAAATCAATTTGTATCGCACATAGGGAATAAAATCTTCAGATCCATTTAATGCCTTTTCAAGCTCGCACCACTTTGTTTTATTCATTACAGACGAAAGCTGATGCTCGTTTACATACTTCAAAACTTCAGAATTCATTTTTTAGTGTCTCAAGCGACTAAGTGAAAAACTAAATGATATAGCTTTAATAGACATATTTTACCAATAAAAACTAATTAAAATGACAGATAAAATGATGGGCAATAAATTAGTCCATCCATTTTAAACCGTGGAGCGCTTATTGGTTTGACCTACTTATATCGGCTTGCCATCGTATTTGCTCGTCGACAGGGTGAATAGAAGCCAAGGGATTCTAAGTTTATGAACGAGAGCCATGGAGGGCGAACTGGCAGTTAAGCATGTATGTTGTTCCAGTCCATCCTAGAATGCCCGTCCGTAGGGGGGATGGTCGTCACGCGAGTCACCATGACACGCCTTTTTGCGCACTAGCATAACCTATATATTTAAAGCGATACGCCGCACGCTTTTGGACAGAAATGTTTGGAGAGCAGTAATTTCAGTTGTTAGAAGTTTAGCGTTTACGGGTATCCACTCGCACAGGCTTGCCATGGCATTAGCTCGTCGACTCGCAGCAAGTCCGTCCTTGGATGCTCGACCGCCCCGTCCATGGGGCGGACGGTCGTCTCGCCAATCACCATGGCACACCTTTCGAGCATTCGCGTAATCTGTAGATTTAAAAGCGTTACGCAGCACGCTTTTGGACATTTTCGAGTTAGGACTTTTGCTCTAATGACAACATTTAAGATTACCAAAAGTATGAAAAAGCTCTAAACCTGTGGCCAGTTTTACTTGACCATATATGGACGCCTCAGCTTTTACAACACTTTTGAATGATTGGTTCACTACCATATATTCGGCGTCTAAATAGGCTTTTTACCCGCGCCATGATGTAAATCCGAAACCTATTACCTTATCACTACATCGGCATTTAATGCCTTGGTCAAGTCAGGCTCTAATAGGTACGGTTGACCGTTTATTCATCAGTGCATGTAAACTTTTACGTGATGCTTAACGTCTTACGCAAACGCTTTATTAACGTCGAAATTATCGTTACTCGTGAGGATCCGCCATCCTATACGCGCTATTTTATTGGCCAATGCGACAACGGCTTTGTGTCGACCTTGCCTTAACGCAAGTGCATTAAACCATCGCCCAAGTCTATCATCACGTTTGCTTGCAAATCGGCCAACGGCTCTGGCGCCATGGATGAGTAAAACACGTAGTTCTGAGCTGCCATTTTTCGTGATCGATCCTAGTCGAACTTTTCCACCAGAACTCGATTGTGATGGCACTAAGCCACACCATGCAGATAATTGCCGGCCATTTTTAAATTGATGACCCGAACCTAATTCACTCATAAAGCTTGCTGTGACTAATGGTCCAAAGCCAGGGATCGACAGCAATGCATTGTAGCGAGGTTGGATTTGACATAGCGCTTTAATGTCGCGCTCGATTTGATTAATTCTCTCATTTAAAACACATAAATCTTCATATAAAAGTTTTAACAGGTAATGAAGCGTATGAGACAGTTCATGCTCATTATTTGCTAAAATACGGCTAAGTGACGCTTGTAATTGCAACCTGCCGACAGAGAAGATCACACCAGACTCGCTCGCTAGGCTTCGAATTTGATTGACCATGGCGGTTCGATTTTGAACGAGACGACTACGTACACAACGTAATGCTTTAATGTCTTGTTGCTCAACAGTTTTAACTGGAACCATGTGGATATTAGGTCTGAAAACCGCTTCGCATATAGCGAGGGCATCGTTGGCATCATTCTTTTGGTTTGCAACAAATGGCTTAACATGTTGAGCAGGGATCAATTGCACTTGATAACCAAGAGCTTGAAATTGTCTTCCCCAGTAATGCGCCGTACCACAGGCCTCCATAGCAATAAGACTACCTTCGGGGAATTGTCTAATTTTATCGAGCAGCTTGTTTCTGTTAACCTTTTTGTTAGTCATGACTGAGTTATCCATAAGACAAACACAAACTTGAAAAACATTTTTGGCTAAATCGATACCAATAACTTTAATATCCATGATGGAAACCTCCAGAACTATTTGTCAGCACCTAAGCTTGGCATAATACTGCAAGCTTAGGTGCTGAGGCGTCCATCACATCACTACAGGATCTTTGTATCTATATGGGGTATTATTAGCATAGGAGTATCAATTGAAACCATGAACGGTGTTGTTTCTCCATCACGTCAGCTGAATCATTGGAGTAGAACCGCCCAATAAGTTGATCATAGTATCCTGCCTACATATAAATTAGTACGAACTACGATCCTTTCTAACTGTTATTCTTCGTCCGCCTTAAGCTTTTTATAAATAAACAAGTCATCTTCTATTTTAAAAATAACTAAGATTAAAAGCTTTAAGTAAAGTAAATAGGAATTTTCATGTAGATGAATTTCTGTCGGATTTGCCTGTGTACCATGTAAATAGCTATTTCTTAAGTCGTGCCCGTTTGTAAACTCACTTTTGTTTAAATAGTAATTGAAGTAATTTTGCTCAGGTATTGCGAAAAGTGAACTTCCAAAAAACACTAGTCTATCATTACTCATATGCATAACCTCGTCTTGAATATCGGCAGGATAATGGTGTAACGAGGCGACCTCATTTTCAAAAACATCTCTGAATATTAAAATTCGGTTCCAATTTGTAACTTGAACGCAATTATTTTCATCGACAGATATATAATTATTATCTATCAAATAATTTAAATGCTCAAGCTGATGTTCTTCGTAATTTCCGAAATCGATTTCTTCTTCATTCACCAATAAATCAACAAAGTTTCTGTATTGCTTGTCTTTGAACGGGTCAAGATAAGTCAACAGAGTTTGATCCGAAAATAGCAGATAAGTTAGAAAATTAACTTCTTGGTCATCCTTATTGATATATATGTATTTATTGCTATTTAAGCTTGGAATGTCTTTGATGGCTGTAGGGCCAGACGACATTTGTAGAAGTTCAAAATCAATATGTCCATTTTCTACAAATAATTTGTATTGCTTCAATATCGACTCGAACTCAGGTGCGATTGTTCTTATTTTCTCTAAAGCAGAAGCATTTTGAGTAGGAATGTAAGCGGTTAATAAACCCCACATACCAATAATACCAATACTTTGACATAGTGCCTTTTTCATCGGAGGCACTATGAACCAAGAGCAAAAGCGCGCCCATTGGGCAACAGTTGTTGAGCAACAAAAACAAAGCACGCTTTCCATCAAGCAATTCTGTGCAGACAGCGGCATCAGTTATCAAACCTTCTACTATTGGTCTAAGCGATTGCGTTCTCCTGACGCAACGCAAACACTTCAGCCTATTATTTTCAATGAATATGAAGAGACGAAGGCTGAGTCGGTGATCATTACTTTTGCCAATGGTATTCGCGCTGAATTACCAACAACACTGAGTACCGCTCAGATCAAACACTGGGTAGATGCCTTGCAATGACTCCCTCCGGCAAGGTCTTTCTGGTCTCCGGTGTCACCGACATGCGAAAGTCTATCGATGGTCTGTCGCTCATTGTCGCCGAACAACTCGACATGGACCCGTTCAGCGAGGCCTGGTTTATATTCTGTAATCGCGGACGCGATAAACTCAAAATCTTGTTTTGGGATACCAACGGGTTTTGGCTTTACTATCGCCGTTTGGAGAACGGTACCTTCAAATGGCCTCGCCCGAATTCCCAGGGCGTGATTGTCATTAGCAAACCGCAACTTCACTGGTTGCTCTCTGGGCTGTCACTCGAGAACAACAAAGCCCATCGGCCCTTAAATGGGCTAGAAGTGTGATGCTAGACACTGATCGTAATTTTGCACTTGAACGATCCTTTTTAACCGTCACACTGGGGACTATTGAATGCTGTAAGATGATGCCCAATGACCGACTTCCCCAATGACATCGAACAACTCAAGGCCATGCTTCTTGCCAAGGATGCATTGTTGCAGGCCAAAGAGGAGGAAGTCGCCGCCCTCAAAACGCAGGTGCAATTGCTCGTTGAGCAGCTCAACCTCAGCAAATCCAAACGCTTCGCTGCCCAAAGCGAAAAAGTCGCCAAAGGAACGTTCAACGAAGCTGAACAGCAAAACGCGTTGCCTTCCTCACCTAAAGAGCGCAGAAAAACGGGTCGTAAACCGCTGCCTGCTGACCTTGAGCGCGAGGTGCAAACCCATACCTTAAATGCGCCGTATTGCGACTGCTGTGATGCGCCTTTACATGAATGCGGTAAGGAAATCAGCGAAACCCTGAAAATCCTACCTCAGCGAGTGAGTGTCATTCGCCATGAGCGCACCAAATATGCTTGTCGCCACTGCGAGCAAACAGCCGAAACCAGCAAAGTGGTCACAGCTCCAAAACCGGCGAGTATGCTCCCTAAAAGCCTTGGCAGTGCCGAGGCCTTCGCCGCCGTGGTCACCGCCAAATACGTCGATGCACTGCCGCTCTACCGTCAGGTAGATATCCTGAACCGCTCGGGTATAGATATTAGTCGCGCCACCTTGGCCAACTGGTGTGTGCAGCTTGGCAGTAAAGTGCAGGTCATTATCGATGCAATGAAAGCGCAGCTCCTAAAAGAATCCCTCATCTGCGCCGATGAAACCACGGTGCAAGTGCTCAGAGAAGAAGACAGACAGGCCCAGTCCAAATCCTATATGTGGGTTTATCGCAGCGGCGAGTTCACCCCCAATCCCGTCGTCATCTACGACTATCACCCCAGCCGAGCAGGCGCTTGTGTGCGCGAATTCCTTGGTGATTACCATGGTTATCTGTTGTCAGATGGTTACAGTGCGTATGACACGGTAGACGGTGTCACTCAAGCCGCGTGCATGGCGCATGTGCGCCGCAAGTTCACCGATGCTCAAAAGGCATCCCCTTCGAAAAAGGCAGGGAAACCCGAAAAGGCCCTGGCCTTTATCGCCAAATTGTATGGGATAGAAAAGCGAGCCAAAACGCTGTCGGCCGAAGCCCGCCAACAGCTGAGGATGCAAGAAAGCCTCCCCATATTGAATGACTTCAAAGCGTGGCTCGATAGCCTGAATGTGCTGCCCAAAGGAGCATTAGGCCAGGCCATCACCTACACCAAGAATCAGTGGCCTAAGCTGCTGACCTACCTGGAAGATGGACATATCAGCATCGACAACAATGTGACAGAGCGGGATATCCGGCCGTTCACGACGGGGCGAAAAAACTGGATGTTCTCAACGTCAGTCGGTGGTGCGAAAGCCAGTGCCAATCTGTATAGCTTGGTCATGACGTGTCGGGCGAATGACATCAACCCCTATTATTACTTCCGGCACCTGTTCACGGAGTTGCCAAAGCGTTCAATCGCCGATGATATGTCGGATCTGATGCCATGGAATGTTTATCTCAGTGGAATTGAGTAGGGCTTCACTGGTTCATTAACCGCTTACGTAGGAATTGTAAAATTGGCGTTACTAGGTAAGTCAAATAATTCCGGCAGAGTATTAGTGAAAACTGTTTTTAGAATATCTTCTAATGAACACCCAAGCCCTTTTAGTACGTTGGAATATGTGTAAATTTGGCCCATAGATGCCATTTCTAATTGTGTGAACGCCACACCAAAAACGTATTCAGTTTTAGATCTAACACCTAAAGTTCTTTCAAAAATTCCAAGCTGATTTTCTTTGCTGGTTAAAGCTACAATATTCTGTTCATCCACGTACTCAAAAAGTGTCTCGAAGTTTCTGTACAGAATATACGGGTGATTATTTTCTTTAATGTAATCCAAGCTAAATTCGTAATGGACTGTACCCTGCTCAATCCAAGCATGTTTAATTTTAGAAGCATTTTCGGGATAACTGATAGCTACCCCGTATTCAAATGATGAACTAGAACCACTATCGAAAAACTCTTTAATAGACTGTTGGTATTTTCTCTTAGCTGCTAATTTAGTTTTATCTGAGATTCGGAAGTCACTATGTTTTTTAGAATTTTGTATTATTGGCAGGTAGTTAGTATTGCAATGCCCTGAGTCGATGTACGAAGCAATTATGCTTTCTTTATCTTGAATAGTTAAACAACTAGGTAGGTACAACTTCGTTTTATTGAAACTATTTTCGACTTCATATATAGAAAGAAGGATCTCTGCACTCTGCTGGTCACTTTTTAAAAACTCACAGAGAACAAGCTTATATTTATCCACCAAATTTTTATGGCTCAACAAGTGCCTCACTTGATGGGGGAGGTTCTTTAAAACTTCTTCTATTTGAGATGGCGATATATTTTTATATTGTTGATAGTTATTTATTAATAACCAGAAACTATCATAGTAACCGTAATCTATATTTTCAAAATATGACAGGAAGTTACTATCATCAATATTAGTTATGAATTTCCCAATTAAATTTTTAAAAGTATTAACTTTTTCTTTGTAAGCAACAATATCTGTATCTGACCAACTTTTAAGGTATATGCCGTTTTCGAAAAACAGCGATATATTGTACAGTTCAAGTATATCGTTTATATCGTTTATATCGTTTATATCGTTTATATCGTTTATATCGTTTGCTATTTCGCTATTCAATAACCGCTCTGCTTTTGATAAGTAATGACCACTCGACATGTCGTGTATCGAGTGAAATACAACCCTATCTCTATCTGACTTGTTCATAACAAACATTAACCTTGTAATTTCGTATCATTGTCTCTTTTACTAAGATATCGATTTTATACTTTTATTACAAACGCTTATTAGCATGTATCACTTTGATCTGATCCAGCAATAGTGGACACTTTGTATCATTACTAAAACTTGGCCAATTGGCTCATGATAACAAGTAACCTGTCTTAGCGCTGTGGCGCGGAATGGGGCAATATCTTTTTAGCTAAACGAACAGCAGAAGTGTTAGTTAAGATTGGCATTGTTGCAACTGTGACCGTTGGCGGCATGGATGCCGTCGTCGAGCCCTCAGGGACGAGTTTATGGCGAGTCACAGGGGAAACAATGACAATGAATACAGCACAACTGACGATAAAGTTATCTTGCTTTGGGCATTAGCTTTTCAGCTAATCGAACAGCGATAGGGTTAGTGAGGATTGGCATTGTTGCACCTGTAACCTTCTAAAACAGGGATATTTTATTAGAGCCCTCAGGGATACTTCTTGTTAAATAAAGAGGTGACGAGTCACTGGGGAAACAATGACAATTGATGCGTCACAGCAACTGACGACAAAGTTATCTTGCTTTTAGGCAAAAACAAAAGCCCGCGGCGGCGGGCTTTGAGTCACTTAAAATCAGCGGAATAAAAGGACTGACTTAACGATACGTCAGTGTCGTGGTATCGGTTAACTTGTCGTTATCTTTAACGGTCAGTTCAACTGTGTGTTGCCCACGACGGGCAAGGCGCAATACCACTTGACCGTTAGCGCGGGTGCCATTATCAAACGTCCATTTATGTTGTTTGATCACACCATCGGTATCGTAGCTCGTCGAAATAAACATATCGACTAACCATAAATTAATACGCTGAATTTGCGCGACTGGCGGCTTTTTCACATTTTCAACAACCACTGTCACCTTTTGGGAGATGCTATGGGTGAGACCATCATTATCCGTCACTGTGAGTGTAACCTGATACTCACCGCTTTGGCGGTAACTGTGAGTGACAACATTCCCTACTGCCACAGTATTATCACCCAAGTTCCACTCAGCAGAAACAATGTGTCCATCACTGTCGCTGGAAGTGGATGTCAGTTGCACAGTCGCACCATTCACCACTTGAGTGAAACTGGCAACTGGCGCCACTTTTTCCGCTTCAAGCAGGAGTGAAATCACCACAGGATCGTGATCCGATGAGCGATAAGCATCGGTTGAGTATAAATCTTGGATTTGAGCGGGCGTCTTAAACTCTTCGTTGTAATCCAATACGCGTGGTTCATCGGTATTAATATGCCACTGTGTTACATCCACCACTTTATCCAGTAACTCGGCGTTTGCTAAAGCATGGTCTAACTGACCCGATTCGGCGGAGAACACATAAGTGTATGGATTGGGTTTTCTAAGCTCAGCAAACAGTTCACTAAAGCCCGCATTAGCCAAGGCTGTTAATGGATCTTCCTTCGCATAGGCGTTCAAATCACCAATCAGCAGCACGCCTTGCTCTGGATATTGCTCGCCTAACCATTGACCAACAGCAGTCGCCGCACGGGTACGAGTGCTATTACAGTTGCCTTGACCGTCGTTAAGATCAGGATCGCCCGCACACTCACTGCCCTTAGATTTAAGGTGATTCACCGCGACAACCACCCCCTCTTCACTGCCATTCACGCTAAAGGCTTGCGTCAACATTGGACGGTTTCTGGTATCGTTAAACAGGGGTTGTTGATTATCATCTAATGGCGAATTGGCACTGGATAGAATGCGCGCAGCACCCTTCGGTGTGACTTTATCACGACGATAAATCAAGCCGACAGAAATGGCATCGGTGCCAATTGCATTTATGCCTGTTGGCGCGATATAAGCGTAGCGCGCCTCACCCACTGCGGCATTTAAACCCGAAACTAAATCAGCAATAGCTGAATTAGCGCCAAAGCCATCGTTTTCGATTTCCATCAAGCCGAATACATCGGCACTAATGCCCACCATGGCACTGACAATCTTGGCCCTTTGCCGCTCAAACTCGCTTAAGGTATTGGCACCACGCGCGGTTGGGAAACCAGCGCCTTGGCCGTCGCCATTGAAGTAGTTAAGCACGTTAAAGCTAGCGACTTTTAAATTACCGCCATCAACCAATGTGGGCGCAACAGGACGTGGATTTTCCGCCACAAAGTTCACCGTTTCCGTTGGCATAATGCGATACAAATTAAAGCCATAGTGCATCACCCCCGTAAGCGATGTGACGCTATCACCCACACGCACTGTGTTTGATGCGCTAAGCCCTGGGGCGGGGAATTGCACAGGATCGGGATTCTGCACCGTTAAACCATCATCCAATAAAATACTGTCCCGTTGGTTGGCTGCGCTCACCGCCAGCGCATCTGCGCCCGGTGCAGCGACCTGCGTACCAATAAAGTGACGCTGGCTACCTAATGAAATTTCACCATAACGACCGAGGTTATAGACTTCGTTCACCACTAAATCTTGGCTAAAACGAACACGCATCCCCTCAAAAGGTTCGAAATCATCACTGCTGTTAACGGGTAAAGTCACTACCGCAGCAGTTGGTAGTGCTTGACCTGTGGCACATAACTTGTGCTCAGAGACGGTCGTTAATTCCGTTAAACCTTGATATTCGGTGACTTTTGCTTTTAAACGAATACGATCGCCCGCCACATACGCGGTTGGTGCATTCCCCGTATACACAAACACACCTTCCGAGGTCAGTGGGTCATTATCGACTTCATGATCAGCCATTTGCATGAAAATGCCTTTAAGACCGGCTTCTTGATTACTGACAACAACCGCCTCAACCACTAAGGTTTGGCCATTAAGCGGGCTTACAGCTCCAGCGCCTTGAAGCGTATGAATCGCCGTGGCATCTTCACCGCACACTAAAGAACTTGGTGGAGGGTCGACTGGATCTGTTGGCGTGCCTGCGCTGAATTTACCAAGATCCGAGATATCATCCTTAGCAAAGCCCAGCCAAGTACTAAAGTTCACCTCATCATCAATAATGGTATCTGCAATCAATAAATTAGGATTACGACGCAGGGTATTGTCTTGGGTGGAAAGCAAACCACTGCCCCACTCTGCTCCCGGATCAACGCCCACTTGACCTAAGCTATCAATCACTTGATTTTGATATGTCAGAACAATGGCATCATCACCATTAAAAAAACTTGCTGTACTCTGTTGATTTGTCACCGCAAGAATATCAGCCGAGGCGTCGTTATCGGCAACCACATAAGTCGCTCCCGCTGCTAATGAGCCAGTGAGCGCAATAGTCGTACCGACATTGGTGCTGCCATTGAAATAGAAACGCAATTGGTATTGGCTTAAATCAATAACGTCTGTAGTTGGGTTATACAGTTCGATGGCTTTATTGTTGCCACTGCCTTCGACGTATTCAGAAATGATTAAATTATCCGCGCCATGGGCAAGCCCACAGACGCTGCTGATGGCTAACGCCAGCAAAGTTTTCGTGTTAAACATTGAGACCCCTAAATGTATCGTTTTAGTATTGGCTATTGAATGACGATTTAATTGATGCGCTTAAATACTTCCAGACGCAGTACTTCACAAACTGACGATACTATAGGCGAGCAATGTTACAAATTGGCTGCATAAAAGTTGCAACTTAAGATGGATATAACTCATACGATTTAGCGTTCTGGGCTAGGAAGAAAGCAGTACGGGGAATACAGGCCGCCCGATACACAGTACGGCCAAAGATAAACAAAGATAATAAAGCAAAACAAATGGATGATGATCATCCTGATACTGGGCTATAAGGGCTGCAACTTCTCATCGAGCAAACTAACCAGCAGTAACTCACCCTGCAAGTTCACCCTAAACTCACCGTATTTAGCTGCACTAAAATGATCGGCTTGGCCTTCTTCAAAGAAAAAGCTGTTCGATGCGAGCTTAATTTGATTCCCACGGACACGAAATTGCACCCTAAGCTGATCTTTGCCTAATGCTTGATCAGTATAAAAATCCACAAACCGCGCAACCTTTTGCTCATCTAATGCCAATAGTAACTGTCCTTGGGTTTGTTGCGGTGCCAAAGCACTACGCACATCACGCGCGATGGCATATTCAAGCGCCATATAATCCCCCTGCATTAATGAACGCGGATCGACCGGCGCTAATGCAAAACGCACCACTTGTCCGTGATTAAGGATCTGTTCAAACTTGAAAATGCGCCAATTTACACCAGCAAGAATTACCATTGTCGTGAAAAGTACGATGCCCAGCGCCCATTTATGTGAAGCCGACAGTTTTCCCATCACATTTCCCATCACATAGTCTCCTTAGCATGCACATTTGCAGGAAATAGCCGCCACATCACTAACTTTGTTACCAGTAGCAATAAACCTAATCCCATCAAATACCAAGACTTAAGCATTAACGTCGTTTCCAAGGAATAGTAATAGCCACCCACAAATAATACTGCCGATGCAATACCCATCCATTTAAGCCAAAATTCATTAGCATAGTGACCGAGTAACATTAGCAGAATAGCCGTGGATACACCCTGCATTGGCAAGGACAGGCCACTGACGAAAACTAACCCGATAACACATGCAAATGCGCTAAGCGAAACGAGTGATTGTTGACGTTCACGGAAAATAGATATCAATAAAAAACTGCAAATAGAAAAAATAATCAGCACATGTGTCAAAGAAAGCCACGGCATTTGCAGCCAAGGAGTAAACAAGGCTTCAAACATATTATCCATACTAAAGGCATGAAGTAATTGAATATTCAGAAGAGTAAATGCAAAACCGTATAAGAGCATACGTGCTCGCCGATAGTGGCGGCCTAATTGATGGATATTTAAAACAACTAAACTGATAAGTAAGGCAAAAATACTCTGACTCAAGTTAAGTAGATGTAATTTAGCCATAATGCCAACAACACACCAACTTAAGCAAAAAGCAAACACAAACTGAGCTAACCCATGGGTAATCAATCCCCATAGACACAAAAGAATAATTGCCATGCTGCTATACCAAGCAAAGCTAAAGTCATCGCCAAGTAAATCGAATAATCCCCAAGCAATACCCAAGATCCCGCTCAAGCTCGCAGCAAAGGCAAATTGATGAATAAAAGTTTGTTTTCGTGGTAAAAAATATAAACCAACGCCAATCCCCAAATAGATTAACCCAATAAATAAGGCAAAATATCCATCGACTCGTTCAAAAATCGCAGCCAAAAGCGATGCCATAAACCCCAATAAAAACCATGCTGCAATCCAAGCTGCAAAGGCTTGCATCGCAGCGATATACCATGGCACATCGTGGCTTTCAGGCATTTGAGGCGAGCCGACGTTACCCTCTGCATACAAGGCTTGCCACAATGTTGCCAAAGGTGACTCACATGGCATATCACTTGGTACAACACACTTATCCAATGGTGTAGTTGCCACTGATTCTTCCACTAAGCCCTTATTTTTGTCCATGGGCTTCTCCCATAATGGCTTGGTTTAGTAACTGGGTTGGTTGTGTATTAAAAAGTCGGTTTAGTTTTCTCAACCATAGGCTTAAACCAGTACTGGCTAAAATGATATAAAGGCCAATAAATAAGAAGCCACCTATAGGCTCATTATCCTCAAACATTAGTTTTACCCATAATGCACCGACCACGGCAATCAGACTAAAACCACCTAAAGCTAAAGGATATATGCGTGGTAATCGATAGCGGAAAATAAAGAAACCAATAACAAGATGGGCAAAATAGCCGCACATAACCCCAGTGTAAAAGCCATGATGTTCACTCACATCATCAAAAATCAGCCAAGTGATTAACCAAGTAAAACATCCCATAGCAAACATCGAACAGGCATATTCTACAAGGGGAACATGCCAGCTTCCTGTCGCTTTTCGGTCTAAAAATACAAAGGTGTAATAGATAACTAAATTGAAGATGACAAAGGTGAATAGCAATGCTTGTTCATCCCAAAAGTCTCCCCAAAAATGGGAAAAAGTATCAAAAAACAACCCTAAACTAAGATTCAATAACCCGGCGATCAATAACCATAAAGCATCAAATCTTGCGACCCAAGCAAAAGGTAAAATAACAATTGCCCACAAGGCGAATAATTGCCAAGGATCGGCGCCTGTTTGATAGGTTTGTCCAACGAGTGCCAATAGTCCTCCCACTAAAATACTGGCTCCGAACAGCATGGCATTGGCAGTTGTTCCCCCCAAGAGGGAAGACTTATATGGATAAGCAGCTGATACTCGACAAGCGGCACGATAATATAACCAAACAAACAGGGAAATGGTCAGCAATATTGCCACTTCTATTAGGGCAAATTTTGCAAAACGGCCAAGGGATTGCCAATTATAGGCAAAGAAAAATATCACTCCGCTGACAAAACTAAACGTCCCCAACCATAATAGTATTGTGCTGAAGAGGGTTCTCCAGCTCGCTGCACTTGGTCGCGGCGAAAGAGCGCAATATAGGCGATTTGCCTGCTCTTTAGTGATATATCCCTGTTCAAGCCACTCACATACCTGAGATGATAAATTACTCAACGTGAGATCTCCCTAATCATCATAAAACTTAGCAGCACAAAAATACGCATTAACAATACGTAAGTGCAGCAATTAATTGTATTAACTTGTAACAACCACAGGTAAGCTAAGGCCGTGGTGAATAACAGGAGAACCTATGCACTTACAAGGCAGTAGCTACCCACTTTTATGCTTCATCCTCTTTACCAGTTTAAGCTCTATGGTATTTGCCCAAGGGCAGCAAGTCGATCCCATCCCCCAAATACGCGTAGGAGGGTATCAATTTGCCCCTTATGTTAATCTTCAACAGGATGGGCGCTATACTGGCCTAACCCTCGATATTATTAATGCGCTCAATCAAGTACAACAGGATGTTAGATTTGAATTTGTCTCTACCAGCATAGAGCATAGATATAAAGCCTATTCAGTAGGACGATTCGATATGATGATGTTTGAGAACCCTAATTGGGGTTGGCAACAAATCGAGACCCAATTTATTCCTTTACACATCACCGATGGTGAAGCTTTTATTGCCCTAAAGAGTAAAGCGAGAAATCAGTTGTTTTTTAGCACTCTGACCAATAAATCGATCGCCTTAGTTAAAGGCTACCACTATCGCTTCGCACAATTAGAAACAAATCCTGAGCACCTTGAAAAACAGTTCAATATTATATACGTAAACAATAATAAAGCTTCGATCGAGAGTATTTTACGCAAACGCGCTGATGTTGCACCTGTAACTTATTCTTACCTCAATCACTATCTCAAGCTCAATCCCCAAGAACAACCACTATTACTCATATCTGAGAAATGGGATCAACACTATACCCATAACATTCTATTGAAGCCGAACTCAGTACTCGAAGCGACAAAGCTATCCCATTGGTTACAATTACTGACTGATAACGGTAAGTTGGCAGAATTAGCACAAAATTATGACATCACACTCACCACGTCCGATTAATGTGCTTCCCTATCACATCATTGCCATTAAGGGCTCTAACATAGACAAAACACCAATGAGTAGAAACACCAGTGCTTGGAGACTCAACATAAGTCCACTGTTGGGTGGACTTATGCTTGCTATATAAAGCTGCCAAATTGCAAAAATACTGTAGTTAAGTCCAATAAATAACAATAAGCTAAAAGCATACATCTGGGGGATGAGTGCAACGGCACAAACAAGAAAAGTCGCTGTTGATATCAAGAAAAAAATTGTTTGAAAATAAAATACCCCTAGCAACATTCGCTTTGTCTGCTCACTCACATTGGCAATGAACAGCGGTGCTAATAACACTCGCTTTCCTTGATTTAAGTGGTATATGCAAAGTCCTGTACTCAACACCATTGCTGCCAAGAGTATTAACATCATCACTATTCTCAGTTAATTCAAAAAGATTGTAAGCTGCAAACTAAGACCGCCTAAAGCATAACTCCGTTTCACCCCCCAAAAAAATTAACTGTGCTAGCCAGTTAAATATCAAAAAGGAGCCATTTGGCTCCTTTTTGATATTTATAGGTTAACGGCGACACTACATCGTTGCCATAATCCAATAATCTAACCGTTTTTGTGGCTCAGCCAGTATGGTTTGGCATCCATCTTTATATTTGCCCATCAAAGCACCTAAATTACTTGACCCTCCAAGACTTTGAATTTGTCGCGCTTTGGCATCGGCAATAGCTTGGATCACTTCCGCTTCTGGGCGATATTGCTTGGCAAGATCCTCTGCTTCAACTTTCGAGTTCTTTAACCTCTCACCCACGGCCTGCATTTGCGGAGCATTCATTGCCGCTATCGCTTCTGAACTTATCTGATAATAAGCGGCACATTCGATGACCTCATTACTAAAAGCCTTCTCTGCTTCACCTGCCAATACCGCAGAGCTCGCACTTAAGGCTAAGCCACCTATGACTAACGCTTTTAACATGGTTGTATTCCCTTTTTATTAGCAATAACGAATAAACCTACCTAAGCCCAGAATGAATCTCAAGCTCGTAGGTAAAAAAATCTTGGTTTCGAACAAAGCCTAATGCCTCATACAAGCCTTGAGCACGGCGATTATCCCTTTGAGTCTCTAAGATCAAATAACTGATATTTTGCTCCTTTGCGTAACGGGCTGCACGCTGGACTAAAGCCCGACCAATGCCGACACAACGAGCATGTTGAGTCACAAAAACATCATTCAAGATTAAAATCGGGGCTAATCGCAGCGATGAAAAGCAAGGATATAGCTGCACAAAGCCAAGGCCCAAACCTTGGTGATCCCGCGCAATAAACACCACGGACGAGCGTTCGAATAATCGCGCATGGATAAACTGCTGTGCTGCCACAAAGTTATCATCACATCCATAGAACTGCCGATACTCATTAAATAACACGGCAACGTCATGGCTATCAGTCACATCTGCTTGAGTAATAATGCTCGCCATTTATATTTCCTAACTTTGCTTTATATAAACGATCAGATTATAGGTTTCTGTTTCAATCGAAATTGCAGGCCAGATTTAACCGTTGGCCATTCAGTATCAATAATCGAATAAACAACAGTATCGCGAATAGTGCCATCCTTAAGAATTCTATTATTGCGCAGGACTCCATCTTGTTTGGCTCCTAGCCTAGCAATAGCTTGGCGTGATGCCTGATTATGCCAGTGCGTACGAAATTCAACTGCGATGGCATCTAAGGACTCAAAAGCAAAGGTTAACAGCAGCAGTTTGGATTCAGTATTAATGCCTGTACGTTGAGCTCGTTTTGCATACCAAGTGTACCCAATTTCAAGGTGACGATGTTCACTCTCCCAGTGGCAAATTCGCGTACAACCCACAATCTCACCTGATACCCTATCGCGAACAGCAAAAGGAAAACTCTCACCCCGCTGCGCATCCTCAATAGCTTGTGTAACATAGGCTTTCATTTCGCTCGGTTCTGGTACGTTGGTATACCACAAACGCCACAGTTCTCCATCCGCTACAGCCAAACTCAATGCCGCCACATGGGACAAGGACAAAGGTTCAAGTACTACATGCTCACCACTTAAACAACCTAAGTTATCTCCACAGCCCACTGTATCGCCTCCGTTAGATGATTTAAAAGTGTGCTCTTGCGCACATTTTTATCTAGCCTAACATTAAACGATAATAAAAAAACACCCTATTTTCAGCGCTATTTTGATCAATACGTTAAAAGAGGCCTTCAATTTCACTCGGGTAACCTTGTGGTTGCTAGACGAAAAACGGTGAATAAGTTTCGAGATGAGATATTACTCGTTAGATAAGGATCTGTTCATAAAAAAGAGGCGTTAAATATCGCTATTGACTCAAATGAAAGACGACGCGTGATTAACGCCTGTAAACTAAGTGTTAGCTGATAAATCAAGTTAAAAATGGCACAAGCGTGTCATTTTTAACCAGCGTAATATCAAAAGCCATGGATGCTATTACTCACCCTAAACCAGCCAGCAATACTATTACGCTGTGCTCGAGTTTGAGTGACCTCATGGGGAAAGCGTTCACTGAGAAAAATCACAAAATGCCCCATTTTTGGGGGGATTCGTTCTAATTCATTATCCTCTTCATCATAAATAATCAATTCACCACAATCGGCTTCTTTCCAGTTAGGATTCAAAAAAAACACTGTGGTTAAGATACGATTTTGGCTACCTTTTAAGGCATCAACATGCTTTTTATAGAATGCCCCTGGCTGATATACCGCATAATGACTTTCATAATCAAATAACCCCATAAATAAGCGACGATTTAAACCGTTTTTTAACTGTGTCATCAAGTCAAGATACAAGATATCTGGCTTATTCTGCTCATCTAGCCACTGGATCCTATCGCGGCGAATATCTGGGTTTAATTGTTGTTCCACACCGCGGCCTATTGAGGCCGCTTTCAACTCATATAAATCTGTAGCTTGAATTTTATCTAATAAAACTTGGCTAATATTATGAGGAACTAAGTCCGTTAAAAGTATATAGCCTTTATTTACCAAGGCGTCAGCGATCACATCCAGCACTGCTTCACTCAATTGCGAAACCATTTATGCTACATCCAAAAAAGAAGCTACGCTTTTGCTGTACTCAAGGGCTCAAAGAAGGGAGGGTTGAGCCTGATTTTCGAGGGGCGTCGATACGAGATATAGAACATATCCCACAGTCAAATCTGGCAGGATTCTAGAGTAAAGACCTAGGAAATACAATAAAACAAAAAAGGCCTGATAGGTTACCCATCACGCCTTTTGTTACTGCTGATCAAACTTAATTCACTAAACCACGGCGTTTTAATAAGGCATCCGTTGTCGGCTTTTGACCTGTAAACTGAATATAGTTTTGCATTAAATCTTCACTATTACCTTTAGATAAAACGGTATTACGGAATTTATCACCATTGTCCTGATTTAGCCCTCCATGTTCACCCATGTAAGCAAAAGCATCGGCAGCAAATACTTCCGTCCAAAGATAAGCATAATATCCAGCAGAATACCCACCTGCAAAAGCATGACTAAAATAACTCGATTTATAGCGTGGTGGAATTGGCGCAAAATCAAGACCATGTTTAGCTAAGACTTGATGTTCAAACTGCTCTACATCGGTAATTTGAGTATCGGCACTGATAGAGTGCCATTCCATATCTAATAAGGCCGCTGACAGATATTCAACAGTATCAAAACCTTGGCCAAACTTATTTGCTGCTAAGATTTTATCAAGCAACGCCTTTGGAATAGGCTCCCCTGTCTGGTAGTGTTTCGCATAGTTCGCAATCACAACGGGGTCAATATTCCAATCTTCGTTAACCTGTGACGGGAACTCCACAAAGTCACGCGCGGTTGATGTACCTGCCACACTGGGGTATTTCACCTGTGAGAATAAACCGTGGATCCCGTGGCCCATTTCATGGAACATGGTCGTTACTTCATCGAAGGTCATTAATGTTGGCCCATCGGCAGGCTTTGGAATATTAAGCGCGTTATAGACAACGGGTTTAGTGCCGAGCAAGCCGCTTTGAGTCACGAACTCATCCATCCACGCGCCACCGCCTTTGCCTTCACGGGCATACGGATCTAGGTAGAATAAACCAATAGAACTGTTATCTTTATCAAAGACTTCAAAGGCTAATACGTCGGGATGCCACACAGGTAAATCAGTGCGCGCTTTTAAGCTAATGCCATACAGTTTATGCATAGCGAAAAACAGCCCGTCTTTCAGTACAGTATTAAACTCGAAATAAGGCTTGATGCTGCTTTCATCGAGGGAGTATTTCTCTTTACGTACCTTGTCGGCGTAGTAAGCCCAATCCCAAGGTTGCAACTCAAAATCACCGCCCGCCTTTTTGATTTCAGCCTGAATATCAGCCGCTTCCACTTTGGCGCGTGCTAAGGCTTTTGGCGCTAAATCATCGAGAATTTCATACACCGCGGTAGGAGTTTTCGCCATTTGATCGGCAACGGCATAAGCTGCCCACGTATCGAACCCCAGTAAGTTGGCTTTTTTAGCGCGAATTTGCGCCATTTTCACAATTAACGGGCCATTCGTTATCACAGATCTGTGAGCCGAAGCTTCCCATACTCTTTGGCGCAGCTCACGATGACTCAAACTTGAAAGCACAGGCTGACGTGTCGTGTTGACTAAGGTAATCAAGTAGCCCTCTTTACCCGCAGCTTTGGCGGCTCCGGCTAAAGTGGCAATTTCGCTGTCGGATAAACCCGCTAACTGGGCTTTATCGGTCACGATAATCACATCATCTTTAAATGATTTTAAGCTGTTTTGTGAAAAGTCTGTCGCTAAAGTGGCAAGCTCTGCATTATAGTCGCGCATCTTCGCTTTATCTTCGGCTGACAATTTCGCGCCAGCGCGGACAAACTGCTCATAGTAATATTCAACTAAACGCTGATTTTCCGCATTCAAACTGCTCTTTTGTTGATAAACGGTTTCAACACGGGCGAATAACGTCGGATCGAGGTAAATATTATCTCGGTGGGCAGCTAGCTTAGGCGCAAGATCCGCTTCAGTTTTCTGAAAGGTATCATCAGAAATCAACCCTGCGAGATTAAAGAATGTTCGCGATACGCGCGTTAACAATTCACCCGAAGTTTCCATCGCGAGAATCGTATTGTCAAAACTGGCCGCTTGTTTGTTATTCACAATCGCAGCGATTTCTGCATCGTGAGCTTTAATACCCTGCTCGAAGGCCGGAGCATAATCTGCAGACTGAATAAGATTAAATTGCGGCGCTTGATCCTGCAGTGGACTCTTGCTCAGCAGCACATGAGTTGCTTCAACTTTGGCGGCGGGTTGAGTCGCAACGGCATTGGGTGCTTTATCATGGTTTACGGTGGACTGGTCTGAACAAGCCCCCAGTAATAAAGCTGCAGCTACGGCTGTAGTAATAACGGACTTACGCATATTGGCTCCCTTGAATGTTGCTGCCCTTTCGATTGTATTTTTAAGATGAAAGGTGCGCGCAAATGGATTTTGGCTTTCGGTTTACAACAGTCTGTTTTAACGAACTTGTGTAGCTTCGTACGTCAATTTCGATGAACTACCTTAACAAGTTACGCGCATTTCAGCCAAGTTTTACCCGCCCAGAGCACAGCTAATTTGTATCACTTTATGTGTATTACCCGTCTAAATATGCCGGTGCCAACGCTACGCTAAACCTAACTCACCTCAATCAAGCTAAGAGGCATGCGAACATAAGTGGTCAACATTGGCTAAAATTTGATGTAAAAGAATTATTTAAAAAAATTCTACTGAAGTTTTAAGTCAAATATTCCCGACATAGACAAGGGGCTGAGCAAATTAAATGCCATTCCAATAACAAATATTAACTATTCTTAATAAACTGTTTACTGTAATTATTTAAACATTAATGTAACAAATAAACAGATTAAACGGCTCGCTATTTAGACAAGCAAACCTTGAGTCACAATTTGAAACAGCTTTTATCCGATTAATGTCACATTCAGATCATCAAATGTCTTTATAGTTCTCACTCGTTAACTTGGCAACAAATTAACCTAACAGTTAAATTACGCTGAATTAACAGGATGATGAGCATGCTCCTTTACGGAGCATGCATTGGGGTCAAATAAATATAAATAGAGATAACTATGTTAAATAAGAAAATACTTGCAGTGATGATCACTGCCGCCCTTGGCGTGAGTGCCTGTGGCTCAGATGATGACACGATTATTCAACCTGATGACCGTGTCGTTCAAGCAGATTTACGGGTGCTAGAAACCACAGATTTGCACACAAATATCATGGATTTCAATTACTACAGTGGTAAAAATGATCCAACTATCGGTCTAGCCCGCACTGCAAGCTTAATCCACGCTGCACGCAATGAAGCCAAAAACAGTGTACTCGTTGATAATGGCGATCTGCTACAAGGCAGCCCAATGGGCGATTATATGGCTAAAGTTGGCCTGCAAATGGGTGATATTCATCCAGCCTATAAAGCCATGAACCTATTAGATTATGAAGTCGGTAATATCGGTAACCATGAATTTAACTATGGTTTAGATTTCTTAAATAAATCCATTAGTGGTGCAGATTTCCCTTATATCAACTCAAACGTTTATTGCGCCGACGATAATGGTTGTTGGAATGAGGTTAAAAAAGGTGAGCATTTATTCACCCCTTATCTCATCAAACAAAAAACCATTATCGACAGCGAAGGCAATAATCAAACCATTAACATTGGTTATATTGGTTTTGTGCCACCGCAAATTCTATTGTGGGATAAACAAAATCTGACGGGTAAAGTCACGGTCGAAGATATTATTGAAACCGCGAAAAAATATGTCCCCGAGATGAAAGCAAAAGGTGCCGATCTTATTATCGCCATCCCTCATTCTGGTATTGGATCAACGGAAAATCCTGGCGATCCTATGGCTGAAAACGCCACTTATGCGTTGACCTATATCAACGGCATAGATGCAATTCTCTTTGGTCACAGCCATTCCATCTTCCCAGATGCTAAGTATGCTGACTTACCTAATACCGATGTCACTAAAGGCTTACTGAACGGCATACCTGCAGTTATGCCAGGACGCTGGGGTGATAACTTGGGAGTGGTTGACTTTAAACTTGAGCGTAAAGATGGTAAATGGCATGTCCTTAGTGCCAAAACGCAAGCTCGCCCTATCTATAATGGTACAACTAAGGAAGAGTTAGTTAGCCAAGATCCTGCAATTAGAGATGCAGTCGCAGCAGAACACCAAGGCACCCTCGCTTTTGTGGATGAACCTATCGGCGTTGCCGCAGCGGACATGTACAGCTTCCTGACCTTAGTGCAGGACGATCCAACGGTACAAATCGTGTCCGATGCACAAATCGCTAACGTGAAAGCAAAATTACCTCCGGAATTAAAAGATCTGCCAGTGCTATCGGCCTCAGCTCCTTTTAAAGCAGGTGGTCGCCACGGTACAACCAGCGATGCCGATCAATTTGTGCAAGTTGATAAAGGCCCACTGACCTTTAAAAACGCCGCCGATCTGTACCTATATCCCAATACTATGGTGGCAGTCAAAGCGACAGGTGCAGAGTTAAAAGATTGGCTTGAGTGCTCAGCGAACCAATTCAATCAAATCGATCCAACAAAAACCACACCACAAAGTTTAATTAACTGGGATGGTCATCCAACCTATAACTTCGACGTACTCGATGGCTTAACCTATAAAATTGATGTGACTCAACCGAGCAAGTTTGACCGCGATTGCGCCGTCGTTAATGCCAACGCAAACCGTATCGTTGACTTAAGCTATACAGATGAAAACGGCAAAGTCATCACTGGTGAAGAATTTGCCGCAAAAGCGTTTATTGTCGCCTCAAATAACTACCGTGCCTTTGGCGGTAAGTTTGCAGGTACGGGTAGCGACCATGTGGTGCTTGAGCTACCTGACACTAACCGTGAAGCGTTAGCGGCCTATATCACAGCGCAATCTCAGTACAACGAAACCACTGGCAAATACGACGCTATGGTAAATCCAAGTGCCGATTACAACTGGGATTTCAAAACCATCAGCACTAACGTCACCTTAGACGTTCGCTTCGAAACCCAAGACAGTGACAAAGCCGCTGCCTTTATCGAAGCCAATAAACAACGTGAAATGAAGAAGATCAGCAAGGATGAACTGGGTTTTGCCGTTTATAGCATCGACCTAACCAAATAAGCGTTCAATCCCGAGATATCATGCTCAAAAAGGCTCCTTGTGAGCCTTTTTTACTCTCAATGACAAAACCAACCTTAATGGACGGCTCCTATAAATGGTTTATCGCTATTTATCTGATCTTGATCCACACTAGAATTAACCCTGCTTTCGCAAAATATCTGCCCTATTATTTAGCAGCCGACTCGCAATAACAGAGAAAGTGTATGAAGTATCAATCAATCCTATGTGCTACGGCGTTAATACTAACCACTGTGCAGCCAGCAACCGCCGAGATTACTTTGAACCTGCCTAAAAATGCTGAAGTGTTAACGGTCAATGGTAGGCCCGCAGTAAAGAGTGATTCTCTCATTTTAGCCGATGGTATTAATCAAATTGCCTTTCGCTATAGCGTACAATATCGACAACAAGCAGAAACGGTACGCTATCAGTCTGATGTGCTTATTGTCCGTTTTGATGCATCAACACAGATACTCACACTGAGACTTCCCGCCATCAACTCAGCCAGAGATACAAAAAAATTTGATGAGTCACCCAAGCTGGCGCTATTAAATGCTCAAGATGAGGCAGTAAGTTTTACCAGCGATATATTAGTTAAGCATGGTATTCAACTGGGACGGGATTTCGAACACGAAATATTGCAGTACAACCTTAGCAATCAACCTGCTTCATTAAATCTCACTATGAATACCGAGACAACAATACCAAACAACGCAATAGCGGTATCGTCGACAACAGCAATTTCAGCAAACCAGCCACCAGTGCATCAAGCCCCCGCGGTTAAATCTACAAGCTTGATCGCGATTGAATCAACAATTTCAACATCCAACGATCAGTCTTCGCAAACAACTTCTGCCACCACACCTAGTCAAGCGGAAATTAGTCAAATGCTGGATTACTGGTATAAACAGGCCAATGAAGACACTAAAGCTAGCTTCAAAGCAAAAATCAATCAAAGGTGATTCGATTCATTTAACATATGAGTTCGAAACTAAGGAGATTTATTAGTGGTGGGTCGTGAAGGATTCGAACCTTCGACCAATTGGTTAAAAGCCAACTGCTCTACCGACTGAGCTAACGACCCATCTGGATATTGCGGTATATTACTCACCTATTTTGTTATTAATAACCAAAAATAAGTGGTGGGTCGTGAAGGATTCGAACCTTCGACCAATTGGTTAAAAGCCAACTGCTCTACCGACTGAGCTAACGACCCATCTGGATATTACGATAAAACGGCTCACTTATTTTATGATTAATCATCTAAAAATAAGTGGTGGGTCGTGAAGGATTCGAACCTTCGACCAATTGGTTAAAAGCCAACTGCTCTACCGACTGAGCTAACGACCCATCTGAATATTGCACTGATTTATACACTTTCAGTAAAGTGGTGGGTCGTGAAGGATTCGAACCTTCGACCAATTGGTTAAAAGCCAACTGCTCTACCGACTGAGCTAACGACCCATCTGCTGTCACAACTATTCCACTAAAAACCACTAACTTATTCTATTTAATAGAGTAAGTGGTGGGTCGTGAAGGATTCGAACCTTCGACCAATTGGTTAAAAGCCAACTGCTCTACCGACTGAGCTAACGACCCATTTACTGGTATTTTGCGCCCCGAACGACCTCACCGCTCTGAGGGCGCCTATAATACCTTTTTCATCTTCCCATGCAAGCGCAAATTCCCATTTTTTTGTCGTTTGCATGAAAAACAGACTAAGAGTATGTTTTTTAGTTAATTACACTTTAATTGCAGCCAATTGCTGCTGGGCAATACGTGCAGCGGCGCTGTTTGCGTAGTCTTTCACGACTTGTTGGTAATACTGAGTGGCACCCGCTTTATCGCCTGTTTTCTCTGCGATCATGCCAAGTTTGACTAAACTATCACCACGTTTATTTGAATCGCTAAAACGCACAACGACAGTATTAAAGGCTTGCTTAGCTTCAGCAAACTCACTCTTATTAAATAATAATTGGCCCAGCCAGTAGTTAGCATTGGCTGCATACACTGAATCTGGATACTGTTTAATAAAAGCTCTAAATGCAGGAATAGCATCGTCATACTTACGTTCTTTCAAAACTAAGTTAACGGCGCTTTCATAACTTGCGGTTTCACTTAAGCTACTTGCGGCGGCATTGGCTGTAGCAACAGAAGGTGTCGATGTGGCAGCAGAAGCGGCTGGAGCGGCTGGAGCGGCAGAAGCTTTTGAGGATAAATTCGCTACATCATCATAAAGTTGACGTTGACGCTGTTGCATCTGTTCTATTTGATAATTCTGTTGTTCGGTTAAACCACGTAATTCGAGAACTTCCTGCTGCAACGTATCCAGACGACGCTGCATTTCTAGCTCGCTTTGTTGTCTTGATTTAACGATGCGCTCTAAACGAGCGAGTCTGTCATCACCTGAACCACCAGCAATATCTTCCACAGGTGCAGGTGCTGCTACTGCAGCACCCGCGCCAAGGAACATTGCCGTAATTAAGACGGCACGTTTCATGGTGTTACTCTCCGTAATTCAATCTTAGTAAACTAAAACTGCACGACGGTTTTTGCCAAAACCTTCATCAGTGCGAGAAAAATCAAGAGGTTTTTCTTCGCCATAGCTGACAACACTCATTTGGCTAGGTTGTACGCCCATACCTTGTAAGTATTTAGCAACCGCTTTAGCACGACGCTCACCTAGTGCAATGTTGTACTCTGGAGTGCCACGCTCATCCGCATGGCCTTCAATCAGTACACGTACACTTGGGTGTTCTACCAGATAAGTACCATGGGCTTCTAATATAGCGGCGAATTCAGTTTGAACTTCACTACGGTCGAAGTCGAAGTAAATGATGTGCTCTCTTCTTAACTCTTCCAATTGCTGACGTTGTTGCTCTTCTGGTGACAGCATACCGCCAATACCACCGGTTTGAACGCCACCACCATTCAGTCCGCTACCAGAACCGTTTGTTGAGCCCATTGCATCAGTTTCTGATTCAGAAGTTGAGCTACATGCACTAATAGCCATAATTGGAAGTGCTACCAACATAGCTTTTAACAACTTGTTCAGATCCATTACGTGTTCCTTATAAAATTAAATGTTAATAAATCAGTGTAATACATTAGAGAAACGGAGACCAAGAAGGTGATTTCACCTCACCCTGACCTACCGGTAACCTTGCTTTAAAGCGTCCGTCCGTTGAAACGGCAGCTAAAACTTGTTTGCCTTGGTGCGTAGTACCATAAATCACCATAGTACCGTTAGGTGCCACGCTTGGAGACTCATCCAAACGTGTCGAAGTCAGCACCTGCATAAAACGCGTATTGAGATCCATACGCGCAATGTTAAATTTACCATTTGTTCGATTAACAAAGATCATACTACGCCCATCGGGAGTAATAGATCCACCGAGGTTCCATTCACCTTCAAAGGTTTCACGAGTCACCTTGCCAGAAGCTAAATCTACGCGATATAACTGGGGTTTACCACCACGCTCAGAGGTAAACAACAGTGATTTACCATCAGGATACCAAGAGGGTTCTGTATCAATTGCATAATGGTTTGTAATGCGTTTAATGGCCTTTGTTGCAATATCAATCACGTATATTTCAGGTTGACCATCCTTAGATAAGGTTACAGCTAAGGATTTTCCATCGGGTGAAAATGCTGGAGCACCATTAATACCAGGAAAGCTGCTCACCTTAGTACGTACTTGGGTATACAGATCTTGTACAAAAATTTCGGCTTTCTTGTTTTCAAAACTCACATACGCCAAACGACGTCCATCAGGAGACCATGTCGGTGACATCAAAGGTTCTGGTGAACGTAATAACATTTGCTCGTTAAAGCCGTCATAATCAGCAATCATCAACTGATAGGGTGCTTTTTGCGTATGGTTTACAACTACGTAAGAGATACGCGTTAAAAATGCTCCGCGGATACCCGTCAATTTCTCATATACAATATCGCTGATCCTATGCCCATATTGGCGAAATTGTGCCGCTGAAATGACGGTTTGGCGACTGTCCATTAAAAACTCAGTTGGACTGACAGCCCCTTTTAAACTTTGGTTTTGCGCTTTAACAAGATCAATTAGATCAAAACTAACAAGATATTGATCAGTGCCATAGGGCTTAACTGAGCCTAAAACCAAAGCCTCTGCGCCCACACTCCCCCAAGCACTCGCTTGAAATTGCGCCACAGCGCCAATATTACTCTGAGGTAATCCTAACTCGTCTAATGGTTTAAAAGTGCCACTACGCACAAGATCTGACATAACAACATCAGCGATGGCTTGAGGTGGTGCGCCAGTACCTTGCCATACAAAAGGCATGACCGCGATAGGACGAGCAGCATCAATACCTTCAGTGATCACAATATCCAATGCCGCTTTTGTGGGGGTGGTGCATAGCAGTACTGCCAATGCTAACCATTTGGCCAAAATTTTCATGGGACTCCTTTAATTAAACGTTGGTTCAACGATTAAGTTAATTTCTTTCATCAAGTTATAAACCGCAGGATCCGGAGAGACAGGCAGTTTACCCGCCTTCAAAATCGCCGCTTTAGTCGCCCGACATACATTTGCATCGCCGCCATCTGTTTGGCTACTGATCACAAATCCATCGTTAGCTAAACGCACAGACACTTTACAACTCTTTCCTCGCATTGACTCATCAACAACCAGATTGCGTTGAATAGTCGACTTGATCATGGCGGTATATTTACCGACCTCGCTCTGCATCTGCTTATTCATCGTTTGCGACAACGCCGCCTGCTCTGCGGCTAACGCATCGGCCATTTCCTGCTCTTGCTGTGCTCGAGCCTTGGCTTCTGCATCAGCTTTACGTTTACGTTCAGCTTCTTCCTTCAGTTTACGATCAGCTTCTTCTTTCTTTTTGCGTTCGGCCTCTTCTTTTTGCTTACGCTCAGTTTCGGCCTTCGCTGCAGCGGCTTCTTCTGCTTTACGCTTTTCCGCTGCTTTTTGGGCCGCTTCTTCAGCCACTTTACGCTCTTGCTCTTTCAGCTTACGGTCGGCTTCGGCTTTCTGTGCCTTTTCCTTTTCCTGTTGCTGTTTCACCTGTGCAACTTTGGCAGCTTCGTTAGCCTTTTGGGTTTCAATCTCTTGCAGTTTACGTTCTTGCTCCAACTTTTTAAGCTGTGCTTGTTCACGTTCACGTGCTTGCCTTGCCTCTTGCGCTTTGCGTTCAAGCTCAGCTTGGCGTTCTTGTTCACGCCGTTCAGCTTCACGTTTTTCTTGCTTAATCTTTTCAACCTGATTAGCGACTTTCTGCTGATCAACCATAACAGCTTTTACCGCAGGGGCGCTAACTTGTTGCACGGGTTCAGGTTTATGGGTGAAGTCAACGCCAATCGCTAAAATAATTATCACACCAATATGAATACCTGCTGAAATTGACAGAGGCAATGCAACATTTGAATTATCCGCCACCTATTTCTCCTTGGGTGAATCCGTCATCAAACCGACTGAGGGTACGCCTGCACCTTGTAAGGTCACCATCAACTGAATCACTTTATCGTAAGGAATATTTCTATCGGCCTTGACCACGACTGGGCGTTCAGGCTCTGTCACCATAATGGCCGCTACAGCTGTAGCAAGTTCTTCCAAATCCATTTCTTCATTGTTCGAACCACCTTTATTGAGGAAGTAATCACCGTCGCCATCAATGGAGGCAACAATAGGTGGCTTACTATCATTGGGTAACACTTCCGCCGCCCCTTGAGGCAGCTCAACTTTAACGCCTTGAGTCACTATGGGTGCTGTTACCATAAAAATAATTAACAGCACTAGCATGACGTCGATATAAGGCACCACGTTAATTTCAGCAACGGGGCGACGACGTTTACGCTGATAAGCTGGTTGCATTATACCCCTTCCTTCTCGCTGTACGCTTGGCGATGCAAAATACTGGAGAATTCTTCCATAAAGTTTGCGTAGGCCATTTCCAATTTATCCACTTGAGTCGAGAAACGGTTGTAAGCAATAACCGCTGGAATTGCCGCAAATAGACCCATCGCCGTTGCAATCAATGCCTCAGCAATACCTGGGGCGACCATCGCTAATGTGGCGTTTTCCATAGAACCAATGGCAATAAAAGAATTCATGATCCCCCACACAGTACCAAATAAACCGATATAGGGACTCGTTGAACCAATAGTCGCTAATAACGGTAAGTTAGCTTCTAACTTTTCCATTTCGCGAGAAAGCGTCACACGCATGGCACGGGACGTACCGTCCATCACAGCATCTGGCACTTTGCTATTTAATTTATTTAAACGTGAATACTCTTTAAAACCAGTCACGAATAATGACTCTAAGCCAGTATTATCGGGACGAGCTGATAACTCTTTATACAGGCGGTTTAAATCTACGCCCGACCAAAATTTATCTTCAAATTTTGCCGATTTACCTTTTGCTGATGATAATAGGCTACGGCGTTGTAAAATCACCGTCCAAGACATCACTGACAAGGCAAGTAAAGTGAACATCACAAATTTCACTAATAAACTGGCTTGTAAAAATAACCCAACAATCGACATATCAGCTTGCACTGTCAAACTCCTGCACAATATTTAAGGGAATTGCTCGGGGACGCATTCGTGAAAGCGCGACACAAACAACCAGCACTGTGCCTTCACAATAACATTCACCCTGATGATCAACCAAGCGTTGATGAAATACCAACGAGGCCTTTTTCAACTCTATGACCTTAGTTTCTACAATAAGGTTCTGTTCAAAACGTGCAGCTTTTCGAAAATCGAGTTCAGCACGCTTAACGACAAATGCTGTGTCGTCAGCCAACAGTGCAGTCTGACTTACACCAAGGGCTTTTAACCACTCGGTTCTCGCACGCTCAAAAAAGTTGAGATAGTTCGAATGATAGACAACGCCGCCAGCGTCGGTGTCTTCGTAATAGACTGATATAGGCCAATGAAACGTCATTTAATGAAAGCAAGTTTTGGTTGAAAAATTGACGCTACTATACCTAGGGAAACAAGACTTGTGAATGACCCTATGAAGATATAGATAGGAATAGCGCGGGTTTCAGATGAATCGGAGCAATTGTAAAACACAATGGGGTCAAATGACCCCATTTTATTAACATTGTTAGTTATTTTGCGATAGTTTGTGGCAGCTTCAAACCAAAACTTTGCCACAGGAAGCTATAAATATCGGCAAACTCATCTATCTTCATTGCCGTTGGTTTACCTGCTCCGTGGCCCGCATTGGACTCAATTCGCATGATCACAGGTTTGTCTCCCTGCTGTTTGTCTTGCAGCATGGCTGCAAACTTGAAACTGTGTAAGGGTACAACACGATCATCATGATCGGCTGTCATCACCATAGTGGCAGGATAAGACTGTGCTTTAACATTGTGGTATGGCGAATAAGCCAATAATGCAGGAAATTGCTCCGCATTATCAGCACTACCATATTCACTTGTCCAAGCCCAACCAATAGTGAATTTATGGAAACGCAACATATCTAAAACACCTACAGCAGGTAATACTGCAGCGAACAGTTCTGGGCGTTGTGTTACTGCAGCCCCCATCAATAGGCCACCGTTACTGCGACCATAGGCACCAAGTTTAGATGTATTTGTATATTTCTCATTAATCAAGTATTCGGCTGCGGCAAAATAATCATCAAACACATTTTGCTTTTTATCAAACATCCCTGCTTGATGCCAACTTTCTCCATATTCGGCACCGCCACGTAAACTGGGTACAGCATAAATACCGCCCATATCTAACCAAGCAATATTGGCTGGACTAAAACGCGGGGTCATCGAAATAGCAAAACCACCATAGGCATAAAGTAATGTTGGGTTTTGACCGTTTTTCACTAAGCCTTTCTTATAAGAAAGCATCATAGGCACTCGTGTGCCGTCTTTGCTGGTATAAAAAACTTGCTCAGAAATATAGTTATCAGGATTAAACGAGACTTTAGGTTTGGCAATAACGGTTGATCCGCCAGTTTTAAAGTCAAACTTATAGGTGGTTTCGGGTTGAATATAGCTGTTAAATACATAATAAAAATAGTCTTTACTGGCTTTGCCAAAAGGTCCTGTCACATTACCAAGACCTGGTAACGCGACATCTTGACGCTTCTGACCACCCATGCTGTAAATCGATAATTGACCTAATACATCGTGTAAATAACTCACCACTAAATGGTCATTAATAATGGCAACATTATTAATTGGATCCTTTGACTCAGGAATAATCGTTTGCCATTGGGATTTATCGCTATTACGGGTATCAATCGCAATCACTTTACCGTTAGGAGCATCTAAATCGGTTTTAAAATAAAACACCGAACCATCATTACCTAAAAACTCATATTCAGCTTCTAAATTGAGGATCAATTCCACTACTTGAGATTTAGGCTCAAACAGCGATTTATAGAAGAAGCGATTGCGTTTATCTGTACCTTGTGAAATAGATAATAATAAATATTCACCTTGTTCCGAAACATCAATTTTAAAGCCCCAATCTTTATTTTGAGGGCGTTCGTAAATCAATAAATCCTGACGTTGATCAGTACCTAATGTGTGGTAATACACTTTTTGATTAAAGTTGACATCGGCTAATAAATCACCACCAGCGGGGGCATCATAGCGAGCATAAAACACCCCTTGGTTTTCTTTATCCCAAACTGCGTTAGAAAATTTAATCCACTTTAATTCGTCCGATAGCTTTTTACCTGTAGCTACGTTGATAAACTGCCACTGTTGCCAATCAGAACCTGAATTAGACACCCCATAAGCTAAAATTTTACCATCATTGCTAACAGAGACCCCTGATAGTGCAACAGTGCCGTTTGTTGAAAGTTTATTTGGATCAAGTATTGGTTTTTCAACACCATCACGGCCTTTTACATACAAGACAGATTGAGCCTGTAAACCATCATTGCGGTAGTAGAATTGATTTTCACCATGCTCAAAGGGAGCTGAAACCTTCTCGTAATTCCATAACTCAGTAATACGTTCAACAACAGCTTGTTTATTGGGTATTTTGGCTAAATATTCTTGACCAAAAGCTTGTTGTGTTTTTACCCATTTTTCTGTTTCTGGCGTGTTTGCTTCAAGATGACGATAAGGATCCGCCACCGAAATACCATGAATAGTTTCAACTAAATCGTCTTTATCCGTTTCAGGATAAACAAACTTATTGCTACTCGCTTGTTGCACCTCAACTGAATGTTGTTCAGGAGTATTGCCACTTTGGCAAGCACCAAGCGCCAGTCCTAGTGTGGCGACTAGCAAACCTTGCTTTGCAAGGTGAAATCTTACTGCCATCTCATTATCGTCCTTCTTGTGGTTTCGGGCTTAACGCCTTTTTCAGCAAGTACTATACAAGCTAAAATCTCCATGGCAATCCCGTAATCTCATTACGCTTTTTTTAAGACCGTTAATGGATTTAATAAAGTGGTAACAAAGATAAGCTGATTGAAATGTATTTTTATGCACTTAAACTGATTGATAAGTTATTAATGAAGGTAAATAGTGACTTAAGTGAGCTAGATCACTTAATAGTCCATTAGATTTGCTAATGTATACAGGCAATTTTTCTCGTTTGTTTTGTGTAATGCCAAGCACTAGAATAGCCTTGTTTTCAGGAAGTATCTGTCTTCAGATATTGAAAACAAGAACTTTTAAGCTGATGTGTTCCCAACATGTCAGTTTCATCCCTGGTTCTTATGCTTGACTTCCTTCAATTTGTTGATTGCAAATGCATTATTTTGCGGCCCACTTAGATTAAGTGGGCTTTTTTTATCCCGTGTAAAATAATAATGCCAAGCATAATACTTGGCATTAATAACACATCCCCATACAAAATGTCTTGCTGACTACATTGGTTTACTTATCCTGATCACGACTCGGCGATTACGGGCCCTTTCATCTATATCTTCATTTGAAGCTACATGACGCCGCTCACCATGACCAACCGTTAAAATACGATCTTGAGGGATACCACTGGATAGGAAAAACTCTTTCACCGACTCAGCGCGGTTATCTGACACTCTTTGGTTAACCGAACGGCCACCATAACTATCGGTATAGGCATCCACCAGCACCAGTTCAACATTAGGATCATAGGCCAGATATTCCTGCACCCGTGTTAGCTGTTGCTTAGAAAAACGCGTTAAGTCAGTCCCGCCTTCATTATAATTAAGTACGGTGAACGCTATATCCTCAAAACTATAAGGTAATAAGTGAGCAAGACAAGCCTTAAACTCGGCATATTTACGGCCAAAATTAGCCGCGGATAACCCAACTGCAATTTTAGTCGATTCGTTATACCAATCCGCATAATAAAATGTGGGCTGCATACCACGGCTTAGTTCGTCTAACATTGACCAAGCTGCACGCTTAGGCACTTCACCGTTAAAATATTTTTGATAGCGTAAAGAAGTGATTTCTTTAGATACCACACCAGGACGCCATTGGGGTGAACGACTAATTAACTGTGCTTGAGTCACTTGGTCCGGTTTAAGCCACATATCTAACGTGAAGTTAAGATTCAGTTGTTTACCCGCCTCACTGGTAAAAATAGCTTTACCATAGGATGGAATATCATGCTCAAGACGACAAACGATAGGAGAATTCTCAGTAACCCGCCATTGGGAATTATTTAACGAGGCCACATAATGGCGCAACTCTGCCGTTGCAGTTGCAGGAACGCATAAAATTGATACTAATATCAGTTTTCGCCACATAGCCTTTACTCATGATTAATCGGTTACATGGCTTTATCGGCAAACTATTTAGTTCCTTTAGCTTATAAAACCACCAATCAAGCATGACACACCCAAGTGCATTTAGCATAATAGCGCCCTGTGAATTTTATTGGGTATCTTAATGAGCGACATTTGCGACGCGAACAAATTGAAACACCGATTTCGAGGCTACTTTCCGGTAGTCATTGATGTCGAAACGGCGGGCTTCAACTCTCAAACGGATGCGTTGCTGGAAATAGCCGTCACCCTGCTGAAAATGGATGATGAGGGCATGCTAGGCATTGATAAAACCTTGCACTTCCATATAGAACCATTTGAAGGCGCCAATTTAGAACCTGCAGCACTCGCTTTTAATGGGATAGATCCTAACAATCCATTACGTGGCGCTGTCAGCGAAAAAGAGGCATTTTTAGACATTTTTAAAGCTGTCAAAAAGGCACAAAAAGCTGCTGATTGTCATCGCTGTATTATTGTGGCCCATAATGCCGCTTTTGATCATGGTTTTGTCAGTAAAGCGATTGAGCGTTGTGACTTAAAACGCTCACCATTTCATCCTTTTGCCACCTTCGATACCGCTACACTCGCAGGACTTGCTATTGGTCATACGGTTTTAGCGAAAGCATGTATGATGGCAGGTATTCCCTTTGACAATAAAGAAGCCCACTCAGCGTTATATGATACTGAACGCACAGCGGAGCTCTTTTGCTACATAGTCAATCGCTGGAAACAATTAGGCGGTTGGCCTTTACTGGCTGCAGGTGCGCAAGATGCTGAAAGTGACACAGAAGAATAAACTCAATCACTGAAGCTAGATTTATTCAATAAAAACAAAAAGCTGCCAATTGGCAGCTTTTTTATTCACTCGCTCTATTCGATTACAGAGAGCTTGCGTTTTCAGACAGGTAAGCAGCAACACCTTCAGTGCTTGCGTTCATACCTTTGTCGCCTTTTTCCCAACCTGCTGGGCAAACATCGCCGTGCTCTTCGTGGAATTGCAGTGCATCGATCATACGTAACATTTCATCGACGTTACGGCCTAATGGCAGGTCGTTAACCACTTGATGACGAACCATGCCTTCTTTGTCGATAAGGAATGAACCACGGAACGCTACGCCCGCATCAGGATGCTCAACATCGTACGCTTTACAGATTTCGTGTTTAACGTCAGCTACTAGCGTGTATTTAACTTGACCAATGCCGCCCTTTTCAACTGGAGTATTACGCCATGCATTGTGAGTGAACTGAGAATCGATAGACACACCGATCACTTCTACGCCACGTTTAGTGAACTCTTCCATGCGGTGATCAAAGGCAATTAACTCTGATGGGCAAACGAAAGTGAAGTCAAGTGGATAGAAAAATACGACTGCTGGTTTACCTTTAATTGCAGCCGTTAAGTTAAAGCTATCTACGATTTCGCCAGAACCTAATACCGCCGCAGCAGTGAAATCCGGAGCCGGACGGCCTACTAATACGCTCATTTTATATCTCCATCTATGAGTTGAACTAACTATAAAGTAAGACACTCCCCCTAAAACCCCTCTTATTGGCGCAAAAGGCTTCAAAGTGGAAAATGCTTAAGGGGTGTACTTACCAATCAAATCTTTAGGCATTATAAGTCGTACATCGTGCCTTACAACCTATTTAAGACCAATATCACATTTTTCAAGGGCTATTCGATTTTAATGATTAAGGATAGAGCAATCTGTTTAACTCATACCCAACGTCATCCACATTCAATGAACACGCTAACGCCAAGCGGATCACATTCTCAGATATTTTGCAGAATAATTCTCGCCAAACTGGACAGACACAGCCTTTGCAGTCAAAAATACGCCCTTTGGTTTACAGAATTAAGAAATTGACTATGAATGCAGTCGTAATTGCAGTGTGTTTAATGTTGGCACTCAGTTTGTTTAGAGTGAATGTGGTGATCGCTCTGACCGTTAGCGCCCTTGTTGCAGGGTTGATTGGCGGTATGGATCTTCATCAAACCATAGACGCCTTTAATACCGGTTTAGGTGGCGGCGCACAAATTGCGCTCAGTTATGCATTATTAGGTGCCTTTGCCGTCGCACTATCGCACTCAGGATTAACGGCACTTATCTCTAAATCTATTATCAGCAGTTTAGGCAAAGAGCCTAATGCCACAAACACTCATTGGGTCCGTTGGTTACTGCTATTGTCGCTGCTTGCTATGTCGATGGCCTCACAAAATATTTTGCCAATCCACATTGCTTTTATTCCAATCCTCGTACCGCCACTATTACATGTGATGTCCAAACTGAACATTGACCGTCGTCTAGTCGCTTGTGTGCTTACGTTTGGGCTTGTCACCACCTATATGATTTTGCCAATTGGTTTTGGGGGAATTTTTTTAAATGATATTTTGCTATCAAACCTTACCAGTAATGGCTTAGTCGCCGTGCGGGATCAAATTCCTCCTGCCATGTTAATCCCTGCTGCGGGTATGGTAGTAGGCTTACTGACGGCTGTATTTATCAGTTACCGTAAACCTCGGATATATGAAGATGCTAAAGCGGTCATGGCGGCACCAGAAGAAAGCCTTAATAAACGTAATATCGCTATCGCTGCGTTAGCAATTCTTGCGACGTTGTTTGTACAACTTGAAACCGACTCAATGATCTTCGGTGCCTTAGTCGGTTTTATGATTTTCAGTTTTTCAGGTGCATTAAAACACGTTGCCGACCAAGATATCTTCAATCAAGGCGTGCGCATGATGGCAAACATCGGCTTTATTATGATTTCTGCCGCAGGTTTTGCTGCCGTAGTAAAAGAAACGGGAGAAGTCGGTACACTTGTTGCGTCACTTGGCGAGATGATTGGTGACAATAAAGCCCTTGCTGCTTTTTTGATGCTCGTTGTCGGTTTGCTGATCACGATGGGAATAGGTTCATCCTTCTCGACTATTCCTATTATTGCGACTATTTACGTGCCTCTCGCATTAAGTTTTGGTTTTTCTGTAGCGGCAACAATTGCATTAGTTGGTACAGCGGCAGCATTAGGTGATGCGGGATCACCTGCGTCAGATTCCACCTTGGGCCCCACAGCAGGTTTAAATGCCGACGGCCAACACGATCATATACGTGATAGCGTAATCCCAACCTTTATTCACTACAATATTCCGTTGTTAGTGTTTGGTTGGATTGCCGCTATGGTGCTATAGCCGTTAACAACGGGTCAATGTAAACACAAAACAAAAGGCCGAATCGCAATGCGATTCGGCCTTTATGATCAAACACCCTAATATTAACAGGCTATATGAATCGTCATGCTAAGCTGAAAGGACGATTACTTAGTACCAAAAATTTTATCACCTGCATCGCCAAGACCTGGCAGGATATAACCTTTCTCGTTTAAGCATCTATCGATAGCCGCAGTATATAACTCGATATCAGGATGCGCTGCTTCTAAGGCTTTAATGCCTTCAGGCGCAGCCACTAGCACTAAGGCCTTAATTGAAGTACAACCGCGCTTTTTCAATAAATCGACGGTCGCAATCATAGAACCACCGGTAGCGAGCATTGGGTCAACAACTAAGGCGATACGCTCGTTCATATCACTCGCCAGCTTCTCAAAATAAGGCACAGGCTCAAGGGTCTCTTCATCACGGTAAATACCCACAACAGAGATGCGCGCACTTGGAATGTGTTCGAGTACACCGTCCATCATACCCAAACCCGCACGTAAAATTGGCACGACAGTGACTTTTTTACCTTTGATTTGATCGACTTCAACCGGACCATTCCAGCCTTCAATCGTAACAGTTTCGGTTTCGAAATCTGCGGTAGCTTCATAGGTTAATAAACTGCCCACTTCAGCAGCCAGTTCACGGAAACGCTTAGTGCTAATGTCACCTTCGCGCATTAGGCCGATTTTGTGAAGCACTAACGGATGTTTAACCTCGACAACTTTCATTTTTCTCTCCTACTTTTGTTCGCGGATATTATTTTTTGAGGCAAATTTTTCAGATTCTAGTTGATTTGTTTATTGGGTAAAACATAAAGTTTTGCCATTCGGTCTAATCGTGAGCGATCTCCCAAGAAAAGGTTTCCACTGGTTAAGATACGCGCGCCTATTTACTCTTTTGTGACCAATTACACAGTATCAACAGCAAATTCACAGTGGTTGATAGCAAAAATATCTCACCAAATGGGATAAATCCAAATCATGGCTTTCGACCCCTAGCACAAGCTGATAGAATACCGCCGCATAAAATCCAATAACGATGTACCCGAGAGGATCCCTCCGTGAGCACTCCTACCCCACTGAGCTATAAAGATGCCGGCGTTGATATTGATGCAGGTAATGCACTGGTAAGTAACATTAAAGCCGCCGTAAAACGTACCCGTCGTCCAGAAGTTATGGGCAACTTAGGTGGTTTTGGCGCTCTGTGTGAAATCCCCACTAAATACAAACAACCCGTTTTAGTTTCTGGCACCGACGGTGTTGGTACTAAATTACGTTTAGCTATCGATTATAAAAAACATGACACTGTTGGCATCGATTTAGTTGCTATGTGTGTGAACGATCTTATCGTTCAAGGCGCTGAGCCACTGTTTTTCCTCGATTACTATGCAACGGGCAAACTCGATGTTGAAACTGCAACCTCTGTAGTGAATGGCATCGGCGAAGGTTGTTTCCAATCTGGTTGTGCGTTAATTGGCGGTGAAACCGCTGAAATGCCAGGCATGTATGAAGGTGAAGATTACGACCTAGCGGGTTTCTGCGTCGGTGTAGTTGAAAAAGCCGACATCATTGACGGTAGCAAAGTGGCAGCGGGTGATGCACTTATTGCATTAGCCTCAAGCGGCCCTCATTCAAATGGTTACTCTTTAGTCCGTAAGGTATTAGAAGTAAGCCAAGCAGACCCTCAGCAAGATCTCAATGGCAAACCGCTAATTGAACATCTCCTTGAGCCAACCAAAATTTACGTAAAATCATTGCTCAAACTGATTGAAGCATCTGATATCCATGCGATGGCGCACATTACTGGCGGTGGCTTCTGGGAGAATATCCCCCGCGTATTGCCAGATAATTGCAAAGCGGTTATCCAAGGCGACTCATGGCAATGGCCTGCTGTTTTCAGTTGGTTAATGGAAAATGGCAATATTGCCCAGTACGAAATGTATCGTACCTTCAACTGTGGCGTCGGCATGATAGTCGCGCTACCTGCCGATAAAGTGGATGCAGCACTTGCATTACTGGCAGCAGAAGGCGAACAAGCATGGCTTATCGGTGCTATTGCACATCGAGAAGGCAATGAAGAGCAAGTGGAGATCCTGTAATGCCCCAGCGCTGTCGTGTAGTTGTATTAATTTCCGGAAATGGCAGTAACCTGCAAGCGATTATCGACGGTTGTGACGATAATCTGCAGGCCGAAGTTGTCGGAGTGATCAGTAATAAACCCGATGCCTATGGCCTAGTTCGCGCCCATTATAATGAAATTGATACTAGCTGCGTGATAGCGCATCAAGGTGAATCTCGCTCTGAATACGATGCACGCTTAATCGCGGTGATTGAACAGTATCAACCCGATTTAATCGTATTAGCGGGATTTATGCGGATCTTAACCGATGACCTCGTCAATCGTTATTTAGGCCGGATAATCAACATCCATCCTTCGCTGTTACCCAAATACACTGGCTTAAACACTCATCAACGCGCCATCGACGCTAACGACAGCGAACATGGTGCTAGCGTGCATTTTGTCACGCCTGAGCTTGATGCAGGCCCTGTGATATTACAGGCCAAAGTCCCTGTTTATGAAGACGATACGGCGGACATGCTTGCCGCCCGCGTACATGAGCAAGAACATGCGATTTATCCACTCGTGGTGAAATGGTTTAGTCAGCAACGTCTTAACATGCAAAACGGCCAAGCCTATCTTGATGGCAACCTTATCGGCCCAAGCGGTTACGCGCCTGATTAGTTCCACTTGACAGTAAGTCGTATCAATCAAAAATAGAGACCTGCGGGTCTCTATTTTTTTAACTATTTTCTACAAAAGCATTGTTTTTTAGGACAATGTGGCATTAGATAACCCAACAAAAAGTGAATTTTGCTCGGCATGACAAGAGACTATTAGATGAAAAATATTATTTGTGATATCGATGGTGTACTACTGCACGACAATAAACTGATCCCCGGCAGCGACAAATTTATCCAACGTATTTTAGCGCAAGGCAATCCATTAGTCGTTCTCACCAACTATCCAGTACAAACGGGTAAGGATCTGCAAAACCGCTTAAGTGCTGCCGGTATGGATATTCCTGAAGAATGTTTTTATACCTCCGCCATGGCAACCGCCGACTTTTTAAAACACCAAGAAGGCAGCAAGGCCTTTGTTATCGGTGAAGGCGCCCTCACCCATGAACTCTACAAAGCGGGCTTTACCATTACCGATATTAATCCCGACTTTGTCATTATTGGAGAAACGCGTTCCTATAACTGGGAGATGATCCATAAGGCTGCAGGTTTTGTGGCTCGCGGTGCGCGCTTTATTGCAACCAATCCAGATACTCACGGCCCAGCATTTAGTCCTGCATGTGGCGCGCTATGCTCTCCCATCGAACGTATTACCGGTAAAAAACCCTTCTACGTGGGCAAACCGAGTGCCTGGATTATTCGCTCAGCGCTTAATCATATTGATGGCCACTCGGAAGATACTGTCATCATAGGCGATAATATGCGCACCGATATTTTGGCGGGCTTCCAAGCTGGGCTTGAGACCATTCTGGTCACTAGCGGCGTGAGTAAGCTCGAAGATATTGATAAAGAGCCCTTCCGACCAAACCATGTGTTTGCCTGCGCGGGCGATATAGACGTTGTTTAAATCTTCACTTTAATTAAGCTCATTTCCCAATATGTGCCCAGTGCTTACGGCTCTGGGCAATATAAACTAAATAGAGGCTGTTCATAATTCTGTGTCAGGTTAATTTCACAGATCGATATGGTTTTCTAAGCGCCCCTTTAAAGTGGATTAAAAGCTGCGATAATTTCAATTTTGGATGAAGTGGCTAGTAACACCTTTAGAACGGCATCACAAACTTCATTGTAAAACAGCCAGTTACCCCTCCCTACTTCTTGCCATATCCGCATAACGAGATAGAATGCTTCTAATAACATTGTTTTGTGAGGCATTGATGGACAAGCAAGAGATTATCAAAGAGCTAACAAAATTTAGAGAGCGTTTAGTAGACGAAGTCGTCGTAGCAGCCTACCAAAAACGCAGTAAAGAATTTGGAGAACAACGCTTCAGTGCTTGGCAGAGAGCATTACATCAATACTTCAAAAAGCAATTACCAAGAGCAATTAAAAACTACAATCAATTATTCTCTCCATATGAAATTTATCAAACTAGGTATGGGGAGTCGGATGCTGACTACTTTATTAGAAACACGGGTATCAAAGTTGATTCATTTTTAGATTCGTTAATTCTTGATATACAAAATAATGAGTATGATTTCACTCCAATCAATAAGGAAGTTAAACAAGTGGAAACAACACCCAAAGAAAAATCCAAAAATGTCTTTATTGTTCACGGCCATAACAACGAAGTTAAGCATGAAACGGCACGCTTTATCCAAAAGCTAGGTTTTGAGCCAATCATTCTTCACGAACAAGCTAGTGGTGGAAGCACTACAATCATCGAGAAAATCGAAGAGTATTCTGATACTACAGATTTCGCTATCGTTCTATACACTGCAGATGACTTAGGTGAGGTAAAAGCGCAAGCAGAAACCGGTAACCTAAAAGCTAGAGCAAGACAAAATGTTGTCTTTGAACATGGTTTATTGATAGGTAAGCTAACTCGAAAAAATGTAGTACCCTTAGTTGCTGAGGGTATTGAAATACCAAATGATATTAGTGGTGTTGTATACATTAGAGAAGACTGGAAAACAAAAATTGCATTAGAAATGAAGAAAGCTGGCTATGATGTTGATATGAATAAACTTTACTAGTTACCACTAGAGTGGAGTCCCTTGCTAAACACATCATAGAATTGTTGTGATACAAATGGTTAACTCATTTTATCAGGCTTGCTCATTACCAATATCAACCCCGACTTTGTGATTGTCGGTAAAACCCGCTCCTACAATTGGGAAATATGACCTATGTAACACGCCTCGCCCAAAGGCGTATTGCATAGGGTAAAGCAACATTAAGTAACATATTCGCCTTCTTCTCAGCCTTGTGGCTCACAGCGGCTTGCTTCATGATAAGTCTCGCTTCTGATTGATTAACAGAAATCTAAAATACCTTAATTAAAACAACAGTAGGATTAACCTATGCGACGTCTGTATCCGTTATGCGCGCTAGCCTTGCTCAGTGCCTGTAGCCCTCATTCGGCACAACCTGATACCAATAACAGTGCCGCACTTAAACCCGTGCAAATGAATGAAGCACGTTTTAGAAATGATATTAAAGCCCTATCATCCGACGAATTTGAAGGCCGTGCGCCGACCACTCACGGTGAAAAACTCACCTTGGACTATTTGACCAAAGCCTTTACAGAGATGGGACTCAAGGGCGCGTACCAAGGCAGCTTTTTACAACCTGTGCCTATGGTGAGCTATACCGCAGATGAAGCGCAGCAAGTCACGCTGGCAGGGTTACCCTTTAAATACCGACAAGATATCGTCCTCAACAGTCGCCACGATAACGGTGGTATTCGTGTTGAGAACGCACCATTAGTCTTCGTCGGCTATGGGGTGAACGCCCCTGAATATGGTTGGAATGATTACCAAGATCTCAATATGAAAGGCAAAATTGCGGTGATCTTAGTGAACGATCCCGGCTTTGCTCGCCCTGACTCAGGGAAATTTACTGGTAAAGCCATGACCTATTACGGCCGCTGGAGCTACAAATTTGAGGAAGCGAGCCGCCAAGGCGCCCTTGGCGCACTGATTATCCATGATACCGAGCCCGCCTCTTACCCTTGGTCCGTGATAGAAAATAGTTGGACTGGACCACAGCAAGATCTGGTGCTAAGTAAAGCCGAGCAAGATAGTCGAGTGCAAGTCGAAGGCTGGCTCACCTTAGATGCCGCGACGCAAATTTTTGATAAAGCGGGTTTATCACTGCCTAATTTAATGGCGCGCGCCGCCGACAGCCCAATCAATTTACCCCTTGAGCAAACGGCCAACATCGCTTTTAAAAACAAAGCCGAATATGCGAATAGCTACAATGTGGTCGCCACACTTCCCGGCAACACACAAGCAGATGAACAAATCCTCTTTACCGCCCATTGGGATCACATAGGCAAAGATGAAACGAAAACAGGCGATCAAATTTATAACGGCGCCATGGATAATGCCTCGGGTATTGCAGGCATTTTAGAAATCGCCAGACAGCTTGTCGATAATGTCAAACAAGGCCACGGTTTAGCCCGTTCGGTCACCTTTATTGCTACAACAGGTGAAGAACAGGGCTTACTCGGTTCGCGCTATTATGCCGCTAATCCACTTTATCCGATCGACAAAACCGTGGCAGTGCTAAACCTAGACAGCACCAATATCTACGGTAAAACCAAAGACTTTACCATTGTCGGCAAAGGTAAATCAGAGTTAGAAACCTACCTTATCGATGCAGCTAAACAACAAAATCGTATCCCCATGGGTGAAAAAAATCCCGCTTCGGGCGGTTTTTTCCGCTCAGATCATTTCAGCTTTGCCAAACTGGGCGTACCCGCAGTCTTTGCCGGCGGCGGTAGCGATCCCATAGATGAGGCCACGGCTGCCTATAAAACCCAGATGCAAGCCACAATGAAAGGCTGCTATCACAATGTCTGCGATGAATATCGTGAAGATTGGGATTTAAGTGGCGCGCTGCAAGACTTGCAAATCTACTACCAAGTCACACGCACATTGGGCAACAGTAAAGATTGGCCGGGATACTATCAAGGCACAGAATTCAATAGCCTGCGCCCAGCCAAAACAACGCTGGTAACGGACGCAAAATAGCAGCTTGTATCAGTGACAGCTTGTGCGAGGCGGCTTAGTTAGTCGTCTCTTATTGGCGCCTGCTAGTAGAACCTGCGAAATAAAGCGCCAAGCGTCTCCTCCACCAGCCAAAGCGCCAAACAAGACCTACAAGCACGTGAACCATTCACGTGCTTTTTTTGTTTTCAGCTCACAAACAATGCCGTTATCGCGAAATATCCATCCTGCCACACAATTCTGAATAGGCTTATACCATTTTTTGATGTCAAACTCGGCGCATTAATTGATTAAAAATAAAACACTTAAACGTGACAACTCATTGTTTAAGGTCTTTTTTAGCGGTTTTTCTATCATCGACACTTTTTCAAAACACATTGTGAATTCCCCAAAACTCCCCGCGCCAAATCAAAAAATAAAAACAAATAATCAAAAATAACTCAATTTTAATGAATTATTCTCAAATAAAATCATTAAACACAAACATCAAAATCAATAAAATCACCAATAAATAGATAAATCATCAAAAATAGTGTTTGGCAAAACGCTAAATAGCTGGCACATTAAACCTCAATTGAGACATCCTCAAATGACAGACAGTGTGGGAGTTGTACTATGTGTTCAATCTTTTCGATTTTAGATATCCAATCTGATGCCAAACAACTGCGCCAAGTCGCGCTAGAAATGTCTAAGCTTATGCGCCATCGTGGCCCTGACTGGTCAGGTATTTATGCCAGCGATAAAGCGATTCTTGCCCATGAGCGTTTAGCGATTGTTGACATTGAACACGGTGCCCAGCCGCTGCTGACTGAAGATGGCAGTTTGATCCTCGCGGTCAACGGCGAAATCTATAACCATAAAGAATTGAAAGCCCAGTTAGGCGATAAGTACAGCTATCAAACCAACTCTGACTGCGAAGTGATCTTGGCGCTGTATCAAGAATACGGCACTGAATTTCTAGATAAATTAAACGGTATCTTCGCCTTTGTGTTATATGACAAAGCTCAAGATAGTTACCTTATCGGCCGCGATCACATGGGTATCATCCCGCTATACACAGGCCGTGACGCTGCGGGTAACTTCTATGTTGCCTCAGAGATGAAAGCCTTGATGCCAGTGTGTAAAACCGTAGAAGAATTCCAACCTGGCCAATATTTTTATTCAAAGGATGGTGAAGCCGTTAAATACTATAGCCGAGATTGGCAAAGCTATGATGCAGTTAAAGATAATCCAGCCAGCCAAGAAGAATTGCGTGACGCATTAGAAGCGGCGGTCAAACGTCAATTAATGTCAGATGTGCCCTATGGTGTGTTGCTGTCAGGCGGCTTAGATTCATCGATCATTTCCGCCATCACCCAAACCTTTGCTAAGCGCAGAATTGAAGATGATGGTGAGACCAACGCTTGGTGGCCACAGTTGCATTCCTTTGCCGTCGGTCTAAAAGGTGCGCCCGATCTTATCGCCGCCAAAAAAGTCGCCGATGCCATTGGTACGATTCACCATGAGATCCATTTCACCTTCCAAGAAGGCTTAGATGCGATTAAAGAAGTGATCTATCACTTAGAAACCTACGATGTCACCACCATACGTGCTGCCACGCCAATGTATTTAATGGCGCGTAAAATCAAAGCTATGGGCATTAAAATGGTGTTATCGGGCGAAGGTGCTGACGAGTTATTTGGCGGCTATTTATACTTCCATAAAGCGCCAAACGCACAGGCATTCCACGAGGAATTAGTGCGCAAACTCGATAAACTGCATCTGTTCGATTGTCTGCGTGCCAACAAAGCCATGGCCGCTTGGGGATTAGAAGCTCGCGTGCCCTTCCTCGATAAAGAGTTTATGGATGTGGCAATGCGTATCAACCCTGAAGCGAAAATGTCTAAGGATGGCCGTATTGAGAAACACATTCTGCGTAAAGCCTTTGAGCATAAATTGCCAAAAGAAGTGGCGTGGCGTCAGAAGGAACAATTCAGTGACGGCGTGGGCTACTCTTGGATTGACGGTTTGAAAGAACAAGCGGCGGCGCAGGTCGATGATTTGCAACTGGCAAATGCGAAATTCCGCTTCCCCTATAACACGCCAGAAACCAAAGAGGCGTACTTCTATCGCTGCTTCTTTGAGGAACATTATCCACTGAGCGGCGCTGCAGAAACGGTTCCAGGCGGTAAATCCGTCGCCTGTTCAACACCAGAAGCACTAGCTTGGGACGAAAGCTTACGCGGCATTATCGACCCATCGGGCCGAGCAGTACGCTCAGTGCATACCGCAAGTTATTAATGGTCTAACATTGATGGACTCCATTCATAAACTAGGTTGACTAACTGATTCAGCCCCCAACCTAAGTGCACTTAGTGCGACAGACTTACCGAACAAATACAAAAGCCACCCCTAGGTGGCTTTTGTATTTTGATACTTTTTACTTTTATTGCTTACTCACGCACAACATTATGGCTTAACTCAAAACCAAACTAGGCCGACAACGCACTGAGTGGCTGGATTTGAGAGTGAGCTTGAGAGTGAGCTTGAATATGAGTTTGAGTTTGAGTATGCGCATTGGCTTGCACTTGAGCTTGAAAATAAGTATTCCTCTGCGTCAACGCCATCGGATCTTGGGTTAAAAACTGCTTTCCAGCACTCAGCCCCGCATGATAATCATGGCGTAAATCCGTATCGGTACTGCCCAGCAATTTACTCTGCAAATTTTCAGTAGCAAAAATCTGCACTATCTCCACATCCTCTGGTGGATTAGCGATAAACGCCAATTCATCCTGATAGGCTTGTTCATGTTGCACTAAATAATCTATGGTTTTCGGGCAAAAGCCAGAAACACAAATCCACGATTTTAATTTATGGACCCAAGCCGATTGCGCCTGAAAATCCTCGCTCACAGTGCGGATCACCACAATTTTGCGGGCACCACGACGATAGGCCTCACGCACAGGTAAAGGCGCAGCTAAGCCGCCATCGAGATAAAAATCACTGTCAATACCTTCGCTTGATGCTGCACCGTGATCAGAGACGCTATTATCAGAAGCGTTATGATTAGCCGCGCCGTTATTAGAAGCCTTGTCGCTATTACAGGCATTGTCACTATTACAGGCGCTGTCACTCAGCCAAGGCGTGAGTTTCACCCCTTGTTTATACAAAAATGGTAATGCGCTAGAAGCTTTTAACAATTCGCGCCACTGGCTTTTACTGCTTGGACTTAAAAAATAACCCTTGCGATCACTGGCATTCGTGGTGGTGATCAGTAACTGCCGATGACCGAGTGAGGCCGTCGCCGCATTAAGATCTAATTTAAACATCCCCTGTCGCGTCTGATCAAAATACCAATCTAAATCGACCACATTGCCGCCGACTAACCCGCGACCGAGTCGATAGAAGCGTTTATGGCGCGATAAACCGCGGATCAAGCGTTTGGCATAACCCTTTTGTCTAGCTAAAAAGCTGGTTAAATTTTGCGAACCTGCCGACGTGCCAATAAATAAATCGAAGGGATCGAATCCGCCATCGAGCCAAGCATCGAGCACGCCTGCGGTGAATATACCGCGCTGACCACCACCTTCTGCAATCAGGGCCACCTGTGGGCTAACGTTAGATTGAGCGTCTATTGTGGTTAACTGGCTGGCGGCGTGCATAGGAAAACCTTATCGAATAATTCATATAAGGCGAGTCTAAACAAGCTAAACGAGAAAGGATAACGGATAGAAGCTATCACCTTAATAGATAAACACTATTAAGATGATAAGCCTCACTGGATTAATCCGCGCAAAAGCCAAGAATACAGGCAGAGCAACGGGTGATTATTCGCGCAAGATTGGCCCATTCGCTCAAGCTTGTTCATCATCCTTAACGAACAAGCTCTTTTCACATCAATACATTAAAACTTATGACTCAGCTCAAGCGTGATATTGCGTGGCTCACCGGGGAAATGACCATTACGCTCACTAAAGCCACTGACGGCATATTCCTTATCGAAGATATTTTTAAGATTTAAACGGACTTGAGTTTGATCCCACTGTGTTGTCCAGCTCATATCAAAAATCGTATGGGGCTTCACCGTTTGACCATCGAGGCTGAACTGCTCACCCACGTAATCCATACCAAAGGCAATCGCCGAATTGAGTGCATTGATATCGTAACGGGTCCATATCCCCGCTTGATGACGCGGCGCATTGGCAAAATGTTTACTATCGAAGGTATTGGTTAAACTGTCATCAGTCACCCCTTTAATCACTTCGGTCTCGTTATAGGCATAGTTTGCCGTGACAGTCAGGTTATCGGTTAAATCCCCCACCAGCGTCCATTCAATGCCTTCGCTGCGCACTTCACCAAAATTAAGCATTGCAGGAATACCATCGTCATCGCCAGTATCTAAAGGGTTAGCTTGGGCAACATTTTGCTTTTCAATGCGATATACAGCGAGCGTGGTCATAAACTGGCCATCAAGCCATTCATTTTTCATCCCTAACTCAATTTGATTACCGGTTTCAGGATCGAGGAAACCATCCCCAATATTCTCAGCTTGATTGGTTAAAGATGTGGGATTAAAGCTCTCTGAGTAATTCAAATAAAAGGACGTTGAATCGATTGGGCGATAATTAAGCCCTGCCCTTGGTGTTATCGCATTATCGCTGAAGGAAAAACCCGTCGCCTTATCATATTCATCAAACTGACTAAAACGAAGCCCAGCGATCAATGACCACTGTTCGTTAAAGTGCAGATGTTCCTGCACATAAACGCCATAGCGATTAGCGCGTATACCATCGGTATTTTTATCTTTTAGGTTATAAGTGCTTGGGTTGGTTTCACCATAATTAAGGTCAAAAATATTCAGGTTACCGACACCCTCGTTAGAGGTCGCCAATTTATAGTGATATTCGGTTTCGACGTAGTGGTAATCACCACCGAACAGGAATTCATGTTCAAAACCTAAGGCATCGAATGCGTAGACAAAATCATTGGTTAAACTGATCTCATCATTAGCCCTTGATTGCACACGGTATTCACGCTTAATAGTGCCATCACCCATAATGGGCTTTTTATTGGCATCTAAGGTCGCCCAACCTCTCGATTCATGGTATTGCTGATCCGAATCATTATTCAGATAGCGGACTTGAGTCTTGACCGAGAAATTATCGGTAAATTGATGATCGAGAATCGCTTGCAGCACCAATGCATCCATCTTCTGGAAGTCACTCTTCTCATTGGCATTATAGGAAGGCGCGACAAGGAAATTGCCCGCATCATCGACGGGAACACCGCGAAGTCGGTTACCGCCTAAATCCTGCTTAATAATATCGAAGGTGGTGGTGAGCTTAGTATCATCACTGATTTCGTAGAGTAACCCACCCGCCACTTCGGCATTTTGGCTATCGGCATTATTACGAAAGCTATCTTCCTGCTGATAATAGGCGCCAAAACGATAGGCGAGATTTTGGGTTAGGCCGCCGGTGAAATCCAGCGAGCCACCGATCATATCCTCGCTGCCGGTGCTTAATGTCAGTTCTTTGCTCTCGATAAAGGTTGGTTTTTTAGTGACATAGTTAATCATGCCACCGGGTTCACCGCCACCATAGAGTGCGGATGCAGGGCCTTTTAACACTTCAACCCGCTGCACATTAAAGAGTTGCGGCACTGAGAACCCCGAATAGGGATCGCCCCTTACCCCATCATAAAAAACGTTGGCATCGTCACGGAAACCGCGAAAGGTCACGCCGGAATAACTGAACTCACTCACGCCCGCAATAGAGCGATATAAATCGGTAATATTGCGCGCGGCTTGGTCGACGATTAACTGCTCGGTCAGCACTTGCACAGACTGCGGCAATTCCATCACATTAATCGCCGTCTTAGTACCAATCGTTGTTTCTTTATCGACGTACATTTGCATTGCGCGGCCATGGACAGCAATACGTTCGGGCGTCACTAACTTAGCGTCAGGTTCAGAAGCATCAGCAGCAGGAATAACATCAGACTGAACCGTATCCGAGCTAGGCTCGATGTCATTTTTTATTGGTTTTTCAGTGGCAAACACCCAAGAGTGTTGAGCTAAAGCGAGTGCGATTAATGAATAGGCGAAACGAGATTTCACAAGATACCCCAAAATATTGAGCAAACCTGCGGTTTACCCTTGTCATATTAAATTGGTCGTCATTATAAAGTCTGACGCAAAGATGACAATAATTCTCATTTAAATTTACATCCATGGGGTTTTGTTGCAATTGTAAAGATAAGGTTGACCTTAACGACGCCATTATCACCACAACACGAATAGACCATTTCTTTGTCTATATAAAGTCAGTGAAATTCTCAATAATTCTCACTAAAACAACCTGCAAAACTCTCAATAAAAAAAGCCAGCATGCTAATGCTGGCTCTTAAAATGTTTAAAGAAACTAAGTTAAAAAATACTTTCATCAAGCGATGTTAGCATCTCACTCGCCTGCTCAATTTGCTTACGCAGACTGCGACCTTGCACCGCCCAGTAAGCCATATAAAAATCGGCCGTTTTCAATTTAGCTTGGTAAAATGCGGTTTCTTCAGTGCCCAGCTCCAGTGCAGCTAATGCCACCGCGGCGCTTCTGGCCCACATCCACGCCAGCGCCGTCACCCCAAACAACTCCAGATAAGCCATAGAGGCTGCGCCGATAATGTCAGGATTGGTCGCAGCTTGTGCAGCTAAATAACCACTGGCCTTTTGCAAATCACCCGCACAATCCATTAAACCGCTCACGTAAGGTTGCATCGCCGCATTCGTGCTATGTGACTTTATAAACTCAGTCACTAACGCCGACCATTGCTGCATCGCCGCGCCGCGGTCGCTAAGCAGCTTACGCCCCACTAAATCTAACGCTTGAATACCGTTAGTGCCTTCATAAATCAGTGCAATACGGCTATCACGCACAAATTGCTCCATACCCCACTCATGAATATAACCATGTCCGCCAAACACTTGCTGTGCATCGACACAGGCATTAAAACCACGGTTAGTGATAAAACCTTTCACCACTGGCGTGAACAGTGCCGCTAATTGGGAAGCAACTTTGGCTTTGACGGGATCGGTATGACGCTCAGCTTCATCTAGCCACAAAGCTTGTTGTCCAACTAAGGCTCTTGCGCCTTCATTAAAGGCTTTTTGCGACAGCAACATGCGGCGCACATCGCCGTGAACCAAAATCGGATCGGCGGCTTTTTCTGGGGCTTTGGCACCGCTTAAAGCGCGGCTCTGTAATCTGTCTTTGGCATAGGCCAGCGCATTTTGATAGGCGATTTCAGAGACGCCCAGTCCTTGCACACCAACCCCTAAACGCGCTTGGTTCATCATAGTAAACATGGCGCGCAGTCCTTGGTGTGGCTCGCCGACAAGCTCGCCCAGCGCACCTTCAAACACCATCACACAAGTTGAGTTACCGTGAATGCCCATCTTATGTTCAAGGCCACTGGCATATAAAGTGTTCGGCGCGCCTAAACTACCATCGTTATTCACTAATACTTTAGGCACGGCGAACAAAGATATGCCCTTCACGCCTTCAGGTGCATCCGGCAAACGGGCTAATACGAGGTGCACTATATTGTCGGTGAGTTGATGATCGCCTGAGGAGATAAAAATTTTCTCGCCGGTAATAGCAAAAACACCTTCAGATACTGGCACAGCTTTCGTGCGTAATAAGGCTAAGTCAGTACCGGCGTGGGACTCAGTCAAGTTCATGGTTCCAGTCCATTCACCGCTGACTAATTTGCTTAAATATTTTTGCTTGAGTGCGTCACTGCCGTGGGCATGGATGGCGGCATAGGCGCCATGGGTCAAACCGGGATACATGGCAAAGGCCATATTGGTTGCCGTTTGTATCTCAGTGGCAAAAATCCCCACCACTTCGGGTAAACCTTGGCCGCCATATTCAGGATCGCAGGTCAGCGTCGGCCAGCCATTATCAACAAACTGCCGATAGGCATTATCAAAACCCTCAGGCGTAATCACCTTACCATCGACCAACTTACAGCCCTGCAGATCGCCGACACTATTGAGCGGCAGCATGACTTCGGTACTAAAGTCGGCCATACCTTGCAGGATCGCATCGACAAGATCTGGGTCGATTTCATCGAACCCCTTGAGTGCATCTTGCTGATAAATATGTAACATCTCATCGAGGATAAATTGATAGTCGCGCAGCGGCGCTTGATAGACTGGCATAATCGCTTCCCTTTTCTTGTTAGACTGCAACTCAACTAAGTGATCTGACCACTTTGATGCTTTGACCACTTTAGCTAAATCTGTTGAAAAAGGAAGCACTAGAACCCAAGGACAGTGACTTTTGTTTACACAAACGAACAGCAAAACCGTAAATTGATCGCAACAAAGCCTTATGTTATAGCGGAAAACTTTGTAAGCTAACTGCCTGTTTTTCTGATATGCAGCAGAGTTAAGGATATTGTTACTATGGGTTCTGTCACTACTAAAAAGCACGCTAACGGGCTTGATTATGTCGAAGTGAATACGGCGTTATGTCAGGCAAGAATTTTTTTGCAGGGCGCGCAAATCGACTATTTTCAACCCGTAGGCAAACCACCTTTGCTGTGGGTTTCATCGGCTGACGATTATCAACCCGGTAATGGGATCCGTGGCGGTGTACCCGTATGCTGGCCTTGGTTTGGCATGAGTAGTGAAGCGAACTTTCCCCAACACGGTTTCGCCCGAACCCGTATTTGGGCGCTGGAATCGGTAGAAATGCGTAATCAACTCGTAGATTTGCGTTTTAGCTTAACCATCAGCGAAGAAGATAAAGTCTATTGGCCGCATAACACTGAGGTTAGCGTGTTATTAACCCTAGGCGATACCCTAAGCATTAGCCTTGTGAATACCAATTTAGGCGATGAAACCGTGACGCTTACCCAAGCGCTGCACACTTATTTCCCAATTGAAGATATCCACCAACTCAAAGCCAGCGGTTTTAGTGGTTCAAAATACATCGAATTTGCCGAGGGGCCTTATCCGCAAACCACGGATGAAGTGCTGTTTGATCGCGAGACAGATCGTGTCTATACCGAACTCGGCCCAGTGCAGTTATTGCATACGCCGCAAGGGACAATCGAAGTCAGCCGTGAAAACAGCCAATCCGCGGTATTATGGAATCCATGGATTGAAAAATCACAACGCCTTGGCCGATTTAATCCAGAGGATTATCTGACCATGGTCTGCCTAGAAGCGGCCAATGTATTAGAAGATAAAGTCGTGCTCGCGCCAGGTGAAACTCACAGTTTAGTGACCCACATTCGTTGGAAAGACTAACGATTTAATATCCAAGTTATTAATATCCTAGTCAAAAACGATACAAACAAAAATGCCCAGTTCGATACTAATGCAGACTGGGCATTTTTATAACAGACGACTCTTAAAACAAGATGGCTTATTTAGCCGTTTTTTCTAAGCGTGCCAGCAAGCTAGACGTATCCCAACGGTTACCGCCCATGCCCTGCACTTCTGAATAGAATTGATCCACCAAAGCGGTTAAAGGCAAATGTGAACCGTTGCGGCGCGCTTCTTCTAAGGCGATGCCTAAGTCTTTACGCATCCAATCGACGGCAAAACCAAAGTCATAGCTTTGGCCCCACATCGTCTTGTAGCGATTTTCCATTTGCCAGCTTTGCGCCGCGCCTTTGCTGATCACTTCAATGACTTTCTCGCCATCGAGCCCTGCTTTACGGGCAAATTGCAGCGCTTCCGCTAAACCTTGTACCACGCCCGCGATACAGATTTGATTCACCATCTTAGTTAACTGGCCAGCACCGACGTCACCTAAACGCTCGGCGCAGCGGGCAAAAGCTTCAATCACGGGTTTAACACGCTCAAAAACCGCTTCATCGCCACCAACCATCACAGTCAAGGCGCCATTTTCGGCGCCCGCTTGACCGCCAGACACAGGCGCATCGAGGAAATCAATGCCCTTTTCGGCTAAGACTTTGGCAAGCTCGCGGGCCACATCTGCCGAAGCCGTAGTATGATCAACCAGCACTGTGCCCTTTTCCATACCGTGAATAGCGCCATCACGCCCTAATACCACTTCACGCAGATCGTTATCATTGCCCACGCAAGTAAACACAATATCTTGACCTATTGCAGCCTCTTTGGGCGTTGGGCAGCAACGTCCGCCATAGGTGTCGACCCAAGCTTGCGCCTTAGCAAAAGTGCGATTATAAACAGTGACCTCATGGCCCTTGTTGAGTAAGTGTCTTGCCATGGGGTAACCCATTACGCCTAAACCAATAAATGCGACTTTTGCCATGAAGTGATCCTCAGATAGATAAACAGGGTGAATCAATTAGAAATTGCAGAATCGGGTTCTGTTTCGTTTGCCCAATATGTTATCGCTAAAACCTCAATAACAAATACTAAAAAAATGCCAGTAAGTGTTTCAATCTATAGGTTCAATTGAGGATGTTAATTTAGGGGAATGGGCAGTAAAAATAGTGGCGGCAGTTTAACATTCATCCCGCATTGCGTCAGTGAGAAATCAAACCAAGTGGCAAACGCACTTTTCGGCAGAGACAACAAAGGCGCCATAAGCGCCTTGGTTGAGTCAATTTATACGGTTATTTCACTACATGTGCTTCCATTTCGGCGCCAATTTTTTTACGCATTTCCATCAAGCGCAGTGCTGAATCACGCAGATGAATATCATGTTCCGTCTCAGGTATCCACTCAGGTACAGGCGTAGGTTGGCCGTTTTCATCCACCGCCACCATGATCACAATACAGTGAGTGGTGAGATGACGCTCAGATACTTTAGGATCGCCCGCCCGCACATCGATACCAATATGCATAGAGGTTTTACCCGTATAAATCACTTTTGCGCTGACTTCAACGATATTGCCCACCAAAATGGGTTGCACAAAACGAATACCGCCCGCATAAGCAGTAATACAATATTTACCACTCCAACCCGCGGCACAGGCATAGGCCGCGAGATCGATCCACTTCATCACCGCGCCGCCGTGAACTTTACCACCAAAATTCACATCCGCAGGCTCTGACAAAAATCTCAGGGTACTTTGTCTCTCGATACCAGCCATTTTACCTCAACTTATTTAGCCTCAGCGGCCTAATGTTTTCGCACAATAAGTTGAGTTTACGATAGAAATCGCTAATCGCGTAAAAATTATTACGATTGACCTCGTCAATGAATTCGATTTAGCCAAAGTGAGTAATGAGTGTGCAACATACTAATAGGCATGGTAAAGCTAAACGATAAATCCATAGCTGAAGTGATCTCGTGATAAAACGAGAACATTTAGCAAACGTATAAATCCCCAAACCTAACAGGAAAAAGCCTAACACCTCAAACCCTGCCAACATATCCGAAGTTCCTCCGGAGTATATCGCTGTCACCAGTAAAGCAAACCAAATGGCTACATAGGCAGTAATCGCAAACGTGAAGGTCTTTATCCCAATTTCCATTTCTGGATGCCAGATCTTAGACTCGCCACGGATCAATTCGGTCAAATTTGCAGTTAAGGCACCGATTATAGGGACAAGCGGGATAACCGCCGGATTTAACATGACATGCTCCATTACAAACTGAATAGGCTGCCATTATCTGTAGTAGAAAAGATTAAACAAGGGAGATGAACAAAGATTAATAATAAATATATCAATAATTTAATAATAAACGCAGTACACAAAAAATGCGCCATAGGGCGCATTTTTGGGGCGATATTGGTCTTTAAACTTTCTTAAATAATAATGAACCGTTCGTACCACCAAAACCGAAGGAATTACACAGAGCGTAATCTAACTTCACATCACGAGCAGTATGGGCGACAAAGTCTAAGTCACAGCCTTCATCTGGATTATCCAAGTTAATCGTTGGCGGTACAGCTTGGTCGCGCAATGCTAATAAGGTGAAAATCGCTTCAACCGCTCCTGCAGCACCTAATAAGTGACCCGTCATCGATTTAGTCGAGCTAACCAGCACTTTATACGCATGGTCGCCAAATACAGACTTAACCGCTGCCGCTTCGGCTTTATCACCCGCTGGCGTCGACGTACCGTGGGCATTGATATAACCAATTTGCTCTAGTGATAACTTAGCGTCATTAATAGCATTGACCATAGCAGCCGCAGCGCCTGCGCCGTCACTTGGTGGCGAAGTCATATGGAACGCATCACCGCTCATACCAAAACCGACTAACTCGCCGTAAATGGTCGCACCGCGCGCTTTAGCGTGCTCGTATTCCTCCATCACCATCACACCAGCGCCATCACCAATCACAAAACCATCACGGTCTTTATCCCATGGGCGACTCGCGGCTGTAGGATCATCATTGCGAGTCGATAATGCTTTAGCAGCACCAAAACCTGCCACGCCTAAAGGAGATGTCACATCCTCAGCACCGCCTGCAACCATCACATCTGCATCGCCATAGGCAATGGTGCGCGCCGCAAAACCGATATTATGTACGCCCGTAGTACAAGCAGTCGTCACGGCAAAATTGGGCCCTTTCATGCCAAACATGATCGACAAGTGGCCCGAAATCATATTGATAATGGTGCTAGGTACGAAGAAAGGAGAAACCTTACGCGGGCCACCATTCATCAATGCACTGTGACCTTGTTCAATCAACCACATACCACCCATACCAGCACCAATAGCAGTGCCGACACGACCAGGATTTTCTTTGCTCATATCCAGACCTGAGTCTTGGATTGCTTGGATGCCAGCCGCCATACCGTATTGAATAAAGAGGTCCATCTTACGGGCATCTTTTTTCGTTACGTATTGCTCAACATCAAAATCTTTTACTGAACCACTGAAACGAGTGGTAAATTCACTGGCATCAAATTTGGTTATAGGTGCAATACCACTTTTACCTGAAAGCAAAGCCTTCCAAGTAGTATCGACAGTATTGCCCACTGGAGTTACTAACCCCAAACCGGTTACCACTACACGACGTTTAGACACGGCAGTCACCTTTAAATACTAAATTTGTTAGTTCTCATAGCTAAAACAAGGTTTTCTATGATTAGACAATTTATTGCATAGAAGTCGCCAATCTGCGGGCAACATCTCGTGGATAACAATATAAAACACGATCCAGAGACAATTGAATGGCACAGGGGCAGAGTTTGACGGGGGTAAAACAAAAACAGGCGGCAATAAATGCCGCCTGTCTTCAAGAATTCAGAATTACTGATTCTTAGAAACGTAGTCGATCGCTGCTTGAACAGTAGTGATCTTTTCAGCTTCTTCATCAGGGATCTCGGTATCAAACTCTTCTTCTAGAGCCATAACCAACTCAACAGTGTCCAGAGAATCTGCACCCAGATCGTCAACGAAAGATGCCGCTGGCTTAACGTCTTCTTCTTTAACGCCCAGTTGCTCTACAATGATTTTCTTTACACGTTCTTCGATGTTGCTCATTAGTTTTCTTTCCTATTCAAATTACGCACTTGCGTAAGATTGCGAGTAGTTTATTAGATTTGGCTGACAATGCAAGCTTAGTTTTCGTGGTCTAACCACAAAATTTAACAACCAATTGATGCAGATCACTACTCAATTGGAGACAGTATCCCTGCCATCCGCCCTTAAACCATGTACATTCCGCCATTCACATGTAAAGTTTCACCTGTGATATAAGCAGCAGAATCCGAGGCTAAAAAGAGCACAGCATTGGCAATTTCTTGCGCTTGCCCTAATCGTTCCATCGGAACCTGAGACATGATAGCTTTTTGCTGATCTTCGGTCAGCTCATCAGTCATATCGGTCTGGATAAATCCAGGAGCGATAGCATTAACCGTAATTTGACGAGATGCAACCTCTCTTGCAAGAGATTTTGTAAATCCGATCAAACCCGCCTTTGCTGCCGAGTAGTTAACTTGACCTGCATTACCCATGGTGCCTACCACTGAACCGATATTGATGATACGGCCAAAACGCTTTTTCATCATGGTACGCATCACAGGCTTTGATAGTCTAAATAATGATGTCAGGTTAGTGTCGATAATATCCTGCCATTCATCATCTTTCATCCGCATCAGCAGATTATCACGGGTGATACCCGCGTTGTTGACTAGAATATCAACATCACCCGCTTTTTCTTTGATCGAGGCGAATAAATGTGTAACAGATTCACTATCTGTGACATTAAGCACTAAACCAAAACCTTTGTCACCCAGATATTCTTGGATCGCCGCTGCGCCCTTCTCACTGGTTGCGGTTCCAATAACCACTGCGCCCGCTTCCACAAGTGTTTCGGCAATCGCACGGCCAATACCGCGGCTCGCACCTGTCACCAAAGCCACTTTGCCTGTTAAATTCAGGTTGAAACTCATACAAACTCCTTACTCAGTTAATGCCGCTAATGAAGCTACATCATTAACCGCTTGGGCTGATAGTGATTTATTAATTCGTTTTGCTAATCCTGTCAATACTTTACCAGGACCACATTCTACCAATTGAGTAATGCCTTTTTGGGCCATTAATTCAACGCTTTCGCTCCAGCGAACAGGACAATATAACTGACGCACTAACGCATCTTTAATATCGTCGGCAGAGGTAGGTGAAGCCACATCAACATTATTAATCACAGTAATCGTTGGGGGAGTAAACGGTACATCGTTTAATGCCACGGCCAATTTATCCGCTGCCGGTTTCATTAATGCGCAGTGTGATGGCACGCTGACAGGTAAAGCCACCGCCATTTTAGCGCCCGCGGCTTTACAAGCCGCGGCTGCACGCTCAACTGCGTCTTTTTGACCTGCAATAACCACTTGGCCAGGGCTATTGAAATTAACAGGGCTGACCACTTCACCTTGAGCCGCTTCGGCGCAGGCATTAGCGATACCTTCGTTATCTAAACCGATAATGGCATACATAGCACCGGTTCCAGCTGGAACCGCTTGTTGCATTAGTTGACCACGCAGTTCAACTAATTTAATCGCATCTTTAAAATCAATAACACCTGCACATACCAGCGCTGAATATTCACCTAAGCTGTGACCCGCTAACATGGCTGGCATGGGTTTACCTGAAGCCACGTAAGCCCGCCAAATAGCGACACTGGCGGCTAATAACGCAGGTTGTGTTTTATCCGTTTCATTTAAGACTTCAACAGGACCTTGCTGAACCAAAGCCCATAAATCATAGCCTAGAACATCACTCGCCTCTGCAAAGGTCTGGCCTATAATAGGTTGTGACTCAGCGAGTTCGGCTAACATACCTAAGGCTTGTGAGCCTTGTCCTGGGAATACAAACGCGACATTTTCCATATTCAAATTACCTATGGCGAACTTAATTTATTGAAATTAATCTACACACCTAACATAAGCTAATGCTATGTCACTTAGATGAAAAACTTAGAAACGTACTAATGCACTGCCCCACGCAAATCCCGCACCGAAGGCTTCAAGTAGCAATAATTGCCCACGTTGAATTCGTCCATCACGCACGGCCTCATCTAATGCAATGGGTACTGACGCGGCGGAAGTATTACCATGTTTAGCTAAGGTCAATACGACTTTATCCAAGCTCATATCGAGCTTTTTCGCGGTAGCATTAATAATGCGGAAGTTGGCCTGATGTGGCACTAACCAATCAATTTCTGACTTATCGATATTGTTAATGCGTAAAGTCTCAGTCACGACATGGGACAACTGAGTCACTGCCACTTTAAAGACATCATTGCCTTTCATGGTCATAAACCCAACCGCTTCGGAAGTTTCTCCTTTACGTGGTGGGAAAGCACATTTGAGCAAATCACCTTGACGCCCATCAGCGTAAATATGAGTCGAAATGATCCCTGGCGTTTCAGATGCGCCAATAACGGCAGCGCCCGCGCCATCCCCAAAAAGAATAATTGTCGTGCGATCTTCTGGCCCACATAAACGAGACAAGACGTCAGCACCGATCACTAATACTTTTTTAGCGGCGCCCGTTTTTACAAATTGATCGGCAACAGATAAAGCATAAACAAAGCCTGAACAAGCTGCTGCAATATCGAAAGCAGGAATGGTATGTACCCCAAGCATAGCTTGGATTTCACAGGCCGCCGCAGGAAAAGCATTCGGCGCGCTGGTGGTACCACAAACGATCATGTCTAAATCTGATGCTTCTATGCCGGCCATTTCCAGCGCTTTTAATGCCGCTTGATAGCCCATAGTTGAAACGGTTTCATCGAACGCTGCAATGCGGCGCTCTGATATACCAGTACGTTCAACAATCCATTGGTCGGTGGTTTCCACCATTTCTTCCAAATCTTGATTGCTACGCACCTGCACTGGCAGATAGCTACCAGTTCCGAGAATTTTTGTATGCATAAGGAGGGATCAGTTATTTATATCTAAAAGAATCGACTCTAAACGATCTTTTATCATTTCAGGGAGTCGACGTTGAGCTTCTGTTACTGCCAAACTAATTGATTGTAAATAGGCAGTTTCATCCGCATTTCCATGGCTTTTTACAACTATTCCGCGCAATCCTAACAGACTTGCACCGTTATAGTGGTCGGGGTTCATCTGACTAAGAACCGCCTGAATGCGAGGAGCGATAAGTTTAGCCAAGAAACGCACGAATAAACCTTGGGTTAATCCCCGTTTTAACTGATGTACCAATAACTTGGCAATGCCTTCTGAAGTTTTGAGCGTGATATTTCCCACAAAACCATCACAAACGATGACATCTACGTTACCGGAATAGATTTCATCGCCTTCGATAAAACCAGTGTAATTGATTTGTTCAGTATGCTGCAGTAACTGTGCGGCTTGCTGAACTTGATCGTTACCTTTAATTTCTTCAACGCCGACATTAAGCAACGCAACCTTTGGACGCGATTTTTTATCAACCGCTTCACATAAAACCGAACCCATAACGGCAAATTGAAATAAGGTTTCAGAATCGCAGGAAACATTTGCACCAAGATCTAGCAAATAAACCGGTTTTTGAGTCACAGCGGGTAAGCAGCTCACTAATGCGGGACGGTCAATGCCGGGCAACGTTTTTAACAGTACTTTTGCCATAGCCATCAAAGCCCCGGTATTGCCAGCACTCACACAGGCTGACGCACGTGCATCGCGGACCAACTCAATAGCCAAACGCATCGAACTATTTTTACGCGTACGTAAAGCGTGTACAGGCCTATCCGACATACTCACGACTTCATCGGTATGAATGACTTCAATACGAGAAAGTAACTGCGGATCTGCTTGACGTAAATAGACATCAATTTCAGTCTTATCACCGACTAAAATGATTTGAAGAAAAGAGTGTAATTGTAGTGCCCGCAAGGCTGCAGGCACTGTGACGTGGGGGCCATGATCACCACCCATCGCATCTAACGCAAGCGTCAGACTCGTCATTAGGAAGCCAACAAATTACTTGTTGATTACCTTTTTACCGCGATAGAAACCATCTGCAGTCACATTGTGACGCATATGGATTTCACCGCTGGTAGCGTCTACAGACAGCTGAGCAGTGCTCAGTGCGTCATGTGAACGGCGCATACCGCGCTTTGAACGAGATTTTTTGTTCTGTTGTACAGCCATTGGCCCTGTCTCCTAGATTACTTGCTCTTCAGTTTTTCTAACACTGCAAACGGATTTGGACGCTCCTCTTGAGCGGGTTCGATCTCGCCTACAACTATGTCTTTAGATCCTATTGTGCAATCAATTTCTTGATGCAGCGGAATTATCGGCATAGCGACTATCAATTCATCTTCGATCAATTGATGCAGACGTACTTCGCCAATTTCATTGCACTCAATTGGGTCATACGCATCCGGGAGCTCATCGATTTCTGCCTTAGTCCGGCATGGACCGAAGCAAAACTCGACCGTAACCTCAGTGGTAAATAGTGTCATGCAACGTTGACATATCAGAGTGAGCTCCGTCACAGCCTTCCCTTTCAGGTAGACTATCCCCTGTAAATCCACGCCACATTCAATCGACACTGCCACATCGGAACAGTCGCCGGCACATAACTCATTTAATCTTTTCAAATACTGCCCAGGCACAACCCCATTATAAGTAAGGCGGCTTGAGGCAGCACGAAATGGATCAATTGAAACCGGTATCTTTACTGTTTGCATAAGGCGCGCATATTATAGTTTGAAAACGCTAGAGTCAAAGAAAAATTTCTAACTTAAGTCCAGTTTGCGACTTAAGCGTTTCTCTAGCCCCAACATCGAAATTAACGGAAGCAAAATTCTACCCAAGCTAGTGGAGGCATACAAGCATAAGCCATCTAAAATAACCGCTTTCGTTCAAAAGAAGTGCCCAAATACGAAACTCTTGCACTCCCTAGCACAGATTGGTCACAATATGACTTACTCTTTTGCGGATATTAGCTTTATGTCAACCCAATTAATCTTAGCTTCAACATCTGTATACCGACAATCTTTACTACAAAAGCTCGGGTTACCCTTCGAATGCTGCAATCCTAATATTGACGAAACGGCGCAGACCAATGAAACGGCCCACGCTTTAGTTCTGCGCTTAGCCAAAGCGAAAGCCATCGCAGGGGCTGAACAATTTCCTGATGGCCTGATTATTGGCTCCGATCAAGTCGCTGTCATTGATGACAAGATTATCGGTAAGCCCCATCATTTTGATAACGCCGTCGCACAACTCACTCAAGCCTCAGGCAAAGCCATCACTTTTTATACCGGTCTTGCACTCTATAATGCCAAAACTGGCACGATGGCCGCCGAGGTTGAACCCTTTACCGTTCATTTTAGGCATCTTAGTCATGCGCAAATTGTAGCCTACGTCGAAAAAGAAGAGCCCTATTATTGCGCGGGCAGTTTTAAGAGCGAAGGTTTGGGCATAGCGTTATTTACAGAGCTCGAAGGCCGTGACCCCAATACCTTAGTTGGCTTACCACTGATATTACTGACGGAAATGCTGTTAGCCCAAGGAGTAGATGTTCTCGCTTAGACGTTTGTCAAGGCTTTGCTCTGTTTATTGAATCGATGACGCGTATCAAAAATACCGAGCTACCGAGTCGTTTTATCGACGAGAAGATGAGACATAAATAAAGGTCATAAGGAAGTCTCATGCACGGCGGCATTTATTGCCACTTCAGCATTAAATAGTAGTCTTAGAGGTATTGCAGTAATTGCTTTGGTGAATCAATCAAGGCGATAGGTTTTGCCCGCAGCAACTTTTCGGCACTGTGGGCGCCATAGGTGACACCAACGCTATCAATCCCTGCATTGGCCGCCATAGTCAAATCTAGCAATGAATCACCCACCATCAAAGCTCTGTTCGGTGCAATATTCAACTCTTGAAGTAAGCTTGAGATCATTTCAGGATGGGGTTTGCTGCGTACTTCATCGGCGCAGCGTGACGCAACAAAGTATCGACCTAGGCCTGTTTGCTCAAAGACACGCTTAAGTCCTTCACGGGCCTTACCGGTTGCAACGGCTAATTGATAACCTTGAGTATGTAGGTCATCGATTAAAATGGGCGCTTGTGCAAAGAGTGGCGTTGGCGTGGTGTCTAAATGTAAATATTGTGCTTTAAACTCGGCGCGCATTTGCTGATATTCATCATCTTCGCCTTGGCTTAACTCATTTTTAGCGTGCGGATACAGAGAAGATGCTAAAGAAGTGCTGAGATTGTCCCCCCGAGGAAACAGGACTCGCAGCGCTTCTGTCATAGAAAGACCAATAATATCGCGAATGTCACTTTCAGTTGGGATAGGTAACTGTAATGCCTTAGCCATGTTTTCAATACACGTGATAATTTTACCGATGGAGTCCATCAGAGTGCCATCCCAATCGAAAATCACTAAATCGTATTGCTTTATCTTCATCCTTGAAACCTATCCCCGTCGATTACGCACGTTTTAACTTATCGAGTAACTGCGACAAATTTTCATCTAAAGGCGCTGAAACCCGCATCACTTCATCATTTTCTGGATGAATGAACATCAATTCAGCGGCATGTAAAAAGAGTCGGGTTAAACCTAATGAACGCACGCTGTCATCAAACCCTTGCTCACTGTATTTATCATCACAGGCGATAGGATGTCCGGCAAATTGGCAATGCACCCGAATTTGATGAGTACGTCCAGTGACAGGACTCGCCTTCACTAAAGTACAACCCTGGTACCGCTGCATAATTTTAAAGCGCGTTTCAGAAGGCTTACCTTCCGCATTAACACGCACTATGCGCTCACCGGACTTAAGCGTAATCTTCAGTAAAGGCTGTTTAACGACTTTATCTTGAGCAGACCATTCACCTTTAACTAAGGCCAAATAGTCTTTCTGCATCTTTTTATATCTAAGTTGATCATGCAAATGTTTAAGCGCGCTACGCTTTTTAGCCACCAACAACACACCCGAAGTATCTTTATCGAGACGATGCACTAGCTCTAAAAACTTTTGCTGTGGTCTTAACGACCGCAGCGCTTCAATCACACCGTAATCAACACCACTACCACCATGCACGGCAATACCTGCAGGTTTATTCAGCACAATTAAATGATTATCTTCATGCAGAATACGATCTTCAAGTTGCGAGACTTTGCTTAAGTTGGCTGAAGGCGCGGTACGATTATCCGACTCCGCCACTCTGACGGGCGGGATACGCACTATGTCACCCATCTGCAACTTATACTCAGGTTTGATACGTTTCTTATTGACCCGCACCTCACCCTTGCGGACGATGCGGTAGATCATGCTCTTAGGTACGCCCTTAAGAGCCGTCATTAAAAAGTTGTCGATTCGCTGTTCGAAATGATCTTCATCAATCGTGATCAATTGAACCTGTTGCTGTGGGGTGGATATTGTATTCATGATGCGCCATCTGACTAAAACGGTCGCCATTGTACAACAACTGATAAGAATTGTGCCTTTCCATTGCTGAATTTTTTGATTATTGCTATATTTCACCAGCGATTAGGGATAAGCAGTGAATAAAGTGTTCACAAGATCCCTTTCCCAAGCGGAAAGTGTCTCGAATAAAAAAACATTTTCTCGATAGCAACTCATTGAGTTGCAAATCGTATATTGAGTAAAAATACCACAAATACGTTTTTACGATTAAATCGAGAAAGTCACCTTGTTTTTATAGGTTTTTTCAGATGCTTTCCTCCCAGATTTCGAAGAATATTTTAACTTGTCGTCAGACAAACCGATTCGACTTGGGCATTACCGGAACGAAACTAAAGAATTTATGGGGTTGGTTGATGTTTTACAACGAATTCCTTGTTTTTGTAATCATTAAAAAATAAGCCATAAATAGGATGCGACACGCAGCGACTGCGTCTAACAGTAATGCGCACCTTGCCTAGCCACTAGCCGTGAGGCTCAGTTGACCACTGCTAGGCCCGTAATGCAGCGAAACGTGATGTTTGATGACCTCTATTTAAAGAAGAATGACGTCATCATGAAACGTATGTTAATCAATGCAACTCAATCAGAAGAGTTGCGTGTTGCCCTTGTTGATGGGCAACAACTGTATGATCTAGACATTGAAAGCCCAGGTCATGAGCAAAAAAAATCCAATATTTACAAAGGTAAAATTACCCGCGTAGAACCCTCTTTAGAAGCCGCTTTCGTCGACTATGGCGCCGATCGTCACGGCTTTTTGCCACTAAAAGAAATCGCCAGAGAGTATTTCCCTAAGGGTTATTCCTTCCAAGGCCGCCCCAACATCAAAGAAGTCGTCAGTGAAGGGCAAGAAGTAATTGTCCAAATTGACAAAGAAGAACGTGGTAATAAAGGTGCAGCCTTAACTACATTCATCAGTTTAGCGGGCTCTTACTTAGTATTAATGCCAAACAACCCTCGTGCAGGCGGAATTTCTCGTCGCATTGAAGGTGATGAGCGCACTGAGTTAAAAGAAGCGATGGCTGATTTGGAAGTGCCTGCTGGTATGGGGCTGATTGTACGTACTGCGGGTGTAGGCAAAGAATCTGCCGAGTTAAAGTGGGACTTAAAAGTACTCCAACATCACTGGGCAGCCATCACTGAAGCGGCCCAAACCAAAGGCGCTCCTTTCTTAATTCATCAAGAAAGCAATGTGATTGTACGTGCGATCCGTGACTATTTGCGTCGTGATGTAGGCGAAATTCTCATCGATCATCCCCGTATTTATGAGGAAGCTAAGCAACATATTTCCTTAGTTCGTCCTGATTTTGTTGAGCGAGTAAAACTTTACGAAGCTGAAGTACCGCTATTCACTCACTTCCAAATTGAGTCTCAAATCGAATCTGCCTTCCAGCGAGAAGTCCGTTTACCTTCTGGTGGTTCGATAGTTATCGACCCAACTGAAGCCTTAACATCTATCGATATTAACTCTGCCCGTGCAACTAAAGGCGGCGATATTGAAGAGACTGCGCTTAACACCAACCTCGAGGCTGCCGATGAAATTGCTCGCCAATTACGTCTACGCGATTTAGGTGGCTTAGTGGTTATCGACTTTATCGATATGACGCCTGTGCGCCATCAGCGTGAAGTTGAAAACCGCTTACGTGACGCCGTTCACCACGACCGCGCCCGAGTGCAGTTAGGCCGTATTTCTCGTTTCGGTTTAATGGAAATGTCGCGTCAGCGCCTGCGTCCCTCTTTAGAAGAATCTGCGGCGCATATCTGCCCTCGCTGTCATGGCCAAGGCACGATTCGCAGTACTGAGTCTTTAGCACTGTCAATTTTACGTTTGATGGAAGAAGAAGCCATCAAAGAAAACACCTCACAAATCGAAGCGATTGTGCCTGTGGATGTTGCGGCTTTCTTGTTAAACGAGAAACGCAAAGCTATTCGCATCACAGAACAACGTCACGATGTCGAAGTATATGTAATACCTGATGCGCACATGATGACGCCAGATTATCGTGTGATCCGTCACCGTAGTGACGACGAAATTAGCGAATCTAGCTATAAACGTATCGAACATCCAGAAGCTAAATTGTATGAGCCACGTAAACTGGAACGTACTGCTGCGCCAACGCCTGCTTTAAAAGGTTTCGCTGCGCCACAAAAAGTGGAACAAGCACCATCACCAACGGTGAAAATAGAAGCGCCACAACCAAGTTTCTTTAGCAAGCTGATAGGCACCATTACAGCATTATTTGCATCAAGTGATAAAGCTGAACCCGCAAAAACAACGGAAACCAAAAATACTGATACTAATGCGGCTAATGCAAATCGCCGTAACCGCCGTACAGACACCCGTCGCCCTCGAAATAGTCAAGACGCTGATAAAGCGAAAGAAGGCAACCGTGAGCCACGTAATCGCAATGCGAAGAAAACTGCCGAACCAGTAGCGGTAGCAACTCAAGAACGTACAGTTCGCGAGAAAGAAGACTCGGCAAAACGTCCTGCGAAAGTGGAAACTAAACCTCGTGTTCAAGCTCCAAAAGAAGTCATTGCAGATCTAGAGGCCGATGCACCGAAGCAAGAAGTTGCCCGCGAACGCCGTCAACGTAGAAATATGCGTCGCAAAGTCCGTATCGATAATGGCAATAACACGCCAGATAACGCGATCCCAATTGCACCAGAGGAAGCCGCAGAAGTACTCGCGGAAATTGCAGCCATTAACGCCGCGGCAAGTATTGATGCTAAAGCCGAGGTAGCTGCCGAAGCGCCGACTATTGAACCCAAAGCACCAAGAGCTCGTCGCCAACCGCGTAAAGAAGCTATCCCCGCTCAAGCTACGCTAGAAGCGGTAGCCGAAGAAGGTACTCCTGTTGAAACAGCACCAATAGAGACCGCTTCCGTTGATGTTGTGGAAATACCTGTAACTGTCACTGCAGACACTTCAGAAATGGCTGAACCTCTTGTCGTATCTCAACATAACGAAGCTGAAAGTGCTGAAGATGAGAACACTAGTGCAGATGAGCAATCAAAACGCGAACAAAGAGATGGTCAACGTCGTAGCCGCCGTAGTCCACGTCATCTTCGCGCTGCTGGCCAACGTCGTCGTCGTGATGAAGATGATCAAGGCGTCTCAGCACCAGCCCAGTTCGTTCCTAACGACGAATTAGGTGCAGATCAAGAATACCCAACTGAAGTCACTCACAGCGCACACGTTACGGGTCCAAGTTCAGCCCCAATGGTAGAAGCTGTAAAAGCAGAAACAGTTGAGCAGGCAGAAACTGTCGCCGTAGTGGAAGATACCGCTCCAGTTACAGCGCCAGCATCTACTACAGAAATAGAAAAGATTGCTATTGCAGACGCTCCTGTGGCAGAAACACCTGTCATTCAAAAAGTGGCTGCCGAAGCAACAATCACTCCTGTTGTGTCTGAAACCACTGAAACTCAAGTGCTAGGGCCAAAAATCGAAGAAACCAAAGCAGAGACAGTTGAAGATATTGCTGAGGCCAAAACAGAACCACAAGTCGTTTTACAACCCGCCTCAGTGGTTAAAGCAACTGTTGCACAAGATATCACTAAAGTACCAACTAAAGCAGTTGCATCTGCACCAATGACAAAACCGGCAGCCATTGTTAAACCACAACCCAAGGTTCAAACAGAGGCCACCAATGTCAATTCACAAGCGGCTGATGTTACTGATGCAGTTGTAAGCAAACCTAAAACAACAAGTCGTTTTGGGGCTATGGTATCGTCGGATATGACTAAACCTGTCGTTGAGGTGAGAACGCAAGTTGAAGTGCCAAAAGGACGCGAGTATGACAATACTGCGAGCGAGGATACCTCTGCACCTAAGGTCAAACTAGCGAACAGCGCGGAATCGGATATGGCTCGCCCATAATCTTAATAAGCGAGCATTTAAAAGCCACTCACAAGCTGTGAGTGGCTTTTTTATTACTCAGAGCAAAGGAACACAAGCTAGAATGTTTTATGGCCGCCCAGACGACCAATAAATAGATAAGCACTGATCAACGAGAAGAATGACAGACGTCCTCTCACCTATGTACTCAGAACCTGATATCAAAGCACTAGCAGTGTACGGTCCAATCCACACAGTCACACTATCGATAAACATCCACGACTATCAAATTCCCTAAGAAGCCTTTGACTAGTTATTTATCTTTATCAGATAGTTATATCGAATACCTGTATAAGTTTTGCCCTGTATATAAGCTAACATTATTTCCTGAATAGAACGTATGATTATTTTACTTCTAGCTGTGTCTTATTGTGGTACGAGGTTTAAACATACCTCACCGGAGCGTTCGCTGGTTGAATGAATATCCAGACACTATGAGATATCGACTAACGCTTTTTAGGGGGGAGAGTAGTGAAGATTAAAACTGGGGCATTGGAAATTAGAGAATCAGATAAACAGATAAACAGATAAACAGATAAACAGATAAACAGATAAACAGATAAACAGATAAACAGATAAACAGATAAACAGGATTGATTAACATTCAGGTAAATAACACAAACAAAAAGAGCTATGGAAAACCACAGCTCTTTAAATCCGTTGCGATTAGCTCTTGGCTAATTGCACTGAAAATTAACCAATGATGGTTACGTTTTCAGCTTGTGGACCTTTTTGACCTTGAGTCACAGTGAAAGACACTTTTTGACCTTCGTCAAGAGTTTTGAAACCGTCAGAGTTAATCGCACGGAAGTGTACGAATACATCTGGACCTGATTCTTGTTCAATGAATCCGAAACCTTTGTCAGAATTGAACCACTTAACAACACCAGTAACTTGAGACATAATATAAATCCTGTAAATAAAAATTAAAGCCTTAACGGCGGTGGAGCTGGAAAATGCCGGTATTACTTATGTTTACAGGACGAACTGGTCGTATTGAACACATAAATATAAGCCCAACCTTCAAGCTAGTAAGACTATAAACCATTCTAAAGATAAGTCAACATACTGCGACACTTTGAAATATTTATTTTGCTTAAATCAACTTAGGTTTTGCAACCGGCTTGCAGAACGTAATGTTCATGCGGTCTAGCTGTTACAGTTAAGCACTTTAAATAACTTATTTCAATAGCTTAAATTGACTATCTTGCAATACGATAAACCTCAATTTGAAAATCTAACTCACAACTTAGCCCTTGTGTTACCAAAGATTGCTTCTGCTCTGTAGTAAACTTCCATGCATAGGGCGTCATCTCTAGAAAATGTGAAATATGCTCGGCATTTTTTAATCCCAGTTGTGACATCAGTCGTTGCTGATGAATACATTCAAATCCTTCAAGACTCGCATTAGACTCTGGATGTAACCTTGGTTCAGCGTAAATTTGCTGTTTAAGGGCAAAATGGTGCATTGGCCCCGGTGAAACAGTGATTAATACACCATTTTTAGCCATGATCCGCTGAAGTTCTTCTACTTTAGAAGGCGCATAAATACGTATGGCTAAATCCACCGTTTGTGAAGCAATCGGCATCTCATAAGCACTTGCCACACAAAATTGTAAGTTAGGATACCGTTTTGCAGCATATTTGATTGCCGATTTAGAAATATCCAATCCCTGTAAAACACACGGGTGGTCCTGCTCAAATACGTGAAATAATCTATGACTGTAATAACCTTCTCCACAGCCTATATCCAAAATATGTTTTGCTCCTGCAGCATATTCCAATGCCAATGCATTCACTCTATCGCTCAACATTTGGTAGTATCCTGCGTTTAAAAACTCCCGCCTAGCAAACATCATCTGTTTGTTATCGCCAGGATCTTTTGAGTTTTTCTTTTGTACAGGCAGCAAGTTAACATAGCCTTCTTTGGCTATATCGAACTTATGTTGCTGTGGGCACACCCAACTAGCTCCGGCACGGGCAAGTAATCCGGAACAAAGTGGACATAAATAACGCATAGATAAACCCTATTTCGTGTCGCTAAAATGGAAAACGAGCTTACATCTCGTCTTCCGTTAATCGTTTAACCATTTCTACGAGTTCAGGAGATGCGAGCAACTCATAGCACTCTAGTTTTCTTAGTGATTTGTCAATATTTTCTACATCATTTGATGCACGACCATAGTTAGGCCGTTCAAACATATGCGTATAAATTCGGAACATCCATTGACATTTTTTCAGCAACAAGGGTTCCAATTTTGCGGCTTCTTGCGCCAAACTTGGATGACAAATTCCAAAATCTCCACGTAAAAACGCGTGTAACTCAGCCCTCACTTGTTCTATTTCAGCCATATGCACAGCAAGTGCTTCAGAAGATATAGTGTAGTCATACTGTCGTGCCAATAAGGCTTTGGCCATCTGTAGCACTTGAGGTTCGTATAATGCTCTTAAGTCAGTTTCGAGTGGGATGAGTTCAAATTTGGAGGCTGTTTGTAACGCAAAATTCAAACCATGACTTGAATCTAATTGGAATGAGACTCCAGACCTTAATTCATCAGTACAACACTTAGGTGCGATCCCTATGCGGCTATACATACGTATCCCTTGCCCTACCGTTCGGGGAATTGTCTTGCCAAATTGACTATTTGGGGATAATGCCGGATTTACCGTCAGTTCCAATAATGGCTGAAAACGGATTGCAATTTTTGGTCTACTGTCTAAGACAATAAGCTCCAGTAACGGCGCACTCATCGCTTGGAGCACGATAAAGTCACTGATATCTGAGGGCAATGTTAACGTTAAAACAGATGCTTGCTCGGCATCAAGCACCATAGGCTCATTGAGATATTGCAGAAACATAAGACATTAACTCCCCTTTTCAGGGCGAATTGTAACGCCCAAAAGCAGGAAAAAACATCTAAAAAACATCTATTAGGTGCTTATCTTTTCAAGATAATTCCTCAACTTCAATTATATCGTCAATGTTCTTCCGAGGAGTTTCAGTGTTAAGATGCTATTATTCGATAAAATGTCATTCGATTTTAATTTATGTCTATACCATTCCAGCCAAGCATATTCTGGCACGACTATGAAACTTTTGGTGCCAATCCCGCAAGGGATAGACCTGCACAATTTGCAGGCATTCGAACCGATTTAGATCTCAATATCATCGGTGAACCAGAAACCTTTTACTGTAAGCAAGCAACTGACTACTTACCTTCACCTGAAGCTATTTTGATCACAGGGATTACACCACAACTTGCGAATTTAAAAGGCATTCCAGAAACGGAGTTTATGGGTCGTATACAAGCTCTTTTCAGCCAGCCAAATACTTGTGTCGCTGGTTATAATTCTCTGCGCTTTGATGATGAAGTGACCCGATACGGATTTTATCGCAACTTTATTGATCCCTATGCAAGAGAATGGCAGAACGGAAATTCTCGTTGGGATATCATTGATTTAGTCAGAGCTTGTTATGCATTTAGACCCGACGGTATAAACTGGCCACTAAAAGATGATGGTTCGCCTAGCTTTAAATTAGAACATCTGACTCAGGCAAATGGGTTAAGCCATGAGAAAGCCCATGATGCGATGTCGGATGTATATGCGACCATCGCCATGGCAAAACTCATCAGAGAAAAACAACCCAAGTTATATCACTACTATTTTGAGCTGCGCCGCAAACAAGCCGTCAGTGATCAAATCGATGTGCTTAATATGCAACCTTTGGCGCATGTCAGTTCGAAAATTAGTGCACGTAATGGCTGCACAACATTAATTTCCCCCGTTGCCCATCATCCAACCAATAAAAATGCCGTTATCTGCGTTAATTTAGCAATGGATTTAAGTCCGTTGTTTGATCTAAATATTGAACAAATTAAAACTCGGATGTATACCGCCAGAGCCGAACTTGCCGAAGATGAATTGCCTATCCCAGTAAAACAAATCCATCTCAATAAATGCCCTTTTATTACCTCGGCTAAAATTTTGGACGATGCTCAGGCCTCAAGGCTTAATATCGATAAAGCATTCGCAAGGGAGCAATATAAGCGATTAAGGAATCATCCAGAGCTTAGGGAAAAACTTGCACAATTATTTGAGCACGATGGTGAAAGTACTACCGTTGATCCTGATTTAATGTTGTATTCTGGTGGTTTTTTTAGTTCAGCTGATAAAGCTAAAATGGAAATCATCCGCCACACTTTACCGCAGAATCTAGCGGCGCTCGAATTACAATTTGACGATGTCCGTATGCCTGAAATGCTGTTCCGCTATAGGGCACGCAATTATCCGGAATTACTTGATGATCAAGAATCCCATCGCTGGCGTGAATTTTGTCAAAATCGCCTCGCCGACCAAGATTATTTGTTGAAGCTTGAGAATCTGCTTCAAAATACCGTAGATGATGAAAACAAACAAAAACTGCTTGCAGCACTGTGTCATTATTTACGTGAGTTATAACTTTTCTAGCATCAGCGAAAATTTGTTTTATTTGTATGGTGAAATCGGTCAAATACATAACTCATTTCCAGCTTGGGCCGCATAAACGCGAGCTAACTCGCATTTATGTTGTAACAAAATTACTAGAATGTTCTTCCATGAACTTAACAAATAAGGAACCGGGAAATGCAAGATAGATTCATTCGTAGCATAACCCAGCTGCCGCTGCCGTTAGCTGATGCACTTATTCCCCTATTACATCAAAACTTTGCAGGCCACATTGATGCAATGCAACTTGCCAAATTAACCCTCGCCAGCAAAATGACTGAGGCAGAGGTACTACTCGCACTATTACCTATTGCTGCAGCACTGGCAAAGCCGCCAATAAGCGAGTTTTATGTAGGCGCAATCGCCAAGGGGAAAAGTGGTGATATTTACATGGGAGCAAACTTAGAACTTCCCGGTGAGGCCTTATTCCATTCCGTACATGCAGAGCAAAGTGCGATTAGTCATGCTTGGTTAAGTGGTGAGAGTCAAATTGTTGATATAATTGTCAATGCTAGCCCCTGTGGTCATTGTCGGCAATTTATGAATGAGCTGGTTGATGGCGCCAACATTACAATTCATCTACCTGCACAGGAAAGCCATTCACTTGCTTATTATCTCCCCTATGCATTTGGTCCGAAAGATTTAAATGTCGTCTCACCGCTGCTTGCAAAACAGCAAACTGAGTTTGTGCTAGATAGCAGTGACCCCATGATTATTGAAGGTTTAGATCATGCTGGTTTAAGTTATGCCCCGTATACTCAAAGCTTTGCCGCTGTGGTACTAGAAACCCATGATGGCGCGACCTACTGCGGACGCTATGCCGAAAATGCGGCCTTTAATCCTTCAATGTTGCCGATGCAAATGGCACTGTCAAATTTAACTCGGCACAACCGAGAATTTAGCGACATTCGTCGTGCGGTATTGATTGAATCATCTCAGGGGAAAATCAGTTTAGTTGGAGCAACGATGGATGCGCTACATACAATAGCGGCTGTTGAACTAGAACATATTGTTGTCGATCCCGTCTAACAAAACTCATGTGCGGTGATAGAAAGTACTATCACCGCACTATTTTTGACTCGTCCATTTGGCCTGCTGAATTCCCCTGCGTTCTGCCATCTTTACATAGCAACCACAACGTTCCTCTTCTGACATCGACCGCCAAGCTAAAATTTCATCGAGATGTCGAAAACACCCCAAGCAAACATCCTGCTCATTTAAACAACAGTTCCTGACACAAGGGTTTGAAAGCGGATCATTCTGACCAGACAGCATATTCATTGCCACAGGGTTCAGTGAAATGGAATCGCCTCCCACCAGGAAAAATAAATATCCCTGTGGTAATTTTTCCTCCCGCTGCGATAACCGCAGCCTGGGTACTCTCTAAATCATTGCTATACAAAACAATCAGCGGGCTGCCACGTAAAAGTGTGAAATCAACATCCGCTTGATAAAATCCGCCCGTGATGCCTGCATCCATAAAGCAACTATATTCTGGACCGTAATCCACATAACACCAACCAAACACCTTATTAAAGAAGGTCTTAGAACTCGCTATATCGCGGCTGGGTATTTCCAGATAATTAATACTGTGATGATGGTTCATAGCGCCTCTGGTAAGTGAATAGAATTTAGTAAGTGAATATAATTCTTAGATAAACATGGAAGCCTAAGCTCCCATGTTTTGGCTCGCTTTTAAGTACCAGATTAGCCTTGGAGCAAGGCGGCGACAAGTCCTATCATCCCACCAAACACACCGCCCCAAACAACTAACCACCCCAAGTGAGTTTGGATCATCTCTTGTACAATCTGCTTTACCATTTGTGGCGTCAATTCATTTAGACGCTGCTCAACAATATTGGCAATTTTTATTTGTAAATCGGCCATAATATTAGGCTGTTCAATTTCTTGCTTCAGTAACAGATGAAACTCCTCACTTTGGGCCATTTCCACTAAAGAGGCTTTCATTTTCTCAATAAAAGGAGCCTTTAGTGGTGCTAGGGCCTCTGTACCACCAAACATTGCCAGCATGCCACCAAAAGAAGATTGTGCAACAGTACTAACAAGGGCATCAAAAGATGGAGCCAGATCGACCTTATCAATCACGGGAGTCAAATCGATTTTAGTGACCCCTTCTTTCTCAGATAAAAAGCGGTCAATATTTTCAGTCGTAAAAAACTGCTTCATCATCAAATGTGCAATACCCGCTTTAAATTCTTCAAAACGAGAGGGAACCACCCCAGAACCATACAATCCTGGCACTTTTTCAAACAACATATATACGGCTAGCCAGTTCGTTATCGCCCCCGATAATGCAAACAAACCTACATTAAACAAAATGGGTGACCCTATACCGTAGCCAATCAGAATACACAGCGCAGCCAATGCATTCGTTACTAAACTTTTATCCAATCTTAAATCCCTCTCAATACCATCAAAATGATGTAAAACCACACTATATTACCAAGCGAATAGGATTAAGGTCTAACTGTCGAAGCAACCATTGTGGATAATTGCTAGGCAACCTTTGATTTGCCCTACTCAATACAATAATCAAAATTTATCGTCATAAATACTGCATCGACATTAAAGATAAAACGACCACAAACTCCCATAATACCATTTATTAACATTAACTTAATTTAATCCAATGCAGCGTTAAATGATGGAAGATTTCGAGATCGACTTATGAATTCTTAATGAGCCTCGACTACACTCTAAGTGGGTAATATGCCCCTCAACCTACGATGATTAATTTACACTAACAACAAAAGGATGCGCCCATGGACTCTGCGTTCAACACTGCTGGAGCCTTAAGCTGGCACGAACTCACTACCATAAACACCAAAGAAGCAATGCTTTTCTATGGTGAAATATTTGGCTGGCAATTTAGAACTGTCAGGACACCCCATGGAAAATACCACATTATTGAAAACCAAGGTTCAAGTATTGGAGGTATTACTGAAAACTTAATTCCAGCATTTCCTTCCCATTGGACAGGCTATATTACGGTTGCAGATGTCGATCTCGTCGCCATAAATGCTAAAAAACTGGGGGGCGATATTCTCTTCGGGCCTGAAGATATTCCGGGCGTAGGTCGATTTTGTTGGATTAAAGATCCACAGGGCGCCATTATTGCAGCAATAAGCTACACCACCGCCTAAATAGGCCTGCTATAGTAGGTAAGCTCAGCAAGAACAAATACTAAGGTAACATCTGTGAAGCTTTGGTTATTGTTTAATTTCAACTAAAAGTTAAACGAGTTACGGCAAAGTAACACCCAGATTTTACTAGTAAAAACATAAAACAAAATGTGTAAACTCAGGCGTTATTCGCTAGAATGGCTCCATTTGTTGATAGATTTCACTCTACTTTACGCATCGGAGCCTTGATTCTACTATGCATTCCCCGCTTTCGACCTTAAAAAAATCTTTCTTTAAACGCCCAAGATACCAACGGGTGCTCGTTTATCTCACGATGCTCTATTGTTGTTATGTGGCGACCTTAGGGCTCATTATTCCTTTCGGTATGGTGTCTTTCGCACCTGAAAGACTCTCTCAATTGCTAGGCCGTCAAGTGATAATTGATGACATTCGTATAAATCCATTCACATTTAAAGTAAACATTGACGGGCTGACTATTAACGAAAAAGATGAAAAAACCTTTGTCTCCAGTAAAGGGATCCTGCTCCAACTTAACTTTTGGCAATCTATTTTTAAAAGGGCGCTGGTTATTGAAAATCTTCATCTACAAGAACCCAATATTCATATCCACCGTTTTCAAACACAAGATAAAGCAGCATTTAATTTTGACGATATATTGATAACCCTTAACGAAAATATCGCCCCCACAACGCAACATCAGTCCAATGAGCAAACTAAACCGCTGCGAATATTACTCAGCCTATTTACCTTAGATGCTGGTAAGTTTAGTTTCGATGACAATATCACCCAAGCAAACATCAATTACCCAAGCATTAATATTAAAGTCAGTCAATTAGATACTGACTATATAATGACAACAACGACATCAGCGTTGAAAGATACGTTAGCGTCCTCGCTCGAAACACTAAAAAGAGAACCCACTCCAGAGGCCAGTCCTTCTGCCTCGACAGAAATAGTCTCCTCAAATGTCATCAATAATCACTTTGCAATGCAATTTAAGGATGTCCATGAAGGAGAAATAAGCCTAGAAGGGCAATTTCAACTCTTCCCGTTTATGCTCGACGGTGATATCCAAATCGCAAAGTTAAAACTCAGTACAGTGTGGCAATTTATCGATGACCACTTTGATATTACGCTTAAAAATGGCGAAATAAGTGCAAAGTCACATTATCGGGTTGATCTACCTGATAATGGCTCTCTACAAGTCATGACTAATCGTGGACAAGTGATCCTTGAGAAGCTCAATGTGACAAACCAAGACACTCCAGTCCTGACGCTTCCTCTACTGGCAATAGATGGCATTGCAGCCGATCTGCAACGGCAAAAAATTAATATCAACCAAATACATAGTGATGGATTATCCCTCAATGTGATCCTCGATGAACAAGGTGTTGATCTTGCAAAACTCCTAACCCCAAAATCGATGGCACAATCTCAAACGTCTACGGCTAAAAAGGCTAATGATCCCACTCAGGCACCAAATGAAGAAACTAATAAAGAAGATTTGGCGACATCTCCAACCTTAGCAAACACTGCGGATAGACAGCACACAAGTGAACAACTCACGCCCTCATGGTTAGTCCAACTCGATAAGCTCACCCTTGAAAACTATGATGTTAATTTCAGTGAACAAAAACTCACGCCTTCACCTCAACAATGGCGCATATACCCACTCAATTTTGCCACTAAGACCATAGTGAGTGACTTAAAAGCACCTATCGAATATGAACTATCCTTTGCTATCAATGATAAAGGGAGTTTCGCATCACAAGGGCAAGTTGATCTAACCAGTGAGTCCATTGATGCCAAATTGCAAATGGATAAACTGGCATTAGCGCAATTTCAACCTTATTTAGCGCCCTATGTAAATATCAAGCTTAAAAGTGGCCTCTTGAGTTCACAGGGACAGGTAAATGCCGATGCTAAAGGCCAAGCAATTTATCGCGGCAGTGTCGAGCTGGATGACTTGAATGTGCTAGATAATTTACGCAATGCGCCATTAGTTAAATGGCAAAAAATGCATATTAATCAGCTAGATTTTGACCAGCAAAAGAATCAAATAAAAATTGACCATCTCGCCCTTAATCAGCCCTACGCTAAAATTGTTATTGCCAAGGATAGAAGTACAAATATCAGCAATCTGATTGTTGAAACGTCCGCTGATAACACTTTGGTCGTAAAAACACCGTCTAATGTTACCGTCCCCGAAACGGGAAATTCTGACATTAAAAATACGGGTAACCAAACTCGTGAAAGTGTTACCCACGACAAACCTGAGTTAAGTTTAGACATTCAAAAAATCAGCTTTAGTCAAGGCTCAGCCTATTTTGCCGATAATTCTTTAACGCCCAATTTTGCTTCTGGTATTGAACTGCTTGATGGGCATATAAGTCATCTATCTTCAACTCCAGGAACAAAAGCTTCTGTTGATATCAAAGGTAAAATTGATAAATATGCCCCCGTGACCCTAAAGGGGGATATTAACCCCCTGTTGGATATGCCCTATCTTGATCTCGATCTCGTATTTAAGAGTGTTGAACTCACATCCGTGAATCCCTATTCAGGAACCTATGCAGGTTATTATATTGATAAAGGTCAACTCTCCCTCGCGCTCAATTATAAACTTGAGCGTAACCAGCTAAAAGGCACTAATCACTTAGTCATAGATCAACTAAAACTCGGCAAGCCCAGTAATAGTGACTTAGCCACAAGTCTCCCCATTACGTTAGCCATTGCATTATTGCAAGACCGTAACGGCGTTATCGATCTCGGTATGGAAGTTTCAGGAGATTTAGATTCTCCCAGTTTTAGCGTGGGAAGTATTATCATGACAGCCATCACTAACGTGATCACTAAAGCCGTTACCGCACCATTCTCATTCCTCGCGAATTTAGTCGGCTCAAATGAAACTTTAGATAAAATTAGCTTCAGTGAAGGAAGCGTTATCCTCGATAGTAAAGCACAAGCAAACTTGGATAAACTTGCCAATGCGTTAATCGATAGACCTATGCTCAAACTGAGCATTGAAGGTGAAGTTGATGCGATTAACGATAGCCAAGCAATTGCTGAACGTATGATGAAGCGTAAATTAGCTAAACTTGCAAATATTCCTTTTAATGAACTCCCTACAGACTTAAGCCCAAGCCAATTCCCAACAAAAGGAGCACTCGCAGAAGCCTTGGTAAAACTGTACGAACAGGAAGTAAAAGCAGATCCGCAATTAGTAAAAGACACAGTACTGAATGATACAAAAGAGACATCATTATCGGCTGAAGATATACTGACTCGTTGGCATATCGCCCTCTATAACTTGTCAGTTAAAGCTCAAAATGTCACCAATGGCATGCTAGGGGATCTCGCTCAAGAAAGGGCCAAAACAGTGAAAGCTTATCTAGTCGATGCCAAAGATATTTCACCAGAGCGAATTTTTTTACTTGAAAGTCGAGTCACACTGAACCCAAACGCTGCCCAAGTGAATATGACGATTGATGTAAAATAAATTACGCGATTAAATCGTAACCTCCCGCGCAGCTAAACGCCCTGCAATTTGCAGGGCGTTTCCTTCATGGTGCTTAACTAATATTTCATGGCCTACCACACTTGTTACAACTTAAGCTACGGACCGTTTCGTGCATTGTTTTGCGCATTAGGTTACACTTTGCCGCTTTATGCGAAGGCGATCACACGGTCCACAATATAAGACTAATCAGACACATCCAACTGATTCGTCAGCGTACTTAATAATAGGCACCTGTAACGCGCTCAATTCGACTTTTACTCGAGGTACTCATGTTCATTATTCGCTGGATTTTAGGCCGGATTATTTTGTTTCTAAACGTTGTTTTTGCACCTAATAAGCGACAACGTCCGCAGGAGGAGCAACAAAAAATTGATGCAGAAACCCAAGCTATGGCACTTTATCAATATCCTGCCTGCCCATTTTGCGTAAAAGTACGCAGAGCAATGCTTAGACAAGGGCTGAATATTCAAACACTTGATGCGAAAAAATCTCCCCATAAGGATGAGTTAATGACTCAAGGTGGCAAACAGCAAGTACCTTGCTTAAGAATCGAAGAAAATGGTCAAGTGCAATGGTTGTACGAATCTAAAGATATTATCAATTACTTAGAACAACGTTTTGCATAAAATATCCAAGGCACCTAGTCCAAGCTAAGTGCCTTCTATCGATAGATAAACCTAACTTTATTTTCGCCATAAATATTCGCGATCCGAATAATCAAATAACCACTGGGGTTGGTACACCACCAGCAGTGTAACAGCCATCCCATTTAACAATGCTTCAGGAAAAGCCAGCAATGGTATTAAAATTAAGTAGTTATCAACTAATAACTCCCAGTTATAATCTGCTGAAAACCACAACCAAATTGCCCAACTAAACTGGTGAAATACCGTTGATAATCCCGCATTAATAAAGGCACCGACAAAGATAAAAACAAAGATATGTTTGGGAAAAAGATGGTAGCTGCGGCTATACAACATGAAAGATAAAAACAGTGGTATCGCTATAGCAAATAAACCAAATGCGCCAAATACACCCGGTTGTTTTAGGACAAAAAGACTGAAAAATGCACAAGGCAATAGCAAACTGACTGTGGCTAACCGCCAACCGAACAGCAATAAGCAGGTCACTATCCCTAAGAAATGCAAATGCAAACTGAGCTGGATACTGGCATTTAAAAGCCATAGTGCATTGATGACGACCAACGTCAGTAGCAATCGCCGCTGTAGCCCCTTATCCTTCGCAACTTGCTGTAACTCTTCCTTCGGCCAAATAATATAAACCCAGAGTACCAACAGCGCTAAAGCGATCACTTGGACTAAACTCATACTCCATTCAATTTGCGCTAGTTGACCAGACCAAAACTCCCACATCAACGCTTATTCCTTGTTTCAATGTCCGTTATTCATCAGACCTTACGCAGTAAAAAGTCATATAGCAAAAATCGCCATAATTCTATGATATTTGCCTCCATATTAAGGTATTCTTCTGGAAGTTAATAACCTACGAGTAAAAAATTGATTATGTCATTGAGATCTATCAGCCTTGTCGCCCTAAGCTGTATATCGCTTATCGCCTGTAGTAGCGCTCCCATCGATCCAACTGAATTAGCAGGTAAATTAAAAGATAGGTTAACAACTGATATTAAAGCAGATGGTCTGAAACTCTTTATCTATCAAGCGAATCTTATTGATGAAGCGTCAATCAGGGACAATACTGAGCGCCCTTTCCCCCATGAAGATCGAATGCGTCAAAAATCACAGGATCCCCAAGAACTGCGTAGAAGCTATAAGGAGAAGGAAGCAATACTCGAAATCTGGGGGCAGCAGGTAGAACTTGGCCTCATAAAAACGTTAGAAATGACAGGTTACTGCCGCGAAGGATACTTCGAATTAAGTCGTATGATCGAGTCTGGGCGAGGTGAAATACGCGGAGAATGCAAAGAAGGTGCAACTGACGCAGATAGACAAAAATTTGTGCAATTTTAACGAAAAAATGCGCGTATAAATGACACTACGCGCATACACTACAGGTTAACACTGCTTAGCTTACACCGTTTCTGTTATTGGAGTGGCACGATTTTCCAATAGTACAGGTATACCTTCTGTAATAGGGTATGCCAATTTATCCGCTTTGCAGATCAACTGTTGTGCAGTTTTATCGTACTCAAGTTTTCCCTTGCATACAGGGCAAGCTACTATATCCAGAAGTTTTTTATCGAATGCCATGAGAGTTTCCTTGTTTAGCAGCAACCACCTCGTGAAGACGGCTTAATAGCTGCTCATCAAATTGTGGCGATAGCTTGGCATTGACCGCCAAATACCACCAGTTTTCTTGTGCAAAATCGCGACATTTAACCGCATCTTTTTCGGTCATCATCAGCGGAAGGTCTTTTGCCAAATCACATAATTGTTTTTTATCGTAGGCTTGATGGTCATCAAACCCGTGGGATAACACCACTTGATAGCCTTGCGCTTGTAACGAATCGAAGAAACGAGTGGGATTACCAATACCAGCCATAGCGACAAGAGGCTGTGATTTATCAAAGTCAGTGGTGATGATATTACCATCCACCGCTTTTACCTGTGTAGGTGCCAGTTGCATTTCAAATTGCCCCACATCTGCATTGCCGCCATTAATAACCACAAAGTCAACGTCTTTAAGCCGCCAAGGCCCTTCCCTTAAGGGCCCTGCAGGTAGTAAATACTCATTTCCTAGACGGCGTTGGCCATCAATGACGACAAGTTCAATATCCCGTCCAAGTGCGTAATGTTGTAAACCATCATCACAAATGATCACATCAACGCCATGCTCAGCGATAAGGACATTTGCAGCCTCTACACGCTTAGAACCGACAACCATAGGAACACCAGAGCGTGCAACAATCATCGCAGGTTCATCACCTACATCGGTGGCACTTGCGTTATAGGTAACCTGCTTAACACCATCAATATTCGCACCATAACCACGGCTTATCACACCAGGATTAAAACCATGTGCACGTAATAACTCGATCAGATAAATGACCATTGGCGTTTTACCACTTCCGCCTACCGTAATATTACCGACCACAATCACAGGAACAGGGAGTATGGTTTGCGATTTTAATCCTAATTGGAATAAACCTCGGCGCACAAAGGTGATGAATCCAAATACAAAGGATAAAGGCAGTAACAGCCATTGTAATGGATGGCCCTGATACCAAATTTTATTAACGAGCGTTTGCATCTAGTTACCAAATTGCATTTGATACAGCTTGGCATACATACCACCCATTTCCAGTAAGGATTTGTGGGTGCCTCGCTCAACAATACGACCTTGGTCCACCACGAGGATCTGATCTGCACTTTCAATGGTTGATAATCGGTGAGCAATAACCACTGAAGTGCGGTTTTGACGCAAATTATCAAGTCCCTGTTGGATCGCTTTCTCAGACTCAGTGTCAAGCGCTGAAGTCGCTTCATCTAGGATAAGCACAGGTGCATCACGCAATATAGCGCGTGCAATGGCAATACGCTGCCTTTGTCCACCAGACAGCAGCACGCCATTCTCCCCGATTTGTGTATCTAATCCCTCAGGAAGCTGATCGATAAACTCCATCGCATGGGCAAGTGTTGCCGCCTCAATGATTTGCCCACGGGTCACTTCACCTGGATATGCGTAAGCAATATTGTTAGCAATAGTATCGTTAAACAAAGTCACTTGTTGAGAGACAAGAGCCACTTGATTACGTAGTGATTTCAACGAGTAATCATAAATACTCACATCATCGAGCAAAATATCGCCAGACTCTAACCCTGTGTAGAAACGCGTCACCAAACTTGCAATGGTTGATTTACCCGAGCCTGAACGCCCTACTAATGCCAAAGTTTGGCCTTGTTTAACCTCAAAGCTGACATTATCGAGAGCTCGGCGTTCTTGGCCTTCATAGCTAAAACAAACCTCATCAAAACGTAAATTACCTTGAGCCCGTTTAACAGTGTAAGTTCCTGTATCGGATTCAGGTAAAGTATCTAATAATTCAAACACTGTGGTACAAGCAGCAATACCACGCTGAAACTCAGCATTCACGCGGGTTAAGTTTTTGATGGGCTGTAACATGGCCATCATCGCACCCAAAATAGTGGCAAATGTCCCAGCGGTAAGATCCGTTTTCATACTGTCTAAACTGGCGGCATACAGTACAAATGCTAAAGCGAAAGAACCAATCACCATAATCACAGGTTGACTTATCGCTTGAGCTACGGCTAATTTCATATTTTGATTACGATTTTTATCATTCACCTTTGCAAAGCGAGCAATTTCAGTTTCTTGCCCACCAAAGGCTAAAACGTTTTTATGGCCTTTAATCATCTGCTCTGTGGTCGCACTCACCCCTCCCATAGCAGTTTGAATTTGCTTAGAAACCTTACGGAAACGGCGACTGACCATAGTCATGACCAACCCCATAAGCGGGCCAATTACCAAGATACAAAGGGATAGCTTCCACGAGTTGTAGAACATGAGTACTAGCATCCCCATCACGGTAACACTGTCTCTTACAATAGAAATCAATGCACTACCAGATGCCCTTGCAATCTGTTCAGTATCAAAGGTGACTTTAGATATTAAATTTCCCGTATTTTCTTTATCCATGTAGCTTACGGGTAGGCTGAGATAATGCTCAAACACTTGCTGACGCATATCCATGATCAAACGAGCACTCATATAAGAGATGCCATAGGTTGAAATAAAGTTGGCAAGACCTCGTAGGGAGAACATTAAGATAACCACAAGTGGTGCCATCATTAACACATCATTGTTGGCATGAAACCCTTGGTTATTCGGCAAGGCAATACTGCTACTGATTGCAGTAGGGGCACCACTTGAAAATCCTTTATCGATAAAGGGGCCGATAAAAGCGATGAAGGCCGCATCGACGACCCCATAAACAATAAGCCCGGCAACGGAAAGCAAAAACATGCCTTTCATTGGTTTGAGATAGCCCAGTAATCGTTTGAAAACTACCCACATTTCGTTATTAGGAGATGCTGTCATTGATAACACTAAATTATGGCAAAGTGCACATTCTACTCTGGATTAATCAAGTCACCAAATCTAAACAAGCGGTTGTACCAAAATGGCGCAAGATCGCGCCTATAGGTTTTCACTTCTCGATCATCATGGCGAAAAATCACACTAATCTGCCCTTCTATTCCTGTGGTTAAATGAGGGATATTCCGCGCCTGATAACGATCAACCACCACGGGTTTAGGAAAACTGTATCGATTTCCGAGCCCCGCGGAGAAAAGAACAAGCTCAGGGGAAACTGCATCAATAAATGCTTCGGTTGATGAGCTTTTGCTACCGTGGTGTGGAGCAATTAAGACTTGACTCATTAATATCGTCGGCTGCATTTTGACTTGCGTTAATAATTTCATTTCACTATTTTTTTCAATATCCCCCGTCAATAAGACACGCTGCTGAGTATCATCAATGCGCACGACACAAGAACCATTATTTCCCGCTATTGGTTTTTGTGGAAAAATGATGCTTATTTTAAGGTCCTGCCAGTTAATTTGCTGAGGTCTACAGCCCTTTCCAGCTATTTCAGTTACATCGGTTATCCATTGAGCTTTAGGATAAGCCGCTAAGAGAGCAGAGGCTCCGCCAGCGTGATCGTTATCGCTATGGCTAATAAACACATAGTCAATTTCTCGGATCCCTTTAGCATTTAAAAAAGGAATAATCACCCGTTGACTGTAACTAAAACTCTCTCCAAATGCGGCGCCAGTGTCATAAATTAGTCCTCGGCCTTCTTTCTCTATAACAACAGCTAACCCCTGCCCTACATCTAATAAATGCATTGACCAAGTCGCTGACTTTAAAGGTAACCATTTTAATAAAAATGATAAGAGAAACGGAACAAAGAGTAAGCTCACTATAAAACGCCAAGGCCAATATAGACGTTGTTTAGGGATGTAACGCCATAATACACCGCCTAATAGTCCACACAATGCCAATGCCAATACACTTTCGGAGACCACTTGCCAATGAATGGGTAACTGACCGCTTATCGCTAATAATTGTCCATAGGGCATCAAGGCCCAATTGCTTAGTTCGAGTAAGCCCATCCAGGAGAATCCAAGCGCAGTACCAATCCACCAGCACACAAAGCCCGCCATTGCGATGGGGATAACCACAAAACTAAACCAAGGTACTGCAAGCATATTAATCCACAGACTATGTGCACTTATGCCACCAAAAAGCACCGCTTGCACGAATCCAAGCCCAAGACTCAATCGCCATTGAATAGACCAAAATTGCAATAACCCTGCACGAACACGCCCTAAAGGGGTGATGTCATTAGTTAATTGGTGTACTTTAGGAGCGGCCTCTAAGGTATACAAAATAATGGCTAATGCACAAAATGACAGCCAAAACCCAGCACTTAAACAAGCAAGAGGATCAATCAATAGCACCATAAATAAAGCAAATAACAAGCGTTCCCATGGACTCGAAAACCGCTTTAATAAACTGAGTAACATTAAGAGTAATATCATCACCAGTGCACGTTGTGTCGATATCCCAAAACCCGCTAAATAAGCATAAAATGCAGCGCCTATGCCTGACAGTAACAACGCAAAAACCCAATTTCGCCGACTAGGATGAGGAACAAAACGAGTTAATCCAAATATCATCACAGCATAAATCCATGCTGTAACCACAGATAAATGTAAGCCTGATATTGCCACTAAATGCCCTGTTGCCGTTTGCCTTAGCATTTGCCAGCGTTCAGATGAAATAAGCTGCTTATCTCCCAAAATTAACGCCAGTAGAAGATCTCCCTGTTGCAATGGCGCCAATTGAGGAGCTAATGCCGATACGAGTTGATTTCTTAAGGAAGGCTGACTCTCAATTAATTCCGCTTTTATCACTCGTCCTTTACCAACAATATGCTGACTAATTAATTGCTTCTGCTCATTATATCCGCCTTGGTTCAGCACATTAGACACACTTTTAGGTGTAATAGTGAATAACCAAACCTGCCCGACTGCCACGTCTGGTGGCGCTTTCCATGTCAATCTTAGTTTTGCGCGGGGTCTTAAGATTAAATTTGGTTTAATGATGGCAATATCCAAACTAAGCCAGTCGCTGTTTTGGCTAACTAGTGATATGATTTCGCCCCTCACCTGTAGAGGTTGTTGTTGCACAGGAAGGTCCTGCCTAGATAATCCTAAGCAAAAAACCGTTAGCCACAGCATTGCAAAGAGTACACCTGAACAAAGCGGTGCTTTTTGATATAAGATTAAAGCCCCGACCAAAAGATAGGGTAGATAAGCTACAGGCGGCAACGATGGCCATAACATCGCTGATAATAAACTGGCACTAAAGCCTAAGATGAATCGATTCATAGTGAATTAAGTTAAGACAGCAATTTCAGCTATGCCAAAAAAATTAATCAAAAAATTTATGCCTAAGCCTGAAACCCTACGTGAACATAAACATTTACGCATATTTGGGCGCTTACTACACAACCCAAATCTTTGGGCGCTGAACCGAAAATCCGCCCCCGGCGCTTTTGCTGTTGGTCTTTTTGTCGCATGGATCCCTATGCCTTTCCAAATGGTTGCAGCAGCGGCATTTGCCATTCTATTTAATGTCAATATCCCCGTATCCGTTGCATTAGTATGGATTACGAATCCACTCACTATGCCTGTGATGTTTTATGGTGCTTATTTATTGGGCGCAAAAATTTTAGATCATGCCCCGCAGGAATTTGCCTTCGAAGCCAGTTGGCAATGGATTGAGTCATCACTCACAACAATTGGCCCTGCGTTTTTAGTCGGTTGTTTGGTATTAGGTGTAATTTTTTCTTCGATTGGTTATTTGCTTATCAGTAATTTGTGGAAATATTCCATTATGTTTAAATGGCAAAAACGCCAACATAAGTAGTTTCGTTGATAGCTAACTTACTCCTATCGATAGCATAACTACTTAAAATTTGTGCTCCCTGTATACTTTTTGATGATAGAAATTAAATACCTGAATAGTTCAACATTATCGGTGTTCTGTTGATACATTAATGTTTTCTATGCCCCCATAGATTAACGCCTCCCTCTTTATACTGTGGCCGATATCTATCTTGTGAATTGAGTCACAGAGAATTTACGCACTTTTCCCTAATTAACCCACTTTTACTGTTACTATTTATAAAAATATTGTGTAGGGAGTTTATATGCCATTTTATCGTCAATACGGGGCAAAAGGCCTTAAAGCCGTAGAACATTTCGTATTATTCATTATTGCTCTTGCAACCATGGTCGCTATTGGCCAAGAAATTGTCCATATTTTTAATGCTGGTGCGGTAGCGCTCGCAGACTTACTCTTACTGTTTATTTATCTTGAAGTCTTAGCTATGGTGGCCAACTACGCTGAATCGGGTAAATTACCCGTACGGATGCCACTGTATATTGCTATCGTAGCATTAGCGCGTTATCTGATTTTGGATATGAAAAGTATGGATGATTGGCGGATTGCAGCCATTTCACTATCAACCTTAATCTTAGCTGCAACCGTAATTGTGATCCGTTGGGGCCAACTGAAAATGCCTTACCCAAAAAATCAAGAATACGACAACTAATCACATACCCGAGTCAGTGCCATTGTCCCATTCAGTGGCACTACCGTCCTTATTTAAAACTCTTACCAAAGACCTCGCTTTCACATTGGTATTCTGCCAAAAAGCAATTATGCTAGTTCTACAAAGATCAATTATTTACAAGGCAATTAAATTATGGGTGAGCATCATAGTGGCTTTGAAGAAAAACGCGCCTCTCTGCGAGTCGATATGGAAGCAGAACGAGTACTCCTAAATTGGATCGATCAAGATGGCGTTAGCCATTGTGATGATGGTGTCTGTATTGACTTAGCGAGGAAGGGTATCATGTTTGACTATAAACATCCTTTCGCACTCGGCGAGCTAGTTGAGGTCACTTTCAATCCCCATACTCCCGAAGAAAATAGCGTAAAAGGTCAAGTCTGTCGCTGCGCTCAATGCCACGAGAAAAGCTATCATATTGCCATGCAATTACTTTAATTTGATTCGAGCTATGCAGGGTTCATGGGGCTGTTCTACACTGAATTAATTCAAAGATTCAGTCAGAGGATGTCACCATGATATTGCTGGTAGGCGGAGAGAAAGGAGGAAGCGGTAAAAGTTGTCTCGCACAAAATATCGCGGTTTATATCAAGCAAAAATCTCAAGCCAATGTTCTTATGGTTGACTGCGATCCACAGCGAACGACTTCAGATTGGATCCAAGCCAGAAATAATGACCCAAGTTTACCCCCGATTAACTGTATTCAACTCTACGGGAAAATACGTAACGATTTACTCAGCTTAAATGAGCGATTCGATTACGTGATAGTAGACTGTGGTGGCCAAGATAACCTTGCAATGCGCGCTGCGATGTCAGTCGCAGCCTATGTTGTGATCCCTTTAAGACCCAAAAGGCGGGATCTTAAAACGCTACCCCACATGGAAGATATGCTCAGCACCTGTAAAATGGTCAATCCTAAAATGGTTGCCACTATTGTGCTCACGCAATGCCCTGCACTTCCTACACAATTTAAGCGGATTTTAGAAGCCAAAGAAGTTGTACAGTCCTTTGGATTGAAGGTACTCAACTCGGTCACTTTTTGTCGTAACATTTATGATGATAGTGAAGAAAAAGGTTCCTCTGTCATCGAAATCGAACCCGATGGAAAAGCCGCTGATGAAATTCGTGCCATTGTGGATGAATTATTCACATTACCACCAGAAAATAGCTATGAGCTTAACTGATCTTAAACGCAAGAAACCCAAACACATTATCACCCCTATTTCTGTGGATGATTTTATCGAAGATGCGAATAATTACGCCTTGGGTAAAGAGAGTCAATTAACTGCAGCCCCAAAAATGGGGAATCAAGGGTTAAATAAAAAATCAGTAAAAATATATCGACATGCCACTTTTACCCTAACAGAAACCAGTATCTCCCAGCTCGATAACCTTTCAAAAGCAACCAAAATTGCAAAGTCGCGGTTACTGCGAATGTTAATTGACGAATTCAGCCATCGTTCAACAGATGAACAATATCGACTCATTAATAAAGAGGAAGAAGATACCTGACAAAAGCGTGTGATGCTTAGGGTTATTTAATCTCAATCTCTAAATATCAACACGCTCGAACACACTTCAAGTTAGTAAGGATAATCAGTGATGACATTGACGTCCTGCAACAACAGTCATTCCCTGCAAAGTTTCTTGGCACTTACCTTTAGTCACTAAAAAATCAATCAACTCCGATGCAGTTAATCCCTCAATACTGCAAGTATGATAGCGAGCAGACTCACCAAATGTTTGTGCCATCAGGGAAATCAATTCAGACTTTAAAATAGCGTCACCATGGGCTACCATCAGCGCCATAACATCATGACCGTGAACAGAATCGGACATACCCTCTCCAAAAGATGCAATTAATATTGTTCTTTATATCCGAACTGTTAAATTTTAACTCTGATCTCGCGCACATACTGTCAATTTGAATCTGTACGCCGACATCTGTGACGATAATGTGAGCCATTATGTCCTTGATCCTATTACTGACCCAACAGATGTCGCTGTATTTAGTGATCGTTTACTTAGTCAGTAAAACCCCATTATTTAAGCTTTTTGCCGAGACCTCTCCTCGGCTGCCCCACAAGGTTTTCATCTATCTGATTTTTTCTTGTTTCTGCATTATGGCAACCTACTTTGGTGAACAAACGTCCGGTGCAATTGCGAATACTCGTGCCATGGGAGCTGTACTCGGCGGATTATTGGGAGGGCCAGTTACTGGTTTTCTTGTTGGACTCACAGGTGGGCTGCATCGTTATACTATGGGAGGGTTTACAGATGTTGCCTGTGCCATATCGACAACGATGGAGGGATTGTCTGCCGGTATGATTGGTTTTTATCTGCGTAGAGCAGGTAAAAGTGAACTTATCTATAATCCACTGCTGGTTTGTTTAGTCACCTTTTACGCAGAGATGATGCAAATGAGCATTATCTTACTGATTGCAAGCCCATTTGACGCCGCATGGGAATTGGTTCGCCAAATTGCACCACCTATGTTACTCGTCAACTCTATCGGCGCGGCTCTATTTATGAGTATGATCCGCGATCAAAAAACCATGTTTGATAAGCTTTCCTCGAGCTTTTCAACCAAGGCCCTAAAAATTGCTGAGCGGAGTGTAGGTTTACTTTCTAAAGGATTTAATGAGGAAAGTAGCGGTAAAGTTGCACAGATTGTGATCCAAGAAACCAATGTCGGTGCAGTTGCGATCACAGATAGAGAAAAACTCTTAGCTTTTATTGGTATAGGAGCTGATCATCATCTTCCAGGGACGCCTATTTCATCTCAAATAACCCTAGAAGCCATTAACCAGAATAAAGTGATGTTTGCCGATGGCGTTGAAACCCCCTATGCCTGCTCAATTTCAAGTCAATGTAAATTGGGCTCTAGCCTTGTGATTCCACTGCGTAGTGATAATGAAGTTATAGGTACAATTAAACTGTATGAACCTAAGAATAAGCTATTTTTGAATATTAATAGAACGTTAGGTGAAGGTATTGCACGGCTATTATCGAATCAAATCCTATATGGTCGCTTCGAGCAACAACAAAATTTACTCACTCAAGCCGAATTAAAATTGCTCCAAGCGCAGGTTAATCCACACTTTTTGTTTAATGCTCTCAATACTATTAGTGCCATTATCAAACGCGATCCTGATATGTCAAAACAGCTATTACAGCAATTATCACAATTTTTGCGTATTAATCTTAAGCGTACAACAGGCCTAGTTACCCTTGGAGATGAGTTAGATCACATCGCATCCTATCTCACTATTGAAAAAGCGCGTTTTATTGATAAATTACAGGTCAACATCGCAATTCCTGAACCCTTATATCCCTGTAAGGTACCTGCATTTACCTTGCAGCCTATCATTGAAAATGCCGTAAAGCACGGTACATCTCATATGATTGAGCAAGGACAAATTAAAGTAACAGGCAAATTGGAAAACAACATTTTAGAACTAGATGTTACTGATAATGCTGGTTTATATGAGCCGACTTCGGGGTCTGAAGGGCTGGGTATGAACTTAGTCCATAAGCGTATCCAAAACCTATTTGGCGAACAATACGGCATAACTGTAGAATGTGAGCGAGATGTATACACTCGCGTCATTATCCGCCTTCCAATTGAACCTATGGAAACCAATACGTGATCACTTGTTTAATTGTTGATGATGAACCTTTTGCTCGTGAAGAACTCACCGAACTTCTCAGTCAAGAAGCCGATCTGGAAATCATAGGGCAATGCAGCAATGCAATAGAAGCATTACAAATCATTGCCAAAGAAAAGCCTCAGCTTATTTTCCTTGATATTCAAATGCCGCGGATTTCTGGAATGGAGCTGATTGCTATGCTCGATCCCGATAACCTACCTAAAATTGTATTTGTCACTGCTTACGATGAATTTGCCGTCAAGGCCTTTGATAATCATGCTTTTGACTATTTACTGAAACCCATTGATGCCGACCGACTTTGCCAAACACTAAAACATGTGCGTAAAAATCTCACGCCACAGGCCGTGAGTTCTATCGCTCCGACAAGTCTGGAGCACCTGCCCTGCTACAGTGGTAGCAAATTGAAAGTCATCTCAATCGCGGATGTTGAATATGTCTTTAGTGATTTAAGTGGGATCCATGTGGCTTGCACAAAAGGCAAAGTCCATACCCAATTAACCTTGAAAGTACTCGAAGAAAAAACACCACTCGTGCGTTGTCATCGTCAGTACTTAATCGCACCTAAGGCCATTGCTGAAATTGAATTATTGGATACTGGAGCAGAAGTCACAACACATTCAGGGGGGAAAGTGCCTGTGTCACGCCGTTATCTTAAGAGTTTAAAACAGCTTTTTGGTTTCCAATAACCCACAAGCGTACCTCTCCATCTAAAGACTGATGTTGACAAAAAACCGCTCAAGCCATCCTATTGCCGCTGACCCTACATTTTCGACCACTAAGTAAGATTGCACTGTTTTATGTAAACAACTTGTTTACACTCCTCGCAACTCAAATGGGGAGATAACAAAATGATGTGGTTCCTACTCTGTGTCGGTTTATTGATCGGCGGTTACTTTATTTACGGTGCTTTTGTCGAAAAGGTTTTCGGTATCAACGCTAAACGTCAAACACCTGCGTTTACCCAAACCGATGGCGTTGACTATGTACCTATGTCTAAGGGTAAAGTCTATTTAATCCAATTACTGAACATTGCTGGTGTTGGTCCGATATTTGGTCCTATCCTCGGCGCACTCTATGGTCCAGCAGCAATGTTATGGATTGTCATAGGGTGTATTTTTGCTGGTGCTGTACACGACTACTTCTCAGGTATGTTGTCGGTCCGTAACGGTGGTCAATCCGTACCTAACCTAGCGGGTAAATACCTCGGTAAGAGCGCAAAACATTTTATGAATGTGTTTGCCATCATCCTATTGTTGCTCGTTGGTGTGGTATTTATCTCTGCACCTGCAGGGTTACTAGGCAAGCTAACAGGCTGGGATGTCAGCATCTTCGTTGGTATTATCTTCTGTTATTATCTGATCGCTACCGTTGTCCCCGTAGATAAAATTATCGGCCGCCTGTACCCCTTCTTTGGTGCGCTACTGTTTTTCATGTCATTTGGTCTTGCCTTCGCGATTATTTTATCAAGCGAGCATACTTTACTGCCTAATGTACAAGCAGGAGATTTCTTCCAAAACTTAAACCCTAAAGATATGCCACTTTGGCCTGCATTGTTTATCACTATCGCATGTGGCGCGATTTCCGGTTTTCATGCAACCCAGTCGCCGCTAATGGCACGTTGTGTCGAAAATGAAACCAATGGCCGCTTCGTGTTCTTTGGTGCCATGATTGGTGAGGGCATCATTGCATTACTATGGTGTGCAATTGCTCTATCCTACTTCGGTGGTGTAGAAGGTCTTAGCACTGGCATGGCGGGGAACCCTGCTAACGTAGTATATGAAGCCTCAACGGGTTTACTCGGTGCAGTTGGTGGCTTTATGGCAATCCTAGGTGTCATTATTCTACCTATTACTTCTGGTGATACGGCCTTCCGCTCAGCTCGCCTGATCTTGGCTGAATTCTTTAAAATGCCACAAGTTGCGCTGCCAAAACGCTTAGTGTTAGCTATCCCATTGTTTATTATTGGTGGCATGCTGACTCAAGTCGATTTTGGTGTGATTTGGCGTTACTTCGGCGTCGCAAACCAAGCGACGGCAGTATTAATGTTATGGACGGCTTCTGCTTACCTATTACGCCATAATAAACTGCACTGGATCACAACAATTCCAGCAATGTTTATGACAACCGTGGTTATCACCTTCCTGCTAAACTCAGCCACCTTAGGTGCGGGTTTGCCAATGACCCTATCAACCGTTGCGGGCGTAATTTCAACCTTAGTCATCACTGGCCTACTGATAGTGAAAATGAAAGGTAAAGGTGAAATTGATAACGAGTCAGAACTACCAGACGAAGCCTAAGTTTATCGCTTCACGTCTAAATGGATAATACTAAACAGGCACTATTACAGTGCCTGTTTTTATGTTAGCAAATACGCCTCTAATTCTGCCTATAAAACTGTTATAATCTCGACCATAGTTCATTGCAATATACAGAATATGACTCAAGCAAATAACCCACTACACGGCATTAAACTCGAAACCATAGTGACTGATTTAGTCGAGCGTTACGGCTGGGAAGAATTAGGTGAGAGAATACAAATCCGTTGTTTTACCCATGATCCCAGCATTAAATCTAGCCTGCGTTTTTTAAGAAAAACCGACTGGGCAAGGGAGAAAGTAGAATACTTATACCTAAAAGCCAATAAGCTACCTTTACCCCCACCGAAAAATGTAACCGCTACTGCTCCTAAAAAAGCGAACAAGATTCATTCGGCCAATCAAGGGCAGACTATAAAAACATCTGTACAAAATAAGTCTCAACCTACTGATGATATCAACAGCCACATATGGGGTAAGAAAAACTAAGTCGCTGTCACTTTATTTCTAGCTTTGGCCCTTATTACATCAGGGCTACCTTCTTAACGATTATGTTGCGCATAAAAAATGACTTTAGTATCTTAATTCCCTGCCGATACCAAGTTGAGTCTTGTCATATCAGGCGTAATTAGGAGCCCTCGATGAATATTAATGGATTAAACAATGCGGCAAGTGGCACTATATTTAAACCCGTATCCAGTGCTTATATTGCCATATCTCCAACATCATCTGCCGCCACGACAGATAGCACTGAAGAGAATAGCAGCCAAGATACTGTATCAATCTCCAATGCTGGTCGTACGGCTTTAGCCACCGATTTTGGCTCCGCACTAAGAGAAAGTAACGCAGAGAAAAAACAACAAGCCGAAGCCGCTGAATCAGAAAAAGCCACCTCTCCTATTGATCAACAAATCGAACGGATAAAAGAGCAGATAAAAGCCTTGCAAGAAATGCTAGCAAAGCTTGAAGGTGATAATTCAGAAGCGGCTGAGCAACAACGCAAACTGATCCAAGAGCAAATATTACAGCTTAGTAGTCAAATAGCTGTCTTAATGGATAAGAAGATGCGGGATGCACAGAAATCGGCAGGGTAATAGCTATGTTTAAAAAATAGCGGTTAAGATGTTAACTTTTTAGCGCTTTGACGGGGTTTCAAGTGTGTAGAAGTGAATTAGAACTGGATTAATATTAAATAGGAAAACTAAATAATAAACGCCAAATGCTTAATCCATCACCTGTGCGATAACTTAAGCCAATTCGGTCGATACTGAGTAAATCTGCACCTATAGGCTTAGAAAAAGCAAAGGTCGCACCCAGTTCATAACTCCCCGAAACTACCGTATCCTGTTCACTATCACTACTGAAATTGAGTGCATTAAAATACCAATAACCGAGTACAAATAGTCTGGGTTGAACTTGGATATTTTGCCATTGCCAACGAGGTGAAAGCCCTATATCAATACCAGTTTGTAGTACTGCAAATTGGTCTGTGAGATGACCAACTCGTTCACTATAGCCAGCAAAATGTAATCTCGATACCCAAACACTCTCTTCTCCACCCAGAGTAAAATCATATAAGGTACTTATACCTGTCGCTAAAATTGCCACATTCTCACTGGTATTGAAGTTTGTTCCAAAACCCACATCAAAATAGGCCTCCATACGCGTGTTTTCACTTGCCTGCCAATGGTGCTCAACACCTGGAGTGACCGTCATAGTCCCAACGGATGAAGGAAATTCACCTTCGGTGAGATCTTGGGCTAAATAATCAAAAAAACCAAAGGAGAGAGGCAAGCGTAGCCATGTTTGGCTGTCATTGTCTTTTTGAAAATCGAAGGAAAGCGGAACGCTCACAACCGTAGCATTTTGTTCTGCCGCTCGATAAACCCCTGTGCCAAGGTAGCTACCAAAAGCATATACAGAATTAGGATTACTCTGATTTTCTGCGGCTAAATGATTGTTCGTTGGTGAAGAAGGGATGAAATCTTGCTCTGATAGATAGACCTGCGCCAACGTCACATTAGGAATAAGGCTCCCTAATAGCCACGCCGACACAGGTAAATTTTTTAAGTATAACCGGCTAAAAAAAGGGCTCAATTGACTTAAACCATCCTAGTTTATATGACTTAACCAGTTATTAGCTCAAAACACTTAGTCTTCATCTACAAAATGATATTCGGACATCATATGGCCTAGCTCTGTGGATTTGGTTTTTAAATAGGCTTCGTTATAACGGTTTTTGCCCACTTGCAGAGGAACTCGTTCAACGACTTCTATACCAAACTCTTTCATCGCTTTGACTTTGCGCGGATTATTGGTCATTAAACGTACGTGCTTCACACCAATCTGCTCAAGCATGGGTTTGATCATATCGTACTTACGCATATCCGCAGGAAAACCTAATTGCTCGTTTGCTTCAACCGTATTTGCACCTTTATCTTGTAACTCATAGGCGCGGATCTTATTCAACAAGCCAATGCCACGGCCTTCTTGACGTAAATATAAAATAAAACCGCAACCTGTTTCGGCAATATTTTGCATAGCCGTTTGTAGCTGAAAACCACAGTCACAACGCAGGCTAAATAGCGCATCACCAGTCAAACATTCTGAATGGATACGGCCTAAAACAGGCTCATCAGCACTAAGTGTTCCAAAGGTGAGTGCGACATGCTCTTTGCCTGTTTCTGTATCTTCAAAACCATGCATAGCAAACACACCCCAAGGAGTGGGTAACTTTGACGTCGCGACATATTTTATCGACATGACATAACCTTAACGACAACTCTCATTCCATGAGACGAAGAAACATCCCTAAAAACAAAACTAAGTTAGGCTCTTAAGCAACGAGCACCGTATTTTAAAGTGTATTGGGCAATCCATTCAATCAACTGCAATATAAATCAGGTTTGATTATATCTGATTGCCGACCTGACAATGAGGGAAGTAGCATATCATCGACACTCGAATCTATACTTGTTCTCCCCTATTTACTCGTGCCAGATTTACGTATCTTGAGTCTTAAAACTTCGCAGGAGCGTAACCCGTCACTTCGGTTAATCCCATCTCACGGCCGAGTGCCGTCATTGGGTGAACCACAACCAGACCCTTAACGGACTTTTTCAATTGCCCCATGTCCGCTTGTTCTGCTTTAGTCAACGCTCGATGAAAAGGCAGATGTTTAATATCATCTCCCTGCTTATGCAATAAGCGTGTATGTTGGCCTTTTACACTGCTAATTTGCTTAGTGACTGCAGCGATTTCGCGTTTGAACTGAGCAATAACAGCCTCATCACCTCGTTGTTCAGCCGCAGCAAGTTTACGACGAAATTTATCTAGCTTATCGTTAAGCTGCTGCAGTTCTTGCTTTAAATTCATTCTGTTACCTTAAATTACCTATGTTAGCCACAGTAAAATCTTAGCCTAATTATGCTAGCATCTGTGTCAAGGCTTGGGATTATAACAGCAAGTTGCAGATCCTCGTTACCGCTTTTATAACAAACGTATGATCTGATTACTGCTACCTCGAAATGGTAAACTTGGATCCGCTAAACTTTGTTCAAATTTTCCATCAACCAGTACATCAATGTAAGTAAGCACAGCCTTTTGCTGTTCAGATAGGTCATCAAGTACATAACCTGTCCATAGCCAAATGTCTTTATTCTCACATTCGGCTTTGACCCGTTTAACTAAGGCTAATACCGCCTCAAGATTAGCGGGCAATAAAGGATCGCCCCCGGAAAGTGACAGGCCTCGGCGAACAATGCGCTTATCATTAAGATCCGCAATAATACGATCTTCGATTGCTTTATCAAAAGGATGACCAGATCGCACATCCCAAGTACTTTGATTATAGCAACCACGACACTGGTGCTCACAGCCTGAAACAAATAAGGTTGCCCGGGTTCCCGGACCATTGACCACATCGATGGGATAATATTGGTGATAATTCATGAACTCAGTCCTAGGTTCAACACCTTGAGCCAATTTAGACTAAAACACGCAACGCAGCAGAGTATTCTCGTACTGCGTTCCAAGGTCAGTTTAACAGAAGAATAATGCAAGATGGTTACAAGTGTTTGATCCTACGTTTTACCTCTTCCTGCTTACCATGGTTAAATGGTCTTGCGTCTGGGCTACCTAAATAACCACAAACACGGCGAGTGACTGACACTCTGCTTGGCTCATGGTTACCACATTTCGGACAAGTAAACCCTTTACTTGTACAGCTAAATTCCCCAGTAAAACCACAGTCATAACATTCATCAATAGGCGTATTTGTCCCATAATAAGGTACACGGCTATAACTGTAATCCCAGACATTTTCTAATGCTTCGAGGTTATGCTGCATATTGGGATATTCGCCGTAGCAAATAAACCCACCGCTAGCAATTGCCGGATAGGGCTGTTCAAAATCGATTTTGTCATAAGGGTTTACGTGTTTTTCTACATCTAAATGAAAACTATTAGTGTAATAGCCTTTATCAGTGACGCCTGCCACTACACCATATTGCTTCGCATCCAATTTGCAGAAACGACTACAAAGGCTCTCACTGGGCGTACTATATAAGCTAAAACCATAACCGGTTTCTGCTTTCCAAGCATCAGTCGCAGCCTTGAGATAGGCAACTATCGCAATGGCCTTTTCCCGTAATTCAGTACTATCAAACACATGGGATTGAGTGCCATAGAGCGCATTAATGGTTTCATGTAATCCAATGTAACCTAATGAAATCGATGCTCTACCATTTTTGAAAATTTGCGCAATATCGTCATCAGCACGTAAACGCACACCGCAAGCCCCTTCCATATAAAGAATCGGTGCCACTCGTGCTTTTACGCCATTTAAGCGTTCGATACGTGTATCTAATGCTCTGCGGGCAAGTAATAGGCGTTCATCTAAAATACGGTAAAACTCGGCCTCATTACCATTGGCTTCTAAGGCGATACGAGGCAAGTTAAGACTCACTACACCGAGGTTATTTCGCCCTTCATGGACTAACTCACCATTTTCCTTATAAGTACCCAAAAAGCTACGACAACCCATTGGGGTTTTAAATGATCCCGTCACCTTTTCAACCTGTTCATAGTTGAGAATATCGGGATACATACGCATACTCGCGCATTTGAGTGCCATTTGTTTTACATCGTAATTGCAGTCTCCTGCCTTGTGGTTAATACCATCGCGAATAGCAAACACCAGCTTTGGAAATACGGCGGTTTTACGATTTTTACCGAGACCTGCCATACGCACTTTGAGCATAGATTGCTGAATGAGGCGTGATTCCCAAGAAGTCCCTAAGCCAAACCCAAAGGTGACAAATGGTGTCTGCCCATTGGCCGTGTGTAAAGTATTCACTTCATATTCAAGGGACTGAAAGGCATCATGGCATTCTTTTTCAGTTTGAGCAGTAGCAAATGCTTTGGCATCTTTAATCTGCCAATTCAACGCGACTTGGTAGTGTTTGTCATAACTTTTTGCCACGAAAGGGGCCAACACTTCATCAATGCGATTAATGGTCGTACCGCCATAAATATGGCTCGCGACTTGGGCGATGATCTGCGCAGTGACTGCGGTCGCGGTAGAAATTGACTTTGGAGTTTCAATCTCGGCATTACCCATTTTAAAGCCATGGGTCAGCATCCCCGCCAAATCAATGAGCATGCAGTTAAACATCGGGAAAAATGGCGAGTAATCGAGATCGTGGTAATGGATTTCACCCGCTTCATGGGCTGCCACAACGTCTTTTGGCAGAATATGACTCTTGGCATAATGCTTAGCCACGATGCCAGCCAGTAAATCACGTTGTGTTGGAATAACTTTTGAGTCTTTATTGGCATTTTCATTTAGCAGCGCGGCATTACTCTGTTCAACTAGACCACGGATCTCTAAATTTAATTTACTGGTCGCTTCGCGACAAATATCCCTGTCATGGCGATATTCAATATACACTCGAGCTAATGACTTATAAGGGCCTTCCATTAGCAAGTTTTCTACAGCATCTTGCAAATGATGAATATCAACTTCGGTTAATGAGGCAACACGTTGACTGACACAAGCAGCAACAGTCGCAGCATAGTCTTCATCCTCTATCCCAACCGAGTTTGCAGCGGCCATCACTGCATCTCTTATCCTTGTTTCATCAAAAGGTGTGCGGCAACCATCCCGCTTGATCACGACTGGCATTGTTCAGTTCCTCTCCATCCCGATTAAAATTAACACTACATATAGTGATTAAATAATCCATAAGCACAATATATAGCGTATTAAGCGGTATCAATGCTGAAACTTCCATGATCCAGATCATAGTTTCTAGGATAGAAGAAAAGAACAAATAAGAACTGTAGCAAAGCCCAATGATCTGAGCATCACACCTTGACCTAAGTCATAAAGCAGGCTATTGCACAGAAGTTGATAACATACCGGCTCTGCTCACAGTTATTCACTTTTTAATTAACGTTTTGCTAATGCTAAATAGCTACTTAATTGACCAGATGCAGATTGCTGAGCCCCAAGTGATGACGCTACTTGCATGGTTGATTTAAGCCCTTGCCAAAGTTGTTTTTGCTTGTCGGTCATAGGCGGTTCAGAGTTTATATACTCTGTTAATTGCCCAAATACCTTGGCGGCTTTTTGTGCTAATACTGGTGACTGGGCATCATCCATATTGGACAGCACACTTTTTGCATCGACTAAGGTGTTGATGAGTGAGCTATTAGGTGAATTTTTGGCGAGTGTTTTTAATTCATCATCCAAAAAATCCTGCAGTGATTGTTTGCTTGGCGTCTCCTTACTCGGCACTTTAATACCATTTTGAGATAAACGCTCTACCTGTGAATCGGATAAAATACCGTCCTGTTGTAATCGAGAAACTAATGCGGGAATATCGGCAACGCTGAATTTGCCGTCAGCAAAAAAATCCTTCGACATTGCCTGAATTTTTTGAGCCCGTAGTGCTCGTGGAGATAAGGCAATCTCATCAGAACTTGCTTGGTCGGACTTAGTCACACTCGATTGGGTTTGTGTCGTTTCAGCACTAGCATCCGTTTTGGTTGTACTAGCCTTTTGGCTGTTTACACCATAAGCATCAATGATGCTAGCACTGCTACGATTTAGGTTCAGAGTGTTTAAAATTGAATTCATTGTCAAAACTTTGGCGTCGATAAGTGATTTGCAATTTAAGCAAAAAATAGGCCAAACAATGAGTTGTAAAATAATGTATCAATAATTCATTCTCTATGCTCGTTTCCCCGCCATAATGCCGCTTCAATCAAATGAGCCACTTTCGCGACAGCAGCTTCACCAGCGGCAATCGCCTCACTGGCACGATGAAACTCCATTGTTCCTATCTCGGCCACTTCGGGTACGATACAAATATCGGGAGGATCACCCATTAAACGCGATCGCTTATGCCTTTGCTCCAAAATACCCATTGATTGCGACATCACAGCAATCATGCCCGGATTAGATTTGGTACCAAGGGAAAACTTATCCGTCAAACTACTCACATATTCTCTGCCACGGGCAAATAAATCCATAAATCCCGTATCCTGTCTAGCGGGCAAATCCATTTCTCCTTGAGTGGCCTTATGACTTGTCATATTAACAGGCAAAACCTGTAATCGTCCGGGATGATATCCATTTAAATCAACGGCAATCACAATATCGACCCCCATTGCACGACTCACCGACACAGGAACAGGATTTACCACAGCACCATCCACTAACCAGCGTTCACCTTGTCGAACGGGTGCTAGAATACCGGGCATAGAACAAGAAGCCCTAACCGCTTGGCGTAAATCCCCATGGCGAAACCAAATCTCTTGTCCTGAATATAAATCGGTTGCCACAGCAGCAAACGGACGATTAAGCTCCTCAATCTTCACATCACCAATACGGGATTGCAGAACATCGAAGACTTTATCGCCACCAATCAAGCCCCCTTTTCGCCAACGAATATCCATTAATCCTAAAACATCCCAACTGGAAAAACTTCGCACCCATTCTTCAAGTTCAGGTAAATGGTCATGGGCGTATGCGGCACCAACTAACGCCCCTATAGAACAGCCCGCAACTTTATCAGGCTTAACCCCCATAGCCGCTAGTCCATTTAATACACCAATATGTGCCCACCCTTTTGCCGCTCCACTACCTAAGGCAATACCAATAGTGGGTGACGTTCCCCTTACCATAAAATGCTTCCTCTTTACTGACCGATACACAGAATAACCTAAGTTTCCATCACATCGGCTGTCAATGGTGAAATACACATAATTAAGAGGTTGTAATGTCAATGCAAAATAATGCTACTGAGTGAAACTATCCCACGCTGTTTTTTCTCAAAATGGTACTAAACCGAGATAATTATCAATGTGGATAGCTGAGAACAGCCCTTTAAGGCTATAATCTGCCCTTACTACGTTTTTGGGGATATACCTTTGCAATTTACCGATTTTTCTCTGGACCAGCGTCTTTTACAAAGCTTAAAACATATGGGGATCACCGCACCCACCGCCATCCAGGAACAAGCACTGCCTATCGCATTGGCAGGTAAAGATTTAATGGCTTCGTCAAAAACAGGCTCGGGTAAAACCTTGGCCTTTTTGCTGCCAGCATTGCAAAGAGTTATATCCACCCGCTCACTCAGTAAACGCGATCCTAGGGTATTGATTTTATTACCGACACGCGAATTAGCTCACCAAGTTTATAGTCAGCTTCGCTTACTGGTGGCCAACACTCAGTACAAGGCGATTAGTGTACTTGGGGGGGAGAATTTTAATGATCAAGCTAAAGCATTAGCAAAAGAGCCCCATTTCATCGTGGCGACACCTGGACGCATTGCCGATCATTTAGAGCAAAAACATTTGTTCCTCAATGGATTAGAACTATTAATCCTTGATGAAGCAGACCGTATGTTAGACTTAGGTTTTGCACCACAGCTTAAAACGATCAATGAAGCCGCTGATCATAAACGTCGCCAAACCTTAATGTTCTCCGCCACATTAGATCACAGTGAAATCAATGATATTGCAGCTACACTGCTTAAAAATCCTGCACATGTTGCAATTGATGCATCCCATAGCGAGCACAATGACATTCATCAGCGTATTTTTCTTTGCGATCATTTAGATCATAAAGAAGCCCTGCTGACTCGCTTACTTCAGGATGAAACTCACAAACAAGTGATTGTTTTTACCGCAACCCGCCCCGATACCGAGCGATTAGCGGCAAAATTATCGACCCAAGGATTTGCGACTGCGGCACTGAGTGGCGACTTAAAGCAAGCTGCACGTAACCAAATCATGGATCAATTCGCCCGTGGCCAACAGCAAATCCTCGTCACGACCGATGTTGCATCGCGTGGTCTTGACTTACTCAATGTATCATTAGTAATTAACTTTGATATGCCTAAATTTGCCGAAGAATACGTACATCGTATCGGTCGAACTGGCAGAGCTGGCGCAAAAGGCGACGCGATATCCCTAGTTGGCCCCAAAGACTGGGATAACTTCAAGAAAGTCCAAATATTCCTCAGAAAAACATTTGAAATCAGTGTTATTCCGGGTTTAGAAGCAAAATTCAGCGGTTTAAAAGAGCTATCTAAGCAAACGCCAATCAAGCGTGTTGCAAAAACCAGCACTTCTGCTGGAAAAACCAAAGCTAAAACGGTTAAAGCCCCACCGTCTAGGGATAAACGTTTTATTACTGGGGTCGATATTGGCGATGCACCAATGCGTAGAAAGCCCACAGCCCCTTTACTGCAAGATAATGATACTGAAGAAGTTTAATTTTTAAATTAATATTGATAGTGTTGATGCTGTTATGCTCAAGACTATTAACTAGAACCATCAATGAGCGGAAGTGATTCGCGCATTGTTCTAAATTCCAGCGACAATAACGCTATTATTGATATTTTGAAGGTGTAACATGAGAGTTTGTGGTGTTGAGTTAAAAGGTGGCGAGGCCATCATCAGTCTATTGAGCTATGAAGGTGAAACATTTAATGTCCCTGAATGCCGTAAGGTATCCTTCAGTGTTTCGCAATCATCAACTACCGAGGCTATACGTGACTTTCATTTTGCTTTTCATAAACTCATGCAAGATTATAAGGTCGATGAAGTTGTTATCATCGAACGTGAACAAAAAGGTAAATTGGCTGGTTCTGCCACCAGCTTTAAGTTAGAAGCTGCCATCCAATTAGGCGATATACCCGTCCATCTGTTATCACCCGTGACCATTAAAGAACAAAATAAACGCAATCCTCCCCAAGTGGATTTTGACAGTTTAGATCTTAAACGGGTACAACAAGCTGCTTTTGAAGCCGCTTACGCTCAGCAAAATCGCCATATTTTCGGTAAGGTATAATTACAATTTGGGCTCCGATCCGCTTCGGAGCCTTGAAACTTATGCAATCATTAAAATACCTCAACGGCTACAGTCCTGATATCCAAGACCAAGTGCAACAGCTACTCGATGCAGGTACCCTACCAAATGTACTTTTGCGTCGTCACCCTAAAATCCATGATATTCGTAGTGACAAAGCGCTCTATGACTATACCCAAGAGATAAAAAACAGTTTTCTACGTCAATCATCACCATTATCAAAAGTGATTTTTGACGATAAAATTAACATTAGTCATCATGCACTTGGCTTGCATTCCTATGTAGCACGAGTTCAAGGCAATAAAATCAAAGCGAAGAACGAAATTCGCATTTCTTCGCGTTTAAAGCGTGTACCAGAACCTTTGTTGCGTATGGTCGTCGTACATGAATTAGCCCATTTAAAAGAAAAAGATCACAACAAAGCTTTCTATAATTTGTGCATCCATATGGAGCCGGATTATCACCAGTTTGAATTTGATTTACGTTTATTATTAACTTGTATCGACGCTAACATATCCCCTTATTCTGCTTAATCTGTAAACAATTTAGCGCTTATAAACACCCGTCACTTGACTGATAATAATTTTCATTTAGACTCATAAAGTCACTTTAGTAAAGAAGCGATATGATATGAAAAAGCGTCAAATTGATAAGCTGCTTGATAAATGGTGTAAAAAACAAGCAAAAAAGATACTAAAGAGGCAGGCTAAATTAACAAGCGCACGCGCAAAATTGACATATCACCAAATAAGGCCGAATTTTATTGTTGATATCATTGATAAAGAGAAAATACAAAGTAAAAAAGCACTTCGCAAACACATCGCTAAATTATTAGCTGCACATATCTCAGAGCCCCCCATAGACGCTCTCGATAAATCAATCCTAAAAAAGCAACTAAAGCTCGCTAAGATGACGTTTATTGCCGCAAACGATGCAAAATTATCATCACCAGTGATTATTAGACGCCTTACACCTCAACCCTCTGGACGTAGCTTTGCATTACATCCCTATAAAAAATCTCCATGTAGTGGGTGTCCGGCACTGAAAGGAAAACTCTGTAAGTGCGCATTAAAAGCCATTCATCGACGCCAAGCAAGTTAGTCGCTACGTACAATAACTTATATTGCAAAAACGGTTTTAAACCAGATTTATATTGATGGGTTCGCATTCTATAAGTCATATAACCTTACTAAACTGCCTATAACAATTTGTTTCCTCTTTTTCATTATTGCCATTGTAAGAGATAGACAGATTGACTCAATGAGAATACTCAATTTTTACCGTATTATATTGAACCTCTAAAATAAAAATGCCGATGAAATATATTATTTCATCGGCATAGGTGAGCTTCACGTTATTGTAATCCGGATTAAACTTTATGTCTCAATTCATCCGATATCAACAGTATCAAACTAGCCTGATTAACCTAAATCCATTAAAGCTTGGCGGCTCTTAACCAAATTTGTAAAGGTTCTCAGTTCTTGATTTGCTAATTGACTAGACATTGGGATATCCGCTTTCATAGGATCAACTGGTTTACCATTAATATGGAACTCATAATGCAAATGTGGGCCCGTTGAACGGCCGGTATTACCTGATAAAGCAATCACTTGTCCTCGAGTCACTCGCTGACCTTTACGTACAAGGGATTTGGAAAGATGTAAATAACGGGTACGGTATTTACCACCATGTTCGATAACAATATATTTACCTGCAAATTGATGATCCGTTACTAAGCTGACAACGCCATCACCCGGTGCAATCACCTTAGTACCAATAGGCACTGAAAAGTCCGTACCATTATGGGGAGAAATTCGACCAGTAATGGGATGTTTACGGTAGGCATTAAAACGAGAACTCATACGAGGTTGTTTAGCTAATGGAATACGCTGGAATGCACGAACCAAACTCTGCCCTTTCGCATCATAATAACTACCATCAGTATGCTGAAAAGCACTCACTTCAGAACGGCCAGTTTTAATTGTTACGCCCAATATCTGGCTGCTTCCTGTCGCTTCACCTTCAACATATTGATCATTTACCAAAACAGAAAACTTATCGCCTGCACGCAAGTCACGCGCGAAATTGACTTTCTCTTTGAGTAAATCTTCAATACGTTGAATATCCGCAGCAGCTAACCCCATTTTTTGTGCTGATACGTAAAATGAACCTTTAATATCACCCGTTAAAATTCGATTTTGCCAAACACCTTCTACGTTGACTTCTTCAACGTTAAAGCTGCCATCCTCATAACGAGTAAATACGACTTGGCGTGCCGCATTAAAATACAACTCTAACTTTTGTAATTGCCCATCATTATCCAGCCAAAACTGGATCCGGTTACCAGGTAATAAGGTATCAAGGGCAAGAATATTGAGATCGGCTTCCAACACCCTATACATAGTTTGATGATCAACACCTGCTTTTGAAAATAGACCGCTTAGGGTATCTCCAGAAACGATAATACGCTCAAAATCAGGCGTATTATCTATGATAGCAGCTTGTTCAATAGATTCAGAAGTCTGAGGTAAGATATTCTCAATATCGAGAACAACAGGGATACGCTGAGTTGTTGGCACGACATGGTTATTATCCGGTAATAGCATAGCTGCACCGATCAATAAACCGCCCACTAATAGAATATTCTTATGAGTTGATGATAAATTCTGCAAACGGGGTTGCGAAAAATTGATCAAATTGGGTTTGCCTGTCTGCAACGCTTTCACCTTTCGTTATCTTTTTGGCGTTATATCTTGAACCATTACTGTGTAGCGGGAAGCCCGAATTTCCCCAACTTATATCAAAAAACCGATTATGACAAACGGTATTTTACTCTTTAGTTGCACAATTAATGAAAAACATGCGCTACTTAGCACTTTAAAGTGATTATGATGACTTCATCAAGATGTTAAACAAACAAAAACAAATGTTTATTACTCTTTAATAACAATACGTTACAGATAAAAAGTCGTCATCTTATTGAACTAAGGCAAAACTATCGTCATTTCACTCCCATGTGAGGTTTTATGTATATCAATACGGGTATTTATCTGCTCTTTCATCTCTGAAACATGGGAAATCACCCCTATCATCCGGCCTGAGGATTGCAAATCCATTAAAGTGCGAATCGCTAGCTCTAAAGAATCTTGGTCTAAACTACCAAAACCTTCGTCAATAAATAAGGTATCGAGTTTAATACCACCGGCATAGGCTTGTACTACATCGGATAAACCAAGCGCCATCGATAATGCAGCCATAAAACTTTCTCCACCACTTAATGTGGCCACAGGACGCACTTTGGAGGTGTAAGCATCTTCTACTTCCAATTCGAGCCCTGACGCTTTGTTGCCCTTGGCCCTATCTTCCTTACGCAATAAACGATAACGCCCTTTGCTCATCAGATGTAACCTGTGGCTTGCCTCCAACAGCACATCGTCGAGCAGTACACTTAACACAAAACGTTGCAGGCTGATCTTATTACCTGTATTTCCATTAGCGACATCTGCGAGGGTACCGATAACCGCATATTCATCTTCCAAAACCTTAGCTTTTGCATCGGCAATACTCAGCTGGGTTTGGGTTTGCATCAGTAATACTGTGCGGGTGTGAAGCAGCTGCCATGCCTGCTCTGCTGCGTGTAATGCTTGCTGCGCCGACTCAAGCTCGGCAGCGAGCTTAATGCTATCGGGTGGCACTTTATCTTTAAGCTTAAGCGCTAACTGTTCACACTGGGCCTTGGTCAAAGCACTGCGCTGCTGGTAAGCCTCAATCTCGCTGGCTAATGCACGCTGTTGTTCTTCATCGAGCATGGCCTCAAATAAGGCCTGTTGATCGGCAAAACCTGCTACGACTAATTGCTGATTGAGTTGCTGCTGTGCACGCGTTTGCTGGGCTAATGCCGCCTCAGCAGCATTTTCAGCACCATTAAGTGCCGCTTTAGCCGCAACAAAAGATTGGCCAGTCTGTTGTTGGAGATCCCTAACACTAGTAATCTGTTGCTTAATTTGGCTAATACTTTGCTGATTTTGCGCTATTGCTGCAGTTAAGGCCTCAAGCGTTGTAAGTGCAGATGGAACACTTTGCTGCATGTGTGCTAACTGCCCCTGCAATATATCCACTTTAGATTGCAGTGCACTGTCGTGTGTTTGCCCTTGCTCTAGCTTTTGTTGTAGATGCGTTTCCTGTGCGTGCAACAATGCAATCTCTTGCTGTAACAGCTGTAACTGCTGATGGGCTTGCTCCGCTTGAGTGAGTGAGAAAGCGTATTGCGACAAAGTATGCGTATGTTCATCTAAAGGAATATCAACCGCAGTGCCCAATTGGACCGCGAGATCTTGTGCTTGCTGTTGCAAAGTTTCTAGCTGCGTTTGTAGCCCACGATATTCCGCTCTGGCTTTGCTCAGGATTTCTTGGGCATTCGTTTCAGCCTCTAGTGCTAATTGCAGCACTTCATCACTTGGGAGTGGCTCTTGGCTTTGTGCTGGCTGTGGATGTGTTTGGCTACCACAAACAGGGCAAGGTTCATCTTGCTGTAATTGCCGCGCTAAAATAGCGGCCTGTCCTTGATGCCAAGTCAACAATAAAGCTTTATATGCAACCTGTGCTTGCTGATGCTGAGCACTGAGTTGTTGCCCTTTGACTTTAGCCTCAACAAGTTTTGCCTGTGTCGAAGATACCCTTGCCGCCACTTGTTGCCATTGCTGATAAGTCGACAATAATTGCTGTTGCTGCTGGTGCGCTTGTTGCAATAAGAGGCGTGTTTCGCTGTTGGCCTGTAGTTGCGGCAGATCGGATTCCAATTCACGGCGTTTTTGGACTACGGTGGCTAACTCATGTTTGCTATTCTGAAGTTGTGTTTTCGCGCTAATTAGCTGCGTTTGCTCTTGTTCAAGGGTTTTATTAAGCCTATCCAATTCCCTGAGCTGCGGCCCTAAGGCATTCAGTTGCTGTTTAACCTGTTCCTGTTCGAGTAACGACGCTTCCAACACGGGCAAATCAGCGGCCTTAAGCTCTGCATTATCGAAGGCTTTTTTAGCATTGATTAATGCTGTTTTCGCATGTTCAAGGGCAAGACTTGCCGCCTTGGCTTCCTGCTCACGGGCCACAAACACCTCAATCATGGGTACCAAGTGCTGCGCCTGTTTGGCCAAATTCAGTTTATAGGTTTGCGCAGCCATGTTTTCTTGCTGCGCATCAAGGGCTGCCGCCGTTTGAGTTAAGGCATCAAACTGCGCAAATTCGGCCAATAAATGCTGGGCGGCATCGCTGGTTTTTATCACCCATTGTTGCTGCTGTAATGCCTGTTCTTTCGCACTTTGAGCTGTTTCAAGTTCTGGCATAAGCTTAGCTAATTCACAGCTAAGTTCGTCATCGGATGCTAAACCCGCACTTTGTAAAATGCCATCACGGCGACTGCGTTGATCTTTCACTAAGGCGCGGATATCTGCAGCCTTACTTTTTAAGGAATCTTCAATACGTCGGTATATATGCGTTTGAAATAGCTGACTAAATATCAGTTCTCTGGCTTTAGAGTCTGCCATTAACAATTCGCGAAATTTTCCCTGCGGCAACACCATCACTTGGCGAAACTGCTCCACATCAAGGCCAGTTAAGGCTTCAATCTCAGCGGTTGCCTCAGAGACTTTGCTCGCTACAAGCAAACTTTCATTACCCTCAGCGTCTATCTTATATAACTGAGCTTCGGGCTTCTGCACCGTTGAGCCGTCACCGCTTTTTTTAACCCTGTCTTGCTCTGGCACACGGCGAATACGATAACTGCTATTACCCAACTGAAAACTAAAAGTGACTTCTGTTAGCAGACTATCATCGGCCATATCGCAGCGCATCTGGCTGCCTTCACGCTCATTACCCGTGGTTTTGCCATAGAGGGCAAAGCAAATACCATCGAGCAAGGTCGTCTTACCCGCACCAGTGGGTCCATTAATCAAAAATAACGGATTAGTCCCTAAGGCCGTAAAATCAAGTTCTTGCGTCGATGCAAAGGGGCCAAAAGCTGACATGGAAAGGCTAAGTGGTCTCATGCTTGGCGCTCCTCATTGTGTAGCTTAGTCAGGAGTTCATCCATCACAGCTTGCTGTGCTTGTGTTAATGACTCGCCGGATACTTGAGAGAAAAAGTCACGGAACATGTCCATCTCGCCTTTTTTGATATGATCTCGGCTCAAAGTGACTTGTTGCTGCCCCGCCATCAGACCAGTCCGCTCTAAATGCAGCACATTAGGGTAAACGGCTCTCAATTTTCCCATAGCATCTAAAATAGCATGTTTATCAAGGAGTCTGACCATAAGGTAGTCCTCATGCCTGATATCCGTTTTACCTTGGGCGAGTAATGTGGCTAACTCCCCTTCTAAGATGCGGACATCGCGTATTGACGTTAATGGTAACAAACGAATTTTAATCGGCGTTTGCGCGCTAAGTTCGACTAAGGTCACCGACTTATGTTGATGTTGTTCGCTAAAGGAATACTTCAAAATCGATCCTGAGTAGCGCACATGCTCTGCACCTTTGTATTGCGGTCCGTGCAAATGTCCAAGGGCGACATAATCAAACTCAGTAAATAGCGTTGGCGATATTTTATCGGCGCCACCAATGCTCAGTGGCCGCTCAGATTCTGACTCGCTACCACCATCCAAAAAACAATGGCTTATCACCACTTTCGGCAAACCTTGGCTATCGTGCTGGCGTACTTGTTCAAGCAATAGCGTCATTGCGGCCTCATGGCTTGCCGCCTCACACTCAAAAACTTGGCGCACTGTGGCAGGTTCGGCATAGGGCAAGGGATAAAACACCACATCACCGCTTGAACTCGATAAAGTAATGGGATGAATGTCAGCACTCAAAGGCCCAATAATATGTAACCCACTTGCCGCCATTTGTTTTGCTGCAAAACCTAAGCGCTCGTGACCATCGTGGTTACCCGCAATCATAATGACTTGCAGGCCCAAATCATGCACTAAGCGGTTAAGCACATCATCTAACAGCGCAACCGCATTCGCAGGCGGAATCGATCTGTCATAAATATCCCCCGCCACAATCACGGCATCCACCTTGTGTTCATCCGCTAAAGCAATGATTTGCTCGAGCACAAAAGCTTGATCATCCAGTAGTGATTGATTGTGTAATTGACGACCTATGTGCCAGTCCGAGGTGTGGATAAATTTCATAATCGCTCTTTTAAAGAAGTGGTGGCGCTAAACCCGAACGCACATGCCGCCCGTCGATGCAAATAAGACTGGCAAGATAGACACTGCACTTATATCAATCGGATTAAATATGTACACAATATTTAAAATACACGCCAAAACAATAAGAAGCCTAAAAAGTGTATTAAAAATGACAGGTAATACTATTCAAAAAACTTGAAAGAGTACACCTAACTCAAAGTAGGATGAGACGTTTTAAGTCGTCATTTGGCGGATCTTTTGGGTGATATCCACCTCGGCTTAACTTTTGAGCCAAAATGGACGTCACTAAGATACACTCATCCGCAGCTTAAAGAGCTTCTATTGATGAGTGAGTTTTATAAAATGCTTAATATCAAATAGTTTACGAAAAAAAATTATATTGGCTCACCAAAAGTTTAAAACTCATAGCAAGGGACATAGTCACCACCAACGGCTTGATAATCTTTGTACCTTTAGTGATCACGAGACGAGAACCTAAAGTTGCACCAATCGCTTGCCCTGCCAGCATGACTAATCCTAATAACCAAATCACTTTTCCGCCCAAGGCAAAGAAGATCAGCGAAGCAATGTTAGTGGAGAAATTAAGTAGTTTTGCGTGGGCAGTTGCCTTCGCCAAACCAAACCCCGCAAGCGATACAAAGGCCAGCGCAAAAAAGCTCCCAGTACCAGGGCCAAAAAAGCCATCGTACAATCCCACGCCCAATGCCGCAGTAAAAGCAAATGCGGTAGGTGTCAGCACTTGATGTTTATCATCTTCTGAAATCTTTTTCGAAAATAAAAAGTAACAACCAATAGCCAAAATCAAAAAAGGTAACATCAACTCAAGCACTTCAGTATCGACGAGTTGAACTAGAATCGTGCCCAATGCCGCACCGATAAATGCACAAATCAAGGCTAACTTAACGGATTTAAGATCAACCAGCCCTTTACGGACAAAGTACAGACTCGCAAAAAAACTGCCGCCACAGGCCTGCAGCTTATTTGTCCCTAAGGCAACCGCAGGCGGCAAGCCTGCCCACATCAGTGCAGGAATGGTCAGCAAGCCTCCACCACCGGCGATTGAGTCGATAAATCCCGCCACCATAGCGACAGTAAAAAGTAATACAGCAATTTGTAGCGTCAGTTCAAATTCCATGATGATTTATTATTCTTCTGATAAAAAAAGAGTGATTGCCGCGCATTAGACTGCGTTTGCCAAATAAACGCAAAGGAGTTATTGTCGCCACAGCGTGAGATAAACTCACACTAATATTATTGTTTGTTAGGATGCTTACCTCACGAGTGGACACAAAATGTACAGTGAACTACCACCACTTAATGCCCTTAGAGCCTTCGAAGCGGCAGCACGACTCCAAAGTATGACACTTGCGAGTAAAGAACTGCATGTTACTCATGGTGCAATTAGCAAACAAATCAGGATATTAGAAGAATATTTAGGGTTTGCACTCTTTGTCCGTCTCCACAAAAAAGTGGGGCTAACCGACGAAGCTCAACGCTATTTACCCCATGTACAAGCCGCTCTACAAACCTTATCGAGTGCTACAGGTGATTTACGCCGCCAGAGCACAAGGCCGCAAACTTTAGCAATTAATGTGCTACCAAGCCTAACGATTAACTGGCTTATTCCTAGAATGGAGCAATTTAAATCCCTCCACCCTCACCTTTATGTCGATTTATCCATTGGGGATTTTGCGGTGGATTTTAACCAAGGCCGTTATGATATTGCGATCCGCAGTAGCACCGTCATACCTAAAGGAGTCAATTATATCAAACTGATGGATGAGGATTTATGCCTTGTGTGTGCTCCCTCATTAGCACCAAAACTCAAGACTATTGCTGATATCAATCATGTCACCTTACTTAAGCACACGACCAGACCAGAACTATGGGACTATTGGGCAAAAAAAGTAGGACTTGTGTTAACTCAAGAACAAACTTTCGGGGTCGAACACTTTTATATGTTAAGCCAAGCGGCAGCGAGTGGCATGGGTGCAGCACTTATTCCACGATTTTTTATTGAAGAACAACTATCAAATGGCAGCTTAGTCATCCCCTTCGATGCGCCTTTTATTAGCCCCTATGCTTATTACCTACTCACACCAAAATCGCCCAGCTTACCATTAAAAGTCCAAGCGTTTATTGATTGGTTATTAGAGATTTTTGCCCCTTATCGCCAATCAATTTATGAACAACCTTAATTCTGCGACTCGATTTATACCACTCATTTTGCAATTGCGACACCTAGTTACTCACTTTGCGAGTGCAGCATTTTAAGCATAATAAAATCCGTCTAGACACAAAGGGAGAAAATAAACCGGATTAGGATAGACGAACAAAAAAACCACCAGGATGGTGGTTTTTATAATAAATACAGTAAGTAAACTTAGTTAAAACTAGTGATGACAATGTTCACCATGGACGTGGTCATCATCTTCCATAAACTCATCGTCACCATCTTGGTGTTGCATCACGCCCCAACCATCTGTCATACCACCAAACTCTGCGGCAAATTCGTTCAGCATCGTTTCTTGCTCAACCAGCGTATCGTAGTCAGGTATCATGTTGATACACACAATAATTTCCCACTTACCTAACTCATCATTTAAGTTAAGCTCCAGCTCGCCATCTAAATCAGAATTAGCCAACTCTTCAAGTGCTGATTCTGCATCACGTTGATCTTCAAAAACTAAGAAGAAATCAACATCCAAAGCCTTAGTTAAATCGATTCCCGCTTCAGCCATTGCGGCCAGCATTTTACCATTGTCATCATCTGGAAATTGCATATCTTACTCCACTGTTTCAGGCTTATTCTGCCGCAATGATTTGGACGGTTACACCGTTAAAACTAACCATATCGCCAGCGATGATTTTTTTACGCTTACGAGTTTCAATTTCACCATTAACAGTGACTTGACCTGCATCGATAAAATGCTTAGCTTCACCGCCCGCATTTGTCATACCTTGAACTTTTAATACTTTGTACAATTCAATAAAATCTTCACCAGAATGCAAAGCTAATTGATTAATTTGTGCCACTGATAACACGCCTTCTAAAAATAAACCTGCCGCATTATATACCCAAATAACTGGAAGAGGCAGGAATCACAGGGAATTTAACGCACTTTAGGCTGGATGGGCCTGTAACCCATTACGTTATATTCATCATCGCTGAAACGACCGAGGGTTTGAAGTAGCTTGTTTATCTTTGCCTTTCATCCGAAAGTAGACCATAAGCACAATCATCAATCCAATGATCGCCAATTTTAACATGCTGCCTTAATAAACCCTCAAGTTGAAACCCACATTTTTCAAGCACTCGAGCTGATGCTTTGTTGTCTTTGGCACAATGAGCAATAAACTTATGCACATTAAAGCTTAAGCAAGCCCAATCGATTACGGCTTTTAAACTCTCTGTTGCATAGCCTTTTCCGTGGCTTTGCTTTGCAAGTAGATAACCGACTTCTGCACGTTGCTCTTCTATGCTTTGGCAATATAGTCCCGTTAAACCGACAAATTGACCAGTATTCACAGTTTCAATCACAAGAGTAAGCCACTCCCCTGAACCATAAAACCAGGTATCCGCGCGCTGAATAAATTTATTGCGGATCACATCTTCAGGTTCAGGGTTACGGACATAAAGATTAATGTCAGGATCACTGTGCAGCGCATAAAAATGCTCCCAATCACTGTCTCTCAAACTCCTGAGTTTCAATCTATCGGTATATAGCGCCAGCATAAAAACTCCATTTTTACCAAAAACAAAAACGGCAACATACGCTACCGTTTAATGCAGATCATAACCCTTAGCTGCGACTGGTAACTTCAAGTAAATGATAGCCAAATTGGGTTTTTACCGGGCCTTGTACTTCATTTAATGGTGCACTAAATACCACTTCATCAAACTCCCTAACCATCATTCCGGGCCCAAATGAACCTAATTCACCACCTTGCGCCCCCGATGGACAAGACGAATGTGCACGAGCAATTTGAGCAAAATCCGCGCCATCGATAATTTGTTGTTTCAATGCTTGGCACTGCTCTTCACTACTGACTAACAAATGTCTTGCTGTTGCCTGAACCATAATAAAACTCCTTCGACTATCCTGAGACATTTGCCCCAAATATCATGTAGTTCCTGTTCTTTAGTCTACTTAGAACAGATTTTGAATGTTCAGTATAAAAACATTCTGTTGAATAAAAAAGCGCTATAGATACCACCATTTATTTTATCTCGATATAAATGGTGGCGATATAAACGACTTAGGCTTGATAATCTGCAATCCAACGGTCAATCTTTTGTTCCATAACCGCCATAGGCAATGAACCGGATGTCAGGATCTGATCGTGAAAAGCTTTTAAATCAAATTTATCTCCTAAGGCTTTCTGGGCTCTATCACGTAGCGCTAAAATCTTTAACTGCCCGACTTTATAAGATAAAGCTTGACCAGGTATTGCCATATAACGCTCAACTTCGGCAACAATATCAGACTCTGCCATTGGCGAATTATCCTTCATATATTGGATAGCTTGCTCACGACTCCAGCCCTTAGCGTGCAAACCTGTATCAACGACTAAACGCATTGCGCGGAGCATCTCATCGGATAACTTGCCAAAGTACTGATAAGGATCATTAAAAAGGCCCATTTCAATACCAAGGTATTCAGCATAAAGTGCCCAACCCTCTTCAAAAGCGGTATAACCACTGAAACGCTGGAACTCAGGTACGCCTGTTAACTCTTGTTTAATCGCAATTTGGAAGTGATGTCCAGGAGCTGCCTCATGCAAAGATAGCGTCGTCATCCCCCACTTAGGCTGTGCCTTTAGGTTATAGGTATTGATGTAAAACACGCCGGGGCGACTGCCATCAACAGCAGGAGACTCATAAGAAGCTCCCGCTGCAGATTGCTCTCTAAAACTTTCTACTGGCTTAACAACATAATCAGCCTTTGGCATCACATTAAAATAGTTAGGCAAAACCTGATTGATTTTATCTTTCAGTACCATATAGCCATCAATCAAGCCTTGGCGATCGCTATAGAAATACTGCGGCTCTGAAGATAAAGACGCAAAAAACGCCTTCAAATCGCCCTTAAAACCGACCTGTTCACGTACCTTATCCATCTCAGATAAAATTCGTGCTACTTCACTTAAACCAATTTGATGAATTTCATCAACAGGCATGGTAGTTGTTGTGTGAGCGTTGGCGAGCTGTTGATACCAAGCTTTCCCATTAGGTAAACCAGACCAACCATCTGTTGCTCGTGATTTAGGTAAATAGGTTTGCTTAAAGTAATCCCGTAGCCCAGTCAACGCCGGCACTAATCGCTCACCTATCATCGCTTGGTAACTGTTGGTTAATGCAATTTTATCCTGTTCAGAAAAATGTTCTGGAAAATGCTGAATAGGTGAGTAAAAAATACTTTGAGTAACATCTGTTGTGAGCATAGTGTCTAACTGCGGAATGATGCGTTCAACCAACACTCGCGGCAGTACAACTTTACTTTCAATCCCTTCATTCATACGATTTTGAGCAAGTTGGAGCCACTTAATAAAACCATCAACTCTCTGCTCCCAATTACGGTAATCTTGAACTGTGTTAAAAGGTTGAGCGCTTTCACCACTACCAAGCTGAACCATAGTAATCACAGTACTGTAGAACTGACTTATCGGCATAAAGCGAGACGGGAAGGTTTCATCTACAAGTGCCATCTCACGATCATACACAAACAATGCATAACTGAGTTGAAGATCCGCGGGTAACAACTGAATATCAATCGCCTTTACTTTCGCTAAATATCGAGTATTTAGATCATGGCGAGCCTTGAGATACTCTTCGCTCAAATCACCACCAAATTCAGCGTTATAGTCGTTTACACCGACAAAAGTCGCATAAATAGGTTCAAGCTTTAGATAATCATTAAAATAAGTATCTACCAGCGCCAAATACTCTTGTTCGGCGGCTTGCCTATCACTCTGTGCGGTGTTCGTCTTAGCCAAGCGACTTTCTTGGGACAGATTAGCCTCAGGTTTTGAACAACCTTGTAGCGCCAACATCAACGCCAATGTTCCAGCCAGTAAACTCAATTTCATTTTTATATTCTTCCTTTTGGGTCTGTGATAGCCAAACAGTTTCTATACTTAGTTAAAGGCCTGCTAACGGAGTTAACCTATGATCTACTCATTTCACAATTCGGGGTTTCGAGATCCAGAAACGGGGGTCTACAACCAAACCTATTTCATGGAGGTGTTTAACCGTGAATGGCATCGACATATGAGAGAGCACCAAAGCTTGGCACTATTGTATCTGTGCCCTCACATTCATGAAACCGTCAAACAGCCTCATTTACTCGAATTCTTCACTAAACAGGTCCAAGAAGCCTTACTTAGGGCAACAGATATGATTGCAAGGCTAGATCATAATCATTTTGCCTTAGGCTTATTTAATATTGATGAAGAAGGTACTGAAGTTGTTTTAGAGCGTATTAATCAACATATACGCAAATTTAATCAAGAATTTGGTAAAAATCATAAGTTAAAAATCGATTATAAACTTGCTGCATGTATTTGTACGCCAACACAAAAGCAAAAAGTTGACGTTTTATTTGCGAGTGTATCTAAATTATCTCAAGAACTTGAAAAGGAGCAGCTACAATCTCAAGCACTGATTCGTCTACAGTAATATAGGTTCGCCTTAAAGAAAAAGCCCCTTAGTAGGGGCTTTATTCTAATGACTATAAAACAATAAGTTAAAGCGCAACATTATGCATACGAGCTTTCTCTTTAATATAAGAGATATAGCTATTTGCACTCTTTTCAGTCTTCTTATCTTTTGCCGCCAATTGTGCACGGTTATAAGCAGACTTATATTGCTTCAAACTTAAATGAGCTAATGCCAATTCAAAGTTTGCCTCACCTGGATGATCAATACCTAGCGATATTGCCTTTTCAAGGACAGGTATCGCAGCAGTATAATTTCCATCTAAGCTCAGTAGACGACCTTGTTTTAAGTAAAGCTTACCATCATTGCTGATAGCCGCAGCCTTACCATAGAACTCAGCGGCCTCCTTAAACTCTTTTGCGTTTTGGTAGAAACCAGCCAAAATCTCAAAAGATTTAGCTTCTTGCGCGATCAAACCAGACTTAATGTGCTTATGATAGATTTTAGCAGCCTGATATGGAGCACCTTTCTGTGCCATCAGTTGCGCTAAACGAGTAATATTACTCGCACTATCTGCTAAGAAACCATTTCTGTAGGCTAAATCGTAAGTCGCAAGTGATTTATCATAATCCTCTACCATCAGATAAAACTGTGCTAATTGAACCCATAATCTGCCATCTTCTGGAAACAAAGGCACCATGGTTTCTAACACGCCAACGGCTTGCTTATACTTCTTCTGATTGAAGTAAGACGTTAGCTTCATCTGATACAAACCTTTATCAGGAGATGAAGCAAGAGAAATGCCTTTGTCGGCCACTTCAATCACTTTATCCCACTGTTTTAGCTCTGTATGTGCAATACCAATACGGCGATACATTTGAGCGTCAGTTTTACAGGTGAATTCCATCCACTTGTAGTAATAAGGAATAGCTTCCTTAAACTTCTTCTCTTGTAACAACAAATCAGCATAGAGACGTAATGTTGCAGCGTGATCCGTTCCACCTAAAATATCCGCTTCTACAGCTTGCTTTAGGTATTTGATCGCAGTATCCATTTTGCCTTTTTCGGCATAAAAGTTACCTAGCATACGTGCAACATACGCTTTATCGAAATCATTCTTAGCATTTGCTTCAAGCAATATAGAAATGGCCTCATCAAGCTGACCATTAGTATAAGCTTCAAAAGATTTCTGAACCTTTTTTGCAGCACTTTCACCTACGGCTTTAGATTGGCGGCTATCAATTTCACACTTTTCAGCAGCAATTGCTGATGAAGCTGTACTGCCAAATAAAGAGAGCAATAATAGGGCTGCGATTTTATTAGCATTACGCATTATTAGTTGCCTCCTTTATCTAAAGTGAAGTCAAGTTGGACTGTCATACCCGGTTGCTTAAGTGGTTTGCCATCAACTATCTTTGGCTTATATTTCCACTTTTTAAGTGCACGAATTGCTTCTTTATCGAATAAACGCTTAGGTTCGGCTTGGATAACTTCAACGTCATCTACACCGCCTAACTCGTTAATGGTAAAACGCAATTGTACCCAACCTTCTTTGCCATCACGTGCTGCTGCAATAGGGTATTGTGGCTCGATGCGTACGATAGGTGTTGCATCGCCATCACGAGTCATCATATTACCTAATTTAAAACCAGTACTTGGACCACCTGCTTCAACTCCACCCATATTGAATGACATTGAAGTATCAATATTGGAAGAAGTATCCGGAGGTGTAGTATCAGGCTTCTGTGGCTGCTCTGGTGGTGGTGGCGGTTTAGGCACCACTCGTGGCTTATTCTGTGCTTTTGAATCCTGTCTATCCATCGTGATTTCAATTACAGGGGTCTCGGCCGATGTTTCAGCGCGCTGCGCCCCACCACCGACCAAGAACGCCATAAAAGCGAACAGACCAAAAGTCACAGCAGCACCAATAATGATTGATACTAGTGCTCTTAGCATATTAATCGTTCCCCGCAGCAACCGAAATCTTATCTATACCAGCCGCTTTGACTTGGTCTAGAACTTTAACCACTAAGCCGTGTTGCGTGTCTTTATCCGCTTGGATAAGCACTGCTGCCTCTGGAGCCTCAGCTAGCATACGCTCAACGTTTGCGGTCACACGTTCGATATCAACCTGACGGTTTTCCATCATAATAACGCCTGTTTTACTGACGCCAATAAAGATGTTAGCCGAAGGCTTAGAAGTCGCTTGTGAAGCTTTAGGTTTGTTATAGTCCAAACCAGATGGTTTCACGAATGACGTTGTCACAATGAAGAAGATCAGCATGATAAACACGATGTCTAACATCGGTGTCATGTCAATTTGCGCTTCCTCGTCTACACTGGAATGCTTTTTACGTGCCATGTTCAATCTCTCTCTAGTGGTGCGGCATGCTGTCTTTTAGCTTTTCTAAACTGATTTTCATTTTTGCATCAAGACGAGTACTAAAAAATACTCCCGATAATGCTGCAACCATCCCCGCCATGGTGGGCATTGTTGCCATTGAAATACCAGCCGCCATTAAACGAGCATTACTCGTCCCCTGAACTGCCATCACATCGAACACTGAAATCATACCTGTTACAGTACCTAACAAACCTATCATAGGACAAATCGCTACTAAGGTTTTTATAATCAGCATACGTGCATTCAAATCTTGTTTTGCTTGGGACATCCAAGCTTCACGGATACGGTGTGAGTACCAAGAGGTCGTTTCCTCTCTCGCATTCCATGCAGCGATGATTGCTTTATGTTGCTTTGGTGATATCCAGTTTAGATACCAATAGCGCTCAAGCATCAATGCCCACATTAAGAACAGTACAGCCGCAACTAACCAGAGGACGTCGCCTCCGGAGGCCATGAAGCCCCTGACGGAATCCCAAATGTCCATCAGGTATAGCATCATTAGTCAGCCCTCTTCTCAGCATGTGCTGCGATAATACCAGCACTTTGCTCTTCCAGAACTTGCACGATTGATTTACTACGTGCAACCACAATTGCGTGCATTAACATCAATGGCAGAGCTGCAACTAAACCTTGAACCGTTGTAACCAGTGCCATAGAAATACCACCAGCCATGAGCTTAGGATCACCAGTACCAAATAATTGAATACTCTGGAAGGTTGCAATCATACCCGTTACAGTACCTAACAGACCCATCATAGGCGCAATAGCGGCCAATACCTTAATGATAGAAATGCGAGACTCGAGTGCTGGCGTTTCTTTCAGAATCGCTTCGTCAAGTTTCAACTCTAACGTTTCAACATCAACGTCTTTGTTCTCTTGATACACTTTGAGGATACGACCTAAAGCATTGTTACCAGGATTATCGATATTTTTACGTTGGCTGTTAACACGAGCACCAATAATAGTCATAGTGACCAGACGCTCAATAGAAATCAGTAGACCTAATGCTAGTAATATCATGATGATATAACCAATTGTCCCACCAGATTCAATTCGATCTTCCATGCTAGCTTTATTAGTGAATATGTTTAGCAGTACGCCGCGGGCAGGGTCAATGTAGAACGGCGCAGTACCTGCAGTTGCTTGTTCCCATTTACCAACAGCATTAACTTGATAACCTTCAGGTTGCTGAGATAACTCTTGAATTAAACCTAAGTCAGGATTGTAAACAACATATTTACCATCAGCCGTTAAGTTATAAGCACCAATACGGTGAATAGTCGTGTTTTTCACGCTACCATCAATACCCGTTACCGAACCTTCAAACTTAACCACTTTGCCAGATTGCGCCATTTCAAATAGCTGCTCTTGCCAGAATTGCTCTAATTCTTCAATTTTTGGTAGCTGCTTACGCGCACCTAAATCGGCAATAAATTTGTCACGGTTTGGATATTGAGCACTAATATTTGAGCTGACAAGTTTACCAGCAAAATCGCCAGCTTCACCTTTAACAACACCAAACATTTCACCCAAGTCACCTTGAGCGGTTTTCAGATCTTCTTCTAATTGAGCAATCTTACGCTCGTTATCTAAAAACGCTTGATTTAACTCTTTTCCACGTTGCTTTTCAGCGGCTAATGCATCTTTTTCACGCTTCAACATAGCGGCTTTATCGCCACGCTCAGCTTGGAACTCTTGTTCACGTTTACTGTTGACTTTACCTTCAGCGGCACGATCAACCTTAACTTGCTGCAATAATTGGTCTATAGACTTAGGTGCATCAGCAGCACTCACCATACCAGCAGTTAAAGAAAAACTTGCAGCCAATACAGCTGTAGCAATTAACTTCTTCATTATTGTGCAGTCTCCGCAGCAGGAATTGGTAATGCAAATAGATCTAGAGCGCCTTGTTTACGGGCAATGCGGATACCTTTTGTCAGTTCACGCAAATAGCTGTCATCTAACTTATCCCAACCCTTAGTTTCTGGGTTGTATATCCAGCCAGTCTTTTGATCTAAGCTCTGTGCATAGAGCGCTACACGACCTAAGTTAAAGAAATCAACTAATACTTCTTTACCATCTAGGTTCAATTTGCCTTGGTTTACAGCAACGGCACTACCATATTCACGCTCAATGCTATAAGCATCAAGGATCAAACGGTATTTTTCAGCGAGAGTCACTTCGGCTGTATTGAGGAGATTTTTTAACTCATTGACACGATTGGTACGCACTTCAGAGTTAAATGGTAAATCCAGTTGAACAAACTGCTCTAAAGATTCCACCATTTTGAACATTAACGGCACAACACCCTGACGTAACTTGTCAACACCATTAATGTCGTTTTGAACAGCGTCCATTGTCTTTTGCTGATCAGCGACTAAACTGGCTACATAGTCATTATATGATTTCAGAGACTCACGCTCATCAGCCACTGAGCCATACTCAAAGAGCATGTCTTGCGCTTGATCAAAATACTTATCAACATTCTTTTGCGACGCAGCTGCATCAGCATGGATCATACTATCCGCTTTCAGCACGTCGGTAAGAGGATCTGCAACTACTAAGTTGCTACTCGCTAATGCCAACACGCCGACAAGTGCAGTAGCGATTTTTGTTCTATTGCTTACCTTGGACATAGTTCCCAACCAATTTGAAGTGAATAAAAAGTTAACTTACCAATAACATAATCATTCGCAGAAGCTGCAAAACACTATGAATACTGTAAGTTCGTCTATCTCTTGTGATTCTTAGTTTTTTCTTCCCTTTCCTACGCCATTACAGGCATAGACCCGCTGGCATCATTTCACAAAATGTTGACCTATGTCAACAATCGAAATGTGTAAAAATCAGTGTAAAGAAGGCTTGAACATGTAAAGACGATAAGAGAGGATTTTTTAGACAAAAACTACAGTACTTGAGGATGGGCAGATACATATTATTAACAAAAACATGTAAATATAACATTTCTCAATCAACTGGCAAAGACATAAGTAGCAGTACTGTATCTAACCAGAATTGAAAAAGCAGAATTCAGATAATAACTAGATACAGATTATTCGCAAAAGTAACTATATAAAAATTTTGATCGGAATGGTTTTAGTTTTTAGAAAAAATGATTGAAAAAAGATATATAAAACCCCACTAAAATAGTGGGGTTTTATTGAAATAAGCTATCTCAATTAAGATTTAAGTAGCTAGCCTAATATGATAAAACTTAGAATTTCAAACGTACACCAGCATAGTAACGACGACCAATTGGATCATAAGTGCTCGCAGCTGTTTCTACACCTGTAGAACTTCCTGGTAAACCACTAATGATTGGTGGTGGATCACGATCAAAAATATTATTCACACCAATGTAAAACTCAGCCATATCAAATGGATGATAAGCTACATTTAAGTCATGGTAGGTTACAGAACCAACACCGACTGATTCTGGTGCTAAGTCATAACCCGATAAGAAACCATCATCTAAGAATGATTCACCTATATAAGTTGTATTCCAAGCAATGTTGAAATCACCTACAGCATATCCCAATGATAAATAAAACTTATCTTGAGGTGCATCTATTTCACCATTAAAGTTATCACGCTCAGCACCAGGCAATGGTATTTCATACCCTTTTATTACATGAGTGTAAGCTAAACGAGCGTTAGCCTGCCCCATTAAACCGTAATCCTCCAAGTCTTTTGCATAAGTTATAACGTAATCAATACCCGATGTAACGTAACCACCACTATTAGTCACTGCAGAATCAATATACTCTAATGAACCAGCACTATTAGGGCCTTCTGCTGCTTGTCTACGAGTAACAAAGCTACATAAAGATGCATCGCCTCCATAGCACTGATCTAAAATATATTGGCGGCCAGTACTTACAATTGCATCATCAATTTCAATATCAAAATAATCAATGTTGAAATCAAAGTTTTCTAGTACCGCAATACCATCAGGAGAAAAAGTAACGCCAAAAGTCCACGACTTACCTTTTTCAGCATCTAAATCTGGATTGCCACGGTTGTAACCACTCACACCTTGAATGTCAGATTGATTTAATGTGAATGCTCCATTGGCTGCTATATTCGCCATCACACCAGCATCAGCACGGCAAGCCTCCGCCTGAGCTCCTGAAGTTGTTGCAGTAACGCCCAAACAAGGATCTGTTAAACCGGAAGGGAAAGTCTGGCTTGGTGGGGAATATAACTCATTAATATTAGGTGCCCTTGTGGATATTGCTCGAATAGCTCTAAAACGGAGTTCATCAATAGGAGCCCAGTCAAGTGCAACGTTCCAACTTTCAGTATTACCAACCGTAGAGTAGTCTGAGAAACGAACCGCGCCACGTAAATTTAGCTGTTTTGCCATAAAAGCATCAGCTAGCAATGGTACATTCACCTCAGTGAAATACTCCATTACATCAAACTCACCTTCAGTGCTTGGGATGGCATTACCAGCATTTAATCCTGCTTGTTGTAATGCATCAAATTCACTACGAGCATATTCTTCACGATATTCAGCACCAGCTGCGATCCCAACAAAACCTGCAGGTAATTCAAAAAGATCACCAGAAATACTCATACCAGCAATGGTTTGTGTTGCAAGTGTATTGAGAGAGCTGGGAGCATTTACGTATTTAGCTGCTTCAGGCGATACAGTACCAGCACCAAATATATTTATTGGGACACAACCTTGTGCACGAGCATTTGCATCACGGCAAATTAAATTACCAAATTCATCAGTTGTTGCTTCTAATGCTGATTTAAAGTTCAGTACGTTAACTTGTCCAGTACCGGTCTGCCCTTCTTTACTTTGACCATAAGAAAAGTAAGTGTCTAAAAACCAGCCATCAGCTAATTCACCATCAATACCGGTCATAATACGGAAAGTATCACGATCAGCTCGACTACCACGATTAGCAATGTCTGACATCCGACGTGTAAAAGAAATATCTCTTATTCCATCACCGTTAGTATCTGTAGCTAAATTATATAGTTCATCTGGGATTAATTCATTTCGAACTAGCGTACGTTCATATTCGCCAGGGTTAGTAGCGCTCTCAATGAACCGCTCAAACTCCACAGGAAGTTGTCCACCCGAACCGGAGTAAATATCAACAGAAGACAGTGCAAAAGGTTCTAGTTGGCTTTGTGTTTGAGTTGAGGCATAAGTACCTTCAAGAGTTGCGTTCCAACCATCTGCAAACTCATACTTGCCTGTCGCGGCCAAAAGATAGCGTTCTGTTGGTACTGCAATTGTTCTAATTGCATTACGGTTGTAACCATCAGCTTCTCGTGTAGCACTACCATTGGTAGAGAAGCCTTCAATAAAATTACCATTTTTATCATAAGTATAAGGGTTGCCACCAGCAACAAAACGACCTTGTGGCGCAAAGCTTGAGTAGAAAGGTTGATACGGTGTAAACATATCCTCAGGCAAACCTGTCACGGCTGCACCTAAAGAAATTTGATCGATTGCTGAACGATCACGATCTCGTGAGTATACAGCACCTTGATTAGTGTAAGCACCATGAACCATGATGTTACCCTTACCATTAGCTGATGATGTACCCATAGTAAACTGAATTTGATCATCGTCGTTGTCACCTTCAGCACTCTCACCAGTTTGAACATCAAACTCGATCCCTTCAAACTCTTTTTTATAGATAATGTTAACGACACCAGCGACAGCGTCTGAACCATAAACAGCTGAAGCTCCGCCCGTCATGATTTCAACACGTTCGATAAATTGGGTAGGTATGGTATTCAAGTCGACGGCAGTATCACCTGGAACTCCGGATACAAAACGACGTCCATTCACTAAAACTAAAGTTCGTTCAGTACCCAAATTACGTAAATCAACAGTAGCTACACCAGAACCTGATGTTAAGAAGTTAGAGTTTGTTCTGCTAAGTGCTGGCGCACCAAATGCTGGATTTTTCAGTAGTAACTCTTGAATGTTAGCAACACTTGATGTGTCAATTTCACTTGCACCAATAACTTGTACAGGTGAAAAATCTTGTAGATCTGTTGAACGAATTCGAGAACCAGTTACATTGATTTTTTCTATAGCTTTTTCAGCTTTTACAACATCTTCATCAGCTGCTGTAGCAGAAAAAGCTCCTAATGCTGCTAAGGTTGTACCACCAACTAATGCTAATCGCACTGAATTAGCTAATAAATTACTTCTAAGCATTGTCTATCTCCCTGGACATAACATGTCTTCTTATTTATTCCACCTCTGCATTTGACGCGAGGTAGTGTTTGCAGACCTTTATAACGAAGCACGTTTAGTTTCAGTTACAAAGGTCAGGCCTCAGGGCAATAAAATCACATTTGAAACACTTAATCAACAAATGAAGTGAAATACATTATAAAAATAAACAATTGCCACCTATAAAACCATATCCATAACATTTATTACATTCCAAGATATAGACAAGTTGGCAACGATATTGTGTCTGGACTGTTTAGCCCTGCGCTACCGCGGCTCAGGCAGCATCCCGAACAAGTCCGTCTACTGTAAACAACGATGACATAAAAGAGCTACTGACCTGTAGATAGTTCAAAACTAAGGTACAAAATTCTAACAATTTAACTATTGAGTTAGTAGTGAACGAGCTTAAAAACACTGTTTAGAAGATACCTTGATCGCCTGTGTCAATGGACTTAAAGGCTTCTCGAATGTAATTTCCCCTGAAACTAAGGCGCTGCTATGCATCAGTATTAACATTTGAATCGAGTTTCTAACAATATGTTCTTCAGTGGTACTTTTACAACTCGATGACTATGTTCAACTTGCGCGCTCAACCCCACTATTTCACATTCAAGTGATTGTAGTACACACAAATACATCTACTATCTCTTTTCCCAAGTTGTTCTTTAATATCATGAAGTAGTCCCTGGGAGTCCAAACAATGTAATATCGATAGCCTCAAAATACATGGGAAGCTCGATTGTATTTACTCATTTTATTTGTGCTCTTTGGTTTCGTGAAAAAATTAAGAAGATATCTCAGATGGGTAGAACTACAGGCAAAGCCACGCAGGATGATAACCATCTACTAAAGTAGATGGTTTAGAGCAGAAAATAAAAGAGGATCCTTAGACATATCAGGATCCCCCTTTAACACAAATCAAACTCATCGTTAAATTTAGAACTTCATACTTGCACGAAGAAAGAAGTAACGACCTAAAACATCATAGGTGTAAGGATCTGTGTTCGAATCATTGTTACCAGTATAGTAAGGAGGTTCTTTATCAAATAAATTATTAATACCGCCTGATAAACGAATGTTATTTGTTAAATCATATGAGCCAGAAAGATCGTGATAAACAACACTACTAACAGATGGTGCATAACAGCTAGACTCTTTGCCAATACATGCAAATGAGTCCATGCCATCAATATATCGAGTTTCATACGTGAAACTCCAATCATCAGCTGTAGCAGTAATATTTAGATTACTCTTCAGCTTAGCATAAGCGCCTACACCACCAGTCACATAACCGCGATAATCAACAGCAATACCGTCCGGATCAAACTCTTCATATTTTGTTAAAATAGAAGTATCCCAACCAACTTTCCAATCTAGTCCTAATGCATCAAATCCATAAGCTACATTGATATCATAACCAGAAGTATTTGTTGCACCGATATTCTGCAATCCATTGTCAAACTTAATACGGCCACTGTTATCAATCTGAATATGAGAAGATTGACATAAAGCTGTATCTGTATTTATCGGATTACCTGTCGAGTCTAAACATTGATTAGCGACATAGTTGTTATCTACAGCGGTAATAGTGTTGGAAATTTCAATATTATAATAGTCAATAGTCATAGACAAACCATCAACTAAACTCGGAGAATACACTAAACCAATAGTAGTAATGTCAGCTTCTTCTGGAGTCAATAATTCATTACCACCAACGGTAACTTCAGCTTGATCTTGTTCTGTTGCAGGATGAACTATTTGTTCAAATGACGGAGACTTACCACCGTACAGTTCGTCAACAGTCGGTGCTCGGAATGCTGTTGATAAACCACCACGTAACATTAAGTCATCGAATACACGCCAAGTTAAGCCTAGTTTCCAAGTAGTATCATCACCAAATGTGCTGTAATCAAAGTATCGCATTGCAGCACTAAGATCCAATTGCTGAATTAAAGGAATATTACTTAATAATGGAATGGCTAACTCAGCATAAATTTCATTTACACTGAAATCGCCACTTGTTGGTTCAACACGAGGATCGTTTGCAAGCCCTTGCGCCGTCAAAGAGTCTGGAGTGAACTTAGCAGCTTCTTTGCGATTTTCATATCCAGCAGCAAACCCCATCATACCTGCGGGCAAGTCAACAAGATCACCTGATAAAGTGGCAGCGACAATATCTAACTCACTATTACCGCTGTTAACTTCCGTATAAATAAATGGAGCAATGCTATCACCCTGCCACGAAGATTGAAGGAATGGGTCAAATGTACCTTCCAATACAGCAGCATTTATCGAACCTAAGTTATGCAGGTTTGCTAAGGTATCAACAGAATCATTACGACCTTTGTTGTAAGAAGCATCCCAACTCCATCCGTTTTCGAATTCCCCTTCAACACCCACTACGATACGAATAGTATCAACAACTTGGTCAAAGTCACGAGTGCCAGACTCCACCATACGGCGACCATAAGCTAACTCTTCTCCTGGCTGAACCCAAGGTAGTAAGTCATCAGTCATCCAACCGCCTGCTGAAATAGGGTTATAAACCCAAGCATCATTGTTCCAAATTGGTTGAGGCGCCATTTGTTGATTAGACCAACGTTTTGAGTACATTGCTTCGGTAAAGAAGCGAGTATTTTCAGTTAATTCATAAGTACCAGCTAAAGTTAAATTTAAGCGCTCCATTGGAGTGAAAAGATAGCTATCTTTGGCATAGTTATAAGCATCATTTGCAGTAACGTAATCGTGGTAAGTGCCCCCGCGGCCACTTAAATTGGCTTCTGACATTCCATTAAAATATTGAAATTTTGGCTTACCTTCACCATTGTCAACATATTCACCATAGTATCCTTTGTCACCAATAGCATACACACCATTCGGCCCAGAACCTACAATACCAAAATTGTTATCACCCCAAATATGCCCACCTTGAGCGTAACCACTACCACCACAATACAAACTAATATTACCATTTGAATCTGGCTTCGTTTCAGTGATGGGGCAGTCAGAGAAGCCACGATCGGCTTGGCTAGCTTCACCACGCTTAGTGTACTGAGCACTAACAACAATATTACCTTTATCGAAAGTATTGCCCAACGTCATATCGATTGTTGACTCGTCAGCATCACCTTCAGCAGAGATACCTGTTTGAGCGTTGACTTCAAATCCTTCAAAGTCTCTCTTTAAAATGATGTTAACCACGCCAGCAATAGCATCTGTTCCATAAATTGCAGAAGCGCCATCTTTAAGAACTTCAACACGCTGGATCATAGATACAGGGATTGTGTTAAGGTCTACCGTTGATGCGGCTCCAGTACCAGACGCTATCATGCGGCGACCATTTACTAAAACTAAAGTACGATTTGTACCTAAACCTCTAAGATTAATGCGGGTGTTACCTCCTGAGCCGTTATTGATACCAGCATTGGTCATTGCTCCACCCGCAGAAGTCATTTTTTGTAAAACTTCATCCACTGAAATTGCGCCAGATGAAATGATAGCTGAAGCATCAATCACGCTCACTGGGCTCGAGGTTTCCATATCGGCACGTTTAATACGTGAGCCTGTTACTGCGATTCGTTCAACTTTAGCGCCATCTTGTTCTTCAGCAAAAGCGAAAGGTACATTTAATACCGTAGCAGTCATCCCACCAATCAAGGCTAAACGCACTGATTTAGCTAGTAAATTATTCTTATGCATTATTCATCTCCAGATACATATGTTTCTTATTATTTATGTTTCGCTCTTATAAGCAGCTTCAATACCAGAGCACTTCGAACAATCACGGAGCACTCAACGAATTCAATAGAATCACAATAAAAACAAAACATCAACAAACAAAAAACAAAAAAGAAACAATGCAAAACATAAATCAACATTAAAGGATGGGCTATACTCAATTTTAAGATACCTAAGATCACCAAATCAGACACAAAACGTCAGTCATTACTGACCAGCGTTTGTGTATTTTGAATTCTCTACCGAAATCGACTTAACAAAACATAACTGCAATAGTATTAAAATCTGTGCTAGTGATGTTTGGTTGTGGCTTATTATCTTTCAATTGATAGGCAATGAGCACTGCCAATCACATTCAACACAAAGGCATGTGAACTAAGGTACCTAGAGTGTAGTGACATAGAGTTTATTCGTATCACTGTGCATCATATCATTAAATGGTTTTGTATCATGCATTTGGCCCCCACGACCTAGCCTTAATGATTTACAATTAAATGCAGTTTAAATCCATAGAACCAACCATTCCAACAAGTCAACCCTGAAAAAGTTTTATGGCGGTTGATGTGCGGGTTATGACACACTTTAATGCTGACTGAATCACAAATTAGACACATATGGATTCATTTTGAGACTAGCAAAGTAACAACTGAGAGTCACTTAAGCACAGGGCATAACCTAAAGAAAGCGGATATAGTTGAGTAAGTTGGAGAACACTGATTTGTAGAAATGAGCCGCATAATCGATCTAAAGTTTTTTGAAATTGAAATAGTGGTGAACATCTGAAAAAAAATGATGGTGTCATCACTTCACTTATTGTCATACGAGGAGCGTGTTTGCGCTTACGAGTCCCATCAGTTAACACCCCCCCCATTGCGGAACAAAATAGTTAAAAATTATTAACATTACAAAATACTGTAATTAATTTATAGACCCTCCAGTGTGATGGGGTTGTTCTTGAATGGAAACTCCTATCACGTGGAGGGCAGTTTTTTATCCTAAGTTCAGGTTATCTAGAGATCCTTTAGCCTTAAAGCGTATAACGAATACCGATGGCAATGCCGTCATCTTCTGATAGTGACATTCTTGCTTCTTGAACTTTATCGGCACTAGTGAAGTCACTATAGTCTTTACGAGCTTCAACATAGAGGACGGTGTTTGGATCCCAAACAAAGTGCAAACCAACAACCACAAACTGACGTTTGAACACATCATTAGGATCTGCATTAAAGTTAGGTTGGATCACGTAATCTTTACCAGCATCAAGCACGTTGTAAGAAATAAATGGACGCAGACCATTATCAAACTTATAGGACACTAAAGTTTCAGCGCCCTGTGCATCCTTGATTAAACGGCCAATATTATCTGTATCATGGTTTTCTTGCTTGTTAACGTTAGCCGCGATATAGAGTCCGTTATTGTCGAAGTTACCCCAGGTAATACCTGCGCCATAGATAAGATCAACTGCCGTTTTTTGATCACCGTTCCCGTAGTCGATATCAAATTCACCGCGGTTAACACCAGCACTCACACTCAGCATCTCAGTGACTTTATAGGTCAACGCTCCACCATAGGTATAGTCATAAGTCACTTGTTGAGCATCAGCACTACCTTCAATCCAGCGGGCTTCACACTCATTTTCAGTAATATTTTCTATATCACAAGTGAAAAAACTGCTGTTTTTTAACTGGGCCTGAACAGCAAAACTGAAATCACCAAAAGCATTACGATATTGTACGGTTTTATCACCCCGACCAACACCGTTGACTGCACCATCGTCTTTATTGAATGTGTAAACACCTGCGGTGTTACCATCCCATACAAAACCATAGTTAGTGCTATATACTACGTCATACCAAGCACCCCATTGTTTACCAATAGTAATAGTACCGTATTGATCATGGGATAAACCGGCATAACCTAAGCGATTATAAAAAAACTCATCTTGAACAGATTCAAAACGGTTGTTATAAACAATATCGCTGCTACCAACAGGATTAACACCCCATTCCAACTTAGCAAATGCATTCCAACCATTGGTCAACTCACGGCTAAAGCCGAAATTAATTCGAGAAGCACCATTAACAACCTCAGTTTCCCCTTGAGTGTTGATTACGCGTACATCAATAAATCCGCCAATTTCTACAGCATTTTTATCATCTTTATAGATCTCAATTGCCGAAACAGATGGCGCTAAGAATATTGCTGCCAGCGCAGTTGCTACTAACGTTTTGTTCATTTGGTGCTTAACCTTTTCGTTTATGTTTTATCAACGTCATTCCGTTGTTATATTTCCTTACAATTTCCCTTTGAGAGTAGCAAACTTTCAATGACCTCTCAAAGCGAAACCTAAAGAATATGTAGATTAACATCACAAAAAAGTAGCAGTTAACCTGTACCAAACAGGTTTAAACGCCACAAAAGCCAGCATTAGCAACAGAGTAAAAACAACAAGCACACTAAATTAACACCAACTGCTTTGATGCAATATCCATGTAGTTTAGTTTCATTATTGAAAAGACAGGCTCTGCTATCGGCCTAATTTGCTTATCAATATAATATTGGTAATCAATTTTAGACGTTCTGTATTGCTCTGATTCCGGTCCGTTAACTGTAATCACATAATCAATTTGCGCCCCCTTCTTGCCAAAGGTACTTGTTCCTGTTAAGTCACAAAGCTGACGTGCGACTTTAATATGTGGGGAGGATTTAGCCGTATACTCTTCAATATTGCGGCGCATACGCTTTCGAAACACTAACTCGTCATCCCTTTTACCCGCTAAGATGTCTTCTATCACAGTCATAATATAACTACTGATATCACGTTGATTAAACATACGTTCATAAAGTGCTTGTTGGACAGTGCGTGCCAATGGGCTCCAATCGCTACGAACCTGTTCCATCCCTTTAAAGGTGATTTCTAATTCATTTTTTGAATTACGCCACGCACCGACATAGCGTTTCTTACTTCCCTCTTTGGATCCGCGTAGTGTAGGCATAAAAAATTGTTCGTAATGCCGTTCAAACTGCAGTTCTAAAAAGCTGTCAACTTGGTATTCATCTTGGATTTTAGTTTGCCATTTAGTATTGATATGCGTCGCGAGTGTTTGGCCAAGCAGGTTAATGTCAGATAAATCGGGGGCATTCCCTAACCAAACAAAAGTAGAATCTGTATCACCATAAATCACTTGATAGCCCATTTCTTCTATCCAAGTTCGGGTTTGCTTCATAATCTGATGGCCCCGCATAGTGATGGAACTGGCTAATCTTGCATCGTGAAACACACAGCCTTGGGAGCCAAGCACACCATAAAGTGAATTCATAATAATTTTAATAGCTTGGGATAATGGTGAGTTTTGTTCACACTTCGCTTTTTCTCGCTGCTCAGAAAGACGCTGGATAAGCTTAGGTAAAATAGGTTGATGCCGACTAAAGCGGCCACCAAGAAAACCTTGAACACATTCAGACTCGGGTAAGTGTAAACCTTCAACTAACCCTTTGGGATCGATAAGAAATGTACGAATAATAGATGGATAAAGGCTTTTAAAATCAAAAACTAAAATATGTTGATAAAGTCCTGGGATAGAATCCATCACATAACCGCCAGGACTCTCTATACCATCGCTAGCAGGGGCATCCGGAGCGACATATCCTGCACGATGTAAATGCGGTAAATACAGATGATTAAATGCTGCAACCGAAGCCCCTACCCGTCCAAGCTCTAAGCCTGTGAGCTCAGCTCTGGCAAGGGCAAAATCCCATAACTGAGTTTGATTAAAAATATCCCACACTAATCGACCGTCGGTAAGATTATAGTGTGCTAACGCCTGTTTATTTGTCGCAAACAGCGCATCAATTTCGTTAACTCGATTGTCAACATTATGAATAGCCTTTCCTTCACCTAAAAGCGCTTGGGCGACAAACTCTAGGGAGAATCGCTCAAAATGATAAAACGCCGCTTTTAACCAATCGATACCATCAAGCACGACACGCCCGGGTAAACTTAAAGTCTCGGGGCGAAATTTATTATCCACCTTCCATTCAAGCAGCGTCCCTCCACGTCCAATGGTAAGAGGAATGCGATGTAATAATGCTCGTCGAAACAATAATGCAAGATCAAATGTAACGACAGACCAGCCGATGATGAAATCAGGATCATATTCGTGGAACCAAACGATTAAGCGGCGGATCAGGGCGGCTTCATCCATAACCCACTCGATGTAATGGACAGCATTAGCTTCCGGTTTTCCGACCATAATCACTTTTTCATAAATATCATCCTTCGAATCTTTACCATATAGGGCAACTGAATAGATGACCCCCTCAAAGCTGCACTCAAAATCCAGCGAAATAGTACGTAAACTAACAGAAGTTTGCGGAGCAATACTCTTAGCACGCTCTGCTATAAATATAGGAGGCTCATCAATCTGCTGTTGATAATATCCAAGAAAAGCAACATCAAGTGCCACAAAACGCTCAATTAAGAAACGTTGTTCGGGGCGAATATCCGCTTCAAATAATGGAATATCGGCATCTTTAGCAATTCGCTGTAAAGTACGTGATGCGCTACTTGATTGCGCATAAATGCCACTGACAGCTTCACCTTTAAAACTTTTAAGCCCTAAAGGGGAAAAACGCAGCCCTTGGCCGGGCGTTTGCAACTGCAATGAAGTCACATCAGCTTGATGACAAAAACAAATGTATTCAGCATCGTGAACTTCCACCAATACAGGGCCTTGCTCGGTTGCTAAATAATATTGCAGCACTAGATGGCCATTACGCTGGCTTGCATGGCGTGTTAAGACTCGACCTTGTACACTCACGAGTGCATTAGTCTCAGGCTTCATCGGCATGGACTCTCAATTTAAAATGCCATTTAAAGGCAGAAAGGTTTCTTAGGCTATGCAATCACTGTTATTATGTACAGCATTAATTCGATAAAGTAGTGACGCATGTTACCTGACAATGTAAAAACACAGATCCGCGCCATCTATAAGGATATCGCCACTGCGTTACCTAATTTTAGGCCGCGCCGCGAACAAAACTTTATGGTTGCCGAAATCTCTAAAACCCTCGCCGGAGAATACGACAAAGATAGACGTATTATTGTGGTTGAAGCAGGTACAGGGATTGGTAAATCGTTATCTTACATTTTAGGTACTATCCCACTTGCCCTTGCAAGCAAAAAAAAAGTGTGCATTGCCACCGCAACTGTCGCACTTCAGGAGCAGTTGCTACACAAAGACTTGCCCTTCTTTCTGGCACAATCGGGTTTGAATTTTCGGTTTGGTTTAGTGAAAGGTCGGCAACGTTATGTCTGTCTTTCAAAACTAGCTATGCTGGTTGGTGATGATAACAGCACTCAAATGGCCATGTGGCAAACCAAACCCGATAATAGCCAAATTGCTATGCTACAAGCATTATTAGAAGACTTTACCGAAGGGCGCTGGAATGGTGAACTGGATACGTTAACCACACCACTTCCCGACTATCTCTGGCAACAAATCGCCTGTGATAAACACAGTTGCCACCGCCAAGTTGCCAGCCACCGAAATTGCCCTTTCCATAAAGCACGTGAAGATGTCGATACTTGGGATGTCTTAATCGCCAACCATAGCTTACTATTCGCCGATCTAGAACTCGGGGGTGGCGTGATTCTGCCAGATCCGGAAGACGTGTTCTACGTTATCGACGAAGCCCATCATTTGCCAATTGTCGCACGGGATTTTTCCAGCGCACAGGCAACCCTCAGGGGGGCTACCGACTGGCTTGAAAAAGTAGGAAAGACTAGCGCTAAGTTACAGAATCAAATCAAAAGCAATCATATCATCGCACCTGCTCAGGCCATGCAGGACCATATTACCGATCTTATTGGCCAGCTCAATCAAGTCGCCCATTATTGCGATACCCAAACTAAACAATTTGCAAACCCAGAAAGCCGCTATCGCTTCGAGCATGGCGTATTACCTGAGACATTACGGATCCCCGCTGAAAATCTCGCTACCACGGCTAATCTTGCCTTAAAGCAATTTAACAAAATGCAATTGTTGCTCACTGAAGCTATTAAGGATGGGGATATTCCTAAGCATCAATCCGAAGCACTGCAAGCTGAAATGGGCTTTATGTTACAGCGCCTCGAAAATCTGCAAAAATTATGGCGTATGATGGCCAAAGAAGATAAACACAAGGGCGCGCCAATGGCCCGCTGGATTGAACTCATCACTGGTAAGCAGGTAGATTATCTCTTTAGTGCATCCCCAATTGAAGTAGGTTTTATGCTTGAGTCTATGCTATGGCAAAAAGCCGCTGGAGTGGTGTTGTGTAGTGCAACCTTGCGGGCACTTAACAACTTTGATCACTTCGTTCATCAAGTAGGATTATCACTCAACGATGGAAGTCGCTATTTAGCCCTGCAATCCCCCTTCGATTATCCCAATAATGCCACGCTGTATTTACCCAAAATGAAAACAGAGCCTACGGATGATGCCTATACCGCAGAACTGGCCGAACAAATTATCGAGTTGATTGAAGGTGAGATGGCCACTTTAGTGCTGTTTGCCTCTTACTGGCAAATGGAAAAAGTCGCCGAACTGCTCGAGGGAAAACTCAAAACGGAACTGCTTATCCAAGGTAATGCGCCTAGGCAGCAATTACTCGAACACCATAAATCAAAATGTGATAGAGGTGAACCCAGTATTTTATTCGGTACGGGCAGTTTCTCAGAAGGATTAGACTTGCCAGGAGATTATCTCACTAACCTTATCGTCACTAAGTTACCCTTTGCAGTCCCTACCTCTCCGGTAGAACAAGCCCATGCAGAATATATCAAAGTTAAAGGTGGTAACCCGTTTTTACAGCTAACAATCCCCGACGCCTCGCGCAAGTTGATCCAAAGTTGTGGTAGATTACTGCGCAAAGAGCAGGATTATGGTCGGGTAACAATTTTAGATAGGCGTTTAGTGACCAAGCGTTATGGTAAATCGCTGCTAGATGCCTTACCTCCCTTTAGACGTGTAATAGAATAGGATCGCAATTTGGAGTTGTTACTCGAGCCCAGCAACTGGGCTCTACTGGCCATTATTGGTCTTATCGCAGGTTTTATCGATGCTATTGTGGGTGGCGGTGGCTTACTTTCGATCCCGGCATTATTAACGCTAGGGATTGCACCACATACGGCGTTAGGTACCAACAAACTTGCCGCGAGTTTTGGATCATCCATGGCCGCATGGACATACTACCGCCAGCATCTTTTTACACCTTCATTTTGGTATATGGCCTTTATTGCAACCTTTATTGGTGCAGTGCTAGGAAGTGTGCTCGTTTACTTAATTGATACTCAATGGTTAGAAAAAATCTTACCCTTGCTCATTATTGGTATCGCTATTTACAGTTTACTCAGCCCAAGCGCAATTTCAGATACCGATTGCCAAGTCCCAATACAGTCGCCACCAACACAAAAACAAGGCTTACAAGGTCTGATTCTAGGGGCTTACGATGGTTTTGCGGGCCCTGGGATTGGCGCATTTTGGACTGTGAGTTCAGGTTCACTCTATAAATTGCCCCTACTTCATAGCTGCGGCCTTGCCCGTGCAATGACGTTTACCAGTAACCTCACCGCATTAGCTATCTTTGGCTGGCTTGGCCAAGTGCAATGGCAAATAGGATTATGGATGGGGTTATGTATGATGTTAGGCTCATTTATCGGCGCACGGTGCGCGATTAAATTTGGCATGCCTTTTATTCGTCCTTTGTTTATTTTAATCGTGCTATTGATTGCCGCTAATCTGGCCTGGAGTGCATGGTTTTGAATACCCAACAACTGCTCACTATTTTAAAGAATCAGCTAAAAGCGCTCGAACAGGAAGTGCTGCTACACGATAATCAGCTCGCACCGCAGCAACGAAAACTATTACAGGACACCGAACGCTTTAATCAAGCGCTGTTTATCCAACACGGTGCCCAGTTAATGCCCTGTATAGAACAAATTCGTAATAGCATCAGCCAACTGGAAAAACAAATTAAGCTCAAACTTGCACCACACACCATCTCTTTATGCTGTGAGCGTATTCAAGACAGATTTACCGCGGTAAAACGCGCATTACTGACCACATCTATTGATTTAAAATCGAAAAACCAACAACGTGCGAGCAGCCGGGCGCGTTTTGCAAAACGCCAAGCACAGTCACATCAAGAAAGTGGTTTTGGTTGGATCGCCAGCAATGTGTTACAAAATAGCCACGAAATCTATGGCGAACTTAACAAGCATTTGAATTGGGCGAAAAAATTTGAGCAAAAAATTGAAGAAATGGAATCAAAACTTGAAAACTGTCATAGTGCTGACAAAATAAAATTGCAAAATGACATCCTTTTGATGCATCGTCGTCTAGGAAAATGCAGGCAAGCTATCAGTTATATAGAAGATCGCATTCAAACATTCGAACGTCCGTATCAAAGCAATAATCGTTAAGGAGCAACAATGAAATTACTTTTACCAATCAGCAGCCTGCTAATATTACTCGGTTCAACCTCTGCCCTTGCTGCAGATATTAATATCCCCATGTCATTCGAATACATTGCACTCGATGGTAAAAAAGTTGAATCCAGCCTGTTCAATCACAAAAGCAGCTTAGCATTAACGCCAGGCACACATAAAATAGCTATTCGCTACCATGAAATGATTGAAGATCAATTCAGCGATAGTCAAAGCTTTGTAAAATCATCTCCTTTTATTGTCACCCTAGAAGTCGATGGGGATCATCAATACTACCTTCAACCTGCTGAAGGAAAAATTGTTAAAAAGCCTAAAGTTTTTGCCCAAAACCCACAGATTCTATTAACCCGTGGCGACAAAGGGCAAGTTAATTACCAAGTGACTAATACCAATATTGAAGAAGAAAGTTTTGTTTCTCGTCTATTTAGTGGAAACCAAGCTGTTGATGTATCAAGTACCGCAGTTCAAGCAACGGGAGCGGCAGGGACTGCAACTGTTACTACGCCAACACAGCCCCCAACATCGGCTCAAGCCGCTGTAATTGCAACCTCATTAACACCCACAATGCCTACCGATGATGCATCAAAGGTGACTGGAGCAAATCCGCAGCAGATGCTGCAATACTGGTGGTTACAAGCTGATGAAAAAACACGTAAAGAATTTATGAGTTGGGCAATTTCACAACTCTAAGCTTTTATGACTCCACAGCGCTATCACGCCAGCTATCCTAAGCTGGCGTTTTCTTTTTACTAGATATCCAACTCCCCACCTGTATCAATGTTCTGCAATATCAAGTCTGTTAGAACTGCTTCAACGGTATTTGACTGAAAAATCAATGGTAAAGTCAGTAATTATTACTATTACTACTGTGATAATCGGCAGTTATAACGCAGACACACTACAATTAAGCTAAAGACATAATCAACTTTTTATTGCCGCAAATCATTTATGGTTGCAAACTCAATAAAAACCGTCATGGAGCACAGCGATGCAACTTGAAATCCGTAACTATTACGAAGTACTCTTAATGGAAATGTTATCAGATGAAGGACTTATGGATGAACTGCCTGAGGACTATTTAGCCGATCTCTGCTGCGTAACACTAAACCAATTACCTGTACGTTATATACGTCATCTGGTCGATACCTACTTTTTTGAAGACTATGACGAATTACAGGAATTAAAACGAGAGATCCAAGCAGCACTCGAAAAATCCCGCGCATTTCTCAAACAAAATCTACAAAAAAGGCTACAAGAAGAAGCAGGACACATCGCGTAAATAAGCAGAAATAACAATATAAATAGTAATATTTGAAGTAGTTATTTAGACGCTAATTTAATGTTGATAATTTATCTGTGGGATGAAGATATAGATTGGAGGTTCCCCTAGAGCCGACACCCCGGCACACGAGTCGCTTGCTGCGGTTGCTCCCTTCCGGGCCTGGCCGAGTTCACAAGTTATCATTGCGGGGGGTTACAAGGTTAGCAACCATTCACATGCTTAAAATTACCTAAGTGGGTTAAATTGTTAAATGACCCACTATTTGTACCACCAAAAGCGATTTGGTCAAGTGTTTATAACCTCAAAAATATAATCCCCTTCAAAATTCAACGACTCAGAGCAATTTTCAAAACAGCAGTGTGTTTTACCATATGGTATATCTTGATGATTTTTGATACGTTGATGTGAAATTGTTGGTCTGTGATATGCCAGAAGGATAAAGACTGGTGCACAAGTACAATACAGAGGATGTATATGGCTCGAAGATCTACTAAAGCAGAAGCAAAATTAGTCACTCTTGCACTGATAATTGGTATTCCCATTGTTGTGATCTCAGAAATATTTAAGGCCACAGGCTGGCAAATCCCAATTTTCATAATTGTTGGTGTAATTATCCTAATGATTTTACACAATAGCAGTAAGAAGAAAGCACGCCTTGCGTATCTAAGAGATAAGTATGGTGATGAATTAATTGTTAAGAAAATTTCCGAGGGGTATTTTTGGGAAGGCCAAACAGCCGAGCAGCTTTTAGACTCTCTAGGCCGTCCCGAAGCCGTCGACAACAAGCAGCTTAAAACTAAAGTTAAAGAAGTTTGGAAATACAATCGACAAGGTGCAAACCGCTATTCATTAAGAATTTCGGTCGAAAATGGCTATGTGGTAGGCTGGGATCAGAAAGCCTAAGCTACCTCTTACAACAATATTATGAAGGAAAATATGATGACTCTGACGCAGCTTACATTCATAGGTTTTTATCTTAACGGTGCACAAGGAAGTGGAAGGTACGACTCAATATCTATAACTGACATTAAGACAGAACTAGAAAAAGGAACACTGTTTCCATACTTAGAGAAGCAACTGGGACAAGACATTGATACCAGTATATTTTCTGAGGAAGAAAAAGCCGCGCTAAATGCCGAATGGTTAGAAATCTCGTTGGTTACTAACGAAAAAAGAAAAATGTGCGTAGAAAAAGGTGGTTTATGCTTATTGGTTGCTTATGTACTTGAAAGTATTCAAATATTAAATAGAAAAGCGTCAAGATAATAGCAGGTATCACCCTGTAACGACTTCTAGAATACTCCAAAATATAGCTACATACTAACACGCCTTAGGTCGAGCGAATTTGACGATTTTAGCGTAGATAACTAGGTAATTACCGTTCGTTTTGAAAGTACGGTTTATAGCTGTATTACATTACACACATGCACAGGGGACTAAATGATTGCTTTCTTTATAGGTGCACTCGTACTTGTTGCGATCATCGGCATCAGTTTTTCTAACAAAGGTGATTTAGACCGCTACCAGCAATTGAAGAACAAGCGTCGATTTAGTGGCAAACGCTTAACACCTTCTGAGCAACAAGAGATCGATAAGTTAGCGCGTAAGTATTGGTGGTGGTAGATTGGACTGGTGCTGATCCAGTGTATACGTACTCAAGTGAACTATTTGGAGTTAGGTTAGAATGTTGTCAGAATTAAAAAATAGAGCTGTTGAAGCCGATAAAGCTTTTAGTTCATTTGATGAGATTTTTAGTGACTGGTATGGGATCTTAAGTAGCTCAGAAAGTTTGAGTCCACTACTGAGTTTAGACATTAGCAGTGAGAGTAAACAGCTACTTTCCAGCTTAGTTGATACAGCTTCTGTCTTAGATAAAACATACAAAGAACTTGAACTAAAAAGAGATGAGATCGTACTTGAATATGCATTAGCATTAGTCGGTGGAAAATTGGGTGACATAATTGACTATGTTGATCACACAGGTAAAAACTGTTCGCTGGTCATCGAGTCTGCGTTTATGTACGGAACAGACGTTAGCATCTATGGAACTAGGTTTCTTAAATCAGGACACATTGGTAAGACCCAAGGCTCTGTGTATCTTGGAAACATGAGTTGGGCTTTACGAAAATAGCTATAACGAAGTAGCTTTGCTATGCATAAGTGAGTTATCTTTCTTGCTCTTGCTTAAGCTCGCGGCTTACTTGCTGGACTAAGTATGGTGAACACCCTATCACTTGCTGAATACAAGTATAGGTTTCACCAGCTAGTAGCAATTTCCTAATCGAGTCACACGCTTTGTATTATCTTTCTTGCGTCCTTGGTATTTGCCTTGTTCCTTCGCTTTCTCAATCCATTCGCCTTGTTTCGTAATCGTCTCTTGCTTGGTTAGCAGCAAGGTCAAGTATGAATGCCGTTGGAATACGTGAGGTAAAGCTATCATTACTCGATTCGTATAATCCCTTATGTGTCGTATATTCAAAACTTAACATCACTAATAATTGTTAAAACTAGCTATAGGTAATGGTATTAATGAGACATACAGTATTCTACCGTTCGTTTTAAAAATACGATTACAAACATATTATTGATTTGATAATTAGATTGAAATACTTAATTAAGGGCGTTTAAAACGTTACTCATACCTCTTTATTCCAATGGCGTTTAACGGTCAGTACCGTACATTTTAACAATTTTGCTATTTCACTTTGTGTCATTTTCTTAGCTTTATACTCCTGTACTTTTCTAGTTGTCTCAGTAGCTACGGGACGTCCTAGTTTCACACCATTAGCCTTACAACGGTTCAACCCCGCTTTGGTTCTTTCTGCTATCTTTGCTTTCTCAAACTCTGCAAAGGCAGTAAACATCTGTAACACTAGCTGTCCGTCACTACTTGCTAGATCTCTGTCTGGCAGGTCTAAGGACTTCACTTCGATACCTTTCTTCATGAGCATCTTAATTGTTTGCTGCACATCAATATTATCTCGTCCCAGCCTATCGATTTTCAGGACTACTAATTTATCCCCCTCTTCTAACTTATCCACCAGCTTTGCAAACTCAGGGCGCTGCATTGCAGGGACACCCCCTGATATGGTTTCAGATATAAAGCGATTGGTAGGTACTGTGTAACCTTTAGATTCTAGTTCTAACCTTTGGTTTTCAGTTGTTTGTTCGGAGGTACTGACACGGCTATATATGAAGGTGCGAGACATAATTATCAACCCAAAGATATCAACAAGTGGTATCATCATATAAAATCAATCATAAATGATCAACCACTAATTAAAAGATACCTTGCACCCTATCTTTTTTAGGTATCTTTTAACGAACATTAAATGTTACCCCGCCTCCAGCCATTTCTTTCTAGCCTGCTTGCAACAAAACAATTGAATCTATCCTATTCAAATAATTGCCTAGGCGTGTTCTGGAGTGTTAATTACTAGAATGTTAGTGACTGCTAATGATTAAATGAAGAAAACGTAGCGTAGCGAAGTTTCGGCGAAGCCGATAATCTACTATCTAATAGAACTGATTAGTGGCTTCGCCACATGCCGCTTCGCGTCATCTCTATAGTGATATTGGATAGTAATAAATTAAATGGAAAACGTAGCGAAGCGAAGTTTCGGCGAAGCCGATAATTATTATCTAATAGTAATGATTAGTGGCTTCGCCACGATGTCGCTTCGTTCCATCTTCTATAATTTAAAAATGACGAAATACAAATCTATATAAAGTATTTCTTTTGTTTAATATTATATTTCGTCATTTTTCGATGACGTAGCGTAGCGAAGTCATTTGGCGAAGCCACATATTACTATAGCCCAGATTTGGATCTGTTTTCGTCATTCAGACATTTCGAATATCTATAAATTTTTGACACAAAAAAACCAACTAAAAATCTGGCTCTAGTTGGTTAATTTTTACTTTTACTTTTACTTTTACTTTTACTTTTACTTTCTGAATCCCATTAACTTTATTATATGGCTAGGTTCATCCAGATTTGGCTTGATACCATATTTACTCTCAAACATTTTTTTGTATCTTCGAGCAGTTGGATCAGTAACACCTCTACTCACTAGGAATTGAATAATTCCACATCCCTTACCTTTTTTACCAGCACCATTTGTATTACCAACTGGTGCGCCTACTGGCTTAGTATAGACAGCTATAGCACATGACCAATCAATTACAGCATTTTTGAATTTACTAGCTAGGAAATTTGCGCATCTACTGTCGGGTACAAAGAACGTTATCGCACCTTCATATTCACGATTTCTAATGGCTGTTCTGGTCACAGTCTGGTAGACCACATCAAGGACATTTTCAAAAATGAATGCTTCACTTAATGTATCTTCTGGTAATCCTAAAGCCAGCGATGATGTTCTCATAAATGCAATATCCCGTGTGCTAGGGTTTGCGCTATAGATCACTGCCGCTTGATTCGCATCTTTATATGAATTCAGCCCATGTGACTTAGGAGATATTGTTTTAAAGTGTTTGTCTTTTTCTGTCGTTTCTTGATGTCTAACATTAGTTGCTATTAATATTCCTTCTTTTGAATTATGCCGAACGATTTCCAGCATTGCATCAAAATTATCATCTAATACATTACGAGTAATGTAATCCCTCTTTCCATCTTGAAATTTCAATAACGGTATGATTTTGACATTTTGATCCATTGGATTACCATTCACTGATAAATTACCTTTTACTAATTCATAATCACATATCTTAGTGAAATAATGAACCGCAACAGAGCCAAAAACGTTGGCACCTAATAAGTGAATTTTTTCAAAATTTTCGAATATCTTTTTATAAACTAAAAATAGGTAATGGAAATAGATATATTCATTTTTCTTATCCACATCTTCTTTCTTATCAGTGGAATCATCAACATTAACATATTCCATTTCATTATCGATATCATTATCAATTTCTACGGCTTGTTTTTTATCGTATGTGATATACGCAAAATTTTCTTTACCGTAAGTCAATTTAGACGATAGGAAATCAACTTTACCGCGAGTGTGTTCTTGTGACTTTTGATTATAGCGATTTCTGATATCTAGAAGTTCTTTATCGGTACTAAGTTCAATTTCTTGTTTCAATTTTATAGCATCAGACGCGGTTGTTTTTAGGTACTTACAGCAAATCAAATCACTTGGCAGTTCATCTATAACAAGTTCGCGCTTACCAAATTTATCACAGTGCTTCAATAGTGAGGCATGAGTAATAATTAATATCCTAGTATCATTGATTGTTTTTTGATTGTAAGCGATATACTGACCTACATTTCCACTTGTAACTGAATTTTTATCATCATTAATAACTAAAGCATCAGGAATTTTTGATAAATATTCTTTTTGGAGTTCCTTTGTAGGGACAGCTATCAAAAACATATCATTGGAATTTTCTATCCGCTTACAAATCGAATGTGTTTTACCAGCACCCGCTGGGTATTCGTGTACGATTAATTTTTTATTTTTATTGGACATTTTTATTTCTCTTTTTAGTTTTAGTTTTAAAAAAAAGAGACTGAAAAAATGTTAGATAAGGATAAATTGATTTGGCTAGATATGGAGGTTAAGCGAGGATCAAGATTTAGTTTTTATCTAAAAGATTTGCAGTATCTTTTTTAATTTCATATTGAGTATGATTCTATTTAATTAAAATCATAATCAATAAGTTATTTCTTGTGATAAAAAACTGATAATTAGTAGGTTATCTTCTCTGAATCAGATAACCAATTAGCAAAATCTTACCTTGAAAAGGAACTTACCAAAATCCCTAACCAGCATTTTTAAAATATTGAAGCCAACCCATGCTCTATAATGGCGAACAATTAAAAATGAATTCAACACCAAGTTAAAACTGTCAATATAACGAATCACATAATCACATAATCACATAATCACATAATCACATAATCACATAATCACATAATCACATAATCACATAATCACATAATCACATAATAGCATACTTTTTATTATCTTTAAAAAATCATTTAATAATAACCCTAATGCAAAATTAACACTAAAAACTATCACACAGAGTAAATAACATTCACGCCAGATTAAATAAACCCTAACAATTTAAAAGTTTTTAATAATCGTTAATATCCCTATGCACTTCGAATAATGCTAAAAATTCAGAAAGCTCTTCATTTTTCAATTCTTTACCATAAAAATATGAATAATACTCAGTTTTATTGCTAGGTATCTCAACAATAGCAACACCACGGATATCTTTATAGATACTAAATCCTTTTGGTGCAATAACCTTATCGGCATCGATGTATTGGAACTTACCATCTTGCATCATTGGTATTTTACCATCATAAAAATGATAAATTAATTTATCTTCTGGCTCGAATTCACGCTCTGACTCTAATTCCGGCTTATAATCATTTTTCATTTCAAATCCTTTTCAGTCACATTCACTAGACGTTATATAAGCAATCGATACGTTAATATTTAATTAGTTTAAGCCTTTAAATATATTTACCCTTGAGAAAAACCCTATCGTATTTTAATAATTATGATTGATTATTTAACAAGTACTGTCGACAATATTCATCTGAACTGATCAAAGAGCTAGTTTCGGTTTGTTGTTCATCTTGTTGTTCATTTTTTTCAAATGGTGGCAGTTTTCGTGGTTTGGGCACTCTATATGGCTCAACACCCATTGAAAGGCGACGATTATTAACCTCTTCCTGATATTCAATAGACATAGGATTTATGCCTTTCCGACGAAGTCTCTCATCACTGATACTATCATAAATGAAATCATACTCTTCAGGGAAAAGGGTATGATGTAGTTCCTTAAAATTATCATCCATAAACATTCCTTAATAAAAATAACAATCAACCATGAGCCATCTCTTGAAAATAAAAGTAACTATTCAAAGCATCCCAATTACAGTTCCTAAAAAGTATCGTTTTTAGATTAAAACCAACATTCATGCATTTCCTTAAGAAATATCTCTGATATTGGCAATCCTGACTCCGAACCTATAACCGAGTCGATATCGCATTCTGGACAAATAGCAGTATTACCATCATCAACCCATTCAACAACACTTGTAGGCGGGAATATACTTAAGCAGTAAAAACAGCCACAAGTAGTGCTGCTTAAAATCTCTGCTCTATGGTTTGAGGAATGTTTATGAGCTTCCATTAATTCATTTTTTGACATTGCCTATCCAACCTCATCATTTTAGGGTTTGATCATTAAACCACATTAAAAGAGAAAGGATATAAGACCTTTCCCTTTATCCATTTCTAGCAACAAGCTAAATATCGTGTAGCTAGCTATATAATGACGACATTAACTATTTTCAGCTATTTCAACGTCGACATCAGCTAAGTTGTCGTCGGTCTGTGCAAGAATAAATTGTTGTAAATACTGACTTATGCGCACATTTAATTTAAATGGCAGTATTGTACCGCCTTCAAGTTTTTCAAAATATGCCTTAGCTTTTACTTTATCAACTGTCGATATCAGATTATCAAAACGACCAAATCGATTGATATTCTTATCATTAACATCACTTTTTATCAATGCTAAAAGCTGCTTTTTATCGAGCCCCAACGACGACACAACGGCATCTACACGCTTGTTTTCCGCATAGTTTTGATAGTCGTTTATGTAATCTCGAAAGCATTTACCAACACTCGGTGCTACATCACCACGCTGTAAATCATGTAAAAATAACTTGGCATACTTTTGCTCTAGTTGGGTTAATGATGCAAATGACTTATGTAACTCGTTTAGTGTTTGTTCAACCTCAAGGCTGTTGAGCCCTTTATTTATTTCTTTAAGATACTTATCAAAGCGACTATTCATATAATCGGCGTCAATCTTGCCAGTATCAATCTCTGTTAGGTATCCGACAAGGTCAAATGGTACATCCCCACCGGAGCCACCACCGCCCCCCGAGCTTGCTAACTCCTTATACCTAAGTACGAGAACTAAATAAGATTGTTCATTAATGAGAAGCTCAACGCTACGCTCATTATTTTCACCAAAGGAGTTTTCTAATTTATTCCATAAAAAACCTTGCACTTTCGCCGCATCTAAGTGTTTGTTAAACTTATTAAACAAGGAGGCAAATTTTGCACAAACTTCTGTATCATCGGGTAATTTTTCAAAATTTTTAATGCCTGAATCAACAAACACACTCTGGATCTCTGCAAATAACCTGTTCATTGCCTCTAGGTTCGCTTCCAGCTTATCGACATATAATCCTATCACTTTATCACCCGAGTAGAGTTTTATGGCATCTTGAATATTACGTTCCATCGTATGGGGCTTACGATAATATCGAATAGTGCCATGGGGCTTGTCGCTTTTGCCAAACAGTCGATTGGTACGCGAGAATGCTTGGATAATATTTTGATATTCTAGCACCTTATCCAGATACAGAGTGTTCACCCATTTTGAGTCGAATCCCGTCAACATTTGGTCAACTACAATGAGCAAATCTAACTGTTTCTCTGGGTCGGTATCTATGCGTTGATAAGGTGCTTTATGGGCAAGCCGTGCTGCGATATCTTTTTTAAATTTTGCATGTTTTGCAATATCAAAATCTTGGCCGTAGCGGGCATTATAATCCGCTATAATTTCTTCAAGGCCATCCTCTTTAAAGATAGTGCCATCATTGTTATCAGTATTAGCATCGAACAGAGCTGAAATTTTAAGCTCAGGTTTAGCCGCTTTTAAACGGCGATAATACTGGATAGCTTCGACTATAGAATCTGTTGCAAATATGGCATGAAACTTATTATTTTTACTCAGTACATCCCATTTTGCCGTAATATCTTCAACGACTTTTTGTTGATGAGCTTCGGTTAAATACTGTGACTTAGGTAAATAATCCTCGATACCGTTGATATAACCACCTGCTGCATCCTTGCCACCAGCCATTTTTAACTCATTGACAAACCGATTATATATTTTCTTTTTAGCTGGTGTTGATAAGGCATCGGCAATTGAGGTGGCATTAGCCTCCTTGAATGCAATTTGTTGCCGAATATCAGCATCTTTAAATGTTGGCACCTTGTAAGGGTCAAATCCCAGTACGTTCCTATCACGAATACCATCAGCAATACTATAACGATGAAGTTCAGGACCAAATACCGTTGAAGTCGTATTGCCTTTTTTCTCATTTTCTTCGTGAATGGGTGTGCCTGTAAAACCGAAAAACAGCGCACTTGGAAAGGTATTCTTAATCGTTATTAGCATATCCCCAAAGACTGAACGATGGGCTTCATCAAGGATAAAAACGAGACGTTTAGCACGGATTTTTTCAATGTCAGCAGAATTAATGGCTGAACCCGCATCGTCTACCGCTTCAAAAATTTTACTCATTTTTTGGATGGAGCTAACAATCAAAGTATCTGCAGGGTTAGTGCTCTTTAATTTAGTGACTAACACATCGGTATTTTCTGTCGCTTGAACGTCTTCACCATCACCTGCAAAGTTGCGATATTCAGCAAGGGACTGAACGCCAAGCTCAATACGGTCCATCAAAAACACCACTTTATCGGCGTCTTTAGATTGAGCGATTAACTGGGCAGACTTAAAGCTGGTCATGGTTTTGCCTGAGCCTGTCGTATGCCAAACATAACCGCCTAAGCGGTCGGCATTACCGCCAATCTGCTTCCAATTTGTTTTAGCCACTTTGTCAGAAATAGCACTCGCAGCATAATACTGGTAGCTACGCATCACTTTTAAGACGCCATCGGTATCATCGGCGACGGTATAAAAGCCAATGAGTTGATGCGCCATTGGAATAGACAATAACTCTGAGGTAACTTCTTTCCAGTTTTTCAACGGTTCGTTATTATAATTTGCCCAGTGGAATTGATAGTCAGGATTAAATACTCCATCCATGCCTTGGTTAGCAAAATATTTAGTTTCATCTGGTGTCATAGCAACAAATATTTGCACCAGAGAAAATAACCCTGTAAAAATGCCCTCTTTACTATATTTGTCAATTTGATTGATAGCCTGACTTACAGGAATACCGCTACGCTTAAGCTCAACATGGATAACGGGCATGCCGTTGATTAATAACAGCACATCTCCACGTCTGTCGTTACGCAGCGGACTTCCACGTTCAAACTTGGGTTGTTGTACAATTTGATAACGGCTTTGGCCTGCGGCGATTTCTTGCCTATCGTATATTTTTAAACTGACCTCTTTACCAAAATGCAACGTATCGGCTGGATTATCGCGCTTAATGGCAACGGTTTTGCCATTGATAAAACCATTTAATTTTAAGGGGGTCTTGAGGTCTTTAATTTGCTCAATAATTTGCTGCATTTCGCCTTGAGTCAGTGGCACCTCATTTAAGCGGTCACGTTGGCGGTTATTTTCAAATAAAATAGTTGCCCAATTTTGCAATAAATCCGCTTCAGTTTTATTTTTTAATATCTCAGATCCCCAGCCTTTATGGGTGAGGATATCAACAAAAGCGGCTTCAAAATCAGCTTCTTTTTTAAACGTAATCATGCATTTGCTCCCTGCTAGACAAACATCTTACTCAAGCAGGCTTGCTTGATGTTATTGAGTTTGGTTATTTGTTGTTGGTGTTGATTGATTAAATTATCAAGCTTTTGGAAGTAGTTCCCGATGGCGGTTTGTTCCTCTTTTTTAGGAGCAAGAATTCTTACATTAGAAATATCGCCAAGCGATAAGTTCGGCTGTGCACCTTGTGAAGCAGATGCATCTACAAAATCTTTAAAATCTTTAGTTTTAGTAAAGTGATATAGAAATTTAACTTTAACAGGGGAATCATTTTTTAATCTAACAATAGCTAGTGCCTGATTGGTATTTGCTGGCAGTATTTCTTTTTTTACTATTGCAGCTCGCCCTAATGCGCCAGCAATCGATATCAGTAAATCATTTTCTTTAATTCTTGATCTTGCCAAAATTTGGTCTGTCTCAGCATCGATATATGCAAACTTTGATTGACTTATATTGCCTATTTCATCTACAGATTCGACTTTTACAAAGGAAATGCCACTATCAACGAAACTCCGGCCTATGGTCATTGGAGTAGTACCCTTAGTTATCAAACTAGAGCAGTATCCAATAGTGAAATGCTCCCACTCCCCACTAAACCCTTTAAAGCGGATTTCTGGAGCGGTCTCGCCTTGTTTGGGGAACATTTTTTCCAGCATAGCTTTTTTAATGCTGCTGAGCTTGTCATGCTTTTGTTGGTGTTGGTTAATTAGGTTGTCGAGCTTTTGGAAAGTGTTGCCGATGGCAGTTTGTTCTTTAAGTAATGGTAGTGAGATAGCTATTTGTTTTATCAAATTTGAGCTTAAATTTTCCTGACCTCCAGCATTACTTAACTCTCTAATTTCAGCATATCGTCCAAATAAAAACTGAAAGACATAACTAGTATTAACTTTTTGATTGAGCACAATAGCGGCACACGCTTGGTTTGTGGCAGCATCTATTCCTAAAACAGCTGTTTTTCCGCGAGTCTTCCCTTGCCCATACATTGCCATTAGCAATGTATTTTTAGGGAATACCTTAGCCGAAGAATTTTCTAAACCTTCGCTTGTTATATATTCTTCAGCTTTATTAATAATATTAAAATCTACAAGGGTCGTTGTAATCCACGGTATTTTCCCATTCCAATATTTTGATATTTTCCTGCTCGGTGTCCCTCCAGAACTTAAAGTAGCAATATCGCCTAACTTACACTCCTCCCATTCCCCACTAAATCCTTTAAAGCGAATCTCAGGCACATTTTTATTAACACTCATCTTATATGCCCTTCAATAAGCAAGTCAGCTCGACCAAGCCTGCCATATCAAACTCATTACCGGTGAGTTCACCCATCATCTCTGCCAATTCTTGCTCGGTGCTTCTGATCTCATTAGCCACTTGCGAATACGTCACGGCGTATTTATCGGCTAATGCTTTCACCTCACTGGTTAAGCGATTAATAACCTCATTGGGCATGGCGGCTAATTGGTCCGATAAGGGCTTAATCCATTTTAACGCCAGTAACTGATTAACTTGTTCATTACTCAAATATTCAATCGTTGATTTGGTATTTAAATGCAGGGCGATACTGGCTTCCTTAATCGCTTTTTTCAGTTCTTTTTCTTCATCCATTAATGCGGCAACTTGGATAATTTTGGCCTCAAGGCTATCACTGGCAAAATCACCATGGGCTTTTTGGGCTTTAAGCAAGGCTTTGGCTTCTTTGCTGATTGTGGCATTAACAAAGCTGTCTTTTTCTTCGGTAAAGATATCGGCCTCTTTTTCATCTTCATCAAAGGCGTTAAATAACTCGTCCAATTCGCTGGCGATTGTGGCTAGGCGTTCTTCTTGCTTGGTAAGTGCTTGTAAGTCATTGCTTAAACAGGTTGTTTGCACTAGATCAAAGGGCAAGATATGGCCTTTCCAGCCGTCTTGTACTTCGGTATCTTTGCCATCTTTCTTTTTAATGACCATATTAGGGTCAACTTGTTTAGTTGCAGCAAAGCCTTCGGTTTGGATCATTTCCAAATCGGCATTTATGATTTGCCATTGGTTATTGACGTATTGATAGGCTTGATATTTGTCTATTAACGCAATGGGGGTTAAACGCTTAAATAACTCAATACCCAGTAAGGTGTCTTGTTGGTTGCGGTTAACCGTTTGCCAATTATGGATGAGTGTTTCTTGCAGATACTGATCGAAACCACTGAATGCCTGATTGTAAGCCTCAATAAAACGGTGGATTTGCGTATGTTGGCTAATGGTGGTGTTAACGTCTTTTTTGTCGATAGCCAACTCGCTGTATTGCGCTGATTTGGGCTTAAATAGGGCGTGATGTAAATCAGGCAGTGCATCCCAATAGTCTTTTAATGCGGTGATTTCACGATTTGGAATACCGCCTAACATAGTCGCGTGTAAATCCCATGTTTCAGCGGCTTGGGCTGAGTCAACATAGCGCGGAATATTCAGGTTATAGCCGTTTTCGCTAATGGTTTGCTTACTGACTAAGGCTGAAAATTTATCATGGCTTTCGCGCTTAGTCACTGCATCGACAATGCGCTTAATATCACTGGCTTGCAGTTTGTTGTTTTTGCCTTCTTTTATAAAGTGCTTGGACGCATCGACGACTAATACATCGGTATTTTGTCTTTTTTGTTTGAGCACCAAAATCACGGTAGGAATACCTGTGCCAAAAAAGATATTGGCAGGTAGACCGATAATGGCATCAATATGATTTTGTTCAATCAACTGTTTACGTATTGCCCCTTCTTCACCGCCACGGAATAGCACACCGTGGGGCAATACAATGGTCATAATGCCATTGGGCTTTAGGTGGTATAAATCGTGCAATAAAAAGGCAAAATCGGCCTTTGTTTGGGGGGCTAAACCAAAGCGCGAGTAGCGTGGATCGTTTTCTTTATTTGCTGGTTCCCATTTTTGTGAATAGGGTGGATTAGACACCACTGCATCTACATATAAGGCTTCGTATGAGCCATGTGGATCGGTTTCATCAAAATACGGCCAATCATCTTCTAAGGTATCACCGTTGCGAGTTTTGATATTGCCGGGTGGAATACCACGCATGATAAGGTTCATACGGGTTAAGTTGTAGGTATTGGCCTTTAGCTCTTGGGCGTAGTATTCAATGCTATCGGTATTAGTTGCATGTTTTGCCACTGCATTACCAATATTGATTAACAAAGAGCCTGAGCCACTGGTAGGGTCGTAAATGCTGATTTTATCTTTATGTTTTAATTCGTTAGCAATAATCTCAGACATCAATACTGATACTTCATGGGGTGTATAAAATTCACCTGCTTTTTTACCCGCATTGGCCGCGAATTTTTCAATTAAATATTCGTAGATATAGCCCAGTACGTCATAGTCTTGCTTACCGTCCATTGGAATGCTTTTAATGAGGTGTAGTAAGTCACTAATGGCTTTAGTGCGCTTGCCCGAGCTTTCACCTAGTTTACTCAGCCCTGTCTCTAACGTGGTAAAAATACCATCAAATAGCTTACGGTGACTTTTATCAATAAGCCGACTGAATGCGGAAAGCGCATCTCGGACATTGGCTTCATCAAAATCTGATTTGGGGTCTATCCATGTAGAGAAAAGGTTGTCGTAAGCGATGAAGTAACCTAATTTGCCCTGAATATAGTTAACCGTTTCGGCATCATCCTCATTCAATGCTTTGACTTCGGCATCTGACATGCCCTGAGCTTTTACAAAGTTAACTAATTGATCACTTAGATATTTGTAGAAGATGAAACCGAGGATGTAATCTTTGTATTCATTAGCCTCAATCTTTGAACGCATTTGGTTCGCAGATTCCCATATTTTTGCTGCAAGCTGTTGTTTATTCATCAATAATCCCTAAGGCTTAATATTGTAATATAGTGCATATCGTTATTATGTTTATGTTTTAGTCAAAATTTTTACCAGTTCTCTTCTCGTGAAATCGACGTTTGCCTGTGTCGCAAAACATTATCGCGCAATGTGACTAGGTTAACCCATCCAATTGGGGTTTATGGGTGATTCAGAACAATGTCTGCATAAATTGCAGACGATTAGGTATCAATCATTGTCCCTCTTATGTTGTCCCTTTTATGCATATACAAGGCTTGCCTTAAAGCATTGATAATTTTCTTGAGCCAACAACTTAGCGCAACTCATTGACCTGACTGTTGATATGCTGAAGTTTACCTTCTTTCTAAGGTCGATATGCGGTTTTTCATCTTATTTTGACAATATTGAGTCGTATCACCATTCAAAAAAACAATTAATATCCTAATAACCTTGTTTTATGGAAAATGTATGTACAGTCAAACAACGTTGTAACCTATATGAATGCACCTTATACCCTAGTACGAGCAACTCCTGTGCCCCCACAGGAAACAACGCAGGGAACTGTGTTGGGAAAAATACTTTTTACTCTATAGACTCCTTCTTGAATAATTTGATCAACAAAACCTGTATAAACTCTCCTTAGCAGAATAGTATTGTCAGTTATTAAACAATAATTTAGGTTAGGTTTTTATGAATATTCTTTACATTCATGGCTTTGGCAGTCAGTTCGACAAGTCATCAGACAAAGTCGTTTTGTTAGAAACCATAGGTACTGTATTTGGTGTTACTGTCGATTATACAGAGCCAGTAGAGACAGTCAGTAAGCTACTAATGGAAGCCATTATTGCCTACTCAATTGATCTCATTATTGGCACGAGTATGGGAGGTTATTGGGCGAATAGAATGGGCGCGACTTCAGGTATTCCATTTGTTGCTATTAATCCAGCGATTGCACCACAGCAAACATTGCAAAAATATTTAGGCTCTGGAATGACCTACCACGATACACCTTTTTATTTAGCTAAACAGGTTGTTGAGCAATATAGTGATTTTAGGCTGGTTGGATGTGGTTTAATTCTTTTAGATTTAGGCGATGAGGTGCTTGATCCGTTAAAAACGTGCGAGTTGCTCTCCACACGTTTTACGGTCAAGGTATTTCCAGAAGGAAACCATAGATTTACTCATCTTGAGGAGTCGTTACCTATCATTAAAGACTTTTATCATGTTAGTGAATGTGTTTATGGGTTTGATGAAAATTAATCAATCATGTATGCGAAATTTACGGTGTAAGCAGCGAGTTATCATAGCGGCTACAAAATGGACAATCCGACTACGAGATTGGAAGCCTGCCATGACTCGATTTATGGTCATCTACTATTACTGAGTATCGTTTTGATAAACAGCCACTTACACAAAAGATTTTATAGTCTCTAAAATTGCTGGATAAGCTAGTCCCAATCTAACGCCTCTACCACTCTAAGTAGGTTATCGATCTTGTATTCCTTTCCATAGCGGTCAAATGTAATTGAACCGTGTGAATGTCCCAATAAACCAGCAACTAAATCGGAACTGAACTCTTTACGTTTCAATTGCGTAGCAACTGCGTGGCGTATTCCATGCAATGTCTCGCGCTCGCCCCAATCGAGTTTCTTCTTGAAATAACAAAACCACTTAGAGACAACATGGGAATATCCCCTAGCCTCCTTCTTAGGTAACTCGGGAAATAAACGCAAGTGACCAAGGGATCGCTGTCGTTCCACAAAGAGAAGAAAACCCATTGCTATCAACTTGCTATGGATTGGAATAGCCCTTTCACTACTAGGGGTCTTGATTGACTGATCTGGCCGATTGGCTCTAATGAGAATGCATGGATGACCGTCAATTATCATAAAGTCGTCTAGATACAACTGAGCTAATTCTCCGACTCTAGCGCCTGTGTATGCAGCAAGCCTTGGAATCCAGTATCTATATAAAAACTTAAGGTTATTGTGAGATGGAGTCCCTTGGAATAGTTGCTTAACTTGGAACGGTGTTAACGCCTCTCGCTCTTTTGAAACCTTTATTTTTTCAGATACCTGAATACTCATACCAACCATAGGATTATACGTCCCATAGTGTGATGATGCCCACTGTAATAAAGCAGTTACACGAGTCAGGTATTTGTTGATAGTAGCAACAGAAAGGTCTTTCTTCGCGCTATAGTGCTGCTTATATTTTTGAGCCTTGTCCTTAGTGAATTGGTCAATTCTGATATCACCCAACAGGGCAATCATGTCTCTGTATGTCTTACGGTTAACAATTTCAGTCTGTTTAGACCATGCACCGCCTAGGATCTTCTCTCGACTGTATTCTTCTGCTACTTGGCTAAGCTTTGGCAAAGATGACGTACCAACAGTCTCCGAGTTGGACTTTGGGTAAACAACATTATCTGAATGAATGTCTTTAAGGTCTGCTAATTCCGTTGTAACAGATTGAGACTCAAGACTATGTTTACCTGCGGCAGTCAAACGCAAGGCTTTAAGAACATCCCATGATTTGCGAATAGCTTCAAATTTGTCTCTAGTCGACAATGATCGTCTCAGTTCTCGCTTCCCAATAACGTCTCTTTGAATTTCAGGAACAACAATTCTGGCATACCAAATACCATGACGAGATTGGAATAAATAAGGACTTGATAATGTTTTGATTGAACTCAAGTGTACCACCTTGTGTACCACCAAGGCTTATCTTAAGCTAACCTGTTGAAAGGATTTGTAATTGGAGGTTCCCCTAGAGCCGACACCCCGGCACACGAGTCGCTTGCTGCGGTTGCTCCCTTCCGGGCCTGGCCGAGTTCACAAGTTATCATTGCGGGGGGACCCTAGGGTCACCATATTTTCGAGTAATACTTTTAGGTTCACTTGAACAGCTATGGCATTACTTGAACGGCGTGGATTATCCCCCATGGCACCTGAGGGATCAAGCACTAATCCACCCGTTTGCAGAATATCCTGCTTAACTGAACAATCTATAGGCAAATAGACGTCTTTAAATGATAAAAGCCTGCTATGCAGGCTTTACAATCGTTTTAACTTACTGGTACTTGCGGATCAGAGTTTGATTAAATGTCGATTCTGCTCAATCAGTTTTGCACCAATACCAGACACATTTGCTAAATCATCAATCACATTAAACTTACCATTTTGTGTGCGGTAGTCTACGATAGCCTGCGCCTTGGCAGCACCAATCCCCTTAAGCTCTTGTAACTCTTCAACAGAAGCCGTATTGATATTCACTGTCAACACTTCAGCCACAGCAGACTTTGCATCTGCTTTTGCCTGAGCCTGCATTTTTGCTTCCGCTTTAGTGGGGGCTTCTGCGGCACTCACAGGGTATGCGAGTAAAGCCGCTAACGTAACGCCTAACATCGACTTTATCTGAATGGATTTAACACTGTTGCTGAGCATTGTGGATAAACAGTTTTTGATCTTCATATGTTGCCCTCTTTCCATGATATTCGGCCTTTCGTCCTACTTCCGTGGCCTCAGATCAAAAATAGTCTAAGCTGTTCTGAAATACCAAATTAGCATATATAAATATTCTATTTTGCTAAATTTCAATATTCAGATTGAGAACGACATAAACTGATTTATAGAAAAAGGATGCGAAACTGCATCCTTTTTGCTTCATCACGCTATAGATTCAAAATCGTAATATCGGTTAAGTCAAACGCACTAGTGCTTGATTCAAATCGGCGATGATGTCGTCACAATCCTCTAAGCCGATAGAGATCCGCAGCAGGTTATCACCAATTCCAGCGGCAGCCCTTGCCTCTGGCGTATAAGGTGAATGCGTCATCGATGCTGGATGTTGAATAAGAGATTCAGCGTCCCCTAGGCTCACCGCAATAGAGAACAACTTTAGATATCCGACAAAGGCCATGGCCTCTTCTAAATTTGCCGCCAGTTCAAACGCGATAACACCACCAGCACGTTTCATCTGCTTACCCATAAATATATGCCCTTGATGAGAGGCAAGCCCGGGATAATACACACGTGTAATGCTTGGATGTTCCGCCAAAAACTCCGCCACACGCTGAGCACTATCGCAATGTCGCTGTAAACGCACATCTAAGGTCTTAAGACCACGCAAGATCAGCCAAGCATCGTGTGGCGATATTACCGCGCCAATATCTTTTAAGATTTCATACTTCACTCTATGGATCTGTTCGTCACTGCCACACACTATTCCCGCAATCACATCACCATGGCCATTCAGATATTTAGTCGCACTGTGGATCACCAAATCTATACCGAAATCGAGAGGTCTTTGCAGTAATGGCGTCATAAAGGTATTGTCGACAATACTCACTAGCTTATGACGTTTGGCAATAGTCGCAATTGCCGCCAAATCAAACACCTGTAAATGGGGGTTGACTGGGGTTTCACAGAAAATGACCTTAGTATTGGATTTAATCGCTGCTTCTATTTCTGTTACCGATGAAAAGTCCACTAGTGACACTTCGATACCAAAGCGGGCGAACTGAGACGTCATTAACGCAAAAGTACAACCGTATACGGCATTCGACGCCACTAAGTGATCGCCCATCTGCAAATTAGCCAGCAATGCGGCGGATACTGCGCCCATACCAGAAGCGGTCGCGGCGGCGGCCTCTGCCCCTTCTAAAATCGCCATTTTACGTTCAAGCTCGGCAGTTGTCGGATTCCCTAAGCGCGTGTAAATATACCCCGGCTCATTACCCGCAAATCGCTCGCCACCTTGCTGTGCAGACTCAAACACAAAAGTCGCACTTTGATAAAGCGGCGTCACTAAGGCGCCAAAGGCCTCATGCTCATGGCCGCCATGAATAACCTGTGTTGCAGCTTTCCACATCTTGCCTGACTCATCTTGCATACCTAGCTCCTTGTAATTGGCCTTGAGCGGTTCCCGTTCTTGATTGATTGTTCGTTTGGGATGTTCAATGCCAGCATTATGGACAATCCAATAGATAAGTTAATGAAACATTAGCCCTATCGAATAAGCCCTACCATAACGCGGCCAAGCACTTAAGCCAGTAGCATGGCGCAAATAGCAGTGCACAAAAGTGTAATTAACTTGTTACATAGCACTTTTACGTCGCACTTAGTCATACTTGGTACCTGCAAAGAAATTCATAAAAAATGCGCTAAGGAACAAGTCCATTAGCGCATCTACTTTCGGCTATTTAAATCGGTTAATTTTTTGATATTAAATAATATCTACTCTTTAGTCTTCTCTTTAGCTGCCCGAGATACTTTGTGATCAACATCGGCGAACTGGCCTTTTAATGCGTCGCGACCTTCTTTGGTAAACAGCTTGCCTGAAAACTGCTTAAGTTCGATCAACAACTCCTGATGCACTTTTGACAATTTTGGCCTTTGATCTTCTCTAAACACAATCGGCCGACACAGTGCCATGGCCTGATATCCAAGACGTGCCGTTAACATACCACCGCCTAAACCTTGAGCCAAGCGAGCAGACAATTTACCTGTCATTTCAACCGATAACAGCTGTGTACCTAAATCAGTGACTAACTCAGTGGTGCCCGCGTAGATGATATTAATAATAATGCTGCGGATAAGTTTAATTCGGCTCCAATAACCCAGCTCTATGCCATAACAACGAGCGACATCGCGCAGCATGCGTTGATTACGCCATAGGATTATCGCCATATCGAGCACGGCTAACGGGCTCGCGGCTAATAAAACTGCCGATTCGGCTGCATAGCGTCGCACTACTTTTTTTGCCAGTTCATCCCGCTCAGTCAGCACTAAGTCCTCGAATAACAAGACTTTCTCGGCATCATTATGCTCATCTTTTAATGAACGGCGAAGTTGCTGCAAACCTTGGCTGTCTTCATAGTGACAAACGATATTATCGATAAAGCTGTCTGCTTCACCCATTTGCATGCTCTGCGCTAACCTTGCGCCCGTTTCTTGGGTATCGGCGACCTGTTTGAGTCGCTTGAGCTTACGGTATTCACTGACTGCACCCGCCAATGCCCAAGCACTGACGACCCCAAGCACCACGCCATAAAAACTGAACAGCCAAGGGCTCTCAAGCCATGCATCCCTCAGTCCTAATCCCGTTTGAACCACCACGAGCAGCAATAGGCTCGATACTGCTAGACGGGCAAGCCACGACCAACGGCGTGATTTAACCAGTTGAGGCGATACGGATTTAGCATCAATCATATTGGGATGGGCAGACAGTGTCGCATCCATTAATTCTTCAATATCAGCAGAGACTTCCTGCACTGGCGTATTGGGTTCAAAGGCTTTCGCTCCTTTGAGTTCCTCTTGGCTGGGGCTAAGCTCCACTATTTGTGGATCAAATAGCTGCTGCTTTTTCAGCGGTTTTTGTTTAACTGACTGTTCAAATGGCTTTTCAACTACATTGGCAGAGGAATTGGCAGCCGGTTCATTTGCGTTATCCGATTGCTTTAACGTCATTCCAATTTATCTCCCAGTAAGTACTGCAGCAGATGATCGAGGCGAATATGGTCAAAATGCACTTGTGAGGGGTCAACATTAATATTGCTCGGTGGGGCAAACCCAACAAAATTAAACCCTTGTTCACGCCAAAAATGCGCTTCAGGTAAGCGAGTGGGCACTTCGCCGGGAAACAAGGTCAGGGCTTTACCGTTGAGTCCCATACCCTGCACAACTTCAACTTCACCCTCTTGGGTTGTCACCATACCATGGCGAGTCGCCTTGATGGCGCTAATCGCCATCGTCTCCACTTTACAGCCATCGAAACTGGCAAAATGCTGGCTGTGTTTCAACATATCGGTCAACAAGGACAAAACATGGCTCTGCTGATCACGAGTCACATGGTCAACCTTACTCGCGGCAAATAACAAACGGTCGATGCGGGGGGCAAATAAACGCCGTAAATAACTCGACTGGCCGAAATGGAAACTTTCAATAATGGCATTGAGCGCCGCGCCCATATCCTCAAATTGCCTTTTACCGCGATTTAACGCACTAAAGCAGTCAACGAGTACTAGTTGCCTATCAAAACCAGCAAAGTGGTTTTTATAGAAAGGCTTAACTACTTTAGCCACGTATTCTTGATAACGTTTTTCAAGCACATGGAATCCACTGTGTTTATCGCTTTGCGAAAGCTCAGCAAACTTTTCATCATTAACCAATAACAGGGGGAAAAAAGCCAATAAAGGTGCGCCCTGCCATTCGCCCGGCAATAACATGCGTCCGGGTTGCGCTTGGTAGTAACCTTGTACATGCACTAAATCATTGAGTAATAGTTGATATTGATCGGCAATCTGCTTTAACTGCTGTTCATCGGCGCTGGCGGCGAAATCCAATGATTTTAAGGATTGCTCAAATTTAGCATATAAAGGTGAGCTTTTAAGATTCTCGATGCGACCTTGCTGGGCACGGCACCAAGTAACAAAGTCTTGGCGCAGCATAGGTAAATCGAGTAACCATTCGCCGGGATAATCAACTATGTCTAAATATAAGGTCGCAGTATCAGAAAACTTGGCCAGCAAGCCCTTCTTCGGCTGATATTTAATCGCCAATCGTAACTCAGAAATAGTACGAGTGGAGGCAGGCCAAGTCGCAGGCTCAGAAGTGAGCGCTAACATGGCGCCTTGATAATCAAAACTGGCGATTTCCAGATCCGGCTGCATGGCACGCTTAACCCCGAGCAAACGCTGCTCACGGCTCACCTGCCAAAGTGGCAAAGCACTGTTGTTACGGGCATGGGGTATAGTCGAGACTGGTCCAGAATTGAGTAACTGATTAACTAAACCAGTGATAAACGCCGTTTTTCCCGCACCAGAAAGCCCAGTCACGGCCAAACGTAAATGCCGGTCCGCAGTACGATGTAACAGGGATTGACCTTTTTGAGCTAATTTATGGAGCGAGGCATCAAGCATTCCCATAGAGACTTCCATTATGTCAAATAATGTTAACTATACACTGGAACGACAAACAGATTAAGCAATAAGGGCGGACATGGCCGCCCTTTAGAAGGGTTACAAACTATTGATTTGTCTTTTCAAATCAAAGTTGTCAGAGGTGACATGACGTTCTAGGTTTTGCAATCTAACTTCAAGGCTTCGAAATTGACGACTCACGTCGCTTAGCGCTTGCTTTGCGGGTTCTCCCGACTGCCACGGCTTCTTCTTCACCTCGATATCGTCTCTATCGTAATGCTTCTGCGGCTTGATGTCTAAAATCACCCACAAAGCGACATAGATGATAAATACCACACCTGAACCGCCGAGTAAGAAGATAGACACCGCCAGTACTCGCACTAACCAAGTTTCAATCGCAAAGTACTCGGCAATCCCTGCACATACACCCGCTATTTTGCCTGACTGGGGAATGCGGTACAAAGTACGACCATTAGATCCTCTCATGTTTTCCCCTCCATTCGGGCGATTCTGTATCCAGAATGGCCTCTAAGGTCTCAATACGCGCTGCCATTTTATCAGCTTTAACTATTAAATCATTGAGTTGTGAAAACTCTTCCTCAGTGAGTCCTTGGCTCACTTGTCGCTTACTGCGATAATGAAGAACTAACCATATTGGCGCGACTATCACCATAAAAATAATAATCGGCGCCATTAGTATGTCCATATCCATAACTCACCTCTGAATTGTTATTCTTTTGACTTTGTTGGTGCTTTACCTTTTACCTTGGCTTTTAGCGCTGCCAGCTCTGCATTCACAGAATCTTCGGCTTCAAGAGCGGCAAACTCGTCGGCTAAGGTTTTTTTGCTGCCAAGATCGTAAGATTCAACTTGGGCTTCTAAGCCTTCGACACGGCGCTCATATTGCTCAAACTTGAGCATGGCGCTATCGATTTTGCTTGAATCTAACTGCTTTTTCACTTCTAAGCGTGATGATGCTGTTTGAGTGCGCAAAATAATGGTCTTTTGACGCGCTTTTGCATCGAGCAGTTTTTCTTGCAACATGCCCACTTCATCTTTCAGACGTGCGATATGTTCATCGATAACGGCTAACTCTTGATTCAGCGTGTCCGCTAAACCGGTTGCTTTTTGTTTTTCAACTAAAGCGGCTTTGGCTAAGTCTTCACGGTCTTTGGACAATGCGAGCTCAGCCTTATCTTGCCAATCTTGCACTTGCTCTAACACGCGATTAATACGACGTTGCAGCTCTTTCTTTTCAGCTAATACTTTAGCTGAGGTAGAACGCACTTCAACGAGTGTGTCTTCCATTTCTTGGATAATCAGACGAACCATTTTTTCTGGGTCTTCGGCTTTATCCAGCAATGCGCTGATATTAGAGTTAATGATATCGGCGAAACGAGAGAAAATTCCCATAATCCTATCCTCAAATTGATGTTGGTCTCGTATAAGGTAATACACTAACTGTGCCAACTTTTATTTATTGTTTAAATACATACGGATAAACAATTTTTTAACTTTTACTTTATTTTATCTTCCAAGCCACTTATTATGATTTTCACCAAATTTTAGCGCGAAAGACTAAAAAATATCGTGGATAATAAATTTCAACAAGACAATCTTATCGGCCAATCCAATGCCCTACTCGAAGTATTAGAACATGTGTCGCAAATCGCACCTTTGTCTAAACCCGTACTGATTATTGGTGAACGGGGCACAGGTAAAGAGCTGATTGCCGAACGCTTACATTATCTTTCTAAGCGCTGGGATCAAAGTTTTATTAAGCTAAACTGTTCATCTTTGAGTGAAAACTTACTCGAGAGTGAATTGTTTGGCCATGAATCAGGCGCCTTTACTGGCGCCAAAGGTAAACACGAAGGCCGTTTTGAGCGCGCCGACGGCGGCACCTTATTTCTCGATGAATTAGCCAACACTTCAGGACTTATCCAAGAAAAGCTACTGCGTGTTATTGAATATGGCGAGTTTGAACGGGTCGGTGGCAGTAAAACCGTGCAGGCTGATGTCCGCTTAATCTGCGCCGCCAACGAAGATTTACCCGCGTTAGCTGATGCAGGCGAATTTCGTGCCGACTTGCTCGATAGGCTCGCCTTCGATGTGATCACTTTGCCACCACTGCGTTGCCGCCCTGAAGACATTATGACACTAGCGGAATATTTCGCCGTTGGTATGGCACGCCAATTAAAACTGCAACTATTTAGCGGTTTTAGCGCCAATGCGGTCGAGCAGTTAATGACCCACGACTGGCCAGGTAATATCCGCGAACTCAAGAACGTGGTTGAACGTAGCGTGTATCGCAATGGTGGTGAAAACCGTCCCATCGAGCATATTACCCTCGACCCCTTTGCATCGCCCTATCGACCTCAAACTCGAGTTAAAACCCGCGAGCGTCAAGTGGTACCTCAGGTTGCCACTATTGCAGATACCGCTCAAACCGGTATCGCGATTGAACCAAACTTACAAGGAGGCTCGGAGCCTTCTCTAAATAGCTTTAATTTTCCGTTGGATTTTAAAGAACAAACTGAAAAATACGAGATGGATCTTATCCAACAGGCTCTCTCACACAGTCAATACAACCAAAAGAAGACCGCTGAGATCCTAGGATTAAGCTATCACCAGCTGCGTGGCATCCTTAAAAAATACAATTTACTCGATAAAGCATAAGCCGATTGCCCACGGGGGAGATGCACTGCTAAAATAGCTGTTCATAGTCTATAAAATAATGATTTATAAATGAGTGTGCTAATTAGACGCCTATGCCTGACAACGGCAGTTTCCTGCATGAGTTGGTTGATGGTTGCATGTGGCCCCCAACAGATCCCTTCTGGTTTGGTTTATTGCTCCGAAGGGAACCCCGAGTCTTTTAATCCGCAGTTGGTGACTTCGGGTACGACTATCGACGCGACATCCCATCAAATCTACAGCCGCTTAGTGGATTATGATACTCAGTCAGGCAATCTTGTTCCGGCATTGGCGACCAGTTGGTCTATGTCAGAGGATGGCTTAAGTTATCGTTTTAAGTTAAGGGAAGGAGTTCAATTTCAGCATTCGTCGCGCTTTACGCCTTCTCGCCCATTTAACGCCGATGATGTGTTATTTTCTTTTAATCGGATCATCAATACACAGCATCCTTACCATTGGGTGTCCCGTACTGGCTATCCCTTCTTTCAAAGCATTGGATTTTCGGAACAAGTTAAGCTAATAGAAAAAGTAAACGACCACGAAATCATATTTTATTTAGCCCGTAAAGACGCTTCTTTTTTATCTAATCTTGCCACTGACTTTGCCGTAATTTTGTCCGATGAGTACGCTCAGCAGCAACTGGCGCTCGGGCATCCAGAGAATGTCGATCATTACGCCATTGGTACCGGACCTTTTACACTAGTTAAGTACGTTAAAAATGAATATATTCGCTATCGCCGTAACCCCGACTTTTGGGGCGAACCTGCAAAAGTCGATATGCTGGTATTTGATATCACGCCCAAAAGCACTGTGCGCCTAGCAAAACTTATCGCTGGTGATTGCAGTGTTTCAGCTCTACCTAAGGCAGGAGAATTACCTGTCATTGGACAACATAAAGAGTTGAATATTGAATCTCAACCTGGTCTTAATGTGGCGTTTTGGGCTTTTAATACGCTAAAACCACCACTCGATGACGTACGTGTGCGCAGCGCGCTAGCTCATGCTGTTGATAAGCAACATATTCTGCGAGCGGTTTATCAAAACACCGCTATTGAAGCCATAGGTGTTCTACCGCCAGCATCTTGGGCCTACGACAATAACAAAGGACTTATTGATTACAATCCACAAAAAGCACGGGATTTATTGAAAGAGGCAGGCATAAAAAACCTCAGCATTGATATCTGGGCAATGCCAGTTGCACGTGCTTATAACCCTAATACACTTAAAACAGCAGAGTTAATTCAGTCAGACTTAGCCAATGTTGGGGTTAAAGTAAACATCATCAGTTACGACTGGAGCGTCTTTAGCCAACGATTGAGCCGAGATGAGTATGATTCGGTATTAATTGGATGGAACGCTGACAACAGCGATCCAGATAACTTTTTCACCCCATTACTGAGCTGCTCGGCAATGTTGTCGAACAACAATCGCTCCCGCTGGTGTAGCCCTGAATTTGATACCATCCTAGCAAGAGCAAAGGATGTATCAACTCAAGCTGAGCGCAAAGTGATTTATCAGCAAGCTGAAGCCTTTTTAGCGGAACAGATACCTATGCTAAGTTTGGCTCATGCTAAACGTGTAGCATTAACTCGTCACGATATTACAGGCATGCAATTAACTCCCTTTGGTGGGATATCTTTTGCACATACTGGCCTAATCCAACCGGAGACTAATTGATGTTTCGATATCTGCTTCGGCGGCTCAATCTGTTTATCGCAACGTCCTTCGTTATGATTGGAGTGCTCTTCTATGCTACCGGATTATTTCCCGTTGAACGAAGTTTTGCACTCACAGGCATCCATTCTCCTACCGCCAGCCAAGAGATTCAAATTGAGCAAGATTATCAACTAAACGACAATCAAGCTTGGCAATTTTTCGCCTATATAAAACAAAGGTTAAGCGGTAATTTAGGGGTATCGGTTACATCACAACAAAGTGTCGCTGAAGAGTTAAAAACGGTACTCCCCGCATCATTTGAACTCGCGATAATGGCTGCCATTATCGCCATTGGCTTAGGTGTGCCATTAGGCGTTTTAGCATCGCAAAGCCAACATAAACTTACTCAAAATACGATCATGGCAATCACCTTAACAGGCTACTCAGTGCCTGTTTTTTGGCTAGGTCTCTATTTATCCCTCTGGTTCGGGGTTAATCTTGGTTGGTTACCGATTTCTGGACAAATCAATTTGCTCTATGAAATCAAGCCTGTTACAGGCTTTATGTTAGTCGATACCTTGTGGTCAGATTCTGAATATGGCAAATCGGCATTTAAAGATGCGCTGCTGCACATCATTTTGCCAGCGACTACGCTTGCCGTATTACCTTTTACAGTGGTGGTTCGTAGCACTCGTTCGGCAATGATGAATGTGATGAATCAAACTTTTATCCGTGCCGCGGAGGCGAGAGGCATGCATACTAGCACTATCATTCTACGCCACGCGCTACCTAATGCGTTGATCCCTGTGCTTAAACATTTAGGATTGATGCTCGGTTCTTTTGCCAGCTATGCGATTGTCGTCGAAATGATCTTCTCATGGCCAGGTGTCGGCTCATGGTTGGTGTCAGGAATTTATCAACGGGATTATACTGTCATCCAAGGTGGTATTCTGGCCGTTGCCCTATTGATCATCTTTTTAAGTATCTTGATTGAAGTATTACACACTGTCTTTAATCCATTAAGCAGAAAAGACCTTTATGCTACCAGCTAAGATTTATCAAGAAGATCAAATTGCCTCTCCTATGATGCGAGTATGGCAAAATTTTTCAGCAAATCCGTTTGCTCTAGCAGGTTTGTGGACAATTGTATTCTTACTGCTACTCACTATTTTTGGGCCAATGATTGCGCCCTTCTCCCCTGAAACTCAGGATCCAAGAGCACTCTTGTTACCGCCATCATGGGATCCATCCGGTACTGTTGAGCATTTTTTAGGAACAGATGATCTCGGACGCGATATCTTTAGCCGATTATTACACGGCGCACACCTTACTTTTGGTATGGCCATTTTAATTGTGGTAACGGCGCTATTCACAGGCTTTATTATCGGTTCTTTATCCGGCATGATGCGCGGTTTAAAATCCAGTATTCTTGGTCACTTACTCGACGCGCTATTGTCGATCCCTTCGCTGTTAATGGCCATTTTAGTCGTAGCTGTGATGGGACCGGGCCTTGATAATGTGTTTTGGGCCGTGGGGATTGCCTTAACCCCACAATTTGTCCGCTCCATACACCAGTCAGTGCATGAAGAATTACAAAAAGAATATGTCACAGCCGCGCGTTTAGACGGCGCTAACTCGATGCAAATTTTTTGGTATGTCATTATGCCAAACGTATGGGAAGTCGTGATAATTCAAACTACCTTAGCCATTTCGGCAGCCATTTTAGATATCGCGGCCCTTGGTTTTTTAAGCTTAGGCGCACAAGCTCCCAGTCCTGAATGGGGTGCAATGGTCGCACAGGGCGTAGATAATTTATTAACCGCACCTTGGACCGTCACAATTCCTGGGTTAGCAATTCTTTTTAGCGTACTCGCCATTAACTTGGTTGGCGATGGCCTACGGTCGGCGCTTGCGCCCATCAGAAACTAACTTATGCCTTTACTCGACGTACGAAATCTCACGATTGAACTCGATACGCCCCACGGTAGAGTGCGGGCACTCGAAAAAGTCAGCTTGACCCTGAATGCCGGAGAAATCCATGGATTAGTAGGCGAATCGGGTTCAGGTCGTAGCCTTCTCGTCAGGGCCATTCTTGGCATTCCAGGTCCTAACTGGACGATTACTGCCGATCGTATGATGTGGGACGGTAATAATCTGATGGCCATGACAGCTAAAGAGCGCCGGAATTTGATGGGGTCGGACATGGCGATGATTTTCCAAGATCCCTCCGGTAGCCTTGATCCTGCACAAACTGTCGGCAGTCAATTAATGCAAGCTATGCCAAAGAATCCTAAGCACTATTTCTGGCAACGCCATAAACATGCACGATTGACGGCACAAAAATGGCTACATAAGGTAGGTATCAAAAATCCACAAAAAGTTATGTCTAGCTATGCATGGGAGCTATCAGAAGGTGAATGCCAAAAGGTGATGATTGCGATGGCTGTCGCCAATCAGCCACGGTTATTGATTGCAGATGAACCGACAAACTCGATGGAACTTAGCACTCAAGCCCAAATTTTTCGGTTATTATCACAGTTAAATCAACTGCAAAATGTGTCAATTTTAATCATTAGCCACGAACTTGAAACTCTAGCACAATGGTGCGATCACTTATCCGTACTCTATTGCGGGCAAGTGATGGAATCAGGGCCAACTGAAGATCTCATCACCCAGCCCTTTCATCCTTATACCAAAGCACTACTCGATAATATGCCTGACTATTCAGGTATTGTGGCCCATAAGGCCATTATGCCGACATTACCAGGTTCAGCTCCTGCACTACAGCATCTTCCAATTGGTTGTCGCTTAGGACCTCGGTGCCCTGAAGCACAGAAGAAATGTGTGAATCAGCCTAATTTAAGTCACCTTAAAGACCGCTATTTTGCTTGCCACTTTCCTTATCACGGCGAAACAACAAATGACGACCCCACTGCTTAAAGTTAACGATCTCTACAAAAGATACGACACAGGTTATAAGGGGTTCTCACGCCAATATAACGATGCATTAGCGCCAGTATCCTTCGAGCTTAACCGCGGAGAAACCTTAGCGATTGTGGGTGAAGCTGGCTCAGGTAAAAGCACTCTTGCCCGTATCTTAGTTGGTGCAGAACCCCGTAGTGGTGGCGAAATTTTCTTTGAGGGTGAGGCCTTAGATAGCCGTGATATTAAACAGCGTTGTCGGTTGATTAGAATGATTTTTCAAGATCCTAATACTTCACTCAACCCACGCCTGACGATTGGCCAATTGCTCGATGAACCCTTACGTTTTAATACTCAACTCTCGGCTAAAGAGCGCCATAATCAGGTAGTAGATACTCTTAGAAAAGTCGGCCTATTACCCGAACATTCGGATTTTTATCCCCATATGATTTCTGAGGGCCAAAAACAACGGGTTGCCGTTGCTAGAGCGTTAATGCTCAATCCTAAGATCATCATTGCCGACGAAGCCTTGACCGCATTGGATCTTTCTGTACGCTCACAAATTCTCAATTTACTCTTAAGACTACAAAAAGATCTCGGCTTGTCTTATATCTTCGTTTCCCATAATCTCAACATCATTCGCCATGTTAGCGATAAAATCATGGTATTACACAAGGGCGTAATGGTTGAAAAAGCGCTTACAGAACAGATATTTAATTCACCACAACATGAGTACACTCAAAGACTTGTTCAAGAGCAGAGTCTGTTTGTCCACAAACGCTAAACTGCTCCAACCACTTCAATAATCAGGTGAATTGGCTAAAAATAGGTGCCATTTCCCCGCTGAAATATTTATCCTATTGGTCATTTTGATAGAAGAAGCTAAAACATGATTATCAAACCCAAAATTCGCGGATTTATTTGTACCACTACACACCCAGTCGGTTGTGAAGCAAACGTTCAAGAGCAAATTACCTTTACAAAAAACAAAGGCAAAATCGCTAACGGCCCCAAAAAGGTATTAGTGGTTGGTTCATCAAGTGGTTATGGCCTATCTTCACGTATCGCTGCTGCTTTTGGTTGCGATGCGGCAACCATTGGCGTGTTCTTCGAAAAGCCAGGAACAGAAACTAAACCGGGCACAGCCGGTTGGTACAACTCTGCCGCTTTCGATAAATTTGCAAAGGCGGAAGGTTTATATTCTAAAAGCATTAACTGCGACGCTTTTAGCCATGAAGCTAAACAAAAAGTCATTGAACTTATCAAGCAAGATCTTGGTGAAATCGACATGGTTGTTTACTCATTGGCATCACCAGTACGTAGATTACCTGATTCGGGAGAGGTTATTCGTTCAGCATTAAAGCCTATTGGTGAAACTTATACTGCAACAGCCGTTGATACCAACAAAGATTGCATTATTGAAGCAACCGTAGAGCCCGCAACTGAACAAGAAATTGCTGATACTGTCACGGTAATGGGCGGGCAAGATTGGGAATTATGGATCAAAGCCCTATCAGAGGCTGGTGTATTAGCAAACAATTGCAAAACCGTCGCCTATAGCTACATAGGGACAGAACTGACGTGGCCGATTTATTGGCATGGCGCCCTTGGCAAAGCAAAAATGGATTTAGACCGTGCTGCAAAGGCCTTAAATGATCAACTGTCTGCAACTGGTGGTAGTGCTAATGTGGCGGTACTGAAGAGCGTTGTGACTCAAGCGAGTTCCGCTATTCCAGTTATGCCACTATATATCGCTATGGTCTTCAAGAAAATGCGCCAAGAAGGGCTCCATGAAGGCTGTATGGAGCAAATCTACCGTATGTTCAGCGAGCGTCTATACCGTACAGATGGCGCAAAGCCAGAAACCGACAGCGACAATCGCCTACGTTTAGACGATTGGGAACTACGTGATGATATTCAACAGCATTGCCGTGATTTATGGCCGCAAGTGACCACAGAAAACTTATCAGAATTGACTGACTATCGTGAATATAAAGCAGAATTTATAAAATTATTTGGCTTTGGAATCGAAGGGATTGATTACGATGCCGACGTTAATCCATATGTTGAGTTTGATGTTATTGAACTCCAATAAACTGCGATAACTAATAACAGCTAAACGCCACTTTTTAGTGGCGTTTTTATTTGCAACGCCCAAACTTAAATACGCAGCAGTCGCTCTTGTGGGCATCCTCATCATTTCCTCATATTCATAATCCACTTATACCAATCGTATTAAATATCTGTTCATTCAGCGGGAGTTCAGCGCGCTTTAGGCAAGGCGAAGGCTTGAAGGAATAGTGATAAGCCTTAAACGCAGTATAAAGCGCACTGAAGCCCGCCCTTCGGGAGCCACACTGGCATCCCACTCCGGTGTTGCATTGACTTAAAAGGGAATGACCATTTCTACGTCAATACGCCTTGGATTGAGATGCCTGTGAGGCTCTGAACTGATTAGATATTTAATGTGATTGGTGTTATGGAAAAATGATAAAAACTAGCGCAAGAAATACCCTCAGTGGCAAGATAAAATCCATAGGAATAGGCGATTGAAATATGGAACATCACAGTAGTGCTATAACCTCATCCTAGCGAAAAAATAAAAAAGGCCAAGGTAATCACTTGGCCTTTTTAAATTATCAGTAGGATAATTGTTTTAACCCACTATCCCAATTGAATCACTCTGCTGAGTAAACCACTTTAGCATTGGCTTTAAGTGAGTCAATCAAACCACGATAGTCAGCTTCACTATATTGTGCGTTCAAGCGTTGTTTAAGAGCATTAACTAACTCATCACTCACGCCTTCTGCAGCATTGACTTTATCAAGTGCAATCACAGCATAACCATTAGCTAAACCAACAATATCGACAACTGGCGTACTGCTAGGTGTTGGCATTTGGAACGCTTTACCCACAATAGCAGCATCCACATTTTGTTCGCCGCGGCCTAGTTTCACTTTAGACACTAAACCAAGATCAGTTGCAGCAGCTTTAACTTGTGTCATCAACTCTTGTGCTTTTGCACGGGCAGCTTCATTCGCCTGGTCCTGCTTCAAACGCTCTGTGATATTGGCTTTCACTTCCTCTAGGGCTAAAGTGCCCGCATCGTGATGCTCTTTAACACGGATAACAACCACGTGATTAGGCTCAAGCTCAATCACTTCACTGTTTAAACCTTTCAACTTAACGGTATCAGAGAAGGCGGCCTTCACTAAATCAGGTTTATTGAGCCCCTCAGGTGCATCATCACGCGAAAATAGTGGCGTAGTTTTAATTGATACGCCAAGCACTTTTGCCGTTTCAGCTAAAGTATCAGGAACTTCATAGCTGGTATCCGCTAACTTACTTTGCAGACTGTAGAACTGATCTACCGCTTTCTTATCCTGCAACTGAGCGACAATTTTGGCTTTAACATCGGCAAATGGTACTGTCGCACCCGCCTGTACATCAAGTAACTTGATAATGTGGTAACCAAAGCCCGTTTTAACAACCGCAGAATGCTCGCCCTTATTGAGTGCGAATAAAGCCGCATCGAAGGTAGGCTCCATCACACCAGGTTCAAACCACTCCAGTTTACCGCCCTGCTCTGCGCTTAATCTATCGTCAGAATGCGCCTTAGCAAGTTCAGCAAAATCTGCACCATTATCGAGTTGCTTGGCTAAATCAGCAGCTTTGGTCGCTGCATCATCCTGATCTGCATTAATGAGGATATGTGCAGCTAAACGCTTCTCGTTAGCCAGATATTGCGTTTTATGTTCATCATAATAAGCTTGTGCTTCTTCGTCAGTCACAGGACTATTTTTAGCAAAATCAGCAGCGTTTAGCTCAACATACTCTAAGCTTACCTGTTCTGGGCTCATAAATTGCCCTTGGTTTGCATCATAGTAGTTTTTAACTTGCTCATCGGTCACGGTGGCATTGGCTAAAAATGGTGCAGAATCCACCACCAAATAACGAATATCACGAGTTTGACCTTGTAACTCAGCTAATTGCTTTGCTTCGCTTGGGAGCACAAATTCAGTACCCACAAGGGCGGCAGTTAACTGACGGCGAGTCATATCAACACGCATCATATTTCTAAAGCTTTGCGGTTGATAACCTAACTGGCGCAAAATCGCTTGATAACGCTCGTTATCAAATTTGCCATCGGTTTGGAAAGCAGGCTCTAACTTAATGGCAGTAATAATTTGCTCATCAGAAACTCGAAGACCCATAGTGCTCGCCGCTTGGTCGATAAGTTTATCGGCAACCAAACGCTCTAATACGCTCTGCTTAATACTTTCTAGATATCTTTCATCAGCAGATAATGCAGCAAACATCTCACCCAGTTGTTGCTCCATACGAGAGCGCTCGCTCTGATATGCTTGCTCTAACTCGGCTTTAGTGATCTTGTCACCATTGACTTCTGCAGCGGGTACGTCAGTGGTTGAGCCCAAATAGCTACTCACACCTGCAAATGCAAAAGATAAAATCACAAGTACGAGAATGCTTTTAGCAATCACGCCTTGCGAACCGTCGCGGATCTTCTCTAACATCAGATTTCTCGCTTGTTGCGATTAACAAAATAAAAAGGCGCATCAGGTTGAGATGCGCCTTTCTGTAATTTATGGGGATGATTCAGACGCTACCACAGGTAAGTGCTAAAACCCCGAGTAATGGTAGAAAATAACCTTCAAAATCCATTACTTTCAATTCGTAAAAAGCACTGATTTAACAGTGCTTGTATATTACGAACGCCTTACAAAGGCTACGATATCAAAAATTAATTGACAGCGTCTTTCAGAGCTTTACCTGCTTTAAAGGCAGGAATTTTTGCTGCTGCGATTTTGATTTCTTCACCCGTTTGTGGGTTGCGACCAGTACGCTCAGCGCGCTCACGCACTTCAAAAGTACCAAAACCAACAAGAGAAATTTTATCGCCTTCTTTCAGACCTTCGGTCACAGCAGCGATAAAAGAATCCAGTGCACGGCCAGCAGCGGCTTTAGAAATATCAGCACCAGAAGCAATTTTCTCGATTAGTTCAGATTTGTTCATGTCATCCCCTTGAATGTAATTTTTTTGCGCCGCAACCAAATCCGTCTCTAGAGCGGTCTGCGGAGGCTTTTATAACAAGCTTGAATTCAAAGTTCAAGCTGAGTTCGAAAACCAAAGAAATAAAACTGGATACAGCTCAAAGCCAGTTGCGCCAAGGGCTTGGAGCAGCTGGCTCTCCACAGACCTAGGCTACCACAGGTCTGCGCTTTGTTAAGCCCCTTTTTTCACTTTTTTTAGCTTGATAGCGCATTTTCTTGCGTTATGCCAAGTTTTTAACCACTTCAAAGCCTTCAACAGGTCTTTCTAAGGCAAGTTTTAACACTTCATCGACCCAACGCACAGGACGAATTTCTAAATCGGCAATCACATTGGCAGGAATTTCTTCCAAATCACGCTCGTTTTCTTTTGGAATGAGCACTAATTTTATGCCACCACGGTGTGCTGCTAACAGTTTTTCTTTCAAACCACCGATAGGTAATACTTCACCACGTAAGGTAATTTCCCCAGTCATGGCTACGTCGCTACGAACAGGGTTGCCTGTTAAGCTTGAAACTAAAGCAGTACACATTGCCGCACCAGCCGATGGACCATCTTTGGGTGTCGCACCTTCAGGTACATGGACATGAATATCACGCTTCTCGTAAAAGTCAGCATTGATACCCAATTGCTCGGCACGGGCACGAACCACTGTCATCGCCGCTTGAATAGATTCTTGCATCACATCACCAAGGGAACCTGTATAGGTTAACTTACCTTTACCTGGTACTGATGTTGCTTCAATCGTCAATAAATCACCGCCGACTTGCGTCCAAGCGAGGCCTGTCACTTGACCAATCTGGTTTTTAGACTCGGCTTTACCGTAGTCAAAGCGCTGCACACCAAGGAATGATTTCAAGTTATCTTGGTTCACAGTCACAGACTTAACTGACTTATCAAGCAAAATCATTTTCACGACTTTACGGCAAATCTTTGACAATTCACGCTCAAGCGAACGCACGCCCGCTTCACGGGTGTAGTAACGAATAATGCCAATAATTGCGCTGTCATCCACATGAATTTCACTGGCTTTAAGGCCGTTGCGTTCAATTTGCTTAGTCAGTAAATGTTGCTTGGCAATATTTAACTTCTCGTCTTCGGTATAACCCGACAGGCGGATAACTTCCATACGGTCTAGCAGTGGCCCCGGAATGTCCATCGAGTTGGACGTAGCCACAAACATCACATCGGATAAGTCATAATCAACTTCGAGGTAATGGTCGTTAAAGGTCGCATTTTGCTCAGGGTCAAGCACTTCTAACAATGCCGACGCTGGATCGCCGCGCATATCTGAGCTCATCTTGTCGATCTCATCGAGCAAGAATAACGGGTTCTTCACGCCCACTTTAGCCATTTTTTGAATGACCTTACCCGGCATAGAACCGATATAAGTACGGCGATGACCACGAATTTCCGCTTCATCACGCACACCGCCTAAGGCAACACGCACATATTTACGACCAGTCGCCTTAGCAATCGATTGGCCCAATGACGTTTTACCCACACCTGGAGGTCCAACTAAGCACAAAATTGGCCCTTTAAGCTGACGTACTCGGCTCTGTACCGCTAAATATTCCAAGATACGTTCTTTAACCTTCTCCAGACCATAATGGTCGGTATCAAGCACTTCTTGGGCTTTGGCTAAATCACGTTTGATTTTAGAACGCTGGCTCCAAGGTACTGACGTCATCCAATCCACATAACTGCGAACAACTGTCGCTTCAGCGGACATCGGTGACATCATGCGTAGCTTGTTAAGCTCGGCGAGGGCTTTTTCCTTCGCTTCGCTTGGCATGTTGGCCTCTTCAATCTTACGATTTAAAGCTTCAAACTCATCATGGCCCTCATCTAAGTCACCCAGTTCTTTTTGGATGGCTTTCATCTGTTCATTCAGATAATACTCACGCTGGCTCTTTTCCATCTGTTTTTTAACGCGGGTGCGGATACGTTTTTCAACCTGCAGTAGGTCAATCTCCGATTCCATCATCGCCATTAAATATTCCAGACGTTCGCCGACGTTGACCATCTCAAGCACCGACTGCTTATCTTCAAGCTTAAGTGGCATGTGGGCGGCCATAGTATCGGCCAAACGCGCCGCTTCATCGATACCCGATAAAGAGGTTAAGACTTCTGGCGGGATCTTTTTGTTCAGCTTGATATAACCTTCAAACTGCCCAATAGCGCTACGCACTAACACTTCTTCTTCTTTGTCTTCTAAAGGCTCTGATTCAAGATACTCAGCCTTAGCTACAAAGAATTCTGTCTCTTGGGTATAACGGGTTATTTTAGCGCGACGTCCCCCTTCAACAAGTACTTTTACCGTACCATCTGGCAATTTTAACAACTGCAAAATAGAAGCTACAGTACCGATATCAAAGATATCGTCTTTGGTTGGCTCATCTAACTCGGCATCACGCTGAGCCACTAAAATAATTTGTTTATCCTGGGCCATTGCCGTTTCGAGACAACGAATAGACTTTTCTCGGCCAACGAACAACGGAATTACCATATGGGGATAGACCACCACATCTCGCAGTGGCAGCACGGGGAGTTCGATATGCGCTTCACGCTCTAGGGTCATAGCTCGATTCCGTTTTGGTGAATGGGATTGATAATGGAGTATATTGGGACAGTTTATTGAGTTTCAATGGTCAATACGAAAAAAGGAGTCCGATGGACTCCTTGTTTTTCAATTTATTAGCAATCAGTACAATTATTGTTCGCCAGACGCGGCTTGAGTCTCATTGCGCTCATAAATCAGGATAGGAGCAGACTCACCATTTACCACGGATTCATCCACTACCGCCTTCACCACACCGTCAACGGAGGGGATATCGTACATAGTATCCAGCAGAATACTTTCTACGATTGAACGTAGGCCACGGGCACCCGTCTTACGCGACATGGCTTTATGGGCAATCGCCTTTAGCGCATCTTCGCGGAACTCGAGTTCAACGCCTTCCATCTCAAATAACGCGCTGTATTGCTTAGTCAGGGCATTTTTTGGTTGAGATAAAATTTGCACTAGGGCTTCTTCATCCAGTTCTGTCAGCGTTGCAACTACGGGCAAACGACCAATAAACTCAGGGATAAGGCCATATTTCACCAGATCACCAGGCTCAACTTGAGACAAGGTTTCAGAAATTGTCGCCTTGTCCTTTTCGCCTTTCACCTGCGCTCCAAAACCAATACCCGAGCCCACGTGGGCACGCTGCTCAATCACTTTCTCAAGCCCAGCAAATGCGCCACCACAGATAAACAGAATCTTAGAAGTATCGACTTGCAAGAATTCTTGCTGCGGATGCTTACGGCCACCTTGTGGCGGAACCGCGGCAACTGTACCTTCGATGAGTTTTAACAGCGCTTGCTGCACACCCTCGCCCGAGACGTCACGGGTGATCGATGGATTGTCGGATTTACGGCTGATTTTATCGATTTCATCGATATATACGATACCACGTTGTGCCTTCTCAACATCGTAGTCGCACTTTTGCAGCAATTTTTGAATGATGTTTTCAACGTCTTCACCCACATAACCTGCTTCGGTTAAGGTGGTTGCATCTGCCATAGTGAAAGGCACGTTTAAAGAGCGTGCTAGCGTCTCTGCTAGCAGAGTTTTCCCGCTACCCGTTGGGCCAATCAGCAAAATATTACTCTTGCCCAATTCAACCCCATCTTTAGGTGATGAATTTTTTAAGCGTTTATAGTGATTATAAACCGCCACAGAGAGTACTTTTTTGGCTCTGTCTTGACCAATGACATAATCGTCTAAATGCGCACGCAACTCATGTGGCGTTGGCAATTTATCGCTATCACGTTTTGGAGAGATCTCTTTAATCTCTTCACGAATAATATCGTTGCATAATTCAACGCATTCGTCGCATACGTATACTGATGGGCCAGCAATGAGTTTTCTCACTTCATGCTGGCTCTTACCGCAAAAAGAGCAGTACAGCAATTTACCGCTGTCACCATTATTTTTGTTGTCGCCCATTAATTACCTCATTTGCAGTCTGCTCTACTGCCAGTCTTAAATTTACTTAACCTTTCACAGAGCATAGCCCAGTCAAAAGCAAAAATCAGCCACGCTTAGTCATCACTGAATCAACTAAACCGTATTCAACGGCTTGAGTTGCGCTCATAAAGTTATCGCGATCGGTATCACGCTCAATCACTTCAAGCGGCTGGCCTGTGTGCTCAGCTAGCATTAGATTCAGTTTATGCTTTATACCTAAAATTTCTTGGGCATGAATAGCGATATCAGAAGCTTGACCTTGAAAACCACCCAGTGGTTGATGGATCATCACGCGAGAGTTAGGTAAGCAAAAACGCTTGCCCTTTTCACCACCGGCTAATAAAAACGCGCCCATGCTAGCCGCTTGGCCAATACACACAGTGCTCACATTTGGCTTGATAAACTGCATCGTATCGTAAATCGCCATACCAGCCGTCACAGAGCCACCCGGTGAGTTGATATATAAGAATATGTCTTTATCTGGGCTTTCTGATTCGAGGAAGAGTAGCTGCGCCACAATCAAATTGGCCATGTGTTCTTCAACTTGACCTACCAAAAAGATAATCCGCTCTTTCAACAAACGAGAATAAATATCGTATGAGCGTTCACCCTTAGCGGTCTGTTCTATTACCATAGGCACTAGAGCGTTTTGTATATCTGACGCATTATGCATTATTCACTTCCCTAAATAAAAATGGCTCGCATGAGGAGCCTCATACGAGCCATTATAAATGGCGAACAGCTAATCAAGTCAAGCTTAGCTTATGCGCGACCAGTAGCCTTGTTCATAAATTCTTCAAAAGCGACTTCTTTTTCGGTCACTTTGGCCGATTTCAACAGTGCTTCAACGGCTTGCTCTTCTAAAGCGACGTTACGCATGTTTTGCATCAGTTCTTTATTGCTGTTGTAATAAGCAATCACTTCACTTGGATCTTCGTAGGCAGACGCCATAGAAGCAATCAAGCCTTGTACACGCTCATCTTCCGCTTTCAGCTCGTTAGTTTTGATCACTTCGCCTAATAGCAGACCGATTTTCACGCGACGAGCCGCTTGCTCAGTAAATAATTCAGCTGGCAATTCTGGCATGTTAGCCGTTTGACCACCAAAGCGTTGCATCGCTTGTTGACGTAATACGTTAACTTCGCCATCAATCAGCGCTTTTGGCAGTTCGATGTCGTTGTTCGCTAACAAACCTGCAATCACTTGCTCTTTTACGTTAGCTTTTAACGCTTGCTCAAGTTCACGATTCATGTTTTTACGGATTTCAGTTTTAAGGGCTTCTAAGCCACCTTCACTGATACCAAATAGTGCTGCAAACTCATCGTTGACTTCTGGCAGGTTAGCCGCTTGAACTTCAGTCAGTGTAATCGCGAACTTAGCCGCTTTACCTTTCAGGTTTTCAGCGTGATATTCTTCTGGGAAGTTCACGTCGATAACAAATTCTTCGCCCGCTTTGTGACCTAAGATACCCGCTTCAAAACCAGGGATCATACGGCCGCTACCTAATTGCAGTTCGAAATCTTCAGCTTTACCGCCTTCAAATTCTTCGCCGTCAACAGAGCCAACAAAGTTCATTTTCACTTTGTCGCCATCTGCAGCTTCACGCTCAACCGCGGCATAAGTCGCGTGTTGTTTGCGTAAAGTTTCAATCATGCTATCAACGTCAGCATCGGTTACTGATGCTTTTGGTTGTTCGACTTCGATCGCATCTAAACCTTTTAACTCAACTTCTGGATAAATTTCAAAGGTCGCGACGAATTCAAATTTTTCGCTATCAGTTGAACCAGGAATAAAAGTTGGAGCGCCAGCTGGATTTAACTTCTCAGCAATGATGGCTTCGATAAAGTTACGTTGCATCACTTCGCCGGTGATATCTTGACGAATTGCGGCGCCATAACGTTTGTTGATTACAGTGACAGGCACTTTACCAGGACGGAAACCTGGGATACGAGCACGCTTAGCTTCACGTTGTAAACTGTCTTTAACCAACTTTTCAATTTGTTCCGCAGGAACAGAAATGGTTAGGCGACGCTCTAGGCCTTGGGTTGCTTCAACAGAAACTTGCATTGTTTTACCTCGAAATTTGTCTAACGCCCTTTGTAATAGCCGAGTCATCAACTATTCAGGTATTCGTTTCTTGATCATTAAATTTGACTACAATGCCCACCACTACTGGCTTTTGGCACAGGTCGCTCATAGTTGATATCTATCAAGACGCGACATTATAGCCACCGTTTTCTGCAGAGTCGAGCCTCAACAGCCGAATCTGAGGTATAAAAAAAGCGACCGTAGGTCGCTATTTTTATTTTGTACTCTAAGTACTAAAAAATGGGGTGACTGATGGGGCTCGAACCCACGACAACCGGAATCACAATCCGGGACTCTACCAACTGAGCTACAATCACCACTGAAACTGGTACGCCCGGCAGGATTCGAACCTGCGACCACCCGCTTAGAAGGCGGGTGCTCTATCCAACTGAGCTACGGGCGCATGGTGTACAGAATATTCTGCATCCTAACTGGCGTTGGATAGCATTTGGCTATCCATGTTATTCACTCATTTGAATTCAATTAAACTCTGCGAGCAAATAACAATAAAGTGGTCGGTGATAGAGGATTCGAACCTCTGACCCTCTGGTCCCAAACCAGATGCGCTACCGGACTGCGCTAATCACCGAAGATCTCAAATATTATTTACTTATACACTACTACATAAGTATCCTTGAGAACGGAGCGCATCTTATCCCCTCACTTTACACCCGTCAACGATTTTTTTATCGTTCGACTCTAGGTGCTGAATTATCAGGCTAATCTGGTTTTTTTTATCCACTTGGCAACAGCTTTAACCATGACACAGTAGCTGTGCCCTGTTAAAATAGCCACGATTGCCAATCTCTGTGTTAACTAGTGTTTTCACCATCGCCCATATAAAGGATATCCTACACCCATGACAGCCCAAATAATCGACGGCAAGGCGATTGCTCAATCCATCCGCACTAAGCTCAGCGAAAAAGTCACCGCCCGCAAAGAGGCTGGACAACGCGTACCGGGTTTAGCCGTAATATTAGTGGGAGCCGATCCGGCATCACAAGTTTATGTTGGCAGTAAACGTAAGGCCTGTGAAGAAGTTGGATTTATTTCTCGTTCATACGATTTAGAAACAAACTGCACTGAAGATGAATTACTCAACCTGATTGATAGTCTTAATGATGATCCGACAATTGATGGCATTTTAGTGCAGCTCCCATTACCCGCGCATATAGAAGATTCAAAAGTCATCGAACGCATTCGCCCCGATAAAGATGTCGATGGATTTCACCCGTACAACGTCGGCCGTTTAGCCCAGCGTATTCCGGTGCTGCGCTCTTGTACCCCAATGGGCATAATGACACTCATCAAATCCACCGGCGTTGATACCTATGGTTTAGATGCGGTTGTGGTTGGCGCCTCAAATATCGTTGGCCGCCCTATGACTTTAGAATTACTGCTAGCGGGCTGCACAACAACGACATGTCATCGTTTTACTAAGAATCTCGAGCAAAAAATTCGCCAAGCCGATTTAGTCGTAGTTGCCGTGGGTAAACCCGGTTTTATTCCTGGTGAGTGGATAAAACCTGGCGCGATTGTGATCGATGTGGGCATTAACCGTTTAGATAACGGCACCTTAGTCGGCGATGTGCAATATGACATTGCAGCGCAAAATGCCAGCTTTATCACTCCAGTCCCCGGCGGTGTTGGCCCGATGACGATTGCAAGCCTATTAGAAAACACCTTATATGCCGCCGAGCAATATCATGACTAGGTTCTAGGTTCTAGGTTCTAGGTTCTAGGTTCTAGGTTCTAGGTTCTAGCAAGCATAAAAAAACCTGCATGATGCAGGTTTTTTTATTTACTGAAGATTTTCTTGAATTAAAAATATAACGAATAAGCTTATTTCTTACGCCAAGTGGTGCCACTTGGACCATCTTCAAGCACAACGCCCAAAATATCTAAACGATTACGCGCCACATCCGCAGCAGCCCAATCTTTTTCGCTGCGAGCACGGTTACGTTCAACGATTAAGGCTTCAATTTCAGCCACTTCATCGTCACTACCCTCGCCTTTAAAGAAAGCATCAGGATCTTGGCCTAACAGCCCAAGTACATCGGCTAATTGTTTCATTGCCACAGCAAGGGCAGACGCCTTAGCAATATCCGTCGCTTTTAGGCGATTAATGTCACGCACCATATCAAACAGCACTGAATAAGCTTCTGGGGTGTTGAAATCATCGTCCATTGCCGCTTTAAACTTAGCAATAAACTCTTCAGCAGGCGCCGCTGCGACAGTCAAGTCGACATCTTTAATGGCCGTATACAAACGCTCTAACGCTGAGCGAGCCTGCTTCAAGTTATCTTCTGAGTAGTTCAGTTGACTACGATAATGACCTGATAATAGGAAGTAACGTACTGTTTCAGCATCGTAATGACCAAGCACATCACGAATGGTGAAGAAGTTGCCTAAGGATTTTGACATCTTTTCACGGTCAACCATCACCATGCCAGTGTGCATCCAATAGTTGACGTATGGTGTGTCATGGGCACAGCAAGACTGGGCGATTTCATTCTCATGATGTGGGAACTGTAAGTCAGAGCCGCCACCATGAATATCAAAATGCAGACCTAGATGTTTGCTGTTCATGGCTGAACATTCGATATGCCAGCCAGGACGACCCGGTCCCCATGGGGATTCCCACGTTGGTTCGCCAGGTTTAGACATTTTCCACAACACAAAATCCATTGGATTTTGCTTGTTTTCGTCGACTTCAACTCGCGCACCGGCTTGCAGTTGATCTAAATTTTGCCCCGATAAACGGCCGTAATCAGGGTAAGATGCCACGCTAAATAGCACATCGCCATCACTGGCAACATAGGCGTGACCACGGGCGAGTAATAACTCAACCATGTCGATAATTTCTGCAATGTGCAGTGTCGCGCGCGGTTCAAAATCGGGGCGCAGCATATTTAAGGCATCAAAATCTCGATGCATCTCGCCAATCAAACGCTCGGTTAAGGCTTCACAACTTTCGTTATTTTCGTTAGCGCGCTTGATGATTTTGTCATCGACATCGGTAATATTGCGCTGAAAATTCACCTCATAGCCCACATAGCGCAGGTAACGCACTATCATGTCAAAGGAAACAAAAGTACGGCCGTGACCAATATGACAGAGATCGTATATGGTCACACCACACACGTACATCCCAATTTTTCCGGGATTGATTGGCTTAAATTCCTGTTTTTGGCGGGTAATACTGTTGTAAATCTTCAACATCGGCATTCTCTTCAATGATACATTCAGGAGTAAAATCAAGGGGTCAGTCTATCACGGCCTAACGGGTTTTGAATACTGCACTTTGCGCGCAATCCGAGATAAGTTAGAATCGCGCCACTATTTACAGAGAGTATGAAAACATGATCACATTACACACCAATTTTGGCGACGTTAAACTGCAACTGAATGCTGAAAAAGCGCCATTAACCGTAGCAAACTTTATGAAATATGTTGACGAAGGTTTCTTCGATGGCACTATTTTCCACCGTGTGATTGACGGTTTTATGATCCAAGGTGGTGGCTTCAACGAAGATATGAGCCAAAAGCGCTGCCATGAGCCCGTAAAAAACGAAGCCAATAACGGTTTATCAAACCGTACTGGTACTGTCGCTATGGCGCGAACTTCAGATCCCCACTCTGCTACTGCGCAGTTCTTCATTAATGTAAACGACAATACTTTCCTCGATTTTAAATCTGAAACCTCACAGGGCTGGGGCTACTGCGTATTCGGCGAAGTCGTTGAAGGTATGGACGTTATCGAAAAAATTAAAGCGGTCAGCACAGGCAATCGCGGCATGCATCAAGATGTGCCATTAGAAGCGGTTGTGATTAAAAAAGTCAGCGTCGCGGCATAATACGGCGAATGCGAACTCTCTTTATAGGCGATCTGCACCTGAGTGCAGATCGCCTTGATATCACCCAAGCGTTCACTCGCTTTCTCGACACTGAACTCGATGATGCTGACGCACTGTATATCCTAGGTGATTTGTTTGAAGTCTGGGTTGGTGACGATATTGCCGCACCTTTTGCCCTTGAACTTGCGAATAAACTCAAACAAGTTTCACTGAAACTGCCAGTGTATTTTATCCATGGCAATCGTGATTTTATGTTAGGCAAACAATTTGCGCGCGCCGCAGGAATGCAAATATTGCCTGAAGTCACCAGCTTGAATTTATACGGAGTGAAAACGGTAATTTTACATGGCGATAGCTTATGTACATTAGATAAAGCCTATCAACGCTTTCGAAAACTGCGCAGTTTAGCGCTGGCTCGTTGGCTTTACGGGTGTTTATCTAAGAAAACTCGCCAAGGTATTGCCGATAACATTCGCAGCAAAAGTAAAAGCAGTAATAAGCATAAAAGCTATACCATCATGGATGTTGAACCTAACGCCGTAAATGCACTTCTGGCTAGAACACATGCGCAATATATGATCCACGGTCACACACATAGACCTGCAATTCATCAACTCGATAATGGCTGTAAACGCATCGTTGTTGGCGATTGGTATCAACAAGGCAGCGTACTGAGTGTGAGCCCTCAAGGGATTGACTTACAAAGCCTACCTTTCAGCCCACAGCAAGATTAAGTTTGTTGAAAATGAATTGATTAACAATTTATCTAAACCGTTAATCAATTCATCCACCTTACCATTTTACCTACACTGGTTGACCGCTATGAAAACGAAACTCATCATCTAGTGCCATGATCAATTCCGCTTCTTTCAGGCCAAAATAAGCAACTCTGTCACTGATATCTTCTGATGAAACTCGCTGTGCTAATTTGAGATAATCTTCATAATGTCTCGCCTCAGAGCGTAATAATGAGACATAAAACCGATTCAATTCATCATCTAAATAAGGGGCTAACTTAGCAAAGCGTTCACAGGATCGCGCTTCAATATAAGCGCCAACAATCAGTTTATCCCTTAAAATGTGTTTTTCATGGGTAGTAACATAGCTCATCATACCTTTGGCATAACGTCCTGCACGAATATTACGGTAAGGAATGTGCCTTGCGTGCATCAACTCTAATACTTGCTCAAAATGATGAAATTCTTCTTTAATCAAACGAATAAGTGGCTGAATTAAATCTATCGCAAATTCAAAATTTCCGTTTGGAATAAATTGAGTTGCCAACTCATTCTTTTTGGCATCACGACTAAGAAATTGCTCAATATCACGATCTTTCAGATAGACAAACTCTTCATAGGGTTTAGCCCACGCTAAAAGTAAGCGTCCACTATCCTTATCTAATGCATATCGTCTAAGTAAAAACATCGCTGTCTGCGCGGCTTTTAGCTCACATAATGTAAATATGTGCACATTAATATTTTCAAACTACTAACCTGTCCCCGAAATTAGATTTTCCAGCATGATGGTCTTAAATTTTGGGGTTAGGTCAAGACTCTCAGATGCCAGCCGTCATCTCAAAAACGCTGAGTACATAATCGCTGCTTTCCTAGTATACGCAATCTATAGATGAACTCATGTGACATGGGCACGAGGTAGATATTCACACATAAAGTGAACACCAACCAACCTTAACCATTGTTTTTAAAGGATTTTCATCTTTTAAAGCCTTATGATATATTTAGCGAAACTCCGTTCCCATATCCCAATTACTACCACTATGAAACGTTTGACTCAGCCTCCAACGATTTTAGAGCTCTGTCAGAAAGCGGACCATCGGTAATTCTATCAAAATCCAACGCGGGCTCATACGCATATTGATCCCTAAATCGGTGAACTTTAGCCAGATCTCCACGCCAAAAAATATAGGGATTTATCTGTATCAGACCGCTATTACTATCAATATCCCTGATCAAGCTCTTTTTTCTCAGGTGACTCAGTGCATTGCTCAGAGTTGTAGATCTAATATTCAAAGCTTTGCAAATGCGTTTCCTAGCATATGTTGATAGATCAATAGTGGTGTGATGTTCAATGGTCATAAGCCTCTGTAATTGCAGCATTACCCGCAGTTGGGTGCTGGGTAATGCTGTCAAACAGTCTACAGACTCATGAAAAATTGATGAATATAGTGGAGTTGAGCGCCGTTTGACCTTGGAAATTGTTGTTGTTTTTGTCGTTTTTTGGACTCCATTCTCTATGTTTTTGTGGGTTTCGATGTGCTCGATGTAATCAGTTGCCATAATCATCTCCTAGATTTAATGCCGCATGTAAAAATAGCCTTTAAACCGAGTCTACTATGTCTTAGGATTTCGCACATTTCCATTTATAAACAATGACATGTAACATTATAAAGCTTTCCAGAGATGGAAGTGTAACCTATTGATTTTATGAATTTATAATTTTGATTTTTTATTTAAAATTGAAGGTCAAACTCAGGATTTGTGACGCTAATCACATTTTCAGTTCGAGCACAAAAGGCTTTGGATGCATAGGGGTAGCAGACTGAGCAGCTCAAAACAGTAGAAGTGAGCACCAATAAACAGCAGAAGCGATCATTTTCTCCAAGCAGCCAATCGCATACACGGCAGCTAGAGACTGCACATTTCTACTGGTAACGACAGCCCAAGCCACAGTCCAAATTGCCCAGTCCCAAGCAAGAAAAAGCACGAAGTAAAAGGAGCTGATTGACCGAACGACCTGTACACTATCTTTAACTAAATGGAGATCAGCACGATACAACGATTTAGGAATAGCAAGATCGTTTGGTAGCTATGACTTTTTATGGATTGTGGTGAGGTATCATTCCATGCTCGAACTAATATCACACTTTATTTGTTATTAAATAGAGTGTGATAATGTTATTCGCTTGCTAAATAAAGTAAGATTGGAAAAGTATAAGTTCTATAGAAAGCTTAGCCTAAAAAAGGAATTACATGAAAATCTTAATTACATGCTTACTCTGCACTGTCCCTATGACTGCTTTTTCTCACTCAGGGGGGACGGATAGTAATGGTTGCCATGCTGGAAGTGAGCCATATCATTGCCATAATAGTGAAAAATCATCTGCAATAAGTATGGGGGCATGGGATATAAATTCTGGATATCAATATCAGTTTGATACGACCAGTATAATTCCATATTTAGGTGTTTCTTTGGGTAGTAGTGAACATGATGGCGAAACATCTTTAGGTGCTAATTTAGGGGTTAAGCATCAAAATGGGTTGTACGCAGGTTATGTATCAACATCTAAGAGTTTGCAGTTAGGTTACGATTTTTTTTCATTTATCAATCAGTTCTGATTATTTCGGGATAGGTATTCGCTACCCATTTGGAAATATAAATAATACTGATCAAAGTGGAATTTACTTTAGTGGTAGTGCTCTTTTCTCTGGTGATGAGTAAATTTTAAGGTTAAAGATCAACAAACTTGATAGGGTGAATTTTTACGGTCTGGGGGAAATGGGCTAGTAATGCGTCCTGTAGTCTATCTTTTTTAAGTAAATGGAAGTGATGCTATTCACTCAGAAGTGTTATCGCTTTAATTGCATAGATATTATCTGAGTCTTTATGGATGGGAAGGTAATAGCTGATATTACGTAAAAACGAGAGGATGTACTACAAAAAAATCTCATCATAACATCATCTCGAAGCAATGAGGTAATGTAATTTAGTCTAATCAAAGTTAATACAAGGAATAGCATATGAATAAATTTATCGTTTTATTTTTTCTTATTTTAAGTGGATGCACTACTGTTCCGTACAATGGAGCTGAAATGTCTGTTAAGCAAGTAAATTACCCTGAAATAGGTAAGGTAAACACTATTTATGTTGGTGACCATATGGTTCAAAAGGGAGATATTCAAGAAGAAAATGTACTAATCGTAAATCAAATGATTGATGGAACTTTGTACGATATCCCTCCTCAAGTTTATAAGCAGATAGGTTATAATAGTAAGAGTGATTTTTATTCATCTCAGGGAGTTGTTCCAGGTTTTTTGGCTGACCCAATTCAAGCCTTGATGCTAGATAAATCACCAAACTCAAAGCTATGCGTAGTTTCAACGTTTGGTAATACCGAGTGTTATGATGGTAGTTATGAGCGTAAAAAACAGTTGTCAGAAAAAGTCAGTAGTTTCCAACAAACTCTAATTTATAATGGACGAGTTGGAGATAAAATTAACATTGGGTATAGGGAGTTTAGTAATAATTCCGCAAGGCCAGCATTTAATAATAGTGTTGAATATGACTTATCGGTTTCAAGCACTATTGGATATAAAGGTGCTTTATTGGAAATAATTAAAGCTGATAACAGTAGTATTGTCTACAAAGTTATTAAGAATTTCCCATAAAATCGTCATGTTGAAAATGAATTTTCAGTAAACGATGGATTCTGATACTCGCTGAAAGATTGTTTTTTTTACACACGGAAGTGCATTAAATCTTTCTGTTTGTTGCGGTTTCTTGTGATTGAGTTTTGAGTAATATACTCTGTTATTATGGCAGGCTAGGTTTATTGGTGAAAGCATTGTAGCTTATTATCTGGCAGTTCAAAGTTTATTCCAGCGTAATGGTTAAAAATTTTTAATAGTCTTTCAGCTTCAGCCCAGCCCCCGCAGCATTCAGGGCTAAGGCAGATAGTAATACATATGTTCTCACAGGTTATTAACTTACCTGTCTTTTCTGCAATATCTTTTAAATATTTTTCGGGTTGGTGATTTGTATTGCATTTTCCAGAGAAAAAGTCCAAATCAATATTTATAATTGATTTTTTTGGCGTATCCTTCTGTGATGAATACATATGTAATGAATTTAGGGCAGGTAAAATATAACTTTCTACTTTATTATTAGCTATTATAATTTTAGATGTATCGTTAAATAGTCCTTTAATTGATGAACTTCCATGGGAGCAAGTCATTATATAGTCGATATTTTTTCTATGAGAATGTAAAAATGCGGATATGTAATTGTCCCATCGAACTACTTTTAGCCTGTTTTCGCAATGAGTTATCTCTTCAGTTTCTAAGTATTCAATTATTGAACAACGCTTGGGATCAGGAAGCATTTTAAAGTCTCTCATACTAATTTCAGTTGCATCACTATGAGCGTCTATGTGAATTAAATTAATCTTAGAATTTGGTTGAGTATGCTGCTCCCAGCACCAAGATGCTGCCCTGTGATTATCCATGAAGTAAATATTGTTTAATTTATATAAAAAGTTTAATTTTGAGTGCGATGATTCATTTCGTCCATTAAACGGTACTAACCAGTTTTTAGTCATTTCAATGCCTTTCTAAATATTAAAAAGTATAACCACATATACCTATTCGTTTGATGAAATTATTCTAATTCTAAAATGGAATCTAACATTGCAAACTCCTTGCTTTATGTTTTTAATTATCGGTCCTCAAAGTGCTGTTTAAATTCATATGCTGCTATGTTCCAAGAACCGAATTAAGCCAGCGTCATTGCTAACAAAAAGCTGTTCAATTTTAGTATGAACTTTACCAAACTATTTGGAACCTTAGCTAAGGTAAAGTAGTATAAATAAATTATAAAAAATTTTTAAGATTGAATTCAAAAATAGAAAAACCTCTCAGTGGAAAACTATCTTTTATTTTTAATACTTTGAGCAAGCGAATGCTTAAATCTGAAATTATTAATGGCATGTAATGCTCTCCTCCTTATTAACTCAATCAACTCTGAAGCATAAATTTTTAATCTATCTATCTCACTTTTCCATTTAGAAACTTCCACCTTACATTCAGCGATTTCTGACTCAAGCTTGATCTTCTCCTGATCTGACATTTTAATTTCTTGCCTCACCTGCCGAGACCTAACGTCTAATTTATCAGATAAAGCAGTCAACTGATTAACCTTTTCCTTTACAAAACGTTCTTTGCTAAGATGATTAGCATTAGTAATGCTTTTCGATTCCCCACGAACAAAACCAAGATTTCTGAAACTGTAGGATACCAAGTCTTGCATTTTTTCGAAATTCGGATTTAGCTGCAACGTTCTACCGGAATCATTTTTACCTCTTACCATTAAATGTCGTAGCGGTGACACTTTATTCTTAAAATCGTAATTGAAAAATGTTAAATGGGCATGAATATTTCGAATGAACTTACCCGATAAATCATAATGCCCCTCATCTAAATGAAGATCTATTGATAGAGGTTCAAATCCAAATTCCATTTTTATCGACTTGGCATAGCATTTAAGACTATTTATAACAAGCTTTTTTGCTTGTTCATTACCAATCTTCTCTTCAATAAACGAATATTGATTTTCAGACAGCACAACAACATGTTCGAATAGTGAATTAAAGTCAGAGCGGATCTTTTTCCCAGTGACCGTCTTATAGCGCGCGCAAGCACGCTCAAATGCAGAGATACCATCTGTACAGCCATAGGCATACAGACCCATATTATTATGACTGTATTCTGGCTGCACATTAGGTGAGCGAGTAGCTCCTTGCCGCAGTGCGTGGACATGGTCCAGCAACGCAACAGCGTTGCTGGACTTCATGTACTGAGTTCTAACGGAAGCAAATCGGCGATGCTGCATATATCATTCGCCTTTGTCTAAAGGCTGAAAACGATTGCAGCTACGTGCGATAGCCATAGTCATATTCGCAATGACGTCGCACTGCCTGAATTTGTCATTTTGATATACGCCATTCACACAAATTTCACACGTAAACAATTTACGATTTTTCGTTAGTGAATCGAGCAATTCACGTTCAGACAATTTCGCAACAGAAAATTCAAAACTTGCATCTATCATGCAATCCAGAATCAAGCTCTTCAATTCGTTCTCAATACTTAGTAATGGAACTAAATTAACCAGAGTTTGATTTCGAGATTCGAGCCTTCTCCCCTCAAAGTCTATGAAATCAGCTTCATTTGTTATCTGCATTTCAGTCAAATACACATAAATTTCTTTCAGTGGATCTGTATTATCTAGTTCAGGTATTCGCCGTTCTATCGACAACACTAGATTGTCATATGACCTAATTTTTTCAAGGCGAACTCTTTCACGCAACAAGCTAATTGAAATATTAGAAATCATTATAAAACTCCTTGTATTATACCTATACCTATATTATCACAATATTTTTTTAAGTTAGTTTTGACGACGTTTTTTTGCGTCAGCAAACCCACCGCGAAGCGACCTATGAACATAGGTTTTAGTGGGTTAAAACCTATTTAAAGATATAAGATATAACCAGCGGTGTAACAGGAGATTTTTTAAAGAGAGATGAATGATAAGGATGCTATTGCCAAAACAGACTCACACATACAAGTTTGTTACACCCAACAAAACGTAAAGAAAAACTTACAAACACCATATGCAATTTCAATATATTTTTTAAATTGAGTGTATCTTAATAATTAAAAACCTATTTTATAAAAATAGTAAAAAACGGTATTTTGAAATGAAAGAGTAAATTCTATCCATTTAAAATTGATGAAATTAGTGCGAAACAGCCTATTTTTAGAGTCAAGTTTTAAATAGGTTGTCTCGCGAAAACTTTACATTAAAGAGAAAGAGATAACTTGCTCAAAATAGGTCGACCACTGTGAAACTTGAAATCATTGTCATCGCTAGAAATAAGCTCTGCCTCAATAGTACCAAAATAATTGACACGTTTTGATATATCATACCCGGCAATATACTCAGCCAATGAAAGGTAATCTTGATAATGGCGAGCCTCGGAACGCAACAAAGAGACATAGAAGTCACCTAACCGCCTATCTACATGAGGAGCCAATTTAGCGAATCGCTCGCAAGAACGAGCTTCGATATAGGCACCGCAAATCAGTTTATCAATCAGAGTATCAGGCTCATGGTTAGTAACGTGAGACAACAAGCCTTTAGCATATCGGCTAGAACTAATATTACGATATTCAATGTTGTAGTCTTTCATGATTTCTAGCACTTGATAGAAATGATGCAACTCTTCTTTGATAAGTAATACCATTTTATCAATTAAGTCTTGCCCATATCTCGTGCCAGATTGGGGTATCATTGACCTAGTTAAGCGATTGTGAGTTGCTAAGTTCTTCCAATCACCTAATTTACGATAAGCAAAATCTTCAAAGGGCTTTAACCAGGTTAATAATGCATCACCACTATTTTGGTCTACCGCATACCTACGAATTAAAAACATGGCTGATTGTGCAGCCTTTAATTCACATATCAAGTGATCTAATAATAGAATTGGTAGATTATCAGCCTTTTTTGCTTCATTAACCCATTCAATTGGAGTCTCACATTTAATAAATTGATTGATTGGTTTCAGTAAATCATTGTAATTTTCAAAGTTCATTGGACAACCCATCTAATTCATATTTAAAAGAAGTTCCGCTCTCTTTCTCAATATTTAGCGAATGAATCATTGCAGCTAAGTCAATCGGTCCCATTTCCTTATTAGACCTAGGATTGAGTAACTTATCTATAGTCCAATCTTTAGAACGAACTTCGCCATTGAATATCTCTGTATTATAAAAATCTCTTTTACCTCTGAAAGTATAAATATAGCTTAGATTAGTTCTATCATATGAAATATAATGTAGCGAGGCCATTTCTTCATAACTATCAGAATTATTAAAAGTAAGAACCCTGTCTTTCAATAAAATTTTACAACCAGTTTTATTAAGTTCCAAATTATATTGACTTGGGCTACTTACTGAAAGATCGTATATTTCATTTGAAATGCTTTTTAACGATTTCTGTGCTGAAACCTTCCCCCGTATACCTCTAATTTTAATTTCTAAGAAATCTATATTTTCTTGCAAGTCATCCATTACTGATAATGTAGCATTCGCACTTTTTCCCGCATTAACACGGGCTTTGTATTGCAAGCTTGCATCAGCCAAAGCAACACGAAGTTTCGTAATTTCCTGCTGAGTTTTTACCTGTTCTAATTCTAGGCTATTTAAACGTTTATAGTCAGTCATCATTGCAAGTATCACAGGCTCTACATAGTATATAAAAAAATGATAAGCAACGACATAGGGAAACGTAGTTGATGATGGACAGAATTCGCCTCCGGAACGTTGTTTTTTAGAACATCTAAGCAAAGGCATGGAACCATTGGTTTGTTGAATGCTCATACCGCTGCCACAATGGCCGCATCGCACCATTCCATGTAAAGGCCATTTTCGGTCCTCACGAACACTAGTAAACAGTTTACCTGCATGAATTCGTTGGGCATTATAGAATGTCTCATCATCTACAACAGCCTCATAAAGCTTTTCACCATAAACTCTGCCGATACATTTTTCATTTTTTAGAATGCGAATGATCTTTGTTGGATTCACATTTGATAGAGGTTTAATATCACCATATCGTTCTCGTAATTCGCGCTCAATTAAAATCTGGCCTCTGCCTGAGGCGTGCAGTTTAAATATATCTCTGACCACGGATACAAATTCATTCAATGTGCCATCACTATTCAACCAAAAAGGCATTCTCATTTTTGGAGGAACTTTGTGTTCCTTAGCAAGTTTTTCGCGGCGCTGCCATGATCCTTGCACTTTTTTAGATCTCCACAGTGACTCTTCGTGAGCCTTTTCTATTTCGATTATCAGAGCAATTCTAGATTTGGTATCATTTACAGATTCTGGTGGATAATATCCGTTACCTCTAGCAGTTACTATGGAAATACCGTGTCTCCAGATTTTTTTGATAAGATCTTCAGATTGATCTATGTCCATTCGACTCAAGCGTGAAAAGTGCTCAACCAAAATTATTGATCCCCGTTCCACGAGACCAGCTTCAATTGCTCTAACCAAACGACCTAAAGAACCAGTTTCAAGGTGCTTACCTGTGAATGCAGAGACACCGGAATCAATTAGTGGCCGCTCATCTAACTCTACAACGACACAGTGTGGGTGGCGACTAAGCCAGTCGCGTTGCGCCTCCCCCTGTCGATAGAGCGAGCTATTCCCCTCCTGCCTAGCAGAGCTAAAGCGTTGGTATAAATAGACATTCCTTGAGACATTAGAGTTATCCATAAAGAGCTCCTGCCAACCACATCACTTAATATATCATAATGTGCACATATTATCATTTTACTCACAATTACAATGATCTATCAGTAACTCATCAAGGGATGTTGGTAATTTGGCATTATCAATCCAAGTTTGGGGCGTTTCACAGCGGAGAAATGCATGAATAGGGGCAAGAAGTTGCTGCATGGCTTGACTCTCTATCATTTTGAAATATTTTGCCATTTTACGCATATTTACCCATAAGCTGTAGCATTAGCCTTCGGTAAACTTGACGATCTGAACTTTTTGTCCAATAAATAATCTACACTATAGAGAACTGAGATCGGGATCACATGAGATTTGTTTCTCAGTGTAACATCAATCTGAAATCAACAAGACAAACAAGATGTCGACTTAGATTGTAGAGCTGTTATCAGCTCGTCTGACGTTTGGCGAGCCATCCATCAATGCTGAACAAGGATAATTATAATGATACTAAATCATTTAATGGGGCTATACACTCATCCAAAACAAGAGTGGCAGGCAATCGAGAAAAACCATGAATCACTTAAAAGCAGCTTAAGTCATGTATTGCTGATCGCGCTCATTCCGGCAATTTGTAGCTACATTGCCACCGCACATATTGGTTGGAATCCAGGTGCTGGTGAGCCTATATATTTAACCTCTCAAAGTGCAATATTTATGTCTGCAGGTATGTATTTTGGCCTAATTGCAGGTGTATTTGCCCTCGCTTATTTAGCCTATTGGATGGCAAAAACCTTCGATGCAAAACCAAGTTATACCCAAGCACTCGAACTTGCTTCTTATACTGCTACACCACTCTTTATGGTGGGGCTCGCGGCTCTTTACCCCGTTCTATGGTTCATCATGATTGTAGGACTGATAGGCTTAGCTTACTCAATTTACCTTCTCTATACTGGCGTGCCCATCATTATGAATATCCCAGAAGAAAAAGGCTTTATCTATGCAAGTTCGATGGTGACGGCAGGCTTAGTACTTTTGGTGGGACTAATGGCGACCAGCGTTATTTTATGGAGTTTAGGTTTTGGACCTATGTATCAATAAGCTATTTATCTCGATTAAAAATTGACAATAAAAAAGAAGGCTCACGTGGCCTTCTTTTTATTTAACTCATGTTATACCCCAATTTACGGGGACTTAATCCTACTCAAAAGAGTCACGCAGCGCGACTGTTAAGTTGAAGACTAAATGATTAGCTGTAGAATCTTTATTATCAGCACAGAAATAACCTTCACGCTCAAACTGATACGCCTTCTCGGCTGGAGCATTGATTAGACTTGCTTCAACAAAACCATTTACTACGACCAAAGAGTCTGGGTTTAGGACTTCATCTACGGTCTCAGCAGCCGCCGGATTAGGATCGGTAAATAAACGTTGATACAAACGGAATTCAGCAGGTTTAGCAGTTGTTGCTTCAACCCAGTGGATCACACCTTTGACTTTGCGGCCATCGGCAGGGTTTTTACCTAAGGTTTCAGGATCATAAGTACAATAAACTGTTGTGATATTGCCTTCACTATCTTTATCACAACGCTCGGCCTTAATCACATAGGCGTTACGTAAACGCACTTCTTTACCCGCTACAAGACGTTTATATTGCTTATTGGCTTCTTCTTTAAAGTCAGCGATATCAATGAATATTTCACGGCCAAAAGCCAGTTCTCGCGTTCCCATACTTTCATCATTAGGGTGCGATGCAGCCTGAATCGTTTCGAGTTGACCTTCTGGATAATTTTCAATGATGACTTTTAATGGACGCAGGACCGCCATGGCGCGTGGTGCATGCTCATTAAGTTCTTCACGGATGCACGCATCGAGCATGCTGACTTCGATCATATTTTCTTGCTTAGTGACGCCAATACGTTGGCAAAACTCACGAATTGATGCAGGTGTATAACCACGACGGCGCAGACCTGCAATCGTTGGCATACGCGGATCATCCCAACCCGACACCAGTTTACGGGTCACTAAATCGTTTAACTTACGCTTAGACATCAAGGTATATTCAAGATTTAAACGCGAGAACTCATACTGACGAGTACGATTCGGCGCTTGAAAATCATCTAAATTATCGAGTACCCAATCGTATAAACGACGGTTATCTTGGAACTCTAAAGTACATAACGAATGAGTAATATGTTCCAACGCATCAGAAATACAATGGGTGAAGTCATACATTGGATAAATGCACCACTTATCACCCGTTTGATGATGGTGGGCAAAACGAATACGATAAATAACCGGATCGCGCATGCACATAAATGGCGACGCCATATCTATTTTGGCACGCAATGCACACTCACCTTCTTTGAATTCACCTAAACGCATTTTTTCAAATAAACGCAGATTTTCTTCAACGGGTGTATCACGGTATGGACTATTTTTACCGGGTTCTTTTAGTGTTCCACGGTATTCGCGAGTTTCATCAGCATTCAAAAAACACACGTAGGCCAAACCTTTATTAATCAGTTCAACCGCATATTGATGTAATTGATCAAAATAATTTGATGAATAACGAACATCGCCATCCCACTGGAATCCAAGCCAACGAACATCTGCCTGGATAGAATTCACATAATCAATGTCTTCTTTTTCAGGATTGGTATCGTCAAAACGTAAATTACATAGACCATTATAGTCACGTGCTATGCCAAAGTTTAAACAGATAGACTTAGCATGACCTATATGCAAATAACCATTCGGCTCAGGCGGAAAACGGGTCTGCACACTTGTATGCTTACCGCTTTGCAAATCCTCATCGATGATATTACGAATAAAGTTACTCGGACGTACTTCAGTGTCCACATGACTCATGGAATTCCTCTTTGCGAACAATGGCTATTTTAAGAAAAGCAGCATGATCCTACAGATCACTACTTGTTACAATGCCTAGTGCTAAAAACTCTGATTTTTAGACAGCCTGGGGGTTATTGCCACGATAGTAAAACAATAAAAGCAGCCATGAAAGCTGCTTTTATCTTTGTGTCTACTAAGCTGACATTTCTTACTCAGTAATGATACGGATCCCAGGGATAATTTGCTGCGTACGACGTCCCTTACGCTTTAACCACAAGTAAAAACCAGCTAAAGCAAGCAAGAAGAACCCAATCCACAAACTCGATTGCATTGGATGCTCATTAAAGGTGGCCGCTTGATACACAATCGTCGCAGAACCATAAGCCAGTGAGAAAGTCCAAGTTGCCGCAAATGTTGCCCAGCGAGAACCAAACTCGTTCACCAACGCCCCCATTGCAGCCACACAGGGAGTATAAAGCAAGATAAACAGTAAGTAGGAGAATGCCGCTATCTTAGTGGTAAATCCCGACTGCAATGCACTAAAGGTTGAGTTTGCTACGCCTTGAGACTCGGCCGCAACTTCCGTATTTGATACATCGCCCACAGATAATTTAAGCGGATCTTCTAAATCTAAACCGAATAAGTTAGCAGGTATTGTGGCTAAAGCTTCATTAAAGCTATCCATTAACGGAGCTAATTCTGCATCCTCTGGCACTGCACTGGTATACAGACTATTTAATGTGCCCACAACAGCTTCTTTAGCAAAAATCCCCGTAATGATCCCCACCGTCGCAGGCCAGTTATCTGGCTCAAGTCCCATCGGTGCGAACACGGGTGTCACTTTCTGGCTTGCTACACTCAGTAAGGAAGCTTGGCTATTTTCATGCCCAAAACTACCATCAATACCAATTGCATTGATAAAGTTCAGCAGTGTTACCACTAAAACAATGGTCTTGCCCGCCCCTAAGATAAAGCTCTTCGTTCGCTTACCTGTGCGCACCATCACGGCTTTAAGCTTAGGTAATTCGTAACTGGGTAATTCCATGACAACAGCACTGCTGGTACCGGGTAATAAAGTACTTCTGAGCAATAATCCCGTACCAATCGCCGCAAAGATCCCAATGATATAGAGTAAAAAGACTAAATTTTGCCCTGAATCTTGGAAAAAAGCGGCAGCAAACAACGCATATACAGGTAGACGTGCACCGCAGGACATAAAAGGTGCCATCATACCAGTGACAATACGTTCACGCTCACTTCCTAAGGTGCGTGTTGCCATAATGGCAGGCACTGAACAGCCAAACCCGACTATCATAGGCACGAAAGCTTTGCCGGGTAACCCGATACGACGCATTAAACCGTCAACCACAAATGCCGCACGCGCCATATAGCCAGAACTTTCAAGGATAGACAAACCAAGGAACAGGGCTGCAATGACAGGTATAAAAGTGGATACCGTTTGAATACCTTGACCAACGCCACCCGCTAAGATGGTGACTAACCAGTCTGGTGATCCCATACTCGTTAAGAAAGCACCAAAATGATCGACAAATAAAGCGCCTGCAAACACATCAAAGAAATCGATAAAGGCACTGCCGATGTTAATGCTGAACATAAACATCAAGTACATCACAAACAAAAATACAGGAATGCCAAACACAGGATGCAATACGAGTTTATCGAGTTTATCGCTTAATGTAAGGAAACCATCTGCCTTCACAGAACCTTGGAACACACGCTCAACAAAATTAAAACGTGTGGTCGCCACCATGACTTCAATATCATGTCCTTGTTGTGCAATCAGTTGAGTGCAAACATTAACCTCACTCTGCAACTCCGCATTTTTGCAACTACCACACCCAGAACCATTACCAAGCATCGCCAGTGCCCGACCACGGCTAAGATTAGGATCTTTACGACAAAGTAACTGTACACCCGCTTCAATTTGCTCATCATAATCGAGCATAAGTGGCGCCTCAGAAACTCGCCCTTGTAGCAAATCAAGCACCTGAGCCTGCACTTTTTCAACATCGGCAGGATCGCGCGAGCACACGCCAATGACAGGACAGCCCAACTCTTGGCTCATTTTCTGTAAATCAACTTTAATGCCGCGTTTAATGGCCGCATCAATTTTATTCAGTACCACCACCATAGGAATAGCAAGCTCACGCAACTGAGCGGTAAGATATAGATGGCGTTCAATATTAGTGGCATCGACTAAGTTAATAATCCCATCGATACGTTGCTCGGCCAGATATTGCTGGGCAATCTGTTCATCAAGGGAGCAATCACAACTGTTACCCGCGGGAAGTAAATCGTAAATACCTGGTAAATCAGTTAAATAAACATCAGCACCATTTAGGGTGAAATGACCGGTCTTTTTCTCAACGGTCACACCAGACCAATTACCCACTTGTTGATTCGCACCCGTGAGTGCGTTAAAGAGTGTCGATTTACCCGCATTAGGGTTACCAACTGTGACGCAATGAAACTGCTTAGTCATTCGCCTTTTCCACCTCAATGATGTCTGCCAAATCTCTACGCATGCAAAGTTTACTGCCACGAATATCCAGTTCTAAACCTGACCCCATGGGCGCTCGTCTGATCAAGGAAAATCGCGTATTTGGCGTGATACCCATAGATAATAATTTGCGCTTTACTGTTTGTGGCAAATCCAAGCGCCCGATTTCAGAAATAATGCCACGGTCACCGGGACTAAGTTCGCTTAACTTCATTACGTATTCCACCTTGCAACAGGTTCAAGCTTGAAAAAACTGCGCCTATTGTAGCTGAGCGATATTGCTAATAACTTTACCTAGATCAACCTTTTTGACTGGTAACGATAATAGTTTTCAATTGTGTTGGGTATTATGTGATAAAAATCCCAATGAATAAACGACCAACTGAAAATAAAAATACCTCTCAAGCAATCATGGACGCCTGTAAACGCCCAAAAGGTTAATGAAACGTAAAGTAAACCTATTCTAAATTCGATTTTACTGACACAAGCAATTACCACTATCACGATAAAAATCATCTATCTTTACAATCAAAAAGTATAAATTTTGTTACGCAATCATCATAAAAATACTCTAACCTTAAGCAGTGCTAAATTAGCAATATAAAAATAAAAAGTAACAAAAGAATGCGTGAGTAAACAGCAGCAGATTGGATATTTGATACAAAAATCATCAAATTGGATGTCAGCATGATACCGACAGAGCCTTAGCGATCCATAACGTAAAAACAGCACTAAACCCTAACAGATGAAGTAAAAAATCGATGCATAGCTGAACTCAAGCGCTCTCGAATCGGCCCTTATGTTGCAGGTCTTAATGGCCTATCACAATGGATAAAAAGGAACTCATTTTATGCAAGCATCTAGTACTTTATCTACCCCTAAAGAAATAGTCAGATCTCAATCACATTACCCACCTAAAGTGACTGATAAATACCAGTGACTTACGTTAGCCTTACAAGTGGAAAATAATTCCACACATTTTATGCACCTAATGAGATTAATTCTTATTTACTGTGCATTTGATGATGATTACAACTATTGCAGGGAAATATCATGATGAAACGGTTCAATTTCAATACCGCAACCAAAGCGATGTTGGGTGCCGGTTTACTTTCACTCCTACTCGCAGGTTGCGGTGGCAGTGATGGTAACGATGGTGCTGACGGGCAACCAGGCGTCGTTGGTGTTAATATCGACTCAACCTCGACGTTAAAAGCAAAATTCACAGATGCAACGGTTAATGCTGGTAAAGTCACAGTAAACTTTACCTTAGAAAACGCTAATGGCGTTGCAGTGTTAGGCCTAACGAAAGATCACGATTTACGATTTGGTATTGCACAATTAACTCCAGTTAAAGAAAAAGTGGGTGAAACTGAAGCTGACCGCGGTTTACAGTGGCAAGCCTATATCAATGCCAAGAAAGAACCTGGGACCGTTCCATCCGGTGTTGATAACCTTAATCCATCTGCCCAGTTCCAAGCTAACGTTGAGTCAGCAAGTAAATGTGACACTTGTTTAGTTGATAACGGTAATGGTACCTACAGCTACACTTATCAAGCCAATATCGCCAATGTGACTAGCCCTGTGGCTGTAACTTACAATGCCGATTACACCCAACGCGCTACCCTCGAATTGGAACTCCCTCAAGTTGTCGCTAACGCACACTTAGATTGGCAGCCATCAACAGGTAAAACCGAAGGTATTGCCAGTCGTAATGTCGTGTCTATCGACACCTGTTACACCTGTCACCAACCTGATAGCTTACAATTACACGGTGGTCGCCGTTTAGACATCGAAAACTGCGCCTCTTGCCACACGGCTACCTCTGGTGATCCTGAATCAGGTAATAGCATTGACTTCACCTATATGATCCACTCTATTCATAAAGGTGCCGACAGAAAAACGGTCAACGCTGAAGGTGTAGAAGTCGCAGCGCCTTACAAAATCGTTGGCTACGGTGGTAAAGTCATCGATTACGGTAAAGTACAATATCCACAGAAACCTGCTGCTGATTGTGCAGCATGTCACGTAGAAGGTGCAAATGCTCCTGCTAATGCCGATTTATTCAAAGCTGACTTAAGCAACACTGCCTGTATTGCATGCCATCAAACACCATCGAAAAGCCATCTGAACGTGGGTAAAGATTGTGTATCTTGTCACAATGCAACGAAACCCTATGGCGGAACCGATAGTGCAGCTAAACGTCATGGCGATGTGATGAAAGCTTTCATTGATGCAAAAGCATTAGTGGTTAAATTCAGCAATGTCGGCGTAAACGATGCTGGCAAGATGACCTTTGATGTCCAAGTCGTTGACAAAGATGGTAATGCTGTTGATAAAGCCTATGTAAACCAAGATTCACGAGTCGTTGTGGCATGGGATTCTAATAAAGATTATCCAAATGACTCTGATGCTTCATATAGTGCTCGCCGTATCCAATTAAAAACGGGCACCTACAATGATTCAACTAAAGTTTACTCTATGGTCGGAACTGGCTTCACTTTACCGACAGATAAAGATGGTAAAACATTTGAACTCTGGTCAGCTCTTGAAGCATGTTTCAACAATGGCGGCTATGGCGTAGCAGAAGTCGCACTGACTGACTGTTCAAAAGCTGGAGTACGTAAAGTCGTCATTAAAGAAGCTCCATATCATTTCGTATGGAAAGGCACTGGTGTAGATGAAGGTGCTAAACCTGGTGTTCGTCGCGACATTATCGACGCAGGTAAATGTCAAGGTTGTCATAATCAACAAATCTATCACTATGATAACGGCGTTAACTGCCAATCTTGCCATACATCAGATAAAGGCTTAAAGACCGATAGTAAATATCCTGGTGGCAAAATCCCAACTAGCTTTGCGTGGAAAGCGCACGAGCGTGAAGGTCACTACCTGAAGTACGCTGGCGTTCAATCAGGCACTGTACTGAAGAGTGATTGTGCAACCTGTCACGTTGAAAAAAGTGGTACTGTAACTGGCATCACTTTAGGCAGAGCACCAGAACGTGCATGGCGCTTTGGTGATATTAACAATAACGGTGCTGAAATTTGGGTATCTTCCGATGCGGGTACTTGCTTAAGCTGTCACCAGAAATATCTGTCTGACGCAGCTAAATCGCACATTGAAACTAATGGCGGCATCTTAAATGGAACCAGTGCGGCGGATGTTAAAAATAGAGCATCTGAAAGCTGTGCAACTTGCCATACTCCATCTAAATTGATGGAGGCACACGGTAACTAAGCCAGCTTAATTCTCTCAATAGAGAGCCAAAACGAAAAGAGAGAGGTGTCCCCTCTCTCTTTTTATTTCTATCTCACTATCTGTTGTTTTTTTGTTCTCGATTTGTTTTTCACCTGTGGTTTAACTACCTCTTTAGAAATAGAAAGATCCAAGTCACACATTAGCAAAGGCCTTGGAGATTTTAACGGCATGTTAGGTTAGCCTTTCCTTGGGGAATTCTATTTCCAGCATTAACTTAAGTCGCCTCTAGTTATCAAAAACACAGACATAGAATCTGTATGAGCTAGAATATAAGCGGTTAAGCAATGCCAAACCTATGCAGGGAAAAAATGATGAACGCATATAAATCTAAAATCGCACTGCTGTTAGCAGCAAGTGCAGTCTCTATGGCCTTAGTGGGCTGTGGTGGCAGCGATGGTAATGATGGTAATCCTGGAGAACCTGGTGGCGAGCCTGCTGGTACAATCCAAACATTAAACTTCAACTTTGAGAAAGCCTTAATAAAGGACGGCTTGCCGAGCCTTCAATTTCGAGTAACTAACGAAGATGATATGCCCGTTGTTGGGCTTCAATATTTCAAATTTTACGCTGAGCAACTGGTTCCTCAGGGAGCAACAGGTGCTGGTGATGCGTCAAAATGGCAATATCTTATCGATGAAACTTGTGATTTAACGCCTGCAGTTAAAAAATGTACTGGTACGTTAGTCGATCACAAAAATGGTACCTACAGCTATGACTTCGGTACTAACCTCAAAACAAGTACCCGTGCAACCTATAACGGTGAGTTAGCCCAGCGTATTGTACTGAATAACTATGTTCGCGGCAGTACACCAGCACCATTACCTGATGGCACCACGCTACCTGTCTTTACTGGCATATTTGACTATATGGCAGACACGGGGGCTGATGCGACTTATAGCCGTAAAATCGTTGCAACTGAAAGCTGTAATACTTGCCACGATAAAGTGATTAACGCCAAACATTACACCAATGATGTTAATTTCTGTGCGAGTTGCCATACTCCTGGCCGAGTAAAAGCAGGCAATGAATTTAATGTGTTAGTCCATGCTAAGCATAAAGACTTAACCTTAAATGCATTAGATAGCTGTCAAAGCTGCCACGCTGAAAGTGATGCCGCGCCAGATTGGAGTAATTGGTCACGTATCCCAACCGCTGCTACCTGTGGTAGCTGTCACAGCACAGTGGACTTTGCCGCAGGTAAAGGCCATTCACAACAGCTTGATAACTCAAACTGTATCGCCTGTCATAACAGTGCTTGGACCGCTGAACTTCATACAGTGAAAACCACTAATAAGAAAGCGGTTATCGCTCAATTAGGTATGGCTGCAACATTGGTTGGTCAAGCCGATGATACCGCTGTCCTCACTGTATCCATCCTAGATAAAGACGGTAAGGCGATTGATGCTGCAAGCGTACAGAGTAAAATTAAGCGTTTAGAAAGTATCACTAACGTGGGTCCAAACTTCCCAATTATGGGCTACAACCCAAGTCCAGGTAGTGGTAAAGCTAAAATCGCTAAAGACCTCGTTAAAGATGGTGCACTGCAAGAGGGTGTTACTCTTGTTGACGGTAAACTGGTATTTACGACCCCTGCACTGCCTTTCGGTGCTGGCGATACGGATACCGCCTTTACCTTTATCGGTCTAGAAATGTGTAGCTCAGGCTCTAGCTTAATCGCTTGTGCAACGGGTAGTGAAACCACCAGTATGAAAGCTGAGTTAGCCTTTGGTACCAAATCTGGTAATGCGCCAAGCATGCGCCATATCAATTCAGTGAAATTTGATACTTGCGTAGGCTGTCACAGTGATACCTTTGAAATTCACAAAGGTCACCATGCGGGCTTTGTGATGACAGAACAATTAGGTCGTCAGCTTAATGGCAAAATGACAGTTGGTGTTGATGCTTGTGTCACCTGCCATACCCCAGATGGTACTTACGCAAGTGGTGCTAACAAAGGTGCATTGGAGATGAAATTACACGTTGTTCACGGTAAACAAGGTGTCATCAAAGAATGTACTCAATGTCATAACGACTTCAACCTCGATTCATTCAAGGTCAAAGGCGCTCTGGCAACTGCTGCGGGTAAATACACCACACCAATCACAGCCACTTGTATTTCATGCCATACGCCAGAATCCATTGGCCACGGCTTAGAAAATATGGGCGCGATTGTGAACGGTGATTACACCCAAGCCAACCAGGCAGTGCAGTCAGAAACCTGTTTCTACTGTCATAAACCCACTCCAACAGATCACACTCAAGTGAAAATGTAATTTGCCCAAGCGGGGGGAGTCTAACTCCCCCTTTCTTGAAATTTGTTGGGACAAATTGGGAAGCCTATTATGAAGAACAACTTAAAAATGAAAAAGTTACTACCTACACTTGCCATGTCTTTGGCGGTGTCGGTAGTCATGTCATTGTGTCTTGCTCCGAGTGCTCATGCCTCGAAGTGGGATGAAAAAATGACGCCAAAGGAAGTCGAAGCCACCTTAGATAAAAAGTTCGCTGAAGGGAGTTATTCTCCTAAAGGGGCGGATTCTTGTTTAATGTGTCACAAAAAGTCTGAAAAAGTCATGGACCTCTTCAAAGGTGTTCATGGTGCGATTGATTCCTCTAAGAGCCCAATGGCTGGCCTACAATGTGAAGCCTGTCATGGTCCAATGGGGAATCACAATAAGGGTGGCAATGAACCGATGATCACTTTCGGTAAGCAATCCACCTTAAGTGCCGACAAACAAAACAGTGTCTGTATGGGCTGTCACCAAGATGACAAACGTATGTCTTGGAATGGTGGTCACCATGACAATGCTGATGTTGCCTGTGCCTCTTGTCACCAAGTTCACGTAGCCAAAGATCCTGTGTTATCAAAAAACACTGAGATGGAAGTGTGTACTAGCTGCCATACCAAGCAAAAAGCAGATATGAATAAACGCTCAAGTCATCCATTAAAATGGGCTCAAATGACCTGTAGCGATTGTCATAACCCCCATGGGAGCATGACGGATTCCGATCTTAATAAGCCTAGCATCAACGAAACCTGTTATGCCTGTCACGCTGAAAAACGCGGCCCAAAACTTTGGGAGCATGCACCCGTTACTGAAAATTGCGTCACTTGCCACAATCCTCACGGTAGTGTGAATGATGCCATGCTAAAAAACCGCGCGCCTCAGTTATGTCAGCAATGTCATGGAGGTGAGCACGCCAGTAGTAAGGGGCATTATTTAGGAAACACTGGTTTAGGCGAAAACGTGGGTGATTATGCCTATACGGGTGGAAGAAGCTGCTTAAATTGCCATAGTCAGGTTCATGGTTCAAACCATCCATCTGGCAAGCTATTACAGCGCTAAGGAGAAGATAAAATGAAATTTAAACTCAATTTGATCACTCTGGCGTTATTAGCAAATACCGGGTTTGCCGTTGCTGCTGATGGTTATGGCATTGCTAATGCCAACACTGAAAAGGTCAAACTTTCAGCATGGAGCTGTAAGGGCTGCATCGTTGAAACGGGCGTATCTGGTACTGTGGGTGTGGGCGTTGGTTATAACAGCGAGGATGATATTCGCTCGGCTAATGCTTTTGGTACCTCAAATGAAGTCGCCGGCAAATTTGACGCTGACTTAGCCTACAGTGGTGAAAAAGGTTATCGCGCCAACATTGATGCCTACCAATTAGGTATGGATGGCGGGCGTTTAGACATTAATGCAGGCAAACTTGGCCAGTACAATGTTAATGTTAATTACCGCCAAATTGCGACTTACGACACCAATAACGCCTTAACACCTTACTCAGGTATTGGTGGAAATAACTTAACATTGCCAAGCAATTGGATTACTGCTGGTTCTAGCAGCCAAATGCCGTTATTGATGGATAATCTGAACTCACTCGAACTGTCACTCAAACGTGAACGTATGGGGTTGGGTTTTGCGTATCAAGGCGAATCGCTGTGGAGCACCTATGTGAACTACATGCGTGAAGAAAAAACCGGCTTGAAACAAGCATCTGGTAGCTTCTTCTACCAATCGATGATGTTAGCAGAGCCTGTGGATTACACCACTGACACCATTGAAGCGGGTATTAAGCTTAAGGGTGATCGTTGGTTTACTGCACTTAACTATAATGGTTCTATTTTCAAAAATGAGTACAACCAGTTAAATTTTGACAGTGCTTTCAACCCCACCCATGGTGCCCAAACCCAAGGTACGATGGCGCTTGATCCTGATAACCAGGCACACACAGTGTCATTGATGGGACAGTACAACGACGGCAGTAACGCATTGTCAGGCCGTATTCTGACTGGGCAAATGAGCCAAGATCAGGCATTGGTGACGGATAACTATCGTTATGCGAATCAGCTCAATACCGAAGCTGTAGATGCCAAAGTCGATCTACTGGGTATGAACCTGAAAGTCGTTAGCAAAGTCAGCAAGGATCTTCGCTTAACAGGTAGTTACGATTACTACGACCGTGACAATAATACCCAAGTTGAAGAATGGACTCAGATCAGAATCAATAATGTCAACGGTAAAGTGGCTTATAACACACCTTACGATAATCGTACGCAACGCTTTAAAGTGGCGGCAGATTACCGTATTACCCAAGGTATGAAGCTCGATGGCGGTTATGACTTCAAACGTGACGAACGTAATTATCAATACCGTGAGACCACGGATGAGAATACCGTTTGGGCACGTTTTAGAATCAATAGCTTCGAGATGTGGGACATGTGGGTAAAAGGCAGCTATGGCCAACGTGATGGCTCGCAGTATCAAGCCTCCGAATGGACATCTTCTGAAACCAACAGCCTGTTACGTAAGTACAATTTGGCTGACCGTGACAGAACCCAAGTAGAAGCACGTATCACCCACACGCCTATCGATAGTCTAACCATTGATGTTGGTGCCCGTTATGCGCTTGATGATTATACCGACACAGTAATTGGTTTAACGGAGTCAAAAGACACCAGTTATGATGCCAATATCAGTTATATGATCACCACTGACTTACTGGCGACGGCGTTCTACAACTACCAAATCATTAAATCGGATCAGGCGCAAGTTGACATCAAAGAAAGCAGCACGCCCAATTGGTTCAGCTATATTGAAGACAAGGTTGATGTCGTTGGTGCTGGCATTAGTTACAACAATTTACTTGAGAACAAGCTACGTATGGGATTGGATTACACTTATTCAAACTCCGACAGTAACACTCAAGTAAGACAAGGTATCACTGGCGACTATGGTGATTATTTTGCCAAAGTTCACAACATTAACTTATACGCTCAATATCAAGCCACCGAGAAAATGGCTTGGCGCTTAGATTATAAAGTTGAGAACTATAAAGATAATGACGCCGCGAATGATATCGCTGTTGATGGCATTGGGAACGTTGTAGGCTTTGGCAGCAATAGCCATGACTACACGGCACAGATGATCATGCTAAGCATGAGCTACAAACTCTAGCGTTTAATCGGTTTATATCTAAAAGCCCGCATTTTGCGGGCTTTTGTTTAAGCGCTACGACAAGCAAAAATCTTGAATAAGATCAGACTCTGGAGTGAAAGTCCGTTGATAAAAACCATATTTCTTGAGTTTTAGCTCACTTTAGCGGATCTTAATTCAATCTTTTGGTTAATCGTTTGAGCCCATGCAAATTAAGTCTTCCATCTTCCCACATCAATGGTTGTCATCATTGCTCACGTTATTGTGCCTAAGCCTGCTACCCTTACCCGCTTCAGCCTTTGACGCCTCTGGCGGTATTGCCAGTATTTTTATCATTTTAGGATTAGGTGGTTTTACCTTACTTAACTTATTTTTACAGGGGTTATTCTTTTGGGCTGGTAAATATCGTAGCAAGCGTTTTACCTATGGTCATGTCTTAAGCGCATCGCTTATCCCCATTATTAGCCTAGTACTGGCCCTTTATGATCATCGAGGATGGAGCGACTTTGCCCTTAACTTTGGCATTATTTGTGTTGGCACAGGCTTAATATTACTGCCATTACAACTGAATAAAATTGATAAAGTCACCAACCGCAATGCTGACTGGATTTTAAGTATCGGCGCACTCATTCTCTTTTTATTAAGCTATTTAATCCCGCCTTTGTGTTTTTTTACGCTTGTCGTTGCCCATATTTGCCTTGCATCTACGCCAAGTAAAATGCCTAAACTCTTAAGCTATCTTGGTTTAGCACTAGGTTACACACTATTGATTTATTGGCTCTATCAAACAGTTATTATGCTGCAACACTAATGAAAATAGCCTCTCAAGGTGCATGTACAAGTATGCCAAGTTCAGCATCCATGACATCTTTATTAGCAAAGATAAGGGCATGCAATCAGTGCCAAGCCCATTTGCCCTTAGCAGCTAAACCCATATTACAAGCAAGTCGCCAAGCGCGAATTTTAATTGCAGGCCAAGCACCGGGGATTAAAACCCACGATAAAGGCATCCCGTTCGACGATGCTAGCGGTGAGCGGCTACGCTCTTGGTTAAATGTCACTCGGGAGCAATTTTACAATCCAGCCCTTTTTGCCATCATTCCTATGGGATTTTGTTTCCCTGGCAGTATTGAAAGAAACGGTAAGAAGCAAGGTGATAAACCACCCCGCCCCGAATGCGCCGCCACTTGGCATCCTCAATTATTAGCATTAATGCCACAAATTGAGCTGATAGTGATCCTAGGGCAATATGCCATCGATTATCATCTTCCCCGCGAACTTTTTACCGAATCTACCACCCCACTGGATAGACTAGATACGGCAACGCACACACCTCGCAAACTGAAACAAAAGTCCATCACAGTGACGCAAGCAACTGAGCAATGGCAACAATGTTGGCCAACGTATATTGTGTTACCTCACCCTAGCCCACGTAATAACCGTTGGCTTAAGCAACATCCTGAGTTTGAAACAGATCAGTTACCGAGATTAAGAGCGCGTGTTTTATCCCTATTACAGCAGCAAAACTAGGCCCTTTTATGTATCTTCTCGATTCAGCCATAGCCAAACAAATTGTCAGTCGCACCATGAAAATCATTGGTCACAATATCAATGTGATGAATGGCCAAGGGATGATATTAGGCTCAGGGGATCCTAAGCGAATAGGTTCCATCCACGAGGGCGCACTATTAGCAATTGCTCAAAATCGCAATGTCGAGATAAGCCAAGAGGTCGCAGCAAGTCTGCATGGTGTCAAACCCGGTATCAATTTACCTTTGCATTATCAAGGACAAATTATCGGTGTTGTCGGTATAACAGGCGATCCTAACGAGCTAACCCATTACGGCGAATTACTCAAAATGACCGCCGAAATGATTGTTGAGCAAGCCAACCTGCAAGATAAACTGCAATGGGAAAATCGCCAAAGAGAAGAGTTTATCCTGCAGCTTATCAAAGCAGAAACCGATGATAGGCAGTTACATCGCTGGGCAAAACAACTGGATATTGATATGAGTATGCCAAGAGTCGCGGCTATCATAGAGATCAGTGAGAAAAGTACGCCAATAAAAATACCGAAACGGCCCTCAGATCCCCTTGCCATTGACTTAGCGGATACCCTTCAAGTGAATGCTACTGATGATCGTAACCACAGGGTCGGTGAAACCCTTAAGCAAGTGTTGCATTTACTGCAATACCCCGATCGTGGCAACTTAATAGCCATGACCTCCATGTCGCAGCTTGTGATTTTAAAACCCGCTTTTTTAGATGGAAAACAGTGGGATCCAGAGCTTGAGAATCAACGTATAGATCGATTGCTCCAGCGCTTACCCGCGCAGATGAACCTTAATTTTAAAATCGCCCTAGGTCATTTTTTCCCCGAAAACGGCGGTATTGCACGCTCCTATCAAACGGCACTGGAAACCTTAGCACTGGGTAAACAACTCAACCCAGAAGGGAATAAATACCTGTTCGAAGATTATTCACTGCAAGTACTGCTTTCAGGGCTTAAACATGACTGGCGTGGCCAAGCACTGGCAACGCCTTATCAACAACTTGCAAAAGCGGATAAAAACGGTCAATTACGTAAAACCTTAGCCGCCTATATCACCCACTTCGGTGATGCCCAGCAATGTGCTAACACCTTATTTATTCACCGTAATACCCTAAGGTATCGCCTCGATAAAATTCAACAAATCACCCAAGCCGATATTCAATCCTTACATGGATTGCTAAGCCTGTATCTCGGGCAGCTTATTGATTCTTCAAAAAACACGGGGTAATCCGTAAAACTAAAATAGGCTAAGCCTGTAAGTAAAAATAATGGGTCGATTGAAAGATTTATACCGTATCCCCTTTCTTATTGGGTCAGAGCCATCCGGACTCAATTTATAGAAAGGAATGACCATGAACCCGAACTCACTCACGTTACTTGTCAAAGCGAGCATTATTGCAGGTTTTACCTTGATTTCACCGATACTCAGTGCTGCTGAAAAAACCATTCCTGAATTAGTCGATGCCATCAATGGTACACCCGATGCCGCCAGTCGAGCAGCGGGAAAAGCAGTAAAGCTGCGTAATCATGCGAAAGGATTTTGTACATCAGGCACTTTTAAGCCAGATCCACAATTGCAAAAAACCTTAGATATTCCTTTTTTTCAGCAAGAGGCGATTAAAGTTACCGCCCGCTTTTCCCTTGGAAGAACAAATCCACAGATTTCCGATAAAACTCCTGGACGCTTTCTTTCCCTCAAAATTGATGGTGAAAAGGAAAATCTCAATTTTGTGACGACTAACGTCCCAGTGTTTTTTGCCAGTAATCTTGAGGATTTTTTTACCTTTCAGACCAAGGTGAAACAAGGCGCCGAAGGTCGGCAGTGGCTTATCGATAATCAGCCCGATGCTAAAGCCTTTTTCGATTACCTAAAGCAATTGCCACCCAGCCCAAGTTTTGCCAATAGCCGTTATTTTGGCGTAAACAGTTTTCTCTTTACCACCCAAAAAGGTGGTGCTCAACACAGTGAAACGGTCGCGGGTAAGTGGATTTTTGAGCCCGTGGCAGGTACTGCCGCCCTCAGTGCCAAAGAGCTTTCGGATCTCAGTGATGATTTTTTAAAAGCTGAATTACTCGAGCGCATTAAAACCCAACCAGCACAATGGAACCTCTATATTCAACTTGCCGAAGCGGGCGATGAGATTAATGACCCAACCGTGATCTGGCCTGAAACCCGCCAGCGCTTGTTGGTCGGCCAAGTGATAATTAATGGTGAAAGAGACAGCGATCCCCAAGTGATGCAATGCGATAAAGGCATATTTAACCCGCTGTTATTACCCAAGGGAATTACCGCGTCGGCCGATCCTATACTCAATGCCCGTACTGCCGCTTATGTTGAGTCATTTATTCGCAGGCAATAACCTCAGCCACTCAATCCCACATTAATCCCCATTGTTAGCACGACAATGGGGATTAACTCATAAGCGACAACATTTAAGCGGTTCTCTTTATATTCATCCCACCATTTTTGTGCGCACGCACAAAAATGGGGCGGGATAACTCGGTAATTCCGTGGGTTTAACCAAAGCTATTCAAATATGCCTGCACAATAATAGGATGACCTTAAAGCACCCCGGATTTGGACTCATGCCCAAATCAGAGATGCACCCTACAATATCAGTCAAAACCTCAGCCAAGAACTGAACGGGACAAACTATGAACTTAGTGCTTATTCTTATCGGCGTGATCGCATTTATTGTTATCGCGACCTCAAAATTTAAATTACACCCCTTTTTAACCTTAATCCTCGCGGCCTTTATTGCGGCTTTCGCCTATGGATTACCCAGCGGAGAAATCGCCAAAACCATCACGACGGGTTTTGGTAACATTTTAGGCTATATCGGCTTAGTGATTGTTTTAGGAACAATTATTGGCATTATTCTCGAAAAAAGCGGCGCAGCGATTACCATGGCCGATGTGGTTATTAAAGTATTAGGTAAACGCTTTCCGACATTAACCATGTCGATTATCGGTTATCTGGTGTCGATTCCGGTCTTTTGTGACTCGGGTTTTGTCATTTTAAACGCGTTAAAGCAATCGATGGCTAACCGTATGAAGGTTTCAAGCGTGTCGATGAGTGTTGCCTTAGCCACAGGTTTATATGCAACCCACACTTTTGTCCCACCGACACCTGGCCCTATCGCAGCAGCCGGTAACTTAGGCTTAGAATCAAATTTAGGCTTAGTGATTGGCGTCGGGTTATTTGTTGCAGCGGTAGCATCACTCGCAGGGATGTGGTGGGCAAACCGTTTTGCTGGCGTTGAGCCAGATGGTGAAGGCGCAGATGAGCTAAAAACACAATTAGAAGATTATGAATCACTGAAACAAAGCTATGGCGCGCTACCTAGTCCACTAAAGGCCTTCGCACCTATTTTTGTGCCTATCCTGTTAATTTGTTTAGGCTCTATTGCTAACTTCCCTTCTGCACCATTAGGCAAAGAAACCCTGTTTGATGTGCTAGTGTTCCTCGGTCAACCCGTTAATGCGCTGCTTATTGGTCTGTTTTTATCCTTAACGCTATTAAAAAGCGAAAATAAAATCAGTGAATTTAGCGAACGTATTAGCCAAGGACTTGTCACCGCAGCCCCGATTATTTTAATCACGGGAGCCGGCGGCGCCTTTGGTGCTGTGTTAAAAGTTACCCCTATTGGTGACTTTTTAGGTACTTCACTGTCAGCCCTTGGGGTCGGTATCTTTATGCCCTTTATCGTCGCCGCAGCACTAAAATCGGCGCAGGGTTCATCCACTGTGGCGTTAGTGGCAACTTCTGCCTTGGTTGCACCTATGCTTGGCGATATTGGTCTTGGCAGCGAGATGGGCCGAGTACTGACGGTTATGGCGATTGGTGCAGGTGCGATGACGGTTTCCCACGCCAATGACAGCTTCTTCTGGGTTGTCACTCAATTTAGTCGTATGAGCGTTAAGCAAGCCTATAAAGCCCAAACCATGGCAACCCTAATTCAAGGCGTCACCGCCATGATTACCGTTTATATTCTAAGCCTAGTGCTACTCTAATCTAGCGCTAATCTCATCCTTGGGCGCGTGACTGCGCCCAAAAAGCTGTAGGATTTTTAATGAAGATAGTTATCGCCCCCGATTCATTTAAAGAAAGCTTAAGTGCACTCGATGTCGCCAACGCCATAGAGCAAGGTATTAAACAGGTGATCCCCGAATGTAACATAGTTAAAATTCCCGTTGCCGATGGCGGCGAAGGTACAGTGCAGTCTATGGTCGATGCCACAGGCGGCAGTATTGTTAATCTAGAAGTCATGGGGCCACTTGGGCATAAAGTACAAGCTCACTATGGCATTCTCGGTAATGGTTCAAATAGTCACGCAAATAACAAACCCCATCAAGGCGCAATTGCCGTCATTGAAATGGCCTCTGCCTCTGGGCTACACCATGTGCCAAGGGAGCTTCGTAATCCACTTATCACCACAAGTTATGGCACGGGCGAGCTAATTTGTGATGCGCTTAATCGGGGGATAAAGCACATCATTTTAGGGCTAGGCGGCAGTGCCACTAACGATGGCGGCGCGGGTATGGCTCAGGCGCTGGATATTCTATTGCTGGATAGCCAAGGTAAAAGCCTCCCTGCTGGCGGCGCTGCGCTGGCCAATCTTGCCAGTATTGATATGACCAACGCCCATCCATTACTCCGTGAATGTACCTTTGAAGTCGCCTGCGATGTAGATAACCCCCTGTGCGGTGAACGGGGTGCTTCGGCGATTTTTGGCCCACAAAAAGGCGCAACACCTGAAATGGTTAAACAGTTAGATGCAGCCCTTGCTCACTATGCCAATGTGTTTGCAACCACTGCCACTTTGGATCACCGTGAACAAGCTGGCGCAGGTGCGGCGGGCGGCATGGGATTTGGTGTAATGGCCTTTTTAGATGCAGAACTGAAACCCGGTGTTGAAATTGTGATGAAAACCGTAGGCCTTGCTGACAAAATCCGCGGTGCCGATTTAGTGATCACAGGCGAAGGCCGCATCGATGGACAAACCATTTTTGGCAAAACCCCAATGGGGGTTTTAAAACAGGCCAAACTTCAAGGGATCCCAACGATTGGTATTGCTGGCTGCCTAGGGGAAAATGCCAATGCCGTTCTAGAGCAAGGAATGTCAGCGATTTTCCCTATCATCCCGCACTTAAGTCCGCTTGATGATGTACTGGCAAATGCCAAACTAAATCTTTCTAATACTGCACGTAATATCGCCTCAGTGATTGTGTTAGGCCAAGGCATTCCAAGGGGTTAACTCAGAGACCAGAAGAACTTATTGATCACAGCTTCAAGGCGTCACAATGGCGCCTTATCCATTTAACCCCTGAAGCATCGTCTGTATTTATTACTTGATGCCTAAAAGACCTTGCAGTAAAGTGAGCTCCCTTTTTGGTAATCCGTTAGATTGAATTTAAGAGTCCTAGGTTTCATTGTCCTCTTTGGAAGAATTGACGGTTTCACTATAAAAATTAATAGACGGCACGCCCCATGACCCAAAAACTCCCTCGTCAAGCCACGGCATCTGAAGAAAGCCTAATGCGTATATTTACCGTGCCCGAAGATGCAGAATCGACGCTAAGTATTATCGAGCAGAAGCTTTCCGAGGATTTAGCAGGCTTTTTGGGTGACAGCATTGCCGCGCTCGAAAAACCTTTGTCGGAAATCGAAACCGATTTTCAAGCCTTTAAGATCCCAACTCAGCCGCGTTTTGTCTCCGATTACACCGATGAAATTATGCAAAATCTGGTGGCGCATTCGGTACATACCTCTGCGCCAAGTTTTATTGGTCATATGACATCGGCCCTGCCTTATTTTGTGTTGCCCCTGTCGAAAATGATGGTAGGTCTGAATCAAAATCTGGTCAAAATCGAAACTTCTAAGGCATTTACACCGCTTGAGCGCCAAGTGCTTGGCATGATGCATCATTTGATTTACGCCCAAAATACGGATTTTTATCAAAGCTGGATGCACAGTGCGAATCATTCCCTCGGGGCTTTTTGTTCGGGCGGTACGGTTGCCAATATCACGGCGCTGTGGATTGCCCGTAACCAATTATTAAAGGCAGATGGTGAGTTTAAAGGTGTTACCCGCGAAGGGCTACTCAAGGCGCTGCGCTATTATGGTTATGATGATTTAGCGATTTTAGTCTCGGAACGCGGGCATTACTCCCTAGGTAAAGCGGTCGATCTGCTCGGTATTGGTCGCGACAATATCATTAGTATTCCCACGGATAGCCACAATAAAGTCAATATCGCCAAGATGCGCGAAGCGGCGCTTGAACTTGCCCGTAAAAACATCAAGGTATTGGCAATTGTTGGCGTGGCTGGTACAACCGAAACCGGTAATGTCGACCCGCTGATTGAGTTAGCTGCGCTGGCAAAAGAGCTAAATTGCCATTTCCATGTAGATGCAGCATGGGGAGGTGCGAGTTTATTATCCAATAAATACCGCCACTTACTCGCAGGTATCGAACTTGCCGACTCAGTGACTATTGATGCCCACAAGCAAATGTATGTGCCTATGGGCGCTGGCATGGTGTTATTTAAAAACCCCGAGTTTGCCCACGCCATTGCCCACCATGCAGAATATATTTTGCGCCGTGGTTCAAAGGATTTAGGCAGTCAAACGCTGGAAGGTTCGCGCCCCGGCATGGCGATGTTAGTGCACGCTTGCTTACAGATCATCGGCCTCGATGGTTATGAAATCTTAATCAATAACAGCATTGAAAAAGCCCGTTATTTTGCCGAACAAATCAAAGCCCATAAGGATTTTGAGCTAGTTACTGAGCCTGAACTTTGCCTACTAACCTATCGTTATGTGCCCGCCAAGGTGCAAGCCGCGATACAAGTGGCGATTGAGCAAGGTGACACTGCAAAACTTGCCCGCTTTAATGAACTGCTCGATGGGCTTACCCAGTTTATTCAAAAGCACCAGCGCGAACAGGGCAAATCCTTCGTCTCCCGCACCCGCATCTCCCCCGCCCGCTATTTTAGGCAAGCGACCGTGGTGTTTCGCGTAGTACTCGCCAACCCCCTCACCAGCCATGAAATTCTAAATCAAGTGCTGGTCGAGCAAAGCGAGATCGCTGCATTAGATAAAGAGTTTCTACCCGCGCTAATGGCGATGGTGGCTGAATAGCGAGTGATTTAGCGTAAGCTTTAAATCTCATTCAAATACAGAGTGTTAATCACAAACAGCCGCAAATATCTTGCGGCTGTTTTGCTTAGTGATACAAAGTTAGTGCAACGTTGGCCAAGCGAGAAGCTTTAGCAACCCTTCTAAGATTAAAAGTAGGGTAGAGTTCAAAACATGTATCCATCACTCTGTTGTACGCCGAATTCAACTGCTTCCGTGACACGCCGTGAAGCCATCCATGGCGGCTCTACGATGACATCCATGTCATCGAAGGTCACGTCCGCAATCGAATTCGCCTTAGCAAATCTCGGTGTAATCTGCGACAACGTTTGAAAAAGATGAGAGTTTAACTGTTGTGCACATGCTCTACCCCTTAACCAATTAAACGGCGAACAGACGGGAAGCGATTAGCGGCATAGACAACGCCGACAGCAATCACCACAAATGGCAGGTATTTTTTAAGCATGTTATTCCCCTTGGGATACACAGCCTCACGGCAGAATTGAGCGCCACACGGCGGGTTAACGCGCCTACGCTTCACCGCGTTGGCTAAGTGTGCTGATAGGTATACGGAGATTTTAGGCGGGAGAAAAGCGTACCCGTTAACGGGTACATTATTTGTTGAGTATAATCACTGAATCTCTCAATTTTAGATTTAAGATATCTTCCAAATGGGATTTAATTTCTAAATTAAAATAAATTTTCCAATTGTAGTTACTGTCCTGTTTTGCAGAAAAAATACCACTGTAATTTCTCTCAATCAAATGAACATAACTTATCTTTTGTTTTGAGGCATGTATTTCCACACATTCATCACTCATAAATAACTTTATTATCTCACAAAGATTGACATCCTTTTCTTTGGCATCACACACCGATAACGCCAACTCTTTACTAAAGTCACTAATGGCAGTAAGTATTTCATTTTCATACAAACTATTGATTTTGAAAACTGCATTCCCTCGCGTCTCACCTATGTTCGTAATCAGCCTGTTATTTCGCAACGTGATGTACCTATCGTCAAATCTAGAAAAATCAAGAGTTTCAGCTTCTAATAAGTAATCTAAAACAATTAATTCAGGAATTTGTAATGACTTAACTAATTGAATGATTCTAATTCTGTTAGCTTTGTCAATTTTCGACTTCTTCTTGAACTCTTTATAATTAGAGTAAAAGTTGCAAATACGGTTGTAAATTCCAATAGTCAAACTTTTTATAACCACTGACACACAAAGAAAGATAAGAAGTAGTAGTATTGTGTTATTTTCTTCACCAAAAATATTAATTTTATGTTTGACTAACTCAGCACTAACAAAATCACCAAAAAAATAAAGAAGGATAAATGTCAGCAAAATAATTATTGCTCCATTAAGTGCATTTATAAAGGAGAAAATTTCTTTAAATACTGAGAATGATAATGGGTCTGACATGTAAATCCTTATAATTTTTGGTAGTTAGCAAAATCTTACCTATTAGTCATTATTTTCTCCACTGATTTAGAAGTAATTTTGCCTTTGACGACCTCATTGGTGTTCATATCCTTCATCACATAATCCAACGGTACCAGCTTGAACAGTACACTGGGACTAATATCCATTTCTGCGGCCATCATGCGGCGGTCGGCGGCGCGGCTTAGGCGACCACAAATAAGATAGAAGAAAAGACAGGCTTGAATCTTTTGAATTAACAGTTAACTCTGAAGTAACAGAATACACTTCCCCTCGGAGTTGCCGCAGGGCATTTGCGTTCGTTGCGTGAGCGAGGCATGGTCGTTCTCGTGCATCCATGCACTTCACGACATTCAGACATCCTGCCTATCAGATGCCGAGATAGCGTCAGTCGAATCAGGGACGAGCGTCTGACGCGGTAGCATAAGGACGCTAAATGCCCAAGGGGCTTTGAACTCCGTTAGGGGCGTCTTGGAGCATCCAAGGAGGATAGGACGAGCAGTCCTCCTTGGTCGGGTGTGGGGTGAAGCCCCACGACGTTGATTTAGCCTTTAAAATAAAAAGCATCTGACCCCCTCCTAAATCGTGGTATGAAGAGTGAGAACATCCACATATTTTGAAAGCTAAAAGTGAATTTATGCCCTAATGTGCTGACTTGAAATGAAAATCAATAGTGTGGAAGCTGGCTGAAAAGATACACCGGAATTAACGAAATTAAGCACTATCATGGAAGTGACCGTTGACGGCATGGATGCCGTCGTCGAGCCCTCAGGGATGAGTTAATGGCGTGTCACTGGAATGAAAGTGCTTAATTGTGACACGGTTTATAGTCTCATCATCAAGCACGTGAGCGTTGCTATATGGTAGCCTTACTCACCCACCGCCCTAAATCACATAAGAACTAAGATGCTTTATATTCGAAAAATCATTTTGCCACTGATCATGCTAAGTCTTGGTGCATAGTCTGCTTTTACTCAAGCACAGGACACCAGCGCGTTATGGGGTAAAAAGTACACAGAGGTGAAATCGAGTTTATTGGCTGCTGGCTGGGCAAGAGTAAGGAAATCTACATATCTCTAAGATTAAAGGTGGAAGACATTCCCATAAATACCAGCTTGAAAATGAAAGATTATAGTGAAAAATGTGTACAGGTATGGGTTTTGTTAATAATTAACGGTATTTATAATCAACTACATATGGATAAGTAAATTACTCGTCAATTTTATTATTTACCGACAAATTAGCAACAAATGGCTTCATCTAACGAAAATACTATTTAAATCTTGCAGCCAGATGCAGGAAAAATTATGGCCGCTAGGCCGAGTTGAGAAAATGATTTAGCTTGAGGGTATTTGCGTTGCTACTGATATTGTAGATTTCGAGAGGTTTTATAAGCCGCTGTGGATTATATACAGGCGTGATATTCAGTTGATACCTCGATATTTTTGACATAATACCGAAAAATCATCTTTTGGATTAAGCAAAAAATCCTTACCTACAATTGAAGTGATTTCTGATTCTAAGATTAATGGATTATCTATTTTAAAAATCCGTCTTTCATTCAGTTTACTTTTTAACAGAAATTCACAGTGACGCTGATAAAATAATTTATCAAACTGACCACTCGCAATAATTCTTTTAAGACCGACTTGTATTCTCTGGGCTAACCGAGGCTGATTAGGAGACACATAATAATAGGTGGCCAGCGGTATATGTAGCAGGATATTGTCATCCACAATGAAATCTGGATAACGTTGCTTGAACAGTTCAACTTCTTGAAAAGCTTCATTAACCCCTCGGCCAAATGTCACAAAGCGCCCCATAGATAACATATTGAATAAATTGTCATACTGAGTACTTTCTATCACGTTGAAACCTGCTTGTTGCATTGCTACTTTAGTAGACCATTGACTACCTGAACCTGTATCTAAAGACGTTAACTGTGCCAGTGTGTTTATATTGGCTAAAATAGATAAATTCTCCTTTTTAATGTAAGCGGTTAATAAACCCCACATACCAATAATACCAATACTTTGACATAGTGCCTTTTTCATCGGAGGCACTATGAACCAAGAGCAAAAGCGCGCCCATTGGGCAACAGTTGTTGAGCAACAAAAACAAAGCATGCTTTCCATCAAGCAATTCTGTGCAGACAGCGGCATCAGTTATCAAACCTTCTACTATTGGTCTAAGCGATTGCGTTCTCCTGACGCAACGCAAACACTTCAGCCTATTATTTTCAATGAATATGAAGAGACGAAGGCTGAGTCGGTGATCATTACTTTTGCCAATGGTATTCGCGCTGAATTACCAACAACACTGAGTACCGCTCAGATCAAACACTGGGTAGATGCCTTGCAATGACTCCCTCCGGCAAGGTCTTTCTGGTCTCCGGTGTCACCGACATGCGAAAGTCTATCGATGGTCTGTCGCTCATTGTCGCCGAACAACTCGACATGGACCCGTTCAGCGAGGCCTGGTTTATATTCTGTAATCGCGGACGCGATAAACTCAAAATCTTGTTTTGGGATACCAACGGGTTTTGGCTTTACTATCGCCGTTTGGAGAACGGTACCTTCAAATGGCCTCGCCCGAATTCCCAGGGCGTGATTGTCATTAGCAAACCGCAACTTCACTGGTTGCTCTCTGGGCTGTCACTCGAGAACAACAAAGCCCATCGGCCCTTAAATGGGCTAGAAGTGTGATGCTAGACACTGATCGTAATTTTGCACTTGAACGATCCTTTTTAACCGTCACACTGGGGACTATTGAATGCTGTAAGATGATGCCCAATGACCGACTTCCCCAATGACATCGAACAACTCAAGGCCATGCTTCTTGCCAAGGATGCATTGTTGCAGGCCAAAGAGGAGGAAGTCGCCGCCCTCAAAACGCAGGTGCAATTGCTCGTTGAGCAGCTCAACCTCAGCAAATCCAAACGCTTCGCTGCCCAAAGCGAAAAAGTCGCCAAAGGAACGTTCAACGAAGCTGAACAGCAAAACGCGTTGCCTTCCTCACCTAAAGAGCGCAGAAAAACGGGTCGTAAACCGCTGCCTGCTGACCTTGAGCGCGAGGTGCAAACCCATACCTTAAATGCGCCGTATTGCGACTGCTGTGATGCGCCTTTACATGAATGCGGTAAGGAAATCAGCGAAACCCTGAAAATCCTACCTCAGCGAGTGAGTGTCATTCGCCATGAGCGCACCAAATATGCTTGTCGCCACTGCGAGCAAACAGCCGAAACCAGCAAAGTGGTCACAGCTCCAAAACCGGCGAGTATGCTCCCTAAAAGCCTTGGCAGTGCCGAGGCCTTCGCCGCCGTGGTCACCGCCAAATACGTCGATGCACTGCCGCTCTACCGTCAGGTAGATATCCTGAACCGCTCGGGTATAGATATTAGTCGCGCCACCTTGGCCAACTGGTGTGTGCAGCTTGGCAGTAAAGTGCAGGTCATTATCGATGCAATGAAAGCGCAGCTCCTAAAAGAATCCCTCATCTGCGCCGATGAAACCACGGTGCAAGTGCTCAGAGAAGAAGACAGACAGGCCCAGTCCAAATCCTATATGTGGGTTTATCGCAGCGGCGAGTTCACCCCCAATCCCGTCGTCATCTACGACTATCACCCCAGCCGAGCAGGCGCTTGTGTGCGCGAATTCCTTGGTGATTACCATGGTTATCTGTTGTCAGATGGTTACAGTGCGTATGACACGGTAGACGGTGTCACTCAAGCCGCGTGCATGGCGCATGTGCGCCGCAAGTTCACCGATGCTCAAAAGGCATCCCCTTCGAAAAAGGCAGGGAAACCCGAAAAGGCCCTGGCCTTTATCGCCAAATTGTATGGGATAGAAAAGCGAGCCAAAACGCTGTCGGCCGAAGCCCGCCAACAGCTGAGGATGCAAGAAAGCCTCCCCATATTGAATGACTTCAAAGCGTGGCTCGATAGCCTGAATGTGCTGCCCAAAGGAGCATTAGGCCAGGCCATCACCTACACCAAGAATCAGTGGCCTAAGCTGCTGACCTACCTGGAAGATGGACATATCAGCATCGACAACAATGTGACAGAGCGGGATATCCGGCCGTTCACGACGGGGCGAAAAAACTGGATGTTCTCAACGTCAGTCGGTGGTGCGAAAGCCAGTGCCAATCTGTATAGCTTGGTCATGACGTGTCGGGCGAATGACATCAACCCCTATTATTACTTCCGGCACCTGTTCACGGAGTTGCCAAAGCGTTCAATCGCCGATGATATGTCGGATCTGATGCCATGGAATGTTTATCTCAGTGGAATTGAGTAGGGCTTCACTGGTTCATTAACCGCTTACTTTTTAATAATAAAAATTCTGAATCCCTGAATCCCTTTACGAATAGGGATTTTTATCGGGATAAGTTGTTCATCCCACAGCGAATTTGAGGCTTCTGCCATCACATTGACAATTTGTCCATCGACTAATGACCTAAAAATGCGATTTCGGCTCATAACTACATCAGACACTTGCAGCGATGCATCCCCAAAATCAGCTTGAGTGGCCTCAATAATTAATGTTAAGAGATCATAGGTATATTCATATCGATGGTCATTTTCAGATTCGGGATGGTTGATAATAAAAACATCAACAGCATAAGAAATCGGAGTATATACACATATTCCCCAAATAAGCAGTTTAACTAATATACCTATTCTCAATGAATTAATCATAGATAAGCTCTGTGCGCTAGATAACATTCCTTTTATGCACCTCCATTATAGTAGATGGATTGCTAACCTACCCGATGGGAGAAAATACAGCAGGTAAATGGATCGTTTATTACGTGCAGCAATATAAGTATAAACTGAATTAAGGGGGATAAATCGCACCTTTATCGATAGGGTTTGATGATATGATTGCTCGTCCACAAGCTCTAAACAACATAGGAACTAAGATGCTTTATATGCGAAAAATCCTTCTCCCTGTGATCATGCTAAGCCTAGGCGCATTGCCTCTATATGCTCCAGCACAGGACACCAGCGCGTTATGGGGTAAAAAGTACACTGAGGTGAAATCAAGTTTATTAGCTGCTGGCTGGGTATTAGCGCCTGTAGCAGAAGATGAAACGCCAATAACAGCAGATTACCCCGAAATAACCTGTGGTAACGGCGCGATGGCAATTTGCTCTGTCGGCTTTAAGCGAGACAATAGTACGCTTGCCTTAGTGGTTGAATCTATTGAACAAGAGCTTATTGTGACAGGTGAATACTAAATAGCCCAATAGATGATGTTAAACTCAGCCTAAGCATCTAATGTAGACGAGGTAGTGATGTCATCTGTACCCCAATCAAAACAAGAACTTGAATTGGCTATTCGCTCAGTTTTCCCCAAATTGATGGCAGACTATCGTTCAATCCCAGCCCAAATGTCCCGTGTGTGCAGCATAGAAGGAAACATCAAAGGCACACAAATTAGTGTAAGTGATACAATCGCTTACCTTATTGGTTGGGGTAGCTTAGTGCTCAAATGGTACGAGTTAACATCGCAAGCACTCCCCGTTGATTTTCCCGATACGGGTTATAAATGGAATCAACTGGGATTATTAGCAGAGCGATTTCACCGAGAATATCGCCAATGGCAATATGCTGATTTACTTAATGAATATGAACTGACAATGAAAAAGCTGTCAACGCTGATTGCTAGCCTCAGTGATCAGCAGTTATATGGAGTAACTTGGTATGATAAATGGACTCTGGGCCGTATGATCCAATTCAATACTTACTCCCCGATGAAGAATATGCGTACCAAAGTACGACGATTCAAAAAAGACAATGCGTTAGCATAGCAAGCGAGTCTTTTAAGCACGGAGGTATTCATGCCAAGTCCCCACTCTCACCCGCGGTTAGGCCCAAACCCCAACGATAAAGCGCCGATGAAAGGCTTTCCTCAGGTTGGCTTTCTTAAAAATTTTATTTCCCGCGAGAACATTATCGTCGGTGATTACACTTATTATGACGATCCAGCAGGGCCTGAGAGGTTCGAGTCGAATGTACTTTATCACTTTGACTTTATTGGCGATAAACTGAATATCGGTAAATTCTGTGCCATTGCGAAAGACGTGAAATTCATTATGAATGGCGCCAATCATCAAGTATCTGGCTTCTCGACTTATCCTTTTTATATCTTCGGCAATGGCTGGGAGAAAGCGGCGCCCAAGCACGAAGATTTACCTTTTAAGGGCGACACCTGTATCGGTAACGACGTGTGGATTGGTTATAACGCCACTATCATGCCTGGGGTGAAAATTGGCCACGGCGCCATTGTTGCCAGTCAATCCGTAGTGACAAAAGATGTACCGCCCTACGCAGTGGTTGGCGGTAATCCTGCCACAGTGATCAAGCTGAGATTCGAGCAAACTGTGATAGATGGGCTTGTTGCTATCGCTTGGTGGGATTGGCCGATAGAAAAAATCACTCAACACCTAGAGGCTATCGCAGGTGCAGAACTCACAACATTACAGCAGGCGACATAAATAACGCCTATCGCGAACAGGACTGAACGAAAAATCTCAAGCGACAAGCATTAAGCAACAAACATAAAAAAACCGTCATTAAACGCAAACAAAATCCAATATGCGCAATTTTGTACAAAAGCACTGAGGGTTTCTGGGTTATTATCAGGCACACCCCGCCCATTCATACACTAAACACGGAGGCCTAGTGTGAACACAGAACATGCGGCCTACCAGATTGCCGATGAATTAGGTGGCCTCGAGTTACTCAATGCCCACTACCATAAACAAAACTTTAGTCGGCACACCCACGAAGGTTACACCGTCGGGGTGATTGAAACGGGGGCGCAGCGTTTTTATCGCACGGGTGGCAACCATGTGGCGCCAAAGCACAGCATCATTCTCGTTAACGCCGACGAAGTCCATAATGGCTGTAGCGCCACAGAGGGCGGTTGGTCCTATCGAGCCATGTATCCAGTACCCGCACAGTTTGCCAATATTAACAGTGATCTAGCATCAAACCGTGGTGCGCCCTATTTCCCTGAGCCCGTAGTGTACGATCCTGAATTAGCCGAATTACTGCGCTTCACCTTTACTACCTTAGATACATCGGACAATCGCTTACTGCGCGAAAGCTTGGTCTATTCAAGCTTGACACAGTTGATGACACGCCATGGCAAGAATCACCCAAGCGATGACCTCGCTGTAATCGCTAAGCCTGCGTTAGCACTGGTGAAATCCTTTATCGACGATCATCCTGCGGCCGACATCTCCCTTGAAGATCTGGCAACACTCGCGGGATTAAGCCCCTATTATTTGCTGAAGCAATTTCAGCGTTATTACGGCTTACCACCCCATGCTTACCAAATTCAGGCCAGAGTAAGACTCGCCAAAGGAAAAATCAAACAAGGCACACGGCTGCTCGATGTCGCCCTCGATTGTGGTTTTCACGATCAAAGTCACTTGAATCGACATTTTAAAAAGACAGTCGGTGTTACGCCAGGGCAATTTGCCAAAGAAATAGGCCGCAATATTATCCAAGCCTAAACAACCACTTTAGGTTAATCTACCATGCTCATTCTTGCTTTCTCCTCGATTAACTAAGCAAGCAACCTTATCCAAGTATTCATTGTTTAATAGCGACCCTCGCGTCGCCGCTATTTTTAGGAGCCAAAGTGGCCACGGACAAGCTTATAAAACCTGATGTTTATCCTGTGCATCCCACAAAATCCAAGGCATTTTTAAAAGGCACCTTGGCCATGATGCCGTTGACGATAGCGGTTGTACCTTGGGGCATTTTAGCGGGCTCCTTCGCCATTGAAGTTGGGTTAACGCCCATTGAGAGCCAAGCCATGTCGGCGATTATCTTTGCGGGCGCTGCTCAATTAGTGGCACTAGGCATGGTGAAAGCTGGTATTGGTCTGTGGAGTATCTTAATTACGACGTTACTCATCACCTCACGCCATCTGTTATATGCAATGGCGATGCGCAGTCAAATCAGTCCGTTGCCGTTAAAGTGGCGCCTAACATTGGGCTTTTTGCTCACAGATGAACTATTTGCCATCGCCAATCAAGGCAAGTTGCATAAGTTCGACCCTTGGTACGCCCTTGGCGGCGGTTTGAGTTTCTATATCGGTTGGAACATAGCCACACTACTTGGCATAGTGGCGGGCAATGCTATCGAGAATTTAGGTGAGTTGGGATTAGATTTTGCCATCGCAGCCACCTTTATCGCTCTGGTCGTTCCTACCATAAAAAAACCATCGATTCTCGTCTGTGTATTAGTGTCGCTCACCCTAGCAGTGGTATGCGCCGTTTTTAAAATTCAAGCGGGACTGCTCATTGCCGCCATTGCGGGAATGACGGCAGGTGTACTTTACGCCAAAGTGACCAAAGAAACGGAACGCGCAGAACAATCCGCAAGTCAGTTAGCAAGCACACAGGCCAAAACAGAAATGGATACAGAAGCTGGGCCTGACATTAAGACAAAAACTGAGGCGAATACTGGTAATGAAAGTCTGACTGAGACAAAAACACTGTCAGGAGAAAAAGCATGATTTGGTTAATGATCTTTTCAATGGCGGCGGTTGTGTTTATCAGTCGTCATTTACTACTTGAGCCTAAACTACCACTGCGATTAAGTAAGGGCACCCAAACCTTTTTAAGTTACTCAGCCCCTGCGGTACTCACTGCAATCTTTGCACCCATAGTGTTTGTGCAAGAAGGTCAGCTTGATCTCAGCCTAGATAACAGCTATCTCATCTGCGCCATAGTCGCTACAGTGTTGGCGCTCGTCACCCGTAATACCTTGCTGACCACAGTGCTAAGTATGGGACTATTTTTCTTTATCCATTAGGCAAATATAATCTTCAAGCTCTTGCCCGAGAGTGAGATCAAAATGGCGATTTAACCGCACAAGGCCTGTGATGCGATCGACCCTGAAATTACGAAAATCAGCACGTAGCTCACACCATGTCAGTAAGGTCCAAGTACCACGCCAAAAATAGATGGCGAGCGGCCTAACTTCCCGCTCGGTAACATCCAGTTTGACATCTTGATAGAAGAGTTTGACGTATTCGCGGCGCTGAGCCGCATTACGCAAAGGGTCAAGGAATTGAAACTCATTGGAGTCGAGGTAAAAATCCGGTGAAAACATTAAGGATTGGTAGGCTTGTAATCGTTTAGGCAACACAGCTTCGACTTTAATCATCGCCTGCCGAGCGGCACTACCGAGTTCTTTGCCACCCCAAGTTTGCACCATACGCATGCCAACTTGAATCGCCTCCAATTCGGCTTCGTTAAACATCAAGGGCGGAACATTCACCTCGTGGCGCAACAAATAGCCGACCCCCGCCTCCCCTTCAATAGGAATGCCGCTTAAACACAAATCCTGCACATCACGGTAAACCGTGCGCGTGGACACCTCTAACCGTTCAGCCAACTCTTGGGCTGTGGTCAGGCGTTTATGTTTGAGAATTTGCACTATTTGAAATAGGCGGTCAGCGCGGCGCATTAGTTCTGATTTAATCCTTTAATTCACTCTTAAATGTTTTTTACAATTTGAATCATAAAATCCCGATATAGATCTCAACCTCAGTAGCACTAAGATAGACTTCAAAATCCGTTTGATAACGTCGCTGATGCAAACATTCAGCCGCGCTAAAATAACCCCACACTTGCCCCCAAAGATCGATAACACACTGGGGCATATCACCCTGAGCGGTGAATTTTAGGTACTTGCCCGCGTTAAGCTCCAATGGCATAAAATGACTTGTATCAACAGGGGCATCAATTGCCTTACCCACCAGCACAGAAAACTCGCCATTCATGTCTGACTCATAATCATAATACACGCCATACATGGGCGAATTGAGCATAGCGGTGAGCTGGGATGATTCAAAAAAGGCTTGCCACAGACCGCCTATTTTCGCGCTATCGGCGGACATTTCAGCCCTATTGCTCGTGCAGGTACTGAGTCCAAGTAAGGGTCGAGCATCAATATAAACCACATCCATCTTTGTTTCTTCCATAAAAATCTAAACCCATGCTTTAGTTAATTGCGTGATTTTAGCGTCATGCCATAAGGCCACGACGCTAATACATTAATCACTCGAGACTACTTATCCTTAGACCACAGACCCACTTTATTGCCTTCACTATCGGCAAATAACGCAATGTAACCGCACTCTCCATCATTAATCGGCGTCACTGGCAGCAAAATATTCACATTGGCGGCAGCGAGTTTATCCACTAAAGGTTGCAAATGGGTGCTGAAATGCAAATACACAGTACTGCCCTGCATTGACGGCTGGCTCATACTGCACTTGACTAGCCCTATGCTCGCCGCACTCGCATCCTCAGTGACTATGGTCGCATATTCCATGTCTTCCATATCGTCACGTTTAAACTCGACCCCAAAATGCTGCTGATAAAAAGCAACAGCACGGTTCATGTCACTGACAGGAATTTCACCCCAAACTAACGGTGCAATAGATAACATTTTCACTTTCTCCTTGTTGAAAAAATATCAATGATTCAAAACCTTATTCGTACAATTCAGGACAGAATCATTAACGGGCGACAACAAGCATAAAACAAGGCTACTGACAGCATGATGTCAGTAATGATCGAGCCTTCGTAAAATTTAAGTCGTTGCCTTAGCAAGGAAAGTCTGTGTACAAAGTAAAGGACGTGTACATGGCAACTTATAGAACATTACCTAGCGGCAATATTAACGCAATGGTGCGCTCCAAAGGCCAAAAGGCAATCACCAAGACCTTTAGAGCAAAAGCTGAGGCAGAGGCTTGGGTAAGCCAAATAGAAGGCCATATCTTGATTGCAGGCTCACTAGCGCATTGTTCAAACTTATATCTAAATACACTAAAAGGTCGAGGAGGCACTGAGGCAACTACTTACAGAGCGACTAACTTAATCAAGGGGCTTCCACTCCAAGCGATGGATATAACGCTTAAGCACATTGCGGCCTATACCCAAGAAAGGCAGACCTTAGTTAGCGATTCCACTATCCGCCTAGAGCTTCAATTACTCAGCCGTATACTCAAGTTTAACCATCTACCTAATATCCTTGAAGGATACAAATTACCTAGGGCTGGCAAGCCTAGGGAACTCGTAATCGACCCTATTCAATATCAGATGTTACTCAACAATATATCGCCTAAGGTTGCCCCTCTGGTGATCTTAAGTTATGAAACAGCTATGAGGCGCAGCGAGTGCCTTAGCATAACCACTGAATGTATTAACTGGCAGACAAAGACGTTGAGGCTAACCAATACTAAGAATGGTTTTGACAGGGACGTGCCGTTAAATAGCCGAGCATTGGCGGTACTCAAGGAAGCCATTAGCACAGCTCAGGGAGGCTTTCTATTCACAACTAAACCTAATCTAGTTAGCCAAGCATTTAGGCGGTCCTGTGATCGTTTAAACCTACCTAAGGCACTGTGTTTTCATTCATTGAGACACACAGCCATTACACGATATGCAAACCGTAAACTCAATACCCTTCAACTTCAGGCCATTTCAGGACATAGGAATATCAGCATGTTGGCGAGATATACCCACATAAAGGCGAGTGATTTAGTTAGTTTATTAGAGTAATTGCTATCGGTTTACTAAGTCGTTGATATTGGAGTTTCAAAAAGTGAGAGAGAAATGTACGGCAACTAGTGTATGAGTCGACTTACCTAGTTTCCCCCATAGGGGGCTTACAGCCCTCTCAAGACTATTCAAACCAATTATTAGAGGCTTGCCAGTTTTATTAGCCCCTCACTCTTTAGTATTGAAAATGTGAATAGCATCACTTGTTACCTCATCCCTAACTCATAACAGAATAAGAATATCTACTTGACCAAGCGTATTCAGCAAGTATACTTAAATGAATACAAAGATACTTTCCCAATTACCTAGGCTTGCGATACCAAATGAATACACCTGAATCAGATAACGACCGATACCACATGCTGAATACACCTAAACTTATTATTCGAGCTTACCTTAGAGCGTCCACCAGCGAGCAAGATAGCAGTCGGGCTAAGCCTGAGTTAATGGCATTCACCAAAGCCCATGGAATGACCGTCACAACCTTTTATCAAGAAAATGTATCAGGTACTAGCTCAGACCGTCCAGAGCTTAACAGGCTTATTGAGGAAACCTCAGAGGGCGACATATTATTGATTGAAAAGATGGACAGGTTAAGTCGTTTACCTTGGGAGTTATGGCAATCACTTAAAGCCAAGATAGCCGCTAAGGGGCTAATCATCGTTATCGTTGACCAACCTCAGACACACTCAGCCCTAACCACAACAGATAATAACTCAGGCTTCATACAACGCGCTCTAACGGCTTTTATGCTAGACCTAGCCGCTGGTATGGCTAGAGACGATTATGAGACTAGAAGGGCTAGACAGGCCCAAGGGATAGCAAAGGCTAAGGCTGAGGGTAAGACTTGGGGTGGACAGAATAAAGATGCTCAGCTACATGAGGCCATCATTACCCACTTGCAGACCATGAGTATCAGGAAAACCGCAGAGTTATTAGATTGTTCTGTATCAACGGTTCAACGGGTTAAGAAGCAATCCGAGGCCTAGATAACCTAGTAAACCTGTCGGGTATTTGTCCGTCGGATATTCGCGGGTTTGCGATGAGTTTATTCAATAAAAACAAACAGTTACCCAATTCTAGCTACTGCGTTACTGTCTAATGTGTACCGCTATTGAAGAAGACAATAATGAAGACCAATAAGAGGGCCTAGAATAGGCCAATAGCCGAACCTAGTTTGTCCGCAATTGCGGACTTGATAGAGCCAACTTGACACGTATTTGTTAATAAAAGTCCGCAATTATTAACATCGCAGTAAGCCATTGATTTTATTTAGAAATCAATTAGTACCACTATTAGAGAGAATACTAGCCATCTAGGCGTCCCAGAAACACACACTTTTAATCACCGTTAAGATTGCCTCCTCAGGGTAATCAATACTCACTTTCCTGCATTCAATTGCAACCAGTCAATCTCAGTAATTTAGTTGAACATCGTCAAGGCCGCGATGAGCAATTTAGCTAAGTGAAGTGATTGGCTGGTGGAAGGCCAGTATTTCGCCCACCTATGGCCTTAGGGTTGGCGCGGAGATTATCTTCAAGTTACACACACAAAGTCTTTGATAAAGGCCTAAAGAAGGTAATAGAAGGCTCCTAGTTTAATTTCTTATTATCTTCTTAAAAGATTAAGACCTTAAGAGGCCTCTAGTAAGAGATTTTAAAGATATAAAGAAGTTAGGTAAAAGCAACCTATTGGGCCTATTGAGTCGCTGATATCGATTAACTTACCCCTAACTAAAGTATACTTTATTAGCTAATCAAATATGCCTACCTAAAACATTTTTAACATCATCACCATTTTGTTATATTAAAGTAAACTACGACCTCGGCTATATCACGACAACAAACTAATACATAAGATAAATTTAACAATGATAGACAAGTAATTATATAAACTGCATGTACATTTTACATGCCATACTTATATTCAATTAACCCCTAAACATTGTTTATTAGCTAATGCATATGCTTTTTTATAGTTCTCCAATACAAAATATTCTTCGGCGATATCAAATTTCTTAGCTATGTCTAAAGGTGACACAATCTCAACAGTAAGGGGTTCTTCACTATTAAGCATTTTCTTCATGTTCGATGTTAACCCATCCGAAGTGGTTAATGAGACTATTGATAACCTTTTTGTGGCATTTTTTACATTTACAACAAGTAATTCTGCATCGAATGAATGTTGTTTATTGCTAAATTTAACAATGACATTTTTACCTTCAATGTCTTTAATAGAATTATCATAGCTTGTGTAATGGACAATCAGATGATCTATTGAACAATCCTCAGGCATTTTTGCAATCCCCAGATCATGGCTATAGACTGTAGCACCACGCGTAGTAAATATTGTTAAACCATGAGATGTATTTACTGCCCAATTATCGATTGATACTTTTGCTTGAGTTAATGAACTGAAAGATAAACAAAAAACGATAAACGCCTTACTAATATTTATAACTATTTTCATATTTCAAACCTTTACCTTATATTCTAATTACGTTGTATCCGATAACAAAGAGGCATACTAAAGAAAGGAATTATAAATTCCAACTTTCTGACTTGATAATTTTCGAATACTTCTCACAAGAGGACTCATCATAAAATGATTTAAGAGATTCCTTGTCAATATCACCTTTATGCGCAATATAACCAATAATAATACGCCTAACTTCACCTGTTGCCTCGTTAAACAATAAAGGAATTGTTCCAGCTTGAGCTTCACCTTTAGAAATAAGCATTGTCGCGTTTGAAAAATTAACATATATATTATTAAGCATATCCCTATTATACATATCATTTGAATTTAAAATGCTACCATTCACACTTAACGTCTCGACGAAAACATAACATCTTGGTGCATTATTAACTACATCAATAGGCTCAAGTGACCCCTTAGCTAATAAGCTAGCAGATGAAAACCCCATTAAAAGAACAATTACTACTAATACTTTATTTGACCACACAATATATTCCTTAATTTACAAAAAATTTAATTAATAACTTATATAGCTACAGGGAATACTAATTTGGAGAAAATATCTATGAAATTAAAACTCATTCACTGCAATAGAAAAGACATAAACCCTATACCAATTAACAATATAACATCAACAATACGATGAACTCTAATTGTAAAAGTTGTGAACAATATCACTCTAAGCTAGATAGTTCAAAGCAGTTAATTAAAAGAATACAGGAGGCGAGTAAACATGCGTAAGGTGTATGGAATTGGGATTAATGATATAAAGGACTCAACAAGGGACTCAACCTATCAAACATGGAAGGATATGCTTAAACGCTGCTATAAGCTCAATTCAGGTGCGATAGTATGCAAGCAATGGTTAACCTATTCTAACTTCAAAAGCTGGTATGAGGTCACTTCAGAGCGTATTCGCGCAACTGGCTACCAAGGTAAGTTAGAGTTGGATAAAGACTTGAATTGCCAAAATGGACTAATGTACTCACCTATTGATTGCACGTTGTTACCACCTGATGTAAATATTTTATTGGCTAAACTGGGTTGTTCATCCCGTAACAATACAGGTCTAGCAGGTGTCTCCATGGTAACTGACCGTAAGCTAGCCAAACCTTATTCAGTATCTCACCGTATTAACGGGAAAAATACACGGCACACATTCACGACGCCTGAGGAAGCATACTCATTTAGATTAGGTTACTTTGTTGGGCGGATTGAAAGTTCCTTAGATACTTATTCAGACATGCTTAAAGCACAATGCAAGTATCACAGCTTAGCCCGCTTAAGCTCAATTGAGGTCCTATCTCAATTTGAGTCAATGGATGCGATGGTAAAGTCATGCGGTTAGGCGCTGCTACCTGAAATCTATAAGGGCTATGCCTTGCTAACTTCAAAGCATGAAACGTAAGCATGCGAGCCAAGGACGGCTTAATAATTAACCACAGGGCGTGTACAAGGCACTATGTACATGAACAAATATCATAGGTAAAATAAGAACTTCATTATTTTTCCAACTAACTGACTTTCCTAGAGTTCATTAACGGGCGACAACAAGAATAAAACAAGGCAAACTGACAGCATGATGTCAGTAGCCTTTAAATAAAAGTGAATTTTATTGTTTTAACTTAGCCAGCAACCAAGATTATTTTGGCAAACTGGCTTGATGTGCCTGAATAAAATCATCCATGGCTTTGCTCGCCCTCACTTGGGCGCTGGCTAAGGTATCTGTATCAACCATAGTTTCTACCACTTCGTAGTAGCACTTAATTTTAGGTTCAGTGCCAGATGGTCTGACAATCACCCGAGCCCCGCCCGCTAAGCAGTAAGTCAATACATCGCTCGGTGGTAAGTCGATTTTCTCAATATTTCCATCGGCAAAACGACGCTCAAGGGCCTTTAAATCATCGGTTGAGAGCACATCTAACTCACCAATCTTCAGCGGTGGATGTTCGCGCAAATAGGCGCCAATATTGGGCGTGTCAGGTTTTAGCGCAATGCTCACCTGCGCATTGAGATGGAACCCATGCTCACGGTAAATTTGCTCGAGTCTGTCCCAAATCGTTTGCCCCTTCGCCACCAGCTCGGCAGTTAATTGGGCAAATGCCACCAGCGCCGACAAGCCATCTTTATCCCACACCATGCTACCAACTGTGTAGCCAAGGGCTTCTTCATAGGCAAACAGGAACTGATCCTCAGGCGAAGTTTTCGCAATCCCCACATTCATCAGCCACTTAAAGCCAGTGAGCGTGGTAAAGCTTTGCGTACCAAACCCTTGAGCAATCTTAGATAACAGGCTCGATGACACTATCGTTGTGCCCGTAAGTCGTTGATTATCTTTGGCGTGAGATAACAAGTAATGCCCAAAGAGCACACCGACTTGATCGCCCGTCAGCATCTGATACTCGCCATCCTCTTTACGCACTGCAACCGCAAAACGGTCGGCATCGGGATCGTTAGCACAGGCGAGCATAGCGCCGTGTTTTTTCGCCTCGGCAATCACTAAATCCATCGCCCCCTTTTCTTCAGGGTTTGGGAAGTTCACCGTCGGGAAATCGCCATCGGGTTCACGCTGGGAGGCAACCGAATACACTTGGGTGAAACCAGCATCTTTCAATACCGTTTCAGCCATTTCGGCACCCACGCCGTGCATGGCGGTATAGGCTAAACTGACCTTTTCTGGAGCGGTATGGTTTTGCAGCACCTCTGCTTGCTGCACGCCATGACGATAGCTTTGGTAAAAATCGTCCTGTAGGAGTATCAACTTACCTTGTTTTACCGCGTCATCATGCTCTAAAAACGGAATCGCTTGATTCGCTGCACGCTCAATTTGCGCGGCAATACCAGAGTCGTGGGGCGGAATAATCTGCGCGCCATTCTCCCAATAGACTTTATAGCCATTGTATTGCGGCGGGTTATGACTCGCGGTCACCACAATGCCCGCTGCCGCATTAAAATGTTTTACCCCAAAGGCCACCAGCGGCGTTGGCGCTACTTTGGACGTTAAGCGCACCTTAATGCCCATAGCGGTGAGCACACTCGCCGCATCATGGGCAAAATTGAATGAGTCGTGGCGGCCATCATAACCAATCACCACGCCACGCTCGGCTGCATCTTTAATCTGATCAAGTAGATAAGCACCAAGACCAGCAGAGGTTTGGCGGATCACCAAACGGTTCATCCCCATAGGCCCAGCGCCGACGACACCACGTAATCCTGCGGTGCCAAATTCCAAGCGACCCGCAAAGCGCGCTGCGAGTTCGGCTTCATTGCCGCTATCAATTAGGGTTTGTAACTGGGCTTGAGTGCGAGGGTCAGGATCATTTTCAAGCCAATGGTTTACCTGTAACTGCAGATGGGTATTCATATCACACCTCATTGAAAATCATTTGCAATCACCTTAGGAAAAAGCACGTAGAAGAACAAGCTAATTTGCATTAATTTCAAAATGAGCCAAGGGTATTGCCATAAAAAACGCACTATCTAACAGGTCATGCCAGATAGTGCGTTGGTTTTAACAAACTGGTTTCAAAACGGATTTAGAGTTTAAAGATATTATCCTTCGTATCTCTGTCGATGAGCTTCACAAAGGGATCGACCCCCACATAACTGGGTTTTTCAGCCAAAGTGATCGTCAGCTTGTTTTCACCACTCACCAGCCTATGCTTCTCAATCAATAATACCTGTTTGTCATCCTTTAGCTTATCGGGATCGGCACTAAAGGCACCGATGTCGATGATGGCATCTAAAGGTTGTTCGGTTTCTTCACCTTTACCACTCGCGACTTTGCGACTGGCATAAATGCTCAAGTCAACTTGCGTCTTACCATCAGGCAGAGTGGTCATGACCGCATTGGTTAACCTGAAGTCGTAGAGTGTGATGTCATTAAAAGACTCATCGATAAAGCGAGCTTGCGCTTCATCTGTGCCTTGCTCAAGGTAACTCACTAAATCCAATGTGGTTGGGAAAGGATCGTTACAATACTGATAACGTGCTAAGAATGCCTTCAAATTAGCGTTAAGTTTCTCTTCACCCAACACATCTTTAATGGCCATCATCACCACTGAGCCTTTCTGATAATGAATGTACTGCTGATTTTCACTGCGCAGCAAAGGCATTTCTTTGATGGATTCAGATGAACGGCCACGTAAATATCTATCTAATTCATATTTCAAGAATTTACGGATCATTTTATCGCCGTACTTTTTCTCCAGCACCATCAGCGCCGAATATTGCGACAAGCTTTCGGATATCACAGCACTGCCCTGCACATCCGCAGCGCCCACTTGGTGTCCCCACCATTGATGCGCCACTTCATGGGCTGTGACGTAATACACAGGATCGATATTATCCTCATTGCGTAAATCAGTAATAAAACCAATACGCTCTGAGTAAGGCACTGTATTAGCAAAACTTTGTGCAAAACTACGGTAACCCGGAAACTCCATAATTCGCATTTGCTTATGCTGATAAGGCCCAAATGCTTGTGTGTAGTAATCGATAGAATCTTTAACCGACTCTATCATGCGCGCAACGTTCCAAGGATGCTCCGCATGGTAGTAAACCTCAACCGCAACACCATTGTGCTCAGTTTTTTCCACCTGATAACGGCCCGAAATAATGGCGTAGAAATTCACCATAGGGCTATCCATCGAATAATGGAAATACTCACGCCCATCCTGCTGCCACTGTTTTTGCAAATACCCTGGCGCTAATGCAATTTGATCTGCACTTGTCGAAATAGTGGCTTCAAACTGAATGAAATCACCATCGACACCAAAGAAGTTTTGCGTGTAGTAACGGCTGTCTTCAAGCTTGTTCGCTCGAGCTTTTTCGGCTAAATCGCGCTTTTGGCGCTCGTGGCGATCCATAAGCTCATAGCCATCTTGATAACCAAAGAGCGGCAATAGTTCGAAGTTGTTGATGAAGGTGCCATTTTCAACCACTGACATATCAAAGCCAGCTTCAGCAATACCCACAGATTGACGTACTAATTGGATATCCCCTTGCACCACTTGCCCCGGCTGAACAGGCGTCGTAAAGGTCAGCCAAGTATTACGATAGCGGCTATCAAACTCACCTAAGTTAGCATTAGGAATATTGATTTTTACCGTTTCGGCCTGAGTGTGCTCTGGCAACTGCACTAACATCTTTTCGATTGGTTTATCCGACTTGTTTTGCCATTCGAATATCACCTTAGCAACAATTTTTCGCTCTTCAGGGAAAATATCGATATTCGCATTGACCTTAGTAGTCACTAAAATTGGCATGCCTTGGTATTGTTTAAAGGCCTTCTCATAATCGGCTTGCAGATCAGTGGTTTCATCTTGGGTTAAATAATGATTCAACACTTTGGTCTGGTAGAACAAATAACTGCCCATGCCCAAAAACACCACCAAAGCAACGCTCACAATGGCTTTTCCACTAAAACCAAGCTGATAACCCAGTAATCCCATACGGGTTTTAAGGCTCTGCTGCGGTCCGCGGTGATACAAACCATAACCTAAAACAAACAGGATAAGGCTAAAGGCGCCCCAGTAAATCATATAGAGTGCATGGCTTAATAAGCCCCAACCGTAGCCGTTCATATCCGAGTAAATTAAGGTCGGTGATTGCCCAAAGTTATATAGGCTATGGCCAAATCCCCAGCTTGCCATAACAAATGTCGTCAGGTAATAAGCAACAAATAGTCCCATACCTGCGTACTTATTAGGGCTAAGCACTTGCAGGAAAAACGCCAGCACTGCGGTCATCAACAGCGGCAGGAGGTAATAAAATCCGAGTCGAATAAGGTACTGAGCAATCTCAAGATTGGCTTGACCTTTTATCAATTGAAATACAATTGTGGTACACATTGCGAGCACATAGAGCAAAGTCATCACTATGACCACAGACACTAACTTTGAGCCCCAAAAGCTTAAGTTTGATACGGGAACACTATCGACTATATCCCCCATACCTGAGCTGCGTTCACGCCAGACGATTTCTGCACTGTAATAAATCAGCACTATCACCATCAATAGCCCCGTCGCGCCGGCAATGTTATTCACCATATCTTGGGTTAATGGCCAATTAGATGTGCCGTACCAACCAAAATCATCGAACATGGGGCCGACTAAATTGAAAATAGTCAGCACACCTAACACCACAAATGGCGCGGTAAATAGTACTTGCCGTACTTCAAATTTAACCCGCGTCCAAAATTGCTGGCGACCATTAGGCTCAGTTGCCATAGCCAATTGTGCCAAAGGCACTAAGCTAGGAACTTTTCCTGCTTTATCGGATTTTTTCTCACGTTTCTTAGTCAAACTCGGCTGACGGAAAATCCCGGAAATGGCCAGTAATACACAGGCAATTCCAAACCATATCGCCCGGTTTTGCAGCACAAGCCCCGAGAATTCAATTAACTGGCTATTCTTCTCACTAATGGTCCAATAACGAGTCACTTCGGCAAAGGTGCGCAGCGCAAAGGGATCAAGCAAGGCGGCTATGGTGCGATATTGTGGCTGACTCGCCATTTCGCCCGTCAAGGTATAGAGCACCAACATAGCCACAGCGGTCAGATAGAGCGCCATCAAGGAGCGAAAACGACTTGCCATCGCATAGAATAGAGTCGAGATCAGCAGTAAAGTCGGCATGGCGAGTAAAAAATACGGCACAAGGTAATTCGATAGCGTAAAAGGCCCAAATCTGCTCGCATCGACCCATGGCATAAAGGAACCGAGCATTAAACCGATTGGGATAAAGGCAAATACCAGCATCACCACAATAAAACTGCCTAGAAAGCGGCCAAACTGGTATGCAAATGGCGATAGGGGTTTGCTATAAATCAGCTCTTCCATCAAATGCTGATGATTGCGGATAGCCGTGCTACCCACAAAATTCACCACGGCAAACATGGAAATTAATCCCATGATCAACATGGTTTGGGTAATACCAAATGGGCTGTTTTTCATCACCTCACCGCCACTACCAATTTGAATATTGTTAGAGACGACTGATAGAAAACTCATTAAAAACAATAGAAAAGAAACAACATAAAAGGATGGCTGACGCAAATAATAACGCCACTCAAACCTAAGCATTGATAACAACATATTGATATCTCCTTAGGCAGCCTGACGGCGGTGGCTGTGTAAGGTAGAAAAATACAGATCTTCAAGCCCAGCAGTCGTAGGGGTAAATCCTTCAGGACAAGTTTCAGCCATCACATTAAGGACCGTGCGTCCCGCTAATAAACGCCTAGAAATCACAGGTAATTGCGCTTCAAGCTCCTGCGCCTGTGCTTGACTTACAGTCTTAGTCCAAATTTTTTCCGTTAATTCACCCACCAATTGATGTGGATTGCCTTGAAGCAGAATTTTACCCGATGCCAAAACCGCCATATTAGCGCAGAGTTCAGACACATCTTCGACAATGTGAGTCGAGAGGATCACCACTTTTTCCTCGCCTAAACTCACCAGCAAGTTATGGAAACGGTTACGTTCTTCGGGATCGAGACCCGCGGTAGGCTCATCCACAATCAATAATTTAGGATCACCAAGCAATGCCTGAGCAATACCAAAACGCTGACGCATACCGCCAGAGAAACCGCTAACCGCTTTATTTTTATGCTGATAAAGATTGGTGTGAGCCAGTAATCCTTCAACCGCCTCTTTACGCAGTTTGCTTTGATTAATGCCCTTAAGAATAGCTAAATGATCTAAAAGGTCATAGGCGCTAATACGCGGATAAACATTAAAATCCTGCGGTAAATAGCCTAAGGTTTTACGTAGTGCTTGAGGATCGGCTAATACGTCAATACCATCAAATACTATGCTGCCGCTGTCGGCACTTTGCAGGGCAGCAATGGTACGCATCAGTGATGACTTGCCAGCGCCATTGGGTCCGAGTAAACCAAACATCCCTTTGGAAATCGTTAAATCAACCCCATCGAGTGCTTTAACACCGTTATCATAGGTTTTAGTGAGATTAGAAATAGTCAGCATGCTTCCCTCTTGCTTCAGTGAGTTCAAAATACCGACAAACTATCACATAAAATTAACCTTTACAGTGGTTATCAAGATATTCATGCACTTACAGAATGCTAGCCAGAAAAATTAGTCATGCATTCTTAATCCATAAAATAGCAAAATGGTCTTTATTTGAGCCACTTCTTATTGAAATATAATGAAAAAGTAAAAGTATGCTACCAATCCCGATGTGGCGTGCTAAATACAATTAGTTACACAAACCTCAACATTAACGGAATGGTAAAGTGCCATCGAATATGCGCACTTTTAAGTAGATTGCTTATCTGCAGCTTTTGTACTGACAGCGGTCAATGAACAAACGGAGAGTGTAATTAAGCACGTGCTAATTTTAAAAATCCTCTTTAAAGCTTAACGATTCACATATTAAGAATACAAAAAAGCCGTTTAGTATGGGCTAAACGGCCGAGACATAATGGCTATTAGATTAGCAACAATAATTCATACTATTTTTCAATTTCTTGCCCACGCGTTTTCCATAGCGAATACAAGACACCAGCGACTAACAGGCCGAAAGTCACGCCAAGAGACACTGCAGTTGGGATAGTAAAGTCCACTATTCCCTCGTGGTTAAAGTACACTAAACCCACTTTCACCCCGATAAACACCAACACCACAGATAGAGCATATTTTAGGTATTCGAAACGATGTACCATGGCTGCTAAAGCAAAGTACAGTGCACGTAAACCAAGAATGGCGAAGATATTTGAGGTGTAAACAATAAAGGGATCTTGAGTAATCGCAAATATTGCCGGGATACTGTCAACTGCAAAGACTAAATCTGCAGTTTCAACCAAGATTAACGCCAAAAATAACGGCGTTGCCCACCATCCTTTACTTAACTGATGATCCTCACCACGCACCCAAAACTTCTCATAGTGCAGGGTTGGCGTAAAGCGCATCTTAGTGCGTAACCATTTGTAAAATTTATTATCTGCAATATCCCTGTGTTCATCTTTTGAAAACAACATCTTCACACCAGTGAAAATCAGGAAAACGCCAAACAGCACAAGGACTGCTTGATATTGAGCAACAAGCACAGCACCAAACCCAATCAATATGGCACGCAACACTATTACGCCCATAATTCCCCAGAAGAGCACCCTATGTTGGTATAGGCGTGGAATGCCTAAGCTACTGAAGATTAACGCGATAACAAAGACGTTATCCATAGATAACGATTTTTCAATTAGATACCCTGTCAGATACTCCATTCCTGCTGTCGGGCTCTTATACCACCAGAGCCAAGCCCCAAACAGTAAACCCATACAGATATAAAAAGCCGATAACTTTAGGCTTTCTGCAACGGTAATTTCATGCTGTTCCTTGTGCAATACCCCCAGGTCAAAGGCTAATAACGCCAGCACAAAACCGAAAAACATTAACCAAACCCAAAGCGGGTAACCCACAAACAGGGTGGTAAAAAACGCCATAAGTCTCCTTAATAAGGTGAGAATACTGCTTTACCTAAAAAGCCCGACAAATAGGTTCTAACATAGTGAAATATAGAGAAAAAGCAAAAGCTAAAAGATTAATGTTCATTTAAGATCCCATTTATTCTAATAGGCTCTTAAAAGTATAGGGAAAATAAACAGATAAGAGTAAATAAGAGCGATAAAGAATGTCAGGAGCAAAGCAAAGAGGGTTCAAATGACTTGGTAGTCTCGAAACCTTAGTCTCGAAAATAACGATAAACCAACACCACAAGATGCAACATAAGTAAGCCGCTAACAGCACAGCAAAAAAAGAGTAAAGCAATCGAATTGACCTCCAGCGGTGTATCCCAATAGCAATACCACCATAGGGGCCAGTCAATAACAGATAGGCAAGTAAGTTGCCACATACAGCGCTTACAGCGACCTATTTTCTGTTTAAAAATCGACGTTTTACATTCACCACAAACCATAGATTGATTATTTCATCCATTTCAATGCCATAAGCACTTAAAAAGATAGGCTGGATTTATCTAATGTAGATTAATCTAAAAGTGAAGTCCTGAGCCTTGCCATCCCCTCATCAATAGAAACCAGCGCACAATACCCCAAATCACGCTTGGCAGCGCTGATATCAAAATAATGGCTGCAAGATAACTGGCGTGCGACAAAACGCGTCATAAGGGGTTCTTCTTTTTTCTTAAGCAAAAAATACAGGCTTTCCAATGCCGCGCCAGCGATATAGGCCACAGTTCGAGGCACACGTCGAGTAACAGGAGGCAATCCATCACAGGCTAAGATCAGATTGAGCATTTTTGCCATAGTAATAGGCTCATCATTACTCAAAAAATAGGCTTTACCTTGACACTTTGGTTTAGGTTGGCAAAGTTCTAAGGCGGCGAGTACATGGGCATAGGCAGCATTATCGATATAGATGGTATCGACGAGTTTATCTTCGCGGCCAACCAGTTTTAACTTTCCTAAACGGCCACGTTCCAGTACCCGAGGCACAAGATGGGGATCGCCAGGGCCCCATATCAAATGCGGCCGCAGAGCGACTGTTTTTAATGCATAAGGTGTAATCATTTGAGTTGCATCAGTATGTTCAAGTGGCACTTCACCGAATTGATTAGCATCTAGCATCATTTTTTCGGCAATGGCTTTCGAGTGAGCGTAATAATTAAGGAATGTAGATGCGTAGGGGGTGGACTCATCAATCCCTGACTCATCTTGGCCTGTAAAGGTGACGCTCGGGGTGCTGGTGTAGACTAACTTATTTATTTTTAATGCTTTACAAACAGCAATCACATTAGCAGCGCCCTTCACATTAGGACAAAAATAACTGTCTCGATCGCCCCAAACCCCCGCTTTAGACGCCACATGGAACACGATATCGCAACCCTGCATCGCCTGCTGAAGTTGCTCCTTATTGACGAGATCCCCTTGCTTCATCGCAACACCCAACGCTTCAAGCTCTGGGTAATGCCCACGTGCAAAGCCTGTGACCTTAATGCCTGCCGCTAACAATCTTAAACAAATGGCCTTACCTAAAAACCCCCCAGCTCCCGTCACAAAGGCATGCGTTGCCTTAAGGGCAAGCTGCGTAAGCGCAGTTTGTTCGAGTGTGTCGAATTGCGCTAGTGTCGGATTTTTGATTGGATTGTTCGTCATTTAGGCATCCATTTCAGCGCATTGATATGAGCTTAAAAGTCAGTGTAAGAGTTTAAAAATAAGCATAAACGCTTAAAAATAAGCAAGTTTGTTCAAATGAACACAGAATATAACGTTAAAAATGCAGGAAAAAGCTGCAGAGCTTTAAATCAGCCTTTCGTTTGGGATTGCGCCCATACGGCTAATTTTTCTCTAAAAATTTTGGCATTGTGCCGTACATCCACGGGGAAATCCGGATGAATCAAAAATCGTTTTATCCCCTGAGTTTGGTGGAATTGCTCAGCAAGCGTAGTAAGCTCTTGATAAAGCAGCTGACTTTTATTACACACCAGTGATGTATCCAGTTCGATACAGATTAACGGTGTGATTTCATTCGCTACTTTCACACCCACTAAAGCAGAGCGTTTCACATTAGGATGCGTATTAAAAATACGCTCACAGGGAATCGAATAATAACGCTTAGCAAACTTCCCTTTATGGGTGGCATCAACTCTGTGAGCTTTACGTCCGCACATCCATAACCGACCTTGGTCATCAAGATAACCCAAATCGCCCATTCTATGTCGAACGCAATTGGCGACAGGATCCCATATCTTAGCCATCGCTGTCGCACTATCGCGTTGATTATCACGTTGGCTATCATATTGATAGTATGATTGGCTCACCATAGGCCCTTGTACTATTATCTCGCCAATTTCACCATTCTTAAGCAGTAAAGCATCATCCCACTCGGGTATAACGGCTTCACTTATGCCGATAATGCCAATAGAGACACCATCAATAGCATGGCCAACACAGATGCCAGCGCCATTATCTGTCATCTCGGTCGTGGCAAATAAAGCATCACTGGCAATCATACTGATGGGCAAAGATTCAGTTGCGCCGTAGGAATTTAATACAGGTACGCCATCACTTAGCATCTTGCTAAAACGAGCAATAGAAGCAATCGTCGCTGGCGCCCCCGCCGAAATAACCCGTTTGACACTCGGCAATGTATGTTGCTTTTGCTCCCCCGCACGGCCTAAACGTTCGAGCAGCGCAGGATTAACAAAAATATTGCTGCATTGATATTGCTCAATCGCGGCAAACAAAAATTCGGGGTTAGCTGTGATAGGTTTACTGGCATCCATTTCGGGCACAATAGATGCCATACCCAGCGCCGGACCAAAGAGTGAAAACAGCGGAAACGTCGCTAAATCACGCTCACCATGGCAAATCCCATAATCGTTTTTTAGCGCTTGAATTTGCGCCTCAAACATTGCATGGCTATAGACAACCCCCTTAGGTGTGCCCGTACTGCCACTGGTGAATAGAATCGCCGCCATTTCATTTGGCTTTAGCAACACCATAGGATATGGCGACTTTTGAGCAGAGGATTGTGCCGAGGTATTTTGCAATAGCGTCGATAGACTCATAGCGCCAGTAACCATACAGTTCAATTTTGCAGCAAAGCCTGTTTTACCACCATCAACATTGAGCAATATCTTTATGGTGCCCTTACCCCAGCCAAATAAGCGCCTTGCAATATGCGCCTTGGGAATACCAATAAAAGCATCGGGCGCAGCCTCAGCAAAGCACTGCTTAAGGTTTTTAATCCCCATGCCAGGATCAACAAGAATGGGGATAATCCCCGCTTTAAACAGCGCAAAGGTTAAGGCAAAAAAATCGAGGCTCGGCGTAACCATCAGCACAGCCTTCATACCGCGGGTAATACCATGAGCATTAAGGGCAAAAGCTATCACATCACTTTGTCGGTCAAGACTGAGAAAATCCAGCTCGCTGTAACGTAAGTTCGCCACAGAAGCGCCCTTCGCGCTTTGTACTGCTACAGCAAGATGATGGGGAATGTCATGGGCAGCTTGTTTAAGATGACGGCAAATATTGGCATCACTGGCTATTGCTGATTGAGACGTGCCAGTTGAAAATGACGTTTCCGTCACCAAAGGGATCACTTCTTTTTCGAGCAACGTCGACATTAACCTGCAGCCCGTTCAAAGGACGCAGATGCGACTTGTTCATCGGCCATAAAACCTTTTATATGGGCAATCACTTCGTCACTGGCATCTTCCAAAATATAGTGACCGCAATCGGCAAATTCATGCACAGTCGCATGGGGCATGTGCTGGCGCCATTTAGCTAAAAAGTGTTTGTCGAACACAAAATCCTTCAGCCCCCAACAAATCAGGGTCGGCACTTTGGCAAATTTAGGTAAACTCGCTGCAATATCAGAGACTAACTGATAATTTCTATCCCCTTCACGCAGCGGAATATCCTGCACAAAGCGCAGAGTAGAAATGCGGTTTGACCAAGAGTTAAACGGCGCAACGTAAGCCTCACGGATATATTTCGCCATTGGCTGACGTTTCACACCAACATAGGATGCGATAGATGAAAAAGCATTAAAACCACGCACTAAAACTGTGCCTAACAAAGTATTACGACAGATCCATAAAGGCCAAGGGAAAGGTTTAGATTCAGGTAAATGGAAGGCCCCAGTATTCAATATCACCAAGCGTTTAATGCGTTCAGGATAACGCGCCGCATAGCCCATACCTATCATGCCGCCCCAATCATGCACAACTAAGGTGATGTTCTCTTTGATATTTAAACTATCGAGCAAGGCTTCGAGATCATCTATACGGCGCTTAAGTGTGTAATCGTAGCCGCTATCATCGGGCTTATCCGACAGACCACAGCCGATATGATCCGGCACTATGCATTGATGAGAATCTTTTAAGGCGCTCACTAAATTGCGGTAATAAAACGACCAGCTTGGATTACCATGAACCATCACCACAGGTTCACCGTGGCCTTCATTGATATAATGCAGCTTGTTACCATTACGGTTAAAAAAATGACGTTGAAAAGGCAACAGAGTGTCTAACATGACGCTTCCTATTTTGGTTCTATTTATGAGAGCGAATTTAGCGAGTCAGTCTTTTATGGGAACGCCGACAATGGCAGTAAAAGACCTAAAGCGCCCCTACCACTTAATGCCTAACATCATGCAATTCAAGCCGCTACCTATACCTAAAAAGCTCACTTGATCGCCCGCTTGTAAAAAACCTTCATCATGGGCCATGGCGGCCGTCACAGGTAAAGACACTGTGCCCATATTGCCAAGCAATTGATAGGTAGGAAATTCTTTTTCGGGTGGAATATTAAGCGCACTCAGCACTTGTTTGCGGTTCGATGCACCCACTTGGTGGCAAATCACTTTATCCACTTGCTCAACCAGCCAATTGCGCTGCTCAAGGAAATGCTCCCAAGTGTGTTTAGCCAGCTCAACGCCTTCCTTCAGCAGGGTTACCGCATCGGTACGCATAAACTCACGGTAAAGATTATGCCCCACTTCCTGCAATCCCCACTGACATAATTGATGATGCTCTGGAGCAGATAAATGCGATGCGCCAAGCAGTTGATGTTTACGCACGTTCGTTAGCGGTAAGCTGCCGTCGGTAAGGATAACCGCCACGGCACCAGAGCCTCCCGTGAGGGTCGCCAATGATTGGGCAAAATTCTGCATGGTTGGAGAAGCAAGCATATTATCGATAGTCACATCAACAATATCCCGTGCCGATTCACAGGAAACCACCATACCCGCCTTGATCTGACCCAGTTCAATACGGTTAGCAATGTCTAAAATACCCGATAACACCCCTAAGCAGGCATTACTGATATCGTAAATGGCGGTGTCCTTGGATACACCAAGCTCAGCAGCGATACGACAAGCGGTGGCAGGTTCATGTTGATCGCGACAGACTCCGGTGTACACCACAGCCCCTAAGTCAGCGACATTTATTCCCGTTTCAGCAATGGCTTTACGCGCTGCGTTAATCGCACCATCGGATAATTGGTGTCCTTTAGGCCACCAGCGGCGTTCGGTAATACCTGTCAATGCCGCTAATTGTCCCATAGGAATACGGAACTTTTGATATAAAGGCGCAAGGCGAGACTCTAGCTCGCTACTGGAAACCACTACAGGTGCCAGTTCATAAGCCAGGCTATTAATAAATACGCGGGAATATTTCATGAAACTGTTTTATTCGCTCACTAGAATCACTGACCGAGGGTCAGCTTTCAGTTGTTATTCGTCATTAATGCGACATTTGAACAAGAAAAGCCCGATGATTCAATAAAAAACCATCCTCAGTATAAGACTTGTCTCACAGCGATACGCATAACCACTGGCACGTTAACAGCATTAACACTAGTTTCAAATGAACTAATACAGAAATAGTTCATAAAAAACATTGCAGTACAGTATATTTTTAGACGCTATTTTTTAATCAACTGACTTTAACGCCAAAATGAGTGCATTTCTGGGTGTTACGCTGTTTGCACAAAATTCACTCACGCTAACTTGGTATCCCTGCTCCTGCAAAAAACAACAGCGATCGAGTATTAACCACTGTTCGAGTACTGAACGAAATAAATGCGCGACTAAATCAATGCGTCTGGTCAATCGTTGTCTTTGATACCCAGTTTCAAGCCAAAGATTAAAATCAATATGTTGTGGTAAATTGACCGATTTTTGTGTCGCGGCCCACAGGCAAAAATCGGCAAAACAGCCACTCAGTTGGCTCTGTTTTATCGATGGAATAGGTAAATACTCATCTACATTTCGGTATTGCCTCTGCAACGCATCAAACCCTAAACGCCACGCAATTTCTTGGTGACGTAGCGTCTGTTGTTTCGGGCTTGCAATCACACTCTGCTGCAGTGGTAATTGCAAATCATGGCGAGTCAGTGTGAGTGCACTCTGCTTTGCCACCGTTGATAAAGGCTGATAATGGCTCGCACGGATAAGATGATAACAACAGGGCGAAATAGCGAGCGCCTGAGTGCCCGCAGTCGCCGCAAGGGTTAACAATCGCACATGCAAGTCACCGCAGGCATGGAGCGCCACCGCGTGCTGCTGTGCGTATAAAGGATTCGAGTATTTACCATCGCCATTCAAAGCGCTATCGACAATGTCAAAGGCATCGACGCAAATAAAGCGTTGAGATAATTGCCATTTATGAGCAAAGGCTTGGCCTTCTTCACAGAGCTTTTCCTGCCATTCTAAGCTCACAACATCAACGCCGCGTGCTTTAGCAATTAATCGTCCTAAATGCCCCTTACCTGCACACCATTCAAGCACGGGTAAATCATGGTGAGGTAAATGCTGCACAAATGCATGAATTTGCTCCCACTTACGGCCCTTTATATGGGCACTAAAATGGGCTTCATCCTCAAAAGAGAAGCGAGTGGCCGAAATATGCTTTGGTTTATTTGCGTCAGCACTATCAATAAGTTCAGCATTTGAAGTGCGTAGCAGGGCTAAATTCCACTTTAGGCCTAACGTCTTCAAATCAAGATCTAATGCGGGAGATAGGGCATCGACTAGCAAGCCTTGATCTGCATCGAGTTTATCCAAGTTTTCATCAGCGATAGCCCATACCGCCTCGGCTAAATGCGGGAACTTAGCAGCCCAAGGTAAGGACGATGCCTCAAAAGCACGCATTTGCCAGAGGGAAGTACTCTGCTCAAGCAACTGATTCAGTTCGCTAAACTTCTGTGAGTAAGTGAGTATTGTATGCAAATTATCTTGGTTCACGTTATGCCCAGTGTAAAAATGCTTGTCTTGCCATCAGCTCACTTTATCTTGCCTAGTCGATGGCTTTAATAGACAAAAGGTTTAATGGACAAAATGACTTTAATGAGAAAAATGTTAGTATCTTGGCGCGCTAGCGCGAACTTAACCTCAAGCTAGCACCTAACATTAACGGTTAATCATCGTCACCGAAAAAGGATCAACATGCTTTCACCCTGCGTTGCACGCTGCGGCTTAAATGATGAAAATTATTGCATGGGCTGTTTTCGTCATATTGATGAAATCGTCCGTTGGCGCGATGCCAGCGAAGCGCAACAAGTTGATATATTAAACCAACTCCCTGCCCGTAAAGCCTTGTTTAAAGACGATAAAAATCAACACATATTAAGCCGCGCAACATGGCTAGAAGCTGAGGCCCGTTTAGCGAAAAAAGCCTGACAATGTCAGGCCTTTTGTCACTATTTTTTCATCATGGCTTTTAAATCGGCAAAAGGATTGTAGGTCGCCGCGGCTTGTTTGGTCTCAGTAGTGCTACCGTAGCGGATCAATTCTTCAAAACGGGAATGTTCGTTATCGTGGCAATACAAGCACAATAACTCCCAATTTGATCCATCAGATGGATTATTATCGTGATTATGATCCCTGTGGTGCACCGTCAGTTCGCTTAGGTTTTTCGGGGTAAATTCTCGAGTACAGCGGCCACACACCCAAGGATAAAGTTTTAACGCCTGCTCACGGTAACCACTCTCACGTTTGGCTTTGTATTCCCGCGCCTCGGCTAATACTTTATCTAATTTACTCTCACCTTGATTAACTGACATGCTGTCACCTTACTTAAAACAGACCTCAAAAATTGCCCCAAGGATAATCTGACTTATCACTTGGAGCAATATGGGCCTTAGATCATAAGGCGTTAAACACATTCTAATCCACACATTCACTCGCAAAAAAACGGTTTATGCAACATGCCCCTGATCAGCGCTAGAAAGATGTAGATAGTGCAAATATTTTTCATATTGGGTAACGACATCCGCCAAGATTTGCTCTTCGGTATAACCCATTACATCGTAATGCTGCCCACCCTGCTCAAGGTAAACCTCAGCGCGATAGTACGACGTATTCCCTTGCTCTAGCTCTTCCCCTATCGGGTTTACAATCTCAAAACAACGCAAACGTACACCGTATACAAAGGGTAAGTTAACTTCATTACTGACAACGAGCCTGACTTTTCCCTCGATGTATTCGAGATCAGCGACAATACCTTTGCTCATAAAACGCTGACAGACTTTTGATAATGCAGGGGTCGCCACATTATTGATAAAGACCCGCGCGTCTTCCTCTGTCGGATGTGACACTAGCACTTCAATACGCTCCTCCCAACTGATATTGGTTTTGGCGTACTGCACGCTAGTATTGTGCATCTGTACACTGTTGATCTTAAGCCAATCATTTTTTAGTGCTTTATATAAACCAAGGCACATCAATAACATAACGACTAAAAATGGCATAGCACTGGCAATTGCCGCGGTTTGTAATGCCTGTAGCCCCCCCGCCAATAACAGCACTGAAGCCACCACACCTTGAAGTAATGCCCAAAATACTCGCTGCCATACAGGTGCATTGTTATCACCGCCAGAGGTCAAGTTATCAATGACTAAGGAGCCAGAATCCGATGATGTGACGAAAAAAGTCACCACTAAACAAATCGCAATGCCTGACAGCAATGTCGAAAATGGCATATGTTCAAAAAACACAAATAGCGCCACAGAAACATCGGTATTGACCGCCTCAGCTAAATAAGTCGCCCCTTGATGCATAATGGCGTTGATAGCCGAATTACCAAATACTGTCATCCATAGGAAGGTCAATGCCGAAGGCACAAATAACACACCAATTAAAAACTCACGGATTGTTCGACCACGGCTCACCCGCGCAATAAAAGTCCCAACAAATGGCGACCATGAAATCCACCACCCCCAATAGAGTAATGTCCAACCACCCAGCCAATCTTCCTTCTGTTGATAGGCATATAAATTAAAGGTTTTATTCACTAAATCACTTAAATATCCGCCGGTATTTTGCACAAAAGCCTGTAATAACATCACAGTGGGACCGAGGATTAACACAATACACAAGAGTAAAATCGCCAGACCAAGGTTAAGCTCACTCAAACGCTTTACCCCTTTGTCGAGCCCAGAAAACACCGAAAGCGTTGCTAATAAGGTAATACCTATGATTAGAGACACTTGCACTAGAGTGTTATTAGGTAAGTCGGTAAACAGATAACTCAGTCCTGAATTGACCTGCAACACCCCAAACCCCAGTGATGTCGCCACACCAAACATAGTACCGAGCACGGCAAAGGTATCGACCACATGACCAATAGGCCCATAAATTCGCTCACCAATTAAGGGATACAGGGCACTGCGGGGTAATAGGGGTAACTTATGGCGATAGGAAAAATAGGCTAGGCTCAACGCCACCACGCCATAGATTGCCCAAGCGTGAATCCCCCAATGGAAGAAAGTGATCTTCATTGCCTCTTTAGCGGCGGCAATGGTTTCGGGAGTCGCATCGGGTGGTGCCAAAAAATGCATTACGGGCTCAGCCACCCCAAAAAACATCAGGCCAATGCCCATCCCCGCCGAAAACAACATGGCAATCCAGCTTTTATAGCTATAATCGGGCACGGAATGATCGGGGCCAAGTTTGATATCACCAAAACGGCTCACCATCACAAAAATGATAAAAATTAAAAAAATAGCCACACTCAAGATATAAAGCCAACCTGCTTTCATCTCTATCCATGACTGCATTGATTTAAAAAAAGCATTCGCCTCTGTTGGCCACACTGCGCAAATCATCACCATTAAGGTGATAAGAAAAACCGATGAATAAAATACCGGTGGGTTGATACTCGTTTTAATCGACATTAAGACTCCCTTGTTTTAGCAAGCTCCCTATTCAGCCAACTGAATCCTCGTTTGGTACACCAGATTCATTGAATAAGCGTAGATAACGGAATAATCGCGACGCCAATGCCACGACATATACAGATGTCATAGCCACCACACCCAATAATGCATAACAAGCATTCGCTTTTCGCAATACCTTGTCATGTCATATTCGTTATCTTGTTTTATTCGATAGGAAATAGAACATAGGTGAGCTAATCCCAATAAAAGCCACAGTATAAGGCTCAGTTTAAACTGGGATAATTAGCATAAAAAATGGCGACTCATTAAGCCGCCACAGAATTATACCACAAAATGCACAAAACTTGATATTTAACCCTATCAATAGGGTTTAGACTGACTTAGATGTCGCCTATTGGGTCGCAGGTGTTTGAGAAATTCCCGCCGTAAGATTAAAGCGCATCGCCTCCTCAAATGACCAATCGACAAGAATAAGATCATCTCGCTTAACTAAACTCGTTACCCCCGCCATTTGATAACTCAATTGAAATAACACTGGCACCCAATCTCCCTCGGGTAATGCATCGAGTAAGGGCTTAGGCGGAGTATCTGTCATAATAAACCCGACCACATAGCCGCCATTTGCTTGTTTAACCAACACTGTTTGTTGGGTATTTAGCTTGCCTTCACGATTCATTAGGGAAGCAATATCGCGAATACTGCCATACACAGACTTAAATAATGGAAAGCGCATTAACTGACGCTCTATCCAACCATAGATCCATACGATGGGACTGACCGAAAACAATAATCCGACCGCAAACACTAAGGCCACGACTAAGATAAAACCGATACCGACAAAATGTTGGTTAATCCCTACCAACGCTAAAATAAAAATCCCTAAACCATCCAAAGACACAAATAACGACCAAAACAACCAGAGGCTTAGGGCCATAGGGAGTAAGTTCATTAAGCCGCGGGCTAAGGTTTTCTTCATGACACTCTCATTTCATCTATGGGATAAAAAAAGGCATAAAATATTTACGCCTAGAAACACCACAAATGCTACCACAGAGTCACTTTTGCATCAGCACTTGATGTAAGGTAAGGCGCAGATAAAATCAATAACAAATCGCTATGGCATCGAGGGAAAGAATATGCGCGTGACTCGCCTAGACCACTTAGTGTTAACCGTAAAAGATATCGAGGCCAGCGTTGCCTTCTATCAAAGTGTATTAGGAATGAAAAAAGTGATATTTGGCAACGGGCGCGTTGCCTTAATTTTTGGCGATCAAAAAATCAACTTACATCAAGCGGGTGCTGAATTTGAGCCTAAGGCCGCCCTAGCAACGCCCGGCAGTGCCGATCTGTGTTTTGTGGTCAGTCATAATATTGAAGCAGTGATCACCCATTTAAACGCCCTTCAAATTGATATCATTGAGGGCCCGGTGCTACGAACTGGCGCCACAGGTCGGATAAACTCTGTCTATATCCGCGACCCAGACTTAAACCTGCTTGAGTTATCCGAATATCTGCCCGCCTGCACGCGGTAGGCAAGATAGCCTTATAGTAGAAGGTAAACTGGCTTTATTACCTCTACTGTTCGCTTTGGATTTAAAAGAAATGTGATGGCAAAAAACAATAATGTGGTCGGTGTAACAGCTTTTGTAAACCAAGGCATTGGCTAACAATGGGGATAGAAAGGTGTTTAGTATTCAGTTTTGACTTAACACCTTTCCAATATTGATCTGTCGTAGATGGCCTAAACTTTAAAAGACGTTACCAGCGAATTTAAGGTTTCTGCTAAACGAGCAAGATCGGCACTTGATGCTTGAGTTTCATGGGCCCCCGCAGAAGTTTGATGTGACAAATCTCGTATATTCAAAAGGTTGCCATCAACCTCCCGCGCCACTGTCGCCTGCTCTTCTGCTGCACTGGCAATGGTAAGATTTTGTTCATTAATTTGAGCAATAGCGGTGGCAATCTGTTGTAAGGCATCACCTGCCTGCTGGGCAATAAGCAAGGTTTCAGTGGCACGATTGCTGCTATTTTGCATGGTGTTAACGGTAGTCTGAGTTTCAGCTTGCACTAAATGCATCATACGCTCAATTTCTTTGGTTGATTCCTGTGTACGATGTGCCAATGCGCGCACCTCATCGGCAACTACGGCAAAACCTCGACCACTTTCACCTGCTCTGGCAGCTTCAATAGCAGCATTCAATGCCAACAAGTTAGTTTGTTCGGCAATGCCTCTAATCACATCCAATACTGAACTGATTTCGTTTACCCGACTCGCTAATTGTTGAATTCCCTGACGGGCTTGTTGTAATTCACCTTCAAGGGTTTGTATGGTTTGAATCGTATGCTGAACACGCTCTTTGCCTTGACGAGCTTTAATATTTGCGGTTTCAGAGTCACTCGATGTTGCACTAGCACTGCGGGCAACTTCTTCAATGGCTGTCGTTAATTCTGTCACCGCCGTCGCTGCTAATTCGAGTTATTGACTTTGCTGGTGTAATGTCTGGCTAGATTGATCGGTAACGACGCTAAGCTCTTCAGAGGTCGCGGCCAATTGCGAAGATGAGTGATTAATTTCACTTAGTGTTTGCTGCAATTGCTGTTGCATAACAGCCATTCTGCGGATCATATCCCCAGCTTCGTCCGCGGCATCATCGGCAAACTTTTGGGTTAAATCGCCACTGGCAATACGCTGACAGATAGCTACAGCATTTTGCATAGGGCCAATGAGACTGCGGCTAAAGAAATAAGCTAGCACAACGGCTCCGATAACCGCAAAAACCACAATAGCAATCATAGTACTAAGTGCTAATTCTATCGTGTGTTTTGCACTGTTTGCTTCCACTAAGGATCTTTCTTGCTGGTAATCTGCTAAGGCACTTATCGCATTTGATACTTTAATAGCGGCATCATTTAACCCTGCATTACGCAATGCAATAGACTCGGTATATTGGCGTTGCTCGTTTAATCTCAGGATCTGTTGATGCAGTTGATCGTAGCCGTCTTTGGCTTTTAATACCTGCTCTAGTACCTTGTGCCCTTCTGGCGTACGTTGAAACACCTCTACTTTATCAATATTGGTTTTAAAGTTATCCAGCTCATTACGGATGCGATCGCGATGACGTTGCCGTTCAGCATCCGTTTCCGCATACATTAAATTAAGTGTATACAGCCTAATAAATAGAAAATCTTTGTTGAGTTCACCTGCTAATAACGAAGCTGGGAGTCGATGCTCTGCGATATTACTGATATTGACTTCAACACTGTTAAAGCGCTGAATGGCGGTAAGTCCCACTAAAACCGTGAGCAACGTCATAATGCCAAAGGCAACGCTTAAGCGTTTGCCGATTTTTAGTTTTCTTAACATTGTATAGCTTCCTGCATTGAAGGCTGTTTACTGTTTCACCCCGTCAAGGTTAGTACGGTAAAAATGGAACGGCTTGCAGTCTTGAGAGTGATATGAATAACGAGGCGAGGTATTAACAACATTGCTTCGTTAAAGTAACTTTAACACCCGACCTAACTAAAGGCATCAGTAAATACTTGTTTTTGATCAAATTTTTTAAAAGTTGTTTATAGCGAAAGCAATCTAATTTGGACATCATGTTGAATGAATACTGTGGATTTTTGACAATTTCTTAGTGAATTATTGTCAAAAATGTTGAGAGTAAGAATAATTGGGCCTACATAGTCGCCCTAGATTTAGCTCATAAGCCATATTAAAACTGTAGATAATTCACGCTATCGTCTAACTGTTTTTAACGTACTGATTACGCTAATGTCCAAAGATGAGCCAATGGACATCGGCATTTGATTAATGGCATTTAATACCACCAAAAGCAAAAAGCTCCACAGAGACTGCGGAGCGTTTTATTTAGCAAAGGGATTAAACAGTAAAGTTGGCGCTTGTCTTAGCCTTTCATATCCTTTTCCATATCTTCGTAGGAAGTATGGCGAACGTCTTTACCTTTTACGTAGTAAATAATGTATTCGCAGATATTTTTACAACGATCACCGACACGCTCAACTGCGCGTGCAGCCCACAGTACGTCTAAAATATCGGGGATTGAGCGTGGATCTTCCATCATATAGGTCATTAGCTGACGGATAATGCCTTCATATTCGCGGTCAAGCTTGGCATCTTCTTTGTGCAGTTCTAACGCAGTATCTGCATCCATACGCGCCAGCGCATCTAAGGTCGCATGTAACATGCGAGTCGCATGACGCCCCATATTTTCAATGCTAACTAACAAAGGTTGTTGATTATTTAAACGCTTATCGAGTGCCGCTTTTGCGATTCGCACACAAGCATCACCAATACGTTCTAGATCGGCAATGGATTTAGATATGGCAATAATTAAACGCAAATCACTGGCCGCGGGTTGACGTTTCGCAATGATGCGGGTGCATTCCTCATCAATCGAAACTTCCATACCATTGACTTTATGGTCGCCATCAATCACCCGTTGGGCTAACTCAGCATCGAGAGCACTTAAAGCATCAATCGCCTGTTCTAGCTGACGTTCAACCAAGCCACCCATAGCGAGTACGCGATTACGGATATCATCTAGTTCAGCAGTAAACTGTCCTGAGATATGCTTACTTAAATTCATATTTTCCATTTGGCCAACCTTTTACTCAAGTGTTTCAAGGCCTAGGCTCTCGCCTAGACTGTGGCGTTTATTTAGTCACTGATTAACCGTAACGTCCGGTGATGTAATCTTCTGTTTTACGTTTTTTCGGCGTAGTGAAAATGGTATTGGTATCCGCATATTCCACTAATTCGCCCATATACATAAAAGCAGTTTGATCCGATACCCGTGCCGCTTGTTGCATATTGTGAGTCACTATCACCACGGTATATTTGGTTTTCAGCTCAGTGATTAACTCTTCAATGGTTAAGGTTGAAATAGGATCGAGTGCCGATGTGGGTTCGTCGAGTAATAGCACTTCTGGCTCAATCGCAATTGCACGGGCAATCACCAGACGTTGCTGTTGACCACCCGATAAACCAAAAGCGTTATCGTGCAATCTGTCTTTCACTTCATCCCAAATAGCCGCGCCGCGCAGTGAACGCTCAGCGGCTTCATCTAAGTCTCGACGATTATTAATGCCTTGCAAGCGTAAGCCATAAACCACGTTCTCATAGATCGACTTTGGAAATGGATTTGGACGTTGGAACACCATGCCCACATTTCGACGCAGGGCTGCCACATCAATTTTTTTGTCGTAAATATTTTGACCGTGCAGCAAAATCTCGCCGTCGATATAGCAGTTATCCACTAAATCGTTCATACGGTTAATACAGCGCAGTAAGGTCGATTTACCACACCCGCTGGGGCCGATAAAGGCAGTGACTTGCTTCTTGGGGATCTTCATCGATACATTAAACAGCGCTTGCTTATCGCCATAGCGCAAATCTAAGTTGCGGATCTCCAGAGCGGTATCGTTCTGGCTTAAGTTCGCCAAATCAAAGGTGTTCGTTTTCATTGCTGTTGAATCTATAGAAATCATATTCAGTCCTAATACTTTCAGGATAATCGCTGGTTAGTGCTCAAGCGAACGATATTTTTCACGTAAATGATTACGTACACTAATGGCTGTTAAGTTAAGTGCCACTATCACAGTCACCAGCAAGAAGGAGGTCGCATACACCAGAGGACGCGCCGCTTCGACGTTAGGACTCTGGAAGCCAACATCATAAATATGGAACCCTAAGTGCATGAACTTACGTTCCAAATGCACAAACGGGAAGTTAAAGTCCAGTGGTAATGTCGGTGCTAATTTCACCACACCCACCAACATCAGCGGCGCCACTTCACCGGCAGCGCGAGCAACGGCTAAAATCAGACCCGTCATGATCGCAGGGCTTGCCATCGGGATCACAATCCGCCACAGGGTTTCGGCCTTAGTGGCACCCAGAGCCAAACTGCCTTGACGCACGGCGCTTGGGATCCGACTTAACCCTTCTTCTGTCGATACAATCACGACAGGGAGAGTCAGAATCGCCAATGTCAGCGCCGACCAAATCACCCCAGGCGAGCCAAATGTGGGCGCAGGTAAGGCTTCAGCGTAAAACAATTGGTCGATGGAACCGCCCATCATGTAGACAAAGAAACCTAAACCGAATACACCATAAACAATGGAAGGAACACCTGCTAAGTTAATTACGGCGATACGGATCATCTTAGTGATCGGCCCTTTTTTGGCGTATTCATGCAGATAAATTGCCGCAACTACACCAAAAGGCGTCACAATAATTGCCATAAGCAATACCATGAATACGGTGCCAAAAATCGCCGGAAACACTCCGCCTTCGGTATTGGCTTCACGGGGATCATCCTTCATAAATCGACCTAGGCCCACAAACCAATGGCGTACTTTACCCAGCAATCCCAAATGATTCACATAGGTCACATCCAAAACCGAATCAAGCTTTAACTCCACTTCAACACCACGCATATCGCGCACGATAACCGAATCGCGGGCAGCCTCATCACGTAGGGTAAAGAGTTCTTTTTCCAGCACTAAGTAATCTTTCTGGAGGGCCTCCTTCGCCGTAGCCAGTTCTGACTTACGGCTATCTGTCAGCTCACCATCTAACTCATAACGACGCTCTTTTAAACGCAGTCTTTCGATTGCGTAGTTAATGGCACCAATATCTTGCTTTTGTAGTTTGAGTGCCTTGTCCGACAGGGCTACCGCTCGGTCAATATGTTCCATCAGTGATGACTCTATAGCATCATTCACTAAATCAAGGCGCTTACCATCTTCTATTACTGCCACCGGATAACCATAAAAGTTACCGTTTTTAGTACGCTCAATCATGGCGACATCCTCAGGAACGGAGCGACTAATAATGTCAGTCGCTAATATCCAACGGAAATCTAAGCCAACAAATTCACGGTTACCGGTTTTGACTAAGTAACGGGTTACAAACTCGGCAGGAGGCTCTTTAAACACATGTCCAGCAGCAATAAGACGCTCAGATGGGACTTCTTCCCTATCGTAAATCTCACCGATTAAGGTTGAGCGAACACCCGAACTATCCTCAAGCTCCCATTGATAAATATCCGCAGGCCAGAAGTAACTTAAGCCACGCCATGCTATCAGCAGTAATAAGCCCAATACCGCAATCAAACTGATGCTCACCGCTCCGCCTGTCATCCAAATCCACGGCGAGCCTGATTTTACCCACTTACCCATTGCACAAACCTCTCAAGGTCATTGGCGAAATAGTATTTAAAGTCATTATCTTATCTCCGTTACAGCGAGCTATAGCGGTCACGTAGACGCTGTCTCACCACTTCAGCAATGGTGTTAAAGAAGAAGGTAAATACGAACAACACAAATGCCGCGAGGAAGAGCACACGATAATGGGAGCTACCAATCGCCGACTCTGGCATTTCTACTGCAATGTTCGCAGCCAAGGTACGCATACCTTCAAACACGCTCCATTCCATAATCGCGGTATTACCTGTTGCCATCAGTACAATCATGGTTTCGCCCACGGCGCGCCCTAGCCCCATCATTACCGCGGAGAAAATCCCAGGACTTGCGGTTAATAGCACGACTCGCGTTAAGGTTTGCCAAGGTGTAGCACCTAGCGCCAAACTGCCGTTTGAAAGATGGCGAGGTACAGAAAAAATGGCATCCTCAGCAATCGAGAAAATGGTTGGTATCACCGCAAAGCCCATGGCGATACCCACCACCAGCGCGTTACGTTGATCGAAGGTGATACCCAGCTCATTAGTGATAAACTGACGGGTGTTACCATCGAACAGGGCGACTTCAATCATCGGACTAATGGCAAAGGAGAACCAACCGATAAAACAAATCACGGGGATAAGCATAAGCTCTTGATATACCTCGGGCAAACGCTGTTTCCATTGGACAGGTAATCGACTCCAAGCATAGGCTGAGGTCAGGATAGATGTCGGCAATAACACCAAGAGAATTAAAATACCGGGTAAATGTTCCTCTATCAGCGGCGCCAACCAGAGTCCCGCCAAGAAACCTAAAATCACCGTTGGCAAAGCTTCCATAATTTCAATTGTTGGTTTAACTAAAGCGCGCACTTTAGGTGACATAAAGTAAGCCGTATAAATAGCGCCAGCAATGGATAATGGCACCGCAAACAACATGGCATAAAGTGCCGCTTTCATCGTGCCAAAGGCTAATGGCATTAAACTTAACTTGGCCTCAAAGTCATCGGAGCCAGAGGTGGATTGCCATACAAATTTAGGCTCAGGATAACCTTCGTACCAAACCTTGTTCCACATAGCGGTCCATGACACTTCAGGGTGGGAGTTCTCCACACTGAAGATATGTAGCTTCTTATCCGCTTCAACCACTAAGCTATTTGAGCGAGGGCTAAAACCCATCATACCGGGGTTTTTAAGATCAAATTTTTCGTCAAAGAGTTCACGATGGCTTGTGGTGTAGAGTAATGACAACTCCCCTTCTGGGCTGATTACGGCAAAACTCTTACGGTAAAATTCAGAGGCGATAGAGGCAATAGGAGGTAAGTCATTAAACTCACGGATTTCCTGATATAAGCGACCTTTAGGACCATTGACTTGAAAGTACTGAGCAACCACACCTGAGTCATAGCTGACCAAAATAGAGCTAGCGCCCGCTAACAGCGCTATCTGATTCACCTTTGACTTATCCTTCTCAGCATCAATCACTTGCATTAATTCAATATTTTCAGCATCACGGATATCGTATACAAAGACTTTGTTGCCCATTTGCAACATCAACTGACGCTGGTCTGGCGTCATCAACTGCTGAGCCACTTTTTTAGGTGCATCTTGAATAATCGACGTCGTGGTCGTCCATTCAACCTGCTCAGTCATCAGATTCTCTTGACCTTCGAGGCGGCTTAAACGCCAAATCCCAAGATGATCTTTATAGGCAAAGCTCATCTTATCTGAGCTATAAATAAAAGTAAGTTTGGTAATTGTCGCACCTGACTCGTCAATAGTGACAGGGGCTTCGCCAGCAGGGTAACGTAATTTAGGGGTGATCAAGCGCTTGTTATTTGGGTAAGTTAAACCAAACTCAATCCCCACTATCAAAGCTTGACCATTGCTTAATCCTAGTGCGAAGCGTTGTTCACTCGGTGCAGCTACCGCAGCACTTGTCACTGTCACGCCCTCTGGTAGTGACTGCGAAAAAGATGAGAGCAAACTGCCGTCAGCCACAGTGTAAAAATCCACTTGACCATCAACGGAGACACGGTACATGACCTCATTTTGTTCATCGACGCCAACCATAAGCGTCGCAGTATCGGCATGCTGATAACTCACCGTTTTTATAGGCGTCACATCCGCACTATCAAAAATGGGTTTTATCACATACAGCAAATAAAAGAAGATCAACAATAGGGCGACAAACACCATAGTGCCGCCAATAGTGACCCCAATTTGAGCCGCTTTATCCTTAAATGCCCTGCGACTTGAACGTCCACCTTTCAACATATTGTGAGACGCAGAACCAGGTTGAGTGACCTGACTTTCCATTAAGAACCTCTATTTATTAATAGCTAGCGTTTTTCGCTAGGATTTGCTGAGTGCTATGCTTACACTGTTTGAACGTAAACTGAGCAATAACAACATCCTTCATTCTAAGTGCGTTGGATTATATGACGCAAAGATGACAGTTGTGTTACACCCCGTTTTAAAACAGGTGCCTTTTATACAAAATAGGAGTCAGTCACTATGCTACGATATTTGATCACACTACAAGCACCTGATAGAAAAGGATTAGTTGAACAAATTGCCCATGCGGTAAGCCGTCACGGTGGTAACTGGCTCGACTCAGAACTCCGCCATATTGACGGTGTCTTTGCCGCTATTTTGTTACTCGAACTCCCCTCAATGCGCATGGACGAATTAATCGAAGCCCTAGAATGCATTGATGGCCTCACCCTCACCTATGCTAAAACATCGGTATCCCTCAAGCCCATTAAACGCTTAAGCTACAGCCTTGTCGCCTACGACAGACCTGGGCTAGTACTTGATATTTCAAATAAAATTAATGCACTTGGGATCAATATCGAACAATTTAGCAGCCAATATGAAACCGCTGGTCACACGGGTATCGCCTTATTTCGCGCAACGATTAGCCTTGGATTAACCGATACAGCCCAAGAAGATCAACTTGCTGAATCTCTCTATGCCCTAGGGGATGATCTCGTGCTTGACCGATTGAGCCGTTAACATTGCACTTTATCTCAAGACTAAATAGCTAAAAGACAAAATGCCGCCGAGTAACTACGGCATTTTGTCTCCGTTATCGTGGAGAGACTGCTCCAACCGGCTCTCTCAACTTACTATCAATCGACTCTCTTAATAAAAAATCCTATCTAAACTGGTTTGGATAATCTTGTATACTGCCAACCACGCAGTGACATTAAAGATAATGTGTGCACTTAACGCTTGATGAGCACCAAGATGCACACAAAAATAGGAATACCCATGTTAGGAACGCTAAAAAAGATGCGCGCACAACTAGATGATGCGCAGCAAGTACAATACCAGCTCATTGTTGGGGATGAATTACTGCCACTCAATCCTTTAATAGGTAAATCACTCACCTTGACGCATACAGGCAATATTTATTGTTGTAATTGCGGTAAAAAGACCAAAAAGAGTTATTCGCAGGGGCATTGTTTTGTGTGTATGCAAAAACTGGCTAGCTGTGATATGTGCATTATGAAACCAGAAACCTGTCACTACGACCAAGGGACTTGCCGCGAACCCGATTGGGCGCAAAACCACTGTTTCGTGCCACATTATGTGTATCTGTCCAATACTTCAGGCGTTAAAGTCGGCATTACCCGCCATACTCAACTGCCCACCCGTTGGATAGACCAAGGTGCCACCCAAGGTTTACCGATATTTAAAGTCTCAACAAGGCAGCTTTCAGGTTTAGTTGAAGTCGAACTCGCTAAATTGGTTAATGACAAAACCCATTGGCAAGCCATGTTAAAGGGCCATGCCGACGATATCGATTTAAATGCTAAGGCTGCGGAACTGATCCCGCAAATTGAAGCAAAGCTACATGAAATCGGTATGCAAAAAGGCAACTACCGCATCGATCGCTTGCAGGAAGAGATTCAAACAATTCATTATCCGATTGATACCTTCCCCAAAAAAATCACCTCACATAATTTTGATAAGGAAGCCGTTGTCAGCGGGATTTTGCAGGGAATTAAAGGCCAATATTTACTCTTTGATACGGGGGTGATTAATATCCGTAAATTTAGTGCCTATGAAGTGAGTGTGGCGTTAACTGACTGATATAAGGTAAAATCCATGTCAAATGAGTGTGTTGAAATCCGTTATGGCTGTCAGCACACTCATTGCTAAACCGTTAGATGACAGTAGTAAAGCGTCTAGATAGCTTAAGTAGAACGTCGATATGCTGAACGACATGCTGAGAGTAGAACCTCAACAGGCTCATACCCAAAGCATTGGTGCAGTACCAGTGTTTAGCATGATTGATTACCCTCATCTTGCAATAACTCATTAGCACTCACGCCCTGCGTTCATATGGATGAAAATGGCGCTCGGCTTCCCCAAAGTAAAGAACATCTTTATATGGAATATTCTTGATGAAACAAGGACCTCAAAATTTTATCCGTCGCTGTGCATTCCAACAAAAATTACGTAGTAAGCAATCAGGAATATTTTTGCTCTTGATAATCCCGCTGATAATAGCAAGCGGTCCTTGGAAGGAACTGACCACATCGCTATCGACAGAACCATGGGATATAGGATTTACTATTGTTGTCGTTTTAGCCGTTGTGATGGCATTTTTCTTCGTCTTCTTGATCATTTCTGAATCGATAAGACTAGGCAAAGCCGCTAAAAATGAACAAAGGAAATTAGCCGAAGCGGGGCCAGATGGCTATTACATCGATATCTATCAAGAAGGCCTCATTTTTCATGTTTACGATGCCGAATTTCATCTTTTTGAGATGAAGCAACTGTTTGTTCCTTTGGATGAGATTGCCAGTACAAAATACCTAAAAAGTAGAAGGGGTATTCCTACCTTCACGATCAACTTTTCCCACATTTCCGCCCAAGTGTCGTTCACGCCTAGAGAAATGAATGTGGATGATTTTGATTTTATGAAGGAATTTCTCGAGACTCATATTTCCAATCGAGGGAATAAGTCAGCTTAAGATAGGCTGGTTAATTAAACATAGGCGCGCTGCGTTGTGTACAGCTTAAGTCACACAACGCGCGCTATTATTGGACAAGCTTGGTTTAGATGAATTTGTATGTGGATGCACTAACCTTGCGCTTCCATGTAGACAAGTTCCCAGATATGCCCATCGGGATCTTCAAACGCATGGCCGTACATAAAACTCTGATCCTTGGCTTCACGATAGGCTTTACCGCCATGTTGCTCTGCGAGCTTAACTAGTTGGTCGACACGTTGCCGACTTTCGCAGTCAAGGCAGTTGAGCACTTCAGTCATGGCATGGGCATCGACAATCGCCTTATCCGTAAAGCCTGAGAAAAACGGCTTAGCCAGCAGCATCACAAAAATATTGTCCGCTATAACAACACAGGCTGCCTGTTCATTGCTGTATTGCTCATTGATAGCAAAACCAAGTCCCGAGTAGAAATAGCGTGATTTCTGAACGCTCTCAACAGCCAGATTAACAAAGATACTTTGTGGCATAATAATTTCCCTTTATTAAGGGCGTGTTGACGTTTCAGGGTTATTTTTGCAGCGAGTTGGCTGGCTTTTATGCAAGGCAAAGCCCGTGCAGTGTAGTTATTCTACATAAACGGGCGATAACGCAGCAAAAACGCCAGCCAAACGCTGCCCGAAGGGTTCGTCTGGCAAGCTCTTGCTCTTTGTCACTCGTCATTTGAGTAGAATAACTACACGTCACTCCTCGTTTCGCGATCACGAGCTTGCCAGAGCGAACAAAATTTAATCTCGAAACGTCAACACGCCCAAGTACTAATCGCGCCATCAGACGCTAAGTTCACAACCTTGTTAGACATATCACTGCTGCAACACTGACTATCAATATTGAAAAATCAACGATACGTCGATGTTGCTCGAGGCATAATCATCTCTTCAAATAATTGAATTAGCAATCTCTAAAACAACAAATCGTGTGCTAGAAGTACCTTATTATTTAAACGTCGATCGTCCTATTTCACCGTTTGGGTTGTGGGCAGAGATAACAGCATTTCATCGATAGTACAGAACCTTTATCGTATTTTTTGAGATCGACGCCATACGACATATAGGCGCGGCCAAATTTACCCGCTAGAATGCCTCGCCGAGCGTCTGTGAGTGAAATAGCAACTGCGCTTAAATTTGAGGGAAAATCTCCCTATCACAATGCCAAAAACGACAATTACAGGTATGAGATCTATCTATGGAGTTAATACTCGCTATCGCGTTATTTGCCTTTTCATCGGGGATCACCCCAGGGCCAAATAATATTATGCTGATGACTTCAGGGGTGAATTTCGGCGTTAAACGCAGTATTCCACATCTGATGGGCATAAGCCTCGGTTTCCCGACCATGATCTTAGCCATTGGTCTAGGCTTAAGCGCGGTATTCCAAGCCTATCCTATTATCCATCAAGTCATTAAAGTCATCGGCATCGTATACCTTTTATATCTGTCTTGGTTGATTGCTAATAGCAGTAGCAAGATGGAAGGTAAGGCCATTGCAAAACCTTTTAGTTTTATTCAAGCGGCAGCCTTTCAATGGGTTAACCCTAAAGGCTGGATTATGGCGGTGGGTGCAATTGCGACCTTTACCTCAGTGCAGCAGGAATTAACTCCGCAAATCATCACGATTGCGACGGTGTTTTTATGTGTCGCGTTTCCCTGTGCTATTGTCTGGCTTGGTTTTGGAGTGGCCCTGAAGCGGATTTTGAAAAATGAGCGGCAGCAGAAGATATTTAATATCACTATGGCAGTCTTGCTTGTGGCGTCTATCATCCCTATGATCGCCCCCTAATTTTTAAGTACGAGCAAACCACCGCCATGAACGAAATTGACATGATCATTCAACAAACCGACAACTGGGTGAAAAAAGTGATCATGAAATACAATATTTGCCCCTTCGCCAGACACGAAGTCGAGCGCGGCAGTATTCGCTATCTTGTGGTGGAACAAACTAAAGTCAAACTCGTGCTCAAGGTGCTCATCGAAGAATGCCAATATCTTGATGCGCACCCCGAAGTCGAAACTACGCTGTTTATTCTGCCCCGAGGTTTTGAGGGTTTTTATGCTTATCTTGACCTCGTCGATATAGCAAATGACGAGTTATTCGATAACGACTACGAAGGCGTTTATCAACTTGCACACTTTCATCCCGACTATTGTTTCGAGGACGAACCACAGGATTCGGCGGCGAATTTTACCAACCGCGCGCCTTATCCAACCCTGCATATTATTCGCGAAGCTAGTATGGAGTTAGCTCTTGCTAACTACAATGACCCCGAAACTATCCCCGAGCGCAACATCGCCTTTTGCGAACGCAAAGGCAGCGATTTTTTCGTCAAATTGCTAGCAGAGTGCATGGGGAAATCAGCTTAATAGTACTTTGGGCAACACATTTACTGCGTAAAAATCAGTTGTACGCTTCAATCACAAAGGAATGTAACCGCGATGGACTTAATAATCCCACCAGCATTAAAACCGTTTTTAAGCACGGCGATTCCTGACTCACGCCAACTCGATATCGGTTTTGCCCTATTTGAATTTCCAAGATGTGAAGACCTAATCGATTTTCAAATGGGTTATCGCTGGCACGGTATCACCCGAGCGCGGGAACCTGCTTGGGATAACAATTGGTTAGTGTTGGCAAGCTCCCATGGCGACCCCTTAATTTATCATTTAAAGGACGGGCATATTCTTTTCGCTCGTCATGGTGCAGGCCATTGGGAGCCCAGTCTTCTTTTTACCGATTTAGCCCAAATGTCTCGCTGCTTTAATGAGATTGCGGCCCTTATCACTGAAGCGGATGAAGCCATTTTCGATGATAACTTCAATATCCAGCCAACTTATGTTGAGCTAATTAAAACGATGATTGTTAACCATGTAGGGCTTGAACAAGGCAACCAGATAATCGAGCAATTGGAAATCAAGGCCTACTAACATCATAGGCCGTAGAAATTTAAATGATATAAATCATAACATTAAGCATATCTATGACCTCTTTATCATGGTCAGTAATGCTCACGAATAAGATCAAAACCTATAACTGAAAACGTCTTAGTAACCCTTTTAACGTAACACCAAGGCTAGCAAGATCATCAGCGGAGTGCGCTGTTTCTGCCGCGCCATCAGCGGTTTGCTCGGCAATATCCCTCACTCTCACAATACTTTTATTAATCTCTTCTGCCACGGCGCTTTGTTCTTCCGAGGCAGCCGCGATTTGATGTGTCATATCTTGGATACGGCTAACCGCATCGGCAATATCCACTAACATTTCACCCGCTTCGCGGGATAATGACACGGCGCCATCACTCAATGTCCGGCTTTTGGTCATCATTTGTACCGACTCCAGTGTCCCCTTTTGCAAATTAACAATCATATTTTCAATTTCTTCGGTAGAGGATTGTGTTCGACTCGCAAGGCTTCGCACCTCATCGGCCACCACTGCAAATCCCCGTCCCGCCTCACCTGCTCTTGCTGCTTCAATGGCCGCATTTAGCGCGAGTAAATTGGTCTGTTGTGCAATCGATTTGATCACATCAAGGACGGAACCGATACTGTCACTTTCCGATTGTAAGCGCTCCATCGCATGTGCCGTGGTCGCTATTTCCTTGGCTAACAGTTCGATTTGACTGACCGCTTCGATAACTTTTTTATTACCTATCGCAGTGGTGTGATCCGCCTCTTTAGCCGCTAGCGCGACATTTTCAGCACTGGTAGATACCTCTTGCACTGTCGCCGCCATTTCATTAATCGCGGTGGCAACTTGGTCAGTTTCACTACGCTGATTTTGCATACCCGCACTATTTTGTTCAGTGACCGCAGAAAGCACCTCAGCCGATGAAGCCAACTGCACCACGCTATCGCCTATTTGTGTCAGCACTTGCTTAAGGGTGCTATTCATTTCACCCATGGCACGCAATAGTTCCCCCATCTCATCCTGACGCTCGGAGTGGATAGTGCTGCTTAAATCACCTGCGGCAATTTTTCTCGCCGTAAGGAGAGTTTGTTTAAGTGGCCCGACAATTTGTCCACTGATTAACCACGCAAGTAAGGGGCCGACAACCAAGGCGACAATTAACGCGCCAAGTACCACGGCCTTTGCTTGGGCATCAGCGTCTGCCCGTCGATGCTTTTGGATGTCAACTAATTCACGAATATTCACCATCAATGTTTGTGCTGCGCCGCCCATTGACTGGGCTAGGTTATCCATATCACGGTTAACATTGACCATAGCATCAATATCATGGTCGTAACGGTCCAATATCTGGATGGCTTGTGCGGTATCCTCCCCCTTAAGTGTGGCGATAGTCTGTGACAATCTAGCAATGGCATCTTTTGCCGTTTTTAAATTAAGATCACTAGCATCATAGACATAGCCTCGGATGTGATAACGTAACATGGTCATTTGCTGGCTAACACTTAAGGCATCTTTTAATAATTCAGTATTTTGTGTCGCTTGGGCCCTGTTGGTCATTCTATCGACCAGCTCCGCATAGGTGGCAACCAACTTGGCCCCCACTTGAGCCCCCGTGACTTTCAATTCCTGTTTATGCTTAAACACATCACTAAACTGATTTATCGATTGATGATACCGATCCATCGCCACTAGCGATTCTTGAAGATACTGCCGATCGTGGGCATCGCTAGACGCTGACAATTGTTGCTGTAAACCGCTTTTTGTATTTTCAATTAAGCTCTGGAGTTCATCCAATTTGGTTAAATCGCCATTTGCGATAAATTCTAATCGTGCAGCCTTGGCCGCAAGCAATGTTTTATCGACATTGGCAATAAACTCCAACCGACTACTGCTGATATCGATTGAGGTAAGTCCCCTGTATCCAGCCGCTGCCACAATAAATATCAGCAATAACAAGATCCCAAAACCAAGCCTTAACTTATTGGTTACCGTCATGTTTCCTAGCAGGCGGCGCAAACCTTCCATTTAAATACCCCATATCAAATTTAAAAATGAATATACAAATCCAATGCAATTGTAATGAGTTTTTCATGGCCGTTTATTGACCCAGTTAACCAATCTATAAAATACATTATATGTATAACATTTAAATTAAAGATGTATTGTGGAAGTCAGAAGCAAGAGAAAGCGTTGCGGGAATGACGGCAAAAATGAAAGGGTGATGACACATCATAGTAGAACCGCCACGGATTGACGGTCGTTAAGGAGGGGATGATGCCAGTCACGTGAGTAACTGCATTCGATTTACAATAGACACACAACCAAATTAAAACAATAAAGTTGAGCACTACGACAAGACTGGTGACATCACAATATCCGATACATCTTCATCATGGTCGATACTAAAGGCCATAAAACCATCGGTTTTAGGAATCGCTTGATAGACTTCTGTTTGGGTAAACTGCACTAGGCATTCGTTAAACACTGCGCGTATTTGCCGCACTATCTCCTCCCACTCACTAAAGTCATCCTCGGGTAAGCTCTGTTGAATCGTCTGCAACTCATCCTCTGAAAGCACATAACATGTACTAAAACATTGATACTCCCAGTCACCTGTATTGAATTTAAGTTCTTGGATTGCCTCAGGGCTTTGGTATGACTCAGCCCATTCCCCAGACTGGTAATAGGTCAATCGCTGCTGAAAATCTGCCTCGGTATTAAAACAAAGATTTAATTCTGCATATTCCGCATGGGTGTCAAAAGCAAAGGCATAAAAGGTTTTATCTGGATGAGCTAATAAAAATTGCTCAACCTCAACCGTTGTAAACCGCAATATCTCGGCTTTGATTCGAGCAATAAGAGCATTATCTAATGGCATAAAGATGTTCCATTTACACAATATTTTTTGTGTCTCAGTGCGTCACTTAAATTAAACCGACGTTACTAAACTCAATGCTTTTAGTCATTTTTTACTGACGTCAAGCATTGAGAACAAGCTGAATTAAAGGATTTGTACGCTCCATTTCTCATTGCCATAGCGACGATTTTTATAGCTATCGATACGCCATTCATCGGCTTTTTTGAGAGCAATAAACAAATACTCATCTTCGAACTTAGTGTTGGTTTTAATATAGATTTCGGCTCTGCTTTTATTTTTTAAAGTAATTTGCACTTCAAGAGGATGATCGCAACCATTAAATTTTGAAGGAAACCCGAAGGAATTACGCACTTTTCCGCCGTAAATACGGGGCTTATCGGTGCAAAAATCGTCAAATAATGGCGCTATTTGCTCACTCAGTAAAGTAAACCAATCGGTTTGCTTCGCATAATGGAATTCAGCCACTGGCAATTCCTGCCGTAGCTTATCTTCTTCGGCAGTTCTTTCGGTATAGAGGGTATTTTCGATACTGTTCCAGCGCGTACAAAAAGATAACACCCTCTCTGTTAAATATGCTTTTAATTCAATCTCATCCATTTAAATTATTGACTCCTTTCTTTATAAATCTGTCGGTCAAACCCGCCAAGAGTTTATACCATATCGGGACAGATAAATGACTCTTTACCGCTATTAAACGACGTATTAAAACCAACCCTTTACGCTCAGCGAGCTTGCTCCACTGCAAACTCGATAGCAAGCCATAACACCATAATTTACAATGCTATAGATTTAATCCCCACACATCAAAGGCATCACGACTTAGTTGTTCCCTAAAATCTGGGTGAGCGATGGCGATCAGCGCTTGTGCCCGTTCGCGTAGGCTGCGGCCGCGCAAATTCGCCACGCCGTATTCGGTCACTATGTAATGCACATGGGCTCGAGTGGTAACAACCCCTGCGCCGGGTGATAACACGCTGGCAATGCGAGAAAGCGTCCCACCTGCGGCAGTGCTTGGCAGGGCAATAACGGAGCGTCCACCTTCGGATAACCCCGCACCACGGATAAAATCCATCTGCCCGCCCACGCCCGAATAAATTTTAGTGCCAATGGAGTCAGCGCACACTTGCCCTGAAAGATCGACCTGCAACGCCGAGTTAATCGCCATCACATTGGGGTTTTTACGGATAATTGCGGTGTCATTCACTTGCTGAATATCCATAAAAATCACCGCTGGATTATCATCAACATAATCATATAGTTTTTGGCTACCAAGGGCAAAACCTGTGACCAATTTTCCGGGATAAAAGCACTTTTTACTATTGTTAATCACGCCTTTTTCAACCAGTTGCAAAATGCCATCAGAAAATAGCTCAGTGTGAACGCCTAAGTCCTTGTGCCCTGTCAAACAAGACAACACCGCATCGGGAATAGCGCCTATGCCCATCTGCAAACAGGCACCATCTGGCACCAATTGCGCGACGTGTTTCCCGATGGCCAAACTCACGGCATCACCAGTCGAGAAAGAATGAATCGGCAGGGCCGCACTCTGTTCATACACAGCAGCAAAACGGTCGATATGGATAAAGCCATCGCCGTGGGTGCGCGGCATTTGTGGATTAATATGGGCGATAATTTTACCCGCCACTTGGCAAGCCGCAAGCGTGGCTTCGACTGAAATCCCTAAGGAGCACATACCATGTTTATCGGGCGGCGACACTTGGATAATCGCGGTATCGATTTTTTGCTCGCCGCTACGAAAGAGTTTGGGCACTTCCGAGAGGAAAATCGGCACATAATCCGCATCGCCACTTTGTAATAATGCCCGAGTGGGCACACCGCCGAAAAAACAACGATGGCGTAAATGTCCTTTTAAACTAGGGTGGCTTAAGGATTCTGCGCCTTCGGTATGCAATTGTAATAGCGTGAGATTATCTTTAGTCAGTGCGTGCTGCGCCAACGCATCTAATAAAATTCTTGGCGTTGCCCCCATGGAATGGGTCCACAGGTATTCACCGCTTTGAATTAATGAAACCGCATCGAGCGCGCTATGACAAATAATGGGAGGCATAATGAATTTCCTTCGCTAAGCATAATGGCGGTTCCCAATCCTAGCTCACCCACCCGATATCAAACCTAGACGCGCATAAATCCAGTTAAAACGCGAACAGTCTGTTTATTGAGAAGACTAACTGCGGTGGTGGTAAATAAATGAGGAACACATATTGCGTCGCAGTGTAAGGTAAATCTTAATTAAGTAACATCTATTTCAAGGGCTTAACAGGACTGTTTATCGATAATTTGCGCTATATCATAACTCTAACAATTGCACGATCTAATCCAAGCGTTTCGAGAATCGCAAACTCGCAATAAGCAACCCAATACAGGTAAAACCTATCATCCACAGGGCATCAAATTGCAGATCCATCACTTGGGCATCCCGCAGCACTATCGCCCGAGACATACGCATAAAGTGCGTTGCGGGTAAGGCTTCGGCAATCCACTGCGCGGCGATGGGCATAGCATCAAAGGGAAACATAAAGCCAGATAGCAGAATAGAAGGTAACAACACGAATACCGTCATCTGCATCGACTGCAGTTGGGTTTTCGCCATCGTCGAGATCACTAAACCTAAGGTTAAACTGGCACAAATAAACAACATGGCGGCAAGGGCAATGGAATCGAGCCCACCGCGAATAGGTACGTCAAATAGCAGATGCCCAGCACTCAAAATAATCGTCACTTGCACAAAACCCACCAACACATAGGGCACAATTTTACCGAGCATCAACTCCAGTGGCCTAACCGGTGTGGTGATCAAAAATTCCATATTGCCCTGCTCGCGCTCGCGCACTATGGCGGCGGAAGTAAACATCACCATGGTCATAGTCAAAATCACCCCCAACAGGCCGGGCACTATGTTGACCACAGAGCGCTGTTCAGGGTTGAAATATTGCACTACTTCAAAACTCGGCGTAGCAGTTTTTAGCGCCCGACCTGCAATTTCATCCAGCGGCATTTGCCTTAAGCTGCGAATGGTTGAGGCGACTACGGTATCCGAGCCATCCACCAGCCATTGACCGACGGGTTGCGCTAAATATTGCTGGTCAGCAAAGCTAGGATGACGCACTAAACGCTCATCGAGATCGGCGGGTAAATAAAGTACAGCTTTAACTTCACCGCGAGTGATCGCCGCCTCGGCCTCGGCCGCGCTTAGATAACGCTGTTTAAAATCCACCACTTGCGTTGCTTCAACCGCCTGTATCAGTGTGCGACTATAGGCCGAATCGCTTAAATTCACCAGACCCGCGGGCAAGTGGCGCGCATCGGTATTGATGGCATAACCAAACAGCATCAGTTGCACTAAAGGAATCATCACTATCATGCCAAAGGTCATGCGATCCCGAGACAATTGCCGCAGCTCTTTAACCACAATTGCAAAAATTCTACGCCACATGGCTAGCCTCCTTGGCGTGAGCGGCCAAGCGCTCGCCCGTGCAAGTCACAAACACATCCTCTAGGCTGGCACGCACTTCTTCCATCGCTCTATTTGCGATTTTTGGTTTAAGCCAAGCTAACGGATCGGCTATATCGCTTCGCACTAATACCCGTAAACGACTACCAATTTGCGCCGCCGACAACACGGCAGACTCACTCATCAGCGATTGTTTTAATGTGCGTAAATCATCACCCGAAACTTCGAGTACCCGTGCGCCCATGGCCGCCATCAATTGCTGCGGTGAACCATCGGCGCGCTTTATCCCCCGCTCCAAAATCGCTAAACCGTGGCAACGCTCGGCCTCATCCATATAGTGAGTCGACACCAGTATCGTGGTGCCTTGGGCGCAGAGATCGAACAACCGCTCCCAAAACTCGCGGCGATTTTCAGGATCAACAGCCGAGGTGGGTTCATCGAGAAACAACAATTCTGGGTGATGTAAAGTCGCGGCCGCGAGGGCTAATCTCTGCCTCTGACCGCCACTCATGGAGCCCGCCATTTGTTTCTCGCGGCCGACTAAATCGTAAAGCGTCAATAACTCCGCTAAGCGCTGCTGGGACTGACGGCGGGTAAGCCCATAAATTTGCGCGACAAACTCAAGGTTTTCCCGCACTGAAAGATTATCGTATAGGGAGAATTTCTGCGTCATATAGCCAATGCGGCGACGTAATTTTTCCTCGGCGCCGGGTAAGGTTTCACCCAAGACACGAATATTCCCGGACGTTGGGCTCAGTAGCCCAGTCAACATACGGATCGAGGTGGATTTTCCACAGCCATTGGGGCCGAGAAATCCGTAAATTGTCCCCTTGGGAATGGCTAAATCAAGGTTTTCTACCGCATTAATACCACCAAAGGCGCGGGTCATGCCTTGGGTCTGAATAGCAAAATCGGTTTGGCTCATGGCTGCTGCACTCTTTGCAGCACATCGAGTTGCAACACATCGAGTTCAACTTCTAATGCCATGCCAGTAGGTAGATCCTGACCCGCGCTGGAAATTGTGATATCCGTTAGATACATCAGCCGTGCACGATCGCGTTCATTGAGCGCATAAAACGGTGTGTAAGCGGGTTGACTGCGAATATTGCGCACTGTACCCGCAATCGGTGCCTCACGACCGTCCACCAGGATATTCACGCTATCGCCCGCCTTCACTCTGTCTAACCAAGTCGCAGGCAAATATACCCGCACATAGGGATTATCGCTCGCCAGTAAACCAATCAACTGAGTGCCTGCGGCGATACGATCGCCCTCGCGCCAAGGCAAAGTATCGACAACGGCATCACGCGCTGCCACTAAGCTCAAATCTGCTAAAGCTTTTTGCTCAACTGCGACACTGGCACTGGCCGCAGCAACCGCTGCTTTGGCCTGCGCGAGTTGCTCACTGCGAGTGCCATTTTCTAACAAACGTAAACTCTGCTGCGCCTCAGCCTGTTTCGCTAAACTGATATCCCGCGCCGCTCGGGCCGTATCTAAGTCCGCTTGGCTAAGCACTTTTGTGGTAAATAAACGATTTGTTCGCTCAAAAGCTCGCTGAGCCTCTTTCACAGTGGCATTCGCGCCATCGAGTACGGCCTTAGCCCTATCAATATCCTCTAAACGCGCACCAGTGACAGCCTCGGAAAGCTTAGCTTTTGCCTGATCAAGCTCAGCTTGGCGCAGGGCTAAGCGCGCATTAGCTGAGGTTGCATCGAGCTGAATTAACACTTCACCCGCTTTAACCCTTTGACCTTCAACCACATTTATTTGAGTAATCAGTTCCCCGACGGGAGCGGTGAGCGTTAGCCTGTCCCGTTCAACAGTGCCCAGCACCCTTGGTGATTCTTCAGTACAAGCCACCAAAAGCAAAAGTGCACAACTCATGCCCACACGCATAATAAAGCTAAGATTGGCACTCATCACACATTCCTCGGTTCGCGCAGCACACCCTGAGTAAAAACCTGCATATTATGCGATGCTAAGCGCTGTAAATCATCGGCATCGACACTAAAACCAAACTGTCGCATCAACACAGGTGGTGCAATAAGTGGAAACACCATCAGACTCACAAAACTTAAACGGACTAAATCAGGATCAATCCCCTCTTTTAAGTATCCCGCATTGACTAATGTGGATTCGAGCCATTGCCGAGAAAGGGATAAAATATGATCAAACACAGACAACATAATATGGTAGGGCTCTGTACCATCCCCCTCCTGCAATACCCGCATAATTAACCTTGGTAGTCCAGGATTTGGCGCCATAACACGATAATAGGTTTGCATAAGTTCACTCATATTATTAGGCGCTTGAGCTGCAGATATTTCGCGTAAACGCGCTAATACTGGCTCAAGGGTTTCACGCACCATTTGTTCGAACAATCCTGCTTTTGAGCCAAAATAATAACGGATAAGCGCAGCATCGACGCCAGCTTCGCGAGCAATTTCACGGGTCGATACCGTTGGATAACTGCGGTGACTAAAAAGACTTAAGGCAGCAATAATTAAGCGTTGGCGAGCGTCAGAACTCCCCTTTGGTCGACTGGGAATAAACGGCTGTGATGTGGGTTGGACGGTAAAAGGGACAAGCCCCTTTGGACGACCGGGGACGAGCGACATGGCAAGCTCCAACAAAATTCATCTACTGATGAATATACTGAAAAGCCGCGTGAAAAGGCAGCAGTTAAATTCCTCATTTTCATTGATATTGAGGAATTTAACCCTAGGACTGCATGGTTAAAATTTAGATACCGTTCAATCGAAAAATTAAGCGGCCTTCTATTAAAGATTTATACAGTAAAAGCTTATGCACCTTTCACTATCGCACTCAAACGGGTAATGAATTGCTGTACGGCTTCAACCGAGTCAAAACTAAAGGCAAGACCATAATGGGTTTCAGTCAGGCTCTTATGCAAACGCTTAGGGAAACGCGTCATCTCCCCATTATGAAAGTAATCGTATTTGGCATGCACCCCAGCAAGAGTAGCGAGTTCCCCCGAAAACACCTCAAATGCGGGGCGAATAATCAGATTCGGCGATTTGCCATCTAAATGTAGATAGAAAGCCTCTTTCGTCTCAGGCAGCATATATTCGGTAATATTTTTAATGGTGAAATTTGTGCGGCAGTGCAATCTATTTAACGTGCTCACCATCTCATTGTGTTCTATAGCCAAGCGAATTCTCCATTGTCGTATCCATAAACATGGCCTTGCTTAACAGTGCGAATGAACACTCGTCTTAGCCACTTTGGTTATTCCTAAGAGCCTAATCGGTTTAGTCTTTAAATGCACGAGAAGGATCCAAAGCCAATATCTTTATCCTAAACCAATCTTTCGCGCACATGCCCAAGGGATGAATTATTTCACTCTTTTACGATGATGGCTTTGTCACTTAACGTGCCACATGCTGAAAATACAAACAACAAACACTTTAGCAACAAGACGTGCGATGATACCGTCATGTAGCCGTTATAAACTTTGCAGAATTATCAAGGTACAATCCTTTTAAACACCTTTTATTATCGGCATAATGTCAAGGTTTTGACGTCGTCAATCTTACTGGTTACACAGCCTTTTTATAACAATTTTATCTAAAAATAATAAAAGCAACTTAAGATAATACGTATCCATAGTTGCTCAATAAATGGAAAACCCTATGAGTGACAGCACATTTTTCTTTGGTGAATGGCAAGTTAATCCCAGCGCCAACAGTCTGCTCCTCGGCAAACAAGTCAAACAACTTGAGCCTAAGGCCATGGATGTGCTGCTATTTCTGTGTCAACGGGCAAACGAAGTCGTAAGCAGTGATGAAATTGTCAGTCATTGCTGGCAAGGGATAGATACGGGTGATAATCCACTACACAAGATTATCAACCAGCTACGCCGCGCATTAGGCGATAGTGCCACCGAGTCCACTTATATTGAAACCATTCGCAAACGTGGTTATCGCACCTTAGCCGAAGTGCGTTTTCCCGTGGGGCACGAAGCCACCGCCAGCCCACAAACTTGGCAAGGCGGCTCACCTTTTCCCGGGTTACAAGCCTATAGCGCCAACTATGCCGAGGTGTTTTTTGGCCGTAGCGAACAAATCACCACCTTACTTAACCGCATTAGCCAGCAAATCCATTTTGGCCGTGCCTTCTGTCTGATTTTAGGCCCCAGTGGCAGCGGTAAATCTTCCTTAATTAATGCGGGGGTATTGCCAAATTTAATGAAGGGAAATGGCTTTAATGGCGTCGGTGTTGTGGCCTATAGCAGCCTCGATTTTGCCGATGTCAGCAAAGGGCAACTGCTCACCGATCTGGCCAGTGCCATGCTCGATTGGGAAGTCAACGACACTCCAGTCTTCGAGGGGATGAGCGCCGATACGTTGGCAATCAAGCTTACTGAAGATATCCAAGATATTATCGTGCAGTGCAAACAAGCACTTAAAAATCAGCCCTATGCAACGCCGCGTTTCGCCTTGTTTATCGACCGATTAGAAGTGTTGCTCTCATCACCACTATTTAGCGATACCGAACGAACCCAGTTCATAGAATTATTGGAACAACTCGCCACCTCAAAAGCCGTGATTATCATCAGTGCCTGTCGCAACGATTTTTATCCTTTATTGGTCAATTACCCAAGCTTAATGGCGGGTAAAGCCCGCGGCGCTCACTTTGACTTAGCACCGCCAACACGCACTGAGCTATTACAAATGATCCGTCTGCCCGCAGTGGCTGCCAACTTAAGCTGGGAAGTTGACAGCGACACCGCCATGCCGCTCGATGAAATGCTCTGCAGCGATGCCGCCAGCAACCCAGATGCGCTACCGATGTTGCAATACACTTTGCAGGCGCTGTATCTGCAGCGCAGCGCCGACGATAAGTTGTTAGTCTCGGTTTATCATGCACTTGGCGGTATTGAAGGGGCGATTGGCAAAAATGCCGAGCAGGCGATTTCCCATTTAAGCGAGGCCGAAAAAGCCAGCCTGCCGCGGATTTTATCCCTATTAGTCACCCTGCGCGAAGATGAAAAGTCCATTACTAGCCGCACCGCTCGCTGGTCACAACTACAAAGCACGGCCGAAACCGCCCTAGTGCAAGCCATGGTCGATAGCCGCTTATTCGTGTCGCATCTGCAAAATGGTGAGCCCTGTTTTAGCATCGCACACGAAGCACTTTTACGCCGTTGGCCGCGGGCAACCGCTTGGATTAGTGAGCATAACGACAGCTTAAGCATTAAGAGTCGCCTACAGCATTTATCTAAGCGTTGGCTCAGTGAAGCTAAACACAGCGCTTATCTGCTCGCCGACGGCAAGCCGTTGAAAGAGGCCCAAAGCCTCAGCCAAAATCCGTTATTCGATTTAGACGATCCCGAAACCGCCTTTATCGCAGCCTCCAGCAAACGCGCCAATATGCTGCGCTGGACTAGGCGCCTAACCGTCGCCCTGCTGTGCGTCCTCACCTTAACCTCCGTCATTATGAGCGTGCGCAGCATAGAAGCCGAAAAACTTGCCCTGCAAAAACGCCTCGCCGCCGAAGATTTGCTCGGCTTTATGGTGGGTGACTTCGCCGACAAGATGCGCGGCATCGGCCGTATGGATTTACTCGATGGTATCAGCAATAAAGCACTGGAATATTTCAGTGATTTTTCCCATCAAGATGATGATGCACATTTAAGTTTTGATGCCCGTTTTCAACATGGTCAAACCCTAGAGGCGATGGGCGAAGTGGCCTATTCGCGCAATAAAATCGATGAAGCCCGTAGCGCCCTGCTCGCCGCGCAGGAGAAAATGCTGCCGCTATTGAATTTGCAACCAAACAACCTAGCCCTACTGAAAACCCTAGGCGCCAATGCATTTTGGCTCGGACAACTTAAATATGATGTTAGCGACTGGGCTGCATCGCGCCCTTTTTTCGAGCAATACTTAGCCTATAGCCAAACTATGTACGCCCTTGCACCCGAAGATAAAGATGCGCTCATGGAACTTTCTTACGCCCATAACACTTTGGGCTCAGTTTCGATGAAGCAACAGGAATTTGCCAAAGCACAACAAGATTTTGAAGAGTCGCTAAGGCTTAAATTGCTCGCCTTGGCAAAAGCGCCTCAAGATAGCCAGCTGATTGCGGATATTGCGAATGCACGATCTTGGTTAGCGAGTGCGGCAGTGTCTCTTGGGGATTTAAACTCTGCAATTACAATTAACTTACAACTGCAATCGGAATTAGAAGCCCAACGTAAGTTAAAAGATGCAGACGGATATTTACTTGACAGGCTATCTATTGGATATCAGAGACTTTCATTTTTATATGAATATCAAGGACAACTAAGCCTAGCTTTCGATAATGCATTACAAGGCGAACGAGTTATACAACAAGCTTTAAATTTAGATAACCAAAATACTTCATGGAAAGTAAAACTATACTATCTAAAACTCCAACTAATGTTACTTAATGCAAATATTCAAGACAAACGAGTTCTATACACACCTGAAACATTAGATGTAGAACTAGCTAGCGAAAGTGAAAGCTTTATAAAGAGTAAACGTTACCAACAACTTAAGGCCACCCACCTTAAAAACTCAGCTTATTACTACCAAATACTTGAACAACCTAAAAAGGCACTAGTATATTTAGATAAAGCATTTTTGTTACTCAAAGACTTAATTAAAGATGCTCCAAATGATTATAAACACTATGCTAGCCTAGCTGAAACTGAACTATTAATAGCTAAACAATCAAAAAATATAAACGACCTTAACTCAATGAAAAAATATTGTCTAAGCGCAAAGAGAAGACTAGAGTCCATTCAAAAAAAAGATAAAGACCCTCAATACTTATACCCTTATGCAAAAGCCTTAGATTGTTTAGGAGAGTTAGAGACTTCCCCTACATTACTTAAGCAACTTAAAGCAGCGTCAATTAAAGATATTAAATTTTAACAACCAACAAGGAAATATTATATGCAAAATACTTATGGTCAAGCGCACTATATTAAAGTTACCGTCACACTAGAAAATGGTGAACCTGTTTTTAGCTATACTGATGCCGAAGGCGCTGAATGCCAAGGCGATGTTACAGTCACAGCCGCTAGTACTATCACTTATCTACTTGATGACCAAACAGGAAAAGATCTAAAGTTCGTAGGCGCAGGATTTTTAACCCCATTCGATCAGATTATTGATGCTGTAACCTTAAGCAGTGATGGTAAACTGCTGCAAATGGTTGATCTGGACCACACACCAGGCACAACAAAATTCCAGTTTATATTAACAAATAGTACCAATACTCTAATGCTACTGAGTCCTGATCCAGAAATCATCAACGACCCAAATTAATCAAAACCGCAATAAATCGGGGACGGTAGCTTTTGCTAATGTGTCCCCTTTTTCTGCTTATCGGCCAAAAGCGGGGACCAAAAGCGGGGACATATATGGTCACCTTGGGGTTAGCAAGGTCAATGTCCTACTTTATTCAAACTAATTTGTGCTAATCGATAAATCACCTTTCACAACGGGGTATCAGTCGTTAATGGTTCGCGGTCTTGCGACATATATCCGGCGTCTGTTGCGCCCTAATGAGATCCAAATTGACGTCTTACCCTCCTTGGCAGCCATATGGCCTCGAAGGCCACTGTCCCGGTCAGGTTTTGGGTAAGACAAACCGTTTAACTCATTAATACCATTACCGCTGTTGTGCTTTGATGGACATTTATCTATTTACATTTTGAGTCTATTTACGCAAAAAACGCTGTATTATGCCGCCACTTTACATGCCTTATTCATATCAAATACTTGTCCGCGGCTCATCACCACAAACACCATCCGCGCCATCTTATTTGCTAAGGCAACCGTCACTTTGCAGACGTGTTGGCGTTGTTTAAGCCGTTGGAGCCATTGACTAAGTGAGTCGTCTTTCTTATCGCACCAGTTCATCACGGTTCTTGCACCATGGATAAGTAACCGCCGAAGCGTTTGATTTCCGCGCTTGGTTATCTTGCCGAGCCGATTGGTCGTGCCACTACTGTATTGTGAAGGGGTTAGTCCTAGCCATGCCGCCAATTGCCGGCCATTTTTAAAATCATTCACTTCATTAATACTGGCTAATAATGTGGATGCGACCATAGGGCCGACACCGGGGATGGTTAGCAATAATGGATACTGTGGCATGGCTTGGGCAAGGGCTAATATGTCCTGTGCAACTTGGTCGATTTGTTCATTTAAATACAACTGAAACTCATAGAGTCGTTGAATAAACCCTCTGGCAACCGTGGATAATTCGTTGTCAGCATCTTCAAGAATGAGCGGAATGGCTAACATCAACTGGCGGCGGGTCTTTGCGACAATCAGGCCGTATTCCGCAAGGAAACCACGCAGTTGATTGCAGTTAGCCGTGCGATTCTCCACCAAGCGTTCACGAATGCGCAGTAAAGATTGAATATCCTGCTGCTCGACCGTTTTTGGACGAAGTAGACTCACTTTAGGGCGACTAGCCGTTTCTCCGATAGCAACCGCATCATTGGCGTCATTTTTATTACCAACCAGCATAGCTTTCACCATTCTGGCGGGGATAAGCTTGACGGTATGGCCGAGCTTTTCGATAGCCCGTCCCCAGTAATTAGCACTGTAACAAGCTTCCATCACCACTAATGTCGGCTCGCATTGCCTGAGCGTATCAAGCAATGCTGGGCGATTGATTTTACGGTTAAAAGCAATCGTGTTATCTGGGTTAAATGCTGCCACTTGGAAGACTGTTTTTGCCAAATCAATGCTGATAAGTTTATAGTTCATATCGGTCACCTCGAGTCAGATTTTGTGCACCTAAATCATGGCACATTGCGATGCCGAGACCGAGGTGACCATCTCAGCAGCCATGTCTTTTTGTGCTTTATCCCCTCTTATACTAGCTTTTACATTATCTTGATTGCGTCTGTTTGGAGCGGATGATGACCTCGGCCAGAAGAATGCTTATCGATGCTAATACAACGCCCTTCTATCATGTGATAAATCGCTGTGTCAGAAGGGCTTTTCTGTGCGGTGAGGATAAACTCACAGGCCGCAGTTATGAGCATAGACGTGGCTGGATTGTCGATAAAATCAAAGCATTATCCACCATCTTTTGTATCGACATTTGCGCCTATGCCCTCTTTGCGAAATAGACAAGGAATAACCACTATCCCCTAGTACTCAAAATTGATATTGAGAAGGCGAAATCCTTAACGCAAAAAGAGATTATCAGCCGCTGGAGCCAAATCACTAAAGGCCATGCCATTACCACTAAGTATATGAATGGTGATGCATTAATCGAAGGAAAACACATGTTGCTCGATGGGTTAATTACCGAATGGCAAGAGCGATTGAGTAGTATTAGTTGCCTTTGATTTAAAGAAGAGGTGCGTTGTTTAAATGAAGAGATTGCCCGTAAAGCGAATCGTGAAGATGAGTGCAAAGGCGCCTTCTGAGAAGGTCGTTTTAAATCACAAGCACTGTTAGATGAGCAAGCACTACTGGCCTGTATGATGTATGTGGATTTAAATCCAATAGTCCATCGCCAAGCACTACATCCCGAGCAAATTAATGGACTCACACTGCGTTAAATTGCCCTAACAACAAATATTCGACTCAGTCTTAATGCTTAAGATTGGGGGATATTTAGCCCCAATCTTGCGAAATGTAAGCAAGCGCCCAGCTAACCATACTCCTAATCGCAGACAAAACGACTCAGAAGGTAAAATTTAAAACATTTAAAATCATCAAGTTAAATCAGAAGGTAAGCAGAAGGTATCTTTTCTTCCGCCAGAATAAAGTCATCCTCAGAAAAGCGCCTAGCGCAGATGATAAAAGTTCACGGAGAAAGATAATAATGACAAACTCACCGAAACTGGTACGCCAACAATCCGCTTTATCCATTGTCGATGATGCTGCATTGCCTGCAACTAAGCAGGTTAATGGGACTGAGTTACCGCTGAACTTTTTCGAGCATTCTTCCCTCCAGACCATTGAACTCTTTATTCAACATTTAACCGAGGTCGTTATCTTGGTTAATGCCAACGGCTTTATCCGATCTTGCAATCAGCGTAGTGCCGATCTATTGGATTGTCCTCAAGCCACGTTAACGGGACAAGATTGGCGCAACTTTTTGACCGAGCACCATCAAGCTCGCTATAACAACCTGCTGAGCAACGATATTAAATTAGGTAAAAACTGTGGTATTCCAGTAGAGCACTCCGCAGAGGAAATCACCTTAATCACGGCCTCTGGCAAGGCAAAAGAGGTCGAACTGTCAATCTCCTATATTCCGAGCCATGAGCCATTGTTCGTGATGGTGATGCATGATTTAACCCAACATAAAGAAGAAAACCAGAAGCTACGTAAGTTGGCTGCTACTGACTCACTAACGGGACTTGCGAACCGCCGCTACTTTGATGAAATACTGCAACACTATTGGGAAGAATGCACCGCTAAGCTGCGCCCTCTTAGCGTGGTGATTATTGATGTGGATTACTTTAAGGTGTTTAACGATCAGTTTGGTCATATCCAAGGTGATGAATGCCTTAGAAAAATTGCCAAAGTTATCGCAGACATAGTACCTCTCGACATTGGACTTGCTGCCCGTTACGGCGGCGAAGAGTTTGCGCTTATCCTACCCAATCATAATGCCAAAATGGCACTCACCATTGCCCAGAAAATACAGCAAGGGATTAATGCCCTACGTTTTACCGAGCAAGGCCTACGTGACTATGTCTCTGTCAGCGCAAGCCAAGGTATTGCCAGTGAGGTCAATGGACAGTTTCGTACCTCAATGGCAATGCTCTGCGCCGCCGATACCGCGCTGTACCGTGCAAAGGCCGATGGTCGCGACCGAATTAATACATCACTTTAAAAGGCTAAGCCCAGCATTTAGAGCTTAGCGCTTTAAAGGGTGAACCTGTTTATCTTGTTCACCCTATTAGGGAAATCATCAGCGGAAATAATAGGGACTGCAACAGATGAAACATAAGCCAACATCGACGAAAGAGACGAGTGTAACAGAAATAGTACTTCCTATAGGCACTTGCCCACTCGATATTTTTACCTTTCAATGCTGGTTAAAAACGACTCATGGCGGCCATATTTACCAGTATGTCAGTGAGCCAACCCAGACAGGATTTTCTGTCCAAATTAATTCACTGGGCCATATTGAATGCGCGATTAACACCACTTTACTTCGCATAGAGGCTATTTCAACTCTCGGAGGGCTTAATGATGATCATTGGCATTTATTATCCATCTGCTATCAATACAATGAAATAAAATGTTATATCGATAGTGAGATCACTCATATCCAACAGCAACATATTCCACTGATTACAGATGGTGCACATTATTCAGATTTTTTGCTTTCCAATAAGCATATTGATGCAATCTTTGATGGCAGCATTATTGACACAACACTGTTAAATCGCTGTTTATCGGATGCTGAAATATTCGATTATTACCAATACCCTTATCAGCAAAAAGTAATTACTGAAAACAATCTGCATATTTATCAAAAAAGGCATAGTGATCATGGTGAGACAGTTAATTTTATTAAACCAAAAAGACAAGAAGTCATGCTTATTATCTTTAATGATACTGAATATGACTTCAAAAAACTGACACCTAGTAGCAATCTATTTTTAAAGCAACTCCCTAATATCATTCCCGCCAATGAGCGCTGCGCCTATATTATTGAATCAAGCAATGAATGTTGGCCACATTTTATTTACCAAGTGGATTATATCGCCAGCGAGTGCAGTGATATAAAAATCAGTGTTGATATTTTTAAGTCTCTCACCCCTTATCGTTCCACTGTCCATATAAATGCCGTAAATGAACTTGAGTCTGATTGCCTTATAAACCAATCAACCGAAACCAGATTAAGTGCTGAAATTCGTATCAGCGAAAATACCGTCATTACTCAAGCAAAACATTTTATGCATTTTCTTAATGAGGTGCGCTCATATATTCGAGCTGAAAATATCATTACCAATGGACGCTATTATAGCGAACAACAATTTTTAGTGAGCACAGGTAAGCAAATGATCAATTACCAACTGGCTTGCCAACTCTTTAATCGACGCTTACAAAAAAGGCCCCTTGCGATTATTAAATGCACTAGTACCCATGATGTAAAAATCGTCTATAAGGCCGCTATCGACTATAACTTGCCCATTAGTGTACGCTCCGGCGGGCACGATCATGAGGGGGAAAGTGGCCAAACTAATACTATAGTGATCGACCTAAGCAATATGGATAGTATTGAAATTGATCCCATCAGTGGCATTGCCGCGATTGGCCCGGGCACGACTATAGCCACACTAACGACGGCCCTCGCTAAAAAGGGCTTGATGATTCCCCATAGCACCACTGCAACAGTTGGCATATCTGGTTTTATAATGGGCGGCGGTTGGGGACCTTGGTGTCGTAAATACGGTATGTGCTGTGAATCATTATTACAGGCTGAAATTGTACTCGGTATAGGCGAAACCCAAGTCATCTCAGCAGCCAATAAACCCGAACTGCTGTGGGCCTTAAAAGGTGGTGGCGGCTTAAGTTATGGCATAGTCACGCGTTTTTTTGTACAAACCTTTCCCCTTCCCCCAAACCTGCTTAAGTTTGAACTTGAATGGAATTGCTATCAGCCCGAGACACAAACCTTAATCGAGACAACGCCTACAATGCGTTTACTCGAGCGTTGGGAAGAAACGATCAATGCCGATAATACATCCTGTTTGCTCGGCACCAATTTGAAGATCCAGACAAAGTCCCTAGCCAGTACGATGGCTGAAGCCTGCTCAAAACAAGGGGCTGAGTTAACACAAGAACCTAACCGAATCGGCACATGCATTACGGATTTTGACCCCAATTCAATCAAACATAATTGTGTTATGTACGGCCATTGGGAGGGAAATCTTGCCAGTTTAGACTACTTTATTAACAGTCAGTTTTCCGAGGTTGGTTTAAAGCCCGATCGCATTCGTATTGAGCCCTTAGGCGGACTTACCCAAGCCTATGGCGAACAATTAATGGAAAGTTGGAACAGAGAGTCGTTTCAATGTTTACAGCAAAGCCAAGCGGCGTTGCAAGCATGGGGTCAAAACCTGCAGATGAAAGGGGTGAAGTGGCAGGACTTAAGTCAACCCGCGCCCCACAGAGTCACCTCACGTTTAGCGGATCAGACGGGGCTTAAAACGGGACATATTAATTTGCTTGAAAGCCTTACCTCGACGCAAACCCTTGAGGGAAACCGCCAATTAGGTCTTTTTACCTATGTCACGCTTAATGCCATCGCTGGAGATTTTTATAGAAAAATCAGTGAATCACAACAAAAGCAGAGCGCTTTTCCCTATAAAGAAAAAGCCTATATTATCCAATATCAGGCATGGTGGAATGCAGAGCTAGAGGAAAAAGCCCAGCTCCATGACAACTCAGTTTACACAAGGATAAATCGAGCGCTGGATTGGATTGATGCCTGCCGCGATGCAGACATTCCCAATACTTCGGGGGCTTTTATTAGTTATAAGGACAAAACAATACCCACCTCAGTGTACTTTGCGCAACACTATGCCCAATTGCAGCGAATTAAAGGGGCTTATTGCCAAGATCCCTTAAATCATTTCCGATCACGAAAATCGATTATTTAATCTATTCGATTAAGCGCTGTCGGTTTGATGATAAAACATCAGCATAACCCACGGATGGATAAACCAGACAAAAGTGAAAGCGGTACACATCGCGGAGGGATAGATTGAATTTGCCAAGGTTAAGATATTGCGAGACTATCATTAGCAGTCGTTAACTTTTGGAGTTTGTGTTGAAAAAACTACTTTTAATGATCAGTGTATTAATACTGACTGGCTGCTTGGGTATGCCTAAAAATGTTCAACCCGTAAGTGACTTTGAACTCAATCGCTACTTAGGGAAATGGTACGAAATTGCGAGGCTCGACCACTCCTTCGAGCGCGGGTTAACCCAAGTCACCGCCGAATACAGCCTTAAGCCCGATGGTGGCGTAAAGGTGATTAATCGGGGCTATTCCGCCGCTAAACAGGAATGGAAAGAAGCCGAAGGTAAAGCCTATTTTGTGAATGGGGACAATGAAGCCTACTTAAAAGTCTCTTTCTTTGGGCCGTTTTATGGTGCCTATGTGGTGTTTGGACTCGACCAACAAGATTACCAATACGCCTTTATCTCTGGGCCAGATACGGATTATTTATGGTTACTGGCCAGAACTCCAACGGTATCCCCCGAGGTAATTCAGCAATTTATCAAGATGGCTAAAGCCAGAGGTTTTGATACTGATAGCTTAATTTATGTCGAGCAAAAGAGCGCCGAGGTGAAGCAATAGCTGCTTAGCCGAGGCAAACACTAGAGGCAAACACCATAAATAAAAACGCCGCTCAATATGAGCGGCGTTTTTATTTAAACAAGGTTTAAGCACTTAAGGCAAAAATTAACCTTCAATACCTTTGCTCGCAAGGAACTCATCATAGGTGCCTTTGAAATCATTTACGCCTTTAGAAGTAATTTCAATAATACGGTTAGCCAATGATGATACAAATGCACGATCGTGACTCACAAACAACAAAGTGCCTTCGTACTTTTCTAAGGCGTTGTTTAATGACTCAATCGATTCCATATCCATATGGTTGGTCGGTTCGTCGAGCATCAAAATATTGGCTTTTTGCATAATGAGCTTGCCAAATAACATCCGGCCCTTCTCACCACCCGACAGCACTTTGACTGACTTTTTAATGTCGTCAGAACCAAACAACATACGGCCTAAAATACCACGTACCGATTGGTCATCGTCTTCAGGTTTACGCCACTGACTCATCCATTCAAATAAGGTCATATCATTAGCAAAATCAGACTCATGATCCTGCGCATAGTAGCCAATGTTGGCGTTTTCAGACCATTGAATATGACCTTCATCCTGCGGAATATCATGGATAAGCGTTCGTAACAATGTCGTTTTACCGACACCGTTCTCACCTAAAATCGCGATACGCTCGCCCACTTCAACGATTAAGTTCAAGTCTTTAAATAGCGGTGTGTCATAACCTTTAGTTAAGTTTTCAACCACTAAGGCATTGCGGAACAGTTTCTTTTCTTGCTCGAAACGAATAAAGGGGTTCACGCGGCTAGAGGCTTTGACTTCATCTAGCTTAATTTTGTCGATTTGACGGGCGCGGGACGTCGCTTGTTTTGCCTTAGAAGCGTTGGCAGAGAAACGTGCAACGAAGGTTTGCAGCTCAGAAATTTGGGCTTTTTTCTTCGCATTATCCGCAATTAAACGCTCACGGGCTTGGGTAGCCGCTTGCATATATTCGTCGTAGTTACCAGGGTAAACGCGCAGTTCACCGTAGTCTAAGTCCGCCATATGGGTACAAACTGAGTTTAAAAAGTAACGGTCGTGAGAAATAATGATCATGGTGCTATCGCGTTGGTTCAATACGTCCTGTAACCAGCGAATGGTATCGATGTCCAAGTTGTTGGTGGGTTCGTCAAGCAGCAGTACATCGGGATCGGAGAACAGGGCTTGGGCTAACAACACCCGCAGTTTTAAGCCCGGAGCAATTTCAGACATCAAACCAAAATGGGTTTCAATGCCAATACCCACACCTAACAACAATTCACCCGCGCGAGATTCGGCGGTGTAACCGTCCATTTCGGCAAATTCCATCTCAAGGTTTGCCACGGCAATGCCGTCTTCTTCACTCATTTCGGGTAAAGAATAAATTCGATCACGCTCTTGCTTTACCTTCCACAGCTCACTGTGCCCCATGATCACGGTATCAATAAGCGTGTATTCCTCATAACCGAATTGGTTCTGGCTCAACTTACCCAGACGCTCATTCACATCCAAGGACACGTTGCCGCTGCTTGGTTCTAGATCACCGCAAAGGATCTTCATGAAGGTTGATTTACCACAGCCATTCGCACCGATAAGACCGTAACGGTTACCGCCGCCAAATTTAACTGAGATGTTTTCAAACAGTGGCTTAGCGCCAAACTGCATGGTGATATTCGCTGTTGTGATCAAAATGAACTTCCAAATCGAGTAATGTTGGTTAGATTTTTGGCAATGCAACTAAGCATAAACCCATTTTATCAAACCTGAGGGGGTAAAAATAAACGTGGCACTATAGCAGTTTGGGCTAAATTATCAACTAAAAAGACCTCAGCCATTCGCGTGGAATTAAGCGCCGCACTCTGCTAACTCGAGTGCCTAACCACTTAATCCCACTGCAATTTCACGCTTTATTCTGTCCTATTTTCACAGGCTCTGATGACAAATTAATGATCTTAACTCACTAAGTTCAACGGCGTTCAACGGCTAAGCCTTGTCTTGGCGGCTTAATCCACATCGGATCTACCTTAAGGCAAAGGCTATAACTTCTGTTTCCTTAAACGATTGGCGTTGGTTACCACGGTAAGCGAAGATAATGCCATGGCGGCACCTGCAATCACGGGGCTTAACAACATCCCGGTTAGGGGATAAAGTACCCCCGCCGCCACCGGAATACCTAAACTGTTATACACAAAAGCACCAAAGAGATTCTGCTTAATATTGGTGATGGTTGCGCGCGATAGGGCTAATAAGTTAGCGATCACTATCAGTTGATGTGAAAGTAGTGTCATATCGGCACTCTCGATCGCCACCTCAGTACCCGATCCCATGGCAATGCCGACGTCGGCGCTCATTAAAGCTGGAGCATCGTTAATGCCATCACCTACCATAGCGACGATATGCCCTTGTTGTTGCAATGCTTTAATATGTTGTTGTTTTTGCTCTGGTAATACACCTGCAATCACTTCGGTAATGCCCACTTGGTCCGCCACTGCCTGCGCGGTTTGTGGATTATCGCCCGTAAGTAACACAACACGAATATCCTGCTGTAGCATGGCGCTGATGGCTGTTTTTGCATCAGTTTTAATCGGATCGGCAAGGGCAATAGTGGCCACTAACTTACCCGCTTTGGCGACATAAATTGGGGTTTTACCTTGGTTGGCAAAGCTTAATGTCGCACTATGATCTAAGGCGCTGCCATCGGAATTTACAATATCCAATGCCGTCATCAAGGCGAGATTACCAATCGCCAGCGATACGCCATCAACCTTGCCTTCAATCCCCTTACCTTGATGGTTCGTAAATGCCTGCGTTTCGGGCAATTGCGAGAGTGACTCCTTAGCATAACTGACAATCGCCCCCGCTAAGGGATGCTCAGAGTGTTGCTCTAGGCTAGCAATTTCACCCAGTAAGGCTCCTTTATCAGTATCGCTTAGTGCTTGCACTAACATGAAATCAGTGACTTGTGGCTTACCTAAGGTAACTGTGCCCGTTTTATCCAGCACCACGCAATCAACCCTGCTCGCCGTTTGTAATGCCTCACCGTTTTTAACTAATACGCCCATTTGTGCCGCTCGCCCTACCGCGACCATAATGGACATCGGTGTTGCCAACCCCAGCGCGCAGGGACAAGCGATAATCAACACGCTGGTGAGCACGACGAGTGCATGACTTAAGGCGGGCGCAGGCCCAACAAAGTACCAGATAGCCGCCGCTAGCAGCGCAATCGCCACCACTGTTGGAACAAATACCGCAGAGATCTTATCGGCCAATCGCCCTATGGGTAATTTTGATGTTTGTGCCTCTTGCACCAGTGCAATAATTTTTGCAAGCCGCGTATCTTGTGGCCCAGCCGTCACGCGATACACCAAACTGCCATTACCGTTAACCGTCCCCGCGCTTAGGTTATCCCCCATATTTTTCACGACGGGAATGGGCTCACCCGTGAGCATGGCTTCATCTAACAATGATTGCCCCATTTCAACAATACCATCGAGGGCCACTCTGTCTCCCGGGCGTAAACGCAGTTTATCGCCCAGTTTCAACTGACTTATCTCAACCTGCTCATCGCCCTTATCACCGATACGAATCGCAGTGGTGGATTGAAGCCCGAGCAAACGCTGCACCGCCTCGCTGGTTTTGCCACGCGCTTTAAGCTCTAGCGCGTGACCTAGGTTAATCAAGCCTAAAATCATCACACTCGCCTCAAAGTAAACATGGCGAGTATCCAAAGGAAATACATTTGGCAGTATGACCACCAGCATGGAATAAGCCCATGCCGTACTAGTGCCAAGCACGATTAAGGTATCCATATTGGTGGTTTTGGCCTTGAGCGCCCGCCACATCCCCTGATAAAAATGCCTTCCCGTAGTCACCAGCAAAAGTAGCGTGATAAGCCCCATAATGCCCCAACCTAATTGCATACTCGGGCTATTAATCATCATTTCACCGCCCAGTAATCCCCATAACATCATAGGAATACCAATCGCGAGCGCGATAATGGCTTGGCGCATTCTAAGCCGATACTCGGCCGCATCCTCAATCCGTTTTTCTTCGGCTGCGGCCTTGGCATCGACAATCACTTCAGCCGAAAACCCCGCGCTCGCCATCAGCTCAATCGCAACATCGGCACCCATAGTGCCATTAATGGTCACTTGTTTATCGGCAAGATTTACCCGAGCCTCTACCCCTTCTTGGACAGCAAACGCCTTTTCAATTTTGGCAACACAGCCAGCACAATTCATATTGGTAACATAGAGTCTAATCAATGACATGAAATATTCCTCACTTGCACTTGAACGCGATAGGGTTAAGATAAAGTCTCCCATCACGGGAGAGTCAAGGAAGAATTGATTGAATGCGATCCAGTCGAAATTTTTAGGTACGCAGCTTACCGAGGTTTAAATGAAAATAGGCGAAGTGGCTAAACAAACAGGTTTGAGCGTTAAGAGTATTCGTTATTATCACGATATTGGCCTAGTATATGCCGAACGCAATGAGGCAGGTTACCGAGTTTATCGCCCCCACGATATTGAGTCACTTAAGTTTGTTCACCAGTGCCGCGATCTGGGATTTAGTCTAGATGACTGTAAACTGCTGCTCGGGTTAAGGGATAATGAAAGCCGCAATGCCGAAGATGTTAGACAACTCACTCGCCGCCATCTTGCCTATGTTGAACAGCAAATTGTGAAATTACAAAATCTGCGAACACAACTGCAACATATGGTGACTCAATGCCAAGGAGGTTCGCAGCCCCATTGCGCCATTATTGATAGCCTTAACCTTGAGCTTAAATCAACCTCATAAAACTGAACTAATGTAAGGCTGCCGCATTATCCAGCACGAGCTCAGGCAATTTACCTGCAGGAGTAAATTGAAACACTTTCCCATAAAATGCGAGTTCCATTTCTAATCCTGCGGCCTTATGTTCAGGCTTTCGCCCACCATGAGGCTCATCGTCATGGGCGATATAAGCTGTTGGCACGCCCTTGGCTTTAAGCGCTTCATAGATTTTTTGTGATTGATGAGCAGGGACAATTTGATTTCTCAGCCCTTGAAAGATAAGGAGTGGCTCATTAAACCCTTCTAAATGATTTAGCGGTGATAACTCACGGTAACGACTTGGGTTATCGGCATAGGGGCCAATCAGTTGATCTAAATAACCCGCCTCAAACTTATGGGTACCTTTGGCAAGCTGCTCGAAATCACTGATCCCCTCGTAACTCACTCCCGCATGGAATACATCATAAAAAGCTAATGATGACATCACTGTCAAACCGCCCGCGCTGATCCCTCGAATCGCCAGTTTGCTGCCATCTACCCAGCCTTTCGCGACTAAATACTTGGCCGCGTTAATCGCATCTTCCACATCACTCTGCCCCCATTTTCCATAGAGACTTTGACGATAAGCACGCCCAAAACCACTACTTCCGCGAAAATTTAAATCGAGCACCGCAAAACCGCGACTGGTCCAAAACTGAATATCACTACGATAGGCAAGACTCGCACGCGCGGTAGGACCACCGTGTAACATCACAATTAACGGCGGACGAGTATCATGGGGCGCAACATACTTAGGATTCACTGGTGCATAAAAATAGCCATATGCCTGCTGATCTTCACCCGTTGTGAAGGCAATATTCCTTGCCCGTGAAATATAGTTAGGATCAAGTTTTGGCAATGCGGGGGCATACACAAGCTCTGTACCACGCCCTACAACTTGGTAAACACCTTGTTCTGGCGTCGCCTTAGCCCCAACAAAATAAACCCCATCCTCTCCCTTAATAACTTGGGTTATTTCTGCAAAATCAACCGCCAAAGATTCAGTTAAACCCGAGTCTAAATAGATCCTAATCAAAGCAGCCTGATTTCCTTCAACATAGCTGGCGATAAGCGTATTGGCCGATTCAAAGGCATAATTATGATTACCTAAGCGCCAATCAGGCACTGCAAACTCGGCATTTTTGGTAAACACAGGTACAAGCAAACCCGCTGATGTCACACGATAAATATTCCACCAATTGCTGATATCTGCGACGACATAAAGCTGTCCATCCGGGCTGAACAAAGGTTGAGTCACAGAGGAATGTTCAGGGGTGACTATCTTTCGGATATTTTTTAATTGGCCTTTACGATCTAAATCCCCTAGCCATAACACACTGTTGTCCCAAGGCATGTAGGGATGTTCCCATGTTATCCACGCAAGCTGAGTGTTATCAGGAGAAATAGTGGGTGAAGCAATAAAATCATGCCCCGAGACAAAGGTATCGCCCTCACCTGCGAAATTAAGATTAATCGTCACTAAACTCGCCTTAGGTTCACCTTCTTGGCGGTGATCTTCACGCACACAGATAATGCGCGAACCTTTTGGATAGGCGATACAATCCGCATGACGAGTGCCATTAGGGGTTAGGGGCAGAGGTGGTTGATTCGGTGCAAAACGGTAAAAAAGCTGATCCTGTAACTTGGTGGCAAATAAGCTCTGGCCAATCCCCAAAAATGCCGCGCCACCATATTCATGAACCGTAGATTTAACATTGAACTCAGGGGAAACCACTTCAATGACATTAGCATGCTTGTCAAGGCGCTTAATCCCCACTTTACCTTGGGACTTGCCACTCGATTCGGCAAAGTAAATGGCATTACCCACACTTTGTAACTCGGCCACGCTATCGGCCTGTTCAAACACATTTACCGCCGACAACGGGGATTGCCAACTACCATAAGGCGCCACAATACGATCGCCATATTCTTTCGCTGGTGTGTCCGTGATTTGCGTACGCTCACAACCGCTAAGCAGCAATATTGCGCTTAACAGAGATGGAAGATAGCGTCCTAACTCCATTGTTTTCCCCATGTTTGCTAATATCACAAACTAAAACAAAATCTTAATTTACCCTATGGGCTATTTTTTAAATTTGTTGATAAACCAATTTAACACTTTTATTTGTTGTACCTGAGTCAACCCGAAATAGATGCAAATCCAAGGTGAGACAAGGAAAAACCATGGGATCACAGCGACAGAGCGACCACTGAAGAGCAGAAAAAAGAACCCACAGTAAATCACAATCAGCCCAAGCACACCCACGATTAACATCATGCGCTTAGTGATTTTCTCAAGCCAGAAGGCTTTTTCCTGCCAAGACATCCAGATTTCAAGCTCCATGACATGCGATACACATGTTTGTAAAGTTATGTAAAAAAACGGGTGGGAGATTGTTGAAGGTTAACAACGAAATGTCAACTCCGACAAGCTAATTCCAATTATACCAATCACATTAAATATCTAATCAGTTCAGAGCCTCACAGGCATCTCAATCCAAGGCGCATTGACGCAGAAATGGTCATTCCCTTTTAAGTTAATGCAACACGGGAGTGGGATGCCTGTGTGGCTCCCGAAGGGCGGGTTTCAACGCGCTTTATACTGCGTTTAAGGCTTTTGACAGAGCACCACTATGCCTTCAAGCCTTCGCCTTGTCTAAAGCGCGTTGAACTCCCGCTGAATGAACAGATATTTAATACGATTGGTATTATATAGACAAAATTACCCGTGACTCCATCGAGCAATAAAAAACCGAGCAAACGCTCGGTTTATTTTAATATCAATGAGATACAAACATCACAACCGGATGCCACCATCGATTTCAAACACTCGACCATTAACATAATCGTTTTCAATAATAAAACGTACGGTGGAAGCTATCTCATCGGCATGACCTAAGCGGCCAACAGGCACTAACTTCTCTAAACGCTCCAACGCTTCTGGCTTCATTGCTGCCGTCATCTCGGTTGCGATCACGCCCGGTGCGACCGCTGCACTACGGATATTGTAACGTGCTAATTCCTTTGCCCAGCCGACAGACATAGCCGCAACACCCGCTTTTGAAGCCGCGTAGTTTGATTGACCCATATTGCCCGCCTTAGCAAGGCTAGAGATGTTAACAATCACCCCCGCTTGACCCGATTCAATCATGGCCGCTGCGGCCTCTCGGCCACAGAGGAAACTACCAGTCAGGTTCACATTGATCACCGATTGGAATTGCTCGTAAGACATACGATCAGTGACCTTGCCATCTTTGGCTTTGACTAACATGCCATCACGCAGAATACCAGCGTTGTTCACTAACACGTTCACTTGACCAAAATCTTCGAGGATATAGGCAAAACCAGCAACGACATCTTCTTCGTCGGTAATGTCTAAGGCATAACCTTGGACTTCAGTGTCCGATCCTAGCTCAGCACAGGCTCGCTCGAGTTTCTCTTGGTCCACATCGATAAGCGCCAACTTAGCACCTGCCTTGGCAAAATTTTGCGCCATTGCTAGGCCTAAGCCACCCGCGCCGCCAGTAATGACGACAACCTTATCTTTTAAATCCATCTGGTGATCCCTTGTTATCTGTGTCTATTTTTTAAGTGGTGCAAATTGTTCAAATATACTGGAAAAATCTCGGCGACCATTGCCTTGTCTTGCATGATTAACATACAAGCTGCGGGCTAAAGCGCCCATTGGCGTGCTAGAGTTGCTCAATAATGCAGCTTCTTGTGACAGACCGAGATCTTTGACCATCAAATCTACCATAAAGCCACCCTGATAGCCCTTAGAAGAAGGCACCGTTTCCATCACGCCTGGGCAGGGATTGTACTTCTCAAGCGTCCAGTTTCCGCCACTGCTGACCTTCATAATGTCGGATAGCACTTTAGGATCGAGACCATGGTCAATCCCCATTTGCAGGGCTTCAGAAGTGCCGACCATCAGCACAGATAACAACATGTTATTGCAGATTTTAGCGACTTGCCCCGCCCCTGGACCGCCAGCGTGGAAGATATTCACACCCATAGCCTTAAGTACGGGCTGTGCACGTTCAAAAGCGGAATCCGAGCCACCACAAATAAAAGTTAAGGTACCCGCCGCCGCGCCTGCCGTGCCGCCAGAAACCGGTGCATCCATAAATTCGATGCCACTTTTAGCCGCCTCGGCCGCCACGAGTTGTGCGCTTTGCGCATCGATGGTTGAACAATCGATGAGCAAGGTATCACCCGCAACCACTTCAAGTAGGCCTTTGTCTGTTCCATTGCCTAAATATAAGTTTTTTACATGCTTGCCCGCAGGCAGCATAGTAATCACCACACTTGCGCCCGCTGCAGCGCCGCAGGCGGTACTTGATACTAAGGCGCCTTTTTCGGCCAATTGCTGCATAGCTTCTGGGACTAAATCAAAGACGCGAACCGTCATGCCTGCTTTTAATAAATTGGCCGCCATTGGGCCGCCCATATTACCTAAACCGATAAAGGCTACTGTACTCATGCCATCACTCCTGTGTTGTTCTTTTTAGTGTTATGATAATGCTATCAAATTGATTATGCTGACTTTATCACAGAGTAAAGCGAGCTTGGCTAAGCAGATAAACACAGCGCTTAGCCAACTCGGCCCTTAAACGCTTAACTCAGTTGGTTAAAAGGATGTGCCTCGCCCCATGGAGAAGCCAATATTTGCTCAAGTACCGCTGTGGGCACTGAGTTAACATCCTTAAAACGCCATTGAGGTTTCTTGTCTTTATCGATCAAGAGTGCACGTACACCTTCACAGAAATCACCGTGGGCGCAGACGTTAACACTTGTCGTTAATTCCCATTTAAAACATTGGGCTAGACTTAATTTTGAACCAAGCTGTGCTTGGATATAGACTAAATGCCAACTGATAGGACTACCCGCAAGAAAAGTATCCCGCGCCTTGATTAGCCACTTTTCTTCCGATATCAGTGTTGACATACGTGCTGCAATATCTTGTAAACTCCCCGCCATCAACCTGTCGATAATCTCTTGGCTTTCAGCTAATACACTCTCGCCCTTAGGAATATCCACTTGGTTAGACAGCTCGTTGATCATGCTATCTAAACGTTGGTGATTAAGCGCTGGCGTATCGCTCCAATCTAAGGTTGCCATAGCATCAAACATCAGCTCTTTGTCGTCGCGGTTCAGATAATGATCGGCCAATCCCACATAACAGGCATCGGCGGCATTGAGTTGATAGGCGGTCAATCCCAAAAATAATCCCATCTTGCCCTGCATACGATTAAGGAAATAACTGCCGCCCACATCGGGATACAGGCCGATGGTGACTTCTGGCATGGCGATGCGTGAGGTTTCGGTAACGACTCTGTGGCTCGCGCCCGCCATCAAACCGAGGCCACCGCCCATGACTATGCCATCGCCCCACACCAATACAGGTTTGCCAAAGGTATGCAGTAGATAATCGAGACGATATTCCTCTTCGAAGAAAACCTTTGTCTCCTCAGTTACTTGTCCCTTAGCGGCAATGGAAGCATGGTATAAAGCGCGCACATCGCCACCAGCACAAAATGCCTTCTCACCACTGCCATCTAATACAATACAAGCGATCAGGGGATCTTTCTTCCACAGGTTAAGCTGCGCCGTCATGGCGCGCACCATGTCTAAGTCTAAGGCGTTGAGGGCTTTTTCCACATTGAGTGTGACTACTCCAACCAACTTACCGGAAGCCGTGGCTAAGGTTTGAAGCACCACATTTTGTGTGGTCGTTACCTGATTTGCGACATGCTCGACCACATCATTATCTACTACATTCGTCATTAGCGGTTTCTCCAATCAGCTTTACGTTTCCCCAAAAACGCATTCACGCCTTCGGCCTGATCTTCGGTATCAAATAATCCGACAAATAACTCACGCTCAATCGGTAGCGCTTGGCTACGCGCCATAGTGCGTCCTGCTTGAATAAGCGTCTTACACGCTGTCACGCTGCCTGGGCTTTGATTGGCCACTTTGACGGCTAACGCGATTGCCGCATTAAGCGCTTCGCCAGTATCGACCACTTCTTCCACTAAACGCAGATTCAATGCCTGAGTCGCATCGATGCGCTCGCCGCATAAAATCATCCGCTTAGCCCAACCTTCACCGATTAATGCGGTCAGATTCTGAGTGCCACCCGCACAGGGTAATAAACCGACTGTCGCTTCGGGCAAAGCCATCACAGCTTGAATTTCGGCGATACGAATATCGCAGGCCAACGCGACTTCTAAGCCGCCGCCCATGGCATAACCATTAATCGCGGCAATCGACACACCGCGAAATTGACTTAAGGTTTCAAAGGCTTCACCAAAATGCTTTGCCATCGTTGCCGCGTTGCCTTTATCTCCGTCGGCAAACAGTTTTAAATCGGCGCCGGCGGAGAAAAACTTTTGCCCTTGGCCCGTTAACACTAAGGCGTAAATATCTTTATTGGCATTCAGCTCAAGCACTTTGGCTTTAAGCGCCTGCAAACTCTCGGCGGTCCAAGTGTTGGCAGGTGGATTATTCATCGTCAGAATGGCCGTATGACCTTCGATACGTTCAACTAAATATTCCATCTTTATAGACTCCTTTTAAGTTATCGCCGACCTGTAAGTCACGCATATTGCGCATTGAATTACAGGATTTGTCCTGCATTTTCATCGAGTAAACGACGGGCGATAATTAAGCGCATAATTTCGTTAGTGCCTTCTAAAATCTGGTGTACACGCACATCACGGAAATGACGTTCCAGCGGGTACTCCCTTATATAACCATATCCACCATGAATTTGCAGCGCCGCATCGCAGACTTGAAACCCCACATCAGTGGCAAAGCGTTTCGCCATAGCGCAATAAGCCGTGGCTTCAGGATCGCCACTATCGAGTTTAAAGGCCGCAAGGCGCACCATTTGACGAGCAGCCACTAACTCGGTTGCCATATCGGCAAGCTTAAATTGTAGCGCTTGAAATGCCGCTAAGGGTTTACCAAATTGCTGACGCTCATTCATATATTGAGTTGCACGCTCAAGCGCTGCCTGCGCCGTCCCCACTGAACAGGTCGCGATATTGATGCGACCGCCATCTAAGCCTTTCATCGCGAACGCAAAACCTTGGCCTTCTTCACCGAGCAAGTTCGCCACTGGCACGCGCACATTTTCAAAGGTGATTTGACGGGTCGGCTGGGCATTCCAGCCCATTTTATCTTCAGCTTTACCATAGATAACGCCAGCGGCATCCGCCGGAATCGCAATGGCCGAAATCCCCTTAGGGCCAGCTTGGCCTGTACGGCACATCACGACTAAAAGCTCAGTGGCGCCCGCGCCCGAGATAAACATTTTCGAACCTGAAATCACATATTCATCGCCGTCGCGCACCGCTTTGGTTTGCAAAGATGCGGCGTCCGACCCCGCGCCCGGCTCAGTTAAGCAATATGACGCTAACATCTGCCCTGTGGTTAACGGCTCAGACCAAGTCTGACGCAGGGTTTCAGAGCCCCAAGTCGTCACCATCCAAGTCGCCATATTGTGAATGGTCAGCATGGCAGTGGTCGCGGTGCAACCTTTGGCGAGTTCTTCAAAAATAATCGAGGCATCGAGGCGCGATAAGCCCATGCCACCTTCGGATTCTGGCGAATACAGAGAGCAAAAACCTAGCTCACCGGCTTTTTGGATCACGTCTTTGGGGAAATGATGTTCTTCATCCCACTTGGCGGCGAACGGGGTTAATTCTTCCGCGGCAAACTGGCGCGCCAGTTCGGCAAACTGGCGTTGGTCATCGTTGAAATTAAAATCCATTGGGCTCTCCTATGACTCTATGGTCACTTTTTTATTGAATAAATTGGGCGCCGTAAAGACGCCGTGGTTTATCGATTAATCACCGAGCTTAGCGTAGGTTAATGCTCATATTTGGCGTTGAAGCTACGGCGATATCGGACTCGAACCAGCGAGAAGTGATGGTCTTGGTCTCGGTATAAAAACGCACCGCTTGCTTGCCATAAGCATGTTGATCGCCGTAGAAACTGCCCTTCCAACCGGTAAATGAGAAGAAAGGTAATGGCACAGGAATAGGTACGTTAATCCCCACTTGGCCGACTTCGATTTCGTGTTGATATTTACGGGCCGCCGCGCCGCTAGCGGTAAAGATAGACGTGCCATTGCCATAAGGGCTTGCGTTGACTAATTCGATGGCGGCTTCTAAGGAGTCTGATTCCATGCAACACAGCACTGGGCCAAAGATTTCTTCCTTGTAAATGCTCATCTCAGTGGTGACTTTATCGAACATGGTCGGGCCAATCCAATTACCGGATTCATAACCTTCCACGGTAAAGTCGCTGCCATCGAGTAAACACTCGGCGCCTTCGGCTTTACCTTGGGCGATAAGTTTAAGCACCCGCGCCTTGGCCGCAGGGCTGATAACCGGACCATAACCCGCTTCTTTATCGTCCCATAAACCTGGGCGAACTTTGGCTAACGCTTCTTTTAATTCTGGGATCCACTCTTTAGCGGCACCAACAAACACGGCAACCGAAATCGCCATACAACGCTGACCCGCCGCGCCCACAGAAGCGCCAACTAAGTTGTTGATCACTTGCTGTTTGTTTGCATCAGGCATAATAACGCAGTGGTTTTTCGCACCCGCAAAGGCTTGCACGCGTTTTAAGTTATCGGTACCCGTTTTATAAATATACTGACCCACAGCCACAGAACCGACGAAAGAAATGGCTTTAATCGCAGGGTCTGCCAGCAGGATATCTACGGCGGTTTTATCGCCATGCACTAATTGCAATACGCCCTTAGGTGCGCCCGCCTCAACAAACAGCTCAACCAGACGCTGCGGCGTCATAGGATCTTGTTCTGAAGGCTTTAAAATGAAAGTGTTACCGCAGGCAATCGCCAATGGGAACATCCATAACGGGATCATCGCAGGGAAGTTAAATGGCGTAATACCCGCACACACACCGAGTGGTTGAGTGTAGCTGTAAGTGTCAATTGAACGCGCGACGTTCTCGACGGTTTCACCCATCAATAATGACGCCACATTACAAGCATGTTCAGCGACTTCGATACCACGCCATACATCGCCCTTGGCATCTTCGAAGGTTTTACCGGTTTCCTTTGCAAGAATGGTCGCCAGTTCGTCGTGATGTTCTTTTAGCAGATGTTGATAACGCAACATGACGCGCGCACGTTCAGACACTGGCACTTCTTTCCAGGTTTTAAAGGCCGCTTTGGCGCTGGCAATCGCGGCGTGAACTTCTTCGCTAGTGGCAGCATTAATCACAGCAATCGGCGAGTTATTCGCGGGATTGGTAACAATAATCTGTGATGTGCCCGTACCTTGGATAAACTCGCCGTCAATGTAATGCTTTACTTGTGTGGTCATGTTGCAATCCTTTCCTTGTAGAGTGATGGGCTGGCGGTGCGATATTATGATTATCCTCAAGGGAAGTGATTGCCCTTGCCAGCCCCGTCTTGTTGATTTAACTAAAACCTGATTTGACTAAAACCTTTGCAATTAAACCTCAATGGCCATCGCTGTTGCTTCACCGCCGCCGATACACAGCGAGGCAACACCGCGTTTAAGGCCGCGGGCTTTTAAAGCATGAATTAAGGTCACCAGCAAACGTGAACCCGAGCAGCCAATAGGATGACCTAAAGCGCAAGCGCCGCCATTGACGTTAACTTTAGCTATATCTAAACCCAGTTCAGACACGGCAAGCATAGTCACCATGGCGAAGGCTTCGTTGATTTCAAATAAATCGACTTCATCCGTTGACCAACCCACATTGGCCAGCAATTTCGCCATAGCGCCGACTGGTGCAGTGGTAAAGAGTGAAGGCTCTTGGGCGTGGGTCGTGTGGCCTTTGATGGTGGCTAATACAGTTAAGCCTAAACGCTCAGCTTCGCCGCGAGAGGTCAACATCAATGCCGCTGCGCCATCGGAAATAGAGCTAGAGTTAGCCGCTGTGATAGTGCCATCTTTGCTAAAAGCTGGGCGCAGCGTAGGAATTTTTTCTGGTCGAGCATTACCGGGTTGCTCGTCGGTGTCGACAGTCACATCACCGCGACGATCACTAACTGTGACTGGGGTAATTTCGGCCTTAAAGGCGCCCGAGTTAATCGCCGCATTGGCTTTTTCGAGCGAGCTTAGGGCGAAAGCATCCATCTGCTCGCGGGTAATACCAAATTCATCGGCGGTTTTCTGGGCAAACGTTCCCATAGCGCCACCCGTGTAGGCATCTTCAAGACCGTCTAAAAACATATGGTCGAGCATTTTGCCGTGGCCCATACGCATGCCGCCGCGGGCTTTATCCAATAGATACGGCGCTTGGCTCATGCTTTCCATACCGCCAGCGATCACCACTTTTGCACTGCCCGCTTTAATCAAATCGTGGGCTAACATGACCGTCTTCATGCCTGAACCGCATACTTTGTTCACAGTAGTCGCCCCCACTGAAAGTGGTAGCCCCGCACCTAAAGTAGCCTGACGTGCAGGCGCTTGACCTAAACCTGCGGGTAATACACAGCCCATCAAGACTTCATCAACATGCTCACCCGCCAATTGAGTCTCCACCAACAAGCCCTTAATGGCTGTCGCGGCTAGAGTCGGTGATGCAACGGATGACAAACTGCCTTGAAAACCACCCATAGGGGTGCGTTTAGCGGCAACAATAACGATCTCTTGATTTAACTGTTCAGTACTCATGGAAACTCCAACCTAAATTGACCACAGGCTTAGTGCTCGCCTCTGCTCAGGACGTTTAATAAAATCGACAATAAAACCACTCTGACGTTTACGCGAACGTAAAGCAAGTATTCCTTGGTCTAATGTGTCGATTATCTCGGGTGAAAATTGTCAGTAAGGATTTACAGCGAAATCGGAAATTGAGGATAAAAAGGGAGTCTGTATCAACAAACCAATTTGGTGGTTGCCTACAAAATAACTATGATCAACTAGATAGTTAGCATTTTTATCAACTAGCTCAAATAGGTGCATAACAACAGGAATACATGACTCAATGCAGGAATTTAAGAACATCGATATTCAAACAATTGTTCCTATCCTATAGTGGAAATACCAAACACTCTAACCTTATACAACCTAGCCAAATAACCCTAAATAGAAGTAGGAAGGAAAGACATGCTCAATAAGATGACGCTTAAGACCCAGTTTATCGGGGTTATTGCTATACCTTGTATTGCTCTTATCTTGATCAGCTTGACGGCGCTTCAAGGCTTATCTGGTATGCAAGATCAAACTAAAAAACTCGCTGAAAATACTAGCGCACCATTAAGGTCAATGGCGGAGGTCGCTTCCCGAATTCCCCGCATGCGAGTGGGCATTGATATTATTATTCTGCAAGAAATACCAACGATGAAGGATCAAAAAGGCGTATTAACCCGAGTGACAGAAACCCGGGCTGAGGATATTCCAGAAATGGATGCAGCATTAAAAGCAGCACGTGACGCCCAAGTAAACCCCATCACCCGTGCCGAAGTACAAAAATTGATCGACATCTTTGATAAAGTCAAAAGTGACGAACTAGCGCCTATGCTTGCTGCGATGGAAAGCGGAGACGTGGCAAAATCGCAAGACATTTATCGTAATCAATTCGCAGCTAGCTACAACATTATGCGAAAGAGTACCGATGCCATTCTTGACTCGTTACTACAACAGGGCAACGCCAGCTTCGTAGAGAGTCAACAAAACTACCAAAATACACGCATGGAAATGTTCGTGGTATTGGCCGTCGCACTGATTATTTCCATTTTTCTAGGGTTTGTAATGCTGCGTCGTCTACGCCTTCGCGTGGCGTTATTACAACAACATATTTCTTCTGCCAGCGATAAACTTGATTTACACAATATGATTGAGTTAAAGGGGCATGATGAATTAAGCGATATTGCCCTGCATTTTAATCAGTTTGTGCTGAAGATACGTAATGCGATTGAAGCTGTGGCAGAAAACTCTCGTCAACTTGCCCATACTGCAAATGATGTCGCAAGCAAAGCCCAAGCAACCCATAGAAATTGTATTAACGAGCGTGACCGTACCACACAAATTGCGACGGCAATCCATGAAATGGGTACTACAGTGGAGAACATTGCCGACAACGCAACCCAAGCCGCAAATGCGGCTAAAGAAGCCGATAATCAAGCCCATAGTGGTGCAAATCTTGTTGCACAAGCTCGGCAAGGTGTGAGTTCGCTATCAATCGAAATTCAACATATCAGCAGCGATATTGCCTCGCTAGCCATGCAAACCAACTCAATTGGCAGCATTTTGGATACTATCCGAAGTATTTCAGAACAAACTAACCTGTTAGCACTCAATGCCGCGATTGAAGCCGCACGTGCAGGCGAAACGGGACGCGGGTTTGCTGTCGTCGCTGATGAGGTGCGAAACCTTGCGAGTCGTTCGGCATCGTCAACAAATGAAATTCAAACCATGATCGATAAGCTGCAAGAGCAATCAGCCAAAACAGTGTCAGCAATCAAACGTGGTCACGAACAAAGTGGCATGGTCGTAAAACAAGCGGATGATGCCAATGACTCCTTAACACTTATCACCTCACATATCAGCCAAATCAGCGATATGAATATTCAAGTCGCAACAGCAACAGAAGAACAGTCTATGGTTGTGGCTGAAATAAGCCGAAATGTGGAAGATATCAATCAATTAACCACAGAAACATCGGAAATTGCTGATGAACTAACAGCATCGAGTGCAAACCTGCAGAAGCTATCGATTCACTTAGATAAATTAGTAACGCAATTTAAGTTGTAACACTGTAAACGCGTAGTGCATTCAATAGAATCACTGCACTACGCGCGTCTTCCCCAAAAACAGTCTAAGGCAATGTTTCTTGGCGCGATTCCCACGGTGTCATCGCCGTCATATCACTTAAGTCATAAGGTGTTAATTGATAAACATAATAATTAAGCCAATTACTGACCAATAAACTACCGTGGCTGTGCCAACGGGCAATGGCTTCGGCTTCAGGATCGTTATTGCGATAATAGTTCTGTGGCACATTGGGATTTAAGCCTTGTGCTAAATCCCTATGGTATTCATCGTTTAAGGTCAATTTTTGATACTCAGGATGGCCCATCACAAACAAGTTACGATTATTGCGGCTTAGTACTAAATAGGCCCCTGCTTCATCGGATTGCGCTAACACTTGTAACTGTGGGTGCTGCCTAATGTCTTCCACATCCATCTCGGCAAACCGAGAATGGGGTGCAAAAAATTCATCATCAAAACCACGTAACAGCGGGAAATGCTGACAAGTACGTCTATGTACAAACACGCCAGAACGCTTCTGTTGTAATATTTTTCGATTTAAACCATAGAGATGATACAGGCCCGCATGGGCCGCCCAACATAAAAACAGCACTGAGGTGACATGCTCTTGGGACCAATCGATAATTTCACGAATATGATCCCAATAGACCACATCTTCGAAATCGATTTGCCCAAGTGGTGCTCCTGTGATGATAAGGCCGTCGTAATTTTTGTGGCGTACATCTTCAAAGTCACGGTAGAAGGTATTCATATGATCGATGGAAGTATGCTTGGACTCTTTGTCGTGAATACGCAGTAAATCCACATCGACTTGTAAAGGCGTGTTACCCAGCAAGCGCAATAACTGGGTTTCGGTCTCTATTTTGTTCGGCATCAAGTTCAAGATCAGCACCTTCATCGGCCTGATATCTTGATTCGCTGCCCGCGTCTCGGACATAACGAAAATATTTTCTGACTCTAATACCCCTGCTGCGGGCAAATGATCTGGAATTCTAACCGGCATACCGCGCCTCTTCTGTTCGTAAAAAACAACGGATTCGGCGCGTTTGCTATCTATATTTACCGCAAATCACTCGCCGATTTTTTCAAGTATTATGGTCATGGCCTCGGTTGAATTAAGATCAACATGGTAGGCCTGAGTATTAATAAACAGTAACTTATCACCGAGCATAATTCGTGCACCTATGGCATAAGTATGCCCTTGCTCAAACTGATCGCGCCCGATAACAAAACTAAAGGGGGTTGGAGTGCCAGCACCTTGTTTAACCCGTTCAGCAATCACTATTGCAGGCACATCCATTTTGGATACATCGAGCAATTGCACAATTAGTTTTGCTTCTGGCGGCAATGCAATGCGCTCACGGTAAATTGCCTCACCCTTGATTTCGACAATTGCATTGGGTGTCGCACAACCCGCCAATAAAGCCACAACAGTGATGAATACCATTGCAGTTAATCTCTGCGCCACTAATCTCAATGCACTTAACTTTAGCCATTGACTCATTACGTTTCTCCTAATCATACATAAAGACTTCTGGATGTCCACATGTCCATACTATAAATCTTGTCTTGATGAACATATGTTCCTATCATAAGCCACCATTTCGTTGACGATAAATTTATGACCCAAGCAACTGCAATCATTGTGGGCGCTAGCTCACATTTGAGCCGTGAACTTGCAAAACAGTTGGCTGAACAGCAGGTTGAATTAGCCTTGTTTGCTCAAGATCCCGAATCATTACGTGAGTTTGCCTCATCCTTGCCCACAAAAGTACAAGTATTTGCGCTGCAGATAGAGCAACCACAAGCCATTATTAGTCAACTTGAAAGTGTGTGGCAAAATCTAGGTGGAGCACACTTAGTCTTAGTTAATACAGGCCTTAATAGCTACGATCCCGCGTTACCATGGTTACCAGAGCAAGATATTATCGACGTAAATGTGCGTGGTTTTGCCGCGATCTGCAATACGGCATTTAGACTATTTCGTGAACAGGGTTATGGCCAATTGGCAGCAATTAACTCTATTGCAGGCCTGCGCGGTGGACCAAGCGTGGCTTATCACGCCTCAAAAGCCTTTGCACAGAACTACCTTGAGGGCTTAAGTATGCATGCCCAGCGCCTTAAGTTACCCATTACCATCACCGATATCCAACTCGGCCTACTCGATAAAGCTGCGATGCAGCAAAGTGCGATATGGCTTGCCCCATTGCCACAAGTCGCAGCGCAAATCATCAAAGCAATGAAACAAGGTAAACGTCGTGTCTATGTCACCAAACGCTGGCGCCTTGTCGCTTGGTTAACTAAGATTTTGCCCGAGTTTATCTACAACACTCGCCATTGGAAGGCTAAAAAGCCTAAGCATTAAGTTATCTTTGGTATTGTAAACATTATTGCAATCAAACAAAAAAGGAGCCCTCGGCTCCTTTTTCGTTATTTCTAATAAATTAGAAAGTGTAGCCAACACTAATCATATAAACCCATGGGTCAATATCTGTTTCGATTTTAACGGGTGCACCTTGGTATTTAAATTCTACATCTGTGTCTATCTTGGCGTACCAAACTGATCCATTGACCAACCAGTTTTTATTAACTTGATAATCTAAGCCAACCTGCGCAGCGAGTCCCCAAGAATCGCTCATATCTAGGTTAGTTAAATCCCCACCTAAATCATTAGTGAATTTATTATCAAAGAACTTTGTATAGTTCACACCTGCACCAATATAAGGGCGTAATTTTGATTGTGCGTCACCAAAATAATACTGAACCACTAAGGTTGGTGGTAAATGTTTCGTTTCAGCAATCTTACCCACACCCGCGAGTGATACATCATGGCTAAATGGTGTTGCTGCCAATAACTCAACCCCAATGTTATCGGTCAACATATAACCAAAGTTCAGACCAACTTGAGTATTATTATTGACTTTAAACTCACCTAGATTTGCGCTAGGGATAACAACATCTTGACTTGATTCATTTGGGGCAACAACTACGGCACCCGCACGCACGATAATATCACCGGCTTGATGAGCAGAGACAGAAGCAGTAAAACCAGCGGCTAAAAGGGTCGCAGCGATAACAGTAGAAACGATATTTTTATTCATCATCATACTCCATATGTACAACATAGGTTTTTGTTTTGTATTACATCCTTAACATTTACGGATTACACTGCCAGAGATATCCACTGCTTTTATTGATCTAAATCAATCCACCCCACCAATACCCACTTATAGGTATCACACTTGGGATCCTAATCACGAAACGCAAACATTTATTGATAATACCCCTTTAATTTATGTGATACGCAGCATTTATTAGTAACACCTTATTCACCTAATAAGGGTTAATACTTAAATTTAAGCGCAACATTTTAGTTACACTGATTTGTGGGCAAAATAAGCCAATGCGGTTTATTGGAAAGTGAGAAATTTAACGCTTGGGGGGGATAAAAATAACCGTGATATGCAAGTTAAACATTAATAGATTAATTGAAGTAAAGGATATTGAATAAGCCAACCTTTATCCAAAACGCGTTGATGAAAAATCGATAATGCTCTACTGGGATTGGCTGTCAGTTTTAATTCAAAGAGTGAATTTACACCAAAAGGAGCGACCAATGTTAAGGCATTCACTCGTGGCGTATTACTCAATAGGTCACTAGTGTTTTTTTGATAACACACACCAACTGCCGTTTCTAATTCCGGCCAATAGGTCATGGCATCTATGCAAGACAGATAAGGGGGATCTTGATTTTTAAGGTGCATTCGCGCCTGATTTTTTACCGACCAAGGTAAATCAGGCGCTTGTTTATAGAGATAAGCTTCAATCGCCCTATCACGTTCAGGGCGAGTATCTAAGGGGCAAAAATAAATTAAATCAATATCATTGAGTAGACTATACTGAAACCCATGTAAACGATCCCATACGAGATTGCGTACAAATCCCGCCGCAAGGCACCACTGCGGCATAGAGTGTACTTTGGCGCATAGGAACGCAAGTTCAAGCGCCCTCATCCGCTCGCAATCTTGGGTTATCCATTCGAGTAACTGACTCTTTCGTTCTGCTTCATTCATCACATCACTATTGGGTTTACTGTCAACGAAAAGCATATTGAGCATGAACAGTACCATTCATATTATCTATTTATCCGCGTCATTCGTTATATTGCGTCCGCTTGGCGCTCTGGCGCAGCATTGGCAAAAGCGTCAAGCTGATTACACTCTGCCCACACGCGCATGATATTCGGATATGGCGTTAAATCCACATTAAAACGCTGAGCGTTATACACCTGTGGTACTAAACAAAGATCGGCTAATGTCACTGAGTCCCCGAAACAATAACGACCGCTGTGGCGCAGAAGCTGAGTTTCAAGTGCTGTAAATCCAATAGCAACCCAATGGTGATACCAAGTATTTTTAGCTGTATCATCAACCGCTAAGGTTTGCGTTAAGTACTGCAATACCCGTAAGTTGTTTAGTGGATGAATTTCACAGGCAACCGTCAGCGCCATAGCACGCACATGGGCCCGTTCGAGTGCTGAGGCAGGTAATAGCGGTGTTTGAGGATATAATTCATCAATATATTCAATAATGGCTAAAGATTGAGCTAGCGCATCTCTGTCCTCATCATCACCCACCACTAAGGTGGGGACTAACTCCAGTGAATTAAGTGCACGATAGGCAGCCGTATGCTGCTCACCACCATCACGTACGAGATGCACTGAAAACTGCTCAGCTAAAATCCCCTTGAGATTAAGGGCGATACGAACCCGATAAGCTGCACTGGAACGCCAATAACCATATAGTTTCATCTAATTATGTCCTTATAAATGCCATTACAAAAACGGGGCAATTAAGCCCCGTTACTCTGAGTCGATATTCGCTTTAAAGGGAAAAAACTACGCTTTGTATTCAACTACTTTTTGATCGATTGAACCGAAAATCGACACTCCGTTATCATCGAGCATTTCGATGCGCACAGTGTCGCCAAAACGCATAAATGGCGTAGTGGCTTTGCCTTCAGCAATCACTTCTAACATACGTTTTTCCGCTAAACAGCTTGAGCCTGCGCTGCGGTCATAATTAGAAATCGTACCTGAGCCAATAATAGCACCTGCTCCTAATGGGCGAGTTTTGGCAACATGGGCAATTAATTGGCTAAAATTAAAGGTCATATCGACGCCTGCATTCGGACGACCAAATAATTCACCATTTAAATAGGTGATCAACGGTAAATGCACTTTCGAATCTTCCCAACGGACACTCAATTCATCCGGTGTCACAGCCACAGGCGAAAAACTGCTCGATGGTTTAGATTGGAAGAAACCAAAGCCTTTCGCCAGTTCACCCGGGATCAAGTTACGCAATGACACATCGTTAACTAACATCAACAATTTAATGTGCTTAGCTGCATTGTCAGTACTCACTCCCATAGGCACATCATCGGTAATAACCGCAATTTCAGATTCAAAATCGATACCCCAATCCTCACTCGCCAATGGGATATCCGCTTTAGGGGCAATAAAACTATCGGAGCCGCCCTGATAAAACAGTGGATCGGTCCAGAAGGTTTCTGGCATTTCTGCGCCACGGGCTTTACGGACTAGCTCAACATGATTCACATAGGCGCTACCATCGGCCCATTGGTATGCTCGTGGTAATGGTGATAAACACTTGGCCTCATCAAACGCTTGAGCGTTATCTAACATGCCTTCATTTAACGCATCGTACAATTCTTGCAATTGTGGTCTCAGTAAATCCCAACCATCGAGTAATTGCTGCATAGTATGGGCAATGGCAGGTACGGCAACCGTTTTAGTGAGATCGCGGCTGACTAACATCAACTGACCATCGCGGCGACCATTGTTATAACTAGCAAGTTTCATATTGGCTCCAGTGCTCTTGGGCTAAGCGTACAATTTTATTGTGCAGGGAAACGCGCTGCGTCACCCAGCTGATATTCTATTTTTCTAAATTTGACTCACTTAAGGACACACTCTTTTATGCCGTTTGCGCTAACAGATACATGTTCCCTTGAGTGTTGCAGTGTCTTTATTGCGCGTAGAAATACCCGATACCGACCAAGATTCCTATAGCGTGACACAAATCACATTTAGAACACTTATTTCACATTTCGTAAACTAATCATTACGTTTATAACCCAGTTGCCGCTTATCAATATCTCGGTAAGCAATATGCCTGAAAAGTCGGCAACTAAGTGGAACGATACGGTTACATCTATCGCATCAAGCCAGCGATACACTGTCTAACGACGCTTGGTTATTTTGTATTCACGCAGTTTATTGGCAATAGCAGTGTGTGACACACCGAGCTTTTTCGCCAACTGGCGAGTGCTCGGATAGGCCGGATATAATCGGCGCAATAGACTCGCCTCAAACTGCTTCATTGCATCATCGAGATTACCTTCAAATTCATTATCAAAGTAACCAAAACCTTCGGCGTAGGAAGGCAATTTAAGCTGTTCCACCGTCAACTCTGCCGAACCATCCCACATTGACACCGCTCTAAATACGGCATTCTTTAATTGACGCACGTTACCCGGCCAAGCGTAGGTGAGCAAATGATCGCGGCACTGGGCCGAGATGCGGCGCACAGGGCTCGATAACTGTTGGCTATAATGTTCAAGGAACATTTCAGTTAACGGGATAATATCCACCTTGCGTTCGCGTAATGAGGGAATGTGGTAGCTCAGTACATGGATGCGATAATACAAATCTTCCCTAAACTCACCGGTTTGGCACAGTTCGGCTAAATTTTTCTGGGTAGAGCAGATAATCCGCACATCCGCACGGACTTCTTCATCACCGCCAATACGTCTAAAAGTGCCATCTTGCAATAGCCGAAGCAGCTTAACTTGAGCAGCCTTAGACATTTCCGCCACTTCATCGAGAAATACTGTGCCCCCCTTAGCTTCCTCAAAGAATCCTCTTTTGACGACTTTGCCCTGACTGACATAACCAAATAATTCTTCTTCTGCGGCGCTGTCGGGTAAAGCTGCGCAGTTAATGGCAATAAACGGTTTTTCGCGACGCATGCTGGCATCGTGACTCGCTCTAGCCATTAATTCTTTACCAGTACCCGTTTCTCCCGTTATCAATAACGGCGCATCAAGCTGTGCCATACGCCGCGCTTGCTTAAGTACCTCTTTCATTTTGTCACTGCTGGCTAACACATTTTCAAAACCCATTGTTTGATTTTGCAATGCATTAAATTGTTTACCGACACGTGCGGGAGATTTTAGTGATACCACTGCACCCACAAGGATGGTTTTATCATCGTCATCAGGCAGATAGATAGGCAGCATTTCGGCAAGATACTCATTCGGGCCAATTTGTACCCGTGCCGCTTGCGGTAATACTTGGCTTTCACTTAACCAACGGCTGAAGTTGAAACCTTGTACCCAATGATTTAATGACTCATCAAGTACTTCATGCTCCCCCATACCAATATTCAATAACGCAGACTCATTTACAATACGAATACGGGCTTTGACATCAATGGAGAAAACGGAATCGGGTAATGTTTTTAGAAGGGTTTTTAGGGCGTAATGCTCTTGTTCTGATGGCATAAACGACACGGTACGCACATCGTGAACACTTTCCACTTTGCGAATCTGTGGCATCAAAGCACTTAAGGTTTCAAAACTGATTTCAGCAAACTGTAGGTACAAAAAGCCTTGGTTACTGGCATCTATGGCAATCAAATTAATACCATAGCGTTCTAACACGACTAAAATATCTTTCGCTAAACCCACGCGATCTTGACAACTGACTTCCAAGCGCATAATGACTGATATTCCCTTTTTGATTTGAATTTTGGGATAACCCGTGCAGAGCTATTATCCATACATATTAGTAAAAGCGATAATTGCTTAGTTAGCAGTTTAGCTTTACGCAAACGTAAACGATAGATTTATAGCTAGGCGTGTATACGTTAGAAGGTAAAATAGAAAGTGGCAAGTCAAGTTTACAGCACATTTGTAACAGGAAGATAAAATCAGCGAAAAAACAAAGTTAACCCGCTGATTTTCAAAAATAAGATTTTAACCTAATAACTGGTCAGTCTTGGCTGCCATAATAAAGTCATTCCGGTGCAATCCCTTGATAGAGTGTGACCACCAAGTCACTGTGACTTTACCCCACTCAGTGAATATACCGGGATGATGAAATTCTTCTTCTGCTAACTCAGCCAATTTATTCGTAAATGCCATTGCGAGTTTAAAGTTTTTAAACTTATACACTCGCTCAAGTTGCATAATACCGTCGCGGACCTGCACGCTCCAGTCAGGGATCATCCGCACAAGTTCGGCCAATTCCTCATCGGTCACTTTAGGCGCATCGGCTTGGCACGCTTCACATTTCATATCAGATAACACAGTCATACTTACTCCTCTTGGCAACCGCTATAGGGGCATTCAGTTGCACTTTACTCATTACTTATCAAATAACTAAACCAAATCATCCAGCAAATTATGATTAACTCGCCTTCGCTTTCGGAGGATATTTAGGGGGAAATAAACCTAACTGACGAGCCTTAGTGACATAACTCATAATGTCCATTTTGGCAATGTCATCCAACATCTCAATATGCTCAATCACATAGTAAATCGGTTGCATAATATCGATTCGGTAAGGTGTGCGCAGCACATCCAGTAAATCAAAGGGCTTACGTTCGGGTACTTCGCTCTCCATTGCATATAGGGTTTCACCGGGTGAACTTAAAATGCCACCGCCATAGATACATAAGGGGCCCTCTTTTGGTTGAAGTAAGCCAAACTCAACGGTAAACCAGTATAAACGCGCTAAAAATATCCGTTCTTCTTTGCTAGCATTTAAACCCAATTGGCCATACATATGCGAAAAATTGGCAAATGAAGGATTGGTAAGCAAAGGACAATGACCAAAAATTTCGTGAAAAATATCTGGTTCTTGCAGGTAATCAAACTCTTCCTTACGGCGAATGAATGTCGCCACTGGAAACGCTTTATTCGCTAAGAGTTCAAAAAAGTGGCCGAATGATATTAGTGCGGGTACTGCTGCCGTTTTCCAGCCTGTTGTTGCCTGTAATACAAGATCAACTTCAGCGAGTTGTGGAATACGATCCTTTGGCATCGCTAACGCATCGAGTCCATTAAGGTATTCCAGACAAGCTCGGCCAGGGAGATTAACCGCTTGGCGGGCGTAAAGTTGGCTCCAAATATCATGCTCTTCTTGCGAGTAATCTATATACCCAGTGTCATCAGCCTTGCGGGCGATGTAGGTGGTTCCTTTAGTCATATCATTCACTTCATACTGACGCTGATAGTGTCAATAGTGAGCTAAGCCTTGTTTTTTGTTAACTCCCTCACACTTTATTGTTCAATCAATCTTGTGACGTAAACGTAAAGCAAATATTACAAAATCATTGTAATCCTCAATAAACGAAAGTTTATTGCCAACAATATATAACTCTTAATGTTACATGTAAGACTAACGACTGATAAAACACCGAAATACCGATAAAATTCAGTGTTTGTAAATAGCTTTTCTGTGCAGGTCATTTACAATATTGGCCATTAACCGCCTCTCCTTGACCTAAAAGGTTCGCAATGAAACAACATCAAATTCGTAAAGCCGTTATTCCTGTCGCAGGCCTAGGCACTCGTATGCTTCCCGCGACCAAAGCTATTCCCAAGGAAATGCTACCCGTTGTTGATAAGCCATTGATTCAGTATGTCGTCAGTGAAGCTATTGCGGCTGGGATCAAAGAAATTGTACTCGTAACTCATGCCAGTAAAAACTCCATCGAAAACCATTTCGATACCAGTTTTGAATTAGAAGCCCAGCTAGAACGCCGTGTAAAGCGTCAACTGCTAGAAGCTGTTCAGTCTATTTGTCCTAAAGATGTAACTGTGATCAGTGTTCGCCAATCCCAGGCTAAAGGTTTAGGTCATGCTATTTTATGTGCCAAATCCGTTGTAGGTGACGCTCCTTTTGCCGTATTGCTACCTGACGTCATCATCGATGATGCAAGTTGCAACCTCAGCAAAGACAACTTGGCTGCGATGGTTGAGCTTTTTGATGAGACGCAAGTGGGCCAGATCATGGTTGAAGGTGTGCCACACAACATGGTCAACCAATACGGTATTGCCGATGTGAATGGCCATGATTTACAACCAGGTGAATCTGAACCATTAGTCGAACTGGTAGAAAAACCACCAGTAGATGAAGCGCCTTCTAACTTAGCCGTTGTTGGTCGTTATGTATTACCTGCCAGCATCTGGCCATTACTGGCTAAAACACCTGCAGGTGCGGGCGATGAAATCCAATTAACGGATGCGATTGCGATGTTAATGAAGCAAGAAACCGTAAATGCTTACTACATGGAAGGTAAGAGCCACGACTGCGGTAACAAACAAGGTTATATGCGTGCTAACGTTGAATATGCCCTGCGCCACAGCGAGATCGGTGAAGATTTTGCGCACTATTTAAAAAACGTTGTAAAAGGAATTAAATAATGACGATTTTAGTGACCGGAGGTGCTGGCTATATTGGCACCCATACCGTTGTTGAATTACTCAAAGCGGGTAGCGAGGTAATTGTTTTAGACAACTTGTCTAATTCGAGCATCGAAGCATTAAACCGTGTTGAACGGATAACAGGTAAATCGGTCACGTTTTATCAGGGCGATATTCTTAATAAAGCATTATTACAAAAAGTCTTTAGCGATCATGCTATCGACTCTGTGATCCATTTTGCAGGGCTAAAAGCAGTGGGAGAATCTGTTGCTAAGCCCCTTAAGTATTATGAGAATAATGTCACTGGTACCTTAGTCCTCTGCCAAGTTATGGCGGAGTTTAAGGTGAAAAATCTTGTTTTTAGCTCATCAGCAACCGTCTATGGTGATCCTGCAAGCTTGCCTATTACTGAAGATTTCCCAACAGGGGCAACCAATCCCTATGGCCAATCTAAACTAATGGTTGAACATATATTGGCAGATCTTCACCATAGCGATCCAAGTTGGAATATTGCACGCCTTCGTTATTTTAATCCCGTCGGAGCCCACTCCAGTGGCCTGATAGGTGAAGACCCTAACGATATTCCTAATAACTTGATGCCATTTATTGCCCAAGTTGCAGTAGGTAAACGTGCCGTCTTAAGCGTATTTGGCCATGATTATCCAACTCACGATGGTACGGGTGTACGTGACTATATCCATGTGGTGGATTTAGCCAAAGGCCATTTAAAAGCCCTTGAGAAACTCGCCACAAGACCGGGCCTTGTCACTTATAACTTAGGTACAGGTCAAGGTTACAGTGTATTAGATATGGTTAAAGCCTTTGAAAAAGCCTGCGGTAAAACGATTGCCTATCAAATTGCGCCGCGTCGCCCCGGTGATATTGCCGCTTGCTATGCCGATCCCACTCACGCGAAGCAAAGCCTAGGCTGGCATGCAACCCATACTCTAGAAGACATGGCTAATAGTAGTTGGCATTGGCAATCAACCAATCCAAATGGATATAAAGGATAATAAAATAAATGGCTTGTAGAAATATCACAGGCCATTTTTATTATCATCTAAACCATTATTTTTGTTGTGAATGATCGACATACAGAAGAACAACATGACGCAGAGTATTAATCACAGTCGCCGTAACCTTTTTAGCCGCCGAAGAAATAATGCGCTAAGACCGCCTTGGGTACGTGATGATATCGAGTTCACCGATGTGTGCACTCGCTGTTCTGCCTGTATTAATGCCTGTGAAACTCAAATTATTGTGAAAGGTGATGGTGGATATCCTGAAATATCTTTTAATAACAATGAATGCACTTTCTGTACCCTTTGTGCAAAACATTGTCCTGAAGATATTTTTGATCTGACCCAAACAGCATGGCAAATCAAAGCACAGATCCAAGAGAATTGCTTAACTTATCAAGGGATATGGTGCCAAAGCTGTAAGGATGCCTGTGAACCCCGAGCGATTAGTTTCATCCTCAGTGTAGGCAAGGCTCCCAGCCCGACGATCAATCTTGAGCAATGCACAGGTTGCGGTGCCTGCGTGGCCCCCTGTCCAAGTCAAGCTATCGCAATTAAATCAATAGAATGAATACCTAAAAAATACGTCGACACTTAGCTGTGCTTATACTTTGATTTACGCTAAGATCTCGCGCCTAATTAGATTGGATGACCTTATTATGTTTGGGAAAAAATCCTTTTTTACCCCTAAGCCAAAACTTGCGCTAAGTTTTATTGCAAACGGCACTAAACTCACTGGCAATATTGAGTTTTCAGGTGATGTGCTCATTGGTGGTGAAATCTGTGGTCAAATACTGTCAAATGCCAATATCACCATAGAACAAGGGGGAAATGTCCAAGGGGAAATTAAATGCCAAGAATTTATGGTCAATGGATACTTTAAAGGCCGTTTGATCTGTGAGCGTTTAGTGATCCAACGTAATGGCATAGTCGATGGAGAAGTCGCCAGTACATCCATGCAAATTATGGAGGGTGGGCAATTTATCGGATTAAGGATCAAAGAAGATACGTCGACAATTCGAACACATACTCTCCCTTCCCCGCAAGAAACGCTTATTTGCCACAAAAATTAACCCACAGATTTTCCATAAACTTGCCTATCATTTGGCCTTTCGAGCTAGTACAAAATCAACCTCATCCTACCTAATGCGCCCTACCCCTTTAGTAGTAATTTACAATGGTTAAATATTTGTTACTTTGCAAATGAAGTCACAGTTAATCCGTACAACTAATGCTAACGTTAACGCCTAAAAAGGCGCTATCGATATGGTGTTTCAGTGGTTTTTTATAAATCGATAGGAGTAACGTATTAAAGGTTAAGTGCGCAAAGCTGAATAATAAAATAAACAAGCGCACATTAAGAGTCATTATAGGGCAATAAAAAATGAGCAACCCGTTACTAAAACAAATCTGTGAACTTGATGTGTTTACTTTACTGGTTTTTAAGACAATTTTCGATACTGGACACGCCAATAGTGCAGCTAAAGCACTGGATGTTTCAGCCCCCAAGATCAGCCGTTGTCTTAATGCATTACGTTTGACCTTTAACGATGAGCTATTCTACCGGCGCCAGCAAGGGCTAAAACCGACACCTTTAGCCGAAAGTTTATACGCCGCAATTTGCCAATTTACAAACTCAGTTTACAATCTTGAGCAATCAGCACTTCAAATCCAAAATACCCATAACACAACAGATTTACCCCTACATATTGCTGTCAGTAATGAGTTACTGAGTTTCTTAGCACCACAACTTAGCTCACCAGATGTGATAACCCAATTAGGTAAAATACGATTACATAAATGGCAAGAAAATAGTGCTGAATTAATTCACGCAGGCGAACTAGATTTTGGAATTACCTTAGAAAATGCCGATAATAAAGAATTAAGCTATACCAGATTGGGTTGTATATCAGGGATCTATGTTGTGGCTTCAAAACATCATCCAATCTGGCAAACTGAATTAAGTATTACACTAGAGCATATTTGCCGCCATCCATTTTTATGCTTAGATCTGAAAGGGTTTAATAGCAAAGTCGATCCACTTGAATTTTTCTGCCAACGCCAAGGTATACTATTACCTTCAATTGATAGAGTTATAGATAGGGAAGAATGGTATGCCCACTTGCTCACGATACAAAGTGTGGCATTTTGTTCAAGTATCGATATGCACACAGTGAAGCATATGCCCGGGCTCAAGCTAGTGCCATTATCACTCACTGAGCTACACCGCTTACACGATTCTATGCTGCCGCCGCAATATTATTTAGTTGAAAAGCCAAGGGCTCGTAGACGCTACAGCCAAACACAATGCGATATTGTCGTTAGTCCACTTATCACAACACTTATCCCAACCCTATAAAACCGCAGAGAGATGCTTCAAGGTTAACATAATGTTAGCCTTGTTATTTTATCCTCGTTTCATTCTCCATACATGCCAATTTATTAAGTTATCTCCGATAAAAATGCGCTATCTATTGTACATCTCAAAAATAAAAGCCGGATATTATTCAGGCTGACGCTTAAATGAAAATTAATCTAATTAATTTATTAAAACTCAACGCAAATATTTGCAATATTAATCACATTTATTTTAGGTTATTTCATTTTTCACAATGATTAAATTCATCTTTTGAAATTACCATTTTAAGTTGTTAAATCATCCTTCACATATCAGATACAAACTCACAAATACCACTTTATAAGTAGATGGTTCGCCCTATATTAGAGACGCTGCACACGCAGTCTTATAGAAAGAAAAGGGACGCGATGATGAAAAACTACAATAAATCTCTACTGGTACTGGCACTCACCAGTGCCCTATGTTTAACCGCCTGCGGAGACGGTGATGATGGTAAAGATGGCGCACCTGGTACACCAGGGACTCCTGGAACGCCAGGCACCCCCGGAACACCTGGTACGCCAGGGGCACCAGCAGGAACATTTGCTAAAACCGCTGACTCAATTACCGACCTCAAATTTACTGTAAGTCCTCAAGATATCAAGGTAACGAGCAGTGAAGGATTCAGTATTAAGTTTTCATTAACAGGTAAAAATGCAGGTAAAGATGTTCCCTTTATGGGACTCGACAAAATAGCCATTTACTCCTTAACCGCCAATGAAAACACTTCAGGTACGGGTGCACCAATTGAATGGCAGAATAATGCAACAGCAAATCAAGCCGGTACTTCATTAACTTGTACTTTAACGGGCCTTAACGGTACTAAAAACGCTTGTACTTTAACTGAAGATGTAAATAATCCAGGCAGCTATACGGCGAGTTGGACTTATTCTGGTGCCGCACCAATCATCAATCCAAACGATAATCCGAATGCATTGCACAGAGTTATCTTGCGAGCCTACAACATCGTAAATAGCACTGGTGTCGCTTTATCTGACAAAGTATTGTCTGCACCTGTTGACTTTATTCCTGCTACCGATGAATTAGCAGTATCAGCAAAAGATACAGTAAGCAGCGCCGCATGTATCAAGTGTCATGGCGAAGTCGATGGCCATATTGCGAAAATTGAAGCTCACCACAACTATCAAAGTGTTGAAAACTGTGTCGCTTGCCATAACCCAGATCTTGTACCGACTGAAGCGCAATTAGCCGAAGGCTGGGTGTTTGATTTTGGTCCAATGATCCACAGACTCCATGCTGGCCATCACATTAGTGGTAGTCTAAGTGGTGAAGCAAAAGAATACTTTGGTGAAATTGGCTTCCCATCGGACTTAAAAGAATGTAAATCCTGCCATGATGGCGCCTCTAGCTATAACACAAATATTTATGCGCAGGCCTGTGTGGGTTGCCATATCAATGTGAACTTTACCACAGGAGAAAACCATTCTGAGTTTGGTTTAGCGCAGACGGATGATACTCAATGTAAAGCATGTCATGGTACTGGCAGCTTAGCGCCTGAAACCGTACACAGTGTAGGCAAACGCGCAGAGTATGCATCGCTGTTTACCGTTGATTTTACGGGCGCATCCGTTGGACCATCAGCCACGCTAGGCATGAAAACATTAACATTAACCGCAAATGTCACCATGAATGGCGCACCTATTCCTAATGGCACAAGTTTAGCCACCTATAATGCAACAACAAACCCAACAGGTATGTTTGTTGCTAACGGCTTATTACTCGGTAATGTTGCTAACGATGGTACCGTTTACGCTTGGTCTGATGTTAAACCAACACCAATCAGTCTGAAACTAGAACATGGTACATTATCCAGTGGTATCTTAACTTTTGTGAAAGAGATTCCTGATGCGCAAGCGCTAGGCACTATCTATGTTGGTTCTGAAGCTAACGTCTGTATTAAAGCGGGCAAAGTGGTCAGTTGTAATGCGACAGGGCTTGAGTTTGGTCTAACCAATCCGATTGGTGTCAACTCTGCAATTAAGTTTTACAGCTTAGATAGCAGTACTGTCGTCAAAGCGCGTATGGCCGATCCTGCTCGTATTACCGTGGAAGAAGCAAAATGTAATGCATGCCATGGCACCTTGGATTATATCAAAGGTACTCGACATGGCACTTACACCTTTGATCAATGTATGCACTGTCATAATGAGACTACAGGTTCAACATATCATCCAACTGTTGTGTATAAAGGTACAGATGGCAGCAAAGTAATCAATCCGAATGTCACCTTCAAGAACAAAGACTTATTCACCGTATCACACCGTTTCCACAGTGGTAACTTTGATGTTATCGCAGGGATCTTCCGTGATGCTGAAGGTAAATTAGTTGGTTATCCTTCTCCCGAAACTGCATGTTCAGCATGTCATAAAGATAATACTAAACTGTTTGCGAATGACGGTGGTTTAGCTTCAGCAAAACGTTCAGTCAAAGTTGGGAATTACTATATTTCACCTGTGGCTGAATCATGCCGTAGTTGTCACGCTCACTCAGATGCAGCAGCGGTAGCGCACTTTAGAACTAATGGCGCAATTGTCGAAGCTGATGCAGTGACAGATGCGAACTTGCCGATTGAATCTTGTGCAACCTGCCATGCTGAAGGCAAAACCTATGGCATAGATAAGGTACACGCAGGGGGTGCACACTAGTACCTGAGGGTAGCCCTGCACTACTCTACGTAGTGCCCCTGCAATTCATTGGGGACCATTAAGGTCCCCTTTTTTATCGCCTTTTTATCGTGTAATAATCAGAGAAACAGGCGTACTAAATCGGCAAATAAGCTTCAATCTAATGACTCGGTTTATGAATGAGAGCCATGGACTGCGAACTGCCAGTTAAATATGGATGTTGTTCAAATGTAGGGCCGCACCGTCTGATGTGAAAGGATTTACAAATGCCGCGATGGCATTAATGCCAAAAAGCGTCCATGGAGTGGACGGTCGTCTCGCCAATCACCCTGGCTCACCTGTTTAACATCGGTGTAGCCTGTAAGTTTTAAAGAAATACACAGCACGTTTGTGGACAAAAGCGTCATAGACCCTTTGTTCTAACGCGTCTGTTTCGGATTAAAATTTCTATGGGCTAACGCCGCATTAAGGTGTGAGCAGCGATTGGCTATACTTGAGCGAAGCGAAAGCGCCAAGTGTTGCTAATCACTCTTAAATGCTTTGTTATATTTTTTGAACATACATTTCTAACTGTTCTTTTTGAAACGAGTAGATTTGTTCATGGGACATATCAATCATAATGTCATTGTAACCGCTTACCTCTAATTCATTTAAAGATTTAGATGGCACGCCTTTATATTCAGTTCTTTTTGTGAGTAACAGTGCTTTTTCAGGTGACAATGGATAGTAGAACTCCAATTCATCGTGATCTTTGACTTGCTTATCAAAAGCTGCGTAAGTGTTAATAATCGGTTGGTCACTAGTAAGAAAAGGGGAAGATGTGTGATTTTCTAAAATAACCGAACTCCACTGCGATCGCTCAGCATATATACTCCAAGCCAAAGAAGTAGAAAACATATGACTTAGGATATTCCATGCTTTATCCACATCAAGCAAGCCTAACTCAGATACTGAAGATGCCGCGTTTTCTTTCATATTCTTAGTTCGGAAATACTGAACGCAAAAATAATGAATAAACTCGATAGCATTATCTTCATCTGCAAGAAAGTTAGTCCCATTATCTAGGAAACCATCCAAAAACTTTATTGCACCTTCTTCTATTCCACAATGAAAATCTTCACCTAAGTTAATTATTTGCTTCTCAATCTCAGCTTCGAACTCATCGTCGCTTAACCCATGCTTATTGACTTGTTCACGGATTCTAAATACGGCGGTAAAGAGTTCCACCCACCCATGATTCAATTTTTGTATTGCCTCAGAGGTATGCTGATTGATCAATAATGTTAAAAACGAGACTTCTTGTTTTGTTAACTCATTAAGGCGATAGAAGTCTCGCTCTTGCCCTATATTCATTAAGTTAGTTGGAAAAACCTTCTTGTTTCTTACACACCATATTTGCTCATTATCAGACCAAGAACGCAGATAATTACGCCAAACATAATGATGTCTTCTTTTTTTCATACTTCAAAACTCAAATAAAAATATAACGCCAAGCTAAGCGGCGCAGCAAGCTGCGTCCTTGCTTGAGCGTCTTGTTAGCTGTTCGGTCGATTCTTCTTGATAGTCTTAATCATACGTTGGGCGTATTTATCAACAACATGCTCAACCAAATATATATTCTGGGCCAATAGGGTTACGTTATAGTTTCGCTGCTCCAGAATAGCCATCAGCATAGTTAAACCTTCTGTGCCAAGACCAAAATCTCCATTTGCATAAGAGTTCATTATTCGCTGCAAATTAGTGTCTTTCGGGCTTATTTGAAAAGAAACTTCCTCATCTCTTGCCGCAAAATACCGTTGTACAGCAATTTGTACTAGAGGCATAATTACAGTCGCTGCGACACTGCAACCTGCAATTATTAGTTCTACAGAGCCTTTACGAACATCTACAATTTCAGGTCTTTTATGTGGTTTATCCACTACTTTAGTGTAGCGATTAAACGGGCGCGATTTTTCACCAAAGAACTTTTCAGTTCTTTCCTTCTCGCCAGACTCAACCAGCTCTGCAAAGTCGACCAACTGGCTCAAGTCTGATGATAACCAGCCTATTTCGTAGAGATTCGTTAAATCTCCACCAAAATAAATTTTTACTTCATTATCTTCCATGTAATCCCCGACTAGGAAAGACAGCTAACGCTTTGCTAATTGGCTGCCGCAGCGTAACGTAGGCAGTCCAGTGGAGGCCACGCTGTTTGTGGCCGGAATGAAATTAAGCAACTTGTTAGGAGTTTTTCTGTCCGCCATGAATTAGCTCTTTATTGACCTCATTGATGAACGCCTCAACCACATTTAGCGAAAGCCCACTTTTATGGAAGTGGATTTTTGCCTGTTTTTCCTTATAACTGACTAGCTCTGCTTCGATTATTAATTCGTTATCGAGTGTGCATTCCAAGCTAAGTGTATCGAAGTCGTTAGCGCTTGTAACAACAAGGGTATATTTTCTTCCTTCAATTTCCATGTTACTCAAGACTCCTAACGTCTTAGTATTTATGCGCTGCGCTGTTTGCAGGGCATAAATCGCTTGTTGGACTTGGCACTGCCACATCCGTGTAAATGGGTGTAAATCATGCTATAGGAATTTGCTTTTTTACGGTAGTGGTTTTTATACAGTTTGATGGGTAATTACTTGATATTGTGTTAGCTTTCTCATTATTAAATTCCCACGTCAGACAAATTGCTGACCCTGATTAACAGTATTATGACCTCGCATTCAGGCTGATACTCGTATGACATTTACTCATTAGCTTACGTGATTGCGGTTGGATAGAACTGATAAGGCCAAAACTCTGTAGCATTACTAAAATTAGGTCAACATACTGATGTTGTAGTGAGCTAGATGCCACTTTGCTAACGAGGAATGGGGCATAAATTGCGTTTTGGACTTGCCAGTAGCTACATCCGTGTCAATTGGTATAAATGATGCTAAAGGAATTGGCTTTGTTGCGGTAGCAGTTTTTTATTCAGTTGGTGGGTAACCCAAAGTTCATCCAAATTGGAACCGACCATATGGCGTCACTCTTGATTTTTATCCCAGATGGACCGGCGTGACAAGCTATGGTCAATGGCAATAGCTGCAGTAAGAGTATCCAGTTCATTGATATCATCATTGCACGGGGTTTGTATCTGTTTTGGGTTGTGCAGCGCGGTAAGCGTCCATGATTGGAGCCCAGGCCATGCCACTGGGTGTAGGGTACTGTTGATAGGCATCACGATATGCTTTATCAAAATCGTCGAACCACACTTTGTAGACTTTAGTGATGGGATTTTCCTTGTCTTGCGAGGTTTGAATTTCCTTAGCAATCCCCCTAGCCAGCAGGATATCAGGCTTCACTTTGGCATTGGTTAAAAACGCCTCGACATAACCTCCGGTCGCCATACCCAGCCCAATATTCCTACGACGCTCTTCACGCCACACATCCCTCACTTTGAAGCGATAAGGTTGCGCAATTATGCTTTCTAACTCTGCTGGCAACGCCAAACTTATGCGATAGCGCTTCTTGTCGTGAAATGAAATCCACTCTAGCTCCACCTGATCCGGAATCGGCCGTGTGGTGTGACTTCCTTTAGAAATACTCCAGCGATAGTCTTTTTCTTTTAACCCTTCAACCCCGAAAAATCCGGCAGAACCATTGGTTGAGGCATCCACCAACTTACCATGACGATAAAAGAGTACCTCGGTTACCCAAAGTTCATCTGAGTTGGAGCCCACCATATGGCGCCACTCTAGATTTTTTGGCTCAGTTGGAACAGTCTGACAAGCTGTGGTCAATGGCAACAGCAGCAATAATAGTATCCAGCGCATTAATAACCTCCCTTTTGGTTACCCGTCATCTTGCTAACCTCTTTTTCACCCATTCTATTGTGGATACTGACTAGCCCGGTATCCGCGCTGTAGCGCAAGTGTACTGAGATCACTAAATTATTACGCTTCGCCCCGTTTCATTTCATCTGCATCCTAGGGCCCTATATGCGGTGCGATTCTGCTATTTCTCTGCCCCATTTACGCACCTGTTCATAATCCGGCGCGGTGTCCGGATTTTCCCAATATACGAAAACCAAAACTCGATCTGGTAGATGTAAGTTGCCTGATTCGTACCACTCAATTTGAAGATTGTTAAATCCCCCATCGATCATGCCTCGTCGCATAGACTCAAAGTCATCTTCATTTAATGACTGAATAGAAGAGTCTCCTTCTCTCCATGTAACGATAATGTGGTACGTATTTCGATTCATATTTTCAGACACCTAACATTTTATTAGTGCAATGCTTCAGCCAGAGCGTTTCGACTTGTTAAGCGTTAGTGGTACGAGCCAGCCACTCGCTCATTGAATTTGATACCTTTTTAACATCACTACCATCATGATGGAATATCCATATGTAATGGTATAGCGAGTCTGGCCACTCTATTAAAGCTAATATTAGATTATTGAGGGCAAATACAAATGGCTAAACCTCGATAGATATCCATTTCAAACACGCTTTTGGGGCAATTGCTTTTTAGCTAAACGAACAGCGATAGGGTTAGTGAGAATTGGCATTATTGCACCAGTGACCTTCTCGTTTTAGTAGAGCCCTCAGACCTAACTATGAGTCCCCTGTGCAATTCGCTGCCTTAACAGTTTAATAAATTCTTTTGGGTCTCGGTCCAAACTGTCGTGGGGAATATAGAGGTGATAGCCTAAATGGGTATCAAGCATAACGCAGCGATGACCAAACATCGCCAGCACACCACGATATCTGTCCCCTTCAATCACTAAAGGACTAAATTCAGTACCAAGGTATGTCTCTAGGGTAGCAAGATCTTCCTGCTGAGAAGCAGCGGTCACTAATAATGGACGTTGCTCAGTCAATAATCCTGTCGCTAAGCGTAGGGATATGTTATCGAGAACCGGATTTAAGTGTTTTAATTTAATGCCTAAATAAGACAGTTCAATGGTGTTGAAACCTTGAGTCACACGAGGAATATCAAGACGCTGAATATTATCCCATGCGATGAACACTTTTCCGCGGCGATGAAAATAACTTAATCCTTTTTCATCTAAGCTTATCGTCGTTTCAGGCTCATAGACCTTCGCTAATCCCAAGATCAGTGCAATCGCCCCTAAACTGAAAAAAACTAGCCCTATTGCAAAAAGTGTTGGGAAAAGGATGAATAACCCAAAGCCTAATATAAGAGAACAGGCGCCTCCCCAAGTGAGCGTTAATCCATTTCGCTTAGATAATGGTCGTACCGATACCACGTCAGACTCTGAGGTCATGTTTTATTCCTGTTTTATCCAAAGCCATAAACGGCCAATATATTCGTGGATGGCCCGCTGGGATGACACGAGATTATCGGCAGTCAGTCGCCACCAAAAATCATCCCGCGCCCTAAAATCCGTAGGAGCAGCACTGGCCAATAAGCCTTTCCCAGTGAAAATAGCCATAGCCCTTGGCATATGAGATGCCGATGTGACCAAACGAAAAGATGAATCTCCAAGTTCCCACTTGAGATATTGCGCTTCTTCTAGGGTATCTCTCGCTAGCGGAAATTGAATAATTTTACTTTTATCAACCCCTAACTCCACTGCAGCCTTCGCCATCATTTCTGCATGGGAAATTTGGGTAAGTTCTCCTCCCCAGCCACTGACAATCAAAATACAATCCTGACCAAGCCCTAGCTGACGAATCCCCTCTGATAGTCTGGCTAACGCAACTGCCGATAAGGACTGTACTGCGGTTGCTGCTTGAATATCTGAGTGAGAAGAGCCTAACACCATGACAAAGCATTGACCGCTAATAGGCGTGGAATTAATGGGATAGATTGATTCTAGCGGGCGAACAAGTGTGCTTACGCTTAGTTGGCTACTTAAAAAGAGCAAAAGGATAAAAGCACTCGCCACTAAATATTTCGCCATAGTACGGCGCCAAATAAATAAAGAAACAAGCAATAACAGCAGGATAAAGGGAATAGGCATTATTCCCTGCGAGACCACTTTCTTAACCCAAAACATGAAGATCCATGCCAAATAACCCAAAGAAGCGCAATCATAGCATCAAAAGTGCCATAAACGCATCGCCCAGCATTTAGCTGGGCGATGGTATAAATAATCTGTTCGCAGGGATTATTTTTCCCACAACCAAGCGGCGCCACGCACCCCAGACGAACAACCATAAAGGTTTTGTAATACTGGTGTACGGCATTCTCGTCCAACCACGTAACAGGTTAGTAGTGCTGGCAATCGAGGATAAATCGCTTCAACATTCGACATGCCACCACCTAGCACTATCGCGTCAGGGTCGAGTAAGTTAATGACATGGGCAAGGGAGCGCGCAAGCCTATCCACATAGCGTTCAAAGGCTGCCATCGCAATGATATCGCCTTTATCAACCAGAGCCATAATATCAGCACCCGATTTAGCCAAGGCCCCAGAATCACTCACAGCAATAAGCGCCGCATTGTAGTCACGCACAAAACCAGTTCCAGAGATAAAGGTTTCAATACAATCTGGATTACCACAAAAACAGCGGGTCGTATTGAACTCATCTTTTGTCATCCAAGGTAACGGATTATGGCCCCATTCGCCGCCAATTCCATTTCCACCCGCATGAACCCTACCGTTAATGGCAACACCAGCACCACAACCTGTACCAATGATCACGCCAAAAACCACAGACCTCCCTGCCGCCGCACCATCTATAGCTTCCGATATTGCAAAGCAATTGGCATCATTCGCAACCCTAACCTCACGCTCAAGCAATTCGCCTAAATTCACATCGAGAGGGTGACCATTAATCCATGTCGAATTGGCATTTTTCACTAAACCTGAATAGGGAGAAATCACCCCTGGGATCCCAACGCCAACAGTGCCTTTCTCACCCAGCGTCGCCTCAGCTTCGTAAACTAGATCAGCAATGGCCCTAAGGGTGCCTTGATAGTCACGGGGGGTCGTAATACGTTTACGAAAAAGCTCATTGCCTTCTTCACTAAGGGCCACTAATTCTATTTTTGTTCCACCTAAATCCACGCCTATGCGTATCATAACAATGACTCCAGTGTGCCTCTTTTGCCTTATCGAGTTGATATATAACCATCACGCAATTCACCGATCTGGTTATCCTACCCAGCCCGGTGCTGTAGCAATAAAATAAGGGTTTAATATTTCCGATTTTTGATTATAAGTTAACGCATCATCTGAGCCGTAACGAACTACTTTCCCCCCAGCACTTTCCAGTACGGCCTGCGCCGCAGCCGTATCCCATTCACTGGTTGGGCCTAATCGAGGGTACAAATCGGCGTCACCTTGTGCCAATAGACAAAATTTGAGTGAGCTTCCTACACTGAGCATCTTATGCTCACCTAGCCGCGCTAAATATTCGGCGAGATCTGGACTTAAATGCGAACGACTACCCACGATAATAGGCACATCGCGTTGACAGGTAACCCCAGCAAGGGGCTCCTCAACATCCTTTTTTTGCCGCCATGCGCCTAAATGTTTAGCGCCATAATAAAAGGTATTAAACACGGGGGCATAAACAACACCAGCAATTGCAATCCCTTGATGAATAAGCGCAATATTAACGGTAAACTCACCATTTCGCTTAATAAATTCTTTGGTGCCATCTAAAGGATCAATAAGCCAATAGCATTGCCATTGACGCCGCTCCTCCCATGGAATATCCGAAGCTTCTTCAGACATCACAGGGATACCAGAAAATCGCGCAGTAAGCGCTTGCACAATAATATGATGCGCAGCAACATCTGCCATCGTGATAGGACTATCATCTCCCTTATGGCTGACGACAACATCATCCTGTTCGTAAATCGCCATAATCGCATCACCCGCAGCCTTGGCTATATTAACAACCTCAAGCAAATCTTGCTTTGTGAGTGTTAGTGCAATTGCCCTTTTATCGATCACCACAATATCCTTCATTCCGCAAATATCTTGGCATTATGCCACTGTCATCAATTGAAAATTAAGAATAAATTAATCATTCACCAAGCTAAATCGACTAAGGCAGATGTGTTAAACCGCTTCATCAAATAAAGCCTGTAAATCAGCCACAGTGTGATGACCGCGTTGCGCTAGAAAGCCTAACAATACAGATGGACTACGGTTAAGTAGCTGAGATTTGGGATATCCTGCGGCATCAATGATGGCTAGGGCTCGTTCAAATCCCCCTAAGCTAAAAGCCACATGGGAGTCTGAGCCCATCACAAGAATGGTGCCAAACTCCTTCGCCGCTTTTGCAATCGCGGTGCAATTGGCTTCACTGCCCTTACGCGACACTTCAAAGGAAGAGTTATTGATTTCAAGGGCAACACCGTATTCGGCTGCCGCACGAGCAACAGCATCAATATCAATAGGATATGCAGGATTACCTGGGTGGGTAATGATATCGACCTTGCCACTCTTAATGGTATTAATCATGGCTTCGGTATGGGTTGCTTTATCCGAGGGTGGATAGACAGGCTCATGGAATCCCGCAAGCACGATATCAAGCTGCTTTAGATAATCCCCAAAGAAATCAATCTCGCCGTCGATATTTTTAATATTTGCCTCAATACCACGAAGGATCCCAACACCATCAACCATACGCGGCAGCACTCTTAAATTCACAAAATGCCAAAAATGCGGTGCATCTGCCATAGCGGGACCATGATCTGTCGTTGCAAATAGACGGATCCCCTTTTGTTTCGCCACCGCTAAATAGTCATGAATCGTGCTATAGGCATGGGTCGATGCCACGGTATGTGTATGAGTGTCGACTTGGTACTGCATGGTTCACCTCAGTCAAATAATGTAATTATTAAAAGAAACGGGTCCGAATTAGCTAAAAAGCGATAACAGTTCATCGGCACTACCCTGCCATGCCCCTTTGCCTTTCCCTTCAAGAATACTGTCGGCCAAATTTTGCTTATGCTGCTGCATTTCTTGGATTTTTTCCTCAACAGTACCTTCAGCAATTAATTTATACACAAATACTGGCTTATCTTGACCAATACGATGTGCCCTATCTGTGGCTTGCTTTTCTGCGGCAGGGTTCCACCAAGGGTCGTAATGAATAACGGTATCGGCAGCCGTGAGATTTAGCCCTGTTCCCCCGGCCTTTAAACTGATTAAAAACACAGGTGTATCACCGTCTTGGAATCGATCAATCTGCGCTTGACGCCAACGGGTTTGTCCTGTCAGTTTACTGTAATCAATATTTAACGATTGCAGCTCTGCTTCAATCAAGGTCAACATGCTAGTGAACTGGCTGAATATCAATACCTTACGACCTTCTTGCACCATCTCAGGCAAGTTTTGCTTAAGCCAATCCAGCTTAGCATTATTCTTTACTTTTTGTGCTTGCTCTAACTTGACTAAACGCGGATCACAGCAGGCCTGACGTAGCTTTAACAGCGCATCTAAAAATTCAATATGGCTACTGTTAACACCTTGGTTTGCAAATAGATCCCGCAGTTTTTTCTCCATGACTAAGCGAATACTCTCATAGAGATTACGCTGATCTTTCTCAAGTTCTAAGATTTGAGCGATTTCGGTTTTCGCCGGTAATTCACTGACGACTTCATCTTTTGTTCTACGCAGCACAAAAGGAGCAATACGCTGGCTCAATGCCTTTGCCTTATCTGTATCGCCATAACGCTCGATACTATGTCTAAAGGATTTGTTAAAAAAGGCATTTGTCCCTAAAAGCCCTGGTAAACAAAAATCCATCAAAGACTTAAGCTCACCTAAGTGATTTTCCAGTGGCGTTCCTGTTAAACATAACTTGAATGGGGAGCGTAACTCTTTAATTATTTGAGTCACTTTTGCTTGGGCATTTTTAATCTGCTGGGCTTCATCTAAGACAATATGTTCAAATATATGCGGCTGATAATATTCGCTATCACGCATCATTAACGGATAGGTCGTTACAACAACATCAAATTCATTTAAGCACTCAAGCAAGGGTTTACGGGCTGCACCATGGATCACCACCAGCTTTAATGAAGGGGCAAACTTAGTCGCCTCTTTGGCCCAGTTACCCACTAAACTCGTGGGACAAATGATTAAACTTGGTGAGGAACTCGCTCCCGTGGACTTAAGCGCTTGCTGCTTGAGTAAAAAGGCCAATGTTTGAATCGTTTTACCGAGTCCCATATCATCGGCCAAAATGCCACCAAGCTGATATTCCTTTAAAAAACAGAGCCAATTTAAACCTTGATGTTGATAATGTCGTAATTCAGCTTGTAATTGCTGAGGTAAATCCACCTCAACGACACCCTGAAATTGATCCAATTTTGCCGCCAGACTTCTCACCCGTTCACCATTTAATAAACGTATTTCACTCTCGACAAAATCATTCAGCAAATGGGCTCGATACTTTGGTAACGCAACACTGTGGCCTTTGTGACTCTCAAATAGTTCTAAAATAATGCTCACTAATGGTTTAATCACACTGGCTTTGACTTTTAACCAATCACCATTTGGGCTTGGGAGTAATAATTCAGCATCATCCGCAGGTTCCCCATGCTGTTTAAGCCAAGTGGCAATCAGGGGCAACATAGGAATACTTTGGCCATCAATATCCGCATTGAGAGATAGGGAAAACCAGCCTTCCTCTGAGTCATCAAGCTCAATAGCAAGAGGAGTATCAATCACATTTAAGCTAAAGTTTTCGGCATAACAGACTTGGTAACCCAAGTCCTCTAAGGCCGGAATACAGAGCTCAATAAACCTTAACCACTTTTTAATGGCTTCAGGTAAATGCCCTAAACTCCAAATACTACTTAGGCTATTGCTATTAGGGAAAAATGAGGGATCAAGTTCAGCAAATTCTAACGCCATCAAACGAGTAATCGCGTCTTTTTCCAACGCGACCTGCCGCATGACTTGGTATGTTTTGCCTCCCTGAGTGACTAAAGATAGCGGCTCATCAATATAACGCCCCCCAAGCACCACATCTTGATAAACATACTCCAGTAATACGAATGGTTGAGCCATCGCATGCTCAGGTAAGTCCTGTGACGTTAGCGTTAACCTTATCTGCAAAGGTGCCTGAAGTTCTACAAAATCAATCGGAAGAGGTGTGGGAACTACTTTGGCGGAGAAATGTTTTATCAGCTTATGACTCACCGTTTCTATCTGTGAACTTGGCACCGGAGGCATATGATTTAACAACATTAACTTATCGATACTAATGTCTGTTTTTACAGCTCCTACCTTAAAGTAATCCAACTCAATATAAGCAGGTGGCGCGGTGGAGATCAGCTCCCAATTGTCCTTATTGGGCAACACCAACTGTATTTGTTTATGCTCACTATCAATATCACTCCAGACAAAAACAGGGCTTACCGCCTCCCCTTGACTCAGAGGAATACGGCTTTCCTCCCAAAAACAACGTTCGGTCGCAAGCATTCTCTCTAACGCGACCGCACCTAACTGCGCTTTTAAATAGAGACGTGAAGCACCGTGGCGACGGGTCGACATAACCAAGTTAAGAATAAGCACATCATCAGAACCGATCCAAGCGGGCATAAAATATTGCACATCGGATAGCGCAACCTTTGACCCTTTGTTGTACCCACCTTTCTTAGCCAATTTGCCTCGGCGAAATTCAACAAATACACCATTATCATCCTTCGAAAGCACATAGAGCACACGATCTTCATAAAGCGTATCAACGTCATAAAGTTTAAGATCATCGGCTTCATCCAGTAAATGTAGCCATTGGGTAATACGTTGATCTTCTACCGTTTTATCACTGAGCAAACTGTAAAGTACAGCGGCAATATGTTTGCAATGCCCCGTTGCAGGACAGGAACAAAAACCGTTCATGATCAGCTTATGGTTAACGCTAACAAGACGGATATCTTGTCGATAAGGAGCACGTTCAGTACCGCTGACCAAACCTTCAATATGGCGAAAATCAGCGTTTGCTTTTACGTTTAATACCCGCCCTTTCATCACATAATCACGGGCTCGCATTAACGTCGGCGGCGTGAATAATGACTCAACGGAGGCTTGAGTCAATTGAATTGGCTCTTGGGGGGATAAACGATTCATCAGCAAAACCTTGAAACTAAAAATACCCGCAGACGGCATCACGCTATTGTCTGCGAGCATTTATCAATGAGTGATTGGGATTGTATTGAAAGCGATTAGCGAAAGCCAGAATCGCACTCGCTTTACGCAAATCACATCATACCTGCAAGCGGTACAAAAAAACCACTTTGCAGGTGTTTCATGAAATAACCAAAGATATAAAGACTTTAAATAACAAACTATTACCTTCTACTTCTTACTTTGTATCTCCGCAATGTATCGATTCACCAGTTTATCCAGAATATCTAAAGGCACAGCGCCATTTTTAAGCACTACATCATGGAAATCTCGTAAATCGAATTTATCACCTAACGCCAACTTAGCCTTTTCCCTTAACTCAAGTATTTTCATCATCCCGACTTTGTAAGCCGTCGCTTGACCCGGCATGACAATATAACGCTCAATTTCAGCGGTCACATCACGGTCGGACATACCCGTATTTTTCTTCATATAGTCAATGGCTTGCTCACGTGTCCATCGGCTGTGGTGAATACCTGTATCCACGACTAAACGCACGGCCCTAAAGAGTTCTGCCTGCAAACGACCAATATTATCAAAGGGATCTTTCTGGAAGCCCAATTCCCAAGCTAAACGCTCACTATATAACGCCCAACCCTCGATATAGGCCGTAAAAGGCGCCATTTTACGGATAAGTGGCACACCTTCTAACTCCATTGCCACCGCAATTTGGAAATGATGCCCTGGAATACCTTCGTGATATGCCAACGTACGCATTCCATATTTGGGTGTTGCCTTAATATCATAGAGATTGGCGTAGAAACGCCCTGGGCGACTACCATCAATTGCAGGTTGCTGATAGTAAGCTCCCGGTGCCGTTTTCTCTTTAAATTCAGGAATACGCACAACCTCCATTCCCGCCTCTGGACGAATACGGAATGCACCATCTAATCCTGCGTTGATCTCATCAAGAATACTTTGATAATCCACTAAAATTTGCGCTCGTCCCGCATCGCTATCTTCATAATAAAATTTAGGATCAGCGGCAAGCGCCTCAATAGCAACCGAGAATCCTTGCTCCACATCGTAACCTTCATCGGCCAATATGGTCATAATTTCGCTCTGAATACGACTCACCTCCGCTAATCCTTTGGCATGGATCTCATCGGCGCTGTAATTGGTCGTAGTAAAAAACTTCAAAAGCTGTTCGTAGGCTACATCACCATCTGGCAACGCCCAATAACCATCGTTGGTGCCCGCTTTGGTTTGTAATTGAGTAAAATAATCAATAAATAACTGATAGGCAGGATACACAAATTCTTTAATATTGGTTTCGGCCCCAGCGAGTAAACGCTCTTGCTCACCCGCAGCAATATCTGTTTCGGCCAATTTGGTTTTAAAGGAGCTATAAAGAATATTCTCTGATACAGGGGCACGGACAAAGGCATTCATTTCAGTCAATACCCGTTCAATCACAAACTTAGGTGGGACAATACCTTTGTTTTCACGGATTTTTAAACCTTCGAGTGTCTGGCTAAACTTTGTTTTGACTTGTTGTAAACGAGATAAATAATTTTCACCATCTCCCACCGAATTAACTTGGTGCTGTGCCTGCATAAAACTAGGGTAGCCATTCTGCACACCAAATAACTGATTTAATGGATAGTTATGGTAACGATATGGCTCTGACGCTAACGCAAAATCAGCAAGATACAGGGCAATATCCTTAGAAATACGTTGATTATCATCTAAATCATCATCTTGGTAACTCAGCAGTGTTTCCCTAAGTTCACGTACCTTAGTAAAAACTTTATCCAATGCTTCAGGGCTACCATCATCCAATAACGCATTATGCCCTGTCACCCCAAAAGATTCTAAAAAGCCTAACGAAGTTAAGGTTTCAGGACTTTCAAAGGCCATTTTTACAACACTACGGTCTAAAAAAGCGCGAAAGAAAAAGGGCTTCTTGGCATACCATTCATGCGCAGCCAATCCCACTAACAGTAATACTAAAATTAAGCTACCGAGTCCGATTCGTTTCAATACTGTTTTCAATCTTAACGCTCCATTTATCATTAATTTAAAGTGTGGAAAACCGAGAGCCTTATAGGCTGGACCAGAATAACACCGACACAATTGAGCAACAATTTAATAACGTAACGAATCATTGCAAGCAAATAGCAACTAAAACAAATAGCAACTATAAGCCGAAGCCAATACACCTCATCCATATGTATAAATAATTTTCCGAATCAAAACTCATTGAAATATCAATTATCTATATGAATAATTTGAGTTAAATCATGTTTCACTCCCAATGAGCTTTAAAAGTACGCACAGGGAAATGGCATAAACTAAAAATAAAGCTATACAAAAGGTCAGAGTATGTTAATCTGCACTCCGGCCTGTGATTCAGACCTATTTATAAGCAATATTATGTATTTGAAAACCTTCGCTGCACCCTGTAACTCGTTTGCTGTCATGAAGCTTTCCACTCATAACTTATCATCAATGTAAATAATTCTATTTCTGGCTAAGTTCCCGCATAATTGCGAATTATTTTGTTTGAAAATTTTGGAGACATTCATGTCTAAAACTACTGGTGTAGTTAAATGGTTTAACGAAGAAAAAGGTTTCGGTTTTATTTCTCCTGACAATGGTGGCGCTGACGCATTCGTTCATTTCCGCGCAATCGTTTCAGAAGGCTTTAAAACCCTTGGTGAAGGTCAAAAGGTTTCTTTTGATATCGAACAAGGCCAAAAAGGTCCTCAAGCTGCGAACGTTGTTGTTCTGTAATTAATTCCTATCTCGCAAGGGATAGATTAATCAGATAACAAATTGCAGAAAATGCCGACATTGCGTCGGCATTTTTATTGGTATTTTATAAAAATATTAGCGAATAGACCTAATCATTCCGTTTCCACAATATCCACAATATGACACAAAATCCCTTCTCCTTATATCCACTCCTCAGCAAACACAGACCAGAGTCGACGACTGTCAAATTGCTGGCATATAAAAAATATAATCTCGAACTTACAACTTAACCAACTGATATAAAATGATAAATCACTCAACAAAAATTACGGTATAAAATTTGCTTTAAATAATAAAAATGTCGTACCGCAATTCAGTTTGCTGGAGTAATAATGATGGACTTTGGTTTAGCAACAGTGTTGTACCCTGAGGAATACGGCTACCAAGCAGATATATACAGTCCAAATGCACCACCGTTGGATATAGTTCAAGTGCTCCAACAGCTACATGCCAGTTTAGATCCTCGGACAGTCTTTGCCTGCTATGGCAAAATGCTGGAACAATACTTGCCTATTCAAGGAGTACGTCTACTCAGCAATGTGCATAAATTAACTTGGGGTAAACGTTACGGTATCAGTTTAAAACATCAATTGATTTGCAATGGTGTTTCGCTCAACATCCAATATCAATTACTCACGCCACTGACACCGTCACAATCGGCACTTTTACAAGAATTAGAGCCCTTATTACAACAACCGCTAGCCAATGCCATCTTGTACCAAGAAATGTCAACGCAGGCGATGTTTGACTCGCTTACAGGCTTAGGTAATCGTCATTACTACAACCAAAGCCTTAAAAAGGCCATTGCTAGGGTCCATCGTAAACAAGGCGTAATATCTTTAGTTGTGTTGGATTTAGATAACTTCAAACAACTCAACGATAAATTTGGCCATAAATGCGGTGACTATATTCTTAAAGAATTTGGTGACGTTATTCGCAACACGATCCGTAATACGGATCAGGCATTTCGCATTGGTGGTGATGAGTTTGTGGTTATCGTTCAAGGAACTATCCAAGCTGCAAGTTTATTATGCGAACGAATAGTCACAGGCACAAATCAGCACCATTGTTTTAATCAGTTTGGGGTAAGTTGTAGTTTAGGTGCAGCAGAGTCTAACGATATTCTAGAGGCTGAACAGTTGTATGAATTAGCCGATAAAGCCTTATATCAAGCTAAGGCATCAGGTCGCAATGGTTATAAACTAGGCTAAAAATAGTTATCTTAATCAATTTAGGGAGCAAATGCAGGGATGCCAAATCACCATAATTAACCTCATTGGTGCTGCAGCAACCCAACAGCCTCATCCTCTACACAAAATGCCTTTTCAATCCAAAGATCGAGTGCCATGACCATCTGCTCGCCATAAAATACAAACCCCACCTGCCCTCGTAACCATGGCGGCACTGCGTATTCCTGCCAAAGCTTTTTAAGTTCACGTCCTTTACTGCGATTGTGGGGATGGCAACGAAGCTGCCCTGGTAATTGATAACGTACACTCACCACAGTATTCAATGGCGGAAGCTTGAGTCTTGGTCCTTGTTGACTTAATCCAAATTGAATATTTCTACCTTGGGGATCTGGGATGACTAAGGTTTCAATATCACCATTGATGAGCATGCTTAGGCTGCTTTCGGAAATATCAATACATTTCTTGGCATATTCAGTTGATGATTTTACATGCTTGGAATAATGCTCAAGATAAAGTTGATTGGCAAAACGGCGCAACGCACAATCGCCCACACGAATAAGCACTTTAGCATCATCTTTTGCATTAAGTAACTGATGAATAATTTGATTAAGTTGCACAAAAGAGGGTAATGCAAACCCCTGCGACTCGATAAATCCACGCAGTAATAGCGCTTGCCAGCTTGGTGTCAAAGAGTCAAATCCATTGAGGTTAAATACCGTCTGTTGGGTAAATTTTGCTTGTGTGAGCCAAGTGGGTAAACGGAGGCTGACCTCTGTATCAATGACAGTTTGTTGCTCAGCGCATAGGAAAGCACTGCGACTCGCAGTTGTGGCAATACTTGACCAACGAGCCTTAAGGCGAGGAATAATGTCTAAACGTAAAAAATTACGATCATACTTGTCATCCTGATTACTTTCATCTTCGATATGCACCAATCCATTAGCACTCGCATAAGCCTCAATATGCTCACGGCTCACATCCAATAAAGGTCGCACTTGAATGCCCTGCATTAACGGTTGGATCTGTCCCATCGCCGCTAATCCTTTTGGGCCTTGACCACGTTTAAGGGCGAGTAGAATCGTCTCGAGTTGATCGTCCTCATGGTGCGCGGTAAGCAGCAGATCATCTGAACCTACATGCTGCTCAATTGCCTGATAACGCATCCTGCGAGCTTCAGCCTCAATACTCATCCTTGGACCCAGCTTCACTTGAACATGCTCAATTATCGTGGGTAGACCATAATGTTGTCCCCGTGTAATGCAATGCTGTGCCCAAGCATCGGCATGTTGACTCAAACCATGGTGCACATAAACAAGTTGATATTGAAGCTCCCCATGCTGTTTAGCATACTTGCTAAGGCAATAGGCAAGGACTTCTGAATCAACACCACCACTGTAAGCCAGCACTAACTTTCTACCCGCTTTCAATTTAAGTGAGTCTAAAAAAACACTGACATGGGTACAGAGATCGGGGACTGACATCCATTATCCTTTGATAATATTGAATAAATCTAAGCATTAAACCAAAAAATGATTATACGTCAAAACACGATCCTAACTTTATTTGGGCCAAGTAAACTTTCAAGGGCGAAGACTAATTCATCAGAAGGGTTAACTCGCCAACTATCAGCAAGTCTAAATTGTCCTTTAGCCAGAGTTTGACTGTAATTAATGAGTACTGGCACAGCACCACTTCGCCAAGGGCTCATGGCTTGTTCAATACTGTCTAAAACCGCAGGAGTTAACTTCTCGGCATCAAGGTCGACTTCAAGCGCCTTAGCAAAATGGCTACGCGCCTCACCAATATCAATAATATTGCGAGCAGTCATCCGATTACCACCAGCAAAATCATCAAAACTTACTTCACCTTCGCAGATAAGGATCCTATCTTTCTCGAGCAAGTGATTAAATTTCTCAAAGGCTTCGGTAAATAACATCACCTCGAGGCGCGCACTCTTGTCATCGAGTGTCAACAATCCCATCTTTGAACCGCGTTTGGTCAGCATCACCCTAGTCGCGACAACTAAACCTGCGGCCTTTACCGTTTTACCACGTTCAGTAGGATGCACATCTTTTAAGCGCCCTGAAGTATAGTACTTAAGTTCTTTAAGATATTGATTAATAGGGTGACCAGTTAAATATAACCCTAAAGTTTCACGCTCTCCCTCAAGCCAAATTTTATCTGGCCATGGGGTACATTCCACAAACTGTTGTTTGCTATCTTCCGGCTCACTATTAAGTAGGCCAAACATATCGTGCTGACCAATTGCCTGCGCTTTGGCATGTTGATCGGCGGCGCGCATCGCTTCGGGTAAGGTCGCCATCATCGAAGCGCGATGCGGTCCGAGGGAATCTAAGGCACCCGCGCAGATAAGCTTTTCAATCACACGTTTATTGAGTTTTTTCAGGTCGATACGGGCACAGAAATCGAATAAATCAACAAAGGGGCCATCTTTACGCGCCTCTAAAATCGACTCAACAGGGCCCTCACCCACACCTTTAATGGCACCGATACCATAAACAATTCGCAGATCATCATCGACAGTAAATTTAAATAGCCCTTTGTTCACATCGGGCGGGATCAGAGTGAGCCCCATGCGTTCGCACTCATCAACCAGTGTCACTATCTTGTCGGTGTTATCCATATCCGCGGACATCACCGCCGCCATAAACTGTGAAGGATAATGGGTTTTCAACCACAAGGTTTGATAGGAAACCAAGGCATAAGCGGCGGAGTGGGATTTGTTAAAACCATAACCGGCGAACTTTTCCACTAAGTCGAAGATTTTCATCGACAACTCACCGTCGACGCCATTTTTAATCGCACCCTCTTTAAAGATGCTACGCTGTTTAGCCATCTCTTCAGGTTTTTTCTTACCCATGGCACGGCGAAGCATATCGGCGCCGCCTAGAGTGTAGCCAGAAAGCACCTGCGCTATCTGCATGACCTGCTCTTGATACAAGATAATGCCATAGGTAGGTGAGAGTAATTCCTTTAAGGATTCGTGCTGGTATTGGGAATCTGGGTAAGACACTTCCTCGCGGCCATGCTTACGCTCGATAAAGTTATCCACCATGCCCGATTGCAAAGGCCCAGGACGGAACAGGGCGACAAGCGCGATCATATCCTCGAAGCAATCGGGTTGAAGTCGCTTAATCAAATCCTTCATACCGCGGGATTCAAGCTGAAAAACAGCGGTGGTTTCATAACGCTGTAATAATCGAAACGAGGCAGGATCGTCTAAAGGAATTGCCTCGATACGTACAGGAGGGCGGCCATTTTTGACCTCCACTTTGTTGATCATCTCCAGCGCCCAATCGACAATCGTGAGTGTCCGTAGCCCCAAGAAGTCAAACTTCACAAGGCCTGCGGTTTCCACATCGTTTTTATCGAATTGTGTTACTGGGTTTTTACCCTCAGCATCACAATAAAGTGGTGCAAAATCGGTAATTTTAGTGGGTGCAATTACCACCCCACCCGCATGCTTACCCGCGTTACGAGTCACGCCCTCAAGTTTACGACACATGTCGATAAGATCTTTAACATCTTCATCGGCGTCGTAGGACTCCTGCAGCGCAGGTTCGACCTCAAAGGCTTTAGCCAGTGTCATCCCTGGCTCAGGGGGAATAAGTTTTGAAATACGGTCAACAAAACCATAGGGATGACCTAGCACGCGGCCAACGTCGCGGATAACCGCTTTTGCGGCCATAGTACCGAAGGTGATGATTTGCGACACCGCTTCACGGCCGTATAACTCGGCCACATGGTCTATCACCTCGTCCCGTCTATCCATACAGAAGTCGACGTCAAAGTCGGGCATAGAAACCCGCTCGGGGTTGAGGAATCGTTCGAACAGTAAGTCAAATTCAAGCGGATCTAAGTCAGTAATTTTAAGAGCATAGGCAACAAGCGAACCTGCGCCCGACCCACGGCCCGGCCCTACAGGAATCCCATTATCCTTACCCCATTGGATAAACTCCATCACGATCAAGAAGTAACCGGGGAAACCCATTTGGTTGATCACTTGCAATTCGATATCTAGGCGCTCATCGTATTCGCCGCGGCGCTCGGCACGAACCTGTGGATCGGGAAATAAAAACGCGAGGCGCTCCTCGAGACCCTTCTTCGAACAATCCACCAAAAAGTCTTCGATGGACATATCGCCCGTAGGGAAGTTAGGCAGAAAATACTCGTATAAACGAATTGTCACATTACAGCGTTTAGCGATTTCAACCGTATTAGAAAGTGCGGCAGGAATGTCAGCAAATAGCTCGCACATTTCCTCTTCACTACGTAAGTATTGCTGCTCACTGTACTTTTTAGGACGGCGGGGATCCGCAAGAGTAAAGCCATCATGGATAGCCACGCGAATTTCGTGGGCGTCGAAATCTTCGGGTTTTAAAAACACGACCTGATTGGTGGCCACAACCGGGAAGCCTTTTTCCTGCGCCAACGCAACGGCCATATGCAAATAACGCTCTTCATCGGGTCGACCCGTGCGGATTAGCTCTAAAAAGTAGCGTTCAGCGAAATGGGTTTGATAAAACTCACAAAGGGATTCAACTTGGGTATTATTCCCCTTAAGTAACGCCTTACCAATATCACCTTCCTTAGCGCCAGAAAGCAATAATATGCCTTCGTTATAGGTCAGTAACCACTCTTGATCGATCACCACTCGACCCGCCACCTGCCCCCGCAAATAGGCTTGGCTGATAATTTGAGTGAGATTTTGATAACCCACGTTGTTCATTGCGATAATGGTTAACGCACAGAATTCACCTTCAAACCCAGGCACTTGCATCCAAAAATCGGCACCAATAATGGGCTTAATCCCCGCACCATGGCAGCCACTGTAAAACTTTACTAATCCACAGAAGTTGTTTTGATCCGTCAAGGCGACCGCAGCCATACCTAACGCCTCAACTTGGGCAAGAATAGGTTTAACTTTGGCTACGCCATCGGACATAGAAAAGTCACTGTGGACACGAAGATGCACAAAACGAGGATCGGACATAATTAGGATTATCTTTGAATTGCAGGTTAACAATAACTAAAAAGCAGACTAGCAAAGTCACGCACCTAGGGCCAGTGACTTTGCTGGATAACTGGGGCTATGGCGTAAAAATACGCATTAGCCCTCGAGTAATGCCTTGACGGGTTTAAAACTTTTACGGTATTGGTCGAATACACCATGTTCAGCGATGGCCTCGAAATGTGCCTTAGTCGGGTAGCCCTTATGCTTAGCAAAACCATATTGCGGATAAGCGGCATCAAGCGCGTCCATCTCACGATCTCGGGTCACTTTGGCAATAATCGACGCTGCACTGATACTGGCGATAAGACCATCTCCTTTAATGATGCTATGACTGACAATTGACTGACTATTATGGCTAAAAACTGGGCTGCGATTACCATCCACTAACACGAGTTTAGGCGCGAGATTAAGCCCAGCAACGGCGCGCTGCATGGCAAGCATAGTGGCATGCAAAATATTAAGTTCATCGATTTCAGCAGGACTTGCACGGCCGATGTGATAACACTGGGCTTTTTCACAAATCTCCTCAAACAGGGCTTCGCGGCGCTTCTCACTGAGTTTTTTCGAATCATTGAGTCCACTGATGGGCTGATTTGGGTCGAGGATCACGGCCGCAGTCACAACATCGCCGACCAAGGGGCCACGGCCCACTTCATCAACCCCAGCAATCAGTCCTGTCGAAAAAGCCACAATATCGGCCGAAGTTAGCACTTTAAAGACCGCCATAATTAACCTTCCTTAGTCTCCACAAGTCGCATCACAGCGTCTGCGGCCTTTTGGCTCGCATCACAACGGAGCATCTGGTGGAGCCGCTCAAATTCAGCATTCAGCGGCGCAAAATCGCGGTTGAGTTCAACCGTTACCGCTGCGGCAATTTTCTCTGGCGTACAATCATCTTGAATGAGCTCAGGTACTACATCTTTTCCCGCCAGTAAATTAGGCAAAGAGAAACGATTAACTTGCATCATGCTCTTAGCAATGCGATATGTGAGCGGACTGACACGGTAAGCGACAACCATCGGGCGCTTAACCAACATTGCCTCTAACGTTGCGGTACCAGAAGCTAATAAAATACCATCAGCGGCGGTCATCACTTCCCTTGATTTCCCTTCAACCATGTGGATTTCTAAATCCGGCGCATGATCTTTCAACGCTTGCTCAAATTGATCACGACGCTTCTGGTTGACCAACGGTGTGACAAAACGAATATCGGGGAAATTTTCTTTAATCAGTAAAGCCGCTTTAACAAAAGGCTCCGCTAATTGCTTGAGTTCACCACCACGAGAACCGGGGAGAATCGCTAAATATTCGGCATCGGCATCAAGTTCGAGTAACTGGCGCGCCGCCGCTTTATCGCTTCGCAGCGGAATATCGTCGGCCAAAGTGTGACCGACAAAGGTACAAGGTACTTGATGTTTATCGTAGAAAGCTTTCTCAAAGGGCAATAAAGACAGCACCATATGGGTGGCCTTAGCAATTTTAAAAATACGCTTTGGCCGCCACGCCCACACCGATGGACTGACATAATGGACCGTTTTAATACCACGCGCTTTGAGTTTAAGTTCGAGGCCTATATTAAAGTCCGGTGCATCAATGCCAATAAAACAATCAGGCTTTAGGGCAGTGATGTCTTTAATCAAAGAAGCGCGTACTTTTAATAGTCGAGGCAAGCGGGATAACACTTCGACAATCCCCATCACCGCTAATTCTTCCATCGCGAATAGAGATTCAAAACCCAGTGCCTCCATACGAGGACCACCGATACCGACAAAGCGCGCATCGGGATGTGATTTTTGCAGTGCAGCCATTAACCCTGCACCTAAAATATCGCCGGAGAGTTCTCCGGCGACCATTGCAAACACTAATTGAGATTTTTTGCTCATAAACCAATCATATCTAACAAGTTTATGGCACTGCAGTGAAAAATGTCTGCCATGACATTTTCAAGAGCAGAATTTAACAAGCAGTGCCTATGAATGGCATAGCGTGAGAGTTATAACAACTCTTAACGAATAATGCCGCGACCCGATGATTTTACAAATTCAACAAGTAACTTCACCTGTGCATCGTTTTGTGCATCTTCAGCTAAGGCCTCAACCGCCTCGTCGATAGTTAAGCTACTGCGGTATAAGGTCTTGTAAGCACGGCGCACCGCCAATTGGCTTTCTTTAGAAAAACCACGACGCTTCATACCTTCAGTATTTAACCCGCGGGGAATCGCGGGCTGCCCCGCCGCCATCACAAAGGGGGGCACATCCTGCAATAATAAGGAACATCCTGCAGTAAAGGCATGGGCGCCGATATGTACAAATTGATGCACACCCGTCATGCCGCCTAAAATAGCCCAGTCCCCCACATGCACGTGACCCGCAATAGAAGCATTATTAGCTAAAATCACGTTATCGCCCACCACACAGTCATGGGCGATATGCACGTAGTTCATAAACAGATTATTCGACCCAATGCGAGTTTCACTGTTATCTTGAACTGTTCCGCGATGAATTGTGACATGCTCACGGATCACATTGTTATCACCAATGATAAGGCGTGTCGGTTCACCTGCGTATTTTTTATCTTGACACTCTTCACCCACGGAGGCGAATTGAAAAATGCGGTTACCCTTACCGACAATACTTGGGCCTTTTACCACCACATGGGAACTTAACCAACAATCGTCACCGATTTCGACACCCGCACCAATATAACTCCATGGACCTATGGTGACGTTCTTACCAATCTTTGCATCGGGATGCACAAACGCTAATGTATCTATCACTGGTTAATCTCTCTGCGGGCACACATGATTTCAGCGGAACAAGCCACTTCACCATCCACTCTGGCCTCACCATAGAAGACGCCAATCCCGCGGCGCTCTTTAATCATTTTGACTTCAAAATGGATTTGGTCACCTGGCACAACCACACGTCTAAAACGCGCATTATCGATACCAGCAAAATAATAAAGCACTCCAGGAGGAGGCACATCATTGCTCATTGTTTTAAATGCAAGCAAACCCGTAGCTTGGGCCATCGCTTCTAAAATAAGCACGCCAGGCATGACTGGCTGTATAGGGAAATGTCCCTGAAAAAAAGGCTCATTAATAGACACATTTTTAATCGCATGTAGACTTTCACCAGGGGTGTAGTCAAGCACACGATCAATTAATAGGAATGGATATCTATGGGGCAGATACTTGAGTATCTCTGTAATATCCATAGTGTTCATTTGATTAGACACGAACCTAGTTCCTCAAATTGCCTTGGCAATTAATCTGGGGTTTTTAAATTCTTTTCCAGCGTTTTAACGCGCAGGAACAACTCATCCAATTGACGGAAGCGAACTGTATTTTTACGCCAAACCTTATTTTCCATTGCAACAGTCGCAGAGGAATACAAACCCGGTTCACGCATATTTCCAGTAATATTGGTTGAGCCCGATACATGTACACCATCAGTAATCGATAGGTGACCCGCGATGGCACAATTACCACCAATAATACAATACTTACCAATAGTCACACTGCCAGCAATAGTGGTACTTCCCGCAATGGCAGTATTCTCACCTATGATATCGTTATGGGCAACCTGCACTTGATTATCGATAATTACGCCGTTATGGATCTCGGTATGGCCTAAAGCGCCGCGATCTACCGTTGTACTCGCACCAATCTCAACCCGATCGCCGATACGTACACCACCGGTTTGTGGGATCTTAACCCACTGACCACGCTCATTAGCATAACCAAAACCATCTGATCCCAATACCGCGCCAGAATGGATAATACAATGTTGACCTAAATGCACATCATGGTAGATAGTCACATTCGCCCACAGACGAGTGTTAGAACCAATAATCACATCTTGGCCAATCACAGTGCCTGCACCGACCTGCGCATTCTCGCCGAGGATAACATTAGCCCCGATCACCGCATTGGCACCAATAGCCACCCCTTCGCCTAAACGAGCTGAAGGATCAATTTGCGCTGAAGGATGAATACCGACGGCCGCTTGAGGCGTAGTATCTAAAAATTGGGCTGTACGGGCAAAAGCCACATAAGGGTCTTTTACAATTAACGCAGTGCCTTGATACTCCTGCGCCTCTTTAGCGGACAATAACACCGCACTCGCTTGAGTTGCCTCAAGCTGAGAGCGGTATTTACTGTTGGCTAAAAAAGAGAGTTGGCCTGATTTCGCATTTTCTAAGGTTGCTACGCTGTTAATCACCAACGTATCGTCCCCTTGAATAACACCGTCTAACAGCAAACTGAGCTCTTTTAAAGTCACACTCTTCATTGATTACTTGCCTTTACTCAAGGCTTCAACCACTTTGCCACTGATGTCAGCGTTTGGCTTAACATAAATGACGGCACCGCGTTGTAATACCAAGTCATATTGGTCTTTTTCAGCGATTGTATTAATGGCTTTTTGCACTTTAACTAACAGTTTATTTTGCTCTTCACCTTGACGACGACGTAAATCCTCATCGAGTGCTTTGCCTTTTAACTGATATTCAGATTTTAGCGATTCCATTTTACGAACCAGCTCCGTTTTTTGCGTGTCATTCATTAACGCGCCATCACGTTGCTGCTTCTCCATCAGAGAACGCATTTCTTCTTGCATCTTTTGTACATCGGCCATGCGATCACCAAACTCAGCTTTAAGCGCTTGAGAGATCTGTTCGCGTTGTGGCAGCTGTTCAAACACTTCGCCCATATCCACAACGGCTATTTTCTCAGCATGTGCCATTAATGGCGCACCTAATAAAACCAATGTCATCAGGGCGCGATTTACCATCTTATTCAAAGTAGACTCCTTGTAGCCTTGTTATTTTCAGCAAAACCTGCCGAGTGTATGCCTTTTAAAAAGTTTTGCCAATATTGAACGAAAAGATCTCTGTTTGATCGCCTTCGTATTCCTTAAGTGGCCACGCTAAGCTAAATACCATAGGTCCCATTGGTGATAACCATTGTAGGCTCACCCCCCAAGAGGCGCGGATACGAGATGGATCGCTATAATCCTGCAATTTAGCAAATTCCTCAGCAGGAAGTGTTTGGTAAGCATCAAAATCAAACTCTGTATCCCATACGTTACCGGCATCGAGGAAGAAACTTGTACGCACCGAATTTGAATAGGCCTCATCTAAGAACGGTGTGGGTACAATAAATTCCATACTTGCTGTTGCAATCGCATTACCACCGATTGAACGACCTGAACTCACCTGAATACTGTTAGGATCGCCCGGTAAACTACAACCATCACCTGATGGATCAGGTGCACAAGGCTCACTACCACGGTAGAGATAGAATGAACGAGGACCAACCGAGTTTGACTTAAAGCCACGTAATGAGGTGCTACCGCCGGAATAATAGTTTTCCCAGAAAGGTAGAATTTGCTCATTATTATTGTACTCACCGTAACCGTTACCATAACCTAAACGGCCACGAGCTAAGACCACAAAGTTATGACTGCGGGTAACAGGGAAGTAATAGTTGGTATCAAAATCAGTTTTAAAGTATTGCAGGTTTGAACCCGGAACCGTCATCTTACCGTTTAGACGTTGTGATGAACCATCCGTTGGGAAAGTGCCACGGTTTAAGGTACTGCGTGACCAACCTAAACTCAGCTCAAAGTTATCAAAACTTAAGTCGGCATTAGGATCATCGTTTCGATAAATATTATAGAAACGCAGTGCTTGCTCATAGGCTGAAATTTCAGAAATCGTGTTATGACGATAACCAATACCACCATTAATACGGTTGTATTCGTTAATTGGGAAGCCTGAGTTAAGCGCCACACCGTACGAACTGTTTTTATAGCGCTCTAAGTTAGCTTCATTGGCATCAAATTCACTCCAATAAATGCTTCCACCTAAGCTCACGCCATCTTTCGTCCAGTAGGGGTCGGTATAAGATAAGTTGACATTTTTCGAGTATTTGTTGGTACTCATACTAATGCCAGCTTGATTTCCCGAACCTAAGAAGTTGTTTTGCTGCACGCCAAACTGCAAGCTTAAACCTGATTCAGTACCGTAACCCACACCTGCATTAAATGAACCTGATGGCTGTTCTTTCACTTTTACAGCGATATCAACTAAATCATCGGTGCCAGGAACTTGAATAGTTTCAGTATCAACAGTTTCAAAATAGCCTAAACGGTTAAGACGCGCTTTTGATTGCTCAACTTGTGCCGAGTTTAACCACGCACCTTCCATCTGACGCAGTTCACGGCGCATCACTTCATCTTTAGTAACAGTATTACCCGTAAAGTTAATCGCACGAACATAAACCCGTTTGCCTGGTTTAACATTGATGTTTAACGTCACTTCTTTCGTTTTATCATCAATTTCTGGATAAGTTTTTACTTCAGGATAAGCGTAACCAAAACGACCTAAATATTTACTGTACATTTCTTCGGTAAAGGTCACATCACCGCCGTTGTACATATCACCCGCTTTAATCGGTAAAATAGATCGCATCAATTCTTCACGACCCATTAAATCGCCGGTTAAATTGATGTCTTTTACTTTATATTTCTCACCTTCATTAACGTTGATGGTGATATATAAACCTTTGCGGTCAGGTGTCATCGCCACTTGAGTCGAAGTGACTTCAAAGCGGATATAACCCTTATTGTGATAATAGGTTTTGATAGTCTCGAGATCGGCTTGAAGCTTTTGCTTCTGGTAGCGGCGCTCACCAAATAAATCCCACCAAGCCACATAATCTTTCAGTTCCAACATGCCAATCAACTCAGCATCGGTGAACTCTTTATTACCAACCACGTTAATTTGGCGAATTTCAGCCGCTAACCCTTCGGTAAATTTAAATTTTAGTTCAACGCGGTTTCGGGGTAAGTTGATCACCTGAGCTTCAACTTTGGCGCCGTATTTACCTACGCCGTAGTAGAAATCCTGCAAACCTTTTTCAATGCCTGTCAGCATAGTGCGATCGAGCGACTCACCGACTTTAACACCAGAACCGTCCAGACTTTCCTGTAACTGTTCGTCTTTAATGTCTTTGTTGCCTTCAAATGTCACAGCACTGATGGTTGGGCGTTCGGTGACTTTCACCACCAAGACACCGCCGTCACGACTGACTGAGACATTTTCAAAGTTAGTCGATGCATACAGGCTTTTAATGGCTTGTTGAATTCTTAACTGATCAACAGTGTCACCTACTTTTACTGGTAAGCTTAACAAGGCAGCACCAAGTGCGACTCGCTGCAAACCTTCAACTTGGATGTCGGTCACTTCAAAGGGTTGGAAAGTATCCGCCAACACAGTCCCTGAAAACGACGCACCGACGAATAACATCGAGGCAAAAAGTTTATTCAATCTCATAGAGCACTTCTAATTATTAGTCTGTCCTTGCTCAGAGTCGGGCAAAATCATTGAAAAGCGCAATGCTCATCAACATCAGCAGTATTGCTGCCCCAAATCTGAATCCTATTTCCTGCACCTTTTCAGGCACAGGTTTACCAGTTATTACTTCAATAAAGTAATACAGCAGGTGTCCCCCATCGAGCACAGGTAAAGGCAGCAAGTTAATGATGCCTAAATTGACGCTGATGAGCGCGAGGAACCCGAGAAAATAGACCAGGCCATAGTTTGCACTACTGCCCGCACCCTGTGCTATCGAGATGGGTCCACTCAGGTTTTTCACCGACACATCGCCGGTAAATAATTTGCCAATCATCTTAAAGCTGACTGCAACAAGTTGCCATGTTTTATCTGCAGCAATAGCAAAAGAATCGATTGGCCCATATTCTAGTTGTAAACGCATATTCTCAGGCCATTGTGCCTGTGCGGGGCTGACACCTAGTACCCCAATCTCTTTACCTTCAGCATTTTTTGTACTTGTCGGCGTCACAGTAACCACAAACTGTTCGCCATCGCGACGCACCATTATACTCACAGGCACATTGGCAGAATGTTGAATAATGTCAACAAAAGCCTGCCAATCGGTATAAGGTTCATCATTGATAGCAACGAGCGTATCGCCAACCTTTAACTCACTATTTGCTGCAGCACTTCCTTCACTGATTAAGGCAACCTTAGGTTCAATCTCTGGACGATAAATTCCTAACCCTAAGGTGGTTATCGGTGATTCCTTTTCAGGATCAAAGCGCCATTGGCGTGTATCTAACGTATAGGTTCTGGCATTTGACTCAAACCCCTGCAAACTATTTAACGGCGCAAGGGAAACACTCAAACTGGGATCACCAATATGACCAACAAGTGCAAGATTCACCTCTTCCCAATTGCGCACACGCTGACCTGATATTGCCGTCACTTGCATAGGTTCAGTGACTTGAATTTGCGCAGCAGCAGTTCCTGGAATCGTAGAAGTGATCACCGGTTTAAGTGATGGCACACCAATCAAGTACATAAAATACAATGCGATAATAGCAAAAATAAAGTTGGCTATCGGGCCTGCGGCAACAATCGCAATACGTTGCCATACCGTTTTACGATTAAACGCCTGATGTTTTAGCTCGTCAGGCACATCTTCGACACGCTCATCGAGCATTTTGACGTAACCACCGAGGGGGATCATGGCGACCACATATTCAGTGCCATCTTTACCCATACGGCGCCAAATGGCCTTGCCAAAACCAATAGAGAAACGCTCGACTTTAACGCCGCAGCGACGCGCGACATAGAAATGACCGTATTCGTGGGCGGTAATTAACAACCCCAACGCCACGATAAAAGAACCTAAGTTCCATAAAAAATCTAACATCCCACTCCTTACGTTATCCGTTTATCAACAGAACGCTAATATTTAAGCGATCTTAGCTAAAGTTTCCCGCGCATAAATGCGACTTTGCGTATCTAACGCGATAATATCTTCAATGCTGGTCATAGTTCCACTCGGGACGAATGCTAAGCAAGTTTCATTCACTTTAGCAATTTGCGTAAAGCCTATTTGTCCTTGTAAAAAAGCCTCAACCGCGATCTCATTCGCCGCATTGAGTACCGTTGTCGCCTCTTGGCCTTGGGCACAGGCTGCCATAGCCAGCGCCAAACAGGGAAAACGCTCAAAATCAGGTTCATAAAAGCTTAACTGTCCGACTTTGAAAAAATCTAAAGGTTCAACACCAGAGTGAATTCTTTGTGGATAGGCCATGCAATGGGCAATCGGTGTCCGCATGTCAGGGTTTCCCATTTGTGCAATAACAGAGCCATCAATATATTGCACCATTGAATGGATAACACTCTGCGGATGAACAACCACTTTAAGTTGGTTAGCTTGCGTATTAAACAACCAGCGCGCCTCAATGAACTCTAATCCCTTATTCATCATAGTCGCCGAATCGACAGAGATTTTAGGTCCCATAGACCAATTAGGATGTTTACAGGCCTGTGCGGGTGTCATGGCCGCAAGTGTTGCTAAATCTGAACGTAAAAATGGTCCACCAGAACCCGTTAGCAGAATATGGGAAATACCGGATGCGGCTAAATCACAACGACCAAGATTAGCCTGTACCTCTTGGGGTAAACATTGAAAAATCGCATTATGTTCGCTGTCTACAGGCAGTAAAGTTGCGCCTGAACGCTTAGTCGCCTCGATAAACAACTCACCCGACATAACTAAGGCTTCTTTATTGGCTAGCAATACTCGTTTGCCCGCATTAACGGCAGCAAGCGTCGGAACTAACCCAGCAGCGCCAACAATGGCCGCCATAATGGTATCGACCTTTGATGAGGTCACTAACGCCAGAAGCTCATCGTTACCCGTTGTCACTTGGATATTAAGCACAGCAGGAAGCTGAGCTCGTAATGCCTTTGCCGCGACAGCATCGACCATATGAGCAACTTTAGGTTGGTGGGTAATGCATAATGCCAGCATTTTATCCACACTCGCATTAGCCACTAAGCCATAAACGCAATAAGCCAATGGATTAGCCGAAATCACACTTAAGGTACTGGCGCCAATCGAGCCTGTCGCACCCAGAATCACCATATTTTGCATAGCGTTACATCCAGAATGCAATGTAGATAAGGGTAAACACCGGCAAGGCTGCAGTCAGGCTGTCGATACGATCGAGCACACCGCCGTGCCCGGGCAAAATAGTGCCAGAATCTTTAATACAGGCCGCGCGTTTAAACATACTCTCAGATAAATCTCCCAGCGCCGAGACTAAAGCGACGAACAAAGTGACAGCGACAACTAAGCCAAGTTCCTGTTCCGGTGAATAATACATAACACCTGCAACCACTATCATTGTTGTCACTAAACCACCGAGTAAGCCTTCGAGGGTTTTAGCTGGACTCACCGCTGGCATTAATTTCGTTTTACCTATCGCTTTACCAACAAAGTAAGCGCCTGAATCAGCAGCCCATACAATGAGCATGACAAGTAGAACCAGCGAGGGGCCATAGTAGCTCGAAACCTGTGAGCTAATAGATTTTAGCGCAATCAAAGCAACAAAGCATGGCACGAGCGTTAACTGGCCAAACATGGACTTTAACATAGGACTTTTTTGCCATAACCTTGCCGTTTTAGGATAAGTAATAACAAGTAGAAGTGAAATTAACCACCATAAAGCCCCTATTGATATCACGGCTAAATAAATGGGATGTAATTGTCCCCTAAGCCAAACCGCATCGATGGGGACAATCAAATTAAGGACGACCAGTAAAATACCGACGGTACAAGTAAAACTCCATTGTGTAACATCACATTGGCTATCGATAATCCTACCCCACTCTTTCGCGGCAATAAGAAATACGGCTACTAAAGCCCAAGCAAAGTACTCTGATGGAAGCAAAAAAATGGCTCCCAAGACTAATGGAATTAACCAAATTGCTGTTATTATACGTTGTTTTAGCAAAAAAAATCCCTCATGACGTTTTACAATGCGCGCATCTCATCAATCTGACTTCCCGTCAGACCAAAGCGGCGCTGGCGACTTGCAAAAATAGCTATCGCTTCATGAAAAGCCTGTTCATCAAAATCAGGCCAAAGGGTGTCAATAAACACCAACTCAGCATAGGCAGCCTGCCACAGCACAAAATTACTGATACGGCAGTCTCCACCCGTGCGGATCATTAAATCAACTTCACTCTGATTTTGCATGCATAAATGTGCACTTAGGGCTTCTTCGGTGAACTGACTGCTGGTCATTTCGCCAGTTGCGACCTTTTCAGCTAACTTTTGCGCCGCTTGCAGTATGTCCCAACGGCCACCATAATTGGCAGCAACATTCAAAATCAAGCCAGTATTAGCGGCAGTTTTCTCCTGTGCAGCACTAATTTGTTTCTGTAAGCGGACAGAAAAACGACTGATATCACCAATAATATTGAGCTTAACTTGATTCTTATGTAGCAGCTTAATTTCACGTTGTAATACGGTAAAAAACAACTCCATTAACAAGCTGACTTCTTTATCGGGTCTACGCCAATTCTCGCTAGAAAACGCAAATAAAGTGAGCGATTGAATACCTAATTGACTCGCCGTACTGACTGCACGTCTTACTGCCTTTACGCCGGCTTTATGTCCCATCACCCGTGGTTTACCCTGCGTTTGAGCCCAGCGGCCATTGCCATCCATAATAATAGCAACATGCTTAGGTAACGACTGTTTCACGAGTTCGGGTAATTGTCCAGGCAAGGTCGTTTGAGCATAATGTTCACACTCGGTCGACCTAGGTTGCGGATCAAATTCCACTGTGGATGACATCTAATACAACCCTTTAAAATAGACAAACGCCGTGTAGTATACCCCTACACGGCGCATCAACTCTAGCTTATCGAGCCTGAGATTAGACTTCCATCAACTCAATTTCTTTGGCCGCTAAAATCTCGTCGACCTTTTTAATATGAGCATCAGTGAACTTTTGAACGTCATCTTCAAAGCGGCGAACATCGTCTTCAGTACATTCTTTAGCTTTTTCAAGCTTTTTCACTTCAGAAATCGCATCGCGTCGCACGTTACGAATCGCCACGCGACCACCTTCGGCTTCAGCTCGTACCACTTTAATAAAGTCTTTACGGCGTTCTTCTGTCAGCGCTGGTAGGGGAATACGTAATGTGGCCCCAGCAGACATTGGGTTTAGGCCCAAGTCTGAGCTCATGATGGCTTTCTCAACGGCTTGAATAGCACTACGATCGAATACCGTCACTGACAGGGTACGCGAATCTTCAACACCCACGTTCGCCACTTGGTTTAATGGCGTCATCGTACCGTAGTAAGAGACTTGAATTGAATCAAGTAAACTTGGATGCGCACGGCCTGTACGTACTTTAGCCATTTGGTTTTTAGTTGCGTCTACGCACTTACCCATACGCTCTTGCGCATCTTTCTTAATGTTCTCAATCACGTTAAATGTCCTTCTTGGTCATTAAATAACTTTTTTCGCTCTGATCAACGTGCCTTCTTCTTCACCCATAATCACACGACGTAGGGCGCCAGGTTTGTTCATATTGAACACAAGGATAGGCATGTCATGATCACGCGCCATAGTAAAGGCTGCTAAGTCCATTACTTTTAATTCTTTTTCAAGTATTTCACTGTAACTTAATTCGTCGTACTTGACTGCATCAGGGTTTTTCATTGGGTCGTCAGAGTAAACGCCATCAACTTTAGTGCCTTTTAACACGACTTCAGCTTCAATTTCAATGCCACGTAAACAGGCCGCAGAATCCGTTGTACAGAAAGGATTACCTGTACCAGCAGCAAAAATTACCACTCGGCCAGATTTTAATAAACTGATCGCTTCAGCCCAATTGTAGTCGTCACACACCCCTTTTAAGGGAATCGCCGACATTAGACGAGCATTAACATAGGCACGGTGCAAAGCGTCACGCATAGCTAAGCCATTCATCACCGTTGCCAGCATACCCATGTGATCGCCCACCACACGGTTCATACCTGCTTTTGCTAGGCCCTCACCGCGAAACAGATTACCACCACCAATGACCACACCCACCTGAATACCTAACTCTACCAGCTCTTTCACTTCCTGAGCCATGCGATCTAATACTTTAGGGTCGATGCCGAAGCCTTCCTCGCCCATCAGTGCTTCGCCACTTAATTTTAGAAGAATGCGTCTAAATGTAGGTTTTGGATTGGTGCTCATAATTTTTATCCTGGTCATAACAAGACCGCAGCTATTGCCGCGGTCTTGGGGGTATTTAGCGTTGGCGATTAAGCCTTTTTAGAAGCAGCGATTTGAGCAGCAACTTCTGCTGCGAAATCTTCTTCTTTCTTCTCAATACCTTCACCCACTTCTAAACGAATGAAGTTAGTGACTTTAGCGCCTTTCTCTTTCAAGAATTCGCCAACAGTTTTCTTTGGTTCCATGATGTAAGCTTGACCAGTCAGAGAGATCTCACCGGTGAACTTCTTCATACGACCCACAACCATTTTCTCTGCGATGTCAGCAGGTTTGCCTTCATTCATAGAGATTTCGATTTGCAGCGCTTGTTCACGAGCAACTACGTCAGCAGGAACGTCTTCTGGGTTAACGTATTCTGGCTTAGAAGCGGCAACGTGCATGGCGATGTGCTTCAGCGTTTCGTCATCTGCGTCACCGGTTACAACCACACCGATACGCTCACCGTGACGGTAAGACGCTAATTTAGCACCATCGATGTACTCAACGCGACGAACGTTGATGTTTTCACCGATTTTAGCAACTAACGCAACACGTGCTTCTTCGAACTGTGCTTTTAAGTCTTCTAAAGCCACTTTAGACGCTGCAGCAACGTCTAATACTGAGTTAGCAAAACCTAAGAAGTTAGCGTCTTTAGCAACGAAGTCAGTTTGACAGTTTACTTCTAACAGAACAGCGAAACCTTCGCCATTTTTGATCAGGATAGTACCGTCAGCAGCGATGTTACCCGCCTTTTTAGCAGCTTTAGCAGCACCAGACTTACGCATGTTGTCAATTGCTAACTCCATGTCGCCGTTGGTTTCTTCTAAGGCTTTTTTACAATCCATCATGCCTGCGCCAGTACGATCACGCAGTTCTTTAACTTGGGCAGCAGAAATTGCCATTGTTAAATCCTCTCTAAAAATTCGACTAATTTGCAGATATAAAACAGGGGCCGTATGGCCCCTGTTAACCAATCAAAAATCTTGGTTAATAAGGGTGATGATAATCATCCCGCCTTATTATTATTCGGCTTCTACGAAACCATCTTGCTCAGCTTGAACAGCCAGATCTTGGCCACGGCCAGCTTTAGCAGCAGCAGCTACAGAAGTAGTGTACAGGCGAATAGCACGCATCGCGTCGTCGTTACCAGGAACGATGTAGTTAACACCATCTGGCGCAGAGTTAGTATCAACAACTGCAACAACAGGGATACCCAGGTTGTTAGCTTCTTTAATAGCGATATGCTCATGGTCAGCGCCGATAACGAATAATACGTCTGGCAGGCCGCCCATGTTTTTAATACCGCCTAAAGATTTTTCCAGCTTTTCAAGCTCACGAGTACGCATCAGCGCTTCTTTCTTGGTCAGCTTGTCGAAAGTACCATCTACTGATTGGCTTTCCAGTTCTTTCAGACGTTTGATTGACTGACGAACGGTTTTCCAGTTAGTCAGCATACCGCCTAACCAGCGGTGATCGACATAGTACTGATCACAAGAGATTGCGGCTTCTTTGATCGCTTCGCCAGCAGCACGTTTAGTACCAACGAATAATACTTTACCTTTCTTTGAAGCAACGTTGCTGATGAAAGCAAGGGCTTCATTGAACATTGGCACAGTATGCTCTAGGTTGATGATGTGAACGCCGTTGCGAGCACCGAAAATGAATGGCTTCATTTTTGGGTTCCAGTAACGGGTTTGGTGACCGAAGTGGACACCGGCCTGGAGCATATCGCGCATTGAAACTGTAGTCATTTCTATTACCTTAAAATTTAGGGGGTTAGACCTCCACGTATCCCATGTCTTCGACCCCGCAGTTAACAGCTGAGGGCACCCCGAAGAATGTGTCGACACGTGTGTGATTTAGTATTTAGACAATTTGCCATGTATAATGGCCGCCATCTTTAGTCTTGCCACCATCAAATCAGACCAAAATCTGGCTTGGACAATTCATCAAGACTTAAACATAACGGCGCGCTTTATACCATAAATAGCCTTAAAGCACAAATTTTTGCATAGGGTTTGCGTAGCCAATAGACTTCGAAGACACAAGAGAAAACGCAATGAGTATAGTCATCAAGACAGCTGAAGAAATCGAAAAAATGCGTGCCGCCGGAAAGCTTGCCGCACAGGTTTTAGAAATGATCGCGCCCTATGTTAAAGCGGGTGTGACCACAAATGAACTGAACGATATCTGCGCAAAATATACCGAAGAGCAAGGTGCGATTTCTGCCCCGCTCAACTACCATGGTTTTCCAAAATCAATTTGTACTTCGGTCAATAATGTGATTTGCCACGGTATTCCCGCTGACAATCCCCCATTGAAAGATGGCGATATTCTCAATATCGATATCACAGTGATTAAAGATGGCTATCACGGTGATACTTCAAAAATGTTTTTAATTGGTGACGTCAGCCCAAAAGATAAGCGTTTATGTCGTATTGCCCAAGAAAGCCTGTATCTTGCCATTCGTAAAGTACGTCCAGGCTTAAAATTGGGTGAAATTGGCAATACTATCGAAAAATTCATCAAAGCCAGCAAAACAGGCCTTGAGAAATATTCCATCGTGCAAGATTATTGTGGCCACGGTATTGGTGCGGGTTTCCATGAAGAACCCCAAGTCATGCATTATCGTAACGGCGACAACACAATATTGCGCCCAGGCATGTGCTTTACTATTGAGCCGATGATCAACGCAGGTCGACACACCACAGTGCTAGATCGTAAGGATAATTGGACCGTTACCACCTCTGATGGTAAAAACTCCGCCCAGTGGGAACATACTTTACTTGTGACGGAAAAAGGGGTTGAAGTACTCACCCTGCGTGAGGAAGAAGACTTCCCAAGATTTATCAATCACTAAAATAATCCAAACAAGGACCTCGATGAATACAGCGCAGATCGCAAAACACTCATTAATCGAACAGAATCAGATTCTTTTGGCCAGTTTTAAGGCTAAAACCCCGATTGAAGAGCTCGTCACGCAGCGCTGTCAATTTGTCGATGCCCTTGTAAAGCAAGCTTGGGAACAGCACGGTCTAAGGGAATATGATATTGCCCTGATTGCCGTGGGCGGCTATGGCCGTGGGGAGCTGCACCCCCACTCAGATGTCGACTTGCTGTTCCTGTTTAATGATATCTTGTCACCCGCTGCCGAAGCTGCACTCAGTCAGTTTATTGCCTTTCTGTGGGATGCCAATCTGGAAATCGGCCACAGTGTCCGTACGTTAAACGACACGATTATCCTCGGCCGTGAAGACATCACCATAGCCACCAATCTGTTAGAGGCACGATTGCTCGAAGGGCCCGAATTTTTATTCGATCAACTTTATGATGCGATTCGTCAGAGTGACTTTTGGACTTCAAGCGATTTTTTTATCGCCAAACGGGATGAGCAAAATGCCCGCCATGCCAGAGCCAGTGCCTTTGATTTAGAACCCAATATCAAGAGTTGTCCCGGTGGCCTTAGGGATATTCAAACCATTGCTTGGGTGGCCATGCGTCACTTTGGTGCCGCTCGCCTCGAAGAATTAGTCCAATACGACTTTTTAGAGCCTGGTGAATTAGAAGAGCTGCTCGAATGTCAGCACTTTTTGTGGAAGTTACGCTTTGCCCTGCACATGGTGGTCGGTCGCGATGAAAATCGCTTACTCTTTGATGTACAGCGCCAAGTTGCCGAACTCATGGGGTATGAAGACGCCACCCAGCTTGCTGTTGAGCAAATGATGAAACGTTACTATCGCACGGTACGCCGAGTGATGGAGCTGAACGAAATGTTGCTGCAGCTATTTAAACGGGCAACACTGGGGCACACAAAAGCTTTAGAAATTCAATCGATAGATAAACACTACCAGCGCCGCGGCACTTTTATTGAAGCGCTAAGCGATGATCTGTTCGATAGCGGCGAAGAAATTGTCCGGCTGTTTTTGTTAGTCGCTAAAAACTCCAACATCAAAGGCATTTATGCACCAACGCTGCGTTCGCTGCGCCGTGCAAGACGCGCACAATCTCAAGCATTACAAGAAAACCCGCTTTGTCGCCAAGCCTTTATGGAAATTCTGCGCCACCCTCGCGGGATAGTCGCCTTATCCTTAATGCATAAACACGGTGTGTTATCGGCCTATTTACCCGCATGGCGAAATATTGAAGGCCAGATGCAGTTCGACCTGTTTCATGCTTATACGGTGGATGAACATACCCACAGATTACTGCTTAATATTGAACGATTCTCACAACCCGAACAAAAGGAAGAATTTCCCTTAGGCTCGATTCTGATCAACCAATTGCCGAAAAAGGGCTTACTCGTATTAGGCGCTATCTTCCACGATATTGCTAAAGGCCGCGGCGGCGACCACAGTAAACTTGGCTCAAGCGACGCCCTCGCCTTTTGTAAGCTGCACGGGTTAAATGATCACGATGGCCGTTTAGTGGCTTGGCTGGTTGAGAATCATCTGGTGATGTCAGTTACTGCCCAGCGCAGGGATATTTCCGATCCCGATGTGGTGGCCGACTTTGCTAACAAGGTCCGTGATGCTGTGCATTTAAGTTATCTGTACTGCTTAACCGTCGCCGATATCTGCGCCACCAACGAAAAAACCTGGAATAACTGGAAAGGCTCACTGTTACGCGATTTGTACTTTTCAACCCAAAGAGTGCTCGCCCGTGGTAAAGAAAAACCCGTCGATATTCGTGCCAGAGTGCGTGAATATCAGGCCAAGGCAAAAAAAGAGCTACTGCGCCGCGGATTAAAAGAAAAAGACTTAGATACCCTGTGGCAGCGCTTTAAGGCGGATTACTTTTTACGCCACCAGCCCAATCAAGTCGCATGGCACGCCGAAGCGATTTTGAAGCACAAACAACAGGATGAGCCCTTAGTCTTAGTGTCTAAACACACCACCCGTGGCGGCACTGAGTTATTTGTCTATTGCCAAGATAGGCCAAAATTGTTCGCAACCGTGATGGCGGTGCTCGACAATAAAAATATCAACGTCCATGATGCCAACATCATGACCTCAAAAGATAACTATGCCCTTGATACCTTTGTGATCTTAGAACAGGATGGTGAGCCAGTAAGCCAGCTTTCACGCATCCAAAGTATCCGTAAAGCCCTTGAGAAGGCCCTTTCGAGCGATAATCCCAAACTGCCGCGTTTTAGAAAACTGTCGCGTAAAATGAAACCTTTTCATGTCCCAACGCAAGTCAGTTTTCTCGAAAGCAGCCGTCATGGTACGAGTATGATGGAACTTATCGCCTTAGATTCACCTGGATTATTGGCTAAAGTGGGTGATATTTTTTACCGCTGCAATATCACGTTACTCGCCGCTAAGATCACTACTATTGGCGAACGAGCAGAAGATTTTTTTATGTTGCAGACTAATGATGGGCTACAACTAAACGCAACCCAAGAGAATACCCTTAGGGAAGCGTTAATCAGTGCGCTAAGCGCAAACAATACCGAATCAGTTTAATTAACTAAACCAGAGGGAGAAGTAAATGGAGGCTTTACGCCAACGTATTGAGGCGGCTTTTGAAGCGCGCGCCGACATCACACCAAGTACTGTTGACGCTAGCGTGCGTAGCGATGTGCAACATGTCATCAATATGCTCGACAAAGGTGAAGTCCGTGTCGCCGAGAAAATCGACGGCCAATGGCATGTGCACCAATGGCTGAAAAAGGCAGTATTACTGTCCTTCCGTATTTTCGATAATGCGGTTATCGATGGCGCAGAAACCAAATACTTCGACAAAGTGCCGTTAAAATTTGCCGAGTATGACGAGGCCCGCTTTAAAGCGGAAGCCATTCGTGTGGTGCCTTCGGCGACAGTACGTAAAGGCTCATTTATCGGTAAAAACACTGTGTTGATGCCATCCTATGTGAACTTAGGCGCCTATGTTGATGAAGGCACTATGGTTGACACTTGGGCGACAGTTGGCTCATGTGCACAAATCGGTAAAAACGTGCATTTATCCGGTGGAGTAGGCATTGGTGGGGTACTTGAGCCATTGCAAGCTGGGCCGACCATCATTGAAGATAACTGCTTTATCGGCGCGCGCTCTGAGATTGTTGAAGGCGTAGTAGTTGAAGAAGGCTCAGTGATTTCTATGGGCGTGTATATCGGCCAAAGCACTCGAATTTACGATCGCGAAACTGGCGAAGTGCATTATGGCCGTGTACCTGCGGGCTCTGTGGTTGTCTCTGGCAATCTACCCTCAGCCTGTGGCAAGTACAGCCTGTATGCTGCGATTATCGTTAAGAAAGTGGATGCAAAAACCCGCGGAAAAGTGGGTATCAACGAGTTATTACGCATAGTGGATTAGCACTATACTCAACCGCTTGCGACAAAAAAGATGCCTTATGGCATCTTTTTTCATGCAAAATATTAGCTTTTATATTAAACGCTCAAACTCATTGATCGCATTTCGTACCATAGCGATTTCTCGCCAACCGATAACACCTAATGGTCTTTGCATTTTATTAACCACAACAAGAAAATCACTATTCGATTGATTTAATTGAATTCGTGCGTCTTCTATTGTGGCAACGTCATTAATGATGGGGACATTGCGCATCATCATTTGATGGGCCTTTTTATGTAAAAGAGCACGATCATAGTCACGTTCAGCAGCAGTACCTAATCTAGGGCTAAGCCAGTGATCGAGTAGATTCAGCGTAACGACTCCTGCGATATTACGGGACTCATCCAATACAACCGCAACTTTCGAACTCGACTGAGTAAATAAACGCTGTATATCCTCTAGCTCATGGTCAAGTGTAATTTCAATAATAGGCTCAAGTAAGACACTACCAATATGATCACTGATACTCATCTCTTGATTCACGAGAATGGTAAGGCAAGCTTCAACAATCTCAGGATCGAATAATGTGCCTTTACCCGCTCTAAGCACATCGGTCATCTTTTTTAATCCCAAAGAAGGCCTATAGGGTCTGTGGGATAAAATAGAATCCGCAACATCCGCCACAGCAATAATTTTGGCTTCGTACAATATCTCTTTATCCTTTAACCCCGCTGGATAACCCGACCCATCCAGCCGCTCATGGTGCTGCAAGATCATTTCTTTAATCGGCCAAGGAAATTCCACCTCCTCAACGATTTCTGCACCATGCAGTGGATGAGTCTGAATTAACGCATATTCCTCTTTTGAAAGCTGCGAGGGCTTAGTTAGTATCTGCGATGGAATCGCTAACTTACCAATATCATGTACTAATGCACCAATTTTAAGCCCTTCTAAACGCTGTGGTTCTAAGCCTAGTTTCTCTCCTATCAGATAACTTAACTGTGCAACCGACTTTTGATGCCCTGCGGTATAGGCATCTTTCAGCTCCAGCGCTTCTGAAATCGCACTAATCAACTGAGTTAAGGACTGAGATAATTGCTCTTTCTGCGCTTTTATAATTTTGGATTGACGGGAAACCGCACGCAATGATCGAGGTAACTCTATGGTATGCCAAAGAATACTCGCAAAGGTGAGTAAAGATCTTGCATCACTGCGTGTATAAGGTTCCTCCCTACCGATAACACAAACCAATCCGACCATACGGGTGCGAAATAAAATCGGCACCGCAATATAACGCCCTGTCAGTAGCAACCGATCAAATGCAAAATCCCCTCGATGTGGAAGGTTATCCCTATCATTGTGAATAATAGGTTTGTAGTTTCTTGCACATTCAAGCCATAAACGACATTCAAGCTCTGAAACTTGCGAATTCTCTTTTACAAAATCCGCTTCATTCATCTTAGGGATGGGATATTCAGAACGCGCAGCCAGTGTCAACGCTCCAGACTTTTCATTGTGCAGCAAAATAAATCCGTATTGACTGCCCGTTAAGGAGATAGCCTTAGATACTGCGACTCTAAAAACCTCATCTTGAGGAGATTTAATTACATCTTCAATATGTTGCAACCACGCATCACTTGCTTGAATCGCGCGTCGGTAATCCGAGTGCAATTCTTTCATCTGTGGATCTTCAAAATTAGAGTCAGATAAAATCAAATTCCAACCGACATTTGGCACTAAATGCAATGAAAAATGTAATCGCGTGCCTTGATCATCTTGTAACTGAAAACCAATTACTTGCCTTTGCCGCCGTCGAATATTTGCACAAAGTTCACTGTTGAAGGCGCTAAAAAGCTCAGAGATAGGTTGATTGATGATTTGTGCTGCAGACCTTTTACAACGAACGTAAAAGGCTTTACTCATTCGTTGCACTCGAAATTGCTCATCGAGTTGCGCCCATGATAAATCCAAATTGTCTGGGAGATCCTTCATCCCAACGATAAGACTTCGACTAGTTGACATTTATCACTCCCATCCATGATTAATGCATTGGAATAAACAACTTACGATTAGTTGTCAAAAAATTCTAGTAACACCCTCACAAGCAATTTAATTATAAAAATAGATATATGACTGTAAGTAAGCGTGGAGTATGAGTAGCGGCTCACATCCGATACTCTCCCCTTACTAACAACTTAAAATACGATAGTTTTATTACCATACACTACAACTTGTTCATTGAGCACTAACTGTAGCGCCTTACTCAGTACACTCTTCTCCACATCTCGCCCCGCTCTTGCCATTTCTAGCGCGCTATAGCTATGATCTACGGGAATAACGTCTTGCTTAATAATGGGGCCTTCATCCAGGCAATTATTCACAAAGTGCGCGGTCGCTCCGATAATTTTCACTCCTCGCTCCCAAGCCTGACGATAGGGCGCTGCACCAATAAAAGCAGGTAAAAATGAATGGTGGATATTGATAATACGATTTGGATATTGTGCAACAAAATCGGGCGTGAGTACTCGCATGTACTTCGCTAATACCAAATAATCTGGTTCATATTGCGCGACTGCGCCAAGCAATGCTTGCTCATGCTGGGTTCTATCAAGACCAACATGGCTAACAAGATGGAAGGGAATATTAAATTTTTCCGCCAGTTCGCGTAGTGCATCGTGATTTCCTACTACCGCCGCGATATCAACACTTAATCCGCCATAATAGGCTTTCATTAATAGATCGCCTAAGCAGTGCGCCTCTTTCGTCACTAACACCACAATGCGCTTTTTACCCGCACTAACTAAAGTCATGTGGTTTTGTACTGGCAGCACATCCCGTAAGTCCTGCAATAATTGCTCACTGTGGAATACGCCTTCTAACTCAGTGCGCATAAAAAAACGTCCCTGAGCATTATCCACAAACTCGCTGTTTTTAATAATATTGAGCTTATGGTTAAAACAAACACTTGTAATCTTAGCGATTAAACCTTGGGCATCGGCACAATCTGTCATTAAGATTTTTCGTTCTAACACGGTTGAAGTTTTGGCCACGTCGGCACTGATCATTGACTGCAAAATGAACTCTCCTGAATTATCCCTATTTTGGAGTTTGCCACAGCCAATAAAATCAAACAGCATAAAAGCCATTAAATTAAATAATAAATCCTACATTTCAGATAATTGATTCAACAATTCGTAAAATTAAAGCCGTAAATTTGGTGAATACAAAACTAAGCAATCGGTTAAAAAATATAGGATATGTTTACCGACGGGTATCGATATAGCGTTGCAATACTTTACGCAGAGTTTCAGCTTTAGTGCCATAAACGACTTGCACCCCTTTTCCCATCACAATAACGCCCTTGGCCCCTAACTGACTCAAACGCACTTTATTCACTAGCTCAGGCCGATTAACACTTAAGCGCAGCCTTGTTAGACAAGCATTAAGTTCAACAATATTTTCACGCCCCCCAATGCGGCAATAATCGCCCTTAAACTTTCCTTACTCCTATGCCCATCCTCAGGTTCTAATCGACCAGGCGTTTTCAGGTTGAAAGCTACAATGCTCAATCTAAATAATAGGTAATATACTATTGCGGTTAAAGGTCCAAGAAAAATAAACCAACTAGTATTACGTGAAAGAGGGAATAAAAGCATAAAGTCTACCAAGCCATGGGAAAAGACAATGCTATGGTGAATATCAAGCACTATGCAGATAAAATATGCAAAACCAGATAACAGAGCATGAATAATAAAGAGGATCGGCGCCACAAACAGAAATGCAAATTCGATAGGTTCAGTCACACCTGTCAGCCAGCAAGCCGCCGCCGCTGAAAGCATAATACCCGCCACACGATTGCGCTCAGATCTATCGGCACAACGCCACATAGCAAGTGCCGCCGCAGGTAGTCCCCACATTTTAATCAAATACCCACCAGCAAGATTGCCAGCTTGAGGATCGCCTGCTAAATAACGTGCGACCTCTCCACGAATAACGTCTGTACCTTGAGTCTGAAATTGCCCCACTTCTAAGTAAAACGGCGCATTCCAAATATGATGCAACCCAAGGGGAATAAGCAAACGCTCAAACGTACCATAGACACCGAAAGCCATGGCAGGCTTTTGATAAACAGCCCAATCGGATACGTGCTCAATCAATAATGATAATGACGGCCAGATGTGGGCAAGCACGTAACCTAAACACATTGCTAATGGAATAATGAGTAAAGATGCACTGCGTCGTCCTTCAAAGAAGGAGAAAATAGCAGGTAATCGAATATATTGGCTCACTCGCACCGTTAAGCAGGTTATGCCGCCGAGCAACATGCCACCTGCAATCCCAGTATCTAAGGTTTCCATTCCCAGCAGCGCTTGAGTCGGTAAATGGTAAAGATCCGCCAACGCTGCTAATGTTGCCGTCATCACGCCATAACCAAATACCGCCGTGAATGCGGCAATACCTTGATCACGACAAAACCCAATGGCAACGGCCACGGCAAACAACATCGGCATAATAGCAAAAATCAATTTACCCACTGCCAACATCAAAATGGTTAACTCTTCGGGGACAAAAGCAATCGGGGTGGCCGTTAAGCCAAGCATGATCCCTGCAGCAGGTAAAATAGCAATAGGAATAAGCAGCGCCTGGCTTAAGCGCTGAGCAAATTTAAACCACTGCTGTGTGACAAACCGACCTAAGCGACGAGCTCGGATTTGACGACTTGATTCCAGCGTTCCAGCCATTTTATTGCTTCAACCTCGGGTTCCATGGTCTCACAGGCATCAATTTCTAAACGCTCCATTATGGATGTAGCGCCAAGTTCACTTAACAATTCATCGACAGCCCGACCAGCACCACAAAAGGTATCGTAACCAGAATCACCCAGCGCAATCACACTGTATTTAAGCTCGGGTAAATAAGGTGCAGTATGCTTTAAATGATAAAACCACGGTTGGATATCTTCAGGTAGATCGCCTTGCCCTGTGGTGGAGGTCACTACGACTAATATTTCATCTTTAGGGGGAATAAAGTTTGCAATCTCATTGGGTTGCCATAGTCTCACTTTATAACCTAAAACCGTTAATTCCTTTTCTAAGGTTTCGGCGGTAAATTGTGCACTTCCATACACAGTGCCAAACACCAAATTGACCTTTTTCATGATATACTCCGCCCCGCGTATAAAACTCTATTAAGCTGAACTTACTTTATTCTCAGGCTTTAGAGCAAGTGACGGCGTAAAAAATTTTAAGAAATCAAGTTATTGGGCATGAGGAAGGCAACTGATGCGACAGACCACTAGGCAAAAACACTTCAAACAACATCATAAAACCGCCAATACTCGACGCAAAAATTATTTCCACGCCGCCCAGCAAGAACTTCAATCTCCTCACTTCCCTACGCCAGGTTTTTCAACGTTAGCCAATATGATGCAAAAACTGCGTCCATTAAAAGCCAAAATGCCCTAATAACTTGCCTATATTTTAGCAAGCATTGACACTAAACCTTGATAAGCTCAGCGAGACAAGAGAGTAAGTGTCAAAAATATGGGCTAATTTTTAGCGATCAAAAATGGCGCATCATTGCTCAAGACAACGTCATCCCAGCCAAGTCCTGTGAACACCGTTTCCCATTGTTGTTCAAGCTCGGTTTCAATACTGAGTCGAGTTTGAGTGACAGGATGCGTGAAAGTGAGCTTTTTCGCGATAAGCCATAAACGATTAATGCCGAAATGCTCGCGGAAAAAGGTATTTTGTTTTCCGTCACCGTGGGTTGTATCTCCTAAAATGGGATGGCGTAAATGTGCCATGTGTCTTCTAAGCTGATGTTTACGTCCAGTCTTTGGGGTAAGTTGCACTAATGCAAAGCGGCTCGTCGGATATCGTCCCGATGGATATGGAATTTCAGTATTGAGTAAGGGCTTAAAAGCCGTAACGGCATCCTGTGCTGTTTTATCTTGGCGGGCATGTTTATCTCCAAGCTCATCAAGTTCAACTTTGAGGGGATAATCCAATATCCCACTTTCATGCATGTTGCCACGAACTAGCGCAAGATACTGTTTCTCTATGGAATGCTCAGCAAATTGCTCACATAACGCATTAGCAACTTCACTGCTCTTGGCAAATAATAACACGCCAGAAGTTGGTCTATCTAAACGATGCACAGGGAACACATGACACCCAACTAAATCACGAGTTAACTGCATGGCAAAAAAACGCTCGCGGCGAGCCAAATAGCTGCGATGTACTAATAAACCTGCGGATTTATGGATCGCTACAATATGTTCATCTTCAAAGAGGATTCGAATATCGGGCGCTTGCTCATCGGTATTATCCAATACCACATGATCTAATTCATCATCTGGCATATCAAGCCACATATTATCTTGGTTCATTTAACAACATATCCAATTCATTCAATAGCCCAATTAACGGCTGTAATTTAGTGATTTCTTGCCATACATGTTGCGCCATGGGCGCTATAGCAATGCTTGTCGGCAGTGGCTGCCCAGCATCAATTAATGTTCGCATACGGGGGATAAAAATAAACTGCAGCCAATGCTCTAAGGGCATAAGATCACATGCAAAAGGGGCTGTACTCGCCATCGCCTCATCTGAAGGCGATCTTTGCGACCATAATCCAAATTGCTGCAAGCACTGCACAATTTGTTCTAATTTCGCCTGTGTTTGGCTATATAACATAGAATTGAGCTCCATTTAGCATCAAGCGCAATGATAAAGTTCACTGAACCATCAGCCCCTTTAAAATTCGGCAATCATACCATCTGGCTTCACTTCCCCCTATAATGTCGCCAATTTATTGAGCCTCTTTTGATCCGTATGGCAACCCAATGACTGAAATTACAACTTTAAGCCAGTTTTTAACGACCGCAAAAACCCAATTTCAAGTGTATGATCTTGGCCGTAGGGTACAACACATTGATATGTTAGCATTCCATCAAATCGAATCCCTTGCTACGCCCTATCCTTACCCTATTCAAGGACATGCACAATTTGCAATCGTGTTTTGGGATGCGAGTCAGCAACACTTTATTTGGTTTCTAAAACTGGCTTTAGATGAACAAGGCTTGCTCTCACCTGCTCCACGTTCACAATTTATTGAAATGGTATTATCGGCACTTGGACAAGATCCAACTCAACCACTGAGTAATGAACAACAGGAGCATCTTGCAAATAACCCTTTTAGCTTTACACCAAGCCAGGAAAAATTAGCAGTCTTTAACGCCTTAGTTCGTAAACAATTGGGGCAACATGCATCAGTTCAATATGAATTTGCCATGCAATATTTATCGGGACAAATTGCGCCAAGTCAATGGCAACATATTGGTATACAAGGCATTGCAGATGTATGCGTTCGAGCAAGTGAACTCGACCATGAAGCAAAACTACTCACCAGTTTCGATTCGGCAGCCATTGAAGTACAAATTGCCCTTTGTCAATGCTTAGAACATGTACAAATTAGTCCCTTGCTTGCCAACAAAATCTTAAACAAACTCACCGCAGCAGAGCCTGAACATAAAGCGTATTTTCTCAGGGCATTAGCATCAAATAGCGAACTCAGTCAAAAAGCGTTAGCCCACTTGCATCAAGGATCTAACCTAGATGCAAATACCCTCATAAGTATCGCTGGACGCAATTGGACTGTGCTAAAGCAGGAGTTAAGTCGCAGTATTTACTTAGAAGCGCTTGCACTACAGCCCCAAACCTTTTTTAATCAGATCTTTGCTGATATTGTGGCAATCCCTAGTTTACGCAATCTATTACTAGGTGAATTAAGAAATCCCAATCGAAGCATTCAACTATCACAAGCCATCGGTGGTTTGTTTAAGGCAGCAAGTAAATGATGTCAGATCTACTGTTAATTATTGCGGTTGTTGTCATTGCCGCATTTTTTTGGCAACTACGTCAAATGGCAGAATTAAGCCGTATTTTTGCCGAGAAAGAATGTTGTCGACAGAAGGTTCAACTTTTGGCAATTGCAATGGAAACTGCGCGCCCAAGCCTAGGTGGAACCACAGGAATTTGTTGGAAAGCAAAGTACTTATTTGAATTTAGCACCGATGGTATTAATCAATATCAAGGTCATATTTGGATGTTGGGTAAGAAAATTCAAAAAATTGAATGGCCGATATTCCCAGAACCTGAATGGCATGAAGCCCCCACTGCACAAGGCAAGTTTGGCGGCTGCGGCAGTCAAGGTGGATGTAACTCAGGGAAATGTCACTAAAACCCTAGTATTGCCAAATCCAAATAACGTCATTTCCTAAAGTATTCACTAACGACGGCCAATTGACTAAAAAGAAAGGGTGTGATCCTAAGATCACACCCTCTGGTTCTCTGTTAAGCCATCCTGCTATTATTGTGCTCCCTGCACCATCCTTGCGAATTCGAGCATCCTGCATCATCCCTGATCAATCCCTGATATTTCCCTGTATTGACATACATTCCTATTTCTTAGCTATCCTTATGCTAAGCTTGCTCTTTCTTGAGCGGTTCCACCATCATCCATGAAATAGGGTAAATAGCATCCTTTCAATCGCACTCCATGTGCCATTGCCGTCCCTATGCAACTAAGTTATCTATCCCTGATAAGCAGTCTTTCCATCTACAAAGCCAATTCTACGCTAGCTAACTTCTTGCTTCTTAATAGAGATAGAATGATGTTAATTGCAATATAAAAGAAATAATCAAAAATAACTTGTAAGCTATTGATATAAATCAGTTTTTAAATAAGAAAATGTTTTTTTTCTTTCTATGGGTTTACAAATAACTTACATATATGTGAGAGATATCTCACACAGAATCAGGCAGTTTGAATATTTTAGGCGATGAAAAAATTCAGAAAGACAAAAAGAAAAGGGCGCACCCAGTGCGCCCCATTTATCCCTTGTAAGCCTTCCTGCTTAATGAGTGCTCCCTGCACCATCCATGCGTTCGTTTGCATCCAGCATCGTCCTTGAATCCCTTTTTATCCCTGTGTTAAAGCTTTAACACTCAGTCCTTTGAACCGAATATCCTGCTTCGGATCCAACCATATCCTATGGCTTAGTCCTGTTGCATCCTGCATATTTCTCTTCCTGATTGAGTATAAGCTGTTCACCCTTATACTTATCCTTGACTCGATACATCCTATATCGAGTAGATGCTTAATCCCTAAGCATGTCCTGTATCCATCCTGAAATCAAAATTCATTGCTTCCTGCGTCCATTTGGCCTGTGCTGCAATCTATGCAATCCATTTAACTTGGCCATGAGAGAATTCTACGCTAATACGTATTTTTTTGTTCTACTCAAAGAACACTCACAAACCAAAATTTCAGCCATAAATCTATGCGAACAACCTAACTAAATGAATTAAAAAAGATTAGCTGGCATGTGATTACAAAACAATCAACAAAGAAAACATTTTATCCTACAACCTTTGTAAGCGATCTCTCACAAGAGCATGAGCTTCTCACTTTACGTCCCCGTCATCCTTCCTAAACCAAAATCAGAAAAACGAGTGAAGCGTTCATTCATCTTGTTGCCCCGCATAAAATAATAATTGTCCTGAGATACTGCCAATAGTCAGTTCACCTAAGGAGACAAAATCGTGCTGAGTGAACAAATGGGTATGGCTTTCTTGTGCTGCAAACACGCCAATACCATCGAGTTCACGCTGCTCATCGCACCAGCTAACAACGGCTTGTACAAGTTGATGCCCTAAACCTTTATGTTGTTCGCTTGGCGTTAAGGCAATAAATTGTAGGATCCCACAACGATTACTTGGCAAGAGTTCAACAATACTCGATTCTTTTTTCATAATAGATTGAGTAGATTGCCAACCCGTTCCGAGCAACATTTTTAAACGCCAGTGCCAATATCGTGCCTCTCCTAAGGGGACTTCTTGAGTAACAACACAAACCACACCCACTAACCGCTCTTGATCAAACAGACCAATCAGTGCCTGTTTTTGCTGCCACAACGAGTTGAGTTCTTCACGAATAGCTGCTCGTAATTTTTGTTCGTAGGCAGCTTTATCTGAGGAAAACAAAGATTCAACAAAGAAAGGATCATCGTGGTAAGCGTTATAGAGGATGGAAGCGGCAACCCGTAAATCTTCAGCAGTCAAATACACTGCACGGTACTCGTCCAAGGTATGGTTGTCCATAAGTAGAATTCCTTGATTTAGATCACACTCTTAATAGGTATAAATCAATGTATCAAGGAAACTAAAAAGTGCAAATTTTAATCAAAGATTGCATTTTTCCATCAGACGCATACCCTAGAAGCTAACGCATATATTGAATAGGGAAAGTCAATGGATACCACTCCAGTAGATTTAAGCCATTTGTTTGAACAACTCGGTCTAGATAATCAACCCGAAGCTATTACTCAGTTTATTGCTAACCATAAGATTGACCATCAAATACATTTAAGCGAAGCGTCCTTTTGGACCGAAGCCCAAAAGAACTTTATTACTGAGGCCTTAGAAGCTGATGCGAAATGGACTCAACTAGTTGAACAGTTAGATACTCAACTTAGAAAAGCCTAATTATCTTTAATGCTTTAGTGGGGAATAGTTTCTAAATTTTACTGTATGCCGTTTCACCCCACCCTACTAAAGCATTATTACTGATGACAATGGGAGTGCATTCATCCTTAGTTGTTTTACCATCACTGTGAGTGTGCTGGGTGCGATAAAACAACACGATGACTTCTTTATTAACATCGCCATTTTGGATATAGGCTTCGCTAAAATCGGCATTTCCCATAATGATCATCACTTGATCCTTAGTCATACCTAAACTTAATTGGGTTAAATTATTACGATTTTTATGCTGTACTTTTTCCCAAGATTCGCGATTTTTCCAATGGGATTCTCCCTCTCCAACATTGACCACGCAGCCACTAAGACCTAAGCTTGCAACCCCTAAAAAAGTGAGACCCATTATTGTGCGATTTAATTTAGTATTCATCATATGACATCCTGTGTAATTGTTATTGAGATGCGATTAAAAGCAAAACAGGTGCCAAGATTTAACACATTGTTTTATAAAAAAAATATAAAAATCATCTGCATATTGGTTTATTATCACGCAATAAATTAAGGAATTTCACTCATTATGAGCAACATTGACCAAGTATTAGCTGTTGCACGTGCTCTCGAAGCTAGCGGCAAAGTACCAAGTTTAGCGTTAATCAAAACCCGTTTAGGTAATAGTCTGCCGTTACCGATATTAATCCAAGGTTTACAACAATTTAAAGCTATGCCGAAAGCTGAACGTGAGCGCTTAGCTGAATTAAAAATCACAAATCCGATTGCAGCAACAGCTGATACAAATGAAGCCTTAACCCTAATGGCTCTTTCTGCTCGCCTCATTGCCCAACAACAGCATTTTGAGCATTATATCCAGCAACAAAATACAGAAATCGTTCAATTAAAAAATGAACTGCTTGTGCTTAAAGAGCGGATCAGTCTATTAGAATCCCAAGGAAAAATGGCTTAATGTTTGTTACTGAACTGCGTTTTGAATGCTTTGCCGACACGACCATCTCTGCCGCAGAAAAGGCCATCAATCAACTCCTTGAAGCCTATAGAGCTAACGGCCAAATATTAGGGCGAGAATTTGCTGTAGCCTTTAATGACGGCGAGTTTAGGGTGCGTTTGCTGCTACCAGAGAAATCCAGTTTAGCCCATAAATACCATAGTCCTTGGGTCAAGAAAGCCTTAGCAGAATTAACCGAGGCCAAACTCCTCGCGCCTCGGGAAAAATTTATCGGTCAGGACATTAATTCTGAGGTCAGTAATACTGAAACTCCCAGTTGGCAATTGTTGTACACGAGTTATGTACATATGTGCTCGCCCCTGCGCAGCGGCGATAATCTTCTCCCCATTCCCTTATACCGACTCCCCACAACCTTCAATGGCGATCATAAACGTATTATCCGTTGGCAGAGCGAATGGCAAGCCTGTGACGAGCTGCAAATGGCGGCGGCCACTAAGGCCGAATTTGCCGCGTTAGAGGAGTTATCGAGTCCAGACAGTGATTTATTTCGTAGAGGTTGGGATTTACGTGGTCGTATCGAATATCTGACTAAGATCCCGACCTATTACTATTTATATCGAGTTGGGGGCCAAGATCTCGCCTCAGAAATGGCACGGCCTTGCCCACGTTGTGGCAATCAACATTGGAAACTCGATGAACCTTTATTGGATATATTTCACTTTCGCTGCGAGCCTTGCAGAATAGTGTCAAATCTATCTTGGGATCATCAATAATATCTGCTTATCCCGTTGCAAAACTCAACCTAAGACAAGCCACACAGAAGTTAAGCGTTAGCACTTAGGTTGAGAGGAAAGCATTTCGCTCACGAGTGTTAACCTTTGCCGAAGAGGTTTTGCCACATACGTTTAATGTTAGCGAAAATACCTGGATGATCTAACGCGGGCATAGGTAATTCTTCATGCTTAACGGGTGGTGCTATCCGTGGTGATAATGCTTCGATAAACGCAGTCAAACTCGTGGATAATTGTTCAGATTGCTCTTCTCCTGGAATTTCAATCCATACGCTGCCATCACTGTTATTAATGGTAAGCATTTTATCGCCCTCATCTAACAAACCGATAAACCACGTTGGCGGCTGTTTCAGTTTTTTCTTCATCATCAGATGACCAATTACGTTTTGCTGTAGACATTTAAAATCATCATCGTTCCACACTTGCAGTAACTCACCTGTTCCCCATTTTGAGTCAAATAGTAATGGGGCTGAAAAATACTGACCGTAAAATAGATGGATATCAGGCCATAAAGGCAGATCTAGCGCATGTTCCACATTGGTAAAACTACCGATTTCATCACGCTTAACAGGCTGCCAAGCGATGGGTTTGTCAGAATCAGCAAAAAATTCACCTTGAATGCATACAGAAGGCTCACCTTGCGGGTAATATCGCGGTAATTCGCCTAAAGTAGTTAGGTAAGCTTGATGATAGTTTTGCAAAAATTTATCTAGCGCAGGCAGACAAGACACTTAAGCACAATCCAATTTCAGGTATAATGTGCGCCTATTTTGACATGGAAACAGTATTGATGACAAAGAATCACGACCCTTATAGTGATGCCAAAGCGCTTACTGGCCTAACATTAGGTAAAGCCACTGACTACCAAGCCGAGTATGATGCTTCGTTGTTACAAGGGGTTCCTCGATCACTCAACCGTAACGCGATCAATCTTACGGAAGCCTTGCCTTTCCACGGTGCCGATATCTGGACGGGTTATGAGCTGTCTTGGCTGAATACCAAAGGTAAACCTATGGTTGCCATAGCCGAGATCCATTTAAGCTATCAAAGCCTAAACCTAATTGAGTCAAAATCTTTTAAATTATATTTAAATAGTTTTAATCAGACTAAATTTAGCAATATCGATGCAGTACAAAAAACCTTAGTCCAAGATCTTAGTCACTGCGCTCAAGGTGATGTAACGGTAAGGATTATTGAACCTAGAAGTTTCGGTTCTCAACGCATAGTAGAGTTACCAGGCACTTGCATAGATGATCTCGATATTGAAGTCAGCGATTATAGTTTTAACCCTGATTACTTAGAAAACAGTACTGATGATAAACAAATAGTGGCGGAAACGCTTAATTCAAACCTACTGAAATCTAACTGTTTGATCACATCGCAACCCGACTGGGGTAGCATAATGATCCGTTACCAAGGGCCTAAAATCGATCGCGAAAAACTGCTGCGCTATTTGATTTCTTTCCGCCAGCATAATGAGTTTCACGAGCAATGTGTTGAGCGGATTTTCGTCGATTTAAAGCGGTACTGTCACTGTGCCAAATTAACGGTTTATGCCCGTTATACCCGCCGAGGTGGTTTAGATATCAACCCCTATCGCAGCGACTTTGAACAACCCGGTGAAGGCCATCGACTGGCAAGACAATAAGCTGGAAAGGTAATAAGCCGCTTTACCGCATGGGATTGAAGCTAAAAACGCTCGATAACCGTATTAATAAATAGCCCTGCCATTTAGCAGGGCTTTTGTTAATTAAGGCGAAATATTAAGTAATGTTTCTATACTCAGCATTTGCATCGAAAGCGTTGTCGGCAGGACTGAATGCCCCACATGTAGGCGGTTCGCGTCTGTAGAAGCCAAACTCAGCGCAAAACGATATTCTCGATTTAATCTGCCAAAACAAACCTGCCAACAGTAAGAATCGGCTGTATTAAGCTGATTCAATCGAACATTTCGATATATACCTAGCCTTGGAGGGATCTTAAGTGCGCTCCCGTGTTGCCTACCACAGCGCTTAAGCTCAATAAATTCTATCGGATTTGTATTAGCTTGAGTGCCTATATAAGGATCATCTAACTCCACACCATCAGCGCTAAAGTTATCCCAATTTAAATCCGCTAATTCAAAAGCGAAGGATTTAAGTGACTGAGCTAAACCTAATCCAGTGGCTTTAATATAGGACTCTTTTAATGCCCAAAGATCGAAAAAACGTTGCCGCTGGGCCGATTCATCTGTCAATGCCAGCAGTGCTTCGGTTTCTTGGTGGGAGAAATAATGATTCAGGATTGGATAAATATCCGTTTTAGGACGTGACCTCTCAATATCAACGCCTAATAAACAGGGGCTTATATCTTGATGCTTAACAACACCAATTAATAACCAGTCGCCACTATGACTTAAATTAAACTCGAGCCCTGTTTGTTGCTTTTGCTTTGCCGTTAAACAGGGTTTTCCCTTAAGACCGTATTCAAAGCACCAGTCTTTTGGATGTAAAGTCGCCACTTTTGATAACACTAAACGCAGTGCCGCCCTAACCTGCAAACCATTTATTTGCGCTTTAGGTGCTCGATAACGCATAACTTTTGAGAGTTCATCCTCACTTAACAACACCTTAGCATGTGTTTGTAGCTCATCATTTATCTCCCCTAATGGGATAAAAAACAGTTCGATATGCATCGAACACTCCTCATGCAATGCCATTAAAGCGATGGTGTGAAATAAAGATCACTTTATTTCGATTAAGCTGAATTTATGGCGCTATCTTACCCTGACAATGTAAAAAACCGCAGTATTCACTTTATCAACTGGAAAATCTGTTGAATCTTGCCAATCTCTGCAATACCCATCCAAGTGCACAAAAATAGCATCAAAGTGCCTTTCCCCTTAAATTCTAGTCCCACATGATTGTATCGACTCAAAACCTCAGGTAATCTGCATCCCCATTGCATTGCCTCTAAGCATAAATTCTAGGATTAGTGTGCCATTTTACGAGTGCACGTCATCGACCTCATCTTATAGATAGGTAGTAAACAGTCCCAGTAGATTATGTCGGATGATAATTATTATTAATGACCACTAGCGCAACTGATGAAAAGCCCCCGGAGAAAACGGGAAAGCTTCGAGCGAGTCGAGAAGAAAAGCACACTCAATCGAGGCATAGCAATGCGACTACCACGCCTGAGATGAGACTCTTTATTCAGCAATCGGATCTGAGTGTGAGTCAGCTTGCCAAAATTCTAAATATCACCGAAGCCACAGTTCGCAAATGGCGTAAACGTGAGTCGATTGTTGATTGTCCCAATACTCCGCATCACCTCAATACCACGCTCACACCGATGGAAGAATATGTGGTTGTCGGCCTAAGATACCAATTAAAACTCCCCTTAGACCGGCTACTAAAAGCCACTCAAACCTTTATTAATCCCAATGTGTCGCGCTCCGGCCTTGCCCGCTGCTTAAAGCGCTACGGCATATCGCGGCTCGATGAATTTGAAGCACCACAAGTACCCGAACGCTATTTTAATCAATTGCCTGTGACGCAAGGCAGCGATATCCAAACCTATACGGTCAATCCAGAAACCTTGGCCAAAGCCCTCGCATTGCCGAGTACCGACGGCAATACTGTGGTGCAAGTGGTGTCACTCACCATACCGCCGCAACTCACTGAGCAAGCGCCAAGCTCAGTACTATTAGGCGTAGACACAGCAAGTGATTGGATTTACCTCGATATTTATCAAGACAGCAATACCCAAGCGACCAATAGATATATCGCCTATGTCCTCAGACATGGGCCGTTTCATTTACGAAAGTTGCTCGTTCGCAACTATCACACCTTCTTAGCCCGTTTTCCCGGTGCCCATGGCACGCCAAAGACAAGCGCGGCTGGATCCCAAAACAAGGTCACCGTATCCAGGTCGACCCGTGGAGACTCTTTATGAGCCATACCCCTTCTGTACCTAATTCTGCGACTGAGTCAAAAAAAGATAAACGACTCAACAAACGTTTAAAAGATATGCCCGTTGCCATCGTCGGCATGGCCAGCATCTTCGCTAACTCGCGTTATTTAAATAAGTTTTGGGATTTGATCAGCGAAAAAATCGATGCCATTACTGACATCCCAGACACCCATTGGCGCGCCGAAGATTACTACGATGCCGACAAAAGCAAAGCCGATAAAAGCTACTGTAAACGCGGTGGTTTTTTACCAGAAGTCGACTTCAATCCAATGGAATTCGGTCTGCCGCCTAATATTCTTGAGCTGACAGATACCTCGCAGCTATTGTCGCTGATTGTCGCCAAAGAAGTGCTCGCCGACGCCAATCTGCCCGCCGATTACGACCGTGATCGTATCGGCATCACCCTAGGGGTTGGCGGTGGTCAAAAAATCAGTCAGAGCTTGAACTCGCGCCTGCAATATCCAGTGCTTAAAAAAGTATTCAAAAGCAGCGGCCTGAGCGATGAAGACAGCGAAATGCTGATCAAAAAGTTCCAAGACCAATATATCCACTGGGAAGAAAACTCTTTCCCAGGGTCCTTAGGCAACGTGATTGCAGGCCGTATCGCCAACCGGTTTGATTTTGGCGGCATGAACTGTGTGGTCGATGCAGCCTGTGCGGGCTCGCTTGCCGCTATGCGTATGGCGTTGACTGAACTGACCGAAGGTCGCAGCGACATGATGATCACCGGCGGTGTCTGTACCGATAACTCGCCATCCATGTACATGAGCTTCTCAAAAACGCCAGCCTTCACCACCAATGAAACCATTCAACCCTTTGATATCGATTCAAAAGGCATGATGATCGGCGAAGGGATCGGCATGGTCGCGCTTAAACGCCTTGAAGATGCCGAGCGCGATGGCGACCGGATTTATGCCGTCATCAAAGGCGTTGGCGCCTCATCTGACGGTAAGTTTAAGAGTATTTATGCGCCGCGCCCCGAAGGCCAAGCTAAAGCATTGGAGCGCGCTTACGACGATGCAGGTTTTGCCCCGCACAGCATTGGCTTAGTTGAAGCCCATGGCACGGGTACTGCAGCGGGTGATGTGGCTGAATTTAATGGCTTAAAATCAGTATTTGCCCAAGGCAACGACACAAATCAACATATCGCGTTAGGTTCAGTAAAATCCCAAGTGGGCCACACTAAGTCCACCGCAGGTACTGCGGGGGTGATCAAAGCCGCGCTAGCGCTGCACCACAAGGTATTGCCTGCGACCATTAACGTTAGCAAGCCTAATCCAAAACTGAATATCGAAAGCTCACCATTCTATTTAAATACCGAAACTCGCCCATGGTTCCAGCGCGCCGATGCAACGCCGCGCCGTGCAGGTGTAAGCTCCTTTGGTTTTGGCGGCACGAACTTCCATCTTGTATTAGAAGAATACAAACCTGAGCACAGCCGCGATGAGCAATATCGTCAGCGCAGTGTGCCGCAAACGCTATTGTTTGCGGCAGCCAATAAAGCTGCGCTGCTTAGCGAGTTAAAAGCTGCGCTGAGCCAAAGCGTGAACACAAGCGCAAACGCGAATAAGAGCAGCGCTGCGAGCCTGAACGCTATCGCTCAGCAATATCCGCTGCGCGTGCTGGCAGACACAGATGCCCGTTTAGGTTTTGTGGCTAAGGATATCGCTCAGCTGCAAGCTCAGCTAAATCAAGCCATCTCTCATCTAGAAAGCAGTGCGCATTTAGAAAGCGGGCACCTAGAAACCAGCGCAAGCGAGGCATGGCAATTACCGTCAGGGATCAGCTACCGCTCCCATGCCTTGGTCGCTAAAAATGAATCAAAGAAAGTAGCCGCCCTGTTTGCAGGTCAAGGTTCACAATACCTGAACATGGGCTGTGAACTCGCCTGCCATTTCCCGGAAATGCGCCAACAAATTACGGCCAGCGATAAGGTATTTGCTCACCACGGCCAAACGCCGTTATCGAACATCCTTTATCCTATTCCGGCATTCGATGCCGATGCGATTAAAGCCCAAGAAGCGGCGCTGACCAATACCATGTTCGCCCAAAGCGCCATAGGCGCGGTTTCAATGGCGCAATATTCGCTATTAACTCAGGCAGGTTTTGCCCCCGATATGGTGGCAGGTCACAGCTTTGGTGAATTGTCAGCCCTTTGCGCGGCAGGCGTGATTTCCAATGAGGATTACGTCGAACTGGCCTTCGCCCGTGGACATGCCATGGCGCAAGTGCCGAGCGATGCTGCCGCGAGTAAAGCCGCCGATACTGGGACTCAAGTTGATTTAGGAACCATGTTCGCGATTATTCTTAAGCAAAAGAATGATATCGATGCGATCAATCGCTGTTTAGCCCAGTTTGATGGCGTTAAAATTGCCAACTACAACGCGCCGACGCAATTAGTCATCGCAGGTGGCACAGAGCAAACTCAGCTGGCCGCGAAAGCCATTAGCGAACTGGGCTTTAAAGCGATTGCCCTACCCGTCTCAGGCGCGTTCCATACCCCATTGGTTGGACACGCACAAAAACCCTTTGCCAAAGCCATTGATAAAGCAAAATTTAGCGCACCTTCGATCGCGCTTTATGCCAACGGCACAGGTCAACTACACCCAAGTGATGGCAAAGCGATTAAAGCAGAATTTAAACAACACATGCTGCAATCGGTTCGCTTTAGCGAACAACTGCAGGCCATGTATGACGCTGGCGCCCGTGTGTTTGTTGAGTTTGGCCCTAAAAACATACTGCAAAAGTTAGTTGAAAATACCTTAGGTGAACACTTAAATGAGCTTTGCCTTGTCAGCATGAACCCAAATCCTAAGGGCGATAGTGACAGTCAATTACGCTTAGCCGCAGTGCAACTCGCGGTAGCCGGTGTGGCGTTAACTGAGGTTGACCCCTATCAAGCCGTCACGTCACAAGAAATTGCCGAACGTGAAGCGCCATCAGCGATGAACATCAAACTCACAGCCACTAACCATATTAGTGCTGCAACCAAAGCTAAGATGGCGAAATCCCTCGCCACAGGCAGCGTGACTAGCCAAGTGCAATATGTGGATCGCATCGTTGAAACGGTTGTCGAAAAAGTTGTTGAGAAAGAAGTCATAGTCGAAAAAGTTGTTGAAAAAATAATAGAAGTGGAAACGAATCAAGTGGCAACTGTTGAAATGAAACAAAAATCCCGAAGTGTTGCGCAAGGCTTAAGCAATCACCAGCAACAAGCGACGGCGCAGTTGAGCCCAAGTACAGCAAGCGTCAGCGGCGATGCGTTAACGGCATTTTTCAGCGCACAATCTCAAGCGGCGCAATTACATCAACAGTTTTTAGCTATCCCGCAGCAATATGGCGATACCTTCACGACACTGATGACAGAACAAGCCAAGATGGCAAGCCTTGGCATTGCAATCCCTGAAAGCCTGCAACGCTCGATGGAAATGTTCCACCAGCATCAAGCGCAAACCCTGCAAAGCCACACCGAATTTATGCAGCTACAAAGCAGTAGCAGCCAAGCGGCCTTGGCGATGTTAAACAATGCACCGATTAACTTTACTCCAGCAGTTGCAAGTCAGCCACGAGCAACTGCGCCGGCTCCAGCATCTGTTGATCCAGCGCCTGTTGCTGCAACGACAATGCCACATAATGCTGCACCAGTGACTCAAGCTGTTGCAACGGAAGCGGTTAGCACACCTGTTGCACCTGTTGTGCAAACCGCTCCCGTTGCTTATTCACCTGCTGTGACTGTACAAGTTGCGCCTGCCGCTCCTGCATTAGTCATGCCTGCTGTAGTGATGCCAGAAGTGACACCTGCGGCACCAGCAACGAGCGGCTTAAGTGCTGGACTTGTTCAGGCTTCTGAAATCGAGAGCACCATGATGGCTGTGGTTGCCGATAAAACAGGCTACCCCACTGAAATGCTGGAACTTGGCATGGATATGGAAGCCGATTTAGGTATCGACTCTATCAAGCGCGTTGAAATCCTAGGCACAGTGCAAGATGAACTGTCGGGTTTACCCGAACTTAGCCCAGAAGATTTGGCCGAGTGTCGCACCTTGGGTGAAATCGTTGACTACATGCAAAGTAAACTTACACAAAATGACAAGCTTCCAGCAGTGGGTTCAATTATCGTAGCGCCTATTACTACTGCAAATGTGGCAACTCAAGTGGCAACAGCCGCACCTGCCGTTAACGGTTTAAGCGCTGCGTTAGTACAACAAACCATGATGGCTGTGGTGGCTGACAAGACAGGCTATCCGACTGAAATGCTGGAGCTCAGCATGGATATGGAAGCCGATTTAGGTATCGATTCTATCAAGCGCGTTGAAATCCTAGGCACAGTGCAAGACGAACTGCCAGGTTTACCTGAGCTCAGCCCAGAAGATTTGGCCGAGTGCCGTACTTTGGGTGAAATCGTTGACTACATGCAAAGTAAGCTTACACAAAATGACAAGCTACCAGCAGCAGGTTCAGTTGTAGTTTCTACAACAGCACAAGCTGCGCCTGCCGCCAACGGTTTAAGCGCTGCGTTAGTGCATGCTTCTGAAATCGAGAGCACCATGATGGCTGTGGTGGCCGACAAGACAGGCTATCCCACTGAAATGCTGGAACTGAGCATGGATATGGAAGCCGATTTAGGTATCGACTCCATCAAGCGCGTTGAAATCTTAGGTACAGTGCAAGATGAACTGCCGGGCTTACCTGAGCTGAATCCTGAAGATCTGGCCGAGTGTCGCACCTTGGGCGAAATCGTTGACTACATGCAAAGTAAGCTTACACAAAATGACAAACTACCTGCGGTTGGCTCGGTTTCAGCAACAACAGCAGCGCAAGTCACTGTTACCGCTACAACAAATAACGGTTTAAGCGCTGAAAAAGTCCAACAAACCATGATGTCAGTAGTGGCCGACAAGACGGGCTACCCCACTGAAATGCTAGAACTCAGCATGGATATGGAAGCCGATCTAGGTATCGATTCCATCAAGCGCGTTGAAATCTTAGGCACAGTGCAAGACGAGCTACCGGGTTTGCCTGAACTCAATCCTGAAGATCTGGCCGAGTGCCGCACCTTAGGTGAAATCGTTGCACTCTTTTCGAAAGAAATAGGGCAAAGCAAGCTAGGCCAAAACGCGGTAAGCCAGAATGCCGCGCCAGTTAGCGCTGTCGTTCAGCCTGAACCTACTATCGATTTACCACCACATGATTTACCACCCCATAGTGAGGTAGTGCTAAAAAAGTTGCCAGCGGCGGCTGAGCTAGCGCAACTATCGCCACAGCAATCGTCAAAGCAATCAGCGCAAAAAGCTGTGGCACGAACTTTCGTTAAAGATGCCTACATTATCATTAGCGATGATGGTCACAATGCTGGCGTACTTGCTGAAAAATTGCATGCTCAAGGTTTAACGGTTGCGGTTGTGCGCTCGCCTGAAAGCCTTGTAGCCAGTGCATCACCGCTCAATAGCCACATTGCCAGCTTCACATTGGCGGCGATTGACGATGCCAGTATCAGCGTAGTAATTAATGAGATCAAAACCTTAGGTCAAGTTGCAGGCTTTATTCATCTGCAACCACAACATAAAACCTCAGCCGATGCGAAAGGTTTAGTGCTGTCGAATGCCGCCAAGGCATCCGTCGAGCAAGCGTTCTTGTTCGCCAAGCACTTACAACCGCTTTTAACAACAGCAGCAACGGCCAATACTAGCAGTAGCTTTATCAGCGTCAGTCGTATCGACGGTGGTTTTGGATATCTTAACCACAGCCAAATTGCCCGTAGCGAGTTAAACCAAGCGGCATTGGCAGGTCTGACTAAAACCTTGAGTCACGAGTGGCCAAGCGTGCATTGCCGTGCCTTAGATATCGCGCCAGCACTTGATGCCAAGCAACTGGCCAATGCAGTGATCGCTGAGCTCTTTGCAACCGATAACGTATTGGAAGTCGGTGTTAGCCAAGGCGCAGCCCAAGCACTTGAGCGTGTAACCTTAGTTGCTGGCAAGGCTGATACCCGCCACAGCGCGGCAAACTTGACGAGTGCAGATAAAATACTGGTGACCGGTGGCGCAAAAGGCGTGACCTTTGAATGTGCGCTAAGTTTAGCCAAACGCAGCAAGGCGCACTTTATCCTTGCTGGCAGAAGCAGCCAACAAGCCATTCCCGCTTGGGCACAGGGTAAAAATAACAGTGAACTGAAAGCCGCAGCTATTTCCCACATTCAAAGCTTGGGCGAGAAACCCACGCCAAAACAAGTGGATGCCTTAGTATGGCCAGTTCAAAGCAGCCTAGAAATTGCAGCCGCACTAGAAGCCTTTACCGCGGTAGGCGCGAGCGCCGAGTACTTAAGTCTCGATGTTAACAATCCAGATGCGATCGCCAGCACGATAGTGCCGATCACCGAGTTGTCGCCTATTACTGGCATCATCCATGGTGCGGGCGTACTCGCCGATAAACACATCCAAGACAAAACCTTAGATGAGTTAGCACGGGTGTATGGCACTAAGGTCACAGGTATAAGCAATCTACTTGCCGCACTGGATTTAGATAAATTAAAACTGATTGCCCTGTTCTCTTCGGCGGCGGGTTTTTACGGCAATACTGGCCAAAGCGATTACGCCATGTCCAACGACATACTCAACAAAGCCGCACTGCAACTGGCGCAACAACTGCCAAATGCCAAAGTGATGAGCTTCGATTGGGGTCCGTGGGACGGCGGCATGGTGAATCCTGCGCTGAAAAAGATGTTTATGGATCGCGGTGTTTATGTGATCCCGCTAAAGGCGGGTGCTGAGTTATTTGCTAGCCAATTACTGAGCAACACAGGCGCACAATTGCTGGTCGGTACTGACATGCAAGGCACAGTTCCAAGTGACGAGCAAGCAACTCAAGGTCGCAATCTAAAAAAGCCTAAAGCGGATCTGACCACTGACGCGTCGGATCCGCATGCTTTGGCATCAACGCTTGCTGCTATCGCTTTCACGCAACCGCTAAAACTGCAGCGCACACTGGACCCTAAGACAATGATCTTTATTGAAGATCACTGCATTAACGGTAATCCCGTATTACCGACTGTGTGCGCGATTCAGTGGATGCGTGAAGCCGCCTTTGATGTGCTCAAGCAGCCTGTCAAAGTGCAAAGCTACAAGCTATTGAAAGGCATTATTTTCGACACTGCCGTGTTACAAAATGGAGTGTTAGAAAGTGAAGCGCCCATCACGCTGGAACTTGAACTGGCACCCTTAGTCAATGCACAAGCTAGTGTACAAATTAATGCCTTAATCAGCTTTGAAGGTCGTCCGCAATATCAAGCTATCCTAGTCGTTGATGACGCGGCTAACGATTACTTAGCCACTAACAGCAAAGCAACCGCCTTTGACGCGCAAAGCTTGGCAGGACTTTCTGCCATCACAACCGCGAGCCGCCTTTACAGCGACGGCACGCTTTTCCACGGCCCAAGACTGCAAGGTATTGAGTCGGTGGTGAAGTTTGACGATGCGAGCTTAGTCGCTAAGGTGAGTCTTCCCCATGTTGCGTTAGCGGACTGCGGGAGTTTTGTTCCCAATCTCACGCCTAAAGGCTCACAAGTTTTTGCAGAAGATTTGTTGCTGCAGGCGATGCTAGTGTGGGCGAGACTCAAATATGGCGCGGCGAGCTTGCCATCAAGCATTGGTGAGTTTATCTCCCATGCGCCGTTTGCCTTTGGCGATACAGGTTATCTAGTGCTCGAGGTAGTGAAACACTCTGGCCGTGCCATTGAAGCCAATATCACGCTGTATCATCAAGATGGCCGCTTAAGCTGCCAGATGAACAACGCCAAAGTCACCATCAGCAAAAACCTTAACGGTGCATTCTTAGCTAATAAAGTTGCAGCTAATCAAACCGCTGCGAATAAAGCCATTGAAAGCGTGGAGGCAAAAGTCGAGTGAACTTAGCCTCTCCTTTAGCAACGACAAATAGCGCCAAGCCACTGCGTATTGCAGTGTTGCTTGGCGATGCGGTCAACCTTTCCCCTCACTCAGCCCAAGTATTAGGGACGTTTGCGGAACGCGAAAGAGTTCAGATTTGCGCAGCCAATGCCAATCAATCGACAGCACATGAACCAAAAGTGCATGAACCGTCAGTGTATGAGCAAAGCTCGCTCACTGCCTTGTTAGGTCAAGCAGTGACAGCCATTGAGCAAGGCAAGCTCGTTGAACTTAAATTCAATGATGGCAATCAGCCGCAGCCTTTGACTCAGTCCCTGTACTTGCTCGATGGTTTACGCGCCGCCAAACTGCGCCTACACGCCCACGCATTTATTGCAGGCTTTGCAGCAGGTAATGAGGCTACTGGTGGTGCGAATGCGGGTGTTGCAAATGCAGCGGCTGTTGCAAATGCGGCATTAGTGGCGGCAAAGCGCAGCCCTGCACAAACCGTTCAGCATCAGCTCGTCGCCAACACACTCAACGAGGCATTTGTTGCGCTGCGCCAAGGCGTAACCGCCCTCGCGGCACGAACACAAGCGCCGCTTCATGGCGCAACTGATATTAAAGCGGCAAACGGCACAAATCATCAAGCGGGCTATTGGTTTAGCGATCAACATCAAGCACGAGTGTTGTGCCTAAATCTTGTCGCAAAAACGTCAAATCAAGTGGATGAATCTCGAAATCTAAACCAAAGTATTGTGCTGACCCAAGGCACACAAGTTATTGCGCCCAAAGCTCTTGTTGATGAAAACCGGCTGTTTGTGCCGATAAGTGGTGACAGTATTGATTCACTCATCGCGCAAGTATTGCAACTAGTTAACACTCTGGAAAATGGCGCCGGCTTGCACGCTGACTTTCGCGCTGAGCAACTCAAACCTTGGTTTGAACGCTATGATGCCAACGCAACACTGGCATTAGTCTTGATGGCGGCATCGATTGACGACCTCAAACTTGAAGCCAAAGCTATGCTTTCGGCGCTTGAAAATGATGCAGTGCGTCATCATGGTCAAGCCTTTAAAACGCCAGCGGGTAGCTGTTTCACCGCTAAGCCGCTAGGGGATGCGGGGCTGACCTTTGTATATCCTGGCGTTGGTACGGTTTACGCCAATATGTTCAATAACTTGCATGAGTATTTCCCCACGCTGTATCACCAGCTAGAACGTGAAGGCGATTTAAGCGCCATGCTGCAATCACCGCAGATTTATGCGGCAGATGTTAAAACCGCAGCGGGCATGAGCTTAAGTCAGCAAGCGATTAGTGGCGTGGGCGCCAGTTACCTATTCACTAAGCTGTTGACCCAAGTCTTTAATATTAAACCAAAAATGGCGCTGGGTTACTCTATGGGCGAAGCGGCCATGTGGGCCAGCCTTGATGTGTGGCAAACGCCCCATGCTATGATCAAGGCCACCGAAAATAGCGATATTTTCAACCATGCCATTTCTGGCGAGCTAACCGCAGTACGCCGAGTATGGCAGCTTAAGGATAATGAATCCATAGTGTGGAACAGCTTTGTGGTGCGCGCCGATAGCAACGAAATCAAAGCATTACTGCCAGAGTTTCCTCGCGCTTATTTAGCCATCATTCAAGGTGATACTTGCGTTATTGCCGGCTGCGAAACAAGCTGTAAAGCCCTACTTGCAAAGTTAGGTAAGCGTGGGATTGCCGCCAATCGCGTCACGGCAATGCATACCGCACCTGCCATGTTAGTCCATGGGCAAGTACAAGATTTTTATACTCAAGCGGTGAAACCTGAGGCACTGAAACCCAAGGCGCTGGAAGCGGCGGTGCAAGATCTGCCTATTCGCTTTATTAGCGCAGCGCAAACTGCGCCAGTCACCGTGGATAGCCACAGCATTGGCCGCGCGATTGCCGATACCTTTTGTTCGCCACTCGACTTTAGTGCGCTCATTCAAAATGCCACTGAGCAAGGCGCTAGGCTGTTTGTCGAAGTGGGCGCCGATAGGCAAACCAGCACACTTATAGATAAAATCAGCCATGCCCATGCAGGCCAAAGCACGGTAAACGAGGCAACAGTCGCCATTGCCTGCAATGCCAAGGGTGCCGATGCGATTACCAGCTTACTCAAGTGTTTAGCTCAACTGATAAGCCACAGAGTACCGCTGTCGCTCGCGCCGCTCATGCAGCCATTAAGTGCTAACGCCGCCCCTTTATCATCAGCAGTATCACCAAAAGGAGAACCCCAGTGAGTTCTCAGCATTCCCCTAGGATTGATAACACTAGCGTGCCTATGACTGTGTCAAACTATGTGTCCAAAAGTGCGTCAAAAAGCGCATCAAAAATTGCGATTGTCGGTCTCGCGACTCAGTATCCTGACGCCGATAATCCTCAAACTTTCTGGCAAAATCTGTTGGATAAAAAAGACTCTCGCACCCAAATCAGCCGCGAGAAGCTCAATGCCAATCCCGCCGATTACCAAGGTGTGCAGGGTCAGTCTGACCGTTTTTACTGTGATAAGGGCGGCTACATTCAACACTTTAAGTTTGATGCTAGGGGCTATCAACTGCCTGAGTCCGCCTTTGACGGGTTAGATGAAAGCTTTTTATGGGCACTCGATTGCAGTCGTAAAGCCCTGCAAGACGCAGGGATTGCACCAAGCGATGCCGTACTGGCGCGCACAGGTATTGTAATGGGAACCTTGTCCTTCCCCACCGCCCGCTCCAACGAACTGTTTTTGCCTCTGTATCATCAAACCGTTGAAAAGGCGCTACAAAACAAACTTAACCAAAGCGCATTTCAGCTGGCTGATTTTGGCAACTCAGTTAACGATCTCAATGCCAATAGCCAAGCATTAAACGTCGCCAATGGCGCCGTTGCTCACACAGCCTCAAAACTGGTCAGCGATGCACTCGGTTTGGGTGGCACTCAGTTGAGTCTGGACGCCGCCTGCGCCAGCTCGGTTTATGCACTCAAACTCGCCTGCGATTACCTAACAACAGGCAAGGCCGATATGATGCTAGCGGGCGCAGTATCGGGCGCAGATCCCTTCTTTATCAATATGGGATTCTCGATTTTCCACGCCTACCCAGACCACGGTATTTCGGCGCCCTTTGATAGCAACAGCAAGGGCTTATTCGCCGGTGAAGGCGCCGGGGTTTTGGTATTAAAACGCTTAGAAGATGCCGAGCGCGATGGCGACAACATCTATGCCGTCGTCAGCGGCATTGGTTTGTCGAACGACGGTAAAGGCCAGTTCGTATTAAGCCCCAACAGCAAGGGCCAAGTGCAGGCCTTCGAGCGCGCCTATAGTGCAGCAAACACACTGCCTGCCAATATCGAAGTGATTGAATGCCATGCCACGGGCACGCCGCTTGGGGATAAAGTCGAACTCGCCTCGATGGAACGCTTCTTTGAGGACAAACTCGCGGGCTCTGCAGTGCCGCTGATCGGCTCGGCAAAATCCAACTTAGGCCATTTACTCACAGCCGCGGGCATGCCGGGGATCATGAAGATGATTTTTGCCATGCGCTCGGGCCGCTTGCCGCCAAGTATTAATTTATCGGCGCCGATATCCTCACCTAAGGGTTTGTTTAGCGGTAAAAATCTACCGACAGAACTGCATGCGTGGCCCGATAAAGCTGGCAATGACCGCCGCCACGCGGGTGTTTCCGTGTTTGGTTTTGGCGGCTGTAACGCGCATTTATTGCTGGAATCCTATGTACCAGCAAATACCAGTAGCAAACATCAGCAGAGTACAGCCCAAGTAAGCTATCAACATACACCATTAAATATCATTGGCTTAGCATCGCACTTCGGGCCTTTATCCTCCATAAATGCGCTGGATAACACCATAAGCGCGAAGCAAGATGCCTTTATCCCGCTGCCCGCTAAACGCTGGAAAGGCTTAGATAAACATCCTGAGATCTTAGCTAACTTTGGCTTGCCCTCTGTACCGCAAGGCGCCTATATCGACCAGTTCGATTTTGACTTCCTGCGCTTTAAAGTGCCGCCCAATGAAGACGACCGCCTGATCTCCCAGCAACTGCTGCTGATCAAAGTAGCCGATGAAGCGATTCGTGATGCTAACTTAATGCCAGGTGGCAAGGTGGCCGTATTAGTGGCGATGGAAACTGAACTCGAATTACACCAGTTCCGTGGCCGCGTAAATCTACACACCCAACTGGCAGACAGTCTTAAAAAACAAGGGATAACACTCACGCAAGCCGAGTATCTCGCCCTTGAAAAAATCGCCATGGACAGTGTGCTCGATGCCGCCAAACTGAACCAATACACCAGTTTTATTGGCAACATCATGGCGTCACGTATCGCATCCCTTTGGGACTTTAACGGCCCTGCCTTTACCATTTCGGCGGCGGAGCAATCGGTCGCTCGCTGTATCGATGTGGCCGAAAACCTGTTATCCCAAGAGTCCTTAGATGCCGTAGTGATCGCCGCCGTCGATTTAAGTGGCAGTCTAGAGCAAGTGATCCTCAAAAATGCCGTATCACCAGTGGCATTTACTGCCACTGACACAGGCTGGAAAGTCGGTGAAGGTGCAGGCGCATTAGTGCTCACGACAGCGCAATCAAGCATTGAAGTTCGCAATAACGATGCCAATGCCCAAAGTAATAGCAACAGCTATGGCGACAGTTATGGTCACATCAGCGGCCAAGTGTTTGGCCCTATGTGTGACCCACAAGGTCACAGCAACGCTGCGCGTATTTGCGATGACTTGCTAACCCAAGCCAAGGTGAATAGCAGCCAGATTAGCTTGATTGAAACCAGTATTGCGGTTGAGCAACTTGCCGATTCAGAGCTGGTACTCAATACGCTGCTGCCGAGTGTGAACCAGCGCAGCCAAGCCGCTGATACCCTAGGCCACAACTTTGCCGCTGCGGGTATGGCGAGTATTTTGAGCGCGCTGTTGCAGCTTAAAAATCAAGCGCAACTTAACAAGCATTCTTCTCAAGCTCAGCAGCACGCGCTCGTAGCGACGTTTAGCCAAGGTAAATGCTCGCAGTTACTGCTCAGCCAAAGTGCCACGCAAGCATACAATTTGCAGCAAAGGCTAGATCAAGATTTAACGCTTTCTGAGCAAAAACACTTAATAAAACAAGTAACGCTCGGTGGCCGCGATATCTATCAGCATATCCTTGATACGCCGCTCGCAGGCCTTGATGCTATACAACAAAAAGCCCAAGCCATGACAGCATTACCAGCGCGCAGCCAGCGCAAACATTTGGCCCAAATAGCGAGCAAAGACACGAATAGCTTTGCAACAAGCAGCCCAACCACGGCTCAACAAAAAGAGACATTAAGCAGCATGCCAATTAATGCCCTAAGCACCAATAAAAACGCCACTCAAGCAGAGCTAAAAGACGCGGCATTTTTAAGCAATCAGCAACTCGCCCGTGAAGCCCATTTAGCCTTTTTACAAAGCCGTGCTGAAGGCTTGAAACTAGCCGATGCCTTGATGAAAGCCCAGCTTGCCAGCGAGTTAGCCGTCAATGGCCAAGCTGCGCCAGTACAACAGCAAGCCATTGTTCAGGCATCTGCGACAGCGGTTCTTCCACATCCAGTGCTTTATCCCAATCATGCAAAAGTGCCTGAGTACACGCCGCCAACACCGATAAGCAAGCCTTGCATTTGGGATTATGCAGATTTAGTCGAGTACGCCGAAGGTGATATTGCTAAAGTATTTGGCCCAGATTACGCCATTATCGACAGCTATTCGCGTCGTGTACGCCTGCCAACGACTGACTATTTGCTGGTATCTCGGGTAACGAAATTAAACGCTCAGATGAACCAATATCAGCCTTGCACTATGACCACTGAATACGATATTCCTGTGGATGCACCGTATTTGGTCGATGGCCAAATCCCTTGGGCCGTGGCGGTCGAATCGGGTCAATGCGACTTGATGCTGATCAGCTACTTAGGTATCGATTTTGAAAACAAGGGCGAGCGCGTTTATCGCCTGCTCGATTGCACCCTGACCTTCCTTGGCGACTTACCGCGCGGTGGCGACACCCTGCGCTACGACATTTCCATCAATCACTTTGCCCGCAATGGTGATACCTTGTTGTTCTTCTTCTCCTACGAATGTTTCGTGGGCGACAAGCTGATCCTGAAAATGGATGGCGGCTGTGCCGGCTTCTTCACCGATAAAGAACTGGCCGACGGCAAAGGCGTTATTCACACCGAAGCCGAAATCAAAGCGCGCAACCTAGCCTTGAATAATCCGAATAAACCGTGCTTTAATCCGCTGCTTGATTGCGCGCAAAACCAATTTGATTACAGCCAAATCCATAAACTGCTCGGCGCCGATATCGGTGGCTGTTTTGGCGGCGCACACGCGGCGCATCAAGCCCAATATGGTTTGCAGCCCTCTTTATGTTTTGCATCTGAAAAATTCCTGATGATTGAACAGGTCAGCAATCTTGAGGTGCATGGCGGTGCGTGGGGTTTAGGCTCAGTTCAAGGCCATAAGCAGCTCGAAGCTGATCATTGGTATTTCCCGTGTCATTTCAAGGGCGACCAAGTGATGGCGGGATCATTAATGGCCGAAGGCTGTGGTCAATTACTGCAATTCTTTATGCTGCATATTGGGATGCACCTCGGTGTAAAAGACGGTCGTTTCCAACCGCTAGAAAATGCGTCACAAAAAGTGCGCTGTCGCGGTCAAGTTTTGCCGCAATCTGGCCTGCTCACCTATCGCATGGAAATCACCGAAATAGGTATGAGCCCGCGCCCGTATGCTAAGGCGAATATCGATATTTTGCTCAATGGCAAAGTGGTCGTGGATTTCCAAAACCTTGGGGTGATGATCAAAGAAGAAGCCGAATGCACCCGCTACCTCGCGGATAATCATGCCAGCACAGCTAACAATACAACTAAAAATGTAGCTAAAAATACTGCTTCGGCTGCGCCATTGGTTTCAACACCAGTATCGTTAGCGGCGCCACTGATGGCACAGTTGCCTGATTTAACTGCGCCAACCAACAAAGGCGTAGTGCCGCTAAAGCATGTGGCTGCGCCGATTGCGCCAGCGGATTCAAAGTACGCCAACCGCGTGCCCGATACCCTGCCGTTCACGCCGTACCACATGTTCGAATTTGCCACTGGCGACATCGAAAACTGCTTCGGCCCCGATTTCAGTATCTATCGCGGCCTTATTCCACCGCGCACGCCTTGCGGTGATTTACAGCTGACCACCCGCGTGGTTGCGATTGACGGCAAGCGCGGCGAGCTGAAAAAGCCCTCTTCGTGTATCGCTGAATACGAAGTGCCCGCAAGTGCTTGGTATTACGATAAAAACAGCCATCATGCCGTGATGCCCTATTCTGTGCTGATGGAAATATCACTGCAGCCAAACGGTTTTATCTCAGGTTATATGGGCACCACCTTGGGCTTCCCCGGCCAAGAGCTATTTTTCCGCAACTTGGACGGCAACGGTAAGCTGCTGCGCCATGTGGATTTACGCGGCAAGACAATCGTAAACGACTCACGTTTGTTATCGACTGTGATTGCTGGCAGCAACATCATCCAAAATTTCAGTTTTGAATTAAGCTGCGATGGTGAGCCTTTCTACCAAGGTAAAGCGGTATTTGGTTACTTCAAGGGTGATGCGCTGAAAAACCAGTTAGGCATAGACAACGGCAAGATCACTCAGCCTTGGCATGTGCAAAATGGCATAGCAGCCGATAGCCAAATCAATCTGTTAGATAAACAGCATCGCAGCTTTAACGCGCCTGAAGGTCAGCCGCATTACCGTTTAGCGGGCGGTCAGCTTAACTTTATCGACAAAGCTGAAATCGTAAAAGCCGGCGGTAAAGCGGGTCTTGGCTATTTATACGCCGAACGCACGATTGACCCGAGTGATTGGTTCTTCCAATTCCATTTCCATCAAGACCCGGTAATGCCAGGCTCCTTAGGGGTTGAAGCCATTATCGAGCTGATGCAAACCTATGCGATTGACCAAGACCTTGGTGCAGGCTTTAAGAGTCCAAAATTTGGGCAGATTTTATCGGATATCAAATGGAAATATCGCGGCCAAATTAACCCATTAAACAAGCAGATGTCGCTGGATGTGCACATTACCAACGTGACAGACGACAATGGCAAACGCATCATTATGGGCGATGCCAACTTGAGTAAAGATGGCCTGCGGATTTATGAAGTTAAAGATATCGCCATCTGTATTGAAGAAGCCTAGCGAGTTTACGCTGTTAGAAAGACGCTAATCTCGAATAACAAATAACATATAACGAATAACGAATAGTTGCGCCGCCTTGGCTATCCACATCGCACAGGGCGGCACTGATAACATGAGAACACCTATGACTAGCCATACTCTAGATCAATACAATAGCAATAACGAAAAACTCAGCCCTTGGCCGTGGCAAGTCAACGATGCCGCGCTGAGCTTTGATATCGACTCATTAGGCAAAAAACTCAAAGATTTAAGCCAAGCCTGTTACTTAGTCAATCACAGCGAAAAAGGCTTAGGCATAGCGCAAACGGCCGAAGTAACAACAAGCGACAGCCAAGCGCCTCTTGGCTCACACCCCGTCAGCGCCTTTGCGCCTGCCCTTGGCACCCAAAGTTTAGGCGACAGCAATTTTCGCCGCGTACACGGGGTTAAATACGCTTACTACGCCGGCGCTATGGCCAACGGTATTGCCTCGGAAGAACTGGTTATTGCGCTAGGTCAAGCGGGCATTTTGTGCTCATTTGGCGCGGCGGGGTTAATTCCATCCCGCGTTGAAGCGGCCATTACTCGCATTCAAGCGGCGCTGCCTAATGGCCCCTACGCCTTTAACTTAATTCATAGCCCAAGCGAGCCCGCATTAGAGCGCGGCAGTGTTGAGCTGTTCTTAAAACATAAAGTGCGCACGGTCGAAGCTTCGGCATTTTTAGGGTTAACGCCGCAAATCGTCTATTACCGCGCAGCGGGTTTGAGCCGCGACGAACATGGCGAAATAGTCATTGGCAACAAAGTCATCGCCAAAATCAGCCGCACCGAAGTCGCGACTAAGTTTATGGAACCGGCGCCTGCCAAAATCCTCCAGCAACTAGTGAGTGACGGTCTTATCAGCCAAGACCAAATGGCGATGGCATTGCTTGTGCCGATGGCGGATGACATCACAGCCGAAGCCGACTCTGGCGGCCATACCGACAATCGTCCGTTAGTCACGCTTTTGCCGACGATTTTGGCGCTCAAAGATGAAATCCAAGCTAAGTATCAATACAAGACACCCATCCGCGTGGGTGCTGGCGGCGGCGTCGGCACACCCGATGCAGCATTAGCCACCTTCAACATGGGCGCGGCCTTTATCGTCACAGGTTCAATCAACCAAGCCTGCGTCGAAGCGGGCGCGAGTGAACACACTCGTAAGTTACTCGCTACCACAGAAATGGCCGATGTGACTATGGCGCCTGCCGCAGATATGTTCGAAATGGGCGTGAAATTACAAGTGGTTAAGCGCGGCACTCTGTTCCCGATGCGCGCCAATAAGCTGTATGAAATCTACACCCGTTACGATTCGATTGATGCCATCCCTGCGGACGAGCGTAAAAAGCTCGAAGAGCAAGTGTTCCGCTCATCACTCGATGATATTTGGGCGGGCACAGTTGCCCACTTTAACGAGCGCGATCCTAAGCAAATCGAGCGCGCGCTGGATAACCCTAAACGTAAGATGGCGCTGATTTTCCGCTGGTATTTAGGTCTATCGAGCCGCTGGTCAAACACAGGTGAAGTCGGCCGCGAAATGGATTACCAAATCTGGGCAGGCCCTGCCCTTGGCGCATTTAATGCGTGGGCGAAAGGCAGTTATTTAGATGACTATAAGGCCCGTAATGCGGTGGATTTAGCCAAACATTTAATGGTGGGCGCGGCGTATCAAGCGCGGATTAACCTGCTGTTATCCCAAGGCGCGACCATTCCAGTTAGCCTGCAACGCTGGAAACCGCTAAATCGTTTTTAACCGATTAGCCTCAACGTAACACCTTGTATATAAAGCTGGCATGGGTAACAGTGTCAGCTTTTTTATTGATAAAAAGCACAGTTATTAAGGCTGAAACTTTTACCGAAAGTAAGGTAAAAATTGCTTAATTTGCATTTAAGTAAACTGAAAAAAATCAACTAAAGCTAAATATAAACAAACAAAATCAAAATGTTATCCTTAAAAAATCACATTGGCATTAAGCTCGCATCCTATAAATAACCACTCACCATTACCTTACAAATGACACAAACGGGTCAGATGAAGGATAAAGACTGGGATAGGAGGTTAATATGTTAGGTTGGACATTAATGTTTTTGGTTGTTGCCATTATTGCTGGGCTCTTTGGTTTTACCGGTATTGCAGGAGCCGCTGCTGGTATCGCAAAAATCATTTTCTTCTTATTTATTGTGTTACTGGTGATTTCACTGTTGGTCAATGCCATCAAAGGTAGAGCCCCGCGCCCTTAATTTTTATTGGAGAGGAAATAGATATGAAACCATTTACGCTAATGACAAGTGCAGCACTGGCATTATTACTCGCCCTAGGCCTATCTGCCTGTAGTGATAACAAAGCCGAAGATGCCGGTGAAAAGATCGATGATGCCATTACCGATGTAGGCAACGCTATCGAAGATGCCTGTGAAGAAGTCAAAGAAGGCGTTAAGGCTAAAGATACTAAGTGCTAGGCTAACAAGCTTTATCTGATTTAGGGTAGCAATAGACACATCTACTGCTACCCTTTTGGTTTAAACTCAATCATTTCAACATCTTCATCTCACATTCAACCATTTCAAGTGCAACGAATTTAACCAAAAGCAACGGCATTGGAGAACTTGCATGCTAACGAAGATCCACATCAAATATTTGTACACAGCAGGTGCCATGCTATTCGCCTATTTTGCGGTGGCAGGAACTTCTCCTCTGCTTACGTTCATTTGGGCATGGACGAGCCTGTCACTGTTTTTAGTCGGCTCAGCCTATTGGTTTAATCGCGCCAGTATTTTTAGAAAACGCCAAGATGGCACTATTCCTTGGTATATTCGCTGGGGTTTTATCCCTTTTTTATTGGGTTGCCGACTCTATAACCATTGGGCGAGAAAATGTGATTCAGTGCCATCGATGCAGAGGATAGATGAACATCTGTATCTCGGTTGTCGACTCTTTCCTGCGGATCTGGAAAAGATTAAAGCCAATAAGATCACTGCCATTCTGGATGTCACCGCTGAGTTTGATGGCTTAGATTGGTCACAGTTTGAAGATCATATTGAGTATTTAAATATTCCCATCTTAGATCATAGTGTGCCGACCAGTGCCCAACTCAATCAAGCCGTTAACTGGCTGCACCGCCAAGTGCGCGCCAATAAAAAGGTACTCATCCACTGTGCTATGGGTCGTGGCCGCTCAGTGCTGGTACTCGCCGCTTATTTGGTTTGTAAAGATAAACAACAGCACTTCGTAGAAGTACTGCAACAGATAAAGCAAGTTCGCAAAACCGCAGGCTTAAACAAATGGCAATTACGCGCGCTTGAGCGCATGCTCAGTCAAGGGAAAATTAACATCCACAAAGTAGCATGGATTATCGCCAACCCAGTCTCTGGCGGCGGAAAATGGCGAGAATACAGCGAACAAATCCAAGATGAACTCAAAGCCTATTTTGACCTGACGTTAACTCTCACAACAGCAGACGAAACCGCAAATATCTTCGCTCAACAGGCCCGCAGTGCAGGCGCAGATATCGTTATCGCCTGTGGCGGAGACGGTACGGTAACCGAGGTCGCATCAGAAGTTGTGAATACCGATATCATGTTAGGGATTATTCCTTTAGGAACGACGAACGCCTTAAGTCATGCGCTATTTGGTTTAGGCAGCAAGATAATTCCTATCTCTCAGGCGCTGGATAATATTATTCAAGGACACAACCAAGCTATAGATACCGCACGTTGTAATGATGAGTTAGTGTTGTTACTTGTCGGCATTGGATTTGAGCAAAAAATGATTGAATCAGCAAACCGCGAGCGTAAAAACGCCCTAGGTCAACTGGCCTACCTCGATGGTCTATGGCAAGCGATGAGTATGGCAGAAACCTTAACTATCTCGTTAAGTTTGGACGATGCCGCGCCGATAACGATCCGTACCCACAGCTTAGTAATTGCCAATGCCGCCCCCTTTACCAGTTTGCTAGCACAAGGAAATGGCGAACCCAATATGACCGATGGATTGCTCGATATTACCTGGTTGGATGCGGACGATGACCCCAAAGGCCCCTTGCTTGGCTTAGCCGAATTAGCAATCGCTGGGTGGGTTAAAGAAGGCCATAAAGATCTAAAAGTTCAACAAGCTCGCCTAAGTAAAGTCCACCACGCCCACGCTAAAAAGGTCACCATTAGCAGTCAGCCTAAGTGTAAATATGTGATTGATGGCGAAGTGTTTGAGCCTGCGGATCTTACCATTGAGGTTCAACCCGCATCCCTTAAGGTGTTTGTTCCCTATCAAGAAATAACCGAAGAAACAACCTTGTAATCATCTGTGGCATTAATGCCTTGATGCCTTGATGTCTTGATGCCTCAACGTCAATCACTTCTTCATCTATATTGAAACACACTCATTATTTTGCAGTAGGCTCACCTGACTCGACTTGCTGTTCATACTTACTGAGCTTGTTATAGAGGGTTTTAACGCTAATCCCTAATTGTTCAGCAGTATCGGTTTTATTGCCATTACTGGACTCTAGTGCTTGATAAATGGCAATTTTCTCCAAATCATCTAAACGCATCCCTTGGGGAATAATCACTTCTTCCTCAGCAATTTTGGCGTTATCAATTTCCTGTTCTAGCTGCAAATGACTCGGCAAAATCTCTTGATCCGCCAGAATATAAGCCCGCTCAACGGCATGTTTTAACTCGCGTACATTGCCTGTCCAACGATTAGCAGCAATCATCCGCAGACTTTCCTCTGAGAAAACTTTGCACTGCTTTTCAGCCACATTACGATAAGCCAGAAAATGCTGCGCTAATCCGATAATATCTTCACCACGAACCCTTAATGGTGGAACTCTAATCGGGAATTGAGCCAAGCGAAAATATAAATCCTCTCGAAATAGCCCAGCCTCTATTGCCGCAAGAGGATCACGATTCGTTGCCGCCACAATGCGTACATCTGAGTGGAGTACTTTGTCTCCCCCCACTGGGCGATACTCATTATTTTCTAGCACTCTAAGTAACTTTACTTGATGCTCTATAGGCATTTCCGTTATTTCATCGAGAAATAACGTTCCACCTTCCGCCTGTTCAAAAACCCCTTTATGATCCCGATTTGCACCAGTAAAAGCCCCTTTAACATGTCCAAATAACTCACTATCAACCAATTCGGGACTGAGAGCGCCGCAGTTAATCGCAATAAAAGGCTCATTCACTCTCGGGCTTGCTAAGTGGATAGTATTAGCGACTAACTCTTTACCTACACCACTCTCGCCAATAATTAATACATTACTGTCGGTGACTGATACACGACGAATGGTGCGATACAACTTATGCATAGGCGCCGACGAACCGACAAGTAAACCGTATTGGTCTAACTCGCTTAAAAAGGGGCTTGAACGGCTGGGTGAACTAGCGACTAAATGCTGAGCAAAATCAATTAAAATACTACTTATCAGTGACATATCATATGGCTTGCGAAGATGATAACCTGCATATTGCGCCATAAGCTTATCCAGATTGGGATTGGGCTGACCATTGGAGAGAAAAATAAACTCAATCCCCGACATAGCTGCATTTTTCATTAAATCAAGATAGTCCTCGTGACTAAGACAAGGAAACTCAATAACTGCAACATCAACATGATTGGCTTCAAGCTGGGCAAGCCAAGGTAAGTCATCAATACTACGCAGTTTATTAAAATGTAAGGCACCCTCAAGTTGCACAAGTGCTTGCTCGGCACCTAAATCCTGTAGGTGATAAAAAAGTGTTGGTCGAGCCATGCTAAGTTCACTCCTGTGTATGAAGATCCACTGTATGCCAGCCGTGAAACTTTAACAACATCAATGGTAATAGTTTCCGACATACCAATCGAATAACTGAACTAACTAAAAATATCGCTCTATAAATCAGTCTTTTAATCTACCACTAAAAACGAGAACGGAATATGCATGGTAGCTGAACAAAACTGACATTATTAACTCAAGAATGCCGGACTCAGGCATAAGGAGATGGATTATGAAGTCTAATGTTGTGCAACATCAGACTGATATCAGCGCCGATATCAAGCTTAGCGAGGGGATTATTACACTCTGCCAGAGGGGAGATGAGTTCTACACTCGCGCGATCTCTCTGGTCGATGACTATAACCTGCAACGTATTCTTAGGGTGCAATCCTCTGTCTATAAACGTCTATTAATCAGACTATCCTTACCGCAAGACTATCCAAGTACAGGTAACATCACTAACCAACAAATAAATCCTTATGCTCAAGTTGAAACGCTATTAGAACAACACGTAATCTCTGTGGCCATTGCGGCTCTTATCGAGATCGAGCAACAAGTGCTAACTCAACTAAAGCGGGCAGTAAAACAAGCACATCATCCACATCTCACATGTCAACTTGCCGAAGGCACTGCTTGGTTACAAATCAGTTGCGATGCCATGCAATCCCTTCATAACCCTTAACGCTCTAGTTACTAACCGCACAGTCTTGTGCGGTTTTTCATGTCAATTGCATCGAGGGTCTCTCTGCAATAATTACATTTATTCGGTAAAAAAGACCGATTAATGGCCTCTACAACAAGCCTAAATCAAAGATAAAATCATTATATAAACATATAAATCAATGAGTTAAAAACATTGGCACGATTCACGCTATATCTATCCTTGAGTCAACAACTGAGGATATCATCATGAAAACAGCAACAGTATTAGCAACCTTACTTATCGGTTCAATCAGCTTAAATGTGGCTGCAGCTCAGGATTGGAAAAATGAAGCCAAAGATGCTTGGATTGATGGTAAAGCAGAAACGACCCTGTTACTCAATACTAACCTGAACTCCTTTAACATTATGACCGATGTAAAAGATGGTCATGTGACCTTAACCGGACAAGTAGAAAGTCGCGTCGATAAAGCCCTTGCAACGGAGCTTATCAAAAGCCTAGATGGGGTAAAAGATGTCGATAACAAGTTAACCGTAATGAGTAAAGATGATGGTACCAGCGATGTGATGAAAACCTTGACCGACTCCAAAGTCGCCACCGTTGTCAAAACCCGTTTATTATTTTCAACCGATGTTTCTGGCACCCAAATTAACGTCGATGTTGCCGATGGTGTTGTGACTCTCAAAGGGGAAGTCGCAAGCGATGCAGAGCGTCAACTCGCGCTAAAAATTGCTGAAAACACCGACGATGTTAAAAAGGTGGTTGATAAAATCAGCATAGTTAAAAAGGTTTGATAAATCAGCTCCAAAACAGCGCTTTCACAAATGAATAACATCAATCTATATGACTGAATTATCGGTCCAAAAACAAAACCCGCCTAGGCGGGTTTTGTTTTTATTGTTGGCAGCAGACCCTATTCACACTCTGCAAAAATACCCATAACGCATCGCACGCTCTAGTTAATCCCCGTTTCAGTAACTGTCAGTTCTAAGGTTTTAACGATTTCAGGATTTTCTGACATAGGTTGATTAGGTGCCCTATCTCTATAGGTAACGGCGATTTTATAAGGTGACTCAAAGGGATAAACAGGTTCAACATTATCAACCTCAATCCTATCTCCAATCAAAACACTCCCCAAATGCTTCAAACTGGAGTGTTCATAATCGAGATTAAATAATCCAAGATACCAAAACACCCCTGAACCTTGAGTTGTCACAATAAATGGCGCAACAAAGGGCATTGTTTGCGCATTCAAATCCAATTGAATAGGAGCATTACTCTGTGTGTCTGGCTCTAATGCGGGATCAAAATTAAGCGGCGTAATGCGCATATAATCGAGCAATACTCGTCCCTTGACGTCACCGCCTTGGTAGTCGCCAATGGCAAACTCTGTTTGCTTAACTTTAATAAAATGCGTTAATGCCACAGGTTTATGTCCTTCGGGTAAATGTACTTCAAAGGGGTTAGCAGTATTAAGCGTAAACAGTTTCAGCATCACCTCTGATGCATTGGCAACTGGTTTTATCTCACTTGGTACGACAAGATCTGTCTCATTAATGTCAACACGATTAGCTTGTGCCTTCGCATTCTCTAGAGCCATCGCATCATCAAATGGCATCACTCGGCCATCTTCCACGACCATAAACACATCATCATTCGTCATATTAAAACGATAGATGCCCGCGGCAAGTATGCCGAGTACGACGACTGTTGCGGCTATGGTTAACTTTACAAACGTACTCATTATTTCCCCCAGTCACCTTTAAATTTCATTTCAGTTTGCAGCAGTATCACCCCAATTTGTAGACAAAAGCAGTATTACAGATAGCACTGAAAAACAAACCTATGAATGAACTGAAATTGAGTTTATTTTTGTATTAGTCAGCCAAAGTTCAGCAAATATCGCAAAAATTGCGCAACCGCGGGGGGAAATAAATGTCAATTTATAGATAGTCGTGACTTAGCGACTACACTCATTGACGTTATAATCACCGTCATTCACAGCCATCATCGATGGCACATTAACTCGAACAATGTGGTTTTATTTAACCTTTCGCTAAGGATTTTCGCACCAATGACGACAGCCTCGACTAGCCCTTTTACCGTATTGAACCAAACTACTGCTGCTTCATTCAATGAGCAGAAAAATCTGATTAAACGGGTATTTAAAGGTAAACCAGTCCAATGTCCAAGCTGTAAGCAAACGCTAAAAGTGGTATTACCCGAGCAGGTAAAAGCGGAACAAACTGCGGGGATCTTCTGCGCTAAAGGCTGCACTGATATCGAACTCGATATGGAAGCCGTTGCAGGACTGTAATTATCCAACATTAATCGCACAGAGATAAGTGCTGTTAAACACCTTGAGTTGTGGCGAATGACTCAAACAGGTGAGTCACTCGGCTTCGTGCAACATAATATTATCAGGCGCTAAACACTCAGCCATTGATATTCGAGCAAAGGTTCAGCACCCGCTTGCAGGCCACGGCTCAGCGTGACGTTAAATACACTTTTAGCGGGAATACTTCCCACGCCCTTGGGTGTGCCTGTCATCACAATATCGCCCTCATCGAGACTGATAAATGCCTGTAGCTCGGACAATATGGTTTGAGGTTTGTAAATCATTAAATCGATATGCCCCTCTTGGACTAGCTTGTCATTGATACTCAAGGTGAAATGCAGCGGTGCCTCTGCATCATCAATCGCCACAAACGGACTGAATAACGCTGCACCATCAAAGGCTTTTGCTCGCTCCCAAGGCAATCCCTTAGCTTTTAACTTAGTTTGCAAATCACGTTTTGTGAGATCTAAACCCACTGCAACATGACTAAAACGACCATGCAGGAACATAAAGCAAAGTTCAGTTTCATAATGCAGCGTTTCACCCAAATGTTGTGAGTGAAGCTCGGTCGTTATCGCTGAATTAGGTTTTAGGAATACCACCATATCCTCAGGTATTTCATTGCCTAACTCATGGATATGATCCACATAATTCCGCCCAACACAGATAATTTTTGTTGGCACTACGGCCGACTCACCTAACATTACCGTTTTCATTTCTCTCCTTTCACGCCCATTAAACTGAAAACAAAGTGAGCAACTTTACTCCTGTAGAACTCTGCTACACTTAAATGAATATATCAATAAAAACAGCACCCTAATAATTAATGCCCTAGGATGCTAAATAAATCCACCTAGAAACGGCACTAGCAAGAGGCAATAAGCCCTATGTTAACACTCAGCATTAAACAAAAAATGATCTTAAGTTTTAGCGCTATAGGTGCCCTGCTTATTGCAGGAAGTGGCTTTTTTTATTATTCACTCACCCAAGTGCAAATGGCTTATCAAAATATTGAAACCTTAGCGGTTCCAGTACAAAAACAGAGTAACAGTTTGCAGTTAGTGTTACTCAAAATGTCACGGCTGGCGACACTCGCCTATAGCCAACAGGACAGTTCTGCTTTAACTCAAAGCAAACAAGCTTTTACCGCCCTGCAGGGAAAGTACCAAAATATCGAAAATGAATTAGTGCAGAGGGTTGTAGATCAACCGCAAATGCAAACGTCATTGAAAGAAGCGCAAGTAAAATACCAGTCTTACTTACAGCAAACTCAGGCCATGTTTGAAGCTAAACTCGCCAGTGAACAGGCAAAACTGCTTTATCAACAACTTTTTAACCAGCTAAATGAAGCCAAAACTCAAGCCAGTAATGCCATGATCGATCTGGAAACAATTGCCCTGCCAGACAATCCAGTCTTACTCGAAGAAATTATCGGTACAGGTACACGTATCGACGATATGCTTTACACCTTAAGTAATACTATGGGAGAACTTACACACACTAAAACGGTAAATACAATTGATTCCCACCAACAAGATGTTGGTTTACTGCTGGGTAATCTCAATACCAATTTTAGCTTTTTAAAACAACAAACGATGGGAATAGATACCCTAGATTTGCTATCCATTTTTGAACAACAACTCGCCATTATTTCCTCTTTACTCGCGACACCCGCCGAACTTTATCAAACACAAAAAAGGGTCGTTGAGGCACAAATACAAGCTGAACAACATTATCAAAATGCCGACAAAGATTTTAATGCTAATAACCTTGCCTTAGATAAATTAATCACCTTAGCCGACCGCCGATTTAGCAATCTGCAAACCATTGCCAGTAATGATATTCAACAGGGTCAAACCTTAGCGATTGTGCTCACACTGGTATTTATCGTTATGGTGAGTTTTATTTCCTTCTTTACCTCCAAAGCTATGCTCACCCCTTTGGCCCAAGTCAATGGCGCGCTCGCAAGCATAGCTCAAGGGGATTTATCTAAACGTATTCACAAACACCATGACGATGAATTTGGCACCTTGATAGATAATATGAACACCCTAAGTGACGATCTTGCCAAGCTACTAACCAACATCAGCCAAAATGCCCATTTATTGGACAGCTCTGCGACTCTAACCAATGAACAAGGCCAGCGCATCGCCAATGCCGCAACGGCGCAAATTAGCCGCGTCGATGAAACGAAAGCCTTGGCAGAACAGATGTTTACTAGCTCAAATCTTGTGACAGAACAAGCATCAGAATCCGCAGAACAAATCAACCAAGCCTCCCAATACGGTAATCAAGTAAAACAAATTGCCGATGATAACCGTACGAAAATCACTGAACTCAGTGCACGTTTAAGCCATTCAGTCGAAATCATGTCACGTTTAAGTATCCATAGCGATAATATTGGGGGCATTTTAACGACGATCAGCAGCATCGCAGAGCAAACCAATTTACTGGCATTAAATGCGGCAATTGAGGCGGCTAGAGCAGGAGAACACGGTCGTGGTTTTGCTGTAGTTGCCGATGAAGTGCGATCGCTTGCTTCGCGTACCCAAGCCGCCACCGCCGAAATTCAAACCATGATCACGGCTCTGCAACAAGAAACGTCCACTGCAGCCGATGCGATTAGGACGGGCCAACATCAAGCGAATGAATGTGTTGAACAAAGTCAGGCGCTACATGGTGCTATCGGTCAGATTGAAGCCTCATTGTATTCAATTAATCACATGAGCCAACACATCATCCAAGCCGCCCATGAACAACTTAATTACAGTCAGCGAATTGAGTCGAGCATGAGTGAGGCGGCACAATCTGCAGACCAAAATGCCAATGAAGCCATGGACATGGCCAAACGCAGTAACGAAGTCACTCTGCTTGCCCATTCACTCACCAGCTCAGTAGAGCGGTTTAAATTGTAGGGATGATGGGACCTAGAATCTAGGCGTACTCCATCAGAAATTCATCGAGTTGTTCGTTGGCAATTTCAATCTCGTCACCTTCGAACTGGGCAATATGAAACATCCCCTCACCTTCGTTAGTCACAGGGATATTACTTATTCCGATGATAATACCGTCGGTTGGGGCGCGAATGGCCACACTGTCACCACCGTGAGGACTGACGATATGGGCAATAATATAGCCCTTAGTCACCCGTTGGCCCAGTTTAAGCTTCATATTCACTAAACCATCGGATTCACTGCGAACCCAATAACTGCGAATAGCACTGACACTCGGTCCTTTATTGCTCACTCGCCCTTTAAGCATATCTAAACTTCGCATCACATTGAGCACACCTTTAAGGCCTGATTTTATCGACAACTCGCTAAAGCGTAATGCCTCACCAGCCTCATATAAAATGCAAGGAATGCCCTGTTGATTAGCGTAACCTCGCATAGAAACACCGCGCGCTTTAGAATGCATGATCAGCGGTGCACCAAAGGCATTCGCCATGGCGAGCATAGTCTCATCATTCGTATCACAGCGAATTTGCGGCAGATTATCCCTATGGACGGCCCCTGTATGTAAATCAATCACATGGGTTGCATGCACTAATAACTGAGTCGCAAACAGATTAGCTAAACGGCTTGCCAGCGCCCCTTTACTGGAACCTGGGAAACATCGATTTAAATCACGGCGATCGGGTAAATAACGGGATTGCTGAATAAAACCAAACACATTCACTATAGGCACCACAATTAGCGTGCCCGCCAGATTCTTTGGATTGACCCTAGCTAATAAACGCCGACAAATTTCAATGCCATTGAGTTCATCCCCATGAATGGCGGCGCAGACCAGTAAAGTCGGACCAGGTTTGGCTCCGTGAAACACTTCCACATGAATTTCGAGTTGCGTATCGGTATATAATTTTGCGACTGGCAACTTGATCCCAAGTTGAGTCCCCGCAGTGACTCGTTTACCTGCTAATTCAAATGCTTCACGTCTTTTTACCATGGCAACTCCCTTGTTCTATCAAATGTTATCCCGTGCGGTTGGCTCATGTTTACCGCATTTTTGCCAAAGTGATCCGCTATTGCATATCAGCCTACTTTAAAGACTAAAGTGGGATTTTAAACGAATTATTGCGGCTCAAATTGATTCAGCCAAGATTTTAAAATCTGCAGTAACACAGGCCTATCTTCAACGCTCACGCCCGCGAACAACGCACTTTGACATTGAATATGCTGAGGTAATGCCTTATCAATGAGCGCCTTACCCTCAGCAGTTAACGAGACATGAACACCACGACGATCTTCCTTACTGTGCTCCCGTTCAATCAGTCCCTTATTTTCGAGTCTGTCTAAACGACTGGTCATAGCGCCAGAACTTAGCATCATGCTCTGATAAAGTTGTGAAGGCGAGAGTGTGAACGGCTCTCCCGAGCGCCTTAACGTCGCGAGCACATCGAACTCCCCCTGACCTAAGCCAAATTCGGCGTGGCATTGCAGCAGTACCACTTCGATATATTTCGTTAAACGAGCGATTCGCCCGAGCACAGCCATAGGGATCAAATCCTCAGTCACCCCTTGCTGTTGCCACTGTTCAACAATTCTATCGAGGCCATCTTCTTTGGTATTCGAATCCGCTTTCTTTGTATCCGTAGAACTCGCGTTAGTATCCGCAGGACTGGCATTAGTTAGCGTCATTTTAGCTGTCATAGATTTATCTCAATATAAAGATTCTTTACATCATCCTTTACATCTTAGTCATTTTCTCGCAGAATTAAAATATCTTTATATCAAGATACATCTGAAAGAGATTCTTTTTGAATTGTAGTGATGTGGTTTCAACCTACTGTTGTTGAAAGGAAATCATCATGAGTATGCTAAATGCTGCTACAAATCACTTTTTCAGCAAATCAAACTCAGCTTATTTTTGGAGACAATCCATGCGATCCCCCCAGACAGAGAAAGCGAATTTATTGCTGCTCGGACTCGCGTTCATCCTTATTGGTCTAAATCTACGTCCCATTCTCGCCTCCGTTGGGCCTTTACTGCCCAGCATACAAAAGGATATCAGCTTAAGCTTTACCTTAGCGTCTATGCTGACATTGCTGCCCGTGCTCGCCATGGGGCTGGGTTGTTTTGCAGGCTTTAGTATCGCTAAACGCTTAGGATTCAATACCGTAATGACAGGATCATTGCTACTGCTGATCGCCGCTACTGCAATGCGCTTCTGGGCGATAGATGCCAATTGGCTTATCTGCTCGGCATTACTGGCTGGGGTCGCAATCGCCCTCATTCAAACCATAATGCCCGCCATGATTAAGCTTAATTTCGGTGAACGGGTGCCCTTAATGATGGGGCTTTACGTCACCGCCATTATGGGCGGCGCCGCATTAGCGGCGAGTAGCGCGCCTTTTATCGAGATGCACTTAGGTTGGCGCGCGGGTCTAGGTCATTGGACTTGGCTAGGCATATTCGCACTCGTGCTGTGGCTCCTGATTAAACATAAAGCTGCATTACCTAGCCAAGCAAAAGAGCAAGCTTTGCAACTTAACTTTTGGCGTTTTCGTCGCAGTTGGTTATTGGCGATATTTTTTGCATTAGGCACAAGCTGTTATGTCTGCGTACTTGCATGGCTAGCCCCCTACGCGGTCGAGCTAGGTTATAGCCAAACTCAATCGGGATTAGTGTTAGGTTTTTTAACCAGCATGGAAGTAATCGCAGGCTTAGTGTTTCCTTGGCTTGCCAGCAAGTCGACGGACAGACGCGCCATCATAGCCCTACTCTGCTTGCTACAACTCATTGGCTTTATGGGACTGGCACTCGCCCCTCAATTATCGCTATTTTTATGGGCGGGACTTGCAGGATTAGGTATTGGCGGGATTTTTCCACTCGGGCTGATTGTCACTATGGATCATCAACAAAATCCTATATTAGCAGGTAAATTAACTGCCTTTGTACAAGGTGTGGGATATACCATAGCGGCTATCTCGCCTTGGATTGCCGGATTAATTCGCGATAATTTCAACAGCTTTAACAGTGCTTGGCTATTACTCGGTGGCTTAAGTGTGATCGCGTGGATATTATCTTGGCAATTTAATCCGCAGGGCTATGCACGCCAATATCAAATCACCCGCTGCGTATCTTAACCATCTAATTTAAAATAAAAAAACGCCATGTCGGCTAACGATCATGGCGGTTTTTATTGTGTTGAGCTAAATAAATCGCGCTCACACTAAGCGAAACTTAAGACTTTTTAACGAAGCACGTCAGAATCACAATACGAGTACCGTTAACGCGGCCTTCGATATGCTCTGGGTTGTTGGTCAAAGCAATGTTACGCACAGCTGTGCCACGCTTAGCCACAAAGCTCGTGCCTTTCACGTTTAAGTCTTTGATGATGACCACAGTATCGCCAGCATTGAGCACTGCACCATTACTGTCTAACGTTGGCGTCGCATCGTCACCTGCTGCGGCAACTTCGGCATCACCCCACGCTTTTAAATCGTCTTCAAGGTAAAGCATATCCAGCAAATCTTGCGCCCAGCTTTCGCCATTTAAGCGCTTAAGCATACGATATGACATCACTTGAACTGCCGGTACAGGACTCCACATGCTGTCATTCAGACAACGCCAGTGGTTCATGTCCATGGTATCCGGTGCCGCTATTTGGTCACTGCAGGTTTCACAAATCATGATCTCATTGTCACGGCCATCGGAGGCTGGCAGATCATAAATAGAGAGTTCAAGCTCGCTGCCACACAGTTCACACTTGCCGCCACAGCGACTTAGCAATTCATTTTCAGTCATTTTTCTGTTCTATATGCCTAGTAAAACGCGGATTATGCCATAAAATGGCATTTTTCGGCAGGGGGCCGAGGCAATATAACCCTATTTTTTATGAGCTATATATACCTAGTCCACACAGCCTTGGTGATTTATCTTTAAAATTCATAGGCTAAACTCAAACGGACATCACGCCCAGCTGCGGGTATCCCATCGGAGAGAAACGGTACCACTTGCTGATTGGTGAGATTTTTTACCATCAAACGCACACTTAATCCCTTTAAAATGGCTTGAGGTTCATAGGCAAAATACACATTCTGTAGGAAATAATTCTCGCTGGGTGACTCGGCATTAAAGATATCACCGTGGGGAACATGATCTTGAGCGTCATACCAAGCGCCCTGCCAAGCGATAGAAATGTCATCGGTGATATACATGCCTAAACGCAGGCGAATATCGAGTGGGGCTATGTTAGCTAAATATTCATCGTCATCTTGGCTATCTCTGAGCGAACCATTGTGTTTACCTTGCAGCCATGAAACCGCAAGATCACTGAACACATCTTGATAGCGATATTGGGCTTCAAAATCGGCACCGTAAATATGGTAACCATCAAGATTTGTGTAACCACTTTGAATTAACTGGGTTTTATCAGACTTAGCTCCGCGGCGCTGGGCAATATCATCACGGCCTAAGTTGGCAAACAGGGTGATTTGCGTCGATAAGGCATCCTCATTGGCAAGTACATGCTGGTGCTGCGTCATTAGGCCTAATTTGAAGGCATGCAAGCGTTCGACATCAATGTTGCGACTCGTGCCAGTGATACTCGCCTTAGCGTATTGCACGGCATAAATTTCATCCACCACAGGGGCTTGCAGACTATAGGCGTAATCAAAGTTTAACCGAGCGTGATTTGTCAGTTGGTAATCTATACCTAATCTTGGTGAGAAACCCGAATGATGGGTCGAGCTATAGTCGTGGCCCGCAGCAATATCGTTGTAATCTGGCGCAATATTTGGCCTACCTATACTGTAGATAAAGTCATATCGCAGCGAGGGAGTCACAGTTAAGTCATTAGTAATATGAATTGCATCGCGAACATAGGCGGCATAGGTGTCTTGGCGACCTTCAGGTTGATAGTAAGGTGTGTACCAGCCAAAGTTTTTCTCAGGATTCTTCTCATAACTCTTGTTAAACACAAGCGAAGTGCGGTCAAGACTACGGTACTGTAATCCAGTGGTGATCTCATGGTCGCCAATCAAACTCAAGTTATTGATATCAATGTAGTCACGTTTGTAATCTAGCCAAGATTCATGGCCGAAGTTGCCTACGGAAACCGTCATTTTCTCCCACGCGATATCGGGTCTTACCCAGTGGCGTGCATTCGCCGAATGGGAAATGACCACTTGGGTATCGATCAGGGGATTACTCGGCGAATAGCGATAATTAGCCGACCAAGTGTTGTCTTCATAAGTGTTGTAGGCGGTTGTGGCATACAGAGCCTGCTCGTAGGAACCGTACTTTTTGATGTTGTAGTCCGAAATTGCAGGCATAGGGCCACGGCGGTTAGCCCAAGGTTTGCGGCCCTCATCAAGATAATGGGTCACGCTCAACGCTAATTGGTGATCGCCCTGTGCGTAATCCATCTTACCTAGGTAGTTATTTTGCTCATAGCCTGAATATTCATACTCTTCACCATTGGCTAAGGTGACGTCCCCCGCATCGCGACGCGTCAGATGCAGCAAACCAGATAGAGATGAATTCACGCGGCCATAAACTGTCCCCGTATAACCCATAGCGTCATTATTGCTGGCGTAGCTGGTTTTGACTCGCGCGCCAAGGGATTGATCATATTTAAGAAAATCATCAGCCGATTTAGTGACAACATACATGGCACCACCAAAACCGCCATTGCCAGAGCGCACATCATGGGCACCTTTAATCACTTCCACTCGCTTGATGAGATCAGGATCGAGGAAAAATGATCCATAGCGATACTGCTCAAATCCCACCGGAGCATTATCCACATAAACATTAAAATCTTCAGTCTCGCCAAAGCCCCAGACATTAATACGTTCACCACCACGGCGAGTGCCGCCATCAATATGGGCGCCGGCCATATCATCGATCACTTCGGCGAAAGTTGTCGCCTGCATCTCCTCGATTTGATCCATGGAAATAATCGCTTCACCGGGTTTAGTCACCGTCATCACACGTCGATACTGTTGTCCGTGAACTTGTATGACTTCAATGGGCTGTACTTTCGGTTCACCCAGAACATCCGATGCAAGTAACGGTAGTGAAGGTAAAATCCCCACAACAAATAGACTGACTTTCGTTTTTAACTTCCCTAATTTAGGCTGATAACACATTCAGCATCTTCCTATTTACGACTCAATGTAAAATTAGGGCGGCATTATAGGCATCAAAACGAAAGATAAGAATAGTTCTCAATTAGCTTTACATGTAAATAGACAAACGATAGGAAAACCTTTCATTGGAAAATTTAAGTGAAGATCTTGCTAAAGACTGGCAGTATTAGTACCAAATTAAACAGCACTTTATCCTCTTGATAGCATTCTTTGGCAGGATAAGTGAAGCATACGGGCGACTCGCCTCTGCTTCGCTTGGTTAACATCTATGCTGTTTGCACTCGTTTTATATGCATTAATAAGGTTCATCGATAATGGCCACTTTAACAACTAACACCCCCATCGCGACGGGTTCAACATTCAGCGCAGCAAGCCTGCAATTTTTAAATAAACTGGCACAAAACAACTCCCGCGACTGGTTTAAAGCCCATCAGGCAGAATACGAAGAGACTGTGCGAACACCTGCACTGCAGTTTATCGAGCAAATGCAGCCCAGTATTCTCGCCCTCTCGCCTAGGCTCACTGCCGTACCGAAAAAAGTCGGTGGCAGTCTGATGCGTCCACAGCGAGACAGCCGTTTTAGCAAAGATAAAACGCCCTATAAAACCAATATCGGTATTCAATTTCGGCATTTTCAAGGTAAAGATGTGCATGCGCCAGGACTATATTTGCACATTGCCGAAGACGGCTGTTTTATTGCCGCAGGGATTTGGCACCCAGAATCAAAAGCCTTAAATGCCATTCGCACTTGTATCGATGAAAATCCCAACGGTTATAAAAAAGCATTACAAACCTTGCAAAACCATGGATTTACTATGGATGGAGATAGCTTAACTCGCCCCCCAAAAGGGTTTGATAAAAACCACCCTATGCTCACTGAGCTAAAACGAAAAGATTTTATCGCAGTTAAAAATATCGCCTTTGAGGAGCTCTGCCGCCCAGATGCCGCCCGTTTTTGTGCCGAGCAGTTTGCACATTGCACTCAACTGATGGCCTATTTGTGTTTTGCGCTCGATCTCGATTTTTAAAAATATAAGGAATCATCATGATAGATTTATACACAGCCGCGACCCCTAACGGTTTTAAAATTTCCATCGCACTGGAAGAAATGGGACTTGAATATCGTGTCCATAAATTAGATTTCAGCACCAGTGAGCAAAAACAGCCCGAGTTTATCGCCATCAATCCCAACGGTCGCATTCCCGCCATTATCGACCGCGATAACGAGGATTTTGTGGTATTCGAATCGGGTGCGATTCTGCTGTATCTCGCCGAAAAAACAGGTAAATTCCTGCCAGCCGATCCTAAAAAGCGCTCACAGGTGATCCAATGGTTAATGTTCCAAATGAGCGGCGTCGGTCCCATGATGGGACAAGCCAACGTATTCTTTAGGTATTTCCCTGAAAAAATCCCCGCTGCCATTGACCGTTATCAAAAAGAAGGTCGACGTTTATTCGAGGTTATGAATACTCAACTAGCTACAAATCAATACCTTGCAGGTGACGAATACACGATTGCCGACATCGCCACTTGGCCTTGGGTGCGGATCCACGAGTGGAGCGGCATCAATATGGAAGGTCTGACACATTTGCAACGTTGGTTAGATGAGTTAGCACTCAGACCCGCGTGCCAAAAAGGCATAGTCACGCCACCACCGGTGGAAATGAGTGATGAAGAACGGGCTAAGCAAATCCAAAAGATGGTGACGAAATAATTACCTTCCAAGCGGTAATTGAGCGATAGTCTGCAAATAACCCTTTGTTACTGAATGCACTATGAGTTTCAGTGACTCAACCACAAAAAGCCCCGCAAGTTGATGCGACTTTGGGGCTTTTTTTATGCCTGTTATCGGGCAAAACTGCTACACTCTGCGCCACTTATTTTTCCCCTCTGTTACAGTTATGCCTCCTACATAAGGCGCAGCCACAGAGAGCATAATTCAGGCTAAATTTATGGGTAATCCAAGCAGCTTCTCTTCCGACAAGGCATCCAACTCAAACACATCGTCAGCGTTAAATGCAGAGGCGAGCACCCCAGCGCAAAAACGTGCGCTCAGTTACGCCAGTACAATTAAGCAATTATTCGATGAAATTCAAAGCAGTAAAATGCCCGCCGACCGTATTCTGGCCAACTACTTTAGAGAATATAAAAAACACGGCTCTAAAGATCGTAAAGTCATCCGTGAATCTTTGTTTAGTCTATTTCGCTGGTGGGGTTGGTTTCAGCGAATAGGCGATCAACAAGCATCAGCGACTTATTTTGCCAGCCTAAGCGCCAGTGCGTTATTGGAAGCCCATGCTTGGCAAGATATCGCCACAGCTTGGCATGAGTTATCGCAGTCGCCTATCGATTATCAACTGGCTCAAGCGCTTGCCGTTGACAGTCTCGACGACAAACTCACGCTAATGCAGCATTTATTTCCCGCGGCGAAGCTTAAACCACAGGATTTATTACCCGACTGGTTCTGGCAAGTGTGTCCTATTGATGCGGCTCTGCAAACGCAATTAATTGAGGCTATGTCCAGTCGCCCACCAATTTGGGGCCGCGCACAGGGGATCACTAGCCAAGATGCGGCGACACAACTGCAAGCGCTTGGCATCGATGCTAGTTATGGTCATTACTTTAACGATGCCATTAACCTTGGCAGTAAGAGTATGAATCTTAATGAAATCGCCCTGTATAAAGACGGTAACATTGAGATCCAAGATTTGGCTTCACAGGTCATAGGGCAAATTTGCGCGCCAGAACCCGATGCCCATTGGTGGGATGCTTGCAGTGGTGCAGGTGGTAAAACCCTGCAACTGCGCTCTTTGATGTTAGCTAAAGCTGCTGATAACCAAACACCCTCTGCGGGCAGCATCATATCGTCCGATATTCGCTCCAATGCCCTAGAAGAACTGACTAAGCGTGCCCAAAGAGCCCACTTTAACAATATTAGCGTGGCCCGTTGGAAGAGCGATGCCCTGCCCGTGCCAGCGGATCATTTCGACGGTGTGTTAGTCGATGCCCCGTGCAGTTGCACTGGCACTTGGCGACGTAACCCCGATATGCGTTGGTTGGATGGTGTTGAAGCCGTGGCCGATAAAGCCGCGTTACAGCTCGATATTTTAAGCCGCAGTAGCCGAGCAGTTAAAGCGGGCGGCGTACTCGTTTACGCCACGTGTTCCTTGTCGCCGCTCGAGAACCAAGACGTGGTGACGGCGTTTTTACAGCAACATCCAGAGTTCACGCTCACGCCGATACGCCATCCTTTTACGGGTGAACAAACAGAAATGTTGACCGTATGGCCCTTTGAAGCAAATAGTGATGGTATGTTTGTCGCGCGTATGCTGCGCAACAAGTAACACTAACTCATTATTTTTATTGGATCTTCGCGCCCTAGATTTTGGGCGCATATCATCACGCATAAAAAACACTACATTCAGTAAATAATAATACTGATTAGATATCAAAAAGATAAGTGTGAAAAATAACAGGTAAATTCACTGTAAACCGATGCTTATCATGTAAGCAGGTTATTGGACAAAACTTTTCACCATCAATGATGAAAAATTTCGCTTTAGCTTCATCGCACCTTTGGGTAAAAAGATCGAGTGCTGAAAATGGCACAGGTATTTTTTGGAATTTTGACCATGTCACACTCCTATGAATTTGACGACGATGATGCGCCATGGGGCGATAACGTCAAAGGTAAACAAAAAAATAAACGTGTAAAACAGCGACGTAGGGATACAAAACGTCGTTTCTCGGACGATACAGAGGTGGATTTTTATCAGCATAAATCGAAGTAACCTAGCTTTTAAGAATTTGTGTTAACAAGTTCGCGTTTTATGAAATCTGTCAAATCCGAGCAAGTTGGATACCCTCCAACTTGCTAGTTCACTCTACTGATCCTCTCTCAGCCTTTCTCAATATGTTCAGTTGTAAAATCAATAGATTAATTAATATACTCCGCACTTAGATGATAAATGCCGATTTTGCACTGTAAGCGTCTTAGTGGCTTAATCGATGAAATAAATACAAAGGGTATAAAAAAGCCGACCAAATGTTCACTTTGGCCGGCTCAATAATCAACACAACGCTAAGACTTAAAAGCGGAATTTTCCACCGATATATATACCATCTTCGAAGGTCAAATCTCGGGCATTATCATATTCGAATGCGAGTTTCCGGTAACCGACATAGAGTGCCATATTGGGCGTAAGACGATACTGGACTTTTGAATCCAACTCATAATGACCATCGACATTGCCAAATGATAGGACAGAAGGCGCATAATAAGCCGCAGCGTGGAGTGAAATATTGGGTCCCATGGAAAGGATATAACGACCTCCGACAGAAACAGCACTGCCATTGGGAGCCTCATCAGCCCAAAGTTGGCTCAATTTTGCCCCAACTTCAAAGTGATGAACACCAGTATCATGGGTCATATGCATAGCCCCCTGGGCAATATGACCACTATCATCTGAGTAGATATAACCTAATACTGCATTCGTATCTTTACTCAGTTGCAGTTCTAACTCTGCAGAAACCACGTCATTGTTCAACCCAAGATTAAATTCTGACGCATTCACTTGCAGCGCTGCTGCGCTCAATAATAAAACACTTGCTACTCTGAACTTAGCCATAAAAACACCTCAATAATGACTGTGGGTAATCGGCACGGATCATACCGAAGAAACAAAGAAAATCTGCATATTTATGTAATCAAAGAATGCTTTTTACAAATCAGAAACCAAAAAGATCATAATAAAAACATATAAGTGATAAATTCGCTTCACTTACTGATTATTTAACCACCAGTAGGTGTTCGATCCCCCACCAAAGACTGCATTACAGTTTCAACATTAATACTGTCTTCTAGGGTTAAATAATACCAACCAACAGTATTTCCCGTACCACGGATACTTAAATAATCACGCCAAAATTTAAATCCCGCTTTCAATAGATTGGCTCTGCTAGAGATATTTTCCGCTCGAATGGTTGCAAATAAGATGGCAATCCCCAGAGATTTCGCAACTTCAATCCGTTTTTGTGTCAATCCTTGCGCAATCCCTTGACGTCTATATAAAGGTGATACAACTAAATAACCAAACTCCCCTATTTTGCCTTCGCCAGCTTTAATTGCTGCACAGCCAACAATATTTCCTTGGGGTGTTTTTGCAAGAACCACTGCACGAGAGCGAAAAAAAACTGAGTGTTCCAGTGGGTGAGCATTATCATCGCGTTGCTCTATTAAGCTTGCTGCTAACATTAACTCCTCTGGTTTCTCGCTCAGCACAAACTGAATGCCACTCATATCAAAATTATCCATCAATATTATTTATTGGTTAAACCCCTAAATGCCGCCATGTTCCATTATAAATAGAGTAAGGTTGCCATGCCTAAGAAAGTAAAAAAGCCCACCACATCCGTAACTGTCGTTAAAATGACTGAACCTGATAATGCCGCATCTTGATTAAACTTTTGTAATACCATAGGAACCAGCACTCCAGCTAACGCGGCTACAGCCATATTAATCAGAATGGCACAGGCAATTACAATGCCAATGGTATTGTCACTAAACCACCAACCAGCGACAATACCAATCACGATGGCCCACAAAATACCGTTGACAATCCCTATACCCAGTTCGTTTTTCATTAATGAAAACACGTTACCTACCGAAATTTGCCCCATCGCCATACCACGGATCATCAGTGTCAACGATTGACTACCAGCAATCCCGCCCATAGAAGCGACGATCGGCATCAATACTGCCAGAGCAACAACCTGTGAAAGCACATTTTCAAAAAGCCCGATAGTGGCTGAAGCTAAAAATGCAGTGAGTAAGTTAATACCGAGCCAAACAGTTCGACGTTGAGCGCCTTTCATAATAGGTGCAAATAAGTCGTCTGACTCATCCATACCTGCTGTTGCCATTAATTGCGCCTCATAGTGCTCACGCACTAACGCCGTTGCAGTTCGCAGCGTCACGCGGCCAATTAACTCACCCAGATCATCAATAATGGGTAATTCAATTTCACGGCTATGTTCAATCGCTTCAGCCGCATCCAATAAACTCGTATCGGCGAACAAGGCTCTGCTATCCGCAGCTAGAAGTGAAATTAATAACTCATCGGGATTGTGCTTAAAAATATCGTAACGCCTTACCGTACCTTGATATTTATCTTCATCATTAACGATAAACAGATTGTCATTACAATCGAGTTCTATACGGCGGAAAAAACGCTGTGCCTGAGCAACGGTTGCCTTATCACTGAGAACCAACATTTGGTGATCCGTATAGCGACCAATTTGATTCTCTGAATATTGATCATATAACTCAAAACGTTGTCGCTGACGCTCCCCCATTTGCGCCAATGCACGGTCAGTAAAACTCTCGGGGAGGTAATCGCTCCATTCAATTAAATCTTCTGGGCTTAATTGCGCAAATAACAAATCCACTTCATTATTTGGCATCCGCTGCAAAATCCCCATACGGGGATCGGCACGCATCAAGCTGAGTACTGTGACACGTTCACTAAACTCAACCTGCTGCCAACGCTCGTAACGCTCATCTAAAGGTAAAGACTCAAGCACCAGAGCAATGGTGCCAGGTTCCGCCTCGTTTAGAATTTCGCTAAAGACCTCAGCTTGCTCTTCACCTTCTACATCAGTGAGTTGTTGAACAACCTGTCCCACATCTACCTGAGTGTTTGTTTCATATTCGGCTTGATGTTCAGTCACATGAACGCCCTTTTTTACAACTAAATTAACGTAACTATATTGATATTTAAGATAATTAGCAAACAAGACAACTGAATTGCACACAAGTATATTGTTATAAATTTATTTATTAATTATGCTATTGTCCTACATAAGGGAGAGATAAACATGACATCAAATATTTACAGCCATACAGCAACAGATATTCAAGGCAATACCGTATCCTTGGCACAGTATCAAGGTAAAGTCTTATTGATCGTTAATACCGCTAGTGAGTGTGGATTTACACCTCAATACAAAGGGTTAGAAGCACTGTATAAACAATTTCAAGATGAGGGATTTGTGGTACTCGGTTTTCCTTGTAATCAATTTGGTGCCCAAGAAAAAGCAAATGAGGAAGGGATCCAACATTTTTGTGAATTGAATTTTGGGGTGACTTTCCCACTGTTCTCTAAAATTGAAGTGAACGGCGAGCATACCCACCCTCTATATCGGTATTTAAAAAAAGCCGCTCCAGGAGTTTTAGGCACTGAAGGGATCAAATGGAACTTCACTAAATTTTTAGTTAATCGTCAAGGTGAAGCCATTGAACGTTTCGCGCCAACGACAAAACCTGAAGCATTAACCAGTAAGATTAACGCACTGTTAAAATAATTTATTGTCTATCCATCTGAAAATATTCAGTTAAAAAAATAAATTAATTTTTTTAATATAAAATTGAACTTTAACCGTACGCACCACTCAAATGTATTGAACAGCGAATGTCTTTTTCATGTTCATCATTCTCCCAAGGGCTTCTAGCGCAGCCCCTTGACCTAGGAGTAGGTCACTAGGCGACCGTTTGGTTGCCTTTTTTTATCTCTTCATTTCACTTTTACTATGCCCAAAATGTTGCTATTTAGGTTGCTTGAACATATCCCAAAAAATATTTTCTCTTTTTTTCTAAAACGAGTGAACTTTACAAAAAATGATGACTCTGAATATACGTAAGGATTAGCAAATGAGATTAAATGCACACTTGGTAGTGGGGCTTGTTAGATAAAGAGCTTCATTCAAATGATACAGTTTCTGTTTTATCGCATTGAGTCAGGTTGGTTAGTCGTTCATCATCATCTCCCTTTTGGGATACAACGGAAAACACGCTAGCGCACTGAATTCTTTTGTATTCTACTCTGATTTTTTATGGCAACCTCTGGTTGCCATTTTTTTATCTCAAATTTATGGGCATTTTAACGACTTATCCAACTGTACTTGAATCGATGGATGATACCCTTTACGAGCTTTAGCATAAATTTCTTTTAATTCGGTATCATATCCAGCAATTTGTAGTTCTGCATAAAGCGCTCGCACAAATTTACCTCGGCCAATGCGTATCAAATAAGCACTTAAAGCTGGCAAAACTGGATCATAGTGATTACGAATTGCCACTCTAAACCAATCACAGGCAATTTCTGCATTCTTAGATTGGGTGAAATGAAAAGTGTCATCAAGATCCATCAGTTGGACTTGGGTCAAAACTTCAGGTAATTGACTCAAAAAATATTGCCAGTGGTGAACTCGCCAACCTTTAACGGTTAAATGACTTGCCGCTGTCCCCTGTAAAAAACACGCCAGTGCATCATCCACTTTATCTAAACTCGACGAAGTTGGACCTCTATACCATTCTGGTAAGCCTTCACCATAAACCCACTCAAGCAGCTCTACTTCACTTATTTTATCTGGATATGTTTGTAATATGGTTGCTTGAGCATAAGTGACAAACTCCTCGGTCGTGATGGCTTTAAAAGCAAAATGGCTCACATATTTGATTAAAAATTTATCGAACTCAATCCTTCCGAGTCTATGTTCTAGATCGTGAACAAACATGGAAGCTTTATCATAGGTAAAGCGATTAAACGCAAGATTGGGATCGTCCAGTTGCACATTCGCAGGTAAGGTTTGTTTGTATTTAGGTAACGAGGTCATTTCCTCTTTTAGACGGCCAAACTCTATCACCCACTCTAATTCAGCCTGTTCTTTACCATAAACGGCTTCGACAATTCGATTGGTAAAATAGGTGGTAAAACCTTCGTTTAACCAAAGATCCCGCCAAGTTGCATTGCTCACTAAATTCCCTGTCCAAGAATGGGCTAACTCATGGGCAACGGTTGACACCAAACTTTTATCCCCAGCAATCAAGGTTGGCGTTAAAAACGCCAATCTTGGATTTTCCATTCCACCAAAGGGAAAACTCGGTGGCAGCACTATGATGTCATAGCGATCCCACACATAGGGACCAAGTAATGCTTCAGCAACCTCGAGCATATGTTCGGTATCATCAAATTCGGCAACGGCAGCCTTAAGCATACTGGGTTCAGTATAAACGCCACATCTTGGACCTATTGCTTGGAAAGCTATATCTCCTACAGCTAATGCCATTAGGTGAGTAGGAATGGGCTTTTCCATCTCAAATGTAAAGGCGCCTTCTAATGGGGTTTCTGGATGATTCATAGCACTCATTACAGCACGCATCCCCTGTGGTACATGTACCTTAGCGTCGAAGGTAATTCGCACTTTGGGGCTATCTTGCAGTGGGATCCAGCTACGAGCATTAATGGGTTGCGATTGACTAAAGAGGTAAGGTTGTTGTTTACCCGCGGTTTGTTCTGGCGTTAGCCATTGCAACCCTTGTGCATTGGGGGATGTTTGGTATTCAATACAAATCTGATAGCAAGGAGTGCGAGGTAAACGAATACAGAGTTTTTGCCCTAGGATTGGATTGTTTTCTTGGAATTCAAAATCAAGGAACTCTACATTAAGGGGCTCTGCATTAACGGTTGTCACGGCAAGTATGGTTAAATCTCGAGTATCAAGCCAAAGCTCTGCAACATGTGATTGCACAAAGTTCAATGACAGTGTCGCTTTACCCGTAAGGCGCTGAGCATAAAAATCCACCGATAGCTCCAAAGAGACATGGGTCACTTGCACCTGTTCGCTATTGGCAAAAGAATGATAATCTCGGGTCAGATCCCAATCGGTATTGATAAATAAATGACTGTGTGTTGATTCTATCGACATAGCCTCGATAACCTGTATTCACTGTAGCAATTAAGACACATTATCGACTGCAAATTTAGTCAGACGCAAATGGTATGATCAGGATGTATCATCGGATTTTTGTAACTAAGCATATTCTAGGCATTTGCCGTTTAAGGGGGGTAGGTTGATAAAATGCTGTTGTAGAAAGCATCTATTACGCAGTATTAATCTTTTTATATAAATTTTTTTGCTCTTTGTGTGAACTAATTTTCAAACCTTGAGTCAGATATTATGAACCGAATCTTTGCAATGAGTTTCTTCGTTCATCATCATTCTCCTTTAGATGGTTTCTAGCGCGATCATCCCGGTATTCCGATTTGGAATTTATAGCAACCTACTTAGGTTGCTTTTTTTTATACCTTCGTTTGTACTTAAATCTTTCTCTCAAAGCCTCCCCATAAAAAAGGACCTCCGAAGAGGTCCTTAAGTGTGATACGACTTAACTTACAAGCGAATACCTAATTGCTCTAAATCTTTAGCAACAACGCTTTTGGGTAAAGTGACATAACCGTCTTTCTCTACCACTTGCTGACCTTGCTTAGACAGCACATAACGGATGAATTCTTTTTCCATTGGCGCTAAATCTTTGTTTGGTTGTTTGTTCACGTAAACATATAGGTAACGTGATAATGGGTAAGTACCGTTAGCTGCATTTTCAGGTGTCGCTTCGATAAACTCATTGCCTTTCTTGGCAATAGGCACAGCTTTTACACCTGCTGTAACATAGCCAATTCCAGAATAACCCACAGCATTAAGTGATTGAGATACTGATTGCACTACCGAAGCAGAACCGGGTTGCTCATTCACGTTGGCTTTGAAATCACCTTTACAAAGAGCATGTTCTTTAAAATAACCATAAGTACCAGATACAGAGTTACGGCCGTAGAGTTGAACATCTTTTGCTGACCAGTTACCGTCAAGGCCTAAATCACCCCAACGTTGGATATCACTGCCACCACATTTGTGCGTAGAGGAGAAAATACCATCAACTTGCTCTGCAGTTAGACCTTTAATTGGGTTGTCTTTATGTACAAACACAGCTAAAGCATCAATTGCTACGCGAATTTCTGTAGGCTTATAACCATAATGCTTTTCAAACGCTTCAATTTCGTTGGGCTTCATCTTGCGGCTCATAGGACCGAACTGTGAAGTCCCTTCTGTCAACGCTGGTGGCGCTGTAGAAGAACCAGCAGCTTGAATTTGGATATTAACGTTAGGGTACATGTGCTTAAATTCTTCAGCCCATAATGTCATCATATTGGCTAAAGTATCCGAACCTACAGATGATAGATTGCCTGATACGCCACTTGTTTTCTCATAAGTAGGCAGAGATTGATCAATCGATGCCATGGCAGTGGCAGAGAATACACCAGCGGCAGTAAGAGTCATCGCGCCGACAAGCTTTTTCAGTTTCATTATATGCTCCAGTAGTAAGCTAACTAATTTCTAACTAAGTTTCTTCAGACGCAGCCAGTATCAATTGCTACAATGACAATTCTATGTCTGTGATGTGACACTTAGATGACAATGTCACATTTTTATATTTTTTTGAGTTCACCGTCCTGCAAAGGTGAGATAAACAAAATAAAACAGGCCGTAATGGCCTGTTTTTATTATTAATAAATCCAATATTTTACATATGCTATTTCTTGCGTTTGATTAAATGCAGCGGGATCACAAAGCTAAAAGTACTCCCTTTTCCCACTTCACTTGTAATCGTTAACTCACTATGGTGGTGATTAAGTGCGTGTTTAACAATCGCCAGCCCTAAGCCACTGCCGCCGGTTTGGCGAGAACGAGCGCTATCGACACGGTAAAAACGCTCCGTTAAACGAGCAATGTGTTGTGGTGCAATACCTTCCCCCGTATCTGTCACACTAAAAAGCCCGCCCGTAGCCACACTTCGCCACTGTACGGTAATTTTGCCGCCAGGCTCTGTGTAGCGAATAGCATTAGAAATTAAATTAGAACAAGCACTTCTAAGTTGTAACTCATTACCGTGTGAATCGAGTCCTGATTCACAGTAAAAACTCAACTCATACCGATCTTGAGCAAGTGCTTTCGCTTCTTCTTTAAGGACTTCCATTAATTGCGACATATTAACGGTGTTCTCTAAATTTATATCTGCCGCATCTTCAATTCGCGAGAGCACTAATAGCTGTTCGACCATGGATTGCATGCGTTGAGTCTGCTGCTGCATTAATGCCAGCGGCTTGACATTCATCGAATCAGGCTCTGCCATACTTTGCATCATTTCGAGGTAGCCCTGTAACACAGTGAGCGGCGTTTTAAGTTCGTGTGACACATTAGCGACAAACTCTTTACGCATTCCCTCTAGCTGACGTATACGAGTAATATCCCGCGCAATTAATAACAATTGTCTGTCACCATAAGCCATGATACGGATTTCAAGTAAACGCTTATCCGATACAGGCGAAGGTAACTCCAGCGGTTCTTTATATTGTGCACTTTTGATATAAGCGGAAAAATCAGGATGGCGGATTAAATTATCGATTCGTTGACCATTATCCTGCGGCCACACAAAACCGAGAATCAGTTGCGCTAACTTATTACACCATAAAATATTATGCTCAGAATCAAGCACCACAGCAGCATCGGGTAATGCTTCAGCTCCTTGACGGAATCGTGCTAAAAGCGCAGCAAGTTGCCCCACTCTACGGCGGTTTTTTCCCTGTAGGCGATAAATACCATTAAACACGCCCTCCCAACTACCGCTCCCTTGAGGTGGAGTGAGTTTTTTGTCTCGCCACAGCCAAAAGTTGAGACGTGTCAATTGCTGGTAATGCCAACACAGTAAACCGAGCAGACCAACAACGAGTATCCAGAGGGGCTTCCCTACCAATAAACCAATTAGCAAACAAAGCAGTAAATACACTGCCAAGCGTGTAAACAACCGGTACCCTGAATAAGAGTTAAACATAAATAAACCCAGACATCAGGCTAAATAAGAGAAGGACAAGATAGCCTAAAAGGCTACTTGTGCCTATCACTCATCAGCACTATATGCGTGTTGAAAAACGATAACCTGCACCACGAACCGTTTGGATCAAGCGATCATGACCAGACTCTTCAACGGCTTTACGAAGGCGTCTGATATGCACATCAACGGTTCTGTCTTCAACATACACATTAGTGCCCCATACATTGTCGAGCAACTGTTCACGGCTATAGACGCGTTCAGGGTGTGTCATAAAGAAGTGTAATAAACGGAACTCAGTCGGCCCCATATCAAGAACAGTATCACCCACACTCACCCTATGGCTCACAGGGTCAAGCAATAAGCCTTGTACATCAATGGTTTCTTCTAAACGAGTCGGTGCACTGCGACGCAATACAGCCTTAATACGTGCGACCAGCTCTTTTGGGGAAAAAGGCTTAGTAATGTAATCATCGGCGCCAACTTCAAGGCCTTTGACTTTATCTTCCTCTTCGCCGCGGGCGGTTAACATGATGATCGGAATTTGGCGGGTGAATTCATCTTGCTTTAAACGTTTTGCCAATTGAATGCCACTTCCGCCAGGAAACATCCAATCTAATAAAATCAGATCGGGGTAAGGCTCCTTTAGCAGCGCAATGGCCGAATCAAAATCTTCCGCCGCAGAGGTGGTAAACCCATGCTGTTCCATTACAAAAGTCAGCATCTCACGGATAGCTAACTCGTCTTCTACTATCAATATCCTTGCAGTCATAAGTGATTTTCTGTCAGTGAATGTCAACACGACTATTATTAGTCATTTTTATTACAGATTTATGAATAAGCGCACTATTTAAGCCATACAGTAACAATATTTGTCACAATAAGTTTATATAACTGTTTGTTTATAGCAATAAAAAAGGAGGCAACATGCCTCCTTAATTGAGTCTTAATGCTGAATTTAGAATTTGTGTTCTAAGCCAACACCTATATATTTGTCATCATCTGTAGACGCTTCTAATGAACGGTTCGTGTAGAAAGCGAATAGTTTAGTTGGTTTACCTAAGCTGTAATCTGCACCTACTGACCATGAATCACCAAGGTCTTCCATATCTTGGAACTGTGCTTTTAACGTCACAGCATCAATATCATAGGCAGCGCTTAACAGATAACCGTTAACACTATCTGTGGAGACTTCAACAGGTAAGTTAGTTGAGTCTAATTTGTAAGTTTGTTCTTGTTGCTGGAACATACCGCCCAATTTAATACCCGCTAACTTAGCTTGTAATGTGGCACGAACAATCTCATATCCTGACACATCAGAGTCATAGGCAATAGATGCATAAACGGGAGTTTTCTTCAGCTTTGCATCACCATACATGGCCGCTAAACTAAAGCCGTCTTGAGCAAATTGATCTTTTACAGCATTTCCTTCGGCAACATAGGTCACACCAAAGACAAAATCACCCATTGAAGGCGTGAGGTAAGTCGCCGTTTGAGCTGCGCGAACTTCACCCTTGAATAGTTTACCTAAGTCACCAGAAAGATCGTTGAATTGGTCAACATCACCTTGAGAAATTTTCAACAGGGTATCATTACGACCCACAGAGAACGAACCAAAAGCACCTTTCAAACCAACAAATTGGTTACGTGCAGTAAAGTTATCGCTTGATGCATTACCAGTATCAACTTGATATTCCACAGTATAGAAAGCTTCAAGCGAGCTAGACAGCGCAAAATCGCCCTTCACACCAAAACGAGAAGCATTACTTTGAATAGTTGTTGTAGCATCACCCTTCTCATCATTTGATTGAGCGGTGACATTCAACTTACCATAAACAGTCAGTGGTTCAGCGGCATAAGCTGAAGCCAGAGTTGTAGAAGCTAGCGCAGAAGCAAGTAGAGTTTTACAAAAAACGTTCATCATTTAATCCTTTCGACGTTATGTTCGTCTTGGTTATTGGTTTGGAACGACCGAAAGTGTGCAATGAATCTGTTTCAGTTTTATTTCAAGTGTGACAACTTAGGTGAATACACGGAAAAATACGTCAGCAATAAAAATTAAATGCCATTAATATCAATAAGTAATAACTTAAAAACCGGAATGTTACAATTTAATGAATTCTGCATTAGCCCTTAGATTAAGCTATTGCGTGTAGGTTTACCCCGCCCCAACTATGCCGTAAACTGCCACTTTATTTTCCTATGAGCGCCTCTTATGTGGTTTAAAAATCTTACTCTTTATCGTTTTAATAAACCTTTTGTCGTCGAAACTGAAGCACTTGAAACCGCACTTGCAGATTTCACTTTCTCCCCATGCTCAAGCCAAGACATCAGTAAATTTGGGTTTTCCAATGCCTTAGGAAAAAAAGGCAGTTCCTTGGTGCATAGTGCCAACAATCGCCATTTAATTTGTGTGACTAAAGAAGAAAAAATGCTCCCAGGCCAAGTCATCAAGGAAGCACTTGAAGAAAAAGTGGCTCTCATTGAGGATGAAGAAAATCGAAAACTGGCAAAAAAAGAGAAAGATGCTCTTAAAGATGAAATTATCACCAGTTTGTTACCACGGGCATTTTCACGCCGTAGCCAGACTCGCGCACTGATTTTACCAGAGCTGGAAATGATCCTCGTTGATAGTTCAAGTGCCACTAAGGCCGAAGAATTATTAGCGTTATTACGTAAAGCTCTCGGCAGTTTGCCAGTGATCCCCTTAAGTTTTAAAGCGCCTGTTGAGTCCCATTTAACCGAATGGTTAAAGAATGGCAGTGCACCATTACCCTTTGAAATGCAAGATGAAGCAGAGCTTAAATCAGAAGCAGATGAAGGTGGCATTGTACGTTTTAAGCAACAGGATCTAAAAGAAGATGAAGTGCTCGCTCACTTAGCGACGGGCAAACAAGTTCATAAATTAGCCCTGCACTTTGGTCAATCCATCGCGCTATTGCTGCAATCGGATGCTAGCGTGAAACGTCTTAAATTCTCTGAAGAATTTAGAGCGGGGAACGATGAAGTCGGTACTGATGATCCTATGGCACGTTTAGATGCTGATTTTGCATTAATGGGTAGCGAGTTAGTTGCCTTAATGCACGCACTTGTATCAGCCCTTGGCGGACTAGAAGAAACACAAGACTAACTCCTCACTTAATAACGAGTACATGATAAAAAAGCGCGCTAAATTAGGCGCGCTTTTAATCCAGATAACAACATAAATACGTTAGATTTTAACCGCTAATTCGCCTCGATTATCAAAAGGCCACTCAATACCCAACCATGCCTTAAAGAACGCCTTTTGCTGCTTAGTTGCATTAGCATTGCCCTTTAACATCAGCATACCACTTTGTTGCTCACCCAGTTTCAGAGTCACTTGCTTGATTTTATCGTTGCTAAATAAGGTTACTTCAATGCTATCGCCAGCATTAAAATCTTTTATCCGTTTATTAAAGCCTGTAGCTGTTACCTTAAGACCATTAATCGCGAGGACTTCATCACCCGCTACAATGCCCGCTTGCCATGCGGGACCATTACGCAATACTTGATCTAATACCAAAGATCCATATTTACTGCTTAAGGTCATGCCCGCAAATGCCTCAGCTTTGGAATCCTTTCCATAGGACATAACCAAACCAGCCTGTGCTAACAGATCTGGGTAATCTAGGCTTATAGGACGATTCACATTAGCGTGCCACCAAGGAGTGTAATCTTTACCTGATAAATCTTTTAGAATTTGCTGCACATCATTGACCGTATATCCCTTCGGCACCCGATGATTTTGATATAAACGACGGTGCACATCACGGTAAGAATGCTTCAGTTTAGAGTCTTCGAGAAGTGAGAAGTCTAAGGCTAAAGAGGTTAAGTAGCCCTCGGAGTAAATATTCACACTGTGATTAATCGCATAATCGCCACCCGTACTAGCCCATTGCCCTGCACTGGCCTCGGCGACAGACTGAGTTTCTCGCCCTGGATTAAGTTGGTTTTTTTCAATACGTTTGGCTAAATCGTCGAGAAACTCTTTTGGTGTCATCACACCTGCCCGAAGGAGTAACTGTCCTTGGAAATAGCTAGTTGAACCCTCGGCCATCCATAATAATTCCGTCATATTTTCATGCTGGTAATCATAGGGGACGAGCCCATCAGGGCGATAAGCTTTGACATTCCAAGTGTGGATAAATTCGTGGGATGCCGTACTAATAAAGCGTAAATAATCCCTACGTTCCCGAAAACTAAAACGGGGTAGCTGAATAATAGTGGAGTTTAAATGTTCAGTCGCCCCACTTGCGCCACTGGTAGCATGTACCATATAAACATAACGCTCAAAAGGATAATCGTCCCAAATGGCTTTTGCTTGACGACTTAATGCAGTTAAATCCTTAACTATTTTATCGACGTTGTAATTTCCTTCTCCCCAAAAAACAAGCTCATACTTTTTCCCATCTGCACTGAAGTTTCTATGAGTACTGATGCCTGTTTCAATAGGAGAGTCAATTAACACGTCATAATTGGGCGCAATAAAAGAATGGGCTAAATGACCAGAAGCCATTCCCGAATAGCTTTGCCATGTTTTAGGCACTTTTAACTGCACTTCAACGGGTTCAGCTCTAAATTGCGGACTGAACATAAACACACCACTGGCATCTAAAAACGCATGACTGGCATCAATATGACGAACCCGTTGATCTAATTCATTAGCATATAACTGGTAAGTTACCGTTACACGGGTCGGTTGTTTGAGCGTAACTTGCCATTCACCGCTCGCCGTGCGCTTCCACGGCAGCTCATTACCTTTACTGTCTTGAGCGCTAAAGAGGCGCACGCCATCGGCTAAAGGTAATACTTGATATTTCCCCGTACGCCACACAGGAAGATTAACGGTAAAACTGTGACCACTCGTCTCAGGAAACATGACCCTAACATGTGCCAAATGCTGCTCTGGCTGGCTTAAATCAATTTCATAGTTTACATCAGCAAATACACTGGCTGAAAAAAATCCACTTAGCATCAAGATTGATAATCTGTTGGGTTTCACTCTTGCTTCCTTCTGTTATTATGCTTCTTATAATTTCCCCAAGTATAACAAGTCGATGTAGCAAGCTCATTAGTCGCTAACAAAAGCTAACAAAATATATTCCTTGCCCTAGGAAAGATGAGATCAGTATAAAAATGCAAAAAATTATTGTTATTTTATTGACGCTGTTAATGTCGGTTTCCTGGAGTGTTCAGAGTCGTGATCTTGAATCTGAAGAAGTTGAACTGCGTGAAACACCGCAAAACATGTACGACACCCTACATAAATCGCTCTCTTTCCCTATTGTCTTTAAAAATCGTGAACAATTCGAGCGTGTAGCCCAAGAGCAAGGTTATAAGCCAGCAGAATTTATGCATCTTTTGCAATTACTGGCACGACTTAATATGGAACCCAATGTTAAATCTAAAGTTGGAGTTCAAGATGCAAATGCCATCATAGCGCTACTCGCAAGTATTGCCGAATCGCCCTATGAACAAGCCTTTGTTGCTATGTTGAAGGGGAGGTATATTGGTCGAACAGAACAAAAGTATCAAGAAGCAATAACCCTCTATAACGAGGCGCTCAGCCGTATCAATGACAGCTTTGATATTGAAGCCATGCTGCTTAAGCACACCATTCACGAGCATTTAGGTGGTTTACATTTAGTCATACGCCAAGATGTTCCCGCCTTAATGCACTTTCATACCTATCGTGATATCGCCTATAAGCTACGAAATGATTATCTGATTGCTGCTGCGGAATCAAAACTTGGCCATTATTACAATAAAAATCAGCAACTAACTAAATCATTACAACATTACAGTGAAGCCATTCGGCTCTCTAACCGCTCTAACTATCCCTCAATGAAAACCCACCTACAGCTGCAGTTAGCCAAGGTTTATCGTGATTTAAAGCAATGGGATGAAGCGCTGAAGAATGCCCATGAAGCCGCTGACGGTTTTAAAAAAATGGGCAATGATACTTATCTATCGAGTTGTATGACTGTCATCGCCATGGTGTACGGTGAACAAGGAGACTGGAATAAGGCTATTGATTACTACCTTAATGCCCAGCAATTAGATGCTAAACGCGGTAACTATATTGCCCAAGGTCTGAACTACCATAACCTTGGGCAAGCCTACTCAAATATCAGTGACAACACGAATGCCTTAAAATATTTATTAATGGCAAATCAAATCTTTCAAGAAAAGCAAAGTCATCATTATTTAGTGTATAACGAATTATTGATTGGTGAAGTAGCCAAAACCAATCAGGATTGGCCATTGATGATGAGTCATGCCGATAATGCATTGGTGCTTGCAACCGAACTAAAACTGATGGACGAGCAAAAATCCGCATTAACACTCATCGCCCTCGCGGCAGAAAATTTAGGAGAACAGGGTAAAACCATAGAGACACAAAAGCAGATCATTGAATTAAGTTCACAAGAGCAAAATACAGATAAAGCCCCATCTGTATCACCATCAACGCTCGCAGAGCAGCAACTCAAGCTTGAACTTAGCCTGTTACAAAATAAATTTAATGAAGCTCAGCAAGAAACCCAAAACACCTATAAGCTATTGGTATTATGTGGTTTTATTCTGGCATTATTTATTATCATTATGTTGATACAACTCAAATCTCGCCGCCAAATCAAAATCGAAAATAAAGCGTTAGCACAACTCAGTCAGCAGGAAGCTTTTACCCATCACCTAGGATATGCTGCTTTACTTGCACATTTAAGCCCTGGACATTTAAACCAAAAACAACCATCAACAGCCGCACTAGGCTTAATTGAATTTCCAGAGCACGTCACGACGGATCTTCACTATGGCCAATACTTTGCCAATACCATAAACACTAAATTGGCGGCCCTAATATCTGATGCACTATCCCTACCCGTCTATGTTATACGTCAAGGAGTATTTGCCGTTCGATTCAACCATGGGATAGAACCAGAGCAAATTATCAGCCAAATTCGACAGTACCTCGATAGACAAGCATTGACCCAGACGTTTAAGCTCGGATTTATTAACTTACCTCTGCTGGTTAAATCAGAAATGAAAATGGCGCCTCAACTTCAATTTGAGACAGCGCAAATGGCCCTCGCCTGCGCGCGTAGCATACCGACTCAAGGCGATCATTATGTCAGTCTTAGAGCACTCGATTTTGTACCGCCAACGCTCTTTGCAAATCCGCTCTTTTTACATCTCGAGAAGGGCATTGAACGCGGATTGATCCGCGTGGAAACCAACGCAAATAAAGACGATATCCATTGGCCTTGCAGGGAAAATAACCAATATAGACAATTACTGGAAAATATTTGATCAATATCAGTCATTAATCACGGGGACACAGCCAAATCGCATTTGCACTCTACTGTCATTGTTATAACATTAGTAGCATATCGACTTCACAGCTAATCTGGACATAGGATCGTCATGCTTTTTAGCCTTGCAGAGTTAGGAAAATACTCCGGATGAAGGATTCAAACGCAACCGTTTCACAACTTGCATTATTACAACAAAAACTTCACTCGGCCAAACTCGCCTTAGATGAAGTCAATGAAGATAGAAATGCCAAGTTACAAACACTACTCCAATTTATTGGCCATTTAAGCCTAGCCTGTAAAGGGCAAAACCTTGAACTGGATAATAAGCTCGCTAAACTTCGCCATAACTTAAGTACGTTTGAGCGGATCGATGAGGCATTGCCAGAATTAGTGGATGTTGAACGCCTATTAAAAGGCCAATATCACCATGTGATGGTACAACTCGAAGAAAGTCGAGCGGGATTAGCCCAAGTGGTTCGTCAGATCCAACGCGTTAACTCTGCACCCGAAAAACTCAAAAAAGAAGTTAACTATTTCAAGCAGGATCTTTCCAAACCTTTCCATACAGTTTGGGAATATATTCCTAAAGTTAAACAAATTATTGGCTTTTACGAAACCATATTACAGCAGCAATTTAGCGAATCAGAAAAGCTTGAAATTCTACCTAAGCACAGACAACTTGCCCATGAACTAGCCCACATGATTTCGGAAATTGAATTCCGAAAAGATCAACGTGATCAGGTGTTAGTCATAAAGGAGATGCTGGCTTCCGATATAGAAATCGATAATTTGCTCGAAGCTTATCAAACCATTTTATCTTTATTGCTTGATAACATCGCACGGGAAAAGTCGGCATCCCAAGAATTTTTATACGCCTTAAATGATGCCCTAGCCGCGGTACGGGAAGTGGTCAGTGAATCCTACAACCACACCCAACGCAGTTTTCAGCTAAAAACACAGTTAAACAGAGAGATCAATACTCGGGTTGATAACGCAGGAGCAATCATATTAGATGTTGAAGATGTGGTTGATCTTAAAGCAAAGCTTACCGAACAGTTAAACTCGATCCGCTCGGCATTAGCCCGTAAAGAAGCCTTGGAACAGAGGGAACAAGCACTGTTGCGTAAATCCATGGAAACAATGCGCAAAGAACTCAATGAACTCAGTACCGAAGCAAATACCTATAAAGAACGGTTATTCGAGCAACAAAAACTCAATTTATTAGATAGCTTAACGCAATTACCTAACCGCGCAGCCTTAGAAGAACGCATGGAGTTGGAATACCGTAACTACCAACGTCATAAGAGCCCATTGTGGGTTGCTGTTGCCGATATTGATCATTTTAAAACTATCAATGACAGTTTTGGCCACAGTACGGGTGATAAGACATTGCAGGTAATTGCGATGGCACTTAAGAACTCCCTACGAGATACAGAATTTGTTGCACGCTACGGCGGTGAAGAATTTGTCCTCTTACTGCCCGATGTTGGTAACGGTGATATTGTTCAACTTTTAAACAGAGTGCGTGAAAAAGTAAAAAACATTCCATTTAAATTTAAAAATCAGAGAATTACAGTTACAGTATCTATAGGGGCTGCACAAGTTATGGGGAATGAACTCATACATGAGACCTTCGAACGCGCCGATGCAGCACTCTATAAAGCAAAACATGAAAGCAGAGACAGGGTTGTGATTGACGTATAGTTAAGACCGACTATACGCCTCCTCTTATCACTCCTGTCAAACGAAGGAGTGATAAATGATAGTAAAAGTTAGCCCTAAAGGTAGCATGGATCAGCTTTCACAACTTGAAGTTGATCGCCTCAAAAAAAGCGCAAAAAGCGCATTGTATCAACTGTATCGTAACTGCTCACTCGCTGTACTTGCCGCTGGTTTAAAAACCGATAATTCTAAAGCCCTATTTGAACAATACAAAAACTTTGATATCAATGTCCTACAACGGGAACGCGGAGTTAAATTAGAACTCATCAATCCACCCGAACAGGCTTTTGTCGATGGCCAAATTATCACGGGTATTCAAGAACATCTGTTCTCTGTACTCAGGGATATTCTTTATATTAGCGACAAATATGAAACCCTAAAATACATCAATCTTGCCAATGCCAGCCATATTACTAACGTTGTCTTTGATATTCTGCGTAATGCGAGAGCCATTGCGCCAATGAAAGATCCTAATGTGGTCGTTTGTTGGGGCGGACACAGCATTAATGCCATCGAATATCAATATACCCGTGAGGTCGGCTATCAACTCGGACTGAGAGAACTCGATATCTGCACTGGTTGTGGCCCAGGAGCGATGGAAGGGCCAATGAAAGGTGCCGCGATTGGCCACGCAAAACAACGGATAAAGAATGCCCGCTATATTGGTTTGACAGAGCCTAGTATTATCGCTGCCGAGCCCCCTAATCAAATTGTCAATGAACTGGTGATTTTACCCGATATTGAAAAACGCTTAGAAGCCTTTGTACGCCTCGGGCACGGTATCATTATTTTCCCAGGTGGCGCGGGAACGGCTGAAGAACTGCTCTATATTTTGGGCATTTTACTGAATAAAGAAAATCAGGAAACGCCCTTCCCACTGATCCTCACAGGTCCCACGGAAAGCGCCGATTATTTCATAAAAATAGACGAGTTTATTGCCGCAACCTTAGGGGATGAAGCACAGAAAAAATATCAAATTATCATTGATAATCCCGCAGAGGTGGCTCGGGTAATGAAACAAGGTATGGAACAAGTCAAAGCCTACCGCAGAGCAACAGGCGATGCGTATCAATACCAATGGGCATTGAAGATTGAAGCGGAGTTTCAACTGCCCTTTATCCCAAGCCATGATGTCATGGCCAACTTGGATTTACACTTAAACATCGACAAAGCAAAACTTGCCGCCAACCTACGAAAAGCCTTTTCGGGTATAGTAGCGGGTAATGTTAAATCGGATACAATCAAACAAATAGAACATTTGGGTCCCTTCCAATTGAAAGGTGATCCAATACTGATGGATATGATGGATAACCTGTTGAGTGCGTTTGTGCAGCAACAGAGAATGAAACTTCCCGGCACAGCTTATGTACCATGTTATCAGATAGTTAAATAAGGTCGTTAGCAAACCAAGCCAATGAATAAGTTTTTAATCATCGATGGTCTCAACTTGGTTCGCCGTATTTATGCGGTGATCCCCGATGAGAACGATATGGAAAGCCTTAAGGAGCGCGTCACTTCGGCATGCACTAAATTGCTGCGCGTCCACCACCCTTCCCATATAGCTATCGTGTGGGATGGAGATGAAATTTCATGGCGTAAACAACTTTACCCCGACTATAAAAAAGGCCGTAAACCTATGCCTGAGCCACTTGCACAGGGACTCAGAGCATTACAGGAGCATTTAGCCACACTTAATATCGCCTCTATCTATGCCGCCGCAGAAGCCGATGATGTGATTGCCACTCTTGCGGTGAAAACGGCTAAAGCACAAGGAGAAGCCATAATCGTTTCCACTGATAAAGGCTTTAGCCAGCTCAATCATCCACGCATTACCCAGTGGGATCATTTTAATCAGCAATACCTAGATATTGCTGCATTAGAACAAAAACTGGGCGTTGACCGTAGCCAGTTTCTCGATTTAATGTCGCTGGCAGGAGACAGCGGTAACAAGATCCCGGGTATTGCAGGCATAGGTCCAAAATCGGCGGCAGAACTTTTAAAGACCTTCAGGACATTAAGCACACTCTTTTCATCATTACCTAACTTGGGCGCTAAACAAGCGAAGAAACTGGCCGAGGGTAAAGAAATGGCGCGCCTCAGTTATAAGCTGGCGCAATTGCAAACGGATTTGCCTCTCAATATCAATTTAAAAGACTTCCGAGCAAACAGCACACCTCATCCAGCCCCCAATATAGAGCAATAAATTTATTGTTAACACTAAGTTGCAATAAACACATTTACCTTGGTGTAACAAAAGCGTATTTTATGGTCGAACTAGGGCGATTCATTCGATGAGGAAAGGGATTAGTTTAAATGAAATCAAAAACTTCAGTAATTATCGGTAGTATTTTTGCTGCTTATGTTGCGTTTGTGGCCGTGATAGTCCTCGTATATGAACCCACTCCTGATGAGATGAATTGGGAAGATAGACAAGCCTACTTGAACCAAAAAGTTAACGATCTAACCCTAGGGCAAGATATTACCGAAGTGAGAGCAATGTTAGGCAAGGCTGATTTTTCAGAGGCCAAAACACTTGATACACACCAACTTCAAGTGCTTTTTTATCGTACTCACCATGAAAAATCAGATGGCATAACAACGAAAGGGGAATGTACTCCGCTGATATTTAAAAATAATAAACTTATCGCTTGGGGTGGGGATACCTATAAACAGTATCTCGATGCCGAAACAGATGTTGTAAGTCCCACAGCCAAAGAGACTGAGACTAGTAGCAAAAACTAACTTTATTTTGGCACTGTTATCGCAATGCTATTATCACAACAAGTTAAGTGATATAAGCATGTTAACCAGAGTTGACAAAGGCAGTAGTATATCAACACATTGCCATTTGTGGCTCACAAATACCCCAAAGCAAGACAGTTGAGTTACGCGCATTACGCATTAATTGTCATTGCGTCCCCAGTGACACCTCTCCCCTTTATTTAGCAAGAAGCATCCTTGAGGGATCTTCTAAAACATCCGTGTTTTAGAAGATCACTGGTACAACAATGCCAATCTTAACTACCCTTTAGCAATTCGCGTTCGGCTAAAAATATTACCCCTAAACGGCTTACATCCTTCTGAGATAATTTATCAATCTAATATACGTTGACTTATTTTTAATAATGCTACAAAGTCATTTGATATAAGCTTAAATTTCAACCAATCTGACTGTTTCAAACTAATTCATTAATAAAGGGAATTATATGAAATTGAATTATTTAATATTTATACTATTCGCAGGTTCATTCTTAAGTTCATGTGCCGTCAACAATAGCACAACATCTGAACCCGATTATGCACCACCTTCAGCGCCATGTTCTACGGGCTATTGTTCTGCTGTGACGACCAAACTCTATGAAACAACGACTAGTCTTGTGACAGATACTAGGACATTTGTTTATGAGAATGGTCAGTTAATAGCCATCGATACATCGAGTAAAGAAATTAAGAAATCTGGTAAAACAGTTCAAAAATGATCACATGAGTCATTTTGTTATCTTTCTCGTTGAATAAGGAATTACCGTTGATGTAAATGATGCAATTTACATGTTTAAAGAAAGATTACAGAACACCCCCTTTACGAAGTAACTAACGATGTTTTTGCAGAACATGTGCGTTCGTCACCAAAGAAAATTATCTGCACAAGTCAATGCGCGCCCTTTCAGTATAAAAAATGCCACCTTCTGGTGGCGTTTTACTTATGCTAAAGCTAAGGCTGAGAATTACTCATCATCGGATTTATATTCGACATAGGCTTCACCTTGGCTTAACCAATCAGGCGCTGATTTGCCTTTTAGATAATGGTCGAAATATTCCATCATGCGAATACTGTAATCGAGCTTGTTTGGATATTTTTTCAAATGATGCGGTTCATCTTCATATTGCAAAAACACCACCTCTTTACCCGCACGACGCATCGCTAAATACATTTCAATACCTTGCTCCCAAGGTACTGCATCATCCTTATCGCCAAACATAATCATTAAAGGCGTTTGGATACGATCAGCATAAAATACTGGTGAGTTTTCAATGTATTTTTGTGGTGCAGCAAACAAACTGGCACCAATACGACTCTGCCCAGTTTCATACTGGAACTGGCGCGCAAGCCCTGTACCGTGTCGAATACCGCTATATCCACTGATCATATTAGCAACAGGTGCTCCCGCCACAGCAGCCTTAAACATCTTAGTTTGAGTAATAGCAAATGCCGTTTGATAACCACTCCATGAATGACCTTGCAAACCGATGGCATTGGGATCGGCAATCCCGATATCGATTAACTTTTGAACGCCAGAAGTAAGTGCTTGTACTGAACTTGCGCCAGGATAACCAATATCAAACCGAATATCCGGTAAGAAGATGGCATAACCATTATCGGCATACCAAGCAAAATTGGGCCTATGGTTGATGTGCATCGATGGAAATGCATGCAATCTATCCGTCATCACTTGGTAGTAATAAACCAGTACTGGATAGCGCTTACCTTGTTGATAATGGGTCGGCTTTATTAATACACCATCTAATGGTTTACCATCACCATTAGTCCAGTGGACTAACTCGGATTGACTCCAATTAAAGGCTTGTCGCTGTTTATCTAACTCGGTTTGTTTCACTGCATTTTGTGGTGCGTTATAGCTCGCAGTATATAAATCGGGGAATAAATCAAAACGCTCCTTTGAAAAAAGGAGCGTATCGGCGTCTTTACTGCGCCCCAAGACACTGAGTTTATACTCACCTTGCATCAATGTGTTAACACCAGCGGTGCCAAGCGTTGCTTGATAGAACCCATCGGCTTTAGTTTTATCGCTGTAACCATGAAGTAATACAGTCGCATTATGTGAAAGCTCGGTCGGCTCATCGGGATTATCCACTAAACCTTCGATCCGATATTGGATTTTTTGTGCGCGCCCTTGCCCCGCGGTTAACACAAAACCCGCTTTAGACTCAGTATTAAACTGCCAAACATCGTATTTGTCATAAACTAAAAAGCCCGCATCATCTTTTAGCCAAGGGCCAAAACCATATCCCGGCGCACTAGAGGGATAGTCATGATCTTCATCGGCAAAACTAACCTTTAAAGATTGAGTCAGATTAGTGCGACGTCCCTCTGCAATATCATAAAGATAAACGTGACCCTGCTGATAATAAGCCACATATTTACCCTTCCCTGAGAGTGTTGGCTCTGCATCACTTGGCTGCTGCGTTAGAAATAGCACCTTACGACCAGTATTAATATCAACAAGATAGTAATCTTGATAGAAGCCAGCCCAGGTTGTCATCTTACGATAGGGTAAATCTGAACTCGCCAACATAAAGCGTTTATGTTGTGAAATCGTCACATCTGGAACGGTTTGATCGCCGAGCTGTACCACATTATTCGAGCCTAAATGTAAAACGGCAAGATAAGTACGTTGTTGTTCTTTCTCATATTGTTTGATTTCATTAGGTTTAATTCGCGGGTCATCACCATGCCACACCTTAAGCCCACGCAGACCTGTGACAATTTCTTTATCGTACAGATCCTTTTCTTCGGTAATTTTCTTCAGGCTTAGCTGCTGACTAACCTCAGGGACACGGCCGAAAAAGAGTCGCTCACTGTCTAATGAGAAGCTTAAACTAGTGTAGCGATTGAGTTTCCACTCGGGTGACTCAGGAATTTTACTGAGTTTGCCCGACTGCAGATCAACCAGCGATAACTGATAGCTGCGGCCATAAGGTAACTCGCTGTCTTTGCCCTGCGTAAATGCAAGCCAACGACCATTTTTAGCCAGCGCTAACGCACCAATCTGCTGACTATTCGATTCAAAAACCGTAGATTGCTGCTGGGAGGTTAAATCCACTAATCGCAATTGATGTCGCTGATTAGCGATATCATTGATTGCCAGTGCAAGTCTGCGGCTATCTTTATCAAGAACATAGGCCGTAACATGCTCTGCATCAATTCGTTGCGCTTGGTTTTCTAAATTGATCAAACTAAAACGTCGGCCTTGATCAAACTTATCCACTTTAGGCTTTTCGGCCTTAACAGGGCCTCCCGTTAATATTTCTGCGGTTTCAATAGCCTCTTTGGGATCTTTTGGTGTTTCCTCATCGGCCTCAAACCAAACTGCGAGATGGTTACCCGCATGACTAAACGCAAATTCCTTCACGCGTTCGAAGCGAGTCTGTGTGCCCGTTTGAGTATCGAGCAATACCATGTCAGCCTTGAGTTGCTTCTTTGTCTTAGCATCAGAGGTTTCAACGGTAAGTAAACTAGGTTTCACCACCATAGCCACATAACGACCATTGTGGCTAATCATAGGTTCTGAACCACCCGCGATATTATAGTCTTGGCCAGTGTGTACATTTTTTATTATCGTATGGCTATCGCCCCGATCAGGAGCTGACTCCACCGCAAATACTCGACCATTATCGGCAATCACAGGCTTGCCGAGAGATTCAAAATGCATGATGTCCGTTAAGGTGAGCGGCTTAGTGCGGGTTTCGGCCTGCACCGCAGATAATACCCCGAGGGATAACAGAACCAGAGATGTGATAGGGAGTAACTTCAATGTCTTCCTCTTTTATGTATTTGTTAGACTAAAGTAGACTTTTTTAACTATTGGCCCTCCATCATCGTTATAACCCAGTATTTTTACAAGTTTTAGCACATAAAAAATCGTGATATCGCTCACTATTTCCTGTGAAGTTTGACCAAAGGTGGTTAAAATAATGGGGAGAAAAATACCAAATTCATAGTCCTGCTATCCAGTTAACACTGGGGCAGACAATTGCAGTAACGACGAACCGTGGAAGGACTTCTCCATGTCAAAAAGAACGATAACCGTAATTCCAGGTGATGGAATTGGCCCAAGTATTATTGATTCAGCCTTAAAAATTCTTGATAAAGCAGGTTGTGATTTTGAATATGAATTTGCCGATGCTGGTTTAACAGCACTCGAAAAACAAGGCGAGTTACTTCCACAGCGTACCTTAGAACTTATCGAAAAAAATCGCATCACACTTAAAGGTCCACTCACAACACCAGTAGGTGAAGGCTTCACTTCTATCAACGTGACATTACGTAAAAAATTCGGCCTGTACGCGAACGTGCGCCCAGTATTGTCCTTCAAGGGAACCCAAGCCCGTTACGAAAACATTGATATCATCACAGTACGTGAAAACACCGAAGGTATGTATTCTGGCCACGGCCAAAAAGTGTCAGACGATGGTTTAACCGCTGAAGCCACCAGTATTGTGACTCGCCAAGGCGCAGAGCAAATCGCCACTTTCGCCTACGAACTGGCCCGTAAAGAAAACCGTAAAAAAGTCACTATCGTGCACAAGGCCAACATTATGAAGTCAACTTCAGGCTTGTTCCTGAAAGTGGCCCGTGAAGTGAGCCTACGCTACCCAGACATCAAAACCGAAGAAATGATCGTCGATGCAACCTGCATGAAGTTAGTCATGAACCCAGAGAACTTCGATGTGATCGTGACCACCAACCTATTCGGTGACATTTTATCTGACCTGTGTGCTGGCTTAGTCGGTGGTTTAGGTATGGCACCGGGCGCAAACATTGGCCGTGATGCAGCAATTTTCGAAGCGGTTCATGGTAGTGCACCCGATATCGCCGGTAAAAACCTCGCCAATCCAACCTCCGTCATTTTGGCCTCGATTCAAATGCTGGAATATTTAGGCATGGCTGATAAAGCGGAACAAATCCGTAAAGCAGTATCTGCAGTGATCGAAGAAGGCGACCGTACGACTCGCGATTTAGGCGGCACCCACGGCACCACAGACTTCACTCAAGCGGTACTCGATCGCCTAAGTTAAGATTGAAGCGAACGCATTAAACTAAAAAGCCCCAAGGTTTCCTTTGGGGCTTTTTGTTATTTTTAATAAACAGTGGTGTTAGCTCACACCCGCATAGTTAATTCCACGCGGTATTAGGACGTAGCCATAAATGCACTGTCACTTCATCACGGTCGTGATAAAGATGCTTACACTGCACTTTAAAATCAGTCACACCATTCTCTTTAAGAATCGTCTGCATGGTCTCAAGAATGGCAGTCACTTCTTTATAGCGACTCTTCATCGGTAATTTAAGATTAAAAATCGCTTCCTTAAACCAACCGTTAATCGCCCAAGCTTCAATCAGTTCGGCAACGCGCGCAGGTTTCTCAACCATATCACATACTAACCAATAGATATTTTTGCGCTGCGGCTCGAAACGGAAACCGTCTTCACGGTAATGTTTCACTTGACCCGTTTCCATCAGTTTTTCATCCATGGGGCCATTATCAACCGCTGACACAAACATACCACGGCGAACCAATTGGTAAGTCCATCCCCCTGGGCAAGCGCCCAAATCCACTGCATTCATGCCACTGCGAATACGTTCTTCCTGCTCTTCCTTAGGCACGAATTGGCCAAAGGCTTCGTCGAGTTTCAAACTAGAACGACTCGGTGCATCCGCCGCCATTTTAAGGCGTGGAATGCCCATAAAATGTGGCGAACTGTTATTACTGTTGGAATAACCCACATAGGCACGGCCGGGGCCAATAAAACACACGTGGATAATCGGACGTTTGGGATTTTCCTGCGCAAGCAAACTACCTGATTTTTTCAAATGCTGGCGTAACGGCACAGTGAACTTACGGCAAAAAGCCGAGAGCTCTTTCGCTTCGTTCGTATCAGGTGTTTCAACCCGCACTTCACCCGCTTTGCTGACGTCACTGAGCGCCGCAACGATTGGGCTTATTCTGTCATTTTCAGGCAAGTCGACTAACAAGTCGCTAGCAGCAAACATCTGGCGGGCGAAAATGAGCGAATCTAAAGGTAATTGTTTGACTAATGTATCGGCAGCGTCTTCTTCAAAACATTGGTATACAACATAAGCGTCGTTATTGTTGGCTTTAACAAAGCCACCCACATTGAGCTCACCGGCTCGCTGTTGGATTTCTGCAGCGCATTCTTTTTCAAAACCTGCGCGGCAAAATAAAAATAGGTTTTTCATGGGGATCCCTGAGAAATCCAAGCCAAAGCATTGGCTGACTATCGATTTGGGCGCCAGTATACCAATTTCAATCCACAAATGCCCTATTTGCCTACTGCGGAACCTTGAATTGCGATTAGAGAAATAAAAAAGGCTTAGGTGCGCCCTAAGCCTATTAACTCACATAAGCATCAATGATTAAGACTCGTGACCGTCGATAACTTTGTGACGCCATACCGCGGCGGCAAATAATAACCAACCGAGTAAAAAACAACCACCACCCATAGGCGTAATAGGACCTAACCACTTAGTCCCAAACAAGGCCAGTCCATATAGTGAACCCGAAAATAGTACTATGCCTGTGACAAAGAGATATGCCGACCAGTCCAGTAAACGCGAGGTTAACCATTGGCCCGAGAAGGCAACCATGATGAGGGCAAAGGTATGGTAGAAATGATATTGCACACCTAAGTTAAAGACTTCGATTAAGTTTGGTGGCGCGACCGCTTTTAAACCATGGGCACCAAAAGCCCCTAAGGCGACGGCTAAGAATCCGCTTACGGCGGCGAGTAACAATAAACCTTTACGCATTTAACGCTCCTGCTGGAATGGGATTAACTCATTCAACATTTATTCGCTCAACATTAAGCTCACGAATAAATTCACTTGATAAATCAATAGCACGTGCAAGGTTAGCGGCTTCACTAGCGCATGACGACTTTCTTGGGACAAAACTATGATCGCCGTCGGTTATCCAAGCCAATCCTATCTCAGCTTTCAAGGGCCAGCTTGGGATCTGCGCTTTGCCACCAAACTTATCCCGCTCACCCTGTACGACTAATACTGGGACTTGGCATTCATTCAAAGGTTCCAATCTAGGCTCGCCGCCTTTGAGTGGCACAAAAGGATAACCTAAACAAATCACCCTATCGATGCGCGCCGCTAATGCAGGATCGCAGGCTAATAGGGCCGCCATACGCCCGCCCATGGATTTCCCCATTAACACTACACGTTCAACTTGTGATTGTGAGTGGGCGATATCGAGCATCTGTGTAAAACACGCGAGCAATTTAGGCGCACGGTCCGGTGGACGCCGTTTGCCATCTACAGCATTCGCCTGCATATAAGGAAAGTTAAAGCGCATCACTCGAAAGCCCTGAGCAGCTAATCCCGCCGACATGGCCTGCATAAAATCAGAATCCATGTTAGCCCCCGCACCGTGGGCCAATAAAATCAAAGTACTCGCAGGCTCCCCTTCCAATACATAACTCGGCTTATCCGGGCAACAACTCACTGCGAGACTCCTCGGCAAACATATCTAACATCCATTCGCGAAACGCCACCACTTTACCCAGCTCGGCATGATTTTGTTGGCAAACTAAGTAGTAAGCATCTTTACTGACCAAGACTTCTTGGAATGGGCACACAAGCCGCCCAGCTTTGATATCGGGGCGTGCCAGCACGCTGTAACCCAGAGCAACCCCTTGACCATGGGCTGCCGCCTGCAATACTAAAGACGAATGACTAAAAATAGGCCCTTGATTCACATTAATATCGGTAATCCCACATTGCCTAAACCATGCCTGCCAATCGTGACGACTCATATCATGCAGTAGCGTGTGATACTTTAAATCACTAGGTTGAGATAGAGGTTTAGGACCGTTGAGTAGCAGCGGGGAACACACAGGAATTAATACTTCATTTCTCAGCTTATCGGCACGAAGCCCTGGCCAATTACCAAGACCGTAATAAATAGCGACATCCACATCGTCCGTTAAAGAACTCGCCTCGCTATCGACGGCTTTTATACGTACGTCAATATCAGGATTTTTCTCACTGAACTTAGCAAGCCGAGGTACTAGCCATTGGATGGCAAAACTGGGCGACATACTCACAGTTAAAGAACCTATTGCACTTCGCGCCAATAATCTATCTGTCGCATCGGCAAGTTGGATAAAGATATCTTTAATATCGAGGAAGTAACTCTGCCCTTCTTCAGTTAACAACAAAGAACGATTCTTTCGGCGAAATAATTTTAATCCGAGAAAGTCTTCTAATGCCTTTATTTGATGACTCACCGCAGCTTGAGTAACAAACAATTCTTCAGCGGCTCGAGTAAAGCTCAAGTGCCGTGCGGCGGCTTCAAATGCTTTAACCGCATTAAGCGGTGGTAATCGTCTTGACATAGTGATCTCTATCTCAATTTTTAATTAGTTTTTCTAATCCGTATTGTTACATTTAATCGTTTGTAAAGGCCAGTGATTTTGGTTAAATTTTGCGCCAATGAAACACCTTGGTTGGACAATCTCGAGAACGATGATGGGAATGTCTGACAGCGTTACTTTGTCAGCCCGGAGGCGACTATGTTCAATTTAAAATCTGTGTTTGCGTTTGTGTTAGTTTCAACACTCAGTGCACATGTGAGTGCCAATGCGTTTGTTGACGAAATCGTCATCGACACAGCAGATCTACAAGCAAGTATCAGTGCAGACTTGACAACAACAATGGAAAAAATGCACCAAGAAGCTTTAGAAGAAGCCACTCTGCTCATTGCCGATGAGAAAGAAGCGACACCAGCACAACAAGTTGTTAAAACCAAATAATCCTCTCATTCCACTCGATTTGTCCATCAATTGAGGGAACCCAGAGAAAAGCCGCATCAAAATGCGGCTTTTTTGTGTACTAAATTTATGGGCGATACACTTTTACGTTGGTATATCCCTGTTCAATTAAATATAGCGCCTGCAGCTTACTCATGACACCTCGCTCACAGTAGAGCAAATAGGTCTTTTGCTTGTCGAGATCGGCAAACTGGGTCGCTAATTTAAAAAATGGGATTCGCTTTACCTCAACACCTTCAATATTAAGAGGTTTATGTTCCTCTTCTTCTGGTGCTCGGATATCGATAACCACTTCATTAGTCTCAATGGCGATGACAGTTTCAGTCTCGGTGATTCGAGTGTCCATTTGTTCTGCTATCTCTCTAATATCAATGGTGACGGCCTGTGCGACAATTTGGTCGATTAAATCTTCAGAGAACTTCTTCTCTTCCGCTTCAACCTTGGCGAGTACTGCCTTGACGGTGGGTTTTTGTGAGATAACACCACAATACTCTGGCATTGATTTAGCAAAATCTTCGGTACCGATCCTGCGACTTTCGTTGATGATATCCTGTTTATCCATTGCGATTAATGGGCGCAAGATCAGCAGTTCAGTACAACGATCAATGACGTTCAAGTTGGTTAAGGTTTGACTCGATACTTGGCCTAAACTTTCACCGGTAACCAAAGCTTGGATGCCAAGTCGTTCAGCAATTCTTGCCGCGGTGCGCATCATCATACGTTTCAATACAACGCCCATTTGACCATTGTCGATTTTCTCTAAAATTTCGGCAACCACAGGCTCAAAGGGGACTGAAACAAATTTAACTTTATGGGATTCACCATAGGTTTTCCAAAGATGATAAGCCACTTGCTTAACACCTATTTCGTGCTGCGCGCCACCTAAATTGAAGAAGCAATAATGGGTACGAGCACCCTTTTTGATAAATTGATAGCTAGAGACACCTGAGTCAAAACCGCCGGATATCAATGACAACACATCTTCTTGTGTTGCCATAGGGAAACCACCTAAACCCTCAATACGCTTAGTCACCATGTAAAGTTTGTCGCGGTCAATTTCCAGATTAACGGTGACATCAGGATTCTTTAAACGCACCCCAATCGCATCGGTAAACTGATTTAAACCGCCCCCCACATAACGCTCCACATCAATGGAATTAAAGTCGTGATCGCCAGTCCGCTTAACCCGTACACAGAAGGTTTTACCGGCAATTTGATCGCGGTAAACCGGTAGAGCTTGTTGATAAATATCATCCACGGATTCAAAGCTATACTCATCAACCTGTACGACGTGAGCAATTCCAGGAATACAAGCAAGACGCTCACCAAAGGCCTGAGCTAATTCAGGCTTATGCTTTGGCACCATCACCATAATTCGGTCCCATTGACGCTGCACTTTGGCATCTTCGTCAACTTTTTTAAGCACATTACGGATATTAGTTTCGAGCATTTTGGTGAAGCGCATCCGCACAGGTTTGCTCTTCATCATGATTTCTGGATACAGCTTTACAATAAACTTCATGGGATTTCCGCGGGCAATTTTGAAAACAGCAAAATTGGTTTAAAAAGAATAATCGGAGGATTATAACAAACCCGCTGCTATTGACGCACCTATTTCAATCAATCCAATATTCTCCTCTGCCATCAAATACTCGAACTGTGACAACACGCCCTAAACTCAACGATAAAAAAACCGCGTGAAAGACGCGGTTTTTTATTCTTTGCTCACCGAGTGTTAAGGTGAATTCTTGAGCTGAATTTCTTCAGACTCTTTTGCCTTACCTTGTTCGATCGCAATTTCAACTCGGCGATTACGGGCACGATTTTCTGGTGAATCATTAGGCACTATCGGATTGTTAGAAGCCATACCAACCACTTTCATGCGTTTAGAGTCAAAACCTTTCACCTGGACTAACTCGTGGGCCACCGCGACAGCACGTTTACTGGATAAATCCCAGTTAGAGCTATAGAGCTCATCACTTATCTGCATATCATCAGTGTAACCTGCAACGGTAATAACCCCCGGTACATCTTTTAATAGCTCCCCCACCGAGCGCACTACAGGTTTAAATCGAGGTTGAAGAAATCCAGATCCCGAAGCAAAAGAGCCTTTTTCACGAATACGAATAATGATTTGCTGCCCGAGTGATTCAATCTCAATCGCACCATCGATGATCTCTTTATTTAATTCCTGAGCCATCTTCTTCACTTGCTGATTGATTTTATCCTGTGCAGCAGCCGCATCCGCTTTAACTGCCTCTGCGGTTTCCTGAGCCGTAGAGCTTGCCTCTCCACCACGCTGTTCACCCCGTTGCTGTTGAACCCCACCAGCACTGTCATCCTCTCCAGCTTGAAAATCGAGCACTGGCTCCGTCATTTCATTCGTTTGCTGATTAATAATTTCAATCGGCGTTGGATCGGGACGTCCGGGGCGAAATTCCAGCGCAATCACCGATGTCCCCTTAGGGATATCCTTCACTTCAACCTTATTTTGCACACCGAAAGCAAACTTCATTGACCCTGCGATCTGCTTAAACTTCAATACATCCATTTCGGAAAATGATAATAACAATACGAAGAAGCACATCAATAGGGACATCAAGTCAGCAAATGTTGCCAACCAGAGCGGCGCTCCCGGTGGTGGACACTTGCACTTCGCCATGAGCTACTCTCCGTCCGTCGTATCAATTTTCCGCTGTTTTTCAGCAAGATAATTCTTTAGAAAACCTTCAATGACACGAGGATTTTGACCATCTTGAATTGCTAACACCGCATCCATAATTAAATTACGATTCAGCATTTCTTCTCCCATACGTAGGGAAAGTTTATCTGCGATAGGAATAGCGACCATGTTAGCTAACATAGCACCATATAAAGTAGTTAAAAGAGCAACCGCCATCGCTGGCCCAATGGATTTAGGATCTGACATATTAGAAAGCATCGCGACGAGACCGACTAAAGTCCCTATCATCCCCATTGCTGGACCCACGTCACCAAATGCTCTGAAAATGGCAATACCATTACGATGACGCTCTTCGGTTAAATCAATATCCTTTTCAAGGGCGGCACGCACCACCTCGCCGTCATGACCATCCACTAACATATCCACGGCTTTTTGCATAAAACTGTTGCTAATTTGCGCTTCCTCTAGTGCGAGGAATCCACCTTTGCGGGCAGCATCTGCCATAGTCACAGATTGTTCAATCAATTCTTCAGGTTTATCAATCTTAAACATGAAAGCTTTAACCGCAATTTTTACTGCACTGAAGAATTGTTTTAAATTAAACTTCATCATTACAACGAAGAAAGAACCACCAAATACAATAAAAATCGAAGGTACATCAAAAAAAATCATCAGGCCGCCGCTGGTCACCATAGCGCCGAGGATAAAAGCAAAGGCCCCCACTAATCCTATTAATGTAGCTAAATCCACAACGGCTCCTCAATATTTGTTATCGACGACATCATACTGACTCTATTGATAAAGTTATACTCGCGTTATCCCAAATATATAACACTTTCATCTTCACTTGAGACTTATCGTTGATGTTATCACCTGATTACAACCTAGCTAGGCCTATTGTCCGTTATCGGACAAGCACTAAGCAAGTTTAGCGGTAATTTATATTTTCTGAAAAAAATTCAGCGACAAAGCGTGCTATTGAGCAAATATCCGTCGTTGGAATTTGACCCTTGAGCCGCCCTGATATACCTTGTGTCCGCTAAACCAAAGGAAGCATAGACGTGGCGAAGAAACCCGAAAATCTCAGTTTTGAAGAATCCCTTGGTGAACTCGAGCGAATAGTCTCAGAGTTAGAACAGGGTGATATCTCTCTCGATGACGCGTTAAAGCAATTTGAACGTGGTATTAATCTTGTTCGCAATAGCCAAGCTAAGCTCGAACAAGCCCAACAAAAAGTGGCCATTTTACTAAAACAAGATGAAAATGCGCCCCTATCTCCCTATGCCGTTGAGGGTGAATAAGCGTGTTAGCCAGTACAATTCAAGAGTATCAACTGCGAGTTGATACCCAATTAAAACAGCGTTTTAGTACGCTTGAAGATACCGCCCCCCAATTGAAAGCGGCAATGCAATATGGTGCCTTGCTAGGAGGCAAACGCATTCGTCCCTTCCTTGTTTACAGTGTGGGGCAAATGTTCGGGGTTACTTTAGAAAAATTAGATGCCTGTGCTGCTGCTATTGAGTGCATTCATGCCTATTCTTTAATCCATGATGATTTACCGGCAATGGACGATGATGCGCTGCGCCGTGGTCAGCCTACCGTTCATATCGCTTTTGATGAAGCGACGGCGATTCTTGCTGGAGATGCGCTGCAAACCTTAGCCTTTGAGATTGTGACTGAAGCCGTTCCAGGAATAAGCAGCGAGCAACATATTGCCATGGTTAGGGCCCTAGCAAAAGCATCAGGTTACCGTGGTATGTGTGGCGGTCAAGCAATCGATTTAGCCTCAACCGATAAACAAATTGATCTTAAGGCATTAACTCAGCTACATAATATGAAAACGGGCGCACTTATCAGTTGCGCCGTTGAGTTAGCCTTGATCGCCGCGAATGCGCCTAAAGATCAATATCAAACCATGATGACATTTGCCCATGCGGTAGGACTTGCCTTCCAAGTGCAAGACGATATTCTGGATATCATTGCGACTACAGAAGAATTGGGCAAACCACAAGGTTCGGACACAGAATCAAATAAGAGCACTTTTCCACAACTGCTTGGACTACAGGGAGCGAAAGACACAGCAGCACAACTGATCCAAGAGGCACTATCAGCGCTGGCTAAATTGCCATACAATAGCCAGTTAATTGCAGACTTCGCCCGCTATATCATTGAGCGAAGAATATAATAAGAGACGAAGTATCTCGCTATGAGTTTGGACATTTCTCAGTTTCCTGTGTTGGCACAAGCCAATACCCCTAATGAACTCCGCCAACTTCCTCAGGCCCTTTTACCGCAAGTGGCCGATGAATTAAGGGAGTTTCTACTTAAGTCTGTTGGCATGTCCAGCGGACATTTCGCCTCTGGGCTTGGCACGGTAGAGCTTACGGTTGCCTTGCACTATGTCTACAACACCCCATTTGATCGATTAATTTGGGATGTTGGGCATCAGGCTTATCCCCATAAAATCCTGACTGGTCGTCGGGATAAAATGCACACTATTAGGCAAAAGAATGGTTTACATCCTTTTCCTTGGCGTGAAGAAAGTGAATACGACACTTTTAGTGTCGGTCACTCAGGTACCTCAATCAGTGCTGCCCTTGCCATGGCCGTTGCCGCAGAAAAAGAACAGGCAGGGCGTAAAGTTGTTGCCGTGATCGGCGATGGCGCTATGACTGGCGGCATGGTGTTTGAAGCCATGAACCACGCGGGCGACTTGCACAATGACATGCTCGTGGTACTGAACGACAACGAAATGTCGATTTCAGAAAATGTCGGTGCCCTCAATAATCACTTAGCACAACTCATGTCTGGCCGTTTCTATACCACACTACGTGAAGGCGGTAAGAAAGTGCTCAAGGGTATGCCTGTCATAAAAGAAATGGCGAAACGGACTGAAGAGCATCTTAAAGGCATGGTTGTTCCGGGCACTTTATTTGAAGAGTTAGGTTTTAACTACATAGGTCCAATTGATGGCCATGATGTAGACGCATTGGTTGAAACTATGCGTAATATGCGTAACCTCAAAGGCCCACAGGTACTTCACATCATGACCAAAAAAGGTCGCGGTTACGAACCTGCGGAAAAAGATCCTATTGGCTGGCACGCAGTACCTAAATTCGATCCAACACAATTTAAAAAACCCAGTACAACCCCTGGTTTACCAACCTTTTCACAGGTATTTGGTAAATGGTTATGTGATATTGCCGAACAAGATGACAAAGTATTAGGCATTACGCCCGCCATGCGTGAAGGCTCGGGGATGGTAGAGTTTTCCCAGCGATTCCCTAAGCAATATTTTGATGCAGCCATTGCCGAGCAACATGCAGTAACCTTAGGCGCTGGTTTTGCCTGTGAAGGCTATAAACCTGTTGTAGCAATCTATTCAACCTTCCTGCAACGTGGTTATGATCAGCTGATCCACGATGTTGCTCTGCAACGTTTACCCGTGTTATTTGCCATTGATCGTGGCGGTATCGTCGGTGCCGATGGTCCAACCCACCAAGGGGCGTTCGATTTAAGCTTTATGCGCTGCATCCCCAATATGGTGATTATGGCGCCGTCGGACGAAAACGAATGTCGCCAAATGCTCTATACCGGCTACTGTTACAATGCAGGCCCGAGTGCGGTGCGTTATCCAAGAGGCAGTGCAACGGGGGCTACTCAAGTGGAAGCCATGACAGCACTTCCTATTGGTAAAGGTGTCATAAAACGTGTAGGTAAGCGTATTGCTCTGTTAAACTTTGGTACAACACTCGCCTCAGCTTTAACTGCGGCCGATAACTTAGATGCCACGGTTGTCGATATGCGCTTTGTCAAACCGCTCGATGCCGAGCTAGTGACGGAAATGGCGCAGACCCACGATATCCTAGTCACCGTAGAAGAAAATGCCATTATGGGCGGCGCGGGTTCTGGAGTACTTGAATTGCTCCAAAAACTCAAAATGCCAAAACCTGTGCTGCAAATCGGTCTACCCGATGAGTTTATTAAGCACGGTTCACCAGAGGAAGTCACCCATGACTTGCAACTGGATGCTGAAGGTATTTTGGCCCAAATAAATGCTTATTTAGCACAGTAGCTAAAACTAAAGCTCAATTAAGATAATTGTTCCCCAATAAAAAAAGGACTGCCGTTGCAGTCCTTTTCGTTTTATCTCTTGGATAAGCCTACCGAGATCTCAGCTTACGCCTCAATATCAATGGTCGCCGTTTCTTGGCTAGGGCCGCCCTGCGATACCATTACCATAGCAGGACGCAGTAAACGACTATTTAGCTCGTAGCCCTTTTGCATCACTAACATCACTGTATTTGCAGGAAAATCCGCACTTGGCTGCATACCAATGGCTTGATGTTGATCAGGGTTAAATGACTCTCCTTGTGGATCAATTTGTTTAACACCAAATTTAGCCACTGCAGTAAGTAAGCTTTTTTGCGTTAACTCAACGCCTTGATAAATTGCTTTAGTCGCTTCATCTTCTGGGTTTGTCCCCATCAGAGCGCGCTCCATATTATCAAGCACTGGTAACAATTCATTGGCGAACTTTTCCAATGCAAATTTATTGGCCTTTTCCACATCCATGGCGGCACGGCGACGAATATTATCGACCTCGGCGGCGGCGCGGATGACGGAATCTTTCTGCTCTTCAACTTTCGCCAAAGCGTCAGCGAGTAACTGTTCCAACTCTTCAATACGGAAATTGGCCTGGGTAAGCTCATCAACAAGACTTGCTTCTGCGGTAGATACTTCAGACTCTACACCCTCTTGGATCAGATCCTGTTCTGCTTTAATCGATTCGTTGCTCATTTTCACTCCAGCTAAAAATGCTTTGTTTCTGAAATACTCTGGGCATATTATGGGGATCAATTTTGACGTTTCAAGGCCTAAGGCCAGATCTAGCATAAATATGACCACAAAGTTTCATACCATTGGCCTTATTGGCAAACCGCATCACCTAGGGACAAATCAAACCTTAAAACGCCTACACCATTGGCTGACGATGCAAGGCTATGAAGTCTTAGCAGAAGAGCGCGTTTCCACCGAATTAGGCACCAACATTGAAGCTGTCGATTTATTGGAAATTGGTGCACGCTGCGATTTAGCCATAGTCGTCGGTGGTGACGGTAACATGCTTGGCGCGGCAAGAGTATTGGCCCGCTTCGATTTGGGCGTAATTGGCGTTAACCGCGGTAATTTAGGCTTTTTAACAGACTTACCACCCGATGCCTTTGAAGAGGCACTCGCCAGAGTACTTGATGGGGAGTTCGATACCGAGCATAGATTCTTACTCGAAGCCGAAGTCTATCGCCACGGTATGCTAAAAGCGAGCAACACCGCCGTCAACGAAGCGGTGCTCCATCCGGGTAAAATCGCTCATATGATTGAATTTGAAGTCTATATTGACGATCAGTTTATGTACAGCCAGCGTGCCGACGGCATGATAGTGTCAACGCCAACAGGCTCTACTGCTTACGCCCTCTCGGCTGGAGGCGCTATTCTAACCCCTAATCTGCAGGCATTGATTTTAGTTCCCATGTTTCCACACACTTTATCTTGCCGTCCGATAGTAGTCGATGCATGCAGCACGATTAAGATGGTCGTGTCACCTGAAAATGGCGAGAATCTTGAGGTGAGTTGCGACGGTCATGTGCATTTGGCCGTGTTACCCGGCGATGAAATCATAATACGCCGCAGTTCTGAGCGTTTAAGGCTAATTCATCCCAAAGGGCATAATTATTTCCACGTATTAAGAACCAAATTGGGCTGGGGCAGTAAGTTATTTTAACGAGTCAAAAATAACAACTAACCAGTTTGATAAAAGTTAAAACAGAATTTACCCAGTCAACTTAAGAATTTCAGGGCACTTTTGGGGGACTGTTCTCTGAATAATATTCTTTAACTTATTAGATGTTCATCATTTTTTAACATTGCTATTGACGTATTACACAAACGACACTCTTGAATAATGTTGATTGTTCGCCCAAATTAAGTGAAATTAACTTTATTAACAGTTATTAACTTTCAAAATAAAACATAATTAATTAAGTGATATTCATCACACTAAATTTCCACATCATTTAAAAGGTGATCTAAGTCACTAATAAAAAACTCAAGAAAACCATTAAAAAAACCTTACATACAATCAGTTAAGCAAAAACCTCATTAGTGCAAAAATTCACTCACCTCAATACATGCGACCTTAATCACATCTTAAAAATGTTCAAAAAATCCATTCAATGGTCATTAATGAAATAAATGGATCAGTTAATTGCAATATTGGCAGCTAATCTGAGTAATAGTTCTATTTTTAATAACCAAAATCATCATTGAATTAAACATATATAATCAAAACTGATATCCACACCACAAACTAAGTGATCGAGATCACAGATAGAATAATCCTATGAGAGAAGCGCCCCGCAGCCCTGTAAATTAGCATTTCATTTAACACCCAAGATGATCTAGATCATATTAGTCAGACCCTGAATAGCGTCTAGTACACACCACAGAATGTCGTGACCATGATAATTGACAGTCCATACTGCGATATCTCGGTCTGAGAGTCGACATGAAGGCAAAAGCAAGAATCCAATATAAATAATAAGTCAGACCACTTTATGAAGAGGCAAGCATGACAATACTTCAACTCCTCGCTAGCTTGACGCCAGTGCTCAGTGTAATGCTCTTTTTGGTATTACTCAGAATGCCAGCATCTAAGGCTATGCCCATCTCTATGGTAGTCACAGCGCTCGCCGCCGTGTTTATTTGGCAGATGGATACCACATTACTGGCAGCATCGGTCCTAGAGGGACTGTTATCAGCCATTACACCATTAACCATCATTTTTGGTGCCGTGTTCCTACTCAATACCCTGAAATACTCAGGTGCCATGGACACAATCCGCGCAGGCTTTACTAACATCAGTGCCGATGCCCGTGTGCAGGTCATTATCATCTGTTGGTTATTTGGAGCCTTTATTGAGGGTAGTGCAGGTTTTGGTACCCCCGCAGCGATTGGCGCACCACTATTGGTATTACTGGGTGTACCACCCGTTGCCGCAGCCGTTGTAGCTTTGATTGCTGACTCAGCCTGCGTATCCTTCGGTGCAATTGGTCTACCCGTACTCTTTGGGATGGAACAGGGCCTGATCCAAGGTGGTGTAAGCATGGCTGCTGAGCAGTTTGCTGCCCATGGCGGTACCTATGCCGGTTACGCTCGATATATCGTCATGCATATGATCACTATCGACTTAATCACGGGTTCATTAATTCCGCTGGTTATGGTGACTATGCTGACAGGATTTTTTGGCCGCAATAAATCCTTTAAAGAAGGCTTAGCAATTTGGAAATTTGCCCTTTTTGCGGGTCTTGCCTTTACCGTCCCCGCATGGATCATCAACTACCTTGCAGGCCCAGAATTCCCTGCCGTTATCGGTGCATTGATCGGTATGGCTTTAGTGATCCCAGTAGCACGTAAAGGCTACTTACTCCCTAAAACACCTTGGAATGATTTTGCAGAGAATGACAACCAAGAAGGTGTGAAAATAGACGCGAAAGCCAAGTTTTCACAAATTGCCGCTTGGACACCGTATATCATCATGGCCGCGCTGTTGGTGTTATCTCGTACAGTTATGCCGCTTAAAGCATGGTTATCAAGCTTTAACATTAGCTGGACAGGCCTAATGGGCACTGAGCTTAAAGCGAGCTTCGCGACGCTATATGCACCAGGTGCCTTCTTTGTTGCAGTGTGTATTCTCGGTTTCTTCCTGTTCAAAATGAAAAGCCCAGCGATTAAGCAAACTGTCGGTGTTTCATGTAAGTCCATGTTGCCAACTATTATTTCACTAGGTGCGTCAGTGCCTATGGTGAAGATCTTCTTAAACTCAGGCGCTAATGGTGCAGGCCTTGCCTCAATGCCTGTCGCTTTAGCGGATATGTTGGCTGGCTCCATGGGCGCGGTATGGGCATGGATGGCACCTATTGTGGGGATTTTTGGTGCCTTCCTATCAGGTTCAGCCACTTTCTCGAACATGATGTTCTCCAGTCTGCAATACAGTGTGGCCGACAATGTTGGCATGAACCACACACTGGTATTGGCACTGCAAGGTATCGGTGCAAACGCCGGTAACATGATGTGCGTAATGAACGTGGTCGCCGCAGCAACGGTCGTGGGTATGGCAGGTAGAGAATCAGAAATTATTCGTAAAACAATGCCTGTTGCCATTGGTTATGCCTTACTGGCAGGCACGATAGCTACCCTATGGGGTGGATTCTAAGCCGTTTTATTTAATTGAGTGCCCGAAGCCACTGAGTGTGGCTTCGGCTTTAATCTATTAATAAAGAGAGTGATGCTATGTCGATTAACTATAAACTGGTCATCGATGATCTAAGAACGCAATTAGGCGATCATCCGGTAACGGATGATCCCGTCCGCCGTTTTGCTTGGTCTACCGATGCGAGCTACTTCAGAATCGTACCTGAAGTCGTCGTCCATGCAGAAACCCTAGAACAGGTAAAATTAACTTTAGCCGTTGCCCGAAAGCATAATGCACCTGTGACCTTTAGGGCTGCAGGTACCAGTTTATCTGGTCAGGCTATCGGTGAAGGTATTCTGTTAATCCTTGGCCATGATGGATTTAGAAAGATTGAAGTCAGTAGCGATGCCAAACAGATCACCTTAGGTGCTGCTGTTATTGGTTCAGATGCTAACGCAGTACTTGCGCCGCTTAACCGCAAAATAGGCCCAGATCCTGCCACCATCGGCTCAGCCAAAATCGGTGGTATTGTGGCAAACAATGCTTCTGGCATGTGCTGTGGTACTGCGCAAAACAGTTACCAGACTATCGCTTCTGCAAAACTCCTCTTTGCCGATGGTACAGAGCTCGATACAGGCTGTGAAAAATCAAAAGCGGCCTTCGTACAATCCCACGGAAAAATACTGGAAGCACTGACAGAACTGTCGCATATGACTCGTCATAACACGGTATTGGCAGATCGGATCCGTAAGAAGTATTCCATTAAAAATACCACAGGTTACGGTATTAACTCGTTACTCGATTTTACCGACCCATTTGACATCATTAACCACTTAATGGTGGGCATGGAAGGTACGCTAGCTTTTATTAACGAAGTCACTTACCACACGGTTAATGAAGCTAAATTTAAAGCCTCTGCCATGGCCGTATTCCACAATATGGAAGATGCCGCACGTGCCATTCCACTGATTAATGGTGAAAGTGTTTCTGCGGCAGAGCTGCTCGATTGGCCATCAATTAAAGCGGTAACGGGTAAGCCTGGCATGCCAGATTGGCTGTCTGAACTCCCTGCCCTATCAGCGATTCTACTCATTGAATCCCGTGCTGATGATGCTCAAACGCTCGAAAACTATACCCAAGATGTTACTGCAAAACTTGCTGGCTTCGACTTTATTCGCCCGATGGAATTTAGTACTAATCCTGCGGTTTATGACAAATATTGGGCAATGCGCAAAGGATTATTCCCGATTGTTGGCGGTGAACGTCCAAAGGGAACCTCAGTTATTATCGAAGACGTAGCCTTTGAACTAGAGCACCTTGCGGCTGCGGCGCACGATATCACAGAGCTTTTCCATAAGCATGGTTACCCTGAAGGCTGTATCTATGGCCATGCGTTAGCAGGCAACTTCCACTTTATTATTACCCCCACTTTCTCGACTCAAGCCGATATCGATCGTTTCCATGCCTTTATGGATGATATTGCCGATATGGTGATTAACAAATACGACGGTTCAATGAAAGCTGAGCATGGCACTGGCCGTGCTGTTGCGCCGTTCGTTGAAAAGGAATGGGGACAAGATGCTTACACTTTGATGAAGAGCATCAAGCAGATATTTGATCCACAAGGTATTCTAAACCCAGGCGTTATTCTTAACGATGATAGCAATGTCCACGTTAAAAACATCAAGCCTTGCCCAGTGGTCGATGATTTTGTCGATAAATGTATTGAATGTGGTTTCTGTGAAAAGACCTGTCCGACATCAGCCCTTAACTTCTCACCACGTCAGCGTATTGCCACCCTGCGTGAAATTGAGCGTTTAGAGCAGTCCGGTGATAAAGCTGCTGCAGCCGAAATGCGCGCCGCCGCTAAATATGATGTAGTTGATACCTGCGCCGCCTGTCAGCTTTGTACTATTGCCTGTCCCGTTGATAACAGCATGGGTCAACTGGTGCGTAAACTGCGCACGCCTTATATCACCACCACAGAGCAAAAAGTATTAGATTTCCAAGCTAAACACTTTGGCGCAGTTAACCAAGTGATCAGCACAGGTTTTGATATGCTTGGCGTGATCCACAAGATCACCGGCGATGGCATTACTGGCGCGCTGATGAAAACCGGCCGTTTAATTTCAAAAGAAGTGCCCTATTGGAATCCTGATTTCCCGAAAGGCGGCAAACTGCCAAAACCATCACCAGCTAAAGCCGGCCAAGAAACCGTGGTTTACTTCCCTGCATGTGGCGGCAGAACCTTTGGCCCAACACCAAAAGATCCCGATAACCGCACTCTACCAGAAGTCGTTGTGACGCTACTGGAACGCGCTGGCTATAACGTCATCACGCCAGAAAAAACACGCGACTTATGCTGTGGCCAAATGTGGGAATCAAAAGGCGACTTTAAAAACGCCGATGCAAAACGCCAAGAGCTTATCGATGCAGTGAGTAAAATGACCAATGGCGGCAAGTTGCCAGTACTGGTTGATGCGTTAAGTTGTACCTACAGAACCTTAACAGGTAATCCTAAAGTGCAAATTATCGACCTTGTCGAATTTATGCATGACAACCTACTTAACAAACTTAACATCAGTAAAAAGGTCAATGTTGCCCTGCATTTAGGCTGTAGTGCCCGTAAGATGAAACTTGAACCTAAGATGCAAGCAATTGCCAATGCCTGCTCTGCTCAAGTGTTAAAACCTGCGGGAATTGAATGCTGCGGTTACGCCGGTGAAAAAGGGTTATATAAACCTGAAATTAATGCCAGCGCCTTACGTAATATCAAAAAACTTATCCCTGTGGATATTAAAGAAGGCTATTACGCTAACCGCATGTGTGAGGTAGGTTTAACTCAACACAGTGGTATTTCTTACCGCCATTTAGCCTATTTACTGGAAGAATGTAGCCGATAGTCAATGAGTTAATATGTTACAAACGGGGTGATTTTTAGCCCCGTTTATTTAGCACTGTAGACTTTTCTCATTAATTATTTATTTGGTTGTTTTATTACAAAAAAACAGCCCGCAAAAACCACAAATAACCATTTAAAATCAAACGGATATAACATTTTCATTTTTGAGAAAATCTACAAGATCATTTTCTAAATTAGGACTACTTATTTCGCTAAGATAGGCCTATATTTGTTCAACTACCTTAGCATTTGTGTGGACTTTGGGGTCACAGTGCAAGGCAATGTCGCTCACTAACAAGAAAGAGAAAACACAATGAAAATCGCACTTTTCATCCCGTGTCTAGTCAACCAAATGATGCCAGATGTCGCAATTGCTACCTTGGAATTATTAGAGAAACTCGGACACCAAGTGGTTCTACCCGCGGGTCAAACATGCTGTGGCCAGCCAATGACAAACTCGGGTTGTTTCGACGAAGCACGCAGTACTACCCTTAAATTGCTCAATGCCTTTAAGGGTGTGGAATGCGATGCTATTGTTTGCCCCGCCGCTTCTTGCTTAGTGGCCGCCAAAGAGAATTTCCATGAGTTTGATAGCAGCCCAGAAGCCCAGGCTGTGATCAACAAACTCTATGAACTCACCGAGTTTTTACACGACATTGCGCCGATCCCCGCCTTTACCAAGCCCTTCGCGCATAAAATTAGCCTACAACTCAGTTGCCATGGCATCCGGATGTTAAGCCTTGCAACACCAAGTGAGCAAATGGGGCCAAGATTCAATAAAGTTGAAGCCGTATTAGCCAACATTGCAGGCATCGAAATTGTTTACCCCGATCGCCGCGATGAATGCTGTGGCTTTGGTGGTACTTTCGCCGTTGATGAAGGCGCTGTATCAGCCAAGATGGGTAAAGACAAAGCGCAATCCCATGCCGCAACGGGTGCTGCTTATGTGGTCGGTTTCGATCCCTCATGCCTATTGCACTTAGATGGCATGATCCGCAGACAGCAATTGCCGATTGAAATTCGCCACATAGCGCAAGTGATCAACGCGGCGCTTTAGGAGACTCACCATGGCTTACCAACATAATCACGGGGCTCATGGCTCCCAAGTGCATGCCCACAAAGCAGATATATTTTGTCGCGATGAAGCTCGTGTCGACTGGCATTCAAAGGCGCTTTGGATGCTCAGAGAAAAACGCGACCGCGCCGCGGGTAGCATCCCAGAATGGGAACAACTGCGTCAGCTTGGTTCAGAAATTAAGCTCCACACGCTAACCCATCTTGCCCAATACCTTGAAACCTTTGAACAAAGCTGTATTGCTAATGGTATAAAAGTCCACTGGGCAAAAGATGGTGCCGAGCACAATCGTATTGTCCATGACATTTTATCCCGCCACAAAGTCAAAAAATTGGTGAAATCTAAATCGATGCTCACCGAAGAATGTCACCTTAATCCCTACCTCGAAAAACAGGGTATTGAGGTCATAGACACAGATTTAGGTGAGCGCATTATTCAGCTCGCCCAAATGCCACCATCGCATATTGTGGTGCCCGCTATCCATATGAAAAAGGAAGAAGTCGGTGATCTCTTCCATGAAAAACTCGGCACTAAAGCAGGGGCAGCCGATCCCTTGTATTTAACCCGCGCCGCCCGTGCCCACCTGCGTGAACAGTTCCTTAGCGCCGATGCCGCGATGACAGGCGTGAACATGGCAATCGCCAATACAGGTACTGTCGTTGTCTGCACGAACGAAGGTAACGCCGATATGGGCGCTAACCTGCCTAAGTTGCAGTTGCACTCAATGGGGATCGACAAAATTGTCCCTGATATCGACAGTGCTGCCGTTTTACTGCGAACACTGGCGCGCAATGCCACCGGCCAACCTGTCACAACTTATAGCGCCTTTTACCGTGGCCCACAGCCCGAAGGTGAGATGCACATTATTATCGTCGACAATGGCCGCACTGAAATGCTCAAGGATAAAATCCTCGCAGAATCATTGAAGTGTATTCGTTGTGGTGGCTGTCTCAATACTTGCCCTGTGTATCGCCGCTCCGGTGGTTATAGCTACAACTACACCATTCCCGGCCCTATCGGGATTGCCGTTGGCGCTAAATTGGATGACACTAACTCGATTGCTTGGGCCTGTACCTTGTGTGGTAGCTGTACTTTTATCTGCCCGACTAAAGTACCGCTCGATAAGATTATTCATCACCACAGACGCCTTAAGGCTGAGGCACGACAACTCCCTTATGGCAAAAATAGTTATATGCCATTAGTGGGTAAATTTATGGCCAGTGAAACCATGCTAAATTGCTCTATGAGTGTGGCAAGAACCGCGCTACGCATTTTACCCGGTAGTCTACTCAAGCCATTTAGCGGCGCATGGGGCAAATACCGTGAACTCCCAGTCGCCCCCAATTCCAGCTTCGAAGCTTGGTTTAAGAAACACAGGAGCCTATAAGATGTCTAGTAAACTTGAAATTCTCAATGCGCTCAAACTGTCAGCCTTAATCAATCACCCAATGCCAAGCATCGAAGTGGAGCCAAGGCTCGAAAACCTCGTCGGACAGTTTGAGACTAACCTCAATACTGTGGCAGGCACACTGCACAAAGAAGGTGGTCTTGCTGCCCTACAAGCAAAAGTGGATGAACTTATCGCCCAAGGGTTACAAGTGATCTCCTTAGTTGATGGGATAAAAGCCAATCGTGAAATGCCACCCACCGCCCACGAGCTTAGGGATATAGATTATGCAGTGATCCCGGGTGACATTGGCGTTGCCGAAAATGGTGCCATTTGGGTTAACAATAAGAATCTAGGCCACAGAGTGACACCCTTTATCTGTGAAAACCTTATCTTAGCCTTGCCAGCGAATAAGATTGTGCCGAACTTACATCAGGCAGCTAAAGAAGTCACGTTAGCCTCAGGTGAGTTTGGGGTGTTTATCGCGGGTCCATCAAAAACTGCCGATATCGAACAAGCTCTCGTCGTCGGCGCCCACGGTGCCTGCAGCTTGAACGTGTATTTGCTCTAGAACCACGAATGATGATGTAAAGTAACCTAGAAAACGCAAAGGTTACGGGACAATCGAAACACAAAAGCCGCCGTCATCGGCGGCTTTCTTATTTAAACTTTAGCATAACGATATTTAAGAGATTTGATTTGTACGGGTTATGTTACCTACAGATACAGACTTGTTATGGCATTCGCTCGCCGACTCGGTGAATAGAAATCGAGGGGTTCTACGCTTATGAACGAGAGCCATATATGGCGAACTGGCAGTTAAATACGGATGTTGTTCAAGTCAGTCTGTGGATGCGTCCTGCTCTTTGATGAGCGGGCGCTATCCCTGATATTTACCAACGTACTTTAAAATGAATGCTTAAATGTTTTTTATGTTAAAAGCCTGATTTCCTACAATATCGCCGCTGCCTAAGGCGACAGTTAGTGATAAATAGGGGCTCGTCAGGCTGCTTTATCAAGTCGCTTTAACCGCGTGCGATAGTGCACATACTGAGGATACCTTGATAGTATCATCGACTCGGTTGATAGTATTCTCGACTATGTCCATGAGGCATTTATAGTAAAGGTGAGTAAATGAACGAGGTATTACTACAAATAAAGGCGCTCACCAATGGTGATCCTTTGTTGACGGCTGTCATTGTTGGAGTATTAACATTTACGTTAATTGGACTCGTAGGCTACATGCTAAAAGATGTCCCCGCAAAGCTGTTAAGTTGTCTCAGTAGTCTGCTGTTTGTGCGGCTCACTATAGACGATAGCCATCAGGCGCGCACAGAGGTATTCAATAAGCTGTCCTTTTTGATCAGTAATACTACTATTCCATTTTTTTCACGCTCTATCTCTGAGGCCGTGTACTTTGACTATAGTGTGAGTTACGACGGACGTGTCAGTGTTAAGTCTATCGGCTACGGTATGCACCTGTTTAAATACGCTGGTTGTTTTATGTTGGCTACCCGCTCTAAGGTCGATAGTACGATGGCATACGATACTATTACGGTAAGTGCACCATGGTGGGCAAAAGATAAACTATATCGTTTTTTAGAAGATACTCGTGGAGACATCTCTACTGAGCCGAAAGTGAATATTTTCGAAGAAACCGAATGGTGTCGCTACGGCACATTGAAATCATCGGGTTTTAGTGAATTAGTGCTAGATGAAGGGTTTAAGCAGGAGTTGATGAGGGAAGTTGATAACTTCGCCAGTAGGGGAAAATCGGTTGTAAGTAAGCTAACCATACTGTTACATGGCAAAACGGGTACAGGTAAGACGGGTATAGCGAGAGCCTTAGCTGTTGAGTATCATCGCGATCTTTACATATTGAATCTATCGACTGTCAATGATGCCACTATTCATAAGGCTATTAGAAAAGTGCCACCCGGAGCTATGTTGTTAATAGAGGACTGTGACTGTGTAAAGGCGACGGTATCGCGTGCTGCTGAAAGCAATGTAGATAATCCACCACTTACTTTAGGTGGCGTTCTAAACGCGTTAGACGGAATCGTTCCTCTTGATGATTGCCTTGTCATAATGACCACAAATCATCTTGATAATCTTGACCCCGCGTTGATACGTAAAGGTCGTGTAGATGTCAATATTGAAGTACCACTTATCAGTGCAAAACAAGTTAATGAAGACTACTTTGAGCGTTTTGGCGCAGTTCTTAATAGAACTGAGCCATTGTTAGGTTGTGAAGTCTATGAACTCCATCGCAGAGCGAGCTTAAGATATGGAGTGTGTTGTAAACCAGTGTAACCCTCCTCCGAAATAGACTCATTCAACGGTCAACGCTATTTGGCTATTGCTTTAACCGAGTACTTATTAGGGTCTGAGTAAACCTTCCTCAGACCCTTTAACTATTAATTACACCGCAACATCGATAGCAAAAACCGCTTCAAGTTCAAATAATAATGACTCAACCCAACCTCATCGTTTTTACCCCAATAGGCATCATCACCCACTTTTTATTCAAAAAGTAACGCACTGCGACAGCAAGGATCAGAATTCAGATAATAGGGAGTGATTTTAAAGAGGGGTTCAAGACTTATCTGGATTCTGCGGGGGCGAGATATAAACCACCTTGTTCAATGCTAAACCCAAGCATAGTCGGAGGTTAACTACTGCGCTATTAAGGTTGGGTGTCTATTTAGACTTACAACAACCGTAACCACCGCGGCTTGGGACTGGAAACGCTACGCGTTGACAGTCCCTCTTGAGGCGTTTGTCATGCATGTGCCACAACGCGGGCCATATGGTAAACATCAACGTAGCTACCATTTCTGAACGCATAAGCTTTCGACTCACCTTCAATTTCAAAGCCGAACTTCTTGTACAAATTGATCGCTCGTTCGTTATCCACATAGACCGTCAATTCGATTCGTTTCAAATTAAGCCAGTTATCTGCCAAATCGATAACCGTTTTCAGTAAAGCACTACCAACACCTAAACCTTGAGCATCGTCTTTTACGCCCATGCCGAATGTACCAACGTGACGACGTCTCGGATTGGTACATAGATCAAAGCCCAAATTACCGACGACTTCACCGTCGACTAGTGCCACATACGCATAAACATGATCTGGAATATTCTGGAAACGTTTTTCCCACATATCGGAGGAAGGAAGTGGAAGTTGTAATGTGCCAGTGTAGGCATTTGGGCACTCATAAATTCCTTTTATCGCTTTAGCATCTGATGGCTCTGCTCGCCTTACTTCAACAACCATAGTTTCTCTTTTCCCAAAAAATGCATAACGCCCACATTTAGCGCGAAAAACCGCGCAGTGGATTGACGTCGCAGCCAGCGCTTTTTGCTGGCGATAAAATTTTTGTTAACTGCCTTTGCTTTTTCTTGGAATTGCTTTTTGAAGGCCATCCGTTAATAACACTGCAAAAGCAGTGTGATGAGTCAACCCTGGCAATACTTTGGATTGAATGCTTAAGCCTTGATAATTTCGTGATTTTAGCTGATTCTCAAATGCCAACATTTGCTCAACCATACTACCCTCTTCACTGCCAATATACATAAACACACTTGCTTTCATACCCTTATTACTTTTTGCATAGTCACTTTCCATCCGAAACATCACTTTGTTGTCATACCAGAACGATGGGCTACCTAAGATGTAGTCATCAAATAACTCGGGATTAGTCATTAGGATGTGAGCTCCAAGCAATCCGCCATATGAATGGCCAACAAATATTTTTTTATCCTGTCTGATTCGATATGTTTGACTAATCAGAGGTAAAACCTCGTCTGAAATGAAACTAATGTACTGACTGGCTTTACCTGAATACTTCTGAACTTCGAGCGAATGTCCCCTTTTTTCATTTGGGGCATATGTTGGTGTGTAGTCTCTTGTGCGACTAAGCAAAAGGTTATGCCCTTTGGAATATGAAATCCCTACAATAATGACATCCTCGATATCCCGGCCTGCCATCAGATGCACAATGCCGCTCGCCACTGCAACTGAATAACCTGTGTCATTTAATAATACCAACGGGTATTTTTTGTTATTTTCTGAGTAATCGTTAGGCAGGCGGATATACAGTTCGTACTCCAATCCGCTTACTTCAGATTTTATTTGCAGGGTATGCGTATTTCTAATTTTAAATTCAGTGCTTTCCTTGGCACTTAGTGGCATAGAGAAAAAAACAACGATAGCAAAAGCCAACTTAATAAACTTAAAAAACATCATTTTCCTTAAATGTGCGAAGGTTAAACTCAGCTAACAGTGTATTACCCGTACTTCGAATAAAACCTAATTCAAAAGGAGTTGAATATTGATATGTAACGAGTAAACAATACTAATTTTACAGAAACTTAGCACCACCACGATATGTTTCCAACAAATTTTTATGTGGAAAATCGAGATCTTATTTACCAAGAAGTATTTTGCCGCGGTATGCTAATCCTAAAGCTGAAAAAGTTAATTAACTTCAGTTAGTTAAACTTACTCCCAAAAAATAGAAAACGATACGGTTTAGCTCAGTCTTTCCCAAAAACTTTCAGTTTCCTGCTATACCTGTACATATACAGTGATTAGCAGGACGTGAGTTGCGCCTTTTAAAAAACGTTGAGGAATTCGAAACGACAAAATGATAAAAAATTTTAGTGTACCCAAACAACATTTCAGTGTTGTTATGTGAACAAGTAGCTCACTTTGGGATAATAACAAATGACATTTACACAAAAGCCGCCTAGGGTCGGCGGCTTTTTACTGGGATAGATAAATAGACTGCAAATAAATAAGCCACTTAAAGTGATGGGCTAGACGTAAACTCGTTTAGTGCATCTTCTGAGGTTGGCTCATATTCCACCACCAGTTTATTAGGTGTCAGCCGATAAACTCTCACCTCAATATTCCCTCGCACAGCATAAATTAAAGCGCCGCCATAGGTTGTTTCCAAGATCTCCCGCAGGAACCTGCTCGGCGGCGCCAATATACAGGCACCCTGACAATACTGTTAAGTTTGCAGAGAGATAATTCGAATTGAGTCCAGCCTCACCTAGCTTGCGGAAAATTTCAACCTCATAACAGCCATCGGCACCGAGTCCCACAAATAGCACATGACCTTGATTGATTTCCAAAATTTCGTCACTCGGCACAGACCACCAATCAGCCGTATCTTCGCAGCGATGAGTTAATGCCGCGGGATCAAATATCGCCATTGTGGCGGTATCGGTGTCAAACTGAGTTGTTGTATAGGGTTGATTCATCATCCTCGCCTACTAACAGAATATGATTCTGACTACCTGTTTTATTCTTGATAACCCAAAACCAAAATAGAAAAATCGCCATAACATTATGGCCGTTACTACCACTTACTTACAACAATCCGCTACATAAACGCTTTGGTAAACGCTTCCTTCGACTGGCGAATATAGTTACGTGCACTTTTAGCGTGTTGCTCCCATACAGCGCGATCGCTTGGGTCGGTAAAGGGGTTTTGTTCAGTGGCAATTGATCGTTCAAACTTATCGTAAAAGGTCAACATCGCCGAGGTAATTTGATTAAAACGCTCTTTGAACTCTTGGAATTCATCAATTTTTTCAGTGGTTTTAATCATATATTGCACTAACTCAGCATTGCTGTTTGATGCCAGTAATGCCTCCGCTTTTGCGCTAATATTGGCGCTCGCCTCGCTAATCACCAGTGCACGAGTCTGCTCATCCTTGCTCATCACTCGACTGTAGTTTTCTGGTGTGCGGGCAATACTGGCATGCTGTAAATAACTGCGTAGATGTCCGTCGAGGTCTCGACGGAACGTATCTAAATTCTTTTGCATACTGACTAAATCATTATCGAGGGCGGTAACCTGTTGCAGTTCTTTCTCGATTTCAGACATAAAACGTTCAGCCTGCTGATAAATTCTAAGGCCATTTTCTTCGGCAAACTTTTTATCACTGCGGCTTAAGTCACTATTGTCATAGTTAGAACGGTCAAAGGTGGCCGCTAAAAATGATTTGAACGGTTCGGCAAAGGCAGAATAGGCACCTGCGCTCACTACGTTTAATGTCGCGGTTGCTAAGTCACCAAAGGGTTTGACCATAGAGCCTAGACGCGCCTGCTGTATGGGAGATGCTACACGCTTGGTATCGTTTAATACCGACCTAAAGGTATTGTAGCCCAGCGGATTAGACATTTTATTGCGCTCAGAGGTCGCAAGCACAAAGGTAATACTGGAATAAATCGCATTCGAGTACTCAAGATATTGTCTTTGGCTTTCAAGTTGGGCAGCGTAGTTTTTACCTAAAGTTCTAAAGGACTCTGCTTGAACTTCGTAGTTTTTATCTTCTTTTAGCTTATCTAAAATGCCACCGATAATTTTTTGCTCATTTTTTTGCAGGGCAATATCGAGGCGAATTTTATCTAAGCTGAGATCATCCAAGCTGATGGGACCATTAATGGCTTCAATATCGAGGCGAATATACTGGCGGCTGGGATCATCAATAGACACCCGATGGGCTAAATACTCTTTTGTACCAGGAGTGATATCAATCAAGGCAACATGTTGCCACTGGGCATCCAGTTTTAATACTGGCGAGGTTAATACATTGATCCGATACTGAGTTTGGATATTTTGAGTCTTCACCCAAAACTCCAACAGACCCGCTTCCGCGACAGGGCACTTACTCACAATGCTGCTATTACCTTCGGCACACAACAAAGCACTTTCACCGCTGTGTGGCTCGGCGCCTTCAAACTGACACCCCATGATCCACGACCAAGGTTGCGCTAAGCGGTTGCCTTCAAAATCGCTAGCAAACACTAACTCATTGTCTTTAGCACTGGCATTTACGGTATTGAACACGCCGAACAACAGCATAAAGATGACTGTAGTGGTGCGCATAAGAGCCTCATCAAACAAAAAAACAAAATCAACGGGCCGCACAATCAGCCCAATATCCGGTTGTATCTACAGCCAAAGACACCTAGGACAGCAGCATTAAGGTCGTTTATTCGTAATATGACCAAGTATTCACTGTACTACTTAATGAGCCATTTTTTAGCAAGTAGATTAAACCAGCGAAATGTATCAGAGCACATCATCCCACGCTAGTCTTAAGTCAATATACTCTTTAAAGATATCTTACTAAGGTAAACGGTTATCCACCTTCTTCATTGCATAAAACATCCATAGGGTCAGCAAAGTACTGCAAGTCGCGAGCGATATCCAAACCCCTATAACCCCAAATGCCCAAGCAAAACAGTAAATAATGGCCGCGATCAGGACAAGTTTAGTGCCAGTCAAGATAGAGGCCTGTTTTGAACAATTAATGGCTTGGAAAAAACTTGCCCCAACTAAGATTAACCCTTCCATAGGTAAGCCCCAGAAATACCAACGCATGCCTTCAATGGCTACAGGTGTTAGGTTCGGGTTATCACCAGCAAATAAATACACTAACCACTCAGGGCGAGAGTAAATCAAGGCAAGCCCTAAGGCTGCTGTAAGTAATGTCATCGTAAAGGCGATATTGCGCGCTTGTTTAACTCTGTCAAAACGCCCTGCACCCGCGTTGAAGCTATAGATAGGTTGAGTGCCAAGGGCTATGCCCTCAAAAATCAGATAGAAAAATGCTTCGGTGTAACTCACCACCCCGTAGGCCGCCACGTGCAATGGCCCACCAACCCATAAAAATGCCGTGTTGTGCAGAGTGAGCACAATTGATAAATAAAGGTTCATCAAAAAGCTAGGTAAACCCACGCGGGCAATATTCACACAATTATCAAACTTAAGCTTCATTTGCTCTAAGTTGATTTTAAGCTGGGTACGAGAGCCAAAAAAATGCTGTAAACACAGTAAGCCCGTCACAGCCTGCGCTAACATGGTCGCAATCGCGGCGCCCGCCAAACCAAAGGGAAATACCACGATAAATAACCAATCTAAGAAAGTGTTGAGTACCCCCCCTAAAATTAACACAAAGGTCACCATAGATGGCCGACCATCATTACGTAAAAGTGTGGTAAAGGCCATTGAGATGATGGGGAAATGGCACAGGGCGAAATACCAGAATAAATATTGATTGGCATTTTCGAGGATATCCCCTTGTGCACCAAGGGCAATTAAAATATCCCGTGAAAATAATCCGCCCATAAGGGCAAAAAATCCACCTGCCAATAAACACAAACTAAAGGCATTACCCAAGAGTTTGCGGGCTTTAATCACGTTACCTTGACCAAGATTGATTGACACTAATGCTGCACTACCCATGCCTATCATAGCGCCGATGGCATATAAAATGGCCCCGACTGGGTAAGCTAACATCATCCCTGCTAGCCCCGCTTCACCTAAATAGTGCCCCACGAAAATCCCATCAATAGTCACATACACACCCGTTACCAACATGGAGGCAATGGTGGGTATGGTATAACGCCAAAAAAGCTTAGAAATCGGCTCTTGGAGTAAATGTTGATCCGTCTGGGGTTGGGATACTGCTGTCATTACCGTGTCTCACTATCATTAGGAAAAGGCGCGCATTAGAAAAGTAAATCTATAATGGACAAAAATGCGGCAACGGATTGTACCTAAATTCGACAAGAATACAAAATGCATATTCATCATTTTTAAAGTTAAAAAAACAATAATCACAACAACTTAAGCATAAACACTTACATTCCAGCCAGACGACATTATGCCTACAACTAAGCAACAGTTGTGGGCTAACTCATCATTTTTTGCTACTTTTTTGGCGTTTTAAGCTGAATTAGGTAAAGTGGGAACTTAAATCAACCCAAGGCAGTTTAGTGCTGAACACTAAGCATTTAACTAAAATTTTTATATACCTTGATAAACAATGTGTTATGTAATCACAGAACAAATAACAATAATAAAGGGAAGAATATGAGTCAAAATAGCCCAAATGCAGAGAACGATCTGCGTGAAGTCAAACAGCTGGGAATGTGGGCTTCCATCACGAGTTTAAGTTATATTTTTTGGCTCGTTGGGGGGATGGAACTGGTTGAGCGAATCGCCTATTACGGCGTAAAAGCCAGTGCGGGCCTCTACGCAAAAGCACCAGAATCGGCAGGTGGATTAGGGATTAGCCTAAGCGACTACGGCATTATTATTTCCCTCTGGGCCATTATGCAGACCTTTGTACCTGTATTTACAGGGGGCGTTTCCGACCGCGTTGGTTACAAAGAAACCATCTTTGGCTCCACCATCATTAAAATCTTTGGCTATTTAGTTATGGCATTTTTCCCCAGCTTTTGGGGGTTCCTCGTTGGTGCATTACTGCTCGCGATAGGCACAGGGATATTTAAACCCGGCATTCAAGGCACCTTAGTACTCAGTACCCAGCGTAACAATACCTCTATGGCTTGGGGGATTTTTTACCAAATAGTTAACATTGGTGGTTTCCTCGGGCCCTTGGTTGCCGTACATATGCGTCAACTGTCATGGGACAATGTCTTTTTTGCCTGTGCCGCCATTATCTCGCTCAATTTTTTATTTTTACTTACTTATACAGAACCAGGTAAAGCAGAGCGACTAGAGCGCAATAAACACATTAAATCAGGGGAAATTAAGCAAGAAGCGCTCTGGCGCGATGCTTGGCGAGAGCTAAAAAAACCAATTGTGATCTACTACATGCTGGTATTTTCTGGTTTTTGGTTCCTATTCAACGCGCTATTTGATGTACTGCCTATCCATATTTCCGAATGGGTTGATACCAGTGTAATAGTAACCTCCTTGTTTGGAACCGAAGGCACCCGCAACGGTATTCTGCAATTCTGGCTTGGCCTTAATAACTAAGGTACTAAGGTCATGCCTGAAGGCATGCTTAACCTCAATGCGGGTTTGATTATGACCTGCTGCTTTATTGTCGCCGCGCTGACTGCGAAATATCGGATCACCACAGCAATGTTCGCAGGTTGTTTACTGAGTATTCTGGCCTTTGTGTTTATTGGCGCTTTCCATGCCGCGTGGTTTATCGTACTGGCCATTGCCATGTTCTCTATTGGTGAGATGATGATAAGCCCGAAGAAAAATGAGTTTATGGGGAATATTGCCCCCGAAGGCAAAAAAGCCATGTACTTGGGATTTGTGATGTTGCCCCAAGGAATTGGCTGGGGATTAGAAGGCTATTTTGGCCCTAAACTCTATGAGATTTATGCATCAAAGGAGCTATTTTCACGGGATTTACTGCTAGAACGCGGCATGAACAGCGCAGAGGTCAGTGCCATTCCACAGGGTGAAGCCTTTACCACTTTGGTGAGCTACACAGGTGAAAATGCACACGATCTTACCCAACTGTTGTACCACAGCCACAATATTGGCATGGCATGGTACATCATCGCCGCCATTGGGACTATCTCGGCGGTGGGCATTTATATCTATGGTAAGTGGTTACTTACTCTGCAAAAATCCCAACAGTACGCCTAACCGCCGAATATAAGATAAGCAGTACAAGATAAGGCCACAGTCTCATTTTGTACTGTTTATCTTCCCATCATAAAACCATCAAAAAGCACGTAACAGTTCAGCGGTAAACTGATCAGGCGAGAGCAATAAACCTAATCTCTCGATTTGCGTATTCAACCGATTAAGCTCTTGAGTCAGCGCGGACAACGTCAGTGTATTGTCATCCAGTAAATACACTTGCCTTAAACTGGTGTAATAAAAAAGCAGCGTAATCAACGCATTCACATCATTCTGCGCCGCAGCAGCTTTAATCTTTATCAATTTGCGATAGATACGATTATGGAGTTGTTTCAATTGCCACACATAATAAATTTCACTGAAAAAAGTTCGGTCTTTTAAGTTGTAAATCACGGCGCTACACAGACCCAGACTGAAAATCACCCCTAAGAGATTCCAATGAAAATTACCTGTTGGCTCACCAGGGACAGGCGTCGCACCAAAGAGTGCAATTAATCCAGAACCAAAAGCCAGCGACAAAACAACTAGGCTTACAACTAGAATAACAATGAATAAATTCATGTTTTTACGATATAAAGTTTTATCTATTTCCTGCAGCTTCATAACATCCCGCTCAAATAGCCCATCCAGCATTGGCGTATAAATTATTTAGCGTCAAAGCATACCTGAAATACAGCGTGAATACTCACAACCAATGATACAAATTGAAACCAATAGGTTTAAGCAAATAGGCTCATGTAAATAGGGTTAATCAATCTAAAGATCATCTACTTATACACCTTCAAGTTAAGGGTAGAAAACAACCCATTCATTTATCTCAAGATATAAAAATACGCTAGTGCGCCAAAAATAGGCGTAAAATTTGCTAACCTTAACTCTAAAGTTAAAGACGAAATTGTCGCCTTATATACCTGATACACAATACAGTGCTCTTACCTTCCGCATTCAAATCACTCAAGGGATGACATGATATTTAGCAAAGTCAACGCACTCGTTGCTCTTTTGGTACTCCATGGCCTTTGCTTAACGGCGCAGGCTAAAGACCTACTTGCTGTTGGTACTAGCTTTAGCCAAATCTTTGAACAAAAATCGAATGGTGAATACACAGGTTTAGGTGTCGATATTTTGAATCGCTTCGCAGAGCAAGCCAATGTGACCATTCACTATCAAATTACGCCTTGGCGCCGCGCGCAATCTATGGTCGAGCGTGGTCAAGCCGATATCCTTATTGGGCCTTACCACACGAAAGAAAGGGAAGCATTTTTAGCCTTTTCTGAAAAAGCATTCTATCGTGATGAAATCGTGTTTTATGCCCGTAAAGATAAGATAAACCGTTGGAATGGTGAATACGATAGCATTAAAAATCAGCGCATAGGTAAAATGCAAGGCTGGAGTTATGGCGCCACATTTACCGAGCAAACTCAAATGCTCGCTATTAATGAATTTGTCGATCTTAAGAGTGGTATTGAACGTTTATCTAGGGGCGATCTCGATTTACTTGCCACCAATCGCCGCAATACGGATGCTGAACAATTAAAAATCACAATCTCACATACGATTGAACCTATAGTTCCCATCATTGATATACAAGATGGCTTTATGGCTTTCCCTAAACAGGGCGAATTTATCCCATTACGACTGCAATTCGATCATTTTTTTAATGACATGATAAAAACAGGGGAACTCCTACAACTGAGTAAAACCTATGGTGTCGCGATTCCTCCTTAGGTTTGTTATATCATCAGGATATCACTAAGCACTCGATTAACTGCTGTTCAATCTGTTCCCAATCCAGATCTTCCATAGCAATCATTTCTAATCTTGAATCTAACGTATCGTCTAAGGCGATGACATTAAACTCCTTATCTACCCAGTTAAATCCAGCGATACCATCGGTAGTGATCATCACTGCTTTTAACCTCAGTAATGTACTCCCAGTCCCTGACAGTGGTGTCTGGCGCTGAATAAAGGCCATTAACTTGTCAAAATCAAACTCTTGGCTCGGCTCAAAAACCCAGCCACAGCTAAAACAGCCTTCCCCTTGGTTTTGCTTTCTCAACATGCCACGCGGATCAAATGCTAATGTTTGCTCACTTGCTCCTTCCGCAAAAAGACTCGCTTGCGCTAGAGGACGTAACAGCCCTGAGGGTTTTGTGACTGGAGTAGGTTTAACCTTAAGGACTTGATGAGTACGATTCAAATATGTTGATAATGCCGCAGGCAATTCCTGTTCGAAACTGTGGCGAATAATGGGAATATCCGTTTTCGATAACATGTACAGATAAGCTTGAAGTTCTGTCATCACATCTGAAATATGTGGAAGTGCGGGCTTTGGATATAAATCGGCTTTAGTGGCAATAACAACATCAGCGACTTGTAACTGCTGAATAAAATTAGCATGTTCACTGTAGCGTGGATCGCTTACCTTTCGGGCATCAACTAAACATAACGTGCTACGCAATGAAATCACATTCTGATAATGGGGTGCGGACAATACTTTGATAATCTCATTAGGATGACCAAGCCCTGTGGGTTCAATCAATAAACGGTCGGGTTTAACACGGGCAATTAATTGATTTATGGCGACTTGAGTCGGCACCCCTGCCGCACAGCACATACAGCCACCAGCCACTTCACGAATTTGGATCCCTGAGTCACTATTATTGAGTAAGCTTGCATCAATCCCCACTTCACCAAACTCGTTCACCAACACAGCCCAAGTCTCTCCCTCGGGTTTAGTTGCTAGTAATTGCTTGATTAAAGAGGTTTTTCCGACACCTAAAAAACCGGTAATGATATTGGTAGGAATGGCTTTTACTATCATAGATAAGCTCACTTGGCGCTAACGAGGGAGAGTTGAAAGCGTGAGTGTATGGGCATTATCCTTTAAGCTCAACAAAAAGCGCACGGATAAAAGTGCGCTTTGTGGCAAGTGAGGCTAGCCGTTTTTCTTACCGCGAGATACGCCAAACCCAGAACGACTCCCTGAGTGAGGTTTTGGTTTAGTCGTATTAAAAGGTTTGCCCGCAGATCCTTTTCCTTCTGCACCATGCGCCTTATCTTTCGCATACTTTCCCTCACGAGTCGGGCTTTCTCGCATCGCATCGCGCCCGATGTTCTGACGAGAACGAGCTTGGCTTTCGCTGGATTTACCGATAGCACGATCCTTTGGCGCTTTATAACTCCATTTAGCGGGTTTGGTCGGCGATGCGGGAATATCACGATAACGAGCGGGCAGCGGTGTACCTTCCTCATAACCGGGCTGCACTGACACTGGCAGTTTCTGCTCAATTAAAGCTTCAATTTCAGCCAGCATCTCATCATCAGAGGGCGAAACAAACGAAATCGCACGCCCCGCTAATCCCGCACGCCCTGTTCGGCCAATGCGGTGGATATAATCTTCGGCAAAAAATGGCAACTCTAAGTTGATAACCAAAGGTAGTGCTTGAATATCTAAGCCGCGGGCGGCAACATCGGTCGCAACCAATACACGCAACTTACCTAGCTTAAAGTCTTCCAATACCCGATTACGGGCGCCTTGGGTTTTATCACCGTGGAATACACCAGCGGCTATGCCATCAAGCTTTAATTCTTGTAATAAATGCTCGGCGCTTTCCTTAGTGCTTGCAAACACGAGGACTTGGCGCCAATTGTTACGGCCAACGAGTTCTGACAACAACTCGGCTTTACGGCGCTTATCAACCCGATACACTTCTTGAACAACGGTAGATGCGGTCGTCGTGTCGGCAACATTCACCCACTGAGGCTCATTTAGCATCTTTTGTGCAAGCTGTTTGACTGCATCACTGTATGTGGCCGAGAACAGCATGGTTTGGTGCACGGGCGCGATTAAGCGTTTCACTTTTTCAATATCGCGTACAAATCCCATATCTAACATGCGATCGGCTTCATCGATCACTAAGGTTGTCACACTCGACAAATCTAACTGGAATTGGCCGATAATGTCGAAGAGTCGACCCGGTGTCGCCACGAGGATATCAACGCCCTGCTCCACCCCTTTACGCTGGGGATTCATATTGGCGCCGCCGTAAACTGCGATTGTTTTCAGTGGCAGGAATTGGCTGTATTTCTGGATATTGTCACAAACTTGAATAGCCAGTTCGCGGGTGGGGGTCATCACCAAGGCGCGTAAAATCGGTTTGTCGTTGCCATCATTAACTAAAATCTCAGCCGCCAACTTTTCAAGTACGGGCAGAGCAAAGGCTGCCGTCTTCCCCGTACCCGTTTGGGCGCAGGCCATAATATCTTTGCCTTCAAAGGCTAGTGGGATCACTTTCTCTTGTACTTGAGTGAGTTGCTGATAGCCACACTCAGTTATCGCATTCAAAATAGGAGAAGATAGACCGAGTGTTTCAAATTTCATAGGAACTCTTTAGATAAGTGGCAGAACAGTAATTCAAGATGAGACTCAATGTGCCCAATGCGGGGCGCGGAGTCTACCAAAATTCTCGGCGGTTTTATAGGCAATTTTCGAGTTAACGCCTTACGCTGGCGCCAACTCAGAAGATAGATTTTTAGGTGTGGCTAAATACTTTTGTGCAAAATCAATCGCGGCAATGGGTTTAGAAAATAAATAGCCTTGGCCATAATCACACCCCGCAGAGACTAGCACTTGGCGCTGAGCCTCGGTTTCAACCCCTTCGGCAATGACTTTCATCCCCAATTTATGGGCCATGACAATAATGGCCTCACACAGTATCTGATCATTGGTGTCTGTATCTATATGCCGAGTAAAGGATTGATCAATCTTAAGGTAATCAATATCAAACTTTTTTAAATAAGCGAGCGATGAGTAACCTGTGCCAAAATCATCTAACGAGACTTGAACCCCTGCATCACGGTAAGCCAGCAGTTTTTCAGTGACCCCCATACTCGCATCCAACAATAAACCTTCAGTAATTTCGACACAGACCCCTGCCCCAGTAATATTTAAATCCTGAAGTAGCTCCAACCAGTTGTGTAATAATGCACCTTCATCGCGAAATTGGATGGGTGATTTATTCACACTGATTTGAATATCAACACCTAATTCATCACGCCATGCTGCACTTTGCCGTGCAGCTTGCTCAAATACCCAGTTACCAATTTCAACGATCAAACCCGTGTCTTCGGCAACGGAAATAAATTCACCGGGCGATACACTACCGCGTTCAGCATGGGTCCAACGGATTAATGCCTCCGCTTTAGCCACCTCTCCCGTTGTGAGCGAAACAATTGGTTGATAATGGAGTTCAAATTCCTTATTGCTCACCGCTTGACGTAAATCCTGAATAAGTCGCATCCGGTATTTAGCATATTCCTGCATCGACGGCGTGAAATAGTTAAATCGATTACGTCCTTGATCCTTCGCGGCATACATGGCTTGGTCCGCATGTTTAAGCAAACCTTCAATACTTGTAGCATCATCTGGATAGAGCGTAATACCGATACTTGCAGTGATATAAGCCGTTTCCTCCCCCAGAAGATAAGGCTCAGCAATGCGTCTGAGAATATGCTCAGCCACTCGTTCAATGCCCTTATGATCCGCCATAGCACTGAGTACAACAGTGAACTCATCCCCCCCAAGACGGGCCACGACATCAGCGTCACGCACACAGGATTTTAAACGGCTAGCAGTTTCAATCAGCAGTAGATCCCCCATTTCATGCCCTAGGGTATCGTTCACTTCTTTAAAGTAATCTAAGTCTAGAAATAATAATGCAAAATGATCTTGATTTCGGTCTGCGTTTTTAATCTCTGCCCCGAGGTATTCCAGTAACATTCGGCGATTAGGTAAGCCCGTTAATGTATCGTAGTTTGCCTGTTTCCATATCAAATGTTCGTTTTGCTTTTTATCGGTAATATCAGAAAATAAGGCGACTCGGCGATAGGGCATGCCCTCTTTATCTTTGATGGTATTGATGGTTAACCAAATAACATATTCTTCGCCATTTTTACGCCGCTGTAGCATCTCACCTTGCCACTGGCCTTTTTGATTAATGGCATTATTCATCTTGTCATAAAAATCGCGGCCATTAATATCGCAATACAAGAGACGAATATGCTGACCACAGACCTCTTTAGCCTTGTAGCCTGTGATGTCACTAAAAGCGGCATTCACTGTGATGATTACGCCCTTTTCATCAAGCACACTCATGGCCTCGGAACTATTGTCATACACCAGAGCTGAGAGCTTTAATGATTCTTCAATCAGTTTAGCCTCAGTGATATCAGTGTAAGTTCCACACATCCTCAGTGCATTGTTGTTGGCATCTCGACTCACAACTTTACCGGTATCAAGGATCCAACGAACCTGACGATTGAGCGTATTTAAGCGGTATTCCATCTTATGCTGTGGCGTTTCTCCGCGGATATGCGCCTCTATGGAATGCAGCACTTTAGGTCTATCTTCGGCAACAATCGCATCCATCCATTGGCGGCTATTAGCATTAAGCATATCAATATCACAGCCCAGAATATCAGCACTACGAGCGTTGCGTTCGATACGGTCATTGCGAATATCCCAATCCCATACCCCAAGATCGCTACTGCTTAACACCAGTTCAAGTTGCTCGCGACTGGCAAGCACTTCTCTATCGGCCAAAGTTTGTGCAGTCACATCCAAGTAGCCCGCAATCACTAAGAGCACCCTATTATTGGCGCGTTTACAAGCGACCGTCATATGGGTATAAACGATTGAGCCATCCTTAGCGATAAAGCGTTTATCCATTTCATAATTATCAATTTTACCCGCTAGCATTAGCTCAAATTTAACGATATCAGCTTCAATATCATCAGGGTGAGTGAGCTGCTTCCATGTCATATTTAGCAGTTCATTCTCAGTGTATTTGAGCATCTGACATAAATGTGGATTCACTTTCATCCATTTTTGATCGATACCCGTTATCGCAATACCAATATTGCCAACGGTAAATTGACTACGAAATAGGAAGTCATCCTGAAGGCGAATTTGTTCATCACGCTCAAGCTCAAAGCGTCTGGACAACAAGCGGCTCAACAGCCAAGTGGCAAGGGGATAAACCGTCAGTACAGGCAAACTGAGTTTCGCAAGTAAGGGCAATGCAACAGGCAGCGGTAGTGTAAAAAACCACAACAACATGACGATATGCACAGTATAGGCAAAGCAAAGCATTTCCTTCGCCGAAATATTAGCAAGATAAGACTTACGATATTGGCGCCATATCACTCCAATTAAACCAGATGACACTATCACGGCAACACCAATCCACATGGCATCACCACCGATACTAAGACGGTAAAATCCAGTCAGCGCAACTGCAATTAATGTCGGTAAACCACCAAAGAAAAGACCTGAAATACACAGGAGAACGGAACGAGTGTCAAAGATAATGCCGGGTTGATACATCCAAGGGGTACTCATAATAGTGATACCAATACCACCTATAAGAAACCCAATAATGACACGCCACAGCAGAAAATATTGCCGCTGATGTTTTTTAGGGATCGCGTCATACAAAAAAACTAATGCCAGTAACAATGCCGCATTTTGTACTAACGGAAAAAAAATGCTGTTATCCATGGATAAAGGCGCAACTCCAAAAGTGAGGGAACTGGTAACAGGTTAAAAAGTTCCCCCACTAGTGTAGCAGAATTGCTTACAAATCATGCCCTAATTACAGGAGTGATATCACAAATTGTTATAGAGTTGATCCCGATAAACTTGAGCAACAGAATGCCAGTCAAAACGCTGCGCAATTGCTGCGGCGCGAATAATAGGCCAATCACCACGTTCAAAACTGGCCATGGCCTCGGTAAACCGTTGTAAGAACGCCTCCCCTTGCGCTGTTAAGCTATTGCCATTAAACACAAAACCATCAATACCATCCCGCACAGTATCCTTTAAGCCACCAACGCCATGCACAAGACAGGGCTGGCCTGCTCGCATAGCAAGCATTTGGCTAATACCACAAGGTTCAAAAGAACTTGGCATCACAAATAAATCACCGAATTGGTAAAGGCATTCGGATAAAGCCTCATGGTATCCCTGCAGAAAGAGGAAATTCGTATATTTAGCCGCTAAGGTTTGAAAAAACTCAGCAATACTCGCATCACCACTGCCGAGTAATATAAATAATGCATTAGGTTGGGTTTGTTGTAATGCTTGTAATAACGTCTCCAATACTGATAATCCAGAGGGCAATAAATGGCGTAAAATCAGCACTTTTTGATCCGTTAATCGACCAACAGAGGTGAGCAACAAATCTGGTACTCTCCCTAAACTCGCTTGACGCCAATGGGCTTGAATACGCACAAAGGCCATCATATCCACGGCACTCACTTGCGTTTTATTTCCTTGCCATAACACTAATGCGGCTTCGATAGTGATAAGAAGTTTTTTAAAGTCATCCTCTTGTATGCGAGCCAAAGACTGAGCTATCGCTTTAGCCTGTTTAATATCAGGGTAAATACAACCGTTTAAGATCCCAAACACTTTTCCCTGTTCGGCTTTTGTCTGTAGATCCTGTTCTAACCCTTCACCGCCAAAAAAGCCCGCTTTAGGATCCGAAGGCAATAAGACCTCTTTAGCATAAGTGGGCGATACAAGATGCACTTTATCACTGAGCACTATGCCAATGCGCATCGGGTTAATGCAATGGGGATAACGAGGATCGACAATTGCTTGCTTTTGCTCGGGTTGAAGTGATGCAAAAAGCTCGGGAAACCATGCTGCTAAGGAGGAGGAATCATGGCTAAGTGGTCGAGTACCTTGCAGGGCAAGATTATGAATAGAGTACACGCAGGCTATCGATTTAAGGGCGCTAAACTCAGGTACAAAAGCACGAAGCATTGCCAAAAAACCCGCATGCCAATCATGTAAATGCAACACAGTCGGCATAGGAATCCTTGAGGTAACCAAGGCTTGTGCCACGCAGACAGATAAAAATGCAAACTTAGTTGCATCGTCCGCAAAGGGCCGCTCAGCACTACCTTGGCTATAGATTTTACCCAGCGTAGACAACCAAAGCCTATCTTCAAGCAAGTAAATATTTGCACCTTCAACTTTAGGATGGGGTATCACAAACAAACAGACTTTTTCAGTTCGCCCCCCAAAAGAGACCTCAAACTCACCTAAGTCTTGCGCATTGCTTGATTGAGAGGCCAAAAAACCATAACTTGGCATAATCACATCAGTGCAAATATCAACCTCGGCTAAGGCTTCGGGTAAATCACGGATAACATCCGCCATTCCCCCCACTTTAGCGCCCTCAAGGGCGCCGTTTTCCGCTGCCACCATTAATATGCGTTTCACTTAAATAGACACTCCCACTCGTTAACAATGCCATCTAATGATTTAAATTGAGTATCTACTCATAACCCACTGGTAATCCCAACATATCGCGGGTCACTAAAGTGACGCCTTTTTCCGAGACCCTAAATCCCTTCGCTCTATCGTGGTCATGGTTGTAACCTATTACCGTTCCCTCGGGGATAATACAACCTCGGTCAATGATGGCGTTTTTGATCTTACAATGGCGCAGCACAACCACATCGGGCAATACGACCGAATCTTCCACTACGGAATAAGAACAGACGCGCACTTCATTAAAAAGCACGCTCCTACGCACTGTTGCCCCTGAAATAATACAGCCGCTAGAAACAATAGAGTCTAGCGCCATGCCACGCCTATCATCGTCATCAAAAACAAATTTGGCTGGGGGCAATTGCTCTTGAAATGTCCAAATGGGCCACTTAGCATCATATAAATTCAAGGCTGGCGTAGGCGATAGTAATTCCATATTGGCTTGCCAAAACGAGTCTAATGTTCCCACATCCCGCCAATAGGCCTGTTCATTCGGGAATGGACTCTTAAAGGGATAAGCGAACACATTATGTTTTTCGATGATCGAAGGAATAATATCTTTACCAAAGTCACGATCAGAGGTTGCGTTTTGAGAGTCTTTTTTGAGCTGCTCAAATAAAAACTCTGTGTTAAATACATAGTTGCCCATGGATGCTAAACACATTTCTGGGTTATCGGGGGATGGTTTAGGCCGCTGCGGTTTTTCTTCAAAACCTAATATCCGCATATTGTCATCGACCTCTATCACCCCAAAGGCGCCTGCAGCTTCGGCGATGGGCACTTCAAGGCAAGAGACCGTCATATCCGCACCAGATTCAGCATGGGCGGCTAAAATCCCTACGTAATCCATGCGATAAACATGATCACCGGACAGTACCATTACATATTTAGGCAACTCATGGCGGATAATATCGATATTTTGAAAGACAGCGTCCGCAGTGCCTTGATACCAGTTTTCAGAAAAACGTTGTGATGCGGGTAAAATCTCCACCGACTCCCCGAGTTCTTTCTTAAAATGGCCCCAGCCACGCATCACATGGCGGATTAAGGAATGGGACTTATATTGGGTAACGACCCCCACACGACGAACCCCCGAATTGATGCAATTTGATAGGGGAAAATCAATAATGCGAAACTTACCACCAAAATAGAGCGCGGGCTTAGCGCGCCAATCGGTCAATTCATGCAAACGCGAGCCCCGCCCGCCAGCCAGAATCAATGCATAGGTTTCACGAGTTAAATTACTGATATAACGTACATTAGACATAGGCTTTACTCCCCATATGGCACATTACTGCCGATAAATTCATTTGATGCTTACAACTTCCAAATCTCATCGCGATAACCGGCAATCGTGACATCACTTGAAAAACGGCCACTGGCGGCACTATTACGAATACTCATTTGCGTCCACAGCTTGGGATCTTTATAAACGCGAGCAACCGCTTCTTGGGCTGTGCGATAACTATCAAAATCCGCCGCCGTCATCCAAGGATCATCTTCACTCTCGATGGACGCGATAATAGGATCGAAAATCCCAGGTTCGAGTAAATTGAAATGGCCGCTTTTCAGCAGCGCCATGACGTCGGATAATGCCGGAGAATTAGCGATAATTTGCTTAGGTTGGTAATGACTGCGCATCTGTACGACTTGCTCGGCATTGAGTCCAAAGAGGAAAAAATTGTCCTCACCGACTTCTTCAAGCATCTCGATATTCGCACCGTCTAAAGTGCCTATAGTCAGGGCGCCATTCATCATAAATTTCATATTGCCCGTACCGGAAGCCTCTTTACCCGCCGTCGAAATTTGCTCAGACAGATCAGTCCCTGGACAGATTTTTTCCATGGCACTGACGTTATAATTGGGTAAAAATGCAAAACGTAAATAGGGGGCAACCACAGGATCAGAATTGACCATATGCGCCACATTACTGGCGAGTTTGATGACAAGTTTTGCCATAAAGTAACCGGGAGCCGCCTTACCACCGATCAAGACGCAGCGTGGTACCATATTGTCGATGCGACCTTGTTGGATCTGATGATAAAGATGGATCACATGTAAGATATTGAGCAGTTGACGTTTATACTCATGGATACGTTTTACCTGCACATCGAACAACATGCTCGGATCAAACTCGACCGCACATTCCTTCAATATCATATTCGCAAGCTGCACCTTATTAGCTTGCTTAACATCGCGCCATTTTTGAATAAAGCTCGCATCTTGGGTTAAGGCATTCAATGCCGTCAATTGACTTAAATCCGTCACCCATTGATGCCCTAAATGGGCCGTCAATAGCTTTGCAAGTGCAGGGTTACAATGGGCTAACCACCGTCTAGGGGTAACACCATTGGTACGATTATTAAACTTATGGGGCCACAGGGTATAAAAGTCATTAAAGAGACCTGACTTCAACAGTTGCGTATGCAATCCCGCCACACCATTGACAGAAAAACTCGCCACAATCGCGAGATAAGCCATGCGAACGTGAGGATCTGGACCGTCCTGAATTATTGACATACTCGCCAATTTTTCACTGTCCCCTGGCCAATGGTGGGCAACAATATCTAAATAACGAGCATTGATTTCATAAATAATTTCCAAAATGCGCGGCAACATTAATGCCATCATTCGCACAGGCCATCGCTCTAATGCTTCGGGTAACAAAGTGTGGTTTGTATACGCCATAGTGTGTGTCGTAATAGACCAAGCAGCCTCCCACTCCAATCCATAGTCATCCACCAGCAAACGCATTAACTCTGGGACGGCAATGCTTGGATGGGTATCGTTCAACTGGATCACGTTTTTGGCCGCAAAATCACTAAAGTCATTACCATGATGATGAACCCAGCGCTTAAGCAAATCCTGCAAACTGGCGGAGGATAAAAAGTATTGCTGACGTAATCGCAGTTCTTTGCCGTTTTCGCTTGCGTCATTGGGATAGAGCACCATAGTGATCTGTTCTGCCAAGTTTTTACGGGCCACGGCCTCGGTATAATCACCTTGATTAAATTCAGCTAAATCAAAGTCATCGGTCGCTTCGGCCTTCCATAACCTCAGGGTATTAACGCGACCATTACGGTAACCCGGCACGGGCATATCATAGGCAACGGCAAGTACATCTTGGGTGTCGACCCAAATCATATGCCTGCGTCCTTGCTTATCAACATAGGATTCGGTGTGACCAAAAAAAGGCACGATAACATTGTGGTTGGGCACTCGCACCTCCCACGGGTTACCCTCACGTAGCCAGCGATCTGGGCGCTCAACCTGATACCCATCAACAATTTTTTGGGCAAACATGCCATATTCATAACGAATGCCGTAACCCGTTACGGACAAGTCCATGCTGGCACAACTATCAAGAAAACATGCGGCAAGTCGACCTAAGCCACCATTACCTAAACCTGCGTCATGCTCGGCTTCTTCCAACTCCTCAAGTGTGACAGCATACTTGCTAAGCGCATCTCTGCTTTCATCTTGTAAATCAAGGCTTAATAACGCATTCCCTAACGCCCTACCCATTAAAAACTCCAGTGATAGATAAACCACTTGCTTACGCTCAAAACGACTGTCATTCAATCTGGTTTGGCGCCAGTTATCGAGCATTTGCTCCTTAACACTAATCGCTAGTGCTTGAAACAACTCACAACTCACGCCTTGACCACGGCTTAAGCCATAACGGACGTGGCGTTCAAAGGAGGCCGGCAGTGCATCGCAGGGCTCACAGGGCACTGCAGTGGATTTAGTTTTTCCTCCCGATACCTTAGTCGTCATCGCCTTTGTGGCACGCTTTGGCGCTTTGGCTTCGCTGATGTTTTGGCTCAATTCACTGTTATTACTCATAGTTAATTCCTTATAAAATCAGCATAAAACAGCATAAGACTGCGATCTTCTAGCAGGTATCGCATCGATGAGTTCTGAGCATCCAGCGGCTCAGCTTGAAGCGGGGATGGCACCTCTAATTGGGTATGGATAAGACATTGCCACGGACTTAAATGGGCGAGTGTGGGCGGTGTAAAGACCAAGGGATTATCATCGGCATTGACCATTAATAGCAGTGCTTGCTGGATCTCAACGCCATCACGACAGCCCTGTAAATCACCGGACAAGACAACACAGAGGCTACGGCACATGGATTCACTCCACAGACTCTTAGTCATTTGTTCACCTTGACGGCTAAACCAATCTAAACGGGCACCGGATGCTTCCAAAGGTTTAGCGAGTAACTGCTCATGGATAAAGCGTTTAGCACACAAGAGGGGGAAGCGTTTACGCAGGGCAATTAGCTTTTGAGTAAAACTTAACAGTGCTTTATCCATCCCGGCCACCGACCAATCGAACCAATTGAGCGTGTTGTCTTGGCAGTAGGCGTTATTGTTTCCTAACTGGGTGCGGCCAATTTCGTCACCACTAAGCAACATAGGTACACCTTGGGATAAAAATAAGGTCGTCAAAAGATTGCGTTGCTGACGGCTGCGAAGCGCTAAGATGTGCGGATCTGAGGTAGGCCCCTCAACGCCATAGTGATAACTGAAGTTTTCTTGGTGACCATCCCGATTATCTTCCCCATTAGCAAGGTTGTGTCTCTGGGTATAACTCACTAAATCTTTTAGGGTAAATCCATCATGGCTGGTTAAAAAGTTAATGCTGGCAGCAGGCGGACGCCCACTGTGTTCAAAGAAATCCCCCGAGCCATGAAAACGCCGCGCAAATTCAGGCAACATACCGTGATCGCCGCGCCAAAAGCGTCGCATAGTATCCCGATATCTGTCATTCCATTCACTAAAAGCCACGGGGAAATTGCCTAACTGATAACCGCCAGGACCAATATCCCAAGGTTCAGCAATCAGCTTCACATGGCACAAGATAGGATCCTGCAGCAGTGCATCGAAAAAGCCTGAACCGGGGTCAAAGCCATAGGCTTCTCGCCCAAGGCAGGCGGCTAAATCGAATCTAAAACCATCTACTCCCATAACTTCGACCCAGTAACGCAGAGAGTCGAGCACTAACTGCAACATACGTGGATGATTGATATTTAACGTGTTGCCACATCCAGTATCATTGATATAAAAGCGTTTATCATTTGGGTGCAAACGGTAATAGCTAAGGTTATCGATACCACGAAAACTAAAAGTGGGACCGAGTCGACTGCCTTCTGCACTGTGGTTATAGACCACATCCAGGATGACTTCTATGCCTGCGCCATGCAGTGCATCCACCATAACGCGAAACTCGCCTATATCATCGGAAGATAAGTAACTGGTCTCAGGTGCAAAAAAGCCAATGCTGTTATAGCCCCAATAGTTAGTTAACTGTTTTTCAAGCAAAAAGGGTTCGGTAAAAAAGGATTGCACAGGAAGCAGTTCAACGCAGGTCACTCCAAGTTCAACTAAGTAATCAATAGCTGGCTGGGAGGCCAAACCGGCAAAAGTACCCCGCTGCTTTTCATCTATTGTTGGATGCGATGCCGTAAATCCCTTAAGGTGCATCTCATAGATAATGCTTTGCTCTAACGGTTTAGGCTTAAAGTCGCGCGCAAGCGGCTGGATTTCAGCCGTTGCCATCAAGGACCGAATATCCACCACTTTACATTTAGGCACATAGGCTGCGTTGTCTAAGGTGCTGAATGATAAATCTTCATTGATATTATTTAACTCATAACCATAGTTAGCATCATGGTGTTGATATAGGCCAACTAATTGGCGAGCATAGGGATCTTGCAGCAGTTTATAGGGATTAAATCTGTGCCCAAGCTGCGGCTCATAAAGACCATAAACACGATAACCATAGAGTTGCCCCGCCTTTAAACCATGTACATAGCAATGCCATATCTGCTGGGTTTGCTCACTAAAGGCAATACGATAAATTTCACTGTCACCTTTATCGTCAAATAAGCACAGTTCAACCCCTGTTGCATTAGCGGAAAATAAGGCGAAATTAACGCCATGATCATCGACGGTCGCCCCTAATGGAAAAGGTTTTCCTGCCGCAAGTTCAAATGGCAAATGAATACTCGTCGCAGGCAAAGGTGTGACTATTTGCCTTGCCGTCATCTTCTTTTAGCCTCAACCTGATTGGCAGCAGGGCCAAGGACTAAACAGCTAAGGGGTGGTACCGTAATAAGTGCACTCGACTCCATCCCCTGCCATGGTTGGTTTTGGGCAACCACAAGACCTGCATTACCTTGGTTGCTACCACAATAAAGATAGCTATCGCTATTGAGGTACTCACAAAAATCCCCCGCTTGGGGTAAACCGATACGAAATCCATGATGAACACTGGGTGTCATATTGATGACAAAGACGAGGGGTGCATCCCCCGCAAGGCCATAGCGCACAAAGGTAAAAATACTGGCACTGCCATTATCGCAGTCAAGCCAACGAAAGCCTGCGGGTTGATAGTCAAGCACTGATAACGCAGACATGCCTTGGTATAACTGATTCAGATCCTTAAGCCAGCGTTGCACCCCTTGGTGTGGTTCAAACGCTAATAAATGCCAATCCAAGCTGTGGTTATGATCCCACTCATCCCGCTGAGCAAATTCACTGCCCATGAACAGCAACTTCTTACCGGGATGCCCCCACATAAAACCGTAATAAGCGCGCAAAGTAGCAAATTTTTGCCAATCGTCACCGGGAATTTTATGCAATAGTGAGCCCTTGCCATGGACCACCTCATCATGGCTCACCGACAACATAAATTGCTCGGTATAGGCATACATTAAACTGAAGGTCAGTTGATGATGATGGTATTGACGATAAATGGGATCACGGCTTAAGTAACTTAAGCTGTCATTCATCCACCCCATATTCCATTTAAAACCAAAGCCCAAACCATGATGAACTGTCGGTTTTGTGACGCCCGCAAAGGCGGTGGACTCTTCGGCTATCATGCAAATACCGGGAAAGGCTTGATACAAGCGTTGATTCAGCATTTGCAGAAAACTGATGGCTTCGAGGTTTTCTCGACCACCATAGGCATTCGGTAGCCATTGACCCGGCTCACGGCTGTAATCAAGGTACAACATCGACGATACCGCATCGAGCCTCAAGCCATCAAAATGAAACTCACGTAGCCAATAGCATGCATTGCTCAGTAAAAAGCTACGCACTTCGCCACGCCCATAGTTGTAAATTAACGTGTCCCAGTCAGGATGCGTGCCCTTGCGCGGATCTTCATGTTCATACAAACAAGTACCATCAAAACGCACTAGGCCGTGGGGATCCTTAGGGAAATGTGCCGCAACCCAATCGAGAACCACACCGATATCCGCCTGATGGCAGGCATCCACAAATGCCTTAAGGCCGTTAGCATCACCAAATCTATGGGTCGGGGCATATAGACCTACTGGCTGATATCCCCATGAGCCATCAAAGGGATATTCACTGATGGGCATTAATTCAATATGGGTGAAACCTTGGGCTTTGGCATAGGGAATAAGTTGTTCAATTAGATCTTGATAATCAAGATATTGCTCACCATTATCGCCCTTACGTCGCCATGAACCTAAGTGGACTTCATAAATCGCCATGGGGGCTTTATGCCACGCCGTTACTGCTCGCTTGTTCAACCATAATGTATCTTTCCAACTGTGTTTGGATTTTTTAGGAACAATAGACGCATTATGCGGCGCACACTCCATTTGAGTCGCCATTGGATCCGATTTTGCGTGGCGTTCTCCATTTGGGTGGACCAAATCAAATTTGTAGTGCGCACCTTCCGCCACGTTGGGCAGAAAAATCTCCCACAAACCATTGGCCATATGTTGGCGCATCACATGCCGAGTATCATCCCAGTGGTTAAAATCACCGACCACAGAAACCCGTTTAGCATTAGGCGCCCATACACAAAAATGTACTCCTTCAATACCTTCAACATCGCGCCAGTTCGCTCCTAAAAATTCGTATGCTCGCTCTGCACTCCCTTCACCAAACAGATATAAATCATCGGCATTGAGTAAAGGACCAAACTGATAGGGATCGACAATTTCTATTTGGCTAAGCGGATATTGTATTCGCAACAAGTACAGAAATGGCTTAACTCGCCGTCCCATAGTACCTGCAAACAAGCCCGCATCATTGACCTTCTCAAGACCCGCTACCCTACGACCATCTTTAATGCTAATCACATCAACCTTGAGCGCATTGCGTAAAAAACACCTAACAATTAACGATTTTCCATCTTCAGAAGTGTGCATGCCTAAGAGTGAAAATACGTCCGTATATTGACCGTTGAGCAGCGCCACATCGGCACCGTTATAGAAGTAAGCATTGGCTTGAGTCATCATTTTGCTTCCGTTTATCAATCAATGGTTCAATCAGGCAGTCTGTCGGTTTTGCTGCATTACATTGTTAGTGAGGCAACTGCCTAGCAGCGGCGATATGTTGTAGCCGCTGCAGAAGCTCTGGCATCTTTGCCGCCTGCTCAATCCCTTGGGGTAAATGCCTTTGCCAATTAGGGTATTCGAGCCAAGTCCCCGGAATATTGACCGCATAGCTATCGGCTAACAAATCGCACCATTGCACACTGTAAAGCGCACTGTTACCCGAGGCCCCTAAGGTCATCCATGCTGTTAATAAGCTTGGTATGTCTATTTCCTGAATACTTGTTTCACCTAATAGGCCTTGGTGCACTAAAAGAGAAAGTAATTGCTGTTTTTCATGCGCTCGTTCAGCTAAGGCACTGGCTAATTGATCGTCGGTTTCAAACAGAGATAATTGCCGCCTCAGGTGCAAATCACTGCCACTCCACCAAGCGACTAAAGTGGGCACATCATGATTGGCAAGCATCATTAAACTTTGGGGTTTGTACTGACTGGGAGCTTTAAAACCCTGATGGTCGCGGCAAAAATAAAACAACTCATTCCCGTTAATACCTGCGTTATAAAGTCGATGAATAATATCAGGAGGCACTAGCCCTAAATCTTCCCCAATCACGACACAACGGGCTCGTTGGCTTTCAAGGCAAACAATGGCAAGCAAGGTTTCAACGGGGTAATAAACATAGGCACCCTTACCTAAATTTTTATCCAGCGGCCACCACCATAAACGCAGCAATCCCATCACATGATCAATTCGCAGTGCGCCGCAATGTTCCATGTTGGCGCGCATAAGCGCGATAAAATGCCGAAAATTATCTTGTTTGAGTTTGATAGGATCTAATGGCGTTAGTCCCCAATTTTGCCCTTGTGGTGCAAAGGGATCAGGCGGTGCACCTATGCTCACATTCAAACAAAACTGCGCCACATTGGCTTGAACTTCTACGCCATGAAGTGCGGCGCCAACGGCAAGATCGCGAATGAGGCCAATCCCCATTCCCGCTTCTTTCGCTTTTAATTGGCAAAGTGCTAACTGACTTTGTGCGACAAATTGTAAGTACAGATAAAATCCTGCGTCCTGCACAATTGCCCTTGGACTTCTAAGACATTCCGCTTCGGCAAATTCCAGCAGTGCAGCGCCCTGCTCAGCCACAAAGTCATGGAAATGTTTTGCTCTGGGGGTTTGTAGTGCTAAATGCTTTTCACAGAATAGGCAATATAAACGAGCAAAAGCTCGGTATTTCAGATCGGTTATTTTAGGGTAATTAAGCCAATTATCTTGATGTAGTGCATGAATCGCCTCTTGCCAGCTCGATGAAGCAAACTCTGTGGCGAGTAACTCGTACTCGGGTACGCTTTGCATATGAATATAGAGAGGATTGAGTCTACGGCGATCGCAAGGACTGTATGGGCTTGAGTGTTCAGGTGCGGCAATATCAAGGGCATGCAATGGGTTAAGTTGAATAAAATCAGCGCCCTGTGTTGCAACTAAAGTGATAAGCGCTTCAAGATCACCAAAGTCACCTATTCCCCATTGGGTTTCACTACGTAAACTGTAAAGTTGAATACTCACGCCCCATGGTTTATGGCGTTTTCCTTGGATAGCAGTACTTAGCACGCCTTGATATGCCGTACGTGGCGCCACCATTAGCGTGCCATGGAATACCTGAGCCTCTAAAAGATCATGACTGACAAGCGCCGTTGGCGGTAATACAAAAGTAATTGTATGGTAACCTAAACCCAATACTGGGAAATGATTGAGTCCTTCATCGGCCATGTTTGTTTGAGTGTAAAGTGTGTTGTTTTTGACACCATACTCAATGAGATCAAGTCGATATTGTATATACTGACGTTCTCCTTGAGCCTCTGGGATCCGATAATCTCCAATCACTTTCAGTGTAGAAAATGGCACATTTAATAGGATCGACTCGCCATCCTCACAATGGATAGTGATATTGATATCAGTTTTGTAACTATATGGAAGATAAAGGCTTATCCAAGGTTCATCGACAAAACACCATTGAAACTCAGGCAACACTTGGGTCCAAGGAAGCGCATCAAGCTCATAAATTTGTTGTGCGATTGACTCATCACTCAATAACGCCTGCGCAGCAGATGCGAACTGGGGATCACCATCAGTAGAGGCATTATCCAGCAACATGCACGTTAGAATGCCTTGTCTATCGGTTTCAGAAATGCGGATATACTGGCCAAAGCAATCCGTAAACTCTGCTCCAACCCCTCGCAAATACAGCAACTTCTCCAGCCCCATATTTGTCGCCTCCGCGACTGCTCATCCATAGCTTTAGATACGCAGTAACCATGCCAGCATAAAGTAACAACATGACGACAGATTTATTTCAGCCATATGACAGGAAAGATAATTGATAAATCAGTCAGTTGGTCATTTATTCTGCTTAAAAACACAAAATCCACTGACGTTGAAGTAGATGTTAAATACTTTAAGTGCACTAAATTGAAGCGCTAAATGATTAAAAAAGGTGCAATGCGCCGAAAATGCGCGTGGATATAAATGAGGGGAAAAAACCTAGATATTGCGAGAGCGCATCCTAATCCACCTTCGATAGCAAAACCGAATCATCAACCGATAAAAAGCTGCAACACTTTGTATCAAAAGTACTTTCCAACTTGAACTCCGATCATATTCTCTGTCACCATTCGATGTCGATATCAAGAAGAAACATCAAGCCATTCTAGTTCGATCAACGATCTTAGGCTCTAAATCTACCTGTAACGAAAATAACTCAAGATAAGGATATTAGGATGAAAATGTTAACAGGATTCGTTTTAGCTGGCAGTTTGACCATAGCATTAATAGGATGCGGTGGAAGCGATGATGAAACAACGACGACACCCCCTACACCAAATCCAATTCCTCCCTCGTTATCTGCAGATATTTGTTATCTTATGCACACTTCTAAAGGTGAGTTCACTTTGGCCATCGATCTCACAAATATGCCCATCACTGGGAAAAACTTTAAACACTATGTTGATAAGTCTTTCTATAATGGAACTTTATTCCATAGGACCGTCAATAACTTCGTCATTCAAGGCGGCGGATTTACCACTGGATTAAACGCTAAATCTACAGACGCACCGATTAAAAATGAGGCCTCTATTGGGATAAGCAATAAACGCGGCACTGTCGCTATGGCTCGGACCAAGGCATCAAACTCTGCGACCTCTCAGTTTTTTATTAATATTTTGGATAATCCACAACTGGATGCGTCGACTAACAGCTACGGCTATGCGGTATTTGGTAAAGTAGTAAAAGGTATGGATGTGGTCGATCAGATAAGCATAGTGCCAACAAAAACGGTTGACGGTTTTATTGACACCCCTGTACAAGAGATTTTTATTAACACTGTGTCCGAAACCCACTGTCCAACAGATTAAGTGCTATAGGAGTTGTACCTGCTTTTAAGTCAATACAGCACGAAAGTGAAATAGCTTAAAAATGCTTAACTTAACCAATATTGGCGGTATGACTCTCACTCATCCCCTTGGATTTTTCCCACTAAAAGCATAGGTGCGGCATCAATTTTATCGGCATCCATCATCACCGCTATACGCTCAACCGCCGAAAGCAATTGGCTTTGCTCCCATTCTTCAAGATTTTGATAACGCTTGATAAAGTGATCTTGTAACGGTTTCGGTGAATCTTGTAATAAGCTCCGCCCAGCATCACTTAAAGATAAATGCACTTTACGTTTATCTGTATCACTCCGTTTGCGTATCACTAAACCACGCCCCTCGAGACGATCAATAATGGTGGTCACTGTCGCAGGACTTAGCGTAATTTCTTCAGCAACTTGTTTTGCAAGGGGAGCATCTAGTTGAGCAATTTTTTGCATCACCATCAATTGTGGCCCAGTTAAACCTGAATGTTTGTTCAATTGGCGAGAATGAATATCGATAGCGCGGATCACCCGGCGCAGTGAAATCAATAGTTGTTCGTACTTTTCCATATAATCCTACCCTAGTTATCTTCAACACCTTACCAGAAAGTGAGATTGAACTCATCCCAGCACTTTATTTCAGTAAAATGAGGCATGTTAAAGATAAAATGTGGCTTTTTGCCTATTAAACTCAAGCTGTATAAATCTCTTCAAAATCATATCGTATATCTAGCCTAATTCTCGTCATAAAAGACCACAATTTAGTTACCGAGCTCCAACTTTAGTGGGAAATCACTTACAAATAAGCCTTCAATTCGATCTGCGTCACAAATTACCCCCAGTCAAGTTGGTAGTTTAGTAACAAGAAAAGAAAACAACTTTATATCACAAGTAAATAGGTGACTTTATGGCTGCTAAATTTTTTATTCCTTCTGTCAATGTATTAGGCCAAGGCGCAGTAGACGATGCTATCGGAGATATTAAAACCTTAGGGTTTAAACGTGCCTTGATTGTCACTGATAAACCCCTTGTTAAAATAGGTTTAGTGGGTGAAATTGCAGAAAAACTTGGTAAAAATGGCATAACTGCAACCATATTTGATGGTGTTCAACCAAACCCAACTGTCACGAATGTTGAGGCGGGTTTAGCATTGCTGAAAACAAATAACTGCGATTTTGTGATTTCATTAGGTGGTGGCTCACCCCACGATTGCGCAAAGGGTATTGCCCTTGTCGCTACCAATGGTGGCAGTATTAAAGACTATGAAGGTCTAGATAAATCCGCTAAACCACAGTTGCCATTAGTCGCTATTAATACAACCGCAGGCACTGCCAGTGAGATGACCCGCTTCTGTATCATTACCGATGAAGCACGCCATATAAAAATGGCAATTGTCGATAAGCACACCACCCCCTTACTATCCGTTAACGATCCTGAGTTAATGCTGAAAAAGCCCGCCAGTCTAACGGCAGCAACAGGAATGGATGCATTGACTCACGCGGTCGAAGCGTATGTATCTACGGCAGCCAACCCAATTACCGATGCCTGCGCGATCAAGGCCATTGAATTAATTCAGGCAAACTTAATCAACGCAGTTGAAAACGGTCAAGACATCAACGCCCGCGAACAAATGGCCTATGCTCAGTTTCTTGCAGGAATGGCCTTTAACAACGCCAGTTTAGGTTATGTACATGCCATGGCACACCAATTAGGTGGTTTTTATGATTTGCCCCACGGTGTCTGTAATGCGCTACTGCTGCCCCATGTGCAAGAGTATAATGCGCAGGTTGTACCCGCCCGTTTAAAAGATATTGCTAAAGCGATGGGGGTTGATGTCTCTGCGATGACAGATGAACAAGGTGCCAATGCTGCGATTAGCGCAATTAAAAAGCTATCCGTTTCAGTTAAGATCCCAGAAAATCTGACCTTATTAGGTGTAAAAGCAGAAGATATTCCAACACTTGCAGATAACGCGTTGAAAGACGCCTGTGGCTTTACTAACCCAAAACAAGCGACACACGCAGAGATCTGCCAGATCTTCACTAACGCGCTGTAATTTGCGTGAGAAACGATTCGCTGTCATGCGCATAAGTCAATGCGACATCATTCTTCAATGAATTCGTTTTAGGCCTCAATAGTGCACGGATGATCGGCGCGCTATTGAGGCCTTTCTATCACAATTTCTATAAGACAATTAGATATTAAAAATTGGGCAACAAAAAATAACATAAAAGTCAGTATCTATGCGCTTTTACACTGACAAAACACTCACAAATCAGCATATTTAAGAAGAAAGGATCTGAGACTCAAATATTCATAGCGAAATGATATAAAAAACGTGATCTCGGTAGGTTACAGACTGTAACAGATCCGATAGACTTGCCCCAGTTCGCTTTTTCCCTGCAAAAGATGAAGCCAGCTGAGGGGCCCATTCTAAGGAATGGGCCCCTGTCCATTATTAAGTGCCATTTCTTAGCTATCTTATCCAATTTTCTCTAACCTCCATCAAGCTAATCATGTGTTGCCTATCAATATGCAACGGCAGCTACCATCACAACATTCCAATATTGTTGCTTTATTCATCAGTAATTCAGTAAATGCGAAACTTACCTTAAAACTGAGATCTAGCACAAAGTTATTGGTAAAAAACTCATGCTAAATAGCACCATAACCAATCTAAGTAACAGGTTAATTTCCATACAAAAACAAACCTTACCACTGTAAAAAAGCCAACAAAAAATAGCCATAATTAATGATTGACCGAATTCAAAAACGATGCCTATGATGGCAACAATATCCTCGAACAGGTAGGTACGCTATGACAGCAATCACTCACGTATATAACTACACCGTTAGATGTCCACATTACAAAGATCCTGAACATCCCGTTACTTGGTTAAATCATATTGAAATGAACCAATCCTGTGAAATTGCATTAAATCGTATTACCAAATGGCATGAACTATCGGGCAATAAATCCTTCGAAACCAGCAAATTTGTGGTTCGTAAAGCTGAAAATGAAGACGCCTACTTTTCAATGCAGAGTGACAGACTTAAAAATGATGGTCATGCCCTTGTCACTTTTAAAATATTTTTAGATGAATGCTGTGATGACGCCGCGCCAGAAGAAATTATGCAGCACCTTATTGAAGATTATCAGCAACGATTAGCTAAGTTAGAACAAGCCTAGCGAACTCTCTGCCTGCCGTTATACCAACGCCAGCCCTAAATCGCTGGCGTTTTGCTAAGTTGATTTCAATAAAACAGCCTTGTCGCCAAAATCCAACAAAACAACAAGGTGAGCTAGTGCACATTTACAAACCTACCACCAAGCGCCAGATCACATTTCCTTATCAAGCCAATCGTTAGCAATCATAACTATTGCAAACCTATAAATATAAAAACCTTTAAAATCATAAATAAATAATACAAAAATTCAGATTTCACACTATTAACCCCAAATTTCAGCTCAATTGCCGAACCTGATGACCACTGTTACTATTTTGTGACGCAAAATTCTTTAGATCACTCACCCGATAACTTTACCCCACATAAATAGGAGCTTTACCATGACCATCACAAACATAGTCATTGTCGGGGGCGGTGCTGGTGGGATGGAGATTGCGACGAAATTAGGCCATAAACTAGGTCGTAAAGAAAAAGCCAGAATCACTTTAATTGATTGTGCTGAAAGTCATATTTGGAAACCCCTATTACATGAAGTCGCAACAGGCGCACTTGATGTCGGCATTGATGCACTAAGTTATCGTAGCCATGCCGCTGCACATGGCTACCATTTCCAGCAAGGGGCAATGACTGACATTGATAGGCAAAACAAACAAGTTATCCTCTCCGCCATTTGTGACGATAACGGCGAGATCTTATTACCCGCTCGCCGCATTGACTATGATTACTTAGTGATTGCGATTGGGAGTATCGCGAATGATTTCAATATCCCTGGCGTACGAGAGCATTGTCAATTCCTCGATAATACCGAACAAGCGATGGCTATCCGTAAAATTTTACTCAATAAGTTTCTTCGCTATGCCAGCCACAGCCTACTCGCCGACAAGATTAAAATTGCAGTGGTTGGCGCGGGAGCGACTGGGGTAGAAATGTCCGCAGAAATGCATCATGCGGTGGTTCAATTACGAGGATTTGGTTACAACATAGATGCACATCTACTCGAAGTGACGTTAATCGAAGCGGATAAACGTATTCTGCCTAAAGTTGAAAAAGTAGAAATATCAGATTCTGTTGCGAAGGAACTCTCAACGCTTGGTGTAAAAGTGATGACCAATACACGGATCAATCAAGTCACCGCAGATGGACTCACAACAACGGATGATGTTTTTATCCCTGCTGATATGGTGATTTGGTCTACGGGTGTAAAAGCCCCGGATTTTTTAAAAGAAATTGTAGGATTAGAAACCAACCACATCAACCAGATTTTGGTAAAACAAAATATGCAAACCAGCCGAGATCCCCATATTTTTGCCATTGGCGATTGTGCGGCATGCCCTCAGCCCAATGGCACTTGGGTACCTCCCCGCGGACAATCGGCAAGACAAATGGCACTGATGACGGCGGACAATATTGTGCTTATGCTTGAGGGTAAACAAGCAATACATCAATATATTTACAAAGACTTAGGCTCACTGGTCAATCTTTCTAAATTCCACACTGTTGGAAACTTGATGTCTTTTATCGGAGGTGGTGTGATGGTCGAGGGCAAAATTGCACGTTTTGTTTATACCTCTCTGTATCGTAGACACTTAATTGAGCTACACGGCATCGTTAAGGGAACCCTACTCATGTTTGCTAAAGGCATAAGCCGTATTATTCATCCGCACCTAAAATTACACTAAAAGCGACACAAGCATCCTGATCAGGACGTTAAACAAATTGAAACTATCTGTTATATTGGCTTCAGTTAACGTTAGGGACTCACTTTAAGGATGGATATCAAGATGAATAAAGCGACTCTCATTATAATCCCGCTATTGCTTGCCACAACGGCCTGTGCGGATTTAAAAGACGCGGGACGTGCCATCGGCACAACGACTAAAGAGGTCACCACAGAGATAGGCCACGCTACTCGTGACACCACTAGGGCGATTGGACACGCATCAAGAGATGCGGTGAAATCGGTAAAAGAAGATTTAACAAAAGAAGACTAATCACAGTGACGCCTTGGCGTCACTGTGTATTTCAAAACTGTAGATGTTCAAATATACCCAAGGCTGATTAAGCTGCATTAGCACGAATACCGTGTGGCACAGGTAAACCTTGAGCATTGACATTTACAAACACCATCTTATCGATGCTCACCACTGGAGCCTGTGTCATCTTATTACGTACCTGACAGCTCACTGTGATAGAACTGTGTCCAAGACTGACTAACTCTAAACCAAATTCAAGTACATCCCCTTGGCGCGCTGGTGTCATAAAATTGATTTCAGAGATCAACTTAGTGACATGGCTAGTCGTCTTCATCTGGCAAGCCGCAAAGATGGCTGCCTCTTCATCAATCCAACTTAGTAACTGACCACCAAACAACGTATTTGCAGGATTTAAATGCTCGGGTTTAACTAAACGGCGGCTGTAATATTTCATAGCGGTGACCTCAATGTGAATGCCAACAAATCGCTTTGTCGCGCAATAAACTTCAGTATTCACACCAGCATTATTTAGGCCAGAATTGATAGCCTTTTAATAACAACACGATAGCAATAAGTCACTGTAAAATAGTCTAAATACTGCACTAAGTTAGATCAGAATTGCACCATAATAATCACAGTAATGAAGATGAAAAAAAATAGCGACTCATAGAGTCGCCAAGCTCAGGCAAGCAAAAACTTACTGGGTAGGAAGTTAAGTCACAAGTGTTGACTTAAAAACCCGTGCAGCTCATGTAGGCGAACTACACGGGGGTACAACAGCTGCAATGCAGCTAAACAGGGTTTACATTGACAACATCTTACGGGTAAATCGACCTTAGCAATCGCTTAAAACTGCTCTTCTTCGGTAGAGCCAGTCAGCGCGGTAACCGATGAATGACCACCTTGAATAACCGTCGTCACTTGGTCGAAATAACCAGTACCGACCTCCTGCTGGTGGGCAACGAAGGTATAACCCTTCTTGGCCGCAGCAAACTCAACTTCTTGAACTTTCTCAACATAGTGCTTCATGCCTTCGCCACGAGCATAGTCGTAAGCTAAATCAAACATGTTGTACCACATGTTATGAATACCAGCTAACGTGATGAACTGGTACTTATACCCCATGTCTGACAACGCCTGTTGGAAGCGCGCGATAGTGGCATCATCTAAGTTTTTCTTCCAATTGAAAGACGGTGAACAGTTATAGGCGAGCAGTTGATCTGGGTACTTAGCATGAATCGCTTCGGCGAAAATTCGCGCCTCTTCTAAATCTGGCTTGGCGGTTTCACACCAAATCAAATCGGCGTACGGCGCATAGGCTAATCCGCGAGAAATCGCTTGGTCAAGGCCGGCTCTAACCCGATAGAAACCTTCAGTAGTACGCTCTCCAGTGACGAAATCACGATCGTATGGGTCACAATCTGAAGTCAGCAAATCGGCTGCGTTCGCATCCGTACGGGCAATAACCAAGGTTTCTACACCGCTCACATCTGCCGCTAAACGGGCGGCGACTAACTTCTGTACCGCTTCTTGGGTTGGTACTAATACTTTGCCGCCCATGTGACCACATTTCTTCACTGACGCTAACTGATCTTCAAAATGAACACCGGCAGCGCCTGCATCGATCATCGATTTCATCAGTTCAAATGCATTTAATACACCACCAAAGCCGGCTTCGGCATCGGCAATGATCGGCAGGAAATAATCTACAAATGCTTCATCTTCTGGATTGACGCCATTACCCCATTGGATTTGATCTGCACGGCGGAAAGAATTATTAATCCGTGATACCACAGCCGGAACTGAGTTAGCTGGGTATAAAGATTGATCTGGATACATAGTACCGGCTAAGTTAGCATCCGCTGCCACTTGCCAACCTGAAAGGTAAATCGCTTCGATACCCGCCTTGGCTTGTTGCACCGCTTGACCACCGGTTAATGCACCAAGTGAATTCACATAGCCTTTTTTTGCCCCGCCATTGACTAATTCCCATAACTTAGCCGCACCACGCTTTGCGATAGTATTTTCTGGCACAATAGAACCGCGCAGTTTCACTACTTCTTCCGCCGTATAAGGACGACGCACATTTTTCCAACGTGGGTTTTCTGCCCAGTCTTTTTTGATTGCATCAATCTGCTCTTGACGTGAATTCTGCGTTGCCTTAGTCATTGTCTCACTCCTTTATCTTTCAGGTTGTAGCTATCATGAAACTGCCCCACAGTTTCACTCTGCTCATAGGTTTAGATGGCTTTTATCCCACCACTGCACATTTCGTATTACATAAACAGTACAAAATTTTTATCTTAAGCCGTTAGCATCTCGTAACCGGGTAAAGTTAAGAAATCGACCAACTCATCAGAGGTAGTAATATCTTCCAGTAACACCGCCGCTTGGGTGAATTTGCCACTGGTAAATCTGTCACTTCCCACTTCTTCCTTCACATTCGCGAGTTCTTCCACCAACATGTCCTTGAAGAGTTGCTTAGTCACAAGCTTGCCATTAGAGAGTGACTTACCATGTTGGATCCATTGCCAAATTGAGGCTCTAGAAATTTCGGCGGTAGCCGCGTCCTCCATCAAACCATAAATAGGTACACAGCCATTGCCACTAATCCACGCCTCTAAATACTGCAACGCAATACGAATATTAAGACGCATACCTTGCTCAGTACGCTCACCATCGCAGGTTTTAAGTAACTCAGCCGCTAGAATGGGAGCATCTACATCACGGGTAATATGTAATTGATTACAATGATCTTGACCTATATATTCGTTAAAAATCCCCATCGCGGTATCAGCAAGACCGGGATGGGCGACCCAAGTACCATCGTGGCCATTACGCGCCTCAAGCTCTTTGTCCCGACGAACCCGCTGCAATACTGCTTCGTTCTGAGCGGGATCTTTTGCTGGAATAAAGGCTGCCATACCACCCATCGCTAAAGCACCGCGTTTGTGGCAGGTCTTAATCAGGAGTCTTGAATAAGCACTTAAGAAGGGTGTATCCATAGTGACAGCTTGACGATCGGGTAACACTCGGTCGCTATGGCGTTTTAATGTTTTGATATAGCTGAAAATGTAATCCCAACGGCCACAATTAAGCGCCACAATATTAGACCGCAATTCATAGAGAATTTCGTCCATCTCGAATACGGCAGGCAAAGTCTCAATTAGGCAAGTACATTTGATTGTGCCTGCTTGAAGACAAAATCTTTCCTCAACAAAAGCAAACACCTTTGCCCACCAGCGAGCTTCAATATGGCTTTCTAACTTAGGAATATAGAAGTATGGACCACTGCCCTTTGCTAAGAGTTGGCGATAGTTGTGATAGAAATACAGTGCGAAATCGAACAGTGAACCAGGAATAGACTCACCGTTAAATTGCACATGCTTTTCTTTCAAATGTAAGCCGCGAACACGGCAAATAAGTACTGCCGGATGAGGGCCAAGTTTGTAATGTTTACCTGTTTCTGGCGCGGTATATTCGATATCACCACGAACAGCATCACGCAGGTTAATCTGGCCTTCTACCACTTTTTGCCAACTTGGCGCTAAAGAGTCCTCGAAATCGGCCATAAATACTTTTGCGTTAGCATTAAGCGCATTGATCACCATTTTACGTTCAACGGGGCCAGTAATTTCGACTCTACGGTCGAGAAGATCTGTTGGGATCCCGCGGATTTGCCACGCACCATCCCGAATAGCACGGGTTTCAGGTAAGAAGTCTGGTAATCCCCCTTTATCGATGCGAGCTTGCTTTTCTTTACGTTTAGCAAGTAGCACAGGAACCTCGCCAGCAAACTCGCGGCAAAGAGATTCGAGTAAGGCTACAGCCCCGTCGGTAAAAATCACCTCTTGTCCAGGAATATCAGGCCCCACAATATCAAGTGTCGCGTTTGGTGCGGCTTTACCCAGTGTCGAATTCAATTGCTGCTCACTCAAAGTGTGTTCCGTCATCTTGATGCCCTCCCAAGAGGCTCCACTATTCACAGGCTTAACGCTGACTTCTAAAGCAGTAGCATCCCCAATCACCACGGCTTATAAACTCACCAAAAAACCATCAAATGTTTGTTTAAGACTAAAACCTACCGACAAATGATTGTATTTGCAACAGTCAAAGATTAGCAAAAATGCGCATTAACCTAAGTAAACCTTATGCTAAAATTGGTCAGACCAAACAGAAAAAACAAACATAAGCCAATGATATAATTTAAATTAAACATTTTAACAACTGAGGTTAATTTCAGTTAAATGAAAGTTGTCAGACAACTTTACCAACCGACACTCAAAGTAATTATTTACGTAATTAAAAAACATTACGTAAATTTATAATTACACACATATCACCCTATTAGACCTAAGTAGAAAATACTCAATGTTTTGAACTAACCTAGAGGGAAGTGAGCTAAATCCATATAAATCATACTGATAACCACCATTGCCATCACCACAAATTTAAACGACCGTTTAATTTTTACGTTTACGTAAACGAGATGCATATCCTATATGATTCAAGCTAAGTACCTGGTTGCGTTTCCCGATCAACAAGGTGGGATGTGATGGTTAACTCAAAAAATAAATCACTTTTTTATAAAAAAAATGAAACAAATTCGCCATAACAACGGGAGGGAGCTTAGACGCAATTTTTTATAAGGCTTTTCTTCTGCGAGACCCCATCTTTTACTTCCTCAAATATACGCCTTTCGTAACACTTATTCGCAGCACTGCATATTTCAACCACGACATCTGAAACATATGTTGCCAACTTAAATACAAATCATTACTATTCGCGACCTATTTATTTGGGGGAACCATTAATGAAATCATTCCGTTTGTCACTAACTGCACTCGCCTGCCTTTCCGCTTTATCGCAAACGTCATACGCTGAAGCTAACTCGGTATCAGCCAATTCTGAAGCCAACATTGAGCGCATCACAGTTTATGGCAGACAGAACTCAGTGGTGAAAAATTCGGGGTTAGCGACTAAATCCGACATGTCTCTCATGGAAACCCCTGCTGCGGTTGTGATTGTTGACCAAGATCTGATCGAAACCCAAGGTACAGATAATCTGCAGGATTTGATCCGTAATATTAGTGGCGTAACTCAAGCGGGTAATAACTACGGTATTGGTGACAACATAGTCATCCGTGGCTTAGGGGCCAATTACACCTATGATGGTATGTATGGTGGCGCAGGCCTTGGAAATACTTTTAATCCAACACGTTCATTAACAAATGTCGAATCTGTTGAGGTACTAAAAGGACCTGCTACAGGGCTTTATGGTATGGGCAGTGCTGGCGGCGTTATCAATCTTATTGAAAAGAAACCGCAATTCGAGTCAAAAAACAAATTTATCGCCGAAGTTGGTCAATGGGATACCTACTCACTCGCACTCGATAGCACTGGGGGATTAACAAATGATGTCGCTTACCGTTTAGTCGCTAAAACCGCTCGCAGTGACGGTTACCGTGATATAGGCACAGATAGAGATGAAATGTATGGCGCCTTGAAGTGGGTATTAACTGATAGCCAAGATCTCATGCTTTCAGGTGCTTACATTAAAGACGCTATTGCAGTTGATTCTATTGGCCATCCAATTCGAATTTATAATGCTGACTCGGTTGGTGGAAAAACGGCGGGAGAAGTCACTTGGCAAGACTTAATTAACGATCCTAGCGGTAAAGGTTTACAACTCACCGATGAACAACGCCAACAACTGGCCGCCTCTCTCTCGAGTGGTGATGGTCTAACGCCTTATTCTTTTGGTGATGCAGGACTGATTTCACCAATGGCAAAAGATAATGAAGGTGAAGAATTAAGATTTAAGCTCACCCATAACATCTACTTCAACGACAATCTCTTTTTGAATCAGCAAGTGCAGTATCGTGATTATACTTCAGGCTTTGCTCGCCAAACGGGTGCTTATAACTATGTTTATTGGAAGCAAGGAAAAAACCCAATAAACACTGAGCCCCGCGCACCTTTGGTTGAGAATGGCGTACTTTACCCCTTTGCCGCCAGACGACAGGAATACCGCAAAGTTGATGCCGATGAAACTTCGTGGCAGTACTTTGCCGACCTACGTTATGACTTCCAAATTGGCCATATAGACAACGAACTATTGATCAATGCCAACTATGAAGATCGCAATATTCGCTTTAAGCAATATTCAATCTACGATGCAGATCAAGTCTTTAAAGACAAAGATGGAAAAATCACTTATCAAGGCTCTCTGCCTTATATTTATGACATCCGTCATCCGAATTGGGGCACTGGTAAATTTGAGGACTATGACCCACTAAAAACCGCTAACTATAATAAGACTGTCAGTGCTTGGGGTCTAGGTGTACAACACGTGGGATATTTGGGCTACGGTTTTACAACCCGGATTGGCATTGCCTTTAATGAGATAAAACAAAGTTATGAACACTTAGGCCTTGACCCTCGCTATAGCATTAGCCAATCCCAAGCGACTCCAGAGGCCGATACCACAGATAACGGCATGACCTATAACTTAGGCTTGACCTACATGCCGATAGAGGATCTATCATTCTTTATCAATCACTCAAAGGGACGCACTGCCTACAGTGTGCTCGATGCAGTAAAAGATAATGCTACCAACCGAGATGATTCTGAATCAATTAGCAATGATTTAGGTATGCGCTTTAAGGCATTTGAGGATCAATTACTGGGCTCACTAGTATTGTTTAAAAGCTCGCGCACTAATGTCGCCTATAACAATCCTGATTATACCAATGGCATATTAACCCCTAATATTCCCGTGTATTTTTACGACGGAAGTGAAGATACTCAAGGAGTCGAACTCGATCTCAATGCCCACCTGAATGATCAATGGCGCGTTAACCTGAATGGAATGTACCAAGATGCAAGGGATAAGCAAAACCCGAATGACATCGCAAATTACGACAGCCGTCAAAAAGGTGTTCCCTATGTCACCGCCAGTGCATGGGTAACTTATGGCGCAAACTGGTTTGCATTATCAAGCCCGATTGAACTGAGTTTAGGTGCTAAATATGTGGATGATAGAAGTACACACTCAAGTTCATTCGGAATTCCTGATGGTTATGTCCCTAGCTATACCGTGATGGATTCAGCAATAAGTTACACTGCTGACTCATGGAAAATCCAATTTAATATCAATAATCTATTCAATAAAGACTATTACAATAAAGCGATGTTCTTAGGAGGAATGCCGGGTGAAGAGCGCAATGTGAAACTGCAATATAGCTATAGTTTCTAATCTTTTCATTTAAGCCCATAAGCGACAAGAGAGCCGTGAAGCTCTCTTGTCGCTTTTTATTGCTATAAACACTTAGCTCACGTTTTCCCTATCGCCACGCATTAATGATTCCAACTCAGCCTTGCCTTTGTTCGATAGATCAATCAAGGTGGCCAGATCATTTTGGTGAGCGGCACTGGCAATCACCAGCTTTTTATCGTGCTCAGCAAAAATTTTAACTCGTTCATTAGCTTGCACCTGTGATAAACCAAGACCTTGAAGAATCTTTTCACTGGCTGATAAAGCCGAGCCAAAGGTTTCGCGAAACACATCTGTTACCCCAAGACTCATCAAACGATAAGCATGGTTACGATCCCGAGCTCGCGCAACAATATTAACGTGAGGAAAGTGAGTTTTGACTTGTTGAGCTATTTCAATGGAATCCTCAACATTATCAACAGCAAGCAATAATAACCTTGAGCGAGCAATTCCTGCCGACATCAACATATCTAAACGCCTAGCGTCACCAAAATAGACTTCACCGCCATATTTACGAATAACATCAACATGGCTTGCATCTTTATCCAAGGCAACAAAAGGTATCCCAGATGATGCCAATATACGCCCCGTGATTTGCCCGACACGGCCAAACCCCGCAATCACGACCTCAGATTCGGTGACATTAATAGTATCAGGTAATCTTGTATCCACCACTTTGGCTTTAGTCGCACGAAATAGCGTAAAAATCATCGGCGTAACGGCCATAGACAAACCAATAGCAAGCACTAAAATCTGTGCGATCTTATCCCCTACAACGCCAGAAATCTGAGCCTGAGATAACAACACAAAAGCAAACTCACCACCTTCAGCCAAAATCAAACCGAGGGCAATACTCGGACGCCACTTATGGTGGCGTAAGCGACCAAGCAACATAAGAACAATCGTTTTAATAAGTAACATGCTTATTAAAATAAATAAAATAAGTAGTGGTTCAGTTAACAGTAACGAGAGATCCATGCTCATACCGACAGCCATAAAAAAGAGCCCCAGCAGCAATCCTTTAAAGGGTTCGATATCGGTTTCAAGTTGGTGTCGATAACTCGAGTTAGCAAGCATAATACCCGCCATAAAGGCCCCCATACCTGCGGATAATCCGAGCCATTCCATTAACTCTGCACTACCCATGACGAGCAATAATGCAAAAGCGGTAAGCACTTCGCGTACACCACTACTTGCGACCAACTTAAGTATACGTGGGAGTAAATATTTGCCGACTAATACAAAACTCACTAAGGCCAAACACGTCCAATACCAAGGTACTGCATGATGTTCAATTGGTGCAGAATTAGGTGCTAAGTAGGTCGTTAATAACAGCATAGGAATAACGGCAAGATCTTGCATCAACAAGACACCAAAGGCATCACGTCCTAGCGGAGTTGTTAATAATCGATGTTCACTCATTAATTGCACGGCAAAAGCGGTTGACGATAAAGATAAAGCAGCGCCAACGACTAAAGCAGCCTCTATAGATAAACCAAAGGTCCAAGCCAATCCACCAATAGCAGCCCATGAGAGTAACAACTGACCCGTGCCCAAGCCAAAAATCGCACTTCTCAGTTCCCACAATTTACTGGGATTAAGCTCAAGGCCGAGCACAAAAAGCATCAGCACCACACCAAGCTCAGCAAAATGCAATACCGCAGCAGGATCAGATACTAACGCCATACCACCCGGGCCTAAAATGACTCCCGCTGCGAGATAAGACAGGATGGGGCCGGCACCAAAGCGTTTACCCAAAGGCACAAAAATAACCGCGGCTAATAAAAATAACAGCACAGAAGTGAGTAAACTCGACGGTTCCATCAAAGCTCCAACAAAAATATAGGTATCGAATAACGGCGCACGCCTTAAGCTAGGCATGAGTGTGGCAATTATCCCTAATCATACCTTATTAATTTGTTAACAAGCTCAAGGCAATTAAGGCTAAGAAAAATAAATGGGATAAAAAAGGGGATTACTGAAAAATGGTAAAAAGGAAGATAAGGTGTCTGTATAAAAAATCTTATCTAAGTGTAGTAGTCAATCGTCCGGACTTAATCCGTCCACACTCTTACGACATGCTGGTTACGACATGCTGGCAAAATGATTTCCCAAACTGGTCGCCTGCTTATCTGACTTTAATATGTCAGAGTAACAATAAACAGTATTTCGCCCATTAGATTTCGCCGCATAAAGGGCCATATCCGCACGGTGCAACAAGGGATCGAGGCTCAAATCATCTGCCATCAATCCACTCACACCAAAACTCGCAGTAATGTTAAAATGGTGCCCAGAGTGCTGGGTGTCAATCGCTTCTATTCGCGCCCGACATTGCTCAGCCACTTCCATTCCTTTTTCTTCATTAGCATAGGGTAATAAAATCGCAAATTCCTCGCCACCAATACGAGCAAATACATCACCGTTACGGATTTGGGATTTAAGTGACTCAACGACCTTCTTCAGCGCCCAATCACCTGTCCCATGACCATAGGAGTCATTAATTCGTTTGAAAAAGTCTAAGTCGAATAAGATTACACAAAAATCACCACCACGCGCGGTAGCCTGCACAAATAAGTTTTCACCTAATTCTTGTCCGGCGCCACGATTGAGTACCCCCGTCAAGGCATCCATTCTTGCCATCCGCATAAACTTGCGTTTTTGTAAACTTCCCACGACTAATAAAATGCCGAGAAAAAATAGCCCCCCTACCAATATAGTCAAAAACATCAACATATTAGTGTATTCACGCTCTTTAACCATTTGCTGAGCAATATAAAGTTCCCGCTCTTTATTGAGTAAATTGATTTCACGCGACTGCTCGTCGGCGTTAAATTGGGCAGCTTGATAAGCGAGAGTCTTCATCTTGGACTCATCAAAAATCAACTGATTATAATGTTGCTCTTTTCTTGAGTATTCATAGGCTTGCTCGAAATTTTTATCTGCTGCCATCAGTTCAGCAAACACCTGATACGCAATATGTTTATGCTCTATATAGCTATTTTCATCAGGAAAAGAGAGGACTTTAACGGCGTGAGTTTTCGCTTGAACTCTATCACCCGTTGCAAAATAATTTTCAGCGAGCAATGCATGCACATGACTGATTTCTAGCTGAAACTTAAATGCTTCATAACCTTTAAGTGCATTTAATAATAATGGCCTTGCCGCTTGATAATCACCTTGTTCCTGAAGGACTAAGCCCTTACCTTTAAGAGAAATTGTTGCTAGCAGAGGGAATTGATTTAGTTCGCAGTATTGGCGACTATCTTCGAAAGCATCAAATCCTTCTGTGTACTTTTTTACCCCTAAAAAATAAATTGCATACAGAACCTTTGCATGACAAATATCCCTAACATCGCCTACCTTTGCTAGCTGTAATACTTTATAGGCATAGATACCCATATCATTAAGAGCATTCATTTGATAATAAAGATTTGCAATACGCAGATAAGCATGACGTTTAATACTGATATCATCAATACTCGTTATTAAAGCAAGCGCCTTGGAAATAGAGGATAGGGCCTTGTCATAATCTCTCATACCGATATAAGCAGTTGATTTATAACTATAGACTGATGACAATAGTTCAGAAGTGCTCACTAAAGATTCAGCCTGATTCAAATCTTCTAAAGCTTTGGCGTAATCACCTGTAAAAATATAACTGATAGAACGCCCAATTCTTAACCTTCCCAATTGGAGAGCCGTTAATTTACCAACATTCTTCTCATACTCTGCTAATTTATTCTGTGCTGCCGCAAGATCTGATTGTAACAATACATCAAGCTCATTAAGTGCTTGATCATAATCCACTGTAGTAGCCATCGAAGGTGTAGAAAGCAACGCTAGGATGGCTAACGCGGTGCAAAATAGTGACTTCAAGATGAGTTAATTATTACCGTGATTGACCAGTAAGAATGCCTTATAGTCTCCATCACCACTCAGACTTTTTAGTTTTTCCAAATCGCCCGACATCACTGTGTCAATTTCTTCATCACTCAAACCATGAGCGCGCATCACTGTTTCTGGATTTTGTAGGTATTCTTCCATTAACAATGCATCTTGACCTAACAATATAAAAAAATCCGATAATGCAGACATACTTTTTCCTTATTGGTTATTAATGACTCAATATCACACTACAATTTAGCCCAAATCTTCGGGGCCGATCCCTAACTTAGTCAAAATAGCATAGTTGTATTCCAACTTTTTTGCTGGCGGAATTAACAAAGTGCTAATTGGCGTTAAGTGCGCTTGGGGTAAACTCGCAAGCGGTATACGTTCGATACGGGGGAGTTGTATCGGCAAATTTGCCGCCTCATAAATAATCACTTCATGGTCAAGGGGATACCATTGGTTAAGCTGCTCCACGAGGATCTGTAATCTGTCGCTCGAGGTATGGAACTGCGTTAAAGTATGTTCGCCCGCAATGGCAATTTGCCAAAGTAATAAATGGGTGGTGGGATCGGGTACATGATTAAAAAACATAAACTGACTGGCTTCAAAACTTTGATGCCCAGAGTTACCAGGGTCGATACCCACATCAGCCCAAAGACAAGCCTCAGCAGAAATGCCCGGCTCCATCTTGGCTGAAAAACCTTCAGCACGCACCCGAGAGATTGCTAAGTGAGAAACGCAAGCAAATACTCCAGGATGACCATAGAGTGCACAAACGGTTTTCTTACCCGACCTAACCGCCTCTAAAATGGCATTAACCATTTGTTCATAGGTGTCTCTGCGATTTTTTATCTCACCATCTTGCGCATAAAACTGCTGCAAATTAATGACATTCGGATTGATTTTTGTCAGCCAGCGCTGTGAAAAACCATCAGGAAGAAGCGAAAACACGATATCAGCATGCTCGATATAACTGCGACTAATGACACTAATGTGCCCTGCAAGCTGCAAACCTGTTCCGACACAGACAAGAGTTCCCAAGTCACAATGCTCCCAACTTCATATTATTTATAATCAAACGACAAGTTAATGAAATGCCAAACACTACATAGTTAAAGGGATACTAAAACGCGCACCAACCCGCAAAAAACGAAATCACAACAGAAACAAATAACAATCGCAACTTTAACCCCTTTAGCACAACAAAACCACAACTCACTTACACTAAAGTCCAGATAACATGAATAAATTACGTATATTTCACTGGCTTTTACGCAAAGCAAAGTCCGTGCTATGTAGTTATTTTATATAAAGGGACGATAACGCAGCAGAAACACCAGCCAAGTGCAACCCGAAGGATTCGTCTAGCAAAGTTCTTACTTTCTTTTTATACGAGCCACTCGTCATTTGTAGAATAACGACACGCCACTCCTCGTTTCGCAATATTGAGCTTACCAGAGCGTAACAACAGTTCATCTCGAAACGTCAACACGCCCTAGCCTTTGAAATAAATATCTCAATATTATGAGAACTAACACTCACAACCTAGGTCGAAATCAGACACAATTCGTCTATAACGGCAGCAAAAACCAATTGCCCTTGTCATAAGGGGGAATGCTTGGGTATTATGGCCGCCAGATTTTCAGAAGTAGCGCATACAATGATCAATAAAAAGCAAAGTCTTACCCTGCTGAGCGCTGTGGCGCTCTCGGTTTCGCTCAGTGCCTGTAGCGTATTTGATTGGTTGATTTATAAACCTGACATTCCGCAAGGTAACTATATGGAACCGCAGCAAGTTGAAAAGTTACGTATAGACATGACTAAAGAGCAGGTCGAGTATATTCTTGGTCGCCCTGTATTGCGCGATAGCTTTGCCGATGATACTTGGTACTACGTATACCACTACAAAAGTGGTCGTGATGCTAGCATCACTCACAAGGAATTGATCCTGCATTTTACTGCAAGTAAGTTAACGGCGGTAACAGGTGATTATGAACTGAGCAAAGAATTTGATACACCATTGGAACAAAGTAAATTACCAATGGCAACCGTGGCAGAAACAGATCCACTTATCCCAGTTCAACGTCCAGATGAAAAACCTTTGGTAAAAGAAAATCAGCCAGAAGCACAGGTACAGAAACCAATAAAGTAATATTTATGCCTCTTTACCAGCTAAAAAGCGCCTATTGGCGCTTTTTAGCATTAAAACGGCAAGTATCTATATCTACTCATAAACCTAAGCCCGCCCACCTGTCACTTTATTTGCCCGTCCTTCATCTTTGGCCTTATCTGCTCGGCGACGGCGAACATCCTTAGGATCTGCAATCAAAGGGCGGTAAATTTCAACTCTTTGCCCCGGTAAAATAACTTGGTCATGTTTTACTAGGTTGCTGAACACCCCTAATTTCACCGTATCCAAATCAATCTCAGGAAAAAAGCTCACTATATGGCTTTGGCGCACTACCTCGATTGCAGAAGTGCCAGGATAAATACTCACTGGAATAACTTTTTGTTGCGTAGGCAGCGCATAAATTACATCAACCACAAACTTATCTGCTTCATTTACCACTGTAAATTACCTTAGCGCGGCTCGTAAATGCCGTCACCATTGACATCATAAGATCATTAAACACTTTACCAAAGGCCATATCAACCAACGAACTTGAGAACTCAAAGCTTAAATCAAACTCAACCTTACAAGCATCCTCGGTTAACTCCGTAAAACGCCACTGTCCTAGTAAATGTTTAAAAGGGCCATTTTCTAGTTTTAAATCAATACTTTTTCCCGGTACAACTTGATTACGAGTCGTAAATGTTTTGCGAATACCAGCCTTACTCACATCAACCGAAGCTAACATGGTTTTACCATCAAACTCTAACACTTTACCACCAACACAACCTGGCAAAAACTCTTTATATGACTCAACATCATTAACTAAATCATACATTTGCATGGCACTAAAACGGACTAATACACTTCGAGAAATTTGCGGCATAGGGCATAGCACTCTTCATAAAACGAATTCATACGAACTGATCAAAACTAAGAGCAATAATCAAAATTTGAGCGGGATTTTATCACGATACACAAAAAACGCACCCATTGCCCAAGGTCCGCAGCCATCATTAATAATATTGATATAAAATGTCCCCCAAAAAGCACCAGATACGTTCAAAAAAACAGCAATAAAATAATGAAGAGTTGAAATAAGTCAAATAAACCCTTATATCAATTCCAAATTGATTCACCGTGCGTATAATGGCGCCACTATGGTAAAGAAAAAATCAAGCAAAGCCGCGCCTGCGACTATCGCACGTAATAAGCGCGCAACCTTCGAATACCGATTCGAAGAGAAAATGGAAGCTGGTCTATCCCTTATGGGATGGGAAGTGAAGTCTATCCGTATGGGTAAGGTCAACTTGTCCGACTGTTACGTATTTCTGAAAAATGGCGAAGCCTTTATGCATGGCTGTACCATTATTCCCTTGAATACTGCATCGACACACGTTGTCTGCGATCCCCTGCGTTTGAAAAAGCTGCTACTCAGCCGTAAAGAGCTAGATAAACTGGCTGGCTTAGTTGAGCGCCAAGGCTACTCTATTATTCCTATCTCAATGTACTGGCGTAAAGGTGCATGGGTGAAAGTGGAAATTGGCCTAGGTAAAGGTAAGAAAGATCACGATAAGCGCGAAGATACTAAAGCGCGTGAATGGGAAGTTGAAAAAGCCCGCGTGATGAAAAAAGAAAAAACGCACGGATAATGAACAAACGATTGAACTTGAAGTAAATGATGCTAGGTAATCATTAAGCTACGAGTTACAATCAAATTCTTGGGGGCGATTCTGGATTCGACAGGATTCACGAAACCCTGGGAGCATGCCGAGGGGCGGTTGGCCTCGTAAAAAGCCGCACAGTTATAGTTGCAAACGACGATAACTACGCTCTAGCAGCTTAGGCTAGCTAGCCATCTGACACAGGTCTCTCAAATGGGCAGTGTATACAGATGGTCATCTTACATTTGATAGCGAGGGAACTCCGTCCGGGGGTGAACCGCGAAATAGTACCGGACTCGCCCGATGAAATCCTGTCTTTCGGAGTTTATTCGGGTTAATTAAAAGAGAGACTAAGCATGTAGTGCCTTGGATGTAGGTGTTCTGGACGCGGGTTCAAGTCCCGCCGCCTCCACCAAATAAAACAAGGGCTTAGCGGAAACGCTAAGCCCTTTTTCTTTTCAGTGACGACAAAATGGCGGCAGCGAAAACCGAGACTTGGTGTTGTTTGCACCGTGCGGTTTCCAATCCCATTTGCTGCCCTTGCAGTGCATCCATACGCGAAAGACGCCCTGTCGTGATTGGTCGAGTTCAACCACTTGAGTATCATTGGGTTGTGCTGCTATCTGCATCGACAGGTTTTGATACATTTGCTGTAACTGTAAATGCAGTTGCTGTTTTAGCTGTTCGTTTATCCCACCTCCAAAACTTAAGTGTCAGACTCTCCCCATATGATTTGTACATATGAGTGTCTATGACTGACACTCATAGGTACAAATATCAACACCTGTTAGCGCAACAATAACAAGGGGATATGGCTTTTACTGATCATTCGTGTGGTATTACTGCCCACGAAAAACTCCCGAATACGCGAATGTCCGTAAGCGCCCATCACCATAAGATCGATTTGGTGTGTAACTTGATAAACCTCTAATGCTGCTTGTACTTCTCCCTGGCAAACGGCGGTAACCACATTGAAATTCGCCGCCATCAGAGACTCGGCCACCAACGCTAGTTCAGCGGTCGCCTGTGATTGATCATCAGACACCATCACCAAATGACATTCGAGCCCTTTAAGTAGTGGACTGCTTACGACTCGATCGAGGGCTTTTTTTGCGGTCACACTGCCATCATAGGCGATCATAAATCGAGTCGGTGCAGTAAACTCGTCCATCACCACTAAAATAGGTTGCTTAAGCGTACGAACAACATTTTCTAAGTGGCTGCCAATGGCCTGCGTCTGATCTTGATGCTGCTCCCCTTGGCGCCCCATCACCACCAGTCTTGCTTGGGATTCTTGCTCTAACAGGGTTTCGACTAAATCGCCGTGACGCTGCAAGGTTTCAACCACGACAGCGGGTTGTGTCTCCACGATGCGCGTTTGCGCATCCTGCAACATATACTTACCCTGCTCGAGTGCCAGCTTGCCCCGGCGCGCTTCAAGCTCAACCATTTCATTGAGCAAGTGCTCCCGTGTACCTAGGCCAATATTTCCCGACAGATCTAACTCTATCGGATAGGCTGACTTATCCAATACATGTAATAGGATTACAGGGGAATCCAGTTGCAAGGCGGCCCAGCCACTGGCATCACATACGGCCAGTGTGGCTCTTGAACCGTCAATACAGGCAATCACATTTGTCATCGTTATTTTCCTTATTTCTGTGTTGCTAGAGGATTAGTGACCAGACATCATTTTTTCGACTTCTTCTGGCTTATCGTGAACCCCAAATTTGTCGACTATGGTTGCACTGGCTTCGTTAATGCCAATCAACTCCACTTCAGTCCCCTCACGGCGGAATTTAATCACTACCTTGTCGAGGGCCGATACCGCGGTAATATCCCAAAAATGCGCTTGAGATAAGTCGATCGTCACCTTATCAACCACTTCCCTAAAATCAAATGAATTACTGAACTTATCAGCCGAAGCAAAAAAGACTTGGCCAATAACCTGATAATAACGACCAGTATCTGCAGTAGCCATTGCACTCTTGACCACCATAAAGCGTCCCACTTTATTAGCAAAGAATAAGGCTGCGAGTAACACCCCAACAAATACCCCCTTAGCTAAGTTATGGGTAGCGACTACCACCACAACTGTGGCAACCATTACAAGGTTGGTTGACATAGGATGATGTTTAAGATTACGAATTGAATCCCAAGAGAAAGTACCGATAGACACCATAATCATCACGGCTACCAATGCCGCCATAGGGATAAGCTTTAACCATTCTCCAAGAAAAACGATCAAAATAAGTAAAAATACCCCCGCTGAAAAGGTCGATAGTCGTCCGCGACCACCCGATTTAACGTTGATGATCGACTGACCAATCATAGCGCAACCTGCCATACCACCCATTAAACCCGCGCCAATATTGGCGATACCTTGGCCCTTACATTCACGATTTTTATCGCTAGCAGTATCTGTTAGGTCATCAACAATAGTGGCTGTCATCATAGATTCCAATAAACCCACCACAGCAAGACCTGCCGAGTAAGGGAAGATGATCATTAGCGTTTCAAAAGTCAATGGCACTTCAGGCCAAAGGAAAATAGGCAAAGTATCAGGCAGTTGTCCCATATCGCCAACAGTGCGGATATCGACCCCCATATACACTGCAAATGCAGTTAATGTCACAATACAAACTAAGGGGGAAGGTAAAGATTTACCAATCACAGGAATAAGTGGAAATAAGTAAATGATGCCTAGACCTGCCGCAGTCATTGCATACACATGCCAAGTCACATCGGTAAGTTCAGGCAATTGGGCCATAAAGATGAGGATGGCGAGCGCATTCACAAAACCTGTCACTACAGAGCGGGACACAAAACGCATCAAGCTACCGAGCTTTAAGTAACCCGCGACAATTTGCAACACGCCGGTTAATAGGGTCGCCGCGAGTAAATATTCAAGACCATGCTCCTTCACTAAGGTCACCATCAACAGTGCCATCGCGCCTGTTGCGGCAGAGATCATGCCAGGACGGCCACCAGTAAAGGCGATAACCACAGCGATACAGAATGAAGCATACAGGCCGACCTTTGGATCAACCCCTGCAATAATAGAAAAGGCAATTGCCTCAGGAATTAATGCCAGCGCAACAACAAGGCCAGCTAACAGATCTCCACGTATGTTGGAGAACCATTCTTTTTTCATGGTTTGTATCATTTCTCTCACTCTGTTTAAATTTAATCATTTATTCCAATAGGATAGACTAACGCCAGCCATACACCTGAGCGTGCAAGGTCAGTTTTTATCGTCAATCGGACGAATCAATATTGGATTTATGGAGGTACAACAAAAACTACCCAGAAGGTAGGTACGACAGACGGACCTTAGTGATCCAAAAAGGAGGGTTAAACTAATGCGGCTTAATGCTTATCACTTAAAGATAACCTTGTTAATGTAAGTAAACTCAGATTTGAATAATGCGCAAATACAGTGCCATGTAACATAGATAAAACACCTTTTACACAGCCCTACATAAAACCGACCGAAGTATAAAGCGATTTATGATCAAAATCAAAGTGCCCCAAAGAAAAGAGGGGATGGCACAAAGGAAGCCTCCCCTTTTTCGCGTCATACCATTAATTAGCTTTTACTTTAGCTAAATATTCATCCAAGGTTTCTTTGTCGGCTGACTTAACCGTCATTCCCTTAGGACCAGCGCCGATCACTGTAAATTGCTTTGCTGGTTCACCATGCTGTTTAAACTCAGTTAACTCAGCCGAATTCTCTTTAAACACCCATAAGCGGCCGTCTTCAACTTCAGTAACAAAACCGGGCAAATCGAATTCACTCGCATGGGCAACACAAGCAAATAATCCTAAACCTAGTAGTGACATTAACGCTGTTTTTTTCATAGTGATATCCTCATTTGGCGACATAGGTGTCATTTAACTGTCTTTATGTAACACCGCCAGAATACATATGAAATATTACATATATGTTAATTCAGATGTAATTTATGACATTTCTTCGCGTTTAATGCCTTTTATATCGCTCTATGTCTTGGAAGCTTAATTGAGATAAGCGCCGCTAACGCAATAAATGCCGCCGAGATCCACAGACAAGCCGCCATGCCGTACACTTGATACACCCAGCCAGACAATACCGTGCCTATCAAGCGTCCCATCGCATTCGCCATGTAGTAAAAACCCACATCTAAAGACACGCCGTCTTCATCGGCATAACTGACGATAAGATAGCTGTGTAATGAAGAGTTGATAGCGAATAAGGCGCCAAACAGCATCAATCCCCAAATCAGTATATTCGTGGCATGAAAGTCATAACTTATTGCCAGCGCAATGCCTGCTGGCACTATGCTCAATATCGCCGCCCAACCTAAGGCGCTACGTCCATCGGGAACCTTGTTTTGGCTCGCCGACTTTGTCCCCGTCAAGCGAGGTGCAAAGCCTTGCACTATGCCATAGCCTATCACCCAGAGTGCGAGAAAACCGCCGACATACCAATGATCCCAACCAAAGGCTGAGGCCAAATAAACGGGTAAAGCCACCACAAACCACACATCCCGCGCACCAAATAAAAACATCCGTGCGGCTGAAAGTGTGTTAACCGATGAACTCTTGGAAAAAATTTCCGTGAACTTAGGTTTGTTTTTGGCTTTACCTAAATCGCGCTGCAAACTTAACAGACTAAAAATCCACACCAGCAATAGGCCAATCGCCATGCCTAACACGGCCAGCTGGAATCCAAACAGGGTCAGTAAGGCGCCGCCCAAAAAGAACCCCGCGCCCTTTAGCGCATTTTTGGAGCCAGTGAGCATGGCAACCCACTTATACAGCTCACCCTGAGCATCATTGGGCACCAACAACTTGATACTGCTTTTAGCACTCATTTTATTGAGATCTTTAGCGATACCCGACAAGGCCTGCGCCGCCATTACCCAAGCAACCGTCAGCATACCGCTAGGCACAAGCAGCATGCTAAGGGCGACAATCTGCATAAATAGGCCCACATTCATGGTCTTATTTAAGCCTAAACGCGCCCCGAGCCAGCCGCCGACTAAGTTAGTGACCACCCCAAAGATTTCATAGAAGAGGAATAGCATGGCAATTTGCAGCGGGCTATAACCTAAGCCATGGAAATGGAGCACCACTAACATACGTAATGCGCCATCGGTAAGCGTGAATGCCCAATAGTTGCCTGTGACCACCAAATACTGGCGGATCTCGGGTGATATGTTAGACAAGAACCCTGTCAGCTTACCCATAAAGCCTATGCCTTATCCATCAGACCGACCATGCGGGCCAGTTCGACGGTGCGATTGGCATAACCCCACTCGTTATCATACCAAGCGTAGAGTTTGACCTGAGTGCCATTGATAATCATGGTCGATAGCGCATCGATAATGCTCGAACGCGGATCGGTTTTATAATCGACCGAGACTAATGGGCGTTCCTCATAACCTAAAATGCCTTTTAGCGGCCCGTCCGCGGCTTCTTTTAACAGGCGATTGACCTCAGCCTCCGTTGTTGGGCGACTCACCTCGAACACGCAATCGGTTAATGAGGCGTTCGCTAATGGCACCCGCACGGCATGGCCGTTGAGCTTACCTTTGAGTTCAGGGAAAATATGGGTAATGGCTGTCGCCGAGCCTGTTGTCGTAGGGATTAGGCTTAAACCACAGGCCCGCGCACGACGAAGATCTTTATGCGGTGCATCTAAAATAGTTTGAGTGTTGGTAATATCGTGAATAGTCGTCATGGAACCATGTACTATGCCGAGGTTTTCGTGGATCACTTTAACGATTGGCGCCAAACAGTTAGTGGTACAGGAGGCCGCGGTTACAATCGGGTGAATGGCTTTGTCATAGAGTTGATGATTCACTCCCATGACAACATTTAACACGCCCTCTTCTTTAACGGGCGCAGTAACCACAACGCGTTTAACACCTTGATCTAAATAGGCTTGTAGTACTGCTTTGGTTTTCATCTTACCCGAGGCTTCAATCACCACATCACAGCCAGACCAATTGGTTTCCCCAATGGTTTTATTCCGAGTACAGTGAATACGCTTGCCATCGATAATAATGTCATCGCCCTCGGCATTGGCTTCGTACTGCCAGCGACCATGCACAGAATCGAATGTCAGCAAATGGGCTAAGGTCGCCGCATCCCCTGCGGGATCATTAATCTGCACAAACTCAACCGCTTCCCAGCCCCAAGCAGCGCGCAATGCTAAACGTCCCATACGGCCAAAGCCATTTATCCCGATTTTGATTGTCATACCTGCATCCTTCACACTCAGTTTTATATTAGGTGTTTTATATTATTCTTTTAAGATTAAAGCGTTATCTGTTCGATATAGCCGCGCTAATGCACATTGGTTAAGGGCAAAATATCAAATGGATGTGACAGTTAAGTGTTATTCCACCAACCAGGATTCAATCATGTCTCTATGGGGAATTGAGCCCCAATGTACTAACTTCTCATCAATCACCACCGCAGGTGTGCTCATCACCTTATAATCCATGATGACTTCAGGATTGGTTTCCTTTACCAGAGAAATACTGATGCCCTTCTCGTTTGCAATGGCCGTAATGATCTCTGCGGTTTTAGTGCATTTAGCACATCCAGTACCTAATACTTTGATGTTTAACATTTTTTATAATTCTCACAAAATGGGGCTGATCCCGTTAAATATCCAACCTATTAAGGTGAATGAAATCAATAAAATAGCAAAAACGATGGCCAGTAAACGCCATTGCATCACCTGCTTGAGCAAAATGAACTCGGGAAAACTGGCGGCAACCGTAGACATACAAAATGCCAATGTTGTTCCTACGGGTAAGCCATTAATGATAAGGCTCTCCATGATAGGGATAACCCCTGTGGCATTGGAATACAGGGGAATGCCAATCAATACGGCCGCAGGAACCGACCACCATTGGCCATCGCCTAGGTGGGCTTCAATCCAACCATCGGGAACGAATCCGTGGAGGGCGGCGCCAAGCCCGACCCCAATAATGACCCATTTCCACACTCGACCAAAAATCTCTAGGGTCTCGCCTTTCGCAAACTCATGTCGCTCGATTAACGTCATGGATGTTGATGTCATACCCTCGCCATTATCGTGGTTCGCTTGCGCCTTACCTTTTTCGAACGCTTTGGCGGCAAAGGACTGTAGCCAACGCTCGGCGCGAATCGTGTCTAAAAAAGCGCCCGCCAGCATACCCACTGACATACCAACCAGCACGTATATCACAGTAAACTTCCAGCCCAGCAGACTCACAAGCAACAGAATGGCCACTTCATTAATTAACGGCGACGTGATCAAAAACGCCATAGTGATCCCGACGGGGATCCCCGCGGAGGTGAAACCTAAAAAAACTGGAATGCTCGAACATGAGCAGAATGGGGTAACGGCACCAAAGCCCGATCCCATAAAATAACCGACAAAACGATTTTTACCCGCTAAGTAATCCCGAACGCGCTCAACATTGAGTGACGCCCGCACTAAAGCAATGGCGTAAATCATCAGTAACAGCAGTGCAAAAATCTTAGTGGTATCTTCAATAAAAAAATGGATGGCGTCGGCCAGCTTAGTATTGGGATCGAGGCCCATCACCCCAAAGGTTAACCAACTCGCTAAATCTGAAAATATTTGCAGCATTATTGCGCCACCTTAATATTAAGCAAAACTTTAGACACACAAACATATGAAAAAACGTATATTTGAGGTTAAATTTTTTGCTGCTAGTCTGCTAGCAGCAAGCTTTAGCCCGCTCTGGACGCCCGCCCATCTTACACAGGTTACGCATATTTTCTTCAAGGAAGACAGTGTTTTGACTGGTGACTTCGCTCAACACCAACTTACTCCACTCGGGTAAGTCATTGCTAATACTATAGAAAATCCATTGCCCCTGACGACGGTCTATTAATAAACCACATTTACGTAATTGCGCTAGGTGTCGTGAAATCTTAGGTTGGATCTCTTGCAACGCTTCTGTTAGCTCGCAAACACATAACTCCCCCTCTTGTTGAATTAGCATTAAACAACGTAAGCGGGTTTCATCGGCTAAACATTTAAAAAACTGGGTCGGATTAATCATTGGTGTCCTTCGACTGTACTAGTACAAACATTTTAATCCTTTCGTTCAACTCTCTAAAGGTGTGTTCAAACCCACGAGTGCCCGATTCGATCCTAGGATCGGGATAATCCCATGCAATGAGTTTATCCGCTAAGGGAAAACTCTGACACTCTTGAGTCGATTTCTCACAGAGGCTGATCACAAAATCAAAGGATTGGCCACTAAACTCACTGACGGATTTTGAACGTAATCCATTTGTTTGCAAATTATTTTTTTGCAAAATATAAAGCGTTCGCTCGTCTATAGGTTCAGGCTGCGTACCCGCACTGAACACCTCAAACTGCCCATGAGCTTGATGCCTTAGTAATACCTCAGCGAGTTGCGAACGAGCAGAATTACCAACACAGAGAAAAAGTACACGTTTTTTCATGGGAATGGGTCCTGATAAAAGATATCAACACTATATATGATTTATCATATATGTAAATATCCATATAAAAGGATGTATGAGTATTTAATACAATGCTTCACTGGCCACTACAACATTGATCCTGTAAAAAATGCACTAACCCTTGCAATAACTCATAATCAGGCACGCAGTACAACACCCTTCCTTCACGCCGCTGGGAGATAATTCCCGCCGACATCAGGGCGCTAATATGGTGTGAGAGTGTCGAGCCCGGGATCTGTAATGCTTCCTGTAGTTGACCGACAGCAACACCAGTATAGCCACCCTTGACCAATAACCGGAACAGGGCGAGGCGTGTCGGATGACCCAACTCTTTTAATACCTTAGCTGCATTCTCTACATTCATATCGGCTATATTCATATTGGCCTCATCTTATTAAGTAATTCGATAATACCAGAAATATCTATACCCACGCGACATCAACATAAATAGCATGCAAACAATCTAGGGCTAGGAGTTGTATTTACACATCAACACTGCATACCCAAATATTTCCATAATTCCAGAAATTAAGTATTGAAAACATCTCACTTGGACACTATTATTCTGGAATATTCGAAATATAAATACCAGAGAGGTAAAAATGAATCCTGAAACCCTAGCCATGCTGAAAGAAACGGCAAACATGTTCGTTTTTCTTGCCGTTGAACTTACGCTACTATTTCTAGCCATAAGCTATCTAGTAGGCATTCTACAAGCCTTTATCACCCCTCACAAAATACAAGCGCTACTAAGCTCGCGCAATGGCAAAGGTTATGTGGTGGCTGCGCTACTTGGGTCTATTACCCCATTTTGTTCTTGCTCCACTATTCCGTTCTTAAAAGGTCTACTTAGGGCACGTGCAGGTTTCGGCCCTATTCGGCCCTATGATGGTATTTCTATTTGCTAGCCCATTACTCAATCCGATTATTATCGGGTTATTTGTCGTCACCTTTGGATTTAAAGTGGCATTATTTTATTTTGTCATCGCAATGGGTGTGTCTGTAATAGCTGGTTTTGCACTTGAAAAACTAGGATTTGAAAAGTATGTTCGTGAGGAAGCCTATGTACAAATCGATGTGCTCGTACCCTGCTGTAACACTGGCCCTGCGCCCGTTATCTCTTCTTGCTGCTACACAAAACCAGCCCCCGTCACCTCCTCATGCTGCAATACCCCGATAAATTCACTACCACAATCAAAAAGTCGTTGGTTACGGCTCTGGCAATCAACTTGGAATGATTTCAAAAAAGTACTGCCCTATCTTTTTGTGGGTGTTTTACTCGGTTCATTAATCTATGGCTTTATCCCTACAGATTTTATTGTTCACTATGCAGGTGAAGCAAAATGGTATGCAATTCCTGCTGCTGCGTTAATTGGGATCCCACTCTATATTCGAGCGGAAGCGGTTATCCCTCTCAGTGCGGCGTTAATCCAAAAAGGCATGGCGATGGGCTCTGTGATGGCATTAATTATCGGCAGTGCGGGGGCCAGCCTGACCGAAGTGATCCTACTGAAAGCGATTTTTAAAAATCAGATGATTGCCGCTTTCCTCGCAGTCATTTTAGGCATGGCCATCGGCTCTGGGTTTCTTTATAGCTATGTATTTAGCTAACAAACAAAATCATGATCTAGCTCGAAGTGTGACTTATTGTATGCCAGTAGAGTAGCGGCCCAGAGGCGTCTATCCCCTAAATTACATAATTTAAAACTAAAGCAACTAAATCTAAGCCGTCTAACAAACAACTTACTGTTATTCGCAAGAAACTCGGCTCGCTTAAGAGATGCATAATGAACTCACAAACTAGTCTAAAAGCCAAAGATGACGCTATAGAATGGGCGCTAACCCATGGTATGGCGTTTAAACAATCCCCCTATTCTGCCCGCCATGCCCCCTTTACTTTAACACCGAGTTTAATCAGCCGAACCCATTATCAATACTTAAAAAACTCGGTGCATCTGCTCGGCAAACTTATTCACTATCTATCTGAAGAACATGCTTTTTTAATTGATGCAATTCAACCTATCACAGTAAGTGAGCCTTTTTTTGCCGCCTTGCTCAATATGCATCAACAACTCCATGATACTCAGTCCTCAGTACAGAGAATGCCGTTGCTGATTATGCGTAGCGACTTTATGGACGATAAGGACTTAGGACCAAAACTAGTAGAATTTAATGGTATAGCCGCAGGCATGGGTCCCTTTGGTCAAAGAGTCCACCAATTGCACCATTACTTGCAGCAATGGCATCAACTGCCTATGGGAGAGCTGGTTGATAATCATGCTATTGAGCAATTATCCGCAGGCATAGCTAAAGCAACCTTTAAAATAAAACAGGAATTTCAGGACGCGGGGCCAGCAAGATTTTTGATGATAGTGCAAGAAAATGAAGACAATGTATTTGACCAACATTTACTCGAGCTTGCGTTGCAACAACGAGGGATACAAACTATTCGCAGAACTTTTAGTGAACTACAAGAACAAGTTACCACAGGAGAACAACATAGACTGATACTCGAAGGCATTGGCACCATTGATACAGTTTATCTGCGAGCAGGCTATCAATATGCAGATTATGAATTCTCTGATATCGACGGCAACAAAGATTGCCACGCCTTGATGGGGATCCGTGTATTGATAGAACAACATCGCGTTGCCCTAAATGCCACCATAGGCCAACAACTGGCGACCAGTAAACGAATGCAAATGTTGCTCTCATCGATGGATGACATGTCGTTGACTCAGTTTGGCTTAACATTGCAAGAAGCCCAAATCGTCAAATCTCTTCTCGGTGAGATGCGCCCTGTCACCGCAGAAAGCATCAAGTTAGTTGCCGATTCCCCAATCGATACCTGGGTGCTAAAAAATCAAGGAGAAGGGGGTGGTCATTGCCTGTTTGGTACTGATATTTCACGTAAATTAACCGAGCTTCAGCCTACGCAATATCAAGCATGGTCGCTGATGCGCCGTTTAAAACCAAGACCCAGAACAACCCAAACCTTGGTAGTGCGTAACGGGGAGATACAAGCCATAGATGACATGATCCCTGAAATCGGCATGTTCACCGTCCACATTGATGGCGAGCCCGCGATGGAGAATAGATCCGATCATAGCCCCAGCTATTCGGGCTATTTAATTCGCAGTAAATCTGCCATGGTGACTGAAGGTGGTGTCCACAGTGGCCAAGGGGTATTAGATTCTTTGATGTTTAGTGATTAAGGCACTGTCAGTCACGTTTATTCTCTATTTGGTCGACAAACTTCTAGTTGTTGTTTGACTCTGAATTTTCCCAAGATAATATATACGAATATTCATATATAGATAATTCATTCAAGCCCACGGGTATAACAGCACCAATGTATCCTTATGGGCATTATTTTATGGTTATGGGTAGACAGTTGCTGCCCTTTAAGGAGTTTGTATGTGGTTAGCAGGGGCAATTTTTGTTCTCACCATCGTGTTAGTAATTTGGCAGCCTAAAGGATTAGGCATAGGTTGGAGTGCCACCTTTGGCGCCGTATTGGCCCTACTACTGGGTGTGGTGCACTTAGGGGATATTCCTGTGGTATGGAATATTGTCTGGAATGCGACCGCCACCTTTATTGCCGTGATCATCATCAGTTTATTATTAGATGAGTCGGGATTTTTCGAATGGGCCGCGCTGCATGTGGCCCGTTGGGGCAAAGGTCGTGGCCGTTTACTCTTTACTTACATAGTGTTACTCGGCGCGACGGTTGCCGCATTGTTCGCCAATGATGGCGCGGCGCTGATCCTCACCCCCATAGTAATTGCGATGTTACTGGCTCTGGGCTTTAGCGCCGGAGCAACCTTAGCCTTTGTGATGGCGGCGGGTTTTATTGCCGATACCGCAAGTTTGCCGTTAATTGTCTCTAACCTAGTCAATATTGTTTCGGCGGACTTCTTCAACATAGGTTTTAACGAATACGCCTCTGTGATGGTACCCGTCGATATTGCAGCTATTAGTGCCACCTTAGTCATGCTGCATCTGTTTTTTCGCAAAGATATTCCCGCGACCTACGACTTGCAAAAACTACGCGAACCTAAGGCTGCCATTCGCGACCTCAACACCTTTAAAACAGGTTGGGGCGTATTAGTCTTACTCTTGGTGGGCTTTTTTGGCTTAGAACCGCTCGGTGTGCCCGTGAGTTTAGTCGCTGCCGTGGGTGCCCTGATCCTGTTTGTTGTCGCGAAAAAAGGCCATGCCATAGATACCACTAAGGTACTTCGCGGCGCGCCATGGCAGATAGTGATCTTTTCATTAGGCATGTATTTGGTTGTTTATGGTCTTCGCAACGCAGGCTTAACCGATTACCTATCAAGCGTATTAAATAGCTTGGCAGAACAAGGGCTTTGGGCTGCCACTATGGGCACGGGCTTCTTGGTCGCGTTTTTATCGTCCCTCATGAACAACATGCCAACGGTGTTAATTGGCGCCCTCTCGATAGACGGTAGCAATGCAACTGGTGTGATTAAAGAAGCCATGATTTACGCTAACGTGATTGGTAGCGATTTAGGCCCTAAAATCACCCCCATCGGCAGTTTAGCAACCCTGCTATGGCTGCATGTACTGGCGCAGAAAAATATTAATATTACCTGGGGTTATTATTTCCGCGTCGGCATTGTGATGACGCTACCTGTGCTATTTGTCACCCTAGCGGCACTGGCGCTGCGCCTCTCCCTCTAATCTATGCCTATAGGCACTCAAATCATCCATTTAGTGCCTATGGATCAATTTATAAGCGATTATTTATCAGAGACTTGTTTATGGCTACTGACAACCATCTTGAAAAACACAACAGCATTAAGATTTATCACAATCCCGCCTGTGGCACATCACGCAACACCTTAGGTCTTATCCGCAACACTGGGATTGAGCCGATCATAATCCTCTACCTTGAGACCCCGCCGAACCGTCAAACATTGCTACAACTGATTGCCGATATGGGCATTTCGGTGCGCAGTTTACTTAGGCAAAATGTCGAGCCTTATACAGCCTTAGGTTTAAGTGAAGATAAGTTTAGCGACAGTGAATTAATCGATTTTATGCTCGAGTACCCGATCCTAATTAATCGCCCCATCGTCGTTACACCATTAGGCACGCGCCTGTGCCGTCCATCAGAACAGGTATTGGATATTTTACCCAAGCCCCAACTGGGCGCTTTTACCAAGGAAGACGGTGAAGTGGTGATTGATGCTAATGGGCAGAGAGTTAAAAAATAGTTAGATATCCAAGACAAACTCAGGCCTCGAGTCATCCCATACCTCGAGGCCTAATATACAAAGACGCAATACTGTTATCGCCCTTAATTTCCGCCAATAAATGGACTGAAAATATTCACCCACGCGTAATAAGTGCCAATCAAGATAAACACCACACCAGTGATTTTTCTGGCCCAATGCTCGAACGCCAATATATGGTTATAGGCTTTCGCGACGCGATGGGCGCTAACACCTAATAGGATCGCAAAGACTAAAACTGGTAGCCCAGTGGCTAAGCCATAAATCGCTGGCAGTACAATACTCGATTGCGCTTCTAGTGCGAGCGGCAGTAACGATCCGAAAAAGAGTGCCGCCGACGTGGGACAAAATGACAACGCAAATAACACGCCCAGTAGCAAAGCCCCTAAATATCCCTGCGGGTTGATTTTGGCCTTTAATTTTTCGATTAAGGCGCCATCACCGGGTAAGCGTAATGTCAGTAACTCCAGCAAAAACATCCCTACCAATATCAAAATAGGGCCTAATAATAGGTTCATATATTTCTGAAGTGTGACGGATAAGGTGACGGTCGAGAGCAAACTACCAACTAATATGACGCCGAGCACCAAGTAACTGAGCATGCGCCCAATCGTGTAGGCAAGCCCTGTACCCACGACCCTATAGGGCGATTGTATCCCTTTACTGATATAGGAAATCGCCGCCACATTGGTCGCTAATGGGCACGGACTGATAGAGGTTAGAATGCCAAACCAAAAGGCAGACAGCAGCATAACTGCCCACTCATCCATGGGTTTGACCCAATATAGCCTCAATCTCTTCGGTCAAATATTGTTGGAAAGCCACCTCGTTATTAGCCAACTCCCAAATTTTATCTAAACGACGCCACTCAGTTTCAACACCATTCTTTGAGGTTGAAATGACAACCGATCTAAAAATCAGTTCATAATCCTCGATATAATGTTGGTTCTCAGCTAAGTCGACGTTGACCAGATTGAGTTGCATCTCACCATCGCGCACTTCTTTAAAAAAATTCTCCATCAAGGTTTTTTGAGTAAACTTTTCCATCCGCACGCAGGTTGTACAGCGTTGATTACCATAAAAATAATAAACATTTAGTCCATCTTTCAACTTAGGAGACACAGTGGTAGTGACATCAATACTCTCTGACGCATTAAATACTGAAGCGCCAAATTGCTGATATCCCACCAACGCAAATCCTAAACAAACAATACTGAGCAGCAGGGTTCTGACGATTTTTTTAGTATTCATGCCGACTCCTAAATGCTATTACCCTGCATGGGCTTTAAGTAACGTCATAATCTCATCAACACTGGCGAGGCGGCCCGTGAGTTTGACTTGCTCATCAACCACTAATGCGGGTGTAGACATCACGTTATAATCCATAATTTTTTCAATATCAGTGACTTTAGTTAACTGATAATCAAGATTAAGTGCATCTGCCGCTGCTGTTGTTGCTTCTGCCAACTTTTGACACTTAGCACAGCCCGTACCTAGAATTTTGATATTCATTATCGCTCCTTAGAATATTGATTTGTCATTTTGCCATTTGACCAAATGATAGGTGCGAAATTAGTCTATTAATGCGATCTGCTTCTGAATTTGGTGATCCAATAGCGTATCAATGCAACTTAACGAATTAAGTAGGCAAGGGAGAGTTAAACGATAAAAAATCTGCTTTCCGCGTTTATCCATATCGACAATTCCTGCATTACGGAGTACTGACAGATGCTTAGAAATAGTCGAAAAATCAACATCTATTACCTCTACAAACTCACAAACACACTTTTCACCCTCCGCGAGTTGCTCAACAATCCACAAGCGGGTCGGATGACCCAGCGCCTTGAAAATATTCGCTTTTACTTTGATTCTCTCTTTCATATTTCCCAACTTAGTGTAAGAAACTCCACCAATAAACCATCAACCGAGTCTATCCTTGACCGAATGAAAAATCCAAGCCCGCCATCCCAAACTATCAATATGCCCAACATAGGTTAGCCTTGTCCTCAGACGAAGGATTAATTAAAAAATAATTGCAAAAAAAGATAAAATGCAAATAATGTTGCATATTATGCCGCATATGGCATTCAAAGATTCAAATAAGGTTATAAGCGCATGAACCCCCTATGGCAGCAGTATATTCAAATCCTCAACCAAGTTGTAAAGCCAGCATTAGGCTGTACAGAGCCCATTGCTGCCGCCTATGCATCTGCTGTTGCTCGCACTTTATTAGGCATAGTTCCTGAAGCTATCTCAGTACAAGTCTCTGATAATTTATATAAAAACTCTATGGGCGTATATGTTCCTGGCACAGGTAAAATCGGCCTTGCTATCGCCGCTGCCGCAGGTGCTATTGCCGGTAATGCAGAGGCAGGTTTAGAAGTGCTTGCCGCTATTACCCCAGAACAAGTCGCACAAGCACAAGATCTTATTGATGCTGGTAAGGTAAAAGTTGAACGAACTGAAACAGAAGAATTTATCTATTGCTGCGTCACCTTAAAAGCGGGTGAGCAAGAAGCCTTAGTTAAAATTTGTGGCGGTCACACCTTAATTGCCGAAAAACGCCTTAATGGTGAGCCCGTTTTTACCGCGGATAACGCCCAGAGTGCCGCCACAGGCTCTATCTGTGATGGCATCGATATCAGTATTAAATCAATTTATCAGTTCGCTCAAGAAGTCCCCTTCGATCAGATCAAGTTCATCCTTAAAGCTTCCGAATTAAATGGCAAGTTATCCGATGAAGGCATGGCAAAGCCCTATGGACTCGAGGTGGGCCGCACCATGAAAAGTGGTATTGCGGCAGGAATAATAGGCGAAGATTTACTCAATAAAATTGTGATGTTAACTGCTGCTGCATCCGATGCGCGTATGGGCGGCGCCAATCTCCCCGCTATGAGCAATTTAGGCAGTGGTAATCAGGGAATTGCGGCGACGATTCCTGTGGTATTAACTGCGCAATGCTATAACGTCACCGAGGAAAAGCTCGCCCGCGCCTTAATAATGAGTCACCTAGGAGCGATTTATATCAAGTCCCACTACCCACCACTTTCTGCATTCTGTGGTAACACTGTAACCAGTGCAGCGGCCTCTATGGCCATGGTATATATTGCTGGCGGCTCCTTCGAGCAATCCTGTTTTGCGATTCAAAACGTCATTAGTGATAGCTCGGGCATGGTCTGTGATGGTGCAAAAGCCTCCTGTGCCATGAAAGTCAGTACATCATCCAGTGCTGCGGTGCGGTCATTTTTAATGGCATTAAATAGTCAAAATGTTTCAGGCCAAGGCATCATCGCAACCGATGTGGAAAAAACCATAAAAAACATTGGTAAAATGATCCTTAATGGTATGTCATCCACTGATGTCACCATTATTGATATAATGTCAACGTAATAATTTTAACCTAATGATTTTAAATAAATTAATGATAAAAGGTTGAAATGGTGAAGCTGATAGATTTAACCCCAAATGATTGGGACATACTCAAATCCATCGAGAATATCGTTGATGGCATTGCCGCCATGTATGGCCAACATACTGAAGTGGTGCTGCACAGTTTGGATGCAAAACACCCGTCTGTAGTCAAAATTGCCAACGGCCATATTACTGGACGTGAAGTAGGTGCCCCCATTACCAATCTTGCTTTGCTTAAACTTAAAGCGGGTCAGGATATTTCCGATGCTTACCTAACAAAATGTGCCAATAGTAAGACGCTCAGATCCATCACCACGGTTATCCGTAACAGTAAAAATCAGCCAATAGGGCTTTTATGCATCAATACCGATATGGATGCCCCGCTGCAATCGGTACTACGCACTATGATGCCAGAACACTTGTTTAACCATGAACTCACCAGTTCACCCGAGGTATTTGCCCGTAATATTGATGAAGCACTCCATAGCACTATCGATAGTATTAACCATGAAGTACGTTCCAACCCTACCGTATCAACTTCACAAAAAAGTCGCGAAATTGTCAATCAACTCCATGAATTAGGGATTTTCGAGCTTAAGGACAGCGCCCAAGTCGCGGCCACTCGATTGGGTATTTCGGTGCATTCGATTTATCGCTATCTGCGGGAAATCAAAGCCAATCAAGCGGAAAGTGAGAAAAGCCTCGTCTAAATAGAAAGGGCTAAAGTGTAAATAACCTTAGCCCTTTAGTTTTATTGTGCTTGTTATTGGGTAGCTTGCTCGCTAAAGCCCATCATATTCCATGCCTGAACTGTGCCATCGGCCATTAAAGCAATGGCATCAAGCAAATTACTGCGAATATCGCGCATTTGGCTCAAATCAACGGCTTGCTTATCTAGCGTCACCGCAGAATCGTCCCCCATCCATACTGCAATCGAGCCATCTTGGTGTTTAACCGTAAATCCTAAACCCGTGGGAAAAATATCCGTTGCTTGAGTAATGTCAGTTTTGGGCCCAGAGTGACCATCAACCACAGTGCCATCCTGCTTTAAAAAGGCAAATTCCCGTTCGTAGGTCACCACTTTGCTCACCTGAGTGACCTCTTGATAACGTGGCTGCTTTTCTACCAATTCCCATCCTTCCCAAGCGATAGCCGTATTATCCCCACGTAGCGCGACAAATCCCTTATCAAAGGGATAAACCTGATGCACGCTTTGCAACTTATCCTTAAGAACTGACGTATCAGCACCATGGAATTTATTACCCCAAACGATAAGTTGTCGACTGATGGTTAAGGCGGCAAACGCGTCATGATTTGCAAAAATATCAATCACTTTATTGGCGCGATTTGGGTGAGATAAGCGAGCAGGAAATGGAACATGATATTCTGTTAAATCCCCCTCCCCCCATGTATAAACACTGCCATCCGCCAACAGCGCCGCAAAGCCATTATCAGTATTAACCACTTTTACGGCTGGCATTAATTGGCTAAGCTTTGCCACTTGCTCACGGCCTTTTTGATCCGCTCTTACCCTACCCCATGAGACCAACCTGCCCGTCGCTGTCATCGCGGTAAAAGCATTATTGTTAGCATAGAGTAGTTTCACATTGTTAAGCTCTGAGGCCACTTGGCGACTATCGCCACCATAATCAGCCTGCCCCCATGTCACTACTGTCCCATCCCGTTTTAAGGCGGCAAAAGCACGATAGTTAACAGATACAGACACGACATTCGTCATCGCTGGCGCGGCGTGTTTACCAGAGCTTAGCTCGGCAGTAGCTGCATCTTCAAAAGACCAACTTACGACACTTCCATCTTGCTTAATGGCTGCATATAGCCCCTTAGCCATAACAAAATCGCGCACATCATTCAGTACAGGTCTCACCCCTCGAGTCCAAGGCATAAATTCATCCCCCATTCCCCAAGGGATAAGTTTGTCGTCATGGGTTAATGCTGCAAAGCCGCAGGTATCCTCAGCCGCATACAACCGTTTTACATTAACCAGAGGCTCTTGGGCGTTATTGATATCGCCACCACAGTCTGCATCGCCCCATGCCACCACAGTGCCATCTTGTTTGAGCGCCGCAAATGCACTGAGATTACTGTAGATTTGACTCACTTGGGCTAACTTGGCGGGCATCCGGATTTTGGTCGAATCGTCAGCCACCTGAAGATTATCCGGAGTAGCAGTGAAGAAGTTATTCGCAGAGGATGGTGGTCTGTGAGCCAAGATCGTGTCGGAAATTTGCTGCTTTAATTCGGGCGATATCTCAGAATCTTGCTTATCGATGATTAAGTTAACCACATGACCTAAGGCAAAAATTGCCAACGCCACACCAACCCACGAGACCTGTTTTTTTTCCACAACTATATCCTTATCGTAACTGCAAACTCTCACTGAGTTTAAACTGGAGCATAACGTCGACTGAGTACGCTAACTATGAACTGCGGATTGTAACTAAAACAGGCCTAAAATAACATCGCTCTAAAGTCGAGATCTGACCTGATTCAAGTAAGATGGGCATATGCACAAAAAACAAAAGCAGCGTATCTCGCTGCTTTTGTTGAATATTAGGTTGCGACAAACAAAGAGTTAATCCCGTTTACCGACCTTTTCTAAGCCCCAGACCAAGGCGATAGCCGCTAACATACACCCAATGGCTAACATCAATTGTGAAGGCTGACCAGTTACCTGCTCAAAATTAAGCGGCGAAATATTTTGCTCCAGCAAAGGCACTTGTTCGCCATGGGAGTTGGTACGCCAAGTTAACGTTTGTTTCCAAGGCCAAATTTTGCCTAAAGTGCCAAGCATTAATCCGGTTAAAAACACGATAGTGGCATCATGGTATTTACGCAGTAGCGCCGACAATAAATGGCTAAATGTCAGTAATCCCATCACAGCACCCACAGCAAAACACGCCAGAATATCCAGTTGAATATTTTTCGCCGCTGCTAACACAACAGGATATAAGCCGAGCAATAATAAGATAAAACTGCCAGAGATCCCTGGTAACACCATGGCGCAAATCGCAATCGCACCACCAAAGAAGATATTAAGGTAACTGGCTTCCACTGACACAGGATTGAGCACGGTAATCGCCCACGCTGCCAACACGCCAAGCACAAATAAACCTACACGCGCCAGCGTAAAGCCACTGACCTGCTTAAGCATATGCACAACAGAGATAAGGATTAAGCCAAAGAAGAATGACCAAATGGGGATCGGATGCGCCACCAATAACCATGAAATCAGCTTAGCGAAGGTAAAAATACTGGTCAGGATGCCCGCCAATAAACTCACTAAAAACCCACCATTGATATGTATAAAGGCGCCTTTTAGCCCCTGCGACTTAATCACGCCCCAAAGGGATGGATTGATGCGCTTAACGCTTTCAAGCAAGGTATCGAGAATACCGGTAATAAAGGCGATGGTGCCGCCCGAAACCCCAGGCACCACATCGGCGGCCCCCATGGCCATTCCCTTAAAATAGGTCAGTAAATATTTCACTGTGAGTCCTTGTAATTAAATCAATATGGTTTGTCTTTAATGACAAATTTGCCGCGATTATACGGTGTTAGCCTAAAAACCGCGAAATGAAGTTTGCTTAATTCAGCCGACTGGCAATGATTGTTACCTCAATGTTACACTCATCCGACCAGAAAAAGATAACCACGCCATTAAGACCTAACATCGTCACTGGCCTAAGATTATCTTCCCTAGTTTGCACTCCGATGAAGGATAAACATGAGTACCTACGAAGAAACCCGCATCCAACCCAATAAGGTTCTTGCGCTTTACCACAAGACCCAAGGTTTACCCTTTGGCCAAAAAATCTTCTCTATGATGGTGTCACGCATGGCACCTTATTTTGGCACCATCAAACCACTGATCACTGAATTGCGCCTTAACTACTGTTCTTGCTTGATAAAAAAACGTCATGCCGTTCATAACCATATAAAAACTGTGCATGTGATTGCGATTTGTAATGGCCTCGAAATGGCGATGGGCGTGATGGCCGAAGCCTCGATACCCGCCCATTTACGTTGGATCCCTAAGGGCATGAGTGTGGATTACACCGCCAAAGCGGGCAGCGACATTTTATGTGTTGCCGAAGTGACGCCAGAGCAATGGACGCCTGGCGATATGCTGGTGCCCGTGACCGCCTACGACACCCAAGGAGTCGTGGTCGTGAAGGGACATATCAAATTGTGGATTTCAGAAAAGCCGCAAAAATAAGTTAACGCCAGCGAGCCAAGGTTAACCTTTAAGCAAGCAAAGATTAATCTTTAAGCAAGCAAAGGTTAATCTTTAAGCAAGATAGTAACTTAAGTTGTCTTGCTCAATGTTTGCAGGCTGCTATGCTAAGCCAAACAACCTAAATTGGGGTGCAAGATGGATGAATTTTTACAGGCCGCCATTGATGAAGCCAAACAAGGATTAGCCGAAGGCGGTATTCCCATTGGCTCGGTATTAGTGATTGACGGTAAAATTGTCGCTCGTGGCCACAATAAGCGCGTTCAGCAAGGCAGCGCCGTGTTACATGCGGAGATGGACTGCCTTGAAAACGCCGGCCGCCTAAGCGCCGCCGATTATCAAAAAGGCACCTTATATTCAACCCTCTCTCCCTGCGATATGTGTAGCGGTGCCATTTTACTCTACGGTATCCCCAAGGTAGTGGTGGGTGAAAATATCACCTTCCAAGGTCCTGAAGCCTATGTCCAGTCGCGCGGCGTTGATGTGACTGTGGTCGACAACCCTGAATGTAAGCAACTAATGCAGGACTTTATCGCCAATAATCCCAAACTCTGGAACGAAGATATCGGCGAATAATTAGTCTACAGTTTTCTCTGCCACTTTATATGTCACCTAATTGCACTTTCTACACTATCTATATTTCATTGAGGGTTAGTGTCAGCTAGCCTTCCTTAATCAGAATGACAAGCCGAACATATCTACTAGCGAAAGGAACTCAGCTAACGTGCAAGCAAACTTACCTAACGACACTTGGTCAAGATCAAACTCCACACAGCCTCTTAGCACAGTGGCGACATCCTCACCGCGTAACGCCAACCTTGATGCCATTCGTGGCTTAGCCGTCTTGGGGATATTTTTTATGAATATCTACTTTATGGGGATTAGTTTTTATGGCTATGCGCCCCATGAAATGCCGCCGCTGTCAGATCACATGATCAAAGTTTTTAATCATTTTTTTATCGAAGGTCGCTTTATCAGTTTGTTCTCTATCTTGTTTGGTGTCGGACTTTTTATTCAGTATCAGCGATTTAGCGCCAAAGGCTTAAACGCTTATCCCCTACTTCGCTCACGTTTAGGCTGGCTGATGGTATTTGGCCTAATTCATGGCATTATTATTTGGCCAGGTGACATTTTATTCACTTATGGGATCAGTGGTTTTTTAGCACTTTATTACAAAGACTTAAGTATTGGCGAACTTAAACGCAAAGCGAATATTTTTATTTTTGGTGCCTTAGTTATTATTACGCTGGTTAGCCTTGCAGGCAGCGATGAACCTTTCACTCGAGAATCGAGTTTATTTGCACTGCAATACAGTGCATGGACCTCAAGCTATGCAGACCAACTGTTCCTGCATTTGATGCAAGTCGGCTATATGGCGCTCGTGATCCCTTTTACCTTAATGTGGTTTACTGCGGGCTTGATGTTGCTCGGCATGGCGTTATATCAGCAAGGAACTTTTGAGCGCGGTTTTAGCAAATCGGTACTGGTGAAATTAGTGCTAGCAAGCGTAACGCTATCACTGCTCGATACCGTCTTAGGTTTAACAAAAAATACCATTCTCGTGGCGTTTTCAGATGTACTAATCATGCTAAGTGCTATCCCTATGGCACTGATTTACATTCATATAATGGTTATAATTTGCAAGAACAATCCTAACAGACTGACGTCACTACAAAATGTCGGCAAACTCGCTTTTAGTCTCTATATTCTGCAATCCATCGTTGGCGTGTTAGTATTTAGACATCTTGCCCCCGAATTGCTTTTAAGTTTGGACAGATGGGGCTATATGCTAATGGCAATAGTCTATTCCGTGGTACAGCTGCTATTAGCCAGCCTTTATTTACGCTATTTCAAGCAAGGACCGTTGGAGAAACTTTGGCGCCACCTCGCGTTTAAAAAGTACTTACAGCAACAAAAATAGACTAATGATATAAAACGACTAAATAAAATGACCAATAAACGACCATTTAAGCGAACAAACAACCGAGCCCCAAAGACCAACGTATCCAATACAAAGTTTAGCCTTATATCACTGTTATTAGTGATTATTTTCTTAACGCTAATGATAGGTGCCGCATTTTGGCATTTACTTCCCGTTGGAATAGTGGGTATGTACCTCACACTCAGTTTTCTCACCTTTATTGCCTATGCCATTGATAAATCCGCCGCAAAACGTAATAAATGGCGAACTAAAGAAAGCACATTACACCTGCTCGCCCTTATGGGCGGTTGGCCCGGCGCTCTATTTGCCCAAAACCTGCTAAGACACAAGTCCGTTAAAGCCTCATTTAGAAACGTCTTTTGGCTCACCGTTGTCGCTAACTTAGCCGTGCTGGGTTATGGCATAAAAACGGGTGCCGTAGATATGTTTATCTAAGTTCATTCATCCCCAATAAAAAAAGGGCAATTTTAAATTGCCCTACACTTTCTCTAAAATACAAAATTGGCTGTCACTTTGGCCTTTAGAACCAGCTCAACGCGATACTGATAATCACGCCAGTGATCATCAATTGCATTAAACAAAAGCCCATAATATCCCGCGCTTTTAAGCCTGCAATCGCCAGCACGGGCAGTGCCCAGAAAGGTTGAATCAAGTTAGTCCACGCATCTCCCCAAGCAACGGCCATTGCGACCCGAGCGACATCGGCGCCTAAAGCCTGTGCGGCGGGTAACATAATCGGTGCCTGCACGGCCCATTGGCCACCTCCCGATGGCACAAAAATATTCACAATTCCTGCACTGATAAAGCTCCAAAATGGCAGGCTCTCGGCGCTCGCGATGGCCACAAAACCTTCCGAAATACTTTGAGCTAAACCCGATTGCACCATCACAGCCATAATGCCCGCATAAAAGGGAAATTGGATAACAATACCTGCGCCGCCTTTAATGGCCTCGTTAAGACTGATCAGCAAACTGCGTGGTGTTTGATGTAACAATATGGCGAGAAACAGAAATAAGAAGTTCACTACGTTGAGGTTTAGGCTGCCCCCCTGTCCCCAAAAGTAATAACCTAAATATACAAGCCCAGCACCACCGACACTCCAGCCGAGTAATCGACTATTTTCTAACTTATCCGCAGGACGGCTGTCGTTCAAATTGGCGTTATGTATCTCCAGCGTTGTACTCGCAACCTCACCATCTTTTTCATTGAGAGTGCTTGGGTCGATATAAATACTGTCTTTTTCTCCTGGCAGCATAAAGCGATTCACTAATGGCATGGACACAAACAGAATCGCCACTAACAGTAAATTAAAGCCCGCGAAAATGGTGTCACTGGTGGGAATAATGCCAATTTGTGATTCGGAGAAATGTCCCGCTGTCGCTATGGTTAATGGGATCGAACCCGCAAGCCCACCATGCCAAACCACAAAGCCTGAATAGGCGCTGGCAACCAACAGCCGATAATCGACTTTCACTTTTCTCGCGAGGGCTTTAGCAAATAACGCCCCCACCACTAGCCCAAAACCCCAGTTAATCCAACTGGCAGCGAGGGAAACTAACGTCACTAAGATAATGGCCTGAGGGGCAGACTTGGCTAGTCCAGCAATGGCATCGAGCAATTTTTTAATCGGCGGCGAACTAGCCAACATAAATCCTGCCACCAGCACTAATAGCATTTGCATCGAAAAACTTAACAGGGTCCAAAAGCCATCGCCCCAATAATTGATGACTTCCAGCGGGGTTTTATGTTCAGCGACCACTGCAGCAATTAATACGACTAAGGTAAGTAAAAGCACGAAAATATAGGGATCGGGTAGATATCGGTCGACGAGTTTGACCAAAGGTTTTGCCGCTTTGTTTAACATAGACTTTCCTTGTTTATTATCTGAACGAAAGCGTCAAGACGCCCTAGTTCTTATTTGTTTTTATTGAATTTTTATAGAGTCTTAAGTCTACAGGTTAAGCGATCTCTAAAGCGGGATAAAGTCTTGATGGGATGTTTAGCTATGGCCAAATGTAACGCTAATCATCCACTTAGTTGCTGTAAGTAGCTTCGCAACCGAAAAAACTGCTAACATGGCCCAAATTAACTTAAGGTGTTTTTTATATGAAAATGTTACTTGCTGTTGTTGTCATTGCTGGGGTGATTTTTTACTTTTTTACCTCAATGAACGGCCAAAAAGCGGCGCAAGAAAATATCCGTTTAGGCAATGAGTTTTTAGCACAAAACAAGGCTCAAGAAGGCGTCATCACCACAGCTTCAGGTTTGCAATATCAAGTACTGACCAAGGGCGATGGCACTATTCATCCTAAAGCCAGCGATACGGTAACAGTGCATTACCATGGTACTTTGCTCGACGGTACTGTGTTTGATAGTTCGGTTGATCGCAGCGAACCCATCGCATTTCCACTTAATCGCGTGATAAAAGGGTGGACCGAGGGCGTACAGCTTATGGTTGTTGGTGATAAAGTGCGTTTCTTTATCCCCAGTGATCTCGCCTACGGGAACCGCAGCGCAGGCAAAATTAGTGGCGGGTCATTGTTAATATTTGATGTGGAATTACTTAAGATTAATTAAAACAAGACATATCCACGACAGTCACGATAGTTAAAGCCCAGCATTTACACTGGGCTTTTTATTTACAAGGTTAAGTAGGTGAAACATCCCGCGCTAAAATAACAGATAATCCTCGACAGACTAAGGTTTCCATATCATCGACTCGATGAATTTTCATTTCAGCTAAGGGGGCACTCAATGCCATTCGTTTTAAATTATCGATGCATCCTTTGTAGTAAGGAGTGCTATTCATCATACCGCCCGCTAACCATATACGATTAGGGTTTAGCAAATTAACCGCCCACGCCAACCCCATACCAAGATAACTGCCAGCACGATACAAATCTTCCTGAGAGGTGATGTTACGACTACGCACAGAATCACCGCTAGCAAGTTGCTCTAAACGAAACTCACCCGATTCAGACATGATACGGCAATGTCCTAACTCACCCGCAACGCCCGTTGCCCCAGAAAAGACCTGCCCATTGAAAGCGATAGACATACCAATCCCAGAGCCACACATAACCAACAATTCACAGGCATATTTTGCATCACAGAGAGCTTGCATACCTGCATCAATATCGTTGCTGATAATCTTAAGCGTTCCTTGGGTTTTTACGGTATCGATACTTAATCCATTAAGTCCGGGTAAGGATTTACAAGCAACCAAACGATGATGTTGTACCAGTCCAGGTACAGCTATCGCTAATTGGTAATCCTGTAAATCGTAATCGCGTTCAAGTGCAGCAATTTGGTTATTTAACTCTTCAATTTTAAAGCCTTCACCTGTGGGGATTTTATATTGTTCTGTATGCCCCGCGAGCTGAAGTTCGAACAGGGCTTTACTGCCGCCCACGTCTATTGTTAATGTTTGCATCGCCAACTCCACTGATACATATGCTCCCCTCTGACCCCGAGCGGAGATGGCGAATGCTAGCATAATGAGCAAATACTAGCGATTGAATAAAACTTAACTTGCTAATTTATAAGGATCAATCTTTAGACTTCCATCTCAACCATGAATGCATTTTCAACCAAGATCACACTCAATCTTGAAGTAGTTGATAATTCTCTAATATGGTTTATTCACGATTGTATACAAAATCCCTTATCTGGTGCCCTTGCATCCTTATCATTCAGCTTGCGATAATCCTCGCTCGTTAGCTCATCCATAACAACACAGAATTTAGGCGAGCCACGCCTAACCGACTCGCAGTGAATGCAGTCCAATTTGGAGCCCTTATGTCAAACAAGATAGCCAGCCGCCTAGATGCTATTCGTCGCGAACTCACCAACACCCATTTAGATGCGTTTATCATTCCACGTGCCGACGAATATTTAGGCGAATACGTACCAGAACATAACGAGCGTTTATACTGGGCGACGGACTTTACGGGTTCTGCTGGTATGGCCATCGTATTGAAAGATAAGGCCGCTATTTTTACTGATGGCCGTTATACCGTCCAAGTGCGTTTGCAGGTCGATGCAACGTTATTCAGTTATGAGAGCCTAACAGACACATCGCAAATTGAATGGTTATGCGACACGCTCCCAGCAGGTTCCCGTGTGGGGTTTGATGCCCGTTTACACACTCTAGCTTGGTATGAAAATGCCAAAGCCACCTTAGGCAAGGCGCAAATCGACTTAGTCGCAGTTGAGCAAAACCCAATCGACAAACATTGGCAAGAAAGACCCGCACCATCGAGCGCACCAATCACCCTGTTTAGCAACGAGAGTGCAGGCAAAACCAGTCTACAAAAACGCACCGAAATCGGTGCCTTAGTCAAAAAAGCAGGGGCCGATGTTGCGTTAATCGCCGCCTTAGATTCTTTCTGCTGGCTACTCAATATTCGCGGTAACGATGTACCTCGCCTCCCTGTCGTACTCGGCTGCGCCCTGCTACACGCTAATGGTGATATGCAACTATTTACCGATTTAAACAAACTCCCTGAAGGTATTGAGGCGCATGTCGGTGCTGGCGTGAGCTTTAAAGCTGAAACTGACCTTGCCGACACACTCGCCAGCTTAACAGGCGTAAAACTACTGGCCGATCCTCATTCAGCCAATGCTTGGGCACAAAATCTTGCCCGTAATGCGGGGGCTAACTTAATTGCCGGAATCGATCCGGTTTCGCTACCTAAAGCACAAAAGAATGCCGCGGAACTGGCAGGTATGCGTGCATGCCATATCCGCGATGGCGTTGCAGTAAGTCGATTCCTCGCATGGCTCGATGCCGAAGTTGCCGCCAATCGCCTGTACGATGAAGGTACACTTGCCGCTAAGTTGGAAAGTTTCCGCCTTGAGGATGCGCATTATCGCGAGCCAAGTTTTGATACCATTTCTGCAGCGGGCGCCAATGCCGCAATGTGTCATTACAATCACAACAATGGCACACCAGCCATGATGACGATGGACAGCATCTACTTAGTGGACTCTGGTGCTCAATATATTGATGGCACCACGGATGTCACCCGTACCATAGCCATAGGTAAAGTGACTGACGAACAAAAGAAAATGGTCACTTTAGTGCTTAAAGGCCATATTGCCTTAGATCAAGCTCGCTTCCCTAAAGGCACAACAGGTCAACAACTCGATGCCTTTGCCCGTCAATATCTATGGCAGCATGGATTTGATTACGACCATGGCACAGGCCATGGCGTGGGTCATTTCTTGAGTGTGCACGAAGGTCCACAGCGCATAGGTAAAAATGTCAACGCTATTGCACTTATGCCCGGCATGGTGCTTTCCAACGAGCCGGGTTACTACCGCGCAGATAGTTTTGGCATTAGGCTCGAAAACCTCGTCGTCGTCCAGCACTGTGAAGCGCTAAAAGGGGCTGAGCGTGAAATATATGAGTTCGACGCCCTAACCTTAATCCCTATGGATGCGCGCCTTATTGATAAGCGTTTGTTAACCCAAGGCGAAATTGATTGGTTTAATGCTTATCATCAGCGAGTGTTTAATACACTTTCCCCGTTAATGTCAGGTGATGAATTGGCTTGGTTAGCTCAAGTGACTACAGCCATTTAGCACTCCGCTGGTAAGTAGTAACTAACGTCATCATTTAAATCAGTTACATGCTACAAAACAAAACGTCCAAGGCAATTAGCATTGGGCGTTTTTTTAGCGCTATCAGTATGTTTAAAGCCCCCTTGATTTCAAAACACGATCTAAAATACCGCCATAAACCAAAGATCGGCGATGACACATAGATACACGCTGGTGATATACACAGGTACGCAAAGAAGCGCCAAAAAGCCAAATAAACGTTCAAAGATCAAACGTCGCCAATGTGGCAATGCAGCTCCAGTTCCCAATGACGCTGTAGCTAATTGAGTTACGCTACGTCTAAATGATATCGCCATGGGAAGTTCCTCTTATGTAGCATTCCCGCCTTAGCTAATGAACTAAAACGGTGAAATACAGATACACCATGGAGGCAAGGAAAAATAAGCTATATGCCCAATCAGCCATCTTTTGTTGCCCATTAAAGAATAGACTAAGCCCAATAAAGTGCTCGCATGAGTACCGTGATATCAAGCCTAATCAAAGACATTAGTCCAATATCACTGAACATGATTTACATTTAAGATAACCAAGGAAAACGCACTCAACAAACGTACTTCACATCTGAAAATAATAACCCTATATAAAATACTGAAATTAACCATTTAACAGGATAAACGCTCGTTTAACACTACATTCTCAGCACTTAAAAAGATTATATTTTGCAATAACTTACAAATAAGGAAAAGGATTGATTTTCACTAGTAAGCCATGAGAAACCGCTCTCCTATACCCACACAAAAATGATACCATTATCACATAACAAGCTCACTCCGATGAGAGTCAGCGCAAGAAAATTAGCGCCTAACACCGCGCCCTGAACCCCAATCAACCATATCGGCCCTGAATGGACACACTAAATGAGCCAGAGTAACCCAACTGCAAGTCAATTCATTAACATGGACAGTACAGTTCAAGAAATACGTTTAACGCCACAAGATGAACTCATTTCGACCACGGATACACGCGGTGTGATTACCTATGTTAATGAGCGCTTTGCCGAAGTTTCAGGCTATAGCACTCAAGAACTGATCGGTAGTCCCCACAATATGGTGCGCCATCCAGATATGCCAAGTGCTGCTTTTAAAGAAATGTGGGGAAAGCTTAAAGCTGGCCAGTCTTGGCGCGGTATTGTCAAAAATCGCTGTAAAAATGGAGGATTCTATTGGGTTGATGCGTTTGTCTCGCCGTTATTTGAAAACGGAAATATCGTAGGATACCAATCAGTTCGTATCCAACCTAAAGCGCCTTATATCACTAAAGCGACCCATATTTACCAAAGACTTAAACAAGATAGAGCGATTTATAAGCCCTTAAGTTTGATGCAAAAACGCTTAGTTTCTGCTGTGGTTGCCTCCACTGGCTTACTGATTGCAGGTTATTTTTGGGGCTGGGGCGTGATTATTGCTGGAGCCGTGTTGATGACACTCAATTTAGCCATCTTCTATGATGAGGCTTTTCGTATTCCAGCTAAGCTAATGGAAATGCAAGAAAAATATGACTCTATCAGCCGCTATATTTATTCTGGTGCAGATACTTCATCAATTCTCGATTTTCAGCTCATTATGTTGCAAGCCAAAATGAATGGTGTACTTGGCCGAACACAAGATCAAGCTAATCAGTTACATATCATTTCAGATCAATTAGTTGTCACAACAGAACAAACCTATGTGAGTTTAGATCAAGAGAAAAACCAACTAGAACAACTTGCCAGCGCGATGGAAGAGATGAGTTCAACCATCACCGAAGTTGCCCAAAATACCCATCTCACCTCTACCAGCATCAATACTGCCTACGATCTGTGCCTTAAAAGCAGTGCCAACATGAAGGCCAATACCCAAAAGGTGGAACTATTAGCGAAATCCGTCGCCGATGCAGCCAATAACGCCCATCAATTAAATAAAGAAGCTGAACAGGTTGCCAATGCCATGGGAGAAATTGACGCTATCGCAGAGCAAACTAATCTGCTCGCCCTCAATGCTGCAATTGAGGCCGCCCGCGCGGGTGATCAAGGCCGTGGTTTTGCCGTCGTTGCCGATGAAGTTCGCGCGCTATCAAGCCGAACACAATTATCAACCAACAGCATTTCTCGCAGTATCGATAAAATGTTTAACATGCTGAATACTTGGGCAAAAGAAATGGAACAAAGCCGTAAACAAGCTGAGCTTTGTGCCAACGACATCCAAATTTCAGCCGATAATGTCAACATTATTTATCAAGAGGTAAGCGAAATTCACAACTTTGCCCAACAAAATGCCGTTGCAGCCAATCAACAACGTCAAGTCGTGAATGAAATCACACGTAATATTCATTCAATCACCCAAACCAGCAGAGAAAATCTCGCGGCAACACATCAAATTAGTGATGCTGCGCATCATCTTAAACACAATGCTGAAAAAGCCCGTGGTCTACGCCGCGCCTTTGGTTAGGATGTGCAAGCGGCCCCAATATTTTGTCTGGAATATTGGGGCCATAACGATTAATAAATCAAATTGCATACTATTTTCGTAGCGATACTGGAACACTATAATTCCCCAACGACACGTCACAAAGCCACAAACATTTACAGATAAAATACCAACAGGTTAAAAAGTACAGGTTTTAGCCTAAAATTTTGCTATACTCCGCGCCCGCCATTTTTCTTATAAAATCTGTGTGGAAGAATGAGCCAGCCAGTGCGCCTCTCCTTAAATAAGTGATTAAAGAGGCTGCGGCGCTTAAGCGTTTGAATAAGTGAATGATAGGAATCCAAAATGAGATTTGAATCTTTTAGTTTTTCCCCCGAGATTTTGCGCGCTATCTCAGATTGCGGTTATCAACAAATGACGCCTATTCAGCAACAAGCGATACCCGCTATTCGCCGCGGCCAAGATGTGCTCGCCAGCGCCCAAACGGGTACAGGTAAAACTGCCGCCTTTGCCCTGCCCATTCTGCAAAAGATGGTTGAAAAACCAAGCGAAACTTTAAAGTCGAATGCAAGAGTATTAATTCTTACTCCAACCCGCGAGCTTGCGGCTCAAGTGGCTGACAACGTCACGGCTTACTGTAAATATTTAAATTTTAGCGTATTAACCATTTATGGCGGCGTAAAGATTGAGACTCAAGCGCAAAAGCTCAAACGCGGTGCCGATGTTATAGTCGCGACCCCAGGTCGTTTACTCGAACACTTAACCGCCTGTAATGTAAGTTTATCAAACGTCGATTTTTTAGTGCTCGATGAAGCCGATCGAATGCTCGATATGGGCTTTAGTGCCGACATCCAAAAAATTCTGCAAGCGGTAAATAAAAAGCGTCAAAACTTACTGTTTTCAGCAACCTTCTCCAGCGCAGTCAAAAAACTCGCCAACGATATGATGGTCAAACCGCAGGTGATCAGCGTCGACAAGCAAAACACGACAGCAGATACCGTAAGCCAAGTGGTTTACCCTGTGGAACAACGCCGTAAACGTGAATTACTATCAGAACTTATTGGCAAGAAAAACTGGCAACAGGTATTAGTATTTACCGCAACCCGTGAAGCCGCAGATACTTTAGTTAAAGAGTTAAATTTAGACGGTATCCCATCAGAAGTGGTCCACGGAGAAAAAGGCCAAGGAAGCCGTCGCCGCGCCCTGCGTGAATTTGTGGCGGGTGATGTGCGCGTACTGGTTGCTACTGAAGTTGCCGCCCGCGGCTTAGATATTCCAAGCCTTGAATACGTGGTTAACTATGATTTACCTTTCCTCGCGGAGGATTATGTTCACCGTATCGGTCGTACTGGCCGTGCAGGTAAAACAGGGGTTGCCATCTCATTTGTTAGCCGCGAAGAAGAACGTACCTTAGCCGATATCGAAAAATTGATCGGTCAAAAAATTCGCCGCGTCACAGTTCCTGGCTATGAAGTGGGTAGCCGCGAATTGCTATTAAAACAACTGCAAACCCGTCGCAGTTTTGCTAAAAAACAGCAAAGAACCGACAATGCTGGCGCCCAAGTTATTGCAGAAAAAAGCATGCAAGGTCGCCGCGTAAAAGTGAAGGTTGGCCAAGCACCAAGTAAAGCCAAAAAACTTAAATAATCACCTATTGATTTATACCATTAGTATTCATCAATATTGATAAAATAACTATTTTAAAAGCGTCCATTACTGGACGCTTTTTTATACTGACTCAATTATATCTTTGACCAATTTTATATCACCGCATAATGTTGCCAAATAATGCTTGAAGCCTAGTTTCATTTATACTCTTTTCCCCTCGCCAACCCGCTAAGGGAAGAATAATATCCGAGCGAGTACTCCCAGGATATTTCACGCTACAGATATCGGCAAAATGAGTAAAATCATCATATAAAGGTTTTACATAAGGATTTGGCATAACACCTAATTCAGCTAATACCATTAATTGTCCGCGAACATGATATTTTTCATAGTGAGGAATAATCTTAGCTTTTTTGATACGTTGTTCTAATTTTCCTGGTGTTTCATCTTGAGGTGCGTGGCGGATCATCTCGATCAAGGCTTTAAATATACTGATATCCTCAGGGGTAGGAGTACAGGGAGGAATAGTCATAAACTCTGCTAATTCAACAAGATTACCACACCATCTTTCATTCCATACATTCCCAGCATAGCAACTAAATATCTTATATCCTTTTTCTATCCAAACATTTCTTCTTATTGAGCAAACGGGACAAACATCCCCCTCTGCGTGCATGGTATGCTGTGGAACTGCTTGAGCAAATAAATAACTCAATATAGGTTGCCTTCCTCTCGGAAAACTTGAAAAACCGCATATATATGCCGAAAGCATATTTTCAATCGATAAATGAGGATGCTCAAGCAACGTTTTATATGCGCTGATGCATTCATCATGACTATATTTGACAATCTCATTGACAGGATAACCACTTTGCTCAATTGTCAATATTTCTGCACTAGACAAACCGTCATAAGAATAATGTGTTGTCCCTGAATCGTAATCAAACTTGTCCCCATTATCTATTCTTTGCATATATCCATTTTCATCTTTGATATATGCCTTTTTGAAATAGACTTTTTTCAAAATTTTAAATAGTCCCTTATCCATTTACAGCTCTCCAATCGAAATCATATTTGTGCAGTTCACTAAGCACTATTGTAAACATTTATGCGATCCAAGTTTAGTGGTTTCTACGTAATAAGTTGAGCCACCTGTAAGAATCATTATCGATTTAACGACTGCTTTGTTAAACTAGCGCCGCCGCAATCAATATCGCCCAAGTTCAATAAGATAAATCCCTTTAGCCTGCGGTGGAGTCATAATGAATTCTCAAACCTATAATCAAGCTGTGCTCGAACTCGCCCTTGCAGGTATTGCCGATTTAGCCACATCAGCGCAAACCAAAAAAGCACAACGCACAGCCGCACAGGAAAGCCATTTTTTGTGTAATTGGATGGTCGAGTCCTTAAAGGAAAAACGCTTTTCTAAACTGGTTGCAGATGACCTCACAACATGGATACGCTTGGCTCGCAGCCAAGGTGCGGGCGCCGAACTCAAGCGTTTACTAGAAAGAATAGTATTTCAATATCAATCGGTTGAAAAAACTGAACCTACTTTAGGCATCGCATTAAACGCAATGATAGATGAACTTAAACAGGACAATTGGCTGGTATTTACTGATACTGAAATCAGTGCCAAGCTAAAACTCGATGGTGATGGTCAATCTAGCTTAGTCATTGATGCCAAAGAGTTTAATCAACATATCAAGGATAATCAGATTATTAAACCAATCAACTTATATGTCCGCGCCGATGAACAGACACTAACGCGTATCGCCCTGTCCCATGGGTTATTGCTCAGCCAAGGCAACAAGAAAACCAGTTTGATTAAGCACCATAAAACCTATCAAATTTATCCTAATAATCAGCTGCCAGCATTGTGCCAACTATTAAATTAAGGTCATCAACCTTTTAAAAATAATCACTAAACTGTCATTACTGCTAACAATCCTGCATTGAGCTGAGCTATCAAGGCTTGAGGAGCCACCGTAGCTCCCTAAGTATTGCTCGGTTTGTTGGCTGAACTGACCATTTTAGGGTTCAACACTAATCGTTTTCCCTCATTTAAGTAAGTGGTACACGCCACTCTCAGCAAAGAGGCAAAATTAGCGACTCGCCCATGACGAGCTAACACCTCTCGATAGATACGGGTTAAAAAGACGGCAACACTGAGTTCGGCGTCATCGGCAATATCTTCGATTATTTGCCAGAAAATGGCCTCAAGACGCACACTGGTGACGACGCCATCAATTCGAATTGAGCGGGTTTTAAGCGCGAACAGTTCGGGTTCGGCGCCAGAATAAATTTCACACACCTTTATGCTCCCCTTTACATGTCTACCCGAACTGTTATGCCATAAAAGCACGCTAAATCCTATTACGTTAACAAGGATTACGTTAGCAAGGATGTGTTGATATTTCAGGATGCATTAATCTCGCAATATCACACACTACACTTAGACACATTACACACTAAGCAACTTATTAAATTGTGCGAGCCATGCAGGATGCGCAGGCCAAGCAGGTGCGGTGACAAGCTTGCCATCGGTAATCGCTGCCGTTACTGCAATCTCGCAATATTCAGCGCCCGCTTGACTCACTTCAGGAGCACATGCTGGGTAGGCTGAAACCTTTTTACCACGTACAACATCTGCCGCCGTCAGCAACTGCGCACCATGGCAAATAGCCGCCATGGGTTTATCTTGCACCGAAAACGCTTTCACTAAATTCAGCACTAACGGGTTTAAACGTAAATATTCTGGCGCTCGACCTCCAGGTAACAACAAAGCATCGAAATCACTGGCGCTCACCTTTGCAAAATCACCATTTAGAGCAAAGAGATGCCCTGGCTTTTCGCTATAGGTTTGGTCGCCTTCAAAATCATGAATTGCAGTTTTAATCGTTTGTCCTGCTATTTTATCGGGGCAAACAACAGTCACTTGATGCCCTACCATTTGCAACGCCTGAAATGGCACCATTAACTCGTAATCTTCGACAAAATCACCCGCGATGATCAAAATTTTTGCCATGGTAAACTCCTTTTATTGGGATAGTTTCTGAGAGAAAGTTTGGAATATCACTCCGATTAACCATTCCACTTTACTCCCCTCACAACGACAAAGGTAACAACCAAATACTACAGATTAACGCCAGTAAAAAAGCGCCCGTAGGCGCTTTATGAGATAAAGAGGAGTAAAACCAATTATCAGTATGACCACTCATAGGGATCGTAATTCGCTAACACTTCAGCATAACTGTGACTCAATCCTTGGGTAGAGTAATAATAACCTTTACCCTGATTATCCACGGCGTAAAAAATATCCTCGGTTCCAGCCTGCTGAGGCAACTGTTCTTGGATACTCGCCAGCTTAAGTTCATCATAATGGTAGGGTGCAAAGGTCAGTACACTTTCCTCAAACACCGCAGTATGACGGCAACTGTTACGCCTAATCTGAGCGGCAATGGCCTCAAGTTCCTCCCCACGATTGAGGGCTAGCCATTGTTCAGCATAGCGTTCAACGATGTACTTTTCGGAATAAAAGTAATGATCTTTACCCGATAATCGCATCTGAATATCCGCGTAATCCCTATTGAGGATTAAGCTGATATAACAGCTAACCGTTTGGCTACAATTCCACTCGAGTCCAGCCACGGCGGCAATTTGCTCCGCCGTGACTAAACGCCCGTGTTGACTGAATACTCTGATATATCCAACAAGCTCAATCATAGTGTTCAACTATTGTATTCAACTCGGTAATAAGCCCTTTGCAGCTAATCTATCTGCTACAAACCCTAAGCCAAACTTATTGAGCGTCGCTCGAGTCGGGGCTCCGGTTTGAATATCCCAGCCAAAGGCTTCATAGAACATATCCAGTGCTTTTTGCATATCAGCACGATCCATCTTGATGGTGCCCTGATCGCCAAAGTTTTTATCTGGATTCAAATCATAAACCCAATCACTGAGCACATCATGCTCTTCGCGCATATTGCTTTCATTCATTTGCAATACGGTTAAAGCACGGTGTAAATGCAGCACTCTTTCCGCTTTAAAGTCCAATTCAGCTTCAGTGGTTTCAATCCCTGTCACTAAACTAAACATCTGCGATTCGATAGTGCTGTCACCCTCATAGTTACGATTCTTATCCGGTGATGCCAACAATGGGAACATCCAGTTACACAGTGTCAGCGAATCGTGTAACACGTTTTTCACCAGCGACCATTTGGCAAAACGGATCTTGGCCGCATTGATTGGGGTATACCAATTCACCTTATCGAATGCACCTTCACCCCATTTTTTCTCGGCAATCGCCACTGTCATATCATGTGGCAAACCACTGTTAACGATATTGATGTGGGAATGGCACTGGGCATCACGGTTAAAGACCACGTTAATTAACGTACCAACCTGACCTGCGGTTTCACTGGCATGGTGCACGGCTGCATTGGTTTTCTTGTTAAATACTTTCGTTGCACTTTCTTTGTGGATATCCCAGTAACCTAATGCGGGGTTGGTTCCATCTAATCCCCAACGCTTAATCAAATCATATAAGCCGTCAGCCATGTGGGAGATTTCACCTTCTTTAAACGCCACTCGGCGATAAAAATCAAGTAAGAAAGCAGGATCTTGGTTATCCCAAAGTGCCCAAGGAATACTGTTAAATTCATCCTCAGGTAATAAATGCTTAAACATATCCTTTGTTTTTAAGAATTTAAATAGATGAGAAATAGATCCATAGTTACACCAAATACCATAGTCATCGAGAATATGTGCCCCTAAAGCGCCCGCCATCGCGTGTGCTTCTGTACCATTTTTGGTGCCCATTAAATACTGTGGTACAAGGAATCCCATACAGACGTTGGATATGTGTTCGGTTTTGCGGCCGTATTTACTCTTAAGTTCAGGGACTTTAAGTTCACAGAAACAGCGAATAGGGCATGAATGACAGCCACCAGTTCGCTTCATCCATTTATTGGCATATTCCACACCAATATAACTTTCAGCCATCGAAGTACGGAAACCGATACGGTTACGTTCGTTCCATGGCACTTCACCTAATTCAATTTCTTGATCGGCAGCGCCCCACTTGAGCCCTGGTCTAGCCTTCCAACGACTAATAGGCGCTGAGTACTCGGCCCACGATTGCGGTGTTGAAGGAACAACACCGTTATTATTGGCACCGATAATCCCTAAAATATGGTCATCTAATGCGCGCATTTTTTCATTGTTAGCGACAATTTTGACCGAACCAGTACCAATAATACCGATCCCTTTACAATTTTTAGACCCCATAACAGAGCCATGACCACCCGCTGAATGCCCGCCTTGCGTCATTATCACTGAAAGTGGTACTTGGTTTTCCCCTGCTTGACCAATCGCGGCAACCTGAGCATTAGGCCCCATCATTTGTGCTATCATCGCATGGGTATCAAATATGCCTTTACCCCATAGGGCATCGGCAGGTTCAATCGTGACCTTATCATCCACAATTTTAAGCCACACAGGGCTGCTGGCTTTGCCTTCAATGGCAATGGCATCGAAACCTGCAAATTTCATCGCAGGTGAAAAATGCCCACCAAAATGGCCATCAGCAATCAGATGTTTTTCAATTACGGGACTACGGGAAGTAATGGTTGTTCGTCCGGTACAAATAACACCTGAACCCGTTAATGGGCCTGCGGAAAATACAATAATATTATCAGGGTCAGTTGCCGTTATATTGTCTTTATGATTGTCCCATAGAATTTTATATCCTATGCCCATACCACCAATATAATCATAATATTTATTGATTGGCTCATACCATATATGATTAGTTGTTAAATTAACTCTTAGGACTTTACCAGCCCACCCGCCTATTTTATCACTCATATTACTTCTCCTGAATTTAAGAAACTAAGCCGGTATATTTTTCATATTGTTCTAATGCAGCTTCAGCCTCTTCCCAGTTATAAAATTTAATTGCACCTGTAGGACAAACTTGCGCGCATGCAGGTTTACCGTTACATAAATCACATTTCACTGCTTTCATTTTGCTGCGAACAACTTTAATGACTTGCTGAGGGCACTTATCTGCACAATAACCACATCCAACGCAACGCTCTTCATCAATGACTTTGGCGCCAGTTTGTTGATTTGTTGAAATAGCTTGCTGCGGGCACACTTCAGTACACACTTCACAGTGACGACAAGTTGAAGGAACAACGGTTCTGTCACCGCATTCACCTCGCTGTATTTCATAGTCAAATTGCACGCCATGTGGGCCATAGTTCATATTTTTTTCTACTTTGACACGAGCGAGTGTGGGACTGCTATCCCCTTCATGGTTCCAAGCACAGGCTATTTCACAGCGTCTACAACTCACACAAACTGTAGGGTTTACCACCATGAGTCCACCTGGCATGACTTCTACTTTTTCTTGGCTATTACTGTCACTGCCACAACCGGTAAGAAAACTCACCAATGTTCCGCTATAGACTGTACCGACAGCAACGCCCATACTGCCTTTAAGCATTCCTCTTCTGGTAATCATATTTGATCCTTTATTAGTCAAAGCAATATAATTAAAATATGCATACACTTTGATTCCCGACAATTTATACTAAAGTAATTATCTATTTGATTTTTAACCTGCGTCACATTTACCCATATTGACCATTTATTAAATCAATAAGCAAGACTTACATCAAAGTAGCTTATTTAAGAATTAAGAATATCGAAAAAACCAATAAAGCCTTAGTTCAAGTTATCAACATATAAAGCCCAAAATATTCATTAATTAATATTAATTAAGTGCAACTCCACTAATATCCGAGTTAATATTTAGAGCGCATACATTCCGATTAGAGTCCCGACAGAATCTAATTAAAAAGGAATGGAAAATGATGAAAACGAATACCCGTTCTCAGTGGATAGCGTTTACGCCGATCGCAATGGCAGTCTGTCTAATGACAGCCTGTTCCGATGGTGATGATGGTAAAGAAGGCCCACCAGGTACAGTGGGCATTACCATTGAACAAGCTAACTCCCTTAAAGCCACGATTGAAAATGTAACAATCGATAGCAAAACCCAAGTTCAAGTTGATTTCTTCTTGAGCAATGCCAATGGTATTGCCGTTACAGGCTTAGAAAACCTTAAAGATCTCGATACCTTAGGTGTAGGCATTGCTAAGCTGGCGCCTCCACAGGCTCACTATCAAGCCAAAACAGCCATAAGCACAGAGGCTACGAGCACGACAGATCCCGCACTGCAGTGGACAAGTTACATCAATAAACTGGTAGAACCCGCTACAAATGCTCAAGTAACGGCTGCGACACAATGGCAAGCAGGTATTGAAACGAGCTGTAAAAGTGACTGTTTAACCTCATTGGGTAATGGTCAATACCGTTACACTTTCAGTCAACCTTTAACGAGCTACCCTCAATTTTCAGGGTTAGATACTCAATATGCACCCGAACGAACTCATAGGATCTATCTTGAGTTAAAACCGCTTGCAACTAGTCCTATCGAAACTCACTTAATCAATACGGTATATGACTTTGTTCCGGCAACAGGACAAGCTGCAAAGGCAGATGAAGGACGAGTAGTTATCGCACCTGAACAAGCTTGTTTTCGCTGCCATAATGATGACCTAGCCAATGCGGATACCCGCTTGTTAATGCATGGAAGTAAGCGATTTGCCTATGAAGGCTGCGTTATGTGCCACACAAGCTATTCGGGCGATCCAGAAACCGCTAATAGTCTGGATATGGCAACGCTAACGCATCAGATCCATCAGGCAAAATATCAAGTAGTGGGTTATAAGGGACAGTTATATGACTTCTCAAATGTTACCTACCCAGGTGATATGAAACAGTGTCAGCAGTGCCATATTCCCGGTGCGACTGCCCAAACTGATAATTACAATATTCCGAGTAAAACAGCCTGTCTTGACTGCCATAAAGGGCAAATTCCCGCCGACTGGAATGGTACTGTTGCAGGCCTGTTCCACAATCGGGAAATTTTTGCAAACGCATGGGCATTGAGTTGCAGTGGTTGCCATCCTGATAGTAACAACCCTCAAGGTGTTGGCTTATTCCATAACGCGAAGACCAAGACTGCAGCAAAATTAGCAAGTGATTATCAAGTAAAACTATTGAGTTCAAAGATAAATACTGATGCTCAATCCCTTGAAGTCACATTGCAAGTGCAGCAACTGGATCAACTGCCTGCCACTCAGCCTATGATAAAATCCTTCTGGTTGATTGCGACAGGTCAAGCCGATAGCACCAATCTACCGGTAAACAACGGACAACGTAAAGTATGGAATCTGTTGGCAAATGACCCAAATGTTTCATTAAGCATCATGGGAGCCAATCAACTGAAAGTGACCGTTACTCAGCTTTCAACTGCAGATTTTGGTCATTTAACTCAATCCAAGCTCTACAGTAAGCTAGTGCTTTGTGCTGATAAAAATACCGGATATGCCGTTAATTGCGATATAGCTAATCAGGATGTCAGTCTCAGTGCTATTAACTCGCTGACATTGTCGGGTGATGCGGTTACCACTAAAGCCAAAGCTGACGAAAACGCTTGTCGCCAATGCCATGACAAAGGCTTAGAGGATAGAGTGCTTTCCGCACATCAGTTAGGCAGTATGTTTGAGCCTAATAGCCAATGTGGTACATGTCATGCGCCTCATACATCAACCGCATTAACCGATGGACAATGCCGTAGTTGCCATAATAGTGAGACAGTGATGTATCTCAATGCCAACTTAATGCATACACCAGGATTGGATCAAATCAAGCCGTATAGAACGCTTAATAACACCTTAAGCTATAGAGAAATGGTGCACTCACTACATGCAGGGACTCGGACTGTTGAAGGTTTTGGTAAACCACGTCCAGAACTGACCTATCCCAATGCTAAAAATGGTTGCAGCTCATGTCATAGTAAAGGTCAATTAGATCTTAGCGGACTGAATGAGCAACAATCACTCTTAGTTGCCACGCCAGGTGCCACTAACAAAGGGCAAATTGCAGAATACTCACCTACGTTAGCAACCTGTAGTGCATGTCATACTAAACTTGATAGTTTAGCCGTCCATGCACGAGGCTTTGGTGGTGTTTATCAAAGTGATGCCAGCGGTGGTCGAATTTATCAGCCAGGACAAGAATCATGCGCAGTTTGTCATGCCGAAGGCCGATCTTCTGGTGTTGATAAAGTACACAAGTAAAAGACGACATCTTAATCTAGTCAGTCACGGCGATTAACTTTGTCGTTATATTGCCAAGATTACCGCTAAAATTTATTGTTAATGAAAATAGCCGCTCACCATGTGAGCGGCTATTTTTTAGGACGATGATTTAATCATCAGACTAATCACGCTGTTGACTATCAACAACCAGTGTTTGGCTATAACCATTGAGTCCAGTGTTAGCTGACTTAACGACATTTAAGGCTTCAGTAGTAAGCGCATTATTGCCATTTAAGAGATCGTTTAACGTCCCTGATTCACCATTTACTAAGCCTAACTCTCTTAACATCGCATCCACAACGGGCGCATTTGCGCGATAATTTAACGCGGCACTAGTCACTTGTTCAGCGATACCGCCTTGATGTTGAACGCCTTCGCTACCGGCAGTAAATTGATTACCTGTACCATAACCTTGAAGAATTTTAATCCCTTCAATGTTTTCCAGCGGTTTAACGGCTTGTGCGACAATTTCTGGCAGAGCTTTAAGAATGGCAAGGGATTTTTGCAAGGCAATTTGTTCATCACGCAGCACGTTTTCTGCTTCATATAAGGCTTGTTTACCCGCAGCTTCAACGGCATACACTTTTTCATCCGCTTCTGCTTGCAGTTTTTTTGCATCGGCGCTGGCGCGTGCCTCAATCAAAATGGCACTCGATCTGTCTTCAGCGGCACGTTTTTCAGCTTCCGCTTGCACTGTCACACCTACCGCATCACGTTCAGCTTCTTTACGGGCATCAATCACTTCAATTTCTTTACGACGATTGGCTTCGGCTACTTGGCGCGCTGTAATTACCGCTTCTTCTTTCTCAACTTTCAGTTTTTCAGCTTCGGCAGCACGGGCACGGGCTGCGGATTCTTCTTCAGATTTAGCCGCCACAGCGATACGTTTTTCCTGCTCAGAAACTTCAATATCCCGTTGCTGTTGAATACGTGATTGCTCAATGAGCTTATATTTTTCAATCTCGCGGGTTTCGATATCTTTGGTTTTCTCGATTTCTGCGGTTTCGATAGCACGCTCTTTGGCAATCTCGGCTTCGCGTTCTTCACGGGCCTTATTTTCTTTCTGCTTGATGATTTCAGCTTTCTGATCGGCGCGTTTAAATTCTAAGGATTGCTGCTGGATCAAGCGGGCTTCTTCTTCCGACTTTTCAATTTCCAGCGACTCTTTTTCGGCCTCTAAATTACGCTGTTCAATCTTAATACGGTTTTCCTGCTGAATATCGTTGGTCTCTTTACGTTTTTCTTCGATAATCTTCGCCAAACGAGCACGACCTTCAGCATCGAATGCGTTGTTTTCATTAAAAAACTGTAGATCTGTTTGATCAAAACCCGTTAATGAAACCGATTCGAGTTCGAGACCGTTTTTCTCAAGATCGTTAGCCACGTTATTCTGTACACGCTGTACAAAATCGGCACGCTGCTCATGCATCTCTGTCATGGTCATTTCTGCAGCCACGGCACGCAGCACATCAACAAACTTTGATTCCATCAACTTTTTAAGCTCTTCCACTCGGGTAGTGCGCGTACCTAAGGTTTGCGCCGCCATGGAGATACCTTCTGAATTGGGCGCTACACGTAGATAGAAATCGGCTTTCACATCGACCCGCATTCTGTCCTTAGTGATAAGGGCATCTTTTTGGGTTTTCTCAACTTCAATACGCAAAGTATTCATATTGACGGCAATGGTTTCATGCAATACAGGAAGCACAATAGCACCGCCATCTTTTATAATTTTCTCACCACCAAAACCTGTACGTACAAAAGCCATTTCTTTCGTGGCACGCTTATACAGCTTGGCAAAAATCAGCCCGATCACTGTCAGACCGACCACAACCATGGCGGCAATCAGCAAGAAAAAGTAGCTTGAGTTCGTTACATCATTTAATACATCCATTTGATTTCCTTCTCGATTAAAATATGACTTTCAAGATTAATTATCAAAGCGTGTTGCAGACCATACTCGGCCTTCACATCTAAGGAGCACCACTTGGGTGCCTGAGGCAAACTCGATCCCTGAAGTTTCAGGTTCGACTAAAACATAATGTTTTTGTTGATGTTTATCGCGGACAACCGCTTCGGAGGGCATGCCTTTTATGGCACAGCCTAAAGTGATAGTGCCAACATAACCACTAAGATCATCTAGCGATATCGCACTTGATTCATTTTTAGGTAAATGGTCGGCAAGTAATCGCCCTAGATATCGGCAAGCAAAGGCACTTGCCACGACAGCAATTGGCAGTGTAAACAGTTGTGGCAGAAGAACGCCTACGACACTTAAACTGATAAAATTGACGAGATAGCCCGCAATGGCAAAACTGGTCAGTGCAAGCACAAACCAAATCAGCAAAGGGAGCCGATTGAGGCATAACCAACCAGCAATTCCTGTAAGGCCGCCACCCATATCGGGATGATAATCAACATCGGTAGGTACCCATTGATCCAAGGCGCTTAACATGCTTAAACCAATTAAGAGGGCTAAAGCTTCAAACACCCCCAGAAAAAGCACACAGGCAAAAGCAATGGTGTAAGGTAAATTTGGCTGCTCAACTAAAAACGCCCACATAATCATCTCCTTGAACAATACAGCATTCCATTTATGTCACTGTAATTATCAACTTGTGAACGACAGAATAGCAAGATGCGAATCGTTTCTAAATTAAAAATGAACGCTAAAATGGGTTTATTCCTTCCATTTTATGCACCAATGCTATTGCAATTATCCCTGTAAATTCTCAGTCATGTTGAACGAATACAATCAAAACTGACTTAGCCACTTGCTCTGCAAATCGTCGCAATGACCATAGGTTGCGTAGTTGTCATTTCGACAATAGCGATAAATGGCCTTATAAAGTACGTTAAATCCATACTCAATTCTGCAACTTAAGGTTGTTTGGGTATATAATGCCGAGCTTATTTTAATCGGGACACTTTGAACGGGATAAATATCGGCCATGTTACTGCGTGCAATCACCCCACAGGATTGGGATGCCATTTTAGCGATCCAAGATGAGTGTTACTCACAACTGGATCCTGAGCCACTGCATGTACTGCAAAGTAAATGGCAAGTATCACCCCAGTCCTGCTTTGTATTTGAAGTCAATGAGTCCGTTGTTGGTTATTGTTTGGCTCATCCTTGGACCACAAATATGCCACCGGCGTTATATGAGCCTATTACCCATTTACCTAAGGCTGATACCTTATATCTACACGATATTGCGATTTCAGCCAAAGCCCAAGGTTTAGGCGCGGGGACTAAGGCGCTCACCCGATTAAAACTATTAGCGGATCGTTTTAACCTCAACTCATTGTCCTTAGTTGCAGTGCAAGGCGCCGATAGCTACTGGCGAAAAATGGGGTTTAAACCTCACACCATTGATAAGTGTCTTGGCTCTTACACCCATGATGCCATGTACATGATTTATAAAATTAATCATAGAGATTAAAAATGAATCCCACCCTAACAACTATTGGCTTACTCTGTCTTAGCAATATCTTTATGACTTTTGCTTGGTATGGCCATTTAAAAACCCTAGGCTCAAAACCTTGGATTATTGCAGCCTTAGTGAGCTGGGGGATCGCCCTATTTGAATACTTACTACAAGTACCTGCTAACCGTATCGGTTACACGGTAATGAATGTCGGTCAGTTAAAAATTCTGCAAGAAGTCATCACCTTAAGTCTATTTGTGCCCTTTGCCTATTTCTATATGAAAGAACCCTTAAAACTCGATTATCTGTGGGCAGGCTTGTGTATTCTAGGCGCAGTGTATTTTATTTTTAGAAGTGAATTTAATTAATTTCAGGAGTTTTCCCCCATGGCTCGTCAAGTCACTTATACCTTCAAAGGTCAGACTAAAACTATCGCTTTTAGCTACGACAAACACCATGATTTATATGAAGCCGTCGCCGAAGCGGAAGGCATTGACCTTACGAAGTTTTTAGCCATGGAACAACAAATTGCCATGACCTCACGCAAAGGCGCAAAGGCGGAAAAGGATTTTAGAAAAGTTGAATTTGCCCGTTTTGGTTTTAGCAATATTCACTTTGTTCGTGATGAAGAGCCCGAAGCATAAGTATCATTATGCTCTAGTAACACCTTTTTGAGACTAGGATTTGCCAATGTTAAACAGTGAACACGCCAACTTTCCACGGGCAGGCTTTTTTCGCCGATTAGGTGCGGCCATCTATGATCTGTTATTAGCCCTTGCGGTCTATATGTTTGCGGGTGCTATTGGTTTTGGAATATTTTTCGGCCTAACATCTTCAGGGCTGGTCAGTATGAATGGCTTTGAGCATATTTCAGACGCCTTAAATGGTACGCCAATTTACCATGGTATTTATCAATTATGGCTCGCCCTGTGTGTTGGTACTTTCTATGCGCTATTTTGGAGTCGAGGTGGGCAAACCCTAGGTATGCGCGCCTGGCGCCTTAAAATCCAACATCCTAACGGCCAAAATTTAAGCCTGATCACTGCCTATGCTCGCATCATTTGGTCACTGCTTGGCGTTGGTAATTTATGGATTTTGATTAACACAGATAAATTAGCCTTGCAGGATATGATGACACGCTCCGAAGTGGTTGTACTATCAAAGGAAGCCAATCAAATGCGCAACTGGCACGGGGCTTAACCTCCCAGAATCTAGCCAAAATAGCCCATAAAAAACGACGCTTATGCGTCGTTTTTTATGGGCTAAATAGAGGTATCATCGCCGAATAAAGTAGAAGGCAATCCCGGTAAATAGCAAACTCGGCGCCATCGCCCCAACATACGCGGGTAGCTCATAAACAATACTCATAGGGCCAAAGATTTCATTGCTGATGTAAAAGCTAAAACCCGCGACAACACCTAATAATACCCTAGCGCCCATAGTCACAGTACGTAAGGGGCCAAACACAAACGACAGCGCCACTAACATCATGACCCCAACCGTGACAGGCTGCATCAGCTTACGCCCTAACGCTAACTCATAACGACTAGGATCTTGGCTATTGGTTTTAAGGTAGTCGAGATAACCGAGTAAACCTTGAATGGATAGTGCTTCGGGTTTAACAGATACAACACTGAGCTTATCGGGTGTTAAACTCGATTGCCATATATCTTCCTCAAGGTGCTCTAAGGTTACTTGATCATAGGTCAAATCGGTTCGCTTAACATCAAACAAACGCCAACTATCGCGAGTAAATACAGCCCGCTCAGCATGCACAACCTTAGTGAGTTTAAGTTCACTATTGAACTTATAGAGTGTGATATTGTTAAGTTTGGTGATATTTTCCACTTCACCTATATTGACAAACAAATCGCCATCCTTCGCCCATATACCACGGTGGGATTTAATCAAACTACCGCCGGATAGTTTTATCGCTTGCAGCTCGTTAGCCTTTTGCTCTGCAACTGGCGCACCCCACTCACCAAGAGCCATCACCATGAGCATCAGTGGCACAGCAGTCTTCATGGCAGAAAGGGTAATTTGTAAACGAGACAATCCAGATACCTGCATAACCACAAGCTCGGAGTTAGACGCTAACATTCCCATACCAATCAAGGCACCGAGCAGCACAGCCATGGGGAAAAACATTTCAATATCACGGGGGATTAAAAAAAGCACATAAATACCTGCGTCCATCATGGTATAAGTGCCACGTCCCACCAAGCGCAGTTGGTCAACCCACTTAATAATGCCAGACAACCCCGTCAGCACCAGTAAACACAAAGCAGATGTGCTTAAAATCACTCTGGCAATATAAAGGTCTAAGATCTTCATACGGCCACCTTCTTACGTGCCATAGCAGTAGATAAACGTGCAAATAAAGGTCTATCTTTACCCAATAAAAATATTCCCATAATCAGTGCCGATAAATGTATCCACCACATACCTAAATATTGTGGAATAACACCATCTTGTAATGCTTTACGACCTGCTACCATCAATCCAAAATACCCCAAATACAGCAGTACTGCGGGTAACATCTTAGCAAATTTGCCTTGACGCACATTGACCCTTGCTAAAGGCACGGCAATCAACGTCATAATGGGAATCGCAAGGGGAATAGCAAGCCGCCAGTGAAATTCAGCGACTGCTTCTGCGCTTTCAACTTTAAGCAAATCGGTAACGGTCAATGCCGATAATTTACGGCGCCGCTCATCCACCTGCTGCTCTTTAATCTGCATTTTATAGCCACCAAATTCGATCATTTGGTAGTCCTTTAATCTTGGGCTCCCCTGATAACGAACACCGTTATTAAGTTGTAATTGCTGAGCGCCCATATTGTCTTCTAATACGCGACCGTTTTTAGCCACGACAACATTTGTCACCCCCGTTTCATCGGAGGGATCAGGTAGCTGAGCCACAAACACTTTTTCTAATTCATTATCTTTGCCGATACGCTCGACAAACAGTACCGCGCGGCCGTTAGGACTTGCTTGAAAGCGTCCTTGAACTAACGCGGCAAGTCCAGCCTCAGATTGTGCTTTTTCAAGCACTTGATTTTGTTGTTCCTCTGCCCATGGCGTTACGTAAAGCGATAAGTACCCCGTAAACAACATATTCACTACAGCCAGAATTAACGTCACCCGAGTGACATACCATTCACTCACGCCTACGCCATGGAGGATCACCATTTCATTTTCAGAGTACATGCGGCCGTGAGCCACCAAAATACCCAAAAACAAACTTAAGGGTAAAACCAAAACGACTAAGGCGGGGATGTTAAGTCCAATCAGGGTCACAATTAATGAAGCAGGAAATTCGCCATCAGAGGCGTCGGCCAGTATGCGCACAAAATGCTGGCTAATAAAAATAGTTAACAGCACCAAAAGTACGGCAATTTGTGCCTTAAAAACTTCTCGAATAAGGTATCTAAATACAATCACAGGCAGGATCCGGTCTCTAAACTTATCTTTTTGCTGGTAACAGACTAACTTTCATGTAAACTGTCTACTTTTGATAGTTTTCTGACCAGCTTCAGGGGTTCTTGGTAAACTTAAGTTTAATTGCTGTTTAACAAAAACATGCGACTCAAGTACCGAGAATAAATCACCTTTGGAGTAATAACTTAGGCCCTTTTCGGGACAAGCAGACATTATCCAATAAATATAAAAATTTGTCTTTAAGAATCTAGGAGTGCCCATGGAGTTTAGCGTAAAGAGCGGTAGCCCCGAAAAACAACGCTCAGCCTGTATCGTTGTCGGTGTTTATGAACCCCGTCGTCTATCGGGTATCGCGGAGCAATTAGACAAAATTAGTGAGGGTTACATCAGTAACCTATTGCGTCGTGGAGACTTGGAAGGAAAGCCTGGGCAGATGTTATTACTGCACCACGTCCCTAACGTACTAAGCGAACGCGTATTATTAGTTGGCTGTGGCAAAGAACGAGAACTAGACGAACGCCAATATAAGCAGATCATCACTAAGACGATCAACACATTAAATGAAACTGGTTCAATGGAAGCAGTGTGCTTTTTAACTGAATTACACGTTAAAGGCCGAGATACCTATTGGAAAGTACGTCAAGCCGTTGAAACGACAAACAGTAGTTTATATAGCTTCGATGCCCTAAAAACCCGTAAAGGTGAAACGCGCCGCCCTCTACGTAAACTCGTTTTCAATGTCCCTACTCGCCGAGAATTGACTTTAGGCGAACGCGCCATTGAACACGGTATGGCAGTATCTGCCGGTATGCACTTGTGTCGCGATGTCGCAAACATGCCCCCTAATATTTGTAATCCTGCTTATTTGGCCTCTCAAGCTCGTCAACTGGCCGAAGTGCACGAAAATCTACATGTTACTACTATCGGCGAAGAGCAAATGGCCAAACTGGGGATGAACTCATACCTCGCAGTTGGTCGTGCGAGTGCGAATGAATCCATCATGACAGTGATGGAATATAAAGGCGCAATCGACAGCACTGAAAAGCCGATCGTATTGGTTGGAAAGGGGTTAACGTTTGACTCTGGCGGCATTTCATTAAAACCTGGCGAAGCTATGGATGAGATGAAATACGATATGGGTGGTGCAGCGGGTGTTATTGGCACCATGAAAGCCATTTGTGAAATGAATTTACCCATCAACGTCGTGGGCGTACTCGCAGGCTGTGAAAATATGCCTTCGGGGAATGCTTATCGCCCAGGTGATATTCTGACCACAATGTCAGGCCAAACCGTTGAAGTGCTCAATACCGATGCTGAAGGTCGTTTAGTACTATGTGACGTATTAACCTATGTTGAGCGTTTTGAACCTGAGCTGGTTATTGATACAGCGACCCTTACAGGGGCTTGCGTGATAGCCTTAGGTAAGCATGCTTCTGGCCTATTCTCATCGCACAACCCATTGGCACACGAGCTGCTAAATGCAGGTGAACAAAGCGGTGATCGCGCTTGGCGCATGCCTCTTTGGGATGAATATCAAGATATGCTCGACAGCCCATTTGCGGATATGACCAACTTAGGCGGTCGTCCTGCGGGAGCCATTACTGCAGCTTGCTTCCTATCGCGCTTTGCTAAAAAGTACAATTGGGCCCATTTAGATGTGGCGGGCACAGCATGGAATAGTGGCGCCAATAAAGGCTCGACGGGTCGTCCTGTCCCTCTTTTGACTCAATTTTTGATCAATCGTGCTGGCGTTGAATTAGGCGAATAAACTTAATTCAAAGCTAACATATAAACAGGCGAAGATAATCCTCTTCGCCTTTTTTATCTCCTTGAAAATAGAGTTTTTATGATTACTCCTAAGGAACATTAAGCTATCCCTGATTGTTATTTGACAATCCCTCATATTAAACAAGTTTTGATTGACAGCCGCGCCCTAGCCCTTTAGTTTTAACCCCATGAAAACAATGACAGCAACTTTTTTTACTTTCTTTTTTACACCCCCACTCTAGGAGGCGGATTTACTGTGTAAAAACGAAAGTAAAAATCCAAAGCCTCCCAAATGGGAGGCTTTTTTGTCTTAAACGATTGATTAATACACGGCGGCAATTGAGGTCATCATGCATAAACCACAGCCTTTAAATCAAACTCGAGAGCAAATCACCCATCTCGATAATGAACTTCTCTCATTACTCGCCGAGCGCCGCCGCTTAAGTTTAGAAGTTGCCCGCAGTAAAGAGGTTGATGTCAGACCGATTAGGGATACACAAAGAGAAAAAGAACTCCTCGCTAGGCTGGTCAAAGCAGGGAGAGAAAAAGGCCTCGATGCCCATTATGTGATCTCACTTTACCAAAGCATCATTGAAGATTCAGTATTAAATCAACAAGCATATCTGCACGGCCGTGCCAATCCAGAGACACAAAAACAGCAATATTGTATCGCCTACTTGGGTGCTCGAGGCTCCTATTCTTACCTTGCCGCAACGCGTTATTGCCAGCGCCGTCAAGTCGATATGCTGGACTTAGGTTGCCAAAGCTTCGATGAAATAGTGCAAGCAGTAGAATCAGGGCATGCAGATTACGGTTTCCTACCGATTGAAAACACCTCATCGGGTTCCATTAATGAAGTTTATGATGTACTGCAACACACTAGCCTTTCCATCGTCGGCGAAACGACTATCGAAGTCAGCCACTGTCTGTTAGCTAAAGCCGGCAGTAAAATAAGCGACATTAAAACCGTTTACGCCCACCCTCAACCAATTAGTCAATGTAGCAGATACCTAAGCCAGCATAAGGACTTAAGGCTAGAATACTGTTCAAGCAGTGCTGAAGCGATGGAGAGGGTCAATCAGAGCCCAGACAATAGCGCCGCAGCTATTGGTAGCGTCGAAGGTGGTGCGTTATACCAGTTAGAATCCATAGAAGCGGGACTTGCAAATCAGAAGATTAACCAGAGCCGCTTTATTGTTGTCGCCCGAAAAGCCGTTGCCGTGCCAGAACAACTGCCTGCAAAAACCACTTTAATTATGGCAACGGGTCAAAAGGCGGGGGCATTAGTGGAAGCCCTGTTGGTATTGAAAGCTCATCAGCTAAATATGAGTAAACTCGAATCAAGACCGATTCCCGGAACCCCTTGGGAGGAAATGTTTTACCTTGATATTGATGCCAATATTTCTAGTGAAGCGATGCAAGCAGGATTAAAACAATTAGAGCGGATCACTCGATTTATCAAAGTATTAGGTTGTTATCCATGCGAGACGGTAAAACCAACCCAACTGAGCAACAGCCAGCTATTAATTGAACCTAGCACCTCGAAAACCCAAGTGATTAGCGATACCGTTCCCGATGCTAATCCATTTAGATACAGTAAGGCCTACAAAGCACAGGCAAGCGAGATTAACTGCGGCCCTTTCTGCATTGGTGCGGGTAATATCGGCGCAATAGCTAAGATAGTGCTCACACACGAGCAGTCTCACTTAGCATTAACGCAGTTTGAACATAAAATAAAACAGCTTAAAGAAGCGGGATTTCAAGCCGTTATTTTGGACAACATTAACCAGCTTGTCAGTCCAGAACTTATCTTGCCAAAGCTTCGCCAAACGCTGCATCAATACGATCTGTTATGCATTATCGCCATTGAGCAAGCAATTGATATGGTCCTAGCAACTCAGCAGGGCGATATGCTGTTTTTGACAGGTAAACATATGTTTAATCAATCCTTACTCACTCAAGCAGGGACTCTGCCTATCCCACTATTACTTGAACGTAACGATATGGCGAGCTATGAGGAGTTTTTAGCGGCAACGGAAGTCATTTTAAGCCAAGGGAATCAACAGTTGATCCTCTGTGACTCGGGCGTTCGCACCTTCAATAACGCTAATCTTCCTACATTGGATTTAACGAGCCTTATTCAGATAAAAGCCACCAGTCATCTTCCTATCGTCATCAATCCTTGTTACGCCATCGCGGATGAAGCATTGATCTTACAAACCAAAGGTATTAAACAATTAAAAGCCGATGGTTTAGTGCTTAACTGCAACCTAAATGACAATGATTCACTTAAGCTGATGAGTTCAGTTGTAAGAGAACTGTACAACTGACAGGGAAATGTCCCTCTGATAAAGCGTAAATGACCAACTCGTTTGCTGGTCATTTACAGCTATCAAAGCATAAAGCTAACAAAAAAGTGAACCAAACTCGAAAGTGCAAGTAGACAGGAGAGTACAACTAAACTTCGATGCCATCGATAAGGCCCAGCCAGCCTTTAATAATACGATGGCAAAACCAAATAATACCAAACAGATAAATCGAAAGACTGAGCCAAGTTATCGGCACCCAATAGCCAAGCACTAATAAGCCAATAAAGATAAGATTAGAATGTCGCTGCCAACGCAAATGCGATACCAAAAGTGCATTCCCATGAGATTGGCGTTGAGAGAGATTAATAAATAGGCTCAGTAATACAGGCAGTAAAAGTAAGGGAAAGCCCGACATCAATGCATAAAGCAAATGCCCAAGGCTGCGATCTTCAATTTTTGCGGCATAAGTGGTTGTCGTTGTCATTGAGAGACTCCAGCCAGACGAATAGACTAGGCGCAAACAACTACGCCCTTGTCTTTAACCTTACGTTCTCACAGCAAGAATCGCAACTCAGGAGTTAAAATATTTCTGTGTGATGAAAATATATCCTTGGTATTTTTGCGTTCAGAGAACGAGCGTCACATCCGATGTTAGTTTCGTTGAACAGGCCAAAACATAACCCGCTTCAATTTCTGCAGGTGTTAGGGTCATGGTACTACTCGACTCAGTCGTTCCTTCTACCACTTGGCATTTACAAGCCCCACAAACGCCTGAGCGACAAGCGGCAATAATAGGCAAACCTTCGGCTTCAATACCTTCAAGCAAGGTTTGCTCAGGTAATAAGGCTCGCGTTTTATCGCCGATTGATAACATAAAAGACGAACTGGCATTTGCGTGTTCTATGCCCAGTATTTCAGCTTGTTTGACTCGGCTTTGTGCCTCTTTAACCGCAGTAGCAAAACTCTCATGGTGCAATTGGCTCATATCAAACTGAAGCTCGTTAAGGATGCTTTTTACCGATTGCATATAAGGTTCTGGACCACACAAGAATATCGTTCGCTCAGCAAAATCGGGCACTAAATTGCGTAAACTTTCGGCATCTAATCGGCCTGTATCATAGAATATAGGCTCGTTATGCCAAGGTTTGGTGGTAGTGACAGATTCCAACATATAACGAAGTTTAAAACTGCGGTGACGCAGAGCCATGGTTTCTAAGGAGGATTTAAAAATGATATCAACTTCTGTTCGGGCGCTGTGTAAAAAAGCGATATCTGCATCCATTTGACTGTCAGTTAAATATCGCGACATAGAGTACATGGGCGTAATGCCACAACCTGCACTCAAAAAAAGATATTTCTGTGCAGGAATATCAAACAGATTAAACTGACCTGTAGGTGGTAACACTCTGACACTCTGACCAGGCAAAAGATGGTCGATAAGATAGTTAGATACAAGCCCACCAGGGACACGTTTTATCGTTACCATTAAGGAATAAGGCCGCGAAGGCGAAGATGACAAGGTATAACTACGGCAAGCCTGTTCCCCATTAATCTCAAGCACAAAGGTCATAAACTGCCCCGGCTTGTAATCAAACTTCATTGGCTCACCCGCCTGAAAACGAAAACTCACCACATCAGCAGTTTCTTCCCAACGCTCAACACACACTAAATGATTGAAGCTCCCCTTTAGCTTGGGAGCAATAGATAAAGCCTCTGCTTTCGATATTACACTCATATTCATAGCAATTTTACCCACGAAAAACTGCGGTTTTACCCATTCAGCTAAAACCGCAACTAACCAATAGTTCTAGGCTGAGTTAAGCCACGTTTAGCATGGTCTTTAAGTCCGCCTCAACGGTGGTAGTGTTTCTTAAACCAAACTTATCTTCTAAAATTTTGGCTAAGTTTGCCGTTAAGAAAGCAGGAGGTGTTGGCCCTGTCCGGATATTTTTAACGCCAAGAGAAAGCAAGGTCAGCAATACAACAATGGCTTTTTGCTCAAACCAAGAAAGCACTAAGCTCAGAGGTAATTCATTGATATCACATTCAAACACTTCAGCTAATGCAATCGCTAACTGGATCGCAGAATAAGCATCGTTACATTGACCCACATCGAGCAAACGCGGAATACCGTTAATATCACCAAATTCGAGTTTATTGAACTTATACTTACCACAACCTAGCGTCAGGATTATTGAATCCTTAGGTGTAGATTTAGCAAGTTCAGTAAAGTAGCTTCTGTCGGCTTTATCACCGTCACAACCACCCACAAGGAAAAAGTGTTTTATTGAACCATTTTTCACATTTTCAACCACAGCAGGGGCTGCCGCCATTAACGCATTGCGAGCAAAACCTATGGTGATTTTGTGCGGAATTTCATCGTAATTAAAACCCTCTAAAGCAAGTGCTTTATCAATTACTGCCGAGAAGTCATCACCGATGATGTGCATAACGCCAGGCCAGCCAACGATGCTGCGAGTAAAAATACGATCGCTATAACTGCCCACATTTGGATCAATAATGCAGTTTGATGTCATTACCACAGCGCCAGGAAAATTGGCAAATTCCTTCTGTTGGTTCTGCCAAGCACTGCCATAGTTACCAACCAGGTGAGGATATTTTTTAAACGCGGGATATGCCAGTGCTGGTAACATTTCACCATGGGTATAGACATTAATGCCCTTACCTACAGTTTGTTCAAGAATAAGCTCTAAGTCCTTCATATCATGGCCTGAGACTAAAATCGCCTTGCCTTTAACTGACTTAGTATTCACCACCGTTGGTTCGGGGTGACCGAAGGATTGGGTTTCACCCGCATCGAGCATCGCCATAATACGGTAATTTAATTGACCAATTTCCATCGCTGTGGCAAATAACTTATCCCCATCGACACTCGACTCACCTAAGAATGCCATGATTTCGTGAAATCGGCCCGCAACCTCAGCGTCTGTTTGGTCAAGCACTCGAGCATGCTCCATATAGGCTGCGGCGCCTTTAAGGCCATATAAGCAGAGTAATCTTAAACCAAGAATATCTTCATGGATTTCATGCTTGTCTTTATTCAATAACGCGATAGGTGCCTGAGAGAGCATTTCAACTTTACTGGTGCCCAACACTAACTGTGCCACTTCTGGCACTTGCTCTGCCACTTTTCCCGCTCTTTCACAGGCTAATTCATAAGCCGCTTTCAAACTAGCGCGGTATTTAGCAGCCTGCTGTGCATAAGCGACTATGCGCTCATCATCAAAGTTAACGTTAGTCAGAGTAGAAAAGAATGCTTTAGGTACGAAACTATCGATTTCGGCATCGACAATACCTAACTCACGGGCCTTAACCGCATACACTGAAACCCCTTGCAGCATATAAATCAATAAATCCTGCAAGTCAGATGTCGCGGCCAACTTGCCACACATACCTTGAGAATAGCTACAACCATTACCTGCTGGTGTACGAATAGTTTGCTCACACTGAATACAAAACATGGATAGACTCCTAATTTAAATTCATGCTTTATTTATGCATGTTTAAACTTAGTCTACCGAAACCCTGTACAAGCGATAGATATTTTTAAAATCCTCTCTCAAATTTGCGAGGGTCATCACCTTAAGCGATCACTAATATTAAATGTGACAACGTCGAACTTGACATAACAAAACGCCCATCAATGATGGGCGTTTTTATGGCGTAACATATTATTAATTAATTGGTTTTCATATCATTGACCGATTGCAGCATAATACGACTTTCGCGCTGAAATTGCGGTGCAAAATCCCCAAACCACTGAGCAACAGCTTGGAACTGCTTAATAAACTCGTTCCTGTCACCCCGTTTGAGCAGCTCTAGGGCTTCACGGTAGTTATCTAAATAATCGCCAATTGCATGCTGACTATCTTGCTGAGCAAAAATAATATCAGCGTAAAGCTCTGGGCTTTGGGCAAATAAACGCCCTACCATAGCGAGCTCTAAACGATAAATTGGCGAACTAAATTGCAACAGCGTCTCAATATCCGCCTCTTCCTTGCAAAGATTTAACCCATATACAAAGGTTGAGAAATGGCGCATCGCCTGTACCAATTGCATCGCACTGTCGTGACGCGCTGGCTCAGCTTCGACAATCCGAGCCCCCCAAATGGCGATCTGTTCGAGTAGCCATTGATATTTTTCCGGCGAGCGGCCATGACAAACAACAACAACTTGTTTCGCCAAACTGCCCACATCAGGACCAAACATAGGATGAAAACCAACGACGGGACCAGAATGCGCCTCAAGCATGGCTTTAACTGGCTCAGTCTTGATAGAGGTCAAATCGGCCAAAATGCAATCTGCTGGTAACTGAGTCAGTTTTTCACGAATAAGCTCGCAGGTAATCGCTATCGGCACAGTCACTAATACCATACCCGCATCGGCAAATAAGCTATCCGCTTGTTGCCAATCGTCTTTATCGAGCAGGTTTACTTGGTAGCCAGATAAGGTCAGCATTTGTGAAAATAGTCCACCAAGCTGGCCTTTACCACCGATAATCACCACAGTTCCTAGATCTTTTTTCACTTGTTTAAAGCCAACATCTTTCTCATTAAGATAAGACTCACGCATCAAACGACGCAAAATATCTTCGATCAACTGCGGCTCAATTCCTAGGGCTTTTGCTTCATCACGGCGTTTAGCTAGCATGGCAGCTTCACGCTGCGGTGCATAAATGGGTAAACCAGCGCCGTGTTTCACCGTGCCCACTTGTGCAACGAGATCCAAGCGCTTACGCAGTAAATGCAGTAATTGCTGATCGACACCATCAATTAAGCTTCGAAGATGTTCTAATTCGGCCGTTGTTTTTTCATTCATACATAGGATCCATTAGGCACTGGCGATATTAAGCATTCGCCACTTTGAGCATATCGAAACGAGTCGGGAGTACTGAAGATAACTTCGATGCACCCTCCCGTAAAATGGTTTCTGTTTTTTCCCAATTAATACAAGAATCTGTCACAGAAACGCCATATGCCAATTCATTTAATGGCCTGTCACAGCTTTGATTACCTTCATTTAAATGACTTTCTAGCATGACGCCAATGATCGACTTATTGCCGTTATAAATTTGCTCGAATACATTTTCACATACGGGTATCTGCCGGGTGTAATCCTTCGATGAATTACCATGGCTGCAATCGATGATCAAACGTGCATTGAGTTTCGCTTTGTGAAGCTGCGCCTCACACTCTGCCACACTCGTCGCATCATAGTTGGGCGTTGCACCACCGCGTAAAATCACATGTCCATCTGGATTACCTGCGGTTTGCAGCAAAGCAACTTGACCCTGTTGGTTAATGCCCATAAATCTGTGGCTACTGGCCGCCGATTTTAGCGCATTAATCGCTACATCGAGCTTACCATCGGTGCCATTTTTAAAGCCCACCGGCATAGACAGACCCGATGCCATTTCCCTATGGGTTTGCGATTCAGTGGTGCGAGCGCCAATAGCAGACCAAGTGACTAATTCAGAAATGTATTGTGGGCTAATAGGATCGAGTGCTTCAGTGGCGACGGGCAGCTCAAGCTCGGCGAGCCAAATCATCAGTTCACGCGCCATCTTTAAGCCTTTTTCGACATCGAAGGATTCGTCCATATCGGGGTCGTTAATCATGCCCTTCCAACCGACCGTAGTACGCGGCTTTTCAAAGTAGACTCGCATTAAGATGTAAAACTCATCACTGAGTTCATCGTGCAGAGTTTTAAGCCTTAAAGCGTATTCTTTTGCAGCGGCGATATCATGTATGGAGCAAGGTCCTGCCACAATCAACACACGGTTATCACGTTTATGGACAATATCAGCCACAGTTTTACGGGCATTAAGAATATAACGATAGGCATGCTCAGACAGTGGCAAGGCATTTTTAAGCTCTTGCGGCGTGATTAAGACTTTCTCTGAACTGATGTGTACGTTGTTAATCGTATCCTGCTGCATGCTTACCACCTGAGGCTATTAATTCGGAATAATTTGGAGCACAAGTTCAAATCACTCAATGTCCATGAGGAATAAGGAAAAGTATTCCCTACCCAGTTGCAATACCGTAACGCTACACCATTACAACAAGGCGACAACTATGCCTGCAAACAAAATTAAGATCAAGGAAGAATTAAACAGTAAAAACAAAAAACCGCCACTAGGGCGGTTTTCTGTGCGAACACTACGTCTTGTTTTCTGTAACTGGAACTATTATTTAGTTGCCAATTTCTCACGGATACGTGCAGATTTACCTGAACGATCACGTAAGTAGTACAGTTTGGCGCGACGAACGCGGCCACGACGCTTAACTTCAATGCTTGCGATCAGAGGGCTGTGCGTTTGGAATGCACGCTCAACACCTTCACCATTAGAGATTTTACGTACTGTGAATGCAGAGTGCAGACCACGGTTACGTTTAGCAATTACAACGCCTTCGAAAGCCTGTAAACGCTCTTTGTCACCTTCTTTAACACGAACCTGAACGACTACTGTATCACCAGCACCAAACGCAGGAACGTCTTGTTTCATTTGCTCATCGTTGAGCATTTTAATGATGTTGTTCATAACTTACTCCGTTCTAGAATTAACTGAGCTACGACTAAGCATGCTTGTCCATTGCTTCAACGAACTGCGCTAAAAGAGTCGATTGTTCGTCAGTCAGAGCTAGATTTTGCAATAATTCTGGTCGTCGCAGTAAAGTCCTACTAAGGCTTTGCTGTAAACGCCAGAGTCTAATTTGTTCGTGGTTGCCACTTAGCAGCACTGCGGGTACATCGAGTCCATCAAGGCTTTCAGGGCGAGTGTAATGAGGACAATCCAGTAAACCGTCGGAGAAAGAATCTTGCTCCGCCGAAGCTTGTTTTCCTAGCACACCAGGAACCAATCTCGATACTGCATCTATCATGGTCATCGCAGGTAATTCGCCGCCCGAAAGCACGTAATCCCCAACCGACCATTCTTCATCCACTTCCGTTTGAATGATGCGCTCATCAATACCTTCGTACCGACCACACACCAAAATCAACCGGGATGATTTAGCCAACTCAGTCACGCCTTGCTGATCCAGCTTGCGTCCTTGAGGTGACAAATAAATCACCTTTGCCTCTTCGCCTGCAGCAGCTTTCGCAGCATGAATGGCATCGCGTAAGGGTTGCACCATCATCAACATGCCGGGACCACCGCCGTAAGGCCTGTCATCTACCGTATTATGTCTATCATGGGTGAAATCACGGGGATTCCACGTGTGCAACTCAAGCAGGCCGTTTTTCACGGCTCGACCCGTAACACCAAAGTCTGTAACGGCACGAAACATCTCTGGGAACAGGGTTATTACCCCTAACCACATCTGTTGTACCTCGACTTAGAAGTCAGGATCCCAATCCACTAAAATCTGTTTACCTTGCACATCCACCGTTTTGATGAATTGCTCAGGGACAAAGGGGATCATACGTTCCACTTTGCCGAAACTATCTTTAGCGTTGGCTTTAACCAGTAATACGTCATTCGATCCTGTTTCCACGATCTGATCGACGATCCCCATGTTATAACCTGTTGTATTGACCACTTCGCAACCGATAAGATCACGCCAATAGAATTCATCTTCTGGCAATGCATCCATCTGTTCCGGTAAAATCGCTATCTCACAATTTGTGAGCATTTGCGCTTGCTCCCGGGTATTGACACCTTCAAGCTCGGCAACAACTGCCTTACCTTGGTATCGCCACTGAGTGACCTTTACTTCCCGCCATTCACCATTTTCTTTAATAAGCCAAGGTGAATAATCAAAGATACCTTCAACAGAATCGGTATAGGCGGTGATTCTCAGCCAACCTTTAATGCCATGACAGGAGCCTAATTTCCCCAGTACGACTGGCTGTTGGTTACTGCTCATCAATCTATACCTTAACGCTATTAAGCAGTTGCTTTACGAGCGTCTTTGATCAATTTTGCTACACGTTCTGTTGTAGCAGCACCGTTAGAAACCCAGTGCTCAACGCGTGCTAGATCTAAACGTAAAGTTTCTTCTTGGCCACGGGCCAATGGGTTGAAGAAACCAACACGCTCAATGAAACGACCGTCACGAGCGTTACGGCTGTCAGCAACAACGATGTTGTAAAATGGACGCTTTTTAGCGCCGCCACGAGCTAAACGAATGGTAACCATGCGTTTTCAATCCTCTAATGATTTGCTTGAAGCAAAAATAAAAACTGGAACCCCGTGTTCGCGAAGAGTCCCAGATAGAAAGCCGGAAGATTTTACCTGACTTTTCAACGAATGCAACCCAATCTGGCGATTATTAAGCCTGCCCCTTTGATGCCTTCGTCATCATAGTCAGAATCAACCAACTGATAATGCATTAACTTTAGTAAAAATAGATAGGATTAGCGTCCTGGAAATTTCATACCGCCCGGCATCATGCCACGCATTCCGCGCATCATTTTTTGCATGCCGCCCTTGGCCGACATTTTTTTCATCATCTTTTGCATTTGAGTAAACTGTTTCAATAAACGGTTTACGTCTTGAATTTGCGTGCCAGAACCCGCTGCAATACGACGCTTGCGTGAGCCCTTGATTAAATCAGGGTTTTTACGCTCCTTGGAAGTCATCGAATTAATGATAGCTTCCATTTGGCCGGTCATCTTGCCATCTTGAATTTGCGCGAGGGCTTCAGGCGGCAACTGACCAACACCTGGCAGTTTTTCCAGCATGTTCATCATACCGCCCATGTTTTTCATTTGCTGTAACTGTTCACGGAAATCCTCTAAATCGAAACTGCCACCTTGCTTCACTTTCGATGCGAGTTTCATGGCCTTTTCTTTATCGACGCCACGTTCAACTTCTTCGATAAGCGATAACACATCGCCCATACCCAAAATGCGTGAAGCGATACGGTCTGGGTGGAATGGCTCTAACGCGTCTGTCTTTTCACCCACACCAAGGAATTTAATCGGCTTGCCCGTAATGTGGCGAATCGATAACGCCGCACCACCGCGGGCATCGCCATCGACTTTGGTTAAGATAACCCCAGTCAATGGCAAAGCTTCATTAAAGGCCTTAGCGGTGTTTGCCGCATCTTGCCCTGTCATCGCATCGACAACAAATAGTGTTTCGATAGGTTTAACCGCAGCATGAAGTGCCTTGATTTCATCCATCATGGCTTCGTCGACGTGTAGACGACCCGCCGTATCGATGATCACTACATCAATAAATTTCAGTTTTGCGTGGGCAATAGCCGCTTTCGCAATATCTATCGGTTTTTGACTCACATCCGATGGGAAAAACTCGACATCGACCTCAGCGGCTAAGGTTTCAAGCTGCTTAATCGCTGCTGGACGATATACGTCTGCACTAACGACTAATACGGATTTCTTATGGCGAGTGCGCAGCAATTTACCAAGCTTGGCGACGCTAGTCGTTTTACCGGCACCTTGCAGACCCGCCATCATTAATACGGCTGGCGGTTGAGTGGCTAAATCGAGGGCTTCGTTCGCTTCGCCCATGGATTTTTCAAGTTCGCTTTGAACAATCTTAATAAAGGCTTGACCAGGGCTTAAGCTTTTAGCCACTTCTTGGCCAACGGCACGTTCTTTCACATTGTTAACAAATTCACGCACCACAGGCAGGGCAACATCCGCCTCCAGCAGTGCCATACGCACTTCGCGCAGGGTTTCCTTAACGTTTTCTTCGGTTAAGCGACCACGGCCACTGATATTTTTCAGCGTGCGTGACAGTCTGTCGGTTAGGTTCTCAAACATCGTCCTGTTCTATACCTTTAAGAATCTCGATTAATGCCTGTATTATAACGATGCGGGCGCATTATGCTACTGCCACAAAAATCTTGATGGCACTTGCGTATTTTACTCGCACAGACTCATGTTTTAGTGGTAATTACGAATTATTTATGATTAACAACAAGAATCTGCTAAATTTTGCAACTCAAGTCACTGCCCATTTACTGGCAGCCCATGTTATTCTAAATAAAATTTTGATCTGTCTGCCCAGTTAATACCCAAACAACCTGAAGATGCAAGATTCAGCGGGAATTTAAGGCACCTTTAACAACACAAAATAGGTTAATTACCCATGGTCATCTTTTCTGCCTCAGCCATGTTTTTTTATTGCATTGCGTTGGTATTAGTGACAAGCCGACTTTTTCATCCCGAAGGTCCAAATCGTAGGGCCGTTGCGGGTGTCGCATCGATTGCCGTGATATTACATGCTGCAGCCCTTTCACAGGGAATTTTCACTACAGACGGCCAAAATTTTAGCCTGACGAATGTCATCTCACTCGTAAACTGGATTATCGCCTTCACTTTCACTGTGTTGATGTTTAGGCTTAAAGTGATTGTTGTCGTCCCCGTGGTCTATGCCTGTTCTGTGTTATCTGTAGCCCTACTTTGGCTATTACCGCCTAAATTTATCATCCATTTTGAACTCTATCCCGAAGTGTTAGCTCACGTTGTCTTGTCACTTATGGCCTATAGCGCATTAATGATTGCCGCTTTGTATGCAATACAACTCGCCATGATCCAAAACAAGCTCAAGAAAAAACAATTGATGCTAAGTCCCGGTATTCCCCCACTAATGACAGTTGAGAAACAGCTTTATCATCTCGTGATTATTGGGGTGATTTTGCTCAGTTTATCGCTAGCGACAGGGTTCATCTTCCTCGATGATATGTTTGCCGATGGCAAAGGCCACAAAGCCATACTGTCAATAATGGCGTGGTTTGTGTATATCACTATGCTGTGGCAACAATACTGGGTCGGTTGTAAAATTCGTACTGCTGTCATTTATACCCTTACAGGTGCAGGCCTGCTGACGCTCGCTTATTTTGGAGCACGAATTGTCAAAGAGTTGATCCTCAGTTAATAATGTTAAGTCAGCTGAGATCGTAAAGGTCTTAACTGACTTGACACTTTTTTAAATATCGGTATCTACTTAAGTTTACTGGCCATATTGGAGCCTATTTTTGGACGCTATATCGACAAGCGCACTCCTTATTTTCCTACTAGTGCTCATCATGTTCTCCGCCTATTTTTCAGGCTCAGAAACCGCCATGATGACCCTCAATCGTTATCGTTTAAGACACCTCGCCTCCAATGGCCATAAAGGCGCTATACGGGCATTAAAATTGTTAGAACGACCAGATCGACTTATCGGCCTTATTCTGATCGGCAATAACTTAGTCAATATATTAGCTTCTGCTATTGCGACTATCATCGGAATGCGACTTTGGGGAGATTTAGGTGTTGCCATTGCAACAGGGGTGCTCACCTTAGTCGTGTTAGTCTTTGCCGAAGTTACGCCTAAAACTATCGCCGCCTTGAATCCTGAGCGGATTGCCTTCCCATCCAGTGTACTCTTACGTTGGTTGTTAGTCTTATTAGCACCATTGGTAAAGGGAGTTAATTTAATCACTTCCGGCTTTTTACGTTTAATGGGCATTAAAACCGTTAATAGCAGCGATGCCTTAAGCCAAGAAGAATTACGTACTGTCGTACATGAGGCCGGAGCACTTATCCCCCAACGTCACCAAGAAATGTTGTTATCTATTTTGGACTTAGAGAAAGTCACCGTTGAAGATATTATGGTGCCACGCTCTGATCTCTATGCGATCAATGTGAATGATGAGTTTAAGGTTATCAATCGCCAAGTTATCCAAAGTCCCCATACTCGAGTATTGGTGTACCGCGATACGATTGACGATGCGGTGGGTTTTATCCATTTACGCGATGCATTACGCCTACAATCAAAAAAACAATTTAGTAAATCATCACTGCTCCGCGCAGTAAAAGAGCTTTATTTTATTCCAGAAGGGACACCGCTTAATGTCCAACTAGCTAATTTTCAACAAAATAAAGAACGGATTGGTTTGGTGGTTGACGAATATGGCGATATTCAAGGCTTAGTAACGCTGGAAGATATCCTAGAAGAAATTGTAGGCGATTTCACCACTTCAATGGTTACAGCACCAAGTGAAGATATTACTGTGCAGCAGGATGGCAGCTATTTAGTGGATGCTAGCATTACAATTCGTGATTTAAATAAAGAAATGAAGTGGGATTTTCCAACAGATGGGCCTAAGACACTTAATGGGTTAATTTTAGAATACCTAGAAGATATTCCTTCAGAAAACACCAGCTTACGCCTCGCCGGCTATCCGATAGAAGTCATAGAAGTTGCCGATAACATGGTAAAAACAGTGCGAGTTATTCCTATACATTACCATCCACCTCGTTAGCTTAGCTTTCATCAATTAAACAAAATCGGCTTAATGGTTTAGCCGATTTTGTGCACCACGAAATTTATTTGCTTTTTTGCGCCTCAAGCATACGACGCTTTTCAATTGCGACTGCCGTGATTTGCTCATTAAGTGACTTTTCTAGTCCAAGCATAAAGTAAACTTCTGCCATTAAAAAAAACGGCCCAATTAATAACTGATTTAAGTCATCCACAAATGCAGGCTTAGCTTTTTCATATCGATGACCAATTAATTGAAATATCCATCCGACAATAAAGAGGGCTAAGGCTAACCAAACGGCATAGGAAAAATGAGCAACAAGCTCAGTAGTATAAAGCACTGGGATCAAAAAAAGAGTCAAGCCTAGTGCCAACTTAACATGTAGACGCACATAATAAACCAGCACGAGTCCCCCTAAAACGAGACCTAAACTGATGTCACCCAAACTCCCCAATGGTATGCGGATTGTCGCCAGTAATAAAAAAGCAGACCAAATAATCAGTGGGATACCCACAAAATGGGTCTGAATATTACGATGATTTAGATGCACACTTTTGTAGGTTGATAACTGCTCTGCGGCGGATTTCATCTTGGGCTCCTTTTGCTCTGTCCCTATACGTTTCTGGTTCCTATAAATTTGCGCCATACATGACGCCTAGACCATAAACTAGCCCAAAAATAATCGACTGAACAGCATAAGTAACAAAAATATTACAATCAAACACAAAGCAGTAAAAAGGGAGCATAAAGCTCCCTGCATCATCAAACATAAGATATCAGCACGATTCGAGGATCACAGTCGCAATGGCATAAGACTTTTCATCCGCGATCGAAATATGTCCAAAGACACCATTGAGGAAAGCCAAACGCTGCTGCGCTCCATCGGTAAAGCGAATAGTGGGCGCACCATCTGGCGTATTACCAATATGAATGTGTTGAAAAGACACTCCACGGCCAATACCTGTCCCTAACGCTTTAGCGGCTGCTTCTTTTGCCGCAAATCGTTTAGCAAGATAGCGATTCGGCTGACTATGGGCGATATAAATCGCCAATTCAGCCTCAGTCAGCACGCGTCTAGCCAGCTTGTCGCCAGAACGCGCAACATGGGCCTCAATACGCTCAATCTCGACAATATCAGTGCCTAGGCCGACTATCGCCATTATTCGCCTCGGCGACCTTCAAGCATTAACGCTTTCATGTCTTTCACTGCCGTCGCTAAACCGTCAATGGCAGCACGTGCGACAATCGCATGACCGATATTGAGCTCATATAACTCAGGAATCGCCGCGATGGGTTTAACGTTGTGATAATGCAAACCATGACCCGCGTTAACCACTAAGCCTTTGCCATGGGCGTATTTTGCCATTTCGCTAATACGCGCTAACTCAATAGCTTCTTCCGCTTCAGTTTTAGCATCGGCATAACAGCCCGTATGAATTTCAATAAGCGGTGCGCCAGAGGCAACAGCGGCATCAATTTGAGTTTTATCCGCATCGATAAATAAGGAAACTTGAATGCCCTCTGCGGCTAAACGAGTCACTGCAGCAGTGATTTTATCTAACTGCCCTGCCACATCTAAGCCGCCTTCAGTGGTGACTTCTTGGCGTTTTTCTGGCACTAAACAGACATAGGTCGGCTTAATTTCACAGGCGATGTTAAGCATTTCTTCGGTCACAGCACATTCAAAATTCATGCGGGTTTTCAAGGTTTTTGCCAACAGATATACATCGCGGTCTATGATATGGCGTCGGTCTTCACGCAAATGGATAGTGATGCCATCGGCGCCAGCATGTTCAGCAACGGCAGCTGCATGCACAGGATCGGGATAACTGGTGCCACGGGCTTGGCGCAGAGTAGCAATATGGTCGATATTCACGCCCAATAAGATACGGCTCATCGGGAACTCCTTAATGTTTAACGCTGATATTGCGGCCTATTGTACTTAGCCTCACACAAAAAAACACTGAAGCTCACGCTAAAAACAGGTGCTATGGCGAATTATTCCCATCAATCTTAGTTGGCGTAGCAGAATTAACGAACAATTGCCGACTGAGCAAAGGTTTAGTCCCGAGTAATGGCTTTAATAGCGAGCGCATTAATAACTTAGCACTCAAAAATTGTGCTTCAGTCAATTGATTATCGTTAAGCGCCATCAACATGGCACCTTGATAGGCATTACGAGCACGGGAGTTGAGCACAAATTGAAAGCCTAATTCAGGCACGAGTTGGTAATAATCGTCAGGAACCAGTGTCTCCCCCAAAGTATCGCGGCTAAGGGATGGCATTGCGCCTAACTCTTGCAGTAAGGCGAGTTCAATATAACGCAACTGGGATTGGCAAAACTTCGCGGCAAGACCGACTAAGGCTCGGTGATAAATGAGAAATAACGCTTCGGCGTGGTGCTGCACAGACAGAGTGCGAACCAGTAACTCATTGATATACATGCCAGCAAACAAACTTTGGCCAGAAAGAGGTACCGCAGGCGCAGCCGCTTCGATTTGGGTTAATGTTTTTAACTCAGACTTACCGCTAAATTCAAAGATCAGCGGTTGAAAAGGTTGGAGAATGCTCTTGATAGAGCGCTTACCGCTGCCCGTTCGGGCAACCACATCAACCCGACCAATGCCATCAACTAAAAGGTTAACTAAGACACTGGACTCTCGATACGGACGATGATGCAGAACATAGCCACGTTTCATCGATAAGCGCACTCAAAGATAAATAAATTAATCGTCACCGTAACCTAAGCTACGTAGGGCACGTTCATCATCGGCCCAACCGGATTTCACTTTTACCCACACTTCGAGGAAAACTTTGTTATCAAATAAGGTTTCCATATCGAGGCGAGCTTGAGTCGCAATAGTGCGAATGCGTTCGCCTTTGCTACCGATCACCATACGCTTTTGACCTTCGCGCTCAACAAGGATCAAGGCATTAATCTGATAAACGCCATTTTCCATCATCTTAAACTGCTCAATTTCAACTGTCGCATCATAGGGTAATTCATCCCCTAAGAAGCGCATCAGTTTTTCACGCACAATTTCCGATGCCATAAATCGTTGCGAGCGATCTGTAACATAGTCTTCAGGAAAGAAGAACGGGTTTTGTGGCAAAGATGCCGCAGCTAATTCTAAAATGCGCTGTACATTGGTGCCTTTACTGGCAGAAATCGGTAAAATTTCATCGAAAGGATACTTCTTTGCCACTTCTTCCAAATAGGGAAAAAGCGCTTCTTTATCTTTGATATTATCCACTTTATTAATGGCTAAAATAGTTTTACGTTCTTCACCGCCACGGCGCAGTTTACTTAAAACCATTTCATCATCGGCGGTCCACGTCATGCCGTCGACCACGAAGATCACCATAGCCACATCGGCAAGCGAACTTGCTGCGGCGCGGTTCATCAGACGGTTAATCGCCCGCTGTTCTTCGATATGCAAACCTGGCGTATCGATAAACACGATTTGCTTAGGACCATCGGTATGAATACCCATAATACGGTGACGGGTCGTTTGTGGCTTTTTAGAGGTAATGCTTATCTTTTGGCCAAGCAAACGATTGAGCAAAGTTGATTTACCCACGTTAGGGCGACCAATAATCGCCACCATGCCACAATAAGTGACATCGTATTGGGCCGACGGCGTTGGCGCAGCCGCATTCATCCTTGCCAGTAATTCATCTAAACTCGGCTCAGTTGCCGCATTCGCAGCATCGATACCTGACAAGTCTGTTTTTTTTGTCATTTCTTTAGTAACTCCAATACTTGAGCGGCCGCGATTTGTTCGGCTTTGCGACGTGAACTCGCCACACCAATCACGCTTTGACTCAAGTCTTCAATACGACACTCAACGGTAAATGTCTGATCGTGAGCATCGCCTTCTATGTTGATAACTTGATAGTCAGGCAAGGGCTTTTTCAACCCTTGTAAATATTCTTGCAGTAAGGTTTTGGCATCCTTTTGGCTCACACCCGGTTGAATCTCAGCTAAACGCTCGGCATACCAAGTTAGCAGTAATTTTCGGCACACTTCGAGATCAGAATCGAGATAAATTGCACCAATAATGGCCTCTACCGCATCGGCAAGAATCGATTCACGGCGAAATCCACCGCTTTTTAATTCACCGGGGCCGAGATATAAATAATCGCCGAGTTTAAACTCCTGGGCAATGATCGTTAAAGTATCACCACGTACTAAAGTTGCACGCATGCGGCTTAAATCGCCCTCAGTCGCCTTAGGAAACTGATGATAAAGTGCGTCGGATATTACGATAGATAAAATCGAATCACCTAAAAACTCTAAACGTTCATTGTGCTTATTTGCCGCACTTCTATGGGTCAAAGCTTGAGTTAAGAGTTCAATTTGAGTGAACTCATAGCCCAAAGTACGACACAAACGAGGCAAATTTTTAATCGGTTCCATGCTATTTAATTCCACCTACACGCTCAAAACGAACGCCGCTTGGCACCCAAGTAGGCAGCAAGCCAGCCTGTGAACGGTCAAATTCAAAACTGATCCAAATCGCTACCGCTTTACCTACTAGGTTTTCTTCAGGCACAAAACCCCAGAAACGACTGTCGGTACTGTTATCACGGTTATCACCCATTGTGAAATAATGGCCTTCTGGCACGACAAATTCACCTGCGGGTAAATTACCTTCACGCTTAAAATATCCCAGCATGTCAGGACGGGTAGGATTAATTAAAATATCGTGGGCAACATCACCAAGTTGCTCGGTATAACGCAATAAAGGCACACCGTCTTGACTAAAATCACCACGGCTAACCTCGGTGCGAGCCACGACTTCGGGTTCAGGACAATTAACTTGCTCTGCGCCACAGACTTTTTGAAGCATTAACTGCTTATTGCGGTAAATGATGCGATCACCCGGTAAACCAATTACACGCTTGATGTAATCAATTTGCGGATTTTCAGGATATTTAAACACCACCACATCACCACGCTTTGGCTCGCCTGTTTCGACTAATTTAGTGCGCCATACAGGATCTTTAAGACCATAGCTAAATTTTTCCACCAAAATGAAATCACCCACCAAGAGGGTTGGCATCATAGAACCCGATGGAATTTGAAATGGCTCATAAATGAATGAACGCAGGATCAACACAAAGGCAATCACAGGGAAGATAGAATGCGCAGTTTCGACTATGGTCGACTCACGAATAATTTGGTACTCAGCTTCTTCAGTTAAATTGGCCTGAGAAACCTTTGCTAACGCTAAATTATCGCGGCGCTTAGGGGCAAAAACCAACACATCTACTAACCAGATAAGCCCCGAAATAAGGGTTACCAATACTAAAATAATCGAAAAATAGGCTGCCATTGCTTATTGAACTCCTGCCTGAAAAATTAAAGGTTCCTAACTCAGCGAATATCGAACTTTAGTTAACTTACCGCATTTATCTAAAAACGTCACAGAATCATGCAATAACCTAACTAAAGCGCCGCAAACTGCGGCGCAATAGTCAACTAAATTATACTGCTCACGGCCACGATTACTCGTTGAGCTTAAGTACCGCTAAAAATGCCTCCTGTGGCACTTCAACGTTACCGACTTGTTTCATCCGTTTTTTACCCTCTTTTTGTTTATTTAAGAGTTTTTTCTTACGGGAAACGTCGCCACCATAACATTTTGCCGTTACGTCTTTACGTAGGGCTTTAACGGTTGAACGAGCAATAATTTGGCTGCCCACCGCTGCTTGAATCGCAATATCAAACATTTGACGGGGAATTAGCTCTTTCATCTTTTCAACTAAAGCTAAACCACGGTGACGAATATTGGATCTATGGATAACCATTGCAAGCGCATCAACACGGTCGCCGTTGATAAGGATATCTAAGCGCACCATGTCCGCGGGATCAAAACGAATAAAGTTATATTCGAGTGATGCATAACCACGACTGGTTGATTTCAGACGATCAAAAAAGTCCATGACCACTTCTGCCATTGGCAAATGGTAAGTCACAGCTACTTGGTTACCGTGGTAAACCATATTGACTTGAGTACCACGCTTTTCAATACAAAGGGTAATCACGTTACCTAAGTATTCTTTTGGCACTAAAATATTGGCCTCAACAATCGGCTCACGCATTTCTTCAATATTGTTGATCGCGGGCAAATCAGACGGGTTATCGACGTAAATCGTTTCACCGTTGGTCATCACCACTTCATACACTACGGTTGGCGCAGTCGTGATCAACTCTAGATTGTATTCACGTTCTAAGCGCTCTTGCACGATCTCCATGTGGAGCAGGCCTAAATAGCCAATACGGAAACCAAAACCGAGTGCAGATGAACTTTCTGGTTCGAAGAATAATGATGCATCATTCAAACTGAGTTTGTTCAGCGCATCGCGGAAGTTCTCATATTCATCGGTCGAAATCGGGAATACACCCGCGTATACCTGTGGTTTAACCTTTTTAAAACCAGGCAAAGGCTTATCCGCGCCATTTTTTGCTAAGGTCAAAGTATCACCCACGGGTGCACCGTGAATTTCCTTCAGACCCGCAATCACAAAGCCAACTTCACCAGTTTTAAGTTCAGTCTTATCGGTCTGTTTTGGCGTGAAAATACCCACGCGATCCGCAGTATGGTTTTGCCCGGTGGACATCACCTTAAACTTGTCACCTTTTTTCAGGCTACCGTGTTTAATCCGCACTAAAGAGACTACGCCTAGGTAGTTATCAAACCAAGAATCAATGATTAAGGCTTGTAGTGGTGCATCAGGATCGCCTTCTGGCGGTGGAATTTTGGCAACAATGACTTCTAAAACATCATCGACACCGACACCCGTTTTAGCCGAACAACGCACCGCATCCATAGCATCAATGCCAACAATATCTTCAATCTCGGCGGCAACACGTTCTGGATCGGCTTGTGGTAAGTCAATTTTGTTTAAAATAGGTACCACATCCAGATTCATATCCAGCGCGGTATAACAGTTTGCCAATGTCTGAGCTTCTACGCCCTGACCCGCATCAACCACCAGCAAAGCGCCTTCACAAGCAGCTAAGGACCGTGACACCTCATATGAAAAGTCAACGTGGCCTGGGGTATCAATAAAATTGAGTTGATAGACTTGGCCATCTTTGGCTTTATAATCCAAAGTGACACTTTGTGCCTTAATCGTGATACCACGCTCACGCTCAAGATCCATAGAATCGAGCACTTGAGAATCCATTTCACGGTCGGTTAAACCGCCACAAACCTGAATAAGACGATCTGATAGCGTCGATTTACCGTGGTCGATATGGGCAATAATTGAGAAGTTTCTAATGTGTTTCATTATGCTGCAATGACTAATACTGAAAATGGATACGGTTCAAAGGAGCGAAATTGTACCTGATTGCGGTTTTAATACCAATCAGATTCACTCCTCGTTATATTTATGCCAAAAAATGGCAATTAACACGAATGATAATTGCCATAAATAAAACTTTAATCAATTGAAATTAATCGGATAATTTATCTAAACTAACACCTACACCTAAATAAGCCAAAATCACAGGATGGGCATCAACTTCAAGCTGTTTAGCTTTATTTCTACCAAATGACCACGCAAGTAACGCGCCAAGTGTGGCTAATGCTATTGCAAAAAGATTAGAATCAACATCAAAAAGATGGCCTAAAAACTGCCCTAAAGCAGCGCCAATGAATAATCCAAATAGTGGAATAAGGTATATCAATGCTGCTGCTTTTAGGATAACACTCTCTGGAAGCCCTAGCTTCAATAGCTCGCCGGGCTCACAAACACGCTCACTTTGAATAGAGAATTGCTGTGTTTTTGATGAAAATGCCTGAGCAATTGCTGAAGTACCACAGGATTCACTGCCACTACAACTTTTACAGGTACTCTTAAGCTCTACTTCTACGGTCAACCAACCATGCTTATCAGCACTAACGACTCTCGCCACTTCTTCCATCATAGCCAAGCCCCTATTGCAATGTTAGGCTTTTAGCAATGCGAGCGAGTGTCGCGGTAGGAACTTTACCGACGGCAACAACTTCTGCATTACCTACCTTTTCAGAAACAAGCGATAGGCCATTACGGGTAATCAACTCCTCCGGCAATGGGCTTGTCCCTGCTCGAGCAACGTAAACTGAAATATTGGCAAGCCCATCAGTCAATGCGATATATTCAACCGCCTCATGGCTACCAATTAAGCGATGATGATCTCGAACAACCACTGTAAATCCTGCCGGTAACCAAGAAAATTGCCAATTCTGACCATCTTGACGTTCTGCTTGATCAATAACCGCGGGCCACTCTTGCTTATAAGCTTCCTGTAAGATAGAGGGAGGCTCACTAAACTCAATCAATTCAATCACCATAATCTGCTCAAGTAATTGTTTATCTTGAGTCAGCATGTCGTATCTCAAAGGGAGAAATGTATCCATGTCGAGCCAAACTTGAAAACCATAACGATATTCATCATTAGGTAATAAACGGATCATTTGTCCAGGACGCCCAGCAATCCGAGTTCGACCACCCAAAACAAACTGGTAACCGACTTCTAAATCTCCCGTATTGGCAGAAAATACGGCGGGCCAAACACCCTGAATATGGTTAGATATGATGCTATAGGCAGGTTGGTCATGCTCAATAAAAGTGACTCTATTACCCACTCGAACGGCATTTTTAGGTGGGCCATTAAGGTACTCTAGAAAAGCAACTTCTTGATTATTAACCTTACCATGGATATAAACCAAAGGCCGAATATGATCGGCCTGAAGTTGAATAATTGATGCTTTAAACTCTTTTTCTTTTAAAGCCTGACTCATTTTTTCGAGCCAGACTTTGGCGGGCATATCTTCCTGCGCAATTGCAGGAAATACCAAGGCTAATAAAGCCAACAGGATTAGACGCAAGCTAACTCCTTACTACTTATTAACAGAAACGGGGGTAACCTCGTTATTGTCCTCTAGAACTACACCTGTGTTCAATCGTTGTTGCAACATATGATCTTGGATATAAGTATTAATTCTGCGACGTTGTTCATTCATCTGCTCATTAGTATAGCCTTGACTCTGTTGCACAGGGCCAGTTTGCAAGCTCACAGGCGATGCACTGCCAACTAATGGGCGAGTCATTAATACCGGAGATGGTGATGCCATATCATCAACATTTTGATTGTAATTTTGTACCCCCACAATCGCAAACATCGCAACGGCTGCGGCAATAGCATACTGCCCAAATTGCTTGAATAATGGTACAACGCGACTACTACCTGTATCTACCGAGACTTGCGCAGGCGAGCCGATTTCAGGAGCCGTAATTCGAGGGGCGACAATCGCAGGTTCAAGCTCAATTGCCGCAGCAATGTTAGCGGAAAGATCTAACACAATAGTCTGAGGTAACTCACCTCGCATAGCATCCCCTATCATATGATAGTTATGCCACTTACTATGCGAATGCGTATCGGCAACTAATTCTGCCATGGTATGCGCATCAGTCTCTCCATCGACCGCGGCAGATACCCATTCTTGACCTAATTTGTCCATTGTTCACCTGTCTAAATATAAGGGTGTTACTCTTCCAGTAGAGGCTGGAGTTTTTTATCGATAGCCTCTCGGGCACGGAAGATACGCGATCTTACGGTCCCAACGGGGCAATCCATGACTATGGCAATATCTTCGTAACTCATACCATCGAGTTCACGCAACGAGATAGCCATTCGCAATTCTTCTGGCAGTGTTTCTAAGGTATCGAAGATCACTTTTTTGATTTCATCCGATAACATTAGCCGTTCTGGGGAGGCGAACTCCTTCAGTGCATCACTACCTTCATAATATTCGGCATCTTCTGCATCAACGTCATTTGCAGGCGCTCTACGTCCCTGTGATACGAGATAATTTTTTGCAGTGTTTACTGCAATACGGTACAACCAGGTATAAAACGCACTTTCTCCACGAAAGTTTGGCAAAGCTCTATAGGCTTTGATAAACGCTTCCTGTGCTACATCGGCAACGTCTGCTTGATTACGTACGTATCGCGAAATCAAGCTGATAACTTTACTTTGATATTTAAGCACTAACAGGTTAAAAGCGTTTTTATCTCCCCGTTGTACGCGCTCAACTAATTGTTGATCACTTATTTGTCCACTCATCCGAGCCGACTTCTCCCAAATCTAAAATGCTGATTTCTCAGTCGCTCGAATCATATTCACTTATGTAGACTCGCGGGCTTTGAAAAAGTTCTTAAAATTATACAAAAAAAGTAAGGATAAAAGGAAAGTACCCATAATCCGTCAGTTGGTTTACCATAGGTGGTACTCTCAGTCACATCATGATACCCGATGAAACAAGTAGTTGAACACCAATCTGACATATTAGTCATAGGTAGCGGTGCCGCAGGTCTGACACTAGCTTTGCATCTTGCTGAAAAAGCGAAAGTAATTCTGCTCTCAAAAGGCCCACTCTCTGAAGGGTCGACCTACTACGCTCAAGGCGGTATCGCTTCCGTCTTCGATGAAGGCGACACTATCGAATCCCATGTCGCTGATACTTTGATCGCTGGAGCAGGCTTGTGCGATAAAGACGTTGTGACTTTTACCGCTGAAAATGCCAAAAGTGCTATGCAATGGCTTATCCAATGCGGTGTTGCCTTTGATAAAGAAGAAACAAACGGTGGCAACGCTGCGGACGCTCCCTATCACCTCACCCGTGAAGGTGGTCACAGTCACAGACGTATTTTGCATGCTGCCGATGCCACAGGTAAGGAAGTGCAAACAACCTTGCAAGCTCGTGCACTAGCCCACCCTAATATTCAAGTATTAGAACGCTATAACGCCATTGATTTAATTACGACTCGTAAACTAAATCGCCCAGGGAATCGCGTTCTAGGGGCTTATGTGTGGAATCGTAATGAAGAGCATGTTGAAACTGTAAAAGCTAAATTTGTCGCTTTGGCAACTGGTGGCTGTTCAAAAGTTTATCAGTATACATCTAACCCGGATGTTGCCAGTGGTGACGGAATAGCCATGGCATGGCGTGCCGGTTGCCGAGTGGCAAATATGGAGTTTAATCAATTTCACCCCACTTGTTTATACCATGCCGATGCTCGTAACTTTTTGTTGACCGAAGCCCTTCGCGGCGAAGGCGCTTATCTACGCCGTCCTGATGGTAGCCGTTTTATGCCAGATTTTGATGAACGTGCCGAACTCGCCCCCCGCGATATTGTTGCTCGGGCTATCGATTACGAAATGAAACGTCTCGGGGTTGACTGCGTATACCTAGATATCAGCCACAAAGACGCTGATTTTATTGTTAAGCACTTCCCAACCATTTATAGCCGTTGCTTAGAATTAGGTATTGATATTACTCAAGATGCAATTCCGGTTGTTCCTGCAGCACACTATACCTGTGGCGGTGTGATGACCGATTTGCATGGCCAAACTGATCTCAATGGTCTTTACGCGATAGGAGAAGTCGCCTATACAGGTCTTCATGGAGCCAATCGCCTTGCGAGTAACTCGCTTCTCGAATGTTTAGTGTTTGCCCGTGCAGCATCCCATGATATTGAAAGCCAATTACATAAAATTCAATTGCCTGGGCAAATTCCTCCTTGGGATGAGAGTAAAGTCTCTAACTCGGATGAAGAAGTCGTTATCGCCCATAACTGGCATGAGCTGCGGCTATTCATGTGGGACTACGTAGGAATTGTTCGCTCAGATAAACGCTTAGAGCGGGCACTGCGTCGCTGTTTAATGTTACAACAGGAAATTCAAGAGTATTACAGTAACTTTAGAGTGAGTAATAACTTGTTAGAACTGCGAAATTTAGTGCAAGTAGCAGAGCTTATAATCCGTTGTGCCATGGAACGTAAAGAAAGCCGAGGACTGCATTACAATATTGATCATCCAGAGAAACTCGACTCACCTCGTCCAACTATTTTACAACCTATTAAGTAAGCGAAAATTTGTCCGTTCAGACATTCATTATGCAAGCTAAATTTCAACCTGAGATTTAGCTTGCAGCATTTTAGCCTTAAGCAATAATCGGCATAAATGTCTATAGTCAACACCCGTAAACATATCGGCCCAAAGCAATACTAAACGCGTATTTTCTTCAACATCGATGTATATCATACATACAAATGGGGTAACCCATGTGCGCCTTAAAATTCTGAAATGTTCTCCCGTGGATAATCGACCGTCACCTTTACCATTAAGCATAAAGCTTAAACGCCAGTCCTTAAGCCTCCACAATTGCCATATCAAAAAGCTAACGGATAACAAAAACAATCCAAGCCGTAGCAGCGCCACTAACCAATGTTCTGTATAAGGCCAAATAAGGAATGATGAGGAACAAACGCACATAAAAACGACCAACGAGAGCCGTTGGTCGAAGGAGGCTTTTACGCTGAAACTATGGTGCTGCTCTTCCACGAACTTTAACAACCATGCGAGCTAGCTCTGCATCAGGACAGGCTTCATGCCCCATAAACCAAGCAAACAACTCAGGATCTTCACATTCTAATAATCGAATAAACGATGCTTTATCTATATCTGACAAATCTTGATAAATATTCTCGACGAAAGGTTGAAACAGCACATCCAATTCCAACATTCCACGACGACATGCCCAACGAACCCGTGCAATATTCATTAATTCCAAGGTATTTCTCCCAAAGTAGAGTTCGCATTAGTTTATCAGTAGCAGTGTTGGAGTGTCGATGAAACCAGTCTGAATTACACAAAAATTAGCATTGCTGAACTTGTGCATCTAGACCAGCAAACAAATCACTAAAATCCGTTTCGAGCAATCGCTTAACTGCGGGATGTTGGATCATACGCTCAGCAAACATCACGTGATACTCCTCCTTCACATCATGGGTTTCACCAAGCAGATTCATACCGTGGGAGATAACTTCTTGGCGATAAATAGACGGTGTGACAAATATACCGCGTTTAAGGTAGCCAAAAGCCTTCATCATCGCAGCATCATCAAATTCCCCGAGAATTTTTACATTAAGATTTTGCTCGTCAAACCAGCGATATAACTGCTGTCCAAGGGAGGTTTTACGTCCAGGAATCAATAGGCGACCTTGTTCTAAACATGCAGGAAAGTCGGCGCTGTAAGTGTCTGCTGAAAAAAAACTGACGCCACACTCTCCCAATTTTTTAGATAAAATCTCTGGGTACTTTAGCGACTCTCCAGCACAATCCGATAGAATCATATCCAGTTTATGTTCACGTAAACGTGCCATTAAACTCTCATGTGTCGCCTCATAACAGGCTAAATGCATTGAGCTATCACTAGGTACTACAGATAATAAAACTCGACTAACCAACGCTTTAGATAGAGCATCAGCAATACCCACTTCAAAGAGAATGGCATTATCTTTTTGGTAGTTCAGTAGGTCGAGCATTTCATAGCTTAAGCTAAACATCTTATCTGCATAGCGAAAGACAAGCTCCCCGAGTTCAGTCGCCTCAAGACTACGCCCCACACGCTTGAATAAGCTACCATTAAGCCGGTCTTCTAAGGCTCTGATCTGACCTGTGATTGTTTGTGGTGTCAAGAAAAGGGCCTCAGCCGCCTTAGCAACAGAGCCCTTTTTTTTGATCATCCAGAAATAATATAAATGGTTATAATTGAGATGCAGCATAGCCGCTTGTTTTCCCTTATCGCTAAACGTGATCTCGATACAACGAGAATCATTACCGTCACAAAAGCGCCACCATAGCATTCACCATGGTGGTTCATTCATAGAGGTTATTTTAAACGTTGGCAATCTAATAAGTTAACGACAATACCCTGTAACTGTTCTAAATCAGCAGCGGTACCAGTACTGACTGCCTCTGTGACACCTAAAACTAGGCTATTACGGTCAGGAATACGACTAGCGCAATAAGTTCGATTAGCTTCTTGGAAACGCTTACCTCCGCGGTATTTAAGTGCTCTGGACTCGTAACCGTTAGTTTCAAGTCTTGCACCTAATGATTCAGGCTTAAACATCAGAGCACCATCAACAATCCCCTCAAGATAGCTTTGGCAAGTCAATGATGTGACGTCCTTATTACAAGCCTCTATTTGCGTCGCCATTGCAGTTGATGATAAAGAAAAGAATATGGCCATTCCCAACAGCTTAATTTTTATCATAGTAATACTCCTTTTTTAGGTAATACTTTCGACAGCCAGAAATATCCAACCAATGCCGCAATAAACGAACCAATTAGAGTTCCTAGGCGAGCCAAATCACCGTACATAGGATCAGCTTGCTCAAAAGCTAAGGATGCAATAAACATCGACATGGTAAATCCAATACCACACATAGCCGCCACAGGTGCAATTTGCATCCACCCAACATTATCGGGTAATCGAGCTAACTTTAACTTAACCGCAATAAAGCTAAATAACATGACACCGATGGGCTTACCTAATATCAAGCCTAATGCAATACCGATAGGAACAGGCGAGAGCAAGGTATCTAAACTCATATTTCCTAGAGCAACCCCCGCATTCGCAAAAGCAAACACGGGTAAAATGAGAAAATTACTCCATGGATGTAAACTGTGCTCAAGATGTTCAGAAGGTGAACTTCCATCTTTAGCACGCAGTGGTATACAAAAGGCAATAATGACACCCGCTAGAGTGGCATGAACACCAGATTTAAGCACCGCAACCCAAAGGATCAGGCCTAAAATCCCGTAAGGCGTCAATGCTGTAATGCCTTTACGGTTTAACCCCACAAGACCAAGAATCGCGACACTAGCAATCGCTAAACTAATGGTTGATAAGTCACTACTATAAAATAGGGCAATAATCACAATAACACCCAGATCATCGATAATCGCGAGTGCTAAAAGAAAAACTTTTAATGCAACAGGGACTCTATTACCGAGTAAGGCCATAATCCCCAAAGCAAAAGCAATATCAGTTGCAGCAGGAATTGCCCATCCCGCTTGAGTCACTGGGTCGCCATAGTTAAATAACAAATAAATACCAGCAGGAACTAACATCCCACCAATAGCAGCAAAACTAGGCAGCGATGCTTGGGCAACACTTGATAACGCCCCTTCGAGTAACTCACGCTTCACTTCTAACCCAATCAGCAGGAAGAATAATGCCATTAGGCCATCATTAATCCAGAGTAATAAAGGTTTATGAATATCTAACGCACCCACGCGAACTTGGACATCAGTCCCTAAAAAACCTTGATAAAGTCCTGATAAAGGAGAATTAGCCATCAGCATAGCAAAGACAACAGCAACCAATAATAGGATGCCGCCCGCTGACTCTTGGCTTAGAAAATTTCTAATTGCTTTTTCCATCTTACACTCCGAAAAACCATAATGTATTGAGTGTAGACGAATAGTAACAACTAGTATAATCGTAAGTTTCGACAAAACACCTCGGCTATTCCGAGGTGTTTGCTCGAAAAATGTACCTAAACGGCGACAGGAGCTTTGATGTGAGGATGAGGATTGTAATTTGTCAGTTCAAAATCTTCGAATTGATAGTCGAAAATAGATTCAGGTTTACGCAGAATCGTCATTAAAGGTAACGGTTTGGGTTCCCGGCTCAATTGCAGCACTGTTTGTTCCATATGATTGGAATACAAATGCGTATCCCCCCCTGTCCACACAAAATCACCAAGCGCTAAATCACACTGCTGGGCAACCATCATCGTTAGTAGTGCGTAACTAGCAATATTAAATGGTAAGCCGAGGAAAACATCACAACTGCGTTGATAGAGCTGACAGGATAACTTGCCATCAGCCACATAGAACTGAAAAAAAGCATGGCAAGGCGCTAAAGCCATTTTATCGAGTTCACCAACATTCCATGCAGAAACGATTAAACGACGAGAGTCTGGTTGAGCTTTAATCTGAGCGATAACTTGTGATATTTGGTCAATAGCATCACCACTCTGAGTTGGCCAGCTCCGCCATTGGGCGCCATAAACCGGGCCTAAATCGCCATTATCATCGGCCCATTCATCCCAAATACTCACTTTATTTTCACGAAGGTAAGCAATGTTAGTCTCACCTTTCAGGAACCACAGTAACTCATGAATAATAGAGCGCATATGGCATTTTTTAGTCGTTACTAAGGGAAATCCTTTACTTAAATCAAAACGCATTTGATATCCAAATACTGAACGAGTTCCAGTACCGGTACGATCCGATTTATCCACACCCTCAGCTAAAATGTGCTTCATTAAGTCTAAATACTGTTGCATTACTGCTTATCCTGTGGACGAAAAATTAAATATAAACCGAACAAAATCATTGGTACAGATAGGATCTGCCCCATGGTCATCATGCCCCAATAAAGCCCCAGTTGCTCATCAGGCTGCCTTACCGTTTCAACGACAACCCGGAAAATACCGTAGCCCAATAGAAACATACCTGACACTGCACCCACTTTTGTTGTGCGTTTGCTAAACCAATAAAGAATAATAAATAACGCAACGCCTTCTAAGGCAAACTGGTATAGCTGTGAAGGATGGCGCGGTGCTGAGCCGCCCGAAGGAAATACCATCCCCCAAGGCACGTCGGTCACCCGCCCCCAAAGTTCACCATTGATAAAATTACCAATGCGCCCTGCTCCCAAACCAATAGGGACGACAGGTGCGACCATATCCGCAACAGCAAAAAAAGGACGATGTTGCTTCCAAGCGATATAGAACATGGCACTAATAACGCCGATTAGTCCACCATGAAAAGACATTCCGCCTTCGGAAATCTTAAACAAATACATTGGACTTTCGAGAAAATAATCAAAATGATAGAAGAGCACATATCCAACGCGTCCTCCTAAAATCACGCCTAAAAAACCATAAAATAAAAGATCGGATACTTGTTCTTTTGTCCAAACACCCTTAGAACGCTCTGCATAACGGTTTAACAGCCACATTGCAGCCACAAAGCCGATTAAATAAGTAAAACCATACCAACGTAAGGCAGGCTCAAAAGTTTGTCCTAAAATATCAAACGGGCCAAATTGTACGATCACCGGATCGATATCGGGAAAACTTAATGCCATAAAACATCCATAAACATCGTCAAAAAAGTGGCTCTGCTACTAGGCCAAAATTAACTTAAGACCAACACACAAAAGTAAGAGTGCAAATATTTTTTTTAATACAGGTGTCGGCAAAGTACTCGCGGCTTTTACGCCTACTGGCGCCATAAAAATAGAAGTGATAATTAAACCAAACAGGGCGGGTAAGTAGATAAAACCAACGGTACCATAAGGTAATTCAGGAGCGTCCATCCCTGCGATAATATATCCAAAACTGCCAGAAAGAGAGATTAAGAAGCCCATCGCAGCAGAAAAACCAACAGCTTGACGCATCTGTAAACCATAAAAAGTCAAAAATGGTACAACCAGAATACCGCCGCCGATTCCCGTTAATCCTGCCAATACCGCAATAAAAGCAGATGCAACAAAAAGCACAAAAGCATTAGGTAACTGACGATTCGACTCAGTCTTAAACGGATAAACCATCTGAATTGTCATTAAAATCACAAAGATTGCAAAACCTCGCTGCAGGGTATCAGCGGGAATGCGTTCAGCAATAAACCCAGAAGCAAGCGCTCCAAGCACAAGCCCTGGCAGCATAGATTTAAATAGAGACCAAGGTATATTGCCACGCTTATGATGGGCTCTAGCAGAGGAAATGGAGGTCAGAATAATTGCGGCCAATGAAGTCGCAATAGCGATATGTGGCAATTGAGATGAGCTAATCCCAACTGATGGCAAAATATAAAGTAGCGCTGGCACAACAATTAAACCGCCACCGATCCCTAATAACCCCGCCATAAAACCGACAAATGCACCTAAAGCTAAGCAAATAAAGAACACTGTTAACAAACTATCCACACGAATACCTACAGCGCGATAAATTGAGGTCTTAGCTTAAAGCAAAAAACGCTATTAGTTAATTAAGAATTGTGACTAAACCTTGCTCATTCAAATATTCTTTAACCAGCTCACGTACTTGAAAACCATTTGATAAACTTAACGCCTGCGACAGTAACTGATCTAAATCAGCACGAGCAACACGGCGAAGTAAATAGTTTATCCGTGCTAAGCTACCTTGATTCATACTCAATTGGTCATATCCCATCGCCACCAGCAAAATCGCCCCCATCGGCTCACCAGCCAACTCGCCACAAATGCTAATATCGAGTTTATGATAGAGACAATCGAGGTGAGCTTGATGTAGCGCGCGTAAAATGCCCGGGTGGTAGCTATCAAAGAGAGAACTAACCCGTGGATTATTACGATCAACCGCGAGCAAATATTGGGTAAGATCGTTACTTCCTACAGAAACAAAATCGACCCGTCTAGCCACTTCATCTAATTGATATAACAATGCAGGTACTTCGAGCATAATGCCAATTCGCGGCATCACAATCTTGTTATTAACATCATGTTTTAGCTCAATATATGCCTGATGTAAATATTCTAAAGCTTGATCAATCTCATCCAAGTTACTGACCATTGGAAGTAAAATACTTAACTGCTTACCTTCACCACCAGCCTGTAACATCGCCCGTAACTGGACTAAAAAAAGCTCTGGATGATCAAGGGATAAACGAATACCACGCCAACCGAGGAAAGGGTTATCCTCTTTAATTGGAAAATATGGCAGAGGTTTATCCCCTCCCACATCTAGAGTTCGCATCACCACGGGACGATTTGAGGCTGCCAATAAAACTTGCTGATAGACTTTAACTTGCTCAGATTCACTCGGGAAGCGCTGTTGTAACATAAAAGGAATTTCTGTTCGATAAAGCCCAATACCATCAGCACCCTCGGCTATTTCAGAGGCGACACCACTGAGTAATCCTGCGTTTAAATACAAACGAATACGTGAACCATCTATGGTTACCGAAGGTAAAGACAACTCTTGGGCATACTGACGTTGTAATGCTTTTTGCGCTGAAATCAAACTGCGATACTCGCTGACAACGGCTGGAGATGGCGATACCATCAGTTGTCCACGGCTCGCATTCACGACTAATAGCTTTTGATCTATATCCGCAGACAGTAATTGCTCAACCCCCGTAATCGCTGGGACGCCAAGAGCGCGGGCTAAAATTGCCGCATGGGAGTTTACACCACCAAGCTCCGTGACTATTCCTGCAAGTTTTTGCCTTGGAAATTCGGCTAACATAGTGGCGTCAGCTTCGCGGGTCACCAGAATGACGGGCTTATCGGGTTCAAGTTCAAGACGCTCAGGCTCGATTAGCTGACGTAATACCTTTTGACCGAGATCGCGAATATCACTGGCGCGTTCTTTAAGATAGGGATCTTCCATTGCAAAAAACTGTTGGATATAACGCAAGGATACTCGACTTACCGCCGACTCAGCAGCCCACCCTAATTGCACTTCACGGGTGTACTCACCACCCAAACTAGCATCATCGAGTAATAATAGTAACGCATTGAAAATAGAGACGACTTCGTCATCTTGCTCACGATCAAATCGTTGAGATAAGGCACCAATCGCGTCTTTACAACGTCCCATCGCAGCCGCTAATCGGCTAGATTCAATGGCGATATCCTCACAATGCACATCGGGCTGCTCAAGGGCAATTTCACCACCAAGTACGAATGCATGAGCAATGGCAATACCATTAGATGCAGAAGTCCCTTGAAACAAAATCTGTTGGTTGTGCGAACTCACCTGAGCTTTTTGCTTCAACCCGCGTATAGCCATAGCAAGTTGGGCGGCAAGCGTCATTAAAAACGCCTCTTCTCCCTCGCTAAACTGACGAGCACTGGCCTGCTGTACCACTATCACACCAACAACAGCTTTCTGATAGATAATAGGTACAGCTAAAAATGCACGGTATTCTTCTTCTGCAACCTCGGGGAAGAGTTTAAACCTTGGATGAAGCCTAGCATCTGCTAAATTGACGGCCTCCTCACGTTGGGCGGCAAGTCCAACTAATCCCTCTGTCAGCGGCATACGCACCCGACCAACAGCACTTTTTTCAAGGCCATCGGTTGCCGACAACACAAGTTCTTGCTCTTCTAATATGTAGATGGAGCAACATTGAGTATCCATTGCCGCTTTAGTGGATGAAACTAAGACTGCTAATGCGGTTTCTAAACTGTGGGCAGATGCCACGGCCTGCGTAATATCCCTAAGCGTATTTAACACTGTTTTCAATCCTCTTTGAAAATCAGCCTGTCGTTTTTTGCCTTCCCCGCTTCCTCGGAATTTCCTGGGTTTGGAATGACAATGCCGTTGCCGCAAACTCTTTCATCACTTTTCGATATACATCACGCTTAAATGAAACGACTTGTCGCACGGGATACCAATAACTTACCCAACGCCAATCGTCAAATTCAGGATGCCCTGAAGAACTTAAATTAATCGCACTATCTTGGCTTTTCAATTGTAACAGAAACCATTTTTGCTTTTGCCCAATGCAGACTGGTTTACTGTCTTGCCTCACTAAACGCTTAGGTAGACGATACCTTAACCAAGAACGAGTCGAGGTTAATATATGTACGTGTTCGGGTCTTAGGCCGACTTCTTCATATAACTCACGGTACATAGCCTCCTCTGCTGACTCACCATCGTCAACACCACCTTGAGGGAATTGCCAAGAATGTTGGCCAAAACGTCTAGCCCACATAACTTGACCATATCTGTTACAAATTATTATGCCCACATTTGCGCGAAAGCCGTCGCTATCAATCACATGGACTCCGAATAAGGATAATTTTAATAATCCGATTGTTTCATAAAGCCAGTCTCTCAGCAAACCTCTATTTTAAGTGGTACATGGGATAAATTCCTCTATATGGATTATTTATCAACAAACAGAAGAAGGCATTCTCAAGGATATCCACATTTTCTGTGGATATCCCTGTTTGAAACTCCCTTGAACTTGTTATAACGTCCAAAAAACAGAAGTTCCAAGGTTCAGCACACTGTTGAAGCAGAACTAAAAAGCTAATATATATCAGCATGATAAAAAATAATTTTAAAACCATCAGTAAAACAAACAATTTAAGGTTAATTTTTAACCTTAAAACTTAATAGTGATTCTAGACTAAATTACAATAAAGGTTATGCACAGGACACTCTGAAAACTATCCACATTTCGATAAAAAACACCGAATTTTTGCATTGACTTGCATTTTTCATTAGGTTAAAGGCATTCACTTTAGGAGTTATCCATAATATCTGTGGATAAGTATGTGAGGAACGTAAGGGAAAGCCGAGTGTAACTTTTAGCGCCTTTAAAAAGATATCTAAATACTGAAGATATAAACATTAAAATCATTAACTTAGCAGTTACCCTTTATAAATGTTATCACCGCCAATCCCCAGTGCATTTTTTAACCACTGTTGCTAACGAACTATTTTTAAGTAAAATTCGCCCATGAAAGCAATTATCCCTCCAGAAAATCTCACCGAATTACTCGAGCGCGCCAATATGATGGCTGGCGTAAGTTTGGCACAAATTGCTGCTAATAGAGGAATAACCGTCCCCAAAAATCTTAAGCGAGATAAGGGCTGGGTTGGCCAACTCATCGAAATGGAATTGGGTGCAACAGCGGGCTCTAAACCTGAACAAGACTTTTTACATCTAGGTGTCGAGCTCAAAACCATTCCCATAAATGCACAAGGAAAACCGTTAGAAACAACCTATGTATGTGTCGCGCCGCTCTCGCAAATTGAAGGACTTACTTGGGAAAACAGCCTAGTCTGCCACAAACTACAGCGCGTGCTTTGGGTTCCCGTCGAGGGTGAAAGACAAATATCTGTCGGTGCTCGCCGTATTGGCACGCCTATTTTATGGCAACCAGATCCCGATGAATTACGTCTATTACAACAAGATTGGGAAGAAATAATGGAGCTTATTGCACTAGGAAAAGTTGAGAAACTCACAGCCCGTCACGGCGAAGTATTACAGCTACGGCCAAAAGCAGCCAATAGCAGAGCATTAACGCAAAGCATTGCCGAAAATGGTAGCCTCAAAATGACCAATCCTCGTGGCTTTTATTTAAAGACCGCTTTTACCGCCATGATACTAAATAAAGCTTTTGGTTAAATTTTAGTAACGATATGGACTTGTATTGATCCAGATCACAAATTTCACTAGCACTTTGGTGATGATTTTCTATAAACTACGGCATCCTGAAATAACGGTCGTATTCGGATAAAAATCGAGTCGTGAGAGCACGTAGACAAGCGAAAAAACTTCTTTTTGCGATATTAGCTTGGGCTATTGCCATGGCTGCTTTCGTGTTTTTTCGATATGCACAATCACCAGAACTGCCCCAGTGGGCGGTGAGCTCAGCCGATCTTGCGACCCTCGCGGTTTATATGGGGATTATCTTTGGTAGCCTACATTGGATGTCAAACTTAATTGCCGATTTTAGCGCAATCAATCGCCTTCCCTATGTGTTTTCAGTTATTTTCAAAGGGTTGTTCCTATTACTAGGTGCAACAACCTTGGCCTACATTACTCAATTTTTAAATATGTGGGCAATAGAAAACCATATGTCTACGCTAAGGCAAATGCTCACAGCGCATATTTTGTACAGCCCTTCTTTTCAAGCACTCATTGTCTACCTTGTTGTTGTTCGAGTCAGTTTAGCCTTTGTTGAGCAAATGGCATTATTAGTAGGCCCACGTATTTTACTCAATATCGGTATGGGTAAATACCATAAACCGAGATATGAACAGCGTTTGTTTCTTTACTTGGATATGGTTGCCTCCACCACACACGCTGAATCACTCGGTGATTATCGTTTTAGCCGTTTAATCCAAGATAGCTTTAGCTTATTGTCAGACACAGTAACGAATAATGAAGCCGAAATATATCGTTACATGGGTGATGCCGTCCTTATCCATTGGCCGTTAGAAGAAGGCGTTGTGCATGATCGTTGTATGAATATCTATTTTGAATTTAGCCAACAGCTTAGCTGGCAAAGACACTACTTTGAGGAACACTACGGTTTTGTGCCTAAATTTAAAGCCGCAGCACATTGTGGGCAGGTAGTAGCAGCGGTTGTTGGGGTACAAAAACAAGAAATTAGCTTCTTTAGTGACGTACTCAATACGTTAGCAAGGCTGCAAGATCAGTGTAACCCCCTTGGACAACGTATGTTAGTGTCTGGGGCTTTAGCTGGACGCTTAGATAATCCCAATAGTGAATATCGCCTAACCAACCTAGGCCCAATCAAACTAAAAGGGAAACAACACTCAATAGAAGTATTTGGTGTTTCCCCACTCTGATCTTGACTCAATTTAAGCTGTAACTAGACGTCACACTTTGCTGCTGTTGCCGTAAGTTTAATCTTCGTCTTTAGTGAGTAACTTTTGGATCATTAAACCTAACGTGCGGAAAGTTAAAATTCGGCTGGTAGTTTGTCGCCAAACGAGCCCTATATCTCGGTAAGGAGCCTCACCCGGTGGTGTCATTACCACTAAATCGGTATCGTTTAGAATGCCAGCATCAATTGCCATTTGTGGTAAGAAGGTCGTCCCTAATTTACTGTTTACCATTTGTACTAAGGTATGCAAACTGGTCGCGGCAAATGGGTTTACCTTGGCACTATCCCCCAACTGACAGGCTGTGATTGCATGGCCTGTTATGCAATGTTCACTTTGCAATAAAAAAATACTCTCATCCGGTAAGGCTTGATAGTCGATCGGTTGATGAATTTCTCCAGCTAAATCCTTATGGATGACCATTTTGAATGGGTCAATGCCAACCTTCATACTGTGATAACCACTAGTATCAACTGGTAAGGCAAGGATCAATAGATCTAACTCTCCTTTCCCTAAAGCATCTAACAAACGGTCAGTTGTATCTTCTTTCAGCAACAAACTCATCGCAGGATAAGCTTGCTGGCATTGGCGCACAACGCGACTCAATAGGAAAGGGGCAATCGTAGGAATACAGCCTAGGCGAATATCACCCGTCATTGGCTCGCCTTGATTTTTAACTAGCTCAACTAAGTCGTCGACATCGGTGAGGATCTTACGGGAACGTTGTACAACTTCTTCACCAATAGCAGTAAACATAAATGATTTGTGATCACGTTCGATCAATTGATGACCTAGTTGCTCTTCTAAATTTTGGATCCCACTGGATAACGTCGACTGACTAACAAAACACACCTTAGCAGCGCGGTTAAAATTTTGCTCTTGATGGAGATTCACCAAATAAAATAAATTCTTGAGGCTAGGTAAACTTTTCATTTTATCGATTGCCAATAAGGTTATGCATTAATAAATTAAATCTACTCTAGCATAAAGTATCAACAATAACGCGGCATTAGTTATCAAGAGTGTGAGCCGAATCGCCATTCCGTGGATTGTACAACGGCTCAATAGGTCAAACTGAAGTGTTACGATATTTTGAGGTTACATTTTGTTCGTGACGGCAAGTTCGAACAGTGTTTCTGCTGCGTTTTCATCTATTGATAAAAACTGGCTCAAGTTTGCACTGGTGACTCAGCGTGCTCGAAAACATCAAACACGCTCTCGCTTATCAATAAATAATATTATCTAGTCAATGCTGCAGCCATCTCTTTTGAACAGACACGCCATAGTTATAACTGAGGTTATATTTTTGCCTGAAGAAACAGCTTTAGCTGTTGTAAATCTGCGCTCGCAAACTCAACAATCTGAGCAACCCAAATACCATGCTCTACTGCCCAGCGATCTTCTTCACCATGTTGCAATAATTGAGCAATTTGCTGAATACGTTTCAAACCAACAGAGCCTGCGGCCCCCTTAAACTTATGAGCCTCAGAACACAGGGTATCTTTATCTTCAGCATCGTTAGCCTTTACTAGATTACCCACATATTCAGGCATGAGTTGCTCAAATAGTACAACACTCTTCAAGAGGGTAGCTGCACCAATAGCACTACAGTACTGTTCCAAAGTATTGAGATCTAGGATTGCTTCTAATTCAACTGTGGCCATCGAGGCCTCCCTTAAGTAGTTCAATGCGTAAATCAAATTCAGGACATGATACCCTCAAAAATTGACAGTGCAACTTATAGCAGTATTTACAGTCCAAAACAAATTTATCTATAACAAATCAAAAGCTTGCTATTAACACCATCCAACATTTACCACTATGGATGGTATCTAAACCGTGCTGATATTGCGACTATCGTCCCTCTAATGCTTCCCCTTGTCCACCATAAAGCGCCAAATTATCGACAATCGCCACTAATCCATCCCAACGATAAGCACACCAATTGGGCGCTAGTAGCATAGGTTTTTTCGCATAAGCGGTGACCCGATGGAAAATCACTTCCTGTGGCGTATGGCGGATCATCTCTCCGACACTGCGGGCATAATCCTCAAGACTCAATAAAGGTAGGCGACCACTTCGCCACGCTTTGGCCATAGTGCTACCTTCGACAATATGTAAAGGATGCAGCTTCAAACCATCAACGCCCTGCTGCAATACAGCTGCTAAAGTCGCCATATAATCGCCGTGAGTTTCATTGGGTAAGCCAAGAATAAGATGAGTGCATACCTTTAGACCACGGGCTCTTGCCCTAGAAACAGTATCACAATAGCAGGCGAAATCATGGCCACGGTTAATTCTACGCAGCGTTTCATCGTTGGCAGTTTGTAGTCCAAGTTCTAACCAAACATCGACACCATCGGCCTGATAACGCGCCAACAAATCCAATACATTATCCGGCACACAATCGGGGCGAGTTCCTACACATAAACCGACTATCTCACCATCTTTAACTGCTTCATCGTATTTAGCCATCAACACTTGATACTCATCGTAAGTGCTGGTGTAAGCCTGAAAATAAGCAATAAATTTATCGGCTTGAGCCTGAGGTTTCGCCTCACGATAGCGACTCTTTCCCTGTTCGAGTTGCTCAGTAATACTCAATACATCAGCAGTTTGATGGCTAAATGACGCCACATTACAGAAAGTACAGCCTCCTCGCCCCAAAGTGCCATCACGGTTAGGGCAAGTAAACTTGGCATCTCTTGTCAGTTTACGCAATCTTGTGCCGTATTTTGCCTTACAAACTGCGCCGAATGTGTTGACGTATGCATCAAGCCCCATTACAACACCTGCCTAACGTGATATGGCTTCATTTTTAATAACCAAGATAAAATTACAGTAGAAAAGAAAAAAGTGATTGGACGAAAGGAAAAAGCTTATTGTAAACAAAGTTAGCCTGTTTTTCTTTGCCGTAAATAAAACTCCGAATAGATAGTCACAACTATTGTCAAAAATGTGCACTCCCCCTTGCATTTAACTTACATTTAGCGATCCACCTCACAAATGTAGAGAATAAAAATTCACTTATTATAATTTTTTATACCTTCACTGTATTTGCAATAAAAATCACTATTTGTAAATCAAAAACAATCCCACCCCATGTTACACTTTAGTAAACCATCAGTTTTATCCTTTTTAAAATTCTTTTTATTCATAATGTTATACAACGTATTTTACTGTTGACGTTAACGTAACGCCATTGTGTTTTGTGTATGAAATATGAATTAATACCCATATTTTATGCAAATTTTTGGTTTGACCTTTAGTGAATCTCAGGCTAATTTGGGTGGTTCGGGTGCATATATAGAAAGTCTTTACATTTTCTCCCCGAGAAGTAATCAGTTGAGGTCTAGGGAGGTTTTTGTATGAGCTTATATCATCCCAGTTTTGAGCGGGACAATTGTGGTTTTGGGTTGATAGCACAAATGGATGGCGAAGCCAGTCATCGTATCGTGCGTACGGCTATTCATGGCCTTGATCGAATGAAACATCGTGGTGGCATAGCTTCCGACGGTCGCACTGGCGATGGCTGCGGTTTATTAATGCAATTACCCGTGCAATTTTTTGAAGCAATTGCCGCAGAAAATGATTGGCATTTAAGCCGCAAGTTTGCCGTAGGTATGCTGTTTTTAAGTCAAGACAATGAATTGGCCGACCAAGCTAAGTTTATCCTTGAGCGTGAACTCGAACGCGAAACCTTAAGCATTGCTGGCTGGCGCAAAGTACCAGTCAATCCCGATGTGTTAGGTGAAATTGGCAAGGCTAGCCTGCCACAAATCTACCAAGTACTGATCAACGCCCCCATTGGCTGGCGTGAAAAAGACTTGGAACGTCGCCTTTATATGGCGCGTCGCCGCTTAGAACAGCAGATCATTGATGACAAAGACTTCTATGTCGCGAGTTTGTCTGGCCAAGTTATCGTCTATAAAGGCTTGATGATGCCTGTAGATTTGCCCGCGTTTTATCCCGATCTCGCGGACATTCGCTTAAAAAGCTCTATCTGCCTATTCCACCAGCGTTTTTCAACGAACACATCCCCTAAATGGCCATTAGCTCAGCCCTTTAGATATTTAGCCCATAATGGTGAAATCAATACTATTACGGGTAACCGTCAATGGGCCCGTGCCCGTGCCTATAAATTTAATTCACCGCTACTGCCAGATTTGCAGCAAGCCGCTCCCTTTGTGAATGAAACAGGCTCAGACTCTTCATCTTTAGATAATATGCTGGAAATGCTGTTATCCGGTGGCATGGACTTATACCGTGCCATGCGTCTATTGATCCCGCCTGCTTGGCAAAGTAATCCAGAAATGGATGATGAATTAAAAGCCTTCTACGACTTTAACTCTATGCATATGGAGCCTTGGGATGGTCCGGCCGGTATTGTGATGACCAACGGTCGCCATGCCGCCTGCGCCGTTGACCGTAATGGTCTGCGTCCATCACGTTATGTGATCACAAAAGATCGTATTTTGACCTTAGCTTCCGAAGTTGGAATTTGGGATTACGCCGCAGATGAAGTGATCGAAAAAGGCCGTGTTGGGCCTGGTGAATTGCTGGTACTCGATACGTTAAATGGTCGCCTATACCAATCCTTTGAAATCGATAACGATCTTAAACGCCGCCACCCTTATAAAGAATGGATGGCAAAAAACAGCCGCACTTTGATCCCAGCAGAGCAACTCACCACAGAGCAACATGGTGCTAGCGAATTAAATCCAGAACAATTGCTGCAATATCAAAAGCAATTTGGTTATACCCGCGAAGAGCTAGAACAAGTTATTTGGGTATTAGCAAAACAAGGTGAAGAAGCCACAGGGTCAATGGGTGATGATACACCGATGGCGGTGCTGTCGAAAAAGTCACGTTCGCTGTATGACTATTTTAGGCAGAAATTTGCTCAAGTAACGAATCCCCCCATAGATCCATTACGTGAAAAGCATGTCATGTCCTTGGCGACCTGTATTGGTCGCGAGCAGAACCTGTTTAATGAAACCACAGGGCACGCTTACCGGGTGATGTTCAACTCGCCAATTCTATTATTCAGTGATTTTAACCAATTACTGGGATTAGATAGCACTTACTATCGCGCTAATATCGTCGATTTAAATTACGATCCTAATGAAGGACTCGAAAACGCCATCCGCCGCATCACAGCCGAAGCGGAACGTTTAGCTCGTAGTGGCACCACCTTACTCATTTTATCCGATCGCGCCGTTGATAAATCTGCACAAGTGATCCCCGCTGCCATGGCGGTCGGATCTGTGCAACAAATGCTGGTGAATAAAAGCCTGCGCTGCGACACCAACATCATTGTTGAAACTGCATCCGCACGGGATCCACACCACTTTGCCGTACTACTTGGCTTTGGTGCCACTGCCATTTATCCATACCTAGTATACGAATCAATCTCCGAACTGGCGAAACGCCATGGCTTAACCGATACGATTGCATTAATGCTGAACTTCCGTTACGGCATCGAAAAGGGCTTGCGTAAAATCATGTCCAAAATGGGCATCAGTACTGTCGGCTCTTACCGTTGTAGTCAACAATTTGAAGCCATAGGCATTGCCAGCGAAGTCATCGACTTATGCTTTAAAGGTGTAGTTAGCCGTATCGAGGGCGCCGGTTTTGCAGAAATCGCCCAAGACCAAGCAATACTGCACAAAGCGGCCTACCGTGCCCATGTGCCATTGCCGCAAGGTGGACTGCTAAAATACGTTGAAGGCGGTGAATATCACTGCTTTAACCCTGATGTAGTCAACACCCTACAGGCATCACTGATCGATAAAAACTTTGCTACCTATAAAAAGTTTGCCGAACTGGTCGACAATCGCCCTATTGCCACACTGCGCGATTTAATCGGTATTAAGGGGGCTCAAACCTCGATTGATATCACCGATGTAGAAGCGGCATCAAATCTATTCTCACGTTTTGACAGCGCTGCTATGAGTATTGGCGCATTAAGCCCTGAAGCCCATGAAGCGCTGGCTATCGCAATGAACCGCTTAGGCGGCCGCTCAAACTCAGGTGAAGGTGGTGAGGATGCTCGCCGCTTTAATACTGAACGAAATTCTGCAATTAAACAGATTGCCTCGGCCCGCTTTGGTGTCACTGCGCATTATTTAGTTAATGCTGATGTATTGCAGATTAAAGTCGCCCAAGGCGCAAAACCCGGTGAAGGTGGTCAGTTACCCGGCCATAAGGTGAGTGTTGAAATCGCCGGACTGCGGCATGCTCGTCCTGGTGTAACGCTGATTTCACCGCCACCACACCACGATATTTACTCCATCGAAGATTTAGCCCAGCTAATTTTCGATTTAAAACAAATCAACACTAAAGCACTGATTTCAGTTAAATTAGTGTCAGAGCCAGGTGTCGGCACTATCGCCACGGGCGTAGCCAAAGCCTATGCGGATATGATCACCATTTCAGGGTATGACGGCGGCACAGGTGCCAGCCCAATCACCTCAGTGAAATATGCGGGTAGCCCATGGGAGCTAGGTTTAGCCGAAGTGCATCAATCTCTCGTGGAAAATGGTCTACGCCATAAAATTCGCCTGCAAGTCGATGGTGGCTTAAAAACCGGTACTGATGTCATTAAAGCCGCGCTCTTAGGTGCTGAGAGCTTTGGTTTTGGCACTGTGCCTATGATCGCCCTAGGTTGTAAATACCTGCGTATTTGCCACTTGAACAACTGCGCGACGGGCGTTGCGACTCAAGACAAAAACCTGCGCGATAACCATTACCACGGTCTGCCAGAGCGAGTGATGACTTACTTTGAGTTTGTGGCAGAGGAAGTGCGCGAATGGATGGCGACCCTTGGGGTCAGTAAATTTGAGGACTTAGTTGGCCGCAGTGAGTGGTTGTATACCCTTGAAGGACAAACCGCTAAACAACAGGGCTTAGATCTTTCACCGATTTTGTATCAACCCAAAGTGCCAGCGACCTCGTCACGTACTTGGCAAGAAACCAATCCACCGGCAGATTTAGGGCTACTTAACCAGCATTTATTAAACGAATGCCAAAGCGCCGTCGATAAGGGCGAGAGTTTCGACGCCGCTTATAGCATCAATAACACTGACCGCTCCGTTGGCGCAACCTTGTCAGGCTATATAGCGAGCACGCTCGGCGTGAAAGGCACTAAAGCGCCCATCAAACTGAGCTTTAACGGCAGCGCAGGCCAAAGTTTTGGCGTGTGGAACAGCCCAGGACTTGAGTTAAAGCTCTGTGGCGATGCCAACGACTATGTGGGTAAAGGGATGTCTGGCGGTAAGATTGTGATTTATCCACCACTGGGCAGTCCATTCCAAAGCGAGCGCAGCGCCATTGTCGGGAACACGTGCCTTTATGGTGCGACAGGCGGCAAGTTCTTCGCCGCGGGTCAAGCGGGCGAGCGTTTTGCAGTACGTAACTCAGGAGCGATTGCTGTGGTCGAAGGGCTTGGCGATAACGGCTGCGAATACATGACTAGCGGTATCGTGGTTGTCCTTGGTAAAACCGGGGTGAACTTCGGCGCGGGTATGACAGGCGGCTTTGCCTATGTGTTCGACCAATTTGGCCGCTTCAATCGCCGTGTGAATACTGAACTTGTCGACACTCAAAAACTGGAATCACCGATCCATCAACAACATTTAAAAGGCTTAATTGAAGCCCACGTGGCCGAAACGGGCAGCGAACATGCCAAGATGATCTTAAGTGATTTTGGTAACTGGTTAGATTGCTTCGTATTAGTGAAACCTAAAAATATTGCCGTGGCCGATCTGCTCAAACTCGAGCAATCGAGCCCAGAATTAGTTGTAAAAGCGGGGTAATGGCGCATGAGTAACGATTTTCAATTTATTGAAGTGGGTCGTAAAGACCCCGCTAAACACCCTGCAGCTAAACGTGCGACTCAGTTTATTGAGATTTATCAGCCTTTTGCTCAGCCTCAAGTAGCCGAGCAAGCGGACCGCTGTTTAGATTGCGGCAATCCTTATTGTGAGTGGAAATGCCCGCTACACAATTATATTCCTAACTGGCTCAAGCTAGCGGAACAAGGCCGCATCATGGAAGCGGCAGATTTAGTGCATGAGACCAACACTCTGCCCGAAATCTGCGGCCGTGTTTGTCCACAGGACAGACTCTGTGAAGGTGCTTGTACTCTGAACGACGACTTTGGCGCTGTCACTATCGGTAATGTCGAAAAATACATTACCGATACCGCTATCGCCCAAGGCTGGCGCCCCGATATGAGCAAGGTCACGCCACGCCCTGAACGAGTGGCGATTGTTGGCGCCGGTCCTGCGGGTTTAGGCTGCGCGGATATTCTGTCTCGCAACGGTGTTAAAGCTGTGGTCTTTGATAAATATCCACAAATTGGTGGGCTACTCACCTACGGTATTCCGTCTTTTAAACTCGACAAAGCCGTTATGGCGACCCGTCGCAGTGTATTAGAAGGCATGGGCATTGAGTTCAAACTCGGGGTCACTGTCGGTAAGGATATCCCATTTACTCAACTGCTCGAAGAATACGATGCCGTCTTCCTCGGTATGGGCACTTATACTGCCATGAAAGCGGGTCTTGAGGGTGAAGATGCCCAAGGCGTATACCAAGCCCTGCCCTATTTGATTGGTAACACCCATCATTTAATGGGCACTCAAGATGCGCAAACGCCCTACCTGAACCTTGAAGGTAAACGTGTGGTGGTATTAGGCGGTGGTGATACTGCGATGGATTGCGTGCGCACCGCCGTCAGACAAGGTGCCAGCAGCGTAGTCTGTGCTTACCGCCGAGACGAGGCCAACATGCCAGGTTCACGCCGCGAAGTGCAAAATGCGCGCGAGGAAGGGGTTAACTTCCTGTTTAACCGTCAACCTGTGGCGATTAAAACCCAAGATGGCAAAGTGATCGGCATTGAATGCGTCGAAACCGCCATGGGCAAGGCCGATGCAAGCGGTCGTCAACGCGCAGAAGCGATTGCAGGTAGCGAGCAGTTGCTCGAAGCCGATGCCATTATTATCGCCTTTGGTTTTCAACCAAGCCCTGCACCTTGGTTTGCCGAACACGGTATCGAGCTCGATCAATGGGGCCGAGTCAAAGCAAATAAGTTAGATGAAAACCCATTCCAAACTACCAACCCGAAAGTGTTTGCCGGAGGTGATATGGTGCGCGGTTCAGACTTAGTCGTGACAGCCATTGCCGAAGGTCGCGATGCAGCCCAAGGTATTCTTAACTACTTAGACTAAGCACTATAAATTAAGCGCCAACGTATTTTTATCACTAAAAACTGTTTTACCACTGTCGTTTAACAAGCACTCCAATGGCTGGACTCATGCAAACGAGTTCAGCCATTATCAAGCAATCCCAATCTCGCCATAACGACTGCATAAAACTGTGTGGTATATTAGCCAGCATTCCCGTGTCCCACTCTTTAAGTGTTGAATCAAAAAGGTCTCCCATGAAAATTGGAATTATTGGCGCAATGGAGCCAGAAGTCGCTCACCTGATCGCCGCCATGACAAACGCAACATCGCAAACCATTGCTGGTATTGAATTTATTGCGGGTACTCTCGCGGGTAAAGACGTAGTAGTAACTCGCTCTGGCATAGGTAAGGTGGCTGCAAGTATTGCGACCACGCTGCTCATCGAGAAATATGCGCCGGATGCGGTGATCAACACAGGTTCTGCCGGTGGTTTTGTTGATACGCTGGCCATTGGCGATATCGTGATTTCTTCTGAAGTGCGTCACCATGATGTGGATGTCACGGCTTTTGGTTATGAAATTGGCCAAATGGCACAGCAACCTGCTGCGTTTATTCCTGCCGCACATTTAGTTGAAGCTGCCAATAAAGCGATTGCTCAACTGGGTGAAGTCAAAGCAATTGAAGGTTTGATTTGTACTGGCGATAGCTTTATTTGCGATCCTGTTCGCACCCAAGCCATGCTCAAAAACTTCCCGACTATGGCTGCCTGTGAGATGGAAGGCGCTGCCATTGCCCAAGTATGTCACCAGTTTGGTGTGCCATTTGTGGTAATCCGCTCTTTATCGGATAACGCCAACAATGACTCGCCAGTGGATTTCGACTCTTATATTGTCAAAGCGGGTTACCATTCAGCGCTAATGGTAATGCTGTTACTTGAGCAGCTAAAATAGTCAATCTTGAGTAGCACCTTAAGCGGAAAAGTATCAAATGCATAGTTCTTTTTATCAACGACTTGTTGAGATTGATGGTGCTTTGTTTGAAGGTTTTTTGATACTTTTTTGCGCTTTATTGCTCGCACGTTTAGCCCCTTTACCGCGAGAAATGCAGCCGCTAATTTGGTTTACCCATTTAGCAAAACAGCTCGCCGCAAAAGTGAATCGTTCAGAACGTCCAGCAAGCCAACAAGCCACCGCAGGCTTGCTAGCAATGTTATTATTGGTATTTCCATTTTGGGCCATTATTACTTTTTTACTCGAACTAGCTGCTTTTCCTTGGTTTTTTGAGTTTTTAGTGCTTTATCTCTGCCTGAGTGATGCAGGTTTCAACCAAGTGGCTGCTGAAATCGCTCAGGCTCTCAAGCGCCAAGATAATGCAAACGCCAAAAAACTGCTTCAGCCTTGGGTTGTCCGTGATACCGATAATCTATCTGAAGTCGGACTGGCCAAAGCCACCATAGAAAAACTCGCCACAGCGCCTATTTACGGGACGGCTGCAACCATTTTCTTTTTTGCCATCGCTGGAGCGCCCATGGTGCTTGCAGTGCGAATGATTAAGCAACTTGAACTCAGTTGGCCACCAATACAACCGAAATACCAACATTTTTGTAGCACAGTCAATAGCCTATCAACTGTATTATTAGCTATTCCCGGGTGGCTTTGGAGCCTATCCATTGCTATTCAGGGTGGACCTAAGGCAATGACAAGCCTTTTTCGATTACCTAAACATCATCCTGCTTTACGGGGTTATATTCTCAGTGTGGATTTGGTGGCCAGAATTTTACATATTGAATTAGGCGGTCCACAAAAATTTTCAGGTCAACGTATCGATGTGGCCAAAATCAGTTACGGCCCACAACCCACTAGCAACAATATAGCCTCAGCGATTCAACTCACCTCCCGCGCGAGTGCTATATGGTTTAGTTTTGTTATTGTACTTCCCCTGTTATGGGCAGGTTTACGTTGGCTACAAAGCCTGTGATATGATGCAATTTCCCTTAGCACTTGGTTAAAGGCAGGCCCTCTTGTTTGAAAATATGCATGTTTCATTAACAACCCCAGCGTTGTTATTTCCAGCAATTTCCCTGCTATTACTCGCGTATACCAACCGATTTTTTGCACTGGCCGCACTGATCCGTCAGTTGAGTAACGGCGACAAACCCGTACATAAGGATCAAATTAAAAACCTCAGCCAGCGGATCCGCATCATACGAAGAATGCAAGAAGCAGGTGTTTCCAGTTTTGCGCTGTGTGTTTTATGTATGATTTTTATCTATATTGGTTTAAATAAAACGGGCTCTGTTATCTTCGGTGCCAGCTTATTACTACTGCTGTATTCACTGATTTTATCTGTGATTGAAATTCGTATCTCCGTGGATGCCTTAAATATCCATATCAAAGAGATGAGTAAATGATTCATTGGATCTACTTTTTTGACTTATGTGGCACAGCCGTTTTTGCCTTATCCGGCGCACTCGCCGCCGGGCGCCATAGAATGGATCCATTTGGCGTCATTGTCCTTGCCTCTGTCACCGCTATTGGTGGCGGCAGCATCCGCGATGCGCTCATAGGTGCAACACCCGTATTTTGGATCCGCGACCCAAACTACATCATAGTGATCCTCGCGACCGTGCTCGCCTGTTTGCTATTGGTCCGTCGGCCTCGCAAGGTGCCCGAGTACATTTTACCCGTCGCAGATGCTTTTGGATTAGCCCTGTTTACTGTGATTGGTGCCGAAAAAGCCCTCAATATGGGTTTGAGTGGCATGATTGCCGTGGTAATGGGCTTGATCACAGGCGTGGGAGGAGGCATTATTCGAGACTTACTCTGTAGGCAAATACCCATGGTGTTACGCACAGAAATATATGCTACGGCTTCAATCATTGGTGGCATAGGTTATACCGTCAGTTTAACCTACGGTATGAATGAAAAAACGGCGCTGTTTTTGGCGATGACCAGTGCCTTGATTATCCGCTTAAGCGCCATCAAATGGCATCTATCTCTACCAGCCTTTGATCTCAAAACTAAGAGGGAATAGTTTGCGAATATTGTGTCTTATTTTATGTCTTATGTTTGCTTCTCTCGTGATTCCTGTATCGGCACAAGCCAACTCGGGAGAAATGCCACAGGAGCAGCAACTCGCCGTAAAGTACATGGATGCACTAACCGAGCACGACTACAAAACTCTTATCACATTTTATAATCGCGACAGTATTTTCTTCGATAAAACAGCTAACCGTAAATATACCGGAGGGCGATTTATCATCGACTTTCTAGAACGAGCTCATCAAGGTGTACTCGAATATGATTTTAATATCGAGCATATGTATAACGCAGGCTCTTTAGTGGTCATGATAGGTAACTACCATTTTAAAGGACCCGGTGAACAATTCGGCAAACCCGGTAAAATTATTGATGTGGCAATTCCTGCAGTCACCAGTCTAAAACTCGATATGCTCAACCGTAGAGTGACTGAACATGTCGATCTAATTGATTACCAAACCATGTCAGACCAATTGGCGATGCAGTAATCACAAAATTTGTGCCTCCTTGAAACTTGAGACCAAGACACAGGTCGAAGCTAACAATGAATCAATTTCCAGAATGTTATGCATTCACCAGATTTACAGCATTGTTGCAATGAGGTTTGTATGAAATTTTTTGGATTATGTGCCCTAGTCGCCTTTTATAGCCTAATGCTGTCGCCCCAAGCACAAGCACAGCAACCCATTATTGTTTCTTATGCAGTTCAACCTGTTAATCACTTCAATCAACAATTACGCATTGCGCAGGCGCAACAACAAGATTGGGCAAAAGATCCTAGCAAAATCAGTAGCCAATATGCAGGTAATAAATTTACCTTAGTGCGCACTCAATCGCATAAAGGCAGCATTTTAACCTATCAAGTGAGCGAGTTTTCCAAGCAACATCCACAGATGCTGTTGATTATCTCCCTAAAACAAAATGCCAAACAGTGGCAGGTCAGTTCGGCTCAGTTGGCGTGGAAATGCAGTGGTGGACAACACTTTGGTACCGACAGATGTAATATCGCCGAGCATGAGCTAAACACAGCGCCTTAATCTTGCTGTGTAGAAAGTATAAAAAAAGAGCGCCCTAAGGCGCTCTTTTTATTCGTTTAAACTTCTTGAAGTTTAAACGAATAAATTAAAATGACTTAACCTAAACCCACTGACCAACGTCACTATACCAAAGTCACTTTGGCAAACTTACGTTTACCGACTTGGAATACAGCAACAGTACCCGCGAACAAAGTCATACGGCTATCTTCTAACTTTTCGCCGTCCATCTTCACCGCACCTTGCTTAATCATCCGCATCGCTTCTGAAGTCGATGCCACTAAATCAGCATCCTTCAACAGATTGGCAATCGCAATACCTTCACCCGCTGCTAACTCGATTGCTTCGATATCGTCAGGGATCATTCCCTTAGCACGATCGACAAAGGCTTGATGTGCGCTTTCGGCAGACGCTGCATCATGGAAACGGGTGATAATTTCCTTCGCTAAAGCAATTTTAATGTCACGTGGGTTAGCGCCATTAACCACATCTTGTTTGAATTGTTCAATTTCAGCCAGAGGGCGGAATGACAGCAACTCAAAGTAGCGCCACATCAAATCGTCCGAAATTGACATCAGCTTACCAAACATTTCGTTGGCGGGTTCACTCACACCAATGTAGTTGTGTGCCGATTTAGACATTTTCTTCACACCGTCTAAACCCTCAAGCAGTGGCATCATAATCACAGCTTGTGGTTTTTGACCTTCGGCTTTCTGTAACTCACGCCCCATTAACAGGTTGAACTTCTGGTCAGTACCGCCTAATTCAACGTCGGCCTTAAGGGCTACTGAGTCATAACCTTGCAGCAGTGGATACATAAACTCATGGATAGCAATCGATTGACCCGAGGCATAACGCTTTTTAAAGTCATCACGCTCCATCATACGCGCAACGGTTTGTTGTGATGCTAAGCGGATCATTCCCGCTGCACCTAAAGGCTCTAACCAACTTGAGTTAAACTCGATGCGCGTTTTTGCTGGGTCAAGGATTTTATAGACCTGCTCTTTATAGGTTTCAGCGTTGGCTAATACTTGCTCACGAGTCAGTGGTGGACGGGTACTGTTTTTACCACTCGGATCACCCACCATACCGGTAAAGTCACCAATTAAGAAAATGACTTCATGACCTAACTCTTGGAATAATCGTAATTTATTTAAAATTACTGTGTGTCCAAGATGGATATCCGGTGCAGTAGGATCTGCGCCTAACTTAATACGAAGTGGACGTCCTTCTTTGAGTTTTTCCAGCAGATCCGATTCGAGTAAAATCTCATCGGTACCACGTCTAATTTCTGCTAATACTTGGTCTAAATCAGCCATCTCGGCAGGGACTCCTAAGGCCATGATCATAAAATGAGGAGACTTATGTTACTTGTTAGCCAGCACAATTGAAAGTGTGTACACTAACGGGATTATTCAAGCCTCAGGTTATCGGTATCGGCGTCAATGGGAAAGGTTATTACGTTATTTAAATTGTTGCCTAAAAAGCATCAAATTCTCCTCAGCATTCTTTCTGTTATCACTATGATAACCATGCTCCTACCTTCTGAAGAAGCCCAAGCTTCAAGGCAAACCGCAGGCATAAGTGAGCAAACACAAATTAACACCCGTTATGATGTTCCTCTCGCCTTTCGCTCACCACAACGCCCAGAGTCAATAGAGGGTGAATCGAGTGATGTTCCAGCAAATGCAGAGCCATTATCCTCAACAGATGCGCTAGCCGCAGGAAATGCCAATAATCAAGCTGTCGAGTCCATTGAAAGTGCACTCCATAGGGATGTAGAGCACTTTAATGTTAAAAATGGCGATACCTTAGCAGCGGTATTTGACCGCGCAGGTTTAACGAGTAAAGATGTTTATGAAATCACCCAGTTGCCTTTAGCTAAGCAAAATTTACTTAAGATAATGCCTGGCGAAGAAATTGTGATATCAAAAGATGTCAAGGGTGATTTAACTGAAGTACGCTATCGAATTAATGCTATTTCTACGCTCGTGATCAGTAAAAACCAAGAACAATATCACGAAAAAATATCTGAGAAGGATGTAGAAATTCGCACGCATTTTACCAGCGCGAAGATTAAAAGTAATTTTTGGAACTCTGCGGTTGATGCGGGCTTAAATGCGAACCAAATCATGCAACTATCTACAGTGTTTGGTTGGGATATCGACTTTGCATTGGATTTGCGTGAGGGCGACAGTTTCGCGATTATCTATGAACAAGAATATGCAGAAGGTGAGTTTTTACGTAACGGTAATATCTTAGCTGCTGAGTTTATTAACCAAGATGAGCGTTATACGGCGATTCGCTATACGGACGGTAACTACTACTCAGAAAATGGTACTAGCATGCGTAAAGCCTTTTTGCGCTCACCGGTTGATTTTAAATATGTCAGTTCCAACTTTAACCCAAAGCGTTTGCACCCAGTCACTGGTCAAATAAAAGCCCATCGAGGTGTTGATTATGTTGCCGCCATAGGCACGCCAATTAAAGCCGCGGGTAGTGGCCGTGTGATCGAGTCGGGCTATAATCAATTCAACGGTAACTATGTGTTTATTAAACACAACGATACTTACACGACTAAATACCTACACCTCACCAAACGTAATGTCAGCAAAGGGGCAAACGTTAAGCAAGGGCAAATCATCGGCACTTTAGGAAAAACAGGACGAGTTACCGGGGCGCATCTACACTACGAATTCATCGTTAATGGTGTACATCGCAATCCAAGAACGATCACTTTACCTAAAGCCGAATCCATTGCACGTAAAGAAAAACCGCAATTCGATGCCTTGAGTAGACAATTAATGGCGACCATTTCACAGAACAAGCAAACACAATTAGCAATGCAATAACGACTGGACGGACTCCTCCCGATGAAAAACGCTTATTATATTGGACTTATGTCTGGCACTAGCATGGATGGTGTTGATGCGGTATTAGTCGACTTTTCGGGCCCACAACCGCAGCTGATTTGCAGCCATACAGAAGCCATTCCGAGCCATTTACTCAAAGGGCTACAGCGTTTATGTTTGCCCGGTGCCGATGAAATAAACCGCCTTGGACGATTAGATCGCAATGTAGGACAATTATTTGCTTTGGCGGTCAATAATCTACTGGCAAAGTGCAATATTGCGAAGGAAGATATCCTCGCCATTGGTAGCCATGGCCAAACGGTGCGCCACATGCCAAACCTTGAAGTGGGTTTTACCCTCCAAATAGGCGATCCTAATACTATTGCGACGGAAACAGGCATAGATGTTATTGCCGATTTTCGCCGTAAAGATATTGCCCTCGGCGGCCAAGGCGCCCCCTTAGTGCCCGCATTCCACCAGCAAACCTTTGCCGAAATCGGCAAAAAACGCATTATTTTGAATATCGGTGGTATCGCCAATGTCACTTACCTTCCTGGAACAAGTGAACATGTACTGGGTTTCGATACCGGTCCAGGCAATACGCTTATCGACGCTTGGATCCAGCATGTAAAAAGTGAACCTTTTGATAAGAATGGCGAATGGGCTGCGTCCGGCAAAACCAACCCAGACCTATTAGCTCAGCTATTATCTCATCCTTATTTTTCGCTTGCTTATCCTAAAAGTACAGGCCGTGAATTATTTAACCAAGCGTGGTTAGAACAGCAACTATCGCCCTTTAATCATTTAGATGAAGAAGATATCCAATCGACACTTTTAGATATGACTTGCCATAGTATCGCGAGGGATGTCATCAAATTATCGCCGGAGGGAGAGCTATTTGTCTGCGGTGGCGGCGCGTTTAATACCCAACTAATGCAACGTCTCGCCGCCTTATTGCCGGGTTATAAACTGGATACTACCTCGGCTCTTGGCGTTGATCCTAAATGGGCCGAAGGTATCGCCTTTGCGTGGCTCGCCATGCGTAACCACTTAGGTTTACCCGCAAACCTTCCTGCTGTTACGGGCGCCTCCCGCGAAGCCGTACTCGGCGGACGATTTAGCGCTAAATAATAACGGTTTAAATTACCTGAATAAAAGCTTCATACTTTGAGGCTTTTATTCTAAATAATACTTGGCAACCTCAGATTGGCATTCATGTATAGAGATGAACAGCACGCCATAAATGTATCCTACTGTACTGTTGTTCTTTTTCTCATCCCACTCTAATGTTACCATTTGACTAACTGGTGATTTTTGCTTTGCCCTCATTTTTTACATTGGGACACAACAAACATCACCCTATTCCAGCAAAAGAGATATTTTCATGAGCAAGACTGTTAAAACCCTCGCTGAAACAGCAGCGATGACACCTGAAGGTCGTTACGATTACCTTGTTGAACAAGTTAAAGAACATAAGGTTCTTTGGACCTTGCAGGATCAAGACGGTTGCGTAATGCTGACCACGGAAGAAGAAGATTGTATTCCTATGTGGCCAACGGAAGATGCCGCTGAATCTTGGGCTGTGGATGAGTGGAGCGACTGTCAAACATTAGCCATTCCCTATGATGAATGGCATGAAAGATGGGTTCCAGGCATGGAAGATGATGATCTGTTTGTTGCTGTATTTCCTGTACAGGATGACTTAGGCGTGGTTATTCCCCCTTACGAGTTAGATCAGCGTTTATTGCCTAAACAAAGCCACTAATCGCCTTAACCCTGATGCGAGAATCTCGATGAGTGAGCAAGGATCTCCTTCACTAACGCCTGCAATAGCGCAAGACACGCGTTTGCCAAAACGCTTAATTGTCCTGCTGTTACTTTATGTTGTGGCTTCAATAAGTGGCTTAATGGCAAAGCAAGGCGTGTTATTTTGCCTATTAACACTCTTTATGGTGATTGCAATTATTGGTCGTCAGAAAGCAGGGCTTATTATGTTGCGCGGTTATACTCTGGTGCAATTAGCTTTGGTCAGTATGTTGCCAGTAATACTATACGATCCTGATAATCTCATTGTTGGCCCAACAACGGTATATTTAGGTGAATGGCAGGAAAAACTCCCTGACTATGTGATTTTTATCGCCTTGATAGCCTTATCATTACTGCAAGTGTGGATTGCATTTAATGGTAAAGTTAAAGCATGGTTTAAACCTAAATTAAACCTAAACATTATGAACTAGCTCATTGTTATTATAGTGAAAATAATAAAAAGCCGTCATTACGACGGCTTTTTTAATCTCATTTAAGACTCAATATGCTCGCGAAAAATAAGCAAAGATTAAACGGAGAAACTGGCTCCACAACCACAGGTCGTAGTCGCATTGGGGTTTTTCACAAAGAAGCGAGAGCCCTCGAGCCCAGAGGTATAGTCGACTTCACCGCCAACAAGATATTGTAAACTCATTGGATCGACGACTAATTGGACACCTTGTTTTTCAACTGTAAAATCGCCTTCGTTGACCTTTTCATCAAAGGTAAAGCCGTACTGAAATCCAGAACATCCGCCACCAGTTACATAAACACGCAACTTAAGTGCTGGATTTTGCTCTTCTTCTAGCAAGCCTTTTACCTTTGCTGCAGCCGCATCGGTAAATTGGATTGGCATTGCTGCATCAGCTTGTTCAGTCATTACTACCTCTTACATCAGTTTTCTGGGGCAAATTATCCGTTACCTGACTATTTTGTTCAAGTATTACCCGTGGTTCTTTTTCACCCTGCAATAATTCAGGGACACTATAAACACGTTCTGTCTGTGAATTCTTCGTCCAACGGCTTGATGGGACAACCACTTTCACTTTGACTTGCAATAAATTAAAGCCTGCTGGCACTGTCACTTTGGTATCTATGACCTGAAAATAGCGAAAATCAAATTCGAGCTTAGAACCCGTGAGTTTGTTCACACTTAACTCAACAGATTTCCCCTCTTGCACACCGATAAGGGTTAATTCGGCTCGACCTTGAATGGCTTGTTTACGCTTTTGTAACTGAGTCAAGATAAGCTTTAAGTTATATTCATCAGCTAAGGCGCCAGGCGTCATCTCAAGTCCGTGAATGGCAATACCTTCAGCATTATCATCAGGCGACATAATACTGCGATAAAACGCTAACTCATACTCAAGATCTTTTTGCTTTTTGATTTGCTGACCAAACATCTCCTGCATTTGAGCATTTGCTTCGCGCTCAATTGATAGCTCTAAATTTCGCGTTGCAAGCAATTGGGTCTGCTCTTCCAATTCTGCGGTTAATCTTTGAGATTTGTTACTGCCAATGTGTTTAACTACGGACTCATCGCTACTTAAGATGCAAAAACTTATCCAAGCACCTAAAAGAAAAGCAACTAACACTAAAAGTAATAAATACACTGAGGATGAACGGTACTTGCTGTCAATTCCTTGCAGCCAATCTAGCCAACGATGATAATTTGGCATTAGGTAACAGCCCCTTATATAAAATACAATCAACTCTAGACGAGTTCGATACAATACAACTCAGGCCAATGCAGTGCAATTAACGATAAAGAAAGTTGCTATTCAACATGCCATAGTCACAGCCAAAAAGTATTTAACCAATGAGTTACGTGACCATTTATCCCAAGCCCGCATCAGTGCACAACTGTGCATACTGGCACTGTTATTTGCTATTTTTGCATCCTGCGTGATCTTACTGTTTCGACTCTTGCTCGTTTGGGCTAATCATTACACCCAAATACAAGCGCTGGATTTTACGGGGAACGTCGCCGACTGGCGAGCCTTGTTACCCCTTTTAGGCGCAATATTAATTTGGATTGTGGCGAAGTTGGGTTCCAAACGCTACAAACGTATGGGAATAGCCTATGTGTTACATAGAGTTAAACTGCACTACGGTAAAATTCCGCTGCAATCCGCCGCTGGGCAGTTTTTTCAAGCACTCTTTGCCCTAGGCACCAATTTCTCCGTCGGCCGTGAAGGTCCTGCCATTCATCTGGGTGCTGTCAGCGCCAGTTTTCTCGCCGAAAAATTCAATCTTCCCGATAACAGTGTGCGCATCATGTGCGCCAGTGGTATTGCCGCAGGGATTGCCGCCACTTTTAACGCGCCCTTGGCGGCGGTGATTTTTGTACTCGAAGTGATAGTGCGTGAATATAAAATCCATTACTTTTTCCCGATTATGCTATCAGCAATTTGTGGCGCAGTTTCAAGCCAACTGGTGTTTGGTAATGTGCACGAATTTGACCGTATTCAAGTGTTCCACATTCCCCTAGATCACTACCCGATTCTCGCCATTGGCGGCTTAGTATTAGGCTGTGTTGCCGCTTTTTTTAACTACTCACTCATAAAAGTCACCACTACGAGCCAAAAATGGCCACTGATTTTCCGACTATTATTGGCAGCTGTTATCACGACGTTGATCGGCTTAGTCTTACCCCAGGCGCTTGGCACTGGTGATTTAGCTATCAGCGAAGCCATCAGTGAACACCCAAGTTTATTACTCTTAATCGCCCTGCTGGTAGCTAAAATCATCGCAACCATTGCGGCGATAGGCCTTGGCATTCCAGGAGGATTAATTGGACCACTCTACGGCATAGGTGCCTTGATTGGGGCTATTTTAGCCCTCGTGAGCGCAATACTATTTCCGTCCATAGCCCCTTATGTAGGGCTTTACACAGTGATCGGCATGACGGCCATGATGGGCGTGTGTTTAAGTGCGCCGCTGGCCGCCTTGGTCGCCCTATTAGAAATGACTAATGACGCCAGCATTATTTTACCGGCAATGTTTGTAACTGTTCCGGCTTTTTTAATTGCTTATCAGGGTTTTAAGACTGACTCCATTTTCTTTAAGCAATTAGAAATTATGGGACTAGGTTATAAGGTCGCCCCCGTGAATTTAGCACTACAGAAAAAAGGCGTGCGAGCCTTAATGGATAAACGCTTTGTTATCGTCAATAACAACGATGAATTGTTGCTCGAAGTGCTAAAACGCGCCGAAGGTCGACCCGTGCTAGTCCGCAATGCCGATGGCATTATCGAAATGCTTCGTCTTGAAATGCAGTCCTATGATGACAGTACCACGCTATCGCGCCATCCCATGCAAGGGCTAAGCGACAGCACCACCCTCAATGAAGTCTATTCACTATTGTCGCCCAAACGTAAGGGTGAAGTGTTTATCTATCAAGATTCGCCAGACAATGTGGTCGGGGTAATCAGTTGGTCGAACCTGCAACAGGAGATTCGTTCAGGCCAAGCCTAATATCGCTTCAAAACCTAGTTGCTATTAAAAGATTCAAAACCTGAGACGGCAGATTAAAAGCTTTGGGCTTCATCGCAAAAATCTAACACAGTGACAATGGGCTATTTCGTTGTAACTGTGCTTCTGCTACAATCGCGCCTCAGCCACCCTACATAACATCAGGGCAGATAAGCGCGATACCGCAGCTTAAAATGCCCCCTAGCAAATTGGAAAACAGGCTGATGAATCAGTTCGAAGGATCCCATATCCTCTCCGTAAACCAGTTAGATCTTGACTCAATCCAAACTATTTTTAATGTCGCTAGCCGCATGATGCCCTATGCACTTCGAGAGAAGCGCAATAATGTGCTCGATGGCGCCATTTTAGGTAACCTGTTTTTCGAACCCAGTACTCGTACCCGCGTCAGTTTTGGTTGCGCCTTTAATTTACTTGGCGGCCATGTGCGTGAAACTACAGGTATGGCTTCATCGTCTTTATCTAAGGGTGAGTCCCTGTACGATACGGCGCGGGTGTTATCCACCTATTCCGATGTGATTGCGATGCGTCATCCCGACTCTTACTCGGTAAAAGAGTTTGCCGAAGGCAGCCGCGTCCCAGTGATCAACGGCGGCGATGGTTCGAACGAACATCCGACTCAAGCCCTGCTCGATTTATTTACTATTCAAAAAGAACTTAAGTGTGCTGGCCGCGGTATCGATGGCATGCACATCGCTATGGTGGGCGACTTGAAATTTGGCCGTACAGTGCATTCTCTATCGCGCTTACTCTGCATGTATAAGAACATTAGCTTCACACTGATTTCGCCTGCTGAATTAGCCATGCCTGATTATGTGATCTCTGACATTGAAAATGCTGGCCATAGCATCAAAATAACCGACCAACTTGAAGGCCATTTAGATAACGCAGATATTCTGTATCTTACTCGCATTCAAGAAGAACGCTTCCCTTCACAGGAAGAAGCGAATAAGTATCGCGGCAAGTTCCGCTTAAATCGCAGTATTTACACTCAGCATTGCAAATCTAACACTGTCATTATGCATCCGCTTCCAAGGGATTCACGTGCGCAAGCCAATGAGTTAGATAATGATTTAAACAGCCATCCTAATCTTGCTATCTTCAGACAGGCGGACAATGGGTTGTTAATTCGCATGGCTTTGTTTGCATTGACACTCGGCGTTGATAATCAACTCGAAAAATATGAGTGTCCAGTTAATTGGTATTCACGTAAAGCCGATCGCTAATTGGCTACAGACTTTAAGGACTAAACATGACCCGTTCCGAAGCACTATTTGAACAGGCTAAAAAAACCATCCCCGGCGGTGTTAACTCTCCGGTTCGTGCATTTAATGGTGTAGGCGGTTCACCCCTGTTTATTGAAAAAGCTAACGGCGCTTATATTTACGATGCCGATGGCAAAGCTTATATCGACTATGTCGGTTCTTGGGGCCCGATGATCCTTGGCCACAACCATCCTAAAATCCGTGCGGCGGTATTAGCGGCGGTGGAAAATGGCTTGTCTTTTGGTGCGCCAACTGAGCTTGAAGTGCAAATGGCCGAGAAAGTCATCTCTATGGTGCCTTCTATTGAGCAAGTACGCATGGTGAGTTCAGGCACGGAAGCTACTATGAGTGCTATCCGTTTAGCGCGTGGTTTTACCAATCGTGACAAGATCTTAAAATTTGAAGGCTGTTACCACGGCCACGCAGATTGCCTGTTAGTGAAAGCTGGTTCTGGCGCATTAACTTTAGGTCAACCTAGCTCACCCGGTATTCCTGAAGATTTCGCCAAGCACACCCTCACCGCTGTGTATAACGATTTAGATTCAGTTAGAACCCTGTTCGAACGGTATCCAACTGAGATTTCTTGCATCATCATCGAACCCGTTGCCGGCAACATGAACTGTATTCCACCTGTCCCAGGTTTCCTCCAAGGTCTGCGTGATATGTGTGATGAGTTTGGCGCGCTACTGATCATCGATGAAGTAATGACGGGTTTTCGCGTATCACAAAGTGGCGCGCAGGGGTATTACGGCGTCACACCAGACCTAACCACACTCGGTAAAGTGATTGGTGGCGGTATGCCAGTGGGCGCTTTCGGTGGCCGTAAAGATGTAATGCAATTTATCGCACCGACTGGCCCAGTGTATCAAGCGGGTACTCTATCAGGTAACCCCATTGCGATGTCAGCGGGTCTGGCACAAATGGACGCCCTGTGTGAAGAAGGTTTGTACGAAGCACTGAGTGCAAAAACCAAACGTATTGCAGAAGGCTTTAAAGCCGCGGCGGATAAGCACGGTATTCCAATGGCGATCAACTATGTTGGCGGCATGTTCGGCTTCTTCTTTACCGAACAGGAGCAGATCACTCGCTTCGATCAAGTGACCAAGTGCAATATTGAGCACTTCCGCACTTTCTACCACGGAATGTTAGACGAAGGTGTTTACTTAGCACCTAGCGCCTATGAAGCAGGCTTCCTGTCTATGGCCCATGGTGAAGAAGAACTGCGCCTAACCTTAGAAGCCGCAGATCGTGTTTTAGCGAGTATGAAAACCGAAAGTTAATTTGCTGAGCATGTTATACAGCAGTAAAAAGAGACGCATTAGCGTCTCTTTTTTATGACATTTGAAAAATCGCACCCGTTAAATAGGATTAATTAAAGAATCGCACGCTAATCGCTTAGACTTTAATCGTAGATTTCACTTTACACTCAAACCCATTCCAGCATAAAAAACCAAAACAACATTATTAGAAATAATAAAACCAGCATAAAACACCACATCAAAAACAAATTCACCGAGATATACATCACAAAACAATACAAAAACGAGTTACACCTAACAGTTGCGTTATTCATATCATTATGTTTTGATCCGCACGCGTTAACACAGCAAGCTTAATTTAGCCTTGAAAACGCCAATCTATAGTATGCCTCTAGCCTGCTATTACACTAAAAACAGCCGTTGGAATTGCAGTTATGTTATATACCTTTCTGATCATATTGGCCGTGCTCGCCCTGCTCAGTATTATTTTCGAAGAAGTGACCCACCTTAATAAAGCAAAAACCACCTTATTTTTTGGCTGCATTTCTTGGGTAGCGCTGTTTATGGCAGCAGGCGATCCTGAGCATGAGAAAATTATTGCCCATCAACTCAATGAAAACTTGCTCGAAATTGCCACTCTTTGGCTGTTTCTGATGTCAACGATGACCTTTGTCGCGTACCTCAACGCAAAAGGCATGATCCAAATCATGGTGCAAAAGCTGTTTCCACAACAAGTTTCTGTACGAATGTTGATGCTCCAAGTGGCTTTGTTTGCACTGGTTTTATCGGCATTCTGCGATAACGTTACCGCCACATTAGTGTCTTTAGGCCTATTAACCACCTTTAAGCTTGATAAACAAATGCGTCGTAGGATGGCAGTATTAATTATTTTCGCCGTTAACTCTGGCGGTGTTGCATTAATCACTGGTGACGTTACTACCCTGATGATTTTCTTAGGCGGGCATGTTCATATGTCCGAGCTATTAATACTGTTTATTCCCTCTGCCCTTAGCGTTATTTTACTCGCGACCTTGTTTTCACTTAAAGCAGAAGGTGTTGTCGCCACAACACCTATCAAACATACCTATCAAACAGTTGATGTGCTGATTGCTCTAGTATTCTTCTGCACTATTTTAATGACTATGTTATTCAACATTCTCTTTGGGATCCCACCAGTGCTGACATTCCTAACGGGTCTATCTGTTATGTTCCTCATTGGTCACACTACACGTAGCGATAAAGAGGAAATTAAAATTCTTGAATATATTCGACAAGTTGAATATGATACTTTATTGTTTTTCTTAGGTATTTTATTACTCGTTGGTATGCTAAAAGAAATCGGCACCTTAGATATGCTGACGAAAGCATATGCTATGTTCAACCCAAACATTTCTAACTTCGTCACGGGGATGGGCTCAGCCTTAATTGATAACGTGCCATTAACGGCGGCGTTATTAAAAGCAGAACCCGTACTCAGTACACCAGAATGGCTTGGCTTAACTTATAGCGTCGGTGTGGGAGGTTCCTTACTCATCATAGGTTCTGCAGCGGGGATAGTCGCGATGAGTAAAGTGAAAGAATTGACATTCGTCAGTTACTTAAAATATGTACCGGCTTTATTCTTATGTTATAGCTTGGGCTATTGCCTCACGTTATTACTCGCTTACAAGCTGTTTGCTTAAAGTAAAGGGGACTAAACAAAAGGCGCCTACTAGAGCGCCTTTTGTTTTATTCAAATTAGGTCAAATTGCTGGCACCTTAAATTGCGTTCCTTGAATTTCTAACACCACATCCCTTGGACGAATAGAAATAATTGTCAGTTTTCCACTAATCTTATCGCCTTCCTGCAATTCCGCGCCGTCCACATTTAACCAGCGTTTGTTAGGATCAGTAGAATAGACATGAGCAACGATATTAAATTCAGGAACTTGTAGCTGTAACCCCGCTGGTAACTGACCATATTTAGGGATGTCATCGCTCTCTTGTTTGGGGATAGGATCTAACTTAGGTTGAGTTACGGGAGTTTTTGCCGAATTACCATATTCAACCTTTTTCAGCGCATCTTGAAATGTAGAAACTAATTTATCATCCTCACGACTTTGGTTCGTCTCCAACCCAACATCGACGGCTGCCGCGCTCACCTGTTGGCGTAATGCCTCAAGCTGTGCCAATCCCTGACGATTCGGATTAGCACCTAATATAATCGGCTCTTGCTCTGGCATCTCTTGATATTCAGGCTGTTCAAATTGATTTAACACATTGCTTTCGTCAGTATTGAGTTGTTGTACTGTGCGAGTGTTAGCATCAACCTGCGCCGAGGTTGCAAGATAGTCATCATAGCTTGGATCACGCTGCGGATTGTTTACATATCCAGTTGTCACAGCTAAAACTTGCCCTGCCTGCATGTTACCAACTTGCGGTAACTCTTGTGTCCTTGGCAACGCGACTTTGCCCGCTAAGCGGACTCCGCTCGAATTCGCATCAACAATTTGACTCTCCGTTACTTCAGTGGCTGATGCAGTTTGTGGTGGATTTACGGGCGACAAATTAGCTGCTGGAGCATTTTGCTTTATAGGTGTTGCGAGTCCTGCCATTACAGATAACGACTTCTCACTTTGCTCTAACACACTTACCCCCCAAGCAATCCCAACCCCAATAGCAACTGCCAACGCTAATAGCGATAGCTTAACCAGAGGGATACTGGCTTTACGGGACTCAGGATAATTTGTCCGTGGTGTTAACACGGCATCAGGTAAAGGAGATAACTGTTGTTGCTTATTACGCGTTACCGCATCGAGTAGAATGGACATTAGCCATGTGCTCCATTATCGGTTAAACGCGGGCCTTGCTCACTTAAATACAAATTCAGTCTCACTAATGTTTGGTTGCCAGCAATACCATCAGCTTTCAAGCCATGTTGGCTTTGAAAAGCTTTGAGATCATTTTCTAATTTAAGATCAAAGTGCGTTACCCTTCTCGCATTACGATTACTCACATGGGCAAGCGCATTCTCCAACCACTGAAGTTGTCCTACGCTCGACTTCTGGCTGATCTCCATCATAGGTAGGCTAGGTGCCTGCCATAAAATCTCAAAGGTACCGCTAAAATGTTGATTAAACCATGCCCTATCAACCCAAAGTTGCTGCTCACCCAATTGCATAAGTAATTGTTCACCATCAACAGCAAGCACTGCACCGTAAAAATCTTGTTGATTATCATCTACTAAATATACTACTGCAGGATAATTTAACCGTGTAAGGGACATCCAATTTCCCTGTTGTTGATAACAGGAAAGCCCTTGTTCAATGGCTGATTGGCAGGCTGTTAGCCCTTTAAAAGGCACTTTCCCCCAAACACTGAACAATCCAGCAAAGGCAGTATCAATTTGACGACTTTGGTTTATTGCCTCATTTAAGACTCGTTGGCTGGGATCAGGTTTTACGATTGTAGCTTGGGTACTCGGTTGTTTGATTAAAGCCTGAGTTAACTGGGTTTCACTATTTACATCTTTTATGTCTTTAGCAGCAATACTAACATTTTGAGAAGGTTGACTCTCTGCGGTGGAAGCTTGAACGCTCATAGTGCTTTGATTGAGGGTAAACAACCAATAGGATACGCCAAAGGCAATGGCGAGAGTCGCAACAATAGCCGTTGGCCAGAGGTATGGATTCTGTTGTTTTTCTTCCTCACCTAACACTTCAGCCGCAGCTTGCCTCACCATACGATGATCAATTGGCACTCGGGATTGTGCATAACCAGCCATTAACGCACGTTCACAGAGCAAGTTAATTAAGCGTGGAATCCCCCCGCTATATTTCTGTAATACCTTAATCGCTTTACGGGTAAACAGTGGTTCAAATCGTCCGGCGACCTGTAAGCGGTGCAACACATAAAGTGCAATTTCATCTTCATTTAGCGGTAATAAATGATAACGAGCAGTAATTCGCTGTGCCAGCTGTCGTAATTCTTGACGTTTTAGTAACAATTGCAGCTCAGGTTGACCAATCAAAATCACCTGCAATAATTTTTTGGTATCTGTCTCCAGATTTGTGAGCAACCGTAATTGTTCTAACACTTCAGGTCGTAGGTGCTGAGCCTCATCAATAATGAGTACCGTATTACGACCTTTCTCATGGTTCGCGAGTAAAAAATGGCTTAAATGATCGGTCAACTGCTTAAGTGTTGGATTTTCTCCATAACGGATCTTCAACTCATCGCAAAGAGTGGCGAGTAACTCCAATTCAGTCAGTGAGGGATTCAGGATAAATGCTGTGTCGGTGTTATCGGGTAACTGCCCGAGTAAACAACGGGATACCGTTGTTTTCCCTGTTCCTACCTCACCTGTTAACAGCACAAAACCACCGGTTTCACCCAAACCGTAGGTAAGATGTGCTAGGGCTTCTCGGTGCCTATCACTCAAAAATAAATAATGGGGATTGGGTGCAATTGAAAAAGGGTTATCGCTGAGTCCATAAAAGGCCTTGTACATACCACCAATCATCCTTATCAAAAAATAACGCTCACGTTAAAGCGTCCTAGTGTACTTGTCAAAACATCTGCAACATCAATGTGACATCTAAATGTTAGATAAATTTCTGGGTTAGATTTATCTCTGCCCGCTACGGGCATGTTAAGCTACTACTATGACACATAGGCGAAGTAAATCCGTGAAAATATACTTAGTCGGCGGCGCTGTACGTGACAGCCTGCTCAATCTTCCCATTAAAGATAAAGACTATATGGTGGTTGGCGCGACACCAGAGCAAATGCTACAACTGGGTTACCGCCAAGTGGGTAAAGATTTTCCCGTATTCCTACACCCAATAACACAGCAAGAATATGCACTCGCCCGTACTGAACGTAAAGTTGGGTTAGGCTATGGTGGTTTTAGTTGCTATGCCAGTCCCGATGTCACACTTGAGCAAGACTTGCTCAGACGAGATCTGACTATCAATGCAATTGCACAAGATGAAGAAGGCAACCTACATGATCCTTTCAATGGTATTGGAGATCTTAACGCTCGCCTCTTGCGCCATGTCTCCGATGCATTTATTGAAGATCCACTCAGAGTATTACGTGTTGCAAGATTTGCCGCGCGGTTTCATCACATAGGCTTTCAAATAGCTGACAGCACACTTCAGCTTATGCAGCAGATCGCCCAAAGTGGAGAGTTAAACGCCTTAACACCTGAACGAGTCTGGCAGGAAGTTGATAAAACCTTAAGTGGTTCAAACCCCGAGGTTTTTTTTGAGGTATTACGTCAATGTGGCGCACTGAAAGTACTTTTCCCAGAACTTGATGCCTTATTTGGTATCCCACAACCAGAAAAATGGCATCCAGAAATCGATACAGGCCTGCACACCTTGATGGTACTCGCCCAAGCCGCAATACTCACGCAGGATAAAGCCGTTCGTTTTGCTGCACTCGTTCACGACCTAGGGAAGGCGGTCACGCCCATAGAACATTTACCTAAACATCATGGCCACGGACAAAAAGGATTACCAATAATCAAAGCTCTGTGTGAACGTTTACGTATTCCGAATGAGTTCAGAGATCTTGCATTAATTGTCAGTGATCAACATCAAAATGTGCATCAAGCCTTCAAACTCAGACCAGAAACAATTATCAAGATATTTGATAAAGCCGATTTTTGGCGCAAACCTGAGCGTCTAAAACAACTCGTACAGGCCTGTATTGCAGATATGCGCGGTCGTACAGGATTTGAACATCAGGATTACCCGCAAGGTGAATACTTTAGCCAATGCTTTGCAGTCGCGAGTAATGTCAATATTAAGGCAATTATTCAAGCTGGCTTTAAAGGGGAGGAAATAAAGCAAATCCTCCACATGCATAGAATCGATGCCGTTGGTCAGTTAAAACGTGATAAACAAAATGCAGTGGATTAGAACGCACAGTCAAAAAGTAATAATTTTGTAAACACAGTATCGTTTTACGGTAAATTCGGAGCCATTTTTCACTCAAAAATGATGATATAACCAATAAAAAAACCTTTTAAAAAAAATTTATATGTCTATAGTGGATAAACCCATTAATATTCGTAGCAAATTAAAATAGCTATGTCATAATTAGGCAGTTTCGATTACAAAGTGACGAAACATTCAAATCCAACCTATTTTAAGGGATTTTTTACAATGAACAAAAAAGTACTGATGATTGCTGGTTTAGCAATGACTGCCCTACTAGGTGGTTGTGCAAACACTACTGCTCTGGAAGAAAGCGTTGCTACTCTGGGCAACAAAGTTGATCAATTGTCAGCTGATGTCGGCTCTCTGAAATCTGAGCAAGGCAAATTGTCTGCAGACGTTAAAGATGCTAAAGCAGCAGCTATGGACGCACAAGCAGAAGCTAAGCGTGCTAACGACCGTCTAGACAACGTTGCTACTCGTTACAAAAAGTAATGATAAGTAATTAACCTATAATTTAATAGGTTAGCATAAAAGGCTTGTGAGTGATGAAAGCGAATAGCCCATCTATCCAAGCCTTTTTTTATATCTATTCTTTAAGTGATTTCATTTGTAACAGCTTAACACCTGCAACCTAGAAACCAGTGTTATTGGTAAGCATACTGTACAGACTCTGCATTTTTCCCTTACATTTTTATTATTATGTACAACTCACTTGTGCCTCTCCGCTTAAGCATTTTCGCGCTAATACTAATATAAAATCAATTTCAAGGGACTCAAAATAATTGGATTGGATATTATGTTTCATCCTATCCGTTGCCCGCCAAGCATAGGGGGTCATATCCAGTAATGTTAAAGCCTGCTCACCCGTCACTGACAAGGTAAAATGCAGGGTTTGAGTTTCTATTATCAATAATCCAGACGGCAAATTTATTTGCACCGTCTTTTCGGCTAAATCAGGATAGATATATTCTTTCAATTGCCATAAATGTCTAGCTCCCGGCAACACTAACAACATGAGCCCATCTTCTTTGAGCACACGCACAGACTCCTTACCCTTAAGCGGTTTATCTATCACTGTAATAACATCAATACAATTGTCGCTAAAAGGTAATACTTTGGAGGTACTCAAACATAAGATCCCTGGTGTTTGTGCCTTAGCAGCAGAAAATATTGTATTTTCAGCATCTGCAACGCCCACGTATTGAATCGTTAATCCCTTTGCAATATCAGTCAACTTGGATGATAAAGCGCGTAAATAGAAACCTTCAGCACACTCATAATCCAACAAACTTATATCATCTTGCAATGAACCGACGAGCATTTCGGCCATTTTATCAATTAACGGCGCAAAAATACCTGACTCTAACAGAAAGCGTTTAGCCCGCACCTGCTGACGAGAATCGCCTGTTGGCTTTTGTCTTTGCGGCTTAGTAAAAACCCAATAGCCTTGTTCACTTTTATCGAAATGATGTTTATTTGTACAGTGAAAACCCTGCGATGATTGATGCTGCTGTAATGACAGACCACATGTCGGACATTGAAATTTAAGACTCATGGTTAGCTCCAAAAAAGGGCAATACTTAAAAATGTAAAAATCGGGTACTTAGACCCGATTCTTCAAAAGGTTCGCAAAAAGAAATTACAGAAATATAAATCCACATAACACCGCGCCAAGTATAAGGCGGTAAATAACGAAAGGTGTCATCCCCATGCGACTGATTATTTTTAAGAAATAATGAATACAAAGGTATGCGGCAACAAAAGAGACCAAAGTTCCTAAAGTAAGCGCCTGATAATCAATAGGAAGTGAACTTTCAGATAGATCTTTACCCACTAAAATGGCTGCGCCTAAACTCACAGGAACAGACATTAAGAATGAAAATCGGGCGGCAGCATCACGACTTAAACCCAGCATGAGCGCAGCAGTCATTGTAGCGCCAGAGCGTGAAGTTCCAGGAATTAATGCCAGTGCCTGTGCAAAACCAATCAATAATGCCTTACGCCATCCGGTTTGATAAACAGTTAAATCTTGATGTGACATCTTATCTGCCCACCAAAGCAATAAGCCAAAAACGATAGTGGTAACAGCAATCACTTCAGCACTGCGTAGATGCGTTTCAATAAAATCTTTTGCCATAAAACCAAAAAAAACTGCAGGTAGTGTTGCAAGAATTATCCACCAAGCCAGTTTACTGTCATCTGACTGTTTACCTTTAAAAATACTGGCAATCCAAGCTGTAAACATGTTCCACAATTCATGTCTAAAATAAATCACCACCGCAAGTAACGAGCCAGTGTTTACAGCCACATCAAAGGATAATCCTTGATCTTCCCAGCCTAACAGCTCAGCGGGTAAAATTAAGTGTGCAGAACTTGATATAGGAAGAAACTCAGTTAACCCTTGAATTAACGCTAAAATAATTACCTGAAACGTATCCATGACAACCCTATCAATAAATTAAAACGTCAGCCCACAGGGCCATTCAAACGTCACAGGCCAAAGTCGCTGTGAATCTTTGTCGTAGTCATTCCACAATTTTGCATAGGTTTGGTGGACTAAGGGGTGAACGAGATTTGGAGCTAACTCCGCTAAAGGCCACAATACAAAAGCGTTATTAACTATCTCGGCCCGGGGTAACACCACTGGAATTTGACATACAATGTCATCATAAAGTAACAAATCTAAATCTAATGTTCTTGGGCTGAACTTCTTTGCACCAACAAGACGGCCGTGATTTTGCTCGATTTGCTTAAACTGCGCAACTACCGTAGCAATATTCAAATCGGTTTCAGCGCTTGCCACCATATTTAAAAAATTTGTGCCACTAAACCCAACCGCTTCACTCTCATACATAGAAGAAAGCCTGAGTGGACCAAAGCATTCTCTGAGTGACAGTAACCCTGCCTGCAAATGCTGAACGGGCTCAATATTACTACCTAAACTAATGTAAATACGTGCCATGCTGTTGTCCGAACCGTCTTTAAACGACTATACACTCGTCACTATTATTCATTGAACATTACTACATAGACGCAGTAATAAACGTTAACGTGAACGCTCAATTTCAACGCCAACAGAAGCTGCTGTAGCAACTGCACCGGGTTTCATCACCACCACTTTGACCCAAACCACGTTAAACTCGCTAATTAAACAGTCGGCAACACGTTCTGCAACGGTTTCAATAAGTTCAATGGGTCGCTCGGTAATAAGCTGAGTAATCCGTGTAGACACTGTTTCATAACAGAGCGCAAACTGATAATCATCACTTGCAGCGGCGGGTTTGTTATCCCAAGCCATATCTAAATCTAAAAATAAGCTCTGTTGGATTGTCTTCTCCCAATCATAGACACCAATCACAGTATCGACTCGTAATTGTCTTATAAGTACCTTATCCATATTGTCTCCAACTAACCTATTACTAAGAGGTCTGATAAGCTAAGCGTGATTGAGTCGGTATAATTCGCAATATTCTGAGAGATAACTAATTTACTTTCTACTCGAGCCAATCCGAAGTAGGATAACCTCCTAAAAGGATTTGTTCGTTCAGAAATGCTATCTACTTTCGACTGCGGAGTTATCGCTTTAGCCCATGACTGAATATACAAGCCAAACAGGCTTTTAAATTGTTGCGCGATAATACCTTAAGACGCGTAAGGAAACCAATGTGAGTCAATTAACACTGACACTTTTGATGATTGTGTCCGCCTATTTGGCAGGTTCTATCTCAAGTGCTGTGCTGGTCTGTAGGATGAGAGGTCTACCCGATCCAAGATCCGAAGGTTCGGGGAACCCTGGAGCGACGAATGTACTGCGGATCGGCGGTGCCAGTTCGGCCGCCATGGTGCTATTTTTTGATATGCTTAAAGGTGCGCTGCCCACTTATCTTGCTTATTTAATGGGTATCGATGCCATTTCCCTTGGGCTGATTGCCATTGCGGCATGTCTTGGTCATATCTATCCCATTTTTTTTGGTTTTAAAGGGGGAAAAGGAGTCGCAACAGCCTTTGGAGCCATGGCACCGATTGGAGATGATCTTGCTATCTGCCTTATGGCTTCATGGGTAGTGTTATTGCTAATCAGTCGCTACTCATCCCTCGCCGCTATTATTACGGCCTTACTAGCTCCTCTTTATACTTGGTGGTTAGACGAACGATTTACCATTCCCGTTGCCATGCTATCGACGCTTATCATTATTCGTCATAAAGACAATATCCAACGGCTACTTAAAGGTGAAGAGTCAAAGGTATCGCGTAAAAAACGTCCTAAAAATCCTTAATCAACATCGTAAATTTATCAACGAAAACTGCGCCTTAAGCGCAGTTTTTATCGACTATAAGATGTTTAATTAAAATGATTAGAACAGCGGTGGCAAAGTGTCTAGCGGCCACCTTGGTTGACCTTTTACCGCAAGATCTTCACGCTGCCCAGCCTTTAAACGCTGCAACCCTGCATAGGCAATCATTGCACCATTGTCGGTGCAAAACTCTCCTCTAGGATAATAAACTTTCCCACCAATTGAAGTCATCACTTCAGCTAGCGTTGCCCGTAAACGGGTATTGGCACTGACACCACCGGCGATCACTAAACGGTTATAGCCTGTTAGCTTTAAGGCTCTGCGGCACTTAATTGCTAAAGTATCAACCACCGCTTCTTCAAAGGCTCTAGCGATATTGGCGCGGGTCTGCTCATCATCAGGCTCTGCGGCTATCGTATTTGCCGTAAATGTCTTTAGGCCTGAAAAGCTAAAATCCAGACCAGGCCTATCCGTCATTGGACGGGGAAACTGATAGCCAGCGGGAACTCCTGTAGCGGCTAACTTAGCAAGTCTTGGGCCTCCTGGATAATCTAAGCCCATCAATTTAGCCGTTTTGTCAAAAGCTTCACCTGCAGCATCATCCACAGACTCACCTAAGACTTCATAAAGGCCAATGCCATCGACTTTAACCAGCATGGAATGGCCACCTGAAACCAACAAGGCAACAAAGGGAAACTCAGGTGCATCCTCTTCAAGCATAGGTGCGAGCAGATGCCCTTCCATATGGTGCACACCAATAGCAGGCTTATTCCAAGCAAAGGCAAGCGAACGTCCAACGCAAGCTCCAACTAAGAGCGCACCAATTAAACCTGGGCCTTTAGTGTAAGCAATACCATCTAAATCGGCGATTTTAGTATCAGCATTTTTTAAGGCTTGGCGAATAAGCGGCACAATTTTACGAACATGGTCGCGGGAGGCTAACTCAGGCACCACACCACCGTAATCTGCATGCAACTTCACCTGACTATATAGAGCATGGGATAACAACCCTAGCTTATCGTCATAGACGGCAATACCTGTCTCATCACAGGATGTTTCAATACCTAAAACCCGCATGGTGCCTCATCAAAAATAACCAAAGGGCGCTAATTCTACCTGCATGTCAATAATTACTCCAGCCATAGAGGCCTTATCTTACCCAGCAACCCAAAAGCTGAACTCAGTATTAGGGCTTTACAAGCCCTATGGTCTCGGTATAAAATTCCGCACCATTTTAAATAGACTTGGTTCGAGCAATTGAACCAGAACAACCTACACCTAAGGGGTGATGGCGTATGCCAATTATTAAAGTACGTGAAAACGAACCATTCGACGTAGCTCTACGTCGTTTCAAGCGCTCTTGTGAAAAAGCAGGTATTTTAGCTGACGTGCGTGCTCGTGAATTCTACGAGAAGCCAACTACTGCACGTAAGCGCGCAAAAGCGGCTGCAGTTAAACGTTTAGCTAAAAAGCTTTCTCGCGAAAACGCACGTCGCGTACGTTTATACTAATCTCTTATGAGCCTAATTGATCAGCTAAAAGACCATATGAAACAAGCCATGATCGCCAAAGAGAAGGTGAGATTGGGTACTATTCGTATGGCATTAGCCGCCATCAAACAGATTGAAGTGGATACCCGCGAATCTCTGACTGATGAGCAGGTTATAGCGGTCTTAACCAAAATGGTGAAACAACGTCGCGATTCGATTGCTCAATTTGAAGCAGCGGGACGTAACGAGTTGGCCGAAGCGGAAGCAGCAGAGATTCAAGTTATTGAAACTTTCCTGCCAACTCCCCTCTCAGAGGCGGAAATCGCAGCGTTCATCGATGCAGCTATTGTTGAAATAGGTGCATCCTCCATGGCGGATATGGGCAAAGTAATGGGAGCATTAAAACCTAAAGTTCAAGGACGTGCAGACATGGGCGCTATCGGCGCTATGATCCGCGCAAAATTGCAATAATTAGCGTTTCAATGTATGAACAAGCCGTGCCTATGCGCGGCTTGTTTGTTTAAATTCGCTTTAGGCTAGATTTTAAGCACTTAATGGCAATACCTCGTGATTTTATCAATGAGCTGATCGCTCGCACCGACATAGTCGAGCTAATCGATCGTAAGGTGCCCTTGAAAAAGGCGGGTAAGAACTACTCTGCCTGTTGCCCTTTTCATAGCGAAAAATCACCTTCTTTCACCGTTAGCCGGGATAAACAGTTCTATCATTGCTTTGGCTGCGGTGCCCATGGCAATGCTATCGATTTTGTAATGGAATACGATCGACTCGATTTTATTGATGCCATAGAAGATCTGGCTGGACAACTTGGCTTAGAAGTCCCAAGAGAACAAGGTACCGGCAAACGCCATGATGATGGTTTAAGCCGAGACTTATACCAATTAATGGAAGAAGCGAGCCGCTACTTTCAAAACCAGCTTAGACAACACCAAGATAAACAAAAAGTTATCGATTACCTCGCCTATCGCGGCTTATCCGATGATGTAGTAGAACATTTTGGTATTGGCTTTGCACCCGATGGCTGGGACGGTTTATTGGGACGCTATCGTCAGAATCAAGATGCGCAGGATAAGTTACTGACCGCTGGCATGTTAATAGCCAACGACAATGGCAAGCGTTACGACCGATTTCGCGATCGTCTTATGTTCCCGATCCGAGATAGGCGTGGGCGAGTTATTGGTTTTGGTGGCAGAGTTTTAGGTGATGGCACCCCAAAATACTTGAATTCGCCAGAAACGCCCATATTTCATAAGGGCAATGAACTCTATGGTTTATACGAGCTAAAACAGCGCCATCGCGATCCAGATAAAGTGCTGATTGCTGAAGGCTATATGGATGTGGTCGCATTGGCGCAATTTGGCGTCGATTATGCGGTCGCCTCATTAGGCACTTCGACCACAGCAGAGCAATTTCAGTTATTACTGCGCAGTGCTAAAGAAGTGGTCTGCTGTTACGACGGTGACCGAGCAGGTACAGAAGCCGCATGGCGCGCCTTAGAGACCGCATTGCCGCTATTAAAACCGGGGGATCAAGTCCGATTTATGTTCCTGCCTCAGGCCGAAGATCCTGATTCTATGGTGCGTAAAATTGGTAAAGAAGCATTTGAAACCTTAATGGGCAGTGCAATAGCACTACCCGAGTTTCTATTTGATACCTTAGCGACTAAATATGGTACTGATAAAAGTAATTTAGCGAAACAAGCCTTTATTTTGATTGAGAAGATTCAAGATACTGTGCTGCAAAACTTACTGCTTGAGAACTTAGCTCACAAGCTGGGTATGAATAGCTCTGAAGATATGAAAAAAAAGCTAGGTTTTAGTGTCAAACAAACTAAAACAGTAGCAAAACAAGGATTAAAAGGACGTGGTACACCATTGCGCCTCGCCATCGCACTGTTAGTACAACATCCTCAGCTGGGACTGGGTTTACCCCCACAACCCGCACTTAACCATCTGCAGATGCCAGGCATTGATTTGCTGCCACTGCTGTTGGATTTAACTCGAGAGCAAAGGTTAAACAGCGCACAACTACTTGAACAATTCAGAGACAATCCCCACAGTGGGGCGCTCCATAAATTGGCCCAATGGGACCATCAAGTGGCGGATGAAAACCTGCTCGAAAAGTTTAAACAAACCCTAGTTTGGTTGAACAATCAATATATTGAACAACGATACCAGGAATTGAGTCTCAAACAGACTCATACTAAAGAAGAAAAGATACAGCTACAGAAGCTGATCTCAGTCATGAAAGGATTAAACTGAGGCAAAAATGTCCTCATTCACTATCCCAGTGACTAGCACAGATATGTGCACACGGCTATAATTGACGATTTGCGCGGCACTTAAGCTTATTTAGCTAATTGTCCGTCGTTGTAACAGTTTCCCAACTTGGATGATATCTATGGATCATACTCCGCAGTCGCAACTCAAGCTGTTGCTTGCCAAAGGTAAAGAGCAAGGTTACTTAACCTATGCAGAAGTGAACGATCACTTACCTGCAGACATGGTCGATTCTGACCAGATCGAAGATATTATCCAGATGATAAATGACATGGGTATTCGGGTATTTGAAGAAGCTCCCGATGCCGATGACATGATGATGTCGGAAGACAACACAGACGAAGATGCAGCAGAAGAAGCCGCGGCTGCCCTAGCCACAGTTGAAAGTGAGCTTGGCCGCACAACGGATCCAGTACGCATGTATATGCGTGAAATGGGTACGGTTGAGCTTCTGACTCGTGAAGGCGAAATTGTGATCGCCAAACGCATTGAAGAAGGCATTAATACCGTTCAAAGCTCTGTCGCCGAATACCCACAAGCGATCGCGATGATCCTTGAACAATTCGACCAATTCGAAGCCGATGAACTGCGCCTGTCTGATATTATCTCTGGATTTGTCAACCCGGATGAAGAAGACGTAGCACCCACTGCAACACATATTGGCTCTGAACTGTCAGATGAAGACCTCGATGATGAGGACGATGAAGATGAAGACGATGAAGACGCAGATGAAGAAGATGATGCCAACAAAGGCCCAGATCCTGAAGAAGCCCGCGAACGCTTTAGTCAACTAAGAGCCGCCTATGAAAATGCGCTGAAAATCATCGAAGCTAAAGGACGTGAACATCCAGAGTCTGTCAAAGCGCTTTTTGAAATCGGTGAAATCTTCAAAGAATTCCGTTTAGTCCCTAAACAATTTGATCGTTTAGTGAAAAGCATGCGTTCTATGATGGATCGCGTACGCGTACAAGAACGCTTGGCGATGAAGCTTTGTGTTGAACAAGCTAAAATGCCAAAGAAAAACTTTGTGAAGTTTTTCACTGGAAATGAAACTAATCTCGATTGGTTCCATGCAGAAAAAGCCTCAAACAAACCTTATGCCGAAGGCCTAAGAATGGTTGAGGAAGACGTACTACGTTGCCGTAGCAAGCTTGCCGCCGTTGAAGAAGAAACCGGCTTAGCTATTTCAGCAATCAAAGATATCAACCGTCGCATGTCAATTGGTGAAGCTAAAGCACGCCGTGCGAAGAAAGAAATGGTTGAGGCCAACTTACGTCTGGTTATTTCTATCGCGAAGAAATACACCAACCGCGGTCTGCAATTCTTAGATCTTATCCAAGAAGGTAATATCGGCTTGATGAAAGCCGTGGATAAGTTCGAATACCGTCGTGGTTACAAGTTCTCGACCTATGCCACTTGGTGGATCCGTCAGGCGATTACCCGTTCTATCGCTGACCAAGCGCGTACCATCCGTATTCCGGTGCATATGATCGAAACGATCAACAAGCTAAACCGTATTTCTCGTCAAATGCTACAGGAAATGGGCCGTGAGCCGTCCCCTGAAGAACTGGCAGAACGTATGATGATGCCGGAAGACAAGATCCGTAAAGTGCTTAAAATCGCTAAAGAACCTATCTCCATGGAAACCCCTATTGGTGACGATGAAGATTCGCATTTAGGTGATTTTATCGAGGATACCACCCTCGAATTACCGCTTGATAGCGCCACCAGCGAAAGTTTGAAGAGTGCAACCCATGAAGTGCTCGCAGGCTTAACAGCCCGTGAAGCCAAAGTATTGCGCATGCGTTTTGGTATCGATATGAACACTGACCACACGCTTGAAGAGGTGGGTAAACAGTTTGACGTTACCCGTGAACGTATTCGTCAAATTGAAGCTAAAGCATTACGTAAGTTACGCCACCCTTCACGTTCAGAGATCTTGAAATCTTTCTTAGATGAATAGATAACCTGTCTGACAAACAAGCCCTGCCCTGTGCAGGGCTTTTTATTACATAACCATATGTCGTTAAAATATAGATTAAAAACAAGCAAATATTCACTGTATTGACTGATATGATCGCGATTTAAAGCCTGATTGACCTCTAATACTCATCTGATCTGATTAACAGATAACCAATTGAATCAATTGCGTGAATTTCACCCTAAAACACGGGTGACAAGCGCAAATAAGCTTAGTATACTTCCACCCGCTTTAGGTAATGACGATTACCTTAAGTCGGCCCCTTAGCTCAGTTGGTTAGAGCACACGACTCATAATCGTTAGGTCCACGGTTCAAGTCCGTGAGGGGCCACCACCCAATTCAACAAAAAAGCCCATTAATTCAATGGGCTTTTTTGTATCTAAATATTATCTCACGCCATAAAAGCAACCCTTCGACCGATGCTTAACGATCAACACATATCAAAGGGTCTACTGCTATTCAAAGAGTCCTCTATAAATACCTAGGTTTTTAACTTACCTAACTGTTCATGCTGTTGTTTCACTAAGTCAGCTAAGACCACACTGCTTTGCTGTGCTTCGCCCGCAAGGCGGGCAAGCTCGGATGCTGAATCTGAGATCCCTGTGATATTTCGGTTTACTTCTTCCGTGACAGCACTTTGCTCTTCTGCAGCGGCAGCAATATGGGTGATCTGTCCTGATATTTCTTCGATTTGGCTGACCATTGAGTTTAGTGAAGCAAGCGCCTGTTCAGTTTGCAATACTGCCATTTGTGCGCGCTCAGCACCTTTATCTATAATACCCGATGCACTATGTACTTCTTTTTGCAGTGCATCAATAAGCACACTGATATCATCAGTTGAGCTTTGCGTCTTAGATGCTAATGCCCTAACCTCGTCAGCGACAACCGCAAAACCTCGGCCTTGCTCCCCAGCTCTCGCTGCCTCAATCGCTGCGTTTAAAGCGAGTAAATTAGTTTGCGCGGCAATAGAGCTAATGACCTCAAGGATACGGCTGATATTTGTGCTGCTTTCGGCCACTTTACTCACAGCCATTTTGGCTTGCATAGACTCCTGCGACATGGTTGCCACAAAATCCATCGCCTTAGTTAAACTCTCTTCACTTAAGCGAATATTACGTGACATAGCCTCGGTTTCAGATGCCGTTTGCTCCGAAGCTTTAGCGACTTCGAGCGCCGTGGCACTCATTTCGTTAACGGCTGTCACCACACTCTCAATTTCACCATACTGGCGATGGACACTATCACGGGTCAGTTGGGCAATTTGAGCCGATGATTGACTCTCTTGCTGGGTGCGACTTGCAAGAATTTTTAACTCAGCAATAAGATTTTTTAACTTATAGATAAAGGAGTTAAATCCTTTGCCTAATGCAATAAGCTCTGCGTGCGCATCCACCTCAATCGATTGAGTCAAATCACCTTCAGCACTGGCTAAATGTTCAACACGACCTTGGATCATTTTAAGTGGAGAGATAATGCTACGAATGACAAGGCTGATTGTGATTACTGAAACCACAGAAACCACTAATCCCACAATCAACAGTAAACTACCAAGAGAAGTAGCCATTTCATCCATATTTTTATCTAGTTCAATTGACGCTTTAAAGGCTTGTGCCTTAGGTACTTGAATGACAAGTGACCATTCCGCGTTAGCTAGGGGAATTTTGATAGGATAAGCAACGATAATTTCATCGTCATTCATTATGTACTTAGTATTTTTATGGAGCGAAATAATTTGTGCCGCCAGTGTAGGATCAATTGATTCTGATAAAGGTCGGGCTTTCTTACTATAATGACTCGCTGCCACAACTAAACCTCGATGACTCAATAAGGTCACCTTAGCTTGCCCGTCGTAAAGGCTTCTAGATAAAGTGTCAATCAAAGACTGGAATACGGGTAAATTAACGTCAACACCAACGACCCCGATAAACTGTTTATGCTTAAGCACAGGGACAGTGAGTGATGTCATTAACATATTATTACCAGGAGTAATTTCGTCTAAATAGGGCTCCATCAAACACGGTTTTAAGGTTTCTTTCGCACAGAGATACCATTCTGCATCACGGATCCCAAACTCGTTCACGGTAGTGAGGTATTTTTCTGATGAATCATCGACTTGTTGGTGAACAACGCTACCATCATCATTACGAATATAATAAATTTCTAACACACCAGATGAAGCAACACTGTGACTTATCGGCACATTTAAAAATTCACTATCCAGCCCATCATATCCATTAGGTTCAAATTGAGCATACATGGAAGATGTTTGTGCATTTTTCTTCAAAACAGCAGCAACTGAAAGTTCTAAGCGATCACGCTTTAACGGTAACTCCTCAGCAGTACTTTCAAGCATTCCCGCAAAAGAATAGGGAATACGATAAGACTCATTAATAAAGCCCGCGACCATTGCCCCATACTCCCCCGCGCGCCCTTCCAGCTTATCGCGAGTTTCATTCTGAAGGGATGTTTGTACTTGGTCAGATAATTGAGAATTTTGCTCTGATAAGGTCCACCAGAGACTCAGGGACAAGATAGCAACAATTGATAAAAACAGCGCAGATGTGATCCATAACAACTTAGTACTGATGGACAAATACTTCATCGAGTAAACTCCCAAGAAAACGACTGTAGGGTAATAATTTTGATCTGATTAATTTTTATATTGGCTTACCTGCCTTAAAAATAGCACTCCATCTAGGTATTACCAGTGATCAAGATAGATATTTGTTAATCATAAGTAAAATATTTGAAAGGCAACCGCCTAATAATGCGGCAAAGCTCGATAAGCTTCGTTAAATCCGCCCCTCTATTTATTAATCTCAACTTAAAATACATAAATTGATTTGTAACAAAGTCTTTTATGCCGCTTAGCACCATTGGTTTGCAATCCTTATCGCCTTATACTCTTGCCCTCAAACACAAAACAACAAAAATGGAAGCAAGCTATATGACTCTTGGTACCAATCAGGTAAGCAAGACACATTCATTTATGACTGTGTCTCTTATTGAATTATGGGAACGCTTTGGTTATTACGGCATGCAAGCGCTGATTGTCTACTTTATGGTGCAGCGCCTTGGCTTTGATGACTCACGTGCAAACTTAGTCTGGAGTGCTTGTGCGGCACTCATTTATGTATCACCGGCCATCGGCGGTTGGGTTGGGGATAAAATTCTCGGCACCAAACGCACTATGCTGCTCGGAGCGGGGATCCTCTCTCTGGGTTATGCGCTAATGGCCGTACCCACTGAAAATACGTGGTTTATGTTCTCTGCGCTCGGCGTGATTGTGGTCGGTAACGGCCTATTCAAACCGAACGCGGGCAACTTAGTCCGTAAAATCTATGAAGGTGACGATTCTAAAATCGACAGTGCTTTTACCATCTATTATATGGCGGTAAACGTAGGTTCAACCTTCTCCATGTTACTCACGCCTTGGATTAAAGATTACGTTAACGCCCAGTATGGCAACGAATTTGGCTGGCATGCAGCCTTTGCCGTATGCTGTGTAGGCTTACTTGTCGGTTTAGGTAACTATGCGCTTATGCATAAGAGCCTAGCAAACTATGGATCTGAGCCTGATACGCGCCCAGTCAACAAGAAGAACCTTGCCATTGTATTAATACTCTCAGCACTTTCCGTGGTCGCATCGGCGATTATTCTTGAATATGAAGATGTTGCCCGTGTATTCGTTTATGCCGCGGGTGTGGCTGTGTTAGGGATTTTCTTCCATTTGATTCGTACCAGTGAACCAAGTGAGCGCGCTGGACTTATCGCGGCGCTTATTCTCACGGTGCAAACGGTATTCTTCTTTATCTTCTATCAACAAATGTCAACGTCACTTGCCCTCTTTGCGCTACGTAACGTCGATTGGGATTTCCAAGTTTTTGGTACTCATTTATGGACTTGGTCTCCTGCACAGTTCCAAGCACTTAACCCAATCTGGATCATGGTGTTAAGCCCTGTTCTGGCGTGGAGTTATTCGTGGGCAGGTCGCAATGATAAAGACTTTTCTATCGCGGCGAAGTTTGCACTTGGTTTTGCCGTTGTGGCGATTGGCTTCTTTATCTATGGTTTTGCAGGTCAATTTGCCGTCAATGGTAAAACCTCCTCATGGATCATGATCTGGGGTTATGCCTCTTACTCTTTAGGTGAACTGCTCGTGAGCGGCTTAGGTCTTGCGATGATTGCTCGCTATGTACCTGCGCGCATGGGGGGCTTTATGATGGGCGCCTATTTTGTGGCATCAGGCATTTCACAATATTTAGGTGGGGTTGTCGCCAACTTTGCCAGTGTGCCACAGGATTTAGTCGATCCACTGCAAACCTTACCTGTGTATACCAGTCTATTCAACAAATTAGGGATTGCAGCCGTGGTTTGTACCTTTATCGCCTTAGCCGTATTGCCGCTAATGCGTCGCCTAACGGACAGCCACCATTCACATAATGTGATTGATGATGACAGTGCCGCTGCATCACTGCGCGATGTAAAAGCCGAGCAGTAATGCTTAACTGGCGATAGCCAATGATCTTTACATAACATCAACTGCCGATAGCCCTGCTATCGGCAGTTTTTTATCACCTCATTCAACATCGTTTATACCCTTATATTGCTACTCATAACCAAATGAGCTTTAGCAAAAGTCATGCAATCCCACTGTGACTGGCTTAGCGCTGAGTTGCTGAGAATAAGAACTTCAGTTCCACATTATCACCTCCCACACGCGGATGACTTCAGCCCCTCGATTTGTTACAAAGCGAATACACACTCAGTTTAATGGCGCTGCTCAAGTGCAAACTCACATTGAATAACGAATGAAATAACCAAAGGGAAAGTGTTATCCGTTAAAGCTTGAGAAGTCGTGTCGTTAGCCCCATATCAATAACACTGAATACCTTTTATTCATCAAGACTGAGCCGTTAACGCTTTTTCTTAGCAATGAGCCTAGCAACAACAAAACGCCTAACACTGTTAGCACCTCTTGTTGTCGCTAGCAAAAACGGCAGTCACTTGGAGACACTATGTCACAACAGACATCAATATTGGCCGACATTCCCTTCTCGCTATTGGAACTCGCGCCCATGCGCCAAGGATCAACCGTGGGTGAAACGCTGCACAACAGTTTGCAGTATGCCAAGGAAGCCGACCGGCTCGGCTTTAATCGTTTCTGGTTTGCCGAACACCATAATATGCCCGGTATCGCCAGCTCCGCGACCTCTGTATTAATTGGCTATATAGCGGGGAATACCGAGCGTATTCGCGTCGGTGCGGGTGGCATTATGCTGCCAAACCATGCGCCGTTAGTGGTCGCCGAACAGTTCGGCACCCTTGAAAGCTTATATCCTGGTCGAATCGATTTAGGACTAGGGCGCGCGCCCGGCAGCGATCAAATTACCAGCCGAGCACTGAACCGTGATAGCAATCGCGCCGAACAATTCCCTGAAGAAGTCAGTGAATTACAAACTCTACTTGGCCCTTACAATGGTCGCCATGCGGTGCGAGCGATTCCCGGAGAAGGCACTAATGTACCCATTTGGTTATTGGGCTCGAGTCTTTTTAGTGCACAGTTAGCGGCGCAGCGCGGCTTACCCTATGTGTTTGCGGGCCACTTTGCACCACGTTTTCTCTACGACGCGATTGAAATCTATCGCCGCGACTTTAAACCTTCTCAAGTGCTTGATAAACCCTATGTGATGCTCGGCTTGCCGTTAGTTGCCGCCGATACAGATGAAGAGGCCCAATATTTGGGCACGACCTCAAAACAGCGCGTGTTAGCGCTTATCCGTGGTCACGAGTTATGGTTAAAGCCACCGGTTGACACTATGGATGGCTTGTGGAGTGCGCAAGAAGAAACTTATGTCGATAACTTCTTAGGTTTATCTGTTACTGGTGGCCCAGCGACGATTAAGCATCGTTTGGAAATGATCGTCAAAGAACTCGGCGTGAATGAGCTTATCTTCACCAATGACTTGTATGACCTTGATAAACGCAAGAAGGCATTGCAGATCCTAATGGAGATTAAACAGTAGCGATTCATTTAACTGATGAGTGCTGAAAGTCACTGGCAGTAAAAACAGCCAATTTCAAAACAATCGCCCCCTAATAAAAATCCCGCCGAAGCGGGATTTTTATTATGTATAACTTTCATCTAAAACAAATTTCAAATCAAAACCGCATTAGCTTTTCAGTACAGCATCGAAACTGGCTTTAAGAATACCAAGACCCGCATCAATTTGTGCATCCGGCGCCGTTAATGGCACCAAAATACGCAGCACATTACCGTAAGTGCCGCAGGACAATAAAATCAATCCACGGTCACGGGCATCACTCAACACTTGCGCGCAATAGTGCGGCGCGGGTTTACCTTCTTCCATCAGTTCGATGGCGATCATGGCACCTAAACCGCGCACGTCGGCGATTTGTGCATGTTCGACCTGCATCATATTCAGTGCAGACTTAATACGCTCGCCTATAGCATTGGCGCGGTCTAACAGCTTTTCTTCTTCGAACACTTCAATAACAGCAAGTGCTGCGGCGCAGGCTAACGGATTGCCGCCATAGGTGCCACCTAAGCCTCCGGGGCCAACTGCATCCATCACCTCGGCGCGACCAGTAATGCCTGAAAGTGGGAAACCACCCGCTATGGATTTAGCAAAGGTCGTGATATCTGCAGCAACCCCCATTTGCTCCATGGCGAAGAAAGTGCCAGTACGACCCGCCCCCGTTTGCACTTCATCGGCGATAAGCATTATGCCTTCACGGTCGCATAGTGCCCGCAGGCGCTGCATAAAAGCGGGCGATGCGGCGTAAAAACCGCCCTCACCCTGCACAGGTTCGAGAATAATTGCGGCGATATCACTTGGCTCGGCATCATTTTTAAAGATACGTTCAATCGAGGCCATAGCATCGTCATCGGACACGCCGTGCATTTCGCACGGGAACTCAGCGCGGAACACATTCGCCGACATCAGCCCCATACCTTTACTGTAAGGCGCGACTTTTCCGGTCAATGCCAAGGCTGCGATAGTGCGACCATGGTAACCAGAGGTGAACGCAATCACGCCAGCACGTTTAGTGTAGGCGCGAGCCACTTTAACCGCGTTTTCAACCGCTTCTGAGCCGCTGGTGAATAATGCCGTCTTCTTAGCAAAATCCCCAGGTACCAGTTGATTGAGTTTTTCACATACTTTGATATAGCTCTCGTAACCGAGCACCATAAAACAGGTATGGGAGAAATTATCGAGTTGAGCAGCAACCGCCGCCTTAACCTTAGGGTGAAGATGACCCGTATTGAGCACGGCAATGCCGCCCGCAAAATCGATAAACTCGCGACCTTCAACATCCCATACGGTCGCATTTTCGGCGCGCGCAGTAAAAATAGGGTGTATTTGCCCGACACCACCCGCAACCGCGGCTTGGCGACGTGCCATCAATGAATCATTGGTTGTTGTCATTTAGTGTTCCTCACTCGCCAAATCGGGCCGTATTAAACGGACATACAGATATATTTGATTTCTAAATATTCTTCGATGCCAAACTTAGAACCTTCGCGGCCCAGCCCTGAAGATTTAATCCCACCAAAGGGCGCGACTTCCGTCGAAATCAAACCAGTGTTAACGCCAACCATGCCGTATTCCAAGGCCTCGGCGACTTTCCAAACCAATGAAATATCGCGGCCATAGAAATAGGCGGCGAGGCCAAATTCAGTATCGTTAGCCTGTTTAATCACATCGTCGACATCACTGAATTTAAACAGCGGCGCGAGTGGCCCAAAGGTTTCTTCGCGGGCAACACGCATGCTTTTATCAACATTGGTGAGTACGGTTGGCTCGAAGAAATTACCGCCAAGATCGTGGACTTTGCCACCCGCGAGCACTGATGCGCCTTTTGCAATGGCATCAATAAGGTGACTTTGCACTTTCTCGACTGCGGCAGCATTGATCAGCGGGCCAGTCGTGACCCCCTCGTTGATACCCTCTCCAACCTTAAGCTTGCCCACAGCAGTGCTGAGTTTTAAGGCGAACTCGTCGTATACCCCGTCTTGCACATAAATACGGTTAGCGCAGACACAAGTTTGGCCGGCATTACGGTACTTAGCTATCATGGCGCCTTCAACGGCGGCATCGATATTGGCATCGTTAAATACGATAAATGGCGCATTGCCACCAAGCTCTAGCGACAGTTTTTTTAAGGTAGGCGCACATTGCGCCATTAATTTAATACCGATATTGGTTGAGCCCGTGAAGGATAATTTACGCACTATGGGATTAGCACACATTTCATTGCCAATCTGCACCGCATCACCCGTTAACACACTAAATACGCCCGCAGGAATACCGGCACGCTCAGCGAGTTCTGCCATCGCTAATGCGGTAAAGGGGGTTTGGTGCGCAGGTTTTACTACCATAGTGCAACCCGCAGCTAACGCTGGAGCGGCTTTGCGGGTGATCATCGCAGCAGGAAAGTTCCACGGCGTAATCGCGGCGGTTACACCGACAGGCTGCTTAATTACCATCAAGCGCTTATCCCCTTGATGCCCAGGAATGGTATCGCCATAAATACGTTTCGCTTCTTCGGCAAACCACTCGATAAACGAAGCGGCATAGGTTACTTCACCCTTGGCTTCTGCCAGCGGTTTACCCTGCTCAGTCGTCATGAGCAATGCTAAGTCATCACTGTTTTCATTGAGTAATTCAAACCAACGCCTTAACTTAGCGCCGCGCTCTTTGGCTGTGAGTGCGCGCCATGCAGGTAAAGCCGCTTCTGCCGCCTTAATCGCCATCTCAGTTTCAACTTGTCCCATATTAGGAACGTAGCCAATCACGGCATTGGTTGCGGGATTAACCACCTTTAGCGTGTCACCAGAAACGGCATCACACCATTGACCATTAATAAAAGACTGTTGACGTAGCAAACTCGGATCATTTAATTGCACAAGGATTTCCTCGTATTATGAAGCTACCTAGCTTCTTAAAAGTGATGATGTTAGAGACCTAGTTTGTCTCTTAACGTGTAATACCAAGCTCCAATAGCACTAAAAGGGACGCGAAGTGCGTGACCGCCGGGGAAAGGATAATGTGGCAATGCAGCAAAGGCATCGAAACGCGTGGCTTGACCGTTGAGCATTTCAGCCAGTAACTTGCCTGCTAGATGGGTATAAGTGACACCGTGGCCACTGCACCCCTGTGAATAATAGATGTTCTTACCGATACGACCGACCTGTGGCAGGCGCGACAGCGTCAGTAGGAAGTTACCCGTCCACGCATAATCGATCTTCACATCCTTTAATTGTGGGAAGGTTTTGAGCATGTTCGGAATAATGATCGATTTGATATCCGCCGGATCGCGGGCGCCATACACTACGCCGCCACCGTAAATCATCCGCTTGTCGCCAGACAGACGGAAATAATCGAGCAGATAGTTACAGTCTTCGACGCAGTAATCCTGTGGTAATAAGCTCGCAGCCAGATCGGCACTCAAAGGCTCTGTGGTGATCACTTGCGTGCCGCAGGGCATCGATTTTGCCTGCAGCTCTGGCATTAACTTACCTAGATAGGCGTTACCTGCCACGACCACAAACTTGGTTTTTACACTGCCCTGTGCCGTATGCACAACAGGGCTATCGCCCTCATCAACACGCAGCACAGCAGAGTCTTCAAAAATTTTACCGCCGAGGGATTCAACCGCGCGCGCTTCGCCTAGGGCTAAATTAAGCGGGTGAATATGACCACCGCTTTTATCCAGTAGTCCACCGACATAACGCTCAGTATTTACCACACCGCGAATGTCTTTAGCATCGAGAAGTTCGAGCTGATTAACATGGCCGTGGCTTTCCCACAGTTTTTTTTGATGACGTAGATGGCCCATTTGCTTTTCGTTCATAGCGGCAAACACACCGCCATCTTTTAGATCGCATTGAATATTATACTTAGCAATACGATCGCGGATGATTTGCCCGCCTTCAAAGGCCATCTGGCCAAAGAGTTTACCTTGTTCTTTACCGACTGTTTTTTCAATAGTATCAATGTCACGGCTATAACTATTAACGATTTGTCCGCCATTACGGCCCGAGGCGCCCCAGCCAATGCGAGCGGCTTCTAACACCACCACACTCATGCCTGATTCTAATAAATGCAGCGCAGCAGAAAGGCCGGTATAACCCGCGCCAATCACACAAACGTCGGCTTCAATCGATTCCTGTAGACGCGGACGCTCGACTTTATCGTTAGCCGATGCGGCGTAATATGATCCTGTGTGGGGTATGGCAGACATGTTGTTCCCTTGAATTCTAATGTTCATTATTTTAAACAGCTATCACATCCTACACTTTCATAAAACGAAACACTAGCCAGAAAAGCGCAATAATTTACATTTTGTTTGATATATCAAACACGCGATTATTTTTAGCTCAGTGATTCAATTATGGTGATCTTAAGTCACAGGGCTAGCCTGCAAAGCAAAGCGGGTGATGGGTGTGGAGAGAATAATTAAGGATGGCTTTGCAGAAACAAAGCCATCCCAAGATTAAGCTAATTCATTGGTGTACGGTCACGTTTCTCTGCCCGCCTTGCCATATGCCAAGAAAGGAAAGCGATGAGTGAAACACACAGTATGATCAGCGTTGCCAAGGCATTAATCTTCGGTGAAACCCCTAAACGTACCGAAGAGAACACCACCATAGGCAAGGTCGTAGCACCCGGGCCCGAGGCAAAGCTTGCGATCACTAAATCATCTAATGACAAGCTAAAGGACAATAGCCACCCCGCCATTAATGCTGGAGAAATAATGGGCACAGTGATAAGGAAAAAGGTCTTTAGCGGGGTAGCGCCTAAGTCCATAGCGGCCTCTTCGATTGACATATCTAGCTCACGTAATCTTGATGACACCACCACAGCTACATAGGCGGCACAAAATGTTGAGTGTGCAATCCACACTGTCACCATGCCCCGTTCCCTAGGCCAGCCCAATAAATCTGCCATATGCACAAACAGTAAAAGCAAAGACAAACCTGTGATCACCTCAGGCATTACCAACGGGGCGGTAATCATGTTCGACAGAGTCAGCTTTGCCCATGAACGCTTAAAACGTGTCATCACAAAGGCTGCCATAGTGCCGATAATGACCGCCATGGTTGAGCTATAAAACGCTATACGCAGACTGGTCCATACGGCATCTAAAATCTGTTGATCTTGAAATAATTCACCATACCATTTAGGGGAAAATCCTCCCCAAACGGTCACGAGCTTGGAGTCATTAAATGAGTAAATAACAAGGATCAGCATAGGTGCGTACAAAAAAATCAGTCCGAACCACAACATCACAGAAGAAAAACTTAACTTTTTCATAGGTCTTTCTCCAAGCTACGCGCTTGATAGCGATGGAATAAAGTAATAGGAATAATCAAGAGTGCCAACATGACAATCGCCAGTGATGACGCCACAGGCCAGTCACGATTATTGAAAAATTCTTGCCACAGCACTTTACCTATCATTAATGAATCAGGACCGCCAAGTAATTCGGGGATCACAAACTCACCCACTGCAGGAATAAACACCAACATGGAACCTGCAATCACACCGCTTTTAGAGAGTGGGAAAGTGATTTTCCAGAAGGTATTTAAACGACTTGAACCTAAGTCCGATGCGGCCTCAATTAAACTCATATCGAGTTTCACTAAATTGGCGTATAGCGGCAGGATCATAAAGGGTAAATAGGCATAAATGATGCCGATATACACTGCAATATTGGTATTTAAAATTTGTAATGGCTCAGAGATAACACCTAACCATATGAGTGCATTATTAATAATGCCAGTATTGCTGAGCAATCCCATCCAAGCATAAACGCGAATTAAGAACGAGGTCCATGAGGGCAACATCACCAGTAATAGCAATACTGTCTGCAAACGCGCGGGGGCACGGGCGATGGCATAAGCCATGGGATAACCAATGATTAAGCAGCCTAAAGTAGAAATAAATGCGGTTTTCAACGAACTCAGATAGGCCGAATAATAAAGCGAATCATCAAGTAACATCAGATAGTTACCTAGATGCAAAAAAATATTTAGCACATCATCTGCGTATTGGAACGTCGGCTCATAGGGTGGGATAGCGATAGCCGCCGTTGAAAAACTGATCTTGAGCACAATCGCAAAAGGTAAGGCAAAAAATAACAGCAGCCACGCATAGGGCAATCCTATGGTCCAGAAGCGTCCCCTTGGCCATTTTAATCTTGAGAGTAATTTCATGATCTCAACACCACGCCACTGGTGTCCTCCCAACTGATAAACACTTCATCATCCCAAGTAGCATGATCGGCGCGGCGTTCACGGTTAGTCATACTACACTGTACAATTTGGCCATTCTCTAAGCGAATGTAATACACTGATATACCACCTAAGTAAGCGATATCATGCACAATACCTTTCGCCCAATTATATTCACCTTCGGGTTGCTCACGGCTAATGATCGTCTTTTCAGGGCGTACCGCTAACCATACATGCTTATCTTCAAGGCTGGTCGTTACTCCGTAGCCGACATAAAAAGATTGAGCTAATTCATTGGGTTTAATGATCAAATGGTCAACTTCATCCACTTCAATTTCACCACCAAACAAATTCACTGAACCAATAAACTCGGCAATCATACGACTGTTCGGGCTTTCGTAAATGTCCATCGGTGAGCCTGTTTGAGCAATCCAGCCATCACTCATAATGGCAATCCGTCCGGCCATGGTCATCGCTTCTTCTTGATCGTGAGTCACCATTACGCAAGTCACACCAACACGCTCAAGAATTTCAACCACTTCCAGTTGCATCTGGGTACGCAGTTTTTTATCCAATGCGCCCATAGGTTCATCAAGCAGCAATAATTTAGGACGCTTAGCAAGCGAGCGTGCCAGCGCAACACGCTGACGCTGACCGCCAGATAACTGGTGAGGTTTACGCTTACCATATTGTTCCATGTGCACAAGTTTAAGCATCTCTTGCACGCGCTGCTCAATTTCAGCTTTAGGTAGCTTGTCTTGCTTCAAACCAAAAGCAATATTTTGCGCCACCGTCATATGGGGAAATAAAGCATAGGATTGAAACATCATATTGATAGGACGTTCGTAGGGCGGTAAGTCGGTGATATCTTCACCATCAAGATAAATGCGGCCCGATGTCGGTTTTTCAAAGCCTGCGAGCATACGCAGTAAAGTCGATTTCCCGGATCCAGAACCACCAAGTAAGGCGAAAATTTCACCTTTATTGATCGTCAATGACACATCATCAACTGCACGTACATCGTCGAATAATTTACTGACCCGCTCAATCTTGAGCAGTACATGTTCTTGCGTCTTTGTTGTGGGTTTATTGGTGACGCCCGAGGTGCTTGCCATAATACTTCTCCGCCCAAATACCGATACGCTTCGCGTTCAAGTCTTGAGATTTACGCAATAAATGAATGATAAGGCTAACTCTGTTTATCCATCCAAGCCCGGTTTTGAAAGGGGTTTTCCCCTCTGCAAATGAATAAACCAAAGCAGGGGCAAGCTAAACTTGCCCCAAAATCGATTATTTACCTGATTTCACTTTGGTCCAAACGCGGGTTAATACACGTTGGATTTTTAAAGGACGGACTTCGCCGATATACAATTTATCTAACACTTCTTTAGATGGATAAATCGCAGGATCGGTGCGAACAGCTTCATCAACCAAAGGTTGAGCAGGGTCATTAGGATTAGCATACGCCACATAGTTAGAAATAGGCGCAATCACTTCTGGACGTAATAAATAGTTGATAAACTTATGCGCATTTTCAATATTTTTAGCATCGGCAGGGATAGCTAACATATCAAACCAAAGGTTTGCGCCTTCTTTTGGAATGGAGTAACCGATCTTATTGCCATTACCCGCCTCATCGGCACGTGCTGCCGCTTGGAATACATCTCCAGAGAAACCATAAGCAACACAGATATCCCCGTTGGCAAGGTCAGAAATATAACGAGATGAATGGAAGTATGTTACATAAGGGCGAATTTTTTCCAGCAACTCACCCGCTTTTTCATAATCTTCAGCTTTAGCACTATTGGGATCTAAGCCTAAATAAATCATGGCCTGTGGCACCATATCGTCGGCAGAATCCAACATAGCAAAGCCACACTTAGCGATTTTTTCGGCATATTTAGGGTTGAAGATCAGTTCCATAGAATCAAATGGCGCATCTTCACCCACGGCCGCTTTCACTTTGTCGATATTGTAACCTATACCATTAGTTCCCCATAAATAGGGCACTGCGTACTGGTTACCAGGATCGGCCTTTTCAAGCTGTTTCATATGCTCCGCGTTGAGATTTTTAAAGTTACTCAGTTTAGAACGATCTAATGGCTTAAAAGCACCCGCTTTAATTTGTTTCGCTAAAAAGTGATTGGAAGGAACGACGATGTCATAACCGCTACGGCCAGACAATAACTTAGCCTCTAGCACCTCGTTACTATCAAATACATCGTAAATAACCCGAATGCCTGTTTCTTTCTTGAAGTTTTCTAAGGTATCTTCCGCGATATAATCAGACCAGTTATATACGCGAACCACTTCCTCAGCTTGAACAGTAACACTTGCTAGCACGCCTGTGGTCACTAAAGCCAAGGTGGTCATCTTATTAAATAGCTTCATGCTTTCTCCTTTCTCGGGTAGCAGAATTGCCTATATCAATCCTGAAATTGTGTCACCGACCAACAGCTCGGTTATTGTTGTTATTCTCGACCAATGCTACACCTTAAAAACCGCATCGGCAGTCTTCACAGCACCATAATCATGCCTTCTGTTTGAGGTGACTGCAATTTGTTCGTAATCAGATTTCATGCCAAACCTACTAATTTGTTCAGATTGCATTATCAATCATAAAAACAGACTAGATATGAAAAATCCGCTACATATTGCAACATAAAGACAAATGTCTCAAGTCCCTAAAACAAGGATAAAGCCTATTGCAGAAAATCCATTTTTAGCATTACTAACAATAGGTTACTAAAAATAAATCTGATACAGCCTCCTATGTTAGCGCTAAATTTAAAAAATCTTTCGATTGAGGCCCTTACTGCATGGCTTATCGAATTACCCTTTAAGCTTAATAAGAATAGTTGAAGATATTTTATTCAAAAAATTCTGCACCAAAGTAAAGCAAAATCACCACTATGGTGCAGGGGTTTTCTAACTAATCTAGCCACACCATTTATCCGCATATCGAAACTATGTAAAAATTGGTGACTAATTTATGTTCAAACCTGCATAGATTACACACTTAACAACAAGAACTCCCGTTCCCACGAACTCACTACACGGCGGAAGTTTTCAAGTTCGGCTTGTTTTACTGCCACAAATCCTGTGGTGAACGACTCACCTAAATACTCCTTACAAGCGTCACTTTCTTCCATTGCTGCCAATGCCTCTTCTAACGTCAATGGTAAGCAATGGGGATTGTTGCTTCGACTTTCATTTGATTTACCTTGAACGGGCGTTGATGGTTTGAGCTTTTCTACCATACCGATATAACCGCAGAGTAAGCTCGCTGCAATAGCGAGATAACAGTTAGCATCCGCGCCTGGAATGCGGTTTTCGATACGGCGATTTTGTGGCGACGATTCTGGTATACGTAAACCACAGGTACGGTTTTCAACCCCCCATTCCAAATTTACCGGTGCCGATGTTCCGGGCAAAAAGCGGCGGAACGAATTAGCATTGGGCGCCATTAATGGCAGTAACTCAGGAATAAATTTTTGTAACCCTGCGATATAACTCAAAAATAATGCACTTTGAGTACCATCTTCATTAGTAAAAATATTCTTACCCGTTTCTTTATTAATCACACTCTGGTGAATATGCATCGCACTACCTGGTTCATCTGTAACAGGTTTCGCCATAAAAGTAGCGCAAACATCATGCTTTAATGCCGCTTCACGCAGGGTACGCTTAAAGATAAAAACTTGATCAGCAAGCGATAATGGATTGCCATGACTGAAGTTAATCTCCATCTGTGCGGGTCCATCTTCATGGATCAAGGTATCGATATCTAAACCTTGGATTTCGCACCAGTCATACATATCTTCAAACAGTGGGTCGTATTCATTAGCCGCATCAATAGAAAAAGATTGGCGACCCGCTTCTGGTCTACCCGAACGACCAATCGGAGGCTTTAAGGGTAAATCGTGGTCGTCACTGCGACGAGTTAAATAAAACTCCATTTCGGGCGCAATAACGGGCTCCCATCCCTGTTCATCATACAGAGACAACACTTTTTTCAACACGTTACGCGGTGAAAGCTCTATGGGGTTGCCCATTCTGTCGTAGCAATCGTGAATAACCTGAGCCGTAGCTTCGATTGTCCATGGCAACATGAAGACCGCGTTTTCGTCAGGGACACATACAAAATCAATATCCGCATCGTCGAGTAACCGGTAGTAGATTTCATCGTCAACAAAATCCCCTGTGACTGTTTGTAGCAATACACTCTCTGGCAAGCGCATGCCTTTTTCATCGAGAAACTTATCGACGGGTGCGATCTTGCCGCGAGCGATGCCAGTCATATCACTGATAACACATTCGACTTCTGTGATTTTTCGTTCTTTTAAAAAAGCGATTAGCTTATTCATTATTATTTCACTCGAGTTTTAGCCCTACGTCGGCAGGCATCACCAAACGCATTGAAAATAGAGAGGTAAAATGGATTTTCAGCCACCTTCCACTCTGGATGCCACTGCACACCAAGGGCAAATTCTTTGGTATCGATTACGGAGAAGGCCTCCACTAATCCATCTGGAGCATAAGCTTCTGGCCGTAACCCAACACCCAAACGCGCCACGCCTTGAGTATGAACAGAGTTAACCTCTGCAGAGTTACGGCCCCAAGCCTCGTAAATGACCCCCCCAGGCTCAACAGTAATACTGTGTGACGGCCCATATTGCACCTCTAAAGCGGCATTTTCATTTTCTCTATGTTCGATCAAACCAGCAACTTCATATAACTTTTGATGCAAGCTGCCACCAAAGGCCACATTCATTTCTTGAAAACCACGACATATTCCGAGTACAGGCACTCCTGCCGCAATAGCAGCGTGGATTAATGGCAAGGTAGTGGCGTCACGTTTGGGATCATGGTGAGTACCAGTCTCACTCGGTTGACCTGCATAATGGCGTGGCTCAACATTAGAAGGTGACCCCGTAAACAAAATGCCATCAAGCCGTGCCAAGATACTGTCAATAGGTGAATCATGCCCGAGTGATGGGATCACCAAAGGCCAGCCTTTCGCACCATCAACAACACCTAAAAGATATTTTTCACCAACAATATTAAACGGATGTGAACCCAATTGTTGATTACACGCAATAACACCAATGAGGGGTAACTCTGCAGACATAACTCACCTTAGGGTCTCATTTTACTAGCATATCGAACACTTTAACTTTAAATGTTCATTTTTTCACACAGTACACCGAAATTTAAAACTAGGCAAGAGGTTATCTATTTGTTAAACCCACTGTCCATACCGTTTTTATTTTTTATGAATAACATCGTGTTAGCTGCTATTGTTCGTTCGTTTCAACAATAGCACTCTAGTAGTCTGCTGTAATTAAAGACGAATAAAGCCATGGCGAGTGAACATCAATGGCATCATTGAAAGTTCATTTGACTAATATTATTTACACAGGGAAGGAATACTTAAAAGATAACGCGGCGGGCTATTGGGTAAAAAGATAAACAATGACTCTGAAAATAAGCTCGCCGCTCTATTCTAAATAGAGCAGCGCAACAAAATAGCGAAAATTAGAAGTTTGCAGGTGTCGTTGCACTAATGAGTCGGCAAGGCTCATCGAAAGGATTACGGAATCGATGGGGTAGCTCACTGTTAAAATAATAACTGTCACCCGCTTCCAAAATATACACTTCATCCCCTACAGTGAGTTCGAATTTACCTTCTATCACCATAGCGGCCTCTTCGCCTTGATGTTTTAACATCTCTTCACCGGTATCTGAACCCGGTGGATAAGTTTCACTCATTACAGACATAGCCCGGTTTGGATAATCACGGCCAATTAACTTAAATTCTAGCGGACCTGTGCCTATATCAAGCAGTTCATCGGATCGATATACCACTTTTTGTTCACACTCTGATGTGGCTTCAATAGAGAAAAAGTCCACTAAAGACATCGGGATACCCGACAATACTTTTTTTAAAGAACTGACAGATGGGCTAACACTGTTTTTTTCGATCATTGAAATCGTACTGTTAGTCACACCAGCACGCTTAGCTAATTCCCGCTGAGATAAGCCTTTCATTTTTCGAACAGTTTTGAGACTGGCACCAATATCCAAATTTCACATCCCCCAAAAGGTTCGGGCAACCCCCGATAGATGACGAACAGATTGTTCAGGATAAACATCATCCCAAATGTATTCACACCCCAAAAGCACCTGAGTTAACGCTTTAATTGTATTCTATAGAAAAAATGTGTTAAATAAAACGAACACTTTTTCTGAACATCTGAAAAGTGTGATGAGTATACTGAGACAAGTCCAATTTACAATAAAAACAATTTTTTGGAGCCATCATGGCACACAAACCACCAGTGCACAGTGAACAGTATCCACACTCTTATTATCTTGATACTGCTAAAGAAATTTACGCACACCCACAACTCGAAGGTAGTATCAATGCCGATGTCTGCATCGTAGGCGGTGGTTTTAGCGGTCTCAATACCGCCATAGAACTCGCACAGCGCGGCATGAGTGTCGTGCTGTTAGAAGCGAGGCGTATTGGTTGGGGCGCATCGGGACGTAATGGCGGCGAACTCATCCGCGGCATAGGCCATGATCCTTCGCAATTTCAAAGTGAAATAGGCACTGAAGGTGTTCAAGCAATTCAACAGATGGGCTTTGAAGCCGTTGAAATAGTGCGAAATCGCATACAAGAACACAGTATCGACTGCGATCTGCAAATGGGTTACTGCGATTTAGCGGTTAAATCTCGCCATATGGATGAGCTTGAAGAAGAATTTAGCGCACTCAAAGCCATGGGTTATCCGCATGAGATCAAGCTATTAGCTAAGCCACAATTAGGTGAAGTCATTGGCTCAAATTTTTATCAAGGTGCGCTGGTTGATATGGGCAGCGGCCATCTACACCCACTTAATCTTGCCCTCGGTGAGGCTCGCGTTGCGCGCAATCTCGGTGCGCAATTGTTTGAATACAGCGCCGCCGAAAAAATCATTCAAGGCGCTAAACCAAAAGTCATTACCGCTAAGGGCGAAGTCAGTTGCCAATACTTAGTACTGGCGGGCAATGCGTATATTGGCCATAAACTTAATAGCTTTGTAGGGGGGAAAGTGTTACCTGCGGGCAGTTATTTATTGGCGACAGAGCCCTTAACTGAAGCCCAATGCACGAATATTATCCCGCAAAACATGGCCTTCGCCGATATGCGAATTGCCTTAGATTATTTTCACTTATCCGCAGATCGTCGTTTGTTATTTGGCGGCCTTTGTACCTATTCGGGTAAAGATCCGAAAGACATTGAAGCGGCACTGAGACCCAAGTTGGAGAAAGTTTTCCCGCAATTAAAAGGAGTACATATCGATTATGAATGGGGCGGCATGATAGGTATCGGCGCTAACCGTATGCCACAAATTGGTCTCCTTCCCGATGCCAATAATATTTTTTACGCCCAAGCCTATGCGGGACACGGCGTGAATGCCACCCATATGGCGGCAAAACTGCTTGCCGAAGCCATTTGCCAACAGGCGGGACATTTCGATGTGTTCGCTAAAATCAAGCATATGACCTTCCCCGGCGGCCCGACATTCCGCTCACCTATGCTCGCCGCTGGCATGCTATATCATAGATTTAAAGACTTGTTTTAACGGCTGGTTTTAAGCTCTAACGGATGATGCCCATCGAATAAGCGATTCGATGGGCATCACTATCGTTTAAGTGCCAATTGTTTAAATGCAAGCTGTTTAAATGCAAGTCGTTTAAATGCGAGTTATCTAAGTGCTCGCCAATCTCTGCCGCTTTCTACGCCTTGCCCACAGGATAAAAGGGATTGAGCCAAGGTAATGCACGACTAACGCCACTAAGACACCAAAACCGATCCCACTGGTAGTTAAAGGGATCCCCGGCGTAAAGTTACTGATGGTTTTCTCAAGATAATCAAAGCGAGTAGGATTAAACATATAGGCCGTTTTCTCAAACAAATTACCCGTATTAAAAATCGCCATACCCTCTGTTAACGCTTTATAACGTGCCAGTGTCTGCAGCTTTTGCTCTGCGTCTGCGCGTACACTAGGCTCCTCGTTCTGTTGATGGCGAGCAATCATTTCATTGGCATCGACGTAATGATATTCCTTAGCCGTTGCTTCATAGCCTTCTACCTGCCAACGAGTCGATTCATAGAATCCGGACAAAAATTGCTGATAATGATCAGCCAGTTGCGGCAATTGTAGTGCAAGCACTAGAATAAACCCAAACACTAACTTATCAATTAATCTACCAATCAAAACGATCTCCTTAATATTTTACCAAAGTGCGCAAAGTTGAATATTTTAGGCTTAAACAACTAGCACTCGATTGGCAAATCTGTTCGACTGCCCCAATCCGCCCATGAACCATCATAGAGGATGGGCTTTGTATGTCCCGCGGCAACCGAAGCTAAGATCAAAATACACGCCGTAATCCCAGAACCACAGCTGAATATCCTTGCGGATTTATCCGCTGCTAGCCCTTGATAAATAGACTGTAGCTCACTGACCGTTTTGATTTTATTACCATCGAGCACTTGAGCAAAAGGTAAGTTAACCGAGCGAGGAATATGCCCCGAACGCACACCTGGGCGTGGCTCACTCACTTGGCCTAAAAAGCGAGGCGCACCACGGGCATCGATAATCGCCGTGTCGGGATCTTCAATTCGTTTAAGCACAGCCTCGGCATCCATTACCCGCTCAGGGTGATATTGCAGCACATCAGCCAAAGTATCGACATCCGTAGGACCATAATCGACACCTTCGGCTTGATAACGCGATGAGATAATGCGGTCTTCTTCAATCCACTGGGGCAAACCGCCATCGAGTACATAGACTCGATTAAAGCCCATGACTTTAAAGGTCCACCACGCCCGTGGGGATGAATAAATACCTTGGTTATCATAGATAACAACAACACTGTCAGGCTCAATACCAAGTTGCGCTATCCCTTGAATAAATTGCGCAAACGTCGGCAGTGCATGAACTTGGGTTGAAGTCTTATCGCAAAACTGCTCCTCCACATCGAAACGACGTGAGCGCGGAATGCAAATAGGCTCATCGTATATCAAGGGTTCCTTACCAATCACGATTTCCATACTGGCATCGAGCAAGACTAAATAGGGATCGGTGAGGTGTGCTTCGAGCCACTGCGTACTGACAAGCGGGTATTCCATAAGGGGTCCTTTTATTGTTATCCGAGCCTGCCATCAGTCTCTCACCAAATGCCACAAAGCCCAAATATTGGCTTAAAAATTGAGACCTTGGATATTTCTATTAACGATATGAACTCAGTTTTATGGCACTAAAACATTAAATTACGAGTATCTTAGCCACGATACAGCTTGCCACAATTTTAAATCTTAACCGCTACTTAATAACTTCAATTTTCACATCAATCAAACCTGAAGATGTGTTACCTATACTGCTAAAAGCCGATTTTGACAGATCAATGATGCGGCCACGCACAAAAGGCCCTCTATCATTGATTTTTACAATGACACTTTTACCATTCTTAACATTAGTGACCTTAACACTCGAGCCAAAGGGTAACTTTTTATGCGCTGCTGTCTTTAATTTATGTTTGTAAAGTTCACCACTGGCCGTCTGCTTATTTTGATGTTTATCCCCATAAAATGAAGCCTGACCTGTTTCGGTAAATCCTACCCAGTTACCATTTTCATCCGTCTGCAGCGAAGAACAGCCAGCCAAAAAGCTTAGCAATGCCAGTACAAATAGTTTGACGACATTGAACTGCCTAATTAGGTTTTGAAGTGCATTCACATGACACCCTCTCTAATAAGTGAACTCATTGCTAGCGACTATTTGCCAGTAACGTCACGGGAAAAATAACGAAGAACCTTAGATGGCAAAGCTCGAATTTTGCATCCTAAAAGATCAAAAACCAGAAACAATAAATTCCCACGAGGCTACAGCAGTTACACGCTAAAATCACGTATTAGCAGGTAAATGCTCTCGGTTTGAAGTCAAAAGGTTGCGGACATACTGACTTAGAAACAGACATATATGTTGTAGACCAGTTTTTGGGGGACCTGTAATTTTAGTTATTAACAGTTTAGCGTTTGCTGGTATCCACTAACACAGGCTTGCCATGGCATTCGCTCGTCGACTCGGTGAATAGAAACCTAGGGTTTCTGAGCTTATGAACGAGAGCCATGGACGGCGAACTGGCAGTTAAACAGGGATAATGGAATGGACCCATCCACTTTAAATCGGCCTCGCAATGGGCCACGATGTAGTCGCTAAAACTCATCAGAAAGAGGACGGGTCCACCTATGAAGATTACTACAATCGGTTTAGATATCGCAAAGTCTGTTTTTCATCTTGTTGGTGTTGATAAAGCTGGCAAGTTAATCAAAAAGAAAATGCTTAGACGCAAAGACTTGCTGCCCTTTGTCGCGAAAATTGAGCCTTGCCTTATCGTTATGGAGGCGTGTGGCGGCGCGAGTTATTGGGCCAGAGAATTTGAGCAATTTGGGCACATAGTTAAGTTAATTGCCCCGCAGTATGTGGTTCCTTTTAGGCAAGGTAATAAAAATGACTACAACGATGCGCTAGCCATTGCGGAGGCTGCGCAGCGACCCAACATGCGGTTTGTAAAACCCAAAAGCGTCGAGCAGCAAGATGTGCAACTGCTCCACCGTATGCGGGAACGATTAACTAAACAATCAACAGCTTTAATCAATCAAGTCAGAGGGATGCTAGCGGAATACGGCATTGTGATGACCAAAAGTAAATCGGCTTTTAAAGCCCAGCTACCTGATATTTTGATCGATGAAGCCAATACACTGACCACCAAGGGTAGAGCCATCTTTTATCAGTTATATGATGAGGTTATCGACATTGAAAAACGGCTTAAGAGTTGTGACACTCAAGTACTAAACGAAACTCAAAACAATGTGATTTGTCAGCGATTACAGACTATCCCTGGTGTTGGGCCTGTCACCGCTACGGCGATTTATGCTGCAGTGGGTGACGGTAAAGACTTTAGCAATGGCCGACATTTTTCAGCTTGGTGTGGCTTAGTACCTAAGCAGCACAGCAGTGGCGGGAAAGATAACCTCCTCGGGATAAGTAAGCGGGGAAACGCCTATTTACGTACGCTGTTCATCCACGGCGCCAGAGCGGTGTTGCGGCACAGTGGGAGTAAGTCGGATAAGTTGAGTTGTTGGGCTATCCAGCTAGCGGAACGCCGAGGTTTCAATCGTGCGTGTGTGGCCGTCGCGAATAAGCTCGCCAGAATGTCATGGGTTATCGCGGCACGTGAAGAAGAGTTTCGGCTCGCTATGTAACAACATCAAATGTACTTATTATGTTAACGATTAACCAACCAGCAAGTTGCTAAGACACTTGATTTGATGATGAGACAGTCAGACTGATCTACTAAAAACCTTACGAAAACACAGGCTCTGATGAAGCCGCAGGGATGATAAGGACAGTAGAAGCAAATATCCATCAGGGCCAGAGGAATCCCTCAATAACAGGCCGAATATATGGGTGCAATGAACTCTTCTCAAAATTGATATCGAATGTCTTGCAAACCGGATGGGTCCATATATGTTGTTCAAGTCCGTCCGTAGATGCAGGGCCCGCCCCATCTGACGTGAAAGGATTCACAAATGCCGCGGTGGCATGGACGCCAAAGAGCGACCATGGGGCGGACGGTCGTCTCGCTAATCACCATGGCTCACCTTTTTGGCATTAGCGTAACCTGCAGATTTAAAAGCGTTACGCAGCACGATTTGGGACAAAAACCTTGTTAGATATTTTACTCTAAGTCGTTGGTTTCGGATTAATATTTCTATGGATTAACGCCCGCCACGCGCGCGAGTAACTTGTTGCGAGTCGAGCGCCAAAGGCGCATTGTGCTGGCGATTGTTATGCCACAACATTGGCCTCTATAAACTGCGAAATTGTATGCTGAGCTCTTTTATTACCTTGTAACCATTCAACTAACCACTCGGTCACGCGCTCACCTTTCATGGGAATAAATTGACCTAGTGTTGGTTCATCTATCCACTCAATTTGCTTCACCAAAACCAGCGGTTGCTCAGAGCCTTTAGTGTTATCGGAAAATTCCTTAGCTGCCTCGAATGAAGAAAACGCGTAGTAGTAAATTTCACCATCAAACTCATCTGGTGCGCCAAGCCAAGGGCGACACCAGACACGATATTCAAGCACATCATCATAGAAGTAGCCGCCGCCAGATTTTGCCTCTGCCGGATATTCGCCAACCATTTTTTCATCAACTGCAACGGGAAAAATGCTCATATATCTCTCTCAAGGCATAACACCCTGCTTAGGGGCGGAAACATATGGGCTAAAATTAGGAACGAAGTGACGCAGCCCATATGTTTCCGCCCCAGCGAGCTTGCGACCGACTACAGCGGTTTGTTAAGTGCCATATAACGTTCAAAATCCTCACGACTTACATTAGCCACCGACAAATTAGGTACAACAGCTTTTGTTGCTGGAATGGCTCGCGTTTCTTGAGGAAAGTGCCAAATATTAAAATCCTTGTTCGGCATTGTATCGTAAGCTAATGAATCCCAGCCTAATAGCCTTGCCATTTTTTTGATCGCGATTTTTTTCGCAGGCTGCATTTGCGCTGAAGGCTGAAAATACAATTGGTAACTGCTGTTAACGGCACCAGTTAAAATATCTACCGCTTGTAATCCCCAATGATATTTTGAATCTTCCATCGCAACATGATGTACTTTTGAAGATGTTGGCAGTTTCGCTAACATATGGTTTGTAACGATCTGCATTACTTCATGTTGTTTTGCGTAAGAGTTAGATTTTTGATCTGCGAACACTGTAATTTTCGCATTTTTTGAACGACTGCTCTCGCGAATAAGATAGTCATAGGTTGTATAAAAAGCCGCTTCTTCGTTGTTATGCCACTTGCGATAAGGTTGTTTGGACACGGCAATTGCATGGAACGATACAGGGCTCGTCAAAATGAATCTCAAAATATCTATACATAGATTAATTTGGCCTGCACTTTTTCTAACTTTTTCCCATTTTATTTCCCCTTGCAGCCCACTTCTGTCATATATATCAGATACTTGCTGATTAAATTCTGCAAAGTAATATTTAGGAATTGCAATAATACCTATCGTATAACAAGGGCACCCTTTTGATGTGCCGCTTTCATCAGCGAATGCAAATACTTCTTCCATGGCTCAAATTCCTTTTTGGCACTTAACGTCTTAGTATTTATGCGCTGCGCTGTTTGCAGGGCATAAATCGCTTGTTGGATTTGGCAACTGCCACATACAGGTCAATTGGTACAAATGATGCTATAGGAATTTGCATTTTTGCGGTAGCGGTTTTTTATACAGTTTTTTGATGGGTAATCACTTGATATCGTTTTAGCTTTCTCATTTTTTCGCGCTTATTTTTTGCTGATGAATCGCTATCTAACGACTCAAAACTCCAAGGAATACACCTCCCCTCGGAGTTGCCGCTGGGCGAATAGACAAATTGCGTGAGTCTCGCCATGGATGGCGAGCTAGCTTCCGCAGGTACAGGGACGCATCCTTCGGAAGCGATAGCAAATTTGGCAATGAGCACAAGGGGCTTTCAACTCCGTTGGGGGGCGTCATGGAACATCCAAGGAGGATAGGACGAGCAGTCCTCCTTGGTCGGATGTGGGGTGAAGCCCCACGACTTTGACTTTGATTAAAGAATTCAAACTAAATAAGCAAAGCTTTAAAGTTGATATTCTTAGTATTCACTAGAGCTATAGAAAAACCTCGTAAACCCTATGGTTTGTTTGTATTGTTTGGGGCAAAACCGCCCTAAAAATAAAAACCTCTTTCCATGCAATATGAAAAGAGGTTTTAGTATTGAGCGAAAGCGACTCCTTCTTTTATATAGACAAAAAAAGAGCGGTTATAAAAACAGAGCGCTTATAGCACGATCCACGTCGCTTTCAGTTCTGTGTATTTGTCGAAGGAGTGCAGAGATTTATCTCGGCCATTACCTGACTGTTTATAGCCACCGAATGGCGCTGTCATGTCGCCGCCATCGTAATGGTTGATCCACACCATGCCAGCGCGCAGGGCTTTGGCCGTTTTATGGGCCTTGCTGATATCCGATGTCCACACACCAGCGGCTAAACCATAGATGGTATCGTTGGCTATTGATATCGCTTCTTCCATGCCATTAAATTCAATAACAGATAACACTGGGCCGAATATCTCTTCGCTGGCAATTTTCATCTGATTGTTTACGTTAGAAAATACCGTTGGCTGCACATACACGCCGCCTGTGTCGGCCATGACTTGGCTGCCACCGTGGACTAAGGTTGCACCTTCATCTTTACCCGCTTTGATGTAACTGAGTACTGTATCTAACTGTTGTTTATCAACAACGGCGCCGCTCACAGTGGCGGGATCGAGTGGATGCCCCGGATGCCATGAGGCTAACTCCTCAGCAATAAGCGCGATAAGCTCATCTTTCACCCCAGATTCCACCAGCAAACGCGAACCTGCAGTGCAAACTTCACCTTGGTTAAAAGCAATGGCTTCGGCCGCAGCTACAGCAGCGGCTTTCAGATCTGGCGCGTCATTAAAGACGATATTGGGGCTCTTGCCTCCCGCCTCTAACCACACGCGTTTCATGTTCGACTCGCCAGCGTAAATCATTAATTGTTTTGCGATTTTGGTGGACCCCGTGAACACCAACGTATCCACATCCATATGCAACGCTAAGGCTTTACCCACGGTATGACCAAATCCTGGCAACACGTTGAGTACGCCTTGTGGGATCCCAGCTTCAATAGCCAATTGCGCCATACGGATAGCCGTTAAGGGTGACTTTTCAGAGGGTTTTAATACTACACTATTACCCGTGGCCAGCGCGGGCCCGAGCTTCCAACACGCCATAAGCATTGGGAAGTTCCACGGTACAATCGCGGCCACAACACCCACAGGCTCACGGGTGATCATGCCAATTTCATTGTGAGCCGTTGGCGCGAGTTCATCGTAAATTTTATCAATCGCTTCGCCAGACCAGCGAATCGCACGGGCAGCCCCCGCCACATCCACCGCTTTGGAGAAACGAATCGGTTTACCCATGTCGAGGGTTTCTAACAGTGCGAGTTCATTGGCATTTTCTTCCAATAACTCGGCGAAACGTATCATCACTTGTTTGCGCTTTACCGGAGACTGCTGCGACCAAATACCAGACTCGAATACGCTGCGGCCATTAGCAACCGCAAGATTAGCATCCGCAAGATCGCAACTCGCCACTTTTACCAACAAGCGGCCATCGATAGGACTAATACAATCAAAGGTGTTACCCGAAACGGCATCTTGGTATTCGCCATTGATAAACGCCTTACCATTAATAGATAGACTGGCAGCCAGACTTTCCCATTCGCTGCGGCTCTTCGGTGTGCTCATGATGACCTCTTAATCATTCGTATAGGTGTGGTTTATCGTTCATCGACAAGAAAATAGGGGTCTGTGACGACTTTAGCGCAAATGCTAAACATCATCACAGTCATAATTCGAGCTTCAGGTTACGCTGTTTAAACCATAAAATTCAATATTTTTTACAAAAATAGCTTTTTTGCCACAATTAACTGCACACACCTCTTCCATGTTCATTATTTCTAACATAGCATAGCAAATATTAGCCACCCTAAAACAAGACCTGAAAATACAGGACAAGGTAGACACTATGGCCGATTTGCCGCTCAATTGTGCAAGCGACTCCTCACTTGATCATCCCTCACTTGAACATTTCTGGATGCCTTTTACCGCCAACCGCCAATTTAAAGCTAGCCCGCGGTTACTCGCCAAGGCTGAAGGCATGTATTACACGGATATTGATGGTAATAAGGTATTAGATGCCACCTCAGGTTTATGGTGTTGTAACGCAGGCCATGGTCGCAAAGAAATCAGCGAAGCGGTCAGCAAACAAATTAAAGAGATGGACTACGCGCCCTCCTTCCAAATGGGTCACCCTATCGCCTTTGAACTCGCAGAGCGTTTAACAGAGTTAAGCCCAGAGGGATTGAACAAAGTATTCTTTACTAACTCAGGTTCTGAGTCCGTCGATACTGCACTTAAGATGGCACTTTGCTATCACAGAGCCAACGGTCAAGCCTCTCGCACCCGCTTTATCGGCCGCGAAATGGGCTACCACGGCGTCGGCTTTGGCGGCATATCTGTGGGGGGCTTAAGCAATAACCGCAAAGCCTTTAGCGGCCAATTATTACAAGGTGTCGATCACTTACCCCACACCTTAGATATCCAAAATGCGGCATTTACCCGTGGACTCTCGCCATTTGGCGCTGAAAAAGCCGAGGTATTAGAACAGTTAGTGACCCTGCATGGCGCCGAGAATATTGCCGCCGTAATCGTTGAACCTATGTCGGGTTCTGCCGGGGTGATATTGCCGCCACAAGGTTACTTAAAACGTCTGCGTGAAATCACTAAGAAGCACGGCATCCTACTGATTTTTGACGAAGTCATTACCGCTTTCGGCCGTGTTGGCGCCGCTTTTGCGAGTCAGCGTTGGGGCGTTATTCCAGATATAATCACCACGGCTAAAGCCATCAATAACGGCGCCATCCCTATGGGCGCAGTGTTCGTTCAAGATTTTATCCACGACACTTGCATGCAAGGCCCTAATGAACTGATTGAGTTCTTCCACGGCTACACCTATTCCGGTCATCCAGTGGCGGCAGCGGCGGCGCTTGCCACCCTATCGATTTATGAAAATGAGCAATTATTCGAGCGCAGTTTTGAGCTTGAACGCTACTTTGAAGACGCAGTGCACAGCCTCAAAGGGTTGCCGAATGTGATTGATATTCGCAACACAGGCTTAGTGGCGGGAATTCAATTCTCCCCTAACGCTCAAGGCGCGGGTAAACGGGGTTACGGCGTGTTTGAACACTGCTTCCGCCACGGCACTTTAGTACGAGCCACGGGCGACATCATTGCCATGTCACCGCCACTGATTGTCGATAAACGCGAGATTGACCAAATGGTTAATAGCCTAAGCGATGCCATTAACGCCGTTGGATAATAGCACCAGCGGTTCGTTCCACTCTCACATTTAACACCCCGCTGCGGCAAGGAACTTCAAAGGTTAACTATGCTCAAGATCACTCACTTTGTTAATGGTCAGCACCCCCCTGCCAGTACCAGAAGCCAAGATATTTTTGAACCCGCCACGGGTGAACTACGTGGCCAAGTCTCACTGGCAAGCGAAACCGAAGTCGGCGAAGCCATCGCGATCGCTAAAACCGCCTTTGAAACCTGGTCACAAGTCACGCCGCTCAACCGTGCTCGAGTGCTTTTTAAATTCAAAGCCTTAGTCGAGCAGCACCTAGATGAAATGGCGCAGCTTATCACCCGCGAGCACGGCAAAGTGATCGACGATGCTAAGGGCGAGTTGATCCGTGGTCTCGAAGTGGTCGAATTTGCCTGTGGTATTCCGCACTTGCTTAAAGGTGAACACACCCAGCAAGTGGGTGGCGGCGTCGATTCTTGGTCAGTTAATCAAGCTTTAGGTGTTGTCGCAGGCATAGCGCCCTTTAACTTCCCCGTGATGGTTCCCATGTGGATGTTCCCAATCGCGATTGCCTGCGGTAACACCTTTATTATGAAACCCTCGGAAAAAGACCCGAGCTCAGTGATGCGTATTGCCGAGCTGCTTAAAGAAGCGGGTCTTCCCGATGGCGTATTTAACGTGATTAACGGCGACAAAGAAGCCGTCGATACCTTACTCACCCATAAAGATGTGCAAGCGGTGAGCTTTGTAGGCTCAACGCCGATTGCTGAATACATCTACAGCACAGCCTCTAAACATGGCAAACGCGTGCAAGCCTTAGGCGGCGCGAAAAACCATATGTTACTCATGCCAGATGCAGATTTAGATCAAGCCGTTAGCGCCTTAATGGGTGCCGCTTACGGCAGTGCTGGTGAGCGTTGTATGGCAATTTCAGTCGTACTCGCGGTAGGCGATGTGGGCGACGCGTTAGTGGAAAAACTGCTACCGCAAATCCAAACCTTAAAAGTCGGCAACGGCCTGACGCCAGAGATGGAAATGGGTCCGCTGATCTCAAAACAGCACCTTGCCAAAGTCACCCAATATGTTGAAGCCGGTGTGCAAGAAGGTGCAGCGCTGCTGGTCGATGGCCGTAAACTGAGTGTTGAAGAAAATCCACAGGGTTATTTCCTCGGCGCCTGTTTGTTCGACCATGTCACGCCTGAAATGAGCATCTACCGCGAAGAAATCTTTGGCCCAGTGCTGGCGATTGTGCGCGTGAAAGATTACCCAACGGCGCTTGAGCTGATTAACCGACACGAATTTGGCAATGGCACGGCGATTTTCACCCAAAGTGGTGAAGCGGCGCGACATTTCTGTCACCACGTGCAAGTCGGTATGGTTGGAGTGAATGTACCGATCCCAGTGCCGATGGCGTTCCACAGTTTTGGCGGTTGGAAGCGTTCACTGTTTGGGCCGCTGCATATGCATGGCCCCGATGGCGTGCGTTTTTATACCAAGCGTAAGGCAATTACTGCCCGCTGGCCTGTGGGTAAACAGACTCAAGCCGAGTTTGTGATGCCAACGATGAAATAGCCGAATGTCAGCTCAACAAGGAAATCGCAAATGACTGTGAGCATCAACGCCATTATTCGCTTTGCTTCGGCGCAAACACCCGTCGAAACCTACCAGTTACCGACGGAAAAGTTGTTAACTGGCAATCCAACTCAAAGGTTAGAGAATCATTATTCTAGCCCTTGTGATCAATTTCACAGTGGGATTTGGCAAAGTGAATCAGGTGCTTGGAAAATAAACTACACTGAATACGAGTACTGCGAAATCCTCGAAGGGATAAGTGTTATCACCGATCTTCAAGGTCAATCGCAGACTTTCACTGTGGGCGACAGGTTTATTATACCCGCGGGTTTTCAAGGCACTTGGGAAGTAGTGGAACCCTGCCGCAAGGTTTACGTCATTTTCGAACAAAAGTGAGATCAATGAGGCTGATGTTAGCCTCAAAAAAGCTAAGTTATCTTAGCAATAACTCGCCATGAGGTCACAGCAACGGGTTTTCCTAGGCTGTTGTTTGGCAAACCAACGGATGCACTGGCGCGATTGGATTAGCATGGTCGCTAGTAGCACGTCCGAGTCAACAAAGAAAATGGGAGAAATACCGTGTATAACAATCTAAATAAAAAACGGCTGATACAGCTTGTCGGACTCGCGCTAACCACAACCCTATTCTCCGGCATTGCCGCCGCCGAAGTCACTGGGGAAATTAGTCTGACTAACGACTATCGTTTCCGTGGCATATCACAAACCGCAGGCGATCCCGCTCTCCAAGCGGGTATAGACTGGGGATTTGACTCTGGCCTATCTGTTGGTGCTTGGGCAAGTAATGTGGACTTTGACGAGCCAGGCTATAACGGTCCGGATGTTGAGTACGATTTTTATGTCGCCTATGGCAACGATCTCAATGATGATTTGAGTTACGATATCACGCTTTATCGTTATAACTATTCAGGTGAGAGTGATCTTGGTTACTTTGAAGTAACTGCTGGCGTTGAGTTTAAAGGTTTTCGCCTAGCCTATTGGTTTACCAATGATTATGGAGGAAGCGACTTAGACTATCACTATACCGAACTCAACTATTCCTACACATTTGTGGAAAATTGGAATCTCGATCTACACTACGGCTACAATGCTGGCGATGCCCTAGATGATGGCGAAGGTTTCGACAGTTACTCCGATTATTCTATTGGAGTGTCAACTGAATTTGCAGGTTTTGGTCTATCGCTTGCGTGGTTAGGGACTGATCTTACTGGAGCTCAAAAAGTGACTGATGGCGCCTTTAAAACTAAAGATACTGTGCTTGCAAGCCTAAGTTACGCATTCTAACTCTCCATTATTTCAATATCTATACCAATAAAACCGCCCTATTGCTAACACCAAACGGCGGTTTTGTTTTTTATCGCAAAGATTAAAACTCCCCAATCCATCTCTTCAAACCCACACCCAAAAACCTTCATTTAGCTAATACTTAATTATTAAACAACGACTTACTAACCAAAATATACGGAGAGCAATCGATCTCCGTATATTTTGGTATATCAATACGCTTTAGTGCAATTTAAGCTTTGGTCGCTGCCATTTCAATAGCTTTTGCGCAACTCGATAGACTATCGCTGAAAACCACCCATATAAACTTGCTAAATGTCTCTGATATAGCGAAATATACATAATTCTCGCAATATGTCCTTCCACAAAGAAAGTGCCTGAACGTAGATTACCCATTAAATTACCCACCGCAGAAAACCGACTCAAGGAAACCAGCGAGCCATAATCTTTATAAACAAAGGGTTTTTCTGGCTTATCTTGTAACCGGTTAACGATATTATCAAATAACGTGTCTGCCATTTGCGCTGCTGCTTGGGCCCTTGGAGGAACAGGCTGTCCAGAGTCTTGAATTAATAAGGCACAATCACCTAGGGCATAAATATCTATCTGCCCTTTAACTCGCATACAAGCATCAACCTCCACTTGATTGCGTGGAGTAATAGGTAATTTAGTAAAGTTTTGAAAGGCTTTAGGCCCCTTTACACCAGCAGCCCATACTTTTAACCCCGCTTCAATCACATCACCATCTTGGGTGATAAAACCCTCACGGGTCACTTCTTTAACTTGCACACCAATATGTAAACGTATACCAATTTTATCCAAAACAGCCTGCGCCCTTGCGCTAACACGTTCAGATAATTGGGGGAGAATTTTAGGTGAGGCTTCAATGAGATGCACATCAAGATGATTCTTAGATATGTTAAGATAACCATATTCTTTAACAGACTCAATGACATGATGAAGCTCAGCAGCTAATTCAACTCCCGTGGCCCCAGCACCAACAATGCCGATACTGACTCTTTCTTGAGTTTCATTTAACTGCAGTAAAGCATCGAGTAGTTTATGATGAAATAGATTGGCATTTTCTAAACTATCGAGAAATATACAATGTTCCTCTGCACCTAATGTATTAAAGCTATTAGAAACACCACCTAATGCAAGCACCAAAAAATCATACTCTATTGGACGTGGGTCTAATAGTAATTCCCCATCATCGTTATAGACCGCGGCCAATTGGATAGTTTTAGTATCAGGATCGCATTGCTCAATCTCACCACGAATATAACGGTAGCCATTTTTAAGCCCATGATCACGATAAAGCAGTCCTTCGATAGATTGATCTATTACTCCAACAGCCACTTCATGTAATTTAGGCTTCCATATATGGATAGGACTTCTGTCAATCAAGCACACATCAATGATATCACTACCACCCCATTTACGGCCTAACTTAGATGCAAGAGCCAAACCAGCAGCACCACCACCAACGATCACTATTCTTTTCGTAGTCACAACGACAACCTCGTAACCTATTCGCGTCGCTAAGTTATACCATGTTACAGATAAGAGATAACTACATTAGTGAAGCAAACCATTCTAATTTCCATTAAAGATATTTCAGAAAAGTCAGCACCATATGCAACTACCGCGAATTCATTGTATAGAAAAGGGCCGTGAGGCCCTTTAATATCTAAAATGGATTATACGGCTTCTTCATTCTCTTCGCCCGTACGTATCCGAATCACACGCTCAACATCTGAGACAAAAATCTTACCATCCCCAATTTTGCCAGTCCGAGCGGTTTCAACAATGACATCAATAGCTTGATCAACCAAATCATCTTGGATCACCAACTCAATCTTCACCTTAGGTAAAAAATCTACCATATATTCAGCACCACGATACAACTCTGTATGCCCTTTCTGACGACCAAAACCTTTGACTTCGAGCACCGTCATCCCAGTAATGCCTATCTCTGCAAGTGATTCACGCACATCATCTAATTTAAAAGGCTTAATAATGGCTTCAACTTTTTTCATCAAAAACTCCTCATCCCTTGCATCAACATAAACAAACAGAATAGCACTAGCTTACACGGGCTTACGTTAATATTGAAGTGAATGTCATGCTTTACTCATAAAACACAGTTTCTACAAAAATCGCTTTTAGCACATAAAAGTCTAAAAAAAATTTAATGATTATCTGGTCAGATTTTATACTTACTACTTAAGTTATCACTTAATCAACTCGCTCGCGGGATGCTAAGCGTAATTAAGACAAGGATATGTCATGCATACTCATCAAAAAGGTTTTAGCTTGATTGAGCTTATTACCACCCTATCCATTTCAACCATCTTATTGACAGTTGGAGTACCTTCATTAAACGATATTTATACCAGACATCGAGTTGATAGCAGTATTCGCAATATTCAACAAACGATCCAACTTGCACGGAATCAAGCAATTTCATTCAATAGGAAAATCACTGTTTGTGCACTCATTGACGACAAGTGTTCGCAAAACTGGCAGGTAGGCCTCACCATCTTTGTAGATACTAATGAAAATAATCAACTCGATAATGATGAAAAAACACTCTTTAAAACTAATGCGTTTTATTCCAAAGATATAGTTAAATGCAATCGTATAGCGATACGTTTTCAACCTGATGGATTGGCATCAGGGACAAATGCGACACTTAAATATTGCCCAGGATCAGCTACAAGCCCCTATGCGAGAGCGGTTATTGTCAACCAAGCTGGACGCGTTCGGTTCTCCACTGATAGCAACATAAATTGTAGCTAATCAAACATAAATTGATATAAAGCTCATCACTAGTTATTTAACTAAATTTATTTAAATATCAAAAGATAGAATTTAGAAGAGTAAGTTAGATATACTGAAAATAGCCATATTATCGCTTATACTAAACAAAGTATTTGCGAGGATTAACTTATGCTAAAAATTTTTACTGGTTTTACTTTAGTTGAATTGATGGTGACCATTGCCGTTGCGGCAATATTATTAAGCATAGGAGCACCATCATTAATATCACTTTATGAGTCAACACGTGTTGATAATAATATCAGAAAAATCAATGACACCTTAGTATTTGCCCGAAACCAAGCCATCAATTATGGTAATGCTGTGACTGTATGTGCATATGAATCGGAGTCAAGTTGTAAAGCAGGAACTGATTGGAGCACTGGAATTCGAATATTTTCAACTGCAGATAGCACAAAATCCTTGCGAGTAATTGAAGGGTTTCACTCCTCTGATATAGTGAAATCCTCTGTAGAAACAATTACCTTCTCAACGGATGGATTAGCCACTGGTGGCAGCATTATTTATTGTGCTAATGCAAAAGCCTCTTCCGCTAAAGGAGTAATCGTTAATATTGGTGGATTAATCGCCTATGGTGAAACAGGTATAAGTTGCTAAAAAGCGATATTAAGGCATCTACACATCTCTTATAGTTGTGAAATGATACGACTTAAAATTATTACACTCTACGCTGATACAAATATAAAATAAAATCAATACGTTACCTTGGTGTTTTTTTGTCTAGCTCTTGACTTTTTTCATTACTAAATTCATCACCTAAAGGAACACACTCAACAACATCTTGAATAAAATGCTTGCGCCCTAAATTATCCGTCAACTGTTTGCTCGGTAACTTAGCCATATTAAGTTGAGCTTTGCTCGATTCCCAACGATAAAAAGCTATCAGTTCACTTTGAGCAAAAGTGATATGGCACTTGTAATCCTGAATCATATCAATTGAAGCGGCATCTACCAGTAATGGCACTGAAATAAATATGAGCACAATAGGCTTAATCATTTCCAACACTCCTCAGATGGCCCTTTAACACCGATATCTGTTAATGTGATAGTTGCACAAACAGAATCCCGACTCGCCTGACTTCCCTTCGCAGTCGCCGTAATTTTAAAACTACTCGTCCCTTCAGAAGAAAGACTATAATGTCCATGTTCAGTGATGAACGGGCTTGCAGATAACCCTAACTTAGTCATATCTGTAGCATAAGCCTTATTATCTAAGTAATACTGTTCCTGTAAGTTAGCAACTCGCATCACTGCTGCAACGCCTTCAGAACGGCCACTTTTAGTAACGTATTCAATATAAGATGGATAAGCAATCGCCGCTAGAATTCCGACTATCGCAACGGTAATCATTAACTCTATTAGCGTAAAACCTCTGGCGATCTTCATTCAATATCACTCATTAATATGGTAGTAAATTTTATTAGCGCCCAAGCCGCTACCTAACTCAATCGTACCTTTACATTCACCATTTTCACACTCACCTTTACCAACACCGATGATATATGCTTTAACCTCCTCACCGTCCTCAGGTTTTGGAATGACGATTTGGGGTGTATCAGGTACCCGCTCACCAACCTCATAATAAACCTGATTATAGGTACGCGTGCCCTTATGTAAATCAAATACATATAATCGCCCTTGACCAGAAAAACCACAAACGCCGGCATCTAAATCTACCGCTTGATTTGTGGGGGGCACAAAGGATGTAAAATAAACTTTGCCATCAAAAATAAGTGAAGCAGATAAGCTTTTTTCTCCGTTGGCAGTAAAATCGTAATACCAGCCCCTCGTTTTACCAAAAGCAACATTATCTGACTCACTAACTGGGGAACTACTGCTAACGTCGTAAAGATCGTTAATGGTTAGTACTGAAGGTTTTTCTTCAAAAATTTGCGTGACAACATTTCTATCTTGAAAGACATAAAACATATCGTTTGTCGTCATATCTAAAGGATGGTTGCGGTTTCCTGTTCCTATAGTGACCGCATCATAAGGTATTTTTTGATAACTTAAGACACCACTCTCTGAATGAACATTATTAAATTGAGTTTGTGCGACGACAGGCTCAGCAAAGAACATTCGATTGTTAGGGGACTCACCCGCAATGGAAGCAAATTTAAAAATAGTCCACTCACTTTGAGTCGTGCTAGCCAAATCAATACGCCATACATTACCCGTAATATCACTGGCATATATACGATCCGTTGCACCATCGTTGTCACTGTCTAGCACTGCCACTTTGGTAACAACACTCCCCATATCGTCAGCAGTAAATTTAGTGATAAATGCACCAGTATCCGCATTAACAATATAAACTGCAGCACCAGAACCATCAGATGATGCCATTCCCCCACCGAATATCAATATAGGGTCCTTGACTCCGGGAATGTAAGTGACTACAGGTTCAGACCATGTTTGGCCTAGATCCTCAAAGGAAGTGCTATCCGAGTTAATCATCCATTTAAATGTTGGGGCATCAACGGCTGTAATATCTAAAGCGTAGTAGGATGCACCGCCACTTCGCATACCTAAATACACCCAAGCCTTAGTGAGCTTACCTGTTGCATCGCTTTCAGTGTATGCCACAGGTGATAGATCCATACCGTATATTGAATGCACCCCGGTCGCTGGATTTTGCCTTAATAGCGGAATATTGCCCCAAAGTTCATTAGGAATAAATGCCCATGACTCCTCAACAGAACCCACACTATAATCATTATTACCTGTATCTGAATCCTTAAACATATGCACTAACCCTTGGTTAGTGCCAACAAGAATCCGTACATCCAAATTTGTTGTACTACCATAATTGATAGCTAAGGGTTTAGAGTGAAGTGGATCGCCCATAACGTCTTCTCTAGCGTCTGATGTATTGTTGTTGTTATTTTCATCATCAACATCCACACCATATAACCAATCAAAATCCGCCTGAGAATGCCCTGAGATAAAAGAAGAACTGGAAAAATTAATCAAACTTGAACCATTATTGGTATAAATAGTTCGATTTTTAAGCTTAGCTCTCAACGAAGGTAAGACTCCTCCAAAAAGAACTTTATTACCATCATTTGATTCGGAGCAAGTATTCCAATATGTGCAAACATCATTTGCAATATTACCATTTGAATCAATTGCTTTATTATTTCCACCAGGGCCTACAATTTCGCCTGCCGCATTGACTTTTAGTTTTTTAAGATTACCACTCCATCGAGGTCCATTGCCGGGTAAAAACATTGCATAATATGCTGAATTATAGGTTTGAGTCTTATCAAAGTTATTACTCGCAATACTTGGCGAGGTAAAAGATGAATCTATTGTCAAAATTGATTTCAAAGCATCTTCTAACGCTGAAACTAAATCGAGCCCATTTTTAGCGACATAATATCCCTTAGAGATATTATTACTTCCACGAGGATTCCCTCCCCTAAAAGCAGTCTCTTCTAACAGAGCTGCGGCCTCATCTGCACCATCAGAAAAACCGATAGTAAACACCCGTATATTTTGTTTATTATCAACACCTAAAGAGTCTTTATTTCCAATAACAATATCATTGTTATACATATAAGCAGCGAGTGCAGGCATGTAGCTTGTTTCTGTCTTATTTCCAGCATTAGTAAACGAGAATGCAGCATAGTTAGCAGCTTGGTTTTTGGCGTTTGCAACTAAACCATTAATAAGCGTATCTGCCGATTTATCTAATGTTGGTGCGCCATCGGTAATATAGATAATATAAGCGGTATCGGGACATTTTTTAAATGGCGTCGTATAACTCCCAGAGGTTAATATACTTGGAGGATTATTTGGAGTATATCCATCAATTTTATTATTCCCTGTGCCATTTTTATCTTTATTGCCAAAAGTCACTTGCCCACCACTAAAGTACTGATATGCTTCATAAAGTGTTTCGCAAAGTGGTGTATTAGTTTTTGCTGGCATATTTTTAATAAGTGAAGTCAGATTCACTTTATTAATGCTGTTCATCTCAGTTAGATCATAAACGATTCGACCACCGTCAGCATCACCCTCATTAGGGTAATTTAAATTAAAAATTGCAAGTCCAGCATCAATAGGAATTGCTAGCGATTCTAGTGCAGAAATCAACGCACTTTTGGCAACATCAAGCCGAGTACCTACACCACCACTACTTTTACCTTCTTCTGTTGTCGTCGCCCATTTATGCCAAACAAGATAATGTGCACTATATAAGGTAACAGGCTGACCAGAACCAAATTGAGTATTACTCAAACTCGACAAACGATCTGCTTCACCACTCCCTGTGGTATACATTGATTTATTATTTATTGGATATCCATTTTTAAAAGCTACACCTTTTAGTTTTCCTGGATTAACAGGGTCTCCATTAAGAATATCTTCATAACAATCCACTATATCATTCTGATTAAATCCATTATTATCCGCTAGATTATTCCAAGTATTTCGGTTGCTGCTAAACTCTCGTAAATAACCTGTATAACGTCCTTTATCCACTAATGCTTTTGCTGCTGTATTACAGTTATTATTATCTAAATAGAAGCGTCGAGCATCATTAGGCTTATCCGGTGTTGGCATATTATTAGTATTATCTATACCACCCGCATTCCAATAGGTCCCTTTATTATTGATATAACCAGAATAACCCGAGAGGAAATTATCAAATCCAGTAGGATAACTACAAGTCCCCGCAGCTTTACCTGCTTCAGAACAGTAAGACGTCACGGCATTCTCTTCAATTGTCGACATGCTGCCAGAGTTATCGAAAATAAATAACACTTGTGGTCGCTTACCTGAACGGACTGTAGAATCAATAAGATATAGTTCAGTATCATCGGCATATACTGCATCTAACATAATAATTAATGCAGTCAAAAGACCTATTAAGCACTTATTTAACATGATATTAATTTCCTGTTAGTACTTGCTGTTCAATCCCAGCAACAACAGTGATCTGCCCTAAATTGTCTCGACCAAACGTTGTTGTACTGCTAATTTCCACTCGTCGACAACTCACTAAATTAGCGCCAGTCGCCCTGTCTGTTCGCTGACAACTAACATCCCTAACTCCAGTAAGTGGGAGCGGAGTTAATTGCTGCGTTCCATTAAAGAGAGTTTCCGAAGTTACTAAGCCAAGGTTAGCAAAAAGTGCCCCTTGGTAATTTGTAATAACCTGCTGTAAACCACCATCAGCAAGCGCTTTTGCCTCAATTCGTTCAGAACCTGCGCCTGACATACGAAGTGATTGCGTAGAATTGACAGCCAATGCAACACCAATGACGGTCATAATGATCAATACAATCAGTGCAAAAAAAAGCACTATTCCACGCTGTTTGCTCATCAGAAACCTCATTTAACTACGGATCAATACTGGGTTTTCCAATACAACTGTCGTAGACATCACCTTACGCCGATAACTATCCTTAGGTGCTTCAATCGTTTTGTCACCTAATTGATACTGAGTTTCGTTAGTGTAGCTAGCATCAACTTGTACCGATCGCACTAATACAAATAATTTCAAGGCAACCAGTCGCTGAAAAGTCTGATTTTCCCACATTAAATTACTAACATTCTCGGCAGAAAGAAAACTATCTGGCGTATCATCTCCATCATTATCAAAACCATAGAGAATACGGAGATTTTCAATTCCCTCAACCAATTGCTCGTCGTTATTCATTCCAGAATTAGTCAAGGTTTTACGACGTAACACTGGAGTTTTAGCTGCATCATTACTAATAAAGTACACATGATGCTGGTACTCCCATATCCGCCCATTCGTCATAGTGGGAGAAGAGTTACCTGTAAAAAAAATCGCTTGGCTAGCATTAGCTACAACAAAAATATTATTACCAGAAGGAGCAGCAAGGGATGGACCAATTAACCTTTTAATTTGTACTACATCAGTATTGTTATTGACGTTGTTAAGGCAATCGAAAGGGGATGCACCAACGCCCTGCTCATAGCCCCACAAGCGTCGAAAATGTGCAGGTGTATTATTTGGCAAGGTAGCATTATTCAAACCATCACCAACACAATCATTCGCTACGGCAGCAATATTCACTTGGGTGTTGGAACCAAGAACAAAGTCAGTACCCGTCATATCACCCATAAAGCCAAGTTGGCTCAAATCACGCTCAAGAATTGCTAAAGCTATGCGGCCATTTTCCTGTAATTGATTAAATTGGCTTGTGGTTGTCACATTCGAAGATGACATACTAAACATGGTAAATACGCCCGCGGTTAAAAATAGGCCAATAACCATAGCGACCATAAGCTCAACCAATGACAGCCCAGTTTGATAATGAATAATCGCTATATTAAAGCGTTTTATCGCCATCTAAATCACCGTCTGCAGAGTAAAAACGCGCCGTCTTTTACTGGCGGTTCCACAATCTACGTTATCTATGCCATCACTCGTTTCAGTAATCCCTCGCCATGTCATAGTGATAGAAACTGTATTGGCGTTAACTCGAATACAGGCAGTTGGCGTATCTAAACCACCAACATGCTGAGAACCAACGACCTCATTCTCACCGGAAAAAGCGGACTGCCATTCATACAAATCCCAATTAACTAATTGGGCTGGCGTACAGAGAGTAACTCCCTCGCACGCAGGGGATACAGGCGTGATCGCCGTTTTAGCACCAGCATAATCACCATGGTAACTTGCCAGTTGTGTTGGATTAAGCTTCATCCGATTGATAATGTCACTTGCATAATAAGAAGCTTGCGTCTGTTGAAATGATTCAAAACTTCCGCGCTTGGCGATAATATGAAGATTAAAAATGCCTATTAAGCCAATGACTAAAATCACTAACGCGACAAGCACTTCTATCAATGAGAAGCCTTGTTGGAAATGACTTTGTTCAAACCGTTCGATTCTAGTCATGTTTTTGACAAGCTTTTCAGCTGCTTACCTTTTAAAAATCTTAATGTTACAACAAAGGCACTACGGTAGTTAATAATAGATGAGTAAAATGTAACTATCCAGTAACAATTATATCTAAGTACGACTACCATTATGCTTTACATGAATTTCAAATATTCAGGGCAAAAAAAAGAGGCATGATGCCTCTTTTTATCATTTGAATAAAACAACTTAGTGTTACCGTAATTCAGCAGGTACCGCAAAAACTGTATCTTCTTTACGGCCTTCAACCTCTGTGACCACACTAGGGGCGAGTGTCGCGATAGCTTGAACAACTTGTTGAACTAAGACCTCGGGAGCAGATGCGCCTGCAGTCACTGCTACACGTGTAACATTATCAAACCAACTAGACTCAACATCATCCGCGGTGTCCACCAGATAAGACTGGGTTCCTGTTTTCAATGCTAGCTCGCGTAAACGATTAGAGTTAGAGCTGTTCTTTGAGCCAACAACAATCAACAAATCAACGTCTGCAGACAAATTACGTACCGCATCTTGACGATTCTGCGTTGCATAACAGATATCGTCTTTTCGCGGACCTTCAATAGAGGGAAACCTTTTTTGTAAGGCAACAATAATGTCCAAAGTATCATCTACAGACAATGTAGTTTGTGTCACGAAGCAGAGATTATTGGGGTCACGCACTTCCAAAGCTTCAACATCGGCTGGCGATTCAATCAGATAAACTCCACCATTAGGATTATCGTATTGACCCATAGTACCTTCGACCTCAGGGTGCCCTTCATGGCCAATCAGGATGCACTCAATACCTTTGCGGCTGGCACGCGTCACCTGAAGATGCACTTTAGTCACTAAGGGGCACGTCGCATCAAAGACTCTCAGCCCTCGCGCCTTAGCTTCTTGTCTCACCGCTTGAGATACACCGTGGGCACTGAAGATAACAATATTATTATCAGGCACTTGATCAAGCTCTTCGACAAAAACCGCACCACGATCCTTCAGATTTTGCACGACATAGCGGTTATGCACAACTTCATGGCGAACATAGATTGGCGGTGAAAACAATTCCAACGCCCGTTCGACAATACTGATAGCACGATCCACTCCAGCACAAAAACCACGTGGATTGGCGAGTAAAATATTCAAGCTTGGGCTTGTAGGATCGAGTTTCATCTTATAGTACCTTTACGACATCCAATTCAAATGTCACCTTACGGCCCGCTAAGGGATGATTAAGATCAACGGTAATTGAATCCCCCGCGACTTCACGCACAATCCCAGGGATCTCGCTGCCGCCTGGACCTGCAAAGCTCACTATCACTCCTGCTTCCAAGTCCATATTCGCAGGGAAACGGCTTCTATCCATATAATGGATAGCATCAGGATTAGATTCACCAAAAGCATCAATCGCTTCGAGGGTAAAACTGTGTTTGTCCCCCTCATAAAGATCGGCTAACTGTGCCTCAAATGCCGGACTCAAAGTGCCGTCGCCCACATTTAATCGAGCGGGTTTACCCGAGGCTTTAGTGCTATCGGCAGTTGAACCATCCTCTAGTACAATATTCATATGACATAATAAAGAACGAGTTATAGTCACTTCTTAACTCCTTCCGTTGTATCTTGCTCTGATTTACCGCTTAAAAATGCATCCCAAATGATCAACACAGCACCAATACAAATCGCCGAATCGGCGATATTGAATGCTGGATAGTGGCTCTTACCCCAAAAGAAATCGATAAAATCAACCACGAAACCGTGCATTAATCTGTCGACTAAATTGCCTAGGGCACCACCAATCACTAAGGTGTAGGCCAGATTCAGCTTCCACAAAGAAGCCGATTGCTTACGCAACCATACCGTCAGTAAAGTACTGAATCCAACAGCAACAATCGTAAACAGCCAGCGCTGCCAGCCTCCGGCTTCACTTAAAAAGCTAAAGGCTGCACCGTAGTTACGTACGTAAGTAAAATTAAAAAAGGGCAATAACTGCACCGATTCAAACAAATCAAAATTGGCTAAGACCCATTGCTTAGATAGCTGATCGGCTAAAAACACCAACACAGCTACCCAATACCAACGTAAGCCACTGTCTTTCCAAGTTAATGGCATACAGATCCTTTATGCAAACTGACGAACTTCGCCGTCGCCTTCAATGTTAGTTACGCAGCGAGTACACAATGTTGGGTGAGCCTCGATAGTGCCAACTTCTTCTCTATGATGCCAGCAACGCTCACACTTCTCTGCTGTGCTTGAAGCAACCACTAATTTAAGTGATGCCAACTCAGTCTCAACCGCTTCAGTTGTTGCATCAGCTAAAGGCAATACTTTGGCTTCAGAGGTCAACAACACAAATCTTAATTCATCGCCAATATGGGTTAATTGCTCAGTCAAAGTGGCATCCGCAAACAAGGTCACTTCGGCTTCTAATGAACCTCCGATACGTTTGTCGCGCCGAGCTTGTTCAATCACTTTGTTCACTTCATTACGAACTGCCAGCAACTGCTGCCAATAGTCATCGCTCAAATCCGTCGCTAACGTGACTGATTTCAAGCCTTGATACCATTCTTGGGTAAAGACATAAGCATCACGCTCACCAGGCAATAGTTGCCACACTTCATCGGCAGTGAAGCTGAGAACTGGCGCAATCCAACGCACCATAGCTTCAGCAATGTGGAACAGCGCCGATTGACAACTACGGCGCGCATGGCCTTCTTGCTTAGCCGTATATTGACGATCTTTAATGATGTCCAGATAGAAACTGCCTAACTCAACCGAGCAGAACTGCATCAGTTTTTGCGTCACTATATGGAAGTTATATTGATCATAGGCTTCGATAATTTCCTGTTGCAGCGCAGCGGCACGGCGAACAACCCAACGATCTAACGCCACCATATCTTCCACGGCCACTAGATCCTTAGCGGGATCAAAACCATTTAAGTTGGCTAATAGGAATCGAGCCGTGTTACGAATGCGACGGTAAGCATCGGCGCTGCGATTTAAAATTTCGTCAGAAACCGTCATCTCACCGCTGTAATCGGTTGCTGCCACCCATAAACGCAGAATATCGGCGCCTAATTTGTTAGTGACAGTTTGCGGCGCAATCACGTTACCGATGGACTTTGACATCTTACGGCCTTTACCATCAACGGTAAAACCGTGGGTAAGCACTTGTTTATAAGGAGCTTTACCATTCATCGCAGTTGATATCATCAAAGATGACATAAACCAACCGCGATGTTGATCGCTACCTTCAAGATACAAGTCAACACCATGACCATGGAATTCAGGGCGTGCAGCAACTACTGATGAAAAGGTTGAACCTGAGTCATACCAAACGTCCAAAGTATCAGTCACTTTACGGTATTGATCCGCCTCATCACCCAGCAATTCAGCGGCATCAAGATCCCACCAGGCTTGAATGCCCTGCTGTTCGATACGATTCGCCACGCGTTCCATTAACGACACGCTATCAGGATGCAACTCTTCGGTTTCTCGGTTCACAAACAGCGTGATAGGCACACCCCAAGTACGTTGGCGTGAGATACACCAGTCAGGGCGGTTTTCAACCATTTTTTCGATACGACTTTGGCCCCAATCAGGGATCCATTGGGTTTGTTCGATTTCTTTCAATGCTTGCGTGCGTAGGCCGTGGTTATCCATAGAGATGAACCACTGCGGTGTCGCGCGGAAGATAATTGGTGTTTTGTGGCGCCAGCAATGTGGGTAGCTGTGACGGTAAGCCACGTGATTCAGCAAGGCACCTTTTTCTCTCAGCAAAGCGACGACGTTATCGTTAGCTTTAAAAACATGTTGCCCAGCAAAATACTTAGTATCAGGCTTATATACACCATTATCGCCAACAGGGTTTGCAACTTCTAAACCGTACTTTTGACCAACAACAAAGTCGTCTTGGCCATGACCCGGTGCAGTATGAACGATACCGGTACCCGCATCAGTAGTGACGTGATCGCCTAAAATTGCAGGCACATCAAAATCCAAGAACGGGTGATTAAAGCAGACAAGCTCAAGCGCGGCGCCTTTGGTTGTACCAAGCACTGTATGGCTTTCTACGTTATAGCGAGTCAGGCAAGATTCAACCAAGACTTCAGCTAAAATAAGCGCTTGTGTCACACCGTCTTTTTCGAATTCGACTAAGCTGTAATCCAGCTCCGGACTCAAAGACAAGGCGCGGTTCGCAGGTAACGTCCATGGCGTGGTCGTCCAAATGACCATAGAGACAGGATGCGAGTAATCGCTTACCCCAAACTTAGCCGCAACGGCTTTGCTGTCAGCGGCGACAAACGCCACATCAATAGCAGGTGATGTCTTATCTTCATATTCGACTTCGGCTTCAGCTAACGCTGAACCACAGTCGGTACACCAATGCACAGGTTTGACGCCTTTATGCAAGTGACCACTTTCAATCACTTTCGATAAAGAACGAACGATATTAGCTTCTGTTGAAAAATCCATCGTTAAGTACGGATTTTGCCAATCACCCAACACACCTAAACGGATAAAGTCTTCACGTTGGCCGTTAACTTGCTCTGCAGCGTATTTACGGCATTCTTCACGGAATTCTGCTGCAGTGATTTTTTGACCAGGCTTACCCACTTTTTGCTCAACTTTCAGCTCAATAGGTAAACCATGGCAATCCCAACCTGGAACATAAGGCGCGTCAAAACCAGACATGGTTTTTGACTTAACAATAATGTCCTTGAGGATTTTATTAACTGAGTGACCAATATGAATACTGCCATTTGCATACGGTGGGCCGTCATGCAAAATGAAGGGAGTACGGCCAATTCGGCTATCACGGATCTGCTGATACAAACCGTCTTTTGTCCAGCGCTCTAACATCTCTGGCTCGCGATTTGCCAAATTACCACGCATCGGAAACTCTGTTTCCGGCAAATTCAAAGTAAATTTATAGTCGCTCATTGATCCTATACCGTTAATTAAACTGATAAATTTCAGCCTGCATCATTACCAAATAAAGCTCGGGCTTCATTTGCATCATTTAAAATCTGTTTTTTTAGCGCATCCAATGAGTCAAAAGGCTGCTCATCTCGGAGTTTAGCCACCAACTCGACTTCAACATGTTTGCCGTAAATGTCATCTTCAAAATCAAAAAGATGCACCTCAAGCTGACACACTTGACCGTTCACTGTCGGGCGAAACCCAATATTGGCTACGCCCTCATAAATATCGCTGTTATCCCAATAACATTTAACCGCAAACACACCGCGTACCGGCACAACATTGCGCTTTAAGGCAATATTCGCAGTAGGAAATCCGATAGTACGGCCAATTTTTTGCCCATGTGCAACACGACCACTGAGTGTAAAAGGATGACCTAATAGACGTCTCGCCTGCTCAAGATTGCCCTTCGCCAATTGTTCACGCACAGCAGTGGAACTCACCCGCTGGGACCCCACAATAAAACTCTGCGTACTCACAACCGTAAAGCCGAAACGCTCCCCAGCATGCATGAGCATGTCAAAATTACCTTTACGGCCTTGGCCAAAACAAAAATCATCACCCACAACCAGATATTTGACACCGAGCTTACGAACTAACAATTCTTCAATAAAATGCTCTGCAGGTTGACTCGCAAAAGCGCGATTAAAGTTAACACACACTAACCGCTCAACACCTAGCTCATCGAGTAAAATGACTTTATCACGTAATAAACTCAAACGAGCGGGAGCATTATCACCGCTGAACAACTCTTGTGGTTGAGGTTCAAACGTCATCACCGTCGATGGCAGCGATAATTGCTTCGCCTTCTGCACTAAGTTGGTAATCACTTGAGCATGACCACGATGAACACCGTCAAAATTACCTATAGTCAAAACACACCCATGGTGAGATGACAAAATGTTATGTATACCGCGGATTAATTCCATAACGTTAGACAACTGCTAAGCGCAAATCGGCTGATTATATAACAGCTAGCGATGAGAATCAGCAATCATGCTCCCCGTTTCATTGACCAAGGACGAATTCCAAACACAAGTAACCCAAGCAGATAAGTTACAGCCCCCAAAGCAATTAAGCCCATCAAAGCCTTCCCACGCTCAATCAGGTGCCATTCTAGCCATTGGGATTGTGACGGCAAAAAGTAGTATAAGACTACCACCATCAAGGCTGTAGAGACCACGGCTTTAGCAAAAAACACCATCGTTGGCTTCGAAACTCGATATACCCCCGCTAAATGCAAACCTCGGTATAGTAATGTCGCGTTGAGCAATGCTGACATGGAGGTCGCAATCGCCAATCCAACATATCCAAAAGGTACCGCAAACAAGAGGTTAAACCCCATGTTAGTAATCATAGCAATAATGCCATATCGTACGGGCGTCTTAGTATCTTGGCGGGAGTAATATCCTGGCGCCAGCACTTTAATCAGCATAAAGCTAAGTAAACCACTACCGTAAGCCATCAAACTATAGGAAGCCATTTCTACATCGTGAACAGAGAAAGCGCCGCGCATAAACAGCACCATCAACATGGGCTTAGCTAATACGATTAATCCCATCATTGCAGGCAACCCAAGCAATAAAATCGCTTTTATTCCCCAGTCCATGGTTTTACCAAAACCAGCGCCTTCAGCATTAACATGGTTTCGTGAAAGTGCAGGTAAAATAACCGTTCCAATCGCAATCCCAAAAAGCCCAAGCGGAAACTCCAACAATCGATCAGAGTAATAAAGCCAACTAATTGAGCCTGTCATCAAAAAACTAGCAATAAAGGTATCAAACAAAAGGTTAATTTGTGAAACAGATACACCAAATAATGCAGGGATCATTAGCGTTCTAATCTTAACGACACCAGGGTGATTCCAGCCCCAAGAAGGTTTAACAAGCGCATTTTCTCGCAAAAGAAAGGGAATTTGAAATAAAAACTGAATCAATCCACCACAAAACACCCCCCAAGCGAGAGTGATTTCAGGTTGAGTCGATGTTGGTGCATAGAAAATAGCCGCAGCAATAATCGCCACGTTAAGAAATACAGGCGTAAAAGCCGATACCGCAAAACGTCCTCGGGTGTTTAAAATTGAGCCAGCTAAGGCAGTAAAAGTGATAAACCACAAATAAGGGAAAGTAATTTTAAGCACGACGGTAGCAAGTTCAAATTTCGCACCATCAGGCTCATTGTTAAGCCATGCGATGAACCAACCGCCACCAAATAGTGCCGATAATACAGGTGACGCTATTACTCCAACTAAGGTGACTATTGTCACTAACAAACCAAGTGTTCCCGCTACCTTACTCAATAACTCACGGGTTTCCTCCGATGAATGCTTTTCCTGATATTCAGTTAAAACAGGAACAAATGCTTGTGCAAATGCACCTTCTGCAAATAAGCGGCGTAAAAAATTTGGAATTTTATTGGCGAAGAAAAAAACATCCGCACTGGTTCCGGCTCCCATCAAGTTTGCAACTACAACATCTCTTATCAAACCTAAAACACGGGATATCAATGTCATTGCACTGACTATCATACCAGATCTTAATAATTTTCTACTCAAACGTCCCCCAGACCTACATCGAATTGATTAGGTGATTCATCTCAAAAAATCGACTCAGGCTCTGTCACACCGCGGCAATAGCTGTTAGAATTGCGCCACATATTACACGAGTTGGGTTGAAGATAGCCAAGGCAGGTTGGATTAATTTATCTTTATGATGAATATTCAATCATAGTCATTGACAAAGTGACTAAATGCAGGCATATTCCTCGGCCTTTAAAAGTATCAAATCCAGTTTTTAGGAGTTGCACCTTGGCTAATAGCAAGTCTGCAAAGAAGCGCGCGCTTCAATCTGAAAAGCGTCGTCAGCATAACGCCAGCCGTCGCTCAATGTTACGTACATACGTTAAAAAAGTAATCGCTGCAATTAAAGCAGGCGATCACAAAACGGCAACAGAAGCTTTTGCTGTTGCACAACCAATCGTTGACCGTATGGCGACTAAAGGTCTTATTCACAAGAATAAAGCCGCTCGTCAAAAGGCTCGTTTGAACGCTAAGATCAAAGCAATCGCTGCTTAATGACTAGCAAATCAAAAAAAACCGGCAATTGCCGGTTTTTTTATATCTGAAAAATATCAATGACAATAGATGTTATTCAGTAGATGGATCATCTCCCGTACTTCATCACTTTTCAGTGAGTAAAATACCGTTTGCGCTTCTTTGCGTGTGGTTACTAAATTATCTTTGCGTAACCAAGCAAGGTGTTGCGACAGTGCCGATTGACTTAAGCCTAATTTCTTGTTCATTTCGCCAACACACATTTCTCCTTCATTCAATAAATAACAAAGGATAAATAAACGGCGTTCGTTTGCGAGTGCCTTTAATAGCACTACAGCATGATCGGCTCGCTCCTGCATTAATTCAATATTCATTACGCACTTCTTCTCCTAAATCTAACCCCTGCGCTAATATAGCGTTGCCTTACAGATATAGTCGGGACATAAAGCACACTTTTTGCTAGATTGTTTTTAAAAGTGGGACATGCTTAATAAAAATAAAGGAAACCTATGAAGCGCTACCAAACAACATTGATGACAGGTCTTTTAATTAGCAGCTTAAACGCTTGCCAAAATCACGTTGAAACAATGTCAATAACAAATAACGATGCCTACCTATTACAACAAACCGCATTATCCTCATCATTAGGATACGACATCGTAGAATCCTTAACCGTTGAAGTCGGACCTAGACTAGCTGGAAGTCCTAAAGATATTATTGCGGTAAATTGGGCCATGGATAAATTAACTCATCTCGGGTTTGATCGAGTATATAAAGAACCAGTACAAGTCCCCATATGGGAACGCGGTGAAGCCAAAGCTAAGATAACCTTTCCCGTTGAACAGCCTCTGGTAATCACCGCTCTTGGTGGTAGTGTTGCAACACCAACGACAGGAATTCAAGCGAAGATCATCCGTTTTGATAGCTTAGAAGCGCTTAAACAAGCAAACCCTGAGGATGTCAAAGGTAGGATAGCCTTTATTGACCAAAAGACTGAACGGCATATCACGGGTGAAGGATACGGTAAGAGTGTTGGAGGACGTTCTAAAGGTGCTGTTGCTGCGGCAGAGAAAGGAGCTGTAGCGATTATTATCCGATCGATTGGCACAGATCACGATCGCATGGCCCATACAGGTGTGATGCGTTACCAAGATGGTGTACCCAAAATCCCCGCAGCGGCAATGTCAAATCCCGATGCAGACTTAGTCACTGCAATGCTAAGACGCGATCCAAATGCAATACTCGAGTTGCAGATGTCACCAAAGAACTCAGGTTTTAATACCTCTTACAATGTCATTGCCGAAGTAACGGGCAGTAGTAAGCCCAATGAAATAGTACTCATTGGTGCTCATTTAGATTCTTGGGATGAAGGTACTGGCGCGATTGATGACGGTGCCGGTGTTGCCATTGTGACTGCGGCGGCAAAACATATCCAAGATTTACCGATAAAACCTGCACGTACGGTAAGAGTAGTACTTTATGCAGCGGAGGAGATTGGTCTCATGGGAGGAAAAGCCTATGCTGAAGCCCATAAAGCAGAATTACCTTTGCATTATATTGCCGCTGAATCTGATTTTGGTGCTGGGCGCATTTACCAAATTGATACAAAAGTAAATGAAGGCGTATTCACAAAAGTGCAAAATATATTAAAACCTATGACCTTGAATGGCGTTACGCTTGGAAGTAATCAGGCTTCAGCGGGACCCGATATTTCAATGTTGCCCGCACAGGGAGTACCCGTTGCCTCTCTGAGACAGGATGGCCGCGATTACTTTGACTATCATCACACCCCAAATGATACTTTAGACAAAATTGATCCCGCAGCATTAGCGCAAAATGTTGCTGCCTATGCACAATTTGCTTATCTCATGGCAAATTCGAATATAGTACTTACTCCATTGGCGAGTGAAATAAAATAACAAGTAAATGGAGTAATAGAGAATGACGTTAACCGTTCTCTATTATTCCCTTCTATTTCCTATTGTGCTTCACGTAAAAAAGTCGGCTCACTCTGCGTACTATGCTCTTCGCTGTAGTAATAGCCTGCTGCATCAAATTTTATTAATTCATCGATAGAGTTTATCTGCTGTTTAATAATATACCGCGCCATCATGCCTCGAGCTCGCTTAGCAAAAAAGCTAATCACTTTATATTGACCATTTTTATAATCTTTAAATACTGGTGTGATTAATTGCCCATCTAACTGTCTCACTTTTATCGCTTTGAAATATTCATTAGAGGCTAAATTAACGACTATCCTATCACCCTGTTCCGTTAGCGTTTTGTTAACGGCTAGCGTTAATATATCTCCCCAAAAATCATAAAGATTCTTACCTCTAGCATTATTTAATGCAGTCCCCATTTCTAAACGATAAGGCAAGATTAAATCCAAGGGGCGCAATAAACCATACAACCCCGACAAAATACGCAACTGTGACTGAGCGCGTTCTAGCTCTTGTGATGATAATGTATCGGCATCAAAGCCTGTGTACACATCGCCTCTAAAAGCAAAAATGGCTTGTTTGGCATTTTCTAAAGTAAATTGAGGTTGCCACCCTTCAAAACGGGCAGCATTTAAACCTGCAATTTTATCACTGACTTTCATTAGTGTTGCTATATCACTCGGAGCTAACTGTCGACAAACTTGGATCAACTCTTGGCTATGGTATAAAAAATCAGGCTGAGAATAGACTTGAGTTAAGGGGGGCTGCTCAAAATCGAGGGTTTTAGCCGGTGAAACCAATATCAACATCAAAAACTCCAATTGAAAAAGAAGACCTTACCATCATACTTACCAGAGATAAAAAAACCACGTATTGCATACGTGGTTTTTGCAATAGCAATAATAAACAAACTAAAGAATAATGCTAAGCTAATGAATTACAGTACTTTAGCTGATTTAGCATCACCTGTATCTTGCCAAATATCATTATCTAGTTGATCCATAAGCTCAGGAAACTTACTGCGATCAAATTCTGGCATTTTCCCTGTTTTAAGCTGCTCACGATAATCGTTAATGACTCGGATAGCCAACCCAGATAAAAGCAGTAATGCCACAATATTTACTGTAGCCATAAGCCCCATTGAGACATCAGCTAAATTCCACACTAGACTAATCTTTGCAACGGCGCCAAACATCACCATACCTAATACACATAAGCGGAATAAGGGTAGTGCCTTGGTACTATTGCCAGTCAAAAACATCACATTCGTTTCAGCATAAGAATAGTTTGCAATAATAGAGGTAAAACAAAATAAGAAAATTGCGACTGCAATAAATGCCCCCCCCCAATCTCCAACATGAGTAGACATGGCATTGATAGTGAGTCGAATACCATCCTCACTAGTGCCAATATCCCCAGATAACAGGATGATCGCAGCCGTTGCAGTACAAATAACGATAGTATCGGCAAATACCCCCATCATTTGGACAAAGCCTTGAGATGCAGGATGATTAGGGTTAGGTGATGCACTTGCTGCAACATTTGCCGCACTCCCCATACCCGCTTCATTCGAGAAAAGTCCACGAGCAATACCCGCTTGCATCGCTTGCGAGACAGTATAAGCCACACCGCCAGCCGCAGCCTCTTGCCACCCAAAAGCACTCTTCACAATTAAGCTAATAATTGCAGGGAGTTGATCTAAATTGAACATAACGATAATGAAAGCAACGAGAATATAGGCTAACGCCATGATAGGCACTATAAACTCTGAGACTCGCGCCACTTTACGTAGACCGCCTACAATCACAAAGCCACTAGCGACGACCAATCCAATCCCGACATAAGTAGGATTAAAACCAAATACCCGTTCCATAGCACCAGTGATAGTATTTGCTTGTACTGCATTGAATACTAAACCAAATGCAATAATCAGAAAGACTGCAAATAAAATGCCCATCCATCTCTGACCCAGTCCTTTCTCCATATAATAAGAAGGGCCACCACGAAACTGACCATTATGATCTCGAACTTTATAAACCTGTGCTAAGGTTGATTCAACCATAGCAGTCGCCATACCTAAAATAGCGATGAGCCACATCCAAAATACCGCACCAGGGCCTGCTGCACCGATAGCGACAGCAACACCTGCCATATTACCGGCACCGACACGAGCAGCCATACTGGTGCAAAAGACTTGAAATGAAGAAAGTCCGCTATCGCAACCTTGTCGGCTCATGGTCATAACTTTAATGGAATGTTTAAAGTGAGTTAACTGGATAAAGGCAAGTCTAATACTGAAATAAAGACCAGCACCTACCAGTCCATAAACTAACAACTTGCCCCAAAGTAGCGCATTCAAAAAATTAACTATGGTTTCTAACATATTATTTTACTTCTTCCCGTAGCAAATGCTCCTCTAATGGTAATTAAAGGTACAACATCTGTGGTGAATGAATCCTTCCAAGTTAAAGGTAAGAATTTCAGTAGATTTATTTTTTCAAATTATCCTTCCGTGAATTTACAACATCACGGCTACCGAATTCAACGCAGCAAAGTAGCACAGTATTCGAAATCACTCATGTGATCAAGCCTACATTTACACGCTCAAACACCGACCGCGTCACTAGACATTACTTCACGCAAGCCTTTGTTAAAGCTAAATTAACAAATGAGAAAACTCAAATCACCAAACGTAACATCAAAAACAACTTTTAAAATTTGGATGTAGGGCACATTTTTGTAATAAAACTACAAATATAGTAACCCCATCGAAACTCAATTTACTTTTGTCAGCTCTAGTGAGGCTAAATATGACACACATCCATGAAATAAACGCTCTGAAAAAGTACGTCAGAGCAACAAACTTCCTTGCCACATCACAAATTTACCTCAAACAAAATGTCTTACATAAACGTCCACTAGCACACTCTGACATAAAACCACGCTTACTCGGTCACTGGGGAACGTGTCCTGGTATCAACTTTGTTTATGCCAACATTAACAGACTCATCGTTAAACATAATCGTCCATTCATCTATTTAGTTGGCCCTGGTCACGGTTTCCCAGCCGTACAAGCTAACCTATTCCTCGAAGGTTCCTTAAGCCACTTCTACCCTGAAACGATTCCGTATAACGAAACTGGTATCGAAGATATCTGTAAAAAGTTTTCAGCAGCCTATGGTTATCCTTCACACGCGAACCCAGAAGCTCCAGGGCAAATCCTTGAGGGGGGGGAATTAGGCTATTCACTTTCAGTAGGTTGGGGTGCCGTTCTCGATAATCCTGACCTAATCGCCACTGTTTTGATTGGTGACGGTGAATCAGAAACTGGCCCACTCGCAGCGTCATGGTATGCAAACCGTTTAGTATCACCGGCCACCAACGGGGCCGTGCTTCCAATAGTGCATATTAATGGTTATAAAATTTCTGGTCCAACTCGTATGGGGCGCATGAGCCATGAAGAGCTAGATCTTGAATTCCGAGGCTTAGGTTATTTCCCCATCATTGTTGACAGTGACGCAGAAGAAGATATCTATGTGCAGATGACAAATGCCATGGATACTGCTTACAGTATGATCAACGAGATTCAAACCCGAGCTCGTAGTGGTGAAGATGTCGTCAAACCTCGCTGGCCAGTGATCTTGATGCGGACAGCTAAAGGTTGGACAGGCGTGAGCGAATACAATGGTGTCAAGCTAGAGGGCAATTGCGAATCTCATCAAGTCATTGTGAATAAATGTGCGACTGACAAAGGCCACCTTGATGCACTCAATAACTGGCTAGCCAGTTATCATTTCCAAGAGCTTTATCATATGAATGATAAAGGTGAGCTGATTTTTGATGCCGATATCTGCTCATTAATCCCACCGAAACAACTTGCCTGTGGCCGCCAACACTTAACCTATGGTGGCGAAGTAGTTAGAGCTTTATCTAATCCCGATCTTGAAAAACTCTGCTACGGTCCAGAAGTTCCACGTGGTCAACGTGGTTTTTCAATGCTGAAAATGGGTCAGTGGATGCGAGATGCATTTAAGCTTAACCGTGATCAAAATAATCTACGTATTTTTAGTCCAGATGAAACCTATTCAAACCAATTACAAGCGGTATTTGAAGAAACAGATCGCGCATGGCAGTGGCCAATCGAAAGCTGGGATGAAGATATGTCCCGCGATGGACGAGTGATTGAATTATTATCAGAGAACTTGCTTTTCGGTATGTTGCATGGCTATACAGTAACGGGACGACATGGCATGTTCCCAACTTATGAGTCCTTCTCGCAGGTCGTTTCATCCATGGCAGATCAATACTGTAAGTATGTATATGCAAGCCAAGGTGTCCACTTCCGTAAACCACTACCAGCATGTAACGTCGTGCTATCTTCCCTCTTAGAGCGTCAAGATCACAATGGCTACTCACACCAAAACCCTTCATTTTTAGGGGCAATGTTAGAAAAACATCCAAAAATTATTTCGGCTTATTTACCTGCTGATGCCAACAGTACTCTCGTCTATACAGAGCGCGCATTTGCCGACCGTGACAAGCTCAATATTCTTGTTGCAGGTAAAAAAGAACTCCCTCAATGGTTAAGCCTAGAAGAAGCCCGTAAGCAAGCAAAAGACGGTGTTATGGTATGGGATTTTGCTTCTGACGAGAATCCCGATATTGTTCTTGCAGGCTGCGGAGACTATGTCACTCAAGAATGTATGGCATCCTTGGTATTAATTCGTGAACTCTTACCAAGAGCAAGAATTCGCTTCGTTAGTGTAACGGAATTAAGCAGTAATGGCTTAGGTAGCCGTAAGTTTAAAGAAAAGCCTTGGTTAATGGATGAAATATTTACTCAAGATAAAGGAGTCGTATTTAACTATCATGGTTATCCAAATACAATTAAAAAGTTAATTTTTGATTACAAAGGAAGTCGCCGTTTTAGAATTAAAGGATATGAAGAAGAAGGTTCAACAACCACACCATTCGATATGGGCGTTCGTAATGGAACATCACGCTATCACCTTGTTATTGATATGGCTTATAAGTTGTTCCAACAAGGCGTAATAGATGAAACTCAGCATGTTTCAATTACCACAGATATGCTGCAGAGACTTGTTGATCATCGCAACTATATTAAAGCAAATGGTGTTGATCCAATCGAAATTGAAAACTGGGTTTGGACACGTTAATTAACAAAATTAGCTAACAATATCGATACATTTTAAAGGCACTCTTTTGAGTGCCTTTTTAACATTCAAACGCATTAACGGAATGGTGAACGATAAAAACATTAGACTTAACACTGGAAAAATTTAACAAATGAGGTGATAATTAACCGCTGGCTACAATACCATAAGGATCCCCACACTCAGTGCTAGCAATGTTTTGCATAAAACCGCAAAGCATATTTTGTGGAGAATCATAAACAATGGACTTAAACAAATGATGAAGAATACATTAAAAGTAGTTTTACTTACGTCAATGCTCCCACTTGCTGCCAGTGCATCTCAAGAACTCACGCCTTGGTATGTTGGTGCAGGTCTAGGCGTTAATAACTATGAACACATTGCAACTCAAAACGGTGATGACAACCCATACGCATGGGATATATTTGCCGGCTATATGTTTAATGACTACTTTGGTGCAGAAATCGGCTACCGTGATCTAGGTAACGCTGATTGGACCACTTCAGGCATTAGCAACGATGCTGACGTAAAAGGCGCGACACTTGGTTTAGTTGGTCTTTGGCCATTAGCTAACCGTTGGAGCCTATCAGCTGAAGCTGGAGCAATGTATTACACTCTTGAAAATAGCCAACGTGATACTATTTCTGGTGCTCGTAGTTCATATAGCTCTGACGACTTCGCCCCATACTTTGGTGCAGGTATCGGCTACAACTTCACTGACAACTTGAAGTTACAAGCCAAATACCGTCGTTATGAAAACTTAGATGACAAATACAACATCGTTGAAGCAGATAGCAACTACTGGGGCCTAGAGCTTAGCTACCGTTTTGGCACTCCAGTTGCCGCCGCTGCACCAGTTGTAGCAGCCGTTGTTGCTGCACCTGTCGACTCAGACAACGATGGTGTATACGACGATAAAGATCAATGTCCAGCGACACCAGCAACTCATAAAGTTGACTCTGTGGGCTGTACCATTTATGAAAATGTGAAAAACAAAGAAGACGTAGGTTCAATCCAGTTTGCTAACGATTCTGCTGTAGTTAAAAATGTATACTACAAAGACATCGAAAGACTAGCTAACTACTTGAACAAGAACCCTGAATTCACAGTTGAAATTGCTGGTCATGCCTCAAACGTAGGTAAACCAGAATACAACATGGTTCTGTCTGACAAGCGTGCTGACGCTGTTGCCAATATTCTTGTAGAAAAATTTGGTATTAGCAGAAGTCGTGTGACCTCCAACGGTTACGGTATTACTCAGCCGTTAGTTGCTGGTGATTCGAAAGAAGCTCATGCTGCGAACCGTCGCATTGAAGCTATCGTTACAACCACAACAAAACAACCTGTTCTGAAGTAATTCATTACAGTCCATTACAAAAGTCGCTGCTTGCAGCGACTTTTTTGTTTTTTGGCATCTATAATACCTAAGCGATTGGTACTTCCCTCCAACTGAAATGAATGACTTTAGTTCCTTACATTGAAATCGACATTGTTTTGTCATTTTTGTAATTTTTTTACATTCGAGGTTGGAAAAGTTGGTAAAATCGCTTCTAATAGTCATCAGTGAATTCCGAGTTTAGACAGTTACCTGAGAAGGATGTTTTCCATGGCCAATACGTTAGAACAACTCAAGTCATATACAACTATTGTTGCAGATACCGGTGATATAGAAGCAATTAAACGCTATCAACCTGAGGATGCGACAACAAATCCATCTCTCATCTTAAAAGCAGCTCAAATCCCTGAATATAGTTATTTAATTGATAATGCCATTGCTTGGGCACAGACACAGAGCACTGAACTTGAGCAACAAATTGACGATGCGAGTGACAAGCTAGCAGTCAATATCGGCGTTGAAATTCTGAAGCTCGTTCCAGGCCGAATCTCAACAGAGGTCGATGCCCGCCTCTCATTCGATAAAGAAAAATCCATTGCTAAAGCCCATAAGCTAGTACGTTTGTATCAAGAAGCTGGGATTGATAAATCTCGTATTTTGATCAAATTAGCCTCTACATGGGAAGGCATTTGTGCAGCCAAGGAATTAGAGCAAGAAGGGATTAATTGCAATCTCACATTATTATTCAGTTTTGCTCAGGCTCGAGCTTGCGCTGAAGCAGGCGTTTACCTGATTTCTCCTTTTGTTGGCCGTATTCTAGATTGGTATAAAAAAGACACAGGTAAGGATTATGCACCAGCCAATGATCCAGGTGTTGTTTCGGTCACTGAAATTTACAACTACTACAAACAGCACGGTTATAACACTGTGGTAATGGGAGCCAGTTTCCGCAATATAGGTGAAATCATTGAGTTAGCAGGCTGTGACCGCTTAACTATTGGCCCTTCACTCCTAGAAGAGTTAGCCAATTCTCAAGCGCAAATTCAAGCTAAACTCTTACCAGCGACAACGACGGTTGCAGCAGAGACGCCTCTGACTGAAGCGCAATTCCGTTGGGACTTCAACCAAGATCCAATGGCGGTTGAAAAGTTAGCGGAAGGTATACGTAATTTCGCCATCGACCAGGGCAAACTTGAAGTAATGCTTAAGGCAAAACTCTCAAACTAAGCTTCTTCGGAGACGATTCGATGACACTCTTGACCCAAAGCTCAACCTGGCAAGCTTTATCAGCACACACACAAAACTTACCCCATATGCGGGAATTATTTGCAACTGATGCGGCACGTTTCAAAAATATGTCACTATCGGCTTGTGGTTTGTTTCTCGATTACTCAAAAAATAGAGTAACGGCTGAAACTCTTGAACTGTTATTTTCCTTAGCCAAAGACAGTCAACTCGAAGCCAAGATTAAGGCAATGTTTGCCGGCGAGATAATAAATACCACGGAAAAGCGCGCTGTATTGCATACCGCGCTTCGCAGCAAAGCTAGTCAGTCAATTATTGCCGAAGGCCAAGATATCGTCCCAGAGGTTCAGCAAACCTTGAGTAAAATGCAGGAATTTGTTGAAACAGTGACTTCTGGACAATGGAAAGGATACACAGGCAAAGCAATAACCGATATTGTGAGTATCGGTATTGGGGGCTCTTTTCTTGGCCCTAAAGTGGTTTCTCAAGCCCTACGTCCATACTGGAACCAAGGTTTAAATTGCCATTTTGTGGCAAACGTTGATGGCACTTCTATCAGTGAAAAACTGAAGTTGCTCGATTCTGAAACCACACTGTTTATCATGTCTTCTAAGTCCTTTGGTACCCAAGAAACACTGACAAATACCTTAACAGCCAAGGCCTGGTTTTTAGCTAAAGGCGGCTTACAATCCGATGTGGCTAAGCATTTTGTTGCAGTCACGTCAAACGTGACTAAAGCAACTGAGTTTGGTATTGATGCCGATAACATCTTCCCTATGTGGGACTGGGTTGGTGGCCGCTACTCGCTTTGGTCTGCCATAGGTCTGCCTATTGCATTATTGGTGGGTATGGATAATTTCAGAGCCCTACTCAATGGTGCTCACCAAATGGATGAGCATTTTGCCAGTGCACCCTTGGCAGAAAATATGCCCGTCATCATGGGACTACTGTCTCTATGGTATGGTAATTTTTTTAATGCTCAATCCCATGTGGTATTAACATACGATCACTATCTACGTGGTCTACCAGCCTACTTCCAACAACTCGATATGGAAAGTAACGGCAAGTCAGTCACACTCGATGGAACTGACGTTGATTACAGTACAGGTCCCGTAATTTGGGGAGGTGAAGGTACGAATGGTCAACATGCTTACCACCAACTCATCCACCAAGGTACAGCATTGATCCCTGCCGACTTTATTATGCCGCTGCAAAGCCATAATCCCATTGGCGTACACCATGATCAATTAGCATCAAACTGCTTTGGACAAACCCAAGCACTTATGCAAGGTAGAACCTTCGAGGAAGCGTTAGCCGAATTGGCGAATAGCTCGTTAACTGATGAAGAAAAACAGCTAATAGCAAAACATAAAGTGATGCCCGGAAACAAACCAAGCAATACTTTATTGATGAACAAGCTAACGCCAGAAACCTTAGGTGCGCTAATTGCGCTGTATGAACACAGAACCTTTGTTCAAGGGGCAATATGGGATATCAACTCCTTCGATCAATGGGGAGTCGAGTTAGGTAAAAATCTCGGTAACGATGTGCTCGCGAGGATCAGTGCAGAACAAGATTCCAGCGCCTTAGACGCTTCAAGTAATGGACTGATTAACTTGTATCGACAAGGTGCAATTTAATTGAACAAAAAGCCAGCAATTGCTGGCTTTTTTATTGTATGCCTTTATTTATAAACACTTTATAGTCAACTCGACCGACAATATCTGTACCTAATATCCAGAATATATCATCCAAACTTCATTTCAAGTTAACACAAATGAAACATAATTCTTGCACCCTGTTTTGAAAATATGTTATTTAATCGCTGACAAAACATACAACAACAGGAGGTTACCATGGATCGTTTAGATTATGGTTGTGCGCTAGATGAAGTCGTTGAAAGACCCGATCGCTCGCGAGGCTCCAACAAGAAGCGTAAATGGCGAGAGATTGAAGCGTTAAAGGATAAACATCGTTTGCTTAAAGAACTCCAAGAAATTGATAATAACTTTGACTACGATATTGATTCGATCCAGTTGTAACCTTATGTTTGATAATGCTTATACCAATCGTATTAAACATAACCGAATGAAAAAAGCGCACTAGGCGCTTTTTTCATTCGCCCAAATATTACTTCTATTCAGACTCGGAAAGATAAGATCGTAGCTCATCAAATGCCTGTTGCTCTCGGTCCAAAAACAGTGGGTCATCAATAAGGGATTGTTGGCATTCCTCTTCAATCACTAACCAGTCCTCTTCCGTTAGGTTTTGAGCGAGGAGCGGAAATATCTCTCTCTCTTCCATTTGCATATGCCGCTCTTGTAATTCAACATACTCAGCAAAATCTGTAATTAACTTTTCTCTCGCAACAACGATATCACTCAAAATCAAATTTAAAGTATTCATCAACGTCGCAGAAGCTTGGATCACCGTTTCATGCTCACTGCTCAGTTTATTAATATCGTCATTGGCCTTATGTGCTAAATAGTAAGCATAAATAATGTCTTCAATAGGATGATGGCTGCGCTCGGCATACTCTTGCATATACTCGACGATGTCTCTTACCACGATAAAATTAATCGCTTCACCCTCAGATAGTTTCATCTGTTTGTTTTTTAAGACATTCAATAAAACTGCGATATGTTTATGATCATGCATAAGTCTTTTGAGCATACTGCCTCCTGAATTTAGGCCATGACTATTGATACTAGTCAAGTCATAGTGCGAACTCCAATATAACAGGCTAAATCCTGTTCACTTTATGACGGCGATCAATTAAATCATATACCTTAGAGTAAAAAACTGCCGCACCAACAAGACTAACATCCTTTCATTACATTAGGTTTTATAAATCGAAGCATCCTCTAACATCATCCAGTAAAATCACGATAGTATTACTTAACAGCTTGATGTAACTGTTGTTGTAGCATCTTAAATTCTGCACGGAGTGTTTGAGATAATTCATCTTTCGAGTTATTAAGCTCCTCCGTCATCGCGAGTTCGGGATACCTAGTCAGCAGTATTTGCTCTAGTGCTAATGCTTGCTCATTTTCTTTTGTATCGATAAATACTTTTAATCTTTGTAGTGACTTCTCTAAGGATTCTTTATCTTCGATATCTCGACCAACATGTTCAGAATTTGCCCCATGTTGTGGCAATACTGGGCTTGCTGCGGCTATGGAAGTGACATCTTGCTCAAGGGATTCTTCAGTAGCTTGAACAGCCATACGTGATCTCGCTTGCATGGCTTCTGACTGAGCGGCGTCGACTGAGCGGCGCTCCGCTTGCTCGCTTTGCCCGGCTCTCATCTTCGCTGCAACCATAGGCTCAATTGTTTGAGGTACTGGTGCACTCATACTCAGTTCCGGAACAATGGCTACATCATCAATTTGTGGACGATTTAAGATGGCTACACTAATCACAATGATCAATGATGCTACGCTAGATAGAGCTAATGGAAAACGTCGCCAAAAAGGTACCATCACAGGTTTTTGCCTAGTCCTATCCATATCAACAAGATGGGTTTGGGCAAGCGCTAAAATATCTTGATCTAACTTTGCGGATGGCATTTCTAACGACTGCTGGTGATACCAAATAGAGACTTGCTTTCGTGCTTCAGTTTCTTCGGTATTGACTGTGACATTATTCATGGCCCGCCTCCTGCCATTTCGCATTTACGCACTCTTTTAAGCTTTGATAGGCATAGCGAATTCGACTTTTTGTTGCTTCGAGGGTTACCCCTGCGATATCGCTTATCATTGCAGCAGTAAATCCCATTTCAATATTAAGAATAAAGGCTTCTTTCTGTACTTGGGGCAATAGTGAAATACAGGTTTTAAGTAGCAAACTCTTTTGGGCTTCTTGCCAGTGGATATCAGGTTTATCTTGATCGCATCCCTCAAAAGTATCTAAGCCAGTCACATCGGTATCACTTGCGATGAAATCGACAGGCTTGACAGCTCGGACATGGTCAATCAATAAGTTATGTGCAATACGGTAAAGCCAAGTACTGAATTTAGCGCTGGCTTGATAATTTACTGCGGCACGGATAACCCGCCCCCACGTTTCTTGGTATAAATCCTCAGCCAGTTGCTTATCACCCAACTGGCGCACAAAATAACGATAAAGTGCCCCCTTGTGCTTCAGGTATAACTGCTCAAATGCCTGACTATCTCCTTGTGCATAGCGTTGCATCAGTTGTTCATCGCTATGCTCATGGGCGTGTATTTGCGGTATCGCTAGTGCCACAATTGTTCCCTCATTATTTGGCTTACCCCTACACTGATTGATCCAATTCTTTTGTCCGTCTTTCAAGATTTGCCGAAAATTGACCTTTAATGGAGTTTATCCTCTGGGGGAAAAGGTTTATCGCCGTGTGCAATTGATTGGTTTATCGCTGCGGCGTTAGATTGTGCAAGCACTGCAGCGGTATCCACTAGTTGCATAAATTCATGCCGATAACCGAAGGTATCATCTCCCAGAGCAGAACGGGTCAGCGTACTTAGCTTAGTATAATCAAATTGATGTAAATAGTGACTATGATTCAATAATTGCCCAAAACCAGCGACTGCTGCCGCAAAACGAAAGTCATCACTAGTCTGATTTAAATGCTTCACACTTTGGTCGATTCGTATTGGGTAGGTAAGCAGTTGGCTCTTATTCTCATCGGGTAATTGGTAGCGTAGCTTCAAAAAGGCAATTTCTTCGCGGCTGTATTTTTCTTGTCCCGTTTGAGGATTATAACCGTATCGCAACTTATCATTAGCCATTCCCCCCATTTCTGCATAGCGTAATTCATACAATGCCGTCACAGTATGACCCGCACCAATTTCCCCTGCATCCACTTTATCATTGTTAAAACCCTCACGGGCTAAGGCGCGGTTTTCATAGCCAATTAAGCGATACTCGGAGACTAATGCCGGATTAAATTCTATTTGTACTTTTACATCCTTAGCGATGGTCAGTAAGGTCGAACTTAACTCATCCACTAGTACTTTTCGTGCTTCATTCAGCGTATCAATATAAGCATAATGCCCATTACCTTTATCGGCTAACTGCTCCATCAGTTGGTCATTATAATTGTCCATTCCAAAACCTAAGGTAGTAAGGCCAATTCCTCGCTGCTTTTCTTTTTCAATTAGACTGATTAACTGGTCAAAATTGGTTACGCCGACATTAAAATCACCATCAGTTGCAAGAATAACGCGATTAATGCCACCTTGGATAAAATGCTTTTGTGCTAATTGATAGGCTTGCAAAATACCTTGACTACCGTTTGTTGAGCCCCCCGCTCTTAATTGCTCTAATGCATAGGTTAATGCCTGTATATCATCACCCGAAGCGCCATCAAGCACCACACCTGCAGCGCCTGCATAAACCACTATAGAAACTTTATCTTGAGCACTTAATTGCTGGGTAAGCATTTTCAGCGCCGTTTGCAACAGAGGCAGTTTATCGGCTGAAGCCATTGATCCTGAGACATCGAGTAAAAAAACTAAATTACTCGCACCGAGTTCGGATTTAGTCAATTCATAGCCCTTCAGCCCAATACGTAGCAGCATCATGTCGTCATTGTAGGGTGAGGGAGCGAGTTCAGTCGTCACACTAAATGGCGCTGCATTTTTATTCGGTAAGGGGTAATCATAGGTAAAATAATTGAGCATCTCCTCAATACGTATCGTGCCCTTTTCGGGTAGGCTCCCCTCTTTAATCATCCGTCTCAGCGTTGAATAACTCCCTGTATCAACATCAATCGAAAAAGTCGAAATGGGGATTTCACCCGCGACCATAATGCCATTTTGTATTTGTTTCTCGAACCTATTACGCTCAGGTTGCTTAATACCATACCAAGCGTCGCTCGCGATGGGGGCGGCGACATAATGAGTATTGATAACATGCTTGGCAGATCTCTGCTTTGCAGCTAACGATGCATCGATTAAGCGTTCAGAAGATTGCACCTGCTTCAACTGATGGAGTTCCTCCGATTTATGTATCGCTAATGCTTTGCTCTGTTCGCTCTCTAACCTCACAGTCTCAGCTTGCTCAGTCAAAGGATGCACGACTAAGGATTTATCCCCATCACTTTGCTTATCTGAGCAACCACTCAATCCGAAAAAGATTGCTAATGTCAGACTCGATAGTAAAAACACTCGATTCCTTGCTGATTGACGGCATAAAGTGCTACGCGCAAGCGGCACAATTGAAAAATGATGAGCAGATAAGTATTGCTGCTTAGTTGGGGCCTGTTCCATGTAAAAACCTCTGCGATTAACTTATCCCTATTAACGCAGCACAATGTCAAAAGGGTTAAATGTCGCACTTACAAACTAGCCCAAGCATACTATTTTCACAAAACAAAGTAACTTAACCGTAATTTGCAATCATGATCACACAGTAATTTATATCTGGCCTTTAAAATAGAGCCTTGTAATAACCCGCACTCTGGACCCACTCGTGTCACACTCTGCCCATTTGTTTTCATTAAGAATTGCTCACGCTCTCACTGAAGCCTGTGTAAAAGATAAATACTCCCTAAAACGATTTGGGCAAGACCTACTTGCTGGTTTAACCGTGGGAATTATCGCCATTCCTTTGGCAATGGCCCTCGCGATTGCTAGCGGTGTCGCGCCACAATACGGTTTATATACTGCGATTATCGGTGGCTTTATCATTGCGATGTCAGGTGGTTCACGCTACAGCGTATCTGGGCCTACCGCGGCCTTTGTCGTGTTGCTTTATCCAATAGCACAACAATTTGGCTTAGCCGGATTATTGGTCGCTACCGTGATGTCAGGCATGATATTAGTCGCCATGGCGATGCTGCGTCTTGGGCGCTTAATCTTATATATCCCAGAATCAGTGACCTTAGGTTTTACGGCAGGGATTGGCGTTGTTATCGCCACGTTACAACTCAAGGATTTTTTTGGCTTACCTATAGAGCACATGCCAGAGCAATATTTTTCAAAACTTATTACTCTTGGCCAAGCACTTCCTACAATGCACTTACCTAGCTTCTTGGTCGCAACGATCACCTTAGCGACTATGCTGCTTTGGCCCAAACTAAAAATTCCAGTACCTGCACATCTGCCCGCAATTGCTCTTGGCAGCATCATCGCCTTAGCACTCAATGCGATGGGAGCGGATATAGAAACCATTGGTACACGTTTCCACTACCAATTAACCGATGGTACTACAGGGATGGGGATCCCACCCGTACTACCCAGTTTTGAATGGCCTTGGTTACAAGCCGGAGCCAATGGACAACCCTTTGAGTTTAATCTCACGACCTTTCAAGCACTATTACCCGCAGCCTTTGCAATAGCCATGTTAGGCGCCATTGAATCCTTACTCTGCGCCGTGGTGCTCGACGGTATGACCGGAAAACGTCACAGTGCTAACAGCGAATTACTCGGTCAAGGGATTGGTAATATTATCACGCCCTTTTTTGGCGGGATCCCAGCCACAGCGGCAATTGCCCGCAGCGCTGCAAACGTTAAAGCAGGTGCTCAGAGCCCGATTGCATCGATGATCCACGCGATAGTAGTGTTAATTGGTTTAGTTGCCCTAGCTGGAGTGTTAGCCTATTTACCTATGTCTGCTATGGCAGCATTGTTACTGGTCGTCGCTTGGAATATGAGCGAAGCCCCTAAAGCGGTGCATTTAATCAAAACCGCGCCCACCAGCGATATCTTAGTCTTTATGAGCTGTTTTTCATTGACGGTTATTTTCGATATGGTTATCGCCATTAGTGTGGGGATTATTCTTGCAGCTCTGCTATTTATGAAAGAAATTGCGGAAATGACAAGACTCTATGATATCAGTAGCAATAAACGCTATGTCGATCAGCCTCTGCCCGCAGATTGGACAGTGCTCAAAATTAATGGACCATTATTCTTTGCGGCGGCAGATCGTATTTTTGCCGAAATAGCCAGTTTAGCCCAAGATAAACGAGTGATTGTATTGTATCTCGATGGGGTATCAATACTGGATGCTGGAGGCTTAGCAGCGTTGACAAAACTGATTGAAAAATGCAAGAAAAGTAATACCAAACTCATTGTTGCCGATCTGCAATTTCAGCCCATCCGCACACTCGCAAAAGCAAAAGTGCAACCCATTGAAGGGGTGCTTAAGTTTTACCCAACCCTGCGTGAAGCCTTAGCAGAAGCCCCATTGGTTTCTGAACAAACTGAACCAGTAGCAGACAATCTTTAAGATAGAGCACATTTTCCTAAGCCAACTCAAGCCCCCACAGACACATTTAATGGCCTTTGGGGGCTAAAACCACCTCAACTTGGCGCCGATTTCACATCATCAATCTTTGAATACACAATCCGCGTTCTCAATGCTATTTTGCGCGCAGAAATAGCGTTTTACATGGTATTATTCTGCGCCATGATGCACCTAGCGATTAATGGCTTAATAGGCATCAACTGTACCCAGACCTGATACAAGGTCAGAATATAATTAAAATTAGTGAGTTAAGGAGTTATCATGCAAGCCCTTGTTGCTGTTGTTATGGGTTCTAAGAGTGACTGGCCCACAATGGAAGCCGCCGCTGAGATTATGGATAAACTTCAAGTGCCTTATCATGTTGAAGTCGTCTCAGCCCATAGAACGCCAGATAAACTCATGGAGTTTGCAGCCTCAGCCGCTGATCGTGGTTTTAAAATCATCATTGGAGGTGCAGGTGGTGCCGCCCACTTACCCGGTATGATTGCTTCTAAAACTCGCTTACCCGTATTAGGTGTGCCAGTACAAAGTAAAGCCCTGTCGGGTATGGATAGCTTATTATCGATTGTACAAATGCCCAAAGGTATTGCCGTTGGCACCTTAGCTATAGGTACTGCTGGCGCCTTTAACGCCGGATTACTGGCTTGCCAAATCCTCGCGAATAACGATGCCGCCCTAGCAACTCGTTTAGAGGCTTTCAGAGAAGAGCAAACCCGTACAGTGTTAGACAACCCGGACCCGAGGGAAGTCTAATGACCCAGACAAACATAAAACCTAAGGTTTGGGTATTAGGTAATGGCCAGTTAGGCGCAATGCTAACCCACGCAGGCGAGCCATTAGCAATCGATGTTCACGCTGTAGATATTATGGCGCCAACAGACGAAATACTGCCATTATCCCCCCACGATATCATTACGGCTGAGCGTGAACAGTGGCCAGAATCTGCCTTGAGTTTACAACTCAGTTCCCACCCCCATTTTGTTAACGGCCCCGTTTTCAGCCGCTTAGCTGACCGTTACAGTCAAAAATGCTTACTTGATCAATTAAGCGTCCCCACTGCGCCTTGGGCACTGGTCGATGATGCAACACAGGTCGATGAGCTTTACCAGCGTTTTGGCCCCCGCGTGCTGATGAAGCGTCGTACTGGCGGGTATGATGGCAAGGGCCAACATTGGCTCAAACAAGCCGAAGCGAGTGATATACCAAATGATTGGCGTAACCTTGCAATTGCTGAACAAGCGATTAATTTTGATGAAGAAGTGTCATTAGTAGGTGTTCGTACCCGTGAAGGTCAATGTGTGTTTTATCCACTGACGCTTAATCTTCATCAAGATGGCATATTAATGGCGTCAATTTCGCCGCTAGCGCGTTTAAACCACTTGCAAGTACAAGCGCAAACTATGCTAAGTGCCATTATGCACGAGCTAGAATACGTTGGTGTGATGGCGATGGAATGCTTCCGTGTTGGCAATAATTTGCTTGTTAATGAGTTAGCACCACGTGTACATAACTCAGGACATTGGACGCAAGCGGGTACACATATGGATCAATTCCAGTTGCACCTAAGGGCACTGTGCGGCATCGCAATACCTGAACCACAGGTGAACTTTCAATGTGTTATGGTCAATCTTATTGGTATCGATAATGACCCACGTTGGTTAAGCCTGCCTAATGCTGAACTTTATTGGTACAACAAAGAAGTGCGCCAAGGTCGTAAAGTTGGCCATTTAAACCTTTCGGTACCTAATCAAACTGTGCTCAACACGAGTATCACCGCCCTACAAACTTGGATGCCAACCCAATACCAAGCCCCTCTTGCGTGGATATTGGCCGAGTTTGCCAATACATAATATGAATTAACACTGAGTACCGATATGGAATTATCTTTCTATATCGGTTTATTTTTTAGCATTCGTTATACTAAACCTACTCAACAAGAAGGACTGAGTAGCGTTTTAAGTTCGACCGGCACAAGCAAGAGTACGAATAAAGGAATTTTCGAGTGAAATTAAGGGATAACTTTAAACGTAAGACCATAGACCGCTTAGATTATCGTTACCATTTACTCTTACTTATTGTACCGATAGTACTATTTGTTCTACTGTTCTCTTTCGACACCCGCACCCAAGGTTGGACTATCCAGCCGCTGCTGTTTGTTTGCCTCATTTACATTTTTGCTTATAGCTTAATCTATTATTTACACCAAGGTAGACTCAGTCGACTATGGCTACATTTAGAACAAGTTGTCACTATTAATGATGCTATCTACGAACTTGCCCACCTTTCAAATCAATATAAAGATGAGCACGCCTTTCTTGATGCGCTACTAAACAAAGCCGTTTGTATTATCAATGGTGCAGAAATGGGCAGCATTATTAAAGTCAATGAAACCAGCCATAAGCTGCATTTTGAATCTGTGGTTGGTCTCGACTTAACCAAACTTAAACAACTTAACTTCACCTTAGAGCAGTCCTTTGAATATCGTCTCACCGATGGCAAGTGTGATCGAGTCGTTGTCGTAAACGATATGGAAAATATCAATTCTGGTATTGGGTTATCTAAAAAAGATCAACAAACCTTATTAACTGTCGCAAAATCGCCCATTCGTTCAACACTTTCAAGCCCTATTCGTGTCGACGGGAAGCTCTATGGAATGCTCAATCTTGACAGCAGCCATGTTGACGCCTTTAACGATTATGATCGCAACTTGGTTTCTATTTTGACCCACGAAGCCAGTAATGCTATCGCTCTTTATCAGAAGTCCCAACAAATTATAAAGCTCGCTAATTTTGACTCTTTAACAGGACTTTACAATCGTAAATACTTCGAGGACAGCTTACTGCAATGGCAACATAAAGCACATTTTGGAAGCTTTGTAGTAATCATTGATATGGATGATCTCAAAACCATCAATGACACTTATGGGCATCAGGCGGGTGATCTCGCCATAAAACAAGTTGCGGATACCATTTTGAGCTACTGGCAAAATAAAGGGATAGTCTCACGCTTTGGAGGAGATGAGTTTGTTGCCCTATGCCATGGTGCACAAGCTGAGCTCGAGCAAGATTTGCAAAATATGCAGTTCAGTCTGCAGCAAAATACGGAGCTCTGTTTAGGCTTTAGTTTTGGTATTGCGCTATTCGAAAGCGATTGGTCAAAATCCTTTAAACAGGCCGATCATGCAATGTATGAGCATAAACGAGCGAAGAAAATAGCCCTTAAAGCATCAGAAGCCTTTACAGATACCGTCGATAATATCACGGAGCAATAATCACCGCACAATCGCGGAATACGCTTAGCTAAAAATAGACACCAAACGCCATCAACATACAAATTTCAACATTCTGATGGCGTTTGGTTAAATCATCCAAAGAATAATCGCCACAACCAAGAAGAGTCTAAATCTGCTTTACAGGTTTGATATTGAGCGGCATAACGCTTGGATCTCTCATCAACCTTATTGGCAACTTTTATCAACCACGCCTTTGATTTATGGGAGCCACGTCGATAGCCTCCCCACCCCTCGTGGTAATTGAGATACTGAGCACGGGCATCCCACTTAGATACACCATTTATTTTATTGGTCTTATTGATATACCAGCCCATAAAGTCCATCGCATCATCGAAATTACTGCGACTCGACCAACTGTTACCCGTTTCGCGGACATAATCATCCCAAGTCATATTCTTTGCCTGAGCATAGCCATAGGCATCACTCGCGCGACCAATTGGAATAAAGCCTAAAAAATATTCCATTGGTGGTGCGGCGTTATGCTTGAATGAACTTTCTTGATACATCATGGCAAGCGGCACATGTACTGGTACGCCCCATTTATCACGGGTGTCTTTAGCGGCTTGATACCAAGAACGGTGCTCTTGAAAAATATCACAAAGATTATCGGGGGATTTAGGTGGAGAGGTTGCACATCCAACCAATCCCACCATAGTAATGCAGAGTAATGCCGTAGAATACCTATTCATTAATCATCTACTTAGTTTCTGGGCTTAAATCAAATTGACATTCATGGTCTTCTTGCTGCCATACTCCCGGCGCCCAATAGGAACTGTCTTTTCCCATATAACGCTTATCGGTGTGAAATAACGCTCCGATGTGGTAACGCTGATCCCTCTCTACTGTCAATTTGAACACCTTGGGAATGCGGGCACTAAGGGAGACGCCTAAGGAGGGATCATCAATCAATTCCGCGACTGTAAACTCGTAGTCTCCAGGAGCTAATTGGTAATTGGGTTTGGACACCACGGCTTTACCATTTAAATGAGTTACCACAACACGGTACCAATGCGTTTTCGCATCAGGCTTCAAATAGCCGGATACTGTCCCACAACTTAAAGTTTCCTCAGGCGAAGATGCACAGCTAGAGAGAAAGAGACATAGGCTTATCGCTACTGCACCCCATTTCAAACTTGTCATACTCCCCCTCCGGATGATCAAAATTGGGCTCCAAAATAGTCTTTAAGATAATCATCAAAAGAAATTGCGCTTTGGGCTGCTTCTAATTCAGCTTGCTTTTCAAGCGAACTTTTTGCCTCAGCTTGATACTGCGCAATCGTTTCTGCAGAAAGTGGATAATCAATGAAATATTGATGATATTGCTCGGCAAGTTTCATCACCCATTGCCCATGATCTTGACCTTTAGCAATCAAATGCTGGATAACTTGTCCTGATAAGGTCTGATTGGGGTCATCTACTGCACGGCGCCAATGGGCTAATGCCGTTTGGTAATCCGATGCCTCACCGTCTAACAGCTTTGCAAGAGGCTGTAATGTATCAAACAGGGTTTCTAGCCAGCTTTTTAAGGATAAAGTACCTGTCGACGTTAACAACTTAAGATCGGGTTTACGTCCTTCAAGCACGACAGATTTAAGGTTGGCACTCAAACGAGCCTCTTCTTTGATATCTGACTTAGGCGATTCAGTTAATAAACAATAGAGTAAAAATAAATCGAGGAAACGAACTTGGCTTGCTTCAATACCGATAGGGCTAAAGGGGTTTACATCCAGCGCCCTGACTTCGATATATTCCACTCCTGCACGCGCTAGCGCCTCTGAAGGTTTTTCGCCACTACGTGTCACACGTTTAGCTCGAATAGGCGAGTAAAACTCATTTTCAATCTGCAGGACATTGGCATTGAGCTGTCGATATTCACCATCTACCTTAACCCCAATATTGGCAAAATTTGCCGAAGGCATTTTAATGGCAGCATTTACACCCGCTAAATATTCGGGTAATGAGTTATAGCTGATGTTGAGATCTTCTTGCTCTTTATTGGTATAACCTAAGTCACTCATACGTAATGAGGTGGCATAGGGTAAATACAAAGTACCTCGGCCTGACTTTTCAAACTGTAGATCGGTTTTTTGCCCTTTAATAAACGAGCTACACAAAGCTGGTGAAGCCCCAAATAAATAAGGTAGCACCCAGACTAAACGGCGATAATTACGAATTAATCCAAAGTAAGATTCAGAAATAAAATCTTCAAAGGTCAGGCTCTTATCACTTATCTCATAGAGGCTTTGCCACAATTCTTGGGACACAGAAAAGTTAAAATGTACCCCAGAAATAATCTGCATCAGGGCACCGTAGCGGTAAGTTAAGCCCTTACGATACAAGGTTTTCATCTTGCCAGTGTTAGATGAGCCATAACGGGCAACCGGAATATTGTGCTCATCTTTGACATAGCATGGCATGCTAACAGGCCATAAACGCTGTCCATGCAAGTGACGCACACTAAACGCATGGGTTTCGGTCAGCCCCTCTAATAGTGGCTCAACCTTGTTATTCACTGGTGTGATAAATTCGAGTAACGCCTCACTGTAATCCGTAGTAATGCGCGAATGCATCAATGCCGAGCCCAATTCGAGAGGATGTGTATCTAATGCGAGATAGCCAGCCTCATCGATTCGTAAGGCCTCACGCTCTATACCACGTAACATACCTAAGAGTGCGGTGCGCCCATGAGCGTCCGAGAAATGTTCTACTAATTCATTGAATGACTTCAATTTGCGCTTCTCTGATTGGTGATTCGCTATCGCGACAAAGGTAACAGTCAGACCTTTATTTTGAGGCTTATCTTTCAAAATACGCCTCAAAATAAATCTAAACCTGTTAGTAGGGCAAGCCAAATTGCATTATTTAGTGGTTAAAAGCAGACGGTGACAGCTAATGCTGTCACCGTCTCACTATTTATTGACACTTTAGACTAACAATGGATTTCATTGCCAAATTGACTTGTCTGACATCTATATAAGGCCAAAAAATCAATTTACAACACTAAGGTTTCAATTGGATAGCCCAATGTCGATAAATCCGCCTCAATTTTTGCTTTATCTCCTACCACTAAGATCACCATTTGCGAGATATTGAGCTCAGCGGCAGCAAGGGAGTTGAGTTCATCTTTTGTTACAGTATTAATGATTTTATCCTGCTGAGCGGTAAAATCTTTGCTTAACTGATAGCGCTGGATCATCCGCATAAAGCCCGCTTTTTGGTAAGGGGTTTCATAGTCCAGAGCCTGCCCCTGGGAAACCGAGTTACGCATAAAAGCAAGTTCAGCATCCGTCATCCCCATTTGCTGATAAGCATTAATTTCCTTAATAAATTCAGCAACAGCTTTAGCGGTTACATCGGTTCGTACATCGCTTGATGCCACAAAATTACCAACCTCCGCTCCGCCTGAAAAAGCAGTGCGGGCGCCATAGGTATAGCCCTTATTTTCTCGTAGATTTAAATTAATACGGCTATTAAAAGCACCACCCAGCGGATAATTCATCAAATAAGCTTTAAAGTAATCCCCCGTCGCATCATAAGGCAAAGCACGTTTAGCAATATTGATCACCGACTGCGCAGCGCCCGGTTTATCAATCAGATAAATAGTGCCACCTTTAAGTTCTGGGAATGGTTTCAAGGCTGGAATCGATGTGGCCTCCCCTTTCCATCGGCTTAATCCCGCTAACTTTGGCAAGAGAGCTGATTCAGGCAAATTGGCTACGGTAATAATTTTTGCATTAGCACCACGATATTGCTCTGCATAAAAGGCTTTAACATCATCTAACGTCAGCGCAGCAACAGAATCTAATGTGCCTGAATCACTCACACCTAATGCGTTATTTTTACCATATAACAGGCTAAACAAGGCCGAGTTAGCCAAATAACTTGGATTTGACTGCATATGCTGAATTTGCTGTAACTGTTGCTGTTTTACTCGAGCAAAATCGGCATCAGTGAAACTAGGTTGAAAGAGCTTTTCCTCCATAATCGCAAGTGTTTCATCTAAATGCTCGGTCAGTGTCGAGATTTTGATGGTACTTTGATATTCGGAGGCACTGAAATCGACTGTGCTACCTAACATTTCCAAGGCCTGTGATAATGCCTCAGTGCTACGTTTTTGGCTGGATTCATTCAGCATTTCGGCAGTAAGGCTCGCAAGTCCGGCCTTTTCCACGGGTACTAATCGATGACCACCATTAAGATAAACGATTAATTCAACCGTTGGTGTTTCAGTGCTTTGTGTGCCCATCACCTCAATACCATTGGCTAACTGAGTCGTCCATATTTTGGGCACCTTTGGCATGGGCGCAGCACTCGATATCGGCATCTTAGTGCGGTCAAAACTTGATACTAGCTTAGCCGTTGGCAACGGCCCTTCCACGGCAGTTTCGGCTATTGGTAAATCCGTGGGGATAAAATTATCAGGATGAGCCACCAATGCAGTCATACCTTGGGGGACAACACTCATAACCACCATCGGCTTATCTTTAATATATTGCTTAAAAACACGCATCACGTCGTCTTTAGTGACGCTCTCGTAGCGTGTAAGATCAGCCGAAATCAAATCGGGATTATCAAACAGGGTTTGGTTTAAAGCTAAAGTTGATACTTTGCCTTTGACACTTTGCAAAGCAAAAATAGTATCCGCTTCAAACTGCACTTTGACTTTTTGCAGATCCTCATCGGTCACACCGCGCTGTTCAAACTCATTGATAGAGTCAAGGATGAGCTGCTCAAGATCTGCAAGCTTACCGCCTTTTTCTGGGTTTGCCAGTGCATAAATTGACATTTGACAGGCCAACTCTTGGCATGGATGGCTCACACTCGCTTGGACGGCATGCCCTTCTTTTACTAAGTTTTTATACACTAAAGACGTTTTACCACCGCCTAAAATATTCCCTAAAAGATCCAGCGCGGCTTCATCTTGGTGCCTTGCATACACTGTCGGGAAGCCAATACGAATAAGGGGCAAGTGAACATTATCCTCCATCGAGATATAACGAGTCTTATCTAAGTTCACCGATGTTTTAGGCTCTGGCGACACCTCAGGGCCTCGAGGTATTTCACCAAAATACTTATTCACCCATGCTAAGGCTTGCATTTCATCGAAATCGCCGCCTATGGTTAACGTTGCATTATTAGGGCCATACCAACGTTGGAAAAAGTGTTTAACATCATCGACCGTTGCGCGATTCAGATCATCCGGCCACCCAATAACAGGCCAAGAATATGGGTGTCCAACTGGGTATAGAGCTTGATTAAATCGCTCGCTCATACGGCCATAAGGCTGATTATCGATACGTTGTGCCCGCTCGTTTTTAACCGTTTCACGCTGCACTTCAAATTTTTCGCTGGTCAGTGCAGGCAATAAAAATCCCATTCTGTCCGACTCTAACCACAACATTTTTTCTAATTGATTGCTCGGCACGGTTTCAAAATAGTTTGTTCTGTCGGTGTTCGTTGATCCATTTAGCGTACCGCCAGCTTCGGTAACGACTTCAAAATGCTGTTCATCGGCAACATGCTCCGAGCCTTGAAACATCATATGTTCAAACAGATGTGCAAAACCGGATCGTCCCGCAAGTTCACGGGCGGAACCAACATGATAAGTCACGTCAACATGCACTAAAGGATCGGAATCATCCTGATGCAGAATAACAGTTAACCCATTGGCTAATTGATACTTTTTATAAGGAATACCAACTTGTGAGTCGGCTAGTTGCACACTTTCAATTAATTTCACGCCAGCAGGCAAATTCGTTGTCGTCTTTTGTGCCGCACAACCTGAAAGAGCAGCAGAAATCGCGACTGCTAATATCCATTTTTTCAAAATACTCCCCTTATAACATCAATTTGTCGGAAGACTGTTAACCATTAAATAATGACAGTTAAGACTCAGTATAGAGTGACTAAGTTCCTATCGTTATTATGAATTTTCTTGAAGTATTACTGACAAATATATCGCTTAAAAATTTTATTTCACATAAGCCACTGCATAAACACAGCAACAATTAATAAATAACGTATTGTTTTACCGATTAATATCATCAATATTGATGATATTACTGGCAGTTTTAGCCACCCCGCTAAGACACATAAAATATCCCCCACAACTGGCGCCCAAGAGAGTAGCAATGCCCACACGCCATAGCGTTCAATCAAACCTAAAGATCTTAAATACTTTGAGCCCATTAAATCTTCAGGTGACTTAGCAAACCGCCCCATTCGGCCGAGATAAAAACTGGTTATCGCCCCTAACGTGTTACCAATGCTGGCGACAACGATAAGTGATACCCACGTTTCAGGGGCTTGATTTAAGAGGGCGATGAGTAGAACTTCCGATCCACCTGGCAACAATGTGGCCGCTAAAAAGGCGCCAGAAAACATGATCCATAACTGGGACATAACAGCTTACTCAATGAAAACATGAATTTTTGTAATAAAGCACCTAGCGTTACTAAGGGAGTAATAACGACACTTTACTCCGAGTTTCACAAGCACAAACTGACTAGAGCGAATAATATTTAATCTTTAAATATCAACACTCCATTGGTTAAATAATTGTATTTTCTCAATCATTTTCTAACAAACTCATTTATGACAATAAGTTATAATTAAAACGGTTTGTTATAACCCCACCTCTATCGATACAATGCACCTAATAGCAAAATATCATATGCCTGAGTAGCTTGTTGTTATCAATTGATTTACTTTAACTGAATACACATCTTAGCATCTCAACCCTATCGATTTACACTTTATTATTTTTTGGAAAATGCATGATTCTTCAAACTATTAGCCGCATTCCTTTTTGGCAAAAAGTGCTCACAGGTTTTATCTTAGGCGCACTTGTTGGCGTCATTTTAGGTGAAACCGCCACAATGCTAAAACCTTTAGGCGACTTGTTTATCAGTGCCATTAAGATGCTAGTTGCGCCGCTGGTTTTCTGCGCCATTGTTGTGAGCATTACATCTCTAGGATCACAAACCAGCCTGAAGCGTCTTAGCTTAAAGACCTTAGGTATGTTTATGTTAACGGGAACGATTGCGTCATTAATTGGTTTAGCCGTGGGCTCATTAATGGATATGGGCGGCACCATGGCGCTCTCGACGACAGAGGTTCGTGAGCGCAATATTCCAGGCTTTGCACAAGTATTACTCGATATGATCCCAACCAACCCTTTTGCCTCTCTTGCTGAAGGTAAGGTATTGCAGATTATTGTTTTTGCAGCTTTAGTCGGTATTGCTATAAATAAAGTCGGGGAGAAAGCCGATCCACTGAAGCACACCATCGAAGCCGGTGCCGAAGTCATGTTCCAACTGACTCGCATGGTATTAAAACTGACGCCTATCGGTGTTTTTGGGTTGATGGCGTGGGTTGTGGGCGCATATGGTTTATCCACATTATTGCCCCTTGGAAAATTTATTGCAGCTATTTATATTGCAGCCTTAATCCATATCATTTTTGTATACGGTGGTTTAGTCAAATTTGTCGCGGGTTTGAGCCCTGTACAATTTTTCCGTAAAGCCATGCCAGCGCAATTAGTTGCCTTTAGTACATCTTCAAGCTTTGGTACTTTACCTGCGAGCACCCGTGCGGTTGAAACTATGGGCGTATCTAAGCGCTATAGCGCCTTTGTGATGCCATTGGGGGCGACTATGAATATGGATGGCTGTGGCGGTATTTATCCTGCTATTGCCGCTATCTTTATCGCACAAATTTACAATATCCCACTCGACACCTTGGATTACATAATGATTGCCATCACCGCAACCGTGGCCTCAGTGGGAACCGCTGGCGTTCCAGGAAGTGCAATGGTAATGCTAACGGTGACTTTGGGTGTAATCGGCTTACCACTCGAGGGCATTGCCTTTATTGCCGCGATCGACCGCATTATTGATATGATCCGTACGGCAACAAACGTGACAGGTGATATGATGACGGCTGTTGTGATTGGTAAATCAGAAAATGAGCTTGATGTAGCGCAATTCTACTCAAACGAAACCCAAGATCCTGAATCGGTAAATTCGCCACAATAACGCCGTGCTTATTGATAAAGACCGCTGAGGCGGTCTTTTTTATGAACAGAATAAAACAATAGACACAAGATGGATAAGCCTAAAACATGAATCAATTACCACCAATAAGATCAAACTGTTAAACTTCAAAGTCTACGCTATGCTATTACTATTTATTCAGAGTAGAACTCACTATGACTAAACTTTTTCTGTTTCCACTTATCCTTTGTCTGCTATGGACGCTTTTTTTACAAGCCAATGGTATTCCCCTTAAACAGGGTAAACGCGGCTTTATTTATATTATCGCTATCAGTGGCACCTTAATTTTGATCCTAATGCTACTGCTTTGGTTAACTGCATAAAAAAGCCAACTTATTCAGTTGGCTTGTAAGCAAAAACAACTTAGCCAAGTACCGCCAGTAAAATCCCCGCCGCCACTGCGGAACCTAATACACCTGCTACATTTGGCCCCATTGCATGCATTAGCAGAAAATTGTGTGGGTTAGCTTCTAAACCGACTTTATTCACAACGCGTGCCGCCATAGGGACGGCAGAAACACCCGCAGCCCCAATCAGAGGATTAACCTTACCACCGGAAAGCTTGCACATCAGCTTTGCCATCAGGACTCCCGCCGCAGTGCCAATACTAAACGCTAACGCCCCAAGCACTAAAATACCCAGAGTCTCAATCCTTAAAAATTGCTCCGCAGAAAGCTTAGAGCCCACAGCTAACCCTAAGAAAATCGTCACTATATTGATAAGTTCGTTTTGCGCAGTCTTAGATAGTCTATCGACAACACCCGATTCACGCATCAAGTTGCCTAGGCAAAACATGCCGACAAGCGGGGTTGCCGCAGGTAAGAACAAAATCGTCAATCCTAAAACCATCAGAGGAAAAATGATCTTTTCCTTCTTACTGACTTCGCGTAACTGCTCCATTTTAATTTGGCGCTCAGCTTGGGTCGTTAGTAAGCGCATGATTGGGGGTTGAATTATCGGGACTAAAGCCATGTAGGAATAAGCCGCAACCGCAATCGCACCTAACAACTCTGGCGCCAGTTTTGAAGCTAAGAAAATCGCCGTAGGACCATCGGCACCACCAATAATAGCAATAGCTGCGGCATCTTTCATGGTAAACTCAAAACCGGGCACTAAGTTAAGTGCTATCGCACCAATGAGTGTTGAGAAAATACCAAATTGCGCTGCGGCACCTAACAATAAGGTTTTTGGATTAGCTATCAAGGCGCTAAAATCTGTAAGTGCACCAACCCCTAAAAAGATAAGTAATGGAAATATTCCAGTTTCAATTCCAACATGATAGGCGTAATACAGGATACCGCCTTCCTCGGTAAACCCAGCATGGGGAATGTTTGCCAGCACAGCACCAAAACCTATGGGCAGCAATAGCAAAGGCTCAAACCCCTTCACGATAGCGAGATACAAGAGCAATGCTCCTACCGCCATCATCAATACTTGACCACCAGTAAAGTGAGCAATTCCCGTTTCGGCCCAAAAAGCCATTAACCCTTCCATAATGACTCCTACGCCAAGGCCAATAATTGAGAACCCACAGACACTGAATCGCCTTCTTTTACCCAGAGTTTAGCGACTATGCCATCCCCTTGAGCACGGATCTCAGTTTCCATCTTCATAGCCTCAAGGATAATCACCACATCCCCCTCGCGTACCCTATCGCCTGCCGAAACATGTACTTTGAAAATGTTGCCCGATAAGGGGGCACTCATTTCAAGTCTTACTTCACCATGACTTGTTGCTGGCGTTGTACTCTCAGTCGCAGCTTGCATGGCATGAACACTTTGTCCCTGTGGCTGGATTTGCGAGATCTCACCGCCTGCGGCGACTTCAACTACGTACTCTTGCCCTTCGACAGTGACAGTGTAAGTTTCAGGGCCACGATCCGCAGCATTAGAAGCAGCAAGTACTGAAGTCAATTCAGGTTTAGGCTCAAAGGCACTCGGATCGTCACGATTCTTTAAGAACTGCAATCCTATTTGTGGGAAGAGTGCATAGGTCAGCACATCATCGTCATGCTCTGACGATAGGCGAATGCCTTGTTCCTGCGCTTTTTCTGCCAAGTCCAGCCTTAACTTAACCAGCTCTGGCATTAATAAGTCCGCAGGACGACACGTAATAGCTTCTGCGCCTTGCAAGACTCTGGTCTGCAATGCGGCATTAACTGGCGCAGGCGTCGCACCATATTCTCCCTTGAGAACGCCTTCAGTCTCTTTAGTCAGTGACTTGTAACGCTCACCCATTAGCACATTGATTACTGCCTGAGAGCCAACAATCTGCGATGTAGGCGTCACTAAAGGCAAAAAACCCAAATCCGCACGAACGCGAGGAATTTCTTCCAAAACCAAGTCCATCTTATCGGCCGCGCCTTGCTCCTTAAGTTGGCTTTCCATATTGGTCAACATGCCACCAGGCACTTGTGCACGTAAGATCCGCGAATCTATGCCTTTCAGCGCACCTTCAAACTTAGCGTACTTCTTGCGTACTTCACGGAAATAAGCGGCAATCTCCTCAAGCAACACCATATCGTAACCAGTCGCACGCTCAGTATCTTCCACCATAGCGATAACGGTTTCAGTAGCAGTATGTCCATAGGTTTGGCTCATCGACGAAATTGCCGTATCGAGCACATCGATACCCGCTTCAATGGCTTTCTGGTAAGTGGCGGTACTTAATCCTGTCGTTGCATGGCAGTGCATAGATAATACGAGTTGCGTTTGGGATTTTAGTCGACTGATAAGCTCAAACGCCTCCATAGGCTTAAGTAATCCCGCCATATCTTTGATACACAAAGAATCACATCCCATATCTTCAAGACGCTTTGCCATATCCACCCAAGTCTCTATGGTATGCACTGGGCTAGTTGTGTATGAGATCGTCCCCTGTGCATGGCCGCCAACTTGACGCACCGCTTTCACTGCAGTCTCAAGATTGCGTACATCGTTCATCGCATCGAAAATACGAAATACATCGACGCCATTGGTATGGGCACGCTCAACAAAACGCACGACTAAATCATCGGCATAATGGCGATAGCCTAATAGGTTTTGACCACGCAGCAGCATTTGCTGCCGAGTATTTGGCATGGCCTTTTTTAGCTCACGAATTCTGTCCCAGGGATCTTCACCAAGATAACGAATACAGGCATCAAAAGTCGCCCCGCCCCAAGACTCCAACGACCAGAAACCGATCTTATCGAGTAACGGCGCTATCGGTAACATATCATCGATTCGCAGACGCGTTGCTAAGATAGATTGATGTGCGTCTCGTAGAACAACGTCAGTTAAAAGTAACGGCTTAGTCACAGCCATCTTAGCGAGTGGTACAAAAGTCATACTGCTTCCCATTATTCTATCTGTGAACGATACTGTCTAACGGCCAATGTAATTGCAGCCACAACTTTAGGATCTAAAGGTGCAACACTTAGAGGCAATGTAGATTGTTTAATTTTTTGCAATTCTTTTGAATGACTATCAAGAGCAACATCCTTAGCACACCACTTTGCAACCAAATGGATCCCAAGGATCAGTAAACTTAAAAACAGATAGACCAAACCCATCCCCAAAAGCATAATCCCAACAGCATCCAGCAACTGCAGAGTTAACTCCCCCATAGCCCCACAACTCCTTCAAATTTTAACCTAATTAGACTTAAACTATTTTTGTTCACATGCACTAATTCAATTTGAACTTAAGAGCCCCATCACCACTCAACAGCAAGGTGCAAATGCAGCATATAAAATCACACGCAAAGACTAAATATTCACAACAAATACAAAGTACAGATCTAACTCGCACTTACCAAACATAACCAATAGATACCAAAAACACCAATGCAATGTAAATTGGTCTTACCATGCAAGTGAATTTATAAGGATATCTATATGGATTTCTCATAAAATCGAGGAATAAATCCATATTCCTCAACAAAAGATAAGCAAATCCTAAGTGGCATAAATCCCTAAACAAAGATTGTTTGAATAAAGACAAAAAGTAATAAGAGCCACCTAGTGATAAATTATGCAAATAGTAGCTATCCTCCAATATTATAAATTATATTAATTAATTGGTCGGATTTGCCCACTGTCTAGTGCGCAATTTACTCACTCTTACTTTCTTCCCAATGAAGGTATTCCACGCGATGGAACACTGTTCGACAATGTCGTCATAATCACTAAAACAACGGTTGGCTAACACATTTTGACGCAACCATTGCCATACCTGCTCTATTGGATTCCACTCCGGTGAATAAGGAGGCAACTTGAGAAGGATGAGATTATCAAAGTCATCGGCCAAATCCTGTTGATGCCAACTAGCTCCACCCATGATGACCAGCACATGGCGTCCGAATGTCGTCGCGATTGAGATCAGCTTTAAATATTCGTACATATATTCGCAATTGCATGCCGCTTGTGTCGCCCCGTTGCCGGACACACTACGCCATATAGATATGTAGATTCAAATTGTTGCTGCTTGATTGCCCATGGGCGAGTGCCTTTCTTGGCCCAAATACGGGTGGTTGTATTCTGTTGGCCAAATCGGGCTTCATCTTGAAAGCAAACATCGATGCAATCGAGCGCAACATGCCCAAGCGTCTTAAGGATCGTTGCCATCTGGACGTTTTTTAAAAGCCTCTTGTACGGCTTCAGATTGTTTTGGGTGGCGAGAGCAAGTGGTCATCCAGAGAAGCCAAGTTGATGTAGCAAGCGGTAGATATTCGCTTGCTTGAACGTCACGCCAAATTCAGTCTGGATAAAATGGCCGACATCCTTGGCCATCAACCTGCCACCCTGTTCAGATAGGCTTTGATGCTGTACAAACGCTTTGAGTTTGGCCTGCTGTGCTGTGGACAATGTAGCAGGGTGGTCCAGATTGGGCGTATCGTCTAGACCACTAAGCCCTTGGTTAAATAGGCGGTGATCCATCGATTCACACTCGCTCTACTAACCTTGAGCATGCTTGCGATAGGGTACGAGAATAGCCATCAGTAAAATGGAGTAAGGCAAGATAGCGCATACGTTTACGTGTGCTTTTCTCCGATTTCACTAAGGCTGTGATGTTGGGATTATTCATATTTTGTATGATTAAAAAACTGATAATCAATTAGATCATATAATTAATGGAAATGGTATAAATACAAAAAGTGCTGATGTAGAGAGAAAAGGATAAAAACTGACGGGCTAGCGGAGCAATTTATTGCGCAGCTGGAGACCCCGCTTAACGGCGGGTCGACCGCCATGGATGGTGGAAGTGTCAATAATGAAGGAACATTTATTGACCGACATCGAGGGAAGTTTTCGCGAAGCGGAAAAACACAAAAGCCCTAGCGGTTTATGCTAGGGCTTTTGTGTTTATTTGGGCGCTTGGCGATGACCTACTCTCACATGGGGAGACCCCACACTACCATCGGCGCGATTGCGTTTCACTTCTGAGTTCGGGATGGGATCAGGTGGTTCCACAATGCTATTGTCACCAAGCAAATTCTTACTGGTTAATTGTCCGTCTGACGGCATTGTCTCCTCGCTACTGCGACCTCCATGGATGGAGGAAGTGTCATTAGATGTAAGGAACATCTTTGACCTCATGTACTAACGTACACTCCGCGCCTCGCTCGTCACGGCTTTGTCAGCCTAACAATTTCCTGCGTAATTAACCTTTTAATTAAAATTTGAAAAGCTGATTGTTTTTTGAGTCCACACTTCATTAAGTGTTTATATTCTGTCTAAGGCTTCTTTGTAAAACCCATCTGGGTTGTATGGTTAAGCCTCTCGAGTCATTAGTACATGTTAGCTCAACGCCTCACAACGCTTACACACCATGCCTATCAACGTCCTAGTCTCGAACGGCTCTTTAGTGGACTTATAGTCCAAGGGATGACTCATCTTGGGGCTCGCTTCCCGCTTAGATGCTTTCAGCGGTTATCGATTCCGAACGTAGCTACCGGGCAATGCCATTGGCATGACAACCCGAACACCAGCGGTTCGTTCACTCCGGTCCTCTCGTACTAGGAGCAACTCCCCTCAATCATCCAACGCCCACGGCAGATAGGGACCGAACTGTCTCACGACGTTCTGAACCCAGCTCGCGTACCACTTTAAATGGCGAACAGCCATACCCTTGGGACCGACTTCAGCCCCAGGATGTGATGAGCCGACATCGAGGTGCCAAACACCGCCGTCGATATGAACTCTTGGGCGGTATCAGCCTGTTATCCCCGGAGTACCTTTTATCCGTTGAGCGATGGCCCTTCCATTCAGAACCACCGGATCACTATGACCTACTTTCGTACCTGCTCGACGTGTATGTCTCGCAGTTAAGCTGGCTTATGCCATTGCACTAACCGTACGATGTCCGACCGTACTTAGCCAACCTTCGTGCTCCTCCGTTACTCTTTGGGAGGAGACCGCCCCAGTCAAACTACCCACCAGGCACTGTCCCTAACCCCGATTAGGGGTCTAGGTTAGAACATCAAAACTACAAGGGTGGTATTTCAAGGACGACTCCATCAGGACTAGCGTCCCAACTTCATAGTCTCCCACCTATCCTACACATGTAGGTTCAATGTTCAGTGCCAAGCTATAGTAAAGGTTCACGGGGTCTTTCCGTCTAGCCGCGGGTATACGGCATCTTCACCGCAATTTCAACTTCACTGAGTCTCGGCTGGAGACAGCGTGGCCATCATTACGCCATTCGTGCAGGTCGGAACTTACCCGACAAGGAATTTCGCTACCTTAGGACCGTTATAGTTACGGCCGCCGTTTACCGGGGCTTCGATCATGAGCTTCTCTTGCGATAACCCAATCAATTAACCTTCCGGCACCGGGCAGGCGTCACACCGTATACTTCCTCTTGCGAGTTTGCACAGTGCTGTGTTTTTGATAAACAGTTGCAGCCACCTGGTATCTGCGACTCCCGTCAGCTTAGAGAGCAAGTCTCATCACCAACAGGAGCGTACCTTCTCCCGAAGTTACGGTACCATTTTGCCTAGTTCCTTCAGCCGAGTTCTCTCAAGCGCCTTGGTATTCTCTACCCGACCACCTGTGTCGGTTTGGGGTACGATTCCCGCTAACCTGAAGCTTAGAAGATTTTCCTGGAAGCATGGCATCAACTACTTCAGTCCCTTAGGACCTCGTCATCAGCTCTCAGTGTATAGCAACCCGGATTTGCCTAAGTCACCCACCTACCACCTTAAACGCGGACTACCAACGCCGCGCTAGCCTAGCCTTCTCCGTCTCTCCATCGCAGTTAGCGGAAGTACAGAAATATTAATCTGTTTCCCATCGATTACGCCTTTCGGCCTCACCTTAGGGGTCGACTCACCCTGCCCCGATTAACGTTGGACAGGAACCCTTGGTCTTTCGGCGAGGGGGTTTTTCACCCCCTTTATCGTTACTCATGTCAGCATTCGCACTTCTGATACCTCCAGCGTGGGTTACCCCTTCACCTTCAACGGCTTACAGAACGCTCCTCTACCGCGCAACCCTAATGGGCTGCACCCGTAGCTTCGGTGGTATGTTTAGCCCCGTTACATCTTCCGCGCAGGCCGACTCGACTAGTGAGCTATTACGCTTTCTTTAAATGATGGCTGCTTCTAAGCCAACATCCTAGCTGTCTAAGCCTTCCCACATCGTTTCCCACTTAACATACACTTTGGGACCTTAGCTGACGGTCTGGGTTGTTTCCCTTTTGACGACGGACGTTAGCACCCGCCGTCTGTCTCCCGAGTAGTACTCATTGGTATTCGGAGTTTGCAAAGGGTTGGTAAGTCGGGATGACCCCCTAGCCTTAACAGTGCTCTACCCCCAATGGTATTCGCTCGAGGCGCTACCTAAATAGCTTTCGAGGAGAACCAGATATCTCCCGGTTTGATTGGCCTTTCACCCCCAGCCACAAGTCATCCGCTAATTTTTCAACATTAGTCGGTTCGGTCCTCCAGTTGATGTTACTCAACCTTCAACCTGCCCATGGCTAGATCACCGGGTTTCGGGTCTACACCTTGCAACTAAACGCGCAGTTAACACTCGGTTTCCCTACGGCTCCGCTATTCGCTTAACCTCGCTACAAAATGTAAGTCGCTGACCCATTATACAAAAGGTACGCAGTCACGGTCTCAAGGACCGCTCCCACTGCTTGTACGTATACGGTTTCAGGTTCTATTTCACTCCCCTCACAGGGGTTCTTTTCGCCTTTCCCTCACGGTACTGGTTCACTATCGGTCAGTCAGGAGTATTTAGCCTTGGAGGATGGTCCCCCCATATTCAAACAGGATGTCACGTGTCCCGCCTTACTCGTTTTCATCTACGGTTAGTTTTCGTGTACGGGGCTATCACCCTGTGCCGCTGGACTTTCCAGACCATTCCACTAACACCCCATAGACTTAAGGGCTAATCCCCGTTCGCTCGCCGCTACTAGGGGAATCTCGGTTGATTTCTTTTCCTAAGGGTACTTAGATGTTTCAGTTCCCCTCGTTCGCCTCATGTAGCTATGTATTCACTACATGATGACCGCTTATGCGGCCGGGTTCCCCCATTCGGACATCGTTAGCTCAAATGCTTGTTACTAGCTCGCCAACGCTTTTCGCAAGTTACTACGTCCTTCATCGCCTCTGACTGCCAAGGCATCCACCGTATACGCTTAGTCGCTTAACCATACAACCCAGATAGGTTTCTTTTTCGCTTGCCACTCCTCTTGTTATGCGGCGTTGCAAGTCTCATTCCTCAATCATGTAGCGCTGCTACACTCATTCGTCATTCAACTTACGGCCTTGCCTAACAAGCGATTGGCTGCGCTTATCTTATCGAAATAAGAAAAAACACATCTCGAATTGTATTGCGACCAGCTTGGTTTTACTTGTCTCACTTCTGACCAAAGAAGTGGACGCGCCTTAGACTTGAATATTCAAGACACTTAATAAAGTGTTTGAGAACTCAATGTTCAATGCTTTCGCATTAAACTTTTTGTAATTAATCACATGACAGACTCATGCCATTAATTACTATCAGCCTTCCAAATTGTTAAAGAACTACATCGACCTGCTAGAGGGATGTTTCGCTCTACCCGTCCTAAGACAGGATAAACAAGCAATCTGTGTGAACACTCAAAAGCATCGAGTTAGTCGTATAGGTAAGGAGGTGATCCAGCCCCAGGTTCCCCTAGGGCTACCTTGTTACGACTTCACCCCAGTCATGAACCACAAAGTGGTGAGCGCCCCCCCGAAGGTTAAGCTACCCACTTCTTTTGCAGCCCACTCCCATGGTGTGACGGGCGGTGTGTACAAGGCCCGGGAACGTATTCACCGTGGCATTCTGATCCACGATTACTAGCGATTCCGACTTCATGGAGTCGAGTTGCAGACTCCAATCCGGACTACGACGAGCTTTGTGAGATTAGCTCCACCTCGCGGCTTTGCAACCCTCTGTACTCGCCATTGTAGCACGTGTGTAGCCCTACTCGTAAGGGCCATGATGACTTGACGTCGTCCCCACCTTCCTCCGGTTTATCACCGGCAGTCTCCCTAGAGTTCCCACCATTACGTGCTGGCAAATAAGGATAGGGGTTGCGCTCGTTGCGGGACTTAACCCAACATTTCACAACACGAGCTGACGACAGCCATGCAGCACCTGTCTCACGGTTCCCGAAGGCACTAAGCTATCTCTAGCCAATTCCGTGGATGTCAAGAGTAGGTAAGGTTCTTCGCGTTGCATCGAATTAAACCACATGCTCCACCGCTTGTGCGGGCCCCCGTCAATTCATTTGAGTTTTAACCTTGCGGCCGTACTCCCCAGGCGGTCTACTTAATGCGTTAGCTTGAGAGCCCAGTGTTCAAGACACCAAACTCCGAGTAGACATCGTTTACGGCGTGGACTACCAGGGTATCTAATCCTGTTTGCTCCCCACGCTTTCGTGCATGAGCGTCAGTCTTTGTCCAGGGGGCCGCCTTCGCCACCGGTATTCCTCCAGATCTCTACGCATTTCACCGCTACACCTGGAATTCTACCCCCCTCTACAAGACTCTAGTTCGCCAGTTCGAAATGCTATTCCTAGGTTGAGCCCAGGGCTTTCACATCTCGCTTAACAAACCGCCTGCGCACGCTTTACGCCCAGTAATTCCGATTAACGCTCGGACCCTCCGTATTACCGCGGCTGCTGGCACGGAGTTAGCCGGTCCTTCTTCTGTAGGTAACGTCACAGATGAGCCGTATTAAGACTCACCCTTTCCTCCCTACTGAAAGTGCTTTACAACCCGAAGGCCTTCTTCACACACGCGGCATGGCTGCATCAGGGTTTCCCCCATTGTGCAATATTCCCCACTGCTGCCTCCCGTAGGAGTCTGGGCCGTGTCTCAGTCCCAGTGTGGCTGATCATCCTCTCAGAACAGCTAGGGATCGTCGCCTTGGTGAGCCATTACCTCACCAACTAGCTAATCCCACCTAGGTTCATCCAATCGCGGAAGGCCCGAAGGTCCCCTCCTTTCCCCCGTAGGGCGTATGCGGTATTAGCAGTCGTTTCCAACTGTTATCCCCCTCGACTGGGCAGATCCCTAGGCATTACTCACCCGTCCGCCGCTCGCCACCTCAGAAGTAAACTCCCTTGTGCTGCCGCTCGACTTGCATGTGTTAGGCCTGCCGCCAGCGTTCAATCTGAGCCATGATCAAACTCTTCAATTAAAGTTTTGGTGAAACCCGAAGGTTTCGGCTCAACGAATTCTGTTCGAATTAATCTTGCGATTAACTCTTTGTACATATTGCTATGGACACTCTTCACTCTCGTGAAAGAATTGGTTGATTTAATTCTTTGACTGCCAACCCTAAGACTAAGCAGTTTCGATTAACTCAACACCTGTGAGTGTCCACACAGATTTCTTGTTTTATCTTGTTAAAGAGCAACTCAACCTCGTAAGAGAAGGTGAGTACCACACTAAGCGTCGAACGCTTCCAGCTGGCTAGGGCTGCGTATTTTACGCATTTCCCGTTTCGCGTCAAGGAGTTTTTGCAAACTTTCTTTTCGCTCATCAATCAGTAAACTCATCAATGAACTGTCACATCAGGCTGCTTAACACTGTCTGCCGTGTCAGTGGATGCGCATTATAGGCAGCGAAACTTTTTCTGCAAGTGCTTTTTTTACAATTCACACCAAGCGAACAAATAACAATCAATACGTATAAATACGAGGCAATTATTGGAAAATCCGCCGTTTGGGAGGATAAGTTTGGCAGACGAAATAGCCTACTGCAGCTTTTTTCATAGATTGAATAGGCATAAACAGAAGTTGATAGCTATTTTTGGCTATATCAACCAGCTTTTAAAAGGTTATGCCCAGTGCGACGACTTATTTCATGATCAGCATAGGAAATAATGGGCAATGATTAATAAGCCTGAGCCCTAAGATTGATGATCTTCTTGTTTCCCTTTTTCGATAACTGTAGCACTTTGTGTTTGTGCGACAGCTTGGGTTGGGGAATTGATCTCGACATTCGTCACCGTATCATCACCGACAATATGAGCGACTTTGAGTTTTCTCACAGTTCGAATCGTAATGATCGGGCCTGAAATCGCATATAAGTAAAAGCCGACACATAAGATCAAAGCAGGTTGAACAGACACCACCACAAACACACCGACGACCAGTAAGATCACGATAAAGTTGACCTTGCCACGCCAATCAATTTCTTTAAAGGAGTGATAGCGGAAATTACTGACCATCAATAGACCAGTTGCAGCTGTCACAAGGGCTGCAATCCAACTGATATTTTTTCCATCGAGACTGTATTGATTACCCAGCCAGATACTGCCAGCAATAACAGCCGCGGCGGCCGGACTTGCGAGTCCCTGAAAATAACGCTTATCGGCGACCCCCACTTGCGTATTAAATCGAGCGAGTCTTAATGCCGCACCTGCACAATAGATAAATGCTGCCAACCAACCAATTTTACCTAAGTCGGCTAATGCCCAATTGTAGGCGAGTAGTGCTGGTGCCATTCCGAAGGACACCATATCCGCCATACTGTCATATTCGGCACCAAAATCACTTTGGGTATTGGTCAGTCTTGCGACTCGACCATCGAGACCATCACAGATCATGGCTATAAAAATGGCTATTGCAGCAGCTTCAAAGTTAGCATTCATGGAAGCAATCACGGCATAAAAGCCAGAAAATAATCCTGCTGTCGTAAAAAGATTAGGTAGTAAATAGATACCTTTATTCTTTACTGCTTGATTTGAAGAATTTTGCATACACTTATTACGCTAGTTCAGTGAAGAGAAGTTAGCTTTCAAGATAACATATTTTATTATCATGTCGATGAGAGACCAGTTAGGGATAATTTCGATGTTAAAAGTGAACATGTTCAGAACAATACTGTATCGATGGCTCTGGCTCAGTCTTTTCATTGGCCCCGTTTCTGCGGGCGTTATCTATACTTGGGTCGATGAAAATGGGGTAACGTATTACGTAAGCGGTTAATAAACCCCACATACCAATAATACCAATACTTTGACATAGTGCCTTTTTCATCGGAGGCACTATGAACCAAGAGCAAAAGCGCGCCCATTGGGCAACAGTTGTTGAGCAACAAAAACAAAGCACGCTTTCCATCAAGCAATTCTGTGCAGACAGCGGCATCAGTTATCAAACCTTCTACTATTGGTCTAAGCGATTGCGTTCTCCTGACGCAACGCAAACACTTCAGCCTATTATTTTCAATGAATATGAAGAGACGAAGGCTGAGTCGGTGATCATTACTTTTGCCAATGGTATTCGCGCTGAATTACCAACAACACTGAGTACCGCTCAGATCAAACACTGGGTAGATGCCTTGCAATGACTCCCTCCGGCAAGGTCTTTCTGGTCTCCGGTGTCACCGACATGCGAAAGTCTATCGATGGTCTGTCGCTCATTGTCGCCGAACAACTCGACATGGACCCGTTCAGCGAGGCCTGGTTTATATTCTGTAATCGCGGACGCGATAAACTCAAAATCTTGTTTTGGGATACCAACGGGTTTTGGCTTTACTATCGCCGTTTGGAGAACGGTACCTTCAAATGGCCTCGCCCGAATTCCCAGGGCGTGATTGTCATTAGCAAACCGCAACTTCACTGGTTGCTCTCTGGGCTGTCACTCGAGAACAACAAAGCCCATCGGCCCTTAAATGGGCTAGAAGTGTGATGCTAGACACTGATCGTAATTTTGCACTTGAACGATCCTTTTTAACCGTCACACTGGGGACTATTGAATGCTGTAAGATGATGCCCAATGACCGACTTCCCCAATGACATCGAACAACTCAAGGCCATGCTTCTTGCCAAGGATGCATTGTTGCAGGCCAAAGAGGAGGAAGTCGCCGCCCTCAAAACGCAGGTGCAATTGCTCGTTGAGCAGCTCAACCTCAGCAAATCCAAACGCTTCGCTGCCCAAAGCGAAAAAGTCGCCAAAGGAACGTTCAACGAAGCTGAACAGCAAAACGCGTTGCCTTCCTCACCTAAAGAGCGCAGAAAAACGGGTCGTAAACCGCTGCCTGCTGACCTTGAGCGCGAGGTGCAAACCCATACCTTAAATGCGCCGTATTGCGACTGCTGTGATGCGCCTTTACATGAATGCGGTAAGGAAATCAGCGAAACCCTGAAAATCCTACCTCAGCGAGTGAGTGTCATTCGCCATGAGCGCACCAAATATGCTTGTCGCCACTGCGAGCAAACAGCCGAAACCAGCAAAGTGGTCACAGCTCCAAAACCGGCGAGTATGCTCCCTAAAAGCCTTGGCAGTGCCGAGGCCTTCGCCGCCGTGGTCACCGCCAAATACGTCGATGCACTGCCGCTCTACCGTCAGGTAGATATCCTGAACCGCTCGGGTATAGATATTAGTCGCGCCACCTTGGCCAACTGGTGTGTGCAGCTTGGCAGTAAAGTGCAGGTCATTATCGATGCAATGAAAGCGCAGCTCCTAAAAGAATCCCTCATCTGCGCCGATGAAACCACGGTGCAAGTGCTCAGAGAAGAAGACAGACAGGCCCAGTCCAAATCCTATATGTGGGTTTATCGCAGCGGCGAGTTCACCCCCAATCCCGTCGTCATCTACGACTATCACCCCAGCCGAGCAGGCGCTTGTGTGCGCGAATTCCTTGGTGATTACCATGGTTATCTGTTGTCAGATGGTTACAGTGCGTATGACACGGTAGACGGTGTCACTCAAGCCGCGTGCATGGCGCATGTGCGCCGCAAGTTCACCGATGCTCAAAAGGCATCCCCTTCGAAAAAGGCAGGGAAACCCGAAAAGGCCCTGGCCTTTATCGCCAAATTGTATGGGATAGAAAAGCGAGCCAAAACGCTGTCGGCCGAAGCCCGCCAACAGCTGAGGATGCAAGAAAGCCTCCCCATATTGAATGACTTCAAAGCGTGGCTCGATAGCCTGAATGTGCTGCCCAAAGGAGCATTAGGCCAGGCCATCACCTACACCAAGAATCAGTGGCCTAAGCTGCTGACCTACCTGGAAGATGGACATATCAGCATCGACAACAATGTGACAGAGCGGGATATCCGGCCGTTCACGACGGGGCGAAAAAACTGGATGTTCTCAACGTCAGTCGGTGGTGCGAAAGCCAGTGCCAATCTGTATAGCTTGGTCATGACGTGTCGGGCGAATGACATCAACCCCTATTATTACTTCCGGCACCTGTTCACGGAGTTGCCAAAGCGTTCAATCGCCGATGATATGTCGGATCTGATGCCATGGAATGTTTATCTCAGTGGAATTGAGTAGGGCTTCACTGGTTCATTAACCGCTTACCGTATTACAGTCAACAAGCACCACAACAAGAAAAAATCAAAGCAGAAAAACTCTACAGTGAAGATTTAGAGCAAGCGAAAGTCGGTTTTATCGCGCCGATAAAGAAAGCAGATCCCACTTCTGAAGCCAATGAATTAGAAAAGTCAGCGGCGCTGATTAAAGAAAAAGACGCCAAACAGGCTAAATCCATTTGTGAGAGTGCAAAACACAATTTAGAAATACTCACAACGCATACTAAGCTTATCCGTCAAACTTCAGACTCGGGTGAATCTGTCGCTATGACTGAGGAAGACCGCCAAACCTCGATTGCCCAGCAGCAGGAAAGAATCAAACTCTTCTGTGATAAGAAATAGCCATTAACGAAGAATGATTAATGCTAATGCAATAAAAAGAGCCGAGTTTTTAACTCGGCTCTTTTCGTTTAGTGCTTGAAGCGGGAGCGATACTGACTACTGGTTATTGCTCGAACACTAACTCGCCACCCGCACAGCTGACCTTGATCGGTTTACCCGGCAACAAGTCACCACGCAGTAATTTCTGCGCCAGCGGGTTTTCGACTTCTTGCTGCAATGCCCGTTTCAACGGTCTTGCACCATACACAGGATCGAAACCAATTTCCGCAATCAATGATAATGCCTCGTCGGTGATCTCCAATGTATAGTCCTTTTCAGCCAAACGTTGGCGTAAGGAAGCAATTTGTATCGAAGCAATACGCTTGATATTGGCAGCATCCAATGGATGGAACACCACAGATTCATCGATGCGGTTTAAAAACTCGGGTCTGAAACTGTGAGTCACCACATTCATTACCGCTGCTTTCATCTCTGCATAGGTCACTTGACCAAATCCTTCTTGGATAATGTCGGAGCCTAAGTTCGAGGTCATGATGATCACTGTATTTCTAAAATCGACAGTACGACCTTGACCATCGGTTAAGCGCCCATCATCAAGCACTTGCAGTAAAATGTTAAACACATCGGGATGCGCTTTCTCGACTTCGTCGAGCAATATCACTGAATAAGGTTTACGACGAACGGCTTCCGTTAAGTAACCGCCCTCTTCATAACCTACGTATCCTGGAGGCGCACCCACTAAACGCGATACTGAGTGTTTCTCCATAAACTCAGACATATCGATCCGCACTAAAGCCGATTCGGTATCAAATAAGAACCTCGCCAGTGATTTACAAAGCTCAGTTTTACCTACACCCGTTGGACCTAAGAACAGGAACGAGCCAATCGGGCGATTTGGATCCGCCAGACCCGCGCGGCTACGACGAATCGCATTCGCGACCGCATCGACGGCTTCGTTTTGGCCGATCACTCGTTCATGCAGCGCCACTTCCATTTGCAGTAATTTTTCGCGCTCGCCTTCAAGCATTTTCGATACGGGTATTCCCGTCGCTTTCGACAATACTTCGGCGATTTCGAACTCAGTAACCTTGTTACGCAATAACGTCATGTCCTGCATTTCGGCTTGCGATGCCAAATCGAGCTGTTTTTCAAGCTCAGGAATACGACCGTATTGCAGCTCAGACATCCGAGTTAAATCACCCGCACGACGCGCCACTTCTAAGTCCATTCGAGCCTGTTCGAGATCAGCTTTTATGTGCTGAGTGCCCGCTAATGCGGCTTTTTCAGTACGCCAGATTTCGTTCAACTCTGACGCTTTCGCTTCAACGTCACGCAATTCCTCTTGCAGATGGTCAAGCCTGCGACGACTCGCCTCATCATTTTCTTTGGCTAACGCTTGCTCCTCCAGTTTGAGCTGGATAGCACGACGTTCGAGCCTGTCGAGTGACTCAGGTTTTGAGTCCATCTGCATACGGATGCTCGATGCCGCTTCGTCGATCAAATCGATCGCTTTATCGGGTAACTTACGGTCCGACACATAACGGTGCGACATAGTCGCTGCCGCCACAATCGCCGGATCGGTAATTTCCACATGATGATGCAGCTCGTAACGTTCTTTCAGTCCACGCAAAATGGCGATAGTGTCTTCAACGCTTGGTTCATCCACCAGCACTTTTTGGAAACGTCGTTCAAGCGCCGCATCTTTTTCAATATACTGACGATACTCATCGAGCGTTGTCGCACCCACACAGTGCAAGTCACCACGCGCTAACGCAGGTTTGAGCATGTTACCCGCATCCATTGCGCCTTCACCTTTACCGGCACCAACCATAGTATGCAGTTCGTCGATAAAGAGGATCACTTGACCTTCTTCCTGTGACAACTCATTAAGTACCGCTTTTAAACGCTCTTCGAACTCACCACGATATTTAGCACCCGCAATTAATGAGCCCATATCGAGGGATAAGACACGCTTATTTTTAATGCCCTCGGGGACTTCACCATTAACGATACGCTGGGCAAGTCCTTCAACAATCGCCGTTTTACCCACACCCGGTTCACCGATAAGAACGGGGTTGTTTTTACTGCGACGTTGTAACACTTGGATCGTGCGGCGAATTTCATCGTCACGGCCAATCACTGGATCTAACTTGCCTTGTTCAGCTCGCTCAGTGAGATCGATAGTAAACTTCTTCAACGCTTGGCGTTGATCTTCGGCATTGGGATCATCGACATTTTGGCCGCCACGCACTTGTTCAATGGTTTGCTCCATTAACTCTTTCGTTGCTCCGGCTTTTTTCAACGCCTGAGCAAGGGCATCGCTGCCTTCTAATGCCGCCAACACAAATAGCTCGCTAGAGATATATTTGTCTTTACGCTTTTGCGCTAACTTATCACACAGGTTTAATAAACGGATTAACCCTTGGGATAACTGCACATCGCCGCCAGTTCCTTCGACTTGAGGTAAGCGTTCTAACTCTTGACTCAAGAGCGATCGCAGCGCACTGACACGAATACCCGCTTGGGTTAATAAGGGATGGATTGAACCAGAATCCTGGTTAAGCAGTGCCATCATCAAATGTAGCGGTTCGATAAACTGATGATCACGCCCAAGAGCAAGTGATTGGGCATCTGAGATGGCAAGCTGGAATTTATTGGTCATACGATCGAGTCGCATACAGCCTCCTAAAACTCACATATTAGATATATGCCAATCCACCAGATACCTTACCAAATGAACGGCTTTGAATTAGCGTGTCAAATGGAGAGTTCAAAATAGGATTGGTATTACATTTCGTTAGTTAAAAGATGGGGGCTATTTAGCCAAATTCAAGCGAATAACACGCAAATAAATACAAGCTGTAAGGGAATTAGCTTAAGACTTAAGCCAGATCAATGAAGCCATGCGTCCCGTCACCTTATCGCGACGATAAGAGAAGTAATCCGTGTCGCTGACTGTGCAGATATCTGCGCTATAAATAGGGTTTATCCCGAGTAAACTCAAGCGTAATTTAGCCAAGCCAATAATATCGGCAAGATCCTTGTTACCACTTGGAATAAAACACGCTGCCGACTGCGGATGCAAAGCACAGAATGCTTGCTTTACTTCAACACCGACTTCAAATTTTTGTGGACCAATAGCCGGGCCGAGGTAGGCAATCAACTCATCCATAGGTGAACTAAACTGCGCCGCAGTGGCCTCTATCACGCCATCACACAAACCACGCCAACCAGCATGAGCCGCAGCCACTTCGGTTCCCGCTTGATTACACAGCAACACAGGCAAACAATCGGCGGTCATCACTGCGCAAACTCGTCCAGCGGTTCGGCTGTAACTAGCATCGGCAATTGGTGTATCCGCAGTATGAGCTAAGCTCAGCGCGTCTAAATTAAGCACATGAGTACCATGCACTTGCTCGAGCCAGACAGGCTCGGCGGTTAACGCTAATTGTTTGCAGAGTAAGTCACGATTAGCCATCACCCGCTCTTCAACATCACCGACATGCAGCCCAAGATTGAGACTATCATAGGGATGTACGCTCACACCGCCATGACGATTTGTCATTGCGATGCCAACATTAGCAGGAACAGGCCAATCGTGATTAAACATTTACAAATACTCGATCGGATGTTCGACCGTGTCTTGACGCAGTGCTTTCGTTAAAATCACCATGTCTTCAGGAATTGGCGCTTGCCAACTCATGATTTCACAGCTCACTGGGTGAGCTAATTCAAGACGCACAGCGTGTAGCGCTTGGCGTTTAAAGTTTTTCAAAATTTCAAAAAACTCTGGGCTCGCGGCCTTTGGTGGTTTTGGACGACCGCCATAAACAGGATCGCCCACTAATACGTGGCCAATGTATTCCATGTGCACACGAATTTGATGCGTACGACCCGATTCAAGGCGCAATCTTAAACGCGTGTGATTACGGAACTTTTCGGCAACCCGATAATGGGTAACGGCTGGTTTACCAGAGTGATGCACCGCCATATGAGTGCGTTTGGTTGGATGACGCCCAATCGGCTCATCAACAGTACCGCCACCTGTCATAGTCCCCATCACAATCGCTTCGTATTCACGAGTGATTTCACGGGCCTGCAACGCAGCCACTAAATGGGTTTGTGCTTCAACCGTTTTGGCAACTACCATCAAACCTGTCGTGTCTTTATCGAGACGGTGCACAATACCCGCACGCGGCACATGCTCAATATCGGGACAATGGTGTAAAAGCGCATTCATTAGCGTACCATCAGCATTACCAGCACCAGGGTGCACAACTAATCCTGCTTGCTTATTGATAACAAGGATATGATCGTCCTCATAGACAATATTTAGCTCGATGGCCTGTGCTGCTGCATGCACTTCTTCCTCAAGAGTTGCAGCAATTTCAATCTGTTGTAGCTCGAATACTTTCTCGCGAGGCTTATTAACAATTACCCCGTCAACATAAACTGCATCAGATAGGATCCATTCCTTGATGCGCGTGCGCGAGTAATCTGGGAACAACTCAGCTAGTGCCTGATCTAATCTCAGGCCAGTTTGTGTTGCCGAAATCTCGCTTTTTAGATTAATCTCTTGTGTCATAGGAACCGTATCCCCATTTAGGGGTCAAAAAATGTGTGCTATCTGTTACAATCGGATGTTTTCTATTTTATAGTGAAATGGAAAAATTCTTAACTACAACTTAAAAAGAATTGAATTCAAGTATGTATAAATTTTCCAAAGGCGTTACCTTAGTCCTATTTTCACTAGCGTTATCAGCCTGTAGCAGCAGCCCTGATGATAGCGATATTGCAGCCAAAACCTCACCTGATGTGCTTTATTCTCAGGCAAGAACCTCCATGGAGCTTGGTAATTACGCTAAAGCTGTCCGTTCTTTGGAAGCGCTAGACTCTCGCTTCCCTTTCGGACCGCATAAAACCCAAGTTCAATTAGACTTGATTTATGCTTATTACAAAATGGATGATGTCGCTTCTGGTATCGCCAATATAGACAGATTTATCCGTCTTAACCCAACCCATCCTAATATCGACTATGTCTACTATATGCGAGGACTGGTCAACATGCAGGCTGATAACTATCTATTCCATGATATGTTGAGTATTGATAGAACTGACCGCGATCCTAAAAATGCCCAAGATGCCTTTAAAGATTTTGACCGTTTAATCAAAACCTATCCTAACAGCAAATATGCTGCTGATGCACAAAAGCGCATGTTATCGCTGAAAAATCGCTTGGCAAAATATTCCATTCAAGTTGCCGAATATTATCTCAAAATGAACGCTTGGAGCGCCGCGGCAATCCGAGCTCAATCAGTACTAGAAACATATCCTGGCACCCCTTCAACAGAGCGGGCCTTAGAAATAATGATAGAAGCTTACGGCGAATTAGGTCAGAACCAGCTGAAGCAAAACGTGCTCATGGTAATGCAAGCTAACTATCCAAACAATGAAATCTTATCAAACTAGTTAAGAATGCCCCTTTGAAGGGGCATTCTTTTTAGATATGTTCATCCTTTCTAACTAACGAAGTCATGCGTCTTTATCGATTTTTAATCTGCCCGAATGAGTAATAGTACAGCGTAATCCCTTATTCGAGTAAAACTTATGCAACTACACCCATTTTTAGGTTATTTAGTAAAAATCTATTGACTCAAAACCCGAAAAGCCTTTAAATTGCGCCCGTCGCCCGAATAGCTCAGTCGGTAGAGCAGAGGATTGAAAATCCTCGTGTCCCTGGTTCGATTCCGGGTTCGGGCACCATCTTTAAATAGGTTGCGATAGCCACTTATGTTAGAGAACTGCGATAGATACAGTGCAGGTGTGGTGGAATTGGTAGACACGCCAGCTTCAGGTGCTGGTGCTCGCAAGGGCGTGGAGGTTCAAGTCCTCTCACCTGTACCAAATTGCAGTTCAAAAGTTAAAATTCACAGTGTTAAGATTGTCAATTCGATGAAATATCGAATAGCCATGCAGATGTGGTGGAATTGGTAGACACGCCAGCTTCAGGTGCTGGTGCTCGCAAGGGCGTGGAGGTTCAAGTCCTCTCATCTGTACCAACATTAAACCTCGCTAAGCGAGGTTTTTTTGTATCTAAAATAAAATTTTCCTCCATTTCTCTTTAACTCCCGCAAGTTTGCTATAACTAATCTTACAGACTCATCATAGGGATAGCTTGAGCTCTGCCCAAAGGACTCATTTAGTTCACAGAGGCATCCATATGAACGGCCTACAAATTAAACAAAAAATGTTTATCGGTATTTTAGTTCCACTAATCATGCTCCTTATGATCGGTTTTATTGCCGTAAATATGATGGGAAAAATTGAGGTTGGTGTCGAACGTATCTACAACGACAGAGTGGTTCCACTTGATGACTTAAAAGTCATTGCTGATAAATATGCGGTAGATGTAATTGATGCCGTCAATAAGACCAATGCTGGCGGTTTGAGCGCATCGGATGGTGCAAGTGCACTTGAAAATGCAAAATCAACCATTACTCAATATTGGCAAAAATATTTAGCGACGGAGCTTACTTCAGAAGAATCAGTCTTAGCAAAACAAGCTGAGGCACTCTTTGCGCCTGCAAACCAACAGATAAATACCCTTACTGCACGCTTAAGAAGTTTAAACGGTAATATCACAGGCCAACTGAACGACAATATTATGCCGCTCTACCACGCGATAGATCCCATTAGTGGCAAAATATCGGAGCTAATTGCATTACAGATCAAAATTGCAGGACAGGAAAAAAATACCGTTAAAGACATTTATCAATCGTCTATTACGATTTTCATCATCTTATCGGCTATTGCCATGTTAATCAGTATTTTAATTGGCCTATGGGTTAACCGCAGTGTCATGAACCCTATCAGCGATATAGTAAATAAGTTAAGGACCATCCATCAACATTCCGATCTCACCATTAAGTTTAAGACCTTCAATAATGATGAACTTGGGCAAATCTCAACTAGCCTAAGCCAAGTGATTGAGCACTTAAGAGGTATTTTGAATTCCATTGCCGAAGCGGCAAATACCGTTAATCACTCAGCAACCGATCTTAGTAGTTTTACTCAAGCAACCAATAAACGTATGCAACAGCAACAAGCGGAGACAGAGCAAACTGCCACAGCAATGAACGAAATGACGGCAACCGTTGCAGAAGTCGCCCAAAGTGCGGCTGCAGCAGCCGATTCAGCCAAAGATGCAGATACCTATGCTGCCAACGGTAATAGTATTGTGATGCAATCCATTGACAGTATGTCGCAGCTTTCCGATCAAATTCAAAAAACGGCAAAAGTTATCGGCTTTTTGGCTAATGAAAGCCAAAATATTGGCCGAGTGCTCGATGTGATTAAAAGTATTGCGGAGCAAACTAATCTACTGGCATTAAACGCCGCCATTGAAGCCGCTCGCGCGGGGGAACAAGGTAGAGGCTTTGCTGTCGTGGCCGATGAAGTAAGAACTCTTGCCCAACGTACCCAAAAATCAACCCAAGAAATTGAAGCCATGATAGCGACACTACAGCAAGGCGTAAAAGAAGCGGTAAGTGCCATGGAAATAGGTATTCATCAGGTGGATGATGCCAATGATAAAGCTAATCAAGCAGGTCAAGCGCTCAAAGAAATTGTCACTTCTGTTGATAGCATCACAGAATTAAATACCCACATAGCGACCGCAGCAGAAGAGCAAAGCAGTGTAGCAGAGAGCATTAATCGCAGCATTATTGCCATTAGCGATATTGCCGAACACTCTACAACGTCGGCGGCTGAGTTAAGTGAGTCGGTGATAAATTTAACAAAACTCGCCAGCAGTATGCGCAATCAAGTCAGTGCCTTTAAACTCTAATTTAGAGAACAGCCTCTGAGTTTAGATTTTTATGCAAACAATCTCAGCCGCGGTGAGAGTTCGACTCTCACCAGGTTGAAGCTGTTCATCTAACACTATGTCACCAATGGATAACCGATGTAGACCAATCACAGGATTACGAAATCGGCCAAACATACGCTTTATTTGATGGTATTTACCTTCTTTTAACGTCACTTCAGCCAAATGGGAATCGAGGATAACCAGTTTTGCGGGTTGAGTCGTGATATCTTCAAAACCAAAATACATACCTTCAGCAAATGCTGTTACATAATCATGTGTTAGTGGATTTGCAAGCGTCACACGATACACTTTATCGACTTTTTCTGTTGGTGACATAAGCGCCTCGGACCATCGACTATCGTTAGTCAGGAGCAATAATCCAGAAGAATTTAAATCCAGTCGACCCGCGATATGCAATTCGTGCCGATATTCATTATCAAGTAGGTCGATTACCGTCTTATGTTGGTTATCCTTAGTCGCACTCACCACGCCAACAGGCTTATGTAACATCATATAAACCGGAGTATTGGCCTGTAAAACTTGATCATCGAGTTGGATATGGGAAAACTCATCCACTTGTCTGTCCATCTCTTTAACAATCTGCCCATCCACTTGCACACGCCCAGATAGCAATAAATCACGCACTAATTTGCGGGGCATCTGCATCTTCGCGCTTAAATATCTATCGAGTCGACCACGTTTAGATTGCATGTTGCCTCAAACATCATAAAAAGAACAAACGCTCACTGAGTATACCGTCTTAACAAGGCGTTTATGGTACTTGTGGGGTGAGTGACACAATTCGATATGCACAACGGCGTGCACCTTCGATAATATGCTCTTCTCGATTCACGGTGGCGATATCTGCAAATAGTTGCTGAAATAATTGCAACTCTGAGCGGCAAAAATTTAAACAATGTGTTGCAGCAGCGCAGATAGGACAATGATTTTCGAGTAGAAAATACACTCCATCGATTTGCTCCATCGTCGCCATATAACCTTCGTTCGAGCGTAATTTCGCAAGTATGGCCAAACGTGTCGGAATATCAGTAGCACCTTCCATTGCGGCACGATATTGGACTAACGCACTTTGCTCCCTGTGACCGATAAGCTTATCCAAGCCTTGGTCGCCAAAGATCATTTTTACCGAGTCAATCAGCTGTACCGTTAATTCCTCATGGCGATCGGCAAAGTGAGTGCGGCTTTGCTCAGTCAAGCCCCAGTAACGTGTTGGGCGACCGCGACCTTCCACTCTATCCTCAATATCCACATCACCCATATCTTCCAAAGCCTGAAGATGTTGACGCACCCCCATAGTTGTTAACGCCAATTCCTCCGCTAAGGTTTTAGCGGTGAGCGGGCCATGCAACTTGAGTAGTTGAATAATCTTATCAGTGGTTTTCATTTGAAATCTCCAGTCTTCGCAACGGATTATCCCCCATTCGCCCGCTCTTTAACAGATTAAATAAACTTTTTTATTTACTTTATCCTTTACAAGATTAAATAAAGCAATTACCTTACAAATAATTTATAAACAAATAGGTTTACTTAATGAAGTTACTCATCATCAGCACCAGCCAAAGACCCGATTCACAAAGTGCTAAAGTCGGTCGTTATATCGCGGAAAGCAGTTTCTCATCGCCCCATACTATGGGTTACGACACGATACATCACTTAGAACTATGCCTGTTTAATCTGCCCTTTTGGGACGGAGAAGAAAACAACAAAGGTGAACACTGGCCCGAAATAGGGCACAGAGTCGATGAAGCCGATGCGCTAGTGCTGATCACCCCGGAATGGGGCGGTATGGCATCACCATTACTGAAGAACTTTTTGTTGATGTGTACTCGTGAAGAAACCGCCCATAAACCCACCTTGTTAGTATCAATATCGGATGGTATTAGCGGTACCTACCCTATCGTTGAACTAAAAATGAATGCACTTAAAAACAATAAATTAGTGCCCATCCCCGATCACTTAATCATTCGCAATGTCAGCCATGTACTCAATGCCATCCCTGAGAGTACCCGCGATATCGCGCTTAGGGAAAGAGTGCAATACAGCTTATATATGCTGCATCAATACGCCCAAGCATTAGCCCCCATTCGTGAACAACATGCCAATCAAGCGTACCCAAAACAGCAGGAATACTGTTACGGTATGTAAGCGGCTTGAGATTTTAACCACCAGCAACAGACTAAAATCATTACAAGGAATGCATTATGATTCATTTAGAGCATATCAATTTAGTGGTAGACGACATCCCTGCAGCACTTCGCTTTTATCAAGCGGCTTTTCCCCACTGGCGCGTACGCGGGGGTGATAAAGGCACTTGGTACGGCAAACCGCGTAATTGGATTCATTTTGGCGATGATTATCAATACATTGCTTTTAGTGACAATGGTGAAGGTGAAAACCGCGATTTAACGGGTCACCAAATAGGCCTAGCGCATTTTGCCTTTGTGACCGACGACTTAGATGCTGTGATAGCAAGACTGACCCAGGCAGGTTTCCCTATTGCCAAAGATGGCATGGAAGACCCCTATCGACGCAATATTTACTTCTTCGACGCCCATGGGTTTGAAGTGGAATTTGTGGAGTATTTAAGCGATATCCCTGCAGAGCGCAATCGTTATTGATGCATAACAGCGGAGGATCTATATCAACTTTCGGCTCAAATCATAAATAATTTATCGATATGATTGGGCTTTATCGGCATAAGTGGATAAATAGGTCCACTTTGCCATCATGCACTCACGCTTAAAGTCGTTACTTTGAAAGCGGAAATCGCTACACTAGCCGCCACAAAGCGAGTTTCTAATTAGATAACACTATGCCTACGCCTTATTCCTATTCCACAACTTATATCCTAGATAAAGCGCATTTTGATGAATGTTATACTCAATCTGTCACCCCAGATCCCACACTTAAACCCTATTACAAAGGGATTGGGCTGGTACTCATAGGTATCGCGCTTATCTTCACCGACATTAGCCTGTATTTAGCTTACTTCTTCGTAGGGTTAGGCGTTATCGAGGCGCTGAATGTGAAATACCATAAAGCTTGGTGGCTGATGCGGCAAATGATGAGTAAAGCGGCCAGTAATGACGTTACCCTAACCATTGATGAACAGGGTATTCGCACTCAATCACAATATGTTAATAGCCAAATACTGTGGACGGATATATACCGTATTAACGAAACTGAAAAAGGTTTTTTGATCACCCATAAAGCAGGCACCAGTTATATCTCTTCAAGCTGTTTAGATGACTCAGCTATCGCTTACATAAAAGCCAAAAACTGAACAAAAAAGGCTGATTTTCATCAGCCTTTTGTCTATTGCCTCGGATCGAAATATTATTTTCTCAACTCACCAATCGGCAATATAGTACGGCCATATTCATTGTTCAGTACTTGTGCCATCGCAAAATAAATTGCGCTAGCACCACAAATAATGCCCTCAAACCCTGCAATAGTGCCAATTAGGGCATTACCCGTAAAATCTCGAGCGGCGAGTAGGAAGAACAATACAGTAAGTGAAGCAAAAACAAATTGCTTAGCCCTTGGGTATCGTAATGAACCCACAAACATAAACGCTGTAAAAATACCCCAAAGCGTCAGATACCATCCCATAAAATAGGTTGGGCTCGCCGCAACGCCCGCATTCGGCATCAAAATTAATCCAACAAGGGTTAACCAAAACAAGCCATAGGATGTAAAAGCCGTGGTCCCAAAGGTATCCCCACGCATAAAACACATAATGCCAACAATGACTTGACCAATACCACCATAGAATATTCCCATGGCTAAGATCATAGAGTCTATCGGGAAATATCCCGCATTATGAATATTTAACAGAATCGTCGTCATACCAAAACCCATTAAACCTAATGGGGCTGGATTAGCCAGTTTTGTCGACACTACCGTTCTCCTAGAGAGTCACTAAATTGATTAAAATCAAAATATTAATAAAATACATCACATTTATCTGTTTCTGTGAGCGGCGCATTTTAGTAGACATAAACATGACTCGCAACGTAAAGTTTAAAACATCAAGAAAATCAAAAATAATCAATAAATATCAATCAATTACGAAATAAATAAAATAAAAATTAGCATTTCAATATTCTAATTAATAAATATTCTTTTTAGATTCAAATAACTACCGTAAACCCTAGTCAGAACGTGCTTTAGATCGCGATTCTTACGCAATATTTGCATTGGTTCAAAATTTACTTTTTTAGCGATACCAAATATAAGATCAAGCGTTTCTATAAACAGGGATATTTATTAACTTCATCCCAATAAAGTAAGAAAAACGACATAAACCGCACTTTTGACAAAATAGTAACCATTGAATAACGACTGCAGATGGAACTTTTCGCATGCTGCTAACTCAATAGCTTAAAGACCGCGAATGCATAAAAATGAATTATGGGTATAGTCAATTGGAATAGGGTAGATGTGGCAGTATGATGACAACAGCCTTTAAATAGTCTGAGAAATACCCCAAAGTATGATGTCGACTTACGAGCACAGCACGGAAAAATTCACTCACCAAATTAGCTAAAAATTATTTATATCTAAAAAATAATAGCAGTGATAAATTGCTGCTGTTGGCACATTGAATTAAGAGAACAAATCTTAGTCTGTTGTTAACAATCAATAACTAAAGGAAATAAAATGAAGAAGTTATCAGCTCTTATCACTCTTTCGGTATTCGTTAGTTTTGCACCATTTGCCAATGAATCTCCGCTCCCCCCTGCCCCTGCGTCCGACGTTGCCCAGTTGACAGAGGTATGTCAACAGATGGCATCTGAAGATCAAATAGACAATGCTGAATTACCACAATATGTGCTCGATTGTGTAAACGATCAATTGACTGAAATGGGCTATCAAACGATTAAAGAACTCAACTAAACTTGACTCATTCGCTTCCTTTAGCGTGATCCTATACATTTAGCTTTCACTGCTTACTACCGTGCCATTCATCCTATTGAATGGCACAATATTTTGTGAAACGGGCGCATTTTACACAATTCTCACATCAATAACGCCTCAAAAAGACACAAAATAATAACAAAAATTAACATTCAGGGCTGACGACATCACCACGTAAAAATGGGTGGGGGTTATACTTTTTACATTTATATACAGTGAGTTACAAAAAACTCATTGCTACTATTCATCTGACATCTGTATCATTTTGCATCCATACTAGCTAAACCTCTGTCGAATGAAGCATAAAATGCTAATCTCTTTTCTACTTATCACGACTTCGACCCATAACGCTTAATCATGTATCGTATTTTACTTATCCTGCTAATCACCCTCTGCATCCCCTTAGTAGGAATGGCGAAAGAGACATGCTCTACGAAACATGAGTGTATCGAAATGCGGAATTGGGATTTAGGCATAGCTATCGGATGGGGGCAAAAAACCAATCCATTAAAGGATTTTGACGATATCCCAGTATTTTTCATCCCAACAGTCGCTTACTACGGCGAGCGTTGGTTTTTCGATAATGGCAATATTGGCTACAGTTTAACTGAACAAGAATATTTTAGTGTTAATGTAGTGACAAGTTATAGCTTGGACAGAGCCTATTTTTATCGCTGGGATCCTTCAAATGTCTTTCTTGCTCGCAGCTCGCAAACTGCAACCAATTTTACAGATCGTCCTGCACTGAGTATTAGCAGTGAGCCTGAGCCTGTCTTTAATTCATTAGAATCGCGCCACTTTACTATGCTCGGTGGTATAGAAGCCTTTATTTATAGTCAATTAGGTACAATCAGATTGGCATATTCCCACGATATGTTCAGTGTGCACTCTGGCTCAGAGGCACAAGTAAAGTGGACTTATGGTTGGCATGTAAATCAATGGATTCTCGATTTATCCTTAGTCTTGGATTGGAAAAGTCAAAATGTCGTAGATTATTACTATGGTATCCGTCCAAGCGAAAATGCCTATTGGAGCCAGAAATATCAAGCCAGTTCAGGTTGGAATAAAGGTGCTGAAGCCACGGTACGCTATATATTAACAGATAATTGGGATCTGCTATTGGCAGTTCGTTATACTCAAATTTCCGATGAAATTGCCGCCAGTCCCTTGCTTGATAAAGACTACAGCAGCACGTATTTTGTTGGCGCAGCCTATAGGTTTTAACATTAGTGACTCCCCCTCAGATTAACTTGCTTTGTGTGTTAACTCTCTGCTTGGGTTTAATTGGGAGCAATAACGCACAGGCAAAATCTGATAAGCACAATAATCTGAGAGTGACACCAGAAATTTGTATTACCAGCAATGATGAGCAAACTTGTGAGATCACGCTGGAATTACAGTGGGAACTCTCTAACGATGAGCTCGTTTGCATTTTATCCGACAATCCAGCTTATCCAAAATGGTGTAATGATTCGCTCAATCAGCGCACTGTCAATATTAAGGTAAGCACCTCGACTGATATTCAATTTGTCATGGTGAGTAAAGAGAGCAATCAAACCTTGGCAGGTGCCAAACTTAAAATCACGTCAGCTTCGCAGCCTCAGGTGCGCAGACGTTACCGTAACCCTTGGAGTTTATTTTAATGACCAGCCCACAAGCATCCCACAGAGTGTTATTGGTTGAAGACGATGTCCGTCTGGCAAATTTAATCGTCGATTACTTAAAATCCCACGGCATGCATGTCGAAGTGGAACGCCGCGGCGATACTGTTTTAACGCGTTTAATCAACTATAAGCCCGATATCATACTGTTAGATATTATGCTGCCAGGCATGGATGGCCTGAGCCTGTGTGAAAAATTACCTGACTATTTTGCAGGTCCAATACTGTTGATGAGCGCGCTTGGTTCGACTGAAGATCAAATCAAAGGATTAGAATTGGGCGCCGATGATTATGTGGTCAAGCCCGTTGATCCTGCGCTATTAGTGGCAAGAATTCACAACTTACTACGCCGTCAAAATCAACCACCACAGGCCGAATCCCATTGTTTAACCTTTGGCAAACTCAGTATCGATCCGCATACCCATGCCATTAGACTTGACGATAAAGAAGTCGATTTAACCAGCCACGAATTTGAGCTGCTATGGTTGCTGGCCTCACAGGCGGGACAAGTGCTAAGTCGCCAGTACATATACCAGCTACTGCTCAATATTGACTTTGACGGTAAAGATCGAAAAATCGATGTGCGGATCTCAAGACTTCGTAAAAAACTCAACGATAATATTGAGACACCTTTTAGAATTAAAACCGTTTGGGGACAAGGTTATCTATTTGCCCCAGAAGCTTGGAATAACTAAGTTACTACAGTGAAACGTCTCTTTATCAGCTTATATTTATTATTAAGCCTGAGCATTCTTGGCATCGGCTGGACACTCGACAGTCTGTGGCAAAAAAATGTGGATGACAATAATGCCCTCGATGCGCCGTTAGTGGCATTAGCGCAATTATTAGCTCAATTGCCTCCCGATACCCGCCAACGGTATCTGGAGGCGATCCCAGCGAATCCGGTGATGCCACTGCAATTACTCAATGCAGATCAAGTCGCGCTGGCAGATAATCAAGCGTTAAGCACAAGCAAGGTGTTCACCACCACGGCCAATGATGATAGCTTGCTGCAATTTATTCGAGTAGACGATCAAGTCTTAATGGCGGGGCCGCTGGACATCGATCCCAGAGCCAACCTTCGCAGCCTGTTCACTCTGTTCTTTTATTTATCACTCGCCCTTGTTGCGCTAATTTGGGTCGGCCCGCTTTCACGGGATTTGAGCATACTGCGTAAGGCCACCAAAGAATTTGGCGAAGCCAAATGGAACACTCAGATTAGCCTGTCAAATCGATCACAAGTCAAACCATTAGCCGATACATTTAACGAAATGGCGCGCCATATCAGCGCCTTGATTGAGAACCAAAAACACCTCTCTAATGCGGTTTCCCATGAGATCCGCACGCCTCTGGCGAGGCTCAAATTCGCTCTTGCACTTATGCCTATGTATTGCCAGCCAGATTCGGACGAACAGAAGCGACAAGACTTTCTCGACGAAATGCAGCTCGACATCAAAGAAATGGAAGACTTACTTCAAGAACTGCTAACCTACGCCAGCTTAGAGTCCCAGCGAGAAGGAATTCAATTAGACGAATACGATTTAATTAACCTTATCAATCAAAGTATTAAGCGTCTAGAAACCTTAAGTCCAACGCCTATAACGCTCAAGGCCGAAGTCGAAAAACTCCCCTTATTCGGAGAACCCGCATTAATCGAACGGGCGCTGCAGAATTTACTGACCAATGCACAACGCTTTGCCCGCACTGAAATCATCATTGAGGTTAAGCAGACCCTGCATAGGGTCAATTTAAGTGTGAGTAACGATGGCGAATCTATCCCTGCGGTGGATTTACCCAAAGTGTTCGAGCCATTTTATCGCAGCCAATCGGTGCAGAATGGTAATAAAGGGCACGGTTTGGGACTGGCGATCATCAAACGTATTATGCAGCGCCATCAAGGGGATGTAAGCGTCGTCAGCGATACGCAACATACCCGCTTTAGTTTAATCTGGCCAAAGAAACGTAAGCAGTGATAAGCATTAGGATTAGATAAACAAAAGTCACTCATGCATCTCACTCGCAAATGTAAAAAGCGAGTTAAACAAGCTAATTCAACCTATTAGTCTAGCTCGATGTCCCCAAAATCCAGATCGGCTTCGGGCTCAGGCTCAAAATTCAACTGTGGATTTAACGCTGCCCTTTCTTGCTCTATTTGTGCTTGCCTTGCTTTCATCATCGCTAACTGACGACGACGTTTGCGTTGAGTACACAGGCGAATAACATCGTACTTTTGCGCATCTGAAAAGGTTAACCAATTGAATCTTTCGTCACGGCTTCGCAGGCAACCATTACAGTAACCGCGCGCATCGGTGGCACACACACCGATACAAGGACTGGGGATCTCAAAAAAGGCTAACTGTTCCATCACCTGCTGCGATTCCTCACTAAAAATCAACCATACTCAACACAGCGCGCTAAGACGATGCCGTTTTATTGCATTCAAAGCGATTCAAATACAACATGCTTATCTAAAAGTACTTGCAGTAACAACCTTAATCAAGGCACATTGAACAGAGTTTGTACAACTTGGAGTTCTATCATGGGATACCGTTACCTTGCCATACTATTGAGTGCTTTAGTGTTATTAAGCGCTTGTAGCAGTAAACCGAAAAACGATTACGATCTCAATTACGACTTCGCCGCACTACGCAGCTTTACCCAGCTCACACCACAGCCAACGGACGATCCGCTAAGTGCCCAGCGTATTCAAACAGAAATCAATGATCAATTGACTCAAAAGGGTTTTGTTGAAAATACAACATCACCCGATTTTAATGTCACCTACGCCTTACTGACCCAAGATAAGCCCAAAGATTCAGGACTATCCATTGGATTAGGCACAGGTACATTCGGAAGTTCGGGCGGGATTGGAATAGGTACCAGTGTTGGCGTTCCACTGGGGAGTGATACTGCTAAAATTCAAACCATTCAGATAGATATTGTGGACCCTAGGACAAAAAAGTTGATTTGGCGTGGGAGCGATAGTTTTGATTTTGATACTGGTGGCGATAAAAAAGCTCAAGATACGGCCAAAGCAGTCAGCCGAATTTTGGCGCAGTTCCCACCCCAAAAATAATCAGGTTAAAATGGGCGTATCTCCGCCCATTTTTATTTCATATCACTTAATATTTTTGGAGTAAAAGTCTAGAACTCAGGAAAAAAGCCCTGACGAAAGATAACGATCGCCCCTGTCACAAACAATCGCTACGACCACAGAATCCGGATATTGTTTAGCTATCTCCAGTGCTGCAAACACAGCACCGCCCGAACTGACCCCAGCACAAATCCCTTCTTCCCGCGCTAAAGTCCTCGCCATGGCTTTTGCATCTTGCTCTTCAATATCCATGACGACATCAACACGGGATGCATCAAAAATACCCGGCAAATACGCCTGCGGCCAGCGCCGGATCCCAGGAATGGCACTGCCATCGGCGGGCTGAAGACCGACAATAGTAATTTCAGGATTACAGCTTTTAAGGTATTTGGACACGCCCATGATGGTGCCTGTCGTCCCCATACTGGACACAAAATGGGTAATCTTGCCTTGGCTTTGTTGCCAAATCTCAGGGCCTGTCGTGAGGAAATGCGCATTAGCGTTATCTTGGTTATTAAATTGATCCAGCACCTTACCTTTACCCTCGGTTTGTAACCGCAATGCCAAATCCCGCGCGGTTTCCATATTATCCACCAGCATGAGTTCTGCGCCATAGGCTTGCATCGCATCCTTACGCTCCTGAGTCGAGTTTTCCGGCATAATCAGGATCATCTTGTATCCTTTGATGGCCGCCGCCATCGCGAGCGCAATACCTGTATTACCACTCGTTGCCTCAATAAGCGTATCACCAGGGCTTATCTCTTGGCGAAGTTCGGCCTGAATAATCATATTAAGTGCAGCGCGATCTTTTACCGAACCTGCGGGGTTATTGCCTTCCAACTTTAACAGCACAGTGGAAGTACCACAGTCAAGCCGCTGCAAGCGAACTAACGGAGTTTGCCCAATACAGGCTTCAATTGTCGGGAAGTCAGACACAAGGGTTATCCTTTACTTGATAAAACAGCTAAGCAATAGCCTATTCTAAGTGGGTTATCTCTCACAAACACGGTGAATATTGTTTATAGCATAAAATAAATCGCTCATAGTTATTCAAAAAAGTTCTATATGAATGGCTTTTTATAATTAATTAATTCTACTAATCTACAAGTTATCACGCTGATCAAGTTGCCAGATTAAGGAGTTTAAAATGTCCGTAAAATTGATAAAGGCCCTGCTGGGGACCCTCGTTCTGGGAACCTCGCTCAATGTAACCGCCGCAGATCAAACCCTGCTTAATTCCTCTTATGATATCGCACGGGAATTATTCAATGCCTACAATCCCGTTTTTGCCAAACATTGGGAAGATAAAACAGGTAAAACCGTCGAGATTAAACAATCCCATGCAGGATCATCTGCACAGGCACGCTCGATTCTGCAAGGATTACCCGCAGATGTGGTGACCTTTAATCAAGTGACAGACGTACAAGTGCTACACGATCGCGGTAAATTGATCCCCGAAAATTGGCAACAATTACTGCCTAATGCCAGTTCACCTTACTATTCCACCATTGCCTTTTTGGTACGTAAGGGTAACCCAAAGCAAATCAGCGACTGGGGTGATTTAGCGAAAGATGACGTTAAGCTGGTATTTCCTAACCCAAAAACCTCTGGTAATGCTCGCTACACTTATCTAGCCGCATTAGGTTATGCCCAGAAAAACCATGGTAAGGATAATCAGGCGGAACTGGATCAATTCCTGAAAAAGTTCCTCGGCAATGTGGCTGTATTTGATACTGGCGGCCGCGGTGCAACCACTTCCTTTGTTGAACGTGGGATCGGTGATGTATTAATTACCTTTGAATCGGAAGTGAACAATATTCGTCAGCAATATGGTACGGATGATTACCAAGTGGTTGTACCCAAAACCTCAATTCTGGCAGAGTTTCCCGTTGCTGTGGTTGAAAAAAATGCTAAGCGTAACGGTACATTAGAGATAGCAACTGAGTATTTGAACTATCTCTATAGTGAAGAAGCACAGCGACTACTGGCAGGATTCAACTATCGTGTACACAACGAAAAGGTTCAGGCAGAATTTGCTAAGCAGTTCCCTACGGTTGACCTTTTAACCGTTGAGCAAATCATCGGTGGTTGGGATAATGCAATGGAGACTCAATTTGCCAATGGTGCCAAACTGGATCAGTTATTAAAGCGTTGATATCACCTTTAATGTAGTAAGATATCAACCTAGAACCCGGGCAAAGTCCCGGGTTTATCGCTAATTGGCATTTATCAATCAGTGTTAGCCGTAAAATAGTGGCTTACATATGGCTTGAGCCAGTAATGAGCGAACACTATATAGAATATTGGTTTAACGCGATTAACCTTTTCGGGTGATTATTCTGTGATTTTTAATAACGGGCGTTTACGCCATAAGCGGGTTCTTCCCGGTTTTACCATCAGCCTAGGTGTATCCCTACTGTTTGTAAGCCTGATCCTATTATTGCCGACCACAGGCCTAATCATGCAGACCAGTTCAATGAGCTGGTCCGAATACTGGGGCGTGATTGCCGATCCCAGGGTGGTTGCCAGTTACCGAGTCACCATACTATCGGCACTCGCGGCATCATTATTTAACTGCCTTTTCGGATTATTACTCGCATGGGTACTCGTGCGTTATGAATTTCCCGGCAAACGCATTTTAGATGCCTTGGTAGACTTGCCCTTTGCCTTGCCGACCGCCGTTGCCGGTATCACCTTAGCGACCCTTTATGCGGAAAATGGCCAAATCGGTAGTCTATTAGCAGAATGGGGCATAAAAGTTGCCTACACCCCGCTAGGCATAGTGGTCGCGATGATTTTCACCAGTATTCCCTTTGTGGTTCGTACAGTACAACCCGTTCTCGAAGAGTTATCCCACGAGGAAGAAGAAGCGGGAATGACGCTTGGCGCCTCGGATATTTCGGTATTCTGGCGGGTTATTTTACCCTCCCTTTGGCCAGCATTAATGATTGGAACGGCACTGTCTTTTACCCGCAGTCTAGGTGAGTTTGGTGCAGTGATCTTTATCGCTGGCAATATGCCCTATATCAGCGAAATCACTTCGTTAATGATCTTTGTCCGCCTGCAAGAGTTTGATTTTGCAGGTGCCAGCGCCATTGCATCAGTGGTTCTGATGACCTCGCTATTGCTATTACTGCTGATAAACCTGTGGCAGGCGCGTTACCTGCGCCGCATTCATGGCCGATAAGGAGCGAATATGAACTCATTTAAACCCTTAAGAGTCGGTGAAGCGCCCCTAATCAAATGGAGCCTTATTACCCTCGCCGTGCTCTTAGGCTTGTTATTGTTGCTATTGCCGCTGGTGAGTATTTTTCAGCAGGCGTTTGCTGGAGGTTTGGAGCGCTATATTGGGCACCTAACTCAGCCGGATTCGCTACATGCGATTGGTTTAACGCTGATGGTGGCAGCACTGACAGTGCCCATCAATTTAGTGTTTGGCGTCATGCTGGCGTGGAGTGTGACTCGCTTTGAATTCCCCGGTCGCAAGTTACTGATCACGCTCATTGATATCCCCTTTGCGGTCTCCCCTGTCGTCGCAGGTTTGCTCTATTTGCTGCTCTATGGCAACAGTGGCTGGCTGGGCGAATGGTTATATGAGCACGATTTGCAGATCATGTTTGCTTGGCCGGGAATACTATTAGTGACCATTTTTGTCACTTGCCCCTTTGTGGCCAGAGAACTTATTCCATTGATGCAGCAACAGGGCGCATCGGAAGAAGAAGCCGCAGTGATCCTCGGCGCGTCATGGTGGCAACTCTTTCGCCGCGTGACCTTGCCCAATATCAAATGGGCACTGATTTACGGTGTGATCCTCACCAATGCCAGAGCCGTAGGAGAATTTGGTGCTGTTGCTGTAGTATCAGGTAACATTCGCGGCGAAACCAATACCTTACCTTTACATGTGCAATTACTGTACGAAGATTATCAGGCCGAAGCCGCCTTCGCGAGCGCGTCACTACTGGCCCTGATCGCCCTATTTACCCTAATGCTAAAAGCCGTAGTGGAATGGCGGCAACAACGCAGTTTAACCGCCAATGACAATAAAGAGCAGAGCCAATTATGAGTATTCGTCTTACTAATATTTCCAAGAAATTTGGCCAATTTCAGGCGCTTTCCCCCCTTAATCTCGATATTCAAGAAGGGGAAATGATAGGTCTACTGGGGCCATCTGGTTCAGGCAAAACCACACTGCTGCGGATTATTGCTGGTCTTGAAGGAGCCGATAGCGGACAAATTCAATTCGGCAACCGAGATGTCACCCAAGTGCATGTGCGTGAAAGACGCGTGGGTTTTGTGTTTCAAAACTATGCGCTGTTTCGCCATATGACGGTCGCCGATAACGTCGCCTTTGGGCTCGAAGTTATTCCTAAAAAACAAAGACCTTCGGCGGCAGAAATCCAAAAACGGGTCAGTCATTTACTCGAGATGGTACAACTCGGTCACTTGGCACAGCGCTATCCCGAACAACTTTCGGGTGGACAAAAACAGCGCATTGCGTTGGCCCGTGCATTAGCAACCCAGCCAGAAGTCTTGCTACTGGATGAACCCTTTGGCGCTTTAGATGCTAAAGTGCGTAAAGAACTACGCCGCTGGCTACGCAGCCTGCATGACGAATTAAAATTCACCAGCGTGTTTGTGACCCACGATCAGGATGAAGCACTTGAACTCTCAGATAGAGTGGTCGTGATGAGCAATGGTCATATAGAACAGATTAATACACCTGCTGAGCTATACTCGCACCCCAATAGCCGCTTTGTGTTTGATTTTCTGGGTAACGTCAATGTCTTTGAAGCCAGTTGGCAACAAAAACGCTGGGAAAATGGTCAAGCATTTTTAACACCTCCAGAACAGCAAGCACTGCAGCAAGATGGCGCGCTCTATGTCCGCAGTCACGAATTGGCGCTATCAGACAAGCCTAACAGTCAGGCCAATTTGCCGTTCAATATTGTCGCCATGACCCCCATTGGCGCCGAAGTGAGACTGGAATTAGCCCCACTCGGCTGGCATAGCGAAGAACCATGGGAAGCCAAATTTACCCACCATCATCTGCAGGAACTCGGGTTGCAAAAAGGCAGTGTGGTTTACGCCACCCCAAGAACAGGTTACTTCTTTGGCGCGCAGGGTGAGAGTTCACCTATTCGTCAAAGCTGGCCATTCCTACCACCAGGTAGCCTTGCTTTTGATATCTAAGCCTTTATAGCCATATTCATTCGATGACCGCGTTGGTCTATCACAGTGTGATGATGCGACCAACGCCATCGGTATTAGTTAATATAATGCCTATGTGTTTTCGGTTTTCATTATCTGTTATGAAACGAAAAGTGAACATAAACAGCCCAGTGAATCAGATTCTTACGACTTCCCCCCAAATAAGCCCGCCGTTAATCCCTTAAATAGCTTGATCAAAAACACAGTTGTCAATTTCAGTCTCATGTTTTGCCAGCAATCGAGGTAAACTATGGCGCAAGAACGTCCTCAGGCGTCAATTATCCCAATATGAAAGGTACCCACACATGATAGGCACTCCCTACACAGAGGGCGCACGACGCGCCATGTTGCTCGGCTGCGGTGAACTTGGCAAAGAAGTCGCCATTGAACTGCAACGCTTAGGCGTTGAAGTAATTGGTGTTGACCGTTACGCCAACGCCCCTGCCATGCAAGTCGCCCATCGATCCCATGTGATCAATATGCTCGATGCTAAAGCGCTGCGTGCAATCATCGAATTAGAAAAACCACACTTAGTCATCCCAGAGATTGAAGCCATCGCCACCCAAACCTTAGTGGAAATGGAAGCCGAAGGCGTGAATATTATCCCCACTGCCCGCGCAACTAAACTCACGATGGACAGAGAAGGTATTCGCCGCCTCGCCGCCGAAACCTTAGGTTTACCGACTTCACCCTACTTTTTCTGTGATACCGAAACCGAATTTAATCAAGCCATTCGCGAAATTGGTGTGCCTTGTGTGGTTAAGCCGGTCATGAGCTCATCGGGCAAAGGCCAGAGCGTTATTCGCGATATCGCCCTAAGCCATAAAGCGTGGCAATATGCCCAAGAAGGCGGCCGCGCTGGCGGTGGTCGTGTGATAGTCGAAGGCTTTGTTCCCTTCGATTATGAAATCACCCTGTTAACGGTCAGCGCTGTGAACGGCATTCACTTTTGTGCCCCCATTGGTCACAGACAGGAAGATGGCGATTACCGTGAGTCATGGCAGCCACAAGCCATGTCCGATGAAGTGTTAGCAAAATCCCAAGCGATTGCGAGCAAAGTCGTCGAAGCCCTTGGCGGTTATGGATTATTTGGCGTAGAGCTATTTGTTAAGGGCCATGAAGTGTATTTTTCTGAGGTCTCACCAAGACCCCACGACACAGGCTTAGTCACACTCATCAGCCAAGATTTATCGGAATTTGCCCTGCATGTTAGAGCGATTCTCGGCCTGCCTATTCCCAATATCCACCAGCATGGCCCAAGCGCCTCGGCGGTGATTTTGGCCGAAGGCACCTCAAGCAATATCCGCTATCAAGGGATTGGTGCGGCATTAGAAGCGGTCAACACTCAGCTTAGATTATTCGCCAAACCCGATATTGATGGTCGCCGCCGTTTAGGTGTCGCGCTTGCCCGTGATATCGATATCGACAGCGCAATCTGCAAAGCACTCGATAGCGCCAGTAAAGTGAAAGTCATCTTTTAAGCGGGTTTAACCGTTTAAAATTGGCTTTAAGCACAAGCGACACATCAAAGGGAAATGCGCTTTAATGCCATTTCCCTTTTTCAACACAGAGCCGCACTAATAAAAAGTGACGGCCCAAAATCGACAGTCCCAAATCGACAGAGTAAACTAACGCCCTTTCTTGCTAGCCCTCATCTTAAGTTGTGGCTTAACTCAGATAATTAACTCCGATAATTAACCCAGACAAGTAAAACCAACAGTAGACCCCAATATGCATCTTCAGCCTTCTTGCTTTACCTCTTTCACACAAGCCATTGATGCCTATGCCCTACCGCAGCGTTTTACCTTTCCTTTCTATTACGAACCGCATCCACTGTGCGTGATCGCTGCCAACGAATTACAACGCCACCTTGAGACTCAAAACAATTGGCAACATAACTTTGGCCTCACGGGTGAGTTAACCGGTGCCATAGGTAAAATGTTTGGTGTGCTTTTAGTACAAGATCCGCAGGGCGAAGTAGGCTATTTGTCGGCATTTTCGGGTAAGTTAGCCGAGCAAAACCATTGGCCACGCTTCGTCTCACCCGTGTTTGATATGCTGGCTAAGGATAATTTTTTCCACGCCGAAAATCTGCAAATCAACCAAATTAACGAGCAGCTACTTGCACTAGAAAATCACCCCGATATTCCTCGGCTATCGAGCGAACTCAACGCTGAGCAAGCTCAAGCACAAGCCAAGCTTGCCGCCCACAGGCAAGTGATGATCGATGGTCGCCAATCCCGCAAGGCGCAACGCCATCAACTCGCAGTGCAATGGGCTGCCAATCCGACGGATGAGACTTTGTGTGAGAACGCGGTAACAGAGGCTAAGCTTAGCCAAGAAAGCATAAATGAAAAGAATCAGTTAAGAGACATTAAACGCTATTGGGATGAACGTATCCATGCCATCAGCCAAGCGTTAACTCAACTGACAGATAAACGCGACGCGTTAAGACAACAGCGTAAACAGCTCTCGGCGGCGCTGCAGCAAAAGCTGTTTGAGCAGTATCGTTTTTTGAATATTCGCGGCGCAGAAAAAAGCCTTAACGGCATATTTAACGGGACGGTTGAGTTAACCCCGCCCGCAGGCTCGGGTGAATGTGCCGCGCCAAAATTATTACATTACGCCTTTAAACATGGTCTTAAACCATTGGCGATTGCCGAGTTTTGGTGGGGGGCGCCGCCAAAATCGGAAATTCGCCAACACAAACAGTTCTATCCCGCCTGTCTGCGCAAATGCCAGCCTATCTTGGGGCATATGCTCGAAGGGCTTGTTGTCGATGATAATCCTCTGCTTATCAATCCCGCCGAGGGTAAAAACGTGACAATCCTCTACCAAGACGATGCTATGGCGATTGTGAATAAACCCGCCGAGTTTTTATCCGTGCCCGGAAAAGAGATTGAAGACTCAGTGTATTCGCGCATGCGGCAAACGTTTCCCAATGCCACTGGACCACTTATCGTCCACAGGCTCGATATGTCGACCTCGGGATTAATGGTGATCGCATTGACAAAAGACGCCCATAAACAGCTGCAAAAACAGTTTATCCAGCGCACAGTGACTAAGCGTTATGTGGCACTTTTAGCAGGGATCCCTACAACAATGGCAGATCAGCAGGCAGCGGGACAAATCTCTTTACCCCTACGTGGCGATTTAGACGATAGACCGAGACAACTCGTTTGCCATGAGTTTGGCAAAGCGGCCCAAACCTATTGGGAATTAAGCCATATCGATGAAATGGCACGTACAGCCCGCGTGTATCTATTTCCTAAAACAGGCCGAACCCATCAACTCAGAGTGCACTGCGCCCACTCTGAGGGGCTAAATACGCCCATTGTGGGTGACGATCTGTACGGCACGCGTGCTAATCGGCTGCATCTGCATGCCGATTTATTGATGCTTCAACATCCCGTCACCCGTGAACAGATGCGCTTTCAAATTAATCCCGATTTTTGATTTTTACCTTACGAGAAAACCAAGCTTAAGATGTGATATCAGATGATTGAAGTTTAAGATTTAATGTTTAATGCAGGATCTTTGACCACAATGTACAAGCGGCATTTTTCAGGCATAGTAATGCCTCATTCAACATGGAATTCATAGCAGTAGCATGGAATATCTGATTAAAAAAATTAAGCAAAATCAGTGGCTATTATGTGCTTTGTTGTGCGCTTCAGTATTTGTAAGCGCCTGCCAGCCAGCATCGAACTCTAATGAAATCACGGCTAGCCCAAATACTAGTGCCGCAGCAAAAGCCGCTGCAGAAGCAACAACGCTTCGAGCGCCACTCTCGCAGGAAGTCTATATCTGGCAGCGCCAATGGCGCCCCGCCAATCAAACGGCATTAGTGCAAAGCCAAGGTGTATTCCAAGGATTACGTATTTTAGCATTGCAGGCACACCCTAAACCCAATGGCGCAGATATTTGGTTTGAAGTCGCGGTCAACCATGCTTGGCTGCAAGCCGATCCCAGGCCCAAAATCGCTGTGGTGCGTTTAGATGGCCAATTCACCCATTTAAATGATGAAGAAGTGATTAATAAAATCACCCAAGTACTCGCAAATTGGCAGGCAAAAGGTACGCACATCGCGGGCGTTGAAATCGACCACGACAGTGCCAGTAGCAAACTCCCCGCTTATCACTACTTTCTTAAAAAGCTGAAAGCGCAGCTACCCGCAGAACTCAAACTCAGTATTACCGCTTTGCCCGCTTGGCTCAGTAGTGCCGATTTCCCCGCATTATTCAGCAGTATTGATGAACTGGTGCTGCAAATTCACAGCGTAAGCGACCCTCGTTTGGGATTATTTGATGCTGAACAAGGTTGGCAATGGGTACAACAACTGTCAAACATTAGCGCTGTGCCTTACCTTATTGCACTGCCCGCCTATGGTTCTGCGGTCATCAGCACAGCTTCAGGTTATAAAGTTGAGAGTGAAACACCGCTGCGCGATCAACGCCAATCAGCCAATGCAGTACAGGAACTGATGGCCGATCCTCAAGTGTTACAAGCCTTTGTGCAAAAGCTTCAAAACCAAACAGATGAAAAGCTCAAAGGCATTATCTGGTTTCGGCTGCCGCTCGAAGGGGATAAAAGAGTCTGGCCACTTAGCACCTTAATCGCCGTTGCACAGCAAGGTGTACTTACACCTAATATTGAGCTTGAGATCAGAGGGAAAACCATGGCATCCAACTTCATGGAGCCTAACCTTAATGATGGGAACACGCCCAATAAAGACGAAGCGCAGTTATATCAACTGATCCTGATTAACAAAGGAAATATTGCGGGCTCGCTCCCTCGTATTTTGTCTCTAGCGGCGCAAGCTTGCAGCGGGTATGATGCGCAAAATGGCTACAGTGTCAGCAAGATGCAAGGACAACTCGCATGGCAGTTAACAACTGAGCTTGCAGAAACGCCTAAAAATAAAAGTTCGCCAATCGAGAGTGCTGCGCCTTCAATATCAACACAAGCCCACTCACTCTTTAAAATACCTAATACAGAAATTCAACAGTACATGCTCAATCCTGGCGGCCAAAAAGTGATCGGTTGGGCACGTTGTGAGTCATTACATTTACAGGGAATTTATGCGCCATAAGCTAAATACATCATCTAAAGTGGCAAAACAAAACCGCGCTTTTATGCTAAAAAAAACCACACTCCTGTGCTTGAGCCTGTTTTCTCCTATGCTCTTGGCCTGCGGCCCCGATTTTCCTTTGCAATTAACACAGGACAGACAGGGGAATTTAATTTATCTACCGCAAACCTCTTTTAGCCAGCAACTAACATCGCTTGCTAAGCCTTTACCTTGGCAGTATCAAGATGCCGCAGCATCGCAAGAGTATCTCTGGGATGAGGTTAATCATCGCTACCTATCTCAAACTCGCGCCTTTGAACATACCGAGTTAAGCGAGGCCCACTTAGCCCAAGTAAACACGCTACGTAATGCACAAGGTCCTGTAGAAGCGGAGCAAATGGCGACAGAGCTAGATCAAATGCTGCCTCAAGCACTCATCTGGTACACCTTAGGTGCAGTGGCATTTGATGCAAAAGATTATGATCGAGCGAGCCGTTATTTTACCAAAGTGATTGAGTTGCCGGAGCAAGAACGTGCCTCACGAAGCCTATGGGCGCTCTACTCCCTTTCACGGATAGAGCTTATCTTAAGTAAAACCTCGTCCGATCCTGAGCATTTTAATCGTGCTAACGCTTACCTGATGCAATTGCAAACCGAAGTGGCCCAAGGCGCTGCCGATCCGCTTCGTTTAAGTTTATCGAGCCTAGGTGAGCAGGCCTATATTTTACTGCATCAAGGCCAAGCCTTATCCCAAAGTGCAGATACTGATGAACCCCATACGACTCGACAAGTCACCCTTGATCCTGCGGCCTTGGATAAGGCCATTGCGCTTTATGCAACACAATCGGCGCAAGGTGATAGCAGCGGTTATGATTCATTATTGATGCTAAGCCGTACACTGATGACTAAGGAAACGGCAGAACTTAAACCACTCTTACAACAAGCTAGTATTCAGCAATTATTGATTGCCTACTGGCAAAGCAGCACCAATGAATTTGCCTACGATGGGCAATTGTCTGAGATGGGATTAAAGATAGCGAGCATCCTTAAAGTCTTTCCAACGGATGGATTACAACTGACTCAGGGTGATAAATTAGCGGCGATTTATTACCAACTAGGTGACTATGCAAGTGCCGAACGTTTATTGGCGCTTGCCCCCAAAAGTGGTCTCAGTTGGTGGCTCGCGGCAAAATTAATGCTGCAAAAAGGCGATAAAACTGAAGCGGCTAAAGCCTATGCTCAAGCTGTACACCACTTCCCAGCGCAAAACACGCCAATAGCGACGGATACCCAAGAGACTCAGCAGCAAGCCATTCATGCCGATGAAGAGCAAGCCACTTATTGCCGAATTCGTGCAGAACAAGGGGTATTATCGCTAGAGCGCGGTGAATATATCGATGCCTTACAACAACTGCTCACAAGTGGTAACGAATACTGGCAAGACATTGCCTATGTCGCCGAGCGTGTGCTGACCACGGCTGAACTTAAACAATTTATCGATAAACAAGTGCCGTCTATCGCATTCGACTATCCCAAAGATAGCGACTGGTACGACAGTATAGAGCCGATTAATAACCAACTACGTTATTTACTTGGTCGCCGCTTATTACGTGAGGGTGCACTAAAAGAAGCACCTGCTTATTTCCCAAATCCCAATATGAATGCAAGCGCGCAAGCCTATGGTAAGGCTCTTACGACGGCCCAACATGCAAAAGGGATAGAAAGAGCTAAAGCCTACTGGACAGCGGCAGAGTTCGCTCGCCACCAAGGGATGGAAATCTTAGGATTTGAATTAGCACCAGACTACGCTATTTACCAAGGTATGTTTGACTTAACAGGTTGGAATGAGGCCGCAAAACTGGCCGAGCAAGAACAACAACGCGTCAATGCCAGCCAAGCGATTCCCGATAAACGCTTCCATTATCGTTATCAGGCCGCAGAGCTGGCAAACAAAGCTGCAGACTTAGTGCCCCATAACAGCCAAGCCTATGCCGCACTGCTTTGCCAAGCCACCGGTTGGATATTGTATCGGGATAATGAACTGGCCCAGCGCTACTATCAAAAGTACGTCGCCAATGGCCCCTTTGTACCTTGGGCTGAGAACTTTGGTTTACAGTGCCAAGCGCCCGATTTCGACAGTGCCGTAAAACGAGAACAAGCGAATCAAGCCGCTAAATGGAATGCGCTGTACCACAAGCTGAAAAAGCCCGCGGCCTTTAGTTTTGCCATTATCATCGCCCTGCTCGGCACTTACGCTTGGCGCAGAAGAAAGCATCAACAGTAAGAACACAAAGCGCCTTTCTTATATTCCTAAAGAAAGGCGCTAAAGCTGAGCTGATGAATTGCTGGTGTGCAGGGGAATTGCCATTGTTTCCCCAGTGACAATCTTAACGACCATTGAACTGTTTATCTGGCTAAAAGCTTTTGCCCCAAAGTGTGTTTTGCTGTTCAAAAGGGAATCGGCCAAGTAAAGCTTTGCCTATAGAAAAGTTGATGGTTCGACTTAGAAGTTATGTGTCCCATCTTTTTCATAGTTTGAATACTTTAATCAAAATCAAAGTCGTGGGGCTTCACCCCACACCCGACCAAGGAGGACTGCTCGTCCTATCCTCCTTGGATGCTCCAAGACGCCCCCAACGGAGTTGAAAGCCCCTTGTGCTCATTGACAAATTTGCTATCGCTTCCGAAGGATGCGTCCCTGCACCTGCGGAAGCTAGCTCGCCATCCATGGCGAGACTCACGCAATTTGTCTATTCGTCCTGCGGCAACTCCGAGGGGAGGTGTATTCCTTGGAGTTTTGAGTCGTTAGATAGCGATTCATCAGCAAAAAATAAGCGCGAAAAAATGAGAAAGCTAAAACGATATCAAGTGATTACCCATCAAAAAACTGTATAAAAAACCGCTACCGCAAAAAAGCAAATTCCTATAGCATCATTTATACCAATTGACATGGATGTGGCAGCGGCCATATTTGAGATTTAGTCAACAAGCGATTTATGCCCTGCAAACAGCGCAGCGCATAAATACTAAGACGTTAACGCTTTGGGAGTTTTATGTCAGATCGCGAAGATATAGAAAAGACAAAATCTTTAATCTCTACAGGCGCAGAGATAGCTGGAGCTGCCGTTGCTGGTGCAATTGGTTTTTTTGCGGCTGGACCAGTCGGAGCTGCTAGTGCGGGCACGCTTGGAGTTGTCATTGCCAAAGCAGGAGCAAAACTGTTAGGTGATATGGCTGAACGGACTTTATCTGATCGCGAGAGAATGCGTGTTGGGGCCACTGCTGCAATAGCATTTGATAAAATCGAGAAGAATACTCAGGCAGGCAATAAACCTAGAAAGGATGGATTCTTTGAGCCTAAAGATGGCGAGCGCAGTAAAGCAGAAGAAGTCTTAGAAGGAACTTTAAGGCGGGCGCGGGAGGAATATGAAGAGAAGAAAATAACCTTTCTTGGTAACTTTTATGCAAACATGGTGTACTCGCCAGGTGTTAGCGTAGAAGAAGCAAATTATTATTTGCGACTATTTGACTCTCTTACATATCGTCAATTAAGTGTAATGTGCTTAATATTTATGAAACCTCACTACCCTGACTTTCAGAATTTGAGAGTTATAGACTACCGAACTAACAACCAAAATATGCCTGCAAGTACCGTTGCTCTACTTCAAGAGATATTTTCTATTTATAACCTCGGCCTTATTTGTTGCAAAAATCCTGGTGGTGACGGTTATTCGGCGTTGCTAGGATGGCATGATGTAATTCCAGCTGGTATGGAGTTAACTGGGCTTGGGGAGCGTTTTAGGGCGCTGTTTATGGGGGGCGGAAATCTTGTTCTTTCAGATATCACATCGGTTGCTAAGCTATTGCGCTAATCGGGTAGCCGGAGGTATCTAGCCTCCAGCCCCCACACCACCCTGCATGCGGCTCCGCACAGGGCGGTTCATGTAGAACGCCTAACTCACTTTCTGGTTAGGATAATGAACGGTAATCCATCCATCTCTCAGTGAACATAAACCTGTTTTCTTGAGATACTCATTACTCAGCGCTTGCTGTATCCCTGGTGTTTTCGAGCTTCGCCACGGCCCTTTGCTTGTAATACCCAAAGCACTTCGTGGGGTAGGCCCTCCCACAAGCAACGGCCGCTTGGATCCTGACGCCACGTTTGAGTAAGTTTTGTACCTTAGTCCGTGGCTTTCGCCATTGACGCCAGTAGCACATCCATACTCGGCGACGGATCCAGTGGTCTAAATCGACACACCCTTGGTAAACGTTAGCTATGCCAAAGTAGTTGATCCAACCTTGCATATATTGCCGCACTTTAAACAATTGATAGTTCATGCTCACGCCCCAATTGCGGTTCGTCAGTCGCCTTATCTTTTGTTTGAAAATGTGCAGCGTGTTTGCATGCCATTGGATCTTTCCGCGGTTAAAGGTAAACCCTAGGAACTTGCTTTGGCCTACCTTAATCACTTGGCTTTTCTGTTCGTTAACAACCAGTTTTAGCTAAGTGGCAAGATAGCGAGTAATACTCTTGAGGACACGTTCGCCCGCTCGTTGAGATTTTACCAAGATGATAAAATCGTCTGCGTAGCGGGTGAATTTATGCCCTCGACTTTCCAGCTCTTTATCCAGACTATCCAACATAATGTTAGAGAGTAATGGTGAGAGTGGGCCGCCCTGAGGTACGCCTTCGAAGCTTGCTTCAAATTGGTCGTTGATCATCACGCCAGCACGCAGGTATCTACCAATAAGTGCCAGCAGACGCTTATCCTGTACCTTGATCCTTAACTGAGTCATTAAGAGATCATGATTTACTCGATCAAAGAACTTGGATAGATCAACATCGACGGCAAATTTGCGTTTATGTTTGATGATATCCCTGACTTGCAAGACCGCTTGTTTGGCATTCCTGTTCGGTCTAAAGCCGAAGCTATTAGCCGAGAAGGAAGGGTCAAACAACGGTGTGAGAATTTGAGCAATTGATTGCTGTATCACACGATCAATGACGTTAGGGATACCCAGTTTGCGTTTACCGCCATCGGGTTTGTCGATCTCTACGCGTCTGACTGCTAAGGGTTGATATTCACCTAACTCAAGTTGAGATTTATACTGTTGCCAACCGCCTTGCTGCACCCAAAGCGGGAAGGCTTCGATGGTCATGCCATCGATACCAGCCGCGCCATTATTGGCTTTAATCTGACGCCAAGCTCGGTGTAGATTCTCAGGCTGAAGCAGTTGTTGGAATAAATCGCTGTTGAAGGCTGGTTGCATATCAATACGCTGCTGATAGTAATCGTCTGGCGACGTAGTGGGTATCAACAAGTTTGACAAGACTCCTCCTTCTTCTAAATGTTCAGGCCTTCACCATGTACCCACAACGCTAACGCGGGGTATGCTATCCCATCCATTACGATGGGCGTTGGGCTACTATGCCGTCTGCTGACTTCTGCTTAATCACATGCCGAGTTGCCCCGTCATGCGCTATCGGTTTTCATCTGGTTCGCTCTTTTCAGTCGATGACACTGAAAAGCCAAGGCACTTATAAACCAGAGCCTGACTGGTTAATGACCGATCGCGTGTTAAGCAGATCTCCCCAGATGAGAGCATGAACTTTCTTTGCACTGCTGCATCATTTACGGTGGCCATTAGATCACGTGGTTTCGTCGTCTTGTCCCCTTACTGCGTGGGGGAGGCCCTGCCTACTCACCTCTAGCCTACGCCTCATATGATGCTCTTGTTATCAGCTCGCAAATTTGCTAGCAGCTTCCTACAAACCAATCCTCGCGGATAAGCTCTTGCCATTCGCTAGTAGTTAACGTTTAATAACAGGATGTTATTGAACGGTGACCTTCCTACAGAGGACTTTCACCTCATTAGTTCATGCCCATGCTGGGCGTACACAAGGCCTTAAAGCCGGATTCGTAACAGTTGGCTCGGTTCCGCTTCGCTTCACATTTTAGCCAACTATTACTCACCGCTTAAGGCGGCGTTAGCCTTCAATAGGAGAGAGTCGTTGGCAAAGAGAGATCCAAACAAAATGGCCCGTAACAGGATGATTGAGGCTATTAAACTCAAACTGAGGGAAATGTTGCAGGAAGTTCTTGAGGAAACTGGGTTTAATAATGAGCAATCCTTAAATGCAACAATTGGAAGTAAGAACGATGAGTTCTTTGACCTCAAAAATGATGTGATTCACAGCCAGGAGGAATTTGTTTCCCGATGGCTAGATGGTTTGAAGACAAGTGCTTTGGAATATGGCGTTGCTTCACATTTTTCGATCTGGGATCACTTAAAACGGCATAAAAAATTCAGAGAGTATACGGTTCTATTTTTAAAGAGATCCTATCTCAAACATTTTGATGAGCTTTCTAAGAATCGTCCAGTGGTTGAGGAGGCAGAGCTTTGGATTGGTCAAGAAAATGCTAATTACGGGTTGCTTGTTAGCCCACGGTTTAGAGCCGGTGCTTGGGAAAATGACAAAAGCGAAATTAGAGCTTTTTCCAAAGCGTATTGGACCATCGGGCATGTGATGGCTACAGGACTGGTTATTCCGGGCAAAGACAAGATTTTCAAGTTCAGTGATGTCGAGCAATACCTTTTGTTCTTTCAAGATACTCTGGTTCGAAATTCTGGATCAAAGTATGAATATGAGATAGCTGGACACTATTGTGACCATGTACGGATGCAAAAAGATCCAAATCAAGTCCCTCTTCTAATTCCAGAGTTCAGATATGCAGGATTAGAGAAGAAGCACGTATACCGTTTGGATTTTCTTGTTATAAACCCGTATACCTTGGATAAGGTTGGATTCGAGCTCTCGCCTTGGTCTACACATGGGTATCTCTCGAAAGTCAAAGAGTTAACTCAGAAAAAAATTAATGAGATGGCGGCAGACAACTTTGCTAAAGAAATGAAAAAGCATCGTGCCTATTTCAAAGAGCATTCCGTTATGTGTCTGATCTACACGGATGAGGAGCTAAAGGACACGAAGAAGCTTTTTGACGAGGAGATATTGCCGCTCCTCTCGCCTGAAAGGACGCAGGTTCAACTTTCCTTTCAAATAATGGAAGAGTTCTTTGATGGCTAACAATCGCAGGCACAGGGACAAAATTTCCGCTGCGCTCCAACTTTGCCCGTGCTGCGGGCGTTATGTGAAGTCTCACCATGAACATCGAAGATATAGAACTGTATTTTGGGGCGAAGCTACCAAGGTCGTATCGTGAGTTCATATCAACTCACAAAATAGAATCTAAAGGAGACGTACACCTATATCTTCCAGAAGATATCATAGAGCGCAATGAGTGCTACGAAACAAAAAGATACGCGCCTGGATATATAAACATTGGAGACAACGGTGGAGGCGAAGCTTTCATCCTAAAGCTGAGTGAAGAGGATCCTGAGGTATCTATTATTGGCCACGGCAGCATGGATCCTGAATTAAAAGAATTTGTTTATAAGGATTTTAGTTGCTGGCTTGCTTCTGGATTAAAATACGAAATTGAGTAGTCACATAATCGGGTAGCCGGAGGTATCTAGCCTCCAACCTCCAGCCCCCACACCACCTGCATGCGGCTCCGCACAGGGCGGTTCATTTAGAACGCCTAACCTGTTTTCTGGTTCTGATAGTAACGTATATTGCTTTACCTGTTTACACAGTTAATCACTTCATCCTTTAAAAAACCGTTCACATTCGCCACGGCAATATTGAGTAGATTTTGCCGTGCTTCTTTTGTTGCCCACGCATTATGCGGACTGATGCTGATATTAGGCACATGCAACAATGGATTATCTGCGCTGGGTGGCTCAGTCGATAACACATCGACACCTGCAAATAACTTGCCTTGCATCAGTGCATTAGCCAGTGCAGGCTCATCAATTAATCCGCCGCGCGCTGTATTAATCAGCAGTGCTTTAGGTTTCATCAAGGCGAGAGTTTGCTGATTGATAAATTGCTCAGTTTGCGGCGTGAGCGGACAATGGAGCGAAACAATATCAGACTCACTAAGGACGGTATCACGTTCTGCCCACATGACACCTAAAGGTAAATCCTCACGCACCGTTCGGGTATGCACGAGCACTTTCATACCAAACGCAAGGGCAATTTCCCCAACCTGCTGACCTATATCCCCATAACCTATCAAGCCTAAGGTTTTACCCTTTAAGGATTGCAGCGGCATTAAGGTAAAGCAAAAATCCTGACAATTTGCCCACTGACCATCGACCACTGCTTGATGATGAGCCGCTACCGCTTGGGTATGGTGCAATATATGGGCAAAAACCATTTGGGCTACTGCATCAGGCCCATAGGCTGGCACGTTAGTCACCACTATGCCTTGCGCCTTTGCAGCGGCTAAATCCACTACATTTGTGCCCGTTGCCAACACTCCGATATATTTAAGCGCAGGAAGCTGCGCAAGAATATCGACATTGAGCGGGGTTTTATTCGTCAACACCACCTCGGCATCTTTAGCCCTTGCGACTATATCTTGTCTCGCTGTACGAGGAAAACATGTCAACTCACCTAATTCACTTAAGGCATGCCAGCTCAAGTCGCCAGGATTAAGGGGTTCACCATCAAGTACGACTATCTTCATAGCGCTCTCCTATTAAATCTGTTTTTAAAAACTCACTTTTATGCCCAAATTAGCTTGCACTTGCCACATTACATCCGAGGTAATGTGCCAAAGGCATTCATCTTCATTACAAAAAAGTGACGAATCACTGTCGATAAACGTCGCATAGCCACGCACATCGGCAAATAATCCCAAATGTGGTGTGACTTTATATTCAACTCCGCCGCCAATTCCCATCGAAAAACGCGTCTCAGTCGACCAACCATCAGGCATCATGCGGGTAATACCAGCACTGGCGGTAATGTAGGGCTGAACATCGCCACGGGGAAAATATAAAGTCCCCCCTAAATGGATGTAATCTAAATCGAGTGATGTTAGATAGTCAGGGCTAAATAGACCGCCACTTTTTAATTCAGAGGCTTGGCGGCTATATAAGAGATAAATATTACCAGGATCATTCGTGCCAATACCGAGCATGAGGCCGTAATGACTAGACTCTTCAATGCGAACACTCCGCTTATCTCCCGTCTGGTCTTTATTAACGTCAATTTGATTAACATCAAATTGACCACCACCGAGGCTATACCCACCATAGGGAGCAACAAACATGTCAGTATCAGCCTTAGCAGATAAAGCCATAGGTAATAAGCTTGCCAACAGCAACACACTACGAGTGTTTATCATTATGAATTCCTTATCTTTTATAAAACCGAATTCAATCAAGGCTAACGCATACCACGCTCAGTCTTGACTCTGTCATACGCTGCCTGAATATCCTGCGCCTTACGGTTTGCCAACTCCATCATCTCAGGGGGTAAACCTTTGGCTATCAACTTGTCAGGGTGATGTTCATTCATCAATTTACGATAAGCCCGTTTTACCTCTTGATCACTGGCCTCTTGGGTGATGCCAAGCAAATGATAGGCATCGGTGATAGAGGTTTTATTGCCATTTGAGGTTTGATGGAAACGATATTCCGCCTGCCAACGCTTTAATAATTCATCTAATTGCCCACGACCATAACCGAGTTCTTGGGCGAGTGTCATCAAAATCCCATGTTCTGCGGCATCCAATTCACCATCTGATAACGCAGTTTGAATTTGGATTTCCATAAACATCTGGACTAACTCTTTGCGTCCCATGGTCACAGCACGGAAAGCTTGTAGGCTGCTGCGCAGATCAAAATCGGCGGCCTTACCCTCACGAAACGATTGCTGAGCCTCCTTACGCGCTTCCCCCGTAAGACGTAATTGATCCATCAATAGTGTGGCAATACGAATATCGGTTTCAGTCACATGACCAGAAGCCTTAGCCACATGCCCCATCACCGCGAAGGTAGTATTAAAGAAGATACTTTGCCGGTTTTTGGCTTGCCCAAGGATCTGGCTAAAACTTCCCCCAGAACTGGCACGTTTATCATAAAGATGACCAAGCCATAGACCGAGCAGCGCACCGAAGAACCGACCAAACATAAATCCAATCACAAACCCAAAAAACTTACCCCAAAGACGCATCTTATTTCCTGATCTTAATAATATATTTTTGTGTCAGCCTGCACCAAAGGAGCAAAGCCTATTAATTTACTTGCTATCCAGCAAGGTTAACTCGAGGGCTTGTAAACGCGGCACAGTGCCTACATCACACCAAAATCCTTCGAACATAGCACCACTCACTCGGCCTTGGGCCATATGTGATCGCAATAACGGTCCTAAAGCAAAGGCCCCTTCTGGCGTCCCATTAAATAAGCTAGGACGATAAATACCTAGGCCAGAAAAAGTGAACTTTGTGCTCCCTTGTTCACTGACCCTATTCCCACTTAAAACAAAATCACCTTGGGGGTGCTGCTCAGGATTGGGGACTAGCCATAGGTGAGCAAAAATATCGTTCTCAAGCACTGGTAAAGGCGGTAAAGCATCGATAAATACATCACCGTTAATCACTAAAAAGGGCGCATCACTTCCGTCTTCGCACAAAAAAGGTAAAGCGCGTTTAATACCGCCTCCCGTTTCAAGTGCATGTTCTTCCGCGCTATAACGGATATTGGCGCCAAGGGCACTCCCATCCCCCAGCGCTTCAACTAATTTATGTCCGAGCCAAGCATGATTAATCACTATATCGGTAATCCCCAACGCTACCAATTTTTCAATGTGATAAACAATGAGAGGCTTACCTAATACTGGCACTAATGGTTTAGGTACAGTGTCAGTTAATGGTCTTAAGCGCTCGCCCCTTCCTGCCGCTAGGATCATGGCTTTCATTCATTGCTCTCTCTTAGAATAAGCCGCATCGAATGCAGGTAAAACTCGCGCCTGCAGCCATAGTGCAAAGGGCGTTAGTTCAGGATAAATATTTGCAATGTCAACGATGTAGGTAAGTGTTAATGGAATATCTGCCATATAAGCAGGTTTATTATCACGATAATGTAAGCGAGCAAATATTCCCACCGCTTTGATATGGCGTTGCAACCCCATCAAATCAAACCAGCGTTGGTACTGACTCAAAGGTGTACCAACAGGTATAAACCCGTGCGCTAAGGCTTGCTGATAATGCTGCACCATTAACTCTGCCACTAAGGTCTGTGGCCAGCGAATATAACAATCACGCAGGAGTGAAACAGCATCATAGGTCACAGGGCCTATAACGGCATCTTGAAAGTCGATAACAGACAATGCCTCACCTTGGAGCATTAAATTGCGGCTATGGAAATCACGGTGCATCCCCACCTTAGGTTGAGATAAAGCATTGTCCACTAGAATATCAAAGCTTTTATTGAGTAATAGAACCTCATCATCATTGAGTGAAAGCTGTAGATGAGTCCCAAATAACCATTCAGTGAAAATATGTAATTCCCGACGTACAAAAGCCTCGTCATACAGCGGTAAGGGTTGAGTTACCCCCGTATCAGAACAGGTACATTCAACCACCGTCGCAATCTTTGGTAATAAACTAAGTGCACTCTGGTAATAATCACTCACATTATCCAATGTAAGTACCGATAACAGTTGGATATCCCCAAGATCGCTCAATAACATAAACCCTTGAGTTTCATCAGCGACAATCACTTTTGGAACTGTCAATCCCACTGCACTGTAGGCCTGCGATAACGCAATAAAAGGGGCAATAGGCACAAGATTTGGTGGAGAATCGGCGGCAATAAAGCTCGCGTCTGCGGTTGTTACCCGAAAGTAACGTCGAAAACTCGCATCACCAGAAATCAACACAGGTGTGACATCATAGGAAAAATAACGATTCAGCCACTGATTAAGGGAAATAAATCTCGGATCGGATAAAGTCATTTCATGGCTCTTAAAGAAAAATTGCTTTATTATAGCTGGCATATAATTTGGAAACAGCTAAGAAATTGAGAGATTTATTTAGCCGTGTTGCACTTGTACTTTGCAACTTTCCCCATCGATACTTGTCCAGACTAAGAAATCATTATTATTGACCTAAGATGCAGATCCGTTACTTTCTGGCCCTGAGCCTGTTACCGCAATTAGTCCTGGCAGACGAATCTCCTACTACGACCGCATCCCAATGCGTCATTGAACCGCCAGTACCCAGAATTGAATCCCACACTGAGGGAATGAGTGCGGCTGAACTCAATAAAATTCGTATTATTTCTGACAGTTCCAATGCAGAAATGAACAAACAAGCCATTTTTAGTGGCAATGTCGTCTTTAGCCAAGGAGACCGACATATCGCTGCAGATGAAGCGATTCTGAACCAAGAGACTCAGCAATTTGATGCCAATGGCAATCTCGTGTTTCAAGACAGTAACTTCACTGTTACAGCACAGTCCCTACAAGCTCAGATGCGCTCTAATCGCGCCACGTTGGAAGGCGCTAAATACTGGCTACATGGACAACAAGTGAATGGTGATGCTGAAAAATTGCAAATCACCATCAACAATAATCTTATTTTAACCAATACTAATTTCACCACTTGCCCTCCTGACAATGTATCTTGGCTGCTTGAGGCCGAGAAAATCAAAATCAACAGTGAAGAAGAGTGGGGGGAAATTTGGAATGCCAAAGTAAGAATCGCGGGGGTCCCTGTATTCTACATTCCCTACATGACAATCCCTGTTTCTGATAAACGTAAATCGGGTTTTCTCTATCCTAGCTTTAGTACAAGTACGACGAGCGGTTTTGAGGTTTCAGCACCTTATTACTGGAACATTGCGCCAGAATATGATCTCACATTCACGCCTAATTATATGTCTAACAGAGGGATATTCACTAAGACTGAATTCCGCTATCTGGCCGGAGATGCTCAAAATGGCCGCTTAAACTTAGAATATTTAGGCAATGACCAATTACTCAGTAGCCGACCTAATCGTTATTTATACAACTGGCAGCACCAAGGCGCTATTGATAAGCATTGGCGGGTAATGAGTAACTTTACTGAGGTGTCAGATAACAACTATTTTAATGATTTGAAATCAGATGTTAACCGCGCGACCGATAATCAACTATCCCGAATTGGGGAAGTGAGTTACTTTGAAAACAATTGGGATTTAAGTACCCGAGTCCAAGATATTAAAGTCCTTGGTGAAGAAGAAAAGCCTTATCAAGTCATGCCACAGGTTAACTTTAACTTCAGAGCGGCTGATTTTTGGAGCAACCTAGATTTTGGTTTTAATTCTGAATTAACTAATTTTGCCCATCAGGATAATGACGTTAACACCGCGACACGTTTGCATATGGCGCCCAGTATCTCCTTACCTATCCATGGTCCCTCTGGCTCACTGACTAGCCAAGTCAAATTAATGCAAACCAATTATTGGCAAACGAATCTCGATCCAAATAAAAATCTGGATGACAGTATTAATCGAACCATTCCACAGGTACGGATTAATGGTCAGATCAACTTTGAACGTTTTACTGAGTTATTTGAGCAAAATTATCGCCAAACACTTGAACCACAATTTCAATACCTCTATGTAGGATATGAAGATCAACGAAATATCGGCATTTACGATACCGCTCAATTGCAAGACGACTACTATGGTCTATTCCGTGATCGCCGCTTCTCAGGCCTTGATCGCATTGCGGATGCCAATCAGATGACGCTCGGTGTGACCACCCGTCTCTTTGATGACCACAACCAAGAAGTCACTAAATTCAGCCTTGGGCAAATTTTTTATTTAGAAGACAGTAAACTCGGCCACGAAGATAGTATTTTTGAGCAAAATCAATCGACTTCTATACTTGCTGCCGAATTAGATACTCGTCTCACTCAAGACTGGTACTTAGGTGCTGCAATTCAGTACGATACCAATACCAGCGATAATAAAAAAACAGAGGCAACCCTAGACTTTAGGCCCGAAGCCAACAAATTACTGCAGCTTAGTTACCGCTACGTACCCGATTTGCTGAACTCAAATACCAACGATCTCGCCAATATCTCCCAAGCGGGAGTACGCGCAGCTTGGCCCATTAATGACAGTCTCTATTTTGTGGGTAACTGGTACTATGATCTCAATGAAAACCGCAGCGTCGAAACCTACACAGGTTTTCAATATGAGTCTTGCTGCTATGCACTTCGACTCAGCTACCACTATCGAATAAAAACTAATTACGACGACAATATAGGCTCATCTGCTATCGACAGTCGCGAACTGTTTGAAAGTGGTGTGTATTTTAATGTCATCATTAAAGGACTCGGAGGCTCTGGCCCACTCGGTGTCACCGATATGCTCAATGATGGCCTGTTTAACTACAGAAAACCGCTTTACCTGAGGAATTAGCAAAGAATTGTGATAGATTGCTGAACCTCAACAAGGACTGAGAGTCCAACTAGGTTACTAAGAGATAGCGACGGTATTAGTCAAGCTTGGCCTAGCGCCAATTTCAGCAGACAATGTCGCACTCTTTATCGAGTTGTCAGCAGATAAACATTTAGGCAACTCAATGTAATTTCGATATAAATGGTAAAGTTAACCCAAATAAGTTGTCGAACCTGACTTTAGAACGTGCCAAGGATTTTGTGGATGAAACCCAGTAAACATCTGATTTTTGCTTTATTTGCACTTGCGATTAGCCAACCTACATTGGCCGCACCTCAACCACTCGATCGTGTCGCAGTCCAAATTAACGATGGAATTGTGCTCGAAAGTGAAATCGTCAGCATGATTGGCACAGTAAAAGCCAATGCCAAAGCGGCAAATCAATCGTTACCTTCTGATAGTGCACTGCGTACTCAGGTTATTGAACGCTTGATTTTAACCCGTCTACAACTGCAAATGGCCGATCGTATTGGCTTACATATCGGTGACTTACAATTAGATCAAGCGATTGAAAACATCGCTCGTGAACAGAAAATGTCAGTCGCGCAAATGCAACAAAAAATTGAAAGTGAAGGCTTAAGTTTTAGTCAGTACCGTGAACAGCTGCGTGAAGAAATCACCCTAGGTGAGATTCAACGCATTCAAGTACAACGCCGTATTCAAGTATCACCGCAAGAAATATCCAGCTTAGTGAAACTGATCCAAGAACAAGGTATGAAAGATGTGGAATATCAAATTGGCCATATCCTAATTGACGTACCCAACAACCCGACAAGTGAACAACTCGAAGCATCCAGCAAACGAGCCAATATCGTCCTTGAGCGTTTGAAAAATGGGGAAGATTTTCGCCGTACCGCTATCGCATCATCATCAGGGCCTAAAGCCCTCGAAGGCGGTATCTGGGATTATATGAACATCAACGAAATGCCAACGCTTTTCGCCGAAGTCCTTAGCGGAGCGAAAACCGGTGACATTATCGGCCCAATTAAAAGTGGCGCGGGGTTTCATATCATTAAGATCATGGATTCCCGCGGTTTACAAACGAAAGAAATAGAAGAAGTCAGAGCGCGACATATTCTGCTTAAGCCATCGCCAATTTTATCCGATGACCGTGCAAAAGCGATGCTTGAACAATTCCTAAAACAAATTCGTGCTGGAGAAGCTAAATTTGAAGATCTCGCCCGCCAGTATTCAGAGGATCCGGGCTCTGCGGCTAAAGGGGGTGAATTAGGTTGGGCAGATCCCAATATCTATGTGCCAGAATTTGCTCAAACACTTAGCAGTTTAGCCATAGATCAAATCAGTGAACCTTTCCGCACAACCCACGGTTGGCATATCACTCAATTAGAAGAAAGAAGAAAAACCGATGCAACGGATCAGTTCAATAGCAACCGCGCGCACCAGTTGATCTTCCGTCGCAAATTTAATGAAGAACTGCAAAACTGGCTAGACGAAATGCGTTCAGACGCATACATTGAAGTCTTTCAGCCTGAGACCAACCGAGGTTAAGTAAAATTGACCACTAAACGCATTGCCGTTACCCCAGGAGAACCTGCAGGTATCGGCCCCGATTTAGTCGTACAACTCGCTCAACAGGCTTGGCCTGTTGAGTTAGTCGTTTGTGCCGACCCAGAATTACTCGCTAGCCGTGCAAAGCAGCTCGGTCTAACGGTCTCTTTTCGACCGTATCTACCAGATCAGGCTCCCCAACCTCAAGAAGCAGGCACATTAACCATAGCCCCATTCAAATTGGTGAGTGCTGCGGTATGTGGCAAACTTGATGAACAGAATAGTCCTTATGTAGTCGAAACCTTGCGCTATGCGGGCGAAAGAAACATGAGCGGTGAATTCGATGCCGTCGTCACAGGCCCTGTACACAAAGGGATTATCAACCAAGCGGGTATTTCCTTTAGCGGACATACGGAATTTTTTGCCCATCAAGCCAACTGCCCAGATGTCGTGATGATGCTAGCAACACCCGGGTTACAGGTGGCGCTCGTCACCACCCACATCCCACTTGCCTATGTAGCAAAAGCCATTACTCGCCAACGGTTACAACATATTATCAAGATTTTACATGCTGACCTTATCAGTAAATTTGGTATCGTTTCACCGAAAATTTATGTGTGCGGTTTAAACCCACATGCAGGTGAAGATGGACATTTAGGACGGGAAGAAATTGATGTAATCATTCCTGCACTTAACGAGTTGCGTGAAGAATATCAGATGAATATTGTCGGTCCATTACCAGCGGACACACTGTTCCAACCCAAATATTTACAGGACGCAGATGTCGTCTTGGCCATGTACCATGACCAAGGACTTCCCGTTCTCAAGTCACAAGGATTTGGCAAATCGGTAAACATTACGTTAGGTTTACCCTATATCCGTACCTCGGTTGACCATGGTACAGCGCTCGATCTCGCGGGCACAGGCAAGGCCGATATCGGCAGTTTTGTCTGCGCTCTGAATAAAGCCATTGAGTTATCCTCAAAAAACTAAACGATTATATTATTAATGAGCAACAAAGTACATTTAGGCCACACGGCCAGAAAGCGTTTTGGACAAAACTTTTTAACCGACGGCAATGTGATTAATCGTATTGTCGGCGCAATTGCACCTGATAATAACCATGTCATGGTAGAAATTGGTCCTGGTTTAGGCGCCTTAACCGAGCCCGTTGCAATGGCGGTCGATAATCTCACCGTAGTAGAACTGGATCGTGATCTGGTTGAACGCTTACATAAACACCCCGTCCTTAAAGACAAACTGACCATTCACCAGGGTGATGCCCTGCAATTTGATTTTAGTCAGCTCGTTGTTCCGAGTAAAAAGCTCAAAGTATTCGGTAATTTGCCCTATAACATTTCGACGCCATTAATGTTCCATCTGTTCGAGTTTGCCGAACAGATTGAAACGATGCACTTTATGCTACAAAAAGAAGTCGTCCTGCGTCTATCGGCAAGTCCGGGTTGCAAAGCCTATGGCCGTTTAACCGTTATGGCGCAATATTTTTGCCAAGTTGTCCCTGTACTCGAGGTTCCCCCCCATAGCTTTACGCCAGCCCCTAAAGTTGACTCTGCGGTTGTGCGTCTTTTACCCTATGCGGAAAAGCCATTCCCCTGTAAAGATGTTAATGTACTACGCCAACTCTGTACCACCGCCTTTAACATGCGCCGTAAAACGCTGCGTAACAATCTCAAGCATATGCTGAGCGATGCCGAGTTCGAACAGTTAGGGATTGATCAAAGCCAACGTCCTGAACAAATCAGTGTCGAGCAATATGTTGCAATGGCAAATATGATCTGCGATAGAAAGGCTTAGTAGTGTTATGTGTGGGCACACCCTGTGCCCAATATCATTGTAGGAATAAGAATGAGCGCATTGGACACCTCAATTCGAGTAGAAGTTAAAACTGAATATATTGAGCAGCAATCCTCCCCCGAGGATGAAAAATACTTATTTAGCTACACTATCACGATTATCAATTTGGGCGAGCAAGCGGCAAAACTCGAGACTCGTCACTGGATAATTACAGATGCAAATGGCAATACCAGCGAGGTTCAAGGTGCAGGTGTCGTTGGCGAAACGCCCACCATTCCTCCCAATACGGCTTATCAATATACCAGTGGTACCCTACTTGATACTCCTCTTGGCATCATGCACGGTACTTATGGTATGGTCAGCGAGTCAGGGGAACGCTTTGAAGCGATAATAAAACCTTTCCGCTTAGCGACTCCAGGTTTATTACATTGATTTAACTGTAGAAAGGATATTGTGGCTCATTATTTTGTTGGTGATGTTCAAGGCTGTTTTACCGAATTACAAAAGGTACTTGAAAAAGTTGATTTTAATCCATCCCAAGATGAGCTCTGGGCGGTGGGAGATCTTGTTGCCCGAGGCCCCGATTCTTTAGCCACATTAAGATTCTTCAAATCACTTGGTGATTCGGCTAAGACCGTATTGGGTAATCATGATCTGCATTTGATGGCAATTCACGGTAAGCTTAAACGTGATAAACCAAGTGACAATCTGAAAGCCCTTCTAAAAGCTGATGATATTAATGAGTTAATTGATTGGCTCAGGCAACAGCCGCTCATGCGTGAATTACCTGAGCAACAACTGATTATGACCCATGCTGGTGTGCCTCCGCAGTGGTCATTAGAAACACTGAGACAAGAATCAGCACTCGTTAGTCATGCACTCAAGCAAGATGACTATCTAGAGGCTTTAATAAGCCAAATGTACACAGATAGCGCAGAGCGTTGGGAACCAACGGCATTAGGCATAGCTCGATTACGTTTTTGCATTAATGCTCTGACTCGAATGCGTTATCTCTATGTCGATGGCCACCTCAATTTTGATTGTAAACAACCACCACAGGATTGTACTGATCCACAGTTACGCCCATGGTATGAATACACTTCTCCATTACGTCAAAGCCACACTCTAGTCTTCGGCCATTGGGCTGCACTGATGGGAAATGTCAACGATAAAAAATTAAAGGCTTTAGATACAGGCTGTTGCTGGGGCGAACACTTAACCCTATGGCATCTTGAAAAAGACCAAAAAATTACCCAAAAAAGGTTAAAAAAGAGTTAAACTAAAACGGCCTATGGTCGATAAACGATTGTGCACAGCCCTGAATTTAATCCCCTTTTCATTTGGAAAAAATATAATAATAATTGGAGTATCCTATGAAAGTTAATGTAGCCACCAGAGTTATTGGCGGATTTAGCATTGTTACACTTTTACTTTTATTGCTAGGATTTACCTCCTACTTAACGAATACCAGCCTTAAAGATAGTTCAGCGTTGATGCAAGAGTTAAGCTTACCAGCACTCAAAGCAACCAATCGTTTAACAGAAAGTTTAAGTGAGCAACAACGCCAAGTGTTAATCGCTTTTCATACTCAAAAATCAACGAACATCCCCAATATTCATAAAATCTTTGATGGTCATAGTACCCAATTTAAAAGTGAAATTAGCAATCTCACTCAATTAGTTCAAAGGCAAACCAATCTATCATCACTGATAGCTCAACTGAGTAGTAGCTTCTCAACCTTCGAACATGACAGTTTAGCGATGTTTTCTGAGCGAGAGTCAGCTCTGAGTAAACAAGAGTTGCTTATCAACCTAAAGAAAAAACTCGAAAATGCGGCAGATGACGCTTCATCGACGCTACTCGATGTGATTGACCTTGAGAGTAGCCAAAATCCAGATATGCAAAGTATTGCAGCCTCTGCCAGCGCCATAGACACTAGCCTAGGCAATATTATTACCACCATCGCAGATTTAGTCACGAATGAAGAAACAAGTAAGCATGAGCTTATAGCTAAAGAACTCGATTACATTATCAGTGAAACAAAAAATAAACTTGAATATGTTAATCGTCACGCTCAAGGCATAGTCGAAGCCGATACATTACAATCCATAAATAATGATATTGGCAAAGTCTTAGCATTAGTCGAAGGCAAAGATTCAATGGTAGATCTTAAATCTAGCCAGTTAATTCATACTCAAGAGTCAATTAATAAACTCGCGATTATTGAAAAAGATGGAAAGATCATTGATGCCAATATGGAAGACGTTAGCAATAATATCGAACTTATCGCTACCAATATGAGTCAAGCAACGATGGCAGAAATTGATGCTGCCAGCCTGCGTATTATTATCGTTGTGTTAATCGCTATAGTGGCAGCAATTATTATTAGCTTCGCTGTAGTCAATCCATTGAAACGCTCACTTCAGCAAGTTAATCATGCACTTAATGTCTTAGCCTCTGGCAATTTAACCCATAAATTGGACGATTCCGGCCACGATGAATTTGCAGAGCTGGCTAAAAACTGTAATAGACTTGTCGACAGCCTACGTAGTTTGATCATTGGTATTTTGGACCGTTCGAACCAACTTGCAGCAGCAGCGGAGCAAACATCAGCCATCACAGCGCAAACAACTTCGGGCATACAAGAACAAAAAAGTCAGGTTGATCAAGTTGCTACCGCAACTACTGAACTTAGTTCTAGTGCCCAACAAGTATCACAAAGTGCCGATGAAGCACTTGAGCAAATCAAACAGGCAGATCTAGAAACCCAACATATGCGCGCTATTGCGCAAGAGAATAAATTAACTACCTTAGCCTTAGCTGATGAGGTATCTAAAGCGGGATTAGTCATCAATAAAGTGCAATCGGATAGCGCCTCTATTGGCTCCATTCTTGATGTGATCCGTGGCATCGCAGAGCAAACCAACCTATTAGCGTTAAATGCGGCTATTGAAGCGGCAAGGGCTGGTGAACAAGGGCGCGGGTTTGCGGTTGTTGCCGACGAAGTGCGTAACCTAGCCTCTCGAACTCAAGTCTCTACCCGTGAAATTCAACAAATGATAGAAGTGTTACAACAGGGCGCAGAGCAGGCTGTAGCGGCCATGGATATGGGTCGTGCCCAAGCTAATGCTTGTGTTGAAAAAACCGAACAAGCAAATTTGGCATTAGAAACGATAAGTCAGTCTGTTCATAAAGCCTATGACTCTGGCACCCATATCGCGCATGCCGCACAGGAGCAAAATTTAGTCAGCCAACAAGTATCAGAAAAACTAGAACATATTGCTGCAATATCTGAAGAAACCGCTATCGGGGCAGATCAAACGGCTCAATCTAGCCACCAAGTCGCAAAATTAGCTGAGGAGCTTCAAGCTTCGGTGGGTGAGTTTAGAGTGTAAATAAGTCAGCCTTAATAAGGGTCGCACAAGCGACCTTTAATATTGCGACTAACATAAAGCCTCAAAAATACACTAAAACGGTTAATCCGCTACATGTTTAAGTAACAAAAATGCCGAATTGTAGTTCGGCATTTTTGCTTTAACACTCGTCAATCAGAATTCAAATTCAGCTAGTTAAGAGAATTAATCCTCTTCACCACCCGCTGAACCACCAAGACGATCTTTTACTGCAGCAGTGATAGGGCTTGCACTATGCCCATTAGCCTCTGCCCAAGCATGAATAGTCATACCGTCTGATTCTGGCACACTTAACTCAGTCACAGACAAACGCTTAGCGACAAATTCTCCTGCATCGCTTGCATTGGCGCTATAAGCCGTTCGTAACAGACTTTGACCATCACAATTAATACCGCTGTAGATCTGACGTAATTTAACGCGACTCTCTTTCAATTTCTTACGTAAGCGGTTTTTATCATTCGCTTTCACATAATCACAAATACTTGCTACAAGTGGATCTGCATCAGCCGCAGCAGCTTGTGTTGGAACAGAAACATAACTAAAACCGATTAACGCAGCCAAAGCCACAGGCATAAGACGCATCCGATACTCCTTAATACTTTCTTATAGTTTTATTATCAATTTTGTATGGGATGCAGCAATATCTAAAGGATACTAGCCACTATGGCCTTAGTTTTCGGCTAGATTTTGCAACGCCATCTGGGTTAGCTCACATCACCACTAAGTCGCCAAAATGATCAATACTTTAGACATATTGACAATCCATACGCACAGGGTACACAACAGAACAACCTAATTTAACATTTTTTTGTCAAATTGATAAAGCGATATTCCAGTCCATCGGCATTTATACAGGATAGTGATTCGGTTTCTTGCCAATCACGAGCGTCCCATTCAGGAAAATAGGTATCACCTTCAACATCAAGGTTAATTTGGGTTAAATAGAGGATATCGGCCTGAGGTAATAGTTCCCGATAAAGCTGACCACCCCCCATAATCACTAACTCTTCACACTCACCAGCAGCTTGTTTGGCTGCATCAAATGAGGTCACACAGGTCACACCTTCAATCACAAGGTCGGCTTGGCGGGATATCACAATGTTATGACGACCTGGGAGAGGGCGACCGATTGACTCAAAGGTCTTACGTCCCATCACGACTGGCTTGCCTAAAGTCATCGCCTTAAAGTGTTTAAGATCCTCAGGAAGATGCCACGGCATTTTATTATCTTTTCCGATGACTCGATTATTTGCCATCGCGGCTATCATAGCAATGCGCATGCTCACTCCAGTGTTGTAGATATAAAGAATTACCGAATAACGGGGCGGGTTCTAAAATACAATAGACTCGGCAATGCAAGCCCAACCGCTAATGCTCCAAGAATAAAGACGGTTTTTAAACCATTGCTGATCACTTGGCCGGTTAACTCTTGGCTCACCTGAGACTGAGCAGTTAACTGCACTAAAGCAATCACAGTATTAAATGCGTAAGTACCGGGTATCATCGGAATAATAGCGGCCACAGCATACATTAAAGGTGGCGCTAAATGGCGCTTCGCAAACCCTATTGTTATCATCCCCACTAAAGCTGCAGCAGCAAATGTCGCCCATTCGATAGGAAGGCCAAAGTGAAGCATCAAGGTACGCGAGCTATGCCCTATCGCGCCAGCTAAAGCGCAGTAAGGTAAAAAACGCTTGGGCACATTAAACACCATGGCAAAACCAACGGCAGGAATAGCTGAAAAAAATGCATCATGTAAAAGCATGTTCAGTAGTTCTATCATAGAAAGATACCACCAAGCTGCATGGCAATGGTTATGCCAATCACAGACGATACAGTCAACAGTGTTGCATGTCCCCAGCGTGAAATCCCCACGTTCATATGGCCTTTCACCATATCGGAAATCGCATTAATCATAGGGAAACCAGGCACCAACATGAGCACACTCGCCGCCATTGCCGACTGTGGTGTTTCACTGAGTGAAAATACGTAACCTGTTTGCGCAATCATACTAATCACAAATGCAGTCGTAGCAAAATTCACCAATAAATTAAAATGGCGTTTGGCAATCGCTAAACGAACGGACATGCCTACCGCAGAAGCAAAAAAAGTGATCACACACGCGGCTAAATCACCATTAAAGAGATGGCAAAAACTGGCACAGGACAGCCCTATCATTAACACAACTAAAGCAGGTGGATAGGTTTTAGGCTCAATACGGGCTAGACGTTTACGAACTTCATTAGGTCCATAAAGCCCTTTTTCAGCTAATAAGCAGATCCGCTGCAATTCACACACTATGGTCATATTGATGCCATGTTCACGAATTCGACGGGTAGTAGTAATACAGCGGCCATGAACCAAACTGGTCAAGACGAGGGAATTTGAGGAAATAGAAAGCTCTACGCTAGCAAGGCCTAAAGCCTGGCCTAAACGCTGACTGATTTCTTCAACGAGATCAGATTCAGCGCCATAGGCCAGTAGCAGTTGTGCAACACGCACAACCTGCCGAGTAATATCATTTTGAGTATCAGCGTACACGGGACTCTCAAAACTCAGACATTAATATTATCTTTGGTAAATGACTTCTACGTCGTAGTCATCATCATCAAAGTCGTCGTCAAAATCATCATCATAATCTTCATTGACTGAATCAAGATTAGCTTGATGATAATTGTCCCATTTGAATTCCACTTCATCGTCTGGATTAACAACATTGTCTTCTAGTGGCAGACTCGCAATGTAATCCAATAACTTCAGAGCTAATTCTTTAGTGCCTTCGCGATTATAGGCGGAGATAGTATACACATCTCCTTCCCATTCTAGCTCTTTAACAATGCGCTCAACTTTTTCTTGCAACTCTTCTTCAAGTAACAAGTCGGTTTTGTTAAAGACTAGCCAACGAGGCTTACTCGCCAATTTAGGAGAATACTTTTCAAGTTCACCAACAATAGCGCGCGCAGATTCAACTGGATCGGTTCCATCGATAGGTTCAATATCAATGATGTGCAATAAAATACGGCAACGCTCAAGATGCTTTAAGAAGCGAATACCTAAACCCGCACCTTCGGCTGCACCTTCGATCAAACCGGGAATATCGGCAATGACGAAACTCTGGCCAGGACGCGGATTGACCACACCTAAATTGGGGACCAAAGTTGTGAAGGGATAATCAGCAACTTTAGGCGTTGCGCGGGATACAGCACGAATAAAGGTCGATTTACCCGCATTTGGCATACCGAGTAAACCCACATCGGCAAGCAGTAATAGCTCAAGCTTCAGGCTACGAACTTCACCGGGCGTCCCTAGGGTTTTCTGACGTGGTGCACGGTTAGTACTGCTCTTAAAACGGGTGTTACCTAAACCATGGAAACCACCCTTAGCCACCAATAGCTTTTGACCGTGGGTTGTCAGATCACCAAGCACTTCCTCGGTATCATGATCAATCGCGCGTGTTCCAACAGGCACCTTTAAAATCAAATCCTTACCACTATGACCAGTACAGTCACGGCCACGACCATTTTCACCGCGCTCAGCCATGTGAAAACGCTCGAAGCGAAATTCAATCAAAGTGTTGAAGTTTTCGTCGGCCTGCAGATACACACTGCCGCCGTCGCCACCATCACCACCATCAGGACCACCATCAGGTACATATTTTTCGCGTCTAAAACTGACACAACCGCTACCGCCGTCGCCCGCTTCGACCCTAATTACTGCCTCATCGACAAACTTCATACTTACTCCTGGCATCACTGAATGAAGGAATTATACCGTCTAACTTCATCGGTCGCCAAAAAACTCGAGATACTTTGCTCCCAATCTTACCTGCCAACGCCCTCAATTTGGTAAAAATTTACCAAACTCATCATTGATACAGCGTAAATAGAAGCATAAAAAACAGAAAGCCCCACCAAAGGCGGGGCTTTAACAGTGTAAGCTAGATTCGAAAATTAAGCTTCGATGCTAATAAACTTGCGGTTATTAGGACCTTTAACTTCGAATTTAACTTTACCGTCAGTCAATGCAAACAGAGTGTGGTCACGACCAATACCCACGTTTACACCAGCGTGGAATTTAGTACCACGTTGACGAACGATAATGTTACCAGCTAGAACTGATTCACCGCCAAAGCGCTTAACACCTAGACGTTTACTTTCTGAATCGCGGCCGTTACGAGTAGAACCGCCAGCTTTTTTATGTGCCATGAGTTAGACTCCTATTATGCGTTGATAGCAGTAATTTTAACTTCAGTGAACCACTGACGGTGGCCCATTTTCTTGTCATGGTGCTTGCGGCGGCGGAACTTAACGATAGTTACTTTCTCGCCACGACCATGACTCACTACTTCAGCAACGACTTTACCGCCAGCTACTAAAGGAGCACCAACGTGCACTGTTTCACCATCAGCGATCAGTAAAACTTGATCGAACTCAACAGTTGAACCAGTAGCAACTTCTAATTTTTCTAAACGAACTGTGTGGCCTTCAGCTACACGGTGTTGTTTACCACCACTTTGAAAAACAGCGTACATAGCTATTTTACTCCGATATTCCTAACACGCTGGCTCGCACTTTTGGGGAGGCAGGGTGCTACAAAAACTTTATTGACAATGGGCGCGGAGTTTACGCGAAGAATCCATTTCTGACAAGCCCTAATTAGGAAAGAATAAAAAAAGGCCGGAATAACTCGCACATTAGTTGTCCGAGTGCTGTCATATGTCAGAATTTTAGGTAAAATTCATTCTATATAACACGTGAGCCTAAAATAGAGGCCGGGTACGTAATGGCCCCACAACCAGAGTCTATTATGGATTTAAACGCTATTCGTCAACTGGCTGACACTGATATGCAAGCAGTCAATCAGCTGATATATAAACAGCTTGAGTCAGATGTCGCCCTGATCAACCAGCTAGGTTTCTACATTATCAATGGTGGCGGTAAGCGTCTTCGTCCTTTACTGTCAGTGCTTGCTGCACGTACGGTAAGCTACGAAGGTGATGCACACCTCAAGCTCGCGGCTATCATTGAGTTTATCCATACCGCCTCATTACTCCATGATGATGTTGTTGATGAATCGACACTTCGCCGTGGGCGCGAAACCGCGAACGCCCTATTTGGAAACAGTGCAAGTGTGCTTGTGGGTGATTTCCTTTACACGCGCTCATTTCAGATGATGACAGAACTCGATAATATGAGAGTGTTGCGGGTCTTAGCGGATACGACCAACGTACTGGCTGAGGGTGAAGTATTGCAATTAATGAATTGCAATGATCCTGACACCACTGAAGAAAGCTATATGCGTGTCATTTACTGTAAAACAGCTAAGTTATTTGAGGCGGCGACCTTGCTTGCAGCTGTATTAGCGGGAGCAAGCCCTGAGCAGGAAACCGCTCTTGGTAATTATGGGAAATATCTCGGAACCGCTTTTCAATTAACTGATGATTTGCTCGATTACACCGCTGATACTGAAGAGTTAGGAAAGAATATTGGGGATGATCTCGCCGAGGGCAAACCGACGCTACCTTTAATCTACGCCATCGCCCACGGCACCGATGAGGAAAGGCAACTTATTCGCCAAGCCATTGAGCAAGGTGATGGTACGCAGGCAATTGATAAAATTGTGGCCGCATTACATCACTGTGGTGCATTAACCTACACTCAGCAAAAAGCGATTGAAGAATCGGAAAAAGCCATTGCAGCACTGGATGTATTGCCAGATAGCGAATTTAAAGAGGCTTTAGTGTCACTGGCTAAAATATCAGTTGATCGCAATCATTAATTGTTTGCACTCAACTTGGAATAAAAAAGGTCTTACTATGTAAGACCTTTTTTATTGAGTCATTAAACTTGCCACTGTATAGGGATTTCACCCCGCGCTGTCAGCAATTGGTTCACCTTTGAAAAATGCCCACAACCAAAAAATCCACGATAGGCGGATAAAGGGGATGGATGTGGTCCAGACAATACTTGATGCTGCGGCGCAGTAATGACTGCACCTTTCTTTATTGCATGGCTACCCCACAGCACAAAAATAATCGGCCTAGATTGCTCGTTTAACAATTTTAATACTGCGGTAGTAAATATCTCCCAGCCAGCATTGGCATGTGAGTGAGCTTGGCCTTGCTCAACTGTTAATACCGTATTGAGCATTAAGATCCCTTGTTCGGCCCAGTGGCTTAAATCACCATGGTTAGGAATATGGAAACCAGGAATATCATTAACCAGTTCTTTATACATATTAGCCAATGATGGTGGTGGCTTAATACCACGCCTAACGGAGAAGCATAATCCATGCGCCTGATTTGGGCCATGGTAAGGATCTTGTCCAATGAGTACGACTCGAACATTTTCAAGGGGAGTCATCTTGAAAGCGTTAAAAACATCCTCTTTAGGAGGATAAATGACCTTACCCAATTGTCGTTCTTTGTTCACAAATGCGATTAACTCTTGGTAGTAAGTTTGTGCACGCTGGTTATCAATAAAATCCTGCCAAGTTGAAAAAGTCACAATAATTATCCTCAAATTACAATGTGGCTAGCTTAAAAGTCATGGCTAACATTCACAAGCCAAGTGTGAGATTAATGTGCTCACTCGGCCCACAATAAAACCATTTTAAGTTAATTAGGCCGATTTTAAATGTTATAGTGCCTACACATTTTAAACTCACCTCGTCGCTTCATATTGACCATAATGAGATCAAAAGACCCACAAGCAGGTTTTACCTTAATAGAACTCGTGGTCGTAATCCTATTGCTTGGCATTCTCGCTGTCGTGGCGTTACCCAAATTCGTTAACATACAACAGGACGCACAAATAGCCAGCGTAAAAGCGAGTGCCGGAGGTTTTAAAACGGGGCTCAATTTGGCTCGTTCTGTATGGGCAGTAAAAGTAGGTTCAGGTCCAAGCGAAGATTTACCAGTATTTGGTACAGCACAGTCTGAACAAGTTGATTTCAACGCTTTTGGCTGGCCTGCCCAGCACTATATTTACGGCAATGAAGCCTCACCCGTATTGGATAACGTAGAAGACTGCGTTTCTGTATGGCAAGTGCTGTTTCAGAATGCACTACCTAGCGTTTCGCGTTTAAATATTGATGCCGATGACACCGATTATAAAGCCAGTTACATCTCCCCTAGTCAGTGTAAATATTCCTATCGAGCTAATGACAAATTGGCCGTTTACTATGACTCCCGCGATGGAACCGTTACGACCGACTTAGATCCCAATAGTTGATGTTTAACGATTCCTTCTTAAGCTAATTAGGATAGAATCGGCCATTGATTTGTTATTTTCCAGAGTGAGCACCATGACCGAAACGAGCAACACCACCATTTTTGAACTTGCCGATCAATTTATTGCTTTAGCCAATCAGCTAAGCCAGCAAGAAGGCGATGTCGGTAAAGTCGGTACAGCCCTGCGTTTTGCAGCAGCACGTTTTAATGCCTTTGAAGCAGCCATAAAATCTGCTGATTTAGGCGCAGAAAAAGATAGCGCCCTAGAATGGTTTAGTTCTGAATATCGTGAAATGCTGAATGATAATTTAGAAGATCATATCGCTAATCCCCCGGTTATTCAGGAAGAATCAGCGCCAGCAGAAGCGGATGACTCCGTACAAATATTTAAAAGCTAATTAAACCGCTATCCTAAAATCCGAATAATAACGCCATCAACTGATGGCGTTATTATTCATGCGGTTTAAAGCGTATAAATCACTCGAATAGCTAACAGTATTAAGACGATACCGGTTAATTTATCAATCAAACCCGCCTTTTCTCGAAGTTTAGGTAACACCCGCGAATGAGACAACATTAACGCAACTAAGCTATACCAGAGACCGTCCACTATTAAAGGGGTCAAAACAATCAAGGCCTGCCCTGTCATGCTATCTGCCACCATGACAAACTGGCTAAACAGCGCCAAAAAAAACAGTAGGATTTTGGGGTTAAAAAGAGAGATAGCTAATCCATCCCTCGCCGCAGTGAATGTATCAGTTGCTTCTCCGGCTGCAAGTTTTGCTTGCACACCACCATTTGAGCGCAGCGACTGAATACCAATCCAGGCTAGATATAAAGCCCCCATAATTGCAATTCCATTAAATAATAAAGGTGCTTTTTTTAGGGCTACGGCTAGACCCAATAACGTGATCAAGGCATAAAAACCGATCCCGATAGAATGCGCCCATGCACAAACAATCCCTTTACTACGTCCACCCCCTAACGTATGACGTACCACCATGGCTAAACTTAGCCCCGGAGACATAGCTCCCAAACAACAAATTGCCAATAAACCAAACCAAGTACTCAAACTCATGTATATGTCCTAAAAGGGATAAATAAACTCAACGGGTTTTCGCATAGCGACATTCTAACATCGGCAGAGTAAGGCGTTAATGTTAATACTCGGCTTTGGAACATGGAGCTGCAACTAACATGATACAAGTGGGATAAATATCCTAAATTCACGTAGTTTTAAGCTGTTAGCGACTAAGATAAATGCCAACTTGTTTTAGATATTCTCAAGCGGAAGCGTTTATGGGCACAATCACCCTCATCAGTTTTATTCTTCTTAGTTTACTAATCGGTGTCATTCTGCTTTTGTTATGGCAAAAGAGAAAAGGTAAAAACATCCCATTATCAGTGATTTTTACCTTAGGATTTTTTGCATTAGGTTTAGGCAGTATTATCGGATTTGTACACAAAGGAGAAGATTATCAGGCTTACCAAAAACTCCAATGGCATACCTTAGCACCCGCCGAAATTGCTCCTCTGGTCGCACAGGGTTATACGGTTTTTGTCGATATCACTTCAGATTGGTGCACGATTTGCCAAACGAATAAAGCCGATGTGACCCACAGAGAACAAATTGTAAATGCCCTAATGGCAGAAAATATTATTTTAATGCAAGGCAATTGGAGTGAAGCCAACAGCACAATTGAATCATATATGCGCCATGAGGGAGTACCAGGCACGCCTTACAATAAAATCTATGGGCCAAGTTTACCTAAAGGCATTGTGTTACCAGCAAAATTGAGTATCAATGATGTGCTTAATGGCCTTGCAGCGGCCCAAGGTCGTCCAGCATACTCATACTGAATTCTAATCAAAGCATCTTTAAAGGCGTTTTAATTCATACGTATCACATCGATGACTACAACAAAATATCTAACAAACTGCATCTCACGCTAAGAAAGAGCATTGAATGTAAGATACCGAATCATGCTGTAAGCCAAACATCAAAGTCACGATATATCGCCAAGATATAAAGTGTATAATCAAGCTATCTGCTTGCTACCTCGGTAATCTGTGTATGACTAAGACCCCCTCCCCTAAAGAACCATTAGACAAACATTTTCTGCCGGAAAATCAGTTGCTACTCAATGCCGTGGGTGAAGGTATTTATGGTTTTGATTTAAATGGAAATGCCGTTTTTATCAATCCAGCAGCTGAACGGATGACAGGCTGGAAAAATGCAGAGTTACTGGGCAAAAATATCCATAATTGCCACCATCATAGCCATGCGGATGGCAGCCATTATCCCCAAGAAGATTGTCCAATTTACAATACCTTAAAGGATGGTATCACCCGCGAGATCACCCACGATGTGTTTTGGCGTAAAGATGGTAGCAGCTTCCCAGTGCATTACAGCTCTACTCCTGTTTATCGAGACAATCAACTTATTGGCGTAGTCGCGATATTTCGTGACATTAGTATTCAAAAACAAACTGAGCACTCATTACGCCAAGCCTTAATCCAAGTGCAAGCACTATCCGAACGTCTTGCATCAGAAAATCACTACCTGCAAGCCGAATTAGCAGATAAAACAGGTGATGTGGATATTTCTGGTAATAGCAGTGTTATCCGCCACATGATTCAGCAACTACACATGGTTGCCAACACCGACAGTACAGTGTTGATTTGTGGTGAAAATGGCACAGGAAAAGAATTAGTTGCCCGCAACTTACACAAACTCAGTCACCGCAAAGATAAACCTATGATCAGCGTTAACTGTGCCGCCTTCTCAGCCTCTTTACTGGAAAGTGAACTCTTTGGTCACGAAAAAGGAGCATTTACCGGTGCCACCAGCCGCCGAAAAGGTCGATTTGAACTTGCACATCAGGGAACGCTGTTTCTCGATGAAGTCGCAGAACTCAGTTTGGAAGCCCAATCAAAATTACTACGAGTTATTCAAGAGCAATCCTTTGAACGTCTCGGCGGTAGTGAAACCATCCAAGTGGATATTCGCTTAGTCGCAGCCAGCCACCATGATTTACTCAAACGAGTCGAGCTGGGATTATTTCGTATGGATCTCTATTACCGTTTGAATGTATTCCCAATTAAAGTTCCGCCACTCCGATCGAGGCTGGATGATATCCCCGAACTAGTCAGCCATATACTCCATAACTTGAATCGAAAACTGGGTAAAAAAATCCGCGGGGTCAGTCAAAAAGGCCTACAAAAACTGATGGCCTACACTTGGCCCGGCAATGTACGTGAGCTACAAAATATCCTTGAGCGTGAAGCAATTCTTACCCAAGGAGATATTTTACACATCCATGCAATGCCAACCGATAACCTAAATGCGCCACATTTATCACTGCAGCATCAAACCCTAGCTGAAGCTGAGGCATGGCATATAGAACAAACACTTAAACGCTTAAATTGGCGTATATCAGGGCCTTCTGGCGCAGCTAATATCTTAGGGGTACCGCCGAGCACGCTCAGATCGCGGATGAAAAAATTGGGGATCCAACGTCAAATGAATGAAACGAATTAGCGTCCCACAATCTAAATTACACGATATATCGCCAATTCGCGATATATCGTGAGAATGCATAATCAGTTCATTAATTTTAACCATAAATATCAATACATTAAACTCACAACATATTGGCCTAACGCTTGCTAATAGGGGATAAATCTTATTAAAGCCGTTAGGACTCTCTTATGCCAAAGAGCGACATAACCCCAATTACAAACGCAAAACCTGCCTTAGCAGAGCAATTTATCCCCATTAAAAATATTTCAACCGCCCCGAAAGCAAACTCCTCGCTCGAAAATGCCACTGCCTCAAGCAAAATTCATTTTCGTGAACAAAAGGGGTATTTCCAACGCTTAAGAACCATGATGAATAGCCTGTTAATTGTGCTATTTTTCGCCCTGCCGTTTATATCTGTTAATGGCCGCCAAGCAATATTATTGGATGTCAGTCAGCAGCAATTTTTCTTTTTTGGGTTAACGCTCTGGCCGCAGGATTTTACGCTATTAGCATGGATTTTTATCGCAGCGGCTTTTGGTTTGTTTTTTGTCACCGTATTCTGGGGACGCGTTTGGTGTGGCTATCTTTGTCCGCAAACTGCATGGACCTTTATCTATGTATGGATAGAAAACCGTATCGAAGGTAATAGCAACAAACGTAAATTACTCGACAAAGCCCCTTGGACAGCAAATAAAATCGGCAAAAGAACCGTAAAACATAGCCTATGGGGACTCGCAGCCTTACTTACTGGTTGCGGTTTTATTGGCTATTTTATCCCCGCACGCGAACTCTATTTAGATATATTCACAGGTAATGCTAGCTTCTGGGTGACTTGTTGGGTCTGGTTCTTCGCCATTTGTACCTATCTCAATGCGGGTTGGATGCGCGAGCAAATGTGTCTGCATTGCTGCCCTTATTCCCGTTTCCAAGCGGTAATGTTCGATGCCAATACTAAAACAGTAACCTACGATGCACAGCGTGGTGAATCCCGCGGTCCACGTAAACGTAAGCAAGCAACGAATCTAGCTGACCCTACTTTGGGCGACTGTGTTGATTGCCATTTATGTGTCGAAGTGTGCCCAACGGGGATCGATATTCGTAACGGCTTACAATATGAGTGCATCAACTGCGGTGCCTGTGTTGATGCTTGTAACGAAACCATGTTGAAATTCGATTACAAACAAAATCTTATCGGCTATATGAGTGAAAATGATCTCAAAGGAATATCCCATTCCTATTGGCGATCCCCCCGTTTCTTAGGCTACGGTGTAGCGGTCATTATTATGTTCATCGTCATAGGCTTAGATCTAAATAACCGCAGTGAAATTCAGCTTAACGTGATACGCGATCGCCAAAGCCTGTACCGTGAAACCTCGGATAATAAAGTTGAAAATACCTATCAACTGAAGATCCGCAACAAGACACAAGACACTAAGCAATATCAACTTGCCGTTGACAGTGAAATGCCTTTTAGCTTGATTGCGGCTCCCATTATCACCTTGGCCGCGGGCGAACAAATTGACTATCCCGTAACGGTTCTTGCCGATAAAGATAATGTCCCTTCAGGGCGAAAATTGATCCGATTTTCAGTCACAGATATTAAAGAACCAAGGCAGCAAGTAAGCCAAGAAACAGGATTCTTTAGCCCTTAGAGTGATAATTTAACTTCTATATTTAAGACTTAATTGACGCTTGAAACATAACACCACGCGTCAATTTAAGTCTTACATTCATCATCGAAATGCACTGATACTAAGCACACTGGCACTCAGTAAATAAAGAGCAGCCAACCACATAATAAATACATAACACTAACAAAATCTAAATCACTTTCTTATTTACAGTTATTACGCTTTATAAATGATAGAGTAGTTAAGCTATAGTTAAGTCCTATGCTTTACAGTAAAAAGACTTTTGTTACATAAAGATACCCTTATTGACGTTGTGATGTTTTTCACGATAAGCATTGACCTCTAGTGCTCACACCCTCTAATCTAAACATATGTTTGATTTCAAAATAATAACAAATAATAAACATCATCTTTGAGGTAGTTCAGCATGGCATACGATCAAGACTCCCAACTCACACTCAGCTATTCATCATTGGTCGATCTTATTGAGAAAACCAGCTTACGTTATGGTGATAAACCCGCCTATGCTTGCTTGGGTAAAACCAGTAGTTTTAACGAGATAGAGCGAGACTCCCGTTACTTTGCCGCCTATTTGCAAAACAAGACCCAACTCAAACCTGGCGATCGTATTGCAATTCAATTACCCAATATCACGCAATTTGTTATTGCAGCCTATGGTGCTATTAGGGCTGGGCTCATTCTAGTCAACACCAATCCTCTCTATACAGAGCGCGAACTTATCCATCAGTTTAATGATTCAGGAGCCAAAGCCTTAGTTGTACTATCGGATTTGCTGCCAACCTTAGCAAAAGTGGTCGCCACTACCGAGATTGAATTAGTTATCTCAACCCATGCTCTGGATTTAATAGAGCCTCAAATTCAGCCTAAAACGGGCCTGAAAAATATCGCGTTCTACGATATTTTAAAGCAAGGCGCAGAACTGACCTTTACCCGCCTAGCGCCCACACTCGATGATCTCTGTGCATTGCAATATACAGGCGGTACAACGGGATTATCTAAAGGAGCCATGTTGACCCACGGCAATATGCTCGCCAATGCCGCGCAGGTAAAATCCCGCATTGGTAGCGTGATATCTGAAGGTGAGGATATTTTTGTTGCGCCGCTACCGATTTACCATATTTATGCGTTTATGGTGAACTTAGTGCTGTATTTTGAGTGCGGTGGTTGCTCGGTATTAATCCCAAATCCCCGGGATATCAGTGGCTTAATTAAGACTCTCACTAAATATCCTTTTACTGGTTTTGCTGGGCTCAATACCTTATTTGTCGCTCTGTGCCATCAGCCTGAATTTAAAGCACTGGACTTTAGCCATTTAAAAATTACCATCTCAGGTGGTACAGCGCTCACGGCCGCGGCGGCCAATATTTGGCAACAAACCACGGGTAATATGATCAGCGAAGGTTATGGATTATCTGAAACCTCCCCTGTCATTTCACTCAATGCGCCCGGTTATCAAAAGCTCGGCACTATTGGTAAACCTGTGATTGGTACTGAGGTCAAACTATTAGATGAAAATAACATTGAAGTACCTTTAGGGACTGCAGGAGAATTAGCTGCGCGCGGCCCGCAGGTGATGCGAGGATATTGGAATAACCCACAAGAAACCGCCAATGTGATGACACCAGAGGGCTTCTTTAAAACAGGCGATATTGCCATAGCAACGGCGGAAGGTTTCCATCAAATTGTTGATCGCAAAAAAGATATGATCATCGTGTCAGGCTTTAACGTCTACCCTAATGAAGTTGAAAATGTGCTTGCCAGTCATCCCGATATCATTGAGTGCGCGGTTGTTGGTGTACAAGATGAACACTCGGGGGAAGCGGTCAAAGCCTTTATCGTCCTCAAGGACAATAACCTCAATCATGAACAGGCTAAAAGTACAATTTTGCAGTATTGCCGCGAGCAATTAACGGGTTATAAATTACCTAAAATCATTGAGTTTATGACGCAATTACCTAAAAGCACCGTCGGTAAAATTCTGCGCCGCGAACTTAAAAATAAGGCTTAAAGTCAGGACATAAAAACCGCTTTTACAAACAAAACTTAAAAACCAACGCACCATAACATGCCCAGTAAGCTAGATTAACTAGCGACTGGGTTTTATTTCCCTAAGTGGTCTCATTGATTCCGCAGGCATTGGCCTCTTCGGTTAACAATTGCAAACTGGCAAATTCACGATATAGCGCATTAGATTGCATCAAGGCTTGATGGCGGCCGCTGGCGACAATCTCGCCCTTATCAAAGACAAAAATCCTATCCGCATTGATGACCGTCGATAGGCGATGGGCAATAATCAAGGTGGTTTTATTCGCCATCAATACATCCAGCGCTTGCTTTACTTTCTGCTCACTGACGGCATCTAAGGCGCTGGTCGCCTCATCGAGTAACAATATTGGTCTGTCAGCTAGAATCGCCCGCGCAATAGCGATCCGCTGCTTTTGCCCACCTGAAAGTCGCACTCCACGCTCGCCTAAATAGGTTTGATAACCCTCAGTAAATTCACTAATAAACTCATGGGCACGGGCTGCAATACAAGCATCTATCACTTCTTGTTCGGTGGCATCGACTCGTCCATAACGTACGTTTTCAAGCACGCTAGTGGCAAAGATCACAGAGTCCTGCGGCACTAATGCAAACTGTGCACGCAAATCCTGTGGTAAAAGATTCGCAATATCAATCCCTTCGAGCCGAATACTGCCCGCGCTAGGCACATAAAAGCGCTGTAATAACTGGAATAAGGTGCTTTTACCCGCGCCACTCGGCCCCACTAAAGCTACCCGCTCACCGGCGGTAATCGTCATATTAACGTCTTTAAGCACTAAGGTGTCCTGCTCAGGATAAGCAAAACTGAGTCCCTCAATAACTAGCTCACCACTAACATCGGCAGGTAAACTCACTGGATGAGTTGCAACGGGAATATCTACTTGCGTTTCAGCCAGTTCAATTAATCGTTCGGCGGCACCAGATGCCCGTTGAATCTCACCTATCACTTCACTGATCGTTGCCACAGCGCCCGCAACCATCACTGCGTAAAACATAAAGGCCGACAACTCACCTCCTGTCATCCTACCTGCCATCACATCATGGGCGCCAACCCAAGTCACCATAGCAATCGCTGCGATACTTAAAAACATCACGGATGAAATAAGCAGTGCACGATATCGAATTCTACCGCTGGCCGCCGACATCACATCTTCAACGCGGGTATGAAATAAACTGCGATCTTTATCCTCATGTCCATAGGCTTGCACTGTGTGGATTTCATGGAGTGTTTCATCAACATAAGCGCCAAGATCGGCAACCCTGTCTTGGCTTTCCCGCGCTAAGACTCGCACTTTCCGACCAAAAAAGATCACTGGCCCTAGCACTAAAGGCACGGCCAATAGCACCAGCAAGGTCATCTTTACGCTAGTGATACCCATCATCACTAAACCACCAAGGACTGTCACGCCAGAGCGCAGTGCCATCGAAAGGCTTGAACCTACGACAGTTTGAAGCAAGGTAGAATCGGCGGTAAAACGGGAGATCACCTCACCAGTTCGCACCTTAGCGTAAAACGCCGGAGAGAGTTTAAGCAGTTGATTATAAACGGTAAGGCGAATATCGGCGCTAACGCGTTCACCAAGCCAAGTCATTAAATAAAAACGACAAAACACCGCCGTGCCACTGATGGCGGTAATCCCAAGCACTAACAGTATGATTTCATTTAATCGCTGTGCATTATCACGCACAAAGCCCTCGTCTACCATCAAGCGCACTCCTTGGCCGAGTGACAACCAAGCGAGTGAACCTATCATCAAAAAGATAATCGCGGCGACCACTTTAAACTGATATGGCTTAAGGAAACCCGCAATCCAAGGTAATACCGATCGTTGCCGTATCTTTGAGGTTGGATTTTTAGCTATGTCAGTTTTAATGGATTCAGATGATTTAGCAGTAGGCTCATGCACGCGAGGCATCCTTCGGGTAGGGAACTGTCATTCAGGCATAATAGAAATGCTGCCTATTCGAGAAGAATTCAAGGGGGAATCTGTACTATTGCGATATTAACTTAAAAACGCAAATGCCAAATTCGCAGGAATGACGAATTTGGCATTGTTGAATGGACTTAAATTAGGTTGGCAAATAACCAGACAAAAGCCTAAGCGACTTGCATACTTTCTGGCGTTTTGGGAGTGCCATGGTGACCATCGCGCTTCCAATCCACATCTAAGAGTTCTGCACCACTTAAAGTAAATGCCTGACCAAAACCCTTCACATATAACCCTTGATGGGGCGCAAGTTTATATAAATTAAAATCCGTCAAGGCCGCAAGATTATCCGACATTTCGCCAAAACGGGCGGATAACACGGCAACACCTTTGCTAAAAGCAGGGGTATCACGGGGCACGGCCTCGGCAATTGCATCAAAGGTTAAACGCTTACGGGCAAAGACAGATTTTGCGGCAGCTTCATCTTCAACCAACATCACTGACACTTTGGTTGAATGTTTTAGATTATGGCCATGTCTGGCGAGATCACTGACCAAAATATAAAATCCATCATCGGCCAGTGCAAAGGGAGCATAACTAGCATTGGGCTGACCATGAATATCAACGGTTGCTAATTGCAGGGTTTCCTTTTGCTGCTTAAAGGCTTCAATTTCGGGTAATAATTTGTCCCTTAAACGCTGTTCTTGCTCAGTCATTTCAGTTTTCATTGACCTTGCTCCTTCTATTCAAATTTGGTTAATTTTTACGCATTCGAGCTTAAATCTGACAATACAAAACGGGCCGCTAATGCTTTAAATTGTCGCACTTGCTCAGGAAATAGCGCCCTTTGTTTATCACGGCCGAGATACACCTTAAACACAACCTCCCCCTCGCTACCGAAGAAGTTGATCGAATGGCTCTCACTCCCCCTAAACGGACGGCTAATAAGTGCAATACCACGCATGGTATCTAACTTGAGGTGCCCATGTAGCCCATCTCCCTTACTGTAGAGGTTGTAGTAACCGTGGGCATATTTGCCCTGAGGAAAGTCACCTTTAAATTCAAATACACTGCCAGAAAGCATCACAATCGTGGTTAAGTTTCCCCACTCTGGCAGCATTTGTAGCAAAGTATCGAGCTGCGTTAGTGGCACAAAAACCACTTGTTCTGGCGGTAATGCAGCTACCACTTCCATTTCGGCAATGCCTAATTCACTCGCAAGTTGCGCTGGCATTAAATCGGCTTACTGTTCAAATCGCTGTCTAAGCATGCTATGCCGCGCGACCTGTTCTGTATCGGGTTCGATACTTGCCACGATATGGGTATCAAGGGTCATCTTTATCTTGCTCCTCAAACCGGCATTTAGAACATGTAACGCGCCGATAACTTCATATTTCGCCCTGGCTGATACAAGGTTTGCCATGCCTGTTGATACTGTTCATCACCGATATTTTCAACGGCAAAATCCACTCTCACACCCGACATCCCCCCCATAGTAGGCTCCCATGCAACGTAGATATCCCACAGTTTGTAATCATCGTATTTCGCCACACTGTATCCATCAGGCGTATTTGACTGACTGGCGACATAGGTGACTCGGGTGCCCAGTTTCATATCGCCATCCATAATGCCTTGAGATAAGTCGACATTGAATTTATTGGCAGGTATTCTTTCAATATATTCCCCTGTCTTACGATCTTCGCCATGGGTTTGACCATAATTCATGGCTAAACGAGTTTGACCAATGCGATAACGGCCACTAATTTCAAAACCCGTTAAACGAGCATCTTCGACGTTATTCCATGACGTGGTTTGCTCAAATCCCGGAATACCACGCCAAGGGTTAGAAACCTGCTGCACAATAAAGTCGTCAACATCGTTACGGAAGACGTTTAAGGTCACTGCCAGTTCATCATCACCCGCCAAGTCACTAAAACGTAAGTCCGCTTTAATTTCTTTATTACGAGCGGTTTCAGGCTTTAAATTCGGATTGGTCGCAAAGGTGTTACACAGACCTTGGGGTAAAAATCCTGGGATAGGCGGAATACAATAATGCGTCCCGCTGGAATACATTTCCTCCACCGTAGGCGCGCGGAACGCTTGGTCATAGCGGGCACTTAATGTTAACCAAGGTTGAGTCTGCCAGCTCAAACCAAGAGAAGGTGATAATTCATTATCATCCGATGACATGTTGAGGTTATTACTGTCATTTTTAAAGTTGTCATAGCGCAGGGCGGCATCTAAGTTGAGGGTCTTAGTCAACTCAATATCTGCACGGGTAAAAGCTCCCCACACCGTGCTTTCACCATCAATGTTTCCGGGGCGCTGCCCGACTTGTCCGCTATCGTCACGAACGGTTTCGATGGTATCGCGGTAACCATCAACGCCATAGGTCAACTTGGTATTGCCTAAGCGCGAACTGTTATTCAGATTTACGCCTACGGTTCTAAACTCAGTGCTGTCCTTTTGCCCCTTAGTCACGCGGTCTTCGTCGTAGTCCGTACTATTCCAATACACTTGTACTTTAGTGTCCAAATAAGGGTTGTTAGTAGGGTTAAGGCTATAATTTAACGTGATATTTTGATCATCCGTTTGGCGACGAACTAAGGGAACTGAACTGCTGACCACAGTAGAGGGATTACTTGGTACTAATTCGTTGGTTTTATTAACCCTTGCTGATAATTCTAACCGTGATGCCTCGTCAGCTTGCCAACCTAGTTTAGCCAAACCACTGCCACCATCGGATGCACTATTGATCAGGGTTTCATCGTTACCAGTTTTAATATTATTTGAATCGAAATAGGAACCATTGAGTAACCAATCAATCGTGCCTTCTTGTCCATAAACGGCACCACTGGTTTTAACGCGATCGCCATTGGTTTCATATCCCTGCTGAAGATAACCACCAAATTTCTCATTTGGGGCTAAAAAATCTTTTGCGGACTTAGTATTCTGGGCGACTACACCACCTAGGGCACCACTCCCCCACAAACTACTCGCGGATCCACGCAATACCTCAACCGATTTGAGTAGTTCAGGATCCATAAAATATGTTCCCCTATGACCTGAACTGGTATTTTGCCTTGCACCATCGATCGTTTGCAGAATTCTATCGCCACTTAAACCACGGATTTCAACCCCTTGCGATGAAGCTCTTGGGCCATTAGTCAGCGAAATATTGGCCTCATGTTTAAGCGCATTTGCCACAGAAGAAGCTTGCGCAATCGCAAGCTGTTCTTCACCCACAACGGCCACGCTACGGCTAGTTTCGGAGGCTTTTTCACTGATGCGTGTCGCACTCACAAGGACTTCATCAAACTCAGTAGTAATCAGTTTTTTATCGGCACTCTCTTGAATCTCTGCCTTAGTAACGTCTTCGGCTGCTAATGTAAAACTCAGCGTCGAACTACTCAGCGCTACCGCCATCGCGATGACTAATGGCTTTTCTTTCATCTCTTTATCCTCAAGTGATATCTCGTTATGTCCATTCAATTCCCCTGACTCAACACTCAATAAAAAGTGCAAATGGGTATAATTGGCGAGATAGCTGCTTTTTTGAGCACCTATTCAAGCAATTGCTGGCACTCTACCTGAGATAATAAAATAGATCAAATGGTAATCATTATCATTTGCGATCTTATTTATATTGCAGTATCTTAATTAGCGAAAATGCTTAAACGCTGGGATGTATTTCTTTTTAGGAGGTGAGATTACTGTGACACCAAAACGATATTTGGCCTTTGGCGCGTTAACTATCGCTATCCAATCTGGGGTTATTGCCTCACAGCCGTCTATCGTCCCACAGCAATTGAATGCGATATCGATGACATCTGCCTCCACACTAAACCGTGGTGCAAATCATGTGAGCCTAAGTTTAGCGATGCCGGTGAAAAACCTTGCTAACCCTGACGTGGCGAAAACTGACGTGGCAAAAACTAAGGCTACTGAACCTATTATCACGCCACCAAAAAGCACGGAATCAAATACAGAACAAACCATCACCGCAAAAGTTGAAAACCACAGCATAAAATCAACATCAGTTGATACGCCTATGCTCAAACCTTCTTCAGCTAAAACGGCAAGCCAAGCTAAAACCGTTAATCCACCCACAGAGGCTGAACCGAGGTTAGCCGATGCCACCTTATCTCAGCTTTCTGAAATAACAACAGCAAATCATATAGAAAAAAAACAAGCCAAGACTGAAATGGCGGCCGAGTTAACTCAATCAACTCACCAAACCACCAGCATTAAAACCAATATAGTGGAATTAGAAAAACCGCTTTTTACTACGCCACCACCTCGACCCAATTATCCACGCATTGCACGTAAAAAAGGGTTAGAAGGCACAGCAATGGTAGAAGTCATGTTTAACGAATGGGGTGAGCAATTAGCACTTACCCTAGTGAAAAGTTCAGGATTTAGCTTGTTAGACAAGGCCGCACTTGAAGCCGTTGAGACTTGGCAATTTGAAGCGCCACCCCAAAAACTGGCAAGTCATTATAAGGTCAGAGTCCCAATCCGTTTTGCACTCAATTAACCATTTATGGCGACCGTTAAACAAACCGCTCAAATGATAATTATCATGATTATAGAGACTTAATGCCCATGACCGACTTTTCAACTTTACAGACACAGCTTGGCGTACTGACTTGGCCATTGCTGTTATGCGCTTTTCTCGCGTTAATGATCTGTCTTGAACGTAGTGCCTTATTTTTACATCAAACCTTGTTATCTATCCTGCCGCAAAAACAGGCATGGATAAAAAATCTTCGTCGTTCAACCTCAACGGCAACAACAGAAAACATTAATACTTTGCTCGCACAAACAAGTGTGCAAAACGATTTACTTGCCCGCGGTGCCACCTTACTGCTCAAACAAGTTCACCAACCTAAAACACTCAGGGAAGAATTACTGAGTCTGTGGCTCAATAAGCAGCAGCGTGACCTACAGGCAGGGCTAAAGGTACTACAAGTCATTGGCATTATTAGCCCTTTACTTGGATTACTTGGCACAGTTTTAGGATTAATTGATATGTTTGCAGAACTCGGTCAATCCCAAGGCCCTGTCACCCCAGCGCAACTCAGCGCCGGTTTAGGACTTGCGATGAACACCACTGCGGCCGGACTCATTATTGCCGTACCCGCCATTACTGCAGCTCATCTTTTTGGGATTTGGGCACAAGGGCAATGCCTACGCACTAGCCATATATTGAATCAACTTAATCTTTGGTTAGCAGGTATCGAAGATATCTCTATCAATGCCAATGCATATCAAGCGTTTGAGCGAGCTAATAACCCTATTAAGCCGCTCAATACCTACACAGAGCCTCAATGATGATCACCCCTGATAAATCCATCACTCCCAATGGGATATCCACACCCGATCAGCTACCAAGTATCGATTTAACGGCACTCATCGACATTATCTTTATCGTATTGGTGTTTCTGCTACTCACGGCAAATAGTCAACTACTCAGCTTGCCAGTAGACGTGCCTCAGAGCCCAAGTTCTGCCATTAGCGTGGTAGAAAACAAACCTACGATTGCCATCAATATCATGGCAATCGCCCCTTATTGGGCTATTGATGGTGAACCATTTACTGACTTAACGACTTTTAGCACCGCCTTTACCGCGCGTTTTCAGACGATGCCTGAAGCAACCGTGATTATTGCGGCCGACAAAGCCGCGCCCGTAGAACCTTTAATGCAACTACTGGCGCTTCTGCAAGCACAATCCATCAGCCAGACTCAAATCTTGATGGAACAATAATCCCGAGAACGAGCAATAGTGCACGTTAACAAGTAGCAAACCGCGCATAGCAATCGGCGGAGAATAAATGAATAAGGAGTTTATTATGTTGTACCAAACCGCGAGTGTTATCAGCACTATCACGTTAAAATGCATCACTCAATTGAGATATAACAATAGATTAAATCACCTCAATAATCGGCTACAACGTCATACACATAAATCACTATCACGTTTTGTAACCACGGCATTTTTTTCATCGACACTGTTTTTTTCCGCTATAGGTTTACCCCTTAATGCCGTGAGTGCCGAGCAAGATATCAGGTTAGTGAGTGCGGGGGCGGGTGTCACTGAACTGGTACTTGCACTTGATGCTGGTGATAAATTAGTTGCCATCGACTCCACCAGCTATATCCCTGAACAATTGAGCCATGTTGCTAAATTGGGCTACCACAGAATGCTCTCCGCTGAGGGGATTATCGCGCTTTCCCCCACACTGGTTATCGGCTCAGATGTGATGGGGCCTGACACTACGCTTAAGGTACTCAAACAGGCCAATATTAAAGTGGTGCAATTACCCGCAACAACCGATGAATCACAGTTAATGGACAATGTGGATAGATTAGGTCTGTTACTTGATCGCCAAGATAATGCGACTAAATTAAAACAGGATTTACATATACAGCTTCAAAACTTACACGCTAAAAAACAGCAAATTCACCATGCCACTACCCCGCCTAAAATTCTGTTTATGTTATTGCAAGAAGGGCGCGGCGCACGAGTTGGCGGAAAAGGTACCGCGGCAGATATCATTATTGAGTTATCCGGTGCGACGAATATCGCCGACTTTGAGGGTTATAAAACCCTGTCTCAAGAGGGAATTTTATCTTTACAACCCGACATTATCCTATTGTCAAAACGAAGCGATACCCCCGATGAAAAAACCAATGAGCAAATTACCCAAGAGTTGCTGCAAGAAATGCCCCTAATCGCTCATACACCTGCAGGTAAAAACGGACATATTCAAAATCTTGCCGCACAAGCACTGCTCGGAGGGCTCGGATTAAGTGCAATAAATGCAGCAGATACACTTGCTACGACACTCATCAATCATAGTCAACAGTCCCTATCGTTAATAACACCTTCAAAATAGGAATAGTCGCGATGCAGCTTAATCGCTGGCAAGTAACCCATTGGCTTTGGCTTGGTCTAACCATACTGTTAGGCTTAAGCTGCTTACTCTCAGTGAGCACAGGCCCCGTCAGTATCAGTTTAATCGATGCCCTGCGTGCAGTGGTCAATTGGGCGACCCAGCAAAATATCGGCAATATTGCGCCACATGAACAACTTGTCATCAATAATGTGCGTCTGCCACGGACATTACTGGCATTAGCCGTGGGAGCAATACTTGCCCAATGTGGAGCTGTGATGCAGGGGTTATTCCGTAACCCCTTGGCGGATCCCGGCATTATCGGCGTATCATCTGGCGCAGCGCTTGGTGCCGCCATTTGTATCGTGCTATTACCCAACACCCATCCATTAATGATCCCAATAAGTGCCTTTGTTGCAGGCTTAATAACAACGCTTGTTGTCTATCGCCTTGCCAGTAGCCCAACGGGAACCTCAGTCGTGCTCCTATTGCTTTCAGGTGTTGCAATAGCCGCACTGGCTGGAGCGGGGATTGGTGTGCTCACCTACCTTGCAAATGATATGGCATTGAGGGATCTCACCCTCTGGCAAATGGGCTCGATTGCAGGAGCACAATGGATATATGTCAGCCTGTGTGTGGCGACCTTAGTTTTTATCAGTTGGCGATTTTATCAAGATGCGAGGGCGCTAAATGCCTTGCTACTGGGGGAGGCTGAGGCTCGTCATCTTGGGATCGATGTTGATAGGTTCAAACTTAGGTTGATTTTACTCTGCGCACTCGGTGTGGGAGTTAGCGTCGCAGCAACAGGCATTATTGGCTTTATCGGTTTAGTGGTACCTCACTTGGTACGCATGATACTCGGCCCAGATCATAGACAACTCCTCCCACTCAGCGCACTTTTAGGCGCCACCTTACTGGCACTTGCCGATATTGGTGCCAGAGCGTTTTTAACACCAGCAGAATTACCCGTAGGGCTGGTCACAGCATTGCTTGGCGCGCCTTTCTTTATCTTTTTATTACTGCAACAACGCAGTAAGTTAACCTAAACGAGCCCTTTTATGTTGACTAGCCATCTTTCAGAGACGCGATATTCCAGCACAGTAGATGCAAAGCGTACTCAGTTGAATATTTGCCAGCTAAATGTATCCATTGGACAAAAAGCCGTATTACGGGACATAAATGTGCAATTTCAATCAGGCGCAGTTACGGCATTACTCGGCCCTAATGGTGCAGGAAAATCAACCTTGCTTAAAGCACTTTGCCAAGAAATCAGCACGCCTAGGCAATGCATACAACTAGGTCATAGCCAACTGGTGGATTGGCCAAGGAGCGATCTGGCAAAATCCTTAGCGGTACTGCCACAACACGCGAGTTTAACGTTTCCCTTTAGTGTGACTGAAGTCGTTGCTATGGGGTTATACCCCTTAACTCTCAGTAAAAAAGAAGGGGATATTCTTGTTGAACAAAAACTAGCTGAAGTCGGTTTAACTCATCTGGCTAAGCGCAGCTATCCAACCCTTTCGGGCGGTGAAAAACAGCGAGTCCAACTCGCCCGCGTGTTAACTCAGCTCAGTCAATCGCCCTTTCCTCCCATACTGTTATTAGATGAACCGACATCGGCATTAGATCTCGCCCAGCAGCACAGAGTGCTTGAGTTAGCGCAAAACTTAGCTCACCAACAAGCCTACACTGTGATAGTAGTACTGCATGACCTAAACCAAGCGGCTCGCTATAGCGACCAATTAATCGTATTAAAACAAGGAGAAATAGTAAGCCAAGGTACACCAACTGAAGCGCTATCGGTAGATATCATTCGAGAAGTATGGGACTACGAGCCTATATATGTCCCCGCCCCACAGGGGGGACATCCACTGATTTTTTAATGAAATCAGGATAATCAACTTACGTTTTTGCAGTCCAATGTGGGTATAATCGCTACGTTTACACTTTTAGCGATAACGTTTTCGCCACCGCCGCGTTAACTTAGGCAGAATCCAGATGAAACCCACTATCTCGACAGAAACCCAGCAAGAAGCAATGATTGCAGCAAAAGCCACCCAAAAACCGGGACAAACCAAAGAGCAAACAAAACTCATCGCCCAAGGGATTGAAAAAGGCATCGCCGAATATAAAAAGCTTCAAAAAGCCAAAGCTCGTGAACGGGATAAAGCACGTAAACAACAGTTGAGAGCAAAATCTCGCGCAGTGAATAACATGGATGAACAAGAGGACTCAGAGGAATTATTTGTATCTCAACGTCAATTCACCACCGCCACTTGGGTTGCCATAACACTCTTACTATTAAGTTGGGCAGGGTTTGTTTTGTATTTTTTCAGGGCTTAATTACACTCAATTAACCCTAACCACCACAGACTGATTCGGTTTAAGCTATGCCACTCGACGAAATATCAGTTCAATTGGGGTATTTTCGAGTTAGACTTTTAGCTCGAATTAGTAAGTTTCCGATTAAAATCTCTATGGGTTAATGCTTCCATCAGCCGACGCGTTAGCGGTCGGTCGGCTGCATTGATTTGTTAGAGCGTATTTCATTGAAAATGGGCTCTATTTTTGTTCCTATCCAGACCGAAGTTCCCATACCAAACAGCAAATAAAAGAAAGATACAAGCCACGCGATAGACAAAGGCAAGTAATCTCTGCTCAGTAATATTACCAGTGGAACGCTAACTAGGATTGACATCAGCAGTACCATTTTTTTAGACAACTCCATCCACAAATGTGAATTTTCCGGATTGTAAGGGCTAAAGATAATTTCAGTGAGGAAATGGTAGCAGGCACCTCCTCCAAGCAACATAAATGAAAAGACAGTAAATGATTCAAATAACTCTCCATAAGTGGGAGTGTTCGATAACCCTTTAGCCTGCGCCAAACTGAAAAGCCATAAGAATAAACATGACGAAAATGCCCATGCTACTGCACTAATAATTCTTCTATCCATGAGATTAACCCCCATTCAGCTCTAACGCCTAGCTCACAGGAAAAATGCGAGCGCAGCGAGTACTTTTTCCTGTGCAGCTATTTGTTAGCACTTTCAACAATGATCTCACGAAGGAAAACTAGTTTTGGAATTTTATTGTATTCTTTATCATGCCCAAAAATAACAGTGACATTAGCGTTTACCTTGCGCTTATCAAGCAGGTCTTCAGGATCTACTGTCGGATCTAGTTGCAAGCGCACGCGTTTTTTATGGAGATCAGGAACGACAACCGCCCAGCCCCGCTTAGTGCTATCAAGGTCTATGGCTCTAATTTCAAGCTCAATATTTTTATAGTCTTCGATAAATTCTTCATCTTCTGGCTCTTGGATAGAGCGAGGCATCGCTTTAACGGATTCATTGTTGATTCTTAACTCTTCATTCCCATTAAAAGGGCCATGAATTAGGCATGAATTAGGCATGAATTAGGCCACCCAAGTTAAAACAACAACATAATGCACTCTGGGCTTGGCTTCAAGCAACGGAAAGTCACTTAGTCGCAAAAAGACTGACAAGGTATGCTTCAAATGGATGATGATCGACTAAATCGGGCAATTTGATGGAAAAATGGTGATTTTTAGTAAGAGTCGCCCAACCCATTGTCTGGTTGGCCGTTTTAAAAGGTAAAGCCGATGAATAGGCTCGAAGTCAGCCAGCTTTGAGGTGCTGACAGCAAGACGCAAAGTGCCGTCGTCGCTTCTCTAAATGCTCACAGTAATCGGTAAGTTCTTGCAATGTTCCCACAGGGCCATGAAACAACTTGCCAAACTCTGTGGTGAGCTTGAGCCAGTTGTCTTGTTGGATATTCAACCTTGTCAGTAACTTGGCGCTATTGTCACTGATAGCACCACATCTGTCATTTCGAATAATTCGACCTGTATCCTCCACCAATTGAAGATAATCTACTAATGAAAACGCAATGCCATTGGGCTGGTTTTCGCGTTCATTACCAATAAAAGGCAGTAGATTTTTGGGCTGCTCACCTTTCAATGCAGCCCGAATACGCAGTTGAATACTGGTGTGATCTGATTGCTCCAGTGTATCGGCCATTTTAGCTCTGATAGGATTCAAATCAACATACGCCATACAGGCTAAAACTGCGGTCTCATCGAGTAAGGCCTGCGATTTAAAACGGCCTTCCCAGAAACGACCTGTACAGTTATCTTCTTGATTTGCTTGCCTTGCTATCGGCTCATTTAAGCAACGCATGAACCAACTGATGTCACATAAACGGCTTCGATACGTCGCGATGCTATGTTTTAATCTGTTGACCTCATGGGCCTCGACCAACTCACCTTTAGCGAATTTTTGCGTTAATTCATTGCCTTTAAATAACTTATGCCATTGCTCAAGCACCTCCCTATCGCTCCAGCGGTTTGCTGTCTCTACATCAATGCGTAAAACCACATGTAGATGATTGGACATCACCGCAAAGGCAACCACATCTATCGCAAAAATCGCTTCAAGTTTAAACAATAACGACTCAACCCAAGCTCGGCGATGGTCATAGTTTTTACCTGAGTAATCATCATCGCCACATAAAAAAGCACGTCGAACGACACGACTGCAACAATGGTAGAAAGGCGTGTCCTCAACACTGATCTGAGTTCTTCTTGGGCGCGGCATAGCAAATCCTCCCATCAAAACTTTTACTGAGTCTAGTAGAGGATCCTAAATCATGCGATTTACCATGGGTGGCTCGATTTTAGCTTTGGGTGGCTCGATTTTAGCTTTGGGTGGCTCGATTTTAGCTTGTGACCGTTGGTGGCATGGATGCCGCCGTCGAGCCTATAGGGATAGTTTTTTAAAATGAAAGGACAATGGATCACTGGTAAATAGTAACAATTAATCCAGCACAACAAACGACAGGCAAAAAAAAGCCTGCTCAATGAGCAGGCAAAGACATATTTCAAGCGTCCCTTTCGGGGAAGTACATTACCGCGCTAGCGGGAAAAACCTGGCATACCCATGCAAAAACACCGATATGCTACTTGAGTCTAAACACGCCAAAAAAGGCGATACAAAGGTTGATGGATGATGGAAACTTACACTTTAAGGAGGGTTAGGCCTTAAAGCTCATGGCGAATAAACCGCCACGCAAAACATCAGTGTTAAACCAAGTGTTCTGCCAATAAAAATGGTTGTTGCCTGTATAAGACATAGTCAATGCTCCTAAATTAGTTGTGATTAAGTACTCTAGTGAAGCTTGGCTCGGTTCCTTGGAACTAGAGATTCTCAAATCCGTTGAGACGACTTGTCACTCGGTTCCTTGGAGAAAAATATCCATCCTGGATAGACTAGAGAGGAAAGGCGTAGTGCCTAATCCACGAAAGTAATTATATGGTTTTGTAGTTTTATTACAACCTTTATTTGTATTTTTTTTCATTAAGGCTTTTTAATGTAATTAAATTACACAATTATACTGGGGTTAATGGCGATCTGCTTCACATAAAAACAGAAATAATCCTGTAACCACCTAATAAATAAAATATTACAGAATTATTTCTATTTGTTGCGACCCGTTATCGATTGATCACATATTGATACAGCGCCACGAGTGGACTGGCCGTCGGTTTACCATACAGCGGATCCCCTTCGGTCGCACTGCCGGCAATATCTAAGTGAGTATAAGCTAAGGGAATAGGTGCATTTATCCCGTGATCAAATAGCCCCGACGCCTTCAATAAAAACGCCGCAGGGTATTGATGTCCACGGGCTGTCACCGATGACGGCGCATTATTGGAAGATAAGATGTCAGCAGCGCCAGAGACATCGCGGATTTTGGCAAAATCTTCACGGCGTAAGGTCGACACTTCGAAGGGTTCGCCCCACTGACTCGCCTGCTGTTGTAAAGTCATGGCACATTGCTGCAAACTTGCTACTGAGTTTTCTACCGCCGCGGGATAACCGCCATAACAACGCACAACATGGCCTGTGAGTGTTGCAACCGAAAATAGTTCAGGCTGCACCGCCGACACGGCTTTAATCCGTAAATGGCTCAGTAAATCCGCCAGCACTAAACGCCCTTCGGCATCCGTATTACCAATGCGTACCCGTACGCCTGCATGGCTCGTAATAATTTCATCGGTCACAAAGGCTTCACTGCCTATGCTGTTACGCACTAAGCCCAACTCGGCAATCACTCGAATACCTTTAGGTTTAAGCATTGATAGGGTTTTAAATAGCCCCGCCACGGCAGAAGCGCCGCCTTTATCGCGACTCATGCCCGCCATAGCACCACCGACTTTCAGATCGGCACCGCCAGTATCGTAAATCACGCCCTTACCCGCAAACAAGAAAGTGCGAGTCACCTTCCCTTCTGGCTGATATTCTAATTTAACCACGCGAGGTTGATGACGACTAACGGCAAAAGAAGAACGTGCCACAGCGCTGAGCAGCGGATAATCACGCTCTAAAATATCTCTATCTTCCACTACCGAAGTTTTGATCACGCTGCCTTTAAAGGATTGCAGGCAATAATCGGCAAAGGCTTTAGCCGACATACGCTCTGGCTCAGTACCACATAAATCCCGCGCTAATACCCGCCCTGCTTCTAAGGCATTGAGTAAATTGCTGTTATGGGTTGCTGAAGATAATAGCCCTATGGCCTCAAATGCCGGCATTAAGCCCGTCGCCTCACGCAGTTCTAAGGTTTGCCATAATTCTTGACCGCAAGCTAACGCCGCGACTTCAGAGGCAAAACCAAAACGCGCGTCCTTCGATGGCACCACATAGAGCAGCGGACGTTGTGCGCCTGCCTCTTTTGCAATGGCAATCGCCGCTCTTGCAGCATCGGCGTACACTCGCACATCTACATACTCATCGATCACTTGGGTAATAGGCGCGATAATTAAGCGACCTCCCGCCAGCCCTGGGGCAAACAGTAATGTAGGGCTCTTACCGACACGTTTATCCACATGGGCACCGTGCTGAGCCAATAAGCCTATCTCATCAAAACCGATAGAATCCAGATCGGGCGTCACCACCACAACTGCATCCCAGCCTTCACCATCAAAAATGGCACTTTCTGCTTTTACATCAACGAAGTTAACTTGAAACATGACCCATCCTTTTTCATTATTGTGCCTGCATTATTCCCGCTCTATCGCCTAATTACCAATCTAAAAGTGGTACCGACACTCCCAGAAAAAGCCAAACTGGCAACTTTGGCTGCCAGCTCAGCAAAAGCCTGTGACGCTGTGATTATTTGGCTGCACAGAATGTGCTAGAATGGCCGCAAATTTGCCCTATACCCACAAGACCTTATGAGGGACACTCAAGTGACAGCCTTAAGTCAGTTATACCCACAACCATTATGGCAATGGTTTGAACAGATCTGCGCGATTCCCCACCCTTCTAAACACGAGCAAGCCTTAAGCCAGCACATCCAAGCGTGGGCTAAAGATAAGCAACTCGCCGTAGTCGAAGATGCCGTTGGCAACTTAATCATCCGTAAACCTGCGACGCCCGGTATGGAAAATCGTAAGACGGTGGTGATTCAAGCCCATATCGATATGGTGCCACAGAAGAATGCCGATAAAGTGCATGACTTTACTAAAGATCCTATCGAAGCCTATGTGGATGGCGACTGGGTTAAAGCCAAAGGCACCACCTTAGGTGCCGACAACGGTATTGGTATGGCATCGGCTTTAGCCATTTTAGGCTCAGATGATATCAAACACGGCCCATTAGAAGTGCTGCTGACGATAGATGAAGAAGCCGGTATGACAGGCGCCTTCGGTTTACAGGCGGGTATGTTAGATGCGGAGATCCTCATCAATACCGATTCAGAGCAAGAAGGTGAAATCTATATGGGCTGCGCCGGTGGCGTCGATGCTCAAATCACCCTGCCTATGGTGTGGCAAGCGTCTGAGCAAAGTTACTCGGCCTTTAGCCTACACTTATCAGGCTTAAAAGGGGGTCACTCTGGGGTGAACATTCACTTAGGTCGTGGCAATGCCAACAAACTATTGGCCCGTTTTCTGTTTGAAAATGCCGATGAGTTAGCGTTAGAACTCACCCAATTTAGCGGCGGTTCACTGCGTAATGCGATTCCACGGGAAGCCAACATCAGCTTTATGTTGCCCGCCGAAAATGTCGATACACTAAATGAAAAAGTCATCGCCTTCGAAACCTTAGTACGTACAGAACTCGCTATTGCCGATCCCGATATACGTTTAATGTTGACTGAAATCCCAACGCCAAAACGTGTAATGAGTGAAAACAGCCAAAATACCCTGATCGATTTGCTGCATGTGTGCCCAAATGGTGTGATCCGCATGAGTGATGAAGTTGAAGGTGTGGTTGAAACTTCACTCAACGTAGGTGTTATCAGTACAGACGATGAACAAGTCACTATCCTGTGCCTTATCCGCTCACTGATCGATTCTGGTCGCACTCAGGTCGAAGGTATGTTAACTGCGTTAACTAACTTAGCCGGAGCCGATATCGATTTAAGCGGTGCTTACCCAGGTTGGAAACCAGATAACAGTTCACCTGTAATGGCGATAGTGCGTGAAACCTATCAAGATATTTACCAAAAAGAGCCTGTGATTATGGTGATCCATGCGGGTCTCGAGTGTGGCCTATTCAAGAAACCGTATCCAGAGATGGATATGGTCTCGATTGGCCCCACCATTCGCTATCCACATGGCCCAGACGAAATGGTAAACATCACCACTGTCGGCCAATATTGGACATTGCTACTGGCAGTGTTAGAGCGAATCCCAGTTAAAATTTAAGTTGATACTCATACTAAAGCCGCGCTTTATAGGATAAAGCGCGGCTTTTTATTTTCGTTTTTCCAATTGAGATATATTGCTGGAACAAGTTTACCGCTCAACTAAATAGCGACTACAAACAAGTAGTAACTCACCTAAACCGACCTCAAAGCAAATTAACAACGCTTAACCACTAAGCCCCTTGTTGCACGTAGATTAACCAGCATAGGTAACATCAACGCGAGGATCACTATCGCCATACCCACCAATTGAATTTCCGTTACCGCCTGCCCCATGGCTAAAGCCGTTAATGCAGCAAAGACAGGCACGAGATTGAAAAAGACCGATGCCTTAGCAGGGCCAAGCGCCTTAACGCCATTAATCCAAAATAAATAACCCAGCACAGTCGCAAATAGACCAATGTAGAGCACGCTGGAAAAGGCTATCATCGACAGTCCCATCAACTCCTGCCAAGGATGAAATTCACCACGACCAAGCCCAACCACGGACATAGATACACTTGCCGCAATCATACTCAGCAAGGTAAATGGCAGCACTGGTAACCAATGCCCAACCCGTTGCGAACAGATAGTATAACCACTCCAAGCGAACATCCCCGCAGCAACCATCAAGTCACCTTGGTTAACACTAAAATTGAGCAATTGCTGCAAACTGCCGTTAGTGATAACCAGTAGCACGCCAGCCAAACCACCCACTAAGCTAAACACTTGTTGCCTGCTGAGCCATTCACGTTGCAATAGTGCGTTGACGATTGAAGTCACCAGCGGGCTGAGTGCCATAATCAAGGCGCCATTGGCCGCAGAGGTGTGTTGTAGACCATTAAATAAGGCGAGGTTTAAACCACCAACACCAATCACGCCCACCAACGCGATGACTGTGTATTGCCCCAAGCTCAATTTGGGCCAAGCTTGACGCGTAAAAGCGATATATAACGCCAGCGTGACCGCGGCTATGGTAAACCGCCAGAAAACGAGGGATTCTCCCGACATCTCCTCCAGCACTCGCTTAGCAATGGGAAACACACTGCCCCAGCTAAAAACACAAATCAGTAGACAAACGAATGTCAGGTAAGGGGTATGGGATTTCATATCTGCCTCTTGGGAGGGAATTGGGATTGAGCTTAGTTTATAAGTTTCATATATTATTAAAACTAGCAAGATTTAGAGGTTAAATTCCAAATATGAAACTTAATTATTCCCTAGACGATATGCGTTTATTTTGGGTTGTGGCACAGCAGGGCAGTTTTAAGCTCGCGGCTGAGCATTTAGGTATTCCACCGTCTACCTTAAGTCGTCGAATCAATCTATTAGAACAGTCTTTAGGGTTGCGCTTACTGCACCGAGACGCCCATAGGGTAAATCTTACCGCCACAGGTCAGCGTTATCTCGAACGTTGCGGCCCACTGTTTATCGAGTTAAACCAAGTATCGGGTGAGCTGCATGCCGATAAACATCAAGCGGTTGGAAAACTGCGGATCTCAGCACCCATCAACACCACCTACCTTTGGCTGGGGGAATCACTCAACGCCTTTCAATTACGCTATCCTAATATCGATATCGATTTAAGCCTGTCGAATATGAATATCGATGTCAGTGAAAACGCGATTGATATCGCCTTTCGGGTTGGCGAGCCTAAAGATCCTGATTGGATTGCAAGGCCACTCACCACCATTAGCTTTGTCCTTTGCGCCAGTAGTACGGCAACGCAATGGCATTCTCTGCAATCTATAGAGGAGCTCGAACAACATCCCGTTATTATCGCAAAACCAGCTAAAACATGGCGCTTACAGCATAATATCACTAGGCAAGATTTCGAATTTGAGCCAAGGAGTAATATCAAACTAGCCGTCGATGATATGGCTATCGCCAGTCAAGCTGTGATGGCAGGGCTCGGTATTGGACTATTACCCATTAGCATGGCGAGTGAACGAATACAAAGCGGCAAGCTTATTCAAATACTGCCCGAGTGGAAAGGTGCTCCGCGTACCGCTTACTTGATGTATCGCGATCGCGATAATCTTCCTCTACGGGTTAGGCTCTTGATTGATTTTATGCTGGAAAACCCACCCTCAGCTTATTAAGCGATTCGAGTTGGTGATGAAATTGATCGACTCAATAAGTGCCTAGAGCGCTAAATCAAGCTGAGTCTGGGTGTTTAATGTTGATGCGACATAACGTGTTGAATCGGCTAATCCTACAGAAATACCCACAAGCCGGATCCCCCGAGCATCCTGCCTAGCTAATGCCTGAGTAAGAAGATCATAAAACAGGTTCACAGAAACCTCCTCAGTGCGATGCTCTATCGTGGTTTGTTTAAAATCGCTAAATTTAAGTTTAACGACTTGCTTATGGATCTTTCGCTCCTTAGCGCTGCGGCTTAAACGCAACGCCAACTCTTGGATTAATCCCGGCATCACCTGCTGGCACTGTTCTAAGGTATAAATATCCTTGGCGAGAGTGGTCTCAACGCCAACGGACTTACGCTCACGATCGATGGAAATTCCCTGTCCGTCAATGCCATGGGCGCGCTCAATTAGCACTGCACCCAATTTACCAAAACGGGAGAGCAACTCTTGTTTTGAATAAACCTGCACATCACCACAAGTGTTTAACCCAAGGGATGTTAACTTTTCAGCGGTGACTTTACCCACTCCGGGAATTTTACGTAGCGATAAGGTCTTAACAAACTCAGGAAGCATCTCTGGTGTGATCACATATTGCCCGTTAGGCTTATTCAGATCCGAGGCAACCTTTGCCAAAAACTTCACTGGTGCTATCCCCGCCGAAGCCGTTAAACCCGTTTCGGCTAAGATATCACGGCGAATAGCCTCAGCAATTAAGGTTGCAGAACCCTTATATTGTTGGCACTCACTCACATCTAAATAGGCTTCATCTAAGGAAAGCGGTTCAATCAATGGCGTGTAGCGGGAGAAGATTTCACGAATGTGTAGCGATACTTCTTTGTAAACCTGCATCCGACCGGGAACCAAAATAAGATTGGGACACAGCTTAAAGGCATAGGAAGTCGCCATCGCCGAACGTACCCCAAATTTACGCGCCTCGTAACTACAAGTGCTGATCACACCGCGACGTTCACGACTGCCACCCACGGCTAAAGGCTTGCCACGGTACTCGGGAAAGTCACGCATTTCTACTGCTGCAAAATAGCAGTCCATATCGATGTGAATAATTTTTCGCACGTTGAATTCCTCCAACGTCAAAATACTGTATATAAAACCAGTAATCAAGTGCTCTATACACACTTATTCTCTTACCCACAGATAAAACAAAAGGAGCCGAAGCTCCTTTTATTGATGACGCGTCTACCTGAGATCAGATTTTGAATTGCCCAATATTTAAGGTGAGTTTACGGGTTACATGTTCAAAGCCCTGTAGACTTTGCGATAGATCTTGGCTGGATAACAAAGATTGATCCGATAAACCACGGACATTCTCAACGTTTTGCGCCACTTCCTCAGCCACTACCGCCTGTTGACCAATTGCCACGGTAATTTCTACGGTTTGTTGCTGAATAGACACAATGGCATTTGCGATATCATTTAATGCTTGCTCCACTTGAGTCGTCAGATCCTGACCTGCTTTTGCCTGCTCAACGCCAGACTCCATCACTTGTTCTGCCTGTAATGCACTTTGTTGTAATGTCTGAATAATGCCCTGAATATTAGCGGTAGAATCTTGGGTTCGCGATGCCAACGTACGCACTTCATCTGCCACCACAGCAAAGCCACGGCCTTGTTCACCCGCACGGGCCGCTTCGATAGCCGCATTGAGCGCCAGTAGATTAGTTTGCTCGGCAATATGACGAATAACACTCAATACCTCACCGATTTGTTCTGAGCTATTACGTAAGTGTTTAATCACTTTTGCAGCCTCAATAACTTGCAGAGATAGTACTTTCATCCCTTCTGTCGCACGTGAAACAATCTGAGTACCATCGTGGGCTTGAGTTTGTGCTTTCTGTGCAAAATCATTTGCTCTTTGGGCACTCACCGCCATCTCTTGGCTCGTCTGTGCCATTTGTGTCGCTGCGGTTGCCACAGAATCGATTTGCTGTTTCTGAGATGACACTGAAGATACGGCTAATTCACACACTTGCCGAGCATCTTCCACCCCTGTACCGACTTCCTGCGTTAGCGTGCGGGTATGCAATAACATATGCTGAACTTTTTCAGCAAAGCGGTTAAAGGCATCACCGAGTTTACCTAGTTCATCTTCTCGATCCATTAGAATACGTTGAGAAAGATCGCTATCACCTTCAGCAATATCCTCCATCGCATCCAATAGCTTAGATAACTGACGTCTAAAGGGCAGCAACATTAACCAAACCGTTATTCCGACTAACAGCATAATGCCGATAGCAACTAAACACGCATTCCAAAAGGCCGCTGTCACAGGCGCTTCTATTACCTCATGGGGTAACATAAAGGCTAAGTGCCATTTTTGCTTAGGATAATCCCCTCCGACAGATACAAAAGTGACTCTCTGTGGCACGCCATTAAACGTCACTTCAGCAAAGCCTTGCGCTTCCAGTTGCATCTGTTGTCTTAGTAAGGCGAATCCAGACGTATTTTCAAACTGACTGTCGACTTGACTAGCTAAAGAACCCGGTGGAAAACGCTCAGAAAATCCAGGGAAATAAACCAGCTTGCCGTCATCGGTCATCAGGAAAGCCTGACCAAAATTGCGATATTTGATCGGTGCTAACAGGGATTTACCAATGGTATCGATCAAAATATCCATACCACCGATACCAATCAATTCACCATTTGCCCCATAGACAGGAGTTTTAACCGTAGCAGAGATAGAGCCATCGTTAGCATCCACGGCAGGATCGCCCACAAAGAGTCCACGTTGGTCGATAGCCTCCTGCCACCAAGGTCGTTTATTAGTGTAGTAATTGGGGTCGCCATCGAAACGACCATTGAAATCAAAATATTCAAACGTATTAGCCGAACCAAAAAATACGGATTTTATATCGGGATCGCGCTCAGAAAAGGATTTGAAATAACGAATAATATTTTGATATTGGCTATCAGCGGCAAGATTGCTGCCACGGGCATGATACTGGCTAAACCAACTCACTAAACCCGGTTCAGCAAATATGGAGTGGATGACCTGACCCTTAGCAATAAAATATCCACTGATTTCATTGGCTTTTAATGCAACAAGTGCCGAAATATCCTCATCGACTTGCTTACGAGTATTATTACTTTCTTTCGTTACCAACAAAACGGCAACTAAGGTAAGGAGTACTGCTAAGGCGCTGACAATCGTCACAACCAACTGCAAACTTAGAGAACGTTTTATATATCCCATCTATATCCCCGTCAGACTGACAACATTTAACAATATAAGGCGTAAAAACAGTTTTACACGTTAACAATTTTTACGGGGCAACAACAGATGAAATTCATATAAAAAACGTAAACAACTATTTGTAAAGAAAGGACATTACACATATAACAGAATTAGCTGAATTTAATAAAGATGGCAGAGGATGAATTTGTGAGGGCGGATTTTTATAGTTAGATAGACTGTATAAAAGATTAAGTATATGTACAAAAGTAGAAATAAGATCAGCGAGGCAAACCCGCTGATCTTCATGTAGACGTTACATCTTAGTTTGCAGATAGTTTTGCAGTCCAACACGGTCAATAAGTCCAAGTTGTTTTTCGAGCCAATACATATGATCAGACTCAGTATCGTCAAGCAACACTTCAAGTATTTCTCGAGTCTGGTAATCTTGCTTCTGCTCACATAGGGCAATCACTTTGCGCAAATCGTCCGCGACCTTGTATTCGTAGGCGAGATCATTACGTAGCATTTCTTCTACATCTTTACCTATATTCAATGCCTCACGGGCAGCAACATTAGGCGTACCTTCGAGGAATAAAATACGCTGCACGAGTTTTGCTGCATGGGCTTTCTCATCATCTGACTCATGGGCGATACGCTCATAGAGTTCATTCAAGCCCCAATCTTCGTACATATGGGCATGGACAAAATACTGATCCATTGCCGAGAGTTCTCCCGTTAGGAGTCGATTTAACGCATCGATGATATCTTTATCGCCTTTCATATTTCGCTCCTATGATTCACTGATTTGTGATTGCAGATAATTTTGGATACCCGTTAACGAGATCAACTCCTGCTGTGACTCGAGCCAATCTAAATGCTCTTCTTCGTCTTCAAGAATATCTTCTAATAAATCTCGGCTCACATAGTCTTGCTCAGCTTCACACAGGGTAATGGCATCACGTAGCAGCGTTAACTGCTCTTGCACCATCGCATAATCACAATCGAGCATTTCTTGGCTGTGCTCACCGATGCGCAATTTTTCAAGTTGCTGCAGATTGGGCAATCCTTCCAGAAACAACACGCGTTCAATAAGCTTATCGGCGTGCTTCATATCCTGAATAGATTTTTTATATTCGACGTGGTTTAGCTTCTCAAAACCCCAATGCTTAAACATTCTGGCATGGAGAAAATATTGGTTGATGGCCGTCAACTCACAGGTAAGCACCCGATTCAGTTGTCCCACCACTTTTGGATGACCTTTCATAAGTTACGATCCTTGGTAAACGTGAAAAGATTGATCTAAATCAAGCTTCTAGCCTAGTACAGTTTAGCTGCAAACTCAAATTATCTTTATATTTCATCTATTTAATTATAAAAACCATTCTCATTTCCGCTTAGATTAACGTCCTATCCCACTCAAATACCAAGGATAAATCTCAAATGAGTAATAAAATATAAGCAAAAAAAATAGCCTCCGATGTAGGGAGGCTATTGTCGATTCGAGATGTTCTAAATAATCCGGTCTTTCGTTAACTTCTCACGGCGAGCTTCTTCGGCCGCCATTCGACGTTTACGTTTGTCACAGGGATCATCACAATCACAGGCTTTCTCAATCCCTAATACACCTAAACCGCCACAACTTCCCTCAACGGCTTTGCGCTTGATAAGATAACCTATCGACATCAGCAAAAAGAACAGTAATAAAATCACAAATGCCGCGATAAAAGTGCTCATGTTAACTCCAACTACTTAAGGAAAGGCTTGAAGGCGTCACTGTAGTAGACTTTAAACCCTTCGCCTTGCTTTTCTATTAGCATTATCGCCAAGTGTTCTTTCTTGGCAAGCTCCAATGATGCTTCTGTACCCAAAACAATCATTGCCGTCGCAAAACCGTCCGCGGTCATACAATCTTTATGCAAAACGGTCACAGAGGCTAGCTTATGATTGACAGGTAAACCAGTGCGGGGATCAATAATATGGGTAAAACGTTGGCCATCTTCCTCGTAGTAATTACGATAATCACCAGAGGTCGCCATTGCCATTGTGCCTGGCTCAATCACCTGTTGTACTGCCACACCATCATCGGTTGGCTGCTCTATAGCCACGCGCCAAGAGCTACCATCTCCCTTGGTTCCTTTAATACTCAGCTCGCCGCCAATTTCCACTAGATAACCGCTAGCATGATATTTATCTAAAATAGAAGCCACTTTATCAACACCAAAGCCTTTAGCTATCGATGAAAGATCAACATATAAATGGGCATTGTGCTTTCTTAAACGGTTACCTTCAACAGAGAGTTCACTAATTCCCGTTTTCGCTTTCGCTGCATCAATATCAGCTTGAGTGGGGACTTTAGTGGGGCGCTTGTCTGGCCCAAATCCCCACAGATTAACCAAAGGACCTAAGGTAATATCAAGTGCCTTATCCGTCACTTGATATAAACGTATTCCCTCTTGCACCACTTTAATGGTATCTGGTGAGACTTCAACGCTTTGCTCTAATGGCAATTGGTTGAAACGGGATAATTCTGAATGAGGTCGATACGTCGACATCTGGTCATTGACTAGCTCAAGGGCTAAATCAATTTCCGCTTGAAGTAACTGCGCCGTTGGCATCTGCTCATTCGGGACGACTTTAATATGATAAGTCGTGCCCATAGTGCTACCAGCTAACGAAATGACTTCATTTTGCTTTGAACAGGCTGAAACAAAAAAGGCCAGCCCTACGAGGACTAGCCAGTTCACTGAATACTTTAATGCTGAGGTATTGATCTTTAAGGTCTGAAACATAGTGACCTACTACTCTTATTTGTGCCCTTAAATGCAAAAGTTGCAGATGAAAGATTAACCTCAACATCTGCAACTTTTCTCATCCTAGGCTAATGAACATTAGCCGCCGAAGTCATCCAACAGGATATTTTCGTCTTCGACACCAAGATTTTTCAACATACCAATGACGGCAGCGTTCATCATTGGAGGTCCACACATGTAGAACTCACAATCTTCAGGCGCTTCGTGGTCTTTCAGATAGTTTTCATACAGTACGTTATGGATGAAACCAGTATAACCATCCCAGTTATCCTCAGGTTGAGGATCGGACAGCGCCACATGCCATACGAAGTTATCATTCTCAGCCGCGAGACCATCGAAATCTTCAACATAGAACATTTCACGCTTAGAACGCGCACCGTACCAGAAGCTCATCTTACGCTTAGATTTAAGACGCTTAAGTTGGTCGAAAATGTGCGAACGCATTGGTGCCATACCCGCGCCACCACCGATAAACACCATTTCTGCATCGGTATCTTTCGCGAAGAACTCACCAAATGGACCAGAAATCGTCACTTTATCACCCGCTTTTAAGCTCCATATGTAAGATGACATCTTACCGCAAGGCAGTGTCAAGTTACGTGGTGGAGGCGTAGCAATACGCACGTTCAGCATGATAATACCGAACTCTTCTGGGTAGTTAGCCATTGAGTATGCACGAATCGTTTCTTCATCAACCTTAGATTCAAGATTGAAGAAACCAAAGTGCTCCCAGTCACCACGGTATTGTGCAGGTACGTCGAAATCTGCATATTTAATGTGATGAGCTGGCGCTTCGATTTGGATATAGCCACCCGCACGGAATGGTACAGACTCGCCATCAGGAATTTGTAGCTTCAGTTCTTTAATGAAAGTGGCTTTATTATCATTAGAGATAACAGTACATTCCCATTTTTTGATACCGAAGATTTCTTCGTCAAGCTCGATTTCCATATCGTTTTTGACGTTAACCTGACAAGAAAGACGACAACCTTTACGGGCATCACCTTTGCTGATGTGGTCAAGTTCAGTCGGCAGAATATCACCGCCGCCAGACTTAATCACTACGCGGCATTGGCCGCAAGAACCACCACCACCACATGCACTCGATACGAAAATACCGTTATTGGCAAGAGCGCCTAATAACTTGCCGCCCGCACCGGTTTTTATTGCTTTTTCAGGATCGTCATTAATACCGATCGTGATGTCACCGCTCGCCACTAACTTAGATTTAGCGAATAAAATCACTAATACCAAGATCAGGACGATAGCAGTAAACATACTCACACCGAGGTAAACCTCAAGTGGAGTAGATTTAAAAATACCAAGAATATCCATTAACTTATCCTTAGAAGGTCCAATTCAAGAAGCCGTTGAGTGTCTCTTACAGGGACACACCTGAAAACGACATGAAACCTAAGGCCATTAAACCAGCGGTAATAAAGGTAATCCCTAAACCACGCAGGCCATTAGGCACATCGGCATACTTCAGCTTCTCACGGATACCGGCCATCAATACGATAGCTAATGCCCAACCTATTCCAGAGCCGAAACCAAATACCACACTTTCGCCCAGTTTGTAGTCACGCTCAACCATGAATGATACCGCACCGAAAATCGCACAGTTCACAGTGATCAAAGGTAAGAAAATACCTAACGCGTTGTACAAAGGTGGAAAATATTTATCCAGTGCCATTTCTAGTATTTGAACTAAAGCAGCAATCACACCGATAAAGGTAATGAATTTCAAGAAGCTTAAGTCAGCTTCAGGTGCGCCAGCCCAAGCAAGTGCACCAGGAGCTAACAACCCTTGATAGATAACTTGGTTCGCAGGAACAGAGATAGTTAACACTACAACTACCGCAATCCCTAGGCCCATGGCAGTAGTCACTTTCTTAGAAACGGCCAAGAAAGTACACATACCAAGGAAGAAGGCCAGTGCCATGTTTTCAATGAAAACAGAGCGAATTAACAGGCTAATATAATGTTCCATCGCACTTACCCTTTTGCTTCAACTTGCTCTGGCTTATAGGTACGAATAATCCAAATTAGAATACCAATTAGGAAGAACGCACTCGGAGGCAGTAATAACATACCGTTAGGTTGATACCAGCCACCCTCAGAGATCTTGTGCAGGATTTGGACACCGAATAGCGAACCGTTACCAAACAGTTCACGTACGAAGCCAACGGCTAATAGAATCACACCGTAACCTAAACCGTTGCCGATACCATCCATAAAGCTCATCATTGGCGGTGTTTTCATCGCATAGGCTTCAGCGCGGCCCATTACGATACAGTTGGTAATAATTAAACCAACAAATACCGACAATTGCTTAGAGATCTGGTAAGCATAAGCTTGCAGCAATTGGTCAACCACGATAACCAAAGAGGCAATAATGGTCATCTGTACGATAATACGCACACTGCTTGGAATGTGATTACGAATTAACGAGATAAACAGGTTCGAAAACGCAGTTACCGCAGTTAATGCCAACGCCATTACCAGTGCAGTCTCGAGTTTACTCGTTACTGCTAGCGCACTACATACACCAAGAATTTGGAGTGCAATTGGGTTGTTGTTGACTATAGGTCCAGTCAGAACCTGTTTCAGTTCTTTAGCGTCAGACATTAGCTGAGACCTCCATTGCGTGCTTTTTCAATGAAACTCGCAAAACCTTCTTTACCCAACCAGAATGTCAGTGAATGTTGCACACCGTTACTGGTTAATGTCGCGCCAGACAATGCGTCTACACCAAACTCAGTGCTGGCCACTGCGGGATTTTTGGTTATGCTGATAGCGAGTTTACCTTGCTCATCAAATAACTTCTTACCCTGCCACTTAGCTTTCCACTGTGCATTTTGCACTTCGCCACCTAAGCCCGGTGTTTCACCGTGCTCGTAGTAGACTAAGCTTTGCACTGTATTTAAGTCTGCATCCATCGCAAGGAAGGCATACATAGTCGACCATAGGCCATAACCATGAACGGGCAGGATCACGCTCGTTAATTTACCTTGATCATCACGCACCAGATAAACCACAGCATTCTCAGCAACACGTTTGATAGAAGCAATATCGTGCTCAGGTACAAATGAAGTTTTCACATCACGAGACGCTTTGCGTTGATCAAATTTATCAGCGTCAACACCATCAACCCAATCACCGGTTTTCAAGTTAACGAGTTTAGCTTCGATATGTTTGCTATAAGTTTCCAAAATTTGCGCTTTGGTCACTTTGCCCGCTTTAGTATCGATAAGACCAGCGGCTTCCAGAATGTACTTTTGCTTATCAAGCAGTTTATTTTCTGCTTGAGTCGGGCGCAGTAACACTGCTGCAGTAGACACAAATATCGCACAAATTAGACATAAGCCAACGACGATAAATAACGTTCTGCCGAACGAATCTTTATTACTAGCCACGGGCAATCCTCCGCTTGATATTTGCCTGAACCACAAAGTGGTCGAACAATGGCGCGAACAAGTTAGCAAACAAAATTGCCAACATCATGCCTTCTGGGAATGCAGGGTTAATCACGCGGATAAACACAGCCATTGCACCAATCAAGATACCGTATGCCCATTTAGCTTGGTTAGTAAATGACGCTGACACTGGGTCTGTCGCCATAAACATCATGCCAAATGCAAAGCCACCTAACACTAAGTGCCAGTACCAAGGCATTGCAAACATTTGATTAGTATCGCTACCAATCAGGTTCAGCAAGGTTGAAATGGCAATCATACCGACCATCACACCGCCAACGATGCGCCATGAAGCAATACGGGTATAGATGATGACCAAACCACCTAATAGAATCGCTAATGTAGACACTTCACCGACAGAACCTGGGATGAAACCGAAGAAGGCATCCCACCAGTTTTGGTTGAAGGCATAATCTAAACTGCCCGCAGCTGCTTGGCTCAGCGCTGTCGCACCTGAATAACCATCTGCCACAACCCATGTAGTGTCACCTGACATGTTCAGCGGATAAGCAAAGAACAGAAAAGCACGACCAGCAAGGGCAGGGTTTAAGAAGTTACGCCCCGTGCCACCGAACACTTCCTTAGCCACGACCACACCAAAGGTGATACCTAGTGCCACCATCCATAATGGAATCGTCGCTGGTAGCGTTAAGGCGAACAGGATAGAGGTTACGAAGAAACCTTCGTTAACTTCATGGCCACGGATAGCGGCAAACAACACTTCCCAAATACCACCGATGGCGAATGTCACCGCATAGATAGGCAGGAAGAAACAGGCGCCATACCACATTAATGCTGGCCAGCCAGAATTTGCCGTCAGTTCAGTACCGAACATGCCAAACAAACTCACTTGCCATACATCTGGGGTCGCAAAACCAGCGATTAACGCTAATTGTGCTTGTAAACCTACGTTGTACATACCCACAAACATCGCGGGGAATGCACAGGCCCAAACAGTAATCATCATACGTTTTAGGTCGAGGTTATCGCGAACATGGGTTTTACCTTTGTTCACTTTACCTGGCGTATAAAAAATCGTGTATGCCGCTTCGAATAGGGCATAAAACTTTTCGTATTTACCGCCTTTTTCAAAGTCGGGTTCAATACGTTCGAAAAAATCTTTCAAGCTCATTAGCCTTCCCTCTCGATCGTATCTAGACAGTCACGCAGATATGAACCGTAGTCATATTTGCCTGGACATACGAACGTACACAGTGCGAGATCTTCTTCATCCAACTCTAACGCGCCTAACGTAGCAGCGCCGTCAAAATCACCTGAAACTAAGTCACGCAGCAACATAGTAGGAAGAATATCCAATGGCATCACACGCTCGTAGTTACCAATTGGCACCATAGCGCGATCTGAACCGCCCGTGCTCGTTGTCATACTGAACAAACGAGAAGGTGTCAGATGCCCAAGGAATGCACGAGTAATAGAGAATTTGTTTGAGCCTGGTAATACCCAACCTAAAAACTCTTTCTCAGTACCTTCTTCTAGCAAACTCACTTGAACATGGTAGCGGCCTAAGTATCCTTGAGGACCCACAGCAGTACGACCGTTCAGTACAGAGCCTGAAATCAGACGCACATTACCCGCTAAGGTTTCACCTGCAGTTAATTCCGCCATGCTCGCACCCAAAACTGTACGTACCAATCTTGGTTTAGCCGCTTTAGGACCCGCTATAGCAACCACACGTTCAGTATTGAGTTCACCCGTCGTAAATAGCTGACCAATTGCTATTACATCTTGGTAACCAATATGCCAAACGGTACGTTTTGCAGATGCAGGTAATAAGAAATGGATATGAGTACCCACTAAACCCGCAGGGTGAACGCCAGCAAATTCTTCAACTTGGGCGTTTGCGGCAGGAATATCGGCGCCTGGTGCTTTACAAAGGTAAACTTTACCTTCGGTGAGTCGTGCTAAGATCTTAAGACCATTAGCAAAATCTTCTTTATGCTCACGGATCACTACAACAGGATCAGCGGCAAGAGGTTGAGTATCAATTGCGGTTACAAAAATACCAGCGGCAGATGAATCTACAGCAGGAACTTTGCTGAAAGGACGTGTACGCAAAGCAGTCCATAAACCTGATTCAATCAGATTATCACGGACCAGTTGCGAGTCGAGCGTATCGAGATCTGTGGCGTCATACTTAGCAAAGGAAACGCTGTCGTTTCCTTCCACTTGAATAACAACAGACTGCAACACACGCTGGGCGCCCCGGTTAATGTCTAATATAGTACCACTGGCTAAAGCCGTATATTTAACGCCTAAATTCTTCTTATCTTCAAAAAGAACCTGGCCTTTTTGTACTTTATCGCCCACTTTAATCTTCATTGTAGGACGTAAGCCAATATACTCTTCACCCAAAGTAGCTACATGTTTAATGGCTGGGCCATTATGGATAACTTGCTCTGGTCCGCCTGCTATAGGCAGTTCCAATCCTTTCTTAATTGTAATCATATCCACAAGCACTACGTTTTGAAGGAAAGACAATGCGCCGCGTTCCTGCTAAATACTGAGGTTTTAAACAAAACCCACTGCATTGAGCTAGCGCAGATTTATCACGGAAATGCGATCGCAATCACGCTGGTCGCGCGCATTTTACCCCAATTGACTTGGCATCGCCACGAAAATTATAGGTGTTTTCAAACCTAAAATACGGATTTAAAAGAATCATGCGCTACGGCGTTCACCTTCCGGCCGAGTGAATGGCCAGAAAGAGACAATATTCCGGTCGGGAGGTACTATAACATTAATTTTTAAAGAGTTAATTTAGCGAAAGGTCGATGTTAGTCAAAAACACCCACTAAGGAGTGTTATCGTGATCACGCTGCATTATCCCAGACAAGATATCCTGTAGCTTAGAAACGCCATTGATACCCCAAATAGCTGATACGTCCATTTTCAACTCGAATTCCGCTATTTGATGCTGTTGTTACCAAAGACTCATCCAACAGATTTTCGACTCTAAAATAAAATCGATGATGGCGATCAAATTGATAACTTGCAGCTAAATCTACCCTTAGCTGCCCAGCAATGGGGGTTAATTCAGCACCAAACTGACTCAACTCCCTTTCCGATTGGTAAAACGCATTGACATTAACTTCATACGCTTCGTATTTCATTCCTGCGCTAAATTGCAGTTGCTGTTCGGGTAGCCACGCCATTTTATCACCCGCGAACACACAACCTTGGATCTCGGTACAAGTATTGGTTTGGTATTCTGAATTGATATATTGGTAATTCAGTGAGAGGGGAAACGTCAGATGTTCAACATTCCACAAATAGCCCAGACTCACTTCAATGCCATAGGTCTGCACATCAGGAATATTCTCTTGGGTGAATAAACGCGCATCAGCACATAAAGAATAAGCGTTGCAATCCACATGCAGATTATCAAACTCCTGCATGTAGGCTTTAAGATTGGCATTAAACCCCTCAAGGGCATATTGCATACTCACTTGGTAATGGAGTGAGACCTGTGCTTCCTGTTCAAGATTTCCCGCACTCGCGGCCGTCCAAGCCCGTCGAATATCCGTGCTAAAACGCCAATTCCCCGCATCGTAGAAAACCCCCAACTGCGGCATCCAATCACTGTCAGAAAAATCAACAGCATCGAGTCCGGTATAGGCTGAATGCACCTCACGATTAACATCAACATGCTCATAGGTAACGCCCAGCTTAAACTGTAATCCTTCCCATTTAAGTAATGAATCAACTGATGAAGTCAATGCCGTTGCATCATCTGTATAGGCCAATATCGAAGATGATGCAGCCTTGACAATACTTCTATCTGGCAGCCACATTGATTGCTGCTCTGCAAATCGCATTTCAGCTTTATCCGTATGATAACGAGCGCTGTAAATAATTTGATGTTCACCATACTGATTTACAGATTGGGTCTGCGCGCCAAAAGCGCTGTAATCATTATTCTGCTCAAGGGCGGCAAGTTCAGCACCACTATTCCAAGGCTGGCGATCAAATGCGGCGATCTCGGCAAGACTTTGCCTATCTATCACGAGCCCATTGAATTGGTTCACTTGGCTTAACTGTTGGGCATAGGAGTGATAATAAAAGTCCGTGATAAATTGGCTATTACCGAGGTTAACCTGATGGGAAAGTTGATATTTATGGTATCGACCTATGGCTTGGTCTTCCGCGCTAGCGGAATACTGCATCATGGGATTTTTCAACCAGTCGGCGCCAGTCACCCCCAAGAGTGAGCGATAACTATCAACATCGAGAAACTGATAGGTAAACTCGGTCATCTGAGGGTTTCTAGCCCCTAATAGACTCGATGCATTAATCTTAAAAAGAATGTCAGTGCTTGTTCTATCCGTGTCGCGGCCAGTGAAAAAATCACCCTCACCTTTATTCTTTTCATAGTTAACCGCCAATATCGTGCCATATTCTTTCTGCTTAACCCCCCAATTCATTTCAGCACTCATATCGGAGTCAGTCGAACCTTCAACTGTGATTTTGCTCTCTTGTGCTTGCTCTAGCATCGCAAGGCTCTGATAGCTGATCACCCCAAATGCCCCCTGCCCACCAACAGTCATCTCCGATAATGGCGTAACTGTCACACTTTGCTGTTGCAGTAGATTAGGCAATAACTGTAATTGTGGTGCTGAATAAGGTGCCGGTGAGAAGTAAACGCGGTCCTGCAACACGGCCACACCTTGGCTAACTGAACGCATACTGATATTTGCAGGATTGCCACTGTGATCGGCTGGTAATATTGTCAAGGTTTTCAAGCGACTCAGCGCTATCACATCATCGCTACTGTGGTAAATATCATTCACTTCATAAAGATTGATGGTTTGAGAGTCGAGAGGATTCGCAAAAAGATGACTTGAATAGTGAACAGAAACCGCAACGGCACAAAACGATAGGATAAAGTAACGACTAGACATGCCAAGCTCCCAAAATAATGTTGGTTAGCGCACCATTTGTTATTAAGTTGTAAAATAACTGAATTTATTTGAAAAAAAAAGCGACTACGGTCGCTTTCTTCATATCACTAGGACATTGTGAGTCGTTAAGCCCGTTAAGGATGGCTTTCCCCTACGAATGATGGCTTATAGCTTACCTAATATCTCATCACTTAATTTTAAATCATCATTACGATTCACACTCACACCTGCTGCGATGATATTACGGGCGATCTCTTGCGCCTGCTCTAATGAATGCATCTCATAGGTTCCGCACTGGTACTCATTGAGCTCTGGAATTTCGGATTGCTCAACGACTTTTAATACATCTTCCATCGCCGCTAACCATGCCACAGCAACTTGATGCTCGGTTGGCTCTCCAATTAAGCTCATATAAAAGCCTGTACGGCATCCCATTGGAGAAATATCAATAATTTCAACATTGCTGCTGTTTAAGTGATCACGCATAAAGCCTGCAAATAAATGTTCCAGCGTATGAATGCCACGCTCGCTCAGGATTTCTTTATTCGGCGTACAAAAACGTAGGTCAAATACGGTAATGGCATCACCCTTTGGTGTACTCATATGTTTCGCAACACGTACCGCAGGAGCATTCATTCGAGTATGGTCAACGGTAAAGCTATCAAGTAATGGCATGGGGATCTCCAAATTCTCAGGGCGACATCAACGCCACTGCAACAGTCTATTTATAGACGGCAAGCATAACACTAAATAAATTAGGCCGATAATAAGTTAATTAAAGATAAAATCACAAATCAAATACTAATGCTGACGATGCTGACTATAGGCATCTTCCGATATTTTGTGATATTGGCGCACACCTCTCTCATAGGTTCGGTATGCATCATGGACAATCTTCATCAAAGGATCTTGATTTGCTTGGTCCTCAATAACTTGACTTGAAATTCTCTCAAGCTCGGACAACACCGCAGGGGGAAATTCTTTCAATACCACCCCTTTATCTTTGACCAATGTATCAAGTGCTAACACATTGCGGGAAGTATATTCATCGAGCATATCTTGATTAATGGCTCGGGCAGCAACCTTGACTATAGCCTTAAGATCGGCGGGCAAACTCTCAAATGCCGCTTTATTAATCAAAAATTCCATATTTGAACCAGGTTCATGCCAGCCGGGGTAATAGTAAAACTTAGCCACTTTATGCAAGCCAAAAGCAAGATCATTGACGGGTCCAACCCATTCTGCCGCATCGATTGAACCTGTTTGCAACGCTGTATAGATCTCACGCCCCGCCATATTAACAGGTACAGCGCCAACACGTTTTAAGACTTCCCCACCCAATCCCGGCATACGGACCCTCAATCCTTTAAAATCGGCAATGGTATTAATGGGCTTATTAAACCAACCGCCCATTTGCATCCCCGTATTGCCCCCAGCCAGCGGAATAACCCCAAAGGGTCGATAGACCTCTTCCCACAGTGCCATACCGCCACCATAGTGAAGCCAACCATTCATTTCTTGTGCAGTCATACCAAAGGGAATCGATGAAAAAAACTGCGCCGCAGGAGATTTACCTTTCCAGTAGAAGGAAGTCGCGTGGGCCATTTGAATTTTGCCCTGACTCACGCCATCAAAAACAGCAAAAGCGGGCATAAGCTCACCCGCACCATAGACAGTGATTTTTAAACGGCCATTGGACATCTCATCAACTAAACGTGCAAATCGTTCGGGAGCCATACCTAAGCCTGGAAAGTTTTTAGGCCAAGAGGTCGCGAGTTTCCATTCAATAATCTGCACATCGGCTCTAAGTGCAATGTCTGGTGTTGCCTTTTCTGTATTGCTGGATGGTGGCTTACAACCACCTAATCCTAAAAGTAATACCGCTAAAAGCAGGCTACCAAACTTATGCATCGAGTTTCTCCCACACTGCGCATCGAGTCTTATCAAATACTCACATTTACGCGATCGCAAAGTGCTTAACGCCTTTAAAAATAAAACATATTGTTAACACAGAAAATTCGACAGGGAAACTAAAGAATGCCCTTCATTTGACCTAAAACAAAAAGCCACTCCCATGGAGTGGCTCAAGATGCGCAGCAGGTTAATAGCTTAACCACGACAATTAGGCGTCTTTGGCACTTCGACGTTAGCATCCCATTCGCTCTGGGTGAACGTATGTATAGATAAAGCATGCACTCCCGTTGCCAATTCATGGGCTAAGCAGCTATTGACTAAACGATGGCGAGCCAATAAGCGTAACCCATCAAACAGTTCACTGACCAACACCACTTTAAAGTGGGTTTCGGAATTGGGTGGCACATGGTGGCGATAGCTTTCGTTAAGGACTTCTAAGTGGGTCGGTGAGAAGTTTTCTGTTAACTTATGGGTGATAATATTAGCCACTGTGACTGGCTCTTGGGTATTGGACATATTCGAGTCTCAGAATGGGAAAATCCAGTGGGCGCAGAGTACTGCTTCAAGTGCAAAAGATCAAATTCACTCATCAAGATTGCTTACTTTATTTTATTACCATTGCCACATTTCGATTACAGATCTTAGCCATGATAATTTACAACTAATTGCCTAAAGGTGTAGTTCCAACGTGGCTCTTTTACTTTCAACCGTTTAGGGAGGCTATGCAGCCAATCACTTTGCATGGGCCAATGCATGATCAGTAGATCGCCACTGTTCAAACTGATGCTGTACTTGGTTTGGCTGTGCTTATGCTTAAGCACAAAATCCCGCGTGGCGCCTAAGGTAATAGAAGCAATATGACTCCCCTGAGCAATTTCAGGTTCATCATCACTGTGGGCGCCCATACAATCTTTACCATCGGCGTAGCGATTCACTAATACCCCGTTGCTCTCCAAGCCATAATCCCGCGCTAGCTTATCCCTCAACTTGTGAGCATATTTAGGCCAAGGTAGGGCGCGGATAAACAGTCCTGAATATAAATAGTCGCAGCCCAGATCGCCAAACCACACTTGCTGGCGAGGGATCGCGTGAAACTGACCGAAGACTTGGATTTCGGGGCGGCTAAAGGGATAGGTCTGCGCTTCTTTCATTAGCGCCGCTTGCTGCTCAGTATTAAGATAACCCCGCACTAAGGTGATGGGCGGTTTAATTTGAGCCTCACCCTCTGTATCAAACCCTAACTTACCTTGCTGCATTGATGACCTCCATGCGAGCCGTCGCACTCAACCATGAAATCTGCGATAATCTGCGCCTTAAATTTATTGGCGCAGTGTGGCACATGACAACACAATTTTCAGTAGCGGGTGTTGAACTCGAACTCTTACGGTATCCAGCTCAGCAGGAATCCAATCTTCAAGCTTGGGATGCCGCCGATGAACACTTACTCAAAAGCCTTATTGAGTCAGAGCAAGCCGCCGTGCCAACCGCCATAATCAACGACAGTTTCGGCGCCTTAAGCTGCGGTTTATCTAAATTGCATCCAAGTTGGCCGCTATTTGTTGAAACCGATGCCAGAACCAGCTTTTTAGGCACCGAACAAAACCATGGCCGCAATCAGTTGCCTATGGATAATCTGCAGAGGTTTACCAGCCGCGATACCTTGCCGGAAAACTTAGCCTTAGTATTGATGAAGTTGCCTAAGAACTTAAGCTACTTTGCCCACCAGCTAACGCGCTTGTCGCAAGTGTTACCTACAGGCACTCGTGTATTAGTGGCCGCCAAAGCCAAATCGATCAATAGCGCCTTACTCGACATCTTTGCTAAGCATTTAGGCCCCGCAAGCGCCAGTTTAGCGTGGAAAAACACGCGAGTGATCACCTGTGTCAGCGATGGCAAACCAAGACCATTAGCCAAAGAAGTGACTTGGGCCGTACCCGAATATAAACTTGAGATCAGCAATTTAAGTAATGTGTTTGCCGCCAACAAACTCGATATTGGTGCACGCATCATGCTAGAGAATCTGCCCAAAGGGGATTTTAAGTCGATTGTTGATCTCGGCTGTGGCAATGGCGTGCTGGGGTTACGCACCGCCCAGTTATTCCCAGAGGCTGACATTCACTTTATCGACGATTCTGAAATGGCAGTCGCATCAGCCAAGGCAAACTGGGCACGCAACCAATTGCCCACAGACAAAGGCCACTTCTATTGGGACGATTGCATGACACATCTACCCGATGATGTGCAGCCAGATCTAGTACTGTGTAACCCACCCTTTCATCAAGGTGAAGCCATTACCGATCATATCGCCTGGCAGATGTTTTTAGATGCCCGCCGCCGCTTAAAAGAAGGGGGGATCTTACATATCGTCGGCAACCGTCATCTGGCTTACCATGTAAAATTACAGCGCTTATTTAAGAACTGCACCACAGTCGCCTCCAACGGTAAATTTGTGATCCTGCAAGCGCAAAAGAAATAATCCTACCGCTATTCGCGCTTTAATGAGAGCCAGCAATGTCTGGCTCTTTTTTATACAGGGCTCTTTTTATGCTGAGCAATGACATGTTGGAAAAGTCGCAGTCGGAGATTTCCTAAAAATCAACAACAACTAGCCGAAAAATACACATACAAGTACAATTCTTGCCGACAAAGGTTTATGAGTTAAGCACTTAAACACTTAGGAATGAGATATGCCGTTAAAGGATGACGTTGCCCAATTAAAAGCTGAGCTGGCACAGCTACAATCGCTGCATTTATCGCAGCAATCTTCGCTCAGTCGTCAATTAGCAGAATTCTCCACTAAGCTCGAGACCTTAAGTCAGCAAATTGCGACTGAAGACGCCACTGAAACCACTCTGAATATGGCAGCGAGTGCTTCATCGATTGCATCTGTGCTCGCCGCCGATAACGCGCCTACATTAACCTATGCGGCACAAACACCAACCCTTGAACCTGCTTCCGTAGCGCCAGCCCCAGCAGAACCCAACCCATGGCAGCAAAACGCTTTGCAAGGAGACCCTTGGCAAAGAAAAACAAAAAATACCCCAGCAGAACAAACCGCTAAAACCGAACACCAAGCGCAAGATCAACAACTGAGTGATGAAGTCAAATTGCAGGCAAGTGTGCAAGCAGCGAGTCAATTTGATGAGTTGTTATCCCAAGGACTCGCGGCCGTCATGGCACCCTTTGCGGCAGTCAACGAGCAAGTCAAATCTTTCTACCATCATTATCAGGCTAAGGGATTAGGACCTGTCTTTTTGATGACTGTCGCAGGGATCATCACCCTGACCTTAGGCTTTGGTTATTTACTGCAATATTCAATCAACCATTGGTTTTCAGAACTTGGCAAAGCACTACTCGGGTTTGCCAGCGCGAACGCTATCATAGTGGGCGGGATTTTTATTCGCCAAAAACGCGCGGGCATGGCGGATTTTGGCTCAGGTATTGTCGGACTCGGACTCATACTTAATTATCTCTGCGCGTACTTTATTGGGCCGTATTTTGAGTTAATACCCAATAGCGCGAGTTTTATTTTACTGTTATTGATCACTTTGGCAGGTTATGGCCTGTCGATGCGCTTAGATGCCAAAGTGATCGCCGTGATCGCCTTAGTCGGTGGTTCGACCGCACCTATGATGCTGTTATCCCAAAGCTATGCGCCGCTTTTGTATCTGCCTTATTTACTGCTTATTGGTGCCGGCGCCCTTGCCCAGAGTCGCAAACTTAAGTGGCCGCTATTACTGGAAATCACCGCCCTGTTGCACATAGGCTGCATCGAAGCCTTTAGCTATTTCATTGAATTGCCACTCAGGGATTTTGGCGGCATCAGTCTGCTGGCGCTTATCAGTATTAATGCAACCTTTTATCTCTACGGCATCACCAGCCTACTATTTACCAAGCCGTTTACCCATCATAATGAAAAACATAATGCACTGAGCCATCGCATACTCGCCCTACCGATAGTATTGCTCGCCTTTGTGTTATTAGAGTTAACGCAATTTACTGAGTTCGCAGGGGAAATTTTTGCAATCAACGCTCTGATTTGCGCAGCCCTCTATTGGAAACTAACTTGGAAGCGCACAGGCAACCTAGAAAAAGCCCGCAACGGCTTATTGTTAGTCTTTGCAGGCAGTTTTGCGGGATTTGCCGCACTGTATTTACTCAGCCACGATTTCCTTGGATTAGTATTACTGCTGGAAGCCTTATTACTCTTGTGGATTGGCACCAAAGAAGAACTGATATCCGTTCGCGCCGAAGCCTATGTATTGCTACTGATGGGATTAGGGCTCAATGCGTCTAGTGTACTGACGGGCATTAGCCTTTTAGAATCAAGCTTTATCGATGGGGCGCCAATTTCTCCCTTGTCAGCTTTTGGCTTTCCACTGTTAGCACTGGCCTTAAGTTGCGCCGCCTTAGTCTTTGTTATTCGGCTTTTAACACTCCACCATGCATTGCTTTCGCCCCTAGAAAGTCAGCTAAACAGAGTGTTAAAAGAGCTATTAAGCGGTTTTTATGTGGCGACAATTATCCTCGCGGCTTACCTTTTAAGCAGCGATTACTACCTCGCCATCTTGCCACTCGTCAGCCTATTACTGCTGTATTTGAGCGCAAAGGACAGACTCGTTATCAGCGAGTTTGCTGCTTGGCTCTTACTATTGCCGCTGCTGTTTAAGGTTGTTGAAGGCATAATGCTCACAGGCAGTTTTAGCTTTAGTGCCCAACCGCTCATGGCAAAACTGGCACGGATTGAGTTATTTATCGCCCTACTCTTGGCCCATTATTGGTATCGTCGCCACTATAAAGATGCCTTATTTGCCAAAGCCGCTTATACGATGCAAATCTTCTGCTATTTGCTGCTACCGCTTATTCTGCTGCCCAAAGTCATCCGCAACCATTGGGAATATACCGCTATTGCACTCTGGCTGAGCACCTTTATGAGCCTAGGTTTAGCCTACTTTGTTAAACATAAGAGTTTGAACATAGAAGCCAAAATCCTCACTTGGTTAGCGGTTCTGATGACAGCCTCGCTATGCCTTATTCACGCTTGGCAAGGACTCGCGGCGCTGGCCGTTGGCGCCCTCTTTATGGGCTTCACACTGCTCCGCTACCGCCAGTTACCCGAGCATTGGCGCCCCTTGCTGCAACTACAATGGCAATTAAGCCCTTATTACTTTGCACTGGTATTGGCCGTGATCGTTTATGGCTTTAATCATTCAGAGCTAGTAGGAATAGCGATGACGGCGTTAGCCTTAAGTGGTTATTTTGCCTTGCTAATCCAAAGAGGTTTAAGCCTGAGAAATGTAAGCCAAGCCTCACATAGCATGAAGTTAACCCTCGCCGCTGAAATCCAAGCCGCAATAAAGGAAAGCTACCATCTCGCCTATGGCCTCACTTTAGGCTTAGCCCTGTTGCCCATCATGTTGCATTTTGAGCTAACACTCGGGCTTAATCGTGATAATGCCTCGTTTGTGTTAATCGAGTTTTTATCACTGGCACTCCTAGCAAGGCTTATCTTGCAGCACGGCGCAGCAATACGCTTGCATAGACGCATCTTACCTTTACAAGGACTTAAGTGGAGTTGGCATCTGTTACTCGCCTTGAGTTACTTTATGTGGAGTTATAGCTTCGATAACATTATTGCCGCACCGCTCAGCGCGATTTTATTGGTTATCCATGGCAGTGTGTTGATGTTTATCAGCTTAAAACCACAAAATGCCGATATGATCCGCCTCGCCGCAGGGCTATTTACCTTATCGACACTTAAGGTGCTATTACTGGATATGGCTTCATTCGAGCTAGTGCAAAAGGTGATTGCCTTTATGCTGATCGGAGTCATTTTGCTGACTGTATCTTACTTCTATCAAAAGGCGAGAAATCGACTGCAGCAAGATTAACATCGTTTTAAAGCACTAAAAAAGCCGCCATCAAATTGAATCGATGGCGGCTTTTTACTGTTAACGATTTAATAAAGCGATGAGGTATCGGCTATTTAATATGGGCTATTCGATACGAGCTATTTGCTCGCCAGTGCCTTATCGAGCGCCTGCGACACATCGGCAATAATATCGTCTATATGCTCAATCCCAACCGAGATACGGATAAGATCCTCAGACACGCCCGCCCGTGCCAGTTCATCGGCATCGAGCTGTCTGTGCGTAGTGCTCGCAGGGTGGCAGGCCAAGGATTTCGCATCCCCAATGTTCACTAAACGCAGGATCATCTGCAGTGCATCGATAAAACGTCCGCCAGCAAGCTTACCTTCTTCTGCTGTGGCAGCTTTAATCCCAAAGCTGATGATCCCAGAAGCTTTTCCGCCAGTGATCTTGTGGCAATTATCCTGATAAGGGCTGCTCGGCAAGGCGCCATAGTTCACCCAACTGACCGCCGGATGCAACACCAGATATTCAGCTAATGCCAAGGCATTCGAGCAATGGCGCTCCATTCGAAGGCTTAAGGTTTCAAGGCCTTGCAACAGTAAAAATGCACTGTGCGGTGACAGTGCGGCGCCGGTATTACGCAGCGGTACCACACGGCAACGACCAATAAATGCAGCAGGACCAAAGGCTTCTGTGTAGACCACGCCGTGATAAGAAGGATCGGCTTGGTTGAGTAAGGCAAATCTTTCCTTATTTGCCACCCAATCGAACTTGCCTGAATCAATAATCACTCCACCGATTGTCGTGCCATGGCCACCAATGTATTTAGTTAAAGAATGAATAACGATATCGGCGCCATGCTCAAAGGGGCGACATAACACTGGAGTCGCGACCGTATTATCGACAATTAAAGGCACGCCATGCTTATGGGCAATCTCGGCTAAACGTTGTAAATCGACAATATTACCCGCCGGATTACCAATCGATTCGCAGAATAAGGCCTTAGTTTTGTCATCGATCAGCTCATCGAGGCCTTCAAAATCATCGAAGGCCGCCATGCGCACCTCAACGCCTTGGCGCGGCAGCGTATGGGCAAACAGATTATAGGTGCCACCATAGAGCTGACTGGTACTGACGATGTTATCGCCAACTTGAGTCAGGGCTTGAATCGCATAGGTAATCGCCGCCATACCCGATGCCACGGCCAGCGCACCTATGCCGCCTTCAATGGCCGCCAGACGTTGCTCTAGCACGCTAGTGGTAGGATTCATTATCCGTGTATAAATATTACCAGCGACTTTTAAGTCAAATAAATCAGCACCATGCTGGGTATCATCGAAGGTATAAGAGGTCGTTTGATAGATAGGTACTGCGGCCGCCTTCGTGGTCGCTTCTGACTCATAACCATGGTGTAATGCCAGTGACTCTAATTTCATTTTCCCTTCCTTATCCGTAGCAGCCCAGTATTCAATCGACATAGAGAATTGCACAAGATTTGTGCATGCTCAACAAGCTAACAGATAGACATCTAGAAGTCTAAAACTTTTTAGCCACAGCCTTTAACTTCGGCTCGAAGAGTTGCGGATAAGTTCGGCCAGTACCACGACCGCTGAGACTATCTCTGGCGAGCACTCGTATGAGGCATTCAAACGCATAAAATGGCGGAATTCGACCTGATTACTAAAGAGATTTCCGGGTGCAATACTGATCCCACGTTCAATCGCCTGATAATAAATTTGTGTGGCGTCCATATGTGATGGCAGCGCTAACCAGAGAAAATAGCCGCCCTGCGCAAAGTTGACCCCCACAGATTCGGGCAGATGCGCGCACAATAATTGATACATGGCCAATTTACGGCTGGCTAACTTTTTACGTAACTGTTTCAAATGGCGTTCATATTGCGCCGACTGAATAAAATCGGCGATGGCGAGCTGCATCGGCGCACTGGTCGATAACGTCGACATGACTTGTAAGCGTTGTAACTGCGGTGCATGGCATCCCGCCGCCACCCAGCCGACACGATAACCAGCAATCAAAGACTTAGAAAATGAGCCGCAGTGCAACACCCGTCCTTCGGTATCGAAGGCTTTTACTGGCCTTGGCGCGCTGGAGTCGACATAGAGTTCTTGATAAACATCATCCTCAATCAGACTAACCTTATGCTCGTTTAGTAGCTGATAAAGCGCCTGTTTTTTAGCATCCGATAAGCTGCAACCTAAGGGATTTTGATGTTGGCTCATCAACCAGCAGGCTTTCACTGGATAGGTTTTTAACACTTCCGCCAGCGCCTCGAGATCAATCCCCTGTTGTGGATCGGTCGCGACCGCAATGGCCCTGAGTTTAAGCCGTTCAATGGCTTGCATCGCACCATAAAAGGTCGGTGATTCAATGACAACCCAATCACCCGCTTGAGTCAGGGTCGCTAAACTCAAGTTGAGCGCCTCCATGGCACCCGAGGTAATGATGATTTCGTCGGGCGAAATGCTCATGCCTAATTTGGCATAACGTTGGGAGATCGCCTTACGCAATCCCGCATTGCCTGGTGGTAAATTATCGGCGGCAAAAGAAGGTGACATGTGCCGAGTGACCTTAACCAAAGATCGCGCCAGTGCTTGTTGCGGGAATAAACTAGGATCAGGAAATCCTGAGCCAAAGGGCACTATGTCCGCCTGCTTCGAAGCCTGCAGAACATTGAATACAAACTCATTAATATCCACGCTATCGGAAAGATAAATCGGCTTTTGTCGCTCGGGATAACGAAAAGCTTCTCCCTGGCGCGCGATTAATTCCGGCTTTGGCGCCACTAAATAGCCAGACTTAGCCTGCGCCGAGATCACGCCTTGGCTTTCCAATAACTGATAGGCATTGAGCACTGTCATCAGACTCAAGCCCGAATCGGCCACAGTTTGGCGCAGCGATGGCAATTTGTCCCCCGCCTGCCAGACACCTTGGGCTATTCGTGTCTTTAATTCCTGCGCTAACTGTTCGTACTTCGCCATCTGTTATAGCCCAATCAATATATTCTGTGTCTGTTATAGCCAGCTTATCCCATGGTCTAATAGCACACAAGCTTTCACCGTTGAGCCAATTTAGGGCTCAGTGTACGCGACTAGATCAATGCCTTTGTAACGAGAAATGCCTATCGCTCGAGGAAATTATGTTTGATTTTGATGCCACTGTACTCGCTAGGATCCAATTTGCTTTTACCATCTCTTTTCACATTATTTTCCCTGCCATCACTATCGGCCTCGCCACCTATCTGGCGGTATTAGAAGGCTTATGGCTGAAAACTGCGAATGAGGTTTACCAACAACTCTATCAATTTTGGTCGAAGATTTTTGCCATAAACTTTGGCATGGGCGTGGTCTCAGGCATAGTGATGGCCTATCAATTTGGTACCCATTGGAGCGCGTTTTCCGCCTTCGCGGGCAGCGTAACTGGGCCGCTACTCACCTATGAAGTGCTCACCGCTTTCTTCCTCGAAGCGGGGTTTCTGGGGGTCATGCTATTTGGTCAGCAGAAGGTAGGCAAAAACCTGCACTTCTTCGCCACTTGTATGGTCGCCACGGGCACGATTATCTCAACTTTCTGGATCTTAGCTTCAAACAGCTGGATGCAGACGCCCCAAGGTTTTGAAATCGTGAACAATCGCGTTATTCCTGTGGATTGGTTTCAGATAGTGTTTAACCCTTCATTTCCCTATCGTTTAGCCCATATGACAGTGGCGGCCTTTATTTCATCGGCTTTCTTTGTGGGCGCATCGGCGGCTTGGCATTTACTCAAAGGTAACGACACGCCCGCGATCCGCAAGATGTTGTCTATGGCGATGTGGATGGCGTTAATCGTCGCGCCGCTGCAAGCTGTAATTGGTGATTTTCACGGCTTAAATACCCTTGAATATCAACCTGTAAAAGTCGCGGCGATGGAAGGCCATTGGCGTAATGAGGGTGACAAACCCACTCCGCTTATTTTGTTTGCGATTCCCGATATGGACGCAGAGAAAAACCACTTCAGCCTCGAAATCCCAGGGCTCGCGAGCCTGATCTTAAAGCATGATTTAAGCAAACAAGTGCCAGCCTTGACTGAGTATCCCGCCGAGGACAGACCCAATGTGTTGTTAGTGTTCTGGAGTTTTAGGCTCATGGTCGGCTTAGGTCTATTGATGATTGTTGCCGGACTTTGGAGTGCTTATCTCAGGCGCAAAGGCAGCCTCTACAGCAACAAACACTTTCTGCGATTTGTACTCGTGCTCGGCCCCGACGGATTGCTCGCCACACTAGCGGGTTGGTTTACCACCGAGCTTGGCCGTCAACCTTGGGTGATCCAAGGATTGATGCGCACTCAGGATGCCGTGTCTTCCCACAGCGTTACCCACCTGAGTATCAGCCTAGGGATTTTCATCGTCAGTTACTGTGGCATCTTCGGCGTTGGTTATCGCTATATGATGCGACTCATCCGCAAAGGGCCAGATATCGCGGCAACAAGCCATTAATTTTAAAGTAAATGAATCTAGTTTGACTTATTCAATCTTAAACATATTTAAGGGCTCACCATGGAATTCGATCTACCCTTGATTTGGTTCGGGATCATCATTTTTGCCACCTTAATGTATATCGTGATGGATGGCTTCGATCTCGGCATCGGCATACTGTTTCCCTTTATTCACGATGAGGACGACAGGGATATTATGGTCAATACCGTCGCCCCCGTTTGGGATGGAAACGAAACTTGGTTAGTGCTCGGCGGCGCTAGTCTGCTCGGTGCCTTTCCCCTCGCCTATGCCATAGTGCTCGAAGCGCTAACCATACCGCTGCTTATCATGCTGCTGGCATTGATTTTTCGCGGCGTGGCATTTGAGTTTAGATTTAAGTCGGGCGCAGAAGCTAAACCATTCTGGGATAAAGCGTTTATGTTCGGTTCTATCACGGCCACCTTTTCACAGGGCGTAGTACTGGGGGCGTTTATCTCTGGCATTTCGGTGAGTAACCAACAATTTAGCGGCGGTAGTTTCGATTGGTTAACGCCCTTCTCACTTTTCTGCGGTTTTGGCCTTATGCTGGCCTATGCTCTGCTCGGCGCAACTTGGTTGGTGAAAAAATGCCAAGGCGAGCTTAAAACAACCATGCAGCAACTCGGCAGAGTCCTGACTTTATGCCTGCTGATGACCATAGGTTTAGTCAGTTTATGGACGCCTTTTGTGCAACCCAATATTGCCCTGCGCTGGTTTAGTTTACCGAATTTATTCTACTTCGCCCCAGTGCCAATACTGGTATTAGCCTGCAGTTGGGCCTTGATAAAATCCCTAAATCGTGATGATAACTATCAGCCATTCCTACTCACTCTAGGGCTGATTTTCTTAGGCTTCAGTGGCTTAGGGATCAGCATCTGGCCGCACATTATTCCACCCAACATCAGCCTTTGGCAGGCGGCAGCCCCCGACAGCAGCCTAAGCTTTATGCTCGTCGGCGCCCTGATGATCATCCCGCTGATTTTGGTTTATACCTTTTGGAGCTATTACGTGTTCCGCGGCAAAGTAACCAAGGATGCAGGCTATCACTAGCCATGACTTAGATGAGAGTTCCCAAAACGCGACCCAAGCTAATTTGGCTTAGGTCGCTGATTCACTTTAGATGACTTTACATATGCAGGAGATCAACATGACAACCCAAACGAAATCCCTCGCCTATCGACTCGGCTGGTTAGTGCTGATTTGGTGTACGAGCATAAGCTGTCTGTTCCTCGTTTCTATGTGTATTAAGATTTTATTGACAGGAGCAGGACTGACAACTTGAATGTTACAAATCAAGATATACACACTTTTGTATTAACTCACTTCAGTGAAAGATGCTTGCCCCATAATGTAGATAATAATATAAAAAATAGTAAACCAAATAAGTTAGCAAGTAGGCTTGATTTATTTTTTCACTTGTCCTATGGTAGAGGTAATTATTTATTAGGCATTAATCAACTCCGTGTGGTGATGCTTTTTATATATAAACATTATTGATTTACCATTTCGATTAACTAATGACTGGAGATGTAAAACCTATGTTTAGCAATGCATTTTCATCACAATTTTTTTCGACACTCGTCCCTCATAACGACTTTACTACATTAGTGCGCCCAGCCCCTAAATGCCCAGTCTAAGCCGAGCGCAACTAGCGCTCGGCAGAATATTAAAATAAATATGAAAACATAGAGTAATCTTTTTTGGACTATTCTATCTATATTTTGTCTTAGTCACTTAGAGGCGGTCATGGCTTATTCTTTTTTTGGCGACATTTTTCAGTCTTTTGTGCTAAAAACCAAGTCATACTATTTACAAAATAGCTTTAATTCCTCACTACGCCCAACGGCATTAGCAGGGATTATCGCTAAGCTCGAATACTTAAAGAATGATACTTCAAGTAATAAAATTACTGTAGGACGCCAGATTTGCTTGATTAATTTACAGGATCAACAGGAATACCAAGTAGAACTGGTCTACCCGCAAAAACACAAACCGAGTGCGGGTCGCTTCTCAGTCATATCAGACTTGGGATCTAGCCTACTTGGACGAACGAAAGGTGAACTGGCACAGGTTAATATTCTAGGTAAACCTGTACTTTTTATGATTAAGGATGTCAGTTGCATCGTAAAAAAAACAAGTCAATCTGTGCAGTAATTACGTATTGATAGCATTTTATTTTTAGCATCCAGTATGTTCAATTCAGTGGCAACATACTATTCATTCACTTTTAGCTCCGCTAATAGTGGTATAGCTTAATATGAAAATAAAAGGAGATATTATTTTGAAGTTCTCAACTGGCCGCGACATTTACTCAAGGTAATTAATTTTTTATTTAACCGTTTTTACCCATACTTTACTCTCAAAAGTCATGGCAGCGCTTTAGTGTAAAGAGGTAAAAATTGCTAAAGAGTATATTTTAAGCATCTTGTGTTAAATAGATCATTTACCTTGCTAAATGGAACATATCAATTTAAGCCTGAAATAAAAATTGAGCCCAACTATTGAAACCGAATTGCGGCGCGGATTTAAATAGTTACTTCACTTTGGAGTCAAAAACCATGAGTAAAGAAAAAGCAAAAAAACCGCCAATGAAAACCTTAAAAGAGAAGCGTCAAGATAAACGGAACCGCCAAAAAGCATCCGACTAATTTATCTCACAATGTAAAAACCCTTAAATCCTCTCTTTAAATAGGCCAAAAAGAGGGTACCAATTAAATTGGTATCCTCTTTTATTTCACATTACAGGTACAACCTTAAATCTTCTTTTTTATGCTAACCCACGCGGCGGCGATACTGTTCAGGTGAGCACTGGGCATATTTTTTAAACATAACAATATAAGGTGAAGTTTGGTTGTAGCCAAGCGTTAACGCCACCTCTTTGATCGCAAGTCCCTGACGCAAGAGTTGTAATGAATAGATAAACTTATGCCTTTGTCTTAGCTCGGTAAAACTCATGCCCAGAATCTCATGGCAGCGGCGAGCTAAGGTGCGCTCAGTGGTATGTAACTCACTCGCCCAAGTTTTGAAAGTCTTTGGATTTGCGGGATCGGCTTCAAGCGCCTGCAAGAGTGGCAGTAATAACTTATCGGTGGCCGTAGGAATAAATTGCGGTAACACTTGCGCTAAGGTCAGTTGATCGAGCAAGACCTCAACTAAGCGCTGATCGGTTAGCGTTTCTACTACTTTGATTTGCCGCTCACGAAAGTCATTGACTATCGATTGAGCTATCGGTGTTAAAGCTAAAAGACAAGGCTCAAGTGGAAGGTTTTGTGACCTTTTCGCCGTGATATTCATCGAACAATAGTGGATACTGCGGCGAGTGTAACTCTCATGCTCAATCTCCGCGGGTACCCAAATCGCATATTGCGAAGGAGACAAAAATCGTTGCCCTGCGGCATATAACTCCATAATACCTCCGCTAATTAACTGTAGTTGCCCCCATGAATGTTGATGTTTAGGTGTGACTGTATTTGGCACAAATGCTTCATAGTTAAAGAAAATATCAGCAAGCGGCTCTTGCTCAAGTTGTTGCGGATGAAAAACCGTTTGCATCTTATTTTTACCTCAAGCGATAACCACAAACCAATATGAGACAATAACGCACTGCAATGGTAAATCTGTCCGTATTGGAACTGACCTTGTCTTATAAGCGATATTTATATCACAACAGACCGTAGATAATAGCAATCACTTTGATTTTGTCGACCCTGACATCGATACACTAAGGTAAGACCATGTTGTATTTATTTCCTCTGCTAGCAGTATTCATTTGGGCTGGTAACTCTATCGTTAACAAACTTTCGTTTGGGACAATAGATCCAGAGGCAATCGCTTTTTACCGCTGGTTTTTTGCGATGCTATTATTAACACCCTTTATGGCGACGTCTGTATGGCAAAAACGCCAACAAATAACGCCCTTATTACCCAAGCTTGCTGCCTTGGCACTACTTGGTATGGTACTCAATCAGAGTTTGGCCTATTTTGCTGCGGCCACCACAACTGCAACCAATATGGCGTTAATTACCTCACTCGTACCTATGATTAGCCTGTTTTTAGCCGTGCCACTCCTAAAGCAAAAGCTCTCGCCAATGGCATTTAGTGGAATGTTAGTCTCACTGTTTGGATTAATTTTTATGCTCAGCCACGGCAATATCGTCGAGATTGCCATCGGAATAACCGAAGGGGATTTATTGCTGCTTTTTAGTGCCTTTGTTTATGCACTCTATGGTGTGTTACTTAAACGCTGGCAACTCCCATTATCAACTTGGGAATCGGTTTATATTCAAGGAATTATCGCGGTAATAATGCTAACACCGCTACTCTTTTGTAGTCCGAATATGGCAATTACCAGCCAATCGGCACCACTGATACTTTACGCTGCTGTCGCAGCATCGCTTCTAGCACCTTGGGCTTGGATCAATGGCATAAGTAAACTCGGTGCAGACCGTACTAGCGTATTTTTTAACTTAATGCCCATTTTGGCAGCCATACTTGCAGCTATCATCCTCAATGAAACTTTAGCTGTGTATCACTATATTGGCGGCTCTATGGTCATTTTTGGCGTCATGCTAGTGCAGATAAAACCTAAGCCTAAAGTCACCCCTACCCTAGCTTGTCCTGAATAATCCAAAGTAATGCGTCAACGCCTTGCTAACAGTGACCAAGGCGGTTTCGCTTATTTCAATGTGTACAAAATCCCATCGCAATCTGCTGCATGCAAAGGCAATTCTATAAATAACGGCTAAGCTATTTATTAAGTTATTAATGGAGATCGTCCTATGTTTAACAGTATTCGCGTTAAATTTTCCCTTATGTTTATCATTATGGCCGTGGTGCTCATTGTTATAGCCGTCACAGGAGCAATGCAAAATAGATCAACACTCAAGCAGATGCAGGAGTTTAGCCAATTGTTTAATCCTGCCATTTCAGCCATTTTGAATGCGGATCGCGATCTTTACCAAGCTCAACTCAGTCAAGAGGTTCTACTTCAAGAGGAATTAAGTGCTGAAAAACGTAAAAGTGAAATAGACAATTGGCAGGAAAATGTCGACCAAGCAAGGGATAGAATGGGTGAATTCAAACAAATTCTCAAAAACCACCCACAAGTACTGCAATCAACCAACGGCTTTGAAGCCCAATTCTCACTCTGGCATCAAGCCTCATCAGAGGTCATTAATGCTGTTAAAAATAATGATTTTGAAAAGGCCAAACAGCTCCATACCACGAAAGCCAATAAAGAATTTAAATCATTAAGGAGTATTTATAATGCTGCAGGTGAGGCGGCAGATGATCGAGTCAAAGAACTCGATTTACTGGCCTCAGAGCAAGCGACAACGCAAACTAAAGTCTCCATTACCATTGCCTCTTTGGTCGCCATGATTGCCCTTGTACTCGCTTATTTCGGTCCGAAGATCATAGTGAACGCTATCCAAGATATTACCGATAGGATCAACGATATTGTTGATGGCGATGGTAACCTCACCCAAAGGATCCCCATCAAACGTCAGGATGAAATCGGTGAACTTGCCACTGCGTTTAACCAGTTTGTTGCTCAGCTACAAGAAATGGTTATCGCCATTATCAGCCAAACCAAAGATGTAAGCCAAACAGTTGAAAGCCTAGCGACTAAATCAACAACAACGATAAACATCAGCCATGAACAAGAGCAATTTGTTGATACCATTGTCACCGCCGTCAATGAAATGAGCGCCGCCGTAAGAGAAGTCGCCAGTAATGCACTGCATACTGCCACCGAGATCACTAAGGTCAATGATCAGACAATTGAAGGAAAAAATATCCTAGCGCAATCGGTTAATCATATTCAGCAACTTTCTGAATCCGTTAAAAATGCAGTCGCGGTTATTGAAAAACTGTCAGTCAATTCTGCCAATATCGCTTCCGTACTTGATGTTATCCGCTCTATTGCAGAACAAACCAACCTACTTGCGCTTAATGCTGCCATTGAAGCTGCTCGCGCTGGCGAACAGGGGCGTGGCTTTGCTGTCGTCGCCGATGAAGTACGGACGCTGGCGAGTCGCACTGAAACATCTACCCAAGATATTCAGCGCATGATTGAAGAGTTACAACGTGGGGTTAATGATGCGGTTAAAAGCATTGAATCGGGCGCGACGCTTACAACATCAACGGTGACGCTTGCCAGTCAAACGCAAGATGCCTTGGATGAAATCCTTAACTCCACCTCCAAAGTCAGTGAGATGTCCACTCAAACAGCCACCGCGACGGAAGAGCAAACTCATGTGACTGAAGAAATTAACCACAACTTAACTGAATTATCTGATAAAACAAGATACTGTAACTTGGTGATCCAAGAAACTCAGCAAATTGTGGTTAACACTAAAGCCATTTGCAGCAATCTACAAAAAGAAGTCGCTCGATTTAAAGTGGCTTAAATCCGCTAAAGTGTCCTTGGGGATTTTCCCCTTGGACACATATGTAAAAGCACAAAACCCATACTCCACTGTATTTACTTATGGCATTCCAGTATCTTCAAACAGTAAAGCAATCCTCAAGTTAACGTCCCAAAAGCCAATTCAATGACTTTAGACAACCGACTAATAACCAATAATTCACAACGGAAGTAAAAACATCTAGACGTCTAAATTGACAGGCTCGCAGGGATCAAATATGCTTCGCTCCAAGTTGCTAGGATATGATGCCGACGCGACACTAAATTTAAGCGAGTTTGACTGCCAAGGATCCCGCGGGTAAAACTCTGAAAAAAAGAGAGACAACATTGAGCCATTCAGCACAAACATCTTCAACAAATAGCCCTGCATCTTTTATTGCTTTGCTGCCACTATTTGTTTTTCTAGGTCTTTTTATTGGCGCAGGCGTCTATTTTCAACGTCAGGGCGTTGATTTTGCCTTCTATCAATTACCCAGTGTTATCGCCATTTTACCCGCCATCATTCTGGCGTTGATTTTATCAAAACAGAAATTAAATCAATCAATTGATACTTTTATTTCGGGCATTGGCCACAGCAATATCATTGCCATGTGTTTGATTTATCTTTTAGCAGGTGGCTTTGCCGCCGTGGCCAAAGCCACTGGCGGTGTCGATGCCACAGTCGCTTTGGGTTTATCCTTTATTCCATCAAACCTGTTATTACCCGGTTTCTTTGTGATTGCAGCCTTTATTGCCACCGCAATGGGCACCTCTATGGGAACCATTGCGGCCGTCGCCCCGATTGCATTGGGCGTTGCTGACCAAGCACAAATTGACTATGCCATCATGGCGGGTGCAGTCATGTCTGGTGCTTTATTTGGTGATAATTTATCGATTATTTCTGATACGACGATTGCCGCGACTCGCACCCAAGGCTGTGATATGAAAGATAAATTCCGCGAGAATTTAATTTTTGCAATCCCCGCATCCTTACTGACCTTAATCGCCTTTATCTTTGCAGGCCAAGGCCAAGCAGAGTTAGCAACACAAGATATCGATTTGATTAAAGTGCTTCCTTATCTGACCATTTTGATTTTAGCTGTCGCAGGATTAAATGTGTTTGTCGTCTTAACCCTTGGCATTTTACTCGCGGGAGTAACAGGCTTATTAACGATGGATTATGGCTTAATCCAGTTTGGTAAGGATATTTACGCAGGTTTTAGTAATATGCAGGAGATCTTTATCCTGTCTATGCTTGTGGGTGGTTTAGCGGCACTGATGCAACAACAAGGCGGCCTTGCCTTTGTGAGTAAACAAATTGAAAAGCTGATCACTCGTTTCTCTAAAGCACAGGGTGAAGCCTCATGCCGTGCTGCGGAACTGGGGATGGCAGGTATAGTCGCAGTGACTAACTCTTGTGTGGCTAACAACACGGTTTCTATCGTAGTGACGGGTGATATTGCCAAGGATTTGGCCGAAAAACATGGTGTCAGTCCAAAACGTGCAGCCAGTGTACTCGATATTTTTGCTTGTATTATCCAAGGGTTAATCCCCTATGGCGCTCAGGCGTTACTTATCGCATCGACATTTAGTATCACGCCGCTAGCAGCCGTTTCACACGCTTGGTACTGCATGATTTTAGCTGTAGTTGCCGTCGTTATTGTGATTTTCCGCAAACGACACTAAATGACACTAAGAGTACTGCAGCATTCCATCGAGTAGATGAAAACTGAACCAAGGAACGCTAAGCGTTCCTTGGTTATTTTGGGGGCTATTTTATGTCAAACAGCACTTGCCTTCATTAAACAATTCAGGCAAGTTACCGCACTCCGTCCAGTCATAGCAGTATATTGTTAGTATCCATGAATCCTCTACATCACCAAGAGCCGAGTTATTACGATTTACATCGCCTGATCACTTGGTTAATTGTAGGCGCAGCCTTTCTCAGTGCCTCTGGAGTTTTAGTTGCGATTTATGCTGAATATCAACATGTTGGAATGAGAGTATTCCAAATGCGAGCCGATTTTCTAGGTGACTATATCAACTCCACACTCGCCTATGTGTTTAATTTAAGTTTATTGGCAGCAGGAATATCTATGCTGATTTCAATGATAGGACTCTACCTGCTCAAACTCGACACTTTTAGCCAATATGTCGCACTAACAGGTGCTTGGGTGGGAACATCCGTAGTGCTAATGGGCATATTTCCCATTAATTTTTTGAGCATACACAGACTGGTTTCAACGAGTTATTTACTCAGCACCCTCACACTACATGCCCTAGTGATCATCGCAGGTTTGGCGCCTCGATTTATATGCCCAAAGCCGCTGTTTTATTTAAGTATTATCAGTTTTTGTAGTGCGATGAGTTTAAGCCTGCAATTAGATTGGTCGATATTGGATTTTCCCCCCTGCGAGCCTCAAACACATTTTTGCGCAGTATCGGCCAATATGTGGATCCAAACTAACCTCAATATTATTTGGTGCTTAAGCCTTGCCTTTGCCATGCGGCGTCTCTCGAAAATACTGTATCATCGCGCTCAACTACGCCAATTACTCTAAGATTATCCATGCGCTTAGCAAAATACCTTGCCCAATGCGGCATTGGCTCTCGCCGTGAAGCCTGCCGTTTGATTAATGCTGGGCGTATTACACTTAATGGCAAGATAGCCAAACATACCGACCTAGTTCAACGCGATGCTCAAGGTCTATGCCTTGATAGCATTTGCTTAGATGCAGAGCCCATAGTTGAAACAGAAGCACTCGCTTATTGGATATTCAATAAAGCTGTCGGCACCGATTGCCGTTTGCTTGAGCAAGATAAAACGAGCTTATTGCATCTGCTTCCCAAAGCGCCAAGACTCTACCCCGTCGGCAGGCTAGATAAAGATTCCCGCGGCCTGTTGCTGTTAACTAACGATGGTGATCTGACCCATAAACTGATGCACCCCAGCTTTGCCCACAGTAAAACCTACCATGTGCGCCTCGATAAGCCATTCACTGATGATTTTGTAGAACAAATGGCAAGTGGAGTGCGTTATAAAGATCTGCAAACCCTGCCCTGCCAAGTACGCCGCCTCAGTTTGGACAGCTTTGAAATCGTGCTGACTCAAGGATTAAATCGACAAATTCGGCATATGTCCAAGGCACTCGGGTATCGCGTTATCGATCTTGAGCGCGTCACTATAATGGCGCTGAATTTACGCGAATTAGCATCTGGTGAGTTACCAGAAGGGCAAATGCGGCCACTGACAAAATCGGAAATTGCAGAGCTAAAAGCAGTGCTGGCGACAAAATAAATAGATATAAGCCCAGATATTAGTCTTAGCGAGAGCCATATTTCCCCTTTAAACAATATCAAGATACAAGCTCCAGCAGGTATTGCGCAAAAGCGTTTGACTTGTAACCGGAGTGAAAACAACCTTACCTAGCTTAAGAAGCAAGGTTATGAGAGTGAACAGCGTTCACGAAAGCTTTACTAAACATTGATAAACAATATATTAGAGACATATTTGCAAACTTTAAAAGCCACCTCCCTTACTAGCGTCGCGCTCAAAACCATCTATTACTTATAACCAGCTTAATAACCAAATCAAAATTATATTAGAGTGCGCAGAGTTATACCGTTAATTAGTAAGAAATCCTTCTTTTGTGTTATAGCCATCTGCAATACATCACCTTATAAAGGGAAATAATTTTTTCCGAAAGCCTTATCTTTATATGTTGATGAAATTACAGATAGAAAATGTTTGCTCATTCAGCAAACACGGGTGACGTTAACGGATACAAAGACGATGCCGAAAACGAGTCGTCAATAACAAAGAAATAATCAAACTAAGGCTATAGCTTTATTTGATTTTTTCCGTTTCTGGCTAGCTAAATTCATGCTCAAAGGACTTTGCAAAAATGCGATTCAGAATAATGTTATCTCACGTAAAACTTTTACTTTGTATATCACTGATCAGCGCTACACCTACTTCTATAGCGGAAGTAAAAGTGCTAACGGTGCAAAGCATCCTTGCTAATGCACCAAAACCCCATGAGGTTGAATTTGCCCGTCAAGGTGTGGCTGAAACAAGCATAGAGAATGCTTGGGAGCGGCCATGTCCATATAACAGTTCTCGTTTGCTCTTTGACGATTCGGGCGATATTGACTTAGACGAAATTCATCTCCGTTGTCGCCGCTGGCAAGACTGTAAGACGATGGGAGCTTCAGCAAGTCAGTTTACTGAAGGTTTTTTCAAGCACCATAAAACGGGGGAGAAAATTCCTCAGCAGTGGAAAGACGATGGCGAAGACTTGGCCAAGAATGATGCAGAATTTGGTGGCGGTTCGGGACATTCGTATAACCATGCCTTGAAATTTGCTGAAAAAAACTGGCGATTGTTTGAAGGGCGCAGTGCTAGCGAAGCTGACAAACTCGTTAAAAAGCAATTCTGGCAATGGTGCGCGGTCGAACCTTTGTCTATTTGGAAAAGTAAACTAGATGATTAGGATTAGTATGTATTTCAAATTCTTATCAACAGTGACTTAGGTGTAAAAATGCGATTTAGAATAAGGTTATTTCAAGCAAAAATTTTACTTTGTGTCTCGCTGCTCAGCGCCGTCTCTATTTCCATTGCAGAGGAAAAATCCGGCTATGACTTGTTATTGGAGATGTTTCCTAAGCCTTATGAGATTGAACTGGCGCGCAAAGGTATAGCCGAAACCAATATCGATAAGGCTTGGGAACGAGCTTGCCCCTATCGAGAGCTAACAGGAACGACTGAGGCGGAGGACGAGTATTTCTTTCGCTGCAAACGTTGGGACGACTGTGTGTCGGCAGGCAGTTCGGCCAGCATCTACAGCGAGGCGTTCTTCCAGAATCATCAACGACAACCTAACGATCAGGTGCCCTGGGAGTATTACAGGGATGGCAGCATGTTTCTTCTTGAGCCATCCGATTTCGAGACTGTCTCTGGTCACTTGAGACAGTATGCCCTGAAATCTGCAGAGGAAAATTGGCGCTTGTTTGAGGGGAGGGATGCTGCCGAGGCAAGTGACTTGGTTGAGAAGAAATTCTGGCAATGGTGCTCTATCCAGCCGTTGTCGATTTGGGAAAATGAGTAACTGCTCGGATAAAGATTAATTTGTATTTCAACCTTGTGCCGACAGTGATATTACGCCGCAGATATGAAAATGATCGCAATAGCCAAGCAACCGAGAAAGCAAATTACGTAATCTTTTCAGTCCACAGGTGCCGCTAATGCTAAAAAGGTGAGCTAATACCATGGCGCACCTATCAATACTGCTATCTCAACAGCTATCAGTAGTCATTGTACAAAAAAATAGCGATAACCTCAGTGAGTTTATCGCTATTTTTGTGTTGTTATTGCAGTATTTTTAAAGCGCTACATCACGCTTAAATGCTGATAATCCAGCCATTATAGGCCGCACCATTGCTGGTGCGGTAATGGATTACTTAACGATTTCCATCTCGGCTAATAGATTGTCGGCATGATCTAAATACTTCATTACCCACAGCATATAACGGCTATCAACTTGGATTGAGCGGTTGATATTATCGTCATAGGCCCAGTCACCGATAATGCTTTCATAGACGCCATCGAACAGCAGGCCTACTAATTCGGCGCGGCCGTTTAAGGTAGGTGAGCCTGAGTTACCGCCAGTAGTATCGAGCGTCGATAAAAAGTTCACTGGTACAGAGTCAATTGATTTCACATAGAAATCACCGTATTGCTTCTGTTTGATCAGATCTAACTGCTTTTTAGGGGCATCGAAGGGATCAATACCAGTGTCTTTTTGCACTATTCCCTCTAAACGCGTGAATGGCAGTGCGACCAAACCATCTTTTGGTGCATAACCTTTCACATGTCCCACAGTGACACGTAGGCTTGAGTTCGCATCGGCATAAACAGGCTTACCTTGCTCAAGGTTGTAGGCAATAATGGCATCCATATATTGCGGACGCACTTTCATCAGCTCACCGGCTAATTCTTTTTCTTTCTTCTCTTCGCTCATGTCTGTGTCATACAGAGCGACAGCAAATTGAATAAAAGGATCTTTAGACGCTTTAAAATCAGCAACCGATTTATCCATCCATGCTAAACGTACATCTTTGTTGCCTAGCTCGGTTTTGGCGTACATTTTATCGAGTGTTTTAGCTAACTTAGCTTCGCTGAATTTGCTGTCGATACCAAAGGCTTTATCCAATGCGGGTAAGCGCTTGTTCTCGGGAAGGGCGGCATAGCGTTTAAGCATATCGAGCAACACGGCTTTATCGACGCTTGGCGCATAGCGGCGATCGATTCGCTCCATACTCGCTTTAAAGCGCGTCATATCACGCTCTTGGAAACCAGGCTCACGTTCCATATCGGGCAGTTGCTTCTCATTGGCTAAACGGTATAAATCACGCGCCGTAGGCACCATAGTCGTATTGCCAATATAACTTAAGATCATGTCACGCTCTTGATGCTCATTACCTTTAGCAATTAGCGTATCTAACTCTGCTAAAGTTTTGCCGTATTTAGCTTCACGACTGCTGTCTTTAGCTATCCACGCTGCAAGTTCAGCCTCGCGAGCTTGACGGTCGGCCAGCATGGTCGATTTACCGTAAAACTCAATCATAGACGTGAAATTTTTCGCGTAATTAGCAAGGCCTGCAATTTGGCTTTCGTACTTGATACGCTCGTCACTGCCCTCTGGGGCGGTATCTTTAATGATCTCAATAAAACGCTCGCGCAGGATCTTACCTTGAGGATAAGCCCACTCGAATTGATTTTGCACTTCGTTGGCGGTGCGATATCTATTGGTACGGCCGGGGTAACCTGCGACCATCACAAAGTCACCATCACTCACGCCTTTAGCCGATACTTTTAGGAAGCTTTTGGGTTCATAGGGCACGTTATCCGCGCTAAATTCCGCCGGTTTTCCCGCTTTAGAGACATAAGCACGATAGAAAGAAAAATCGCCAGTGTGACGTGGCCACATCCAGTTGTCCAAATTCCCGCCGTACTTACCCACGCTCGCGGCGGGGTTATAAACTAAGCGAACATCACGGATTTCTAGTTGTTTTACTAGGTAATATTCGAGGCCACCGTGGAAGCTATAAACTTGACAACGGTAGCCATCTTCTTTTTCACATTCAGCGACTAACGCTTTTTCTTGTACCTCAATGCCTTGGTAAAACTCACTGCCCACTTTTGACTCAAGCCCTGCTTTTACCGTGTCGGTTACATTAGTCACTTCTTCGGTCACATAGATGCGTGAACCTGGCGTGGCAGGTAATTCATCAGCGAAGGTTTTAGCTAAAAAGCCATCTTGCAGTAGGTTTTTTTCTGGGGTTGAGTTGTATTGAATCGCACCATAGGCACAGTGATGGTTAGTGACAACCAAGCCTTTTGGCGATACGAATGATGCCGTACAACCGCCAAGGCTTATCACTGCATTCATAGGGAATTCTGTCAGCTTTGAAATCGATTTCGCATCAATTTCTAAACCCTTGGCTTTTAGCTCATCGGCCATTGCAGGTAACTGATGTGGCTGCCACATACCTTCGTCTGCCTGAACGCCAAAGCTGGCTGCAACTACGGTGGCGAGTAACCATTTTTTCATTGTGTTAAGTCCATTTGGTTCAAATTGAGTCGCTTAAAAACGCTAACATCACGATTAAGCAAAAGCCTAAGACGCTTACAGAGCATTTTTAAGATGGATTCAAGCCGTCTACACGCGCTTGTTTGGATAAAACAAAACGAGCTTTTGCTAAGATAAACCACTTAACATTGTGCTCGTGCTGGCATGGCTTTTTCTTTACAAAATGCCTTAGTTCCAAGGGTGAATAAGGAACGAAGATTGTTATCACACAGCTAAAGATAAAAAGTCAGGCACAGAACCTGACTTTATCACATTGCGGGTAGACTCTAACAGTAACTGACAAACTCGCTTACAAAGCAGATACATTCAACTTTTGGCTTACTGCACTTATCCAATAAATCATTGTTAGTCGCAGACTTTAAAGTGAATGATGCAACAATTTATCCGTTAACATACTTCGGTTGTGAAGGTCGCTGGTATTGGTTGTATGATTTCCAATAGCATTAAACTCATGGAACAAGGCAGTTGTTAAAGCCAAATCAAACCTACTATCTATGCCTTACAACCAATGCAAAGTATAAGTATTATGACCCTAGTTATTAATGGATATGAATTATGGTTGCCCTTCAAGTATTCAGCTTAGATAGCTATTCACGTCCAACATAAACTTCGCAGTCGATAAAAACTCTATTGAACAACCTATTACTTCTTTTATCTAAAAAAATTGTTGGCTGTTGATAACTCTTAAGGATAGTAAGCGTACTATTATCTTTTAGTTTAAACTTCATATTTTTAGGAAAATGTTCTTCAATTAAGGTCGATATCATTTCATTGAAAATAATACCATTCTCAGGCACTGTCTTTATCCAAGCCACATACTGATATAACTTCAATTCCAGTCCTGCCGTTATAAAAGTTCCTGGCGACTTCACAAGAAAATACTCAACCCATGCTTTATCTTTTGGCATTTTACTTATAGCACCAGTCTCTCCAGCAGATAAATAAATTGGGGCACAATCAAATTCAGAGTTAAATCCCATCAAATTAAGATTCTTATTTAACTCATCTGATTCAACCTCACCAATTTTTAAAATATGGTTATCTAAAACCCTTCTAACTTCAAAATCTATAGACATAGTCATTAAATCCTACATTTATTAAAAATATTAAAAAAACCACAAACCTCTACTTAAGCAATGTAACAAAGTACAATAATTAAATGGAAACACCTCACTGTGATGCATAGAATAATTATGAGTTATCACTTTTATCATCATACTGTTCATAACCATTTAAGAACCTTCATTTTTAAAAATATATGGTTCTGCCTTCAAGTTCCACGACTTTGAGTCAAGACCGCATTTATATAATTTAATTTTTAGATCCGTAGCCCACTGCACGGCCTTCATCTTATTTTCTTGGTTCACACGAAGCCCTAAATAAGCTGAAACAATAGATTCTGGCCGAATATTTAGACAATCCAAGGGTCTTTCTTGATCCTTACTTCCTATATTTGTGCGATTAAATACATCTGACCCCACATTATATTCACCAAAAACGTGATCTCCATCAGGGTATCCGCAAATACTTTTTACAACTCTAACTTCCTCTTCATATGCCCAATCTAAAGATTTATGTAGAAAAGCTAATTTGTAAAACTCATAACAATCATGAGAGAATTTTATAGCCGTTAAATAATTACGTAAATCATTTGAATAAGACAGGCTTATCTCTTCAATAGGCTTATTAGACGTGTAAATTACATCACCATACTGAGCAGGTATAAGACATGTATCTGTATTACATAAACCCGCTTTCTCTGCATCTATCTCAAGCACAACACCTTGATGTGAGTCACCGTAATGAGCCCACATTAAAGAGTTTAAGGGTTGCCGAGTAAAAGAAAGCACTGCATATTTTGAGTGTAGCCTTGAACGCAAACGTTCGTCTGCATTAATATAACCACCTTCGAATGGGTCATTAAGAAAACGCAGTCCACTAAAACCTATTGAGGATTGGCTTATAATTTTCTCAGCAGAATCAAAAGGGACATATTTATATACTATCAAAGCTAAACCCTCATAAAAAATCTTAAATATGCTTTCAATTCATCAAATTCAATAAGTTATGTAACTCGATCATTTTAGATATATCTTTCTTATCTATTTCGCTCAAAATCTTATCTGAATTACGTTTTCCATAAAATCTGATTGCCGAGCTAGTTGAATTTGACACTTTCAACGCCAAATCCCAAGACTCTGAATTCATAGGGGAAATAGTCTGCTCAAAAACATTACGACCAAAATTATCACGGTTAAATATTGCAACTACTGTATCAGTCTTAAAGCTGTCAATTGCCATTTTATAACTTTCAGCAAAAATCCAGTTATCACCAAAATATCGTATTTCGTAGTAAAAAGAGACGTTATTACTGACTCCATTAACAACTGCTCTAATTTTATATGGTGAAGATAGATTCTCCCCTCTAGCTGAGATTATATAATTACCTTCAAAAGTATCTTTAGTTATTACCATTTCTGAAAGCAAAGGTAAAAGATCGGCGTTATCATTTAATTTTTTTAGGAGTTCTTTTAGCATGTTCAGTTGATTTTCGCTAAGTTCCTTCCCATTACTTAATATATATTTCGGTGCAGTGTCATGTTTTTTATAACCAACAATTTTCACATCGGAATCTTCTAATATAGACTCCGCCGTATAAGAAACATCCCCAACATCACCATATCGAGCAATCTCAAAACTTTTATCAAAACGATCATTTGTTGTTACATAATAATATGACTCACCATTTTCTAAGGTAACTGGCCAAAAGGAGTAGCCTTGTTTTTTTAAAATTGGTTTCGTAGTTATAAAATACCCTTTCATATCATGATACTTATCATAACTAAGCACATTTTTATAACACATGGCTGTTGATGTATCTGGGCAGAAGTTCGCGTAACCGAATTTTCTAAGTCCTTCTTTTTTAGTTATAAATACGAATTGCTCTTGATTAGCAGGAGAATATTGATTACCAGAACTTAATGGTGTCGGCGTCGAATTGCAACCGATTAAAATAAAAAGCACAATAACTGACATTTTTTTAAACATATAAAATTCCTTTTATTAATTATCTTAAAAACTTATATTGGTAAAATTTATATTATCCACAAACAGGTATTTCCAGTAGTGAATAAATTCAATGACGACCTCCACCCAATATCACTACTATCAGTGGCAAGATAAGATCGACAAGAAATTCACCCTAGCAAGTTTGTAGATCTTTAACCTTAAAATTTACTCGTCACCAGAGAAAAGCGCACTACCACTAAAGTAAATTCCACTTTGATCAGTGTTATTTCCATTTCCAAATGGGTAGCGAATACCTACCCCTAAATAATCTGAATTGATTGATAAATGAAAAAAATCGTAACCTAACTGAAAACTCTTAGATGTTGATACATAGCCAGCGTACAACCCATTTTGATGCTTAATCCCTAAATTAGCACCTAAAGATGTTTCTCCATCATGTTCACTACTACCCAAAGAAACACCTAAATATGGAATTATACTGGTCTTATCAAACTGATATTGATATCCAGAATTTATATCCCATGCTCCCATACTTATTGCAGATGATTTTTCACCATTATGGCAATGATATGGCTCACTTCCAGCATGACATCCATTGCTATCCGTCCCCCCTGAGTGAGCAAAAGCAGTCATAGGGACAGTGCAAAGTAAGCATGTAAGTAAGATTTTCATGTAATTCCTTTTTAGGTTAAGCTTTGTATAGAACTTATACGTTTCCAATCTTACTTTATTTAGCAAGCAAATAACATTAACACCCTCTATTTAATAACAAATAAATTATATTATTAGTTCGAGTATGGAATGATACCTCGCCACAATCCATAAGCTAAAATGTAAAAACAGTCATAGCGACCAAATAATCTCGCTATCCCTAAATCGTTATATCGTGCTGATCTCCATTTAGTTAAAGATAACTGTAATGGTTTAACCTGCTTCACTTTCTTCGCAGTTTTATGCTTTGCTGTTGATTTTCTTTCTAACAGACGCTTTGCCTTACTTCTACAGCAAAAAATGGAGCCTCATCAGTTTGAGATATTAAAGACTTTAGGGACTCTTGCTGATGCCCCCAACCATGACGGCTTAACTTGCATAGATGTGCTATAAATCATGTAATCTTACATCTTCAATCCCAATTTCTTTCCGCGACCTCTGTCACAGCGACTCTAACAATGAAATCGAAGCACCTTGTTTCATAGGAAAGAGTTCTGTATTAGCCATACATTGATAGCGACTTAATAATACCGAATACCTAAGGTATACAAACGAATAAAAAATGCGGGGGGATTTTTATACTTAATTTTTAGTAGCTTACAAGAGGGGCTGATGATTTGAGGAGGATTAAATTTCAGTACATGAAGTGGAACAAAAACACCGTAAAACTAACACATCCTCTTATCGACATCGCCGCCGTATTTACCCACACTTCCGGCTGGGTTATAAACTAAGCGCACGTCACGAATTTCGAGTTGTTTGACAAGATAATATTCGAGGCCACCGTGAAAGCTATAAACCTGACAGCGATAGCCATCTTCCTTTTCACATTCAGCGACTAAGGCTTTTTCTTGTTGCTCAACACCTTGATAAAACTCATTACCTACTTTGGACTCAAGCCCTGCCTTAATACGCTCGGTCACATTGGTGACATCTTCAGTCACATAAATGCGAGAACCGGGGGTTGCAGGTAATTCATCGGCAAATGTCTTAGCTAAAAAGCCATCTTGGAGCAGGTTTTTGTCAGGGGTAGAATTATATTGAATCGCACCATAGGCACAGTGATGATTCGTGACTACCAAGCCCTTTGGCGATACGAATGATGCAGTGCAACCGCCAAGGCTTATCACGGCATTCATCGGGAATTCGGTCAGTTTAGAAATTGATTTGGCATCAATTTCTAATCCCTTTGCTTTTAGCTCATCGGCCATCGCGGGTAACTGGTGGGGCTGCCACATACCTTCGTCCGCTTGAGCGCCAAAACTAGCGGCAACGGCAACTGTAAGTAACCATTTTTTCATTGTGTTAAGTCCGTTTTATGTGAATAAAGCCGCGCGCAAGCTAGGCTATTTTGTTGTCATTAATCGTCTATTGAAGGGCGAAAGACCCTCAACCTGATTGCCTTAAAACCTGTAAAAGCAAAAAGTCAGGCACAGGGCCTGACTTTATCACATGATACACAGCTTCCAACAGACTTTGACAAACTCGCTTACAAAGCAAATACATCTGAGTAATAGTACAGGCTCAACTTGCTTTTAAAACGGCTCAGATAATCACGCTCAATTAGAGCGCCACAAATAGCTGTGCACCAATAATAACTGCCCCTAAAAGGCCTGCTAACGCCAATGCCATCGAGCCACCAGCAACTTGATAACCTAATGCCTGAGGTTGACGCTGACGAAGGGCCATAGCGATCGGCAAAAAGACAATCATCACAACTAAAGGGACGGCCGCAAACCCCAGTACCGCCACAAAACCTTCGGGCACATATAGCGCGCACAATAAGGGTGGCACGAAGGTTAATAACCAAGTTTGAATACGGCCAAAAACCGTATTTTTGGCACGGGTCAGCTCGGCGACAAAGTCATACAAACTTAAGGTTACGCCAAGGAAAGAAGTAATTAAGGCTAAATCAGCAAATAATGAAATACATTTACTTATCCAAGGCGTGTGTGCAATTTCTTGCAAAGCGGTGACAAGGGCCGGTAACGATCCGTTAAAACCGCTAATCTCTGCGCCTCCCACTGTACCTAAGGTCACCAACAACCAAAACACATAGCAAGCCAATGGAATTGTCGAACCGATTAACAACACCTTGCGCAGTGAAACCACATCCCCATCTAAGTAGCGCACTAAGGTTGCAATACACACATGGAAGCCAAAAGAGGTGAATACCACAGGAATGGCCGCCATCCAACTGCTGGTCATAGACTCCGCAATCGCCCCCGTTGCCATACTAGCAAGACTCACTTCGGGTAATAAAAACAGCACCACAACCACGAGCAATAAAATCATCAAAGAAAATAGTAAGCGTGAAATCTTATCAACCCAAGCCACACCTAGCGCCGCAAATCCACCGAGAACCAATGTAAACAACAGTACTGCAACTTGGTTATCCAGCACTATACCGAACATATTTTGCGCTTTTAATACTAACAGGGACGAGCCCCCCGTCAGATAAGCTGCTGTTAGTGCGAACAATAAACTTAAAAATGATGCACCTTGGATAATCTGGCCCTTTTTACCGAGTAGCTTACCCGTAATGGCGTGCACATTGTCACCCACACCAGAGCGCAAATTGATTTCGAGCATTAACAACGAGGTATAAGCGGAAATGCCCCAAATAACCACCAGTAATAAAATTGCCGGAATAATCCCTAAAGCTGCAGTAGCTAAAGGCAAAGCTAACATGCCTGCGCCAATTGCCGTACCAGCAACAATGGCAATTGAACCGAGTATTTTTAAATTCACACAATCATCCTATTCAAGTTTTACTTATTATTTTTATCAATATTGTTGCATCGATTTGAAGGATAAAGCCCTGCGTCACTATGTCGTCATTAGATTAAAAGCGTCATAAAACTTAAAGCATCCAATCAGATCTTGATTAAACAGATCAATTGGCCCCAATAGCTTTTGAATATTTCAACTCAGTCGCCATTGAGGCTAACTAAATCGTTTGAAGAAAAGTGACGTGACTTTCAATGGTGTGACCCTAATAAAGTACCGATTAAATACATCGATAAAGAGATAACTTGGGACATTAACAGAGCCAAACCCAGTGGGCAAGCCAGTTATCAATAAAGCTGAATGGAATTTTGTATCGCAACAACTTAATCGCGATTGAGCAAACAAAAAATACAAAGTTATCAAATCCTCTTCATTATTCATGCTCATAGCGCCATAAATCACACTAAAGAGGAACTCAGGCGCCATTTACATCCCGCCCTTGAAACTCTGCTTCACTTCGCTATAATGCACGCCTCGCTTCGGGGGAGTAGCTAACTGGATTTCGAGCCATCGTTATCTAGGGTGAATATCAACATACTTGGCAACAGGCCATGGTATTCACAGCAAGTCATTGATTTGCCAAGCAAGACCTGAGCACAATAACCGCACCTAGGGGTGGACGGTCTATTGTGCTTATGTCTAAACCACCCCTAAAGGATCACACTTGGAAGCACTACTTGCCTCAACCTTTACGGTTGCTATCGCCGAAATTGGTGATAAAACTCAATTGCTTGCACTATTACTCGCCGCAAGATTTCAAAATAAAACCGCGATAATTTTAGGTATTTTGCTATCAACCTTGTTTAACCATTTTGCCGCAGCTTGGGTTGGTCAATGGGCCATCACTTGGGTAAACCCCGATCTTGCTCGCTATTTAGTTGCCGCCTCCTTCTTTGGCATTGCACTCTGGGTATTAATTCCTGACAAAGTGGACGCGGAGGAAAGTCGTTTTTATAAAATGGGGCCATTTTTAGCCACATTTATCTTATTTTTCATTGCAGAGATGGGAGATAAAACTCAGATAGCCACAGTGGTATTAGCCGCAAAATACGATGCCCTCGCCATGGTGGTTGCTGGTACAACTTTAGGCATGTTGATCGCCAATGTTCCTGTTGTGATTGCAGGGCACTTTAGCGCAGAAAAATTACCTATGCACTGGATCCATCGTGGCTGTGCTGTATTATTCGCTCTATTAGGCGTAGCAACACTGCTGTTTTAATGCTCGAACCATTCTATGGGATAACCCATCTGGTTTATCCCATAGAATGTCTCCCCCCACGACGCCACCTTGATTAACGCAAAGATATTTTTCTGACGGGTATCTAATTTATTCCCCTGAGATATTTTTGTGTATAATGCCATCAATTCATAAATTAATAATCTTACATTTCAACAACATAAGTTGCAGATGGAGTTCTAATGGCTATAAGGATATGCAGGGTAATTTGTACCACTATCACGATCACGCTTGGGTTAACGGCTTGCGATAATTCGCTTTCAAGCAAGTCAGCTAGCATCCCCACTCAAAGTGAATATCAGATTATTTCCACCGTCAGCCTCGATGATGGCTTTGAAACCCGCAAAGTGATGCAGGCGCGATTGCTGCTGGATTACCAATTACAAGATGAAGCAGGTAAAGCGGCCAGCTTAACGACGCCATTAACCCATAACGCCCGCTTTTTTCTCCAACCTAACCTGTTGCAAATAAGCGACTATGGCTTGCCTATTCCGGTGAGTAATATCGACCCTAAAAGCAAGTCCAATGAAATCGTGCAATTGGTTAAAGACGGCTTTAATGTGGAGTTCAGCAAGGGTGAAGTCCGTCAACTGACGCCCATCGCGAAGGCGGATCAAAAAGAGGTTATCGAGCTATTTGAGCACTGGACTAATCTTAAGTCACTGTTTGAACAGGCTCCAACTTTGCCCGTGGCGCTAGAGCCTAAGGTCGGCTATAGCATTAGCGCCCCCATGGACGCGCGCTTAACTTGGACGGTTGAGAGAGTGACCGAAGATAAGTTATTTGCGGTAGTACAAGGTGAAAAAGACAACTTTAAGGCCTATGGCAAGTTCGAGCTTAACCGCAAAACCGGTTGGTTAGAAAGCATGGCGTTTTTTCAACAGGAAGTGCAGCAAGGCAGTACTCTCACCCGCCGCATCGCCATGGCGCCCAAGGATAGCCCTTATATCATGAGCATGCTTTGGCATGCCGACGCTAGGTACGATGCCGAGCGTGATATAGATGATCTGCAAAAAGAGCTCTACCCGATTAGCGATGTTCCGCGGGAATATAAAGCCCATGATAAGGACTTTATAAAATCCTTATTAGCTGATCAGCAAGGTATTCTTGATAATATTGGCCCATGGGGCGCTGACACGCCAGAAGTGCTGCAATTGCGCTTTGTGCATAATATGAGCCCGCGATATGTGGTTGCTAATGTGAATTATGAAGACTTAGCCGCCTTTGATGCCAGCGGAAATCCGATAGATATTCACTTCTGGCAGCACAGCAAAGGTATGGCGATGAATTTCAACCGCTCGATTGAGTCTTCGGTGGATCTTATCGCCACAGGCTGGGACAACACCGCCAATAAACTTAAACAGATAGACCATATCACCGCCAAGCTGACCCTTATCCCTGAAAGCAATAAGATAGTCGAAAAATCGTGGGATGAACTGGTCGCCACTCCCTATACCTTTGGCGATGCGAGCCTCACGATTCAGGTGCTCAACGCCGAGGCAAAGCTATTTAAAGTCGTAACAAAGCAGAGTAAGACTAAAAACATTAATCTTCCTTTTCAGCAATTTAAAGGAAAGATGGCCGAAGCTCGTCGCGATGGTGATTATCCTAAATGGTTAACGGTGACAGATAAGGAACTGCTGGGGGAATTAATCGGTGTCGATGATCCTCATCACCTTAGCACCCGCGCCCTGCTACTTAAGCTAGATGAAATCCCTAAAACCGTTGTAATACTGGAGAGCCAACCACAGCCGGAGTTAAGCCAAACCAAGAACATCCGCTTTGTGACCTTTACCGACTACAACCAAAATCTGGCCAATCCCTTAAGCGAGTTTGGCGATTCGAGCCTCAATAACTTCCTCTATCAAAATCTTGAGCCATCAAACGCCGAAATCAGTGCGATCCAAGGGATAAAACCTGAGACTGAAAATGGCCATAATCTGTATATTCCTATGTCAGCCGCATTAGCGAGTGCCTGTAAACCTGAAATAGAACAAGGTTTTAAAGAGGGGAAACACGAAGTCACTTGGCTGTTTGAGCATAATGCCCCAAACGGACCAGCCTATACCCTGATGACGCCCGACCGCGAGCGGCAGTTTTTCTACGATAAACACATCCAAGGAAAAATCCATTGCCAAGGTGATATCAGTTGGCAACCCTTAGAGCAGGCAGCTAACCCACGTCCTTGGTTAATCGATTTACAAGCTTGGCTAACAAAAACCGGTTATGGTGACGAGCCGAGTAAAGATCTTAAGAACTACTTTAAAGTCGAGGATGCCCAAGGCAAATCCCTAACGATTCGACTGCCCGAAACCACCGAACTGCGGATTAAAGAGGTGCTGGTCGATGGCCGCTATTTGAGTGTTGCCGGCCCTGCCGCGAAGGTGAGTTATATGACGCTCTCTGAAAACTCCGTCGATATCCCCTATGAATTCACCTTTAAACCTTTGCCTTAAGGAGCGGTTATGCGTCTATTTACAGTAAAACGGCTCCTTGGAGCACTGGTACTTGTCAGTATCACTATCAGTACCAATGCCAATGCAGAAAACGTGCTACTCGATGAACATTGGAAGATCATCAAAAATAAAAAGTTAGCTCGCTATTATTTAAAGCAATCGACTGAAGTGATTGACGGAAATTATAAGGCCGAGATTTATTACAAAGACAACGATATGCTTTTCTGCGCCAGTTCCCTCGCCGATAACAATATCGGTAAAACACTCACCAGTGAACAATTCCGCGGTGCTTATCAATGTTACTTTGAGGATGGTAAGCCGTACGAGCAAGGCTTTCGCAATGGGCAAGGCCAACTTCATGGCTTGCTCAAAAAATATATAGCAACGGGCCAATTGTATGTTGAATCCCACTATGAAAATGGTGTGAAACAAGGCCCAGAAACAGGTTATTGGGAAGGTGGAAAGATCCGTTACAAAACCACCTATCAAGATGGTAAAGAGGTCGGCATAAGCGAGCTCTTTGATAGCGAGGGAAAGCTTAGGGGCAAGGTCTGTAATAGCGGCACTTGTGTTACTCAGTACTATGATAATGGCAACTTGCACCTCGAAACCCCAATGGTGGACGGGCTCACACATGGCAACGAAACAAACTGGGCGTTTGGTAAAATCATCTCGACCCAAGCTTATGTCAAAGGTAAGAAACACGGGGATTACTTCGAATATTTCGCTGATGGCAAGGTAAAGCGCCACTACCGCTACCACAATGACTATAAAGTCGGTGAACAGCTGGATTACTATGAAAATGGCCAGATAGCACAAAAGGAAATCATAGAAGCACCATGGAATGTGACCTTATCGATTAAATACGATGAAAAGGGTGACATGCTCAGTTCAACCGAAGAAAAACACCAAAACAACAGCTGGGTTTACCGTAAGCATCAACGCTTTAGTGACGGTCAACTTACCTCTAACATCGAAGAAGACAAGCTTAAAAAATGGGTTCTCAACGAAATATTTGAGCAAGGTGAGTTAATTAGCCGCAGCGAGCATATCGATAACCAATTGACCGGTTTATATCTGCAAACCCTAAACCGTAGTCAAACTGTAAAAGTGATTACCCGGGAATATTTTAAAGAGGGTAAGCGCGAAGGCCCCTACGAAATGCTGAAAATTAAGCATGAAACAGGGGAACAATGGCTGGCCGAGCAAGGCCAATATGCCAACGACAAGCCCTCAGGCAAATGGAAAAAACAACAAGAGGATGCCACCCTCACCTTTAGTTATGATACCCAAGGGGAACTCCATGGCGAGTTCCGCAATCAGACAAGTTCAGGGCAATTGCTTGAATTAATAAACTTTAACCATGGCAAACCCGAAGGATTAGTCCAACGCTATGCCACTGACGGCCAATTGTATGAAAAGGGCGAATACCGCAATGGGCAGCAGGATGGCGACTGGGTGTATACCCATGGAGAGTTCGGTTTCAACCCAAGGCCAAATCCTGAGAGACGTTATTGGTACGGTCGCTTCGACCAAGGTAAACAAGTCGGCCATTGGGAACTGCGTAATACCGAAGACTATTTGCTTGAAATTGCTAATTATGACGAGCAGAGCAGGTTTCATGGTAAACAATACGAGTTCAGGGATAATGGCTGGATACAAGTGATTAATAGCTACCATCATGGCAAGTTTTTAAATCAGGAAATACCGCCCCCGGTGATTACCTCGGACCATGTCTTCCCCATCTTTTAGTCTACGGTTTTTGAGTGTGCGACTTTTAGCTTAAGCCGCAGAGTTAATCCATTAATAAAAACCAAACCGCTGTGCACTGTATTGAGTGCACAGCACAGTAGGCAGCTCTACTACCATATCAATATTTTAAACATTGCTAAAATGACGAATACAGAAAGCAATCCCAGCCAGCCGATACAACGAGTCACCACTTCTGGTGACTTGGTATTGAAATGCGGAAAGAGGATAGCGCCAACGGATAACATAGGCACCAAACCGTATAATTTACCTATATGGGATGATGTAACACTCGGGAAAGGTGGGACAAACTCATATATAAGTATATAAACCCCATAGAGCAGTATCGCCATATAGGCTTGTCGATCTCGGTGTTGTTCAAATCCAAAATACAAAATCACAATCACAATCACACAAAAAATAACTATATTAATCAAATCACTACCTTCATAAATCGGTTTTTAGTTAAGGCTAGAAGATGAATCACTTCAGCATAATCATATTTATACCACCCTTAACGATAACCGTCGTAGGCAGACTTAGTTAAAATAAAAAACCTTAGCATCAACACCTCAACTGTAAAATCTAAAAGAAGTTTAATGCAAAGTGTGCCATAACCAGTGTCTATACTAACGGCCTTTTTTTCGTTTAGGACACATTGCCTATGAAGACATTTATGAAAGACGAGTTAGCCCTACTACTGGGAATACTGACCTTAGTATTCTTTAAAAACGGTGGCGATAGCTTACTCGCCGATGGCACCGCCCTCTCGACCTATATCCCCGTTTCGCTCGCCCTATTGGGTATTGTAACTTGGGCTATTTTCTCTGTGGTACGCCACTCAGATGCGCTAGCGATTAAACTTGGCGATCCCTATGGCACCTTAATCTTAACTTTATCGGTCATTTCACTCGAAGTGGTGATGATCTCCTCCGTGATGCTGACCGGAGAACCCAATCCTGTCATGGCGCGCGACACTATGTTCGCCGTCGTCATGTTAATCATCAATGGTTTAGTGGGCTTTACATTATTACTGGGCGGCTGGCGTTACCATACCCAGCATTTCAATTTAGATGGCGTAAAATCCTATCTCGTGGCGATTATTCCCCTCGCCCTACTCTGTTTAGTGCTGCCCAATTTTACCGAAGGTGGCACTATCGGTGGCATGTCTAAAGCCATGTCTTGGATGCTGATCATTATTTCGATTCTGCTCTATGGCGTCTTTTTAGTGGTACAGACAAAGAGCCATAGCCATTTCTTTGTCGATGCCGATCATGAAGACCATGAGGAACACCACGGCATACTGCGCAGTAATGCTTACCATACGATTCTATTAATTGGCTATTTGTTGGTGGTCATCTTGCTGGCAAAAACCTTAGCTATGCCCATCAATTACAGCGTAGCAACCCTAGGCGCTCCACAGGCATTAGGGGGCTTTATTGTCGCCTGCTTGATTTTATCACCCGAAGCGGTAGGAGGCTTTAAGGCCGCGTTAAACAATCAATTACAGCGGGCGATGAATCTGTATTTTGGCTCAGTGCTCGCGACGATTGCACTCACAGTCCCCGCGGTATTAATTATTGGCAGCGTGATAGATCAAGAAGTCCATTTAGGCCTGTCACCCGCCGACATGGTGCTGTTAATCACCAGTTTAATGGTCTGTAAGGTCAGCTTTAGTAGCGGTCGTACCAATGCACTGCACGGCGCGACTCATATAGTGCTGTTTATCGTGTATTTGTTCTTAATGTTTGAACATGCCTAAACATTAACAGAAAACATCCTTCAACGGCCGAGAAGTATTTATTTTCTTCTCGGCTTTTGTTTTTTAGTGGGCTGAGGTTTTCGAATATACGGCAGTAAAAGAAACCCAAGCAGTAAACCACTAACTAATCCGCCAATATGAGCCGCATTGTCAACGCCACCCAAAAAACCAGAAACTACACTTGCAGTGACAAATATCGCTACATTGATACTTAAGATAAAATGAATTTCTTTAGCAAAAACCCGCTTCCAAACCCAAATCACTAATATCCCGAAAAGTCCCATAATGGCGCCCGATGCTCCCACACTTATAGTGGCATCATACCAACAGAGACTCGCAACACTCGCCAGAATCCCCGAGACTAAATACACCAACAACAATCGCCATTTACCCAGCAAAGGCTCAATAAAGGTACCGACGAAAAACAATCCGTAAAGATTCAGCACTAAGTGCGCTAAGCCGCCGTGGATAAAGCTACTCGTGACTAAGCGCCACCACTCACCCGCAAGTGCGTTAGGCCGAAAATTAGCCCCCCACTCAAGCAACAAATGGCTCTGAAAATGAATAACATGCGAGCTTGACCATGCCATAAAGATAAACACGAATGCATTGAGAGACATCAGTACTGGCGTGACCATAAAACCGGCTTTAGGGCGGATGAACTCAAGCCATGACTGTAATTCAGAGGTGGTATTCCGATGATCCAATTGTTTTGCTAATGCCCCTGAGTTCAACGCCACTTCATCCAGTTTGACCCGTCGCAACATCACATACCACACCAATGCTCCAACCAACAGCCAGCCGATAATCCACGCTAGTTTATGAACATTTCGCGCCTCAAAGGGAGTGAATGCTGGCATAAAAATAGTCCGATATTCAGCTTGGTAGCTGGGGCTGTTTTGTGCGGCAGAGAGCAAATCCGAATAAAGTGAAGAGGGGCCGAGACGATCTAGATAATTAAACGCATGGGGATCAAACTCGTCAAACTCGGTTTGTATACGTGTTAAGAACGCTTGAAATTGCGCTTCTTTTTCATCAGGTTCGAGTCGATTACTGATCTCTTCTTGGTATATTTTGCCATACCATGCCAGAGCGGGAGCGCGGTGGCTATCTGCCTCGCTCGCAAAAATGGGGATGGCGATATACAGCTTGATCGTTAGTCTGTTATTACTCCTACCTGTTACTTCAAAGCTACGCTGTAAACCGATTTGCGTTTTATCGATATAAGACCGTTTTAATTGATAAAACTGCGTCGGAGGGTGCAGCATGATTTCCTGTATCGAATCAAGCTGAGTTAACTTGCCCGTTACCGTCTTTAGGTATGCCTGAGCAATGATGGTAGGAACTGCAATATAAATTGAAGCAATTAGAAGATATATAAAGCGTGAATGACTGCCCGTAAAGTTAAGCAGTTTAAGCCTAGGCCGAAGGAAAAAAAACAACAATCCACCGGGAAGCAACAGAGGTAACCAAAAATACCCAAGGTCTTCATCTACATTAAATAATTGCAGTAAAAACCAATGGATAAGGCTATAGCCTAAAATAAATAATCCACTGAGATATAAAACAGGAAAATAAAGTAGTTGGCGTTTTTTAAACTCTAGATCCACACGCAATCATCCTTGAACACATCTTAAGTAAAGTAGTCACAAATCAGGAAAATAAACTAGGAAAATGCATTACCATTGACATGCATAATGGTAAACGTCCACACCACAAACGCTAATGGAATATGCACTAACGCATAGAAAAACTGATCGAGCCTTCCCATCCCTTTCGCCAACCAAATTAAGTACATATGTAATGCAATAATCAGAGGAAACAGCGCAAATAATGGGTATAACGCTACTGGGCTAGCATCCGCCAACACGCTATGACTGAGCAGCGCCCAACCCACCATAATGGCTGTCGTTATCGGTGGAGTGGCAATGCGGTATTGCTCTGGATAGGGAAACATCCTGCGGCCTCTACTTTTACTTTGTGCATGGATAGATTTAGGATCGGACAGGATAGCATACTACCACTTTTGAGCGATTATCTGTGCTTTAAAGCTCATACGATCCGAATGAGATTCACTCAATTGTCCTTCAAAGTAATGCAAAGGTTGCCAGTTGGCAAATGCTGATTTGAGTTCATGTTCAATCAATAAAAAATCCGGGTTACGTGGCCGCCCTATTTCAGCTTGGCGCCATGTAAAAGTTTCATAAACAACAAACCCTTTGGATTTAACACTTGCGGCGATCTGTGCCAGCAAAGGCCGATGTAAATAATTAAACACCAACACAATATCAAATGCTTCGACAGGCAAAATTGGTGCCGAATGGGCCTCTAAATCCCACTGAAGTTTATGCGCATTAGGATGCTCAACATACAAACGAGACAGATCGCTATCGACAAAAGTAACATCGGCTCCCTGTGCTAAGAACCACAGGCCATTACGGCCAGAACCGCAAGCTAAATCAAGCACATTCAAGCCCACTAAAGATGGCCAAGGGAATTGAGTTATTAATGCCGATGGCTTTAAAAGTGCACAATCTGTTTGGAGCATTAGCCTTTAATCTCTTTTTTAGTTTCAATTTGTCGACGATGCACAATCGAATAATGCCTGAGTCCAGCGGGACCATGGGAAACGATAACAGATAAAAACAAGACGAGTATAAGCAGCTCAGGTTTATAATTTGCGAGTGGTATAAACAAACAAAGCAAACCTAATTTAACCAAGGTTAACACACCCTTAAGCTGAATAAGCCAACGCCAATCCCGTACGACTTCCCAACACATCAATATGCTTCCTGTCGACATTGCAATATACCAGTAATTCAGCCACAGGAGTTTTTCTACGCCGAGTAATATTCCTCCCCCCGCACCGACAACACCAAGTATATGCAACGCCCTTAAGCTTGTTTTACTCAGTCGCTGTATCCAAAAACGTCTCTCTGACACATGATCGCTACGCATAAATTTAACCTTTAAAAATCATACAGCTAACATACTGGCAAAATAAACAATAAATTTCCACCCCAATTACTGGCGAAATATCACTTATTGCATAATACTTAACTCGGTAAATATTTACGTATTTACACTAAACTACAATCAAATAAAAATACAACTAAACATATTTCAAAACTTTCAAAACTTTCAAAACTTTCAAAACTTTCAAAACTAATTCAAATAGCCGAATACTAGCCCGTATAAATATGTTAACTAAAGCAAGTTTCACCCTATCAAATAAGTGATTTATTTCAGTTTGATTTTGTTTTTTTCATCATATTGCACAATTTAGATATGTTATTTTCGATATAACAATAATTATGTGACACAAATACACATATACCTCTTTAGATAGTGCTAACTTTGTTAGCGGAGAATGCTCTAAAGTGCGTGAGCTATGTAAAATACCAATATCACGCCACGATGAATAACCCTTATTAAGTAGATGAATGTACGGCGGAGGAACTATCATGTTCACAAGAAAGATTCAAAAAACAGCACTAGCCATGCTGATCTCAGGCGCAATGGCCGGAACGGCCTATGCAGCGCCGGAAGTGCTAGCCGATTTTCACGGTGAAATGGGTGGCTGCGATAGCTGCCACGTATCAGACAAAGGTGGCGTTACCAACGACAACCTGACCCATGAAAATGCACAATGTGTTAGCTGCCACGGTGATTTAAAAGAATTAGCCGCCGCCGCACCTAAAGATAAAGTATCCCCCCATAAATCTCACTTAATTGGTGAAATTGCTTGTACTAGCTGTCACAAAGGCCATGAAAAATCAGTAACTTACTGTGACGCTTGCCATAGCTTTGGCTTTGATATGCCATACGGTGGTAAATGGGAACGTAAGTTTGTGCCTGTTGATGCAGACAAAGCTGCTCAAGATAAAGCCATTGCCGCTGGCGCAAAAGAAACCACAGATGTGGTTATTATTGGTTCAGGTGGTGCAGGTCTAGCTGCTGCCGTATCTGCCCGTGATGCTGGCGCAAACGTCATTCTACTTGAAAAAGAACCTGTACCAGGTGGTAATACTAAACTGGCTGCGGGCGGTATGAACGCTGCAGAAACGAAGCCACAAGCTAAGTTAGGTATTGAAGATAAGAAACAAATCATGATCGACGACACCATGAAAGGTGGCCGTAATATTAACGATCCTGAATTAGTCAAAACCTTAGCGAACAACTCATCAGACTCTATCGATTGGTTAACCTCTATGGGTGCCGATATGACAGACGTTGGCCGTATGGGTGGCGCAAGTGTTAACCGTAGCCATCGTCCTACTGGCGGTGCAGGTGTAGGTGCCCATGTCGCACAAGTTCTATGGGATAATGCCGTAAAACGCGGTACTGATATTCGCTTAAACAGCCGTGTAGTACGTATTCTTGAAGATGCGAGTGGTAAAATTACTGGCGTATTAGTGAAAGGCGAATACACAGGTTATTACGTGATCAAAGCCGATGCAGTTGTTATTGCTGCAGGTGGTTTTGCTAAAAACAATGATCGCGTAGCGAAGTACGATCCTAAGTTAAAAGGCTTTAAAGCAACTAACCACCCAGGTGCCACAGGTGACGGCTTAGACGTAGCATTGCAAGCTGGTGCGGCAACTCGCGACTTAGAATTTATTCAAGCTCACCCAACCTACTCTCCTGCAGGCGGTGTGATGATCACTGAAGCGGTACGTGGTAACGGGGCTATCGTGGTTAACCGTGAAGGTAACCGCTTTATGAACGAAATCACCACCCGTGACAAAGCGTCTGCGGCGATTCTGCAACAAAAAGGCGAAAGTGCTTATTTGGTATTTGATGATTCAATCCGTAAGAGCTTAAAAGCCATCGAAGGCTATGTTCACCTGAACATTGTTAAAGAAGGCAAAACGATTGAAGATCTGGCTAAACAGTTAGATATTCCAGCCGCAGAACTGGCTAAAACAGTCACAGCTTACAACGGTTTCGTTAAATCAGGTAAAGATGCTCAATTTGAACGTCCTGATTTACCACGTGAATTAGTTGTAGCGCCTTTCTATGCTCTCGAAATCGCGCCAGCGGTTCACCACACTATGGGTGGTGTAGTGATTGATACTAAGGCCGAAGTGAAGAGCGAGAAAACGGGTAAACCTATTGATGGTTTATATGCAGCAGGTGAAGTGACCGGTGGTGTTCACGGCGCTAACCGCTTAGGTGGTAACGCTATCTCTGATATCGTAACTTACGGCCGTATCGCGGGTGCCTCTGCAGCAAAATACGCTAAAGATAAAAAGTAAAATGCAATCATCAGTGCTAAAGGACTAGCCCAAGGCTCACATAGCACGACTATTAATATGAGAGCCGTTGCTTGATCCTCAAGCAAACTCAACAAACCAATAAGCGAGCCGTCAGGGGCTCGCTTTTTTTATGTCCAATTGATGATAAAGGTCACTCTTTTAGCGGGGTAAACCTCAAGGTTAAGGACAAAAAAAGCGAACTCACTTACACTCATTAGCAGATAACAATATCAGGCAACGGGGTAGGTGATTGAAATGAGAATTGGATTTTTTAGCGCAAAACAATATGACATAGAATATTTTAACCGTACCAATGTCGCCTTTGGTGCGCAAATAGAGTATTTCGATTATCGTCTATGCATGCAAACGGTGAAACTTGCCGAAGGTTTTGACATCATCTGCGCCTTTGTTAACGATTCACTCTGCGAAGAAGTACTCGTAGAACTCGCCAAGGGTGGCACAAAAATTATTGCCATGCGCTGTGCGGGCTTTAACAACGTCGATTTAGTCGCTGCTAAACGCTTAGGTATGAAAGTCGTTAACGTGCCCGCCTATTCACCTGAATCTGTGGCCGAGCACACTGTCGCACTGATGTTGACCTTAAATCGTAAAATCCATAAAGCATATCAACGTACCCGCGATGCTAATTTTTCACTCGAAGGTTTAGTCGGTTTTAATATGTTCGGCAAAACCGTTGGCGTGATTGGTACTGGTAAAATCGGCGTGGCAACCATCAAGGTATTACTCGGTTTTGGCTGTAAAGTCATTGCGTTTGATCCTTTTATTAACCCAGCCGTGTTAGCCCTTAATGTGGAATATCAAGATCTCGATTCGCTTTATGCCAACAGCGATATCATCAGCTTACATTGCCCGTTAACGGCAGATAACCATCACTTACTCAATAAAGAAAGCTTCGCTAAGATGAAACCCGGGGTGATGGTGATTAACACTAGCCGCGGTGGCTTACTCAATGCCTTTGATGCAATGGAAGCCTTAAAGCTGGGCCAAATTGGTTCATTGGGGCTTGATGTGTACGAAAATGAAAAGGGGTTATTCTTTGAGGATAAATCGAATGAAATCATCCAAGACGATGTATTCCGCCGTTTATCTGCTTGCCACAATGTGATTTTCACTGGGCACCAAGCCTTCCTCACCGAAGAAGCCTTAAGTGCTATCGCTAAAACAACCTTGAGCAATCTAAAAGCACTCAGTGCGGGCGAATTGTCAGGTAACGAATTGTTTTAACTGACAGATAAAATCCTGACTGCTAAAGTGAGGCTTCAGCGTTTGAAGCCTCATAGCGGAATATAAATATGTTAGTAACTCAGCAAACTCAAGATATCTCAACGCCATCCGGCCCGATGCGCACCTATATCTACCACCCTGATGCACAAGGCCAGTTCCCTTGTATCATCTTCTATTCCGAAATATTTCAGCAAACCGCCCCCATCGCTCGCGCCGCCACGATTCTTGCAGGCCATGGTTTTGCCGTATTAGTGCCTGAAGTATTCCATGAACTCAACCCCATAGGCACAGTACTCGCCTATGATGAATCGGGTAAAGACAAAGGCAACGCCGATAAATTTGCCAAACCTTTAGAGCACCACGATAGCGACACCCAAGCCCTAGTCGATTTTGCCACTCAACAAGCTTACTGCAATGGCAAAGTAGGCAGCATGGGCGTGTGTATTGGCGGCCACTTAGCCTATCGCGCCGCACTCAACCCCGCTATTTTAGGTGCATTTTGCCTCTATCCAACCGACATTCACTCCAACACTCTACCCTGCGCTTACGGCAATGACTCACTGAGCCGCAGCGGTGATATTCAAGGGGAATTAGTGTTAGTGTTCGGCAAGCAAGATCCCCATGTATCACCAGAGGGGCGAGTGTTAATCCACCAGCAATTAATGGCGCTGAACCGTAACTTCACTTGGCTTGAAGTCAACGCCCAACACGCCTTTATGCGTGATGAAGGCGAACGCTATGATCCCGCACTCGCACTGCAAATGTACCTGCAAGCGGTCGCTTTTTTTCAAAGAGTGCTTCACTAGGTCATAAATTAAACATACTAGATATTAACTACTTAAGGAAAGAGTAGAAAAATGAAACCCTATAAAAATTTATCCTCAAAAAACTTAGCGTTACTGTTAATGATTACCCGAGTAACAACCGTTGTTTCGTTGCTAGCCGTCGCGCTTTCATTAATTGGCCTAGCGAGTCAGTTTTGGATGACACGTGGATTTGGTCTTAACTTTTGGTCGACTGTGGGCATAGCAACACTTATCCCCTCTCTACAAGTACTTTTTGGCTCCGGTATCATAGCGGCTATCATTGCATTTGAAGAATCCTACCGCCAAAAGTCAGAAGCCTTTATCGCCTCGTTAAAATAGCGTTTAGGGCTGCCCACAATACACCTAACGATCTAACTTTTTAAAATCAAATGAATCACCAAAACCTTAACTAATATTATGATTTTAGTGATTCATCCTTTCATATATTAAACTGCTAGTCATACATTCAGATAATCACTATTCGGAATATATTTCATCGATAACGCCATCTAAAACACCTATCTGTAAAAGGGGAAAACCTTCACCCCAAGAAATATCATATCCAATCGAAATGGCATTCGTACCAAGCTTACCAATACCAAGGCTGTATTCATTATTTGCATGAACTTCGATCAAGCATGGCAACAAAAATGCCCAAACATTGGATGAGGAGAGCTCAATATCTGCAGGAACAATGTCAGAAGAGGTAAGGAAATGAATAATCCTAGCAGTTGCATCTTTTCTAATCAGCTCTGCATTATTGATGAGTTTATCGAATGCCTCACATTGGGATACTGTTGGCCCCTCTTTTGTCCCCCAAATACGTATGAGAAAACCATCCCCTAAATAAGGTATATCTAACTTCCTTTCCCAGATTTTTGATTGACCTTTTCCTGAAATATCACCAAAAGGAAAAATGGTTATTGACTTTGCAAACATGCGAACTCCAAATAACTAAGGTTGCCAACCATGGCCAGATCTATCAAGTTTGCCCAAAATTATATACACGTATTACTCTGACTGTTCTCAATTACAAAGCAGTCATTATTTCCTTTAATTTTCGTGAATATTTTTTGCTGCCTGATACTCTTATTTTTTTAAGGTAACGTTCTAGTTCATCTTGCTTTTCAATTAAGAGGCAGAACTCAATAATGTATATCACCAAGAAATTTTTATAACAAGGCAGTGTTGCGATAACATCATTATTGCTCTCGTGCTCATCTGGTGCATCAATAAAAGTATCAATCTTTTTATCGAAGAAACGAGTAAATAGTGGCACGTTCAATGACACTATCTTCTCCATCTCTAAAATAGAAAACTCGGCGGCGTTTATTTTTTGTGCATCATAGGCTAATAACACTTTAGGTAGATCACATTCATTTACATTTACTTTGCTATTCTTTTTTGCATAGACGAGTAATGAACTATAAAGTTCAGTATCAATCAATTTGCCAACATCTTCTTCACTGACCATGTATTTTTATCCTTTGTTACTCAGGATCAAACTTCTTTTTGCCTTCGAGTAAAGCCTGACGCTCTGCAAGCGGACTTTGATCTGAGAGCTTTAACACTGCCTTTTGCAGCATGAGGTTATTGGGATACGTGATGGTATCGCCATTGTCGCGATGAATAAGCACGTGAAACAGCGCAATTTCGATAATCACCCCGCTGATATCTTCATCCTTATCAACCACCCGAATACGCTCGCCAATGCGGTAAGGAAATACGAAAAAAATCAGCACGCCTGCCGTTAAGTTACTCAATATTGACCACTGGGCGACCAAGGCGACCCCCATCACCGCAAACGCCGATGAAACAAAGAGTGATACATCCTGATAACCAAGCCCCAGCGAGACCGCCATCAAAGACAGCGTAATAAAAAACATCACATAGGAAATAAACCGAGTCACCAAACTGGTCCGTGCGACACTCACTTGCTTCATTTGCGCGAGTTTTCTCACCCAATGGGTTAACGCACGCTGTAAAAAGAGAAACACTGCAAGATAAATAAAGGCAAGCAGGATTTGATTTGTCATAATAGCCACTCAATTTTTGAAACCGTCTGAATTCTAACTTTTTTGCGTAACCAGTTATACCACCCGCAAACAAGCCAAGCAGCAAACAGAGTAACAACACACTATGGTCGATTCTACCCTCTTACATGAAACCCAAGATTCATTTGGCCCAATTCGCGTGCTCGATTACGATGACTCACGAATACTGTCTTTTGGGGATAATGATGAGCAGAGTAAAATTCTTAAGGCTGCGCCCCATATTCCTCAGCACACTTATGTGCAAGCCATGTTGTTGGTTTTACTGTTTTGTAAGCCCAAGAGCGCTATTGTTTTAGGTTTAGGCGGCGGCTCAATTATTCACTCACTGCGCAATTTCGACGCGGCAATAAAGTTAACAGCGGTGGAATTACGCCCCGCGGTGATTGAGTTAGCTAAGCGCTATTTTCAGCTGCCGATAGGTAAAAAGCTCAATCTTATCAATGATGATGCTATTGCTTTTTTAGCTGCTGGTGATCATAAAAAAGTGGATGTAATTTTTGCCGATATTTATACGGCCAAAGGCGTTGAAACAGGGCAGCTTTCGCCAATATTCCTTGAACAGTGCACTAACCTCATCAAACCCAACGGTTATTTAGTGCTGAACTGCTGGAAAGAACATAGCCAAAATCGCGAGTTGTTAGCCGACTTACAACAACACTTTGCCCATGTGAACGCTTGCCTCACAGGCGGCGGCAATTGGGTGATTTTTGCTAGCCAATCTCCTCAAATATTAGGCACCTCGGCACTCAAAAATCATGCTCAATCTTTATCGCAACAATTGGGTTTTGCCCTTGATCGATCACTGACACGATTTGGGCCTTGGATTTAATATTAATATCAGCAAAATAGCGTAAATTAGTTAACCCTAAGGCTGAGCTTTGTTATTCTTTACATTCTCCTATGATATGAGTTGTCACCATGAAAAATAAGCACAAATTTATGTTAAGCGTTATGGCTCTGGCGTGCCTTAACTCTCTCAATGCTAACGCCGAAACCTTTAGTTTTGACACTCGTAGTTCACTGAATTCAGATACATTAGTGTTATTCCAAAGTGTAGATTCTACTACCTATGGTATCGATTTTTTACCTCAATCGACCCAAGATCAGTTAAATCTCGCCACAGCAGATAACAGTTTTGCTGGCAAACAAGGAGAGATTTTAGAGATTTTAGTCCCGAGTGAAATTGATGCTAAACGGGTATTATTGGTGGGTATTGGCGATGCCACATCCTTAACGCCCGGAGAGATTAATAATATCGGTGGAAATCTAGCGGCAAAGCTAGAAACTGTTCCCCAAGCCAGTGTGCGCGTGCTCACCAAAGGCTTAAGTGCTACACCACTATTTGCCTCTGAGCTTGCCCATGGTATTGAGCTACGTAGTTACCGTTATACCCAGTTCAAGGCTAGCAACCATAGCGAAAAAAACTATCAAATCGCAGTCGATAACTTAAGTGCCAACCAAAAACACCGTAAAAATCTAGAGGCTATTGAAGCTGGTGTGTTTTTAGCGCGCGATCTGACCAATGCCCCTGCTGGAATCATGTACCCCGAAAGTTTCGCCAACGAAGCGCGTAAACTTAAATCTCTCGGCGTAAAGGTGACTGTACTCGAAGCGAAAGATATCGAGCGGTTAAACCTTGGGGCATTAGCGGCGGTAGGCAAAGGCAGTGAACGTCCACCTAGGTTAGTTGTCGCCCACTGGCCCGGTAGTAAAGAAGCCCCCATTGCGCTAGTCGGCAAAGGCATCACCTTCGATTCTGGCGGTTACAATATTAAAGCGACAGGCACTTCCATCGCACGCATGAAGTCTGATATGGCGGGCGCCGCCACTGTACTGGGCACCATTAAGGCGATGGCGGTTCAAAAAGCGCCTGTAAATGTGGTCGCGATTATGCCCATGGCAGAAAACATGATATCTGGCCATGCAATGATCCCAGGCGATGTGATTACAACGGCTCAAGGTTTAACGGTTGAAGTGCTTAATACCGATGGAGAAGGCCGCTTAGTATTAGCGGATGGCTTATGGTATGCCCGCGAAAATTATAAGCCGTCGGTGATTATTGATGTTGCAACACTGACAGGCTCAAAAGTGAGCGCATTAGGTAGCGTTTACGCTGGCCTATTTACAGATTCCGAACCATTGGTGCAGCAACTTACCTATGCAGGTCAACAGGTTGGCGAGAAAGTGTGGCGCCTACCTTTAGATCAAGCCTATGGCGATGAAATAAAATCTACCATTGCCGATTTGAAAAACACAGGTAAAGAAGGCAGCGCGGGCGCATCCTCTGCAGCTATGTTCTTAAAGCATTTCGCTGGTGAACAACCTTGGGCGCATCTCGATATCGCGGGCAACGCCTTAACCGCGACCGATACCGCCGTTGTGCCTGCGGGCGCCACAGGTTACGGCGTGCGCTTACTCAGCACTTGGTTAACGCAACCCAAAGCACTGAACGAAAACCTAGCACCTAGCACCTAGCACCTAGCACCTAGCACCTAGCACCTAGCACCTAGCACCTCAGTATCTTGTTTTAATTGTATTTATATTGAAGGGATATCATTGATATCCCTTTTTATATCCGCAATTTATGACCCACTAAAAGACGATTGGTAAAAGCCAAAAGCACAATAAAATCAAACCCAAGGTACACCAAACCCAAGCCCACCGCGGAAAAACCGATTAAGTTCGCTGCAGAATAATCAATATTCGATTAAATCGATTAGGATGATAGTTTTTATCCGTTATATTAATTCCATATGAGTTGGTACTATGCTCCACATCAACGGGACGCAAGCAAACGTCTTCGTTATGAACTTAAGTAATCATCAACTCAATGGAAGCATAAAATGACTCAATCAATTATCAACAGCACAATCAAACCATTCAAAGCCACTGCTTACCACAATGGTGAGTTCGTTCCAGTAACTGAACAAGATCTGTTAGGTAAATGGTCAGTTGTATTCTTCTATCCAGCAGACTTCACCTTCGTTTGTCCAACTGAATTAGGTGACATGGCGGATCACTACGAAAAACTGCAAGGTATGGGCGTTGAAGTTTACTCAGTATCAACTGACACACACTTCACTCACAAAGCGTGGCATGACACGTCAGACACCATCAAGAAGATCAACTTCCCAATGCTGGCTGACCCAACGGGCACTATCAGCCGTAACTTTGGCGTGATGATCGAAGAAGATGGTTTGGCACTGCGTGGGACTTTCGTGATTAACCCAGAAGGTCAAATCAAAGTGGCTGAAATTCACGATTTAGGTATCGGCCGCAGCGCGCAAGAACTGGTTCGTAAGATCCAAGCTGCTCAATATGTTGCGACTCACGATGGCGAAGTTTGCCCAGCAAAATGGCAACCAGGTGACGAAACTTTAGCACCTTCTTTAGACCTCGTTGGCAAAATCTAATTTAGTCCGCAAAGCGTTAACCTTGCCAATCTAGTCCCGCCCCCCTGCAAGGGTCTAGATTGGCACCTCTCCCGCGTATTCATCTTTTTTAGCGATTTTGGAGTTATCACATGTTAGATGCGAATTTGAAAAATCAACTGCAAACCTATCTGCAAAACCTCAAGAGACCAGTTGAACTTGTCGTGTCTGCAGATGAGAGCAAAAAGTCTCAAGAATTAAAAAGTTTAGCTAATGACATTGTCAGCCTATCTTCTCTGGTGAGCCTGAAAGAAATTCAGGGCGAACGCACCCCGGCGATGACAGTGATAAACCCAGAACTTAATACGCAAATCAGCTTTGCTGGTCTGCCTATGGGTCACGAATTTACCTCACTCGTACTGGCCTTACTGCACACGGGTGGACACCCAATCAAACTGAGCGATGATATCATCGAGCAGATCCGCAATCTGCCGGGCAAATATGCCTTTGAAACTTATGTATCACTGACCTGCCAAAACTGCCCAGACGTAGTTCAGGCACTGAATATGATGGCGGCCATTAACCCGAATATCACCAACGTGATGATTGATGGTGCCCTATTCCAAGAAGAAGTAGCGAGCCGTAATATTATGGCCGTACCTTCTGTCTACTTAAATGGCGAAGTGTTTGCCGCAGGTCGCATCAGCATAGGTGAGATTTTAAATAAACTGGACACCAATGCAGCCAGCCGCAAGGCCGATGAAATTAATGAAAAAGCCCCCTTCGAAGTCTTAGTCGTTGGCGGCGGCCCCGCTGGCGCAGCAGCAGCCATTTATGCAGCACGTAAAGGACTTCGCACTGGTATTGTTGCCGACAAGTTTGGCGGCCAAGTCGCTGAAACCGTGGCTATCGAGAACTTTATTTCGGTCAAAGCGACCGAAGGTCCAAAGCTAGTAGCGAACCTTGAAGCCCATGTGCGTGACTATGAAGTTGATATCATGGATAATCAAAAAGCCGTGTCATTGACGACTGACGGTTTGTTCGAACTTGAACTGGCAAGCGGCGCTAAATTACGTAGCCGTACCGTATTGCTGGCAACAGGCGCTCGCTGGCGCGAAATGAACGTCCCCGGTGAGAAAGAATACCGTGGTAAAGGCGTTGCATACTGCCCACACTGTGACGGCCCATTATTTAAAGGCAAGCGTGTGGCGGTGATCGGCGGCGGTAACTCGGGTATAGAAGCAGCCATCGATTTAGCAAATATAGTAGAACATGTAACAGTACTGGAATTTGATAAAACCCTGCGCGCCGACGATGTGCTGCAACGTAAAGCCGCATCTATGGGTAACATTAAAATCATTACCCAAGCGATGACCACTGAAGTGACGAGCGATGGCACTCGGGTGAATGGCCTAAACTACACCGACCGCGCAACGGGTGAAAGCCACCATATCGCGCTGGCAGGGATCTTCGTGCAGATTGGGCTAGTACCCAATGCGGAATGGTTAAAAGGCACAGTGGAATTAACCCCAAGGGGCGAAATCATCGTCGATGAACGCGGCCAAACCTCAGTCCCAGGTATTTTTGCCGCAGGTGATGTCACTAACTCACCGTTTAAGCAAATTATTATCGCCATGGGCAGCGGCGCGACCGCATCACTGGGGGCATTTGATTACTTAATTCGCCACAGCGATGAAGAGACCGCCGCGACCAAAGCAGCTTAAGGCTTCGTTAACAGACATCAAAGCTAACGCCAACAAAATAGCCAGCATTTGCTGGCTATTTTTTGATGTCAACTAAGGCATTGATAAGGATTTTCTAACCGAATTTGCATTAAGGTTTCTGGTGCATCGACCGCTTTAAATCCAAACTGGGCATAAAGCCCATGGGCATCGCGGGTGGCGAGCATTATGCGTCTTAAGCCTTGCAGCTCAGGATGTTCCATAATTGCTGCCATCATCAACTTGCTTAAACCTAAACCGCGGTGGGATCCGAGTACAAACACATCGGCAAGGTAGGCAAAAGTGGCTTTATCGGTAATTAAGCGGCCAAAGGCCACTTGCTGATTATCCTTATCAAAGACCCCAAAGCATAAACTGTTACTAAGCGCTGTACGCAACAGCGCCTTGGGTATTCCCTGCGCCCAATAGCTCTTACTGATAAAACCATGGATAACCTCAAAATCCATTTCAGATTGCTCTGTACTGACTCGGTATTCCATTTGTCACTCCAATATATCGATAAATGCCGCTTAACCTAGGTCTGTTTTGCACTGATAAATAGCATAAAAGCCATCGCAAATAACACCAATTTAGCTAGCGAATACAAAGCCCCCGCTAACGTACCACCACCATGATAACTAAAGGCTAAGTGACGATTGATTTCAAAATGAAATGATTTAGCTAAATGACGGTAAGCGAGAAAATAAAATAAGGAGGCAACAGGCCAAATCCCGATAAGCAGCACTTGCCCCTGTGCCTTAGAGGTGAGTAAGGTTGATATAAGAGGAATGCTTAGACAAGCTGCATATATCCAAGCAAAACGCTTAAGTAGTTGGCGGATTTTTTTATCAGATAATGATTTCAACTGAACTCCTTGTCATCTGAGGCTTACATAGCTTCGATTTGTTCAACCATCAGTTGCAGCGAAAAATTGCCGCGATACTCATTCACATCGAGTTTATAGACAATTCGAGCATGATTAATTGTCGCATCGGGCCAAGTGTGCAAATCCACATTAAAGGCAATGGCATCGAGCATCACAGTGCCGCATTGGGTTTCGAGCACAAGCTTAAGGTGGCGCTCACCAACAAGGCGCTGCTGCACTATTTTAAAATAACCATCAAAGAGCGGCTCTTCGAAAGCTTGTCCCCAAGGCCCCGCATTACGCAATAGCTGAGCAATTTCAAGATTCAACTCTGTAGGAGTGAGTTCCCCATCGGACCAAAGCTCGCCCGTTAATAACTCAGGTTTAAGCTGTTCACGCACCGCATCATCATAGGCTTTAGCAAATGTCGCAAAACTGCCCGCTTTGAGCGATAAACCCGCCGCCATTGCATGACCGCCAAATTTGATAATCAGTCCTGGATGGCGAGTGTTCACTAACTCGAGCAAGTCGCGCATATGCAAGCCTTTTATCGAACGCGCCGAACCTTTAATTTCACCATTGCCCGCATCGGCAAAGGCAATCACGGGTCTATGATATTTGTCTTTAATGCGCGAGGCCAAAATCCCGATAACGCCTTGATGCCAATCTTCTTGAAATAAGGCGATACCCCAAGGTAATTCAGCTTCGTTGAGCTTTAAATGCTCTAGGCTTTTTAAGGCTTCCTGCTGCATACCAACTTCCAGCTCGCGACGCTCTTGGTTTAACCCATCAAGCTCTGCGGCCATGCGCCGAGCGTACATTATATCTTCGCAGAGTAGCGTTTCGACCCCTAAGGCCATTTCATCGAGACGACCCGCAGCATTAAGCCTAGGCCCCACGGCAAAACCAAAGTCAGATGCGACAATGCGCGCCGGATTTCGCTTAGCCACCTCAAGCAGCGCGGTAATCCCTACACGGCAACGACCCGCTCGCACACGCTGTAAACCCGCTTCGACTAAAATACGATTATTGACATCGAGTGATACCACATCGGCAACAGTGCCTAGGGCGACAACATCGAGCAGTGTGCCTAAATTGGGCTCAGCGATGCCGCGGGATTGATACCAGTTTCGCGTCCGCAATTCTGCCCTTAGTGCTGTCATCAAATAAAAGGCAACGCCAACCCCCGCGATTGATTTACTGGCAAATGGACAGCCCGGTTGGTTAGGGTTCACTATCGCATCGGCAGCCGGTAATTCATGGCCGGGTAAATGATGGTCGGTAATAATCACTTGCATACCAAAGGCTTTAGCCGCTGCAACACCTTCTATTGAGGAAATACCATTATCAACTGTAATTAATAGTTCAGCCTGTTTCGAGGCGGCAACCGCGACAATTTCAGGGCTGAGTCCATAACCATAATCAAAGCGATTGGGGATCAAATAATCCACTTTCAGAGCGCCCATCATCCGTAGCGCTAACATACACACACTCGTTGATGTTGCACCGTCGGCATCAAAGTCACCCACGATTAAAATCGACTTATTCGCCTGCATCGCATCAGCAATAATGGCTGCGGCCTCAATCAAGCCTTTCATCGTTTCTGGGCGTAAAAGCCCTTGAAGCGCAAGCTCGCATTCATGGGGCATGACACCTCGGCGAGCATAAAGCTGTTTTAACAGAGGTGGAAGATGGACGGGTAAATGACTGTCATCAACGGTTGGGCGACGGACTATCTTATGGATCAAGGGACTCAAACTCTCATTAAATCGTGGCAATAAGATAACAAAAAGGTGAGTTTTAAGCTCACCTTTCGTGGGATAAATTTACCCTGATTCGAATTATTGGCGCATATCTAAGGTGCGTAATAAATCTTCAGGTGGTTGATAACCTGGGATCATACTGCCATCGGCTAGGATCATCGCTGGTGTACCATTAACACCAAAACTTGTGCCTAATGCATATTGCTCGGCAATTTTAGCATCACAGGTGGCAGCTGGCACTGTTTGACCCGCTTTGGCATTCGTCATGGCTTTTAATGGATCTTTAGCACACCAGATAGCCTGCATCTCATCTGCATTAGCCGAAGGCACACCCGCGCGCGGAAAAGCTAAATAACGTACTGTAATACCTAGCTTATTATATTCATCCATTTGGCTATGTAACTTACGGCAATAACCACAACTGACATCGGTAAATACGGTAATGACATGTTTTTCATTTTTGGCTTTGTAGACCAACATATGATCTTCAAGCGGTTTCATCATCGCGATACGTGGGCCCGCTAATGCGGCTTCTGTCAGGTTTTTCATGCCTTTATCGATATCATATACATTACCGTGGAATAGCTTTGAGCCATCACGACTAATATAAAGTACGCCACGGTTCGTCATGGCTTGATACAAACCTTCCACCGGAGCATCCTGCATCGAAATCACTTCGACATCTAACATCTCACTGAGTTTTTGCTTAATCGCAGCAGTATCAGGAGAAGTGGTGGTTGTTGCGCTGGCGAGTGGTGCAACAAGGAGTGTAAAAACCAATGATAATGCAGGGGTCAACTTCATGGGACATCCTATAAATTGTGTCACGATAACGAGATATTGGGCCGTTCTAGCTCGAGATACTCAATAGACCCTGTATGGTGGCAAAAAGTTACAGACAAGCCATACAGAATGCAAATTTATACTGTAACTAAATTCAACCTCTTGGATGATGCTGTTGGTGCAACTCCTGTAATCTTGCCCGTGCAACATGGGTATAAATCTGGGTTGTTGATAAATCACTGTGACCCAAAAGCAATTGCACGACTCGCAGATCGGCACCATGGTTGAGTAAATGTGTCGCAAAGGCATGGCGTAATGTGTGGGGTGAAAGCGCAGTTTCAATCCCCGCCCGCAGCGCATAAAGTTTAATGCGGTGCCAAAAGGTTTGCCGCGTCATCATCTGCCCACGGTTAGACGGGAACACCACATCGGATTGTTTATGACCAAGTAATTCCTGCCGCGCAAATTTTAAATAGGCTTCCACCTCTGTAACTGCCAATTCACCTAGTGGCACTAAACGCTCTTTGCCACCTTTGCCCACAATCCTCACTAAACCTTGGCGTAGGCTCATCTGCTCCATCGTCAAACCAACAAGCTCGCTCACCCTCAAGCCCGTTGCATATAACAGTTCGAGCATGGCTTTATCGCGGCATTCAACAGGATCATCGACATTGGGCTCAGACAGCAATCTATCGACCTGAGATTCGCTTAACGAATGGGGTAAATGACGCGTTAACTTGGGCGACTCTATCAAAGCCATAGGATCGGCAGCAATCTGTTTAGTCAGCAGTAAGTAGGTATAAAAACGTCGTAAACTGCTGAGCAATCTTGCACTACTGGTGCGCGCAAAATGTTGTTCTAATCTCAATGCTAAATAGGATCGAACATCTGCCGCGGTAGCCTCAAGCAATGTGGTGCCATGACGCTGTTGATGGCGATCAAAATGGCGTAAATCCGTACGATAGGCAGACAACGTATTGTCACTCAATCCCTTGCTCGACCATAGGTCATCAAGAAAAGCATCAATAAGTGGATCGCTCTGATATGTCTTAGGCACACATACTCCATAAAAAACGGCGTATTCTTATATTAAGGATACGCCGTTGATATTAACTTAATTCACCCGCTACTGGCAGCGTCTTTGTTTATGCCGTAGTGACCGTTTTTGCACCGCCACCACGAATAATTAAACACAACACAATCACCACTAAGGTTGGCAATAACCAAGCCATCCCCTCTTCATACAGAGGTAAAATCGACAATGTGGGTGACATACCACTGACCACATCGATAAAGCTCTGCGCCGCTTCCGTCACGCCTTTACCATCTTCACCCTTTAGACTTTTAGCTGCGATTTTCATCCCATCGAAGATACCAAATAGCAGCGCGACAGAGAGAGTCATACGGTGAGCAAACTGTGGCCGTGGAAAATATTCGGTTAAGAACGTCACCGCAACCAGTGCAATCGCCACAGGATAAACGGCCATCAACACCGGAATACTGATATTAATCAGTTGTGAAAGCCCGACGTTAGCAATCAAGGCACAAATAGCACTTAACACAACCACTAAGAAACGATAAGAAAGCTTTGGCATTAACTCATTGAAAAACTCAGAGCATGCACTCACAAGTCCCACCGCCGTGGTTAAGCAGGCCAGAGACACCACAGCCGACAGCAACAAAGTACCTAGGCTGCCAAACTCGTGGGTAACATAGTTTGTTAATATTTCACCACCGTTTTTAGCGCCTACGGCAATATCACCCGCCGTCGCACCTAAAAAGAACAATGACACATAAACAAAGGCAAGACCGGCGGCAGCGATAAAGGCGGCGCGAATGAGGTGCTTTGTCTGCGCACTCGGCTGTTCAATGCCCTTTTTACGCAAAATATCAATAATCAACATACCAAACATGAGTGAGGCCAAAGTATCCATGGTGTTGTAGCCTTCCAGAATACCTTTCGTCAAAGGATGTTTCTGGTAATCCCCCACGGCCAGCCCTACATCTGATGCAGGTAAAAAAAGTACAGACGCAGCAAGGCTAACGAGTAACAACAGTAGAATAGGGGTCAGAACTTTACCAACACTATCAAGCAACTTGCCAGGAAACAACGCGAGTAACATAGTGACTGTAAAGAAGCACAACGTGTAGATAAGTTGCGACAGGTTAAGCTCAACATTACCGACTAACATTGTTGTGGTCGTGTTATCGATAAAAGGTTTAGCGCCAATCTCATAAGCCACTAAACCTGTTCGTGGCGCCGCAAATGCAGGACCAATAATAATATAAATCGCAATCGCCAATGCCGTTGCTGCAAATACTGGCAACATTGCCATAACCTTACCTTGAGCCTTAGCGACTGCGATGAGTCCCACTAAAGGTAAACCTACGGCGGTAATCAAAAAGCCTAGCATAGCAAGAGGCATATTCTCACCAGCTAACATGCCAGCAAACGGTGGGAATATTAAATTTCCCGCCCCTAAAAAAAACGCAAAGGTCATAAAACCTAAACCTAATGTATCCCCGATACTCATCTGATTGTCTTGCACTGGAAGCCCCATCTTGTCTTATTGTTTTTTTACAAACTTAAGTGATTATGTGTCGATTAGCTATAGCTAAAACAAAGCCCATCCGGAGTGCAAATCTATGTTTACACAATTCCGTGGTAAATATGACTGATATCAGCCGAGTTTATAAACAAAGATGGAATAAAAAATAGCAGCAATAGCCTATTTTTACCTCAAGAAACCCGTTTACCTATCCGTTAACCATAAAAGTGATTAAAAATGGGGGCAGAACTAATACCAGACTTGAAAAACCAATGCAAGTTTACAAGAGGAATTTGCTCAAAAAAGTAAAGTAATGCTAACTAACTGCTAATTTGAGGTTACAAAGCTAATAAATTTAACAGTCAATTAAGTGAAATCGGTAAAAGTTGTCCGAGAAGCATCGCGAATATTCATACAAAATACACAATAACCGCTGTTTAAAAGCGTTAGCCAAAAACGCGAAGTCGGATTTAGAATATACGCCACTCAATCGCACTTTATATCCGAAATCCAACCTAAAACTGATCACCCATGGCATTTACTTTCAAACAGTTTCATATCGATGACCTTAACTGCGGCATGGCAGTCAGTACCGATGCAGTAGTCTTGGGTGCTTGGGCGCCGCTGACCAACGCGAAACAGATCTTAGACATAGGTGCAGGTAGTGGCATATTGGGTTTAATGGCGGCTCAACGCAGCCAAGCCAACATTACTTGTATCGAATTAGACGATACGGCTGCCATCGCTTGCCAACACAATATTGCTCAAAGTCCTTGGGCATCGCGGATACGCTTAGTGCAAGGGAGTATTCAGCAGCTTAGTCAAGCTGAGGAATATCAAGGCTATTTTGATCATATTATCTGTAATCCCCCCTATTTTGAGCATGGCCCTCAGGCACAATTATCCCAAAGAGCGATGGCTCGCCACACCGATCAATTAAGCTTTAACGAATTACTCGCAGCAATTGAGCAATGCCTCTCACCCAATGGGCTCGCTAGCTTGATCCTGCCAATACAAAGCCTACATAATTTTAATCATTTACTAAGCCAATCTAGGCTCGAGTGGGTAGAAAGAGTCGATATCAAAAGTGTTGAAGGCAAAAGGGCCAATCGGGTGTTATGCCTACTGACAGCACAAACTCACCGTACTGTTGAGCCTAAAGTGAGCGAACTCACCCTGCGCGATACCTCTGGGCAATATAGCCAAGCTATGGTGCACTTAACCCAAGATTTTTACCTTAAGCTCTGATCTCGCGATTCACCACTAAGCGCGAAGATAAACACAGGAGAGATAGATAAGTTATTTAAGTTAACCAACATAACCTTTATAATGCTCGGCTATTATCCGTCGAGACGCCGTGCATGCAATTTGAAGATTTCCACCTTGACCCAAGTTTACTCGAGTCATTAAAAGCCATGGGGCATCATTCGCCCACCACAATTCAGCAAGAAACTATCCCCTATGCGCTAGAACAGAGGGATATTCTGGCACGCGCCCCGACTGGCACAGGCAAAACCGCAAGCTTTTTACTGCCTGCACTACAACATTTAATCGATTTCCCCCGTCGATTTTCGGGCCAAGCACGCATATTAATTCTCACCCCCACCCGTGAGTTAGCGAGCCAAATTCATCGCTATGCTTGCCACTTAGCCACGGACCAAGGGCTAGATATTGCCATCATTACTGGTGGTGTTCCCTACGCACCGCAGGAAGAAGCGCTGGCAGGGAACGTAGATATTCTGGTTGCGACGCCTGGCCGCTTGATGGAATACCTAGATAAAGGCAAATTCAGCGCTGAAGAAGTTGACATACTGATCATCGATGAAGCCGATCGTATGCTCGATATGGGATTTTCATCCGTCGTCCAAGCCATCGCACTCGAAGCCCAAGGTCGTAAACAAAATATGCTGTTCTCGGCGACCTTAGAAGGCGGCGGTGTGCAGCGTTTTGCCCGCGAAGTGTTAAAAGATCCAATAGAAATCGATGTTGATGCGCCCCGTAGCGAAAAGGCAAAAATCCACCAATGGATCCATTTAGCCGACGATAAAGAGCATAAGTTTGCCCTACTCTGCCATTTGCTGCGCCAAGAAGATGTCAAACGCACTATTGTGTTTGTAAAAACCCGTGACATAGTCACTAGCTTAGAAGGCCAGTTACTCAAAGCCGGCATTCCCTGCGCCTTCATGCGTGGCGATATGGAACAAAAGAAACGTTTCCAAGCATTGAGTCGCTTTACTAAAGGTGAAGTCAACGTATTGCTCGCAACCGATGTTGCCGCCCGCGGTATCGATATCGACGACATTACTCATGTGATCAACTTTGATATGCCTCGCTCTGCCGATACCTATATTCACCGAATTGGTCGAACTGGCCGCGCTGGCGCCAAAGGTACTGCAATTTCGCTTGCCGAAGCCCACGATATGCGTATCGTCGGTAAAATCGAGCGTTATATTGAGCAACCATTAAAACGCCGAGTGATTGAAGAGTTACGTCCAAAGAATAAAGAAGCGCGCACACCGGGCAAGAAAAAAGCCAAAGTGAAAGCGAAAGAAGCTGCAAAGAAAACAAGCAAAAAAGAAGCGGCCAAGAAAGCGAGTAAAATCGCCCGCAAAAAGAAGTAATACATGACTTAAAATAGTTAAACTAAAGCCGCTGAAATGCGGCTTTTTTATTACTTACATTTAACTCTACTCATTAATTGGGTTGGCTACGCCCTTTAATATCAGAATATAGAGAATGAAATACGGCTGATTTAGCGCTATTGCCCTCAGTAGGTATTATTTATTATTTCAATAGTTTCCAATTATCTAACTGAACCTTCCGACACTTTATCGCTCTAATTTTCGCTCAAATGCTAATACATAATCAGTATATGTGTCCCCACATCAGTTTTAGACACATTTAGTTTACAAAAATAAATTTATTGGTAGGTCAGACTCTGATACTTTAAGCCCATTACGCTATTTAGCATGGATATTGCCATAACATGATGAAAACTCTACTACGGAGACTGTCTCCTTTTTTTATTCTGCTGCTATTTGTTGTTGGCGCAGCCTTGTTGATGAAAACAAAGGAGGCGCCTGAACAAAAGCCTGAAGAAATCCCCATCCCTATCGTTGATGTGATCAAAGTTGAACAGCAAACGGTATCGTTAAACCTGCCTTCCTATGGCGTTGTAACACCTAAGTATAAAACCCAGTTAGTCACTGAGGTTCAAGGCAGAATGCTCACCATTTCGCCTCACTTTGTTGCAGGTGGCATTGTCAAGAAAGGCGATCAATTGGCTCAAATCGAACCCTCTGATTATGAAGCCGATTTAATGCAAGCAGAAGCGACACTGGCACAAGCCACTGCTGCATTGAATGAAGAAATTGCCCGTGGTGAAGTCGCTAAAATTGAGTTCAAGGGCTATGACAAAGGGTTACCGCCCGAGTTAGGTTTACGTATTCCGCAACTCAAAAAAGAACAAGCTAATGTGAAATACGCCCAAGCGGCATTGGCACGTGCACAACGTAATCTTGAACGCACCGTTATCCGAGCTCCCTTTGATGGCATAATCAAAGCCAGAAACGTCGATTTAGGTCAATACGTTAGTCTAGGGACAAACCTAGGTGAACTGTACGACACACGCATTGCCGAAATCCGCTTACCGATTTCTAATGACGATCTTGCCTATTTAGAGTCCGTCGATAATCCAGATACTGAAGTGACCTTAAGTGCCTCACTCGCAGGTAAAGAAAATACTTGGTCAGGGAATATCATTCGTAGTGAAGGCGTGATCGATGCAGAAAATCGTATGGTTTACTTGGTCGCAGAGATTAAAGATCCTTACTTACGTGAGCAGAAAATCGCCGGCAGTTTACCGTTAAAATACGGCAGTTTTGTCAATGCCGTGATTAAAGGTCGCACAGTCGATGGCATAGTCAAACTGCCAAGGCATGTGGTTCGCAACGACCAAGTGGTCCTGATTGATGATAAAAATATCGTTGAAATGCGCCATGTTAATGTCGTCCGCAGCGATTTAGAAAATGTCTATATCAAAGACAGCTTAAAAACCGGTGAACGGGTTGCCACAAGCCACTCAAACACTATGGCTAATGGCCAATTGGTTAAGGTGCTAGGCGAAGCGGCATTACCCGTTAGCGTGCCTAAAGATGATACGCCAGAGTCCAGCCTTGCCGCTACTGGAGTCAAATAATGGAGACTCCAAAAGGGATTATCGCTTGGTTTGCCCGAAACAGTGTGGCAGCTAACCTTTTGATGTGGGCGCTACTGATTGGCGGCCTTTTTAGTACCGTACTGATCAATAAGGAAGTATTTCCTTCATTCAACCTGAATTTACTGAGTATTTCTGTCGCATACCCAGGCGCTGCCCCTCAGGAAATTGAAGAAGGCATCAATATCAAAATTGAAGAAGCCATCCAAGATATCAACGGCATTAAGAAGGTGACTTCGGTTGCCAGTGAAGGTGTAGGATCAATTACCATCGAAGTTGAAGATGGCTACGATGTACAAAACGTCTTAGACGAGGCCAAACTTAGGCTAGATGCTATCTCCACCTTCCCTGTGAATATCGAAAAACCCAATATTTATCAGATCAAACCCGAAAATAACGTTATTTGGGTATCTGTTTATGGCGATATGACACTGCATGATATGAAGGAATTAGCTAAATCGGTTCGTGACGATTTAACTCAATTGCCTGCCGTGACCCGCGCCAAAGTCACTGGAGTTCGAGATTATGAAATCAGTATCGAAGTCTCTGAGGATAAGTTACGTGAATATGGCCTAACCTTCTCACAGGTCGCACTAGCAGTACAAAATTCATCCATCGATTTGCCCGGCGGTTCGATTCGTGCCGAGGATGGCGATATTCTGCTGCGTACTAAAGGCCAAGCCTACACGGGGGATGACTTTGCCAATATAGTGCTGACCACCCGCGCCGATGGCAGTCGAGTGATGTTGCCCCAAGTGGCAACAATCAAAGACGATTTTGAAGAACGCTTGGAATACACCCGCTTTAATGGCAAACCCGCAGCCATTATCGAAGTCATCAGTATTGATGATCAAAACGCCTTAGATATTGCTGCCCAAGTTAAACAATATGTCGAGAACCGACGCGCTACACTGCCAGCGAATGCACAGCTCGACACTTGGGGGGATATGACCCATTACCTCCAAGGCCGTTTAAATATGATGATGTCAAACATGTTCTACGGCGCTTTGCTGGTTTTTCTTATCTTGGCCTTGTTCCTCGATCTGAAACTGGCATTCTGGGTGATGGTGGGACTACCAGTGTGCTTCCTCGGCACTATGCTCATCATGCCGCTAGAACCTTTCTCTATGACCATCAACATGTTGACCCTATTCGCCTTTATCCTTGTACTCGGGATTGTGGTGGATGATGCCATTGTTATTGGAGAGAGCGCATACAGTGAAGTGGAACGCCACGGCCACTCAATCGATCATGTGATCCGTGGTGCCCAAAAAGTCGCTATGCCAGCGACCTTTGGGGTATTAACTACAATCGCAGCCTTTATTCCTATGTTGCTAGTTTCGGGTCCTATGGGGATCATTTGGAAATCTATCGGCATGGTAGTAATCATGTGCCTTGCATTCTCCTTAGTCGAATCTAAATTTATTCTTCCTGCGCATTTAGCACATATGAAGTTTAAAAAACCGGGTGAGCCTAGGGGAGCATTTGGGCGTTTCAAGGCAAAATTTAACAACGGTGTACAACACTTTATTCACCACCATTATCGTCATTTTCTCGAGTTTTGTATCAAGCACCGCTATAACGTCGTCGCCGCCTTTATTGGAGTATTGATTTTATCCATTGCCCTCGTCGCGAGCGGTAAAGTGCGTTGGGTCTTCTTCCCCGATATTCCATCTGATTTTATTCAAGTTCAGCTTGAAATGGACGAAGGTAGCTCCGAGCAAAACACTCTGAAAGTGGTGCAGAGCATTGAAGAAGCGCTGTATCAAATGAATGCCAAGATGGAGAAAGAAAACGGCTATCAAGTTGTCAAACATAGCTTTATCAATATGAGTTCTCGCACTTCAGCATTTATCTTTGCCGAACTCACCAAGGGTGAAGATAGAGAAGTTGATGGTGTTACCATTGCGGCCGCTTGGCGTGAACAGCTCCCTGAACTGCTATCCGTTAAAAAGCTGAATTTTGATGCCAGTACTAATGCTGGTGGCGGTGGGGATATTTCTTTTAGATTAACCTCAACGGATCTCGAAGAGTTATCCGCAGCATCGCGCGATCTCAAACAAAAGCTGGCAACCTATGAAGGTGTATATGATATTGCAGACAACTTCTCATCGGGTAGCCACGAGATTCGCTTAAAAATACGCCCAGAAGCCGAAGCCCTTGGCTTAACACTTTCCGATTTAGCTCGTCAGGTACGTTATGGGTTTTATGGCTATGAGGCACAACGTATTTTACGTAATAAAGAAGAAATTAAAGTCATGGTGCGCTACCCATTAGAGCAGCGTCGAACCGTCGGCTATTTGGAGAATATGCTGATCCGTACTCCACAAGGCGCATCAGTCCCCTTTTCCACTGTGGCACAAATTGAAAAGGGAGACTCCTATGCCTCTATCACCCGTGTAGATGGTAAAAGAGCCATTACTATCACGGCAAATGCCAATAAAAACAAAGTTGAACCTTCCAAGGTGGTACAGGAAATTCAAAAAGATTACCTGCCACAATTGCAGGCCAAGTATCCCAAAATTCAAACGGCATTAGATGGCGGCAGCTTGGATGAGCAAAATGCCATGGTGGGGTTAATACAGGGCTTTTTCTTTGCCCTGTTCACCATTTATGCTTTGATGGCAGTGCCGCTCAAGTCCTACAGCCAACCACTTATCATCATGTCGGTCATCCCCTTTGGGATTATCGGAGCACTCTTTGGTCATTTAGTCCAAGGGCTCGCAATGAGCGTATTAAGCCTTTGTGGCATAGTGGCACTGGCGGGAGTGGTCGTAAACGACTCATTGATTTTGGTCGACTTTGTTAACAGAGCGCGGGAGCAAGGGCTTTCGGTCAGACAGGCGGCAATCGACTCTGGCTGCTATCGCTTTAGGGCAATTATTCTGACATCACTCACGACCTTCGTTGGACTCGTGCCCATTATTCTCGAACGCAGTTTACAGGCACAAATAGTGATCCCAATGGCAACCTCTCTCGCCTTTGGTATCTTATTTTCGACAGTCGTAACACTGATCTTAGTCCCGCTGCTCTATATCATTCTTGATGATGCTAAACGTACCGGTAGTCGATTTTTCCACTGGTGGTGGCGTCCTAAAAAAGCTGAAGATATGCATATAGACACGGCAGGCACTCACACGGTGGAGTTTAAGTCCCTAAACGAAAAGCGATAACAGGAATGTCCTAGAAAAAAGAGAGCCTTAGCTCTCTTTTTTTATGCAAATGCTGTTGAACTTATATCTAACAGTGTTTTATGAAAACTAAAGTTGCGATCTACGTGGCAGTTATCCTAAAGGGCTTTCGTTAAACTCTCCATAAGTTATCGCATCAGCAAATAGAACGTATATTATGCCGAATTCAGTCCCTTCCAAGAGTAAGAACGAGGCTCATATAAAAGCCACCGAGACCCTACCTAATGGTCATGTCACCCAAGAAGTGTGCACAAATGAAACCTGTGCGACTGAAACCTTAGTCTACGATATTCGCAAGAGCCGCTATCTCAATATAACCGGGCGCTGCACCCTACGTTGTGTTTTCTGTCCAAAACATAATGGCAGTAAGCAGATCCATGAATATCAACTCGCTTTAACCCACCAGCCAAAGCCAGAAGAAATTATCCCATTGTTAGGCAATGTCCATGATTTTGAGGAATATGTCTTCTGCGGTTACGGGGAACCCACATTAAATCTACCGACCCTTATTGCCGTAGCCAAAGAGATCAAACAAAGGGGTGGCCGAGTACGAGTCAATACTGATGGCCTAGGTAATCTCGTTCACCGCCGTAATATTTTGCCCGAATTAGCCGAATGTGTAGACAGCTTATCGATTTCGCTTAATGCGGATAATGAGGCTGCCTATAACCAACATTGCCGCCCCAAATTGGCTGATTCCTACCATGCTGTAAATGCTTTTATTGCCCTAGCCCCCCATTATATCGAAACAGTACAAGTGTCTGCGATTGAAGGATTAGAGGGGGTAGATATTGATCTCTGCCGTGAACAGGTACTCGCAAATGGTTGTGATTTCAAACACAGAATCTTAGGCGCGCTTGGATAAATGAATAGCATCAATCGCGTATTCAAGTCGACAAATGAATGGTTATAAACATTCTTATGCTTTAGACCTTGATCTTCTCAGCTATCTGTACTGCGTAACAATTCTTTCGCGTTGACTCTTTCGTGTTAACATAGCCCAATTAATGGCTCATAAACGCATAATCGGCCCATGCTGAAGACAACCTCAAGCATACACACCTTAGCACCACGACTCTCACTAGCCCAAGGGCTGCATTGGTCACATCAACGCTTGCTAGCCATTGCAAGCCAGCTATCTATGTTATTGATTTGCATGCTAATAATAACTAATTTAATCATTACATTAGGGGAGCGCCGTCTTCAAGAAGAATGGGCAACGCAGCGATACAGTGAGCTACAAACCATTGGCACCTTAATTACAGACAAAGTCGCCTTTCAACAATTTAGAACCCAATTATTCGCTAAGGATGAGTTACTTAAGCAATACTTAAAAAATCCAACGACTGCACAACAACAAAAGTTACAGGAAAGTTGGCAAGAGCTAGTTCAACATATCCCAGAATTACTCGGGATTGCGCTGTTTGATCCTCAAGGCAATTATACCTTTTCTACTCCCGCTAACTTCAGCACTGAGGCATTACCCCCTTCGCTACTTAATACTAGCCGTAGCATGGGTGGACGAGAGGTTTATACTTCACCGCTTGAGTTCGTTCCCCTCAACGGGATGTTAGAGCCATATATGTACCAAATGGTCTGGCTTGAAAAGCCAGATCAAAGTTCAATGGGCTACCTTGTTACCTACAATTCCACTGTACAAATGCTCGAGGCAATAAAACCCGCATTTTCGAGTGATAAATCCCCAATGTTAGTACTCGATACCCAAGGGTTACTTTATGCAGGGGTGAGTAATCTCGCTCCACTTGCCAATATGCCAGAAACCTTAGGTGCTAGCCTACGCCAAAGTAATCCAGCGCTGTGGCGAGAAATGTCGATGAATAATTTTGGCCAGTTCCATGGTGATGAAGCGACCTTTGTCTATCTTAAAGTGGAACTAACCGCGCAGCATGAAACTCGGCGTCAATACTTCTTACTTTCCTATATTCGTCATGCCGATATCGCAGCACGCTTTGCACAATGGCAAAACATTGTGATAGTTGCAGCCTTAATACTCACCTTATTAGCAGCATGGGTTATATTGCTAAGTCATATGTATCGTCTTCAACAACGGTCACGCCAATATAGTATCGATGTTGCTAATGGACTCTTTAATAGTGATATAGGTTTTATTCTTGCTAACGAACAAGCGCGGATCATTAGCGCAAATTCAAACGCGTCTGAATGGACCTTAGTGCCACTGGATGAAATGACAGACCGTAGCTTACAAAGAACGCTTTGTTTAGACGATGTCACCCAAGCCCAAATCATGGATCAGGTGTACAGGCAAGGACAGTGGGCAGGAGAAATCTCACTCGAAAGCATTGGTGGCCCAATGCTACGAGCCCAAATACGCCAAGCACCGCGAGTCGGCAGAGGGTTGCCCCATTTATTGGTGACGCTCACAGATATCAGTGAACTGGTTAGCAGTAAAGAACAAGCCTTCTTGAGTGATTTACTCTGTGATAATACGGTTGCCACTGCGCTGACAGATGCCAATGGCAAACTCATTAAGATCAACCCCGTATTCGATAGCCTTATGCAACTTAATGGTGAACTCAACCATGATCTTGCCACACTACTTGCCAATGATATTGGTAACCAGTGGCAACGGATAACGGCACAAATTAGTATGCAAGGCCAGTGGCAAGGGCAAATTCTTTGCTCACCTAATCTGCGTCACTCAAATTGCTTGCAAGCAACGCTTAATGGACATGTTGCTGCCGATGGTGAAATTGACTTTATTATCTGCACCTTAGAGCAAGCGGCTGTTCGTATTCACGGTATCGAGCCACGTAACTATGTTCCCCACCGTAGTACTATTTTACTCAGCCTCTCTGATTTAGAACGCTATTTCACCTCGTTATCTCCCCAAAGCCGCAACCACTCAAGTTTGTTGCTGATGGATATCAATCCGGAAGGGATGTTGAGCCATATGAGCGATATCGATCAACTCGAAACTCGCCAACAGGAAGTCGAAGTGCAACTATTGCTTGAAATACCAGCACACTATCAAATTCTACACTGGCAACTCGGCAAACTTATTGTGATTTTACCGGACACAGATGCAACCCAAGCCCATCATTTTGCGCTTAACACAATGGAAAAGTTAAATAGTAACGGATTAGGTGAAGGGATAACCATAGGTATTGCAGGTTATAAAGAGGGCCAAACATTAGAGCAATACCTCAGCAATGCTGAAGTTGCACTCAAACGTGCAAAGCAAAATAATGATCAAAATATTGGCCAAGCCTTTACTCGTCGTCAGCCTTAATGGTTCCTGAATTGATAGCGTCAGGCAGTTGACTCTGTGTAATTTCAATAATGGCAGAGCGATTCATGGTGATCTTATAACGTGTATATTGTGGCTCCTCGCGTCCCTCTCGCAACACTAAAATTAAGTTAACTTGATAGCGGCGTTCAACCGATTCATGGCTAATTTTACCTTCAACTTCCTTGTAAATTTTTGCTTTTCCCCGTTCTAAGTAACGGGCAAAAGGGACGAAACTAAAATTGACCTGTTCCTGAATGGTCGAATAGCCAGCTTGAAACTCACTGTGGTTAACTTTAGTCGCAATCTTATAATGCAAGATTTCGGCATCGACTTTATTTTGGCTATGTCTGTGCTTTAAGATCTCACTCACTTTATCAGGTAAATCCTGCTGACGCATAAACTCTAACCATACTAACTGCTTAGCTATCACAGCCTGACTTGTTGTATCCCGTAAAATACGGCTCCAGCGGGGGCGTCCACGTTGAATAAATCGCCACATGGCATTACGCACATCATCCTTAAAGATTTCCCTAAAGCCATAAATCACCGCCAACGTCAGAACTAACGCGATAGTAAAACCGCTAAAGGCTCCCTGAGCTTTAATGATGAGCGCCGATACCACTAACATCACTAAGGCAGTTGCTAAGCCAGTGGTAAACTTTTTAAGGCCAATACCCAATGGCTTTAACTCTTCTTTAAGCACGACCCCTTGCTGGATTAAACGACGTAATAACAGCATCTTATTTGAAATACGATTAGGATCCTGTTTAGTTTGCGTCGAGTTATAGTTATTCGCATCACGGTAGGCGCATTCATTGCGACAAAGTGTTAAAACACGTTCTTGGATATCAGAAAAATCGCTCGTTCGAGTGGCATGGGCAAGCACTTTTAGCAGTTGCTGCTCGCAGAACCAAGACAGGTAATTATCGGCGTTTTCAAAGTAAGATTTCCACTTAGGATCTCCAGGCTCATTACGGCGAAACTTCTTCAATAACAAACCAATCTGCTCACATAACTCATCGAGGGCAAGGTAAAAATGCGCCACATCAGTAAGCTGATGGAGTTCTTTCACATCATTTTCAACTGCAACAGCAAATTGATAAGCAAACAGATTAAGGTATAACCTGAACTCTTCCACTGTCCGTCGATTTAAACTCGCGAAACGACCTTGAACTAAAGGCAAATGTAAGCCTTCAGAATAATATGAGCGACGGCCAACGATTGAACTGTAATAGTATTCTTCTTCATCTAAGGTGCGCGAACCTATGCCCATCTCCTTCGGTAGAAAGAAATAGAGATCAAGCTGACGACTATCCCCTTTTTCCATCTGGTGGCTGAACTTAATGGATAGGGATTCTTCTTGTTTAACGCGAATCTTAGACACAAAGACCTTTAATACCCTCACACTGTGGGGCTAAGCAGTTGTAAACCAATGGGGATAAAACATAATCTAAACTGAAATCCAACCAAATACACTGATTAAATTCGGCTATTAACGATTCGACAGCCACAAACAGTATTGCTAGGTTGAAATAACACCACGGCATAATCTTGGCTAGCATCACTGTCGAGTATCTCAATGCTAAGATTATGCCTTCCAGATTCACTAAAATGTAAGCTGCTGATGTATGAAAGATATTTCATGTGTTCTGGCCAATCTTTTTTTGCCACATCCTCTGACTCTGTTTTGGTTTTAACCGACACATTATAGGTCATACTGTTGGGTTTCATACTCTTCACTTCTCCCTGCATTAACAGCATACCTGCGCTCGTGCCATCAAGATGAAAGTAACGGTAATTAATTTGTGCATTGCCCGCAGAAATAAGCACATCGACTAATAAATAAAACTTTCCATCATCTTCTGCATTATCGTGACGATCATAAAGTTCTGAACTGCAATTAAAAATGATGGCCTTATTCGAGACAGATTGCATATAAATCACGCCACAAGCCACAATCAATGCGGATAGGATCGCCAGATTAATCGTCCACTTTAACCATTTAGCCACAGATCCCAACCTCCTGCAGCCACTGAGCATCAATAAACTCTTTAGGTCTTCTGAGATCCGCGATCTTGATATTACGGATAACAGACTGTCCCAGTTTATGCCCTCGTAGGGTTATATAAAACAATTGCTTATCATGGGAAAGCGAGGTATAAACATCGGCCCAATCGCTGCGTTTACAAGCGGTAAGTCCCTGCCCTAAGCGCTCGCCTAACTCGAATAATAACGTATTGTTGGTTTTTGAATTGGCATATAAATACAAACGAATATGTTGACCTGATTCAAGGGGAAGTTCAGTTGACATTAAAGGCTCTGTCGGTATGGTCCGATCAATGTGACTGATATAAAAAAGAGAGAGCGCTAACATTAAACCAAAAAGTAATGACACTCCCCACCAAGAAATGGATTGCAATCCTTTCTGATGAAATTGCCTAGGTAATTGGCCATGGGGACTGTGCAGTAAGTAGCCTTGGCCCTTAACGGTTTCAATCAAACTTTCGTACTGAGGCCCCAAAAAGGAACGGAGCATAAACACGGCCCTTGCAACAGACGTGTCAGTTAACGGCGGGTGAGCACCATCACCCGTTTTCAGCATATGCTTAGAGACCAGTTTCCCTTGATGTTCCACAAGTAAACTTAGCACCTGCAGTTCGGCTCGAGGAAGATGCCATGACTCATCTCTGGACTGCTCGATAAGCAAACCCCGCTCGCGATCAAACCAGCAGCCCCCCAGTTGCATAATATCCTCCCAAGCTCATAAAAATATGGGGTTAAGTCTATGCAAGATATCTAATTATTACTGTGATCTTGCTAACCCAAAGAGTGCAAATAATATAATTTCGTGAAACACCCCTCAGGTCAGACCTAATTAAATAAAAATTTGCTTTGGCTCACAGGGATAAATGTAATTTTAGCGTGTAGAAATAAGCGATAAATGGATTTAAATTCACATAAATACTACAAATACCGTGACACAAACCCTATTTAAATCGATTAAACTCATTATAAAAAATTCATTAGCAGACAAAACAGATTAATATTTCATCCTTCGATTGATATTTTTTTGGTAAATATCCTTCTTTACAAATCACAATATTTATCCCTGCAAGCCCTAAACTCATCCTCACAAATGTTGCTTTACCATTTGATAAATAAAAGTAATTACATAATAAGAGGACATAGAAGATGAGTATGAATCGACGCCAAGCATTAACCCGTATTATCGGTATTAGCACCGCGGCAGCGGGCGCCACGCTGATGGGAACCTCTGTTCTTGCTGCAACCAATGCCGATGGTCAATATCAATTAGCAATAGGTGAAAAACTCAAGTATGTACCACTTGATCCTATGGCAACCGCAAAATTAGCCTACGAAACGGGTGGTGGTTGTATGCACCAAGTGTTTCACGCCGTTGTGACTATGCTAGCCCAATCCAATAGTGCTGATGCCGACAAGTTCAAGACAATACCAACGGCTTTAGCTGCTTATGGTTTTGCGGGTGTTACGGGACAAGGTACGCTCTGCGGCAACCTTAATGCGATAGGTATGCTCGTGAATATTTTAGATGACATAAATGGTCATAATAATGCGGTGATTGCCAACACCTTCCGCTATTACGAAAATACAACATTACCTTTATCCTCAGCGGAATTTGTTGCAGGTATTGGCTCTACCGCAGAAAAAACAGCCCTTGTCGGCAGTTCATCAAAAGCAAAAAGCGTTTTATGCCACTCATCAATCAGTAATTGGTCGAAAGCTTCTGGCTTATCATTCGCGAAGAAAGGTGAACGCTGCTACCGCTTATCCGCCTCGATGGCCTACTACTTAGTCGATGTATTGAACCGCGCCTATCAAGGGGAAAATATCGCCACCCTCAATGGCAGTAAGCCAACACCCGATGCACAGGAATGCCAACAATGCCATGGTAGTACAACCACTTTTGGCTCAGCAGCCAGTGTGAAAACGGATATGGAATGCACCACTTGCCATACTGGGCACTTTAATTAAGGGGGCTGTGATGAAATACCCATTACTCGCAGTGACCTTAGCGACACTGATGCTCGCAGGATGTGGCAGTGACAGCAATAAAGTGGAGGAAGAAACGCCACCAGCACCACCGCCACCACCTCCGGTTGAAAATGCGGTGAATATTGATGATGCCACCCAAATCAATCTTAAACTCGAGCAATTTAACGTTAGCACTGGAACCATTCAGTTTTCACTAACAGATGCACAGCAAGAAGCCATCACAGCGGCAAAAAACTATGATATTTACTATTTTGGTTTTCCCGACAAAACCAAGGAATCCCCTAATCCTAAAGCATGGAAACGCTGGCATGTGACTCAAAGTTATCGTTGCCAAAGCCTTGGTGAATGCAGTGGTAAATTGACTGAGGTTGCCGGCGGAAAATATCAATTTGAAATCGCAGGCTTAGATTGGAAACAGCAGGATCCAAGTCGTTCAGTGGCACACATTAAACTGGCGATCCAGATCTACGGGGCAAAAGCCAATAACGAGCTAAGTTTAATTCAAGTTCAACCACAATAATCTCTCATCAAATCTCCAAACCAAAAGAGGCATCCGATGGATGCCTCTCTTTTCGATTATATTTCAAAAAACTTAAGCGACATTTTTAGAACATCGCGGCATTCATCCACATATGTACCAAGATACTCGCCGCATAACCCAAGGCGATGACTGGCGTCCAACGTAAATGCGCACCAAAAGTATAAATCCCCCTAGCCTGCCCCATAAGGGCCACCCCAGCAGCACTGCCGATGGATAATAAACTGCCCCCAACACCAGCAGTCAAGGTCACTAGCAACCACTGCCCTAAGCTCATATCAGGATTCATCGTCAATACCGCAAACATCACCGGGATATTATCAACAACCGATGATAAAACCCCTATCGCGATATTGGCATAAGTGACATCCCAGTGCTGGTACATGGCTTCAGACACTAAGCTCAAATACCCCATAAAACCTAAGCCGCCCACACATAACACCACACCATAAAAAAACAGCAGCGTATCCCACTCTGCGCGGGCAATACGGTTAAATACATCAAAAGGCACGACACTACCCAGTTGTTGTAAACGCAATTCATCGTGTCTTAATTCTGCTTTAGCACGTTCGCGCGCTACCGAGCGATCGAAGGTCTTACGCAGGTAGAAACCAAAAAACTGCAGAAAACCTAACCCAGTCATCATGCCTAGCACGGGTGGCATACCAAAGAACGAATGAGCACACACCGCGGTAGCAATCGTAAATAGAAATAGGGCAACAATGCGTTTGGCACCGGGCTTAGTGTAAACCTTTACCGTTTCAGCCTCAGGCACATAATGCGGGATAAACACACTCATAATGGCCGCAGGTACCGCAAAATTGACTAAAGAAGGAATAAATAAATGGAAGAATTCCCCAAAGTGTACCGTCCCCTTTTGCCATACCATTAATGTAGTAATATCCCCAAATGGACTGAAAGCGCCTCCCGCATTGGCTGCGACCACAATGTTAATACACGCAAGGGTAATAAATTTACGCTGCCCTGCCCCCACCTTCATCACCACGGCGCACATCAATAATGCAGTCGTCAGGTTATCCGCCACAGGGGAGATGAAAAAAGCCATAAACCCCGTAAGCCAAAATACCGTTCTTAAGCTAAAACCCCGACCAACGAGCCAAGCGCGAATAGCATCAAATAAATTACGTTCCTCCATCGCGTTGATATAGGTCATAGCAACGAGCAAAAACAGTAATAATTCAGAGTATTCCAATAGGTTATGTTTAAATGCTGCCTCAGAAATCTCAGACATCCCATTTTGTGTATACACAAAACCGATCATGCCCCAAATAATACCGGCCGCCACAAGCACTGGTTTTGACTTGCGCAAGTGTAATTTCTCTTCCGCCATCACCAATATATAGCCAACAATAAACACAAAGACGGCAATATAACCTACCGTGGCAGTCGTTAAATTAAGACGCTCAATTCCGTCTGCCATCGCCCAAGCCGCGGGTGAGAAACTGCCCAATACGGCAATACAACATAGGCTGAGAAATGCCATTCCACTGCCCCTAAATAACCGCTGTAATTTCATTAAGTTCATCTCTACGTGGGAATGAGTTTAGAAATTACCATACCGAGTCAGTAAAAAATGTTGATAAGAAGCAAACTTCTGAATGCCAATGACTGGCTAACGGGCTAAAAAGCATTAATTTTTGTCAATCTACCAATAAAAAAGCACCCTGAGGTGCTTCTGAGTTGATGTGACTCACGATTAGAATGCGTATAACAACGTCATATTCGTTTCAGTGTCTGTGCTTTTCTTATTATCAAATGGTTCACTGTTATAGCGCACAATTACCGCAAACTTCATTGCCAACGAGCCGATAATATTGGCCGTTAACGAGGTTTCGGAGCGGGCATCTAACTTATCACCATAGTCTGCAACAAAACGTTGTTGGAACTTAGAAGTATCGGTAATTTCAGTTTCAAAGTTAATCACACCGTGGGCAACGATACTGTCGTTAGAATTCTGCCCCTCTAAAATAGCCTGTTCAGAATCAAGACGTTGATAGATATAACCAGGACCGACTTCAACGTCTAAAAACGTCTTTGTCGCATCATATAATCTATGCCCATAACCCGTTGCACCTGACAGAGTGTATTCGTACCCTGTAAAGGGATCGACTTCGTAGTTGGCATTTGTAAACAAGTAACTACGGTCTGTCATTTTGTAGTTACCTTGTGCAGCGACTAAATACCGTTTCGCAGTGACAGAACCCGTATCTTCTTTGTATAAACCTTCGAGTAGGTACTGATTCTCCCAATCACCAAGCTCATGTTTAAGATTTAAACGTCCCTTGTAGGATGAAGTATCCGTATTACCTGTGGTTAAGGTTGCACCCAGTTCAACTTCACCAGCAAATGTTTTATCGCCTTTGACAAAATCACTCCCAGCATTCGCCATAAAAGGTGCAGCCATTAATATCGCTGCGGTCAGTACTTTCTTCATGTCTACCTCTTCCTATTTCGCTGTACCCACCTTATGGCATATCTGCTCGACCAAATTGGATAAACACATATTGATAGGGTTAGTACGCCTAAAAAATGCGCGCAATACTAACATTTATGAGTAACAATTGAAAACCGACTCTATTTTGAACATAAAAAAACCCGCTTTTTAGCGGGTTTTTCATTAAGCCGAAAACTTACATATTGATCTTAGGATCTAACGCACCAGACTGATAAGCTTTGTACATTGCTTGTAAAGACAAAGGCTTAATCTTAGATGCCTGACCCGCACAACCAAAGGCTTCGTAGCGAATAGTACAAATATCCGCCATCGCTTCCATCGAGGCTTTTAAGAATTTACGAGGGTCGAACTCGCTTGGGTGTTCGGCCAAGTATTTACGTACCGCACCAGTAGACGCTAAACGCAGATCGGTATCGATGTTCACTTTACGCACACCGTGTTTGATACCTTCAACGATTTCTTCTAATGGCACACCGTAAGTTTCAGGAATTTGACCACCGTATTGGTTGATGATCTGTAACCATTCTTGTGGCACAGAAGATGAACCGTGCATCACTAAGTGAGTATTAGGAATGCGGGCATGGATTTCTTTAATACGGTCGATACGCAGTACATCGCCTGTCGGTTTACGGCTGAACTTGTATGCACCGTGGCTAGTACCAATCGCAATCGCCAGCGCGTCAACATGAGTATCAGCAACAAAGCGCGCCGCTTCTTCTGGGCTGGTCAGCAGTTGGTCGTGGCTTAACACGCCTTCTGCACCAACGCCGTCTTCTTCACCGGCAGTACCGGTTTCTAAGCTGCCTAAACAACCGATTTCACCCTCTACAGACACACCACAGGCGTGGGCGAATGCAACGGTTCTGCGAGTCACATCAACGTTGTACTCATAAGACGCTGGGGTTTTACCGTCGGCCATTAATGAGCCGTCCATCATTACTGATGACATACCTAATTGGATAGAACGCTGACAGATATCAGGGTCAGTACCGTGGTCTTGGTGGATACAGACTGGGATATCAGGATACTGCTCAAGGGCCGCTGTCATCAGATATTTTAAGAACTGAGGACGGGCATATTTACGCGCACCCGCAGAGGCTTGCACAATAACAGGGCTGTCGGTAGCTTCTGCGGCCTGCATGATGGCGCGCATCTGTTCTAAGTTGTTTACGTTAAACGCTGGCACACCGTATCCATGTTCTGCCGCGTGATCGAGTAGTTGTCGTAGGGAAATTAACGCCATTTTTTTAACTCCAATAATAGGGTGACTGTCACATTAACGCTTGGTCACCGAGGTCGCTATCGTTTGGATGGATTTTTATGCTTAATCACTTAAGTCAGATTGTGGTATGACAAAAGAGAATAAGCGGTTTTTTATAATTCTTTTACTTTTATAGCCACTTAGTTAGCGGCTTATTGCGGCGTCTTATACGCCGCATTGTTTAAAACCAATCTCTTAAGCGCCGCGTTTTTTCAGCATAGCTACAGCGGGTAATTCCTTACCTTCGAGGAACTCGAGGAAAGCGCCACCACCCGTAGAGATGTAAGACACTTTATCGGCGATACCGTATTTATCGACCGCCGCTAAGGTGTCACCACCGCCAGCGATAGAGAAGGCTTTAGAATCCGCAATCGCTTGGGCGATACGCTTAGTACCTTCGCCAAATTGGTCGAATTCGAATACGCCAACAGGGCCGTTCCATACGATAGTACCAGCAGATTCAATGATTTTGGCTAAGGCTTCGGCGCTGTCTGGGCCGATGTCGAAAATCATATCGCTATCGCTAACATCGCTCACCGATTTTAAGGTCGCCGTTGCCGTTGGGCTAAACTCACCCGCCACAACCACATCGGTTGGTACAGGAATATCGCCGCCGCGGCTTTGGGCGTTCGCCACTAAACGCTTAGCTTCGTCAATTAAATCGGCTTCGTATAAAGATTTACCGACATTGTGACCCGCCGCAGCGATAAAGGTGTTAGCAATACCACCGCCAACCACTAATTGATCCACAATGCCCGATAAGCTTTCTAATACGGTGAGCTTAGTTGACACTTTAGAGCCGCCGACGATCGCCACTAATGGACGCGCTGGATTATCTAACGCCTTACCTAAAGCATCTAACTCTTGGGCCAGTAATGGGCCAGCACAGGCGATAGGCGCGTATAAGCCAACACCGTTGGTTGACGCTTCTGCGCGGTGAGCTGTGCCGAAGGCATCCATCACATAAACGTCGCACAGGGCGGCCATTTTCTTAGATAGCGCTTCGTCGTTTTTCTTCTCGCCTTTATTAAAGCGCACGTTTTCAAACACAACCACTTCACCTACAGCGACTTCAACGCCGTCTAAATAGTCGGTCGCTAAACGGACGGTGCAAGACAGGGCTTTGGCCAAGTAATCGACCACAGGTTGCATTGAAAATTCGCTGTTGTATTCACCTTCGGTTGGACGACCTAAGTGCGACATCACCATTACCGCCGCACCTTTGGCAAGGGCTAACTCGATAGTGGGGAGAGAGGCTCTAAGGCGCGCATCACTGGTGACGACGCCATTGCTGACAGGCACATTGAGATCTTCACGGATAAGCACTCGCTTACCTTGAAGATCCAGATCTGACATATTGATAATTGCCATGGTAACGCTTCCTTTTATAATCAAAAAACAAACTGGTTTTCATCAATCGATTTGAGTAGATAGCAACTCGATATCCCGTCGAATTAACTACAAACTTCTTAACCCATTGGTATAAATTCTTATTTTTCAGCTTTGTTTAGCTGCAATCATCGCCAAACTCGTATCCAACATACGATTAGCAAAACCCCACTCGTTATCGCACCACAGCAACAGTTTAACTAACTGCCCAGCGCTTACCCGAGTTTGAGTGCCATCAACAATACTGGAGCGGGGATCATGGTTGAAATCACATGATACCAAAGGCTCATCAGTATAGCCTAGGATACCGTTAAATCGCCCATTGGCGGCCAATTCTAACACTTGGTTCACGCTGGCAATATCAACGGTTTTCGCTAAGGTGACAGACAAGTCGATCGCGGTTACGTTAATCGTTGGCACGCGCACCGAAATGGCCTCAAACTTGTCCTTCATATGTGGCAAAATCCGCTCAATACCGCGGGCAAGTTTAGTGTCAACGGGGATAATAGATTGGCCTGCAGCTCGGGTGCGACGTAAATCATCATGATAGGCATCAATCACTTGCTGATCGTTCATCGCCGAATGGATGGTGGTAATAGCACCGCTTTTCACCCCAAAGTGTTTATCGAGTACATCAATCACTGGCACGATACAGTTGGTAGTGCATGAGGCATTTGAGACAACGGTATGTTCGGCGCGCAGTAAATCGTGGTTCACACCATAAACAATAGTGCCATCAACATCGGCTGACGATGGATGACTTATCAGCACTTGCTTAGCGCCAGCATGGATATGGGCTTCACAGCTTTGACGATCTAAGATTACGCCCGTGGCCTCATAGACGATATCAATATCCATCTCGCGCCAAGGGAGTTTTGCCGCATCGGGCTCGTGGAGGATTTTTATCGCATCGTCGCCAATCAACATATGATTATCAACAAGCTTCACTTTGTGTTGAAACCGACCATGGGTGGTATCGTATTGGGTAAGATGAATAATGGCTTCAGGCTTAGCCAATTCATTAATCGCGACAATCTGTATTTGCTGACGTTTTCCCGACTCATATAAAGCGCGAAGGATAGAGCGGCCGATACGGCCATAACCATTAATAGCGACTCGGATCATTGAGGTATCAGTTTCCTCTTAATACAAAAACGGCCTGCAAACGATTGCAGGCCGCATTATACAGATTAACAGTTCAAAAGTTTAACCTTTTGTATTTAATCTAATCCTTTGGCTGATTAACCTAGTGATTTTGCTGCATTCAGCACATTTTCAACGGTGAAACCGAAATGCTTCAGCAACACGTTGCCTGGCGCAGACTCACCGAAAGTGGTCATACCCACAACAGTGCCTTCGAAACCAACATACTTGTACCAGAAGTCAGTATGGGCTGCTTCAATGGCGACACGCTTAGTCACAGCACGGGGCAATACTGACTCTTTATAAGCCGCATCTTGCTTATCAAACTCAGTGTTTGATGGCATAGAAACTACGCGAACTTGTTTGCCTTGTTCAGTCAGAGCCGCTGCCGCTTCCATCGCCAATTGCACTTCACTACCGGTTGCGATCAGGATCAGTTCTGGTGTACCTGCACAGTCTTGCAGTACGTACGCACCTTTTGCCACATTGGCTAATTGCTCAGCACTGCGTACTTGAGCCTTCAGGTTTTGACGGCTGAAGATGAGTGATGTTGGTGCCGTACGACGTTCGATAGCCGCCTTCCACGCAACAGCGGTTTCAGCCGCATCACAGGGGCGCCATACAGCCATATTTGGCGTCATACGCAGGTTAGCTAATTGCTCAACGGGTTGGTGCGTTGGGCCGTCTTCACCTTGACCGATAGAGTCATGGGTGTAAACGAAGATGTTTTGAATGCCCATCAGTGCAGACATACGCACAGCATTACGCGCGTATTCCATAAACATCATGAAAGTCGCACCGTAGTTAATAAAGCCACCATGGAGTGACACGCCGTTCATAATGCCACTCATACCGAACTCGCGCACACCGTAGTACACATAGTTACCGGCTGGATCGTCTTGAATCCCTTTAGAACCTGACCATAAGGTCAAGTTAGAACCCGCTAAGTCGGCAGAGCCACCAAGCAGTTCAGGCAACATAGCACCAAAGGCACCGATGGCATTTTGTGACGCTTTACGGCTCGCAATACCTTCGGCTTTATCTTGGCATTCTTGGATAAATGCCTGTGCTTTAGCTTCGAAATCAGCAGGTAATTCGCCTTTCAGTACACGGCGCTCGTACTCTGCAGCCAGTTCTGGGTATGCTTTAGCGTAAGCAGCAAACTTGTCGTTCCACGCGGCTTCCCTTGCAGCACCCGCCTCTTTAGCATCCCAACCGGCGTAAACATCGGCAGGGATTTCGAATGGCGCATGTGGCCAACCTAAGAATTCACGAGCCGCGGCGATTTCAGCATCACCTAATGGTGCGCCATGACAATCGTGGCTGCCAGATTTGTTTGGCGAACCGAAACCGATAATGGTTTTGCAGCAGATCATGGTGGGCTTGTCGGTCACGGCTTTCGCCGCTTCAATAGCGGCACGAATCGCATCGCTATCATGGCCATCAACATTGGCAATCACATGCCAGCCGTAAGCTTCGAAACGTTTTGGCGTGTCATCGGTAAACCAGCCTTCAACATGGCCGTCGATAGAAATACCGTTGTCATCCCAAAATGCAATTAACTTACCTAAACCTAAAGTGCCAGCTAATGAACAAGCTTCGTGGGAAATACCTTCCATCAAGCAACCATCGCCAAGGAAGCAGTAAGTATAGTGATCAACAATCTCGTGGCCGTCGCGGTTAAACTGCGCAGCTAGTGTTCTTTCGGCAATCGCCATACCGACCGCATTACTAATGCCCGCGCCTAATGGACCCGTTGTGGTTTCAACACCTGGGGTATAACCATATTCAGGATGACCTGGGGTTTTTGAATGCAATTGACGGAATTGTTTCAGCTCTTCAATCGGTAGTTCATAACCCGTCAGGTGGAGTAAAGAGTAGATCAGCATAGAGCCGTGACCGTTAGAGAGGATAAAACGATCTCTATCTACCCATTTCGGATTGTTCGGATTGTGCTTAAGGAAATCATTCCACAGCACTTCAGCAATATCTGCCATGCCCATTGGGGCGCCGGGGTGGCCTGAGTTTGCTTTTTGAACTGCATCCATACTTAACGCACGGATTGCGTTGGCGAGTACTTTACGGGAAGACATGCTCTCTCCTGCTTAATTTGTGGGGTCTAGCGGGCAATTTGGATGCATATTTTCCCCTACATAAGAGGATGACGCAAACGAAAATTCATCACAATTTCACCTTCATCGCGTCAATCGTGCTTTATCAAGATAAAAAAGAGATTGAATATGAACTTTTATAGTCCAAACTTCGTAATTAAAATCGGCATACCAAGACACTCATAAAGTTTTTACTTAAGATTGCCTACGGGCCATCTTGGGCATTTTAATTAGATATACCAATGAAAAATAATGGTCCAAAGATATATTTAATGATTTATTTTCAAAAAGTTAATTAACAAAATCGCTTTTTAGTTTGGATTTTAAAGCTGGGATTTACCTCACTAAGTACACAAATATTTGGCTTTGGGGGTGTCATAGTGATGAATTTCCACTAAAATAGCCGTCTAGATGTAGATGCTTCTACACGTTTGAATGCTAACGACGAGATTTTCCTACTATGGCAAAGCACTTGTTTACTTCTGAGTCGGTCTCAGAAGGTCATCCCGATAAAATTGCAGATCAGATTTCTGATGCTGTGCTAGATGCAATTCTGGCCCAAGATCCTAAAGCACGCGTCGCGTGTGAAACCTACGTCAAAACTGGCATGGTATTAGTGGGTGGTGAAGTCACTACTTCTGCTTGGGTAGATATTGAAGAGTTGACCCGTAAAACGGTTCGCGAAATTGGTTATACCCATTCAGACATGGGGTTTGATGCCGATTCCTGCGCCGTATTAAACGCGATTGGTAAACAGTCTCCAGACATCAACCAAGGTGTTGATCGCGCCGATCCAAAAGAACAAGGTGCCGGCGACCAAGGCTTAATGTTTGGTTATGCCAGCAATGAAACCGAGATCCTGATGCCTGCACCTATCACTTATGCCCATGCATTAGTGAAGCGTCAATCAGAAGTACGTAAAAACGGCACTTTGCCATGGCTGCGCCCAGACGCGAAAAGCCAAGTCACCTTCGCCTACGAAAACAACAAGATTGTCGGTATCGATGCGATCGTGCTTTCAACCCAGCACAGCCCTGATATCGCCCAAGCTGATTTGATCGAAGGCGTGATGGAAACCATCATCAAGCCCGTTCTGCCTGCCCAGTGGTTAAGCAAAGACACTAAATACTTTATCAACCCAACTGGCCGTTTCGTTATCGGCGGACCTATGGGTGACTGTGGTTTAACGGGTCGTAAGATCATCGTAGATACCTACGGCGGTATGGCGCGTCATGGCGGTGGTGCATTCTCTGGTAAAGACCCATCAAAAGTTGACCGTAGTGCCGCTTACGCTGCCCGTTATGTAGCAAAAAACATTGTTGCTGCAGGTCTGGCTGATCGCTGCGAATTGCAAGTGTCTTACGCTATCGGTGTGGCAGAGCCAACATCAATCAGTATCGAGACCTTCGGTACGGGTAAAGTGTCTGAAGAGGTGCTGATCAAATTAGTGCGTCAACACTTCGACCTACGCCCATATGGCCTGACTGAAATGCTAAATCTGGCTCGCCCAATTTATCAGGCAACTGCCGCTTACGGTCACTTTGGCCGCAACGAATTCCCATGGGAAGCAACAGATAAAGCCGAAGCACTGCGCGCTGACGCTGGCTTATAATCCCATATTAAGATGCATAAAAAACCGCTACCAAGCGGTTTTTTTATGCATGATGGGGTAGATTAATAATGCTAAGACAAATACAGCAAGATAAAAAGCAGCATATACACTAACCATTAGAGTGCACAGACCCATGACCGATAACGCCACCTTATTACAACAACTTCAAACTTGTGCATGGGCAGCCAATGTAGGTCAGCCAGAGGAAACAGCAAAGACATACGGTACATTAGCGGACATTGCCGCTTTTATTGAATCCGATCCTGAAGCCTTTTTTGAAACACCTTACGAAATCCAATATGAAAGCCTGTGTGTAACAGATCATAACTTGGCTACTTCATTAAAAACAAAGGCAGTAGTAAATGACATGCATGCTTGGATTTCTGACAACGAAGTAGATGAAATATCTAAGTCAGCTTACCTCTCCACTTGGAAAATGATTCCCGTTGCAGAAGTATGCGCACTGACATCCGACGACGCAGATACGCTCGCTACACTACTCCGAGCTGACGTTAAACTTTCAGCCTTTACGAGTGAACGCCTATCTTGGTATCTCAGTGGAAGAATACCTTTTGGTTATATTGGTACTTACCCAAACGGGCAATGGCTCATTCTTTAGGCTGATACGCTAGTGTAAAGCTAGAAAGCGGGTGTCCCGTTTCATTTTTTTGAGGACTCTCATTCTAAGCCATTTTAGCCAAAGCAGATTGTAGGCAAACTGAAAGTGCATTATGTTGTTTTATAATGAGTGGCTGTTTATATGTTTATTAATCCATAGAAATTTTAATGAGAAACTGACGAGTTAGATCAAAGGGTCTATCACATTTATGTCCCATAAGTGAGCTAGTGAATCTGACTTTCCTAGCCTGGTTCATAGTGTAACATCCAGTCATAGATATCAACTAATTACCCTTCAAACGGTATAAAAACCGCTACCGCAAAAAAGCAAATTCCTATAGCATCATTTATACCCATTTACATGGATGTGGCAGCGGCCATATTTGAGATTTAGTAAACAAGCGATTTATGCCTGCAAACAGCGCAGCGCATAAATACTAAGACGTTAGCTTTTTGTAGGGATAACAATGTCAACAACAGCATCATTAAAGTGTAAGTATTGTGAAAAATATAATGAAGTCGATGCGTGTTTTTTTGATGACTTTATGACCAGCAATAAAATTAATCTTTCATTTCATTGCGGAATATGTGGTAAAGATAACATTTATAGCAATCTCACACAGTCAGAACTGGAAGAAATAATTAATCCTTCAAGTGAATTAGAAAGACAGGCGGAATTCTTAGGTATCTCTGCTGCAAAACTTAGTGCATATGTTTATCCTCCGGATGTAATGAAGGAGGCAGATTTAGATAGAAGAAAAATTCGTGGTTTATCTATAAAAGAGTACCTAAAATCATGCCGTCAGAGCTACCCAAAAAAGGAAGGGCAGAATTGGTGGCTCGTTTATCAATTAAAGACATTAGATGCTGTTGTGTTCTTTCGTAGAGATTTTAAGTCATATAGGCTTCTAGATGGGAAAGGTATATCTCTTGAATTTGGAAATATCATAGAATTAGGAGATTACGTACGTGAAAGAATCTAAAAACACTGTGGGGGCGGGCTGTCTAGGAGCTGTTCACCGTGGTTCTAGACAATTGCTATGATATTACTAAGTCATCAGCATCAAGTGGTCAATAATCTGTGGGTATTGACCTGCCCACCAAGAATCTTGCCCAATATGTGTCCCGCATCAATATGCGCCTACAAAGTTGAGGGATGGATATACAAACAAAATTATGCCGAGGATGTTTAATAACCTCCTCGGCATTTATTATTTAAGAGATAGTGGTTTAAAATCAAGAAGGGAACTATCAAACTCCACAGACAACAATTTATCCTTGAAAGCTTCGGATATTATTATATTAAATGCACCACCCCACTCATACAAACGAAAGGCGTCTAAGTTTTCAGGTATTTTGTCCTTATTGACAACTGGTTCAATAAAAAATCGCCCATGCTTTGATTCCCAAACTTCTGGAATGTAGCCCAGAGGCCAGCGTTCAATTCTAGAACATTCCCAATCAACGCAGTCAATGTAATTAAATACATGCATCAACACATACTTTAAATTGTTATGCCTATTTATAAATGGTATTAACTGGACACCACTGACATTAATATAGTCCGCAAAAAAGACATCCTCATTAAACGCCAATAACCTAGATCCAACCGAGACCACCTGAGGTGATTTACCTTCTTTTAATACATTGAAATATAAAACACCTTTGAATCCAGATTGAATCGCAGATAGTTTCACATCACTTAATTCATTTCCTTCGCCATCTATAAAAAATGAACTAGGATTCATATAACCCATCCATTTTTTACTTTCCGAATTTATACCTAATTTATAGTAATTCATTATTTGTTAACCTTCGTCAATATGTCAGTGCCAGCAGTAGTATCATTAAACTAGGATCCTATCTCTAAGCACGGCGCCGTATAGAAGGGAAATATTTATTAGACTCCTTTGTACAGTTTCCCAGCGCTGTTATCAATGTCGCTTTATCCATAAAGAAAGCGAGGAAAGCGAGGACAGGACAGCGAGGACATATATGGTCACCTTGGGGTTAGCAAGGTCAATGTCCTACTTTATTCAAACTAATTTGTGCTAATCGATAAATCACCTTTCACAACGGGGTATCAGTCGTTAATGGTTCGCGGTCTTGCGACAGAGAAAGCGAGGACAGTCACATCTTTTTGTGTTTTTTAGCTTCTTTGACTAGGCTTTACATTATCTTGCTTTTGTCGTTTTGGAGTGTCTCATGACCTCAGCCAGAAGACCGTTAATTGATGCCAACGCGACGCCTTTCTATCATGTGATAAATCGCTGTGTTCGCAGGGCTTTTTTATGTGGTGAGGATAAACTCACTGGTCGAAGCTATGAGCATAGGCGTGGCTGGATTGTTGATAAAATCAAAGTATTGTCATCGATTTTTTGTATTGATATTTGCGCCTATGCGGTGATGAATAACACTATCATTTAGTGCTTAAAATTAATGTTGAGAAAGCTAAATCCTTAAGTCAAAGGGAGATTATCAGTCGTTGGTGTCAAATCACTAAAGGCCATGCGGTTGCTACTAAGTATATGAATGGTGACGTCTTAATCGACGGTGAAGTCATGTTACTTGATGCATTGCTCGCTGAGTGGCATGAACGGCTAAGTAGTGTTAGCTGGTTTATGCGCTGCCTTAATGAAGAAATCGCCCGCAAAGCCAATCGTGAGGATGAGTGTAAAGGTGCCTTTTGGGAAGGGCGGTTTAAGTCGCAAGCACTGTTAGATGAGCAAGCACTGCTCGCCTGTATGATGTACGTGGATTTAAATCCAATCAGGGCGGGGGTTGCAGACTCTTTGCAATCCTCTGATTTTACATCGATTCAAGAAAGAATTAGCTTGCTAAACCTGCAACGTGACGCTTTTACCTCACTTAAAACACAGGTTAAATCCGTAAATAAACTGCCGCAAATTATTCACCAATCCCTCGCCAAATTTGATGGTCCAACACACCAGAGTCAGCAAACGGGCATTCCGTTTTATTTTGTCGATTATCTTGAGTTAATAGATTGGACGGGTCGAGCCATCCGCCTTGATAAAAAAGGTTATATCGATAATCAACGGCCAAAACTCCTTCATGAGTTAGGGATTGCCTCCGATGCATGGCTCACTTCTGCCAAAGAGTTTCGTCGTCAATACAGTGGCATAAGTGGTCGATGGGATAGCATGTGCGAATTCAAAAAGCAGCACAACAGTGGTAAATGGTGTAAAGGCAAAGCCTCTAGCCAAGCTTTGCACCCTTAAGCGGGTAAGCTTCTCCATGATGACTGTTCACGCTCTGCATTACTTTTGTTTAGTCTGAACAAAAGTAAACATTCAAATTCCTAAATTACTATTGTCCCATACCGAGTTCGTGATAACTAAAGGCTCTAAAATCAGAGTATTAATATTAAACCACTTAGCAATGGTCGAAATGGGCATTTTGCATGCAAAGTAAGCCAATTTGATCTTGGGATAACAGTGCGCACTCTACGTTATTTTTTACCTTTACTCGCTCAAAATCATCGGCCGTAACATTTTCTATTGTTACAGAATAAGCATTGGTTCGGCCGCAATTGAGCCAAATATCCCCAATTTGAACCCAATAATAGCGCGATAGATCCGAGTCAGCGGCAAACTCGACTTCAAATCCCCTTGCCTCACACTTATTAAGAGCACACTCAGATAGGATCAATCGCAAATTATCCCAAGCCGATAAATAGACTTCGGCATAGGCGGTTAGGAGTGACTCAACAAATGGATCGTTCACGTATTGCTCTCCTGAATATTCGTCAATAAAGACACTGTTCTCAATTGCGATAATCCGCTATCTGACTTATGTCTTCACCAACATTAAATAGTAGTCCCTTGCTGATACCGTGAAAAAGTCCACAACTTGCATGTTCGCTTTTCCCGAGTGAGCGGCAAATGAACGCTCATTCTCCTCAGCAATAAAGGTCAACATATAACTAAAATGCGGTGAAACAACGGAGCGAATGGCGTTAACTAGGGCCTCAAAAACCCCTGTCCCACGATAGGTTTGATGCACCCAAATAGGTCCATATTGGCAGCTATTATTTTTTGTCAGCTTTGGGCCATCCCAACTTAGCTGAGGCAGACGATTTAATAGCGAGCGATAGATCGGCCAAGCCTCGAAAAACGTCCACCGTCCTGCGATAACATAACCGATAATGGTTGAATCAACCTCGGCAACCATAACCCAGTGATGATTCACTAATTCACTGAGTTCATTACGAGAAAAGGCTTGCCCCTCAAGGCCAATATTTGCTGACGTTAACTCATCATTGAGATACCGTTTCTCAAGCACCACTAATAAATCAATATCTTGCGCTGTCGCTAATCGTATTATCACGGCTATATTCATATATAAAATCGATTTCAAGGGCATGATTATACATTAGCTAAAGGGCAACCCAACCCTGTTGCTCCTCAAGATAAGCACAATTCCATGCGCTCCATCCGTTCATCAACGTCACTTTTCTTCCTGTTGTTTCGCCCATTGAATAAAAAGCACTACCGGATAAGGTGACATCAATACTAATCCTAAACCAATAAGACTTGAGATGAATAACATTCCGCTGATGTCGAGACTCCATTGCGTCAACATATAGACCCCAACTCCACAAACTAACATCAATACGCCTAACCAATGTAAAAACTTCAATAAATTCAGAGTACTTTTAACCGTATCTCTCATAGAAACCTCTTTCGATTTTGAGCTAAACTTGTCACACTATGGGCATAATCATGGGAAAAGGAACAGAAACGATGTTAAAACAAACATTCATAGTAAGTGCATTACTACTCGGATTGACGGCTTGCCAAGGCACCGATCTCACAAAGAATAATTCGACTCCATTAGAGGGAAGCTGGCACATTGAAGCCATTCAAGGCAAACCCGTTATCGATTACAGCCCTGCACACATCACCTTTGAAGCTGAAGGTAAACTCCATGGTAATAACAGCTGCAACAACTTTTTTGGCCAATATATCCAGCAAGGCCAAGAACTTAAATTAACACCAGCGGGGAGCACAATGAAAGCCTGCGTTGATGCTCTGATGCAGCAAGAGCATAAGGTCATGCAGGCTATGCCACTTGTAGCAAAAGCCACATTAGTCGAAGGGCGTCTGACCTTGCTCAGCAGCGATGACAAGCCTGTGCTTATTCTAAGCAAAATGAAATAACCCTAAGGCCATTGCCATAAAAAAACCGCCCTCGGCGGTTTTTTTACCTATCTCCAAGCAGTGTAAACATCCTCGTTTCAGCTTGTTTGGGGATAATGGTTACGCTTTAGCATTCTTCGCAGCGGCGTTTTCAATGGCGGCATTTTGTTCTGCTAAGACTGCACTTTGCACCATATCAGCATTGTAATGCGCTTCATCAAGCTCATCTTCTGATTTAGCGATAATAGTCGTTGCCACTAAGTCGCCCGAGACGTTTACAACGGTACGAGCCATATCCAAAATACGGTCAATCCCCGCGATTAACGCTACCCCTTCCAGTGGAAGACCCACTGTTGATAGCACTAATGTCAACATCACTAATCCAGCCCCAGGTACACCAGCAGTACCAATAGAAGCCAACGTCGCCGTTAAAATAATGGTGAGATAATCTACCCAAGTTAAATCGATACCAAAGGCCTGCGCCACAAATAATGCTGTCACACCTTGGTATAACGCTGTGCCATCCATATTTATCGTGGTGCCAAGCGGTAATACAAAGCTCGAAATCTTTTTATTAACCCCTAAATACTCACTGGCACATTTCATGCTCGCAGGTAAGGTGCCAGCAGAGCTTGATGTTGTAAAAGCCACTGCCATGGCATTGCTAATGCCCTTGAAGAAATGCAATGGATTTAATTTAGCGAACACGCGCAATACTATGCTGTAAAAGCCTAATACATGAATAATACAGCCGAGGTAAACCGCAATAATCACTTTAATAAGTGGCCACAGCATGTCGATACCATACTCACCGGCCACCCAAGCCATTAAGCCAAACACCCCATATGGCGCAAGTTTCATCACCATATCAGTGAGCTTGTACATCGCCTCGGCTAAGCTCTCAAACACTTTAATCGCCGGTTTACCATGATCACCAATCAGCACCAGTGCAATCCCTAGGGCGACAGCAAATACAATCACTTGTAAGATTTGTCCACTGGCTAATGCGGCAATAGGATTGGTCGGTACAATATCGATCAAGGTCTGCATAACCGAAGGGACTTCCTTTGCGGTATGCACAACATCATGCTGCAAAGGCGGTACACCTGCGCCGGGTTGGATAACATAACCCACCAAAAGCCCCAAACTAATGGCAATAGCGGTAGTACAGAGATAAAACGCAAAGGATTTAAAGCCGATACGTCCCATTTTGGCGGTGTCTTCCATCGACGTCACGCCGACAATTAAAGAGCAGAACACTAAAGGTACAATCAACATCTTGATTGTATTCACAAACAACGTACCGATAGGCTTTAAGAAAACCGCCTGCTCACCTAACACCACCCCAACAGTGATACCTAGCACCATACCAATAAAAATTTGCAGCCATAGTGGCACTGACATCCAACGCGACCAAGCACGGCCTAACGCTGACGACCTTTGTTTTGACATGTTTTTAACCTTGATGTTGAAATGATGATATGGCAAAGCCTTATCCATGGCAGGTGCTAACTTAACTCACTAAATTAGCGAACCGCTGAGTCTAGCATAATGAATAAAAATCTAAGGATGATCTATATCACGTTGAGGCCAACCGCTATAAAATCCAACTAATTTTCATATCCACAGTAAAATGATGTGTTACAGGTTCAATGCCGTTTTTCTGTTGCTATCTCGCTCATTTGACTCTACTGCTCCATGCTGAGATACATTTCGTGCTAAAGTAAGCCACACAAATATCCCTTATAAAACAAGAGCGGCCTTGCCAGGCAACCGCCTAGGAGTTGTTGTATGTTAATTCGTAAAGCTAAAGCGCAGGATCTCACAGCCTTAGTTCAATTTAATCAAGCGATGGCCCAAGAGACTGAAGGCTTAGTGTTAGATGAAACCACACTAACTAAAGGTGTCAGTACGCTACTCAATGCACCTGAAAAAGGTTTTTACCTTGTCGCAGAAATAAAGGGAGAGATTGCAGGCTCGCTAATGGTGACATTTGAATGGAGTGATTGGCGTGCTAAGGATTATTACTGGATCCAAAGTGTGTATATTCGTCCACAAAATCGCCGACAAGGTATTTATGGCAAACTCTATAACGAGGTAAAGAACCTCGCCCAAGCCAATGGCGGTGCCGCAAGTTTTAGGCTTTATGTCGAACAGGAAAATACGGCTGCACAACAAACCTACAAGGCACTAGGGATGAAGCAGAGCTACTATTTGATGTACGAAGAAAAGTAAGCCAAATAAAAAGGATCATGTCATTGACAGGATCCTTTTACTTTTTATATATCGGGGTTTAGATCTAAACCCAGTTCCATTCAGGATTAATCCTTAGCGGAAGAAACCAAACAAAATCGCTGTCATCGCCAGTACACCAGCAATCACCACAAAGATATTGCTGATACGGCCACGGTAAGCCTTAAGTGCGGGCACTTTATACACGGCATACATAGGCATTAAATACAAAATCGCCGCAATGATAGGCCCACCCAAGGCTTCAATCATATCTAAAATACTGGGGTTTTTGATTGCAACGCCCCAAATCGTCACAAACATAAACACCAAAATAAAGGTGTTGATCTTTTGCTCTGAAATACTTTTATTGCTCGAACGTAACTGTTTAACGATGATCCCTTTCATACCTTCTGTTGCACCCATATAGTGCCCAAAGAAGGACGATACAATCGCAATAAAGGCGATAAATGGACCAAAGTAGCTTACAAAACCACTGTTATGTACGTTTGCGAGGTAAGACAGAATCGGCAGGTTTTGCGCTTTTGCATCGGCGAGTTGCTCCGGTGATAGAGACAACACACAGGAGAACACAAATAACATCACAAAACCGACTAACATCATGGACGTATTGCGTAAAATCACATCGGCTTTACGCGCGGCATTAACACCATGGTCACGTTTAAGGGATACCGAAAACTGTGAAATAGCAGGTGAATGGTTAAAGGCAAATACCAACACAGGGATCGTTAACCAAACCGTGCCTAAAAAGGCTCCTGCTTCAGGCACAACCTGCAGTGCATCCATTTTCCATTCAGGGATTAAATAAATCGACATAAATGCCAAAATCCCCACCAATGGATAAACCAGTAACTGAGTGACCTTGAGCATAAACTTCTCACCCGCCACCATAACCGCCATCATACCGAAGATCAAAACTCCGGAAAGTAAGAAACGCGGTGGTGAAGCCATACCAAGTTGGTTCACAATAAAGCTATCAACTGTGTTAGTGATCCCCACTCCATAAATTAAAACAATGGGATAAATCGCGAAGAAATACAGCACAGTAATCGCTTTACCTGCACCCACACCAAAATGCTCCTCAACCACTTGAGTCACATCACTGCCAGGAATGCTCGATGAACATACAAAACGAGAGAGTCCACGGTGAGCTAAGTAGGTCATAGGGCCGATAATGGCAGCCATAAGCACTAATGGCCAAAAACCGCCCATACCCGCATTAATAGGTAAAAACAAAATTCCAGCACCGACTGCGGTACCAAATAAACTCAGCATCCAAGTGGTGTCTTGGCGCGTCCAAGATAAACGTCTTGTTGAATCGTGTTCCTGCGTGTTTTGGGGTGTACCAAGAACACTCGTCGCATCTTTTTGCATATAAAGGTTACCTTACGGTGTGGCTAGCATAAAAAATTCGCCGTAAGGATATCTAAAAAAACCTTCTAAAAGTTGATCTGACACCATTAAAAGTAAGGGAATTTCAGATTAACGTGATATTGGGATCTGGATCTATTAAATGATGTAATTAGTTTTCAAAATAGCCCCAAAAAAGTCACAAATTAACAGCATGAATACACAATGCATTCACCATGAGCCCGAGATTGCGACAAACCCGATCTGTAGACAAAAACAGCAAACCCATCAATATTCACAATAATAACAAAAACAAGATCATCATCAGCAAATGACAAGCATAAGCTGAGCAGGATCACACTCCTGTTTGTTAATTTTTAACAACTTATTGCATGCGTTGATGCTTCAAAATAGCGTTGCTCGCGGGATAAAAATGGCTCACCTATTATGTGAGCCATTGGGTGAGCCATTTGAGCAACGACTACATCAGTCAGTTTGGTTTTTGCAGTGTTAATTCCATGGTCGATACTACAGCAGGCGCGATATCAGCCTCTTTAAATAACAAAGGACGGAAACTTTTTGTACTTGAGTACAACACACTTTGATCAGCAAATTCAGGCGTTAAAATATTGCTAGACTCAGAGTAAGTCAGTATTCCACGCGCAACCGGACCTTCATCAGTGAAACTCACCGCCATCATCCAACTCGAACCATAACGGATTTGATATCCCTTCGCCGTTAACCCTGAACCTAAGGCTTTGCCTGTCACCACATCCATCACTGGCGCGTATTTATGCTGCGGGATCAAAGTATCATCGCCAGACAGACTGGTCGAAAACACGTTAAAGCCACCTTCGGCATTATGGCTGCCCGGCCAAGGTAAGCGCGCTCCACTAGGCCTGCCATCGGGTAGCGATTTTTCAACAAACTGAACATCACCTAGTTGTGCATCGAGCGTAAAACCTGCCGCCTCTAAGTTAAGTGATGCGCGAGCTAATGCAACTAAAGCACTGCCGTCGGTCGCTAAAGTGTTTGGCGTGGTCGCTGCATTAGCGGGATCAAATCCCTTCGTCAGCATCGTTGTTTGATTAAATAAATGGGCAAACTCACGCAGCAAAGCACCACCTTTACTGTCGTTATCTTGCTTACCGTTCCACGCCTTTAATGCCGCGCAAGCAGACGTAATATCTTTAGATAGACTTGCTGATACCACAACTGGCGTACTGCCTTGAGCATCACATTGCGCAATTAAGTCTGGCAGCACTAACTCAGCTAAATAACTGCGATTAGACAACACCGCCGCCTCAAGCTCTTCCAAGCTAAACTTACCGTCAGCCCCCGCAGCGTCCTGCATTAAACGAAGCCCCATACGAGTGCGTAACGACAACTGTCCAGCCTCTGCGCCATACATAGGTGAAAAGTAAGTCAATGGCTCATTCAGGTTAGTTGACCAAAATGAGTCATTGGAGTTTTGCACAAAGTCGCTGCGCTCGAGCTTTGGTGCACGCTCATAGGGCGTTGGACCATCAAAACTAAACAGCGAAGTATTGCCGGGTAAAATCGTAAATCCGGCCTGCGCCTTGGCCGCTTTAATATCGGGCGAGGTTTTAAGTAACACTACGGCCGATTCAGATAATCCCGGGACTGTTGAGTCATCAATATAGAAGGCATTTCCTTCTTTATCGGCGTACATAGTGTTGTTGAAAATGACCCCATCGTAATCTTTAAAGGCCTGTTGGAATTCTTGCTTATTCGTCGCACGGTTCATCGCAAGCCAATGATCAACGGGATCCATTGTGCCCATATTGGCATCTTGGATCATAAAGGCACTGCCATCATTCCAGCCAAAAGGGGCTAATGCGGGCGGCGCTTCAACCATGGGGCCTTTTGCTGTGGTATAAATATCCTTCTCAGCCACTAGCATGCCTGCAGGACCTGCATTAACGAGAATCGAGACTGTCTCTTTGTTGATGGGCATAGGTTTACCATCAAACAAATACTGCATGCGATCACCCGAGACTAGCTCTAAGTTATACATCACAAAATGTTCAGCGGTAGAGAAGGTATGGGTCCAAGCTAAATCTTTGTTAAACCCGATATTAATCGGGCCTGGCATACCGACTAACGAACCGCCCATCATATCGATATGCCCGGGGATAGTGATATGTGACTGCCAAAAACGTAGATTACCCGTATGCGGGAAATGCGGATTCCCCAATACCATTCCTTTACCATTTTCGGTTTTGTCTTTACCTAAACCCCACCCGTTTGAACCTAAATCGCGGGGATTCGTCTCTGGCGTTGTAATACGTGCAACGCGGGCAAGTAACCTAGACTGCATATCAACAACAAAGGCCATTTGATCTTGGCTTGGTGCTGGCCCAACAATACGTGGCATATATTCCTCTGCATCCCCCGGATTGGCGTAGAAAATCAAATCAAGAAAGTTAGCTGCGCCGGGTAATAAAGCAATTGAAAATAGATACGTCACCACATCTTCTGGCACTATGGGTTTCACCCAAGGTTGACCGTTACAAAAAGGTTCTGCCGTCTGCTTACCCGCGTCAACATCAACAAGATACTGGTTATAGCCCGCGGTAAAACCTTGGATCAACGCCCGCGAGTTTTCACTAAAATTAGGCCACTTAGCCTCGGCTTGCTCCCTTATTTTTAGCGCTTTATAGGCAAAGTCAGAGATTAAGTTGCCGTTATCTTCTGACGTGGGTAAGCCCGTCGAAAAATCAAGTGACGCATGTGGGCCAAAGTACATAGAACGCTGCGAGTTAGCCTTGATAAAACCATCGGCTAATACGCACAGATTATCCTGTGCCTGCGCATAACCACTACCAAAACCAAGGCTTTCTAAGTTATCAGCTTGGATATGTGGCACGCCGTAGGTCGTACGGCGAATATTGGCTTTAAGTAGACCGTTAGGGGCGAAGGTTTGAAGCTGGCTTTCTGGTACTGGTGCGGTACTATCTTCGTTGTCGTTACAACCTGCGAGCATAATGCCGCAGGCTATACCCATAGCAATGGCGAGTTTGTTGAATTTCATTATTATTATCTCTTAATGTTGATTCCTTCAAGGACATAGCATTACTGCATATTTCAGTCTACGTGCTGAAGGCGCAATAATCATATGTCGCGTCCTGATATCTAAACTCGGCTATTTCGCCCCCCATTCACCCGCATTTTTTACTGAGCTTCTCTGGCGAATATGGCAAAATAGAAAACCCGAGGCTTAAACACCTTTATCCATTTAAGCAATGATCCAAACGAGCGTCCACATCAAAAACCCAAACAAGCAACTTATATGCAACAAAATATTATCAAGATAAAAATAGGTTCGAAAAATCCTGTAAAAATCAATGCGGCTGCGAAAGCCATGGCAACGCTCTTTCCAGATGCTCAAATTGATGCGCAAGGTATGGATGCCCCTTCTGGTGTTGCAGATCAGCCCATGACGGATCTTGAAACCCGCCAAGGTGCCATTAATCGTGTACGCTATTGTCAACAACAAAGCCAGATACAACAGACTGAAGTAGATTACTATTTTGCAATGGAAGGCGGCGTGGATTGCTTTGAGTTTGGCCCAGCCACATTCGCCTATATTGTCATTGGTCATCAAGATCAGCTTGCCATTGGTCGCAGTGCCATTCTGCCTCTGCCAATGCAGGTTTATCGAGCATTAGAAGCCGGTGAAGAACTCGGCGTGGTGATGGATAGGTTGTTTAATACAGTCAATATCAAGCAAAAAGGTGGCGCCATAGGTTTACTCACCCACGGTCATGCTACCCGTGAAAGCAATTATACGCAGGCCATTATTCTTGCAATGGCACAGTTCTTAAACCCCGCCATCTATGTATAAAATTCTTATTGATATATTGCAATAAACGGTAAGCCTCACTAAATTGGTTGTGACTTACAACCAAAATGAACTGACATAGTCTGACTTTATGTCACTCCTATGACTCAAACTGTGGTTTTACTATGGCGAATCTACAACACGAATCCACGCAATTGCGACTAGTACCTTGCGGCTCATCCAGCCAGCTTAGGCATTTATCTCGTTATATGGTGCGACATTTAGGCATGCTCAATGCGGCCTGTGGTGACTTGCCCCTCTCCCCTGTCCAAGCCCATGCCTTACTTGAAATAGGCAACCAACCGCAAACGATTAAGGATCTCGCCAGCAAACTCAGCATAGATAAATCCAATGCGAGTCGAGCAATTAAACACTTAGTTGATAAAAATCTTGCCCAGAGCCAAATTCATCCACGTGATAACCGTTGCTTAGTAGTACAACTCACACCCGCGGGGAAAAAGTTACTCTTTAAACTTGATACTCAGCAAAATCAATTATTTCAAGAGATCTTAGCCCAACTAACTCCGGCACAAACCCAACAAATAGAACAAGCCCTTATGCTATATAATCAAGCGATATGTCACGCCAAACAGCAAAGTGATTGCCTTATCCGCCAAGCCACGGCACAAGATGATGCAGCGATTGCACACGTGATCCGCAATGTTTCGGCAGAATACGGCTTAACCGCAGATAAAGGGTATAGCGTGGCTGATCCCACCTTAGATTGTTTAAGTGAAATCTACTCACAAACGGGCGCCAATTATTGGGTGGTAGAGCAAAATGGCCGCGTTGTAGGTGGTGTTGGCATTGCCCCATTAGCCAATAATGCCAGCATTTGTGAACTGCAAAAAATGTACTTTATGCCCGAAATTCGCGGAAAAGGCTTAGCTAAGCGTATGGCGCTTATGGCGCTCGATTTTGCCCGCGAAACGGGTTATCAAAGCTGCTATTTAGAAACCACCGCCAGCTTAAAGGAAGCGGTAAAACTCTACGAAAAACTTGGCTTTATGCATTTATCGGCTCCGTTGGGTAACACAGGCCACGATGCCTGTGAAATGCCGATGTTATTACCATTACAGTCAGAATAATGCCATCTAGCAGGCCAAGGATGGTCTGTTCCCTGAATGCTCAATTAATTGAAAAGCGCGACCACTTTAGCTTTTTCCGCAATCAAGCGACAAAGGCCGAATTTGAGGACGCTATTTAGGAATATATCAATGAAACCGCCGAAAACATTAACGGGGATTATCGAGGATGATTACCCCGCGCTAACCGAAGTATTAGTCGATGCTGCTTGGACGATTTTGCAGTACTTTAGGGCTTATATTGAGATCGAGACTGCGCTAATAAAGCGCTTTTGGTAACTGGTAAGTCACAGATTAACGTCTCTTTGTTAGGGACGTTAATCATTAAAATAGAGTTTAAATACTCTGTTAGCTAACAAGCCTCCCCTTAACTAAAGAAAAGTGGCTCTTTAAAAGACGCCAGAGCCGATAAAATCTATTCAATGAGGAGATACAACCATATGAAACATCAAGTGCTATTTGGCATAAAATCAACAAGTAAAGATGAAAAAACAATTCATAATAAACTCAAAGAATTTTTAGCATTAATAGATAGAAAAACATCTACAGCTAAGAACCCTACTATGCTTGAGAGTTTTTTACCATTCAGGATAAAACATTACCATTGGAATCTAAATAAAGAGACAGGCACATTCATTAAATTATTTCCCAATGTAGATCTTGATGAAAATATTTTCGCACCATCAAAACCAGAATGCAGCTGGTTATTAAGTATCATTTTCCACCAAGATTTTCCTGGATACGAAAAAGTTAAATCCGAAGATTATATAATTAGTTTGTTAGACTCATTGAACTATGAATATGAAATGATATATGAAACAGATAGTCGTGATTCAATTAAATATGGCGACATTAAGTAGTAAAAGACTATATTTATTCCCTTAACTCGGGAGATAGTAGCCACTATCACCCGCAGAAACTGTATCTTAGTAATCTTTTAAGTACCGTGCTTAATATCAGCATAAGGGCACTTATGTCAGTAGTCAGTTTACTCAAATCACTGTGCAAGTGATGTTTTAACAAGCAGTAACTGGCTACGGATGATTTGACGTATCTGATTATGCAGTTCAAATACTCGAGCGCGATCATTAAGATTTAGCGATAGATTTTCCAGCATCACCAGATCCAAATTAAATTCAGGATAATGCAGTGTCATCGACATATAGCCAAATAAATAGCCCGTATGACTGTATTCGACGAGGCCATCGTCCTTATTGATCCTCACCCCATAGCCATAGCGCATATTCGGCCATAAGAATTGGATCTCGGTATGTGCCGTTGTCATACGTTGATAACTCTTTGCGCTCAGCAACTTGCCAGAATGTAATTGATACTGAAAGGCGGCATAAGCTGGCACAGAAGCAATTAATCCCCCTGCAGGCAACAAAGCTTCTTCAAGCACTAAATCAGAGGGGGTAATCACCTCGCTTTCCTGTAAACCAACGGCGAGTGAAGGCACTTTGGCGTGAATCGCCGCAATACTGCCAAGCTCAGCACTCAAGCCATTAAGCTGGTATCGCGTTGCAAACTGCGCCACTTGCTCGGCAAAGGATTGTTGATTGACCTTCTCAAGCACTTGCCCTAAAAGTGAATAACCAAAGTTGGAGTATTCAAATTGGCTACCTGGCTCAAAGCGATTGGCCTTACCCAGTTTATCGACACCCGATGTATGGGTCAGCAATTGGTGCAACGTAATCCGCTCGTCATAACGACTGGGATTAAGTGCATCCGCACTTGAATTTGTGCCCGCCACAGTGCCTTTTAATGCCTTGTTATCTCCCTTCGCATCACCAAAAAGGTAATGATTAAGCGATAGATTTAAGTCGATTTTCCCCGCATCGACCGCCTGCAATACCAAGGTTGCGGTAATCTGCTTAGAGAACGATGCCATCACAAAGCGTGAATCTTTGCTGATACCTTCGCCCTTTTGTAATTCAAGCTGCGGCTTACCCTGCTCGAGCAGGATAACACTGCCACTAAATGGCTGCGGCGAATCCTCTATCGCGGCTTGGATTAAGGTCTTAATCTCTGCCGCCTTTGAGACAGAGGACGCCGTTTGGCTTTCAACGGCAATCGACTTATTACCTTGCACGCTCTGCGCTTTTTCAGCCCCAGTCTCTAGTAATGCGGCAATACTATTGGCACTTGGGAATAATAACAAACCAGTCAACAGAGTACTGATTACACTTAAACGCATAGGTTATCCTTAACTTAATGAGTAGATACTACCTTATTAGAAAGCGGCCAGCTTATCACAGTGGAATGTTAAGTGATGCTGCTTTGAGATTGGGAATAAAAGTCAGAATTTAGTCTTTAAAGTGAGTGGATTAGATGCCGAGACTCACACACTCTTTACCAAATCAACAACGCTATTTGCCCAGCGGCAACTCCGAGGGGGATTGTGTGCCCCTTGAGCTCTGGTGATATGGGTAAATAATTAGGGCATAACAGTTATGCCTGTTGGCTCTTTCTAAAAGCAACCTAAGACGATTTAGGCATTAAGCAATGATAAATAGTTGACTAAAACAGTCAACAACCATAACATGCACAATATAAGCATGTTTGATAATTACTAGTCCTTAATAGATTAAATAGAGGTAGTTCTGATGAGTTCATTATTTACTAAGTTCACTAAAACTGACGATAAAACCAAAAATGTAGCCCAATTTGTGCCGAGCACGGATGATAGCACTGCGGCGGATATCACAACCACAGAGCAACCTGAACAGACGAATACAGCAGAAAAACCTAAATCCCCTGGTTTTTGTTGTGGTTCATGTTCATAAACCACTTACCCTGGAATTTTAATATCGACTCACATGCATAGCATAGATATAGCTAACGCATTGATAAAAAAATGCTCATTGGTGGCGTTTTTTTATTTGGACAATGGAAATAAGCTGACAATGCTTATCTCACTTCTATCCCATCTAGGCTATTTTATTGTTCTTTATGGTTGATATCGACATGTAAGAGTCAAGTTTTGCTCAGTCGATATCACTCCTCAAATACTTATGATTGGTTTACTAACACATAGGGCTAGAAAACACTCGATTTAATATGCCATGAATATTTGAAATCACGCCTAAACTATATTATTTACCAGCTAAGTTTTACAGTGCATTCAAACTTTCAAAATCAAAGTCTTAAAACAGACACTAGGAAACATAGAGGAAAATATGCGTTCACTATTTATTCGCATGAGGTTTATCCACTGGTTAGGTGCTATTGTACTTTTTATGAATGCAACTTTCTTCACTGAACTATTATTTTCACAGATAATTCAGTACATTATTACAATGTTTTTGATTGTTCATGATATTGATGAAAAAGTCTGGGGAGTTGATTCCTTAAAGAAAGTTACCGAATACATGAAAAACTTTGAAAGAAAAGATCTGTCAATTCCATGCACCATCAATAGCCTATATAACAGTGAAATGGAAAAAGTGCTTAGTGTTGTCAATACATTTAGAGAGAATGTAAAAATTGCACTCATCGATATTCAGCAACAGGCCGTAGCTTCTGATGAAATATCAGATCTTCTAAAAGTAAAAGCACAAAATATTTCGTCACGTATCAAAGAGCAAGATAATCGGGTCAGTATTCTCACCTCACAAATAGAAGCCTTAGACCAAACCTCTCTAGCACTACAAGCTAAAGCGGAAAAAACACGCGAGCAAGTAGAAAACACGCAAATAGGGCTTGTTCGATCAAATGAATCTATGGGGGCTATGGTTAAAGATTTAAGCTCATTTATTGCAAGTAATGATGAGCTTCAGGCAAAATTTCATCAACTTTCTCAACAAACAAAAGCCATTGAGGGAGTGGTATCGGTTATCAACAACCTAGCCGATCAAACCAATCTATTAGCTTTAAATGCTGCCATTGAAGCAGCTAGAGCAGGAGAGCATGGACGAGGCTTTGCCGTTGTTGCCGATGAAGTTAGAAACCTAGCCAAATCAACCCAAAGCAGTTTAGATGAAATTAATCAAATCATATCAGGAATATCTAAAGCGGTTCTTGATGCTGGTAATCAAATGAAATCACAAACATCTGCGATTGTTCTATTATCGGATTACACAACAACCAGCCAATCGGAATTAGATATTGCATGTAAAAACATCAGTGAAATTTTAACTTTGATTGGGCAAGATAGAACAAATAATAATTTAGATATACTCTATGTTAATAGGTTAGTTGGTGATGTCAGTAAGGAAATCGAGGTATTAAAACACCTCTCAAGCTCCAACTCAAATGATTGCATCGAATTAGAGCAGCAGGGCCATAGCTTAACTCAAGTTACTGAAAAAATTGTTCACCAATTAGGGATGTTTAAAACCAAATAGCAACATAATGCACTTTTTTTGCCTCCACCCTGCTCTGGCTAAATCGGTGTAATCTTTAGCATAAAAGTTACGCCGGTTCGATTTTTTCGTGTTTATCAAACTTCGTTTGATTGTTTTTAAAAGCAAAAATATCTCACAATAGGTCAATCATTATAAAACGGCAACAGCAATAATTACCGCCCCTAACATATATAAGCCTGCAGAAAGTGATATCGATTTTAGCGGACTAAACTCCTCAACTTCCAACGTCTGTATATCTTCAATTTTGATAAGCTGTCCCTCCCCCTCGATCTGCTGTTCCGTTGCGCTTTCGACTTTAAATTCCATTTGTTCGCCAGATATTGTGGTGACTTTGACCTTTTCACCTATATAGTTGGATACCGATTGAGGGGCCAAGTTAACTTCATTGAGTGAAGAGCATGCGTTGAGGGAGAAACAGATAAGTGATACTACAGCTAACTTTTTCAAACAAACCTCCTATCCTACAAACTATGACATCCATGATAAGTTATACCTGTAGACACAAGCATTTAGGTATAAGCTACTCAGCTTACGGAATTTCGCCCATAAGTTAAAGAAACCTAGGCTAAACCCACTTAAATTAAATCCTTTGAATGAGGTTAAATAGCTATCAAATGAGCACTGAACTTATCGATGCGGTTAAAGCCAAAGATACACTTGCAGTAAAGCGTATTATTGCCAATAGCGCTGATCTTGAAGGCGTTGACGAGAATGGCATGACGGCACTGTTGCATGCCTGTGAGCTACAGTCTTTTGAACTGCTCAAACTATTAGTGGATGCGGGTGCCGATGTGAATCATCCAAATGCGCTGGGGTATCATCCGCTCGATATAGCCTACTGGCGGGCGAGTTTCGCATGGGGAGCTATACCGCCGAGAGTCAGCGTATGGTGAGCTATTTAAGCCGCCATGGCGGTAAATCATCATTTAGCTAGATATCAAAGCCAGAAACTAAAAGCCCTATAAACAAAAATCGCGTTGGACTCAGCTGTACTAGCTAGGCCTAACGCGATTTTTTTGTTCACTTACACCCTAATCACCAAAATCATCGAGCAGGATATTTTCAGGCTCAACCCCTAGGCTTTCGAGCATCTTAATCACTGAAGAGTTCATGATTGGAGGCCCACACATGTAGTACTCGCAGTCTTCTGGTGCCTTATGATTTTTAAGATAATTCTCATAAATCACATTATGGATAAAGCCGGTATAACCCGTCCAATTATCCTCGGGCAATGGCTCAGATAGCGCCACATGCCAAACGAAGTTGTCATTCTCGGCCGCTAAAGCATCAAAATCTGCTTGGTAAAACACTTCACGGGTTGAGCGTGCGCCGTACCAGAAGCTCATTTTACGTTTGGTTTTCTTGCTTTTAAGTTGATCGAAAATATGTGAGCGCATCGGCGCCATGCCCGCACCGCCGCCGATAAATACCATTTCCGCATCGGTTTCTTTCACAAAGAACTCACCAAATGGGCCTGAAATCGTCACTTTATCGCCGGCTTTAAGATTAAAGATATAAGATGACATCTTACCCGCTGGTACATTGGCCGATGGCGGCGTCGCAATCCGCACGTTCAACATAATGCGGCCCTTTTCATCGGGATAGTTGGCCATAGAGTAGGCACGCAACACATCCTCATTCACGGTAGAAACGATGTCAAACAAACCGTATTTATCCCAATCACCGCGGTATTTTTCAGGAATATCAAAGTCGGCGTATTTCACCACATGGGCAGGCGCTTCAATCTGAATATACCCTCCCGCTTTAAAGTGAACATCTTCACCTTCGGGCAATTTAAGCAGCAATTCTTTGATAAATGTGGCTTTGTTATCGTTAGAAATCACTTCACACTGCCACTTTTTCACCCCAAAGATTTCTTCGTCAAGCTCAAGCTCCATATCAGTTTTCACCGCGACTTGGCAGGCAAGACGACAACCTTCTTTAGCCTCTTTTTTGGTAATGTGCCCCATCTCAGTCGGTAAGATATCACCACCGCCGGATTTGATTTTCACTCGGCACTGACCACAAGTTCCACCGCCGCCACAGGCTGACGGAATAAAAATACTTTGACTCGCTAAGGCGCCCAGTAGCTTGTCGCCTGCTGCAACCTTAATGCTTCTTTCGGCATCATCATTGATGCCGATTGTCACTTCACCACTTGTGACTAATTTCTTTTTGGCGATAAGGATCACTATCACCAACAAACAGACCACTAGCGTGAACATGCCTATGCCAATTGCCATTTCCATCGTATAACCCTTTTCTAGCTCTTTTCTAAAAAGAATGTGGTTTCACTTTCTCAGCTAATGGCTCGCCTACAGTATCTTTAAAGCGAGATCCCTGAGAAAGACATAAACCCAAGTGCCATCAAGCCTGTCGTAATAAAGGTGATGCCAATGCCTTGTAACCCTTCAGGGATTGCATGAAATTTCATTCTTTCACGCAGCCCCGCTAGCATCACAATCGCCAGCGCCCAACCAAGGCCTGAGCCCATGGCAAATACGGCCGATTCGGTAAAGTTGTAATCACGGTTTGCCATAAAAATCACCCCTGCAAAAATCGCACAGTTTACGGTGAGAAGTGGCAAGAAGATCCCGAGCGAGTCATACAGGCTAGGAATGTACTTATCCAAAAACATTTCTAAGATTTGCACTAAAGCGGCGATCACACCGATAAACGTGATTAATTGCAGATAGCTTAAATCAATCGTCGCGAGCCCCGCCCAAGACAGTGCGCCGGGTGCTAGCACTTTGACATAAATAAGTTGATTTAACGGGACGGCCAAGGTCATCACCACAATCACTGCAACGCCTAAACCAAAAGCAGTAGACACCTTTTTAGAAACTGCCAAGAAAGTACACATGCCCAAAAAGAACGACAGCGCCATGTTGTCAATAAAAGCGGCCTGCAAAAATAGATTAATATAGTGTTCCATATCTGCTCCTTAACCCCGTTTCCGCTGAATCACATTAATAGTCCAGATCAGCGCACCGATCAGGAAGAAGGCGCTCGGTGGTAACTTAAACATTTCGTTCGGCAAATACCAACCGCCGTTTTCGATGGTGGTAAACACGCTATGACCAAATAAATTACCCGTGCCAAAGAGTTCACGTACAAAAGCGACACTTAATAAAACCAAGCCATAACCCATTGCATTACCTAAAGCGTCGACAATCGCCAAGTGCGGTGGATACTTCATCGCAAAGGCTTCTGCACGGCCCATAATGATGCAGTTAGTAATGATTAACCCAACAAATACAGATAGTTGTTTAGATAATTCATAGGCTATATCTTGCAAAACCATATCAACAATAATCACTAAAGAAGCAATAACCGTCATCTGGGCGATAATGCGCACACTGTTGGGAATAAAACTACGGATGGTCGAAATAATCAGGTTAGAGAACACCAATACAAAGGTCACCGCCAGTGTCATCACTAGGGCCGTTTGCATTGAGTTACTGACGGCTAAGGCTGAACATACGCCAAGCACTTGCATAGCAACAGGGTTATTGGCAAACACTGGCCCCGTTAACATGTCACGCATGGATAAAGTGTTGCTCATTTGGCACCTCCCAACTCACCTTGCACCGCCGACGTCTTTAACTGGTTGAAGAAGGTTTGAAAACCCTCAACCCCAAACCAAAACTCCATTGCGCGCTGTACACCACGGCCAGTCATGGTCGCGCCACTCACCGCATCCACGCCGTGAACATCGCCTTCTTTGGCACCACCTTTAACGAGGCGTATCGAAAATTTGCCTTTGCCATCAAATAATTGCTTACCCTTCCACTGCGATGACCAACTAGGATCTGTCAAAAAATCACCGATACCAGGCGTTTCACCGTGCTCGTACACCACTAGTCCTTTAATGGTGTTGAAGTCGGGTTCAACCGCCACATAACCGTAAATCATCGACCAAAGTCCTTTGCCGTAGAATGGCACGACCACACTCGATAATTTGCCGCTGTCATCGAACACTTTAAATACTCGGGCATCGTTCGCGCGGGTTTTAATCTTGGCGATATCTTTTTTCGGCGTACTTGAGGTCTCAGGATTGATGGCGGCCATACGCTCGTCAAAATCAAGCACGTTAGCGTCAGAATCCACCTTACCTGTGTCTAGATTGATCAATAACGGTTTAACCGATTTAGCAAAAATCTCTCTAAACTCATTACCTTGGCCTAAGTTAACATCGGCAGCCATCAACACATAACGCTGCACTTCGTCACGTTTTTTCGCTAATTTGCGCTCTTTCAATATGCCTGCGGTGCCGGTGATCATAAAGGAACACAAAAGGCAGAGCGTGATGGTGAAGATCATGGTCCCCACCACTGTATCTTTCTTAAATACCATGACGTTTTAATCTCCGTTTGATGTTGGCGCGGGCCACCAGATAATCGAACAACGGCGCCCAAAGGTTGGCAAACAGAATCGCTAACATCACGCCCTCTGCCATTTTGGGGTTAGCGACACGGATAAGCACAGTCATAAACCCAATCAAGGCACCGTAAATATATTTGCCTGGACGAGTGTAAGAAGTCGTTACGGGGTCAGTCGCCATAAACATCATCGCCAACGCAAAACCACCCGTCACAAGATGCCAAGTCCATGGCATTGCCATCATTTGGTTGCTGTTAGAACTAATCAAATTACACAGGCTTGCGGTGGCTATCATGCCAAGCATTACACCAGCAACAATACGCCAATCGGCTAAACGGCTGATCAGCAGAAATGCCCCACCGATTAAAATCGCTAAGGTGCTGGTTTCACCAATGGCACCCACGGTAAAGCCAAAAAAGTTGTTCCACCAGTTAGGATCGCTAAAGGCGCTAAACCAAGAGTAATCGGCAAAACTCAGTTTGCCCGCTGCGGTTTGCGCCAGCGCCGTTGCGCCGGCAAAACCATCAACGGCCACTAACTGTTTTACGGTAGACACTTCAGATGGATAGGCAAAGTAAATAAAGGCAAGGCCCGCCAGTGCAGGGTTTAGGAAGTTATATCCCATACCACCAAATAGCTCCTTAGCCACAACAACACCGAAGCAAATCCCCATGGCCACCAGCCATAGTGGTGTTGATACGGGTAAGATTAAGGTAAACAATAGCGCTGTCACGAAGAAGCCTTCGTGTAATTCTTGACCACGAACCCGCGCAAACACTACTTCCCAAAATAAACTGGTTAGCAATGCGGTGAGATAGATGGGTAAATAGAAACTTAGGCCATAGAGAAATAAGCCCACCACCCCAGTTTGCTCGCTTAACCCTCCTGAAAGGCTATTAAAGATAATAAGCTTCCAAGTATCAGGTGTGGTTAATCCTGTAGAGAGCGCAATCTGAGCCTGTAAGCCTACGTTATATAAACCAAATAAAATGGCAGGTAGTAAACAAAGGCCGACTAAGGTCATAGTACGTTTTACGTCAATTGCGTCACGTACATGTACTTGCCCCTTAGTGCTGCGACCACTGGCAATAACCAATGAGCGCAAAAAGCCTTTCATCGACTTACCCGTTGCGTAGTACTCTTGTTGTAAATCTGGGGCGTCCTGTAAATCAGGTTTTTTAACTTGCTTGGTCATTAACCTTCCCTCTCAATAACATCTAGACAGGCACGCAATTCTTTACCAAAGTCATATTTGCCGGGACATACAAAGGTACATAACGCCAAATCTTCTTCATCTAACTCTAATGCACCTAATGCCTGCGCCTCATCGGTATCACGCACCACTAAGTCGCGAACCAGTAAAGTAGGCAAAATATCCAGCGGCATCACGCGATCTAATTGACCAAAGGCCATCATCGCACGCTGTGAGCCACCTTGATGGGTCGTAAACTCAAACCGTTTAGAAGCACCAAATAATCGAGAGGTGACAGCCCGAGTGATAGAGAATTTATCCGAACCACCACGAACCCAAGGGAGCACTTGATGCTGTGCATCTTCTGCCAATACTGACACTTGGTTATGGAATCGGCCTAAAAAGTCATGTACACCCGCAGCAGTATGGCCAGATAACACAGAGCCAGATACCACACGGTTATTACCGGGTTTAATCTCATCAGCTACAAGCACGCTTAACTCGGCACCAAGCTGAGTCCGCAGTAAACGTGGATTCAGTACGCTTGGGCCACCTAAGGCGATGATGCGGTCGGTATACAACTCACCGGTTTGGAATAACTTGCCGTAGGCAATCACATCCTGATAGCCGATATGCCATACCTGACGCTCTAAGCTCACAGGTAAAGTGAAGTGGATATGGGTACCCGCTAGCCCCGCTGGATGCACACCTGTAAAACGGCGAATTTCAAGATTGGGTGAAACATCACAGGCAATGGCATCACCCTTATCCTGACATAGATAAACCTTGCCTTCGGTTAAGCGAGTCAACACCTGTAAGCCCGTTTTAAAGGCTTCAAGCTGTTCTGCAATAATCAAACGGGGATCGGCGGCAAGTGGATTAGTATCTATTGCGGTGACAAATATACCTGCAGGCTGGCTATCTAAGGCTGGCACTCTTGAAAAAGGACGTGTGCGAAGCGCTGTCCATAGACCACTGCTCACGAGTTGATCTTGAACGACTTGGCGCGATAACGAGATCACATCAGGGAGAATATCAAAACGGATCTGCTCATTTGCATCTAATCCATCGCAACCAATCACTACGGATTGCAGCACTCGGCGATCCCCGCGATTAATCGCGACAATTTCACCACTGGCGGGGGCGGTAAATAAGACTCCCTTTGTTTTTTTATCTTCAAACAAAGGTTGGCCCTTTTTGACCTTATCGCCGACCTCAACCAACATAGTCGGTTTTAAGCCAACATATTCCTCGCCCAGTATGGCCACTTGGGATGGCTTATTACCGGATTCGATGATCTGCCTAGGCTCGCCCGCTATCGGCAAGTCGAGGCCTTTTTTGATCGTTATTATTTGGTTTGAAAAATCTGCCATCACAAATATCAACCATAAAAAATTTTTAGATACTTTAGGGTACAGGTTTGTTAACAAAGAATCCGATATTGGCGTCACATTCCTCGGCAAATTCGTAAGTTAGATACGTAAATTTACATGATTGCGTGACACAGATTCACATCCAGCCCCAATGCAAGCCCTGAAATGTAGTTTTATAACAACTCGTACATAAATACAGTATTGCTGTTTTAGTCATCACTAAGATTCTCATAAATAAGCAAAAATTGAGATTTCAGCACAATTTAATGACAAAAGGACGAAAACTGACACTCAAAGAACAAACTTCAACCAATGGTATGCATTAACCTAGGTAAACACGGCTCTGCTTGTTGGCTATTTTTAGCGCACTAACATTCCAACCTATGGTTTAACCTTTGCTTTACAGCAAAAGCTTGGTAGCCTCAAACTAAGAGAGTTTCCGTAGGAGAAATAGATGGAATACAGACGCATACCGCATTCTAATCTTGAGGTCAGTAAAATTTGTTTGGGCACTATGACTTGGGGCGAACAAAATACCCAAGCCGAAGCGTTTGCACAGCTGGACTACGCCATAGGCAATGGCATCAACTTTATCGATACGGCGGAAATGTATCCCGTACCACCTAAGCCGGAGACCCAAGGGGAAACCGAGCGTATCCTAGGGCAATATATTAAGGCCCGCGGTAACCGAGACGACTTAGTGATCGCCACTAAAATTGCCGCACCGGGGGGTAAAAGTGATTACATTCGCAAAAATATGGCGCTGGACTGGAACAACATCCACCAAGCGGTCGATGCGTCTTTAGCACGCCTCCAAATAGACACTATCGACCTTTATCAAATCCATTGGCCTGACCGTAATACCAATTTCTTTGGTGAACTGTTTTACAATCAACAAGAGCATGAGCATCAAACGCCGATCCTCGAGACCCTAGAAGCGCTAGCCGAAGTGATCCGCCAAGGTAAAGTGCGCTATATCGGGGTGTCGAACGAAACGCCTTGGGGCTTGATGAAATACCTGCAACTCGCCGAAAAACATGGCTTGCCGCGTATTGTGAGTGTGCAAAATCCCTATAACTTGCTTAATCGCAGTTTCGAAGTCGGCATGAGCGAAATCAGTCACCGCGAAAACTTGCCATTACTGGCCTATTCGCCACTGGCCTTTGGCGCCTTGACGGGAAAATATTGCAACGACCAATGGCCTGAAGGCGCGCGCCTGACCTTGTTTAAGCGTTTCGCCCGCTATACAGGTTCGCAAATGGCTCTGGAGGCTACAAAAGCCTATGTCGATTTGGCCCGCGAGTTCAAACTCACGCCCGCACAAATGGCGTTAGTTTTTGTTAACTCACGTAAGTTTGTCGGCTCCAATATCATAGGCGCCACCGACTTATATCAACTGAAAGAAAACATCGACAGTTTAAAAGTCACCTTATCGCCAGAGCTATTAGTACGATTAAACCAACTGTCCGATCAATTTAGATTACCCTGCCCTTAGTCAGATAAAGTGAGCGGAGTGCTAGAGGAGTAGCATCAGGAAAATGTACCTGATGCTACTGATTGACATTAATGTTCTTGCATTCCCTAACATTACTTTCCTGCACACTATTCCTCTGTTTAGCAAAGTGCCATTGATAACCTTACCTAGGTTACATTCGGATACAGAGTCCTATTCATATCTGAAATATAGTGTCGCCACAGTCACTAGACAGATGTCATAAGGATCTAAAAATGAAAAAACTTTGCTTTGTAATCACAACCATTTTGATGTCAAGCCATGCCCTTGCTGAAGGCAATACCTACATACGCAACGGTAATATTTATAGCCATCAGGATCAGTTTTTTGCGGGTGCAGGAGTTGCAACAGGCAGTAAGTTCTATAAGGGTCAAGATCACCAAACTGGTGCCTACCTCAATGGCGGCTACCACGGTGAAGACTTTAACGCCGATCTGTCCGGCATCAACTACCGTTTTTTAGGCAATAACGATAGTACCGTCAATTTCAGCGTTTTTATGGTCGCGAATCCCGGCTTTGATGCCGATGATGCCGATATTTTAACGGGCATGAAGGATCGCAAATTCAGTGGTGATTTGGGGTTAAACGCCGACATTCATTTAGGAAATGGCACGCTATCATCCAAATTCCAACACGATGTAACGGGTGTCTATAATGGTTTTCAGGCTGATATCACCTATTACCATCCAATCAATCTTGGCTTCGGTGATCTGGTGCCTTATGCGGGTGTGCACTATTTCAGTAAAGATTTTGCAAACTACTACACTGGCGTGACATCATCTGAAGCAACGGCGTTTCGCCCTGCCTATCAAGCCGACGGTACCTTTGCATATAAGCTAGGTTACGCTTTGGTTATCCCAGTCACTAAACATTTAGATATCACTCAAACCACTGGTTACTCGCACATAGGTGCCAATATGGCCGACTCTCCGCTAATAGACAGTAACAACCAGTGGGTTACCACCCTTGGCGTGACCTATAGCTTCTAAACCACTTTATGAGACAAGATCATGATACTCATCAGAAAAATGTTTATATGTACCGGGCTAGCTCTGATGCTTTCAGCTTGTGCCACGTCCTACGATACCGAAAAACACTTTTGGTCTTTCGGTAAAGGGTTTGAAACCGTACAAATTGCATCCGATAGCTGGCAGATTAGCTTTGTCGGCAATACCAACACTGACCGCGCATTGGCTCGTAAATACGTTATGCGTAAATCGGCCGAGTTATGTAAACAGGCGGGTTATGCCTATTTTACATTCACTCGCGAACAAACGGATCGTGATGCAGTGGGTCAGTTCGGTGTGGGAAAAAACAGCCGTGATGATATCATGTGGGGAACGTCGACGATGAATCAAGAAACGTCTGTCATGGTCGAAGTCACAGGTTTACCTAGCAAACCCGAAAATGCGAGTTCCCGCATCTACGAGACAGATTACATACTTAGCCATGTCAATGTGAAAAGTTAATTGCTCGTAGATCTCGGATAACGAATGGATAGCTAAAAAGTGCATCAGTTTACATACTTGCTGATGCACTTTTTTATTAATAATATCATCAACATTTATACATATATTCAGCGAGTCAATTATTCCTCAATGTAAACCTCAATGACATACGAGCACCACCCAAGTCAGGAGAGCAGCCAATACACAATTTGGACCCCATCCAACAACCAATTCTATCGACAATCGCCAAGCCCATACCATGACCGGAATTTCCGCGACTGTGCTGACCACGCACAAAAGGTTTAATCACTTGAGTAGATTCCTGTTCATCTATGCCAGGGCCATCATCGTCAACGTGTAACCACCCAATCCCATCTTCCAATGTCAACATCAGCCGAATGTTGGCACGACCAAAACGCAGCGCATTATTGAGTAAATTGTTCACCTGCATTGATAAATACTTAGGATCTGTCTTGATGTTCAGCGGAGTTGGGCAGGTAATGAGTTCCACTGAAAATCCTGGATATACTTGGCCTTGATACTTTTCTAACAACCAAGTATTAAGCTCAATAGGCTGCCAATCAGGTTGGATATTTGCCTCATCAAGGCGGGCATAACTGAGCAGTGTCATCACCAAGTCTTCCATTGTGTCCAGATCGCGGTTCAATCGTTGGAAATACTTCACCCTAAGCTGTTCGCTTTGGGTTTCTTCTAACGCCGCAATACCAAATCTGAGCCGTGCTATTGGCGTTTTTAAATCATGGGAAACTGCCCGGCTAAGCAATTTATTGTCATCGATCAGTTGTTGAATACGATCGGCCATGCGATTAAATTCACTTTCAATTGCACCTATGTACGATGTTTTACTGACAGGAATTCGCTGCTGTAGCTCCCCCATACCAAATGCTTGAGTCGCTTTACTGAGATTAACCAGTTGGCGGATTAAAGGAGACACCCACACCAACAAAATCACCACCACACCGCCATAAAAAAGCATGGTATACAGCTTATTCGCGTTAAAACTCACATCGGCGGGCGTCACTATCTGGGTATTGATATTCAGCACCTGACTCGTTTTAGGCAATAAATAATGCAAAGAGATGCCATCATCGGACTCCAGCAGTAATGATTCCCCTGAATAAAACTCTGTCTTTAGGGCTGAGGGTAAGACGAAATCCGCCTCATTCACCAAAGACAATTGATCTGCATTTCGCTGATTCCAGTTATCTATAAACGCATTATTGGGCAAGGGATCATTATCTAACGTCTGTGCCAGTGAACCGCCCAGTAGCTTTAATGCCGCAAGGTGAGTTGCTGGACTAGGCGTTTTATTATCAGAATCAACAAGTGTTGCAAACTCACTTATCGACCAACCTAAACTCGCAATGGCGACTAGCACCACCAGCACGAGCGAAGCCATCAACTTCTTCATAACGCTTACTCAACCTCATCGCGGCAAAATAAATATCCCTTGCCACGAATGGTTTTGACTTTATAGGGCTGACTTAACGCATCCTGCAACTTCTTGCGTAAGCGCGATATACGGATATCAATAGAGCGATCCAAACCATCGTATTCAATACCCCGCAGTTGAGCCACCAACTCATTGCGACTCACTATCGTGCCCGCTTTCAATGCGAGCAGCCACAAGACATCAAACTCATTGGCATTCAAATCCAGCGGCTGTTTATCAATAGTGACTGATTTTGCCGTCGCATTTAACACTAAAGAATCAAACACTAATTGCAGCTTTTGCTCCTCATCACCCACGCGGCGTAATAGGGCTTTTATTCGCGCCAACAATACCTGTGGCCGGATCGGTTTCGTCAGGTAATCATCAGCCCCAGCATCTAACCCGCGGATTTCATCGCCGTCCTCAACGCAAGCCGTCATAAATAAAATAGGCCCCGCATAAAATGCCCTAGCCTCTTTACACACATCGAAACCATTTTTAACGGGCATCATCACGTCGAGTAGCACTAAGTCAGGTGTCTCATCGGCTATCATCTCTAAGGCAAAGTCGCCTTGGCTGGCAACCGTCACCTCGTAACCGTGATCCAGTAAATAATCACTGATCCACTCTGCCAGAGAGGTATCGTCCTCTACGACTAAGATGTGCTTGGCAACTGACATGTTAGAATAACCTCCAGCCGGATTGACTCTGTTTAGGGGCCTTATAAACCCATGTCACGACCACTTTGACTTGCGCGAGCGGTTGCACATCATCATTACGAATAAGACTAAAAGTGGCCGTTTTATCCCCCTCAAAACTATATTGGTATTCTTGCAACGCTTTGCCAGTCCAGCAGGTTAACTGGTGTCCATGGTCTGACAAAATCAGACAGTACTCACCACTCGCGGGTGTCTGCCACCGAAACAACACATCTTGATAGCAAGTTTGCCCTTTATGTAGCGCAATGCAGCGTTCTGGGGTCGCAGTAAAAATAACGGCATCATCCTGACTGCAAACACCAAAGGAAGTGCTCAGCATCACTAACGCTAACCATAAATACAATCGGTTCATGCTCACCCCCTAAAACACATAGCTAATAGAGGCATTAAAATAGGAGACATAGCTGGCTTGATTTAGGGGACTGTCTGTAACTTCTTTGGACAACAGGTTCAAGCGATACATAGCTCGAAAGACAACACTCTCACTTAAAGGATAGGCAACCCCCACCTCCATACCGTAACTAAAAGAACTGTTTGGTTGATATTCAGGAAAGCGTTCGGTCGCTTCTTCCTTACTGATCCCAAAAAGATAACGATTTAAGGTGGCGGATGAGTAGCCGACGCTCCCTAATACGTGAAAATTCCAATTACGCACTTGCCAAGACTTGCCTAATCTAGCTGAACTCTGAATCCCTTGGTCATCGTAGTAATCAGACACTAATCTATACTGGAAAACGTAGTTATCGCCCCAATAACGCGTGGCACGAAAACCTGCGCCAATATAAAGAGAATCTTCCGAGAGTAAATAAGCATTGCGGCCAGCTTCATCGAGTGTTCGGGGATCAACATCAGGACGAGACCATGAACTTTGTAAATTAGCCAGCAGCAACTCTAAAGACCAATCCTCTGAGCTCCAAAGATTAAACCCTAGATTAATGCCATCTTGAGATTGGTGGATCATCTCAACAAATAGCCCTTTATACTGGTACATACCACTTATCAACAAAGACAACTGTGCAGCACCATCATCCGTTTGCCGAACATCGACTCGATTTATCCCGTAAACACTCATGCCCAGTTCAAAATCACCGCCGTCAGCAAGACGATTAGTACCTCCGTTAACACTGCTGGCAATATCCGATGCTGCAGCCGCTCCTGAAAGAATGCTCAGCGTTAACACTAGAAACCAAAGAATACGCATGCCCATTGAACTCACATTTTTAGTTGGTATTTAGCACTATATATTACAACAGTTTATTGCCAGTCACTGCACAACCAGTATCATTTTTGCGGCACCTGCGGTAAGGCCACAGGATTCGTCTGCACATCCACAATTTATGCCGTTAAAAAAGTCGACTTTATCTGCCCATGGTGCGTCGCTGATGGCACTGCTGCTAAAAAATTTAATGGCTCATTTATAGATGACTATCCGCTTATTGAAGCAGGCATTGTCATAAAATTATTTTCACCATGTATTTTAGCTAGAGCTAGATAAGAGATAAGCCATTAAAAATAGCGGGCACAATTCATCCCTAATATTGAGCTAACACGCCAAGCACAGGAAATACATCATCACATATCAGTGATGATGTGGATTGGCTCGCTAAAACTTGCATTAAAGTGGCAGATCACAGAAGATCCTTTGGCCTTTTTCATTGCCTTTAATCTTACCTATGACTCAATCAGCATCGCTTACACCAAACTCTGTGACTCATCATCCGACGTCCCATGCTACTCGGGAAGCGACTGTCATACAGTGTTCATTAGAGGCGACACAGCGCAATGCTCAGATTAGGTCGCAATTCCCAGCCTTAAATCAAATGCTTGATGGTTATCCCCTATGTTATCTCGACACCGCAGCCACCAGCCAAAAGCCACAAATGGTACTCGATGCCATGGCACAGTTTTACACCAACGACAATGCCAATGTGCACCGTGCAGCGCATCAGTTATCGGCGCGTTCGACCTTAAGCTATGAAAAAGTGCGCGATCAATTGCAACAGTTTTTAAAGGCAAAACACCGCGAAGAAATCATTTTTACCCACGGCACCACAGAATCCATCAACTTAGCCGCCTTTGGACTCACAGCGCATTTAAGCAAAGGGGATGTGATACTTATCGACACTGCAGCCCACCACGCTAATATTGTGCCTTGGCAGGAACTAGCAAAACGCACGGGGGCTGTCATTAAACCTATCCCTCTGATGCAAGATTGCCGTTTAGATATCAACGCCTATCAAACCTTGCTTAAATTAAAACCTAAAATTGTTGCACTTTGCCATGTTTCCAATGCATTAGGCACAGTTAATCCCGTGGCTCAGTTAGTTAAATTAGCGAAAGCACAAGGGGCGATCACCTTAGTTGACGGCGCTCAAGCCGTGGCACATTTAACGCTGGATATGGCTGAAATCGACTGCGATTTTTATGTATTCTCAGGACATAAAATGTATGGTCCCACTGGCGTTGGCGTGCTTTATGGTCGTTTAGACGTATTAGACACGCTCACACCACTGTTAACTGGCGGTGAGATGATTAAGCGCGTGAGTTTTGAAGCGACCGAGTTTGGCAGCCTGCCAAATCGCTTAGAAGCCGGCACGCCGCCCATTACCGAGGTGATAGGCTTAGGCGCAGCCATTACCTTTTTACAAACCGAGCTTACACCGCAGGTTCAAGCCTATGAAGCTGAACTACTTAGGTATTTACAAACCCAATTGCGCGCCCTAGGTCAAGTGCATTTATACGGCGCCTTTGACAACATTGGCGTGGTTGCCTTTAACCTCGCCGATGAACATCATCAAGATGTAGGCATTTTACTGGATCAACAAGGGATTGCCGTGCGCTGTGGCCATCACTGTGCCATGCCATTAATGCACACTCTCAATCTTAAGGGCTGTTGCCGCGCTTCTATCGGTATTTATACGAATAAAGACGATATTGACCGCTTTATTGCCGCATTAGCCTCGGTCAAAGACTTGCTGTTGTAACGAGCAACATTTAGCTATTTATTCACACATCACTCATTCGATGTTCAAACTGACGTTAAACAGGATTTTAGTCCATGACAGATTCGACCATACCTCTACCAAACGAGGCCGATTTTCACTATTTAGTGCAAGATGCCGATACCTTGTTGGCGCGTTTTACCAAGGCCGCTAATTGGCAAGAAAGATATCGCCAAATCATGCTATTAGGAAAAGAATTGCCTAACATAAGCACTGAATTACGCATCGATATAGCACAAGTAAAAGGCTGCGAAAGTGATGCTTGGCTCTATCACCGAGAAAAACATGGAAGACATTATTACCTTGCCGACAGTGACGCGCGCATTGTAAAAGGACTAATAGGGCTGTTACTTGGTGCTTGTCATGGAAAAACTAGCGATGAGATCCACGCATTTGATCCCCATGCTTACTTCGAACAATTAGGGTTAGCAGGTCAACTGAGCCCATCGCGGACTAATGGCCTGAATGCGCTCGCTAAAGCAATCAAAGACGCTGCACAATAAGATAAATGTTTTCTACACTGAGTGCTGTAATCGCCAAAAAAGGGATTTAATCAAAGACTTCGACCCGCTAAATAGGGTATAAAGAAGTTACATTTGCGTTAATTGATAGGAATCGAGCATGCCCAACCAGGCTGTCAATCACTACCGTCGCACTCTTCTTAAAGGTCTTGGCGCTGCAACCCTGTTAAGTCCCCTCGCCAGCATTCCAAGCTTTGCGGCTGCCCCAAGGCGGTTATATGTTGATGGTTTATCATTTCTCCCCGATGACTTAGCTGATGTTACCGCCTCTAAACTCGATGCCTATCTTTGCGATATTTCAGCCATTGAAACCCTGCAACTGCCCGATGGTACGCAAAACTATAAGCGTACTTATAAAGCCTGTATGGAAAGTATTAAGTTGGCCGCTAAACGGGTAAGCGATCACCCCGATATCCTATTGCAAGGTTTAACTGGGCGAGATATTCAGCTTGCGAGGGAAAGTAAACGCACTGCGGTGTATTTTCAAATTCAAGGAGCTGATTGTGTTGAGGAAGATAGCGATGTCAACCAATGGGCGCGCTTGGATGAATTTCATCAACAAGGACTACGTATCCTGCAACTCACCCACCATTATGGCAATACCTTCGCGGGGGGCGCATTAGATAATGATGCTAATGGCGGACTGAATAAACCACTCACTGCCCATGGTCGAGAGTTAATTGCAAAGCTCAACCACAGCAATATATTGGTTGATCTGAGCCACGCTAGCGCCCAAACTGCTCTTGATGTCGCCAAAATCAGTAAGTCACCCGTCGTCCAAAGCCATGGTGCGGCGCGTGGGATAGTCAATCATGCCCGCTGTTCGCCCGATGAAGTTATCCGCGCCATTGCGAATTCTGGAGGTGTTTTTGGCGTCTTTATGATGAGTTTTTGGTTAACACCAAATCCTGTGCCGACCATAAATGACTACATCCGTCAGTTAGAATACGTTATGCGTGTCGGCGGTGTAGACTGTGTGGCCATCGCTAATGACTTTCCGCTCCGTGGCCAAGAAAACTTACTGGCACTCGGTAACGACAACGCCCAAGGCATAAAAGAATATCAAGAATGGTGGTACAGCCTGCGAGCCAAAAACGTATTAGGATTTGATGCTGAACCAAGACATGTCGTCATTCCCGAACTGAACCATATCGACCGCATGGAACGTATCGACGATGCCCTAGCCAAGGCACGTTTTAAATCTACCGACCGCGACCGTTTTATGGGTGGTAACTGGCAAAGAGTGCTCAATCAAGTCCTGATTTAATCAGAGCCCCTAATCATAAAATACCGCTAGCCACAGGGTTTCTGAACTCGTCGACGTTGAGGCTACACGGTGCTTTTGGTGTGGCTGTATTGTTAAATAATCGCCCGTGGTGAGTGTCACGGTTTCACCTTGTTCAAATTCGAGCGTAGCCTCGCCTTTGAGTAACATCACCCACTCATATTGAGTTTGATCATACCATTGCCCAACTGGGGTTGACTGTCCATGGGAAACAATACGCTCAATCGTCACGCTATCATTGCCCGCCAGTTTTTCAAAAACCTCGGCGGATAAAGCCTCTGGTAAGTGACTAAAAAAATTTTGAATCATTTTTTATCCTTTATTTAACGGCCTTTTACCCGTTGAAACATTGAGCAACCCTATCCAAAACCGCTATCATAGGTCGGCGTAAGACTCATTTTCTATGAGCTTATATCAAATAAATATGTTGTTTTGCATATGGATATGGAGATTTCCCACAATGTCGTTGTTTCGTGCGCTCAAAGCTAAACTCTTTAATTCGTCTGAACATAATCGCGCCGAGCAAAGCACTCTACTACAAGTAACACCCGCAGAACCTCCTATTGAAACCCCATATTTTTGTCGCCACTTTAGTTTAAAAATCCATGCAACAGAAGCCCTTGCGACCTCACTGGAGCAGGATGCCGAGCGGGGGATCACTACCTATCATTATGACTCTCCACAATTAATTGAGCTTCTCGGCTGGGAGTTCGCCAATGAACCTTGCGCTTTCCATACAACTCAATTTGATCGGCTCGAAATCAATAATCAGGCTAATACACTGGAGCAATATTTTTGGTTAAACAAGGAAAAAGTATGCAGTATTACTCCTGTCATTCCCAACCAAGACAAGATGTTATGGCAGGTAGAACTGTACAATATCGATGATTTACTAATCAGCCACTTTACTATAGATGCGCACTTTATCGTTTGTGGTGATATCCAAGATCACGCCAGCCTAACCGGAAAACTGCAGCGTACTTTCCACGAAGTAGAAGACGAGCAAGGCATACGTCGCCTAAGAATTATTACTCAAAACCCTAAATTGACTCAGGTCGTTGAATCTAACTATTTTGGTGAGCGCGATGGTATTTCTCGCCAATTTGACGCCCTTGGCACCTTGTTATTTGAAGGGCATTTTATTCAAGATCAGCAAGTGGGGTTACAAACTTGGTTTCACCATACAGGTAACATTAATTACAGCGAAGATCGTCATCCTAATGGCATGTTTATTACGCGTTACCATGAAAATGGTAAGATAAGTGAAACGGCCGAAATCAATAGCAATGGCTTATATATCAATACATTAACTCGATTTCATGAATCAGGCCATGTCCAACTCACCCGCCCATTAATCAATGATCAAATCCATGGGATTGAATATTTATATTATGACAATGGTGCCCTAGAAGCTGAACGCCACTACGAGCAAGGCTATGAATTCCAAGCATTTTGGTATCACCCCAATGGAGTGTTAAAACAAAAAATGCGCGCCGATAGCACAGGAAAAATCCTTGAAGAATTTTATGAGAGCGGACAATTAGCTTGGCGTGAACAATTTAATCCTACAGGTGAGTTACATGGTGAGCATGTAAAATGGTATCCCAATGGTCAACTTGAAGAAAAAATCTATTTTGAACATGGCAAAGAACAAGGCATGGCCAATTGGTACCATGAAAATGGCCAACTTGCCCTTGAGATTTACTTAGAAAATGGCCTGAGGGAAGGTTTATTTAAAAGCTACTACGAAAGCGGAGTGTTGTCGGCAGAAGGTCAATATAAAAACAATCTTTCGGTCGCTCCCTTTATTGAATACTACGAAAATCAGCAAGTGCAAATGTATTTACCACACACCCAAGGCAACCGTGACGGCACCGCCCGGTGGTTTTATGAGGATGGCACTATACGTACTATTTCAGAATATGAAGTGCGCGATGGCCAAGGCTATCTTAAGGAGTCCAGCTTCTATAATAAACAAGGCATACTCGAATCCTATCAAAGCCATTCCAATACTCGCTGTGGTTATCATCTTGAAAATAATCAACGTGAATATTACCAAGAAGGGATCCCTGATACACGAATCGAATACTACGAGGATGGTGCAATTCGTTGGCTATTAACCTGTATTCAAGACAACTTGTTTAGTGCTAAGTCACTGTCCAGACAAGGCGCAATATTAGAAACAGGCACAATTCAAGTCACAGAAGAACGCTACCTTGATCTTGGTCACTGGCAACGCTTCACCCCTCAAGGACAACTCCTACGAGAAGTGTGGCTAGATGAGCAAGGACAACTTATCGAAAGCCGCCACTACTTTGATATTGATGAAAATACCACCGCACAAGAAGATGACGAAGCAGAGTGGGATAACACCAAAAATGTGAGTAATGGCGATACTGCTGGCCAGCCTGCACAAGATCAAGCCGCCCCAGTGGTTACAACAAGGTCTGCAGAACCCCTAAGGCTCTCTTATCACTTAAAATTTGATGACGAAAGCAAGCTTTATACCTTGAAACGTTACCATTCCAATAGCCATATCGCCGAAGAAGGGAATTTACAAATTCGAGGAGAAGAACAATTTTGGGTTGGCATTCATAATCAATATGATGAACAAGGCCGCATAGCACTGTCAGAAACCTACACCATGAGCGGTGAGCGGATTGAGCAAGCGACCAACACCAGTGCAATCGTGTTGAACTAAGTCATTATCAGCCCGCATTAACAGCCCCAAAATGTGGAGGCCACATTTTGGGGCTGTTAAATGACAGATTAAATCTGCTTCAACCCTCGTACTTGACGATTTTCACCGACCACCATCATTTCGCATTTAGGGCAGTCGAACACCAACTTAAGCACATCGTTACCAATTTCGAGCACCATAGGATCGGCTTTGATCCCCGGCACTTCTTTAGGGCAAAGATTAAAGTTAAAGCGCAAACAATGCTTAGTGATCATTAAGGGCACATCTTCGGTGACACCGTTTTTCTCATAGGTGTCTTGAATTTCAATCACACCATGGCGTTGATAAAAATCTTTCGCCTTTTGATTTGCGACATTACCTAAGTAACTCAAATGCTTAACAGGATAAACTGCATCTTGGTTATATTTCCATGGTTTTGGACGTATATATCCCTGCACGCGAGCCACTTCTAACGCTGCAACCGCATCACGGCGCAAACCATTAAGCACTGACGCTGGTAAGAACCACGCTTGGGCCGTATCGATACTGATACTGCGGGCAACAAAGTCAGTACTACCGAGTTTACCAAGCTGAGTGCGGGTTGTTTGCAGCGTTTTTTCAATATCGGTCGCAGGTGTTTTTTCGGCCACTAAGTTCACGCAGGCGCTTAACCCATAAGTATCAGTTAGGGTCAACGCAAGTCCATCAGTGGTATCGCTCAAGCGCATATCCACGCCAATAATACGTTTAGATGATTCCTTGGCGAGTAAGGTTTCGAAGGCTTGATTATGGTTGCGGTATAACGTCATCCCAACCTTTAAGTCCTTTGGCACCTGTAATATATGCAACTTAAGCCCTTCTGCTCGATTGACCCGTAAGCCTTGGAGTTTATCATCGGACTGTTTGGCCATGGCATAATTGAGGGGGAAAAATGCTAAGCCATCACCATTGTTGAACTCATGGGTCGAACTCACTTGGATAAAGTCTTTGCCTATGCTGACCACTCTACCCACATCTTCGCCTATGTATTTTGGTGAGCGAAAATCTTTGATCCCTTGGCTACGTTCATGGACAAAATAGTCCGTACTGCCGCGGTTAAAGGTTTTTTCAGGATCTGGGGTAAAAGTGTGCTCGCAACGACCATGGGATGAAGCCACAAATTCAGGGCGACGCGCCATAATCGCATCAAGTTTTTGCCGATAGTGGGCAGTGACGTTTTTAACGTAACTTAAATCCTTAAGGCGACCTTCGATCTTAAATGAACGAATACCAACATCAATTAGCGCTTCAAGGTTTTCGGTTTGGTTATTGTCTTTAAGTGACAATAAATGCTCATTCTGCGCTAATACATCTCCTGCACGAGTTTTTAAATTCCCCGGCAAACGGCACATTTGCGAACATTCTCCGCGGTTAGCACTGCGATTACTAAAAGCATGGCTTAAGTTGCATAGCCCACTGTAGGCCACGCAAAGCGCACCGTGAATAAAAAATTCAAGCTGCATATTAGTATGCGCCGCCACTTCACGGATCTGGCTTAGGCCAAGTTCGCGGGCAAGTACAACCTGTGAAAATCCCACTTGCTCTAAAAACGCCACCTTTTCAGGGCTGCGGTTATCCATTTGAGTACTGGCATGCAAGGCAATCGGTGGTAAATTAAGTTGCAATACGCCCATGTCCTGCACAATCAGCGCATCGGCACCGGCTTCATACAATTGCCAAATGAGTTTTTCAGCATCAGCCAGTTCGTTATCCATCAGGATAGTATTAAGCGCGACAAACACTTGAGCATGGTACTTGTGAGCATAGGTACACAGACGCGCGATATCTTCAACACTGTTACCCGCCGTTGCTCTAGCACCAAATGCTGGGCCACCGATATAAACCGCGTCGGCACCATGGCGTATGGCTTCGATACCGTAGTCAGCATTTTTTGCTGGCGCCAATAACTCGAGGCGGTTATGAACGTGAGAAAGATTCTCAGGGGTGTAAATCTCTGGCTGGCTCATGGCTTCACAGGCTCAAAATGATCAAGAACAAAAAAGAGCGTGATTATAGCAATAACTCGAATGTAGCTCTATCAGCAAATCATCAACTAAACACGCTTTCCTTCTATCCAAACTAAATGCTAGCAACCAGTAATCTTAATCCCCACACTTGCACCCTCAAGCTGAGCAGAGTATCTTTGCCGCGCATTGACCAATAGGCACTATGATGACTGATTTTATTTATCAACCACCCACAACACCTTGGCTTGAGATTCTTTATCAAGATAAAGATATTATCGTGATTAACAAACCTTCAGGATTGTTGTCTGTGCCAGGTCGAGATCCAGCCCATTACGATAGTGTTTATGCCCGCGTAAAAGCCGAACACCCCCATTGCCAAATCGTGCATCGTCTCGATATGGCAACCTCGGGCGTGATAGTCCTCGCCCTTATTCGCAGTGCTGAACGAGAACTAAAACGTCAATTCCACGATAGAGAAACCAGTAAAACGTATATTGCACGGGTTGCAGGCCATATAAAGCACGACACAGGTAGTATTGACTATCCACTTATCTGCGATTGGCCAAATAGACCCAAACAAAAAGTCGATCATTTTGTCGGTAAACCTTCGCTCACTCACTATCAAGTTATGAGTCGAGCCAAACGTTCAACACTCGTTAAACTCACCCCAATCACGGGCCGCTCACATCAATTACGGGTGCATATGATGGCAATAGGCCATCCTATTTTAGGAGACGGTTTTTATGCCGATCCACTCGCTAAATCATTAGCCCCCCGCCTATTACTCCATGCGGCAGAGCTCACCATCAAACATCCCTACACAGGTGTTAGCATGACTTTTAGCACTGAAGCCCCGTTTTGTGAGCCTTTGGGTGAACAATGATCACTAAAATCAAATAAGATGGGCAAAATTGGTAGCAATTCTCCATAAAAAAACGTAGCTTTATGACAATTCATTACGTTATAGAGAGTTTATTTATGGATACCGCATTTCAGCGCGATCAACTCGATAATCATATCCTTGAAGCCCTAATGCAAGATGCAAGAACCCCCTTTGCAGAGCTCGCTAAACGCTTTGGCGTCAGTGCTGGTACTATCCATGTTAGGGTAGAAAAGATGAAGCAAGCAGGTATTATCACTGGCGCGCAAATCACCGTAAACCCTAAAGCCCTAGGTTATGACGTTTGTTGTTTTATCGGTATCAATCTTAAAAGTGCTGGCGATTACCCTGCCGCCATAGCGAAACTTAATGCTCTAGAAGAAGTCGTTGAAGCCTATTACACCACTGGCAATTACAGTATTTTTGTAAAAGTCATGTGCCAATCGATTGATGGTTTACAGCACGTTCTTATTAATCGCATTCAATCTATCGATGAAATTCAGTCAACAGAAACCTTGATAAGCTTACAAAACCCAATAGTCAGGGCAGTTAAGCCCTAAGTTGCCCCATCTCGCTTTAAGCACAATTAAAGTTACAAAATATGATATAAGTCTTTTTTCCATTAAAAGTGTTAAACACATAACACTTTTATGTTACAACTTCATTGCTACCGCCAAAAGAGCGAGGCATAACTATAACAATTCAGCTACATACACATGATTTAGTGTGTTGAAAGCATTAATTGACAAGGAAGAAGTTGTGAAGACAAAATTATCGATCGCCATATCCACGGCACTGTTATCTAGTGCTGCTATCGCAAACAGTGAATTTACCTTTAAACCATACTCTCCTGAAATGTCCTCCCATGAGAAATACAGTAAACCTCAGGTTGCTGTATCCAATATTGCAGCTCCACAGCGTTTTATCGTTGAAATGGAATCTCCTGCACTGGCGGCTTATCAGGGTGGGATAGGTTCATTTGCTCCAACAGCATCCACAAAAGAAGGGCAAAAACTAAACGTACAATCCGCTGAAGTTAAAAGCTATGCCAGCCATCTCGCCAAAGAACAAAATAATTTTGCATCAGCTTTAGCAAAGACAATTCCTAATGCAAAAGTTGAGCGTCATTTCCAAACTCTTTTTAATGGTGTAACCGTTGTTGGTCAAGGATTAAGTGCCGAAAAACTGGCTAAAATGCCTGGCGTTAAATCCGTCTACCCAGAGACCATGTATGAAACAAACATGGATGCATCTCACCAAGTGATTAATTCCCAAGCAATGTGGGAAGCCGTTTCAGGGATGGAAAATGCAGGTAAAGGAATTAAAGTCGCAATCATTGATGGCGGTATTCGCCCCGAAAATCCAATGTTTGCAGATGCAGGTTTCACTGCCCCAAGTGGTAACCTACCTTCAGATGATTATTGCTCTACTGTTGATGCCTCTTTTTGTAACAACAAACTCATAGTTGCGCGTTGGTCACAACCGACCTTCCCCGTTTGTGCAAAAGAATACATGAGCCCACTCGGTTATGGTGGGCATGGTACCCACGTTGCGGGAACGGCTGTCGGTAATAAGGTTTCAACAACATTCAAAGATATTCCTGTTGAGTTATCGGGCGTCGCTCCAGCCGCATATCTGATGGTCTATAAAGCACTTTATAGTAATCTCGAGTGTGAAAGAGGCAGCGGCTCAAACATTATGTTAATGGAAGCATTGGAACATGCTGTCAATGATGGTGCTGATGTTATTAACAACTCTTGGGGTGGTGGCGCGGGTGGAGATCCTGCTAGTAGCCCATATAAAACCATGTTTGAAGCGGCAGAAGCTGCTGGCGTTGTTGTAGTCACTGCTGCAGGTAATGATGGTAATGGCGCACAAACAGTGGGATGTCCTGGCTGTATTGAATCAGGGATTACCGTTGCGAACACGACAACTGGTCGCTATTTTGCCAATAGTTTCAATGCTGGTGGTGAAGATTTACTCGCAATACCAAGCTCAGATGCTGTATTGAGCGCAGATATTACAGCACCTATCATTGCAGCTAAAAATCTAAATGCTGAGAATGCCAATGGGTGTGATGCCTTTCCAGCAGATTCATTTAAGGACGGTATCGCATTAATTTCTCGTGGCGTATGTAACTTCTCATTAAAAGCAGCCAATGCTAAAGCAGCAGGCGCCAAAGCCGTCGTTGTATACAATAGTGTTGCGGGCGCTCCGATTACCATGTCTATGCCCGATGATCCATTTCCTGCACTAATGATTACTAAAGATGCTGGTTTAGCCATTATAGAAGCCATGGGAGACACGCCAACAATTGGAACGTTGTCGGCAACAACCAAACGCATTATCGCACCTGAACTTGCTGATAATTTAAATAGCTCAAGTTCACGAGGCCCTAACGGTAATCAAAATATCCTAAAACCAGATATCGCGGCACCGGGCACAGATATTCTATCTGCTTACTCACCAGATGATGGTGGGCAAGGATTAGATTTCAATGCCATTTCAGGTACCAGTATGGCAAGTCCTCATGTTGCGGGAGCAGCTGCTCTTATGAGTCAATTGCATCCAGACTGGAGCCCCAATGATATCAAAACCGCGCTCACCTCTACGGCTAAATATGTCGATATTCTTGATGATGACTCTGTAACAGCGGCTAACCCATTTGACATGGGGGCTGGTCGTATGGATTTAGATGCAGCAGCGAAAGCGGTGCTAACCTTCGACAAACCATCAATCGCCTCTGACTCTTGTGTTGGACCATGTACTTTCACTCGCACTGTTTATAACAAAAGTGACAGTACAACGTCTTGGAGCTTATCAGCTTCATCCGATAGCACAGGTATCACAGTATCACCGTCTACATTAGAACTTGCCGCAGGCGCCTCTGCCACATTTACAGTAACAGTTGACTCAACTTTCGCTAAATATGGTGAGTGGATCTTCGGAAACATATTGATCAATAGCAATGAGGGGCGACAAAATGCTCACTTACCTCTAGCTGTTCTGGCTAAAGAATCAAGTAATGCATCCCTAATTTCAACCAATACGACCAAATCAGATATTAACGCCAGTGATGTCATCCCTATGGTAGCAACACTCACTAATACTCTGTTTGAAAACACAGTTACTTTTACAGCACAAGCACCTAAAGGGACTAAGCTGACCTCCAAAGATGATGTCAATGTCACATTAGCTGGAGCAACCCAAAATGGCTTGCAGGTAAACGAAGATTTAGGCCTAATCACTTGGGTTGGTTCTCTTAATTTACCTAAGATGGCGACCACAAAAGGGGCTCAAAGATTCCCAAGTATCATTGGATTAGGAACCAACCCTATCACTTGTAGAACTGGATGTGATGAGGTGAGCTTCAGTTATAATGTTCCTAGCTTTAAATATAACGGTGTAAGTTACTCCAGAATTACATTATCGGATAACGGTATGGCAATTGTTGGGGGAGGAAATACGAGTGGTTCTTATGCCAATAAGCAGCTACCTGATGGTGCAAATCCCAATAATATTCTAGCGCCATTCTGGTCTGACTTTGATCTATCAGATAAAACGGTTGGCGATACTGGTGGCGGTGATCTTGCTATTGGCGTATTTACCGACAATGCAGGTGTAACATGGCTCGCTTTAGAGTGGAATAAAGGCAAGCTCTATGGTGATACATCAGGTTCGGAATATACTTTCAGTATTTGGATTCGGACGGGTGCTACAGAAGAAGTTGTATTCAACTATATCGATATTCCAAACATGCCATCTGCAGTCACCATTGGTGCAGAAAACATAGGAGGAACGATTGGTACCACATATCACTTTAATGGCACTGGTGGCACTGTCACATCTGGCGATGCTGTAACCTTAAGAAACACAACCGCTGGTAATGTAACGATTAATTACAGTGCTAAAGCAACGTCTCTTAATGTTGGTCAAGCGGATGTAATTGACACTGATGAAGAAACTCTAGTTTCTATTAATGTCCTTGAAAATGACATTAAACCAGATCAAAAGGTAGCCCAAGCCTCTGTCACTGGCGATGGCATGACAGCAAAAGCACTACGTGTTATTGACGTTATGCCCAAGGGGCCTTTAGGTGGCGTAAAAATAGTACAAGCTCCTACCCACGGTACAGCAGTGGTGAGTACTGAAGGTCATATTGACTATACCCCTAGTGTCGATTTCTTTGGTACTGATACGCTGAGCTACACATCCGTTGATGAAGATGGCAATACTGGAGAAGCTGCAATGGTCACTATTAACGTTCACAATGTTAATGATGCGCCAACTGTCGCTCCTGTAGGCTCAACAGGTGTAGAAGGTTCGACAGTAACAGCTACCGCTAATGGTGCAGATATAGACCAAGATACTTTAACCTATAACTGGGTACAAACGAGTGGAACCCCTGTTACCTTCACAAATGGTGGTGGAACGATCAGCTTCACCGCTCCAGCAGGTGCCCAATCGCTGGTATTTACAGTAGTTGCGTCTGATGGTGAGCTAGAAAGTGCTCCAGGCACTGCAACTGTCACAGTAACAGCCAAACCAACACCCGCTAAAAAGAACGGTGGCGGTTCTCTTGGTTGGTTAACAGCTTTACTCTTGCCACTGGCGTTTATTCGTCGTCGTATGAAGTAATATTTTGTTAAAAACAAAAGGGAGCTCTTTAGTAGCTCCCTTTTTATTAGATGTAATGCGAAGAAATATTACGAACGCAGCCCGATCCCGCGTGAGATAAGATAGTAAGCTAACGCCCATAAAGCGATACAAAAACCCACCATAATGGCGATGGATAGCGGCACACTGATATCGGCAAATCCTAAGAATCCATAGCGGAACACGTTAATCATATAAACTACGGGATTTAGTGCTGAAACGCCCTGCCAGAATGAGGGTAAAAGTGTTAAAGAATAAAAGACCCCGCCAAGGTAGGTCAATGGGGTGAGCACGAAAGTCGGTATGATGCTGATATCATCAAAACTCTTTGCAAAAACGGCATTAATTAAGCCTCCTAAGGAGAACAGCACTGAGGTTAAAAAGACCGTCATTATCACCAACCCCGCATGGTGCAAGCTAATGTCGACAAAGCACATCGCGACTAAAGTTACAATCAACCCAACACATAAGCCACGGGCAACACCACCTCCCACATAGCCCGCAATCATTACATAATGGGGCACAGGTGCTACCATTAGCTCCTCTAAATTGCGTTGAAATTTAGCACTATAAAACGAGCTCGCCACATTTGAGTAAGAGTTAGTGATCACCGACATCATGATCAAACCGGGTGCAATAAACTCCATGTAAGATACGCCACCCATATCCCCAATTCGGCTACCGACTAAGTTACCAAAAATCAAAAAATACAAGGTCATGGTAATCGCAGGTGGGACTAACGTCTGAATCCAAATCCTTGTAAAACGATTGATTTCTTTACTTAAAATACTTTTAAAGGCAATAAAGTAGAGCTGATTCATGCTAAAGCTCCCTGGGTTTTATTCACCAATTCAACGAAGAGTTCTTCTAGCCGATTTGACTTGTTACGCATAGACAATACTTCCACATTTGCGGCAGTTAATTGGCGAAATACCTCATTAAGATTGTGATCTTTAGCCACATCCACCTCTAAAGTGTGGGGATCGGTGAGACGACATACCATGCCATCGAGCGTTGGAGCGACATTGATGTCGTGGCGTAGGTCGAGAATAAAGGTTTCCATATTCAGCTTACCGAGCAGCGCCTTCATACTGGTACATTCCACCAGCACACCATTATCGATAATGCCGATATTGCGGCATAGCATTTCTGCTTCTTCCAGATAATGGGTTGTGAGAATAATGGTTACACCCTGCTGATTAATTTGTTTAAGGAACTCCCACATAGAACGGCGCAGTTCAATATCCACCCCAGCGGTCGGCTCATCTAAAATCAGTAGCTTAGGTTCGTGCATCAAAGCACGGGCGATCATTAAACGCCGTTTCATACCCCCAGATAGCTCCCGCGACTGGCTGTGACGTTTTTCCCACAAATCTAGCTGAGTTAAATACTTTTGCGCGCGCTCAAGCGCGATAGACTTGGGTACACCATAGTAACCTGCTTGATTCACTACTATCTGTAATACCGTTTCAAACTGATTAAAATTAAATTCCTGCGGGACTAAACCTATGCATAATTTGGCATGCTCTAATTGTTCATCAATATCATAACCAAAGACTTTAACCGTACCAGAACTCTTCTGAACTAAAGAGCTAATAATCCCGATAGTAGTGGATTTACCCGCACCATTAGGGCCGAGTAAGGCAAAGAAATCCCCTTGATTAACAGTAAGACTAATGCCTTTAACTGCTTCTACGCCGCCTTTATAGGTTTTTTTAAGCCCTTCGAGTACCAGAGCATGGGCAGTATTCACCATAGTTGTACCTGATCCTTAACATAACGAGACTAATAAGATGGTGGCAAAAAAGCCAAATACAATACGTCGACCTTATATAAAACAAAACTCCCGCATGTTGCGGGAGTTTTAACTGTTATAACCGAGCAAGAATGCAATTATTCGAGTGGCACAACTTTCGCGATGTAAGGCAGGTTACGATACTGCTCGGCATAATCAATACCATAGCCCACGATAAACTCATCCGGGATAGTAAAACCGATAAAATCAACCTTCACATCCACTTCTCGGCGCTCTGGTTTATCCAGCAAAGTACACAGAGCAAGACTTTTAGGTTCGCGCAGCAACAACATCTCGCGAACTTTACTTAAGGTATTACCAGAATCAATCAAGTCTTCGACAATCAGCACATCGCGGCCTGCGATATCCGATTGCACATCTTTAAGCACTTTCACATCCCGTGAACTGGTCATTGAATTGCCATAACTGGAAACCGACATAAAATCAATTTCAACATGGCCCTTAATACGGCGACAGAGGTCCGCCATAAAGACCACTGAGCCTTTTAACAATCCCACCATCAACAAGCGTTCGCTGTTGGCATAATGGGCATTGATTAACTCAGCCATTTGATCCAATTTTTGGTTAATCTCTTCGGCGGAGATCATCACTTCGGTGGTGTGTTTCATATCAGTCTCAATTGTCGAGGTCACGGTGGGTCTGCTTGTCATACCCCCAGCGACTCGTTAGTGCATGGTCAACGCCCAAATGATCGAGAATTCGAGCGACCATGAAGTCTACCAGATCTTCCACCGATTTGGGATTGTGATAAAAACCGGGCGCCGCAGGCATAATCGTCACACCGAGGCGAGAAAGGCTCAACATATGTTCGAGATGTATAGCACTAAAAGGGGTTTCTCTGGGCACTAGGATAAGCTGTCCGCGTTCTTTAATCACCACATCTGCGGCTCGTTCAAGCAGATTATTGCTCATTCCTGTCGCAACCGCCGCGAGTGTTCCTGTCGAGCAAGGACAAATGACCATTTGTTTAGGTGCGGCGCTGCCTGATGCGGGGGGAGAAAACCACTCATCCTTACCAAGCACAACCAATTCCCCCACAATAGCCGCATTTTTTTCTGCCAATACAGCAAGCAGTTGTTGTTTCGCTTTTTCGCTATTCGCACTGAGTTGCAAACCGTGCTCTGTCGCTAACACCACTCGCGCCGCACTCGAAATCATCAAAAACACTTGAAAACCAGAAGCCAACAGACATTCGAGTAACTTCAGTCCATAGGGAGCGCCCGAGGCGCCAGTCCAAGCTAAGCTAATTGCCTTAGTCGACTTTGGGTAGACCATCTTAGTTAACCTGCTCTACCGTTGAAGCCTGCTCTAATGCGGCAAGCAGCTTCTTATGTAAACCACCAAACCCACCATTACTCATGACCACTATGGTGTCACCGGGTTTAGCCGTTGCCGCAACCTTAGCAACAACCTCATCAATCTGATGCAACACCATGACAGGAATCACTGAGGCTTCCATCGCCTCTTTCATGTTCCAGTCAATCGTATCTGCTTGATATAAAAACGCTTCGTCAGCTTGCATCATAGAATATGCGAGAGTGTCTTTATGCACGCCACTCTTCATGGTATTTGACCGTGGTTCAAGTACGACAATAATTTTGCTCTGGCCGACCTTAGCGCGCATCCCTTTTAATGTGGTCGCAATAGCGGTGGGATGATGGGCAAAATCATCGTATACGCTGATACCATTCACTGTACCTAACAACTCAAGACGACGTTTTGGCGGTATAAATTGTGCTAAAGCCTCAATCGCAGCACTTGGCTTAACGCCCACATGACGCGCGGCTGCAATCGCCATAATGGCATTTTCGATATTGTGCTGACCAATTAAATCCCACTCAAGTACCCCTTGGGATTCGCCGTCAAAAAACACTTCAAAACAATGGCAATCATCACTTAAGGCTTTGCCATACCAACCAGTAATAGACTCTGCTGTATGATAATGTTCTTGCTCACTCCAGCAGCCCATATCAATAGTCTGTTTTACCGCTTGCGCATCAACGGGCCAAATGATCTTTCCTTCACCTGGCACAGTACGGATCAGGTGGTTAAACTGCTTTTGGATAGCCGCTAGATCGGCAAAAATATCGGCATGGTCAAATTCGAGATTATTAATCACAAGAGTACGTGGATGATAATGCACGAATTTGGAGCGTTTATCGAAAAAAGCGCTATCGTATTCGTCGGCTTCGACGACAAAGAACGCTGATTCCCCCAAACATGCAGACACACCAAAGTTTTGCGGTACACCACCAATTAAAAAACCAGGCTGATAACCACAATCCTCTAAAATCCACGCTAACATACTCGAAGTTGAGGTTTTACCATGGGTGCCTGAAACCGCTAACACCCAACGTTCCGGTAAAATATGCTCGGCCAAAAATTGCGGACCAGAAGTGTAAGGAATACCCATATTCAACACGGCTTCTACACAGGGATTTCCCCGACTCATGGCGTTACCAATCACGACTAAGTCAGGATAATGTCCGGCTTCACCCAATTGGCTAGGATCAAAACCTTGAATAAGCTCAATGCCTTGTTCTTCTAGTTGCGTACTCATTGGAGGGTAAACATTGGCATCCGAACCCGTCACTCTATGCCCTTTTGCCCTAGCCAATAACGCCAGACCACCCATGAAGGTTCCACAAATTCCTAAAATATGTACGTGCATACTGCTCGCTCTGATGTTTTTGAATTCAAGGCTATTCTAATCCATAGAACCGCAGATTGGCAGGTTAGGATCTCGGAAAAGCCACTTACTCGGCAAAGATCCTGACAAAGAAAGGGATTTTTACAATTGACTGAAGTTTATCTAACAGGATTATGTCACAACACTCACTTATCCACGTAAGCTGGCGTAGAGCTTAGCGTGTTGGCTGCGATGGCGATTAAATAAGAACTGACGTAAGGCTTCGCGCTCTTGGATTTCAGCTTCAAATCTCACAATTGCCAATCCTTCTTCATGGCGGATAGGTTCAATCTTTACCCGCATCGTCTCACCATCGGGAAGTTGTAGCTGTAACTCTTGGCTACCAATTAGCTGTTCAAACTGTTGTTGGGATTTAGCACGAATAGCCATGCCAGAACTCGATAAAGACACGACAGACCATTGCTCACCCTGATCATGGTCGAATATCCACACATCCTCAGGCTGAGTCAGGCGCCAACTCCGTTCCGCACCAGTGGTGTCTAAGACTTCTGGAACACCCAATGTCGGTTGTAATTGCCCAAAGTCATCGAGTCTCATTTCAAGGGGGAACCACAGTTTATAAGGGCCAACCTCAGCTAAAAGCGTTAACTTGGCTTTACCTAATAAGGAGGCCAATGCTTGCGGCACTTCGGTTTTAACCGTCAATACATGATTAACCCAAGGCTCAGGATTAGCCTCCTCCATGCCATGAGTTATACGATTAGGAGAAAATAGCTCACTAAAGCAAGCTAATTCCTCCAAGGTTAAATACGGCTCATCAATCATATAGCAACCTACTCAGATGAATCCCTTGTGCAAAAAATTACCACCAAAGTATGGTTTAGTACATTTTTTCAGCGATTAATTTGCAAAAAAAGAAAAGTAGGCTACCAAGGCTAAGGCCACACTCCCATTAGCCATTTACACTATTTTATTAATCATGTTTTTGATGATTGGTCGGTGGTGCAAATAAGATCCTCAGTCTCTGTGGCAGACTCAACCCCTTTGCCGTAACTTCGCTAAACATATCGCACCATTCACTGAAGGTCACTTTTAGTGGATTAAAGCTATTGACTGGTTTAGTGATCCCGTAAATCACAGTTTCGTCCTCAGGTTCAAAGGTGCCAAATAGCTTGTCCCAAATGATAAGCACACCTGCGTAATTTTTATCGATATATTGGGGATTACGGCCGTGATGTACCCTATGATGTGACGGTGTATTGAAAACCCATTCAAGTGGCCCAAGTGATGTAATCGCTTGTGTATGCACAAAAAATTGTAATCCAAGATTGAACAATACGACAAATATTACCCAGTTTGGATCGAAACCTATTACCACCAGCGGTAACCAAAATACCCACATCCCCGCAAAGGGATACATTAAACTCTGACGAAACGCAGTGCTAAAATTCATATTCTCAGAGCTATGGTGTACCACATGAGCCGCCCACATCCAGCGCACTCTGTGGCTCGCCCGATGGAACCAGTAATAACAAAAGTCCTGCGCAACCATCAAGGCAATAAAGCTCAATGGACCCATTTCAATATCGAATAATTTCCAACCAAAAATCGCCAAATACAGCTTAGCGATTAGAAGGCCTGTGAGCAGATCTGCGCCTTGATGCATTGCCGCGAGGCTGAAATTACACAGCACTTCTTGACCACGATAACGTGCACTCAAAGGTAATCTTTGTTTTTTATCGCCAAAGTACCATTCCAGCAAAATACACATGAAAAACAATGGAGCAAGTATAAGCAGTAACACTTCTGGGTGCTGGATAAGCGAGGTGATATCCATATTAAGGTCGTCCTGTACTCTTCTTGTTTTATGATTCTTTTTATCGTTATCGTGTTATCTCAATCCAAACCGAGGTTAATAAACCGCATTCAACACCACAACGCAGGCAACAATGGTCGGTTCCCCATGCTCGGTTACCAACGTGCATAGTGATCTTCAGCGAGACCAAGGACATTACTGAGCAAATAACTGCGTCCTTGATTGTCGATTATCGTGCCGCTGAAATGGCCGATAAATTGGCGAAAGTTACTCTTAAGGAAAAGTAAATTACGCTTTTCACTGCGACAATTGTGCGCCGCAAACTGCAAATCCACTTGACCATTTTGGCTGTAGATCCGCCAGACTTCGGCGCCAAGAGTGGCATAGCGATCAAATTCAAATTGCACGGGCCCAAGTAAATGGCGCTCGCCATTAATCCAAAAGACATTTTCCGTTGCCCCGGTTTCATTAACTCCGGCAGCTAAATTAAGCCCCATTATGCCTTCATGGATCCGCGCATTGATCGACGCCCAGCGCCAACTCGTATCGCGGCGCATATAACCTGCTGAAAAATCATAGCCCGCTAAGGCTTGATTCAACGGCTGAGGCTCGTGACCTACTGTCAAACTACCTTTAACGGTCAAACCATTATGCTTTTGTGTGTAAGTCCAGCCGTTATATCCCGTCGGACTACACATCGCCATAGGTAAACTTAGGGCGAATGGATGCAAACTCACATCGGCTTGAATGTTTTTAGTATCTATCATTAACCGCCAACCGCCCTCAACAATCTCAAAGCTTAACCGCGCCCCTTTACGACCAATTTGGCTTTTACCATTAGCAGGTGATGACGTCATCTGATAGCCAAGTCTTAAAGGTTTTAGCCAATCAAGCTGGGTGAGTGTGTTAGTGTTAATGTCGTATAAATAACAAAAAGCACTGCCGACATAGGCAATATCGGCAAGCGCGACCCCAAGGACATAACGTGGCGTGACCAAAGAAACAAACTGAAACTGCTTATAATCGAAATGCTTGGCCCACGCTGAAGCAGGTTTATCCATAGTGTCATAGTAGGCAAAATCCGCTAAACCTAAGGTTTTAACTATGCCATCGAAATGACCGAAATGAGGTAATCCTTTCGGATTGATTAGGCTATCTGGGGCGATTTGCGTTGCTATCGTTGACATGACTCAGCCTTACACAAAGAACAGGGGAGCATCTATGCTCTCCTCTTATAAACATCGAATTTTTACTCTAACCTGTCCCACATTGCATTAAAAGAGTGCAACACCAAATTGTTGTGAACTTGTTATCCACCAGCATTCTATCTTAGCGAAATGCCTTAGTGATAAAATCAAAAAAGCGCCTAAAGGCGCTTTCATCATTGCTCGCAGGATGTTGAGAAGCGATTAGAATTTGTAGCTAATACCAACATTAATCCCCTGCAACTCTAGTTCTTTCATCGGAATATATTGATATTCTAGATTCAAACCAAACCCCGACTTAAATCGATATTGCCAACCGACAGCACCATAAAAACCGATATCGTCAGAATCCCTATCTTGCTTATCCATCTCATAACTCACTTGGGTGTAAGCTGCGCCTAATTTGGCATACAAGCTATTGCCTGTCGATAACGGATATTCACCGTAAGCGGCTATTCTGCCACCCTGATAACTTAGATCTTTTATCTCGCTAAATGCCTCGACAAGTGCACTTGCCACGCCACCAGAACCCGCTAAATAACCTGCTTCAACGCCAAAATGCTCATTGAGCATATAGCGGTAATATAAATCGACAGTGACGGTATCACCCGCATCATATTTACCATTTTTAGTTTCAAATTCTTGGGCACCGTAACCTAAGCTAGCGCCAACGAGATGATGAGTTGCATCATTTGCAGTTGCATTCGAGCTTAATGTGCCAGCACCCAAGCCTAACAAGACTACCCATACTGATAGGGATAAATTCGTTATATATTTCATTCACGCTCTCATCTGAGTTAATTAAGTCTTTAAAAATTGTCGCGATGGATAATACCAATCATATTAAATATCTGTTCATTCAACGGGAGTTCAACGCGCTTTAGACAAGGCGAAGGATTGAAGGCATAGTATGGTGCTCTGTCAAAAGCCTTAAACGCAGTATAAAGCGTGCTGAAACCCGCCCTTCGGGAGCCTCACAGGCATCCCACTCCCGTGTTGCATTGACTTAAAAGGGAATGACCATTTCTGCGTCAATGCGCCTTGGATTGAGACGCCTGTGAGGCTCTGAACTGATTAGATATTTAATGTGATTGGTATAATATACACCTCGCCTGTACCTCAACTGAATCACGGTGCTCTGTGGCATCAAAAGTGATTTCTGGTATGCTGTAACCACTTTTACTTGCACGAGATCTCCAATGAAACGGCTATTACTGACTTTGACTTTTCCCCTGCTATTCGTTGGCTGCGCTAGCCAAAAGCCAACTCATATGGCTTTTAGCCCGCAAATTCCAGATGTGAAACAACAAATATCAAGAACTATCCCTATTTCACTGGAAACCCTTGATACCCGTAATGTCGAATATGTTGCACGCTTTATTGAAGAGGGCACAAAAACACGCTTAGTCGGCCCAAGTGAACCACCAAAATTACAACTCGACGAAGTATTCCGTAATGGTTTTGCTCAAGCCGGTTATCAAATTGATCCAGGAGCCAGTCATTCGGTACAAATTCAATTAGAAGAATTACAGATGGATGTGACCAAAAAAACCTTTGGTTATGAAGCTAAGCACAGTGTAATGATTGCCGTGCAAGCTCGAAACTCGACTCAAGAACTCGTTAAACGCTATAAAGCCAAAGGGACACTAAAAGGGCCACTAACCCCCGACTTTGCAACCCTAGAATTAGATATGAACAAATTACTTGGCCAGCTGTCAGGGGAAATTCTAAATGATCCCGAGCTAAACCAATTTTTACAACAATAATAATCGCCGATAGTTTATAAGGAAATCAAAATGCTACGCTGGATATCTGCACTCATATTCCTGTGTATTAGTCACAGCAGCTTTGCAATCGACATTCAACCTGACACCTTGTATCCCCAAGTCGAGTTTGATACCAGTTTAGGCAAAATCGTGGTCGAGTTAGACAGAACCCGAGCCCCCATTACTGTCGACAACTTTTTAACCTATGTCGTAAAAGGTGAATATGACAACACCATTTTTCATCGCGTGATTAGCGATTTTGTCGTGCAAGGGGGAGGACTCAACCCTAAATTGGATGAACTGCCTGCGGGAAAACCTATAGTGAATGAGTCTGGCAACGGTCTAACGAACAGTATGGGCACAATTGCCATGGCTCGGGATAACGATCCACACTCGGCTACACGCCAGTTTTACTTTAACGTGACTGATAACACTAAACTCGACCCCTCAAAACGCCGCTGGGGTTATGCCGTTTTTGGTGAAATAATTGAAGGTAAACCTGTACTTGAAGCTATGGCCGTAGTAGAAACAACGACCAACCCTAAACTTAATTGGCCCGATGTCCCCGTCACCCCAATCATATTGAAATCGGCTAAATTACTGCCTAAAAAATAATAAAAAATTCGAGTAAAAGCGCTAATTATGCATCTATACTCAGATAGCAACTGAAAGGAGGCATACGATGACAGCAACTGATTTCATCGATAATAAAGCACCCCAGCTTGCTGTGTATGGAAAAGCCTTTTTGAGTGATGAACTCGAATTCCATGAAGTACAGCTCTATCTTTGGGATACGCTAGAGGAATGGCAATTGCTCAATCCAACAGGCGACGCACAAACGGAAACCGAGAAAGTGTTTTGGCATTTACTCCATAGCTTTAACACTTGGCCAGGCAGCACTCTTCGCGGCAATCAATATCTGCGTAAGCAAATCCATGATTGTTGTAACTTTCTCAGTCTTGGAGGCAGAATGCCTAACGGTTGCATAGGGATAAGACCTTAATAGGTCTAAGACTGCCATATTAGGCAATCAATAGGGTGGTATCACAGCAAAATGGCCCAGCATAACTGGGTCAGTTTTTATGATAAAGTGCCAATAAGCAAATCTGAGTTCCAAAAGGATTGGTATTAGTCCTTGAACCTAATGGCACCTTACCCGTAAGCTAGGCAGATTCAACACTTAGACTCATACCAATGTCCGTAACAGGTTCTATTCAACGCATTCTCGATGCGCTTAGTGTGTACTATCACAAGCGGGTTTTAATCCTCCTCTTCCTCGGTTTTTCCGCAGGGCTGCCCTTGATGCTGGTATTTTCTACTCTATCATTCTGGTTGCGCGAAGCTGGAGTTGATCGGACATCTATCGGTTATTTCAGTTGGATAGCCTTAGCATATGCCTTCAAGTGGGCTTGGTCGCCGTTGGTGGATAGGCTGTCTTTACCCTTATTTACCCGCTTTCTCGGACGACGACGTAGTTGGATGCTGTTTGCCCAACTGCTATTAGTGGCCGCTATTCTTGGCATGTCCTTTAGTGATCCCTTAAAAGATCTCGAACGCTTAGCTATTTTCGCCCTCATGGTCGCCTTTGCTTCAGCCACTCAAGATATTGTCATTGATGCCTTTAGGATTGAATCGGCACCAGAAAAAATGCAAGCCGCGCTCGCAGCGGCTTATCAAGTGGGTTATCGCAGTGCCATGATCGTTGCTACCGCTGGCGCACTCACCATTGCGGCTTGGGTTGAACCAGGCAATACCGAATATAACTTAGTGGCATGGCAAACGTCCTACCTAGTGATGGCAGGATTAATGTCGGTGGGGATCTTAACCACCCTTTTTAGCCGCGAGCCCGAAGTGGACACCCGCGCTGCAGATGCCACTGAGCTCGAATTAAAACAACGTTTAAGCGCAAGTTATCCTCGACCCGTAGCGGCGAGTATTTCCTGGGTTTATACCGCTAGCGTGCTACCTTTTATCGACTTTTTTAAACGCTATGGCCGCAGTGCAATCCTTATTTTGCTGCTGATTTCCTGTTACCGCATCTCAGATATTGTGATGGGAATTATGGCGAATGTTTTCTATGTTGATATGGGATTCACAAAGGAAGAAATTGCCTATCTGAGTAAAATATACGGCCTTATTATGACCTTAGTTGGTGCAGCTTTTGGTGGTGTGCTCTTAGCCCGTTTTGGCACGATGAAAATACTCTTTCTTGGCGCTTTACTGGTGGCGGTCACTAACCTGTTATTCGCTTGGCAGGCTGTCATTGGTTATAACGTGCCCTTTTTAACCTTTGCAATCTCCGTGGATAACTTCAGCGCTGGTATCGCCACCGCAGCCTTTATTGCCTATCTATCGAGCCTCACCAGCAACGGCTACAGTGCAACTCAATATGCCTTGTTGTCTTCGATCATGCTGCTATTCCCTAAGTTTATTGCTGGTTTTTCGGGTGCTTATGTCGATTCTTTTGGCTATGTAAACTTCTTTGTTGCCGCCAGCGTCATTGGTTTTCCAGTGTTATTCTTGATCGCCTTAGTTAACAAATATGCGCCACACCCCAGCACATCATTAATGGATGATGCACAGATCAAAACCAAGCAATCAGACAGCTAACCCTTCATCAAATTAACAACATTACCAAATAAAAAGCCCTCAATGTTGAGCATCGAGGGCTTTTTATATAGAAGCTTTAAATGCACTTAAACAGGCATTAAATTATATTAATCGCGGAAGTTATTGAATTGGAAAGGCTGACCTAATTCAGATTGACGCACTAACGCCATTACCGCTTGTAAGTCATCACGGGCTTTACCTGTTACCCGTACCGTGTCACCTTGGATAGAGGATTGCACTTTCAGCTTACTGTCTTTAATCATCTTAACGACTTTTTTAGCAATATCGGTTTCGATCCCTTGCTTAAAACGCACTTTCAACGAAAATGTTTTACCACTGTGTACCGACTTTTCATCCACATCCATTGCTGAAGGTTCCACATTACGCTTACTTAACTGAGTCCGTAAAATGTCTACAAGCTGCTTACATTGGAAATCGTCTTCAGCAGACAGAGTAACCACATGATCTTTATATTCGATTTCAGCATTCTTTCCACGAAAGTCAAAACGACTGCTAAGTTCACGACGGGAGTTTTCTACAGCGTTACGTAATTCAACTTCGTCCACTTCAGACACGATATCAAATGAAGGCATGGTTGCCGCCCCTTAGGTGATTGTAAATGCCCATAGTTTACCGACTCCACACCACAAGTTGAAGGTTAACTTCATTCTGGGCAAGATAAAACTCGGGTTATGGATGACTTTGGTTGCGCATTTTCCTATTATTGCCCCACGCTAAGATAATAAAACCATACTCGTGATAACCAAAAACACCCTATTTAAACTGGCTTTAGCCGTAGCCTTTGTCGTAATCAGTTATCTGGTGTTTTCCAGACCGACCTATTCACAGAGCATTCCTCATATCGATAAGATTGGCCATCTTGGGAGCTTTTTTTGCCTATCCTATCTGACCTATCTCGCTTTTCGCCCAAAGTGGTATTGGCTATCGCTCGTACTGGCAAGCTATGCCGTAATCATCGAGTTAGTGCAGTCCCGCTTACCCTACCGCAGTGCATCAATAGGAGATGTACTTGCCGATTTTGCAGGTATCGCGCTGTTTTACTTTTGCCTTTGGATCTATGGTAAATACTTTCGCGCTGCACAATTGCAAGAATAAAACTGCCGATGTTGAGCAAATCAAGATAAGTAAGGGAAGTGAGCATGAACTCCGCTAATATTGAAATCGCAATTCTGGGCGCAGGAGCGGTAGGGCAATTGATTTGCCATCAGCTTCATACGGCAGGAAACCCAGTCGGCTTTATTGGAAAAACGACGGATATAGTGCAAGAGCAGCAACTTAGCTTTACCGCCTTAATGCAGCCAGAAACAATGGTCAGCCCTCCCCTTGAAAGTCATTACACAGTGCCAATGTTTGAGCCTAAGCAAGAAGCGCTGTTAGGTATAAAACTTATCATCGTTTGTGTTAAAGCCTATCAAGTACTCGAGGCTATTACGCCTTTACTCGATAAACTTTCAAGCCAGTGTCATATTTTGCTACTGCATAACGGTATGGGGCCACACTTAGCTTTAGCTCCCCTTATCGGTTCTCGCGGCCTTAGTTTGGGAACAACATCCCAAGGTGTGCTTCGCCAGCAGCGTTGGCAGATAAAACAAACAGGGCAAGGGTTAACCCAAATTGGGCATTATTGTGGTCAACAGCTTGATGAGCGTTATCGTCAACTCTTATTGGAAGCCATCCCCAATTGTGAATGGGTTGATAACATCATTCCTTGTCTATGGCAAAAACTGGCGGTTAATGCGGCAATCAATCCCTTAACTGCAATATATCAATGCCCTAATGGAATGCTAGCAGAGCCGCAATTTAATCACATCATTACAGCTATCCTTGATGAGTTAGTTTCAGTTGCTGCACAGGATGGTATAACACTCGATAGGAAATTCTTACAGGACAGAGTCTATCGAGTGATAACGCTTACGGCAGAAAACTTTTCCTCAATGCACCAAGATATTGCACATCAAAGGCGCACTGAAATAGATCAAATCAATGGCTATATCTGTGAGCGTGCTAAAGTGCACGGCTTAAGTGCCGCTATTAATACCGAAATGTGCAAAAAAGTTAAACTGCTAGAAATATCAAAACCTGCTGGGCAGCATGGGCAATAAGTTGCACCGAAATAATGCACCTATATGGAGCATACCAACTTAATTTCGCACCATTTTATATCAAATATGACATTGTTACTGTGTACATCTAAATTAACATGATGATAATGAATGCTTTGTTTTTATGGCCTAATTTCTGCTATAACCGTGCAAATTAACCCTGCTACTTGTTGGAGAATAACGTTGAAACTGGTCACCACAATAATTAAACCGTTCAAATTAGACGATGTACGTGAAGCTCTAACCCAACTGGGTATAAATGGCATGACGGTTACTGAAGTCCGCGGCTTTGGTCGTCAAAAGGGGCATACAGAACCCTATCGTGGTGCCGAATACGCTGTCGATTTTTTACCTAAAATAAAACTTGAAATGGCCATCCATACTGAGCAGGAAGACGCCGTCATTGAAGCCATTATGACAGCCGCGCATACAGGTAAAGTTGGCGATGGAAAAATCTTTGTGACGGATCTTGAGCAAGTAGTACGCATCCGCACCTCAGAAGAAGGTGCCGATGCAATATGATAACTCCAACGCGTTACTTTTAATCACGACTAGGTTAGATCTGCTCGACTAACCAGCGTTTTAACTCCTCAAGTTTCATAGGCTTTGCAAATAAATACCCCTGTAGAAAGTGTACTTGTCTGCTAGTTAAATATTCTGCCTGATCTTGAGTTTCAACCCCTTCCGCAACCACCACATAATGCATTTTATGTGAAAGTTCAATAATAGTATCAAGTACATGGGATGTTACCGACTCTTGTCCTATTGTGTCGATAAAGCACTTATCAATTTTTAGATAATCTAAGGGCATAGTTTGCAGCAAAGAGAGGGTTGTCTGCCCTGTACCAAAGTCATCAATCGCGACGAGAATACCTAACTGCCGTAACCCCTCAATACGCTGGCAGATATCTGGCGTCAAGAGTTGCCGCTCAGTGATCTCAATCAGTGGAGTGACACCGATACGTTGGAGAGAATCCCGTAAATGGATAAATTTCGACTCTATATCCACTTGAGCAAAATGTTCTGGCGCCACGTTAAAACCAATCCTAAAACCAGCCTCAACTTCCATATTGGCAAAGTCTTCTAAGGCTTTTTCAAAAATGTAATTGGTCAAAGGCACAATTAACTGACTATCTTCAGCGATAGGAATAAATAAATCAGGTCGAACTAACCCCATTTGAGGATGTTGCCAACGAACAAGTGCTTCAACCCCTTTGGCTTTTCCATCTTCGGTACAAATTACAGGTTGATAAACCAAGAAAAATTCTTTATTTTCTATACCACTACGGATATCGTCAGCAAGGGAGTGACGACGTTTTTTCCGTGAGAATAATAGACACAATAAAAGGATAAAAATAAAAAAAATCGGTAATGACACACCAAAATAAATCCAGAAGAAATGCTCAAAAAACGCTCTAGGCACTTCTAATAACATCACAAAATCATTATCGATAGCAGGCACCGCAATAACGTCACCCTCACCAAAATTGGGTTCTGTTGGCAATGTTGCCCCGTGTAATCCAAGCACGACATTACTCACTGGGCGCGGAAAAACATCTGGTTGAATAAAATTATCAATAAGATACTGACCTTCTATTAACACAATCGCGCCATGGCGAGTTTTAGCGTCTTTTGAAACAGTCATCACCGCTGGAACACCGGGGCGAGCAAGGGTTTCAGGCACTATGTAATAAGTTGAATCTTTTAATCTATCTTCTGGTAGAAGAAAATTGAGAGGAAGATTGATATCACCGACGATAGATGAACAATAAAAAGCCTTTTCATTAAATAATAATACACCTCGGTTATAAGGCCTAAACCTCATAAACTCACTTAACTTAGCGCAATCACCCTCCCCAAGAGTCATTGCAAACTCACTTATGCTATCTGACTTCTTCAATAAATCTTGAAGACGCTCTAAATTAAAATGTCCAATATCCCGAGCCTTATTATGCACCGTATAGCTTGTCGTGGCATAACTCAGCCCCATTGCAAGCAAGATAGGCAGTAGCAAGATGACCGCCCAATGCTTAGGCGAAAGGTCATAGGCAGATATCAGATTGCGCATTTGAGTTTGTAGTAAATTTAAACGGGTCAGCATCCTAGCAAATCCCTTATATGATTGTTGTAACCATTTGTATACTAAACATGAATGTTGCAAATATTCAAACACATCACCCTAATTACAATAAAAATATTTTCTATTAATCATTACATTAAGGTTGAATAGACTGCATTAAAAAGCCAACATACCAAGCCAATAAAGAAGCCCAAGTGTAACCCCAAACAGCCATCAATACCGCAGCAGATGCTAACCTTGGGTGAAAGGCACTCGCCACAACAGGCGCAGAAGCTGCCCCACCAATATTACACTGGCTTGCAATTGCTAAGTACATAATAGGTAAACGAAAAAAAACAGTAAAAATAAACAAAATAATAATATGTATAAAAAACCAAACAAACCCAATACAAACATAATATGGCGCTGCACTCAATGCACTAATATCAAAATTCAATCCCATCAACATAATCATGATATAAATAAAAAAAAGTGCGAGATGCCGAGTTTCATTGACTAATACATGCCTTGCATTTGTTAATGAAAATAACAAACCTAAGAAAGTGGCAATTAACACTGACCAAAAAAAATCAGAAGTGAGATTATACTTAAATAAAGCAGGAAGATGGTCAGCAATGGTTTTAGCAAGAAAAGAGGATAAATTATTGGTAAGGAACATCACCATCAAAAAGACACTCAGCAATATCAATATCCAATAATAACGAGTTAGCTTAGGCATCACTTTAAGTTTGAGATCATGACAAAATATCGGCCTAAAACTTTTATCAGCCTTCAGTAAATCATCAATTTTATCTTGGCGTTCTGCAATAAAAAGTAATATAACCATCCATAAACCAGAAAAAAGAACATTAATTGCCATCATTACTGCAAAGACTGCATCACCTACATGGTGAATTTCTTTGATCGCTAATTGATTCGCGGTTCCACCAAGCCAGTTGGCCATCAGTGTTGACATACCTTTCCACGCTGCATTATCCCCTTGCCAAAGGAGTTCATCAGGAAAAAATACTGCACCAAACCATAAACTTAATGGACCACCAATGCAGATACTTACCGCACCTAACACATACATACCTAGCAGTTTTCTGCCCACTAAGGTTAAAGCAAAGAAATCGGTACTTAAAATCAATAAAAACAAGCAACTGGGCATAAAATGTGTTTTTGCTATTTCGGTGAGCTGACTATTACTAGCATCAATAATATTTAGTGAACTAAAAATAGCGGGTAAAATGTAACAGATTAACATTAAAGGAAAAATACGATATAAAATGTTAAAAAACTTGATGGAGGATGAATGAGTATAAAAAATACCAACGAGTAAAAGTGCTAAAAAAAATCCTATTTCAAGATCCGATGAAAGCAAAATAGTTCACCTAGTAGAATGATTAGCTAAGATGATTATATGATTGCTTGCTAAAAGCTAAAAAACTCATGCTCAGTGCAGACAATTCTTCACCTTCTCGCTGAATTGACCAATAAGTCCGTTTATAATCCCATCCATGAACAGATAATAAAGTAAGATCCTTCCGAGCTAATTCAGCATCAATAGCTAGCATAGGCAGTACACTCAGCCCTATACCAGTCCCAATGGCTCTCTTAATCGCGCCAATTGTCGACATGCAAATTTCATCACGGACATGAATATTTAAACTTTTTAATAACTGTATTGCCCGAATTCGAGAAAGCGATGCTTCATGGTCGAATATCCATAATTGTTCACTAAGCCATGCCTTTGTATTTACATCACTAGCAGCGGGATGAGCCGCACCACTCACAATACAAAGATTATCTTGCAACCAGTGATCACAAATAAGATTTTTACTCGCTGGTTTGGCATCTATAAAACCTAAATCGAGCTCTCTTTCAGAGACCATCTTCTCAATAACTAAACTATTATCAACAACCAATTTTATTTTTACATCTGGATATTGGCTTTTAAATAAAGGAATTTTCCTAGATAAAACATAATTACCAGCAGTTTTACTACTTCCAATAGTTAAGGTTCCCTTAATCCCGTGCTCAGGAAATGAGAATATATTTTCCAACTCCTTCCCTTTACAGAGCATTTCATTTGCATAAGGTAATATAATTTCTCCATGGGCATTAACAACCAAACCACCCGACACCCGCTCAAATAACCTGCAACCTAAAGAACTTTCTAATTCTTTAAGTGCCATACTGACAGCAGGTGTTGACATATGAAGCACTTTTGCTGCTTTTGAGATCTGCCTCTCAGAATGTATAGCTTTAAAGATCATCAATTGTCTTAATGTTATCCGCATCATATGCTCCACGAGGGGAAATCAGTTTACTTGCAGTATAATAGTTTAAAACATTAGATAATTAACATGATAAATATCTAATTTTAATAAAGCGGCGATTATAGCCGCTTTATCTATAGATAATTAAAACAAATATCTTGTAGATACAAAAATGAGAGTATCATCGAACTCAGTATGCCCTTTGGCATCGGTATAATCACCATCAAAATAGGAAATACCTACACCAAAAGTCAAATCCTTCTGGGCCTTAAAATCAACCCCGAGTGAATATTGACTTGCATCACTCTCTTTTAGTGTTTTTAGATCTGCTCCAGCATTTTTTGTAATTTTACCAAGCCCGGCATCATCTTTTAGATACTGCAGCTTTATATCATATTTATCAATTGGAACACTCATACTTAATAGATAGGAGTTCCCTTTAATATTGTCATACAAACTCGACTCTGAGTGCTGATACATAGCGCCGAATTTTATCGATGCGACGGAAAGTCCGCCTACCAATCTTGTTGCCTCTAGTAAATTCAAACCATCAGCATATGCAATTGAAAAATAATGATTTTTATTTTTAAACGATGCATCCCCTACCGTGAAACTTACCGCGTAATTGTTTTGTTTATCAGATAGTTCTGGATTTTTTTGATTAAAGTCCTTATCAAAAACGTAACTAATCCCCATAGTCACACCAACGACTTTAGCGCTGTTTAATGTTACGGAGTCACCTAATCTATCGTTACCCGCAATGATCATATTCATATCGCTAGAGGTAATATTAAATAAATCCACTTTTCCTTCAGCACTTTTAAAAACAGTATCATTTCGACCAAAAACGGCTGACCCATAGTTAGTTTTAAAACCTAAGTAAGCATTTCTAGGTTTAAAAATATTGGAGTCATCGTTATCAAAACTTTCTATTCCTGCTTCAAATTTATATAACAAGCTAAAGTTATCATATGCAGCATATTCTCCTTTAACACCTAAATATGAAGCATAATTTTCAAGAGAAAAGCCATCAACCTTTTCATTACCAGATAGACCATTACTTGAATTTGCAACACCCAGCCATAAGCGTCCATAAAAATCTAATGGCTCAGCTAATGTTTGAGTTGAACAAATTAAAACTGCACCAAGATAAATATATTTAGCATTCTTCATTGACATCACCTTTTTAGAATATAAAAGCAATGCCATATTAATGTTTTAAATCAATACATCTCCACCTTAGATCACAACTAACCAACAAAATCACATGGTTAAATATAATTTAACCACCATTAAATTATACTTAACAACCGCGATTCATTGCGCGACATCACTATTTAATAATGAGATATCACTATCATTATATAAAACTGATAAAAACACATTTGGAGAAATGCATGAAAATAAAATATTTGAGCATCTTTATATGTTCAATGTTAACGGCTTCGTCATGGGCTGCAGATAATAAAAATGATTTAGCATCATTTCATAAAGATATCAATGGCTGTAAAACATGCCATACAGCACCCAATAAGGTAAGTGACAGTGAAACATTTGAAAATAAACAATGTAAATCCTGCCATGGTGATTATGAAAAACTAGCAAATCCTAAACTTGAAATTGATCCACACTCTTCACATTTAGGCGATATTAATTGTACATCATGTCATAAAGGACATGAACAACCCAAATTATATTGCAACGAATGCCATTCATTTAAAGGGCTCGACATGCCTTTTAATAAAGCAAAATCCAAGAAGCCATGGGACAAAGGTTGGGATAATGAGGCAATAAATAAAGCGATTGCTGCAGGCCCTAAAGAAACAACGGATGTGATTGTTGTTGGGGCGGGTAGCGCTGGATTTAATGCTGCAATTGCTGCTAAAAAGGCGGGGGCTAACGTTATATTACTCGATAAAGCGCCATTTAGTGGTGGCAACTCTATGCTCGCCGCAGGCGGGTATAATGCCGTAGGGACGGCTCAGCAAAAAGACCATAAGGTCGATGATAAAATCGAATGGTATGTCGAAGATACAATGAAAGGCGGTCGATATGCTAACGATCCTAAATTGGTACAAATCTTAGCGGAACAATCTGCTGATGGTATTAAATGGTTAGAATCTTTAGGCGCCAATATGGACGATTTAAAGCGTTCTGGCGGCGCCAGAGTCGATAGAACACATCGTCCATCGGGTGGTTTAAGTGTTGGTCCACATATTATCGATGTACTTAGAAAAGCATCCGATAAAGAAGGTGTTGATACAACACTCAATTCTAAAGTGGTCAAGTTAGTTGTTGATGATGAACAAAGAATTGTGGGTGTTGTCGTCCATGGTAAACATTCAGGCCACTATATGGTTGCAGCTAAGTCGGTGGTTTTAGCCACAGGCGGCTATGGGTTTAACAAAGAGATGATTGCTTTTTATCGTCCTACATTTAAAGGTATGACAAGCTCGAACAATATTACTTCAACAGGAGATGGTATTGAACTGGCTAAAGCAGTCGGTGCAAGTATGACTGACATTGATTGGATCCAAACACATCCAACGGTAGGGAAAGATAGCCGGATATTAATTTCAGAAACGGTCCGAGGTGTCGGTGCCATAATGGTAAATAAAGATGGCAACCGCTTTATCAATGAATTAACAACCCGCGATAAAGCCTCTGATGCCATCTTAAAGCAGCCTGAACAATATGCTTGGTTAGTATTTGATAATGAATTATACAAAAAAGCCAAAATGGTTCAGGGATATGATCATTTAGAAATGCTTGAAAAGGCCAATACCGTTGCAGAGCTTGCAAAAATAACAGGAATGACTTCAAGTGCTTTGGAAAAAACGATCACAAACTACAACCGTTATTTCAAACAGGGGAAAGATGAGGCATTTAATCGTGAACAAATGCCACTTTCAATAGAAAAAGCCCCCTACTATGCCGTAAAAGTTGCGCCCGGCATCCACCATACGATGGGCGGGGTAGCCATTGATACTAAAGCTGAAGTGCTTGATATACAAAGCCAACCGCTTAAAGGTTTATTTGCTGCCGGTGAGGTTACTGGTGGCGTTCATGGGTATAACCGACTAGGTGGTAATGCTGTAGCTGATACCGTGATTTTCGGCAAAATCGCAGGGACAAATGCGGCAAAACACGCACTAACCCAAAAATAGTAGTGAGAATAAAATGGGAGACCCACTTAAGGTCTCTCATTTTATCTATTCAGAGATGCACTTATTTAGCTGGAGTTATTCGAATTCTATCTGAATAACGGCTTACTATCCTTCGTCTTTTTCATCGTAAATATTGGCAATTTATTTCTTGCCCGAGCCATAAAAGCTCCCCTGCTATGCTTGAGAGGTTTATTCAACCTCTCTTTTTTACCCTTACTTACTTGTATCGATTGGCTCGAAGGATTTAACGAGATCATCAATGGCTTTCATTTGCTTCAGATAATTTTCTAACTGGTGCAAAGGTAGCGCACATGGGCCATCACACTTAGCATTATCTGGATCAGGGTGGGCTTCAATAAACAAACCTGCCAAACCAAGTGCCATACCGCTGCGAGCTAATTCAGTCGCTTGGGCACGGCGGCCACCCGCAGAGTCACTACGACCACCAGGGCGTTGCAGTGCATGGGTTGCATCGAAAATCACTGGATAACCCGACTGCTTCATCTCATCCATACCAAGCATATCAACAACTAAGTTGTTGTAACCAAAACATGAGCCACGCTCACAGAGGATGATTTCGTCATTACCCGCTTCATTAAATTTAGTAATGATATGGCGCATCTCGTGAGGTGCTAAAAACTGCGGTTTTTTCACGTTAATGATGGCACCCGTTTTTGCCATTGCCACAACCAAATCGGTTTGACGGGCAAGGAATGCTGGCAACTGAATAATATCAACCACTTCAGCAACGGGTGCGCACTGATAGGTTTCATGTACGTCGGTGATCAATGGCAGATTGAAGGTTTTTTTGATTTCTTCAAAAATCTTTAACCCCTCCTCCATACCTGGACCACGGTAAGAATTGACAGAAGAGCGATTCGCCTTATCAAAGGAGGCCTTAAATACATAGGGGATCCCCAACTTTTGGGTGACTTCGGCATAAGTTTCAGCAATCGACATCGCGAGATCACGAGACTCAAGCACGTTCATGCCACCAAACAACACAAAAGGTTTATCGTTTGCAATTTCGATTGAACCTAGGTTTATGATTTTATTACTCATAGCAATTTCTCTCTAAAATACTGGACCCCTGCCCAGCAATAAACTGAATATCGATCTATGCGGCAACCAACTGTAAAAGTTGACCACAAATCCAAGCCATATAGGTGCCTAACACATACCCAAATACGGCTAATAATACGCCCACTGGCGCTAATGCGGGATGAAATGCCGCCGCAACAACAGGCGCCGATGCTGCGCCCCCAACGTTGGCTTGGCTACCAACAGCCATATAAAACAAGGGAGCCTTAATTAACTTAGCCACTAATAACATAAAGCCCGCATGCACTACCATCCAAATAATACCCACTAGAAAATACAGTGGTGTATCAAGTACTTTACTCACATCCATATGCAGACCAATGGTCGCCACTAAGATATAGAGGAAAGCCGATGCCACTTTCGATGCGCCAGCCGCCTCTAAATGACGCACAGGGCTAAAGGACATCGCTAACCCAATCGTTGTGACTATCACTACTAGCCAGAAGAATTTAGACGTTAAGCTGTAATCCTCGGTCCACGGATAGTTGGCTTCGAAGAATGGCCCCAGAAAATCAGCCGCAATATGGGCGACACCCGTAATACCAAACCCAACGGCGACAATGAGCATCAAATCCCGAAGATTAGGAATTCGTGCATTTTCAGCATGATATTTTTCGACTTTATTTTTTAATGCTTCAATAGCCGACGTATCCGCCCCTGTTTTGGCATCTATCTCTTTAGCTTTTGAGGCCATAAACAGCAATACTGCCATCCAAATATTGGCCACAATCACATCGACTGTCACCATCACTGAAAAAATATTACCGCCCACTTCATAGATTTCTTTCATTGCTGCTTGGTTTGCACCGCCGCCAATCCAGCTCCCCGCAAGCGTTGTCATACCGCGCCATACCGCATCGGGGCCATCGACACCGATTAAAGAAGGTTCAATCACAGATACCATAAGTAAGGCTATCGGTCCGCCGATCACAATGCCAATAGTCCCGGTTAAAAACATGATCACGGCCTTAGGGCCAAGACCTAAAATAGCTTTTAAATCAACACTTAAAATAAGTAATACTAAACAAGCGGGTAGTAAATAACGGGATGCAACAAAGTACAATTGCGATGTGTGCCCATCGATTACCCCAAAGGTATTTAACAGTGATGGCAGGAAGTAGCACAATAATAACGCAGGAATAAAACGGTAAAACTTTTGCCAAAAGGGATGGTGACTACTGCTGGTATAAAAAACAAAACCTAAAATAGTTGCGAGTATCCCGAGTGCCACCGCGTCATTGGTAACTAATGCCGTGCCTGTCATGCTAATTTCTCCCTGTTAATACAGTAATTATTTTATTTATATTAGAGACTTAACCTTTAAGTCCTTGGACAAACTTCCAGTTGCCCAATGTTATTATTTTTTGCTGATTTGATTGAGTCGTACCATTGAATAAATAAGAAGAGCCCCGAGAGGCTCTTCTTTTAGTGATAAATCTCTGCGTGCTCATTAAGTTCTTTAAGCTGCATCTTCACAATTTCGACCACAGGATCGTGTGGACTATTATCAACAAAGTGCTGTAAATCAGCCACCGCCACATTAATGCAGCCTAATTGCTGGGCGATGAAAGCGCGCTCACGATTTAAGTGCACATCATCTGGATGCCATTGCAAAAGCAAGTTACAGCATTCCAATGCTGCCTCAAATTGGTGAGAAACAATACAACCCGCTTTTAGTTCATGCAGCATACGGGTAATAAGTTTTTTCACCGAAGCGGCTTTAAAATAGCTTGGCTTTAACTGCGCCGCATTACCTAACTCACCGCGCACTAATACGTGTAATTGGTGGCGAGTCAGCTCATTCCCTGTTAGCGGATCAAAATAACGCACCTCGCCAGCAATTTTACTACGCAACACGCTATTACCCGGGAGCAACAACAATTCAAGCTCTAAATCGAGTTGTTTTGCGAGTAACATCAATACGGTAGCAAGCGTTGTACTGTTACCCTGCTTGCTAATAAGGCAAGTACCTAAATCTGCAGCTTCAACACTAAAGTAATTGTCGCGGGCACAAAAACCGAGGTCTTGATAAAACCAATGTAATAGCGCATTTAAACGTTGCTGCTGATTAACTAAGTAATGACTTAATACCGCGCCTGCCAATTCAAACCACGCCCACTTAGCCGCTTTAAGGTTCGAAAAGCCAAGGTGAGCACCTACATCCAAAGCCGAGTCAGGCAATGAAATACCATCTTGAAGTGTATATTTACCCATTAACCCAATAATACCGCTTGTTTAAAATGCGCCAATTTGGCGGCATAGACCAACCAACCTATAGCACCGAGGAAGGCAAACACTTTGAAAAGTTTATTCCTATTCGCTTTTATCGCAATCACACCTAGCGCAATATAAGCCACAACGGCACCGATTTTTTCGGTCATCCAAGGATCCACAAAAGGATATTGTTTGATCATAAAGCACAAGGTTAGGCCAGAAAGCAGTAAGAAAGTGTCGATCACATGGGGGGCAATCTTAATGAACTTCTTATCCATCAATGCAGACTGACGTAAATGCAACACAAAACGAACAGTGAAAAACAGCACGCTCAACGCGATAAAGGTAAAATGCAGATGCTTAACCGCAGGATATAGACTGTAAAAAGTTTCCATTTCGATTCTTATGGTCAGTGACAAAGGCGCTAGTTTACCCTAATCCTTTACGGCATACCAATGTCTAACCGTCTTGATTAGCGCGCTTAGTTTGAGTCAAAAATACAGAGAAAATGATTATGAATTTAACGCCAATTGACGATGAATCGGCTGATTTTGCCGAGGCGATAAAACAAAAAATAGTGGAATTTAACCAAGCCCATTGGCAAGGGCTTAGCCGTAAAAATCTGGGATTAAAACTGCAAGCTCCAGAGGGAAAACTGCTAGCAGGCATTAGCGGCAAAACCTTCGGTAATTGGTTTTTAATTGATTATCTTTGGGTTGATGGTTCCCTAAGACATAAAAAAATCGGTTCGCGATTATTATTAGAGGCAGAGGCCAAAGCAAAAGCTCGCGGTTGTCAATTTGCCTTGCTTGATACCCTCGATTTTCAAGCCAAGCCTTTCTACGAGCGCCACGGTTACCATGTGCAATGGGTACAACAAGCCTACCCCGAAATCGGCAGTAAATTCTTTATGGTAAAAGTGTTGTGATGTTGAAGGTCTACGGCCGTAAACTACCCCAATGCTTCAGCTACAATTCCAGATATCTAACCCAGCCATTTCACTGAACTGGAGCAAATACATGCCAGCCAACAAACCTGAGTTATCCATCTAAAACGAAGTAAGCCACCTAAAATAAAGCCATCCTCGCGAATGCGGGGAACCAACTTTTATCTTTACTTGTCTTTTTCTACTGCCACAACGAAACGCCGTCACACCTAACTACGCTATGGTAAAGGCCATTTTAATTGACCAATAACAATCGTTTATCTGTGAACACACAGATCACACCAGAGTTGTTGTACATTACTTCGTAGTTAAAATCACAATATGCACCAGCAACATTGAGTGGTAATTGCTCATTGCCCCAACGGCTAGGCTTAAACCAAGACATTTCACCTGATTTACACTGCTTTGCTTCTTCATCAGTACTATAAATACACATCTTAGATTGATCTATTTGAGCCTTTTGATTACAACCTACTAAAGCAATTGCAGCCAATGTGATGAATGCTATTTTCTTCATTTTAACTCCATGTGGTGATTTAGCATTTGACGCCGCCAGTGCGTGCAACTTTGTAATGGAGGCGAAACTGCAACGGAAAAGATGTCACAGTGCATCGCTGTGTTATCGCTTTTTGATTTCACTGAACGAACCTGCCAATTGCTGGAGCTCTCCCGTTTCATGCAGCCATAAATACACAGTGTCGCCAAACGATTCGCCTTCTTTCAGAAAAACCATTTGATCTCCAAACCCATTACCTGCAATGGTGATCGCACTTTCTGGAAAGTAGCCGAAACCTTGGCATGACTCGGTTTCATTAATAATGTGGTTGCAAGTACGCGATAACCTTTTCCTATTCGAGATATCTTTAATAGGATAAAACTCCCAATCGTCTTCTTCTGTAGACGCCTCGCCTCCGTTATCTATTTTCATCGCTTCACGGTATTCGTGAGGCAATTTTGCTCCCAACTCTTCCTCGGTTCGCTTTAGCTGTTCTTCGGACAAGTCAAACGCCACTGCACTCTCCTTAGCTATAACACTTATATAATGTACAAGCTCATCTTTCACCTCAGTTTAGTGAAATCATGCTCATTAATTTTTTGATAATCTAACACTTAGCCAATATTGTCTAGTTCAATTTACCGTCCAAAGCACGCCTATTGTAGTGATAATATTTACGGGTAAGTTTCGATAATCAGACTTATAAGGTATGCCATTTGCTCTATCGAGGAGCGGCGAGGTGGGGAGATCTGCTGCTTTAAAATAATCACGCGACCAATAATAAATCATTAATCGTTAACTGAATTTGGCCACGACTTTAGGATCTAACCAAAAGCTGGATTCCCGCTCAAAAGCATTGCGGGAATGACGGTTCATGAATAGTGGATAGTGGACAACAAATAACGAATAACGAATAACGAATAACTAATAACTAATAACTAATAACTAATAACTAATAACTAATAACTAATAACGGCTCACAATGTAAACATCTTCATTAAAAACAAGGGCGAATTACTCCGCCCATTTGCCCATAGTGCATCTATCATTGCTGCCAAAATCACGCACTGTGGCGACATTTTCATAACCCAGTTCGATTAACTTACCTCTGAGTTTTACGGCCTGTTCAAAACCATGCTCGAGTAGGATATAACCATTAGGTTTTAAATAATCGCGGGCAGTTTTGGCGATATAGTAGAGATCGGCAAAGCCTTCCTCTGCGGCGGTTAATGCACTTTGCGGCTCGAAGCGTACATCGCCTTGGTGCAAGTGTTCATCGGCCTCATCGATATAGGGTGGATTTGAGACGATTAAGTCAAAATCCCGCGACTTTACGGCGCTAAACCAATCGCTCTGGAGGATTTCAACCTGCGGCAACTTTAAGTTTTCACGATTTGCGATAGCCAACGCGACAGCATCATCGACCTTATCGACAGCGGTAATTTCCCATGACTCACGCTCGGACGCCAATGCCAGTGCAATCGCGCCAGTGCCTGTGCCTAAATCGAGCACTTTAGCATAGGTCGATAGGGGTAAATTTAGCGCGGTTTCTACCAGAATTTCGGTATCAGGACGCGGGATCAAAGTAGTGTCGTTGACAATAAAAGGCAGCGACCAAAACTCACGTTCACCCACAATATGCGCAACGGGCACGCCTTTTTGGCGTTTTAGTACCATTTGCTGAAAGCGTTTCCACTGGTCAATCGTCAGGGCCTTTTCAGGCCAAGTATAGAGATAAGCACGATTTTTATTGAGGCAATATAGCAGAAAAACCTCTGCATCCAGATGAGCGGATTCAGAGGTTGATGCTAACTGCACATAGGCCCATTGTAGGGCTTCAGCGATGCTAGATTGATCGGACAAAGTTACCCCTGCTCGTCAGCCAGTGCGGCTAACAGATCGGCCTGATGCTCTTGCATCAGCGGTGTTAAAATCGCATCTAAATCGCCTTCCATCACTTCATTTAAGCGATACAAAGTGAGATTGATACGATGCTCACTCACGCGGCCTTGGGGGAAGTTGTAGGTACGTACACGCTCGGAACGGTCACCACTGGCAACCAGACTACGGCGGGTCGACTCTTCAGCACTACGACGTTTTTCATCCTCAACCGCTTGAATACGTGCAGCCAACACACTCATGGCTTGAGCACGGTTTTTATGTTGCGAACGTTGATCTTGGCACTCGACCACAATCCCCGTTGGAATATGGGTAATACGAATAGCCGAGTCAGTTTTGTTAACGTGTTGACCACCCGCACCCGATGATCGGAAAGTATCGACTTTAAGATCGGCAGGATTGATTGAAATCGCTTCAGCTTCTGGCACTTCATGCATTACCACTACGGTAACAGCCGAGGTATGCACACGCCCTTGTGATTCGGTTTCTGGCACACGTTGTACGCGGTGACCGCCCGACTCAAATTTCAGCTTACCGTAGGCACCTTCACCGCTGACTTTAACGATGATTTCTTTAAAGCCACCGTGCTCACCTTCGTTACAGCTCATCACTTCCATCTGCCAGCGATTGGCTTCGGCATAACGGCTGTACATACGGAACAGATCGCCCGCAAAAATCGCCGCTTCGTCACCACCGGCACCAGCGCGAATTTCGATAAAGGCGTTGGTATCGTCGTTAGGGTCTTTAGGGAGAAGCAGGATCTGCAATTCGCTTTCAAGGCGCTCTAATTCTGCTTTGGCAGCCTTCATTTCTTCCTGCGCCATCTCGCGCATTTCAGCATCATCTTCTTCCAACATTTCCTTGGCGGAATCAAGATCAGCCTGTGCTTGTTGGTAAGCTTTAAAGCCTGCAACCACTTCTTCTAACTGAGAATATTCTTTTGATAATGCACGAAAACGGTCTTGATCAGCGATAACAGATGCATCACCAAGCAAGGCCAAAACTTCTTCATTACGCTCGAGCAAGCCTTCCAGCTTGCGGATAACGGATTCCTTCATTTAACTCGCTAACCTTAGTTTTTATCTAATCCAAGCGCTGTTCTTAACTGACCTAGTGTATTCAAATCACCCTGACGGCTCGCCGCAGTGAGGGCTTGGGTTGGTGCGTGAATAAGTTTGTTCGTCAGGCGATTGGCTAATTCAATCAATACCTGCTCAGTATCGCCCCCTTGAGCTAATTTATTCAGGGCGCGTTCTACTAACTCATCTTTTATCGCCATACTCTGATTGCGATACTCGCGAATACTGTCGACCGACTCTAAAGAACGTACCCAATCCATAAACAGGTAAGATTGTTCTTCAGTAATTAATTCAGCTTGCTCGGCGGCTTCTTTTCGAGAAGCCATATTCTGTTCAATGATGCTATGCAGGTCGTCCACTGTATACAGAAACGCGTCATCCAAATCGGCGACTTCCGGCTCAATATCCCGGGGAACTGCTATATCAACCAATAACATAGGTTGATGGCGACGCTGCTTTAGCGCTTTTTCGACCATGCCTTTACCAAGGATTGGTAGCGGGCTGGCGGTAGAGGATATCACGATATCGGCTTTAGGGAGATAATCTGGTATTTGCGCCAGCGTAATTGCAGTCGCACCAAACTCTTCACACATGCCCTGAGCACGCTCTAAAGTACGGTTTGCCACCACCATGGAGGCCACACCATTATCTTTTAAATGCTTGGCTACCAATTCTATCGTTTCACCCGCACCAATCAACAGCACCTTAGTGGTCGACAGTGAGGAGAAGATATGCTTCGCCATACTCACAGCGGCAAAAGCCACCGACACAGCAGCAGCGCCAATTTCCGTTTCGGTGCGCACTTTTTTGGCAACGGAAAAGGTATTTTGGAAAAGGCGATCTATGGTTAAAGCAACTGTGCCCGCTTCCTTGGCTTTCGCGAAGGCTTGCTTCACCTGCCCTAGAATTTGCGGCTCACCTAAAATTAACGAATCAAGCCCTGAAGCAACACGCATCAAATGCTTAACCGCTGTTTGGCCGTGGTAATTGTATAGGCAAGGCGCCACATCTTTATGATCTAGGCCATGATATTCTTCAAGCCATTCAATGATGTCAGCCTCATCGCCATTGTTGCAATACAACTCAGTGCGATTACAGGTCGAGACAATAACGGCTTCACCCGAGCGCGTACGACTGGCCAGACTCTTCATGGCGTCATGAATTTTGTCTGGAGAGAAGGCAACTTTCTCACGCAGGTCTACCGTGGCTGTTTTGTGGTTAATACCGATTGCTACAAGGCTCATCTGACTCTTTCTAGATTCTTGGCGTCTATCTTAATAAGGGCATTCTACTGAATTGGCCCAACTAAAAACAGAATACGCTTAACAAAACCGAATAAAGGTCTAACTTGTTACCTAAATTTTCTATCAATCTAGATAAACATGGATTGGCGCTAAGAAGCGAATCCTAAGTGACCGCCGATGGAAATTTTACGATTGGCATTGGTATTATTCCCAAGCCCTCGTATCATAAGGACTTTGGTATATCAGTCATAGATGAATAATTTGAAGCGCTTCACAGAATCCATTTTCTCTTGTATTGCCTTGAGCACCCTGCTCTTTTTGGGTGGCTGCCAAACGCTGCCTCCTGCTGATGACTTAACCCCCATCACAGTAAGCCACCCAGACCAAGCAAAAGCATGGGAATTACAGGGCAAACTTGCCATAAAAACCCCTGAAGATAAGCTCAGTGCCAATCTTTATTGGCGCCATAGCGAAGAGCGTGATGAACTCACGCTCACGACAATGCTAGGCACAACGGTGTTAACCCTAGAAGCGACACCTAACTCCGCCCATTTACATATTGATGGCAAAGACTTTAAAGACAATAACGCCCAAGATTTACTTGAGCGCGTCAGCGGTTGGTCGATCCCCTTAGCTGATTTGCCACTTTGGATAACAGGCCAAATCGGCTCGCAGGATCGCGTGTTAAGCCGCGATAGTAAAGCGAATCCTAAACAACTGATTAATGATCAAACGCCACCCTCTTGGGTCGTCGAATTTTTAAGTTGGCAATTACAGAGCGGTGCTCATATCCCTCATCAATTAAAACTTGAACGCGGTGATTTACAACTCAAACTACAAATCAATCAATGGCAAGCCCTTGGCAAGGCCACAATAATGATTGGGGAAAAACCTTAGCATGTCAGCAGCTATCTCCCGTAATTGGCCCGCGCCAGCCAAACTTAATTTGTTTTTGCACATCAATGGCCGCCGCACCGATGGCTATCATGAGTTGCAAACCTTGTTTCAGTTTATCGATTACTGCGACATGCTGGATTTCAAGGTCACTGACAGCTCTGAGCTGATTTTGCATTCGAATATGGCTGGCGTTGTCGCAGATAGCGATAACTTAATTCTGCGAGCCGCAAAATCATTACAACAAATGACAAGCTTTAAAGGTGGAGCAGAAATCTGGCTAGATAAACGTCTGCCGATGGGTGGCGGTTTAGGCGGCGGTTCATCGGATGCTGCCACCACATTAGTGGCACTAAACACGTTATGGAACACCCAATTATCGACCGAAGAACTGGCTAAAATTGGTCTTAAATTGGGTGCCGATATTCCTGTTTTTATTCATGGTTTCGCGGCTTTTGCCGAAGGTATCGGTGAACGCTTACAAGTGGTATCACCACCAGAGCCTTGGTATTTAGTTATTGCACCAGATGCCCACGTTTCCACCGCTGAAGTGTTCCAAGATCCCCTTTTACCACGTAACACCCCAAAACTTGCCATCGATACTTTGATGAGTCAGGCGTGGATAAATGATTGCCAAAAACTGGTCGTATCTAAATACCCTCAAGTTGCCAAGGCCTTGGGCTGGCTGCTAGAATATGCGCCGTCGAGAATGACCGGAACAGGCGCATGCGTGTTTGGGGAATTTACACAACAGCAACAAGCTCTCGCAGCCTTGGCGAAATTACCGTCTGATATGCAAGGATTTGTTGCAAAAGGGATGAATATTTCGCCGCTTATCACGCGGCTCAATCATCCGTAAACTACTTTCTTCTAGGGTAACCACATACGATAACGCCTCGGGTCCTCCCGTCCCTACATCGTCGTTACTCTAGCCACTAAAATATAAAGCAAACGCCTGAGGTTCATACAGTGCCCGACATCAAGCTCTTTGCTGGGAACGCCACCCCCAGTCTCGCTAAAAAGATAGCCGATCGTCTATTTTGCAAACTCGGAGACGCAGTGGTTGGTCGTTTCAGCGATGGTGAAATCAGTGTCCAAATTAACGAAAATGTACGTGGAGCCGATGTGTTCATCATCCAATCCACTTGTGCGCCGACCAACGATAATCTGATGGAACTCATCGTTATGGTTGATGCTCTGCGTCGTGCATCTGCCGGTCGTATCACCGCCGTAATTCCTTACTTTGGCTATGCACGTCAAGACCGTCGCGTTCGTAGCGCACGTGTACCTATTACTGCAAAAGTGGTTGCCGATTTCCTGTCAAGCGTCGGTGTTGACCGTGTTTTGACATGTGACCTGCACGCTGAGCAAATCCAAGGTTTCTTCGATGTTCCTGTTGATAACGTATTCGGTAGCCCTGTGTTACTGGAAGATATGTTAGCGAAGAAACTCGATAATCCAGTGGTGGTTTCACCCGATATTGGCGGCGTTGTTCGCGCTCGTGCGGTTGCCAAACTGCTCGATGATTCCGATCTGGCGATTATCGATAAACGTCGCCCACAAGCGAACGTCGCTCAGGTTATGCACATCATCGGTGATGTTCAAGGCCGCGACTGCATTATCGTTGACGATATGATCGACACAGGCGGCACTCTGTGTAAAGCGGCAGAAGCCTTAAAAGAACATGGTGCAAACCGCGTATTTGCTTACGCAACCCACCCTGTGTTCTCAGGCAAAGCGGCTGAAAATATTACCAACTCAGTGATCGATGAAGTTATCGTTACCGATACAGTTCCTTTAAGTCCAGAAATGTTAAAAGTGGCTAAAGTCACTCAGTTGACAATGTCTGCGGTACTGGCAGAGGCTATTCGTCGCGTAAGTAACGAAGAGTCTATCTCTGCGATGTTTAGCCATTAATCTGGCGACTTGCAGTAAAAGAAACGCACTCATTTGAGTGCGTTTTTGTTTTCCCCAAAGGTTTAGATTTTAAAATTGCTTACTGCGCGATAGAGATACTCAGCCTGGGCCTTAAGCTCATCGGATGCTGAAGCGTTAGCATCAGCCGCTTTTGATGATTCTTCAGCAATATCACGGATCACGACGACGTTTTTGTTCACTTCAGCGGCAACCATACTTTGCTCTTCGATAGCTGCCGCAATTTGCGTGCTCATATCCATAATATTACGCACATCATTATTGATAAGTTTCAGCAGTGCACCGGCGGCGGCTGCCTGCTCCGCACTTTCTGTTCCTTGCTTTTGGCTGGCATCCATAAGCTGCACAATAGAACGGGTACGGCTCTGTAAGGTTTGGATAATATTGGCAATTTCCTGAGTCGATGATTGAGTTCGCATCGCAAGACTACGCACTTCATCAGCAACCACAGCAAAACCTCGACCTTGCTCACCAGCACGTGCAGCCTCAATCGCAGCATTTAGCGCGAGGAGATTGGTTTGCTCGGCAATGCCACGGATCACATCGAGCACACTGCCAATCGTTTCACTGTCACGCTCTAATTCATCCACAACCGATGCAGAACTATTGAGCTGCTCGGCCAGAGACTGGATCTTATGTATGGTTTGCTCAACTTCCAGTTGACCACTCTGCGCATTATCGTGGGTTTTACCCGCCTTAAGTGCGGCAAGCTCAGTGGTTTTGGCAATTTCATCTATGGTTGCCCCCATTTCAGTTATCGCTGTTGCTACCATATCGGTTTCATTGAGCTGCTGTGCTACACCTTCAGAGGCGAGCATGGCATTTTCAGATACGTGCTTACAGGATGTATTGATGGTCGCAACAGACTCAATAACTTGCTCGATCAACTGCTGAAAGCTCCCCACCATACTATTAAAATGTTCAGCTATCTTACCTAGTTCATCTTGGGTCGAAGCGTCACATCTTAAGGTCAAATCCTTGCTCTGCTCGATGCGAGAAATGACCTGAGTAATGCGCTCAACAGGGGTGATAATACTGCGGATAATCAGATAGGTGATAATAGACAGTAATGCTGTTATTAATAAAAACACCATCATACCAAGATTAACGCTGCTGCTCTTGGCTACCTCAATCGCTTTAAGTGCCAGACGATGCAACTCCTCGGCGCTTGCTTCGGTTAACTTATTTGCCTCAATCATCTGCGCCATGGTCCCATCTTGTTCTGTTAAACCAAGCTGTTGTTCTTTATTAACTAACACTTTGAAATCTTTTTGATATTGTTCAATAAGAACGGAAATTCTACCTTGGATATCGCTATCTAAGCCTGAAGAAAGCAAGCTATTGTTAAATGAAACAATATTGGTATCAAAGGTTTCCACATAGCGGAGTTCGCGGCGTAACATAAAATCTTTTTCATTACGTCTTAATTGCAGCATTGCAACCGCGAGAGATGCCTGCTCATATTCCTTCAGCAATGATTCTACGTTATGGACAGCAGTCCTTAGCGTACCGTAAAGTCCCGTTTGAGGGGTTAAACCTATTTCTTGCTGTAGTTTTACCACCTCGCTAAATGTTGACTGATATTGATTTAAGTGACGATAAAAATTATCTAAAGATTGCGTCGGGACATCATATTTTTTGAAGATTTGTTCCAATGCGGGGATAGATTGACTTATCTGACCATAAACCTGTTTATGGTTTTCAACATACTTTAAATCCTTACGAACAAAGAAATCCTTTTCATTCCGACGAAGTATAAGCGTGTCTCGTTCTAATTCGAGTATATTTTGCGCCAAATGGGAAAGCTCCGATTCGACAGAATTAGAATGAAGTTGCAAGCCAAACATCGCAATTAATGCCGAAATGGATACTGCCGCACTGAGTAACAACTTTGAGCGGATTAACATAAAAGTCCCCGATATCATTATTTTCTTCAAGGTATAAAAGCTCAGCCTATAAAAGCTGAACCATATACAATCATCACTTGTGGTGCCTATTCTGATGTCGGTATTCACACTCTTAATCAGCATTACCGCTTGCAATAACAAACCAGTATTCTTTTGAAAGTGGTGACATAGATTGCGCCTAAGAAAGTATAGTTCGAGTTTAATTGGCAGACAGCTTGAATAACGGCGAAAAATTAAAAATATTACTTGGATGTCATCATGTTATATGACACTTTTATGACAAAATAGCCAAATTCCCTATTAGTAAGACTCGCTGATAGCGGCTTAGATAAAATTTTTTCACTGACTCCAAACCTTTTGCACCCCTCAGGGCGTCAAATCTACAACATTCAATCAGCATGATAGGAAAGTACAGTGACGGCAGGGATACTCCCACTCAACAGCACAATGTCTGACTTTGATCTTGTCGCCCTCGCGAGCCAAGGAAATCGTGCTGCATTTAAGCAACTGTACGTAAACCATCATCAGCGTATTTATGCTCTGGCTTTACGCCTGTGTGGGCATGTCGCTCAGGCTGAAGAAATTACCCAAGAGTGTTTTATCCTCGTGTGGCAAAAATTGCCGCAATTTCGGGGGGATAGCCAATTTTCAACTTGGTTACATAGCATTTGTGTGAATCAAGCTTTAAGCAGTATTCGTAAACAGAAATCCTTTTGGGCGCGTTTTATTCCCATTGAAAGTGATATCGAACCCCATAGCACAGATGAAGGGTATCAAGGTTTGGATAAACTTATCCTCAAACTACCTGAACGGGCTCGCATGGTGTTCGTACTTTGCGCCATAGAAGGATACCAACATGAGGAAATCGCCAAGCTGCTTGGGATTGCCGTTGGTACCAGTAAAACGCAATATCACAGAGCGAAGCAATTACTACAGGAGATGCTGTAATGTCGTTACCACCGCGTTCCCGTGAAGAACAGCTCGAACAATTGATTGCTAATGCCCCTAAGGCGTTAGTACCCAAACAGGATCTTTGGCAAACAATTGAAAAACGTATGGATAAACCATTGCACCTTAATGTGAATACCCCTACGCCAACACGGCACCTATTGCCGCAATGGGCAATGGCGGCGGCAATGTTATTAGCCGTATTTTGGGGCTTCCAATACCAAAGAGAGGCACCAAATGCACCACTCACCGCACAGAGCACAAGTGCAGAAAGTGATAAAGCATTACAAACCCTACTGACACAAATTGCTGCCACACACCAAGGGCAAGTCGATGCTCTTGAACACTCAGTAAATGCCCCCCTCTGGCAAACGAGTCACTTTAGTGCACCGTTAGAAAAAGGGCTCGCAGAACTAAGACAAGCAGGTCTACAGATTTACCAGGCATTACAAGCAAATCCAACCGATAAACAGTTATGGCAACTCTGGCTTTGGGTGCAACAACGTGAACTCGATCTATTGCAACAAGGCCAAAAACTCCCTATTCAAAACTCAACACAAGGAAACACCCTATGAGCAACATTAATCTGACAAAAGCGAGCCTATTAGCTTCAGCACTCTATCTCGGTTTAATGGGCACTGTATTTGCGGCCCAAAGTGTGGACAAACAATTGAGCATAACTAGCGGTACCCAACTGCAAATTAAAGTCCAACGTGGTGATCTACAAATCCAGACTTGGGATAAAGATGAAGTCAGCGTAACAGGTACGCTCGACGAACTGAGTGAAGGTTTTGTTTTTGAACAAAAAGGCAATAACTTAACGATTGAAGATAAAATGCCTCGCCACTACAACGGCAGTGATGATAAAGGCTCAAAACTCACGATAAAAGTGCCTAAAACCGTCAAACTTAACGCTGATACTATCTCCGCAAATATGCAAATAGCCCAAGTCAAAGGTGAATTGGATTTAAATAGTGTCAGTGGCAATATTACCGCCGATGGTCTTGGTGGCAGTCCTTCGTTACACACAGTATCAGGTGACATCACCACGAAGGGGCTGGAAGGTAAAGTCATGTTAGAGACAGTTTCAGGAAAAATTCAAGACACTGAAAGTCAAGGTGAAATCAAGTATCGACTCGTGAGTGGTGATCTAAACAGTCAAACACTGGCCGAGAAAGTTAAAGTAGAACAAGTATCTGGTGAAATTACTGCTGATTTTAGTAAAGCAAAAGAGATTAGTGTCAGAACGGTAAGCGGCGATACTCAAATATCATTGGCAAAAACCTTCGATAAAGCCAATGTTGACAGCGTCAGCGGCGATATTACGCTTACCTTCCCAGAACAACCTGATGCCAACTTTGACTTAAACGGTGGCCCAAGTGGAAAAATCAAAAATGGCTTAAGCCAAGATATGCCTCAAAAACAAAAATACATATCAAATGAGTCACTCAGTTTCCAAACAGGTGCAGGTACTGCGGAGGTAAAAATGAACTCTATTAGCGGTAATCTTATCCTCAAAACACGTTAATCCCCTCCCGTGAACAACAATGCCGCCCACAGCTGGGCGGCATTGTTATGGAGTACTTCAGTTTATGGAGTATTTCAGATTGAAGCGATCTCTTCAGCGGTTAAGTAACGCCACTCACCTAGGGCTAAATCTGGATCTAACTCAATTTGCCCAATACGTTCACGGTGCAATCCCACCACAAGGTTACCAACAGCGGCGAACATACGCTTCACTTGGTGATATTTCCCCTCGGTAATGGTTAAACGAACCTGTTGCGGATCAATAATCTCTAAGACCGCAGGTTTTGTCAGACCATCTTCATTACGCAGTGCAACCCCTTTCGCAAAGACCTCAATTAGGCCGTCATCCACAGGGTCGGCTAGTTGCACTAAGTAACGCTTACCGCATTCTTTTTTAGGCGATGTGATTTTGTGTGACCACTGACCATCGCTGGTGATCAACACAAGTCCCGTCGTATCAGCATCTAAACGACCGGCAATATGCAAGGTTTCAGGCTTCGGGATATCGAGCAGACTTAACACTGATGGATAAGCCTCATCGATGGTTGAACAAATCGTATCAACGGGTTTATTGAGCATCACATAACGCTCACCCACTAAAACAATGGGTTCTCCCTCAAGGCAAATCTGCATTCCCTCAGTGACTTTAAAACCAGCGTCTTTAATAACCACGCCATCACAGGTGATATCACCGCGGTGCAACGCTTTTTTGGCCAATGAACGGGTGAGAGAGGTACTTTCACAAATAAATTTGTCTAAACGCACGTTAATACTCAACTTCAATAAAGAAAACTGCCGTATTATGAGGCCGATGACCTTAAAGGGCAATTCAACTGATTTAATGTTCGATACCCAACCTATCTCTACTCCTAAGTTTCAATATGTTAAGTTTATTTGCCTTTACCTATAAACAGAACTAAGTGTTCACTAACTTCAAAAGGCTTGCATACGGTAAGTTTGCACTTTTAGGCTATGTGACACTCGGTAGTAATTTTTAGTTACATATCACTGATAATAAATCTCACCTAAACCGTGTAACCACCTTGTTTCGCTTCCTAGTAAAGCATTAACATACATCTCGTTGCGCCTGAAGCGATCCCATTTAGACCAATAACAGCCCCAGATATGGGCACAATAATAAACTCGAAGGAAATGACATGAGAAAAGTACTCATTGGGGGACTTTGTGCCTCATTAATTGCAGGTCTGACTGCCTGTAATGATAAAACGGCTGAAGTTAAGACACCTGAACCCACCCAAACAGCCACTGCCGCCGCCGTCACTAAAGCCTTAGGCTCAGGTATTGAATTTGCTCATTTTGATAAAGCGGTTCGTCCACAGGACGATTTCTATAAGTATGTAAATGGCACTTGGTTAAAAAACACAGAGATCCCAGGGGATCGCACTAGTATTGGTGCCTTTTACGATCTACGTGAAAAATCCCGTGACGATGTAAAAGCCATCATCGAAGAAGTGGCTGCAACACCTAATTTAGCCGCTGGTACAGACGAGCAAAAAGTGGCCGATTTGTATCGCTCATTTATGGATACAGCCACACTCAACAAACTGGGCGTGACACCAATTCAGGGTGAATTGGATGCCATTAATGCTTTAAAAGATAAGAATGAATTAGTGAAATACTTCGCCCACAGCCAAATCGCTGGTGCGGGTACCCCTATGGCATTTTATATCGATATCGATGCTAAAAACTCTAGCCGCTATGCTACTCACCTATGGCAATACGGTTTAAGCCTGCCAGAAAAAGACTACTACTTTAACGAGTCAGAGCGTTTCGTGAATATCCGTAAGGCGTATTTAGCTCATATCGAAAAAATGTTTACCCTAGCTGGTCTTGCGAATCCTAAGGCTAGTGCAGAAGCTATCCTCGCCCTAGAAACGGCCATTGCTGCTAAACATTGGGATGTGGTCGAAACCCGCGATAGCACTAAAACCTACAACCTATATCAAGTGAAAGATCTACCAACATTAGCGCCAGATATTGATTGGGCTGGTTACTTAGCCGCTTTAGGTGCCGATAAGCAAACCGATATTATCGTTAATCAACCTAGCTATATCCAAGGTCTAAACGACATCCTCAAGACAACGGATCTCGCCACTTGGAAAACCTATATGCAGTGGCAAGTGCTAACACACGCTGCTAGCAATTTAAGTGAAGAACTCGATAACGAAAACTTTGCCTTCTTCTCTAAAACCTTGAACGGTCAAGAAGAACAAGAACCTCGCTGGAAACGCGGTGTAGCAACGGTTAACAATATTTTGGGTGAAGTCGTCGGCAAAGTGTATGTAAAACGCCATTTTGCCCCAGAAGCCAAAGAACGTATGCAAGCACTGGTTGAAAACCTACGTGGTGCATATGGCGACAGCATCAAAGAACTCACTTGGATGAGCGAAAGCACTAAAGTGGCTGCGGCAGATAAGTTAGCTAAATTCAACCCTAAAATTGGTTACCCCAACAAATGGGAAGATTACAGCAAACTGACCATCAAAGCGGATGACTTAGTCGGTAACGCTATGCGTGCCAGTGAAGTTGAACATGCCAAGTCATTAGCGAAACTGGGCGCGCCAATTGATAGAGACGAATGGCATATGACCCCACAAACCGTTAATGCCTACTACAACCCAACCATGAACGAAATCGTGTTCCCTGCGGCTATTCTGCAACCGCCATTCTTTAACATGGAAGCGGATGATGCCGTCAATTACGGTGGTATTGGCGCGGTTATCGGCCACGAAATGGGCCATGGTTTTGACGACCAAGGTGCTAAGTTCGATGGCGAGGGCAATATGCGTGATTGGTGGACAGAGCAAGATTTGAAAGAATTCTCTGCTCGCGGCCAAGCACTGATCGCACAGTACGATGGTTACGCAGTGTTTGACGATCTACACGTCAACGGCAGCTTAACTTTAGGCGAGAACATTGGTGACTTATCCGGTGTGACTATCGCTTATCGCGCTTACAAAAAATCGCTTAATGGTAAAGAAGCTCCCGTTATTGATGGTCTAACGGGCGATCAACGCTTCTTTATCGGCTTCACGCAAATTTGGCGCGCAAAAGCCAAAGAAGAAGCCATGCGTAACCGCGTAGCGACCGATCCACACTCTCCAGCAGAATTCCGCGCACTGGGTGCACTATCTAACATGCCAGAGTTCTACAGCACATATGATGTAAAACCCGGTGATGCCATGTATATCGCCCCAGAAAAACGCGTAAAAATTTGGTAAGCCAAATTTAAATCATTGCTCAACCATCTTGGCTGAGCCACTAAATGGCGCAATCTGTAATAGATAGCGCCATTTTTATTACCTAAAACTACTAGACGATAAATATGAACCGATGCGCAAGATGAACAAGTCTTCATGGTTGGTTCAGCTTTAATTAAGCAATAGAAGCCTATGGTGGATGCGTGACCTGTATAACTCACCCATAAGGAAGTAGGCCGCATGACTAAGTTATTTCGTACTTTTTTTATTTTTCTACTTTTATTATCAAGCCGAGCTACCGTTGCAAGCGCCTTAGATATCAATGACACGAAAACAGACCGCAGCAATTACAGTGCAAGACAAGTACAAAGTCATGATCTTCAAGGTCTGTATGCTCTAAGCAGCCAAACCTTCGATATACCACTCCAGACCTCAAGCAACCTAGCAAACTTATATTCACAGGCCCATAAAGCTCAAGCCGAGTTGAGTCAATTACTTGAGCAAATTACAACGCAATCTCAGGCACATATCATTATTCCTGAAGTCAAAAGTTATCAACGCGCGGCCGATAAAGTGGCGACAAAATTTAGCGGTGATGCCCGTAAAATTACGGATCTTGCCAGAGCCAGTATTGTTACCGATAGCATCCAAGAGCTTATGCAGGTTTATCAAGTATTGAGTGAACAAACCCAAATTGTTCAACAAAAGAACCGCTTTGCCACACCAAAAGCCTCTGGCTATCGTGACCTAAACTTATTAGTACGCTTACCCGAATCGGGCATGATTGCAGAAGTGCAATTACACCTACAGGATATCGCCGATATCAAAAGTGGTCCTGAACACAAGGTATATGAAAAAGTGCAGATGATTGAAGCCAATGCCATCAAACAACAGCGTCCATTGAGCGAGTTTGAGTTAGCGCAAATTGCCCAGCTGCGCCAAGAATCACACAAGCTTTATCATAAAGCGTGGCTTAACTATAAACGAGTCGATGAAGCCAGTTTATTAAAAGTCGCCGTAGCCTAACTCAAAAACAGCTTCCACTCTTGCGCTGGTTACCTGTAAAGGTGCCAGCGCCTTTTTATCTATTGATACCAACTGTGGTATAAAGCCGCTTTCTCGCATCTTCAGGTTGTTTGGGTATATAATCCCGCGCCATAGCCCTAACCGCAGGAAATGCCATGCACGACATTATTGAGCAACTCCAAGAACGCAGTGAAAGCGTGCCCGTTCCGCTCGAATTACCCACATTTGAACAACTCGTTGAAGTGGAAGAGCAGATCCTCATTTCATTGCCAAGGGAGCTAAAAGAATATCTACTTTACGCCAGTGATGTCATTTATGGTGCAATTGAACCGGTTACCGTTGCCGATCCCTATTCACACACTTATCTCCCCGAAGTGACCTGTTATGCTTGGTCAATCGGCATGCCAAGGGACATGATTGCCATTTGTCAGATGGGTGATGACTTTTATTGCATCGACCAAGAGGGTCAAGTGCACTTTTGGAAAAATGGTGACTTTGCCGATATCTATTGGGAATCCTTCTGGGAATGGGTTGAAGATATTTGGTTAAAAAACAAATACTAATTTTTTATTATCGAACTTGAGAACCGCATTATGTCTAAAAATATTGGCTTGAACGCCATTGAAATGAGCTACTTACGCCAATCGCTTAGCCTAAGCCCTGCTCAAGTAGGTCAACTGACTAATCATACTGAAGCCGACGTCTTAGCCTGGGAGAATGGTGAATCAATGGCGCCAGAGCTTGCCCAGAAGAAGCTGTTAGAAATCGACGATATTATTGAGATGCAAGTGCTCAATACCACTGATGGTATTGAAGCCTTGTTTAAAAAAGAACCTAAGCGCCAACTCGCCTTTGTGGTATATCCAACCCAAGCCATTTATAGCCAATATAATCCAGAATTTTTAAGCTCACTCCCACTGACGGAACTCTACAACACATCCGCATGGCGCATTAAGAAAGAGTGCAAACTGGTACTCGAAGTAGATGTCAGCTTAATCCCACTCGATGTTGAAGCCTATAAAGCCTACCGTGAGCAGCATGGTATGAGCGAAAGCCGCGAAAGCCGTGCAAAATGGGCAGCGACACAGCTTTAAAACCCAAAAACACACGAGACCAAGGGCAGATCTTGATATCTGCCCTTTTTATTTTTGAAGTATTCCCTCACAAAAGTCTTTCAAAACAACTAATACCAATCACATTAAATATCTAATCAGTTCAGAGCCTCACAGGCATCTCAATCCAAGGCGCATTGACGCAAAAATGGTCATTCCCTTTTAAGTTAATGCAACACGGGAGTGGGATGCCTGTGTGGCCCCGAAGGGCGGGTTTCAACGCGCTTTATACTGCGTTTAAGGCTTTTGACAGAGACCACTATGCCTTCAAGCCTTCGCCTTGTCTAAAGCGCGTTGAACTCCCGCTGAATGAACAGATATTTAATACGATTGGTATAGGTTGCCAAACCATAGGATAAAAAAGAATATCCTAATATGTTAAAAATCTGTATTTTCATTGAGAGATAACCCAAGATAATCATCCTTGTATAGCAGTACACACCACAGCCATATCATAAGCTTGAATAACGGGATTTATGGAGAAAGTATGGAAGACAACATCATTCACCAAGCTAAGTTTGCAGACAATTTAGGCTTATATTGGCTGCTATCGGGCGCCGCATATTTTAGCCTGAGTATCATAGGTATCCCCTTGTTATTGCTTTGGTTTCCAATTGGATTGTGGGGGACTCGTCGCTATATTAACAATATGAGTGCCCAGCTTACCCATAACAAACTTATCGTACGTCGCGGCATATTAACGCGCACCGAAAACACTGTGCCTTTAGATAAAATTACCGATATGGCGTTGATCCAAGGTCCAATTATGCGCTTATTTGGTTTACATAAGCTCACGGTTGAAACCGCTGGACAATCGGGTGCTGGTGCCCTAATTAGTTTAGTTGGCATTGTTGATGCACCTCAGTTTAGAACCCTTGTTCTTGAACAAAAAGAACGTCTTAGCCATCATATCCCCCAAGCACATTCACCAGCACAGTTGGACACTATCCTTCTACAAAATGTGGTCGAAATTGCTGCCAGTCTAAAACGAATAGAAGCCTTACTCGGTCAAAAATGAAATAAATAGCTTGAGTAAAATATTTTAGTTCAATACGTTAGGTCTTTTTGATAACAAGATGACAGAATCCTCAGTAACCTCCACATCATCCTCTTGGATGACACATCTGATGCTCGGCATTAAAGCCATGGGGCCCGGTGTTCTTATGGCTGCAGCCGCGATTGGGGCTTCCCATTTAGTTGCATCCACTCGCGCGGGCGCCGAATTTGGTTGGCAATTAGCTTGGGTTATTCTGGGGGTAAATTTACTTAAGTACCCCTTCTTTGCCGCTGGCGCCCGCTATACGGCCGCCACAGGGGAAAGTCTGCTACATGGTTACTTAAAACAGGGCCGAGGTTACTTACTGCTGTTTACTGGACTCAATGTTATCGCCGCCATCGCCAGCACAGCGGGCGTTTGCATGTTAACGGCGGCGATGTTGACCCAGTTTATTCCGCTGCCCATTGATTGGTTGGCCCTACTGGTATTGCTAAGTTCCTTGGCTTTACTGATTTTGGGTCATTATCAACTGCTCGATAGACTCACTAAGATCATCATGTTCGCCCTCACCCTAACCACTTTGATTGCCGTGGCTTTAGCTTGGGATCATGCTCAACCATTAGCGAGCAATTTTGTCTCTGCTTCACCTTGGCAATGGGCTCATGTGGGATTTCTCGTCGCCATGATGGGCTGGATGCCAGCACCGATTGAAGTCAGTGCTTGGAATTCTCTCTGGTTACTCGAGAAACAAAAGACCGAAAAAGTGACTCAATTCCAAGCGCTACTGGATTTCAACTTAGGCTATCTAGTCACCGCCATCCTCGCAATTGTATTCCTCGCACTTGGCGCATTGGTCATGCACGGCAGTGGAGAGCATTTTTCAGATTCGGGTGCGCAATTTGCGAATCAATTGATTAATCTTTACAGCCAAGTGATGGGCGGCGAGAGTCGTTATCTTATTGGTATTGTCGCGTTCCTGTGTATTTTTAGCACAACAGTAACAGTGATCGATGGTTATAGTCGCACCTTAGATATGGGCTGGCAGTTATTCACCTCAAAGACCTGTTCAGACAAACGCCTCACAGGGATCATGCTCGCCATCAGTGCCTTTGGCTTATTGCTGATCCTCTTCTTTAAAGGTGCACTCTTACCGTTACTCGAGTTTGTGATGATTTTGGCCTTTATGACCACCGTCATTTTTGCTTGGTTAAATTACCGCTTAATGACCAGCAAACAGCTCCCCGAGGCCGATAGATACGGCGCGAAGATGAAACTCCTCTCTTGGTTTGGCCTGAGTTACCTACTGATTTTTGCGGCACTGTTTATCTATTGGTACAACGTCATAAAAGGGTAATGAGTCAAATGGCCAAACTGCAACCAAGGCTTAAAAAAACATACCCAGTCAACGGCGCTAAATTCCCACTGAATTCTGCTTTTTGAAGCGCTTTGGGTATATAATACTGCCTCTTAAACCAGACCGCGCAGCCGCGCCAAGAGATGACCATGATTAATAATGATATTTTGCGCCGTTTGCGCTTCGTGTTTGATTTTAGCAATGCAAAAATGATTAAAATTTTTGCCAAAGCTGGAAGAGAAGTGCCTGTCGAAGAGATGATTGATCTTCTACGTAAAGAAGAGGAAGAAGGTTATAAAGCTTGTAACGACACGACCCTATGTCAGTTTTTAGATGGTCTTATTATAGAAAAACGCGGTTTACGTGAAGGTGCAGAAATTCCCGCCCCCGTTTCACGTTTAAACAACAACCTCATCTTTAAAAAGCTGAGAGTGGCTCTCGAAATGCGTGAAGAAGACATAGTCGCTACTTTGGCATTAGCCGAAGTGCAAATGTCAAAATCAGAGCTAAGCGCCCTGTTCCGCAATCCAGACCACAAGAATTTTAAAGAGTGTGGCGATCAAATACTGCGCAACTTTATTCGCGGCTTATCACTTAAGTATCGCGGCGTATAACGCTAAATCTATGACATCAAACGCAGCTTAGGCTGCGTTTTTTTTACCTCTACGTTTATCTATACTAAGCTTGCTTGGATACACACAAGCGCATCGCAATTCCACTTCAACAACCTCAAAAATCCTGTTTTAAACAGCGAACTTTTTTGCTGCTGTAAAAAAAACCACAAATACAGCTTTCCGCGGACAACAAAGATCACATTTCATGGTAACCTTACGTGACTTAAAGCACGTATTAACCACTTAAACAATAACTCAAAGGTTACCCATGGACGATAATAAACGCCCCCTCTATCTTCCGTTTGCAGGACCTGCCATTCTTGAAGCCCCACTGATTAACAAGGGCAGTGCATTTTCTGAAGAAGAGCGAATTTTCTTTAACCTCGAAGGCTTAGTCCCCTACGCCATTGAAACGATTGAGGAGCAGGCTTCTCGCGCCTACGATCAATTTAGAAGTTTTAATAACGACTTAGACAAGCACATTTACCTACGGAATATTCAAGACACAAACGAGACCTTATTTTATCGTTTAGTGCAAAATAACATCAGCGAGATGATGCCCATCATCTATACGCCGACAGTCGGTTTAGCTTGTGAGCGTTTTTCGAAAAACTATCGCCGCAACCGTGGTTTGTTTATCTCCTATCCGAACAAAGATAGGATCGATGACATCCTCAATAACTCGACTCGTCAAAAAGTTAAAATCATAGTAGTCACTGATGGTGAACGTATTTTAGGCCTTGGCGATCAAGGTATTGGCGGCATGGGGATCCCTATCGGTAAGCTGTCACTCTACACTAGCTGTGGCGGTATCAGTCCGGCTTATACTCTGCCCATTACCTTAGACGTAGGCACAGATAATCCGCAGTTGTTAGAAGATCCTATGTATATGGGTTGGCGCCATCCACGCATCGGTGGCGAAGAATATGCCGAGTTTATCGAAGCCTTTATGCAAGCCGTCCACGTGCGCTGGCCAGATACTTTGATCCAGTTCGAAGACTTTGCCCAAAAGAATGCCATGCCGATCCTAGAGCGTTATAAGGATCGCTATTGCTGCTTTAACGATGATATTCAAGGTACTGCTGCGGTTGCCGTTGGCTGTTTGCTCGCTGCGTGTAAGGCTGCGGGCACTGAATTAAATCAGCAACGTATCGCCTTCCTTGGTGCTGGTAGCGCCGGTTGCGGTATTGCCGAAGCTATCGTGGCACAAATGGTGTCTGAAGGGATCAGCGATGAGCAAGCTCGCACTCAAGTGTGTATGGTTGACCGTTGGGGCTTATTGCTCGACAACATGCCTAACCTGTTGCCATTCCAGCAAAAATTGGCGCAGAAATGCACCAACATCCAAAATTGGAGCAATTTCAGCGACAATATTTCACTGCTCGATGTGGTTAACAACGCCAAGCCGACAGTGCTGATTGGGGTATCTGGCGTTCCGGGTCTCTTCACCGAAGAAATCATCCGTGCTATGCACAGCCATTGTGCTCGGCCGATTATTTTCCCTATGTCGAACCCCACCAGCCGCGTAGAAGCGACACCTAAAGACATCTTGCATTGGACTTCGGGCCAAGCATTAGTGGCGACAGGCAGCCCGTTCGAGCCAGTCGTTGTCGATGGTGAAACCTATGAAATTGCCCAGTGCAACAACAGCTTTATCTTCCCCGGCATTGGTTTAGGCGTATTAGCATCAGGCGCACGTCATGTATCCGATGCCATGTTGATGGCGTCAAGCCGCGCACTTGCCGAATGTTCGCCACTGGCAATCGATGGTACAGGCCCATTACTGCCTAAACTGGAAGATATCCATGCGGTGAGTAAGCATATTGCTTTCGCAGTAGGCAAAGTCGCGGTAGAACAAGGGTTAACGCTGCCAATGAGCGATGAGATTTTGCAGCAGTCAATTGAAGGTAATTTCTGGAAACCAGAATACCGCCGCTATAAACGCACCTCATTCTAAGGCTGACCATTGCCGCTGCGCTCGTTGCGGCAAAACAGCTTAACTGAGTTTGTGCAAACCAGTAAAAAGCCCGCTACTTTACAGTAGTGGGCTTTTTAACTTCAGGCGCAATGTTAATTTCAACACTAGGTTAATTTCAACACTAGGTTAATTTCAGCACTAGGCTTGATTTCAGTGCAACGCTATGGCGCCATCACTTGCTTAAAGCTATTGAGCATAGAACGATCGGTGCGGGCTTTCTTTAATTTACGCAGGCTTTCTTTTAATGACTCATTAGCTAAACGCGTAAAAATACCATTGTATTCTTGCTCTTGGATTGCACTATCGGTATCGGCTTGCTCAGAAATCTCTTGGGCGACACGGCTTAATTGCAACCAAGCATTGGCAATATAGAAACCGTGGAATGCGGCTTGTTCCATCAAATTACGCGCACTGGCGGGTAAAGATGCCCACGCTTGGTTAAATTTACCTTCTCGGTCTTCCAAGAGTTCAGTGTATAAGCCTTGGTAAGCCTCCAACAAACTCTCTGGCAATGTCGCCATAGGGAGTACTTTATTGGCGACATTGAAAGAAACTTGCTCCGCAGTTTTGCGGTAACTATCTGATAAATAAATCATGCAAACTCTCTAATCAATGCGGTAATAACTTTTATGGCTAAAAATGACGGCAATATGCGAAAAATATCAGGTCGATAATAGTGTCATAATATGAAGAGGTTTATACCTTGATCGCCCTCTGAATGCAAAGTGACATCTTCTGGAGTTCCAAACGGCTTGAGTTAACTCACCGCATTGAGCGTAAAACTGGTATCATATTGCCACCTTACAATGCCATTTCACTATTTCCATGTCGCCCAGTATTTATCCTAAGTCCAATTATCCCGATGCCGCGATACTCTCTCGACTTGCGCAACAAATTAAAGGTTGGGGAAAAGCATTAGGATTTGCACGGGTTGGTATTTGCGATACTGATTTAACGAGTGAAGAAATTAAGCTCCAGACATGGCTAGACAAGGGTTATCACGGTGAAATGGCCTATATGGCTAGCCACGGCAAGATGCGTGCGCGCCCTCAAGAATTACATCCAGGTACAGTGCGTGTGATATCAGTGCGTATGGATTATTTGCCACCTGAAGCTGGCTTTGCAACCAACCTCACCGATCCCAACTTAGGTTATATTTCCCGTTATGCGGGTGGCCGTGACTATCACAAATTAATCCGTGCGCGACTTAAAAAACTCGGAGATCATATCAGTGCAGAGTTAATTGCACTGGGTTTTGATGCCGCTGATTTTCGTCCCTTTGTCGACTCTGCGCCGGTACTTGAGCGCCCCTTAGCCGAAAAAGCGGGTATTGGTTGGACAGGTAAACACTCTCTTATCCTCAACCATGATTCGGGAAGTTGGTTCTTTTTAGGAGAACTCTTTATTAATCTACCTCTACCCGTGGATATTCCTATTCAGGAAGCATGTAACACATGCGTTGCCTGTATGACCTCCTGTCCTACTGGGGCAATTGTAGAACCCTATGTCGTCGATGGCAGACGCTGCATTTCCTATCTCACCATTGAGCTACAAGGTGCTATCCCAGAAGAATTTAGACCGCTGATGGGAAATCGAATTTATGGCTGTGATGATTGCCAACTTGTATGCCCTATTAATCGTCAAGCGCCACTCACAACCGAAATCGACTTTCATATTCGTCCTCAGTTAAAACAACCTGATCTCCTTAGCCTTTTTGCATGGAGTGAGGCCGAGTTTCTTAAACAAACAGAAGGAAGCGCCATTCGCCGCATTGGCCATAAACGCTGGCTACGTAATATTGCTGTAGCACTGGGTAATGCACCTGCAAACCCCATTATTTTAGAGGCACTGACTAACCGTCAGGAAAGTGCCGACGTGGATGAAATGGTACTGGAACATATTCAGTGGGCCATCGATGCGCAGCAATCACGCCTTGCTGCCAGTAGCACTCTAGTGCAACAAAAATCACGTCGTCAAACAGCACGAATGGTACGAATTATTGAAAAAGGCTTACCCCGCGACGCCTAAGCGGAAGGAAAACTTAAGGTCAATCAGCCATGCGCTTTTAGCGCCTAGAAAATCTAGAAAATAAAAAACCTACTGCAAGCAGTAGGTTTTTTTATCAATATCAATTAACGATATTAGAAATCGTAACGTACACCGATAGAAACAACATCATCTTCAATTAGATCTTGTTTAACACCATTTTGTTTGAAATCACCTTCATAGTGTGCATAGTGTGCAAACAACAAGGTTGATTTGACTAAACGGTAATCAGCACCGATAGTGATTTGATCAACATTAACGTCATCCAAATCTACGGTCATATTGTTGTTAAGACCTGATGCATTTTTGAAGTAGCTACCGAAACCAGCTTCATCTTTACCGTATTCGGCTTTCAGATTCACACCGTTTTGTAGTTTGTACACTACGTTCACAAAGTATGAGTTACCATCACGGTTATCATTCACAATGCTTTCTGCATGTTGGAATAAACCGCCAACAGTAAAGTCACCAAACTTAGCCTGAGCCACACCACGGTATGCATCTACGCCACCAATAGCTTTGTTATAAGCAGCCGCTAAATAATAGTTTTGCTCTTTAAATGCTTTATCACCTAAAGTCGCACTTACGGCATACATGCTGTCTGAAGTGCCATAGTTATCATCAAATAAATAAGTCGCGTTCAGAGTCACTAAATCAGCAATTTTAGGTGAGTAGTACCATACGCCATCACCACTACGACCAGCAGCCGCTTGAGCGCTCACTAAACGGTCGATATCGGCGTTGGTGTTACCAAACACGTCAACATTACCTTCAGCTTGTTTAAATACGGTATCATTACGACCCGCTAACACTGTACCAGCAACCGTTTTAAAACCTAAGAAAGTGTTACGAGCATTGAATGTATCACTAGAGTTAGTAGTGTTATCAACACCAAACTCCATTTGGTAAACAATGTCTACGCCATCGGCAACTTTTTCAGAGCCTTTTACGCCTAACCATGAGAAGTTATTCTCAAGATAAGTACCGCTATCGCCATAATTTACAGGATTCTTTTTGTTAGTACTACCTTGTAGAGTAGTGCTTGAATCAGTAGTGGTCACTGCTAGATCTAAGCGACCATAGAAGCTTGGGCCTTCGGCTAGCGCACCGAATGAAGCCAATGCCAATACTGATGCAACTGATGCAGAGATGAATGTCTTTTTCATGTTTTGTGCTCCCTCGAACCTAAGTTCTTATCCATTTTTCATGGTTTTTGTGTGGTTTTACACATTTGTTACTGGTTATCGGTAACAAAGTTGCCGCCGATTTTTACAGTTTTACGACTTGCAGGCTGTGTCGTAGATCAAGTTTTTGGTTCTCCTTGCCTTTATTCAGACTTTTTTAGGATATTTCCCCATATCTTGACCACAATTTGGCATGAAAGCAGTAAAACAGCATATTTCACTTACTACTTAAGAGGTATAGCAGACGCATAGGCCTAAGTGAGTCGGCGACGCTAACTGTAGCATATACTAATGTTGTAGCAAGTTTGTCATAAAGCAGGTCTATGTATGTTTTTTAGCTATAAGTGGGTAAAAAAAGCGGTAGAAACAACTATTTTCACCTCAAACACAGTTTTAAAAAACTGAACAATTCAGTTTAAAATCAACATATAAACCTACAGTACATCCAATATCAGCTAAGCCCTATTTCGCATCAATTAACATAAGATTGCCGCTAAAACAGGTGGAGTAGCATAGACCATAGTATTAGAACTCAGACGCTAATTAACTCACACTGAACTAGCGATATTGCGCGGCAGAGTTTGCATAGACGGGATAAAGTAAAATGCGATACAGATCACAAACACTTAAAATGGCATGATTTTCATCATATTGATTTACATATTGAAAACACTATTTTGATACCTTTATTCAATAGTATGATCACAATATTCAGTTTACCTTCTTTATCATCAACTTATTAACATTCAAATCTTCATCAATACCGCTTTACAAGGGCTGAGATTGATTTCGAATTTTAGGCTAAATCGTTTAGAATCCACGACGCATTTTTAATGTTCAGCAATGACCTGTATCTTGGCCTTACCAAAGCCTTGATAGGGAGAGCGCTTTTTTAACGTCTTATAGAAGGTAAGTATTGATGACTGAAGCCTATCAGAATCGCTTTGGTGGAATTGGCCGTTTATACGGGCAAAAGGCGTTAGCAAAATTTGCCCGTTCCCATGTGGTGGTGGTTGGTATTGGTGGCGTAGGAACTTGGGCCGCAGAAGCATTAGCACGCAGTGGTATAGGGCAAATTAGCTTAATTGATCTAGATGATATCTGCGTGACCAACACTAATCGCCAAATTCATGCATTAACATCGACGATTGGTCGCTCAAAAGTTGCAGTAATGGCACAACGGATCCGTGATATTAATCCTGATTGCCAAGTTAATGAAATTGAAAATTTTATCACTATTGATAACCTAGGTGACTATTTACTTGGCGCCAAAGAAGGCGGCAACATCGATTATGTTATTGATTGTATTGATGCGGTGAAACAAAAAGCGGCCCTTATTGCTTGGTGTAAACGGCAAAAGATCAAGATAGTGACAGTCGGTGGCGCGGGTGGTCAAACCGATCCTACCCAAATTCAACTCGCCGATCTCGCTAAAACTTATCAAGATCCTCTGCTGGCTAAAGTGCGTAATATTTTACGCCGTGAATATCACTTCTCTAAAAACGTGCAACGTCGTTTTGCTATAGATGCCGTATTTTCCAGTGAACAGTTAGTGTATCCCCAAGCAGATGGTTCGGTATGTAACGCTAAGGCAACCGCCGATGGTAGCATGCGAATGGATTGTGCTTCCGGCTTTGGTGCTGTCACTATGGTCACAGGCACCTTTGGTTTTGTCGCTGCAAGCCGAGTATTATCAAGGTTGGCACACATTGCCAATGAGGCCGACCAATAAGATAAGCTAAACATCGCTTATATTTGAAACTCGTGATACTGATTAAGCGGAGCTAAGTCACATTGAGTAAAAGGAAGACTGATGTTGAACTGCGCACCACCTAAAGAGGCATCGGCTTGGTAACTCATAGTGCCATTTAATAAAGTTGCCGCATTAAATGCGGCTGATAGCCCTAATCCCGTCCCGCCCTTACTTCTACTCGTTGTAAAAAATGGCTCGAACATATGCTCTGCAACTTCTGGCGGTATTTTTACCCCATTGTTTTGTATGCTTATATGAACAAAACCTTCATCAATGCTCGCATCTATTTGAATAAGATTATCCTGTACGAGAGCAGCTTCTCGAGGTTGGAATGCATGGGTAAACGCATTGGAGAGAATATTGCTGACCATTTGATTAAGTAAACTTATGTTTGTTTTAATGTTTAACTCCGGCTCAACAAGGATATTTGCTTTAACCTCGATATTGGGATGCATCAGCAATGACGATTCAAAAATCTCATTAAGCTGCTCATGTAAGTTAAAGCATTGATGTTCTTCTTGACTGCGATCAATTGCAATCGTCTTAAATTTTTGGATCAAACTGCTTGCTTTGCTGATATTGCGAACAATCAACTCACAGCTCTGTTGGTATTCATCCAAAATGGCATTGATTTCATCCAAGGTTGCGTGCTCACTATGGATCAGTTCAATAAGCTCGTCGATATGACTAAGTTGTGCGCTCGCGGCAGTAAGACAAATGCCAATCGGTGTATTTATTTCATGGGCAACACCTGACACTAATCCTCCCAATGCCGCCATTTTTTCTTGTTCAACCAATACCTGCTGCGCACGTTTTAATGCTGCAAGGGATTGTTCTAATTCGAGGGTTCGTTCTTTAACTTGCCTTGCGAGTTCTTCTTTGTAACTACGTTCCAGTTTGAGGAGTCGCTCTCTATCTTCTAAGGCAATTTGTAAGTCGGCTTTAGAGTTTTTAAGTGCATCAAAGGAATGCCTCAATTGGTTCTGCATATTATTGATAGCATCAGCAACCTACTTAAACTCATCAGCTTTTTCTTTTCGATCAAATTGGAGGGGCTCATATTCAACGTCAAGGTTGATCTGCTTACAGTAATGACTCAATTTATCGAGATGTTTGGTTATGTTGTACCACACTAAGAAAAGAATAAACCCAGCAACTAAGAAGGTCTTAATGCCATTAGACAATAGGATAAGGATTGCTTTGTCATAGAGGCGCTGAAAAATCGCATCCATATCCACTTGAACTTCTAGCATACCAACATTGATATTTTCAGTTGGTGATTTGTAGACTAAAGGAAAAACCCTATCGAGGGACTGCTCAGACTGCCGTGTTCCAGAACTCCAAGACTGGCCACTATCATCCCTAACCGAAATATAGTTAATATCAGGCAATTGGATAAGCCCATTTAACTGGGTATTAATTAACCGCTCATCTATCACCCACACACTTGCAGCCAACACATCTAAATTGGCCTTTTCAATGTTAGAAAAAACTCTATCGATACGATGAATATCACCTTGGTAATCGTTTACCAGTTGATAGGCTGTCGTCACTAAAGTGATCAAAGAGCTAAAGAGGATGATAGACAGAGTAAGATGCCTGCCTATCGGGCTTTTGATTAATTGGCTAAAGAATGTCAGCATCTTAAATTTTCTATGCACGAGAGCGGCTTGAGATGTTTATAAGCATAGACCCGATGCTTTAAATTGTGCATTTTATCCACCGTAAAAATCCATCAATTACATTCCAACAAATGGCATTGAATTTGCTTATTAGTCAACAAGTTCAATTTTTTGTCACTGGGATAATGCTATGTTAAAACTCAAACTTGATTCAGTTAAGTTCTTTAGCCCTAAGAAAATGATGTTCAAAATCATGCTGTGGTTAATGGTGAGTTGTGTCGTTTTATTATCTATTCCACTCAATGTGTTAGAAATACTGGCACTTGATAAATTTGTACCTGAACACGCGCATTTTGTAGGTTTAGGACTCATCATTTCTATTGCTTATTTTTTAAGCCAATTGCTGAACTTAGGGCTAGATGAATCGATTCGCCATTTGAGTGATAAGCGTATTACCGAAACTATAGAAGCTAAAGTGAATTTGCTTGACCGCGCAGAGCGAGCACTTTTACGTGAGTTCTTCTTACAAGGTGCCACTATTTTGACTCTACCGCAAAATGAACCTGCTGTGAAAAGTTTGCTAAACGCCTGTATCTTAGAAAACCTTGGTAACGAACGTCATTACGCCATTCAAGGCCCTACGGCTGACTATAAAATTTCGATGAAAGCGCGCATCTATTTAAATCGTGATGTACTTCGGCTACCCGCAGGCGAACCAAGCCAAGAAGAAATGCAGCATTTGATCAAAGCAAGACCACAATTTTTGAATGGTCTAGTACAAAATCGTAAACATGCTATCTAGCACCAACAAACAATGTGTAGGTGTAGATTACGGACATAAAAAATGGGGGCTATCTAAGACCCCCATAATAATGTGCAATTTGTGACAAAGAATATAATAAACAATGGAAGCAAAAACTACGGCTGTTGTGCTGACTTCACAATAAACATCCAAGTGATATAAGAAATTATCCCTATTGTGCTAAAGATAACAATCATTGAGAGTAAACCGATAGGGTTACCAAACATTAAATCTAACCAAAATGCCATGACTGAGATCCTCGTTCCTGTGAAGTCCCCTCTAAACTAGCTTTCCTTATTTAACTAAACACTGATCCTGATCAATAAAAAACCAACATTGCCATACAAAACGCTAATCTTGGAAAAATTGTGTGACACGAATCAAGTTTGACCAAGAAAGTATTTAGTCATAGATCAAGGTATTACCTTTGTTTCTTATTGCGTTAACCGCTAGGATTAACTATCTCAGCCATCGAGATGCTAAAGAGACTGGTTCTGACACATAGATTCTCTCATTTCCGCCAATCAGTCCCATTTTTGAAGGAGCCAAAAATGACAGTTCAAAAGAACACGATCATATATCGTTCAACCTTCTTTCCTCTGTTGCTACTCGTTTATCCCCTTTATTGTCTAATCATAGATCGACATATCATTGCTACACTCTGCCTACTCCTGCTTGCAGCAGTATTATTTTTTTATATTTATAAACTGTTTAATAACCTAAGCAAACTTGAACATGCGGCCCGTCATCTAGGAGATGGGGATTTAAGTTACCAGGTAGATGAAAAAGATGCAGGCGTGTTTATCAAGGTTGTGCGTAGTATCAACCGCATGGGAGAAGACGTTAGTCGTACTATTTTGTCTCTGTCAGATACCTGCGAAGGAATGAAAAATGTTGCCTCAGATATCAAAGTTATCAGTGAGCAAGCAAAACAAGGCGTATTAGAGCAAGAACATCAAACTGAGCTCGCTGCGACAGCAATAACACAAATGGTTTCAACGGTACAAGCCGTCTCACAAAACGCGGCCAGCACAGCTAAGGCCGCTGATATGGCTCAGAACTCAGCCAAACAAAGTGATCACATCATGGGAAATATTGTCCATAAAATTAATGGAATGACAAAGCAACTCCATGACACTAAAAATGTTATTGAAAATTTAGCCGCCGATACAAATAACATCAGCAGTATTATCGAAACCATTTCACAAGTCGCAGAACAGACTAACCTACTCGCTTTAAATGCTGCCATTGAAAGTGCGAGAGCAGGTGAGCATGGCCGCGGCTTTGCCATTGTCGCAGATGAAGTGCGTAATCTTGCAAAGAGAACTTCAGAAGCCACGGTCGAAATTCAGCAACAGATTGCAGGATTACAAAAAGGAGCCCATAGAGGGCTTGAAGTCATGTTGCACAATGTCAGTCTTGCAGATGAAACAGCATTGATGGTTAACCAAGCACACCACGCCCTCAATGATATTGCCGTTCAAGTTAATACTATTACGGATATGTCTCACCAAATAGCCACTGCCTCTGAAGAACAATATAAAGTTGCAGAAGAAATTAATAACAATATCTGTGCTGTAGCAAAACTCGCTCTAAACAATGCACATCGTACAAATAACACGAATTTATCAAGTCTTAAGGTGTATAACATGTCGCAGGAAATTGGCTCGTTACTACATCGATTCCATGTGGATAAAGCGTTATTTAATTCAAACCAAGCATTAAGTAAGTTATTTGTCACATGGGGGCAAGAACTTGATATAGGTATGCCAGAAATTAACCGTCAACACCAAAGGTTAGTCTCACTTATCAATGAATTACATAGGACATTAAGTGAAGATTATGGCCTAGAAGCAATAAAACGCATAGTACAAGGATTGGTGGATTACACTGCAAACCATTTTTCCTATGAAGAAGAACTATTTGAGCGTTTTGGTTATCCTCAAAGTGAAAGTCATAAAGAAAAACACGGGCAACTTGTGGGCCAAGTTCTTGATTTTCAGAAACGTGTAGGAAAAGGAGAAGATGTTGCCGATGAGCTAATGTCTTTCTTGCGATCTTGGCTCGTTAATCACATCCAAAAAAGTGACAAGGAATATACGACATTTTTACTCTCACATGGCGCAGAATAATCTCAAGAGCATGATTTTTGAGCGGTTAAATCTAATTTATATGTTTGCCTAGGTAAAAGGCTTGCCATTGTCATGGGCAAAGGTATAATTCCCAGCACTTAGCGGTAGCAAGATATTGTTGTCTCTAAGTGTAATAATGCCAGTGTGGTGAAATCGGTAGACACAGCGGATTCAAAATCCGCCGCCCTTAAAAGCGTGCCAGTTCGAGTCTGGCCACTGGTACCAATTCTTCATTAGAAGAATATAAAACCGACTAAGCGTCGGTTTTTTTGTATCTAAAATTCAGCTAATAATAGATGCGAATCCAGTGGTTGACTCACTTTCTCGCTTGATGTTTACTGCGACATCTTACGCATTTATAAAATGAGTTTATTAACATCTATAAAAAAGCCACCGAGCAGAAATAGCGTCAGTGGCCCTCGAATATACACAATCATTAGATGCTAAGTGATGGTTCTCCACCCTCACCTAATTCAACACTATCAACACGCTGCAAGCCACGCGGTAATTTAGCCCCACGACGACCACGTTCCCCTCGATAGTGTTCAAGATCACTCGGCTTTAAGGTCAGTTTTCGTTTACCCGCCCAGAGAGTCACAGAAGTATCACTCGGCACGAGTTGTAGGTGTGTCATTAGCTCATCACGACTCTTCGCACGCTCAGAGGGGATACCGATAATCTTATTGCCTTTGCCCTTAGATAACTGCGGTAATGCCTCAAGGGAAAATAACAACATGCGTCCTTCGTTAGTAATCGCAAGGAGTGACATTTCCCGATTGCGATCGATTAACTTAGGCGTCAATGATTTAGCATTCGTTGGCAGGCTCAGTAATGCTTTACCTGCTTTATTACGTGACACCATATCGTTGTAGGTACAAATAAAACCATAACCCGCATCAGTGGCTAGCAGATAACATTGCTCCTCTTCACCCATGATCACGTGTTGCATCGTTTCACCAGGCGCCATATTAAAGCGGGTGGTGATTGGCTCGCCTTGGCTCCGAGCCGATGGCAGAGTATGGCTATCCGTTGCAAATGCTCGCCCTGATGAATCAATGAATACGGCGGCCTGATTGCTGCGACCCATGGCACTACACAGATATTGATCGCCTGCCTTATAGGATAAGGATAACGGATCGATATCATGCCCCTTAGCACAACGCACCCAGCCTTTCTCAGATAATACAACGGTTACAGGCTCACTCGGCGTTAGCTCTTGCTCGGTTAAAGCCCGTGATTCATGGCGCTGCACTATGGGCGAGCGACGATTATCACCATAGGTTTCAGCATCTTGAATTAATTCTTTCTTGATCAAGGTCTTTAACCGCCGCTCAGAACCTAATAACTGTTCCAACTTTTCGCGCTCAGCTTCGAGTTCATTCTGCTCGGCAGTGATCTTAAATTCTTCTAACTTGGCTAAATGGCGTAACTTTAATTCGAGGATCGCTTCTGCTTGCTTATCAGTTAGCGAAAAACGCGCCATCAACTCGACTTTTGGTTCATCGTGGAAACGAATGATTTCAATCACTTCATCGATATTGAGGAAAGCGATCATCAAAGCTTCGAGTATGTGTAACCGAGAAAGCACTTTATCTAAGCGATATTCAAGCCGGCGTTTAACCGTGTCTACGCGAAATTCTAGCCATTCGGTTAAGAGTGTTTTTAAACCTTTCACCCGTGGGCGACCGTCTAGGCCAAGTACGTTTAAGTTCACTCTGAAGCTTTTTTCTAAATCTGTGGTGGCAAATAAATGTGCCATTAGCTGATCACAATCGACACGGTTTGAACGTGGCACCACCACTAAACGCACTGGATTCTCGTGATCCGACTCATCGCGTAAATCGGCCACCATAGGCAATTTCTTCGCCTGCATTTGACCTGCGATTTGCTCTAAAATCTTGCCGCTACTGGCTTGATGTGGCAAAGCGGTGATAATAATTTCACCACTTTCAACAGTATAAACCGCACGCGCTCGCAATGAACCACGACCGGACTCATAAATTTTTGCGATATCGGCAGACGGGGTAATAATTTCGGCTTCTGTCGGATAATCAGGTCCTGGCACATAGCTCATCAATTGTTCAAGTTCGAGCTTTGGATCATCGAGCAAGGCTACGCAGGCAGAAACTAATTCTCTGACATTATGAGGCGGAATATCCGTCGCCATTCCCACGGCAATGCCTGTAATACCATTAAGTAAAATATGCGGTAAACGAGCCGGCAATACTTTGGGTTCTTTCAGTGTTCCGTCAAAGTTTGCCCCCCAATCAACAGTGCCTTGGCCCAGTTCACTGAGTAACACTTCTGAAAACTTAGATAAACGCGCCTCGGTGTAACGCATCGCTGCAAATGACTTAGGATCATCGGGCGCCCCCCAGTTACCTTGTCCATCAACTAAGGGATATCGATAGGAAAATGGCTGCGCCATCAACACCATGGCCTCATAACAGGCACTATCACCATGGGGATGGTACTTACCTAATACGTCACCCACAGTACGGGCTGATTTTTTATGCTTAGACTGAGCCGATAAACCTAGCTCACTCATGGCGTAAATAATTCGGCGCTGTACTGGTTTAAGCCCATCACCGATATGCGGTAAGGCCCTGTCCATAATGACGTACATGGAATAGTTCAGATAAGCCTCTTCGGTAAAGCGCCGCAATGGCATTTGCTCTACCCCATCTAAACTTAACTCGATTGCGTCACTCATTTTCTTCTAGTTCCTGTGGTTCTTCAGTACTATCGCCACCTTTAAAGAACAAGCGATATACGTTACCTTTTAAATCATCTGATATGTACATAGCCCCATCATCGGCTGATAACAACGCATAAGGGCGAGCAACGGGGAATTCTCCGTCGAGAAAACTGACTACGGTTTCACGACTCACAACCTGTTGATTTTCAATCTTAAGCATCACAACTTGGTAACCCACTTTACTAGAGCGGTTCCAAGAACCATTTTCGGCGATAAATAATTGATTGTGGAAAACTTCTGGAAATTGGACGCCGCGATAAAAAGCCAGCCCTGTCGGTGCTACATGGGCAGGTAACTCATAAATAGGAACACTAATTTTTAAGTTTTTAGGCTTTTCGTAAGCGGGCTCAATAACAGAGGTGGCATGTAAATAAGGAAAACCATAGTGGCTTCCGATAGAATCAACACGGTTGATTTCATCGGGGGGTAAATTATCCCCCATCCAATCCCGCCCTTGATCGGCAAACCACAGTTTACCGTCGATGGGCGACCAATCAAACCCAGTTGTATCACGGACTCCAGAGACAATCTGCTCATTTGCTCCTGTATCGACATTAATCGCGATTATGCTGCTGTAGGGGGCTGGTGCTTCACACACATTACAGGGTGCGCCGATAGAGATATAAAGACGACCATCGGGACCAAAATTCATTGCTCTGGTACTTTTTTTATCAGAGGCAGGCAGATCGCTGTAGATTTCTTTCGGGCGACTAGGACGACGCAGACGCTGCTCTATATCAATAAAGCGCATAACCCGATTCTCGGTTGCCACAAACAGATCGCCATCGTAAAAGGCAATTGCTTCAGGAGATTTTAAACCTTTTGCAATCACATAACGCTTATCAACTCGGCCATCTTGGTTACTATCGACCAAGGCATGGATGGTGCCACTTTTATGAGAGCCCACAAATAAGGTGCCATTTGATCCCATCGCTATCTGTTTGGCATCCCCCAAATCAGAGGCGTAAAGGGATAAACCAAATCCCTTCGAAACGGTAATCATCACCGATTGAGATGCAGCTACCGCGCTGTGAATGGGGAGTAAAATCACAGAGACGAATAGAACTGTATAGGCTGAGAACACCTTTAAATAATTATAATTATTGGTTTTTATATACAACATTGTAATTTTCTTTATGCCTATGTTTTATCGTTATCGGCAATAATGCACAACATTAAAGTAAAGCCATGTCACCCTTATCTTCGAGCCAAGATTTACGGTCCGGAGAACGTTTTTTCGCAAGTAACATATCCATCAAAGAATCGGTTTCTTCCACATCATCTATCGTCAACTGTACTAAACGACGGGTATTAGGATCCATGGTTGTTTCACGAAGCTGTAAGGGGTTCATCTCACCCAAGCCCTTAAAGCGCGTCACTTGAACTTTTCCTTTTTTATTTTCAGCGCTAATACGGTCAAGAATACCTTCTTTTTCAGCCTCGTCTAAGGCGTAGTATACGTCTTTACCTATATCGATACGAAAGAGTGGCGGCATAGCAATATACACATGACCCTGTTCGACCAATATACGGTAATGCTTCAAAAATAGCGCACAGAGTAAGGTGGCAATATGCAACCCATCGGAGTCCGCATCCGCCAAAATACAAATCTTGCCATAACGCAACTCTGAAATATCATTGCAATCGGGATCACAACCAATAGCCACTGAAATATCATGCACTTCTTGAGAAGCCAATACTTGAGAAGCGTCAACTTCCCAAGTGTTAAGGATTTTACCACGCAGCGGCATAATCGCTTGAAACTCACGATCCCGAGCCTGCTTCGCACTACCGCCTGCGGAGTCCCCTTCGACGAGAAATAATTCGCCCCGCATCGGATCTTGCCCGCTACAATCCGTCAATTTCCCTGGTAATGCGGGGCCTGACGTCACCTTTTTACGCGCCACTTTTTTTGCAGCTTTAAGACGACGCTGGGCATTGTTAATGCATAATTCTGCTAAAGATTCAGCTAATTCCGTATTCGAGTTTAACCAGAGTGAAAAAGCATCCCGTACTATACCTGAAACAAAAGCGGAACACTGGCGGCTGGAGAGTTTCTCTTTAGTTTGCCCAGCAAATTGCGGATCCTGCATTTTTACCGACAGAATAAACGCGGCTCTGTCCCAAATATCTTCTGGTGATAATTTAATGCCACGGGGGATCAAATTACGGAACTCACAGAATTCCCGCATAGATTCGAGCAAACCTTGACGAAATCCATTCACATGGGTGCCACCAAGTGGGGTAGGAATGAGGTTAACATAACTCTCATTGATGGATTCACCCCCCTCTGGCAACCAAGTAATGGCCCAGTCGGCTGCTTCAATTTTCCCCTTAAAACTGCCAACGAAGGGCTCTTCGGGTAACATGACGTTATCACCAACAGCAGCCTTGAGATAATCGGTTAAACCGCTTTCGTAAAACCATTCATGGACTTCATTGGTCTGCTTATTGGTGAATTTTATCCGCAATCCAGGACACAGTACGGCTTTAGCTCGCAACAGATAAATGAGTTTTGAGTTGGAAAAATTTGCAGAGTCAAAATAGCTCGCATCGGGCCAAAAATGCACGCGCGTGCCGGTATTACGACGACCACAGGTTCCTGTGACTTTTAACTCTTCAACCTTAAAACCATGTTCAAAAGCAATATCATAAACTTGACCATCACGACGCACTGTAACTTCAACACGGCGCGATAAGGCATTAACAACCGAAATACCAACACCATGTAAACCGCCTGAGAACTGATAATTTTTATTGGAAAATTTTCCGCCTGCATGCAGTTTAGTCAGAATAAGCTCAACCCCTGGAATACCTTCTTCAGGATGAATATCCACAGGCATACCACGGCCATCATCAGTCACTTCAAGGGAGTTATCGAGGTGTAAAACAACTTCAATTTTGGTCGCATGACCCGCTAAGGCTTCATCGACACTGTTATCTATGACCTCTTGGCCTAAATGGTTAGGTCTGGAGGTATCGGTATACATACCTGGACGGCGTTTAACAGGATCGAGTCCGTTAAGGACTTCAATGGCGTCAGAGGTGTATTGATTCGTCATAGTGTACGCTATAAGTTGTTATATCCGGCCATGTTGCGGCTCTGGATGTCGGTTTGTCAAGGTAAGTGTAAAAATTGGCTTATAGTTTGCAGATAGTGCTCGTAACCTACAAAACTGTGATCTCCAGCCGCTTCAATCCGTAATTGGCAGTGATGGTATTTACTCAGTGCTTCACGGTAATCGAGCACTTCATCGCCGCTTTGCAATAGTACCAAAAAACGATCTGGATTACGGATAACTGGCGTATTAAATTCAGCGACCTCCATCTTATGTTCAGGCAATACTTGGTAGTTTTCTCCTGTATAAGGATTAAACTGTGGCCCCATGAACTCATCAAACAACTCAAAAGGTTTTACCGCAGGGTTAACTAATACCGCTCGGCCACCATAATGTTCGGCTAAATAACTGGCGAAATACCCACCCAATGATGAACCAATATAGGTAAGTGGTTCACCATCCTTCAATGCCGCTTCCACATATTCCAGTAAAAGTGCCATTGCGGCCTTAGGAGTATTCGGTAATTGGGGTTGATGAAAGAGAACGGACGGATGATGCTGCGCCATATATTGCGCAGTCATTATCGCTTTATCTGAAAAAGGTGAACTGTTGAATCCGTGAATATAGAGCAGCATAGTTCCTCAAGCTGCGGTCACTCGCGTTAATAACCGCTGGAATCATTATCGGGGAAAAAATGGTTACCCGGTACGCGATAAACATTAGTGCCGATGCTACCATCGGCCTTCAACTCCAGCAAACGATAACCGGGTTGCAAACCATCTAAGGCAAAATAAGGTGATAAAGGCTTAAATTGGATACAGGTAGAAGGCGTCGCCATAAGCTGTAGCGCACCATGCGGCCCTTCATAGTGAGTATCAATTCGCTGATGCACATGCCCCCAGAGTAATCCCTTAACTTGAGGATACATTGCCACACGCTCTAAAAACTCAGCACCATTATCCATGCAATGTTGATCTAACCAAGTACAGTTAACCAAAATCGGATTATGGTGCATCACCAGTAAAGTGTAACATTCAGGGTGTGCCGCAATGGCCTGTTCAATAAGTTCAAACTGGCTCTGCGCCATATGACCACCGGGTTTTCCACGAACCGTGGAATCCAGCATTAAAATTTGCCACTTGCCAGCAAGGATACGCTGCTGCCCAAAAATCTGCTCACCTTGCATATGCAGATACATAATACGCGGATCATCATGATTTCCGGGAAGATAATGACAAGGCAAACCTACCGGCGTAACAGCTCTAACAAACTGCTGATAAGACTCAGCCGAATAATCTTGGCTTAAATCTCCCGTGGCTAACATGATATGTGCCGGATAATCGACCGCCCGAATGGTATTAAGCACAGCAGCAAAACTTTTGCTGGTGTTGACTCCAAGTAGCTGGGCCTCAGGATCGGCAAAGAGATGCGGATCAGTGACCTGCACTATACGCACACTTTCCCCTTCAGCTATGGAGTAAGAGACTGCCTCTTTCAGCACATTGAATACCCAAATTCTAAGACTGGCATACTAAACGTTGTTGGTTACCAATCTTCAACAACTCCTCCAGGAATGCATTTACCTGGTACTTTTCATCACTATGATACATGCGTAAATTGGGATAATCATACACTGGGCGTAATTGGTAAATCTGTTGACCAGTTAACACTTCTGCTAATTTAGCATCGTGATAAATTCTCACTAACACCTTGGGAGTATTGACAAACTCGCCTGTTGCAAGCGGACGAGATATCTCAACCAATTGAGTATATTTGGTATTTTCTAAAATACGCACCACTAATATACCAAACTCACCTTTTAGCTGCCATGATTGACCGATAGCAATATCCAGCGGTAACCATTTCAGCATATAGCCATAATTGCGGCCGCAAAGAGCCAAGAAATCACTGACATTCGGTCGATAGCGTGGTTTTTGATGCGAAGTGGAGGTAGCCACATTATTTCCCACTTAAACGAGTTGCTGATAGTTTAATTGCAACCATTGCAATCCAATAACGGTCGATGCATTGTCGATTTCTCCCGCCACCACACTATGATAAGCGTGCTCACGGCTCACAACATGCAATCGGATATCTTCATGTTCTTCAGCTAATCCATGCAATCCACAGGCTTGGGTTGAATCCACTTCAGCCCAATAAAAATAAAAACGCTCAGTACTGCCACCAGGGCTCGCTAAGTAGCTGTTAACAAAATGAATACTTCTAGCAACAAGGCCCGTTTCTTCAAGCAGCTCACGATGAGCAACATCGATTGCTGTCTCTGTGGGCGCAATCATACCCGCGACTAACTCCATAAGCCAAGGAGATTTAGTGGTCGCTAATGCAGGAAAGCGCACTTGTTCAATTAACACAACTTGATCGCGCTGAATGTCATAGGGCAATACCACCACAGCGTGACCCCGCTCGAATACCTCGCGGATGACAGGTTGACTCCAACCACCGGCAAAAAGTTTGTGCTTAAAAGTGAACTGTTCTAGCGCAAAAAAGCCTTGATATAGGGATTTTTTATCGAGAATTTCAATATCCATTTGCGAAAAAACAGGGGGTTTCATACTCTATCCTTAAAAGTTAAATTTGCGCCTATTATCAAGGCAATTTGACACATTTTTAAAATAAAATCTGTTACACTTCGCATTTGACTTGCCAGTGTCAGAGTTTTTAGACTCTACATCATTAAGTTTTAGCTGTATCGGGAAGCGTCGGGAAGCGCAAACCGCCTTGGTAAAGGCATTACTTAGTCTAAACGAAGTTAAAATATTTCTCCTTTGGGAGATTTTGTCTAATAAGGACAGCAAATGAAATTTAAGATCCGTTCTTTATGCGCAGCATTAACTCTCGCAGCTTCCGCTCAAGCGGTACAAGCAGATGATTTACTGCAAATTTATCAACAAGCACTGACTAACGACCCTCTCGTGTTACAAGCTCAGGCGCAACGTGATGCTTTATTTGAAAAGATTGAGCAAAACCGTGCGCCTCTGTTACCAACACTGAGTGCAAACGTAGGGTATGACAAAGCCTGGAATGACCCTAGGGATAATACCAGTGGTTTAACGGGTGGTCTTAAGTTAAATCAGGTCATTTATGACCACAGTGCTTGGGTAGGTTTAAGCCTTGCAGAGAAAGCCGCTTCTCAAGCTGATTCAAACTATGCATCAACGCTACAAACCTTGATTACTCGCGTGACTAAAGCCTACTTCGATGTGTTAACGGCCAAAGATAACTACGAGTTCCAAGGTGCAGAAAAACGCGCTATTGAACGTCAACTTGAGCAAACAAAACAACGCTTTGCTGTAGGTCTAACAGCAATAACAGATGTACATGAAGCTCAAGCTCAATATGACCTAGCGTCTGCCAGCGAGATCCTTGCTGAAAACGATCTTGCCAATAGCTACGAAGCACTGCGTGAAATCACTGGTATCGATCACAAGACTCTTAATGTGCTAGATACAAATCGTTTCTCAGCCGTGACTCCGGCCCCTTCATCACCAAGTGAATGGTTAAAGATCGCTGAATCAAACAGTGTTGATCTAATGACCCAACGCATTGGTAAAGATATTGCTCAGGAAACCATCAGCCTTTACAAAGCGGGCCATATGCCATCCTTGAGCTTAAGTGCAGGTTATAATAAAGGGCTTGAGCAAAAAACAGGCAGTGTTAACGATCCTGATTTTGATAATGTCAATGTGGGCTTAAATTTAAGCATTCCCATTTTTGAAGGCTTTAAAGTGACCTCTCAAGTCAATGAAGCACAATATCAATATGTTGAAGCCAGTGAGAAACTTGAGCAAACCTACCGTAGTGTTGTCAAGAATGTACGCAATAACTACAACAACGTAGGCGCCTCAATTAGCTCAATTCGTGCCTATGAGCAATCGGTCATTTCATCAGAAAGCGCATTAAAAGCGACTCAGGCGGGCTTTGAAGTCGGTACTCGTACTATCGTTGACGTACTAAACCGTACCCGTGACTTGTATGACTCAAAACGTAAATTGTCTGATGCACGTTACAGCTACATTAATTCGATCGTTGCCCTAAAGAAAGCAGCAGGCACACTTAACGAAGATGATGTTATTGCCATCAATAGCGGCCTAAAAGCTGAGTAAGATTAGCACTAATGTCATTAAATAAAAAAACCGCCAATTGGCGGTTTTTTTATTTTCAGAATAAAGCTTAAAAAGTAATTTCTACACCTGCAAAATAGCCATCAAACTTAGTATCAGCACTGATCCCAGAAAAACTATTTACATCGAATAAAAACTCACGGTAGCCCACACGTACACGTGTATCTACTGCTAGGCCATCAAACTCCCACCCCAGACCTATGGCATAGTCATGGACATTCGATTCATTCACACCCAACATTAAATCCGCAAACCCAAATAAACCAAATCCAGGCATACCGATATGGGTGCTGGCATACCCCATAAAAATACCACTATCGACATCTTTTTCTTCTGGATGACCGGGATCTTGTACTCGCAATGATCCATTCATTAACTTGTAGGCTGCACCGAGATCGAATGACAAAATATCGTTATCTAACAACTCGTAATACAGCACAAAATCTGTGTTACTTAAATCGGTATAGCTAGTCACATTACCGGAAAAGTCATGCCCATTAAAGGTAAAGTCAGCACCTGACATTTTTCCTTTTTGATCAAGACTATTTTCACGAATTTTAAGGTTTGGTACAAATGGCAATGGATGTTCAACAGCAATCCAATAACTACCCTGAGCCGATGAACTGTAATTAAAAGTTTGCTGTGGTTGCCCTTTATCTGCAAAAGTACCACTGGTATCTGCACGCCAGTAGTCACCGCCAAGTTTAAAACCAACCACTGTTGCTGCCTGGGCCGATGTGGCCATCAAAAATCCTAATACAGCACTGGCAAGGAGTGTCTTTTTCATAATTAACCTTGAGATAGCAAGTTCGTTAAATCAATCACCGCGGCATTCGCACGGGATACATAGTTAGCCATAACCAATGAATGATTAGCGACTAGACCAAAACCACTGCCATTTAGTACAACAGGGCTCCAGACGGTTTGCTGAGTCGCCTCCAATTCACGAATGATTTGTTTTAAGCTCACTTCAGCATTTTTCTTCTTTAAAACATCAGCAAAATCGACTTCTACTGCACGCATAAAATTCAGGAGTGCCCATGAAGCACCACGACTTTCATAAAACACATCATCAATCTTCCACCAGCTTGTTTTTATCTGATGGCTTGCCAAATTAGGCGTCGATTGACGCGCAGAGTTATCACCAGCTAAGTCCGTGTTCAATCTTTCCTGACCCACACTCGCCGATAAACGCTGTGACATACTGCCTAAACGTTTTTGAATTTCTTTTAACCATTCGTTGAGATTGTCAGCCCGTGCATAGAACTGTGCATCTTGATTGTTAGGGTCCATCATGCGTGCACGATACAGTTTTAATAGTTTGACTGCATCACGGTATTCACTTTCTGCACTCGGCACTAACCAACTTGTATGGTCGATATTCAGTTTAGATTGTGCCTCACCCAAATCTTTATCCGCAGTAGACTGAGACTGTGAACGGCTAAACTCTTTACGCATGATAAGTGCTAAATCGCGAACTTGCTCTAACGCGCCAAATTCAAAGGCAGGCATATTATCCATAAAGATAGAAGGCGGTATCACATCGTTAGATAACCAACCGCCTTGTTTATCCAATAACGTTTCAACGGTTAAGATCAGCGATGTGGTGGTAGCAAAACCAACAACATTCTTATCTGTTGCAGTGAGTTCTTGAGGCGTAAGCGTATCGGGTTCAATACTCCACCACACACTCACTGCATAGCAGATTAAGACTAAAAATAAACCGACTCCGGTGACTTGCTTCCATGTTATTTGCATCAAGCGACTCCTTAATGATGATGGTGATGATGCTCTTGCTCAGCATTGTTTTCTGCTTGCTTATTGACGGGTAGTGTTATCGCCATGTTTTTGCCATCGTCAAACTGCAATAGCAATTCAACTTGTTGTTCTAAGACAAGAGGTGCTTTTAAACCAAGTAACATGACATGATTACCCGATGGCGTTAACGTCAATTTGCCATGGGATGGAATATCAAATCCCTCAACATGTCGCATTTTAACCATGCCTTGCTCTTCAATAATGGTGTGAAGTTGTGCTTCTTTTGCTACATCAGTTTGTACGCCAACAAGACGAAGCGCTTTATCTGTGTGGTTTTCAAGCGTAAAGTAAGCGGCGGTATTGGGCACTGTATCTGGCATAGCTCGTACATGCCCTTCGGTCACAACCACACTCGCCAACACAGAAAAAGATGCACAGGATAGTGCGAGACAATTAAACATCTGTTTGAATATTGGTTTCAATGTCTTAAACTCCATGTCTACCCAATGTCGTCGTAAAGGAAAACAACCCATGAGTCATATACAGGTTCAGGATGATCAAGGTGTCCGTATTATCAGCTTTAATCGCCCTGATAAACGCAATGCACTTGATCTTAATATGTATAAACAACTGACAGAATACCTGATCGAAGGTCAAGCAGACAACGACATTCGTGCCTTTATGCTCCATGGACAAGATAATTGTTTCACCTCAGGGAATGATATTGCAGACTTTTTGAAAAATAGTGACTTAGGGCCTAATCATCCCGCTGTACGTTTTTTATTTTGTCTACTCGAACTGAAAAAGCCACTCGTAGCGGCTGTGTCTGGTTCCGCCGTGGGTATAGGTACAACGGTTCTATTACACTGTGATCTTGTGTATGCCGATAACACTGCCAAATTTCAACTACCCTTTGTTAATCTGGCACTCGTGCCTGAGGCTGGTGCCAGCTTACTCTTACCTGAACTCGTTGGTTATCAAAAAGCGGCAGAACTACTCTTACTCGGAGAGAGTTTTGATGCCAATACAGCCTATCGACTTAACATGATTAACGAGATTATCGCTCAGGAAGATTTACTCAGTTACACTCTTAATCAAGCCAAAAAACTCGCTAACCAACCGCCACAAGCTCTGCAAATGACTCGCCAGTTGATGCGTCCACATAAGAATCGAGTACAACATCAAATGCATCAAGAGTTGGAACAATTTAGCGCTAGGCTAAAGAGTGATGAAGCAAAAGCCAGATTCCAGACTTTTCTAAAAAAATAATGTCACTAAACCGTTCAGTGCTCACTATTTGCATGAGGGTCAAGTGCCCTCTTTTTGATGGATTAAGCATTAACGCTTATAAGCTGTTTATAAGGTAATCTCTCAAACCAACTTAAATAGACTTCTTCCACTGGGTCACTAACAACGCTAATACAAAGTAAACCAATAAGCTGACACCAGGCATCAAGAGGATAGCGACAGCCCACACTGCTCTTGTCCAAAAACAAGACCAACCAAATTGCCATGCCATTCCGGAAGCAACACCGCAGACTAAACGATCTGCATTTTCCATACGCATTTGAACTCGTTTCATTTTAAACTCCCTCATCACTTAAATACGCGCTTATTTTTCGCTGCAACAGTGCCACTGAAACCAGCAGATAATTCCTGAAAACAACGCGAGGCTAATCACTGGTAGCAGTAGCAAAGTCACTAGATGGGCTACAAACCACATAGGCAGATCCTACTACTTCGCACTATATTCAACGGCTGCGGCCGATTCAGTTTTATTGTCAGCACTTAAGCTAAGTTGGTTATTAAAGTCGTAGATACTTTCTGCAAGTTGTGTGTGTAGTGACAGCACTAACTCACGTTTAGCACTCACTAACAACTCTTGAGCCTGCGTTGTGAGTGTTTTTTCAATTGCAACCGCCACATCTGACATTGGGGCTGCTTGGGCATGCACCATAGCACTACTGATTAATCCAACACATAACACACTCATTTGAACTGATTTTTTAAGATTTGAAGTAAACATGATGTCTTCCCTTTCGATTAATTAACTTGACAAAGGGAGTATTACAAATGACGTGCCAACTTTAAAAAAAACGAATAACACACTGAAAATAAATAAATTTATTTAAGGTGAATTTAGAGAGGTAAAAATTAAAAATAAGAAGTGGTGAAAAAAACTACTCACTTTAGCTAATTTCACCATTTTTTATCAGAACAAAAATCACACAGTCATTTCTGTCTGGATACTTTGAAAGGCCTGCCTAACAGTCTCGATCCCTGCACCATTTTTATGGGCGTTTTCACTTAAATAACGACGCCAAGCCCGAGCACCTGGTAACCCTTGAAATAAACCAATCATATGGCGAGTGATATGATTTAAGCGTCCACCCGCCTGCAAATGCGCTTCAATATAGGGCAACATAGCCTCAATGACATCCTCACGGCTAATTACCGCTCTTTGACTACCGCAAAGCACTTGATCAACCCGCGCAAGTATATAAGGATTTTGGTACGCCTCACGCCCCATCATCACTCCATCAAGTTGTGCTAAATGCCCTTGCGCTTGCTCAAGTGTTGTAACTCCACCATTAATACTGATATTCAGCACGGGATAATCACGTTTAAGTTGATATACTCGCTCATAATCAAGTGGTGGGATCTCGCGATTTTCTTTTGGACTCAATCCTTGTAACCAAGCCTTACGAGCATGAATAGTAAAATCCGTGCATCCCTTGGCGTTGACAATATCGATAAAGTACGTGAGAAATTCATAACTGTCTTGCTCATCAATACCGATGCGGGTTTTGACTGTAACTGGAATATCAACAACTTGCTTCATGGCATCCACACACTCAGCCACAAGCTCAGGCTCAGCCATTAAACAAGCACCGAAACGACCATTTTGCACGCGATCTGAAGGGCAACCTACATTGAGATTCACTTCATCATAACCGCGCTCCGCCGCGAGTTTAGCGCAACGCGCTAAATCCTGCGGGTTAGAACCACCTAACTGCAGTGCCAAAGGATGCTCTTCTTGGTTATAGGCCAAGTAATCACCACGACCATGCAGTATCGCCCCTGTAGTCACCATTTCTGTGTATAACAATGCCTTAGCCGACATTAAACGTGCAAAATAACGATAGTGCCGGTCCGTCCAATCCAACATAGGCGCAATGGAAAAGGTTCTATCGAGTGAGTAAGTATCAATATTGTTATTTTTCAAAGTATTAACATCTATTCTGTGTTGAGACATGATGGACTCTTTCCAAGTGGCTTCTTGCCTAGCTAGCCATTGTAAAATTGAAACATTGTAAGCTCACGCTCAAGTTAACCCATGACTAGATTGACGATAACAACGCAAAAAGCACAGACAGAAATAGCCATTGCCCTTTCGTGCTCACAATATATTAGCCGCGCATTATACCGCTAATCGCGTATATTGTGGAAATTAAGGCGGCGGAGAATAAGCAAAGACCCCCTTATCAATATGCTTAGTATCGTAAACGAAGATCGCGATTTATCTCCCTGTGAATAAGCAACGGACTTCTTTTTCAGCAAACACGAGATAACAAGGTATTTGGAATGCCTCCTCCCTAGCAATATTCAAATAAAGGATAAGAAAATGGTCAAATTAGCCGTACATTTATATCGAGTTCATCTAAGCTGATAGAGTGTGATCCTAGTTGCGGCGATTAAACCACTTTTCGACTAGTCTTAAATAAGCCACAACCGACAGGCTTAGAGCTAAAAGAGGACAAATTTAGGCATGAACGTCAATTTTATTAACCCTTTCCTACAATCTCTACTCAATGTTATTTCAACAATGGCGAGTATGGATTTGACGCCGGGCAAGCCCCAAATAAAAAATGATAACTTAGCCAAAGGAGATGTTTCCGGATTGATCGGTATGGTTGGGCCACAGACTAAAGGATCCTTGTCGATTACATTTGAGCAAACGCTTGTACTACAGATTATGCAGAATATGCTCGGTGAGAACCCTGGCAAAATTAATGAGGAAGTCACCGATTTGGTCGGTGAAATCACCAATATGGTCACAGGTGGCGCTAAAAATCTTTTAGGGCAAAAAGGATATGAATTTGAAATGGCTACGCCTATGGTCGTATCAGGAAAAGGCCATACAATTTCCCATAAAGCCAATGGCACCAAAATTATTATGCCTTTTACTAGCCCACATGGTACTGCTTTTATTGAAATCTGTTTTGAAAGCTAACAGTGAGTAAATCGCTACTGTTATTAAAAGAAAACGGCACATACGTGCCGCTGATTAACCTAAAAAACGCTATCTAAGCTAAACATACCGCCACCCTTGGCGTGAGTTTAGTCACCAACTCATAAGCGATAGTGCCGATCCTTTCTGCCACTTCTTCGACAGGTAAGTCCTGCCCCCAAAGTAGAACATCATCACCGACTTTATCAGTCGCATCTTGGCCTAAATCCACAGTGAGCATATCCATAGAGACACGGCCAACGATGGGCACTCTACGGCCATTAACCCATACAGGTGTACCTTCGGGCGCATTACGAGGATAGCCATCGCCGTAACCAATAGCGACTACACCTAAACGGGTATCTTGTTTGGCCGTCCAATAACAGCCATAACCGACTGGCTGATTGGCTTTATGATCACGCACGGCGATAAGGCGCGAAACGAGATTCATCGCGGGGATAAGCCCATGATTTGTACCACAATCGCCAGCAACGGGAGACACTCCATAAAGTGCGATACCGGGTCTAATCCAATCACCTTGGCTTTTGGGCCAATAAAGCGCTCCTGCAGAATTAGCTAAGGTTCTAAAACCCGGTAAGCCCGCCGTCAATTCATTAAAAGCGGCCATTTGTACATCTGTATAATGGTTATCCGGTTCATCGGCACAGGCAAAATGCGTCATCAGATGAATGGGTTTTGCGATATTAGGGCAAGCCATCAATCTTGCATAAACGGTGGCAAATTGCTCAGGCGTGACCCCTAATCTGTGCATGCCAGAATCCACTTTAAGCCAGACGGTGACAGGTTTAGTGAGCTTAACCTGCTCTAACATCTCTATTTGCGATTCATGGTGAACCACAGTGTCAATATCGTGGGCAACCAGTAAAGGTAAGTCCGTGCTACGAAAGAATCCCTCGAGTAACAACAGTCGCGCCTTTACACCACCCGCTCGTAATTCTAGCGCTTCTTCTAAACGCGCCAACCCAAAACCATCGGCGTTCACAAGACAATTGGCCACATTCAGTAATCCATGGCCGTAACCATTGGCCTTAACAACAGCCATCACTTGGCTTGCGCTGGCCTGCTGACGCAGCACTGCTAAGTTGTTTTGCAGTGCACTACTGCTAATTTCTGCACGGGGAAAAGGTTTCAAAATTTACCTTGCCTATTCTGGAAAAAGTCAGGAAATAAAAAGCCAGAGAAATAAAAAGAATACATAAGCGTTGCTTATCTTCTATCACCATCAACTTGTTCTTGTAAAACTCACTATCTATATGCTCAGACACGTCAATCGCTTAATCTTCTTCAAACTGAGGGCCTGCATAATTATCGAAGCGAGAATACTGACCTTGGAAGGTTAAGCGTACCCGTCCAATAGGACCGTTACGCTGCTTACCGATAATAATTTCGGCCGTGCCTTTGTCTGGAGAATCGTTGTTATACACTTCATCACGGTAAATAAACATGATGAGATCCGCATCCTGCTCGATAGATCCCGATTCACGTAAGTCTGAGTTGACCGGACGTTTATCGGCTCGTTGCTCCAGTGATCGGTTAAGCTGAGACAGGGCAATAACAGGGATCTCTAGTTCTTTCGCCAAGGCTTTAAGTGAGCGAGAGATTTCGGCAATTTCAAGCGTTCGGTTTTCAGATAAAGCGGGCACTTGCATCAACTGTAAGTAGTCGACCATGATCATAGATAAGCCACCGTATTCACGAGCAATACGACGGGCGCGGCTACGCACTTCCGTCGGCGTTAAACCAGAACCATCGTCGATATACATTTTACCCTGCTCGAGCATAATCCCCATGGTCGATGACACCCTCGCCCAATCTTCATCATCAAGTTGACCAGTACGGATTTTAGTCTGATCGACGCGGCCTAATGAGGCGAGCATACGCATCATAATTTGTTCGGATGGCATCTCGAGACTGAAAATAAGTACGGGTTTATCTTCATTCATCGCTGCCTGTTCGCAGAGGTTCATCGCAAAGGTCGTTTTACCCATGGATGGACGTGCCGCCACGATAATCAAGTCGCCAGATTGGAAACCTGCGGTCATTTTATCGAGATCACTAAAACCACTCGATACCCCAGTTACACCGTTGTGCGGGTTGTTATAGAGTTTCTCAATCTTATCGACGGTTTTTTCAAGAATGGTTTTGATGCCTTCAGGGCCTTCGTTGGCATTGGTGCGTTGCTCAGCAATCTTAAAGACTTTGCTTTCGGCTAAATCGAGCAAAGCACTGGAGTCTCGGCCTTCGGGGTTATAACCCGCATCGGCAATTTCATGGGCGACGCGGATCATCTCTCTGACTACTGCACGTTCGCGAACAATCTCAGCATAGGAGACAATATTGCCAGCACTGGGAGTATTCTTAGCAATTTCACCTAAGTAGGCAAATCCACCAGCCTCTTCAAGCTGATTTTCAAGCTCAAGTTGCTCAGAAACCGTGATCAAATCGATGGGCTGACTGGTTTCCACTAGGCGGTGCATCGCCGCAAAAATCATCCGGTGCGAGCGCGAGTAAAAATCTTCTTTTACGACCGTTTCAGCCACCTTATCCCAAGCATCGGCGTCCAACATTAGGCCGCCTAATACCGATTGTTCAGCCTCAATAGAATGCGGTGGCAGCTTGAGTCCATCTAGCTGCAAATCTCTTGGCTTACTTTTAGGCTTAAAAGCACCTTGTTGTGACATTAACACTCCCGATTTCCAACAACTTAACAAAATATGATATAAAACCCGCGTTAAGCAACAGGTGGTTTACCTGTTATCCTGTTCCAACGGACACTCTAACAATCAATAAGGAAAAGACATGCGTATTGCACTGGTTGCGACCTTAGTATTGACATCCGGCATAGCGAATGCCGACGAAGGGCAATGGCAACCTTATCAAATGCCTTCAATTGCAGACAAACTCAGTGAACGCGGAATCGACATTTCTGCCGAAAAACTGGCCGATCTAACTAGCTATCCAATGAATGCCGTTGTCGGGCTGGGCTATTGTACCGCCAGTTTTGTCTCCCCCCAAGGGCTAGTTGTGACAAACCATCATTGTGCCTACAAAGCGATACAATATAACACTAAGCAAGAACATAACTATCTAGAACAAGGCTTTTTAGCCACATCAATGGATAAAGAACCTTCGGCTGGGCCGAACGAGCGTTTATATATTACCGAAGCCGTCACCGATGTAACCAAGGACGTCACTAAAGAGTTAAGCCAAGATCCCCTCACCCGCTATGAAGAAATTCAAAATAATAGCAAAGCACTCATAAAAAACTGTGAAGTGGATGATAACTATCGCTGTAATGTCCGTAGTTTTCATAACGGCTTAGAATACTACTTAATCAAGCAATTGATGATCCGCGATGTACGTTTAGTCTATGCACCGCCAGAAAGTGTTGGCGGCTACGGTGGTGATATCGATAACTACGAGTACCCACGCCACTCGGGGGATTTTGCCTTCCTACGGGCTTACGTGGGTAAAGATGGTAAGCCCGCAGCCTATGCGGAGGATAACATTCCCTACAAACCGAAAAGCTACCTTAAAGTGAATGCCGATGGCGTTAAGGCTGGTGATGGCGTGTTTGTTGCGGGTTATCCCGGAACGACTAGCCGCTATAATCTCACTAGTGAGCTTAAATTTGCCAGTGATTGGCTCTATCCAACCCAAGCCAAACGCTATCAATTACAGATTGATACCATCGACGCTATGGGGCAAGAAGATGCAGATATCGCCATAAAATACGCTGGTAATATGGCCTCAATGGCCAACCGAATGAAGAAACTTAATGGTTTGTTAGCGGGCTTTAAAGCCACGGATATCATTGGCATTAAGCAAAGCCGTGAAGATAACTTTTTAGCTTGGCTTAAACAAAACCCTAAACTAAATCAAAATCTTATTGCAGAACTAGAAGTGTTACTCGCCGAGCAGCAACAAGTATTCCAGAGTAATTATTACTTTACCAATGCCCAATCGAGCACACTGTTAACCGCCGCTAACAGCCTTTATCGCCTTGCGAAGGAAAAACAAAAGAGCGATGCTGAACGCGAAATTGGTTATCAAGAGCGTGATTTGGCGATGTTTAGCTCGCGCTTAAAACGTATCGATTCAAGCTTTCACGTTGACGTAGATAAGACCCTATGGCGACAAGACCTCACAGCGTATCTTGCTCAACCGAATCGCATAGCAGCCCTTGATGATGCACTGGATCTCAACAATAAAGAGACAAATCTCGAGGCCAAACTCGATGGTTTGTATTCACTCACGACGCTCACAGACCAAGCCCAGCGTCTCGCCTGGATGGATGCCGATACGACAACCTTCGAAACCAGTACCGATCCCTTTATTCGTTTAGCCGTTGCGCTCTACGATACCAATATGGCACAGGAGAAAGCGGAAAAAATACTCGATGGTAAGTTATCGACTGCGCGTCCTGACTATATGGCCGCGGTTATCGAGTATTACAAAGCCAATAACTGGCCTGTCTACCCTGATGCCAACGGTACACTTCGTATCAGCTACGGTATGGTGGATGGTTATCAATCCCGTGATGCACTCTATAAACAGCCGTTTACTCGTCTGGATGGCATAGTGGCTAAACACACAGGAGCCGAACCCTACAATGCCCCCAAAAAACTGCTCGATGCGATTCACGAGCAACGCTTTGGCGATCATCTTGTGAAGTCAGTTTATCAAGATCCCCGCGGCTGGATTTGCAAGCTATTTTCTTGTTTAGACAAGCCTGAAGAATTTAACTCAGTACCGGTTAACTTCTTATCGAGTGTAGATACCACAGGTGGCAACTCAGGTTCACCCGTCTTTAACGGTAAAGGGGAATTGGTGGGCCTTAACTTCGACTCTACCTATGAAGCGATTACTAAGGATTGGTTCTTCAATCCGACAATCACCCGCGCCGTACACGTGGATATCCGTTATATCCTGTGGATGATGGATAAAGTTGACCATGCCGATAATCTGATTAAAGAACTGGATTTAGTGAGAAATTAATCTTCTAAGCTAAATCAGTTGCTATAGACAAAAAACCGCTCACTGTTATGCAATGAGCGGTTTTTATTTAAGCGAGCTTAGCCACTTATGTAGTTTAAGATTGAATGTGTACCGATTACTTACCGCATTCATTCCCTATCAAAACTTGCTCAAGCCATAACATGGCGCCCAACACTGAATTTCAACCATAAAAAAAACACCGCCGAAGCGGTGTTTTTTTAGTTTAAAGCAGTATGTAATTAAGCTTCTGCAACGATAGAAACTTTAACAACAGCTTTAACTTCAGTGTGTAACTGAACTTCAACTTCGAAGTCGCCAGTAGTACGCAGAGCGCCTAATGGTAAACGAACTTCTGATTTAGCCAGCTCAACACCAGCAGCAGTTACTGCATCAGCGATGTCACGGTTGCCAACTGAACCAAACAGTTTGCCTTCATCACCCGCTTTAGAAGCGATAACAACCGCTTCCAGTGCAGTAATTTTCTCAGCGCGTTGGTTAGCAGCAGCTAATTCAGCAGCTAATTTAGCTTCTAATTCAGCGCGACGAGCTTCAAATACTTTAACGTTGCTTTCGTTAGCAACAACAGCTTTACCTTGTGGCAGCAGGTAGTTACGAGCGTAACCAGCCTTAACTACAACTTGGTCACCCAAGTTACCTAGGTTAGCGATTTTATCAAGCAGAATAACGTTCATTATCAAATCCTCTATATTCGATTAGGAATACTGCAATTACTGATGTAAATCAGTGTATGGCAGTAGAGAAAGATAACGAGCACGCTTGATAGCGCGAGCTAGTTGGCGCTGATATTTAGCACTAGTACCAGTGATACGGCTTGGAACAATTTTGCCGCTTTCAGTGATGTAGTTCTTTAAAGTAACGATATCTTTGTAATCAATCTCTGCAACACCTTCAGCGGTGAAACGGCAGAACTTGCGACGACGGAAATAACGTGCCATGTGACAGTCTCCTAAGTTTTCAATTCGACATTTTCGGCATGGATAACTAAGCGGTTTTGACCATTTCGCCCTTGTTGGAGCGTCATAAAGCCTTGCACTTGCACTTCCACACCTGCTTTCAGATTGTCTGCGACGCTTTCAAAGCGCGGGCCACTCAATATCACTTGTATTTGTACGTAGACGTTGCGGAGCATATCTGCTTCATAACGCTGCGATTTGTGTTCCAGCATAATCACACTGTGTGCAATCCCTGCTGGGCTTTTAAAGCGTCTGGAACGGGTTATGGTTCCGGACAACACCAAGCTATTGGTGGTCACAGATAAACTTACTCACCGATTTCTTCAGCGTGAGCTTCATCGTATGAGCGTTCGCCAGCTGGGCCACGACGTGAATCGCGCTCATCTCTAGCTCTAGCCATTGGAGATGCTTCAGTAACGGCAACTTTAGTACGCATTACCATGTTACGCAGAACTGCGTCGTTGAAACGGAAAGCTGTTTCTAGCTCTTCGATCGTTTCTGCAGGTGCTTCAACGTTCATCAGAACGTAGTGAGCTTTATGCAGATCTTGGATTGGGTAAGCCAATTGGCGACGGCCCCAATCTTCTAAACGGTGGATTGTGCCGTTAGCTTCGGTGATAACACCTGTGTAACGCTCAATCATACCTGGTACTTGTTCACTTTGATCTGGGTGAACCATAAATACGATTTCGTAATGACGCATTTATTGCTCCTTACGGTTATGTAGCCTCGGTATTGGCTCAGTCAAACCAAATAGAGGCAAGGAACGAAAATTAGTGACTGATTTGAGCGCGAGATAGTACAGAAAGCAGACGCGAAACTCAAGCAATAACTTTGCCTCGCTTGCCAATACAGGTATGATGACGCCTCGCCCCCATTCGGATATCTGAAATCAGCCAACCAAGAATAAAATACAATGCTAAAAGTTACCGCTCTTATCAGTTTATGTTCTCTTTCAATGCCAGCATTTGCGCTCGTCCCCCCCGACTATCAGGAGCCTCCTAGCGACTTTACGGCTGAAGTCGAAGCAGGATTACAGCTAAACACAGGTAATACCGAATCGAGTAGTTTTAATGGCCGAACCCAGCTCATTTACGACACGAAACAAACCAAACAAGAAGCCACATTAAAAGCTTACTTTGCATCCGAAAAAAGCCAAACCACTTCAGAAAAATATGAACTGCAATTGCAGTCAAACTATAAGCTCAATAAAGGGTATGTTTTTGGCCGTGGGGACTTTACGTGGGACCAATTTGGTAGCTATACCCAGATATCAACACTTTCAAGTGGTTATGGTTTTAATGCTATTAGTAATCATAAAACAAAGCTGAGTCTCGAAATAGGTCCTGGTTACCGTTATAACTTACCCGCTGAGTCTACTTCTGTTCCCGATCCAGACGCAGAAAAAGATGCCATTTTACGTACAGCGGCGAAGTTTTCTCAAAAACTACAGGAATACACGAGTATCAATGCCGATCTCACCGCTGAAGTTGGGGAAAATAACAACACACTGACTTTAGATATGAGCTACAAAAACCTCGTATTTCAGGATTGGGCGTTTAAAATTGGAATGAACATTAAATACACTGAAGTGGTTCCCGAAGGGAGTCAGCAAACTGATACGATAACGACATTCAATCTACTCTATACATTTAGGTAAATTGTTTGGATTAATGGACCATCGATTAACCTTGGTTAAACCCAAACTCCTTGTGCAAAACCGCCATTATCTCCGTGTAATCTGAAGCACCATTTATGCTTCTGTGGTCATAATTTAGTGACCCATACACAAAAACGAAAAATAAATCGATAATCACCAACAATTTGCAACACTCTACAAACACCAACCCCTGATATACTAGCCAAGAATTATCTTGTTTGCGTTTTTGGCTGTGTTGGTGTTTAGAGTGATTTGACACTTTTTTATACAAGGCAGACAAAATTCAACATCGGAAAGTTAACACGCCTTAGGAGTAGTATATGGCAAACCCGCTACGCACTTTCGCCTCTTTATATAGCACAACGCTCTTAACTGTGTTGGCAGGTGGCTTACTTACCACTTATTTAGGACTTAGGCTCTCTGTAGCGAATGTGCCACAACTTTGGATTGGTAGCATGATGTCTGCCTATTACGTCGGCCTCGTTGCTGGCTCCAAGATAGGGCATAAACTTATCGCTCAGGTCGGCCATATTCGTGCATTTGTGGCAAGTGCGGGTATCGTTGCGGCATCGGCATTATGTCACGCTCTCGTTAATGATCTATTTATATGGATACTACTTAGACTTATCGTTGGCATGGGGATGATGTGCCAATATATGGTGCTTGAAAGCTGGTTAAATGAACAAGCGGAAAATAGTCAACGTGGCACTGTATTCGCGAGCTACATGATCGTCTCTTACTTTGGCTTAATCCTCGGACAGGGGGCCATTAGTATCTATCCCGAACTGGGTTTAGAACCCTTATTGCTTATCGCCATTTGTTTTGCACTGTGTATTGTACCTATTTCACTTACCCGCCGAATTCACCCTGCGCCACTGATACCAGCGCCACTGCAAATTACTCATTACTGGAAAAAAGCCCCACAGGCCCTCACCACCATTGCAATAGGCAGCATGATCGTCGGCTCCTTTTATGGTCTCGCTCCCGCCTATGCCAGTAATTTAGGATTACCACCGGAGAAAGTCGCAACCTACATGACTGCCACTATCCTTGCAGGACTTTTGGCACAATGGCCGATGGGCAAACTGTCCGACATTATGCCCCGCAGCAGGCTTATTCGTATCAACTGCGTGCTCCTCGGTATTTTAGCTCTGGGCATTGCACTCACACCCTATCACCCCCTCATTTCATTGGTGATGACTTTCCTTTTTGGGATCCTTGGATTTACTTTTTATCCATTGGCAACAGCCTTAGCTAACTCTCGGGTAGAGCAAAGTGAACGCGTGGGTTTGTCAGCCACAATCTTACTCACCTTTGGTCTGGGTGCCAGTATCGGTCCATTAATCGCATCCACCCTAATGCAATGGCTAGGCAATAACATGCTCTATGGTTTTATGTCCGCCTGCACGTTAGTACTCTTTTTACGCTTACGTTATGTCAACTCACTGCAAAAAACGGAAACAAATATCACCCAAGACTACATAATGGCGACAGGGGATTTAGTCTCGTCTCCACTGGCTGCAGCACTTGATCCTCGGGTGGACGTCGAGTCAATTCAGGAGCATATGACTCCGAATCCAGAAGAATATGAGGATCAAGAAGATTTAGGTGCAGATGCGATAACGAGTGATGACGAAGATGATGATCAACAACTTGCCTTTAGTTTCGATATGGAACCCGTTCGCACTTTCGCCTCACAAATGGAGACGATAGTGCCGCTTGATGAACAAGTCTGCGAGACAAAAGATTTAGCTAAACCTATTTAATTAATCAATTAATAAAAAAGACGGAAAATATCCGTCTTTTTATGGCTTATAACGAGTAATTTAATTAGCTACGGCGTTGACGCACTGCTTCAAATAAGCAAATACCTGTCGCGACCGAGACATTCAAGCTAGACACGCTTCCCGCCATAGGGATAGAAATAAGCGAATCACAAGACTCACGACTTAAACGGCGTAAGCCTTTATCTTCAGCGCCCATAGCAATCGCCAATGGCCCTTTAAGATCCGCTTGATAAAGCTCGCAATCAGCCTCGCCCGCCGTGCCCACAATCCACACACCTTTATCCTGTAGATGGCGCATCGTGCGCGCAAGATTAGTGACTTGGAATAAAGGGACGGTTTCTGCCGCGCCACATGCCACTTTACTCACTGTCGCCGTTAAGCCAACCGAGTTATCCTTAGGGACGATAATACCTTGCACGCCCGCCGCATCGGCATTACGTAGGCAAGCACCTAAGTTATGGGGATCGGTCACACCATCCAAGATCAACAGGAATGGTTGCTCAGTGTTAGCAAGTAGCACATCTAAATCTTGCTCATTCAATACTTTTGCCGCTTTGACGCGCGCGACTATGCCTTGATGTTGGCTGCTTTCCGCTTTGTCATCCAAGGCTTTACGAGAAGCCACTTGAATCGTCGTACCAAAGGCCTTAGCCTGATCGGCAAGCACAGTTAAACGCTCATCATCACGACCTTGTAACAGCCACAACTCAATAATGCGCTCAGGGCTGTGTTTTAACAGGGCTTCAACTGCGTGGATCCCAAAAATAATATCTTGTTTTTTCATTTATTTCTTTCTCGTGCTCCGCTTCGCGGCTTTTGGCTTTTTAGCCGGATCTTTTACAGTTGCTTTTTTGGCTTTAGCACCCGCTTTGGCCTTAGGTTTGGCTTTGCCTGTTCCAACTTTGGCGCTAGATGCCGCGGTTTTGCCCGCTTTACCTTGCTTAGCACCTTCACGATTAACACGCTCACGGGCTGTCATAGGTTTATCACGGCTAGCTGATACTTTACGCTTGCCACCTTTGCTATCATCACCCAGCATGATCAAATCAATCTGTCTGTCATCTAAGTTGACTGCAGCAACCTTAACCGTCACCGGATCGCCCACTTGATACACTTGCCCTGTGTGCTCGCCGATAAGACGCTGACGCATAGGATCGAACTGGTAGTAATCGCTACCTAGGCTTGAGATATGCACTAAGCCATCGATAAACAGTTCATTTAAGCGCACAAACAAACCAAAACTGGTTACTGAGGCAATCACAGCTTCAAAGGTATCACCGACGTGATCTTGCATAAACTCGCACTTGAGCCAATCGCTAACATCGCGAGTCGCTTCATCGGCACGACGTTCTGTGGTCGAACACTCTTCACCTAATTGGTCGAGTTCATCGAGTTGATAGTGGTAGCCACCATCCTGCGTCCACTTCTCAGTGGTTTCGCCTCTTTCCTTCGCGAGTAAATAACGGATCACACGATGTAACACTAAATCCGGATAGCGGCGAATGGGCGAGGTAAAATGCGCATATTCTTCTAAGGCTAAACCGAAGTGGCCTTCATTATCCGGTGTATAAATTGCTTGACGCATAGAGCGCAGCAACATCACTTGGATAAGTTCAGCATCGGGACGGTCGGCAATTTGCAGCATCACGTTCTGATAATCTGACGGCGTTGGCTCAAGCCCGCCAGTCATAGTCAAGCCACGCTCGGCCAAAAACTCTTTAAAGTTCGCTAGCTTTTGCTCTGATGGCGCTTCATGTACACGATACAAGACTTCGCCTTTGTGTTTCTTCACAAACTTAGCCGCCGAAACGTTGGCTAAAATCATACATTCTTCAATGATTTTATGTGCTTGATTGCGGCCACGTGGCACAATTTTTTCAATCTTGCGCTGCTCATTAAAAATAAACTGCGTTTCCATGGTCTCAAAGGCAATCGCGCCGCGCTCGGCTCGCTGCTCATCGAGCGCTAAATACAATGATTGTAAACACTGCAAATGTGGGAATAAGGCCTCGTGCTCTGGTGCAATCGGGCCGCCTTCTAACATCTCTGCCACTTGGGTATAAGTGAAACGGGCATGGGAATACATCACAGCCGGATAAAATTTGTAACCCGATAACTTACCTTTTGCAGATACCGTCATCTCAGCGACCATACATAAACGGTCGACGTGAGGATTAAGCGAACATAAGCCGTTAGAGATTTTCTCTGGCAACATAGGGATAACTTGCGACGGGAAATACACTGAATTACCACGGGCACGCGCTTCAGTATCTAATGCCGAATCGGTGCGTACATAGTAACTGACGTCCGCAATCGCCACCCATAAACGCCAGCCGCCACCTGCTTTTTTCTCGGCATACACAGCATCATCAAAATCACGAGCATCTTCCCCGTCAATAGTCACTAAGGGGAGATGACGTAAATCCACACGGCCTACTTTATCGGCTTCGGTCACTTCATCGGGAATACGGCGCAGTTTCTTCTCGATCACGGGTGACCAAGTATGGGGTAAATCATAATTACGCAGGGCAATTTCGATTTCCATCCCCGGCGCCATTTGCTTACCAAGCACTTCGGTCACTTTACCCGCAGCCTTAACAAAACGGCCTGGGCGACGCGTTAATTCAACCACAACCACATCACCTTGACGGGCGCCATTGCGGTCTTCATTGGCGACTAAAATTTCTTGGGTAATGCGTTTATCATCGGCAATCACAAATGCCATACCGCTATCGACATGATAGCGACCGACAATTGCAGCACTGCGAGGCTGAATAAGGCGTACAATACGGGCTTCGCGGCGGCCTCGACGATCTAACCCTGCCTTTTGCGCCAGTACTTTATCACCGTGGAAGTACATCAACATATCGCGGTTGGAGATAAATAAGTCATCACCGCCTTCATCGGGCTTGAAAAAGCCAAAGCCTTCCCTATGCCCAAGAACGATGCCGGAAATTAAGTCCATCTTCTCTGGTAAGCCATAGCTTTGTCCGCGGGTGAACACCAGTTCGCCATCGCGTTCCATCGCACGTAGGCGACGCCTTAAGGCTTCTAGTTGCTCTTCCTCGTGAATGTTTAACGCTGCGGCGATGCTGTCACGAGTGATGGGTGATTTTTGAGAACGTAAGTATTCGATAATATACTCACGGCTTGGGATAGGGTTTTCGTACTTATCCTGTTCACGCTCAAAATGAGGGTCTTTTATCATTCAATATCCAAATAATGTGTCTCTGCTTTCAGAGACATCTTAACGGGTTCGCAACTGCTCTTGCTGGGCCCGCGCCACTGCACTGGGGGGCATTTTAGCTGCTAACACCTGCAGTAAAGATAAGGCTTTTTTCTTCGTCGCCTCATCTACAAATACATCGTTATATAACCAGTGATAGGCCATTTCGTAATCCCTTGGACTACCGTAACCTTCACCGTATAAACGCACTAACATCATACGAGCGGGTAAATCGCCGCTTGCGGCTGCAGGTAACAAATAGTTAACTGCTCGATCTTTATTGCGAATGACAAATTTACCACTTTGATAATACTCGGCAAGTTTCACCATTGCTTCAGGGCTACCTTGTTCAACCGAATCACGTAGCAAGCGCATTCCCTTAGTAGGATTTGCTTTTACACAAGTCCCATGGTTCAGCATTTCTCCCCAAAGAAATTGATATAAAGGTTGCTTCAGAACTTCAGCCCTGGCCTCAATATCTTGGACCAATTGGCAATCATCACGCTTTACTTTCGCTAAATACTGATTGCTACGTATCAATTCAAGCAATTGATCTTGGCTGTAAATATCGACTGCCAGTGTTTGCGCAAAGCACATTGAAGAGACTAAAGGCAGTAGCGCAACTAATACAGTACGAAGCATAACGACTCTCAATGACAATAGGGTGAATACTTGCATCGGCAGTATAACCTATTTCTTGAGCTTAAGCTGAATATCTAACCGCAGGGAAGCACAGAGAAAGGATAGCGCGAAGAGAAAAAGGCCGTGAAACACGGCCTTAACCGATCTTAATTGAATGGATTAACCAAAATCATCGTCTCGTTACGATCAGGACCCGTTGAGATAATGTCGATTGGTGTTTCTAATAACGCTTCAAGACGCTTGATATAATTGATCGCCGCCTGTGGCAGTTGATCAATCGACGTCGCACCAAAAGTCGACTCGCTCCAACCCGGCATTGTTTCATAAACAGGCGTAACCTGCTCATAACCTTCTGCGGCAAGTGGTGTCACTTTCGCGATAGTACCATCGGGGTGTTGATAACCCACACAGATCTTCACTTCTTTGAGACCATCAAGTACGTCCAACTTAGTCAGGCAGAAACCACTGACGCTGTTGATTTGAACTGCGCGGCGCATGGCTACTGCATCCAACCAACCTGGACGACGCTTACGACCCGTGGTCGCACCAAACTCATGACCTTTAGTGCCTAAATGATCACCGACTTCACATAATAGTTCAGTTGGGAATGGACCTGCACCTACGCGAGTGGTGTAAGCCTTCATGATACCTAAGACATAGTCTAAGTGACGCGGACCAAAACCGCTGCCTGTCGCAACACCACCAGCAGTGGTATTTGAAGAGGTTACAAATGGGTATGTTCCGTGGTCGATGTCGAGTAATGTACCTTGAGCGCCCTCGAACAGAATTGGCTCACCGGCTTTACGCGCAGTATCCAATAGTTCAGTCACATCAACACACATGCTCTTCAGATAATCGGCCATAGCCAAAGCATCTGCTAGCGTTTGCTCGTAATCAACCGCTTCGACTTGATAGTACTCTGTCAGCATAAAGTTATGGTATTTCATAACTTCTTTCAGCTTTTCAGCAAACAGTTCAGCATTGAACAGGTCGCCTACTCGCAGACCGCGACGAGAGATCTTGTCTTCATACGCAGGTCCAATACCACGGCCAGTTGTACCAATAGCTTTATTACCGCGCGCTTTTTCACGGGCAATATCAAGGGCACAATGGAAAGGTAGGATCAACGGACACGCTTCAGAAATCAGCAGGCGCTCCTCAACAGGAACTCCACGATCTTTGAGCATATTGATCTCTTTCATCAGGGCGTCTGGTGCAAGCACCACACCGTTGCCAATAATGCATTTCACATTATCACGCAGAATACCCGATGGGATCAGATGAAGAACGGTTTTTTCACCGTCGATAACCAAGGTATGACCAGCATTGTGGCCGCCTTGATAGCGAACTACATATTTTGCCTGTTCTGTTAGAAGGTCGACAATTTTACCTTTTCCTTCGTCACCCCATTGAGTGCCGAGAACAACTACGTTTTTGCCCATTGTTTGCTGCAAGGTTGTGGTTAAAAAAGGATTCTAGCAGATTTGTGGGGCCAAGTTGCAAGCCATTTATGAAAAAATAATCAAGATTACCACGCCGGCAGTAACCAAAGCACCGCCCATTCTGCGTAAAACTTGCTGATTTTGATTGGAAAGCTCACTTAAATAACGACGCCATTTATTGGGAAATAATAGTGGGCCTACGCCTTCTAAAATCAACACCAATGCTATCGCAAGCATAAATAATTGAAATGTCATTTCCATCCTCAAACTTAACCTAACGCTTTATTTTGATAAGCATAATAAATCTTAGGTAATAAAAAACCCAGCATAGGCTGGGTTTTTTGATATTCCAAAAACGAATTAACGCTTAGAGAATTGTGGCTTACGACGTGCTTTACGTAGACCCACTTTCTTACGCTCAACTTTACGAGCGTCACGGGTAACGAAACCAGCAGAACGTAACGATGGACGCAGCGCTTCATCTAATTGCATCAGAGCACGGGTAATACCGTGACGGATTGCGCCTGCTTGGCCAGTGATACCACCGCCTTTAACAGTTACATAGATGTCCAGCTTGTCAGTCATTTCAACTAACTCTAAAGGTTGACGAACAACCATACGAGCAGTTTCACGACCAAAATACTGATCCAAAGGACGTTGATTTACAACGATGTTGCCACTACCAGCTTTAGCGAATACGCGAGCTGTAGAGGTTTTGCGACGGCCAGTGCCGTAGTACTGAGTTGCAGCCATTTGCTTAATCCCGTTTAGATATCAAGAACTTGAGGTTGTTGTGCAGCGTGGTTATGTTCTGCGCCAGCGTAAACTTTCAGTTTACGGAACATGGCACGGCCCAGAGGACCTTTTGGTAACATACCCTTAACTGCCTTCTCGATGATCATTTCTGGCTTATGCGCTTGCAGCTTTTCAAAGCTGATTTGCTTAATGCCACCAGGGAAGCCTGAATGCGAGTAGTACGTTTTGCCTTTCGCTTTGTTACCAGTAACAGTGACTTTTTCAGCATTGATAACGATGATGTAATCACCAGTATCAACGTGAGGAGTGTATTCTGGCTTATGCTTGCCGCGTAAACGGGTAGCAATTTCAGTAGCGATACGACCTAAAGTTTTGCCGTCTGCATCAACGACGAACCAGTCACGAGTTACAGTTTCTGGTGTAGCAGTAAAAGTCTTCATTATTACAAAAACCCAAAGTTAATTTCTGTCTCACATGCCGCTTGCATTTGCAAACAACACAAAATTGCCTTTCAGTACCCCTTCGAGCACTTAATTCGGCTTACAACTTCCGCCCAATTGGCGGAGTAACGTGGGCAGGTGGCGGAGTATAGACAAAGCTGAGTTAAAAATCACCTGATATTTTGACAAAAAACATAAAATTTCGATCAAGCGGCTAGTCATCTCAAGGAGGAATGAGCCGCTCTCGATGGTGTAAAAAAATAACGCGAGTGCGATTGTCTACAAGGACTAGGGAAGATGTTCCGATTTCAAATAATCGTGGGATTGCATCTCAATAAGACGCGAGCGACAACGCCTAAATTCAAAGTTAAGCAAACCATCGGCATAGATATCTTCAAGCGGGACTTGGGCTGACACAATAAGCTTTACATTACGCTCGTAAAACTCATCCACCATCGCTAAAAAACGCCTTGCGATATCGTCACCTGTTAAAAATGCCCCCATTTGTTCTATGCCGCTGACCAGCACGGTATGATAAATCCGAGCCAATTCCATATAATCACGTTGACTACGGGGTCCATCACAAAGAGCCCTGAAATCAATTAATAACACACTCTGTGCTTGTTGACGAATCGGTATCACACGCCCTTCAATTTCAATGGCTTCAGTGGATACCACTGCCTCAGGCGCTAATTGAGAAAAGTAATGCAGTAAATTTTTATCTGCCTGTGCATCTAGCGGGTAATGATAAATTTCCGCTTGCTCTAAGGTGCGTAAACGATAGTCAATCCCAGAATCCACATTAAGCACTTCGCAATGTTGATTGATCAAAGCTATTGCCGGCAAGAAACGCGCACGCTGTAAACCATTTTTGTAGAGATCGTCGGGAATAATATTTGAGGTCGCAACTAATACCACTCCTTCTTTAAATAAAGCTTGGAATAACGTACCGAGTAACATAGCGTCAGTAATATCGGAAACAAAAAACTCGTCAAAACAAATCACTCGATATTTAGCGGCCATCTGTTTGGCAATCACAATCAATGGATCGCGAACGCCCTTTAGCTTGTCCAACTCTAAATGCAACTGGTGCATAAAACGATGGAAGTGAGCGCGCAGTTTTTTATCACCAGGCAATGCATCAAAAAACGTGTCCATCAAATAGGTTTTACCACGACCAACACCGCCCCAAAGATAGAGTCCTTTTATACCTTCAGGAGCGGATTTTAACCCTAAAGCCGTAAACAATTTACCGACGATAGAATGAGGTATTTCGGCTGTGGTTAAGTCCTCATATACACGTTGTAATGCTTTAACCGCCACTTCTTGGGCTGGATCATGGGAAAAACCGTCACGGGTAAGATCTTTTTGATAATGCTGCCAAGGGCTTAACTGGGGCACAGTTTAATTCTCTTCTATCCTTTAATAACACTGTGACGATATTAGCACGGCAAATGTGACACAGGATATATTTAAACTGAGCGTAATATCGTCTTTAATACACGACAGATTGAAGCATCATGTAAACAATCAAAATAGTGTTAGCGGGTAACCCGTTAAGTTGATAGATTTGATTCATCCTCCCCCTTGAAAAGTACATCTTTCGACCATAGTGTTGGCCTTAGTAACAAATCGGAAAAGCTCATAAAACCAGCTTAAAGAAATTAACCTTTGTTAATATTAATGAACTTTTTCAAATAGGTGCGTGTCCGAATGGTTACCTAGGCAAATAGCCAGTACCGATACAGATTCGATCTGGGGCGTATATTACAGCGCATTATAGCCAGATCTTTGAACCCTTATTTGGAGTTATGAATAGATGAAAACAAAACTATCTGTACTTTCAGCTGCAATGTTAGCCGCAACCCTGACTATGATGCCTGCTATCTCACAGGCCGCAATTCCACAAACTGTTGATGGACAGTCGATGCCAAGTCTTGCGCCCATGCTTGAGCGCGCAACGCCAGCCGTCGTCTCTGTGGCTGTCACTGGTACCCACGTTTCTAAACAAAGAGTACCTGATGTATTTCGTTACTTCTTTGGCCCTAATGTGCCACAGGAACAAATTCAAGAACGTCCTTTTAGAGGATTAGGTTCCGGCGTCATTATTGATGCTGATAAAGGTTATATTGTTACCAATAACCATGTGATTAATGGCGCAGATGATATCCAAGTTGGTTTACACGATGGTCGAGAGGTCAAAGCGAAACTCATTGGTGCCGATGCCGAATCGGATATAGCCTTATTGCAAATTGAGGCTAAAAATCTTGTCGCTATCAAGTCATCAGACTCCGATGATTTACGCGTAGGTGACTTTGCCGTTGCCATTGGTAACCCTTTCGGTTTAGGTCAGACTGTGACATCAGGTATCGTCAGCGCCTTAGGTCGTAGTGGCCTAGGAATTGAAATGCTTGAAAACTTTATTCAAACCGATGCGGCAATTAATAGCGGTAACTCAGGTGGTGCCCTTGTTAACCTTAATGGCGAATTGATTGGTATCAATACTGCTATTGTGGCTCCGGGAGGCGGTAACGTCGGTATTGGTTTTGCAATTCCTGCCAATATGGTGAAAAACTTAGTCGCACAGATTGTCGAACATGGTGAAGTACGTCGTGGTGTGCTTGGTATTTCAGGCCGCGATCTCGATAGTCAACTTGCTCAAGGTTTTGGTTTAGATACTCAGCACGGTGGCTTTGTCAATGAAGTGACCGCGGGTAGCGCTGCAGAAAAGGCAGGTATTAAAGCGGGCGATATTATTGTCAGTGTTGATGGCCGGGGCATTAAGTCTTTCCAAGAGCTACGTGCTAAGGTGGCGACTATGGGAGCGGGTGCAAAAGTCGAGTTAGGGATCATCCGCGATGGTGATAAAAAAACCGTTAAAGTCACCTTAGGTGAAGCAAGCCAAACGAGTGATTCGGCCGCAGGCGCGGTGCACCCTATGTTACAAGGTGCCGCCTTAGAAAATGCTGCCAAGGGCGGAGTGACGATTACTGATGTTGCTCAAGGTTCCCCCGCCGCGATGAGTGGCTTACAGAAAGGCGATATCATAGTGGGAATTAACCGCACTGCAATTAAAGATCTTAAGGCACTCAAAGCCCATCTTAAGGATCAAGAAGGCGCCGTAGCGCTAAAAATATTGCGCGATAAGAGCATGTTATATTTAGTACTGCGTTAACGGACTAATCATCGCTGAAAAATCAGCTATTTTTCAGACTTAGATCAGAATAGGGAGCCTGCGCTCCCTATTCTTTGCCTAGCTAAACATGTTAATCTAACTCACCTTTTTCAATATTTATCCTGCCATGACTATAAAAGACACCCTGTTGTATCTCGGTAAAGCCATCCTTTTCGGTCTTATCATGGCGGCAATGTTTTTATTGGTGACTCGTTATTTCGATAGTAACAATCTCGGGAATACTCTACTGCAAACCCGCGCCAATAATACCGTTGAACTTTCCTTTGCCAAAGCCGTTCGCCGGGCAGCCCCCGCCGTTGTCAATATCTATAGTCTCAGTATCGATCAACGTCGCCCTCTCAATTCTGGCTCACTCCAAGGTCTTGGTTCTGGGGTAATAATGAGTAAGGAAGGTTATATCCTTACCAATTATCATGTGATTAAAAAAGCCGACGAAATTGTGGTCGCACTACAGGATGGACGTAAATTTACCTCTGAAGTCGTGGGCTTTGATCCTGAAACCGATTTATCGGTTCTTAAAATTGAGGGGGATAATTTACCGATTGTCCCGGTTAATCTTGATAGCCCACCTCAAGTAGGTGATGTCGTACTTGCCATTGGTAATCCCTATAATTTAGGTCAAACCATTACCCAAGGTATCATCAGTGCCACTGGGCGCAACGGGTTAAGTTCAGGTTACTTAGACTTCCTGCAAACCGATGCAGCGATTAATGCGGGTAACTCCGGTGGCGCATTAATTGATACTAATGGCAGTCTTATTGGTATCAACACTGCAGCCTTCCAAATTGGTGAAGAAGGGGGGGGGCACGGCATTAACTTCGCTATTCCGATTAAATTGGCCCACAGCATTATGGGCAAGTTAATTAAAAATGGCCGCGTTATCCGTGGAGCATTAGGCATTTCTGGCGAACCAATTAACCCTGTTGTGGCGCAAATTCTTAATCTTCCCGATCTACGTGGCGTATTAGTGACAGGTATCGATCCTAATGGTCCAGCAGCACGAGCACAGCTAATGCCAAGGGATGTGATCATTAAATACGAGGGTGAAGATGTCCCCGGCGTCGAGATGCTGATGGATCGCATAGCAGAAACGACCCCTGGCAAAAAAGTGATGATGACAGTGATACGCCAAGGAAAACCTCAAGAGTTACCCGTCATTATTGATGAAAAGGTTGTGGTTGATAATTAAGCCCTGTTGCATCATCCTATTTAGTTAAACTCAGAATAAGGCAGGACCAGCGCCTTATTCTAAGTGTTCACCTTCAGTTGCTTATTCCAACATCCCTAAAATGACGGAGCTAAATATAGCACTGCCATTTCTAACTTACTTTTGCCCCAAAGCAAGACAGTTGAGCTACGTGCATTCCGCATTAATTGACATTGGCTTCCCCAGTGACACGCCGTGAATATGTCCATATAGGCTCGACGGCGACATCCATGTCGCCAACGGTCACTGGTGCAACAATGCCAATCTTAACTAACCCCCTCGCTGCTCGTTTAGCTAAAAAGCTATTGCCCCATTCGGTGTTACGATCGTTGAGGCTCTGTCCAGTTTAACCAATTCGGTTGACCAAATATTAGTAATGATACAAAGTGCCTACAACATCGGAGGCGATGCAAGTTGTTTTTAAAAGGAAGTGTTAAATGCAGTGGATATCTGCTTATAGTCGTTTGTTCAGTATGTTGGATAAAACAGGTTCACCCGCTTACCATAGTGGCTCAGACTTCATAAAGGTAGTTCAGCAGTTTGACCGTGGCTTGCCGGGTTATTCGCTCTACATTGAAGAAAGAAACAGGCTAAAACAAAGTACAACTCGACGTGATTTTTACTGGGATATTCTCCAAAATCTAGATGAGTCAACACGGTTCGAAGTGTTTCGTGCCTTTATAGATATTGTCGAGCCTCATTTTCCTACTGAAGCTCAAGACCTTCGAGCATATATGTTTGGTAACGGTAACCCTGTTCCTAAGGTTACCATTCCGAACCATCAATGGAGTTCTGATAAGCTCAACTCGACACTGTCTAAAATTGACAATGCAATAGATACAGCAAACTATAACAACGCAATGACCTTGGCATATACGTGTCTGGAGGGCTTGTATAAATCTTATGTTCAGAAGCATGTTCCTGCTAGCAGTAATGTCACTGATTTAATGCCATTGTCCAAATTGGTTCGAACTGACATTGATTCAAAGCTCTCAGCCGTAGGTAGCTATCCAGCTCAAATGCTGACAAGTATTTCTACACTTACCAGCGCAATTGCAAACTCTAGAAATAGCTTCAGTGACTCACACTTTGATCATGATGCAAATAAATGGCTAGCTATTTATAGTCGAGACTTAGTTAACTCTATTGGACGTTTGTTGTTACATTTTCTATGAGCCAAACAACTAACAAATAAGGTTCAAGAAGGATTCTCAACACGTAGCATTTTCATTATTCGTTGATTTTAGTGATTAAGGTGGTGTGCGGAAGCAACGTATTGCGTTGCTCCCCCCCGTTAGCAGGGCGTTAAATACCCAAGGAAGCTCGTGGATATTCTAAATAATCGAGAAATTGCAATTGCGTTATGGCTTCTGGCAATTTCGATTTACATTTTTTCTTCCTCGAAAATGGCAGAGGTCAGAAATGGCTTCAAAGGTGTCCTAGCAGCTTTATTTGTTAGAAAAATAATGACTGTCCTTTGTTTGATGGTTGCTTACATGGCGATTGTCATTTACTGGCTTTCTGAGTTGGAACTATGGAATTTTGAACAGCTAAAAAATACTATTTTTTGGTGCGTTTCTGTTGGTTTCATGTCGCTATTTAAGCTTGAAAAAATCAAAAAAGATAAGCATTTTTTCAAGCACTCAGTTTTAGGTAACTTGAAACTACTAGCGATTCTTCAATTTGTCGTTGGTGTATATACTTTCTCTCTTTGGGTCGAGGTTCTGCTAGTTCCGGTTTTAGTATTATTGGGAGCTATGCTGACTATTGCTGAAACCGACAAAAAACATCATCAGGTAAAGGTTTTTCTAGAGTATTGCCTATCTTCTTTCGGGGTAGTCTTAATCGTTCACACTTTGTACATGTTAATAACCGATTTTGGTGAGTTTGGGAAAGAAAAAACTGCATACGACTTCTTTGTTCCACCATTACTGACTCTCTGTTACTTACCATTTGTTTTCTTTATGTTGGTTTATTCCACATATGAGCAGGTCTTTGTTCGTCTAAGGTTTTCAATAAAGAGCCGGTTCCATAGATATGCGGCTAAACTCTATGCATTTATATTGTTTAATTTTCGGCTCAGTCTGCTTGAGCGGTGGTCATTTCAAGTTGCCAAAGCAAACATAGAATCACACTCGGATCTGATTGATACCTTTAAATATATATTTAAAGTGAGACATTCTGAGAAAAATCCAAAGGAAGTACCAAAAGAGCAAGGTTGGAGCCCCTACAAAGCCAAAGAATTTCTCGTAAACGAAGGGCTGAGCACTGGATTCTATAATAGATCTTTCGAAGAAAAATGGTTTGCATCATCTCCAATGAAAGAATTTAGCGATGGTATTATCCCTGATAATATCGCTTATTATGTTGAAGGTTCTGAAGACGTTGCAAAAATACTGAAGCTTAAAGTGAACGTGAATGATTCTTCCAGAACCCATCAGGTATGTGAAAAGTTAGAAGCTATGGCAGAAGTATTGAGTATATCTAGTTTAAGCCTACCTTTATCCAATGAGATGAAAAGTGCTATTTCAGGTTGTAAGTCATATTCTGAGAAAATTGAGGGTAAAACAATCGCCTTGGTTGTAGAGCATTGGCCAAATCACAAGTTTAATGGGTTTGACCTCAAACTCCTGATAGCAAGCATTTAACAAAGCACTGCTGTCGGACAAATTTTCGCAGAAAGCGGCGTTATCCCCATAGAAATTTTAATCCGATACTCACAAATTAGAGTTGGCAATCTAACTCGCTTCTGTCCAAAAACGTACTACCTATGTCTTTAAAACCGACAGATTACGCTAATGCCAAAAAGGTGTGCCAAGGTGATTTGCGAGACGACCGTCCGCCCCATGGACGGGGCGGTCGAGCATCCACGGATGGACTAGCTGCGTGTCGGTGAGCGAATGCCATGGCACACTTATAAGTCGGTGCCTGCATACAGTAAGTTCCCAACAGCTTAAGTTATAAATCGCTCAGTCGTGCTATATTTTTGCACTTTTTCCAACGCACTTTTGTCCAAAAATATGTTGCGTATATCTTTTAAATCTACAAGTTACACTAGTGCCAAAAAAGTGAGCCATGGTGATTAGCGAGACGACCGTCCGCCCCATCACCGCTTTTTGGCATCCATGCCATCGCGGCATTTGTGAATCCTTTCACATCAGACGGGGCGGTCGAGCATCCAGGGGGGGACTTGAACAACGTCCCTGTTTAACTGCCAGTTCGCCGTCCATGGCTCTCGTTCATAAGCTTAGAAACCCTAGGTTTCTATTCACCGTGTCGTCGAACAATACCATGGTTCACGCTTCAATATGGACCGGCATTTAATAACCGTCATTAGTGATATTAGCCCTTCTAAATTTAACGTTCTTCTGTCCCTTTCCCTTTTAGCTGAACTAAATTGAGCGCAATAAAAAACCAGCATTACGCTGGTTTTTTATTGGAGCCAATTCGACGCTGAAGTTATTGCACGCGCTCTACATGCGCGCCCAATCCTTGGAATTTCTGCTCGATATGCTCGTAACCGCGATCTAAATGATAGATACGATCGACGATAGTCTTACCATCAGCGACTAAACCGGCAATCACTAGACTGGCTGACGCACGTAAATCGGTTGCCATCACCTGTGCACCGCTTAAAGACTCAATCCCTTGGATAATACAGGTATTGCCTTCAAGCTCCATGGTAGCGCCCATACGGATAAGTTCTGGCACGTGCATAAAGCGGTTTTCGAAGATGGTCTCGGTAATGGTTGCCGTGCCCTGCGCGAGCGCATTGAGTACACAAAACTGCGCCTGCATATCGGTGGGAAAACCAGGATAAGGCGCCGTCTTGATATTCACCGCCTTTGGACGCTTGCCTTCCATATCCAGCTCAATCCAATCTTCACCTGTGGTGATCTTAGCGCCCGCATCTTCAAGTTTTGCGATAACCGACTCTAATGAAGCGGGATCGGCTTTTAGGCAGCGAATACGGCCACGAGTGACAGCTGCAGCAACCAGGAATGAACCGGTTTCGATACGATCTGGCATCACGCGATACTCACAGCCCTGTAAACGCTCAACCCCTTGAATACGCAGTGTCGCACTGCCTACACCAGTGATTTTTGCGCCCATGGCAATCAAGCAATTCGCCAAGTCGATCACTTCAGGTTCGCGGGCTGCGTTTTCAATCACAGTTTCGCCATCGGCTAACGCCGCCGCCATCAGTAAATTTTCCGTCGCACCAACGCTGACCATGTCCATAAAAATATGCGCGCCTTTAAGACGACCATCGACACGGGCTTTAATATAGCCTTCTTTCACTTCAATCTTGGCGCCCATCATTTCGAGGCCATGCAAGTGTAAGTTCACTGGACGCGCGCCAATGGCACAGCCGCCCGGCAATGAAACGTCAGCGGTACCATAGCGTGCCAATAACGGTCCTAAGATCAAGATAGAGGCACGCATGGTTTTCACTAGATCGTAGGGAGCGCAAAACTCATTCAGATTAGTGGTCGAAATGCGGATCTGTCCGTCACCAAGTTCAGTCACTTCAGCACCAAGGCAGCGTAATAATTTGCAGCTCGTACTTACATCGCGAAGATTCGGCACATTAGAAACCACAAAATCGGTCTCTGCCAATACTCCCGCCATTAGGATAGGTAGCGCCGCATTTTTAGCACCAGAAATGATCACATCACCGGCAAGCGGGGGGCTTGCCTGAATTGTTAGTTTATCCACTTTTCCTCACTAGCTAGGCATGTTGAAAACTTTTTCGCGTTTCCATTGAGTCGGCGTGAAAGTTTTGATCGTTAATGCATGTAATTCACCGCTGGCAATGTGTGCAGTGAGTGGTGCATAAATGGTTTGTTGCTGTTTAACTCGGCTCATACCATCAAAGCACTCACCTACGGCGATGACTTTATAATGGCTACCATCCGAGCTTGCGTGAACTTCTTCAAGCCCTAACGCATCACGTAAAATCTGTTCGATTAAGCTGCATTCCATAGAATCTAATACCTTGTATTCAAATCGCTTCTTCAGAGAAGAAGGACTGTAAATCATATAAATCAATTAATTTTTTAAGTTGCTGCGAAGCGGAACTCAGCGCGAGAGGGGTTTTATGCTCACTGACTAAAGCCAGCAGAAAAGCTACGCCAGCACTATCACTGTATTCAAGCCCAGACAAAGATAGCACCTGTGTCTGTGGGCTAAGTAAGCTGTGTCTTTGTGACCACAAGGCTATCACTTGAGTTTGTGATAAACGTCCTTTGAGGTGGCAAACTGTATCCTGCTGCACAAATTCAATCACGACATTGAGTTCCCAGATGATTTAGCTTGTTTGGTGACTTTGTCTTTAGTCCGTTCTTCTAGCATCTTAATGACAGGATCAATCCCCTGTTGACGAATAAGATTAGAAATTTCAGATTGTTTAGATGACAGTAAACTCACACCTTCAGCGACTAAATCAAACGCCTTCCATGAATCATCCTTTAAACGACGCACTTTAAACAACAGTTTAATCGGTGGACGTCCCGGCTCGATGATCTGCACATTGACGTCGACAATTTTCTCATTGCTGAAATCAATGCCGGGGGAAAATTCAACTTTCTGATTCGTATATTCAGTAAATGCTTGTGCATAGGTGGTAACTAAATATCCCTCAAAAGCATCAACAAAACGATTACGCTGATCTTCAGTCGAATCTTTAAGGTACTGACCTAAAACCTTGTAAGAGGCATATTTATAATCAACGTAGGGCATGAGTTCTTCATGGACGATGACTTTCAGGTGATCGGTATTCGCATCGATCAATGCTTTATCTTTATGGAAACGATCGAAGGTTTTATTCGCAACGGATTTTACCATGGCATATGGATCTTTAGTGTTTACCGTGGCATCAGAAGCAAGCGCACTTGCTGTACCTAAGACCATAACTAACGGCAGTAAAAAGCGAGATAAGCTTTTAAACATAGTAGTAACCCCTATTTATCCTTTGAACCCATACTATATAGGAACTGACCAATCAGATCCTCTAACACTAAGGCAGAGCGAGTATCATCAATTTTATCGCCATCTTTTAGCATGCCGATATCATCATCCACAAAACCTGGAGTAAGACCAAGAAACTGCTCACCTAACAGACCCGAAGTGAGAATCGCTAAGCTACTGGTTTCTGGGAATTTATCGTAACGCTTATCCATAACTATCGTGACGACAGCAACCAATTTAACCGGATCAAGGTCAATACTACTGACTCGCCCAACAACCACTCCGCCCACTTTCACAGGCGAACGCACTTTAAGGCCACCAATATTGGTAAAGTTTGCCGTTAAGGTATAACTGCTATCGCTGGTTTTCACTTCAATATTGGCGACATTAAACACCAATACCAAAAAGGCGGCTAAACCGGTTAAAAGAAATACACCCACTAACAATTCAATTTTTCGTGTCAACATACTCAGTTACCACTCTCTTAATCCATCTAAACTGTGTCTAACGGCGCAATAATCCATTAGCTGCCAAACATCAGGGCTGTTAGTAAAAAATCCAATGCCAGAACGGCAAGACTCGACTGCACTACCGTCGACGTTGTTGCACGGCTGATACCCTCAGGATTTGGGATCACTTGATAGCCACGATACAACGCAATCCAAGTGACCACTACGGCAAATACACCACTCTTGATCAGGCAATTAAGTATGTCTTTTTGCCATTCTACTGATGCCTGTAAAATCGACCAAAACGCGCCACTGTCGATCCCCTTCCATTCCACACCAACAAGATGACCGCCATAAATACCGACCGCGGTAAACATCAATGCCAATAATGGCATACTGATCACCCCAGCCCAAAAGCGTGGTGCAATAATTTGTCTTAATGGATCGATAGCCATCATCTCTAAACTGGAAAGCTGCTCAGTGCTTTTCATTAAACCGATTTCAGCGGTTAATGCTGAACCCGCCCGTCCCGCAAACAATAACGCGGTAACAACAGGCCCCAACTCACGCAATAAACTCAATGCCACCATAGGACCTAGGCTTTCTTCAGTGCCAAAGCCTACTAAGATGTTGTAGCCTTGCAGTGCGAGCACCATGCCGATAAAGAGCCCTGAAACAACAATAATCACCATAGATTGCACACCAACGACATAAATCTGGCGCACTAATAATGGGAACCCTTTACGCACCCGTGGCCAGCGAAAAATCGCTCCCCACAACATAAGACCTGCACGGCCAAAACCGAGCACTAACTCAATCGCGCTACGGCCTAGGTCGGCAATACTGTCTAATAACTTCACTTGCCAACTCCTTTTGCCATTAATTCTTGTTGGTAATCATTTGCCGGATAATGAAACGGCACAGGACCGTCTGGCGCTCCTTGAATAAACTGTTTCAACTGCGGATTATCGGCATACTTTAATTCCTCTGGCGTGCCATGGGCGATCACTTTTTTATCGGCCACCACATACACGTAATCGGCAATGCCAAGCACTTCATCCACATCATGGGATACGACAATTGAAGTTAAGTTCAACGCATCCGATAACTCGCGAATCAGCTTGACTAACACCCCCATAGAGATAGGGTCTTGTCCCGCAAAGGGTTCATCATACATCACCATTTCAGGCTCAAGGGCAATCGCGCGCGCCAATGCAGCACGGCGCTGCATACCGCCGGATAATTCGCTTGGCATCATCTGGGCCGCACCACGCAAACCTACGGCTTCAAGTTTCATCAACACGATAGTGCGAATAATCTCTTCAGGTAATCCCGAGTGCTCACGCAGTGCAAAGGCGACATTATCGAACACATTTATATCCGTGAATAAAGCACCACTTTGGAACAACATGCTCATGCGTTTACGTAAAGCAAATAATTCATTTCGACTCACTGCATGGATATCATACCCATCAAATAACACTTGTCCCTGCGTAGGTGTTAATTGTCCGCCGATTAACTTTAAGAGTGTGGTTTTACCAATCCCGCTTGGCCCCATGATGGCAGTCACTTTGCCCCGAGGAATAGACAAGCTAATATCTTCATATATGACACGCTGTCCGCGGCTAAACCCCAAATGACGGATCTCAACCAGCGGCGTTTGTTCTTGAGTCATGCTTGATTCCGATATTTGAAAAAGAGGTGATCTGAGTTTTAGACAGACCAATCGAAGAGCCGTAAATTGTACGTAATTGCGCTTTAACCTACAACAGAATCGACACTATCGCCCCGCGATACTTTCAATTTGCCCTATTTCCAGCGAAAATGCGCGCTAAGTTTTTATTTCCAGCGAAAACTGTTACACAGAGTTTGGTGGTGAGTTAATTAAATGATCGAATTATTTTGATTGATTGCTAAATCATAACTGCACAAGGTTAGAATGACGGTTAAACAACCCTAGCTTAACTGCTCATATTTAAAAGAGATAGCGAGCAAGCGTGCTGCCCTCTCACATAAAACCATTAAAATAAACGATAAAGACGATGATATTGCTCAAGACATTCAAGCACTAAACACGCTATTCTGCTTCATTAGCCTAGTGATTTACCCTTGGTGGGCGGTAAATGGCCGTCATACAGGCAAAATGAGCAATATTGACAAACGTGGCGCAAAACCGAATCTAAAAATAAAGGCCATGACAAAGTAGCATAGAAAACGACATAACCTTGGCAGGATGCCCTTTTATTTATCATCTTTATCGCGTACCAAATTGTGCTATTCCAATCCCATCCATGGGGCGACAAAGACAATGCAAGAAGAGAGATAGACATGGTAGACCAATCACAATTGCGCCAATGGGGCAGCAAAGTTATCGACATTGAAAAGTTAGCCCTCGATAATCTTTATCAATATGTTGATTCTATTGAATTTGTACAGGCTTGCGAGTTAATCCTTAACTGCTCTGGCAAAGTTATTGTTATGGGAATGGGTAAATCAGGCCATATCGGCAATAAGATTTCAGCGACACTGGCAAGCACTGGTACTCCGGCATTTTTTGTGCATCCCGGAGAAGCGAGCCACGGGGACCTTGGTGTGCTCTCAGACAATGATATTATTCTCGCAATATCAAACTCGGGAGAATCCAGTGAAATCTTGGCCTTAATGCCCGTCATTCAACGAAAAGCTATCCCCGTGATTGCGATGACAGGTAAACCCGATTCAACGATGGCGCGTCTGGCCAAAATCCATTTATGTATAGAAGTGCCAGAAGAGGCCTGCCCGCTTGGGCTTGCACCCACCTCCAGCACAACGGCAACCCTCGTGATGGGTGATGCAATCGCTATTGCGCTACTACAAGCCAAAGGCTTTACTCGCGAAGATTTTGCCATGTCGCATCCAGGTGGCGCACTGGGCCGAAAATTGCTACTAAGAGTCCGCGATGTTATGCACAGCGGTAACGAGTTACCACTTGTCAATCACGATATTTGTATCACCGAAGCCCTCTATGAAATATCCAAAAAAGGCTTAGGTATGACGGCGGTTATTGATGAGCAGCATAAATTAGTGGGCATTTTCACCGATGGCGATTTACGTCGGGTGATTGATGCAGAAGTGAATCTACGTACAACGCCAATTGCCGATGTGATGACTCGCAATTGCATCACAATTACCGATAGCGCACTTGCGGCTCAAGCACTACAAGTTATGGATAGTAAAAATATTAATGGTTTAATCGTGATAAACAAAGATCACCATCCTATCGGAGCACTTAATATGCTCGATTTGGTTAAAGCAGGAGTTATTTAATGCCACAGCAAGGATTTTACGGCCCTATCAGCGATGATGTTTGGCAAAGAGCACAAAAAATAAAACTGCTTATCTGTGATGTTGATGGCGTATTTTCTGACGGGCGCATTTATTTAAGTAATGCAGGTGAAGAACTTAAGGCATTTCATACCCGTGATGGTTATGGTGTTCGCTCGCTACTGACCAGCGGTTTTAACATGGCAGTTATTACAGGTCGCCAATCTAAGATTGTTGCCAATCGTATGACTGCCCTAGGCATTACAGATATTTATCAAGGTGTTGATAATAAATTCGAGCCTTATCAAGCCCTACTATCACACTATAATGTCATCCCAGAAGAAGTGGCTTACATCGGGGATGATATTGTCGATCTTCCGGTGATGAGCGCGGTAGGTTTAGCAGTATGTGTCGCCGATGGTCATCCCTATGTCCGCCAACAGGCACACTTTGTCACCAACCTCAACGGCGGACATGGCGCGCTACGGGAATTAACCGATTTACTGCTGTTAAGCCAAAATAAGTTCACTTCGGCCCACGGGATGAGTATATGAGTCGTGTGACCCTCGCTATCATTGCCTTTTTTGGTACTGCCCTCATTCTCTACTGGCAAGTACAACAAAAGCGGGGTAACGAAACAGACAGCAGCTTGAATAACCAAGATAGTCCCGATTACATTATTGAAGATCTGCGTAGCATTGAATTTAATGAACAAGGTCAAGTGAATAGCCGTGTCACCGCCAAGCACATGGAACACTATGAACTAAAAAGCCAAACCTATTTCACTCAACCTGTATATCTTGTTTATCCTGACCAAGGCAAAGCACAATGGCAGATCAGAGCGGATCAAGGACAACTCAACAAAGAAACAGGCAAGGTTGTATTAGAAAATAATGTTATTATCGATGCCATTAGCCCTGAAGAGCCGATACAAACCTTATCGACTAGTTTTTTAGAACTTGATCTAAACACTATGATAATGACCTCTGACCGTATCATTTACGTCACAGGGAAAGATTTTAATATCCAAGGGCAAGGCCTTTATGCGGACCTGAACGCGCAGGAAGTCCAATTGACCAGTCAGGTAGTAGGAACCTATGAAGCAAAATAAGATATTACTTGCCAGCTTAATGCTGATAATGAGCATGAGCGTTTATGCAAAAGTCGCAGATCTGCAGCAAGAAGTTAAAATTAAAGCCGTTAGCCAAACCGCAGATATCAAAAACAACCAAATCATCTTCTTTGGCCCAGTAGAAGTCACACAGGGTTCAATCAAAATCCAAGCGGCCCAGCTTCGCGCCTTTTCTGCCGATGGTGAAACCAGCAAAATCTTAGTTGCAACGGGCAACCCCGCGACTTACACCCAAATATTAGATGATGGTCGCCCTGCTTCCGCCAGTGCTAAAGAAATTCGCTATGAAATGGCGACAAGAACATTAACACTGACAGGTTCGGCCTCCCTCGATCAAGCGGGCAGTCAAGTGACAGGTAACCTCATTCGTTACAACATCATTCAACAAAAACTGATCGCAGAAAGCACAGGGAGTGGTGATGATCGCGTGATCACTATCATCCAACCTGAAAACTATCAGGATGATCTCAAAACCCAAACACCCGCAGATAAACCTGTGAAAGAGCAGGATTCTCAATGACCCAAATCACCCTAAGAGCACAAAATCTCGCGAAGAGCTACAAAAACCGCCAAGTTGTTAAAGACGTCAGTCTGACAGTCAAAACCGGCCAAATTGTTGGCTTACTCGGCCCAAATGGTGCAGGTAAAACCACGACCTTTTACATGGTGGTTGGGTTAGTAAAAAGCGATAAAGGCCATATTTTTATCGACAATGATGATTTAACTGCAGACCCTATGCATCTTCGCGCCCGCAAAGGAATTGGTTACTTACCACAAGAAGCCAGTATCTTCCGTAAGCTGACCGTTCACGACAATATCATGGCGGTATTACAAACCCGTAAAGAGCTAAAAGACGAAGAACGCGAAGAAGAACTGGAACACCTACTCGAAGAGTTCCATATTACCCATATTCGCGATAGCCAAGGTATGTCCCTTTCGGGGGGTGAACGTCGCCGAGTTGAAATTGCCCGCGCCCTCGCGGCCAATCCAAAGTTTATTCTACTCGACGAGCCTTTTGCGGGCGTTGATCCGATTTCCGTCATCGATATCAAAAAAATTATCGAACAACTTAAGAGTCGTGGCTTAGGCGTACTTATCACAGACCACAATGTCCGAGAAACATTAGACGTATGTGAACATGCCTACATAGTAAGTCATGGAAACCTGATTGCCGAGGGAACTCCTGCAGAGATCTTAGACAATCAGCAAGTTAGGGCTGTGTACTTAGGTGAACAATTCAGGCTATAGTTACTCCAGCGGAGTCTATAGCCTAAAATTATCGCGACTAGACTCCACTCACTGATAACAAGCGGCCTCATTCAAAAATAATAACGTAGGGATCAGCGGTAACATGAAAGCGTCACTCCAGCTCAAACTGGGCCAACAGTTAACCATGACGCCACAGTTACAACAGGCGATTCGTCTGTTGCAGCTCTCGTCATTGGAATTACAACAAGAGATCCAGCAAGCCTTAGACTCTAATCCTCTTCTTGAGCTGGAAGATGAGCAATTTGACGCACCTACAGAACGCAACCAGAATTTATCAGACACCGATTTCAGCGAATCAAGCCCACTGCCCCCCGAACAAGATAGCTCCACTGTTGATACCGCAGAATCCTTGACCAAAGAATCTATGCCAGATGAACTGCCCATGGATACCACTTGGGATGAAGTATTTACCGCCTCACCCAACTCAGGTTCGGGTGGCAGTAGAGAAGACGATATGCCCTTTCAGGGGGAAACCAGCGAGGGCCTGCATGAACATTTAGAATGGCAAAAAAACCTCACCCCCTTCTCTGAAACCGATCTTGCCATTGCCACTGCCATTATTGATGCCATTGATGATCAGGGCTATCTCACCCAAAGTACTGAAGATATTCTCGAAGCGATGGGAAATCATGAGATTGAGTTAGACGAAGTCGAAGCTGTACTTAAACGTATCCAACACTTTGATCCTGTTGGTGTTGCAGCAAGAGATCTCAGCGAATGTTTACTGATCCAGCTATCCCATTTTTCGCCGGACACACCACATCTCGAAAATGCCCGCATGTTGATCAAAGATCATTTAGATCTGATCGCTGCTCGCGATTTTAGGCTGTTAATGCGTAAAACCAAACTGAAAGAAGATGAACTTCGGGATGGTATCGCACTGATACAAACGCTGAACCCTCGCCCAGGTTTGTTGATCACACCGATGGATGAAGAATATGTGATCCCAGATGTGTCGGTATCGAAGAAAAATGGCCGTTGGGTGGTAGAACTCAACCCAGATTGCATGCCCAAAATCAATGTAAACCAGCAATATGCCGCCATGGCTCGCAGCACAAAAAGCCAAGCAGACAGCCAATTTATTCGTGGCCATCTGCAGGAAGCCAAATGGTTTATCAAGAGCTTAGAAAGTCGTAACGACACCTTACTCAAAGTGGCCAATTGTATCGTTCAATACCAACAAGGCTTCTTTGAGTACGGTGAAGAAGCTATGAAACCTATGGTACTTAACGATATAGCCGAAGCGGTTGAAATGCATGAGTCCACCATCTCACGGGTCACAACTCAAAAATACATACATACCCCTAAGGGACTTTTTGAACTAAAATACTTCTTCTCAAGCCATGTCGGGACTGACGATGGCGGTGAGTGCTCATCCACAGCAATCAGAGCCTTTATTAAAAAACTGGTTGCCGCGGAAAACCAGAAAAAACCATTAAGCGACAGCAAGATGGCACAACTTCTGGCAGAACAGGGAATAAATGTTGCGCGCAGAACCATTGCGAAGTATCGAGAAGCAATGCTTATTCCCCCTTCCAATCAGCGTAAAAGTTTATAGCCTACTATGGATATCGGAGGACGTTTCTATGCAAATAAAGCTCATTGGACACCATATCGAGATTACTGAATCGTTACGGGCATATGTAGAGGAAAAATTTTCAAAACTTGAACGCCATTTCGAACAGATCCATAATGTGCACGTTGTGCTCAATGTTGAGAAAATGCAACAGATTGCCGAAGCGCGAATCAACCTCACCGGTGGTGAAGTTTTTGCAACTTCAGAGCATACTGACATGTATGCTGCCATAGACGTCCTGATCGATAAACTTGATCGTCAGGTTATTAAACACAAAGAGAAGTTAACAAAACACTAATAATGGAACTTTGTACCATACTGAGGCCGGAGTGCACTACCTGCGCCACTCCGGGCAGTAAAAAAAAGGTACTGGAACTCATCAGTGACTTAGCCGCTGCCCAGTACCCCACCCTCTCATCTCAAGAGATCTTCGAAAGCCTTGTGGCGCGCGAAAAGATGGGGAGCACAGGTATAGGTAACGGTATCGCCATTCCACATGGTCGATTAACCGATATTACACAACCCATTGCAATACTCGTAAAATGTGAGGAACCGATAGCTTTTGACGCTATCGATAAGCAACCTGTTGATATTTTGTTTGCACTGCTTGTGCCGGCGGATCAATGCCAACAGCACCTAAGCACGTTGTCGTGCATGGCAGAAAAGCTAAGTGATAAACAAATATTAAAACAACTGCGTAAGACGCATGATGAAACGGAACTCTATCAGGTAATCACTGGATGAAACTGGTCATAGTGTCAGGCCGCTCTGGCTCAGGCAAATCTGTCGCACTTAGGGTGCTTGAAGATCTCGGCTATTACTGTGTCGATAACCTTCCCTTGCCACTAATAGGCAGTTTGCTTGAGCAACTCAAAGGCAGTAACGATCTTGTCGCCATTAGTGTCGATGTTCGTAATATGCCAGAGCAAGATAAAGTGCTGGTTCAGCAGCTTTCTAACCTGCCAGCAGGGACGGAGATTACCAGCTTCTTCCTCAATTCAAGCGATAAAGTGTTACTTAAACGCTACAGTGAAACGCGCCGCCTGCACCCGTTATCTAAAAGTCGAGTATCCCTACAAGAAGCCATTAAACTTGAAGGCAAACTGCTCGAACCTATGTCCAAACTGGTAGATCACTACATAGATACTTCAAATTTAAATATCTATGATTTAAGCGATCAAGTCAGACAAATTCTTCTTGGTAGCGTTGATAAAGAATTAGTCATCTACTTTGAGTCCTTTGGCTTTAAAAATGGCATGCCTACAGAAGCCGACTTTATGTTCGATGTGCGCTTTTTACCTAACCCCCATTGGGAGTTAGCATTGCGTCCACTGACAGGCCTAGATGAACCTGTGGCTGAGTTTTTGAATCGCCAGCCCCTGGTAAACAAGTTCATTTGGCAGATAGAAAACTTACTAGAAACCTGGTTACCACACCTTGAGCGTAATAATCGCAGTTATTTAACCATTGCGATTGGTTGCACAGGTGGACAGCACAGATCGGTTTATGTGGCAGAACAATTAGCGAAGCGATTTAGTAATGGTAAACATAAGGTCAATGTACGCCATCGAGAGCTAGATCATGCCAAAGCTTGAACGTCAGATTACCATCTGTAATAAGCTCGGTTTACACGCCCGCGCCGCCACAAAATTGGTGGTGTTAGCCTCTGAGTTTGATGCAACAATAACGTTAATACAAGGCGATAAACAAGCCTCAGCGGCAAGTGTGCTTGGTCTTTTGATGCTTGAAACGGGTATGGGGAAAACCATCAAGCTAATTGCAGAGGGCCCAGATGCAGAACTCGCGCTTGATGCTATTTGCGCATTAATCGATGCTAAATTTGACGAAGCCTGCTGATCTTAAGCAAAGTTACACTTAACCTATTCCCGTTGTACCGTTCACTGGTACTCAATCGGTACTCATTTGTGACTCGACGTTCCCTGTGACGCTCAATTACAATATGTCCCCTGCGTCCGCTGATCAAACCCATTACTCTGACTAGGCTATATTCACACTCAGTGAAAATAGTCGCTAATTATCCGTTTCCCTCACCATATTATGGAGGACAAATGCCCGTAGAAGCTTCAGATAGTCATCAAGTCGGACATCGCCTCGACCAGCTCAGCAAAGCCCTTAGCAGCGGTATGTTTGTCCATGTGCGGCAAATGCTACAGAATATGGCGGCATCGGATATCGCGTTAATCCTCGAATCTTCACCACCAAAGGCAAGGCAAGTCCTATGGCAATTAATTGATCAGGAACAATTAGGGGCGATTCTTGACGAACTGAGTGAAGAGTTGAAAGATCCGCTGATCAGCACCATGAGTCCAGAACGAGTTGCAAAGGCGACTGCGAGTATGGATACGGACGATCTCGCCTATATTCTGCGAAGTCTACCAGATACGGTTTATAAACAAGTATTACAGTCGATGAGCCTACAGAATCGTCAACGAGTGGAGCAAGCACTGTCCTACCCTGATGAGACGGCTGGCAGCTTGATGAATACAGATACCGTCACCCTAAGGCCAGACGTTAATATCGATGTTGTACTGCGTTATCTGCGGCAAAGGGGTAACCTCCCCGATACCACTGACACCCTATATGTGGTCGATAAACAGGATAAAGTCCTCGGCGGTGTCAGACTTGCCGATCTGCTCACCTGCGATCCCAACACGCCTATCCGTAATATTATGGATCCTGACATTGAGAGCATTCCAGTGGGTATGTCAGACAGTGAAGTCGCCCAATTATTCGAGCGTCACGATTGGGTATCCGCGCCCGTTGTGGACAGCGATAACAAACTACTCGGCCGGATCACGATTGATGATGTCGTCGATGTTATCCGTGAAGATGCCGAACATTCTATGATGGGAATGGCAGGCATGGACGATGATGAAGATACCTTTGCACCAGTGCTAAAAAGTACCTTTCGTCGCTCACTTTGGTTGACCATCAATTTGTTTGCCGCCCTACTTGCGGCCTCTGTCAGTAGTATGTTTGAAGGGACTATCGAAAAATTTGCCACTATTGCGATATTAATGACCATAGTTCCGAGTATGGGTGGTGTCGCGGGTAATCAAACCCTTGTTTTAGTCATTCGCGCTATAGCGCTTGGGCATATTGGCCAAAGCAATGCCCGCTGGCTTATTGGTAAAGAATTGGCGATTGGATTTCTCAATGGCTTGCTATGGTCAATACTGGTCTTTGTTGCCGTATCCCTTTGGAAAGGAGATACCGCACTCGCCGGCTTAATTGCGGGGGCAATGCTAATCAATATGACAGTCGCAGGGCTCGCGGGTGCCAGCATTCCGCTAATATTAAAACGACTCAAAATCGATCCCGCGCTAGCTGGCGGTATGGTATTAACCACAGTCACAGATGTAACAGGGCTTTTCGCCTTTCTCGGTTTAGCCACCCTCTATTTAATGAATTAGCATAAAAGAGGATGTCATATAGTCATACCATCGAAAGGTGGTAATACATTAAAACGGCGCGATTCATTGCGCCGTTTTAATATCAGCCATATTTTTATGATTGGTATTGAAGCTAATTTACCGGTGGTTGAAAGCCATAACGACTTAAAATAGCTTGTCCTTTCGCCGATAAAATAAACTCAGCTAAAGGAGCCGCCGAGGCGTTACTCTCTTTCAGGATAAGTAAACCATAGTCGGCCCCAACAGCAAGACTTGTCGGTAAATCAATAATCTGTAGACTAGGCACTTCATTTTTAGCCAGCACTGCATTGGTGCAATAGGTCAAAAAGATATCCGCTTGCTTATTTTCCATGACCCAACCATAAGGGTTACGATCCTTGGGCGGTTTCGTACTATCTGGCCCTCCAGTCAACTGTAATGCTTTGGCCTCTAAAATAGCTTTTGCATCTGGTTTTAGCGTTTGTGCTTTATCAAACACTGCCCAAGCATAATCTCCTGCGGGATCTGCTTTGGGCGTAGAAGTGCCAACTTTAATATTGGGATCGAGCAGTGTATCTAACAGTGTCGCGCTTGTAAGAGAGACGCTATTTTGAGCAATAGCACAGAGCTGATTACGAGCAAACATTTGCACCTTTTCCCCAAACCCTGCGTCAACAAGCGCCTGAGGATGGGCCATATTTGCAGAGGCAAAGAGATCGACGCGCTCTCCCTCTTGAATACGCTTTAACAACAGGCCAGAAGGTGCATATTGCGCAACAACAGTATCTTTAGTTTGGGCTTGGTAGGCAGTAATAATATCGTTCATCGCCGCTTTTAAGCTACCCGCCGCACGCAGTTCAATTGGGGCGACCTCGGCAGTCACAGGGGCACCTTGTACTATCGAAACCATCATAGCGGGGCAAAAACTTAAGGCTACGAGTATATTTTTCTTCGTCATAATGATCTTCTCCTCTAGGTATTGAGCCTTACCCTGCTCAATATTTGCCATACAACACGTGAAATAGCTTTGAAGATCAACTACAAATCATCATCTAGCCGAAGGAAGCTGCACAATTGCAGTACAGATCACTCAAGCCTTAACAGACTAAAGACATATTGTCTCAACGGGAAATAATAAATACCTGGATACAAAAAAGTCGCCCGCAGGCGACTTTTGATTGTTGAGCAGCACTTAGCCCGTAGGTGTTAATGCAATCTCAACACGACGGTTTTGTGCTCGCCCTTCAGCACTGGCATTAGATGCTATTGGACTCGCCTTTCCCATTCCCTTAGATTTAACACGTGAAGCCGCTATACCTTTACTCATTAGGTAATTAGCCACTTCACTCGCGCGCACCTGTGATAAACGTAAATTGTAAGCATCTGAACCACTGCTGTCGGTATAACCTAATACGTTAAGTTGGGTTTTGCTGTATTCCTTTGCCACCAACGCCACAGAGTTAAGCACCCGTGAGGCGCCATCGCTTAACTCGGTTTGATCGACACCAAACGTCACTTCGTTGGGCATATTCAAAATAATATTATCGCCATTACGGGTTACGCTCACCCCCGTAGATGCCAATTGCTGCCGTAATTTGGTTTCTTGCACATCCATATAATAACCAATACCACCGCCCACAGCTGCGCCCGATGCAGCACCAATTAATGCCCCTTTACCGCGGTCACTCTTACTTGAGGAAGCAACACCCACTGCCGCACCAGCAACGGCACCAATAATGGCACCACTGGTCGCTTTAGCCGTTTGCTGCTCGTTAGTATATGGATTAACTGTTGAACAACCAGATACAACAAACGTACCGATAATCGCAGCAAAGGCGAGCCTAGATGATGTAAATCGATTTACCTGAAAACGCTTCATCGTTAATGACCTCATAACAGGATTGAAAATGTGAGTACCCACATAGAAGGCATAGATCTCACTGCCAATGACATAGCGAAATCCTTATTGAATACTCTAAAACCCGCAGTATATAAGCATTCCTCACAGAGACAATCTTTAATCGCTGTGTAAATTTATAAATCGATAATTTAGTCAGCAAAGATACAGGGATTATCTAAGATAACCATCCCCAACAACATAGAGTAAAAGCACTGAAATAGTGCACTTTGCACCGTTTTTGCCATACATGAAAAAATCCCGCGTTTTAATCGATATAGTAACCAATTGATTTTAAACAAAAATAAAAAATTTAGAATATTGGCACGAATTTTACATACTACTTAGTGAGTAAGGCGAGAAATGGACAAGCAAACAAGTTACTCAAGTGCCACTTAAATCGTTTTAACCTAGATGAAATACCTAAAAGCATAACGGGTATTGAGGACGAAAGATGAAAAGCATTATGAACTTAATCAAACTGTGCCGCCATGAATGGATATATCTACGCCATGTTGGACTCAGCCAGTGGGATTTAGAGCAGCGTCGCTAATCTATTTAAGGACTATACATAACCGCTAAACCGATTTTAGTTAGAAGGCAGTAAAGAGGGATCGCTTATGGGAATCGCCGACAATAATCTCAAATTAGATGTCATCGCTGAAGTAAAAGTGAAAGGTCGCTTGCTCTCGGATGTGGCTCACCAATACGGTATTTCAACTAAAGCCGTATACCAGTGGGTAAGAGAAAGCGATCAGCAACCACAGCAAAGAGAATATGCGCTCATCAGTGAAATAGCCCAACTGCAAAAAAGAATTAAGCAGCTTAACAACGAATTACGCACGCTAGGTTAACCATTACGGTTTTATAAGTGCCCTAATCGACAAGGCCGGACAACATTGCAAGTCGCCCTGCTGATGACGCTAACGATATAAAAGATGTGCTAACAACAATAATAACAGCGCCTTTTTAATGTCCGGCCTTGTCATTCAAATAATGAGATTAACGAGTAAAAGGAAGAAGAAAAGTTAACCAGTTTAGGCAGAGTCGGATGGGTATCTATTATCGCTCCCCAACGACCTAAGATATATGCCCAAACAACCTCTAAATACAGGATAAGCATTTTGAGGGTGCTTGGGTGTAAATGCACAAATAACAATAATAAATGTGCTGTTTACCATCTGACTCTGCCGCTTTATTGATTGAATCCAACAGAGATTGGACAATTTGCTCAACACGGGACAATGCAAAAGTTTCGGCAAGACTATAGAGGGAATTATCTCCCCCAAAGATTAAATATGTGAATTGTGCTCCCCCAAGTCATGAACATATTAACCTCTTAGGTCTTGTCCTTTTATTCACAAGATCAATGAAGATCAAACGCTATAGTGAGTGTGGCGTGCCAAGGAGGGCTGTGATTTAACACTATTTAGTGTGATTAAAAATACACAAGGTTTCGGCAAGACTCGAGGGAGTGGTCTCCCCCAAGATTAAATATGTAAATTGTGCTCTCCAACTCAACAGCATATTTCTCTCTCTGGTCTTGTCCTTTTATTCACTTAGTCAATGATGACCCTGTGCTTAACAGCGCATATGCCAAGGATGGCAGTGATACATCAAATAGCACATCAAACCTCAATATTGCCCATAAAAAAGACGCTACCCTGAGCGCCTTTACATGGGATGGTATACCCACCTAATAATCTTCATTCGCCTCTTGGATCCGCAGTTTTCGCTCCTGCGCTTCCTCATAGGCAGCTTGGATTTCTTCAAGTACAGAACCGACATCCGCTTCTGCCAATACTTCGGTAAATTCACCCGTAAGTTGAGTATCAGGCTTAAGATCTCCCGCTTCAAACAAGGCCCACATTTCTTTGGCATATTGGGTCTTGAGTAATTCAGGAGCATATTGACCATAATATTGGGTCATATTATTAATGTCCCTCGCTAACATCCATTTAGCATGGTTATTCGCGGCAGCATCGACGGCTTGGGGTAAGTCGATAATCACAGGCCCTTCACTATCGACGAGAACATTAAACTCAGATAAATCGCCATGGACTAAACCTGCACATAGCATACGTTTAACGTAGGTCATCACTAAGTTATGATCGCGGATCGCTTTTTCGGCGGACAGCGTGACATCATTTAAACGAGGGGCGACATTGCCCTCAGCGTCAGTCACCAACTCCATTAGCAGCACACCATCAAAACAACCATAAGGTATAGGCACGCGAACACCTGCATCGGCTAAACGGTAAAGCGCATCAACCTCTGCACTTTGCCAAGCTTCTTCCATTTGGTCCCGACCAAACTTAGAACCTTTTTCCATAGCCCGAGCACGACGGCTATTACGCACTTTACGGCCTTCTTGGTAAAGCACTGCTTGCTTAAAACTGCGTTTATCTGCTTCTTTATAGACTTTGGCGCAGCGGATATCGTCGCCGCTGCGTACAACGTACACTGTGGCCTCTTTACCGCTCATTAACTGGCTAATGACCTCATCGACCAGTCCTTCATCAACCAGAGGTTGGATTCGTTTCGGAGTTTTCATAGCGCCCTTATACCTTACTTAGGCTTGAGATGGAATACTGCGGACAAATCTTCATATAAAAGCGGTCTCCTGCCAGATAAAGGCACTGTTGATTCTCAATCAAAATCATTTTGTAAACTAAAATAGCAATGATGAATAGTCGATACTTAGGCTGATATCAAACGCAGATACACATCAACTGATTGCGGTTACAACACTAGCAATGCCCATTTAAGAACCTAAAGCCCTAACTTGGTTCCACCGTTGCACTGCCAGCACAAAATAACCGTATCAATCGCTGAATATATCACTAGATCTCATCTTTCAGAGTCCTTATTCTAATCCAACTTTACAATCTATGTCCCTTGAGATCTTCGAATGCGTTACCTAAACCTTACCTTAGCACTTTGCGCCCTGTCTCTCACCCACTGCACGAGTCTCTCCCTTGAAGAATGTAGCAGCAGCGATTGGTATACCCTTGGGCTTGCAGATGGTAATCGTGGGGCAACGGCCACGAGACTCAATCAATATCAAAAGGATTGTAATGAATTTAATCTTAAAGTGGACGCATCTCAGTGGCAGCAAGGCTATCAACAAGGACTCATCAATTATTGTTTACCTGAAAACGGTTATCGTGTGGGATTAGAAGGTGAAAGTTATTACGGGGTCTGCAGCGATAACCAATTTGTAGAACGCTATAACCAAGGGCATCAACAGTATCTCGTCAATAAGCGTTTGGCGGAAATCGCAGACCGTTTACACACTATTGATAGTGAGATCAGCAGTATTAATACCAAACTCAATAATCTCACCGATAAAGCCGACTTATTAAGGCAAAAAAATATCCTCTTAAATGAAAAAAATCATCTTCTAGATGAAAAAGCCCGCCTACGCCAAGGAAATATTGAGTTTAAATTTAGATTCTAACTACAGCATGAGGGAACAAGTGCAGTGGGCTTTGTTCACTGCCGCACAGACAGCTTAGATGAATTTAACGTGCTCCTCTATTGTTAACTAGCGAAGTGACATGCATTAGAGACTAGCTTCGCAGGGAAAAGTGAACTCCCGCAGCTTTGGTGTTGTCTGCAATTGACTGAAAAATATGCATAGATGCGCCATCTTTCCTCTTTTCTACTTACGATCCAAGCAGAGATTTTGCTCACTATTGCCGCAGTTCACCATATGCTGTACGCTAGGTTAAATTTTGATTAATAAACAACGCTTAAGCAATTACTTAATCAATCAACACTAGTTTAGTGTTAGCGAAAATCTCGCTAATAAAATATGGCGATATACAAATGAGTCAGGGAAGATCCGCACGACAAAGCGAATAAGGCAAGGACAAGCATTCTATACCTCTCCTTAAAGATGATCCCCCTCTGAACCAATTGTGATTCAGTTTAAGGTTTCACCAACCACAAGCTGATAGCTTTATTATTGTTTTTATTAAAATTAATAATTTATATGCTGTTTGGTAGTAAGTGCCATGGGCGGTAGCGTGCTTACAGACTTGGATAAAAGCACCACCACTAACTTCAAAGCTAAAACCAACCTCCACTCTTAAAAACGAATAAAAACAACTACATTTGTTGGAACCCACATGCAGAATAAAGAAAAAATTGCGGTGTTTATTGATGCCGATAATGCGCCAGCTAGAAAGTTTGATGTGGTACTCGCTGAGCTTGCAAAACACGGCCTCATCAGTATTCGAAAAGCTTATGGTAACTGGAAAAGCCCGAATCTAAAGCCATGGGAAGATATCCTCCATGAATATGCCATTCAGCCTATTCAACAATTCGATCTTACCAAAGGTAAAAATGCCAGCGATATTGCTTTAGTTATTGATGCTATGGACATTCTTTACACTAAAGATATAGACATTATTTGTTTAATATCCTCGGATTGCGATTTTACCCCTTTGGTAACCCGAGCCTTAGCTGACGGCAAAACCGTTTTTGGTTTCGGAGAACGTAAAGCACCAGCCGCTTTTGTGAATAGCTGTTCTCGCTTCCTCTACCTCGACGCAGAACCTGTTGTTATCACAGAAGAAATAGAGGTGATATCGGAATTAACCCAGCTTCCATTAACGGCACCAGAATCAGTTAGTAAAACCAAGCAAGTTCAGCCTAAAACCGCCACACCGCAAAAATGTAATTTAAAAAGTGACTCCAAACTGCTCAATATGTTGCGTCAAGCCATAGAAGCAACAGAAGAGGAAGATGGCTGGGCGCAACTCGGCACAATAGGATCACATATCTCAAATCACAGCTCTTTCGATCAGCGAAACTACGGATTTAAAAAACTCAGTGATCTCTTTGCCGCAATCGATCTCTTCGAAATGCGTAAAACCCACGGCTCAGTGCTATGGGTAAGATATATAAAAAGAGCAAAGAAAAATGGAAAGTAAATTCATTTTCTAAACAAAACTTAAATCAACTTTGCCAATTAAAGCCTAATGAGCGTGACAAAATTGCAACCACGATAATAGTCACCAAGGATGTTTCAAACTTTCAACATCACCATCAGATTCATAAAAATATTCAAAAGGTATAAGATATTGGAACAAATTGAATTTTTTGAGGTAGCAAGTCCTTGCATAGGAGTCTGTCAAACTGATGCAAGAGGTTATTGTAGAGGCTGCTTAAGAAGCAGAGAAGAACGATTCAATTGGATTCATTATAGCAATTCAACCAAACAAGCAGTTATCACTACACTCATTTCTCGAAAAAGACGTAGGATGCTTGCACTTCTAAAAGCAAGAGATAGCCAGAAATTAAACACAAATGCTGCCAATGATTTTTTTGATAAAGATACTGAAGAATTAGTTCAATCTGTACTCGAACAACCTGCTTTAATCAAAACTCTTGATGAAGATAGATTAAATCTTCTATGGGCATTTCTAAAATATTTTTTCATGCCATTATTGGTTGGTGCAATCCTAATCGTGTTCCAACAAAACTACGAGCATATTACATCCTATTTATCAGAAGCTAAAGATGTTGAGTCATTGAAAACATTAGTCAAAAATGGAACTATATTAACAATCTCTGGCAATTGGGCCGTTGTTACAACTAATAGTCTTAACTTTAGAAAAGAAGCAGGGTTTTCATCTACAATATTAGCAAATCTAAAACTAGGTGAGCCCGTAGAGGTCATTGATGACATGGGGCAAGATTGGTTATATGTGAGAGCTATGATACGGCGTTTTTCAAGCTAGTTGTCACCATCGACCGTTTTAAGCGGCCTTTTTTTCCACTTCTTTAACTGACTCTTTTTCCGGATTCAGTGTTGTCGGTCCCACAGGTTCGCAGTTCCGTACTTCTCGTTTTCCCCAACGACTTGGATTTTCTGCTTTCGCCGCTTCAATCCGTTCTTTGCGCTTTGCCAGCAGGAGTTGATCCTGACCGGTATGACGTTGGTGCGGGGTCACGAACCGTAGTTTGCTGTGCTTGTGTTCGTAGTTGTACCAGCGCGTAAACTTCAGCACCCAAGTCCTTGCTTCATCGATACTTTTAAAACCTGCTGATGGCCAATCAGGCCGATATTTACAGGTGCGGAACAACGACTCTGCAAACGGGTTATCGTTGCTCACTCGTGGCCTGCTGTACGATGTCGTTACACCAAGCTCATACGCCTTCATTCGCATGGTCTGCGATTTCATTGGCGCACCGTTGTCCGAATGCAGCACGACTCCACTGTGTAAACATTTCTCCCGGACCAGTGTCTGCTCTAACAATTTCGCGGCGTTTTCTCCACTTTCCTGTTCAAACACTTCACAACCAACAATTTTCCGGCTGAACAAATCTTCCAGCATGTACAGGTAATAAAACTGCCCACGCACCGTGCTTGGCAAGTAGGTGATATCCCAACAGAGCACCTGGCCAGGCCCGGTCGCTGTGTAGGTCGTTGGCAGCGTTGACCCTTTCGGCGCTAAACTCCGGCCGCGATGATGCAGCTGACCAAAGGCTTTTAATACCCGATAAAATGTTGATTCAGAACCATAATATTCATCTTCATCCAGCAGCGTTGGGACGATTTGCGATGGCGGTAAGCTGGCAAACTTTGGCCAATTACACACCTCGATGATTTTCGCCTGTTCTTTTTCCGTCAGCTTATTCGATGGCTGCGGCCGAATCGCATCCGGCCTTTTGTCTGCGGTGATCTGGCCATCCCGATACCAGCGCCGATAAGTGCGCAGTGTAATGCCAGCTTCTTCGCAAGTCAGATGAAGCCTGGCGCCAGCCTGGTTCGCTTCCTGTATCAAGTTTACACATTCAGTGCGCTCTGAGACCAAGGTTAATCGTAAGCGGTTAATGAACCAGTGAAGCCCTACTCAATTCCACTGAGATAAACATTCCATGGCATCAGATCCGACATATCATCGGCGATTGAACGCTTTGGCAACTCCGTGAACAGGTGCCGGAAGTAATAATAGGGGTTGATGTCATTCGCCCGACACGTCATGACCAAGCTATACAGATTGGCACTGGCTTTCGCACCACCGACTGACGTTGAGAACATCCAGTTTTTTCGCCCCGTCGTGAACGGCCGGATATCCCGCTCTGTCACATTGTTGTCGATGCTGATATGTCCATCTTCCAGGTAGGTCAGCAGCTTAGGCCACTGATTCTTGGTGTAGGTGATGGCCTGGCCTAATGCTCCTTTGGGCAGCACATTCAGGCTATCGAGCCACGCTTTGAAGTCATTCAATATGGGGAGGCTTTCTTGCATCCTCAGCTGTTGGCGGGCTTCGGCCGACAGCGTTTTGGCTCGCTTTTCTATCCCATACAATTTGGCGATAAAGGCCAGGGCCTTTTCGGGTTTCCCTGCCTTTTTCGAAGGGGATGCCTTTTGAGCATCGGTGAACTTGCGGCGCACATGCGCCATGCACGCGGCTTGAGTGACAGCCCAGAGAGCAACCAGTGAAGTTGCGGTTTGCTAATGACAATCACGCCCTGGGAATTCGGGCGAGGCCATTTGAAGGTACCGTTCTCCAAACGGCGATAGTAAAGCCAAAACCCGTTGGTATCCCAAAACAAGATTTTGAGTTTATCGCGTCCGCGATTACAGAATATAAACCAGGCCTCGCTGAACGGGTCCATGTCGAGTTGTTCGGCGACAATGAGCGACAGACCATCGATAGACTTTCGCATGTCGGTGACACCGGAGACCAGAAAGACCTTGCCGGAGGGAGTCATTGCAAGGCATCTACCCAGTGTTTGATCTGAGCGGTACTCAGTGTTGTTGGTAATTCAGCGCGAATACCATTGGCAAAAGTAATGATCACCGACTCAGCCTTCGTCTCTTCATATTCATTGAAAATAATAGGCTGAAGTGTTTGCGTTGCGTCAGGAGAACGCAATCGCTTAGACCAATAGTAGAAGGTTTGATAACTGATGCCGCTGTCTGCACAGAATTGCTTGATGGAAAGCGTGCTTTGTTTTTGTTGCTCAACAACTGTTGCCCAATGGGCGCGCTTTTGCTCTTGGTTCATAGTGCCTCCGATGAAAAAGGCACTATGTCAAAGTATTGGTATTATTGGTATGTGGGGTTTATTAACCGCTTACGGTTAATCGTCCTCGTTGTCGTTCTCCCAAAGCGCATTTAACTTTTTTCTAAGCACCAACAAGGCTGCGGTTTCAGCCAAAGCTTTTTCTTTGCGCCTCAACTCGCTCTTTAACTGTTTAATTTCCTTATGGTCGGCTTGGCGCTGCCGTTTAGCTTCCAATTCCTGCTCGCGGGAGCTCATAAACCCTCGCAGTGCATTGGCTTTCCAGGCCTTTACCTGATCAACATACAGACCTTTAGCTCGACAATACTCACTCAATTCGGCTTCATTTAAACTGGCAGTTTCAAGCACTGTGGCAAACTTAGCTTCTGCTGACCAATGTTCTGAGGTTGGTTTACTTCCGGGCACAGGACGACCTTGTTGTTTGGCTTTATCCCGCCAATTATACAAAGTTTGTACGCCAATCCCTTCTTGTCTGGAAACTTCTGCTACGGTCATGTTCGAAGGAGGCAGTAACTTGTTCAAAATCTGCTGCTTACGTTCTTCACTATAACTCGGCACAATTAAGCCTTAACGCCCCAACTGGTTAAATTTTAAGTAGTGACAACTATCCTGCCAGAGCGGGTTATGCATGAATGAAATTTGTGCAACAACTTTTTGTTAAAATTTGCCGACAAGATCACAGAAGTCAATGAACTAGGTAGAGAAAGTATTACTTTCCTATCAAGTTCATCTAACTCTCTTTCTCTGAGTGTTTTAACAAATTCTAAATGAACCTCTTTCGGACCTAATTCTTTAAACAGGGATAAACAATCTTGCTTTACTGTTTTTGGACTTATCGAAGGTATATAACCAAATCGTCTACTTGTAATATCCAAATACTCTTTAGGTCTTAGACAGTTAAGAACTGCATTCGTACAGATATTATTAGCATTAGATATCGCAATTTTCTTTTCTGAAATAGAGTATCTATTTGTTAGTTCTAATACTCCTACGTGAGGTGGCACTATTGAAACGGCCTTATCAACATAGAGAGCAGGTACCATAACAAATACCCTATCAAAAACCAAACTATAAGAATTTAACTGAGATTCTAATCTTTCAAAAGAATCAAACTCTGTTTTAATTTCATATGCTGTAGATGTGCCATTAAAAACAGCAACGTCAGCAATTGAATGGCCAACTCTAAACTCTGTCACATAACTAACATTAGCTAATTTATGTCGCCCTCTAACAATTTTCTCTGCTATTGCATTCTTATATACATATTCATTCCTATAATTACTTTTCAATTTCAAGTACAAATTCTCAAATACTTCTTTAAAAGAATTATTATCAAGTAGCTCTTTAACTATGGACGATTCTTTAGCAATATTTTTTAATATTTCACTTTCATTGCTTTTAGCCAATTCTAAAATAACAGACTTGCTAAATGCTTTACTCAATAATTGATAATCTCGTTGTTCAGCCATCATTTTACTCATTGAAATTATCTGTAGCCGTTATTGCCCCAAGTTTAGAGTTGAATCATACCGGGTTTGTCGGAGGCTAATTTTCTTGAGAGAATTAGTCTATGAACAAGAGAACAACTTATTCCGCAGAAGTCCGCGAACGCGCAGTTCGTATGGTTTTAACCTCAGAGCATGATCACCCTTCCAGGTGGGCAGCGCTGGTGTCTATTTCATCAAAAATTGGCTGTACACCTGAGACATTAAGGGCTTGGGTTAATCGAATTGAGGTGGATTCAGGCAAAAGGCCTGGAGTTACCACCGATGCCGCAGCCAAGATCAAACAACTTGAGCGAGAGAACAAAGAGCTTAAGCAGGCCAACGAGATCCTGAAAAAAGCTGCTGCGTTTTTTGCCCAAGCGGAGCTCGACCGCAAACCGAAGAAATAGTCCAGTTCATTGATTCGCACCGAGCGTTGCATGGTGTCGAGCCGATTTGTCGTGTGCTGCAAATCGCGCCATCAACGTATTTCCGGTGCAAGTCACTTGCAGCCCAGCCACAGCTGCGCTGTCAGCGTTATCATCAGGATGAGGCGTTAAAGCCAGAGATTCTGCGCGTATGGCAGGACAATCGGCAATGCTATGGCATCAGGAAGGTCTGGAAGCAACTGAAGCGAGAAGACTTTACAGTAGCCCGCTGTACTGTTGCCAGACTGATGAGCACTCTTGGGATCCAGGGCGTGCGACGAGGACGTCGTTGTGTCACAACGATCCCTGATGAGAGTGCTGCTAAGCCGCTGGATCTGGTTAACCGGGAGTTTACGGCAAGTCGGCCAAACCAGCTTTGGGTGGCAGATATTACCTATGTGGCCACTTGGTCAGGCTTCGTTTACGTCGCCTTCGTCACCGACGTGTTCTCCCGTAAAGTTGTGGGCTGGAGGGTAATGAAGTCGATGCAGACGCAGTTAATTCTGGATGCACTGGAACAGGCTTTATGGGCCAGGGGCAAGCCTAAAGGCGTTATTCATCACAGCGACAGAGGAAGCCAGTATGTCTCGATACGATACTCAGAACGATTATCAGAAGCAGGCTTTACCGCGTCTGTCGGCAGCGTTGGTGACTCGTATGACAATGCATTAGCCGAGACGATAAATGGCCTGTACAAAGCCGAGGTCATTTATAAAGACGGCCCTTGGCGAGGGTTGGAGCAGGTCGAGCTTGCAACGCTGGATTGGGTTGACTGGTTTAACAACAGAAGATTACTGGGCTCGATTGGCGATATCCCGCCAGCTGAATATGAGGAAAACTATTATCGACAATTAAGGCAAGATACGGCAGCATGACTCAAACAAATCCGCCTCCGAATTTACCGGTTCGATTCAAGTGTTCTAGTCATGATAACAAGTTGCACGTTCTCCCCCCAAACACCTCACACCATAAGGCTAAAGAGAGATAGAATCGTTTTATTAGGCCACTAATAATCTCACCAAAATCAAATGAATACACCGACTCCAACAAAGGAGCACCAGTGACCATCGGCGACAGGATGTCGCCACGAAATTTAATGAGCCCCCATTATTAAATTTTCTAAAAAACAAAAATCAAAGATAGGATAGGAGTGTAACTCTTCACTCAATGGTTACACCAAAACTGGCATTGTTGCACCAGTGACCTTCTAAAACATGGATAATGGAATGGACCCATCCACTTTAAATCGGCCTCGCAATGGGCCACGATGTAGTCGCTAAAACTCATCAGAAAGAGGACGGGTCCACCTATGAAGATTACTACAATCGGTTTAGATATCGCAAAGTCTGTTTTTCATCTTGTTGGTGTTGATAAAGCTGGCAAGTTAATCAAAAAGAAAATGCTTAGACGCAAAGACTTGCTGCCCTTTGTCGCGAAAATTGAGCCTTGCCTTATCGTTATGGAGGCGTGTGGCGGCGCGAGTTATTGGGCCAGAGAATTTGAGCAATTTGGGCACATAGTTAAGTTAATTGCCCCGCAGTATGTGGTTCCTTTTAGGCAAGGTAATAAAAATGACTACAACGATGCGCTAGCCATTGCGGAGGCTGCGCAGCGACCCAACATGCGGTTTGTAAAACCCAAAAGCGTCGAGCAGCAAGATGTGCAACTGCTCCACCGTATGCGGGAACGATTAACTAAACAATCAACAGCTTTAATCAATCAAGTCAGAGGGATGCTAGCGGAATACGGCATTGTGATGACCAAAAGTAAATCGGCTTTTAAAGCCCAGCTACCTGATATTTTGATCGATGAAGCCAATACACTGACCACCAAGGGTAGAGCCATCTTTTATCAGTTATATGATGAGGTTATCGACATTGAAAAACGGCTTAAGAGTTGTGACACTCAAGTACTAAACGAAACTCAAAACAATGTGATTTGTCAGCGATTACAGACTATCCCTGGTGTTGGGCCTGTCACCGCTACGGCGATTTATGCTGCAGTGGGTGACGGTAAAGACTTTAGCAATGGCCGACATTTTTCAGCTTGGTGTGGCTTAGTACCTAAGCAGCACAGCAGTGGCGGGAAAGATAACCTCCTCGGGATAAGTAAGCGGGGAAACGCCTATTTACGTACGCTGTTCATCCACGGCGCCAGAGCGGTGTTGCGGCACAGTGGGAGTAAGTCGGATAAGTTGAGTTGTTGGGCTATCCAGCTAGCGGAACGCCGAGGTTTCAATCGTGCGTGTGTGGCCGTCGCGAATAAGCTCGCCAGAATGTCATGGGTTATCGCGGCACGTGAAGAAGAGTTTCGGCTCGCTATGTAACAACATCAAATGTACTTATTATGTTAACGATTAACCAACCAGCAAGTTGCTAAGACACTTGATTTGATGATGAGACAGTCAGACTGATCTACTAAAAACCTTACGAAAACACAGGCTCTGATGAAGCCGCAGGGATGATAAGGACAGTAGAAGCAAATATCCATCAGGGCCAGAGGAATCCCTCAATAACAGGCCGAATATATGGGTGCAATGAACTCTTCTCAAAATTGATATCGAATGTCTTGCAAACCGGATGGGTCCATATATGTTTTAGTAGAGCCTACAGGGATGTATTCACGGCGTGTCACTGGTGTAACAGTGCGAAAGCCTGCGGCAGGCAATTAGGAAATACTGAACCTTATAGCGCTGCTGTAGTCCATTCGCAGCATCTATATTAGCCGAGATAACATCAACTCTCTGGCGCTGTCAGCGCCAAAAAACAAAACCCCGACTCAGTTACCCGAGTCGGGGTTTTCATTTTTCTCTTACAAGAATTTAGGTTTAAGCGATTAAGCTAAAGACCGCAGATGTTTTTGCGCAGGATAAAACGTTCAATACAAGGCGCTGTGAGCGTAGCATACGTTGTGTGTATGTGAGCGAGCAGCAACGCCGTAATCAACGTTTTAGACCAGCAAAAATTACATCATGCCGCCCATTCCGCCCATTCCGCCCATATCTGGCGCAGAATTTTGTGGGATCTCAGCAACCATAGCTTCTGTGGTGATCATCAGGCCAGCAATTGATGCTGCGAATTGCAACGCACAACGAGTCACTTTAGTTGGGTCAAGGATACCCATTTCTAACATGTCGCCGTAAGTGTCGTTACCGGCGTTGTAACCGAAGTTACCGCTGCCGTTCTTCACTGTGTTAGCAACAACTGACGCTTCTTCACCCGCGTTCGTGGCGATTTGACGCAGTGGTGCTTCCATTGCACGCAGTGCGATAACCACACCGTGTTTTTGGTCTTCGTTTAATACTTCAACGTCAGCGATCTTAGAAGCTACGCGAACCAGAGCAACACCGCCGCCAGGAACCACGCCTTCTTCTACCGCAGCGCGAGTTGCATGCAGAGCATCTTCAACGCGGGCTTTTTTCTCTTTCATTTCAACTTCAGTCGCTGCGCCAACTTTAATCACTGCTACGCCGCCAGCTAGTTTAGCCATACGCTCTTGCAGTTTTTCTTTGTCGTAGTCTGACGTTGATTCTTCAACTTGTTGTTTGATTTGGCTTACACGAGCAGCAATTTGTGTTTGCTCGCCGTTACCATCGATGATGGTGGTGTTGTCTTTAGTGATCACAACACGCTTAGCTGTACCTAAATCTTCCAGGGTTGCTTTTTCAAGCTCTAGGCCGATTTCTTCAGCAATAACAGTACCGCCAGTCAGGATTGCTACGTCTTGCAGCATTGCCTTACGACGATCGCCAAAGCCAGGTGCTTTAACAGCAGCCACTTTCACGATACCGCGCATGTTGTTCACAACTAAAGTTGCTAATGCTTCGCCTTCAACGTCTTCAGCAACGATAAGCAATGGCTTACCCGTTTTTGCCAGACCTTCAAGGATAGGTAACAGTTCGCGAATGTTAGAGATTTTCTTGTCTACTAACAGGACGAATGGGTGATCTAATTCAACGCTGCCTGTTTCTGGCTTGTTGATAAAGTATGGAGACAGGTAGCCACGGTCGAACTGCATACCTTCTACTACGTCCAGTTCGTTTTCCAGCGCTTGGCCTTCTTCGACTGTGATCACGCCTTCTTTACCGACTTTTTCCATCGCAGTTGCGATGATTTCGCCGATAGATTCGTCAGAGTTTGCAGAGATAGTCGCAACTTGTGCAATCGCTTTTGAATCTGCACAAGGTTGTGATAAAGCTTTTAATTCAGCAACGGCAGCGATAACGGCTTTGTCGATTCCGCGCTTCAGGTCCATTGGGTTCATACCGGCTGCAACGGCTTTTAAGCCTTCAGTCACAATGGCTTGAGCCAGTACAGTTGCTGTAGTAGTACCATCACCGGCGGCGTCGTTGGCTTTAGAAGCAACTTCTTTCACCATTTGCGCGCCCATGTTTTCGAATTTGTCTTCTAACTCGATTTCTTTGGCAACAGAAACACCGTCTTTAGTGATCAGTGGTGAGCCGAAGCTCTTGTCTAATACCACGTTACGGCCTTTAGGGCCTAAGGTCACTTTCACTGCGTTCGCGAGAATATTTACACCAGCCAACATTTTTACACGAGCGTCATTACCAAATACAACTTCTTTAGCTGCCATCTTGATTATCCTTTAAATTTTTAATGATTAATTGGAATGTCGAATTGATGCGAAGGATTAACCTACTACTGCCATCAGGTCAGCTTCTGACAGGATCAAGACTTCTTGACCGTCAATTTTTTCTTTCTTAACGCCGTAACCTTCATTGAAGATCACCACGTCACCCACTTTCACATCCAGTGGTTTAACTGTGCCGTTTTCTAGAATACGGCCATTGCCCACTGCAAGGATTTCACCGCGAGTTGATTTTTCAGCGGCGCTTCCTGTTAGAACGATGCCACCCGCTGAAGTTGATTCAACTTCTAGACGCTTAACGATTACGCGGTCATGTAATGGACGAATATTCATCTATGAACTCTCCTAATGATTTAATGCCCAACAATCGAGGCGATTTGTGATGAAAAAAGGAGGCTTATCCGCCTTCCTCTTTGATGTCTGTGATATGGGGTTAATACTTGTCAGATCCAAGTGCCTTTACAAAAAAAATTTCTTTTTTTTGATGTCGGTTTTTTAAAGCGGGCACAATCCTGCTAGAATTCCGCCTCCGCACGCAAACAAGGCACTATTTTTCCCATGAAAGACAGACACGGGCTGCTCACCGCGCCAATTGGTCGTGTACTGCTCAACATGAGCCTCCCTAACTTGATTGGCATTATGACCATTCTAGGTTTTAGCCTCGCTGACACTTTTTTTATCAGTCAATTAGGGACAGAGCCTTTAGCTGCCATCAGTTTTACCTTTCCGGTTACCCTGATTATTTCGAGCATTGCTATCGGTATTGGTGCAGGTGTTTCAACCAACCTTGGGCGTCTTATCGGCTCAGGAAATGCTCCTAAAGCCAAAGTATTTTTACACGATGCCTTACTGCTGACGTTTATATTAACAGCCAGTTTATCGGCCCTTGGCAGCATTTTTATTACACCGCTGTTTAGTTTGCTTGGGGCGAATGAAAGCAGTCTGCCACTGATCCGCGACTATATGATTTACTGGTATTTAGCCGCACCATTGCTGGTCGTGCTAATGGTGGGCAATCAAGGTTTACGCTCAACTGGTGACACCCGCTCACCTGCAATGATCATGTCACTTGCGGCGATCATTAACCTTATTCTGGATCCTTTACTTATCTTTGGGATTGGCCCATTTCCACGCTTAGAAATTCAAGGGGCTGCCATTGCAACCCTTATTGCTTGGGTTGTGGCTTTATCGCTATCCAGTTATTTGTTGATTATTAAGCGTAAAATGTTGGAGTGGGCGGCTTTCGATATCGATAGAATGCGCGCCAATTGGAGTAAACTTGCCCATATTGCACAACCTGCGGCATTAATGAATTTAATTAACCCGCTTGCCAATGCCGTGATCATGGCCATGTTGGCACATATAGACCACAGCGCTGTTGCCGCCTTTGGAGCGGGTACGCGGTTAGAGTCAGTATTATTGATTGTCGTAATGGCACTGTCGTCAAGCCTAATGCCTTTTATCGCGCAAAACTTAGGTGCAGGGCAACCACAAAGAGCCAAAGAAGCACTGCTGTTATCACTTAAATTTATCTTTATCTTCCAAACCTTACTCTATATACCACTGGTGTTTTTGGCTGAACCCATAGCACACTTATTTAGTACGGATCCGCAAGTATTGGAATGGCTTAGTTTTTATATTTTAGTACTGCCCTGCGCTTACGGGCCTTTGGGGATAGTGATTATTTTCGCTACCGCCCTAAACGCCTATCACAGACCCATAAACTCCTTGGTGATTAATCTGTGCCGCTTAGTATTGCTGATGTTGCCATTGGCGGCATTGGGCTCCTATATTGGCGGGGTAAAAGGCTTATTGCTCGCGCTACCTGTGACCAATATTTTAATGGGAATTGCCTGCTATTGGCTGGCGCAGCAGATATGTGAGCCTGTAAAAGTCACTACTGTAAACGCCAATAGTGCGACCCATTAACCTTAGACGGACTCTTTAATGCGAAAACGCAAATCGTCGTGAGGGAAGGCTTCTTTAGAGACTTTACATGTCCGGCGAGTACTCATCTCGCTCATATTGGTCGGTACGCCATTGGGCACTAATTCTTGCATGATAAAGTCAATAAAACGCCGGCTAGCTAAGCTCACATAACGCCTTGATGGATATGCTAAGAAACACTCACCTTGATGAGCATCAATTTCTGGCAGTAGGGTAACGAGCTCACCCGTTTCGACAAATTCAGCAACCACCTCTGTGGGCGCATAGACAATACCTCTGCCTTGTAATGCAAACTCAACCGCGACTTCCACACTGTTCGAACAAAAATTCCCCCGCACTCTGACTTCTTCTTCCAACCCTATCCATAACTCATTAAAAATTTTGCCATTGGATAATCGAAATAAAGAAACATTATGTGACTCAATCTCTTGAGGTGTTTTTGGTATACCGTGTGCGGCTAAATACTCAGGGCTAGCATAAAAGCGAAGATCCGTTGTAAAAATAGGGCGTACCACTAAATCTAAGGTATCTAAAGCAGGCTCAACCACAAAAGCGACATCGAGGTTATGCTTGACCATATCGACGGATTCAGCGCTGCTAATTACTTCAACTGTGAGTTTGGGATGCATATCCATAAAACGAAAAATGGCTTGCATCAATATCTTCATACTATGGATAGGGAACATTTGAATGCGTAAATGCCCGCTGATCTCGGCGTCATCATTGGTCATCTCAAATAAGGTTTCATCGAGTTGGGCCAAAATATTTTGTGAACGCAGGTAAAAATGGCTGCCCGCCGAGGTTAATGTCATCGAACGACTTTGACGGTGAAACAGTTTAATATTCAGCTCATCTTCCAATGCCTGCAGACGGCGACTGACCGTCGATTTAGGTAAGTTAAGTAAATCAGCGGCTTCAATCAAACTGCCTGTTTCAGCTATTCGGTGGAATAGTGCTAAGTCCTCTGTCTTCATTTTTGCCCTAATTTCAATCTCATTATATGAGACCGATAATCCCAAACAATCCCGTTTATTGCAACAAATTTAACTGTTATCTTCGCGCCTCTGAAATGCTGACAATTTGTTATCAAGGAACCTCCCATGACATCATATCGACTCCTCCCCTTAGCGGCGCTGCTTCCAGCCTTGCTCAGTGGTTGTTCACCTGCCGAGAGTTCAGTGCAAACTCCAGCGGTTCGTCCAGTAAAACTGTTTGAGGTGATACAACTCGAAGGCGGGGATTTTAGAACCTTCCCTGCCCGCGTAGCAGCCAATAGCCGTGCCGAGTTATCGTTTCGTATTTCAGGACAATTGACTGAACTTGCATTAGTTGAAGGACAAAAAGTCACAGAGGGAAGCTTGCTTGCCAAACTGGACGACAGGGATGCACATAACAACTTGATGACGCGTGAAGCCGACCATGAACTTTTGGCTGCGGATTATCAACGTAAAGTAGAGTTATTGAATCGCAAACTGATTTCACAAGCCGAATTCGATAGCACCCAAGCTCAGCTAAAATCCGCCAAAGCCGCTTTAGCAGCCGCGCGCGATCAACTGAGTTATACCCGTTTAACCGCCCCTTTTAGTGGCACTATCGCTAAGCGCTTAGTGGATAACCACCAAATAGTGCAGGCAAACCAAGGGGTGTTAACACTGCAAAATAATAACTTGCTCGATGTCAGCATCCACGTGCCCGAAGCGATGGCCGCAGGCTTAAACGAGTATATTAAGCAGAAAAACTTTACCGCAAAGGTGCGATTCACCGCGCTAGAAGGAATGGAGTTTGATGCTAAATTCAAAGAGTACTCAACCCAAGTTACGCCGGGTACTCAAGCCTATGAAGTGGTGTTTTCGCTCCCACAACCTAACAATGTGCAGCTATTGCCAGGAATGAGTGCCGAGCTAACCTTAGCCTTGGTTAAAGCTCCTAATCAAATTTCAGCTATTGTACCTGTTACCGCTATCGATAAACGTGACCAAGACGGTCAAGTACAGGTCTGGGTATATCAAACTCAATCAGGCGAAGTCGTCCCCGCACCAGTGACACTGGGACGCGTAACCAATCAAGGGATTGAAATTCTTGGTGGTCTAAATAAAGGCGATCTTATTGTCAGTGCGGGCGTGTCTCAGTTATCCACGGGGATGAAAGTTAAACCACTGCGCTGGCAGCGTGGAGTATAAGTGATGAATATTGCTGAATACTCCATTCGTCACAAAGTCATTAGCTGGATGTTTGTGTTATTCCTATTAATTGGTGGTGGCATCAGCTTTACGGGATTAGGACAGTTAGAGTTTCCCGAATTTACCATCAAAGAAGCCCTAGTGATCACGGCTTATCCCGGTGCCTCGCCAGAACAAGTTGAAGAAGAAGTTACCCTACCGCTGGAAGATGCCCTACAACAACTCGATGCAGTCAAGCATGTGACCTCTATTAACAGTGCGGGTTTGTCACAAATCCAAATTGAGATCAAAGACAGTTACGATAAAACTAGCCTGCCACAGGTATGGGATGAAGTGCGCCGTAAGGTCAATGATACTGCGGGCCAATTACCTCCAGGCACAGGGACCCCACAAGTCATGGATGACTTTGGTGATGTATACGGGATTTTATTTAATCTTTCAGGGCCAGATTACAGCAACCGAGAACTGAGCAATTATGCCGACTATTTACGCCGTGAGTTAGTACTCGTGCCAGGGGTAAAAAAAGTTTCAGTTGTGGGCAGTATTACCGAGCAAGTGGTCATTGAAATATCTCAGCAAAAACTCTCGGCGCTAGGGTTAGATCAAAGCTATATCTATGGCCTTATCAATAATCAAAACGTGGTCTCCAATGCAGGAAGCCTAGTGATTGGTGATAATCGAATCCGCATTCATCCCACTGGTGAATTTGGCAGTATTCAGGATCTCGCCCGCTTGATTGTCAGTCCACCCGGCAGCACGGAACTTATCTATTTAGGCGATATTGCCAATATTGCAAAGGATTATAACGAAACCCCGACAGTGCTTTACCACAACAAAGGCGAAGCTGCGCTATCCCTAGGCATTTCCTTCTCTAGCGGTGTAAACGTCGTCGAAGTCGGTCAAAGGGTGAGTGAACGCCTCACCGAACTCGAATCCCAACGTCCGATTGGAATGAATTTAGATACAGTCTACAACCAAAGTTCGGCGGTAGATGACACCGTTAATGGCTTTTTAATCAATCTATTAGAGTCAATTGCCATCGTTATTGCCGTACTGTTGCTGTTTATGGGCTTACGTTCAGGCTTATTAATGGGGCTTATCCTGCTGTTAACCATCTTAGGGACTTTCATCGTAATGAAAGTGCTAGGTATTGAGCTACAGCTCATTTCACTCGGTGCGTTGATTATCGCCTTAGGTATGTTGGTCGATAACGCGATTGTTGTCACCGAAGGAATTTTAATTGGCCTTCGCCGTGGCAAGACGCGCTTAGAAGCGGCAAAACAAATTGTCTCCCAGACTCAATGGCCACTGTTAGGTGCAACCATTATTGCCATCATCGCCTTTGCGCCTATCGGATTATCGCAAAATGCCTCAGGAGAATTTTGTCGCTCACTGTTCCAAGTGCTGATGATTTCATTATCTATCAGTTGGATCACCGCAATTACCCTCACCCCTTTCTTCTGTCATTTGTTGTTTAAAGATGCGCCAAGTGATGATGAGCAAGATCCTTATAAGGGTTGGGTTTTCAACTTATATCGAGCCAGTTTAACCCTAGCGCTGCGATTTAGAATTGTGAGCATACTGCTGGTTGGTGTGCTGTTAGTGAGTGCCGTGATTGGCTTTGGTCATATTAAAAATGTGTTTTTTCCCGCATCCAATACGCCAATCTTTTTTGTGGATATTTGGATGCCTGAAGGCACTGATATTAAAGCAACGGAGCGCTTTGCTGCTGATATTGAACAACAATTACTCAAACAAGCTGAGCAACAGCATACTGGCCTGACCCACCTAACGACAGTAATAGGCCAAGGGGCGCAGCGTTTTATTCTGCCTTATCAGCCCGAAAAAGGTTACCCTGCATTCGCCCAGTTGATTGTAGAAATGCAGGATCTTGAGGCGGTGAAAAACTATATGCCGGAACTGGAGCGTTTTTTAAATCAACGCTTCCCACAGGCACAATATCGCTTAAAAAATATGGAAAATGGTCCATCCCCCGCAGCCAAAATTGAGGCTCGTTTCTATGGTGATGATCCTGAAGTCCTAAGAGCATTAGGTGCCCAAGTCGAAGCTATTTTCTACGCGGAGCCAAGCATGGATGGTATACGCCACGACTGGCGTAACCAAGTCCCGTTAGTTCGTCCGCAATTGGAAAATGCCCAAGCACGGGAAACGGGGATCAGTAAACAAGATCTCGACAATGCACTGCTGGTTAACTTTAGCGGTAAACAAATTGGTTTATATCGAGAAACCAGCCACTTGTTGCCGATAGTCGCAAGAGCACCCGCCGAGGAGCGCTTGCAAGCTGATAGTCTCTGGAAACTACAAATTTGGAGTAGTGAACACAGCACCTTTGTACCAGCAACCCAAGTTGTCAGTAACTTCAATACCGAATGGGAAAATCCACTGGTGATGCGCCGTGACCGTATGCGCATGCTTGCTGTCTTGGCAGATCCTAAATTAGGCAGCGATGAAACGGCGGACTCTGTGCTACGTAAGGTCAAAGATAAGGTTGAAGCTATCGCCTTACCTGCTGGCTACCACCTCGAATGGGGCGGCGAATATGAAACCGCAGGTGAAGCGCAAACAGCGGTGTTTAGCTCAATTCCGCTGGGTTACCTTGCCATGTTTTTAATTACAGTATTCCTATTCAACTCTGTACGTCAGCCATTGGTCATTTGGTTTACTGTACCACTCGCATTGATTGGGGTTTCGGCGGGACTCTTGTTATTCGATGCGCCCTTCAGCTTTATGGCACTGCTTGGCCTATTGAGCTTATCGGGCATGGTGATCAAAAACGGCATTGTGTTGGTCGATCAAATCAACCTTGAACTAAGTGAAGGTAAAGCGGCCTATAGTGCATTGTTGGATTCCTGCGTCAGCCGTGTTCGCCCTGTCATGATGGCGGCGATAACCACAATGCTTGGAATGATCCCCTTAATTTCAGATGCATTTTTTGGTTCGATGGCCATAACCATCATCTTTGGCTTAGGCTTCGCTTCTGTGCTGACATTAATTGTCCTGCCAGTCATGTATAGCTTGGCCTTTAATATCAAACCGACACTAATAGGAGGTCAATCACGTAACTAACGCTCCACTTTTATCCTAAACGCTTCCCGGCGCGGCCGATCGATACTTGATGTGAGTAATCGATCGGTCATTTCACCAACCTTGCCACTAAAAAGCTAACACGCAAACTACTCAGCCTTAATCGCAGGTTCACGCAATAAGGCCTTATCATGCTTAAATACCACTAACTCACCTATTGGACTATCGCTGGTACCTAAAACGATCACATCACATACATAAAGGTAGGGGCCACTTGTAAACTGAAATGAGTGATTACCACCACTGCCATCAAACACGAGCTTACCCTGATTAAGCACTAAATCAGGCTTTTCACTCAATGGCTTACCTTTTGCCCAAGATGCATAGCGGTATTGACCATTACCCATATTATCAACTCGAATCGTAAACTTGGCAGTTTGCCAAGCTAACTCCGGACTAACGAACTGACTCACGCTTTCATGCAGCCCTGTTTTTTGGTTGGCAATAAGCTCAGCTTTAAGTTTGGTCTCTGCAGGTGTTTGATAGTTAACAGCAGTAATCTTGCCATCAAAATCCATCCATATAGTGCCGCTACCTAACATAATGCCGCGCCACCCCATTGCCTGCCAATCAGCTTCAACCTGAGATTGTGCTATTGTCTCAAGGATTTCTGGATCAAATACTTGGTCAAAACGCTTAAGCAATTCCTCCGGAGTGTTAATCGCAGGGATAGGATTTGTACGCTTTATGGGATAAGCCATATAGTCCGCAATAGCTTGACGATCATGTGCCTTTGCCGCATCAATAAATCCCTGAACGAGCGGGATAGACTCCTGCGGTAGCGAGTTATCGGTAACGGCGGCATTGACTACGCTGACATGAATCGCCACCCCCAATGAACCCAGTAATATCATGCGCAATATGTGAGCCTTAAACCGCAGGGTGCGTACCAATCCCTTAGAGATGATTTGGATAATCCATAATACTTGCGCCATTTTTATCCCTTAAATCCAATAATGTCCTGAAAAATGGCACACAGCATAACACAAGAGATTTAGGCGCCATTAGGCCGAAAACAGCAAGTTAGAGACGATCGCGAATGCCACCGCAATAAAAATAACGCCGATAACAGTATCAATAACCGGTGTTAATCGTTGTAGTTTGCGTTGTACCTGTACCTTAGACAGCATTAGTGCCAGAAAACCAAACCACAGCAGTGATAGCAATAGGAGAAGCATGGCGGCTGCAACTTTAGTGCTCACAGTCACACTGGGAGTTATCAAAGCAGAAAACAAGGTTAAGAAAAAAACTAACGCTTTGGGGTTCAATAAATTCGTATAAAGCCCCGTTAAAAAGCCTTGTTTAGGCGACATCGTTGTACCCAAAGGCACTGGCGTTACGGCCGATCCTGCCATGCCACTATCGTTAACACCTTGAGTTCCCTTCGATGTCGCCAATACCGCGAAAGCGGCACGCAAAGCTCCCCATCCCATCCACGCTAAATAACAGGCACCAATGATTTGCACCAACAAATATAAAGTGTGCGAACTCTTAATAACCAAACTGACGCCCGTTAAACTCAGAATAGTGTGAGCGACAATGGCCACCGAAATTCCCACCGCAGCAGCAACGGCAGCGCTTCTTGACTGCTGAGTGGCAATTTTTACCATAATCGCAAAATCGGGTCCTGGGCTGACTAAAGCCACAGCGTGGATCAAGGCTAAGGTGAGTAAAAGGGATAAATCCATAACAAGGCGACTCCGCGAATAAAAATAATGAAGGCCAGTATTACAACTTCGACAAAGGCTGCATTGTAATAAATTGCACCATAAGAAGGAGTTTAAAAGACAAGAAGCACTAAAGCATGCGCCGCTGAAACTGTACAGGAGAGAGTAGGAATGCTTGTTTAAAGGCTTTATTCAAATGGCTTTGGTCGAAAAATCCAAGCTGCTGCGCCACATCAGCGACTAAGGTGCCATGACATAATGACTTTTTGGCTAGCTCTAAGCGCACACGCTTAAGATAGGCATGGGGCGTCATCCCCGTTGCCTGTTTAAACTGACGTAAAAATTGAAACTTACTCAAATTCACTTCACCCGCTAAGGTTTCAAGCTGCGTATTATGCCAAGGCTCATCATGCATTCGCTGTTTAACTAAGCCCAGTTGTAATGTCGATAAACCCTGCGGTGAATTGCACTTGAGTATGCCGCTAGGATGGCGTCTAAGGAGTAGCTGAATGAAATTAAACAGGTGAGACTCACTCGCAAGCGCGGTAACTTGACCTTGAATAAGAAGCTCATGTAAGTGGATAAAATAGTGATAAAGTAGCGCATCGTCCACCATAGGCGCGCTAAAAAAGTGCTCCTTTAGGCCGAGTTCTTGGCTAACTTCATTCATATATTCCACAGGGATAGACATGACTTTCACCCGATAACCTTCGGCGTCACGGCTTTGTCCATCATGGGTATCGTCGGGATTTAGGGTCGATAGACTATGCTGACCAAGCTGATAATAACTGCCCTTATTCACAAACTGTTGGGCACCTTGAGTAACGACGCCTAGGTGATAATCCAAATGGACATGTTTATCGAAGCTAAAATGCGTAAACTCAGCCTGACTTAATTCAATGCCAGATAGACTTGGGTGTCGCCAATAGTCAATGTTCTCAATCGATGCTGTCGTACTCATAATTGGGGGCTTTGGCCGCAAAAATCCTGTAATCGAAATTCATTTAGATAGCATTCTAGTCGTCATTACCACCTAAAGAATAGTAAATAATTGCAGCCTGAGTTTCTGATATCAACACAAATATTCTGCTGAATTTAATCCCATGTCGGCGGTTAAACTCAGCACATAACACTAGAAGTGATAGCTTACACTCACCCTAATCATACGGGGTTCAACGGGATGATAGTGCTGATCTTCTATGCCTTCGGCCGCTTCACCGGGTAAGCGTGAAGCATAGAAATAATCGATATCATGGTCCTGACTATCAAACAGATTTAACAATTCAAGTTTAGTGTCAAAGTGGTCAAATTTATAACCCAGAGCAAGATTCACTAAGGTCGTATCATCGGCCTTATGCTCGTTAAAATTATCAAGCACCCGCTCACCAAGGTATCGAATGCGAATGCTGGAATACAGGCCACCGTCGGGGCGATAGGTTATCCCTGCACTGCCAACAAAAGGCACAGCACCATCGATATATTTGCCTTCTTCGGCTTCGTCCTCGGTAAATCGAGCATGGGTCCATGCCAACTCCATATCAAGACTAATATCATCATTTAGCCAGTAATATGCTGTTATTTCAGCACCATAACGCTCAGACGCACGGCTTGGCTCAGTGTTACCTGCATCGCCAACAAAGACTAACTCCGAATCCAATTGCAAATACCAAACTGCCGCAGAAAAGTTAATAAAATCGCGGTCGTAATATTTGACACCAAACTCACCCCCATTGGAGCGCACTAAAAGATCGACTTTATCAACCTCATCTCCACTAACAGGATCGACTTGGATCGTTGCTCCACGAGCATCGTTTGAGTGCAATCCTTGGCCTGCATTCACATAAAGCTCAAGATTATCACTCCATAAATAGGAAGCCCCCGCCTTGAGACTCAACATACCATCGGACGCATCACCACTGTTGAGCGAATTGTCACTATCAACCTGCACATCAAAATAGTCGTAACGCAGCCCTAGATTAAAACGCCATTGATCAAGGGGTAGCCACTCGAGCTTACCAAATAGACCCCCTGATAATTCCTGCACTTCATCAAGCCTTACCGTGCTTAACCTTTGACGCGCCTGAGTATTGTATAACCCTACTGCACTTATATCGTCGTAACGTATATCAGCACCCAAACTGTAATTAATCTGAGTTCCACCTAAGGATGTATGCCAATCACGTTTAATATCCCCACCCCAAAGGGTGCGTTCATCGACTTGCTCAAATTCATCGCCATTGACGGGATCATTTAGGAAATAGGTAAAATTTGAGAATAAATCCATGGTTGAACGAATTGCATACGCATTTCCCTGCCAATTCCCCGCATCATAATGGGCAGAAATGCTGTAACGACTGGCATCGCCACCCACATCCTTGTCTAAGGATCCATAAAAATCGATGAGTCCAGACTCCACAGCGCGTGCGGGGATCTGATCTGCCGAATTCCAGCTATTGTCATAGGCCATCATAGTCACACTTAAATCACCGCCAGCGAGTCGCGTTAAATAACGGGCGACGACATTAACCTTGCTAACATCTTCATTGATATCCTTCCATGGGCCATCATAGGCTTGTAACTCTGCGCCAAGAATAAAACGCCCAACATCCGTAGTTAACGCTTGAGTCGCCACCAGCCGCTGGTAACCATACTCCCCTAAAGTCACCCCAACTTGGTTATAAGCCAGTTGGTCTGCAAGCATCAACTGCGCGGCTCCGGCACCAGAAAAGTCGGCAACCTCTGGATAATACGCCCCTTTTGCATAACGGATCTCCCCTAAAAGCTCGGGAATTAAAAAGTTAAGATCCGTATAGCCTTGACCATGCCCATGGGTGCGCATATTGACAGGCATACCTTCGACACGAGTATTAAAATCAGTCCCATGGTCTAAGTTAAACCCGCGCAAAAAATACTGATTCGCTTTGCCTGAACCACTGTGTTGGGTAACTATCATCCCAGGGACAAATTCTAAAATCTCTCCCGTTCGTAGCAGAGGTCGACTCGCTATCTCCGCCGCACCGACAATCCCCTCCGAAGCAGAAGTGCTATGTCCTAAGGTATTAATTTGCCTACCACGAATTTCAAGTCGTTCAATATTATCGGCCAAATCTTCGGCGATAACCGTGTACGACAACCCCAAAAGCGGTAAAAAACATACAGCTAATTTCATCTGTCATATCCCAATGTTGATGATAGTTGGCGCCGATTTAACGCTTCACTTACAAACCAAACACTGAGCCAAATCAAAGTTTCACACTTCAACAACGAGATGGTGACGTATTTTTGCTATTTTTATGTGCTGTGTCGCACATTATTTCTTATGGCATAGACAATTTGTCCACAGATAATCCTATTTTATGGGGCTTTAAATAGTGATTAAGATTGCGTGTCTATCATTTTCTGCATCGCAAAATATCGCGCACACTTTCATAGCAAGGAAACAGTGCCACAATAATCAAGCAATAACTCAGCCCTTTATTTAGCATGGCTAATGTGGCTATGCTCAGCCACGCCTCATTGGTGCTTTGTAATATTGGACCGCTAAAAGCAAGTATTAATAAGAACAGCGCATAAGCAACATTAATGCCTATATTTGCCACTAATAACTCAACAGCCCATACGCGACGACGTAATTGCCATAAGCTATTAACGACTGAAAGCACAATAATTGGACTAAACCACTGGAGTAATTGCTGGGCATTGGCACTGAATATCACTGTCAAAGTGCTCAATTGTTCAGGACTCATCCATACCGAAGGCCAAATCACTAATAGCAAGAATATATAAGTTGCAAGATCAGTGAATACATCACTTAAACTGATATACTCCCAACCAGGGCCAACCTTAGGTAAATTTTGGGGTTCCCATGTTTGGCAATGGCGCCCCGTCACAGTCTTCTCTTGTGTCGAAACTAACCAAAAAGACAGCACGATAGCCGTAAAAGCAAAACAAGCATCTTCGATAAATCCCGCTGCAATATTGTGTAAAAAACCGACAAGACTAGCCCCTGACGTCCCCAACCACTGCATAGTTCCACCAACAACTTGCAGTACAAATAACACGCCTAGTACCATAATAAGCGTATGCTTTAACAGTGGAATATCCTCAATGGCAACAATAGGTGTAGAGGGAGAAAACTGCTGAGCAACCTTACGTGGGTGGCCCATCGTCTTTAGCACTTCAGTCACCTGTACTTCGGTCAATTGGCCCTGTTCAGACAGTGCGTCCAATTGATCATAAATATTAGCTTTCAACTCACGACCAATTTCCTGACGTTTGTTCTCGGGCAATTCTCGTTGCACTGCGGCGATATAGCGATCGACTAATTCCATATCAAATCTCCTTTTGACTCGTATCTGAGTTCTTATCAGAACTTGTGGTATCAGTACCATTAGTGTCAGCGCTTTGCTCCAGTAAAAAAGCCAAAGCACCATTAAGTTGCTGCCATTCATCGGTCAGTTGACTGAGCAACTCAGCGCCCAATGATGACAATTGGTAATAACGACGCTCACGCCCTTCGGCTTGACGCCACTCACTCTCCAACAATCCTTGATCGGCTAGGCGGCGCACTAAGGGATACAGAGTCCCTTCGTCAATATCGATACCGCCTTCCTGCAACTGTTTGCGGAGCGAATAACCGTAGTGGGCTTGTTTTAATAATCCCAGTACCGCCAACACTAATACCCCACGGCGCAACTCGAGTCGCATTTTGACTAGCTGTGAACTTGTCATGGTCGAATTCCTATCCTTAACACTGTGTCACACACACTGTGTGCCACACAGCAAATACTATGCATCACACAGTAATAATGCAAGATTTAATGTTGTTTTTTTGTAAATAAAAAAGGTAAACAGGTAGAAACACTTGAAGATGATGTGGTGCCAGATAAGTAAATTTTATATAACATATTGAAATCAAAACACTCACCTAACGGCTATACAACTGATAGGGTTAATCATAGCCATCATATCGACCCTACGAGCACTTGCTTCTATCTTGGTAAATTAATGGGAAATAGCGCAGTTATAATGGGATGGCTTTCATCATACCAATGAACGAGTGAGCAGACTCTCGATAATTAAATGATAATGAAGACTATGAATGCCTCTGACCTAATTCAACAAATTGATTCAACTGAAATGCTAGAACGACTTTTAGCGAGGAAAGCAGCGGTATTGCTGTTATTTGGTGCGCCAAACTGCGGAGTATGCCAAACGCTCAAACCAAGAATTGCTGAAATGTTATCGCAGGAATTTCCACTCATCCAAATGGCCTATATCGATTGCGAGGCTCAAGCAGAGATAGCGGCGAGTTACAATGTATTTTGCCTACCTGTAGTAGAGTGTGTGTTTTATGGTAAAACCTTTGGGCGGTTTGCCAAGGTGTTTTCGCTAGCCGATATAAGAGGGGCGCAGGCTCGCCCCTATACGTTAATCGCCACAGAATAATCTACATAAAAACGGTGATCATTTATTTCCTAACGGCCTAAAACCTGCGTAATGCACTGACTTATCAGATTTCGCCTCTGCTGTTGGCGCTCCAATAAGGCGTGATGAATGAGTTAGGGCATGCGCTTTACCACCGCAACCACAGCCGTCTTTAGAATGACAACATCCGCCCTTAGCGGCATGCTTGAGCGATGCTCGCCCTTGGGATGCATCCGTCAGCCTTAGATTAAGATCGGTACTTTTTGCTAATAAAGTTGCGACTGCTTGGCTCGCGTCACCTTTACTCACACTGATCCCAGAATCTAATAATTTTCCCAACATACGCTCACCAATATGCTGCACAATAACGATATTGGTTTTTTGTTGGACAATAAGATTAAGTAGTGCTTTTTTAGCACTGCAGTCGCCATCAAGTGCGGGATTATCCACTAAGGAAATCAGTTGATGGTGCTCATCAAAAAAACCTATCTGTTGAGCTTTAGTAAAATGGGCCGCGAGTCGCTCACGACTCATAGGCATAGCAATAATCATGATAAATCCTTGTCTGTTTTGCTTGGCAATCTCAACACTTGGCCTTGCGTAATCGCAGTTGCTACTTTTTTACGGGCACTTGCAAGTAAATACCCAAAGGTTTGCCGAGAAATCCCCATCAAAACTGCAGCATCGAGCTGGCTTAATCTTTGTACATCTCCGAGTTCCAATGCTTCAAATTCATCGGCTGCTAACTGGATATGGGTTAGCTCTACGGATGGAATACCATTGGGCTTAAATAAGCTACAGGGTACACAACTCGAGATCTGACGGCATTTTTTGGGTCTTGCCATAACGAAAATCACCTGACAAACAGCGTTAATAGATAAATTTATATTGATGATCTTTTGAGAAACACCAATTGTTTCTGGCGTAGGCCAGAAACAATTATTTCCCACCTTGGGAGCAAAAACTTTGTTACAGCTCACACTGTTCAGGATCAAATCGATACTGTTCGATCCTAACATCAAGACTAAAATGAACGATGACTTAATACTTAACCATAAACGGAGTGGCTCACTTGCACCGAATATCCATCACCTTGTCTAACGAAATCAATAAAGTGTTTGATGGATGGTAGGGCATCCTCCCTATGATGGGACACATATAAAAGCTGACTCAGATGATGATGGGCAATCATCTCTAGCGTACGCATCACTAAGGTACGATTGATAAAATCGAGTCCTTGGTACGGCTCATCAAGAATTAACAATAAGGGCTTTTTAATTAACGCCCGCCCAATCAGTAATAATCGCTGCTGCCCATATTCTAGTTGCTTAAAACTGATGTGTGCCAATTCACTCATATGTAGAATAGCTAACCATTCTTTAGCGAGATCATGTTGAAGCTTAGTGGGTTTATGGTATAGGCCAATAGAATCAAAGAAACCTGAAAGTAGCACATCAAGGGCGGAGCAACTCACTCGATACTGCAAATGCAGTGCGGAAGAAACAATGCCAATCCTTTGTTTAATTTCCCAAATACTTTCACCACTTCCCCGTGGACGACCAAAAAGCGTGATATCGTTGCTATAACATTGGGGATGATCCCCTAAAATAAGCCCAAGTAAAGTACTTTTACCGCAACCATTCGGGCCACGCACTTGCCAATGTTGCCCTGCCTCAATACGCCAGTTAACACCAGAAAAAATCAGCCCACTCACATATTCCACTTTGCCATTTTTAATTTCCACCAAGGGGGCAAAATCTTCAACTTTATGGCGCTGGCGCACCAATAATGCCAATAATTCATCGCTGCGCAGGGCCGACAAAGCATGAAGCTGGGCCATAATGGGATGGCTATGCCACTCATTGATGGACATAGGCAAACTCAACTTATGTATGCTCTGTCCTGATTGAAGCATTTCAGTATTAAACAATGCCACATGGCTGATACATTCTGGTAACTCCTCTTGGCGAGAGGTAATGAGCAGTAGCTGACAGTTCTTGGCAACTTCATCCAACAGTTGTGACAAACTCTCCTGATGCTCACAATCTAAACCCGCATAGGGATCATCAAGGATCAGCAATTGCGGTTGCATTGCTAGGGCACGCGCTAACATTACCCGCCGAGTTTCACCGGTTGATAACTGCCGAAAACCTCGTAGGCGCAAATGTTCTAGCCCTACTTGTTGTAATAATGGGCCTAATTGCTGAGCACCCTGACAACATTCCAGCACTAACAACTCGACACTTGATCCATAATCAAGCTCATCTTTCGCTAATTCCCGCGCCAGTAATGCCTGTTGCTGTCCAAGGGAAACCCAACCAATACGCTGTGGTAGACCAGTTATAATCCCCTGATCTGGTGTAATATCCCCCGATAAGATCCGCCCAAGGAGGGAGCCTGAATAACTATCGGTCGCAAAAATTGCCCAATGCTCAGCCGTTCCTAATTGCCATGCATCAACTACCAGCACATCATTACCGTGCCCATAGCGCAATTGCTCAATCACAATACCTTTATTCAGCACAACATCAGACATCAATCTTCCTCTTTTTATGCAGTAATAAAACTCACTATGCCACCTAATGAAACGTTTTATCACTTTGTTTTATCCACCTGAGGAAAAATAATCTCTAAACCTCAAGAGACCTCAATAAGCCCATTATAAAAAAAGCCCTCAAATTTGAGGGCTTTGGCTTTATTAACCTTTATCAGGCTAAGTATTACTTATATGTCGCTTCGCGCTTTTTAGCTTCTTCATCCCATTTAGGCAGGATGTTTTTCTTGAAGGCTTCTTTCTCTTCAACCATTTGTTTCATATCCATGCCTAACACGGCTTGTGCTTTCGCTTTGGTTGAAATATCAGGAACGGCCACTGGATCAGTAATACCTTTTTTACCCAGTAACTGCGCTAACTTAACACGCGCATCAGCAGCTTTATTGACTGATGTTCCTAGGATACGCAAGGCTTCATCAGGAGCGTGAGCCGCAACACCATGGGAAGCAATCGCTAGATCCCAACGCCATTGCGAATGACGGATATCAGTCAGGATAGGCTTCATTTCTTCTTCAGTTGCACCAGCTTTCCAAGCAGCTTCAGCTTCAAAATGTGCTTTAACTAATTGCTCTTCCGCTTTCAACTTCATTTCTTTGACTTTAGCTTTACGCTCATTCGTCACGCCAACCAAAAACTCTTTCGTTTGGCTATGGCAAGTTGCACAGGTTTCTTCAAAACGGTCGAATGGATTACCGACTTTATGATCGGTAAACTTCTTGCCATCAGCACTGGTGACTTTTGGCATGTGGCAGTCAACACAGCTCACATTATTCATACCATGAATACCCATTTTCCAAGTTTCATACTCTGGATGTTGGGCTTTTAACATTGGTGCTTTAGACAGTGCATGGGTCCAATCTGAGAATTGGATTGAGTCATAATAGACTTCCATCTTCTCAACAGTCACACCCATATCCCAAGGGAATTTGACAAAACCTTTTTTGTCTTCGGTTTTTTCAAAATAGTATTCAACATGGCACTGGGCACACACCATTGATTCTTTATCTTGCTTAGAAGCCTTGCTAAAAGGTGTACCGATTGCATCTAATGCACGGTCAACATAAGGGCGAGAAATACGTAACTTTGGCGAGCCTTTATCATGGCAATCACCGCAGCCAATTGCGTTAGTCACTTCTGGGCCACCCTTAGCCCACTTACCTTTGAAATAACCGTCTTCACCTTGCTCTTCAATCAGGCGAGGCACATCTGGACTTTTACAACTCCAACATGCCATTGGCAATGGGCCGTCTTCCGCATCTTTAGGCGCACCTGTACGTAAGGTATTGCGTACATCGGTTACCGCATACATATGGCCACGCGGAGCTTTATAATCCTTTGCAAAAGGATAACCTGCCCACAGGATAACCATATTAGGATCCTGTTCAAGCGCATCCACTAGCTCTTCACTTTTAGCGGTATCATGCCAGCTATTGTATTGATTTTTAAATTTATCTTTATAAACCTCATTGCGAGGTTCAGTTTTATCGCTCGCCATTGCGCCCGCCGCCATGAAGCTGGCGGCAACCAGTGCACTCAGTGCAAAGGACTTACCTGTCATCTTCTTCATCATCTCATCTCCGTGTTACATTATTGTTGTGAATCACGACATCTCCGTTACCAAAGTTAGTAGCTTAATGCCGCTAAAAATATACCTCTTAGGAGGTATCTGCGGCGAAGTTTGCGCCAGATCAAAATGTAATAGTGTTGTTGTTCACACTTTTATGTTTTTGTTAAGGTATTATATTATTTTCTAATGTAAAAACACAACTAAAGAGCCATCAAAACGTGGCCTTCAACTGGATAGCCAACCTATGAAACGAGGCAGTCTCACCTCTAAGATTTTAGGATTAATGTTAGTCCTTATTCTGCTTTCTAGCAGTTTAGCCATCTTTGCCATCATTAATCTGTCCTATAGTTTAGGCGATGCTAAAGCGATTAACGCATCAGGATCCCTGCGGATGCAAAGTTATCGACTCATGTTTTATGCCAATTCAGGTAGCCAAGCCGCCCAGAAAAAAATTATCGAATTTGAAAATACCTTGCATTCCGAAGCCTTACAGCCATCGACAGGTTGGCTAAGCCCACAAAAAATCGCAGACCAATACCAACTTGTGATCGACAAGTGGCTCGTCATGAAATATTACATTGAGCAGGAAAATTCCCGTGACTATGCTGCAGCACTCAAGGACTTTGTCGATACGATAGATTTACTCGTACTGGAAATGGAACACCATGCCGCCTTTAAATTGAGGTTATTGGCAGCCAGCCAAATTTTTGGTCTAGGGCTGATGCTCTTTATTGCTTTTATTGCCGTGCGGTTCACCAAACGTAAGGTAGTAGTGCCATTGCAAAAATTGATGGAGTCCGCTAACACCATTTCTAAAGGTAATTTTGAAATTGAAATGCCAGAAACCGAATATATCGAGCTCACCGCATTGACCAATGCGCTACAAAAAACAGCAAAGGAATTAGCTACGTTATATGGAAACTTAGAGTCACAGGTTGCAGAAAAAACCTTAGCATTGACGAGGGCAAATAATGAGTTGGCCTTTTTATATGATAATTTACTCACCCTAAATGCCAATAAACTCGATTATAAAGCCCTTAGAGAAGCACTAAATCAGCTTAAAGGTTATGAATCCCTTGATTATCTACGACTGATAATTCAATACCCAGATCAAGAGGTGGAGATCGTTGAGGCAAATGGGGGCTGGCCGACAGAACCAAAGGAAAGTACTCGTTTTCCGATGCAGTTTGAGCAAGTTGATTTAGGTTATTTAGAACTGATTTCCGCACAAACACCTAATATTGCATTATTTAACAACTTTGCCATTATGTTGACTCGCTCAATTGTGATTCACAATGCCACAGAGCAAAGACAACAGTTAGCGTTAATGGAAGAACGCGGGGTGATCGCGCGCGAATTACATGACTCCCTTGGTCAAGTGTTATCTTTTTTGAAGATACAAATCAGCTTGTTGCGTAAAAATCTTGCCTATAGTTGCCGTAGTCCAGCGGTAGAAAATCAGCTAAACGAGATTAACGAAGGTGTGAGTACGGCTTACGCGCAGCTTCGAGAATTGCTATCAACCTTCAGGCTTACCATTAAAGAACCTAATTTGAAAAGTGCAATGGAAGCTATGCTGGATCAGCTTAGAGCTAAAACCGATATAAAAATCAGTTTAGATTACAAACTCTCCCCCCAATGGCTTGAGGCAAAACAGCATATCCATATATTACAAATCACCCGAGAAGCAACGCTTAATGCCATAAAACATTCAAAGGCAACCCTGATACATATACGTTGCTATAAGGATGATAACGCTATGGTCAATATCAGTGTCTGCGATAATGGCGTGGGTATTGAGCATTTAAAAGAGCGAGATCAACATTTTGGTATAGGGATTATGCACGAGCGAGCGAGTAAACTCGCGGGTATGGTGGTGTTTAGCAGCAATGATAAACTCATTGTCCCTAATCATATTGAACCAACCGAAAATCAAATACAAAATGGCACACTTACTACTGTGACCGATGGTGAACTCGGTATTCCCCAAGGAACGAAAGTCACTCTTATTTTTCCTTCTCAACTGGAGCCTACACATGGGTAAACCCTATTCTATCTTGGTCGTTGATGACCATCCGCTTTTACGTAAAGGTATCTGCCAATTGATCACTTCAGATCCTGATTTCAGTCTTTTTGGCGAAGCAGGTGGCGGATTAGATGCGTTAAGTGCAGTCGCGACGGATGAGCCAGATATCATACTCCTTGATTTGAATATGAAAGGTATGACAGGACTCGATACACTCAACGCCATGCGCCAGGAAGGTGTTACTTCACGCATCGTTATTCTCACTGTTTCCGACGCAAAACAAGATGTGATTAGATTACTTCGCGCAGGTGCGGACGGCTATTTACTCAAGGATACCGAACCGGATTTACTGCTCGAAAAACTCAAAAATGCCATGCTCGGTCATAGAGTGATCAGTGAGGAAATTGAAGAATATCTCTATGAGCTTAAAAATGTTGCCGATGAGCAAGAATGGATCTCAAGTCTTACACCAAGGGAGTTACAAATCCTGCAACAATTGGCGGAAGGCTTAAGCAATCGTATGATTTCAGAACATTTACATATCAGTGAAGGCACAGTAAAAGTTCACGTTAAAAATTTACTGCGTAAAGCGAATGCCAAATCACGAACCGAAATGGCAGTAAGGTATTTAAATAACTAAAACAGCAGTGTAAATGATAAAGGCAATCAACAGATTGCCTTTATCATACTAGCCCAAAGAATACACATTCATATGGCATCAGTGATGCTTAAATGCCCTTTTGCACAAATTCTTGCCAGCTTAACAGTGCTTGTTCAAAATCCTCTAAACCGCAATAGGCTTCAGATTCAGCATCATAGAGTGACATCGCATCTTCTAATTCATACTCCTCATCAAATCCCAATACATTGGCGTACACTCTGGCTTGCTCTCGATCTATTTCTAAGGTTAAGTCACTGCCAATAAGCTGCCATGATTCGCGTTTACCCGCGAGGATCTCTGTAACGCTATCTAACACTTGCTGAATTTTGGCTAACTCTGGCCCTAATTCTTCAGAAAACCACTGCCCAAGCACTTCATGATCCATGCTAAAGGTGGCTAAAAAAGTGCCCGTTAAACTGTTACGCCGAAATTCATATTCCATTTTAGGTTCTCTTTCACTAACTCACTTAAGGCTAATTTTAACTTAACATGGGACAAGTTGCTTGAGTAACAGCGTAGCTGCCTTGAACTTATTCAAATATCCCTTGATTAGCATTGCGAGCGACAGACTTCATTTTTAGAACAAAATCAGTTAGCTTGAATAAATGATTGAGAAAGTAATTGGAAAACATATGCATGATGGATTTATCTATAGTTTAGTGCTTAGCGGCGCCCAAGCAGGCTCAAGCTTAAGCCCTGAACAACTTGATGCTTGGGATCCAAAGGATGGCCTACTCTGGCTACATCTGCGTTATCGCCACAAGAAGGCGCGTCATTGGGTCATCAATAGTGGCCTCAATAAAGTTGAAACCGATGCGCTACTCGCACAGGATACCCGACCAAGAGCCGTACTGGCTGGAGAGGGAGTACTGTTAGCACTGCGTGGCGTAAACTTAAACCCCAATTCAGCCCCAGAGGATATGGTTGCCATACGCATCTACGCCGATAAGCAAAGGATTATTTCAACCTGCGACCGTGAATTACAATCGGTAAAAGATGTGGCAGAACTTATCAAAGAAGGTGTAGGGCCGACGACTACGGGGGATTTTATTGTCGCAATCTGTGAGAGACTCACCAATCGAAAGGTCGAGTTTATCGATAAATTAGAAGAACAACTTTCTGAATTAGAAGAACAAGTCGTTTCAGGCAATGTGAAGGATCTGCGTACCGATATCGCCGAGTTACGCCGTCAAACGGTCGCAATTCGCCGCTATTTAGCGCCACAAAGAGAAGCATTCACTAAAATGCTCTCCGATCAATTTACCCTACTTAACGATCCAGAACGGCTTAAACTAAGGGAAATCAACGATAAACTGATCCGTACCATTGAAGATCTCGATGCCCTGCGCGATAGGGCGAATGTGACTCAAGAAGAATTGCTCAGTCAGCAATCAGAACAACTCAATAAACGCTTATATTTCCTATCATTAGTATCGGCAATCTTCTTACCGCTAGGCTTTTTAACGGGTTTGTTGGGAGTCAATATTGGTGGTATTCCTGGGGCAGAAGACACTTGGGCCTTTGCCACCTTCTGCGGCATATTGGTATCCCTTGTTGCTCTGCAAATGGCACTTTTTTACCGATTTAAATGGCTATAATCATCGCAAAATAAAAACGCCAATCCCTTTAGATTGGCGTTTTTATGTTTGCAAAATCACTTTAAGCCTTGGCTACAGATCAAGCAGCTTCGAATAAATTTTCATGTAATGCTTTTACCACCTGAGCCGCTTCCGATTCTGCCACTAACACGCATAAATTATGTGGACTCGCACCTTGGCAGATCATGCGCACATTGTGGGGTTCTAGCACTTCAAACACACGGCGACAAATGCCCGGCGTGGTCGCAATACGGTTACCAATAATTGCCACTAAAGCTAAACCGTCTTCAACACGCACTCGGCAATGTTGTGATAATTCTTGCAGCAGTGCCTCACTCAACAAGCCTTGACCACTCGAGTCTGAGCCCGTTTTATCGAGGGTTAGTGATACGTTCACTTCCGAAGTGGTGATTAAGTCCACACTGATCTTATGCCTTGCAAGCGTTGCAAAGGTTTCCGCTAAAAAGCCTTGGGCATGTAGCATTTGCAAGCTGTGAAGATTTAACAGAGTTTGATCGCGTCGCAGTGCCACAGCGCGGAACACTGGCGCATCTTCCACTTGATGACGGATCCAAGTCCCGCCTTTCTCGGGTTCTTTACTCGAGCCAACAAATACTTGAATTTGCTGACGAACGGCTGGAAGAATAGTGGCAGGATGTAATACTTTGGCGCCAAAGGTCGCCATTTCAGCGGCTTCATTAAAACTGATCTCGGCAATAGGATGGGCATTTGGCGCAAGGCGTGGATCGGTCGTATAAATGCCTGCGACATCGGTCCAAATCTCCACCGCCGATGCACGCAGAGCCTCGGCTAACAAAGCTGCCGAATAATCGCTACCACCGCGGCCAAGCGTTGTTGTTTGCCCCGCTTCATCGGCGCCGATAAAACCTTGGGTCACAATGACTTGCTCTACAAGTAGCGGTTGTAAATAGTCGTGCGATAGGGTTGCAATCTGTTCAACCTGAGGTTCGGCACGGCCAAAGTGGCTATCAGTACGCAGTACTTTACGTACATCAAAAGCACTGGAGTTTGCCCCTTTTTCACGCAATACCGCTGAAAATAAGGCAGAAGAACATTGCTCTCCCAGCGATAGCAACTCATCTATGGTCGCTTTGCTGCGAACGGAAACTAAAGCTTCACTGAGTAGCGCCATCCGACTCAATAATTTATCTAATGCAGCGGCCACATCGTTAGGGCGACCGAGTTTATCTAAGATAGCATATTGAATTTGGGCAATTTGTTTTAATCGTTGTAGACGCGCATCATCGGTTATCGATTCTTGCGTTAATTCAACCAATAAATTCGTCACACCGCTCGAGGCACTGACCACAACTAAACGGCAATCAGGATTTGCTAACACTATATCGGCACAGCGATTCATCGCACCATAGTCAGCAACGGAAGTTCCACCAAATTTTGCGACAACAAGGGACATTAGCTCACCTCCGCAAAATACGCAGGATAAGCGACGACAACAGATTGAATAAGATATTGATTAACTAACATGATCACACTCCGAACTAACGACGTTCGAAGAGCCTGGTGCTCAATGATAACGCACCCCAATAGAAGGGAAACAGCAATCGTCACCAGAAGCTCTCCACCAATTACAGGTGACAATCGTCAGGATTCAGCCTGAACGACCGACATAAACACGCAGCAACCATATCTATGCCTCGGCGTTAATCTCCCTCATCTGTCATCGTTGGAGTTTGTGCTCCTCAGACCGACTACCTAGTTAACGCTCCTCTTCTGTTCCTTTCCACGGAAAGGGACGAAAAAAGTAGCAATAAACCCCTAATGAAGTCAATGCTAATTTCATATCAAATAAACAAATTAACTGAGACTAAGTGTGAGATTAAGTGTTCAAATCAGGCAACTCATACACTAATTGCACATAATCACTAAATTTACCTAAACAAACTTCATCGTATCCCGCTAATGTGCAAGGCACTAAACTCACACAACCCTGCTCAACCATGTAAATGGCATATTGATTAAATTTCTTGCCTAATTGTAGCGCCATGGTTCTATCGATAAACACAGCCCAGCTTTTTTCCATATAGGATAAATCAGGAGCTGCACCGACTAATGCCCTATAAGGACTGCTAAGTGATTCAATATCGCGGAGAAGTTGTCTATCGAGTAAGCGGTTCTTGCTGGGAGAAAAACGTTTTGAAGCAGGATTATGGGCGGTAATTACGGCAAAGGGAAAATCACAGGATAATGCTTGAGTCAGCAAAAATAATGGTGTTTGGTAACACTGCCACAGGTCTTGAGTTGTATTGTCCATTGGTAGTCTAGTCGAAAAATGAACCCGAGTTAGTGTAGCAGAGTGATTGTAAAATCCAAAGAGGCGTGAACTGGCTCACAAGAATTAAAAATACATTAGTTATACTAATCAATAAGTAAAGTAAATATCATGGTAAATATCGCCCTTAGCTTGAAATTTGTTAACATTTCATTTGTTAACAAATGCCTAAAACGAGTACAATGACATCACTGGCCTAGTTGAACAACGGCTTAAGATTGCCTAGTGTTTAATACTGTTTGTTATGTTGTTCTTTGGGGATAACAACGTCGGCTAGACATCTGTTTAAAATGTGTTCTACATTTGATTTATCATTTAAACATTTAAAAAAACAATAGTTAAGGAACTATTTCTAACTATTGCTTATCGAAGTTGATACTTGTTACGTTTTATCGTATTACACTTTAAACGTGCACTTTATATACATCCTGATATGTCGCAGTGAAGATCTTTCCTTTAGAAGCACAGCAGTTCAAGGAAGTATCAACATTTTTATGAATATAAGAGCCCGATGTAAGAGGCACTTATGGTTAGAATAGAATTGATTAAAATTTAGGTAAATAACATGCAAAATCCGCACATTCTGATCGTTGAAGATGAAGCCGTTACCCGTAACACGCTGAGAAGTATTTTCGAGGCAGAAGGGTATGTGGTAACTGAGGCCAATGATGGCGCAGAAATGCATAAGGCTATGCAAGAAAACAAAATTAACTTGGTGGTGATGGACATTAACCTACCAGGTAAAAATGGTCTGTTGTTGGCACGTGAACTGCGTGAAATCAACAATATCGGTCTGATCTTCTTAACAGGCCGTGATAACGAAGTCGACAAAATCCTTGGACTTGAAATTGGCGCGGACGATTATATTACCAAGCCGTTCAACCCACGTGAATTGACGATTCGTGCTCGCAACCTTCTGACTCGTGTTAATAGCGCTGGCAATGAAGTCGAAGAAAAGAGCTCTGTCGAATACTACCGTTTCAACGATTGGAGCTTAGAGATCAACAGCCGTTCTCTCGTAAGCCCACAGGGTGAATCTTACAAACTGCCACGTAGCGAATTCCGCGCTATGCTGCACTTTGTTGAAAACCCAGGCAAAATCTTAACTCGTGCTGATCTGCTGATGAAGATGACTGGCCGTGAGTTAAAGCCACATGACCGTACTGTTGACGTGACTATCCGTCGTATCCGTAAGCATTTCGAAAGCTTACCTGATACGCCAGAAATCATCGCAACCATTCACGGTGAAGGCTATCGTTTTTGCGGTAATTTAGAAGACTAATCTTCGACTTACCGTTTAAACGCCATAAAAAACCAGATCATAGGATCTGGTTTTTTTTATGCATGCTACTTTCCGCTTTTTAACTGTCTATCGAGGAAATCCGCCAGCGAGCGATATAAGTGATTACGCACTTTTTCGCCACGCATTGAGTGTTTAGATCCCGGATAATCGATCATCTGAAATAATTTACCTTCATCCTGCAATGCCTTATAGACGCGAGTGCTGTTTTCAAACAAGACGTTATCATCAGCCATGCCGTGGTACATCAAGAGTCCCGATTGATAGTTTTTCACATAGGGGAATACGCTACTGGCTTCATATCCCGTTTCATTATTCTCAGGATGATCTAAGTAACGCTCAGTGTAATGGGTATCATATAAACGCCAGTCGGTTACAGGTGCACCCGAAATCGCGGCTTTAAAGTAATCCGGCGCCTTAAATAGACTCATTAAAGCCATATAACCGCCGTAGCTGTGGCCGTAAATCGCCACATTATCGGCATCGACAAAGGGCAGACTCCGTAAATAGTCCACTCCCACTTTTTGATCATTGACTTCAGCTTCGCCCAAATGACGGTAAATCACTTGTTCGAACTTGGTGCCTCTGTGGGCACTACCGCGGTTATCCAGTTGAAATACCACATAACCTTGCTGAACTAAGTACTGGGTAAAGTAATCCTGCTCACTCCAGCTATTGGTCACCAATTGCGCATGTGGGCCACCATAAACCCGCACAACCACGGGGTACTTTTTACCCGCATCGAAGGGAACCGGTTTAAATAGGCGTGTTTGCAAGATTTGGCCATCTTCGGCTTTAAGCTCTTTAAACTCAGGCAGTTGCCAAAGTCCCACATAGTCATATAAAGGATGACCCGCTTTGACTTGGTTTTGCTCAACCCACGCTAAATGTTGGCCCTTGTCACCGTGTAAACTAATCTGCGGTGGCTGAGATAAGCTATTGAAATAATCGAGATACACGCTTTGATTGTCGGCAAATACAGGATCATGCATACCCGCCTTTGTACTCACTCGTTCAATCTTGCCGCCCGCTAACGGCACGCGATACAGTTGTTTCTCGATTGGCGTATCTTTACGGCCAGTGAAATACACCCAACCTGCGGTTTCATCGACATATTCCAGCTTATCGACAGCCCACTCACCTTTAGTCAATTGCGTCTTAAGTTTGCCTTTTAAGTCAAAAAGGTACAGATGATTAAAGCCATCGCGCTCAGACGCCCAAATAAAAGCCGATTGCTGCTTTAAAAAGTGCAAGTCATTGTTAAGATTAACCCATGCATCGCTTCGCTCTTTGACTAGCGTTTTCGGCTTGGTCAGCGCATCTAATGCCACTAACTGCAAATCAAGCTTATGTTGATCGCGGCTCTGCCACTGAAACGATAAATGTCTACTGTCGGGCAACCAATTAACCCGCGGCAGGTAAATATCTTTGCTCTTATCATCATTTAAGGTCACCCAATTGATAGCCTTATCTTTTAGCGTGACCACACCTAATGCTATGTCGACGTTGTTTTTGCCCGCATAGGGATAACGTTGCTCGGTAAGTTTAATGCCATCGGCATAGATTTCATTACGAGTGACTAACTCAACGCCAGATTCATCTATTCGCGTAAAAGCGATAGCCGATTCATCGGGTGCCCACCAGTAGCCCGTCATGCGATCCATTTCTTCTTGAGCCACAAATTCTGCCATGGCATTTTTAATCGCCCCACCACCGTCTGTAGTCATGGCCTCAAGCTTTTTAGTTGCAAGATCGAGCACATACAAATTTTGATCCCGCACAAAAGAGACAAAATTGCCCTTAGGTGATAAGCGGGCATCGGTAGCAAAACCTTCACCAATCGAAAGTTGACTCACACGATTATCGACCAAGGAGAAGTAATACAAATTGCCCGAGGCAGGGATCAATAGCGCCTTGCTATCGTCAGCCCAGAAATATTCCATAATGCCTTCGCCATAAATACGTTGGCGCTCGCGGCGTGCCTTTTCTTCATCGGATAACTCATTGCTCGCCAGCTTATCGGCGCTCAGTAACAGGCTAGATTTTCCTGTTTTAACATCCATTTGCCACAGATCGTAAAAGTTTTGGTTATCCTTACGGCCTGCAAGATAAGTCACGCGCTGACCATCGGGAGATAATTTTAAACCTCGGGGACTGGTGCCCGCTAATGCGGGCGAAGCATTCATCCGCTCAATGGTGAGGGGCAGTTTGCCGCCTTCGAGGGCATAACTCGGCGATATTGAAACCATAACCATTTGACTCGCTATTAATAGGGATGAGGCGCCCAATTTCACGGCGCGCAGGGAGGAAGCTAACCCATTTTTAGTCATTATTATTCCTTGGAAGCATATTCGCCTTAAGACGGCGATTAAAAAACTGCCGCCATTGTGCCAGAGGCAAAGCCTAAATAAAAAGCGCGGGCAATATACAGATACAAATTAACTGGCGAACAAAACACCCACAACTCAGCTAAATCATCAAGATGCAAACACAGTTTCGCATTAACAGATAACCGCAACGCTCTAAATTCATTAAAACCCACAGTAACATCGCTGAAATTGTCGACTAACTGAGTTATCATTCGCGGCAAATAACCAAATTGACCTCATTGTTGAACCCCTAAAGGACCTAACATGCAGACTCTTGCCCAGCACTTAACCTCACAGGCAGTGAACGACTCTCTTTCGCAACTGATTTTGACCTTAGCCGACACCTCAAAAGCCATCAGCCATGCCGTACGCCACGGTGCGCTCGCAGGCGTGTTAGGTGCGACCGAGCAAGAAAACGTCCAAGGTGAAACCCAGAAAAAACTGGATATCATCACCAACGATATGCTCAAAGATGCGCTCAAAGCCGACGGAACAGTGCGCGGCTTAGCATCAGAAGAAGAAGATCATGTGGTGGAAGTGAGCACCAATGGTCAATATCTGGTGTGTTTCGATCCCTTAGATGGCTCATCGAACATCGATATCAACTCGCTAGTCGGCACGATTTTCTCTATCCTGCCCGCCTCTGCTGGCGAGTTAACTGAAACTAGCTTTTTACAATCTGGCCGCAATCAGTTAGCCGCAGGTTATGTACTTTATGGTCCATCGACCATGCTGGCATTAACCACAGGCCAAGGCGTGCAACTCTTTACTTTGCACCCAGAAACCAATGAGTTTTTACTGACGAATGCCGCCATGAGCATTAGCGCAGACACCCAAGAGTTCGCCATTAACATGTCAAACCAGCGTTTTTGGGAAGCGCCAATGCAAACCTATATCGCCGACTTACTGTTAGGCAAAATTGGCCCACGCGAAAAATCCTTCAACATGCGCTGGATTGCCGCCATGGTCGGCGATGTACACCGCGTGTTATCCCGTGGCGGTATTTTCACCTACCCAACCGATAATAAAGATCCGAAAAAACCGTACAAACTGCGTTTGATGTACGAAGCCAACCCAATGGCATTCTTAGTCGAACAAGCAGGCGGTAAAGCCTCTACGGGTTATGAAACCATTTTGGATATTCAGCCAACTCAAATTCACCAACGTGTAGCGGTTATCCTTGGCAGCGCCAACGAAGTTGACGCTTGTTTGAGCTATCATGGTTTGGACTACAGCGAAGAACCTGATTTAGAGTAAGCAGAATCGCTTAGATTTTGATTTATCTGATAAAAGCCACTGACCACAGTGGCTTTTTTATTATTTATACGGCCTTACGGCCGAGAAAGTCGTGGGGCTTCACCCCACACCCGACCAAGGAGGACTGCTCGTCCTATCCTCCTTGGATGCTCCAAGACGCCCCAACGGAGTTGAAAACCCCTTGTGCTCATTGCCAAATTTGCTACCGCTTCCAAAGGATGCATCCCTGCACCTGCGAAAGCTAGCTTGCCATCCATGGCAAGACTCACGCAATTTGTCTATTCGCCCTGCAGCAACTCCGAGGGGAGGGTGAACACCTGTCGCTACTGTATGGGCTGTAAATTCAGAAAGAATTGTGCCTGTCCGATCTTTCATCCATGACCGGACTCACGCAATTTATTCCAACGCCCCACGGCAACTTCGCAGGGAATGAGTATCATCTGCACAATTGTATGAACTTAGGTTGAGAAAGCCAATTATTCTTAAAATTAAATAAAAATGTATTTAATCAATTGGATAAAATACTACCTACTTAACTTTTTCGACTTTTTGAGCTCTCTGTGGAAGAGGGCAAACTATTTACATTTTTCTGAGGAGAATTTGATGTAAGACGATAGTTTTGCATCCATAAAGGTAAGCCTCTAACTACTTGAGCAGAGTTACTTTTAATCATTTTGCTTGTCCTTATGTTCTTGTAAAATATCTTGAAGCTCTGCATCAAGAATAAATTCACTCTCTAAGTATGATAATGGAACTAAAGGGATTCTTAGTTCTGCTGTTTCTCTTTTCCAGTCAGCAAGATGACCCGCAGATTTGCGAATAAGCTTCCTTCCATTACCTAACTTCATTGAGAATAGGTCAATAAATTTTCTTGGTCCAACCCCTGCAAACGGATAAAAGTGCACTTTCGTTTCGTCACCATTGAACCTATCAACTTTTATTGAGTCACTATGCAACTTTGTTGCAAAACTCTTTGGATAGGGCTCAATAAACACAACTTTACCAACGCCTGCAGCAACAATATGCTTGGCGCAATTGTGGCATGGGAAAGTGGTTGTGTATAGCGTGGCTCCCAAAACTGAGATCCCCGTACGTGCAGCAGACATCAACGCTTCCATTTCAGCATGCACAGCGCGACCATACTCTGTGATATCCAGTATACCTGTCTGCTTTAAGCGTTTTTTCGCGATTTTATAATTTTCATCTTCGGAAACAGTATTATTATAAGCATCAAATTCTTTTAAAATTTTTAAACTAATAGCCTTTTTTTCCTGCTCATTTGTATCGCATCCTTTGACATAATCTCGCTGATCATTAATCCCAGGCCAATAGAGTCCGCCCCCTTTTTGAGGGACATCATTAGCCCCTGTTGAAATAATATCACCAGAGACTCCCACAACTACAGCACCTACTTGTCGAGATAAATCTGCAGAACGTAGAGAAGCTGCATACGCAAGAAACATTGCATATTCATCTAGATTCGGTGATACAACAGGTTTAGCAAATAAAATACTAAGAATCCGCTGTAGCTGCTCATCGAACTCCTCTACAGTATCAATAGTTAAAAAGAAGTCTGAAAGTTGGAATACATCGCGAGTTGACTGTCCGTGCTCGCCATATTCAGTTGATAAATCATTTTCTCTATCGTCACGCTCTATGAGCTCCTGAGCTTTTTCTCTAGTTTCAATTCCTTTTTGTTCCATAAGATATTTTATACGGCTCTCTTCATCGGCAGTTATGCCTATTAAGACAAAGCCTTTCCCGTAAACAGTCCGTAGAGTTTCCACTTCATCAGGATGCTTTAAAGAACGAATAATATGGGCAGTCCGAAAAAGAGGTTTACTTCTATCAGCCTCTCTTTCACGCTTTGAAAGAATCGAATTAATGGCCACAAGAGCCATAATGTCGTCTCTTTTATAGTCTTTCCGTAAACGATTACCTAAAGCCATAGCATTTTGAAGTCGTTCATCTTCTGAAACGAAGCCAACCTCACCATTCTCAATCAGTTCTGCCATCAATTTACTAAGGTGAAGCCAATTTAGCTTGTATCTGTACCGAGTTAAAAATGTTTCAAAACGAGAACTTATATCGTCATAATTCACACCAACTGGTGTAACAAGTCCAATAATGACCTCACTGTCAGGTGCATAAGTATCCATATTAAGAATTAAGTCCTTCAATAACCGAGTAGACACATAAAAAACACTATTTTAACAAACTTACGACAAAGTCGAGCAAGAGTAAATTGATTGTGTTGTTGGCATCGAAAGATGGCACAGGCATAACTCTTTTGGGATTAACAGCAAACGCCGATATCACAGAAGTTTACCCTCCCCTCGGAGTTGCCGCAGGGCATTTGCGTTCGTTGCGTGAGCGAGGCATGGTCGTTCTCGTGCATCAGACCCATAGGGAAATGGGAAATGGGAAATGTCAGAATGATGTATGGAACGTCATTGACCATGCACTTCACGACATTCAGGCATCCTGCCTATCAGAGAGTTTAACGAGCCACCCATTGTTAAATTTTCTACAAGAGATGCTAGGTATCATTCAGGTTGCTTTAGATGGCTTACAAACAACACCAAAGTGAAAAGAGCTCACCTTCCCCTCGGAGTTGCCGCAGGGCATTTGCGTTCGTTGCGTGAGCGAGGCATGGATGCCGAGATAGCGTCAGTCGAATCAGGGACGAGCGTCTGACGCGATAGCATAAGGACGCTTAATGCCCAAGGGGCTTTCAACTCCGTTAGGGGCGTCAAGGAGCATCCAAGGAGGATAGGACGAGCAGTCCTCCTTGGTCGGGTGTGGGGTGAAGCCCCACGACTTTGACTTACCTCGGACGTAAGGCCGCAATTGCTAACATACTCACAGCGATAACCTTGCCAATTCAACACCAAACAAACCAGCACTATTATCGGGTGTGGGGTGAAGCCCCTTAATTCACCTCGGTCGTAAGACCACAAAGCCAAAAGCTACGTAGCAAGTGCGAAATGTGGCGCAAAGAAAGTCACGACAGGTACAAACTCCAAAGCACAAATCTGCCACAGCAGCCGCAAGGCCTGCGTGAGTGACCATGGCTGGGCTTACACATTTTATAAATCAAGAGGGCCAACGCCCCGCAGCAAGGTCGGCGGGGATTGGTATTGCGTGGCATTAGTGGTGGATTTAGATCAGAAAGATCTACCTATCTGGTTTGTCGCCTTTCTATTCAGCGAATTAAACCTGCAGCTTTACTGACATTGTTTACTTTACTTTCAGTTGATTGTTTACTGAATGCACACCTGAGGTTGCTGCAGTAACCAGTTTAGCCTGGTCTTTTTGAGCTTGGGTGTCTACCTTACCGGAGAGCATGACATCGCCCTTGCGAGTTTCTATCTGAATATCAAAATCTTTTAACTGCGCATCGGCCATCAGCGCGGTATTAACTGCGGTGGTTATTTTCACATCATCACCAGTGCCATCCTCGGTTGTCACGGTTAAATCCGGTGAACCGCTTTGAGCATTAACATCTCCACGGTCACAGCCGCTAAGCAACAGACTACCAGCTAGCACTATACCAGCAGTTACGAACGTAAGTTTTAGTGTTTGCATTATAAGCTCCTTCACACTGCAAAAAGTGCAGGGTAATAACCATAATGCAATAACGATAGCTCTGGCTCTGGCTCTGTGCGCTGACAGACATACCAAGTTATGGGGTGACATTAAGTAAGCGGTAAGTACAGCGTAGTCGTGCGACAAATGAGAGCTCCATAATAGATGGCATTTCATCCCCTCTGCTATTGTATAATGGCGAACCGAAAGTGCATTATGCTATTGTTTTAGCTTAAATGATTCGATTGACTTCTACTGTATCTTATATAAAGGGTTAAATTTTTGATGGAAAAAATATTTGAAAGGCTAATGTATGCATCGCGCTGGATTATGGCGCCGATTTATTTGGGATTAAGCCTCGTCTTATTAGGTTTAGGCATTAAATTCTTTCAAGAAATCTTTCATGTTTTGCCTATCATTTTTGAGATGCGCGAAGTGGACTTAGTGCTAGTCACGCTGTCACTGATTGATATCACGCTTGTGGGCGGGCTTATTGTGATGGTGATGTTTTCTGGCTATGAGAATTTCGTCTCCCAATTAGATGTAGGTGAAGATAGCGAAAAATTAAGCTGGCTTGGCAAACTGGATTCCGGCTCGCTGAAAAACAAAGTCGCTGCCTCTATTGTGGCTATTTCGTCCATTCATTTGCTCAAAATATTTATGAATGTTGAGAACATTTCCAATGACAAGATTATGTGGTACCTGCTGATCCATATCACTTTTGTCTTATCTGCCTTTGCTATGGGATATTTAGATAAAATAACCCGTAAATAAGCGCGCTAGATGGGTGCACCTGTAAGGTTATGAATTTCAGAGTGAAAGAAGACGGACTGCGGGGAAAATATAAGCTCCAATCCCCCGCGTTATATCTAGACATTATCCCATTTAAGTAAGAGCCCCGTTCAGAGCTATTCCTTCAGACTTAGCCACGGCAGGTTTTACCACTGCCGAGGCTAAATTAACACAAAATGGTATTCCATAATCAGTCTGGTGCCGGGGTCGAAGGCGGGAATACTCTCGCCATCATCTCACTCCCGCATAGATATTGATGCCAAGCCTTAGCTCGGCATCAATATCTATGGTTATCAACATCTATGGTTATCTACCGCTTATAACCTAAAGCCACTCAGTGACTTTTTCATATCACTAGCCATGTTCCGTAGTTGATGGCTGGCAGTCGATAGTTCTGAAGATTTTGCATTGGTGTTTTCCACCGCCTGCGCAATATTCTCCATATTTTGATTAATCGTACCCGACACAACGGCCAGTTGTTCTGTGGCGCTGGCCAATTGATCGTTGACATCGGTAATGCTCGACACGGCAGTGTTAATGCGGGTTAGCGCCTCGCTGGCCTGCTGAGAACAGACTATAGTTTGCTCCGTTTCGGTTCGACTTTGCGCCATCGATTGCACGGCGTTGGCAGAGTCTTGCTGAATGCCTTGAATACGCCTATTGATATCCTGAGTTGACGCCTGAGAGCGGCTAGCAAGGGTACGCACTTCATCGGCCACAACAGCAAATCCGCGCCCCATTTCTCCAGCACGCGCCGCTTCTATCGCCGCATTTAATGCCAATAGATTGGTCTGCTCCGCAATCGCACCGATAACATCGGTGACCGCACCAATTTCATCGCCACGTTTAGACAACTGCCCTATCACATCAGAGACTTGCTCCAGTTTTACTTTAAGCGCATCAATGGCCGTTATCGTTTGGCCTACGGATGTCACGCCGTTTTTGGCTTCAGTGTCAGCATCTCTGGTCGCTTTAGCGGCCAGAGTCGCGCTGCGGGCCATATCCTCACAAGTCGAGGTCATTTCATTGACCGCGGTAGCTACTTGGGCTGTTTGGTCCATCACACTTTGTAAAATATGCTGCGTCTGTTGGCTGGTGTCCTCAAGTACCTCTGATTGCTTGACCAATTGCTCAGCCATTGCCGATTGCTGGCCGATAATACTGCGCAACTGGCTGATAAGGCCACTTAATGCCGCCAACAAGCTGTCGTTATCACCCGGCTTTAACCCAAAGTTCACTGAGAAATCACCCGCCGCAACCTGCTGCACCAGTGCTTTGGTTGTCGCCAGTTCCCCACCTAGTGCCTGCAATAACCAGCGGCGGATATACAAAGACACACCAACTGTCAGGGCCATAATAACCACGACGACCAACCCAACTCGCATAGCGACTTCCCAGAAGGCCGCTTTAACATCATCAATATAAATTCCAGAACCGAGCACCCAGCCCCATTTGTCATCTTTTGCCACATAGGACAACTTGGTATAACGCTCCTGCGTCACTCCCCCACCTTTTAAGGGTTTAGGCCATTGGTACTCAACAAAACCATTGCCATAACGGTCGATAACGTCAACAAAACTGACAAACAAGTTGGCGTTGCTCAGTGTTTGTTGTTGGCTGCCATCACGGTTACGCATTAAGGTCGCGTGATGAAAGTTGGGTTTGTCCAGTACGGTGCCGTCTAAAGTGGATACGGTTGGATGCATAACCATTTTGGGGATAGGCCGACCGGTATCGTTAATCCAAATATATTCAGTACCATCATAACGAATGGCCTTAATGGTCGACATGGCCTGCAGCTGCGCTTGCTCAGTGCTTAATGCACCGCTTTGCTCCAGTGTCTGATAATGTTTAACGATACTCAGGCTGCTATCAATAATCGCCACAACGCGATCTTCCCTCCCCTTAGTCAAACTCTGGTTAAGTGCGTTTAGCTCCATGATGCCCAGCACCACGAAACCCAGCAATGCCAGTAACGGAATGCTGAGTAATCGCCCCCCTACTGTCTGCCAAAATCCAGTCATGGTGCCCCCTAATTTTTCAAATGATTCAAGGTTATAAACCAGTATGGTTTAAGTTACATTTATTTAACCACTTTTAATTTGATAAAAATACTCTATGCATCTGACTCAGCTTGGAAATATCGGATTTTTAGGCACGATAAAGGCCGTATTGAAACATTAGAACCAAACAAGCTCACCTTAAGCACAAGATTCACTCTCATCATAAAAGCCAAAGGCAGCTAAATAAATCCATACAACCTTCAATTCACCTAACAAAAAAAGCCACTGATATCAGTGGCTTTTTGCATATCATTTTATAGCGTATAAATGAGTGGCGTTAGCTCTTCGCTAACTCAAGCTGATGCACTTTCTCGGTTTGATCCACTATGGTCAACACCGCAGTATCACCGACCACGTTACAGGATGTCAGCACCATATCGATAATACGATCCAGCGCTGCCACAATGGCAAAGGCTTCTATCGGTAAACCCATTTGATGGATTAACACACCTATCATCACCATACCGCCACCGGGCACACCGCCCGCCCCAACGGATAATAAAAAGATACTAAACAGCAGCGAAGGCAATTGCTCAGTGGTTATTGGCATACCAAAGGCGTTGGCGACAAAGAAAATCGCGACTGTGATATAAATCGCCACACCGCCCATGTTCATGGTCGCACCCAGCGGCACACCAAAACCAGCAACAGCACGGTTCACGCCTAACTTGTCCGTTAAAGTACGCATAGTCACAGGAATAGTCGCATTTGAGCTTGCGGTCGAGAGTGAAAATAACACTTGCTCTTGGGTCTTCTCGCGGAAGGTTTTGGCTGAAATGGGAGTAAAGAATCCCACAGCCATAGGATAAACCACAAAAATCCACAGTAGCAGCAGCGCGAGGATCAGCACCATATACTCAACCACACTCATAAACACACCTGCATCTAAGGTCGCGCCGAGTTTAAACATCAAGGCAAATACACCATAGGGCGCAAGACTCATCACCACAGAAATCAATTTCATCATGATTTTATTGGCGGTTTGAAACCCTTGCACCGCGCCAGTGACATGCTCACCGAGGGATTTGATCACACCACCGAGCATTAACGCCATAAAGATCACTTGCAACATATTGCCCGACATAAAAGCCGCCACAGGATTACGCGGGACTATGTCGATCACCAGCGCCATCAGACTTGGCAACTCTGTTGCGGTAATGGCTACACCGTCTGTGCTGCTCATATCCACGCCTTTACCGGGTTCGAGTAGCTGTGCCACTAATAATGCCGTCGCGATTGCGACAAAGGTATTGATGATATAAAAACCGAAAGTCTTACCGCCCAAACGGCCAAAACTTTTGAGATCTTGTAGCTCACAGACACCGCAAACGATGCTCACGAACACGAGTGGCACAACCAACATCATGATCATATTGACGAACATAGTGCCAACGCCACCGGCAAGCTCCACTAAATTGCCCGAGAAAAAACCGATATCGTTTAAGAAGTATTGCACTATTGTGCCGAAAATAAGGCCGGCAAACAGACCAATAAAGATCCGCGTCGAAAGTGATTTCATCATGCTTGTGGTTTCCCCAGAAAGGTCATTTATTTGTTATTCATCTTCCATGATGAGCACAATTGCCAATCCATTTTTGGCTCAGGCGGGGATAGTGAAACATGCTGGTAGTAAATTCAATGAATAAATTTACTTATTTAATTTCAAATTAAGCAAAGCACATCACAAAAAACCTCTATTAATATGATTTTAAATGAAATAAAAACAACTGAATAATAAACACTCAGTTAATCACTTTATTTTAAAATCAAAATAATAACAGTAATCAAACAAAAAAATCACGATTCAAGGGTTTTATTAGGATAACACTAGATTTAAAAACTGAATAAATACTTTAATTAGCATTTAAAGCTGTCAATATCGAATTTTACAGAGAGATGGGGAAGAATAAAGGTTAACTGTATGCCAGTAGTACTAGCTCAAGCCGATGATGCAGCAGGTGCTGCTGTTTGATACTAATACGGTGTTGATTTAACCAAACGGCTAATTTTTGCCAATGCTTTAACTCGGCATTTTGTAAATACTTAGCCTGTTTCGCTTGCTTGTCAAAATCATCAGTAGAATTAATTTGTGCTATCGCCAATAACTCAGCAGGTGCTGTCAGCGCAAGTTGTGGCACAAGCCAATGAGTCACGCCCGTTAAGGTATGGGCGATTTGTAACCCTGCGGGATCTAAGTCGGTAAAGGCAATGATCGGCAATTTATCTGCCATCGCTTGCAAAAAATGCCGCACGCCAATCGGGGAATGATGACCGCTACCGCGGTAGATAACCATCACATTAGTTAAATCCTGTGGTAAACGCGCTTGATGGATAACATCAAATACATCTAAGTTTTCAACCACTAGGATGGTTGCGACATTGAGTTCATGGCAATGCTTTTGTGCTTCATCCAATGGAATACGCAGTGATGTGCGTGTTGAAATCCCAGTTGGTGAAGATCCGAAACCCAGATACTTCATCAAAACGTATTCGGCTTCGGGACGGATCTTAGCGAGCTTTTCATCGTGACTTTTAGCGGACATCGCCATGCGATCGACGTTGAAATCAAGCTGCCTTAAATCAAGCCCCATTAACGCCAACACGCTTTGCCTTAGCAGTTCGAAATCTTTGGGCGCAAAACACAGATACTTTTCGGATCCGTCTAACTCACCCACTTCTAACTCGCGATAAATCGCGCGCCAGTTAGCCGTGAGCTTAACCTTGGGAGAACGCTTAATAAAAGCGTTCTCCAACAGTTGTAATTGTTGCTGGCCTAGGCGAGCCATAATTCCACATCGCGAATAATAAAGTTGCCGCTATAGATGGGATGCGGCTCGCCCAATGGTTCAAGCTCAAAGTAAGCTTTGTGTTCATCGGGCAAACCTTCATAGCCACCAATCACTTGATAAATCCAGCTTTCGGCGTCCCAAGGCAGTGCTTTATCCGCCAGATATTCCAGCGCCGATTGGCGCAGGCCAGACTCAATCACATCGACAAAATACTCATCCACCGCTTGTTTGAGCGGATTATCCGGCACATCGAAGTCTTCACTTTGGGTGATAGAAACGGATACATCATGCTCACGCACCGCCGCAATCACGGGATGACGACTAATAGCTTTAATGTGCGCGACTATGCCCATCAACTCCAACTCTTGGCTGGCGTTATGTACATCAACCGATGCAGGCGCGAGCAAGATTTCGGCGCGATTGAATAGGCTTGGAATTTCCTTGTGGGACACATGGTCCGCAGGACGATAATCCGGATGTAAATCAGTGTAGAGTAACCAGCCCTTGAGCAAACGGGTACGGCCACGGATTTGCCTGAAGCGACCTAAGAGTTCGAGTAAACGCCCCTGCACTACGCTCAGTTCCTGGGCGCAGTCGCTCATGGTTTCCTGTAAAGTCGTCACTAAGAGCTTGCGCAGTTCACGGATATCGCCTGCGATTTCGCCTAGCTCACTAAACTGGAACATCTCTAAGCCATTAAGCAATTCAGAGACTTGGCTTTGGGCTAATTCGTTTTCGCGGATCTTAGCGTTGATCGTACCGACGTAACCGAACTCGTTGTTGATCCGGCCCCAGAGCACACGAATCGAATAACGCAGACTGTCGGCGAAGCTATAAACATGCTCGCTTAAATCTGATAAATAGGCCTCGGCGGCGCTGTAGTCTGAGCTATGACGCGCCTCTTTATAGTGGTCAGCCAAGGTTTTAATGGTCGCTAAGGCCGAGCCCACATTAGAGTCGATTTGGCGATTGCGCTCATCACTTAAGCCTTCTTCGAGTAAGGCACGCACAGACCGCTTAAGCCGCAGCTCCTGATCTGGCTCTGGCCGCCACAAAATCCCTGCCTGTTTAAGCTTTTCAACCACTCTTGGATCGTGCGCATCCTCGTTAAGAGAGCCCGCCAAATAGGTGTCCATAATGATGTCAGCATGGCGACCTAACTGCTTGAGCAGTTTCACACCCGCCTGATGTAAGTTACTGCTCATCATGGCCTCCTTGGTCGCAGCTTTTACTTAGGTTTAATCGTAACAACATTAGATTAAGTCCCGCTGGGTCGCCGTTTCTGCCTGCGCTTCTAGGCTTAAACCTTCGGTTTCATCGATAAACCGAATGACTTCGTACAAATAATCCAGCTTGCCCGTGGCGATATAGATTTGCTTCTCCGCATTGGGGCGCACTAAATAGCCGAGTTCGACTAAACGTTTGAAGACTAACTTGATTTGCGCATCGCTGTTAGTACTGGTCGAGCCAAATAGCCGATATTGGCTGAGTTTGGCTAACTGCTCACGGAACGCCGGCGTGTCTTCGATACGGCTTTGCAGCTCGGTTAACCGCACGGGCGCACCTTCGCTCAGCGGCGCATCTTGACCACTGGCCTCTTGCACTAATACCAACCATTCCACCAGCGGGATCAATGCCTGACAGATATCTTTGAACTGTGATGAAATCACTTTACGTTCGGCATCGCCTAACTGTAAGTAACCGCAGAAAAACACATCGCCTTCGGCGGCAGAAGCCACGGTACGGTTGATTTGATTGAGGTAAGCCTCAACCCTCTCGCGGGTGCTGTTATTTTTAAGGGTGCGCCAGCCTTCTTCATTAGTGGTGCGGCAAATAAACTCGCCCTTGAGTAACAACTCAATTAACGCGCCGGTGCCGACCAATACGGTTTGGTTCGATTCGTTCATGCCGCTCATTAGATGGCCTCCTTCGACAAACGCTTATTCAACATGTCTGCAATTGGGTTGACCTTAGGTTTTACCACCTGCAACTTCTTAGTTTGTTTGTTGATAATGTAACGGTTGGCGAACAAGTTCAGCACCTCAGACTCAGGGTTCGGGAAGGCGCCCAGCACACAAATATTGTTGTTTTCGCAGGCGTCGAAAATCTTCTTCACGTTGGTATGGTGCAAGGTGCCCAGCTCATCGATAGGCCAGTGAATGGTCACATCGCTTCGGCCACGCAGCAAGCGCGTGAATGCCAACAAGAACTTACACAAAATCAGATATGCCATACCGTGGCTTGAGGATTCGTTAAGTTGTCTATCGGTGCGGATGATTAAGTCGCTGTTACCTTCTTTAAGGCGCAGCTCGATTTCCAGCAACTTAGAGATGCCCCCAGTTAACGCGGCGCGGCCGATAATGTCTAAGGCGCGGCGCATGCTGTTGGTGTAATCCTCATCGGGCAAGCCATTAAAGCCATCGGCTTTCCAATGTTTAAAGGCTTTGACGAACTGTTCAAGCTCAGGCCAAAACTCTAACTCACTGATGCGCGAGCGAATACGTACCGCCGATTCAGACACGCCATCGAGGAATAACTCTTCGCCCACTTCGCGGGTAATGCGCGCACTTTGGGAGGCAATGCGGCGGTCGATATCGGCGAGTACATCGTAGAAGGCGGTCAAGTCGACACCAAAAATCCGTCCCTGCTCACGCAGCGCCATAATCGATTGCGGCACTATTACGTTTAGCAATTGTTCAAGTTGTGGCACTAACTTGCGGTAATCAAGCAGACGAATACCTTTGTCGTTGATAAAGCTCGATTCTTCACGGGCACGCTCCCAAGTTTCGGCAAGACCTGAACCTGACTTGCTGGCGATCACTGAGTCAAAATGCTCCACATATTGCTTCACTGAACCCATTAGGTAATCGCGTTTTAGCAGCAAATCTTCACCTTGGCGCAGACGCTCGCCTAGGCTGCCTTGGGCTTCTTCGTTATTGGTTGGTAACTTAAGCTCGGCGAGTTTACGCATTACTGCACGTAACTTAGTTAAGTTTTCAGAGGCTTCCACCTGCGCCGCATTGGATGCCTTAAGCTCGGTATCCAATTTTTGCCTACGGGTCTTCACCTCTAAGGTTTTAGCCTTAAGCTGTTGATCGATTTCCGATACGGCGCGCTTCACATCGCTAAGCTGAGTTTGCAGTTTAGGTTTGCGCGCAAGCCAAGTGTGCTGATACCAATCGTCGAAGCGCAGTACGTCGCTGCGGCGCTGCTCGGCGCGGCTGATTTTGGTTTCTAACTCGCGAATTTGTTGCTTAAGTTTGAGGATATTATCCTCATCCACACCGCGGGATTTAAGCTCGTTTTTGTACCAAGTCTCGCAGGCCTTCTGCTCAATTTTGGCACTTTCACGGCGCCCTTCAATGGTCGCTTTAATTTGCCCGAGTTGATTGTCGAGCGCACCGATGACTTCCTGCCAATAGGCATTCTTTTCCATGCGCGCTTCTAGCGCTTGCTCTTTTTGATCTTCGAGCCAGAGTTCGTGCTGATGTTTAAGCTGTTTTAGCTCACCATCAAGTTGAGTTAGTCTTTGTCCCGCATGGGCTTTGCGCTCACTCAATGCTTTGTTGATTTTGTCTTGCTCGCTGCGCTTTTCATCGAATAGTCGACGCAGATCGTCACGGCTATTTTTGTACGCCGTGCGGGCAAAGGTCAGTTCACGGCTGAGATTATCCAGCTCGCCATTAATCGAAATTAATTGTGATTCCGCCTCGGTTTGTAGTTCCTGAGCACTTTGTAACGCTTCTTCGGCTTTGCTTAAGCGAATACGCAGCTCTTGCTCAGAGGCGGCATATTCAGGCACATCGATGGCTTTAAGATCTAAATGTACGCCAAAGAAAGCTTCGCTCGACTCACTTACTAAACTGGGATGTAAATCAGTGCGATGCAGTAGTTCAGGCGCGATCACTTTACCTAAACTTTGCTCCCAACCTTGAGCTTCCTTACGCAGAAACTCCAATAGGGTGTGGGATTGCGGGAACAGCATGTGGTGCAGTTCATCCAGCGCAGTTTGACGCTCATTCACCCTTAAGGTAGCGATACGCAAGGCTTCGTTGGCTTGATCGCGCTTAGATCTGAGTTTGCGCTCATCGCTGGCAAGACGCTCGACCTTAACATTGCAGCTTTCTTGCTCTTCATCGGCGCGGTGAATACGTTCGTCGAAAATCGCGAGGCTTAACTTTTCTTCTTCGGTGTAAGTCACACCATCGACACGTAATTTAAGCTCGGCGGCAGTAAGTTTGAATTGGTATTCCTGCTCGCTAAAGCTGGCCTTACCCGCATCGATTTGGTTGCGCCATTGCGCTTCTAAGGCATCAATATCGGCGCGCGCCACCTCGCGCTGTTTATCGCGGGCTTCGCGCTGCTTGTCTTGGTCGCTGTGCAGACTTTCTAATTCACGGTTTAACTGCTCGCCAATCTTGCTACGACGGGCATTGTAGGCCGCCTCAATATCTTGGTGTTTCTCGGTTTGCAGCTTATGGCGTTCACTTAAGTTTTCAACATCGGTGCGCCAGTTTGGTAGCATCTCTAAATCAGCTTTAGCCTCTTCGATGTTGGCATCTAAAAAGGCGGCATGCTGATTTTCAATCGCATCGAGTTCATACTCGCACTTTGCCACATCACCCTTAGCGGCAGATAAGTCGAGGTTTAGCTCATCGCGCTGCTCTTTCCATTCTTCATCTAATAAGCGAAGCTTTAAATTCAATTCCTTAGCTAGGGTTTGCTCCCTATCTTGGCGATCGGCTTCTAAGGTTTCATCGTTTCGATAACCGCGAGACAGACTCGATAAACGCAGTTCGGCGCTGAGCAGTTGGTTAAATTCTTGCTCGAGTTTTTCAAACTCAGGGCGAATGACTTCAAAGCCTTGGATAAGTTGGCTTTCACGGATCCACGCTTCAACGCGCTGCGGATTCAAACGTGAGCTGGGCGGATTAACCCCATCTTCCTCTAAAATGGCGGCGATCATGGATTTGACCGTCTCCATCTTGCCTTCTTTGGAGTGCACCGCTTTAGCGAGTTTTTCGATGTGGCGCAGGGAATGCTCACCCTCACACAGGGCAAATTGGCGTGCATAACCGCGTAGTTCGCTGCGGTTACTGCCCGTGCTTAATAGGGTGCGATCGTTTTGAATAATGGCGCGATATTCACGGGTATTAAGCAAATTAGTGGTGGCGATGCCGGCACGTTTTAAATCACGGCCTAATTCCGCCATGGTGTGGCACAGAATAGTGTCGCCATTTTGCGATTTAATATAATCACTTAACTCAAAACCTTTGGCGATAAAACGATAGTTAACGCCCTTACCATCGCCCGCCGAGGCCAGTACAGCTTGGTACAGTAAGCCATCGGCCTTTTGATATTCGTAAATGATGTAGCTTGAATCGTGTGGCAAATACCAACGCTCGAAACTGTCGCGGGTCGAAGGCACCACGCGGCTTGGGTATTCACCATAAAAAACAGGGACTAGACGTTGTAATGTCGTTTTACCCGAGGCGTTAGTACCACAAATGTTGGTATGACCATTGAGGGCGAGTTCCACCACGCCCGGAAGGTGCGTATCAATCAGCACAATACGAATCAAGCTTGCCATTTCATTCCTTATGCAAACAGGAGAGTCTTATCTAAGCTGCAGAAGTTTCTACACAAATAAGAGAAAACAATCCAAGAGGGCCACTGACGTTAAAATCGTGGCCTAAAAATAGTGCCCCTAAAATAAGGCAATCACAGTGTATTGGCAATTAAGCGGCGATGCACTAATGCCTTAGCTCACATCTCAGCCCATTGCTCAGCAAAAACCTAACCCCATAGCTAGGCCAATATTAAGCGGCCAATGATACGACAACTTAGCCCAAATGGACGGCTAACAAAGCGGCAATTAGCGCGATAAAAGGTAAATTCCAACGGATTTATTCGAGACGTAGGCGTTCGGCGATCCGACTGTAGATCAGCATCATTTCCGCCAGCGATCCCACTTGCATGCCTTTCATCAAATTGGCGCGGTGGATCTCAACCGTGCGCATGGCAATACAGAGACTATCGGCGATCTCTTGGTTTTTCAGGCCTTGGGCAATCAGGTTGAGTATTTCCCGCTCCCTTGGCGTGAGCGCTTGATAAGTCTCAAGATACTGATTGTCTTGATGATGCGCCTTGGTATGTTCCAACGCTTTGACAACCGCTTCGGCTAACTTAGCGCCATCGGCGGGCTTTTGGAAAAAATCCACCGCACCGAGTTTAAGCGCATCTACCGCCATAGGCACATCGCCATGGCCAGTGAGATAAATCACCGCTAGCGGACTATTTTTTGCCACTAATTCAAGATGCAACTGCTGACCACTCAAACCCGGCATACGCACATCGACTAGCGCACAACCCGGTAGTGTTAAGTCAACTGTAGTAAAAAAGGCTTCAGCGCTATCAAAATCGATGATCTTAAGGCCATAACTTTCAAGCATAAAACGCAAAGAACGACGCACTGAGTCATCGTCATCGATTAAATACACAGGTAACTCAAGGCTCATTATTGTGCTCCATTGGGTTCAGGTTTACGCGGTATAGCTACCTGCGCTTGGCAACCGCCACCCATAGCGCTTTCTAGGCTAAACGTCCCACCATGGCTCTCGGCAATATCACGGCAAATCACTAAGCCTAAACCTAACCCCTCTGATTTAGTGGAATAAAATGCTTGCATCAGCAGACTGGTCTCTTCGGTTAACCCTGTGCCATTATCTGTGACTGTCAGCAAGAGCGTGCATTCTTGATAGCGAAGATCGATATCGATCGTGGGCGTGTATGGCTTTTGCGTGATGATCTGTTCGGTGCCACTGGATTCAAGCTCTAACCGCTGAACGCAGGCGTCAAAGGCGTTTTTCAGCAAGTTAAGCAACAACTGCTGCATGCCAACTTCATCGAGGGACTGTAAATAAGGTTCACCATTCACATTGACGGCATGGTTTATCTGATGTTGTTCAAACTCATAGGCGAGCAGCGGCACAGTATCATTGACCAACTCATGCAGATACAAAGGTTGTTTCGACACAGGTCGCTTCTTCAATAAATTACGTAAGCGACTGATAATATTATCGGCGCGCGTGACTTCCTGCTGGATCAGCGCCAATACAGATTGCAACTCCTCAGGGCTCGTCCCCCGCTGTAATCGCACTTCGGCGCCATGACAATAATGGCCAATCGCCGCCAAAGGTTGATTGAGTTCATGGGAGAGACTCGCGCCAAGCTCACCCGCGATTGCAATACGCTGGGCATGTTCCAGTAACGCGCGGTTTTCATTGAGCTGGCGCTGAGTGTTAATCAACTCACGGCCGCGGCGACTAAAGCGGTATTCAAGCCAAAAATGATACACATTGAGTAAAACCAAAATTCCTAACACAAGCCAAGCCCATTGTTGATGTAGCTTGATCCACTGCCACGCCCTTTGCCACCATGGTGCCTGCAAAGGATGCATATCGAGATCTTTAAGCAGTTGATCGATCGCAAGCTGACTCACGGCCGTGGTCCAGCCCGCAGAATCAGCAGACTTAGCAGCGAGATGATCTTCGGGCAGCGCCAGCAAAGCTTGAGTCACACTTTTAGCCAGAGACTGGGAGGCGCGATTGGTCTTTGCCATAGACCAGTTGGGATAAAGGTGAGTCGAGACTTGGCAGTTGAATCCCGCAGGCGCTTGATTATCGAGCACTCGATAATGGCCGATGTTAATAAGACCTTCCGTTTGCATCTGCTCAAGCTGACACACAGGCACCACAGCCGCATCCAGTCGATTATCTTTCGCCGCATCATCACCACTTTTTTGATCATCTAACTGATAAATCAAGTTATCTAGCGGAAACCCCAACGGAATGATCTCTCCCACAAAGCGAGGCAAATCTATGCCCTTTAGCTGCGCTTCGTACACTAAGGTCAAGTAACCGCCGAAGGCATTTTTCGATACGATCCCGAGTCGACGTCCCTTAAGATCACTTAAGGTGTGATAGGGTGAATCGGCGCGCACCACCAGCGCCGAGCCCACTTGCATTGCCGCGCCATTATTTAACGGACTGCGCAGGGTCGCCAACCAAGTAAGGGAATATTGCCGCGCCAGCAACACGGATTGCCCTGGGTTGGTGATCACAAAATCGAGCCCTTGGGTTTCAACGCCCTTAGCTAGCTCATCGAGGGTAAGAGGGTGTAACCTAAAGTAACTGTTGGGAATTTGGGTTTCGAGCCACCCCATCAAAGGTTGCCAGCGGTTGATGGTTGCCTTATAACCGCGGATGGCTAACACGCCAACATCGACTACTTGATAACTGGGCTCTTCGATAGCAACTTGAGCAACAACCTCAGGGTCAGTTAAGCCCGAATGCGCACTTTGATTCAGTGGCTCCGCAGCAAACACCTTAACTGAAGCCAGCAAGCATAGGAATAACACTGCGTTCCTTGGCCTTTTCCTCGGTATTGCCACGGAATGTGGAGTGCTCAGAATCGATAACGGCCACTTGACCGATACAGCGAAGCGAAACACAGTTTTCATCATCCTAAATAACATGAAGTGCAATACTTTATCCCCAGTCACTCACACTAAAATCAAGTCCAACTTAAGCTAAGAAAGGCCAAACTCAAGTAACAAAAAATAAAACCCTAGCATTTTGAAGGCTATTCTAACGGATATTTGTTGCGCTAGATCAAGTCCATACCCGATATGTGGAAAACCACTATAGTTATGCCGCCTCCCCTTTTACAGAATGCCTGTAAACCTCGCCATAAACCTTACCCCTAGGTCTATGAGCCAGTTTATTCGCCATCTGCAAGAGTGAAGGAAATCTGTATGGACAAGAGTAAACGTCAGTTTCTCGGCAAAATAGCCAGCGTCAGTGTTGGCGCCGCACTCATCCCTGTCGTACAAGTGTATGCACAGGATGATAAACGCAACCTTCAAAGGCACAGCGCCAGCGAAGGCCAAGTGGGTAAACGTTACGGTATGGTAATTGACTTGCGTCGCTGCGTGGGCTGCCAAGCCTGTACTGTGGCTTGCACTATCGAGAATCAACCGCCCCTCGGCCAATTTCGCACCACAGTGCAGCAGTATGAAGTCTCGCAGCAGGAAGATACTACTCCGCCTGCGTTTTTAATGCTGCCAAGACTTTGTAATCACTGTGAAAACCCGCCCTGCATCCCAGTTTGTCCTACGGGCGCTACCTTCCAGCGCAAAGACGGCATAGTGGTCGTCAACAATGAATGGTGTGTTGGTTGTGGCTATTGCGTGCAAGCCTGCCCATATGATGCGCGCTTTATCAACCACGACACTAATACCGCCGACAAATGTACCTTCTGCGCCCACAGGTTAGATGCAGGGTTACTGCCCGCCTGTGTCGAAACCTGCGTAGGAGAAGCCCGTGTGATTGGCGATCTGAATAATCCCAACAGCCAGATAAGCCAACTGCTCGCCGCCAACAAAACCGATATCAAGGTGCTCAAACCGACGGCCAACACTGCGCCACGGGTGTTCTACATCGGCATGAGCAGCGCTTTTGAGGACAAGATTAGCGGCCAAGCCCCCGTTAGAACCTTACTTACCGATACTGGCGAGGAGATCCACCATGGTCATTAAAGAAATCTTTACCCCAGATATCGCCATTACTTGGCTACCTTGGGCAGTACAATACTTTTTTATGATGGGGCTCGCCTACGCCAGCGTATGGGTAGCGACAATACACTTGTTCAGCCAACCCAAACCCGATGACAGATTGCTGAAGCTCTGCGCCTGTTTAATGTTAACCGCAGGCATAGTCGCCCCTATCGCCTTACTCGCCGATTTACACCAACCGCTGCGGGCTTGGCATTTTTATGCGCAAGTTCGCCCTGATTCTTGGATGTGGTATGGCGCCTTTTTACTGCCCGTATTCTCGGGCACCAGCGCAGTGTTTGCTTGGCTGCTACTGCGTCAATATCTGCCTAAGCACACCACGAATCAAGACTCAGATTGGGTGAATAAAATAGGCCAATTACTGAGATTCGGTGATTGGAACAGTGACAAATTCATCAAGCCGATCGCACTGATCACGGCCCTGAGTGCCTGCAGTATCGCCCTCTACACTGGCATGGAAACCATGGCCATTAAGGCGCGGCCACTGTGGCATACCTATTGGCTGCCACCTTTGATGGCAATGAGTGCCCTGCTCGCCGCCTGCGGCACTTTGGTGGTACTGAATCGACTATTAAAGGGCTACCAACAGCGCACCCAAGACAGCCTATTACTCTGGGTAAGAGCGAGTTTTGGTCTATTCGCCCTATGCCTTATCGGCTGGGCGTTATTCGATAAGGGCTCGGCCCCTGAAGCCGCACTATTGCTTGAAACCAGCCCAAGCTGGCAACTGGCTGCGATTTGGGTACTGGTCACACTCGCCGTGCTGGCACTGATGCTCGCCATTCGTCACTTACCCAATATGGCAATGCTAATCGTCAGCCTCACGGCCATTCACCTTGCGTGGGGATTTCGCTGGATAGTGCTCATCCAAGCGCAAACCGATCCTAAATACGGCGCGGGGACTTACCTCTATCAACTGCCTTGGGGACCCGAAGGGCTATTAGGCATAGCTGGTACCTTCGGCCTTTGGTTAGCATTAATGGCGCTGGTCTCCGAACTTATTCGCCACACGCCTGCGGCAAAACTTGCTCGCTGAGCACCCAAATAGTTTACAGAATTAAGGAGTCCATCATGGATAAGAGTAAACGTCGTTTTATCAAAGGGGCCGCTGTAACGGGTGGTGTGGGATTATTTGCTGCGGGTTATAGCCATACATTAGCGCAAATAGGTAAAGGTGTCGTCAATGGTACTTCAGGAAAACCGACCCAAGATCCGCTGCACGGCAATTCCTTAGCACCTGAATACAAGGTCGATTTACAGTCAGGTCAGTTAATCAGCAATGACGATCAACGCATCGCCAATACTATGTGCTTAGGTTGCTGGACCAAATGCGGCGTGCGCGCTCGTATCGATCAAAAAACCGATAAAATCATCCGTATCAGCGGTAATCCTTATCATCCGTTGTCATCGCGGGAACATATCGATTTTGATACGCCGATCAAAACCGCCTTTGTTGGGCTTAGCGCCTTTCAAGAACAGGGTCTACAGGGGCGTTCCACCGCCTGCGCCCGCGGTAATGCCATGCTAGAACAATTAGATAGCCCACATCGCGTCACCCAATGCCTTAAACGCGTGGGTAAGCGCGGCAGCGGCCAATGGCAGAGCATTAGCTTTGAGCAATTGCTGAATGAAGTCGTCGAAGGCGGTGATTTATTTGGTGAGGGCCAAGTCGAAGGACTAAGAGCGATTCGTGATATCGCCACGCCACTCGATACCAATAATCCAGAATACGGCCCTAAAGCTAATCAGTTACTGGTCTCAAACGCATCAGATGAAGGCCGCGATGCCATTATCAAACGCTTCACCTTCAACAGCTTTGGCACGCGCAACTTTGCCAACCACGGCGCTTACTGTGGATTTACCTACCGTGCTGGAGCGGGCGCTTTATTGGATGATTTGAAAAAATACGCCCACTTAAAACCCGATTGGGACCATAGTGAATTTTTACTCTTTATCGGCACTTCACCGCAGCAATCGGGCAATCCCTTTAAACGCCAAGCAAGACAATTGGCTAACGCGCGGGTGAATAACAGCAATTTCAGTTATGTGGTGGTGTCGCCCATGCTGCCTAATACCTCGAATCAACCTTGCGCGGGTAACAATACTTGGCTGCCGATCCGCCCCGCCACCGACTCAGCCCTCGCCATGGGCATGTTGCGCTGGATTATTGATAACCAGCGCTACGCCGCCGATTTTTTGAGTGCGCCCAATATCGATGCCGCAAAAGCATCAGGTTACCGTGGTTTTAGTAACGCAGGTTTCTTGATCGTCAGCGAACCTACCCATCCAAGATATGGCCAATATCTCTTTGCCAGCGATCTTGGCTTACCTTTCGACGACAAAGCCTACGGCGAGCAAGACTCGCAGTTGGTTGTCGATGCCGCGAGTGGCAAGATAGTTTTGGCTAGCCAAAGCCTGAAAGCCAAGCTCGACGTTGACCAAAGCGTCGACACACCTAAGGGAATGATTGCGGTTAAATCTAGCTTCCAACTGTTAAGTGAAGCGGCGCAGAGCTTCGAGATGGCACACTATGCCAAGGAGTGCGATATCAGCGAGGCGCAGATCATTGCCCTCGCGGATAAATTTACCAGCCATGGCACTAAGGCTGCGGTGATCTCCCACGGCGGCACAATGAGCGCCAATGGTTTTTATAGCGCGTGGGCAATCATGATGCTCAACGCCATGATAGGTAACATCAATTTAAAAGGTGGCGCATTAGCTTCCGGCGGTTCCTTCCCCGCCTTTGGTAAAGGCCCAAGGTATAATCTGCAGGAGTTTGACGGCATGGTCGAGCCTAAGGGCGTATTCCTATCGCGATCTAAATTCCCCTACGAGAAAACCTCAGAGTATCGCCGTAAAGTCGAAGCGGGCGAATCGCCTTATCCAGCTAAAGAGCCTTGGTTTCCGATTTCATCGCCCTTGCTTGGAGAACATTTAACCGCAGCGGTGCACGGTTATCCCTATCGACTCAAAGCATGGATTAACCACATGGGCAATCCGATTTATGGTCAAGCGGGCTTAGGTGAAGCCATTGGTGAACAACTGAAAGATCCCAAAGTGCTACCACTGTTTATCAGTATCGACAGCTTTATTAACGAAACCTCGGCGCTATCGGATTATATCGTGCCCGACACCTTAACCTACGAGTCATGGGGTTGGAGCCCTTCGTGGCATGGGACTCTGACGAAAGAAACGACAGGTCGCTGGCCGATTGTCGAACCAAGGGTCACAAAAATGGCCAGTGGCGATGTGGTGTGCATGGAGTCTTTCTTGAGCCAAGTGGCGATGAAACTGCAATTACCTGGTTTTGGCGAAAATGCCGTTAAGGCCGCAGATGGCAGCTTACATCCGTTAACGCGCGCAGCGGATTATTCCCTTTATGGTGCCGCTAACGTGGCCTATTTGGGTAAAGCCGTCGCCGATATCAATGCCGAGGACATGTACCTTAGCGGTGTGAGTCGTATCCAAAGTGAGCTCAATGCCAGACTCAAGCCAGATGAAGTTAAAAAAGTCAGCTACTTATTTGCCCGCGGCGGCCGCTTTGAAAATATGAGCGGTGCGCGGGATGAAGTGGGGAATCCAACCAAGGTCTGGCCAAAACCTATGATGCTGTGGAATCCCGAAGTGGGCAGTCGCCGTAACAGTCTCACAGGGGAATTTATGAGTGGCTGTCCGCGCTTATATCAACCCGCCTTGGCCGATGGCACGCCGCTCGATAAGGCGTTTGATAAGTCACAGTGGCCTTTGCTGATCAGCAGCTACAAATCCCACACCATGAGCTCTATGAGTATTGGCTCGGATCGTTTGCGCCAAGTGCACCCTAATAATCCGGTGCGGCTGAACGAGAAGACCGCCGCTCGCCTTGGGATCAGCACTGGTGACACGGTCAAGATCAGTATGCCCAACGGCAGCGTAATCGCCTTAGTGGAATGTGTTGCCGGAGTGCACCCTGACTGCATCGCTATCGAACACGGTTATGGTCATAAGGAACTCGGCGCGCGGGACGTAGTGATCGACAACCTTAAAATCGCCGCCAATCCGCTGATCCGAGTCGGCATCAATATGAACGACTTGAATCTGTTTGATCCGAGTCGCCACGGCCGCTACCCGCTGGTGGATTGGGCAAGTGGCGCTTCGGCAAGACAAGGGCTGCCCGCAAAAATAGAGAAAGTCGTATAAGGTTTATTCTCACCTCAAGTTGGCAGGCTTTTATGCAAAGCAAAGCCCGTATAGTGAATCTACACAAACGGGCGATAATCTAGCAAAAACGTCTGCCAAACTCCGCTACTTGGCAACATTTGCTCATGTAAGCTTGATGTCTGCACTTTATCCACATCTGATTTTAGTGATCTTACTTGCCAATATTGCAGTATACAGTTCGGCGTACCATGTTAATAAAAACCACAAATCATCCCAATCATAGCTATATTTATCAGTGTATTTGGCGCCATATCATCCAATAAAAAAGAGTTCGTTTTTGAATTAAGGAGTATCTCAGTGTTTAATTCATCGTTACGTAAAAGCCTTGAAGAGAGTGAAGCGAAACTACTGGAATCAGAATCTTTAGTTGATTCCATCGATAACAGCGTCGCCACTATCACGTTTTCACCAGATGGTGAAATCCTAGATGCTAATCCTCTGTTTTTAAATACGATGGGTTATTCTCTGGTAGAAATTATAGGCCGAAGCCATAGGATATTTTGTAAGCCAGAATATGCAAACGCCTCTACCTATCGTCAGTTTTGGGACAACTTGAAAGCAGGCCATCTGCAGGAAGGTAATTTTTGCCGTATCCATAAAAATGGACACGAGATATGGCTTAAAGCGACTTATTTTCCCATTAAATTAGATGGGAAAGTGATAAAAGTGATGAAGATTGCCGCTGATATCACGAAAGAAAAGCTTCAACTCGATGATCAAGCGGCTATTTTCGATGCATTAAATAAGTCACAGGCTATTATTGAATTTACGCCAGAGGGTACCATACTCAACGCCAATCATAATTTCTTACGGGTAATGGCGTACAGCAAAGAACAAGTCATCGGCAAGCACCACCGTATTTTTTGCTTTGATAATTTCTATCAGCAACAACCTCATTTTTGGGACGATCTTAAAAATGGGCAATTTAAGAGCGGTTTGTTTGAGCGTAAAAATGCCTATGGTCAATCCATCTGGTTAGAGGCTGCCTATAATCCCATTATTGATGAAAACGGTCATGTCAGAAAAATCATCAAATTCGCCAGCGATGTCAGCGCGCGAATCCAACAAAATCAAGCCGTTCAAGAAGCCGCGAATATTGCGCTGATCACCTCACAACAAACACTTACACAAGCCCAACAAGGTGTGAAATTGCTGGATGCAACAGTAAGTACCTCAAATGCCATTGCCGAGCAAACCCATAGGACGACGGATTCAATGGCAAAACTCAATGAGCAGTCTCAGAGTATTCAAGCCATTGTTGCAACCATCAGTTCGATTGCAGATCAAACGAATCTTCTGGCGCTTAACGCTGCCATTGAAGCTGCGCGTGCAGGTGATCAAGGGCGTGGCTTTGCCGTTGTCGCCGATGAAGTGAGACAACTTGCAGCCCGAACCAGTAAATCAACCAGTGAAATTGCCGCCGTAGTCAGTAAAAATACTCAATTAACCGCTAGCGCAACACACATGATGAATGAGGTTGAGCGTATCGCTCAGGAAGGGAAACTGCAGTTAGCAGAGGTGACATTGGTTATGGGGGAAATTCGTAATGGGGCGGAAAATGTCTCATCAACGGTGTCAAAGCTTTCCATCGACGATCAACATTAATCCGCATATTACATCATTCATTAGCGCTATTTATGGATGCATAGCGCTTTGCCTACAGACAAAAAACCACGCGATGACCTAAGCGTCTATCAATAATCTATTTTACGGCCTTCATAGGTTGCGCACATTTGCTGCACAAAAACCTCATCGTAAGCACGTAATCCACTCATCACTAAGGTCTTTATACCTGTTCCGACTAAGGTATCACCACTGTGTAACTCAAAATGCAAAGTCACATCGCCGCGTTTGCCATCAATTTTAAGATCTTGTCCAACGAGGGATAAAGTGACCTCAATAAAATCAAGTGTAGTGAGATCGAACGACATGCTTTCGTAAATCACTAATGGGCGTTCTGGATTTATCATCACTTGATGCTGTTTCATTAACGGCACTAAGATATCGATGAAATTATGTCCAGAGAAAGCAACATATTGACGAATAAAGGATTCTGTCTGCGCATCACAACAACTTACATCACCCTGACGGCTGACATTAAGATAGGCTTTTTCACGACTATCGCAAATCGAAAAACTATCATTAACCTGCTCTGGAAATTGCAATTCGACGCCATCCCCCACCATGCCCGCAAAGCTAAATTTCATGCTCTGACTCAAACCATACTGGGTTAACACTAAAGCAAACAGCAGATCTCCGGGGACACAAAAACGCTTGGCGCCGACATCATGTATAGGATTAAAATCCTGTGCAACTTTCTTAGCGAAATCGCTAGCCTGCTGTGCCGAAACTGAAATTGCTTGATTTTGCTTTGAAAAATAAGGCGCTAGAAACATATAAACTCTATTAGTAATGACTCAAGTAGGGATGGATAACAAAATTCTCACGAGTCTACCTTAATTTAGGTATTTCACTCACCCGATGACTTGAATCCAACGAAGCCGTAAAAGTAACACCGTGATAATATTTGTAAAGCGAATAACCTCGTTGTTGCATTTCACATTGCTAGCGCATTTCCATCGCAACATGCATCTTTTAGACTTTATTAAACTCACGTTTTAATTGAAAACCATCGTCAGTCACTAACTGCTCTAGCACCTCAACACGACGACGCAGCGTTTCTAACTCGGTGCGCAGCACTTGGTTCTCCTGTGCTTGCTCATGACTCGCCAATCTTTGCTTTTCACGGATCTTCATAATTGCCACAACATATCCTCCCACAATCGCAAGTATGGGAATAAGTAAAGCAAGAGCACCATTGTTCATAATCCATTCCTTTCGTTTTAGGGTGTGTTGACGTTTCAGGGTTATTTTTGCAGTGAAATTTAATCTCGAAACGCAGTAACAATCAGTATGTTCAAGATACGCCAAATACACCAGTGACAAAAGTCATGAGATTTGACTGCAAAATCATTCCTTATCAAAACTATCCACAACGATAGCGCCCATAGAGGCCGGCATAGTAATCACTATGATCCGTTTAATCGAGGTCAGAGGATCCTCAAAAAATGGCACTTTATCGAGGCAAAACAGCACCAGAAAAACAACAAGTGCAGTGAGCAAATACGCCACCACTATCCGAAAAATAAACACAGGGATCCGTGTTCGAATATTCTGCTGGAACACGCTGTGGTAAGTAAATACTCCGAGAAATAACAACGATAAACTAAAGAGCATAGCAATATTTAATAAAGGCAACGTTTCGCCAAGTTGCCACGCTTCCTCAGAAAATGCGATGGGAACCGCAAGGGCAAAAGCGCCTACACATACTTGGCTCGCATCTTCGGTGTTAAAACTAAATTTCATGCTGATCGCTCCCTAATCTTCCAATCTATTTGATTAGTCGAAAATAACGTTCGGTGAAGATGCGCTTATTACTGAGGTATTAAGTGCGATAAAGCACTTTAACGACATGCCAGCCAAACTTCGTTTTTACTATATGTGGCACCAATAACTCGCCCGAAAATGCGATTTTATCGAACTGTGGCACCATTTGGCCTTTTTTAAACTCACCTAAGTCGCCGCCTTTTTTGGCTGAAGGACAAGAGGAAAAACGCTTAGCGAGCACAGCAAAATTAGCACCATTATTTAGCTGCTTAACAATATCCTCAGCCTGCTCTTTGTGTTTCACTAAAATATGCACGGCGGCAGCGGTTTTAAACATGTCATTTCTCACTTTGAGTTAACGTCCCGAGCAAAAGGAAGAGTGACATCCCGAGTTTGCTCTCGATAACATCACTTCCATCGACACAGGTTCTACTGGTTTTATATTCAACACATCAGTGCGTTATTGGCCAATAATCGCCCCGATTAACCTAGAAAATCTTCTGCCACCATTGCAAAGGTTCACCGCAATTTTGTGCAGGATTATAGGTTCCCTTTAATGCGGGTAGAGCTTCGACATTGCCACAACCCGCTTCTTTAGCGATGCCGGTATCACGGTCAAAATAGCCTCGCACAACACCTGGAACCGGGATTGAGCGTAAACCAATTGGTGGGCGCTCACTTAAGAAGGATTGATATACCGCCATGGCGCCACTACTACCATATAGGCTAGTTTTGCCATTATCGTCCCGTCCTACCCAAATTGCTGCAACATTACGCTCATCAAACCCCGCAAACCAAGAGTCACGGCTATCGTTACTCGTTCCCGTTTTACCCGCTAGCGCCACCCCAGGGAAAGCATTACCTAACCGTGTAGCCGTACCAGAACGCACCACCTGCTGCATCGCATATTGCACGAGAAAATCTGTTTCGGGTGTAATGGCTTGCTCTTTAGGTGAACGAGTCACTGGCAAAGGTTCATTATGGCTATCCAATACTGCAGTAACGGTTGTGAGCTTACGATAAGCCCCATTATCCGCTAGGGTCTGGTACACCTGCGCGACCATCAGAGGAGAGCCATTCACTGCCCCTAATAACATCGATGGATATTCGTTTAAGGGCTCTTCCCAGCCAGATTTGGCTAGGGTGGTTGCTACTGCGTCCACACCAACCGCAATCCCCAAGTTTACCGTGGGCACGTTCATCGATTTTTTCAATGCCGTTAACAGGGATACTTGACCACTAAACTTTTTATCGAAGTTTTGGGGAGACCAAGTTTTACCTTGTTCATTTTTTAAGGTAATAGGCTGATCTTTTAGCGGTGTCGCCAAAGTGAATTTGCTATTAGGCGCCAATGCCGTCGCGTACACAAAGGGCTTAATTAACGAGCCAATAGGACGGCGAATTTCAACGGCGCGGTTAAATCCATCAAACCCTGGCGTTTTATCGCCTACCATTGCGGCAATACCGCCGGTGTATTTGTCGGTCACCACCATACCAATCTGCAATGATTTATTGCCTTTATCTAAACTTTTAAAGGTTTTCATCACTGCATTTTCGGCCGCTTCTTGGGCCATTGGGTCTAGGGTAGTATAAATTTTCACACCAGATTGTTTCAGTAAAGCATCACCATAACGTTGATTTAGTTCTTGCTTCACCAAAGCATAGAAAGCAGGTAACTTCTGATGAACAGGCTTATTTTGACTACGTAAGCCCAATGGAGACTCTACCGCCGCCTTATACTGTTCTGTATTTAATTCACCCGCATCCATCAATAAACGCAATACGAGATCGCGTCTTTCTTGACTACGATCTGGATATTTCCACGGATTGTAGTAAGACGGACCTTTAATTGCTGCCACAAGAAATGCCTGCTGAGGCGCAGTCAGTTCGCTAATCGGACGTCCAAAATAAAATTGCGAGGCCAGCCCCATGCCGTGTATGGCACGGGATTTATCCTGCCCCATATAAACTTCATTTAAATAGGCTTCGAGGATTTCTTCTTTGCTGTAGCGAAAATCAATAATCACCGCCATTAGTGCTTCCCGCACTTTACGCAGCAAAGAACGCTCACTGGACAAGAAAAAGTTTTTTGCAAGCTGCTGTGTCAGCGTTGAGCCGCCTTGTACTGTTCGTCCAGCACTTAAGTTGACAAACGCAGCACGCAGAATCGCAAAAGGATTAACGCCATGATGTTCATAGAAACTGCGATCTTCCACTAGAAGTAATGCCTGAATAATCAATTTAGGCATATCTTCGGTTGGCACAAATAACCTGTCTTCACCGTCGCCAGCAATAATACGATCAAGTAATACGGGTTCTAAGTGAAACACCGCTAATTGACGCTTATCTTCTATCCGCGCGACGGAACTTACACCGTCACTGTCGAAGCTTATCATTACTCTTTGTTCTGCTTGATCGCCCTCAGGATGTAAAAATGGTCTACGCCATAACTCTATACGCGTACTTGAAGCTGAAAATTCACCGACTTGGCGAGGATTAGCGACCTTACGATAACCGAGCAATTTAAGTTCAGCCATTAACTGAGGATGACTGACGGCGGCACCGGGGTACAAGGCCATGGACCGGCTAAATACTTGGGCGGGTAGATGCCATTTTTGCCCTTCAAATTTTTTGGCAATAATTTGATCAAGATAAATACTGTAAAAAGTGACTACGGCAAGCACTACTAAAGTCAACTTCCAAGTGAGCGACCAGATGTGCCCAAAGAGTCCACGACTCCTTTTTGCCTTGCGCTGAGCGGGTGTTTTTTTTGTCGTCTTAGTTGTCATATCTACTTCATCATTCACACATTTAAAGACATCAGTCACGGGCACAACACCTAAATGTTGTAAATCAAAGCAGCCTAAAAGCTATGACTGAGATAAACCCAAGGTTTTCTTCTTGGTATATTTTGTAGGTAAAGTATTCACAGGATCGTCCGGCCACAAATGTTTTGGATAACGACCACGCATTTCTTTTTTGACTTCAACATAAGGGCCCTGCCAAAAGCTGGCTAAATCGGCTGTAAGTGCTAATGGTCGCTGTGCTGGCGAGAGCAACTCCATCGTCACCTTAAGTTTGCCCTGTGCCAATATTGGGCTTTGTGCCATACCAAAGGTTTCTTGTAATCTTACCCTAAGCAAAGCTCGCCCAGAGGCGTCATACACTATCGGGGCATGCGTTCCAGTGACTAACGCCCAAGAGGTTGGCAAACATGTCTCGAGCATTTGTTGCTGCTGCCAACTTAATTGGTTTGCGACAAAGCTAAAACAATCGAGTTTCTGTAACTGCGGCAGATTATTCACATTTTCAAGGTAAGGCGCCAGCCAAGTTTCAAGGTTTGCCAATAATGCAGTGTCACTGATATCAGGCCAATCAGTACTCGCATCCAGTGCTTTAGCCAACTGGAGTCGATATTGGAGTTGTTCTAAGTTGTCGTTCCAATTGAGAATTTTTAATCCCTGCAAACGGATATAGTTCAGTAATGCGGCCACTATTTGTGGGCGTTCAGGCTTAGAGATTGAATCAGACCTGAACAATATTTGGCCAATCTTATATTGGCGTTCTGCCACTACTCGCCCTTTTATCTCATCCCAACCGCATTGCTCTGTGATATTTAGCAGGGGCTTTAGTGCCTCATCGAATAGATTGGGGTGCAACTGACTTGCCAAATAGATCCGACCTGCACTTTTACCTTCTGTTTCTTGAAAATCAGCGACAACAAGCCATGGTGTTTGCGCAAGTCCATCCTCCGCGGCGAGCACAACTCCCGTGCCATTAGCCAATTGATATCCCTCTACGCCCCGCGCCCTCGCGATACGATCAGGATAGGCAAATGCCAATAATAACCCGACATCTTTATGATGAGCATGGGAGGCTATCACGCTTAAATCACCAGACACGGCTAACTTTCTTTGCCATTGTTTTACCTGCTGCCCCACTTGTCCCTGAGTCGCAAAGTACAGGTAATTCATCATATCTGCACCCTTTTTGGGTAAGCCTCTGGCCTCTAAAATCCCCGCAAGCAAACAGGCTAAGCTAGATAATTCTGGTTGAGATAACTGCTCAGCTAAGGTTTTAGCACTCAGTAACATATGGGCAAGCCGAGGATGGCAACCTAACTCATAGGCAGCTTTACCGTGGGGAGTTAACTTATTTTGACCATCAACCATTCCTAAATGCGCTAATAACTGCCAAGCGAGTGCTTCATTTACCTTGGGGGGTGAAGTCAGTAACATCAAGTCACTAAAGGATTTAGCCCCCCAATAGGCACAATCGTGGGCCATTGAGACAAGATCCGCTTGGCAAATTTCAGGCTCATCGGCCTTTAGCATTCGCCCTTGTTCTTCTTGGCTCCATAATCGAATACATACACCCGCGGCTAAACGCCCTGCACGCCCTGCACGTTGAGTTGCCGAGGCTTGACTAATGCGTTTTAAACTGAGGCGAGTAACGCCAGTTTTAGGATTAAAACTGGCTTGACGTTTATAGCCACGGTCGATAACAAAACCAATATTATCAATTGTTAAGCTCGATTCTGCCACGTTGGTTGCCAATACAATTTTACGCTTTCCCTGTGTCGATACCGCTATGGCGCGATCTTGCTCAGCACCAGAAAGCTCACCGTATAATGGACATATCAAGAAAGTATCACTGTCGAGACGCTCACCCAAATACTGCACTAATCGCAGGATTTCAGCTTTGCCGGGTAAAAAGACTAATACATCATTGTGAACGGTATTTTTTTCAGTAACCGTATTTGCACTGACAAGCTCGACAATACAGCGACCAAGATGCTCCAACCAATGCTGCTGACTTGGCACGGGGCAATATTCAACTTCAACGGGGAAACTGCGACCTTCGCTGTGTAAAATCGCCGCCGAGGGCATTAATTCACCCAAGGCTAAGCCCGATAACGTCGCCGACATAGCCAATATTTTTAAATCATCACGCAGGGAAGCTTGTACTTCGAGCGCTAAGGCAAGGCCAAGATCCGTTGTAAGATGCCGCTCGTGGATCTCATCAAAAATGATCACTTCAATCCCTGTTAACTCAGGATCTTGCTGGATCATCCGCGTTAAAATCCCTTCGGTAACTATCTCTAAGCGTGTATTGGCGCTGACCTTAGACTCTCCACGCACCCGATACCCAATCTCTTGCCCTACGTTCTGTTGTCGGCAGCGGGCAATATAATGTGCCACACTACGGGCGGCGACTCGACGAGGCTCAAGCATTAGAATACGCCCAGTGACTTCAGGCCAATCCAACATAGCCAGAGGCAAAGCGGTAGATTTACCCGCCCCAGTAGGCGCCTCAAGAATGACTTGCGCATGGGTAGAAAATGCCTCACGCAGCGGAGCAAGTAGAGAATAAATAGGTAGAGAGTTCAAGGATATGATATCAAAGTTCAAAACAGGTCGTCAGTGTACTCATAATCGGCTTTAATACCAACCGTGCAGGTTGTGGATTTAAGGCTGTAAACCACTGTTCATATCAAGCCAAGGCCGACTTAGCCCTGAAGTTAAATCAGATAAACGAGTGGGTTTGTTAATCGCGTAACCTTGGGCGTAGTCGACCCCGAGCATCTGTAATTTAAGGCCAATTTCGGGGGACTCCACAAACTCAGCGATAATATCAAATCCCATGTCTTGCCCCAACTGACAGATAGCCTTAACAATAGCTTGATCCGCGGGATCCTCACAAATATTAAGGACAAACTGACCATCAATTTTGACAAAATCCACATTAAGACGTTTGAGATAGGCAAAGCTTGAGAAACCAGCTCCAAAATCATCTAGAGCTAACTGACAATTAAGGGGACGTAATACTTCAATCAATTTTGTCGCCTGTTCTAGCTGACTCACCGCTGCCGTTTCAGTAATCTCAATACAAAGTTTGTCCACCAACTCCGGCTCGGTCATTAAGCGCATTTCAAGCCAGTTCATAAACTCACTGTCTCCTAAAGACGTGGCCGATAAATTAACGGAAACAAGATCCAACTGCTGCCAAATCGCTAAATGACTACTACCCCATTTAAGTAAATTATCTATCACCCAAAGATCGACTTTAGAAGCTAAGTTATAACGCTCAGCCGCGGGCAAGAAAATCGCAGGAGAAACAATAGTGCCGTTCGGCTGCACCATACGCAGTAGGATTTCTAAATGTAGACCTGACTCACGGCGATTTAATGGTGTAATAATTTGAAAATAAAGCTCAAACTGATTCAATGCAAGGGCACTGACAATATCAACTGAGGCCATCATCTCAGTATAAAGTCGAGTCATCTTAGGATCTTTGGCGCTGTATAAATGCCAACCATTGCGCCCTTTATCTTTAGCAAGGCGACATGCCGCATCCGCTTGACTCATCACAGTGTAAATATCAGCAGCCGATTTATCGAGCTTGGCAATGCCCATACTCACACTGACATTATGGCAACGGTTCTCCCAAATAAACTCATGGGTTGCAAGCTGGGTACAAATGCGATTAGCAATATGCTGCGCCGAATCCACGTTGCTGTAATGCATCAAAATACCAAATTCATCACCACCAAGGCGCGCAACAATATCGCCTTTGCGGACAAGTTGTTTTAGACGCAAAGCCAACTGACACAGGAGTTTATCTCCCGCTTGATGGCCGTTCACATTATTGATGACTTGAAATTGGTCGACATCAATAAAAGCAACGCAGGTCGGCATGTCATCCCTTGCTTGTAGAAGATTCTCAAGCAATGCCTCAAAATGTAGTCGGTTGGGTAAGCCAGTCAGTGCATCGTAATTAGCATGGAAAGAGAGTTCATCGGCTAAGCGATACTTTTCACTCACATCTTCAGCTATCATCACCAGCGTATTTTTATCACCATGGATCTGGCTGAAACTTAACCTTAACCAATCGAGTTGATGCACCGATTTTAACGGTAACTCACACCAAGCTTGACCTAAGACGCCCTCACGTACCATATGCAAGGTATCGTTGAGCATGGCGTATTCTTCTTCTCGTACCATCTGGAATAAATCATATCCATGCTGCACAGGTAAAGTTTGCAACGCCACTTTATTTAACATTGCCAGTTGATTATGTTTATCGAGTAACGCACAGGCTAAAGGTAACTGATTAAATACTTGACGGTATTTATATTCACTTGCCAGCATATTTTGGGCAATTCGAGTCAATTCCATTGCAGAGCCAATCATCACTGCGGCATGACTAAACTCATCAATAAACGCATTACTCCAATCACAACACTCAGAGCAGTTAACCGCGCCTAGAGCTATCCGTGTTTCGCCAAAAATGACGGGAGGTAAAACCAATAAACTTTTTACATTCCAATCTTTTAGTAGGGCTCTTTCAGCCAATGCCTCATCGGGCAACCGATTAACATCAGGCACATTTAATAATCTTGGTGAACGTACCAACGAACGAAAAAAAGGCATACGTGCTAAAGGCCAAACTCGGATCTGTTGTCCCTTAGTAAATTGCGGTTTTAAATAAAGATTTCGAGTGCGTAAATGGTCAAGAGACTGGCTTCCTGTCAACACAAACACTCCATCACAGTGGAGTTGTAAGGTAATAGTCTCTAGGGCTCGGTCAACATTCTGCTCTAAGGTTTCTAGCGGGGTTTCGCTAAAAATAGTGACGAGTGCCTGTTGGAGTGGATTGGCTAAACCATCTGACATTTCAAGGTATTTCCTTACCTAACATTCCATTTAAGGTGTTATCAACTTACGTTGAGCATAGAAATTTGAATAATCAAAAACGGCTAATGAATAGCTATAAAATAACAAAATGACATTAACCGCTACGGAAAAAAGTATAGCTTATTCAGAAAAACACACTTCTTTATGATTGGTCAAGATTTAGCCTGAAATAGATTAAATCCTGCACTCAATAAGCAGGACTGATAAGGAAAGTCAGATAGAAAGTAGGGGCAACAAACACGAGAAAGTCTAATAATTTATTCAACCAAACGTAAGGTTTCGCGATAGGCTCGTTTTTGTTCATAGGTTTGTAACCGCTGAATGAACTCATCCGTCTTAGTCAGTTCAGCACTCATCTTTAAAGCTTCAATCGCTTTTTGCTGGGTCAATATTGCAGCACTAAAATCACCAATTTCTGCATAGGCAGCAGCGAGGTTATCTAAATTAGTAGGATCGTTTTCATTTACTTTAAGTAACTTTAAGGATAACTCAACCGCTTTATTGCCATCGCGATATTCAGCCTCAGGGCAAGTCGCAAGGATCCACGCCACATTACCCAGCGCAATATCATCACCCACTTGGGTAAATTGCTCGACCGCTTTACCACAATTACGTACAACGCCATCACCGCCAGAGGCATAAATAAAACCTAAACGGAACTGAGCCCAACGATTACCTCGTTCACTCATCACTTTATACCAATGCTCTGCTACCGAGAGATCTCTGGCAATAATTTTGCCCTCAAAGGATAAATCAGCCAGCGTTTGCTGTGCTTTCTCATGCTGTTGTTCAGCAGCCAGGGATATCCAATACATGCCAGATGGCACCTCTTGTTCCACATAGCGCCCAGAGAGATACATCAGCCCCAATAAAAATTGAGCATCATCACTGCCATGCGCCGCCTGAACTTGGATTAGCGCAAATTTACTCGCTGCAATTTCAGCTGCAGGTTGTGGAATAGAAAATGCGTGCGCAACAGAACTAAGCCCTACGCCTAAAGTTAAGCCTATGCTCAAAACCCATTGTCTGTATTTCACCTTACTTACCTCACCTCAAAGCGACCACACCATAAAGTTAGCCTGAATTTTTTGGATAAGTCGAGCCTAAATCGCACTAAAACCAAGACTAAAATGGGATAATAAAGGGATATTTTCTCGAAATAGCAAAAGTAATTACCTCGTACAGTGGCATTTTTTTTATTTTTGGCTCAAAAAATTCTTAAAATGCCTTATAAGATGTGATTAACTCGACAGAGTTAACTGAATCCGATGAGTTTCGTACCGATTTAGTTGACTAATATCACTAAAGTAGCAAAATAAGCTCTAATTTTAGATGGTTAATTGCATTTATTCACTTATTCTAAACTAAGACTTCTATCAAGTTTTTGTGAGTCTAATTGACGTAAAATGCTTATTTAGAATATCCTTACTTTCGTTTTAATCAATCGAGGAACATCAACATGGCTCTGATTGGTAAGCCAAAACCGGACCCAACTTTGGAATGGTTTTTATCACACTGTCACATTCATAAGTACCCTGCAAAGAGCACTCTTATCCATGCTGGTGAAGATTCAGATACCCTTTATTACATCGTAAAAGGTTCTGTTGCCGTATTGATTAAAGATGAAGAAGGTAAAGAGATGATCCTTTCTTATCTTAATCAAGGCGACTTTATTGGTGAGTTAGGATTATTTGAAGAACAAGCAGAACGTACCGCTTGGGTTCGAGCTAAACAAGCATGTGAAATTGCAGAAATTTCATATAAAAAGTTTAAGCAACTGATCCAAGTTAACCCTGAAATTCTGATGAAACTGTCAGCTCAAATGGCTTATCGCCTACAAAGCACGAGTCAGAAAGTCGGCAATTTAGCGTTTCTTGATGTCGCAGGTCGTATAGCACAAACATTATTGCACTTAGCTAAACAGCCTGATGCAATGACTCATCCTGATGGGATGCAAATCAAGATCACTCGTCAAGAGATTGGCCAGATTGTAGGCTGTTCACGTGAGACTGTCGGTCGAATCTTGAAAATGCTTGAAGAGCAAAATTTAATTCAAGCACACGGCAAAACCATAGTGGTATACGGTACCCGTTAAGTTAGTCTTCAGCTTGATTTAAGCCTGTTTCATTAAAGTGGCCTAGCATAAATTCTAGGCCATTTTTTATTGGGGTACACAAATGAAACGGCTGTTTTTTATCTGTTTTTTCAGTCTGTTCGCACTGGTGTATCCAACAATAATCAATGCTGAACCGATTGAATTAGAACACTATCAAGTCAAAGATCTCGTTAACTCAGGACAAATTCTGTCGCTCAATGGTACCCTTGCGGTTGTGGATCAATTTTGCCAAGGTGAACTAATTGATGCCCATCTCTATCAAGAAGCGCATAAATGGCGCTATGATTTACAAATTAAAGTTCAGCGCGGCCAAATCGTTAATCTGAGCATTGATGCAACCAATGGCCAACCCGATCAATCCATTGCACTACCGAGCGAATGCCAAAAAAATGAAACTGCTACTCGTTGAAGATAACCCAATGCTGGTCAATGAACTGGCAAAGCAACTCAAACTTGCTGGCTACGTTACCGATATCACAGACAAAGCACTGGAAGCCGATTACCTCATCAAAGAAACTCAATATGATTGTGTGATCTTAGATATTGGCCTACCCGATGGTAATGGACTCGAATTGCTCGAAGGCTGGCGAAATCAAGGTATTAGTACGCCAGTGATCATGTTAACGGCTCGTAGCCAATGGCATGAAAAAGTCGAAGGTTTTAATGCGGGTGCTGACGATTACCTAGGAAAACCTTTCCATGCTCAAGAGCTGCTTGCTCGCATACAAGCACTGATTCACCGAGCCCATGGACGCTTAAATACTCCCAGTAAACAACTCACCTATGGTGGCGTTACCTTAGATGAAACGGAGCAAACAGTAAAAGTAGCCGATCACCTATACGAGTTAACAGCCATGGAATTTAGATTGCTTAAGATTTTTCTTATGTCACCTAAAAAGCTGTTATCTAAAGCACAGCTAACCGATAAACTCTATCAATTTGATGATGAAAAAGAGAGTAACGTCGTAGAAGTTTATGTGACACATCTACGTAAAAAACTCGGTAAAACCGCTATCGAAACCCGCCGCGGTCAAGGTTATATTTTCCACGGCGCAATTCAATGATATCCATTCGCACTAAGCTCAGTTTATGGTTAACGGGCTTAATAGTGCTGGGCACAGTGATTGGACTCATCTTATTTGAGTCCATGTTGCGCCAAGCTTTTCACGATTCGATTATCAATCGTTTAGAAGAAGATCTTGAACATATCATGCTGGCGACCCATATCAATGATGGTGATATCAGCATAGATCAAAGCCAGCTTTCCAGTTTTTATAAACCTGCCTATTCGGGCCGCTATTTCCAGCTTAATCTGCCAAATGAAGTGATTCGCTCACGTTCATTATGGGACATGCAATTAGATATTGAACCATTAGCCCCAAATCAAACCCGAGTTTGGCAAGCTAAAGGCCCAAAAAACAATGATATGCAACTGTTATCCTTGGGATTAAATTCGAGTAGCGCCAATGTCACAGCCACCCTGACAGTGGCGCAGGATCTCAGTATTGGTAGACGCGTATTTAGTGAGGTTTATGGCACTAAACTTGGGGTCAATCTAGCGATGCTAGTAGCGATGATCATGGGGATCTTTTTAATTCTACGTCAGTCTTTTAAACCCGTTAGGCAAATCCAAGATGCGCTATCCCGTTTACAGCAAGGGGAGATCAACGCTCTCGAACTGAGTAATATCCCCCCGGAAGTAAGGCCACTAGCAAAAACCTATAATGAACTACTCGAATACACCGCCAAGCAAATTGAACGTAGTCGCAATAACTTAGGTAACTTGAGCCATGGGCTCAAAACGCCACTGGCGGTGATGCAGCAACAGGTTGAAGCACTTGGGCTTAAAGATCCTGAAACCGCCATAGCCTTGCAGCAGCAACTTGATTCGATTCACAAGATGGTCGAGCGTAAACTGGCGGCGGCAAGGATCACAGGCGACATGCTTCCTGCGGCGCAATTAGTGATCCCAAGAGATTTACACAGCCTAGCCAATACCCTTAATAAGGTCCACCGCAACAAGTCCATCGAATGCAATTTTGAACTCGATCCCAATATCCTACGGCTGCCGATCCACAGAGAGGATGGCATGGAGCTCCTAGGCAACCTATTAGACAACGCCTTTAAGTGGGCTAAGTACCAAGTGAGTATTCAGCTATCACGTCAGCAAGAGCGTCTCTGCCTTTGTATCGATGATGATGGCCCTGGGGTTGCTGATGATGAGCTAGATAAACTCACGCAGCGGGGAACAAGATTAGATGAGGCTGTAATGGGTCACGGCTTAGGTTTATCGATAGTGAAAGAAATTGCCGAGCAATATGAGATTGAACTTAAATTTGCTCACAGCACTCGCTTAGGTGGATTGAGGATCGAACTGACCTTTAGCTAGATGTCTTATTTGAGCTATTCATAAAAAACGCCATCGAATCGATGGCGTTTTTTTATACTCAAAGCGAGATGAGGCCCTGATGAAGTTAAGCTTTATTCACGTTGGTACTTTCAAAAATCTTGTCGGCAGACGCCGCTACAAAGCCCGTGTAAAGCTCGCCATTTGCCATAGGATAACGCAGGGCAAACTCATAGAAACAACTTGGGATTTCTACTGTCGCATTAGTAAATTCAACGCCAATTTTATCGGCCATGGTCGAGGATTGCTCTAACAACACCTCTGGCGAACCTTTAATCTCACCACCAGAACTATTGAGCACAAAGCCTGCTTGTTTCAAAGCATTATTCACTGACTCTAAGGTATCAAAACCATCGAGGTGATTGATAGACACAGTAAAATGGTTTGCACGATAACCAAAAGCGGCTACCCAAGCAGCATATTCACTCTCGGCTAATAAATCCTCATAGGTTTGAGAATCCAATGACCAATGGCAGCCTGAGTAGATAAAATTATCCGCCGTTGTCGCGGCGACATCCACTTGGGCGATTAAACCTTGAATGGTCGCTTGTAGCGCTGGGCTAAATTCTTCAACTAACAACTCAGAGATAAACACTTTAGGCTGAGTCGAGTCTGGATGTTCAAAATGCTTAGCCACCAGTTTTTTCTGCTCGAACTTATAATCACCACAAGCAACATAGCCTAGTGATGTGAAATGCTTAGCCAGCACATCCAAATTCACTTTAGCGATGTTAAAAGTACGTAGGGCGATATGGTCGTTGATGATCGGCTTACCATGACCCAGCAGCGCGTGCACTTTTGCCGCAGAAGGGGTCATTTGAATATAGTCTTGCCACAGGGCGGCAAATAAGGCGTTGATGTCAGTATGCATAAAAACTCCTTTTATTGTGCTGCGGTTATTGCTGTTATTGTGCCGCAAACACTAAATGTAACGACCTAGATGCCACTGTTGCAGCGTCACACATACCCACAGTAGAAACTCAAGTCACGTTACTGCTTGTTATTAAAAAGGAAGAACATTCGTCCTTCCTCCTCTTTACCACATAAAAGTCAAATCTCTACCCGCTTACAAGCTCAAACCTGGGCTTAGTGTCGCGGGTAAACTAACGGCATCAGCCTCGACCGAAGCAACGGGGTAAGCACAGTAATCGGCGGCATAGAAAGCACTCGCTCTGTGGTTACCCGATGCGCCTACGCCACCAAAAGGCGCCGCGCCCGATGCACCTGTGATTTGTTTGTTCCAGTTAACAATGCCTGCACGAATACGCGCGAGGAAATAATCATAATCTTCACGGCTATCGGCAAGTAATCCCGCAGACAAACCATAACGCGTTTGGTTAGCCAATTTGATCGCCTGATCGAAATCGCCATAGCGCACCAACTGCAATAGAGGCCCAAAGTATTCTTCATCCGGCAATACATCAATTGCCGTTACATCGATAAGGCCAGGAGAGACTAAGCCCGTTCCTGCTTGTAAATGCGTTAATTCAACGAGCACTTTACCGCCTAAATCGAGTAGATTGGCTTGCGCCGCAACCATACCTTTGGCGGCAGTTTCTGAAATCATTGAGCCCATAAATGGCTGTGGCTGCGCATTCCAAGGACCGACTTTAATCTGTTTAACCGCATCGACTAACAGGGCAATCAGGGCATCACCCTGCTCGCCTTGCTCAACGTATAAACGGCGTGCACAAGTGCAGCGTTGGCCAGATGAGATATAAGCTGACTGCAGAATATCGTGCACTGCAGCCTTAATATCCTGTACCCCTTTGATGATCAGTGGATTATTGCCACCCATCTCAAGTGCTAAAATTTTGCCAGGATGACCCGCATATTGTTGGTGTAATAGGTGTCCTGTACGTGAACTGCCCGTAAAAAACAAACCATCGATCTGAGGATGTGAGGCTAACGCCTTGCCCGTATCCACTTCACCTTGAACTAAGTTGATAACCCCCGCAGGTAAACCCGCTTTATCCCAAAGCTTGACCATCAACTCGGCCACTTTAGGCGTCAATTCAGAGGGTTTAAAAATCACAGTATTACCCGCAAGTAACGCAGGCACTATATGACCATTAGGCAAATGACCGGGGAAGTTGTAAGGACCGAAGACAGCTACAACACCGTGGGGTTTATGGCGAATAACGGCGCGTCCGGCTGGCGTATCATTGGCTTCTGTGCCCGTGCGCTTATGGTAAGCCGCAGCCGATAGCGCAATTTTACCTATCATGGCGCCGACTTCGGTTGCAGTTTCCCACTGAGGTTTACCGGTTTCTTGGGCTATGGTTTCAGCCAGTTCCGCTTTATTGGCTTCGAGTTGGCTGCGATACGCTTCAACTATGGCTAAACGTGCGTCAAAACCTAACATAAACCAATCAAATTGTGCAGCGCGCGCAGCCTCAACCGCGGTATTAACCTGCTCTGCGGTAGCTGTTTTTCCGCACCAAATAGTTTCACCATTGGCAGGATTGATTGAGGTCACGTCATGACCGTTACCAGTATGCCATTGGCCTTGAATATAATGTGTCATGTGTTTATTCCTACATTGCCAAAATACGGATTTGATCGCCTTTAGCGAGCAACAAACCCGCTGCGAGTTCAGGGCTAATTACTATGTGTTCGGATTTATCATCCACCGCTAAATATGCCGCTGTTGCACGGTAGTTGGCTAATTGGGTATTGGAGATAATGAATTGGCTACTCGCCTCGACCATATCACCTATATCTATGGTCAATAGCCGACTTTCTCGGACTGCGCGAATATCGGATAAACGACACTCAACCGTTGGACCACCATCGAAAATATCCACATAACCGCGGCATCTAAAACCTTCTGCTTGTAGCAGACTCAATGCGGGACGGGTGTTGGTATGCACTTCGCCTATCACCTTTTGTGCTTCTTCCGGTAGTAAACACACATAAACCGGATTTCGTGGCATCATTTCGGCCATAAATGCCTTTTTACCCAAACCAGAAAGATAATCTGCCTGAACAAAATCAATGCCTAAGAAATGCTTTTGCAGCCAGCCATAAAAGGGAGAATGACCATTAGCGTCACTCACACCACGCATTTCGGCGATCACTGTTTCACCAAAACGTTTCGCATGTTGGGCCAAAAACAAAAAGCGACTACGGGATAACATACGGCCATTATTGCCTTTACGATAGGCTTCACGTAAAAACAATGTACATAATTCGGCGGCGCCAGTGTAATCGTGGCAAAGGGTTAAGGTTTCAACCTCATTACGCACATCAATTTGTTCAGAATGATAGACTTCGGTACCGAGTCGATAATGGTAGAACGCATCTTCCATCCCGACAGCGGCCTCAATGGCACAAGTGCCGACCACTGCGCGGGTATCGGTATCTTCCAATACCATCAGATAGCCTTCATCGAAGGGAGTCTCTACAGGTTTGACGAATGAGGCTTCTGCTCTCGCAATTTTATGTTTGAGCAAATCGGCATTCACAGGTAATGACGTAAAACCATGGCCAGACTCTTCGGCAATTTGATATAAAGCCTCAAAATCACCAGCCTGAATAGGACGTATGATTAACATCTTAGTGTCTCCTCACTTTGGCTTGCTGCGCACCAAGGCACCTATCTAAATAAGACAGGTAGTGATGCACACAAGCATTCCCTGACAAAAAAGGAGTGCGAATAAATTCAGCACTCCTTAGGTCATTTAGGCGGCAGCTATGCTCGCCACAGCACGTTCAAAACGAGCTAGACCTTCAGCAATATCTGCCTCGGGGATCACCAGAGAAGGAGCAAAACGCACCACGTTAGCACCCGCCATCAGACTCATTAAGCCTTCGGCGACAGAGGCGACCAAAAAGTCGCGTGAACGACCTTGGTACTGTTCATTAAGAACGGCCCCTAAGAGTAAACCTTTACCGCGAACTTCTGAAAAAACATGATATTTTTCATTGATTTTATTCAAACCATCACGCAGTAATTGCTCGCGATGTTTCACGCCATCTAACACTTCTTGCGTGTTCACAACATCTAATACTGCATTACCGATAGCACAGGCCAATGGGTTGCCACCATAGGTAGAACCATGGGTGCCCACTTTTAAATGCTCAGCAATTTCAGCCGTAGTCAGCATAGCTGCAATCGGAAAACCACCACCCAAAGCCTTAGCAGTGGTGAGAATATCTGGCACTATGTCTGTTCCCATATAAGCATAAAGCTCACCAGTACGGCCAACACCGGTTTGGACTTCATCAAAAATTACGAGGGCATTGTGCTTATTCGCAAGTTCACGTACCGCTTTGAGGAAGGCGGGCTCGCCACTGATAATACCGCCCTCACCTTGTAGTGGCTCAAGCATAATGGCACAAGTTTTATCCGATACTGCGGCTTCTAATGCTGCGATATCGTTATAAGGTAAATGTGTAATGCTCTGTGGTTTAGGACCAAAACCATCGGAATAGGCCGCTTGCCCACCCACACTTACAGTAAAGAAAGTACGACCATGGAAGGCTTTATCGAATGCGATGATTTCGTCTTTTTCAACACCGTATTTTTCTAAGGCATAACGACGGGCTAATTTTAATGCGGCTTCGTTTGCCTCAGCACCTGAATTAGCAAAATACACTTTGTCGGCAAAGGTGCTGTTCACTAATTTAGTCGCTAAGGCTAAGGCAGGTTCGTTTGTCATCACATTGGATAAATGCCACAGTTTTTCGCCTTGAGTTTTTAGTGCATTCACGAGAGCAGGATGACAGTGACCTAAGCAATTTACCGCAATACCGCCAGCAAAATCGATAAACTCGTTACCTTCTTGATCCCATACTCGGCTTCCTTCGCCACGAACGGGGATCACTGCCGCTGGCGCATAATTAGGCACCATCACTGCGTCAAATTGGGCACGGTTTAACTTCATATCAACGCTCATTCTTCTTCATCCTTTGTTTTTGTTTAGCGGCATAGGGCGCCGTCAGAATACCCTGTGTATCTTTATCTAGAGTTAGTGATACAGGGAATGCTTGTGTCTGTTAATAGCCATTATTAGCGAAAATGTGATCAAAATACCAGTTTTTCACAAACATCAATCGCTATGCTTTGACACAAAGTGCATAAAGATTGCAGTTTAAGAACTATACAAGCGTTTATCCCTAAGGCTTGTAGCATATTTAGTCAGAAAAAAAGTTATTTACCTCTATTTTTGCTAGCTATTCACTGAATATGAATAACTACACAATTTTAACGAATCAAATGTGAAAGCACAAAGTGACTGATTTTCTCCCTCGCCTCGAGGGCCTCAGGTAACAAGTCAAACATAGGAAATACGTGAGGCATATTGGGATAGAATATGCCTTGGATCTCCCCACCACTCGCTTTAATTTGAGTCACTAACCGTTCTGAATCCTGTAATAGCAACTCCCGAGTACCCGCGATCACTAAGAGCGGCGGCAGGCCTGCCAAGTTCCCTTGTAAAGGAGAAACTCTTGCAGACATAGGATCTGCGCCTGCAAGATAAGCTCCCCGTAAACGCAGCAATGACTCTATGGTAAAAAAAGGATCATCTGCACCAAGAATAAGCTCAGTGTCCCCCGTTATCGCCAAATCTAATGCTGGCGATAAGAGTACGCAGGCTTGGGGAAGCGGTAAATGAAGACGCTTAAGTTCGAGCAATAAACTTAACGCTAAATTACCTCCCGCAGAATCCCCCATCAGTACCAAATTATTTGCACCTTTCAAGTCGATTAAGCGTAAATACGCCTCCATCACATCATCACAGGGCGCGGGAAAAGGATATTCGGGAGCAAGACGATAATCGGGAATATAGATATCTAACTGACAACGCCGACCGATATCTGCAACAAGCCTTGCATGGGCATGGGGGGTTTTAAAGCAAAAACCGCCACCACGAACATAAAAGAGATTTCCTAATAGAGGTGATTTAGTCAGATGCACATAGTGCAATAGATTTGAATGCCTAAGCGGAATGGTGGCACTGACTAATTTATCGGGCCAGGGGATCCAGCGCTTATCCAGCTCAATAAGCTTTTCACGCACTTGTGCTAAGGGGACTTTTGCCTTGCCTCGGCTGATGGATGGGCGGGCAACGTAGGATAAAATAGTGTTTAATACAGATGATTGCCAGCTTGACATCTTCCCTCCACATCAGCGCCATATCGACACTGATAAAAGGGCATCGATTACAGCAAATCTAACTTTCGATAATTTTGTGCTTTTAAACGCAGCACTTCTTGCTCTGTTAACTCGTAATAATCAAACATTAAACGCTTTTCTTGCGGCTCAATATGGCGCATCTCTTCAAGTAACACCACCTTAGCATAACAATTAGCCCGTGCGACAATCGCGGCTTGAGGTGAGAGTTCACGATAGCTTAAAGTTTGATCAAGTTCTTTTAATAACAAAGTTAATGGACTATGTTCAAACTCAAGCAGTGTTAATAATTGCCAATTAAGTTTCAGCCCATGATTTAACACTTGTTCAAAAACCACTTTAGCAGGGAATTCTGTTGCTATCACAGCATCGTATACTTCTTTATCGCGGCTGCTACTGGCTTCCCGTATCCAAGTTCCCCATGTTTTATCGAATAAGCGAGCACTTAAACTCAATACAACCGACGTACCTAACTGGTTTAACAGAGCACTACTATAAACCAGTGCTGAGTCAGTATTGTGAAGCTTAGCCAGTGCATTGGCTGCAATACCGCTGATAATGCTGTAGCGCCAAAGTTTACGGGTAGTCCACAGCAATTTAGCATTGCCGCTAGGTAACCAGTTACGTAAACAAAAATAGGGAATTATGGTGCGAAGGTTCTCTATTCCAATGTAACTCATCACTAATTTGATATCAGTGACATGCACATCAGCCCCCTGAGGTCGATGGGCACGAAAGGCGGGACTGTTGACCATATTGGTTAAATCGCGACATAACCAACTTAGATTACTGATAAGCGGTCGTAATCGAGTGGCATCAAGGTTTTTTGCAAGTAGGAGTTCTAACAATAAAATTTGGGACTCATTGATATCAGCCTGCACCAAAACCAATTCAGGGGAGGCTAATTGATGCTCAATGGCGTTATTAACGGTTGCGGTCAATTGTTTCGACACCGCTTCAAAAACTTCTCGGGCTTGGAGCTGTTTCATCATACGCGCCAAAATGGCTTCGCGTTCAATATCCAACTTATTCGCATCGGCCTCAAGCTCCCTATCAAGTTCATCCAATAGTGTTGGACTCGCCTTTTGTTTGCCGAGGATTAATTGCTGATAGAGCCTATGTTCTATCTCTATAATTTTGCCAGGCCTTACGCCACCCGCTACCGAAATCGCCACTATTCATCTGTCCTATTAAGCCATGCCTGTGACGTCAATATTCTAAAATCCTAAAAAACATTATAATTTCAGCACATACAATCAATCTTAGCAATAAACAAACCCTGCTGCTTAGTACCTCTCAAATTTACTAACTTAAACATAAAAAAGGCCTCTTAAAGAGGCCTTTGTAAAACGCTAAACGCGCTTATTTGAGTTCTTGTTCAAATAGCTTATAGATACGACGATATTCATCTAACCAACTCGATGGCTGACGAAAACCGTGTGGCTCAACAGGATAAATTGCCATTTCAAACATCGGCTTTTCCAGTTCAATCAGGCGCTGCACCATGCGAACACTGTCTTGGAAGAAGACGTTATCGTCCATCACACCACTCATAATTAACAATGGCTTAGTTAATCCTTGGGCATGTTCAATCGGTGAACTGCGCTCATAGGCAATAGGATCCACATCAGGCGTGTTTAAAATGTTCGAGGTATAAGGAGCATTATAGTGTGCCCAATCTGCCACAGGGCGCAGTGCGGCGCCCGCTTGGAATAGATCTGGCGCGGTAAACAGCGACATAAAGGTTAAGAATCCACCGTAGGAGCCACCATAAGTACCGACACGTTGAGTATCGACATTGGCATGGTTCCCCATCCAAGTCACACCATCCTTTAAGTCCTCTACTTCGGGATGCCCCATATTGCGATAAATCGCAGTACGCCAATCACGGCCGTAACCCTTAGAGCCGCGGTAATCCATATCCATCACCACATAACCTTGTTGAGTTAATAGGTTATGGAACATAAACTCGCGGAAATAACCGCTAAAGCCATAGTCAGCATTTTGCAAATAACCTGCACCATGGTTAAAAATCACCGCTGGGTACTTTTCAGCGCGGGATTTATCATAGCCTTGGGGTAAATAGACTCGAGCATAAATATCACCTGCACCGTAATTTGACGGCACCGCCACCACTTCAGGCGCTTGCCATGGGTAGTTTTTAAAGGCATCACTCGTATAAGAAGTTAGTTGCTTTAACTCGCCGCCAATAGATTGAATATAGAGCTCATTCGGTTGTGTACGGCGTGAGGCATTGAGCAACAGCTTAGTTCCATCAGGGCTTAAGCTGTAATCTAAATTACCATCCCACTGAGTTAATTGCTCATTTTTACCCGTGGATATATTCACGCGGTGAACATTATAAATACCTGGATGATTTTGATTTGCTTTGTAATAAATAAAACTTGCATCCGGTGATAGCGTGATATCGCTTACCACAAACTTACCTTGGGTTAACGCACGTGGCTTTTCGCCTAATGATTTAATGTAAAGTTGCGAATAACCTGTTTCTTCCGACAGATAGTAAAGCGTATCTGTCCCTGGTATCCAACCGAACTGGTTATAGTCATAGTTCACCCAAGCATCATCATGGAGGCGATGTTCAGTAATAAACTTCCCCTTTGAGAGGTCAACACTGGCTATCCAGCGATCTTTATTATCTGTGGCTTCCAACATGAGGGCGACTTTAGCGCCGGACTCATGCCACTGAATCGCACTTTGTGTCCAACCCCAATCCTGCATTAACTGAATTTTACGTGGTGCGAGAGTGCTTTGATAAGTTTCGCCTTTAGCCTTGGCATTCTCAGTTTTAACCTTTGCCAGTACATCCTCATCGAATCCTGTTAGGCCTTCAATGGTGATATTGATTTGTTTGTGCAGGGTTAGGTCAAGTAATACAAAGCGTTGCCCAGGTGGAGCATCTTCAGCTACACGAGCGCGCACAGGCACAGGATCGATATATCCTTTGGCACCAAGATAATTAGGCATGATGTCATGCTCATTACGGCCGTTATAATTTTTATCGGTTAACGCCACTAAAATATAACGGCCATCAGGAGACAGGCTAAGCTCAGAAACCACCTCACTATCGCCTAAATACCAAGTACTGGCCGCAAGCGTCGGATCGTTTTTCTGCAAATCATCATTGAACTTCGCCTTAGCTTTGGCGTTTTCCTGTTGCAGTGCCACATATTGAATTAATCTGTGCTGCTGTTTAGCCAAATAAGTATTAGGCTCTTTTACCCCTTCTGGCGCTTTTGCCATTTTGATTTCGGCAAGCTGCTCAATTAACCCTGTCTCTTGATGAATTTGGAAAACATTACCCCCCTGCCAGTATGCAATGTCGCCATTATTCAAATAACGTACACCATCAATCGCAGTACGTTGGCGAGTCAATTGGGTGATCTTCCCTGTACTTAACTGCTTAACAAAAATATTGCCTTGATAGAGGTAGGCTTTATAAGACTGCGTGGGATCTACGACCCCAAATTGCTGATCAGCGGTATGCAGCTTATCGATAGCTAACTCAAGCGCACCAGTATCATCAATACCTTGCTGATAATAACTCCGCAAAGGTGCACCACTGGCTTGACGGGCAAAAAATACACTTTGACTATCATCACTCCAATAAGCTTCTTTAGCGAAAATCCCCATCCAATCGGGATTCGCCATAATTTGATTAAGCGTAAGGGTCTCTGAAACCTGCGGAGGTTGCGCCAATGGGACTTGGAACACCTGCGGCAATGATGTAGGGATTGACGTTTCTGTCGATGTTGCGGCACAACCCGCTAACACCGCAACGGTAAGTGCACTAAATCCCAAACTTCGGATTACGCTTTTCATTTATCCTTCCTTTTTATTGTTATCGCAACAGCCAAAGTATGATCTGTCTATCTTGTCTGTTTAGCGTAGTTTTGCGGCACTTATATCATATTTAGCGACTAAATTGACGCAAAAGGAGGGATAAATCTTGTAACAGAGAATGATAAAAGAGTGAATAAAAACGACTTTAACTTGGGGATAAAGATAAAAAGTTTGCTAAAAGATCAAGCCCTTGCTCAGTTAAAATTGATTCCGGGTGGAATTGCACCCCATAAAGCGGTAAATGTTGATGACTCATTGCCATAATCTCACGTCCATAGATAGGATCATCAAACCAAGCGTCGAGCACAAACCCCTCTGGCACGGCGTCCACAAGTAATGAATGATATCTTGTTACCGTCAAAGGGTGATTTAGCCTTGTAAATAATCGCTCACCACTGTGCTCAATTTCACTTACTTTGCCATGCATCACTCGCTCGGCACGAACGACATTCGCCCCAAAAACCTGAGCCATAGCTTGATGGCCTAAACACACACCTAAAATAGGTAAGTGTGTCGAAAAATGCTTAATCGCCGCGAGGGAAATTCCCGCTTCATTTGGAGAGCATGGGCCAGGGGAGATCACCAGATGAGAGGGTGCAAGGGCTTCAATCTCATCTAAGCTAATTTCATCATTACGTTTTACCACAATCTTTTGCCCTAGTTGCTGAAAATACTGCACTAAGTTAAAGGTAAAAGAGTCGTAATTATCGATCATTAACAGCATTAAAATACCAATAGATTAATTTTAAAAGGCAATTAAAGAATAACCCAGCTATTAGCTGGGTTAGTTTTAATATTAGCGATTAAAAGCATTTATTCTTATCGCTTCAATCAGTACCGCTCTAGAACGGAATATCGTCATCCCAGCCATCATCCAAATCTGGCGTAAAATTCTGTTGTGGCTGTGGTGCTGGACGCTGTGCTGGTGCTGCTGGCGCTTGATAAGCTGGCGCAGGAGCGGCTTGTGGCTTAGGCGCATAACCACCTTGTTGTGGTTGTTGAGCCTGTGGCTGACCATAACCTTGTTGCTGAGCAGGTGCTGGCGGAGCATATTGTTGCTGAACTGGCGCTTGGTAAGCAGGTGCTGCTTGAGGCGCTGGCGCATACTGATTTTGTGCAGGAGCGGCTTGCTGAGGTGCTGACTGATAGCCTGCATTTTGTGGCATACCGCCGCCCATTGGCGCACCTTGTGCTTGAACACCTTGACCACGGCTACCTAGCATTTGCATGCTACCGCTTTGATCGATAACCACTTCAGTGCTGTAGCGATCTTGACCGCTTTGGTCTTTCCACTTACGGGTTTGCAGTTTACCTTCAAGATAAACCTGTGAACCTTTACGTAAATATTCACCTGTAATTTCAGCTAATTTGCCGAACAGAACCACACGGTGCCATTCGGTGCGCTCTTGCTGTTGACCCTGTTGGTCTTTCCACGATTCGCTAGTCGCTACTGTAATGTTTGCGACTGCATTACCGTTTGGCATATAACGCACTTCTGGATCTTGTCCCAAATTGCCAACCAAAATTACCTTGTTAACACCACGACTGGCCATTGAAATCTCCTGCGATTCTTTAAATAATCTATTAATTCAGTATGTTGTTTATCAGTGTTGCCATAAGGGGAAATCTAGGTCCCAAAATACTTTGGCTATCACACATATTATTGAGCAGAGCCTAACACAGCTCGGGCTTCTCTTAAATCGAAATGCTCGTCTACCTTGAGATAAGCCACCTTCTCGTCCAGTACAACTATGGCTTCAACAACACCCATTAATTGCGATAACTGGGTTGCCATATCGCGCGCTTGCGCCTTATCTTTTACTTCGGCTTCTAAGGTGTAACTCTTTAACAGTACAGGATTTTGCATACCTAATGTCAGGAATAACCATATAGACATTAAGATCACAGCAACAATAAAGACCCCGACGGCGCCCACGAGCTGAAAAGCACCGCCACCGAGCATACCACCACAAAATGCCCCTAAGAATTGGCTTGTGGAATATACCCCCATGGCAGAACCTTTCTCCCCTACGGGACAGAATTTAGCAATTAAGCTCGGTAATGATGCCTCGAGATAGTTAAAACCAGTAAAAAACAATAATACCGCCGCACTCAAAGCCCATAGATTACTGGCAAATATTGCCATACCAGCCAATGAACATATCATGATCACCAGCGCAATTTGGAACATGGCTTTAGTATTCTTACGCTTAACCCCAATGATGATTAACGGCACCATTAAAATAAATGCGCCCACGAAAGCGGGAAAATACAGCATCCAATGTTTTTCTTTAACCAGCCCCGCATCAACCAGATCTAGCGGTAAGGCCACAAATACAGCGGTAAGCACTAAATGCAGGATAAAAATCCCAGCGTTAAGCCTAAATAATTGCGGCTCAAGGAACATACGTTTGAGCTTAGCGGGAGTGGCTAACGTGTCACCTTTCGGCGCCTGAGTGATGGGATTAGGCACTAAAAATTGGATCAACAACATACCCACAATCGCCAATACAGCCGTTAACCAAAATAATCCTGTCAACCCAAGATGCTGCGCGACTATCGGCCCCATTAGCAAAGACAGGGCAAAGGATAGCCCGATGCACATGCCGATGATCGCCATCACCTTTGTACGTTGTTCATCACGGGTTAAATCTGCTGCAAGCGCCAGTACTGCGGCTGCAATCGCGCCCATCCCCTGCACTGCTCGGCCAAAAACAACGCCATAAATTGTATCTGCATTAGCTGCGATAACACTACCGACAGCAAACAACACTAAGCCACCAAGAATAATCGGCTTGCGACCATACTTGTCAGATAAAATCCCCATAGGGATTTGCAGCACGGCTTGAGTTAGACCATAGGCGCCGATAGCAATACCCACCCACAGAGGCGAAAAACCTTCGAGGTGCTGACCATAAAGCGCAAAGACGGGCATGATCATAAATAAGCCCATCATGCGTAAACCAAATACACTGGCTAAAGAAAACGCGACTTTTTTCTCAGTACCTGAAAGCCCGTTGTTACCCATGATTATGCCCTAATATGAAGTCTTTTAGGGGGCGCATGTTATCACACCCAAAAGGGTTTGCTCAAAAGGAAATCGTGGCCTAGTCCACAGTGTTTGCACGCCCTATTTGTCCTTGAAAAACGAGCATTACACCTTCATAGGTCAATAATGCCATTACGCCACCATTACAACATGCTAACCAAGCGGTCACAAATATAATGAAGGCCATATAACATATCGCATTAATCTTAGTTAATCCTCATAGACTTATATCCCAAAGGAAGTACAACACTCCTCTATAAAGGCTTAAAAGCGACAAGGTATGGAATAGGTTTAGATCACAGAATCAACTAAACTCAGCGGCAGAACTGTGCGATACTTATGCTCATTTTTTTAAACGCATATGACTTGAGTGATAGATGGATAAGATTGAAATACGCGGCGCCCGCACCCACAATCTCAAAAATATCAACCTGACTATCCCAAGGGATAAACTGATTGTCATCACAGGTTTATCTGGGTCCGGCAAATCCTCCCTTGCATTTGATACTTTATATGCCGAAGGCCAACGACGTTACGTTGAGTCCCTATCAGCCTACGCTCGTCAGTTCTTAAGTTTGATGGAAAAACCCGATGTAGACCATATTGAAGGTTTAAGCCCAGCCATCTCTATCGAGCAAAAATCGACATCCCATAACCCGCGCTCTACGGTGGGGACCATTACCGAGATTTACGATTACCTACGTCTACTATTTGCTCGTGTAGGCGAGCCACGCTGTCCAACGCATAATCAACCTTTGGCAGCGCAAACCGTCAGTCAGATGGTCGATAAAGTATTGGAAATGCCCCAAGATAGCCGCTTAATGCTATTAGCCCCTGTGGTCAACGCCCGTAAGGGTGAACACGTTAAACTGCTGGAAGGCTTAGCCGCTCAGGGATATATCCGTGCCCGTATCGACGGTGAAGTATGCGATTTAACCGATCCACCAACACTGGATTTACACGTAAAACACACCATTGAAGTGGTCGTTGACCGTTTTAAAGTACGCGACGATATCCAGCAACGCCTAGCTGAGTCCTTTGAAACTGCGCTAGAACTCTCCGGCGGCATTGCCATCGTTGCCAGCATGAATGAAGGTGACGGTAAGACCAAGAGTGACGAGCTCATCTTTTCCGCTAACTTTGCCTGCCCGCATTGCGGTTATTCGATGGCAGAATTAGAGCCACGGATTTTCTCCTTTAATAATCCTGCGGGGGCGTGCCCAACCTGTGACGGTTTAGGCGTGCAGCAATTTTTCGACCCAGAGCGCGTGATCACTAATACCGAGCTTTCACTGGCAGGCGGTGCGATTCGTGGCTGGGATAGACGCAACTTCTATTATTTCCAAATGCTCAGTTCACTTGCCGAGCATTATAAGTTTGATGTGGAAGCCCCCTTCGAACAACTGAGTGAAAAAGTCCGCAAAATCGTACTCTATGGTTCAGGCAAAGAAAGCATTGCCTTTAAATACATTAATGACCGTGGCGATGTAGTGGTGCGTAATCACCCCTTCGAAGGCATTCTAAACAATATGGACAGGCGCTATCGCGAAACCGAAAGTAACTCGGTACGTGATGAATTAGCCAAGTTTATCAATACTCAAGCCTGTCAAAGCTGTGGTGGCTCGCGTCTACGTGAAGAGGCCCGTCATGTGTTTATTGGCGATCTCAACCTACCCAAACTCACCACTTGGTCAATTGGTGAAGCCTTGGACTACTTCGAGAAAGTCGAATTTAGCGGTCAGAAGGCGCAGATCGCTGAGAAAATTTTGAAGGAAATTCGCGATCGCTTAGGCTTTCTTGTCAACGTAGGTCTCAATTATTTGAGCCTGTCACGTTCGGCTGAAACCCTTTCCGGCGGTGAAGCCCAGCGTATTCGACTCGCCAGCCAAATCGGTGCAGGGCTCGTCGGCGTGATGTATGTGCTCGACGAACCCTCAATTGGTCTGCATCAAAGGGATAACGAACGCCTGTTGCAAACCCTGATCCATCTGCGGGATTTGGGTAACACTGTGATTGTGGTTGAGCATGACGAAGATGCGATCCGTATGGCGGATCATGTGATCGATATCGGTCCAGGCGCAGGAGTGCACGGCGGCGAAGTTATTTGCGACGGTCCGATAGAGAAGATCATCGCCTGTGAAGAATCGGTCACCGGCCAATATATTTCCGGTAAGCGCAGCATTCATATCGATACGCCGCGCATTCCGTTTGACAAAAACCAAGTCATCCAATTATTTGGCGCTCGCGGTAACAACCTGCGCAATGTCGATTTAACCATTCCTGTGGGATTGTTCACTTGTGTGACAGGTGTGTCTGGATCAGGTAAGTCGACCTTAATCAACGATACCTTCTTCAAAATCGCCCATAGGATGCTCAACGGAGCGACTGTGGATGAGCCATCACCCTATGATCGTATCGAAGGGATGGAACTGTGCGACAAAGTGGTCGATATCGACCAAAGTCCGATTGGCCGTACACCGCGCTCGAATCCTGCCACTTATACGGGCATCTTCACCCCGATCCGCGAGATTTTTGCCGGCACCCAAGAGTCACGTACTCGGGGTTATCAAGTCGGCCGTTTCTCCTTTAACGTAAAAGGTGGACGCTGTGAGGCTTGCCAAGGCGACGACTTGATCAAGGTCGAAATGCACTTCCTACCCGATGTGTATGTACCCTGCGATTCCTGTAAAGGTAAGCGCTATAACCGCGAAACCTTAGAAGTACGCTATAAAGGCAAGAATATTCACGAAGTACTGCAGATGACAGTGGAAGATGCGCGTCAGTTCTTCGATGCCGTACCTGCCATTGCCCGTAAACTGCAAACCTTGATGGATGTGGGTTTGTCCTATGTGCGCCTCGGCCAGAGCGCGACCACGCTTTCGGGCGGTGAAGCCCAAAGGGTGAAACTCGCCAAGGAGCTGTCCAAACGTGACACAGGTAAAACCTTGTATATCTTGGACGAACCGACCACAGGCTTACACTTTGCCGATATCCAACTACTGCTCGATGTACTGCATCGCCTTAAATCCCACGGCAATACCATTGTGGTGATTGAGCATAATCTGGATGTAATCAAAACCGCAGACTGGATTATCGACTTAGGCCCAGAAGGCGGCGGTGGTGGCGGCATGATCTTAGCCACAGGCACGCCAGAAGACGTCGCCGAACATCCAACCTCCCATACGGCACGCTTCTTAAAGCCACTGTTAAAACGGGATGTTGAACTGGCAAAGGCTAAAAAAGCCAAGGCGTAAAAACCAACCGCAATTATATTTAGAAGCGCAGTCGTTTAAGGACTGCGCTTCTTTAACTGAGTCTGCATTTGAATTACTTCAATTAAATGTTGAATATTTAAAGAATTAATGGGAAGTGGCGCGTTTCTTGCTCAGTTTTAGCGAAAAAAATGCAGAAAACAGGTTAAATAGTGTGACTCTGATTGGTAAAGTGGCTGCTATGCTGCTATAATCCGTCGTTCGCGGGAAATCGACACGGGGTTGATTTTCTGTCTGTGAAACTATTTAGCGCCATTTCGCGCGCATCCACAAGGCTACAACCCAATGTCATCCGATGAAAGAACTTTCCGTGAACTCGGCCTGTCCGAGAATTTGTTGCGTGCTCTTGACGAGCTAGGTTATGAAAAACCCACGCCAATCCAATCAGCCAGTATTGATCCACTTATGGCTGGCAAAGATATTTTAGGTCAAGCGCAAACAGGTACAGGTAAAACTGGCGCCTTCGCGCTGCCGCTACTTAACAAAGTCACCAGCCAAACTACACCGCAAATTTTAGTATTAGCGCCAACGCGTGAATTAGCGGTTCAGGTTGCTGAAGCATTTAGTAGCTATGCCAAATTTATGAAGAATTTCCACGTTCTGCCAATTTACGGCGGTCAAAGCATGCAACAACAGTTGAATGCCCTGAAACGTGGTCCACAGGTTATCGTGGGTACGCCAGGTCGTGTTATGGACCATATGCGTCGCGGTACCTTGAAACTTGATTCATTAAAAGCACTCGTGCTTGATGAAGCCGATGAAATGTTAAAAATGGGCTTCATCGACGATATCGAATGGATCCTTGAGCACACGCCAAGCGAGCGCCAATTGGCGTTATTCTCTGCCACTATGCCAGAGCAAATTAAGCGTGTTGCTAACCAACATTTACGCAGCCCTGTGCATGTTCGTATCGAATCAAGCCAAACAACGGTTGAATCAATCGAACAGCGTTTTGTGCAAGTGTCACAACACAACAAACTTGAAGCTTTAGTACGTGTATTAGAAGTTGAAAACACTGAAGGTGTGATCATATTCGTGCGTACTCGTAACTCATGTGTTGAGTTAGCTGAAAAGTTAGAAGCCCGCGGTTATGCTTCATCACCACTACACGGTGACATGAACCAGCAAGCCCGTGAGCGTGCAGTTGACCAACTGAAACGTGGCAAGTTAGACATTCTGATCGCGACTGACGTTGCGGCCCGTGGTCTTGACGTTGAGCGTATTGGTCACGTTGTGAACTACGATATTCCGTATGATGCCGAAGCTTATGTGCACCGTATTGGCCGTACAGGCCGTGCTGGCCGTACTGGTATGGCAATCCTGTTTGTGACAAGCCGTGAAATGCGCATGCTGCGCACTATCGAGCGTTCAACTAACAGTCGTATTTCACCAATGAAAATCCCAAGTCCAGAGACAGTTGCAGAACGTCGTCTGTCTCGCTTAGGTGAGCAATTGGCTGAAACCATCAACGGCGATTTAGATTTTATGAAAGAAGCTGTTGCTCAATTATGCCAACAGTTAGAAGTCGATACCGATCTGCTAGCCGCAGCCTTGTTACAGCAAGTTCAACAAGAACGTCCTCTGCAATTGCCAGCAATTCAAGAACGTGTTCGTGATGAACGTAATGAGCGCACTGAACGTAGCGACCGCGGAAGTGATCGTAATGACCGTGGTGGTGAGCGTGGTGAACGCAGAAGTCGCGAACCGCGTCCAATGCCAGCCAGCTTAGGCTCAGCTGAAGCGTTGAAAGACAACCCAGATTTAAAAATGTGCCGTTACGTGATCGACGTAGGTCGTGAGAATGGTGTAGGTGTGGGTAACATCGTTGGCGCTATCGCGAACGAAGCTAACATCGACAGCCGTTACATTGGCGCAATCCAACTTTACGATGCAGTGACCACTGTTGACCTGCCAGACGGCATGCCAAAAGACGTGTTACAGCATCTACGTAAAGTACGTGTTTGTGGCAAGCCATTGAACATCCGCGAAGCTGGCGATCAAGTATTTGTTGATTCAGGCCGCAGTGCTCGTTCAGACCGTCCTGCTGGTGACCGTAAACCACGTGGCGATCGTCCAACGGGTGACCGCCCAGCGGGTGATCGTAAGCCTCGCGCTGCGTCTACGGGTGACAAACCATTTGCTGATCGCAAACCACGTGCAGACAAACCTGCCGGTGAGCGTAAGCCACGTAAACCACGTGAAGACTAATCTAGCTTAAGCTAGAGACTAAAAAAGGAGCCTAGGCTCCTTTTTTGTTGGCTTGATTTTGTCTTAGTTTGCCTTTAGCAAAGATAAAGCTTAGTGTCTAATCTCCAAAGAGTTTAATGGCATAAGTAATCGACTCCAATGAAAAAAGCCCTTACCGCTGGACTATTATCCGCCTTCGTCGCCCCCGGCAGCGGCCATTTCTATCTTAAGCATAAACGCACTGGCCTAGTGTTTTTTGTACTGGCAATACTGAGTCTCGGCCTGATGCTGCAACAAGTCATGCAAGTCGCACAGCTTATCTCGCTGGATATTCAAACTGGCGTTTTGCCGTTGGATATAGGCGTGATTGCGGCCGAAGTGACCAAGCAAACCACCGCAACCATTCGGGATGGTGCAGACAAGTTAATGTATGGCTTTATCCTCTGCTGGCTAATTGCCTTACTAGATAGTGTGCGCTTGGGACTGAAACAAGATAAGCAAGATGCAGTCACGGCCCAAAACAATGCCTAGTCGCCAACTGTCCATGCTTGGATAAAGCTATGGTAGCAAGTAACGAGCATATCGGCGCCCTTGGCATAATCGGGAATGGTTTCAGGACAATAGAGGGCGCAGCGGCTACCTGCATTACGCGCAGTTTGCAGATCAAACAGATAATCGCCTACATACAAGATATCCGCCGGACTCAACTGCCATTGCTCGCAAATCAAGTGGATACCCTGCGGGTGAGGTTTAGGCTCGGCATCATAGCGCGTTAATACCAGTGCAATATCGATGCCGAGTTTATCGATAGTGATTTGCGCCGCTTCTGGCATATTGCGAGTCAAAATAGCCAAGGGCAGTGACTTGGCCCGTAGGCATTCGATAAGCTCCCTCGCGCCATCAATCCAACTGGCCTTGAGTGAACTTTGTCTTTCGTACTCATGGACAATGTCTAACGCCTTAGCCCGTGCTTCATCAGTACTGAGACTCTCAACATGGGCCAAGATATCCGTGCCAGAATGAATCCCCAATTCACGCCGCAGCCCAGCAAAGTCGGGATTAGAATGCGCAAGCGTACCGTCGAGATCGAAGATCACGCCACGGATATCCTGAAGTTTTAATTCGCTGAGTCTAGTGATCACTGGCCTTTCCCATAAATAAAATGTATGCGTTAGGCAGCCTGTAAACGCTTCGCCTGACGATTACGGTACATAGGCAGCAATTGCACCACCATCACAGACACAATAATCACGCCAATCCCCAGCAGAGATAAACCATCTAATTCATCAGCGCGGAATACTTCTGGCCACCAGCCAAGGCTCACCACTAACGCCGTGGCACTAAAGCTAAATACTGGCGTTAGGGCCAACATAGCGCTCACCTGTGCCGTCGGCCAATATTTTATCGACTGACCAAAACAACCATAAGCGATCAGTGTATTGGCAGCGCAAAACAGGGCAACCTGCCAATCGAAACTGTCCATGTTGGCGAACTGACTAAAGTCACTAAAGGGTGCCATAACCACAATGCCTAAACCATAGAGCACTAATAGTACGTTCGCGGGCGATAAACGGTTCAATAAGGATTTTTGTAATAACGCATAGGTCGTCCACGATAAGGCAGAGAACTGAATAATCATCACCCCAAGCCAAACCTGATGATTATCCGATGCAGAAAAATCTAAATACGGATGGAAAAACATCAACATACCTAATGCTAAAGTCGCAAAACAGCTGAGCTGCACCGCATTAAGCCGTTCCTTAAAAAACAACACACCACCAAAGGCGAGGAAAAAGGGTGAGGTTTGGAAGTTAAGCTGGGCGGCACCCGGTGCAAGAAAATCGAGGGAATACACAAATGAAACGTAGTTAAGCATCAAAAAGATGCCAGCAAGTACCAACCTTAACCAGGCCGTTCCCGTCAGTCCCGCAAATTGTTTTAAACTGCCCGCACTCCACTGGATAACTAAGCTCACTAGCCATGCAACTAAAAAACGAAACCAAGTCAAAGTAATGGGATCGATAAACGCGCCCGACAGTTTCAATGCTATGGGTAAAATACCCCAAAATAAAACCGCAACTGAGATGAATAGGAGCCCGAGTTGAGCATGATTATTTGCCTGAGGGGCGTTATGGCTAAGATTCACGAAGGAGTCCAGTAGAAACCGCAAAATGGACAGCCATTCTGGCACTGAGCTAACACAATATCTAGCGGATCATCATGGAAACATTCGCGTTAGCTTGGATACTTTAGCTGACACTTATGTGAGGCAAGTATCAGCATCTTACGATGGCTGAAATATTGGCCCTACGTTTGAATCAACGACAGCAGATTTACCCCGAAAGCCAACATTGGCATTTCCCGCGTTGCCAATAACCGAGTATATTTGGCCCATAAAAATGGCTTCTGCCACACACTCCCTAGGCCACTTCTTTTTAAGCTACGCTTTAAATAGGAAAGTTAATGTTATCTACCGTCACACTCGAACAAGTTAAAACGCATATTAATACCGCAGCCAAAGAATTAGCCGAGCGCCGCACCGCAGGCACGAGCGGCGATTTACTGATCCCAGAACTAAGGCCAACCAGCTTCGAACAGGCCTTCGCTATTCAACAAACCGTGGCAGAAATATATAAGGCAAGCGATAACAATCCTATCGCGGCGTGGAAATGCCTCTTACCCACAGCGGAAAAAACCGTGGTGGCGCCTATTTATCAAGTTGATGTGTACCAACAATCGACCACTTGCCCACTCTATCCATCGACTAAAGGGCTTGCCCGAGTCGAACCTGAACTCGCCTTCGAGATTGCTCGCGATTTACCGCCAAGAGCCACGCCTTACACTGAGGCTGAAATTGATGCGGCCTTAGGCTATATACGCTTAGCCTTGGAATTGATCAAAAGCCGCTACCACACACCCAGTGAAGCGACACATTTTGATGCCCTCGCCGATGGCTTAGTCAATCAAGGGCTGTGGTTAGGGCCAGTACTTAATCCGCAAGAAGGTTTAGAAACGAGCCGTTTTGAACTCCGCGTTGATATTCAGGATGGCGACACACTGCAAAAATCCGCCATTCATCCTAACGGTTTCCCTAAGGCGGGACTCTACTGGTTAGTTAACTTTTTATCCGCCCAAGGCATTGGCTTAACGCAAGGGCAATATGTGATCACAGGCTCCTACGCTGGCGTGCTCGATCTGCCATTGGCACAGGTCTGCAAATTTGAATACGGCGCGCTTGGGCAGTTCGCCGTGACTTTTATTGCCAAATAATCCGGTAGTCATTTAGTCATAACAACAAATAAAGTAAGCGACCCAGTGACAACTGGGCTCGCCTATTTTCAATCTAAGTGCTCAACACCTCTACCGCAAATTAACAAAAACCAAACTGACTTGTCCCATAATCCACATCTATGTATCATCCAACTTCATTAATAATAAGGATATATAGAATGTCACACGGAAAAATGCTGCCAATCGCCTGTCTTCTTACCCTCACTTTAGGCACTTCTCTTAGCGTGCATGCCTCAGAAAATAGCTTTGCCAAAGCCTATAGTGACTATCAAGCCGCCGTTGAAAAGGGCGATGCCGCGAATATTGAAGCGAGTGCTAAAACCGCTTATCAACTCGGCGAAGCTCAATATGCCAAGGACAGTATCGACCTAGCAAATCTCGCCATAAACTGGGCCAGCGCGATAGAAAAGCAAGTCGTACCCTACCCATTTGCAGAAAAAAACCTACCTCAAACTGCCAAGGCTAATGAGCTATATCAACTCGCACTGGCGAGCTATAAAGCCCATTACGGAAAAGAAGCCCTTGAGCTTATCGATCCCTTGCTAGGATCTGCTACAACCGAGAGCAAAGCTAAGGTTGCAAAAGATTACCTGCAAGCAGCAATTGATATCGCAGAAAAATCGGATAATAAAAAACTCATAGCCGATGTAAAAATGGCTGCCTTCAATCGCTTATCCAATACTGAGCTATACACCAAAAGCATAAGAAACTATGCCTTCGATGCCTATGATATTTATAAAGAAATTCTTCCCGAAAATGCATTAGATAGAGTCAAGGCAACCTATGTGGTGGGTGCCGTTGAGTATGCAGAAAAGCATGATGACAAAGCGATTCCATTGCTTTTAGAAGTCGTTAAGCAGTTTGAAGCCCTTAACTTTAGCCATCCCTATGCCTTAAGTGCCCACGCTTATTTAGTCGAACTCTATGAGCGCCAAGGAAAGCGTGAGGAGTCCACCGCTCACTGTATTGCTATCGGCAAAATGCGCCCATGGGCCGACGCACAGGAACAACAACCTATTTTCCGTATTAACCCTAAATATCCATTATCCTATGCCCAACAACGGAAAAGTGGCTGGGTTCAGCTTAAATTTACCGTAGATGAACATGGTTTCGTGAAAAATCCTGAAATTTTAGCCTCTAATGGTGGCATTTTATTTGAAAAAGAGAGCATTAAAGCCCTAGATAAATGGCGTTACGCACCAAAGTTTGAAAATGGTAAAGCGGTTGAAGCACAAACTAGCGTGCAACTGGATTACACCATAGATAAGTAACCCACTACCTATGAATAGCCTGTAATCAAGAAATAGCCGTTACTTCGCCTCATAACCTAGCCCATCCCTCACACTCGATGGGCTTTTTTCATCCTGCGCTTTAAGCTGATCCTGACTTAAACCCAGCTTGAGTTGGCTTAAACAAGCTTGGCAAATACACGCATCGCTAGGCGGTAAAATAGGGCTTAATGCCCCTTGCAGCGAACCTGATGCTTGCGCTTGCAAGGCGGCCAAAGGTGGAAATGTTTGCAGAGCGCACCAACAGTCCTTAATGCCCTTACCTAAAATTACAGCACATTGATTCGCGCCTTGGCACAAGGGGCAAATTTGCGCAGTTTCTAACTTAGGTTCTTCCAATCGCTGAGACACGGTAATCCTTATAGCAAGATAAGTCGTTATAGCGCGGGGATCATAATGGTTTTTTGCAACTCAGGCTTAGTTGATTTGCACCAAAGTGAGATTTTAAAACTTTCCAAACTTCGTTTGAATGCTTTAGTTAAAAAGTCGTGGGGCTTCACCCCTCAGGCTAATATTGGTGCTGTTTAGCACAATGCTATATTGATTGCGGCCTTACGGCCGAGATAAATCAAAGTCGTGGGTCTTCAACCCACACCCGACCAAGAGGGGATCAACAGCAATTCCCTCTTGGATCTCCCTTGCCGCCCCTAGCGAAGTTACATGCATTAGAGACTGACCTTGGTCTTATGGATAAATTGCTATCGCTTCCGAAGGATGCGTCCCTGCACCTGCGAAAGCTAGCCGGACATCCATGTCCGGACTCACGCAATTTATTCCAGCGCCCCACGGCAACTTCGCAGGGGATGGTGAACTTCTGTCGCCACAGTGCCAACGATTAATCCCCAAAGATCTGTGCCTGTCCGATCTTGCAATTGGTTGTATTCATTAAGTCGTACCTAGTTCAAATGATATTTGGGTGTATTCATTTGGCTCTGTGAGCTGCATTCCTGCGTTATAGCAAGTGTGTTCATAGATGCATACATGCTGATTGCGATTTATTGTTAATCCGAAGGTTGAATAGATAAAATATTTATTTAGAGGAATTCTTTAACGCCCGCAGCACGCGCGGCCTTGTAGTGTAGGCGCAGCCGCAACGAAAAGGCCGTCGCCGTACCAGCGCTTGTTATATGGCACCTCAAATGCCCATTAGAGTGTTCAAACTCTCAAGAAAGATAGGCCGTTGCTGGCTGTTCACAATTAAGCCCGAACGACAATTACTAATCGATACATCGTTTAATGAAACTGCCACAATCTCACCACCGCTGCAGCAATCTTGCTTGGCAGCTCGTGAAACAATTTCAACGCATGGAGCCAAAGGAGATAAGTTATATATTTCCTTAACAGCATCGCTGCCAGAACCTATAGAGGGAAATTGATCATCGGGCAAGTAAAATTGCTTTTCCTGGATATTATAGCGTAATACATGCGTTTCTAAACACGTAACCAAGATAACCTCTAGTAGGAGTTTGTCACACTCTCTCTGTGAATCTGTAACGTATTGATCCAAATAGTGGGGAAGATCCAGCACTAATTTTCTATAAGAAGCGTGTGACAATTGCCCGTAATTTTTTACAAAAAAATCTTGAGTAGCAGCCATAAGATTGCTTACACCAGCGCAACCACACAAAAGCGTAAAAGCACCAAGCTCGTATTTTACAATTTTAGGGGGGCTTAGCTCTGAGGCATTACTCCTGGATACTGAAATATCAACCCCATTTCCATCATGGTACAGGCTATCTGAGGCCAAAACCCCATTTAAATATGCAACTGTGGTCATGCCTATCCTCGTGCCATATAACGCCGCCAGCACGAGCGGCTTTGTAGCGAAGGCGAAGCCGCAGCGAAAAAGACGTCGCCGTGGCTGGCATTGTGTACGCCCAGCATGGGCATGAACTAATGAGGTGAAAGTCCTCTGTAGGAAGGTCACCGTTCAATAACATGCTGTTATTAAACGTTAACTACTAGCGAATGGCAAGGGCTTATCCGCGAGGATTGGTCTGAAGGAAGCCGCTAGCAAATTTGCGAGCTGATGAACAAGAACATCATATGAGGCGTAGGCTAGAGGTGAGTTGGCACAAGACGACGAAACCACGTGATCTAATGGCCACCGTAAATGATGCAGCAGTGCAAAGAAAGTTCATGTTCTTATCTGGGGAGATCTGCTTAACACGCGATCGGTCAATAACCAGTAAGGCTCTGGTCTATTAAGTGCCTTGGCTTTTCAATCTCATCGACTGAAAAGAGCGAACCAGATGAAAACCGATAGCGCATGACGGGGTAACTCGGTATGTGATTAAGCAGAAGTCAGCAGACGGCATAGTAGCCCAACGCCCATCGTAATGGTTGGGATATGGTGAAGGCCTGAACATTTAGAAGAAGGAGGAGTCTTGTCAAACTTGTCGATACCCACTACGTCGCCAGACGATTACTATCGGCAGCGTATTGATATGCAACCGGCCTTCAACAGCGATTTATTCCAACAACTACTCGAACCTGAAAATCTACACCGAGCTTGGCGTCAAGTTAAAGCCAATAAAGGCGCGGCTGGCATCGATGGCATGACTATCGAAGCCTTCCCGCTTTGGATGCAACAAGGCGGTTGGCAACGGTGTAAATCTCTACTGGAACGAGGTGAATATAACCCTTCAGCAGTCAGACGCGTAGAGATCGACAAACCCGATGGAGGTAAACGCAAACTGGGTATCCCTAACGTCATTGATCGTGTGATACAGCAAGCTATTGCTCAAATTCTCACGCCGTTGTTTGACCCTTTCTTCTCGGCTAATAGCTTCGGCTTTAGACCGAATAGGAATGCCAAACAAGCGGTCTTGCAAGTCAGAGATATCATCAAACAGAAGCGCAAATTTGCCGTCGATGTTGATCTGTCCAAGTTCTTTGATCGAGTAAATCACGACCTGTTGATGACTCAATTGAGGATCAAGGTACAGGATAAGCGTCTGCTGGCGCTTATTGGTAAATACCTGCGAGCTGGTGTGATGGTCAACGACCAATTTGAAGCAAGCTTCGAAGGCGTGCCTCAAGGCGGCCCACTCTCGCCATTACTCTCTAACATTATGTTGGACAGTCTTGATAAAGAGCTGGAAAGCCGAGGGCACAAATTCGCCCGCTACGCGGACGACTTTATCATTTTGGTAAAATCTATTCGAGCGGGAGAGCGGGTACTCAAGAGTATTACTCGCTACCTTGCCACTAAGCTAAAACTGGTTGTTAATGAACAGAAAAGCCAAGTGGTAGAGGTAGGTCAAAGCAAGTTCCTCGGTTTTACCTTTAACCGCGGGAAGATCCAGTGGCATGCTAAAACATTACACATTTTTAAACAAAAGATGAAACGCCTGACGAACCGAAATTGGGGCGTTAGCATGGGATATCAATTGTTTAAAGTACGGCAATACATGCAAGGCTGGATCAACTACTTTGGCATAGCCAACGCTTATCAAGGGTGTGTCGATTTAGACCATTGGATCCGTCGTCGAGTGCGTATGTGCTACTGGCGTCAGTGGCGAAAACCGCGGACTAAGGTACAAAACTTACTTAAACGTGGCGTCAGGATCCAAGCTGCCGTTGCTTGTGGGATCACAAGTAAAGGCCCATGGCGGAGCTCGAAAACACCAGGAATACAGCAAGCGCTGAGTAATGAGTATCTTAAGAAAGCAGGATTGTATTCACTGAGAGATGGATGGATCGCGGTTCACTATCCGAACCAGAAAACAGGTTAGGCGTTCTAAATGAACCGCCCTGTGCGGAGCCGCATGCAGGGTGGTGTGGGGGCTGGAGGCTAGATACCTCCGGCTACCCGATTATATTTTACCAACTTCGTACACCGGAAACACTTAGAGGACACTCACAAAGCTTTTCTCGGAATTTTTCTTCAATGTGATCCTGATTAGGATAAAAACCATTGTTTTCAATGTCCATTTCAATTTTACGTGTTGTCTCGATAAATAATTGTAGTAACTTGTTGCTTGCTTCTCTAAACGGCTTAGAGTCGAGAGCTATCATATGATTAAAAATAGAGTGACTATCGGAGTCCGTTGGTAGTTTAACAACTATGATTTCGCGTTGTGTTTTTCCGTGAGCCAGAAAATCTCTTAATTCAAAGCATTTTTTGGCAACTTGGTATTCTTTACTCCCCAGATAGTTCGGAAGATTAACAGCCCTAAAAAGCCGTCTATGAGAGTCCTTTCTACACTCTTTCTGCTCATTCCAGTCTTTAAAGAATATTATCCCGTAATGATTGAACATAGCCTCAAGAGCAAATGCTGTAAACGTAATACCTGTAATAGAATGATGCTCGATTTCCCATTCTTCTCCGGAGCGTTTGGCAAGCTCTAGACTAGTTGTTGCAACCCTGAAACAGTCACGAGCTGATCTTGCTTCTAACTCCACATTTATCGAAAGCAATCACTGAGCTCCAAGTAAAATATAACAGTGTATTACCCACTCTTCTTATAAAACCCAACCCGAATAGAGCTAGACATGGGAATAAACGAGTAAATAATTTAATGACGCCAATAAGTTAACATCAGCATCAGTGGCCTATCAACATTTTTCATCCTGAAAAATCGAGACCTTATTTACCGAGAAGCATTTTGGCGCGGTAAATAGTATTAGGCAAAGTGAAAGAGTAATAATTTCAGTTGATTGCATAAACACCCAAGCAAAAACCGATACTTTTTTAGGCTCGCTTTGAAGCCAGTTTATAAATTTCACATTATACCTGTATGTCTAAACAGTGCTTGAGGTTGGAACGCTCCGAGATTTCCTCTTACTAAAGAAATACAGTAAGGTGTAACAATACTTTGTTCCCTTTGACCAAAAACCATTGTAAATCAGCTTATTAGAAAACGTAGAGAGGGTTCGACTCCCCCGATATGTTTTGCACACTCAAGATAGTTTAATAAGCCACCCATGGCTAAATTCTCTGTGTACTTTAGATCAACAGATAACACTAATGCTCGAAAGGTGAGTCATGGTGATTTGCGAGACGACCGTCCGCCCCATGGACGGGGCGGTCGAGCATCCACGGATGGACTGGCTGCGTGTCGGTGAGCGAATACCATGACAAGCCGATACTAGCGGGCTAAACCACTAAGTATTAATACCCTGAAATCACAGAGCGCTCAGTAGAATTGACCAACACATGTTTGACCAATAAAAAAGCCAGCAAAGCTAAATGCTTACTGGCTTTTTTGTCTAATCCATTAACTCACTTTACTTCATCACGAGCACTTAATCTCAGCGGCTCAACTACGACTTCTTAGGAAAAATAGGATAGGCCTCAGCGCCTAACACTTTGCCATCGACTGTGACACCATAGTAGTCGCTGTCATTATGGTATTTCTCCTGCGCTTGCTTCACATCACCCTTGTTACGTGGGTCCTGCGGACGCTCGTGGGAGTTGATGTAAGCGGCAACATCCCAAGCCTGTTGGTTCGTCAACTGCATACTCTTACCAAAGGGCATATTTTCATAAATGAAAAATGCGGCAGTATTGACCCTGTGCATTCCCGCTCCCCAGTTATAACTTTGAGGTCCCCACAGCGGCGGCAGTGCATACACGCCAGCAATGGCTTGACCTTGCCCATCGGTGCCATGGCACGCTTGGCAATGGGCGACATACACGGCTTTACCTCGTTCAGGTGAATAGGCTTGTTCGGGTTTTGGGATCTCAGGATAAGCTCGGCCCGGCAAGTTAGCACGCTGTTCAACTGTCATCGTCTTAGCTAATGCCTCTGGTAATGGGAAGTCATCCCGCTTAGCACCTTTGACTAACTCAGCATCACTGATCTCAGGAACAGGACCACTGATATTAGCCTCATCCATCAAGCCGCCCATACCTAACCAATAAGCGTAAGCAGAAAGCGCCACTAACTCAGGGCTACCTGATGCTGGGGCTTTACCATTCATCGAATAGTTAAAACAACCTTGAATGCGTTCTTCAAAGCTACTGACTTTATCATCTTTTTTACGATACGCCGGATAAGCAAAATACGCGCCCCAGAGGGGGGATGCATTGGCTTTACGGCCTGCATCCATATGGCAATTGGTGCAGTTAAGCTCATTACCTACATACTTATCACGCAACTGTTGGGTATTCACAAACAGTTGATAACCTAAACGCACTTTGTCACCAAAGGCGCCTTCGGGAATCGCACTCAAAGGTCTAGGGGTAAGATAGGTTTGATCCGCTACCTTAGGGAAAGAAGGCAGCGGAGCTTGCTTATCTGGCCGTTCTTGTACTGGCTCAGTTTTAGCTTGTGCCTGCACAGTTAACGACCCCATCGCGGCCAGTAATAACATTGCGGAATATTTCATGGCCGGCTCCTTATTTTAAATTCGCAAAGTAGTTGGCTAACGCATCAATCTCGGCGACGGTGAGCTTATTCGCGACGCTCCCCATCATGCCATCGGCATCACCTTTACGTGTTCCCGACTGCCATGCCAATAATTGCGTTTTGATATAACTCGCCTGTTGACCTGCTAAGCGAGGAAATAAGCCGCCACCTAATGCAGAAGGACCATGGCAGGTCACGCAGGCGGGTAAACCACGGGACCAATCACCTTGATAGGCTAAACGGGCGGTGTCGTCATTAAAAACAACTTGTTCACCGCGGATAACGGGCTTGACGTCATTGACAGGCTTTGCTGAAAAATAGCTCGACACTTGCTCAATACCGTCACCTTGGAGCGTCATTGCCATAGGCATCATGGTCGCATTTTGGCGAACGCCCGTTTGGAAATGCTGCAATTGTGTCGAGATATATTCTTTAGATAATCCCGCTAATCGAGGGCCGAGTGGTTCAATTCCCTCACCCTTTGCCCCATGGCAAGACACACAGAGTTGCGCTGCGGGTGGGATAATGTCCATCGATTGTTTGCCAGAAGGCACATCAGAGGCGGCTGCATAACCGCTGCATAGGGTTAGACCTATGACGAATGTTCTAATATTCATTTTCTATCCTGAAAGAGAGGTAAGCTCTAAAGCATAGGGATAAGGTTATTTATGTGGGTTTGCTCACACATAATGCTTGTTACCTTACTCCGCAAACCTAAAAACGACAAGCATAAAAAAAATCTAATATATCTAATTACAATCAATAACCAAATCGCGTCGATTCGAAACGATTCAATAACTTATGTATCAGGTAACATAAAAGTAGCGTGCCAACGATAGCGATTAAAATACTGCTCACTCGGTATAAGGCACTGAAGATTAAATCGTTACCTGGGGTCAGATACTGGCCAAACAAAATCCCTAAGGTAGTCATAGCCCCAAAACCGACACCAGAGCCACTCGCCTCGCGCACATGAGCTTGGCTAAAAATCATCAGTCCAATCCACAATAAAGGAACAACTAACACCAATAACCCAGACCAATCATAAAGCAGTAACTGCACGAGTATCCCAAACGACACCCCCAACAAAGTACCGATGGCGCGCTTACGGGCATAGTCGAGTGCGCCATTCCAATGCATAGGAAACAGCAGTAAAAGAGTGGTTGCTTGAGCCGACATCGAATCCCGCAGATCAAATATTTGGAACACCAGAAACGATACCGTCGCTATAGTCGCACCAAGCAAAGCTTCGTGGCGCATTCGATGCGGCGCCTTAGGCCCAGGCTTGTAAGCCGCTCTTGGTTCAACATCGGGCCAGAGTGCCGTCATAGCGTAGGCAATAACAACTGAAAGGGCTGTTGCCCAAAAGTTACTGAAAATTAAATCGTTTAAATCAACGCCAGGATAACTAGCAAAGTGCAGCATGATACTGAGACTCAGCACACCGTTAGCACCAAAGAGAAACAAACTGCCGCGGGACATGGCTGCAAAACGGTATAAAAATAATAGGAAAACGATAGGAGTCATCATGCCGGGATGGCTACCAAAGAAACCACCGAGCAACCCAACCTCTAACCCAGCTATGGCAGATGAGGCCAATAATTGGCGCATCGCATGACCATTCATTACGGGCACTAATCCGAGGAGTAGCATAGGTGTCACAGTGAAAAATACCCCGTTACTCCAACCAAAAATTTTACACAGGGTAAAACCTAAGGTCGCGCCAGTCGCAATCCGTAAACACTGGCGTAAATCGTTGGCCGTCAATGGGCTATGGCGTAGTAACATGCTCGTCGCCTTGTTCTATCGATACATTAAATGAGGATGTTTAGCTGACTTATGCTGCGTTCATGCTTATGTTGTGAACTCTTTTACGACTCGCGGTAAATACAAATCAACCACGAATCACTGAGACCTCAACAGCGAGAAGCGCGAGTAGATAGGCTAGTAAATGGCTAGTAAATATAGTGCAACAGGCTTATCACTTTAATTTGCACTTTAGCGAGTAAACCAAACAGGCTATTATCCGGAAGTAACTGCACCGTAGCGCGCGCACCTGAGGGTAGGTCTTTCATTCCATCGCCATCCAAAATTAAGTGCAATCTGAGCCTTTGAGCATCACGCACCCAGCGGTCAGACTCCTGCGGCGCGGCTAAACGCCCATTGGCATCGAATTGCCCTGCGCTCACGCCCGCATCGACGCTGCTGACTTGAGCGCGATATAAACGACCGGGTTCGCCATCAAACGCAATCAAAGCAGTTGAAGAGGCATTAACACCACGCAGACTTTTCTCGCGAAAATCGGCAATAATATCCACTTTATCCGAGACCAAGGCCAACAGTGGCTGACCAACAGTGGCAAAACTGCCGACCTCAAGTTGCAAGTTAGTGACGACACCATCCTGATCGGCTCGAATCTGCGTGTAAGATAGATTCAGTTCTGCCTGTTCAAGGCTATTAAGTGCTTGGCGAACTTTAAGATTTGCCTCACCATAAGCACCACGGCTCACTTTAAGTTTATCTAAGCGCGCATTGGCGGCGAGTAAATTAGCTTCCGCGGCGTCAGCATCACTATCGGCCTGATCGCGCTGTTGCTGCGATACACCGTGGGTGGCATATAGGGCATCCAGACGTTTAGCTTCGCTGCGTTTTTGTAATGCAGTTGCTTTACTCGCATGCACATCCGCTTTAGCTGCGATAAGTGAAGCATCTAATTCGGCATTGTCCTGGCGAGCTTGTTCTAGTGCCAATTTAGCTTGTGATACTGCGAGCTCATAGGGCGCGGGATCGACTTGAAACAATAAATCACCTTTAGTGACGGCTTGATTGTTCGTCACCGCTATCGTCTGAATTTTACCGCTGATCTGTGGTGTCACTTTAGTCACCACACGGGTAGCCATGGCTTGAGGTGTCAATGGCATCACTGTATCGGCAAGCATGAAATAGCCAAAAATCATCACAAAGCCAAACATGGCAAATTTTACTAAACGGGCAAATTGTTGATCTGGTGTCATCTTTTTTCTCACAAAATGGTGTCTGTTACCTTGGCTAATTTGGCGCTGGCGTTGTCACTGATCAGGCTAATAATGCGTTCAAATTCACTGAGTTCAGTGGCACTGATCCCATCGAGTAACTCACGGCGAACTTGAATAATCCGCGCTTCCATTTGCTTTAAAACCTCTAATCCCGCAGGCGTCAGACTCACAATCCTTGCCCGCTTATCTTTGTCGCAGCAATGACGCTCGACTAAGCCCTGCTCCTCTAATTGTCCTAAAGTGCGCATAAGCGAAGCCAATTCAATCTCTAGCGCATCGGCCAATACTTTTTGACTCAGGTTGTCGCCTAAACGCAGCAGTTTCCATAGGGCAGTCCAGCGTGGATGAGTTAATCCTAAAGGTGCCAATTCAACATCGGCGACAGTGCGCCACAACCGATGTAGACGGCCTAAATGTTCCGCGAGGGATAATTCCTTTAAACGCTCTAATTCTGTTTGCATCATGCTTACCAGTTTACTTAGCCTGCTAAGCATTATACTTAGTTAGCAGGCTAAGTAAATAATTGAGGATAAAAAAGATCTGTGTTCAAGACCACGAAACCAACGTAAAGAAGGAAAAATAACCTAAAAAGGTTCGTTCCCTCTCAAATATTGTCATGTTGTATCTCTATAATATTAAACAGATAATTTAGATAGATGCGCACATGAACTGGAGGCTGCTTTGATAAATCTAAAAATTAGTACGAGGATCGTTATCGGGATCTGTCTATTACTGTTAACAGCTATGAGCTTTATCATGCCGCTCGTGCTCTCCGAATTCAGTCGCCAAGTTGCTGAATCCGAACAAAGAGAACTCCATAAGCTCTATGAAACCGCAGTGGCCGAAATCGCCTCTTCGGGCAAATTAGCCGAAGCAATGGCAACCATCATCTCACTCACACCTGAAGTGCAAAGCACCTTTGCAATAGGTGATCGTGATGAACTCACCACACGCACCTTGCCTATCTTTACCCAACTAAAGCGTGATTTTGCCGTTCAGCAATTCCAATTTCATAGGCCACCTGCCACATCTTTCCTGCGTTTACATCGCCCTGAAAAATTTGGCGATGATCTCACCAGCATACGTAAAACCATCGTTGAGACAAATAGCCAAAAACGCCCCCTCTATGGCTTGGAATATGGAGTGGAAGGATTGGGTATTCGCGGCTTAGTACCAATGAGTTACAACGGACAACACACAGGTTCGGTGGAATTTGGCATGTCCTTTGGTCAACCTTTTTTTGATAATTTTAAACAAGCCTATCAAGCGGAAATCGCCCTCATCTTGCCAGATGATTCTGGATATAAGTTATTTGGCGCTACATTCACGCCTGATACCCAAGCGACAGATGAACTCAATAACGTCATGCAAGGCCATGAAGTCATACGCACTATTTCCTTAAATAACAAAACCTACGCCCTGTATCGCCACGCCATAAAAGATTACTCAGGAAACGTGTTTGGCGTACTCGATATTGCGATGGATAGAACCCATTCAGAACAAGCGATAGCGGATATTCGCCTTAAGTTGATCCTTATCGGTTTAGTAGCTCTGGTCATTGGAACCGCCATTGCTTGGTTTATTGCCAAGGGTATTACGCGTCCTATCGCAGAAACCACCCAAGCCATGAATGATATCGCCGAAGGTGAAGGTGACTTAACCCGCCGAATCGCGGTAAATGGTAAGGATGAGATCGCAGAATTATCCATGGCATTCAACCGCTTTGTTGAAAAAATTCACAGCACAGTTTCCCAAGTTGCCGACTCTACCAGCCTGCTCGCCACCTCCGCAGAGGAAATGTCGAGCATTACGCGAGAAACCCAGCAAATGGCGGATCGCCAACACCTCGAAACCGAGCAAGTTGCTACCGCAATGAATGAAATGGCCGCAACGGTACAAGAAGTTGCCCATAACGCCACCGATGCGGCCGATGCCGCCAATCACGCCAATGACTCAACCGAACAAGGCAAATTGGTCGTACAAAAAGTGGTATCAACGATAGCAATTCTAGCCGAGGAGATAGCCACAGCAGCGAGCGCAATCAATGAATTAGAGCGTAATACCGCTGAAATTGATTCTGTGCTTGTGGTTATCCGTAATATTGCCGACCAGACTAACTTACTCGCACTCAATGCGGCAATTGAGGCCGCAAGGGCGGGTGAACAAGGTCGAGGATTTGCGGTCGTTGCCGATGAAGTGCGCACCCTTGCTAGCCGCACCCAAGCATCTACCACAGAAATTCAGCAGATGATCGAAGTGCTTCAACATAAAGCTAAATCCACGGTTAATGCGATGGAAACCAGCACCCGTACCACCCAAAGCTGCGTATCCCAAGTCCACCAAGCGGGTGAAGCACTCGAAGCCATTACCCATGCCGTTTCAACTATTAGCCAAATGAACATTCAAATTGCCAGCGCCGCAAATGAGCAATGCGCCGTTTCGGCAGAAATTAATAAAAATGTCAATAACATCAATGATATTGCAACCAATGCGACAGATAGTGCGGTACAAACTGCACGCGCTGGCGATGAACTTGCCCAACTCGCAGCCCGTTTAACAACGTTATTGGCTCAATTTAAAATTTAAAGTACAGAAAAAACAAAACGCCGCATTCTCTGCGGCGTTTTTATTAGCTCATTTTATAAGGTGTTATTTAGGGCGCACGCCTAAAGTGTGGCAAATCGCGTAGGTCAATTCGGCGCGATTTAAGGTGTAGAAATGGAAATCCTTCACGCCTTCACGGGACAATACTTTTACCATATCGATTGCCACGTTTGCCCCCACCAATTGGCGTGTACCCGCATCGTTTTCTAGGCCATCAAATTGCTTATGTAACCAATTAGGTAACGACACATTGGTCATGCCCGCGAAACGTTTTAGCTGGGTAAAGTTAGTCACAGGTAAGATGCCTGGCACGATTTCAACATCGATACCAGCGGCAACGCAGCGATCACGAAAACGCAGGTAAGATTCCACATCGAAGAAAAATTGGGTAATGGCACGGCTGGCACCCGCATCAATCTTACGCTTAAGGTTGATCAAATCCGCCTGTGCATTGCTCGCATCGGGGTGCACTTCTGGATAGGCCGCAACGGAAATATCAAAGTCAGCCACAGAGCGCAGCAAACGCACTAAATCGGCCGCAAAACGGGTTGGCTTTGGGCTGCCTGCGGGTAAGTCACCACGCAGTGCCACTATGTCACGGATGCCCGATTTCCAATAATGTTTCGCCAGTTCTAATAATTCTTCATCGCTGGCATCCACTAAGGTTAAGTGCGGCGCGGCAACAAGATCCGTTTCCTGTTGGATACGCTCAATCACGCCATGGGTACGGTCACGTACGCCAGAGTTAGCACCATAAGTCACAGACACAAACTTAGGATTCAGTGGCTCTAAACGACGGATAGAATTCCACAGGATCTGTTCCATTTCGGGGGTCGATGGCGGAAAAAACTCAAAAGAAACATTAATATCGCCATTAAGCTCAGACAAGCTCTGGTTTAGCGAATGTGAATGTTGTGCGTGATGAAAAGCCATGTGTATTTCCTCAACCGCCCTTGGCACGACTAACCGCCCATGGCACGACTCTATAGTTCAGTGGTTCAAATCAAATGGACGTTTGGACGTCTACATGTCCATATACTAGAGAAACTGAGATGCAAGTCAAGCCAAAAAATCCATTCAGGCCAATTTCTACCCCATTGCGTTCTAGAGTATTAACCCTTTCAAAAATTGTTTTGCAATATTTCCCATAGGAGATCTACAAGGTAAACTTTTAAAAAAAAAAATTAATAAGTTATACTAATTAATGATGATTGATAACGAGGCGGTAACAGTTGTCATTGTTCTCCTTCCTCGCTAATTTTAATCAACCGTTTTATTCCTGCTTAGAAAAGATCTAGGAATCCGCATGAACATATCAAATGATGAGATACGTGAAGTTGTTGAGATATCAATATTGGAGTTATTTGATAGCTTCCAAGCTGCACCTTATAGCTACTTATTCGAGTCAGATATCCAATCGATGCTGTATTCAGAAATTAAAAGGAAATTACCTCATCTAATAGAAATTTCCGGCACAGGACACCCTCATGCAAAATACAATATATCCGTTGTTCACACAGAATATTTCAATAAAATTGATATAGCTTGTATAGATGTTGAACGATATTTTGATCATCCCACACGAGTTCACAAGGGTAGTGATATACACTTGTATGATTTGCCGATCCTAAAGGGGATTGAGATTAAGTATAGAAAACTCGGCGATAAATTTGGGATAAAAGCTTGCTTATCTGATATGACGAAATTACAGAACATAGGGATAAAAGAACCAGTAGTACTCGGTTTTATCCAAAACGATACAGATGTAGATGACTTTTTTTCTGGCAGTAATGTTGGAATGAGATCTATTGAAGAGAAAATGAATGACCCACTTAGCAATATTAGTATTGTAAGCCCGACACGAAGATGGCGAATAGAGTTAGCCTAGCATATTAAACAATTAGAGGTAGCAAAGCTGAGTAGATAATGCTTAAGCTATTTCAATCAAACCAACGTCCAGCAGTGTTTGTAGGCTGCCATAAAGGATGAGTAGCCCTAAAAACAATCTTCTCTAATCGACAATGAACCAACTTAAAGTATCATCCCATATGCCACAAGCAAAAAAAGGACTCGAATGAGTCCTTTAAGCTTTTGAATTTAAATCTATTCCTGCAATAGATCGCGACAAATCTGGGTCAAGTCTGACTGCACTGCTGCCGCTGTCACTTCGCGGCCTGCGCCCGGTCCACGGATGATCAGCGGATTACCTTGATAGAAGGCGCTGCGGATCACAAACACGTTATCCCCCGGGGTTAAATTGGCATAGGGATGATCGGTATCAATCCACTGCAAGCCCACTTCAGCCTTAAGCTCTGGGCCGCTGTTGTCTAAGGATGCCACGTATCTGAGCACCTTATTTTGCTCAGCCGCCGCACCATATTGTTGCAGCAAATCGGCATCTAACTCGGCAATGCGAGCAAGAAACTGCTCTAAGGGAATATCCGCTAAATGTGCGGGCACTAATGAACGCAGCTCAATATCTTCAAGCTCTATTTCAAGGCCAATTTCACGAGCTAAAATAAGCAACTTACGCTGCATATCACGGCCGGATAGATCGTCGCGGGGATCGGGTTCAGTAATACCTAAGCCTCTGGCTTCAATCACTAATTCTGAAAATGGCTTGCTGGTATCGTATTTCTCAAATAACCAACACAGGGTGCCGGAGAAAATCCCCCCCACGGCCTCAACGCTATCACCGCTGTTACGCAGATCATTCAGCGCATGCTGGATAGGCAAGCCGGCGCCGCAACTAGCATTGTAGCGCCAAAATAAGCGACGATTACCTAGTTGCTGCTTTAACTCACGGTAAAAAGGTAGTGGACCCGAGCCCGCGAGTTTGTTCGCGCTCACCACATGGATACCGCGCTCGAACAGTTCTGGATATTGCAGCGTCAAACTGGCGCTGGCACTGATATCTAAGGCCACCAGCTCATCGCAGTTAACTTGCTCTAACTGCTCAAATAAATGCTCATATTGCCAAGGCGTAGCATCTGCCTCGAATTCGGTCTGCCAATTGGCTAAGTTAATGCCAGCGGATTTGATCAACGCCTTACTGGAGCTAACTAATCCCACTAACTCAACCTTAGCCTCAAGTTCATGGTCCAGTGATGGCGAAACCGACTTGAACAGATTGACCCAAGCCTCACCGATATTGCCCACACCGAGCAGTAAGACGCCAATGCGTTTACGCGGGCCAGCACAGCGGCGGTGGACTTTTTGGGTTAACAGATTCACCTGTGACTGTGGCACTAGCGTCACTAGGCTTAAATCGCCACTGAACAAAGGTTTAGCATCACGGCTCAGTAAACGTGCGAAGCTGCGGCGATAATGTTCGGCGTCCGCACTCACTAATGCGACTAAACCAAAATCTGTGTTGATCTGCTGATCGCTGATCCCGAATGCTTCTGCCTCGGCATCGAGTAATCTTTGAACTTGTTTTTGATTCTCAGCGGTATAAGCAAGTTCAACCCTTTGATGGGCAGAGGTCCAATGGGCCAATGGCGTGAAACCCGCGGCAATCAATAAATCTAATAAACGAGTTAACTCCCCTGTGAGTTTAAAGCCGAACAAGACAACGGCATTGAGATTAGTCACCACAGGCGCACTCGCCGACGAACTGTGGGGCGCGATTAAGGTAAAGTCAGTGTGGGACGCATAACTTGAACGCACCGCTAAGCTCACTTCGGTATTGAATAACGGCTGCAAAGTGCGCGAATGCAATACTGGCGAGCCTAAACGCGCTAGGCGATCGGCTTCGGCAAGTGACATACTTTTTAGTAACTTAGCATCGTTGATTTTATTAGGATCGGCGTTGAACACCCCTTCCACATCGGTCCAAATGGTCACGCGCTCGATATCGGCAAGACTAGCAATCAGGCTGGCGCTAAAATCTGAACCATTACGACCAAGTAATAAGGTATCGCCACGCTCGTTAGCGCAGATAAAACCTGTGATCACTAAGCGTTCATTGGGATGCGCGGCTAATAGGGCTTGTACTTTAGCGCGGGATTCCTGTACCCGAATTTGCGGCACAGCGGCTTCATCGGCCACTAAAATTGAACAGGCATCCACATGGCTTGCCGCCACACCAGATTCGCGCAGCAGCGCCGCCATTAAGCGTGCCGACCAACGTTCGCCAAAGCTCACCACATGGTTGATTTGGTAATCGTTGCGAACGTCTAAGGATAATAAGCTGATAAGTTGCGCTTTATCAGTCGCCAAACGCTCACGCAGATCGCGGGCTTGTTCATTCGACAACAACTGCTCAATCAACCCCTGTTGGTAGCTGATCAGCACTTGTAATTCTTCTTGCCATAGCTGAGCCGCATCACGCAGCGCTAATAATTTATACAGAAAATTCGTGCTCTTACCCGCTGCAGAGACCACCACAAGATCATCACTATGACCGTGGGTTAACAGGATATGGGCGACTCGACGATAACAATCGGCATCCGCTAAACTGGAGCCACCAAATTTATGTAAGTGACAACGTGCCATCTATTATTCCTCTACTGACAAGCCGCAGCGGCGGCTAATCCTGCTTGAATATCTGCAACTAAATCGGCGGCATCTTCAATACCCACCGATAGACGCAATAGGGTGTCTTTAATACCAGCCTCGAAGCGCGCCTGCGGCTCCATGGCTCTGTGGGTCATAGTGGCGGGCACGGCCACTAAACTTTCGACGCCACCTAAACTTTCTGCCACGCTAAATAAACTTAATGCACCTAAAAAGGCCACCACTTCGGTCTCGCCGCCTTTGAGCTCAAAGCTCAGCATAGCGCCAAAGCCTTTTTGCTGCTTGGCCGCAATGGCGTGACCAGGGTGATCCGCAAGACCAGGGTAATAGACTTTGCTCACCACAGGGCTTTGGGTTAATACCTCAACAATGCGCTGGGCATTGGCTTGATGTTCGCGAATGCGTACCGCTAGAGTACGTAGGCCGCGCAGGGTCAGATAACTGTCGAAGGCTGACCCCGTTAAGCCTAGAGTGTTCGACCACCAATGTAAGCTTTCGCCGATTTGTGCATCTTTGGCGACCACAGCGCCGCCGACCACATCGCTGTGACCATTGATATATTTAGTGGTGGAATGGATAACGATATCCGCACCTAACAATAGGGGTTGTTGCAATATCGGCGATAAAAAGGTGTTATCGACCACCACCAGCGCGCCGACATCATGGCTCGCCTTAGCAATGGCTTCGATATCCACCACACGCAATAACGGGTTCGATGGGGTTTCGAGCCACACCATCTTAGGATTCTGCGCTATGGCTGCGGCTAACGCTTGACTGTCAGTTTGGTCCACCACAATCAGCTTAAACTGGCCTTTCTTCGCCAAGTTGGTAAATAAACGGTAGGAACCGCCGTAACAATCGTGGGGCACAACCAAGAGATCATCTGGGCCGAGTAAGGTGGTCACTAAGGTGATGGCCGCCATGCCAGTGCATGTCACTATAGCAGTCGCCCCCTTTTCTAATTGGGCTAATGCTTCGCCTAAAATGCAGCGCGTTGGGTTGCCTGAACGACTGTAATCGAATTCGCGGGGATTGTTATGACCATCGAAGGCGTAATTAGTCGACAAATAAATCGGTGGCACAACGGCACCATATTGAGTATCGCTTTCGATACCCTGACGCACTGCCAGTGTGGCTAATTGACGCTCTGCCATGGGTGGACTCCTAAATTCGGTAGACTGATAGAGATGTCTGGACGTCTAAATGTACCTAAGCCCAACCACATCGTCAATAGGCGTTAAGACGTTTAGACGTCTAAACATAAAGAAATCTGTTTGCAATCCCTAAGAAATAGTAGCAATAATTTGACTGTTGTTTGTAAGGGTTTAAAATCTGCCCCGAATTTAGCGTTATAACAGGTGAGTCAATGACTGAATGGAATGGGGAATATATCAGCCCCTATGCTGAACATGGCAAGAAGAATGAGCAAGTAAAGAAAATTACTGTGTCCATTCCGCTCAAAGTGCTTAAGATCCTTACGGACGAACGTACTCGTCGTCAGGTCAATAATTTACGTCACGCCACCAACAGCGAGCTGTTGTGTGAGGCATTTTTGCACGCCTACACTGGCCAGCCATTGCCTAACGATGACGATCTGTCAAAAGACAACCCAGATAGTATTCCCGCCGAAGCCAAGTTGTTGATGGACGAAATGGGGATCGAGTGGGAAGACATGGAATAGCGACTCGTCGCTTCCAAGATTGCTGTTATTTTCAAGATCACATTGCTCATCAATAGGGATCGTTAACGGTCCCTTTTTGTTTATGCCTACATAATCTCAAGCGATGAGTTTATCTTGAGATTTTGGGGTATGTAGGAACCCTATGTTTTCTATGATAGATCCCCAGACACTTGCCTTAGCCTCGCTAATCGTGTTTATGGGCGCCTTAACCCAAAGCCTGATTGGATTTGGGCTTGCGGTTGTTGCTAGCCCCTTGTTGTATATCGTCGATCCGCAGCTTGTCCCTGCACCCGTTATTGCGATGGGATTCTCTATCGCGCTACTTACCTTAGTGCGTGAGCGCGGTCATTTAGAATTCAATGGCTTGCAATATGCTCTTATCGGTCGCGTACCCGGCGGTTTTATCGGTGCCAGCCTGTTGCTGTTTGCGCCTCAACCCATACTCGGTTTATCCATCGCCGCCATTGTGACAATCGCGGTTATTCTCAGCCTATATAAATTCAGTCTCCCCGTTAATAAAGCAACCCTCTTCAGTGCGGGTGTGGTTTCAGGGATTTTCGGCAATATTGCCGCAATTGGTGGCCCGCCAATGGCGATTTTATTGGCAGGCAAAGATGCCTCGCAGTTTCGCGCAGCTTTATCGGCCTTCTTTATTTTTAGCTCTATGATTGCGCTGTGTATTTTAGCTGTAACAGGCTTGCTAGAGATCAAACACCTATGGCTCTCCTTAATGCTATTACCCTCAGTCATTTTGGGTTATTTAGTCGCAGGTAAACTCGTGGGACGCATCGATAAACATAAAACAAAAATGGCGACATTAGCCCTCTGTGCCATCAGCGCGTTAGTGTTAACGGTAAAGTCGGTTATCGAGCTATTACCCCAATAAGTGCCCTGCTTGTACAGGCAAACCTTCTCAAGATTCAAACAATAAAAAGCACTGACATTGCCAGTGCTTTTTCTTTATCTCTCAATATGTAAAGCCTATCTACACTCAGCTTAAGTAGCTTTGTCCTGCGTACACAATAAAGTGTCTCAGTGCGAGCACGCCCGTTAAGCTAGCACAGGCAACCATGATCATTGCGCCCTTAGTATGGCGAGTCGCAGCGGGTAGCAGCATAAACAGCAATGGAATACCAAAGCCGATACCCACTACGCCAATCCAGAATACGCTTGCCCAAACACCTGTTGTCAATGAAGCCAGTGCTGCAGCCGCAGCACCACCTTTAAAGTACAAGGCGCAGAACAACATAAACAGGAACATGACTTCAATCGCCATCACAGGCAATTCTAAACCGTGCATTTTGACAAGCGTTTTATCGTGACTGTCTGTCTTAAACATCAGCAACGCCAGTACCGCGTTAGCCGCAGCGCCCGCCGATAAGCCTGACACTAAAAACAGTGCAGGCAGTACCGCAGTATTGAGCATAGGATAGGCATTCATGGCCGAAATTAAGAAGCCAGTGTAAGCCCCTACGCCAATAGCGAGGACAAACAGCAATACTTCAATCACCTTTCTAAAGGGCATAAGTAACTTAGCAATAGGCACTAAGAAACCTAAGCCCCACTTTGGCAAATCGTCACGCAATACGAGAATCGCGTAGGCAAATGCCAAGGGTGAATAAGCCAGCAGCGCCAACACCCCAATAGCCATCACTGACTGGAAGTTGTAGTTAATCAAGATTAACCAGAAATGGAATGGCTTGGTTAAATCAAACACTAAGCACGCCAAACCTAAACTGATCGCTACAGGCCCAATAATGGCCGCCGCCTTAAGAATACTGCTTTCAACTCCAGCGTTAAGCTCCTTATTCGCCCAACGTAGACCGATACCAATCAGTAAACTGCCCGCGGATAACCCCGCCATAAATAGGTAGACGGCGATAACCCAGTGCCAAGTCACTGGATCATATTGCGTCATATCGCCCCAAGTATTGTTCATAATCAAATCCCCCCTCTTTTGGTAGGAACGCGATACACCCTAGGCTTAGTGCCCAAATGGGTTTTATCTTGGTAAGTGATTTTGGTATTGAGCATGATGGCCACTTCACTCTTAGGATCATTGGCATCACCAAACACAAGCGCATCGGTTGGACACACAGTCACACAAGCAGGCTCTTCACCCCGCGCTAAACGCGTGTCTTTACAGAAGTTGCACTTATCCGCGACTTTAGTTTCTGGGTTCATAAAACGTACTTTGTAGGGGCACGCCGCCACACAGTACATACAACCCACACACTTATCTGCATGAATAGAAACAATGCCGTCTTCACCCACATAGGCAGCCCCCGTTGGGCACACCTTAACGCAGGGTGCATCTTCACACTGTTGGCAGGATACCCTGTGGTATTTGAAATGCAGATTGGGCATTTCACCATAGGGGCCTTCGACACGTACCTGTAGGCGGGTAACACCTTCAGGTACACCATTTTCACTGCGACACGCCACGTTACAAGCTTGGCAGCCGATGCACTTATTCTCGTCGTGCACCATTACATATCGTTTATTCATTTAAGCCTCCGATTAGCGCTTTGCCAGCGTGACACCCGTAGTGTGCACATTCATGCCGCACACAGGTGCTGTCACGTGGGGAAGTAAGTTTCCGCAGTGGATACCTTTGCCCGTTGCTCTGACCAACTCTTTGTTTTTAGAGCCGAAACCCATATAAGCAAATACAGTATCTGGGCGAATACCTGGTGTGACTAAGGCATGACCTTCTTCGGTACCTACGCTACTGGTGAGACGAATTGGATCGCCATTACTGATCCCTAACTTGCCCGCTGTCACTGGGTGAACCCAGATAGCGTTATCAGGCATCAGGTTCGCCAACATAGGAATATTGTGGGTGGCGCCATTGGTGTGTACAGCCACTTTGCCTTGGATAAAGTAGAGCTCGTCTGGTTTTTTCAGAGCCACTTCGCGGAACTTAATCACTCCACGCCCCGGAGCCATCGCTTCAACTTTAGCGGAGGTGAGTTCAATTTTGCCGCTTGGGGTTTTAAAGGTCAGTGCACTGGCGTAAGTGCCGTCTTCATCGGCGGGTCGCGCATTGGGGTATGCCTTAATAAACTCGGCAACCATCTTAGGTTCGCGCAACATAATAGGCTTACCAAAGCTGACAAAACCTTCATCCTTAATTCGGCGTAACAGCGCGGTATCGCGGTTCACTTGCATTAATTGCAGGGTTTCAATGTTGTCCCATGGATAAAACTCACCGAGGCCCAGTTCATTGCCAATGTCTTTAAAGATTTGCCAAGAGGGTCTTGTATCACCGAGTGTTTCAACCACTCGTTGACGCACATAGTAAGCAGGATTTTTCCCCGACCTATCGGCAATTTCTTCATCGCGCTCAAGGTAGGTTGATTCAGGTAAAATCACATCAGCATAGGCCGCAGTTTCACTGATATACACATCACACACGGCGATAAAGTCGAGCTTTTTCATGGCTTCAACAACGCGCGCTCTGTCTGTCATGGTTTGCATTGGGTTAGTGCGGGACATCACCCAGCCGTGTAACTGATATGGCACTGCACTTAAGGTCGCATCGAGAATGGTTTGGTAAATCCCCCCCGATGACCACATCATGGCGTATTGTTCTTCCACTTGGTCAATGCGTTTTGCGGCTGGTTTTGGCATATCTTTTATGCCGGGTTTGGCCAACACTGGCGCAACCGCTTCACCGGCGAGCTTGTTGTAATCACCCGGCTTTTGGCCGATATAAATCCCCCCCTTACGCTCAATGTTACCAATCAAGACGTTGGCAGCATAAAGGGCGCGGCGCATATCAAACTCTTCCGTAGTGAATGTCGCTCTATGACCAAAATCGACTACAGCATGGGGGGCTTTAGCGGCATATTCATGGGCGATACGGCGAATGTCCTTGGCGGGCACATCGGAAACCGTTTCTGCCCATTCAGGGGTATAGGCTTTCACTTCGTCGGCAAAGGCTTCGAAGCCTTCAACATAACGCTCAACAAAAGCTTTATCGTATAGATTATCTTCAATTAATACATGGCATAACGCTAAGGCGACCGCGACATCGGTGCCGGGGCGAATGGCATACCATTCATCGGCCTTGTCGGCCACAATCGAGAATCTTGGCTCGAACACCACCAACTTGGCGCCTTTATCCATCTGTGCTGCCATCATGCCGCGGGTTTCGGACATGTTAATGCCTTCGTACAGGTTATGGCCGAAGTTGATAATGTATTTTGAATTGCCTAAATCACGTTTTAACTTAGTCCCAAAGATGGCTTTGGCGGCAATTTCATAACCACCGGGGCAAGTTGATGCGTGGGTAAAGGTATTTGGACTGCCATAAGCCGTGGCTAAATGGAACAAATGCTGTTCGAGTGATCCAGATTTTGACGAGAATGCTACGGCTTCAGGACCATGTTCCTTTTTAATTTTATTCAGATTATCCGCAATCAGTTTATAGGCTTCGTCCCAGCTGATCTCAGCCCATTTGCCTTCGCCACGCTCACCAACACGTTTAAGTGGTTTAACAATACGTTGTGGATCGTACAGCAAGCTGTGACCTGCACCACCACGGGCACAGACTTTACCACCAAAGGATTTAGCCGCTTTATTGCCGCTAATGAAGACATTTTTGCCCTCAATCACCCGCGCAGAAATAGGGCAACGGGTTGAGCACATTTCACAAATACTGGCAATATCCTTGCCCATGCCCTTTAGCTGTTTATTCTCTAATGCCGCTAAGCTGCCCGGCAGCAGACTGGCTAAGGCACAGGTTGCACCGCTCGCCCCAGCACCCTTTAAAAAGGTTCGCCTATTAAGCTCTATCATGGTTACCTCCATCACGCTCATCCAACCCGTTTAATGCCTTTTGGCCATATCGAGTTAAAGTGTGCTCACTGATTTTGTTTTGCTTTTATCGTTATCAGCGCATTAAAGTTCGTTTAATGCACTTCTTCTAATCCAAGGCAATTGTTAACCCTAAAGAGGTAAGCGGATATTGTGGTAAACCACATAGGGGAGAGCGGTGTGATCTAAGGCAACTAAAAGCTAAAATCAATCTAAAAAATCGTGAATAAGATCAATAGACTTGCTGAGGACTTTTAGAGGAAAAAGATGATGTTTTTTTATAAAAAAATCATCTTCGATAAACATAAAAATTTATGAAAATACTTTAAAAATAATTAGTTAATACTGATTAAACCGCATTTTAATCGACAAGTTCGATATCGAGACAATTGAGCAAACGAATCGCCTCATCACAACTAAATTTAGCCCCTTTGATTTTATTATTAAAAATATCAATATCGTAATTTGTCGCTTCAGAGAAATCCGCATCAGCTAATTGGGTGCGGCCAAACAGGCTATGGCTAAAATCCGTGTAGGTGAAATTGGCTCGATTGAAGCTGCCTTCTCGAAAATCCACATCGTGGGCTTTACACTCCTCAATCACTATTTCGTCGAGGGATAAACCAAGAAAAGAACTATCGTTGAGGATGCATTGTTTAAAGGAAAATGGCGCAGCAAAGGATAAACGTGGCCATGCAGCGCGGGTCCAATCTATACCGACGAGCTTACATTCTTCAAATACAACGGCATTGAACTGGCATTGGGGCACTTTGACTAAACTCAAGTTACAGCGCACAAAGCGGCACTCGATAAACTTACATTTACGGAAGGTACTCTCGCTAAAATGGCAATCCAAAAACTCGCAATCCTCAAATTCAACCTCCTGCCACTCCTGCACATTCTCGGATAAGCCACTAAACTGCTCAGATAAAAAATGGCTACCCTGTGGTGCCGCCCTTTGGCCAATCTTAAATGCCATCACCTACCCCTTTATAAAATGATTCCAATGCCATAATTCCACAGACATTGTTCAACGGCCAATTGCGCCATCATCAATAAACCTTAGGATTTTGTCCACTGCGTCGCACAAATAGCCATGGTAAATTTTGTCAAAAACGGTAGAATGTCGGCACTTTTTCGCGGCAGTCTAGAACAAGGTTCTCTCGGATTAATGGTTAGCATTTTCGAGCAAAATGACACGGGCCCAGCCCGCTTTAGCAGACCACTTTCACTGTGGTGCCAACCTTGCCCTGCGTTCGTTCCATCCCTTGCCTTATCTCCAACAAACACAATTCAAACACCGCCCGAAAACAACATTTTTGCTGTTCAAGATTTAACATCAAATCCCACCAATGGACTTCTCCAATTAAATGGTAAGCCTTTGGTAAATAATAAAAAGATTGTACTAAACAAGGCGCTCGCTCGAAGCATGGCCCTAGTGCAAACCGACACCTATAAAAACCTTATCCCTACACTCTTAATCCAAAGGAATACTCGTCATGAGTCTTGCTGATTCCGTATTAGCCGTGAACAACGATTTACCCATCCGTACCGACAGCCCAGTCCACAGCGGCAAGGTACGTAGCGTTTACTGGCTAACCGACGCCGACAGCCGCCGTTTAATCAAAACCAAAGGTTATAACGTCCCCGAAGATACCCCGCTCGCCATCATGGTGATAAGCGACCGTATCTCCGCCTTTGACTGTATCTTCCACGGTGAAGGCGGTTTAAAAGGCATCCCAGGTAAAGGCGCTGCATTAAATGCCATTTCTAATCATTGGTTTAAGCTGTTCGCCGAAAACGGCCTAGCCGACAGCCATATTTTGGATATCCCGCATCCCTTCGTATGGATAGTCCAAAAAGCCCGTCCCATTAAAGTCGAAGCCATTTGCCGCCAGTACATCACAGGCTCCATGTGGCGCGCCTACTCTAAGGGCGAGCGTGTATTCTGTGGCATCACACTGCCAGAAGGCTTAGAGAAAGATCAAAAGCTGCCTGACTTACTGATCACCCCTTCAACTAAGGGCATTTTAACCGGCATCCCAGGCGTGCCAGCCCAAGATGACGTTAACATCAGCCGCAGCGATATCGAAGCTAATTACCAAGCCTTTGGTTTTGAAAAATTAGAAGATATCGACCTGTACGAAAAACTATTAAAAGATGGCTTTAAGGTTATTTCAAAAGCACTGGCCGACATTGACCAAGTGTTTGTCGATACCAAGTTCGAGTTTGGCTATGTGACCGACAAAGATGGCAACTCAAAGCTGATTTATATGGATGAAGTCGGCACCCCAGACTCATCACGTATTTGGGACGGCGCCGCCTACCGCGATGGCAAGATTTTGGAAAACTCCAAAGAGGGTTTCCGCCAATTCCTGCTAAATCATTTCCCTGATCCTGATGTGCTGCTCAACAAAGACAGAATGCCAGAGCGTGAAGCCCTCGCCCGCGACAATGACCTCCCACTTGAGGCCATGATGCAAGTGTCACGCACTTACACCGGCGTTGCCGAGAAAGTGACTGGCGCGGCGATTCCGCTTCCAGCGAATCCAAAGGCAGATATCATTAAGATCCTACGGGAAGAGTATGATCTGATTCTCTAGTAGAGAGTTGTAAGCAAATCTGAGGTTTTGGGTGGTTTACCCATAGCTGAATAGTAAAAAAGGCGCTTAGGCGCCTTTTTCTTTAAGTTATTCATAAACTAAACCAATACATCGCTGATGATTAAGCACTGTCATTCCAGTGACACGCCATAAACTCATCCATGAGGGCTCGACGACGGCATCCATGCCGTCAACGGTCACTTACATGCCAATGCTTAATTCAACCAACTCCCCAGTAATCTGCATGCCTTTTTACAAGCATACACTTTGCAAATTTAACAATGGGTGGCTCGTTAAATTGTTAGCTGTTAATCTCAAAAGAGTGCAGCCTGCCCTATCTTTGTCTTAAAAAGCCATGGGGTAATAGTTTTGGGACAGAGGTTATTTTGTCGATATAGCAGGGGTTAATGAAGAAATCATTAGACGATATGTGCGCCATCAAGGTAAATAAGATCTGGAACACGAGGCTAAATTATCGTGGCAGACGATGTAGGCTCTTGGAATAGCTCCTTCCAGGGAAAAGTCAAAGCCGCCTTCTAAAAAGGCGAGTTCTTTACTGAGAGTAAGCTGGCTACATTTTAAAATGTTATTCTGTAAATTAATAGTTTAGTATTAAAGTATCTATTTTTAATGCAGTAATTTTCTAGATCTTAATTTTTGAAAGAAAATATAATTATATACCTGTATTTAAACCTAAAAAAACCACTAAAGTGCTTCACTCCTATAATACTATTTAAAACATGCTCATCTTTTATATTATGATTTCAATTCCGTCAATAATTATTCTACTATTAACCCCACATATTTCAACTCATATCTGTCATTAACAACTTCATTGTAAACTAAGGTTTAATAAGAATCATGTTTATATGTTTTAATGGGAAAGCTCAAAAACAGTTGAAAAGCAATTAACATCCAGATCACGGCAAGCTCCTCTCCTTTCATAAAAACACAACTCCTATCTAAAAATTAATTAAAAATCTATATATCTTTATTTAACTCGTTATGTGTATCAAAATAAAAACCCTGAAAATAGTCAAATGGCAAATAATAAACAGTCAAAAAATCCTGCTTTGATTGGACCTTTTCTGCGATAAGCTTGGCATTATTATACTTTAATCTATATAAGTGATCAGTAAACCCATTGATATCATTCTTTATACTTTTATAAACAATATCCATATCGATTTTTATATATTGATAGTCATCTACAAAAATGTGTGTTTTCTTTTCAAAAGAATAATCATCTGCCGCAAAATCAATATCGTCAACCAACATTTTGTAGAATACATTTTTTATATTTACATCTGTTTCATACTGCCTTTCTGTAACTTCGTAAACAAGCTTTACTCCCTTCATCTTTAGTTCTTTATTTGCAATAGTTAGTATATCAACTACTTTAGGGTCAACAAGTAAATAACGGTCTATATTTAAAAAGTATTTATAGCCACTAAGATTAAGTATTCTCCAGTTTTTAGTCAGATTAAGAAGTTGATGTTTTATTAACCTTTTATCCTTATCAACACTCATGGTATCAAAATACTCTTCAATATTGTTACTCGGGTTATAATGGGGCCTTGATAATATTTCTACCGCATATAACTTTCCATATCTATCAATAATATGCTGAAAAATATAATAGTGCTCACAACCTTTTTTTCACAATTTAATCCAAAAAAAAACACAACGTTTGCAAAGAGTATCTTTCAGCAACCTAAACATCAATTCTCTCCATAATATTTCTATATTTGTAGTAAATTATTAAACTACCAACAAATAACTAGCAAGAAATATTGCCAAAGAGACCAATGTGTCAAAAATATGACTCAATGATAATAAAAGGTGATAATATCGTTTCAAAAAAAATTAAGATTAACAATGGTTGCAGTTCTTCGTATTATCAAATTATGTATCATTCAGAGAGCCAATAAATCCTACTACCCATTGTAAAACAATAATATAATGCATTTTTGATATGGGGTAGAGTAACGGCAAGCCGCCATAGGCGACTTCCGCGCTAAAAGCACTAGAAAGCACTATTCGAATGGACATTGCTTAGCTAAATAGGTCGATATGGCTTTCTAAGCCCGCTACAAATGGAGGACAAGATCTATTTCTCCCAACACTAATTGTCAATTGCTGCAATTTTTTTAAAGATTCCATCTAACTAATCATTATTATAAGTCGTTTCTTGAATTAAATGGCCATCTTCATTATAGCTTTTCCAAATACCTTCTTTCTTACCATTTTCATAAGTTCCTTCTACTTCTATTATACCATTTTTATAATAACTCTTAAAAAGCCCCTCTCGCTCTCCATTTTTATAATATTCCTCAGCTTGCAATATTCCTTCCTCATCATAGGCTTTATAAAGACCATCTAATTGATCATTTTTATAAACGCCTTCCGCCTCTAATTTACCGTATTCATTATAATATTTAAACAGACCATTTCTAACACCATTAACATAGGTTTTTTCCACTGTTAATCTACCATTTTCATTATAACACCTCCAAACACCTTCTAATTTTCCATTTATATACAACGCTTCATTCTCTAGTTCACCATTACAATGATAAGTTCGATAAAAACCGTCTTCTTTCCCATTTTTAAAAATTTGCACTGTTACTTGACCATTTTCATTATAATATTTCCAAACACCTTCTAAAGTCCCATTTTCATAAGTCAATTCTGACTCTAACTGACCGTTTCTATAATAGCTTTTACAAATACCCTCTTCTTTCCCATTTACATAAAACTTTTCCTCCATTAGTTTTCCATTAGACCAATAATGCTTATAAATGCCTTCTCTATTGCCTTTTCTATAAGTTCCCTCTTTTTCTAACTGACCGTCTTTATAATAACTATTACAAATACCATCTAACACTCCATCTTTATAATTCTCTTCTTTTTCTAGCTGACCGTTTTCATAATAACTATTACGAATACCATCTAACTTTCCATCTTCATAATTTTCCTCAATCCTTAGTTGACCATTTTTATAATGACCTGTTACTTTTCCTGTAAATATTTTTTTACTCATTTTGCTATACCATAATTAAGATAACCCAAATTCAACTCCGAAGTGCGATACTCTAATCGAAGCAAGATTAACGCCCAAGAGTGCCAATCTCAATCTATCAGTTCTATTTTCAACCATAGTTTACTCAAAAGCATACTTATGTTAACCATAGATATAAGAGACTATCACCATGAATTATCTGTATTTGACCATAGTAAGACGATACCAGATTTCTGTTCTTTTAGAACAAAGCTTTCGATATAAATGTACTGATTGTCATCGTCCTAGTGACGATAGGCAATCCTCCCATGCCTAAAATCGGTGGGGGTTTGCATGTTTAAAAACGCCTTTTTTAATGAATTAGTTTGATTTTTGTCCCCTATATCGTCCCATCATTTCTAATGGTACTCGTTCAAGCAATTTTCGTCATAACAGATTGTAGGCAAAAATGGAAAGTGCATTATATTGTTGTTTGTAAATAGCTCTCAACATTTCTTATTAAATCTAATAACATCTACCATCAAGATAATATTAAAGTAAAAAAGGTATAACACTTAGCGTGTTACACCTCGATGATTAGTACTTTAATTTTAAGGAATTAAAAATATCTAGAATCGATATTCAACACCTAAACTTGCTTGTTTAAAGTCCGTTTCTGTATTTGCACCATTAGCTACATTATCTGCATTAATCTCTGCATCATACCAAGTGTACTCAGCATTAATTAAAAATCGGTCTGTGACTTTAAATGCGACACCTGCACCCGCAAATACACCTTCATCATCTTTATTTCCAGAAAAGCCTACGACTTTATAATCGGTGGAATACCATAGCTGCCCAGCTTTAGCGTACAACTCGACTCTGTCTACAATTGGAAACATGACTTTAAGGCCTGCAGTATAACCATCCGTTTCGGCCTTAGCTAAGTTGTTGCCATACTTGCCAAAGTTAATGTATCCACCTTCAAGGGCTAAGTACTGGTTGAAACGATAACCAACAAGACCTTGAAAAACATCGCTGTTATCATCAAAATCGTCGGCTCCATCGACCTTTAAATACCCATAGTTAGCGCCTACATAGATGCCATTTTGTGCAACATCGATGTTGTTAGAACTATTGGCATGAGAATATGTACTAAAAGACACTAAGGAAATAATGGCTGCCAAAGTAATAATGTTATTTTTCATAAAGTACTCCTAGTTAATTAATTTAAATACACTAAAGTACATTACAAATTTGATGCCAGCTTTTAATAAGTAGCATTGGACAACTTAAATAAATCAAAACTTACCTTGATTATCAATGCTATGCCATATTTAATATAATTAATTCTAAATAATACAGCTTTTTAAAAGTGTTCAAGATGCTTATGTAATGATGACAAAATTCACACTCATTCTATTTTAATGTATTTATTTCCGATGCATTTGTAACTATTTCATAAGCCATTCCATAAAATATGAGCTTATCTTATATAGTGCCGCGCCAATGTAAAATACAGCGATGTCTTATCGGGATAACGGGATCAAATAGCCTGAATTTGCTATAAATGCTGGCGGATATCCATCACATGGGCGACCAGATAGTTTTGATGCTCCAGTACACCATAGGCAAAATGCGGAGTAAATGTGCTGCTTTGCGCAACAGTTAACAAATGTAAATAACAATAACTATCATTAACACTAAAGTGCTATTGCGCTATATTGTGCCCACTTTTGCATTTGATTCTTCACACCATTGGGCCTATTGATGAACTCACCACGCTTATCCCTACTCTATTCAGCCATGTTGCTGGCGCTAGGCACCGCGGGCCTAAGCCATGCGGATGACAGTGCCACCAACAATAAAACCACTGATAATATTGAAAAAATTGAAGTGAAAGGCAGTTATATCGCTGGCTACAATGCCAGCACTGCCAGCGGAGCCTCTCGCCTTGATTTAGCAATAAGCGATATTCCCCAATCGGTATCGGTGATCACCAATGCCCAGATGAGTGATTTCCAACTCACTAACATTAATACCGCCCTCGACTCGGCAACGGGTGTGAATGTTGAGCGAATTGAAACCGACCGTACCTATTACACCGCCCGTGGTTTCGATATTACCAACTTCCAAGTGGATGGCATTGGTTTACCCTTAAGCTCGGGTAGTAATCATGCCGATGAAGATACCGCGATTTATGATCGTATCGAAGTGATCCGTGGTGCTAACGGTTTGATGACGGGCGTGGGTAATCCTTCGGCGACCATTAACTTTATCCGTAAACGCCCAACGGCCGACACTCAACTGAATATCAATGGCAGTTATGGCAGCTTTAATAACACCCGCCTCGAACTCGACGGCTCCACCAAGCTGAGTGAGAATATTGCCGCCCGCGCCGTGGCGGTAAAACAAACTCAAGACTCGTACCTTGACCGTTATGAGCAAGACAAAACCGTGCTCTATGCCTTTATTGAGGCCAATTTATCCGATAGCACCAGCTTTTCCATCAGCCACAGTTATATCAATAACGACGCCAACGGCGGCCTGTGGGGCGCATTGCCACTGTATTTTACCGATGGCAGCGCCACAAACTACGACCGCTCCACCAGCACATCGGCCAATTGGTCGGCTTGGGTGGTAGAGAAAAACAATACCGTAGTTGAACTGAGTCATTACTTTAATGATGATTGGCACTTACGGGCGACTTATTCCCATAAATCCGCCGATGAAGACACTGAACTCTTTTATGTTTTCGGTACACCTGATAAAACCACTGGCTTAGGGTTAACGGGTTACGGCAGCGCCTATGATGCGAAAGAAACCACCGATCTTGCTGATATTTATGTAAAAGGTGATTTTAGTCTGTTTGGCCGTGATCATCAGTTAGTGTTTGGTGCTAACTATTCCACCGCCGATAAACAAGAACACTCCCTCTACGATGACACCACGGGCAATGGTTTTCCGAAAATGCCCGATCTCAACACTTGGGATGGTAATACCCCGTACCCCACCTTTGTTGACAGACCATCGGGGAGCGATACCGAATCGACTCAAAAAGCCGTCTACTTTACCGGACGCTTTAATCTGTTTGAGGATATGCACCTTATCGCTGGGGGCCGTTTTAACCGTTGGGATACCAAAGGTGAATCCTATGGTAAGTCTCGTGACGCCGAAGCCGAGGAGTTTATTCCCTATATCGGCGCCGTTTACCGCTTTATGCCAGAATTGGTCGCCTATGCCAGCTATACCGAAACCTTCTTGGCGCAAACCGAAGTCGATATCAATGAGCAACCACTCGATCCAGTGACGGGTGAAAGCAAAGAAATCGGCCTCAAAAGCGAGCTATTTGAGGGTAAGTTGATTGCCAGCTTAGCTTATTTCCAAATCGATCAGGTCAACCTCGCGAAGTTAGATCCTGCCACCATTAACTTACCGCCTAACCAGCAAAAATATATTGCGGCTGACGGTATCAGCAGTGATGGCTATGAAATAGATATTGCAGGCGAAATCTATGATGGTTTGCAAGTGAGTGTTGGATTTACTGACTTCAATATTAAAGGCGATGAGTTAGTGGCCAACTACACCCCAAGCAAGCTATTCAAATTAGCGGCAACCTACGATGTTGCCCAACTAGAGGGCTTAAGCTTGGGGGTCAATATGCGCTGGCAGGATGATATTTCTCGCGAGCAAGGCACGGTCGGTGCAGGTTTTGCTAATGCGGGAGACACCATTATCACCCGTCAAGACGCTTATGCCATCGTCGACCTGATGGCGCGCTATGCCTTTAGCGAAAACATCAGCCTCACCTTCAATGCCAATAACGTGACCGATGAGAAATACATTAACAGTTTGTACTGGGCGCAAGGGTTTTACGGCGCACCAGCCAACTACAGCGCAACCTTAAGCTGGAAGCTGTAATACATGTCATCAAAGTGGGCTGCTCATATCAAGCAGCCCAAGGTCAAATCTTCACACAGACAAATAAGGCATTACCCGAATTTAAATCCCATGGAATAATTTTTTCATAGTCATGTTCAAAAATATGCACTTCAAAATAGGGGGCTAACAGTTCCTGTAGCTCAGCAAAACTGGTGGCAACCATGGCATGTTGATCCTGCCATAATTCTGTTTGGCGCTGGCTTTCCTCGGCATTAAACTCTACATCAGTGAACCGACTGAAAGGTTGATTACTCTTCTCAATACTGAGCGTTAGCGACTGTTTCTCACCTTGTCCGCTGTAATGCCAACCAGATTCAAAGGCGAAGTGGTTACCCTCAAACTCGGCAAAATGCTTAATCGAGCTTGTGTTATCGATTCTGTGCTTATCAACCGTATTAAAACAAAACAGCCCACCATCATTAAGTGCGCTATGCACACTGGCGATACAGCTTTTAAGGCGTTCGATGCAAGCACTGTAATGGATGGAGTATAAAAAACAGGTAATCAAATCGACGCGCTCTTCTAAATAAAAAGCCGTCATATCTTGGAGGTTAAACTGAGCTTCAGGGCAACGACGCATGGCCATGTCTAGCATAGGCTGATTAATATCAAGGCCACTACACTGATAACCAAGGTCGATAAAATGCCGCACATGTGGACCAGTGCCACAGGCTAAATCAAGATGTTGCTTACCATTATTGCCGAGGAACTGATGCAGACGATGGATACTCGCGCTCTGTTGCTGGTAGTTGATATCGGAACACATTAAATCGTAATAACCGGATAAATCGGTATAGAGCGCGTTGGAAGACATAGTAGCGAATAGGTAACAAGGGCAATTTTAGGTGGCGCATGATATATCAGTTAGCCGATATCAGAAACAAAGAATTATCCATCGAGTCTCAGCACGTGTTATCACTCTAATCGTGCAACGATATCAATCCACCTAACCATTTACTTTGGGGCGTGAAAGCTCAGCTCTTCATAGGAACTCAAATATTCGAGTTGTGGTTTGGCAAAATAATAACCTTGAAAATACTCAATCCCTATTCCAGCGAGATAATTAAGTTCGGCTTCAGTCTCAATGCCTTCAGCCAAAACTCTTGTATTAAGCTCTAAACAAATACGCAGTATTTCATCCACGGCTAACTGCTTTTCTTTGTCTAGATCGATATCTCGGATCAAGGTCATATCGAGTTTTAATACTTTTGGAAGAAGAGCTTCGAGCCAGCTTAAATCGGCAAAGCCACTGCCAAAATCATCGATTGCCGTGATAAAGCCACGCTTAGCATAGCTCTCGAAAATACGCATTAATTTTGCCCGATCGACAATTTGCTCGCCCTCAGTCATTTCAAACATGATTTTATGAATATCAAAACCATAAAGATCTGCAGCTTCAATCGTCGCGCGGATACAGGTCTCAGGGTTATATACGGCATTAGGTAAAAAGTTGATGCTGAGCATTTTATCGAGTCCCAGCTTTGAAGCGGTTTCTATCGCTTTAACACGGCAAGCCTGATCAAAATAGTATTTATTATCTTCATTAATCCGCTCAAACACCCACGCAGCACCTTCTCCATTTGGGCCTCGAACAAGGGCTTCATAACCGCTAATTTCACGACTAGGCCAATGGATAATAGGTTGAAATGCCATTCGGATTTCAAAGCCTAATGACTTACCACTTAAGCAATCCATGCAAGTTTGTTGCTTTATTCGAGCGGGAAAATCCATAAACGGCCTCCTAAACATTAACCTTACTAGTGTGAGGATAAATGCTTAAATTTGCCAGTTTTTACTGTTCATCATCCTAATAAAATCCATCACATATAGAGTGAAGAATGCTATTTCCAAAAATATAAAACGATTGTAAACGGCATAAAAAATGGATGAATCCCAATAGGAGCTTCATCCATCACCATATGCCTCTGACTGATTTACTTCAGTTTATAAATCACTTCGACTCTATCTTCGATGCTTACTTGGCCGTATTGATAGCTCTCGGCGGCGCCTATGGCATCGGCTTTGGCGCTCATGCGTAACATAACAGGTTGCACAGGGCGTTGATCGTAATAACGGATCTGCCAAATTTTACCGAGGTTTTCACCAAAACCTTTAGCCAAAGATTCGGCTTTTTGCTTAGCATCCGCTATCGCCTCTTGACGTGCTTTTGCAACATATTCTGCTTCTTTGCTCGACTTAAGGGCAATGTTATTCACCCGATTCATCCCCTCTTCTAAGGCCGAATCTAAGATAGCATTTAAGCGGCTTAAGTCTGTCACCGTCACAGTAATTTGGCGACTGGCGGTATAACCCGTCAATTCTGGCGCTTTATCCTGCACATACACATATTGCGGCTGCAGATTTAAATTGGCGCTTTGGATTTGATCCTTTGCTACACCAGCAGCCGTTAAGCGAGCAATAAACTTAGCCACTGCCGCATCGGAATTATCCTTAGCGGCTTTAGCGGTTTTTTCTGTCACGGCCACTTCCACATTTAAATCCGCCATATCGGGTTCGACTTGGATTTGGCTCACACCCATGGTTTCAATATGCGGAAAATCGACCTCAGCGGCGAGCACTGCTGGCGCCATAAACGCGCTAGAAAAAAGACCACCCGCCACCAATACCGCTAAAAGAGAATTTTTCATAACTTACTCCAAAAATTTAAGATAAATAAAACTGAATATTCTCGACTATCTAAACTGACTATCTAAGCTATCACTTAAAGAGACAAATACCTGTGTCAATATGTAACCCTGCTAGAAGCTAGAACCTTGCACTGATAAACGCGCTGAAATTTAAAAAGGGTTAATTTTTCTGAAAAATGTTTAGATCTTTTTATCCCGATGAGTTTTACCGCAGATCGTTGGCTTATCTTCCTATGTCCACACCCAGAATAGGCCTTTGGGTTAACTGGCATATTCAACGCCTTGGTTGTACATTTTTCAGCCAAAGCTACTGTACCTTTTAATCACTTCAGGTATAATCCGCCAACTTTTTTAAGGTAGCTTATATCTCAGCGAGAAACCATGACAGTTGAAACGTTTAAACCCAAGCAAACGACCACGCTTGATACCCCAGCAAAAACATTAGAAGCAACAAGCACTAATGCTGTGACCACTGGGAATCGCATCGGTTTCGTGTCTTTGGGCTGCCCAAAAAACCTCGTGGATTCAGAGCGTATTCTGACTCAGTTACGCATCGACGGCTACGAAGTGACTAACAGCTACGACAATGCAGACTTAGTTATCGTCAATACCTGCGGCTTTATCGATGCTGCGGTGGAAGAATCTCTGGACGCTGTACGTGAAGCCTTAGAAGAAAACGGCAAAGTGATCGTCACTGGCTGCCTTGGCGCCAAAGAGAACCAAATCCGCGAAGTGCATCCAGATGTATTAGAAATCACTGGCCCACACAGCTATGAAGCGGTGTTAAAGCACGTTCACAAATACGTGCCTAAGCCAGAGCACAACCCTTTCACCTCGTTAATCCCACAAACTGGGGTTAAGTTAACGCCTAAGCATTACGCTTATTTAAAGATTTCAGAAGGTTGCGACAACCGTTGTACTTTCTGCATTATTCCTTCACTACGTGGCGATCTCGACAGCCGCCCAGCGGGCAGCATCCTAGATGAAGCTAAGCGTTTAGTGGAATCAGGCGTACAAGAAATTTTAGTCGTCAGCCAAGACACCTCGGCCTACGGCAAAGACAAAGGCGGTCGTACCGATTTTTGGGACGGCATGCCAGTCAAGCAAGACATTACTAGCCTAGCGCGCCAACTGGGTAAAATGGGCGCTTGGGTGCGTCTGCATTACATCTATCCCTACCCATGGGTTGACGATTTGATCCCGCTAATGGCCGAAGGTTTAATCCTGCCGTATTTGGATATTCCAATGCAGCATGCTAGCCCACGTATCCTGAAGATGATGAAGCGTCCAGGCCGTGTTGACCGTCAGTTAGAAGCGATTCAACGCTGGCGTGAAATCTGCCCAGATCTAGTGATCCGCTCGACCTTCATCGTCGGCTTCCCAGGTGAAACCGAAGAGGATTTCCAAATCCTGCTCGATTTCTTAAAAGAAGCTCGTCTTGATCGCGTAGGTTGCTTTAAGTATTCTGAAGTGGATGGCGCTGTAGCCAACACCATCGCTGAGCTTATCAGCGAAGAAGTGAAAGAAGACAGATACCACAGATTTATGGAAGTCCAAGCCGAGATCAGCGCCGAGCGTTTAGCCCGTTTCGTTGGCCGCACCTTAGATATTCTGATTGATGATGTAGATGAAGAAGGCGCCATTGGCCGCAGCTTCGCCGATGCACCTGAAATCGACGGCATGGTGTTTATCAATGGTGAAACTGAACTTGAGCCCGGTATGTTGGTTCGTGCCCGCATCACCCATTCAGATGAACACGATCTGTGGGCCGAAGTAGTCGACGCTGACACTCAAGATTAAGCGAGATTCTAGGTTCTAGGTTTTAGAGCCTAGATTCTCGCAGCTGCGCCTTTTGCAGCGGCCTAGCAGGGCGAAGCCCGCCCTGCTTTCTACCTTCACTAGGCATCTGGCCCTAGCATCTTATTGGCATTGACCCACAGATCGAATTCTTCCGCCGTCACAAACTCCAGCTCTAATGCCGCTTGGCGCAGCGTCTTATGCTCGCTATGGGCTTTTTTGGCTATCTTAGCGGCCTTTTCATAGCCGATATGTTGATTCAGCGCTGTGACTAACATAAGTGAGTTTTCCAGATGCTGAGCAATCTGCGGCTCGTTCGCCGCTATGCCGACCACACAGTGATCCTTAAACGACTGGCAAGCATCCCCCAATAAGCGCCCCGATTGCAGCACATTGGCGATAATCATCGGCTTAAACACATTGAGCTCAAACTGACCATTGCTGCCGCCAATCCCAACGGCGACATCATTACCCATGATTTGCGCACACACCATAGTCATAGCCTCGACCTGAGTCGGATTGACTTTTCCCGGCATGATTGACGAACCGGGTTCATTTTCAGGCAGTAATAACTCACCGATGCCGCAGCGCGGGCCAGAACCTAACATCCTAATATCATTTGCGATCTTCATTAAACCTACCGCCGCCACTTTATAGGCCGCCGACAGAGCGACCAATTCATCGTGGGCAGCAAGGGCAGCAAACTTATTCGGCGCCGTCACAAAGGGCAAACCCGTGAGTTTTGCGATATTGTCCGCCACCTTAACGGCGTAATCCTTGTGTGTATTCAGCCCAGTGCCGACGGCGGTCGCACCTAAGGCTAGCTCAGCTACACGCTTGAGACTGTGCTCAATGCCTTCGATGGCATGACTTAACTGCGCGGCGTAACCCGAAAACTCTTGGCCTAAGGTTAACGGCGTCGCATCCATAAAATGCGTGCGACCGATTTTAACTAGGTGCGCAAACTCCTCGGCCTTCTTCTGCAAGCTCTGCTGCAATGACTTCATGCAGGGCAAAACCAGTTCCACCGCTTGGCGATAGGCGGCAATATGCATGGCGGTGGGAAAGGTATCGTTGGAGGATTGCGAGCGGTTAACATCGTCATTAGGGTGCAAGCATTTAACCGCATCGGTGAGTTGCCCGCCCGAGAGCACATGGCCGCGATAGGCGATCACCTCATTGACGTTCATATTGGTTTGCGTGCCCGAGCCCGTTTACCAAATCACCAAAGGAAATTGCGCATCGAGTTCACCTGCAATCAGCTCATCGCACACTTGGGCAATCAGTTGGGCTTTATCTTGATGCAAGACGCCAAGCTGTTGATTGGTGATGGCGGCGGCCTTTTTTAAATAGCCAAAAGCATGGATCACTTCGACAGGCATAGATGCCTCAGCACCAATACGAAAGTGCTGCCGCGAACGCTCAGTTTGTGCGCCCCAATAACAATCGGCGGGGACTTTCACCTCACCCATAGTGTCGTGTTCAACTCGATATTGCTGTGCCATGTGCATCTCCTTCGCTAAAACCCTCTAAGCGTTCACCATACTCGCTCAGGGCGAAAGTACAATTAACCTCCAACAAGGAGTATCAATAATAAAGCTGATTTAAGCGTAAAGATTGGCGTAAGGACAGATGGAAGAGCATGAATAGACTGGATTAACGAGCACTAAAACAACAAACTAAAACAGCGAACTGAGGCCGTAAAAAAGCAGATTAACAAAAGCGCAGACCTAAAAAGTCGAAAGGGGCATCGCCCTTATGCTGATGCCCCTTTCGGTTTGCTGCTTTACGGTCATATGACCCTTTGCCCTTTTTCGCTTTCTCGGTGCGGGTCCTAAACAAGGGACTCGTCACTAAGGCTTTGAGTGCATTATCGGTAATGGTGCCTCGACCACTTTCGTGTTCTAAAGTTACATTTTGCGGTTTTTGCTTAGTCATTTTATTCCTCACTGCTTAATGAAAGTTAAGCCCATGGCCTAACGGCGCAAACTATAGCGCAATCTAATCAGATGTACAGAGTTTGTGCTATCTACCCTAAAAAATGGCTTTTACCCACCTAAAAGTATGATAGATTACCTCAACAAAAATAACACATTAGCCCAACAAAGCATAAACAGTCACCGTTGAATTTAGCCATCATGTTTTGGCAAATAGATTACTGATGTAATCGCTAGATAAGGAGATCAATATGAAATCCGGATCCATATACAAAATAGGACTTACCGCTTTTTGCTTATTTATTGCCCTACAACCGATATTAAGCTATGCCTTTTCCAGCGCCGAATCCTGCGTACTCACTATGGGATATCGCACCAGCGAACGCCTTCCCTTTATTGAAGGAGAACCCAGTAATAACGGGCTATATCAGGATATCTACCAAGCTGCCGCAGAAAAAATAGGTTGCAAGCTTAATATTGTTCGTGCGCCTAAATTACGTATTTTACGGGATATAAAACTTGGCAATATCGACTTTTACCCCGGCCTTAATTTTACTGAAGAACGTGCAGAATATGCGCTTTTTATCCCTAATGGTCTGTCGGAACGTGCCATAGGCATTAGTCGTTCGGGAGCCGCAGATATTCGCTCTAAAGAGCAGTTATCCCAAAGCGGCCTAACTCTCTTAATTGCTCCAGGCAGTTATGATTTTGGTGGTTTAGCAAACAATATGCAGGTACGTAAGCCTCCAGAGCTAGATGTATCGAGAGCATTAGATTATTTATTGTCAAATCAGGGTGATATATTTATCTATGATCAAGCCACTATCAGCTACTACTTGCGAAATCGTGATAAAACTCGGTTTAAACTGCACTATACCTGCTGTGAAATCCCACAAGAAATGTATTTAGGTTTCTCAAAAAACAGTCAATATTTTCGCAGCGAACCCAATCCCCACTATCGCAGCGATAAACCGCTAAGCCCTGATAACAGCCCCATATTGTTATCACCTCAGTCTAAAGCCTATGAATTTGCCAAAGCACTGGCAGCTATGGACTCGGGTGGAGAAACAGAGCAAATTTACTTCCACTACTTTGGCTAATAGCTCAAGACAGACCTCTATACCCAAACAAGCTATTTGCATATCTAAATAAAATGATAAATGGGGCTTACTTTACTTAAGTCTTTATTTTATAAGGTATGCGACAATATGCCGCACCTACCACAATGAGATAATCTTTATAATGCAGCGCAATTATCCAAGTGAATGGAAGACAATAAAATGGCTGCAAATTCTGCGTATTTATCTCACGCCTTTAACACCTCAATACTCTATTCATCCCTTGCGATTGCGCTAGGAATTGCCCCTATAACACAGGCAATGGCAGATGATAGCGAAGTCGCTAATATTGAACATATCCAAGTCCATGGTCAGCAAAGTGAGCCCCGAAACATCCTAGGCTCAGCAGAAAATAGACTTAAAGAACAAGGTGTTGATTTTTCTGAAGCGGGCGGCGTATCGGCCCTACCTATCCTCAATGGCATGATGGGCGATCGCATCAAAGTGCTGGTCGATGGCGCAGACATTACCGCCTCCTGCGCAAACCAAATGAATCCACCGCTGTCCTATATCTCCGCCAATCAAATCACCACGGCCGAAGTCATTGCGGGCGTATCGCCAGTCAGTGCCGGTGGCGACAATATTGCGGGTGTGATCAAGGTTAGCAGCCTTAACCCTAAATTTGGTGAAAGCGAGGCTATCAAGTGGAATAGTGGCGATATTTCAACTGGATACCGTAGCGTGAGTGACACTTTATTACTCGGCACCAACGCCACAGTCGCCAGCAAAAATGTCAGTCTTAGCTATCAAGGCGCCTATGAAGATGCCAACAGCTATAAAGATGGCAATGGCGATAAAGTCATCGATACCCTGTACCGCGCACAAAACCATGCACTGACCGCCGCATGGCGCGATGAGACTCAAGAAGTTGCCATCAAATTGACCCACCAAAATATTCCATTCCAAGGTTTTGCTAACCAATACATGGATATGACGGATAACAAGAGTTACGGTGCCCTCGCCCGTTATCAACTTAAACTCGACGATGACGGTGAATTCAGTGCCCAAGTAAACTGGCACGGCGTGAAACACGAGATGGGCTTTTTCACCCCAGAAAAAACCGGCAAGATGCCAATGAACACTGAAGGTGATGACTACAGCTATCAACTACACTGGCGCTTGCCAATGGGTGATGACAGCACCTTACTGGTCGGCCAAGAATACTATAGCTACCAGCTCGACGATGTTTGGCCTGCGGTGCCTGGCACTATGATGGCGCCCAATGACTACATCAACATCAACGATGGTGAACGCCGCCGTGCCGCCGTTTATGGCGAATGGCAGCAAGATTTAAGTCAAAGCTGGTGGTTATCGGCGGGTATTCGCTTTGAGTATGTCACCACCAATACCGGTGAAGTCCAAGCTTATAGCCCTAGCTCTATGATGGGCATGCCCAATGTCGACGCCGAAGCGGCAAAAGCCTTTAATGCAATGGACAGAAGTAGAGACGATAATCTTATCGATGCGACATTACTAGCGCGTTATCAATTATCGACCAATCAACAACTGGAATTTGGACTCGCCCGTAAAAATCGTGCTCCAAACCTTTATGAGCGTTACAGCTGGGGCCGCGGCACTATGGCGACCACTATGATAGGTTGGTATGGTGATGGTAATGGTTATGTGGGTAATCCGGATCTTAAACCAGAAACCGCCCATACCTTAAGCGCAGCCTACAAATATAACGATGATAGCTGGCAAGTCTCGACCACGGCTTGGTACACAGCTGTGACTGACTATGTCGATGCCGAAGTCATTGGTAGCTTTAATCGTACCAACACGCCTGATGGCAAACGCAATATTCTCCAATTTACTAACCTCGATGCCAATCTCTATGGCGCACGTTTTAATGCGCTCTATCAGTTTGCCGAAACCAGCACAGGTAAGTGGCAAGTGTTAGGCAAAGTGAATGTCACCCGTGGCGAGCGAGATGAAGGTGATGAACCTTTATATCAAATCAAGCCGCTACAAACGGAACTGGCACTGCAACATCAGTTAGGTAACTGGGAAAACAGTCTTTCATGGCAATGGGTTGCGACCAAAGATCGCGTCGATGACCGCCGCCTTGAAAATGAAACTGACAGCTACTCCTTGCTCAATTTGAACAGCAGCATGAAATGGCAAGATCTGACCGTCACCTTCGCCGTCAATAACCTGTTTGATACCTATTATGCGTTGCCACTGGGCGGCGTGAGTGTGGCTGAATTTAAGGCCGATAATACCAATGGCTTTAATCAGGTGGCTGGCGCGGGACGCTCATTTGAACTCAGCGCAAGCTATGCGTTTTAACCTTAGCGGTTCATTAGACGAATAGCCGTAATCAGCGCGTTATACAAAAAGGGCAAGCAGATTAAATAGTTAATCGCTTGCCCTTTGTTATTTTAATTCAGTAGCTTAAATATGGATATTAAAACCTAAAGCACTCAGTGCCCAACTCACTGCGCACAGATGCGCATCTGTGCGCATTAGTTACCTGCAATCTTCATTTCAGATAACAAGATACCGCCGGTACGAATCGATGAGCGCAAATCAAAATCCTTACTCACGGCTTGTACGCCACGGAACATCTCTTTCAAGTTGCCCGCGATAGTGATCTCTTCCACTGGATATTGGATCTCGCCGTTTTCAACATAGAAGCCCGCCGCACCACGGGAATAATCCCCCGTGACCATGTTCACGCCTTGGCCCATGACTTCGGTCACAATCAAACCTGTGCCCATGTCTTTAACTAGTTGGTCGAAAGTTTGGCCCGTGTGGCCAAGCGTCCAATTGTAGATACCGCCCGCATGACCCGTGTTCGGCAAACCTAATTTTCGCGCCGAGTAGCTAGTCAACAAATAGGTTTCTAACATGCCGCGGTCGATAATGCGTCTATCTTGGGTCGCCACGCCTTCGCTATCGTAGTTCGCACTCGCCAATGCGCCCAGTAAATGCGGCTGCTCTTCGATACTGAACCAATCGGGGAAGATTTGTGTGTGGATTGCATCCAATAAGAAGCTGGATTTACGGTATAAACTGCCGCCACTGATGGCACCAATTAAGTGACCAATTAAGCCAGTTGCTATCTCAGGAGCCAATAAAATAGGTAAACGTGTCGTGGCAATCTTGCGCGCACCTAAACGGCTCACCGTCTTCTCGGCGGTCTTTAACCCTACGGTTTCTGGCGCAAGCATCTCACTGAATTTACGGGCGATAGTGTAATCGTAATCCCGTTGCATATTGCCTTCGCTATCTTCACCGATCACGCTGCAACTCAAACTATACCGTGAGCTGCAATAACCGTTTAAAAAGCCATGGCTGTTGCCATACACTTTAACCGCGGTGTGCGCATTGGCACTGGCGCCATCGGAATTATTGATACGAGGATCGGCATCGAGTGCCGCAGTTTCGGCGCGGATGGCAAGCTTCGCTAATTCCTCGGGGGAAATATCTTCAGGATAATAGAGCTTAAGATCGCGGATCTGATTTGCCATCAAGGCGTTATCGGCAAGGCCACTGAATGGATCGGGAGAAGTATAACGGGCGATATCGTCGGCCGCTTTCACCGCTAAGGCAATGGCCTCAGGGCTTAAATCCGACGTTGATGAACTGCCCTTGCAACCATCGCGGTAAACCGTAATTCCTAAGGCACCATCTTTATTAAATTCAACGGTTTCAACTTCTTTTAAACGGGTAGAAACCGATAATCCCTGTTGTTTGCTGATCGCCACTTCGGCCGCGTTCGTTCCTAGTTTGTTGGCATATTCGAGTGCCACGGCAACCGCATCTTTCAGCGCGCCCAATTCACTATCAATTCTGTTCAAAGACACAAAGCTACTCTTTCGTTGTCGGCAATGGCGCTAGCATAACAAACACAAAACCCATTCACATTAATTATTAACGTCATATCAGTAGCAAAATGAGACTGATGACCCGCACTATAAGCACATTCACCTAGGCGATTTTTGGCTGGAGATGTTATTATTAGCAAGATTTTTACTTGAGGTTTTATCTATATGAAGATAGTTGGTGATTCAGAGCATTTTAAACAGCCCTACGACATTGATGAAGATTATGTCAGCAGCAAAACATCGGACAAGCGTGATAGCGAAGCCGTGCAAAAAGTCGGTATGGAGCTTGTTTCACTGAGCAAGACTCAGCTAGATAAAATCGAGCTGGATGAGTTTTTGTACGACGCTATTTTGCAAACGCGCAAAATCAAGGTCAATACTGAGGCGTACCGTCGCCATATGCAGTATATCGGCAAATTGATGCGCAATTTTGATATTGAACCGATCAAAGCTGCTCTCGCTGTTGTGTTAAACAAAAACAACAACGAAACCGCTAAACTGCAGATGTTTGAGAAAATGCGTGAGCGTTTGTTAACCCAAGGTGACGATGAAATTCAAACCTTAGTCGAGCACTATCCGCAATTAGACAGACAAAAACTGCGTACTTTGGTGCGTCAAGCGACTAAAGAGCTGGCTAAAAGTCCAGAATCAAAATCATCTAAAGAGCTGTTTAAATATCTACGCAGCGAAATCCAAGACTAATTAACTTCAGCCTCACAAGGATGTTGCTTATGCGACTCAGCAAAATGTTAGCGGTATTTTCTTGGGTGTTACTGGGCGCATTAGCGCTCAGTGGTTGTAATGGCGCCGCCGATGAAGATAATGGCGGCACAGATGCCACTGACGGTATCTATAAACTGTCTATCGACTTTAAAACCTTATCGGGTTCTGAATGCGGCAGTTTGACGTCACTCCAACATTTCCCTAAAGACACAGGGTTTTGCGCAGTCGCGAAGTTAAAGAAAAGCTCAGCCGCAGTCAGTAATCAGAAAGTCGACTTTACGACTGACCTTGGTGTATTAACGCCCAGCAGCAAGCTAACCGACAATAACGGTGAAGCCATTATTATCGTGAGTAATCCAGATTTACTCATCAATGCTGGAACAATTTCGGCAACAACCATCCCAAAAGATTCCACAACAGCACTCACCGCTAGCCGCAATTTTGAGTTTTTAAGCACGGGCGATAATACCTCTCCGACCACCCCTAAACTCAGCGCCAGTATTTTAAGCAGTTCGGCCTTAGTCACTCGCTTTAAAGTCGATGAGGCGGTGCAACTGCAAGCCATATTGCTCGATAGCGAAAGTAAGGGTATCGAAGGCGCTAAAGTGACCTTTACTGCAGGTTCGGCAACGCTCAATCCAGCCAGTGCGCTAACCAACAATCAAGGTATTGCGCAGGTGACCTACACGCCAAGTGGCAGTGAATTAGGGGCAAACGCCTTAACGGTCACTGTGGATTATCAAGGTCAATCGCTGCAAACCAGTAGCCTGTATGAAGTGTTGAGTAAAGATGCCGTCAACCAAGAAGGTACGCTAAAACTCGGCTCATTCAATGGCACAGTGTTTACCGAAGGCAAATTAGCAAGCACCTTAACGGCCGATGCCAAGGGCGTATATAAGATCAGCGCAGGTGGCAGCTTTGGCGTAAGCGCAAGTTTAGTCTTAGAGGCCAATGACGGCACAATTACGCGAGTACAAACACCGGCTTCCATCAGCTTTAGTTCAGATTGCACCACAAACAATAGTGCAACTCTCGATACCCCCGTTACCACCCTATCGGGTAATGCCAGTTCGACCTTCCAAGACACAAGTTGCAGCGGCAATAGCGAGCGTAACGATCAAATCATCGCCACCACAGTTGCGGGCAATCAAACCTTAACGGCTAGCCTACCTTTTACCCTACAACGCCAAACGCTGGCTAGCTTAAGTTTTGAATCGGCGGAACCCACTCAAATTCGCATCAAAGGTGCGGGCGGTACGGGTTCAAGCGAATCCTCTTTAGTCAGCTTTAAAGTCACCAGCGCCAATGGTCAACCCGCAGCGCAGCAAGAGGTCAGCTTTACCTTAGATACGGTTGTCGGTGGTTTAAGTTTTGCCAATGGCACTGCGAATGCGCAAAGCCTGACTAACTCCCAAGGTATCGCCAGTGTACGGGTATTATCCGGTACCGTCCCCACGCCAGTGCGCGTAGTCGCTACTGCGGTTGATACTGATACTAAAGAAGTCATCACTAGCCAATCTGAACAATTAACCGTGAATACGGGTCTGCCACAACAGCTTGGATTTAGTTTAGCGACCAGTAATGCCAATCCTGAAGCGGGTAACATTGATGGCGAAAAAGTCACAGTGACCGCAAGACTGTCTGATAGTTTTGGCAACCCTGCGCCCAATGACACAACAGTTAACTTCACCAGTGAAGGCGGCCAAATAGAGCCAAGCTGCTTAACTCAAAATGGTGTCTGCAGTGTGACTTGGACATCAAGCGATCCAAGACCTCAAGACCATCGCATAACAGTATTAGCCTACGCTTTAGGTCACGAAACCTTTTTCGACACCAATGGTAACAACCAATTTGATTCGGCCGATGGTAGCGCCATTGCAAAAGCTTGCTTGATAAATGGCGTTCCTGTGGCTTGCAGTGGTAACGGCTTAGATGTAGAAACCTTCCACAACTCAGGCTTTAGCGATCTGCCGACAGCCTTTCGCGATGATAACGAAAACTTTGCCTATGACAGTGGTGAACGCTATTTCGATAACCTCGCCAGCAGCACCTATAAAGGCGCCGATGGCAAGTTTAACGGCCCTCAATGTCAAGGCGCACTGTGTGGCACAGGCCAAGCCAACAAGACTTATGTTCGCAAAGCAACCGTGATGGTAATGTCAGGTTCAACAGCCTATTTCAGCCTATGGCAAGATGGTGTCAAAGTATATGAAGATCGCCAAGGTCAAAATATTCTCAATAATCTTGACGCATTAACTGCAATCCCTGCCGGGAAAACGGCTAAATTTACCGTAAAATTCTACGATAGTGCCGATCAAATTATGCCCTCGAGCACAACGCTTAATATCGGTGCGGATAAAGGGGAATTACTATCAACAACCTATACTGTCCCTAAAACGAATAATGCTAATGCTGGTATGACGGACTTTTTCCTCAAGAATACTGGAACCGCTAGCAGCCAAGTGGTACTAACAGTGAATACACCAAGTGGTGTTGAAACCTTGCTTAAGTTCAATATATTGCTGCAATAGTCGGTAATGTATCCGTAAAACAAAGACCCGCCAATGCGGGTCTTTTTTTAGCTCCAGATGACCTATCATTGGGGCTAAGAAAAAACACGCAAGAGGTGTATCCTCTGGCTTTTCCTCTTGCTTTCCAATGCCTTCTGTAAACTCTCTGCTACTCTTGTTTATCCTCTTGATCTCCCACGCTCGCTTTAGCAGGACTCATCAGCCTCAAGGTAAAGAACGTCATGGCACTGAGCACCAGCGCAATTTCGAGGCGGCCAGTGGCGACCGATATTCCGATAGCTCCTGTTAACCACAGGCTTGCTGCTGTTGCTGTACCTGAAACAACACCTTCACCTTTCACCGCATTTTTAAGAATGGCACCGCCACCAATAAACCCTATCCCTGTGATGATACCTTGCATCACACGGGCTTCTGCATCCGTTGAGCTCAGTACCTCAATACCAACCAGCATATATCCGCATGCGGCAACCGCGACCAGCGGAAAGGTGCGTAAGCCCGCCGTACGTTCACGCTTTTCACGGTCCCAACCGATCGGCAGGGCCAGAATAAAGGCAAACAATAAATCGCGTACATGCAGTGCGGCAACACTCAATTCAAGATCAGGTATTAGGTTCATAGGCCTTTTTACAGAGTTTAAAAGTGAGTCTAAAAATCCTAGTCAAGCTCTGCTTATCGACCTTTAGCTGCGACAAAACAGGCGTTCCACAACCAGTCTGAAGGATACAAATCACAGCGTCGGTGCGTTGTCGAACTGAACAAAAAAACGGCATATGGTGATGCAGATACAGTCCAGTGGATGGTTCGCTATCGAACAGACACAGCCCATCAACTCAATAAGAATCGATAAAGGTTGGCGGTTTGAGCAGTATCTCTATTGTCAACATTCCCCACCTCACCGGAGAACAATTATGACTATGAACAAAAAACCAGACCCGTCATCACGAGTGCAAAGCAAAGATGACTCATCCGTCGCCACAACTGAGGGTATGGAATCAGTGCTTAAAACGAATGACATAGTTGCAAAGCAAGCTCGCGATAGCGATACCTTGGTCGCGGCTATGCCCTACAACATTAATAAGGCATTCGACTATGGTCATGATAACGCTATGGCACCTGTACCTGGAGTGACTGTGGAGTTGCCCTCTATCGCATTAACGGCAAGCACAGCAACTGAGGATATCGAAACGGCTAAAACCGGTAGCGCAGTGCGGCCTGGGATTAACCCTATGGTCGACTCGCTCAATCGGGTTCGTGTCGATGCGAGCGCTCAGCCTTTGACCACCAATCAAGGGGTTAGGATTGGCGATAATCAAAATAGCCTGAAAGCTGGATTACGCGGGCCATCCTTGCTTGAAGATTTCATCCTGCGGGAAAAAATTACCCATTTCGATCACGAACGTATCCCAGAACGAATCGTTCATGCTCGCGGTTCAGGAGCTCACGGCTACTTCAAAGCCTATGACGCGCTGGGCAAATATACTCGCGCAGCACCTTTTGCGGAGCAAGGCAAAATCACCCCTGTGTTCGTACGTTTTTCTACGGTAGCTGGCGAGCGTGGCTCAAAAGACACGGCGCGTGATGTGCGCGGCTTTGCGGTGAAGTTCTATACCGACGAGGGTAACTGGGATCTGGTTGGAAATAACATGCCAGTATTCTTTATTCAGGATGCGATGAAGTTTCCCGATCTAGTGCACGCAGTTAAACCAGAGCCACACCACGGCATGCCTCAGGCGGCATCGGCCCATGATACGTTTTGGGACTTTGTTTCACTGATGCCAGAATCCACCCATATGCTGATGTGGGTGATGTCGGACCGCGCTATACCGCGCAGTTATCGCATGATGCAAGGTTTTGGCGTGCATACCTTCCGTTTAGTGAACGAAGAGGGGCAATCCGTATTTTGTAAATTCCACTGGAAGCCGCTGCAAGGCACGCATTCATTGCTGTGGGATGAGGCGGTGAAAATATCGGGCGCCGATCCTGATTTCCACCGACGTGATTTATGGGAAGCCATAGAGTCGGGCGAGTTTCCAGAATGGGAGCTCGGGTTACAAATTTTTAGCGAGGAACAGGCCGATGGTTTCAGCTTCGATGTACTCGATTCAACTAAGCTGATCCCAGAGGAACTGGTGCCAGTACTGCCTGTTGGGCGTATGGTGCTCAATCGCAATCCTGATAACTTCTTTGCCGAAACCGAACAGGTTGCGTTCTGTACCGCACATGTTATTCCGGGCATAGACTTCTCTAATGACCCACTGCTTGCGGGTCGTATCCACTCCTATGTGGACACGCAAATTACCCGCTTAGGTGGCGCTAATTTTCACGAAATCCCGATCAATGCGCCACTAGCCCCAGTTCAAAATAACCAACGCGACGGCATTCATCGTCAGGCGATCCATCGTGGCCGTGTTGCCTACGAGCCAAATTCACTGGCGGGTGGCTGTCCATTTCAAGCTGGAAGCAGCGGATTTGTATCGTTTCCAGAAAGAATTAGCGAAGACAAAATCAGGGGTAAGCCGGAAAAATTTGCCGAGCACTATCTACAAGCCACTTTGTTTTTCAACAGTCAAACGGCTGTCGAAAAAGCCCATATTGTCGATGCATTTCGCTTCGAGCTCAGCAAAGTTACAGTCACTGCCATACGCAATCGGATGCTGTCCTCGTTGGTGAATGTCTCCCCTGAACTTGCCGCTGAAGTTGCAGCAGGCCTAGGCATGGCTGTTCCAGATGCAATGCCCAAAGCCATCGCTGAGCCGCAGTCACCTGAAGTAACAGTCTCTACCGCCTTGTCGCTGATGGCATTACCGGGCGAATGCGGTATCCGTACACGTCAGATTGCCGTGTTAATCGAGGACGGTGTTCACCATGCATCCTTGGTCAGCCTTCATTCGGCCTTAGTGGAAGCTGGAGCTGTCGTTCATTTTGTTGGGCCGCGAATAGGGAGCTTTGTGGGTGCTTCAGGCGAGAAAATAGAAGCGGACAAATCGATGGAGAATTCTCCGGCTGTGCTGTTTGATGCCTTGGTCCTACCCGATGGAAACGAGGTGGTTCAAGCTCTCGCAGGCTATAGCCACACAATCCCATTTATAAAAGAGTTGTACCTACACGGCAAAACAATCCTCGCTTTAGGTGACGGACGGGAACTGCTGGATTTGGCCAACATTGGATTCCGCATGGAAGAAGACAGGGGGATCCTGCTAGTAGACAGCAGCAATATGGCTGAAATTGTGCCGGTATTTATTGATGCGGTCGCATCTCATCGCCACCCTTCTCGCTATTCAATAACGCTGTAGGCACATGAAGCAGTCCAATTATCGCTCACGACCAACCACTGCTTAAAAAATGCCACTAAAAGGATAAAGCTATGAACAAGAAACCTTATATCAAAAAACAGCTACACGAGTTGCTGTATCAGGCTATCGAGACAGAGCGCGGTGGCATAAAAATCTACGAAACGGCCCTGTCATGCGCGCTAAACAAAGATTTAAAAACTGAATGGCAAGAATACCTTGAGCAAACCCGCATCCACGAGCAGGTACTTATGGATGTTTTTGGTGAGCTAGGGTTGGATCCTGACACTAAGACACCTGGTCGTGAAGTCGTGGCTCATATAGGGAATTCACTGGTCAAAGCGATGCAAATAGCAAAGACACGAGGCAGTACTGCCGCAGCGCAACTGGTCGCTGGCGAGTGCGTGGTTCTGGCAGAAACAAAAGATCATCAGAACTGGGAGCTGATTGGACATCTGGCAGAACACGGTGAAGGTGAGGAAACCAATGCACTAAGGACTGCGTTTGAATTGGTGGCGCAGGATGAGCACCATCATCTCTATCACACCAAGGGATTCCTACGCGAACTATGGATCGAATCGCTGGGTTTACCCGCCGTCCTACCGCCGCCTGAGGAAATTAAAAAAGTGGAAACCGCCATTGGCGCCGCGCGGGCAATAAACCTACGCGATGACATGTTGAAGTCTAAAAGCTAATGGATATATGGCGGCATCAAATAGCGGAGTGACGCCAACAAGGAAGTCTGTGCAGTTATAACCGCACTGTTTTTCAGTTCCAACAACAATGCCAACACTGTGGATAACCTTACTATGAATCGAACCGGTAAATTCGGAGGCGGATTTGTTTGAGTCATGCTGCCGTATCTTGCCTTAATTGTCGATAATAGTTTTCCTCATATTCAGCTGGCGGGATATCGCCAATCGAGCCCAGTAATCTTCTGTTGTTAAACCAGTCAACCCAATCCAGCGTTGCAAGCTCGACCTGCTCCAACCCTCGCCAAGGGCCGTCTTTATAAATGACCTCGGCTTTGTACAGGCCATTTATCGTCTCGGCTAATGCATTGTCATACGAGTCACCAACGCTGCCGACAGACGCGGTAAAGCCTGCTTCTGATAATCGTTCTGAGTATCGTATCGAGACATACTGGCTTCCTCTGTCGCTGTGATGAATAACGCCTTTAGGCTTGCCCCTGGCCCATAAAGCCTGTTCCAGTGCATCCAGAATTAACTGCGTCTGCATCGACTTCATTACCCTCCAGCCCACAACTTTACGGGAGAACACGTCGGTGACGAAGGCGACGTAAACGAAGCCTGACCAAGTGGCCACATAGGTAATATCTGCCACCCAAAGCTGGTTTGGCCGACTTGCCGTAAACTCCCGGTTAACCAGATCCAGCGGCTTAGCAGCACTCTCATCAGGGATCGTTGTGACACAACGACGTCCTCGTCGCACGCCCTGGATCCCAAGAGTGCTCATCAGTCTGGCAACAGTACAGCGGGCTACTGTAAAGTCTTCTCGCTTCAGTTGCTTCCAGACCTTCCTGATGCCATAGCATTGCCGATTGTCCTGCCATACGCGCAGAATCTCTGGCTTTAACGCCTCATCCTGATGATAACGCTGACAGCGCAGCTGTGGCTGGGCTGCAAGTGACTTGCACCGGAAATACGTTGATGGCGCGATTTGCAGCACACGACAAATCGGCTCGACACCATGCAACGCTCGGTGCGAATCAATGAACTGGACTATTTCTTCGGTTTGCGGTCGAGCTCCGCTTGGGCAAAAAACGCAGCAGCTTTTTTCAGGATCTCGTTGGCCTGCTTAAGCTCTTTGTTCTCTCGCTCAAGTTGTTTGATCTTGGCTGCGGCATCGGTGGTAACTCCAGGCCTTTTGCCTGAATCCACCTCAATTCGATTAACCCAAGCCCTTAATGTCTCAGGTGTACAGCCAATTTTTGATGAAATAGACACCAGCGCTGCCCACCTGGAAGGGTGATCATGCTCTGAGGTTAAAACCATACGAACTGCGCGTTCGCGGACTTCTGCGGAATAAGTTGTTCTCTTGTTCATAGACTAATTCTCTCAAGAAAATTAGCCTCCGACAAACCCGGTATGATTCACTACCTTATTTATAAATACAAAATGGAGAGACACATGTCAGAAGTTAACCTAGGTATGGAAACGATGAAAGATCGCCGCGTTCCAGCAAACAGCATTAACACCCCATACGGATCTAGCGCCGTCTCATGGGCAGCCATCTTTGCAGGAGCGGCAGGCGCCGCAGCACTGTCACTGTTATTAATGCTCTTAGGCACTGGGCTGGGTTTCTCTGCTATATCGCCGTGGAGCATGGAGGGCATCAGTGCAGCAACCTTTGGTGTTGCAGCAATCGCATGGCTGAGTTTCACTCAACTCGCTGCATCAGGCATGGGCGGTTATCTAGCCGGACGACTACGCACCAAATGGACAGATGTACATACGGATGAAGTGTACTTTCGCGATACCGCTCACGGTTTTCTGACATGGGCTGTCGCATCACTGCTAACTGTTGTGGTACTGACGTCCGTCGTGGGTAGCATTGGCAGTGGCGTCCGTGCTAGTGCTGACGTTGTCGGTAAAGCCGCAAGTGCCGCAGGAACTGCAGTGGGTTCGGCGGCAACGCTAGCCACAGGTGAAGCTGGCAATGGCAACCATTCCATCGGCTATTTTGTTGATTCACTGTTCCGTGATGACTCTAACGGCTCCCGTAAAAGAACAACACCGCAGGTAAATAAACCAGCCCAAGAAATCCCAGCAGAAAGAATGACACCTCAGGTCAATGAACAAATGCCTGAAGTCCAAACTGAAGCTACAGCCCCCCAAGTAAACGCATTGGCAAACGAGCAACCCCCTGAAATCTTGCCAATTCCAGTCCGTGAAGTCTCACGGATACTCGCACAGGCACTGCAAACAGGTACGTTGTCACCAGAGGACGAACGCTATATAGGTCAACTCATTACACAACGCACCGTTCTGACTCAGCAGGAAGCAGAGCAGCGAGTGTCACAAGGGTTTGAGAAAGTGCAAACCACGCTGAAAAATGCGGAAACTACGGCTCGCCAAGCCGCAGATGAAGCACGTAAAGCATCGGCCTATGCTGCACTTTGGATGGCGGTAGCACTATTGTTGGGCGCATTCGTCGCCAGTGTGATGGCTATTTTCGGTGGCCGTCAACGCGATGCTTAATTCGCACACTGTTTATTCAATTTAAAGGAGGTTGTTATGCGTTCAGTATTACTTTGGTTTATCGGGATCCCAATTCCGATCATTATCTTAATCGCGCTGTTCTTTTAGAACACGTGACTCCCTTTACCAGTATGCGGAGTACTATCTGGTAAAGGGTTTTTATCGTCTAACTTAGGTGAATTGCCATGTATTGAACTCAACTAATTTTGTAGCTCTACTGCACGGCGTAAACGGAAACTCCGTAAAGCCAAATACATCGCTCCCACTGCCGCCCAAATGAGCCCCAGCTCTAATGATTGTGGTTCTAAGTTCACCCAAAGCACACCAATAGTACCCGCGCCACACAATGGCAAGACTAAGTATTGCAAGTGATCTCTAAGTGATTGATTACGCTGATCCCTCACATAAAACTGCACAATGACAGATAAATTCACGAAGGTAAAAGCGACTAAAGCACCAAAATTAACTAAGGCTAGCGCCATTTCTAAGTCAAATGAGACGGCAGATAGCGCAAGCGCGCCCACCAACAGAACATTAAATGCTGGGGTGCGCCACTTAGGGTGGATATAAGCAAACCCTTTACGTGGCAGCATATTATCCCGCCCCATCACATATAAAATCCGTGCAACGCCTGCATGGGCTGCCATACCCGAGGCTAATACTGCAACCGTGGTTGCCACTAATACGATGGACTGGAATAGATTACCGCCAACGTAGAGTGCAATTTCAGGCAATACCGCATCAAGCTGTTGAAAGCGTGAGATATCCGGGAAATAAAGCTGCAAGAAATAGGATACACCAACAAAAATCACGCCACCGATCAAGGCTGTCAACACAATCGCGCGAGGAATAACACGTTGAGCATCCTTAGTTTCTTCGGTCAGCGAACTTAATCCATCAAAGCCGAGGAAGGAGAAACACAGAATCGTCGCCCCCGTGAATAATGGCGCCATCGCCATATTATCTGCATAAAATGGTCGTACACTCGCAATCACACCCTCGCCTTCACCGAGGGAAATGCTATAGCCCATTAGACCAATAAACACCACAATAATGGCTAGCTGTGCAAACACTATCACCCCATTAAAGTTAGCGACCAGATCTATCCCCTTAAGATTAAGTAAGGTCATTATGGTCACAAGAGCGAAAATAAAGATCCAAGGTTCAACATTGGGGAACATAGCGGTTAAATAGATTTTTGCCAGTAACATATTGATCATCGGCATAAACATATAATCCAGCAGCGATGACCAGCCCACCATAAAACCGACGTTCGGACTAAAGGTTTTTTGAGCATAAGTGTAGGCTGAACCCGCATAAGGATATTTACGCACTAAGTGGCCATAACTGAACGCGGTAAATAAGATCCCAGCGAGCGCAAAAAGATAGGATGTAGCAACATGACCTGAGGTTATCTCGGAAACAATACCAAAGGTGTCAAAAACGGCCATCGGCGTGAGATAGGCAAGCCCCATTACCACCACTTGCCATAAGTTGAGGGTCTGCTTCAAACCCGGATTTTGTTGACTCATCAGCACACCCCCATTCTATAGGGATGAACACTTAACCATACATCTGCAATTGGTTTTTGCTTGTGAGTCACCATCAACACCTTAGGTTGAATAGCTAACGCAACTACTTGATTTACAGCAACGACCGAAAATTCGGTACACAACAACCTCATTGGTTTGTCCTCAGTAAAATAGGTTCAGCCGAACCTCATATCATTTCCGGATGTTTACCGGCCTCAATTGGTGTTAAACGCATATTCATAAATGAAAAATAACCGAGCCACTGAGTAGCTCGGTTATTTTTTCGGCGCGCATTCTCCCCCAAAACCAACCAGAAGACAACCCAATAAAAATATTAAGTGATCCGCAATCTGTGATGGTTTAGCGAAAAACGACAGAATCTAAGTATAAGACTTGATAACCGCTCACGATCCTCAATCTGCTTTAGTCAGAACCAATGTTTCCCTTTGTCGACACATTAGAAGAATCACCAGCAGCATTGCGCAGCAAGGTTTGTAATTGTTGTAGCTCGAGTCTGATGGCTTTCAACTCCTCGTGCATTTGTCTTTGTTCCTGCTCTAAGATTTGTTTGTCTTGCTCACGCTCTAATGCATGCTCTTCGTCGCTGAAGGTTTGCATGGTATTGACGATAATCGCAATAAACAAATTTAGCATTGTGAAAGTCGCTACCAGAATAAATGGTACGAAAAATACCCAAGCATAAGGGTAGACTTCCATCACTGGCCGCGAAATTCCCATAGACCAGCTTTCAAGCGTCATTATTTGAAATAGGGTATAAAATGAGTCAGCAATAGTGCCAAACCATTCAGGGAATGCATCGCCAAAAATTTTGGTAGCAATCACCGCAAACACATAATAAATCAACAGTAATACCGTGGCGATCGATGCCAATCCAGGAAGTGATCCCAACAGCGCAGACACCACCCGTTTCATTGATGGCACAATTGTTAACACTCTCAGCACCCGCAATACCCTGAGCGAACGCAGGACAGCCAATGGCCCAGATGCAGGGATCAGTGCTATCACTATCACGGTAAAATCGAACACGTTCCAAGGGTCTTTAAAAAATTTCCCCCTGTAGGCATAAATCCGCAGCAATAACTCCACCACAAATACACTCAGCAGCACCTTATCAAGACTCATCAACAAAGCACCGTATTGCGCCATCAGGCTGGCTGAGGTCTCCATACCTAACTGCACCGCGTTGATTAAAATCAATGTCAAAATAAAATGACCAAACCAGTTTTGCTCAACCAAGTTAATCACTCGTGCCTGCAAACCCGTTGGCGCGTTAAGTAAAGATGTACTCATGTCGACTCCTATAATCACAATGGCGGCGATTGTAGCGATTGTACTTTCAGATGCCCAGTTCTTTGCGGTGGGCTATACCAATCGTATTAAATGACAACAGGAGTAAACGCAGCGGATTGACTAAGATTCGAATGATATGAGTAACAAATTTTTGGTGGGGGCAAAGCGTCGTTGCGTCCTAGCAAACTATTCACACTCGCCAATAAATAGAAATAGCGAATATTGCTAAACCTAGGGGTTATCAATTAACAACAACTTCGCTCTTCGCTTGATCCCTACAATTGCTAGGCCGAAAAAGACCGCAAATAAGCCCCAGAGTTGTAGCCATTTTGGGGTTACACTCGCCCAACTCGCCCCCATTTGATTGAGCTCGAGCATGCCCATAATCGCAGGCACGGCAGGAATAAACTGCGAGCCTAACACCAGCGGCTCGGGGATCAATGCTATCGGCCAAACAAAACCTGATACGAATAGAATGGGCATAGAAATAAGCAGTAGCACTTGTGTTGGTAAATCACGGCGAGTGAACAGTGTGCTCATCGCAACCCCTGCTGCTGCGGTAGCCAGTAAAAACGGCAATAACCACAGCGCAACTAAGCCAAGGCTCGCTTGAATACTGACGTTATACCAGTGATAACAATAGCCCACATAAAAGCTGGTAAAAAATATATAAATCAACATAAAAGCAAGTATACGGCCACAGACTAATTGCACTGGCGACATCTGTTGCCAATACCCTTTATGCCGCCATTGCCCAGCCCCTAAAATACCCGTACCAATCAATAAGGTTTGATGCAGGATCAGCAAAAACAATCCGGGTACCACATAGGGCGTATAACCTAAACTTGGGTTAAAAGCAGGAACGCTATTTAGATGGAGCGATTGTAGACTTTCTTGAGCCTGCTTAGGATTTTGCCCTTGGGCAAGCATGCCAATCAATTGCACTTGTTTACCCGCATCCATTCCCGCACTGACTAAACCTTCGGCAACGGCGGAGTAAATCAAAAAGTAACTGGCGTCACCACCATAACTTAGCGTGACGCCTTTACCGAGCAATAAATCGCGGCGAAATCCTTCGGGGATCACCAATAAACCATGGGCTTTACCTATCTCAATAAATCGCTTCGCCTCGGTAATCGAACCGACTTGACCTATGACTTGAATTTTTGCGCTGGCATCGGCATGACGGATCAATTGACGGCTTAGGGAAGAATGATCTAAGTCCACCACGATCAATTGTTGCTCGGTCGGCACTTGGTTTAGATAGGGCAAAGGATAGAGCACCGAATAAAACAACACGCCACCAAATAAAGTCACGGCAATCGCTTTATCGCTAATAATGGCTTTAAGTTCAGTGAATACCAGCCGCCATATATTCATACTATTGCCCCTTGGCAGGCTGTGCTGCATCCGAATCACTTGCCGCTAACCCACTCTCAGTATTTGCTGTCATGGGCAGTAACTTACGCGCTAATAAATAAATTAGAGGAAACAGGCAGATAAAGCCCCAATAGCTGCTCATTTGGCTCACCACGTCCAGCCCACTGGCGCCGTAACTCACCACGCTCACATGGGACTCCATATAGTGGCTCGACGGCATAATCAATCGCCACCACTGGGCTAATGGCGGCATATCATGGGTCGGGAAGGTAATGCCCATAAAAGCAAAGGCGGGCGCAAATAAAGCGGTACAAAAACTGATGACCCGCGCACTGTCACGCATCACAACAAATATAAATAACACTAAGCTCCAGACCGCCAATAACATCACTAATTGCGCGAGCAGTAATAGGGCTAAACTGCCCGCCATCGGCAGGGCAAGATACAAATACAGCCAAGCTAAAATAAAGCCACCCTGCAACATTAATATCGGCGTAAACAATGCCACTTTAGCCAATACTTTAGGCCAGAAATGTGTGGTTAATCGATCCGATATCACATCGGCTTGTACAACAGACGCTAAATGTAACTCACGATTTAGGCTATTTGCCATCACCAACATCGATAATAACTGCCACAGTGCAATAAGCACTGGCGGCACCAAGAAACCGATATAGTTGTTATTACGATTAAATAATGCCGTAGTTTGGCTTTTGACAGGGCTTAAATTGACTGCCACTTGGGATTTTGGCGTACCCGTTGCCAGTTGTTTTAATTCCGCAACTTGCTGTAATCCCTCACCTAAACTCAGTTGAATTTGGCTTGACAGTAACTTACCCACCAGCAAAAACTGGCTATTGTAGCGCACATCAATTGTCGGTTTATGGCCTGTGAGTAAATCCTTCTTCATATCATAGGGAAAGACCACAATCGCGTAGACTTTCGCCTGCTGCATGGCGCTAACGGCTGAGGATAAATCGGTAAAACTTTGGGGTTCGGTAACGGGATTTGCCTTCATCTGACGGGTCAACATGCGGCTCAATTGGCTATGATCTTGGTCGACAATCGCCACGGGCAGTTGTCTTGGAAGACCGGCACTGAACAGCCACCAAAGGCATAACATTCCCAGTAGCGGAATATAACTTATCAGTGCTAACTGCCAAGGATCATGCCATAGGGCACGCAGCTCACGACGAACTAATGCGACGAACAATGCCATAAAGCCCATGTCAGCAGCCCTTGGCGCGCTGCGAGTGTCCAGCGCTTTGATGTTTGTCGAGTGCTCAGTCACGGCCTTTACTCACCGCGTAGCAGCACTGACATGCCGACACGTAGGTTAGCAATCGGTGCATTGGGGCGTAATTCCACCTCAAAGGTACGCATATCAAAGTCATGGCCACTCTCGGTCGAGCGCCAAGTGGCAAAGTCACCCATGACACTGATATGGGATACTGTAAATTCGACATCCTGCCCGAGTGCCGGAATATTGAGTTGAATTTTATCGCCTTTGTTGAAACGCTTGAGTTGATCTTCACGCACTTGGAACACAGCCCAAGCATCCTGCATATCAATTAAACTCACAATCGGAAAACCACTTGGTGCCAATTCACCCGCCTGTAATAGCACCTCGCTAATTTCGCCCGATTTAGGGGCGCGCATTTGGCTGTCTTCCATCACGGCGCTCACTTCTTTTACCGCGCCTTCAGCCATGCGAGCATTGCCTGCCGCCGCCGCTTTGGTCTCAACTCGTGCGCCTTCCTCGGCCATTTGATACATGGCTAAGGCCGCTTGTTCTGTGTATTTTGCCGCTTGCCATTGAGTAAAGGCTTCATCACGTTTTTGTCTTGCTGCCACACCTTCGTTGAATAAGTTTTCAACGCGGGTATAAGTCGTTTTAGCGAGCGTTGCCGCCGCCTGCGCCTTGAGCCATTGCTCCCTAGCCGCCATCACTTCTTGGCTACGAGCACCATTATTAGCTTCTAACTGCTTAGCCTTAGCGGCATCACGGCCGCCTTCAGCCTGCATCAACTTTGCATCCAGCTCTGGGCTGTGGATGGCAAACAACAAATCCCCTTCGGCCACGCTATCACCACGGCGCACTAACACTTGCTCGACACGACCGGGCACTTTGGATGACACATTGTATTCTCGGGCTTCTATCTGCCCCTGCAATAGACTCGGCTGCGGGCTATAAGCCAGCTTAAGCCCATAGGCTAAGATGAGGCCTAATGCGACCAACGCCACAAGGGCCAGCATTCGATTAGCGCGCATGATTTATCTCCTGCACTGGGTGACGATCGACGGTACGACCAATAAATTCATCTAATTGACCACTGATAGCCATCAATCTGGCATAGGCTTGTACATAACGATAACGGGCAGCCAATTGCTGGGTTTTCACTGCGCTCAGTTTTAGCTCGGCATCGACTCGGTCGATAGAAGTGGAAAGCCCTTGATTAAAAGCAATCTCCCTAAGCCGCAGATTTTCGGTCGCAAGCTCGAGTGAGGTATCAAGCGCCTTCACTTCTTCTTCGGCCTGTAATAATTGGCGATAGCTTTGATCCACCAGCAGGCTTAAGTCTTGCTTGGTTTGTGCCTTGGTATAGCGGGCTTGCAGTAGGGCACTTTTCGCTGCTTCGACCTTACCGCTGCGGCCATCACGGCTGATCAGCGGCACATTAACCCCGACACCAACCATCCAATCAGGCGTAATGCTCGATAAGAGTGTGTCTTCTTCATACAAGGTGTAATTACCAAAGAGGAATACCGTTGGGTGGTATTTCCCCTTTTCTAATGACACTAAACCATTCGCTTGCGCTTCTTTCGCTTCGAGCAATTTGAGTGCTGGATGTTGGCTTAAGGTCATTTGGCTAAGTTGATCTAACGATGGAGCGTGCGGCAGTACGAATAAAGAGGAATGGGTACTCACCTGACTTTGCTGGAGCATACGAGCCAGCGCGATAACAGCCATTTCATGTTGGCGGCGGGCACTACCTAAATTGACTTTAGCATTATCTAAAGCGACCTGAGCATTGAGGCGCTCAACCTTCGCAATTTGCCCTTCGCGCTCCATTGCTAGAGCATGTTCAACATGCTTTGTTAAGGAGCCAACCAGATCGGTTTGGGTCTCAACTAATGCCTGAGTCACATCGACAGCATAATATCTGTCCACCAACTGGGTAAATAAATCGCGGGTGGCTAATTGTAATTCTTGTTGTTTTTCAGCCACCATGGCCGCGTGTATACCTTGAGCGGCCGTGATCTGCCCACCCGTATAAATCGGCCACATTGCCTGCAAGCTCGCACTAAAAATATCTTGCTCACTTAAGGGCAGCGGCGGAATACCCGCGATGATGCCGCCAAGGGCTGGTGGAATAGAAACCACTGAATTTAATTCTTTCAAATCAAACTCTATCGGTTTATCCAAATGAATATAGTTACCGCGAATATCTAAGGAGGGTAAGTTTAACCCCTCTCCGGCCTGCTGCTCGCCTTTAGCACGGTTAACTTCCTGCGACTGCGCCTGTAGCTTATCGCTCACCTTCAGCACTTGTTGCCAAGCGTCACTGAAGCTTATCGGCTCTGCATGCAAAGCCGATGGCAATAAAAAAGGCACTGACAGTAAACACAGCCAAGCCACTCGTGATCGTTTCATTAACACCTCTAGAGTTGTTACTCTAATTTAGTTTGCGGATGATAACATTCATGGTGGAAAGCGGCTAGAACTCGCCTCCTTAAGTGTGGCGTTAAGCCTAGGTTCTAGGTTCTAGATTCTAGATTCTAGATCTTATGCTGTCCCCCCCACTGTTAAGCGATCTAACTTCAAGGTCGGTTGGCCGACACCTACAGGTACACTTTGACCATCTTTACCACAAACGCCAACGCCTCTATCCAGTGCCATATCATTCCCCACCATCGAAATTTGGCTCATGGCTTCTGGGCCGTTACCGATTAAAGTCGCGCCTTTAATGGCTTGAGTCACTTCACCATTTTCAATCAAATAGGCTTCAGAGGCTGAGAACACAAACTTACCCGAAGTGATATCAACTTGACCACCGCCAAAGTTAGGGGCGTAAATGCCCTTCTTCACTGACTTAATAATCTCACTGGGATCTGACTCACCGGCCGTCATATAAGTGTTAGTCATACGTGGCATAGGCAAATGCGCGTAGGATTCACGGCGGCCGTTACCCGTTGGCGCAACGCCCATTAAACGCGCATTGAGTTTGTCTTGGATGTAGCCCTTTAAAATACCGTCTTCAATCAATACGGTTCTTTGGGTTTGTACACCTTCATCGTCGATACTCAGTGAACCACGACGATTAGGCAAGGTACCATCGTCGACCACAGTCACTAATTTAGACGCGACTTGCTGGCCAACCTTGCCGCTAAAGGCACTGCTGCCCTTACGGTTAAAGTCACCTTCTAAACCATGTCCAACCGCTTCGTGGAGCAAGACACCGGGCCAGCCATTACCCAATACCACTGGCATTTCACCCGCTGGTGCATCGATGGCGTTAAGGTTAACCTGCGCTTGGCGCACGGCTTCGCGGGCAAAGGCAAAACACATAGGTAAACCTGTGTCATCATTTGCCATTAAAACACCGTAGTCATGGCGTCCACCGCCCCCTGCACCGCCACGTTCACGTTTACCGTTTTCTTCTAAAATCACACTGCAATTAAAGCGCACTAAGGGGCGAATATCGGCCGCCAACGTACCATCGCTCGCAGCAATAAGGATTTCTTCGTGCACGCCGGCAAGGCTAACCACCACTTGGATAATCCGGCTATCGAGACTGCGAATAAAGGCATCAGCCTCTTTTAGCAGGTTGATTTTTTTGACTTCTTCCATCGCCGCTATGGGATCTAAGCTATCATATAGCGCTAATGCTTTTTGGCGTTTAAAGGCTTGCACTTGAGTTTGCTCACCCGCACTGGCAATACCTCGGGCAGCCTGTACTGCAGCGCTTAAGGCAGCAGGAGTGATATCGTCGGCATAGGCAAAACCGGTTTTTTCACCGCTAATAGCCCGCACGCCCACACCGCGCTCAATATGAAAACTACCGTCTTTGATGATGCCGTCTTCCAGCACCCAAGACTCGTGGCGACTGCCTTGAAAATAGAGATCGGAATAATCGATATTGTGCTGATGTATGGTGTTCAAATAGCTTTGCAAGCCATCTAACGCTAACCCATTCTTTAATAAACTTTGCTCTACTTGTGCTAAAAATGGCATCTATGCTCTCTTTGATCCCAAAGGATCTTGATATTCTGAGTGTAAACTCGGTGTACTCATTCTATGTGTTAATGCTGCGTATCGACTCAAGCGTAAATTCAGCATTTCAACTCGTCTGCTGGCTATTGGCGCATTATTTCAAACATGGTTCACGGAAACGATTATGCTGCATGACGGGCATTTTACTGCGAATACTGTGCAGTTCGGTTAAGTCGACCTCGGCCTGCACCCAACCCGTACCCGTTTTAAGCTCAGCCAAAATATTTCCCCAAGGACCGACTATCATGCTCTGCCCCCAAGTTTCGCGGCTACCTTCATTATGGGCTCCCCATTGCGCCGCAGCGAGAATAACGCATTGGGTTTCAATGGCTCTTGCCTGTAGCAATACTTGCCAATGGGCCTCCCCCGTCACTTTAGTAAAGGCCGAAGGGACTGTAATAATCTCGGCACTCGCAAGACGCATCGCCCTAAACAAGTCGGGAAAACGTAAATCATAACAGATAGCTAGGCCTATTTTGCCAAAAGGTGTATCGATAACAGTTATATGATCGCCAGGGCAGAAGGTTTCGCTCTCGCGATATTGCTTTGTACCGTCGGCAACATCCACATCAAAAAGGTGTAGTTTATCGTAATGCCCTAAAGTATCACCTTTATCATCAAACAGATAACAGCGACTATAAACACGACCATCCTCAGCCAACGCCGGAATAGTTCCCGCGACCATAAACACCCGATACTTGGCGGCCAGTGCACTTAACGCCGATTTGAGTGGGTTCTGATGAGCATCGCCCGCATAGGCAAGTTGCTGACTTTCATGGCCACCAAACAGTAAGCTGCATTCGGGTAATACCACTAAGTGGGGCGCATCGGCATCCCGTTTGAGTTCGTTAAGCTGCGATTCGATAAACAGCAGATTGGCGCTGACGTCGCGACTGCTCTGACATTGCAACAGGCTGATGTGCATTGTTATCTCCCTGATTTTGCTTAATCGGTTTAACGTCTTGGCTATTGGTAGGTTCGATAGGCTTGATGGCTGGCTCGGGCGGCATCGTATCAGGCTGAGAGCCTTGAGGCAGAGGTTCGCCAAGTTTCATGTCCTCCGAAGCCTTTGGGCCTAGCTTCGGGGTATGTTGTTCATTGTTACCCTCGGTCGGCATGGCTTTATCGCCAGCGCCAATAATGGGCAAAATAGACTCTGGAATTTCAATCTCTTTACTCTTACGCTCTAATTCTTCGACCACAGGCTCAGCCATAGTCCCCGTTACCCTAAAACGAATTTCTGAAATCACCTCAATCACAGGCTCAAGCACTTTGGTCAGGGCAAATGCGCCCAGTCCCAATGTCCACGCACTGGTGCTGAGCAATACCACTGTCGGCACACTCGAGGCCAATTGCGGCACAAAACGAATATCGTAATTTAAACTTTCAGTGGTGAGATCCGTGTATCCTCGCACCTTCATATTGCCGGCAATCGCATCCATTTCGGTATCAGTGGTTTTCACCACCCCATTATCAATTTGCAGGTTTCCGGTAAAGGAATTGAAATACATGCCTTGCCCAAAAACATCGCTAAAATCTAACGATAGCTTACGCACGAGGGAATCTAAGCTGAAAAGTGAAAATATTCGCGCCCCCTTATCACTCACTTGGGATAAATGACCTTTACCCAAAGCAAAGTTTACTTTGCCGTTTAAGCTTTCAAGGGAAAATGCATAGGGCGCGCCCTCCCACGATAAGTCAGCATTAACCTTGAGTGGCGCCTCATTAACGCCAGGATCAATCCCTAATTGCTCGGTCAAATGATTAAACTGGGTCGCATTTAACATCATGCTCAACTCTGTTTTATTTTTCCCATCCTGCTGTTGCCATATCCCACTCCCTTTTAGGGTTACATTGGGTGTAGCCAAAGACAATGTCTGGATCTGATATCCCGATGGTTGTGGACTAGCCTGCAGCACTAATTTGCCAAAGGGTTTATCAAAAACATGGAAATCTTCCACATTTACGGCAACGGGTGGCAAGTTAGTAAGGACTTGTTCCGCGCCAAAATCGGCTTCTGCATCATTTTTTAACTCAGGAGCAAAATAGAATTTGCTTGCAGCAATTTTAAGCCCCTGCGTCATCCAGTTTGGATAGAAATCTATCCAACCTTCGAATTCATTGGCGTTGGCATTGAAGCGCCATCCCGTTTCATTAGGTTTCGCATTAAGCCTAAGCTCTGTCAGTTGTTGCCCCAATAGATCGAGACGACCAATATGAGAATCGATACTTGCTACCGCGGGAAATACGTTTTTATGTGGGATCTCATCAACTAAAATCCCCGTTTTAGGCATTTTTTCTTGCCCAACAAAAGCATTAATCACTGGTAACCATTCAGCTAATTTGGCTTTGCCAAGATCAATTTGGATATGACCTTGCTCTGTATTTTTGGCCTCATCCTCATCGAATAAACGCCCCAATAACAAATCAAAGTAACTAAAGCGAGTACCATTATCGGCTGTAAACCCACCGACAAACTCGGCATGACTGGCAAGCTTTACGTCTAAGATCGCATCATTTTGATCGCCAATAAACTCCGCAACTAAAGATCGCGGTTCATCTTCTGGCTTAGCAAAATATCCGGGGAATGACAGTTGCGTCCCCAGCATATCGGATGTCACTTTGGCTTGGATTTGATAACCTTGCTCAGTAAAGAGCATATCCATTGCACCATCCCAACTGATTTTCCCCTGATAGAAATCACTCAAAGGATGATGTAATTCATCGGGAAGACGGTTGAGATCCCAGCGACTTTTCAACTGAAGATTAAGGGCAAAATCTTTACCTTTGGGCTGAGTGTCAAAGGTAAAACTGAGCGGCTGTTCAAACAAGCGGGCTTTGATGCCTTTGCCTGTAATCACTTGATTTGTAAAATTGATTATACCTGTCACGCCATTAAGCAGAATCCCAGGTTGCGCAATATACACAGGCGTATTATCAAAACTAATTTGGCCTCGAATGTCTTCATCTTCGCCCTCATATAAGGGAATACTGATATCTAAGTTTCCTGTCACAGCGCCTTGAACTTGCACAACGTTGAGTGTTTTACCTACGGAGTCTGCAAGGGGAGATGCCTGTAAAACTTGAGTCGCGGCACGACCTTGGGTCGCCAGCTCTGCTTGAATTTTTAGTAATGAATATTCACCCAATTCAGGAATAAATACATGGGCGCCATCAGCGATAACATCCATTAACTTTCCTTGATTAACCCAAATATCCATACGAGCATTTTCAAATAGGGCGTCGAGGGAAAGATCCGTGACCGCTGGCCAATCGGGTTGAAATTGGAATTGCGCATCCTGCAACGTAAAGGCTGCTTGAAAAACCCCACTATTATCATCAAAGGGAAAATTCGCCAATGCTCCTTGCCATAACACCTGTGCATTTTGGCTATGCCCAGCTTTTATCGCATCATCAAGGTATTTAGCTAAAGACTCGCCCATGGCTTTTACGGGAAAATATTTATCCGCATTGGCAGCATTTTTTACCTCCACATTGGCGGCAAGCGACATCAATACTGCGGCACTGAAGTCCAATTTAACGGCTGCATCGAGCGCTATATCATCATTATCAAACCGAATTTGCGGCACACTTAAGGTTAAAGATTCAGTATCGAATTGCCCAACAATGGCTGCACCATTAAGCACTAAGGGGGCAGGAAACTCATCGCCAAAGTTCAGGGTATAAGCTTGCTCTGGCAATGAAAAGACGAGGGTTTTATCCTGCCACTGCAGATGAGCATCCAATGGGTTAGCATTAGGAACACCCTCATCCATCCGCCAATGAAGCTGTTTAATATCCGTGTTGGCAAGCCAAGGTTCACCTTTTTTATGGTATACGCGGATAGGGCCAATTCCGCCCTCTGGAGCCAATTGATACCACTGTTTTAAAGCAGCTAAATCAACGCTGGGAAATAAGGGCAATAATGGAAATAAAGTTTGTAACTCAAGTTGACTTGCATAGCCAAATAACTCATCACCCTGCTGTTTAAGCGCCAATGTCAACTCAGGCCAAGCCTCGCCATTGGTTATAAAATCCAGATCCGTGCTATTAACCTCCCAACCAGAGGCTGTCGGTAACCACGTAATGCTGCCCGAGTTGATCTCAAATTTTTGTGGTTTGTCCCCTATTGCCCATTCAAGCCAACTCGGTTCAAAGTGGATCATCCCCGAATGGATACTCCGCTGAGCAAAAGTAAGCCAAGCTTTGAGATTGATAACACCTTCCAAAGGGAGTTTCTCGCTAGGCTCATCTGGATGAGATTGACGCGACGCCCACTCTCCTAAATCCAAGGATTGAGCCGCTAGATAGATTTGACCTGTGAGGCTATCAGGGGTAGCGCCATCGCCCTTAATATCGAGTTGTAATTGTAATGACTCGTGCATAGAGGCGTGATTATCGAGATAAACTTGACCCGCACCGCGATGGCTATCACCATTATTACGCCAATTTAAATGCCGAATATGAATGGGGCGATATTCATGCTGCTGACTTAACAACTGTACCGAAACATCTGTGAGAGAAAAACGCTCAAGCTGTTTTAGGAGTAATTTGTACAACCAATCGGTCTGATAGACGTTACTTTGTGTCGTCACCGACGAATCTTCGATGAGCTTATCGATATCGAGGGCGAGTCTGATCCCATCAAAATTGACATCCTCAATACGCGGGCTGGTTTTCAATAAGGATTGCCAAAAATCCAGCTTAATTTGGATATTCTTGACCAATACTGTTACTGGTACTTTATGTTGGGGTGGGATAATCAGGTTTTCAATGGTCAGTGCGGGTCCAAAGGCTTGCCATTGAGCCGATAATTCCCCCACTTGAACATCGAGATGATATTCATTTTTTATATAATCAACGAGCTGTTGACGCACTTCATCGACCTGAGGTAATAATCCACGGATCAAGCTAACAGCCAGTGCAAACAACACCAAGACAACTGCTAGAAGCTGCCAGCAAAAACGGCTCACTGATTTAACGGTAACAAACGCAGCCACTACATCATCACCACATCGTATTTGTGCTGTGAGTACATAGGCTCATTTTGCAGGCGAATACGTTTACTAATATAAACTTCAAGCTCAGCGATCAGATGACTTTCTTCGCCACTCAAACTTTGATATACCGCAGGAGAACAATACAGCAAAAACTCATCGGCATCGTATGCACGATTTAATCGAATAATTTCTCGGAATATTTCATAGGAGACAGTTTCAACTGTCTTCATACTCCCAGTGCCATGACAAGCTGGACACTCGCTACAAACCACATGCTCTAAACTCTCGCGAGTGCGTTTACGCGTCATCTCGACCAGCCCTAAACCAGAAAACCCACTGACATTCGTTTTAACGCGGTCCTTGGCTAAAGCACTATTTAAACTATTAAGCACACGTGTTTTATGCTCTTCATTAAGCATATCGATAAAGTCGATAATAATGATGCCGCCTAGATTGCGTAGGCGCAGTTGTCTTGCAATGGCTTGGGTCGCTTCGAGATTGGTATTAAAGATGGTTTCTTCGAGATTACGATGACCCACAAAGGCACCAGTGTTGATGTCGACGGTCGTCATGGCTTCGGTTTGATCGATGATCAGATAACCGCCCGACTTTAACTCAACTTTACGCCCCAGCGCGCGCTGAATTTCATTTTCAACATCGTAGAGATCAAAAATAGGTGCCGGGCCTGAATAATGCTCAATTTTCTCAGCAATTTCAGGCATAAATTCTTGAGCGAAGGTTTGCAACTCATCAAAGGTGCGGCGTGAATCGACCTGAATACGATCCAGTTCAGTGCCAACAAAATCACGCACAATACGCACTGGCAACGCTAAATCTTGGTATAAAAGCGCCACGCCACGGCGTTGTCGTCGCTCGCTGACCTTAGACCAAACTCGGCGTAAAAACGCCGCATCTTGGGCAAGCTCATCTTCTCCAACGCCTTCGGCAGCCGTGCGAATAATAAATCCGCCATCTTCATCCACATAAGGAAGTGTGATTTTCTTTAAACGGCTGCGCTCTTCCTCAAGCTCAATACGTTGGGAAACCCCAACATGGCTAGAGCCAGGCATAAAGACTAAATAACGGGAAGGCAGCGTGATATCAGTTGTTAAACGCGCTCCCTTAGTACCCAAGGGATCTTTAACTACTTGCACCATAATATCTTGCCCTTGGCGGACTAATTCAGCGATATCACGGACAACGAAGTGGCCTTTTTCAACATCGGCAACGCACTCAGTGTGTGGCACTATGTCAGAAGCATGAAGAAATGCAGCTTTATCTAAACCTATATCAACAAAAGCCGCTTGCATGCCAGGTAACACGCGGCTGATTTTACCTTTATAAATATTGCCGACTAATCCCCGTTTCATACGGCGTTCAATATGCACTTCTTGCAATACACCGTGTTCAACTAAAGCGACGCGAGCCTCGGATGGGGTTACGTTGATCAGTAATTCTGAACCCATCTTGCGCTGTATTTTATTTTGATTTAAGCGACTGGTATTCACGACTCACCCCATTCGGGAAATTAGATTAAATAATTGAAGTTATAGCGTCTCTCAGCCTGAAACCGATACTCCAACTACGACCAACACCGTAAGTTCACGGACTAAAACTTGGTAGTAAGAGGTTATCAACATCGATAAGGTTCCGTTTTAAATCCTTTAAACCTCGCAACAGGGATAAGATTAACCGAATCCAACCTCAGCTAATAATGCACACGTTTCAACTAAAGGTAAGCCAACCACGCAGGAATAACTGCCTTCAATCGACTCAACAAAACAGCCGCCTAACCCCTGAATACCATAACTACCTGCTTTATCCATGGGTTCCTTTGAGGCAACATAGGCATCGATATCAGCATCACTTAGCGTACAAAATCGTACTTGGGTTTCAACCAAACGCACTGATGTTGTAGGGTTGTCGACATCACCATAGGTTATCGCCACCGCTGTCATTACTGTGTGTGTTTTGCCAGATAATGCCCGCAACACACGTTTTGCATCCTGTTCGTCAACGGGTTTTCCTAATATTGCGTTTTCAAGCACAACGATAGTATCAGAACCTAATACAGCAGGCTGTGACATGCCAAGGCATAATGCAAGCCCTGCTTGCGCTTTTTCAGCGGCGAGACGTTGTACATAATCCCTTGGAGTCTCATCATTTAAAGGGGTTTCATCAATATCTGGGGCGACTTGAGTAAAACTAAAATCTGTACGCCCTAAGCCAATATTTGCCAATAATTCTTTGCGACGTGGAGAGGTAGAAGCGAGAACTAAATTCACCGTTAGCGAACCTTATAATGACGTCGAACACGACGTAAAATCCAAAAAATCCAAGGCCAAATCACTAGCCCAGAAATTGCAGGTAGAAACAAATCCGCATTAAATGTCGCTTCATCCATCACAAACTCTACCCAGTAAACGACTAAGTGGTAAAGGGCAATTAGCAGCGCCACTACTAAGGTTTGCTGCCATTTTGGGAAATTACGCAACCGTTGGCAATGCAAAATCGCAATATAGATCACCAATGACATCGCTAATGAGCGCACACCCAAGGTTGCTCCCAACAGAATATCGAGGGCCAAACCTAAAACCCAAGCAGTTAAAATATTGTATCTGTGTGGCAAGGCAATAGACCAATACATAACCACCATTAACAGCCAGTCAGGGCGCCAAGCTTCAACCACCGAAGGTAAAGGCATAATTTGGCTTAGCAATCCGATAAACAGCGTCAACCAGACGATGAGTCGACCATTGGCAGCTTGTAAACTCATTAATGCACCTCTGCTGGCGGTGGAGTGGTCACAGCGCCCGTTGTAGCATTCACATTAGTTGCAGCCCCTTGTGGCGTGTTTGCCGAACCTTGGGTATTGGGTGCACTATTTATCGTATTGGGATCCGGCTTAGCCTCTTCAGGCTGATCCGCAGCAGGTACTGGCATTTGATGCGGCAAAGTCACACCTGAATCTGGTGATGGCCAAATCAATAATAAATAACGAATACGATCAAGGGCTGCCAGTGGTTGAGCGGTAACACGGGCATAGCTTTGGCCATCCTCCGTCAGGACTTCCATGACCCGAGCAACGGGATACCCTTCGGGAAAACGATTACCAAGGCCAGAAGTCACTAATAAATCACCAACACGCACATCGATACTTTTAGCCACATGGCGCAATTCAATCTCATCATTTTCACCCGTACCATTGGCGATTAAGCGCACATCGTTGCGGGTAATACGCACAGGTAAACCATGGGAGACATCAGAAAGCAGCAATACACGACTGGTCATCTCGCTAATTTGCACCACCTGCCCCACAACCCCTTGTGCATCAACAACGGGTTGCCCGACGAACACGCCACTGCGCGCTCCGTGATTTAACACAACATAATGATGGGAGGGATCGCTAGCGACCTCGAGCACTTCTGCCACCATTTTGCGAGAATCCTGATACGCAGGAGACCCAAGCAAGGCGCGTAAACGCTCATTCTCTTGGCGCAAATGTTCAAAACGCTGCAAACGCTCGCTCATTAGTAATTGCTGTCTTAATAGCTCTTTATTCTGTAACGCCAGCATATTACGCGTTGCAAAACTCTCGGATGACCAATCGAGTAGGGCCCCGGGAAAACTGGCGAGATATTGCACAGGGCTTAATACAGATGAAAGGGATTGACGCGCAGGTTCGAGACGATGATTAGCCACGAGCAAAATCACCGACAAAATAATTGCCAGTGTTAAACGAAATTGGTTAGAAATACCACGAACAAAAATTGGCTTCATAGAAAGCTAGGGCGGTGATTAGCCGCCCCATACCGAAGTTAAATTAAGTTTCTTCGGAGAACAGATCGCCGCCGTGCATATCAATCATTTCGAGGGCTTTACCACCGCCGCGTGCAACACACGTTAGTGGATCGTCCGCAACCATTACAGGTATACCCGTTTCTTGCATTAATAAACGGTCTAAATCACGCAACAGTGCGCCACCGCCCGTTAATACCATGCCACGCTCAGAAATATCTGAGGCTAACTCAGGTGGAGACTGCTCTAATGCCACCATCACCGCGCTAACAATACCCGATAATGGCTCTTGCAGCGCTTCTAAAATTTCATTGCTGTTGAGTATAAAGCTACGCGGCACACCTTCAGCCAAGTTACGACCACGTACCTCAATCTCTAACACTTCATCCCCAGGATAAGCCGTACCAATTGTGTGCTTAATACGCTCAGCCGTTGCTTCACCAATTAAGCTGCCATAATTACGGCGCACATAGTTGATAATGGCATCATCAAACTTATCGCCACCAATACGCACTGAAGAAGAATACACGACACCGTTCAATGAAATAATAGCGACTTCAGTGGTACCACCACCAATATCCACTACCATAGAACCTGTTGCTTCAGAGACAGGTAAACCCGCACCAATCGCAGCAGCCATTGGCTCTTCAATTAAATACACTTCGCGAGCACCAGCCCCCATGGCCGATTCACGGATAGCACGACGTTCAACCTGAGTTGCCCCCACGGGCACACAGACTAAAACGCGCGGGCTTGGACGAAAAAAGCTATTGTTGTGCACTTGTTTGATAAAGTGCTGCAGCATTTTTTCAGTCACATAAAAGTCAGCAATAACACCGTCTTTCATTGGACGGATAGCTTGGATGTTACCGGGTGTTCGGCCTAACATTTGTTTAGCCTCTGTGCCGACAGCGGCAACAGATTTCTGACCAGAGCTGTTACGCTCACCACGTATAGCAACAACAGAAGGCTCATTGAGGACTATGCCTTCGTCACGAACATAAATTAATGTGTTAGCTGTACCCAAATCGATCGATAGATCATTAGAAAAAATGCCACGCAGCTTCTTGAACATGTAACTAGCCTGTATTCTGTGGAGTCAGAAGAAAAGAAAAATCAGCTAACTTTATCAATGCCACCTTGATTCCACAAGACCATTGAGGTTAACAATCGCTAATGGCGTGATTTTTTTTCAAATATACAGCTTAAAAACAGTATTTAGCCGAAAAATACGCTTTACAGGTTAAAGTTTGAGCAGTGAAAAGTAAAAAGCAATACAAACTAGCAACACATGCCAAACGTCATTTTTGCATTTAAAGCCGAACGTAGACATTTAAGCCAAGGCTCAAAAATAAGTCGCCTAACGATTTACCACTAAAGTTACAACTTAATTTAGCGGGATAGATTACTAAAACTAATTAATTAACCTCTCGCCAGTAGATGATCCTGTCATGCCCACGGTAACGACCAAAAAATGCACTGGCGCGGGGTTCGGATAAGCTAGTAGGTGAAACCCCGTTCCAATTCCAATACCATTCTAGCCAAGCGGGTACATCTAAAGGTGCGGTCACTTGTCCTCGGTAAAGCGGGCCACTTGTCGCCACGGCTCGCCACAGCAACTCAAATTGGCCAGATTGGAATGTTGATGTGCCACCGGAGCGCACAACACTTTGTCCTGTGGCTAAATTTGGGTCAAAGTGATAGCCAAGACCAGCATTATCAACCTGCGAACCTAAGCCATAAGTGGCGATAGTGCAGCTATCATCCCCATTTAACACCCAATTCGTGCCATTCCAATACTCGGCCCGAACAGGCATACTTAATGTTTCAGTCTCTGGGCCGTAAGTGTTGTCCATTACCACTCGACCATGGCGATATCTCTGCTGGATAGCGGATAATATAACAGCATCACAACTAGTACCCGCACTGCAGTCGCCAAGGGTGGCAGCATTCATATTTGGCGATGCAACTGAACTAACATTCCCATCATTATCAAATACTTTAACTCCCAACAACATTTGCTCATAGGGACCATCGACTTCACCACCAATTAAAGCGGGGAGGCGGGAAAAATGAGGTTGATAATCTATGCTCGCCTCACCAGCTGTCCACGAACTCGATTTCAAGGGTACAGCAACGTCATCTAAGCGTAGCTGCATATCATTACCATCATCATTATTTTCTCCCACCAGCAGCCCCGTCGCTTTGGCAAAACTACCGTGATAATTCTGTGTCACAACTCCAGCGACATTTCGCGCCTCAAGATTAAATGCTACATCAAAAGGCTGATCCATATAGCTAAAGCTATAGGTACTACTACACGCAGGCACCACACTCGATGTGGTCACTTCAAAGTGGTCGGGGACAAATCGGCCTATGTTGGCACTCTTTGCGAGTGGTATTGAGTAAAAACTCGATCCTAAGTAACTCGATGGCGGCGCAGCACTAAAGGTAAATACCCCCACTTCACTTATGCTTTGAGCCACTGTATTAAGATTATTTATCTTGCCCTCTTGATCGTAACTGGCTACGCCTACTGCCCCCTGTACACCGGAACTTGGCGCCACCAGTTGGCTGGATAACGCGATACCAGATTGGACATAATTGGGCGTACTAGGGTTATCGCAATAATTGCCGTCGTTATCAACAACCCATGCTTTAGCAACAATCTGCAAATTAAAACTCTCACCCGCTTTTTTATACACAGAACAGCTCTCATTTCCCGCGGGACACAAGGCACCGTTGTCTTCTGGGGTAACACATAAACCTACAGGGACATTGACAAACTGATCTGAGCCTATCATCAATAAACCTTGCTCATCGCCCGTGCCTGTATATTTCGCATTGAGCTGTAATTTGCCCGCATCGGGGTAATTGACCGTGATTTTTGCCTGCCCATTAATATCAAAGCCCAGGCTCAATGCAGTAGGTACGGCGCTCGTAGTACTGATTGCTGTGCTATTAATAGTGACAGCCTTAGGTGTGATTGGCGCACTAGGCTCCACATACTGACTCCAAAAACTAAGGCTCTTAGCCTGATTCTGGAAACTCGGAATACACTGCTGTGTGACATCCGACTTTTTAACCGCTTTGACCAACACCTCAACCGGTTTATTAGCTAATTTATCAGGTACATCAAAAATAAAACCGCTATCGGCAAAGGTCAGCGAACAATTATTTTCACTTAATGCACCAGCACCAATACGGCATAAGGTCTTGCTTAAGGGCCTAGTTGTTGGACTGGACCCTTTTACACCTAAGGTCACAACGCCAGCAGTATTGCGCCGTAGTTGTAATTGCGCAGTACCACCACTAAAACTCACTTGGTTACCGCCAACCCACACACCCTCGGCTGTAGACTCAGGCAATAATGTTGCCGTTAGCGGTTCGGTAAAGAGTTGACTACAACTCGTATTGGCACAGGCTCTAATGGTCACAGTCTCGGGATTACAGGTGAGTCCCTGACCCGTATGATCAAATTCAAAATGATCGATCTGTGTGGTAATTGGATTCGACTTTAATGCGCAAATCTGAACATTATCAATTTCATGGTTATTATAGTAATCCCCCGTCGATCCCGTTAATGACAATAAAAAATCCTTCGGAATGGTTGCTTGCCCCGTCTGAGCCGCAGCATTGAAAGAAGATATTAAGGTGACAAAACCTGAGCCTGTATTACGCTCAATCTTCACCATCGACTGGCCCGCAGACTGCGAATCAATGGTTATTTTATATCTGTGTGCTGGGGTTACGTTGTTTTTATCGACGGTTGGAGATAAACAGCTACCACTGGTATTGGTCTTGCCATCATTACAGGTGCCATGTAAATAATTATACCCAGATGTGCCAGCACCTGAGCCACGCACTGCAACCGACTGACGCCGCTGGCCAACATTGCCATTGCCACCTTCACCGGAGAAGTTCCCAAACTCATCAATACCAACCCCAAGCCAGCCACCCGCAAATCCATTAATACCAGGTTTAAAGCCATAACCTAAAGGTCCACCAAAGGCACCTGGCTGCGGTGTAATCGCGGCATCAGATAACACCACGGCAATACCATCGGCACCATTATTGGTCGCACCACCGTAGGCATAATGATCAAACTGGATTTCGACTAAGTTTTCAGCGGCGGGGAAAAGTCTTTGATAAGTGGATGCCGTTGATTGTTTCTGACTCGCTTGCGTTAAACGCATGCGGCCACCCACGATTGAAGGGATAAAACTGCCACTGCTACGGGAAACAACCCAATCACTGCTTAATGCACTTTGGGAGAAATCATCATTAAAGCATTGTAAGACAGGTGCACCGGCATCATAAACCACCTTACTACTGCTTTGAAGGGTTACATTTTTAGCACTGAGACGGCCAGTTAGGACTGTGGTTTCTTGTAATGTTGCGTTACCAGCAACATAATAACTCCCTTGAACTTTAGCACTACCTCTAACTAATAAATCATTCTGAATATAAACATCTAATGTGCTCAATCCTGTAAGTTGCGATACTCCATCGATAATGAAACTACCTTTAATATACAATTTCGTATCACCTGACCCGACAATATTTAAAGTACCTGAATTAAGATTCAGATCACCATCAATAATATAAGTTTTACCTGGTTTTAAAGTCATAGTCGCTGCATTATAAAACGTCAGATCTTTTATAACATACGTTGAATAGGTATCTGATACGGTAACATTACCACCTGTATTAATCGTTAAAGCACCTATATCCCAACGACTGTTATTAAATTTTTGACCGTAACCCGCTGTAGTGCCAAGCTCTACGGTTGAAGTAGTATTATTTGCTACGACATAACTACTTGTCACAGAACTCGTAACAAAAGTGGGGGCCGCTCTTGCTAAACTTGGTATACCTGTTATTTCACACTTACCAATACCGCAAGCTAAAGCGTTCATCTCATACTCATAACCCCTTACCTGTTTAAAGCAGACATCTACTTTATTCACATTTTCAATGAGCGCACCACTTTGCATATAGAGTTCGCCGGTACTACTAAAACTCTGTATTGGCCCCGGAAATACACTATTGCAATCAATTGCGGCATAAGTTGGCGATGAGGTAAGAATAAAAAATATAAGCAGCAAGTTAGACAATAAGCCACGCATATAATGAGTTTGATAACGTAGTGCCAAGTTTAATATCATCAAAAATCTAACCACGGGCTTCTACCTCAACTTGTCGGCTGACGCGAATCTCACCACTCTCACATACCGCTTTACTATTTATTCGATATTGGGTGACAGTGTCTACGGCATATGCTTTACAACTGAGTTCAACACGGCAAGCATGGAAACCGACTACATTCGGTGGCGTCCAAGAACTGCTTGCCAAACAAACACCGACACTACCGTTTAGTGGAAATAACTGTGCTAATGCGGCATCAGCACCGCTATTGGCCGCGGCTAAGGCACGAGCCCCCCACACTTCTTGCGTCAATCCAGTATCCGCATCTTCCACAATATTGATAAGCGCAGACGCTAATAAAAACATCACAGTGATAACAAATATCCCAATGATCAACGCACTCCCCCGCTGCCGCGTAGGTAAGGCTGGTCGTTGCGACCTTACTCGCGATGTTCTGGGTAACATTCGCATTATCGAGTGATGACCTGTCAATTGACGAGATACATTATGGAACATTGATCACCTGCACTTGATGTCGATATTGGAATGTCTCACCATTAACATTAAACCGCGGTTGTAAATGCACCATGGCATGATTAACTAAACTTGATGGGGTTAATGTCATTGGTAAGTCATTACTATCGTTCAAACGATTTGCCACACTTTGCGCCATCAACACCCCTGAACCCAGATCGCCCGGTTTAGATTGAGTGGCAGTAAAGGCATAGCCCGCGTAACGTCGTACCTGCAATTGATTAGCACTTGGCTCTTTTTCAAAACAATAACTCACAGGATTTGAACCCAAATAGATTCGCTGCCGTGGTGATGCTTCAGCAAAACGTACTGGCGCAGTAAACGTCAGCGTTACCTGATTACCCAAAGGCGCCATGGTGTTAATCTGAGCGCGTTTTTGCCTCGCACTGTTATACACATCGCTATCAGTCAAAGGATAAATCCAAGCATATTGGTTAACCGCAATCTTACTGGTCACATCGTCTAAAATCACCGTTCCCGAGAGAGCTGTGGCGCTCGGCGATATTGGCATAGATAAATAGGAGGTGCTGGCTTGGATAGGTACAAATTCAATACATTGATAGGTGAGTGAATCCGTATTCACTCGCACACTATTAGGCACTGAGCTGCGTAATTCGCGCGTCATTCGCTCGACCACAAAACGGCTCTGACTGAGCACTTGATCGACCGAGCTCGACTCGACAAAAATCCGCGTGCCAAAAATAATAAAGCTACTGACCCCAACCACAAGAATACCCAGAATCAAGATAACAGTAACCATCTCGACTAAGGTAAATCCCCGCGCGAATTTTTTATTTACAGCATAGTGTGAAGCCATCAGTAATTACTCCTCACCATATTGTAAGTAATCACTTCGTTATCAGGCGTTGTCACATTAATCGTCACTAACTTGGTATTGGGCACGGCCCCATAAGCAACAGTGACACTTAAACGATAGTTAGGATAAGCCTCGGTATAAGTTTGGCTGGAGTTAAGCATAGTCGCGGTTTCATTTAAACCGTGGTAATCATCCACATCATTAAAATTATTGCGGCTTTCCACTATTCCAGAAACGATATCTTTACCTAACTTATCGGCAGGGGTACAACTCATCCCTAAAGGACTCCCACAGGCGGGCACACCGCCATTGGCATTGGTATTTTGATCGTATCTTTTACCCCATATCTCATTCATGACCGAATGGGCAAGTTCGGCGCTTCGCACCCTATGCAAGGTTTTTGCTGCACGATCCGCTTGGGGAAATAACATACTGCTAAGCATCACGATAGCAATCGCAATCACCAGCATGCCCACCACTAATTCAATTAAGGTAAAGCCCTTGTGTGGCGATATTTTATGAAGGAATAAGCGAGGATTAGTTGGCATAGATATATCCCTCGCTCGAGATATTGATGCTTACAATATCGTTGGCGATGACTTTGATACAGTGACCATTACAAGCTAATGAGGGTCTACCATTAATATCAAAATCAATATTAAAACTACTGGCATTGCTACTGGATAACGCAAGCGTAGCACCACCTTTAAAGGCTTGGGTATATAGCGGTTCTGGAGAAAGCGGCGCGCCCGTGCAACCTGTATTATCACGGGTCGCAAATTGACTCACTTGATAACCCACACTGGAGACAGCGATCCGATAACATCTATCGGTATTGTTTAATGCTCTTTGTTGCACTTGACGCAGCTCTGCCATAAATTCATTACGCAAGCTAAAAGCACTATAGGATGACTGTGTAAACAGACGCGGCAGTACGGTCACAGAAAGGATCCCAATCAAGATGACCGTTGTGACTAACTCAACTAAGGTAAATCCCGCCTGTTTTGCCATTGAAAATTTAGCCATTGTCCATATTAGGTTCTAGGTTCTAGGTTCTAGGTTCTAGGTTCTAGGTTCTAGGTTCTAGGTTCTAGGTTCTAGGTTCTAGGTTCTAGGTTCTAGGTTCTAGGTTCTAGGTTCTAGGTTCTAGGTTCTAGGTTCTAGGTTCTAGGTTCTAGGTTCTAGGTTCAGTTTCTGCCAACTGTTTGATTAAAGCAAATAAATTGCTATAAATTTGGATGCAAATTCTAAGTAAATTCATTTTGTTGCAACCGATTTAACACATGTATTTTATCTAAAAAAAAGGCCTGCTAGGCAGGCCTTATACTCTGTAAAAATTAACACTTAGAAGCATCAGGTGTTGCTAAAAAACTTGGGGCTTTTGTCTCTGTTGCTGGATTGTATTGGATAAAACATGCCGCTGGTGCACCATTTTGCCAAAACTTAACAGCTGTGTCGGTTGAATAAAGTACCCAGTCTGCGTTATCTGTCGATGATACCTTACCCGTAGTAATATCATCTGTAGCTGTTGAAATGCTGATTTCCAAGGCATTTGAAAAATTAGTTGCTGTAGTATCCATATATCCATAGGCAAGGCTTATTTCAACATCTGTCGCAATATCTACCGTTGGATCGTCCTCTGGTGCAACCTTTTCAACACCAGCCAATGCTGCTTTTGAATAAACTAGCGTATTTGCGCCTTGGATTGATGCTTTCAAGCCATTTAATGCCGATACTCTTGCATCGCCTTGCAGGTTCATAAACTTAGGTGCCGCGGTGACAGCAAGAATACCTAAGATGATGATCACTACTACTAATTCAATTAAGGTAAAACCTTGTTGTCTTTTCATATAAAAACTACCTTTCTACGTTTGGGTTAGTTAAGCCAATTTAGACATTTATGTCAGTTATAAACGACTGGGTAAACACATTAAACCATTTACACATTAGATACGGTATTAAGGCGTAAATGGGGTTTGGGTAAAGCTTAATACTCTGCCTGTACCTGGGTTATAGACCACGCCCTTAGCACCTGCCGTGGATAAATCGGGTGTAGGCGTCGCGACCCCCGTTGTTTGGTTAACCACCAGTGAAGCCACTTGGTGATAAACACATAAATCTAAGCCAGTTACCGTTGCACCTGCAATTGAGGTCGCACTGCCGCCCGCACCATCGATCACTCTGACGGTATAGCGTTGATTACGGGTATCTTGAGTGTAAAGCACATTGCGTGGAGCACTCTGCAACACGGTATTAAAGACTTCTTGGCAACTGGCATCCGTCATTGCGGTCGCATCCGTGACTGAGGTTCCAGTAGGGTAACCAAAACGAGTATCGAGGTTAACCGAGGTACCATCGAGGAGCACATTATTATTGCGACGTCCATCCACTTCCCACTGTGAACGTACAAAGCTCACCGCAGTGGATAAACCACCCGCAACCCCATCGACACTCGCATCCTGTGCGTCGTCGGTTACATTTAAAAACCGTGGGATCGCCGTTGCCGCTAATAAGCCTAAAATCACAATAACGATAACGAGTTCAATCAATGAAAAACCATTTTGCTTAGTCTTCATTTACTTACCCTCATACTTAAGACATGTCATTCTAACAGTTAAATTCATTTTAAAAAGCCTACTGCTTAACAATATTTTAAGGATTCGTCAAAAAAATGACCCTGCCAGAATCCAGTTGGTAGCCAATGCTATCGCCATTTTGCGAGCGATAATGGCAGCTATTATCCCGTGGAAGATACGCGCCGATTAGAGTGCTTTTTTTTAATTCTGTTCCCATTAACTGTTGCCATAACGCTTGGCAACCTTGGTTATTCCGTTGCTGAGGTTGTGGCCAACCAAGGGTATTCATCTTAACCACGCTAGGCTTAAGCTGCTGATTTTGATTATCAAATATTTCCCAGTCTAAATTCATCTGTGACGGTTTACCAAGGGATAACCATTGGGAGCGCACCATAGCCACTATATTTAAAAAACGCGTATGCTCTAATTCAAGCCCTCTAGCGGCCAACTGCGGCATCGTTGAAAAATATTTGATACCGATAATAGCCATCATAGTTAACACCACAATTAACGCGATCATCCGACCATAGAGGTTCAATAGATTGCTTTCAGCCTTCTGCTGACTTCGCATCTAGTCGCATCCTTTGCAATAAGCAGGTGTGCAGCGCATGCTGTTAATTCCCACCCTTAACCACATTGAGCATATCCCACATAGGGAGATAGATACCGAGCGCAAGCACTAATACGATAACGGCGACTATGCCAATAAGAATAGGCTCTAATTTTGCCGTGAGATTTTTAAGATCGTAATCCACTTCACCCTCATAAAAATCGGCAGCATCATTCAATAACTGATCGATTTGCCCGGTTTCTTCACCTACCGCCACCATTTGTAGCACTAAGGGCGTAAATAACTGGCTCTGATTCGAAACCCTAAGCACTGAGTCACCGGATTCAATCCCTCGGCGCATGCCCACAATCCTATCGTGCATATAGGCATTATCCACCGCATCAGCCACCAGACTTAATGCTTGAGTCATAGGGACTCCCGCGCTGAGCATCATCGAAAAACTGCGGCAATAACGTGAAAGGGTTGAACGCTCAATAATAGAGCCAACGGCCGGAATATGCAGCTTCCACTTATCCCACTGCTTTTCACCTTTTTCCGTATGATGCCAATAACGTATCCCAACTATGGCTCCGATAAGCGCCACTAGCATTAAGGGCCAATAATTAACAAAAAGGTTTGATGTACCAATTAACACTTTGGTCGCCCAAGGTAAATCGGCCCCAAAGCGACTAAACATTTCAGCAAATTTGGGGATCACCATAATATTCAAGATCACCATGGCAATGGTGATGGCGATTAATACAAATATGGGGTAACGCATGGCGGCTTTAATTCGACGTCTCGTCTCTTGCTCGCGCTCGATATAGCCTGAAAGCTGGATAAATGCATCCTCTAACTTACCGGTGTTTTCACCCACATGCACCATAGAAACAAACAAAGAATCAAACACCTCAGGGTGTTGATTCATCGCAGAGGACAAGGGGCGCCCAGCGGTAAGTTGCTCAGAAATATCATTGAGGGCATCTTTCATCCGCTGAGAATGGGCAGTTTCAGATAATCCTGCAATCGCCCGCAAAATCGGAATGCCAGAACGAGTCAAAGAGTACATTTGGCGAGTGAAAATTTGTAACTCGTCTAAACCGACTTTACCGCCAAATAACTGAGTCACAGAAAAGGATTTAACGACTTTAGCCACTTTCACTTCAAGGGGAATAATCCCGCGGGCTAAGAGCATATCCGCCGCCGCACTTTCCGAGGCAGCATCGAGCTGTCCCGTAACGGCTTGGCCTTGACCACTGCGACCACGGTATTGATAAACTGGCATAATTACGCCTCAACGCCTTGTTGGCTTATCAGATCCTTAGATAAAGGGATCTGCGACTCACTCACATCTTCCACCAGCTTCGCCACCTCTTCAATGGTCGTCATGCCTTCAATTAAATATTGCAAGGCTGACTCGGCCAGTGGCGTAAAATTGGGGCTTTGTAATGCTGCGCGGGCAAAATCCTGTGGATTACCCGTACGCATGGCATCGATCATCTTCTCGTCCAATTCGAGGATTTCAAAGATACCGATCCGACCACGGTAACCACTGCCATTACAACTCTGGCAACCCGTGCCAATTCTAAAATTCGCCGTTGAAAAATCTTTACGGCTTACACTGCTCAACCAGGCTTTTTCCTGTGGTGTAGGTTGATAGTCAACCCCGCAATTATGGCAAACGCGGCGCACTAAACGCTGGGCAATAATGACCCTGAGCGCACTTGCTACCAGATAGCTCGCCGCCCCCATATCGAGTAAACGCAGCGCACTGGTGACCGCATCATTGGTATGTAGCGTCGATAACACAAAGTGACCAGTTAAGGCACCGCGTAGTCCAATTTCTACCGTTTCTTGATCGCGCATCTCACCGACCATGATGATATCGGGGTCTTGACGTAATGTGGTACGCAGTACGTTTGAAAAATCGAGCCCAATCTTGTGGTTCACTTGTACTTGGTTTATCCGCGGCAATTGATACTCGACAGGGTCTTCCACCGTAATAATTTTACGGTCGGCGGTATTAAGCTCACTTAAAATGCCGTACAGCGTGGTGGTTTTACCGCTACCCGTGGGGCCTGTTACCAATAACATGCCATGGGGACGTTTAATCTGTTTACGAATTCGCGCCAAAATATGCGGCGGCATCCCGGTTTCATTAAGTGTAAGCAAACCTGCGGATTGGTCGAGCAAACGCATTACCACAGATTCGCCGTGGTAAATCGGCATGGTCGACATACGCACATCAATATGATGGCCTTTGATTTCGATATGGAAACGCCCATCCTGTGGCAGACGTTTTTCCGAAATATCAAGGCCTGCCATTAACTTCAGCCGCAGCACTAAGGCGGCTGCAATATTTACTTCATTCAGAATCGTTTCATGCAGTTGACCATCGATACGCTGACGAATACGCAGTGCTTTATCACCGGGTTCGATATGAATATCCGAGGCGCGCATTTGTACCGCGTCTTCGAAAATCGATTGCAGTAACTTAACCACGGTCGTTTCATTATCGCTATCACCCGAGGTTAAACTCGCCAAATCAAACATTTTATCAGCGGCGTATTCTTCTTCGAGCTTGCCGGCAATTTGTGCGATTTGATCGGTACGACGATAAAGGTTATCAAAGGCCTCTAGCAGTTGTTGCTCTGGCGCAACCGCTAAGGTTAAGCGTTTAGGGGCAACGAGAACCTCTAAGTGATCGAGCGCCTGTAAATCCGCGGGATCGCTCATGGCAACCAGTACACTGTCTCCCCTATCTTCAACTGCAAGTGCCCGAAAACGCCGCGCTTGTACTTCAGGGATAAGCTGTACTACTTCTGCTGAAATGGGGCGCTTACTGATATCGAGTAAGGGCAAATTCAATTGTTGGGAGAGAAATTGCAGCAATTGATGTTCGCTAATGGAGCGTAAATCAATCAAGGTACGGCCAAGTTTATGGCCTGTTTTACGCTGCTCAGTTAACGCTTGCTGTAACTGTTCTTCGGTAATAATCGATTCTTGCACTAACAGATCGCCCAAACGCATCTTTAATCTGGGTTTCATTGGCTATCTCCTAGTTGGCTTAATCGTTGTTCAATAAAAGCAGTTGCCTGCGCCGAGAGCCCTGAATGGCTTAATGCGGTGCGATAGGCTTGACTCGCCTTGGCAAATTGCTGCTGAGAATCTAAAGCATACCCTAAGCCCATCCACCATTTTCCTTGCTGCGGCTCCTGTTGCAATAGCTGCCGATAAGCCTGTTCAGCTAAAGTAAATTGCCCTTGTTTTTGGGCTAAATCGGTTTGCGCTAACCATTTTTGCCGTGCTAAAACATGGCTGTCGGGGATTTGCGCTAGGCTAGCTAATGCTAAATCTACTTCGCCAAGCTCCTGCTGAACTCGTGCTAATAACAGGTAAAACTCAAATTCTTGAGGGTATAACAGTACGGCTTGCTGCAACACTTGTTCGGCGTTATTGAGCCGTCCTTGGCCATAGTGCAATGCCGCAAGTTGCTGACGCACATTATGTAAGCTTGGGTCAAAACCGAGGGCCTTTTCATAATATTCGAGTGCCTTATCGAGTTTTCCCTGTTTTTCGGCATCAGTTGCAAGAGTAAGCTGCTTTTGCGCGAGCTGGCTTGGCGTAAGCTTAACTTCTGTCACCGCCATTTTACCCGCGGGTTTAACAGGCTCAATTGTGGGGGTATCTACGGATGGCTTAACGAACTCACGTTCGGGCGCACTGGCCTGAATCGCTTCAACAATTTCATCCTCTTCTGTGACTATTGTCTGTGGTTCAGATTGGGCATTAGCGGTCACAGTGGCTTCTATTTGGGCATTCTGCTTGGCGACTGGATGCGATCCCTCATCGAGGGGCATTTCTGTATTAACCAAACCATTAGATGCTTTGACCACTGTCTTTTTGCTAAGGGCTAAAGGCTCGGTGACATTCACAACCTCTGAAGTGATTGTCTCTGCTTCAGCGTTTATTTCTGGCACTGTTGGTATTATCGCCACTTCAGTCTCACTCGCGGCGGCGAACTTAGGTGCTGGCTCGACAGGCATTTGACTGATTAATTGATAGCCATAAACACCAACACCGCCAATAAGCAATGACATTAGGCTGATTGAAACCCAGATGTTAACGCTATGCTTGCGACCTAAATATTGCACTTGATGCTGGGCAATATTTGAAAGTTGATGTCCCTGTTGGCGCTGATCAAGATCTTTTAGCATTTTGTTGATAACACTCATGCTCTATTCCCCCAAATCTGCAGGAAATCGATACCTGATGCTGCTATCGCAAAAATGAAGACCGTTAATAGCGCTAGAACGAGCGCCATGCTTCGAGACCAGAACGAATTTTTACTGGCATCTTCAGTATCTAAAATAGCATCACGCACATGGGATGCCTTCACCCGTGTAACGCCTTCACCAAAACTTAGCAATAGCGCCTTGTGGGCGAGAATATTAATCAATCTGGGGATCCCTCGGGAGGCATTGGCAATCTTACGCGTTAGTTTAGGTGTAAATAAGGCTTCACCTTGGCGACCCGCAATGGCTAATCGATAGCGAATATAGGCATCGGTTTCATCCCATGTGAGCGGGCGTAAATTGTAGCTAAAAGTAATGCGCTGCCTTAACTGTCTAAATTCTTGACGTTTTAATCTTTCATCAAGCTCTGGCTGCCCAAATAACACGACTTGGAGTAATTTGCGACTCTCGGTCTCAAGGTTGGTGAATAAACGCAGCGCTTCTAAGCTATCGTCCGGTAATGCCTGCGCCTCGTCTAACACTAACACTATCGCCTGCCCATGACTGCTTAACTCGAGCAGTTGCTGCTGAATCAAGCCTGTAAGCTGCTGCTGATCGATATCTTTCCCGTAATGAAGCCCCAATTCATTTGCTACCGCCCAACGTAATTCCGCTGGTGTTAAATAGGGATTAGGCAAATAAGCACAATGAAATCCACTCGGTAGGTCATTAATTAACTTACGGCAAAGTAATGTTTTACCTGTACCGACCTCACCTGTCACCTTGATAAACCCCTCACCTGTTTGCAAGGCCGTTTGGAGCACTTGCAAGGCTTCCACATGTGGCGATAACCCGAAAAAAAATCCGGTATTCGGGGTGAGTGAAAATGGGGTTTGGCTTAGGCCAAAATGCTTCAAATACATAGAAGCTTACTTAGTCTCCGGATACCAGCGATCTAATAAGGTTTTTGAACGCTCTAACTCATTCTTCCATGTATCACCGCCAACAACGGTGGGTTTTAACAGAATAATCAGCTCGGTTTTCTTCTTTTGCTTACTACGGTTTTTAAACAGCTCGCCTAATAATGGAATATCACCCAATAACGGCACCTGTGAGACAACTTCTACGTTCTCGCTTTTCATCAATCCACCGATCACCACCACATCACCAGACGCGGCGCGGATCACTGTATCTGATTCTCGGATCTCACTCTGTGCTAAGGGTAATTCCAGCGATTCATTACTCACTTTGATATTTTTTGTCTGCTCTTTCACATCAATAACCGATGGATGAACATGCAATAACACATTGCCATCTTTATCGATTTGCGGTGTGACGTCCAAGGCAATGCCCGAGAAGAACGGTGTCAACTCTACCTGAGGTGTCGTCACTGGCGTAGTTCCCGCTACAGTGGTTGAAGATACATCAGTGACAAAATACTCATCAGTGCCGACCTTAATCACCGCTTTTTGATTGTTCGATGCGGTCACTCTTGGGCTAGACAACACATCCACATCACCCTGAGTATCTAATAGATTGATCATAGTTGTGAAATCAGAGCCTTTAATGCTAAGTGATGTTACACCGCCCAGAGTGGATGTGACTTTATTGCCCACAGTTCCCGCTGTTGTACCAAAATTAATATTGGTATTTCCCACATGACCTAACACGTTTTCCCATTGGATCCCTTGCTGAAAATCATCCGATAGTGTGACTTCTAGGATTTTTGCCTCAAGGATAACTTGGCGTTGCAAATGGGTTTCCGCCGAATTTAAAAAACTGCGTACTTGGCGTAATTCGCTAGGGAAAGCTCGAATAGTGACTAACCCTGCCTGTGGTGTAACAACCACCTGACGCCCATTGCCCGTATCACCAATAATGGCCGTTAGGGTTTCTTTTAAATCACCCCAAAAATCTGTTTTAGTGCGCGAACGGATAAAAGTGCCGTTTGAACTATCACTATTATTGTTTGAATTACTACCGTTGTTCGAATTGTTATTGCCGCTATTATTGTTGGAATTACCGTTATTCGAATTGTTATTGTTATTAGTATTACTGTTGGAATTATTATCGGAAATCCGACCCGAGCTAACAGAGGTCAATGACAGACCATCACGTTCCATATAGAGGTAGTTTAAGGGGAACGTTTCTGTACGCATGCCCGCAGGGAATACCCGTAAAACTCGCCCTTCTCGACTGACTTCATAGCCATAAATATCTTCAACAACTTGAATAGCTTCACTTAAGGTAACGCCCTTTAGTGATAGAGAAATCGTGCCCTCCACCTCGGGATGTACGGCAACGCTCAGTGGTGTACCTTGCACTAAGCTAGGAAAAAACACTCTCGCATCCACATCATTTGCCGAAACATCAAAGCGTCGCTCGGTTTCTAATGCCGGAGCGAGTCCTGCCAATAAAGCACCCGAATTTAGTTCACGTTGCACTGCATCTGGCATAGTTGCTGGAGGTGGCGTCGTCGCACGATTCGCCGTTTGCATTGATGCAGCCAATGCAGCCTTAGAGGCTTCAGGTTGTGGCCTATCTGTGGATTGGCACGCCACAAGACAAAGTGAGAGCAGAGGCGTGAAGTATTTGATCGCTGTCATGTAATTTGTATTCCCTATCTCTCGGTTATTGCTTGAAACAGTGCCAATTTACGCCCATCAGAAAGTGACACAGACGAAGGGGTGATCCTAACGATTTTGACCCCTTGAATGCTGTCGCCGACAGACAATATTTTATTATTAATCACAGCATAGGCTGTGCTTCCTGAGCTAACGATGCTATTTAGGATCAGTGTTTGTTCCTGAGACTGAGTGACTTGCCCTGCACCAGAGTAACCTTTTCCGGGTAAGGTTGGATCGCGCAGCGCTTCGGCCGATACGCTCGAAGCTACACATAATAATGTCATGAAAAGATAAGGCTTATTTAGCAACACTGATAAAGTCCTTATTAAGGCTCAAAGTATAAACTTCGATATCAATCATCCCTTTAGGATATTCGGCCACCTTATAATCAAGGCGCTTCCAATAGAGTTTGTCAGGCATGGCTTCTACCGCCTCGACAAAGCGCATGACCGAAAAATAATCTCCCTCAAGACTCATACGAATGCCATGGCTGTAAAGGTTGAGTTTTTTCTCATCGCCCACCGCCAGCAAAGGTACTGGGGCAATAGAAGTAAACTTAATGAGCTTTATCCCCTGCACTTGCCCAAGCAAATTACCCAGTAACTCCGGCATGTAATCTGCTGGCACCATGTCGACCATCTGTTCATTAAGCTGCATATCAATCTCTTGATTTTGCTGCTGTAATAACACCAATCTTTGTTGGTAATCCTGATTAGGATCCATGGTTAAACGCTGCTGATATAACTCAATCTGCTGAACCGAAATCTGATTTTCCTGCTCCAGAGCCTTAAGTTGCTGTGATATCGACGTCTGTTTTTTCCAAAGCGATTCTAATGGCATAAACCCGATAATGCTGACAAGTGCTAATAGGGCGATACCGATCAAGACTCGTTCGCGGCGGCTTAAAACCTCAAACTGTTGGCCGACATGATTAAACATCGTCTTCATCGCTTCGGCTCCACTAAGATCTCACTGGTTAATGTGAAAGCCAAAGGCTTATCCTCACCACGATCCATCGTCATAGAAGAAAATGCCTGCCCCTTTAATGTATTTGTTGTTTTTAGCTTACCCACCCATAACGGGATACTTTTAGGATGGTCTGCAAAACCTTCAAACATCACGTTTTGCTCATTAATCATAATCCGGCTCAGCCACACACTCGCATCGGAAACCTGTGCTAAATCCTTAAGCACTGGTGCAAAGCCTCGACTCGTTAAAGCGGAACGAAGGGCTAATTCACTAATTAACAACTGTTTAAGTTCGAGTTGCTGCGACTCTAACTCGACCCGTGCCACCAATACAGGATCCGGTTTACGTGCCGCGATTTGCGCTTCAAGTGCTGCTTTTTGCTGTTCGAGTTGCTGCTTTTGCTGGGAAGCCTGTTGTAATGCTTGCTCTGACTGACTCACCTGCCAATAGCCGTATACCCCGGCTAACATGCACAGCAGGGCCAATCCAGCCACATAGGCCATCAGTTTTGCAAAGGTTAACTGCTGCTTAGGAGGTAATAATGTTGCAGAATAAAGGTTTACTCTCGATTTAATCACTCTGCACCTCGAGACAATTCATAAAAAGCCAGTCCCGCCATGCACGCACCCACAGCATTTTTCTCGATAACATTGACTGCTTGATTGAAATTGGTTGAAACCAATTTGGCTAAGGCGTCGGCCGCGCCATCAATGAGTAACTCAATAGATGCCACAGGAGCCTGCCTAAGCTGGCTCTCAAAATAATCCATAGAACGTTGAATTTCTAAACTTAAGTTATCAGCAAGACCATAGTTAAGCTCATCTACTTCCGCTTTATCTAACTGCATAAAACCACGCACACGTCGCTGCATATAAAGTTGGCCTTGCTTGACTACGGTAAGCAAGAGATCGTGCCCAGAATAATGGCTCACAACGAGACGAGCTTGGTTATCATCGACAAACAAATTCGTCATGGCGAGCTCTTCAATACTGATGCCTGCAATGGAAAGCCCATGCGCATGTATAGCTTGCACCATATTGATTAATTTATCTTTTTCAACTACCACCACATTGATTTTACCGCTAGGTAATGGCGACTCAAAATAATCCAAATGGATCTGTGGCACAGGCAGGGTCACCATATCTTTAACTGACCAGAGCAAGGCTTGGGGTAGTTCCTCGGGAACCACATTGGGTTTATCGGCCACGAGTAGCTGATAAGGGCCACTTGCTAATAGTAGTTGTAATCGAGCATGGGGGAAAACGCGGGCGAGCTCAGCAAAAGCCATTAGCCATTGCTCATGTTGCAATTCGAATGTGACCCACTGCTCTGCATAGCGCTCTGTTGCAGGGGCATAGACCCATAGCTTATCGGCACAAACATAGACGCCAAGATCTGTCGTAATCGCTTTATTTTGCCAGAAGGCTAATCGACCAATACGTCTTTTATCCATAAAATGCTTATAACCTAATGAATTTAAAAGCTAGAGCAATGATTTTGCAAAAATTATTACGCCAACAACAATACAGTGTAAGGTGAAATAGAAAACGTGAAACCTGTCATATTCACCGTCATAATTTTGGCACCGGCTAGTCTAGCCGCTAATCAGTGAATTTTATAGGAAAATACGTCCGTTATGCGCCCAATCTTCCATAATGATCACAGGAGCAAATATTTATTACGCCTCCACAGGATCACTGAAAAACATACCTTGTCCCATGCCTACACCAAGAATTTGTAGTGTTTGCCATTCTTCAAACACCTCCACCCCTTCGGCGCAGACTTGCACTTCGGTACGATATAAACCACCGATCAAACTTCGAATAAATAGCTGATTTTCAGGGCGTAAGTGAATATGCCGAACAATAGAGCGATGGAGTTTAATCATGTCAAAATGACATTCGCGAATATAATAAGTGCCGACCACTTGCTGACCTACGTGATCAACACAGAGCCTTGCCCCCATTTTGCGGATCATATCCAACTTAGGCTGTAACTTGGCTTGATGCTGAATAACGATATCCTCAGAGACCTCAAATATCAGCCTTGGAGTTAAATGGCGATATTCCAACAAAGTCGTTTTTAACCACTGGCTAAAGGCACGGCTCGTTAGGGAGTCGAGGCTTAAGTTCACACTATAAATCTGTTTACTATGTCGCTCATCGGCAAGCAACGCTAAAACCCGCTCAATCATTTGCCGCTCGATTTGCGGCATTAATCCACACTTATTGGCCATAGGAATAAAAAGCGTTGCACGAATTAACGCGCCTTGATTATCCCTTGCACGGGTGAAAATTTCCTTATGGTGTTCATTCGCATCTGAATCAATCACGGGTTGGCTAAAAGGAAAAAAGCGCCGCTGAACTAAGGTATTCTCTAAAAAACTGCGCCAACGCACAGAGCCCTTTGCAAACTCCTCATCAATTGCCCCTTTATCGTACATAAACCAATTACTGTTACCCTGTAATTGAGCGGCACGTAAGGCCATATCAGCCTCATCGATCAACTGCGTTGCGTTGTCGCCTGCGGTAAAATAAGCACATCCTAAGTGGAAAAAATTGTCTCGATTATCCACATCCGTTAACGGCTGGCTTAAACACACTTTTAACAGTTTACTGGCAAGTTGATCGGCTTCAATCAAAGAGACTTGGGGTACAACAATGGCAAATTGATTATGGGAACGACGGGCAAAAATACTGTTTGGTAGCGTTTGCAGGATCTGATTAATCCCATTGACTGTTGAATTTAACAGCTCTTTGGCTACAGACTCACCTTTCGCTTGCTGTAATAAATCGAGATCATCCATCTCTAATAAGTAAATAACCCCATGGGCAACCATACCTTGATTGTGACTTAAAGCATCGAGACGATTATTTAAGAAAAGTCGATTACCAATACGAGTCTCAGCATCTAAAAAGGTATTTGAGCGGATAAATTTATCAAAACGTCCACGCTCTTTTTGCGCATCCTGCAACTCTTCAAGTAATTTTGTCAGTGCACGATTAATTAACCGAGGTTTACCTTTACCAGGGCTCGCCAGTGCTTGCTCATGCTTTCCTTGTAAGATTAAACGGCTCCGTAATGCTAATTCTTCAATCCCATCGAGCTGCTGTGAAAACCATAAATAACCAAAACGCACTAAAACAACAATGGCAAAAATCCCTACCGCGAGGATTAAAAACTCGTACCAACCAACATGATATTGTTCAAAAGGCTGCGGCAAAATGAGTGACATTCGCAGATCGGAATTGGGATCGAGAAGATGGTTATATACCATGGCATTTTGTGTTAACACATTACCTTGATAAGCGAATAGTACTTCCGTTTTCAAGGTCAACTTAAACTCAACGGTATTGTACGCTAACAACAGTGGTGGCAACCAAGAGTCCAATTCCCAACCAGATTGGGCGTGATAATGGTTAACCAACATAGATTCAAGTTCAGTCACTTTTTGCTGCTGAAATTTATAGGTCAGTTGCACAAAACTCATCATGGCACAGAGTAAAAATACAAAAGCAATGGCAGCTAAAGACATCAACCAAAAACTGGTCAATTTTGTAGTTAACATTCGAGTGAATTTCATCGATCCGCTATCCTGCAGAATTATTATAATTATCGGTGCGTATTTAACATTAGCTCAACAAATGCTGCCCCCTGATTATTCAGTAGCATAAGCCAAAAGGCAACTAAGGATAGGCGTATTTACCTACAGCTAAAAACTAAAAAAGAGGCCAATGAGCCTCTTTTTAGATGATATACCACTTTTTACTTAATCAGCATACTTGGGAAGCGTAGTGATTGCAGCCACTCCCGACTCAATTGCGGCCTGTGCAACGGCACGTGCCACCTGAGGCAATAAACGTGGATCCATAGGTTTTGGTAATACATACTCAGGGCCAAAACTTAATGAACTCACCTTAGGATAGGCCTTAAGTACACTCTCAGGCACGGGTTCTTTGGCTAACTCAGCGATAGCATGTACGGCGGCGATTTTCATTTCATCATTGATGCAAGACGCTCGCACATCTAAAGCACCACGGAAAATAAATGGAAAACACAGTACGTTATTCACCTGATTTGGATAATCGCTGCGACCTGTGCCCATAATCAAATCATTGCGAATGGCATGGGCAAGTGCAGGCTTAATTTCAGGATCTGGATTTGAGCAAGCAAAAATAACCGGCTTGTCAGCCATCATGGCAACTTCTTCTGCGCCAATCACATCTGGACCAGATAAGCCCAAAAAGACATCGGCACCTTTAATTACATCTTGTAAAGTGCGTTTATCGGTATCATTGGCAAATAATGCTTTATATTCATTAAGATCGGTACGACCAGAATGGATAACGCCTTTAGTGTCTAACATATAAATATTGGCGCGATTAGCACCACACTTGACTAACATCGTCATACAAGCAATAGCAGCAGCACCCGCACCCATACACACAAAAGTCGCGTCACTTATCAACTTGCCTTGAATTTCCAACGCATTGATCATACCGGCAGCAGTCACAATGGCCGTACCATGCTGATCATCATGGAATACGGGCACTTTACAACGGGCAATTAACTCGCGTTCAATGACAAAGCATTCGGGCGCTTTAATATCTTCGAGGTTAATGCCGCCAAACGTATCTGCAATCGCGGCAACAGTGTTGATAAATTCCTCAGGAGTATTGTGAGTAATTTCAATATCTGTCGAGTCGATATTGGCAAAATGCTTGAATAGTAAAGCTTTACCTTCCATTACAGGCTTTGATGCTAGCGGACCTAAGTTGCCAAGACCAAGAATTGCCGTGCCATTGGTGATCACCGCAACTGTGTTGCCTTTATTGGTGTAACGATATGCATTGTCAGGATTAGCGGCAATTTCACGTACAGGCTCTGCGACACCAGGGCTATATGCTAGGGCGAGATCGTGGCTCGTTTCGGCGGGTTTAGTAAGACAAACGGCAGTTTTACCTGGAACGGGAAATTCATGATAATCGAGTGCTTGTTGACGAATATCTGACATTTTAACATCCTGAAATGCGACATTTATAATAGTATGGGTAAGGCCTAGTCAGCGCAGATGAGTTCATTTTTGAGACATCTGTCGACTTTGTAGGTGAGGGGTAAGATACGCCAATCACAGTAATTTTTAAATAAGAGATTGAGAAATTTCGCCTTTGCGCATCAATCTGACATCTAAGCCCAGTTTTATAAACTTATCTGTACGGATAAGACCTGATTACCTATTTACTTTTTGTAGGAAACAAACTTAAATTTTACTGAAATAATGCGGCTCACAACCATAACTCACAATAAATTTTGGCTAAATTACAATAAAGATAGTGAACTCCACTTATCTTATCGTTAATTGCAATGAATAAGTCGTTTTACCGTGTTAAAGCGTCAGCTTCCACAGTATTGATGATTTTTTAATTGAAGTCATACCAGCGGCTATTACTGTGAAGAGTCATAAATATCAAAAATTGAAAAGCAAAAAGGCGCCGAGGCGCCCTTTCTAGAAACATTGCCGTCGCAATTATTTCTTAGCAAGCACAGCAAAGCGCTTGTTGAATTTGTCGATACGACCGCCTGTATCAACAACTTTTTGTGTACCTGTGTAGAATGGGTGACATGCACCACAAACGTCTAAGTGCAGGTCTTTACCAGCAGTAGAGTTTACTTTGATTACGTTGCCACAAGTACAGTTTGCAGTAATAACTGCGTATTCTGGGTGGATACCTTGTTTCATTGGGGTTACCTCAAAATGTAAGGCCATGTCGCTCTTCCAACCCTTAGTCGGACACCACATGCAGTTAATAACGATATGTTAGGGCGCAGAATGGTACAGTATCGTCACTGCGGATACAAGTAGATTATCTGAGCATTTCACAGATAACTCAGCATGATAATACCGTTGAGTCTCGCTCTTATTTAACCGCTTGCTTTGCCTCAAAGATGGCCTTGGCCTCTTTCGCATCTGGATACTGTGCCAACAGATCTGTTGATGGGCAGTAAAGGGCGGCATCGCCTCTTAACGCGCTGATTTTATTTTTAGCAAACGCCTTGGGATTGGCATCATATATAGCAAGCATGGCGCCATAAACACTTACATTCCATTCGTTCGCATAACGATTTGCAACCCGCCAGAGGGTTTCGCTTGAGTCATAATTGAGCAAACATTCCTTAGTTGGCATCATCTTGGGTGCGTTACCAGTCTCTTGATCAGGCTCATCTTTAGAAAATATAAAACCCGTTGTAACGATAGATTCAGAACCCATACTTTTCGTTATAGGGGTTAAATTACTTGATGACACCGCTGGTAAGGACTTAGCTTCTGTTGCCACAATATCCACTTTGTTTAGCCCCACTTCGGAACTAAGCTCTGCAGATTTAACACCTTGAGATATTCTTGTTGAATCCACTGAAGTGGTGTGACTCGCAACGGCAGAAGGCTCCACAAAAAGTGGGATCTTTTTTACCTCATACCAACGATCAACACGATATTCCCTCACTACTAACTGCGCCTTGGGATCTTTGACGTCTTCAACCCCAGTGAGTAACACTAGAAAGCGATTGAGCTCCTGCGCCATCAACTTCTCTTCACCACTTGATTGGCGCAGCACAAATTCAAGCCGTGTAATATCCTGATTATCAGTAATCACATTGAGGCGCATCTTAGGATAAGTCCCCAACTCAAACATCATGTTATTGATGCTCACATGGGATACTTGAGCCATCGAAGATGCACTGCAAACTAAGATGAATAGACCTAATGATTTCACGATATTAGCCATCAATTTACTCTCCACTATCCTTAGATAAACCATCATTAGGACTAGCCCTTGCTAGCCGTGCTGAGTACACTAAACCCCATTCTCATTAAGACTTGCCTAGCATATGTCACTGTTTGTCGAAGTTGCGTTACCTGTACCTATGCGGCAAAACTTTAGTTACCGCGTTCCCGAAACCTACCCGCAAACACCACAAATTGGGGTTCGCGTTAAAGTGCCTTTCGGTCGCCAGCAACTTATAGGGTTAGTCACCGCGGTGACTGACACTTGCAGCCTAGAGCCAAAGCAAATAAAAGCTGTCATTGATTTTATTGATGACACGCCACTATTGCCCGAATCCCTTTATAAATTAACTTTATGGGCAGCAAGATATTACTTTTGCAGCCAAGGGCAAATGCTAACTCAAGCCCTTCCTGTCGCATTACGTAAGGGACTCGATGCCGCACCACAAAAAATCCAATATTGGCAATTAACTGAACTAGGGCAAAATATTGCTCCCGAGATCGTTAAACGCGCTCCCGCGCAGAAAAAACTGCTCGAGTTACTCAAAAAGACTAGCCTAACTCAAGAAGAAGTGATCACTTTCGCGATAAGTAAAACCGCCTTAAAAGCCTTGGAAGATAAAGGTTGGGTTGCTCGTCACGAAAAAATAGCCGAACTTAACCTTGATTGGCGTACCCAATTAGTTCTGGATGAAACACCGCATAGACTCAATAAAGAACAAGCTATTGCCGTGACTATTTTAAATCAGCAACAAGGTTATCATTGCACCTTATTAGAAGGTATTACCGGTTCGGGTAAAACCGAAGTCTATTTGGCCGTACTCGAAGAAATTCTAAAACAAGGAAAGCAGGCACTGATCTTAGTGCCAGAGATTGGCCTAACGCCACAAACCATCAACCGATTTAAACGTCGTTTTAAGGTCAATGTCGCGGTTTTACATTCAGGGTTAACCGATAACCAACGCCTCGAAGCATGGCGTCAAGCTCGCTGTGGACAGGCGGCGATCATTATTGGCACACGTTCAGCGTTGTTCACACCTATGGCCTATCCTGGGATTATTATTCTCGATGAAGAACACGACAGCAGTTTCAAGCAGCAAGAAGGTGTGGGCTATCATGCTCGTGATTTAGCGGTTATGCGTGGCCATTTAGAATCTATCCCTGTCATTTTAGGCTCTGCCACACCGTCACTCGAAAGTCTGCAAAATGCCTTGAGTGGTCGCTATGTGCATTTACAACTTGGTGAGCGCGCAGGTGCCGCCAAAAAAGTAAGACAAGGTATTATTGATATTAAAAATCTGCCCCTAAAGGCAGGGATGTCGGCACCACTATTAAATGAAATTAGGCTGCATCTAGATGCAGGAAACCAAGTATTACTGTTTTTAAACCGCCGTGGTTTTGCGCCAGCCCTGCTATGCCACGAGTGTGGGCACTTACATGAGTGCGACCGCTGCGATGCATTTTTTACTGTGCATCAATCCCTTGGTGAAATTTGCTGCCACCATTGTGGTAACCAATATGCCATTCCCAAACAATGTCACAAATGCGGCAGCACTATGCTGATGGGTCAAGGCATAGGCACAGAGCAACTTGCCGAAGCATTACAGCAGGAGTTTCCGAAATATCCTGTGGTGCGCATCGACCGAGATACGACGCGTCTTAAAGGCTCCCTAGAAAGCCATTTAAGTGCGATTCATAAGGGTGAATATAAAATCTTAGTCGGCACTCAAATGTTAGCAAAAGGACACCATTTCCCCGATGTAACCCTTGTTGGGCTATTGGATGTCGATGGGGCCCTATTTAGCGCCGACTTCCGCGCGCCTGAGCGTTTTGGGCAACTCTATACTCAAGTCGCAGGGCGTGCGGGCCGCGCCAGTAAACCCGGCACAGTGCTACTACAAACACACCAGAGTGATAACCCCATCTTGCGGGATTTGCTGCACCGCGGTTATGGCGAGTTTGCCCGTAGCCAGTTAAAAGAACGCCAACAGGCACTACTGCCACCAGCATGGCATATGGTACTCGTACGCGCCGAAGCGCATTCTGCCTTGGATGCCGACAGTTTTCTCAATGCCTTTGCAGCACTTTTACCTCAAGATAAAGAGTTTGAGGTAATAGGCCCAATGCCTGCGCCACTGGATAGAAAAGCAGGTAAGTTCCGCCGCCAGTTAATGTTTCAGGCCAAGAATCGCAATCGCCTGCAGCAAGAGTTTGAACGTATTCATCCGCTTGTGGAGTTACTCCCCGAAGCAAAGCGTTGCCGCTGGAGTTTGGATAGGGATCCACAGGATCTGCTATAAATCGATTATTTGATAAAAAATCATCGGGAAGATAGCAATTGTTAACCACAAGCGGCTAAAATATGCGGTTATTCCCTGTATTCACTCTTAAAGTTAGTGCTAATTAATCCATGAAATCACATATCCAATCATTACTTGAACAAACAATCGAATCCTTTAAACAACAAGGTATTTTGCCTGCTGATTTTGAAGCACGCATTCAAGTAGATCGAACCAAGGATAAGAGTCATGGCGACTTGGCAACCAACTTAGCCATGATGCTGACCAAGGTCGCTGGCAAGAATCCACGTGAATTAGCCCAGTTGATCATAGATACCCTACCCGCTTCGGCATTTGTGGCTAAGGTTGAAATCGCAGGTCCAGGCTTTATCAACTTTTTCATCAACGACAGTGCCCTAGCGGATCAACTGCAAAATGCGGTTAACGATGAACATTTAGGTATTAAGTTACCGACTCCGCAAACTGTAGTGGTTGATTACTCTTCCCCCAACCTCGCCAAAGAAATGCACGTAGGTCACCTACGTTCAACCATCATTGGTGACAGTGTTGTGCGTGCTCTGGAATTTCTGGGCCACAAGGTGATTCGCCAAAACCATGTGGGCGATTGGGGTACACAATTTGGTATGTTGCTGGCATATATGGAAGAGCTGCGCGCCAAAAATGGTGAGCAGGCTCATCTTGAGCTGTCTGATCTTGAAACCTTCTACCGTGCCGCTAAACTGCGTTTCGATGAATCAGCAGAATTTGCCACCCGCGCTCGTCAGTTAGTGGTTGAGTTGCAATCGGGCGACGAGTATTGCAACAAACTGTGGCGCGAATTTAACGATATTTCGTTAAGCCACTGCCATGAAGTCTACGCCCGTTTAGGTGTGAGCCTAACCCGCGCCGATGTGCACGGAGAAAGTGCCTATAACGCCGACCTCGAACAAGTGGTGAAAGATTTAGATGCCCAAGGTTTATTAACAGAAAGCAACGGCGCCAAAGTGGTATTCCAAGAAGCCTTCCGCAATAAAGAAGGTGAGCCACTGCCTGTGATCATCCAAAAAGCCGATGGGGGCTATTTGTATGCCACCTCAGATCTCGCGGCAATGCGCTACCGCTCTAACGTGTTAAAAGCCGATCGCGTACTGTATTTTGTTGACCTACGTCAGGCGCTGCATTTCCAACAAGTTTTTAGCCTCGCCAAGCTAGCTAAATTTGTTCGTGAAGATATGTCATTGGAACACTTAGGTTTTGGCACTATGAACGGCGAAGATGGCCGTCCATTTAAAACCCGTAGCGGCGGCGTTGTGAAGTTAGTTGACCTGTTAGAAGAAGCCAATGTGCGCGCGCTAGAACTCGTTCGCAGCAAAAATCCTGATATGGATGAGGAAACGCTGGCAGAAATCGCCCGTGTTGTAGGAATAAGCGCAGTTAAATACGCCGACTTATCGAAAAACCGCACCAGTGATTACATCTTCAGCTTTGAACAAATGCTCAGCTTCGAAGGCAATACTGCACCTTACCTGTTATACGCTTATACCCGTGTTGCGGGCATATTCAAGCGAGTCACTGGTCTGGATCTCAGCCAAGCTAAAATCGTGCTTGAGCATGAAAAAGAGAAAGATCTCGGTAACAAATTGGCTCAGTTTGGCGAAATCCTTAATCGTGTTGTCGATAAAGGCCAGCCGCACGTATTGTGTGCCTACCTATATGAGTTAGCAGGCGCTTTCTCTAGTTTCTATGAGGCTTGCCCTGTACTTGCCGCCGATAACGATGAGCAAAAAAATAGCCGGTTACTGTTGTCACAGTTGACTGCTCGCACCCTACAAAAGGGACTCAATCTGCTAGGTATCGAAACCCTAGAACGGATGTAAGCTATGAGCCATCGCGACTATGCCAACAGAAGACCGCAATCGGGCGCTAAACCGCGCCCGATCCGCGCAACCCGAGCTCGGCCAGTTCAAAAGTCTGCACCGCGTAAGAAGTACCCTGTCGCACTGATCCTGTTTGTCATCCTTGCCGTGGGGTGTTTTAGCTATTTTCTGTGGAGTATCAAAGATACAGCAAAACAGCAAACGACAACCACAACACCTAAAACAGAGAGTCGTGTTAAGGTTAAAGAAACTTCAACACTAACCCCAAAAGTGAAAGAAGCGCAAGTGCAGGAAGAACGTCAAGCTGTGACTCTTCCGGTAGAAAAACAAGAGGTAACACCTAAAGTCGATCCTAATGCGCTGCCACCAAAACCTAAGGAAGAGTGGACCTATCTTAACGAGTTAGAAAACAAGCATGTTGAGGTTGATATTCCTGACGTTGTTAGCACACGAGCACCGCAACAATATCAATTACAGTGTGCGTCATTCCGTCAGGAGTCCCAAGCCAATCAAATGAAAGCCGTCATCGCTTTTCAAGGGTTGGAGGCGCAGGTAAGGCAAATTGAAGGGACAACTGGCACTTGGTATAAGGTATCCTTAGGACCATATACCACCAAACGTGATGCAGAACGTAAACGCCATGTGTTGCAAAATGCAGGCATTAACGGTTGCCAGATTTTAGCCGTTCCTAAATAACCCAGTCGTAACCACAAATTAGCGGTCAGTTTTTAGAACTCACCGCTATTTTTATCCCTGCACCTTATTGATTAAAATTCACCACACAACCAAGTCTCCGCCCTTAAATATACGTTTTTATCATTTATCCACTAACACCTCTTTTTGTATAACCCTCTATTTATAAATTGAAAATCAGTTTATTAACAAAGGTTAATACACAGTTAATTTGACCTAGATCAAAGTTAGGCGTATCCCTTAATCAACGGCAAAAAGTTATTTCCGTATGAATAACCAACCTAAAGGTGAAGTAATATGAACGCATTGATAGAGATTGAAGCCAATGAATTTAGTCAACTGTTTAAGGATGGTGACACGTTAGGCATTAGAATGTTTATGGAGCATGTAAACATGCCTTTAGATGTCCAAGATAAAATTTACGATGAAATCTCTGCATTACCCCAACTTGAGCAAAACGCAATTGCTCAGCTCATTGAAACTCACTCACACTCTCAAATTTCTGAGCGTTTAGCATACTAAGAATATGAGATCTCGATAGCGGTATTAAGCAAATATTGGCAAGCTAACGACTCATGCAATAGCTCGGCTTAAATCGAACAGCCATAAAACCTACAATTTTAGCTCCCCCCCATGATAATGCTCAAAAATAAGGCCAAATACTGTGTATTTGGCCTTAGGTATAGGCTTATAAATCAACACGGCAGGGATTATTTATCCTTTAAGCCTGCTTCTTTTAATCCTATGCTATTCATCCAGTAATCAAAATCCACCATATTGCCTGGCAATACCACACGAGTATTTTTTTGGCTCAAGCCATCAAGCTGTTTCATATACTGTTCACCGAGTTGCATCCTCAGCGCGTTATGGCCTCCGGGGGCAGAAATCACCGAGGCAAGCCGTTCAATTGACTCTGCCGTTGCGCGAGATAAGGTTAATATCTCCTCAGCCTTACCTTCGGCCTCGTTAATACGGCGCTGCATTTCCCCTTCTGAGCGGTTAACCGTTTCAGCCTTAACCCCTTCAGAGCGGTTAATCTTACTCTGCTTGTCGCCTTCGCTCTTAGCAAGTAATGCTCTACGCTCACGTTCAGCATTCACTTGCATTTCCATTGCATTTTTAACAGTTTCTGGTGGCGTGATATTTTTTATCTCATAGCGGTGTACACGGATACCCCATATAGCGCCAGCTTGATCAAGCACTTCGACGACCTTAGCCGAAATCACATCACGCTCTTCGAACGTACGATCTAAATCTAAGGTGCCAATCACTGAACGAGTTGTTGTTTGCGCTAATTGGATAGCTGCATAACGATAGTCAGTAATGCCATAACTCGCCTTAACAGGATCAGTCACAGAAATATAAATTACACCATCAACTTCGACGTTCACCTCATCGCTAGAGAAGCATTCCTGTGGTGGAACATCAATCGTTTCTTCTTTTAAGTCATGGATATAAGCCACTTTATCCACAAAGGGGATCAAGGTATGAAATCCCGCATCTAGGGTGGAGTGGTACTTACCCAAACGCTCAACAATGTAGGCTGACTTAGTTGGTACTAAACGAATCGATTGGAAAAGTTTAATAACAAAAATGGCAAAAATAAGACCCCAAATGGCCATCACAGCAAGATCAGTATCGAATGGGATATTCATTAACGCGCTCCTTTACTTACTGTATTTTGACCACTCATAGTGTGAGTGACCTGCTCCATGCCCTCGAAGAAACCTTCGAGCTTCGCCATTTCGGCGGGGACTACCGATACTTGTGCATCATTAAGTATCTTGCCAACTTGAGCGATAAACTGCTCTTTTAACAACATATTCATCGCATCAGTACCACCATTAACCGCTAATGCTTGAGAGATCATTGCCATCCCCTCTGATTTCGCCTTAGCAATGATAGCAATCTCCTGTCCTGTACCTTTGGCTTCATTAATCCGTTTCTGTTTTTGCCCTTCAGAAAGGTTAATGGCCTCTTGACGCTCACCTTCGGACATATTGATCATTGCCGCTTTTTCCGCATTGGCTAAGGTGATTTCAGCGCGTTTGCGACGCTCGGCTTCCATTTGCTTTTCTAAGGTATGGATCACATGGCGTGATGGGGTAATATTACGAATTTCATAACGTAATACTTTGATCCCCCAAGGCTCAGAAGCCTTATCAATCTCACGTACTATGGATTCATTCAAACTATCACGCTCAGAAAAAGTTTCACTTAAGGTTAACTTACCAATTTCAGAACGCATCGTTGTCTGAGCGAGGTTTACCGCTGCTTTACGATAGTTTTCAATACCATAACTCGCCAGTTTTCCATCCATTACCTTAAGATAAACAAGACCATCCACCTCAAGCTGAGTATTATCCTTAGAAATACAACTTTGTGGTGGCACATCAAGTACTTGCTCACGGGTATCGTGACGATAGGCGACACGGTCAAAAAACGGGATTAGAAAATGAAAACCCGGCTGCAATACGGTACGAAACTTCCCTAATCGCTCAATAACGTGAACTTCACGCATTGGCACTATTAGCATTAGTTTGTAGAGAATAAATAAAACAAATAAAATAATTAAGGTAAACAGAAACATAGACTCATCCTTTAGTTTTGAGACGTTGCCTGAGTAACAGGCTCAACCACTAGGGCAATGTTTTCTCGGCAGATAATTCGAACTTCACAACCCACGGCAATAATACTGCCATCGCCAAGAGCAGGCCATTCGCTCCCTTGAAACTCAACCCGCCCCGTTGTTTGTCCGGGACCGATAGTTTGTTTTACACGAGCAATTTGATTGTAGATGTCGAGTTCTTCATCGGTATTATCGACATGTGAATCGCCCCCTACCAGTCTTTGGGTTAACTGCCGAAAGCTCAACAACAAAACAATCGCGGAAATAAACCACAATGTCATACTCTGCACTATGCCTTCCACTAACCCGATACCCAATGCGCCAGCAACAACCAAACAGGCAGCTCCCAGCAATATCACTATACCACCCGGAACAATGAGTTCGGCTAACATCAAGATAATACCAATAACTGACCACATTAAAATTGGATTTGAAAGCTCCATATCCCCCCCTAAAATGAGAGTACCCGTTGCAGCACTATAGCAGTAGACACATCAATGTGCGACATAATATGTCAAAATTTACGTTAAATATAAGCTGCTATAGATATCACACTGTCAAAAAATACCGCGATGAAATTTATCAAATCACTTCTTTAGTTGTTTTAAAATTAAGCATAATCAATTCAAAAAGATAGCTACCATTTAAGTAAACGGATGTCACTTAAAACATAAAAACACTAAAAATCAACTAATTAAACCATTTTAATTACTGATTTTGATTATGTGATTTTGACAACAACATTCGATAAAAACTTTGAATAAATGTGAATTTTTGCATATATTGCCCGCACTTTTTATCTAGACCTTTGACCCGCAGCAACCGCAGTGTTTGACCTTACCCATCAAACTGTGCCGACGTCAGAGCGAGGATTGAGTACAACACTATTTAGCCTCTACCTCTACAACAGGAAATAACAATGAAAAAAACATGCCTATGTCTAGCATTAATGCTTTCTCCTCAAGCATTTGCGGGTGACTTAGTACAGTGGTGGGATTTCAGCGCTACAGCCCTTTATGGCGAAGACTACGATTTAGCGCCATCAGACAAACAAGCCACTATTACCTTAGAAACTGCAGGCGGTTGGAAATACGGAGATTGGTTTGCCTTCCAAGACTTTATCTATTTCAAAGGCAACCACACGGGCATGGATAGCACCACCTATGGTGAAATTTCCCCACGCTTTAGTGCGAGTAAAATTCTTGGCGAGAAAATCGCTTTTGGTCCAGTGACTGATTTATCTTTAGCCCTAACCTATGAAGAAGGCGAAGGCCCAGTTCATAGCCTGCTTTATGGTCTAGGCGTTGATGTCGCCGTACCTTATTTCACTTATCTTAACTTTAATACTTACCGTCGCGATGCAATGAGCACGGGCAACAATAGTGATGGTTGGCAGTTTACCCCAGTATTTCGCATCGATATTCCCGTTGGTTCAGCCAACATAGTGCTCGATGGCTTTATCGATTGGGTGTTTGCGACAGACAAGGATGGTTATGAAGAGAACTTCCACTTCAACCCACAATTAAAATACGACCTAGGTAAGAGTCTATTCGGTGAACATAAAGCCAATAAACTGTTGGTAGGTATCGAATACGATCTGTGGACCAATAAATACGGCGTAAAAGGTGTAGATCAAGACACTTATTCTGTGATTGCTCAATACCACTTCTGAGCTGTATTAGCGCCGTTTTTAAGCCATAAAAAAGGTGCCATTGGCACCTTTTTCATTTTAATCACTCACTTTGCAGGGGAGTGTTACTTAGCTTAATCCAAACTAGGCTAACAATTTTTTCGCGGCAGCAACCACGATAGAAACCGCACTGACTTCCGTTTTCTTCATCGTGGCTTCATCAGGAATTTCTTGCTGAGTACGGTTTACAATCACACCCGCCACACAGGCAGCACGCCAACCTTGAGTTGCACACATAGTAAACAGCGTCGCAGACTCCATTTCATAATTCAGTACGCCCATTTCCTGCCATTCTTTCATTGAACCAGCAAAACGGCGCATAACACGGCCTGTAACAGTGTCATAGCGCTCTTGACCTGGATAGAAGGTATCTGAAGATGCCGTCACACCAATATGTGGCTCTACACCCGCATCGCGACATGCGGCAACCATGGCCGTAGTACATTCAAAGTTGGCAACCGCAGGAAACTCCATAGGCGCAAAATGCAAGCTAGCACCATCTAAACGCACAGATGCTTGGGTCACAATCACATCACCCACATTCACATGGGGTTGAATTGCACCTGTTGTTCCTACACGCAGGAAGGTGTTTACACCTAGCTGAGCTAATTCCTCAACGGCGATAGATGTCGACGGACCACCGATACCGGTTGAGCAGATAACAACAGGCTTACCATCGGCATACGCTAAATAGCTTGTATACTCGCGGTGGCTTGCAAGAAAAGTCGCATTGTCCATTAACTCAGCAATACGTTTTACACGCTCTGGATCGCCTGGCACGATTGCCAAGGTTGCACCATCGAGCATTGCTTTGGTCAAACCTAAATGAAATACATCAGCCATTGTGAAAACCCCTTTCATTTTTGATAATTAAATTCTTATAAAATCGACTTTAACCTAGTATCGAAGCGGTGAAGGTTAACTTGATCACAGAATTATCGGCAAGAAGTAATTGTCTATTCGTAATGTAATTACCAAAACGCTTACAGTCTGATCACAAAGATAGCAAATCTTCCTCAATTCTGGATGAATGTCTGATTTATGTAAAACAAAGTGTGAACCAGATCTAACTTACGCGCTATAGACTACAATTATGATTTTAGAGCGTGCAGGCATCTAGGGATATTTTCACCGTGATTTGACGTTCTTTATATACGAATCTACACATAAGTTTGCTGATTTAACGAAATGTCGGCGATATGAACGTGAAAATATCAATAAAGCCCTTACCATTGGATTGATAGCAGATAAACATAAATCCCCCTTTAGTATGAGCCGAAAGGCAAATGAATATTGATCTAAGTCACAATTCAACCAGCTACATAAGGTTAGGGTTAAAGAGAACAAGACATATAGTAAAACGACAAGGAGAAAGCCAATGTTTCCAGAGTACAGAGAGCTCATTTCCACCCTAAAAAATCAAGATGCCCATTTTCAGCGTAAATTCAATGAGCACAATCAGTTAGATGAAGAAATAAAACAACTGGAAAAACGTGTCGGCAGTGATTTCAATCCTGCGGTGAAAGAACTCAAAAGCAGAAAGCTACATCTAAAAGAAGAGATCTATCAAATCCTTAAATCCCATAACTAGCCTTGTTCGCTAAGTTAACAATAAGGGCGCCTAAGCGCCCTTTTTAATTCTATTTCAAAAGCTTATAAATAATAATCTTTCAGCGGTGGAAAACCATTAAAACATACCGCTGAATAAGTGGTGGTATAAGCCCCTGCGGTTAACCAATACATACGATCACCAATGGCTAAGTCATTCGGTAAGCCATAGCTGTAGTGCTCATACATAATATCGGCACTGTCACAGGTTGGCCCAGCAATGACACATTTATCCAACTCACCCTTTTTCTCGGTATAAATTGGAAACTTAATCGCCTCGTCCATGGTTTCAATTAAACCCGAGAACTTGCCCACATCGGTAAACACCCAACGCTCTAAGGCTGTGTAGGATTTTTTACTGATCAGCACCACTTCAGACACTAAAATGCCCGCATTAGAAATCAATGAACGGCCCGGCTCCAGAATAATTTGCGGTAAATCATCACCAAAATCTTCCTTCAGGAAGTGAGTGATCTGCTCGGCATACACACCCAACTGATTGGTTTTATCAATATAGTTAGCAGGAAAACCACCACCCATATTAATCATTTTCAGCGTGATATTGTGCTCATCGCGCAGACGGTCAAAAATGCTTTTCACTTTGCCAATCGCAGAATCCCAAGCGCCGATATCGCGCTGCTGTGAACCCACATGGAATGAAATACCGTAGGGTTCTAATCCGAGTTCCTGCGCCAATACCAATAGCTCATAGGCCATCTCATTTTGGCAGCCGAATTTACGGGATAACGGCCAATCGGCAGTGTCTGTCCCTTCGGTTAGAATGCGGACATAAATGCGAGAACCTGGTGCTTCTTCGGCGATCATGCGTAAATCGGCTTCTGAGTCTGATGCATACATACGCACACCACGCTCATAAAATGCTCGCACATCTTGGCGTTTCTTAATGGTATTGCCGTAACTCACACGGTCGGCAGTAACACCGACATTCATGACCATATCTAGCTCATAGATCGAGGCGATATCAAAGTTTGACCCTTTATCTTTTAATAAAGATAAGATCTCGGCCGCAGGGTTTGCCTTGACTGCATAATAAACGTTGGCATAAGGAAAACTATTAACCATGTCATCGTATTGTTTCGCAATGATACTGGTATCGATCACCACGAACGGGGTTGCTTTGTCTTTGGCAAACGCTTCAATACGTTTGAATGTGTCCATATCATAATAATCAGCAACATCAATAGATTGAAATTGGCTCATTGGGCCAGAGTCTCCTTTGGGTCAGGTCATAAAAAGTGGGTATGAGTCTTAAAAACGTGCGCAGTAAACGATATTTTTCCATTTTACGCAACGAATTTTTATGCTGAATAACTAACTTTTTATGCCATTTAATTTTAAGGGGATATGTCATCCAAAAAAGTATTTGTAAAACAGATGATTATGCATGCAAACCCGAAGTGAAATTTGCACCTAGTTGGAGAATAAAAAGTGAATTTTTTACGATGTACTTAAATCAGGGATGGATAAGCGAGAATATCCATCCCTAACAAGCCTACTCAAGTGGACTATTTGAAGATGACAAAACCGCGACGCAGTAAGCCAATCACTGTGTCACATTTATTTTCGTGAGCGCTTGGCTCAATGCTTCACTGGAATCAAAATAAGCGATATCGAGAATATTGCGGTGATCAAGCAAAATCATCGTCGCCATATCCTTTGTGTCTGGCAGCATTTGGCTTATCTCACCTTCTCTATCTAGACCGATTGAAAAAGGTAATTCCTTCATTTGCGGTACCGCCACAAACTTAGCAATTAAAGAAGGCATACCACTAATATCAGCGACATAAACTAAGTGATTGGGAAACTGTGTTTCACTTAACGGTTGTAGCGTTTCTTTAATAATATCACCACCTTTCATACTGCGGCTAAAGAGTACTACACGGGTATCATCGGTGACTTCAATTGATTTATCATGCTGATCAACCAATGAAATAGGATTGATAGTATCCCCAGTTACATAACTAGCAGCAAATGCCCATATTGGGGTTAATAGGCAAGACACACATAACAACAGCGTTTTCATAAACACTCAACTCCATATTTGGATAGATGAACAGCATACCCGACTCCCCCTATTGGCTCATTAAAGCAACTGCGATTACATGATACGCTTCACAATGTATGGCAGCTAAGCATGGAATAACCTTTTTAGGTTATACTCATACGATTAAATTTATTACAAGGATATCAAAATGATAGCACCAGGACTGGATCAAGAATTACAGCAATTACAGGGCGTTTATCAACTGATCACTGAGTTTTTAGTCACCTATAGCTTTCAGTTACTTGGTGCTTTATTGATCTTTTTATTAGGTTTATGGGTTGCGAGTAAAGTCTCCCGTTTAGTCGCCAAACAGTTTGAAAAACACAATATTGATATCACCCTTAGCAACTTTGTCAGTAATCTTATTCGGATTCTGATTATTGTTATGGTGGGGATTATCGCCCTAGGCAAAATCGGTATTAGTGTTACTCCAATGGTGGCAGCTATTGGTGCGGCCTCTTTAGGTGCAGGCTTAGCTTTGCAGGGCATGTTATCCAACTACGCTGCAGGCGTAACTATTATCGTAACCAGACCGTTTGTAGTCGGAAATACTATTGAAATTAAAGGCGAAAGTGGTGTTGTTAAACGTATTAATTTAGGAATGACGATACTGACGAATGAAGAAGGTGAGCAAATCAGTATCCCGAATAAACATATCGTCGGTGAGATCCTACATAACTCTTTTAGCAATAAACTGGTCGAAACCCAGTTTAATCTCAGTTACAGCACAGATCCTGAGCATGCAATCGCAGTGATTACAAGCCAACTCACTAATAACCCTTATGTTCATCAGGAAACGACACCTAATATCGGCATAAACGGTTTTAACGCGGTAGGAATTGAAATGGGGGTGCGTTACTGGGTGCCAACCCAGAGCTATTTTCAGCATAAATATAAGGTCAATCTTGATTTATATCATGCACTTAAAAACGCAGGAATTGAGATAGCTTGCCCAATGAAAGAAATTCACTTACAAAATAAATAGCCCAAAATCATAGGTCTAAATCATTCAATTGGTCGACCTTAGTTAAACAGTAAACTTGCATTTTAGTGATAATCCAAGTTTACTGTGACTCCAAATATCGATAGTGACGGACTACTATGTTGTTGATACTCATAATTATTGCGTTTGTTGTATTGTTTATTGTTTTTGCTAAATATCAAAAAAAGCAAGCGCAAGCTAAGGCGCTTGCCGCAGGTGAACCTACGGCGCAACTCAATCATGGCCTAACGCTGATTAACCAAGGCGAAGTCAACGCTGGCCTAGATTATATTCAGCAGGCAGCCGATAAAGGCTTAGCCGTTGCCGCCATTGCTATGGCCGAACTTTATTCGGGTCGATTCCCACAAATCCCCGCCGATCCCAAGGCATCTAACGATTGGTATAAAAAAGCCGCCGAAATAGAGCCTCAATATTTACCCATGCTCACACTACCTAATTTGCTCTCTTCGCAGTCGCAAACACCCGATGAGTTAATCGCACAGGTAGAACAGCTCAAACCTAATGCCGAAGCGGGGCAAGCCGAATTTCAATATGAGCTTGCTTACTTGTATCTAAGCCAGCCCTTTCTCGATCCCGATGCTAGCCAAGCAATTTACTGGTTCGAAAAAGCCGCCGCACAAGAAAACCAAAGAGCCTATTACCATTTAGCCACACTCTACTGGCATGATGAGCGCGTCACTTCGGACTATATCAAAGCACGTGAATACTTTGAGAAATCCGCAGCCGCTGGTGATGAATTAGCAAAAGATGATCTAGGGCATATGCTTGCTGCAGGCCAAGGTGGACCTAAAGATTTAGCGCGTGCAGAGGCATTATTTAGCGAGCGCGCCGCAGACGATGATTTCCGCCAGTATTATCTTGGTAAACGTTTCCTCTACGGTGAAGATTTTGCTGTCGACTATGACAAGGCGTGCCATTGGTTAAGCCAATCTGTCGCTAGAGGTAATGACTTCGCTAAGATTGAATTTGCTCATCTTTTACTGAAAGCGCCACAAAATGAAAGTGATTACCAACAGGCTAAAATTGACTTTGAAGAATTCGCACTTAAGTGGAATGAAGACGCAATGCTAGGCCTAGGCAAGATTTATGAGCAAGGTTTAGACGTGAGTCGCCAACCGATTAAAGCGTTAATGTATTACCAGCTCGCGGCCATGAGCAATAGAGCCGATCATCTAAAAGAATTAGCCAGATTCAGTCAGCAACTAGGCACCTTAGAGATAAGAGAGGCTGAGCGTCTACGTGACAGTTTCTTGCATCAGCATCCAATCCCCGCTGAGCAACAACAATATTTTTATTCCTATAAGGCTGAATCATTTTTAAGTGGTGAAAAACCCACTCAAGAGGCTCTACAAGCGGCAGAAGCTTGGTACATCAAATCGGCAGAGCTAGGTAATGAAATTGCTATGCGGGAACTGGTCAATATTTACGGCGCGGAACAATTAAATAAACCCATACAAATGTTTATTTGGTCTAGTTTATTGCTACGTCATTTTGGTAAATACGGGATGAATAGCGTTCAACGGCTGCATCAAAACACCGCAAAATCATGTTTAACAGAATCCGAACTTGCCTACGCTGAAACTCAAATTGAGACCATAGAAAGCAAACTTGCCCCCTTTATTGAATCGGAAGATTAACCCGCTCAGGTTTGGTCAGATAAAGCTGACCAAACCATCATTTATCTCGCTCGTATAAAACCAAGCGCAAAAGCCACCTTCACACTACAATCTTTATATCGGTCCTAGCTATGCTTCTAAATCGTTAAAAAAATAGAACATAGTCTGACTTGCCATAACACCATAAAGAGTAAAGTCGCCCATTCAGATAGGCAAAAAAATGAAGTTGACTGTGATAACTAAGCTGTTAACGATGATTATCTTTTCATCCTTATGTTTGCCCAAAGCAGCAGCCGCAGTATCGCCAATTGTTTGGCAAGCGCACTGCCGCGATAGGAGCCCCATCATTTATTTTGAACAAGGTGAATGTAAAGGCCCCGGTGCCGCGGTGATAAATGAAGTATTCCGCCGCCTAGGACACAGAGTACATTGGACTGATGTTCCATGGGCAAGAACAATCAAAGTTGCAGAGGCTGGTCAGGTTGATCTCATTCCCTCCCATTCAATGACCACAGAACGAGAGTCCTTCCTCGACCCTATGCTACTTGGCTACGACAAACGATATGTCTATTACTACGCGCTGGCGAGTCAACCGACGGCTATTCGGGAGTTCAATGAACTCACCCCTTATATCATTGGAGCATTAAGAGGGACATTTTATAGCACGCAATTCAATGAAAATATGAATCAACTAAAGGTTTCATTTGTTAATACTAACAGCCAGTTAATTAATATGCTCAAAGCGGGCCGTATTGATTTAGCAATTAGCTCTGAGCAACATGAAATGCATATTTTTGCCAATGATCCCATGCTAAAACAGATGGAATATGTCGATATCAGTAAAAATGGCCGCTACTTCAGCATTCCATTAGCGTCACCACGACACAAATATGCAAAGCAGGTTCATCAAATCGTCGACCAAATGCGTACCTCGGGTGAAATCACGCGTCTATTTGAATCCTATGGTGTCGAGCTACCACTTAATCTCACTGAATCACCTACCGCCACTCACTAATCAATACTCAAATTAACCCTGTCATCATAGAAACAAAAAGACAATTAGACTCAACTTTATCTTAATTTTGCCCTAATTTGTCTTACTGACTGGCTCAATACGGTAGTTTAAGTCTGTTTATAGTCTAAATCATCTGATTTTTATGGCATTTATTTTGCCTAATCAAGCCATGTTCAATTGTGGCAACCTCTATGACTGCGGGCAAAACCCCAACCCATTGTACGACTCAACCATTAAACCGTGTACTCGGTGAAACCAGTGGCGCTTTTGCCGACTTAGGTACTTTTTTACCTTTAGTGTTAGGGCTTATCGCCCTTAACCAGTTTTCCCCCCAAGGGATATTTTTAGGCTTTGGCGTATTCGCGATAATAAGTGCATTTTTTTACCGCCGCCCTATGCCAGTCCAACCGATGAAAGTCATCGCTGCACTGGTGATCGCCCAAGGCTTAACCCCTGGGATGCTACAGGCCAGTGCCATGTTAATGGGCATTATCCTGTTAATCTTGGCCTTTAGCGGCGCCATCACTTGGCTTGCTAAACAATTATCCCAAGCCGTGAGTGTGGGAATTCAATTGGCGATTGGTCTGCAATTGATGTGGATGGGTGCCAAGATGATGAGCGACTTTTGGCTCCTCGGGCTAGGCGCATTTATCTTGTTATTTGTGAGTAAATTCTTGCCATTACGCTACCTTGCCATGCCACTCGTTATCACCGCAGGCATGATCTGGCAAGCCAATAGCCAAACCGACATGGCCACCAGCCTGAGCATTCCCGCCGTGAGTGCATCTTTACATTTGGCTTGGCCGACACTAAACGAATGGAGCTCGGCCGCGATTTTGCTGGTGTTACCGCAACTGGCGCTCACCTTAACCAATGCGGTGATTGCAACCTCGGTTATGGCGCGGGAAAAATTCCCTGAAGATGCCGCCAAACTTACCCCTAAAAACTTAGCGATTAGCTCTGGGCTGGCGAATCTATTGCTCGCACCTTTTGGTGCTGCGGCCATGTGTCATGGCGCGGGAGGACTCGCGGTGCAGTACCACTTTGGCGCCCGAACTCACCTCGCACCACTGATTTTTGGCGGCACTTGTCTTATCATTGCCCTGTTTTGGGATAACCAAATGGCTTGGCTACTTGGGCTGATCCCAGTAGCGATTCTCGGCAGTTTACTGTCTATCGGTGGATTACAATTAGCCTGGTCAAAACGCCTGCTCGACGGCAAGCCTTTCTGTATCTTTGTGATCTTATCTACCGCCGTGACTTGCCTTGCCATTAACGCGGCGGCAGGGTTGGCCGTGGGAATTATTCTCGAACAAGGTCGCCGCACTTGGGCCATCGCTATGCGCTAATATGGCTTTCTCGCATTGTCACTTCGACGCTATTCCCGTGGTAATACTACGGTGACAATGCAACCTTGCTGCCAAGGTAATGCTGCTTCGGTGGTGCAATCTTGGCAGTTTTCAATTTGAATACTCCCGTGATGGCGGGTAACCACATCCTTACAGATCGCCAAACCTAGCCCTAAACCTTCATCCTTGGTTGAGGCGAAAGATGCCATCAACTCACTCGCCTGCCCCTGTAGACCTTCACCATTATCAATAACGAATACTCTGATTTCATGCGGCAAATAGTAGATATCAATCCATAACTGCCGCACCCGAGTATCACCACAGGTTTCTAGCGCATCTAGACTATTTTTCACTAGATTGACCCACATTTGGCTTAAACCCACACTATCACCCGTAAGTTCAAATGGCTCGCCCTGTACTCGTACATTCACTTGTACATTAGCCCTATCTAACTCTCGCCGCAGTAAAGCTAAGGCTTCTTTCACCACCAACGTAATATCTAAAGGTTCAGTCTTAGCTTGGCGCCGTTTAAGTAAGCCGCGAATACGATGCACAACCGCTCCTGCGCGAATCGATTGAGCATTAATTTTTCCAAGCACATCATAAAGTTCGGGATTATTTTGCCCAAGCCTTTCCAGTTGTAACATGGCACCTTCACTGTATTGGGTGATGGCTGCTATAGGTTGATTAAGCTCATGGGCAAGGCCTGCGCCAATTTCCCCCAAAATCGCCGCACTTTGTAACCGCTCTAGTTGCAGTGCCTTATCCTTTAGTTGCCGCTCTGTACTGATTAAAAACTCACTCTTCTGGCGAAATTTATATTCAAGCCAAAGGTGATAAATAGTTGAAACAATAAAAATCAGTAACAACACTCCGCCCCATTCTTTATTTTTTTCCATCCATTTATAAACGGTTTGATAAAGCGGTGGTGAAGCCCCCTGTAGTTGTAGTTCTTTGAATAATTCAATGACTTTTAACTGGCTAACGGGCGCTGTCCAGCCCAACGTATCGGCGGTAATCGCAGCCACATGGTCAGGAGGTAAATCAAATAAAGCGCGGGAGATCTGCATAGTAATCCTCGGGGAAACAGTATCTGCCGCAGCAAATGACCAACTGGGATACAACTGGGTACTTACCTCACAGTCATACCCTGCGGGCTTAGTCGGGTGGATCACTCGAAAATCAGCTTTATTAATCAGCCCTGTCTCAATCATTTCTTCTAAGGTACAAAAGGGGGCTATGGCTGCATCGGCGCTACCATCACGCACCTGATAAATCAGCGGTTCTAACGGGAAACCTAAAAAACGCACTTGCCCAAAAAACTGCTCTGGTAAAAAACCCATTTTGTGCAGCAATCCCATGGCTGCCTGATACCCCCCTAAGGCCTGCGGATCGGTTGCGACCACATTTTTACCCCGTAGATCCTGTAGGGTTCGAATTGGGCTATCAGCACGTACAATGATAGTTGCACCTATCGTGAAAGTGCTGCCTTGATGCTTACGGCTCTTCATCGTCGCTAGCCAAGATAGCGGAAAATTATTACTTAAGTGTAAATACTGCCCTGGGTTGGTCACAATAAACTGCAAGTCATGGCTAAGTAAGCCACTACTCATACCATTAAAATCAACTGGGACAACTTCAAAATGGCTATTAGGTACTTGTTCACTGAGATAATCCATCATAGGTTGCCAACGCTGCTTAGCCTGCAATACACCGTGGTTCGCCAGAACACCCACCTTAAATAAGTTCACTTCGGTCGCTTCATCGGCATAGCTCAAACTCACATAGCTCAACCCTAAAAGTAATAAATAACCGATAGCTTTAAACATTAAGCGCATCTCTTTTGCCTGAGTAATACCAAGACCTTAACTGATAAAAAGACACTAAGCTGTGAAATGCCACCAAACTCTCACCCCACTGTAAAATGAATATTGTGATTTAGTGATATACCTCCCAAGACACAGGGTTAATCTTGAGCACTACACCTTCACGGCTTAAGCTGGTTAGGGCTTGTTGAGGTATGGAGATTTTATGTTTGGCGCTGTAACTCACCAAAACAATCAACAAGCCCTAATAATCTGCCTAATAACACAGGATATATATGCTCACTAAGCTGCCCCTTTATCTTGTCGATGACGATGACGCCATTTTAGATTCACTTGGCTTTATGCTCAGGCAATTTGGCTACCAAGTACAAACCTTTAATAATGGTCGAGACTTTCTCGAACAGTGCCCACTATCTGAGGCTGGCTGCGTAATTTTAGATAGCAGAATGCCTGAAATTACGGGCCAAGAAGTACAGCAAAAACTGATAGAAACCCACAGTCCACTAGGCGTGATATTTCTCACAGGTCACGGTGATTTACCTATGGCATTGAGTGCTTTTCGTAAAGGGGCCTGCGACTTTTTTCAAAAACCCGTATCGGGCAAAGCATTAGTACAAGCCATTGAAAAGGCTCAGTGCGAGAGCCTCGCAACCTTTGAAAAGCAGAGCTTACAACATAAGTTTGACCAACTCACCGAACGCGAACAGCAAGTGTTAGCCCATGTAATCCAAGGCATGACTAACAAGCAAATCTCGGAGGCAATGTTTTTATCCCTACGCACGATTGAAGTTCACCGTGCAAAAATCATGAAAAAACTTGAAGTAAACAATATGGCAGAGCTAGTACAGCACTTAGGCAATCTGAATTCTGTCTTATAAACGGTGAACCAATATTAAGTGCGCAATAAATGGCATTCCCATGAGCGTATAAGTTCTAATCAAAAAACCTTCTATTGCACTAATTGATGAGAGTTAAATATTAATTTTACCTAAATTGGCTTAGATCTAATTACCATTTAACAAAACTGGAATAAGAGAGTTTGATTTGTTACCTTTGCCCTAAATCACTGTAAATTTAACGAAATTACCGATGGACAATCTCATAATAAAACCCGGTTATGTCACTCAATTCCAATGTGTTGGACCTGAATGCGAAGACAGCTGCTGTTACGATTGGCGAATATCATTCGATAAAAAGAGCTATAAAAATACGATTAAACATCCATTGTTAGCAACAACAGCAAAAAGCGCATTTATTGAAACCAAAAAAAGTACAAGCGATTGGGCTGACATTAGACTTAATGAGCAAGGTGCATGTCCATTTGTTAACGAACATAAGCTTTGTGACATCCACGCAAAAGCGGGTGAACAGGCCTTAAGTCATACATGTAAAACTTATCCAAGGATCCACAAGGTCATTGGCGGTAATAAATACGAAAGCCTCTATCTATCTTGCCCAGAAGTCACTCGTTTGGTGTTATTTAATCCTAATGCCTTCCAATTTGATTCTAATATAAGTGGCATAAAACAGCCTTCTACACCAAGTCCTATTTGGCTAGAAAAAACCCATGAATACAGTCTCGACTTATTAGTCAATCTGGGGCTTGATTGGGAACAAGTACTGCTAGCCATTGGGCTATTAATCAAGGTCAGTGACCAAGTTCGTCAAAATATCTTACCGATAGAAGAGCTAGATAAGCGCTTACAGCAACTAAAATTATATGCCCAGTCAGGCGCATTGGCAGAGCAATATAAGAACTTACCTTATTCCCCACAGCCGCAGATGCACGCTTTTATTGCAGTCCATAATGAGTTGTGCAAAACCCACTCGAGAGGTGTGAGAGCAAGATTTACGTCGTTAAATCAGGCGGTTGCCGCACTATGTAACGAAGAAAACAACTATCAAATTGATGCGTTGAATCAAGCATGGGCAGAGCATGCAGTACCTGCATTGATTAGCCATACGGATCTTTTTGAACGATATATTTTGTATTCAATTTACCACCACCACTTCCCCTTAATAGACTCACAACAACTATCTTGGGAAGCATTCCGTTTACTCGTACTCGATTGTTTCATGATCCGCAGCTATTTATCTGCAATAGCCTTTAAAAATAAAGGACTATCTGAAAGTGATATTGTTATGTGTTTTCAGCTTTATCAAGTAGTTAGGCAGCATAAAATTGAGTTTACCCAAAGTATGAGCAAAACATTAGAGGAATGCGGAATAGACAGTGTGCCAGCTGCAATTTGCCTTTTAAAAACAAATATCTAAACGCATAAACAGCACCACACAATAGTAAGAAGAGAACACTATAGCGAAGCAATAACACAGGTGTGAATCTTCACTTTACAATATAGATTTACCCTGTCGTGTGGGCCTGTAGTGCATAACAAATTCATCCTGCCTGCGACAAGCTGTCGCAGTTTGTGCATTTGGCTTTGTTAAAAATCGTATCAAAGCGCACACTCTCGCAATAGGTTCTTTCCTCTGTGCCCTGCTGGCGCTCAAGAAATCCACTGCTTTTGAACCTTCACCCCGAGAGCCTGCCAGTGCCCTCGGGGATTTTTTTATATGTTTGATTTTCGAGTTTCTTTACCTCAGAAAAACACCCACAATAGAATGGAATAATTCAGCACTGGGCTCACACTGCGGACGGGTTATATAATTGACGGCCATTTCAAATGATAAGACCCATGGCAGCCTATGTTCAAATCCTTCATATTCATCATTTTTAGTCTATTTTTATTAACCTCTATTGGCGGCTGTGTTGGGCCATTAAATGCGAAATGCGATGCAAACTCGCCTTACAGCACACAAGAATGCAATGCCGCAGACGCCGCGGTTTATGTTGCTGCCGCCATATTAGAAGGCCCAGATAAAAGTCAAACGTGTAACGATATGTCCGGCAAAGCAAAACAAGACTGCCTCGCTCAGCAACAAGCACTGAAAGAATCATTAGAGAAACATGCACGGAAATCGCATTAAGGAAGAATAAATGAAAGCTTCTGTTTTTATTGCCGCGACCCTCGACGGTTATATCGCGACGCCCGATGGGGATATCGACTTTTTAAATCAGCACCCCAGTACTAATCCCGATGAAGACTTTGGTTATCATGCTTTTATCGACACTATCGATGCGATTGTAATGGGACGAAAAAGCTTTGAAAAAGTCCTCTCCTTCGATTGTGATTGGCCCTATATGAATATCCCAGTGTTTGTATTAAGTCGCAGCGGCATAACAGTACCGTCGGCGTTAAGTGAGCACGTACAAGTGCTTAATGGCGATGCGGCAAATATTAGCAAGCAACTCAGAGAGCGTGGCTTCAAACATCTCTATATCGATGGCGGCCAAACAATCCAAGGCTTTTTAGCGGCAGGGCTAATTCAGGAACTCACGCTCACTCGCATCCCCACTTTACTGGGTAAAGGTATTCCGCTCTTTAGTGACGTACCCCAAGCCATACCATTAATGCCAATCCACACGCAGCAATATGACAATGGTTACGTACAAACCCGCTATCGTGTTATAGACAACACGGCTTTATAAGCCGTTTACATTCGGCAGATGGCATTGAAAGGTAAAGTTCTGGCTTGCCATCTTACAGCAGTCTCATGTAACAACAATGTTAAACAACTAAATATTATCAATGGCTTACTGATTGCAAATCAAAGTTCCGTTAGAATATTGTCCTCTAACAGATAGGTGAGCAATATGAGTCGTTTGCAGTCCTCGAAGGGCTTTACGTTAATTGAGCTGGTTGTGGTCATTATCATCCTTGGGATCTTGGCCGTCGTCGCAGCACCACGGTTTTTAAACCTAGGCCAAGATGCTCACGATGCCAGAGCCAAAACCGCATTTGCGGCCTTTACCTCTGGTGTTAAGCTTTATCACAGTTGCTGGCTTGCGGGCGGTCACTCTGGTTATATCCAAGATCTCGCCTGTTATGGTGATGGAAAAATAGATTCAACCTCCACTGGATTTCCACTCGGTATCGATACGGCAAGTAGCAGTAATGCAGGAACCCAATTACAGGGCGAGTTTTGCGGTGAGCTATGGCACAACCTAATTGGAAACAATGAATTTGTCCTGGCTAATCACTTCGACTGGCAGCAAGTGCCCAACACTGACATTGTTTATTGGTACAGTGGCGGCCCAATAACTAATCCAAATACCTTTTGCTATTTCAATTATGTCTCAGATGATCGTCGTTTAGGCAGTGAAAATTGGGAACTCAAATACTATCCCCTTAATGGCCACACTGAAGTGGGTCGATCCACTCTTTCCCAGTAACCGCCTATTTTCCCCGCGAAAAGAATGCCAAAGATCGCAAACTCCTTTGGCTTTTCTTTCTACAACTTGAATTATTGTCATCTATCCCCATATCTACTCCATCATCCACCGCATGATTTGTCATGGCGGGCCAGAGAAGAGGATTCAAAAGTGACCACTATCGTATCAGTACGCCGTAATAACCAAGTTGTCATCGCCGGCGATGGACAAGTCTCCCTAGGCAATACCGTGATGAAAGGTAACGCCAAGAAAGTGCGTCGCTTATATCACAACAAGGTATTAGCCGGTTTTGCTGGCGGCACCGCTGACGCCTTTACCCTATTTGAGCGTTTTGAGGCCAAACTCGAAATGCACCAAGGCCATTTACTGCGCTCGGCCGTTGAGCTTGCCAAAGATTGGCGAACCGATCGCATGCTGCGCAAACTCGAAGCTATGCTAGTGGTGGCCGATGCGGAAGCGTCGCTTATCATCACAGGCAACGGCGATGTGGTACAGCCAGAGTATGACTTAGTCGCCATTGGCTCGGGTGGTAATTATGCCCAAGCGGCGGCGCTGGCACTGTTGCAAAACACCGAATTATCGGCACTCGAAATCGCAGAAAAGTCCTTAACTATTGCCGGCGATATTTGCGTGTTTACCAATCAATTCAAAACGATTGAAGAACTCAATTACTAAACAGCCCGTGAGGAATATTATGTCTGAAATGACCCCCCGTGAGATTGTCCACGAGCTGGATGCACACATTATCGGCCAGAAAAAAGCCAAACGCTCCGTTGCCGTAGCCCTGCGTAACCGCTGGCGCCGCATGCAACTAGATGCCGACTTCCGTCAAGAAGTCACCCCCAAAAATATTCTGATGATTGGCCCAACAGGTGTGGGTAAAACCGAAATAGCCCGCCGTTTAGCCAAACTCGCGAATGCGCCTTTTATTAAGGTCGAAGCCACTAAGTTCACCGAAGTGGGTTATGTCGGTAAAGAAGTCGAGCAAATCATCCGTGATTTGACCGATATCGCCATCAAACTGACCCGTGAACAACAAATGGGCAAGTGCCGTCAGCTCGCTGAAGAACATGCCGAAGAGCGCATTCTCGACGCCCTGCTGCCTAAGCCGAAAAATGACTGGGAAAGCACAGACACCGACACGGGTTCCAACACCCGCCAAATCTTCCGCAAGAAACTACGCGAAGGTCAATTGGATGATAAGGAAATCGATATCGATGTGGCACAGCCGCAGATTGGTATTGAAATCATGTCGCCACCGGGCATGGAAGAAATGACAAACCAACTGCAAAGCCTGTTTAAAAACATGGGCCAAGCACCGGCAAAACGTCGCAAGATGAAGATCAAAGAAGCCTTTAAGCTATTGATCGAGGAAGAAGCCGCTAAGTTGGTGAATCAAGAGGATTTAAAAGAGCAAGCCATTGAAATGGTTGAGCAACACGGCATAGTGTTCCTCGATGAAATCGATAAAATCTGTAAGCGCGGCGAAACCTCAGGGCCAGATGTTTCACGCGAAGGTGTGCAACGTGACCTGCTGCCGCTGGTTGAAGGCTGCACTGTGACCACTAAACACGGCATGGTAAAAACAGACCATATTCTGTTTATCGCCTCTGGCGCGTTCCAGATGGCAAAACCCTCGGATTTAATCCCTGAATTACAGGGACGCCTACCTATTCGTGTTGAGCTAGATGCACTCTCTGCCGATGATTTTAAACGCATTTTGACCGAACCACACGCCTCGCTCACCGAGCAATATGTGGCACTCATGGGGACAGAAGGCGTTAAGGTCGAGTTTACCGAATCTGGCATTGAAAGCATTGCCAAAGCCGCATGGCAAGTCAACGAGCGCACCGAAAATATCGGCGCCCGTCGTCTGCATACTGTGATGGAAAAGCTAATGGAAGATATTTCTTATGAGGCTTCCGACAAGTCTGGCAGCGCCTTTGTGATTGATGCCGATTATGTGAGTGCCCACTTAGATAATCTGGTGCAGGACGAAGACTTAAGCCGCTTTATTCTCTAGTGCGCCCCCGTTCATCGCCAAGCCCAAACAACTTGGCGATGAACGACAACTCAAAAGCAAAAGTGTGACTTAAACGAAAAAGCCTCCTCCCAGAGATAGACAGCTCTGGCTTACCCTTTGTATCCTTGGCGGCAAGCGGTTACATTAATCAGGCGTTATTTTAATGAGTCCTTATCTTATCCCTAGCATTTTCTGGTAACCAACCTATGACCACAGCAAGCCCCAATGTCATTGATCTTAAACTGAAACGTAAATCGCGCATTCTAGAAATCAGTTTCGATAATGGAGAGCAATATCAACTTAGCTGCGAGATGCTCAGAGTCTACTCGCCCTCTGCCGAAGTGCATGGTCACGGCAACCCAAAGCTGGTCACCCATAAGAAAAACGTCAATATCACCAGCATCGAACCGGTTGGTAACTATGCGGTAAAAATCGTCTTCGATGACGGCCACGACACAGGCCTATTCTCGTGGAAAGTACTCTACGATCTCTCCACCCACCAAGTGGAGTTATGGGAAAAATACTTAGCTCGCCTACGCGCTGAAAAAGCCTCGCGCGAACCGCTGATCTCGATGAATATTAAGTACAACTAATCGGTTGAATAGCCTAGTATTGCCCAAGGAGATTGCTCTGTTTTCTCCTTGGGCCATAACACCAAAGCCTTACTGACTAGGGCATCTAAGGAAAGATAATGTCGGAAAAAGTCCCCTGCACAGCCTGCCAAACCTTAATCATGCCCAGCACCGCCGAGCGAAACGCGGGCTTATGTATGCCCTGTAAAAATGGTAATCGAGAAAATATCGAGCAGGCAAAAGCCTATTATCAGCAGGAGCGGGAATTAGATAAAACTTGCCCTTTTAGAGCACTGTGGCGAGATATTGTGGTGAGGGTGCACGACGATAAGCAGGGTTTTCACACGCTAAGCGAAGCAGCGCAATACTATTACGCAGTCAATTGCCTATCTGGCGAAGTCTATAACGGCGGCTTCATTCAATATTTCGATAACTCATCGGGCGAGCATTATGAAGTTGCCGAGCGCGGCCTTCAGCAAATAGGCGCTTTGCACTCGTTAGCTCTATTACAACAAGCCAAACAGGCGGTATTTGGCGACCATCCAGTCCCCACCAATAGAGACCAGCGTCTGGCCGCAACTGATAATCCAATAGCCGAAGCACGACTCAATCAACTCGATGATGAGTTTTATAAAGACTTGGATAATCTTGATATCAAGCTAGAGAGCTATGCGCGACAAACTGGGTTGGTTAACGCCATCGAATGATTGCGGGTTTATTATAAGTACTTTAAGCAAGTAATTAAGCGTTGCGTTAACTTAAACTTTCAGTAGTCTTTTTAAGTTTAAAGTCGTGGGGCTTCACCCCCTGATTTTTATAAAGAGTCGACCAAGGAGGACTGCTCGTCCTATCCTCCTTGCCCAATCCCAAATCACAGCGATAAAACTTCCCCTGTAAAACCACCTTCAGATTGATCCCAACCACCCATATCATCGTATCCCCAATTGCAAAGATCATTCACCAGAGCCCACCTAATGCAATTACGGCAGCAATTAAAGCACTTCCATTCGGTCAGGTTAATTTTAGGCGATCAGCTTAATGCGCAGCATACTTGGTATAAGCAGGTCGATCCCAAGGTACTGTATTTAATTGCAGAATTACATCAAGAAAACACCTATGTGACGCACCATGTGCAAAAGATCTGTGCCTTTTTCAGTGCTATGACACAATTCGCCAGCAAGCTTTGCGCGGACGGGCATCAGGTGCGTTACCTCACCCTCGACGATACCCAAAACTTTGCCGATCTGAATGCCTTACTCCAACACTATATCACCGAAACAGGTGCAATTAAGTTTGAATATCAACGGCCTGACGAATATCGACTGTTAGCCCAGTTAAGCCAACTTAAGCTTGCCAATATAACGGTGAACTGCGTCGATACTGAGCACTTTTTATTACCCTTTGCCGAGATTGATAGGGAGTTCCCCCAAGGGCAGCACAGAATGATGGAGCATTTTTATCGGCGAATGCGCAAAAGATTCAATATCTTAATAGAGGATGGCAAGCCTGTTGGTGGGCAATGGAATTTTGATGCGAGCAATAGGCAAAAGCTTAAATCCCAAGATCTGAAATCATTACCAACACCCTTGATGTTTGGCCACAATGTAGAAGACATTCTCGAGCGCCTTAAACGCCATGGCATTAACACTATGGGCAAGGCGGATATGCATTTACTCTGGCCGATAAACCGCGCGCAAAGCCTCGAGTTGCTTAGGTATTTTTGCGAGTATTGCCTGCCCGCCTTTGGCCGCTTTCAAGATGCGATGACCCAGCAACATCCGGCGCAGTGGAGCCTATATCATAGCCGGCTGTCATTTAGCCTAAACGCTAAACTTATCAGCCCATTAGAAGTGATTAATGCGGTGATTGAGCATTATCAGGCCAACCCGCATATCGAGATAGCCCAAGTCGAAGGTTTTGTTCGGCAAATCCTCGGCTGGCGAGAATACGTTCGCGGAATTTATTGGGCGAATATGCCGCAGTACGCCAGTATTAATACCCTCGAGGCCACACGCAAGCTGCCCGACTACTTTTGGAATGGCAAGACTCAAATGAATTGCCTGCGCCATGCGTTATCTCAATCATTGGATTTTGCCTATGCCCATCATATTCAGCGCCTAATGGTGATCGGCAATTTTTGTTTATTAACCGAAATCGAGCCAAATCAGGTAGATGAGTGGTATTTAGGCGTGTATGTGGATGCGATTGAATGGGTCGAAATGCCCAATACTCGCGGCATGGCACTATTTGCAGATGGCGGCATTGTCGGCACAAAACCCTATGCTGCAAGCGGCAGTTATATCAATAAAATGAGCGACTATTGCAGCGGTTGTCATTACAAAATAAAAGAACGTAGCGGCGCACTCGCTTGCCCATTCAATAGCTTTTATTGGCGCTTTATGAATAAACATCGCGCACGATTGTCGCAAAACCCAAGGATTGGCATGCTGTACCAGACTTGGGACAAGATGGAAGAATCCGTCCGAAACACCATATTAGCCACTGCCGAGCACAATCTTGCCAATCTAAACCGTTTATAGCGGCACATTTTATAATGGCACATTGACCATGGAGAATTTTGTTATGGAAATACTTATCGTTGGCGGAAGTGGTGGCATTGGTAAAGCCATGGTTAAACAAATCCAAGAAACATATCCAGATGCGGCTGTGCATGCCACCTACAGGCATCATCCTCCCCAAGATGTGCAGGAGAAGATCCAATGGCATGCGTTAGATGTAACCAATGAAGCCGAGATTAAACAGCTAAGTGAACAACTCGCTAAATTAGATTGGGTCATTAACTGTGTTGGCATCTTACACACCCAAGATAACGGGCCTGAAAAAAGTTTACAGTCCCTCGATACGGATTTTTTCCAGCATAATCTAAAGTTAAATACGCTTCCCAGCGTCATGCTGGCAAAATACTTTGAGCCTGTGTTAAAACGCAGTGTGTCTGCAAGATTTGCCGTGGTGTCGGCCAAAGTCGGCAGTATTACTGATAACAGATTGGGTGGCTGGTATAGCTATCGCACCTCAAAAGCGGCACTGAATATGTTTCTTAAAACGCTGTCGATTGAATGGCAAAGGACAATGAAACACTGTGTGGTACTATCACTTCATCCCGGCACTACAGATACGTCATTATCCAGACCTTTTCAGCAGAGTGTGCCCAAAGATAAATTGTTTACACCGCAATACGTTGCCCAGTGTTTATTGAGCATTATTGCCAATGCCACTCCAGCTCAAACGGGAAGATTTTTAGCCTACGATGGTGCAGAGCTTCCTTGGTAGAGCAATAAGGCAACGCTTAGCACTGACACAGGTTAACTCTGACAGCGATTAACCTTGGCAAAAGTAGGCATAGTTTATTCGGCTGCCTTGCCCCCATACCGCCGTCCAACAATTCACATCGCTCATATAACCAAAGTAGATAGCCTGCAACGTATCGCATTCATCTTGAAAGGGCGCCTTATTGTCGTTAATAAATTGCGCCGAGGCCGCCAAAATATCACTGCATACCTCATGATCGGCGACTAACCAGATAAAGTCATCACGCCAATAGTCCCGTGCAACAGCCTCTTCGGGAGAATATAAATCCAGTTTTTGTTGTAGAACTTGCCGCTGCTCGGGCGTGACGAAGCAAGAGATCGCCAGTTTATCCAATACCCCAGCGCCACCCGCCCAAAAGGATAAATCAAAGTCTAACTGCTGCGGTTCTGGCGCAAATCCCAATAGATTTTCAATCACTTGTAAACTTTTGGCTAAATTTGCATCGGGCCTGCGATAACGCACCTCAATACCATCATACTCACGCATCCTACGACTCCTTCCTTGAGATCATTCTCGTTTACTTTAGCGGCCCAGTTTCACTCACGGGTTTCTTTAATAACTTACGCTGCAAAGTACGGCGATGCATACCAAGCTGGCGGGCGGTAGCCGACACATTGCCCTGATTCGCATTGAGCACTTGCTGAATATGTTCCCACTCCAGCCGTTTAGGATTAAGCGGCGAGTCATCAATTTCATCCTCTTGCAATAAATGTGACTGCGTATCTATATCCAGCGCAACAAGCAGTGTTTGGGTATCGACAGGTTTAGCCAAATAGTTATCGGCGCCGAGGCGAATCGCTTCCACCGCCGTTGCGATACTGGCATAGCCTGTGAGCAAGACCATCATCACCTTCGGCAGTAAATTACGCAGCGGCACAATTAAACTTAACCCATTGGCTTCAGCAAGCTTCATATCCAACAGAATATGGCTGGGTCGAAACTCCCGCGCCACCAGCAGTACATCGCTAGCATCATGGGTTAGACGACAATTAAAGCCATGGCGCGCAAGACGACGTTCCAAAATACTCGCAAGGGCGTGGTCATCCTCAACAATCAACAATTTTTTCATGGCGTTATCTTATCGACCAAGGCGGTCTTATCTAATGTTTTCGGGTCAACTAAAACCGTAAAACAAATTTGGGCAACGGTTCCGCCCTGCGGGTGGTTAGCCAGAACTAACTGTGCGCCTAGCCTTTCTAAGCTGGCATGACTAAGTAACAGTGCAACCCCTAATCCTTTAGGGCTTTCAACCAGCAGAGTACCGAGTTGAGGCAATAATGATGGTGCAATTCCGGCGCCGTAATCGCGGATCCGCACATAAAGCAGCTCTTCATTTGGCTCGCTATCCACACTAATATCCACCTGCGCCACACCTAGCGTTTCAGCACTGGCGCGGGCAGCATTTTCAATCAAAGCCATGATTGCAGGTGCAAGGCTCATATCAGTCAAAATGTGTAGCCCTGTCAACTGCGAAGGGGGACAGGCAATCTGCCAATTAATCTCTGTATGTGGCATAAGTAATGAGGTTTTTTGTTTAAGTCCATCAATAAGCTCATTTAAAGCTAACGGATGCTGACGACGGTCACGAATCGATTCTGTGGCTAGCCGCAATTCGGCAAGAGTATGTTCACAGCGACCGAGAGCAATTTCCATCTCGCCCACACTGGCAGATACAACACGACCTTCTTCCTTAACTTCGTCTAACAATAATCTTAAGGTTGAGAGTGGCGTAGCCAATTGATGTGCCATTTGAGCTGACGCCGTCCCTAGCGCGAGTAATTGCTCCTGACGCAATTGTCCCTCACGCATAAAGGCCAATTGCGCGTCTTGACGACGCATACGTTTAGTGATCAGCGCGACACTGGTCGTCATCACTAATGCTGAAATCACAAAGTTAAACCACATTCCCAAATAGTGGGAACTCATATCCATACCGTGGTGCTGCATTTGCGATTCTGGCACGGTAAAAATCATCAAGCTATAGGCAAGGGTCGATATCGCCGTCAGGCTCCAAGGTGCCCAAATTGGTAATGTGACAGCGGCCAAGGCGATAGGCAATAACAATAGCGAGATAAAGGCATTGGTGGCACCACCGGAAAAATATAACCACGAAATCCAAAATAGTGTATCTAACCCCAGCGCAATAAATAATCCACTTTCTTTTGCAAACAATGGCTTGCGTAATACGAGTGTGAGTGACAAATATAGTGTCTCCAACACGAGTACATGCACTAAAGGTTCCATTTGCAAGCTAAGGCCAAAGGTGTCGGCTGCAAAGGTGGTTAAACCCATTTGTAATAACAAACCTAATGTTCGTAGCAATGCAACTTGGTCGGCTGCAGGTAAACTTGTGCCCAAAATCTTCGTCATTGCAACACCTATATGCCGTCGCTAAGTGAATTCACTTTAATTTAAAAAGCCTTTAATATTCAATGCATTTATTAAATACTGCTCGACCTTTAAGTCTATCTTGACGAGTGGATTTTAAAACTCAAACCCATTGCACTGAGCATTGTGGTGAATACCGCTCACAGGATCCACAAACCGCAAACGTTGGGCCATTAACTTTAACGGTGTAGCAAAATTATCTGGACCTTTGGGCTGTAATTTTGGATAAAATCTGTCGTTTAACAATGGCATACCTAGACTTAGCATATGCACTCTTAGTTGATGCGTTTTTCCCGTAATCGGGCTTAAATGGAATAATCCTAAGTCGTCTTTTATCGCCACCAAACTGATTTCAGAATGGCTATTCGCTTCACCTTCAACCACTTGCATCGTGAAACTCGGATCACCTGGCTGCATACGATTTTTTACCGTCCAATGCAGTGGCAAAGTTAAATGGCCTTTTTGGTATTGCTCAATAATTCCAGGTGTGAGTTTTGCAATGGCCTGATAATTCTTACAAATGGCATTATCGACAAAAAGTTGATGATAAAGATGACGTGTTTCAGGCTGAATTGTCATCAAAATCACTCCTGCGGTTTCACGGTCTAATCTATGGGCCGGAGCAATGGTCTCGATGCCCGTTCGCAGCCTCAATCGATGTACTAAACACTCATTCACATAATTACCACTAGGCGTTACAGGCAAAAAATGCGGTTTATAGGCCAAGATAAGGTTATCGTCTTGAAATAGAATCTGTTCTTCAAAGGGGACTTTTGTCTCAACAGGTACTTCGCGATAGTAATATACCCTCGCCATTGGACGGTAAAGCGTATCTAGCGCGATCAAACTGCCATCCTGCCAATGCACTTTGCCATCGAGAATACGCTCACGCCAAACCTCTTCACCGATACGCGCAAAGTGTGTCGAAAGAAACGCAAATACTGTCGGCGTATCGGTAATATTCCGGGGCAGTACTACATAGGAAGGTTGAGCGGCGCGGACAGTTAAGGTCATATCGAAAAAAAGCGGCTATTGATAAGCCGCTATTCTAGCGTTTATAGGCTTTTTCAGTCTACATGCGACTTGATCAGTTGTAATACAAAATCCAGTGTCTTATGGCAATCTGGTTGATTGACCAACACTAATTTATCTTTGTTATACATAGGTAAAACCTCAAGCCAACGCTGGCTGACCCAAGCCGCATCTTCTAAATGCACTTGGGCATAAAGCTCCAAGAGCGCGGGGTTAACCTCATAGAATTGCTCTAGAGCGGCGCTAATTAATTCAAACTCACCTTTGATTGGCTCATGCCGCCAATTACGACAAGGTAAGGTACGCGACATCCAGACTTTATCTTTAGCCTGCGCAGCTGAAAGTATATTTACCCTTTGTCGCCCTTCGAGCACAATGCTAAGAGAATCATCCTCTAACTGATTAAAATCAATAATATTGCACTGAGTCGCAGTAGGATAACAGGGCGGATTTCCACGTGGATTTGCCGCAGCAAAGGCTAAATCATATTTCCCTTTAAGCACATCTGCCACCATTCGCAAATAACCGGGCTCCACCACTCTAACTTCAATCCTTCCCTGTGGCAGTAACAAGGCATCGCGTATGATTAACGCCATTTCTCGTGTTTGCATAGCAACCTCCCGCCCTGAAATAAAAGGAAATGATCAGTAACTCACCTACATTCCCTATTAACTTAGAGTGTAGCAGTAGAAATAATTTCCTTCCTAAGCAAGTAAAAAAGCATCCACCCGATTTGTGTAACCAGAAACACCTCCACTTTTTAAAAGTGTCTTAAGGATGACTCCCGACAACATATTCATTTATATCGATTTAGAACAGTCCGCTCTGAGTTAGTACATATCCGTCTAAATGTAACAATTGTTATGGTGTTAACCTTCGTTCGGTCTAATTGTTGTTTTATATATACATTATTGAGAGGTTGTATGCGTCTAGCCGTTATCGCATTAGCAGTATCATCTACATTGACTATGTCTGCCGCACAAGCAGATTCACAACACGCTGCCGTTGAAAAAATTGAAGTTATCGGCTCACGTATTGCCTTGCGCACGGCAACCGACAGTGTTGCCCCTGTCGATATCATCACAGCTGAACAACTCGAATCAACAGGTATGACGGAAACCGCGAAAGCGCTGCAATTTGCGGCGCCAAGCTATAGCTTTCCATTCTCCTCGGTGACTGACGGTTCAGATGCGGTTCGCCCCGCGAGCTTACGCGGCCTGTCGCCAGACCACACCTTAGTACTCGTAAATGGCAAGCGTCGCCATGGTTCTGCCCTAGTACATTTAAGCGGCACTATGGGAAAAGGCTCCTCTAACGTCGATTTAAATGCGATTCCAATGACAGCGATAAAACGCATTGAAATTCTCCGAGATGGTGCCTCAGCGCAATACGGTTCAGATGCGATTGCCGGCGTGATTAACGTGGTACTCAAGGACAGCGATCAAGGTGGTAGCGTCTCGGCGCAAGCCGGACAAACCTACCAAGGTGACGGTGAGCAATGGCGTGTAGGCGTTAACCATGGGATCAGTTTAAGCAATGATGGCTTTGTGAATGTCGCCCTAGAAGCGCATCACAAAGACAGCACAAACCGCGCAGGACTCGATCCACGGCAGCAATACCCTAAACTAGCAGATGGTTCTGACGATCCGCGCGAAGCGACATTTAACCGTAAGAGCCACCAGGTTGGTGATGCCGAATATGATAATGTCGGTTTATTTATCAATGCGGCTCAGCCTATCTCTACTGATGGAAAACTGTATGCCTTTGGCGGCATCAGTCAACGTGAGACTAAATCAGGGGCCTTTTACCGTTTAGCTCTCGATGCCCGTAACTTACCCGAAGTGTATCCCGACGGTTTTTTACCGCAAATTAACCCCAAAATTATCGATTCTTCTCTTACCCTAGGCTATGAATTCAATCTAAGTGATTGGGATATTGATACCTCTGTGGGATATGGTAAAAACTCATTCAACTATAATATCGTCAATACGTTAAATGCTTCATTAGGTCCTGAAAGTCCTACTGAATTCGATGCTGGAACATTGGCTACCCGTGAAACCAATATCAATTTAGATATTTCTCGCTATTTTGCCTTTGTGAACGATTCTGAAATTCTGTTTGCGACGGGGATTTCATGGCGTCAAAACGGTTATGAAATTGAAGCCGGAGAAGAAGGCTCCTATATCAATGGTGGCTACAATGGTAAAGCACCCGGTAGCCAAGGTTTCACCGGTTTTACCCCTGAGTCCGAGGTCAATGAAACACGCGATAATACAGGCATTTATGCCGAACTTGAAAACCAGCTAACCAACGAGTTTTATTGGGCTGCGGCGCTGCGCTACGAAAACTATTCTGACTTTGGTGGCAATACAAGCTGGAAGTTAGCGGGTCGTTATGATTTTACCGACAACTTAGCCCTGCGTGGCACTATCAATACAGGCTTTAGAGCGCCAAGCGTACAACAACTGTACTTCAGCAACATATCAACCCTATTTAATCCCGATCCTGTGACAGGCCAGCTAGTTCCAGTTGAATCAGGCACCTTCAACACCTTATCACCAGTGACAAAGGCGCTTGGAATTAACGAACTAGAACCTGAAATATCGCAATCATTTAGTCTCGGTCTTGTTTATACCAATGACTCTGGCCTCGCGGTAACACTCGACACTTACCAAATCGAGATTGATGATCGCATCATCTTATCTGGCTCCCTAAGAGCGACTGATAGCCCTGCGGTTGCAGCGGCACTTGCGGGCACCAATGCCGATTCAGCACGATTTTTCGTCAATGCCGTCGATAGCCGCACTCGCGGGGTCGATCTCGTTGTTAGCCAAGATATTGATATTGGCACTTGGGGCGATTTACGGGCGAATTTAGCCTATGCCTATAATAAAACCGAGATCCAAGACATCAATCTGCCGTCTATTTTAGGCGGATTAGAAAAGAAACTCTTTGATGGTATAGAAAGAACCCGCATGACGTCTGCTACGCCGCATAACACGGGCAGTATTGGGCTAACCCATGAGTTAGGGGACTTTAAAACCAATGTTCGCTTAAACTACTTTGGTGACTATAGTGAAGGTTATTCAACGGGCGATGTAAACTATAGCGATCAATGGGTAATGGATCTGTCGGTAAGATACGCCGCCACTGATGCGCTAAGCTTTACCGCTGGGGTGCAAAACTTGTTTGATGTGTATCCAGAAAAACGACCAGATAACAATAACTTCAATGGTATCTTCGTCTACCCATTAACCAATACCCCCTTTGGCTTTAATGGTGGCTACTACTTCTTAGAAGCCAAATACACTTACTAATGAGTTCATCGTTTCATAACAACAGGCCATTCCATGGCCTGTTGTTTTATCTTTAAACTTGATGTCTAAACCAAAGGGATCTGATTATAATCAGCCATAATTTATCCATTTCCCTTCTGCCATATCGAGTAACAGATGATCGTTGATACTTTAGCTAACCGTCATATTTATCAAACCCTAAATCCCCGTATTGCGAGTGCGCTGGAGCATTTAGCAACGACTGACTTTAGTCAGCTACCTGTGGGAAATTACCCTCTCGATGGAGATGATATTTTTGTGATAGTTAACGACTACCACACAAAACATCAATCAACTGAATCCTTTGAAGTGCACCAAAAATATATCGACGTGCAATATGTTTTCAGCGGAGAAGAAGAGTTTGGTTACTTGCCTTTAGTCGATCAGACTCCCTCAAAACCCTATTTTGAAAAACATGATTATGCGGGATTTGATTACGAGTCAAATAAAGAAAATGCCTCTTATATCAAACTCAAAGCGGGCATGTTTGCGCTATTTTTCCCTGGCGACATACATATGCCCGGTACAGGGCATCCTGCGACCGCAGTACGCAAGGTCGTGATAAAAGTCAAAGTGTAAGCCTATTGCCCAAATTCAAGTTCAATATCTTTTAGCGTAATAGCAGCTTAAAGCCAGAGTGATATGCGCTTTGGCTATTTCCGATTAAGGCCAAATATTGCTAAAATTGTCACAAATTTAAAGGAGAGTCCCTGAAATGCCCATTTACGTTGTCGGTCACAAAATTCCCGATTCTGATTCAATCTGCGGTGCTATCGCCTTAGCTTATTTAAAAAACCAAATCGGTGAAGAAGCCGTTGCCGCACGTTTAGGTGAGTTATCGCCAGAAACGGCTTTTATTTTAGAGCGTTTCGGCTTTGAAGCGCCAGAATACAAAACCAGCTATGCAGGCGAGCAGGTCTATATTGTTGACCACTCTGAACTGACTCAAGCACCAGACGATATCGCTAAGGCGACAATTGTCGGTATCGTTGATCATCACAAATTAGGCGATCTGACAACAGATACCCCATTAGAATGTTGGATCCGCCCAGTCGGTTGCAGCAACACAGTAATCAAGATGATGTACGACTTTTACCAAGTCGCCATTCCTAAAAACATTGCTGGCATTATGATGTGCGCCATTTTGAGCGACACTGTGATTTTCAAATCACCCACTTGCACCACAGCGGACATTCGCTGCGTTGAAGCCTTAGCTGAAATTGCGGGCATTGAAGATTTTAAAGCACTGGGCATGGAAATGTTCAAAGTAAAATCTGCCGTTGAAGGCACGCCTGCACGCGATCTCGTTATGCGCGACTTTAAAGACTTCAACATGAATGGTCACTTAGTCGGTATCGGCCAGCTAGAAGTCATCGATCTGTCTGTATTTGATACAATCAAAGCTGAACTGGAAGCCGATATCAAAGCACTGAAAGTTGAAGGCAACCGTCACAGCGTATTGTTACTGCTGACCGATATTATGAAAGAAGGCTCTGAGTTGTTAGTGGTTTCTGACGATGCCGATCTGGTTAACCGCGCTTATGGTAAAACCCCAGTTGATGGCAAAGTATGGTTAGACGGTGTATTAAGCCGTAAGAAGCAAGTTGTGCCGCAACTACAAGCTGCATTCGCTTAATCGCGATGCGCGATACAAAAGGCCGAACTGAGTTCGGCCTTTTGTATTTCAACCAATCAGATATTTACTGCTAAACCCCTTGTGCATAATCAGATATAGCAAGCATGAAACTTTGCTCATAAACCTATTCAGTCTTAGCGCTTCACTTGTATGATGCTACATATTCCAAGTTAATATTAAACCTTTTCCCTATGCCTGATGCATTACAACATATCATGAGTGAGCTCACGCCATGGCTACAAGAATATGGTTATGTCTTACTGTTTATCGCTATCGCGGTCGAAGGATTTGGCATTCCTGCTCCGGGGCAATCCCTATTAATCGTCGCCAGTTTATTAGCCGCTACAGGTCAAATGTCATTATCTGCTGTTTTGATGGTGGCCGCTTGTGGTGCACTTTGCGGGAATAGCTTTGGGTATTATATCGGTTGGCGCTTCGGGGAGGTGTTACTGAACAAAGGCTGGATAAAACCACAATTAGAAGACAAGATCCACAGCGTTATCGGTCAATATGGTATAGCAGCATTAATCCTGAGTCGTTTTATCGAAGGCTTAAAACAATTCATGTTTATCGGCTGCGGACTGGCAAAAATGCCGCTGAAACAGTTTGTAGTAGGTAACTGTCTTGCCACCAGTATTTGGGTAAGTATATTTGGTCTTGGCCCCGCCATTATCCGTGATGAGATAACACCAATATTGGCATTCTACCACCAGCATAAATATCCAACATGGGCAGGTGTCAGCTTGATACTTGCCGTACTTATCCTGCTTACTTGGCGAAAGTGGCAGACCAAAAATCCACAATAACCTGTTTATGATAAATGTTTACCTGAACACTAGAATAAACTGGCATGATAACTACAGGTTCATTTAAAGGTTAAACCCATTTTCGACCTGAAATTGACCTGAATCAATTAGTTAATTTGGTCTTTTAGTGATCTAAAGTAGTCACTTTACGTATACTAAACATCAGATATGGCAAGAAACCTAATATCAAAATAAGGTGTTATTAATGAATGTAATAAAACGTTTGTATTCAGGCTTCGCTGTGCTGCTATTGATCATGCTTGGTATCACACTCTTTGGCTTGTTCAAAATCAGCATAGCTGATGAAAATTTGACTGAACTGTCCGAGCAAACGGCTGTAGAACAACGCCAAGCCATTAACTTCCGTGGTAGCGTGCATGATAGGGCTATTTCCATTAGAGATGTCGTTTTAGCCAAAGATAACGATAAATCAAAATTACACCAAAATGACATTGTTCGTCTGAATGAGTACTACCAGAAAGCGGCAGTTACATTAGATGCCATGTATGCAAAGGTAAAGCACACACCAGAAGAACAAAACCTACTACGGTCAATCAAAGAAATAGAGGCTTCAACCTTATCATTAACCGAAAACTTGCTCAGTATGATCAATAATGGCCGTCAAGCCGAAGCAACCGATTATTTGATTACCACAGTTTCACCTGCCTACAGTGAATGGCTTAAACGAATTAATAAGTTAATTGATTATCAAGAAGAAGCAATACAACATCAAGTTGCCTCGGCACGTGAACAAACAAACAGTTTCCAGTGGATCATGCTCGTTGTGACCACTATTGCGATTATTATCGGCTCCCTTGTGGCGATTAGTACCGTTAATCGATTAAAAAAACTTGTCGGTGGCGAGCTTGAATATGCGGCTTTTGTTATAAAAGAAATCGCATCAGGTGATTTAACGACACAAGTTAAATTCCATACTTCCGAAAGTATTTTAAGTGCACTTAAAGATTTAACTGACCATATGTCAGGGATCACTAAAAATTCAATAAAGGCTGCCAGCGAACTACTTTCAGCATCAAACGAATTATTACTGACAGCAAAGTACAATGAAGATTTAATCAGTAATCAAAAAGCCGCCACAGAGCAGGGTGCTACAGCAATAAACCAGATGTCTTCGACCGTTTCTGAGGTTGCAAATCACACCAGTGATGCCGCCGTTTTAGCACAAACGGCAATGAATGAGTTCAATGCAGGGCAAAATGAAGTGAGCAAAACTCAGTCAAGTATTAATAAACTTGCAGACAAAGTTAGCGAAGCTGCTGTGATTATTAACAATTTATCAGAGGATAGCCGTCAAATTGGTTCAGTATTAGAAGTGATTCAAAGCATTGCAGAGCAAACAAATTTACTCGCACTCAATGCCGCAATTGAAGCAGCAAGAGCTGGGGAGCAAGGCCGTGGCTTTGCCGTGGTTGCCGATGAAGTTCGAAATCTAGCACGCCGCACGCAAGAATCCACAGGGCAAGTACAAACGGTTATTGAGAAGATGCAAAGCAACTCAATAAATGCTGTCGCCGTGATGAATGAAGGTAAGACTCAGGCTGAAATCAGTGTCGAACAAGCCAAATCTGCAGGTGATTCATTGTATGCAATCAATCTATCAGTCACCAAAATAAGCGATATGAACACTCAGATCGCCACTGCTGCGGAAGAACAGTCCGTCGTGGCATCAGAAATCAATCGTAACTTTAGCCAAATTACTCATTCCGCCTCGCTCGCAGAGGAACAAGCCAGTAAAATTACCATTGCAAGTCAAAAACTTGAAGTACTGGCAAAAACATTAGAGCAAAATGTTAAGCAGTTTAAAACAGCATAATCTCGTTTAAACGACCACCAGATTGACAGATAACATCAAGTACAATCTGGTGGTTATGGCTTGATACTGAACATATCCTTAAGCCATTAGCACTTTCCCTAGATGGCTTACATGTCTTTAGTCTCAGGTCGAGGTTTGATGTCTTCCTCAGGCTGACTCTCAGACGTTGAGTCTGGCTCAGAATCAATGATTGGCACTGGTGGCACTTCGGTAATAGGAGATTCATCTTGACGCTGAGAGTCTGAACTTTGCTCATTTGGTAAAGGTTCAACGATAACAACAGGCTCCTCTGGTACGGCTATTTCACCTTCCGCAGAGACTACTGCTCCAGACTCTGGCGTTAGCGCGCCGAGATCTTGGTTGGCTGGACTTTCAACCGCATGTTTAGGTAATTGATTTCGATACAAATCAATCATACTCATCACTTCAGACAAGGCTTTGGCATGATCCGCTGTGAGAATACCATTGTGCCCAGAGACAATCTCATCCGACACAGCCAACACCCACACTGCCTGCATATTAGCATCGGGACAGGTTTGTACGCTGCGACGAGCCTGTAAGCGAGCGCGAATTTTCCAACCTGAATTGGCAAGAGTCATCATACAGCCAGGAATTTTATCGTGAGCCATCAGTGCCGAAGGCATCTTTATTGGGGTATTGCAGTTTCCACCAGAACATTTATCGATATCATGGGTAATTGCCCAAGAGTTACCCACAGCACGCTCGCCATCCTTGATATAATTGAAAGCTTCTTTTACCGCAAAATCCCCCTTAGATTGCAGCACAACCATACTCGGTTTTTGCCTATCCAAACTCACTAACTTATCTAAAGGTTGGTAATCCTTCGCAGGCACAGCGGGGTTTAACAACAAAAATAAATTGGGATTATCTTGGCCATTATCAATTGCAGCTTTAATACGATCCTTACTGGCGTGTAATACAACTGAACCGCCTAGGCTATGGCCTATAACGGTATAACGCAGTAATTGATGATTAGAGACTAAGCCATCTAGCTTATCAAATAACTGCGACAATCCCTGCTGACCAATGCGTTTAGCCACTCGTTTACGTTGCAAAATCGTCGGAAAATCTATGGGTTCAATTTGACTGGTTGCATCGTCCGAGCCGTCGAGCCAGAAAGGATCATATTTATCGCCACGCCAACCAATATAAAGACCCAATAAGTTACGTTGTTTATCTGATGCCGCCATTTGTCGGTAAAATTGTTCAAACGCCACAAAATTTTCATCTTTTGGATTAGCACTATGGTGCCAGCCATGAACGAAAATTAGCAACTCAGGAGCGATATCGTTATTGGGTTGTAAAATACGATCCCGTAAACCTTGCCACTGTCTATCATCATGAGCTTGGCCTTGATCATTAAACTCAATAACATGAAAATTTTGCTCCGCGATATCGGGACCGGGAATGTGATAAGCCTGATCTGGAATAAAAGGAAGTAAAATACAAAGAGATAACAACATTAAAAACAGTAGCTTGTACTGAGTAAACTTCTTGAGGCTCATTTATAACAACATAATCAACGGCCAGACTAGGCCAACATAGACGTGCTGAAAGGGGCTAACAGCAAAATTGCCCAAATTATACGCTAAGCCCATAAAGCCAGCTAGTGTCTCACCTACTTTTCATGTCAATCGAACACAGGGTTAACGCCATGTGTCTGGAAGTGCCACTTGTGCCCATAGCTCTTGGCATAATGGTTGGCTATGATGCCAATCACCACCTCGAAGCCATTTCACGAGAGTATCCCCCACCTGAGGATAAGCAATCGGATTTGGTGATGCCGCTTTAAGCCAACGCTTTAGCACATAAATATCAAGCGTCATCATGCTATCTGCGGCGGCAAGCAATTGTAATGCGGCCACATTTGATAACTGTTCAAACTGCCCAATCAAAGGTTTTACCAATAGTTTTTTCCCTAATGTTAACGCCTCGCTGGCAAGTTCAAACCCTGCATTACCAATCACGCCGCCGCAACTCGCTAGATGTTGCTTAAAACCATCACGGTTAAAGCCATACCATTGGATATGTTTGGCTGTTTGCACCTGAGGTTGCTGGCTGTGATACACCAAGAACTGATAGTCAGAAAAAGGAGCCAGAAAACTGGCTATCGTATCCACATCTTCAAAGGGTAAGTACACAAGGATTTGGTGAGTATGCTCAGAAGAACAGGGAACGACCTCAACAAAGGGGGGCAATATCGGAAACCCGAAATGGTGCCAATGGCAACCGAGCGCCACATCCACAGGCGCAAAGTACATAAGCAACAACTCGTTAAGCCAAGTATTCCCCATTTTAGGCACAGGATGGATCAGCGCAGCTTGATGGCTAATGCCAATTGATGGCACGCCTTGACGCCGTGCAGCCCAAGCAGAAATAGGCTCGAAATCATTAAGAACCAGATCGTAACAACTTAAATCTAAAGCTTGAATATCTTTCATTAAGGATAGTGATAAGTTCTGTCTCACCGTTTGTGGCAAATTAAGCCGCCCAGAATGAGTCGCAAACGTCATTCCTGTTTGCACACGATAATCACCAAAACATTGCATATCAAAGTATTGATCCGGCTTACGCCCAGAGAATAAAAAGTCCACTTTAATATCTTGCTCCATCAGCGCCTTAGCCATCACTCGAGCACGACTTAAGTGGCCATTCCCTGTGCCTTGAACTCCGTAGAGTATTCGCATTCGTTATCCTTTAACCAATAAATATGAAAGATGTTGGTAATAAAATGAAGTGGTACATTTAATAGGATGTGAGTTAAATCAGTTGATGAACGAGTAATACAACTCCAGCCCCTAGTGAAGCCCCGGCCATGATATCTAAGGGATAGTGCACTCCTAATGCAACACGCGAACAACTAACACCTAGCGCCCATAAATATGCTGCGGGAGCGGCAACGGGATAAATCTGCGCCACACTTGTCGCCATGATAAAGGCCGCTGCCGTATGGCCAGATGGCAAACTAAAACGATCCGATGGCTCAAAGCCACTTTCAAACCCCACTAAGGCGTGGCATGGACGAGTTCGCCGAATGCTATTTTTCAATAATAAATACAGCGGCAATTCAACCAGAAAACTCACTAACATTAAATTGAATAGCGCCTGCCCCTGAGAATGAGCCAACATCAAACCTACAGATAAATACAAGTACAGATGTCCATCGCCACTCGCAGATAGTCGCTTGGCATAGGCATAAAGACCATGGCGATCAGTAAAGGCGACAATACAACAAAAAAATCGCTTATCTAAGTCTGCAATGTAACTCAACATAAAACAGGCTCCTTGCTGGTATACCAGCGAGTTTTACTGCAATGTGAATCCGCATTCTCTGTGTCGCTTTACTAAAATGCTCAAATTCAGTAATAGATTCTTTGCTTTGAGGCTTGGTTTTTAATACTTGTCTTGATGCTCATATAACACCAACTCAAGTACGATGTTGTTAAAATGAGACTAAAAAATCGCTATGACGCCTCTGTGACATCTAGCCTAAAGTTTTATGACAATAATGACCGTTGGTGCGCTGAAATAACCGATTAGCAGTGATTTGCTGAAATAAGCGGTGGGAATAACGAAGGAGTGTTGTTCTAAATTGATATGCCTCAAGTTTAGAACAACACGTCTCGATAAAATTTAGGCTATGGCGTTTGGATTTGCCTTAGCACGGTAAATTTTCGTCAAATGATAAATGTTAATACAGGCAACAAACGCATTCATCCCTGCTACTGGCCAAGCTGAAATAAACACACCATAGATAACAAAGAGTGTACATCCCACAAAATTCAACCAGCGTAACCAAATGATATTCTTCATCATTAGAGAGATTGCCACCATTACAGAGGCAAAATAACCAATAATTTCAATCGTATTTATAGCTTCCACAGGCACCTCTCGAAGGCCCTCTACCGTCCATAAGCATAACGGGGGGTCCATGCCCCTAAAGCAAATTAAGTTAAGTAAGTTAATTTAAACTTGGGATATAATAACAAATCACGCAACAGAGTTGTAATAAAAAACCGTTATTTAATGACTAATATCAAGTTTTTGGCTTGAATTCCGATTATATGAAGAAACTTTACCACTAAAGTGTTAACGAGCTAATGGCAACAATACCGTGATTGATAACACTTTTCTTTTCAATAATCCCTTTTATACTGGCGTAAACTCGCTAAACTGTACGCAACGCGGATCAATAGGAGTGTAAATATGGAATACAACACCTCAGAACTATGTGACATGTACTTAGATGTCGTAGATGTAGTCGAGCCCATGTTCAGTAACTACGGTGGTTGTAGCTCTTTTGGCGGTTCTATTAGCACCATTAAGTGCTTTGAAGACAACGGCCTAATTACCGAAGTCTTACAAGAAGATGGCCAAGGTAAAGTCTTACTCGTCGATGGCGGCGGCTCATTACGCCGTGCTCTTATCGATGGCGCTATCGCAGAGCTTGCGGTTAGCAACAACTGGGAAGGCATTATCGTTTACGGTTCTGTACGCGATGTGGATGCACTAGAAGAATTAGACATTGGCATTCAGGCTCTAGCCTCGATTCCAGTGGGTGCAGATGGTAACTCCGTAGGTGAAGTCGAAATTCCCGTCAATTTTGGCGGCGTGACTTTCTTACCAGGTGATCATATCTATGCTGATAACACTGGTATTATTTTATCACCTGAACCACTCGATATTGAGTAGTCTAAGTACTGTTTGATGAAAGCCAGCTAAGCTGGCTTTTTTTATTATCTATTTTATCCAATGACCATTGAATAACCGCCCTAGCCTACGTCACAATAAGTTATCTTTGGCTCAATAAGAATAATCATATGCCCGAATTTATTCCTTTTACTCATGCCGATGTTGCGATGCTTGTCAACTCAAGAGCAGGTGAAACCAAGCTAGGTCAATGTGTGCATACTGCAAATCAAGAGCATACTTTAGATGTGATTCTTCACACAGCCAAAGCTCATGGTGCTCAGTTTGCAATTTTGGGTGTCGGTGAGGACATAGGGCCACGTGCTAACTTCGGCCGCAGCGGTGCAACAGATGCGTTCACAACCAGTATGCAGCAATGGCTCAACCTGCAATCGAATCGTTTCCTTTCCGGCGCCGAATGCCTAGTGCTAGGCCAAGTTAACACCGCCGATCTGCAGCAACAAACCACGAGCAATACAACAGCTAACAATGACGTCACCTTAGATGAATTACGCGATGCGGTAGAACAACTCGATGAGCGCGTGATCCGTATCGTCAGTGCAATTTTAAAAGCGGGTTTAGAACCCATACTCATCGGTGGTGGCCATAACAATGCCTATGGTTTGTTGATGGCAACCTACGGCCATTATCAGCGCCAAGTCGCGGCGGTGAATCTCGATCCCCATTCGGATTTTCGTCTGCTTGAAGGTCGTCACAGCGGCAATGGCTTTAGCTATGCTGCCGACCGTGGCGCCTTAGGTTGTTACCATGTACTGGGATTGCACGAGTTAAAAAACAGCGAAACAAACCTAAGCCAGCTCACTGAATTTGGCGGCACTTGGCATAGCTTGCAACAGATTTGGGTTCGCCGCGAAATCAGCCTCAACCAAGCCTTGCTTGAGATTGCGACCAAACTCAATAACACAGGTTTACCCGTAGGCTTAGAACTCGACGTCGACGCTATCGCTAAAATGCCTAGTAGCGCCTCAACTGCAGCAGGTGTGCCGCTGCTCGATGCTGCGCATTATGTCAATTATATCGCCCGTCACTGCCCTTGTGCTTATTTGCATTTAGCTGAAGCGGCACCGATCTGTCACGAGGCAGGCATAGAAGCTGGATTTAGGGATGTAGGTCAAAGCCTAAGTGAACTTATTTATGCCTATGTTCAAGGCCGCATACAATATTTGGCACAATAACATGTGCAGGTAACGTCTAACTACACGCTAAGCTATTCAACAAATCTTGATATTGTGGTCTAATGCCTGTCCGTTTTATGTGGTCGTAGGCACATAACTTGTTGTGCTATACCAAGTGGCGTAAACAAAGACACTGACGTTAGTTTACTAACTCGATCACAGAGTGATAGATCAAAGATTCAGCAAATGCAGGCGATGGCATACACTCGCAGCTAATACATTGCAAAACAATAGGAACACATTGATGTCTGAGGGCGAATCTAAAAGTACCCACTTTGGTTACAAAACTGTAGAGGCCGATAAAAAAGCCGAACTCGTTGCCGGCGTGTTTCATTCTGTTGCCGCTAAGTACGATATCATGAACGATGTAATGTCCTTCGGCATCCACCGTTTCTGGAAGCGTCATACCATTGAGGTTTCTGGTGCTCGCCCTGGTATGAAAGTCTTAGACTTAGCAGGCGGCACAGGCGATTTAACTGCAAAATTCTCTCACTTAGTGGGCGATAAAGGTGAAGTGGTGTTAGCCGACATTAACGATTCGATGCTGAAAGTCGGCCGCACTAAGCTGCGCGATAAAGGTATAGTCAACAATGTCAGTTATGTACAAGCGAATGCAGAAGCACTGCCGTTTCCCGATAACCACTTCGACATTATTACCATCGCCTTTGGTCTACGTAACGTGACCGATAAAGATGCGGCGCTACGTTCAATGAACCGCGTGCTTAAGCCCGGTGGCAAGTTATTGGTGTTAGAGTTTTCTAAGCCTCAGCATGAAATCATGCGTAAAGTGTATGATTTATATAGCTTCAAAGTCTTACCTAAGATGGGTGAACTCATCACTAAAGATGCAGATAGCTATGAATATTTGGCGGAATCGATTCGCATGCACCCAGATCAAGATACTCTGAAGCAAATGATGGTTGATGCAGGCTTCGAACAAGTCGACTACACCAACATGACCGACGGCATTGTCGCATTGCACCGTGGTTATAAGTTCTAATGATGCCGCAAGAAGTTGTGTTACTTGCCTGCGCTGCAATTGAAACAGGCCTGAAAAAGCTTCAGGCCCAAGCGGGCGGTGATTATTCGCGCCGACGCAATCTACATGGAAAAGTATTTCGCATCCAATTATCACAACTTAGCTGGCCGATTTATTTGATCTTTGCCAAAGAGATCCAAGTACTCAGCCACTACGAAGGCGAGGTCGATGTCAGTCTACATGCCGATGCAACGACACTTTACCGTGTGACGGAAGGGGCTAACTTAACCGAATTAATTAAACAGGATAAACTCAAACTAGAGGGCGACCTCAATTTATTACAAAGTTTTAGCCAATATCTACGTGGTATAGAGTTTGATTTTGCGGAGCCCATATCACGCTACTTAGGTGATGCCGCCACCCATAAACTCATCAGTACAGGCCATCAGGCAAAGAATTTTGCCCTCGATGTTTTACGCAAAACTCGCTCCCATTTAGGTCAACTTGCAGTTGAAGAGTATCGCCTCGCACCACACAAAATTGAATTAGTTCATTTTCGCGATCAACTGGATGATTTAGTCAGTGATACTCTTGCCCTTGAACAGCGAATAATCCAATTAAGAGACCACATTAAGCCATGACCCTTACCAGTATCCGCCGCGGTTACCACGTCATAAAAACCCTGCTTCAATACGGGTTAGATGAAGTCCTGCCGCCAAAGATGACCCCTTGGTACTTTACACTCGCTCGTAGCAGCTTATTTTGGATACGTAATAAACATAAAAGCAAACCCGGTGGTGAACGCTTAAAACTGGCAATGCAAGAGCTCGGCCCTGTTTATATTAAGCTCGGACAAATGCTCTCAACCCGGCGCGATTTATTGAGTGATGAATGGGCCATTGAGTTAGCCATGCTCCAGGACAAAGTCCCTCCCTTCGATGGTGTGCTCGCTCGCAAAGCAATTGAAGCCGAGTTAAAAGCATCGATTGAATCTTTGTTTGATGACTTTGATGAAACGCCATTGGCCTCTGCATCTATTTCCCAAGTTCATACCGCGACGCTCAAATCAAATGGTAAAGCCGTAGTATTGAAAGTGCTCCGCCCTAATGTAGAGGCTAAAATTCTGGCCGACCTACAGTTGATGTCACAAACTGCTAATCTGCTTGAATATTTTCTTGGTGAAGGTAATCGCTTACGCCCAGCTGAAGTGATTGAGGACTATCGAGTCACCATTTTAGGCGAGTTGAATTTGAAGCTAGAAGCCTTAAATGCAATAAAGTTACGCAATAACTTTCTCAACTCAGATGCACTTTATGTCCCTTATGTTTATGAAGAGTTTTGTTACCCGCGTTTAATGGTAATGGAGCGCATTTACGGCATCCCAGTCTCCGATATTGCCGCCCTAAAAGCACAAGGTACAAACTTTAAATTACTAGCAGAACGCGGGGTTGAGCTATTTTTTACCCAAGTGTTCCGCGATAATTTTTTCCATGCAGATATGCATCCGGGGAATATTTTTATCTCCCGCGACCATCCCGAGAATCCTTACTACATAGGCCTAGACTGCGGCATTATGGGCACACTCAGCGAAGTCGATAAGCGCTATCTGGCAGAAAACTTCCTCGCATTCTTTAATCGCGATTACCACCGAATCGCCCAACTTTATATTGAGTCAGGTTGGGTATCAGAAAAAACGGATCTACAGGCTTTCGAACAAGCAATCAAAGTAGTTTGTGAACCTATGTTTAACAAACCACTCGATGAAATATCCTTCGGCCACGTGCTATTAGAACTCTTTCGCACAGCACGCAGCTTCGATATCGTAGTACAACCACAACTGGTATTACTGGAAAAAACCTTACTTTATATCGAAGGTCTCGGACGCCAGCTTTACCCACAGTTGGACTTATGGCAAACCGCGAAACCCTTTTTAGAACATTGGATGGCTGAGCAAGTGGGGCCTAAAGCGATGTTTAAAAAGGTATCCACAAAACTGCCATATTGGTCTGATAAACTACCTGAATTCCCTGAACTAATTTACGACAACCTTAAGTTAGGCAGGAAATTGCTGAGTTCTCAGCAACAAATGCTAGATAAGTATCTGAAACATCAGCAGCAAGCTCATAAAAGCAATTACATGCTTATCACTTCTGCGGTTTTATTGATCTGTGGCACGTTATTATTCAACCAAGACGCTACACTGTGGTTCCCTTACGTATGCTTAACTTCAGGCGTACTTATGTGGTTCATCGGATGGCGATCTAGGCCAAAGAATCGTAAATTTTAGCTAGCACTAATTAATCAGAGGTTCATAATAGAACCGATTTCAATTAAGAGGATACCTTCATGGGTGGCATTAGTATTTGGCAACTTCTTATCATTGCCTTAATCGTTGTCTTATTGTTTGGAACGAAGAAATTACGCTCTTTGGGTGGTGATTTAGGTGGTGCGGTTAAAGGCTTCAAAAATGCAATGTCTTCAGAAGAAGATAAAAAGGCATTAGAAGATACCGAAGCAGCTAAAACAGCGCAAACAACTCAACAGGCGACTGAAAAGAAACCTGAGTCTAACAAAGAACAGGCGTAACTCTATTATGTTTGACGGTATCGGCTTTATGGAGCTGCTGCTGATCGGTGTTTTGGGGCTAGTCGTTCTTGGCCCCGAACGTTTACCGGTCGCGGTACGTTCGGTTACAGGTTGGATCCGCGCGATGAAACGCATGGCCAACTCAGTCAAAGAAGAGCTTGAGCAGGAGCTAAAGATTGAGCAATTACATGCCGATCTTAAAAAAGCTGAAAGCAAAGGGTTATCTAATCTTTCGCCTGAACTCAAAGAGTCCATTGAACAGTTAAAACAAGCGGCGCAATCCGTAAACCGTCCTTATCAAGTTCAAGACTCTTCATCCCAAGGGACGGCTGCACCGGATAATCAAATTCACAGTCCAGCTCAAGTGAGCCAGACCAATCCGACGACCCCATTAGAGACAAGTCAACATTTGACGTCTCCCGCCGCTCACAATGAGCCATCTCAGGGCGTGGATACCAGTTCTAACCCGAAAGCCAACGGATAATTCATGTCGCAACAGCAGCCACTTATCAGCCATTTGCTTGAACTTAGGTCCAAGCTGCTAAAATCCATTGCTAGCGTGTTATTGGTGTTCATTTGCAGTGTGTACTGGGCAAATGATATCTACCATTACATGGCAATACCTTTAATGCAGTCTTTACCGCTTGGTGGCAGTATGATTGCGACAGATGTCGCTGCGCCATTTTTTGCGCCTTTTAAATTGACGCTCGTTTTATCATTTTTTGTGGCTGTGCCTTATGTGTTATTTCAAATTTGGTCCTTCGTTGCACCGGGTTTATATAAACATGAAAAACGCTTAGTGATGCCACTGCTATTCAGCAGTACCGTATTGTTTTATCTCGGCATTGCCTTTGCCTATTATATTGTATTTCCTGTTGTTTTTGGATTCTTTGCTAATAATGCACCGGAAGGAGTTCAAGTTGCGACGGACATTACTAGCTACCTAAACTTCATTTTGAAGCTTTTCTTTGCCTTTGGCCTATCCTTTGAAATCCCCATCGCAGTCGTTTTACTCTGCTGGGCCGGGGTCACAACTCCTGATGACTTAAGACAAAAACGCCCCTATATTGTTGTTGGCGCCTTCGTTGTTGGTATGCTATTAACACCACCTGACGTCATCTCGCAGACTATGCTTGCTGTACCAATGCTGCTATTGTTTGAAGGTGGTTTATTCGCCGCTCGTTTTTACAGCAAACCTAGCGACGAATCGGACGACGAAGAACAAACCAATAGCTAACGTCTTAGCTGGCGTTAGAGAAAATATAATAATAAGGAAGATTCTCATGCGCTTAACTATTATGGCTGTAGCTATAGCTATGGTATCAGTGCAAGCTAATGCCAGCATTGAACAGCAGCTAACCCAATGTGCCGCAACGGCGGATAAACTTGAACGCTTAATTTGCTATGACAAACTAGCAGAAAGCGTCAAAGGTGTAACACCAGCCATAGTAAACACTCAAGCTCCAACCACAATGACAATTGTTGCACCGGTTTCAGAACTGGCGGCTACCGTTGCAACAACGTCACAAGCACCTGCTGCGAATATTGCCGATGACTTTGGAATGGAAGCTAAGCGCATTCAAGAAAATACTGTAGATAAAATTTATTTGGAAGTTCAATCTACAACTGAAGATGCCTACGGCGCGCTTAAAGTCACTTTCACCAATGGTCAAATTTGGAAACAAACTGAAGGCCGTAAGTACAACTTAAAGCAAGGCGAGACGGTTTATATTGAAAAGGCAGCTTTAGGTTCTTTCTTAATGGGTACTGATAATCGCAATGCCAAAATTCGGGTGAAACGCCTAAAATAATGCCCTCATATATAGATATCGCTGTCAATTTACTTGGCAGCGCACTCGAGCCAGAAATAGCATCAATCATACAAGCAGCGGCGAGCCAAGGGGTTTCGCCGTTAATTGTTATTGGCAGCGATTTAAGTGAAAGTGCAGCCGCCATTACCCTTTGTAAACAATATCCGAACCAACTTTATTGCACTGCAGGTGTACATCCCCATCATGCGAGCACTTGGAATACCGATTCAAGTAAGTTACAAGCTCAGCTTTGCCAAGCACCTCAGGCCGTTGCTATTGGTGAGTGTGGTTTAGACTATAATCGTGATTTTTCACCAAGACCTATCCAGCGTCAGGCTTTTATCGCCCAACTGGAATTGGCGGTTGAGTTGAAAATGCCCGTACTGATGCACGAACGGGACGCTCATGAGGATTTTATCGCTATTCTACAAGAATATAGGCCACAGCTTACGGGTGCATTACTGCATTGCTTTACTGGAACCCATGCACAAATGGAGACCTACATTTCGCTCGATTTACACTTAGGCATTACTGGCTGGGTGTGTGACGAAAGGCGAGGCCAAGAGTTAGCACAACTCGTCCCCTTTATTCCACAAGAACGCTTACTGATAGAAACTGACAGCCCTTATCTTCTACCAAGAAGCATGCGACCTAAGCCAAAATCGAGCAAAAACAAGCCGGAATACCTCCCCTATATTGCAAAATACATTGCAGATTTGAGGGGGGAAAATGCAGATGAATTTGCTGCACGCTGCTATCAAAATAGCTTAGCGTTTTTTAATTTGAGTCGAGATAATGGCTAAAGTAAGTCGCTTTCTTTTATTCTTTCTTGGGCTGCTAACGTCTGTAACTTCCGCTGCGGCTTTACTCCACATCGACACAGATACACCAACACCACTGAACTTAACTCCTTGGCTACAGGTAAGTCATCCTTCAACAACGCAATTGGCAGATATCCAGAATCTGTCTAAACAAGAATGGCGTAACTTTACCAATAAAGATATTCAAAAACTTAGTCAACATAACTTTTGGCTAAACATCAGTTTGAATAGTACTGATGAAAGTCTTTCACGGATCTTAGCCCTAGATAATCCTTTGTTAGATAAAGTGACTATCTACCACCTCATTAATCAAAAACCATTCAACGTAGTTTATATGGGAGATAGTCTGCCTTACTCTGAACGGCCGTTACTCAGTAATATTTTCCTCTACCCTTTCAAAATCAGTGCTAATGAAGAACACACTTTTTATCTGCATATTGAAACGGAAGGCAGCGCAGCAGTCCCACTCTACCTCTGGTCTGCAAATGATTTGGCACAAATAGCAGAATCAACAGCCGTTGAGCATGGATTTCAATTAGGGGTGTTAGCTGCTATAGGCATTTTTAGTCTTTTTATTGCTGTCGCTTCAGGATCTTTCAGCTATAGCTACTATTCTGGTTATGTGCTTAGCATGACTTTACTCGTCGCAACGATTAACGGCTTCGCTTTCCGTTTTATTTGGCCAGAATGGCCTATGTTGCAACAAATTATGGTGCCTATACTACTACCTGTAGTCATGGCATTCGCGTTGATGTTTACCGAAAAGATTCTGCAACTCAAATACTATAATCGCCATATGCTGCTTATTTGCCGCTACAGTGCTGTATACATTTTACTCGTTGGGCTATTACTGCCATTTATCCACTATGGCACAGCCTTATACATTGAGATTATTTCAGTCGCCATTCTCAGCCTCATCCTTATGGTGCTTGCTATTATGCAAGCCATTAATGGACATAAACTTGCCAGACTTTACACTATAGGTTGGGTCAGCATGCTAACAGGGGCCTGTATCAGTAGCCTGCTATATCTGAGCGTGATTGATTTAAATATGAAACCTCAGACACCAGTTATGCTCGGACTCACCTTTGAGATCATCTTCATGTCCCTCGTACTTGCAATCCGATATAACGATGAACGTAAGGCAAAACTGCGTATTCAGCAAGAGGCATTAAAGCAAGCCCAGAAAATTCGTAGTGCTCGAGAAGAAGCCCTGAAACTAGAAGCTGAAACCAATGAAAAGCTGGAGCAAATGGTGCAAGAGCGCACCTTAGAGCTTGAGATTACACTAAGAGAATTACACGAAGTAAATCAAAAACTCACAGAACAAAGTACTATCGATAGTCTCACTGGTGTTAAAAACCGCAGCGCTTTTGATAAACGATTGCTTGCAGAAAGCCGGATCAGTCGCCGGCAAGAAACTCCTATTGCGGTATTAATGCTTGATATAGATAAATTTAAATCAATCAACGACCAGTTTGGCCATTTAGCAGGCGACCAAGCATTAAAGATTATCGCTCAAACATTACAACAAAACTTAAAGCGTCCAACGGATCTAGTATCACGTTTTGGTGGTGAAGAGTTTGCTATCATCCTCCCCAATACAACTGCAGACGGTGCACTTCAAGTTGCTGAAACTATAAGAGATGCAGTAACGTCAATTGGTTTAATGTGGGAAGGAAAACCCATCCCTCTCACCGTCAGTATAGGTGTGAGCGCAGATATAGTCGCCAGCGATCAACACAGTACAACCTTACTTGAACAAGCAGATAAAGCGCTCTATCAAGCAAAAAATAGTGGGCGTAATCAAGTGAAATTATATTCTTCTGCAACAGCAGAACCTAATTAGGAGTCAGAAGTGAATATTATTACCAGTGCTTTTCCACAGCGCAGAATGCGCCGCATGCGTAAACATGATTTTAGTCGTCGATTGATGGCCGAAAATCATCTAACGGTCAATGACTTGATTTACCCAATGTTTATCCTTGAAGGTACTAATCGTAGTGAAAAAATTGCCTCTATGCCAGGTGTCGAACGCTACTCGATAGACTTGCTACTGAAGGAGGCTGAAGAACTGGTTGAGTTAGGTATTCCATTGATCGCACTTTTCCCTGTGACACCTGCAGAGAAAAAGACATTAATGGCAGAAGAAGCCTATAACGCAGATGCCCTAGTACAACGTGCTGTGCGCGAGCTCAAAAAAGCCTTTCCACAGCTCGGCATCATGACGGACGTGGCACTAGATCCCTTCACCACTCACGGTCAAGACGGCATCATAGACGAAACCGGTTATATCCTTAACGATATCACAACCGACATTCTCGTGAAGCAAGCGCTATCGCATGCAGAAGCTGGCGCAGATATCATTGCACCATCAGATATGATGGATGGCCGTATTGGTGCAATACGCCAAGCACTTGAAGCGGCTGGTCATGTGAACACCCAAATCATGGCTTACTCAGCAAAGTACTCATCAAGCTACTATGGACCATTCCGCGATGCTGTCGGTTCAGCAGGCAATCTAAAAGGAGGCAATAAACACAGCTACCAAATGGATCCTGCAAACAGTGATGAAGCATTGCACGAAGTCGCACTGGATATTCAGGAAGGTGCAGATATGGTCATGGTCAAACCTGGTATGCCTTATTTAGATATAGTGCATCGTGTCAAAACCGAACTTGCAGTGCCAACATTCGCTTATCAAGTCAGCGGTGAATACGCCATGCATATGGCAGCAATCCAAAACGGTTGGTTGGCAGAAAAGGCGATCGTGATGGAGTCCCTACTCTGCTTCAAACGTGCGGGAGCCGATGGTATTCTCACATATTTCGCCAAACGCGCAGCTCAGTGGCTTAAAGAAGCCTAGACGCAGTTTGAATGTGGGAAGCAAGAGCAGCCAGATGGCTGCTCTTTTTGTATCTGCAATTTTTAATACCGATTACATTCTTATGGATGACCACCCACATTTGGCCCCCAAAAGACATTCATCCACGTACAGTCAGGCAACAGCAATTATCTATATGGCGCAGTGTGTCCGGCAATGAGGGCGACACAAGCGATTATTGCGCCGCATATGTACGAGCATTTAAAGCTGATTTCAGCCGCCACCGCATTTGGGCACCATGCTCTGCTCATCATGGACGGCGCAGGCTCGCATCAACAAACTTTGATAATCTCACGCTTCTCAAGTTACCCCTTATTCACCGGAGTTAAATCCGATAGAGCAGGTATGGCAGTGGCTACGTCAAAATATGTTGGGCAATTGTTGTTTTAGCGGCTATGCCGACATTGTCGAGCAGTGTTCCATCAAACATGGGTGGACGTTATTTTTGCCCCAGCTTAGCTGGCGAGTCGACATCGAGGTAAGTTTTCGCGAAGCGGATAAACACAAAAGCCCTAGCGGTTTAGGCTAGGGCTTTTGTGTTTATTTTGGCGCTTGGCGATGACCTACTCTCACATGGGGAGACCCCACACTACCATCGGCGCGATTGCGTTTCACTTCTGAGTTCGGGATGGGATCAGGTGGTTCCACAATGCTATTGTCACCAAGCAAAAAATTGTTTTCTAGGAAAAGGCACTAGATTGTAATGGTGCTGATACCCAGAATCGAACTGGGGACCTCATCCTTACCAAGGATGCGCTCTACCGACTGAGCCATATCAGCAATTCTTTATCATCAGTGATGATTATCCATTTTTGATTTCACTTTTATCGAAAAGTAGAAACCTAAATTAGGCGCTTGGCGATGACCTACTCTCACATGGGGAGACCCCACACTACCATCGGCGCGATTGCGTTTCACTTCTGAGTTCGGGATGGGATCAGGTGGTTCCACAATGCTATTGTCACCAAGCATATTCGGTTTAAACAAGGTATCAGGGCGCGCTTTGCGCTTCTAGGAACTAGAACCTAGGACCTGCTGTACCTTATTTAATAATTCGGAAAGCTGATTGTTTTTTGAGTTCAAGTACACGGATGTACTGTGTGTCATAAATGCAGGAGCATTTTATGACCACACTTTATTAAGTGTTTATATTCTGTCTAAGGCTTCTTTGTAAAACCCATCTGGGTTGTATGGTTAAGCCTCTCGAGTCATTAGTACATGTTAGCTCAACGCCTCACAACGCTTACACACCATGCCTATCAACGTCCTAGTCTCGAACGGCTCTTTAGTGGACTTATAGTCCAAGGGATGACTCATCTTGGGGCTCGCTTCCCGCTTAGATGCTTTCAGCGGTTATCGATTCCGAACGTAGCTACCGGGCAATGCCATTGGCATGACAACCCGAACACCAGCGGTTCGTTCACTCCGGTCCTCTCGTACTAGGAGCAACTCCCCTCAATCATCCAACGCCCACGGCAGATAGGGACCGAACTGTCTCACGACGTTCTGAACCCAGCTCGCGTACCACTTTAAATGGCGAACAGCCATACCCTTGGGACCGACTTCAGCCCCAGGATGTGATGAGCCGACATCGAGGTGCCAAACACCGCCGTCGATATGAACTCTTGGGCGGTATCAGCCTGTTATCCCCGGAGTACCTTTTATCCGTTGAGCGATGGCCCTTCCATTCAGAACCACCGGATCACTATGACCTACTTTCGTACCTGCTCGACGTGTATGTCTCGCAGTTAAGCTGGCTTATGCCATTGCACTAACCGTACGATGTCCGACCGTACTTAGCCAACCTTCGTGCTCCTCCGTTACTCTTTGGGAGGAGACCGCCCCAGTCAAACTACCCACCAGGCACTGTCCCTAACCCCGATTAGGGGTCTAGGTTAGAACATCAAAACTACAAGGGTGGTATTTCAAGGACGACTCCATCAGGACTAGCGTCCCAACTTCATAGTCTCCCACCTATCCTACACATGTAGGTTCAATGTTCAGTGCCAAGCTATAGTAAAGGTTCACGGGGTCTTTCCGTCTAGCCGCGGGTATACGGCATCTTCACCGCAATTTCAACTTCACTGAGTCTCGGCTGGAGACAGCGTGGCCATCATTACGCCATTCGTGCAGGTCGGAACTTACCCGACAAGGAATTTCGCTACCTTAGGACCGTTATAGTTACGGCCGCCGTTTACCGGGGCTTCGATCATGAGCTTCTCTTGCGATAACCCAATCAATTAACCTTCCGGCACCGGGCAGGCGTCACACCGTATACTTCCTCTTGCGAGTTTGCACAGTGCTGTGTTTTTGATAAACAGTTGCAGCCACCTGGTATCTGCGACTCCCGTCAGCTTAGAGAGCAAGTCTCATCACCAACAGGAGCGTACCTTCTCCCGAAGTTACGGTACCATTTTGCCTAGTTCCTTCAGCCGAGTTCTCTCAAGCGCCTTGGTATTCTCTACCCGACCACCTGTGTCGGTTTGGGGTACGATTCCCGCTAACCTGAAGCTTAGAAGATTTTCCTGGAAGCATGGCATCAACTACTTCAGTCCCTTAGGACCTCGTCATCAGCTCTCAGTGTATAGCAACCCGGATTTGCCTAAGTCACCCACCTACCACCTTAAACGCGGACTACCAACGCCGCGCTAGCCTAGCCTTCTCCGTCTCTCCATCGCAGTTAGCGGAAGTACAGAAATATTAATCTGTTTCCCATCGATTACGCCTTTCGGCCTCACCTTAGGGGTCGACTCACCCTGCCCCGATTAACGTTGGACAGGAACCCTTGGTCTTTCGGCGAGGGGGTTTTTCACCCCCTTTATCGTTACTCATGTCAGCATTCGCACTTCTGATACCTCCAGCGTGGGTTACCCCTTCACCTTCAACGGCTTACAGAACGCTCCTCTACCGCGCAACCCTAATGGGCTGCACCCGTAGCTTCGGTGGTATGTTTAGCCCCGTTACATCTTCCGCGCAGGCCGACTCGACTAGTGAGCTATTACGCTTTCTTTAAATGATGGCTGCTTCTAAGCCAACATCCTAGCTGTCTAAGCCTTCCCACATCGTTTCCCACTTAACATACACTTTGGGACCTTAGCTGACGGTCTGGGTTGTTTCCCTTTTGACGACGGACGTTAGCACCCGCCGTCTGTCTCCCGAGTAGTACTCATTGGTATTCGGAGTTTGCAAAGGGTTGGTAAGTCGGGATGACCCCCTAGCCTTAACAGTGCTCTACCCCCAATGGTATTCGCTCGAGGCGCTACCTAAATAGCTTTCGAGGAGAACCAGATATCTCCCGGTTTGATTGGCCTTTCACCCCCAGCCACAAGTCATCCGCTAATTTTTCAACATTAGTCGGTTCGGTCCTCCAGTTGATGTTACTCAACCTTCAACCTGCCCATGGCTAGATCACCGGGTTTCGGGTCTACACCTTGCAACTAAACGCGCAGTTAACACTCGGTTTCCCTACGGCTCCGCTATTCGCTTAACCTCGCTACAAAATGTAAGTCGCTGACCCATTATACAAAAGGTACGCAGTCACGGTCTCAAGGACCGCTCCCACTGCTTGTACGTATACGGTTTCAGGTTCTATTTCACTCCCCTCACAGGGGTTCTTTTCGCCTTTCCCTCACGGTACTGGTTCACTATCGGTCAGTCAGGAGTATTTAGCCTTGGAGGATGGTCCCCCCATATTCAAACAGGATGTCACGTGTCCCGCCTTACTCGTTTTCATCTACGGTTAGTTTTCGTGTACGGGGCTATCACCCTGTGCCGCTGGACTTTCCAGACCATTCCACTAACACCCCATAGACTTAAGGGCTAATCCCCGTTCGCTCGCCGCTACTAGGGGAATCTCGGTTGATTTCTTTTCCTAAGGGTACTTAGATGTTTCAGTTCCCCTCGTTCGCCTCATGTAGCTATGTATTCACTACATGATGACCGCTTATGCGGCCGGGTTCCCCCATTCGGACATCGTTAGCTCAAATGCTTGTTACTAGCTCGCCAACGCTTTTCGCAAGTTACTACGTCCTTCATCGCCTCTGACTGCCAAGGCATCCACCGTATACGCTTAGTCGCTTAACCATACAACCCAGATAGGTTTCTTTTTCGCTTGCCACTCCTCTTGTTATGCGGCGTTGCAAGTCTCATTCCTCAATCATGTAGCGCTGCTACACTCATTCGTCATTCAACTTACGGCCTTGCCTAACAAGCGATTGGCTGCGCTTATCTTATCGAAATAAGAAAAAACACATCTCGAATTGTATTGCGACCAGCTTGGTTTTACTTGTCTCACTTCTGACCAAAGAAGTGGACGCGCCTTAGACTTGAATATTCAAGACACTTAATAAAGTGTTTGAGAACTCAATGTTCAATGCTTTCGCATTAAACTTTTTGTAATTAATCACATGACAGACTCATGCCATTAATTACTATCAGCTTTCCAAATTGTTAAAGAGCGGGCTTAAAAAAGCCAAAGATAATTTTTAAGTTTATCTTTGGCATCTCTAACCATAATGCAGTAAATGGTGGAGCTATGCGGGATCGAACCGCAGACCTCCTGCGTGCAAGGCAGGCGCTCTCCCAGCTGAGCTATAGCCCCATTTACATGCAGTGCGAGTAAATAAGATGTTCCAAACCTCTTAAAGGATTGGTTTGCCAATCATTTCTTATCAAGGCGGACAGTGGCGACGTTTAGTTCACTAAACGAGTCACTTTCCAACGCTGAGAAGGAAGGATTGGTGGGTCAGAGTGGACTTGAACCACCGACCTCACCCTTATCAGGGGTGCGCTCTAACCAGCTGAGCTACAGACCCATCTTATTGATAAATCTACAACCATCCAGAACCACCGACCTCACCCTACTCTTTATGAGGGGATTGGGGTGCTAACCAGTTAAGCTACAGACCCATCTTATTGATAAATCTACAACCATCTAGAACCACCGACCTCACCCTACTCTTTATGAGGGGATTGGGGTGCTAACCAGCTGAGCTACAGACCCATCTTTTACTCTTTCTTCTATCAAGCAAATCTGTGTGAACACTCAAAAGCATCGAGTTAGTCGTATAGGTAAGGAGGTGATCCAGCCCCAGGTTCCCCTAGGGCTACCTTGTTACGACTTCACCCCAGTCATGAACCACAAAGTGGTGAGCGCCCCCCCGAAGGTTAAGCTACCCACTTCTTTTGCAGCCCACTCCCATGGTGTGACGGGCGGTGTGTACAAGGCCCGGGAACGTATTCACCGTGGCATTCTGATCCACGATTACTAGCGATTCCGACTTCATGGAGTCGAGTTGCAGACTCCAATCCGGACTACGACGAGCTTTGTGAGATTAGCTCCACCTCGCGGCTTTGCAACCCTCTGTACTCGCCATTGTAGCACGTGTGTAGCCCTACTCGTAAGGGCCATGATGACTTGACGTCGTCCCCACCTTCCTCCGGTTTATCACCGGCAGTCTCCCTAGAGTTCCCACCATTACGTGCTGGCAAATAAGGATAGGGGTTGCGCTCGTTGCGGGACTTAACCCAACATTTCACAACACGAGCTGACGACAGCCATGCAGCACCTGTCTCACGGTTCCCGAAGGCACTAAGCTATCTCTAGCCAATTCCGTGGATGTCAAGAGTAGGTAAGGTTCTTCGCGTTGCATCGAATTAAACCACATGCTCCACCGCTTGTGCGGGCCCCCGTCAATTCATTTGAGTTTTAACCTTGCGGCCGTACTCCCCAGGCGGTCTACTTAATGCGTTAGCTTGAGAGCCCAGTGTTCAAGACACCAAACTCCGAGTAGACATCGTTTACGGCGTGGACTACCAGGGTATCTAATCCTGTTTGCTCCCCACGCTTTCGTGCATGAGCGTCAGTCTTTGTCCAGGGGGCCGCCTTCGCCACCGGTATTCCTCCAGATCTCTACGCATTTCACCGCTACACCTGGAATTCTACCCCCCTCTACAAGACTCTAGTTCGCCAGTTCGAAATGCTATTCCTAGGTTGAGCCCAGGGCTTTCACATCTCGCTTAACAAACCGCCTGCGCACGCTTTACGCCCAGTAATTCCGATTAACGCTCGGACCCTCCGTATTACCGCGGCTGCTGGCACGGAGTTAGCCGGTCCTTCTTCTGTAGGTAACGTCACAGATGAGCCGTATTAAGACTCACCCTTTCCTCCCTACTGAAAGTGCTTTACAACCCGAAGGCCTTCTTCACACACGCGGCATGGCTGCATCAGGGTTTCCCCCATTGTGCAATATTCCCCACTGCTGCCTCCCGTAGGAGTCTGGGCCGTGTCTCAGTCCCAGTGTGGCTGATCATCCTCTCAGAACAGCTAGGGATCGTCGCCTTGGTGAGCCATTACCTCACCAACTAGCTAATCCCACCTAGGTTCATCCAATCGCGGAAGGCCCGAAGGTCCCCTCCTTTCCCCCGTAGGGCGTATGCGGTATTAGCAGTCGTTTCCAACTGTTATCCCCCTCGACTGGGCAGATCCCTAGGCATTACTCACCCGTCCGCCGCTCGCCACCTCAGAAGTAAACTCCCTTGTGCTGCCGCTCGACTTGCATGTGTTAGGCCTGCCGCCAGCGTTCAATCTGAGCCATGATCAAACTCTTCAATTAAAGTTTTGTTGCTTCCGTCTTTCGACTTCAGCGGCTCAATGAATTCTGATTTTTTGTTTCCGCTTTTAAAAAGCGAAATCAAAATTATGTACATATTGCTATGAACACTCATTGTTACATTGATTAATTCTTTGACTGCCAACCCGAAGGCTAAGCAGTTTCGATTAACTCAACACCTGTGAGTGTCCACACAGATTTGCTTGATATATTGTTAAAGAGCGTTGACCATTCGCTTACACACTTCAGTGTTTTCAGCGGGTCAGGGCTGCGTATTCTACGCATTCCCGTTAGTGCGTCAAGTAGTTTTTTCAACTTTCTCAACACTCATCGTTTAGCTTGCTAACCGATGAACTGCATGGCTTTCTTTGCTTAACTTGCGTTTCGCTGTCTGCCCTGTCAGTGGATGCGCATTATAGGCAGCGAAACTTTTTGTGCAAGGGCTTTTTCATGCCAGCTGAACTGTACGTCGATATTTTAGACATCATGTTTAATTTTTGACTATTAATGATTATTCATAAAATTTTAAAATCGCTATTTATCTAATAAATGATAAATCACGCTCAATTTTTCGGCAGAACTCTAGTGTAAAAGTAAATAATTCATTACCATATACTTGCTGTTAACAGTTATTTATCAATTTCCCATTCATCAGAGAGCATTCTTATGCAAAAGTCATTTCTTATTGTCTTGATTGTCGCCATTATTGGCGCAGTAGCACTATCTCAGTTCGCAACGCCATTATCAGCTATTGCTTTTGTCGCTGGCGCTATCATTGCAAGTCTTGTTTTTAAATTTGTTCCAGAGACTTCATCATCTCATGCTTCAGAAGAACAATATGTTGGCCCTACTATGACCTTATATGTAGGTAACCTGCCTTATCGTGTTCATGAGGGTGAAGTAAAAGTATTATTTGGCGAATTTGGTCCAGTTAACTCTGTACGTTTAGTCAGAGATCGTAAGACAGGTCGTCGTAAAGGTTTTGGTTTTGTGGAGATGTCAGAGTCTGGCGCACAAAAGGCCATGGTCAAATTGAACGACTATAATTTCCAAGAAAGAACCTTGAAGGTAAGAGAAGCTAAAACACAGGATTCCGAAGGTACAGAGCGAACTGGTACCGACGAGTAGTCCTAGATATGTAAATTGAACTTAGTTGATTGTGGCAATTCGCTCAATAGCTGAAAAACCACAATCGGCTAATGTTGATGATAATCCTTCGCTTATTTCCGCTTTAGTATAATACGCCGACATACTTGCTTTACTTCCCATCGTTTTATTATCCAGCACCCCGCTTTCCTGTGCTAAGAGTGCTACTACTCGCTTTGCAATCGCTTCACAAGAATCTAATAAGGTGACACCAGCACCAAGCACAAGTTGTAATTCATTACGGATCATGGGGAAATGTGTACAGCCCAAAACAAGTACATCAAGATCGGCTGCAACAACTGGTGCTAATATGCGTGCTAGCCTTTCTATATTTAGAATGCCAGTTGCAACTTTTTGCTCTGCCATCATAACTAATTCTGAGCAACCAAAAAGTTCAACATGGCACCCATCTGCAAACTGGCTGATCAGTTTATGGGTGTAGTGCCGCCTCACGGTACCTGGTGTAGCCAAGAGACCAATACGTTTACTCTTAGACATTAGGGCCGCAGGTTTAATAGCGGGAACAACGCCCACTATTGGTATTGAGAGTTTTTCGCGTAATGCGGGCAATACAAGGGTACTTGCAGTATTACAGGCAACGACGACAATTGCAGCATCAATACGAATCGCGAGTTCTTCAATTAATGTTACACAGCCAGAAATTAATACCTGCTCCTCAAGCTCACCATAGGGTAATCTCGCATTATCGAAAAGATAACAGTACTCTTTTTGGGGAAGAAGTTTACGAATTTCCGCTAGTACAGATAGACCACCAATCCCAGAATCAAACACTAATATAGGTCGCGACAATTGAGTCTCCAGTCCTGGTTACTATGAATAAACTACAAAAAGAGAGTGAAATGTGAGCTTAGTGATCCAATCCGTGTATTCAATCGCAACGACAAACTCAATGCACGGTAAAACATCTCACTAGCGGAGCGGATTTTCCCACAGCTTTGTCCAAACCGCAAAAGCAAGATACTGGACATTCGTGTCACCTAGTATAATATTTGCGCCCCAATTTAAAGCTACGGTGAATCGACAATGAATTTAGCAGCAATGGATCCCCAGACTTATGATGCGCAGTTGGAAGCAAAGCGTATCAAGCTAGAACAAGCCTTTGCCCAATTTGAAACACCGAGTGTTGAAGTTTTTGCCTCAGAGCCAGCTAACTACCGTATGCGCGCGGAATTCCGCATGTGGCATGATGGTGACGACTTATACTATTACATGTTCGATAAAGTATTGAATGAGAAAGTACGTTGCGATCAATACTTACCAGCTAGCGTGCTCATCAATCAAATGATGTCGGCATTGATTGCAGAGTTAAAACCGAATCAGAGTCTAAGGCACAAACTGTTCCAAGTGGATTTTTTGTCGACTCTTAACGGTGAGATATTAGTTTCTCTGCTTTACCATAGACAACTCGATGACCAATGGCTTGCAGAAGCCAACATGCTAAAAACTAAGTTAGGTCATCAATTTAAGGTCAATATTATCGGGCGCGCCCGTAAGCAAAAAATCGACTTAGATAAGGACTTTGTGGTTGAGTCATTACAAGTCAATGATAAAACCTTCTTATATAAGCAGATAGAGAATAGCTTTACCCAACCGAACGCTAAAGTAGCAGTCAAAATGTTGGAGTGGGCAATCGATGTCACTCAAGATAGCCAAGGCGATTTGCTTGAGCTTTACTGTGGCAATGGTAACTTTTCAATTGCATTGGCCCAAAACTTTAATCGCGTACTTGCGACTGAACTTGCGAAACCCTCGGTAGAGGCCGCGCAATACAATATTGAGGCTAATGGCATTAAAAATCTGCAGATTATCCGTATGTCGGCTGAAGACTTTAGTGATGCTATGGCAAAAAAACGCAGTTTTAGGCGTTTAGAAGGGATCGATCTTGATAGCTATGTTTGTAATACTATTTTTGTCGACCCACCACGCGCTGGAATCGATCCTGATACTTTGGCCTTAGTGCAAGGTTACGAGCGGATTTTATATATTTCCTGTAATCCTGACACCTTAAAAGACAATCTGGAACAACTGTACAAAACCCATAGAGTCACACGATTTGCCCTATTTGATCAGTTCCCCTACACCGATCATATGGAAACAGGTGTTTTGCTGGAACGTCGTTAACCATTAACCTCGAACCAATAAAAGCAAAAGGAGCCCGAGGCTCCTTTTGCTTTTAACAAATATCAAACTAACGATGCTCTACCTTGTGTTGTAATGCTTCAGCCCCTTTGGCGACCATGCGCAATTGCATCACAAGTTGGTCGGCGAGTATCTTACGGTCTGCACGTTTCATATCGAGTGCCGATGCACCTGCATTAAATACTAAGGTGACTAAAGCTTCGGCTTGCGCTCTGGCCAATATCGGAGTCCGACCTGCAGTAGCCTCGGTGTAATGTGCTAGTTCTGAAATAAAATGTTCAATTTCACGGGCAACCGCAGCCCGAAAAGCCGCTGACGTACCAGAGCGTTCATGCAGCAGAATGCGGAATACGTTTGGATTAGAATCAAGCACTTCCATAAAAGTATCGACAGAAATACGGATAACGCTGCCACCCGCTTCTGCGCGCTGACGTCCTTTACGCATCATTTGTCTTAACGTTAACCCGCCCTCGTCCACCATAGTGAGGCCGAGTTCGTTCATATCCTTAAAATGACGATAGAAAGATGTCGGGGCGATATTAGCCTCGCGTGCCACTTCCCGTAAACTCAAGCTCGAGAAACTGCGCTCGGCACTTAGCTGATTAAAGGCCGCATCGACTAAGGCTCGACGAGTTTTCTCTTTTTGTTGCGCTCGAATACCCATTCTTAAATCCGCTAACTGAATGTAATAACGCGATAATACCGCTTTTAGACATTAAACACAGCCCTATCGACCTTGACCAAACAATATCGCTACGTTAAATTAGCTTACAGATGTACGCTCAAATGCGAATTTTGGAAACCCATAATGAAAAAACCCCCTATTATCTGGCTTAATGTTAGTTTGTTTGCTGTGACCTTTCTCTGCGCGGTCATTCTTGTTCCATGGCGAGGCATAGTTCACGGCTATGGTGCCAGTGAGTGGATAGCTTTTATTGTCCTCGCCTTTGCAAGCGGGCTGTCAATTACGGCGGGGTATCACAGACTATGGTCCCATAAAGCCTATAAAGCACATCCTACTGTGCGCTTTATTTATGCACTTGGCGGCGCCTTAGCTTTACAAAACAGTGCATTACATTGGGCATCGGATCACCGAGTTCACCATAAGCATGTTGATGATAACGATAAAGACCCCTATTCCGCGAAAATGGGATTCTGGTACAGCCATATCGGTTGGATGCTGCGTGAATACCAAGCACAGCGTTATCACGATTATCAAAATGTGCGCGATTTGCAGAATGACCGTATCGTTATGTGGCAACACAAACACTATTTGGCACTTGTACTGTTAATGAACATTGGTCTGCCTGCATTTTTAGGTTGGCTCAATGGAGATGTTATCTCAATGCTATTAATGGCTGGTTTGCTGCGTTTAGTGGTGGTGCATCACTGCACTTTCTTTATCAACTCTTTGGCCCATGTATGGGGCAGCCAGCCCTATACGGATAAAAATACCGCACGAGATAATGGCTTTCTGGCTATGTTGACCTACGGCGAGGGTTACCATAATTTCCATCATATCTTTGAAAATGACTATCGTAATGGCATTAAATGGTGGCACTACGATCCAACCAAATGGTTGATTAGATCATTGTCTTGGTTTGGATTAGCGAAAGATTTACGCACTAGCCCACAAGAACGTATCGAGAGTGCGCGTTTGCAGATGCAACTGCTACAGACCAAAAATAAAGTAACCCATCTGCCAAATGCCGATGAAATTATTGAAAAAATCCAAGCGGAGTATGAGTTATTAAAGCTGCACTTAATGGATTACTATCAAGCACAAAAAACCTTGCTTGAGGCCAAGCGTAAGCAACTTGTCGATCAGCAACTATTGCAACAAGTTGAAGAGCTAAAGGCACGTTTCTTAGTCCAGCAAAAACATTGGCGCAGCCTGACCGCAACTTATAGCTAAGCCACAATTCTACCCGAAAGTCATACGGCCACCTTGCATGGTGGCCGTATCTGATTATGATGATGCCCTAATCACTTAAATAGGCTGTTGAGATCATGTCAGATTCCCCAGTTACACTCCCAGAATCAATCAAGCTAACAGAATATAGTCATGGCGCAGGTTGTGGCTGCAAAATATCCCCTAAAGTGCTCAGCACTATCTTAGCCTCGCAATTACCTGTATTTACCGATCCAAATCTGCTGGTTGGCAATCAGAGCCGCGACGATGCTGCAGTGTACAAACTCAATGATGACATAGGCATCATTAGCACTACCGATTTTTTTATGCCAATTGTTGACGATCCATTCACCTTCGGTCGTATCGCAGCGACCAATGCGATCAGCGATATTTATGCCATGGGCGGCACGCCTATTATGGCGATTGCAATTTTAGGTTGGCCAATCAATAAACTACCCGCAGAAATCGCACAGCAAGTGGTCGATGGCGGCAGACAAGCCTGCATGGAAGCGGGGATCATGCTAGCCGGTGGTCATAGCATAGACGCACCCGAACCTATTTTTGGTCTCGCGGTTACCGGGCAAATTACCTTAAGTGATTTAAAACAGAATGATACCGCTAAAGCCGGCGATCGTTTATATCTCACTAAACCTATCGGCATTGGTATTTTAACCACAGCGCAAAAACAGAAAAAACTCCGCGATGAAGATAGTCTCATTGCGGTCAATGCCATGTGCCAACTCAATACTATAGGCGCGACCATTGCAAAAATTAGCGGTGTAAATGCCCTGACCGATGTCACAGGTTTTGGACTGGCGGGACACTTACTCGAAATGTGCCAAGGCGCCAACCTCACTGCGAAGCTTAAATTTGATGCAGTGCCATTGTTACCACGCGCCTTAGATTATTTGGCCTTAGGTTGTGTTCCTGGCGGAACTCACCGTAATTACGACAGTTATGGCGAACATCTCCCTGAACTCAGCGAGCATCAAAAAGCGATACTGTGCGATCCGCAAACCAGTGGTGGTCTGTTAGTTGCTGTCTCGGCAGAAGCTGAAGCGGAATTAATCGCCCTACTCGATGCGAACCACATAGCCCCAATCTGCATTGGGTCACTGGAAACACCGACCACTCAAGCGAATGTGGTGTTGTGCTGATGCCAAGCGCTATTATAGCCGCAGAGCAATATCGAGAAATTTTCCTCAACCAACATCCCATAATGGATGTGCGAGCGCCCATAGAGTTTACTCGAGGTGCGTTTCCCAACTCGACCAACTTGCCCTTGATGCTGGATAGTGAAAGGGAAAAGGTCGGGACTTGTTATAAGCAATTTGGTCAGCAAGCCGCGATTGCACTAGGCCACTCACTGGTGAATGGTCCCATCAAGCAACAGAGAATCGAGGCTTGGGCTAGCTATGTTAAAGCCAATCCTAATGCTTACCTTTATTGCTTTCGCGGCGGCCTGCGCTCGCAACTCACTCAGCAATGGCTCAAAGAAGCGGGTATCGAAGTCCCCTATATTCAGGGTGGCTATAAGGCCATGCGCCAATATCTGATTGGCGTGATTGAAGCGGCACCGACTCAACAGCCGTTATTGAGTTTGAGCGGGATGACGGGCTGCGGTAAAACCGATTTTCTACTACAGCGTAAAGAAGCGGTTGATCTTGAAGGAATCGCTAATCACAGAGGCTCTAGTTTTGGAAAGAATATCGACCCACAGCCAACGCAGATTAACTTTGAAAATCAACTCGCCATTGCCTTGCTACAGCACCAAACAAGTGGCACGGCGTGTTTACTGCTCGAAGATGAAAGCTTCCTGATTGGGCGTTCGGCGCTGCCACAGACATTTTACAATGCCATGCAAGCCGCTAATGTTTTAGTGCTAGAAGAGTCGGATGATGCGAGGCTCGAACGCTTACGCTATGAATATGTGCATAAAATGTATAGCGGCTTCTGTGAGCGCCTAGGGCCGGAAGCAGGTTTTGCGGCTTTCAGTGAATATCTATTACAGAGTTTAGTGAGCATTCGCAAACGTCTAGGCGGAAAACAACATCAAGAACTGCAAGATTTGATGCAACAAGCCCTCGATCAGCAAATTAACCAGAATGACACTTCGCTGCACTTAGTCTGGATAAACCTGTTATTGCACAAGTATTACGATCCTATGTATCAATACCAATTACAGAAAAAATCCGAACGTGTTCTTTTTAAAGGCTCACATCAAGCGATGCATGAATGGTTGGATAGTTATCAAACTCGATAAATTACCCACGCATAAATGAGATAACCGCGAACATTAGATCCGCGGCTATCACTTTATTTCATGCCTTAACGAATTTAAGACTTGCCCAGCAGGCTCGCCACTTGGACTCTCAAAGATTCCTTATTCGCAAGCTTACCATCGACGGCATCCGTTAAATCCACCGACACCCTTGACCAAAAACGCTTGGGCATTTTAGCCAAGGCATGTCCGCCCTTGTGGCTAAAGTAAGATCCCCATAATCCGTGCAGCGCCATAGGAATGACTGGCACTGGATCTCTGGCCAAAATCTTATCAATTCCAGGACGAAAATCGCCAAGTTCACCGTCAGGTGTGAGTCGACCCTCAGGGAAAATACATACCAACTCGTCATTGGCGAGCGCTTCATGAATCGCCTCGAAGGCACGATTATAGGTCTCTTCACTTTGCTTAGGTGAACAGATAGGGATCACTCCAGCGTGGCGGAACAAATACTTCAACAGAGGGATTTCACTGATCGATTTATCCATTACAAAGCGAATAGGCCGTGTCGATGCCCCCATAATAATCAATGCATCCACATAACTCACATGGTTACAGACTATGATGCCAGCCCCTTCCTTCGGAATTTTATCGCGACCTGTCACTGTCACTCGATACATCACATGACTGAGTAAGTAACTGATAAATCGTTGTGTAAATTCTGGTACTTGTGAATAAACATAGAGTGCGACCACAGCATTCATCACAGCGAGTAGCAGGAATAACTGTGGAATAGTCCAACCTACAACGCCCAGCAATAGCATAGACAACAGTGCCGAAACTACCATAAACAATGAATTCATAATGTTATTGGCGGCAATCGCCTGAGCACATTCGCCCTTAGCTGACCGAGATTGAATAAACGCATACAGAGGGACGATAAACAAGCCACCGCTAACGCCAATCATAAAGAAATCTAGCATGACCCGATAATGCTGTGACTGAGCGATAAAGGTTTTAAATCCATAAACAACACTTACATCAATCGGTGCAGGAGGAATTGCCCAAAGCAAGTCCACACCAAATACTGTCAGTCCCAAAACCCCAAATGGCAGTAAACCCAACTCAACATGACCAAAGGAAAAGCGCTCACAGATAAAAGAACCAACAGCAATACCGATGGAAAACATTCCCAATAATAGCGAAACAACCGTCGCGCCCGAGTGCAAATATAATTTGGCAAAGTTTGGAAATTGAGTCAGATAGGTCGCGCCTAAAAACCAAAACCAACTGATAGCGAGGATAGCCATCCAGATTGAAGGCGTTTGACGGGCTTTTTTGATGCTACGCCAAGTGCCCGATAACGGCCTGAAACGTATTTTTTCGATGACGCCCTGCGGGGGTAATGCAGGAATCGCTCGGCTCGATAAATATCCTGCAAAGGCTAATACAGCAACAGTAATCGCCGACCAAAGCGTACCGTTTTCATCAGAAACCAAGATCCCCGCACTCAAAGTGCCCACCAGAATCGAGAGAAAAGTGCCCATCTCAACCCAAGCGTTGCCTGTGACTAACTCGTCCTCTTTCAACGCTTGGGGTAACAAGGAATATTTAACCGGACCGAAGTATGCTGACTGGCTACCCGTTAAAAATAACAGTAATAACATCATCATGTAGCTCTCACTCAGAATCGCAATCGCGGCGCTAAACATGATGATGACTTCGAGTAGTTTCAATCGGCGAATGAGTTTAGCCTTATCCATATTATCGGCGACAACACCCGCATGGGCCGAAAAGAGGAAAAATGGCAAAATAAACACCCCAGCCGCCAAGTTCACAAACATATCGACGCTTATGGGTAGGTCTTTCACTTGGCTAAAGGTCACTAATAACAGCAACACATTTTTATAGATGTTGTCATTCAATGCGCCTAAGCACTGAGTCGCAAAATAGGGTAAAAAACGTTTTGTTAGCAGCATGATAGTTCCTTCTGGTAACCCATTCCTTGTAAATAAGCTTGTACGTGACTCTCAAGTAAATCCCGCAGTGATAAGGACGCAGCGAAGAGCTTATTATCGAGAGACAGAGAGGTCAGCCCATGAATTCCCCCCCATAATACCCGGCTCATACTGAGATGCTGCGCCTGCGTAACCTCGGGAAATAGTTGCGCCAATTCACACTCAATCAGAGTAAATAGTCCCGCAATCAATTGCCCTTGCGATTCAGGCAAGGGTTCAGAATCGAGTAATTGCAATTCAAAAACTAATTTGAAAGCCTGACGCTGCTCATGGGCAAATTGACTATACTCCCACGCCATTGCAATGATTTTACCTAAACTATCGGCAGCGCAAACCTCCGCTAATCGAAGGTGTAATGCCCGCAGAGTTGCCTCTGAAACGGCCAGTAATAAATAGTTGTAGCTGCCGAAAATATTGATCAAGGTACTAGGGACATAACCAATTTGGCTGGCCACTTTGCGTAAGCTAAGCCCCGCAACACCTTGATCTATCAGTAACTCAGTTGCCGCTTGTATTGCCATAGCGCGAATTTCATCATGGCTGTGTTCTTTTCGTCTGGCCATAGGTCTCATCCCCTGTTGAATAGCAAGAGACTAACAGCAGTCAAAATAAAAAACAACGTTCAAAATAAGTTTGTTTTACGTACAGAAGAGGGTAAATAATGAAGGATACTATTGAGGATGATAGATAAAGATAGGTACTCGAATTAGATTCCCTCAGCAAGCCGAACGGGATCCGTGGGATTACATCGTCTAAAAGAGCATAAAAAACGGCGCGCTCTGTCAGCATACCGTCCATTATTTTGATTTAAAAATCACTCTTAATTCAAAGGTGATTTTTATTTGAGGATCATCTTTGGTTCAAAGATAAGCGCGCAATTTAAGGCCTGCGATAAGTCATCACCACTCTATCTGCACCAGCGCCAAAATAATCGGCCTCAAAAGTTGAATCAATGAAACCTAAATGCTGATATAAGCCATGGGCAGGGTTACTCGGATCAACGGTTAAACACACCCGCTCAACATGGGCTGGCAACTTAGCTAAACATTGTTGCATCAAACGTTTACCTAAACCCTTACCACGAGCACTTGCACTCACTGCGACAGATAATATCCACATGCAGTTAGGATCGCTACTCTGGGCACAGAGCAAATAGCCTTGTAGCTGATTATCTGCATCCACGGCCACTAAAAATTGCTCTGGCCAGCAATCAAATCCCTGACGGAAGAAAAAATCGGGATAGCTGTGCTCGCCAAAAATGGCCTGTTCGAGCTGATAAACCGCGAATAACTCTGACTTTAATACCGGACGTATAGACTGCATTTAAAAATTATTCACCAATTAAAATTTTATCCCACTCTAAGTTGGGTGCACCAACGACGATGAAGTTAGGGTTTTCTAAGCTCTCACGCTCATTGTAGGTTAACGGTTGCAACTCAGTATCCATCAGCTGACCGCCCGCTTCCTCGACAATAATTTGCGCCGCGCCCGTGTCCCACTCTCCCGTAGGTCCGACGCGTACATAACAATCGGCTCGACCTTCGGCAACAAGACAGCTCTTTAGCGCAGCGCCCCCCATCACCACAAGTTCACAATATTTAGGGTGATTGAACAGTGTCAGTACTGACTGCGGATCCTGGCGGCGGCTCACCGCCAATCGTAAGGATACCTTTTCACGGTGCTCGATTTGGCGGCTACTTATGCGAACTTCCTGTTTATCAGTACGTTTATAAGCCCCTAAACCTGCAATGGCGTAATAACAGACTTGCGTCATAGGTACATAAACCACACCCATCACGGGACGATTGTGTTCCACCAATGCAATAATTACCGAAAAATCACCACTGCCGGCGATAAACTCCCCCGTACCATCGAGTGGATCAACTAACCAATAGCGCTTCCAAGACTCACGCACACTCAACGCAATATCGGCCGCCTCTTCAGATAACACAGGAATATCAGGCGTTAAGGCGGTTAATCGGTCACAAATGATCTTGTTCGCCGCTAAATCTGCGGAAGTGACAGGGGTATTGTCAGACTTCATTTCTCGCTCAAAATTACCTTTGAGATAAATGTCACGGATAGTTATCCCTGCATCGGTCGCAATCGCAATAACTTCGTCGATCAACTCTTCTGGCTTCATAACAACTCCAATCGCAAACCTCGCGAATGTTTTGCAAGCGATCATATTCTGAGCGCTTAAAAGGAAAAAGATTATTTAAGTTGTAGATGTTTCTGCACTAAAAACAACGCGCTTACGCTACGGGATTCGGAGAAATTCACATCATCGAGCAAGGTTTCCCAATCTGTAAGCGTCCAAGGTATAACATCAATTGGCTCAGGCTCATCACCTTCAAGGCGACTCTCATACAGATCTTCTGCAAGAAAAATTTGCATTTTACTGGAGAAATAACCCGGTGCGAGGCTGAGTTCTTTCAATAACGTGAGCTTATTTGCACCATAACCAATTTCTTCTTGTAATTCACGGTTAGCGGCTTCTATGGCTGATTCACCCGGATCTATCAAACCTTTAGGAAAACCTAACTCGTAATTATCTGTCCCGGCAGCATATTCACGTGCCAATAGCATTTTCCCTTGATGAATAGGCACTATCATCACAGCGCCACGATTGCCGCCCTTCATCCGCTCATATTGGCGCTCAACACCATTAGAGAATTTCAGATGCACTTGTTCAATTTGAAATAATCGACTTCTGGCGACAACTTCGGTATGTAATATTTCCGGCTTTTTCTGCCGCTGCGACATAACTGCCTCTGGATAAAGATAGCGATAAACAAATCAAGGTAAGTGACAATCTTACTATCCTATCTTTAATCTACAACCTGAATTTATAACAATACCAAAAGACAAGTCGTCATTTTTTGCCATCCACATCACGAATGACTTATACCCTCTAGTGAACTCCTTCAAAAAAACATTCAATACATCGCGAATTGTGAATAACAAAAAAGGGGCTAAGCCCCTTTTCAATGTTGTTGAAACTTAAAATTGATATCGTAGATTCAGTTGGTAACTAAGGAAGTCATTAGGCTCGATATCTACATATTGATACCCCAAGCCTACAGACCATGACTCAGTAAATTGATAGCTAAAACGCACACCCGCATACCAATCTGTACCATCAAGCGCTGTCGTTAAACGGCTATTACCCATAGTGCTGCTGATATCGGCTTGCCACCTAAACAAGCCTATGGGGACTTCAAATCGCCACGCTTCATGTTGGAGTAAAGTGAAACGTAATCCCAGCGTAACACCGTCGGCCAGTACGGGCGTCACCGCCTTGACCTGCTCATGATATTGCTCAGGGGTGAGACTTGCGCCTTCAATCCGCGCGCTGCCATTACCAAAGTCGGCATAACCTAACTCCACGGCCACCAATGGCGTCCATTGATAACCCACACTGACACCAATCGCCGTATCTGTGGTATCAACGGAAGTCACCGCGCCCGCTCCTGCTTGGGGTTGTAACACTCGCTTGCCGTTATCCACCTGAGCTTGCCCGATAAATCCTTCTGCGTACCAATATCCCTCATTCGCTGCATTCACCGGATTCACCATACCAACAAGCAGTAACACCACACTCAACAGATGCCATGCCCTGCGGCGTATCAAACCACCTGCAAGAAGCAATATTAATGCCCCTAGAGACACACTCCCTCCACCCGATTTATTGTCAATAACCACATCTTGATAGGCCTTAACGGTGACGAATACTTGCCCTGTTGCTTCGCCCCCAAAACCGTCACTAATCCGATAACTCACAGTATCTACTCCATCAAACCCTGTTTTAGGTATATAACGTAGCTTGTTCGATTCGACCGAAACCACGCCTTGCTGTGCTGTCGCACTGATTAAGGTCAGGCTATTACCATCGGGATCACTATCGTTACTTAATACATCGATTAATAAGCTTGTTCGGTCATCAGTCGTAGCACTGTCATTGACTGCAATCGGTACCACATTGCCGTTCACTATCACCGTTAACTCACTGCTTGCGGTGCCGCCCTTACCATCAGTGATGCTATAGATAAGCACATCAGTACCGACAAAATCAGTCGCAGCGGTATAACTCACATGCTGATTGGCTAAGATTGCCACGGTACCAAACTCACTGACGACCTGTGTAACGGTTAACGTATCGCCATCACTATCGGTATCGTTTGCAAGCACATCGACATCAATACTCTGATTCCAAAACAGTGAGACGGAGTCAGGATTTGCAACGGGTAAATGGTTGCCATTAAGCACGACCGCCACACCACCTGGATCGACAATCGTGCGATTAGCCACACCATCATCATCGTTCGGCCCACCATCCTCTATGGTTAACTGCACACACCAATGGCCTTCAGTTAAGCCCGGAGTCCAACGACTATCACCAGGAGGCGGGCAGAAACCTCGCTCACCTTCACTACTGGCGATACTGTTACGCGCATCCATCACAAAATCCTTCCAGCCATGTTGTGCTTGATACTTACGGTATACCGCATTAGCGGGTATAGGTGAGCGCTGTGGTAACACTAGGCTGTAACTCTGCCCTTGTTGTGGCAATCCAGTGGCGATAAAGTCGAAAATACCACCTACATTGGCCGCAATGCTGTCTGTAGCCACTTGATTAGGTTGCAGTTGTACACCACTCAGTCCTTCGATAAGGGCTGTATTCCCTAAGCGTAAACACACGCCTGCTTGCCCTTCTGCCAAGAAATACACGGGTTGTAATTCAGATTCAGGGATCACATTACAATCGCTAATGGCGTCTAAATAATCAGGGATACCATCACGATCTGCGTCACCAAAGCCTTCTTGGTCGTCAGGAATTAAGTCCCCATCAGTGTCAGCCCCCGTGAGAACAGGCAAGGTTGGCCGGACCACAAGATAGACTTTTTCCGTTGTAGAGAGTGCGGGGGAGCCATCATCAGTGACCGTCAAACTCACAGGGTAAATCCCTGGTAATACCGCAGCTGGTGAGAAGAACATGCCCTGGTTATCAGATTGCAAGTCCAATGCCCCACTTTCCCATACCGAGGTTAAACTGTCCTGCATATTGGCATCACTAATGTGCGCATCAATACGTACGTCACCGCCGTTCTGCGCAACAATCAGTTGACGCTCACCCGCTTGGGTGACCTCTAAACTCACTTTAGGTGCAATATTCGCTTCAGTTATCAGGACTTGTGTTTGATTTTTACTGCCCAGATTCAAACTAGGATCTAAGCTAATCAGCACATCTTCGTTCCCTTCAACCTCACCATCTTCTACTGTTCTAAAGGTGATCTGAGCCTCCTGACCGGAAGTCACCTCCACCACACCGCTCACTAAGTCATGGTCACTGCTGCTAGCAGAGCCTGAAACGGTATAGGGTATGGATAGAGGATAATCTGGGGCGACACCGTTCAGGTGCACAGTGACAATGACCTCATTTCCTTCACCCACAATCTGATCTTTACTTAACGAGATTAAGGGATGCACTTTGACTTTCTGGGCCTTAATCGCTTTGTTACCCTCGCTATCGACGGCTTGCCAGTAGGCCAAATAGTTACCCGGCGCAAAAAATAAACTCTGATTGACTAAGGAAACCGGCAATGCCTTACCATTGCGATCGACCGCTTTAGCAAACCCGAGTTTGACGCGGGTAAATAAGCCTGTTGCATTGACCTCAACATCATCGGGTAAGGTGATAACAGGCTGATTATCTGACTCGGCGCCATCAATAAGCACATTGACTTTGGCTGTGGAGCGTCCCTTGTTGCCATCACTGATGGTATAGCGCAGCGCCACTGGGCCGACGTATGCCTCTGGCGCGGTAAAGGTCAGCCCATCGGAAGTGATTTGCACACTGCCGATATCTGCTGCGGCGCCATCAATCGTTAAGGTATCGCCATCCACATCGGTATCGTTCTCGAGCACCGCCAGAGTATAGATATCGTTGACTGAACGTGTCAGCGTGTAAGCATCATCGACGGCTTGTGGATCATCATTCACGGGGGTGACATTAATCGTGATAATCGCAGGCTCTGAGCTCAACTCAGCATCTTTTGCAATAAAACTGAGCTGATCTGCGCCGTTGAAATCTTTCTCCGGTGTGTATAACCATACTGTCCCATGTTGCGCCAATGTACCCGACTCAGGCTGACTGACAACTTCATAGGTCAGGGGATCATTATCCACATCCTCACCCATGAGGGTGATCATCACTGAGCTATCTTCCTCCAGCGTCACGGTTGAACTTATTGCAACCGGTGCATCATTCACATTCGTCACTGTGATGGTAAAACTTTGCTCTGCCGTTAACCCATCGGTGTCCGTAACCCGTAACATCACCGGGTGCATACCCACATCAGCATTGCTCGGTGTGCCACTTAGCACACCAGAGGCAGCATTGAAGCTTAACCAGCTGGGTTTCGTCACCGCGCTCAAGCTAATGACATCACCCGTGTCTGCGTCGCTGGCAACGAAGGTGTAACTGTAGGCCACATCCTGAGTGGCTGTCGTGATAGCAACAGAGCTGATACTCGGTGCATCATTCACATTCGTCACTGTGATGGTAAAACTTTGCTCTGCCGTTAACCCATCGGTGTCCGTAACCCGTAACATCACCGGGTGCATACCCACATCAGCATTGCTCGGTGTGCCACTTAACACACCAGAGGCAGCATTGAAGCTTAACCAGCTGGGTTTCGTCACCGCGCTCAGGGTAATGACATCACCCGTGTCTGCATCGCTGGCAACGAAGGTGTAACTGTAGGCCACATCCTGAGTGGCTGTCGTGATAGCAACAGAGGTGATACTCGGTGCATCATTCACATTCGTCACTGTGATGGTAAAACTTTGCTCTGCCGTTAACCCATCGGTGTCCGTAACCCGTAACATCACCGGGTGCATACCCACATCAGCATTGCTCGGTGTGCCACTTAGCACACCAGAGGCAGCATTGAAGCTTAACCAGCTGGGTTTCGTCACCGCGCTCAAGCTAATGACATCACCCGTGTCTGCGTCGCTGGCAACGAAGGTGTAACTGTAGGCCACATCCTGAGTGGCTGTCGTGATAGCAACAGAGCTGATACTCGGTGCATCGTTGACATTCGTCACTGTGATGGTAAAACTTTGCTCTGCCGTTAACCCATCGGTGTCCGTAACCCGTAACATCACCGGGTGCATACCCACATCAGCATTGCTCGGTGTGCCACTTAACACACCAGAGGCAGCATTGAAGCTTAACCAACTGGGTTTCGTCACCGCGCTCAGGGTAATGACATCGCCCGTGTCTGCATCGCTGGCAACTAAGGTGTAACTGTAGGCCACATCCTGAGTGGCTGTCGTGATAGCAACAGAGCTGATACTCGGTGCATCGTTGACATTCGTCACTGTGATGGTAAAACTTTGCTCTGCCGTTAACCCATCGGTGTCCGTAACCCGTAACATCACCGGGTGCATACCCACATCAGCATTGCTCGGTGTGCCACTTAGCACACCAGAGGCAGCATTGAAGGTTAGCCAACTGGGTTTCGTCACCGCGCTCAAGCTAATGACATCACCCGTGTCTGCGTCGCTGGCAACTAAGGTGTAACTGTAGGCCACATCCTGAGTGGCTGTCGTGATAGCAACAGAGCTGATACTCGGTGCATCGTTGACGTTAACCACCGTTATGCTAAACGCGGGTAGACTCGCACTCAGAGTACCGTCACTGACACTGATAACAATACCATTCGTTATCCCAATATCCGCATTGGTTGGCGTGCCCGTTAACGCGCCAGTTGCTGGCTCAAACGTGGCCCATGTCGGTTTGTTGGTAATACTGAAGGTTAATGTATCGCCAGCCGTGTCCGTTGCCGTTGGGATAAAACTATAGAGTGTGTCCTGATTGATACTCAGCGCAGGCGTACCACTAATGGTGGGTGCGCCATTCGGCACGACCGCATTAGACGCCGACGAGGAGGCTCCTGTACCTACAATATTGGTTGCGCTGACGGTAAAGGTATAGCTCACGCCATTGGTTAAGCCAGAAAGAGTAATGGGGGAGCCAGCACCCGTTGCCGTTGCACCGCCAGGGTTTGCAGTGACGCTATAACCGGTAATCATTGAGCCACCGCTGAAGGCGGGTGCAGTGAACGCTATGGTTGCCTGAGCAATACCAGCGGTCGCAGTACCTATGGTGGGCACACCTGGAACCACTGGATTGACCGTAAATGTTCGGCTCACCTGAGTTGCAGCAAGGTAGCCAGCGTTGCCTGCCTGATCCGCATTAATCGTGCAGCTACCCGCCGCCACAAAGGTCAACAGGCCACCAGAAGTAATGGTACAGACACCGGGCGTAGATGAGGTAAAGGTGGGTATCAGGCCAATTGCATCGGTAGTGGCGATGAGCGTTGGTGTAGTTCCAAAGTTTTGCGCACCTGGCTGGTTGAAGGTAATTGTCTGGATTGTTTTAGGTGTAACGGAATTGGATGCAACCGACGCAGGGCCTGAGCCCGCCACGTTTTCGGCAGTGATAGTAAAGGTATAGCCCTGCCCATTGGTTAAACCCGTTATCACTATAGGTGATGCGGCTCCGTTTACCGGAGGCACATGTGCCGGATTGGTTGTCACTGTATAGCCAGTAATACTTGTACCACCGGTGTTGACTGGCGCAGTAAATGTCACACTCGCTTGGGTGTCACCAGCAACCGCAGTTCCTATCGTTGGCGCACCGGGCACAGCAGGGTTCACGGTGAACGAACGACTCACTTGCCCGGCAGGTAAGTAGGATGAGTCGCCTGTCTGGTCGGCATTGATAGTACAGGTACCTGCCGTCACAAAGGTCAACACACCGCCACTGGTAATTGTACAAACTCCGGTAGTTGATGAGCTAAATGTCGGCGTCAAACCGGAATCGGATGTCGCTGTCAGTGTCGGCGAGGTACCGTAAGTCTGGGCTCCGGGGTTGGCAAAGGTAATAGTTTGTGGTGATGCTGGTGTAATGGAATTTGAGGCTGCTGATGCTGCACTGGTACCCGCAGAGTTAGTGGCGGTTACAGTAAAAGTATAGGCTACGCCATTGGTTAAGCCATTGACCGTAATGGGCGCACCAGCCCCGCTGCCGGTTAAGCCTCCGGGGTTAGATGTTACTGTATAACTGGTAATTGCAGCACCGCCGCTACTGACGGGTGCGGTAAAGGTCACCGATGCTTGGGTATTACCCGCAGTGGCAGTGCCAATAGTAGGCGCACCCGGCACTACCACATTGACAGTAAAGTTCTGGCTGACTGTGGGGGCTGCGTTGGTACTGCTGTTGCCCGCCTGATCGGCATCAATCGTACAGGAGCCAGCGGTCACAAAGGTCAAGACACCGCCGGAGGTGATGGTACAAACACTGGTGGTGGATGAGCTAAAGCTAACAGTTAAGCCGGAACTTGCTGTGGCACTCAGCGTTGGGGAAGATCCAAAGTTTTGCGCGCCTGGGTTAGCAAAGGTAATGGTTTGCTCACCCATTGGTGTCGCCGAGTTGGAAGTACCCGATACGACACTTGTACCAACAGCATTGGTTGCCGTCACAGTAAAGGTATAGGCAGTGCCGTTGGTCAAACCGGTGACCACTATGGGTGATCCAGCACCCGTAAATGGCCCACCCGCCACTGCAGGGTTAGGGATTACCTCGTAACTATCTATGGATTCACCACCGTCATTCACTGGCGCGGTAAAGGCGACAGACACCTGACCATCGCTGGCAGTGGCTGTGCCTATAGTTGGGGCACCGGGTGCACCTGGCACGAGTGTATAGGCCGAACTCGCGGCCTGAATTCCACCATAACCATCATTAGCTGTCACTGTTACCTGCAGGTACTTTCCAGTATCACCACTCGTCAAGGTATAGCTGGCGCTGGTTGCACCACCAATTGCGGTCAGGTTAGTGCCGCTATTGTCGTCAGCACGGTACCACTGGTAGTTGTAAGTACGGCCATCACCATCGGCATCCGTCCAGGCGCCATTGGTGGTTGAAAGGGCATTACCCACGGTCGTGGTGCCACTCACTGTCGGTGCGACACTATTGACGGGGGCTGAGTTAAGAATCTGTGTATACGCCGAGTTGGCAGGTGTGGTTCCACCATTACCATCGTTGGCGGTAACCACAACGCGCAGGTATTTATGGGCATCACTGGAGGTCAGGGTGTAGCTTGCGCTGGTAGCGCCCGCGATAAGAGCCAAATTGGTGCCGCTGTTATCGTCGGCGCGATACCACTGATAGCTGTAGGTACGGCTATCACCATCGGCATCCGTCCAGGTGCCATTCGTGGTTGAAAGGGCATTACCCATAGTAGCAGTACCACTGATACCCGGCGGTGCAGTGTTTACCGGTGCTGAGTTAAGAACCTGCGTATAGGCCGAGTTGGCAGCTGTGATACCGCCGTTGCCATCATTGGCTGTAACCACAACGCGCAGGTATTTATGGGCATCACTGGTGGTCAGGGTGTAGCTGGCGTTGGTTGCACTGCCAATAGCCGCCAGATTGGTACCGCTATTATCGTCGGCGCGGTACCACTGATAGGTGTAGGTAGGGTTATCGCCATCTGCATCTGTCCAACTGCCGGTGCTGCTGGAAAGTGCATTGCCTACGGTGGCTGTGCCGGTAATGACAGGAGCGACAGTATTAACCGGGGTGGCGTTGGGTGACGCATCGCGGAAATTTTCCGCAATAATATTATCGACGCCCATCGCGTAGGTAACATCGGACCCGGTGGTTTCAACCCGGAACGAATCAATACCAACAAAAGCGGGATTGGCAGACACATCAAACGTAACCAGCAGACCGCCACCTGATGCGTTTATGACATTCTGAGTCAGCGTGGCACCTGCCACTGGCGTGCCATTTTTGTAACCCACCAATCGCACCGGTATCTCAGTGTCATCGCTGGTGCCGTTGGCTTGATCGATAATCACATCAACCGACTTTAAATCGAAATATTTATAAGTATGAGGCTTAAGCCGAATAGCTGTTATTGCGGTATTCCCGCCCATCGAACCCCCATACGCCAAATGGGTTTCACCGGTAAACACCTCGACATTAATGACGGCATCAACCAGATTATTGTTGGAGAAAACCGTAAAGTCCCAACCGCTGCCAACGATATTATCCACGGTAAAACCTGCTGCTCCTGCAGCGGACGTAACAGAATAATAATCCGTGGTACCGAAAAAGGTGCTATCTAAAGGAACTGTAAGCACTGCCGCTTCTGTTAGCAGATTCACAAGCGATGGCGACGCCTGCACATTCAACGCTGCATCCCGCGCAACCACGTAAACATCGTAATTGGTGCTTGATGCCAAACCGGAAATTACGCCCGTGTAATCCACACCCGCAGATGCCACGTTAATAGATCCACTTGCCAACGCCGCTGCACCGGAATTATTCTGTCCCGCAACGACTTGCGCCGAACTCGGCGCAGCCGCGCCATCGGCCACTACCACAAAAAATGCCGTTCCAGCCTCGTCCAGACGGACAGTCAATGTGGCACCTGCACTGTTGATATTGCTGAGGGAAGGAGTGCTGTTCTGGAAACTAGGGGCAACATCGGCAGATGCGAGTACTACAGATGCGGTGCGTGAGATACTGGCCATATCGTCGTCAACGATGACTGCGATGCTACGAGTGCCGGATGAATAGGAGCCACTCGTGTTGTTGTATTGCACAAGTGCCAATATGGTTTCGTAGTTAGCCAATGTACTGACACCGGATAATGTCATTGATGTTGTACCGGATCCACTGACGGCAATGCCGTAGCCCGCAGCCGTTGTAATTTGCCCCGCCGTTAATGAAAGTGTTTCATTACCTGCATCCAAAACACCGGAAAGTCCCAGCGTCACACCACTCACCTGAGTGTCGCCATCCGATTGACTGATGTCGATATTGGGCATAAGAGCCACAGCTGAACCTGAAAAGTTCACTGAGCTGTTATTACCGCCAGTGCCTGTATCCAAATCGACAACCGGTGCGGCACTATAAAGCACCTCATACGCACCTATATCAACCCCACCGCCACGTGGGCGATTGAAACCACGAATATCGGTTGATGGACTACCGGCAAGGGTACCCTGATTAATCGCATTCGCTGCGGTAGAAGCGAGGCGATAATCACCGCTCCCTACATTGGCAAAATTTACAGAAGAACCAATCAGATTGGTGACGCTGGTGTAGCCATCACCCGCACCATTGTTAGTATTGGCATCAGAGGCAGCGCCGTCATGAGTGTTTCCAGTGAAAATAGAATTCTGAATAGTTACCGTGCCTGCTCCGCCAGCTGGCCAACCAATGCCAGCTGAGGTAATAGTGCCCGGGTCATTGGTGCTGAAAAAATCGTTGTTGACCACCGTTGAATTGACTATTGAGACGGAACCTCCACTATTATTGGACACAAGAATTGCTGCACCAGCAATGCCGCCTGTGGCTCCATAAGTACCCGAATTATTAGCGATAAGGACATTTTCGAGCACATGATTTCCGGCGGACAACAGCCGCACAATACTCGACATCGCAGTTCCGCCTACGATGCTGCCGCTGTTATTGATAACCTGCGTATTGCGCACGACGAGTGAAGCTGTGGTGGTAGATGAATTGATGGCTGCACCTGCGTTTTCCTGAAAGATGCAGTCCTCAACGGTAATGTTTCCGCCGTTAGCACGAACGGCGCCAGCAGCCAAGTTGCCCGAAAAGTGCCGAAAATCCAGATTTCGTACGGTAAGGTTACCGCCAGCGTTGCTTTGCAATCCAGAGGACTCAGCAGCATCACGCGTACCATTATTGTTCACATCACCACTTAAAATAATGTCCGGCACCCCGTCACCATTGATATCGCCGTCAATGGTGATATTGCTGGTAACAGACAGCGCGGCAGCAGCAGACCAACGAATGGTTTGCCCGGCTAAGCTACTGTGAAAAACAATGGTGTCGCTGCCACTTCCTGCGACGGAGCCATCGACAGAAATGTCTCCATTAGCTGCTTGAATGGCTTCAACCAAAGACACCTGGCCATTTGTAACCGTAGAAGAAGCGTCCAAAGATGTGACTGTAATGGTTGCTGCCGATGCAAAAATACTACCCAACATAAAAGCCAAAGTTGCTGCACACTTAACCGGGATCGCTACGAGACGTAATGCCATGTCGTGAGTAATATTCATATTTTCCTCTATAAAAATTGGGGCACGCTTTGCTCAGTTTAGACACAAAAAAACCAAATAAAAATTAATTCAAAAAACTGACACAACCATCCACACACCAACCTACAATTGCCAAATAAACAAAAAAATGACACAAAATAACTTAACGATTTAACTGGCCATTCATGCCAATCCTGCTGCTGAAGCTCAATATCCGTTTTGTTCTGCTCAAGGAGCCAGTTTTCCAAAGCTGTTCAAACACTTGACGGATTTTGGGTACTTGTCGATTCGCGTCCAGTTGCGGATGGCGAAACAGTTGCAGCATAATTTTTTGCATCAATGCATGGGATTGATACCAAGTTTGGGGTTCTTTTTCATTTGCCCCTAACTGCTGCCAAATTAAGGCGCGAGTCGCAGCGCATTGCTCTACCGATAACACTTGCGGGATCACTAAGTAACCTTCGCGGTGCCAAAAGTCGAGTTGGGCATCGCTTAACACTATATTAGGGGGTAAGACCCCAGGCGTAACCGTTCGCGCAATACCTAAAGATAGATCTCCTAGGCGTTGATTTATAACGCCAATATCTTCCGCCGTGAGCTTAGTGGCCTGCAGTATCAGCTTGATAAATGTCTGTAGATCGTCATTTTGGTATAGGGCCTTTAGCCCCGGCTCTAGACCAATACCACAGAGATCCAGTAAGGCTTTATCCAAAAGCCATTCATGGGCAAGTTGAGGGAGAGACTCGCCGCCTTTCTGTAACTGCACTTTTTGCCATAGGCGCAGTAAATGATAAATACCACCGCCCCCTAAATCCTCACTCGAGACTAAAACGGATTTCTGCAACAGGGTGTTAGCAAATGTGGCTAACGCTTCCACACTTAAAGATGATCCTGCTTCACACTCTAATTTCTGCTGCATTCACTAAATCCTTTAGCCAAGTATTCACTTCGCAATCAATCACTAAATTGATGCGTGCTTCCTGCCCTTTATTTTCAACCCAATGAACTTGATCGGCATTGATATACCAAAGCTCTCCCGCCTGCATTGGAACGCGCTTATCATCCACATAAAAATTTAACTGTGCATTCGTTTGCAGCGGCAAGTGCAATCTCGCCTCGCCATACTCAAGAGAAAGCCCTTTATCGCTATGGGGTTTAATTTCAGCCCCAGCATGCAAACGCATTAAACGTACCGATTTAACAGGACAACCTAAGGACTGAATAAAGCTTAAGAGCGCAGGACTAGACTCAAGACAAGGCAAATTACGCCAATCTTCGGCCGATGATATAGAGAAGGCTTGCAAGATAGGATGGGTCCCTTGATACTCAGCGGCACAGCGCAGGACAAGAACATCCCAACCGCCCTGATAATCACGTTGATTAACATGGGGCAACCAGTCTTGTTGCAACAATGCATTAAGTTCTACTAGTATCTGGTGGGTATTTGAAATATGAGCAAGCAAAGCAAAAGAGTCGATATCCATATCTAACGGCTGTGTTTTTAGGTCAATCAACCAAGCCTAGCACAACGGCATAATCATACAAGTTAGCAACACTTTAACCCATGATTTAAAACAAATGGAATATCCCATGCTTAACTGGAACACTATAGACACAGTGCTACTCGACATGGATGGCACATTATTAGATTTACACTTTGATAATCATTTCTGGCTGAGTTTAGTACCACAGGAATTGAGTCAGCAGCGAGGTATTAGCACGGATGACGCGCAACAATTAGTCGTGAGTGCCTATGGAAAAGTGGCAGGAACACTCGATTGGTATTGCCTCGATTATTGGCAAGCAACACTTCAGCTCGACATTATGGGCTTGCATCGTACTTTGGTGGATCGCATTCAACTACGCCAAGATAGTATGCCCTTTTTAGATGCCTTAGCCTCTGCGGGTAAAAAACGTATTCTTGTTACCAATGCGCACCCCAAAAGTCTTGCTTTAAAGCTTGAGCATACAGAACTTGGCTCAGGGCTAGATGGGATGATTTCAAGCCACGAAACAGGTTATCCCAAGGAACATCCACAATTTTGGCAAACCTTGTTTGAAAAATTTGTCCTCGATCCTAGCCGTTGCCTCTTTATCGATGACAGTGAGCCGATACTCAATGCAGCAAGGTTAGCAGGCGTGGGTCATCAACTGGGGATAGCCAACCCCGATAGCCAAAAACCGCTAAAAATCTTTCACGACTTCCCAGCTATTACTGACTATCACTTATTACTTGATGATTTAAAACAACAAAAAGATAATAAAAACAAAGGCACCTGAGTGCCTTTATCCTCTTTAAGCCGAATACTGTAACTACAGCCCCGGAATACGCCCCTGATACACCACAGGGAAATAACCGTCAGTACCACGTTTGCCCAGTATTCCCAATGATTCACGCATATCCTTAGGCTGCTCAGCGGTTTCTTTAATTTTAGCGGTAACACTCACCATGTTGTCCTCCACTAATTGCAAAGTGCCCACAATGCCCAACTGATTTTTAGTTTCATCGGTCATTAACTGAGCTTTACCTTCAACGCAGCTTAACCCTAGCTCAATATTGCCTAATGGATATTCACCAAACTGGTTTTTCACATGGGTTTGATTTAGAAACAGTTTACCTGATAACTGCTCACACCAAGGCTTACCCTGCTCAAGCGTTTCGACTAATAGGCTGACTTCACCCGTTATTTCAGTTCTAAACGGCAACTTAGCATTACCAATAAGAAAACTGTCTGGCGCCTCAAAACGTAATCCTTTGGCACTTAAGCCACCTAAAGACCAAGTGACCAGCCCTTTAGAACTGACTGGCGTCGCGCGACTACCTATCTGAAAATCAACCTTAACTTTTCCTAAAAATAACGCCCAAGGACTCAGCTCCCAGCGTATTTGCTCAAGTTGGCGTTGCGGCACACTTAAGGTTTCAATACTGCCAGACCAAATACTGCCATTCACCCCCGAAATACTGATGTTCGCAGGTAATGGCGCTAATGCTATCGCAATCTTAGCGGGAAATAGAACGACTAAAAATACTAAATAAATCAGTACACCTATGATGACTTTTTTTATCAAGCTCACAACGACACCTCTATTGCGCTAATTGGATACGTCTTACTTTGACATAGCCTGGCGTACCAGCCTCAGCCAAATCAACACTTTCGAGGGATAAACCTTTTTTCTGAACCAACTCACTCAAATAACCTAATAAGGCATCAAAAGGCACATCGTCCATCCACACTTGGATCTTATCACCTTGGGGTTGCATGCGCGTGATCACTAAGCCATAGCTACCCGCTGTTTGGTTAACCACTGAGCTTAAACTGTCAGACATTGCAGGTTTAGCACCGCTTTGCTTCAGTCCAGCAATTTTATTTGCCGTTTGCTTTACATAGTTCAAAGTTTGTTGCTGGGCAGTGAGGTTACGTAATGCATCGGCTTCAGCATTCGCAATCGGTGTCCAAATACCCCAATAGAACACTCCTATCACCAAGAATACGGCACAAAAACCCACTAACTGTTGCTCGCGTAACGCCAGCCCCTGCCACCAAGTTCGCAAATTATTCATCTTATTTGCTCCTCAAGGTTAAGGTGCTAGTCACTTGATCTTCAGCGCTATTCATCGTGCCACCATCGAGTTGGAAACGACGTCCAACAATTTCTTTAAATTTCTCAATCTGTGCGTAATTTTTAGCGGTAACCTGCATACGGATCTCGTTACGAGCACTTTCAAATCTTAACGTATTGGGTTTAAGCTCAGGGACTTGCTTAAAGGCATCCTGTAAACCAGCCAACATTGCAAAAAACTCGGCGCCACTCCCCTGCCCCTGCAAGGCTCGTAACTGACTTTCCATTTGCGAACGTAGATTCACAATCCGAGTATTACCCGGCACAACCTGTTGGTAAATCGACTCGCTCTGCGCTTTCAGATCGGCAATCTGACTATTGACTTGATGGATCGTCAGCCCTTTATTCACAAGGGCAAGCACACAGGCGACCCCGAGTATAATGAGGGAATTTTTCCATAAAATTAAGTACTTACTGTATTCGCGCTTAGGCGTATAAACACCACTGAGTAAGTTAATAGGCGCATTTAAAATACCACGGGCAAGCACCAACATTGGTAAATCTAAAGGTTGCTGTTTAAGCTCAACACCTTCAAGCTCGAAATCGGTATAACTGGCTACTGAAATATCTTCATCCTTAGTGACCAGTTGTTTCATCGCAAGTGGCAGCCAAGAAAGTGGCAAACTTTGGCCTGTACCAGAGCCTGTTCTTAGCAGTAATTCGTTGCCAAAACGCATCGCTGCCCATTGGCATTCCTGCAATGGCAAAGCCAAACAGTCGGGAACGATACGTTTAACTTTTAACCCTGCCTCTGTTAAACAATTCAGCCAAGTTTGCATTTGTTCATGGGCAACGGCGACCACACTTAAGGCATCACCATTACGTGGTCCAACGGTAAAATGTATAGCGTCAACATCATCGGCTAGCATTTCCTCTAACATAAAAGGCAGTGCTTTCAAGGCTTGACGTTGGCCTTTTTCAGGCAAATTAACACTGGTTAGGGTCATTGCTGATGCGGGCACAAGCACATCAATAGGACGATTACCCGCACGTTCAGTTAGGGTCGCTAAACCTTGAGCATTTGCAAGTTCGCCAGAGGCGATAATTTCTTGTTCTTGCTCAGACCATACCAACCAAGAGCAAGCCTGCTCCGTGTTTCTGCCTAAGCGAATAAATAGCCGTTCACTCACAGTTTTTCTCCACCAGCTTCAACCTAAAAAAGAATTGAGCTTGATTGCTATTATTTTTGTCCACCAAACTGACGGGTGAGCACTTCCATTTTGTTACCGCTGCCTTTTCTGAGCACACTCTCCATCCTAAAGATGGCATTGTCGACCTTAGCGCCAGAGGCGAGAAGGAAATACTGACTGTCGATAACAAAACTCGACTTCATTGCATCCTCCCATTTGATCGACCGCATGGAAGAGGTTTCATAAAAATCATCTATTTTGGCAAAACCATCGCTAGGGCGTTGATTAATGACACTCTCTGCCTCACCAACTGAAATTTGCCCCTCAACCATGGCCGCAAGCAATGCAGCTTGCTCCACCTCTAAGGTGTTTACATTGAGCAATTGCCTATCATTTCCCGGAATAACACAAATATAGGGTAATAATTTCAAATAAATATCTTGGGTATATCCCATTACTGCCCGCAATTCACTACGGTGATTCATCAGGGTATTTGCGGCACGATACGGCACATTTCGCGCTTCATACTCTGCATCTTCGGCGCCAAAGGGGCTGGTTGTTGTATCTTCATCGATATAATCTTTTAGGGTTTGTGTCAGACGATCCGCCGAAAAATCATCCATCCCCAAACTCACTAACAACGCTTTATATTGTCTTGCCGCCAAGGGTAACTTAGGTTGCCCATTTTCGACTTCTTTCGTTGTGGCAGACAAAGCATTTAAATTAAAGCAGGAACGCATATCGGTGATCTTGCCAGCAATTTCACCATATTCCGCCGGGAATACGACATCACTCATGGCCCAATACTGCTGCCGATGCACCTTTCCTTCGGAATCCTCTAAATCTTGTTTTAGAATTTTTTTCGCCAACTCTTCTGCCGAAATCGTATACCAATAGGCTTGGTCGTACTGGGCTAAGTTCAATGTTCGGCGCATTGATAACTGATTACGACTGGTAATATTCGTGGCAATAATCACCACCAGCGCCACAATCAAAAGCACAACAATCAGTGCGACACCACGCTGTTTAGAGTGAAGCTGAATACGGTTTTTCATTCTCGACCCTCGTCTTCGGGATCGTCATTAGGATCCACTTCGCCAGAGCCATCACCGCTACCAGTATCTTCATTCTCTTTATTGTCGTCTTTTGGATCATCCTTATCTTTGTTGTCATCGTCCTTAGATTTTTCAGGTGCTAAGGCCCCTAATGGCAACAAGAACTTACGCTGAATTTTACCTAAACCTTCAATATCCACTTCCATCGCGATGGCTTTAGGCAGCTTAGTCGCTTCGACTTTTCGCTCCCATTTATCTTCCATAAAAAAGGAATATTCTACCGACAACACGTTATCGATGATCACAGTCTTAATCGGCTCAGCACCAAACTCAGGCTCTGGGTAGGGAAAATACCAGCGTTCCAATCGCCCTTCTTGCACCACATAAGCGACGGACTGCAAACTGCCTCTTGGCAATAAGCCATCGGGATTTAACCAACCTAAACGGTAAAAGACGAGTGCCTCAGATTCTGAGTCTAAAAGCTCATTACCCGTTTGGAATACCGTAGTACCACGTCCACCCTCGAGTAACCTTGGTGTTCTCGCGACCATTTGGTTTAAATCACGCTCAATCGCACCAAAGCCTTGCTGCAATGCCTTTAGCCGAGTCGAAAAGTTTTTAGTCACTTCATCGTTGGTCAATACCGTACTTAACACTGCATTGGCCGCTACACCTATCATGGCAAAAATCGCAATAGCGATTAACATTTCAAGCAGCGTAAAGCCTGTGTGAGCTTTAGTTAGTTTTAAGGACATAACTGCTCACTTGTGCTGCAATACGCTGATAACGCTCATCTTCACTGACGCTGATGCGGATCATTCTAAAATTATCATCCGTCGTTTTTACGACTTCTCGGCGCCAATACCAGTCCTTTCCTGCCAGTTCAACTCGGCCTTCTTTTTTACCTAATTCAGGAAACTGAGGTTCAAGCCTGACATCGACCATCTGATTGTCAGCAACCCATTGCGCCAGAGTGCGCGACTCCAGAATGGGCATATTTGCCATTTGTTCACCCAAACTCTTGGTGATTGAAACCGCGGCAACAGAAAATACCGCCAGCGCAACAATCACTTCAAGCAAGGTCATGCCCTTAACGTATTTCATCTGGCCGTCCTAGAGTTAAACGCCCAAGCGCATCACCCACCACCAGTACATCAATCTGTCCCTTATCGGTTTTTGCGATAAAACTCAGTTCAAAAGCACTCATTTCACCACTGGGGAATAGCATAATCTGAGGCTCTGGATGTTTCTTTTTATCCTCGGTTTTAGCTTCAATAAATGGCTCATCAAACCAAGATTTTTCCTCTTCATCTTCTTGCACTAAAGGTAAACCATCGAGCACCAAGTTTAACGACACCCCAGTCTCCATCTGTTTTTCAGACAGCATTCTGTCTTTTTCTAGAGGATTCCATTTACCATCTTTATAAAAAACAAACTGATAACTGGTTTTTTCAATCACAATACCAATAAATTGACCGCTTAAAACCGTTTCATCGAGCACTAATTCTGTCGCGGCCATAAACTGCTGCGCCGTTCTTTCAAGGGCCTGCTGTGGCCCCGAGTTACCAATAGACATAGTCACTGCAGCAGCGGTGAGTCCCATCAGCAAAATCACCAGCATCACCTCCATTAAGGTGAAACCAGTTTGGCGCAGCTTTAGCATTTTATTGGAAATTCTGTAAATTCCAGTTACCGATATCATCTTCGGTACCTGGTTGACCATCTGGGCCTGCGCTGAAAATATCGAGCTTGCTGTTTTCGCCTGGGCTTAACAGTAAGTAATTATTACGCCATGGATCCTGTGGTAAGCGTTTGACATAGCCTTCTTCACGATAATTGCGCGGCTCTGGTGAAATGGTTGGCTTTTGCACTAAGGCTTCTAAACCCTGTTCAGTCGTTGGATAAACGCCATTATCTAGCTTATACATGTCTAGCGCATTCTCGAGCGCCACTATGTCTGATACGGCTTTTTGTTGGTCGGCTTTATCTTTGTTACCCATTAAATTAGGCACGACCATAGAGGCCAGAATACCAAGAATAACAATCACTACCATCACTTCGAGTAAGGTAAAACCTTTTTGTCTGTTGTTTATTTGCATCAACTACTTCTCCTAAAAAAACCTACGCCAATTGGCTTGGCTATAAATCCATAAATTCAACAATCAGCTACTAATCAAGTTGTTCAATGCTAATATCGGCTGCAAAATCGCCATAACGATAAAGAGCACAATACCCGCCATACTCACCACCAACATAGGTTCAAATACGCCAAGGGCAATATTGACGTTACCTTCAAACTCCCTATCTTGGTTATCCGCAGCCCGTTCTAGCATCTGTTCGAGCTGACCACTTTTCTCGCCCGAGGCAATCATATATAACATCATTGCCGGAAACAGCTTAGTGTTAGTCAACGCAGCACCAAGGCTGGTTCCCTCTCGCACACGTGCTGTTGCATCATCAACGGCGGCACGTACTCGCATATTTTGCAGTACTTCGCTCGCAATACGCATACCATCAAGCAAGGGGACAGAACTGGCAGAAAGAATACTTAAGGTACGCGCAAAACGCGCCGTATTAAGGCCTTTACTGACACGACCAATCACGGGCATTTTCAGTAAAAAACTATCGTACTTCATTCTAAATGCTGGCGACTTAAGCATCCGTTGAAACACGACTGCCAACAATACTATCGCCAACACCACAAAGAGGCCGTAGTTTTGGACAAAATCAGACGCTGAGATCAAAAAACGAGTGGTAGCGGGTAACTCTGCGCCCATATGTTCAAATTGACCAACAACCTTAGGTACCACAGCCGCGAGCAATACTGAAATCACACCAATCGCGACCACAGTCAGCACTATCGGATAAATCATTGCCTGTTGCAGTTTTGACTTAAGCTGTTGGCGGCGCTCGGTGTAATCGGCAAGACGATTTAAGACCACTTCTAGGTGCCCTGACTTTTCCCCCGAGGCCACCATAGCGCGGTATAAGTCATCGAAAATATGCGGAAACTCAGCAAGGGAGTCGGCAAAGCTATAACCTTCGACGACCCGTGAACGCACCGCCATAATCATACTCGCGAGACGATCCTTCTCGCATTGTTGACCGACGGCTTTAAGGGATTCTTCAATAGGTAACCCCGCCGCCACTAACGTCGCGATTTGGCGAGTAATAAGGGCAAGTTCAGCGACTGAAATCCCACGTTTGAAAACAGAAAACCCACTGCTTTTGGCTTTGGCTTCTTTTTCGGTAACGGGAAGAATTTCCAGCGGCATCATACGCTGTTCCCGCAGTTGGCTACGGGCATGTCTGGCGGTATCGGCCTCTATCACGCCTTTAAGCTGCTTACCCTTGGCATCCAGTGCTTTATATTCAAATGCTGGCATTGCTTACTCCTCGCGGGTCACCCTTAGCACTTCTTCAAGTGTAGTGATGCCCATGAGCACCTTACTCATGCCATCATGGCGAATACTGGGTACGAACTGGCGAATGTATTTTTCAATCGCCAACTCACCTCGACCACCATGGATAAGCTCGCGCACATTATCATCCACCAGCAGTAGTTCGTGGATCCCCGTACGACCGCGATAACCGCTTTCGCCACAAGCCTTACAGCCATTGGCACGGAAGATGTGTCGGTTATCATCTGCGGCAATGCCCAGTAATTCACGTTCACGTTCATCGGGAACATGCTCAATCTTACATTTAGGGCACAGAGTTCGGATCAAACGCTGAGCTAACACACCAAGTAAACTCGATGAGACGAGGAAAGGCTCGACACCCATATCTTGCAAACGGGTAATAGCGCCAGAGGCGGTGTTAGTATGCAGGGTTGAAATCACCATATGACCCGTGAGTGACGCCTGTACCGCAATTTGGGCGGTTTCGAGATCGCGGATCTCACCAATCATCACCACGTCTGGATCTTGACGTAAAATCGCCCTTAGACCACGGGCAAAAGTCATATCTGCCTTAGTGTTAACTTGGGTCTGGCCTATGCCTTCTAACTCATATTCGATAGGATCTTCAACAGTGAGAATGTTGGTGTCTTTGGAGTTAATCTCAGTTAAACCTGCGTACAGCGTGGTACTTTTACCTGAACCAGTAGGACCCGTCACTAAGATAATACCGTGTGGACGACGGATAAGCTCTTCAAATTTAACGCGAATACCGTCTGTCATCCCCAGTTGTTTTAAATCAAGATTACCCGCATTTTTATCAAGTAAACGCAGCACGACACGCTCACCATGGCTCGATGGCATGGTCGACACCCGTACATCAACGGCACGTCCCGCAATACGCAATGAGATACGACCATCTTGTGGTACACGCTTTTCAGCAATATCGAGGCGCGCCATCACCTTAATCCGCGACACTAACAGTGACGACAGTTTACGGTTGGGTTTAAGCACTTCTTTAAGCACACCATCAACACGAAAACGTACGATTAACTGCTTCTCATAGGTTTCGATATGAATATCTGAGGCTTCTTCTTTAATCGCTTCGGATAACAAAGCATTAATTAGTTTGATGATAGGCGCGTCATCATCACCTTCAAGCAAATCTTCGGTCTGAGGTAACTCTTCAGCAAGAGTGAATAAATCCATCTCGTTGCCAATATCTTCCATCAGTTGCTGTGCCTCGGAGGAATTAGCCTGATAGACCTGAGTCAATTTGGCCTCAAATCTACCCGCCTCAAGTTGCACTAAGGGCAAATCAACTCCCGAATAACGCCGTGCTTCAAGCATGGCGGCAAGTGGCGTTTTAGCGGTATGGAACAGACTTAATTCGTCTGTATCACCATAGGCCAAAATCACCTCGTGACGGTGGGCAAAGGCAAAGGGTAAGCGCTCTTTGCTATTGGAGCGAAAGACCTCATCACCTTCGGTATCTAAGCCTAGTTCATTAGACGCTAGGCTTAAGTCATCGACTTGGGATAATTGAATTTCACTCATTGGTTTTATCTTTATTTTTGTTTTCATCCAGCGTTTTGAGCGTTGAATCCGTTTTACGCATCTGGGTGTCTAGGCCTCTGCCATCTTTGTAACGCTCTAAAATATCGTTCACTTCCGGCGGTAGATACTCAGATTGATTCCATTCATCCAATACAGGGACTTGAGTATCCGGCATTAAGTTAACGCCACGCTTTTGCTGCTCAAGTTGTAAAGCTCTGAAATAGTTGTATTTACGCCCAGCAATCCCTTCCATTGTCATACCATCACGAATAATGGTTGGCTTGATAAAGATCATCAGGTTTTTCTTCGTCTTTTTACTGGAGGAAGATTTGAATAAATGCCCAAGCACGGGTATATCACCAAGGAAAGGTACTTTTTGCACACTTTCCTGCACTTCTTCGTTAATCAACCCCCCGAGTACCACAATTTGCCCAGAGTCAGCCATAACAGTGGTGGTTAGACGGCGAGTCGCAAAGGAAATATCCACCCCCGTGTTACCGTTAACGCCTGACACTTCTTGTTCAATCGCCAGCTTAACCGCATTGCCCTCGTTGATTTGTGGCACCACTTTCAACTTAACCCCAACCTCTTTACGTTCAACGGTTTGGAATGGGTTGCTGTTATTTGAACTGGCGGTAGATCCTGTCAAAATAGGCACTTCATCACCCACGATGAATGAGGCTTCTTGGTTATCTAAGGTGGTAATCGAAGGTGTTGCCAATACGTTAGAATTAGTATCACTCGACACGGCTTGAATTAAGGCACCAAAGTCCCCCATGGCCACACCCCAAGCCATACCATTGACCTTACCTAAAGCTTGGGCCAGTAAGGTGACATCACCTTGAGTGTCAGGGTTTTTACCTATAACCTCACCCGTGCTGGGGTTCGTAATATAAGTACCTTCTTTATCCTGTGCTTGCCAAATCCCTGCGCCAATCTCACCTATGGTTGGGCCTAAGTTATTAAACTGAGTACCACCACCTGCTTTAGCAGCCCATTGCACGCCAAAACCGACATTATCGCCCTCAGCAACTTCGACGATAATGGCTTCGACCAATACTTGAGCACGGCGAATATCGAGCTGGTTAATCACGCTCTCAATAGTACGCATTTGATCCGGCTCAGCGCTGATCACTAAAGCGTTTGTATCTGTGTGAGCCATAATGTTGATTTCATTACGACGTTTCGCACCCGCCTGCGCACTTGGATCTTTTTCACCTTCCAGTTTTTGGGCAAAACCCGTTAACACTTCAACCAAATCTTCCGCTTTGGCGTAGCGTAAATAACGTACCTTAGTGTTTCCTGTGCTGGCTTGTTCCGCATCGAGACGATGAATGAGCTCAACCACCCGCTGACGGCTCTTTTCATCACCACTAACGATGACAGCGTTAATACGCTCATCGGCCACCACTTTGGGTGCTTGACCGGGTAACTGCGCTTGGTTTGCGCTTGCACGGTAAAGGGTATCGATAATTCGCACCATTTCACCCGCTGATGCGTACTCTAGCGGCACCACTTGTACCGATGTATCCCCTTGTTTATCAACACGGCGGATAATTTCCACCAGCTTGTTAACCACAGAGGCTCGGCCCGTCAGCATAAGTACGTTGGAAGGATCGTAGTTGACGACGTTGCCACCACCGGCGTTATCATTTAGTTGGCGTAACAGGGGAGCGAGTTGCTTAGCCTCAGTGTTATACAAGGCCACAATACGGGTAACCATTTCATCGCCAATGCCGGGATCATTATCGTTCGCGACACGGATTGCCCCCGTCTGGGCGCTTTTGTCTTTAACAACCTTAATCACGCCATTTTCCATCTCGACAATGGCATAACCATAAACTTGCAACACGTTAAGGAAGAACTGGTAATACTGTTCGTCATTCAGCAGGTCATAACTGCGTACGTTAATTTTGCCACGGATCGTTGGGTCAACAATGATGGTCTTATTCAAATTTTTACCAACAATGTTGATAAACTCTTGAATATCAGTGCCCTTGAAGTTGGCCGCATACTGTTCTGACCAAACAAATTGGGAGGTAAACATGGCAGCGCCCGCCACAACTCCAGCAATCAGTTTGCGTCGAATCCTTTTATTATTCATTATTTTACTTTCCTCTAACGCGTGTTATTGCGGCAAACTAAACATGATTTCAACCAACTGCCCTTCCCGCTCAACCATAATGGAAACTTCAGTTAATTCAGGTAATTGGCTCATCATTTCTAACGCCTGAGTCATCACAGTCAGGTCGTACCCATTTATCGATTTCGCTAAGTCATTCGCTTTAAACCCTGCCTGCCTAAACAAATTAACATCTTTACCGGGATTTAGACGATAACCCACAACCGCGTCCCCTTGTCTTACGGGTGAGATGGCAATGTAATCGGTGATTTTGCTGGGGTCGGCTAATAACTCATTACGCGACTCGGCCAGTTCTTGGGAGATTTCAGCATTTTGGCGTTGATCAACACGGCTGACAGTTTGCTCTACTTTGCTTGTTTTGGCTTGCTGTAACTGCTGATTAACTGCGCTTTGGCTTGTATACACTAGCCCGTCAAGCATTAATGTTTCGTAACGCCCCGCGTTAGTGATGATGATACGGTCGGCATACACTTCCTTGAGTGAAGCAGAAGTGCCTTTAATCTTGTCCCCAAGGCTGTAGGTTTCTTGAATGCCACTGGACTCAATAATCGCGAGCCCTTTTTGATCTGCCGTTGAAGCAACCACCCCCGTCAATAGGATAGATAGGCTTGTTTTAGGGGCATCGGTGATGGCTTCTACCACTTCAACCTTAGGTCTTTCGGACTGAGCGTCAGCTTTACCAAACAGTCCAAGTTGCTGTAAACCCGTAAGGTCGATTTGGCCCGCACCACTGCCTACCGTGGTGGCCGTCGGTGACCACGCACTGGGTGATGAGCGAGTAGGTACGAGCTTCCAAGTAATTTGTGCCGCTAATAACAAACTGACAATAAACCCAAACCAGAACGTAACCTGACTTAAGGGCTTATGAGGAATGCTGGCAGCTTTTGCGATAACTTTATCTAATAAATCCATATTTATGTGGACCCTCGATACAGGTCTCTGTTCTGATTATATAAATTGATGATGCCAGCCACATGCTAACCTAGGCCGCATTTGGCAACAACCCCATAACAGTATTGTCATTGGCGAAAATCGCCCATTTATGCTAACTTTGCCCGCCTAAAAAGGGTGTGAAGCGCGCCACCCTTTAACATAATAGAAATGCAGCTCTCGCATTTTATTGTTCAACATGTGAACTCATCGATCTTTTGCCTTGGAGACACTATGACGCAAAGTTTTGGCGACAATACCAGCGTTCGGCTCGACAAATGGCTGTGGGCCGCACGTTTCTTTAAAACCCGCGCCATCGCCAAGGAAATGATCAATGGCGGCAAAGTACATTACAACGGTGCGCGCACCAAATCTAGTAAGAATGCAGAGATAGGTGCCGTCCTTAAGATACGTCAGGGATATGACGATAAAGAGATCGTGATAAAAAAATTATCCGAATTGCGCCAAAGTACATCAATCGCACAAGAATTGTACGAAGAAACAGCTAACAGTGTGGCAAAACGCGCAGTAAACGCAGAAGCCAGGCGATTGAACATACTCAATAATCCTGCGCCAGACCATAAACCAGATAAAAAGCAACGACGTCAGCTCATTCGCTTTAAAGAATTCTAATAGTGAGACTCAATAATGAACCAAGATATTTTACACCGTTACCTGTTTGACAATGCCGATGTGCGTGGTGAGTTGGTGCAATTACAAGAGAGCTACCAACAAGTGCTCGACGCCCAAGCGTACCCGCCTGTATTACAAATTTTACTCGGTGAGTTAATGGCGGCGACCTCACTGTTAACGGCAACCTTAAAGTTCAGCGGTGATATCAGCGTGCAGTTACAGGGTAATGGCCCCGTATCACTGGCGGTGATTAACGGCAATAACCTGCAACAACTGCGCGGTGTTGCGCGTTGGAATGGCGAATTAACCGATAACGCCAGCCTTGCTGACTTATTTGGTCAAGGTTATATGGTGATCACCCTAACACCGGATGAGGGTGAACGCTACCAAGGTGTCGTGGCATTAGACAAGCCCACGCTGGCCGCCTGTGTTGAGGAATACTTCAATCAATCTGAACAGTTACCAACAGCATTATGGTTATTTGCTAATGGACAACAGGCTGCAGGTATGTTCCTGCAAATTCTGCCAAGCCAAGAAGATCACCATCAAGACTTCGAGCATTTAAGCCAGTTAACCTCAACCATTAAGGCCGAAGAATTATTCACTTTAGATGCTGAAAACGTATTACACCGCTTATATCATCAGGAAGAAGTCCGCCTATTCGATCCTATTGAAGTTAGCTTTAAATGCACCTGTTCACGTGAGCGAAGTGCTGCAGCGATTAAGACTCTAGAGCAGGCTGAAGTTGAAGCCATTCTGGCCGAAGAAGGTAAGATTGAAATGGGCTGCGAGTATTGCAATGCCAATTACGTGTTTGATGGCATAGATATCACAATAATATTTGCCAATGGTCAGAACTCGAATATACCTCAATAATCAATAAATTAATTAAAAAAATGGGCACAGTCAGGTGCCCATTTTTTATTCCACCATGATCCAGTTCACACTTTGTACTCTGCTTAGGCTACAATCGGCATCACTTTGTCCCTAGCACGGCCTAGGCGATAAATAGCAAATAAATCGGCAGACGATCGATCATAAAAATAACCTTACAAATACAATAAATGGAGACCTCGCTATGGCGGATGGATTACACCGCGTTCATTACAACCCCTCAACAGCACAACTTGTCGAATTTGCCCTGCTACGCGGCGAAGGTGAATTGACAGCCAATGGCGCATTAGTTGCAAAAACTGGCGCTCGCAGCGGTCGCTCACCCGGCGATCGTTTTATCGTCAAAGAGCCCAGTTCAGAGGCCGATATTGAATGGGGCCCTGTCAACCAAGCTTTCGAACCCGGTGCTTTTGAAGGTTTATGGGCACGGGTTGAGGCATATCTTGCCGATAAAGAACTGTTTGTATCTGATCTCGAAGTCGGTGCCGACACTGAACATTACCAACCAGTACGCGTTACTACGCAATACGCTTGGCATCAACTGTTCGCCCGCAATCTATTCATCATTCCTGAAGAATTTAATCGTAAAGACAAACCAGTATGGCAGATCATCAATGCCCCAGACTTTGTTTGCGATCCCGCGCGTGATGGCACTAACTCAGATGCAGCCGTGATTTTAAACTTCGCCGAACGTAAAGTGCTGCTTGCAGGCCTGAAATACGCTGGCGAAATGAAAAAATCTATGTTCTCAGTACAGAACTTCCTACTGCCAGCCCAAGGCGTGCTCCCAATGCACTGCTCAGCCAACGTAGGTAAAGATGGCGACACTACGCTATTTTTCGGTTTATCTGGCACAGGTAAAACCACATTATCTGCCGATCCAAAACGCTTCCTGATCGGTGACGATGAACACGGCTGGGCACCGGGCGGCGTATTTAATATCGAAGGCGGTTGCTACGCCAAGTGTATCGATTTAAGCCAGAAGAATGAGCCCGTGATTTGGGATGCGATTCGTTTCGGCACTGTGCTTGAAAACGTGGTCATGGACGAACACCGCGTCCCTAACTACAAAGACAGCAGCCTAACGGAAAACACTCGCGCAGCCTATCCGCTGGAGCACATCGCCCAACGTAAAGAAGACAACTGCGGCGCCGAGCCACATGCCGTCGTATTCTTAACCTGCGACGTATCTGGCGTATTGCCACCGGTTTCTATCCTGACTAAAGAACAAGCGGCATACCACTTCTTATCTGGCTATACCGCCAAAGTGGGTTCGACTGAAATCGGCTCAACCTCAGCGATTCAATCGACCTTCTCAACGTGCTTCGGCGCACCTTTCTTCCCACGCCCTGCTGGCGTGTACGCTGAACTGTTAATGAAACGCATTGAGTCATTCGGTAGCCAAGTCTACTTAGTCAACACTGGCTGGACTGGCGGTCCACATGGTGTGGGTAAACGTTTTGACATCCCCACCACTCGCGCCATAGTCGATGCAATTGTCAGCGGTGAATTGAAAGATGTTGAAACCATCCACTTAGACACCTTGAACCTCGCCGTTCCTGTTGCAGTGACAGGCGTAGACAGCAATTTACTCAACCCAATCAACACTTGGGGCGATAAAGCGCTATATGCCGAATATGCCCAGAAGCTGGCCGAAGCTTTCACTAAAAACTTCGCTAAGTATCAAGTGTCAGACGCAATCCGACACGCAGGCCCAAAAGCATAAACGCCTAAGCATTTAATTTAAAGCCTGTAAAAAAATGGCACTGACTCAATATTGATCGGTGCCATTTTTATAGGGCTGACGCAAACCATGGCATTTATGTGATTAATTCGATTAAATAAGTTCCCTAAGTGCATATGCTAGCGGTATAAAGAAAACGGATTTACACTGCGGCCAGATTCCAAGATGGAGGAATACATACAATGGACGTTAAGACCTATCTACAAGCATTGAGTGCTCTCTACGCCAGCCTAAATCAAACATTAGAACTGCATGATGGCTTATCAAACTCGGCCTTAGATGAAGCCGAAAAACAATTAGGTTTTACACTTATCTCCCCGTTAAGGGAGCTTTGGGGATATGCCAATGGCGGCAATGAGTGGAGCACAGTATTTGCCCGGAAAGATTACTTTTGTCGGTATGATTTTTTGTCATTAGCCTCATCGCTTAAATTTCGTGATCGAATGAAAAAACAGGCTCAGTACTACGCTGATTACCAAGAGCCAGAAGTGCGGGATCCCAAAATCCAATCGGGATGGTATCAAGAAGGATGGCTGCCCTTTGCCCAATTTGGGGGCGGTACATTACTCTTGATTGCAGATCATTCGCCCTCGGCATTAGGCCAAATTGGACAAGTGATAGCATACACCCATGACCCCGATATGATGGACTTTATCTGCCCAGATCTAAGCCAATTTTTTGCACAATCCTTGGCGCAAATTGCGCTATATCCAGATGAGTTAATTGAGGATTAAGGATAACGAAAATGAACGACCCATTACTCAACAAACCTAGTGAACTGATTATTGAAGGTGAGCTTCAGTGCAACGATAAGTTACGCATAAAAATGCTCGAAGACGTTTCTTTGATGACACAAGAGACGAAGCATAAAATCCTAAATGCTATGCTCAAAATGCATAAGTACTTTGAAGATTATTGCGGTGACTTAGAGATTTCTTTAAATACCATCAATGAAATAGCCGCAAATACCCAGCCTTTGTACATTATATTGGATGACACCAGCACAATGGAGACTCGGGCAATTCGTTATCATTACACCTGCAACTGGGAAACCGATCATGGCGTAGAAGTGTTGATACTCAATGGTAATCAAGTGATTTTTGTGGGCAACTGCGGTTATACCTATGGTGTGTTACTTTCCTCAATTGATAGCGATTTATGCCTACAAAATGAAGAGCTTAATTTTCTTATTGCATAAAATTAAAACTATGCCTGCTGTTGGAAGTTTTAAAACAACCTTTCTCCAATGGACTTGATTAGGGCGTGTTGACGTTTCGAGATTAAATTTTGTTCGCTCTGGTAAGCTCGTGATCGCGAAATGAGGAGTGACCTTAACGGTGACAACGATAAGTGAGATACAAGATGAAAAACTACCCTAAAAAAGACAGAGACCAAGCATTCAGTGTATTGCAGAGACTGGCAGAAAATGACGAGCAGTTAACCGAGCCTCAAGCAGTCAAACTCGCTATCCTAGCGCAGGGTTTAAAAGAGAGTGATGATCTCACCGCTAATGACTTAATTCATCGCATCAGCTATATAGAAAATGAATTAACCCAGTTCGCCATAATCCAGCGGGTGGCCTTTAACAACCTCGGCGAGTTTATAAACAGCCTGACGTTAGCGGGGCGCTTTGGTTGTTTCACGAGATTGGTGCGAGGTGGGGATTACTCGGGGACTGACAGCCTACATATTTGGCCGCTGCTGGCGGCACTCGCCATTCATGATTTACCCACTATCGCCGCCTATAAAAAGCAATTTGTGCCACCCTTTTTAACGGGTCATAAGGTGACAGTCTTGGCCTGCAATGCGGTATATGCCATTTTAGGTGCCACACCCGTTACAGATAATTTACGACATAAACTCACAAGCCTAAAAGATTCGAAATACAGTATGGCGATGCTGCATAGCCTCGCGGCCATCATCAATCAGGACATGGGCTCGTTTATCGACAATATCGCCATTATGGTCAAGTCTAATCGCTCGCAGCAAGAATATTCGCCACTGGAAAAATGTTACTGTGTTAATGCCCATGGTTTAGTCAATTTATGGCGGTTCCATACAACCAATGCGCCATTACCTCCCCTTGATTTCCCCCTACCATGGCAGAATGAATTACACGCGTTTTTTACCACGGGTCACGAGTCCATTAATATATCTTTCAATCCCTTAGCTGAGCAAAACTTAAATGTTCTGCCAATTGACCCAAATACGCTGACGCTAATCCATTCATTAACAGACACACAAAGTTAACTACGATTAATCCAAACACAATTAACCATTTAAAATTATGCAATTCTCTAAATAACTAAACTTCAGTTACCTAAAAGCTGGATTCCCGTTCACAAGGGTTGCGGGAATGACGGCTTAATATGACCTCTAATGAAACATCATTAGGATTTGGCTCTTTAGCTGTGTTATTTACCTTTATCATTAAATCTATTAACAATTCCTCAGTGTCCGTGTAGTTTAGATAGCTTATAAAAACAACAATAGGCTATCGCTATGACTTTACCCTCTGTATCACTTGCTGCATCAACATCATTTGAATTTAAGCCTCCAATAAATAAATCCCGTTTTTCCAAGACCTTACTCGCTTCGGCCTTAGCCTTGAGTTTTATGGGGGCGAGTTTCACTTCGGCACAAGCGGCGACCCATGCGATGCCGGATGCGGCTAAGTTGGCAGCGGGTGTGGAGCAAAAGGTGATCAACTGGCGCCGTGATTTGCATCAACACCCTGAGTTGTCTAACCGTGAGTTTCGCACCAGCAAGATTATTGAAAAACATCTGAAATCCCTAGGTTTAGAAGTGCAAACGGGTGTGGCGCATACGGGCGTGGTGGCAATCTTAAAGGGTGGAAAGCTGAAGGGCGGCAAGCCTGGGCCGCTGATTGCGATTCGGGCGGATATGGATGCACTCCCTGTGACTGAAGTGGTCGATGTGCCTTTTGCCTCTAAGGCGACTGACACTTATCGCGATCAAAAGGTGGGGGTGATGCATGCCTGTGGGCACGATACCCATGTGGCTATGTTGATGGGCGTGGCTGAAAACCTCGTGAAAGTGAAAGACAGCCTAGCGGGGGATGTGATGTTTATCTTCCAACCCGCCGAAGAAGGTGCGCCAGAGGGTGAAGAGGGCGGCGCGGAATTGATGCTCAAAGAAGGGTTATTTGCTCAGCGCAAACCCGAGCAAGTATTTGGTATGCATGTCACCTCGAGCATGCCGAGTGGCATGATTGGCCTACGCAGTGGCCCAGCAATGGCGAGTGAAGACTCTTTTACTATCAAAGTGAAAGGCAGCCAAACCCACGGTTCACGACCTTGGAATGGGGTTGATCCTATCGTCGCTGCGGCGCAAATTATCACTAACGTGCAAACCATAGTGAGCCGTCAGGTGGATATCACTAAAGCGCCGGCGGTGGTGAGTTTTGGTGCGGTCAATGGTGGCATTCGCTCTAACATTATTCCCGATGAAGTCGAGCTGATTGGCACTATTCGTACCTTCGACCAACCTATGCGCGCCGATATTAAACTGCGTTTAGCGCAAATGGCCGAGCTGTCGGCGAAAACCTTAGGGGCGACTGCGACCACTGAGATCCACCAAGGTTATCCTGTGGTGGTCAACAATCCCGAATTAGTCGCCAGTATGCGGCCCGTGCTGGCGAGCGTGGTGGGCGATAAGATGCTGATTGAACCCGGGTTAATCACAGGTGCCGAAGACTTTGCTTACTACGCCTTAGAAACGCCGGGGATGTTTTTCTTCCTCGGGGTGACGCCAAAGGGAACGGACCCTGAAACGGCGGCCAGCAATCATTCACCGGCATTTTATGTGGATGAAAGTGCGCTAAAAGTGGGTGTTGAAGCCATGACCAAAGTGGCGTTAACGGCGCTCAAAGCCCAATAAGTGGCTAACGTATTATTCCGTAAGCACTGCGGTATAACTTGAGCTTACAAAAAATCGGCGCGGGATACGCTTGCTGCGCTTGATTTGTTAAACAATTTACCTTCATATGTGATTTTTTACAGCAAGGAGCGAACAAGATGAAGCGCACGCTATCGGCTCTGGTGTTGGCTATGGGACTTTTGAATCCCCTAAGCCAAGCACAGGCCACCACGGCAGAAGACATTAAGAGTTTCACGCTAGATAACGGCATGAAAATCATGGTGCTAGAAGATGCCTCAATTCCCAATGCCAACATGTATTTGTTTTGGAAGGTAGGTTCACGTAACGAAGTGCCCGGCATTACCGGTATTTCGCACTTTTTCGAACACATGATGTTCAACGGTTCGAAAAAGTACGGCCCAAAAATGTTCGACCGCACTATGGAAGCTGCCGGTGGCGCGAACAATGCGTATACCACTGAAGATATGACGGTTTATACCGATTGGTTCCCCGCCAATGCACTCGAAACTATGTTCGATCTCGAGGCTGACCGTATCGCTAACTTAGATATCAATCCCGAAATGGTAGAAAGCGAGCGTGGTGTAGTGCAGTCAGAGCGTTCTACTGGCTTAGAGAACTCTAACTGGAATGCCCTTGAAGGCGAAATCAAAGGCGTGGCATTTTTAGCCCACCCTTATTCTTGGTCGGTGATCGGTCACGAGTCGGATATCGCCGCTTGGTCGCTGGAAGATTTAGTCCAGTACCATAAAACCTATTATGCGCCGAACAATGCCGTGGTCGTGATTGCCGGTGATGTAAAGCTTGCCCAAGTAAAAGCCTTGGCAGACAAGTATTTTGCGCCTATTCCGGCACAAACGCCGCCTAAAGCGATTCGGACCGTAGAGCCTGAACAAAAGGGCGAGCGTCGCACCTTTGTGCAAAAGGCATCGGTTAGCACACCAAATGTGATGTTGGCGTACCATATTCCGGCGGCAACCCACGCGGATTTTTATGCGCTGGACTTATTAAGCTCGATTTTAAGCCAAGGTAATAGCTCGCGTTTATATCAATCATTGGTGGATAAACAAGTGGCCTTAGAAGCGCAAACCTATATGCCGATGTCGGTCGATCCTAACCTCTTCTATGTAATGGGCGTGGCGACACCTGAAGTGAATGCCTCAACCTTAGAGCGCGCGCTGATCGAGCAAATCAATAGCATTGCGAGCCAAGGTGTTACCCAGCAAGAATTGGATAAAGTTAAAAATATCAAGTTGATGGATTTTTATCGCTCAATGGAAACCATTAATGGCAAGGCCAATACCATAGGCACCTATGAGATGTATTTTGGTAGTTACGACAAGCTATTTAATGCGCCAAAAGCCTATAACAAGGTGACACCAGCAGATATTCAGCGTGTTGCCCAAACCTACTTACGTAAATCGAATCGCACTGTGGCTGTGCTGGCAGCATCCGAGGAGTCTGATCAATGAAATCATTTGGAAAACCCTCTACGTTAATGGCGGCTTTAGCTTTAGGAACAAGTTTGGCCTTAGCAGGCTGTGCGGCGATATCAGCCCCAAAACTCGTTGATACTGGCAGCTTTGCCATGCCAAGTTACGATAAGTTTGTGTTAGATAATGGCCTTACTGTGTATTTAATGCCCCAGCGCGAAGTGCCCTTAATTACCTTAAATGCCGTGGTGCGCGCAGGTGCCGTCAATGACACCACTGCAGGCGTGGCACAAATGACGGCAGAAGGTTTATTGTTAGGTGCAGCGGGTAAATCTAAGGCCGATATCGAGCAGCAAGTGGATTTTCTTGGTGCCAGTTTAGGCGCTGATGCAGATAAAGAAGGCAGTTATCTGAGTGCTGACTTTATGGCGAAGGATATTGACCTCATGCTGGGCCTATTTAGCGCCGCCATATTAACCCCTGATTTTGATGCGGCCGAATTTGATAAACTCAAACAACGCGCCATTGCCGGGCTGCAGCAAGATAAAGAAAGCCCACGGGCGGTGATTGGTCGCTACTTCGATAAACTCGTATTTGGCGATCATCCCTATGGTAATGCGGCTTCAGGTAACAGTGATTCGCTAGAGCAAATCACTGTATCGCAGCTACGCGCTTTCCATAAGAGTTACTATCAGCCTGCCAATACCGCGATAACCGTTGTGGGTGACTTTGATGTGACTGCTATGAAAGCCAAACTGACACAAACATTCGGCCAATGGAAAGACAGCGAAAAACTGGTACAGCCTAATTTAAACCAAGGTTTGCCTCAGTTAACCGAGGCCAAAGTTTTGTTGGTGGATAAACCCGATGCAATCGAAACCACCTTTTTGATCGGCGGTTTAGGCATTAGCCGTAATAACCCTGACTATGTGGGTTTAACGGTAGTAAACACGATTTTAGGCGGCCGCTTTACCTCTTGGCTGAATGATGAGCTAAGGGTAAACGCAGGCTTAACCTATGGTGCACGCTCAGGTTTTACACCGTATACCGACTCAGGCGTGTTTACTATCAGCACTTTCACTAAGACAGAGACGACTCAAGAAGCGATAGATTTAGCCTTAAAAACCTATGCACGTTTATGGGAAAAAGGTATAGATCAGGCGACGTTAGATTCAGCAAAAGCCTATGTGAAGGGGCAGTTCCCACCTAAGTTTGAAACCTCAGGCCAGTTGGCTGGGTTATTGTCTGGCATGTATTTGTACGGCTTCGATGACAAGTTTATCAATGAGTTCCAAGCTAAGGTGGACGGTTTAACCTTAGAAGAAACCCAAAGACTCGTGAAAGCTTACTTCCCACAGAAGGACTTACAATTTGTACTAATTGGTAACGCGAGCAAGATTGCGCCTGTTGCAGCTAAATATGGCAAAGTGCAAACTGTCGATATTAACGCCACAGGATTTGGTCAATAAGTTATCGTTGCTCGGTTTGATTCAATAAAGAAAAGGTCTGCATAGTGCAGACCTTTTGCTTTTCTGTGCTAGGTTCTAGATTCTATTGTCCACCCGGCTTGGCGTAGTGGGTCATCCAATCTTTGACTTGGTTATACCAATAGATAGAGTTATTAGGCTTCATCACCCAATGGTTTTCATCGGGGAAGTAAATCATCCGCGATTCCACATTGCGAGTTTGCAGGGTGCGGAACAGCTCAAACCCTTGCCCTACTGGTACACGGTAGTCGAGCTGACCGTGGCTAACCAACGTTGGAGTGTTAAAGTTAGCCGCAAAATAATGTGGCGAAATCGCTTTATATAACTCAGGATTATCCCAGTAATTACCAAAGCGCGTGCTGTGCACCGCAAAGTCGGCCGCCATTTGTGAATACATGTCATAAACCGCGGCATGGATCAGTAGGGCTTTAAAGGGATGTGGTTGACCTAAAATAATCGAGGTCAGATATCCACCGTAACTTGCGCCACCCGCGACCATACGATCGCTATCAATCCAGCTTTGCTGTTTAAACCAGTCAGCAGCTTTGAGCACATCTTCGAGGGATTTATTCTTCCAATCTGGGTTAATTGCATCGGCAAAGTCTTGTCCAAAGCCGCTAGAACCATGGAAGTTTGGCCACGCAGTAACATATCCCCAAGAGGCGAAGGTTTGCGCGTTCCAACGGTAATGGAAACCATCGGAGATGGCGTTATGTGGCCCGCCGTGAACCAACATAAAGAGGGGGTATTTTTTACTGCGATCGAACCCTGGTGGATAATGTACCCACATTTGAATATCTTGATTTTGATATCCCTTGTAAGTCACTGACTCATAAGTGCCTAAATCAACGTCTTTAAGAATATCGTCATTAAAGCTCTCTAGGCGTACCGTCTTGCCATTGCGGGGATTAATGCTGACCAAGCGCGCTGGGTGCAAGAAACTCTCGTTGGTGGCAACCAATTCACCATCTTTGCCTATGGCAGGTTGACCAAAGTCAGTCGCCTCTGTAATGGCTTTGACTTTACCGTTTTTGGCATCGATATGATAAATGCGACTCGTCGCAGCATCATCAATAGCGGCATAAAAACCTTTGCTATCGGGTGTCCAATTAAATTGGCTGACTGAACGATCCCACTCAGGCGTTAGCGTATTGAGTTTGCGGCTATCAATATCCAGTAGCATCAACCTTGCGGTATCGGCATAAAATCCGGGGATTTTTTGGCGGGTAAAGGCCAGCGTTTTGCCATTAGGACTAAAGTTTGGATTAACATCTGCGGCTTGATTTTCTGGCGTAATATTTTCAGCTTTACCGCTACCAATCGTGGCGAGGAAAATATCCAGTTTAGGATCAACACGATTGTCTGAGCCATAAGCACTGAAAGCAATCAAGCGTTCATTAGGCGAAATATCATAACTTGAACTGCTTTGGCTCGAACGCGGTAACTCATATCCAAGCGGTTGAGTGACGGCTTCAACTTCGCCGCCCAAAGCGGGGATCCTAAAGACATGGGCTTGACGACGTTCATCCAGCCAATGATCAAACTGGGCATAGGGCAACGCATTCCACTGGCGCGCGGATACCTTATCGTCCTTGTCGGTTTTTAGTTGGGTTTTCATCTCATCCCATTTTTGATTTGGGAAGATATTGCTGATGAAATACAGATGCTTGCCAACCCACTTAATACCATTAACGCCAGTAGGAATATCGGTTAAGCGTTGCGCTTCACCAGGACCATCCATAGGCAACAGATAAATTTGGCCTGCATCGTCTTCATTTCGCTCACTGACAAAGGCTAATGTCTTGCCATCAGGTGAAAACACTGGCTCACGAACCTTTAGCCCCTTCGCTGTGATGGCACGATTATTTTTCCCTTCGCCATCAAAACGCCACAACTGGGTCGAACCTTTATCTTCTTTTAAATCATATTCTGTCACTGGCGCAATAATATGTTCACCAGAGGGGGATACCACAGGGCTACCAATACGCTTAAGTTGCCAAAGCAACTCCACCGAGAGTGGCTTGCCCTGCTCCGCCAATGCTGAGCCAAATGGCATCAACAGACAGAGCAATAAAATTCCTGCCTTCTTCACTGTGAGTCTCCTTAATATATACCTACGCTATCTGGAGAGACGCATGCCAGCATCTTCAGATTGTTTGGGTATAAATATCGTTATAATGATTATATTTGGTTGTACAAACCCGAGAGTATAGAAACTCAGCATGAAAGCAAACTGAGTAATGATGAGCAATAAACGTGCTTTGTGTAACCATCTGTAAATTTGGCTCGTCAACCTCGACTGCCATTGTGATAATTTGTCCGCGAGTAGCACTTCAGCATCAACCAACATAAAGACGGCTAAGCATTTGTTTATGATTAAATTTAACGCTAATCTAATCCGACATTGCAGATAGGTGAAAATATGCAGAATAAAATAAACCTATTAAAACGGTATTGTCTGTGGGGCATTACGCTCAGCGTAGTAACGCCTTTTTCGGCCGTAGCGACTAAAATCAGCTTTAATGAATTTTGCGCTCAATTTGTTGGTCAGTGGACTGGCGATGCGGCTAAAGTGGGTGAAATACCACGAAAAGTCACCACAACAGGTTTATGCTCCCACGATCAGCGGCAGTTGATCCTATCCGTCAGTGTCGGAACAAGGGCCCCTTACAGTGAAACGTGGTGGTTTAGAGAGCAAGGCGAACAAGTACTTCTGACATACTACGATGGTATATCACAGGAAAAACAGCAAGTTTTTAGTTTATATCGTAAAAATGGGGATTATTCCTTACTGGGGGAAGGCGTAGTAAATGCCCGTTCTGCATTGATCCAGTTGTACTTTCAAACCCAGCCCTCCTCTAGCCAACATAATGCTTGGCAATGGACACAGAATATTCAATATTTAGATGATGATGTTGATCGCTATCAGCTTTTTCGTGGGATAGAGATGACGCCTGTGACGCCATCCCAATAAGTGTACTCACTCATACACGAACTGGCAGTTTTGATTATGTAGTACGACTTAATCGTACAATCTCTACTTGACACCACACAACTCACTTCGGGACAAAAAAGCGTTAGATTTTATGCACTAAAGGTGGGTAATAGCATTAGGTAAGTTATGGCGACCAGATTCGTTTACACTGACCCCGTGTATTCGTTGACTGATATCTACTAACGCAGACTTGCCATGGTGTTCACTCACCGACATGCAGCAAGTACTTCACAAAAGGTGTCCATCCCATCATCCGTGGATGCAGGGCCGCCCCATCTGATGTGAAAGGATTCACAAATGCCGCGATGGCATGGACGCCAAAGAGCGGCCATGGTGCGGACGGTCGTCTCGCCAATCACCATGGCTCACCTATTTAATATCGGTGTAACCTGTTTGCTTTAAAGTAGATATGTGACTCGTTTGTGGACATAAATGAGCTAGATTGTTAATCCTAATTTGAGGTTTTCGGATAAGAATTTCTATGTCTTAACCTACGCTCTAGCCCATTCCTGTGAGCAACGCGAGCTATTTGAACCACTAGTTAGTAGCTTTCATAGATTTGATTCGTGACGGCAACTCAAAAAGAGTAATGAGTAATGTTTCCGCATGCGTTTTAGAAGGTCACTGGTGCAACAATGCTTGATTTGGTATAGCTATTGATCATCGAGTTATTTCTGTCTTAACTTATATTTTATTGTCTTCATTGCTTTTATAGGATAACCAATTCCCCAGTTTGGGTTATACCACATGGCCACACACCGGTATGATATAATGCTAAGATTGCTACCCACTTTCCTGGCTGATTAGAAAGGACCTCTTTGGCTGCATGTCTACAAGCGAACAGCGCGCTACCTTTCATTGCCTCTGTGTAGTTATGAGGGCCATCGACAAGTTTAGGATGAGTCTTCCCAACGCTTCGCAACGATTTCAACGCGGCTTTATAAACCACTTTCTCAGCCTCTTTGTCGTAGAGCTGTTCGTCTGGTTTAGTTGGATATGTTCCTTCGAAAGGATCGGATTGATCTCTGCTGCTCGGCAACCAATCCCATTCAATTTGTAATTGAGAAATCGCTAAGATGTGCTCAGCTTGGCTTAGCCAGTCAGTATTCTCTATTTGTTCAATCAATGCTTCGATGTTCATTAGCAGTTACGCCTGAGTCGATTCTTGGTTTGTCCTAACGCCGCCAACAACTGCCGGAGTGAATTAAAAACTTTTTTACGTCTTTTTGCAAAAAAGGCAGTTTACGGAGGTCAGATTGACTGGCCTTGTTAAACATTTTAGAACTTGAGTGAATAACCACTGGAAACCCACTCATTGAAATTTGCCGCCAACAATACCATAGACTCTTTAGTTAAATCGCCGAAAGGTACCCTATAAACTGGCCAGTCTTCTGAGCTTATATTATGTGTGGTATCGAAGACAATTGACTCTCCCCCACCATCTGAACCAATAGCAACCAACCCAGGCAAGTATTGCTCGTAGCAATAGGCTTCTGTTAATTCGGAAATCTCTTTAGCGCTCCAGAGCACAACTGAGTCATCTGGTTCTTGCACGCCAATCGGAGTTTCAGCCCCATTAGTTTCAAGCAAGAACTTCTTATACTCACTAGGAAGATCTGTTCCTAACCATTTCTCAAGAGCCTGAATTTCTTCAGCACTTGCTGGATTTTCCGGATATTCGAATTTATCTCGATATTTGCTCATGATGCGTAACATCTTCGTAATTATGCGCTGTTTGCAGGGCATAAATCGCTTGTTGGACTTGGCAACTGCCACATACAGGTCAATTGGTACAAATGATGCTATAGGAATTTGCATTTTTGCGGTAGCGGTTTTTTATACTGTTTCATGGTTAATCACTTGATATTGTTTTAGCTTTCTCATTCTTTTACGCTCACGTCTGACTCATTATTTACCTTGATTGACAGCATTTTGGCCTCGTATTCAGGCTAACACTCATACCACATTTTCTCATCTGCTAATGTAATTGCGGTTGGATAATACTGATTAGACCAGAGCCCTGTAGCATTACTAAAATTGAGTCAACATACTGATGTTGAAGTGAGCTAGATGCCACTTTGCTAACAAGGAATGGGCAATACCTTTTTAGCTAAACGAACAGTTAAGGGGGTAGTTAAGATTGCTACTGTTGCAACAGTGACCGTTGGCGGCATGGCCGCTCTTTCACATCATGTGATCGCGACATTCGCACTTCCATATGCAGCAGATGCCGCCGCCGAGCCTCAGGGATACTTATTTTGAAAGAAATGGGCGGCGTGTCACTGGGGAAACAGTGGCAATGCACATAACACAATATACGATTCAGCTGTCTTGCTTTGGGGTCGAATGGAATTAAAGTAACCTGTCGGATCTAATCGCATCGTGATTTGAATATTGACAGGTTAACTCTAGATTAATCCAAATAAGTATCCCTAAGCATTAAATTGCACCTTCAAAACCGAGTTGGCGCCATGCTTCGTAGCTGATAATGGCCACCGCATTAGAAAGGTTCAAACTACGACTCGTTGCCGCCATGGGAATACGCAATCTTTGCTCGGTCGGAATTGACTCGATAATCGCCATCGGCAAACCACGGGTCTCAGGGCCAAATAACAGCACATCATCCTTGGCAAAACTCAGCTCAGTATGCGGGCGACTCCCCTTAGTGGTACAGGCCATAATGCGCTTGCCTGTCATCGCTTCAAGAAAGGCATCGAAATCTTTATGGCGAGTCACATTGGTTAAGTCTGCATAGTCCAAACCCGCGCGGCGTAGCTTTTTCTCTTCTAGATCAAAACCTAATGGCTCAATCAAATGGAGCTGGCAGCCATTGTTTGCGCAAAGGCGAATGATATTACCTGTGTTAGGTGCGATTTCTGGCTCATAGAGTGCGATATGGAACATACTGGCTCGCCTGTAAAAAATGACGCCCGATTATACGGCAAACGGCGCACAAACGCAGTGTCTGTTGTGAGTGGATTTGGCTCAGGTCATACAATAGAGGTTGTAAATAGGTGGAATTGTTATCTCAAGGCTTGCCTGCTTTATTATCTCAAAGTAACATATCTCAATATCAAGATACTTTTTAAGAAGCCATTATGCCCTTTGTGATTGCGTTACTCGCTCCTGTATTTTGGGGGACTACCTATGCGTTAGTGAGTCTCTACTTACATGATATGTCGCCCTACTGGGTGGCCGTGTGGCGCGCCTTGCCTGCGGGGATATTAATGTTAATGCTGCGTCCTCGTTTGCCAACGCTGGTGTGGTCAAAGCTTGGTTTGCTCGCTTTTTGTAATATCGGCGCTTTCTTCGCTTTGCTATTTATCGGAGCTTATCGTTTGCCGGGCGCAGTGGCGGGAACCTTAGGGGCGACGCTGCCACTCATCTTCTTAATGCTGGCTTGGCTTATTGATAAAAAAAGGCCAGGAATAAAGTGGTTACTATTAGGTTTGATGGGGCTCGGTGGAGTCATTTTACTGCTTAACCCGTCGGCGGATCTCGATCCTATCGGTGTACTTTGCATGCTGAGTGCCACCACTTTAATCGCTTTTTCTTCTCGCTGGATGCAAAAGTGGGATGTGGGTGACTTTTTAGTACTGACCGCGTGGCAGCTATTATTGGGCGGCTTGATGCTGATCCCACTGGCTTGGTTTATGGCAGGGCCACCGCAGCTACCGAGTATGACTTTGGTGCCGTCGCTGATATGGTTAGTGATTGCTAACACCGCCGTTGCCTATTGGGCTTGGCTGTGGTCGATGCGAAACTTAGGTCCAGAAATCATGGGCATGATGGCTTTAGTCAATCCAGTAGTTGCCGTATCATTAGGCGTATTAATTGTGGGTGAAACTTTAGATATGCGTCAATGGATGGGAATAGCGGTGATTTTATTGTCACTGTTATTGATGAAGTTGCCGCAGAATTTAAGGTTAAATCCATTTAAAAAAGTGCAACCCTAGCAACCCTAGCAACCCTAGCAACCCTAGTCATTATTTTGGTACGAATGAGGCATAGATGCTAAAACGTTTGGATCTGAATTTATTGCCCGTACTCGAAATCCTACTTGAGGAACAAAGCGTGACCGCCGCTGCTGCTCGGTTGCATTTGAGCCAATCGGCGGTGAGTAAGCAGCTCACACGTCTGAGGGAAGTGTTTGACGATCCTTTATTTGAGCGTACCGCCTATGGCCTAAAACCGACGCCCAAGGCCTTGTCACTCGCGCCTGAGTTGCGCCAATGCTTACAGCAGCTGGCGCAATTTACTCGCCCCAACACCTTTGAACCCGCCTTGAGCCAACGTCAATTTAGAATGCATTTGGTCGAAACCACCTATTCGCTGACCTTTCCCCATTTTATGCCCATGTTGCTTACCCAAGCGCCCGGTGTGAGTCTCAATTGCCAAACATGGCGACTCGATACTATGGACAAATTACTGCGCTGCGACATCGACTTAGCCATAGGTTGCCGCGAGTGGGATGAGCGTTCGCCCATGCATGTGAATAATATTCCCGATGACTTATGCCATGTTGAGTTAGTGCAGGATTATCCCGTGTGTTTGATGCGCCGTGATCATCCGGCGTTAACACAAGAATGGAATTTAGACACCTTCTTGAGTTATCGCCATCTGCAAGTGGCTTTTGGTGGTTTAGAGCATTGGTTGCTGGATGATGTGTTGCAACTCGAGGGCCGTAAACGGGATATTGCCGTGAATATGACCGACTTTCAGAGTGCTCTCACCCTGTGTGAACAGAGCGATTTGATCCTCTGTGCACCTTCGCGGTATGCCTTGGCTGTGATGAAGTCTTTTGAGCTTCAGTCTTTACCATCACCCATCAAGCTGATCCCCGGTGCGTATTTATTGATGTGGCACAAACACTTCGAACACGACTTAAGCCATAAATGGCTGCGAGAGTTGATTATCAATCGAGTGCATCAATCACACTCGCCTCAAACTTAGCCACCTTCAGGCTTCACTAGCCAAGTGAGCAAGGTGGGCAGAATAGCATTCCCATCGGTAAGCCCTTGCTGATAAACAGCGGTCACTTTATCAATATTACGATCAAGTCTTGATAAATTAAGTGGCTTGTCGGGACGGATCACAAAGGCTTTACCCGCGATAACGGCTTGGTCGATATCGAGTAACGCGCGGTTGTAAACTCGATGGCGCTCGCTTAATGCATGGGCAACTGCGGGATAGCGTTTATAGGTTTTGCGCGCTAACCAATTCATTTTCATGGGTGATTTTTGGTAGTGCTGATCTTGAGTCAAGATCACTACTTGGCGAGAATAACCGTCTTTTTGAGCCTGCAGCACAGGTATAGGTTCAGCAATCCCACCATCAAGGTAAGGATTGTGGTTGATTACGCAGGGTTTAGACATAAAAGGCAGGCTAGAGGAGGCAATAAGTACATCCAATAATTTATCATGGCAGCTAAAATCTACTCTGCTAAAGTAATCCGTTTTGCCTGTGTTGCAGTTAAAAGCCCCTACTTTAAATTCAGTGTCACTCTTTAAAAATGTCTTAAAATCAAATGGCAGCAACTCATAAGCCATACGACGGTAGGTAAAGTCAGTGTTGACATAGTTGCCTGTCGCCAGCCAATGACGAACGCCCATATAGCGTTTGTCATTAAGATATTGCTGCTGGATTTGGAGATTACGGCCAAATTGACGTGACACATAGGATGCAGGATAAATCGCCCCCGCCGACACACCAATCACATAACTAAAGTTGAGTGACTGCTGTAGAAACGCGTCTAATACACCTGCGGTATAAATGGCTCTGAGGCCGCCACCTTCTAATACTAAGGCCACATCTTTCATCTATTGGGTACATCTTTTTATTGATTCATATCAGCAGAATACCCCAGCTTGAGTAAGAAATGAATGTGCAAACTCTACACCTTCGCTGGCAACATAGTGACAAAACTTACACTCTCATCATAACGAATAGGCTAAGCGACTAACCTGTGCTCTTTACCACTTTTAATATGCTCTGTTTGATAACTCCCACCTTTCAATTGATCGGCATGGTTAAAATCAGTTTGACTAAAATATTGGCTGAGCGCGTTTAAGGCTTCTTTGACTTTAGCAGGCTGCCTATCCCGTGCAGATGTCACACTGTAAACACTGTAAGTATTGAATGACCATTCGGGTAACAAGGGGACTAATACACCTTTATCAAGATAATCAAGCACTTCAGGTTCGGGTAAGGCGGCATATCCTAACCCATCAAGCGTAAGCTGGATTAAGGTCTGCATATTGTTAACGCTGATCCGCTGCCCCGTGAGCTCAAAACACTCAAGACTAGGATGATGGGTTAAAAGTTCGCCTTTAGTGTAATTGTGATTGATTCGATTAAATGCCGCTAATTCAGATGGATGCTTGATATTATGATGCATAGGCAAGTAATCAGGTGAGGTACAGAGCAACATACGCCAATCGGCTAAGTGACGGGCAATTAAGTTTGAGTCTGAGAGTGGACCAATGCAAATCGCCAGATCGATACCGTCGTTGACTATATCTATGGGCCCATCCTGCATAACGAGGTTCAAACTTATTTGTGGATGAGTTGCAAGTAAATACTGAAAAGGTTCACTTAATAAACCACCACCAAATCCTACAGGCGCCGCAATCTTCAATTCTCCAGAAGGAATACCTTTTAAGTTATTAAGTTTTTGCTCTGTGCTATCAACGATACTGATCACTTTGCGGCAATTCTCATAGAACAAACTGCCTGCCTCGGTGAGCGTGAGGTTGCGGGTATTTCGGTGAAATAGACTTATCCCCATATCCATTTCGAGCTTGGTCACTTGCTGACTTACCGCAGACGAGCTGAGATTTAATTGCTGCGCAGCGGCACTCATCGATCCCTTTTCCGCAATAGTCGCAAAAACGATCATCCCCTTGATCATGTTTTTATTCATTCTTAAGTAACTCTTAAAAGTGATTACCCAAATTCTAACTTGAGTCAATTGTAACATAGGAATACATTTCCGTATTGAAAATTGTTCTCATTTGCAAAATGTTCTCTATGGAGACTTGTTGGTTATGTTGTTGAGTCGTAAGAAGTATCTCGCCCAAGTAATTAGTGTTTTATGTTTGTTACCCACAATACCTGTGACAAATGCCCTTGCGGATACCGCGCCTGATAAAGAAAAGATGATGGAAAGAATCGTGGTGACCGCCTCGGGATTTGAACAGCAAATTCGCGATGCGCCAGCTTCTATCAGCGTGATCACCCGTGAGGATCTGGATAACCGCTTCTACCGCGACTTAACCGATGCCATGTTAGAAGTGCCTGGCGTGGTAATTACGGGCGGTGCGGATCGTCAGGATATCAGTCTGCGTGGCATGGGTAGTCAATACACGTTAATTTTAGTGGATGGTAAACGTCAATCCTCGCGCGAGACACGGACTAACAGCGATGGTCCTGGTGTCGAAGGCGCTTGGACACCACCATTGGCTGCTATTGATAGAATTGAAATTGTCCGCGGCCCTATGTCATCACTTTATGGTTCGGATGCCATTGGTGGTGTGATCAACATTATCACCCGCAAAGTGCCGAACGAGTGGCAAGGTGAACTGCGACTTGACACAACTCTGCAGGAAAAATCAGACTCGGGAAATGTGTATCAAGGTAACTTTTTTGTTAACGGTGGCTTGATCAAAGATCTGCTAGGGATGCAACTTTATGGTCAATATACTCAGCGTGAAGAAGATAATATTTACGGAGGTTATCGTGGCCGCGATGCGACTAACTTGACCGCGAGATTTGCGCTCACGCCCAATGAAAATCACGATATCATGTTCGAAGTTGGTACCTCTAACCAAGAACTCGACAGTAGCTTAGGCAAAACCGTTGCACCTTTAGCACCAGGTGCAAGCTGTGGCCGTAATGGTTGCCCAGCCTCCTCTACCACTGAATATGAAAATAGCACTTTCTCACTTTCCCATACTGGTCGTTGGGACTTTGGTACTTCCGATACTTATATAAAGCATGAGGAATATGACAATAAATCCCGTAAGATGAAAATCACTAACACGGATGCGCAATCTAGCCTAATCACAACCTTAGGCCAAAGTCATACAGCGACCTTTGGCGCAGCATTCAATCATCAAGATCTCACTGACGAAACAGGTAACCAAGTGAGTGACTTAACCGATATTAGTCGCAAACAGTGGTCGGTATTTTCTGAGGATGAATGGCGCATTGTCGATAACTTTGCTCTGACCATGGGTCTGCGTTTGGATGACGATGAAAACTTTGGTAATCATGTCAGTCCGCGCGTTTATGGGGTGTGGGGATTAACCGACAGCACCACCTTAAAGGGCGGTGTGCCAACGGGCTTTAGGGCGCCGAGTTTGCGCCAGACAGTACCCGACTGGGGACAAGTCAGCCGTGGCGGCAATATGTACGGTAATCCGGATCTTGAACCAGAGACCTCCGTCAACTATGAGCTTGGTTTATATTCAGATCTGACCGAAAGCATTACCGCCAGTGCAGGTGTATTCTATAACGAGTTTAAGGACAAAATAACCCGCGTAGCCTGCCCTGCGACTCAATGCACTGAAGGCCCAAATCAATTTGGTTCCGATCCTACAACCTATGTGAATATTGACGAAGCAGTGACCCAAGGGATTGAACTGAGTATCGACTATCGCATTCGCTCAAACTTGAGTTTGACGGGGAACTATACCTATACGGACTCAGAGCAAAAGACAGGTGCTTATAAAGGTAGCCCATTGAATCAATTGCCTAAGCATTTGATCCAAGCGTCTTTCAACTACGAACCTATTGATAATTTAAGCACTTGGCTGAGAGTGAACTACCGTGGCGAAGAGAGCCAACCGACGACAGGCCCCTCATCGAGCAGTTTAATCGCACCTTCTTACACTCTGCTGGATTTGGGGGCTAACTATCAGTTGAACGATAGCCTGAAATTTAGCGCGGGTATCTATAACGCCTTCGATAAGGAAATTACCCAAGAAGAATACGGTTATATTGAAGATGGCCGCCGTTATTGGTTAGGTATGACCTATAGTTTTTAAATTGAAAATAGTGAGTTATAAAGAAGCCAGCTACATGCTGGCTTCTTTTTTGATTATTCAAAATTCGGTTTACGAATAAACAGGATGCTAAGATCTTGCTTTGGCGTGAACTGTTTTTGCTGGAATTCAAAGGTGAGTGGATCGGTTTTTTTGAGCTCGCCATCAAAACACAAGCTAATGAGATTTGTGGGCTGGGATTTTTTTAGGATGAGTTTGAAGTCCTTAATCGGCCCTTGCCAGTTATTAGCCGTGACCAAAATATAGCTAAGGTGGCTCCATTCCACGCCAATCTCCTGATCTTCACCGTCTTGTTTAACGATAAGGTTGCGCTTCCTAATGCCTTGCTTTGCACTTTCATCTAAACAGGCCAGTTCAGTGTAAGTATCAATAATACTACTGGCAGTATCGGGGATACCTGTTGAGAGGCTTGGCGTGTAGCTATGGCTGATAGCGACAGATTTACCCGCGGGAAAAGTTTGTTCCCACACAAAGTAATCACTTAGGGTAAAGGCGATTTGTTGGTTCTCATCCAACCATTGCTTGGGGAGCGCGGATTTACCCTTGGGGACTTCGGCATATTCGGCAAAGTAAGCGACTTCATCTACACCCCAGCCAAGCTGTTTCAACTCGGTTGAAATATCGGTTTTATCGGCGAGTTGGGCAACCAGCCTGTGCTGAGTTGGCTGGGTTTTGCCATTCACTTTAAGGGTGAAGTTATCAATGCTGCTGTGATCGGCGGAGCCAAAAAACATCGGTGGCATGGGGAAGGCGATGGGAACGATAAGATCATGCGAACTGGTGTTGGTAAACACATAATCGACCCTGACTTCGGTCTCGCTGATGAAGAGGGACTCTTTATCCATACTGATATTAGGCTGATATTTCAAGGTAATAGAGCCATTAGCATCGCCAAAACTGCTATCGTTGGCAGAGGCTGTTTCTCCGTAGACGAGTAAAACTATAGCAAAAAGGGGTATGGCTAAGTGTGCTGACATGAACTTCTTAACTCTAGTTGGATGTTTTAGTATCAATGGGAAACGATTATTGCGCGCGGGCGAGGTCGATGGCCGCACTTATCGCATTTCGCGCTTGTGGGCTATTTTTCCAGCAAGTAGTGCGCAGCATGCTGGCGACTAAGTTAGCAATATCATCCACTTCGTGTTGGGCGAGCTGATGCCAATTTCTTCGAAGCGTTTAATTACTGTCGGGCCAACGCCTTTGAGTGCCAATAAGGCTTGTTTTTCTTGTTCATTAAAACCCATAACGAATACTCCTTTATTACTGGGTAAGTGGCTCATGCGAGAGTTGTGGCAAGAATAAACTGAAATCACACTAACAAAAAGGCCCATAAAGGGCCTTTAGTGGTTAACTGTGCTTACATATCGCAAGGTTTGAGTGGTTTACGCAATTGAGCGCGTACGTTATCCATACCTGCGTAGAACTCTTTCATCATCAATAGCCCCATCATCTTGCCGTTATCGGTTACGATCAGATTGTCGGGATCCGTTGGGTCATTTTTAATCGCACCAATGAGTTTCATTGACGTCATTTCTTTAAATAAGGCAGTATCTAAATTGACGCCAAAGGTTTCGCGGAAATATTTACGCGATAAACGGCCAGAGAACATACCCAGCAAAAAGCGATATTGCATCACGTCTTTTTTACTGTAGTTCTTTTGTTGCTCGACACCCATTTGACCCGCTGCAATACGCTCTTGGTACTTACGTAGCGAGAAAGTGTTCACATAAAGCGTGTCATTCAAAAAGCTAAATGAACCTGAGCCGACCCCTAAATACTCATCGTAGTCGATCACATACTCATCAAAACCTTCGTCATTCGCTTTACCAAATGCCCATGCAGATAACTGATTATATTGACCATTGAGGCTGTTTAAGATCTGGCGATATTGGTTTGCCATATCCGCTTGCGGCGCCGCTAATTTGCCTTTAACGCTCTTACGGGTTTGATGAGTGATCATCAGCGGATAGGTGGTAATTTGTCTTGGATCTAAGCGCGATGCCATGTCGAGATCGTGTTGGATCACTTCATCAGTTTGGCCGCGGAAACCAAAAATCAGGTCGACGTTGATAATAGGGAACAACTCTTTGGCGCCCATGATCTTGTCGAAGGTTTGCTGACCCGTACCGAATTTATCGAGTCGGTCGGTCATTTTTAAAATATCGTCATTAAAGCTTTGCACGCCGATAGACATGCGATCCACTAAGCCTTTGAGTTGCTTAAAGCCTGGGCTGTCTAAATGCTGCGGATCGGACTCACATGAGACTTCTTTAATGCTAGGAAATAGGGTTTTAGCGTGTTCTATGGTGCAGGCTAATTCGTCTTCTAATACTGTGGTGGTTCCGCCACCAATGTACATAGATTCAAAGTCATAGCCGAGGGCTTTGACCATTTCCATCTCTTTCCGTAATGAGATGAAGTAAGCACGCGCCTTGTCTTCCTTAAACATAAAACGGTGGAAGGTACAGTAAGAGCACAGGGTATGGCAAAATGGAACATGAGCATACAACATGTATTTTTTGCCCTCAACAGGTGCAGGCATCATCTCTGCCGACAAGGTATCTAAGCGAAGATTCTTATCGACATAGTACTGCATGACCCGTTCCATCGAGCCGAGCATCCAGTTAGGGACGGTAATATTCGCTTGATAAGGCGTTGCGATAGCGCCGTTGAGCGTTTGAATAACTGATGACATAACGATTCCTATCTGAGAGTGCTAACCGTAAACACCGAAATAGCTTTAGGTAATTCACGACCACCTAGCGCAATTAGACTACCCTGTATGAAAAAGATAAAACGTGAACTGGTTATAAGTTACGGTTTCCTAACAAGGAAATCACGGTTTTTTTGTTAAGCAGCTCATGTTTTAGTAATCTTAAATACATTTATCGCAAAGCCGCTTTCACAAAATTGGTAGAAGTTTTGAATAGTTAAAACCAGACGTCAGTCGAAATACTGAAAATAATTTATTCAACCATATATCCGTATCTGATTTGCCCTTGTCTATCGGTAAGTGGACTGTCATTATCCAGCACAATAAAAATAACTTATTATTTTTAAAGGCTTACTATGCTATCTAATATGAACAGATTCTTCCCACTACTTGCACTATTAGGGGCATTCGTGGCATATCTGATGCCACATTGGTTTACTGATCTTAGATCCTCCATAGTTCCCCTGCTGATGATGATTATGTTATCTATGGGGCTTACCCTAAATCTGCAGGATTTTACTAATGCATTCAAACAGAAACGTGCCGTAGTCACGGGGCTTATATTACAATTCTCTGTGATGCCACTAAGTGCACTACTGATAAGTTTTTTATTAGGATTAGACAGAGATCTCACCATAGGCATGGTGTTAGTAGGTAGCGTTGCAGGTGGCACCGCCTCTAATGTGGTCTGTTACTTAGCAAAAGGGGATGTGGCTTTATCGATAACCATGACGGCATTGTCAACATTAGCGGGCGTGGTGTTAACACCACTGATTATTAAGCTGTTGGTTGGCGAAATGATCGATATACCCTTCGCAGATATGCTGCTGAGTTTAGTGAAAATGGTGCTAATCCCTGTCAGCGTTGGCGTGATTATCAATCATTTTTTTAAATCGCTGGTGGCTAAAGTCGCTCCTGCATTGCCATTGATTTCTATCTTGGCAATTGTGATGGCGATAACCATTATCGTAGCGTTAAATGCCAATCAGTTTGATAAAGTTGGCCCGTTTATTCTACTGGCCGTGTTCTTACATAATGGCCTTGGTCTCGCCTTAGGCTATTTCTGTTGCCGTTTATTAGGCTTTAACCACACTGTTTGTAAAACTATCTCCATCGAAGTTGGCCTACAAAACTCCGGTCTCGCCACTGCTTTATGTATCAAATTCTTTAGCCCAATCTCAGCCATCCCCAGCGCTATTTTTTCTATATGGCATAACCTGTCAGGCGCTATTCTGGCAAGTTATTGGGCCAATTTAAAAGAGAGCACAAAATCAAATCTATAGCCCGTAACCTATTGAGAAATTAGTGTTATACCAATCTAGAAGCGTAGATCGCTGGACGCTTACAGATAACTCGCGAATTGAGAGCAAACTAGACGTAATCTAACAAATCACAGACGCAAAAAAGCCAGCTTATTCAGCTAGCTTTGTTACATCTTTACAAGATAATTAGGCGCTTGGCGATGACCTACTCTCACATGGGGAGACCCCACACTACCATCGGCGCGATTGCGTTTCACTTCTGAGTTCGGGATGGGATCAGGTGGTTCCACAATGCTATTGTCACCAAGCATATTCGGTTTAAACAAGGTATCAGGGCGCGCTTTGCGCTTCTAGGAACTAGAACCTAGGACCTGCTGTACCTTATTTAATAATTCGGAAAGCTGATTGTTTTTTGAGTTCAAGTACACGGATGTACTGTGTGTCATAAATGCAGGAGCATTTTATGACCACACTTTATTAAGTGTTTATATTCTGTCTAAGGCTTCTTTGTAAAACCCATCTGGGTTGTATGGTTAAGCCTCTCGAGTCATTAGTACATGTTAGCTCAACGCCTCACAACGCTTACACACCATGCCTATCAACGTCCTAGTCTCGAACGGCTCTTTAGTGGACTTATAGTCCAAGGGATGACTCATCTTGGGGCTCGCTTCCCGCTTAGATGCTTTCAGCGGTTATCGATTCCGAACGTAGCTACCGGGCAATGCCATTGGCATGACAACCCGAACACCAGCGGTTCGTTCACTCCGGTCCTCTCGTACTAGGAGCAACTCCCCTCAATCATCCAACGCCCACGGCAGATAGGGACCGAACTGTCTCACGACGTTCTGAACCCAGCTCGCGTACCACTTTAAATGGCGAACAGCCATACCCTTGGGACCGACTTCAGCCCCAGGATGTGATGAGCCGACATCGAGGTGCCAAACACCGCCGTCGATATGAACTCTTGGGCGGTATCAGCCTGTTATCCCCGGAGTACCTTTTATCCGTTGAGCGATGGCCCTTCCATTCAGAACCACCGGATCACTATGACCTACTTTCGTACCTGCTCGACGTGTATGTCTCGCAGTTAAGCTGGCTTATGCCATTGCACTAACCGTACGATGTCCGACCGTACTTAGCCAACCTTCGTGCTCCTCCGTTACTCTTTGGGAGGAGACCGCCCCAGTCAAACTACCCACCAGGCACTGTCCCTAACCCCGATTAGGGGTCTAGGTTAGAACATCAAAACTACAAGGGTGGTATTTCAAGGACGACTCCATCAGGACTAGCGTCCCAACTTCATAGTCTCCCACCTATCCTACACATGTAGGTTCAATGTTCAGTGCCAAGCTATAGTAAAGGTTCACGGGGTCTTTCCGTCTAGCCGCGGGTATACGGCATCTTCACCGCAATTTCAACTTCACTGAGTCTCGGCTGGAGACAGCGTGGCCATCATTACGCCATTCGTGCAGGTCGGAACTTACCCGACAAGGAATTTCGCTACCTTAGGACCGTTATAGTTACGGCCGCCGTTTACCGGGGCTTCGATCATGAGCTTCTCTTGCGATAACCCAATCAATTAACCTTCCGGCACCGGGCAGGCGTCACACCGTATACTTCCTCTTGCGAGTTTGCACAGTGCTGTGTTTTTGATAAACAGTTGCAGCCACCTGGTATCTGCGACTCCCGTCAGCTTAGAGAGCAAGTCTCATCACCAACAGGAGCGTACCTTCTCCCGAAGTTACGGTACCATTTTGCCTAGTTCCTTCAGCCGAGTTCTCTCAAGCGCCTTGGTATTCTCTACCCGACCACCTGTGTCGGTTTGGGGTACGATTCCCGCTAACCTGAAGCTTAGAAGATTTTCCTGGAAGCATGGCATCAACTACTTCAGTCCCTTAGGACCTCGTCATCAGCTCTCAGTGTATAGCAACCCGGATTTGCCTAAGTCACCCACCTACCACCTTAAACGCGGACTACCAACGCCGCGCTAGCCTAGCCTTCTCCGTCTCTCCATCGCAGTTAGCGGAAGTACAGAAATATTAATCTGTTTCCCATCGATTACGCCTTTCGGCCTCACCTTAGGGGTCGACTCACCCTGCCCCGATTAACGTTGGACAGGAACCCTTGGTCTTTCGGCGAGGGGGTTTTTCACCCCCTTTATCGTTACTCATGTCAGCATTCGCACTTCTGATACCTCCAGCGTGGGTTACCCCTTCACCTTCAACGGCTTACAGAACGCTCCTCTACCGCGCAACCCTAATGGGCTGCACCCGTAGCTTCGGTGGTATGTTTAGCCCCGTTACATCTTCCGCGCAGGCCGACTCGACTAGTGAGCTATTACGCTTTCTTTAAATGATGGCTGCTTCTAAGCCAACATCCTAGCTGTCTAAGCCTTCCCACATCGTTTCCCACTTAACATACACTTTGGGACCTTAGCTGACGGTCTGGGTTGTTTCCCTTTTGACGACGGACGTTAGCACCCGCCGTCTGTCTCCCGAGTAGTACTCATTGGTATTCGGAGTTTGCAAAGGGTTGGTAAGTCGGGATGACCCCCTAGCCTTAACAGTGCTCTACCCCCAATGGTATTCGCTCGAGGCGCTACCTAAATAGCTTTCGAGGAGAACCAGATATCTCCCGGTTTGATTGGCCTTTCACCCCCAGCCACAAGTCATCCGCTAATTTTTCAACATTAGTCGGTTCGGTCCTCCAGTTGATGTTACTCAACCTTCAACCTGCCCATGGCTAGATCACCGGGTTTCGGGTCTACACCTTGCAACTAAACGCGCAGTTAACACTCGGTTTCCCTACGGCTCCGCTATTCGCTTAACCTCGCTACAAAATGTAAGTCGCTGACCCATTATACAAAAGGTACGCAGTCACGGTCTCAAGGACCGCTCCCACTGCTTGTACGTATACGGTTTCAGGTTCTATTTCACTCCCCTCACAGGGGTTCTTTTCGCCTTTCCCTCACGGTACTGGTTCACTATCGGTCAGTCAGGAGTATTTAGCCTTGGAGGATGGTCCCCCCATATTCAAACAGGATGTCACGTGTCCCGCCTTACTCGTTTTCATCTACGGTTAGTTTTCGTGTACGGGGCTATCACCCTGTGCCGCTGGACTTTCCAGACCATTCCACTAACACCCCATAGACTTAAGGGCTAATCCCCGTTCGCTCGCCGCTACTAGGGGAATCTCGGTTGATTTCTTTTCCTAAGGGTACTTAGATGTTTCAGTTCCCCTCGTTCGCCTCATGTAGCTATGTATTCACTACATGATGACCGCTTATGCGGCCGGGTTCCCCCATTCGGACATCGTTAGCTCAAATGCTTGTTACTAGCTCGCCAACGCTTTTCGCAAGTTACTACGTCCTTCATCGCCTCTGACTGCCAAGGCATCCACCGTATACGCTTAGTCGCTTAACCATACAACCCAGATAGGTTTCTTTTTCGCTTGCCACTCCTCTTGTTATGCGGCGTTGCAAGTCTCATTCCTCAATCATGTAGCGCTGCTACACTCATTCGTCATTCAACTTACGGCCTTGCCTAACAAGCGATTGGCTGCGCTTATCTTATCGAAATAAGAAAAAACACATCTCGAATTGTATTGCGACCAGCTTGGTTTTACTTGTCTCACTTCTGACCAAAGAAGTGGACGCGCCTTAGACTTGAATATTCAAGACACTTAATAAAGTGTTTGAGAACTCAATGTTCAATGCTTTCGCATTAAACTTTTTGTAATTAATCACATGACAGACTCATGCCATTAATTACTATCAGCTTTCCAAATTGTTAAAGAGCGGGCTTAAAAAAGCCAAAGATAATTTTTAAGTTTATCTTTGGCATCTCTAACCATAATGCAGTAAATGGTGGAGCTATGCGGGATCGAACCGCAGACCTCCTGCGTGCAAGGCAGGCGCTCTCCCAGCTGAGCTATAGCCCCATTTACATGCAGTGCGAGTAAATAAGATGTTCCAAACCTCTTAAAGGATTGGTTTGCCAATCATTTCTTATCAAGGCGGACAGTGGCGACGTTTAGTTCACTAAACGAGTCACTTTCCAACGCTGAGAAGGAAGGATTGGTGGGTCAGAGTGGACTTGAACCACCGACCTCACCCTTATCAGGGGTGCGCTCTAACCAGCTGAGCTACAGACCCATCTTATTGATAAATCTACAACCATCCAGAACCACCGACCTCACCCTACTCTTTATGAGGGGATTGGGGTGCTAACCAGTTAAGCTACAGACCCATCTTATTGATAAATCTACAACCATCTAGAACCACCGACCTCACCCTACTCTTTATGAGGGGATTGGGGTGCTAACCAGCTGAGCTACAGACCCATCTTTTACTCTTTCTTCTATCAAGCAAATCTGTGTGAACACTCAAAAGCATCGAGTTAGTCGTATAGGTAAGGAGGTGATCCAGCCCCAGGTTCCCCTAGGGCTACCTTGTTACGACTTCACCCCAGTCATGAACCACAAAGTGGTGAGCGCCCCCCCGAAGGTTAAGCTACCCACTTCTTTTGCAGCCCACTCCCATGGTGTGACGGGCGGTGTGTACAAGGCCCGGGAACGTATTCACCGTGGCATTCTGATCCACGATTACTAGCGATTCCGACTTCATGGAGTCGAGTTGCAGACTCCAATCCGGACTACGACGAGCTTTGTGAGATTAGCTCCACCTCGCGGCTTTGCAACCCTCTGTACTCGCCATTGTAGCACGTGTGTAGCCCTACTCGTAAGGGCCATGATGACTTGACGTCGTCCCCACCTTCCTCCGGTTTATCACCGGCAGTCTCCCTAGAGTTCCCACCATTACGTGCTGGCAAATAAGGATAGGGGTTGCGCTCGTTGCGGGACTTAACCCAACATTTCACAACACGAGCTGACGACAGCCATGCAGCACCTGTCTCACGGTTCCCGAAGGCACTAAGCTATCTCTAGCCAATTCCGTGGATGTCAAGAGTAGGTAAGGTTCTTCGCGTTGCATCGAATTAAACCACATGCTCCACCGCTTGTGCGGGCCCCCGTCAATTCATTTGAGTTTTAACCTTGCGGCCGTACTCCCCAGGCGGTCTACTTAATGCGTTAGCTTGAGAGCCCAGTGTTCAAGACACCAAACTCCGAGTAGACATCGTTTACGGCGTGGACTACCAGGGTATCTAATCCTGTTTGCTCCCCACGCTTTCGTGCATGAGCGTCAGTCTTTGTCCAGGGGGCCGCCTTCGCCACCGGTATTCCTCCAGATCTCTACGCATTTCACCGCTACACCTGGAATTCTACCCCCCTCTACAAGACTCTAGTTCGCCAGTTCGAAATGCTATTCCTAGGTTGAGCCCAGGGCTTTCACATCTCGCTTAACAAACCGCCTGCGCACGCTTTACGCCCAGTAATTCCGATTAACGCTCGGACCCTCCGTATTACCGCGGCTGCTGGCACGGAGTTAGCCGGTCCTTCTTCTGTAGGTAACGTCACAGATGAGCCGTATTAAGACTCACCCTTTCCTCCCTACTGAAAGTGCTTTACAACCCGAAGGCCTTCTTCACACACGCGGCATGGCTGCATCAGGGTTTCCCCCATTGTGCAATATTCCCCACTGCTGCCTCCCGTAGGAGTCTGGGCCGTGTCTCAGTCCCAGTGTGGCTGATCATCCTCTCAGAACAGCTAGGGATCGTCGCCTTGGTGAGCCATTACCTCACCAACTAGCTAATCCCACCTAGGTTCATCCAATCGCGGAAGGCCCGAAGGTCCCCTCCTTTCCCCCGTAGGGCGTATGCGGTATTAGCAGTCGTTTCCAACTGTTATCCCCCTCGACTGGGCAGATCCCTAGGCATTACTCACCCGTCCGCCGCTCGCCACCTCAGAAGTAAACTCCCTTGTGCTGCCGCTCGACTTGCATGTGTTAGGCCTGCCGCCAGCGTTCAATCTGAGCCATGATCAAACTCTTCAATTAAAGTTTTGTTGCTTCCGTCTTTCGACTTCAGCGGCTCAATGAATTCTGATTTTTTGTTTCCGCTTTTAAAAAGCGAAATCAAAATTATGTACATATTGCTATGAACACTCATTGTTACATTGATTAATTCTTTGACTGCCAACCCGAAGGCTAAGCAGTTTCGATTAACTCAACACCTGTGAGTGTCCACACAGATTTGCTTGATATATTGTTAAAGAGCGTTGACCATTCGCTTACACACTTCAGTGTTTTCAGCGGGTCAGGGCTGCGTATTCTACGCATTCCCGTTAGTGCGTCAAGTAGTTTTTTCAACTTTCTCAACACTCATCGTTTAGCTTGCTAACCGATGAACTGCTTGGCTTTCTTTGCTTAACTTGCGTTTCGCTGTCTGCCCTGTCAGTGGATGCGCATTATAGGGAGATTAACCAAGTCCGCAAGGGCTTTTTTGAGAAAATTAGATCTTTTTTTAATACTTTCAGTTAGTCACACTATACCCCCACTTTATCCTCAGACTTATCCACAAAATGGTTTTTAACGGTTAAATTTACGACCACGACAGGTTTACTTTAATGGCTATTGATAAGAGTGAAACTATGTTCAATGGGGAATAACAACGATTCGCTATAAAAGAAGAGTAAGAAAATACAATCCAGATGCAATCAGATTAAACGTAAGGTTTATTAAAGGAAAATAAAAAGGCAACTTCGATAAGTTGCCTTTAGTGTTCTAATCAATCTATTCGATAGAAGTAATGTCAGTAAGTCGTGCAGCAGATTAGCTTAACTTACCATGGCATTGCTTATACTTACGTCCTGAACCGCATGGACAAGGATCGTTACGACCCACTTTATCACCGTCACGGATCATCGGTGTATGTGCAGCGATAGATTCGTCATCTTCATCACCACCACCGACTAACGCTTCTGCGGCTGCATGTTGATAGTCGCGTTGGATCTTAGCATCTTCTTCACGACGACGCGCTTCCATTTCTTCAACATCTGACTGAGCTTGCACTTGAACTTTAGACAACACGCTAATCACGTCATGTTTCAGCGTATTCAGCAATTGTTGGAACAGCTCGAATGACTCACGCTTATACTCTTGCTTTGGATTCTTCTGCGCGTAACCACGTAAGTGGATACCTTGACGTAAATGATCCATTGCTGCTAAATGCTCTTTCCACAAGCCATCGAGGGTTTGTAGCATCACTGCTTTTTCGAATTGGCGCAGTACTGAGGCACCGACCATTTCTTCTTTCGCCTTATAAGCATCAGACCAAGAGGTGATAATACGCTCACGCAGACTTTCTTCATGTAAGTCGTCTTCTTTATCTAACCATTCTTGAATTGGCAGTTTAAGCATAAATTCTTGGTTTAGGCGCTGCTCTAAACCTGGAACATCCCATAACTCTTCTACTGATTGCGGTGGAATATACTGATCTATAACTGCGCCAATCACATCGTCTTGGATGTTTTTAATAGTATCTTCAATACTTTCAGCATCCATTAACTCGTTACGCTGAGCGTAAACCACTTGACGTTGATCGTTTGCTACATCGTCAAACTCAAGTAATTGCTTGCGGATATCGAAGTTACGCGCTTCAACTTTACGTTGTGCGTTTTCGATTGCGCGTGATACCCATGGATGCTCGATGGCTTCGCCTTCTTCCATGCCCAGCTTTTTCATCATGCCAGAGACACGATCAGAGGCGAAGATACGCATTAAGCTATCTTCCATAGATAAATAAAAACGTGAAGAACCTGCGTCACCTTGACGACCCGCACGTCCACGTAATTGGTTGTCAATGCGGCGAGATTCGTGACGCTCAGTACCTAAAATATGCAAACCGCCCGCAGCGACGACAGCATCATGTCGCACTTGCCAATCGGCTTTGATCTTGGCTTTTTGCTCTGGAGTTGGATTATCGAGGGCATCTATTTCCATATTCCAGTTGCCACCGAGCACGATGTCAGTACCACGACCCGCCATGTTAGTAGCAATAGTCACGGCGCCAGTACGACCTGCTTGCGCGACAATTTCCGCTTCTTTTTCATGGAACTTGGCGTTAAGCACTTGGTGCGGGATCTTTTCCTGCACCATTAAGCGTGCTAATAGCTCAGACTGTTCGATTGATACTGTACCCACCAATACTGGCTGACCACGTTCGCGGCAATCTTTAATATCTTTAATAATGGCTTGATACTTTTCATTGGCGGTTAAGTAAACCAAGTCGGCCATATCTTTACGGACCATTGGACGGTTGGTTGGTACAACGACTGTATCTAATCCATAAATGTGCTGGAATTCGAACGCTTCAGTATCGGCTGTACCTGTCATACCTGCCAGCTTCTCGTATTGACGGAAGTAGTTCTGGAAAGTGATTGAAGCTAACGTCTGGTTTTCGTTCTGAATATGCACGCCTTCTTTGGCTTCTACGGCTTGATGTAAACCTTCAGACCAACGACGACCTGGCATAGTACGGCCAGTATGTTCATCAACGATAATTACTTCGCCATCTTGAACGATATAGTCAACATCACGCTCAAATAGTGTATGTGCCCGTAGTGCTGCATTAACATGGTGCAGTAGAGAGATATTGGCAGCAGAATAGAGAGAGTCACCTTCTGCTAACATACCGCGCTCGATCAGCAAGTTTTCTACTTTCTCTTGACCGCGCTCAGTGAAATGCACTTGTTTGGCTTTTTCATCAATACTGTAATCGCCCTCTCCCACATACTCTTCGGAATCTTCTTTATCCTGACGAATAAGATTTGGGATAAGGGTATTAATCTTAGTGTATAACTCAGAGCTATCTTCAGCGGCGCCAGAGATAATTAATGGCGTACGCGCTTCGTCGATTAAAATTGAGTCAACTTCATCGATAAGGGCGTAGTGCAATGGGCGTTGTACGCGATCCTGTGGCGAAAATGCCATATTATCGCGCAGATAATCGAAACCAAATTCATTGTTAGTACCGTAGGTAATATCGGCATTATAAGCAGCTTTCTTTTCTTGCTGACCAATACCTGCGACGTTAATCCCAACGGTTAAACCAAGAAACTCAAATAATGGGCGGTTATTCTCAGCATCACGACGTGCTAAGTAGTCGTTCACAGTGATCACGTGAACACCTTTGCCAGTCAGCGCATTGAGATAAGCTGGTAAGGTTGCCGTTAGGGTTTTACCTTCACCCGTACGCATTTCAGCAATACGGTTGCTATCAAGCACCATACCACCAAGTAATTGCACATCGAAGTGACGCATTTCAAACACACGCTTGGATGCCTCACGAACTGTAGCAAACGCTTCTGCCATGATGTCATCGAGAGTTTCACCTGCAGCTAATCGCTCACGGAACTCAGCCGTTTTTGCTTTTAGCTCTTCATCGGTTAACTTTTCATAATCAGCTTCGAGTGCATTAATTTTAATAACGACCTTTTGCAACCCTTTAAGGGTACGATCATTACGGCTACCAAATACTTTTGTCAGTAATTTACCAAACATCTGAATCACTTATTCTCTGTAGGCCAAGTCCATGATGGAAACTAGAAGCCAATGTTTCAATTAACTTGCTTTGCGGTAGACAAACTTTTGTGGATCTATCTGTTGTCCGCCACGCAACACTTCATAATGCACATGAGCACCAGTAGAGCGCCCAGTGCTTCCCATACTGGCGATAGTATCGCCCTTTGCGACTACATCACCTACAGTCACTGACAAAGCTTTATTATGGCCATAACGAGTTCGAAAACCATTACCATGATCAATTTCAACTAATTCGCCATAACCAAACATATTCCCAGCCCAAGTCACCACACCAGCAGCAGTCGCCACGACTTTAGCACCTTCTCGACCCGTAAAATCAATTCCTTTGTGCACAGATCTGCGACCATTAAAAGGATCATTACGCAATCCATAAGGCGACGATAACCAACCTTTATCGAGTGGGATACCTGATATATAACGCTCATCATCTATATGGTGGTTAGATGACACAGTTTCAAGTAGTGAAAGTTGAACATTATTGTTGTCAATTCGTGAAGCCAACTTATCCATATCATCGATAAGCTGACCAAGCTCGATATTGGTGCCTAACTCGCTTAATCCACCCACACCAACTTCTGAGGAAAAATCAAAATCCTCAGCCAGTTTATTCTGTTGGGCAACCTGTTGGCCTAAAGCTTCGAGACGGGTGATTTTGGCTTGCATACGTGCAACATGAGTCGCTAGCATGGCTAGTTGAGACTCGGTGGCACTTTTTAGCTCTAAGACTTGTTTCTTTTGTTGTTCGCGTACGAGACGATCATTATCCACACTGGCTTGCTGATCTTCAAATCGAGCAGAGTTGTGCTGATAAATACCCGTCCCCGTTGCCAACAATAATATAGGAAGTAGCAACCAACGTTTACTGGGTTGCCAGCGTGTGACGCCATTCCGACCTTGAATAAATACTGTTACACTCATAGCCTAATTCAGCCATCTTATTATCATATGAAAAAGCCCCCTCAAGATCTCAGCCAATTACTACATCAATCAGGTAAATTACCTGACATCGCTGAGAAAGCGGAACTACTTTTATACCTGGATCAGCACGTGAAGCAAATTGTCGCAGGTCCTGTTGCGGAGCAGCTGAAAGTCGCTAATTTCCGCCAAGGTGTTCTTGTGATTGAAACTACTTCGGCGGCTTGGGCTGCACGAATTAATTTCCAAAAGCCGAAGCTATTAGCACAGCTTCAAGCAGAAACGCTCACAATCCTTACCGCAATTGAGGTTAAAGTCAACCCGAGATTAGCAATGTATGATGCAAAGCCTAAACAAGCGCACAAAGAACTGAGCCCTGCGGCCGCTGAACATATTGCTACACTTGCGGAAAATATTAGTGGAACGCTGGGTGAAAAACTAAAACGGCTGGCCTCATTGGCCAGCCGTAATAAATAAATCAACCCTTTTTAGGCAAATACTGCGCCACTAGGTACACTAAAGCTGACGGGAACATCAGCTTCTTTTTCAAAGCTAACCAATTCCCATGCATCTTGTTGTGCCAGCAATGCTCGTACTAATTGGTTATTTAACGCATGACCCGTTTTATAGGCCGTGAACTCACCTAAAATCGCGTGTCCTGCGACATAGAGATCACCAAATGCATCTAAAATCTTGTGCTTAACAAACTCATCCTCATAACGCAGGCCATCGGGGTTGAGGACGCGGTATTCATCAAGCACAACCGCATTTTCCATGCTGCCACCTAAAGCAAGGTTGTTCGCACGCAGATACTCAATATCGCGCATAAAACCAAAAGTACGGGCTCGACTGATTTCTTTTACAAATGCAGAGGTTGAGAAGTCCATCACCACATGCTGTTGACTACGAGCGATCTCTGGATGAGCAAAGTCAATTTTAAAATTAACTCTAAAACCTTTAAACGGTTTTAACTCAGCCCATTTATCACCATCTTCAACGCGCACAGGGCGTTTAATCTTTAAGTACTTCTTAGGTGCTGCCTGCTCTTTAATGCCAGCAGACTGCAATAAGAAGACAAATGGGCTCGCACTGCCATCCATAATAGGAATTTCAGGCGCGTCCACTTCGATTACGGCGTTATCTATGCCTAAACCCGCGAGTGCTGCAAATAAATGTTCAATAGTTGAAATTCGAATACCTTCGTCATTAACAAGAGCCGTGCACATCGTGGTTTCGCGAACTTGTTCTGCCTTCGCTGGAATAGCAACAGCAGGACTCAAGTCGGTACGCACAAGTACGATCCCTGTATTAACTGGTGCGGGCATAATGCTCAAGGTGACCTTGTTGCCAGAGTGTAATCCGACCCCAGTAGCTTTCACCATTTTTTGAACAGTTCTTTGAAATATCATTCAGTTACCCGTTTAAATTTCTATTATAGCGCTTAATATTTACACACTCAGCAGTGGCGAAACGGCCACACTGGTATGACATGGTAACATAACTTAACCATGTCATACAAATGCAGCTATGTTGTGATATTGCTCAATCAAACAATATCACCACATACACGCTGAACTCAAATACCGTCTTTAATCAGCTTGTTTACGCAAAAATGCTGGAATATCAAGATAGTCCAGTTCATGCTTTGTCGAGGGTGCTGGAGTCGGTGCTGGCTGTGCTGCCGTTGGTAACACGTTACCTTTCGGTGCAGCATAGTTTACATGAACTGCTTCTTCGACATAAGCTTCAACTTTTGGTTCCACAACCACAGGCTCTGGACGCGGCGCAGGTTTAGAAACCAATTGGATATCAGGGCGTTTTTCAGCGCCAATACCAGTAGCCACAACGGTTACACGCAGTTCGTCGCTCATTTCAGGATCGATAACCGCACCCACAACCACAGTCGCATTGTCAGAAGCATAAGCCTTAACATGATTACCGACAGTTTCGAATTCTTCGATGCTCATGTCCATACCTGCGGTAATGTTAACTAACACACCACGGGCACCGGCTAAGTCGATATCTTCTAATAATGGGCTGGCAACGGCAGCTTCAGCGGCTTCTTCAGCACGATCTTCACCACGCGCAACGCCTGTACCCATCATGGCATTACCCATTTCAGACATAACAGTCTTCACATCGGCGAAGTCGACGTTAATCAGACCTGGACGCGTGATAAGCTCGGCAATACCTTGCACCGCTCCGAGTAACACGTTATTCGCAGCAGCAAATGCATCGAGTAATGAAGTGCCACGGCCCAATACTTTTAATAATTTTTCGTTCGGGATCGTAATTAGCGAGTCCACGTGCTTAGCGAGCTCGGCAATACCTTGCTCGGCATAAACCATACGTTTTTTGCCTTCGAAGGGGAAAGGCTTAGTCACAACCGCAACGGTCAGAATACCTTCTTCACGGGCGATTTGTGCAACGACCGGCGCAGCACCTGTACCCGTACCACCACCCATACCCGCAGCGATAAAGATCATGTCTGAACCTTTAATTGCGGCACGAATGTTTTCGCGATCTTCTTCAGCTGCTGCACGACCCACATCTGGGTTCGCGCCTGCACCTAGGCCTTTGGTCACATCACGGCCTAATTGAATTGTTGAGCCAGCACTGGATTTACGCAGTGCCTGCGCGTCTGTGTTGGTAACGACAAACTCAACACCTTCAATGTTGTGTTTGACCATATGTTCGACAGCGTTACCGCCGCCGCCGCCAACGCCGATGACTTTAATCACCGCATCGTCTGAGTGAGTATCCATGATCTCAAACATTGTCTGATCTCCGTGTTGCCTGCGTTATGAAAATTAAAATTCGCCCTTAAACCAGCTTTGGACCCGATTCCAAGCGCTAGTTACCCCTTGGCGCTCAGGACGCTCGAATTGACGTTCAAGCACCCTTCTTGCACCGTAATGAAGCAGCCCAACTCCCGTTGAGTAAATGGACTGATCCACGTATTCATATAACCCTTTGATCGGTAACGGTGACGCTACCCGAACTGGCATGCCAAAAGTTGCTTCCGCAATATCCACCACACCTTGAATCGACGCGGTACCGCCCGTTAGCACAATACCTGCGGCGATTTGATCTTCTAAACCACTGTCTTTCAACTCTTTGAGCACTAGCTCAAACAACTCTTGATATCTTGGCTCCACCACTTCGGCCAGCGTATGACGCGACATGCTGCGCGATGGGCGACCACCTACCGATGGCACTTCAATACTGTCTTCGCGACTCACCATGGAGCTGCGAGCACAGGCGAATTGCACTTTAATTTGTTCGGCATGCGATGATGGCGTGCGAAAAATCTTCGCAATGTCGTTAGTCACTTGGTTACCCGCAACGGGCACGACCGCACAGTGGCGCAGCGCACCATTGGTATACACTGCAATATCGGTAGTGCCACCGCCGATATCGACGATACACACACCTAAGTCTTTCTCATCGAAGGTCAGCACAGCGTCGGCTGAAGCAATACCTGAAAATACTAAGTCATCGACTTTTAAACCGCAGCGTTCAACGCTTTTAGTGATGTTCTTTGCCATATCATTGGCACAGGTCACTATATGCACCTTGGCTTCCATCCGCATGCCTGACATGCCGATTGGGCTACGAATACCGTCTTGGACATCAATGGCATATTCCTGTGGCAGTACGTGCAATATCCGACGTTCAGTCGGGATCTTGACCGAGCGCGCAGTGTGGATCACATTGTCCACATCTTCCTGTGTCACTTCTTCATCGTTAATAGACACCATGCCGTTTTCGTTTTGGCAGGCGATATGTTTACCGGAAATGCTCAGGTAAACCGATGACACTTGGCAATCTGCCATTAATTCTGCTTGGTCGAGCGCACGTTGTACACTGCGAACGATGGAGTCTAAATCGTTAACGCCACCTTTATCCATGCCCCTTGAAGGATGATTGCCAAGGCCGACTATGCTGATTTCGCCATCGGGCAGAACTTCGCCTATGATCACTGCGACCTTAGAGGTTCCTATGTCCAATCCGACGATCAGATTTCTATCTTGGTTTTTGGTCATTAATTATCAGTTCTCTTGTTTGTGCATCGCCCCAGCCTACGGCCAACCCTGTGTCGTAGCGTAAATCCACTCTGGCAATCGGTTTATCTTGTTTTGCCAAAAGAGGATAAACAGTAATAAATCTTTGTATCCGAGCAATTTTATCTTCTCGACCCAAGTCTAAAACGATACCGTTCTCTAGGGTCGCGTGCCACGCATGACGCGGCGTTAAATTCAAGCTAGCTAAAGTAAAACCATTAATTTTAAGCAATGAATTAACCTGTGCATACGCGGTTAATACTTCGACTCCCATATCATCAGGCCCTGATAGCTGTGGCAAATACTCAAGCTCTGGGCGCGCTGGCGCTTCAAACACTTCACCATGCACATTTAACCACGATGCTCCATTCCAATGGGCGACGGGTTGTTGTTCTTGCAAATACACCCTGAGTTTAGCTGGCCACTCGCGCCTTACTGACGCACGATATACCCAAGGCAAGGCTTCTAATGCCTGCTGTACTAAGGAGATATCAGCACTAAAAAAACTTCGCTGCATCAAATCCTGTAGTGCTATTTGTATATCTCTATCTGTGGTGTAAGTCCGTTCACCTTTGATGGCAACCGCTTCTATCGGCAGTGTACTGGCATCATTCAAAAACTTATGTAATTGGTAACCTGCAAACACGAAACTACCAATCACTAAACTTAAAAAGCCAATCCCACTCCACAGATACCAATTGACCCGTGACATTCTCGCCCACCAGTGCCGCCTCTTATCACTCCAAGACACGTTTGATCCCACCTTTAACGACACTTACCAAAAACCACAGAAAACCGGCCATTATATAGAGCGAAACCTTTTGGTCAAAATTTCCTTTTAACCACAGTCCAAACACCATACATCACGCTGGTACCCGCGCGATTTCTACCTTTGCAAAGCCTAATTCTGTTACCGCTAACTGGCGCGACAGGGCGCCTATATTACCCGCACCTTGGGTCAACAATAAATCCCCCTCCTGCAACACATCGGGTAGCACTTCGGCTAGCTGATCTGGGCTGGCAATAAAGATGGGATCAAGCTGGCCGCGAAGACGAATCGAGCGGCACAATGCCCGACCATCGGCACCGGTAATGGGTGCCTCGCCTGCACTGTAGACATCGAGTAACAGCAAACAATCCACTTGAGATAACACCTCAATAAAGTCTTCGTACAAATCACGGGTACGAGTATATCGATGGGGCTGATAGGCCATGACTAAGCGTTTTTCTGGCCAGCCTGCTCGCGCTGCTTTAATGGTTGCAGCCACTTCACTTGGGTGATGACCATAGTCATCGACTAACATCACTTCACCCTTAGGTGTGGCAAACTTACCTAAGTGCTGGAAGCGACGACCAATGCCTTGGAACTCAGCCAATGCTTGAATAAGGGCGCTGTCATCAATTTCATCTTCAGTTGCTACCGCAATCGCAGCCAGCGCATTTAGCACATTGTGCTGACCTGGCAGGTTAAGCAGCAGATCTAAATCTTCCTTACCTTTGCGTCTTACCGTAAAACGGCATTGATGGCCTTGCTGGCTAAAGTTTAATGCTTGAACATCAGCGTCATCACTAAAACCATAAGTCACTAAGTGACGACCAATACGCGGCATAATTTCACGAACAACAGGATCATCAATACACACGACTGCCACACCATAGAATGGCAAATTATGCAGAAAATCCACAAAGGTCGATTTCAGTTTTTCAAAGTCACCGCCATAGGTATCCATATGATCGGCTTCAATATTGGTTACCACGCTGACCATAGGCTGCAGATGCAGGAAGCTCGCATCACTTTCATCAGCTTCGGCAATCAAGTAACGACTGGTGCCCAATCTTGCATTAGTACCTGCGCTATTAAGTAAGCCACCAATAACAAAGGTGGGATCCCGCCCAGCCTGACCATAAACACTGGCAATAAGACTGGTTGTGGTAGTTTTACCATGGGTACCCGCAATCGCCACACCATGGCGATAACGCATTAACTCCGCCAGCATTTCGGCACGGCGAACGATAGGGATCCGTAACTCTTTAGCGGCGATAATTTCAGGATTTTCAGCGTTTATCGCGGTCGAAACCACAACAACATCAACTTGCTGTACATTGTCAGCAGCATGACCAATTTGGATCTTCGCACCGAGTAAACACAATCTGTCGGTCACGGTATTTTGGGCGATATCCGAACCACTCACCTGATAGCCTTCGTTCACTAACACTTCAGCTATCCCGCCCATGCCCGCGCCGCCAATGCCGACGAAGTGAATACGCTTAATACGGCGCATTTCGGGGATCATGCTTCTTAGCTGTATGTATCTTTCTGTTTTAGTCATGCTTATCCTTTCTCAGCAAGGCTGATGCACACGGCTGCAACTTGTTCTGTGGCATCCAGTACTGCAACGTCTCTTGCTCTTTGGCCCATACGGGCTAATTCTGTTCTGTCATTAGCGAGCAATTGTAATTTACCCACTAGCTTATCTACGTCCAAGATGGCTTGCGGCAATAGGAAAGCAGCGCCAGCCTCAACCAATACTTGACCGTTACGTGTTTGGTGATCATCCACCGCATGGGGATAGGGAACCAAAATACTCGGTAATCCCACCGCGGCTAGCTCTGATACTGTTAGTGCACCTGCTCGGCATAGCACCACATCGGCCCAACGGTAGGCGGCTTCCATATCATCAATAAATTCAGCAATGTTGACCCCACCCTCTTGGCCTTGTTGCTGATATGCCGCTTTTACACCTGCTAAATTATCTTTACCTACCTGATGCCAAACGGTAATAGATTGCTGCTTACTTAAGGCCGCCACCACAGAAGGCATTAAATCGTTAAATATTTTGGCGCCTAGGCTTCCACCCACCACAAGCACTTTTAAAGCATCATCGGCAAGGGGTTTTGGCTCAGCGCCTAGCGCGATTAGCTCACGCCGAATGGGATTACCCACTACCTTGGATTTCACTATGGTAAAGGTGTTTTTAAAAGCACATAACACTTGAGTTGCGATACGAGAAAGCAACTTATTCGTCATACCAGGAATCGCATTTTGTTCATGCAACACTAACGGAATACCCGCAAGTCTTGCTGCAACGCCACCAGGCCCACTGGCAAAACCACCCATGCCGAGCACGACATCTGGTTTAAATTCCGCTATCACAGCTTTGGCCTGCAAGATAGAGCGGATCACTTTAAAAGGGGCAGCCAATTTGCGAACCAAACCATTACCACGAACCCCTTTGATATCAATAAAATCAATATCAAATCCGTATTGCGGTACTAAACGCGCTTCCATACGATCGGCCGTGCCCAACCAACGGACTTGCCATCCCTGTTGCGCTAAATACTTGGCCACCGCTAGTGCCGGGAAGACATGCCCGCCCGTACCACCTGCCATGACTAGAATACGTTTACCCTCTTGGGTCATTACTTCAATCTCCCTTGCACGGCCTGAACTAAACTCATGCGCCGTTCATAATCAATGCGTAGCAATGTCATTGCCGCCGCCGTCATGACCCATAAACTACTACCACCGTAGCTTACAAAGGGCAGTGTTAACCCTTTAGTAGGTAACATACCAATGCTTGCTCCCACATTAACGACGGTCTGAAAACAGATCCAAATGCCGATGGCATAGGCCAGATAACCTTCGAAGGCTTTGTCCATCACTAGGCATAAATTGCCGAGGCGAATGGCCCTCAATGCCACAAACAGCAACACGGATAACACTGCAATAATGCCGATAAAACCTAACTCTTCCCCTATAACAGCAAAGATAAAGTCGGTATGGGCTTCGGGCAAATATTCTAATTTTTGAATACTATTACCTAACCCCTGACCAAACCAATCGCCACGGCCATAGGCCATTAAAGATTGGGTTAACTGATAACCACTGCCAAAGGGATCTTGCCAAGGATCCATAAATGAGGTGACACGGCGCATACGGTAAGGTTCGAGTAATACCAGCGCAACGAAGGCTAAAACCCCAGTAAAAATCAGTGCAAAGAAATCGAGTAACCGCGCACCGGCAAGGAACAATAACCCCACTGTTCCAACGAATAGCACCACGACTGTACCTAAGTCAGGTTGCATTAAGATCAAAATGGCGTAAATCGCGAACACAGCTATCGGCTTATAGAAACCCTTCGCATTTTCACGAACTTCTTGATGCCGACGCACAAGATAACCTGCCATATACACAGAGAAAGCAAACTTAGCCAACTCTGCGACTTGAATACGAATAGGCCCGATAGATAACCAGCGCGTGGCACCATTAACTGTGGTCCCCACCAGTAACACTGCAACCAACATCAAACCGACAACTAACAGCATGATTGGACTCAAACGCTGCCAAGTTTGCATATCTACCCGTAGCACGAAAGCCGCAATGACAAAACAACCAATCAAATAACCCACATGGCGAGTCATAAAGTGAAACGGATTTCCGGTTAGCGTTTGAGCCTCTGGCATCGATGCCGACATCACCATCACAAAACCAAAAGCGATTAAAGACAATACAGCCGTGAACAAAGCACGGTCGTACAATTGCACGCCCGGCACTTCAGTGTCACGTTGCCAGTTTGGCATTGCGGATAGCAAGCGACCAAACAGGCTGAATTGCCTTGTATCACTCGCCATCGAGCTGCTCCACCAGATTGCGGAAATCATCGCCACGCGCCATAAAGTTACTGTACATATCTAGACTCGCACAGGCGGGAGATAATAAAACGATATCGCCTGAGGTGGCTAATGCAGCCGCCTTGGCAACGGCTGCAGCCATAGAGTCGACTTTAATAGCCCCTTCCTTCAGCGCAGCAATCTTATTGCCATCACGGCCTAAGGTAATCAGATGAGTCACCTTGCTCAGTGGCTCAACCAGCGGGCTGAAATCCGCCCCCTTGCCATCACCGCCAGCAATTAAAATAATGTCGCCTAAGTGATCGCTTAAACCATCAAGTGCGGCAACTGTTGCGCCCACATTGGTGGCCTTGGAATCGTTCACATAAGTCACACCGCCTTTTATCCCAACCACTTCACAGCGGTGTGAGAGCCCAGTAAAGGTGCGAGCTACCTTCGCCATCACTTGCTTATCTACACCCACGGCATAGACTAGAGCCATGGCTGCAAGTAAGTTAGCATGGTTATGACTGCCAATTAGCGACACTTCGGTAATTGGCATAATTTCGCTGCGACCATGATAAATCTTACTATCACAAATACCCCACTCGTCGCCCTCTGGCGGCGCTAAACCAAAGCTGTTTTGGTTCATAGGTTCGGTAGGTATAGTCAGCGCATCATCACGGTTAAAAATGATGGAGCGACTTTGATGGTACAGACGCAGCTTTGCTTTGCGATAGGCATCCATATCGCTGTATCTGTCCATGTGATCTTCCGTCACGTTCAAGCAAGTTGAAGCCACGCAATTCAAGCTGTGAGTGGTTTCCAGTTGGAAGCTCGACAGCTCAAGCACAAAAATCTCTGCATTCTCGCTCAGCAGATCTAGTGCAGGAACACCAATATTGCCCCCCACAGCAACAGCCATGCCTGCTTCACGCAGCATTTCACCGACTAAGGTTGTGACCGTCGACTTGCCATTAGAGCCAGTAATACCAATCACGCAGGGTTTTCGGTCTGCGATTTCTCTGGCAAAAAGTTCAACGTCACCAATGACCTCTATTCCCATATCTAACGCTGCACGCACTTCAGCGGTATCGAGAGCAATGCCTGGGCTAATAATAATTTGGCTGGCTTGTACTAAATAGCGACAATCAAAACCACCCGTAATTAACTGTACTTCAGGGAAAGAGGCCGCAAGAGTATCCGCCCCCGGAGGTTGTCTACGGCTATCCATCACCAGTGGCGTAATGCCCTTTCCACACAAATAGCGTACAACGGACAACCCCGTTGCGCCCAAACCTAACACTATGTGTGAATACTGACGTTGCATACCCTATTACCTTAACTTTAATGTGGCTAAACCGAGCAAAACGAGGAATATCGAGATAATCCAAAAACGCACTATCACTCGAGGTTCAGGCCAACCTTTCAATTCATAATGATGATGAATAGGTGCCATACGGAAAATTCGTTGCCCGCGTAATTTATAGGAACCCACCTGTAGGATCACAGACACCGTTTCCATCACAAACACACCGCCCATAATGACAAGTAGAATTTCTTGGCGCACAAGCACTGCGATAGCACCTAAAGCAGCACCTAGCGATAATGAGCCAACATCCCCCATAAACACTTGTGCTGGGTAAGTGTTAAACCACAAAAAACCTAAGCCAGCACCAACAATGGCAGTACACACAATCACGAGTTCACCAGAACCGGGCAAATGTGGAATATGCAGATAATTTGCAAACTGCACATGACCAGATAGATACGCAATTAACGCAAATGCGGCGGCAACCATCACAGTCGGCATAATCGCCAAACCATCCAAACCATCAGTTAAGTTCACCGCATTGCTCGAACCCACAATAGTGAAATACGCCAACACGATAAACACGCCGCCAAGCTGTGGCATCACATCCTTAAAGAAAGGAACCACTAACTGGGTTTCACCCGTGTTAGCCGCGGTTGCATATAAAAAGAAGGCGATTAACAATGCAGCTAAGGATTGCAGAATATATTTCCAACGCGCAATCAAGCCTTTAGTGTCTTTACGTACCACTTTACGGTAATCGTCGATAAAACCGATCAGACCAAAACTGCCCAGTACAAACAGCATCACCCACACATAGCGGCTACCAAGATCGCCCCATAGCAATACGCTAATGAAAATAGCGGCCAATATCAGTAAGCCACCCATAGTCGGCGTGCCACGCTTACTAAAATGTGACTCTGGACCATCGTTACGCACAACCTGACCAATTTGCAATAATTGCAAGCGTTCGATAAGTTTTGGTCCCCACCATAAACTAAAAATCAACGCGGTTAATAAGCCTAAAATGGCTCGAAAGGTCACATAGGAAAACACGTTAAACCCAGTATAAAAACGGGTTAAATACTCAGCCAGATATACCAGCATTTACACTAACTCCCCACGCCCGAAGGCTACTGTTAGGCCATCCACGACCCGCTCCATGGCGGCGCTACGTGAACCTTTGACTAAAACCGTCACCTGTCCCGGCAACTGGTTAATGTGCTTTATCAATTTTTCTACTAACACAGCCACGCTCTCATGGTGCTCCGCCCCAAAAGCTTGGCTCGTATGCTGACTCAACGCTCCTGTACAAAACAGCGCATCAATCCCCTGCTGTTTGGCCAGTTGTCCGAGTTCGGCGTGTAAAAGGGGCGCATTGTCGCCTAATTCGCCCAAATCTCCCAGTACCAAACAGCGATTTTCAGAAATTTCCTTTAACCAAGCGATAGCGGCGCCAACAGATACAGGATTTGCATTATAGCTATCGTCGATTAAACGAATTCGTCCTAATTGACTCGGCTGCATACGCCCCTTTACAGGCGTTAATTGGCTTAGGCCATGGGCGATATCAGTCAAACTTAATCCCAATGCAATACATACGCTTGCTGCAGCTAACGCATTACTGACCTGATGACGCCCCGCCAGCGGTAACTTAACGTCACAAGATTCACCTAAGTAGTTGAGCATAAAACGATAACAGCCATCGGCATCTGCTTTATGTCCCGTAGCAATAACGTCAATACGACGCTTTGCTGCGCCCTCTTGTTGAGAGAAATGCAATTGTTTATAAGGTCTTGCTTTAACACTCATCACATCGGCGAAAGCATCATCAGCATTGATAATTGCAGTACCGTCGGCCTGTAGATGGTTAAAAATTTCCGATTTAGCTTGGGCAACACCCGCTTGCGAGCCAAACCCTTCTAAATGGGCACTGCCAACATTATTGACTAACGCCACATTCGGACGGACTAGCCCAGAGGTGTAATCAATCTCACCTTTATGATTAGCGCCCAGCTCAAACACCCCATACTCATCCGCAGGCGTTAAGCGCAGCAAGGTTAAGGGCACACCGATCTCGTTATTAAAATTACCAGCGGTGTAAAGCACTTGGTGTTTAGCCGACAAAATAGTGGCGATCATTTCTTTTACGCTGGTCTTGCCGTTTGAACCCGTCAACGCCACACAAATGGGATTAATTTGGTCACGGACATAAGCCCCTATCGCGCCCATCGCTTTTTGACAATCTGCCACTATAAGTTGTGGAATATTCAGAGCGAGCTCACGTTCAACCATTAATGCTGCGGCGCCATTCTCAATAGCGGTTGCTGCGAAATCATGGCCATCGAAACGCTCTCCTTTTAAAGCGACAAATAGGGTTGCGTCGCCGACTTTGCGGCTATCACTGCTTAAATCTTGGATGGTAACGTCGTTACCGACTCGATGCGCACCTAAATGTTGACTTAGCACTTCGAGTGAAAGAGGGATCATTTTGATTGCTCCGCTAACTGGCGTGCCAAAGCGCGTTCATCATAGTTATGACGCACGCCTGCCGCCTCTTGGTAAGTTTCGTGGCCTTTGCCCGCAAGTAAGATCAGATCGCCAGATTTAGCCAATCCCACAACGTCTTTAATTGCTGTGATACGGTCAACCTGAGTCAATGCTCGTTCTGGAGTGACAAGCCCTTGGATAATATCGCTAATAATTTGTGCAGGATCTTCGCTGCGTGCATTATCACTGGTCACCATAATACGGTCTGCATATTGCTCAGCGGCACGCCCCATCAAAGGGCGCTTGCCCTTATCGCGGTCTCCACCGCAACCAAACACGCACCATAAATCCTCCGCACAATGGCGGCGCAAGGCCGTTAATGCCTGCTCTATCGCATCGGGTGTATGTGCATAATCGACGACTAAGGTGATGTTATCCGCCGTAGTAAAACGCTCCATACGACCCGCAACAGGCATTAAATACTGCACTTGCTCGGCTAAGGCTTCCATATCAAAACCTTGCAGATACAAGGCCGATAACGCCGCAAGTAAATTGGAAAGATTAAAAGCCCCCAGAAGTGGCGAGTGAATTTGAGTTTCGCCCTCGGGCCACACTAAAGTTGCACTTACGCCTTGATCGTCAAACTGAGTATTTTTGGTATAAAAAGCCGCGGCTTGGTGGCCTTCGATACTAAAGCCCCAGATCTGTGCAGCCATGTCTTTAAGCTCAATCAACCAAGATGCACCAACGGGGTCATCGAGATTCAATAAACCATGGCCTAAAGTGCTAAACCGAAATAGGCTTTGCTTAGCGGCAGCATAGCTTTCCATGTCGCCGTGGTAATCGAGGTGATCGCGCGTTAAGTTAGTGAACACGGCGACATCGAATGGTACTGCATCGACGCGGCCTTGCACTAGCCCGTGGCTCGACACTTCCATAGCACAAACGCTCGCGCCTTGGGCTTCAAATTCATGCAACTGACGCATTAGGGTAATCGCATCGGCAGTGGTATTACCGCTATCAACTAGTTCACCCCATAGGCCATTTCCCAATGTACCCATAACAGCAGCTTTTCGCCCCAATGACGTCACTAGCTGTGCAATGAGTTGACTAGTTGAGGTTTTACCATTGGTGCCGGTAATGCCGATAATGCCAAGGGATGGCGTAACGGCAAACTGGTGCGCTAAGGGATAACGCTGGGCGGCTATCGCTGATACCTGACGATTTAATTGGAAAAAATAAATCTGCACGCCACGCTCAGCATTATCGCCAAGCAACACTTTGCCATGTTGGTCAGCATCATCCGTGTGAACTAATACGCCTGCGGCACCTAAATCTAAGGCTTTATCAATAAACTGTCTGCCATCGACTCTATGCCCTGGCAACGCCAAAAACACATCGCCGCGGCGTATTGCGCGGCTATCTAAGGTCAACTCATTGAAAGATTGATCACCCGAATATATAAACCAAGGCGCTAACAGGTCCCGTAGCAACATCATTCTGCTCTCCCTGCAATTCCGGCCAATTGCACCTGTTCTTTATCGGAAATAGGTTCGACATTTAACATTTGCAGTGCGCCAGACATTACCTTGGCAAATGCCGGCCCTGCCACTGAACCACCATAATACAAATCACCCTTAGGCTCGTTGACCACAACAACTATGGCTAACTTGGGATTATTCGCTGGCGCAACGCCCGCAAATAACGCGACATAATCATCACCATAGCCACCCGCAACGGCTTTACGACTCGTCCCAGATTTACCCGCGACAGGATAACCATCAATATGCGCTAAGGTGCCTGTGCCACCTTTTTCAGTCACAGTCACCAGCATCTGTAATACATCGCGGGCAACCTTAGCTGAGATAACTCGCTCACCTTCAGGTGGTTTTTTCAATTTTAAAATCGACACTGGATACAAAGTGCCGCCATTGCCTAAAGTGGCATACATACGCGCAAGTTGTAGCGTTGTTGCCGTTAAACCATAACCAAAAGAAAGCGTTGCACGCTCAAAGTCAGACCAACGATGACGATCCTGAATAAGACCCGCACTTTCACCCGTAAGATTAATCCCCGAAAAACTACCTAACCCCATGGACTGATAAGTACCTAGCAGTTGTTGTACCGGAATGGACAGGGCTAACTTACTGATCCCTACGTTGCTGGATTTCGCCAGAATACGCGCAAGGCTCATATCACCATAATTATTAGGGTCACGCACTTGGCGCCCACCTAAACGCATCCAACCTGGAGAAGTCGGGATAATATCCGTTGCCTTAACAGTGCCAGCCTCAAGCGCCGCCGCCACGACAAAAGGTTTAATCGTCGACCCCGGTTCAAAAGTGTCTGTCATAGCGCGATTACGCATTCTGAAGGTTTGCAGATTATCGCGAGAATTGGGGTTATAAGAGGGGGTGTTTACCATGGCAAGCACTTCACCCGTATGGATGTCTAGTACGACAATCGAGCCAGAGGTGGCTTGGTTCATCTCTGTAGTACGTTTAAGCTCACGGTAGGCTAACTGCTGAATACGATGATCAATACTCAGTACAAGATCATTTGGACTCTCGCCTTCTTGTACTATATCGAGGTGCTCAACGACATGACCATCACGCGACTTACGCACCTTTTGTTTGGATGGCGTGCCTGTCAACCAACTATTGTAGGCATTTTCAACGCCTTCAATCCCAACATCATCAATGTTAGTGATACCAATAAGCTGAGCGGTAATTTCACCACCTGGATAATAACGGCGGGATTCTGATTTTAAAAACACCCCAGGTAACTTCAGCTGAGTAATGTAATCCGCCACTGCGGGGGTGACTTGACGTTTAAGATAGGTAAAGCGTTTAGTGGGGTTACTACGAACTCTATCTAGCACATCTGCTAACGGTTCATGTAACACATCGGCCAACGCTTGCCAGCGGCGCATATCGGCAAAACTATTGCTGTCATTAACTTGCTTTGGATCGGCCCAAACCGCACGCACTGGCACGCTCACGGCAAGCATATCACCATTTCGATCTGTGATTAACCCTCGCTGAACCTCACGGCTCGTGGTACGCAGAGTACGCATATCACTTTCATGGCGTAACTTATCTGGCTCGATAATTTGAATATAAGCAGCCCGCCCCACCAAGCTCGAAAATAGCGCAAACACAAACCCAACCACCACGTATAAACGCCAATGGATAAGTTGCGGTTTTTGCTTTTTACTCGCCTGTTTGGTTTTTGCTTGCCTAATCATATCTTCCCTATACTCACGGCACCTTTACCACAATTTCTTCGCTGGGTAACGGGCGACTCATGTTGAGTTCTTTCGATGCAATACGCGTAATACGGCTATGCTCTGTCTGCGTTTGTTCTTCCAACAATAAATTGCGCCATTCAATATCCAGCCTATCCCGTTCCTGTAACAGTTGATCCCACTGTGTCGCGAGATTACGGCTAGCGTGGCTGATATAAACAACAACAACCGCGTTACTGAGCACGAGTAAAGCCAGTAACAAAATCCATTTGTGTGACCACAAATCATGTAGTACCACTCGTGGTAAATTTAATGAGGGCTTACTCACAGTTCGCCCCTTAGTAATCTAAACGCTCGGCAATGCGTAATACTGAGCTGCGAGCCCTGGCATTGCGTTCAATTTCCTCATCGGATGGCATAATCGCCTTACCAATGGCGCGTAATTTACGCGACTTATTAATTTGATCTTCAGTGATCGGCAAACCGTACGGCACACTCTCACCTTGGCTATGACGACGGATAAAACGCTTCACGATACGATCTTCTAAGGAATGAAAGCTAATGATGGATAATCGCCCTTGGGGAGCGAGTACAGCTAATGCCCCTTCAAGCGCCTGATCAATTTGGTCTAATTCACTGTTGATATAGATACGTATCGCCTGAAACACTCGGGTTGCTGGGTGCTTATTACGTTCTTTATTCTTCGTGATACGCGCAATTAAATCGGCCAAATCTTTAGTGCGTAAAAATGGCGTTTTGTCACGGTCAGCAGCAATACAACGGGCGATATGACGGGCGTTTTTTTCCTCACCATAAGTCTTAAATACCCAAGCCATATCTTCAATTTCAGCGTGAGCCAACCATTGTGCGGCTGTTTGGCCTTGGCTGTTGTCCATCCGCATATCGAGTGGGCCATCTCGCAAAAAACTAAAACCGCGCTCGGCATCGTCAAGTTGAGGTGATGACACACCTAAATCGAGTAATACGCCATCAATTTTGCCCACAAGCCCAAGATCTTCGACGTAATCGGCTAATTGGCCAAAACCGCCATGCACAATTTGAAAGCGCGGATCATCACTAAATTGTTTTGCCGCCTCAATCGCTTGGGGATCGCGATCAATTGCAATCAATCGACCATTGTCACCAAGTCGCTGCAATATCTGTCTTGAATGACCACCGCGGCCAAACGTGCCATCGATATAGATGCCATCGTCTTTGATGTTTAAACCGCCAACCGTTTCTGCTAACAAAACGGATAAATGGGCAAATTCCTGACTCATACTCTCTTCTTAATATAATTAGCGCGACTCGTTAGAGTGAAAAATCTGCCAGGCGCTCGTTATTAGCAAGCTCCTCACTTCGAATAGTTTCCTGACATTCATCAATTTGCTGCAGCCAAGCTTGCTCATCCCACAGCTCAAACTTATTCAGTTGTCCCACCAGCATAATGCGCTTATCTAAATTGGCGTATTGCCTCAATGGTGGTGGCAGTAATATTCGCCCGTTACCGTCAAGCTCCACTTCGTGGGCATAACCCAATAACAGCCGTTTTAAAGATCTTTGGGTCTTATCGGTATCGGAAAGCTTCAATAATTTTGCTTCAATCAATTCCCATTCATGGATTGGATACAAGAGTAAACAGGCGGATTGAATATCAACGGTAATCACGATGCGGCCTTGGTGCTCAAGCTGCAAAGGTTCGCGGTATCGCACTGGAATAGCGATCCGTCCCTTTGTATCTAAGTTGATAGCACTGGCTCCACGAAACACGCTAATTCATCCCATCCTGTGATTTTTGATCCACAAATATCCACTATTTCCCACAACTGCTAAGTTTAGGGACAGTAGACAAGCATTGTCAAGGGATGGAATCCTTTTATAAAGCCAGTCGGCAAGCGGGTTAGCAGCATGTCATGCCTATGGCTTAGTGACAAAGTTTTGACAAAATATCGCACCCAAATTAGCTAAACGATGGAAAGCATAGGAATAAATAGAGTTGAAAAAAGCAGCAACCTTTAGCTTTCAGGTAGTTGAAAGATGAATTTGAGTATTTATCTCTATTTATTAATAAGGCAATCGACTAATAAAATGACCTTTAATCACCCATCAGCAGCAAATAGTTGCTTCAATGTGTAGATAGCGTTTTGAAGAATAACATCACATATAGTCTAAATATTAACCAACCTCTGCCGATATAAGGTTAAGATAGATAGAACTAAGGAGGCGTTATGAGTGGATTGGATAGCATTTATGCCATGCTGGCACAGCCAGTAAAAGCCGTATTGAACCCTAAACGGGTCGTCGACCAAGTGCATAGTGCCACAGCAAATGCCCCTGATAGCCATGAAGCACCGCAGTCACAATTGCCTCCGACGCTAGAGCGCCGAGATGCCAAAGTCAGAGATAGGCGCAAAGAGTCTGAAACCAGTAAGAACAAAAAACGGCGCGCATCAGATAAAGCTAAAGAGTTAAAAGAAGGCGCTGTACTTGAAGTCACTGATGATAGTGCTGAAATTAAAAAACCACAGACTCAACATATTATTGATGTTGAAGTATAAGTTCTTATTACACAAAAAGAAAAAGGCGCAATCCACAGGATTAGCGCCTTTTTCTTAGCAACAACCAAACAATACACCAAATCTAAGCATGCTAAAATTCAATGAGTTATGTTCGAGTTCTGGCCACCGCATCCTGCCAACCTGCATATAGCTGCACTCGAGTCTGGGCATCGATATTAGGGATAAAATGCTTATCGATGCAGGCTTTGTGCTCAAGCTCTATCACACTCTCCCAAAAGCCCACGGCCAACCCAGCTAAAAATGCCGCGCCCAAAGCGGTTGTCTCACAAACGCTTGGCCTTAACACTTCGACATCGGTAATGTCGGCTTGAAATTGCATCAAAAAATCATTAGCGACCGCGCCACCATCCACTTTTAAACGCTTAAGGCTGACGCCACTGTCTTTGATCATGGCATCGAGTAAATCTTTACTCTGGTAAGCGATAGATTCCAACGCTGCCCGAATAATATGATTACGATTCGCCCCGCGTGTCAGACCAAATAGCGCACCACGGGCATTGGGATCCCAATAGGGCGCACCGAGTCCCACAAAAGCGGGTACCAGATATACGCCATTAGTATCGGCGACCTTAGAGGCAAAGTATTCGGTATCACTGGCATCGCGAATAAGCCCGAGTTCATCCCGCAACCATTGAATGGTCGCACCGCCCATAAAGACTGAACCTTCAAGGGCATAGTTCACTTCACCCTTAGGCCCCACGGCAACTGTAGTCAATAAGCCATGGTTTGAGCGCACCGCTTTGGTCCCAGTATTCATCAACAAAAAACAACCAGTGCCGTAAGTATTCTTCGCCATGCCGGGCTCGACACATAACTGGCCAAAAAGTGCCGCCTGTTGATCGCCCGCCATTCCTGCAACTTGGATTTCACTGCCTTCGCCAGCAATCCGTGTCGTACCATACACGCTGCAGGAGGGTTTAACGTCAGGCAACATAGACAAGGGAATATCTAAGGCTTCGAGTAACTTATTATCCCAAGCCAGGCTATGGATATTGAATAGCAACGTGCGGGCAGCATTGGTGGGATCGGTGACATGCACCTTGCCCTCGGTTAACTTCCACACGAGCCAAGTATCAATAGTGCCGAACAACAACTCACCACGCTCGGCTTGCTCACGGGCATTTGGCACATTATCTAAAATCCATTTGATCTTAGTGCCTGAAAAATAAGGGTCGAGTAATAAACCGGTATTCTCACGCACATATTCTTCTAACCCTTGAGCTTTGAGTTGCTCACAAATCTCAGCGCTGCGACGGCACTGCCACACAATCGCGTTATAAATAGGTTTACCTGTGGCCTTCTCCCAAATAACGGTGGTTTCCCGCTGATTGGTTATGCCAATGGCTGCCACTTCATCGCTGTGAATACCCGCACGCGCCAGCGCTTCAACTAACACTGAACTTTGGCTTGCCCAAATCTCCATGGGATCATGCTCGACCCAACCTGGATTAGGATACAACTGGGTAAATTCCCGCTGGGACACGCTGACAATGTTTGCATCGTGATCGAACACTATCGCCCTTGAACTGGTCGTGCCTTGATCTAAGGCCACCACGTATTTTTTCTGCACGCTACTATCCTATCTGGATCCTCTGTCGACATTTATATCAGCGAGAATCGAAATGACTTACTACTTATGCAGTGAATATATTCGGAATTTTCCGCCGTGACCAGTAAGCTAACCCGACGAATTTTATTCTAGCCATAAAAAAGCCCTGAAGATTCAGGGCTTTTTTTAACATACCGAACTTACATCTTGTAGCTCATTTGAATACCCGCAAGCCATACATTGCCGCTCGCTTCGCCGTTAAAGTTAACTGTCGCTAAGTTTAATAGATTTTGCTGTTCGTTGATGGGCGCATCGCCTGTCGCTTTGATATACGTCACTGCAAAATCAACATTCAGATTTTTGGAAGCCTGATAACCTGCGCCCACAGAGAACCACAAACGGTCAGAGTCAGGAATTGTAGTGGTACGCCACTCATCTGTTGCCGCCGTTTTATCTAAAGCGACACCGGCACGCACTAACCAAGCATTATTCACTTGGTAGGTCGTTCCCAGCGCGAAACGCCAGTTATCTTCAAAGTGTTCTTCTTTCACTAAATCAGACTCTAAGTCACCCTTAGGTTTAACCTCGCCGGGGAAATATGCCACTAACTGATCAAATACACTCCAATCGGTCCAGTTTACACTCGCATGCATGGCCCAGTTATCGGTCAGTTGATGGTGGGATGCAATTTCTGCAAATGCGGGTAATTCAAGCGGTAAATAACCTTCGATAGACACATCTTGGCCACCCGTATAAATGACCCCTGAAGCATGACCATCAAGATCTAGCTTAACGCCGCTATGGTAAGCCAAACCTAAACGGTGAGCGGGGGTAATCTGCCAGCTTGCGCCTAACTGCCAGCCATAGCCAATATCATCACCCTTCATACTCTTCAGCTCAGTACCGCCTGGGGGCAACATGGCAGCCACTTGCGCAGGTAAACTCGGTTTAATACCATCGACCCAACCGGGTAATGAAGCACCGATTTCACCTTCACCATAAACGATTCGCACACCACCGCCTACACTGACTGCATCATTGATGCGATAAGCAACATTAGGATTAAACTCAACGGTCGTTACCGAGGTCTTATTACCAAAAATGGCCGCTGCGTGGGTTGCAGGTAATTCTGTGGCGAGGCCATAGTTAGAGTTTACCGCTAGGCCCCAAGTCCATTGATCATTTAACTGATTTGAATAATAAAAGTTTGGCACCAACGCGCTATCGGCCACATCCAGAGCATCGCCGCCTTGCATTTTAACGGGATCTGGCCCCAGTAACGGCGAGCTTAGGCTCACATCACCTTTCACATCGACGTTTGGCATCACATAAATACCACCCGCAGAAAGCTGACGTCCTTCTAAATAAGTGAGCATGGCAGGATTTCGACCTTGGGCAGAGGCGTTATCCGCCATAGCAGCTTCCCCTGCAAAGGCGCGGCCTAAGCCAGTAGAAGAATATTCGGCCAATTGGAAACCAGCGGCATGGAGTTGAGTCGTTGAACTTAACAAGGCTGCAGTGACAGCCAAAGTCAGAAGACGTTTTTGCATTATCATTCTCTAATTATCTTATTGTTATCTGTACTACTTAAATAAGTACTACGGCATTCAGGCAAAATAGAGTAAACACTCCAGATTGAATGCGCTGCAGTTTACTTATGCAGAAGATGTTTGCAACCAGAGGAGATAAAACAGATAAAAAAACTACAAACACTTGCTCGATTAAAATTTTTAGTGATAAAAATCACTTTTCAGATCAAAAACAACTAACAAATTGGCTAGACACGTTCGCTCAATGTAGTTCCAAAAATGCAACAAAAATAAAATAATTGAATACAAACAAATAGATAGCAAAAAAAACAACAGCACAAGCGTTTATCATTATTCATTGGCAATATCAGCACAAATCACTACCTCTTTTTAAAATTAGACATCCATAATAACAAATAAATAAATTATCAATTTAATACATGCACTTAAATTAAGGCTCAACAAATGTGCTAACAAAAACGCCTAGACTTTCGTCAAGGCGTTTTATTATTGCATCATCATAGGTACAAGTGTTCGCTGAAATTTTAACTCCGCCAGCCTTGGATTTGGGTTTCGTACTGACTGATTTGCGCAGCATGGGACAAGGTCAGCCCAATGGCATCTAACCCATTGAGTAGCTTATGTCTCGCCGACTCTGCCAGCGTAAAACTAAACTCGGCACCTGACGGTGAAATCACTTTACAGCTTGTGAGATCGACCGTGATTTGCGCACCTTCTTCTGCCGCCACTTCATCCATCAACTGACGCACCTGCGCATGGGTTAACGCCACAGGCAATAGGCCATTATTGATTGAGTTGCCGTAAAAAATGTCGGCAAAACTCGGCGCTATAATGGCGCGCAAACCAAAGTCCGCCAGCGCCCAAGGCGCATGTTCGCGGCTTGAACCACAACCAAAGTTTTCCTGTGCCAATAAAATCGACGCGCCTTTATAGCGGCTTTGATTCAATGAAAACTCAGGATTGGGCACATCGCCCGCATCATCTAAATAACGCCAGTCATGAAATAAGTGCACGCCAAAACCATCGCGCGTCACTTTAGACAAAAACTGTTTCGGAATGATCTGATCCGTATCGATATTGGTGCTGTCGATCATGACCGCAAGCCCGGTATGGGTCGTAAAAGGTTGCATTAACTTCTCCTCTTGGGTTTACGGTAATTAGTAAGGTTTACGAATATCGACAAAATGCCCAGCCACCGCAGCGGCGGCGGCCATTGCAGGGCTCACTAAATGGGTGCGACTGCCGCGGCCTTGGCGACCTTCGAAATTACGATTACTGGTCGAAGCGCAGCGATCACCCGCTTCTAATCTGTCATCGTTCATCGCTAAACACATAGAGCAACCCGGTAAACGCCACTCGAATCCGGCTTCGATAAAGATTTTATCTAAACCTTCGGCTTCGGCTTGGGCTTTCACTTGACCAGAACCAGGTACGACAATCGCGGTGACGCCACTCGCGACTTTGCGGCCTTTAGCATGTACGGCGGCGCTGCGTAAATCTTCAATCCGTGAGTTAGTGCAAGAGCCGATAAATACCTTGTTGATACTGATGTCTGTCATCGGCGTGCCCGCACTCAGGCCAATGTATTCTAAAGCCTTCTCCATACTGGCACGGGTGCTTGGGTTGGCTTCATCAAGAGGATTAGGCACTTTACCATCGATCGCTACGACTTGGCCGGGGTTAGTGCCCCAAGTCAATTGCGGTGCGATATCAGCGGCATCTAATTCAACGACAGCATCAAATACGGCGCCGTCATCGGTTTTAATGGCTTTCCAGTAAGCGACTGCCTCAGTCCAATCTTCGCCCTTAGGTGCAAATTCACGGCCTGCTAAATAATCGAAAGTGGTTTGATCCGGCGCGACCATGCCCGCCTTAGCGCCCATCTCAATTGCCATGTTGCACACTGTCATGCGGCCTTCCATCGACAGGGCTTCAATCGCCTCACCGCAGAACTCCACCACATAACCCGTGCCGCCATCCATGCCGATTTTGCCAATAATAGCGAGTACGATATCTTTGGCGGTCACGCCATCGGTGAGATGACCACGCACTTCAATCTTCATGGTCTTAGCTTTTAACTGACGCAGAGTTTGCGTCGCTAAAACGTGCTCAACTTCAGATGTGCCAATCCCAAACGCCAGCGCCCCAAAGGCGCCATGGGTCGCGGTATGGGAATCACCACAGACAATCACAGTGCCGGGTAAGGTAATACCCAACTCAGGGCCCATCACATGCACAATCCCTTGATTAGGATGATGAATGTCGTATAAACGCACGCCAAAGTCTTTACAGTTTTGCGCTAGGGTTTCAACCTGTGTGCGCGCCATTGGGCTTAGGGCATCCAAGCTGGCGCTGCGGGTCGAAGTATTATGATCCATAGTGGCAAAGGTTTTTTCCGGTGCACGCAGTTTGCGGCCCGCCACTTTTAAGCCACTAAATGCTTGGGGAGAAGTCACTTCATGGACTAAATGTCTATCGACATAAATGATCGGCGCTTCACCTTCAGGAGTCGCTACAACGTGGGCATCCCATACTTTTTGATACAGCGTTTTTGCCACCGAGTTTTTTGGCACAGTCGTCATTACACACCTTCCTTTATAGCATTGGCGATAAAGTCACCCATCTCGGCGGTTGATTTAGCTTGGCTACGCTTGTCGCTGCTCAATAGCTCACCGGTTAAGTAGCCAGAATTTAATGCTTTGCTTACGGCACGCTCAATCGCACACGCAGCTTCTTCTTGCTTTAAGCTGTGACGCAACATTAATGCCGCCGACAGAATTTGGGCGATAGGGTTTGCAATGCCTTTGTCCGCGATATCGGGCGCACTGCCACCCGCTGGTTCAAATAAACCAAAGCCAGTGCTGTTCATGCTCGCCGATGACAACAAGCCCATAGAGCCCGTTAACATGGCGATTTCGTCGGATAAAATGTCGCCGAACAGGTTAGAACATAGCATCACATCGAACTCATCGGGACGACGTAGCAACTGCATGGTCGCATTATCGATATAAATGTGTTCAAGCTCGACATCGGGGAAGTCCACCGCCACTTCTTCGACCACTTGGCGCCATAAGACTGAACAAGCCAGTACGTTGGCTTTATCCACTGAGGTCACTTTTTTACGGCGACCACGGGCGGCTTCGAAGGCAATGCGGGCGATACGGCTAATTTCGCGGCGGCTATAACGCATGGTATCGAAGGCTTCTTCATTTTCGCCTTCGCCTTGACGACCCTTTGGCTTACCAAAATAAATGCCGCCGGTTAACTCGCGTACACATAAGACATCAAATCCACGGGCAGAGATATCGCTACGCAGCGGTGACATATGTTCTAAGCCATCATGCAATTTAGCTGGGCGCAGATTACAAAACAGTTCGAAGTGACCACGCAGTGGCAATAGCGCGCCGCGCTCAGGTTGTTCATTTGGCGGTAACTTTTCCCACTTAGGGCCACCGACTGAACCAAATAGGATCGCATCGGCCGCTTCACAGCCCTTTAGTGTGGCATCGGGTAAGGGACAACCGTGGTTATCAATGGCAATACCGCCAACATCGAATTCAGTGTATTCGATATTCAAATCGAAACGCGCTTCAACCTCACGCAACACTTTACGCGCCTCTGCCATCACTTCTGGGCCGATCCCATCCCCTGCTAATACTGCTATTTGATAACTCATACGCCAGCCAACTCCTTTAAATGTAAATGCTTTATGCTCGACCTTGCTATTCTTTGGATGCTTTTAGCGACTAGACGCCGCCTAGCTCTCGATTTTTTTGCATGCTTTGTTTGTAATCGGCGACCTTGTCTGCGCGGCACGTTAAGTTCATCACATGCACTAAAGCGCGCGCCGAGGCTTCGACCACATCGGTCGCTAAGCCTACGCCGTGAAAGTTCTGCTCGTGGTAAACCGCGGTAATGTCCACTTGGCCTAAGGCATTTTGACCTACGCCCTTAGCACCTAACTTATAGCTGATGATATCGATTCGACGATCGGTTGCGCGAGCAATCGCGTTATAGGCAGCATCAACAGGACCATTACCCGTTGCGGCTTCGGTTTTAATTTCGCCGCCCACTTCGATACGCACAGTCGCCGTAGCAACGCCTTCAGTTGAGTCGGACTGCACCACTAATTGCTGCAATTGATAGTGATTGTCTTCTTCGGCCTGTGCTTCCATAAAGGCTAAGGCTTCTAAATCATAATCAAATACTTGGCCTTTTTTATCTGCCAATTTTAGAAACTCTTCATACAGAGTATCCATATTGTAATCGTGCTCGCTATAGCCCATTTCCTCCATGCGATGCTTGATCACATGGCGACCCGAGCGCGAGGTCATATTCAAGTTGTTGCGATTCAAACCTATACTTTCTGGCGTCATGATTTCATAGGTATTTTGTGCTTTTAACATGCCATCCTGATGGATGCCCGACGAATGGGTAAAGGCATTGGCACCGACAATCGCCTTGTTCGCCTGCACTGGCATATTGCATAACTGGCTGACTAAATTAGAAGTACGGTGAATTTCTTTGGCATTAATGCCCGTTTCTAGCCCTAACATTCCCTTACGCGTCGCTAAGATCATCGCGATCTCTTCCAGTGAACAGTTACCCGCACGCTCACCTATGCCATTGATGGTACATTCAATTTGACGCGCACCGTGCTGTACAGCGGTAATCGAGTTAGCCACAGATAAACCTAAGTCATCGTGGCAATGCACTGAGATCACCGCTTGGTCGATATTCGGCACCCGATTAAACAAAGTCTGAATGATATTGCCAAACTCGCTTGGTACTGTGTAACCGACCGTATCGGGAATATTAATGGTGCGCGCGCCAGCAAGAATGGCGGCCTCTACCATGCGACATAGATTATCGATGGGCGTACGCCCCGCATCCTCACAGGAAAACTCCACGTCATCAGTAAAACGGCGGGCATACTTCACTGCGCCCACGGCCATTTCTAACACTTGATCAAACGAGCGCTTCAACTTGCTCTCAACGTGAATAGTCGAGGTCGAGATAAAGGTATGGATACGGAATTGGTCAGCAACGGACAAAGCCTGCGCCGCAGCATCTATATCCTTTTCCAATGCGCGGGATAAGGCACAAACACGGCTATTTTTGATGGTGCGCGCTATGGTCTGCACCGATTCAAAATCACCGGGCGAAGAAACCGGAAAACCCACTTCCATCACATCCACACCGAGACGTTCCAGCGCCATAGCGATCTGTAGCTTTTCTTTGACCGACAAACTTGCGGCTAACGCCTGCTCACCATCACGCAAGGTGGTATCAAATATTATGACTCTGTTAGACATCTCGCTTCTCCATGGAACGTCACCGTTCGTTAGTTAATTTTTGCCGTATTCAGATACAAAAAACCCCGCAACATTTGTGCGGGGTTTGTGAATGCTTTGCCTCTTTATCGAGCGTGCAACACTAAGACCTCCGCGTATAAACCGCGAGGAGAGAGAGGAGGAGGTCGAGTTTGCGGCTAATAATATTCATTTAATCTGTATATTTATTCTGTTTGAATTATTGAGGACGGTTAATATTTAACTTGCCTAGCCGATAGTGTCAACCCCAATTTTTTCATGCTCTACTGATTTGACTTGTCATCAGCCAACTAATTGTGAGTTTTATCCTTCAATTAGTGATCGTTCCCACAGAATTAACCCGCTGTTTGGATTCAGAAATCATTCAGATGTGTTAATTTATCTCACTTAGAAAAAAATAGTTTTTTATGCAAAAAATGATTAAGAAAAGTTATAATCCAGCCTCACTGATTATGGATAATAGAGTTTACGCATTCTATGGAGCACAAAATGGATTTTCGCGTCTTGGCACTGAGCATGCTCTTATGGCTTGTTACTCTTAATGCCTGTGCTAACAGTCAACTCGATGAATTGACCGAAATCATCTACCAATATCCGACTAAAGCCTTTAATCAAATAGCAACCCTTGAAAAACAACCCGTAACGGAAAAAGCATCAGACATTGATCAGCTCCGTCTCAGTATTTTGAAGTGCCAAAACTTGCTGCAATTAGGGGAAAATAAAGCCGCGATTAATCTCGCCCAGTTGGGTGAAGCAAAAGCTAAACGACTGAAACTCGATCAAGCTCGTCCCTACTTTTTAACATGCCAAGCCGAAGCACACCTTAATAACAATAATATCCAGAATGCTCTGCCATTACTCGATTCAGCCATTACACTCGCTAGACGCTACCAACAACCTCAGTCTTTAATTGATAGTTTAAGATTACGAGGACAACTCGATACAGATACAGACAACTTCTCATCGGCCATCGAAGATTTACGACTTGCGATTGATATTTATCCTGATATTCATAGCCAAACACAAAACTGGATTTGGCCGCCGCAGGCTTACATATATGCCGCTATGGGTAATTTACTCTATGCCACCCATGATTTTCCACAGGCCATGTATTACACCAATTTAGCGCTGCAAAGTTCTGATGCAAAAGGAAAAGTACTGCATGTCATTCTTCGTAATGCCTCACGTATTGCATTCGATAATCAAGAATTTGACTATAGTGACCAACTCGAAAAACAAGCAAAAGCCTTACTTCCTGAAATAGGCTCCCCCTTAGAACTCGCTTACAGCTATGCAATTTTGGCCTCTATCTCCTTAGATAAAGGACGTATAGATACAGCCGAAGAATATATTTCCATCAGTATCAATAGCTTTCAAAAACAAAACCAGCTCGTTGCCGTGATGCGCTCTACTCGTCTCTTGGCACAGATCCGTTTCGCCCAATCTCAAGATGAGGCAGCATTAACCCTAATGCAATCCGCAATTGAACAGGGAGAAAGTTTAAAGCAATACTCAGATTTAAAAGAATTCTACCGAATATTAAGTGACTATTACGTAGATAAAGGAGATTTTAAACAGGCATATGACTTTCTACTAAAACGTCATCAGGCTTCAGAATTCGCAAATGAAGCGATGAACAATACTCGTATATTGCAGTTCAAAGCACGCATCAATCAACAAGATTTACCGCAGGAAACTGCGCCTAACACGCAAAATCCTAACATCCTTGATGAACTCAATCTAGATTGGGCATATAGCACTCTTTTTTTACTTGCGATGACAATACTGGGCGGTGCTATTTGGTATTTTATTGATAAACAAAATAATCGCGCCCCAGCAACGGATAATGACAGCCAGTCATTATCCCCAATACAACAATTGGAATCGGCCCTAAACAGCGCAAAACAAGGCAACTATCCCCTGGCACTACTGCTCTTTAATGCCAGCCAGATCCGTCAAGTGGACCTGCCACCACTGCAAGATGAGCTACAACATAAATTACGTGAGCACGATAAACTCATCCGCTATTCCATGGATGAAATAGTAATTGTATTACCCCATACCTCAGCGATAGGGGCGCAGCGTGTTGTCAATCAGTTAACGGCAGCGATTCAACCTTGGCAGGGGTCGAATAGAGTTTATATTGGCATTGCCGCATTGCAGCAGTTTGACACTTTAGAATCTCTGATTAAGCGCGCTGGCATCAATCAATTAGGTAAGATTAAGATCAGTGAAAATAGTCAGGATAATCACTCTCCAGCTAAATAAGCTGCAATCTCATCAAGGAAATCGTCACCAAAACGGCTGAGTTTACGCTCGCCAACCCCGTTAACCGCGAGCATTTCACCCGCACTCGTTGGCATCATGGCCGCCATTTCTGCGAGTGTCGCATCGTTAAACACTAAATATGGCGGCACGTCCTGCTGTTCGGCAATGGTTCTTCGCAACAATTTTAGCCGCGCAAATAACTTACGGTCATAATTAAGCGGTGCTTTAGACTGACTCGCCTTACGTTTTGTGGTTGTTAACTGAATACGCGGTTCAGCAAGCATTAACGCCACTTCCCCTTTGAGCACAGGTCGTGCCGATGGGTTTAAGGTAATAGAGGAGCCACGAGTCACATCTTGGCTTGCTAATCCCAGATGAATGAGTTGACGGATCACACTCAGCCAATATTCATGGCTTTTATCTTTACCAATCCCCCAAGTCGTGAGTTTGTCATGCCCTCGATCGACTATCGGTGCGCCTTTCGAACCGCGTAACACTTCAATTAAGTGATTGATACCAAATCGCTGTCCTAGTCGATAAATACACGACAGCACCTTTTGCGCATCTTCGGTGCCGTTATAGCGCTTAGGCGGATCGAGGCAAATATCGCAGTTACCACAGGGCTCTAATGCACTTTCATCAAAGTAATGCAGCAGCACTTGGCGGCGACAGGTTTGCGCCTCAGCAAAGGCCGCCATGGTATTGAGTTTGTGGAATTCGACCTGTTGCTGCGGCCCCGGCTCGGACTGTTCAATCAAATGTCGCACTCGGCCAATATCGGCCGGATCAAATAGCATAAAAGCTTCAGCGTCGAGCCCATCACGCCCAGCTCGGCCCGTTTCCTGGTAATAGGCTTCGATGCTTTTCGGGATATCGTAATGCACCACAAAGCGCACGTTCGACTTATTGATCCCCATACCAAACGCCACGGTCGCAACGACGATATCAATTTGATCTTTAAGGAAACTGTCCTGTACTGCACCACGGTCTTCCTGCGTCATCCCCGCATGGTAAGCCTTGGCATTAAAACCTTGCAGGCATAAACGATCGGCCACCTCATCAACACGGCGACGGCTACTGCAATAAATAATCCCGCTGCTACCATTTTGTTGTAGTAGAAAATGTCGTAACTGGTTAGCGGCATTTAGTTTTTCGGCAACTGTATAGCGAATATTCGGCCTATCAAAACTCGATAATAGTCGGTAAGGCTCAATACCTAAACGCTCACAAATACTTTGGCGCGTTGCCTGATCTGCTGTTGCAGTCAGCGCCATCATAGGCACATAGGGGAAGAGTTGTTTTAACTGGCCTAGCGCCGCATATTCAGGGCGAAAATCATGGCCCCACTGACTAATACAGTGCGCCTCGTCGATGGCAAACATCGCCAGCTGCAGCGACTGCATACGCTCAATAAAATCAGCGGTTAATAAGCGCTCAGGTGACACATAAAGTAGTTTTAACTCACCGTGGCGTAGCTGCCTTAATACCTCGGCACTCTGCTCTCGCGGCAAAGAAGAATTCAGATAAGCCGCAGCAACACCGGTTTGCAATAAGCTATCGACTTGATCTTTCATCAAAGAAATCAATGGGGAGACGACAATAGTGATGCCATTCATCATCAAAGCGGGTAACTGATAACACAGGCTCTTACCGCCGCCCGTTGGCATGATCACTAAGCAATCTTGCCCGCCGCAGACACGTTCTATCACCTCCCGCTGACCGTCCCTAAAGTCACGGTAACCAAACACCTGTGCTAAGCGTTGCGAGAGCGGATCATCATGCGTGTCGAGTACGAGCTTTTCCATGGATCTTCTATGTCAAAAGTGAGGGGGCCTATTCTATACCCAAACGACCTCAAAATGCAGGATTCAGCGGGAATTTAAAGTACCTTAAAATCCGCCATGGCCTCATCAGAGTCACTTAGCCTGAGCACTTAGCATTAGTGGCACAGTTGCATTCGTAGTGAGGTTCACTGTAGATTAATTGCTCTAAGCCGCACTTTCCTAATCTAAGTGTTGATAACAAATCCAATTACGCCTAATACCGTCACTCAGTGACAAGGACCAGAAACCATGACAAGCCCAATCCAAGCCGAAATATTAAGCCGAGTGGCAGAAGTCTTTGATCAACATGTCCCTTTTCATAATCTGCTCGGGCTCGATATTAAACGCTACGATGTCGACGGTGTCGAAGTGGTCATCAATATGAAACCAGAACTTATTGGCAATATCCATCAACAGATCCTCCACGGCGGTGTCACAGCTACAGTACTGGATGTGGTCGGCGGACTCACCGCATTTGCAGGACTGGTCGCCAGCCGTGAAGATTGGACGATTGAAGAATTACAACAACGCCTCCAAACTTTAGGAACGATTGATATGCGCGTCGATTATCTGCGGCCGGGACGCGGTCTCACCTTCACGGGTACGGGCAGCGTCATTCGTGCGGGTAATCGAGTTTCAGTATGCCGCATGGAACTGCATAATGAGCAAGGTACGCATATCGCTTTTGGAACAGGGACTTATATGGTTGGTTAGGAGATTAACTCTAGATGTTTATTGCTGTCTTATGGTTCAAAACGGACTAAGGTAAACATCTTGATGATGACTTTAATCGTCCATTCAATCTCTGGCAGAGATATTCTGTAACGAAAAGAACGCGGCGATGCCCTTGAGTCAGCGGTCAGACACACCTACAATCGCCACCTTGTTGTTCTTCGAAGATGTCTCATGCCAGATCGTGAATACCGCAAAGGGATCCTACTTGCCGTCAGTGCTTACTGTATGTGGGGTTTTGCGCCTTTATATTTCAAATTACTCAACCATGTTTCCGCCACCGAAATTTTGCTTCATCGGGTGATTTGGTCATTCGTATTTATGCTGATCATTATGCAATTTATCGGCGGTTTTTCTCGTTTACGCTTACTGTTTAAACAGCCTAAGCAGCTTATCGTCCTCGTCATTACCTCCATCCTGATTGCGGGAAACTGGCTACTATTTATCTGGGCGGTAAATAACGACCACATGCTCGATGCCAGCCTAGGCTACTTCATCAACCCTCTACTTAACGTCTTGCTCGGTATGCTATTTCTAGGTGAGAGGCTGCGTAAATTACAATGGTTCGCGGTCGCACTCGCCAGTGCTGGCGTATTGATCCAGTTAATCTCTTTTGGCTCAATTCCCATCGTCTCACTGGCACTCGCTGGCACTTTTGGCTTTTATGCACTGCTGCGAAAAAAGGTCAATGTAGATGCCAAAGCAGGCTTATTAGTCGAAACCGCAGTGCTATTACCGGTTGCACTGGTTTATCTCGTCGCAACCTTAGACACGGCCACGGCGAGCATGCTGACTAACGATTGGCAATTGAATCTGATGTTAATGGCTGCGGGGATAGTTACCACGATTCCTTTGCTGTGTTTTGCAGGGGCAGCGGTACGTATTCCATTGTCTATGCTCGGCTTTTTCCAATATATAGGCCCGAGTATTATGTTTATCCTCGCGGTGAGTCTGTTCAATGAGCCCTTCGATGCCGAAAAAGGCGTGACCTTCGGTTTTATCTGGAGCGCGCTGTTAGTCTTCACCTTAGATATGGCCTATAAACGCAAACCAGCGTAAACATTATCACGCCAATAAACACAGTGGCAGAAGTGATGACTGATGATTACTTCTGTAACTGTGCTAAAAACTCACTCCCTTGTGGTACTGTCAGTAATAAACTGCAGCCTTTAGTCGTTGGCACTAACACTAACTGCGATTTATCTGTTATCGCCAAAAATGCTTTAGTCTTCCCCTGTAAGTTAAACCAACCTAATTGAAATCCAGGCATACCTATACCATTCGTTTTAAAGCTCGGTGTTAAATCTGCCTCTTGCTGCAAATCGACTATGCGCGCCTCGGCAGGTAATAAATCCGCGCGGGATAACTGCACTTTATAGAAAGGAACATCCAATGTGAGCTCTGTATCGGTTAACACTAATTCGGCGCTATTGGATTGATAAAAGACCCAAGAAAATCCGCCCATCATCACCAGCAATATGCCTAAACTCGCTGATTTTGCTATTTTAGGCATGTTTTTTAGCCACAACATCAGCAAGATACCTGCGATCCCGAGCAATAAGATGATAAAGCTGAAGATAGAAGTCTGGGTTAAAGGGGCGAGTTCAAAAAATTGAGGGCTCATTGGCAGCATCTCCCGTACAGTGAAGCCTTAATCTGCCAACAAAGACATATTATGTCAATAAAAATGCCAGCGCTAATATGAGTACTAGGCTGGCATTGATTGAATGTTGAATAACTTAGAGATCGAGTGCGAGAATTTTTGAGCGGCGTTGATAGTTATACAACTGCTTTTTCTTCTGCGGCAATGCATCAACATCTTCAATCACAAAGCCATGTTCTAAAAACCAGTGAATGCTGCGAGTCGTCAATGCAAACAAACGGGAATAACCACGGCTACGAGCCTGGCCAATAATATTCTTCAGCAGTAGGCTACCTCTGTCGGCATCACGATAATCAGGATGTACCACAAGACAAGCAAACTCCCCGGCATTATCCTCTTCAAAAGGGTAAAGCGCGGCACAGCCAATCACTAAGCCATCACGTTCAATCAGCATAAACTGTTCGATTTCAATCTCGAGCTGCTCACGGCTGCGACGCACCAGAATACCTTGCTCTTCCAATGGGCGAATAAGGTTCAATACGCCACCAATATCGGCGATAGAAGCACGGCGTAAACGCTCGGCACTCTCGGTCACTATTTGCGTGCCTATGCCTTCACGGGAAAACAATTCTTGCAGTAAGGCGCCATCTTCAAGATAACTCACTAAATGACAACGCGGCACGCCATTACGACAGGCATCAATACTCGCCTTCAAGAAGGCCATAGTGCCCACACAGGCAGAACCTTGTTCGGCCAGCTTGTTCATAATGTTTTGCGCATCATTTGGCATCAGCTCGGCAATCACATCGCCGTTACGATCGAGAATACCGTTCTGAGAGCTAAAACCTATCATCTTGTCGGCTTTAAGCTTAATCGCCACTTGAGTCGCGATTTCCTCAGCGGTGAGATTAAAACTTTCACCAGTAACCGAAGCCGCAATCGGCCCCATCAATACGATGCAGTGATTATCTAACTGACGTTTTAAGCCTTGCACATCGATACGACGCACTTTGCCACTCAAGCAAAAATCCACACCATTATCCACACCCAGTGGTTGAGCAATCACAAAGTTGCCACTCACTAAGTTAATTTGCGCACCTTGCATCGGCGTATTACTTAAACTCATGGATAAACGCGCGGTGATATCGAATTGCAGTGCACCCGCAACTTGCTTAATCACTTTGAGCGAATCTTCATCCGTGATACGCACACCTTCGTGGTAGGCAGGCGCAATACCGTTAGCGGCCAATGCAGCATCAATCTGCGGCCGAGCGCCATATACCAACACCACTTTAATCCCTAAACTGTGCAGCAGGGCGACATCATTTAAGATGGCGCGGAATTGATTTTGAGCCAAAGCTTCACCACCCAGCATGACCACAAAAGTTTTACCTCTGTGAGCATTAACATAGGGGGCAGAATGACGAAATCCATCAACCAGTTCAGTGGTACGCACGCGTTATTTACACCTCATTTTGTGCTGGCAGCATCACGATGACGCGCCAAGAGTGAATCGCTAATTTTCGCGTATGGTATTGCATTTTAATTCACATATAAAGAATTTATTCTCACTAAAATACAGTTTTAATGAATTAAAGTGCTTATAACCGCACTATTTTATATTTTCCGCGAGTATTCACAATTTTTTAACTTCACAGGAGATGATTCAGCAGCTTAAGTTTGCGAGGAAATAATCTCAACTTGATGACGAACCACTAAAAAAACGCAAAAAAAAGCCCCTTAAATAAGGGGCTTTTCTCGAAACACTAACCAAGGATTACTTGATTTTGGCTTCTTTGTAGATAACGTGCTGACGAATAACTGGATCAAATTTTTTGATTTCCATTTTTTCAGGCATGTTACGCTTGTTTTTTTCAGTTGTGTAGAAGTGACCAGTCTTAGCGCTTGAAACTAATTTGATCTTCTCACGATTACCTTTAGCTTTAGCCATGATCTATTATACCTTCTCGCCACGGGCACGAAGTTCAGCAACAACAACTTCAATACCTTTCTTATCGATCAGACGGATACCTTTAGTAGATACACGTAACTGTACGAAACGCTTTTCTTCTTCTAACCAAAAACGGTGGTTTTGTAGGTTAGGTAAAAAACGACGACGGGTCGCGTTTTTTGCGTGCGAACGGTTGTTACCAACCATCGGCTTCTTGCCAGTAACTTGGCATACTCTTGACATGTCAATCTTCTCCAAAAACAATTTTAACGCTCGAGCATTAATGTGCCTCGTATGGCCGTCGCCCGAGGCACAAAGAGGGCGCATTTTATACACGATCACAGAGTGAAGATCAAGTGTTAGATTAATTAATCCAGCCTCGTTCCGCAAAAGAAACTATCTCTCGATCACCTACAACCATATGATCCAATAAGGATACATCTATGGTTGCTAACGCATTTTTTAATCGCTCAGTTATTCGTCTGTCAGCCTGACTGGGCTCGGCAATACCAGACGGATGATTGTGACACACTATAACGGCAGCTGCCTTTTTTTCAAGCACTAAGCTCACCACTTCACGTGGATACACTGAGGCTGAGTCTATTGTGCCGCGGAATAATTCGACAAACTGAATCACTCTATGCTGGCTATCTAGCAGCAAAATTGCGAACACTTCATAGGAGCGGTCAGTTAATTGTCTCATTAAATAGTCCCGAGTTAAATCGGGATTTGTCAAAACCTGACCTCTTTGTAGATTTTCTTGTGCGACACGCCGCGCTAATTCAGCTGCAGCTTGAAGCTGAGCATATTTTACAGGCCCTACGCCAGGAAGTCGACACACCTGATTTTTAGGGGCGCAAAGTAGATTTCTTAATCCTCCAAACTCACTGATCAACGATCTAGCTAGATCGACAGCGTTAAGACCCGCTAAACCATTACGCAGCAATACGGCCAGTAACTCTGCATCCGATAAATAGGCAGCTCCTTTTTGTAGTAGTTTATCTCTAGGCCCCTCTCCCTCTGGCCAATCTTTGATGCCCATGTGACCTCCTTGTTACCTCACATATTTTCACTTTACTGAGTATGGACGAGATTTTTTGAACTGGGATAGTCACTAAAATTCACCGCGTTGTGGTATCGTTGGTGGCATTATTTCAATCTCGGATGATGTCTGTGAGTCTCACAAATAAAAACGTCCTGCTGGGCATTGGCGGCGGCATTGCCGCCTATAAAAGTGCCGATTTAGTGCGACGCTTAAAAGAGCGTGGTTTTGATGTGCGCGTCGTGATGAGCCAAAGTGCGATGGAATTTATCACGCCTCTCACGCTGCAAGCGTTATCTGGACATCCTGTGGCATCTAGCCTACTGGATCCTGCGGCAGAAGCTGCTATGGGCCATATAGAGCTTGCTCGTTGGGCCGATTTAGTGATTATCGCCCCCGCTACGGCCAACTTACTCGCCCGTATCAATGCAGGCATGGCAGATGAGTTAATTACCACAACCTGCCTAGCTACCGAAGCCCCCATCGCTCTGTGTCCAGCGATGAATCAACAGATGTATCGTAATCTCGCCACTCAAGCGAATTTAACAAGCCTGCAAAGCCGTGGTTATACCCTTTGGGGTCCAGCCAGCGGCAGCCAAGCATGCGGCGAAGTCGGCCCTGGACGTATGCTCGAACCGCTAGAAATTGCCGAGCTAGCCAGTGATTTTTTTGCAACAAAAGAAGTCTCTGCGCAGCCTCTTGCAGGCCAGTCGGTGCTGATCACCGCCGGGCCAACCCGTGAAGCGATAGATCCCGTCAGATATATTTCCAATCACAGTTCTGGGAAAATGGGCTTTGCGCTCGCCAAAGCCGCAGCGGATATGGGCGCAGCCGTCACCTTAGTCTCAGGTCCAGTGAACCTAAGTACCCCTGAAGGCGTAGCACGCATCGATGTTGGATCTGCGCAAAATATGCTCGATGCTGTTATGGATAATGTTGATAAAAAAGATATTTTTATTGGCTGCGCCGCCGTTGCAGACTACCGCATTAGCGATATTGCTACTTGTAAGATCAAAAAATCGGCAGAAAAAATGCAACTTGCACTAGAGAGGAATCCTGATATCTTAGCCACGGTTGCGAGCTTGCCAAACCGTCCTTTTGTGGTGGGATTTGCCGCCGAAACCCATGATGTTGAAACCTACGCCCGCGATAAACTCAAACGTAAAAACTTGGATATGATCGCCGCTAATGACGTTTCAGTTACTGGCCAAGGCTTCAATGCCGATACCAATGCCCTGCGTGTATTCTGGCCGCTCGGCAGTCAAGATTTGCCTGCGACCGACAAACTCACGCTAGCACGGCAATTACTTTCGTTGATAGTGAAAGAAAAAACAAATACATGAAAACACCGATTGAATTAAAAATTCTCGACTCTCGAATCGGCTCAGAATTTCCTTTACCTGCTTACGCCACACTAGGTAGTGCAGGTATGGATCTTCGTGCCATGATAGATACCACAATGACGATAGCCCCCGGTGAAACCCAGCTTATCCCCACTGGCATTGCCATCCATGTGGCCGACCCAGGATTAGCCGCTGTGATTTTACCGCGCTCAGGTCTAGGTCATAAGCACGGTATTGTACTTGGAAATTTAGTTGGACTTATCGATTCCGACTACCAAGGGCCATTGATGGTATCTTGTTGGAATAGAAGCAATAGTCCATTCACTTTAGACATTGGCGACCGTCTCGCACAATTGGTATTTGTCCCTGTGGTGCAAGCACAATTCAAACTCGTTGATGAGTTCGACAGCTCAGACCGTGGTGAAGGTGGATTTGGCCATTCAGGCACGAAATAACTACCAGTCGTTATTGAGCGAAGGATACTGCAATGGCTGTAAGCCCAAAAATTAATCGTCGTGAGCATATCTTGCAATGCTTAGCACAAATGCTAGAAACCAGTCCTGGGCAAAGGATCACTACGGCAAAACTAGCCTCAGAAGTGGGGGTTTCGGAAGCCGCACTTTATCGTCACTTCCCTAGTAAAGCGCGAATGTTTGAAGGGCTCATTGAGTTTATCGAAGAGTCACTGCTCTCACGCATCAACATCATCATGGATGATGAGAAAGATACCATGAAGCGCTGCCAGCTCATGCTACAACTGCTACTGATTTTTGCTGAACGTAATCCAGGGATCTCTCGAGTACTCAATGGTGATGCACTGTTAGGTGAAAATGAACGTCTGCGAAGTCGTATTAGTAGTTTATTTGCAAAAATTGAAACCCAGTTAAAGCAAATTTTACGGGAAAAGACACTTCGGGAAGGTAGAGGCTTTAACCTAGATGAAGCCATATTAGCCAATTTACTGTTGGCCTTTGCCGAAGGTAGAATTGCGCAATTTGTGCGAAGTGAATTCAAACTCAAACCGACCACCCACTTCGATGAACAGTGGCGTTTTATTCAACATCAACTACTCCAAAGCTAATGATTTTTCAGTATAAAGGGCGGTAATACCGTCCTTTATTTTTTAGCGTTCCCTCCTTGTCTGACTAGCACTTTTGTTTTATCCTCAAAAACATTTAAAAAACAAAATAACCACAATTACATTACAGGGATGTCTAATGAAACTCGTCCAATTAGCAACTTTGACTGCGCTTTGCTTACCAATGCTGCCAATCTCTACATTTGCCGCAGATACTGCAAACCCTAACGCCTTGTCACAGGCTCAGTTGTTTAGTAAAGGTAGTGAATACTCAAACGTAAAGATATCTCCAACAGGCAAATACTTAAGTGCTATTACCAGTGTTGATGGCAAAAAAGTACTCCTTGTATTAGATGCACAAACTAAAAAACTCCTTAATGCCATACGCTTCCCGAGCAATGCCCAAGTAGGTGATTACGAATGGGCAAATAGCGAACGAGTCGTTCTGGCAAAAGAGTATCTGAAAGGTTGGATTGAGGCTCCACAATACTATGGCGAATTAATGGCTGTTAATGCTGATGGCTCACGTCCCACATACCTGTTCGGATTCAATAGTGGCGAACAACAAACAGGTTCAAACATTAAGAAAAATACTGCAATTAATGCAACAGCATTTATCCTCGATCCTCTGCCAGATGATGAGCGCTATATGTTGGTCAACGCCATTCCATGGAACAACGAAAGCACCCTTAACATTGAATTATCACAAGATGTATATCGAGTAGATTTATACTCAGGAGTTCGCAAACGTGTTCTAGGTTCGCCTATAGGTCAAGCGCGTTTTATGACAGACCATGAAGGCGAAGTCCGTTTTGTCGCAGGAGAAGACGGTAAAAACATCACAAAAGTATTTTACCGTCAAAATGGCGAGTGGGTGAACACTGATAAACTCAATCTTGGTCTAACTGATTTCAGCCCAATCTCCTTCGCCGATAACAAAAATACGATTTATGCCGCGGGACGAACACAAGGTGAAACATTAGGCGTATACAAAATTAATCTCGAAACAGGTGATAAAAAAGAGATTATTCAGGATGAAAATGTCGATCCCAGCAACTTTTGGATTAACGGTACCAATAAACAGCTCTATGCCGTTGAATTTGAAAATGGCTATCCTAGCTATGCCTTCGTCGATAGTGAAGATTCCCATGCAAAATTACTAAAAGATCTCATAGGCGTACTACCCGGCTATCAAGTGCGGATTGTCAGTGAAACCCGTGATGCGGAAAAGCTAGTTGTGCTTGCATTTAATGATCGCAATCCTGGCGATTACTATGTGTTTGATACCAAAAAGCTTAAACTTGAATACCTTGCTGCAGCTAAAAAATGGCTAGACCCAGAGCAAATGGCTGAAGTTAAACCTATCAATTTTACGAGTCGCGACGGTAAAACACTCCATGGTTATTTAACACTCCCCTTTGGTAAAGAAGCTAAAAATCTGCCTCTAGTAGTCAATCCTCACGGTGGCCCACATGGTGTCCGTGATTGGTGGGGGTTTGATTCACAAAACCAATATTTGGCAAGCCAAGGTATTGCGGTTTTACAGGTCAACTTTCGAGGTTCTGGTGGCTATGGTGATCAATTTGAACGTGCTGGCTACCAAAAATGGGGTTCCGACATCCAATATGACATTATAGATGCAACTCAATATGTCATTGACCAAGGTGTTGCCGATAAAGAACGCATCTGTATCGCTGGTGGTAGCTTCGGTGGTTACAGCGCCCTACAGAGTGCAGTGCTTGCACCGGATATGTTTAAATGCGCCATAGGTATGGCAGGGGTATACAATCTCGAGTTGATATTTAATAAAGGTGACGTCGCTCGCAGAAGTGCAGGAACAAGCTATCTTAAGGAAGTGTTAGGTCAAGATAAAGCGGTACTCAAAGCAATGTCTCCCTCTGAAAACGTCGATAAACTCAAAGCAAACATACTATTGGTACATGGTGGTGAAGATGAGCGAGCACCAATTGAGCAACTCGAATCCCTCGAGAAAGCTTTAAAAGCTCACAAGTATCCTTACCAAAAACTGGTGATGGATAACGAAGGCCACGGTTTTTATAACGATGAGCATAGAGCGAAATACTATGAACAAATGCTCAGTTTCCTAAAAACCAATCTGAAACTTTAGAATTAACTCAAACTTGCCGACACTGCTAGGCTAAACTCGATTGGCAGTGGTAGATTTAAAGCCGATATCCGATAAGGACTATCGGCTTTTTCATGTGGTCTATGCGCGTTTTTCGGTATGAATTGTCTGCAATTCGCGCTATCCTCCTCCCCCTATTCTTGCCCTAGCGAGAATAACAATAATTTGTATCTGATGCTGAACAGCCCAAGTACCACGCGATGATCAGCATAGGTTTTCTGTTATAGCCGCTACGACGTAGTGGAGGATAAGATGGCATTAAGTGAAGCAGCAGTAAAAGTACAAGCCGCGTTATTAGAACGTGGACTTGAAACCCCAATGCTCCCAAGCGTTTACAGCAGTGAAGAACGTAAAGACAAGATTGAACATCATATGAAAGAAATCCTGACATTAATGTCATTGGATCTGTCAGACGATAGCCTTGCCGATACGCCGCGCCGCATTGCTAAAATGTACGTCGATGAAATCTTCTCCGGCTTAGATTATGCGAACTTCCCTAAGATCACGGTTATCGACAATAAGATGGGCTTCGATGAAATGGTGCGAGTGCAAGATATTAGCCTCACCAGTACCTGCGAACACCATTTAGTGACGATCGATGGCACTGCGACCATAGCTTATCTACCACGCAAAAAAATCATTGGTTTATCAAAGATTAATCGCATCGTGCGTTTCTTTGCCCAACGTCCACAAGTGCAAGAGCGTTTGACTCAGCAAGTGTTAGTAGCGCTACAAACCTTGCTCGAAACCAAAGACGTTGCCGTTAAAATGGATGCCGTGCATTACTGCGTCAAATCCCGTGGCGTGATGGACTCCACCAGTTCAACCACTACCACAGCGCTGGGCGGTATTTTCAAATCTAACCCCGCAACCCGCGCCGAGTTTTTGCATCAATAAGGCATAGAGAGTCTAGGTTCTAGAACCTAGACTCTCGAGCCTAGGTTCCGCTTAAATCCCGTATTGCTCGCGATACTGGCTCACAGCGGCAAGCTGTACTTCCATCCCTGGTTTTTCAGACAGATAGCTGATCAGATCGGCGAGTTTAATAATCGCCACAATACCGCAACCAAAATCGCGCTCAACCTCTTGGATGGCCGATAATTCGCCCTTGCCTTTCTCTTGCCTGTCTAAAGCAATCAACACGCCCGCTAATTGTGCTTTATGGGCTTCGATGATTTCCATCGACTCACGAATCGCAGTACCCGCAGTAATCACATCGTCCACCAGCATCACACGGCCTTTTAGCTCGCTACCGACTAAGCTGCCACCTTCGCCGTGATCTTTCTTTTCTTTGCGATTAAAGCAGTAAGGAATGTCGATATCGTGATGCTCACACAGGGCAACTGCCGTAGTGGTCGCAATCGGAATACCTTTGTAAGCAGGGCCAAACAGCAAGTCGTAATCAATGCCAGAATCCACTAACGCAGCGGCATAAAAACGGCCCAGACGCGCTAAATCACGGCCAGTATTGAACAAACCCGCATTGAAGAAATAAGGACTGATACGGCCCGATTTAAGGGTAAACTCGCCGAATCGCAGTACCTGACGCTCTAAGGCAAATTCAATAAACTCACGTTGATAGGCTTTCACAATCTCTCCTTACGACTTTGTATGTAACTAGTTTTTATTAGGAAATATTTTATTTTATAAAATTTTATTAGGTACAGGGTTGGATCACGCTAGCCTCTTGTTACAGACAAAAAGCTGCAGCTAATAAAAAGCCCCGCACTTTATCAATGTCGGGGCTTTTATCAGTACACATTAGTTTAAAGCGGCTTTTTGCACATCGACGATTTCACGGATACTGTTCTTCGCCAATCCGAGTAGCTCAATCAACTCTTCGTGAGTAAACGGCTCACCTTCAGCTGTACCTTGGATTTCAATAATTTTACCCGTTTCTGTCATCACCACATTCATATCAGTTTCAGCGGCGCTGTCTTCGATATATTCGAGATCGCTTATCGCTTCACCCTTGTAAATACCTACGCTAACGGCAGCGATAAGGAATTTCAAAGGGTTAGATTTAATGATCCCTTTACCTCGTGCCCAGTTCAATGCATCCACTAAAGCCACACAGGCGCCAGTGATTGACGCAGTACGCGTGCCACCATCAGCTTGGATCACATCACAATCGATAACGATAGTGTTTTCGCCTAGGGCTTTCATATCCACACAGGCGCGCAGCGCACGACCGATAAGACGTTGAATTTCTTGTGTACGACCAGATTGCTTACCGCGAGCGGCTTCACGATCCATACGGCTATGGGTCGAACGTGGCAACATGCCGTACTCTGCCGTCACCCAGCCTTGGCCCTGACCTTTAAGGAAACGTGGCACACCTTCAGTAAAACTGGCGGTACAAAGCACTTTCGTTTCGCCAAATTCCACTAACACAGAACCTTCGGCATGGGCCGTAAACTGGCGAGTGATAGTGATGGGACGAGTTTGTGCTGGCGTTCTGTTACTTGGACGCATGCGAGATTCCTGTATTCTGAGTCATTGACCGATTTTGGCTGCATATTATAGGGGCTTGTGCCTTAGGATGCCATGCTTAGGGTGATTCTCTGGCAAACTCATCACACTCAAACGCCTAATCCGTGTCCTTATACCCAAACAACCTGAAGATGCAGAATTCAGCGGGAGTTTAACGCACTTTAGGCAAGGCCATTTATTGCTCCTGCATAAATGGCATTCACGCCATCCATGGCGATTGCGGTTATTTGCGGACCTAGTGGACTAAGTTAAAAATAACCAACGCAGCATAAAGTGCGTTACCCCGTGGTTAACATCAGCCGCCGGGACGGAACGCCTAGGGCACTTCACTTCCGTGTTGCATCAATTCAAAAGGTAGCCGACATTCTGTCATTGCTGCGCCTTGAATTGAAGCACCCTAGGCGCTCTGAAACTCGTATCTTCAGGTAGCTTGGGTATATTTACTGTATGCCTTTAATCCTAAAGCTATTGACTCTATAATCGCCTCTCATTATGACGATTACACCATTAGGACAACCCATGATCCAAAGCATGACAGCCTACGCTCGCATCGAGCACAAAGCACAATGGGGCACTGCCTCCTGGGAAATTCGCTCAGTCAATCAACGTTATCTCGAAACCTATCTACGTTTACCCGAGCAATTTCGCAGCTTTGAACCCGTACTTCGCGACCGCCTACGCAAACGCTTAAGCCGTGGTAAAGTGGAAGTGAATCTGCGCTATGAACTTGCCGACAACAGCCATAACGAACTGCAATTGAATCAAGCACTGGCAAAACAGCTATTAGATGCTGCCACTTGGCTCAAGCAAGAAGCGGGACAAGGCGATGTCAATCTGACCGACATCCTACGTTGGCCAGGCGTGCTAGCAAGCGGTGAACAAGATATGGATGCAATCGGTGCAGACTTAATGACAGCCTTCGATTCTGCCATAGATCAATTTATCGAAGCCCGCGGTCGTGAAGGCGAAGCCATCAAAGACATGCTGTTAAGCCGTTTAGATGGCGTGAGCGAGCAAATCGCTGTGGTACGCGAGCACATGCCAACGGTTATGCAGTATCAACGCGAAAAGCTCACCAACCGCCTTGCTGAAATCAAAGGTGAACTCGACCCAGCCCGTATCGAGCAAGAAATGGTGTTACTAGCACAGAAACAAGATGTCGCCGAAGAAATGGATCGCCTCGAAGCCCATGTAGCCGAAGCTCGCCGCATCCTCAAAAAAGGCGGCAGCGAAGGTCGCCGTCTCGATTTTATGATGCAGGAATTTAACCGCGAATCGAATACCCTCGCCTCTAAATCCATCAGCACTGAAATCACCTCAGCCGCAGTGGAGCTTAAGGTCCTTATCGAGCAAATGAGAGAGCAGATCCAGAACGTCGAATGATGTCCACAACCATCCAAATAACGCATTAATCATTATTTTTAATCACTGAATAAGGCCGGACTTGCTAATCGCAAATCCAGCCTCTTAAAGTCACATGAGAGAATTCTGTTGACTTTACTCAAGATAACTCTAGATAAGTTAGCACCAGAGAAAACTCCATGCTGAAAGATGTATAAACGACGCTCATCACCTTACACATTATACTATCCTCGGAGATTCAGCTCAGGGTTGCTATCAAGGTAGACAAAGCCATAGGCACTAACTTGATCATAGACGTACCGGAGTCAGTTCAACCCTCCTATTTGCAGCCCGCCCACCGGAGGAGTTATTACTTCTCAAGGGGTTGGATTCACCAAGCCCTTTAACCTCAACTACTTCAGCAGGTACACCATAATGCTCTATCAGCAATTTAGCCACTGTGCGAGCCCTAGCTTCAGACAATGTAAGATTGGACTTTTCATCCCCTTGATTATCGGCAAAACCAGTAATTTTGTATTTATCCGTGCTGTCGCGTTGAATCACATCGGCAATATCGGCAAGATAACCTTTTTGTACATCGCTCAAGTCAGCAGAATTTACCTCAAAATGAAGCGTCAACACCTGTTCTGAAGGCCATTTAATAGGCGCTGCAGCCTCTATGGTTTGCATAACCAACCGTGGCTGGTTATCAATATCGGTTACATGACCCACCACATAGGATACCGATAAATTATTATTTATTTTACTCGCAACAATGACTTGTTGGAGGCCCTCAACACCATCAATAGATTTCGATAACAGGGCTCGCCAGCCAATAAGCTCTCCACAAGCCTGCTCTTGGCAACGATAACGAATGGTGTAACCTCGTTGGCCTAATATTTCCTCAACTAATTGGGCAACATAAACAACCGAATATTGGTGATTGAAATCAAATACTCGTACTTTTGCATTACCACTTATCAGTACAGCTTGCTGAGGATGATATCCCTCAGTACGTTCGTTGGTTTCCTGATGAGCTAATATCATGGGACCAAGTGGAACCTCTCTGTTAGTCAACACTTTGTTTTCACTACTAAACAACTCGGCGCCTTTAAATTGATAATCACCGATTGATGCCGCATTTACTGTTGGCACACAGCTAACTAGAAACATGCCAATAAGCAGTTTGATATTCATAACCTTCCCTGTTACTTCAAATTTCCATCAGACACTATATGTGACTGCATCCTGATTGTTGATTGTGAACTCAACGCTAGCCTTGGCCCAGTTAAGGCGCCAAGCGTATTACACGCCCGCTGTTCAGGTGAGCCAAACCACCCCAAACTGGATACAAGGAGTTCACGTAAAATAGGTATCTTCAGTTGATAGCACCAAAGGGTTTTAACTTTCAGCAAATTAGCATCCTGAATATTCAGGCTTTCGTTCTGTCCTGCTACCTTTACACTTTCTTTCTTAGCTGAACGATACAACAAACTGTCGTTAGGAATTATCCAACGCTCTTTATCTGCAATATCATTCACCAATGCGGTTTTTCGTTTTACTTTAAAAGTTTCAAATATGGTCTTAGTGGGATGAACTATAGTGACAGTGGTAGATACCTTATTCATTGCGGCTTCGTCCAGCTTTACCTTGAGATACGCCTCTCCCATTTTCAGCGCTCCCGTTTCCCCTCTCATATATAGTGGCACCATGCCTTTTCGCAGGGCCTCACGCATGGGCTCAAGTTGGGCGTGATGGAGAGAGCCCAACCTAGCAGCTTCAAATGTCGCAGTATTTAACGTAGTTTTGGCGCGAAAAATATAAGTGAACTCCAATATGCCTAACAACAACAAGAAAAAGATGGGCATTAGCACCAAAAATTCTGTCAGACTTTGACCTCTAAAACTCCGTCTCACGTTAGCTCCCCTTAGATACCTGATTAAGGGAATGAGTCAATTGCTTGATTTGCTGTAACTCGGCAGTTTCAGGAGCGAGAATTTGCTCCGCCTGTTGCAAAATTTGTCTCGATTGATTGAGTTTAACCACGGCAAGGTTAAACCAAGCCTTTCCATCCTGACTATCGAGAACAAGCACCTTTTCATAGCAGCGAATTGAGGCTTCATAGCGCCCTTGACGAGCATAGATATTACCTAGTTTAAACCAGGACTCTTTATATTCAGGATTAGTCTGTGTCAGCTGTAAATACAAGGTTTCTGCGTCAGCCAGTCTACCCTCAATGTAAGCTTGCTCAGCGACGTTAAACCTTTCACTAAAAGAAAAGTCAACTTGTGACTGGGGTGCTGCACTGCAAGCCGTTAAAATGACGCATAAGATTATCGCTTTGATTAAATTCATTTTTATCTCAATTCCAATTGTTGTCCGAGAATGAGTCCAAGACGACTGACACTACCTGGTGCCAATTCCAATGTATATTTAGCACTCAAACAATACGCCAACCGCCAAGGTGCCAAATCGGGCACCACTTTACAGATTTTCATTTGCGCATCCAAAAACACAATATCCAGCGCATACCTCATCCCAAACATATGAATACAGCGACATTCCGTAAATAAGTATCCTTCATCGGCTTGCAATAAAGGTTTTGCCAGCAATCCTCTGGCACGCTGCCAAAAGGTCTGTGGCAGAAATACGTAATTCAAGAGTGAACGGTCCTCCAGATACAATGCTTTTAGTTGCATTCCCCCCCCCTTGGAAAACAGCGCGAATAACTGTGTGGCAATGGGGAAAAACAGCACGATAAAGGTCGTCGGAAAAATAAACAGTACTAAAGGTCCCACCAACTTCACTGGCGCCTGCATCGCCAGCTTTTCAGCTCGTTGGAAGCGCTCGGTTCGACGCTGTTCAGATTGTATCCTTAAAGTTTCTCCTACGCTGGAGCCACTTTTTTCAGCATGTGAAAGCGACGATACCAAACTTCGGATCTCACGAATATCGATGCGCTCACTCATATTTCGCAGCGCCTCAATTTTTCCAACGCCAGCTTTGATGTCTCTGAGCACCTTTTGAAATTCATGATTCAGGGGACCTGGAGGCCCCTTTTCAACCGCCTGCATAAGTGCACTATTCAGGTTCATCCCCGCTTCAACCGCCATGGTGATAAAGTCGAGGTACACAGGCAACAGACGGACAATCTCTTTTTCGACCTTTTTTTTCCTGTCGTTGAGATTGATTTCGGGAAAGATAAAGCCAAATAGTGAAAATGCTAGAGGCACTATACCCGCAGGTTTACCAAGCATCAGAAAGCACAACCACGATAAGAATATAAATATAAATGCAGACAATAATTTAAGAGCAAAGAACTGTTGAGCAGTCATTAAATAAGCCAGGCCAGCTCGTCGCAGTTTAATCTTGCTTCTCTCAATATATTCCACCGAGAGCAAGTCACCAAAATAGTGGGATAAAAAGTTAATAGCCGGCCAGCAAAGCCTCATTAACGGCGGTAAGGGATCCATATACTGTCGATCGGCCTTTTTAACAAAACTGACAATTCGACCAAAGGCAATGAAGCCGATAAAAATGGCAATGCTGACGCCTAATGAAATAATGAAAGTCATCACAATTACACATCTATATTGACGATTTTTCGAATAAAGAAAAATCCGATAATCTCAAGTATCACAACGATGGAAATAACCACCCAGCCGTACCATTCCGTCCACAACAGTGACATCTGCTCCGGCTCCATTTGATAAAGCACTAAGCCGAGTAGTATTGGCAATCCTGTCATCACATATCCCTGAGCACGCCCCTGGGCTGTGAGCGCATCAATCTTACCTTCCATTTCCAATTTTCGACGTAAGGTATCAGCCATACGCTCAAGAGTTTCAGCGAGGTTGCCACCGATTTCACGGGAAATTTTCATCCCAGAAATAACCAAGTTTAGATCCATCAAGGGGATGCGTTTATAAAGATTATCCAGTGCTTCGTTAAAGCTCACACCAACACGCACTTCCCGCAGGAACAAGTCAAATTCCTGTTTAATAGGATCGCTCGACTCGACAATCACAGACTCCAGTGCCTGGTTCAGGCTGGCGCCAGAACGCATGGCCGTTGAGGTTCCCTGCAACATGTCAGGTAATTGGCTGATAAACGCTTTCTGGCGCCGCTTTCGCAACCACGAAAAAATCACAGTTGGCGAAGCCCCTACCAAAATCCCAATTAGAGCGGCGGGGATCAAATTACCAGTTAAGAAAAATATGAAGACGAAAAACAATACCACTGCCGCCAAGTTCAGCATAAACAGCTTTTCTGGCTCTATGGTCAAAAATAGATCCGACAGCTTAATCTTGGCCTGAGCGGTAAAATTACGACGATAACTTATAGCGGCGCTGGACACTACACGCACCGAAAACCAAGCAAACACCCCTGCCGATAACGAGAATAATGCTGCAACCAGCGCAATTTCATAGCTCATATGACCAACTCCTTGACCTTAGCGTCCGAAGAAAAGATATCCATATCCACCTCTAGTCCACGTTTCGCAAGCTCTTCATAAAACTGAGGCACTATGCCAGTGGAGACAAACTCTCCTTTTACCTTACCATTGTCTCCGTAACCGTTTTGCTGAAATCGGAATATTTCACCGAGCTGGATACGATTGCCTTCGACCCCTGTAACTTCACAGATACTGATAATTTTGCGCGAACCACAGGCAAAACGAGTTTGCTGCACAATCAAGTGCACAGCTGATGAGATTTGCTCTCGAATGGCCAGCATCGGCAGTTCCACCCCCGCCATCATCACCATCACTTCCAAACGTGAAATACAGTCTCTGGGACTGTTCGCATGCGCGGTACTGAGTGACCCATCATGACCAGTGTTCATCGCCTGCAACATGTCCAACGCCTCCCCACCACGGCATTCCCCAACCACAATCCTGTCAGGGCGCATACGCAGGCAGTTTTTCACCAACTCCCTAATGGACACTTCTCCTTTTCCTTCTTGGTTTGATGGTCTTGCCTCGAGGGAAATCAGGTTGTTCTGTGTCAATTTGAGCTCCGCGGCATCCTCTACGGTGATGACCCGCTCGTGCACCGGAATAAAGTTGGACAGCACATTCAACAGGGTGGTTTTACCTGAGCCGGTACCACCGGAAATAATGATATTTTGCTTGTGCTTCACCGCCATTTCCAAAAAGTGCACCATGGCAGGACTTAGGGTGTTAAAATTCACCAAATGCTGAGCGGTGAGTCGCTCCTTCATAAACTTACGAATGGTGATACAGGGGCCTTTCAGCGCTATGGGGGGGATCACCGCATTTACCCGTGAACCATCTTTCAATCGGGCATCCACAGTGGGTGAGCTTTCATCTATACGCCGTCCAAGCGGTGTCACAATTCGCTCAATCGCTGCCAACACAGAGCGATCATCGGTAAAGGTCACGTCTGATTTGGTAATGCGTCCTGCTTTCTCATAGAAGATTTCGTCGGCTGCGTTCACCATTATTTCACTGACGTCCTCCATCGCCAGCAAAGACTCCAGCGGACCAAGGCCAACCGCTTCGTTGAGCACCTGCTCAGTCACTCTTTGCCTGTCAAGTTTGGCAGGGAAATCTTCCATTTGCGCAACAATGCCGCCGATCATGGCGTTGGTGAAAGTACGTAGTTCCTCATCCGTCATGGTGTTAACATTGATGCGGCGTAAATCCATTTGCTTCAGCAGCTCCTGATGGATTTTACCTCGCCACTCTCTAACCAGTAACGAATGACCGTTGTCAGCATGGGCCACTTCTTCAGGCTGATCTTTATTAGATACCGTTTTTTCCTGCGGCTGTGGTGCAGTAACTGGCTCCACTGTTTTTGCAATCGGCACAGCGTCAGCAACCATTTTTAGCTTGGTGTGATTTTTGGCGCTGATCTGATAGGAATGCAGCTCTATCAGATCTTCAGGCTGCAGCGGGCCATAGCTGTCCACCGCAATGCCATTTACCCTGAGACCACTTCTTGGGCTGAGTTCACTAACAAAAAGCCCCTGTTCGGAACGGAAAAAACGAATGTGTTCTTTAGTTATCCGCCAGCCATGCAACTGCACAAAACAGGCTTCATCTTTACCTAAAATACAACTTTCTTCCTGACAAATTTGATCCGCAACACGGGTGCCTTTATTGGTCTGAACATGGATTTGAAACATAAGCCCTCCTAGTCAAGCAACCAATCTGATGCTGGCACATCGATTTCGGCGCTTTCCATTTCAACCAAATTCCGTTGAATCTCATCAGGAAGCGGTGTATCGACTTTTGCCACTGTAGGGGTAACGAGAATAATAAGTTCGCTACGTCCTTCCTTAAAATTCCTCGATGTGAAAAGCTCCCCCAAAATAGGAATATCACCGAGTAGTGGCAACTTCTCGTAGCTGCGACTGTCCTCAACCCTGATAAGTCCAGAGATCACCAAAGTCTCTCCGGCCTTCATATTCACAACTGACTCGGTATTCCGCGTTAATAATCCAGGAACCCCTTGCACCACAGTAGCAAAATCAATAGAACTCATTTCAGCCCTAACTCTAGAGATTATATTGCCCTGCTCATCAATGACTGGCTCAATATCGAGCTGAATACCATAATCCTGCATTTCAACCACGGGCTGACCAAATTCGTTGAGTACTGCTAGAGGATAGGAACCACCGGACTGGAAACTTGCTTTTTCCCCACTGCGAGTACTGAGGGACGGCTCTGCCAATATACGTGCAGTTCCCTGCTCTTTCAGCAGATTAATGATGGAGTTAATACCAGTCGCTATACCGCCATAACCATGGGCTTTAGAAGAAGAAATAGGTATTTTGCCGTCAAAAAGTTCAAGAAGCTTATTACCCTCGGAACCATAAACGTAATAATCGTTAGGTTTAAAATTGGTTACTAAGGCCAAAGAAGGGCCACTGATAGCATTGTCCCAATTTATACCGAACTGCAGGCCGTCATTTTTGTTTATTTCAAGCACCTTGACCTGCATTTTGACCATATCTTTGATTTCAATCTGTTCAGCTCTAACCATCGAGAGAACTCCGGGAAACTTACCCAAGGCCCCTTGAAAGAGTTCAGCATCTTCAGGCCGAATTTTTCCCTCAGCCAGAATAAACCCGCTCTCATGACGGAAAGTGACATGCTCGAAACTGCGGAAAATAGAGCGAAGCTCACTCAGTGTTTTACTCGCCTGCTGTGGCAACACATCCACTGTGACGGTCAGTTTACGCTCACCAGCTTTCCAAACATGTAACTCTGTTGAGCCTGGCGTTTTTGGAATGAGCAGTAACTCACCGTTGTTCATCACACTGGTACCTAGTACTGCATCCATTCCCACAGCGATACGCTTGACTTCTCCTACCTGAATACTTTTGACCTGCCCCATATAGAGCTCAATATATTGCTTTGCAGGTGCCGCCGATGCCGAATGTGCCAATATCAAACCGCAAAGAAACATCATCAAATTTACGCGCTTAAAAAACATATCCTTGTCACCTAATTCTTCACTGCCTGAGAGGTAGCGCTATATTTTAAAAGACTGAGTTCACCGACTTTTAGACTTGGGTTTGCAATAGATATGGTAACCGGCTTAAGGCTACCATCTGATGCACTAGATAAGGTATAGAGTTGATACTGACCTGTGGTGCTGGCTTCCGTTGCTAGCTGTTTGCTGTCAAATCGCATTTTGGAGAGCCTTTGTCCGTCCGTGCGATTTCGCAACATGAAGGCAATCTCTCCAACCTCCTTCGCCAATATAAGCTTTGCTGCATCCTGATATTTCACCCCGACGGTGATCGACGAGTATTCAAGGGAACCTTTACCTACGCCATGAAGAACGAAGTCCTGCGTAGGAGATACCAAAGAAATGTCATCCACGGCTAGAATTCTAACGCTTTGTAACAATGGCTGAATTTGAGTTATCTTGTCACTGCCTGCGGCCTCAGATTCGTCTTCTGTTACCAGCATAAGATCAACAATATCGCCCGGTAATGTCATCCCAGAAACTGAGTTGATTTCGTCAATTTGCAATGTCACTGCGCGCTCGCCTTCACTGAGCAAGTCAGAAAAGCTTTCAATCCCCAATCCCGACACATAATGGGTCAGTAACGGTTCTCCAGGTGACATATCGTGTTTAACTACCTGGCCGTTGTAGTAATCAAAATCCCCCGGTGCAACCGCAGAAGCCGATGTAAAAGCTGCTGGCATATCAGCCACCGCCATATTGTCCGAACTGATGATTTCACCCATCTGTATCGACCGCGATGCCACCACCACAGAAACAGTATCGGCCTCCTCCTGAATAATTTGGTTCTTTAATATTTCTTCTTTGTTTTTTAGATAGTTATTTGACAGCCAGAACGCGGCTATTGCAACAAGCACTGCAATAGTCAGCATTAACCAACTGCTTTTAGATTTTTGGAAAGACACAAGTGACTCCTTTACTTGTTAAAGCTTTCTAATTCCGTTTTCGCTTTAGGGGCTGGATTAACTTTTGGTGACGCCTTGACTGACGTCACCTGAAATTGACTTAACGTTTGCGCATAGATGTAGCCAGAATGCTCCTGCTTCACTGCATCAATCAGCATATTGGCTATCGATTTGTTGTCTTTGTAAGGCATAAAGAAAATCGTCACTAACACCACAATGCCCAGTGCATATTCCGTTACGCCAAATCCACGCTGCCTTTTCATTAGTTGTCTATCCTTATCGCCTGAATGAAGGTTTGACCATCTCTGTAGGTCATAGCCAAATTTAGAGTGCTGTTGTCCTTAGCAAAAAGTAGGGCCTCACCTTCTGAAGAAGCTGATTCTCCATGTTGCAATACCCAGCCTTGCCCGGTTAAGGCCGACTTGTAAAACACCATGTTCGACGTCACTGACATCTTGTTGACCAGTAATAAATGCCGTGATTCACGCAGTCCATCGTAAGCCTTGATATCGTTGGCAACCTTGGTATTACGTGCTATGGGAAAGCCTTCTCCCAAGTTTTTCAGCTGATTTTTCTCCATAGATGGCAAGTTGGAAATGGCCAGAGTACCGGAGATACGCAGCTCATCCAGTTGTTGGAACTGCACCGTATAAAGTAATCCATCTTTGAGGTGGGAATAGATAATCCAGTCGCCAAAGGTCGACTCCCTGATCTCACCCCGCCAGGCATCCTGATAAAACCAATAAATCTCCTCGGGAGATTTATTGGTGTCAAAACCGGTAATAGACATATCTACGCCATTAAAAACCAGATCGTCAGCAACCACCTGCAACTTAAAAAACTTGGGAATGGGAAATTGCACGCTTTCCTGCGCCTGAGTACCAAAGGCAATCAGCAAGGCCAACACTATACTCCGCATCATCTTCTCCTGTGCCCCAACTCATGTAATTTGGCTTTTAAGCGGCTTTCACAAATCTGGGGAGTGCTCACCCGGCCTTTTCGATCGTAGGTTCCCAGTCTTACGCAGGGGACCGCATCCGGCTCAATCTTGGCCAAATCCAGCCACTCCAGCTCCTCGGCAATGGGTAATACAGACAAGAGTTTCATCAGTTTCTCCAGCCCCAGCTTCTCGGCGAATGCGCCAATGGGCACGAGATACTTAAGCTCACGTTTCGCTGCGGCAGGCCCACCAATCATCCAGCCTTCGGTAAGCAAGGCCCCCTGGCGAGTCATCGCTAGGCTCTTATCGCCAAGCTCAGGAAACCACTTAAAACTGCGTAACTTGCTGCTGACATTGACCTGGTAGAAGCCTTTGTTACTGAGCTCCATATCTGGTGCGATGGAGAGCACCTTGCCAACCGCGGTCGATACATCGGAAAAGTCACCGGGAAGCTCTGACTCGCTGGTTTGGCTGCTGTGATAAAAACCGGCTTTGTTTTTATCTTCTTCAAATAAGGTCACCCACTTACGCGTGGTCTGATCTTTTACCTGCAGCACGGGGTTTAACGTTTCCTGCACCTTATTGGTATTTTGACTCAGATAAATGGCTGCATTTCTATCGGCAAACACGCGATTGCGGATCTCATTGCTGATTTGAACATCAGTTTTAACCGGCGTGTCCGAATTGCGGTTCTTGGGTTTGCTTTGGAAATACGCCACCCGTTCCCAGATGGCATAACGTGCCGCCTGTTCCGTCATTTGACGGTTTTCCATATGCTTGAACACCATGGGCAGCAGCAACGCCAATGGCATCAGTACAAAACCACCAATCACAATAAATTCGGCTAGTACGCCGCCACGTTGTTTCAGGGACTTCATGAAATAACCCCCGAACCAATCAGCATCTTGATAAGGTTGTCATCACTCTTTTGTAAGCGGGTCTGCCAGAATGGGTTATACAGATTGCCGAACTCTCTGAGTTTGTCCTGTCTGGACCATTTGATCATCCAGGGCTTATTACTGCGGGACTTTACTTCGTCGGGTCTGGAGAAAATAGGGACCGCCGACGCCAAGGCAAATAATTGCTGACCAGGCATGCCGCCCTTTTCTTCAATTTTGTATTTATCCGATCTGTCTGCCTTGGTATTCCTGCCATCCAGCGTCTTACGGGTTGGCATTTTCGATTCGTCTTTTTTCAGCAGCACAGTAAACTCAGGGCCAATATCGGTTTTGGTGTCGGCCTTGAAGTCCAGGAAAGTTCTCAGGCCCTCTGTTTTGCGGAGGTTGTATTCAACATCAGCCTTGTTTTCACCCTGATGCTTGGTAGGGCGATAAACCCCATTCGCGGCGCTGTTATTGCGCCAGGCATTAGCCCAAGCTTGACGATTGTTGTCGTTATTGTAGTTAACGGCCTTCCATTCATCGTTATGTGGAAAGGTTTTCTCTGCAACGCCCCTGCGATCTCTATAGGTGTATCTGTCACTGCTCAGATCCTGATCCAGCGCATGGGCTGCGCCCCAGCCCAATGGCGAAAACTCCCGGGTTCTGGTCTTATGGCAGAAAGTCCCACTGCGATATTTGTGCCAAAAACTGAATGTATCCAGTGAGGTCCAGCTCCACTGATACCCGCGGTTTTTCTTGATCAGAGTAAAATCGGTACCACCATACTTTTCCGCCCAAATTCTTCCGGTAATAGGACCATCACATCCGATTGGCACAGGAATACGCGGCCCCACCTCATAGCCACGATTCGCCATCATGCGATCGCGGGAGTCGTTTACCACGTTGCCAAACTCCGCAACCCGCTGAGCAGTCAAAGATTCATTGCGGATCTGCCGACGCCCGAAGTAATGGGTTGAACCGCGATAGGCCTGAATGAACTTGCCAAAGTTGTATGCGTTGACCAAAGGGCTGGCCTGAACATCAGGATCGTTAAGCTTAACGGCCTCCTCATACAAACTGGCTCCAGAAAACAACGTCGCGTCATGGTTAACGCGCTGCAGCCCTGCGAGCAAGTTAATTAGCTTATCTTGGGCAAAGATAAAGGGGCCACTGCCAGTCTTAATGGCATTTCTCAGCACAGTGGTACCTTTGTGCATGACTTCGGTCAGCTTTTCTATGATAGGTCCGACGTAGGGAATCCATTGGATCCAGTCACCGATGGTTTCAAGATTTCCGGTGAATTCGTGGATCATATTCGTCCATGACGCGAGCGCTACGACCTGGCCGATGGCAATTTGATTGGCAACCATTGCTCTATTGGTTATGGCGATAACATTCATATCGCGGGTAATCATGGTGGCGGTGCTGTAGGCAACGTTGTCGGCCGTGTTCTGTAATCGCACCCGCTCGGTCGCGACCACACCTGAGTCATACAAAGAAAATACCGCCAAACCAATTGCGGCAAATATCGCCAGAAAAAGGACGCTGGCGTATCCTGCCTGCCGGTGAGGGAATCGACTTAAATTAGCTTTTGCAGCGGCTCTGTATAACAGGTAGCGGTAGAACACTTGCATGGCTCAATCCTTGACCGTGGTTTCTGTCCTTCGAGTGGCGCACGCCGTGAACTCTTCCGATATTGAGAGCATGGAAAAGCCGACGGCGATGCTTGAATGCTCAGCCTTTATTCACATTAAATTTGTTGCTAGGGTGTGGGGACGCCTGCTATTGATACTCAGCCTTCCATAAAGTCAAAGGTTCGGCAGAGCACCATTGCCAGAATTTCTTCTTAACCAAGTCACTTGCCGCGGCAGCATCCCGCCCCTCAAACAAGCGCCAATTTGCCTCGGCAAACTTCACGGCATGTTGTTTTAAGTGACCTGTAACCCTTTCTAAATCAGCCCCCTCCAACAGAACATCCCGGTAGAGCTCCCACGGTACTTGTGCATTGGGATCCAGTTGCTGGTTTCTGAAGAACCCCTCTGTGTAAACGCTGGCCGAACTGCCTGCCGACACACACTCGTCCCAACGTTGGCAGCGAAAGAAATACTCGTCCTCCGCCTCAGTCGTTCCTGTTAGCTCTCGATAGGGGCAAGCTCGTTCCCAAGCCTTATCGATATTGGTTTCGGCTATACCTTTGCGCGCCAGTTCAATCTCATAAGGCTTAGGAAACATCTCCAATAACAAGTCATAGCCGGATTTTTCCTCCGCAATGGAAATAGAGGCGGCGCTGAGCAGCGAGACACAAAGTAAAATTTTTGCTTGAAATAACCTTATTCTAAATCGCATTTTTACACCTAAGTCACTGTTGATAAGAATTTGAAATACATACTAATCCTAATCATCTAGTTTACTTTTCCAAATAGACAAAGGTTCGACCGCGCACCATTGCCAGAATTGCTTTTTAACGAGTTTGTCGGCTTCGCTAGCACTGCGCCCTTCAAACAATCGCCAGTTTTTTTCAGCAAATTTCAAGGCATGGTTATACGAATGTCCCGAACCGCCACCAAATTCTGCATCATTCTTGGCCAAGTCTTCGCCATCGTCTTTCCACTGCTGAGGAATTTTCTCCCCCGTTTTATGGTGCTTGAAAAAACCTTCAGTAAACTGACTCGCTGAAGCTCCCATCGTCTTACAGTCTTGCCAGCGGCGACAACGGAGATGAATTTCGTCTAAGTCAATATCGCCCGAATCGTCAAAGAGCAAGCGAGAACTGTTATATGGGCATGGCCGCTCCCAAGCATTCTCTATGCTTGTTTCTGCTACGCCTTTACGAGCAAATTCAACCTCATGGGGTTTAGGTGCATTAGCAAGGATGTTTTGCACCGTTAGCACTTTTTCTTCCGCTATAGAAGTAGGTGTAGCGCCGAGCAGCGATACACAAAATAAAAGGTTCATGCTAAAAGGAAATAAGCGAAATGACATCTTTACAGTGCTTCGTTTAAAGAAGTTATTGTGTGGATTAGCCAAAAAAAGGATAAGGCCATCACCTGATAGCCTTTGCCCCATGTGCCGTTGTTATTAACGAATACTCGTCTTCGAAGCGGTTTAATAATTTTACGCTTAAACATAGTTTCACTCCTTGAATCATAAAAAGAATTCCATGGTTATTACTAAAACAATGTAACGATGATTAAATCACTCAGAAAGATAAAAATAAATTAAGCTATAAACTCTAAAAAAGTAATTATTTAGTATGACGACATTAGTTGAATTCGTCCCTTTAGATTGCTTTTGTGATAGATATTTTGGAGATGCATTTTCACTGTGTTAAGTGAAACATTCAATGCTTTGGCAATCTATTGCTGATAAATGTGAGACTAAAGAACTATTTCTGACAACTTGCTCATGAAATCCAGCTCTTAGCAATGTAATTTCTATTTGAGTATCGTGATGATTGACGACAGCGACATAAACTGTTGATTTTTCATGTCGCAATACCAATGCGGGAGATATTTTTTGTGTCCAGTCGACAAAAATAACTCGATTAATATATTGTTGTTCATTGTTTGATAGTGCCTTTCGTAAACACAATCCATTCGTAAAATAAATTTTTTTCAACTCTGGTAACAAGTCAAAACCTTCTCCCTCCAGACGAATACCATTTCGTATATTCATATTCATACGTACATTCTCATATATCCATATATATCACTCGGGAAAAACATTACTCTAGTTAAACAAACTCTGAGTATGACATTTCAATTTTTTTATTGTACGATCCTTCGCCTAATTAATAAGCTAAAGTAAAACCTCCCCACTGAAAAGGATTTTTTATGGGACAAAATACATTATTGAGTGCTGTACTATTAACCACCACTGCCTTTGGTGCCAACGCAGAACAGTTGTTCACTCCTTTCTCGGATGCTAAATCTCCTGAAGAAAAACGCATCCACTTTACGCCCTTTGATATTATCACCGCAGTAAATGACAATAAGTTGACTCTTTTGACTGTCTCTGGACAGTTGACTCGGCAAAGCGTTGAACTACCTGAAAGTTATAGCCCTGAGCATGTGATCAATAATTATTTGGCTCAGATGAAAAAGCTCAATGCTGAGGTTTTATTTAATTGCAAGGCTGCATCCTGCGGAGATGGCCAAGCAATGCAGCGTCAACTAAAGCCACTTAGAGAAGTGAATGCCGACTATCACAGTGCTTACGTGGCAGCAAAAATGAAAGGTACAAGTGGTGATGTTTACAGCAGCATCTATGCCGTTAATCGTGAGGGCAGGTACACCTACATACAGGTCGATATTCTTGAGGTAATCCCAGAGCCGCTTGATCTGATTCAGGCAAACAACAGCTTTTTGCAACAGGCGCCAAAGGAGATTGAGATTAAAGACAAACGCAGTGAGGATGCACAAGGATCGGCTGATCATCCTTTGCTGGGTCGCATGCCCGGCAGTTATATCGCTCACTACAAACAAATCAATTTTACGCAGGTGCCTGTGATTGTGGGAATGACCGGAAGCGATTACCAAACCAAGCCACTAGCTGCCAAGCTCACCCAAATCAGTTATCGCATGCCAGAGAGCTATTCTCTATTTGAAATCAACAGCAATTATGCCGCAGCGGCACAAAAACTGGCCGCAGAACGAATATTCCATTGTAAAGGTACCGCCTGTGGTGACGATGACAGCCTGATAAAAGCCATGGGCTTATTTAAAGATGATCAAGATGATGAGGGGCAAGAGTACCAGCTGTTTCAACTCAGCCATCCGCAGGGCGATGTATATTTCGATATCTATTCACAGGGATATTCCAATGGTACACCGACTGACACTACTGTTAGAGTAATGGAACTCTCGGCACTGAAGGATGATCGGGTGGCGATTAATCTCGATGCGTTAACCGATGCTATCTCGCAAACAGGTAAGGCGACGTTGGAGGGCTTGCTGTTCGATTACGACAGTGAGCGCATGCTGCCCGAGTCCAAGCCAGTATTAGAGGTGCTAGCAACTTATCTTAAGCAAAATCCTGCTCTGAGTTTTTATGTGGTCGGTCATACCGATGATAAGGGCGAGCGGAGTTACAATCAAAGCCTGTCAGAACGCCGTGCTGCTGCCGTGATTAAACAACTGAATGAAACGTTTAACATTCCATCCGTCCAATTAACAGCCCATGGCAACGGTGAATACAGCCCAGTCGCGAGTAATGCTAACGACACGGGGCAGCGTTTGAATCGCCGAGTCGAGCTGGTGCTTAGATCTGACAAAAAATAGTCAATAACCTGAACTAGTGTAAGCAAAGTTGAGCTAATGGCTCTCCCCGTGATCGGAGCTTTCGAATAAGAGAAACTCCATCACTCAGGAGAGTAAGGCGGCTGCTATAGCAGATCTCAAATAGCAAGTGGCTGGGGAGAAATTAATGACGTAGGGCTATCTCCCATTTCAAGTGCTGTCTTTTGGATTAGTGGCGTATGGAAAACCGGATCCTGTGCCACTTCTTTTATGCCGTTAATACAAAATTGCATTCCCATACACACCAATAGAAACCCCATAATCCGCGTCATAGCATCAATACCCGTAGCACCGAGGATTTTACAAACGGGATCTGCCAGCTTAAGTACGCCCCAACTGATCAGGCTCATCAAAGCAAAAGCCGTCACCATAGCGCTATAAATCGTAAAACGGCTGTATTCATCGGGCAGCTCAGCAATTTGGGCTGCACCACTAATCACCAACGCCATAGTGCCAGGCCCACACATACTTGGCATCGTCAGCGGCACAAAAGCAATACTTTCATTAATATCGACATTATTAGCCTGTGCTGGCGTAGGAAATAGCATTCTAAAACCAATAAAGCCGATAATCAGCCCACCCGCTAATCGTAAACCAGGGATTGAAATACCAAATAGCTCTAAGATTGAAGAGCCAATAAAAAAGCAAACACAAAGAGTGCAAAATAGGTAGATAGCAGCCAAGTTAACCTGATGCCGAACATGTTCGCGAGACATCCCCTTACTCAGCCCCAAAAGTAGAGTGGCCGTAGTAGGCGGATTAACCATCGGTAATAATGCTAATAAAGCAAGAACCACGACTTGGAAATACATCCTGCACCTCGTATGAGAAATGATAAATAAAACTTATCTAACCAAGACTAATTTTATGTGTAACAGATGAAAACTCAAAATATCTGTATTTTTATGTATCGATACAAAACAAAGCGGTTAGGCAACCAATTTAAAAGAGCATAACCTTTACCCTCCTGCACTTTTATCGCGTTACGTCCTAAGATTGCCTTACGCTTATTCTCTGTTAATATATGTATAAATTCACAGTGATTGAGTGCTAACGACTTGCAGCAATTGGATCTTGTTCCGATCACCGACCTCAAAGGCGTCGCCAAAAAGGTCGCGGAGAAACTCGCAAAGCTCGGCATCACAACAGTACAAGATCTGCTGTTTCACTTACCCCTGCGCTACGAAGACAGAACCCAAATCTATCCGATTGCCGCCCTCAGCCCTGGTAGTTACGGCACGATAGAAGCAGAAATCCAATCGACACAAATCATCCAAGGCCGCAAGCGCATGCTGGTCTGCAATGTGCGCGACGATACGGGCAGCTTAAGCCTGCGCTTCTTTAACTTTTCCGTTGCTCAGCGTAATGCCATGCAAAATGGTTTGATGATCCGCGCCTATGGTGAAGTGCGCCGTGGTAGTCATCAAGCTGAGATAGTGCATCCAGAATATAAAGTGGTGTATCCCGGTGAAGATGTTCACCTGAGTGATACCCTAACGCCGATTTATCCCACAACTGAAGGCTTAAAACAGGCGAGTTGGCTAAAGCTGACGGAGCAAGCCTTAGTATTGCTGAAAGAGGGTGGCTTAACTGAGCTGCTGCCACCGCAATTGCAACCTAACAACATCAGCCTTAAACAAGCACTGCAGACGTTACATCGCCCTCCTGCGGGGATCTCTCAGTTCGATTTAGAGCTAGGTCAACACCCTGCCCAGCAACGACTCGTGCAGGAAGAATTACTCGCCCATAATCTCAGCATGTTGCGCCTACGGCAGCGCAGTAATTTAGACGCTGCCGTCACCATGCAGGCCACGGGGCAGTTGCTCAATCCCTTCCTCGCAGCTCTGCCCTTTAAGCCGACTGGCGCCCAGCAAAGAGTCGTGGCTGATATAGGCAAAGATTTAGAAAAACCGCACCCTATGATGCGCTTAGTGCAAGGGGATGTTGGCTCAGGTAAAACCTTAGTCGCGGCGATGGCGGCATTGCAAGCGATTGAAAACGGGTATCAAGTTGCCATGATGGCGCCAACCGAGTTATTGGCCGAGCAGCATGCAACTAACTTTGCCGCTTGGTTTGAGCCACTCGGGCTTAAAGTCGGTTGGCTTGCAGGGAAACTGAAAGGCAAGGCCAGAACCCAATCCCTTGCGGATATTGAATCTGGCGCAGCCCAGATGGTGATTGGCACCCATGCCATCTTCCAGCAGCATGTGGTCTTTAACAAACTCGCGTTAATTATTATCGATGAGCAGCACAGATTCGGCGTACACCAACGCTTAGGTCTGCGGGAAAAAGGCATGAGCCAAGGCTTTCATCCACATCAGTTAATCATGACGGCAACCCCCATTCCACGCACATTGGCGATGACGGCCTATGCGGATCTCGACACCTCCATTATTGATGAGCTCCCACCGGGGCGTACACCCGTCACCACAGTGGCAATTGCCGATTCCCGCCGTAACGAAGTGCTTGAACGGGTGCGCAACGCCGTCATCACCGACCAACGTCAAGCCTACTGGGTGTGTACACTGATTGAAGAATCCGAAGTGCTCGAATGCCAAGCCGCCGAAGACACGGCCGAAGAACTGCGTCTCGCACTGCCAGATCTCAATATCGGCCTAGTGCATGGCAGATTAAAAAGTGCCGAGAAACAGCAAATCATGGCCGACTTTAAGGCAGGCATGATTCATCTACTGGTAGCGACAACCGTGATTGAAGTCGGCGTCGACGTGCCCAATGCTAGCCTAATGATCATCGAAAACCCTGAACGTTTAGGTCTAGCACAACTGCATCAACTGCGCGGACGAGTCGGTCGAGGCGCCATCGCAAGCCATTGTGTGTTACTCTACAAGGCGCCGTTGAGCCATACCGCCACCCAACGACTGAGTGTACTCAGACAAAGCAATGATGGTTTCATCATAGCGCAGAAAGATTTAGAAATTCGTGGCCCGGGTGAAGTGCTTGGCACTAAACAGACGGGGCTCGCCGAGCTCAAAATTGCCGATCTGGTGCGCGATCAAGCTTTGATCCCACACATTCAGAAACTGGCAAATCATGTAATGACGCAGGCACCTGAAAAGGTCGATGCAATTATTTTACGTTGGCTCGGGCACAGACAGCACTATGTGCAGGCTTAATTAGATAGGAAGCGAATCGCTTCATAGTAAAATAAATCATGTATGTTCAGCTAGGTGCTATAGACAAGCGCATGGAAACTTGCACAATAAACCTGCGGCCCTCGAATAAGTCCGTTATTGCACTTTAATGTTAGCTGCATGTATTCACCACGTTACCTTGAAACTCAAGCTAAGGATGTAAAATGCAAGTTAATCAAGACGATAGAATAAACCCTCAAGAGACTTCTTCTAGCAGCAATCGCTTTGCTCTTTTTGCGATAGTGCTCGTCGTGCTACTTTCTGCCGGAGGATATTATTACTACAGCGGTGATTCAGACTCACCCAAACGCATCCCTAACGCGCCCATTGTATTACCTGAAACACCATCATCTGAACCTATGACACTGGAAAGTGCTACGGAGCCAGAAGAAACCACAGAAACAACACCAACAACCACTGAAACAAACACCAACAGCACAGAGTCATCCGTAACGACTGAGCCTGAGGTCGTCGTTGAACCCGTACCCGCCTTGGCTGAAAGTGATACTTTTGTACAACAAAAAGCACTCGCCATCATTAATAATAATCTGCTTGCATCTTCATTAGTGCAGCAAGACATTATTCGTCAATTCGTTGTGTTTGTAGATAACCTGGCTCAAGGTGAATTAACCCGTAAGGTAAGCCCAATTAAGGGGCCAGAAAAACTGTTTACAGTGTCTGAGATCACGAATAAAGTCTATTTGAATCCAGATAGTTATCATAGATACGACGCTTATGTTGACTCAATTACTAAGATGGATGAGCAGAGCCTAATCCGCACCTATAAGCAACTAACGCCGCTGTTGGAAGAAGCTTTTAGTGAGTTGGGTTATAGTAATGCGAAGTTTAATGACCGAATGCAACAAGCAATTAAAGTTTTACTCGCGGCACCGATCGTTGAAGATCCTATTGAGTTGAGTTCAATTAGCGTTAACTATCAATTTGTTGACCCTAATTTAGAAGCACTACCCAGTGCACAAAAATTGTTAATCCGCATGGGTCCAGAAAATACTCGTAAGCTCAAAGTTGCGTTACGTAAACTTGAAAATCAATTAGCACAATAACCTTAAACCCACTCAACAAAAGGCGCCCAGTGCGCCTTTTGTAATCTAAAACTCACTATATCAATATGTAATACCACTTTGTTTCTTATTACCCTACCTCATGAATAATATGTTACCAATGAGTTGAAATTTCCGATTTGGTTGCATTTTGTTAACCAGCATAATGCAAATGGCTTCATTAAAACTAAAGACTTAGTGTAGAATGCACGACACAACTGAGGGAGTATTTGGCGCGATTTATCCAACGCGTAGGTAGCCCAATATTAATTAAATTTATTAATGTTTTTAACTTAGTTAGGGATAACTAAGACAGCTTTAAACTAGTGTCGAGGCAAAGTAGTGCAACTAACATTCAGCATTCTCTCTTGGGGCGCATGGGCTCCTCAATATCCCCTTAATGATAGCTGGCAATGTTGGCGCAAAAACTCGGCTGAGCAGACCTCAGGCACAAGCACTACATCAGAACTGGACACCACTTCCCCACCCCTGACACACATTCCTTCCATGCAACGCCGCCGTTTTAGTCGATTAACTAAAATGATGTTAGAGGTCAGTTTTCGTTGCAGCGTAACACATAATTGTCGCTCTATTTTTGCCTCGCGCCATGGAGAGTTACAGCGCACCATTGGCCTGCTCGAAGATATTATCGCCAAACAGCCCTTATCGCCCTTAGGTTTTAGTCAGTCGGTGCACAACACCGCCAGCGGCATTTTTGGCATAGTGGCGGCCAATACCGCGCCTTCAACCTCAATTGCGGCGGGCACAGAAACCCTGTCCCAAGCTATGGTCGAAGCCTTCGCCCAATTACATCAATCGCCAGAACCATTGCTATTGGTTTTCGGTGATGATCCAGTGCCTCCGGTGTACGATGAGTTTACCCAAGAATTTGAATTACCTTTGGCCCTAGGCCTACAGCTCGCACCCTTCGATACACCCGCTTCGGCCAAGCTCACGGTGAGCCACATTTCTAAGGCAACAGCTTTAAATCCGCTGACCTATGGTGCATTTATCCACGCCCTTGCAACGGCGCAAAATATTTCAGGCTGCTTATCCCAATGGCATTGGAGACTTGAGCATGTTTGATGCAGCCCACAGCCATGACGCCGCTAAGGATCATCAAGATTCAATGCTCAATGCCGCTTATACCTTGCCGGAAACTCGCCGCAAAGGGCTGAATTATGTGCCACGTTGGCTAGGTGGCGTGAGTTGTTATATCGCCTTTGGCTTAGGCGGCTTATTAAGCTCCTTGACCATTCTGCCGCTGCTGCGTTTTTGGCCAGGCACACCAGAGGCGCGGATTATTCGGGTACAAAAGGCCGTGCATTTAATGTTCAAAGGCTTTGTCGCCATGCTCACTTGGGCTGGTGTGATTAAGGTCAGCAGCCACGATGCCCAAAAATTACATAATGCCAAAGGCGTTATCGTCATTGCCAACCACCCCAGTTTAGTGGATGTGGTGGTATTGATAAGTCTCATGCCCAATGCGGGCTGCATAGTCAAACAAGCTTTGTGGCGTAATCCATTTTTGCGTGGTGTGGTGTCCTGCGCGGGTTATATTCCCAATCGCGGCGCCGAACTCATGCTAGAGGATTGCCGCGAAGTGCTCGCAAGAGGCACCAATTTAATTATCTTCCCCGAGGGCACGCGTACGGTGGTCGGTGCGACCATTAACCACTTTGCCCGCGGCGCCGCCAATATCGCCTTAAGGGCCGAAGCGGATATTTTACCTGTGGTGCTACGTACCAATGTCCGTGGTTTGACAAAGGAGCAACCTTGGTATGAAATCCCAAGGCAAACCATGGGAATGGCCGTTGAAATCGGCACAATCGTTTCTTACCAGAAGTACCAAGCGGCTTTAGGTGAGCATGCAAAAATGGCCCGGCAGCTGACGCGGGATCTTGAACATTACTATAAACAACAACTCGAAAATAATTATGAACTTAAACAATGAAATAAAGCAGTTAATCATCGACTGTCTCGATCTAGAAGACGTCAGCATTGATGATATTGAAACCGATGCGCCGCTATTTGGCGAAGGTTTAGGCTTAGATTCTATCGACGCCCTCGAGCTCGGCTTAGCCATCAAGAAAAAATTTGATGTCAAAATCGAAGCCAATTCGGATGCCACTAAGGCCCATTTCCACAGTGTTGCCAGCTTAGCTCGCTTTATCGAATCACAGCGTCCATAGGAGAGGAATATGCAAAATCGTGAACAAATCCTCGCTATGCTGACCACTATTTTAGTGGACGAATTCGAAATTGATGCCGAGGCGATTACGCCTGAGGCCAACCTGTATGAAGAGCTCGATCTCGACAGTATTGATGCCGTCGACTTAGTGATAAAGCTGCAGCAACTGACAGGTAAAAAGATCCAACCCGATGAATTTAAATCAGTTCGCACAATCAACGATGTGATTAATGCTATCGAAGGTTTAGTGAGAACCTAATGCGAGCCTTGCTACAGGTCTTAACCGCCCTAACTTTGCTGGCCTACCCCGTTGCCGTGTACTTAGGGCTCAGTTACTTGCCTGCTGGCACCATAGCGCTCGTACTGTGTTTATTGCTGATAGTGCGGCTAATGCTTCAAAAGCAAAGGGTTAAGACATTAGTTTTACCACTATTGGTGGGGATTGTGCTCACGGCAGGCAGTTATATTGCCAAGCGCAGTGACTGGCTGCTGTATTACCCAGTAGTGATAAATCTGACTATGCTGGCGCTGTTCAGTTATTCACTGCACACTGGCCCTAGCATGATCGAACGTTTAGCCCGTTTGAAAGAACCCGATTTACCGGATGAAGCCACTGGGTATCTTAAGAAAGTCACGCTACTTTGGTGCGGCTTATTTATCTTCAATGGCACTATGGCGGCTTACACCGCTGGCTTTACTAGCTTAGCAACCTGGACCTTGTATAACGGTTTGATTGCATACGTACTCATGGGACTGCTCCTCGGTGGGGAGTGGTTATATCGCAGCTTTTGGTTGAAGAAAACATGACACAGCTACTCAAAAACTGGTTAACCCAAGGGCCCTTTGCCCAACAACTGATCAGCTTTAATCACCACGACATAGTCACAGGTGCCTTATTTACCAATCAGGTGGCGTATTTTTACGAGCAACTGCTAGCAGCGCCAGAGAAAAAATGGCTGCTCGCGAGTGATACCAGCGATCTGTTTGCTGTGGGTTTATGTGCGGCGCTGTTAGCAGGCAAGGAAATTATCTTACCAGCCAACACCCAAACGGGCACGCTGAGCGAATTAACCCACCAGTTTGAAGGTATATTGTCGGACAAGCCATTGTGTGAAAGTCAGGCCTTTATTCTACTGAGAAAAGAGCTGAGCCTGCCGAGTAAACCTTGGCCGGCGAGCGAGGCTATCGGCGAACTTGTGCTATTTACCTCCGGCAGCAGCGGCGAACCTAAGGCGATCCGTAAAACACTTCAGCAATTAGACGTTGAAGTCTCAGTGCTCGAACATACCTTTGCCGAACATTTACCCCATTGCAGTGTGGTTTCAACGGTTTCCCACCAGCATATCTATGGCCTGTTATTCAAGATTTTGTGGCCACTCGCCGCCAGTCGGCCGTTTTTAAGCGAGCAGATTGAATACCCAGAAACCTTAAGCTATTACACTGCCTTACTGCCAAACCTGTGTTTGATCAGTAGCCCAGCCCAGTTATCGCGTTTACCTAAGGCCTTAGAGCACGAGCGACAGCTGCGCTCACCTAGCCTAGTATTTAGCTCTGGTGGGCCATTAAGTTTTGCCGCGGCCAAGGGCGTCAACCAATGCTATGGCCACCTGCCCATCGAGATTTTTGGTAGCACAGAAACGGGCGGCATCGCCTATCGACGTCAGCATGAGGCCGATGAACCTTGGCAAGTGTTTGACAGAATATCGATAGATCAAGACCCTAGTGACGGAGCTTTGCTACTTAAATCACCCTATTTGGCCGACGATGAATGGCTGCGCTGCGAAGATAAAATCGAACCGACTGAAAATGGCCAGTTTAGACTCAAGGGCCGACTCGATCGCATCGTTAAGATTGAAGAAAAACGCCTGTCGCTGGCGCAAATGGAAACGCTGCTCTGCAGCCACACCTACGTTGAGCAAGCCGCTCTCGTAGTGCTACCACAGTTTAAATCCCAACTGGGCGCGGTCGTGACCCTCTCCGCACTTGGCCGCAGCGTGCACCAAGAGCAGGGGAAACTCAGCATTAACAATGCCCTAAAAGCACATTTACTGACGCAATTTGAGCGAGTCACCCTGCCACGCCGCTGGCGTTATCCCGATATTTTGCCGCTGAACACTCAGGGTAAGCGTGTCACTGCCCAGTTAGTCGAGTTATTTGATCATGATTAAATCGAGTTTACCGCCGATCCTGCATTCCAATATCGGCATGGATAACATTGAATTACGTCTGTTAGTGGCGGCCGACCTTGAATCTTTTAAGGGACATTTTCCCGAGCAAGCCGTACTGCCAGGCGTGACGCAATTAGATTGGGCGGTGCGTTTAGGCTGCCAATATTTCGGCTATTGCGAAACCGTAGCCAACTTAGAAGTGCTTAAGTTTCAGCAACTCATACTGCCAGGGCAAGAAGTCACCTTAAGCATTAGCAACAATGCGGCTAAGGGAAAACTTACCTTCGCCTATAGCGATGGTGAAAACCGCTACGCGTCAGGTCGTATCGCCTTCGATATCTCGCCCGTTAACAGCAAGCCTTCTGCTGCCTATAATAGCGATGGGGCGAGCCAGTGCTAACACCTCCCAGCGACTTAGTTGAGTCGGTGCCAATCAAGCTCGCCTTAGTGATCCCCAATTACAATCACAGCGCCGCGATCGCCCAGACCTTGGCCAAACTCGCTCAATTTAATCTGCCCTGCTATTTGATTGATGATGGCAGCAATGACGAGACGCGCTATCTGCTGCAGACCTTAGCCCAAACATATCCTTGGGTGACCCTGCTGCAACATCCCTACAATCGTGGCAAGGGCGCCGCCGTGATGACTGGCCTGCGCCGTGCCTACCGCGATGGCTTTAGTCATGCACTGCAGGTCGATGCCGATGGTCAACACAATCTGGCTGATATTCCGGCTATGATAGCCAAGGCGCAGGCTAAACCCGATGCGCTGATTTCAGGCAAACCCGAGTACGATGAATCCGTGCCTAAGGGCAGGTTCTATGGCCGCTACTTAACCCATTTTTGGGTGTGGGTCGAAACTTTAAGCTTTGATATTCAAGATTCTATGTGTGGCTTTCGCGTTTATCCCCTCGCCGCCACCGAGCGATTACTGTGCCAGCAAGCATTAACGGAGCGAATGGATTTTGATATCGAAATCCTCGTCAAACTCTACTGGCAAGGGGTGGATATTTTATTCCAGCCGACTAAGGTGATTTATCCCGAAGGCGGCGTCAGTCACTTTCAAGGTGTGGCCGACAATGTGCGCATCACTAAACTGCATACCAAGTTGTTTTTCGGCATGCTCAAACGCCTGCCTTGGCTATTGAAGCGTAAATCACAGCGTAAATCGCAGCAACAAGCTGCGCAAAACTCCCATTGCTCGTCAGCAACACAATCGACTTCAGCAACATCATCAACTTCAGCCACCCATTGGTCGGGCATGAAGGAGCGCGGCAGTTACTGGGGCATCAAACTGTTAGCCGAGAGCTATCGTATTGGCGGTCATTGGTTGTGCCGCGCCATTATGTATCCGGTGATTTGCTATTTCTTTCTCACGGGCAAAGTCACCCGTAACGCCTCGTTAGACTTCCTGCGCCGCGTGCAAACGCTTGAGCCGCAACATCCTAAGCTCAATCAGCCCATAGGCTGGCGCGATAGCCTGAATCACTTTTTAGCCTTTGGCAATGCCGCACTCGATAGAATCGATGCCTGGTGCGATCGCATCCAATTGAGCCAAGTGGATTTCCCCAATCGCCAAGTGCTGGCCGACCAACTCGAAAGCGGTAAAGGCGCCGTGTTATTGGTGTCGCACCTTGGCAATTTAGAACTCTGCCGCGCCATTTCGATCCACCAGCGCAAAGTCAAAGTGAATGTCATGGTGTTAACTAGCCATGCGGAAAATTTCAATAAGGTACTCAAACAGTTAAATCCAGATAGCACGCTTAATCTTATTCAAGTGACCGAGCTTAACCCCGCGACGTCTATGTTGTTGCAGCAAAAAATAGAAGACGGTGAACTGGTGGTGATCGCGGGCGATAGAACCTCATCGAATACCCAAGGTCGCGTCATTTACGCGCCGTTTATGGGGCAAGACGCAGCGTTTCCCCAAGGGCCGTTTATTTTGGCAGGTTTACTCGATTGCCCTGTATTTTTAATGTTTTGCCTACGGGAACAGGGCCGTTATCGGGTGCATTTAGAGCACTTCGCCGAAACACTAAAAGGCCCGCGAGCGGGCAGAATGGACAGATTACAGCAGGCGGTGAATCACTACAGCGAACGTTTAGAATACTTTGCCAGACGCGAGCCTTTGCAATGGTTTAACTTCTTCGATTTCTGGCGTAAAGACAGCGAGTTAGAACGTGCATCAGCCAATTCAGTACAAACCGATGCTGTAACAGCAGAGTCAACATCACCGCAGATCCCAGAGCAGGATCATAAGACAGACAGGACAAGTCATTCATGAGCCACACCCAAGCCGCCGACTCAAAGAATCAATCAGACTTACAGACTGTTGAGCTCGGCCGTCAATTTCTCACCTTAGAACAAGTGGTTGCCGTCGCTAAAGGCGCAAAGGTTAAACTCTGTGATGATGCGGATTATCAAGAATATATCCAAAAAGGTGCGCGCTTTATCGATAGCCTGCTGCACGAAGAAGGCGTGGTTTATGGTGTAACCACAGGTTATGGTGACTCTTGCACAGTCAATGTGAGCTTAGATCTGGTCCACGAATTGCCACTGCATTTAACCCGCTTCCACGGCTGCGGTTTAGGCGAGACCTTAAGCATAATGCAGGCCCGCGCTGTGATGGCTTGCCGTTTAAACTCCTTAGCCATTGGTAAATCTGGCGTGACCTATGAGCTATTAAAGCGAATCGAAACTTTGCTCAATCTCAACATAATCCCTGTAATCCCAGAAGAAGGTTCAGTCGGCGCCAGCGGTGACTTAACGCCGCTGTCGTATTTAGCCGCCGTGTTAGTCGGTGAGCGCGAAGTAATCTACCAAGGTGAACGCCAAGCGACTCAAGATGTCTACGCTAAGCTCAACATCACCCCGCACGTACTGCGACCAAAAGAAGGCTTAGCCCTGATGAACGGCACGGCGGTAATGACAGCATTAGCCTGTTTAGCCTTCGATCGCGCTCAATATCTTGCCCGCTTAAGTAGCCGCATTACCGCTATGGCCTCGTTAACGTTAAAAGGCAACTCGAATCATTTTGATGAAATCTTATTTGCCGCTAAACCGCATCCGGGACAAAACCAAATCGCCACTTGGATACGGGAAGATTTAAATCACCACGAACATCCGCGCAATTCGGACAGGCTGCAGGACAGATATTCCATCCGCTGCTCACCGCACATTATCGGCGTGTTGCAGGATGCGCTGCCGTTTATGCGTCAGTTTATCGAAACCGAAGTCAACAGCGCCAACGACAACCCGATTGTCGACGGCGAAGGCGAGCATATTCTCCACGGTGGCCATTTCTACGGCGGTCATATCGCCTTTGCGATGGATTCACTTAAGAATACTGTGGCTAACTTAGCCGATCTTATCGATCGCCAAATGGCGCTAGTGATGGACCCTAAGTTTAATAATGGCTTACCCGCTAACTTATCCGGCTCAACCGGCCCGCGCCGCGCGATTAATCATGGCTTTAAAGCGGTGCAAATTGGCGTATCGGCGTGGACAGCAGAAGCACTCAAGCACACTATGCCCGCCAGCGTATTCTCACGCTCGACCGAATGCCACAACCAAGACAAGGTGAGCATGGGCACTATTGCTGCCCGCGACTGTATGCGCGTGCTGCAATTGACCGAACAAGTCGCGGCGGCAGCCCTGCTCACCATGACCCAAGGTATTGGTTTACGTATCACCCAAAATGAACTGGACGAAGCCTCACTCACCCCGTCATTGGCGAAAACCCTCGCCCAAGTGCGCGCCGATTTTGAGACCTTAATTGAAGATAGGCCGCTTGAAGCCGTGCTGCGCCAAACCATAGCGAAAATCCAAGCGGGCGAATGGGAAGTGTGCCGATGAAATCATTGCTCACTATCGATATGGAAATGCAAATCCCCTTCCACGATGTGGATTCCATGGGGATCACTTGGCATGGCAATTACCTGCGTTATTTCGAGATTGCTCGCTGCAAACTGCTCGATGAGCTGGGCTATAACTATCGCCAAATGCAAACATCTAACTATGCGTGGCCTATTATCGATTTGCAGATTAAATACGTCAAAGCCAGCACCTTCGAGCAAAAAATCACAGTCCGCGCCGAGTTAGTCGAGTGGGAAAACCGCTTAAAGATCAATTATCAAATTCGCGATGTCGAAACCGGTGCCCGCATCACTAAGGGCTATACCATTCAGGCGGCGGTCGATATGAGCACTCAAGAATTGTGCTTTGTTACCCCAGATGTGTTCCGTGACAAAATAGCCACCCTGCTCGCTAAGGTTGAAAACCAATGAACGCCACGCTAACACACATCAAGCTTATGCTTATCCTGTGTTTTTGCAGCGTATTGATATCGGCGCAGTGCAAGGCTGACACATCGACAACGGCGGTTTCTGCCAACAATTACCAGCAACTATTCACCCAAACTGCGGATAAAGCACAGCTTGTCGCCTTAAGCCAAAAGCTTAACTTGGGCGAAACGGTGCGAGGCCAGTTTGTGCAATCTCGGCAGTTAAAGGTGCTCAAAAAGCCGTTAATCAGCCAAGGCCAGTTTATCTTCGACAAAGAGCAAGGGCTGATATGGCAACAGATAAAGCCCTTCGAATCCCTGCTGATTTTAAAAGATAAGCAGCTTATTCAGCGCGATAGTCAAGGTCGAGTCCAAGTCAGCAAGGCTGATGCATCGGCGAGCGCTGCCGCTATGGGCGATTTATTGCCCAGCCTAGTGCGCGCTATGCTCGGCGGCGATATTTCCAGTTTAAGCGAAAACTTCGAGCTGCACTTCCTCATCGCAGACAGGTTAAGCCCAGACGGCCAATGGCAATTGGGCCTAACGCCCAAAGATCCCTTAATGAAAAAAGCCATCGCCAATATGGTGTTAGAGGGGAGCGATGTGTTGCAATCCTTAGTGCTGCTGAGCGCCGCGCCGAATGTGAGCCCACAGGATATGACCCGCATCGACTTTAGTGCGCTTTCCCAAGGTAAACTCAGCGAAACCGAATTGGCGCAGTATGCTGTGGCGATAGAGGCGAAGAAACCTTAACCATGGCCGCCAATTTCGCCGCGCGCGCCAATCAAGCGCTAATACAATCATCCCCTAAATGGCGCCTCGCCATTTGGTTACTATTGATGCTGTCTGCCAGTCTGTGGACGCTGCAACTTTGGCAAAACGGCGCACGGGTGCAGAGCGATATTCTCGCCATGCTGCCGCATTTACAGCAAGACAAACTCACCGAACGCGCCCTTAACCAAGTAGAAGCCACGCTCGCCGACCAAGTCTATATTGCACTTGTCGCCAAGGATGAAACCACGGCAATCGCTGCAGCTAAGCTGTTGATACAAAAGCTTGAAACTGACCTTGTTACTGGCAGAAATGCTGTACTCACAGAGATTCGCAGCGCCGATATGCAGCTCGGTGAAGCCTTGGGGCAATACTATTTCCCCCACAGATTTAAATTACTGACAGCACCACAAGCTGAGGCGTTAGCAACGAAAGACATTGGAAATCTGATTGAAGCGGCCACCGCACAGCTTTACAACGCCTTTAGTTACGCCAATAGCAACTTGCTTGCCCAAGATCCGCTGCTGTTATTCCCCGCCAATTTACTCGCCCTCGCGCCGAGTTCAAAAGTCAAAGCCAGTCAAGGTATTCTGCTGGCTAATCAAGGCGATAATGTCGCTGCGGTTGTTATGGCAAAGGGCCAAGAAAGTGCTTTTAATCCCAATGCGCAATTGGCGCAGATGACGGCATTAACCCTAGGATTGGATGCGGTTAAACAAAGCTATCCCGATATTACCCTGCTTAAGGCTGGTGCCCTGTTTCACGCGATTGCAGCGACCCAAACGGCTAAGAGTGAAATCTCGATCCTCGGTCTTGCATCCTTACTTGGGGTAATAGCTTTAGTCTGGCTGGCGTTTCGTTCTGTGATGCCGCTACTGTTGGCAATCGTTACCATTTCCAGCGGGCTGTTGCTGGCCGTGACGTTGACCTTAAGCGTGTTTGGCGAGCTGCATTTACTCACCTTAGTGTTTGGCACTAGTTTGATTGGCATTGCCATCGACTACAGCTTTCATTTTTACTGCGAGCGCTTAAGCGATACCGAACGGAGCGCTCAGGCGACGGTCGCGTATATCTTCCCCACTGTGACGCTTGCCTTTATCACCAGTGCCTTAGCTTATGTGGGCATAGGTTTAGCGCCGTTTCCAGGGATGCAGCAAGTGGCTATTTTCTGCGCCGCGGGGCTGCTCGGGGCCTATCTCACCCTCATTCTCGCCTACCCACTGTTAGCGGGAAGTCGTTTGCCATCGGGCTCCCGCCCATTAGCGTTAGCGGGGAAGTACCTTGCCAACCTCACTCAGTTATCCAACAGATTGACCACGCCGTTAGGCATGGGCATGTTTGCTTTAGTGATAGTGGTGTGGTGTCTGGTTGGCGTAACAAAGTTAACCGTCGATGACGATATTCGCCATTTACAGCAAAGCCCCGTGAGCGTGACTGAACCTGAAAATAAGCTCAGGCAGCTACTCAGCGGCGGCACAGATAATCAATTCTTACTGGTACGCGCCGCGAGTGAAGAGGCACTACTACAACAGCTTGAGCGAGTGTCGCCCATGCTCAATGCTGCCATAACAAACCAAGAGTTAGGCAACTACGTCAGCCTCAGCCGATATCTGCCCAGCCATCAAAGGCAAGACACGGCTTATCGCTTACAGGGTGAAATCTATCAAAATCAGATAGATACTGTGCTCACAAGCCTTGGGTTGGATGAGAACTTAAAGCCAGAGCTGCAAGCAAGCTACTTAGCAGCTAAAGAGCAATATATCAGTCCAGCAGATTTCTTTACGCAAGAGGCAGGCAAGCAACTCGCACCGCTGTGGCTAGCACCAAATGGCAAGGCCACCGACTATAACGTTCTAAATGATGGGGCGAGCGCTGAGTATGGTGCCATTGTCTTGCTTGGCGGCATTAAACAGATCGACGCGATCAAGGCGCGCTTTGCCAATGATCAAAGCGTACAACTTATCGATAAAGTCGCGGATATCTCCGCCGTCATGGGCCATTACCGACTGTTAACCCTAAAGCTGTTAGCGCTCGCACTCGGTATCGCACTCTTGTTGTTTAGCCTGAATTTTGGCATTAAAAAAGCCGCGGTTGTCGTTGCCGTTCCAGCCCTTGCGGCCTTGCTAACGCTTGCAACCTTAGGCTTAACGGGCTCGCCACTGAGTCTGTTCCATGCACTCGCGCTCATTTTAGTTTTCGGGATTGGGATAGACTACAGCTTGTTCTTTGCCTCTGCTCAACAGCACGGCAAGGCAGTGATGATGGCGGTATTTATGTCCGCCTGCTCGACCCTATTAGCCTTTGGTTTACTCGCCTTTAGCCAGACCCAAGCGATTCATTATTTTGGTTTAACCCTGTCGCTAGGTATAGGTTTTACCTTCTTACTTTCGCCACTGATTTTAACGACTAAAAAGTCCTGATAACGACAAGGAACGTACTTTACATGCCTACACCCGCTCACAATTTATCGGCTATGCCAAATTCACTTGCCGTCGATGTGGCTATTATCGGCGCAGGACCTTCAGGCGCCATTGCCGCCAGCTTGCTACACCAACAAGGCAAGCGCGTGCTGGTGTTAGAAAAACAACATTTCCCCCGTTTTTCCATCGGTGAAAGTTTACTGCCCTGCTGCATGCAATTTATCGAAGAAGCCGGCATGTTAGACGCACTCAATGCCGCTGGATTCCAGCATAAAAATGGCGCAGCCTTTCGTCGCAATGGCACTTACACTACCTTCGACTTTACCGATAAATTTACCCCAGGGCCGGGCACCACATTCCAAGTGCAGCGCGCCAGTTTTGATAAACTGTTAGCCGATACCGCCCAAAGCCAAGGGGTCGAAATCCGCTACGGCGAAACCGTCGAGGCGATAGATTTAACCGAGAATCCATGCTTAATGGTGCGCAATGAACAGGGCGAGCTTTATCAAATCAGCGCCCAATATGTGCTTGATGCCAGTGGTTTTGGTCGCGTGTTACCCCGCTTGCTCGACTTAGAAAGTCCATCTTGCCTACCACAGCGCAGCGCCATCTTTACCCATGTGGAAGACAACATCAGCGATCCTAACTTTGATCGAAATAAGATTTTAATCAGCGTCCACCCTGAGCATAAGGACATTTGGTATTGGCTCATTCCCTTTAGCAATGGCCGTTGTTCACTCGGCGTAGTGGCAGAACCGCAATTACTTGCGCGTTTACAAGGTTCGCTTGAGCAACAATTGATGAGCATAGTCAATGAAGAACCAGGACTAAAAGCCCTACTGGCAAACGCTAAGGTGGTGCAAGAATGCGCCACACTCAAGGGTTATTCAGCCAATGTGTCACGGCTTGCGACCGACAAGTTCTCCCTACTGGGTAATGCCGGCGAGTTCCTTGATCCGGTATTTTCCTCCGGCGTCACTATCGCCATGCAATCGGCATCGATGGCAGCAAAATGTGTGACTAAACAACTCAATGGCGAAACGGTTGACTGGCAAGCCGATTACTCAGCACCTTTAATGCAGGGGGTGAATACCTTCCGCACCTATGTGCAAGCTTGGTATGATGGCCGCTTTCAGGATGTGATCTTCTATGAAGAACCGAATCCACGCATCAAGCAAATGATTTGCTCGATTCTGGCGGGCTACGCTTGGGACCTCAATAATCCCTTCGTTAAAGACTCGGAGCGCCGCCTGAATATGGTGGTCGAATTGTGCCAAAACCAAGTTTCCACTCCTGAATTTTCAGAGGCGTAACCGCATGTCGCTCAACTTTAACGCGAAATGGCGAGTGTTCCCCGCGCTACTGATCATCAGTCTAGGGCTGACTGGATGTAGCGAACTGCTGTTCAGGCAAACCTGTGTCGGCCTCGCTAAAGACATGCGTTATTGCTTGGCGCCACTGCCCCATGATTTTGCCCCCGCAGCCGATAAGCCTCTGACTAAGCCGACGGCCAAACCCGCCGACATTAGCAGCCCGCAAACCGACAGCAAAGTTAAGCTAACTTCGCCCCAGTCCTTTAGCCAAAAGGTCAGCATTAAAGTGGGTGATAAATCCCACGAGCTACTCACTCAATTAGAGTTAGAGAATGAGCGCATGACGCTCGTTGGCTTAGCACCACTCGGACAGGCTTTATTTACCTTAGTTTATGATGGTAATACACTCAGCAGTGAACAAAGCGTGCTGCTAGGGGACAATTTTAAAGCTGAGTATTTAATGGCGATGATGCAACTGATCTATTGGCCTGAGCAGAGTATTCGCGCCCATTTAGAAGGTGGTCATTTAGTCACAGGCCTTTGCGATACGGTTGGGGGAAATCAGGGCGATGCACTTGTAGGCACCCGAGTGAATACAATCCCTTGTCGCCAGATCTATAGTCAAGACACCTTGATCAGTAAAAGCGGCCAGCAAACCCATGTGGTGCAAATCCGTTATCAGCAAAATATCGGCGATGCTCTTTGGCAAGCCCACATCAGCTTAACTATGCCACAAGCTAAATTTGAGCTAGAAATCGAACCTATTTAATCTGTTAGCATCCGCACTTAACTGTGCCATGGTAAAAAGACACACAATGATGAACAGAGTAGCTATTACACAGATTGGATTGTGTACCCCGCTAGGGCAAGATCCCCAGCAGGTTTTAGACCGCCTGATCGCCGGTGATACCAGTGCGATGCTGCGCAGTGACACTCTCCTGTTCGAGCACCCAACCTTAGTTGCCCCCGTGACGGCAGCGCTACCAACCATTCCCGAAAAACTCATTCAGTTCGATTGCCGTAACAACCAATTACTGCTGTGCGCCGCACTGCAAATTGCGACCACAGTTGAACAAGCGAAACGGGGTTTTGGTCATGCCCGTATTGGTGTAGTGCTAGGCACGAGCACGTCAGGGATTTCAAAAGGTGAAGCCGCGCTGAGCTACCGCAATCAACACGGATACTTTCCGGCGGATTACCACTATTTCCAGCAAGAACTCGGCAGCACCAGCGACTTTTTACGCCAATATTTTGAGCTCGATGGTCCCTGCTACACAATTTCAACCGCCTGCTCATCCAGCGCCAAAGTGTTTGCCAGCGCTAAACGCCTATTACAGGCTAACCTCTGCGATATGGTGATTGTCGGCGGTGTCGACAGTTTATGCCAACTCACAGTCAATGGTTTTCACGCCTTAGAATCTGTCTCGAAAGGCCACTGCAATCCTTTTAGTATCAACCGTGATGGCATCAATATCGGCGAAGGCGCGGCGTTATTCACCCTCACTTTGGGCGAGTCAGAGGTCATGCTAGCGGGTATTGGCGAGTCGAGCGATGCGCACCATATGTCGGCGCCACACCCCGAAGGCGCAGGCGCCATCACTGCCATGCACGCGGCATTGCAAGATGCACACATTGCAGCAAAAGACATTGGTTACATTAACTTGCACGGTACAGCCACGCCTAAAAATGATGCGATGGAAAGCCGCGCCGTGGTTGAAGTGTTTGGCGTGAACACGCCTCCTTGTAGCTCGACCAAGCCCTTAGTCGGCCATACCTTAGGTGCCGCTGGCGCCATTGAAGCCGCCTTCTGTTATTTATTACTTTCAGCACATAATCACCGCCAAGCCCTGCCGCCCCATCAATGGGACGGACAAGTCGATCCACAGGATCCGCCCATTGCATTGGTCGAGCGCCATCAAGTCGCCGCTAAGGGCGCGCTTAATTATGTGATGAGCAATTCCTTCGCCTTTGGCGGCAGTAATGCCAGCCTGATTTTCTGCCGTAACGAGGCCTAGTACCATGCAGTTACTTAAGATCAACAAACCCTTTGCCGAACAGAATATTGCCGATTTTATTCCCCATAGGGCACCGATGATTTTGCTCGATAAAATCATTGGCTATCGGCGCGATAACCTAGAGACCGAAGTCACTATCACGGCCAAGAGCCCCTATTTCGATGACAAACATCAATCCGTACCCAATTATGTGGGTATCGAATATATGGCCCAAAGTATTGCCGCCCTTGCGGGTGTTGAGGCAAAGCTTCGCAATGATAAAATCCGCGTGGGTTTTCTATTGGGATCGCGCAAATTAACCTTGTATGCCAAGCAATATGAGCTCGGGCGCACCTATCGCACCCAAGTCAGCCGCCTCTATCAAGAGGAATCGGGATTAGCGGTATTCGATTGCCAAATTTATCTGCTGCCCGAAGCCGGCTCTAACCTAGAAAAGAGCTTAGTGGCCCAAGCCAATGTAAATGTGTTCCAACCTCAGGACACACAAGCCTACCTTGCAGGCAATCAAGACGCGGCAAATAGAAGCCTTGGGCACTAAAGCAATGATGTAGATAAAAAAGCCTTAAAGCGCCTTAACAAGCTACCTTTTTACCATAAATACATGCAACCCCATACCGACACATAACGATAAAATGGGGTGGAGAAAACAGATGAATAACAGAGTATTAGTTACCGGTTCGAGCCGTGGCATTGGTAAAGCCATCGCCCTAAAACTCGCCGCTGCGGGTTTCGATATCGCCCTGCATTACCACAGTAACCAAGTAGCTGCCGATGACACTGCCGCGCAAATCCGCGCGCTTGGGGTGAATGTGAGCCTGCTGAAATTTGATGTCGCCGACCGCGCAACCGTCAGAGCCGCCATTGAAGCCGATATCGAGGCCAATGGTGCCTATTATGGCGTGATCCTCAATGCTGGTATCAACCGCGACACCGCCTTTCCTGCTATGACAGAAAGCGAGTGGGACAGCGTCATCCACACTAACTTAGACGGTTTTTATAATGTCATCCACCCCTGCGTCATGCCTATGGTACAAGGTCGCAAGGGCGGGCGCATCATCACCTTAGCCTCAGTTTCTGGCATTGCGGGCAACCGTGGCCAAGTCAATTACAGCGCCTCAAAAGCGGGTATTATCGGCGCGACTAAGGCATTGTCATTAGAGCTGGCAAAACGCAAAATCACCGTCAACTGTATCGCCCCCGGCTTGATTGAAACCGACATGGTGGCTGATATTCCTAAGGATATGGTCGAGCAATTAGTGCCGATGCGCCGCATGGGTAAACCCAGTGAAATCGCCGCCTTAGCCGCATTTTTAATGTCTGACGATGCCGCCTATATCACTCGCCAAGTGATATCAGTCAATGGAGGCATGATCTAAATGAGCGAGCCGACAAATCAAACCCGCTTAGGGAAACGAGTGGTTGTCACTGGCATTGGCGGCATTACCGCCCTGGGCCATGATTGGGAGGCGATAGCGGCGAGCCTTAAGGCGCAGAAAAACTGTGTTGTCACTATGGGCGAATGGGATAAATACGATGGCCTCAATACCCGCTTAGCCGCGCCCATTAGCGACTTTGAAGTGCCAAGCCATTATTCGCGCAAGAAAATTCGTTCTATGGGTCGGGTTTCTATCATGGCGACCCGCGCCAGTGAACTTGCATTAATCGATGCGGGATTGTTAGACGATCCTATCGTGTCCTCGGGTGAAATGGGTATCGCCTATGGCTCGTCCACTGGCAGTACCGATGCCATCATCGCCTTTGGCGATATGTTGAAGACCGGTGATATGTCTGGCGTCACCGCCACGAGTTATATCCGCATGATGGCACACACCACAGCGGTAAATGTGGGGGTATTTTTCGGCTTAAAGGGCCGAATTCACACCACTAGCAGCGCCTGTACCTCGGGGAGCCAAGGCATAGGTTACGCCTATGAAGCCATCAAATACGGTCATCAAACCTTAATGTTGGCGGGCGGCGGTGAAGAACTCTGCCCCACAGAGGCTGTCGTGTTCGATACCCTGTTTGCCACTAGCACTAAAAACAGCACTCCCGAACTCACGCCACGCCCCTTCGATGCGAGCCGTGATGGCCTAGTGATTGGCGAAGGTGCTTGTACGCTGGTACTCGAAGAGCTAGAACACGCCAAGGCGCGCGGCGCCAAGATTTACGCTGAGTTAGTCGGTTTTGGCACGAATTCAGATGGCCAACATGTCACTCAACCAAACGCACAAACCATGGAAATCGCCATCAGATTAGCCCTCAAAGATGCACAGCTTGAGCCTAGCGCCATAGGCTATGTCAACGCCCACGGCACGGCGACCGACCGTGGTGATATTGCCGAGAGTCACGCGACCCATGCGGTATTTGGCACTAACATGCCGATTTCATCCCTTAAAAGCTACACGGGCCACACCTTAGGCGCATGCGGTGCACTAGAAGCTTGGGTGAGTATTGAGATGATGAATGCGGGCTGGTTTGCGCCGACACTCAATCTTGAGAGTATCGACCCACAATGCGCCGATTTGGACTATATCCGCAACGAGCCGCGCCCAATCGATACAGATTATGTGATGAGTAATAATTTTGCCTTTGGCGGCATTAATACCTCGCTGATTTTTAAACGCTGGGCCCAATAACAACATATAAAAACCACATAAGGACATCACCATGAAACCACTGTTTGCAGGTATGCTGCTTAGCATCAGTTTATTAAGCTCGCCTTTATTGGCTCAGGAATATACAGTTGAAACCTATCAAGAAATCTTTAAGGGTGATAACCAATTCAAGCAAAAAGAAGCCATTGAATCACTCACCATCGCTGGTTTATCCGATCCTGCCATTTTTGATGCGCTCGAAGCAAAGCTACTCGCATCTTTGCCCCAAGCCACTGAAAAAAATGCCATTGACTACAGTGCTTGGTTAGTCAAAGGCTTAGCTTATTCAGGCAATGATAAGTACAGCGAAACCATCAACAAGATTGTTAATGGTGATTATCCTAAAAAACTCAAAAAATACGCAGGTCAAGCTTTAGAAAACATAACGATATATAAAAAATGGAATGCGATTCTTGCGGATAAAAGCCAATATACTGCCGATCAAAGTCAGCAAAATAATGCCTTTGCCAATGCCCTACGCAGCAATGATTTAGAATTAATGCGTCTCGCAGCTAAACGCATCATGGATGACCGCCAGTACGATGATTTTATCCTTGCCGTACTCAGTAACGAATTGAAAACACCACGCTTAATGGCCGATGACAAACTCGCCATCGATACCTATGCCAACATGGCAAAAGCGCTAGCTAGTTCAGGGAATACCGCTTACCGCGATGTGATTGAAAATATGGCAACCACGAGCTCAAACAAAAAACTCAAAAACTACGCCAAGAGTTATTTGAAGAAATACTACTAAACCTACCCGTTTTACCCTTAATCGAGTAAATCATGGCCGAGCTTATCCTCGGCCATTTTTATATCCGTTTGGATAGTTTTGAATATGAGGAAGTAAAAATTAACAGTGGGTGGCTTAGAGAACTCATTCCATCACATTGATATGAAGAAAGTGTTGGAAATAGTACTGAGCGATCTATCACTTCAACGGTTTGGATTGTAGCGTTTGCTGGTACCCACTCATACAGGCTTGCCATGGCATTGACTCACCGACGCGCTGCAAATGGGGCTGACGGCCGTCTCGCCAATCACCATGGTTTGCCTTTCGAGTACTTGTGTCATCTGTAGGTTTAAAAGGCTAGTGCAATTTGCCATGAATGGTGATTTGTTAAATTGGCTTCTCATTTGCGTTGAGCTTAAATCGCACGATTTAATCGTTTTGACCGTTTCGCACAATGCACTATACTGCCACTGTATTTCCAAATAAGAGGGCTTATTCGTGCAAACATTAACAGCCAATGACGCCAAACGAAATTTCGGTGAGTTACTGCTAAACGCTCAACGTGAACCCATCAAGATCAGCAAAAACAGTAAAGATGCGGTTGTTGTGATGTCTATTCACGACTTCGAACAACTTGAGGCGATGAAAGCGGATTACCTTAAACACTGCTTCAACGCTGCTAAAGAAGACTTAGCGAAAGGTAATATTGTTGATGGTGAAGATTTTCTTAACGCCCTGTAGCAACTTACATGAAAAATAAACGCTATAAACTGAGTAAGTTAGCTCAAACTCACTTACTAAAGATTAAAGACTACACCATTCAACACTTTTCTGAGTCGCAGTGGCACAAATACAAAGAAAGCCTAATATCCGGCTTGCAAATGTTAGCCGATAACCCCGGATTAGGCAGAAGCTGCGAAGATATTTACCCCAACGGATTCTACTTTCCGATTGCTAAACACACCGCCTACTTCACAAAAGAAGACGACTTCATCCTCATCGTTGCCCTGTTAGGCCAGCCACAACTACCACAAAATCATCTGAAATAGTCTCACCCCTTTCATAGAGCAGATATAAAAAGTAGGAGTGAGGCCAACCATGGTACTGACTCGACGACACGCAGCGAGTCCATCCCTGGATGCTCGACCGCCCCGTCCATGGGGCGGACGGTCGTCTCACCAATCACCATGGCCAGCCTTTCTAGCATCTGCGTAGCCTCTAAGTTCAAAAGACTAGAACTAACATTTAACGATGGCCTGCTTCACCAACCATTTTGGAAAAACGAACAATAGAAGTCTTGTTATAGGGCGGGGAGCACCTTCTCTTTATGCGCTAACGCTAAGTAACCTAACGAAGACTGACTCTTAGCTGGTTCAAAAATTGTGGAGACTTTAGCTTGCAACTTTATTAATGAAACTAGTCCACCTGCTATAGCCCCAAGAGGTAAGTCTGTTGGGTTGGAAAAGAAGTCAAACACAGCACCTGCTGCCACACCTTGAGCTATTTTTCCACCGTCTAAGTTAAGCTGTGCTGAAAAGTCGTATTTACGAGTCATTTTCCAACGTTCGTTTGATACTTGATTCAATTCTGATATTGCGGTTTTAAGATCAGCAACAACTCTAGTTGAGGCAAAGTCTGGATCAGGAGAATTAATTATCTGGGTATAAAGGTCATCTAATGATTTATGCAATACATTTAGTTGGTCTCGCCTTCTATTTTTGAATTCTAAGACATCTTCTATAGGTATATCTCCAGATGGAACTGGCAAAGCATTAACCAAATCAAATCGTAAATTCGGTTGCTGCATCTGGAATTTACTTGGTAACACAAGCGATGAGCCCATTTGATGTAAAACCCAATCAACTTCGCGATTTGATGCTAGTAAATCTTCCGCAACTTTTGCCTGAGCAAGAGCGAATGAATGGCCTAAATCAGATCCACTCCATGTACCAGAGAAACCTACCAGGGGCCGTTCTATAACACCAGTTTGGATAAGAATATCTTCTTCAGGAACTCCCACATACACTAGGTTACTGCCGGGTATCACGACCTTATCCCAATACAAACTGTAGTATCGAATTTCCTCTTTTGAAATTGAGCGCTTCATAGTAAAGCCACTCAAAGTAATATCAATTAGTGCTGGTGACGCAACGACGCCTCTTTCCATCAAATGCACTCCTAATCTTCAATTAACCCTATAACGCTCAAATTTAGCGCGGAAAGTCGCACAGTGGGTTGAGGTCGCAGCCATCGCTTTTTGCTGGCGATAAGATTTGCTTATTACGTGAATTATTCACTGTACCGACGGCTCACAGAGACTTTGCCGTTTTCAAGTTCAAGAACATCCAGAGCTACTTTGCTATAGCTAAAATCCGAACCATCTGACCGCTGCCCCTTCGCTTAAAACTTGTGCTTAATAGAAACTACATTGTAACCATACTGATAGTCGATGATTTCTGCTTTGTATTCTGTATGAACACCAAAGTAGCGGCTCATCCCTTTACGCATCATGTCTTTACCATTAGGTTCACGAGAATCGTCAGGCGCATTTGGAAAATGTTGGTTGCCAACGTCATCGGTAAGATAAGGATAAATAGCGCTCAAGATCGTCCTTTGTTGCATTCGGTTGCTGAGTCATTATCTGCGCGTGGTGATAAGCTTTAACGAAAGCATCGTAATCAAAATCATCAGTTGGCGGGCGAGAGGTGAAAAATACTAAAGCTATTATAAAGATAATTAACTTGCTCACACGAACTCCTTTCCAAAAATTCACATAACGTCTTAATATTTATGCACTGCGCTGTTTGTCGGGTATAAATCGCTTATTTGACTTAGCCACTACCACGCCCATGTTAATTGGTATAAATGATGCTATAGGAATTTGCTTTTTTGGGGTAGCTGTTTTTTATACAGTTTAGAGGGTAATCACTTGATATCGTTTCAGCTTTATCATTCAAAATCTAAGAACACTCACAGATTAATTCACTGGTGACGCAGCAAGCTTTAGGGCTATAAATTTTTAGCTGAAAAACAGCTGAAGGGTCAGTTAGGATTGTCATTGTTGCACCAGTGACCTTCTAAAACATGGATAATGGAATGGACCCATCCACTTTAAATCGGCCTCGCAATGGGCCACGATGTAGTCGCTAAAACTCATCAGAAAGAGGACGGGTCCACCTATGAAGATTACTACAATCGGTTTAGATATCGCAAAGTCTGTTTTTCATCTTGTTGGTGTTGATAAAGCTGGCAAGTTAATCAAAAAGAAAATGCTTAGACGCAAAGACTTGCTGCCCTTTGTCGCGAAAATTGAGCCTTGCCTTATCGTTATGGAGGCGTGTGGCGGCGCGAGTTATTGGGCCAGAGAATTTGAGCAATTTGGGCACATAGTTAAGTTAATTGCCCCGCAGTATGTGGTTCCTTTTAGGCAAGGTAATAAAAATGACTACAACGATGCGCTAGCCATTGCGGAGGCTGCGCAGCGACCCAACATGCGGTTTGTAAAACCCAAAAGCGTCGAGCAGCAAGATGTGCAACTGCTCCACCGTATGCGGGAACGATTAACTAAACAATCAACAGCTTTAATCAATCAAGTCAGAGGGATGCTAGCGGAATACGGCATTGTGATGACCAAAAGTAAATCGGCTTTTAAAGCCCAGCTACCTGATATTTTGATCGATGAAGCCAATACACTGACCACCAAGGGTAGAGCCATCTTTTATCAGTTATATGATGAGGTTATCGACATTGAAAAACGGCTTAAGAGTTGTGACACTCAAGTACTAAACGAAACTCAAAACAATGTGATTTGTCAGCGATTACAGACTATCCCTGGTGTTGGGCCTGTCACCGCTACGGCGATTTATGCTGCAGTGGGTGACGGTAAAGACTTTAGCAATGGCCGACATTTTTCAGCTTGGTGTGGCTTAGTACCTAAGCAGCACAGCAGTGGCGGGAAAGATAACCTCCTCGGGATAAGTAAGCGGGGAAACGCCTATTTACGTACGCTGTTCATCCACGGCGCCAGAGCGGTGTTGCGGCACAGTGGGAGTAAGTCGGATAAGTTGAGTTGTTGGGCTATCCAGCTAGCGGAACGCCGAGGTTTCAATCGTGCGTGTGTGGCCGTCGCGAATAAGCTCGCCAGAATGTCATGGGTTATCGCGGCACGTGAAGAAGAGTTTCGGCTCGCTATGTAACAACATCAAATGTACTTATTATGTTAACGATTAACCAACCAGCAAGTTGCTAAGACACTTGATTTGATGATGAGACAGTCAGACTGATCTACTAAAAACCTTACGAAAACACAGGCTCTGATGAAGCCGCAGGGATGATAAGGACAGTAGAAGCAAATATCCATCAGGGCCAGAGGAATCCCTCAATAACAGGCCGAATATATGGGTGCAATGAACTCTTCTCAAAATTGATATCGAATGTCTTGCAAACCGGATGGGTCCATATATGTTTTAGTAGAGCCCTCAGGGATGAGTTTATGGCGTGTCACTGGGGAAACAATGGCAATGAATGCCACGCAACTCAGTTATCTTGCTTTGGGGCATTTACGCAGTTGATATAAGAATTTATGTATCTCCTCATCTAGTTTTATGGCTTAAGATTTGCTTATCCACCACGGCGCATTGGCAAATAGATAACAAAGCGATGACGCCATTATGGATAAGCCACAATAATAGGGAGCACCCGATCTGCCATGACAATCACCATAAGAGCCATGAAAATCATCCTTGATGACCTTAAAGGACCCGAGATAGCGGCATTACTGCAGGAACACCTCAACGATATGCGGGCAACCTCTCCGCCTGAAAGCGTTCACGCATTAGATCTTGATGGCCTGCGTCAGCCCAATATTCGCTTTTGGACCCTCTGGGATGGCAACAATTTAGCGGGCTGTGGTGCACTAAAATGGTTAGATACCGAGCATGCGGAGATCAAATCCATGCGCACCGCCGCGCCCTATAAGCAGCAAGGTATAGCATCTAAGATATTGCAGCACTTGATTAACGATGCCAAAAGCGCTGGCGTCAAACGCCTGAGTCTAGAGACAGGTTCGATGGACTTCTTCAACCCCGCTCGCCTGCTCTACTGCAAATTTGGTTTTGAAATCTGCGGCCCCTTCGACACCTATCAACTCGATTCCAATAGCGTGTTTATGACGAAGAGAATCTAAAACACATGCGCCTTAGTCTTTGAAATTCATCTCTAAGGCGCTTTGCTGCAGTTAAGTATTCGCTCGCTTAACTACTGATGCAGTTCTGTGCCCGTTCCACCAATGGATGATAAACCCAAGTAATAACCCCCAGAATGCACTACCAATACCCAGCACACTAAAACCCGATGCGGTGACCAAAAAAGTGATCACTGCCACTTCGCGATCTTCCGTTTTAGCTAATGCAGCGGTCAGACTATTGGCAATAGTGCCGAGCAGGGCTAATCCGGCGATGGCCAGTACTAATTCCTTCGGGAAAGCGGAAAACAGACCAACCACAGTGGCACCGAGTAACCCAGTGATAAAGTAAAATACCCCGCCCCACACCGCCGCCCAGTAACGAGTCGCGGGATTCGGATCTGCTTCTTTACCCATACAAATCGCCGCTGTGATGGCGGATAAGTTAAAGGCAAAACCGCCAAATGGCGCGAGAATAACCCCTATTAACCCTGTGCTCGTGATCAAAGGTGAAATGGGTGGCCTGTAACCATTACCGTGCAGCGCAGCAACGCCCGGCATATTTTGCGAGGCCATAGTCACCACAAACAGCGGTAATGCTACACCAATCACACTCGCCAACGAAAACTCAGGTGTCGTCCACACCGGCATCGCCAGTTGCAACTGAACCGCATCTAGCTTGAGCAAATCTAATTGAAAACTCATGCCTATGCCCACCAGCAAGGTCAGCAAGATGATGTAACGCGGCGCAAAAGGCTTAACGACGACAAACACCAACAGCATGATTAATATGAGGCTCAACTGGGTTTGCATCGCCTGAAATAGCCCTAGCCCAAATTGCAGCAGGATCCCCGCTAACATGGCGGAAGCCACCGACTGCGGCATGATACGAATAAGTTTATCCATCCAGCCCGCCACCCCGCAAAGAGTAATTAACATCGAACTCACCAGAAAAGCGCCTATGGCTTGGTTGACGCTCAATCCCGCAAGGCTAGTCACCATCAGCGCTGCGCCCGGTGTAGACCAAGCCGTTAGAATAGGATTCTTGTAGTAAAGCGATAACCCTATGCTGGTCACCCCCATGCCCACACCTAAAGCCCACAGCCATGAACTGATTTGTGCTGGTGTCGCCCCCACAGCCTCCGCCGCTTGAAAGATGATCACAGCAGAGCTGCTATAACCCACTAATACCGCAATAAATCCCGCTGATATTTTTGATAAACTCCCTGCATCTCGCCACATACCCACTCCCTTTTTCTGCAATTGCTGTCGCCATTACTTTGTGCGCTATAACTTATAAAATGAACAAGATGGCTTTTGTGCGCTATAACGTACGAGATGGACAAGATAACACCTGTGCGTTATAACGTACAAACTAAATTTTTATAAAAATGATGGGGCCATTGTGCAGACGATAAACAGCTATCTCGCCACCACGCTTAAAGCACTTCGCAACCAAAAGGGATGGAGTTTAGATAAAGCCGCCCAAGAGACGGGCGTTAGTAAGGCCATGATAGGACAAATCGAGCGCGGTGAATCAAGCCCAACCATTGCGACGCTGTGGAAAATAGCCAGTGGATTCAATATCTCGCTGTCGACCTTTCTCGAACCCACACCCCAGAGCCAAGGCGCTGTATTCCGTAAGCCCGACGAGTTACGCCAACAACCCGCTACCGACGGTATGCTAGTCGCCTCACTCTTCCCCTTTGAAGAGCGCTTCGGTTTCGAGATGTTTGAGCTCACGCTGCTGCCACACTATGAGCGCCTTTCTGAGCCCCATGAAACGGGTGTCACTGAGCATGTCATTGTCTTGAGCGGTACTATGGAAGTGCTAGTCGATGGCGAGTGGCAAACACTCAACCAAGGTGAAGCAGTACGATTTGCGGCCGACAAACCCCATGGCTATCGCAATCTAAACGAGCAAGCCGTGGTATTCCACGACATCATTCACTACCAACGAGGCAGTATCTAGTAACCTCCAGCCAATTACCCCAGAATAGCGTCTGCGGTAAACCAAGGGTGCAACCGAAGTGAGATAGGTTATTGGCACTACTCAAACAAAAATGCCAGCTTATATAAGCTGGCATTTTATTAAATTTATTTGACTATTAAGCAGTTAACAAATCAATACTGTGTTTGGCTTCGCTCATGCCTTTATCGTGTGCTTCTGGCCCCATATTCAGTGCTTCGGCGTAAACCACTTCAACATTGGTGATACCTATAAAAGCTAAAACCGTTTTCAAGTAAGGTACAACGTGATCGGTTGGGCCATCTTTGTGAGCGCCACCACGAGTCGTCACCAACACGGCGCGTTTACCTTCCACTAATCCTTTTGAACCGGTTTCGGTGTAAGTAAAAGTCACACCAGCGCGGGCAATAAAATCGATCCAGTTTTTAAGTTGGGCTGGAATGGTAAAGTTATACATAGGTGCCGCGATAACGATAGTGTCGTTCGCTTTTAATTCAGCGACTAAGGTATCTGATAAGGCAAGCATTTCTTGCTGACGAGCCGATAATTCGGCGCCACCACGTAGACCAGAAGCGATTTCACCGTCTACCATAGGCAGTACGTCTTTACCGCCTAAATCACGTACTGTAATAGCGGCGCCTTGGTTTTCCCAGTGGTTCGCTAAGTGGTCAATTAACACGGCAGATTGTGAATAACCGCCAAGAATGCTTGATTTTAAAATTAAGACTTTAGACATAATCTGCTCCGAAAATAGGTAAATGACTCAGAGTCAGATGGAATATCTCAACTCTATGACGCTAGTGTATTAGCTCATAAAAAAGAAATAAAGCGGATAAAATCTGAGATTAGCTTCGATTTTTTAGAAAGGTTACACCAAAGGCTAGCACAGCTAGCCTTTGACATTTGAAAATCAATCGCTCAAAACTATTGAACAAAATAATAGTTGTACTCGTTAATGAGATGGGATAATTCAGGGACTTTTTGAATATCTTCAATAAACTTATCCGTAGTTGTCATCGCCCAGGCCAAACTATCTTTATCAAGGCTATACAATCCCTCGTTAGAATACATATTGTGAGCCTTGGTGAAATTCTCACGATAACTGACACTGGCAACCACCTCATTGTGGACCCTAAACTCATAGGTCAGCACCAAATCATTATTGGTCACCATAGGCAACAGCCCTAGGGAACCACCCGCTAAAATAGCCGAGGTCAATCCCGCGGCCTCTCCCCCTGCTGTAGGTTCCATGTTATAAGTCACAATGAGCTTTAGTGGATTACCGATATTCTCTTTATCCATTTTTTCAAATAAAGGTGTGCCCTTGAGTTTGTTATAAAAGTCTGTTGAATCAATGGTACTGATAAAAAACACTGGTGGAAGTACCGTTGTTTGCGCCTTAACGAATGGGCTGATTAGCAACAAACCCAGCATTAAAATACGAAGCATAAATGGCATTGGAAACATCCTTATTGATAGCAATTTAGTTGTACTACAGCACCAAGCGCAGCCGCATTTGCCGTTCGAATATCACCCTTCATATTGGGCTCTACCGACTGATAACTAATGTGGTGTTTATCTAAAAAGCAGGCAGCATATTTCGCATCGAGGGCAAAGTTAACATTCTGCGGTAGCGCGCCCGATTCACGCAGACTCGTCACATTTAACGTACTGACGGTGATACCTAATAACTCCCCGCCGTCAGAGACCACTGGGCCGCCACTAGAACCAGGTTGGATCGGTGCCGAAAACTGGAACTGTCCAACCGCGCCTTTTAATGCCTCGCGCGAACTAATATTGCCTCGCGTTAAATTAGGTGAAGCCGCCAATAATCCCTGTAAGGGATAACCAACATTGGTAATGGCCTCACCAAGAAAAATCTCTGTACCTTTACGCAATGGCAAGTATTGCTCCACTGGTGTGCCCGTACTGACAACCGCTAAATCTAATAGGGTCGAGCTAGCCTCTACGACCGCATCAAAGGATTTATCGCCAACATTCACCTGTGTCACCATGCAATTTTTGAGTACATGGGCCGCAGTAACAATTTGTCCCTGCGGATTAATATAAAACCCCGTCCCGGTACTGACTGGTTTTTTCATATTTGCGAGTAAATTCGCCGATACATCTTTCATTGCATACTGCGCAGGGTAGTTACTTGCAGAAGGCGTTAACGCATTTAGCACATCGACAATCACTAACTGAGTCGCTCGCAATGATGCGTTATAAAGCCCTAAACCATCCCCAAGATAACCAATATCTGTCTTAAAGGATTTTTGTCCCTCTCGAATAGGCTTATCGGAACCATTAAATACCCGATAACTCATGATCATTTCTGCTTTGCCCGATTCAAATTTCCACTCGGGATCGATATCGATCAATAACCCATATTGATTAGCTTGCGTGCGGTCTAACAGCTTAGCATTTGAAAAATAAGCACCAAAACCATCCTTCACACCATCACTGAGTGATTTTCCTGGATCGACCCAAATATTCCATTTCTCTAAATAAAAACGATTATTTAACTGCGAATGTGGCAAATAATAGGCAACACTCACATCCACAGGGAGCGTAATGGACTTATTCAGTACCACACCCTTAGGCAATTTATTTGCATTTAATTTGGTATTCGCGCAGCCACTAAGATGAAAACAGAACAGAACAATAAGCACACTGGAGAGAAATCGCATCGGTTATCCTTAATATCAATGCAAATAGCACTATACAGCGTAAACGAACCGTACAGACTATGGAGGATGCAATCTAAGTTGCATTAAGCCAAAGATTCTATTGCAAGATTAAAACAACATCAACGATGAAAGAACACAAAAAGCAAACAATGACAACTATTTAGTAATATTTGGAATGCTAATATAGAGGCCCGTAAATTCAGCGCATCGTTGCTCACCACAGTAAAGTTCAACCACAAGTCGGACTTTAGCTTTTCGTCCTGCAGATAATCCAGCTAAATTGGCATCCTGCCATACCACGCGTGCAACAGGTTGTGAACTCACAGGTGCGAGATAACGCATATGGGCATCAGCGAGCACAATATCACCCGCCACGCCTATCAACTGTTGATTAAGCCACACGGCCCCCCAGCCTGTTAAGGTCATCAGTGTATAAATGCTGCCCGCAAACATGGTCTGATGCAGATTAATATTGGGCGTTATCGGCGCTGTGACTCGAAACTCTCCCTCACTGTAATCGAGTGGCACAATCTGCATAAACTCGCTAACGGGGATCGTACTGTGCCAAGTCTGGCGTAATTTGATGAGTAATTGATCCATGCGCATTTCCCTTAATACTCCCTCTTGGTACAAGCGACATTGATTATGTCTAATACTCAATCACCGGGGCCCCAAGATAAACATCTCGATAGAAGTTACACCTGCAGATTAAAGGTCACTGGGCCATCATTGACTAAGGACACTTGCATATCGGCACCGAACTGTCCGGTTTCTGTAGTAACACCCTTATCGCGGCAAAAAGCAACAAACTCTTCATACAATGTCAATGCCTGATCTGGCGTACCTGCCCCAGAAAAACTCGGCCTCAAGCCTCTGCCTGTATCGGCGGCCAAGGTAAATTGTGACACGACTAATAAAGATCCACCGACTTGTTCTAAATTGAGATTCATCTTGCCATTTTCATCGGAAAACACGCGATAACTCATCACCTTAGTGGCTAATTTTTCCATTTTTTCGCGGTTATCTTCCCGCTCAACCCCGAGCAAGACTAACAAGCCTTTATCAATTGAACCTAGGGTTTGGTTATCGACCAACACGCTGGCACGGCTCACTCTTTGAATTAACGCTATCACAACTTTTCCTTTATATTTATATGGTTATACTGCCAACATAAAACCTATTACCGCAATTAATCGGCAAAAACTTAAGTTTTCGTACTCGCTTCGTCCTTATCGAAACTCGATTCATAATCGAGATACTCGGGCATAGCCGCGGTAATTTCTGCCCCCAGTAATACAATCATCCATGACAGATACACCCACACAAATAAGATAGGAATCGTTGCTAAGGCACCATAAATAGCCTCATAACTTGGGAACTGAGTGACATACAAAGCAAAAGCTTTTTTCCCTAACTCAAACAGCAGCGCTGCGACTAGTGCCCCTAATAATGCATGTAAAAACTTCACCTTTTGATTGGGTACGACCATGTATAACAACAGAAATGCTGCGACAGAAAACAGCATAGGTAAACGCTCAATAAACAGAGGGACAACACCAGAAAAAGTCTCATCTTCAAACAGTTTTAACGAAACAACATAGGAGGTCGCCACCAAACTTGCACCAACCAAAACAGGGCCAAGCGTGATCACCATCCAGTACATTGAAAAAGCCACCACCACAGAACGCTTCTCTTTAGTGCGCCAGATATTATTAAGCGACTTATCGATAGCGGAAATCAGCATAATCGCCACCACAACAAGTGCCGCAATACCGACTGCGGTGCCCTTAGAAGCATTTCCTACAAATTCATTGATATAGATTTGCACTGTATCGCCAGCAGCGGGGAGAAAGTTCTCATAAACAAAGGCTTCAATCTGTCCACGTATTCCCTTAAATACAGGGAAGGCCGATAGCATAGACATAGTCACCGCCACCAAAGGAACAAGTGATAGCAAAGTGACATAGGCTAAATGTCCCGCCCGAATATTGATTTGATCTTCCACTAAGCGCAGCCTTAAATGCTGTAAAAAGCGCCAGATCCCAAGGAACAAGACTCGAATTTGTGCTACTTCTATCTTCTTAGTCACGGGTTTCTCTTGATTCTGTTGGTATAGACTCGTTATCTTCGTACAATAAACACTTAATTTACAAGTCTAAGGAGTGAATTGATGTCTCAACAAGGATCCGCTGGTAATGTTATCGCTGCCATCGCTAGTCTGTTTTTCCCCGGATTAGGCCAACTGCTACAGGGCAGAATAATAGCTGCACTGCTATTTTTTGTGATTACCGTTGTAGGTTACGCCCTGTGGTGGCTAATCGTACCCGCCGTTATAGGGGCAATCTTTCACCTATGGGCTATTATCGATGCGGCGAAATTTAAGGCTGACTAAGTTCACTTCGCAATAGTATAACCACTGAAAAGACTAATAACGTCAGTCTTAACTCAAAAGACAAACAAATCGAACAGCTATAATAAAGCTAAAAATCAATAAGTTAATAAATAAACATTAAATCCAAGCTGTTAGTTTCAAACCAAAACTAACGGCTTAGTCTGATCCATTTAAGGGCAAAAATGGATTGGTAAATAATCAAAACAATGAGTAACACTCTAGCCTCTAGCCTCTAGCCTCTAGCCTCTAGCCTCTAGCCTCTAGCCTCTAGCCTCTAGCCTCTAGCCTCTAGCCTCTAGCCTCTAGCAAATAAATTAGCTTTTCTCCCCCTGCAACTCATGTTGCTTTTGTGCAACCCTAAAATGCATAGCTTTGTGAGCTATCACGCGCTTTAGTGGGTTGATGGCGTAAATTTTGGATCTGCTGCACAATTTCGTTTAGTACTCAAAAACTTATCTTCCATCCACCCCTCATAGTTTGTACTTGTAACTTATTCGCTGTATTCATCACTATGACTTTTATCGAATCACTCACGTTGATGTTGGCATTGATGTATCTCGCTTCTCTTAGTTATTGGAGCGGCCAAAAGTGGGGAGCTATCGCCACCCTCTTGTGTAGTTTAGCTACCGTCGCCATTAGCCTATATTGGCCCTTAGCTCTAGGTTTACTGATTGCATTACCTGCGGCTTTTGCCGTTAACAAATTTGCACCAGACTCCTTAAAGCAAGAAATTAAAATCAATACCTTGCGTGAAGGTACTCAGCATCTTTTAGCACTGTCCTTACTCTTGGTCGCTATCCAATACACCATTAACACGATATTACTGAAACAAGGCATAACACCTTGGCTAATGCGTCCCGATGTGGTGGATGCTTTCTTACCCATAGCGGGTGGCATTGAGCTTAAGGCCATTATTAGTCTCAATTTGTGGGATCAAACCCATCCTGCGGCGGCGGTTATGTTGGCTGCAGTCTTAGTCACGGGTTTGCTCTGCAAGCGAGCATTTTGTGGATGGGCTTGCCCATTAGGTTTAGCAGGGGAATATCTCTATGCATTTAGAAAACGCTTTATTAAAGCGGAATTAGCCCCACCCGCTTGGCTCGATTGGCCACTGCGAATGCTCAAGTATCTCTTATTGTTCGCACTCTGCTATATCGTGATCGGCATGCCAGCCCAAACCATACCCTACTATCTTGAAGGGAATTACCATAAAATCGCCGACTTAAAGATGGCACTGTTTTTTATCACGCCAGGACTTGTCACCCTGTTATGCTTTGGATTGATCCTCGCGTTAGCCGCATGGCGTCGTCAGGGATTCTGCCGTTATTTGTGCCCCTATGGTGCCATGCTTGGGATTTTAAGCTTTGCAAGCCCACTTAAAATCCGCCGAGATACTCAGCACTGCTTGATCGACGCCAAAGGAATGAAATGTGATAAATGTACCCGCGCCTGCCCTGCAAATATCATAGTGCACACTAAAACTACGGTTCGCAGTGATGAGTGTCAGGCCTGTATGCGCTGCGTTGCCGCCTGCCCTAAATCAGCGGCGCTTGGCTTGAGTCTCAAATCTGGCCACCGATTGGGCCATAAAGGATTACTCGCACTGGTACTACTGGCATTATTTGCATTACCACTTGGGGCCTATTTAGGCGGTTTTTGGCATAGCCAAACTCCAGATAATATTCGGATGGAACTTATTAAAGTCATAGATAGAGTCGGGCATTAAGCTAAGTTTGACATAAAAAACAAGGTGCAGCTCAACTGCACCTTGTTTGTTTTATCTCAATACTCAGCCATTAAGCGAGGTCAAATCTGTCGGCATTCATCACCTTGGTCCATGCATTCACAAAGTCATGCACAAACTTCTCTTTGGCATCGTCTTGAGCATAAATTTCAGCGTAGGATCTCAGCACCGAATTAGAACCAAATACAAGATCGACTCGGGTAGCAGTCCATTTCACTGTTCCGGTTTTACGCTCAATAATCTGGTACAGATTATTGCCAGCAGGTTTCCAGTTGTAAGACATGTCAGTCAAATTAACAAAAAAGTCATTACTGAGTACACCCACACGATCCGTAAACACACCATGCGCGCTACCTGCATAGTTGGCACCTAATACCCTCATGCCACCAATCAACACTGTCATTTCGTGGGCTGTGAGTCCCATAAGCTGAGTGCGATCTAACATAAGTTCTTCAGGTTGAACAACATAATCCTTTTTCTGCCAGTTGCGATAGGCATCGTGTAAGGGCTCAAGCACGGCAAATGATTCTATATCCGTCATCTCCTGTGAAGCATCACCACGGCCAGAAGCGAATGGTACTCGAATATTCACCCCTGCATCTTGGGCCGCTTTTTCTACGGCTGCGGTTCCACCCAATACAATTAAGTCGGCAATACTGACTTTTTGACTCAAACCAGTCTGAATATCGGTTAGCACTTTGAGTACTTTTTGCAAACGGACGGGTTCATTACCTTCCCAATCCTTTTGTGGTGCGAGACGAATGCGGGCACCATTGGCACCACCGCGATAATCAGAGCCGCGGAAAGTGCGTGCGCTATCCCAAGCGGTTGTTACAAGCTCAGCAATACTCAATCCTGATGCCAAAATTTTCGCTTTTAATGCGGTAATGTCATCATCAGAGAGGCGGTAATCCACCTGTGGAATCGGGTCCTGCCAAATTAAATCTTCTGCAGGCACTTCTGGGCCGAGATAACGGCTTTTAGGACCTAAATCGCGGTGGGTCAATTTGAACCAAGCACGGGCAAAGACTTCAGAGAAATAAGCAGGATCTTTATAGAACTTCTCAGAAATTTTCCGATATTCAGGATCCATTTTCATCGCCATGTCGGCATCTGTCATTATTGGATTGTGGCGAATCGTCGGATCTTCAACATCGACAGGTTTATCTTCTTCTTTGATATTAATGGGTTCCCATTGCCACGCACCTGCAGGGCTCTTTTTCAGTTCCCAATCATAACCAAGTAACAATGAGAAATAGCCGTTGTCCCATTGGGTCGGATGGGTGGTCCAAGCCCCTTCAATACCGCTAGTGACAGTATTACGGCCAACGCCTCGACCGTGCTTATTAAGCCAACCTAAACCTTGGGCTTCAACATCCTCAGCCTCGGGCTCGGGACCAAGATTCTGCGCCTTACCATTACCATGGCATTTACCCACAGTATGTCCGCCCGCGGTCAGGGCAACCGTTTCTTCATCATCCATCGCCATACGAGCGAAGGTTATTCTTATATCTTGTGCGGTTCGAAGAGGATCAGGATTACCATCTACGCCTTCAGGATTCACATAAATTAGCCCCATCATCACAGCGGCCAATGGATTTTCGAGATCGCGCTCCCCAGAATAACGGCTGTTGGGATTATCGCTCGGTGCAAGCCATTGTTTTTCTGAGCCCCAGTAAATGTCTTTCTCTGGATGCCAAATATCGGCACGGCCACCTGCAAAACCATATGTTTTCAAACCCATAGACTCATAGGCAACATTACCTGCAAGTATGATCAAATCAGCCCAAGACAGCTTATTGCCGTATTTCTTCTTGATCGGCCAAAGTAAACGGCGAGCCTTGTCGAGGTTAGCGTTATCGGGCCAGCTATTAAGTGGAGCAAACCTTTGATTACCCGTACCTGCACCACCACGGCCATCGGCAATACGGTAAGTACCCGCAGAATGCCACGCCATACGGATCATTAATCCGCCGTAGTGTCCCCAGTCCGCTGGCCACCAGTCTTGGCTATCTGTCATTAAGGCATATAAATCTTGTTTTACCGCCGCAAGATCGAGCGTTTTAAATGCTTCGCTGTAATTAAAAGTAGGATCCATTGGATCCGTTTTTTTGTCGTGCTGATGCAAAATATCGAGATTTAATGCCTTAGGCCACCAGTCCATATTATTGGTTGTGACGGAGGTATTACCACCATGCATTACTGGGCATTTACCTTGAGAGCTGTGAGTCTTATCCATGAGATCTTCCTTTATTGATGACGAACGAAGGGCGTATAGCCTGAATCATTTTTGTGTAATCTAGACTAATCACTTTCTGCCACCCCCTAAAGCGACTTTAACAGTTTGTATTAATCTGTTTTTATGATTAGTGATACCGTCCATACTCTCGATAAATGGGGAGAATAAACGAGCATCATGACAAAAAAGCCTGAACTTAAGGAATAAAACTAGGTTACTTTCGCGAAAAGACAACACGATAGATCTAAAAAACACCATAACAAATGCGCAAGATCACTATCTGAGCTCCTAGTTTAGTTTTTACAAAACTATATTGATTTTAATCAGACTGCAGAACCATTTTATCGTCAATACTTATTCTATAAGGGTATCGAAAACACGTTATATCCTCTCATTTGGAGTGAGTCTATGCGACAGAGACGCCTGCAACTTATGCAATCACTTTTTGACGAATATATTGAGATGTACTCCTCACGGAATGACAAGCTCACGACGCGTTTTAGCGATAATTTTAGTGGTTATGCGGGCAGTAGTGATGTTCTGATCACGAATAAAGAAGAGTGGATACGAATTACTCGCCAAGACTTTGCACAAGTACCAGAGCGGATCCACATCGAAATGCTAGATTTATCATTGCAGGATCTTGCAGAGGATATCCTTGTTGTTACCGCTTTTTTCCATATACATTTGCCGATCCCTGAATCAATACTCTGCCAAGAAACCGCAAGGTTAGTGCTCATTTTTCATCAAGAAAACAAGGATTGGAAAATTGCCCATAGCGGCATATCTATCTCATATGGTTTAGCCAATAACGGGGAGATCTACCCCATGACGAGCCTAGAAGAAAGGAATCGCGAACTTGAGTCTATGATTGAAGCGCGCACCCGTGAATTGGCAGAAGCAAACAGCCGATTAGAAAAACTGAGTAACACAGACGGCTTAACCAATATTGGTAACCGTAGGCTCTTTGACCATATACTGCAAATGGAATGGAGCCGCGGACAACGCAGCAGTGCACCACTCGCGCTAATCATGCTCGATATTGACCACTTTAAATTGTTTAATGACCACTATGGTCATCTCGCTGGAGATGACTGCCTTAAACTACTGGCTAAGGGGTTATCTCAGTCAGGTCGTCGGGCGGGTGAATTGGTTGCACGCTATGGCGGTGAAGAATTTGTCATTTTACTCCCCAATACAGATCAGCAAACAGCACTCGATACGGCGCAATACATTCATCAACTTATCCAATCGCTTGCTATCCCCCATGTCAAAACCGACCTTGGTACAGTCACTGTGAGTCTTGGTGTCACCTGTATAGAGCCCTCAGAGCAACACAGCGCCTTAGAATTGGTACGCCAAGCAGATGCCGCGCTTTATCTTGCCAAATCGGCAGGTCGTAATTGTATACGTTATATGTCGCCATCAGTGAACAAGCTTGAAACGTAAAATAAAAAAGCCCCGTCAAATTTCTTTAACGGGGCTTTCATAAGGTGGCTCACCGAAGTAAGCCGCTCTTGTTAACCGCGGTTATTGCGCTTACGATCGTTTTCAGTCAAGTGTCTCTTACGAACACGGATGCTTTTCGGCGTCACTTCAACTAATTCGTCATCATCAATAAACTCAAGCGCTTGCTCAAGCGTCATGGTAATTGGCGTAGTCAGCACTTGCGCTTCGTCAGTACCAGAGGCGCGCATGTTGGTTAACTGCTTACCTTTCAAACAGTTAACTGTTAGATCGTTTGAGCGAGCGTGGATACCAACCACTTGGCCTTCGTAGACTTCAGCCGCATGGCCGATAAAGAGACGACCACGATCCTGTAGACCGAACAGTGCGAAGGTCAACGCCTTACCCGTTGCGTTAGAGATCAATACGCCGTTAGCGCGTTGACCAATATCGCCACCTTTATGTGGACCGTAATGGTCGAACGAGTGGTAGATTAAACCAGTACCTGAAGTAGCAGTCATAAACTCAGTTTGGAAACCAATCAAACCACGGCTTGGGATGATAAAGTCGATACGGACACGACCTTTACCATCAAGCTGCATATCTTTCATTTCAGCTTTACGGGTACCCAACTTCTCGATCACTGTGCCTTGATGTTCTTCTTCAACGTCAACGGTCAACGTTTCGAATGGTTCACACAGTTCACCGTCAATGGTTTTCAGAATCACTTCTGGACGTGATACGGCTAACTCGTAACCTTCGCGACGCATGTTTTCAATCAAAATTGATAAATGCAATTCACCACGGCCTGATACGCGGAAGCGATCTGGGCTGTCAGTTTCTTCAACACGCAGTGCCACGTTGTGGACTAATTCTTGTTGTAAACGCTCAAGAATGTTACGTGAAGTCACATACTTACCTTCTTTACCTGCGAAAGGTGAAGTGTTGACTTGGAAAGTCATGGTCAGTGTAGGCTCATCAACAGACAGTGGCGGCAGTGCTTCTACATTACCAGCGGCACAGACAGTATCAGAGATTTTCAGTTCGCCTAAACCCGTAATCGCCACGATATCGCCAGCATTAGCGACCTCAACCTCAGTACGGTCAAGGCCCATGTAACCTAATACTTGGCCCATTTTACCGTTACGCGTCTTACCATCGGCACCGATGATAGTCACTTGTTGGTTAGTTTTGATGCTACCACGATTGATACGGCCCACACCGATCACACCTACATAAGAGTTGTAATCGAGCTGTGAAATTTGCATCTGGAACGCGCCATCGGCGTCAGCATCAGGGAAAGAGACTTTTTCAACGATAGTTTGGAACAGTGGCGTCATATCTTCACTGACGACATCTGGATCTAAAGTTGCAAAACCGTTTAACGCTGAAGCGTAAACGATTGGGAAATCTAATTGTTCGTCGGTCGCACCTAAGTTGTCGAACAGGTCGAACACTTGGTCGATAACCCAATCAGGGCGAGCACCTGGACGGTCAATTTTGTTGATAACAACGATTGGCTTTAGGCCTTGGGCGAACGCTTTTTTGGTTACGAAGCGAGTCTGTGGCATTGGACCATCAACGGCATCAACCAGCAATAATACTGAGTCAACCATAGACAGAACACGCTCAACCTCACCACCGAAGTCGGCGTGGCCTGGGGTATCAACGATGTTGATACGATAATCGTTCCACTTGATGGCAGTATTCTTTGCCAGAATCGTGATTCCACGTTCCTTCTCAAGATCGTTGGAGTCCATCACCCGCTCAGTAGCTTCTCCCCGGGTTGCAAGGGTTCCTGATTGCGACAGCAACTTGTCTACCAGGGTCGTTTTGCCATGGTCAACGTGTGCAATAATGGCGATGTTACGTAAATTCTCTAGCACGGATAAACCTCTTACCATCAAACAAAAATAGGGGATATTACAATATTCGTTACAGCAATCTACGTTGAGTCGCCATAAAAAAGCGTGCCATTCTACTCCAGAGCGGCCTTGGCGCACAGGATTATTTTTGAACACTTATAAAACAATACACCTTGGCAAAGGGCTTCTCGTTTGGCAACACACTAAGCCGAATAGTCTAGTCGCACCGTAAAAGCGCAAATAAATGGCCGTTTTTGGCAAATACTCATAAGTTAAACAGCTGAATTCACTATTCTTCATCTTATGGCGCGCTCACAAGAGTACGCATTTCCATCGCAATATCCAGATACTGTCACACACTATTCCCAAAGATTTTGGAATGCTAAATCCGCAATGGCAGGGTATAGACAACAGATGAGTACACAGGTTAAATACACCGCATCTTTACAACTCGCCTTCCACAACATTTCATCTAAACGCTACTGGCTCATAAGCCATAAACTTATTTCGCTCTAGAGAACGAAGCTAGTGCTAATAACATGATCTTAAACACCTATTATAATTTTGCACACGGCTATGATTAGAACCTTAGCCTGTTACTTTCACATTATTTTATGACATTAATATGGCCAAAAAATAATCTCACAATAGGATTAGAATTAGCGCCCTGTTCTCTGTATGTTATGTGTAAGACCTATCATGCACACTGTCATAAAAGTAAATCTTGTTGTGTTGAGTCGTATTATTGAATGAGTCACTTAGATTCTAACCCGTGTCAGTAACATGCAAAAAAACGACAGTGCCGTTAGCATTAGGGCGTATTGCCACTGCGCACCAAAATAGATTTATGCACCAAAATGCCACACGCAAACGCACCATCATAGTGCATTTGTAAAATCAATTTAGTGCAATGTTTTTTATAGCCATTAATTATCAACACGTTACATTGTTGGCATGGATATCGCTATATAGCTCGTAAGTTTGGCTCAGTAATATACACTTGAGTTAAAAGATTATAAGAAGGGTCATCCCTTTACCCTACCGGAGGCTTGAGAATGTCAGTTAAATCAGTTTTAAAGCAACTTGAAGAATTAGAAGTTAAGTTTGTTGATTTACGTTTTACCGACACCAAAGGTAAAGAGCAGCATGTATCTATTCCTACTCATCAAGTAGATGCTGACTTCTTCGAAGACGGTAAAATGTTTGACGGCTCTTCAATTGCAGGCTGGAAAGGCATTAACGAATCAGACATGGTACTGATGCCAGATCCAACCACTTTTGTACTGGATCCCTTCACCGAAGAAACCACAGCCTTGATCCGCTGTGACATTCTAGAGCCAGGCACAATGACAGGTTACGACCGTGATCCACGTTCTATCGCTAAAAAAGCGGAAGAATACCTACGCTCTACCGGTATCGCTGACACTGTATTGATTGGCCCAGAACCAGAATTCTTCCTCTTTGACGATGTCCGTTTCGGTACTGACATGTCAGGTTGTTTCGTTAAGATCGACGCTAAAGAAGCGGCTTGGAACTCAGGTACAAGCTACGAAGGTGGCAACACAGGTCACCGTCCATTCGTTAAAGGCGGTTATTTCCCAGTTGCACCTGTTGACTCATCACAGGACTTACGTAGCGCTATGTGTTTAGTGCTTGAAGAAATGGGCCAAGTGGTTGAAGCGCATCACCACGAAGTGGCAACTGCGGGTCAAAACGAAATCGCCACTCGCTTCAACACACTGACTAAGAAAGCGGACGAAATCCAAATTCTGAAGTACGTAGTTCACAACATGGCACACGCCTACGGCAAGACTGCGACTTTCATGCCTAAGCCAATCGTTGGCGACAACGGTAGTGGCATGCACGTTCACCAATCTTTATCTAAAGATGGCGTTAACCTGTTCGCAGGTGACAAATACGCTGGTCTGAGTGAAACCGCTCTGTACTACATTGGCGGTATCATCAAGCACGCTCGCGCGCTGAACGCTTTCACTAACCCGAGCACTAACTCTTACAAGCGTTTAGTGCCACATTTTGAAGCACCTGTTATGTTGGCTTACTCTGCCCGTAACCGCTCTGCATCAATCCGAATTCCAGTGGTACCAAGCCCTAAAGGCCGCCGTATCGAAGCACGCTTCCCAGATCCACATGCAAACCCATACTTAGGTTTTGCTGCACTGCTGATGGCAGGTCTTGACGGTATCCAAAACAAGATCCACCCAGGCGAAGCGATGGACAAAGACTTGTACGATCTGCCAGCCGAAGAAGCGGCTGAAATCCCACAAGTGGCCACTTCATTAGAAAACGCCCTTGAAAACCTGCAAGCAGACCATGAGTTCTTAACCCGTGGCGGCGTATTCAGCGAAGATTTTATCCAGTCTTACATTGCACTGAAAACTGCTGAAGCTGAGCGTGTAGCACGTACAACTCACCCATTAGAGTTTGAAATGTACTACAGTCTGTAATGGCTAGCGCTATACAACCAGCTCGCTTTATGTAATTGATACAGAAAATATAAAAGCCTCGATAGCAACGCTATCGGGGCTTTTTGTATTTTGAAGGTATATACAACTTTGATTCTGATTCAATCATCGCGTTGTTCTCTAAATAGGCATCATCGCCAACCACTCTTTATCATTCAGAGAAGGCACGCCAGACACCGCGGCAACAGTAGAGATAGATGGTTAAAAAACAATCTAAATTAAACGGGTGTGCGGCATAAAACCACCTATATAGTCGAAAGTTAACTACCGCGCCATTGTTGTTAAGTGTCCACGCTTTATTCAACTAGGCTGGGGATTGTCAGGGGCGAAATCTGACAGTTGGGCAGGTTCGCCTGACTCAAATGACGCAAATGGTACGCCATCTAACACGCGCTCATTTTTAAATACACGGATTTCAGAATCAGGTAACTGCGTCATCAGCAATGACAAGATAGTGTGCATCTTATCCAATGGGCAATGAAGACGAATACTTGCACGTAAGCCCATTGTTCGTACATCCGATTGGCAGGCAATAAATGGACGATTCCGCGTTACCTTAATCAAATGACGATGCCCATTTTTTATAGGACTCTCGTAAGTAGTCTCTACATTTTTAAAACCAGTAAAGAAAAATGCCATCACGGCAAAACTACCTGCACCGACCAAGGCGGCCGGGCCTAAAAAGGCCACCCAGACAATACAAACCACCACTCCAAACCAAGCCAGCCCCCGCACTACCGCGTAGGCGGCATCCGGTATAACGTCATGATAGGTAGTAACTAAACCCTCGGTGGTAAGCCGATAATGGTACTGTTTGTCGGCCAACCAGAGGTAGCGGATAAATGGCGCAAAAATCAGTGCCATGAAAAAAAAACCATACCATTGGTCAGACTCATACCAGTACGCCACCAAGCCAATCAGCACCATTATCCCGCAGGGAATAATGACAACGAGCCACCCCATGGCATACACGGTCGCTACCTTAATATCCCACTCATAGAGGGTGGGCGCCTCGCGAACCCGCTGCTGACGTAGCTTATTGAGCCGGTCTTGCTCCTCTTGGGGTAATTGCAGGAACTCACTGCGCGGCAGGTCTTCATACCGACTGTCGTTCAACGGTTGTGTGTCTTGCTCTGTCGACGCCGACTGCTGCGGCGCTGCTCTCTTATTCATATAGCTATTCCTTTGCTGTACCCACAGACTGCACGGTCATCGTTAACCTACCCACACAGCTCGTACTTAATGTTTTCTCACTCTTGACGATCTTGCCGCTATAAGGCCTGTTAGCATCTTGGTGGCAAAGCTGCCACTGATGACACCGAATCTCACACCAATAACAGGCGCGAAAGAAAGCGTTAGACGGCATGGGTATTCTCAGGGGCAAAATCTGCCAGTTGGGCAGGTTCGCCTGACTCAAATGACGCAAATGGTACGCCATCTAACACGCGCTCATTTTTAAATACACGGATTTCAGAATCAGGTAACTGCGTCATCAGCAATGACAAGATAATGTGCATCTTATCCAATGGGCAATGAAGACGGATACTTGCACGTAAGCCCATTGTTCGTACATCCGATTGGCAGGCAATAAATGGACGATTCCGCGTTACCTTAATCAAATGACGATGCCCATTTTTTATAGGACTCTCATAAGTTGTCTCTATATTTTTAAAACCGGTGAAGAAAAATGCCATCACGGCAAAACCACCCGCGCCGACTAAGACGGCTGGGCCTAAAAAGGCCACCCCGACAATACAAACCACCACCCCAAACCAAGCCAGCCCCCGCACTACCGCGTAGGCGGCATCCGGTATAACGTCATGATAGGTAGTAACTAAACCCTCGGTGGTAAGCCGATAATGGTACTGTTTGTCGGCCAACCAGAGGTAGCGCATAAATGGCCCAAAAATCATCACTATGATGAGAAAATAATACCATTGCTCAAATCCATACCAGTATGTCACCAACCCAACTAGAGCCGTAATCCCGCACGGAATAAGGACCATGATCCACCCAATGCCATACACAGTCGCTACCTTAATATCCCACTCATAGAGGGTGGGCGCCTCGCGAACCCGCTGCTGACGTAGCTTATTGAGCCGGTCTTGCTCCTCTTGGGGTAATTGCAGGAACTCACTGCGCGGCAGATCTTCATACCGACTGTCGTCCAACGGTTGTGTCTCTTGCTCTGTCGACGCCGACTGCTGCGGCGCTACTTTATTGTTCATCCTGTTACCTCTCGGTAGACTCTACTTGTAGCGTGGCCATCGCCAAACAGTAAATCCAGCCATCCATTTTAAATCAGCAACATAATATGCTCTCGGCCTACCCTCAAACGAATATTTACTGAAACAGTTTTAAGGAAAGTAATAAAAGTCGCTAGATGGCCAGCGAGGGAAGTAGAGACTGATTTTAAAGAGTATGTTCAAAACTTATCAAAGTTCTGCGAGGGCGCGGCAAACAAACCTCCATGATTAATACCAATCGTATTAAATATCTGTTCATTCAGCGGGAGTTCAACGCACTTTAGACAAGGCGAAGGCTTGAAGGCATAGTGGTGCTCTGTCGAAAGCCTTAAACGCAGTATAAAGCGCGTTGAAACCCGCCCTTCGGGAGCCACACAAGCATCCCACTCCGGTGTTGCATTGACTTAAAAGGGAATACCATTTCTGCGTCAATGCGCCTTGGATTGAGATGCTTGTGAGGCTCTGAACTGATGAGATATTTAATGTGATTGGTATAATACTTATCCAAAACAAGAGTCGCCGTTAACAACTAGGTTATTGAGCTTGGTTGTCTCTCGTTTCTGTTGATGAATAATTGACAGATATAATCATATAGTTAGAATGCCAAGTTGTTGAAACAGAAAAGATTGGCATCGAATGAAATCAGATCTGGTTCCACACCACTGACGCTCTCAGTTGATCAAGTGAGTAGATCATACCGAAGCAATGCAGTTTTTCACATATAAACAATGGAGTGGTTATGCGTTGGTTGATTTGGTCGGTCGTGTGCTGTTCTCTGACTGGATGTGCGACAATAACATCGAGGATGGGAGAAAATTCAACTTGGGGTCATTCTTTCTCTAGTGTTCAGACGGCTGTTGATAATGGCGAGGAGTGTATGGTTATCTCCGCGTTGGCGGCCCCGCCCTTGCTGCTCTTTACCATCCCGCTGACTCTGGTGGATATGGGCAGTGCGCTGCTCGTCGACGCTGTTATGCTACCTGCAGATTTAGCGATCACGCCCAGCGATCCCAAGCTCCACACCCCACGACCTATGGTCTGCCGCTATGACTACAAGATTTAAGCATGATCGCACCCAATAAATAACCTCAAATCCAAGCACCGCTGCCTGTGTGACGATGAGTTAACGCCGCCATTTTAAATCATTTACGTTAGCGATGAGCCTTGATCACACTCAATAGCAACTGAATATCGGCTTTATCATTATAAATATGCGGCGAAATACGTATCCCCATACTACGAGCATCCACACTGATATTTGCCTTGGCAAGGGCTGCCATTATTTGCCCTTGTTGTTCACCAAATTGCAAAACTAAGGTGCCACTGCGTTTTTCTATCTCTCTAGGTGATACAAACTCTTGATCTAGCGCCTCGGCAACGATATCAATCAATAGCTGGTTCCCTTTACGCAATTGTTCAACCCCTATATCGGCAAAATAATGAATACTGTGGGCGGCAATGGCATAGGGCGCAATAGAGGGCGTTCCACCCCAAAAACGCAGTGCCGAGTTGTGATAACGAAAATCATGGATATTAAATTCAAAGGGATTTTCATGGCTAAACCAACCCACATCCTTAGGTTGGCAACTGTCTATAATGCTAGGGTTAACCCAAAGGTAAGCGGCTCCGGGGCCAGAGCAAAGCCACTTCACACTCGACCCTATCAAAAAGTCAGGTTGTAACTGAGCTAAATTAAGCGGAATAATTCCAGCGGATTGCGCAACATCGACCACACTTAAGCAGCCATATTGACGTGCCATCGCCAAGATATTCGCAAGCGGAGCCTGCTGCCCAGTATTGGAATATGCATGGCTAACAAACACTAAATCGATATCCGAGCCCATATGGGCATCCCATACATTGGCATCGGTTATATCTAACGTTTTAGGAATAAAACGCACTTCACAACTGGCGGGTAATGCCTTTTTAATAGCAAAACCCATGCTAGGGAAATCAATTTCACTCATCAACACCACGGCATGTTCGCGGTTTAGGCGTGCCAAAGACATCAGGATTTTTGCTAACGCACTCGACAAATTAACCTGAGGGCAAAAATCCTTTTGGTGACCGTTAAATAACTTAGATAAAGCAAAGGTAAAATCATCAATCACGCTTAACCATTGCCCCCAAGGTTCACGCCCAGAGTCCTGCCATGGTGCAAAAAATGCTTCTTTAAAGACTTGTTCGGTAGACTTAAGTGGACGCCCTACGGAGTGGCTCAACAAATAACCGGGATTGGCGAGACAAAAATCCTTTTTAAAATCGCTAAACATGGTATTACCTCAAACTCTCTTTTAAACAGTTAAGATCATCATAGCGGGTACGAATATCACTGCGTTTAGTGGCTGCACGCCTATCTCGAAGTTTTTCGAGGGAACCCAGCAGCACAGATAATGGTGGCCCACTTGCAGTGACCTTAGCCAGATGTTGTTGAGCCATAGTCTTAGAAGGCTCGGCAATATATTTAGTGACTAATTGATTATGGTGCTGAATTGCGGTCTCACCATGCAATTCACAAACCTCGATAAAGAGTTTAAGATTTTGCTGATACCAATCTTGGTTAACACTATTCTTTGCCTGCAAAAAATCATCCATTAAGTTAGGGCGGCGCATGCATTCCCGTAGTAGCTGCTGATCTTCTGGCATCATATATAAAAATTTATCCACCAGCATTTGCGAGTAGGAAGACTCGTTGGCAAAACAAAGCCCTAATGTCAGATCAATAACATTAATCCCCGCAAAATCCCCAGCATTTGCCCCACGATAAACAACGGAGCCTACACGATAAGGTTTGTAGTAAGGACGCACACAATAAAAGAAGCGGTCTGTATCTAATCGATTAAATAATTGGGTATTCGATTCAATTACATCCTGTAATGCCTGTTTAGCGACACGCAGTAAATCCAGACTTATTGGATGGGAAATTCCTAGCGGTTGGATCTTCAATAACGCATCCGCGGCACGTTTATAGGCTAAGATCCCCTTAGTGTTATAATCCACAAACAGTTTTTCATCAGGCAAATCGGTAAAACGCTTATAGATACCACGATGAGCACGATTGTGTGTGGTTAAATGCGCGGTGGCAAAGCGTGGCGTAACGCCAATGGAGGCACCAATATGCATCGCCAGTGCAGAGGCTTCGGCCAGTGGTGAGGTGGTTTCCCGCGACGGTTCGGTAATTTCATGGCGACGACAGGCCGCCATATACAGGCCAACATTACCGAGTAAATCAAATGCACTATCAAAGCCTTCATCGGTATTGCCTTCATCGAGCAAGGTTTTTATCAGTTCTCGCCCTTCAGATTCGAGCCGCTGTTTCGCTTCATCGCCGATATTGAGCACATTGGCGCGGTCTGATTGCAGGTAATAAAGCCGTTCAAGCTCGGAGTTTAGCTCGACGAAACGAGTGCGGATCCAATCATCGAACGCTTCGGTATTGTAGGTGGCAGGTTTCACTTGGACATCCTTGGATATTGTTATCGTTATTTTGGATGAGATGTTTTCAGTCTAACGGGTTTACACATTGCAATAAACTGAATTCACCGAGTCAAGTTAACAAGAATGCAACTTATCACCGTATGTTGCTAGAGCTTGGCCAAATTTGCTAAAGATCTAATGCCACTTTTTATTTACACCTTGTACTTAAGTATGAATCTCATCCCGTTAACGCCTTTCCCTAGACGCTCACACACTTAGAGCTTAAAATACTTGGGCGATGTATCTTACTGAATTTCAGATATTAATTTCTTGAGTTTGCCTTGTTAATGATTAAACGTATCTCCATTCTATTTTTGGGTTTAGGTATTCTCCTCAGTCTTATCTATTGTGCCTATCGTCTTATCACCCAGCATAACTTTAATACCAAATACCAAGTGGGTGACGTTATCGACTCCCTCAATGGTGTCGAGATCTATTATAACGGTGGTGTAAATACCAGTGATGGCCGCAATTTGTCTATCGATGGTTATAATTTAGGCATTAAATATCAATGTGTTGAATTTGTGAAACGTTACTTTTATCAGCGTCATCAACACAAAATGCCTGACACCTACGGTCATGCTCGCGACTTTTTTGATAACAGCTTGGCTGACGGTGCGTGGAATGAAAAACGTGCCATGCTGCAATATGTCAATGGCAGTCAATTAACGCCTCAGGCTGATGATCTACTCGTTTTTGCTCCATGGCTTTTTAATCCCTATGGCCATGTCGCTATTATTGCTGAGGTCCATGACCATCAGGTTGAAATTGTTCAGCAAAATCCAGGGCCTTTTGGACCTTCAAGAGAATATTTCCCACTAACTCAACACGATGGGCTCTGGTATATTGATGCTCCTCGGTTAAAAGGCTGGTTAAGATTGCAAACACCGACTATCGCGCCCTCGCTCTTTAGCAACCATGCTGTTGAGGAATAACACCAATGTCAGTGCTCGCTTGGTTTACCAAATGCGTTAACTTGATTAAATCATCCAAGCAAGACGTGGCATTGCCCGAGGTTTTTAATCAAATACAAATGCCCTGTATCACCATACCTCTGCAGCAGACTTATCCACTGGTGATGCCTATGGCACAGGACGATATTTATGATTATCAAATACATTGCTTACTCACACTCGAAGGGAAACAAGCCATCGATACCCTGATAAACAATGCAGGTTTTAAAGCACTGCCGGAGCACTCCGCTCCGTTTAATGGCTTAATAATGCATTCAAACCAATCGAGCTGTGTGTTTTTAAATCAATATGCAGACTTTGCAGGTATTTGCCTGAATTTAATCACTAACGATCAAACCCTACTTGAGCAACTAATTAGCTTCAAGTCACCATTACCTGATCCGTGGAAGAGTTTTCCTGATATCGATCCTGATACTCTCGGTAGCTTGCAAGGAAATCTCGATTTTTGGTGTCATTATTTTTGGCGCCCCTATTGGCTGTCACTCTCACAAAAAGAACGCTTACAATATCCCGAACCTTGGCGAGAGTTCAGCGAGTTCCATTAAAGTCTGAGGCATTTACAGAGGCTTAATTCAGGATAAATAATGAAATTGAAATATGTTGGATTAGCGCTAGTGTTACTGTTAATCAGCGGTTATCTGGTCCCTGAGTCACCCATCATCCCCGTGAAAGGCGCAAGTAGTAAAGATTGGAATAGTCAAACCTTCTGGTACGAGCCTTGGGGAGCTTCTGGCGTACATAAAGGGATAGATATTTTTGCCAAAAAAAATACCGCCGTGATAGCCCCTACACCGATGCTGATCATTTATCGAGGCGACTTCTTCCAAGGAGGTAAAGTCGTGGTAGGTCTTGGCCCTAAATGGCAAATTCACTATTTTGCCCATTTGGCGACAATTGCCACCGATACGGGGTTAATTATAACAAAGGGAGAGACTCTTGGCGCGGTTGGTGATACGGGGAATGCGCAGGGAAAACCGCCACATTTACACTATTCAATATTAAGTTTATTACCTAAACCTTGGTTGATAGATACATCGACTCAGGGATATAAAAAGGCATTTTATCAAAATCCTATCCGCTATTTAGAGGCGCAATAGTCTTTTTAAACAGGCATTAAGCAGCCGCATCACTAGGCTCTGATTCGGGTAACACTGCTGGCACTAATGCTTCCCTGTCTGCCTTAGCAATATATTTGGGTTTATTGCAGGTTTGCAGCTTAGCATTGGCTTTTTTAGCCTTATTCTTCAACGTTTGATTTATCTTCTTTTTGCGATTCATATCGACACCAATACAGCAGAAAGTGGGCAATTATATCCACTAGCTAACACTTGAGACAATCGAAAGAGCCCAAACGATGCTCAGGTGTTGCATCTAAACGTCTAAGCCCAAATAACCACTCGAAATAGTCGTTCATTATTTATAGATACTGCGACATAACAAAACGATTTCATTTACGACACGACTAGACAATCTATTCTTCCTCCCCTAGAATCTCGCCATTAACGAAAATCGTTATCATTTGCAATGTTATTTAACGGAATATGACCCATGCCAAGGAATCCGGTGTAACACTCTTACTCGCCTAGCAGGAAGTTATATGACGTTTAAAAGCTCACTTGTCGCCTTAGCAATATTGACTGCATTAACCCAATCCGCCGCCGCACAAGATGCCTCGGACAACAGTAATAAAGATCAAGAAATTGAAAAAATCACTGTCACCGCAAGCCGCATGGACAAATCCCCAAGTGCTATTCCAAATACAGTCACGATTATTGACCGCCTGCAGTTAGAGGAACAGTTCCGTACCACTAAGGATTTATCAACCATTATCGGTAACTTAGCCCCCAGCTTTTCCCCTAGTCGCCAAAAAATGAGTAACACTGGCGAAACACTGCGCGGTCGTCCTCCACTCATCATGATCGATGGCGTACCGCAATCTAATCCTTTGCGTAGCGGCGGGCGAGAAGGGCAAACCATAGATCCAGCCATGATTGAGCGTATTGAAATTATTCACGGTGCCAATGCAATGCACGGCCTAGGTGCACAGGGCGGGATTATCAACTACATCACGAAGAAACCCTCAGGCCATAATGAGCATGTGGTCAGTTTTGATGTCACCGTACCAGACTCAATGAAATCCAATGGCATGAGTTTTGGCACCAGCTATGCATTTTCTGGGGAGTCAGAATTGGTTGATATGCTAGGTTCGGTGAGTTATCGCAATAATGGCGTTTACTATGACGCTAACCATGATCTCGTGGGAGTCGATACAACACAAGGCGAGTCAATGGACAGCCAAAGTGCAGACTTCTTTATCAAGCTAGGCCATAACTTTGCCGAATCACGTATAGAGTTAATGGTTAACCACTACAACATGGATAACAATGGCGATTGGATGCCCATTGCTGGCGATAAACCTAATGGTGTACCAACAGGTGCAATAAAACAAAACCAACCTTGGGAAGCGGCTAACAACCAAGTGACGACTACTAGCTTAACTTATACCCACGAAAATATTGCAGGACAACAACTCAACCTCCAGCTTTTTAATCAAGACTTTAAAGCTGTGTATGGTGGCGGTTGTTTTGAAAGCTTCTACGATCCAGCCTTCGAGGGCAGCGACCAAGTTATCCAATGCGGCGTTGGTAGCAAAGGTGAAAGCTTGTATTATGACCAATCACGTAATTCTTCGGTCAAATGGGGCTTAAAAAGTGCGTTAATTGCTAAGGATATTGCTGGTTCAGGGATTGATGCGGCCTATGGTATCGACCTTTTCCGAGATACAACGGAGCAAGATTTAGTGAAAACAGGTTTTTCATGGGTGCCTGAAAGCACCTATGACAATATCGCCCCCTATTTACAGTTAGATTATGATTTAATTAAAAATTTAACCCTATCTACGGGCATTCGCTATGAACATGCCGAACTGAGTGTCGATGATTATAAAACCCTATGGGGGGCGGGCAATAAGCAAATCGCTGGGGGAGAAGCCTCCTTTAATAAAACCTTATTGAATATCGGCATATCCTACAAAATCACACCTGATATTCGTATTTATACTAGCTATAACGAAGGTTTTGGTATGCCTGATATAGGCCGCATTCTACGTGATGGTAAAAGCTTTCCTGGAGCAAATCCCAGTATCAGTGACTCACTTGCGCTCACGCCCATCGTTACAGATAACGTGGAAGTCGGTGCCGATTACCAAGGTAAATACCTGCGAGCTAAGATTTCCTACTACCGTTCGGCCACCGATTTCGGCTCACGTTTAGCCTTAAATAGTGATGGTTTTTACGATGTGAAACGGGAAAAAAGTGTTATCGATGGCATTGAAGCCAATGTGACCGCTTATTTGACCAGCAATGACGATTTAGGTATGAATATCGCTATCCAACAGGGCGAATACGATTCTAACGGCGATAATAAAGTGGATACCGATCTTGATGGTGCCAATATTGCTCCAAACCGTATCAACCTCTATTGGACGCATAATTTTGATAATGAAATGTCCACTCGCGTTCAAGCCAACTACTTTATGGACCGCGACTTTAAAAATGCTGCGGGAACGCAATATGCCGAATTTGATGGTTACACTACCGTCGATGCTTCCTTCTCTATGCCACTCTATACAGGCACTTTAAGCTTAGGCCTGCAAAACCTGCTAAATAAGGATTATTTCAACTATTACTCACAAACTATGGGGACAAATGATCGTTATTTCAAAGGGATGGGACGAACAGCGACCATAGGCTATACACTACCTTTTTAAACTGCTCTGATTTTTATCCATCAAAAAGCGCAATAAATATAGGTTGCGCTTTTTGATTGGGATATTGGGATCACTAATCCTTAGTAACAACCCACAGTGCGTGCAATAAACCGGGAAACCAGAAAAATAAACACAGAACGATGTTAATTAACAGATCCTTACCCGCTCCCGCTTTCAAGAATACCGCAACGGGCGGTAAGAGGATCGCAATAATAACTAAAAGTAATTTGTTTGTATCCATAGATAAGCTTGCTCCTGTAGAGGGGAAATCATTACACAGCTAACTTCGCAGGAAGACTCAGGATTTGCAAATACTTTATCCCAAAGCAGACTCATGTTCGCCAGTACTCGCTCTGTAAAGTTACTCCTTAGAGGGCCATGCCAGAGTCTCTGGCTTATGCCAAAGAGCCAGCGCGTCACTTACAGCCTCTAACTGAAAGGCTTCGCCCTGCTGTGATATATTCAGATAGGTATAATCCCGCCAACCAGTTACCGCATCCTGATAGCGGAAATGCAGGCAATAAGCGTGTAAATAGCAACGGTCAGCCACAGCACCACCATATAATTCATCGCCTAAAATCGGTACACCTAAGCTTGCCAATGCCACTCTCAATTGATGGGTTTTTCCCGAATGGGGTTTGAGAAGATAAAGTCGCAATCCATCTCCTACACTGACTGAAAAAAATTGGGTGATGGCAGGGTTTTCTTTGGTTCGCAACAGCTTAAACATACTACGGCGTGACTTTGCCATATCACCAATTACCCAGCCTTGTTTCTTTTTCGGCTTACCTTTTGCGAGGGCGAGGTAATATTTCTGCACTTTATGGGCGGTAAATAGCTCAGTAAATTGTTTTGCCGCGGCAGTACTCTTAGCCAGAATCAATAGACCAGATGTGGGCGTATCGAGTCGATGCACAGCAAAGAGCTTAATCCCTAAATCTTGCTCAACCTGTGCTACTACACCCGCGGTTCCGTCTTGACTGTGAAAGTGCACCTTAGGGAATTTTGAAATAACAAGAAAATCAGCCTCATCAGCTATGATTTGGTACATGGAACTCTCGACGCGGTAGTGCGGATCATTGACTTAGAATTGGATAGTAACGACTAAGCCGGGATGATTATCGCTAAGTTTAATTTGCGCATTGTGCCGTGAGAGAATCGCTTTGACCATAGATAATCCTAATCCTGTGCCCTGTAAATGTCGGCTAGGATCGAGTCGCACTAGGCGCTCAAACACTTTATCTTTACTCTCATCGGGTATCCCAGGGCCATTATCACGGATCTGAATTTGTGCGCCTGATTGAATAATATCAATCCGCGCACCCTGCCCAGAATATTTCATCGCATTGTCGACCAAATTATATAAAGCTTGGAATAATAAGTACTTATCACCCAACACTGTATGGTCTGATAACAAAGATAAACTCAATGTTTGTTCGTTTGACTCGGCAACCGCATCGGCCATTTCCAATAAATCGGTACAAAGTTGAGCTAGGCTTAGCTCCTGCAAGTCGAGAGTCTGCTGACCTTCCTCAATACGGGTGAGCGATAACATAGCATCAAATGTCGCCAAACAATGATCAAGCTCCTCAATTAAAATGGCACAACCTTCGCTGATATCATCATGTGACTTAGTGGCCAATTCTTCTAGCCCAATACGGATATGGGATAACGGTGTACGTAAATCATGGGCAATATTGTCAGTGGCTCCGCGCACTGCCATCAGATTATTTTCGAGAATATCCAGCACATTATTAAATTGCAGCGCCAACATATCAAACTCATCCTGACGCCAACTTAGCGGTAAACGCGTATCGTAATGACCGCGCTCAATCTGTTCACTCAATCGGTTGTACTGCACAAGCCGACGCAAAATGGCCTTAGAAAACAGATAGCCCAACGCTAAGGTTAATACTATAGTCAACATCACCGCGGTTGCAGCAGCACTGATAAATTTGTCGATTAATGTGGCTAAGTTATCGGTGCGAGTCGCAATCAACACTGGGCCGTAGCGGGTCATCACCAGACCGCCAGTGAGGATATGCAGTTTATCCGGGCCACCAGTTAAGATAGGAAAATCCCGCGTTTGCGGCAGCATGGGCATGCCTTCGGGCATAAAGCTCAAGGCACCGACCATATCGTAACTATTACGCCAAGCGATCAGAGCGGTTTGTGGATCGGCTGCGCGGATTTGAGCCGCAAAACTACGGCGATCAACAGTAAGGGCAAGCTGCTGATAGCGTTGGGTTTCAGACTCAAGATACTGAGTGACTTGATACTGCTGCTCGATGATCAGTTGTCGATAAAGCGCAAATAACAACGCACCTATAATCACAGTCACTAAGGTTGAAAAGACAATGGTGATGCGCCAAGCGCTACTTTGGTAAGGCTTAATGCCTTTGGCGTAAGCGATAACCCGCTCCCCTTACGGTTTCAATCAGCTCTCCGTGACCTAACTCCTCAAATTTACGCCGTAATTTTGCAATATGTACATCAATTACATTGGTGCGAGGGTCAAAGTGATAATCCCACACAGCTTCAAATAATAGTGTGCGGCTGATGACCTGATTAGCATGTTCCATCAAATACTTAAGCAACTGAAACTCTTTAGGTTGCAACATTAACTCCTGTCCGTCCAAGGTCACATTGCGGGTCAGTAATTCCATCTTGAGCCCACCAACCACTAAGTCGGTCGAAATGGGCGTGGATTGACCACGTTGCATCAGTTTTTCAGCGCGTACTAACAGTTCAGAAAAAGCAAACGGCTTAGTCATATAGTCATCACCGCCCGCCCGCAAACCTTTAACCCGTTCATCAACATGGGCTAAAGCCGACAAAATCAGCACAGGGGTTTGATTACCCGTAGCCCTTAAAGCCGCTAGTAATTTTAAGCCATCAAGCTGGGGTAACATTCGGTCGAGGATCACCAGATCATATTGACAGCTTGTGGCGAGAGATAAACCTTGGTGGCCATCATTCGCCGTTTCGATATTGTGCCCCTGCTCAAGAAATCCTTTGACGATGTAATCAATCGTCGTCGCATCATCTTCAACTAAAAGTATTTTCATCTGTATGTTGCGCTCCCCAATCGTCACGGATGCTGCGGGCATTAATCCCACTTGAGTAAAGGTAATTGACGTAAATTATCAACATCAAAAGCCAATTTATACTTACCTGTGTCATCCAGTAACTTAAGCTCTAAATAGCTAATGCCTAGATCATGATCCAATTTAGCATCAGTTAAGAAACCTTTATGATCTTTAATTGCCATGGTAATTAAACCTGAAAATGTCTGGTGTTTGCTCGTGATTAAGCGCGTTGCTTCAACTTCGCCTAAATCGTCAGCGCTAACCTTTCCTGCTTTTTGTTTCAATAACTTGCCATCTCGAGCACGATATTCAAAATGAGTAATCGCGTTAGCCAACGGGTTAATCAACTCAAACTGATAGACCAACTCACCTTCCTGCATTTCCATTTCAAACTCGGCAATCACGCCAGGAAAGTCTTTTTCAATCTGCTGCATCACTTTTAGTGGTGGCTGATACTGCCCACTCCCCAACATGGAATACAAGCTCTGGGCAGCAGAGACCGCCCCCGATACCAAGATGAATCCTAGCAACCATAATCTCATGGCCCCTCCATATAAATCAGCTAAGTTTGTATCTTATGAGACAATCAGTTAGAAGTCGATGGACCATATTGTCCCTCTCTTATCTTCCACCCTCACTGCATTAAATCCGTCAAAGATAGCCGCAAAATAGAGATAGTCTACCTAATGGCGACTAAAACACCGATGGAAACAAGATTAACCTTTGATCATCTAAAACATTTTGTGCTTAGAAAGGGACTATTCCAGAATATGAATTTGTTCAGATTTGAGTGCCACTGTGGTTTGCATTCCCTTAGTGAGAGCAAGCTTTTGGGCAAAATGCAGCGAGACTTCGGTGTTAATTTGTAATTGGGTGCCGGCGACATAGCAGATAAGCCGAACAGATTCGCCCATCACCAGCATAGCGTCTATCGTGACAGTTAACTTATTAAAACTGCGGCATAAACGTCCTTTGGATATCGAATTAAAACGAATACCTTGATTGGGGATAACCCAACGGACTCGACTTCCCACTGGGCGATCTTTACCATAATCGCAGGCAATTAACTGCTCACCAAACTTAAGCCAAGTGAGGTTTTTAGTGCTGTCTTGAAATACCACTTCACCATCAAAAATATTTCTTAGCCCCATCTGCCTAGCTACAGCTTCATTACGTGGTCGCGATAACACTTCAAATGGAGCCCCCTGCTGTAACATCTTGCCTTGGCTGATCAAAATCATCGAATCAGCCAGCAGCAAGGCTTCATTTAAGTCATGGGTGACCATAATCACTGGACAAAGTAACTGCTCTTTGAGGCGCGCAAGCTCAAGGTATAAACGCTCACGGGTTTCCCTGTCCACCGCAGAAAAAGGCTCATCCAACAATAAAACCGACGGTTCGCGTGCAAGTGCTCTTGCTAAGGCGACGCGCTGGCGCTGGCCGCCCGATAAATGTGCAGGTAATCTATCGGGTAATCCCTGTAGATTAACCCTTTCGAGCCAATCTTTCGCGCGCGGTATGCGCTCCGCCTTGGGAATATGATCAAGCCCTGCCACCACGTTTTCTAGGGCGGTAAGATTCGGAAATAAGCCAAAATGCTGCGGCATATAACCGATATGGCGTTGCTGCGGGCTTAAGGCGATACGCGCTTTATCATCAAACCAAGGCCGATCGCCAAAGTGGATTTGTCCCGTATCGGGATGATTCAACCCAGCGATCATCCGCAGTAGCGTGGTTTTTCCACCGCCAGATGGCCCTACCACAGCAAGTACTTCACCCGCTTTACAGCGAAAATCAGCGCTCAGATTAATGTGTTTATGATTTTGGATCTGACACTGCAGATCAGCGATGATTTGCGCCACGCTGACCTCCTAAACGCCGCGATAGACTGGTCGTGAGTGCTAAGGCCGTCACGGCAAACAGCAATAAGACTAATGACATAGTGCCTGCTGCATTAAAATCGAATGATTGCACACTGTCATAAATTGCAATCGAAATCGTTTTAGTCTCGCCAGCAATATTGCCGCCCATCATCAGCACAACGCCAAACTCGCCGAGCACATGGGAGAAACACAGCACTAAGGCAGTCAATACTCCCGGCCATACCATAGGCAGTTCAATTTTAAGTAAAATTTTAAGTCGACTCATGCCGCAACAAGCGGCTGCATCGCGAACATCATTAGGTACAGTTTCAAAGGCGCGCTGTATCGGCTGCACGGCAAAGGGAATGTTAACTAATACGGAGGCAATAACCAAACCAGAAAAGTGAAACACGAGTTGCTGACCAATGACTTGTTCAATCCATTGTCCGAGCCAACTTTGACTACCTAGCCCCACCAGCAAGTAATAGCCAATCACTGTTGGCGGTAATACCAAGGGCACCATGATCAGTGCTTCAACCCAGGATTTGCCGACAAATTGGCGATAGGCTAATGCCCGTCCAGCGAGAATAGCTAAGGGGATAAGCACTAAAACAGTGATGCCACTCAGCTTGACTGATAACCAAAGTGCCTGCCAATCCATCATGGTTGCTCTGGTAATGAAAAACCATAATCGGCCAAAATACGACGAGCGCTATCGGCTCTTAAATAATCATAAAAATGCTGGGCTGTTTCATCCGCCTTGGCCATTAATGCCATACGCTGAAACAGCGGAGTATGCATTTTTGCTGGCACTATGGCGTAATCACTCAGTTTAGAAAACGTGGGTGACATAGCTAAAGACAGTGCAATAATTCCACCCTGGGTTGAACCACTAATCGCAAACTGCCCGGCTTGGGACACATTTTCCCCGAGGATCAATTTAGGCTGAATGGCATCCCATAATTGCACAAACTGTAGCGCCTCTTTAGCCTTCTCGCCATAGGGAGCGTGGTCCGGATTGGCAATGGCAAAGCGGGTAATCTTTCCTGCTGCGAGTGCCTCACTTAACCCCTTTAACTCAGGGTCAACGGACAAACTCCCCGCTTTCGGTACAACAATCGCGAGTTGCCCTTGGGCATAAAGCACACCAGCATCGCGGGCGATACCGGCACTGTGCAATTGCTGAATATATTTTTCATCCGCAGATAAAAATAGTTCAAAGGGCGCACCATTTTGAATTTGAGTGGCAAAATTACCCGATGACCCATAGGAAATGTTAACTTTCAACCCCGTTTCATGGGTGAATTTTTGGCTAATCTCATCTAGGGCAAAACGTAAATCAGAGGCAGCGGCAATCGCGGGAACCGATGCGGTACTGGTATTCGTCGCCGCTTGGATGCTCAAAGATAAAGTAGATAATAAACAACAAACAGATAAAAAAACCGAGTTAAAAAAACGAGTTAAACCCACCATGTTGTCAATCTTCCATTAATTTGTGTTAGCAATATACACCTGTTTGTCGCCAGCTTTTATGCCTGCCACAATTTAGCCGCCTGCTCATCGGCATCTTTCGCCTCAACCCAACTTTTACCTTGCTCGCCCGCTTCTAATTTCCAGAAGGGTGCTTTGGTTTTTAAAAAGTCGATTAAGAATTCACAGGCAGCAAAAGCGGCCTTACGATGGGCACTCGTCACGCCGATAAATACAATTTGCTCGCCCAGCGACATAGTACCGACACGGTGGATAACAGTGACCCGATTCAACGGCCAACGGCTACGCGCTTCGGCAACAATTTGTTCGAGTACAGCTTCTGTCATGCCAGGGTAATGCTCTAAGGTTAAGTCAGTCACCGCGGCGCCATCGTTAAAATCACGCACTTTACCGACGAAAGTGACTACGGCACCATCGCTATCATCTTGGGCGAGTTGGCGATATTCGTCAGAAACACTAAAATCGACCTCTTGCACTCGAACTGCGGGTAGTAAACGCATATTAACCTCCTGTAACTGGTGGGAAAAAGGCGACTTCATCACCATCCTTTACCGGTGTATCCCATTGGCTAATGGTCTGATTTACCGCCACCAGCAATTTGTCAGAGGTTAATACTTTGGCCCATTTGTCGTCGGTGGCCGCCAGCGTTGCTCGTAACGCTTCGGCAGTTTGTGTCTGCTCGCTCGCCTCTAGACTTAATTTAGCTGTACCCAATAATTCTCGAACTTGAGCAAAAAACAACACGTTAATCATAGTCTTCTCTCATTTTTGATCCACTAAACCTTAAAATGTCCCGACTTGCCGCCACGCTTTTCCAACAGACGGACTTGGGAGATCACCATATCTTTTTGCACGGCCTTGCACATGTCATAGATAGTTAACGCCGCCACTGAAGCCGCAGTTAACGCTTCCATTTCTACACCCGTTTTACCGGATAATTTACACAGGCTAGTGATGCGCACACGGTTATGTTCAGGCTGCGCCTCTAAATCGACCTCCACTTTAGTGAGCATTAATGGATGGCATAAAGGGATAAGATCTGAGGTTTTTTTTGCGGCTTGGATACCCGCAATACGCGCGGTCGCAAACACATCACCTTTGTGGTGGCTGCCACTCATGATCATCTCGAGTGTCGTGCTCGCCATCTCAATAAAAGCTTCGGCGCGGGCTTCGCGTTCAGTGACGGCCTTTTCGGTCACATCGACCATATGGGCATTGCCATCGGCATTAATATGGGTAAATACATTGCTCATTGGAGCGATCCTTTCATGTGAGGTCAAAACAAAGTGCAAGGAAAATTGGGCTTATACTCGCGCTACATTAGCGATGACAAAACACCTAAATACAGATCTAGCCACCAATAGAGGCAAGATGCTGAGTGACACCCGTGATGCCTTGATGCAAGTAATGGGTTTCTTTCTTCTGGGCTAATTGGCCGTGCAGGCGTTCGATTAATTCCGCTTGCTGATCAGCATGCTGCAGTAGATCACGCAAATCGACACCGGACTCGGTAAAGAGGCATAAATGCAATTTCCCCTTTGCCGATACGCGTAAACGATTACAGGTAGCGCAGAAATTATTGGCATAGGGCATGATCAAGCCAATACGCCCCTTATAATCCGAGTGACTAAAGTTTTGCGCAGGACCATCGGAGGCGCTTGGCGTATCAAATTGCCAACCATCGGCAAGTAATTGAGCCTTAATATCGGCACCCGCTAAATGGTGTGCCTGAAAATACTCACGACCCAAACCCGTTTCCATCAGTTCGATAAAGCGTAGGTCAATTGGCGTGTGTTTAATCCAGTGTAAAAATCGCGGTAAATCTTTATCGTTTAAGCCTTTAAGCAGTACGGCATTAATTTTTACTCGCTCGAAACCTGCCGATAAAGCAGCATCAATCCCCCGCATCACTTCATCGAATTTATTTTCGCCCGTGATCTGGTAAAACATTTTGGGATCTAAGCTGTCAACGGACACATTAATACGACGTAAGCCCGCATCGAACCATTCTTTGGCATGCTTTTCGAGCCTATACCCATTAGTGGTAGTCGCAACAGTGTGAATACGCGGGTTATCGGCCACAACACGAATAATGTCGGTAAAATCTTTACGTAGGGTAGGCTCACCGCCCGTTATGCGGATTTTTTGAGTACCCACTTGGCTAAATGCAGACACGAGGTTTTCTATCTCATTAAGAGATAAGAATTTTGGTTTACCATCAGGATGATAACCATCGGGGAGACAGTAGCTACATTTGAAGTTACAAACGTCTGTAACAGACATCCGTAAATAGTGAAATTTTCGACCAAAGCTGTCTTGTAATTGAGACATGATCACCTTTCCAAGTGTGGGAGGTGAGAGCATTTCTTTACTCACCCCGGTGGCATTATTACCACGGCTACACCTCCATATCTATTGACGTAGGTAGGCAAGCTCGGAGAACCGTCGCTGATGATTATAAGCCTAAAGTCGTCCCTAGCTATACCCCTAAACAGGTATTTATTGGCCTAGATCAAACTAGCGTGAATAATCTGTGACAGTCCTCACCCAAAGATTTGTATTGAATTAGACTAAACAGCAGGTTGATAGACTGTGCCCTAAGCCCTTTTTAAGGTAAGGTGAACATCAGTAATAAAACGCCCGTTTACAAACTACAACACCCAATAAAAATTGGGGAAACGTGAAGGAAGAGGTGAACAGATGGAACGCGAATCAATGGAATTCGATGTTGTTATTGTCGGTGCAGGGCCTGCTGGCTTGGCAACTGCGTGTCGATTAATGCAAATATCACAGGATTCAGGTAAAGAAATCACTGTTTGCGTGGTCGAAAAAGGCTCAGAAGTGGGCGCGCATATTCTATCAGGCGCAGTGTTCGAGACAAAAGTGCTCGACGAGCTATTCAGCGACTGGCGCGAAAAAGATGCCCCAATAAAAACCGCTGTCACCCACGACGAAATCTACCTGCTCAGCTCAGCCACCAACGGCCGAGTCATGCCTAATGCTTTTGTGCCAAAAACCATGCACAACGACGGCAATTTTATTATCAGCGTCGGTAATCTGTCCCGCTGGCTAGCTAGCCGCGCAGAAGAACTCGGTGTCGAAATATTCCCAGGGTTTGCTGCAAGTGAGTTGTTATTTAACGAAGATAACAGCGTTAAAGGCATTTTAATTGGCGATATGGGCATAGGCGCTGACGGCGAGCCAAAAGATAGCTACATGCCAGGTATGGAGTTGCATGCTAAATATACTGTATTTTCTGAGGGTTGCCGTGGCCACTTAGGCAAGCAACTTATCGAAAAATACCATTTAGATAATGGTAAAACACCTCAGCATTATGGCTTAGGCTTTAAAGAAATTTGGAAAGTCCCCGCCGAGCAACACGAGCAAGGCAAAGTCGTTCACACTGGTGGCTGGCCATTAACCGAAGGCGCATCGGGTGGCGGCTTCCTTTATCACATGGAAGACAACCAAATTGCGGTCGGCCTTATTATTGATTTGAACTACAAAAATCCGCATCTGAGCCCATTTGACGAATTCCAGCGCTATAAAACCCACCCTGTGATTGCTAAGTATTTAACGGGTGGCGAACGCCTTAGTTATGGCGCCCGCGCGATTACTAAAGGCGGCTTAAACTCGCTACCTAAGATGAGCTTCCCCGGAGGCCTTATCATAGGTTGCAATGCGGGCACCTTGAACTTCGCTAAAATCAAAGGTACTCACACTGCGATGAAGAGTGGAATCGTTGCCGCTGAAACCTTAGCTACAGCCATGATGGCAGGCGTTGAGGGCGGTAAAGATCTTGACTGTTATCAAACTCACTTCGAAGAAAGCTGGCTGCACGAAGAATTGTATAAATCACGCAACTTTGGCCCTGCAATGCACAAGTTTGGCACCTATTTAGGCGGCGCCTTTAACTATATCGATCAAAACTGGTTTGGTGGAAAGTTCCCTATCACACTGCGTGATGAACACCCTGACTATGCGCAAATGGCACCTGTGAGCACTTACAGCAAGATTGATTATCCCAAACCCGATGGCAAACTCAGTTTCGATAAACTCTCCTCAGTATATCTGTCGAGCACTTACCATGAGGAAGATCAACCCTGCCATTTACGCCTAAAGGACAGCAGCATTCCACTGGGCATAAACCTCACCCAATTTAATGAGCCAGCACAGCGTTACTGCCCTGCCGGCGTATATGAAATTGTCGAAGAGGCGGGTCAGCCGAAGTTTGTGATCAATGCGCAAAACTGCATTCACTGCAAAACCTGCGATATCAAAGATCCCAGCCAAAACATCACTTGGGTTACGCCTGAGGGTGGTGGCGGCCCCAACTATCCGAATATGTAACAAATTAACAAAAAATGTAAACGAAGGCGTTCGATAGGGCGCCTTTTTTTCACCTTTAACACAAACAACTCACTTTTTTTGCTTGCCCTAACTCGCGACATTGGCCACAATTGCCGCACAAAAAGAGTGCGTTAAAAATCACCATTTCATTTCCGTCTATACTCTATATAATTAGATCTACCGCAAGACCAACAGTTTAGGTCAAATAAGTGTTCTATACGCTGTTTTATTCGGCAACTGACCCAGACTAAGGTTAACTTTTAACATTTCTGTCCGATAATAAATGTCGTACAAGAGTGCGTCGACCGATATCTCAAAACGTCCAACACAGGCATATTGATATTTATGATATTGAATAACCTCACTATTAAGCAGAAAATTCTGCTAACCGTGACATTTGCAGTACTGCTGTCGACCATACTCGTTGGAGTATTAAGCCAGAACAGTGCTAAGCGTGTCGTAGAACAACGTATGCTTGGGTCAGAAATGCCCAGCTTAATGATGCAAATCCGTAATAAAATTGAGTTGGATATCTCCAGCTTAATGAACGCCGCTGAACAACTCGCTAGCAGCCGCATGCTGCTTCAATGGCTAGAAAACGATCGACCTCAGGAGCAAGAAGCTCAAGTCGTTGCTCAGTTAAAGGACATCACCCTCCAATATAAGCTGGCACAAGCATCCTACGCCGACAGACAAACGGCGGCTTATTACACTCAGGATGGGTTTCTACGCGTACTCACTCCTGCACAAGACGGTTGGTTTTTTGGTTACCGAGACAGTGGCCAAGAACGTATGCTAAACGTCTTCACAGAGGCAAATGGCGAGGTAAAACTCTTTATTAACTACCAACAACCTAATGGTCGTGGTTTAGTTGGTCTAGCCAAATCCCTCGATGATATGGTGCGTTTGCTTGGATCTTTTAAGATTGAAAAGACAGGTTTTGTTTATCTTGTTGATGCCAAAGGTGAGGTAAAACTGCACCCAGATACCAGCCAAATTGGTAAGAGCACCCTAAACAATCTTTATAAAGATGCGAGTTCAAACTCCTTATTAAATCGCGGCGATTTCAATCTGATCAATACCAAGATCAATGGTAAAGATATGCTAGTTGCCAGTAGTTATATCGCATCTATGGATTGGTATTTAGTGGCACAAGTGCCTGAAGCAGAAGTCTTCGCACTATTAGCAGACGCCGCTTATCAGATCTTAATCTGGACTCTGCTCATTGCTGCTGGCTTTATTGTGCTTGCAATCGCTGTCGCAGGATCGGTCAGCCGCCCAATCGCCCAAGTTGCCGCCATGTTCCGTGATATTGGTGAAGGTGAAGGTGATTTACGCCAACGCTTACCCGTCAATGGTGAAGATGAAATTGCGCAGCTTGCCAAAGGATTTAATAGCTTTATCAGCAAGATTCAGGAGTCTGTCATCGAAGTAGCACAAACCAGCGAACAGCTTGGTTTCTCTGCGAAGGATGTCTCGAATCAGGCGCAGCAAACCTTAGAAGATAGCCACGAACAGAAAGATCGCACCATGATGGTGGTAACGGCGATTAATGAGATGGGGGCGACTGTTAACGAAATCGCCAGCAATGCTGCCCAAGCTGCGGTTGCAGCCAGAGATGCAGATACCGAAGCCAGCAGCGGCCAAGTGGTAGTAACCCGTGCTCGCGATACCATTAACCAATTGTCGAAAGACGTTGGCCAAGTGGGTGAAGTGATTGAGTCCCTCGCGACCCACACTAAATCCATCGGTGGTATTTTAGATGTGATCCGCGCTATCTCTGAGCAGACTAACTTGTTAGCCCTCAACGCAGCCATTGAAGCTGCACGTGCAGGTGAAGCCGGACGCGGTTTTGCGGTCGTGGCCGATGAAGTGCGTAACTTAGCATCACGTACTGCGGCATCGACCAATGAAGTACAAGGCATGATAGACAAGTTGCAATCAGAAGCAACCCGAGCCGTTAATGCGATGGCACAGAGTCGCACACGCTCCCACGAAGGTGTTGTAGCCGTTGATGAGGCAAGCCAATCTTTAGTTGGGATTAGTGATCGTATCGGCTTGATTAGCGATATGAATATCCAAGTGGCCGCCGCAACGGAAGAACAATCCACAGTGGTGGAGGATATCAACCGTAACGTCACTGAAATCAATGATATTACTCAACGTACCGCCAACACCGCACAAGCAGCGGCACAGGCAAGTTTAGCGTTAAACCAATTGGCCCATCGTTTAGATACTTTAGTGGCTAAGTTTAAGGTATAAACTTTATCCCATAAAAAACGCCTTAGATGGATGCATCTAAGGCGTTTTTCTTTGATGTCCAACAACATTAATCCATGGAAATAAATTTAATCGTGAGTGGATAGCGATACACTTGCCCTTCACTGGCTTTAATAATCCCAAGCACTGTACACACTAGATCCAAAATAGCGAGCACAATTAGGAAGATAAACCCAATACCGATAAAGGCCAGCACACCGCTGATAATCACATAAATCAGCAAACTCAATTTAAAGTTCAAACAACTACGACCACATTGATCGACAAATGCGGACTCTTCACGCTTCATCAGCCAAATGATCAAAGGACCAAGAATAGAGCCCAACGGCACTAAATACCCAATAAAACTCGACGCATACACGAGTAAGCCAAAATCTTTATCACTCTTTGTCACGGATTCAATCATAGGTCATCCCTGTTTTATCATTTTGAATATCAATACTTATATACCACTTGGCCCATATAAACGCATTTGCCAATCTTCTACTGTCTGCGAGGCTAAGCGGCGTTGCAAACTATTGATCCAACTCAGTGCCAATCCTTCGCATGAAGCTAAACGATCATAGGCACTGGCATTGAATGTTGGCGAAAAGTACAGTGACATAGCCTCGGCAACGCTGATATCAGTACGACGCTCAATCAATTCAATCCTATCGTGTAACTCAATAACCCCAGGAATTAAAATTCTATAAAACCAACCACATAATTGGCTTTGCTGCATGGCGAGAGCAAATTCTCTGTGACCAAATTGTAGATTCAACTTAAAGCAAGGTGAACGTGGTTGAGTCACTTGCACTTTTACCGCGCCAATCTGTAAGATATCGCCAATATTAACTTGGGTTTCGTTCAGTCCAACGGTACTGATATTTTCTCCCATACTGGGTGCATCTTCGAACTGAGTGATTAAATCCCAACGACGATATTGGCCGTAATGCTCTCGGGGAAAATGATGTAGTACGCGATCAAGCCCGCCATGGTGTTTTGGATCGGCCTGAGCGTCCCCTTCTACATGGTCGATATGCACTAACAGTTGTTGAGCAGCTTGCTTACCATCAATCCCCGTCGCGACTCCTGCGACTTCTTGAAGCTGGGTTCCTAAGTACAATCCTGACAATTTATTAATTAACAGCTTTGACATCTGCAACTCCCAATCCATGACTCCTTTCGCATAAAGTCAAAGTGTAAACCGCGACATAACAGTAGCACAATCAAGCAACGCAATAACCCTAAACGACTCAATATGACTCAAAGCAGCGCCGAACAGCATCATGGATGATTCAATACCACTTGATTTCGACCCGCTGCTTTTGCCTGATACAAGGCCAGATCGGCACGTTTGATAAGATCTTCCGCTGGCTCTTGTGCTTGGTGCTCTGCGACGCCAATACTGGCAGTAATAGAGATGTGCAATCCATTCACTTTGATTTCCCGCAGAGAGATAAGGTCACGGATCTGTTCCGCAAATTCTGCAGCCCGACTTAAGTCCATTTCTGGAAGCAAAATTAAAAACTCCTCACCACCCCATCGACATAGGATATCCTGCGGCTGTAGTAAACCACGTAGCATGTTAGCCATGGTTTTTAACACTAAGTCCCCCATTCCATGCCCATAACTGTCATTCACTTTTTTAAAGTGGTCGATATCCAGCAAGAGTATTGAAATGGGTGATTGTGTCAGCTTCGCTTTATCTAACGCCTGCCTAAAGTACTCCTCAAACACCTGACGGTTAGCGGCGCCAGTGAGCTTATCGGTAGACGCCATCATTTCTAGCTTGCGCTGATAACGACCTAAGGTCATGTTTGAGATAAATAAAATACCCATAGTCACAATCAAACTCAGCGCCAGATTTCCCCAAAAAGTGTTAAGTAAATCTTGCTCTTGGGGAGCATCTTCCTGCTCAACAATCAAATACCATTTAAATTCAGATACTAAACGACTATTGAGATAAACTGTTTTTCCATTTTTCTTATAACTAAATGCCGCACTCGGACTCGTTAAAATACGTGTCGCCAATTGTTCTAGCCCAGTACTGGTCTGGAGTGAATCCGAACCATCATAGGCATCACCATGTAATGTGACATTACCTAATCTATCCGTGAAAAAAACGCGGCGGTTATAACGTTTTTGATAAAGTTCTACCAGTAATTTGACTTTCTCAACGGCTAAGCCAACACCGGTCACCCGAATAAATTTACCTTCAAAATCAAAAACTTTATAGTTTACAAATACAGTTGTCTTACTACGGTCTGCCGTATCGGCATCGATATTAATCTCATAATATTCGGATTCAGGTAAAGATCGCACCCGAAAATACCAAGCATCATCCGGTTCAACATCTTGAATTTGTTTTAAAATACCCGTGGAATGGTAATAGTTTCGACTCTTCTCTGACACAAAAAAACTCGTAACTGTGCCGTATTTTTCTTGAATTTCCTTAAGGTAACGAATGAGTTTTTCAGGCTCTTGTTCATGGTTTAAGGTCCAATCACGGACAAAGGTATCCTGCGCCATCAAAGATGAAATAAAGATCGGTCATAACAAGTCCTGCTGAATTTCTGAGTAAATATTGTCACTCGTCAGAGGTAAAGTATTGCTCTCAATTTGTTGGCTGAGCGAATCGTGAGCCACTTTATAACTGATGCTACTGGTCACTAAAAAAGCAAATAATAACAATATAGATAAAAGCCAAATAAACTTCCTTCGCTCATTCCAAACATTATTGCCCATTCTCAACTCCAACCGCAGCGCGACACTTTGAGTAGCTTATTCTTTTTAACGCTTTTTCAGTTGCATAAATGTATCTCAATTGTGCAAGTACCGCACAACATTTCAGTAATGTGGATGTTCTGCGACAAAATCACTTTATTTTGTACAAAAAAATGCCCCGTTGGGGAAACGGGGCGAAACATGCGTACCACTAAGTGGGAGAGAAACACAGAAAAATGTTAAGGGACAATAGCGAATCGCCACTGTGGTCAAATTTACCAAGCCTAGATGACAAAAAGATGACTAATCCCAATCCATGCATCATTTATGACAAGGAGCCCTTAACCTCTAAATACCCTTTCAGTGCGTCCCCAGGGATAGAACTATCAGTTGCTACCGCAAATGCAGCCCATATAGCGCCCTCAGCCATTGCATCAGTGATCGATTGTCCGGAACACAGGCTGTGAATTAATCCGGCGGCATAAGCATCTCCTGCCCCCGTTGTGTCGACCACTTTTGCGGGGACCGCTTGGACATGTTGTACTTTATCTTTGGTATAAACATTTGCGCCATTAATACCATCCGTCACAATAAAATAACGTAATGAGTCACCGCCAATGCTTTTGCCATATTCCCAAAAGGCGCTATCACAACGCCCTTGCATATCACTCATCGATGCGAGTAGTACATGGCAGGGTCTAGGTCTATCATCTTTCGCTAACTGGGCAACAACGAGACAATGCTCTAACGCTGTCTTTGCCCAACTAACAGTACCCTCGGCCGAAGTATTAAAATACAACGCATCCCACTGCTGCCACTTAGGTGGAACAGACAATTCAAAAATAGGTCTTTGTGGACGAATAATCGTGCGTTCGCCATCAGGAGTCATAACAAGGAGCATTTCACAGGTATTTCCCGATCTTCGTTGCACTAAACGGCAATCGAGCCCTTGGGTGCTCGCTTCAGCAATGGCCCAATCTCCCATCTCGTCGCGCCCGACTTGACTGACCAGCGCCACTCGATGCCCAGCCCATACCAGTCCAAGCCCAGTATTAGCGCCTCCACCACCAAGCCTTTGACCACCATCTTGATAATGAAAGCGTCCTCCTGTTTTGAGTGGTTTATCCAGCAATAAAATTCGATCACAATTAAGATTTGCAACCAGTAAAATATTCGCCATTACAAGGCTCCATAGGACGATAAAGTAAAGCGCCTAAATGCAAGCCCCAATCTAGATCAAAACAGTGATAGGTACAATTCAATCCGTCACTGTGGATTTTACTGCGCCAACAAAACAGCCTAACACTATGACTAACATCGCTTTCGAGCGGCCTAAAACACACTTTCATCAATAAAATAGCCTATGCTCAATACTGGCTAATGGAGATATTGCATAACGAATAAAATCATGAGCGGTCGCGGTAATGATCTGCATGGTCAAAAAGAATATGATATGTCGAATAACAGAAAATAAGCATTTTTATCAATTTGTTAAATAAAACCAAAGAGCAGTCGGTCATAACTAAAGTAAACTAACTGCCCCTTGGAACCATTAACTAATCGACGGATGTGAGTGGCGATAACGAAGTAAACTTGACCTCTAATTGCCAATCAGAAATCGTCATCTCTGAAGGCTGCCAACTATCATCAACCCACTCATAGATTAAACCAGGATCTTCCTCTGCGTTAACCAACAAACGGCGCCCATCCTTCAATACAATTGTATAATCAAGGCCCTGTGCATCAACATTCTCTATATCCCCCAAAACAGCGTGATAAATGCTCGAAATGGCGCCTGTCGCTCTCACGGCATCGATATTTTCTGCACCACTGTAAAATCTTAATGCCCCATTGGTAGTAGGTTTATGAAATATAAACTCTTCAGTAACGCCCACAACGATCGACGGATCAAGTTCATACCAAGCGGGTATCCATAATGCGTTAATTGTCATCCCGTTATATCCTGCATAATAATTTTACGGACAGGTTCATTCTGCCTTAACCTCAACAGAGAAAATACTCTTCTGGGATAAAATAGTTTTTATTATTAAGCTCCGCTGTAAACCACAATTCCGTTATCTCACCTAGATAAATAACCCTTCTCTTAACCAAAACGGCTTATCTCTAAACCACTGGGTACAAACCCATTTATGTCCAGAAGTGACTTCACAGCCACGATGTAATGAGGAAGGAATCGGCTTGCCGGCTTGATCTGTATTGTCAAAAACCAAAATAGAGGCTGCCTCAGGTTTAACTTGAATATATGGTGCCTTGAACTCCGTTTCTCCCCCTTGAAAATCATCGTTAAGATACAAAATAGCCGTTCTAGATCTTTGACCAAAACGCTCCAACTCTGCTTGAATTTCATCCGTATATGCATGTATTGCATCATAATGCCATTGATAGAACTGGCCAGTTTCGTACCTTAGTACAACGATAGGTTCTGCAAATGCCAATTTAATCCCTGCAAATTTCGCAATCACTCTTTCTGCACACGCCAGTGCAATATTGTCATTAGGTATTGGGGTTGGGTAATGCATGTTGTTACGAACCCCTGTTTCGACACTCCCCTTCCCCTGATGTCCATATACAGTAATAGGCCGCAAATGGGGCAACGACAATCTCTTGATATCGTCCAATAAATTCACTGGGAGTTGAGTGTAGGATAGGGTTGCCGATTGCAGTTTTTTCCCTACAGATGTGGGCCTGCGATCAAAAGCTAATAACGCAGAAAACACACGTATCGCATCTGCATGACGAGGGGAGATCGTTTTTAGCCAAGGTAAAAAATAACAAAATTGCGTTTTAAAACTCTGCTCTTGCTGAAGATCTGCCATCACAACATAGGAACCCCAGAATGATTTTAAACTCGCCAGTTCTTCTAATTCCCACTCAGCACTAAAAAATAAGGCAATGGCAAGCTCTCTTTCAGAAACCATACTACGCAGGCAATGAACCAGCCAAAAACGGACAAAATCAGCCGACTCTGTTGCAAACTTGAGCACTAACGCCTCAGGTAACCGATTGAAATAACGCTCTTCTAATAATTGGACAAATAACTGCTGCATATAAAGACCTATTCACAATACAACTCTATTATGCTCATTAATAACTGAATCACACCAACGAAGAAACATTTTATTTACAATCAGCCGTTTTATCGCCTTCAAGTCTATCAATCTTGAGCAGATCTTGGCTTCATCTCAAGCTTGGTTTCTGTTAGCTTGAAAGCCCGAGTAAAGAGCAGCCACATTTTGTTGATAAAGTGATCCTATAACCAACTGTGACGTATTGAGCCTGACAACCCATGGCAACAACAATGGCACCCGCTTGCCCTATGGAGAAATCGAACATGCCTGTTTTGCAAACACTCAAACTTACGGGTGAGAATGAAACATTAAAACGTCAAGAGCTTAAGCAATACTTTAATCAGACATGGGCTTTATATGAGTCACTGTTTGACTTAATCCAAGATGATAGCGCCTATTACCTCAAAGCTGAGCCGCTGCGCCACCCGTTAATCTTTTATTTTGGCCATACAGCCACTTTCTATATCAACAAGCTAAAACTCGGCAAATTTCTCGATGAGCGTGTAAACGACAACTTCGAATCCATGTTCGCCATTGGTGTCGATGAGATGTCTTGGGATGATTTGAACGAACAACATTATCCGTGGCCAGATGTGGCAGAAGTGCGAAGCTATCGCCAGCAAGTTAACGCCGTCGTCAATCGCGTTATTGATGAAATGCCCCTGACGTTACCTATCACTCAAAATAGCCCAGCCTGGATCATTTTGATGGGCATTGAGCATGAACGTATTCATTTAGAAACCTCATCGGTGATCATACGCCAACTGCCGCTGGAATATGTCGCACCCAACCACCTCTGGCCTACGTGCCAAGACACCGCCCCTGCCGAGACCAACAGTTTATTGGCTGTAAAAGGGCAAAAAGTGACCTTAGGTAAAACCGAGCAAGACCAAACCTACGGCTGGGACAACGAATACGGCCATAAAATTTTTAACGTTAACGACTTTAAAGCGGCTAAATTCTTAGTATCAAATCAAGAGTATCTCGAATTCGTTGAGGCTGGCGGCTATCGCTCACCCCAATTTTGGAATGAAGAAGGCCAAGCTTGGCTTGCCTATACCCAAGCACAAATGCCGCGTTTTTGGCGCTTAAGACAAGATAAATGGTGGCAACGTAATTTAGCGGAAGAAATTCCGCTGCCATTAAACTGGCCTGTTGAAGTGAATCAGCTCGAAGCTAAAGCCTTCTGTAATTGGAAAGCCGAACAAAAGCAAAGCAATATACGTCTATTAACTGAAGCTGAGTGGTACATCTTACGCGAGAATGTGCCCGCCGATGCGCCCGATTGGCATGAAGTGCCGGGCAATATTGCTTTGGCTTATTACGCCTCTTCTTGCCCAGTGAATCGCTTCGAACATAATGGCTTTTTCGATATTGTCGGTAATGTTTGGCAATGGACAGAAACCGCAATCGACGGTTTTGACGGCTTCGCCGTACACCCACTTTACGATGATTTCTCCACCCCAACCTTCGATGGCAAACATAATCTCATCAAAGGCGGCTCGTGGATCTCTACGGGTAATGAGGCAATTGCTTCATCACGCTATGCGTTTCGTCGACATTTCTATCAACACGCGGGCTTTCGCTATGTGGAATCCACCCAAAATCCAGCTCAAATGGCCGAGGTCAATGTGTACGAAACGGATGAACTGATTTCCCAATACCTTGAATTCCACTATGGCGCCGAATATTTCGGGGTTGCTAACTTCTGCGTCAATGGTGTGCAGCAAGCGCTCAGTGAAATTCAGCTTAGCCATACCACCAAAGCTCTCGATATCGGCTGCTCCGTTGGTCGCGCGAGTTTCGAACTGGCAAAAGTGTTTGATCATGTTGATGGTATCGACTTCTCGGCGCGCTTTATTCAACAGGCCTATGCGCTGACAGAACAAGGTGAAAAACGTTACACCATACGTACCGAAGGCGACTTACAGGAATTTAAGAGCGCGAGTCTCGCGAAACTGGGATATGAGCTTGAGGCTAAAAAGGTTAACTTTATGCAAGGTGATGCCTGTAATTTAAAGCCCATCTACACAGGTTATGACTTGGTTTATGCCTCAAACCTTATCGACAGGTTGAACGATCCTAAGCACTTTTTAACCAGTATTTCCCAGCGGATTAATCACGGTGGATACCTTGTCATTGCCTCGCCATACACTTGGCTTGAAGATTATACGCCCAAGGATAAATGGTTAGGTGGCGTTAAGATCAAAGGGGAGAACTTCACCACCTTAGATGGCTTGACCGAAACCTTGATCGGCCAATTTGAGCTGGTCGCAGTGAAGGAAATCCCCTTCGTGATCCGCGAGACTAAACGTAAATTCCAACACTCCATTTCGGAAATGACAATTTGGCGTAAGCGTTCATAATTCTTTATTAGATAACTTAAAAGGTAAAAAATATCCGCCAGAGCTCCATTTCTGGCGGATATACAACATCGAGCTCAGTCACATTTACAGCACCAACTAAGGTGAGAACACTGTAAATGCAGCGAAAAATACCTACACCTTAAACTGTGCCGTTGTTAAACCAAGCTGATTTGCTAACCCCAACAGACTCCGCGTACTCGCTGCCACTTGGCTGATAGCCGCACTATTTTCCTCCGCCGCCACGCTTAAGCCAGCAATTCCCTGCGCAATCGTCGCTGAAACCGTTGTTTGTTCTTCCGCAGCGGTTGCGGTTTGAATCATTAATGCCTTTAAGGTTTCTAAGCGCAAAGCAATATCATCCACAGCCGCTTGCATTCCATCGGCATCTTCTGCAGTTTTAGAGGCTTCAGTGGAACACGTTACGCTATGCAACGCCAGCACACCTGACTGTTGCTGAATACCTTTTAACACTTGCCCAATATCCTGAGTTGCTAACTGAACCTTCACCGCTAACTGACGCACCTCATCGGCCACCACCGCAAATCCACGACCATGCTCGCCAGCTCTCGCAGCTTCAATCGCCGCATTAAGAGACAAGAGATTAGTTTGTTCTGCAATCGCATTTATCACCGCCAATACTGAACCGATTTTCTGACTATCCGCCTCAAGACTGCCCACCTGTTGATGAATAGTCGCAAAACTGTTCAAGGTTACTTTTAAGCTTTTACGAGTACTGGCTAAGTTTTGTGAAAGAATTTCACTCGAATGGGTACAGGCAGACACTTCATCGGAGGACCTCATCGTATTGGTGCTGATTTCGGCTGCGGCATAACTCATTTCTTCAACTGCAGTGGCCAACATATCGGTTTCTTTAGCCTGCATCTGAATACTGCAATCGGCTTGACTCATAGCTGCAGAGTTTTGTTCGGCGGCGGATTCAAGTTCATGCCCAACACCCACCAGCTGACTGATGATTTCTTTAAGCTTAGTTTGCATCCGCGCCAACCAACTCATCAGGTGATTATCCGTTTGAATATGCGGTAAATGATGAGTTAAATCACCAGAGGCGATCATACTGGTCAAGTTGCACATGTCCTCAGGCTCACCGCCGAGCGGCTTTAATACAAATCCTGTGACTAACTTAGCGGCAGCGAACGCCAACACTAAGGCGGCCACACATACAGATAAACCAATAAACAGCATGCGGTAGGCGGGAGCTGCAATTTCACTCACATCAATTTCAGCCATCAAACCCCAACGTAAACCAAGCTCAACGACGGGAGAATAAGCAGATAATACAGGATTATTATTGTAATCATTCACTTGCATCACCCCTGTTCTACCTGCCAGCGCCTCTTTGACCGCCTGTGTATCGACACCATTCTGAGCTACCGTTCCCGCAAAAGAAGCCGTAACAGTGCGATTAACTGGGTCGAGAAAAGAATCGGAGCGCATACGATTATTTGGACCTATGAGATAAGTTTCACCGCTTTGCCCCATACCTTCGCGAATTTGCATAACTCGATTAATGCGGTCGATGGATACCTGAGCCGCCACGACTAACCTTTGCTGATTAAACTGAATGGATTGTCCAATAAATGCCGCTGGTTGACCATTTGAAGGCGCGTATGCGGAAAAATCTTGCAACAATACAGTACCCGCCGATCCCAATGCCTTATTAAATAATTGTGCTAATCCAGAATCATGGAAGGGCCCTGTACGCAAATTGGTACCGAAATCAGACTCTTTCTCAACTGTATATAAAACGGTGCCATCATCACGAATAATAAACAGATCATAAAAACCGAGAGATTTATTTAAGGACTGCAAGGTTTGATCTATGTCGGTAAGAGTATCGAGGTTTTTTTGGCTGGCGATTACGGCGCTGACGGCCTGAAGATTATCGGAAAAGTCCTGAAACATACTCACAATTTGCCGCTGCTTGATCTCACGCACAGCCACTAAACGAGACTGAGCCTCGGCAAACAATTCATCCCGAGCAATATAAGTTACTATTGCTGTAGCAAAAATGAGGGGTAATAGGACAATTAATAAACTGATAAGCTGAATTTTACGAGTAAAACCCATGGAGGACTCCTTGTCATGCTTCGAATTCTATTCCTTCGCTCTTTACAGAATCAAACCTGCCATAACACTATAGAAGAATCTCAGCGAAACAAAGTAGTACCGACTATTTTCATCAAAAGCTGACTAAAATGCCTCCAAGTCATTATTTTTAAATGAAAATAATGATTAATAACTTTAAATGACAATCAACTGTCGTCGACCACTTCAACTAAAATAATAAAGTGGGAAATTGGCGATAAACCGGACATTAGCATCAACGTATATTGAATGCGTACATCCACGCGGCAAACAACGCATTGAAATTTATCAAAAATGCATATAAATTCATCTAAAGCCAATTTATAGAGGATTAATAATGAGTTTACTCGAGCAAGTGTCAGTATCGAAAAAAGCCAATATCTACTTTGACGGCAAAGTAGCTAGCCGTAGTGTATTTTTAGCCGATGGCAGTAAGCAAACCTTAGGTGTTGTATTACCCGGAGAATATGAGTTCTCGACTTCCCAAGGCGAAGTCATGGAAGTCACCAGTGGCCGCTTTGAGGTGTTGTTACCGGAGAGCACTGTATGGCAAGAGTTTAGTGAAGGAACGCAATTTGAGCTTGCCGCGAATGTTAGCTTCAAAATCCGCAATACTGCCATTGCTGAATATTGCTGTAGTTACCTCTAATCATCTTAATTAATTTCAATACTAATGGTTAATCGAACGCTCACAGTGAAAATTTTCTCTGCACTGTGAGTATGCTGCTCCACCCGACGATTTATCCTTTCCACAATTTCACCATCTGTATGCCTTATTTATCTGATATGCTATCAATCTGGTTGCTTTATTAAGTAACTGTTTTATTATGCAAAACTAGGTCAACGTAACACTCCCAACGTAAAGCTGGCTAATCGAGCGCGTTAACGTCACCGATAAAACCAATACTAGACGACCGGTCTAATTTGATTTATGCTAGGCGCCATGAAAACTGAAACTCAATCCACTCGCCAGCACATTCTGGACATCGGCTATAAGCTGATTGTACGAAAAGGCTTCTCCTGCGTCGGCCTCTCTTTGCTATTGCAAGAAGCCGAAGTGCCTAAAGGCTCGTTTTATCATTACTTCAAATCCAAAGAACAATTTGGTGAAGCACTCATCACTGATTATTTCGAAAAATATCAGTTAGATTTAGATACATTGTTTAATAACTCAACACTAACAGGCTATGAACGTTTGATGCAGTACTGGCAACAATGGTTGCATGTACAGACAGATGGATGCGTCGATCAAAAGTGTTTAGTCGTCAAACTCAGCGCCGAAGTGGCCGATTTATCCGAAGCCATGCGCCTGGCTTTACTTCAAGGTTCCGCAGGCATCATCGACAGGTTAACCACTTGTGTTCAAGTGGGCATAACCGATAAATCAATCGCCGAGCAAGATCCACAATCGACCGCTGAAATGTTATATCACATGTGGTTAGGCGCCAGCTTAATGAACAAATTAGGCCACAGTCCTGCCGCGCTCGAACGTGCACTCGTAACGACTGAAGCCATTTTAACACCCAAAACGGTTCCTTAATTTAAACCGACTCAAAACTAATATTGGCTGATATCGATTGGCCTAGATTTTTAAAGAATTTATTTTTACGCCCCTAAATTAGACGACTGGTCTACTAATATAAGGGGCAACTTATTAACGAAATAACAGGAATACATCATCCATGCTAAATTTTAACTACTACAACCCGACCCGCATCCGTTTTGGTAAAGACACTATCGCCGAAATTGATTCCTTAGTACCGAGCGATGCTAAAGTGATGATCCTCTTTGGTGGCAGTAGTGCTAGAAAAACAGGCACGTTAGACGAAGTTAAACAATCATTGGGTAATCGTTTCGTTGTCGAGTTCGATGGCATTGAGCCAAACCCAACCTATGAAACCTTAATGAAAGCCGTCGCCCAAGTGCGTGAGCAGAATATCGACTTCCTCCTCGCGGTTGGCGGTGGTTCGGTTATCGATGGCACTAAATTTGTTGCCGCTGCAGCGGTATTCGAAGGTGAACCTTGGGATATTCTCACGAGCTGGGGCGCAAAAGTGACTCAAGCCATGCCTTTTGGCTCAGTGTTAACCTTACCTGCGACTGGTTCCGAGATGAACAATGCCAGCGTAGTGACCCGTAAATCACTACAGGCTAAACTGCCATTCCGTAATGATTTAGTTTATCCACAATTCTCAATACTCGATCCAACGAAAACCTTCACTCTGCCAGAACGCCAAGTGGCTAACGGTGTGGTCGATGCTTTTGTACATATCACAGAGCAATACCTCACTTACCCAGTTAATGCCGCCGTGCAGGACAGATTTGCCGAAGGTCTTTTACAAACCTTGATTGAGCTTGGTCCACAAGTGCTAGTTCAACCCGAAGATTACGACATTCGCGCGAACTTAATGTGGGTTGCCACTATGGCACTCAACGGCACGATTGGCGTCGGCGTTCCTCACGACTGGGCAACACATATGATTGGCCATGAACTGACTGCACTTTACGATATCGACCATGCGCGTACATTGGCAATCGTATTGCCTGCTCTGCTGCAATGCACAAAAGAGGCTAAACGCGAAAAGTTACTCCAATACGCAGACCGAGTGTGGCACATCAACACAGGTACAGATGACGAACGTATCGATGCTGCCATTGCAAAAACTAAGGCTTTCTTCGAAGCCATGGGCATACCGACGCATCTATCTGCCTATGATCTTGATGCCAGCCACGTTGATACTGTCGTAAAACAGCTTGAACAGCACGGTATGGTGGCGCTTGGCGAACATGGCAACATTGACCCAACCATGAGCCATAAGATTTTGACCTTAGCCCTATAACGTCAAATGGTATCCTGATTGCACTAAACCCAAAGCTCACACATATTGATGTGAGAAACTAAGGTAAAGGTATGAAAATGAATATATTAATGGTACTCACGTCGCACGATAAACTCGGTGATACGGGTTTAAAAACCGGCTTTTGGCTAGAAGAATTCGCCTCACCTTTTTATGTTTTTAAAGATAAAGGTTTTGACATTACCTTAACCTCACCACTGGGCGGTCAACCACCACTCGATCCTAAAAGTGATGAGCCAGACTTTCAGACCGAAGCCACTGCGCGCTTTAGCAAAGATCCTGAGGCGCAAGCACTGCTAGCAAATACCACTCGCTTAAGTGCAATCAATGCAGCCGATTATGATGCGGTTTTCTATCCGGGCGGTCACGGCCCACTGTGGGATCTTGCCGAAGATAAACATTCTATCGCCTTGATTGAACAGTTTTATCAAGCCAATAAACCCCTAGGGCTCGTATGTCATGCGCCTGCTGCATTGCTGCACCCTAAAACCAGTGATGGCAAGCCATTGGTCAGCGGCAAGCGTGTTACCGGTTTCAGCAACTCTGAAGAAGAAGCCGTACAACTCACTCATGTCGTGCCATTTTTGGTTGAAGACATGCTGCAGAAAAAGGGTGGCAATTATGTCAAAGGTGATGATTGGACAAGCTTTGTCGTCGCAGATGGCCATTTGATCACAGGCCAAAATCCGGGATCATCCGAAGCCGTAGCCGAAACCATAGTTGCGCAATTGAATGCGAGAGGCTAAGCGATAAATACGCGACGCTCAGCTTAAAATGAACAAAGGCAGGCGCACAAGTGTACTAAATGCGTTAAAAAGGGCTATCGCACCATAATGGTGCGATAGCCAAAATGTACTCTCACTGTTCAAAGAAAAGCCCATGATCACCTTGCACCATCTCAATAAATCACGCTCTAAACGTATCATCTGGTTGCTAGAGGAACTCGGTCAACCTTATGAAATTAAGCGTTATCAACGTGATAGCCAGACTTTCCTCGCGCCACCGGAACTTAAGCAAATTCATCCGTTAGGCAAATCACCCATTATCGAAATAGACGGCCAAATGATCGCCGAGTCGGGTGCGATTACCGAATATCTTATTGAAAAATATGCGGCGGATACCTTAGCCCCCGCCAGAGACAGCGCAGACTATGTATACCCAAGCTACCTGAAGATACGAGTTTCAGAGCGCCTAGGGTGCTTCAATTCAAGGCGCATCAATGAAAGAATGTCGGCCACCTTTTGAATTGATGCAACACGGAAGTGGAGTGCCCTAGGCGCTCCGTCCCGGCGGGTTTTAACGCACTTTATACTGCGTTGGTTATTTTTAACTTAGCCCGCTAGGTCCGCAAATAACCGCCTTGCCTAAAGTGCGTTAAACTCCCGCTGAATTCTGCATCTTCAGGTTGTTTGGGTATAGTTATCTGCAATGGCTGCACTTTGCCGAAAGCTCAGCCATGCTGCCTTTGTTACTGCGTATGTTCGTGCAAAAGGACGGTTGTAAAACCAATTTCCTTGAAGGTTATGCTGCTATAGAAGTCAGTAAGATAAGTCATTACTTCAATGATATGTTGGCCGATAAAACCTACCTTGTTGCAGACAAGCTCACGGGTGCGGATATCATGATGTCCTTTGTGGTAGAGCTACTGGCAAACAGTGGCGTTCTCGATAAATTTGAACACATTCAACGCCATGCTATTCAATTATCTCAACATGCCGCTTGGGTCAAAGCAAATGAGATCGAGAAACAACTCGACGCAAGCCTTTAATCTATAACTCGAGTTCGGGTGCATGGTGCCCAAACTTCACCTCATTCAACCTAGTCAAGTTTCAGCACCTTTCCAGTCTCACTTTACACCTTCCATGTAACGATGCCGTACAACAAAACCATGATATTTGATGGAAAAGGGACTAATCTTGATTAACTCTATCTCAAGGCGACAAGGACTTTAGCATGATGCGTTCACTCACACTCATCGGCTTAGTGCTATTTAGCATGTTAGCGCAAGCGACGGTTTACAAATGGGTCGATAAAGATGGAAAAGTCCACTACTCAGATGAGCCTAGAGCCAATGCAGAAGTCGTTGAACTAAATGAAAAAACACTCAACCAAATTGCCTTACCTCCTGTAAAGATAGGATCAGATAATAACAATCAAGTGATTGAAGACATTCAGTATCAAATCAACATCATCTCTCCGGAAGAAGAAGCCACAGTTAGAGATAATAATGGGGATTTTGAAGTGGTTGCGACTGTCAGTCCAGAAATAAAAAGCCAATTCCTAATGCAGTTAAAACTCAATGGCCAAATCATTGCGCCCCCTCAAGTTGGCGGTAGATTTAAGTTGACCAACATTGATAGGGGCGAACACACCATTATTGTGGACGCCATGACTCAAAACGGCAAAGTCTTTGCATCAAGCTCACCAAGAAAGATATTTCTTCATCAAGCAGCAATGACTCCGCATCCAAAGAAACAACAAAAATCCAATTAAAACATATAATAACAACGGATTAGGTTACTCAGGAAAAATTGAACTGTTTGATGAAGTCGAGTTGCAGCTTGCACCAAATCGGTGCATCATGTTGATGCAACCCTATTTATAGGAACGGTCAATGGATAAAGAGACTCTGCTCAATCATTTAGTTACCGCTGTACTGGTTATAGATAAGGATCTCAAGCCTTGCTATGCCAATGCTGCAGCAGAACAACTACTGGGCGTTGGTAGCCATAGGCTTATAGAACAAGCTTTGCCAGCACACTATCAAATTCTCGGTATTGATACACAATTATTAAGTAGCGCAGTCAAAGCTAGCCAAGGATTAACGGTTAATACCGCAACCTTAGTCACCTTAGATGGTCAACATCACACTGTCGATCTTACCCTAGTACCACTCGAAGATGAGGCAGAGTTAAGTCTGCTCGAACTACGCCAAGTCGACCAGCAAAGACGTATCCACCAGCAACTGAGTCAAGATGCACAGCAACAAGCGGCGCAGTTTTTGGTACGTAACTTAGCCCACGAGATCAAAAACCCCTTAGGCGGCCTTCGTGGGGCGGCGCAGCTGTTATCGCGGGAACTTGACGATCCGGCACAAAAGGAATTTACCACGCTTATTATTGAACAAGCAGATCGTCTGCGTAACTTAGTTGACCGCTTACTCGGCCCCCAAAGGCCGACACAGCACAGCCTGCACAACATCCATAAAGTCGTGCAGAAGGTTTATAAGTTAGTTGAAATGGCGTTGCCCGCTAACATCCAACTCAAACGGGATTACGATCCATCCATTCCCGATATTGAGATGGATCCCGATCAAATGCAGCAAGCTGTGCTCAACATTTTGCAAAACGCAGTGCAAGCACTTGAACATACAGGTGGCGAAATTTTGATCCGCACTCGCACCCAGCATCAAGTCACCATAGGTTCACAGCGTCACAAGCTAGTGTTAACCCTATCGATTATCGACAACGGCCCCGGTATACCGCCTGAGCTAATGGACACATTATTTTATCCCATGGTGACAAGTCGCGAGCAAGGTTCAGGTTTAGGCCTCTCGATTGCCCATAATATTGCTCGTTTACACTCGGGCAGAATCGATTGCCTCTCCAGTGCAGGACATACCGAATTTACCATTTCGTTACCCATTTTAAATGCCAAATAATTTCACAGTACCTACCCATACCGTATGAGGAAGCAAGATGCGAATTAGTGAACAAGTGTGGATCCTCGACGATGATAGCTCGATACGTTGGGTGCTAGAAAAAGCACTTCAAGGGGCCAAACTCAGCACCGCCAGTTTTGCGGCGGCAGAATCCCTGTGGCAAGCCTTAGAAATATCCCAGCCTCGCGTAATAGTGTCGGATATTCGTATGCCGGGCACCGATGGGCTCAGCCTACTCGAACGGTTGCAAATCCATTACCCGCATATTCCCGTGATCATTATGACCGCACACTCTGATTTAGACAGCGCTGTAAGCGCCTATCAAGCAGGGGCTTTTGAGTATTTACCTAAACCCTTCGACATTGATGAAGCCATTTCCCTCGTCGAACGCGCCCTTACCCATGCCACTGAGCAAAGTCCTGCCCCAGTGCAAGAAACACAGGTAAAAACCCCTGAAATCATTGGTGAAGCACCTGCAATGCAAGAAGTGTTTCGCGCTATTGGCAGGTTATCTCGCTCGTCTATAAGTGTACTGATCAATGGTCAATCGGGTACGGGTAAAGAGTTGGTTGCTGGCGCATTACACAAGCACAGCCCGCGTAAAGATAAGCCGTTTATCGCGCTGAACATGGCTGCGATCCCTAAGGATTTGATCGAATCTGAGCTATTCGGCCACGAAAAAGGTGCCTTCACTGGCGCAGCCAATGTCCGCCAAGGTCGGTTCGAACAAGCTAACGGCGGTACCCTCTTTTTAGATGAAATCGGCGACATGCCGTTAGACGTGCAAACACGGTTACTCAGAGTGCTCGCCGATGGCCAATTCTACCGCGTCGGTGGTCATAACGCAGTGCAAGTCGATGTGCGTATTATTGCTGCAACACACCAAGATCTTGAGTTATTGGTACAAAAAGGTGGCTTTAGGGAAGACTTATTTCATCGACTCAATGTGATCCGCGTACACTTACCCCCACTATCACAACGGCGCGAGGATATTCCACAACTTGCGACTCATTTTCTTGCTTCTGCCGCCAAGGAAATCGGTGTTGAACCAAAAATCCTCACCAAAGAAACTGCAGCTAAACTTTCACAACTCCCTTGGCCAGGTAACGTACGACAACTTGAAAATACCTGTCGTTGGTTAACAGTAATGGCTTCAGGACAGGAAATTTTGCCACAGGATTTACCGCCTGAGTTACTTAAGGATCCCGTGAGCATCACTCACGCGACTAAAGTTGGCCAAGACTGGCAATCGGCGCTAACCGAGTGGATAGACCAAAAACTCTCTGAAGGAAATAGCGATTTATTAACCGAAGTACAACCGGCCTTCGAACGCATATTACTCGAAACAGCGCTGCGTCATACCCAAGGTCATAAACAAGAGGCGGCGAAACGTTTAGGCTGGGGGCGAAATACCCTAACGCGTAAATTAAAAGAACTGTCGATGGATTAATGGAGTGTTGATTTATAGCACTCTTCATATTTATCAGTGAAAAGCGATGAATACTCAGGACGGGACACATATTAAATAAAAAGGGATATTTCAATATCCCTTTTTCTATTTAATCTTATCGCCACTAAAATAGTAGCCGAAACAGATTTAGAATTGGTAATGAACACCAACGGCAAATTGCTTAATATCTGTGTCCATATCTTTAATGCCAACATAGCTATGGTCGGCATCTAAATCGCCCGTGGTAACATCATAACTGACTCTGATATTTAAGTGTTCGGTGACGGCTGCATTAATACCTGCACCATAGGTCCAACCAAAGCCGGTGAAATCTTCATCAAATCCAAAACCATCTACATTTACTGCCATAGAAGCGATACCCACTTTCGCATAGACAGAGAAAATGTCGTTGATTTGTGCTGTAAATTTGGGCGTAAAGCTTAGTGCTCCAGCACTCATATCCACATTTCTATCACCCAGATCACCAGTGGCAAACAGGTTGGCTTCTAATCCAAACCACTCATTAAAGTTATAACCACCATACACACCAAAACCCGTACCCGACTCAGAGTCCCCTAAGGCATCAAGTGTCACTCGATTAACAGCACCACCAACATAAAAACCCGTCTTATCTGTTTCGGCTGAAACTTGCGTCGCCACTAATGTTGATAATAGAGAGATAATAACAATTGATAACTTTTTCATCATAATTCCCATAATGATTTAACGAAGGTATTGAACAGCGTGGATATTACAATAAGCAATTTAGAAGTGTCATGGTTTAAATTATCAAAAGACAAACCATACAGGATTGATTCAGCTTGAGTAAAAAATAACGTTATTTTCTTTGCCACTAATCCAATCTGTGACTTTGCTTTTGCATCCATGCCATCATTTGCTCCTATTTTACGTTTCACTCTTCAAGTTTCACCGGATCTTGGTGAATAATGACCTCAGCATCCTCAAATGCAGCCTTGACTCGCAAGCCTGTGGTATCGGCGATACTGTGGGCTTCATTTAAACTTAAATTGCCATCGAGTTCTAAATGAAATTGAATAAAAACAGTTTTGCCTGCTTGACGAGTTCGTAAATCATGTAGCCCTTGCACCCGAGGATCCTCCTTCGCAATCTGCTTAATTTGCTGACGGGTTTCTTCGTCTAATTCTCGATCTAACAGTGCTTGAATTGAACGATAACCTAATCCAAAGGCTTGATGACCAATATAAAATGCAATCAGGACGGCAAATAAACCATCGGCCCACCACCAGCCATATTGGGATAACACTAATGCTAATAACACAGCGGCATTGAGGAATAAGTCGGACTTGTAGTGTAATGAATCTGCTTCCACCACTGTGCTATTAGTTGCGGCAAGCGCCCGTTTTTGCAACATGACCAGCGCCAATGTCAACGCTATAGCAACTACAGAAACCACAACCCCTAGGGTGGCATACTCCACTGGTGCAGGAGTAATAAGGCGTTCTCCGCCATAAAACAGCAACAAAAAGGCTGAACCCATAATAAAGGCTGACTGCGCAAGGGACGCTAAGGGCTCTGCTTTTCCATGACCATATCTGTGATCCTGATCGGCAGGAACGATTGCGTAACGAATAGCAATAAAATTAACAATAGAAGCAAGTGCATCAGCAAAGGAATCCGTCAAGGAAGCCAACATACTGGCAGAGCCTGAATATAACCAAGCTAAGAGTTTGATAATAATAAGGGTCAAAGCGGTAGCCACAGAGGCGCGGCTAGCCAATTTGACCCAAAAATCGTATTGGGAAGTTTGAGTCATAAAGGTCTATATCGGGAAGCGATGATCCTATTGTATATCAGCTTAGACACTTAACCGCGAGGTTCTTTACCAGCTTGTGCTTCAAATCGTGCTTTAAACTTCGCTTGTTGCTCTGGCGTCAGTAGATTATAAATTTGATTCTGAATCTTCATACGTTCAATTGCTTGCGCTTGGCGTTTATCTTGCCGAGCATTGAGTAATGCTTTAGCTTGAGTTTCATCGAAGGTGGCTGCGGTGATAACTGCTTGCATCTCATTACGATGTGCTAACAACTCTTCTTTCGTTGGACGTTCATCTGAACGAGACGATTTTTGCTCTGCAAAAAGTTTTTTAATATCCGCCTTTTGAGCATCTGTTAAATCAAGTCCTTCAAACATTTTATGCATACCGCCATGTTCCATTCTGTTGCCTTTTTTATGGAACTCACCCCTTGAATGATCACAGCCTTGGGTTGGCTCTGCACTGACCGTCGTCGCGAATACGGTTGAACTCGCTAAAATAGCAAATAAACCTGCTTTCAAAGGAGATAATGTTTTCATCATGTTAACCTCAATGTTTAGATAGATAAGACACAGTGACGACCCTTTTTCAAGCCGAATCACTTTCGACCATCACAGTCTATAGCGCTATACGTAAGCGAGGGCGTTGTCTGAGTAAATCACTGTAAAGTTGCGGCAATAACTCTATTCTTTACTTTGGCTTACATTGCTACACAGCAATTGACATCAAAACGGGTATACTCAGCCAAAGTACAACATTGCCAGTGATAAAAGCACATAAAGCCATATCACAAAGATTAAGGAACATTATGAGTCGGATATTATTGATCGATGACGATCTCGGTTTATCGGAATTACTCGGGCAGTTGCTTGAACTGGAAGGCTTTACCTTAACGTTAGCCTACGATGGTAAGAAAGGATTAGATCTTGCCCTCACAACCGATTTTGATCTGATTTTACTCGATGTCATGTTACCTAAATTAAATGGTTTTGAAGTGCTTCGAGCCCTGCGCCAACATAAACAAACTCCTGTATTGATGCTAACAGCCCGTGGCGATGAAATAGACCGCGTTGTGGGTCTTGAAATTGGCGCTGATGACTACCTGCCAAAACCCTTTAATGACCGAGAGTTAATCGCCCGTATTCGTGCAATTATCCGCCGTGCCCATTTAACCGCCCAAGAAATTCATGCGGCGCCAGCCCAAGAGTTTGGCGATTTGCGTTTAGACCCTTCACGCCAAGAAGCCTACTGTAATGAACAACTGATTATTCTTACGGGAACAGAGTTCACGCTATTGCATACCCTAGCATTACACGCTGGTGAGTTAATGAATAAAGAAGAGCTAAATGAAATTGTGCTTGGCAAAAAACTTATGCCCTTCGATCGCAGTTTAGATATGCACCTGTCCAATTTACGGAAAAAGCTCCCCGAGCGTAGCGATGGCAGACCGAGGGTAAAAACCATCCGAGGTAAAGGTTATATCTGGCTACCATAAGGGCGGAATATATTGTGCCTAATCGTTTATTTATCAAATTATTGCTCGGATTCTGGCTCTGTAGCTCACTGATCATTGCTTTGGTCGGCCTGTTGCCATTACTACAACAAAAGCACGATAGAGCACCGATTCCACCTCATCTTGAAAATGCGTTATCCAATATTGCGATACGATTCCAAGAAAATCCTTCCCTGTTCGAGTCTGACTTTTTACGTCGATGGGAAAGACAAAGAAATATGGAAGGAAAACCGCTCCGTATTTATCTCGCGAACAGCGAAGGGCAAGTGATTAATACCCAAAAAATTAGCCGTGGTGTTCGTAGCTTTATGCTGATGACAGATGAAGATAAACGACCCATTAGCCATCAATTTAAAGATGAATTGGTATTTGGCCCTTACCACTTCAATGTTAATGGTGAAACCTACTCATTATACGGCCGCTTGCCGGATCATCATCCACGGCCTTGGTTCTTCTTTTTTGTCGAAAACAAACTGTTAACCTTAAGTCTAGCAATTCTACTTTCGGGGTTACTCTGTGGTTTACTCGCGTGGCATTTAGGTAAAGCGCTAAATTCCCTTAAAAAAAGTGCTAATGCTCTCGCTGAGGGCGATTTAAGTAACCGTGTTGATAAAGCCACAACTAAACGTAATGATGAAATAGGCCAACTCGCCAGTGCCTTTAATAGCATGGCGGATTCTATTGAAACTATGGTTAAAAATCAGCAAAGGTTAATGGGAGATATCTCCCACGAATTACGCACCCCATTGACACGTTTACAATTATCTTTGGCACTTGCGCGCAAAAAAGGCCAGCAAACCACAGAAACTGACCGCATAGGTTATGAGGCCGAACAACTTGAAAAACTTATCGCGGAATTGCTAGAGCTCTCACGAGTCAAACTCAACACCAACGAAACCAAAGTGCGCTTAGGCCTAGCCGAATCCTTAAGCCAAGTACTAGACGATGCGGAATTTGAGGCCGATCAACAGGATAAAAAAATCACTATCGATATAGATGAAGATATTGAGTTAACACACTTTCCAAAATCGCTTTCCCGCGCCATCGAAAACCTGCTGCGTAACGCGATTCGTTATGCCAAAAACGATATCTATATACACGCCAACGCCACGGCTGATGAAGTCTATATCACCATTAAAGATGATGGGCCGGGCATTGATGCCTCTGAGCTTGATGCTATTTTTAAGCCTTTCTACCGTCCCGATTCGGCAAGACAGAGAGAAAGTGGTGGTTGGGGTTTAGGACTTGCCATTACCGAAGCTGCCATTACTGCCCATAAAGGAAAAATTAAGGCGAAGAATAGAGTACCACATGGGCTTGAAGTCAATATTACCCTACCCGTTTAAACCTTAAATCAATCGACATGGGATTAAAGCTTACCCTTATGGCTAAGCTTTAATTCCCATCTGTTTCAACTTACGATACAAGGCATTACGGCTGATCCCTAAGCGTTTAGCGCATTGGCTCACATTGCCATTACAGGCTTGGTATGCCTGCAGGACATTGCTATAAATCGCCTCATTTAGGGAATCCGATTGAACCTTTGTGACATTCGGCTCCACAGCGAACTTACCACTTGGCAGGGGTGATGCAGAACGTTGACGGCTTACCTCTTTAAATTCATCACATAAAGATGCAGCTTGTAACAGGTCTCCTTTTAACGGCTCGCATGTGAGTTTGGCCGCCAGATAATCGGGTAAATGTTGCCAATTGAGGGTATTGTCTCCTTCTGCCATCAAGCAAGCGACTTGCATGAGATTATCCAGCTCACGCAAATTCCCAGGCCAGTCGTATTGCATCATTTTCCCTAACAGTTCTGGGCAGATATCCTGCGCAGCGATACGATGTTTACGATGCAATTTATGGATAATACGCTCGATATCCTGCCGCTCACGCAGCGCAGGTAAACGTACTTGCAGACCATTCAATCGATAGAACAAATCCTGTCGAAACAGCCCTTGAGTCACCTGTTGTTCTAAATCCATATGGGTTGCGGCAATGATTTGGATATCGACTTTAAAGCTTTGATTACTGCCAACGGGTACCACTTCGCGCTCTTGCAATACTCTGAGTAAACGACTCTGGGCCGCCAGCGGCATTTCACCTATCTCATCTAAAAACAAAAAGCCACCGTGGGCTTGGCGAATTTTACCGATAAATCCGGTGCGGTTTGCCCCAGTAAAAGCGCCTGCCTGATAACCAAAAAGTTCAGATTCGACTAATTCAGCGGGCAATGCGGCGCAGTTCACTGCCACTAAAGGCTCGGTGCGACGTGCACTCTGGGCATGGAGCTTTTTAACAAATTGCTCTTTACCCACCCCAGTCTCACCGAGCACCAACAGCGGAATTTGCTTGGTGATCACCTTATTGGCATGTTGCCAAGCGCGTTCTAATTGAGGATCGCGAAACCGAACCCCCAATTGATTGAGCGATTTATTGCTAATCACAACTCGACCCTTAGCGCTGGGAATATTTAGGGATTGAGTCTGTAAATGCAAAGCTAAATGTTGATTAAAACCGCCCACACGGCTCCAATTATCGCCTAAGTACTGTTCGACAGCATCGCCCACCTTGGCATGGTTAAGCAATTGTTTCGCCATGGGATTACAACCCACGATGCGGCCATCGCTATCGGCAATCACTATACCCTGCCAACCCGAATTGAGCAGATTGGGCTGCGCCGCTAAATCGATTCGATAATGGCTATCGGGCAGATGGCACAAAAGCGCGGTCTCGACCTGCTGCGCCAAACTGGACACTAACATCAGCGTCTGCTGGGTGTGCCTTTGCTGCTCGCTGGTGATATCAATCACCCCGAGCATCTCACCTTGGGGGGAAAATATCGGGCAAGCAGTGCAACTCATAAAACGATTCTGGCGAATAAAATGTTGCTCACCCACCACAGATACTGCTTGTTTAGCGGTAAGTGCCGTCCCTATCGCATTGGTGCCCTTGTGCTGCTCAAGCCAATTCACCCCGATATCCAAAGCCACGTCTGCCAGTTTTGTAGAGTAACGGCTCACGCCCCAATGCCTAAGCACATAACCCTCGGCATCGGAGAGCAAGAGTCGGCTATTAGAATGCGCCATCAACTGATTGAACAAAGGCAAGGCATGGGATTGCACTAATGCGATGAGCATTTGATATTGCTCATGTTTCTGCTTTAGTTCACTGGCATCGAGCCTAAGCTCTTGGGGTAACTGAAACTCAGACAAGCCAGCGCCAATGCTGCGCTGCCACGAATCGGCAAGCCACGCCTGTGTCGATGGTAAATGCGGTTTAACTGTCATAACCGTGCTCCCCCGAGCTGTGTTCCGTTTCGGCACAATTGCTGTGTGCCACTCAATGACAAAGTAACCACTGGACACGCTCCTATCCCTGAGTGCCCATACTTATTCAAATCTGCAAAATTAGCTTTTCATCATACTGTTAGCGCAACAAGTGTACAACTCCTGCCAGTTTGGCACTCTCCTTGCGATATCCATTTGTATGCAACGCTAAAGTGTTACGCAAGAGAACACTAAGCCAATCAACAAGAAGGAATGATTCTATGATTTATGCTCAACCCGGAACCGCAGGTGCAATCGTTAACTTCAAAGAAAAATATGCCAACTTTATCGGTGGTAAATGGATCGCCCCAGTCAATGGTAAATACTTCGACAATCGCTCCCCCGTGAATGGCCAAAATTTTTGCCAAATCCCACGCTCCGATGCCCAAGATATTGAATTAGCATTAGATGCAGCCCACGCAGCGAAAGACGCTTGGGGTAAGACCTCAGTCACCGAGCGCTCAAACCTGTTACTGCGCATTGCCGATCGGGTCGAGCAAAATCTCGAATACTTAGCCGTTGCCGAAACCTGGGAAAACGGTAAAGCGGTGCGTGAAACCTTAAATGCCGATTTGCCCTTATTCGTCGATCACTTCCGCTACTTTGCGGGTTGTATCCGCGCACAGGAAGGCAGCGCTGCCGATATCGACGGCAACACAGTCAGCTATCACTTCCCAGAGCCTTTAGGCGTGGTCGGCCAGATCATTCCTTGGAACTTCCCGCTCTTAATGGCGGCATGGAAAATCGCCCCTGCGCTGGCGGCGGGTAACTGTGTGGTACTCAAGCCTGCGGAGCAGACACCGGTCTCGATTCTGGTCTTGCTCGAGCTGATTGAAGACCTATTACCCGCGGGTATTCTTAACGTAGTCAACGGCTTTGGTGCCGAAGCAGGACAAGCACTCGCCACCAGCAAACGCATCGCTAAGCTTGCGTTTACGGGCTCCACCGAAATTGGCTATCACATCTTAAAATGCGCCGCCGAATCCTTAATTCCATCGACCGTTGAGCTTGGCGGTAAGTCGCCTAACGTGTTTTTTGCCGATGTGATGGACCATGAAGACGAATATTTAAATAAGGCCGTCGAAGGCATGTTGCTGGCCTTCTTCAACCAAGGTGAAGTCTGTACTTGCCCATCACGGGTGTTAGTCCAAGAGTCGATTTTTGATCGCTTTATCGAAAAAGTGCTCGCCCGCGCGCAAACCATTAAGCAAGGCGATCCCTTAGATACCGACACTCAAGTTGGCGCTCAAGCCTCTAAAGAGCAGTTCGATAAGATCTTAAGTTACTTGGCTATAGGTAAGGCTGAGGGCGCAGAAGTGCTACTAGGCGGCACACTTTGCCAACTCGATGGCGGCCAAAGTGAAGGTTATTACATCAGCCCGACGATTATGAAAGGCCACAATAAGATGCGTATCTTCCAAGAGGAGATCTTCGGCCCCGTGATTTCGGTCACCACCTTTAAAGATGAAGCCGAAGCCTTAGCGATCGCGAACGATACTGAGTACGGCCTAGGCGCTGGCGTGTGGACGCGGGACATGAACACGGCTCAACGTATGGGACGTGGCATTCAAGCGGGCCGCGTGTGGATTAACTGTTACCACGCCTATCCAGCCCATGCCGCCTTTGGTGGATACAAAAAATCCGGCATCGGCCGCGAAACCCATAAGATGATGCTCAACCATTATCAAAATACCAAGAATCTCTTGGTGAGTTACGATGTGAATCCTTTAGGTTTCTTCTAAGGTTTTGGTGCTCAAACAAGCTGATGTGAGGGAGCTTTTATTAGGTTTTTAAACGTCTTTGTAAGCAAGCTTATAAAACTTTCCGCATGAGTAATAGATACAAGTGATAAACATGAAAGGGCGAATAGCCCTTTCTTTTTTAACTCAATTTAATTCAAACCTCACTCAGTTTATATTATCAATCCGCGCTAAACGCTGAGCTAATTCAGCAAGAGAGGAGGCTGTTTGTGGATCGCTTTGTGGATCGACAACTTCAACCAGTTTAAGTTTTGGCTGAAAAGGTAACCAAGAACTGCCCGTTGTAATCACTAAATCCAGCACAAACTGACCGTAATAGTGCAACCTCAGTCGGTTATCCGTCATAGGCCAATGGGCATAAAGCAGAAAAGAATCGTACATTTGCGCCAAAGAGGTTGTCGCAATGAGCTTAAACCCTTCATCAAGCAGACTAAACTCGGTCGATTCTTCGAAGGGACAATCAAAAGAAGTGATGACCAAATACCCCGAGGTTTTATTGGGTAAAACGCAGCGATATTGGCCTTCAATCACTAGGCCTGCAATAAAAGAGTGAGTAGGTTGGCCATTGAAATACAGGGGTATTTTCAGTGGATTAGGCTCAAACCCATCGGTATGATCTGTTAGCAGTGAAAACCCCGTTATCGGTTGCATCCCTTACCCCACTTATCTCGTCTACCTATCTCGCATTCCTATCCGCGGAAACACATGTCATGCGGCTCTTGCAAATTCAAATCACTAGGACTGACGGCTTTTCCAATAACAGCTCAGTAAGATCAAATAGCCGACAAAATACGCCACGAGATCGAGTGGATCAAAATGGCTACCTATCACTATTCGCGCCAAGCGATTTCCGCCCAAGCCTAGCTTGTCGACTAAACCCCAATACTGACCAAACTCGATAGCAAAGGCAAACAGCAATACCGAAAACGCCAACCAAGGAGTTTGAAAAAAACGCTTCATGCCCTCGCCTGTGTTTTGTGCTAGGGACTTTTCTGCTGGGCTGTCAACCGGAACGACAGCCCGCACCATACAAAACAGTAAGATCACTACTAGTACATCACCCACAAAACCACGAATAAAACCCGCAGGTGCATATAAAGCGATTAAGACTTCAGTCAAAAATAATAAAACGGCATAAATACAAAAGGATTTACGACTCGGATTGCGGCTGATAAAAGCGCGAATAACGGCGGTAGACATAAATAAGTTAATCCCTTCACTCGGTTTAGATGGCAGAGTTTACAGTAATATCAATAGGTTAACAAAAGATCTTACAGCACCTTTGTCATGCATAATAAGCCAACACCAGTGGCACTGCTAGTTCTGTATATCCCATGTAAAACGGTATACTCAGATCAATTTATCTCACTACCACATAGTACAGACAACCAAGTAAACTCAACGAATTGCATCCTTAACTTACACAACCCTAGAGATTTATATGAAAGTTGTCGACCTAAAATCGGCCCCGCAACACATTCCACAATTGGCGGAGTGGCATCATCAAGCATGGGCACATTTGAGTTCTGCGGATGCTTCAGTCACTACGTTGATTGAGGAAATGAACGAGTATTTAACTGACGCCGCCATCCCCAAGATGTTTATCTGCGAACAGGAAAATCAAGTGATGGGATCATCTTCATTAATCGTCGCAGATATGGACAGCCGAACTGACTTAAGCCCTTGGCTTGCCAATGTGTATGTGAATGCAAACCATCGAAATAAAGGATTAGGTAAGTTGCTCGTCAATGCCGTCATTGAGCATGCTAGAGCGATTGGTTTACAGAAAATCTATTTATTTACTGCAGATAAAGCCGATTTCTATCAAGCACTCGGCTGGTCAATGATTTCACAGGAAAATTATAAGGGCGAGATGGTTACGATAATGGAATATCAATTAATGCCCCAAGGAGATAGCAGCACTAATTAGAATATGCCGCCAGTTTTTGCTGGCTCGGCAATTTCCAGTTGTTTTGTTTTTGTGATAACAATTTAAGTTAATAAGGATAAATAAGTTACAAAAGCGCACTTAGTTTCAATATCGCCTACCCCCAGTTTTAGGATTTTTGCCGTTGTTATACTCACCTCGAAAATAAATCAGACGACAGATCCACTCAAGAAACATCATTTATTGATTGAGTTTTGATGATTCCGAGATACGAGTAAAAACGCGACCCTACCTATACCGTCCGTTTTGAACAGATAAACATCATTCCTGCTGGAGGGATAATTTTGAAAACCATAACCACAGATGTGGCGGTCATCGGCGCTGGTGGCGCGGGTCTTCGCGCAGCAATTGCTGCAGCAGAGGCGAATCCAAAGCTAAGTATCGCTCTCATTTCCAAAGTATATCCAATGCGCTCACATACCGTTGCTGCCGAAGGCGGCTCGGCTGCGGTAATTAAAGATGAAGACAGTTTGGATAACCATTTCAATGATACGGTTGCCGGTGGCGACTGGCTATGTGAACAGGACGTTGTCGAGTATTTCGTCGAGAATGCACTACGTGAAATGACCCAGTTAGAACTCTGGGGTTGTCCGTGGAGCCGAAAACCTAACGGTGAAATTAACGTGCGCCGCTTTGGTGGAATGAAGATTGAGCGAACTTGGTTTGCGGCCGATAAAACGGGTTTTCACATGCTACACACCCTTTTTCAAACATCAATGAAGTACAGCAATATCGTGCGCTATGACGAATTCTTCGTGCTGGATCTCATCGTTGTCGATAATGAAGTGCAAGGTGTTATCGCCCTGTGTATTGCTGAAGGCGAGCTCGTTTGCTTTAAAGCCAAATCGGTGATCCTAGCAACAGGTGGCGGTGGCCGTGTCTACCACTTCAACACCAATGGCGGCATAGTCACAGGTGATGGAATGGCGATTGCCTATCGTCATGGCGTGCCACTGCGTGATATGGAGTTTGTGCAATATCACCCAACGGGTTTACCCGGTACGGGGATTTTGATGACGGAAGGATGTCGCGGTGAAGGCGGTATCATGGTCAATAAAGATGGTTACCGTTATCTGCAGGATTATGGTCTAGGGCCAGAACCCCCCGTTGGTCAACCACAAAACAAATACATGGAATTAGGCCCTCGCGATAAGGTTTCTCAAGCATTTTGGCATGAGCAACGTAAGGGAAATACCATCAAACATCCTCTGGGAGATGTAGTTCACTTAGATTTACGCCACTTAGGTGAAGACTACCTCAAAGAGCGCTTACCTTTTATCTGTGAACTAGCAAAGGCCTATGTCAACGTAGACCCAGCGAAAGAACCCATTCCTATTCGCCCTACCGCCCATTACACCATGGGAGGTCTTGAAACCGATCCTCAAACTGAAACCCAAATTAAAGGCTTGTTTGCCGTTGGTGAATGTTCTTCAGTTGGCTTACACGGTGCTAACCGCCTTGGTTCTAACTCGCTAGCAGAGCTTGTTGTGTTTGGCCGATTAGCTGGTGAAACCGCGGCTAAGCGCGCCGCAGAATTTCAAGGATGGAACTACGATGCGATTAATGAACAAGCCGCAGCCGTTGAGGCCCGTCTCGATGCGCTATTAGCTCAGAAAGGTACAGAGAACTGGTCTGATGTACGTATTGAAATGTGTAAGAGCATGGAATCTGGTTGTGGCATCTACCGCGATGAAGCAGGTATGCAAGCAACGATAGATAAGCTCGCTGAGCTGCGCTTACGTTATAAAAACATCCAAATCACCGATAAAGGCAAAGTATTTAATACTGATTTGCTTTATGCCATTGAAGTCGGCTTTAGCTTAGATGTTGCCGAGGCCATGGCACACTCCGCAATTCAGCGCCGAGAATCACGCGGCGCCCATCAACGGCTCGACGAAGGCTGTAACTCGCGTAATGACAAGGATTATCTAAAACACTCCCTTGCACTCTATAACCCTAATTCTGTGCCAACCATCAAGTACAGCGAGGTGAAGATTACTAAGTCTCAACCTCAAGCTCGCCTGTATGGTGATGCCGCAAAACAGCAGGAGAAAGTCTAATGACAGAGCATAATATTCAGACGGTTAATATCCTTCGATATGATCCAGAAAGGGACAATGAACCCTTCTTGGAGACGTTCAAAGTCCCTGCGGATAACACAACCTCCATACAAGATGCATTAACTTACATTAAAGATCATATGGATAAATCTTTATCCTATCGCTGGTCTTGTCGCATGGCGATTTGCGGCTCTTGTGGCGTAATGGTTAACAAAGTGCCTAAATTGGCCTGTAAAACCTTTTTACGCGACTACCCAGAAGGTATCACACTTGAGCCACTCGCTAACTTCGCCATTGAGAAAGATCTGGTGGTCGACAAAGCCCCCTTCCTTGAGCGATTAGAAGCAATGAAACCTTATATCATTGGTAACGATCGCAAACCCGAAGATGGACCAAATCGACAAACGCCAGCACAAATGGCGAAATACAAGCAGTTTGCAGGCTGTATCAACTGTGGTTTGTGCTATGCAGCTTGTCCGCAATTTGGTTTGAACCCAGAATTTATCGGCCCAGCGGCCATTACGCTGGCCCACAGATATAACTTAGATAGTCGCGATCTGGGCAAAGTCGAACGGATGAAGCTTATCAACGGTAAAGACGGTGCTTGGGGTTGTACCTTCGTTGGATATTGTTCAAAGGTATGTCCAAAGCATGTCGATCCTGCGGCGGCCGTAAACCAGAGCAAGGTCGAATCAGCTAAAGACTTTCTCATTAATATGATAACGACAAAGGAGGCATAAGATGCAAAACCGCAAACCCTATGTTCGTCCTATGCAGAGAACTTGGTGGTCCGAGAATAACTTCTTCAGTTGGTATATGGTGCGAGAATTAACCATAGTACCGCTGATCCTATTCACACTTAATCTTTGCGCGGGTTTATTTGCGTTGGTCTCAAGCAGTGATGCTTGGAATAACTGGCTCTATTTTTCATCTCACCCTGTCATGTTACTTATCAATGTATTGGCATTGATCGGAGCACTTTATCATGCAAAGACATTTTTTGGCATGATGCCGCAGGTGATGCCAATTAAGCTGGGTGAAAAAGTCGTGCCAACGGGTGTCATCGTTACGGTTCAATGGCTACTGTTAGTGCTAGTGTCACTCGTGGCGATTGCTTGTATTTAGTAGGAGTACATTATGATCAATTATTCACCAAAACGCTCTGATGAACCCATTTGGTGGGGCCTGTTTGGCGCGGGGGGCGTTTGGTTTGCCATGATTACACCGGTAACCGTACTTCTGATGGGGATCCTGTTGCCCTTACATGGATTTGGAGTAGTGGATATCGGCTACGACAAAGTTTATGCATTTGTCAGTCACCCAATTGGTGGTGCGTTTACCGTGCTCTCTTTATCACTCCCTATGTGGCATGCCATGCACCGAGTTCATCACGGTTTACATGACTTACAAATTCATTTAGGTGCCGTTGGCAAGTATGCTTGCTACTTAGCCGCGGCATTGGTAACAGTACTGGCTACCGTTTGGGTGATACAACTAAGTTAACGATATCGTTAAGTTGATAATTTAAGAGGTATGATAGGCAGAATTTTTCTGCCTATTTCTGTTAACTAAACAGCCCCAAAATGAGATTTTCCGCATTTCGGGGTTGTTTCGTTGTTTAAAAATCCTAATCACAGGCAATAGCTAAGATATTATTGATGTAAACACTCACCCACAGGATGATCTATGCTTTCCACCAATAAGCGATTTGACTTAGTCAAACCGATGAAATTCAAGAAACATTTGATTACCAGTATTTTTATGGCAATGGTGTTGATCTTGACTATTATGGTGGCAGCCACTTTTCATCTCCTCAAATCCACCCATGATGAGAGCCTTAAGCAGCGAGGATTAGAGTTAGCCAGTATTCTTGCATTGGATCCCGTGGTCATTGACGCTGTTGAACGCGCCAATGTTACACCTGAAGTATCTATCCGATCGTATATTGAAAACCTGCGCGCTCAGACTAGTGTCTCTTTTATTGTCGTGGTCAATAAAGAGGGAATACGCTTAAGCCATCCAGAAGAATCAAAACTACACCATCCCTTTGTGGGAGATGATCTCAAACCCGTATTAAGTGAAGGCATTAAAGTCAGTACCTTTGCCGAAGGTTCGCTTGGCCCTGCCATTCGCAGTTTTTCCCCCGTCATGAGTAACGGTAAAGTCATTGGTGCAGTCGCTGTGGGCATTCTGACCAAAGAAGTCAGCCTGCTTTTTCTTCAAAGCCACGCCAATCTGCTTTTTGTCGTTATCTTAGTTTTAACGATTGCTGTATTGCTAATTATCGTAGTGTTATCAAAATTAAAACGTACCATGCAATACCTTGAACCAGAATTAGTGATGAAGCGATTGATGGAACATGATCGTATTTTCAATGCTATCCATGATCCCATTATTTCAGTCAGCAATGATTTTACGATCTCGGCCATCAATGATATCGCGACTCAAGTTTTACCTATGGGTAGCATGAGTAAGCAAGACTATATCGGACAGCCATTGGCACATTTTTCGGCGGCGCTAAGTCAAATAACCAAAGCGAGCCATAGAGAAGCCTCCTCCGAAAGGCTTCGCTTAGGAAAGCTTGATTACCGAGTATGTATATATCCATGGCAAATAAACCAAGAACAACATGGTTATGTGATTATTTTCCTCGCGGATATGGAACTTAACGACCTAAGAAAAGAATTACTTCATTATAAAAACTATTCTGAACAGTTACGTAGTAAAACCCACGAGTATTCAAACAAACTCAATGTATTATCTGGCATGCTACAGTTAAAGCATTATGATGAAGTCATAGAGTTTATTGACCGTGAGAGTAAGGGCCATCAACGTATTATCGGTAATATTGTACGCTCCATTCATAACAGTTTAGTGGCCTCTATCTTGCTGGCAAAATATAACAAAGCAACAGAAACCAACGTAAAATATGTATTAGATGAGGACAATAACCTTCTTAATTACAGTAAGTTAGTCTCTGAAAAGTTAGCCACCATACTGGGGAATCTTATCGACAATGCGATTGTTGCAGCTTGGAATAATCGCAGTAATGTGCCACCAGAAGTGCAGGTTTATGTCAGCGATCGTAGTCAGCATATTATTTTAGAAGTGCAAGATAGTGGTTCGGGCGTAATACCAGAGATAGCCGATACCATTTTTGACTTTGGGGTTACCAGTAAAACCGATCAGGAACAATCAGGAATAGGCTTATATCTGGTTAACGAACTTGTAAAACAGTTTAGTGGTAGCCTCGATTGGGAACGCACCGAGGATAACACCACTTTATTCTCCATTTACATTGAGAAGAGCGAAGTAAAACGCTATGAGGCAGAAAGTCACCACCATGATTATTGAGGATGATCCCAAGGCCAGTTATGCCTTGGAATCCATCATTCACCAACATCCAGATTTTGAAGTCGTTGTCGTCAGTGAAACCTATCAAGATGCTCTGATGCACTATGACCTCTATAAACCCCAGCTGGTTTTTGTGGACATCACCCTACCCGATGGCAGTGGCATAAATGTCATCAAACAACTGCGCAGTCAAGGCGCTAATTGTTATTTTATTATGACCACCGCTGAGCGCGAGGCCACAACCGTTGAGCAAGTCGTGCAACTCGGTGTGAGTGATTACCTTGTAAAACCACTGCGCATGTCGAGGGTTCGCCAAGCTCTTGATGATTACAAGCTGTATCGACAAAAATTGGCATGCCATGAAACCATGGACCAATGTGTGATTGACCATATCCTAGGCAAACGCACAAATCTCCCTATGCGGCGAACACCAAAAGGAATCGATGCCAATACTCTCGATACGCTAAATGATATCTTAAGAAAAGAACAACTCACTGAATTTTCTGGGGATGATATTAGTGATCGAATGAATGTTAGTCGCATCACTATCCGCCGCTATCTGGAATATCTTGAGACAGAGGGGGTGATAAAAATGGTATTGAACTATAAAACAGGTGGACGCCCCAGTAGAGTCTATCAATTAATTGATGTGGATTTGCTTGGCTAATAAAAAACGGTAACCAACAGATGTTTGTCTGTTGGTTACCGTTAGTATTACTTCTAACCGCCTAATTTGCAGGGGTAAATATATTAGGCAGTCATTTCGGCAATTTTGAGTTTCCAGGTTTGTGGCCCGGTTTCGTGCACATTTCCGCCGAGGCTGTCCACGGCGACAGTCACTGGCATATCTTCAACATCAAACTCGTAAATGGCTTCCATTCCAAGATCTTCAAAGGCGAGGATCTTGGCTGACTTAATCGCTTTTGCCACTAAGTATGCGGCGCCACCGACAGCCATCAAATACACGGCTTGATTTTTCTTAATCGACTCAACCGTAGCACCACCACGCTCCGATTTACCAATCATACCCATTAAGCCCGCTTGCTCTAGCATCATATCGGTGAACTTATCCATGCGGGTCGAGGTCGTTGGGCCTGCAGGGCCTACCACTTCATCACCTACAGCATCCACTGGACCGACGTAGTAGATAAAACGATTCTGGAAATCAACAGGGAAGGATTCTCCCCGTGCAAGCATGTCTTGAATGCGTTTATGGGCAGCATCACGACCGGTAAGAATTTTACCTGAGAGTAGGACGGTTTCACCAGAGCGCCACTCAGCGATATCGGCTTTTGTAAGTTTATTTACATCGACTCGGCGCACATTTTTACCGACTTCCCAGGTTACCTCTGGCCAATCGGCAAGCTTAGGTGGCGTTAACTTAGCAGGCCCATTGCCATCTAACGTAAAATGCGCGTGCCGCGTTGCCGCACAATTCGGAATAATACAGACCGGTTTGGATGCCGCATGTGTCGGTGCGGTTTTGATTTTGATATCCACAACAGTGGTCATCCCACCTAAACCTTGCGCGCCAATACCGAGTTTATTAACACGTTCAAAAATATCTAAGCGCAGCTCTTCTTCGGTAGTCTGTGCTCCCCGCGCCTGTAATTCGTGGATATCAACAGAGCCCATTAACGCTTCTTTAGCCATCAATGCCGCTTTTTCTGCCGTACCACCGATGCCAATACCCAACATGCCAGGAGGACACCAACCCGCGCCCATTAGCGGTACGGTTTTTTCCACCCATGCCGCAATATCATCCGATGGGTTTAGCATTGCCATTTTGGTCTTATTTTCTGAACCGCCGCCCTTGGCCGCGATCATAATATCAACCTTATCACCGGGAACCATTTCGATATGGACGACCGCAGGGCCATTGGTATTCGTATTTTTACGCGCGCCAGCGGGATCGGAGACAACCGACATCCGCAATGGATTAGTTACGCAGTTGTAGGCTCTTTTTGTGCCTTCATCAACCATTTCCTGTACCGTCATATCGGTATCCCACTGCACTTGCATACCAATTTTGACAAAACAAGTCACAATGCCCGTATCTTGGCAAATAGGACGCTTACCTTCTGCAGCCATTCTCGAATTAATCAATATTTGAGCAATAGCATCTTTAGCCGCGACACTTTTCTCGGCGTGGTACGCCTTTTCCATCGCACGAATAAAATCCAGTGGATGATAGTAAGAGATGTATTGAAGCGCATCTTCGATACTGTCAATAAAATCGACTTTCTTTATAGTTGTCATAACGTTCCCTTGTATTTATTTACAGCAAGCTAGAGCGGGGGAAAGAGTTACCCCGCCCGACACATGATTAATATAGCCCGATCACTTTCCACCAAATTCCGCCCACAAGGGTCCAAATGGCAATTTGTAAGAGCCCCATGGCAAAACCCACACTCCACCATTTAGGCAGCGACACATGACCCGCGCCAAAAAGGATAGGTGCAGGGCCTGTTCCGTAGTGAGTACCACACGCATATAAATTAGAAGTAAAACCAAAGATAAGCGCAGCTAAAAGACCAGGGGCCCCCAGCTGTATCGCCACAGCAAGAAACACAGAGTAAAGTGCAGCAACATGAGCGGTTGCAGATGCAAAGGCGTAATGGATATAAAAGTAGATTAATACCAACGAAAACAGTGCAACTGGCCAATCTAACCCGCTCAGGTTAGTCGCGATATTGGTGCCGAACCATGTGATTAAACCTAGTTTGTTTAGGAAGGTTGCCATCATCACCAACGCAGAAAACCAAACCAGCGTATTCCAAGCCCCTTTTTCCTTCAGCACATCATCCCAACTCAACACATTAGCAGTGACAAGTATAATTAAACCAACCATAGCAGCCGTTGTACCACTGACACCAAGTGCAGGACCACCAATCCACAGAGCAATCAAGGCAATAAAGGTCCCCAGTGTAACCCACTCAGTTAGCTTCATTTTGCCCATATCAGCAAGCGCTTTTGCAGCAATCTGAGGGGCTTGTGGAGTAGATGTAATGCTCGGTTTATTTAGCATGTAAGCAAATAATGGCATTAATATCAGTGCGATAATTCCTGGCACTAATGCAGCTAACGCCCATTGACCCCAAGTGATCTCCACTCCCATATCCGCAGCTAATTTAGCCGCGAGTGGATTCGCAGCCATACCAGTTAAAAACATAGCGCCAGTGATAGTGGTGCCATGAAAAACTGTTGTCATCAAGAAGCTGCCTAGCTTACCTGACGTCCCCTCTTCCGCTTTTGAACCATAAGCATCTGCGACTGAGTTTGCCAGAGGGAACACAATCCCACCTGTCCGAGCGGTATTAGATGGAATCGCTGGCGCTAAGATCAAATCTGTTAACAGCAAGCCATAGGATAGACTCAGTGTTTTTTTGCCAAGTAATCTCATAAATACAAAACCAATGCGCGCTCCCAGCCCGCTCTTGATAAACGCTCTTGAGATAAAAAAAGCTGTCACAATTAACCAAATAACATCATTAGAGAACCCAGTCAGCGAGTCTTTAATTGTTAATGTTCCAGTCAATGCCGTTATTGTTATTCCCCCGATAGCAACGGCACCCATTGGAATAGGCTCTAGGATAAGACCTAACACAGTTGCAGCGAAAATGGCTAACAAGTGCCAGGCAGTTGGATCAACGCCCGCTGGTACGGGAGTCAACCAAATTCCACCACCTACTGCCAATATAATCAGCCATGAGATGATTTTTTTATTCATGGTAAGCACCAATTTAAATTTATTTGAAGTTATTGCTGCACAATGGTGAAACATCATCGTTTTCCACTGCTACAACATAGGTTTGAGTTACGCTGTAACCTTAACCAAAATCGAAAATTAAATAGGCGAGGGGGAGTTTTATGTAACTTTGTTTGTTTTTTGTTTCTTAAAAGTAGTTATGTAACTTTTTATGAGGATTAAGAAGCCACAATGGCAGCCTTAACATAAAGATAATGCTTACACTTTACTGAATGGATTTTGGATCCTGATCGGGATCATTGGTATTGCAAGGGCCGGTGGGGTTATTCATTGAGATGCAAATAAGGTTGTTATCCTTGATGGTAATAGTGTGATCTATTCTTCGCGTCACAATCAAGATAACTTCAGTAGATTGCTAAAAATAGGCCCACACTCAATCACAGTCTGGGCCCTGAACATTATGACAAAATAATCGCTATGGCTACATTAGTCAATTTCGATATCCACACCGAAACGATTAGATAGTTGACGTTGCTCATGCAGAATTTCAATTCGCCGACGAGTATCTTGAGTCAACTTATCCTTAATCCGCAATCCACTGGCAATAGCGACTTTTTTAGCTTTTTTGCTCTTCATTGGCAAATCAGTTACCGTTACTCCAGTAGGACTCTCAATGACATGTGATTCGATAGACATGGCTAACTCCTTTAATTAAAGCCTCAATCGGCTCTTCCAGTAAATTTCTGCTCTAACGAACAAACAGGTCATTTTCAATGAGTCAACTCATCATTAAACCTTTAATGATTTAATTCGCTAAGAATATGACGACTCATAAACTTACGCCAAACATAACTCACCTAAGCAAACAAGATTGAAGCGCATGCTAACGGTGTACAAATGAACAAAACGTAAGGCATATGAAAAACAGCGCGTTAACTCATTGAGACAAAAGAGCCTTAGACTAGGCTCCAATTCATCGATGAAAAGCGGCATGCTACAGATAAAGAAAAAACAGGTGGTAATGCAGAAAGGTTGACAAACTCGAGCGGCAAAGCCGCTGTTGCACAACAATTAAGCCATGCAACAGTACTACATCTAGCCTAGATTTACGACTTATATGGCATAGCACCAAGGTAATCTTTCTTTCCAATTTCGACACCATTATGGCGCAAAATTGCGTAGGCTGTTGTTATATGAAAGTAAATGTTCGGGATAGCATGCTCAATGGCAAACTCATAACCTGTCAGATATTTTCCTTCCCAACGTGGTTGTGAAACATGAATTACCGCCGCATTAGCAAAATCCTCCGCTTTAAACGTCGCTAAGTAATCTAAAACTGAGCTAATACGTGCTTGTAACTCAGCTAGCGTCGTTTCGCTATCATCATGCTTTGGCACTGTATCCAAGTTATCTGTCAAACGTGCTACGCCAATTTTGGCTGTATCACAGGCAATTTGAACTTGGCGAATAAGGTTAAATTGATCTGGAGCTAAACGGGAGTTTAACAGCACCGCCATATCGACTTTCTTGAGGTTTGCGAAGCATTCGCCCTTTTCAAGAATAACGCTTAAGTTTTTTAGCATCTTGCTAAATTGTACAACCGTTAAATCATAAAGCATGGCATGGACCTCGGTGGTGGACGCTACAAAACTGCAGCACTTCATACTATCTTGGGGCAAATTACTCAATTTCAATTGTCTTTAGAATTTAAGTGTTCACTTAATTATAAAAGCATCAAGATAAACACAACAAAGAAAGCGAAACAATGAAAAGAGTTCGAAACTCACCCAAACCGATATAATCACTAGCTCGAGAAGGTAGAAAAATACAATATCAGCATAACCGATAATACTATCAAGGATAAAAGAGGGAACCTTGGGCACCTTATCGGTGCTCATTTTCATTTATTTTACAACGAAAAAAGCCTCATCTTTCGATGAGGCTTATCTCTTAATGTTGGCGGAGCGGACGGGACTCGAACCCGCGACCCCCGGCGTGACAGGCCGGTATTCTAACCAACTGAACTACCGCTCCTTTAGTCTAACGTTTGCACGTTAAGCTAAATTAGGCGCTTGGCGATGACCTACTCTCACATGGGGAGACCCCACACTACCATCGGCGCGATTGCGTTTCACTTCTGAGTTCGGGATGGGATCAGGTGGTTCCACAATGCTATTGTCACCAAGCATATTCGGTTTTAAACAAGACTCGAGAGCGCACTGCGTGCTGCTAGATTCTAGGTTCTAGGAACTAAAATCTGCTCTTATCTTATTTAATAATTCGGAAAACTGATTGCTTTTTGAGTCCACACTTCATTAAGTGTTTATATTCTGTCTAAGGCTTCTTTGTAAAACCCATCTGGGTTGTATGGTTAAGCCTCTCGAGTCATTAGTACATGTTAGCTCAACGCCTCACAACGCTTACACACCATGCCTATCAACGTCCTAGTCTCGAACGGCTCTTTAGTGGACTTATAGTCCAAGGGATGACTCATCTTGGGGCTCGCTTCCCGCTTAGATGCTTTCAGCGGTTATCGATTCCGAACGTAGCTACCGGGCAATGCCATTGGCATGACAACCCGAACACCAGCGGTTCGTTCACTCCGGTCCTCTCGTACTAGGAGCAACTCCCCTCAATCATCCAACGCCCACGGCAGATAGGGACCGAACTGTCTCACGACGTTCTGAACCCAGCTCGCGTACCACTTTAAATGGCGAACAGCCATACCCTTGGGACCGACTTCAGCCCCAGGATGTGATGAGCCGACATCGAGGTGCCAAACACCGCCGTCGATATGAACTCTTGGGCGGTATCAGCCTGTTATCCCCGGAGTACCTTTTATCCGTTGAGCGATGGCCCTTCCATTCAGAACCACCGGATCACTATGACCTACTTTCGTACCTGCTCGACGTGTATGTCTCGCAGTTAAGCTGGCTTATGCCATTGCACTAACCGTACGATGTCCGACCGTACTTAGCCAACCTTCGTGCTCCTCCGTTACTCTTTGGGAGGAGACCGCCCCAGTCAAACTACCCACCAGGCACTGTCCCTAACCCCGATTAGGGGTCTAGGTTAGAACATCAAAACTACAAGGGTGGTATTTCAAGGACGACTCCATCAGGACTAGCGTCCCAACTTCATAGTCTCCCACCTATCCTACACATGTAGGTTCAATGTTCAGTGCCAAGCTATAGTAAAGGTTCACGGGGTCTTTCCGTCTAGCCGCGGGTATACGGCATCTTCACCGCAATTTCAACTTCACTGAGTCTCGGCTGGAGACAGCGTGGCCATCATTACGCCATTCGTGCAGGTCGGAACTTACCCGACAAGGAATTTCGCTACCTTAGGACCGTTATAGTTACGGCCGCCGTTTACCGGGGCTTCGATCATGAGCTTCTCTTGCGATAACCCAATCAATTAACCTTCCGGCACCGGGCAGGCGTCACACCGTATACTTCCTCTTGCGAGTTTGCACAGTGCTGTGTTTTTGATAAACAGTTGCAGCCACCTGGTATCTGCGACTCCCGTCAGCTTAGAGAGCAAGTCTCATCACCAACAGGAGCGTACCTTCTCCCGAAGTTACGGTACCATTTTGCCTAGTTCCTTCAGCCGAGTTCTCTCAAGCGCCTTGGTATTCTCTACCCGACCACCTGTGTCGGTTTGGGGTACGATTCCCGCTAACCTGAAGCTTAGAAGATTTTCCTGGAAGCATGGCATCAACTACTTCAGTCCCTTAGGACCTCGTCATCAGCTCTCAGTGTATAGCAACCCGGATTTGCCTAAGTCACCCACCTACCACCTTAAACGCGGACTACCAACGCCGCGCTAGCCTAGCCTTCTCCGTCTCTCCATCGCAGTTAGCGGAAGTACAGAAATATTAATCTGTTTCCCATCGATTACGCCTTTCGGCCTCACCTTAGGGGTCGACTCACCCTGCCCCGATTAACGTTGGACAGGAACCCTTGGTCTTTCGGCGAGGGGGTTTTTCACCCCCTTTATCGTTACTCATGTCAGCATTCGCACTTCTGATACCTCCAGCGTGGGTTACCCCTTCACCTTCAACGGCTTACAGAACGCTCCTCTACCGCGCAACCCTAATGGGCTGCACCCGTAGCTTCGGTGGTATGTTTAGCCCCGTTACATCTTCCGCGCAGGCCGACTCGACTAGTGAGCTATTACGCTTTCTTTAAATGATGGCTGCTTCTAAGCCAACATCCTAGCTGTCTAAGCCTTCCCACATCGTTTCCCACTTAACATACACTTTGGGACCTTAGCTGACGGTCTGGGTTGTTTCCCTTTTGACGACGGACGTTAGCACCCGCCGTCTGTCTCCCGAGTAGTACTCATTGGTATTCGGAGTTTGCAAAGGGTTGGTAAGTCGGGATGACCCCCTAGCCTTAACAGTGCTCTACCCCCAATGGTATTCGCTCGAGGCGCTACCTAAATAGCTTTCGAGGAGAACCAGATATCTCCCGGTTTGATTGGCCTTTCACCCCCAGCCACAAGTCATCCGCTAATTTTTCAACATTAGTCGGTTCGGTCCTCCAGTTGATGTTACTCAACCTTCAACCTGCCCATGGCTAGATCACCGGGTTTCGGGTCTACACCTTGCAACTAAACGCGCAGTTAACACTCGGTTTCCCTACGGCTCCGCTATTCGCTTAACCTCGCTACAAAATGTAAGTCGCTGACCCATTATACAAAAGGTACGCAGTCACGGTCTCAAGGACCGCTCCCACTGCTTGTACGTATACGGTTTCAGGTTCTATTTCACTCCCCTCACAGGGGTTCTTTTCGCCTTTCCCTCACGGTACTGGTTCACTATCGGTCAGTCAGGAGTATTTAGCCTTGGAGGATGGTCCCCCCATATTCAAACAGGATGTCACGTGTCCCGCCTTACTCGTTTTCATCTACGGTTAGTTTTCGTGTACGGGGCTATCACCCTGTGCCGCTGGACTTTCCAGACCATTCCACTAACACCCCATAGACTTAAGGGCTAATCCCCGTTCGCTCGCCGCTACTAGGGGAATCTCGGTTGATTTCTTTTCCTAAGGGTACTTAGATGTTTCAGTTCCCCTCGTTCGCCTCATGTAGCTATGTATTCACTACATGATGACCGCTTATGCGGCCGGGTTCCCCCATTCGGACATCGTTAGCTCAAATGCTTGTTACTAGCTCGCCAACGCTTTTCGCAAGTTACTACGTCCTTCATCGCCTCTGACTGCCAAGGCATCCACCGTATACGCTTAGTCGCTTAACCATACAACCCAAATGAGTTTCACTTGAATTGTTGCGACCAGCTGGTTTTACTTGTCTCACTTCTGACCAAAGAAGTGGACGCGCCTTAGACTTGAATATTCAAGACACTTAATAAAGTGTTTGAGAACTCAATGTTCAATGCTTTCGCATTAAACTTTTTTCGTATCAACACAACGACAGACATCATTGTGTTTAATACTATCAGCTTTCCAAATTGTTAAAGAACTACATCGACCTGCTAGAGGGATGTTTCGCTCTACCCGTCCTAAGACAGGATAAACAAGCAATCTGTGTGAACACTCAAAAGCATCAAGTTAGTCGTATAGGTAAGGAGGTGATCCAGCCCCAGGTTCCCCTAGGGCTACCTTGTTACGACTTCACCCCAGTCATGAACCACAAAGTGGTGAGCGCTCCCCCGAAGGTTAAGCTACCCACTTCTTTTGCAGCCCACTCCCATGGTGTGACGGGCGGTGTGTACAAGGCCCGGGAACGTATTCACCGTGGCATTCTGATCCACGATTACTAGCGATTCCGACTTCATGGAGTCGAGTTGCAGACTCCAATCCGGACTACGACGAGCTTTGTGAGATTAGCTCCACCTCGCGGCTTTGCAACCCTCTGTACTCGCCATTGTAGCACGTGTGTAGCCCTACTCGTAAGGGCCATGATGACTTGACGTCGTCCCCACCTTCCTCCGGTTTATCACCGGCAGTCTCCCTAGAGTTCCCACCATTACGTGCTGGCAAATAAGGATAGGGGTTGCGCTCGTTGCGGGACTTAACCCAACATTTCACAACACGAGCTGACGACAGCCATGCAGCACCTGTCTCACGGTTCCCGAAGGCACTAAGCTATCTCTAGCCAATTCCGTGGATGTCAAGAGTAGGTAAGGTTCTTCGCGTTGCATCGAATTAAACCACATGCTCCACCGCTTGTGCGGGCCCCCGTCAATTCATTTGAGTTTTAACCTTGCGGCCGTACTCCCCAGGCGGTCTACTTAATGCGTTAGCTTGAGAGCCCAGTGTTCAAGACACCAAACTCCGAGTAGACATCGTTTACGGCGTGGACTACCAGGGTATCTAATCCTGTTTGCTCCCCACGCTTTCGTGCATGAGCGTCAGTCTTTGTCCAGGGGGCCGCCTTCGCCACCGGTATTCCTCCAGATCTCTACGCATTTCACCGCTACACCTGGAATTCTACCCCCCTCTACAAGACTCTAGTTCGCCAGTTCGAAATGCTATTCCTAGGTTGAGCCCAGGGCTTTCACATCTCGCTTAACAAACCGCCTGCGCACGCTTTACGCCCAGTAATTCCGATTAACGCTCGGACCCTCCGTATTACCGCGGCTGCTGGCACGGAGTTAGCCGGTCCTTCTTCTGTAGGTAACGTCACAGATGAGCCGTATTAAGACTCACCCTTTCCTCCCTACTGAAAGTGCTTTACAACCCGAAGGCCTTCTTCACACACGCGGCATGGCTGCATCAGGGTTTCCCCCATTGTGCAATATTCCCCACTGCTGCCTCCCGTAGGAGTCTGGGCCGTGTCTCAGTCCCAGTGTGGCTGATCATCCTCTCAGAACAGCTAGGGATCGTCGCCTTGGTGAGCCATTACCTCACCAACTAGCTAATCCCACCTAGGTTCATCCAATCGCGGAAGGCCCGAAGGTCCCCTCCTTTCCCCCGTAGGGCGTATGCGGTATTAGCAGTCGTTTCCAACTGTTATCCCCCTCGACTGGGCAGATCCCTAGGCATTACTCACCCGTCCGCCGCTCGCCACCTCAGGAGTAAACTCCCTTGTGCTGCCGCTCGACTTGCATGTGTTAGGCCTGCCGCCAGCGTTCAATCTGAGCCATGATCAAACTCTTCAATTAAAGTTTTGGTGCTTCCGTCTTGCGACTTCAGCGGCTCAATGAATTCTGTCATTTGTTTCCGCTTTTAAAAAAGCGAAATCAAAATTATGTACATATTGCTATGAACACTCATTGTTACATTGATTTAATTCTTTGACTGCCAACCCGAAGGCTAAGCAGTTTCGATTAACTCAACACCTGTGAGTGTCCACACAGATTTCTTGTTTTATCTTGTTAAAGAGCAACTCAACCTCGCAAGAGAAGGTGAGTACCACACTGAGCTCCGAACGCTTCCAGTTGGCTAGGGCTGCGTATTTTACGCATTTCCCGTTTCGCGTCAAGGAGTATTTTTCAACTTCTTGCTGCGCTTGAATTAAGTGCTTAAAAGCTACTCAATTCAACCTAACTCGTCAGCTGGCTTTCGCTGTCTGCCGTGTCAGTGGATGCGCATTATAGGCAGCGAAACTTTTTCTGCAAGCGCTTTTTAAAAGAAAAAGATCGCATGGCGATCTTTTAAACGATAGAGACTCTTTTTCCAGCAAATTGATGATTAATCAGGCTTGGCATGCCCTTTATCTATGAATCCTTGGATGAGTGTCACTGCCTTGGCGTCATCCCAATCAACAAATGATCGCACAAATGCAATAAGCTGACCGTTTTTATCCAGAATAAAGGTGGCAGGAATAGTATCAAGTGGAAATACTTGTCCTAGGTTTTGCTCAGGATCGTAATAAGAGTTAAACCCTGCCATCCCTAGTGTGTTCAAAAACGGTTGCACTTGTTGTTTACCATCAGCATCAATCGATATAGGTAAGAGTGCAAAATCCTCTGCTTTAAATTTAGTCGCTAATCTTTCGATCGCTGGTAACTCTCTGACACAAGGCGGACACCAAGTTGCCCACACATTAACCATGACAACCTTGCCCTTATATTGGCTGAAGTCGATGGCTTTACCATCGACATCATTAAAAGGCGCAGGCTCAATCGGAAAAGCTTTAGGTAAAACACTGATCAGATCAATTGTGGATGTTACTGGATTTGTTCCCTGTTGCATCCCAGGATAGGCATGCACAACTCCAACTGTAAATCCTAATAAAATAGATGACAGCATAAAAGCTGTCGCTAATTTATGCTTCATTTGCTATTACGCTTTAGTAAGGCATCTAATGCTTGTTGATCTTCAGCGCTGATCTCCTGAGGTGTGTTGCCACTGATGCGCTGTTTGCGGATAAAAATATAACCAATCGCTAAGCCGATGATTAACAAACCTATGGGCCCTAACCAAAGTATATAGGTTTTGGCTTCCATTTTAGGTTTATACAGCACAAACTCACCATAGCGACTTGTCATAAACTCAATGATTTCATCATCGCCTTTACCTTCATCGACCATTTTAAAAACTTCCAGCCGCAAATCACTGGCAACTGGAGAATTCGAATCAATTAAGTTTTGGTTTTGACACTGCGGACAACGCAAAGAGTGAGCGAGTGATAAAGCGCGCTTTTGATTATCCGGCGATTTAAATTCATAAGTATCGACAGGTGTAGCAATAGCACTGGTGACCATACTCAATACCAGCACTAACCCGCTTACTAATTTGAGTAATATTTTCACGATACATTATCCTTTGCTGCTTCTGCCTGTAATTGCTGGATCATTGGGAATAGTGTTTCACTCCAGACATTTTGATCAATAGGGCCTGCATAGCGGAAGCGAATAATACCGTTATGATCAACAATAAAACTTTCTGGAGCGCCATAAACGCCAAGGTCTAGACCCAAGCGTCCATCTTTATCAAAGATATTCAATGTATATGGGTCACCTTGGCGTCTCAGCTCAGCGATTGCAGGCGCACGCTCATCCCGATAGTTGATACCGTATATGGGTAGAATATTTTTCCGCGATAACATATTTAAAAAAGGGTGTTCATATTTACAAGATGGGCACCAAGTCGCCCATACGTTGAGTAATGCTACTTTCCCTTTTAACTGTTCATTGGTAATCAGCTCATCAGGTGTTTCTAGACGTTCTAGCTGGAAAGCCGGAATAGGCTTTCCTTCTAGTGCTGAATCCAATTTTTGAGGATTCAAAAACAACCCTTTATATAAAAATACTCCCATGGCAAGAAATAGCACCAGAGGGATAAATAGAACTAACTTCTTCATATATTCCTCAACTATTGAGCGGTTGCCAGTTTAGCTTTATCTACTTGTGGCTTAACAATCGCCGCCACTTTTGAGCGATAACGCTTATCTGATGCAGCGAAGAAACCACCAATCATCATAAAAATCGATCCAAACCACAACCAACGGACAAAGGGTTTATAGTTCAAACGTACCGCAAACTCTGTTGCACTGATAGGGTCACCCATAGTCACATACAAATCACGGAACAGACCCCAATCAATACCAGCTTCGGTCATATCCATGGTTCGCACATTGTATTGACGGCGATCAGGCTTTAGCAGTGTTAACAATTTGTCATCTTTATAGATTTCAATTTGCCCCTGCTGAGCTGTGTAATTTGGGCCAACGACATTTTTTGTCTCTAAATACTTAAAGGTATAACCAGCTAACTCCTGGCTAACCCCTGGTCCCATTCGGACACTTTTCTCAACTGAATAGTTAGATACCATAGTGGCACCAATAACAGAGACGGCAATGCCGAAGTGGGCCAAGATCATCCCAAATTGACTGCGCCCCATACGAGCAACACTAATATCACCTTCTTTAGGTTTAACAATATTATAAGCGGCTCTTGCCGTGGCAAGAATGATCCATACCGCCGCTGCAATACCAAATGCAACCCACGCGTTAAATGCACCATCAACTATAAATGGTGTCACTATCCCTATAGCGACAGAAACTAGAGCAGGGATCAGCAGTTGGCGTCTAAGCTCGCCGGCCTTCGATTTTTTCCAACGAATAATTGGACCTACACCCATAAAAGCAAACAACACTAAAACGATAGGCACAAATACAGCATTGAAATATGGAGGCCCTACAGAAATTTTACCCATACCAAGTGCATCAATCAGTAGTGGGTATAAAGTGCCTAATAACACAGTACCTGTAGCAACAGTCAACAGAACGTTACAAATCAGCAGCATAGTTTCTTTAGACTTCAACTCGAAACGTGCTGGGCTACTCATTTCGCTGGCACGGAAAGCAAAGAGTGTTAAAGAACCACCAATGGCTAAACCAAGTAACAACAGAATGAACATACCACGGCTGGGATCTGCCGCAAATGAATGCACTGAGGTTAATACGCCAGAGCGAACAATAAAGGTACCAAGCAAGCTTAAAGAGAAAGCAAAGATGGAAAGCAATACCGTCCAGTTACGGAAGGCGCCGCGTTTCTCGGTCACAATCAAAGAGTGCACAAGCGCAGTACCCACTAACCAAGGCATGAAAGAGGCGTTCTCAACAGGATCCCAGAACCACCAACCACCCCAGCCTAATTCGTAATATGCCCACCAAGAGCCTAAAGAAATACCGCCCGTGAGAAATACCCATGCAGCCAAGGTCCAAGGACGAGACCAACGAGCCCATGCAGAATCAAGACGTCCACTCATCAATGCAGCAATAGCAAAAGCAAAGCTTACAGAAAAACCAACATAGCCCAAATACAGCATAGGTGGATGGAATATTAAGCCCACATCCTGCAGCATTGGGTTTAAGTCACGACCTTCTGCAGGCATGGGAAATAAACGCTCAAATGGGCTTGATGTAAGCAGCATAAACAAACTAAAACCAATCACGATTACTGCCAGAACTGCAAGTACACGTGCGGTGAACACTTCTTCTAAACCTTTACTGAATAAAGCAACAGAAGCGGCCCAAGTTGCTAATGAAAACACCCAAAATAGCAGCGACCCTTCGTGACCGCCCCATACGGCCGCAATCTTAAAGAAGATAGGTAACTGGGAGTTGGAATGATGAGCCACATAAGCGACGGAGAAATCATCAACAGCAAAGCTATAACCAAGTGAAACAACGGATAAACTGATAAAAAAGAACATTCCGTAAGCTAACGGCCAAGCATACCTCACAAGATATTGATCTTTACGGGCAACACCAATAAGGGGAACGCTGACGAGCAGAAAGGCAAAAGCCACTCCGATTATCAACGAAAAGTGTCCAAGTTCTGGGATCATGGGTTTTCCTCAGTCTCTAATAATATGTTGATCTAGAACGACTCTACATCAACGCACAACATGTTATTCACACAAACGTACAAGATTTGGTTCATTTTAGTATTTGCTATTGTTCCTGTCTGCCTATTTCATACAAAACTGGGTGACTTGTCTCATTACTCAAATATTGAGAAAACCGCCGCATAGAACGATAGTTCTGCATGTGACAGATAAAAGGCACTTAAGTTTCATACAAAATTTACAATAAGAATCAATTTGTGAACCAGTGCCCAACTATAAGCTTTCAGTGCAATGAATGCCTTATATTACTGTTCAATGAATAATCTTTACGTATAATCTTGCTTCCAAGCCGGCGGTAACACCGCTTTTATGCAAACTAAAGTGAATATAGAAACAATGACAACATTTTGGATTTTTATTGCGCTTGTTGTGTTAGTCAGCCTAACGTTGATTTGGATCCCGCATTTCAGACAACAAAAGTTGTTACGTACTGAAGAAGCTGGCGTTCGTAAACAAACGAACCTCGAGTTATTCAATGAACGTCTTGCAACACTAGAAAAAGAACTGAGCGAAGAACTGCTCGATCAAACAGAATTTGATGCTCTTAAAAAAGAATTAGAAATCAGCTTACTGCAAGATATCAAACAGGCAGGAGATGATTCACTGGTTAATCAAATTAAACCCAAAACCATACTCTGGCCATCAATAATGTCAGTGGGTTTACTTGCTATTTCAGGTTACCTGTATCAGCACCTAGGTGCTTTCGAAAATATTGGAACAGCCCAACCCGCTAATCCACATGCTGGAATGGATACAGCCCAAATCATGGGGCAACGTATTCAGGCAATTGAAGCACAAGTACAAGCAGAACCTGAAAATAGCCAAGCTTGGTTTAGCCTAGGCCATGCATATATTTCTGCAAATCAATTCGATAAGGCAATTGCCGCTTTCGATAAAGTCATGGAATTAGTCGGTAAACATGCGGAGTTATTAGGTCCAAAAGCGACAGCTATGTACTACAAAGCTGGACAGCAGATGACGCCACAAATCCAAGCGATCATTGATGAATCCTTAGCGATGGATCCACAAGATCCTTCAACACTGCTACTCGTTGGAATGAATTCTTTCTTTCTCGCTGACTACAAAAAAGCAATTACCTCATGGCAAACCATTCTTGATAGCGACCGTACTGATGTGGATCGCGCAGCGTTAATGAATGCAATTGAAACAGCAAACCTACGCATGCAAGCAGAAACCACAGGTATGCCTGATGATGACGTGCATAAACAAGCTGCAGTGGGAAAAAAATCAGTCAGCATAGCAATTTCAATCTCTCCGGAACTTGCAGCTAAGGCGAGTCCAGAAGACACTATTTTTGTGTTTGCACGTGCAACTGAAGGTCCAAAAGTCCCCTTAGCAGCAACAAAAGTGAGCGCAAGCGCCTTACCCGTTACTGTAACGTTAGATGACAGCACTGGCATGGGAGGAGATGCAAAATTAAGTCAGGCGACTAGCGTTGAAGTGATCGCCGTACTTTCCAAGCATGGCAATATCAAACCTCAAGCTGGTGATATTCAAGGTAAGATCAGCAAAGTTATTGTAGGTGAAACAGCAAACCTCGTACTTGATACCCAAGTACAATAACCTATCGTTTATTTTTGGTATAAAAAAACCGGCTTGCACCGGTTTTTTTATACCAGAGTAATTACTTAGCTGTAGACATAAATTGGATAGCAGCTTTGTAATCATCATCAGTACAATCAGTACACATGCCACCTGGCGGCATAGCATTCAGACCGGTTTTAACACTGTGTAACAGCGTATCAATACCTTTAGCTAAGCGTGGTTCCCATTCAGCAGTATTGTGAGTTTTAGGAGCACCGGCAACACCCATGCTATGGCATACGGTACATGCCTTATTATAAATAGCCTCAGCTTCTTGAGCTGAAACGTTGACTGACATAGTCAAAGCAGCGACTGCAGTCATTGCTAACAGTTTTTTCATGTTCAATGTTCCTAATGCAAATACGTACAAAGCTCGACGCTGCCCTTGGTGGAGGCAGACTCATTATAGCGGGCTAAGATTACTACAAACTTCAATAAATCTCATCTTTTTGTGATTAGAATCTCAGCGTAACCGTTGTAAAGCGACAAGCGTGACAAATTCGTTAATATATTAGCAAGTCGTAAAAAAGTTCGATAAATATTGCGGTTATTGGAACCACATCAAATTGCTGACATCTAGAGTAAAGCAAGTGTAAACCCCGCAATAATGTTTGTGTTAGAATCACTTGTGTTTCCTTCCGGCTTGAGATAGAGGGTTCAGTGACAAATATAACTTCAGTAAACACACTGGTATCAGCGAGCAAGCTGACATGTATCCGCGAAGAACGTATCCTGTTTGATGAGTTAAGTTTTAATATTAATGCTGGTGATATCGTCCAAATTGAAGGCCCTAACGGCGCAGGTAAAACGAGCTTATTGCGTATTTTAGCGGGGCTTTCGCGTCCCTATGCAGGACAAACCTTTTATCTTAGTGAAGATATCAATCGTTGCCGTGACGAGTACAACGAAGACCTACTGTATTTAGGCCACCTTGCAGGCGTTAAATGTGAATTAACAGCCGAAGAGAACCTTAATTTCAATTTAAGAATCAGTGGTTATGATGAATTCGACACAGCCTCTATCTTAGCCAAAGTTAATTTAACTGGATTTGAAGAAGCTCTGGCTGGCCATTTATCTGCAGGTCAGCATCGTAGAACTGCACTGGCAAGACTTTGGCATAGCAACTGTAAAATTTGGATCCTTGACGAACCTTTTACCGCTATTGATAAAAAAGGTGTTGAAGAACTTGAGCAACTGTTTATTGAGCATGCAGATAATGGTGGATGCGTTATTCTTACCACTCACCAAGATATGAGCATTATCACAGATGATAGGCTTCGTAAAATTCGTCTAGATTATCGCTTCATATAAGGTCAAGCATAATGAAAAGAGGCATCAGCTTTACTCAGGCATTTTTTACCTTGTTACAGCGGGATCTAAAAATTGCCGTACGTCACCGCGGTGATATTTTTAACCCATTGTTATTTTTTATTATGGTTGTCACTCTATTCCCCCTTGGTATTGGTCCAGAGCCGCAAATGCTAGCACGCGTTGCTCCCGGTATTATTTGGGTTGCAGCATTATTAGCCTCCATGCTATCGCTTGAACGACTTTTTAAAGCAGATTTTAGCGATGGTAGCTTAGAGCAAATGCTGCTGAGTCCACAGCCATTATCAATTCTTGTATTAGCAAAAGTATTGGCACATTGGATATTGACTGGCGTTCCATTAATTATCATTGCACCGCTACTCGCGGTATTGCTAAATTTAGATACCAATAGCTATGGTGCACTGATTGCAACCTTAACGCTGGGCACACCTGTTTTATCACTATTAGGTGCGATTGGCGTAGCTCTAACCGTCGGATTACGCAAAGGCGGCGTTTTGCTCAGCCTACTGATTTTACCCCTGTATATCCCAGTTCTCATCTTCGCAACGAGTGCAATCGATGCGGCGGGAATGAATTTACCCTATGATGGTCAGCTCGCTATAATAGGCGCTATGTTGATCGGTTCGTTAACCTTAGCACCCTTTGCAATCGGTGCATCTCTGCGAGTGAGTACTAACTAAAATGTGGAAATGGTTACACCCTTATGCGGATCCTGAACGCGCATATAAATTATCAGGAACATTATTCCCATGGTTTGCAATCTTGGCTTGTCTGTTTATTGCAGTAGGGACTATTTGGGGATTAATCTTCGCCCCGACAGATTATCAACAGGGTGATAGTTATCGCATCATCTTTATCCATGTACCTGCAGCATCAATGTCAATGGCAGCCTACATGGGCATGGCAACTGCAGCATTTATTGGTCTGGTATGGCAAGTCAAGCTCGCTGATTGGGCCGCAGCATCTATTGCACCTATTGGTGCGGTGATTACTTTTATTGCACTGTTCACAGGAGCTGCATGGGGTAAGCCTATGTGGGGAACTTGGTGGGTATGGGATGCTCGTCTAACCTCAGAGCTTGTACTGCTCTTCTTATATTTAGGCGTAATCTCATTATATGCCTCATTCGAAGATAAAGTGCTTGCGGCTCGTGCTGCAGGGATCTTAGCGATCGTGGGTGTCATTAATATCCCTATTATCAAATACTCAGTTGAATGGTGGAGCTCATTACATCAGCCATCAACTATTCGCATTACTGAAAAATCAACGATGCCAGCAGAGATGTTGTATCCACTTTTAATCAATATTTTAGGTTTCGGCCTTATGATAGGCGCGATTACTATCGTCAGATTCAAAGCTGAAATTTTAGCAAGAAACGGAATGCGCCCTTGGGTGCGTGAACTTGCTAAGGCTGAGGAGGTCAAATAATGCAATTCGATTCTATCAGTGATTTTTTTAATATGGGCGGCTATGCATTCTATGTATGGCTTTCCTACGGAGTGACGTTCTTCTGCCTATCGGTACTCATCATAACAAGCGCACGCCAAAAGCGTAAGGTTCTGATTGAAATCGCTAAAAAGATGAATCGTGAAGAGCGCCTCAAAGAAACTAGGAGTACCAAATCGTGAACCCAAGACGCAAAAAAAGACTGACATTAGCGGTAGCATTAATTGGTGGTGTTGCTGCCATTGCATCGCTTCTACTGTATGCGCTCAACTCAAATTTAAATTTATTTTATACACCGTCAGAAATCGTGAATGGAAAGACCGATACAGGGGTCAAACCTGATGTTGGACAACGTATCCGTGTAGGTGGGATGGTAACCGTTGGCTCTATGGTGCGCGATCCAGATAGTCTACATGTACAGTTCGCTGTACATGATTCTTTAGGCGGTGAAATTTTAGTCACCTATGATGACCTATTACCAGATTTATTTCGTGAAGGACAAGGTATTGTTGCTCAAGGAGTATTAACAGCAGAAGGTAAACTTGAAGCAACTGAAGTATTAGCGAAGCATGATGAAAATTATATGCCACCAGAAGTAGCAGAAGCTATGGGGCAAAAACATGAAAAGCTCGACTACAGCCAACAAAAAGCACCTGATACTAAGTAGTAATATAAACCACCAATAAAGCCTCTTCGCGAGGCTTTTTTATTACCCTTACTCAGATGCTCACTCCTACTTATCCAAGGTTTGTTGCCTAAGACCGTGCAAAGATGAATATTAGTCATTTTTGACCAAGGTGAAACATCTAGCATTACCGCAGACTACATCAGTAACCAGCTATCACGTATACTGGGAGATGTGGAAGTCACTGTCTTCAACTTGCACGCCTAAAAGATTGGCAACAACATGTACTATCAGGTATAACGCCATAGTCGTCGCACTTGATCAGGCAGTGAAAGATGATGAAAATCAGTCAGTGAAGCGAATCAACTCATAAAATGGATAGCCAATAATACACCTGTACCTAATTTCGGCTTTTGTGACTTCAGTATCTCGGCTGAAGGGGGGACATTTGAGGCTACGTGCTTGAGGTTATAACCACTGCAAGATCGCAGCAGCTATGGCGGCAAGGATCCTTACAAGCGAAAAACCCGCATATATCTTCCCTGTTATAGATGGCCTTGGTAAGTTTGTGTTCAGTCGGCAAGGGCTCGCAAAATGGGAAATTACACTACCTCAATAAATTGAGAAACAACCCACTTGGGCAGAGGAGTTGTAAATAATTGACATAAAAAAACCGGGCAATTGCCCGGTTTTTTAATTATGTAACCTTAATTACTCAGCAGCTTCAACATCAACAGCTTGAGCAGCTTCTGGGCGACCAACTAGCTCGATGTAAGCCATAGGGGCTTTATCACCAGCACGTAAACCGCACTTAAGGATACGGGTATAGCCACCAGGACGTTCCTGGTAACGTGGACCCAACTCAGTAAATAACTTACCTACGACTTCAGCGTCGCGAGTACGTGCAAACGCTAAACGACGATTTGCAACGCTGTCACTCTTAGCAAGTGTTATCAGAGGCTCAACTACGCGACGCAGTTCTTTCGCTTTAGCTACGGTTGTCTTGATGATCTCATGACGAACCAGTGAGCTTGCCATGTTACGGAACATAGCTTGGCGGTGGCTGCTGTTGCGGTTAAGTTGACGACCACTCTTACGATGGCGCATGACCTAATCCTTATAACCTAAATCTGTACAAACCTGAGACTTATAGGTCGTCTGCTAAACTAGCTGGAGGCCAGTTTTCCAAACGCATACCTAACGACAGTCCGCGAGAAGCCAAAACGTCCTTAATTTCTGTAAGAGATTTCTTACCTAAGTTAGGGGTCTTCAGCAGCTCAACTTCAGTACGCTGTACCAGATCTCCGATGTAATGAATCGCTTCGGCTTTCAAGCAGTTAGCCGAACGTACAGTTAGCTCTAAATCGTCGACAGGACGCAACAGAATCGGATCGAACTCCGGCTTCTCTTCTTTCAATTCTGGCTCAGTCACGTCACGCAGCTCAACAAACGCATCTAGCTGTTCAGCTAAAATAGTTGCGGAACGGCGGATAGCTTCCTCAGGATCGATAGTACCATTAGTGGTCATATCGATAACAAGTTTATCCAAGTCAGTACGCTGTTCAACACGAGCTGCTTCTACATTGTAGGCAATACGTGCAACTGGCGAGAAAGAAGCATCAACCAGCAAACGGCCGATTGGGCGATCATCGTCTTCGGTCTGTGCACGAGCAGATGCTGGCACATAACCACGACCACGCTCAACGCGAATACGCATGCTGATATCATTGTTACCCGTCAAATGACAGATAACATGATCAGGATTCACGATAGTGACATCACCATCATGCGTGATATCTGCTGCGATGACAGGGCCTGCGCCGGACTTGCTCAACGTAAGCATAGCCTCGTCTTTACCCTCGATAGTCACTGCTAACCCTTTCAGGTTTAACAAGATCTCAAGGATATCTTCTTGTACGCCTTCCTTACTGCTGTATTCGTGCAGTACACCGTCAATCTCGACTTCGGTAACCGCGCAGCCGGGCATAGACGACAATAGGATGCGACGCAACGCGTTACCTAAAGTGTGGCCGAAACCACGCTCAAGTGGTTCCAATGTAACCTTGGCACGTGTTGAGTTAACCTGCTCGATATCAACGAGACGCGGTTTAAGAAATTCTGTAACAGAACCCTGCATTGTGTCCTCTCTTGTTTGTTAGCTTTACTTAGAGTAAAGCTCGACGATCAGCTGTTCGTTAATTTCCGCAGACAAATCGCTACGTTCTGGAACGCGCTTGAAAGCACCTTCCATTTTCGCGCTGTCGACTTCAACCCATGTAGGCTTCTCGCGTTGAGCTGCCACTTCTAAAGCCGCTTTAATACGAGCTTGAGTGCGTGACTTCTCGCGGATGCTCACAACATCATTCGCAGACACTTTGAATGACGGAATGTTAACAACACGACCGTTAACCATAACTGATTTATGGCTTACTAGCTGACGTGATTCTGCACGAGTTGCACCGAAGCCCATACGATAAACAACGTTATCTAAACGGGTTTCTAAAAGTTGCAACAGGTTTTCACCAGTGTTGCCTTTCAGACGTGCAGCATCTTTGTAATAGTTACGGAATTGTTTTTCTAACACACCGTAAATACGACGAACTTTTTGTTTTTCGCGTAACTGAGTACCATACTCAGACAGACGTGGCTTACGAGCGCCATGTTGTCCAGGTGCAGTTTCCAGTTTACACTTTGAATCGATTGCTCTCACACCGCTTTTTAAGAAAAGGTCTGTACCTTCTCGGCGGCTGAGCTTGAGCTTGGGACCCAAGTATCTTGCCATGATCTTTCTCCAACAATCCTAATGAAACGGCGTTATACACGACGCTTTTTAGGAGGACGACAACCATTATGAGGGATCGGCGTCACATCGGTAATGTTGGTAATTTTATAACCAACAGCGTTCAGCGCACGAATGGCTGACTCACGACCTGGACCTGGACCCTTCACAAACACTTCAAGGTTTTTTAAACCGTAGTCTTGAGCAGCAGCACCTGCACGCTCAGCAGCTACCTGTGCAGCAAATGGAGTAGATTTACGTGAACCACGGAAACCTGAACCACCTGAAGTAGCCCATGACAACGCATTACCTTGACGATCTGTAATGGTGACAATAGTGTTGTTGAAAGAAGCATGGATATGAGCCATGCCATCTGCAACCTGTTTACGTACGCGCTTACGCGGAGAACGTGACGGAACTTTAGCCATTGCTTTACCTTCCCGTTACTTTCTAATTGGTTTACGTGGACCTTTACGCGTACGCGCATTGGTCTTAGTACGTTGCCCACGGAGAGGCAGGCTACGACGATGGCGGAGACCACGATAACAACCAAGATCCATAAGACGCTTGATGTTCATTGAAATCTCACGACGTAAGTCACCTTCTACTAAGTATTTGGCAACTTCTTCGCGTAGTGTATCTATTTGAGCTTCGCTCAATTCCTTGATCTTAGCTGTTTCAGCGATTGCTGTAGCCGCGCAGATTGCTCTTGCACGAGTACGACCGATGCCGAAAATTGCAGTCAATGCAATGACTGTATGCTTTTGATCAGGAATGTTAATGCCAGCGATACGGGCCACTATGCACTCCTTAAGTTAAAGGCCAACTGCGAAAAGCCCGAAAGGATACTCGACAGTTGACAGATTTGCAAACAATATTTTGTTCAGCCCAAGATTGGGCTGAACAAATTTCTTTATTAGCCTTGACGCTGTTTGTGTTTTGGTTCAACACAGATAACGCGTACAACGCCACTACGCTTGACGATCTTGCAATTACGGCAGATCTTCTTCACGGAAGCTCGAACTTTCATTTCATCACTCCGTAAAGCTAATTAGCGACCAAAACGATCTAAATTCGCTTTGTTTACTAGGTTAGCTTTCTTCATCACAGACTCATACTGATGAGACATCATATGGGTCTGAACCTGAGCCATGAAGTCCATGATCACGACTACCATAATTAGTAGTGAAGTACCGCCAAAATAGAACTGTACTTTCCACGCAATTAACATGAACTCCGGAATTAAGCAGATAAAGGTTATGTATAACGCGCCTGCCAATGTCAAACGGGTCATTACTTTATCAATGTAACGCGAAGTCTGTTCTCCAGGACGGATCCCAGGGATGAATGCACCACTCTTCTTCAAGTTATCTGCAGTTTCACGTGGGTTAAACACCAACGCAGTATAGAAGAAACAGAAGAAAATAATTGCTGCTGCATACAATAATGAGTAAAGCGGTTGTCCAGGTGACACAGCCAGTGAAAAATCACTTAACCATGACATAGACTCATTTTGACCGAACCACTGAGCCAGTGTTCCAGGAAACAAAATGATGCTTGACGCAAAAATTGGGGGGATCACACCCGCCATGTTTATCTTTAGTGGTAAATGTGTACTTTGCGCAGCGAACACCTTACGGCCCTGCTGACGCTTAGCGTAGTTAACAACGATACGACGCTGACCACGCTCCACAAATACGACAAAATAAGTCACGGCAAATACAATGACCGCGAGCAACAACAATACTAACACATTCAAGTCACCTTGACGCGCCTGCTCAGCCGTTTGGCCGATAGCGGAAGGTAATCCAGCAACAATACCTGCGAAAATAAGAATCGAGATACCGTTACCTATACCACGTTCGGTAATTTGCTCACCTAGCCACATTAGGAACATCGTTCCCGTCACTAAGCTCACAACCGCAACAAAGTAGAATCCAAAACCAATGTTGACCACAAGGCCAGGCACTAAATTCGGTAACCCAGTTGCAATACCGACCGACTGGAATGTACCCAGCACTAAGGTACCCCATCTTGTATATTGACTGATTTTCTTACGTCCTGATTCGCCTTCTTTTTTCAATTCAGCGAGTGCAGGATGTACGACTGTCAATAACTGCATAATGATAGATGCCGAAATGTACGGCATAATACCTAATGCAAAGATAGAAGCACGCTCAAGGGCACCACCCGAAAACATGTTAAACATGCTTAGGATGGTCCCGCTTTGCTGAGCAAACAGCTCTGCTAATACAGCTGCGTCAATACCAGGAATTGGCACAAACGAACCGGCCCTAAAGACGATAATCGCACCAATCACGAACAGGAGGCGAGCTTTCAGTTCTGAAAATCCGCCTTTCGCGCTTTTTAAATCAAGTCCTGGTTTTGCCATCGACGTATTATTCCTCGATCTTACCGCCAGCAGCTTCAATTGCTGCACGTGCACCTTTGGTTACCTTTAGACCTTTGACAGTCACTGGGCGCTCAATGGTACCTGAAAGAACAATTTTCGCAAACTGGATGTTGCGAGTAATAACGTTCGCATCTTTCAGAGCGTTTAAGTCGATAACATCACCGTTAACTTTTGCCAGTTCGAGTACACGAACTTCAGCTGTTACCATAGCGCGACGCGAGGTAAAACCAAATTTAGGTAAACGAATCTTCAGTGGCATTTGACCACCCTCGAATCCAGGACGTACACCGCCACCAGAACGAGATTTTTGGCCTTTATGACCACGACCCGCAGTTTTACCTAAGCCTGAACCCATACCACGGCCTACGCGCTTTGGTGCATGCTTAGAGCCTGCAGCTGGAGATAGAGTATTTAAACGCATCTATTAATCCTCCACCTTAACCATGTAGTAGACCTTGTTGATCATACCGCGAACAGAAGGAGTATCTTCTAATTCAACAGTGTGACCAATGCGACGCAGACCTAAACCTGTTAAGGTTGCACGGTGCTTCGGTAAACGACCGATACCGCTCTTAGTCTGAGTAACTTTTACAGTTTTAGTTGCCATGGTGCATTACCCCCGAATTTCGTCAACATTCAGGCCACGCTTAGCTGCGATTTGCGATGGTGACTTCATGTGCACCAATGCATCGACAGTCGCGCGAACGATGTTGATCGGGTTAGTAGAACCGTATGCTTTTGACAGAACGTTATGAACGCCTGCTACTTCCAATACGGCACGCATTGCGCCACCGGCAATAATACCGGTACCCTGTGATGCTGGTTGCATGTATACACGTGAACCAGTATGACGACCTTTAACTGGGTGATGCAGAGTACCTGCGTTCAACTCCACGGTCACCATGTTACGACGGGCTTTTTCCATAGCTTTTTGAATTGCTGCTGGAACTTCGCGCGCTTTACCATAGCCATAGCCGATCTTACCGTTACCATCACCCACTACTGTTAGTGCTGTGAAGCTAAAGATACGACCGCCCTTAACTACTTTAGAAACACGATTAACTGCAATCAATTTTTCTTGCAGATCGTCTTTTTGCTGAGCTTCTAATTTAGCCATTTTTATAACCCCTTAGAACTGGAGGCCAGCTTCACGAGCAGCATCTGCTAGAGCAGCTACACGACCGTGATACTTGAAACCAGAACGATCGAACGCAACAGAAGTTACGCCTTTTTCGATCGCGCGCTCAGCAACAAATTTACCTACTGCTTTCGCCGCGTCTACGTTACCGGTACTCTTCAGTTGCTCTTTAACCGCTTTTTCCACGGTTGAAGCAGCTGCCACCACCTGAGCTTCAGGATTGATCACCTGAGCATAAATGTGACGCGGTGTACGATGTACAACCAGACGGTTCACGCCCAGCTCTTGGATCTTCTTACGAGCGCGAATAGCGCGACGTAAGCGAGATGTTTTCTTATCCATATCGCGTTACCTACTTCTTCTTAGCCTCTTTACGGCGTACTTCTTCGTCGTCATAGCGAACACCTTTGCCTTTATACGGCTCTGGTGGACGGTATCCGCGAATCTCAGCAGCGACTTGACCAATTAACTGTTTATCAACGCCACGAAGGACGATATCAGTTTGGCTAGGGCACTCTGCAGTAACGCCTGCGGGCAGTTTGTGTACTAACGGATGAGAGAAACCTAGAGTCAGGTCAATATCAGCTCCGACGAGTTTCGCACGGTAACCAACACCAACTAACTTCAGTTTACGCTCAAAACCTTGAGATACACCAACAACCATGTTGTTTACTAATGCACGAGTAGTACCAGCCTGTGCCCAAGCGTTAACAACGCCTTCAACAGGAAGAAACTTAACTACGCCATCTTCAATAACAACATTGACCGCATTGTTGATCACTCGAGTCAGACTACCTTTCGCGCCTTTGACGGTCAGGGTCTGTTCGTTTAAGGTCACCTCTACGCCAGCTGGAATAGATACTGGTGCTTTTGCTACACGAGACATTCCTAGCTCCTTATGCTACGTAGCAGATAACCTCGCCACCCATGCCAGCAAGGCGGGCGGCACGATCAGTCATCAAGCCTTTAGAAGTGGACACAATTGCGACACCCAGTCCGCCCATCACCTTTGGAAGTTCGTTTTTACCTTTGTAAATACGAAGACCAGGACGACTTACGCGCTGGATAGTCTCAACGACTGGTTGGCCTTGGAAATACTTTAACGTAATTTCCAGTTCAGGCTTGGCTTCATCTGCTACGGCGTAATCAGCGATGTAACCTTCTTCTTTAAGCAGTTTCGCAATAGCGACTTTCAACTTAGCAGAAGGCATCTTCACAGATACTTTGTTAGCAGCTTGGCCGTTACGAATACGGGTTAACATATCCGCAATAGGATCTTGCATGCTCATATTAGCTTACTCCGTGACAAGTGCTTACCAGCTAGCCTTACGTAGGCCAGGAACTTCACCACGCATGGTTGCTTCACGTAACTTAATACGGCTTAAGCCGAATTTACGTAGGAAACCATGTGGGCGACCAGTTTGATTACAGCGATTGCGTTTACGCGAAGCGCTGGAATCACGTGGTAAAGCTTGCAGCTTTAATACTGCATCCCAACGATCTTCATCAGAAGAAGCTGGGCTGACAATAATAGCTTTCAGAGCGGCACGCTTTTCAGCATACTTAGCTACGAGCTGTGCACGTTTAACTTCACGTGCTTTCATTGATGTTTTTGCCATTACGCTACCCTTATTTCTTGAATGGGAAGTTAAAAGCGTCTAACAAAGCACGACCTTCTTCATCAGTCTTCGCAGAGGTAGTGATAACAATATCCATACCGCGAATTTTATCGATTTTATCGTAATCGATCTCTGGGAAAATGATCTGCTCACGCACGCCCATCGCGTAGTTACCACGGCCGTCAAACGCTTTAGCGCTTAAGCCACGGAAGTCACGAATACGTGGGATTGCGATATCGACTAAACGCTCTAAGAATTCCCACATACGCTCACCGCGTAGGGTCACTTTACAGCCAATAGGGTAGCCTTCACGGATTTTAAAACCAGCAACTGATTTACGAGCAACAGTTACAACTGGCTTTTGACCAGCGATCGCAGTCATATCACGGAGCGCGTGCTCCATAACTTTTTTATCTGCAACAGCTTCGCCAACACCCATATTCAGGGTGATTTTCTCAATCCGAGGGACTTGCATGACACTGGTATAACCGAACTTTTTAGCAAGTTCAGCGACAACAGTCTCTTGGTATTTATCATGCAGTTTCGCCATCGTTTACTCCAATTACTTAACGAGTTCACTGTTCGATTTGAAGAAACGCACTTTTTTGCCGTCTTCAAAGCGGAAACCAACGCGATCAGCTTTGCCAGTGGCAGAGTTGAAAATCGCTACATTTGATGCTTGTATTGGCGCTTCTTTCTCAACAATACCGCCAGCTACACCCAATTGTGGGTTTGGCTTTTGGTGTTTTTTGACAAGATTGATGCCTTCAAGAATCAATTTACCAGTAGGAAGGACTTGAGAAACTTTTGCACGTTTACCCTTGTCTTTACCTGCTAATACAATCACTTCGTCTTCACGACGTATTTTAGCTGCCATTATGAAGCTCCTTACAGTACTTCTGGTGCCAGCGAGACAATTTTCATGAATTGTTCATTACGCAATTCACGTGTCACTGGTCCAAAGATACGAGTACCAATCGGCTGCAGGTTGTTGTTCAAAAGAACCGCTGCATTCCGATCGAAGCGAATGACAGAACCGTCTGGACGACGTACGCCTTTCTTAGTACGGACTACCACCGCGTTATACACATCACCTTTCTTCGCTTTAGCGCGAGGAATCGCTTCTTTTACAGAAACTTTGATAATGTCGCCGATACCGGCATAACGACGATGAGAGCCACCCAAGACCTTAATACACTGAACTCTGCGTGCGCCGCTGTTACATGCGACGTCAAGAGTCGATTGCATTTGGATCATTTTAAGTGCTCCGCTATCGTTACTACACAATTCCCACTATGGGACTATAAACGCCAATTTTTGCTATGAATTTAGTCAAAAATGGCGCGCAAATATACCACCATAAAAGTGGAATGTATAGTATTAAAAAACAAACGGCCCCACATTCTGGAGCCGTTTACCTAAATACCTAATTAACTTAGGCCTTTGATACTACTTCAACCAGGGTCCAAGATTTAGTCTTAGACAAAGGACGACATTCGCGAATCGCTACTAAATCGCCTTCATTGCACTGATTAGTTTCGTCATGTGCATGGATCTTAGTCGTACGCTTAATGTATTTCCCATAAATTGGGTGTTTCACTTGGCGTTCGATAGCAACAGTAATGGACTTGTCCATTTTGTTGCTAGTTACACGACCCTGCAAAGTACGGATTTTATCAGACATTATGCACCCGCCTTAGAAGTAATAATGGTCTTAACGCGCGCAATATTACGGCGCACTAATTTCAGTTGATGAGTCTGAGTCAACTGACCAGTGGCGTGTTGCATACGCAGGTTGAACTGCTCACGCAGCAGACCAAGTAGTTCAGCGTTCAGTTCTTCAACGCTCTTTTCTCTTAGTTCGCTCGCTTTCATTACATCACCGTCTTAGTTACGAAGGTAGTCTTAATTGGAAGCTTGGCAGCAGCTAAGGCAAACGCTTCACGAGCGATCACTTCAGAAACACCATTCATCTCATAAAGAACCTTACCAGGTTGAATCTGACATACCCAGTATTCAACGTTACCTTTACCTTTACCCATACGCACTTCAAGAGGCTTAGAGGTAATCGGCTTGTCCGGGAAAACTCGAATCCAAATTTGTCCCTGACGCTTAATGTGACGTGTCATGGCACGACGTGCAGATTCGATCTGACGTGCAGTTAAACGGCCACGGCCGACTGCTTTCAGACCAAATGTACCAAAGCTAACTTCGGTACCGTTCGCTAGACCGCGGTTGCGGCCTTTGAACATCTTGCGAAACTTCATACGTTTAGGTTGCAGCATTGCCGGCTCTCCTATTTACCACGAGGCTTGCGCTTAGGTTGCTGCTGCTTCGGCTCTTCAATCTGTGGCAGCATTCCATCTAGAACTTCACCTTTGAAGATCCAAACTTTAACGCCAATCACACCGTATTGAGTGTGACTTTCAGATGTTGAATAGTCGATATCAGCACGCAAAGTATGTAAAGGTACGCGACCTTCACGATACCACTCATCACGCGCAATCTCAGCTCCGCCTAAACGGCCACTAACTTGAACTTTGATACCTTGAGCACCAATACGCATTGCGTTTTGTACTGCGCGCTTCATAGCACGACGGAACATTACGCGACGCTCTAATTGCTGTGCAATTGAATCAGCAACTAACTTGGCATCTAGCTCAGGTTTACGGATCTCAGCGATGTTAATTTGAGCAGGAGTACCAGCCAGCTTTGACACTGCGGCACGCAATACTTCAACGTCTTCACCTTTCTTACCAATCACAACGCCTGGACGGGCAGTGTGAATCGTAACGCGGATGCTTTTCGCTGGACGTTCGATAACAATCTTAGATACTGACGCAGCTTGTAACTTCTCTACAAGAAACTTACGCACTTCCCAGTCGCTGTTCAGATTATTTGCATAATCTGACTTATCTGCGTACCAGGTAGAGATCCAAGGCTTGGTGATACCCAGACGGATACCATTAGGATGTACTTTCTGTCCCATTGCTCTCTCCTAGCGATCTGATACAACCACAGTAATGTGGCTGGTACGCTTCATGATACGATCAGCGCGGCCTTTAGCACGTGGCATGATACGCTTCATAGTTGGACCCTCGTCTACAAAGACGGCTCCTACTTTTAGCTCATCAATATCCGCACCTTCGTTGTGTTCGGCGTTTGCGATAGCTGAGTCAAGTACTTTTTTAACCAGTACGGCGGCTTTTTTCGGGCTGAAAGTCAATATTTCGAGGGCCTTAGCAACAGGCAAACCACGAATTTGATCGGCAACCAGACGGGCCTTCTGCGCAGACGTACGGGCAAAACGATGTTTAGCTAAAACTTCCATCTTATTCCTCCCGTATTAGCGCTTCTTCGCTTTCTTATCTGCAGCATGGCCGCGATAAGTGCGAGTTGGTGAAAATTCACCAAGTTTGTGGCCGATCATTTCGTCAGTTACGAACACAGGAACGTGCTGACGACCATTATGGACAGCGATGGTCAAACCAATCATATTTGGAATGATCATAGAGCGACGTGACCAAGTCTTAATAGGCTTTTTGTCACCGGCTTCCATCGCTTTCTCTACCTTCTTCAGCAAGTGCAGGTCAATGAAGGGACCTTTCTTGAGAGAACGTGGCATGGCGAATCCTCTTACTATTTATTACGACGACGTACGATGTACTTGTCAGTGCGCTTGTTACTACGAGTTTTATAACCCTTAGTTGGCACACCCCATGGAGTCACTGGGTGACGACCACCAGAAGTACGGCCTTCACCACCACCGTGTGGATGGTCTACTGGGTTCATTGCAACACCACGCACTGTAGGACGTATGCCTCTCCAGCGCTTAGCACCTGCTTTACCTAACTGGCGTAGCATGTGTTCAGCATTACCAACTTCACCAAATGTCGCGCGGCAATCAACTGGCACTTTACGCATTTCGCCAGAGCGAAGACGTAGAGTGGCATATGCACCATCACGAGCAACAACTTGTACATAAGCACCTGCAGAACGAGCGATCTGAGCACCTTTACCAGGCTTCATTTCTACTGCGTGTACTACAGAACCTACTGGGATGTTGCGCAGTGGCATTGCGTTACCGGTTTTAATTTCGGCTTCAACACCAGACTGGATCTTATCGCCAGCTTGCATACCTTTAGCAGCAAGGATGTAACGACGCTCACCATCCGCATACAATACTAACGCGATGTTAGCTGTGCGGTTTGGATCGTATTCCAGACGCTCAATCTTTGCAGGGATACCGTCTTTATCGCGTTTGAAGTCGATTAGACGATAATGCTGCTTATGACCACCACCTACGTGACGGACAGTGATACGGCCAGTATTGTTACGGCCACCACTTTTAGATTTTTTCGCCAACAGGCCAGCAAAGGGTTTACCCTTATGCAGGTCAGTGTTCACCACTTTAACTACGTGGCGACGACCTGGAGAGGTTGGCTTACACTTAATAACTGCCATGATAATTCTCCTTTGCTTACTCAGCGCCGCCGACGAAATCGATGTCAGCACCAGCAGCAAGAGTTACATAGGCTTTTTTCCAATCGCTACGACGACCAGTACGGCCACCAGTGCGTTTAGTTTTGCCTTTGCTCACTAAAGTGCGAACAGAATCAACTTCAACTTCAAATAGCTTGGCAACAGCAGCTTTAATTTCAGCTTTAGTTGCGTCGATAGCTACACGGAAAACAACAGTGTTGTGCTTCTCAGCGTTCACAGTGCTCTTTTCAGAGATATGTGGAGCGAGAATAACTTTTAGCAAACGTTCTTCGCGGATCATCATGCTAGCATCTCCTCGATTTGCTTCACTGCGTCAGCAGTCACAAGCACAGTGTTGAACGCGATCAGACTTACAGGGTCTAGACCCGCTACGTCACGAACGTCAACCTTGTACAGGTTACGAGCTGCTAAGAATAAATTCTCATCAACTTCTGCAGTCACAATTAGAACGTCTTCTAAGTTCATTGCTTTTAATTTCGCTTTCAGCTCTTTAGTTTTAGGAGCCTCAACACCGAAAGATTCAACAACAACTAAACGCTCTTGACGTACCAATTCAGACAGAATGCTTTTCAGCGCGCCGCGGTACATCTTTTTGTTAACTTTTTGGCTATGATCTTGGGTTTTAGCAGCGAATGTTACGCCACCGCCACGCCAGATTGGGCCTTTAACAGAACCAGCACGAGCACGGCCAGTTCCTTTTTGGCGCCAAGGCTTTTTGCCTGAGCCAGTTACTTCCGCACGAGTCTTTTGAGCACGAGTGCCCTGACGCGCGTTTGCAGCGTATGCTACAACTACCTGATGAACCAGTGCCTCGTTAAAGTCACGGCCGAAGGTAGTTTCGGAAACTTCAAGAGCGCTTTGCGCGTCTTTCAATACCAATTCCATTACTATCTCCTCAGACCTTAAGCTTTAACGGCAGGCTTGATAATCAAGTCGCCATTGGTAGCGCCAGGAACAGCGCCACGGACTAGTAGCAGGTTACGCTCAACATCTACACGAACTACAACTAGATTTTGAGTAGTAACACGCTCGGCACCCATATGGCCTGACATTTTCTTGCCTTTGAATACGCGACCAGGCGTTTGGTTCTGACCAATAGAACCATTCGAGCGGTGCGACAAAGAGTTACCGTGAGTCATATCTTGAGTACGGAAGTTCCAACGCTTAACGCCGCCTTGGAAACCTTTACCTTTTGATTGACCAGTAACATCAACTTTCGCTACATCAGCGAAAATATCAACATTTAGCTCAGCACCAACTTCAATGCCCTCGCCTTCACCGTCTTCCAGACGCACTTCCCACAATCCACGACCGGCTTCAACACCGCTCTTGGCAAAGTGACCTGCTTCTGGTTTAGTAATGCGATTGGCTTTTTTGGTACCAGTAGTAACTTGAAGCGCGCGGTAGCCGTCAGTTTCTAAAGTTTTCACTTGAGTAACACGGTTGCCAGCAACTTCAATTACTGTAACAGGTATTGAAACACCATCTTCAGTAAAGATGCGAGTCATACCAACTTTACGACCAATAAGACCGATAGCCATCTCTCAAACCTCTTCTAAGGATCTCAATTAACCCAAGCTAATCTGTACGTCGACACCAGCCGCAAGATCTAAACGCATTAGAGCGTCTACAGTCTTTTCAGTTGGCTCTACGATGTCAACCAGGCGCTTGTGTGTACGTAATTCATACTGGTCACGAGCATCTTTATTAACGTGCGGAGAGATCAAAATGGTATAACGCTCTTTACGCGTAGGTAGTGGAATTGGACCACGTACTTGAGCGCCTGTACGCTTAGCAGTTTCAACGATTTCCGCTGTAGATTGATCAATTAAGCGATGATCAAATCCCTTTAAGCGGATACGGATTCTTTGGTTCTGCATTGACCAGAGCTCCTAAAATGGACATATAAAAAATCACCCTCTAGCTTCTTCTAAATAGAAAAGCAGAGCGAGATGATTTAACCGTTCGACTCCCAATCGGAGCCGCTATGATAATGATTAACTTAATTGACTAATCATTTAATTCGTAGACCTAGGTCAACGAGGGGGCAATTATACTCATCTAAATCGAGATATCAAGCCCGCTGTGTAAATAGTCATCAAAAAACTATTTAACGTCAGAGTGGCGAGCATTTTACACAAATTTATGGATAAAACTAGCCCTTAAACAAAAAAGGAAGCCGAAGCTTCCTTTTCACACTAATCTCTATCGCTATTAAGCAATGATTTTAGCTACTACACCAGCACCCACTGTACGACCACCTTCACGGATTGCGAAGCGTAAACCTTCGTCCATCGCGATTGGGCAAATCAGTGTCACTACCATCTTGATGTTGTCGCCTGGCATTACCATCTCTACGCCTTCTGGCAGTTCGATAGTACCGGTTACGTCAGTTGTACGGAAGTAGAACTGTGGACGGTAGCCTTTGAAGAATGGCGTGTGACGGCCACCTTCTTCTTTTGACAGAACATAAACTTCTGATTCAAAAGTGGTGTGTGGGTTGATTGAACCTGGCTTCGCTAATACTTGACCACGTTCTACGTCATCACGCTTAGTTCCACGTAACAAAATACCACAGTTCTCACCTGCACGACCTTCGTCAAGCAGTTTACGGAACATTTCTACACCAGTACATGTTGTCTTAGTGGTTGCACGTACACCAACGATTTCTACTTCGTCGCCTACGCGTACAATACCACGCTCAACACGACCTGTTACTACTGTACCACGGCCTGAAATTGAGAATACGTCTTCGATTGGCAGTAGGAACGGCTTATCGATGTCACGTTGTGGTTCTGGAATGTAAGAATCCAGAGCTTCAGCAAGTTCGATAATCTTAGCTTCCCACTCTGGCTCGCCTTCTAGCGCTTTCAGAGCTGAACCTTGGATTACCGGTAAGTCATCACCTGGGAAATCGTATTCTGATAACAGTTCACGCACTTCCATCTCAACTAGCTCTAACAGCTCTTCGTCATCTACCATGTCACATTTGTTCATGAATACGATGATGAATGGTACGCCAACCTGACGAGAAAGCAGGATGTGCTCACGAGTCTGTGGCATTGGACCGTCTGTTGAAGCGACTACCAGAATCGCGCCGTCCATCTGTGCAGCACCAGTGATCATGTTTTTAACATAGTCAGCGTGGCCTGGGCAGTCTACGTGGGCGTAGTGGCGTGATGGCGTATCATATTCGATGTGAGAGGTATTGATGGTAATACCGCGCTCACGCTCTTCTGGAGCGTTATCGATTTGAGAGAAGTCTTTAGCTTCGCCACCGTAGGTCTTAGCCAGTACGTGAGAGATAGCTGCAGTCAGAGTGGTTTTACCATGGTCAACGTGACCAATGGTGCCCACGTTTACGTGAGGCTTAATACGTTCAAATTTAGCTTTTGCCACGATATATTCCTTTCTTTTCAGAATAGTCCAGTCAAAGCTGGACCATAATAACATTTATGTCGTAACTGGAAATTAGCTACGAGATTCAATAATCGCTTTCGCAATGTTTTGCGGTGCATCAGAGTACTTCAAGAACTCCATGGAGTACGAAGCACGCCCCTGAGTTGCAGAGCGCAAATCAGTTGCATAACCAAACATTTCAGAAAGAGGCACCACAGCATGGACTATTTTGATGCCACCAAAGCCATCATCCATACCTTCAATCAAACCACGACGACGATTTAAATCACCAACTACGTCGCCCATGTAGTTCTCAGGAGTAGTTACTTCTACTTTCATGCAAGGTTCGAGCAGCACAGGATTCGCTTCAAGCGCACCCTTTTTGAAGCCCATAGAACCCGCAATTTTGAACGCCATTTCATTCGAGTCCACATCATGATATGAACCGTCGAACAGAGTGACCTTCACGTCCAACACAGGGAAGCCAGCGAGAACGCCATTCTTCATCTGTTCTTGGATACCTTTATCAACCGCAGGTATAAATTCACGAGGAACTACACCTCCCACAATAGCATTGATAAATTCGTAACCAGCACCTTCTTCATTAGGCTCTAGTTTTAACCAAACGTGACCGAATTGTCCACGACCACCTGATTGGCGTACAAATTTACCTTCAGCTTCAACTGATCCTCGGATAGTTTCACGGTAGGCCACTTGTGGCTTACCGACGTTACATTCGACACCAAACTCGCGACGCATACGGTCTACAATGATGTCTAAGTGTAACTCACCCATACCGGAAATAAGTGTTTGTGATGATTCTTCGTCTGTTTCAACCCTGAATGATGGATCTTCAGCTGCAAGTTTTTGCAGCGCAATCCCCATTTTATCTTGGTCTGCTTTAGACTTGGGCTCAACGGCAATGGTAATTACTGGCTCAGGGAACTCCATACGTTCCAAGATCACTCTATGATCGTTATCACAAAGCGTATCACCCGTAGTGACTTCTTTTAACCCTATCGCCGCGGCAATATCACCGGCACGAACCTCTTTCAGCTCTGTTCGATCATTGGCATGCATTTGCACGATACGACCTATACGTTCCCGCTTCTGTTTAACAGAATTGTAAACGCCTGAGCCTGACTCAAGTACGCCGGAGTACACACGGATAAAAGTTAACGTCCCTACGAATGGATCTGTAGCAATTTTAAATGCCAATGCAGCAAAAGGCGCATTGTCATCTGATGGGCGCTCAACTTCTTGCTCATTCTCATCAATGCCCTTAATTGGAGGCACATCAATAGGCGCTGGCAAAAATTCCACGACCGCATCAAGTACCGCTTGAACGCCTTTGTTCTTAAATGCAGAACCACAAGTCGCTAAAACGATTTCATTATTTATAGTACGCTGACGCAGTGCTTTCTTAATCTCTTCTTCTGATAGCGTGCCTTCTTCAAGGTACTTATCCATCAGTTCATCAGAGGATTCAGCCGCTACTTCAACCAGATACTCATGCATTTCAGCCGCTTTAGCCGCTAATTCTGCAGGGATCTCCTCATGAGTAAAAGTCATACCCTGGTCTTCTTCATTCCAGTTAATGGCTTTCATCTTGATTAAGTCGATCACGCCTCTAAAGTTTTCTTCTGAGCCAATATTCAATTGAATAGGCACACAAGTTGCTCCAAGGCGAGTTCTGATTTGCTTCACTACACGTTCAAAGTCCGCACCTGCGCGATCCATTTTATTGACGAATACTAAGCGTGGAACACGGTATTTGTCAGCTTGACGCCACACGGTTTCAGATTGGGGTTCAACACCTGAAGAACCACAAAAAACCACAACAGCGCCGTCAAGAACGCGCAAAGAACGCTCAACTTCAATAGTGAAGTCAACGTGACCTGGGGTATCGATGATATTGATGCGGTGTTCAGTGAATTGAGCATCCATACCACGCCAGAATGTGGTTACCGCAGCAGAGGTGATAGTGATACCACGCTCTTGCTCTTGAACCATCCAGTCTGTGGTCGCGGCGCCGTCATGCACCTCACCGATTTTATGAGACAAACCGGTATAGAACAGAACACGTTCTGTTGTGGTGGTTTTACCTGCGTCCACATGAGCACAAATACCGATATTACGATAACGCTCAATTGGGGTTATACGAGCCACGATTATACCCTCTCCACCAAGACAATTGCCTTGGCAATATCAACAACAATGGTGTGGGCCTAAGCCCACACCATCAAATTACCAGCGGTAATGAGCAAAGGCTTTGTTAGCTTCAGCCATGCGATGCACGTCTTCACGCTTCTTAACAGCAGTACCTTTGTTTTCAGACGCATCTAGCATTTCACCTGCTAGACGTAAAGCCATAGATTTTTCACCACGCTTACGAGCAGCTTCAACTAACCAGCGCATCGCCAGTGCGTTACGACGCACTGGACGAACTTCACATGGTACCTGGTACGTAGAACCACCAACGCGACGAGATTTAACTTCGACTGATGGGCGAACATTGTCCAGGGCTGCTTCAAGGATCACTAAATGGTTTTCGCTTTTCTTTTCAGCGACAACATCTAATGCCTTGTAGATAATTTTTTCTGCAGTCGACTTTTTGCCGTCCTGCATAATGACGTTGATGAACTTAGCCAACAACTCACTGTGAAACTTTGGATCTGGTAGGATTTTACGTTGTCCTACAACGCGACGTCTTGGCATAACAATTCTCCGTATGCTTCAGGGATTTCCAAAACTGGAATTCTCAAAATAAACTAGCTTGGCCTTACTTAACGGATACGTTAAGACTTAGGACGTTTTGCACCGTACTTAGAACGACCTTGGCGACGTGAGCTCACGCCAGCACAGTCTAGTGCGCCACGAACAGTGTGATAGCGAACACCTGGTAAGTCTTTAACACGACCACCACGGATTAAGATCACGCTGTGTTCCTGCAGGTTGTGGCCTTCACCGCCGATGTACGAAGTTACTTCGAAACCGTTAGTTAGACGCACACGAGCTACTTTACGTAGTGCAGAGTTAGGTTTTTTAGGGGTAGTAGTGTACACACGTGTACAAACACCACGCTTTTGTGGGCACGCATTCAACGCAGGCACGTTAGTCTTGTCGACTTTTGGCGCGCGTGGCTTACGTACCAACTGGTTTACAGTTGCCATGTATAGCTCCGAGTCAGTTGAATCAAACTCAACGATAAGGTGTGAAAAATCTATATCCCACAATAGTGGGACGCGGAATTTTAGAAAGGTAATGCCTGACTGTCAAGAAATAGCCAACTTTTGCGGCATTTTACAATAAAAAAGGCGCCATTGGCGCCTTTTTGTTACAAACTGATTACTTAATCTTGGCTACCGGCCATGTTTAAGAGATCAGCGAGGTTCTGTTCAGCTTCACTAGCAGTGACTTTATTCACAACAACTGGCTCGTCTTTCTTAGCGCGAGCATCATTGCGGGTCTTGTGATAAGCATAACCTGTACCGGCTGGGATCAAACGACCAACGATAACGTTTTCTTTCAGACCACGTAGTTGATCACTCTTACCACCTACGGCGGCTTCAGTCAGTACGCGCGTAGTTTCTTGGAACGACGCTGCAGAGATAAACGATTCTGTTGCCAGAGACGCTTTAGTAATACCTAGCAGTTCACGTTCGAAGGTCGCAGGTACTTTACCCTGTGCGATAAGTTCGCGGTTTGCGATCTTAACGCGAGACACTTCAACTTGCTCACCTTCTAAGAACTCTGTGTCACCCGCAGAAGTGATCAAGCACTTACGTAGCATTTGACGGATGATGACTTCGATATGCTTATCGTTGATCTTCACGCCTTGCAGACGGTAAACGTCTTGAACTTCGTTCACAATGTAGTTTGCTACATTGTGGATACCGCGCAGACGCAGAATGTCATGTGCCGCTTCTGGACCGTCAGCGATAACTTCACCACGTTCGACTTTTTCACCTTCGAACACGTTTAAGTTACGCCATTTAGGGATCATCTCTTCATATTGATCGCCGCCATCAGCAGGTGTAATGACCAAACGACGCTTACCTTTGGTCTCTTTACCAAACGAGATGGTACCAGAGATTTCTGCCAGAATAGCAGGCTCTTTTGGCTTACGCGCTTCGAACAGGTCAGCAACGCGTGGCAGACCACCGGTGATGTCGCGTGTTTTAGACGATTCCTGTGGAATACGTGCTAAAGCGTCACCTACGGCAATTTGCGCGTTGTCGTCAAGGTTAACAATCGCACTACCAGGTAAGAAGTACTGTGCTGGCACTTCTGTACCAGGGATCATCAGATCGCTACCATTAGCGCCAAGCAGACGGATCATTGGGCGCATTTCTTTACCCGCTGTACCACGCTGACCGACGTCAAGGATCACGATTGATGATAGACCCGTTAGTTCGTCTGTTTGACGTGTCATAGTGACACCGTCAATCATATCGACGAACTTGATACTACCCGCCACTTCAGAAATGATTGGGTGAGTATGTGGATCCCAGTTAGCGATAATATCGCCCGCTTCAACCGCAGCTTCTTCCAATTTCTCAAGCACAGTACCGTATGGCACTTTGTAACGCTCTTTCTCACGACCTAACTCATCGATGATGGCCAGCTCAGAAGAACGAGAAACGATAACCAGTTTGCCGTCGCTGTTAGTAACATGCTTAGCATTATGCAGTTTCAATGAACCCGAGTTTTTCACTTGGACATTGTTTTCTGCAGACGCACGAGATGCCGCACCACCGATGTGGAACGTACGCATCGTTAACTGTGTACCTGGTTCACCGATAGATTGTGCTGCCACAACACCGATGGCCTCACCATGGTTGATGATATGACCACGGGCCAAGTCACGTCCATAACAGGCTGCACAGACACCGAAATCGGTATCACAGGTAATCACAGAACGCACAATCACTTCATCGATTGAATGCTCTTCTAACTTGTCACACCATGCTTCGTCGAGCAGCGTGTTACGTGGTGCTAGTACATCTTCGGTGCCTGGATAGAACACATCAACGGCAACCACACGACCCAGTACGCGTTCACGTAACGGCTCAACCACATCACCACCTTCAATCAGCGGTTTCATGGTTAGACCTTCGTGAGTACCACAATCGTCTTCGATAACCACTAAATCTTGTGCAACGTCTACAAGACGACGAGTCAGGTAACCCGAGTTCGCTGTCTTCAATGCGGTATCGGCTAGACCTTTACGCGCACCGTGAGTAGAAATAAAGTACTGGAGTACGTTTAGACCTTCACGGAAGTTAGCGGTAATTGGCGTTTCGATGATTGAGCCGTCAGGTTTCGCCATCAGACCACGCATACCCGCCAACTGACGGATCTGTGCAGCACTACCACGAGCGCCTGAGTCAGCCATCATATAGATGCTGTTAAACGAGGCTTGTTTCTCTTCAACGCCATCACGGTTAATCACTGTCTCAGTTGACAGGTTTTCCATCATAGCTTTAGAAACTTTTTCGTTGGCACTTGCCCAGATATCGATAACTTTGTTGTAACGCTCACCGGCTGTGACTAGACCAGATTGGAACTGCTCTTGAATTTCAAGAACTTCAGCTTCTGCATCAGCAACTAAGGTGTATTTCTCGTCTGGAATAACCATGTCATCGATACCGACAGAGGCACCAGAGATGGTTGCAAAACGGAAACCGGTATACATCAATTGGTCAGCGAAGATAACAGTATCTTTCAGACCCAGTTGACGATAACAGGTGTTCAACAGTTTAGAGATCTGCTTTTTGCCCATGTTCTGGTTAACCAGATCAAATGACAAACCTGCTGGCAGAATAAGTGACAGCAGAGCACGACCCACAGTCGTATCAACGATACGGCGTTGTTCAGTGCGCTCACCATCATCACCAATAATGGTTTCAGTGATACGAACTTTAACGCGGGCATGCAGTTCAGCAGCGCCAGTTGCGTAAGCTTTTTCAACTTCAGCAACAGACATAAATGCCATACCTTCACCACGGCCGTTAATACGCTCACGGCTGGTGTAGTACAGACCCAATACCACGTCTTGAGACGGGGTGATAACAGGCTCGCCGTTGGCTGGTGACAGGATGTTGTTGGTAGACATCATCAGGGCACGGGCTTCAAGCTGCGCTTCCAGTGTTAACGGTACGTGTACCGCCATTTGGTCACCGTCGAAGTCGGCGTTGTATGCCGCACAAACGAGTGGGTGTAACTGGATGGCTTTACCTTCAATCAGTACAGGTTCGAACGCTTGAATACCTAATCTGTGCAGTGTTGGTGCACGGTTAAGCATTACTGGATGTTCGCGGATCACTTCATCCAGAACGTCCCAAACTTCCGCCACTTCACGCTCAACCATCTTCTTAGCCGCTTTGATGGTAGTCGCTAAGCCACGACCTTCCAGCTTGCCATAGATAAATGGTTTGAACAGTTCCAGTGCCATCTTCTTAGGAAGACCACATTGGTGCAGACGTAAAGTAGGACCTACGGTAATGACCGAACGACCAGAATAGTCAACGCGCTTACCCAACAAGTTCTGACGGAAACGACCTTGTTTACCTTTGATCATATCGGCCAAAGATTTCAGAGGACGCTTGTTAGAACCGGTAATTGCACGACCACGACGACCGTTATCTAATAGCGCATCAACAGACTCTTGTAACATACGCTTTTCGTTGCGTACGATAATGTCTGGCGCAGCTAAATCTAACAGACGCTTCAAACGGTTGTTACGGTTGATCACGCGGCGATACAGGTCGTTAAGATCTGAAGTCGCGAAGCGGCCGCCATCGAGCGGTACCAGCGGACGTAAGTCAGGCGGTAACACAGGCAGTACTTTTAAGATCATCCATTCAGGCTTGTTGCCTGAAGTGAAGAAGGCTTCCATCAACTTAAGACGTTTAGTCACTTTCTTGCGACGAGTCTCAGAGTTGATTGAAGGTAATTCTTCACGCATTTGTTCGATTTCTTTCGCTAAATCGATAGCGCGCAGCAGTTCTAGAACAGCTTCGGCACCCATTTTCGCTTCGAACTCATCACCGTATTCTTCTAACGCATCCAGATACGTTTCTTCTGTCAGCATTTGGCCACGTTCAAGGCTGGTCATGCCAGGCTCGATCACGACGAATGATTCAAAATACAGTACGCGTTCGATATCACGCAGCGTCATATCCAGCATTAAACCGATACGGGACGGCAGTGATTTTAAGAACCAAATGTGCGCGACTGGGCTAGCCAGTTCGATGTGACCCATACGCTCACGACGTACTTTAGTCTGCGTGACTTCAACGCCACACTTTTCACAAATAACACCACGGTGCTTCAGACGTTTGTACTTACCGCACAAACATTCGTAATCTTTGACTGGGCCAAAGATACGCGCACAGAACAGACCTTCACGCTCAGGCTTGAAGGTACGGTAGTTGATGGTTTCTGGCTTCTTAACTTCACCAAAAGACCAAGAACGGATCAGATCAGGCGATGCCAGACCAATTTTGATGCCGTTAAATTCTTCAGTCTTGCTTTGCTGTTTCAGAAACTTTAATAAGTCTTTCACGTTTCTCTCCTGAAGGAGTTAAACCGGGTACTCCGCGACTGCGGAGTACCATTCTGTTGCCAAACGTTGCCTTTGGGCGACGCTTATTCCTGATCCAACTCGATATTAATACCGAGTGAACGGATCTCCTTCAGTAACACGTTGAAGGACTCTGGCATGCCAGGTTGCATCTGATGGTTACCGTCGACGATGTTCTTATACATCTGAGTACGACCGTTAACGTCATCCGATTTCACGGTGAGCATTTCTTGAAGCGTATAAGCGGCACCGTATGCTTCTAGTGCCCACACTTCCATCTCACCGAAACGCTGACCACCGAACTGAGCTTTACCGCCCAGTGGTTGTTGAGTCACTAAGCTGTACGAACCGGTAGAACGGGCGTGCATCTTGTCATCAACTAAGTGGTTCAGTTTGAGCATGTACATGTAACCAACGGTTACTTGACGCTCAAATTCGTTACCAGTACGACCATCATACAACTTCAGCTGACCAGAGGTTGGCAAGCCTGCAAGCTCAAGCATCTGCTTGATCTCTTTCTCTTTAGCACCGTCGAATGCAGGAGTCGCAATCGGGATACCACCCTTCAAGTTTTGGGCAAGACGCATCACTTCATCATCGGTGAATGAATCGATATCGACGCGCTGCTGCACTTCGTCACCTAACTCATACACTTGCTTGATGTAACCGCGTACTTCAGCCAGCTCGCGCTGTTCTTCAAGCATTGCAGTGATCTTGTTACCAATACCTTTAGCGGCGGCGCCCATATGGACTTCAAGTACCTGACCAATGTTCATCCGTGACGGAACACCTAGTGGGTTCAATACGATGTCTACTGGGTTACCTTGTTCGTCATATGGCATGTCTTCGATTGGGCAAATCTTAGAGATAACACCCTTGTTACCATGACGACCCGCCATCTTGTCACCAGGTTGGATAGTACGCTTAACCGCTAAGTAAACCTTAACGATCTTCAGTACGCCTGGCGCCAAGTCATCACCTTGGGTGATCTTGCGACGTTTAATTTCAAACTTCTTATCGAAGTCTGCTTTCAGCTCTTCATGCTGCTCAGCTAATTGCTCAAGTTCAGTTTGTTTTGCTTCATCGTCAATAACTTGAACCAATACATCCTTACGTGGCATAGCTGCGATTTGTGTTTCTGTGAAACCTGCACCTAACAATAGGTTACGAGCACGGCTCAATACACCTTCTTCAAGGATCTTGAACTCTTCGCTTAAGTCTTTACGTGCTTGAGCGATGTGCATCTCTTCGATTTCAACTGCACGTTTATCTTTTTCAACGCCGTCACGGGTAAATACCTGAACGTCGATGATAGTGCCCTTAACAGAGTTAGGTACACGCAGTGAGCTGTCTTTCACATCAGACGCTTTCTCACCGAAGATAGCACGGAGTAACTTCTCTTCTGGTGTTAGCTGAGTTTCGCCTTTTGGCGTCACTTTACCGACCAGAATATCGCCACCCTTCACTTCTGCACCAATATAAACGATACCTGATTCGTCGAGTTTCGACAGAGCAGATTCACCTACGTTTGGAATATCAGCGGTGATTTCTTCGCTACCCAGTTTGGTATCACGAGCAATACAAGACAGCTCTTGGATGTGGATAGTGGTGAAACGGTCTTCCTGTGCTACGCGCTCAGAAATTAAGATCGAGTCTTCGAAGTTGTAACCGTTCCAAGGCATGAACGCGATGCGCATGTTCTGGCCAAGAGCTAAGTCACCTAAGTCAGTAGACGGACCGTCTGCTAACACGTCACCACGAACTACTGGCTCACCAACTGCACAACAAGGGCGCTGGTTGATACAAGTATTTTGGTTAGAACGGGTGTATTTAGTCAGGTTATAAATGTCGATACCCGCTTCGCCTGGACGTAGCTCATCTTCATTGACTTTAACAACGATACGGCTCGCATCAACGTAGTCGATATAACCACCACGCTTAGCAACAACTACTACACCAGAATCAACAGCTAGCGTACGTTCAATACCAGTACCGACTAACGGCTTTTCAGAGCGCAGTGTGGGTACGGCTTGACGTTGCATGTTCGCACCCATCAATGCACGGTTAGCGTCGTCGTGTTCTAAGAACGGGATCAGTGATGCAGCAACAGAAATAATCTGTTGTGGCGATACGTCCATGTATTGAATATCAGATGCGCGCATAAAGGTCGATTCACCTTTATGACGACAGGCGATCTGCTCTTCAACCATGCGGCCATTTGCATCAACTTCGATGTTTGCCTGTGCAATGACATAACGACCTTCTTCAATCGCTGACAAGTATTCCACTTCGTCAGTAATCACGCCGTCAATCACCTTGCGGTATGGCGTTTCTAAGAAGCCGTATGAGTTAGTACGGGCAAAACTTGCTAATGAGTTGATTAGACCAATGTTTGGACCTTCAGGGGTCTCAATTGGACATAAACGACCATAATGCGTTGGATGTACGTCACGGACTTCAAAGCCTGCACGTTCACGGGTCAAACCACCAGGGCCAAGAGCAGAAATACGACGCTTATGCGTGACTTCTGACAGCGGGTTGTTTTGGTCCATGAATTGTGACAGCTGAGAAGAACCGAAGAACTCTTTCACTGCAGCAGAAATTGGCTTAGCGTTGATTAAGTCTTGTGGCATCAGCTCATTCAGATCGCCTAAAGATAGACGTTCACGCACAGCGCGCTCAACACGGACTAAACCAACACGGAATTGGTTTTCAGCCATTTCACCGACGCTACGAATACGACGGTTACCTAAGTGATCGATGTCATCGACTTCGTCGAAACCGTTACGGATATGAATGATGTTCTTCATTACCGCGACGATGTCTTCTTTAGACAATACACCGCTACCTTCGTCATCAGGAATGCTGAGGCGACGGTTGAACTTCATACGACCGACTTTAGACAGGTCATAACGCTCTTCACTGAAGAACAAGTTCTGGAATAGTGCTTCAGCCGCATCTTTGGTTGGTGGCTCACCAGGACGCATCATGCGATAGATCTCAACCAGTGCTTCTAAGCGGTTAGTGGTTGAATCGATACGCAGCGTATCTGAAATATAAGCACCATGATCTAGCTCGTTGATATACAACGTGCTGATATCTTTAATGCCAGCAAGTGATAATTTCGCTAAGTCTTCTAAGCTGATTTCACTGTTTGCAGACACTAAAACTTCACCCGTGTCCGGATCGATATAATCTTGAGCAGCATATTTGCCCACGATATATTCAACTGGCACTTCGAGTTCAGTGGTATTAGTCTTTTCTAACTGGCGAATATGGCGCGCAGTAATACGACGGCCCGCTTCAACCAGCACAGAACCTTCAGCATCCTTGATGTCATAGCTGGCAGTTTCGCCACGCAGACGCTCAGGAACTAACGCCATGACTAACGTATCTTTCTTGATCTTGAACTCAACACGTTCGAAGAACAGGTCGAGGATCTCTTGAGTAGAGTATTCTAATGCACGCAGAATGATGGTCGCTGGTAATTTACGGCGACGGTCAATACGTACGAAAAGTGCATCTTTAGGATCGAATTCAAAGTCAAGCCATGAACCACGGTAAGGAATAATACGTGCGTTATACAGCACCTTACCCGATGAGTGGGTTTTACCACGGTCATGATCGAAGAACACGCCAGGGCTACGGTGTAATTGAGATACGATTACACGCTCAGTACCGTTGATAACAAAGGTACCGTTATCCGTCATCAATGGGATATCGCCCATGTAGACTTCTTGCTCTTTAATATCTTTTACAGTGCCTGCCGCTGCTTCACGGTCATACAACACCATGCGTAATTTAACGCGTAGTGGTGCTGAATACGTAACACCGCGGATCTGACACTCTTTCACATCAAAAACAGGCTCGCCAAGCTTATAGCTGACGTATTGCAGTTCTGAATTACCAGAAAAGCTCTTGATGGGAAAAACGCTACGGAAGGCGGCTTCAAGACCGCGCTCACCGGTAGGATCTTGATCGGTGAACTTCTTAAAAGAGTCTAACTGAATAGACAAAAGGTAAGGAATATCCAACACCTGTGGACGCTTACCAAAGTCTTTGCGAATACGCTTCTTTTCAGAATAGGAGTAAACCATGGGTTTCCTCTGCTTACGAGATGTGACCAAGACTGAATCAATAACTTAAGTTATTACATTCAGCACGTTTGCCCATCACCGTTGATGGCAAGAACCTAACCAGTAATCTCTGCTAGGGACTGCAAAATCTGGCGATAAACGGTGAAAAAAAATCGCCGGCGCATATAGCGCAAAAAAGGCCGACGGTTAAAAAACCGCCAGCCTCCACCCAATTGGCTTGGGTGAGTAAGCTAAAATAGCTTACTTGATTTCTACTGAAGCACCAGCTTCAACTAGTTCTTTCTTCAGAGCTTCAGCTTCTTCTTTAGAAACGCCTTCTTTAACTGCTACTGGAGCAGCTTCAGACATTGCTTTAGCTTCTTTCAGGCCTAAACCAGTTGCGCCACGGATGGCTTTGATTACTGCAACTTTGTTGTCGCCGTGTGCAGTCAGAATTACGTTGAATTCTGTTTGCTCTTCAACAGCAGCAGCAGCTTCGCCACCACCAGAAACAACAGCAGCAGCGGCAGAAACGCCGAACTTCTCTTCCATTGCTTCGATCAGTTCAACAACTTCCATTACAGACATAGCTGCAAAGGCTTCTAAGATTTGGTCTTTAGTGATAGACATAACAAATGTTTCCTATTGTTCTGAATTCAATTCTATTAAGCAGCCAGCTTGAAATTAAGCGGCTTCTTGTTTTTGATCGCGCAGGGCGGCCAGTGTACGAACGAACTTGCCAGCAGATGCTTCTTTCATAGTCATCATTAACTGTGCTAGTGCTTCTTCGTATGTTGGCAGTTTCGCCAAACGATCAATTTCCGCTGCAGGGATGAAATTCCCTTCAAAGGCTGCGCCTTTAACTTCGAAGTTAGCTTGCTCTTTAGCAAAGTCTTTTAACAGACGAGCTGCAGCACCTGGGTGCTCTAAAGAAAAAGCAATCAAAGTTGGGCCAGTGAACGTTTCTGCTAGGCACTCAAAAGCTGTACCTTCAACAGCACGACGAGCTAGTGTGTTACGTACTACACGTACATAAACACCAGCTTCGCGCGCTTTTTTACGCAGACCGGTCATAGCACCTACAGTTACACCGCGTGAATCAGCGGCAACTGCAGATAGCGCACCTTTGGCAGCTTCGTTGACTTCAGCAACAATCGCTTTTTTGTCTTCGAGTCTTAATGCCATTGGCTTTACTCCTGGATTCTACCTAGGATATTTCCTAGTATTTACCATACTAAATACTTATGTATTTAGTGACTTACGGTGCAGATTATCCAGTAAAAAATTTAGCTGGGGCCTGACACCGTCTACGCAGGAAATTAAGTAAACGGTTTAAAGTAAACACCTGCGGTCTTGGACGGAAGCCTTATCTTCAACACAAAAAAGTGCTAAAAAATAGGCTTCAACCCACAAAGTGCGCGCATTATAGACTAATGCGCTCACCTTGTAAAATTAGTTAGCTGTATCGAGAGTCGCTTGGTCGACAGCAACACCTGCACCCATAGTGGTGGAGATGCTTACTTTCTTCACGTATACACCTTTAGCAACTGCAGGCTTAGCCTTTTTCAGTGCAGAGATTAACGCTTCCAAGTTTTCTTTCAACTGAACTGGTGTGAAATCCACTTTACCGATAGTAGTGTGGATAATACCGTTCTTGTCGTTACGGTAACGAACTTGACCAGCCTTGGCATTCTTAACAGCTTCAGCAACGTTTGGCGTTACTGTGCCTGTTTTAGGGTTAGGCATTAAACCACGTGGGCCTAAGATTTGACCTAACATACCAACAACGCGCATTGCATCTGGAGATGCGATAACAACGTCAAAGTTCATTTCACCAGCTTTGATTTGCTCAGCCAGATCATCCATACCAACAAGCTCAGCACCAGCAGCTTTAGCGGCTTCAGCATTTGCACCTTGTGTAAATACTGCAACGCGAACGTCACGACCAGTACCGTGTGGTAACACAGTTGCACCACGAACGTTTTGGTCAGATTTACGTGGGTCAATACCCAAGTTAACTGCTACGTCTACACTTTCAACAAACTTTGCAGTTGCTAATTCTTTTAACAGAGCAACAGCATCGTTGATTTCGTATAATTTAGTACCGTCAACTTTCTCGCGAATTACGCGCATGCGTTTAGTTAGTTTTGCCATTATATTAATCCTCTACAACCAAACCCATTGAACGCGCAGTACCTTCGATTGAGCGAGTCATCGCTTCAATGTCAGCACCAGTCATATCGGCAGCTTTAGTTTCAGCAATTTCCTGAATCTTAGCGCGAGCGATAGTTCCAACTTTCTGAGTATTAGGACGTGGAGAACCTGATTTCAGGCCTGCAGCAGTCTTCAGTAAGAAAGACGCTGGCGGAGTCTTAGTTTCAAAAGTGAATGAACGGTCACTGTAAACAGTGATCACGACAGGAATAGGCATGCCTTTTTCCATTTTTTCTGTACGCGCGTTAAACGCTTTACAGAATTCCATGATGTTCACACCTTTTTGACCCAGAGCTGGACCAACTGGTGGTGAAGGGTTCGCAGAACCTGATTTTACTTGTAGCTTAATATAAGCATCAATCTTCTTTGCCATCTGACATTTCCTCAGTTTGGGTTCAAACGCGCATCAGCGACATGCTGACATGCTCCCCCGAAAACAACGGGTGCGGATTATATAGAAATCCACACCCGTTGCCAAACGGATTTTGTAGTTTATTTAATCAGCCTTTTTCAACCTGACTAAAATCGAGCTCCACTGGTGTAGAACGACCAAAGATCATTACTGACACTTTTACGCGGCTCTTGTCGTAGTCCACTTCTTCAACGGTACCGTTAAAGTCAGCGAATGGACCGTCACAGACACGCACCACTTCGCCCGGTTCGAAAATAACACGGTGAGTTGGTGAAGCCGTGGTTTCTTGTAAGCGACGCAAAATAGCATCGGCTTCTTTATCTGAAATTGGGGCAGGACGATCAGAGGTTCCGCCAATAAAGCCTAAAACACGCGGGATGCTTTTGACTAAATGCCAGCTGTCATCGTTCATTTCCATCTGGACTAACACATAACCAGGGAAAAACTTACGCTCACTCTTACGACGCTGACCTGCACGCATTTCGATAACTTCTTCAGTCGGAACTAATACTTCACCGAAGTACTGCTCCATGCCGTGCATCTTAATGTATTCAATCAGTGACTTACAAACTCGGCCTTCATAGCCTGAGAATGCCTGCACTACATACCATCTTTTTTTAGCTTCTTTAGCTTCAGTCATTCGAGGTGCCTATACGCCAGTGATAAAATTGACAATTCGCATTAACACAGCATCCATCCCCCACAGAACCAGAGCTAAGATACCTGTTGCAGCAAGGACAATAAAAGTGGTGTTAAGCGCTTCTTGACGCGTTGGCCATACAACCTTACGCACTTCAATTTGCGACTCGCGAGCAAAAGCAAAAGCTTTTTTACCCTTTTCTGTCTGTAGAGCAATAAAACCAGCAATAGCGAATGCAACGATAACACCAAGTGCACGTATGACAGCACTCGCTTCGCTAAACATTTGATTGCCAATAACAGCAGCGGCTAGCAATACAATCACTACGCCCCACTTCACGATATCCAGAGAATTGTTCTGGTTTTCAGTATTTGTTGTCATCGGTTATTCCGTTACTCAATACGGCCTGAGCTTGAGCACAATAATTAGGGACATAAGACCCAGTTTCAATACGCTTTTTTATACTCTGCATTTCCGAATACCCTTAGAAACGCAAATAGCATAAGCTCAGGGTCAAAAATCGGCCATAGATTGTATTCTTATTCGACTTTGTAAGCAAGGATACACAGCAAACGCAAACCACAAATCACAGCAAATAATTGACTTAAACAAAAAAGGAAGCCGAAGCTTCCTTTTCACACTAATCTCTATCGCTATTAAGCAATGATTTTAGCTACTACACCTGCACCCACTGTACGACCGCCTTCACGGATTGCGAAGCGTAAACCTTCGTCCATCGCGATTGGGCAAATCAGTGTCACTACCATCTTGATGTTGTCGCCTGGCATTACCATCTCTACGCCTTCTGGCAGTTCGATAGTACCGGTTACGTCAGTTGTACGGAAGTAGAACTGTGGACGGTAGCCTTTGAAGAATGGCGTGTGACGGCCACCTTCTTCTTTTGACAGAACATAAACTTCTGATTCAAAAGTGGTGTGTGGGTTGATTGAACCTGGCTTCGCTAATACTTGACCACGTTCTACGTCATCACGCTTAGTTCCACGTAACAAAATACCACAGTTCTCACCTGCACGACCTTCGTCAAGCAGTTTACGGAACATTTCTACACCAGTACATGTTGTCTTAGTGGTTGCACGTACACCAACGATTTCTACTTCGTCGCCTACGCGTACAATACCACGCTCAACACGACCTGTTACTACTGTACCACGGCCTGAAATTGAGAATACGTCTTCGATTGGCAGTAGGAACGGCTTATCGATGTCACGTTGTGGTTCTGGAATGTAAGAATCCAGAGCTTCAGCAAGTTCGATAATCTTAGCTTCCCACTCTGGCTCGCCTTCTAGCGCTTTCAGAGCTGAACCTTGGATTACCGGTAAGTCATCACCTGGGAAATCGTATTCTGATAACAGTTCACGCACTTCCATCTCAACTAGCTCTAACAGCTCTTCGTCATCTACCATGTCACATTTGTTCATGAATACGATGATGAATGGTACGCCAACCTGACGAGAAAGCAGGATGTGCTCACGAGTCTGTGGCATTGGACCGTCTGTTGAAGCGACTACCAGAATCGCGCCGTCCATCTGTGCAGCACCAGTGATCATGTTTTTAACATAGTCAGCGTGGCCTGGGCAGTCTACGTGGGCGTAGTGGCGTGATGGCGTATCATATTCGATGTGAGAGGTATTGATGGTAATACCGCGCTCACGCTCTTCTGGAGCGTTATCGATTTGAGAGAAGTCTTTAGCTTCGCCACCGTAGGTCTTAGCCAGTACGTGAGAGATAGCTGCAGTCAGAGTGGTTTTACCATGGTCAACGTGACCAATGGTGCCCACGTTTACATGGGGCTTAATACGTTCAAATTTAGCTTTAGCCATGGTAATGCCTCAGTCCAAGAATCTTGGTGATGAAAACTTACATATAGAAAAAATCCGATGCATATAAATTACATCGAACCGATTATGTTAGGTATAGGAGCTTAATTTAGAAAGGCTGGTGCTGATAGGCAGATTCGAACTGCCGACCTCACCCTTACCAAGGGTGTGCTCTACCAACTGAGCCATATCAGCATACAAATTTGGAGCGGGCAGCGGGAATCGAACCCGCGTTATCAGCTTGGAAGGCTGGAGTAATACCATTATACGATGCCCGCGCAACCTAACTAGGCTACCTAACTACCTTGAAAAAAATGGTGGAGGGAGAAGGATTCGAACCTTCGAAGGCTGAGCCGTCAGATTTACAGTCTGATCCCTTTGGCCACTCGGGAACCCCTCCAGTAAAATGGTGCCGGCACCAAGAGTCGAACTCGGGACCTACTGATTACAAGTCAGTTGCTCTACCAACTGAGCTATGCCGGCAAATCATTTCGGAACGGGATATTAGGTAAATGTGCTCCCGAGTGCAAGTAAAAAACGCCTATTTGATTAAAAAAACTCGTTAAACGATGTTTTTTTACACGCCAGCCACTATCGACGGCTAATTATCAGGCAAATGGGACAGGTAGAGAATCAAACAAGGTTGAAATAACTGATTTTTTATTGTCGATGATAATGCCATGGTGTACTGTGCCTTTCCTAGCCGAGGAAAGCCTATGACTTCTAAAAATCCAATTCAAAAAGCGCTCTATCTTACCTTTGAACGTGCACAATGGTCAGAGCTAAGAGATTCAGTACCGCTAACATTAAGTGAACGGGATTTAGAAAATCTTAGGGGTATTAATGAAAAGGTATCGCTTTCTGAGGTTACTGATATTTATTTACCCCTCAGTAGGCTACTTAATTTGATTGTAAAATCGAAGCAGCTACGCGGCTTAGTGCTTGATGAGTTTTTGGGACAAAAACCATTTCACAGTCCCTATATTATTAGCATTGCGGGGAGTGTTGCGGTAGGAAAAAGTACGACCGCGCGGGTTTTACAAGCACTTTTACAACATTGGCCAGAACACCCTAAAGTCGATCTGGTTACCACGGATGGCTTTCTTTACCCATTAGCCGATCTCAAGCGTAAAGGTTTGTTGCAACGTAAAGGGTTTCCCGAAAGCTACGATATGAAAATGTTGGTGGAATTTATTTCGGCCGTAAAATCGGGACAACCACATACAAAAGCGCCGATATACTCCCATGTGACCTACGACCGTGTACGTAATCAGCACCAAATTGTCTCGCAACCCGATATTTTGATCCTTGAGGGTTTAAACGTGCTCCAAACGGGTTTAGATTCACCTGTCGACACTCGTAGACCTTTTGTCTCTGACTTTGTTGATTTTTCTATCTATGTAGACGCTGAAGAATCATTACTTAAGCAATGGTATCAAGAGCGTTTTCTGCAATTTCGAAAAGGCGCATTCAGTGATGCTAAGTCCTATTTTCATCATTATGCGAATTTAACTGATGATGAGGCAAATGCGATTGCTGCTAATATTTGGGACACGATCAATGGCCCGAATTTGCAACTGAACATTCAACCCACGCGGGAAAGAGCACATTTGATCCTACAAAAGGGGCAAGATCATTTGATGTCCCATGTGCTCATGCGCAAGTAGTACCCCTAAGCTAACGGGGTCTAAGACTAATTTCTCCGCCGATAAATGCTTGAATACCATCGGCGGTGTCGAGTAATACCGCCCCTTGCGCATCTACGCCCATGCAAATGCCATCAATATGATTTTCCCCCATGAGTAAACGGATTGGTTTACCATAAAATAAATCTGCAGCTTGCCATCGCGTTTTAAATGCATTCAGCCCTTCACGTTCAAATAACTGAATATCTCGCTTAAGTTGTTTTTGTAATTCAATCACTAGGTCTGTCTTATCTGGCATAGCCGCTAATGTTGATAGATCACTCCAAGGTTGGTCTATTCCTTTTCCATGATCCTCAGACATTGCCATATTGACGCCAATTCCGATAATAAGCTGGCACTCGCTATCCGCTTGCCCTGCCATTTCAATTAAAATCCCAGCCAATTTTTTATGATCCAAATAGATATCATTGGGCCACTTAACGCCAATATTCTCAACGCCATAGGATTTAAGTACTTCAACCAACGTACAGGCTACGACTAAACTCAAGCCCATTGCCTGCGCCATCCCCTGTGGAAATGACCAAAATAGTGAAAAATACAAATGATGGCCATAGGGCGACACCCAAGTTCGTCCTCGACGTCCTCGACCTGCCGCTTGATACTCGGCTACACAAACATCTCCACTCTTCAGCTCGTTTATGTGACTGAGCATAAATCCATTAGTGCTTGGAATTTCATCAAAATAAAAACAGCGATGATCAATCGATTGCACTAGACGTGACGCATCAATCAATGAAATCGGATTCGCAAGTTTATAGCCGCGACCTTTGACACTATAAATTGCGACACCATAGGTTTCTAACGCATCTATATGTTTACTCACAGCAGCACGGGATACGCCTAACTCACTCGCAAGCTGTTCGCCCGAGACAAAATGCTCGCTAGATAATAGCGTTAAAATTTCACGCTTTCTTACCCAGTTATCAGACATGCAGATCTCCTTCACCTGTGACTCCGATAATTCTTGGTTCCGCTTCTAGCAATACACCAAACGTATCATTGACGCGCTCAATAACATGTTGCGCTAAACGGCAAATATCCTGCCCCGTCGCACCACCACGATTAACTAAAACTAAGGCTTGTTTATCGTGTACGGCAGCTTTTCCTAAGATAAAACCTTTTAACCCTGCCTGCTCAATTAACCAACCAGCTGCGAGCTTCACACTACCATCGGCTTGAGCATAACCAACAATCGTCGAAAATCGTTGTGCAAGCTCAAGGTAGCAAGCAGCACTCACTATTGGGTTTTTAAAAAAACTACCTGCATTGCCTAATACATTAGGATCAGGCAACTTTTCTCGTCTAACTTGGCATACCTTATTAAAGATATCTGCAGCGGTTACAGATGCGGGATCAAACGATTGTAAAGGACCATAGGCAAGATGCGGTTGCCACTGCTTAACAAGGCGTAATCCCACTGCAGTGATCACCGCACGACCACGCAACGCTCCTTTAAAAATCGACTCACGATAGGAGAACTGACATTCAGTCGCCGTCAGGCGGAAAAAATCACCCGAATCAAGATCGAGATATTCGACCCAATCACAAACGTCACAGAATTCTACACCATAAGCACCAATATTTTGGATTGGTGCTGCACCGAGGGTACCAGGGATCAGTGCGAGGTTTTCTAAACCTGGCATTCCATTAGCTAAAGTAAACTCCACTAATTCATGCCAGTTTTCACCCGCCTCAACCTCAAGATAAAAATATACAGCATCTTCGCTGACTTTTATCCCCTTAGATAACACTCGCACCACAGTGCCGTGAAAATCATCGGTGAAAACGACATTACTGCCGCCACCTAAAACAAGTAATGGTTGCTGGTCCTGCCATAATGGCAAGCAAATATGTTTAATATCTTCTTTTGAATGAGCTTCAACAAGGGCTGAACAGCACTGCGAAAGACCAAAAGTATTGAATGACTTAAGACTATGAGACAAAGACATGCGATAGATCGGTAGCGAGAAATATCTTATTGTAACGACTAAAAGCCGCAATTGCAGCCAAATAACGGTATTCCCTCTACGGCTCAAACATTGAATAGCAGGGGCTATTTATTTTAGCGAAGATTCAAGTTACTCATATATGATTGACTGTTCACAATAACTCAAAAATAAGCCTCTGTAATCCTAGTGCTTGTGTGTACCATGAGTTTGATACCAAAGCGACTCGATTCACCACAGATAAGGATGCCATCGAATGACAATGCCATTGCGTTTGACCGCAAGCCATAAGCGTTTACAGCAAGTGCTTTTGCGCCAACCATTAATGTTATATCGCATCATCAGCATAGTCAGCGTATTACTCCTAGGAATAACCCTTGCAATAGCCGCACCTGCTTCTGGTGAATTTATATCCAATAAGCGCTGTGAACTCTTTCAATCTAAGAATAAACAAACCAACCCAGAGCAGTTACAAAGCAATATTGGTGAACGCTATACAGTACAGGAAATTTTAGGGAACACGACCAATCCTCAATGGCTAAGAGTCAAAACTAATGCTGCAACTTCACCTTTGCGCTGGATAAGCGGTAGTTGTGGCCAATATCTCACCAGCGTAACGAACAATGACCTTTCCACACCAGTGTCAGCAATGGAACCCTCACAAACCACGACAGCATCAGATATTAAAGCAATCAATCGCGATAGCCTTAAAGAGCACAGTACAAAAGATCAACGCCAAGTTAGTCATTGTCAACTCGAAGGAAACTTTGACTCCCACGTTCTAGCATTGAGTTGGCAAAGCACTTTCTGCGAACTCAATGGCAACCGTAAAGCAGAATGCAGTGACCTCAATAAAACGGGTGAATCTCCACTGTGGCAACAGTTTAGCTTGCATGGACTTTGGCCCAATAGGAAACAGTGTGGAACTCGTTATGGCTATTGCAGTACAGTAAAGCTACAGCCTAGCGATTTCTGTAGCTACCCTGAAATTGAGCTTAACGCTTCGGTACGCAAAAATTTAGAAGAAGTGATGCCGAGCGCTCGCTACGGCACCTGTTTAGAACGGCATCAATGGTGGAAACATGGAACTTGTCGCAACCAAGATCCTAACGATTACTTTTTGTTAGCCACCCAGCTAACCCAAACAATAAACGCTTCTGCATGGGTTAAAAACTTCATCCATGGGAACATAGGTAAACAGGTAACTCGACAGGAGCTAAATACCAGCTTTGATAAAAGCTTTGGTCAGGGTGCTCATACCAAAATGAGCTTAGAATGTGCTAAAGGACTGTTAAGTGAAATCCGCATTAATCTACCCGAAGTGATTAAAGGTTCTGATTCAATACCCGCTCTCCTCGCGAAAGCCAACAAAGCGGGGAAAGGCTCTTGTCCAGACACAATCATTATAAATAACTCCAATTAAGCAGCTAAATACAGATTGATAAGAGCCAAAATGGAATCGTCAAAAACACAAAAGCCCTCATTTAAACGAGGGCTTTATTAGTAAAATGGACTAGGAATACTGAGGCAGCAAATTCGCCATTGCCAAAAGATGACACGTACCTGTGATGATTCCAAATAAGACGACGATGACGATAATGGGTGTACCTCCCTTCACTTTAAAACCTGTACTTTCAGGGAATAACTGCCGAGACTTATAAGCCATCAGCGCAGGCACAATCACAGCCCAAACCGTTGCCGCCAATGCCGCAAAACCAATAGCAATCAAAAAACCATCAGGAAATAACAGCCCAAAAACCGTCGGAGGAACAAAAGTAACAGCAGCCGTTTTTATCCTTCCACTACGGGAGTCATCAAAACCAAATAAGTCTGCAAGATAATCAAACAAACCCAAAGTTACACCGAGGAACGACGAGGCCACCGCTAAGTTTGCAAACAGGGTTAACATACTGTTTAACCAGCTACTTGCCATCACCTTAGACAAAGCACCAACCAACACTCCCATATTGCCGCCTTGGGCGATAATATCGCTAAACTGGCTGCGGGGAATATTGCCCATAGTGGCGACTAACCAACAGGCATAAATGATAAGCGCGATAAAAGTACCGACAAAGATAGCTTTGATAATAGTGGCGGAATCTTTACCGTAATACTTCACTAAACTAGGCACATTGCCATGATAGCCAAAGCTAGCAAGTCCAAAGGGCAACGCTGCCCACAAATAAGGTGCAAATCTTGTGGTACCATCGGGCTCAAGCAGCTTAGTGACGTCAATCTCTATCAGTAAATTACCGATAGCAAGAAAGAAAGTGATGATCATACCGCCCAGCATTATCGTTGTAATACGATCCACAGCTTTGGTGCTGATCAGCACAATACTCGCTAGCACTATGGCAAATACTAACCCTGCCACACTTTGAGGTAATTCAATCCCCATACCCTGCAAGCTGTGATTTACAATCGAGCCACCACCGCTGATATAGGCATAGGTTAAAATGTAGAGCACAAAGGCGATTGACACGCCATTCACTATGCGCCAAAACTGGCCTAAGGTTTGTTTTGTTAACGTATCGAAACTCGCACCAGGTTCAAAGTGTAAGTTGGTTTCAAGCAGTAATAAGCCCGACATCAACATGCAAAACCAAATACCTAGCAGCATGACAATGGAATACCCAAACCACATGCCAGAACCCACCACAGGTAAGGAAAACATGCCCGCCCCTACGGTCGTCCCAGCAATAATCATGGCGCCACCGAGCAAAGACTTACCTGCGGTTTTATGCTTAACCGCATTCATATGATTTGTCATTAACTAATATGCTCCGCAGTGACACTCGCAACTATCGTCTGTCTCACTGAGGCTCTCAATAGGCTATTGGCTTGATCTCGAATACGCTTAACATCAGATTTATCATCTTTATCAGAAAGATAACCTAACTCTTTTAACTTAACACTCAAAGTGCCGTAGAGTTTTTTATCGTAAAACTCTGGTGCTGTAATGCCATGCAATGCCCCTAAACGCTGAGCAAGTAAATGGCTTTCAGACTCGAGTTCTGAACGTTCCATCTTAGGACGATGTGCTAGCAAATTAAAAATGATGGCATAGCGTTGCAATGTCTCACTGACCGATCCTGAGAGCAATACCAACTGACTGGAATGTTCCGTTACAACTGATAAGTTATCTGACTCAGTTATTAAGCCTTGCTCAATAAAGAGATCCAGCACTTGATTGACATAGGAAGGTATATCCTTAATTCCCATAAACAGCTCAGCCTTTAGCAACGGATAAAAGTCATTCACGATTGCCACAATTTGCTGTCGCTGACTTTGCTCATTATGGGTCAAACAACTCGCAATAAGAGAAGGAATAATAAATAAGTGGATAATATTATTGCGATAATAGGTCATCGAAATGGCCTGATTAGCATCGATAGACACTATCTCACCTAAAGGATCGCAGGATACTGAAAACTTATTTAAATCAATACCCTGTTGAACAAGATGCTTACCATCACCTTCCGCGACAGAAGTAAAAGAGGTATAAGGCACCCGCTTCAGCAGCGTGAGGTACAAATCTAACTGACGTTCTAACAAACAACGCTCAAGCGCATTTTGCTCAGAAGCCAATAAAGCTAAACTGGTAAGCGTGACGGAACTGGCCGCTGCCGCATCATTAATACGTGTCATCACCCGATTTGCTAACACGTTAACCGCTGGAGTTAACCAAGTTGGCTTTTGTTCAGGATCATCGGCAAGCTCTGCGCGCCAGTTAGGTGCCATTTCGTTTAAAAAAGTTTGCAGGGTAATCGGCTCTCCAAAGTTCACATAACCTTGACCAAAATTACCTAACTTTCGAATGGCTCCAAAAACTTGCCAAACGGATTCTTTTTGTTTTTTCTTGCCACTTAACTCTTTGTGATACGTGGCGACTTCCATCACATGGTCATAACCTAAATATACGGGAACCAAAGTAACTGGGCGCTCAATTCCGCGCAGCACGCTGTTCATTGTCATTGCTATCATGCCCGTTTTAGGCGCTAACAAACGCCCCGTACGAGACCGACCGCCCTCAGAGAAATACTCCACCGAATAGCCCTTGGCAAACAGTTGATCTAAATATTCACGAAAGACTGCGGTATAAAGCTTATTACCATTAAAACTACGACGGATAAAGAACGCGCCACCACGGCGGAACAATGGTCCCGCAGGCCAAAAGTTCAGGTTTATCCCTGCTGCAATATGCGGCGGAACCATACCTTGGTAATACAAAATGTAGGATAGCAATAGATAATCCATATGACTTCGATGACAAGGCACATAGACAATTTCGTGACCATCGTGGTGTAACTGACGAATATGTTCGGCACCTTTAATATTGATGCCACTGTAGAGCTTATTCCATAACCAGGTTAAAAAACGCTCGGCAATGCGCACTAAACTATCTGAATAATTTGCCGCTATTTCATCAAGATACTCTATTGCAGTTTCACGAGCTTGAGTTTCAGAAATCTTTTTGCTCACAGCCTCTTCTTGAATCGCCTTACGTAATGACTCCGATTTGAGCAACGAATCAAATAATGCCTGACGATTTGGCAGTAAAGGACCCGTCATCACCTTACGTTGGCGGCGAAAATGTACCCGTGCCACACGCGCTAATTTATGGGCTATCCCCATATCAGTACCGTGTTCATCTGCCATATAACGCAGTGAAACTGCATTCGAAAACTGTACAAAATTATGACGGCCTAGAAACAAAATCATGAAGCACTTACGTAGCCAAGTTGGATTTTCACGCTCCAACACAGCCGCTTTCATCGTATCGTCTTCTTTACCTGGAGTACGTCCCCAATAAAGACTCACTGGCACTAACTGAATATCAAGCTCCGGGCGCTCCTTATGAACAGCCAAGAGACGCATAAAACACTCAAGGAATGGCTCGTTACCCGCACGTTCACCAAACAAAGGTTTACGTCCTTGAAGGCAAACAACCCGTGGCGCAACAACACCGTTAACAACTAAAGGTTCGTAGGGGCTTGGCAAGCCTAATTTTTCGGTGACTTCACTCAGTGCCGCAATGTCACTCAGCGATTCTGTTTTCATGACATAAGCAAGTGGTCTGGAGGTATCCAGATTCAGATCGGCAAAAGGATCCTGAGGCACCACAATAGTGTGGACTAAGTGTTTTTGGATCCAACGTAATGATTTCAACCAAAGAGAGTCTTGTTTAGGCATTATTCTTATGCAATTAAGTACGTTTACTAGCCCAATAGAATACCAGACTCTGGGGAGTATTCGCTAATTCTCTCCTATATATCCCTAAATCACCCTAACATCAGGCGTTTTATAAGCCTATAAAACAATATATGCACCCCATCGGAATAAAATAAATACTCTTAAAAATTAAACACTTAAAATTAAACAGAAAAATATAAAACGCCTTATCTTCCATAAAAACTCAACCAATAGATCAGACTGAGATTTGCCGATTTAAAACACTTTACGATCTAAAAATGGTTAATACTTGCACTACAAACAATACTGTATATACTAACAGTAACTGTATAGAAAAACAGGAACAGCCATGAGACCCTTAACGCCACGCCAAGCTGAAATTTTAGAGCTAATTAAACGTAATATTGCCGATACAGGAATGCCACCCACCCGAGCAGAAATTGCCACTCGTTTAGGCTTTAAAAGTGCTAATGCTGCTGAGGAGCACCTCAAAGCTCTCGCCAAAAAAGGCTGTATCGAAATCATGCCTGGTACCTCTCGGGGTATCCGTCTCCCAGCAGAGGAAGAGGTCGTGGTTGAATATGGCCTGCCACTTATAGGCCAAGTAGCCGCTGGTGAGCCAATCTTGGCTCAAGAACATGTTGAACAGTACTATCAAGTTGACCCAAGTATGTTCCACCCTACCGCCGATTTTTTACTGCGAGTAAAAGGTGACAGCATGAAAAACATCGGCATTCTCGAAGGTGATTTGTTAGCGGTACATAAAGTACAACAAGCGAGAAATGGTCAAGTAGTTGTTGCAAGAGTCGACGATGATGTCACGGTTAAACGCTTCGAAAAAAAAGGCAACTTAGTCTATCTATACGCAGAAAATGAAGACTACTCACCAATTAAAGTGGATTTAAGTTGTCAAAGTTTAACAATTGAAGGACTCGCTGTTGGTGTGATCCGTAATGGAGATTGGCTATGAGTAACCTATTAGGCAATGCCCCACGTCATCCGGGGTTGTGGCTCGACAACATTCGAGAGCCAGATGCAAACTGGCAGTATGCACCGATCAGCTGTGTGCCTACACAGACTCAAGGCCGTACTGAGTTAATCCAGCTCAGTACGCAGCTCGCACAACTCAGTCAACAGGGGCGTTGGGTTGTACTCATCAATCCACCAAGTATTGGCTATAAACAGTTACTCACATCAGCAGGTGTGCGCATGGATCGTATATTACTCGTTCATGCAAAAGATGAGGTAGAAACCCTATGGGCGATGGAGAAAGCCTTAACAAGTGGTACGTCCAGTGCAGTCATTACTTGGACGACCTCACTCGATGCCCGTGATAATCGACGCTTACAAATTGTGGCAAAAAGTGCCAGAGCGATGGGTATTGTATTAGAGGAAGTAAATAACCACTTACAGGATAAGGTCCGCCTTGAGCAACATACACACTTTAAGCAAGCCACTTTTTTAGCCCTGTTCATTAGTTTTACAAAAGATTTTTTAGCCGTGAAAGCCGCCTCACATATGAATGTGAGGCTTTTTTTTAGCAATTTTTCAGACAATTAGAAAAATAAGTGATCTTGATCAATATTTAAACAGCAAGTATGGTTGATTAAGCTGGTGACTCTATATCACTGGCGATGGTAAAAACCGAGCTGTTATCCCAGCCAATTTTCCATCAATAATTAAAATGACAGATTTTTTCAGTAGTATGTGCCAGCGTGGCGAATTAACAGCAGTAACAGTACAAAAGTAAGCCATCAACGCACATTGAAGTCAAAAACGCTTTTTTGGGAACTGAAGAGTTTGCATAGAGTTGAGACTTACTGTGTGACTCTTCTTTGTAGTTGCAATTTGCAATTAGCAGAGGAGAAGTCTTGTGAAGCAATTGTTGTATTGTTTACTCGTGGTGTTATTCGCACCACCGTTGAACGCAGCGGATTCGCGGTTCAATATGACCACTGGTGTAACCGAGATAAGTGGCAAGGTTTATCACTTGCATATGACTATCTTGTATATCTGCTGTGCTATTGGCCTCGTGGTTTTTGGCGTAATGATTTATGCCATGATAAACCACAGAAAATCCAAAGGCGCAGTTGCCGCCCATTTCCATGAAAGTACCAAAGTTGAAATTGCTTGGACCATATTGCCATTTATTATCCTGATCCTAATGGCCATACCTGCAACCAAAACCTTAATCGCAATGGAAGATACGAGCAATGCTGATATCACCATCAAAGTTACTGGTTCTCAGTGGAAATGGCATTACAGCTACTTCGATCAAGATATTGATTTTTACAGCATACTCTCGACACCTAGAACACAAATTGATGGTTCAGAACCTAAAGGCGAGCACTATCTCCTTGAAGTCGATAAACCGCTTGTTGTTCCAATAAATCGCAAAATCCGCTTCCTAATGACATCAGAAGATGTCATTCATTCATGGTGGGTTCCAGCCTTTGCGGTGAAAAAAGATGCGAATCCTGGTTTTATTAATGAAGCATGGACACGTATCGATAAACCAGGCATTTATCGCGGCCAGTGTGCTGAACTTTGCGGTAAAGATCACGGCTTTATGCCCATAGTCGTAAAAGCCTTACCAGAAGCAGAATTTGATGCTTGGATTACCGAGCAAAAACAAGCAGCACAAACCGCTGCCGCTACAGCTCAAGCCGCCCTATCACAAACCCTTAGCCAAGCAGACTTAATGACCCAAGGTGAGCAAGTCTATATGGCTCGATGCGCAGCATGCCACCAACCTAATGGAGAAGGATTAAAAGGTGTATTTCCAGGTTTAAAAGGTAGTCCTATCGCAACAGGCCCTCTTACTCCCCACCTTGAAATTATCATCCATGGTAAAGCTGGTACGGCAATGCAGGCTTTTGCTAACCAATTAACTGCCCAAGAAATTGCCGCAGTGACAACCTATGAGCGAAATGCGTGGGGAAATAATATGGGGGATGCTGTTCAAGCCAAAGATGTGAACGACTATATGAATGGTGATCGCCAGCCTCAGACATCGACAACACAAACACAGCAAGTCGCCGCGTTGCCTACAGAGCCAACCGTCCAAGGTGCTAGCATCGATCCCGCTAGCCTGCCAACACTGACCCATGACACGCTAATGACGGAAGGAGAAGCCATCTATATCTCAAGTTGTGCAGCCTGCCATCAAGTAAATGGCTTAGGTATTCCGCCCGCTTTTCCATCGTTAGTTAATAGCAACATTGTAACGGGGCCAGTTGCCAACCATATCGAGATTGTGATGCACGGCAAAACGGGGACGGCGATGCAGGCATTTGACAAACAACTCAGCCCACAACAACTCGCCGCGGTCATTACTTATGAGCGAAATGCTTGGGGTAATAATACAGGCGATACAGTTCAAGCCGCCGATATCGTTAAACATGGACAGTAGGGGATTAGGATGAGCACTATGACTCAAGAACACACCGCAGTCCATGATGACCATCATCATGGGGCACCTAAGGGCATTATGCGCTGGTTGCTAACCACCAACCATAAGGATATTGGCACCCTTTATTTATGGTTTAGTTTCATTATGTTTTTAACGGGTGGCGCCATGGCAATGGTTATCCGAGCTGAATTATTTCAACCCGGATTACAGCTAGTTGAGCCAAATTTTTTCAATCAAATGACCACTGTTCATGGGCTGATAATGGTCTTTGGAGCCGTTATGCCCGCGTTCACAGGATTGGCCAATTGGTTAATTCCTATGATGATTGGCGCGCCAGATATGGCGTTACCTAGGATGAATAACTGGAGTTTTTGGATCCTTCCTTTCGCCTTCGCTATTTTACTCGGTTCATTATTTATGGAAGGAGGAGGCCCAAACTTTGGTTGGACTTTCTATGCGCCGCTCTCAACAACTTATAGCCCTGACAGCACTGCTCTCTTCGTGTTCTCTATTCATATCATGGGAATAAGTTCGATCATGGGCGCAATTAATGTGATTGTGACCATAGTGAACTTACGTGCGCCAGGCATGACATGGATGAAACTGCCGCTATTTGTATGGACTTGGCTAATTACGGCATTTTTGCTAATAGCAGTCATGCCTGTACTCGCAGGTGTAGTGACTATGGTGCTCACCGATAAATTTTTTGGAACCAGTTTCTTCGAGGCGGCAGGCGGCGGCGATCCTGTGATGTTTCAACATATCTTTTGGTTCTTCGGTCACCCTGAAGTTTACATCATGATTTTGCCTTCTTTTGGCATCATCTCGGCCATAGTTCCGGCTTTCAGTCGTAAAAAACTCTTTGGTTATGCCTCTATGGTGTATGCAACAGCCAGTATTGCCATTTTGTCTTTCCTTGTGTGGGCACACCATATGTTTACAACGGGCATGCCCGTGTTTGCAGAGCTGTTTTTTATGTACTGCACTATGCTGATAGCCGTGCCGACAGGAGTGAAGGTCTTTAACTGGGTAGCAACCATGTGGCGAGGCTCGCTGACCTTTGAAACACCGATGTTATTTGCCGTGGCTTTTATTATCCTTTTCACTATTGGTGGTTTTTCGGGACTAATGCTTGCCATTACCCCCGCTGACTTCCAGTACCACGACACTTATTTTGTAGTCGCACACTTCCATTATGTACTGGTAACAGGTGCGATTTTTTCCATTATGGCGGCGGCCTACTACTGGCTCCCAAAATGGACTGGTCATATGTATAACGAGCGTTTAGCACAGTGGCATTTTTGGTGCTCAGTGATTTCTGTAAACGTCCTCTTTTTTCCTATGCATTTCCTTGGGCTGGCAGGAATGCCACGGCGGATCCCTGATTATTCAATCCAATTTGCTGATATAAACCAAATCGTCTCGATTGGCGGTTTTGCTTTTGGTCTATCGCAATTGATTTTCTTAGTACTGGTAATCAAGTGTATCCGTGGCGGTGAGAAAGCGCCCGCTAAACCTTGGGAAGGCTCCGAAGGGCTAGAATGGACATTACCAAGCCCTGCGCCTTACCACTCATTTACGACACCTCCTGAGGTGAAATAAAATGACCAGCACAACTAGGTCAAATCGTAAACTTATCAGCTTGTTAGTTCTAGGCTGTGTGGGTATGTTTGGCTTTGGGTTCGCACTCGTCCCCCTGTATGATGTTCTGTGTGAGAAGCTAGGCATCAATGGTAAACCCGCAAGTACAGCCAGTAATTATCAAGCGATAACTGTCGATACAAGCCGCACTGTGACTGTGGAGTTTATTTCCCAGGTGCAAACGGGTATGCCATGGAAGTTTGAACCGCAAATTAAGCGGCTTGTGGTTCATCCTGGCGAGCTTGTCCATACAGCATTTTTGGCTCGTAATGAGTCAAACCATGCCACAGTTGGGCAAGCAATACCCTCAGTTTCCCCAGGCCAAGGGGCGGCCTATTTCAATAAAACGGAATGTTTTTGCTTTAATAAGCAACCCTTGGCCGCGGCGACCAGTGCTGAGTTACCGCTTATTTTCTTTGTGGATCCTCAATTACCCGAGTCAATCCATACTTTAACCCTCTCTTACACCCTCTACGACATTACCGACAAGCAGTTAGCGTCTGCCATAGAGCAAGGAGCTGCCAAATGACCACGAAACATCAAACCTACTATGTTCCATCCCAAAGCATCTGGCCCATTGTCGGTGCCATTGGATTATTTTTTATTGCCGTTGGCGCAGGACTTTTCGTCCAACAGATGAAATCTGGCGCTTCTGGTGGCGGTTATTTACTGCTTTTAGGCATAGCGGTCATTGTATTTATGTTGGTTGGCTGGTTTAGTGCGGTTATCAAAGAGTCGACAACTGGACTCTATTCCGCTCAGATGGATCGCTCTTTTCGCCAAGGTATGAGTTGGTTTATTTTCTCAGAAGTAATGTTCTTTGCGGCTTTTTTTGGTGCGCTGTTTTATGCCCGCGCAATTGCCGTACCTTGGCTTGGCGGTGCATCTAACAATGCCATGACCCACGAAATACTTTGGCCAAGTTTTGAAGCGGTTTGGCCCCTTATCTCTACGCCGGATGGTACCAAGACAGAGGCTATGCCGTGGACGGGTCTCCCCCTGATCAATACCCTTATTTTACTGACCTCATCAGTGACCTTACATTTTGCCCACATTAGTTTAGAAAAAGCCAAACGCTCAGCCGTCGTGCTATGGCTAGGAATTACGATTTTATTGGGTATAGGTTTCGTTGGGTTGCAAGTAGAAGAATACCGTCACGCCTATCAAGAGATGGGTTTAACCCTCACCTCGGGGATTTATGGCAACACTTTCTTTCTGTTAACTGGATTTCATGGCATGCATGTCACGCTAGGAACGGTATTCCTCGTGGTTTTATTTATCAGAGTATTAAAAGGACATTTTACGGCAGATAAGCATTTTGCATTTCAAGCAGGGAGTTGGTACTGGCACTTCGTTGATGTGGTCTGGCTGTGTTTATTTATCTTCGTTTATGTACTGTAACTGGCACTCAGTAGGGTCTAGGGTTCGGGCTAATAAGTCCAGACCCTAACGCCACCAGCAGTAAGAGGATGACCAATACAGAGAAAATCACACGACGACCGAGATAACGACTCATAGGGGCTGAGTTGCGGCGTTTTTCAAGCTAGTTGTCACCATCGACCGTTTTAAGCGGCCTTTTTTTCCACTTCTTTAACTGACTCTTTTTCCGGATTCAGTGTTGTCGGTCCCACAGGTTCGCAGTTCCGTACTTCTCGTTTTCCCCAACGACTTGGATTTTCTGCTTTCGCCGCTTCAATCCGTTCTTTGCGCTTTGCCAGCAGGAGTTGATCCTGACCGGTATGACGTTGGTGCGGGGTCACGAACCGTAGTTTGCTGTGCTTGTGTTCGTAGTTGTACCAGCGCGTAAACTTCAGCACCCAAGTCCTTGCTTCATCGATACTTTTAAAACCTGCTGATGGCCAATCAGGCCGATATTTACAGGTGCGGAACAACGACTCTGCAAACGGGTTATCGTTGCTCACTCGTGGCCTGCTGTACGATGTCGTTACACCAAGCTCATACGCCTTCATTCGCATGGTCTGCGATTTCATTGGCGCACCGTTGTCCGAATGCAGCACGACTCCACTGTGTAAACATTTCTCCCGGACCAGTGTCTGCTCTAACAATTTCGCGGCGTTTTCTCCACTTTCCTGTTCAAACACTTCACAACCAACAATTTTCCGGCTGAACAAATCTTCCAGCATGTACAGGTAATAAAACTGCCCACGCACCGTGCTTGGCAAGTAGGTGATATCCCAACAGAGCACCTGGCCAGGCCCGGTCGCTGTGTAGGTCGTTGGCAGCGTTGACCCTTTCGGCGCTAAACTCCGGCCGCGATGATGCAGCTGACCAAAGGCTTTTAATACCCGATAAAATGTTGATTCAGAACCATAATATTCATCTTCATCCAGCAGCGTTGGGACGATTTGCGATGGCGGTAAGCTGGCAAACTTTGGCCAATTACACACCTCGATGATTTTCGCCTGTTCTTTTTCCGTCAGCTTATTCGATGGCTGCGGCCGAATCGCATCCGGCCTTTTGTCTGCGGTGATCTGGCCATCCCGATACCAGCGCCGATAAGTGCGCAGTGTAATGCCAGCTTCTTCGCAAGTCAGATGAAGCCTGGCGCCAGCCTGGTTCGCTTCCTGTATCAAGTTTACACATTCAGTGCGCTCTGAGACCAAGGTTAATCGTCCTCGTTGTCGTTCTCCCAAAGCGCATTTAACTTTTTTCTAAGCACCAACAAGGCTGCGGTTTCAGCCAAAGCTTTTTCTTTGCGCCTCAACTCGCTCTTTAACTGTTTAATTTCCTTATGGTCGGCTTGGCGCTGCCGTTTAGCTTCCAATTCCTGCTCGCGGGAGCTCATAAACCCTCGCAGTGCATTGGCTTTCCAGGCCTTTACCTGATCAACATACAGACCTTTAGCTCGACAATACTCACTCAATTCGGCTTCATTTAAACTGGCAGTTTCAAGCACTGTGGCAAACTTAGCTTCTGCTGACCAATGTTCTGAGGTTGGTTTACTTCCGGGCACAGGACGACCTTGTTGTTTGGCTTTATCCCGCCAATTATACAAAGTTTGTACGCCAATCCCTTCTTGTCTGGAAACTTCTGCTACGGTCATGTTCGAAGGAGGCAGTAACTTGTTCAAAATCTGCTGCTTACGTTCTTCACTATAACTCGGCACAATTAAGCCTTAACGCCCCAACTGGTTAAATTTTAAGTAGTGACAACTATCCTGCCAGAGCGGGGTTGTCATCTTTCACCATCATAAATAAGGCTCTACCTAAATTAAAAATGATAAACAGCAACAGCAGAACCAAAACTAACTTAAAGATAAACAGGGCATTCATGAGATATCCTTACTGTCTGCTGAATAAATTAACCGTTTTTTTGCTGGTCTTGACTGTGACTGTATTCGTGATTCTGGTCAAGCTAGGGCTGTGGCAACTCCATCGCGGAGAAGAAAAAGCCTTGTTATTAGCTCAAATGGAATCCAGACAAGCCTTAGCGCCGCTGACCTTTAAACAACTTTTACAAAAAATCCATCTAGAAGATGTCACAGGTTATCGCCTCAGTATCACTGCCTCACCTGCCAATGCGCAAATCTGGCTACTCGACAATCAAGTCTATCAGGGGCAAGTGGGATATCTAGCATTTCAAGCTCTGGAAGTTGAGCCGGAAAAACCTTGGCTACTGGTTGAATTAGGCTTTATCGCCGCAACCTCAAGCCGTGATGAACTCCCCCAAATCGAACCTCTTAGCGGAAAACTGAGTCTTGTCGGCAAGCTATATCAAAAACAAACCAATCCTTTAAGCCATGCCTTAATGGCAGAAGCCGGAACACACATTCGTATCCAAAATATTAATATTCCTGAAATAACTCAGCTAGTAGGCCATCCTTTAGTAACGGCAGTACTGCAACCTGATCAACTCCCCAACCTTGAGTTAGCTCACCCTTGGCAACCATTTCCACTCTCGGCGCAAAAACATTGGGGTTATGCATTGCAGTGGTTTTCAATGGCTGCGGTATTTGCGGGCCTGATGCTGTGGCAAGGGGTTAAGTATGTAAAACATCATCACAGTGCCAACTCTATGGGTAAATAGTAAAAATCACAGCCGACTTAGATTCAGATAAATAGCAAAACAATATATTAGGGATAATTTACATGAGAGGAGCAAGCATGAACTCCCAGTCCAAATCGACACACAAAGCGTTGGGATTATTGCTCCTGGCGTTTATCGCACCGGTAGTGATTGCCAAACTAGTATTGAGCCTTAATTTATACCACGGCGGTGCAACCAACTTTGGTGAACTGATCAATCCCGCAACCAGCTATACCAGTCTTGGGGTTACCAATCCTAAACCCAAAGAATGGCAACTACTCTATTTATTACCCTCCCAATGCGATGATAATTGCCGTGAACGCTTGTATATTTTACGCCAAAGTCATACCGCACTCGGGCCAGATCAAGCAAGGGTAGAGCCACTTATCCTTGTCAGTCCTGAGAGCGATATTAATGCCTTAAAGGCATTTCACTTTAACACTAGCCCAATCAATAACCGCTTAAACGAGTGGTTAAATGCACAACAGTTGATCATAGTCGATCCCCTCGGCAACTTAGTATTACGCTACCCTCAAGCACACAGCAAAGAAGCACATCTCGCCCAAGGTAAAGCACTGATTGCGGATCTGCGTAAGTTATTAAAACTGTCGAGGGTAGACTAATGCAACTGACTTGGATCTTGCGCTTAACCTTAGTCTTTACCTTAATGGTCATTTTAATGGGGGCTTACACGCGACTATCGGATGCTGGCTTAGGCTGCCCTGACTGGCCGGGTTGCTACGGCCACATTAAAGTGCCCACCCAAGACCATGAAATCGCCCGTGCTCAAACCATGTTTCCTGATCATGATATTCAAACTGAAAAAGCATGGTTGGAAATGATCCATAGATATATTGCAGCGGGTCTTGGGCTGCTCATACTGTTCATTTTTATCAAATGTCTAAAAACACCAACAGCACCGAAGAAATTGCCCACATTTATATTATTACTGCTTATTTTTCAAGCCGCTCTAGGCATGTGGACAGTGACAATGAAGCTTATGCCAATAGTAGTAATGTCACACCTGATTGGTGGCTTTAGCCTGATTTCACTCCTGCTCATCCTTTATTTACGTATCAGGCAAAAACAGGTCGATATTAGTGGTTTGCAGACACAAAACCTTGCCATTTTAGCACTTGTGAGTTTAATCATCCTTATCGGTCAAATCATGCTAGGCGCTTGGACCTCCTCAAACTACGCGGCACTCGCCTGTACCACCCTGCCCATTTGCGAAGGTAATTGGATGGATAATCTCGCCATTGCCGATGCATTCTCCCCCTTCCAAGGCCAGCACCCAAGTTTTGAGTTTGGGGTATTAGATTACCCAGCACGAATGACCATCCACATAGCACACAGATTCGGCGCCATTATAACAACAGGGGTTCTGTTACTACTGGCATATAAATTATTTGTTAGCACTAGAGCATTAAAAAAGCTAAGTCTCTTATTGGTTGCCCTAGTGATATTGCAAGTCGCACTAGGCATTTCTAATATCGTCATGCACTTACCACTCGGCATTGCGGTTTCTCACAATGGCGGCGCAGCACTACTGCTACTGACCTTAGTGACAATTAACTACTTTTTATGGCGTAAAGCATAAGCGAGGGATCCAAGATGGCAAAACCACTCACAATCACCAGCAGCCATTCCCATTTTAGCTTGGCATGGCGCGCCTATTTTGAAATGACCAAACCCAAAGTCGTCGCCTTAATGTTGCTCACGGTATTAGTCGGCATGTGTTTAGCGGTACCCACTGCCGTCCCCGTACAGCCATTAATCGCAGGTATGTTCGGTATTGCCTTAATGGCAGGCTCGGCTGCCGCTTTAAATCATCTGATTGATCGACGTATAGATGGCATGATGGCTCGCACCTATAATCGCCCATTGCCCAAGGGACGAGTTTCGGCCAAGCGAGCCTTAATTTTTGCCGCCAGCATTGGAGGTTTAGGTTTTGTGGTTTTATATGTTTTGGTTAATCCGCTCACTGCATGGCTCACCTTCGCCAGTCTCATCGGCTATGCGCTGGTTTACACCGCTTATTTAAAGCGGGCAACCTCGCAAAATATTGTTATTGGCGGTCTTGCGGGGGCGATGCCGCCATTGCTGGGATGGACGGCTGTTACCAACCAATTCCATGGGCATGCATTGCTGTTAGTGATCATTATTTTTACTTGGACTCCGCCTCATTTCTGGGCATTAGCCATTCACAGACGAGCCGAATATGCCAAAGTAGATATCCCAATGCTTCCCGTTACCCACGGGGTCGAATTTACTAAAACCTGTATCTTGCTCTATACCGTCTTACTAGCAATCGCTTGTCTCTTGCCAGTGTTGGTTGGTATGTGTGGGCCAATGTATTTTGTGTGTTCTAGCTTGCTGAGCAGTGTATTTATTTATAAGGCTTGGCAACTGAAATATCGGGATCACGATGGCTTGGCGATGCAAGTATTTCGCTTCTCTATTTACCATTTAATGTTGCTATTTATGGCATTACTAATCGACCATTACCTGTGGAGCTAATGCTATGCAGAAAAACATGCTAATCATCGCCATTTTATTGATTGGCCTTGGTGGTTTATTCGCGGTTAAATTTAATCCCCCCAAGCCTATAGAACTTGATAACGGATTTATATTTCCACAAGCCTTTGAGATAGCGCCTTTTGAACTAATCGATCAGCACGATAAGGCATTTACTAATGCGGATCTGCAAGGAAAATGGAATCTATTTTTTATCGGATTTACCTTTTGTCCCGATATTTGTCCGACAACCTTAAATAAACTGGCCGCGGCATACCCTGAACTTAATAAGATTGCGCCAATTCAAGTGGTATTTTTATCCGTCGACCCTAACCGAGATACACCGGAAAAATTACTGACCTATGTCAACTTTTTTAATACAGAATTTAAAGCCGTGACGGGTGAACATACGCAGATATTTCCACTCACCCGTAGTCTAGGCCTAGCCTATGCCATGGTGGGTGAAGGTGATAATTATCAAGTTGACCACAGCGCTGGCTATGTACTGGTATCGCCTCAAGGAACACGAGTCGCCGTATTCAAACCTACGGCGACATTAGGGCAGCCGCCGCAAATATTGAATAACGAACTCATTAGCGATTTTGGCAAAATAGTCTCGCAATACAAGTCAAATCTATGATTATTCTTTAATCCAAGAGCCATCATCCCTAGGTCTTACCCAAGGCTGAGAGAACCAATAATAACCATTACGAGTTTTACTGGGTGCAGTGCAGTTATAACGGGAGCGTCCCGCAGGCAATGCCGAATCAGCCTGTACGCTAAATTCAGTTTCGCTAAGCCAAGTCGGCGATTTTGCTCCTTGACCTTGGATATAACACATAACTTGTTTGGCAGAAATATCACTCATATCAAGCGTGAGCCTCAACTCTGGTCGCCATTGCCCATTTTTTAACTCTGGGTCACTCACGTTTTGGGAAAGCACTGGCATATTAAGGCTATAAAGTTTGGCCTTTAGACTCTTTAAATCCGCATATTGTCCTGCCACGGGAAAACGCGGTAAAGCGGTCAGAGGTGAATAAGGTCCCGAGGCGCCAGATTGCTGACCAAAAGCGACAAAGCCATTTTGCGTTAACATATCTTGCAGTGCTTGATTATATTCGCCATAGGGATAGGCGAGCATTTTAAAATTGTGACCCGTCGCATCCGCAAGCGCCTTCTCAGTCTCGAGAATATTCGTTGTTACCCGCGCTAACCACTGTGCCTGTGATTCATTGTCTAATCTGCGGATCAAGTGCTCATGCGCCCAACTATGGTTGGCAATATCAGCCCCTTCCTTTGATAATCTGACGAGTTCATCCCAGGTCATCATCTCGGTAAACTTTTGTTTAATTGGCTCTATTGCCACAAACAAGGTGTAGGGGAATCCAAATTCCTTTAGGATAGGATGCGCCGTAGTGGCAATGCTGCGATAGCCATCATCAAAGGTAATCGCCACGGTTTTAGCGGGTAAATCTTGTTTTTGCTTTATCGCCTCAACCACTTGAGTAAGTGGGATTACCTTAAAACCGTCATCAGCCAAAAACTGCATTTGCTCACGAAATTGCGCGGGTGTCACGCTGGTTGCCGCAGGCGTAGTTTCCGACACATGATGATACTGTAAAATGACCACGGCATTGGCCGAAAAAGTCATCAACCCGAAGAGTGCCAATAACGCACGTTTAACCATAATGTGAATACCTCCAATATCAATGACTACTGCAAAATCAACCGCACTCGCACTACTGTTAAATGGCAACAAAAATCGCCAACTGTTCGCGCTTGCCCTACCGATGATCCTCTCAAATATCACCATTCCACTCTTAGGATTAGTGGATACGGCTGTGATAGGTCATCTAAGTGACGCCTATTATTTAGGTGGGGTAGCACTTGGGTCAACGATTATCACCTTAATCATTTGGTTATTAGGTTTTTTACGAATGGCGACCACAGGGTTAGTCGCGCAGGCTTATGGTGCAAATGATATTCACGCTCAACATAAACTCTTAGTTCAAGGTGCTATTTTAGCCATATTGCTGGGAATGGGTGTTATTGCTTTGCAAGCTCCAATACTGAATTTGGCGCTGGGCTTGTCCGAAGCAAGCCGTGAGGTCGAGCATTATTGTCGCGAGTATTTTCAGGTACGGATTTGGTCCACACCCTTCGCCCTGCTCAATTTAGTGATGTTAGGTTGGCTCCTAGGGCGACAACAACCTAAAGCCGCCATGTGGCAACTTATACTCGCAAACTTAGCCAATATTATTCTCGACTTAGTGTTTGTGCTTGGCTTAGGCTGGGGCGTAAAAGGTGCCGCCCTCGCATCGATATTTGCCGATATCACCGCCTTCTCAGTTGCATTCACTATGGTGCGACAACAACTCAAGCGTGCTCCCGATTTTCACCTATCTCAGCTATTCCCCCATGTCACCCTGATGGGTTATGGCAAGTTACTGAGGCTCAATACCGATATTTTTATCCGCAGCCTTTGCCTGCAGACAGCTTTTGCGTTTATGACATTCCATGGTGCTGGCCTAGGTGATAATACCGTTGCAGCCAATGCAGTGTTATTGAATTTACTGCTATTAATCTCCTATGCCCTCGATGGCATAGCCTATTATGCCGAAGCAGAAGTGGGCAAAGCCTATGGTCAAAAGCGCGCGCAGCAATTACATGAAGCCGTGGTGCTGGCCTGGTGTTGGTCTGCCATCACTGCACTTGGGTTTACACTGATATTTAGCCTTTGGGGAAGCCATATAATTGAACTATTGACCAGTATTGATGAGGTCAGAACCACAGCACAGACTTATCTGATTTGGCTGGTATTGCTACCGCTTTGGTCTTTTAGCTCTTACCTATTCGATGGGGTTTATATCGGTGCGGCGCAGGGAAAAGTGATGCGTAATAGCATGATACTGGCCACCTTTGGGGCGTTTTTCCCAACATGGTATTTATTGCAGGCGTTATTATTACCCGAGCAAGCCAATCATGCCCTCTGGGCCGCCATGACCGTTTTTATGCTCACTCGCAGCCTCACTCTCGGGGCACATTATCGCTTCAGTAAGACGTTCCAACTGCACTCTTAGTGCATGTAATAATCTGAATTATTGAGTGATTTAGCACAGACTTAACCTGTCAAGATTCACATCAAGATGCAATTAGACCCGACAGGTTGATTTAACTCACTTCTGCCCCAAAGCAAGATAATTGTATCGTCAGTTGTGCTGTATTTATTGTCATTGTTTCCCCAGTGACTCGCCGTGAATATATCCTATAGGCTCGACGGCGACATCCATGTCGCCAACGGTCACTGTTGCAACAATGCCAATCTTAACTAACCCTATCGCTGTTCGTTTAGCTAAAAAGCTATTGCCCCAAAGTTTGCTAGCACTTGTTTAGTGAATCGAAAGCTGACGAACGAGTTGCCCTAAAAAATCTCATCTATTTGCCTAATGTTTGGCTCTACCGTAAAGCGACTAACAATCTATAGGTATACAGTCGTATTTAAAATTAGATGCTTTTGAGTGTTTTTAACCTCATTTGCTTGCGCGTTTTTCCAGCCAAAAACAAACAAAACCCTTTTAAATTATTGATATATATTTTTTACAAATTAGATAATCGGTTTGGGAAACGCGCATGCGCGTTTTTCAGGATGGTGTATTTAATGAAAAGCTGATAAGTTCTTTGCAATACATGTAGTTAACTGTGCGCGTTTTTACTGGTCTAATGAGATAAACGCGCATACGCACTATACAAACGTTATGTGTTCAAGGAGCTGCACTCATGGAAACCGATCTTATTCTGGTATCTTTAAATAATGATCAGATTTCCAAAGCAAAGGATGCTAACGGTAAACGTAAGCAAATTACGCATGCGCTTGTATGCGGGAAATACGGCGTCATGTACGGTACAGAGAAGCAGTGCAGGAAATACTATTCCGTCTGGAAAGAAATATTTAAAAGTCTATTTGGCAGATGCTATGAGTCCGATAGCCACGAGCTAAAAACATACCAATGCTCTGGAAATGTGGTGATGGAGTTAATAGATGATTCAGACAAACAAAAACCAAAAATTGACTTCTTAGAAGAAGCAATAAAGAGCGAGAAAAAAGGTTTCTGGTCAAAGCTGTTTGGTGGCTAGCCAACACATAACTACTGGTTCAAATCGTTCGCTTCGCTCACTGGGACGGACTAAAGCCCGCCCCTTAACCAAACGTTAGGTGTGAAATCCACCATAGGAAGGTATGAATGAAATTTTATAATGGCACAATACTATTAGTCTTAATTACTTTTCTGCTTTCTTCTTGCAGCAATATTGGTTCGTCATTATGCCAAAATACAAATGCCTTTCCTGCTGCGCTGAAAGATGATATTGACCATATCATTGATCATGAGGAGGAGGGCTGGAAAACAATCCATAATAGAGATCCTGATATTTTACAAACCGCACAAAAAGCTCAGGCCATCCTGTCAAACAATTCATACTGCATTCAGTCATCATTAAATAATCGTCCCAGAGGATATTTAAACACAGAGCACAAAGACAAATCTAATGGTAGAACTGGGAAGCAATACCTAGAATGGTTTGTAGAAAATGCTCCTCAAATTTATGAGAGAAAAAATTTAGTTCTCACAAAGGAACGTGATCGAAGAGAAGCAACCGCAATAGCAGAGATGGAAAAAAGAGAAAAATTAAGAGATAACTTTATAAAAAATGGGTACACCGGCTTAGATCTGCAATCAGATTTAGATGCCGTAGTTATCGATCTTATGAATGGAAGTAGAAATATAGCTAATACTAAAAATATTGTTTTTCGCGCCAATTTTTCCGGTTACAAGGTTACCCAAGTGCTCAAAGACACCCTCTTGCTAGCCCATGTTTATACCGGAAGCATAATAGCTATAAGGATGCACCCAAAAGACCCAGAATATACTGATGGTATGAGGCTGCATCATGATTATATTAGCCTGCTGGGTACGTATTCATACAGGACTGTAATGGGTGCTGCCAAGAAGGTCTTCTTATTCCAATTTGCATATCAAGCACAATAAAAACACCTAATCGGGTAGCCGAAGGTGTCTAACCTCCAGCACCCACACCACCCTGCATGCGGCTCCGCACAGGGCGGTTCATTTAGAACACCTAACCTAGACTTTCTGGTTGGGGTAATGAACTGCGATCCATCCATCTCTTAGTGAACATAAACCCGCTTTCTTAAGATAGTTATTAGTAATGATAATGTGAGCGGTATAGTTTAGAGCCTAAGCACTAACTAATTTCTGTCCCAAAACAAGTCGCATATCTACTGTAAAACAAACAGGCTACACCGATGTTAAACTGGTGAGCCATGGTGATTGGCGAGACGACCGTCCGCCCCATGGACGGGGCGGTCGAGCATCCACGGATGGACTCGCTGCGTGTCGGTGAGCGAATGCCATGGCTCATCATAAGCCAGCACTTAAAGAATTAAATGACAAAGTTTGATCCTCAGCAGTGCTATCCAGAAATTCTTAAAGTGCTTTTGTCCAAAAGTGAGCTATATGGTTTCAAGTGGTGGTTGTACGATTAAGTCACACTATATAAATAATCAAAACTGTCAGTTCGTGCATGAGTTAGTACAAATTAAGAGATATAAAAAACGCGACTCCGGGTCGCGTTTTTTATTTGCTCAACTCAAAAGATTAAGCGTAAGAGTGCTCACCGTGTTGGTGATCAGTTACGTCACGCACACCGGTTAATTCACCGGGGAACATGTCTAACAGTTGTTTTTCGATACCATCCTTTAAGGTGATATCCACTTGAGAACAACCGTTACAACCGCCGCCAAACTGCAATACCGCAACACCTTCGCTGGTGATTTCAACCAACATAATGTTACCGCCATGGCTAGCCAACTGCGGGTTGATTTCAGATTGAATAACATATTCAATACGTTCAACTAAAGGCGCATCGCCTGACACTTTACGCATTTTGGCGTTAGGCGCTTTAAGTGTGAGTTGCGAACCTAATTGATCGGTCACAAAATCGATTGTTGCTTCTTCAAGGAAAGGTGCGCTCTTTTCATCAACCATAGCGTTAAAGCCATTGAACTCAAGTTCAATATCATCACTTTCAACCGCATCTGGTGGACAATAGGACACACCACACTCTGCTTGCGCGGTACCAGGACTTATCACAAATACACGAATATGAGTGCCTTCAGGTTGATCTGCTAACAACTTAACAAAATGGGCTTGGGCCGCATCGGAAATCGTAATCATGGAAACCAGCTCCGTCAGGGGATACCTGAGTGTTTTAGTAAGAATTAGCCGTATGATACTCCGACTCACTCCCGCTTTGTAGTCCCTTGAATACCAAGTTTGTGGATTTTTGCAAAAGTGATCACGATTTATATGCCCTAATAACACACTAAAATGCAGATTAATTAATGAATCAGTTGCGCCTATATTAGCAAAAAGCGACCCAAGTGGGTCGCTTAAGCTAGAGGATCAAACTATTACTATTTAGCCGCTTCTTGTCCTGCGATACGGCCAAAAACAATAATGTCTGTATAAGCATTGCCACCGAGTCGATTGGTTCCATGGGTTAACCCCGTCACTTCTCCCGCAGCAAACAAGCCCGGAATCACCTTTCCTTGTTCATCAAGTACACGAGTACGTGTATCAACCACAAGGCCACCCATAGTATGGTGCACAGAAGGTGTCGCTTTTAAAATCCAATAAGGTCCTTTACTTAAATCGACTAATCCTGAGCGATGATTAAAGGCTTCATCCTTTCCTGTTGCGGCATAACGATTAACGTCTTTAATGGTTGATAACAACGTGTCTTCAGGAATATTAAAGACTTTAGCGGCTTCTTCTAGGGTATCGACCTTATACATTAGCCCATCTTTTGTGAATTCCTTAAGTTCGCCTTGGTGCATTTCAACTGTATGAGCAACGTTTTCAATGTCTTGATTCCAGAGCACATAAGTATAACGGCCTGGTTGGTCTAAAATAGCATGTGAAATAACATCACGACGTTCCAATTCCTCAACAAAACGCTCACCCTTCTGGTTAATTAACACGGCACCAAAAAAGCGAGAGTCCGCAATCAAGGCTATCGCACCAGAGGTTGGGCTACAAATCGGATATGACTGGATATATCCCATATTTTTTGCTGCAGCGTGAATTTTCTCTGCCATCACAATACCATCACCGGTTCCTCCAGAATGGCCAGTACTACCATAACGCTCGTCGAGTTCTGGATTGTATTTCTTGCGCATCTCCATATTCGAGGAGAAGCCGCCCGTTGCAACCACAACACCGCGCTTAGCATGGTAGGTGATGGTTTTGCCATTATGTGTCGCTTCTACACCAACAATTCGACCCGTTTGATCTTGGATTAACTTTTCAGCCTTAGTATTGGTATGGATCGGTAAACCTACTTCATCAGCTTTAATCGAAAACTTACTAATGACTTCAGCCCCAGTATGACCTTTAGGGATTAATGCCCGTTTAACACTATGCCCACCAAACTGAAATAACTGATCTGGATAAAATTCTACTTTAACGTAATCTCTTAACCACTCCGCGGCATCAACTGCATTATCAACCATGGTTTTAACCATCTCAGGATCGCCTTTAAAATCACCGCCTTTAAGCGTATCGCTGATAAATAGTTCTTTGCTATCGGTGATCCCCATAGTCTTTTGTACCCAACTACCGGCCACATTCATCTCTGCACCAGAAATCAATGAGTTACCACCGATAATAGGCATTTTTTCAATAATAACGGCGGAGCGGCCTGCGGCTATCGCTTCTAAACCCGCGCTAAAACCTGCCCCACCGGAACCAATAATCACCACATCATAGGTATATTCTGCAGGCGTTAATGCTTCACTTTTCTTAGCAGAAGCCGTTGCAACAAGAATGACTCCTGCCGCTTCAATACTTTTACCCACAGCTTCTTTAAGTGCTTTAGACGTTACTGTCGCGCCCGTAATACCATCGACTTCAACAGAATTATTATCAATAATTGCCTGTTTAACATCTTTAAATACGGCACCAGCAAGCACTTTGTTTTCTTTTTGTTTAATAATATCAATAGCTACAATATGCCCATCTTTGAATGTGGTTTCGACCTGCACTTCGCCATGTTTGCCTTGAGCAGTTCCTTGGCTTTTTACTATTTGATGGGTAGCTTGACAGCCAGCAATAATCGCTGTTGCCGTGACAGCAATACCAATAATGGATTTTTTATAATGCATTACAATTCCCTTATTATTCTTGATAAAAAATAGAACAACATCCAATTAGATGAAATTCTATATATTAAAAATTCAAACAATCTGATAACCCATTAAAACTGATAACCAATAGATATACCGTATTCAAACCCATCATTATATTGAGACCCCCAACTATCATAATGAGTGAGATATAACTTTGAAAATATTGAATCTGTGATGTTTGTTTGTAATGTTGTGATTATCTGATGGCCATAGCTGTTATATGAAAATAATGCTTGATGCGCTTTATCCCTATCAATTTGCGCTTCATAATTTAAACTTAAACTATGTTTTAACCCTAACAATTCAAGGGGGTACTTTGCATTTAAAACAACAGCATAGCCTGATAAATCGTTAAACTTCTCTGATGTGGGTGAAAAATTACCAATGGTATAATTGAAACCAACACCATAGTTTAATGATAGATTTTGAACTTTTGCGTTATGAGTCAAACCTAGGTAAAGGTTATCTTCAACTAGCGTTTCACTCGCAGAGATAAAGTTCTGAGTCCAGAAGTTAAACTGCGATTCCCCCAGCTTATTTTCCAGTATCAATAATGACTTAATCGTCGTCTTACCATCAACATGCTTCTGATTTTCCGCGATTTCTGCTGGGTTTTCTAACTTAAGATTAGCAAAGTAAGTCCCCCAGTCAGCAATTCCCAAATGATTTAACTTTACAAAGGGTTGATTAAAAACACCTGGGTTATCATCTTTTGTGTCACTGGTATAAAACTTATAACCTAAATCCACGCTTGTTTTATTTATATCAGCATACACAGAACCACTAAACAAGATTGCACTGACTAAAATAGATACCACATTTTTATTACACATAGAGCCCCTCTCAACCATGTTTATGAGGAAATATATTTAAATACCCCCACATCTCGTAAACTTTATTTAATAAAGTTACTACGAACCGCATGATTACTATGTGATCTAAGCCCAAAGGCGATTTTGCATTTTAAAAGTGTGTGGTTTAATGCAGTGAATTTACAGTCACTATTATTGAGTTATTTAGAGATTACCAACCTAGCAGTAAATAAATCATTTTCTGATGAGCAAGTAAAAATCCAGCCCAGTTGATTAGCAAGACGCTTCACCAGTAATAGCCCTAAACCAAACCCATGACGGCCATTACTATTGTAGGAATTGGTTATTTCTATACAACGAGCAATTTGAGTAATGCTAATATCTGCTCCACCATGCTCAATACTATTCCTTAATAAATTGCTTAATATGATTTTTAACGGATGAAGTTGAACGGAAAAATAAGTATCGTCAGAAAATAATTTAATTTTTTGCTCATGACCATGTACCCGTTGCTGCTCCTCGATAATACTGGCAAGTAAAGGCGATAACGCGACGTTTTCCTTTTCTAAACTGGAACACTCTTTATTGGTCAACCATAGCAAGGTTTCAATGAGTGACTTCATTTGATTGGTCGCTTGGGAAGCATACAGAGTTGCACCAGTAAGCTCACCTTGTTGTAATGCGAGGATTTCGAATGAGGATTGGCATATGGCAACTGGTGTACGTAACTCATGGCTAGCAAAGCGTAAAAAATTGAGTTCGCGTTGCTGAGCCTCTTGAAGCTGTAAAATCGAGTTATCTAGAGCATCAACAATGGCTTTTAGTTCTGCATATTCTTGTTGCGGCAAACTCAGTTTGCCTCCTGCCTCCCAATCATGCTGCTTAATCGCTTGGCTAATTTGATGCACAGGCGTAATCACTTTACTTTGCATATAAAACGCTAAGCTTGCACTGGCACAAAAGGTTATCAATACCAGCAGCAAAATGGCGGTCATGTTTTTAGGGGCAAATTGCAAATCATGGGTAACACTAAACTGCAGCCAAACGTATAGCGGCTGGCCAGCTTGTGTGTAGTACACACTTAACGCGTTTACAATGGGACCTTCTGCATGCTCATAGTGAATTTTGCTCGCATCTGTTAAAACTTCATTGTTACTTAACTCACGAATTTGCAGCGGAATATCTCGCCAATGAGGATAGACGGTTAAGTTATCGGTTTTTAGAAGTGGTTGATGAAGTAATGATTGCTGAGTTGGCTCCGCCATCTTCAGTAACGCTTCGGCCGCTTGCCCTGCATTGTGCATTGTGACTTCATGCATAGAAATCATACCTGCACACATCATGCAAAGCGGGATAAAACTATTCACACCTAAGGTTATTAATAGAAAAATAACGCCCCACACTTGATAGCTACGCTTGAGGCTAAGTTTAGGCGCTTGCATTGATTTCATCCCTAAGACTTAAACCGACACCACGAATCGTATGTAATATTTGCCGCTCAAAGGGGCGATCGATCACTCGGCGCAAAAGATGAATATGGCTGCGCAAACTGTCACTATCAGGTGCGCTGTCGGGCCAAAGCATTCGTTCAATCTCTTCTCTACTCACTGTTTCTGGGCTGCGCCTTGCTAACAACGCCAAGATCTGCCAACCGGTTTTAGACAAAACCAGCAGTTGCCCTTGCCGATACACCATGTGATTTGCAAAATCGATTTCGAGGTCGCCAATAATCAACCTTTGGGGCGCGGGACGACGCTGAGCGACCACTTTTAATCGTGCGACCAGTTCCTCCATCGCAAAGGGTTTTATTAAATAATCATCAGCGCCAACGGCAAAACCAGCCAAGCGCTCATTCAAACTGCTACGGGCGGTTAGCATGATGATAGGTGAAGTAAAACATTGCGCTTTCCAGCGTTCACACGCTTCAATGCCATCACCGTCCGGTAAATTAAGGTCAAGAATGATAGCATCGAACTGCTGCTGACTAATGAGCATATCCGCTTGTGCTAGGTTGAACGCGTAATCGCACTCTATGCCACTCAATTCAAGATATTGAATGATGTTGTTAGAGAGAAGCCGATTGTCTTCAACCAGTAATACCAACATATTTAGATCAACTCATATTGATGGGCGAGATGAATTAAGTTTGCTCGATTCGTCGCCCCAAACTTCCTACGCATGGATTCCATATGGTATTCAACGCCTCTGATACTTATCGGGAGCTGAGTTGAAATTTCGTCATTCTGCAGGCCGTTTGCGACCATAAGTAAGATATCTCTCGCATTATCTTTAAGTAGAGAACTTTGAAGAAATGGATTAAACAATGGCTTATTACATTCAAATAGCTTGTTTTGAGCCTCTTTTAAGGTTGCACTCAAACCCGTTAATAGGATGTCTGAATCACTCAGATGACTCAGCAATATAAAACGACCCGCCCAATGTCGATTGCTATGGCATGTAACGGGCCAACTTAATACGGTTTGAATATGATGCTTACTAAAAAGTAGGCTAGCTTTATCACCTTTATCACACGACAAGCGATACATATAAGATTTTGAAGTATCTAACGAAAAACCAAAATTAAAATCATTAGCGGCAACCTGACTTAGATAAAAACGCTGCAGTTCAGCAACTACAGGTGATGAAGCTACGCTGGCATTAGGTTTACGCAGCGAAGCTTGTGAGAACAGATTGGTTTCTTTTGGAAAGTGATAGTTTTCATACGCGCAATGAGGGACTCCTTGAAACCAGAATCCACTAAAACCGTGCAGCTTCAAAGCTGCCGTTATTGCCTGAATAACCTCTTTTAACGTAGATGCCGTATTGGCATTTGATAGCGCCTGTTTAGCGTCCATAAATACCCCCAAACAAAATGATATTAGAAGGTATCTCAATACAAACAATAAACAAAACTCACAGATACATATACTTACATTTGATCGCAAAATTAAAACTTATTTTTTATACCCCGTGTTTTTGACATAGTTTTGACGTTCGTAACGCTAAACTACCGCGATCTGTTTTAACTATAAGTCCGTTGTATCCAACAAACCTGGCGCTTCGGCTCGTGCAAGACACCATATTTGTACATGCACGTATCGCGCTTCAAATAAACGGGCAATTTCAGCGACTGTGGTCCCCGTTGTGACGACATCATCTACCAGTGCAATACGCTGATAAGCAAAGTCGTCATCTAACATAAATGCATCCTGTAGATTACGCCGCCGCTGCGCACCGTTCAATCCTGCCTGCGGACGGGTATCCTGTCGCCGCGTTAATCCTTGGTCAACTAAGGGCAACTGTAAGCGTTGAGACAACTCATGGGCAATCAACCAAGCCTGATTAAACCCTCTTTGCTGTAAGCGTTTGGGGTGCAATGGCACTGGTACTATCGCTTGGGGAAGCGTTAATAAGCCCAACTGCTCAAGGTGGTTAATTCGCGCAACCAAGGCACGACAGAGTATAGGCAATGCCGCAAGTTGACCTTGGTACTTAATTGCACCAACCCAAGTCCCTAAACCTTGGTGATAACTGCAGGGGGCAACGATCTTATGGGGTGAATATTTTTGGCATGCACCGCAATAATCCATTTCAAGCAGCATTGACCTGCCACAACCAAGACAAATGGGACTATGGTATAAACCCGTTTGTAGGCAAGCCATACAAATCCCCGTTTCTGGCGCTTGCATGGATTGGTGGCACAGAAGACAACGGTTAGGTAAACTGCCCGCCAACCAAGTTATGCAGAGTTGATATCCTAGACGCATTATCCGCAAAGCAGATTGCGGCCAAATCCCTTTGACAATGTGCGGCATATATCCACCTAATCCATTTAGAGGCACTCAAGTGAGCCAAGTGATCCCCACAAACCCAGTAAATTTGCATATTGAAACCAGAGGCAAAGGGCCAGATCTGGTCATGCTTCATGGTTGGGGAGTGAATAGCACTGTGTTTACCCCATTATATGAGTCACTCTCTCAGTATAGGGTGCACTATGTCGACTTGCCGGGCTTTGGCCATAGCCAAATGGTTGAAGGTAGCCTATCAACCTGGGTCGATACCTTAGTCGCTGCATTGCCTGAACACGCTATTTGGGCTGGCTGGTCACTCGGTGGGCTCGTTGCGACTCAGGCAGCGTTAAGTTATCCACAAAAAATCAAAGGCTTGATTACTATTGCCTCATCCCCTTGCTTTATGGCAAGGGAAGACGAAGCATGGCCGGGCATTCCGCCACAAGTCCTTAATCAATTTAGAGAACAACTCGGCCAAAATTTACCTAAAACTATAGAGAGATTTCTGGCGATTCAAGCCATGGGTAGCGAAACCGCCAAGGAAGACATCAAACAACTACGCGATCTTGTGCTTTCCCGCCCTTTGCCAGATACCAAAGCCCTAAGCCAAGGCCTGAGTATGCTGACCAAAGTAGACTTAAGGCCACAACTTTCAGCACTTCAACAACCTTGGCTTAGGGTGTGGGGGCGACTCGATGGTTTAGTGCCAAAACGTGTACAACCCCAAATGCCAACAGGTGACCAAATTGAAGATGCGATGCTAGCCAAAGCTTCGCATGCTCCCTTCTTTTCGCATCGCGACGATTTTTTAAAAGTATTTTTGCCTTGGTTAGCAATACACACCCGCTGATGCTTTATCTTTAAGCAATTAGTGGCTAGTATTTAACCATTAGTGCTTCAAGGAATTTTCCATGTTAGTTGTCAGTAATTACCCACAAGTGCCGCTAGCGACCAGCAATGTCGCGACGGACTTAGCTCGGGTCGACAACCAACTCAAGCCTGTGGTCATTCCTCCCCAACAGGCAACGAAAGCGCACGAAGAACGCGCCTTTAATCCACAGAATGAACGTACAGCGGATCAAACTCAGCAACAGGCACGACTGATTGAGCATAATCAGCAACAAGTTCAAGATAAACAGCAGCAACAGCAATCATCTCAGCAGCAAAACCAGCAACAACAAGAGAAAAAAGCCCCTGTTGTCATGGCTGAACGAGTGCAATCAAAATTAGTAAAGATAGCGACTCGAGGTCAAGCAGCATTGCAGCGTAAGGACATACGCTTAAAAGTCGCTCAAGGGGATACTACTCATATAAATACTCGCCCTAAAAACAATAATACGAGCACGACTCAGCCGTCGATTCAGGGCGAATCTATGCAGTTTTATCAACAAGTTGGACAACGTATTAGTCAATTTTATGAGCAACAGACTCGACCAGAGCCTGAATCTGCCATGTCAACTTGGATTTAATGTCTACCATTTCGTCCAACAAAAATGCCGCGAAGTTGCGGCATTTTTCATTAAGAATAAACCTTATTTTGGTAACCGATACAGCTCTTGCTGATAAGCTAAACTCCCCCACAGTGCCCAGCTTAAGGCTTTTTTCTCAAGTATTTTAGCTGCGGGAATATGGGGCGTTAATTGCTCCGTTTTCTGATTATATTGAAAACCTTGCGCAGCTTTTTCTGGTTGCAAAATGACGACATTTTTTCCTTCCATCAGTGCAAAGTTTTTATCATATTGCATCAAAGCTCGCCCAGCCCAATCATCACTGACTTTGGTCAAATCACGACCAAGCATGGGGTATGAATCTGAAATACCCATCAAAGACAACAGTGTTGGTGGCAAATCAATTTGACTCACGATTCGATGATCACGTTTTGGTGTAACACCATCCCCTATAATCAACCCAGGAATACGAAAACGCGAAACAGGTACGAGATCAGCACCTACGACTCGACTATCATGATCGGCAACCACGATAAAAATCGTATCCTTCCAATATGCAGCATTCTTGGCAAGCTTGAAAAACTCACCAATGGCATAGTCTGCATATTTGGCGGCGTTATTTCGAGTCTGCTTTGGTTGTTCATAGAGTTCGATACGATCATCAGGGAATTCGAATGGGTCATGGTTCGTTGAACTGAACACTAAACTAAAGAATGGCTTACCTTCATTATGTAGCCGTTCAAACTCACTGTTTGCCTTACGCATAAGATCTTCATCTGAAACACCCCAAGACCCCACAAAAGCAGGCGACTTATAATCCTTTTGCTCTATGATATCGCTAAAGCCATTACCTAAAAAAAAGCTACGCATATTATCGAAATGGCTCTCACCACCATAGATAAACTGCGTTGTATAACCATGGTTTTTAAGAAGTTCAGCGATAGAGAAAAAACCTGTTTGACTCTTCCCTAGCTTAACCACAGCCCGTGCAGGTGTCGGCGTAAACCCCGTTGTTACCGCCTCGATTCCACGGACTGAACGTGTACCTGTGGCATATAAATGATCAAAATACCAACCTTCTTGAGATAAAGCATCGATATTTGGTGTCAGTGGTAAACCACCCAAACTGCCTACAAATCGTGCACCTAAACTTTCTTGCAATAGGATAACTAGGTTCTTTGGTTTACCAGTATAACTGGCTTGGTTAAAGCTAAGTGAAGGCACATCTGTTGATGTAAACGCACTTGCTGGACGACCACTCTCTTGTCTTATCGTCGCGATAATCTCAGCATCATTTAAATCACCATAAACTTCCGCTGCATCTTCTTCGTTTCCCATTTGCTTGATGGCAAAAACTAAGGAATAGGATGAGTTAGTGACAAGTGAATTCACCAGTGGATCATCGGCAAAAGCCACCATAGCAGGATTAAGTGGTCGATGGCCTAATGTTGAGCGAGCACCAAGAAAAGCTAAAACCACCACAACGACAGCTAACACAGGACGCCAATACCAACCAGGAAAGCGTAAATAGCTTGTTAGCTTGCCACTTAACACCCATCCTCCCCAAAGTGTTGCCATGCTAACGATCACGGAGAAAATCAGTTCAACTTTTCGACCTGCCCACAGCATAGAAAGCACTTCTTTGGGATAAATCAAATACTCCACATACAAGCGATTAGGACGAATACCATATTCTTCGATGAAAGTTGGCGTTGATATTTCTAAAAATACAATGACCCATAGCCCAAAAGTTAGCCATATCCGTAAAATGGGTTGCCATAAACGGCCAACAAAATGATCTCCAGAAAACAAAGCGGTACCAAGTGCAGCTATACCCCACAACCAGCACAAAGTAGCAATATCAACACGTAGCCCTTGTAATAGAAGGTGTGACCAGCCTTCGACAGCCACCACGCGTTCAGCTTGCCATAGGCCTAAACAAATACGGCTAACGGTAGTAACGAACAACACCAATAGGCAGAAAATAAGGATGGCGTGAAAAGGCCCGTAGGCGTGACCACGTCCGCGAGCAGATAAAACTGACAACATCTATTACCCCAAAACAATCAATGTCCACTCTGCTTTGGAGTGTCTATTTGAGAAAAATCAATAAAGAAGTGCTTGTATGACACCCGACTTTTCTTAAGGTTGCATTAAGCGTCGACTTTATATTCTTTAATGACACAATTTTGCAACAGTTTTGTAAACAATAGATGGGAAGTGTCGACTCGGACACAGGATTGTCCGAGTCTGAGTCAGCGAGGTTTACTTTTTCAGTTTAGCGAAAGCATCGGCAAAAGCGTTACCCATAGCCGCATTCGCGGGCGCTTTCGGCGCGGGCTTTTGAGCTGGGCGAGCGGTTTTACCTGACGAAGTCAATTTGTGATTGGCTTTGGTTTGCGATGAATGCTTAACCTGAGCATTGTTTTGATCAATCGCCTCGTCCAAACGCATACTCAAACCAATACGACGGCGCTCAACGTCCACTTCCATCACTTTAACCTTCACCACATCACCCGCTTTCACCACTGTGTGGGGATCGCTGATAAATTTGTCGGTCAATGAAGAAATATGGACTAAACCGTCTTGATGCACACCGATATCGACAAAGGCACCAAAGTTAGTCACGTTCGTCACTACACCTTCGAGGATCATTTCGGGTTTGAGATGCTTAAGTTCTTCAATCCCCTCTTTAAACTTAGCGGTTTTAAACTCACCGCGGGGATCGCGTCCCGGTTTATCCAGCTCGGCTAAAATATCGGTCACGGTAGGGAGACCAAATTCCGGCGTGATAAACTCCTGTGCATTAATCGTTCGTAACAGTTCTGAGTTACCAATAAGACTCGCTAATTCAACCTGTTTAGCTTTGGCTATGGTTTCCACCAGCGAATAAGCTTCTGGATGCACGGCAGACATATCGAGCGGATTATCTCCTTCACGAATACGTAAAAAACCCGCGGCTTGCTCATAAGCCTTTGGCCCTAAACGCGGCACTTTAAGCAGCTCTTTACGGTTTTTAAACTGACCATTGGCATCGCGGTAATCGACCACATTTTTTGCTAAGGTCTTATTTAAACCAGCGACTTGCGACAATAACGGCACTGAGGCCATATTCAAATCAACACCCACACCGTTTACACAGTCTTCGACTACGGCTTCAAGCGAGCTAGATAATTGGCTTTGACTGACATCGTGCTGATATTGACCGACTCCGATAGACTTAGGCTCAATTTTCACTAACTCAGCCAAAGGATCTTGCAGACGGCGGGCGATAGAAACTGCGCCGCGAATAGAGACATCGAGTTCCGGAAATTCGAGTGCGGCCAACTCCGATGCCGAATAAACCGAGGCACCCGCTTCGCTCACCATGACCTTGGTGAGATGTGGATGGGTATCTTTTATACTGGCAATTAATTCGGCAGCCAGTTTGTCAGTTTCGCGGGAGGCGGTACCGTTACCAATTGCGATCAGTTCAACCTTATGCATATTCACAAGGTTGGCTAAAGTACGAATCGATTTTTCCCATAAATTTTGCGGTGCATGGGGGAAAATTGTCGCATGGCTAAGGAGCTTACCCGTGTTATCCACCACAGCCACTTTAACACCAGTACGTAAACCAGGATCGAGTCCCATGGTGGCTTTTGCACCAGCGGGGGCCGCCATCAGCAAATCACCCAAGTTACGGGCAAAGACCTTAATGGCTTCGGCTTCAGCGCGTTCACGCATTTGCGAAATAAACTCGGTTTCCATTTGCAGGGCTATCTTGATGCGCCATGTTGCCGTCACTACGGTTTTTAACCATTGGTCAACACTGCTATCGCCCAGTTTCAAACCTAAATGGTCTGCAATAATCACTTCACAGTAACTGCCTTGACCTGCTTGTGCATTAGGGTCGGCATTCATTGATAAGGATAAAAAGCCTTCATTGCGACCACGTAACATAGCTAAAGCGCGGTGTGACGGCACTTTAGATAACAACTCATTGTGCTCGAAATAGTCACGGAACTTAGCGCCCTCTTTTTCTTTACCCGCGATCACACGGCTTTCTAATACGCTGTTTTGGCTTAAATGCTCACGCACTTTGCGCAAGAGTTCCGCATCTTCGGCATAGCGTTCCATCAAAATATAACGGGCACCTTCGAGCACGGCTTTAGTATCGGCAAAACCAGCATTTTCATTGATATAATCCGCAGCCAGCGCTTCGGTATCGGCATTGCGATCCGCAAGCAGTGCATCGGCTAATGGTTCAAGACCCGCTTCAATGGCGATTTGCCCTTTAGTACGGCGCTTAGGTTTGAAGGGTAAATAGAGATCTTCGAGGCGAGTCTTACTGTCGGCACTATCAATAGCAAATTGCAGCTCTGCGGTTAATTTACCTTGAGCCTGAATACTGGACAAAATCACTTGGCGTCTATCGTTCAACTCTCGCAGATAGGCTAAACGACTATGTAGGGTACGTAATTGGGTATCATCTAAGCCACCGGTAGCTTCTTTACGGTAGCGCGCCACAAAAGGAACGGTAGCCCCATCGTCGAGCAATGCTATGGTCGCGGTAACTTGCTGCTCACGAACATTCAGTTCTTGGGCAATGATTTGAGCGATGTTATGTGCAATGGTTTGGGAAGTCGTTTGCATAAATAAAATATCGTGTTTAACGGATGAGTCGTAATTGCGCCCACGATACCACAGGCGCATGATCAATTTCATGCTAAAGCCAGCATCAAATCACAGAGTTTGATCTTCTGCGCAATGATAATCGGACACCTAAACCATCCTACATATAACCATCGAGGGTTAATCCGTTACGCTGGCTGAAGGATTTTCAAATGGTGTATAACGGATCTCATTGATATACCAATCTTTTGGGCCAGATGGTGTTTGCACAACGACTTCATCATCTACTTGCTTGCCAATTAAAGCGCGCGCCATAGGCGAGTCGATAGTGATATAGCCCAGTTTAGTATCGAGCTCATCTTTACCGACGATCCGATAACGCACCCGCTCGCCCGCGTCGTTTTCAAGCTCAAACCAAGCGCCAAAGTAAATTTTACCTTCCTGCTGCGGCGAATAGTCGACAATCTTTAACTCTTCTAATCGCTTAACTAAGTATCTGACACGGCTATCAATTTGTCTTAACAAACGCTTGTTATAAGTGTAATCCGCGTTCTCACTTCTATCGCCCTGTGCCGCGGCCTCTTGGACTTTAAGAGTGATTTGCGGCCGATATTCTTTCCACAAATATTTCAATTCTTTATCTAAGGCTAACCAACCTTGGCGGGTGATCAAATGCGCTTTCATGTTCTGACTCGATAATTAAATAAAACTGCCGCAATTGATAAGGGCAAATATGGACAGATGATACTCAGACTAACAGCTAAAGTTAACCACCTACAGAAAAGCATTCCGACACTTCCGAGGCTACAATGCCAATTTAGTTACAATTTCATACCGATAGTGAATAAACGCCATGATTATCATGCATTTTCATTTGCTTAGTATTAACATTGAACGGAAAATTTCAGCATTAATCGCATATCAGCCAATATGATGCGCTAGTCGCTTAGGCTGAATGCGGCTATATTAGGCAGATTCGTTTTCAATTTCAGCCAGTTACTCTTTACTGCATCAAGGCAGCAAGAATAAAGCATTAATCCGAGCAATTAAAGGATACCCCATGGGACAAGAAACCTCGAAAATCCTCGTCGTCGATGATGATATGCGCCTAAGAGCGTTACTCGAGCGTTACCTGATGGAGCAAGGCTATCAGGTACGCAGTGCGGCCAATGCCGAGCAGATGGATCGCCTATTAGAGCGGGAAAATTTCCATCTTTTAGTGCTCGATTTAATGTTACCCGGCGAAGATGGTTTATCGATTTGTCGACGCTTACGTCAACAGGGTAGCCTCATTCCAATTGTGATGCTCACCGCTAAAGGTGACGAAGTGGATCGTATTATTGGCCTTGAGTTAGGTGCCGATGATTACCTGCCAAAGCCTTTTAATCCACGGGAATTACTCGCCCGAATTAAAGCCGTGATGCGCCGCCAAACCTTAGAAGTGCCTGGCGCACCAGCACAACAAGAAGCCGAAATCAGTTTTGGTGAATTCTCACTGGATCTCGCCACCCGCGAGATGTACCACGGTGATGAAGCGATTGCGCTCACCAGCGGTGAGTTTGCCGTGCTTAAGGTGTTAGTCACCCATCCCCGCGAACCTTTGTCTCGGGATAAGCTGATGAACCTTGCACGCGGCCGCGATTATTCCGCATTAGAGCGTTCTATTGACGTTCAAGTGTCGCGTCTTCGCCGTTTAATTGAGAAAGACCCTGCCAATCCTCGTTATATTCAAACAGTTTGGGGCTTAGGTTATGTGTTTGTGCCCGATGGTGCAGCACGTCGATGAAGTGCGTTGCGTGCTTAATTTTGTCCCCTTATTGGCACGACTATGAAACGTAAGTTGTGGCAGCGATTTCTACCACGTAGCGCGTTTAGTCAAACCGTGATGCTGATTGGTTGCTTATTACTGATCAATCAGCTGGTGTCTTACGTTACCGTTGCTGTTTATGTACTCAAACCCAGTTACCAGCAAATTAATCAACTGATTGCCCGTCAAGTCAAACTGCTGTTTGTGGATGGCATTGATATCGGCCGCGAACATTTAACGATAGTCGATGCCCTCAATGCTAAAGTCCATGATGATGGAATGAAGATTTACAACCAACAACAGGCCCGTGAAGCTGGTATTGAGCAAGCAACTTATTATGGCTTCTGGTCGTCACAGATGTCGGAATATCTTGGTGGCGAAGCGGAGGTTAGAGTAACCCACGGCAGCGTACTGCAGATTTGGATTCGACCGCCACAGGCACCTTCGGTATGGATTAAAGTGCCATTGATTGGTCAAAATGTATCGGATCTTTCACCACTGACTCTGTATCTAATCGTGATTGGTGCGCTTAGCGTGGCCGGTGGTTGGTGGTTTGCCCGCCAACAAAATCGCCCTCTTCGGCGGCTACAAAAAGCGGCCATTTCGGTCTCCCGCGGTGAATTCCCCGATCCCTTGCCGCTCAAAGGCTCAAGTGAAATTGTCGAAGTGACCAATGCCTTCAATCAGATGGCACACAGCATGAAGCAATTGGAGCAAGACAGGGCGCTGTTGATGGCGGGCATTTCCCATGATTTGCGTACTCCACTCACGCGAATTCGTCTCGCTTCGGAAATGATGGTTGAAGAAGACCAATATCTTAAAGACGGTATCGTCAACGATATTGAAGATATGGATGCCATTATCAGCCAATTTATTGCTTATATACGTCAAGATCAGGAAGCCAACCGCGAGTTAGCCCAAATCAATAAACTTATCCAAGATATTGTCCAAGCCGAAGCAAATCGTGCTGGTGAAATTGAAATGGTACTGACCGATTGCCCCGAGGCACTATTCCAAGCTATCGCCATTAAACGAGTACTGAGCAACTTAGTCGAAAACGCCTTCCGCTATGGATCTGGCTGGATACGCATTAGCTCACAATACGATGGAAAGCGAATCGGTTTTAGTGTTGAAGATAATGGCCCAGGGATTGATGAATCACAAATACAGAAGCTATTTCAACCATTTACTCAAGGAGATATCGCTCGCGGCAGTGTGGGATCAGGCCTCGGGCTTGCCATTATTAAACGAATTATTGACCGTCACCAAGGACAAATAACACTCTCAAACCGCAAGGAAGGAGGATTAAAGGCACAGGTTTGGTTACCACTGGAATAACCTACGTCACATATCAGCAGATCAAATGACAATGTAGGTATTCAACTCAGCTTCTGTAATATTTGTGTCACGTTAAATTCATAAACTCAGGGCAGTTAACTGGCTCTGACCATTATGAAGATTGCAACATGAAAATTTCAACGCTATCACTTTCTGCCTCAGCCCTATTGCTATTACTCGCGGGATTATTAGCGGCAGTAGTGCTATGGAGCAGCACTCAGAGACAGCAAATTGAGCAACAAACTCATTCACTACAAAACATTCAACAGGATTTCCTTGTCGGTGTCCGCCGCGATCTCGATGGCTATTTAGTCACTGGTAATGCCGGTCAACTTGAGCAAGCCAAAACCAAACTCATCACCATTAAGGATCAGCTCGCGCAGTTAAATCTCGCCACTGTGGGGGCGACAGATAATGAGTTGCAGATAGGCTTAAGCAGCTTCATCCAAGATTTAGAGACTAAGTACCTCGCCGCAGGCAAACTCGCGGGAGATCCTCGGAAATTGCTTGCCCATGCGGAATCAGAAATGATGGGGTACAACCGCCGCCTGAGCCAGTATGCAGATAAAGGAGCAACAATTAATGCCCTTGTCGCCGAGCAATATCTGCAACTTAGCCGTGATTTACCTTCAATTGTGTATGAACTCTCCCAACTTACCGAAGGTTATTTGATCGGGAAAAATCAGAAACTAAAGGGAATTTTGGATAGCACAATAAAAGAGTTGGATACTTGGCGGGAGGCCCTAAATGCTCTGCCATTGATTGGCATATATGAAATTCAAGAAGCCGATGAATTTGCCCTTGGTGGTAGCGAGCCAGAACAAATTGAAATCGGTGAGAATGACCGCAGTGAGCTATTAAGCCTGAGCAATAGGTACAGTAAAGAAGTCGCCAACACCCACCAACAGCTGCAAACCAATCAAGAAATGCAGGAACAGCTTATCCAAGCCATTAGCAAAGTGGAACAACAGCTTATCGCTCTAGGTGATGCCCAAGCCGCAAAAAATCAGCAACTCAAATCTGAGCTACAACTGATCCTCTATACCATGGTGTCCATCATGGCACTATTCGCCATAGGCTATTTAATCCTGCAACAAAATCGCGTTGTGAAACCGCTTAAACGCCTTAATCAAGCCTTTATGAAATTAAGCGAAGCGAACAGTCGTGAGAGATTAGATATCAATAGACGTTGTGAAACAGGGCAAATCGCGGGACACTTTAATCAATTATTACAACGCTTTGAATTGGAAGATGAAACACAACGCCAGCAGATAACTAAAGTTTCACAGTCCTTGCGTCAACTGGTTGCACGGATCAACCAACTCTCTGTGCATACCGAAAATACACAGACGATAGTGACAGAAACTCAAACACAAACTGAACATATCCGCAGCCTCGCCAATGAAGTCAGCCATACCTCAGCCCTCGTGGAAAATAGCGCCGCAGAAACAATGCGCCAAATGCAATCGAGCCAAACTGAAGCTGAAGCGGTACTCAGTGCAACCGAGCAGACTCAAACTGCGGTCGGGCTATGCCATGCCTCCCTCGAAAGTTTAAATACCTCTGTCACTGATGTATCAAAAATCATTGATGTGATTAGTAATATTGCTGAACAAACTAATTTACTCGCCCTTAATGCTGCCATTGAAGCGGCAAGGGCTGGTGAACAAGGCCGCGGTTTTGCCGTCGTCGCCGACGAAGTACGTAATTTAAGCCAACGCACTCAAACATCCTTGAACGAAATCGTGAAGATTCTGCAGCAACTGACCCAATCGAATCATGCGCTCAGTGAGAGTGTCGATGGCATAGCGCAGGCCACCAGCAGCCAAAAACTGCGGGCTCAGAGCCTGTGGCAAGTGGCGCAAACAGTACAAAACCAAGCCAGTGAAATGGCTAATACCGCCAAACAAGGCTCGCTCAACGCCAAAGAGCAAGTCGATTATCTCGATGAATTTGTACGTACTATGGATAATTTAAGGCAACAGGCGCAGACCAGTTCACAACAGAGTGACGTCATCGCCCAAGAAGTACAGCAGAGTGTAGAAGATATTGAGACTAGCCTAGGAATAGCCAATCAAACTAAAGCACCACCCCATTTGCGAGCCGCTTAAATATAAAAAGGGAGCCTAGATTAGACTCCCTTTTGACTCTTTAACCAGTTAAGTATAGAAACTAAGTATAGATACTTAGCTTACAGCGCTGCTAAAACCACTTCGGCTTTACTCACTTCAAATGACTTCGGTGCTTCAACATTTAGCAATGTTACCACGCCATTATCGATGATCATGGCATAACGCTGCGAACGTATACCGCCGAAACCCGCTGTATCCATCTCTAGTCCTAAAGCTTTAGTAAAGCTGGCATCGCCATCGGCTAACATCATTAATTCAGAGGCATTTTGAGCCTCGCCCCACGCTTTCATCACAAAGGCATCGTTTACAGCAACGCAGGCAATCAAATCCACGCCCTTAGCTTTAAATTGATCGGCTAATACCACATAGCCAGGTAAATGCGCTTCAGAACACGTTGGAGTAAACGCACCAGGCACGGCAAACAGTACGACTTTTTTCCCTGCGAACAGTTCGGTAACTTTGTGATTTACCGCGCCATCTTTAGTCTGTTGGCTTAACGTACCTGCGGGTAATGCTTGACCTTGAGCAATCATTTGTCTCTTCCTTTAGTTAAAATAGCTTACCCATACTAGCCCTATTTACCTAAGATAAATACCGAGATAAAGAAGGAGTGATTATGTTCGACCTCGACTCATCCGTAGCGCACCACATAAGCCTATGAATAACAGGATATATCCAGAAACAGCGCCACCACTTTCTTCGACAACGATAATGTCTGGCCCCCTGTCTCGATCGCTACTTTCCAGCGGTAGTGCATACAGACTATCTATCTCGTCGGCACTAATGGTTGCAACGATATCGCTGTAACCCACCTCATAAACATCAATTAACACATCGTAGTGATCCGTTGCATAGCCCGTATAAAGCGTCGTCAACACTTCATAATCATCCCGAGTTGAATCGCCATAAATAGTAAATACATCTGTGGTGTAGTACCGCACCCAAGGGCCACCATTACGGCTAAGATAGAGCTCCGCAAATAGATCGGCTCTTTCATTAAGATAACTACCGTAAACATCCACATCAAAAGTCACACTAAAGGTTTGATAAAAACCATCATAGTCAAAATCTTCGAACAAACGACTACTGGCATCAAAAATCGAAAAGCTATGGTACACAGGCGAGCGATAGGGATTCTCAGTCTCGGCGCTTGAACGGGGGATAGATTGACTCTCATACTGGGCTATCACTTGGTCACGCGTCATAGGTTTTGCGCCAACAAGCTGTACTTTTTTTGTCGTTCCAGCCTTTGACGATAAACTGGGTGCAAGCGATTTAACCACCGCGGCGGCAGCATCTCCTACATTGTTCGCGGGAGCAGCTTGTTGCAGTAACGCTAAGGCTTGCTGCTCCTGAAATGCCGCTTGCTCAGCATCATCGGCTTTTTTAGCAATACCAATACTTGCAGCAGAAAAGGGCGCTATAGGCATTAACGACTCACCATCACGGGATTGCGCATGGACGTTAACAGATCCCAAAAACAGTAAAGTCATTGCTGTTAGCTTAAATAAACTTTTTCTGGATCCTGTTGCCACTATTTGCCTGTTAAGTATGTTCATCTTGAAGACCCCATGGATAATCCGTTCAAATTGGAGACATTAAAGTGCAATGAAAGTGAACATAAGCTGAACATTCGATAGCAATATGTCGACCACAGCCACAGTAATCACAAAATACCTAAATGTAGCTAAAAGGTGGCTTACTAATATGTTCAGCCCCAATTCATCTGCCATGGATAACACTGTCTAAACTGAACCCACTTAAATGCCTAGGCATAGGATAAGACTGACTAACTGATATTGAGTTCAGCCCGTTAGCAAAGGAAATTGCCAACGATAATTCCACAGGAATTACGCTAACCAATTGACGGATCTCTATAGTGATGGGGTATGCTTAGTCGACTCGATAGGCTATCTCTGTAGCTCATTAATTTAAGATCGCTGAACATTCGCGGGTAACGAATATGAAACTTGGTATGACATTGGCCCTGATCGTCTGCTTATGTGCCTCCTTTGGCAGTATGGCGGCAAATGATAAACGCACCGATCGCAATCAGTCTCGCAACCAAGGCGTGCAGAATGAACAGCGCCGTTTAGCCGTTAATAGTCCAGACCAAGCCGTTGCTATGGCTCAGCGCCAATATCAAGGCAAAATATTGAGCGTACAATCAAGTGGTTCGGGTTATCGCGTCAAAATTCTCGATCCTAATGGTCAAGTGTTTTCAGTATCAGTAGATGCCGCAACGGGCAGAGTATCGAGGAACTAACCATGCGCTTGCTATTAGTCGAAGATGATATAGAGCTACAAACTAACTTAAAACAGCATCTGCTTGATGCCCATTACAGCATTGATGTTGCAAGCGATGGCGAAGAAGGATTATTTCAAGCACTCGAATGTAACTATGATGCTGCAATTATCGATGTAGGTTTACCTAAACTCGATGGCATCAGTTTAATTCGCAGCGTCCGTCAAAAAGAGCGCGATTTTCCCATCCTTATTTTAACGGCAAGGGACAGTTGGCAAGATAAAGTGGAAGGACTCGATGCTGGAGCAGATGACTACCTCACCAAACCTTTCCATCCCCAAGAGCTGGTTGCGCGACTAAAAGCCTTAATCCGTCGTTCGGCAGGTAAGGCCAGCCCATTGGTTTATAACGGCCCTTTTAGCCTCAACACCAGCAGTTTAGAAATCCGTAAAGGGGATGAATTGATCAACCTTAGCGGCTCTGAGTACAAGCTATTCGAATTTTTAATGCTACATCAGGGTGAAGTGAAATCTAAAACTGTGCTCACTGAACATATTTACGATCAGGATTTTGATCTCGACTCTAATGTCATCGAAGTTTTTATCCGTCGCTTACGTAAAAAACTCGACCCAGATAACCAATACAATCTGATAGAAACCCTTCGGGGACAAGGTTATCGACTCAAAATATTAGCACCAGAATCCAGTGTAGATGAGTAACTCTTCTTTAGCATGGCAAGTGATAAACTCCCTTAAGGCTCGGTTAGTTGCCAGTTCACTACTGTTTATTTTAGTGCTATTACCTTTGATTGGTGTCGGCTTAAATGATGCCTTTACCGAGCAAGTGAAAAGTGCCGCAAAAAATGAACTCAGTGCCTATGTTTACTCAATACTCGCAGTAACAGAAGTGGAAAATACGCAGATCTCCATTCCTGAATTAGTGTTAGAAAATCGCTTTAATCTCATTCAATCAGGGCTCTACGCCATAGCAACCACACAAGATCTCAATGGCAAACAAAGTATTGTATGGCATTCGCAGTCTTTTATGGGCATCACTCCTCCGGCATATTTTACGATTCCCGACATGGGCAAAAGTACATTTGAGCAAATCAAGCTCGCCGATCTGCCCCATTGGATTTACAGTTTTAGCGTTAGCTTTGCCAGCCAAAATCAGAACGTACCTGTAACCATCCACATCATTAAAGACGAACAAGAATTCCAGCAGCAAATTGACCAATTTAATCAGCAGCTTTGGACTTGGTTGTTGATCCTGATGTTAGTCATGCTGGTATTCCAGTTAAGTTGGTTACTCTGGACGCTACGCCCGCTAGCACGTTTTACCCAAGAGCTGCACGAGGTTGAACAAGGTAAATCAATGCAGTTAAGTAGCCAATACCCCACGGAGTTACAAGCAGTTGCACGCCAACTCAATATTCTGCTCAATACCGAACAAACCCAGCGAAAACGCTATCGTAATGCCTTAGCCGATCTTGCCCATAGCCTAAAAACACCGCTCGCAGTGATCAAAAGCCAAGCTGATTTAAGCGAAGCCTCGAGTGAACAAGTGTCGGTGATAAGCAGAATCATTGGGCACCAACTGAAACGTGCTCAAACGGCAGCGGCAGCCTCCTGGCATTTAGGGATCCGCGTCGATGAGGTGGCGGCTAAGCTATTGCGGACTTTGACTAAAATTTATCAAGAGCCGCAAATCCATCTCCATTCTGAAATTGCCGAACAAGCAGTATTCAAGGGGGATGACGCTGACCTCACTGAAATGTTGGGCAATTTACTCGACAACGCCTGTAAAGCGGCAAAATCCACTGTTAAATTAACTGTAACGGGTGATGCCTATCAACTGCAGATCTGCATAGAAGATGATGGCCCCGGAATCAGTGAATCATTGAAAAATCAAATATTTGAACGTGGAATTCGAGCAGATTCCTATCGCCAAGGTAATGGTATAGGGCTTGCGATCGTTCGAGATTTAGTCGACAGCTATAATGGCAGAATTTCAGTGTCGCATTCAGAAACCTTAGGTGGGGCCAAATTTAGCGTGAGTTTTGTGCACTCTATTTAATCTATTAGTTTCAAATGATACATTAAATCCCCTCCTTTAAATTCTCCCTATAAAGCCTTAAAACATTTTCAGCTTATGTTCATATTCAAACGCCTATGATGCCAATAACATCCTCACATAGGATTATTGGAGCGAACCATGAACAGATTACATCGATGGAATTGGCTAGTGTTATCGGCAGTATTATTTGCTCTGCCCTTCACGCCCACAACTCAAGCCGCAGGCGTATCCGTAAGCCAAGGTTCAAGCGCGTCGGTAAGCCAAGCCGAGCTCGAACAAATGTTAGCGCCTATCGCACTGTACCCCGATAGCTTGTTGACGCACATTCTTATCGCCTCGACTTATCCACTCGAAGTCGTACAGGCACAACGCTGGCTAGCACAACGCCCTAAATTATCACTCGACCAGATAATGTCGCAGGCTGAAGACAAGGATTGGGATCCTAGCGTAAAAGCACTATTGGCTTTCCCCGTTGTATTACAAAAAATGAGTGACGATCTCGACTGGACGCAAAGATTAGGTGAAGCATTCCTTGAAGATGAAGGCCAAGTAATGAATGGTATTCAATCTCTTAGACAACAGGCAGATAAAGCCAATAGTCTTGCTAATATGGATAATATGGCCATCACCAGAGCCAATAATCACATCATCATAGAGCCTGTAAGGCGGGAAATTGTGTACGTCCCCTATTATGATCCTCGCGTGGTGTATGGCACTTGGCGATGGGGTGTGGCTTATCCACCCGTTTACTGGGAGTTTAGTGGTTATGCTGGCTATCCTTACCGTCCAAGCCATAGCCATTTTTACTGGGCACCTGGTATTCATATTTCCTTTAACTACTTTTTCAGTTCCTTCCACTGGCATCGCCATAGAGTGGTTGTGATAGATCACAGGCATTCACATCACTACCGCCCACGGGAAAGATACAGTGTTAGCCACGGTGCACAACCATGGAAACATAAGCCAGAACATAGACGTGGAGTGGTTTATCATAATCCTGTTGTTAAGCAACGCTACTATGCCGATAGCAAGTATCGTGGCCGCGATTCACACTCCAGCGGCAGTGCTCAGCACGCTACCAGTCAATATTTAAAGTCTAACCAAGATTTACGACATAATCGCCAAGACAATAAGAGCCGAGACAATAAAGACTGGAATAATAAAGAGACTCACAATTACAACAGTCGCGAGCGTGATAACCGCGCTCCAACTTATCAGAATACTAAGGCAGAGTTAAAAGAGCGGCGCTCAGCCAATGCGGAACAAATGCCCGCGACTAAGGGACGTAGTGATCCTGTGCATACTCAAAGGGAGCGCAGTGATGCCCAAGCAAAACAAATGCAGGCCAACAAGAATATACAACAAAAACAATACCAAACTAGGGAGTCACAACCCCGTAATCTTGATCAGCAAAGATCGCAGCCACAACGCATGGAACAACCGAGACAATCGGCGCCAAGACAACGTGAGGAAGTTAAAGTGAGGCAGAGTGAACCACGCCAAAACCAGAATATGCAGGCGACTCGCGCTGTAGATCAAAATAAAGGCAGATCGACTCAAAGCCAAGAACGCCGTAATAGAGAGTAATATGAATGGCCAAATTAGTCGGCCATAGCCCTAAGCCTAAAAGCACGATAAAACGTGCTTTTAGGTTAAAACTTTAAGGTTAGCGACTGGCCTTCACCTAAGCCTTGCCATTCGACTGTCAAATCCATAATTTCGTTAAGAATATGATCAAAATCCACTTCGCTAATTTGGGGGAGCGCCAGCTTACGGCTGCTGCTAGCCTGCTCTAACAGATAAATAAACTCGTCGTAGGTCGGCGTATCACCCGGCCACAGCAAGGACTGCAAGGTTTCAACGATAGACTCAACTTGCCATATCTCAGCGTTATTGGTAACAGCACGGGAGGCTTGATTATGCTCAAGTGTAAAACTGATATTTGCACCGGCTTTCACCTGTGAAAAAAAGGCCCCTTGGATCTGTAGCCGTTTTTCAACCACATAGTGAATCATATCGTGGGGTGCAATCCCCTGCTCAGGCATTTTAGTTTCTGTCGCACTGCCATCCATACGCACACAACGTAACTGACCATAACGCTGAGTTCCTTTAGTGAAGATAACTTGCATATAACCATCCTTAGCACATTAACGAGCACAAACTTATATGCTCAAGTATAGCCTATGGTTAGGTAGCGCCAACCAAGGCTATAAGTTACGCTGAATAAAACGGAAACATTCTTCGGCTGGCAAAGGTTTACTGAAATAATATCCCTGCACTAAATCACACCCCATACTCGATAATAAAACGAGTTGCGCTTCATTTTCGACGCCCTCAGCAACAACCGTTAGTCCTAATTCATGTGACATAGAAATAGTCGCAGCACTAATGGCTGCATCGTTAAGGTCGGTCTCAATATCCTTCACAAAGGAACGGTCAAGTTTGAGCCTGTCTAGGGGTAAAAGTTTTAAATAGGATAAAGAAGAATAACCTGTACCAAAGTCATCGATAGCCAGTTCAATACCATGTTGGCGCAGTTCCGCCAATAAACGTGCATTTTGCTCAGGGTATTGCATAGCAACACTCTCGGTGATTTCTAACTCTAACGCCCCCTTACCAAGTTGATACTTAAGCAAAACATTGGTGATATCGGCAACAATCGTGTCTTTCCGCAATTGGTGTGCCGATAAATTTACCGCCATTCTAAGCCTTGTCGCTCCCGCGGCACGCCAAGCGGCTAGTTGTGCCATCGCCGTTTCAAGTACCCATTGGCCGATAGGAATAATCATGTCAATTTCTTCTGCTATCGAAATAAAGCGATCTGGTGAGATAAGACCAAACTCTGGATGCTGCCAACGCACTAGGGCTTCAACACTCACCACTTGTCCTGTACGAATATCGATTTGTGGCTGGTAATGTAATTGCAGTTCTTCATTTGCCAGTACTTGCCTTAATCCCGTTTCAATATGTTGACGTTCGGTAATCAAGGTATTCATTGCCGCTGTAAAGAATTGATAGTTATTGCGTCCAGCCGCTTTTGCGCGGTACATCGCCATATCCGCATTTTTCATTAACGCTTCGACAGTATTGCCATCAGTCGGAAATAGGCTAATGCCAATACTGGGAGAGGAATGCAAAGAATTATTGTCAATGATATAGGTTTGGCTAAGGCCACTACGCAGTGCTTCAGCTAAACTCGCCACTTCATCGTGGTTAGTATCGGACAATACCACTACAAATTCATCCCCACCTAAGCGCGCAACAATGTCATTATTATCAACAATATTTTTTAATCTCCGCGCCACTTCAAGCAATAATTGGTCACCCACATGATGTCCTAGGGTGTCATTAATATTTTTAAAATGATCCATATCGATAAACATGACCGCTATTTGGCTTTGTGAGGCCAATGCTTCGCCGAAGACAATTTCAAGACTCGACTGTAAACTCAGGCGGTTAGGCAACAATGTTAGGGAATCATGGTGAGCGAGAAAATGGATCCGTTCCTCACTCATTTTCCGTTCACTAATATCGGTAAAACTCCCAATGTAATGACTAACTGCGCCTGATTCATCACGCACGACGGACATCATCAACCATTTTGGGAAATCGTAACCGTCTTTATGTCTATCCCATACCTCGCCCTGCCAGAATCCCGTTTGTTCGAGGGCTGCACGGACTTGAGGATCGATACTTTTATCCGTACGTTTAGCCTCTAAAAAGCGGCAGTGTTTACCAATAATGTCCTCTCGTGAATAACCCGTGATCTGGGAAAACGCGGTGTTCACATCTACAATAATGTCATTGGCATCTATAATCGTGATGCCCTCACCGCTCTGCTGGAATACCTGCGCGAGCAGATTCACTCTAGCAACAGTACGTTCCTGCTCGGTAATATCCTCCACAATAAAAAGCACAAGTTGTTCACCATTGGCACCTGTAACCAAAGCACCATTGAGGCGAACTGCCACTGATTGCCCGTTCTTGTGTAGATAATGTTTCTGATAAGGGCCATAACGGCGAGTTTGCTTTAAGCGTTCTAATTGCTCAGCTTCACTTAATTGATAGCGCTTGGGGGTTAACTCCCAAGGATCGAGTTGATTAAGTTCATCGAGTGAGTAACCCGTAATATCGGTAAAGGCTTGGTTAATGGCGACAAATCGACCATTGTCCACTTGTTTCAGCACATGCCCCACAGGGGCTTTATCAAACAAGTTTCGATATCGCTGCTCACTTTCAACTAAGGTGGCTTGGAAAGCCTGACTACGTGCTATCTCTTTAGACAGTGCCATGGTTTTTTCTTGCACTTTTTCTGCAATCCGATGGTGCTCACCGGAATACACTAAGGTCAAACCTCCGATAACTGCACAGGTTGTAAAGGCAAGGAGCAACATCAGCAACGACAAACTAAAGGTATCGCCCATTAGCATCGTATAGGACTGGTAAAGCACTATGTGCCAATGGCGATCGGCAAACAGTAGATTAGCTTGAAAAAAATGCCCATTCTTATCGCTAAATATATAGTCCGAAAATATTGGGAAATCTTTGTCGGTATTTGAGTAGAGCAAAGACCCGCCCGCACTCATATCAATAAGCTTCCACTGCAATCCCTGTACTTGCTCAACTTCATTGATGATCTGTTGTAAGTCGATAACGGCTGTACAAAAACCCGCTATTTCTCCTAAGCGATCAAACACTGGTGCAAATAACAAAGTACCGCTAGGACCTGTGAAATCCGGCGCTAATTGGACTTTAGCCGTCATTACAGGGGCTTGGGTGGTTCTGACTTTTGCAATCGCAGCAGCCCGAATAGGCTCGCTATTTAGATCCATTCCCAACACGGCTTCATGGTTGGCGAGTGGCTGTATATACATAACAGGCACTAACCAACCATCGGTATTAACTTGCCAATTTTGTGGACGCTTCACATTATAAGCACCAGAGATCGCCGCACTTGCCGCAATCTCAAAGCTTTCCTGTTCTGTTGCGGCAACAAGAGGTGCCCATACCCACGCATGGACACCATCCGTTGGTAACAACGTACGCTTACCAAACTGTATAAACTCGTCGACAGAAACCTGCTCGCTATTATCAAACAAACTGGCTAATGCAATAATTCGCTGCAAATTGGCATCTTGAAAACCTTCAATACGGCTGATGATCGCATTCGATTGGATCTCAAATTTATCCTGTAATTGCTGCCTTTGATTCATATCGGAATAGCTATAAATCCCTACGCAACATAAAAATCCCACAAACATCGGTATCCCCGTTTGGATACGACGGGATCGCCAAATATCCCGTTTGTCGAACACTAACATAGTCAATGGGATAAAAATGATCGCACCGAGTAAGTCTCCCATCCACCAATTAACAAGGCTTTCGAGAAAGTCAGACTGTGGGATAGTGCCACTAATAACTAAAGCAAGGTTGCCACAAACCGTTGCGACTATGCAGGTTAAAGCGAGACCCAGACAGGATTTGATAACAGTATGAGGACTATCTAAGGTGACAAGATGATCTATTCGACTCATCATTTTGGCGGCTAATATTGCTTGAATGCTGGAACCCATAGCGATAACAACGGGTAGCCAACTCCAGTGAACAAATCCTCCCATATTGGCATTAATGAGAAAAGATCCAATAAAAACCCCAATCCAAGGAGTGTACTCTTTCCATAAAATACAAGCGGCAATGGCTATCCCTGCCGCAGGCCAAATTGCCGCCGAATATCCAGGCGGTAAGGCAATCATTAAACCTATTTTCCCTACAACGACATAGGCTAAGGTTATGAGAAAATTAACCCTAAGAGAGTGAGTAAACGATTTGATATTCAATCCCTTTATGCTGATATGCATACTGTTCTATTGTGCATCATGCCCTATTAACCAAATCAACCTCAAGCTAGCACTGCTCCGATGATTTCAGACTCGCTATAATTTTTTGGCGCATGGCATAACAGTGTAGCACTGTCATGCTCATGGATAAGTCACTTCACCACAACCCATGAATGCCTAACGTCACATTTTCACGCATTTTTGAGACCTTAATAGGTTTATATTTGGTTAATTATTAACATAAAATGTTTCAAGTTGGTTTTAATTAAGGTTTTTTTAATATAAATGTCGCCTTAGATAGGTGATCTACTTTCATTCACTCGTCGCTTCTTGGTATCCTCCCGTCGCATAAAAAAGTTGCATGCTGAATATTTTTTGTTCTGCCAACTGACTCCTTTTCCCGTTCAACCGGACTCATTAATTGAAATTAGCTCTTAGCCAATTTATTGCTGAAAGATTGAATCTGATGATCAGGTTCACCAACTTTAGCATGACAAACCTTATCCTGTTTTTCGGGGTATTGTTTGTTCTGCCTATCGCTGATCTTTTATCAGTATTGATTGGTGGTTATGTCGATATAGGCGAGCTGCTAGTATTCAGTGATAGCTTTTTAGCCGAGTTTATCGGCGCCAGTCTGCTCAGCCTATTATTGCTCAACCCCCTCGTTATTCTGCAGTTATGGCATTTAATCGACTGCTGCTTCAAATTTTTCAATCATCTCGATTTAACTAACGCTTCACTTTTTTTAGCACCCCCAAGGCTAAAATCCCTCGAACATACCGCCCACGGTTGTCGTGCCCCACCATTTTAACCCTCTGTTTTTAAATTCAAATTAAGCATTAAGCGCTGAAAGCTGATCTTCGATTTGCCTCGGGATGGCGGCACATTTTGTGTCATACCTCTTGGGTCTCAGGATTTGCGCTCAGATAACACCGCTTAATGCGACTGCCGGTTAACGCTTGGCAGAGTTGTAAACCTTAGGGTTAGAGGAATCTTCCTTTGTTAATTCGAAAATTAAGTAAAGCAGCAATCGCGGCAGTAGCACTCATGCTCGCGGGTTGTGATGGCGGTGTGTTGGACCCTAAGGGCCAAATCGGTATCGATGAAAAACACCTGATTATCGTCGCCACCCTACTCATGCTCATTGTCGTTATCCCTGTGATTGCCATAACATTGTACTTCGCGTGGAAATACCGCGATGGCCGTGATCAGGAAATCTATGCGCCTAAATGGGCACACTCAACGGCGATTGAAACCGTAGTGTGGATAGTGCCGATTGTGATCGTGATAGTGCTCGGTGTAATCACTTGGGGTTCGACACATGATCTTGATCCATATAAACCTTTAGAACACGAAGCGAAACCCGTCACGGTTGAAGTAGTGTCGCTGGACTGGAAATGGTTATTCATTTATCCAGAACAAGGCGTGGCATCGGTCAATGAGTTGGCGTTCCCAGCCAATGTGCCGGTGAACTTTAAGATCACCTCTGACACTGCGATGAACTCCTTTTTCATCCCTCAGTTAGGCAGCCAGATTTATTCTATGGCGGGCATGACCACTAAATTGCATTTGATCGCTAACGAGCCCGGCACCTTCGATGGTATTTCGGCTAACTACAGCGGTGCTGGATTTGCGGGCATGAAGTTTAAAGCGATTGCCACTCAAACACCTGCCGACTTCGATGCATGGGTAGCCAAGTTAAAACAACAGGGCAAGACATTGGACTCAGCGGCCTATGCCACACTGGCTAAACCGAGTGAATACAATCCGGTTGAATACTTTGGCTCAGTGAGCAAAGGGATGTTTGACCAAATCGTGATGCAATACATGCACATGGACTCACATGAGGGCATGAAAGGTCACGAAGGAATGGACATGCACGCAGGCATGGAACACATGGGCACTGAGCACACATCTGACATGGCAGACATGAAAGGTATGCACGACATGGCACATATGGCAGGCGAGCACGCGATGGAAAATACACAGAACATGGCCGACATGGATAGCTCAACACCTTCTGTACCGTCATTAACACAAGACTCATCCACAGAACCTTCATCCTTAGAGCACTCATCCACTCATAAAGTGGAGGCGGAGTAATCATGTCATTTCTCGGTAAATTAAGCTTAGATGCGATTCCGTATCACGAGCCCATCATCATGGTGACCCTAGCGGTCGTCGCAGTGGTAGGTTTGTATATCGCAGCCTTGATCTCTAAACACAAAAAATGGAGCGTACTCTGGAATAATTGGTTAACCTCAGTTGACCATAAACGCCTCGGTATCATGTACATAGTGTTGGCTTTGGTGATGCTCATTCGTGGCTTCTCCGATGCCATTATGATGCGTACCCAGCAAGCACTCGCCACCAACGGCGCAGCAGGTTATCTGCCGCCTGAACATTACGACCAGATCTTCACCGCCCACGGCGTGATCATGATTATCTTTATGGCGATGCCATTTATGATAGGTCTAATGAACTTAGTAGTGCCGCTGCAGATTGGCGCACGCGATGTTGCCTTCCCCTTCTTGAACAACCTCAGTTTCTGGCTGACCGCCTCTGGCGCTGTGCTGATCAATATTTCATTGGGTTTAGGTGAATTTGCTAAGACAGGTTGGGTGGCGTATCCCCCCCTCTCAGAACTGGCTTACAGTCCCGGGGTTGGAGTCGATTACTATATCTGGGCACTGCAAATTTCAGGCATAGGGACAACCTTAACCGGGGTGAACTTTATCGCCACCGTACTTAAGATGCGCGCCCCCGGCATGAAGCTGATGCAAATGCCAATCTTCACTTGGACTTGTACTTGGGCGAACATTTTGATCGTCGCGTCGTTCCCTATCTTAACCGCCGTGTTAGCCATGTTAACGCTCGACCGTTACATGGATTTCCACTTTTTCACCAATGACGGTGGCGGTAACGCCATGATGTATATCAACCTATTTTGGGCGTGGGGACATCCTGAAGTTTACATCCTGATTTTGCCTGCTTTTGGTATTTTCTCCGAGGTGATCTCAACCTTTACGGCTAAGCGTTTGTTCGGTTACACCTCTATGGTGTGGGCGAGCGGTGCGATTTCAATTTTAGGTTTCATCGTTTGGTTACACCACTTCTTCACTATGGGCTCAAGTGCCAACGTCAACGCCTTCTTCGGGGTGATGACTATGGTGATTGCGGTTCCAACCGGGGTGAAACTGTTTAACTGGTTGTTCACTATCTACCGTGGCCGCCTGAGGTTAACTGTACCTGTGTTGTGGACGCTAGGCTTTATGGTGACTTTCACCATAGGCGGTATGACAGGTGTGCTATTAGCCTTACCGGGAGCCGATTACGTTCTACATAACAGTTTGTTTTTAATCGCGCATTTCCATAACACTATTATTGGTGGTGCGGTATTTGGTTACTTAGCAGGCTTTGCTTACTGGTTCCCTAAAGCGACAGGTTTCCACTTGAATGAGCGTTTAGGTAAAGCGTCATTCTGGTGCTGGCAAATCGGTTTCTACGTGGCCTTTATGCCGCTGTACGTATTAGGCTTTATGGGTATGACGCGCCGAATTAGCCATACGGATAACCCGGCATGGAATCTATGGATCTACTTAGCCGCCGTGGGTGCTTGCATCATCATGGTCGGTATCATTCTGCAGTTTATCCAACTGTACATGAGTATCCGTGACCGCGACCAAAACCGCGATACTACGGGCGATCCATGGAATGGCCATACGTTAGAGTGGTCAACCGCTTCACCACCCCAGTGCTATAACTTCGCTAAGCTGCCACAGGTTGCTGATATCGATGCCTTTACTGATGCGAAAGAAAAAGGCTTGGCTTATCAAGGCCTCAAACACTATCAGCCAATCCATATGCCGAAAAATACCTCAAGCGGTATCTTAATGGCGCTGGGGATCACTGCCGCGGGTTTTGCCGCTATTTGGCACATTCTGTGGTTAGCCATTGTGGGCTTAGTGGGCGCGTTTATCGTGTTCTTATTCCGTGCCTATAACAATGACGTCGACTATTACGTGCAACCCGATGAAGTGGCTCGCATTGAAAATGCCCACTTAAACAATGTAGTAAGGGGCTGATATGAGTATTGCAATCCCAGCAGATTTAGAAGTAGCTCACGCAGAAGATCACCACGAACACCATGACACGAGTGGCAACACTCTGTTTGGTTTTTGGATTTACCTTATGACCGACTGCATTTTGTTTGCCTCGGTTTTCGCAACCTATGCTGTGCTCTACATGAACACGGACGGTGGCGTTTCGGGTAAAGACATTTTCGAATTGGACTTTGTGCTGATTGAAACTGCCGCCCTGCTCGTTAGTAGTATTACCTATGGCATGGCGTTGATTTTTGCTAAGCGCCACAACAAAGCCGCGACCTTCGTTTGGTTAGCCATTACCTTTGCACTGGGTTGTGTGTTTATCGGGATGGAAGTCTATGAATTCCATCACCTGATTGAACATGGCAATGGCCCACAGCGCAGCGCTTTCCTGTCGTCCTTCTTCGCCCTGGTCGGTATGCACGGTTTGCACGTGACCGCAGGTCTGATTTGGATGGCGATTATGATGATCGAAGTGGCGAAAACCGGTTTAGGTCATCGCAGCATCACCCGTCTGAGCTGCTTAAGTTTGTTCTGGCATTTCCTCGACATAGTGTGGATTTGTGTATTCACGGTCGTGTATTTATTGGGAGCACTGTAATGAGCGCACATAGTCATACTGATAAGCATAGCCATGGCACTGACGATCTGGCCGCGAGCATTAAGTCATATCTAATGGGCTTTGTGCTGTCAGTGGTATTAACCGCCATTCCATTTTGGGCCGTAATGACCCATCACTTCGAGAAAGCGACCACCCTTAGCTTAGTGCTAGTGATGGCGATAGTGCAGATAGTGGTACATCTTAAGTACTTCTTGCACTTAGATTTCTCGAAAGAAGGCAAAGTAAATACCTTCTCCTTCCTGTTTACCGCCCTGATTATTGTCATGGTCGTCGGCCTGTCGGTGTGGATCATACTCGAAGCCAACGCTTTGATGATGTAACGAGAAACAGTCTATGCAAACACAAGACAGATTTATGTCACCGCAATGGAAAGCACGCTTCAAAGGGTATGTGCAGGTTACTAAGCCTGGCATCATTTTCGGGAATCTGATTTCCGTTGCTGGCGGTTTTTTATTAGCCGCCAAAGGCGACGTAAATTTGGTCTTGATGCTGGCGAGCTTAGTAGGATTGTCCTTAGTTGTAGCCTCGGGCTGCGCTGTCAATAACTGTATTGACCGTGATATCGACGCCAAGATGCAGCGAACCTGCAAACGCGTGACCGTCACGGGCGAAATTGCCGTGGGTAACGTACTCGCGTTTGGACTCGCCTTAGGTGTGTTAGGCTTTAGCATCTTAGCCTTGTTTACCAATGCATTAGCCCTGCTATTTGCCGTTATTGGTTACATCGTTTATGTGGGGGTTTATAGCCTATACATGAAACGTAACTCAGTGTATGGCACTTTGGTTGGCAGCTTCTCGGGCGCAGTACCGCCAGTGGTTGGCTATTGCAGTGTGACAGGCCAAATGGACATGGGCGCGGCTATTTTGCTGTTGATGTTCAGTTTATGGCAGATGCCACATTCTTACGCCATCGCGATTTTCCGTTTTAATGACTATGCGGCAGCCAATATCCCTGTGCTGCCAGTTGCAGAAGGCATGACCAAAGCAAAACTGCATATCGTGCTTTATATTGCCGTGTTCGCCTTAGTCAGTGCGCTGTTACCACTCGCGGGTTACACAGGTATCGCCTTTATGGCAGTCACCTGTGCCACTAGTCTGTGGTGGCTTGCCATGGCATTAAAAGGTTATCGTCACGGCGTCGATATCCAACGCTGGGCTCGCCAAGTGTTTGGTTTTTCAATTATCACTATCATGGCGCTTAGCATAACCATGGCGCTGGATTCTCAAGTGATAAAGGAGCAAGTCATAGGTCAAACAAACCTATTCACCTTAGTAAAGTAGCCCAGTAAAGTCGTACTCATAAAAATGATTGGTGAGGCTAACTCTTACCATAAATCTTAATGTTAGCTAATTGCAAATGGGTAAAAATGAGGGCTGGTGGTCAACCTTAGGTGACCACCAGTTTGCAGCAAGTAAACCTTAGAAACGATAGTTAAAACTAACAGTTACATTTCTAGGGGTACCATAGTGATATATGCTGTATGAAAGTCCTGAAGCTGACATATAGGCATAGTATTTTTCATCCAGCAGGTTTTCGAGGTTCAGTTGCAGATCCATATTTTCCGCTAGATTATAACGAGCCATCAGGTTAACAAGCGAATATGCCTCCTGCTCAATGACAACGCCACCGCTCTGCGAGTAACTGTCGCTCTGCCAGTTAACACCACCACCCACGGTCAACTCAGGTAAATGGTCAACAAACTGATAGGTAGTAAAGAGTTTAAACTGTTTACGAGGGCTCGTGGTCTCCACTTTACTGCCTTCGGCATCTTCAGCGGTGAATTGAGAATAGCCAGCCGAAATATTCCAGCCATCAATAAATTCACCAACAACTTCTAACTCAAAGCCAGTACTTTCAGTACCTTGAGCGGCCTTGTAATTAGTCACTGGTTTGCCGTCAATGATGACCGTTCCATCTGGCGTTGCCAGATTGTCCTGATCAATTTTGAACAGCGCTACTGTAGTATGTAGACGATCGTCCAAATAAGCGCTCTTCAAACCCACTTCATAGGCTTTGCCTTTTAAGGGATCTATATACTCTCCGTAGGCATTAGTCACATTCTGCGGATTAAATATTTCGGTATAACTGGCGTAAACCCGATGCTCTTCACTAATGTCATACAGTGCGCCGACATAAGGCACGAATACACCGTCATCACCAAAATTAGTGCTAGTTCCATAGCTGACCCCTTCACGATTCCAGCTAGAAATACGACCACCAGCAATGATTTTAAAATCATCGGTAATCGTCAGCCGAGTTGCCGCGTAGAAACCTTTCTGTTCAGTATCCATATTTAACTGACGATTAGCGTCCGTTGACCACTGCGGCTCATCGAAGGTATTACTGCGCCAATCATAAAAGTTTTCAACCACCTTTGAGTCCCAACCCGTCATATCTTCACGGATAGGCTCATAGGTATCTGCATAGGATTTCTGTTTGCTGTACAAAGCCCCAGCCACAAATTGATGCTCACGGTTAAAGAGCTGGTAATCGCCTTTCAATTGGAAATCAAAGTTATCGGAGTTACTTTCACCATGGCTGTGATAACGCTGACCAGTTAATCCTGCACCGGTTTCTTTATCCAGCAAACCGGACATATAGATCATTTTGGTGGTAGTTTCGTATTCCATGCGATTATAGTTCGCCACCAATTGCCAACCATTACTGAAATAATGATTCAAGTTAGCGAATAGGGATCCGTGAGGTATCCACAATCATTTATCGCTAAAAAACCCAAAAGATGACGATTAATATCTCATCGCCATCCATTGTCATTCAAAAACCAAATGACCAGAGTGCGGGAATGAGGCTCACCAGGGTTATCCCGGCCAGCAGTCGTTCGCGACCACTGAGCCGCTGATGGTCACCAAGCTGTCGGCGGCTGTAGAGAAACAGCAGCAGGCCCGGCCCGTACAGCAGCAAGGAGAGCAGCAGGTATTCCACACCGGCGGCATAGAGCAGCCAGAGGCCATAACCGCTCGACACCAGTGCCACTGTCCGCATCAGGCCATTGCCCTCGCCACTCAAGGAAAGCTTGAGCAGGAACAGGCCGATCAGCAGATAGGGCACCAGTATCATGGAGGTGGAGATGAGCAGCAGGTTGGTATACCCCTTGCCGAGCAGCCACACCAGCAGCAGGCAGCCCTGCACCGTCAGGCTGGTGAGCCACAGCGATGCTATGGGGGTGCCGTTGCGATTCTGGCGTCGGAAGATGGCCGGGAAGGCACCGTAGCGGGCAGCGCTGTAGGGCACCTCGGCCGAGAACAGGGTCCAGCTCACGTAAGAAGCGAGTACAGAGACGATGAGGCCGACACTGATCAGCACCTTGCCCCAGGAGCCTGTCATCTGGGCCATCAGCCCCGCCATGGAGGGATTGGGCAGAGCCGCCAGCTCGGGTCTGCTCAATATCCCCAGCGCCAGTACCGAGATGAGCACATAAAGCAGCAACGCCAGCACTACCCCCAGCACTGTGGCCGTGCCCACGTCCCGCTTGTTCCTCGCACGGGCCGACAAGACGGCCGCCCCTTCGATGCCGGTAAAGACCCAGAGGGTGATCAACATGGTGTTGCGCACCTGCTCGGAGACCGGCACAGCAAGCGTGCTGCCCCCCTGATCCGCCGCAAAGGTCACAGGGTCAAACCAGTAGCAGGCGAACAGGATGAACAGCAGCAGCGGCAGGCTCTTGGCCAGGGTTGCCACCAGATTGAACAGAGCGGCCTGTTGCACGCCACGGGCCACCAGCAGATGCACGGCCCAGAGGATGCAGGACTCGCCGATAAAGGCCGCCAGGGTATTGCCATCGCCAAACCAAATCTGTTCAGGGGTATCGACGAAGCTGCCAAGGGCGGCGAACGCGATCACCAGGTAACCTACCACACCTATGGTGGCGCACAGCCAGTAGCCCCAGGCGGAGAAAAAACCCACCAGATCGCCAAAGCCGGCGCGGGCATAGCTGTAGATGCCCCCATCGAGATCCGGTCTTAGCCGCGACAGGTAGAGAAAACTCGCGGCGAGCGCCAGTATGCCCACCCCGGTCACACCCCAGCCGATCAGCACGGCGCGGGCACCAGCCACCTCGGCCATGTTCTGGGGCAAGCTGAAGATGCCCGCCCCCACCATGGAGCTGAACACCAGCGCAGTGAGGGACCAGAGGCCTATTTTTCTCTCTTTCATGTGCTCTCCTTAGCGCAGCCGGCTGGCCAGTGCCTGAATATGCTCGGGGCCGATGCCGCAGCAACCGCCGATGAGAGAGGCCCCCACGGCACGCCAACGCTCGGCCCAGCCGAGGTAATCCAGCGGCCCAAGATCGGCGCGGATCTCGTCCAGCCCGTCGTTGGCGGTCGCCTCCTTGGGCTGGGGCGGAAAGGCGTTGGCATAGGCGCCGAGGCGAATATCCCCTCGACCCAGCGCCTGCAAGCTGTCACCAGCCACCGTCAGCGCGGCCTCGATCACCTCGGGCTGACAGCAGTTGAACAGGATGGCGTCCACACCGGCCGATACCAGTGCGGTGACGGCATCCGCCACCCGCTCACCGGAACGAAGCGCAGGCTCGCTGCACGGCGCTTCATCTTCCAGCGTGAAGGAAACCCAGAACGGCTTGCCATCCTGTGGCAACAGCGCCTTGAGGGCCAGCGGCTCGGCAATCAGGCTCATGGTTTCGGCCAGCCAGATATCCACATGAGGTGACAACGCCCGAATGAGCGGTGTGGCCAGCTCGCCCACTCTGTCCGCCTCGAACAGGTCGGCGCGGTAGGAGCCAAACAGCGGCGGCAGGGATCCTGCGACCTGCACCGAGCCCGGTTGCTCATTGGCAACCTCACGGGCCAGCTGGCCAGCCAGCGCGGCCAGCGCTTCCCCTTCGGCGGCAAATCGCTCGGCACCGATATGAAACGGCACCAAGGCATAACTGTTGGTGGTGATGATACGGGCACCGCTCGCCACATAGGCCTGATGTACTTCGCGCACCGTCTGTGGTGCCTCCATCAGCGCCAGCGCCGACCATTCAGGTTGGCGAAAGGGCGCCCCTCGCCGTGCCAGCTCGCGTCCCATGCCACCATCAAGTACCCACAATGCCTGCTTCTTCATCAGCGTAATATCTACCTTTTTTGTACAACGTCATCTATCAAGGTACTGATTATTAAAATAAAAACCTTAATAGCCGCAAAAACATCCAGATGTTTAGATGGCTGTATAAGTTAAAGGAATGCGGATGCTAGTGCAATTGGTATTGCTATAAATGGATCTAAACAAAACAGACAAATTCATAAGGCATTGTTATTAAATGAAATACACTATTTAGTATATTTATCGTGAAAGGTTTTAATCTGATTAATGATAGAAAAGTAAGCCTTAGCTCCCTATAAATTTAAGCAATAGGAGAAAGCATAATTTCAATGCCACACTGAAAAGCGTGTATTGCGATATGATTGGGCTGAGCCAAAAACGATCTTAAATTAATCCTCACCACACTGGGACTTGCCAGTTTGATAGCAACTGGGTTGGCGAGGACACACTGCGCCGCGAGAGCAAATTAAGCGGGCATCATTTATAATCCCACGCTCAATCCAATTGATATTTAAGATCTTAGCAACGCTGACTAAATCACTTTTAATGTGTTTGGGGATCTTAACTGAACCACCGCTGGCAACGCAGGCATCCTTTAAATCGTGGGCAATAGATAAAGCATCCTTACCTTGGGCTTCAATTGCCGGATTTAAATCAATGCCGGCGCAGAGCACATGGGGATTACCCGCCGAATCTTCGACCTTAATCGACTCACAGCAGTAAATTCGTGGCTCATTGCCGACATTCAAAATTGAAATCTGTGCCGAAGTGCCCACCGTCGGCTCGCTGATCATCCTAAATACTGCCCAATGCTGGCAGGGATCTTCCACTAAACGCATATTGCCCCAAGGCAATGGAATACCATTGCCACGGTAAACCGCCTTTAGTTTTCCTGGTGCGTAAGCGTCGAAATAATGCCAATGGGGATAAGGAGAAACGACTGTCATGCGCCGCATGGCAACCGAAGCTGACACTTGTAGTTGCTTATGTACTTCAATCTCATAACCGTGGCGGTCGAGCAATTGGCGATAAGGTACTTTAGGGCACAATAGTGCACCCGCGAAAAAGCTCGATTCAAAGTCGCGCCACGCATGCAAAATATCCTGCGCATTAAGGGTATTGGACTGCATTCCGACCTCTTCATCAACCTCCAATTTGCGACCGGAAATCATTACGCTCTTTAAGCCGTCCTTATTGTGCAACACACAATGACCTATATGGGCGGCGAGATCATACTTGAGCCGACTGGGGCGATTTTTAAGCACTTTATTGACGTAAATGGTACTGGGCGGCTCGATATAGGAAGTCACTAATTGGCGTGAACTTCCGCCCACTTCATCAATCACCTCCTGTGGAGCACTATCTATCCATTTGATTTTAAGACCCATTCCTTTAGCAATATCCAGCATGTCCTCCAATGACAATGGCATACGCTTAAGACCAACCTCTTCGGCAGCCCGCTCAAGATCGGGAAAATGGTTTTGATGATGTTCCTGATGGGCTCGGATCAGTAAATGGGCAAATTGCCGACCTGATATCCCCGTTTGTGACAGCATCTCAGGAATTGCAATTTGCAAAATATCATTTGAAAACAAAAAGCTGGGTTCGAGCGCCATACCACTAATACCACCTCGGCGGCCTTTGTCTGGCGTAATGGCGCTTTCTTCAGGCGCATCATCAAGGAACCAATCAACCTCTTTTTGAAAAACTGCGGCAATGACAGCCAACATGGCAGCACTTGGCACACGCTTTCCGCGTTCGATCATCGACAAATATGACACAGAAGGCGCACTACCCGCATCGACTCTAATACAACGAGCAGACAAATCTTCCATCGTTAAGTTATTACGTTTCCGTAGGTTACGTATTTTCGTCCCGAGGAAGTGTGATTTTCTCATTAAGCTCTGGTCATTGCGCATTTTGTAAAATTCACATTGTAAAATTTTTATTGTGAAATTGTAGTCAAAAAAAGACTAGACTACAAATCAAGCAATCAAGGAAAGGCTAATGCGAACAAGCTAAGCCATTCCGATGTAAGAAATGCTTAACCACTCACACTTGAAGTGGGCAAGTACTCAAAGTGGACAAACTAAATTGAAGACAAACTTCGATAGGCCAAAAGTTAAATCAAAACCCTAAATGTTTAAATTGAAAGAGTCAGAGGAACGAGCGATGAATATGTCAATTATCAAGAGCAACCAGATCCAATCGAATCTAAACAGTCTCATCGCAGAAGAAGTATTTGCCGTGGCCCAAGTGAATGTTGCAGAACACGAGAAGATCGCCAACGCAAAACAGTTTCTTGACCGAGTGTTTCCGCTCAACTCTGGCTCACATCAAGATGTCAGTAGCTATGTCGTCTACTACCAACATCTCTTAGCATTTTTTGCCGATGGCAGTCACAGTGGTTTACGTCAGCCAAAACAATTTGTCGCCTTTGGTGGAACGAAAGACTCACCCAGCGCCGTAGTGTTACAGGATCAAGGTTGCCATGTTGAGCTCAGTTTCGATCGCAATGGCATGATAGGTGCGAGAGACGTTGCCAATTTGGAAGATATCCAAATAGAAACGCCATTAAACATGGTAGGAACACCAGAGTCACGCTCAGCCGCATCACGCCATTGGCTAAGTCTGTTGCACGCAGGAATGTCCAGCGCCAACGACACGCTAGAGAAGCAATTCACAGCCAAAGATGGCAGTGATTACAGTTTGAAAAGTATAGTAAATTTATAAAATCATTCTTTATAATCTAGCTGTTACAATCTAGTAAAGGAGATGGACTGAGTTATGTTCATCTCCTCTGATTTACCTCTTTGCTCCTACGCCTCCCTCTTTAAGTCAATAAAACTGACTAGCAAGATAAGTTTAATTGATTTTATTGAAGCGAATACTCACCGCTATAATGCCCCCAAACATCTGCCTCCATAATTAATTGAAACTGAGAGTAATTTAATATCAGTTACTTAGCGTGAAGATTTATAGTGAGCATGATAAGACCGAATCGCTCCCCCTAAGGCGTTATGAATTTATTCTCGACATCACACCAATTTAACAAGCGCCATAGCATTATTTTCGTCTGTGTAGGCTTATTCTGTCTTACGCCTTTTATCTCATCGCCCATGGCGCTAGTGTTAGGTTTTACCTTAGCCAGCCTTGGCTGGGTACCAGTGCAATGGAATATCGCCGCGCTCACCAAAAAACTCCTGTCTTATTCGATCATCGGCTTAGGGTTTGGGATTAACTTAAACGCGGCGATAGAAACGAGCACCCACAACTTTGGCCTGATTGTAGGCTCAATCTTTTTTACCCTCAGCCTTGGTTTTCTGCTCACCCGAGCGCTGAAATTTGATCAGATTACAGGCCATTTAATTGCCTCTGGTACCGCTATTTGCGGTGGCAGCGCTATTGCTGCGGTGGCGCCGGCCATCAATGCACGTAATGATCAAACCGCAACTGCGTTAGCCTGTGTGTTTGTGCTGAACTCAATCGCGCTGTTTTTATTCCCCGCACTGGGTCACTTGCTCAATATGAGCCAATACGATTTTGGTGTGTGGAGCGCGATTGCCATCCACGATACCTCATCGGTTGTTGGCGCAGCTTCGGCCTACGGTGATGAGGCCTTAAAAACTGCAACGACGATTAAACTCGCTCGCGCCCTGTGGATTATCCCAATCGCATTAGCCAGTGCTATGCTGTTTGGGGGCGATAAGCGCAAACTTAGCCTGCCGTATTTTATCGGTTTTTATTGCTTAGCCATTGCTGTGGCACATTGGTTACCGCAATTCCATGCCATTTATGACACCTTATTTATGGTATCGAAACGAACATTAGTGCTGTGTTTGTTTTTGATTGGAGCAGGAATTACCGTACAAAAAATGCGGGCAAGTGGCCCCAAACCTTTGTTACTTGGGGTGATGCTATGGGCAGCAATTGGCATAACGTCTTTAGTGTATATACTGTATTTTCAATAAGTAAGAGTTAGTTCAACAACTTACTCTGCAGTAGGTTTTATGCGCCAAGCCCAGTAGAGGACGCCAACGAAGGCGGAGAATTCGATAAGTGAGCGCACGAGTCCAGTGGTTTGCGTCGAAGCGACCAAGGCAATCAGGCAAAACACGATAATCAGCCAGTTTTTCAATGGCATCTTCCTGCAAACTTAGGGGATGCTCATTATTGTTTAGAACTAAAAGCTCAGCCAATATCAATTTTCAATAACAAATAGCTATAACAGCTAAGCTTATCTTCCGCCTCTCTTATAATTTGGCACCACTGCTCTCACGACAAGATCTTGATGATGCTAAACCAATGTTCAGCACCGCTAGCCACTTTAAATCTGAGGCATACTGACTTTATCGCTAACGTTAGTCTGCCTTTACTTTAAAATATCTACAAAATTGGCGTTGGGCGACGCACTAAATAACCACTCAGGATCGATAAAATGCAGTAAGCGGTAAAGAAGTAAAAACCGTTTTCAAATTGCGCCTGGGTTTTTAACATTTCCCCCATGCCGCCAGAAGCATTTCCCGCCATAAACGTAATGATCAACGCCACCACAAACACATCGGCCATCGACCACTTGGCGAGCGCATTAACAAGGGCATTAACCCGCAGTTTCAGCCCAATAGAGCTAACACATTGCTGTGCTAACATTAAACTTAACTTCAACGCAGGAATGACCACGCTAAACAGCATGACTAATGCTGCGACCAATCGATTGCCAGTGGTGTAAAGCTCGGTCACTGTCCCCCATATACTGCGGGTTTTCTGCAGCACTTCGACTTCACCCTTAAGGCTGTTGAGCCCAAGTAAACTACTGACCATGTTTAGCATGCCGCGGGCATGGTCACGCCCCGCATCTTCATCAAACCTTTGGGTAACTTGTTCTATGCCTTGCTCGGCAAGCTTAGCTTTATCGATACTGCCGCTAATGCTCAAAATAGGTTGAGTCACCCCAGGAACTAGCAATGCCAAGGATAAGAGAATAATGAAAATAGAGAATAACGGTTTCATAATACTGCCCAACAAGAGAGATGGGTTCAGTTTACGGTTTTTAACTCGATAACCACAACGCCAATCATAGATATGATTGGCAAGACATGATTAACTTTGATGATTTAATAGAAAGGAGTCGGATCGATATCCAAAGAGCTAGGTGAAACTCCACGCTCAATATTAAGCTCAGATTTTAGCAAATCCACCATAACAATATCCGTATAACGCTTGGATTTTAAAGAGTAAAAACATTTAACTATTGGATGTAACGCATCTCTATCTTTTGACGTCCAAACAATTCCCACACGACCATCCGACAATTCAACCAAGGACCCAACAGGATATACGCCGATACAACGGATAAACTCATAAACCAATTCTTGATCTAAATGAAATGGCGTGAGACTGAGTAAAATTTTAAAAGCGGCGGCCGGGCTCATGGCTTCTTTATAGCAACGTGTTGCCGTTAAAGCATCAAAAATATCGACGATACAACTCATACGACCGTGGAGAGGGATTTCATCGCCCTTCAATCCCCTTGGATATCCCCGACCATCTAACTTTTCGTGATGCATTAGGCAGATGTCTTTGCTCATCTGCGATAATCCTTTAGCTTCATTCATAATATCGAGTGCAAACACTTGATGCAGTTTCATGTGTTCGAACTCTTCTGGGGTCAGCTTGCCCGGTTTATGTAATACTTTATTATCGACCTTAATTTTGCCGATATCATGCAAAATACCGCCAATCGCCATTTCTCGCAGCATGGAACGATCAAGTTGTAAATATTTGCCAAACGTCACAAGTAAAAATGCCACATTGACAGAATGTTCGAGTAAATACGCATCCTTTGAACGCAGAGCAGACATGCATTTGAGTGCATCAGCATCTAATAAAGCCGACTCAATCATGCTGTCGGCAAGCGCGCCAAAAGGAGCCACTTCAATCGCTTTGCCTTCAAAGGTTTCTGACAATACTTTACGAATTAAATCTTTAGCTTCAGTAAGAAGAACCTTAGCCTGCGCTTGTTGTTTCTCTCGCGTGAGTGACGACTTTTTGGATTCTAACTGGTTATCCTGAGATGCCTTTTTCTTAAAACCACAATGATCGGCTGACCGTTCGGTATCGACCCAAACATACTTAATACCACTTTGAGTTAATCGAGCAATTGCATCCCTATGCTTGATTTGCCCAGCATTAGCAATAGCAAGTTGGCCTTGGTCATGTTTGTCTATTGCACTAACAAACATTCCTAATGTCAGTCGTGATACTGGCAACTTGATTAGGTCAACGGATTCGACCGACTCACTCATATCTGCAACCCCGAGAATGACTTAACTTAATTAAAGTACAGCAATGTCCACTCAATACGGACAGGCTTGGTTTACTTCCTTTGGTAGTATAGAACAAGCCTAGAACTCATTCTAAGCTGTGCATTAGAAAATCACCATGTACTTTATATACGAGTAGACTAAAGAATAACGGGAGGGAAATAACATAATGGTTATCATTGGTTAACACTTTAAAGCTTATCGTCCTGCTGAAGTGTCAAACATTCGAAACTATTCATTACCCATCTACATTGATTCCAACACCAATTGCCTATTACGCAAACACCATTGTCGTGAAACTGCATCATGTTTAATGTTTCTATGGCTACTGAGTAAAATGGCACTGCCTTGAGAGCTTAGACCTGTCAGCAGGTGCCAAACTTTACCGTAGTAATCTTTATCCATACCCGCTAAAGGGTCATCCAATAACAACACCCGAGGACGTAAACAAACAATGGATGCTAAGGCGATCAAGTGTTGTTGGCCGTAGGACAGTTTGTGGGGGGATAATTCTGCTAAAGAGGATAACGCTAGCTCATCTAATATTTGGATTGCGCGTTCCTTCGGAAGCTTAAATCGCTTTAAACGAAATTGCATCTCGGCTAGCACGCTGGTTTCAAACAGTTGTCGACTTGGTCTTTGCATTAATAAGCCAAGTTCTGCCCCATACACGCCGAGTTTTGGCCTTCTTCCTAACACTTTGATAGGTAGTCTTTGTCTTATATTAAGCACCCCGGCGAGGATTTTTAGTAGACTCGTTTTACCTGAAGCGTTATCGCCAACTAATGTCACAATCTCCCCTGACTGTAGTTGAAATCCCTGCGGGCAACTAAATAAAACAGGGTTATTATCGTAACCAAAATCAAACGCATCAGCCTTCACGAGTACTTTACCTAAGTGTTCTCGTTTACAGTAGTTTTGCCACTTAAATACCTCAACTTGCGCTGAATCAGTGGCAGGATAAATCCCTTCGGAGAGTTTGCCCCGCTCTAACTGCCAGTAATGCTGGATAATATCGGCAAAAGCATGGGCGTTATGTTCAACCAGCACCAACGCCATACCCTCTTGCAGTAAATTCCGCATAACCCCCAACAGTTCGCTTACACCATGATTATCAAGCTGTGCCCAAGGCTCATCGAGTAACAGCAAATGTGGTTCACATACCAGTTGGGAAGCGATCATCAGCCGATATTTTTGCCCAAGGGAAAGCGTACTCACTTGGGTATCAAGGCTCAGAAATAACCCGACTCGCCTCAATGCTAACTGCACTTTTGGCAGCATACTCTCGGCAGGAATACCAAGATTCTCCAATGCAAAGGCGACTTCTGCACCGACTGTTTGCCGAAGTAGTTGGAGTTGTGGATCCTGCATAACCAAACCTGTGACTAGCTCAGGGTGCCGCCAAATATCCCCCTCATGCGGACGAGTCAATACGCCCGCAAGGAGGTTTAGTAGGCTCGATTTACCCGACCCCGTAGGTCCACTCACACAATGGCATTGGCCAGTGCGAATGCTGAGGTTAACCTCCTGAAATATGGTAGTTAACTGACAACCATAGTTAAAGCTAACATCTTGAGTTTCTAGAAGTTTCATTTTAAACCTGCCAATTGATATCAATAGGATATTTAAACTCTTCTCACTACCACCTGATGACCTGATAGATGCAAATATCGTTACCATCCGCGGTTAAGCAGTGCCTAGGCTTGAACCTCTGTCAGTTAACCCACTACAACATTGTGAACATTTTTACCCGCTCAAAAAACAACACCCGAAAGAAGATATTCATGATCATCATATTATTGTTGTCATAGGTAAAAAATTAAGATGTATCGCCTATTGTGGGCAGAGATTGTGCCGCCTCAACTGAAAAATCATCAAAAGCCAACTCTGATCGACTAATTCAAACAAAAGGGGAAGGTGATTACGGTGACAAAAGACAAAATGTCTAGATAAGTTAGCTTTCACGACAAAAAGACCCATTTCAATCACATTTTTTATCGTCATAAAATGAGACTATGGCAAAAGTCACATGCTTAGGGCTTATATCTTGACACCTGCGGCAACGGCCTTTAATTTTAGCGAAAGATTCTTATTTACATACTCGAATTATCAAGATGTAAAGTACTTGAAAAAACGCATTAACTTGAGTCAAATTCACCGTTGCTAACAGCGTTATTTAGCCTTCACCTTTACAATTGATGACCCTTGGAGTTCTATTTGCCCGTTCATGCGCTGTCTAAAGACCTCAAGTCTCTTATCGACAAACTCATTCAACTGAAGCAAGTTTCGCCGACAGAACCGATAGTGCAGTTGTCCATAACAGCTGTCTCTATGCCTTTAATTTCATGGCTTGCCTCCCAGACTCAGTACCCACGTATCTACTGGCATGGACGCGATAGAATTGAAGAGGTCGCAGCAATCGGTGCCTGCAAAGATTTTAGATTTGAAACAGGTGTCGACGATCAACAACTCGCCATGGTATACCAACAACAACGGGCATTATCGACAAATCAAGATATTCGTTACTATGGTGGTGTCGCCTTTGATCGCACCATTGAATCTTGGCCAGAGTTTGGTAATAGCCGTTTTGTATTACCTCGTATCGAATTTAGGCGTAGTGGTACACATTTCAGTTTGAGAGTGAATCTGAACTTTGCCGATAATGCTCCCCATACTGAAATCGACAATGCTATTGCCGCTATCGAAGCCGTCATGCCAGCCAAGCCACTTGCCCCACCGACAAAGTTAGCGTTGTTAGGACGTAGCGACAGACCCGATTTTCAGCGCTGGAAAACATTAGTCGAACAAGTCGTTGACCCTAAATTTAATGCAGATACGCTAAAGGTAGTGCTATCACGACTCACTCAACTGGAAGTCAATGAACCCGTTGATCCTTGGATGGTGCTTGCCTGCTGGCAAGGTCGTAACCCCAACAGTTTTCAATTTGGATTTCAATTTAGCCCTGAACGCACCTTTATTTCCTGTTCGCCAGAGCGTTTATTTCGCCGGCGCCAACAGGAGTTGTTCACCGAAGCGCTAGCAGGAACAACGGTACGGGGTTTAAACCAAGAAGAAGATATAGCGCTGGCAAATGCCCTGCTCGAAGACAATAAAAATAGTGTTGAAAACCAACTTGTCCGCAGCCATATAGTTAATATGCTCACGCCGTTGAGCCATTATGTGGGTGCCGATGAACTGGCTACAATTTTTAAACTTAATCATATCCAACATTTACATAGAGCTATTCGCGCTGAACTCAAAGCTGGAGTGAACGATTTTCAACTGTTGCAAGCATTGCATCCCACACCTGCAGTCGGAGGATTACCTCGGCATTCAGCCATGAACTTTATTCGGCAGCGTGAAGGCTATATGCGCGGTTGGTATGCTGGCGCCTGTGGCTATTTCAATAAGTACGAGAGTGAATTTTCGGTCGCCATTCGTTGTACCCTGATTGAACCAGGTAGGATTAATCTATTTGCTGGTGCGGGAATTATCGCAGGCTCAGATCCTGAGGCCGAATGGCAGGAACTTGAGAATAAACTCGCCACCATTATGTCCATTCTTATCGAATTATAGCGCCCAATATTAAATCCTTTAGATATGAAGGTTTTAATTGTTGTTCGCCTTTAATTTTTCGATGGTTTCAAGGTAGAGCCTCTCTTGCTCCCCCGAATCAATTAAGCGCTTATGCTCACGATCAAAATGCTGTTTAAGCATCATGCCTTTGTCTGTATCAGCAAAAGCAAAATAGGCTTCAGCCTTAATAACTCCTTGAATAATATTAAAGTTATGAGGTGATTTAAGTCTTGGCACTAAAGCAAGAATATCTTTTTGGTAGTCTAAAACCGCATCAATACGACCCGCATTTAAACTGTTAAGCATTGTTAAGCATTGTTAAGCATTGTTAAGCATTGTTAAGCATTGTTAAGCATAGTGAGCATATTACTGCTTTCTTCGTAGTACATAGGTACTGACGTCAGCATGTTATAGCGATAAGCCAGCATAGCTTGCACTTTTTTATGGGATAAACTTTCAATCCCAACCCAGCTTGCCGCTATCTCAGGCGTAACGGCCGCATCGATAGAGTCGATTTCCACTGGATTATCGCTCAGCAAACTATGTTTAATATCGCCCGGATAAACACTGAGAGCCATATCGGCACGCTGGTGCTCGATAAGATAGAGTGTTCGAGCAAAAGGCATAAACTGCACATTAAGTTGCCATTGTGATGCAGGGAAAACCCGCTGAAGTATATCAAAGTAATAACCTGTCCCATCAGGATTAGCATAACCTTCCCAAGTAGAGGTCACCACATTGACCACCACAGGATTCGCAGCCGCGGCAGATGATAACGCAGCCAAGCATAAGTAAAATATGGCAAGAAATCGTTTCATCGCTTTCCTCCTTTGGCGTCTTAAAAGTGTAGGATAGTTTCGCATAGATAGCTCAAAACGTCCCGAGTCATCGTTTCATCTTCTAAATTGGTGAAAGATAATAAGTGAGCTTGCATCTTAAAAAGCGGCCACTATAATAGCGGCCCCGATTTCAGTAAGCTGTAATCGGTCAGCGTAAAAATAACAATTGAACATTAGCGGGTTCCCTCACCCCGCCCTACACAACTAAAAAGGCCACAAATGTTAATGTTAACTACAGCGCAGCTCCGCCGCGCCTTACTCCTATTAGTAGGATTCCATATACTGATTATTTGCGTCAGCAATTACTTAGTACAATTACCATTTCAGCTGTTTGGCTACCATACCACTTGGGGTGCATTTAGCTTTCCATTTGTGTATTTAGCGACCGATCTCACAGTACGCATTTTTGGCCAACAGGCCGCCCGAAATATCATCCTCAAGGCGATGATCCCTGCGTTGATGATTTCCTATGTAATGGGGGTGCTATTCCATCAAGGTAGTTTTCAAGGCGCTGATTCACTTGCACAATGGAACACATTTGTTTTCCGTATCGCGTTTGCGAGCTTTGCGGCTTATTTGATTGGCCAACAGATGGATATCACAGTATTTGCTCGCATACGAAAAAGTCGTTCTTGGTGGGTTGCGCCAGCGGCATCCACTCTAGTGGGTAATTTCGTCGATACTTTAGTCTTCTTTAGCGTGGCTTTTTACGCTTCATCCGATAGCTTTATGGCATCTCACTGGCCTGAAATTGCCACTGTCGATTACAGTTTTAAGCTACTCGTCAGCTTAGGACTATTTTTACCCGCCTATGGTGTTTTGCTCAAAGTCTTACAAGATAGGATTTTGCAAACCAGTCCGCAAAAATCACTTTCCTGATTAACTCAACTGGCCAGACCTGTTACAATTTAACCAGTTAATAGCTCAGCCTTACTCAGGTTTACACTTGAATAAGGCTGATTTTCATGAGAGATCATTATGTATTCTATTGAAATTAAAGCTGAGACAAAACTCACGTCTGAGCTAGCCATACAACTAATTGAACTCAGTCAGCAAATTCCTGAACTCAATCGCCCTCTTACACATGAAGTCTTGGCTGAACGACTAGACGGCAAAACCAGTTTAATTTTATTGGCTTTTGTTGAAGGAGAACTTGCAGGTTTCAAACTGGGTTATGAGCAAGAAGAAACGATATTTTACAGCTGGTTAGGTGGTGTAGCCTTAGACTTTCGCCGCCTAGGGCTAGCTCAAAGCCTCCTTGAATACCAAGAAACATGGGCACGTCGTCAAGGCTATAACCACATTCAAGTTAAGACGATGAACCGTTTCCCTGGAATGCTTAATTTATTGATAAATAATCGATATATGATTACAGAACTCAAAGCTGATCCTAAAAGTCTTATCGATCATAAATTACACCTCAGTAAGACGATCTAAATCGACGAGGCGTAAAGGCAATGTCTATTTTGTAAAGATCTGCTTTTTTTGGATAAATAACTTGCAAACACAATTGAGAATGATTATCGTTAACGTGCGTTCCAAAACTCATCTTTAACACCGATGACTGGTAATCTGAAGTTGTTAAAGTGCTCCTGAGTTTGCAAGCACGACATTGCTCACACACACTCTTTTGTGGCCGGACTCATCATCCGGCTTTTTTTTGCTTAAATTTCAGATCCAGAGAAATGTAATCCGTCATAGGGATTATTCTCCTGCTCTTCTTTCGCCTCATGGTATAAACCAATCGTAAATACTGTACCTTTACCTAAGGTTGAACTGACCTCTATTGTCCCACCAATTCGTTTTATAATTCCATAACTTAAAGAAAGCCCTAACCCAGTACCATCCTTACGGGTGGTATAAAATGGGTCAAAAATTCGACCCAATAACTCAGGCGCAATTCCAGAGCCTTCATCTTCAACCTCAATTTTAACGCCTATGGGCACATCTTGTTGCAACCAGTCGTAAGTCCTTACCCAAATACGACCTTTACCGTCCATTGCATGCGCTGCGTTTACCACCAAATTAATCAAGACCTGCAATAGCTGCGGTCGATTGACTTGCACAAGGCAAGTCGCACTCAACTCAGTGATCAAGATAATTTCTTGTTTTTTAATCGAATGACGAACCAGCACCATAGTCTCTTCAATAATGGGAGTAATAGACTGCATTTCTAGTGGCGCATTAAATTCACCGGGACGGCTGTACTGTAATAAGCTGCGAATAATGGTGCTGATACGCATCACTTGCTGGATGACTAAATCAATTTCTTCTTTAACGAGGTCCGCATTATCCCCAAGCTCGTAGCGCATTAGCTCCATATTACCGAGAATAACCGCGGTGGGATTATTAATTTCATGGGCTATGCCTGCGGTTAACTCACCGAGTGCGGTGAGTTTTTCGTTAGTCACAAGCTGCTGGCGGGTTTCATTTAGCAGTGCGACGTTACGTTCTAACTCTAAGGTTTTGTCCTGAAGACTACGGGTACGTTCTTCGACCTTCATCTCAAGCTGCTCAGCAGCAGATTGGATCTGTGCATTACGACGTTGCAATAAGTCGAGCATACGATCAAACTGCTCGGCCAAATTCGATAATTCGTTTTCTCTGTCCAAACCTAAGGCGCCGATACGAATATTGCGCCCAGACTGCACCGCCTGCACGACATGATGGATCCGTTCTATCGGTAGCAACAGGCTATAGGCTCCGCGATAAACCAGTAAACCTGATACGAGTAGCACCAACATCAGAATTGTGCCTAGCTCAATGATATTCAAAAGATAATTATGAATAAAGGGTGACTCAGAGAACCCTGTGTAGATCATGCCCACTCGCTGGCCTCGAATATCCTCCAAAGGCGCATAGGCAGAAATAAACCAATCATTGAACACAAAGGCACGATCCACCCATAGCTCACCACGATTGAGCACTTTCTCACGTACCTCCTCAGACACTAAACTACCTAAAGCTCGACCTTGCGTTTCATTGCCTTGAGGAAAAAAGTGCAACGGCACATTAGTAGAAATACGAATGTTATCTAGAAAAATGGTAACCGTACCAATTGAACGCTCAGGGAGCGTGCCTTTGTCGTATACCAAATCCCGAATATGATCAACGATGCGTGTATCGCGGTTAAATAAGATGCCACCATCCAAATACCAAGCAACCTTACCCGCTAAATCAGGTACTGGCAGTAAACTACGACTGAGTAAACCACGCCCTTCCACCCCTTTATCCGGATTTTGGGCCCGTAAGGTTGCAACAATGGGAATACTCGCGGTAACGGCTAGCTCAGGATCAATTCGTGCTAAACGCTCCGGCGATAACACCATCAGGCCAGAATAAGGCAATAGACCGCCCATTTTGGGTAAAATCAAGCGTAAATCGGGATCTGTCGCCGCCTCTGAGACACTGACTAAACGTAGATAATCGAGATTAAGCAGTTGTTTTTGTTCATTCAGAAAAGCATCAATATTGGCCCTATGATTCATTTCTCCGTTCAATATAGGGCGAAAATCATTTTGAAAAGTCCAAGATGTCATCACCTTTTCGAGCTGTTTTCCCTGACGAACTTGCACTTGTTGTAGGGTATTTTCAGCCACTGCTAAGTCAGCTTTTACCTTCATAAATAGCTGCTTACCTGTGTAACTAATGTTCCAGTAAATGGTGATAAAAACTAAACTCACCAGCGTCAGTAAAATAGGCAATAAGGTAAGGATTAATATGCGATAACGCACCTTGGCCTGCATTTGCTGCCAACTGACACCAAAAAAGTGAGTAAAGAAAGACACCCTAAGACTCCTGTTCGTCGCTTAAGCCAAACCACTCTTTATATTTACGATCTAAGGTTTTACGAGAAACACCTAAGTCTCTCGCTGCCGCAGATTTATTACCAGAATGTAAATCTACCACGCTGGTGACATGATGTTTTTCGACATCCTTTAATGGCCAATCTAAGGGATAACCTTGGGAAGCTGAAGATTCACTCTTTACCTGTTGTTTCCAATATTCCGCGGGGGGTTTACCAAGTAAAATACAACGCTCGATCATATTACGCAGCTCACGGATATTACCCGGCCATTCATGCTGTTGTAGCTTAACCATATCCTCATGGCTCCACACTACTTCCCTGACCCCAAGCTCAGCGGCAAGCTGACGAGTAAAGTGATGGGTTAGCTCAACGATATCCTCAGGGCGATCCCTTAACGGCGGAATTAAGATGTCGAGCACATTGAGTCGATAATACAAATCTCGACGGAAGTTCCCAGCATCAACCTCTTCCAAGAGGGTTCGGTTGGTTGCAGCAATAACCCGAACATCAATATTCACTTCTTTTTCACTGCCGACAGGTCGGATCGCTTTTTGCTCTAACACTCTAAGCAACGCTGTCTGCATTTTCAGTGGCATTTCACCTATTTCATCCAGAAAAATCGTCCCACCAGAGGCGAAACTAAATAACCCTTCTCGATTTCCCTTCGCCCCCGTAAATGCACCCGCAACATGGCCAAAGAGTTCACTCTCGAGCAACTCAGGGGCAATAGAGCCGCAGTTAACGGGTACAAATGGCCCTTGTCGGCCACTCAATAAATGCAGTTGTCTTGCGACGAGTTCTTTACCGGTACCTGATTCACCTTGTATAAGCACAACGGCATTAGTTGGAGCTACACGTTCTATCACATGTTTTACTGACTCCATGGCCTCGCTACTGCCAATAATGGTCGATGAATACCCAATAGATACCTCACGGCGCAGCATCAGATTTTCGCGCTTGAGTAAACGACGCTCAATGCAACGATCTACAGCCGCCATCATCTGATCAAGATGAAAAGGCTTCATAATAAAATCGGAAGCACCCGCCCGCAGCGCTGTGATTGCCACTTCCATATCGGCATAGCCCGTCATAAAGATAATATCCGAGCGACGCCCCTGCTCATCTAATGCCTCATGCCATTCAATACCAGAGCGCCCCGGCAAACGAATATCGACAATCAGCAAGTCGAAATGGCAGCGGCTACGTAATTGCTCCGCATCCTCAATACTGCCAGCGGTTTCGACTAAGGCAAACTTCTTCGAAAGGGCTTTATTTAAAAAACTTCGCATTCCAGGCTCATCGTCGACGATAAGCACTGATACGGCTAGAGGGAGAGGCTTGAGGTTTTTATCAATCTGGCTCATAGTGTTCGCTTCTGGACATTTTGACTCAATTGCGAGTAATTCTAGCATTGAAACTAAGTAAATAGGTCACTATGAACCACAAGAAGCATGAGCTGCGACAATTTGTCTGCAAAATATTTGTTAAGGCTGCGACAGAGTTCACATTTTAGATCGGCTTGTGATGCAAAAAGTACCATTATCAGTTTGGCATCTAATTTGCTTCCACCCCATCGCATTGCCATTTCTGGAATCACCAACTTAAGTAGGCATTTGAGTTGGAATCCTATTTTTTCGCCAAGGAGTATCCATGCTAAACATGAAATCCCATATGAAGTCACTGTTAGGTCTAGTTGTTACCGCCAGTTTGCTCACAGTGTTACCTGCTCAATCGACAGAAATTATTAAGCTCGCCACCACAACAAGTACCGAAAACTCGGGTTTGTTACAGGATTTACTGCCTAAATTCGAAAGTGAATCTGGTTATAAAGTACAAGTTATCGCAACGGGTACGGGTAAAGCCCTCAAACTGGGCGAGCAAGGGGACGTTGATTTAGTGATGACCCACGCCCCAAGTGCTGAGGCAAAATTTGTGGAAGACGGTTTTGGTGTCGAACCTCGTGGCATCATGGAAAACGATTTTGTGGTATTAGGGCCTAAAAACGATCCTGCAAAACTGCGTGAAAGCAAAACTGCCGAAGAAGCTTTTGCTAAAATTGCAAAATCCGGTTTACCTTTTATCTCTCGCGGTGATAATTCAGGCACTCACATTAAAGAGTTAGAAGTATGGAAAGCAGCGGGTGTAACTCCTGATTTCAAAGGTTATACTTCCGTTGGTCAAGGCATGGGGAAAACCTTACTGATGGCAAACGAGCTACAAGGTTATACTCTGTCGGATCGCGGCACATTCGTCGCTTATAAAACTAAACTGGATCTCAGTGTCGATTTTGATGGGGGTAAAACCTTAGCCAACCCATACCAAGTGATCCTAATCAACCCTGCTAAGTATCCAGATCTGAACCATAAAGGCGCTAAAGCTTTCAGTGATTGGTTAAGCAGTAAAGAAGGTCAAACCATGATTAACAACTTCAAAGTTGAAGGTGAGCAATTGTTCAAGGCAACTTATAGCGAATGAACGACGGTTGGCTAGCCCTGTTACAGCAGGCCCTAAACCTGCTGTTTTCATTGGACCCTGAAGTCTGGTCCATCATTTATGTCTCGTTTTCAGTATCTTTCGCGGCACTGCTAATCACCCTGATCCCGTCGATGGTACTCGGGTTCGTACTGGCATTTGCGCCATTTAGGGGGAAGTGGTTAATCACCAATTTGGTTCAAACACTGCAATCTATTCCCACTGTGGTTATCGGCCTGTTGGTATATTTGCTCCTCACCCGAAATGGCCCTCTGGGCGATTTAAAGTGGTTGTTCACTCAAGAAGGGATGATCCTCGGACAAATGCTCATCTGCGCCCCCGTGCTTATCGCCATGAGCCAAGCCGCCTTTACCAGCGTTGATCGCAGAGCCTGGGAAACCTCTCAAACCTTGGGCGCTTCATGGGTACGTGCCGTATGGACCGTCTGCCGCGAGTTACGCATGCCACTACTTCTAGCGATTGTTGCAGCCTTTAGTCGCATTCTCACAGAAGTGGGCTGCTCAATGATGGTGGGGGGCAATATTCTTAACCTAACTCGTAACATTCCAACAGCTATCGCCCTCGAAACCAGTAAAGGCGATTTCGCCCAAGCTATCGCCCTAGGACTCGTGCTGCTAATCTTATCCTTGATCCTTAACTTTGCCTTAGGTAGTTTACGCGGCAAAGCGATGCCAAGGAGCCATTAAGCTATGACTAATGTCAAACTCGTTGCCCGTGACTTAGAGATGTCTTTTGGTTCACGCCGACTCTTTAACGCCGAGTTACTCGAACTGCGTCAAGGAGATGTCATATATCTTCAAGGCGATAATGGTTCAGGTAAATCAACATTAATGAAAATTTTGGCGGGTTTAATATCACCAACAAAGGGGCAAATTGATACGATTGGTTTTGCCAAAAACAAATGGTGGCAACGTAACCCATTGTTAGGTAAAGCGGTATACCTACACCAGCATCCTTATTTATTTGATGGCACAGTGGAATACAATCTTACCTATGGCCTGAATTTTAGTGCTGAAACAAAAGCTAAGGCGAAACAACGTATCCATCAAGCGACTGAGATGGCACAGCTTGGCTCACTTTTACATGCAAGGGCGAGCAATCTTTCCGGTGGAGAAAGACAAAGGCTTGCGATTGCACGAGCGTGGATCCTGCAACCTAAGTTATTAATGCTGGACGAACCCACCTCGAATATGGATAAGGACTCCCAAGCGTTAGTCCTACAAATGATCCAACAATTAAAACAGGAAGGCGCAGGTATGTTACTTAGTAGCCACCAGAACTGTGCTTTAACCGCCATTTGTGAACAACAATGGCACATAGAAAACGCACTGGTGACCGCCTCTGGTCAACAAACCCATTTTCACGCTGCACAGGGAGTTCTATATGCCATTGCACATTGATGCCGTAATTCTCGCAGGAGGCATGGCCCGCCGCATGGGGGGAGACGACAAAGGCTTAGTCGAACTAAATGGCCAACCCATGATTAAACACACGATTGACAGGATAAAACCTCAGGTTAAGGAGATCCTGATCAACGCAAATCGCAATCAAACACGCTATGCTGAGTTCGGTTTTAAGGTAATCAGTGACGAACATAGCGGTTTTCTTGGCCCTTTAGCGGGTATGCTAGCCGCATTAGGTCAAACTAAAGCGGATTATCTGCTCACCGTTCCCTGTGACAGCCCTCAACTGCCGATGGATCTTGTTGAACGCATGTTAAATGCGATTGAAACTAAAGGCGCTGATATGGCCGTTGCCAGCAACGGTGAGCAAGAACAGCCCGTAGTGCTGCTGATGAAACCAAGCCTTCGCGATTCTATGGAGGCATTCCTCAAAGCTGGGGATCGCAAAATTTTACTTTGGTATGCTAAGCAAAATTACGCTATTGCGACATTTGCCGATCAGCCAAATGCATTTATGAACATCAATACATTAGAAGAAAAACAGCAATTTGCCTTAGACCAAACCTAGTTAAGGCCGAAATAACTCAAATTAGAGGTGCAAATGATTAACCCCTTCGTCAATCCGCTCGCTATTCCCGTTCTCGGATTTTGTGCCTACAGTGGCACGGGGAAAACCACCTTACTCAAGCAATTGATCCCCGAATTAAATGCACGTGGTTTACGCTTAGCCGTCATCAAACATGCACACCACAACTTCGATGTCGATATTCCGGGTAAAGACAGCTACGAAATGCGTAAAGCAGGCGCGAGACAAATGTTAGTCGCCTCACATGTGCGCTGGGCATTGATGACTGAAGATGCGCGCGATGGCGATCCGGAGTTAGTCCACTTGCTAAAACAAATCGAAGCCGACAAAGTGGATATAGTACTGGTAGAAGGTTTTAAAAAACTCGCATTACCTAAAATCGAATTGCATCGTGCCGCCCACGGCAAACCATTTATTTATACCCATGATGAGAACATTCTCGCTATCGCCTGTTGCGATGATACCCAGTTACCCAGTGAACTACTGCGACTGGATATCAATAATGTCAACCAGATAGCTGATTTCGTCGTGGAATATACCCAAAACTGGCAAGCTCCTAACGTTAAACTGCCTATCTCTCCTGTTGATAGCTGCGCTATAGGCAATAGCAAAAACCTCACTGTAAGCCAAGGTTTAGCGCAAATTTTATCTCATGTATCACCCGTGCAAGACATTGAAGAAGTTGGCTTAGATGCTTTAGATAACCGCGTACTCGCGATTGACAGTATTTCGCCTGTCAATGTCCCCCAGCAAACCAACTCAGCAATGGATGGTTATGCCTTTGCCTACCAAGCGCCCATGCCAACCACTTTAACTTTAGTGGGTGAAGTGCTTGCCGGTCATCAATATTCAAATACGCTTAATGTGGGCGAAGCCGTGCGGATTATGACAGGTGCCACAGTGCCCGCTGGCGCTAATACAGTGCAACCACGGGAGCTGGCAAAAGAAGTGGATGGCATAGTTAGTCTAGAAGGCAGCATTGACTTAGGTCAGCACGTTCGTCTTGCGGGTGAAGATATTGCGAAGGGTCAAATCGCACTCCCCAAAGCGACTCGTCTTGGTGCTGCTGAACAAGGTTTGCTGGCTTCTCTTGGCTTAAATTGCATCAGTGTTTATCGCCGTCCAGTTGTTGCTGTATTCTCCACAGGTGATGAAGTCAGCCAGCCGGGTGAGACGCTTAAAGCCAACTGTATCTATGATTCAAACCGTTTCACCATTAAAGCAATGGCAAAGCGTTTAGGTTGTGATGTTCTCGATTTAGGGATTATTGAGGACTCTGAAGCAGCTCTGGAGGCCACACTTGCCAAAGCGGCAAAACAGGCTGATGTTGTTATTAGCTCTGGTGGGGTATCAGTAGGTGATGCGGATTATATAAAAACCGTGCTAGCCCGCTTAGGTAATATCGATTTTTGGCGGATCAACATGCGCCCAGGTCGTCCACTCGCCTTTGGTAAAGTGGGTTCTAGCTTATTTTTCGGTCTACCCGGTAACCCTGTCGCAGTGATGGTCTCCTTCCTGCAATTTGTGCAACCTGCCCTGCGTAAGTTAGGTGGAGAGATAAACTGGCAAGCACCCTTATTTCCCGCCATAAGTGACGAAACGCTACGTAGCCGTGAAGGTCGTACCGAATTTATTCGCGGAATTTATCAGCTTGGTAACGATGGGCGACTGCACGTTCGCAGCACGGGTAACCAAGGTTCTGGCATGCTCAATTCGATGGTGAAAGGAAATTGCCTTATCCTCATTGGTGATGAAGTAGAAACCGTAAGTGCAGGCGAAACTGTGTTTATTCAGCCGTTTGCGGATCTACTTTAGGAGCGAGTAAGCGCTTATGAGTTTAATAGTGGATTCCTTTGGCCGTAAGGTCGAGTACTTGCGCCTTTCCGTCACCGACCGCTGCGATTTTCGCTGCGTATATTGTATGACAGAAAATCCCTGCTTTCTGCCAAGGGATCATGTACTTCACCTCGAAGAACTCGCTTGGATTGCCCAAGCTTTCACTGAACTTGGAGTAACAAAGATTCGCCTAACGGGGGGCGAACCTTTAGTGCGAACCGACTGCGATCAGCTTGTCAGCCTGCTTGGTAAACTCCCTGGGCTGAACGATCTATCTATGACGACGAATGGCTCAAGACTGACAAAATTCGCAAAACCTATGCGCGATGCGGGCCTAAAACGTCTCAACATCAGCTTAGACACGCTTAATCCTGAACTTTTCACGCAATTAACCCGCAATGGAAAGCTGGAGCGCGTAATAGAAGGCATTGATGCGGCGATTGCCGCAGGCTTTGAACGTATCAAGATCAATGCCGTTATTTTAAAAGAACAAAATGACCATGAAGTGCTTGATTTAGTTAATTTCTGCCGTGAACGTGGGTTAGATATTGCCTTTATCGAAGAAATGCCCCTAGGCGAAATGGATGACCGTAAACGGGCGCGTCACTGTAGCAGCGATGAAGTGAAATCCATCATTGAGTCTCGCTATCCGCTACAACTCTCAAACAAACGCACAGGCGGTCCTGCACGTTATTACACTATGGCTGATAGCCCCATTCACATCGGTTTTATCTCTCCCCATAGCCATAACTTTTGCCATGAATGTAACCGTGTACGAGTGACAGTCGAAGGCCAACTATTACTCTGTTTAGGGAATGAACACGCCATTGATCTTAAAAGCATCGTTCGCGAATACCCAGGTGATATTGAGAGACTTAAAGCCGCGATTCTTGCAGGAATAAACCTTAAACCCAAACAACATTATTTTGATAATAATGACGTTCAAATCCTGCGTTTTATGAATGCTACGGGCGGTTAAAAACCACCGACAATATGCCAGACTCACCACAGGGCTAGCATCTCAATTCGAGCGTGATAAACTCAGGTCATCACCCAATCTTATACATGCTTGCTATGGCCTTAACCCGCAAACAATGGAATAACATTATTATTGTCGCCTGTGTTTTTATGGTGGCCATACTCACATTTTTGGATAATAAAACCCGCCATATTCCAACCGAAGCCCAGCGACTCTTTGATGAAAATGCACAGCTTGAACAACTACAAATCGATGATCTTTGGCTGCATAAACAAGCATTTGATTGGCAGTGTGATATCAAAGTACTCAACTGCAGCGAATGGGCAAATGCGTGGCAAAATATACGCGTTTCTCCCTTAGATACCATACCTGAACCCACTGATATCCCACAGGAATTAATCATTCAAATCGTCGATATAAGTCAAACACAGCGCTGGCTTTATTTCACCAATGAAGGCTTACTAAAATCTCCCGCGGATAATTGGTACCAAATACCGCCAAGTTTAAGATCAAAACTACAACCTATTCTCGATGCAAAACCTGCGTCTTAACTTATTCCTATTTAACGATAAAGACAGAGTCCATGCCAGAATTACCAGAAGTTGAAGTCACCCGTCAGGGTATTGCCCCCTTTCTCATTGAGCAAACTGTCTCGGATCTTGTGATACGTAATGGCTCACTACGTTGGCCAGTACCTGATATCGCTAAACACATTATTGGCCAAACCATACGCCAAGTGCGCCGACGTGCTAAATATCTGTTAATCGATACAGATGCAGGCACGACTATCGTCCATTTAGGTATGTCGGGAAGTTTGCGGATCTTGCCGCACAACACTCCCGTTGAAAAACATGACCATATCGACTTAGTGCTCGCCAATGGGCGTATATTACGCTTTAACGACCCTAGACGTTTTGGTGCTTGGCTTTGGTGCGAACTCCCTGAAGAAGCCCATCCATTACTCGCCAAACTTGGGCCAGAACCTTTAACCAATGCCTTTAATGTTAATCAATTAGCCACCGCATTAGCGGGAAAAAAGAAGGCAATTAAACTCTGTTTAATGGATAACCATATTGTCGTCGGTGTGGGGAATATTTACGCTAACGAGGCGCTATTTGCAGCAGGTATTCACCCAGAAGCCGAAGCGGGAAAAATCGATAATGAACGCTTAAGCCTATTAGTTGCTGAGGTGAAGCAAATCTTAGCTCACGCGATAAAGCAGGGAGGAACCACACTGAAAGACTTCACCAATGCTGAGGGTAAACCGGGATATTTTGCTCAAAAACTCCATGTTTATGGTCGAGGCGGCGAAACCTGCACAAACTGTGGAAACCTACTCAGTGAAATCCGTTTAGGCCAACGTACCACCGTTTTTTGTAGTATTTGCCAAACTCGTTGATTTAAAGAATGCCAAGCAGAAGCTTGGCATTCACTTTACTATTTGAAGAGACATTAAGACTCAAAAGCGATACTCAAAATTACTAAAGAAGGTGGCATTGGTATCATTGTCTTGAACATCAAATTCCGATCTTGATACTGTCCCTCCCAAGCTCAACATGCCTTTCCAGACTGGCATTCGATAGGAAAGCTCAAGCATCAATAAATCCTCTTTAGGAGGCTGTGGCGCCCACGTATTAATCACATTGGTACCATCTTTATTGAGTTGAGCATAACGCAGCAGTGAGGTAAAACCGCGGCTATCATTAAACTGCCCTACCAAGCCCAACACAAAGACTTGGGCATCACTATCATAGGTTGAGCCTAATGCACGGCCATAATAGCGAGAACCGCTTAAATAGACAGGATCTTCATAGAAGCAATTTGCACTGTCGCCATCACACTTAACATAGGTGTCAGAGTATTCCATAAACAGCTTAAACTGTTTACTCGATGTACCAAAATGCGTATCTATTCCCCAAAGAGAACCGCAGTCGCTACCATTCTCACAACTACGCTCTAGATATAAGCCCACAGGAATATCCTGCCAAGTGTCGGCATAGCGCATATCGATACTCTGTGTTCTGTGGCCCGCATCGCGGCGCTGATCAAACGCACAATCGTTCGAACCATCAATACAAACTGAATGACTAACAACCGCATCCCACCATGAGCTAACATCACATTCTTGGCCTTCACCACAAAATAATGTCGACCAAGATAATCCCACTTCAATCTGTTTAATCGGCCTTGCACTGAAGCGCATATCCCACTCAGCAGTCTTAGGCACGGCGCGGTCAACTTCCGTTAAGCTAAAGCCCGTTTTAAAGGTCCAAGGGCCAATCCAAGATAACCAAGGTGTTTCTAAGGCAGACGCATTATTACGGCTTAGCGTCAATGATTGCATAGGGCGAGCATTGTTAGAGCGGTGAAGCGCAGAGTCAAACCCCGCTCCCCACCACTGCTCGACCGAACCTAATGTAGCAATCCAATTCCCAAAAATAATCGCAAAATAGGATTCATCGAGACGGAAGTTTTTATCATCTTGGGGATCATAAGTTTCTGCGACTGTGGTTTTATAGGCTATACGCGAACCAAGGTACTCATAGGATGCCAGCGCCTCTCCTTTTTCACGATAATCAGAACCGTAGTGCTGAAAACGTGCAGGATCGGTTGCAGCGGACAGTTTTATCCGTGTATTTCCACGATTATCGACAGCATTGTGATAATAAAAATTAACCCGCGCAAAGGCTTGTACTAATGCAGGTGAAAGTAGCTCAGGTTCAACTTTCGCTAAATCTCCACCAATCCCAGACCACATCAAAGGATAAGTATTGACTGGCACAGTAATAACACCCGCATCAGCTAACGCTTGAATATCGGCTCTAAGATAAATATCTGAGGCATCGACCCAAGGTGCAGCGGTAAGTATTGAAGAAAATAATAGACTAGAGGCAACGCTAGTAGCGAGGATAGTGGGGGTTAAAAAAGCCTTCATAACATCCTTTTAGGTATCGTCGCGAGGTCACAATGCCTCAAGAATAACACAACTTATCTAGGTAAAAACCAAATAGGTTAGCAGCAAAAACTAGGTATTAATCGATGTAAGTTTTGCCGCTAAAGCAGCCGCTACCTCTGGGTGCACAAATTGGCTGACATCACCGCCATGTAAAGCCACTTCTTTTACTAGCGTGGAGGAAATAAAAGAGTTTTCCTCGGCAGGCGTTAAAAACACGCTTTCAAGATCTGGGCTCAATCTACGATTCATATTAGCGAGTTGAAATTCATACTCAAAATCAGACACAGCACGCAAACCACGAACGAGTACGCTGGCTTTTTGCTCCTTGGCAAAATCCACCAATAAACCAGAAAAACCAACCACATCAACATTATCCAGATGCGCAGTAACACGATTAACTAGCTCAACACGTTCTTCTAGGGTGAATCTAGGTTGCTTAGAAGGGTTAGCAGCAATACCAATAGTCACATGTTTAAATAGTTTAGCCGCACGCTCTATCAAGTCCACATGACCATTAGTGATAGGATCGAAAGTTCCTGGATAAATCGCTCTTGTATGCATAGAAAAGTACATCCTCACTGTCATAATTCATTAAAGACACCAAAACACCCTTTCAATCCGTCGCAGACTCAACGTGTGCCCGTTGAATACAATCATTTTTTAACCAATTAATTCTATTGATAAAAACAGCAAAAAAACATAACGATGACTTTAATTTTTAAGCGTATTATATACAAATTCAATACAGATATCTGATAATCGTCACCCAAGCGTAAATCGTTAAAAATGACTTTCGGCACAATCCAAACTAAGGCGCGTAGCTAACCGAATAAAAAAAGTTTAAAATATACAGAATTCAAATGAAATACAAAAAGTTACGATGTTACTTTGCTATTCACAGCAAGAGTCATATTAAGAATCTGCAATTAAAGGTGTTCAAGTGATAGACCACTCCCTTAAATTAAAACTTCATTCTCATGGGGCATTAATACTCGTTAATGCACTCATAGCGATGGTCATTGCTAGCCGCTATTTTGCTTTTTTACCTGAACTACCTAGCGATAGTCTCGGGATTTTCTTCTTGCTTGTGAGTACATTCTCGCAAATGGCTCTACTAGCAGGGATTTTAGGGTTAGTGACACTGCCATTAGTTTATTTACCCACCACATTAAGGCAATGTCTCCAATCCGGATTGGCGGCATTAGCAATTAGCGTCTTAGTCATTGATACCTTTGTCTTTGCCCAATATCGTTTTCATATCAACTCTGTTGTACTCGATCTTATTCTCGCGGGTCAAATTGTCAGTTTCCCGTGGTCAACTTGGGTAATGGTCTGCGTTGGAGTTGGAGTCTTATGGATGGGGGAATGGCTGCTTATCCGTTGGTTAGAAAGCAATCCTTTACGAAAAAAATCATTAAATCGATATTTTTTATCGTTAACTATCATAGCATTACTGTCAACCCATAGTGTACATATCTGGGCGGCAGCAAATGCATACCAGCCCGTCACCCAGCTAAAGCGTTACTTGCCTTTGTTCTATCCTGCAACAGCAAACAGCCTAATGCGTAAATATGGCTATATCAACGAATCGGCTATTGCTCAACAAAAGGCGCTCACCTTAAAAAGTCAAAGTGACTTACGCTATCCCATTGAACCACTGAGTTTTACAGAAGTATCAAAGCCGACCAATATTTTATTGCTCGTGATTGACTCTTGGCGGGCAGATACTTTTAACGCAGAAAATACACCTAACCTGTGGGCGCTCGCACAATCCGGTGTCATCTTTAACCAGCATATCGCTTCTGGCAACTCAACAAGGGCGGGTATTTTTGGTCTTTTTTACGGTATACCTAGTACTTACTGGCACGCCATGTTAGCCAATCAGCAAAGTCCCTTAATCGTAGACCGATTACAACAACTCAACTACCAGATGGGCATCTTTACTGCCGCGCAATTGCACAAACCTGAATTTGATCAAACCGTGTTTGTGAATATTGATAATTTACGTATTGGCTCATCAGGCACAAGCCCATCGGCACTGGATGCGAATCTGGTTAACGATTGGACAGCATGGTATGCACAACGTGATAAACAACGGCCTGTATTTTCATTTTTATTTTTTGACTCGCCACACGGTTACGATTTCCCCAATGATTACCCCCATCACTATGAACCGATGCTAGGTGAAGTAAACTACTTAAAATTGGATAATAACTCGGATCCAGTGCCATTTTTTAATCGCTATAAAAACAGTGTTCACTATGTTGATAGCTTAGCTAAAAACGTATTAGAAACACTTAAGTCATCAGGTGAGCTCGATAACACGCTGGTGATTATTACGGGCGATCATGGCCAAGAAATTAATGATAATAAATTGAATTTTTGGGGCCATAACAGCAATTACACCGACGCTCAAGTGAAAGTGCCATTTGCGATAGTGGGGCCTAAAGTGAATGTTGATAGGATGTCAGAGAATCGCGATAAACTCACAAGTCATCAAGATTTAGTGCCAACAATAATGGAAAACTATCTGGGTGTAACTAGCCCAATTAACCATTATTCAGTTGGAGAAGATCTTCTCAATCAAATAGATGATCGTCCTTGGATCATCTCTTCAAATTATAGTGGTTTCGCAATAATAACTAACGAATCAATTTTAGAGGTAGAAGCCAGTGGCCAGTATGATCTACTGGATAAAATGAATAGACCACTTAAAGATCAGCAACCTAACTTTGACTATTTGAAACAAGCACTCGAACAGCTAAGTCGATTCAATAAGTAAACCCAAAGGATGGCGCAAAAATTATTGGAAAAACCTTACAAGGGGAAACACGTTAACCAATCATCCTAGAGCAAACCCTTAAAATCGAGAAAGGTTTGGGCTTGCTGGTCTTTTAGGGATAATAACGGACTGTTTATAGGCCATTGAATATTCAATTGCGGGTCATCCCAACGGATGGCCCCCTCACTCGCTTGATGATAGTAATCTGTGGTTTTATATAAGCACTCGGCAGTATCACTCAAAGTCAGAAAACCATGGGCAAAGCCCTGAGGGATCCAAAGCTGGCGTTTGTTTTCCGCCGTTAAACTCACACCCAACCATTCACCAAACGTGGAAGAGTTCTTTCTAATATCCACAACAACATCAAACACCTCACCCACAACACAACGTACTAACTTAGCTTGTGCATGGGGTGAACCTTGATAATGCAGGCCACGCAACACACCTTTACTCGACTTTGAATGATTGTCTTGTACAAACTGAACTTGACGACCAATGGCGGCCTCGAATTGCTGTTGGTTAAAACTTTCAAAGAAGAAACCGCGTTCATCACCAAAAACCTTAGGTTCAATGATTTTTACATCGGCTATTTTAGTATCAATAATGTTCATTTTTTCTCAGGAATTGGTCATAAAATCGTGCCGATGTGTAAATACTCACCACTGGTTCAGATTTTTTAACGCTGCTTGCCAGTCACTCGGTGCAATTCCAAACTGCTTCATTATCTTACGGCAATCTAGCTTGGAATTGGCAGGGCGTGTCGCCTGTGTCGGGTAGTCAGTTGTTGTAATGGCATTTACCCGAATTTCTTTATTGATTAATCCCACATCAAATGCCTGCTCAAAAATATATTCAGCAAACTGATGCCAGCTAACATGGGGCTCACCGGAATAATGATAAATACCGAAATTAGCACCGTTTTTTAACCGTATCGCTTTAGTTATAGTGATCAAGCTAGCAGCAATATCTGCCGCATAGGTCGGCCCACCAAACTGGTCTGCAACAACCCCTAACTCATCGTGCGTTTGTGTGAGCCCCAGCATGGTGTTCACAAAATTTTTACCATGCTCTCCGAATACCCAAGCTGTACGCAAAATAATATGACGAGGGCATAGGTTTGCAACCTCAATTTCTCCTGCAAGCTTGCTCTGGCCATATACTCCCAGAGGATCAGGGATATCATCCTCTGTATATAAACCGTGTTTGCGACCAGAAAATACATAATCACTTGAAATATGTAGTATTAATGCACCAACTTGATTTGCAGCCTCAGCGAGATACTTTGGGCCATCACGATTAATTGCATAACACAACTCAATTTCCTGCTCTGCTTTATCCACTGCAGTATAAGCCGCAGCATTGATAATCACATCTGGATGAAATTGATTTACAACGGTATAAACCTGCTCACGGTTTGTGATGTCTAACCGCTCACGCTCTAATGCACATAAAGTAATAGAGAACATAGTCTGCATTTGTGTAACTAAACACCTACCGACCTGACCATTACACCCAGTCACTAATACTTTTATGGCCTGCATATATACCTAAGCCTCAATGGCTAAACGATAAGGGTACAGTTTAAAGTTATTTTTGAGCATAGGTTTATGCTAACGCCGAAATTTGAGCTAATACTAAGTTTAGGTAAAAACTAGCACCGTTTATTTTCAAGTAACCATAATCCAACATATTTATTAAAGTTGACTTGTGCATAGGTCATTGCAACGATAAACCCTACTCGACCATCTAAAAAGCCTCGGCGTAAAAAGTAAATATGTAAAAAAGTCCATAATCCTCTTAAAAGCGCCAACATGAGACCATGGGATTTTTTACCCTTTCGGTGATATTTCTGGGAACCAAGCCAAGCATATTGAGCGGCTTTATTTAAACCATGCCCATAATCACGGTGGGTATAATGTAATAATAATCCTTTTAACTTACCAATATTGCCATCCGCTGGAATCACTGTTTCATGAACTTCATCAAGGGTATAGCGCGCCCCCTCCCGCTTAAATAGCCGTAAAACAGCCCTAGCACTACGCCCATACTTCAATGTTTTACCATAAAGAGTGACTCCCCATGGCAAGCAAAAAGCCGATTCTTTGATCTGTTCCTGTGATAACAACGCAACTAAGGCATTTCGCATCGTGTCATCGAGTGCTTCATCTGCATCAATTGACAATACCCAGTCACAGCTCGTTTGATCCAAAGCCCTTTGCTTTTGTTTACCAAATCCTGGCCAGTCGGTAACAGTAATTTTGTCAGTATATTTTTGACATATCGCGAGAGTGTTATCTGTTGAACCGCTATCAAGCACGATAATTTCATCGGCAATATCTGCGATAGACGCGAGGCAACGCTCTACGCGATCGGCCTCATTCTTGGTGATTAACATAACGGATAACGAGTGCTTCTTCACTTAATAACCTCAAATATCAATTCTTTATAAAAAATGGCCTAGCATTTCCAATAACCTAACTTTCGACGCATTTTAAAATGACGCAATAAATTTTTCGGCTTAGGTTTTAGCCAATCGGTTCCCTTGTCAATCAATGCATCTGTAGCTGCGAGCACACGTAGGCTAGACAGACCATCGCTTGTGGGATGGATCTGGTTACAGTAATCATGGATATGCGCCATTAGATCATCGGGTCGGCTAAGTGCTCTGGCTAATGCAGGCTCAATATCTTCGACTCGGCTAATATCGATTAAATGCTCCTTAGGTGACTGATTTTTAAAGGTCACCACAGGTTTACGTTGCATTAAAAACATCAGTAGAATCGATGATGTATCACATAACATTACGTCCCCAGCCTGCAATAAAGGGATCACATTATCAGTTTCGACAAACTGCAAGTTATCATTTTCTAATGCCTTATACTGCTCAACAATTTTATGATTCATCTTAGGATGGAATTGCACAAGCCAACGCCATTGCCCTTTTTGCGACAATGCTTTTATCTGTTCAAAGACGACAGGCGCGCAAGTCAGACTAGGTGAAAATGTTGAACAAAAGAGTACAACAGGCCTTGGATCATCAGGCTTAATATAGGGATTGTCTGTATTTTCAATAAATAAGGGATCGAGTGCTGGCCAGCCCGTTTCGGCAACTGTAAAAGTACCTAATTTCTTTTCTAGTGCAAGGAAAGGCAACGTAGTGTCGGGGCCTTGGGTACAATATAGGTCAAAGCAATCACGAATTTCGAAGTGATCTTCACGCCCCTTACGATTTATTTTGCCCGCATTAAAGCCATGGAAGACACCAACCTTTACGCCAGGGATAAAGCTTGGCACTACATTACCAGGCACAAATACGGCATCGGGTTTCCATGCTTTTACCGCATCGATATCAGGTAAACGCTTTTCATCTTCTTTGAGATATTTGGGGTCGACTTCATTGCCCTCTAAAAACCAACGGACTTCGTCGCCACGCGCCAGAATCACTTGTTGAAGCGGCCTTAAAATGGCATAGGAATAATTTTGGGAGATATACATTAAGTAACTTCTTGTATTCATCTATACTTATTCCTAGTAAAATCAAACGACTAAAAATCAAAAGTAGTTAAAATGGAATCACCATAAAACAAAAATTCGCCAGCATAATTAATTTATGGACGATAAAAACTAACATTTAAAACACTATAAAGAATTAATCCTATATCTAGGATAGTTTAAACTTTATCGATAAAAGTTGGAATAACATAGGTAGAAAAAGTAAATTAATAACGATAAAAATACAATTAAACTACTAAACGAACACAAAAACCATCGCGGCAAAAGTGACAAAATTAACTAGACATAGGTATAATCCATATATAGCACAAACACAATGAGTAAAGTTATGGGAATGTCTATTGGAATTGCTGGTGCAGGCCTATCAGGTGCAGTTATTGCAAATGAACTGGCTAAAAATGGTTATCAAGTACATGTTTTCGAGCCAAGAGAACATATAGGTGGAAATTGCTTTTCATACCGAGATCAAACTACTGGAGTTATGGTCCATAAATACGGGCCACATATCTTTCATACCAATAACAAGCTTGTATGGGATTATGTTAATAACCTTGTAGAATTTAAACCTTATATCAATAGAGTAAAAGCTCACACTAATGGAGAGGTATTCTCACTACCAATCAACCTACATACAATTAATCAATTTTTTAAAAAACAATTATCACCACTCTTAGCTAAAGATTTTATTAAACAACAATCAGACAGTTCAATTGAGGTGGCTCACTCTTTTGAAGAACAAGCTTTAAAATTTATTGGCAGGCCATTGTATGAGGCTTTTTTTAAAGAATACACACTAAAACAATGGGGCCGTTCACCTTCAGAATTACCTGCGAGTATTTTAAAACGCTTACCTGTTCGATTTAATTATGATGATAATTACTTTAACCATAGCTATCAAGGAATGCCTAAGGATGGTTATACTCCATTAATAGAAAAGTTACTTAATCATAAAAATATCAAAATTTATTTTGGAAAAAAGCTTGAGCGAAGTGAAATTAGAAACTATGACCATGTATTCTTCTCAGGTAAGATTGATGAATACTTTGAGTATCAGTATGGAACCCTAAGTTATAGAACTCTAGATTTCATACCAATTAGAAGTAAAGGTGATTACCAAGGTGCTGCAGTCATTAACTATTGTGATAACGTTGAAAAATTCACTAGAATCTCTGAGCATAAACATTTTGCACCTTGGGAGTCTCATGAAGATACTATTTGCTTTAAAGAATACAGTAGAGAAGCAGATGAAAATGACATCCCATACTATCCGGTTAGATTAGTCAATGATAGCGATATATTAAGTAATTACGTATCATTAGCTCAGAGAGAGGATGGAATTACTTTTGTTGGAAGATTAGGCACATATAGATATTTAGATATGGATGTTACTATTGAGGAAGCTCTCAATACTGCAGATCAATTTATTTCAAATACCGCATCAAAAAGCAAGATGCCTTCTTTCATTTACAACCCAATTTCATTAGAGAATTAAAATGAATAGATATTTAATTATCGCAAGAGTTGGGGACAACTCACTACATCCAACTTGGATTAACAGCGAAAAAAGAAACTTTGATCTTTTTATTAGTTATTTCGGGAATGAAGAAAAAAAATACTCTGAGCATGCTGATTATTATGAACATATGAAAGGAGGGAAATGGCCTATAATATCAAGACTTATAGATAAAAATTGGGAAATAATATCTAAATATGATGCAGTGTGGTTTCCAGATGACGATCTTCTGGTTGATACAAACTCCATTTGTAAAATGTTTGATTTATTTTCAGCTTTTGATTTGTCTCTAGCACAACCTGCACTTAGCATGGATTCCTATTTCTCACATCCATGTTTATTGCAGCAAAAAAAATCTATTATTCGCTTTACAAATTTTGTTGAGGTTATGGCTCCTATTTTTTCTTTATCTAGCTTAGAGAGAGTTAAACACACTTTCTCCCAAAGCAAATCAGGGTGGGGATTAGATTTCTTATGGCCTCATATGATCAATGGTAAAATTGGCATAATTGATGTTACACCAGTCATTCACACTAGACCGATCGGCGGTGAATTGTATAAACTAAACCCAGAATTGTCTCCAAAAATGGATATTGTTAAATTACAAGAAATTTATCCAGATATCATTTTAAATAAGAAATATAAAAAAAATAAGTTCAAAGTTTTCTCACAGATACTTGAGACTAGGACATTGAATGAAAAAATGGCATATTTCAAGGGTAAGGTTCAAGTTGCTTTAGCTAAGAAAGTAAGCAAAGAAACAAAAAAATATGGGGCATAATATCCTATATTAATATGCAGAGTTTAAGTCATGACTATAATAACGAGCCATGACTTAAATAAATTTCAATAAATCAATCTCAATATACGCTCATAACTCCTGAAACATTCGATATATAATTTTTTTACCAGCCCAAGTTTATGTTTTATCTTCCTAGCGCTACCTATTGTAGATGGGAGATTTGCTCTATAACAAATAAAAGGCATAAGACTATAGGCTCTAACCCTATGTAACCATGGTTTTTCCATAAAATCATCTACAGGTTCCACAATACGATCACTTGCTTTAATAAAACATTTGGCCGCATCAGGGGAAACTATATATCCTGTTGTAAAACAAGTATTTTTAGTATAGTGCCCAATAGAATGGAATGTATCTATTTTTTTATCTTCAATAAACTTTCTATCTTTAAGAGGTGCTGATAATTTAATATAACCAAACTCATTTATATGCTGAAACGCAATAGCTAATGTTGCCTTAAAATCATCAGTTAACTCCGCGTGATCTTCAACTATCACTATCGGCTGATTCATTTGAACACATTTTTCCCACAGTAAATAATGACTGGCATAACAGGCAACTTCACTATTTAGTAATTCATATCCTTTACGTTTTTTGGTGACATTGGGCGCAACTCTGTCGGACAAAGTAAACCCTTCTTCCGACGCATCAACAGCATTAAAAAATTCGAATTCAATACCTGCTTTGGCAAACTTAGCAATCATTTGGGTTCTGCGCTCTATTGAGCGCTCTAAGCTAATGACAAATATTTTCATACAAACCTCACACCTATTTTATACGGCTATGCACTTAAAATAACGACAACACTTCCACCAGTCATAGGCCTTAAGTGAGTATCTGCTGAACCACCAGATCAAACTTCTCAATCACAGCATCAACACTGATTAGCGCCATCAAGTGCTCGCCCTTCGCACGGGTGCCCCATTTAACTTCACCGCTTTGTTGTGAAACTATGACCTCATCATAGACACTCACCACAAACTGCTGCGATAGGTAAGGCCCTGTTCGGCCAGGGTTTGAATGGGCATATAAACCAATGACTGGCGTGCCTTGTGTAACCGCCATATGCGCAGGGCCCGTATCCGGAGCTAAGACTAAGCTGGCGCGTTTTAGCAGCGCCAATAATTGAGTTAGACTGGTTTTACCCACTAAATTATCGATTTTAGAGGGACACGCCTGCAAAATTTGCTCGGCTAAATCCTTCTCAAGCTGAGTTGGGCCACCACAAAGCATGACTCTAAATCCTTTGGCAATCGCATGGCTGGCAACGGCGGCATATCGCTCAGGCAGCCAATTGCGCTCAGCCTTACTGGCCGCGGCGCAAATAATAAAGACACTTTCATTGTCTTTAATATGCATTTGTGCAAACTCTGTATCGGCTATCGGAATAGGGATATTCCATTGAGGAGTAAGATCGTTAACACCTATCGCCTTAGCAAACCCCATAAAGCCTTCGAGAACATGGGGCTTAGCTAATGGTTCAACCCTATGATTTGTCACTAACCACTGGCCTTCTTTGGCGCGGGCACGGTCAAAACCTATACGTACTTTTGCTGAAATCGCTAACGATGCCAAAGTCGCGCGTAGCGCCACTTGCATATGCAGCAGTACATCAAAACGTCGTCCTTTTAGTGCCTTACGCAAACTAAAATAACTACGCCACCCTTGGGATTTATCAAAAATAACAAACTCAATGTAGGGTAAATGCTTTAGCAATTGATATTCAAGCTTGCCTATCACCCAAGTGATTTTAAGCTCTGGATATTGCCGCTGAATCGCCTGCACCATAGCCACGGCATGACAGACATCACCGATTGCAGATAACCTAAGTAGACAAAGAGAATTCATGCTATTTGGATTTAAACTCATTGGGATTGAAGCTCATGGCTTTTAAGGTTGTTTAGCGCAAGCCGACGATCTTAATGTAGAATGGCCGCAGGTGCCACGCTTAAGTCAACAATTCTCCGATGAATAGACAGATACAAATCATAAAAACCACCCAAGGTCATATGGCGATTTGCCAGGATACACCAACCAATATTACTCCTGCGTGGTTTTCCGTGGATTTTTGGCGCGCGAAAGATGCCATCGTCGGCTCATCCAAAGGTCGCTATACCACTTGGTTTGTCACATTTGAACACAATCATTGGGTATTACGTCATTATTGGCGCGGTGGCCTTATGGAAAAATTCAGTAAAGATGCTTACGTTTATACAGGCCTAGAAAATACCCGTGCCATGGGCGAGTTACGCTTATTAGACATCCTGTATCGGGAAGATTTTACCGTGCCCAAACCCATTGCAATCAACATAGTACGTGATGGATTATTTTACCGCGCAGATATCATTATCGAACGAGTCGAAGGCGCCGAAGATTTAGTCGCTAAACTCGGCAAAGGTACAATGAGTACAACACAGTGGCAGATGTTGGGTGCCACTATCGCCCAATTCCACCAGCGTGGTGTGTACCATGCTGATCTCAATGCTAAAAATATCTTATTCCAACCAATGCAGGCTGAAGGACAACAGGAACGTTTCTATCTTATTGATTTCGACCGTGGTGAGTTAAAAACACCGAATCCACAATGGCAGAAATCAAATCTCGATAGACTGTTACGCTCCTTTAACAAAGAACAAAGCAAACAACCAAACCTTGCTTTCACTGCTGATAACTGGACAACACTCATGCAAGGCTATCAAGCAGTAATGCAAAGTCCATCAACGCCTTAACTTTGGTAACGTACCAGTTTAAAAGTCCTTCATTGACGAACGGCATTAAGCATTTAATAAGGATTGCACAAGCACAAATTGCCGTTCAAGCGCACCGCGATTTGCCTCGACCACAGCGAGTCCAGCATTCGCGGCCTGCTTACATCGCTCAGGTTCAGCAAAATATTCAATCAAGTTTGCCCCAAGTTCATCTGCCGAAGAAACAATTCTTAGTCCTCCTGCATCCGATAGCATTTGAGTAATTTGGGCAAAATCTCGGTAATTGGGTCCAACCATAACAGGTATGCCCATGGCAATAGGTTCCAATGGATTATGACCACCATGGAGAATCAAACTTCCCCCGACAAAGGCTTGATCCGCCGCACCATAAAAGGTCAATAACTCACCCATGGTATCGCCCACCAGCACTTGAGTCGTTACCGTCACGGGAAGATGATTACTGCGGAGAACTGATTCAAACCCTTGGTTTTTAACTATTTCAGCAATATTAGCAAACTGTTCTGGATGACGCGGGACGATAATCAGCAAAGCATCGGGCCACTGAGCCAATAAGTGCCGATGGGCGGTAAGCATGGCGTCAAACTCACCAGGGTGCACACTCCCCGCGACCCAAATTGGTGATGTTTCACGCCCCCAAGCCTGACGTAACAGTTTAGCGTTGGCTAAACGCTCTGGCGTAATACAGAGATCAAACTTCAAGCTACCGCATACCGTCACTCTGTCTGGCGATACACCTAACTCGACAAAACGCTGCGCTTCCACTTGAGTCTGCACCGCAATAACATCGAATCGCTGCAACATCGGCAGACTAAGTTTAGGATACCGAGCATATTGCGCCGCAGACTTGGCCGAAAGCCTCGCGTTGGCGAGCATCAAACGCACACCTTGTTTGGCCGCAATCGCAACTAAGTTAGGCCACAGCTCAGTCTCCATAATCACACACCACTTGGGCGAAACTTGGCGCAAAAAACGATTCACACACCAAGGTAAGTCAAAGGGGAGATAGCAATGTTGCACCCTATCACCAAAGGCTTTGCGCACTTCGGCAGACCCCGTTGGACTGGTTGTGGTAACCGTAATGCCTAACTCAGGGTGTGATTGCATAATCAAACGGATCAATGGAATGGCTGCCAGCGTTTCCCCCATAGAGACTGAATGGATCAGTAAATCCGTCGATTTTAGTCGAGTTAACCCAAAGCGCTCCCCGCAACGACCGCGGTAATCCGAACTTTTGATCCCACGAAAGGCTAAATAGATAACTAACAAAGGAGATAACAAATATAAAATCGTGGAATAGAGAAAACGATTCATAAAAACGTGCTTATGGGTTTTGCCTGATGAATAGTGGCAATGTTAGCATAATACTCATCGTATTGAATTTTTGTTCATTTTGCGAAATGCAAAAATTGAATGCTGTAGGAACTTAAATTAGGGATAATTTACCAGCAGTATGGCGGTCGTTGGTTAACTCTCTCAATTATGTGGCGCTCACTCGCAATTTGGATCACTTATGAAAACCCGCGACAAAATAATCTATGCCAGCCTTGAACTATTCAACGAGCATGGCGAAAGAAACATCACCACCAACCATATAGCCGCCCATTTAAATATGAGTCCAGGGAATCTTTATTATCATTTCCGCAATAAAGAGGACATTATCCGCTCCATTTTCAGCTTGTATGAAAATCATCTCGAATCGGGTTTCCAACCCTATGAAGATAAGCAAGTGGATGTAGAACTGTTAATCGGCTACTTTGATGCCATGTTTTACACTCTGTGGCAATTCCGTTTTATGTACGCCAATCTTGCCGATATTCTTGCCCGCGACGAAGCATTAAAAAAACGTTATCTGCACGCACAACAACAAGTGTTAACACGCTCCAGTCATGTGTTGCATAAGCTAAAACTCGATGGTTTTTTAAGTGTCGATACTGGCAAAATCACGCCACTCGCGGATACCATAAAAATGATCGTCAGCTTTTGGATTGGTTATCAACTCACTCAATCCAGCACCTCGACCATCACTAAAGCGACCCTCTATGAAGGTGTTTTGAGGGTACTAATGATTTTCAAAGCCTATGCAACACCGACATCCGTCGCGACGTTTACTCGCCTAGAGCAGCACTACCACGCGCTAGCGAATCAAGAATCCCTCTAGCATCATCATAAACGCCTATTGCGCCTACATAGAGAACTCGCATTCGGTACTAAACTCAAAGCAATCATAGTACTGAGTGCGAACTCATTTTTCGCTCTACACCCTTAAAAGAAGACTCTGCCAAACAGTGCCAAACTTATGTTGCACATTAGTTTTTATAATGTAAAAACCACTTTAGCCCTAAACTAGTTTATCTTGCGAACCTGCATGAAAAAAAGGCTGTAGGCCGATAGGGTTTAGCGTTAGAATGCCGCAACTCCCAGAATCAGAATAAAGTTAACTAAGGAGATATCAGGTGGCCTCTACCTCATTCTACGCACAGATTAATCAACAACTTGCAGATATCAAAGCCGAAGGCTTATATAAAAGCGAACGCATTATCGCCTCACCGCAACAGACCGCCATTCAAGTTAACCATCAAAAAGTTGTTAACTTTTGTGCCAACAACTACTTAGGCCTAGCCAACCACCCAGAACTGATCAAAGCCGCCCAACAAGGCCTAGACAGCCATGGCTTCGGTATGGCGTCAGTCCGTTTTATTTGTGGTACTCAAGATATCCATAAAAAGCTAGAAGCCAGCCTGAGTGAGTTCCTCGGCATGGAAGACACGATTCTGTATTCTTCTTGCTTCGACGCCAACGCTGGTCTGTTCGAGACCCTGTTAGATGCCGAAGATGCGATTATCTCCGATGCCTTAAACCATGCCTCTATCATCGATGGCGTGCGCCTATGTAAGGCTAAGCGTTTCCGTTACGCTAACAACGATATGGCGGACTTAGAAACGCAACTGATCACCGCAAAAGAAGCCGGCGCGCGCAATATTTTGATCGCCACTGACGGCGTGTTCTCCATGGACGGCGTGATCGCCAACCTGCAAGGTGTGTGTGACTTAGCCGATAAATATGGCGCACTAGTGATGGTAGACGACTCACACGCCGTAGGCTTTGTTGGTCAAAACGGTCGCGGCTCCCACGAACACTGTGGTGTGATGGGCCGTGTCGACATTATCACTGGCACCTTAGGCAAGGCCTTAGGCGGCGCATCGGGCGGTTTCACTTCAGGTAAAAAAGAAGTCATCGACTGGTTACGTCAACGCTCTCGCCCTTATCTGTTCTCTAACTCATTGGCGCCGTCGATTGTGACAGCCTCTATCCATGTATTAGAGATGCTTAAATCTGGCCAGGCGCTGCGTGAAGCGGTATGGGAAAACAGCCGTTATTTCCGCGAAAAAATGTCAGCGGCAGGCTTCACTTTAGGCGGCGCCGACCATGCAATTATCCCTGTGATGATTGGCGATGCGAAACTGGCAAGCGACTTCGCGAACCGTTTATTAGAAGATCATATCTACGTGATTGGCTTCTCCTTCCCTGTTGTTCCCAAAGGACAAGCCCGAATCCGTACGCAAATGTCGGCGGCACATACCCGTGAGCAACTCGACAAAGCGATTGAAGCCTTTACCCGTATTGCTAAAGAAATGGCGATTATTTAGGACCCTACAACATGAAAGCACTAAGCAAGTTAAAAGCCGAAAAAGGCATTTGGTTAGTCGATGCGCCTAAGCCTGAAATGGGCCACAACGATCTGCTAATCAAGATTAAAAAGACCGCCATTTGTGGCACCGACATGCACATCTACAACTGGGACGAATGGTCACAAAAAACCATTCCTGTGCCTATGGTGGTCGGCCACGAATATGTGGGTGAAGTGGTTGATATCGGCCAAGAAGTCCGTGGTTTTAAAATCGGTGATCGTGTTTCTGGCGAAGGCCATATCACCTGTGGCCACTGCCGTAATTGCCGCGCGGGTCGCACCCATCTATGTCGTAATACCTCAGGTGTAGGTGTAAACCGCGAAGGTTCATTTGCCGAATACTTAGTTATCCCCGCCTTTAACGCCTTTAAAATCCCTGATGATATCAGCGATGATTTAGCCTCAATCTTTGACCCATTTGGTAACGCAGTACACACGGCACTGTCATTCGATTTAGTCGGCGAAGACGTGTTGATCACAGGCGCAGGTCCTATCGGTATCATGGCAGCAGCAGTATGTCGTCATGTAGGTGCTCGCCATGTGGTGATTACCGACGTTAACGAATACCGCTTAGAGCTAGCCCGAAAAATAGGGGCGACTCGCGCTGTAAACGTATCAAAAGAAAATCTAAAAGACGTGATGAAAGAACTCGGCATGACCGAAGGTTTTGACGTTGGATTAGAAATGTCTGGCGTACCATCGGCCTTCCACGCCATGTTAGATACCATGAACCACGGCGGTAAAGTCGCTATGCTCGGTATTCCGGGTGGCGAAATGGCTATTGATTGGAGCAAAGTGATCTTCAAAGGTTTGGTCATTAAAGGCATTTACGGCCGTGAAATGTTCGAAACTTGGTACAAGATGGCAAGCCTTATCCAATCTGGCTTAGACATTTCCCCAATCATCACTCACCACTACAAGATTGATGATTTCCAAAAAGGCTTTGACGCTATGGGCTCGGGTCAATCGGGTAAAGTCATCCTCAGCTGGGATTAATTCCCTTAGCTATAATACCCATCACGGGGCTGTACACATGCAGCCCCTTGTTGCACACTTATCCCATCTTGATTTTTATCTATTAGCTTTGTCAGGTTTTATTATGTCTTCCTTTAAACACTTAAGCGTTAATCAATTGCTGCAAATGACCGAAGCACAGCCAGTGCAAATCGTCGATATCCGCGATGGCAATAGCTTCACCAATGGCCATATTGCTGGAGCAACCAATCTGAATAACGAAAATCTCGCACAATTTATTAGCCAAGCAGATATGGATAGCCCACTCGTAGTCGTTTGCTACCACGGTATGAGCAGCCAAAATGCCGCGCAGTATTTATGCGAACAAGGTTTTGATGATGTTTACAGCCTAGACGGCGGCTATAGTGCCTGGCATGAGGCGAATGCATGATAGAAATTGGCAGACTCCCCAACAGCAGAGCCGCGCAGGCATTTGTCGATTACCTCAAAGGTGAAAATATTGACTGCCAAATCGAGCCGCTGGTTCAAGGTGTCGCCATTCTTGTTATCCATGACAAAGATGTGGAACAAGCACGCCAAGAGTTTGCCCATTTTATTGCCCACCCTTACGACAATAAATATCTGCAAGCCTCATGGGAACATGGCGATACTCAGACCAAACTCGATTATGGCGCCCCTTCGCTACAGCTCTTTACCCAATTTATTACCGGTGCAGGCCCAGTCACGCTGATTGTATTTGCGGTTTGTGTACTCATCTTTGCAGCGATGAACTTAGGATTCGCCAATCCAATCTACGAAACGCTGTCCTATTTTGGAGCAGTATCTCAATCAGATCTCAGCCAGTTCTGGCGTGTTTTTACACCCAGCCTGCTACATTTTTCCGCCATGCACGTCATCTTTAACTTGCTCTGGTGGTGGTATTTAGGTGGCCGAATCGAAACCCGTATCGGTACTACACCGTTGCTCATCCTACTTTTTATGGCGGGCACATTACCAAACATCATCCAATACTATGTCAGCGGTCCTAACTTCGGTGGCCTATCGGGCGTTGTGTATGCAGTGGTGGGTTACACTTGGATCATGGGAATACGTAAACCTGCCGCTGGCATAGGATTACCGCCTGCATATATGGGATTTATGATGATTTGGTTGGCATTAGGGTTCACGGATATTCTAGGGGTTTCGGTTGCTAATGGTGCCCACATTGGTGGCTTATTTATAGGTTTAACCCAAGGGTTATTCGATAGCCGAAAGTCCCCGAACTCAATCTAATTTCGTTATACCAAGATAAATCCTGAAACGCATGGGGATTTATCTTGGTTCAATGACGCGCTCTCACACGCAACAAGCGGCTCAAACTAACGCTCGTCAGTCATCTCCAGCACCTTGGCAACCAGCTTCTCGATGCCTGAGTGCGCTTCAGCAATACTGCCTGCCAACATATAAGCGGGAGTGCTAACAATCCGATTCGCTTCATCCACGACTATCTCATGCACTGTTGCGATATGATGCTCACCGCCCATCAAATTAAACGCTGCGACAGTCTCGCTATCATTACCGATCGTGCCTTTTACGCCATGGGGATATAAACGCGGGATCATCATAGGGGCAATACAGATAAAGCCAACGGGCTTTTTCGCCAGAATGAACTCATTGATAAAATCGGCCACCAGTGGCTCCACTTCACACTCACTACCATTAGTCGCAAAATTACATAGGTTTTTAGCCGCGCCAAAACCGCCAGGAATAACTAATGCGTCAAATGCTGCAATCTCTAGCTCAGTGGTTGACTTTATTTCCCCACGGGCGATACGTGCCGATTCCACCAATACATTACGCGTATCAGTGACATCGACTTCTCCAGATAAGTGATTAACTACATGCATTTGATTGATATCAGGAGCAAAACATTGATAATGTGCGCCAGCTTTCGATAGAGATAATAGGGTTAAAACCGATTCATGGATCTCTGTTCCATCGAAAACACCACACCCGCTGAGTAACACTGCGATTTTTTTCATTAAAAATATCCCTCTTATGTGATTTGGTTTTAACAAACTGCAAACAAATTGGTTGATCTGATTAAAAATCGTGCTAACTTAATTCGTCGAATCTGAGCGATGTCGAAAATTAAGTCAATCTTAGATGTATTCTACGGAGTCAATAAAAAATCCACAAATTAGGAAAATTTTTCAAGAAACAGTATTGAACTCACAAAAATCAATTTTAAACATAAAAAACAACAACTTAAAAATATCGCACTTAGTCGTATACAAAGCCATTATTCATAGTTGACTTTTTCACTCACAGACTTATCCACAGGCTGAGTGTCAATTTGCCATGGCTGAAATAGTGCTTCTGTGGCATGCTAACCGCCATCTAAGTCATCGATAAACGAAAAATACTTATGCCTACCATTGCAAACAACCCACTTGTCCTTGTGGATGGATCTTCTTATTTATACCGCGCCTATTATGCGCCTCCTCACCTGACAAACTCAAAGGGCGAAGCAACGGGTGCCGTCTATGGCGTAGTAAATATGTTACGCAGTCTATTGAGCCGTTACCAACCGAGCCATATCGCCGTCGTATTCGATGCCAAAGGTAAAACCTTCCGTAATGATATGTACAGCGAATACAAAGCACAGCGCCCACCGATGCCGGATGATCTTCGTTCACAAATCGAACCTCTGCATAGGATTATTCACGCCCTTGGTTTACCCCTTATCTCTATCCCTGGCGTTGAAGCGGATGATGTTATCGGCACAATTGCCCGCCAAGCAAGCCGTGAGAATCGCGCCGTACTCATTAGTACAGGTGATAAAGATATGGCCCAATTGGTTGATGAAAATATCACGCTGATCAATACCATGACAGATACCATCATGGGGCCCGATGAAGTTGCAGAAAAATATGGTGTAGGTCCAGATCGTATTATTGATTTCTTAGCCTTGATGGGCGATAAGGCCGATAATATTCCTGGCTTACCTGGTGTCGGCGAAAAAACGGCATTAGCTATGCTGACTGGTGCAGGAAGCGTGGCCAACCTACTCGCAGCTCCCGAAAAGGTCTCTGACTTAGGCTTCAGGGGCGCAAAAACGATGGCGGCAAAAATCATTGAAAATGCCGACATGCTTAGACTCTCCTACGAACTTGCTACCATTAAAACCGATGTGGAACTTGAGCAAGATTGGCATGAGCTCACTGCCAAACCCGCAGATAGAGACGAACTGATCAAATGCTACAGCGAGATGGAGTTTAAGCGCTGGCTTGCCGAGGTCTTAGATAATAAAGCACCAACGACCGTAGTCGCGGATGCGGCTAAAGTCGAAACCCAAGAAAGCTCTATGCCAAATCCTGCACTTGAAACTCAATACGACACGATTTTAACCGAAGCTCAGCTTGATGAATGGATTGCCAAGCTGAAACAAGCATCATTAATAGCCGTGGATACAGAGACCACGAGTCTCGACTATATGGTCGCCGAACTGGTTGGCATGTCTTTCGCTGTGGAAGCAGGCAAAGCCGCTTACCTGCCTTTAGCTCACGATTATGTTGGCGCGCCTCAACAGTTAGATAAGCAATTTGCGCTCGAAAAACTACGCCCCATTTTAGAAGACGACAAGGTCAAAAAAGTCGGCCAGAACCTGAAATATGACATCAGCGTTTTGGCTAATGCGGGCATTAAATTACAGGGTGTCGTATTTGATACCATGCTCGAATCCTATGTTTTTAACTCCGTGGCTTCACGCCATGATATGGATGGATTAGCGCTCAAGTATCTAGGCCATAAAAACATTGGCTTTGAAGATATTGCAGGCAAAGGGGCGAAACAACTTACCTTCAATCAAATCCCGTTGGAAGTTGCAGCCCCGTATGCTGCGGAGGATGCGGATATTACTCTGCGTTTACACCAGCACCTATGGCCAAGGCTAGAAAAAGAACCTCAATTGGCCTCAGTATTTACTGAAATTGAATTACCCTTAATCCAAGTACTATCAGACATTGAGCGCCAAGGTGTATTAATTGATAGCATGTTACTCGGCCAACAGAGTGATGAGCTAGCGCGTAAAATCGATACCTTAGAAGAAAAAGCCTACGAGATTGCAGGTGAAAAATTTAATCTCGGTTCACCCAAACAACTGCAAGTGCTATTTTTTGAAAAACTAGGTTATCCAATCACCAAAAAAACACCAAAGGGCGCGCCATCGACCGCGGAAGAAGTATTAGTCGAATTAGCCTTAGATTTCCCACTGCCAAAGGTGATCCTCGAGCATCGCAGCCTATCTAAGTTAAAAAGTACTTACACAGATAAACTACCGCTGATGGTCAATGCCAAGACTGGGCGCGTTCACACAAGTTACCACCAAGCTAATGCGGCAACAGGGCGCTTATCGTCAAGCGAGCCTAACCTGCAGAATATTCCTATTCGTACCGAAGAAGGTCGCCGCATTCGCCAAGCCTTTATCGCCCCTGCAGGCCGTAAAATTTTGGCCGCTGATTACTCACAAATCGAACTGCGGATCATGGCACATCTATCCCAAGATGCGGGTCTACTCAAAGCCTTCGCCGAGGGTAAAGACATTCACAGAGCCACCGCTGCCGAAGTATTTGGAACTAACTTTGATGCTGTAACAACAGAACAGCGACGCCGCGCTAAAGCCGTAAACTTCGGCCTTATTTATGGTATGTCAGCCTTTGGTTTAGCTCGTCAACTGGATATTCCTCGTAACGAAGCTCAAACCTATATTGATACTTACTTCGCCCGCTACCCGGGAGTGTTAAGGTATATGGAAGAAACGCGCGCAGGAGCAGCAGAATTAGGATATGTTTCAACACTATTTGGTCGTCGCCTCTACTTGCCCGAAATCCGGGATCGTAATGCAATGCGCCGCCAAGGCGCAGAACGTGCTGCGATTAACGCACCGATGCAAGGCACGGCTGCCGATATCATCAAAAAAGCCATGATCAATATTGCCCAGTGGATCAAGACAGAAACCCAAGGCGAAATCGCCATGATTATGCAAGTCCACGACGAATTAGTATTCGAAGTCGATGCCGATAAAGCAGAGACGCTCAAACAAAAAGTATGTGAACTCATGGCGAAGGCTGCAATCCTCGATGTAGCATTACTCGCAGAAGCTGGCATTGGTGATAATTGGGATGAAGCCCACTAACCCAATCTGAGCGACATCTTTTACAAAAAACTTAAAATCAACACAATGAAAACAAAGATAAATCTGAATCTACTATAGCAATAGCATTCAGATTTATCTTCTTGTTAATCAACACCTTTAAGTGTCGTCATCAAATAATAAGTAAGAATGTGTGCTCATTCTTACTTTTGACTGCTAAAGCCGAGCCAATATTTTAGAGTAAAAACATTAAATTTGATGCTGTGATCGTTTTTGTATAAAAATTTCTATTAATTCATTACAAACAGCGTGTTAAGTTCTTTAAATGAAATTTTCAGATCAAAATAAGATGTTTTTTCACACACAACTTGAGATCAAACGCACATAATTACCTCTTTTTTGAAAAAACTGTTTTCCATTTAAAGATAAATGCCGTATTATTCTCTGCGTAGGGTACAGAGGTTAAGATGTTCTATCTTTCAGACCTTTATTTCACTTATAGTGATGAGCCAAATTCTGGCGCCTCAGCAACTTGTTTGCTGAGGCTTTTTTTTGCGTATTTTTTAAAAAATTCATCACAAAATTTAGAGCATTTACTTTAATAAACAGTAAATCCCATGTATGCTGTCTTCATTGAGAACCATTGAAGCTAATTTTTAATGGTGCTTGAGTCTTGTTGAATTTAGCTTCTCCCCAAAAGAGCTAATATTATTTAGGCCGATAACACTGTTATCGGCTATTTTTTTACCTGAAATCTGAAAAGTGGCGGGAAGTACTGCCAGAAGATAGAAAGAAGGCACAAAGCAAACTACACAGCTTAAGTTAGGCTGCGTAGGCTTTGTTAATAAAAAGATTAGTTAGATTGTTCTGCGGTATCTAACTCATCCCTCAACCACTGGGGATGACACCATTCATTTAAGATACTTAAGACTTTAGGCTTACCAGTTCCCTTCAAAGCAGAGAAAGGCTCTACCAGAACCCAATCACCAAAATCTGCCAGAGCTTTACGCACTTCATTCACCGTTTTCATTTTGGCACTTTGAGCTAACTTGTCAGACTTTGTCAGTAGAGCCAGAACAGGGATCTCACTCGCAACTGCCCACTCGATCATCTGCATATCTAAATCTTTTAAAGGATGACGGATATCCATTAACACCACTACGCCACTTAAACAGGCACGCTTTTGCAAATATTCACCCAAGGCTTGCTGCCATTTGTTTTTCATTGCCAGTGGTACTTGTGCAAAACCATAACCAGGCAAATCCACCAATCGTCGCTGAGAATCGAGTTCAAAGACGTTAATTAGCTGAGTCCGTCCAGGTGTTTTACTGGTTCTCGCCAAACTCTTTTGCTCAGTTAAAGCATTGAGTGCGCTAGACTTTCCAGCATTAGAGCGGCCAGCAAAAGCAATCTCAACACCAACATCGCCGGGCAGATATTGATCCAAGTGTGCAATGTCTGGTGCACTAATTAAAAACTTCGCCCTGCGAAAATCTATATGAGATTCAGTCACTATTTACTCCAAAATATTTGCTGCGCAATACCATAATTAATGAAGAATTGCTTACTTTTCCACGTTTTCGTGTAAAATATTACTCCGATCACATTAAATACATTTTACCACGCTTGCGGGTCACCCTAGTAAGCTCAGGATAATAATCTTAACCAGAAGTTGGAACGCCATGAAAAAGTTAGCTCTTGCGCTGTCTGTTGTAGTTGCCGCCATATCTTCACCTGCGATTGCTGAAGGTAATGCTGAAGCGGGAAAAACTAAAATTATCGTTTGCTCAGCCTGCCATGGCATGGACGGTAACAGCATGATCGATATGTACCCTAAGCTTGCTGGCCAACACGGCACTTATCTCCAGAAGCAATTACACGATTTCCGTAGCGCAGCGCAAACTGGTGGTAAAAACGGTCGTATGGATCCTATCATGGGTGGTATGTCTATAGCTCTAAGCGATCAAGATATTCTCGACATTAGCGCATATTTTGCGAGTCAAACAGTTCAAGTTGGTGAAGTAAAAGATATCCCAGAGCTCGGCGCTCAACTCTACAAAGGCGGTGACGTTTCCCGTGGTATTACCGCCTGCATGGCATGTCATGGTCCTGATGCAAAAGGTGCTGAATTAGCAGGTTTTCCAACGCTTGCAGGCCAACATGCAAACTATATCAAAATTCAACTCACCAAATTCCGTGATGCTGGACGCAATAATGACTTGAATGGCATGATGCAAGATGTAGCTAAAAAGTTAAATGATAACGATATTGATGCGTTATCCAAATATCTATCAAGTTTAAAATAAGTTCACAGTATTAAAAAGGGTGTTTTGTCACCCTTTTTTTACACCCAAAGTTTACGTTCACGTAAACTGCGAAAGATTCAGGCTTGACATAGATCACGTATTTAGGTTTAATTAGCCCCGTACCGAGATAAACCCATCTGCTTGTACAAATAAATTAATCATAACTTGCAGATTTCGGTATAATTAACATTAAAGATATAAGAATAAAAAGACTCAATAACAATAATATAATTAAGACTACTCTCTAATAATAACAAGAGTCGTGGTTTCGCTTTGAAATCCAAGTCAGTACATTTTTGTAAGGGATGGCCGATAACGCCAATTTGCGCTAAGCAAAACGCCTTACACTCAGGGTAACTTGCCCCATCAGGACACAGTTTGAATGATTCAAATTGTAGCAAAGGAAGCTAATTAGCTTAGGATGCACTGGCTGGAAGCTTGTTATCACTGGAAGGTACTTTAAGCAACATGGATGGTTAACTGAACGTCAATGATGACGCTGCTATACAAGATGTGTCTTGAGACCATCTACAGAAACTGTGGTCAGGATGGCGACAGAAAATGAATTAAGTGTCTGGAAGACCGATAACGAAAATGTTGCAGGGAAAGCAGTAAAAAAAGAAGGATACCGACCGGGAAAGTCGCATAGCAAGTATGGATACTTGGAATCAGGATAAGGTGCTAAATGCACCCTTTGTAAGGCGGCAGTTAAACTGCCGCCTTTTTTCTTTTGTAACACACCATCAGTGTCTAAAATGTGCACTCAACCAATATAATTGGTACAATCAAAGCCTTAATAACCACTTCAGCAGACTCAATGCCCAGATGCCCTCTTTGTCATAACAGTCAGACACAACTCCTTCATCAAGATAAAAAGCGGAGTTTTTATGTTTGCAAGACATGTGAGTTAACCTTTGCGGATGCGAATAGCCATTTACCCCCCGCGGCAGAGAAGCAAAGATACGGTCGTTCACGCATAGCGTCGAAGCAAAAGCAGTTATCGCAATTTATTTTGCCGCTGTTAGCGCAATTAGAGCAGCAACAAGCTGGCAGTTTATTAGGATTGAATTTTGGTCGCATACTCGATGATGAGAGCCTGACGACCATAGAAAATGCGGGCCACAAATTAAACCAATATGATCCCTTCTTTGCACCAGACCATGAAACACTCAAGCAGGAGTATGATTTTATTTGCTGCTATCGTGTCTTTGAACATTTTAAAAACCCCATAAAAGAATGGAGTCTGCTCTCGCGCTTATTACGTCTAAGAGGATGGTTAGCAATTAGTACTCCATTACTAATTGATTTAGATGGTTTTGCTAAGTGGCATCATAAAAATAATCTCACTCATGTAAGCTTTTACCAACGACAGACCTTTGAGTTCCTAGCAAACAATAGCGATTTTGAACTATTATTTGCCGCGAAAGACCTCGTTTTGATGCAAAAAACATCATAATCTGGTATAACACCCGACCTAATTTAGCACCTTATAGATATGATTATCTCTTATCTGTAAGGCCACACGTTGTAAATAATTGAGAAAACCATGTCTCGTAGCAAGAAAACACGCAAGGGCGGCGAGAATAGCCCCAAGTTGCAGCCAAGAGTGAAAAAGCAAGACCGTGCTGTAGCAACTGGCAAACGTAAAGAAAGCGGTAATAAGTCAGGTAGTCGTCATAATGAAGGACTGATCCTTGCTCAGGCTCCGCAGCAAACTGCAACGCAAAAGAAAGATCCACGCCATGGCAGTAAAAAACCTGTGCTATTAGCCATTCCAGCGGCAACAGAAACAACGCAAGCAGCAAAGGTTAAGCAACCTAAACTAACTGATGAGCAAAAGTTGTTGAAGCTGGAAGAAGATCCAAGACTAAACCAATTACTCGATATGCTAGAAGAAGGTCGCGACCTTAATGACGCCGATCAAAAATGGTTAGATCAACAGTTAAATAAGATTGAAGCTCTGATGGTCAAACTTGGAATAAGTGATGAACTAGATGAGGATGTGCCTGCCTCAGCTAAAGCGCTCTCCGATGATGAGTTGTTCGATAAATTTGAGTCAGGTGCTGATTTACTTAAAGATTATCAAGATAAATTCTAATTTCTAATAATGCATAAAAGCAAAGGCATAATTTCCTTTGTTTTTATGCCTGTTACATAAGGAATATTTGTGTCTACGGCTCTCATTGTCCTCGGTTTTATCATCATAGTGGCACTCAGTAGCTACGCTACCTTTTTACTCTTAAAACTCAAGCGGCAAAAACAACGTCAACAGGTAGCACATGCCGAACGAGAAGTTGCTGCAAATGCGAAAAGAGCTCAAGTTTTAGGAGATATTCGCTATATAGCGACAGCAATGATTGAAGATCGGTGCGAAATATCTGAAGGCGTGGTGAGAATTGGCCGTTTATTCGAGATTTTATCCCTCAGTGAACGGGTGGCTCCAGAGTTTCCTTCATTATTCCAACACTTTGAGTTAATTAAAGGTCATCCCATAATGGAGGCTCGCCAAGCATTGCCTAAGCAGGAAAGGATGAAGTTAGACTTAATCAGAATGAAGTCAGAAGCTGAACTGGCTGAGGGCATCAATGATGATGCAAAAAAATTATCCGACTACCAACTCAAAGCAACACACTAAAAAGACCCCGAAACCATAAACGGTGACTTTTGAGGTCATCTACATCACATTATTTTGTACCGCCCAAAACATCTTCCCGTGAACCTGTGCACAAAACCTCCAAAAAATGACAGACATTGAAACCTTTTTCATAGATATTGCGTAACTTCTAAAAATGCAGACTTCATTTTTACAACCTAGATCAAGGTTATTTACTATAGAACCTTGCATACTTCGCTTGTTGCTAATTTACCCTCGGAGGACACGCCTTGAAGCAGCCCACTCAGATTAGTTGGGATCAGTCGATGATCGAAAAATATAACTACAGCGGTCCCCGTTATACCTCTTACCCAACGGCATTAGAGTTCGATGATTCTTTCACCGAACAAAGTCTATTAACTGCCATTGAAACTAGCAAAAGCGATAAGCTATCGCTGTATATTCATATCCCGTTCTGTGCCAAGCTTTGCTATTACTGCGGCTGTAATAAAGTCATCACCCGCCACCAACACAAAGCCGATCAGTACATTGAATATTTAAGCCAAGAAATTATTAAACGTGCACCCCTGTTCAAACATTACAGTGTGACCCAAATGCATTGGGGCGGCGGTACACCCACTTTCTTAAATCCAGAGCAAATTTTAAAGCTGACATCATTGATTAAAGCCAACTTTAACTTTGCGGATGAAGGTGAGTTTTCAATTGAAGTCGATCCCCGCGAGATTGAACTTTCAATGCTCGACACGTTGAAAGAAGCGGGTTTTAACCGAATCTCCATCGGCGTACAAGATTTCAATAAAGAAGTGCAAATTGCCGTTAATCGCGAGCAAGACGAGCAATTTATTTTCGACTTAATGGCTAAAGCAAAAGCCATGGGGTTTGTGTCAACCAACATAGATTTAATCTATGGCTTGCCACACCAAACACCAGAAACATTTGCCGCAACAATGCAGCGCGTTTTAGATTTATCGCCTGATCGGTTATCGGTATTTAACTATGCTCACTTACCTGCGCGCTTTGCCGCTCAGCGTAAGATCAAAGACGAACATTTACCTTCGCCAAAACAAAAACTCGAAATGCTGCACCAAACGATCGAGACCTTAACTGGCGCGGGCTACCAATATATTGGTATGGACCACTTTGCTAAGCCCGATGACGAGTTAGCCAAGTTACAGCGTGAAGGCAGACTACACCGCAACTTCCAGGGTTATACCACCCAAGAAGAATGCGATTTGTTAGGTCTTGGCGTATCGTCCATCAGTCAGATTGGCGATTGCTATGCACAAAACCAGAAAGATATCCGTCCTTACTATGAAGCCATAGATAAAGACGGCCATGCCCTGTGGAAAGGTTGCAGCCTAAACCGTGACGATGAAATCCGCCGCGTAGTGATTAAACAGCTGATTTGCCACTTCGATTTAGATATGGCCAAAATGGATGAAAAACTGGGGATCCAGTTTGAAGAATACTTCGCCGAAGACTTAAAACTACTGCAAACTTTTATCGACGATAAATTAGTTGAAGTGGTCGACAGAAAAATCACTATCAGCCCAACAGGCCGTTTATTGATCCGCAATATCTGTATGTGCTTCGACCTTTACTACCGTCAAAAAGCGCGTCAGCAACAGTTCTCGCGCGTGATCTAAAGGCTCTTTGCCGTACTCACAAGTGCTGCACAAAAAATCCGACTCTAAGTCGGATTTTTTATTGATGGCAATTTTTATTAACGACTCAGAATCGACTTATACCTTAGCGGCATAGAGTGCTTTGCGCTCACTATCGGATAAAAATGCCATTTCAACCCCGTTGCGTTGCACCTGCGCTAACTCAGCATCGGTTAACTTGAGTTCAGATTTAGCGATACGATACTCATGCTTAATATCGATAGCACTCACACCAGGATCATCGGTATTTAGGCTTATCAACACGCCTGCATCCATAAAGGTTCTGAATGGATGCTCAGCGTAAGAAACCACTGTAGAAGTATGCAAGTTACTGGTCGGGCAAGATTCGATGCCAATACGGTGCTTAGCGAGATATTCCATCAGCTTAGGATCGTGAATCGCGTTCACCCCGTGGCCAATTCGAGTTGCGCCAAGTTCTTGAATCGCTTGCCACATACTTTGTGAGCCCGCAGCTTCACCGGCGTGAGCCGTAATCGCAAGGCCTGCATCACGAACACGTTTAAAGTGATCGTTAAATAACTCACCTGGGAAACCCAATTCATCACCTGCCAAGTCCATCGCCACGAGATGTTGTTTATGGGCAAGTAAGCCTTCAAGTTCTTGAGTACAAGCTGCTTGACCAAATGAACGTGACATAATGCCAATTAAATTGATCTTCACGTTATAGTCTTTTAAGCCCGCTTTAACGCCGTCAACTACCGCCTCAACTACGCCTTCAATCGGTAACTTATGGTTCATCGCCATATAGTAAGGACTAAAACGTAACTCAGCGTAATCTAAGCCAGATAACGCCGCATCGGCAACGTTTTCATAGGCGACGCGTTTCACTGCATCCAAATCAGCGAGTACGGCAACCATCCAATCGAGTTTCTTTAAGAAGGCGACTAAGCTAGTTTCTTTCCCCTGAATTTGCACAAAAGGTGCGAGTGTCTCTAAAGAATCGGCAGGTAGCGCAATGCCGTGTTGGTGTCCTAGTTCCCAAATGGTATTTACCCGCACATTACCGTCTAGGTGACGATGCAGATCCACCAATGGAATGGATGTATCAATCATATTTAACCCCTATTTGAACTACCCAGCCAATGCTTTTGTTATTTGGTCGCGGGCGGACACTAAGTTTAACACGCATTTTCAGGGGCATTTATGGACCAGATGCATTTAAATTCACATTTAGTCACAATTCTGCTTAATATCCGTACAAGGAACTGCCGTATTCATCAGGCATAATGACTTCAATAACAAAGAAAATATCAGAGATCTAACATGCATAAACTCTTAACCCCCAGTTTATTGATATTCGCATTAGCCGCCTGCAGTGCCACTCAAACCACAAAAAATATTCAAACCCCATCGTCACAGACAATATCAGCAGCACAGTCGCAAGTTGAGCCAATCGCTCCCGCGCTGCAAGCGATTATCGACCAAAGCTGGCAATTACAGCTCAGCGCGAGTCCTGAAATGGCTTACAGCATGGGTGATACCAGTGCCGCAGGAAAATTAGCAGATCTCTCGCCAGCCGCGCTCGCTAAGCTTAATCAAGGTCAAATCGCAGTATTAGCGCAGCTCAAAGCACTCGACCGCAGCAGCTTGAGTAAAGAAGATAAGATTAATGCTCAAATACTGGAAGATCAGATCCAAAACGATGTCGACCTATATAGCTTCAAGGATTATTACCTGCCCATTACGGCGGAAAGCGGCTTCCACGCGTATATCACGTCAATCGCACAGGGAAGATTCAACACCTTAGAGGATTACCGCAACTATATTGCCAAACTCAATGCACTCCCGACCTATTTCGCCCAGCAAACCCACTGGCTAAAACAAGGATTAGCCGAGGGAATAACGCCGCCAAAAGTGACACTCAATGGCTTTGAAGACAGTATCAGTGCTTATATTGTCCCTGTTGAAAAGAGCGGTTATTTCAAACCTTTTACGCAATATCCCAGCTATTTCACTGAGGCACAAAAAACTCAGCTGACCCAAGAAGGCCGCGCTTTAGTTGAGCAAAAAGTTCTACCTCTGTACCAAAACTTTTATGATTTTATGACTAAAGAGTACATTCCCAATGCACGGGAAAATATCGCAGCGAGTAGCTTACCTAACGGTGCAGAATTTTATGAGAATAGAGTACGTTACTATACGACCTTGAATATGACGTCGATGCAAGTGCATGAACTGGGCTTAAAAGAAGTACAGCGTATCCGCCAAGAAATGGAACAAATCATCGCGTCGGTAGGCTTTAAAGGCAACTTTGCCGACTTCTTACATTTTTTGCGGACCGATCCCAAGTTTTACACCACCAGTGCCGATCAGTTACTCAAAGAAGCGGCATTTATTGCCAAAAAAGCCGATGCCATGCTGCCTAAGTACTTCGGCAAACTCCCCCGTAAACCCTATGGCATTGCACCAGTACCCGCCGAAATTGCACCGAAATACACCACGGGGCGATATTCAGGATCTAACAGCGATGACGAGCCAGGTTACTACTGGGTCAACACTTATGCATTGGATAAGCGCCCACTCTACGAGTTAGAAGCCTTAACCTTGCATGAAGCCGTACCCGGTCATCATCTGCAAATTTCATTGAACTCTGAACTAACTTCACTCCCCGACTTCCGTCGTTATAGCTATATCTCTGCCTTTGGTGAAGGATGGGGCTTGTATAGCGAATACTTAGGCTTAGAGGCCGGTTTCTACCAAGATCCATACAGTAACTTTGGTCGCTTAACCTATGAAATGTGGCGTGCTGCACGTTTAGTTGTAGACACAGGCATGCATGCCCAAGGATGGAGTCGTCAACAAGCCATCGACTTTATGGCTAGCAATACCGCACTATCACTGCACAATGTCACTACCGAAATTGACCGCTATATTTCGTGGCCAGGACAAGCCTTGTCCTACAAGATTGGTGAGTTAACAATCAAACGATTACGTGCCAAGGCAGAACAGGAACTCGGCGACAAATTTGATATTCGTGCCTTCCACGATGCTGTGCTCGAAAATGGCTCAGTGCCTATGTCAATCCTCGAACAGCAAATCAATGATTTTATTGAAGCGAAAAAGGTGACACGCTAAGTTAATGAAATTCATGGGAGTCGGTATTTTCAGACTCCCATGGTTGTCTGTTACACTCTAGCAAACCATTCAAGCCAAATGATTTGCGACTGAGTATGAGCCAAGCCAAAGCGACATTTTCAACTGAACACGATTTAAATACCTCAGAGCAGCAAGCCTTCTGGCAAACCGTTGTCCAAGATACGCTAGCCTCTGCCGACGGCGTCACGCTGGCCTATATGATGGTCAAACATCCCCAAGCGCATACCGCAATTGTTCTCAGCAGTGGTCGAGTCGAGTCCTATTTAAAGTATCAAGAATTGATCTTCGACTTATACCAACAGGGTTACTCTGTTTATGCCATAGATCATCGTGGCCAAGGGCTATCGGATCGAATGACAATCAACCCACATATGGGACACGTGCGAAGATTTAATGATTATATCGATGACTTTGCTCTATTTATGCAGAAGATAGTGTTACCACAAAACGACAAACAACTCATGCTACTCGGCCATTCAATGGGTGGCGCGATTGGCACTTTGTATCTCAAACAGCACCCCGATATTTTTACTGCGGCGGCATTTTCGGCGCCCATGTATGGCATTAAATTACCTATGCCTAAAGGGTTCGTGCGTTGGTTAGCCAGTAAACTCGATACCACACTCAATGGCGGCGAGCCTAATTATGTGCTTGCAGGACAAAACTATAAACCTGTTCCATTCAAAGGGAATGAGCTAACTCACAGCCAAACCCGATACCAAGCCTACCGAGAATTGTATGATGCCGCGCCTAAGTTACAACTCGGTTCACCCACTAACCGTTGGTTGACTGAATCTTTAGATGCCGCAGATACTTGCGTACTGGCAACGGCACAAATTCGCACTCCGATACTGATACTGCAAGCGAGTGAAGATAAGATTGTTGATAATGCGGCCCAGAATCTCGCCGTGAGTACCCATTGCCAATTGAAAGTAATCGCTGGAGCTGCCCATGAGATTTTTATGGAAAAAGACGCCTGCCGAAACCAAGCCTTAAACTATGCACTCGATTTTTTTAAACGCTACGCAACAAAGAATTCGAATGGAAAAGTTGTTTAAAATCAGCAAAATTTAGTGCTCGGCTATAATAATAGCCTTGATAAGCATGGCAACCTAATGCCGTAAATATCTGTTGTTGCTGTGCTGACTCTATACCTTTAGCCACTAAGCATAGGTCGAATGGTAATACTGATTGAATTAATGCTTTTTGCCATATCTGCGTCGAGGTAATAGAAGCGACACAACTCAGATCTAACTTTACTTCGCTTATCGGATACTGATTTAAGCAGCTTAACGCAGCGTGACCTGAACCAAAGTTATCTAGAATGACTGGCACCCCAATCTCCACTAACTGGGTAATACGTTCATTCACAAAAGCATCTTGTAAGAGTAGTGCAGATTCATTTAATTCAATGCCAAGTTGATTAGTACGAATTGAATACGTACGAATCAAAGCAATTAAATGCTCAATAAAATCAATCTGACAAAATGATAACGCGCTAATATTGATCGTTATACGAGGAAGAGATAAACCCTGCTCATCTGCTTGCTGTAATAATATACATATTCGTTTAGCAACACTTAAATCTAACCCAGCAATCAAACCACAACGTTCAGCAAGGGCAATAAATTCAGAAGGAGAAACAACATCACCATTAGCTAAATACCAACGTGATAACACTTCTGCAGAGAGAATTTCGCCCGCTACATTCACAATCGGTTGAAACATTAATGATAGCTTTTCATGTTCTATCGCTAACTTAAGCTCATGTTGTAACAGCTCATCACGGCTCTGACGAACATCTAACTCCGAATGATAAAAAGCGCAACCGCATTGCCCTAACAATTTTGCATGTTTTTGGGCTAGCTCGGCGCAGCGTATCACAAGTAGGGGCTCTAATGTTTCTACTGGATCGAGCAGATAAATACCGACATTGGCATTTAATTCAAAGTGATGATCTCTGTAATGAAATGGTCTTGCAATGATTTGCCTCAACTCAGTCGCTAGGGCTAGAGTTCGACGTGCAGCCACTTCTGCATCAATCGACAATTCTTTAGCAAGCAAGGTGAAACGCCCTAACTCCAAATGTCCAACAATAATATTGTCTGTGAAGTAGCTCGAGAGTCTCGCGCCAATCTGTGTAAATAAACGCTCAGCTTCATGTGAAGTTAGCGAGTTCATTACCCCTAAACTCTCAACCTCAATAAAAAATAATCCTCCCCAATGACCAGAATTATCTTCTTGAGTCAGAAATTGGGACAAACGTTCCATGAATACTGCTGGTAACATTCGATGCCCTGCAACTGAATGTTCAACTAACTCTGCAATTGCTGCATGGTTTTTCTCACTTTCAGATACATCAACATGGATGCCTATCATCCGCATTGGACGGCCCAAATGATCCCAATCAACAAGCATGCCACGATCGAGCACCCATATATAATGACCATCACGATGCCGCAGTCTATGGACACTCTCAAACTCTTTACTTTTACCGCTAATATATTCCTGCAAACAATCTAAAACAGTATCTCGGTCTTCCGGATGCAGCCGCGACTCCCAAGTTTTAAAAACACACTCTAATTCATCAGGAGCATATCCAATCATCTCTTTCCAACGATCGGAAAGAAATACTTCACCAGTGCTAATATCCCAATCCCAAATACCATTACGAGATCCCTCAACGGCAAATAGCCAACGCTGCTCACTGTCATTTAGCTGTTTTACTGCACGTCCCAAACGGGCATGTACCTCCTGTAAACTGCTTTGCAGTGACAAAACCTCTGAAGAACTCCAAGGGATCTGAGTTGAAAATTCAGGTGTACCTATATGCTTTGCACTTTCACTTAAAATCCGAAATGGCTTAATTAATAAAAAATATAAAATGAGAGTAAAACCAATCAATAGCAATCCACCCAAGCCCCATACACGGATAAATCGCTGTTGTAACTTAGCAGAGGCTTCTGAAACTAAAGGAGCCAAGTCAGATTCGAGGTAAATTAATTCAACTGCACCAGGGTATTGAGAAATAACAGGATAATAAGCCTGAATCGTTAAACGCTCCATATTGACAGATACTTGCGGGAGAGAGGATTGAGCAACGGTATGATGTCGAACAACATCATAACCATCAATAACTTGAATAGCATTACTATCGCGCCAAACGGTATGATTAGCAAAGCGGATCCGACTATCCATATCCACCAATATATACACCATTGTGTTCATATCCAGTGCAGCCAATGACACCTCTTGTTCTATACGCTCAATATCCTGTAAAACTTGTGCCGATTGTACAACCGCCTGCATTCTCAAAAGCTGTTGTTTTATTTGAGTAACCTGACGTCCAGCGAGCTCACTGCGTATTTGATCACTCTCATACAAATACTCTCCTATGACTAACACCAAATAAAGTATTAGCATACAAAGAGGAATTAGAACTGCGAGTGAAAGTTTTCTAAGCATCTGCGCTAGGCAGCCTTCTACTGAACAATGAATTATTCGTATGCTAACGGGAAATAGGATACTAAGCAAAAGGACTTAACGAAGTTATCGAGATCTTCTGCTAATTAATGGAGTTCAGCGATAATTTAACAATCTAGGAATAAATATTATGCGTCATCAAACGGGTATAGCTAAAAGTGAAATGCAAAAAAGCCAGCTTATTCAGCTGGCTTTGTTACATCTTTACAAGATAATTAGGCGCTTGGCGATGACCTACTCTCACATGGGGAGACCCCACACTACCATCGGCGCGATTGCGTTTCACTTCTGAGTTCGGGATGGGATCAGGTGGTTCCACAATGCTATTGTCACCAAGCATATTCGGTTTAAACAAGGTATCAGGGCGCGCTTTGCGCTTCTAGGAACTAGAACCTAGGACCTGCTGTACCTTATTTAATAATTCGGAAAGCTGATTGTTTTTTGAGTTCAAGTACACGGATGTACTGTGTGTCATAAATGCAGGAGCATTTTATGACCACACTTTATTAAGTGTTTATATTCTGTCTAAGGCTTCTTTGTAAAACCCATCTGGGTTGTATGGTTAAGCCTCTCGAGTCATTAGTACATGTTAGCTCAACGCCTCACAACGCTTACACACCATGCCTATCAACGTCCTAGTCTCGAACGGCTCTTTAGTGGACTTATAGTCCAAGGGATGACTCATCTTGGGGCTCGCTTCCCGCTTAGATGCTTTCAGCGGTTATCGATTCCGAACGTAGCTACCGGGCAATGCCATTGGCATGACAACCCGAACACCAGCGGTTCGTTCACTCCGGTCCTCTCGTACTAGGAGCAACTCCCCTCAATCATCCAACGCCCACGGCAGATAGGGACCGAACTGTCTCACGACGTTCTGAACCCAGCTCGCGTACCACTTTAAATGGCGAACAGCCATACCCTTGGGACCGACTTCAGCCCCAGGATGTGATGAGCCGACATCGAGGTGCCAAACACCGCCGTCGATATGAACTCTTGGGCGGTATCAGCCTGTTATCCCCGGAGTACCTTTTATCCGTTGAGCGATGGCCCTTCCATTCAGAACCACCGGATCACTATGACCTACTTTCGTACCTGCTCGACGTGTATGTCTCGCAGTTAAGCTGGCTTATGCCATTGCACTAACCGTACGATGTCCGACCGTACTTAGCCAACCTTCGTGCTCCTCCGTTACTCTTTGGGAGGAGACCGCCCCAGTCAAACTACCCACCAGGCACTGTCCCTAACCCCGATTAGGGGTCTAGGTTAGAACATCAAAACTACAAGGGTGGTATTTCAAGGACGACTCCATCAGGACTAGCGTCCCAACTTCATAGTCTCCCACCTATCCTACACATGTAGGTTCAATGTTCAGTGCCAAGCTATAGTAAAGGTTCACGGGGTCTTTCCGTCTAGCCGCGGGTATACGGCATCTTCACCGCAATTTCAACTTCACTGAGTCTCGGCTGGAGACAGCGTGGCCATCATTACGCCATTCGTGCAGGTCGGAACTTACCCGACAAGGAATTTCGCTACCTTAGGACCGTTATAGTTACGGCCGCCGTTTACCGGGGCTTCGATCATGAGCTTCTCTTGCGATAACCCAATCAATTAACCTTCCGGCACCGGGCAGGCGTCACACCGTATACTTCCTCTTGCGAGTTTGCACAGTGCTGTGTTTTTGATAAACAGTTGCAGCCACCTGGTATCTGCGACTCCCGTCAGCTTAGAGAGCAAGTCTCATCACCAACAGGAGCGTACCTTCTCCCGAAGTTACGGTACCATTTTGCCTAGTTCCTTCAGCCGAGTTCTCTCAAGCGCCTTGGTATTCTCTACCCGACCACCTGTGTCGGTTTGGGGTACGATTCCCGCTAACCTGAAGCTTAGAAGATTTTCCTGGAAGCATGGCATCAACTACTTCAGTCCCTTAGGACCTCGTCATCAGCTCTCAGTGTATAGCAACCCGGATTTGCCTAAGTCACCCACCTACCACCTTAAACGCGGACTACCAACGCCGCGCTAGCCTAGCCTTCTCCGTCTCTCCATCGCAGTTAGCGGAAGTACAGAAATATTAATCTGTTTCCCATCGATTACGCCTTTCGGCCTCACCTTAGGGGTCGACTCACCCTGCCCCGATTAACGTTGGACAGGAACCCTTGGTCTTTCGGCGAGGGGGTTTTTCACCCCCTTTATCGTTACTCATGTCAGCATTCGCACTTCTGATACCTCCAGCGTGGGTTACCCCTTCACCTTCAACGGCTTACAGAACGCTCCTCTACCGCGCAACCCTAATGGGCTGCACCCGTAGCTTCGGTGGTATGTTTAGCCCCGTTACATCTTCCGCGCAGGCCGACTCGACTAGTGAGCTATTACGCTTTCTTTAAATGATGGCTGCTTCTAAGCCAACATCCTAGCTGTCTAAGCCTTCCCACATCGTTTCCCACTTAACATACACTTTGGGACCTTAGCTGACGGTCTGGGTTGTTTCCCTTTTGACGACGGACGTTAGCACCCGCCGTCTGTCTCCCGAGTAGTACTCATTGGTATTCGGAGTTTGCAAAGGGTTGGTAAGTCGGGATGACCCCCTAGCCTTAACAGTGCTCTACCCCCAATGGTATTCGCTCGAGGCGCTACCTAAATAGCTTTCGAGGAGAACCAGATATCTCCCGGTTTGATTGGCCTTTCACCCCCAGCCACAAGTCATCCGCTAATTTTTCAACATTAGTCGGTTCGGTCCTCCAGTTGATGTTACTCAACCTTCAACCTGCCCATGGCTAGATCACCGGGTTTCGGGTCTACACCTTGCAACTAAACGCGCAGTTAACACTCGGTTTCCCTACGGCTCCGCTATTCGCTTAACCTCGCTACAAAATGTAAGTCGCTGACCCATTATACAAAAGGTACGCAGTCACGGTCTCAAGGACCGCTCCCACTGCTTGTACGTATACGGTTTCAGGTTCTATTTCACTCCCCTCACAGGGGTTCTTTTCGCCTTTCCCTCACGGTACTGGTTCACTATCGGTCAGTCAGGAGTATTTAGCCTTGGAGGATGGTCCCCCCATATTCAAACAGGATGTCACGTGTCCCGCCTTACTCGTTTTCATCTACGGTTAGTTTTCGTGTACGGGGCTATCACCCTGTGCCGCTGGACTTTCCAGACCATTCCACTAACACCCCATAGACTTAAGGGCTAATCCCCGTTCGCTCGCCGCTACTAGGGGAATCTCGGTTGATTTCTTTTCCTAAGGGTACTTAGATGTTTCAGTTCCCCTCGTTCGCCTCATGTAGCTATGTATTCACTACATGATGACCGCTTATGCGGCCGGGTTCCCCCATTCGGACATCGTTAGCTCAAATGCTTGTTACTAGCTCGCCAACGCTTTTCGCAAGTTACTACGTCCTTCATCGCCTCTGACTGCCAAGGCATCCACCGTATACGCTTAGTCGCTTAACCATACAACCCAAATGAGTTTCACTTGAATTGTTGCGACCAGCTGGTTTTACTTGTCTCACTTCTGACCAAAGAAGTGGACGCGCCTTAGACTTGAATATTCAAGACACTTAATAAAGTGTTTGAGAACTCAATGTTCAATGCTTTCGCATTAAACTTTTTTCGTATCAACACAACGACAGACATCATTGTGTTTAATACTATCAGCTTTCCAAATTGTTAAAGAACTACATCGACCTGCTAGAGGGATGTTTCGCTCTACCCGTCCTAAGACAGGATAAACAAGCAATCTGTGTGAACACTCAAAAGCATCAAGTTAGTCGTATAGGTAAGGAGGTGATCCAGCCCCAGGTTCCCCTAGGGCTACCTTGTTACGACTTCACCCCAGTCATGAACCACAAAGTGGTGAGCGCTCCCCCGAAGGTTAAGCTACCCACTTCTTTTGCAGCCCACTCCCATGGTGTGACGGGCGGTGTGTACAAGGCCCGGGAACGTATTCACCGTGGCATTCTGATCCACGATTACTAGCGATTCCGACTTCATGGAGTCGAGTTGCAGACTCCAATCCGGACTACGACGAGCTTTGTGAGATTAGCTCCACCTCGCGGCTTTGCAACCCTCTGTACTCGCCATTGTAGCACGTGTGTAGCCCTACTCGTAAGGGCCATGATGACTTGACGTCGTCCCCACCTTCCTCCGGTTTATCACCGGCAGTCTCCCTAGAGTTCCCACCATTACGTGCTGGCAAATAAGGATAGGGGTTGCGCTCGTTGCGGGACTTAACCCAACATTTCACAACACGAGCTGACGACAGCCATGCAGCACCTGTCTCACGGTTCCCGAAGGCACTAAGCTATCTCTAGCCAATTCCGTGGATGTCAAGAGTAGGTAAGGTTCTTCGCGTTGCATCGAATTAAACCACATGCTCCACCGCTTGTGCGGGCCCCCGTCAATTCATTTGAGTTTTAACCTTGCGGCCGTACTCCCCAGGCGGTCTACTTAATGCGTTAGCTTGAGAGCCCAGTGTTCAAGACACCAAACTCCGAGTAGACATCGTTTACGGCGTGGACTACCAGGGTATCTAATCCTGTTTGCTCCCCACGCTTTCGTGCATGAGCGTCAGTCTTTGTCCAGGGGGCCGCCTTCGCCACCGGTATTCCTCCAGATCTCTACGCATTTCACCGCTACACCTGGAATTCTACCCCCCTCTACAAGACTCTAGTTCGCCAGTTCGAAATGCTATTCCTAGGTTGAGCCCAGGGCTTTCACATCTCGCTTAACAAACCGCCTGCGCACGCTTTACGCCCAGTAATTCCGATTAACGCTCGGACCCTCCGTATTACCGCGGCTGCTGGCACGGAGTTAGCCGGTCCTTCTTCTGTAGGTAACGTCACAGATGAGCCGTATTAAGACTCACCCTTTCCTCCCTACTGAAAGTGCTTTACAACCCGAAGGCCTTCTTCACACACGCGGCATGGCTGCATCAGGGTTTCCCCCATTGTGCAATATTCCCCACTGCTGCCTCCCGTAGGAGTCTGGGCCGTGTCTCAGTCCCAGTGTGGCTGATCATCCTCTCAGAACAGCTAGGGATCGTCGCCTTGGTGAGCCATTACCTCACCAACTAGCTAATCCCACCTAGGTTCATCCAATCGCGGAAGGCCCGAAGGTCCCCTCCTTTCCCCCGTAGGGCGTATGCGGTATTAGCAGTCGTTTCCAACTGTTATCCCCCTCGACTGGGCAGATCCCTAGGCATTACTCACCCGTCCGCCGCTCGCCACCTCAGGAGTAAACTCCCTTGTGCTGCCGCTCGACTTGCATGTGTTAGGCCTGCCGCCAGCGTTCAATCTGAGCCATGATCAAACTCTTCAATTAAAGTTTTGGTGCTTCCGTCTTTCGACTTCAGCGGCTCAATGAATTCTGATTTTTGTTTCCGCTTTTAAAAAAGCGAAATCAAAATTATGTACATATTGCTATGAACACTCAATCACCTAAGTGACTTGAAGACATTGATTTAAATTTTTGACTGCCAACCCGAAGGCTAAGCAGTTTCGATTAACTCAACACCTGTGAGTGTCCACACAGATTTCTTGTTTTATCTTGTTAAAGAGCAACTCAACCTCGTAAGAGAAGGTGAGTACCACACTGAGCGCCGAACGCTTCCAGTTGGCTAGGGCTGCGTATTTTACGCATTTCCCGTTTAGCGTCAAGGAGTTTTTTTCAACTTCTTGCTGCGCTTGAATTAAGTGCTTAAAAGCTACTCAGTTCAACCTAACTCTTCAGTTGGCTTTCGCTGTCTGCCGTGTCAGTGGATGCGCATTATAGGGAGATTGAGAAAGTCCGCAACCCCTATTTTTAAGATAATTGTCATTTTCTCTCTGTTCGTTGGATATTTGACCTGACCCGCTAGTTTTTAACCTTTATAATGCTAAAAACCACTCAATTAGGGACTTTTCTATGTCAGGGCCACTCAGAACTTACCAAGGTATTCATCCTCAATTAGGCAATAACGTATATGTAGATGAAGCTTCGGTGCTTGTTGGCGATATTGCGTTAGATACTGATGCCAGTATTTGGCCTATGGTGGCGGCGCGTGGTGATGTTAACCATATTCGCATTGGTAAGCGCTCGAACGTACAAGACGGTAGCATATTACATGTGACGCGTAAGTCATCTGCTCGTCCCGATGGTCATCCACTGATTATTGGTGATGATGTAACTATTGGTCACAAGGCTATGCTTCACGGTTGCAAAGTCGGTAACCGAGTATTAGTGGGCATGGGTGCGATTATTCTCGACGGTGCGATTTTAGAAGATGATGTGATCTTAGGTGCTGGTTCTTTAGTGCCACCGGGCAAGGTATTACAGAGTGGCTATTTATATGTAGGGAGCCCAGTTAAGCAGGCTCGCCCATTAACGCCTGCCGAAATTGCCTTTTTGCCAGAATCTGCCGACAACTATGTTAGACTGAAAAACGAATACTTAGTTGAGTTACAAAACATCTAGTCACTTATAGCTAATCTCTTATAGTTAGTCGCTTATTGTCACTATAACTATATAAGAAAGGCGGTAGACACTCATTGAGTCTCTACCGCCTTTTGCTATTCGCTGATTCAGAAGCTATCTAAGCTCGATGAGTTTAGCCTAAGTGTACTGCCCCAAACTCATCGAACTCCTCGGCTTCGATTAACTCTTCCGCCATTTCTTCGGCATCAAATCTCACTGCATCAAACAAAGCCAGGATAGCGGCGGCTTCATCGGTACTCGGCTGCTTGGAGAAATCATTCAGCTCGGCTAACTTATTCGCACTGATATAGCACTTGATGTTCATCCCTTGTGACTGCGCGATAAAGCAGACTCGCTTGTGGGCGTCGTCCCAATATTGCAGTTCGGGGAAAAGAATACTTTGATTCATGCTTCCTACTTAGGCTCAGCCTTTAATTTGTCCCGCAAAAGAGTCAACACCACTTGAGTATCTGGCTCAACACCTCGCCATAGGGTAAAGCTTTTAGCGGCTTGTCCGACTAACATACCGAGTCCATCAATAACCTTAGCTGCACCTTGGGATAGCGCCCATTGGTTAAAAGCGGTAACTGAGGCACCATACATCATGTCATAGCAGACAGTTTGAGGGGTAATGATATGCGCTGGCACGGGTGGCAACTCGCCCGCAAGGCTAGCCGAAGTTGAGTTAATAATGATATCGAATTCGCCCACAAGCTCATTCATTTCTACGGCGGTGACTCTATTTGCGAAAGCACCGTTATCCACCGAAGTAAAGATATCGACCAGAAGCTGCGCCTTAGTGTGAGTGCGATTGCTAATCGTTAGCTGCGCAATTCCCGCATTTAATAATGGCAGAATACAACCGCGCGCCGCACCACCAGCACCTATAAGTAACACGCGCTTACCTTGCAGGCTGCCTAAGTTAGCGATGAGATCAGCCACCAGCCCTAAACCATCGGTGTTATCACCGCGAATAGTGCCATCGGCCAATAAACTTAAGGTGTTTACCGCGCCGGCAAGCTTGGCCTCTGGGCTGAGACTGTCACACAGCGCAAAAGCTTGCTCCTTAAAAGGCACTGTCACATTCGCGCCCTTGCCGCCCGCATTGAAAAACGCCGTCAGTGAGGCTTCAAAACCATCGACCGGAGCAAGAATGGCTTCATAGGTTAATAACTCTTGGGTGGGCGCGGCAAATTGTCCATGGATGAACGGCGATTTACTGTGGCTAATTGGATTGCCAAACACTGCGTATCTGTCTGTCATAGCGATATTAAATTTTAGGTTCAATGGCTTTGCAGTCTACCGCGCTTTTGAGCCTAGGCAAGACGAATTATGCTCAACTAAATTTCACGCTGGGTTTCACGCTATAATGCGCCATCGGCTCAATACTCTCTATTTTAGTGAACGACTATTCCAATGAACTGGCTTAAAAAGATTTTTAGCAAACACACTCCACCGCAGGATGATCGCGATCCGAGCCAATCTAACGCTTACGACTTAATCGGCGGCGAAAAAGTGATCCGCGCTATCACTAAATGTTTTTATCAGAAGATGGCAAGCTCCGCAGAAACGACAACACTGCTTGCCATTCATAGAGCACCAATTGCGGAATCAGAGCAGAAGTTGTTCGAATTTTTAAGTGGTTGGCTCGGCGGGCCACAGCTCTATCAGCAGAAATATGGTCATCCCGCATTGCGAGCACGGCACATGCATTTCGCCGTCGATGAGGCGATGCGGGATCAATGGCTGTTTTGTATGAAATTTGCGATTGAAGAAAACATTAATAAGCCAGAGCATCGAGCCGCCATTTATGAGGCGATTTCAACTCTAGCTGATCATATGCGTAATCAATAAAGTGGATGTTGTATCCACTTTATAAGATTACTGGCTAAACCCAGTTGCGGGGTTTGAGGTAGTTATCGTACAAATCTGCCTCTGGGCTTCCCGCCTCTGGTGTATAAGCATATTGCCAACGCACTAATGGCGGCATCGACATTAAGATAGACTCGGTACGGCCGCCTGTCTGCAGGCCAAACAAAGTGCCCCTGTCGTAGACTAAGTTGAACTCAACATAACGACCACGACGGTAGAGTTGGAACTGGCGCTCACGCTCACCGAATTCAGTCTCTTTACGACGCTCGACAATCGGCGCATAGGCCGTTAAGAAGCCATTACCTACAGCTTGCATAAAGCTAAAGCTTTGCTCGAATCCGTCTTGATTCAAGTCATCGAAAAACAATCCACCCACGCCGCGGGTTTCATTACGGTGCGGCAGAAAGAAATACTCATCGCACCATTTCTTATACTTGGGATAAACCTCATCCCCGAAAGGCGCGCAAATATCCTTAGAAGTCTGGTGCCACTCGCGCACATCTTCCTCGAAAGGATAATAAGGCGTTAAATCAAAGCCACCGCCAAACCACCACACAGGATCGGCACCCTCTTTTTGAGCGATAAAGAAACGCACATTGGCATGAGTCGTTGGGATATAAGGATTATTAGGATGAATCACTAAAGAAACCCCCATAGCTTCAAAACTACGACCCGCCAATTCTGGGCGATGCGCCGTCGCCGATGCGGGCATAGCGGCACCAGTCACATGGGAAAAGTTAACCCCAGCTTGCTCGAACACTGCACCTTGGGTTAATACTTTACTGGTACCACCACCGCCTTCGGCGCGAGTCCATGAATCGGCGGTGAACGTGGCTTGGCCATCCAGTGCCTGTAAACCGGCACAAATTCGGTTTTGTAAATCGAGTAAAAACGCTTTTACCACAGAAGCATCAGGCACACTCATCTTGTTATCCTTATTATTGGTTGGCTCATTGTCCATTTCGTAAAATCTTACCGCTTCGCGCATCGATAATGGTCGAGGGCTGACGTTGCTCACCGAGTTCACCTAATACGAGTGCATCAATTTTACCTGTAAAATCTGCGAGAATTTCATCGGCAGTTAATGCTGGCTCTTCGCCTGCAAGGTTAGCGCTAGTCGACACTAAAGGTTTATTGAGCGCGCGGCACAGGGCTTGCACCCCAGTATGGGCTGATACTCGCACTGCGATAGAGTCAAATTCACCACAGAGGTATTTTGAAACCTGCGCTTTGATTGGCATTACAAAGGTAAAAGGCCCCGGCCACTTGGAAAATGCAAACTCGAGCTGCTCAGCCGTTAATTGCGATTCATCAACATAAGCTAAAAGCTGCTGAAAATCACTGGCGACTAAGATCAGTCCCTTTTGCCATGGGCGCTGTTTTACCGCCAATAACTTTTGGATAGCGGTGTCATTATCTGGGTCGCAACCTAGGCCATAAACGGCCTCGGTTGGATAAGCGATAACACCACCGTTAAGCACAATATCTTTTATGTCAGATGGGTGCAGCTGCAACATCTTAGGATCACCTTTTGAGTATTGTCGATTTCAACAATCAAATTATTGGATAAATTCGAATACTGACCACCCCATCAGCGGTCAGCCGAGGATTATACGCAAGCCACTTTCATCGGCCAAATATTAAGATGCAGGTCACACAATAAACTAAAGTGGTCTTTTGTATTTACAGCTTTTTTGCGGGCATTCTAAACGCATCCCCGCCGCACCTTTACGCTCGACTAAGATCCCAAAACCACAACTCGGGCAAGCTTCAGCAACCGGAGGATAATTCACAATAAACTTACACTTAGGGTAAGCACTGCAGGCATAAAAACTCTTTCCGAAGCGACTCGTTCTGTGCTCAAGCTTACCCGCTTTGCATTCAGGGCAAGGAATGTCAGGCTTGTCACTCGCTTGATCCTGTTTTTCAATATGCGTGCAGCTAGGATATTGAGTACACCCAATAAAGATCCCAAAGCGCCCTGACTTTACTGCCAGTTCGTGACCGCATTCAGGGCATACAGAACCTTCAATCACTTGAGTTTCAATAGATTCGTGCTGCACTAAGGGTCGAGTGTAATTACAGCTAGGGTAATTATTACAGCCAATAAAACCGCCGTGCTTACTGTGTTTAACCGATAACTCGCTGCCACATTCGGGACAAAGTTCGTATTCTTTTTCCAGTGCGTGTTCGTGGGCACTAAATAATTGTTCATCAATCTTAGACATAATCATTCACCACCTGTCGTAGCGCATTAGGATATCAAGCGCAGTGCCATCAAGGAATTTATGGCATCAAAAAAGGAGGTCTTAGCCTCCTTTCTCTCATAATTCATCTTTCACAACAATTAAGAATGCAGTCGGCCTTCGGGCTGTTCGAAGATTAAATCTTCCATTTGCTCATAAGCGGACTCATGGCCAGGAGCATTAAACAGTACCATTAAGATAACCCATTTGAGATCTTCTAAAATCAGGGTTGGTTCATCCAACTCCATCACTCTATCGATCACCATTTCACGGGTTTCGACATTCAGCACCTTAACTTGCTCTAAAAACAACAAGAAACCACGGGATTCTACATCCAGCTTGTCCATTTCGTCCTTTGTATAGATACGAAACGAATGCTGATCGTGATTACAAAGATAAGGTTTATCCCCTTCTTGTAATTCAGCTAAGCGCTCTAACCAAGTTAACGCTTTTAAAATCTCGGATTGATGAAATCCGGCACGAGTGAGTTCCTTGGTTAACTCGTCTTCATCAACTAGTAGTTCAACTTCACTGTGAACATAGTTTTCAAATAGATACATGAGGATATCAAACATGGCTAGCTCCTCTTTACTCTGACGTAACCACCGGGTACTGCAATAACCCAACCTTGCAACTCAAGTTCAAGCATTTGTTCTAACACCAGATCTATCGTTTTTCCACTATGTTCAACTACAGCATCAATTGTTGTAGTTTCATAACCTACACTAGCTAACAGAGACGAAAATGGCAAATGGCAAATGTCACTCTTCTGTATATGGTGGCATAAGTTTAATTCTTCAAGGTGGAAAGCCGTTAAACTTGCCAACTCTTCCACTATATCGGCAGCGGTTTCCACAAGTTTTGCCCCATCACGTAATAAATCATGACAGCCTTGATGGTAACCCCCTAAGATTGAGCCTGGAACAGCAAATACTTCGCGCCCCTGCTCCATCGCCAACCTCGCTGTGATTAAAGATCCGCTTTTACGACAGGCTTCAACCACAAGTGTACCTAAAGATAGACCGCTAATAATGCGATTTCGTTTCGGGAAATTGCCCGCAAAGGGGCCTATATCGGGCCAAAACTCGCTGAGTATACAACCTTGCTGCTGAATATTCTCATAAAGCTGTCGATGTCTGCGGGGGTACACGATATCAATACCTGTTCCCAGTACAGCAATCGTCCTTTTATTATGGTCAACACAGGCTTTATGCGCAGCACCATCAATGCCCATTGCCATCCCACTACAAATACCAAAACCAAGGGATGACATCTCTGTAGCTAGTTGATAAGCGACCTGTAAGCCTCCAGGCGAAGCATTACGACTTCCGACAATAGCAAGGTAAGGAGGCACCAATGCCTCCAAACACCCCTTAACAAAGAGGATGGAAGGCGGATCGGGTAATTGCTTTAACAACGGTGGATAAAGCGGATCAGAAAAACAAATCAGGTAATGCTCAGAGGAGTGTTGCTGCCATTCTAGGGCTGCATCCACTTTTTGATAATCAATCACAAGGCTATGGAGCAGATGATCAGATAAAGGTAGCGCTTGTCTCTCGTGCTCTAACCTTTGCCTGAGGTCGTCCACTTCCATGTGCATTAATAATTGTTGGGTCCGAGCAGGTCCAAGCCCAGATACAGCACTAACAATTAACCAATCGACCAAGTTTTCAGTAATTTATTGACCTCTAAACGCTAAATAATCGGGCGAAATTAGCTTATCATCAACTCGAACTGGGCGTTCTGTAGAGACAATTAAACCCAGACTCACTTTATCGAATACTTTAAATACCATTAGTTTACCATGATAAACGTCCGGCATTTTAATCGAACGCTCCGATGAAACGGACGCTATGATGTTATCATAGGCGGTGCGTTCTAGCGCAGGAACCGGTGAACCATCATGGTTAATGACAATTTCTTCACCATCACGGTAAATTGAGAACACATTACCAGGCTCAACACCGTCTTGGGTTCCTTTATCTAAATAGACTACATTCAGCTTACCCGCTTCACGCATTGCAGATTCTGTTGCTAAAACTGAAGCATGGTTTACTAACTGTGCAGGCTTGGGGGTAAAGTACGCAGACATCAGGGAGTCATCCTCCATTGGTAGCACCTTAAAACCCGCTTTAGTCTCTCGAAAACTACTCAGTAATTTTATCTTTGAAACATTTCCAGACTCAATAACTTGACCAGTAGATACCAAGATAGCCTCTTGCCCCAACGCCTCACCTGACTCTTTATTAAAAAATGCTCGACCACTTTCGTAAACACCATACTTTTGGTGTAAAGGTAATATGTTATTGATATAAACCACGTCACCAATAATATGGTGACGTGAAGGACTTTCACCCGCCAATATCATTGGCTGCTCAGAAAACCAGTTAGAATCGACAACTCGATTTTGCACAAGATAGTTTTTGATAAGTGCAAGATCGATGGCAGGAACAGCATTACTCTTAGCGATAATGCGCCCTTCAGGGCTCTTTTTTACAAAAGGTTTTCCCGCACTCGAACTATCACGTACAAGCCGAGGTTGACCATCAATAAAGATTAATGTCAGTTGATCACCGGGATAAATAAGATGAGGGTTCGCAATCTGTGGGTTAACATCCCAAAGACGAGGCCATTTCCACGGATCATTTAAGAAAGTCGTAGTGATATCCCATAAGGTATCACCTTTTTTCACCACATATGACTCGGGATACCCCGCTTTAAGCGTAAGAGTATCAGCGGAAACAAACGTGCAACTAAATGTCATTAACACGAGTAAAATTAACCGTTTCATGGTGTGGTCCATGTTGTTTTGGCTCGAAATAGAGCTTTTACTATTATTGATAGACACTAAAGACTAAAATTAGCCCATTAGCATTAGTCAGTATAACTAACTGACCAAAATTTGACAGACTTGTTAAGAGTTTAAGTATGGCACTATTAAATGTTTTACGCTTTCCTGATGAAAGACTAAGGATCCAAGCCAAACCTATCACTGAGTTTGACGCAGAACTACAGACTCAAATCGATAACATGTTTGAAACAATGTACCAAGAAAAGGGTATAGGACTTGCTGCAACGCAAGTCGATTATCATAAACAACTTATCGTCATGGACTTACAAGACGAAATCGAGCGCCCAAAGGTGTTTATCAATCCTGAAATTATCTCGAGTAGTGGCGACTTTTGTAATGAAGAGGGTTGTCTATCTGTTCCAGGTATCTATGCCAAAGTGGATCGTGCCGAATTTGTCACGGTAAAAGCATTGGATAGGAATGGTTGCGAATTTATTGTTGAAGCCGATGAGTTATTTGCCATTTGTATTCAACATGAAATGGACCACCTCAAAGGCAAATTGTTTGTCGATTATTTGTCGCCGCTAAAACGTCAGCGGATCAAACAAAAACTTGAAAAAGCGGCCAGATTGGACGCCAAAGAAGCATAGGATTTGGATTTGAAATCACTCAACATCATTTTTGCCGGAACACCGGATTTCGCTGCTCGCCATTTGCAAGCTTTGCTCAACTCACAACACAATGTGATTGGTGTTTACACTCAACCTGATAGACCCGCAGGGCGCGGCAAAAAACTCACCGCCAGCCCAGTAAAAGAACTCGCTGTCGCCAACAATATTCCTGTATATCAACCGGGATCATTACGTAAAGAACCTGCACAACAAGCACTTGCCGCTCTCAATGCCGATATTATGGTGGTGGTTGCCTATGGCCTGATTTTACCCAAGGTTGTACTAGATACGCCGCGCTTAGGTTGTATTAATGTTCATGGTTCTATTTTACCTCGCTGGCGCGGTGCCGCACCCATTCAGCGTGCCCTATGGGCGGGCGACAAAGAAACTGGCGTGACAATTATGCAAATGGATGTGGGTTTAGATACAGGGGATATGCTGCTTAAAACCTATCTGCCGATCGAAGATAACGACACGTCAGCCAGCCTTTACGAAAAACTTGCAGAACAAGGCCCTATTGCCCTATTGCAAGCACTCGAAGGTTTGACAAATGGCACCTTAGCCGCTGAAAAACAAGATGAAGCCTTAGCGAACTACGCTGAAAAACTCACTAAAGAAGAAGCCCGGCTCGACTGGAATAAGTCTGCCAAACAATTGTGGCAAGAAGTCCGTGCCTTTAATCCTTGGCCTGTAAGTTATTTTGAGCACCAAGGAAACACGATTAAAGTGTGGCAAGCACACGTTAGCGAAACCATCAGCACAGCCGCTCCAGGTACTATTATCAGCGCCAGCAAAAAAGGCATAGAAGTGGCCACCGCCGATGGCGTGTTAACCCTGCTGAGTATGCAGCTTCCGGGGAAAAAGCCACTCAATGTTGCCGATATTCTTAATGCCCGCGGTGAATGGTTTAGTCCGAATACTCGTCTCGCAAACGAGGCCGAATAATCATGAACTTGCGCGCGCTGGCTGCGAAAGCCATCTTCGAAGTATTAGAAAAAGGCGTGTCACTGTCAGTGGCATTGCCTGAGCAGCAGAAACATCTTGCCAGTGGTAAAGATAAAGCCCTACTCGCCGAACTTTGCTACGGTGTGATGCGCACTCTGCCACAAATAGAGAAACGCATCAGTGAATGCCTAGAGAAACCACTCAAGGGTAAACAAAGGATTATCCACCAGCTGCTGATCATAGGTTGCTATCAGCTTTACTTCACGCGCATTCCGAGCCACGCCGCGATTTCAGAAACTGCCGAAGCCTGTCGCCAATTAAAATTTGAAGGCATGGTCAAGGTAGTTAACGGTGTACTGCGCAACATTCAGCGCCAGCTTTCGCCACTGAGCACTGAATCAGACACCTTAAGCTACAACACACCTGCTTGGTTGATTAAGCGCTTAAAAGAAGCCTATCCCGAGCAGTGGCAAGACATCATTCAACAAAGCCATGAACGCCCACCGATGTGGCTGCGTAACAATCGCTTATCCCAGAGCCGTACCGAATACCTTGCAGCCTTAGCCGAACTCGACATTGAAGCGAGCGAAGGCAGTAGTGCCGATGCCATTCTCTTAGCCCATCCAAAGGATGTCGCCACACTGCCACGCTTCCATGAAGGCGCGGCATCAGTGCAAGATGGCGCGGCACAATGGGCGGCGACCTTACTCGCCCCGCAAGCCAATGAGTTAATACTCGATGCCTGCGCGGCGCCCGGTGGCAAAAGTTGCCATTTACTCGAACTTGAACCGAGCATCAAGTTAGTCGCCGTCGATTTTGATGCCAAACGCCTTGAACGCGTGCAACAGAACCTTGACCGCTTATCATTAAAAGCGGAGCTTATCCATGGCGATGCGGCCAATATTGACTCATGGTGGCAAGGTGGACTATTTGATCGTATCTTACTGGATGCCCCCTGTTCAGCCACTGGGGTGATCCGCCGTCATCCCGATATTAAATGGTTGCGAAAAAACCATGACATCGAAGAATTGGCTGAACTTCAACAGCAAATTCTCGATCATTGCTGGAAGTGGCTAAAACCAGGAGGCACGCTTCTTTATGCCACGTGTTCGATTTTACCGCAGGAAAACCGCGACCAGATCAGTGCGTTTTTAGATAGAACGGTAGATGCTAAGCTAGACATACTCACCCAGCAAAATTCGCCACAGGATATAGGTTGGCAAATCACGCCAGGACAAGACAATATGGATGGGTTTTATTACGCCCGTTTATTGAAAGCGACCCACAAGTAGGAAGTAAGCAAGGCCATGAAGATTATCATATTAGGTGCGGGTCAGGTTGGGGGAACTTTGGCCGAGAATTTGGTGGGTGAAAATAATGACATCACCATAGTCGATAGCGACAGATCAAAATTACGTGCCCTACAGGATAAATATGACCTTCGCGTTGTGGCAGGCCATGGCGCTCATCCAGATGTGCTAAAAGAAGCCGGTGCCGAAGATGCTGATATGCTAATTGCGGTCACTAATAGCGATGAATGTAATATGGCCGCCTGCCAAATTGCCTACAGCCTATTTGGCACACCAACAAAAATCGCCCGTATCCGCTCAGACCCCTATCTGGCTATGCGTGATAAACTCTTTATTGATAGCGAAACCAAGAACAGTGACGGCCGTCCACGTGGTGGCTTTGTAATTGACGAACTCATTGCTCCTGAACAGTTAGTAACCGCTTACATCCAGCGCCTTGTTGAATATCCGGGTGCATTGCAAGTGCTCGAGTTTGCCGAAGGCAAATTAAGCTTAGTCGCAGTACGCGCCTATTACGGTGGTCCGTTAGTGGGTAATGCACTCGCGGCGCTACGCGAACATATGCCCAATATTGATACTAGAGTCGCGGCAATTTTCCGCCAAGGTAGGCCCATTATGCCGCGCGGAACGACAATTATTGAAGCCGATGATGAGGTATTTTTCGTCGCTGACAGTCGCCATATTCGCGCCGTTATGAGCGAAATGCAAAAGCTCGATAATACCTACCGTAATATTATGATCGCTGGCGGCGGTAACATAGGATTAGGGTTAGCAAAACGCCTAGAACGTACCCACTCGGTAAAACTTATCGAACACAAATTTGAGCGAGCAGAATCGCTTTCGGAACAACTCGAAAATACAACTGTATTTTGTGGTGATGCTTCGGATCAAGAATTACTACTCGAAGAACATATTGACCAAACCGATGTGTTTATTGCCGTCACTAATGATGATGAAGCCAACATTATGTCGGCTCTTTTAGCAAAGCGTATGGGCGCAAAAAAAGTGATGGTGCTAATCCAGCGTGAGGCCTATGTCGATATTGTACAAGAAGCCAATATCGATATCGCTATTTCCCCGCAGCAGGCAACCATTTCAGCCCTACTCACCCATATTCGTCAGGGTGATATTTGTAACGTCTACTCCTTACGCCGCGGCGCCGCCGAGGCGATTGAAGCCATAGCACATGGCGATTCAAACACCTCCAAGGTAGTAGGTAAAGCCATTGGTGATATTAAATTGCCACCGGGAACGACCATAGGTGCAATTGTCCGCAATGATGAAGTGCTGATGGCCCATGATAAAACCGTGATAGAACAAGGAGATCATGTCATCCTGTTCCTTGTGAATAAAAAGTTTGTCGGTGAAGTCGAAAAACTTTTCCAACCTAGTGCTTTCTTTTTTTAGGTCATTAAAGTCACTACTTTATGCTGAATTTCAGACCACTACTGTTTATTTTAGGGCTGTTTCTTTCCATGTTGACAGCCTTTATGTTTATCCCCCTGCTTCTGGCCGCTTTCAGTGGTGAAGAAACTGTGGGCTCTTTTATGGTATCCGCACTAGCAACAGGGATCTGCGCCAGCCTTTGTTTACATAATGGCCAAAGTAAAACTATTCACCTCAATATCCGCGATATGTTTCTGCTGACGAGCCTAACATGGTTAATCGTCAGCCTGTTTGCGGCCATGCCCTTTACCCTGTATCACGGTATTGGCTATACGGATGCATTTTTTGAAACCATGTCCGGTATTACCACGACGGGTTCCACCGTCCTTTCAGGCTTGGATACCATGGACCATAGCATTCTAATCTGGCGATCATTACTACAATAGCTTGGAGGTATTGGTTTTATTGTTATGGCCGTTGCAATTTTGCCTTTCTTAAACGTCGGAGGTATGCGGCTATTTCGTACTGAATCTTCTGATTGGAGTGATAAAGCCGTACCCAGAACACAAAATATGGCTAAGCATTTATTTTTTATCTATATTTTATTAACCATTGTTTGTTGTGTTGCCTACCACTTGGCTGGTATGACTTGGTTTCAAGCAATTAACCATGCGATGACCACAATATCCACTGGTGGTTATTCCACTTCAGATAGCTCAATGGCAGCTTTTTCAAACTCAGCACACTGGGTAGGTATTGTATTTATGGCGGCTGGTGGCTTGCCACTATTACTGTTCGTACATACGATTCAACAACGGAATCTTCATATTTGGAATGATGCACAAGTTAGAGGATTTTTATTCTTTCTGACCTTTGTCTCCTGCTCCATTGGATTTTGGCTCTGGCAAACCCGTGACATTGCGTTATTGGATGCCCTACGCTTATCCAGTTTTAATGTGGTTTCTGTTGTCACAACAACAGGATATGGCTTAACTGATTACGGATCTTGGGGGGCTTTTGCTAATATCGCTTTTTTATTTTTAATGTTTGTGGGCGGTTGTTCAGGCTCAACATCGGGGGGAATTAAGATCTTCCGCTTTCAAATCGCAGGTGCCATTATGCGCGAGCAATTAAAGCAACAGTGTCATCCAAACGGTCTATTTCGAGAGCGCTATAATAATCGCATTATCAGTGAAGATATTGTCCGCTCGCTCATTACCTTCGTCTTACTGTTTATGCTCGTCATTGTTGGATTATCAGTAATTTTAGTACTTACAGGGCTCGATCCTATGACTAGCTTTACCGGTGCCATCACTGCCGTCACCAATGTAGGACCAGGTTTAGGCCCTATTATTGGCCCTGCGGGCAATTTCTCAACCTTGCCCGATGTCGCCAAATGGGCATTAGCACTCGGTATGTTACTTGGCCGCTTGGAAATCTTAACCGTGGCAGTATTATTCCACCCAAGTTTCTGGAAATACTAACGGCAGTCATAAAAATGCGCTAATAACATGCATTTTCCATTACGTTGTTGCTGTAACCTCTGTCAGATCTAACAGATGATCGGCATAAATTTTCACATCTTCCCAGTCGGTATAATCGATCACTGACTTAGGATCGGTTGGACCTTTAGTCATCTTCATAATCAACTGAATCGCCAATCTGTCGTACCAAGGCCATGAAGGATAATCCACTTTACCTGCAATGATCTTCAGATCTGCGGGAGTCCATGGTGATAATGCAATAAACTTTTGCAGGTATTTATTATTTTCTGGGATACGTTTTTCAGGATTTCTGGCCACCACATTGACACAGAAGAAACTGTTCGGTAAAGCGCTTAATGCTTGATTATGCTGTTCTATAAACTGGAATACTGTTTTATCGTAGGTTCCGTAGAGAACACAAGCCCCCAGAGCAACAACCTGATAATCCGGCCAATTAATCCGAGTGGCTGCGGCACTATTGATATCAACTAAGTCAACCTGCGCACCACGGTTTTTTAATTGATCAGCAATTGCACTAGCAATCTTGGCTGTATGTCCACCACGGGTAAAATAAAGTACGAGGACGCGTATCATTGGAAGTTCTCAATTCGCTGAAGTAATGTCACCATTGTGGCGTTATTCCGCTAAATAATCCTCTGATAGGATCACAAATCAGCGGTATCTCATATTCTGTTATGCAAAAATTGAGATCTGTATTGTCGAGCAGTATGATTGCGTTTACAGGTATGTACAATTAGAATTATCTAATAAAATAAGCGATAAAGTGAGTGACCTTATGCAAAATGATATAGATGTAGATGCAATGGTAACTAATGCGGAAAGTGCAGCTAAATGGCTTAAAGCCATCGCGAATCCTTATCGCCTAATGATTTTATGCCTATTGCTAGATAAAGAGTTAAGCGTAACTGAACTCAATGCCACGGTGCCATTAAGCCAATCCGCACTATCCCAGCATTTAGCTGTGTTACGCGCAGAAGATTTAGTGGATACCCGTAAGAGTTCGCAAATTGTTTATTATAAGCTTAAGAATGAGCAAGTTACCCAAGTCATTTCTATTCTACACAATCGCTACTGCGCGGGGTAATGCTAAATTTAAGCCCCTCTCTATTTTAAGATTTGGGGCTTAAATTTTTTACTGGTGACTAAAGTCAGTGCCAAAAGCATCAACCTTAGCCCAATCGGTAAACTCAAAGGTTCCGTTAATATCGGTCGGCCCTTTAGTCATCCACATAATAAAACGTATCATAGTGCGATCAAAGAAACTGTACTTTGGATAATCAATCTTACCTGCAAATACCGCCAAGTGCTGAGGTTGCCATAGGGAAAGTTTTAAAAACTTTTGCATATAGGGATTGGTTTCGGGGGTATTTTTTAAGGGCTTGCGCGCCACAACATTAACGGAAAAAAATCCGTTAATTTTGGTATCCAATATTGCATGGTGACGATTAACAAATTGATATAACTCGGGCCTATATTTTCCATAGCGAATACTGGCACCGATCAACACTTTATCAAAATCAGCCAAACTCAATGCTTCTGCCTGCTCTAAAGTGACTAGCGAGACATTTTCTCCCGCCTGCTCTGCAAACAGTTTTATTTTTTGGCAGATTGCCAATGTTTGGCCATCAATGGTTGAGTAGATTATTAACGTCTGCATCTTTAATTTTTCCAAAAGGTTGGCGTGAATAAAATCAGTAAGGTAAAGACTTCGAGGCGTCCAAACAACATCGCGACCACCAGCACCCACTTTGCTCCATCACCGATACTGGCGTAATTACTCGCCACCTCGCCTAAACCTGGGCCAAGGTTGTTTAAGCAAGCCGCGGTAGCACTAAAAGCGGTAATATCATCTAAACCCATCGCCATCAGTGCAAGCATACAAATCACAAACACTAGCGCATAGGCAGAAAAGAATCCCCATACAGCATCGACAACACGGTCAGGTAAAGCCTTAGAACCAATCCTAATTGAAAACATAGCCTTCGGGTGAACGAGTCGTTTCAATTCGCGCGACCCCTGTAACAGCAGCAAAATCACCCGGATAACTTTAATCCCCCCCGCAGTTGAACCGCCACAACCACCAATAAAGCTCGAAAATATTAATAACATCGGTAAAAATAGCGGCCACATATGAAAGCTATCCGTACCGAATCCAGCCGTTGTCGCCACAGAAACTGCTTGAAACAGCGCCTGATCTAAGGTTTCTTCGGGTGATTCATAAATACCAGAATGATAAAGCGTCAGAAAGCAAATCGCGGTAAGAATAAGTTGAATCGCCACCAGCATTTTAAATTCAGTATCTTTAAAATACACTTTAACGTTAATACCTCGCCGCGAAAATGCCGCAAAATGCACGCTAAAGTTAACCGCAGAGACAATTAGAAAGAACACACAAATCAGATTGATCACAGGACTATCGAAATAGCCCATACTGGCATCATGGGTCGAAAAGCCACCAATGGCTATGGTTGAAAAAGAATGACAAATTGCATCAAAAATACTCATTCCTGCCAACCAATAGGCGCCAGCGCAGGAGATCGTTAACAGTAAATAGATATACCACAGTGCTTTAGCTGTTTCAGCTATCCTAGGTGTCATCTTACTGTCTTTCACAGGCCCTGGGATTTCAGCACGATAAAGCTGCATCCCCCCAACACCAAGTACAGGTAAAATAGCCACAGCAAGCACAATGATCCCCATACCACCGAGCCATTGCAACATGTGCCGATAAAACAGAATAGCTTTGGGCAAGGAGTCAAGACCAACAATCACTGTCGCCCCAGTCGTGGTCAGCGCCGAAAAAGATTCAAAAAAACTATCTGTCCAACTCAGATCTGGCTGATTAGAGAAAATAAATGGAAGGGATCCTATAGAACCCAGTACTGTCCAAAATAATACAACAATCAAAAAACCCTCTCGGGTACGTAACTCTTCTTTGCAGCGGCGATTGGGATACCAAAGCCAAAAACCAATAAATAGACTCACAAAAAAGGCTTGGATAAATGCCGTACCGCCACCATCGTTATACCAAATAGCGATCAGTGCTGGTGGCAGCATAGTGATGGAAAATAAGCCGATTAATAGACCTATTATTCTTATTATGGTTTTATATTGCATTAAGCGAGTTCAATTATTCCATTGGCTGTAAAGGTATTTTCAGCATTTTGGCTATTTTGGCATAATTTGCGCGGGCATCACAGTTCAAACTCGGCACTTAAGCTGCCTTGGCTCAAGGTCATCAATAATTCGCTGAACCTTTCTTGCTGTAGCTTTCCTATTTCAAACTCAATATAGACAACTTCAGCAAACTGCTTATTGATCATAACGGCATCAACTTGCTGTAATGAATATTCTACATCCCTTAGTTGCGAGTAGTCACACTGTAGCCTTGCAGGATAACGCAGCTGCTTTGTTTGCATTGATAGCTTGGTCAATCCAAGTCTTAAACCAGAAGTATAGGCTCGAACTAAGCCTCCCACACCAAGTTTAGTACCGCCATAATAGCGCACAACCACAGCAGCAACTTCACCAATATTTGCACCTTGTAAAACAGCGAGCATAGGGCGGCCAGCACTGCCAGCGGGTTCACCGTCATCACTTGAGCCAATCAATACGGTGTCGATTGGTGCGCCAGCGATAAAAGCATAGCAGTAGTGGCTTGCGCCGGGATAATCACACTTTATGTCAGTGAGCACTAACTTTAATTTATCAATACTATCGCAATGAAAGATAAAAGAGATAAAGCGGCTATGCTTTATCTCTTCTTCAATCTGAATATTTTCACTCGGGATAAGGTAACTTTCGAGCACAAGATCGTCCTAAACTCGCCCTATGATCAATCGGCTAAACCCAGCTCGCGGGTCATATTCTCGTTTCTATCTTGGTGCACTATGACGTTATCTTCGATACGAATACCGCCAAAAGGCCTTAACTCATCAACGGTTTGCCAGTTGATCTGCAGGCCACGACTATCTTGTTTAAGCTCATTAAGCAAAGTATCTATGATGTATAACCCAGGTTCCATAGTCAGTACTTGGTTTGGCGCTAAAATGCGGGTGCAGCGCAAAAATGGGTGGGCATCGGGCGCCGCGATATGGGTACCGCGCTCATCGTGGGAGAAGCCACCCACATCATGCACTTGTAAACCTAACATGTGGCCTAAACCATGGGGGAAGAAAGCACTGGTAATGCCTTGATCAACCAAACCTTGGGCATCCCCCGTGGCTAAATCAAAATCCAATAGCATTTGTGCGACTTTAGCGTGAGTCGCTAAGTGTAAATCAGGATAACGCACACCGGGGCGCATCATGTCGATAAGCTCCAGCTGCACCTTATTCATCGCAGCGATCAACTCATCGAAACGATTCTTCTCGAATGCATAGGTTCTAGTAATATCAGACGCATAGCCAAAGTAACTCGCGCCCGCATCAATAAGAAAAGACAAACGTTTCGCAGGGCTTTGATGCTCAAGCGCGGTGTAATGCAAAATCGCCGCATTTTGATTAAGAGCGATAATATTGCCGTAGGGCACTTCATTTTCGCTCTGGCCCACGGCAGATAAATAATGCTGTTGGATTTCGAACTCACTCGCACCGTTATAAAACGCATTTTTAGCAGCCAAATGTCCCTGCACCGCAATTTGGTTGGCGCGGCGCATACATTCCAGCTCATATTCAGTTTTAGTGGTTCTGTGGTAATGCAAATAGCTCATCACAGCATCGGGATTGCGACTGGTAAAACCCAGCACTTCGGCTACATCTAAATGCTCGCCCAAATAAGCCCAATTAACAGTGTCTTTGGGCAACAGTTCAGCGACCTTATCGGCCTTAGTTAACAGCTTAATATCAAAATGCTCGGTCCAGAACATATCCGGCACATCGGATACTTTGTGCCAAAAATCCACAGGACGATAAAAAATCAGCTGCGGCTTATCGCGACCATTGACGACTAACCAGCAATTCGGATTATCTAACACTGGCAACCATGCCTTGAAGTGCGGGTTTGCTTTAAAGGGATAATTGATATCATCCAAAAACATCCGATGCGGCTGACCCGAATGGATCACTAAACCAGACAAGGCTTCTCGAGACAAAATCTCTGCGACTCGGCGGTTTAACTCGGCAATATGGGCACGATAGTGATGAGCCAACTGATCCATTTGTCATCTCCTGCAATGAATAAAAGTTAATATTATGAGCCAAATTTGCCCACATAATCTTAATCTGATCATGAACAACAGATTCAATCAAAACGTTAAACTGTCACTCAATCTAAAATACATGGCTGCTGAATAAAGAACATTAAAGCGATAACATCATGATTATTTTTAATAATTCTATTCAACCCTAGCATGGCTACAGCGTTTAAACGTCTAAGGAAAACAGCCACAAAGACCTATTTATCCACAAAGTGATTTAACGCATTCTAGGTGTTCTACACTCTGTGCAGTGTATCACAAAGGTGAAAAATCACTCTAGCCGACAAGAAATTAAACAGTCGTTTAAATTGGGTGTTGTAATTTATCGAATTTCGAAGCACACTGACACACAACTGGTCAAATGATGGCCGAAGCTGCTGTGAGATAGAGAGTCGTACTAGCACCAACACATAATGGTGGGTATCACTTTTAAGCCAAAAGGAAGCAAGCAATGATCTACCAAAGTCCTACAATTCAAGTTGAGTTACTCGAGGATAATATTGCCAAGCTGTGCTTTAACGCACCCGGTTCGGTGAACAAATTCGACAGAGAAACCCTCGCTTCGCTCGATGCCGCATTAGACAGCATCAAGCAAAATTCCAATATCAAAGCGTTAGTGCTGACCTCAAGTAAAGATACCTTTATTGTGGGTGCCGACATTACCGAATTTTTAGGCCTATTCGCACAAGATGACGCCGTACTGCTCTCTTGGGTTGAACAAGCCAACGCTGTCTTCAACAAACTCGAAGACTTACCTTTCCCAACAGCATCTGCAATCAAAGGCTTTGCCTTAGGTGGCGGCTGTGAAACCATTCTGGCAACGGATTTTCGTATCGCAGATACCACAGCCAAAATCGGTTTACCTGAAACTAAACTCGGCATCATCCCAGGCTTTGGTGGCACAGTTCGTCTGCCACGTGTGATTGGTGCAGATAACGCACTTGAATGGATCACCACAGGTAACGACCAACGCGCTGAAGATGCACTGAAAGTCGGTGCTGTGGATGCCGTGGTTGCACCAGAAGCATTAGAAGCGGCTGCGATTCAAATGCTCAAAGATGCTGTTGCTGAAAAGTTGGATTGGCAATCACGTCGTAACCGCAAGCTGTCTGCACTAACACTGCCAAAACTTGAAGCTATGATGTCATTCTCCACAGCCAAAGGCATGGTGTTTGCGGTTGCGGGTAAACACTACCCAGCACCAATGGCCGCAGTAAGCGTGATTGAGCAAGCATCGACTAAAGGCCGCACCGAAGCACTGCAAATCGAGCATCAAGCCTTTATAAAACTGGCTAAAACTGACGTTGCTAAAGCGCTTATCGGTATCTTCCTTAATGATCAATTCGTTAAAGGCAAAGCGAAAAAAGCGGGTAAATTAGCCAAAGAAGTGAAAAACGCTGCCGTATTAGGTGCTGGTATTATGGGCGGCGGTATCGCCTACCAAAGTGCCAGCAAAGGCACACCGATTGTCATGAAAGACATTGCCCAGCCAGCATTAGATTTAGGTCTCAATGAAGCCGCCAAACTGCTGTCTGCCCAAGTTGCTCGTGGTCGTTCAACGCCAGAAAAAATGGCCAAAGTGCTGAACAACATCACGCCTTCATTAGATTATGCTGCGCTCAAACACAGTGATGTCGTCGTTGAAGCCGTTGTTGAACATCCAAAAATTAAAGCACAGGTTTTAGCCGAAGTTGAAGGCTATGTGAGTGAAGATGCAATTATCGCATCAAACACCTCAACGATTTCAATCAACTTGCTCGCTAAGAGCATGAAGAAACCTGAGCGTTTCTGCGGTATGCATTTCTTCAACCCAGTGCACAAAATGCCGTTGGTCGAAGTTATCCGTGGTGAGCACAGCTCTGAAGAAACCATCGCCTCTGTTGTGGCTTACGCCAGCAAAATGGGCAAAACCCCAATCGTGGTAAACGATTGCCCAGGCTTCTTCGTTAACCGCGTACTCTTCCCTTACTTTGCAGGCTTTAACGGCTTACTTGCCGAAGGTGGCGACTTTGCTGCAATCGACAAGGTAATGGAAAAACAATTCGGTTGGCCAATGGGCCCTGCTTATCTGCTCGACGTAGTGGGTTTAGACACAGGTCATCACGCCCAAGCCGTTATGGCTGAAGGTTTCCCTGATCGCATGGGTAAATCAGGCACTGATGCGATTGATGTGATGTTTGAGAACAAACGTCTTGGCCAGAAAAATGGCAAAGGTTTCTATGTCTATTCAGTCGATAGCCGTGGTAAACCGAAGAAAGATGTCGATCCTACGAGCTACGGCCTATTGAAAGCTGCCTTTGGCGAATTAAAAGTCTTTGAAGCCGATGACATTATTGCCCGTACAATGATCCCTATGATCATCGAAACCGTGCGCTGTTTAGAAGAAGGTATTGTCGCATCACCAGCCGAAGCGGATATGGGCCTAGTTTATGGCTTAGGTTTCCCGCCATTCAGAGGCGGCGTGTTCCGTTATTTGGATACCATGGGTGTCGCAAACTTTGTAGCCTTAGCAGACAAATATGCTCACTTGGGCGGTTTGTATCAAGTCACAGATGCGATGCGTACAAAAGCCACCAATAACGGTAGCTACTACCAAGCCTAATTAGCGGGAAAGGAATTTAATCATGAAACAAGCTGTTATCGTAGACTGCATCCGTACTCCGATGGGCCGCTCAAAGGCTGGCGTATTTCGTAATGTACGTGCAGAAACTCTGTCTGCCGAATTGATGAAAGGTCTGTTGCTGCGTAATCCGCAACTCGACCCAAACCTAATTGAAGACGTGATTTGGGGTTGTGTGCAACAAACCCTAGAGCAAGGCTTCAACATTGCCCGTAATGCTTCACTATTAGCCGGTATTCCAAAGACCGCTGGCGCTGTGACGGTTAACCGCCTATGTGGTTCGTCAATGGATGCTATCCATCAAGCGGCGCGTGCGATTATGACTGGCATGGGCGACACCTTTATTATTGGTGGCGTAGAACACATGGGCCACGTGCCTATGAGCCATGGTGTCGACTTCCACCCAGGTCTTGCTAATAACGTGGCAAAAGCCTCTGGCATGATGGGGTTAACTGCTGAAATGCTGGGTAAACTGCACGGTATTACCCGTGAACAGCAAGATGCTTTTGCAGTACGTTCTCATCAACGTGCTTATGCTGCGACGATTGAAGGCCGTTTTGCCAAGGAAATCTATGACATTGAAGGTCACGATGCTAACGGTGCCTTAATTAAAGTCCTCCAAGACGAAGTGATCCGCCCAGAAACCACAATGGAATCTCTAGCAGCACTGCGTCCGGTATTTGATCCAGTCAACGGTACTGTCACTGCGGGTACTTCTTCTGCACTGTCTGATGGCGCTTCAGCCATGTTGATCATGGAAGAATCTAAAGCGCGCGCACTTGGCTTACCGATTCGTGCACGTATTCGCTCGATGGCGGTTGCGGGTTGTGATGCGGCGATCATGGGTTACGGCCCTGTTCCTGCCACGCAAAAAGCGCTGGCTCGTGCCGGTATCACAGTTGCCGATTTAGATGTGATTGAACTGAACGAAGCATTTGCAGCTCAGTCTTTACCTTGTGTAAAAGATTTAGGCTTAGCGGATGTGGTTGACGACAAAATCAACCTCAACGGCGGCGCGATTGCACTAGGTCACCCACTGGGTTGTTCAGGTGCGCGTATCTCTACGACGCTGATCAACTTGATGGAAGACAAAGACGCGACCTTAGGTTTAGCGACCATGTGTATTGGTTTAGGCCAAGGTATCGCCACCGTGTTCGAACGCGTTTAATCATCCTGCGATTTATTACATTGGTAGATAAAGAATGCCGGAATTAATTTCCGGCATTTTTATATCAATAGCTCTGACATATATGCAGATGTTCCACGTGAAACATCAATCAAACAATATCAAAATATAAGCACCTTAATACCTATCACAAATTCAAATAGCCAGCTTGGTTTATCATGATCGCTAGAGTAACATTAGCCAATTCTGTTTGACCGTTCTGTAGAGGTAATATGAACGACGCTTTCTCAAACGCACAGCATAAACTCGATGCCATAGGTTTACGCTGCCCAGAGCCTGTAATGATGGTGCGTAAAACAGTAAGACAAATGGCTGCTGGTGAGACACTGCTCATCATTGCCGATGATCCAGCAACAACTCGCGATATTCCCAGCTTTTGTGAGTTTATGGACCACACCCTTATCGCCAGCGAAACGGCTCAAACGCCATACCAATATTTGATCAAAAAAGGACTTTAGGTCGTATAACCTGTCATTAAACAGTAAACAGAGGATATGATGCTATGCCAAAGCTGCTGGGGATTGCCTATAAAACCGTAAAGAATGGCTTAATGAATGAAGTTCTGTACGCCAATGTCACCCAACTCAGCGGTGTCGAAAAAGATATATTTGGCCGCCCTGGCAAACGCCAAGTCACAGTACTATCCAAACAGCAATGGCTGATTGCATGCCAAAGTATCAATGTAGATTTACCTTGGACGACTCGCAGAGCAAATCTATTCGTTGATGGTCTGGTATTTAGCAGTGCTGATGTTGGTAAACATTTGCAGATTGGTGAGTTACTACTTGAAATCACGGGTGAGACAGATCCCTGTAAAAAAATGGAAGTGGCCCATATTGGTTTAGAGGCTGCACTTTCTCCCGATTGGCGCGGTGGTGTAACTTGCCGAGTCATCGTGGGCGCGATGATCCATCAGGGCGATACAGTCACGTTAGTCACTGAATCACTCTCATAAATGGGTATATTCTGCACAAGACTCAAACTACAGCCAAGTCTCTACTTGGCTTACTATATAGCTTCCTATCCGCTCGTATTTTTCTCTGATCACTAATTGAAACAGTATTTACGTTTTCCTTCCTACCTATTTATGCGATAACTACACCAAGTATTAACAAAACTTTATCTTGTGATTAATACGGATCATGTAATCCATAAAAACGATAACAGGAAGTGACATGTTGAACGCTAAACTTACCCCGCTTTATATTGCCCTCACTCTTGGGATGAATACCTTCGCAGTTAACGCCACAGAAACGAAAGAATCGACTTGGCATGTTAACGCTCCAGCGAATGCTCCCTTAGAGCAAGTCAAAGTTGATGTTAATGAAGGCACTTGGATGAACTTGAGTGTCAGTCCAGATGGTAAGCATATCGTCTTCGACTTACTCGGTGATATCTATCAAATTCCAGTAACAGGCGGTGAAGCTAAGCCATTGGCCCAAGGCATAGCTTGGCAGATGCAGCCCGTCTATAGCCCAGATGGCAAGCACATCGCTTTTACGTCCGATGGCGATGGTGGTGATAACATTTGGATTATGGATGCCGATGGTAAAAACCCAAGAACCGTCACCCAAGAAACCTTCAGGCTGCTAAACAGTCCAGCTTGGAGCCCTGACTCCCAGTATCTGGTTGCCCGTAAGCACTTTACCGCCAGCCGCAGCTTAGGCGCGGGCGAAGTGTGGCTATATCACGTAGCGGGCGGTGAAGGCGTCAAACTGACCGAACGCCCGAATGATGAGAAAGATTTAGGTGAACCCGCGTATTCTCCCGATGGGCGCTATATCTACTTTAGTCAGGATGACACGCCGGGCAAAACCTTCCATTACTCAAAGGATTCAGTCAACGGTATCTATAAAATCAAACGCTACGATACTCAAACTGGTGAGATTGAAGTATTAATCGAAGGCACGGGTGGCGCGATTCGGCCAACGCCGAGCCCAGACGGCACTAAGCTCGCCTATATTAAGCGCGATGATTTTCAATCTTCACTCTACCTACTCGAGCTTAAGTCGGGAGAGACGACTAAACTGTTTGGCGAGCTAGACAGGGATATGCAAGAGACGTGGGCCATTCATGGCGTCTATCCAACAATGGCATGGACACAAGATAACAAGGATATTTTCTTCTGGGCTAAAGGCAAAATTAATCGTCTGAATGTTGCCAATAAAACACTCACAGATATCCCCTTTAGTGTAAAAACTGAGTTAGCCGTACAGCCCTCAGTGCGCTTTAAGCAAGATATCGATAAAGACGTTTTCGATGTAAAAATGCTACGTATGGCGCAAGTCTCACCGGATGGCAACAAAGTCGTATTCGAAGCACTGGGTAAAATTTGGTTAAAATCCTTACCCGACGGCAGAATGTCACGCTTAACAGAACTGGATAAAAATATCGCAGAGCTTTATCCCCAATGGTCGCGCGATGGTAAAGATATTGTTTTCACCACTTGGAATGACCAAGACCAAGGCACAGTACAAGTGATTAGCGCCAAAGGTGGCAAACCTAAGCAGCTAACATCAGAGCCAGGAAAGTATGTCGAACCCACCTTTTCACCCAATGGTGAACTCGTAGTGTATCGTAAAACTCAAGGCGGTAACCTCACACCAAGAACTTGGTCGCAGGAACCTGGGCTATATAAAGTCGATATAAAAGGTAAACAAAATAGCAAGATCAGTGCCGATGGCTATCAAGCTCAATTCGGTGCCAATGCCGATCGCGTCTTTTTTATAAATAGCAGCGAAGATGAAACGCCGCAGTTATCATCCATCAACTTAGACGGCTTCGATAAACGGGTTCATTACAGCAGTAAACATGCAACTGAATTTAGGGTTTCACCCGATGGTGAGCAACTCGCCTTTGCTGAACGCTTTAAGGTTTGGGTAACACCTTTTGCGAAACACGGCGAGACAGTTGAGATTGGCCCCAATGCCAGCAATCTACCCGTAAGCCAATTGAGTGCCCGTGCGGGCGAAAGTATCAGTTGGAACAGTAAAAGCGACCAACTCTATTGGACGCTTGGCCCCGAGCTGTACCAAGCCAAGGTTGACACTCAATATCGCAACAAAGATGAAAAGGCACAACCAAGCATTATCGATTTAGGCTTTACCGAAAAGGCCGATGTTCCACGTGGAACAATCGCCTTCGTCGGTGGCAAAGTGATTACCATGGAAAATGACCAGGTAATTGATAATGGTGTGGTAATAGTCAAAGACAATCATATTGTCGCCGTAGGCGATGCCAATGTTGCGATTCCTAAGGATGCGCAGATCATCGACATCAAAGGCAAATCCATTATGCCAGGACTATTCGATGCCCACGCCCATGGACCGCAAGCGGATGATGAAATCGTGCCACAACAGAACTGGGCGCTGTATTCTGGCCTTTCCTTGGGTGTCACCACGATTCACGATCCATCGAATGACACCACAGAAATCTTTGCCGCGTCCGAGCAACAAAAAGCGGGCAATATTGTCGGTCCACGTATATTCTCCACCGGCACCATACTTTATGGCGCGAATGCCCCGGGTTACACGTCACATATCGACTCGCTCGATGATGCCAAGTTTCATCTGGAACGCCTGAAAAAAGTCGGTGCCTTTAGCGTAAAAAGCTATAACCAACCGCGCCGCAATCAGAGGCAACAAGTCATAGCCGCAGCGCGTGAACTTGAAATGATGGTTGTCCCAGAAGGTGGCAGTTTGCTGCAACATAATTTAAGCATGGTCGCCGATGGCCATACTACGATTGAGCACTCGCTCCCCGTTGGTTCTATTTATAACGATATCAAACAGTTTTGGAGCCAGACTCAAGTTGGTTACACGCCAACCTTAGTGGTCGCCTATGGTGGTATTTCTGGTGAAAACTACTGGTACGATAAAACCGATGTGTGGGCCCATCCACGCCTATCCATGTATGTGCCAGCCGATATTTTACAAGCAAGATCGATGCGACGCCCCCATGCCCCAGAGAGCCACTACAATCATTTCAATGTTGCTAAGGTTGCTAACGAGCTCAATAAGTTAGGGGTTCATCCAAATATCGGCGCCCACGGCCAACGTGAGGGTTTAGCGGCACACTGGGAAATGTGGATGTTTGCCCAAGGCGGTATGAGCAATATGGAAGTGTTGAAAACGGCCACCATTAATCCGGCGACAACCTTTGGCATGGAGCATCAGCTTGGCTCAATCAAAGAAGGTAAGCTCGCCGACTTGGTCATTATTGATGGTGATCCATTAGCCGACATTAGGGTCACCGACAAAGTCACTTATATTATGGTTAATGGTAAGTTGTTCGATGCCGAAAAGATGAATCAACTTAATGGCAGCAAACAACAACGTAAGCCGTTTTTCTTTGAGAAAATCTAATCTCAGCAAATAGAAATAACCAAAAGCATGTTCCACGTGGAACATGCTTTTTTTATCTCTAGGCTTCTAATACCACGACAAGTTCTAAACCCTACTTCAACATCGGCAATCTCTCGATTAATGTTGCTCGTGATTATGCAGTCCGGCACAAGAATCTACACAGGCCTGATAAGCAATACACTCGACAAGATGATCGTTCACCATACCCACCGCCTGCATAAAGGCATAACAAATGGTTGGGCCGACAAAATTGAATCCGAGTTTCTTCAACGCTTTTGACATGGCTTCAGATTCTGGCGTTTGTGCCGGAACCTGCGACATTGCCGTAATCTGATTAACTATGGGTTTACCGCCCACAAAGCTCCATAAAAATGCAGAGAAATCCTTACCATCGGCTGTATAGGCTAAATAACCTTTGGCATTCTTGATGATAGAGTTCACCTTCAAGCGATTGCGCACTATGCCGGGATTCAACATAAGCTCCTCTACTTTTGTCTCATCGAAGGTGGCAATTATCTCAGGTTCAAAATTGGCAAAGGCCTGCTCATAGTTTTGTTGCTTCTTCAGGATAGTTATCCAAGATAATCCGGCCTGTTGGCCATCTAAACACAACTTAGCAAACAACTCCTTAGAATCATAAACTGGCCGCCCCCACACTTTGTCGTGATACTCACGATACAAGGGATCATCACTTACCCAGCCACAGCGGATCTCTTCCATGATATATAACCTTATTGTTTTAATTAAGAAGGTAAAAAATAACCTACATAAGCAGATATCTACAAGGTATAATCGAACCCATTTTCTATTCAGGCTGACGGCAGTAGACAAGTAGACATGACGACAAAACACGACGTAAAAACATTTCAGGGTTTTATTCTCACCCTGCAGGAATATTGGGCGCAGCAAGGCTGTGCAATCGTTCAACCTCTAGATATGGAAGTCGGTGCGGGAACTTTCCACCCACAAACCTTCTTACGCTCTCTAGGGCCAGAACCTATGAGCAGTGCCTATGTGCAGCCATCGCGCCGCCCAACAGATGGCCGTTACGGTGAAAACCCTAACCGTCTACAGCACTACTACCAATTCCAAGTCGTGTTGAAGCCTTCACCAGATAATATCCAAGAACTCTATTTAGGTTCACTGCAAGCACTCGGTATCGATACTCAAATCCACGATATCCGCTTTGTGGAAGATAACTGGGAATCACCAACACTCGGTGCTTGGGGTCTAGGCTGGGAAGTCTGGCTTAACGGCATGGAAGTGACTCAGTTTACCTACTTCCAACAGGTCGGCGGCTTAGAATGCAGCCCTGTCACGGGCGAAATCACTTATGGCCTAGAGCGTCTGGCGATGTATATCCAAGGTGTTGATAGCGTTTATGATCTCGTTTGGACCGATGGCCCAATGGGCCGCATCACCTATGGCGATGTATTCCACCAAAACGAAGTCGAGCAATCGACCTATAACTTTGAACACGCCGATGTAGACTTTATGTTTGCTCTGTTCGATCAGTGCGAAAAAATGTGTCAGCATTTATTGTCGCTGGAAAAACCTTTACCTCTACCCGCCTATGAGCAAGTGATGAAAGCCTCACACGCCTTCAACCTGCTCGATGCCCGTCACGCCATTTCAGTTACCGAGCGCCAACGCTACATCTTACGCGTTCGCACTATGGCTAAGGCTGTTGCTGAATCCTATTATCAGGCACGCGAAGCGCTTGGCTTCCCAATGTGTAAGTAGAGGTAAAAACATGAATTTTGAAAACTTACTCATAGAGTTAGGCACGGAAGAGTTACCACCCAAGTCACTGCGTAAACTGGCTGAATCCTTTTTAGCTAACTTTACTGAAGAACTCACCAAAGCCGATTTAGCGTTCAGCTCAGCCGTTTGGTACGCAGCGCCACGTCGTCTGGCAATTAACGTCACTGAACTTGCCCTTGCGCAAGCCGACAAAGTCGTTGAAAAACGCGGCCCAGCAGTGAGTTCAGCATTCGATGCTGAAGGCAAACCGACTAAAGCCGCCGAAGGTTGGGCACGTGGTAATGGTATTGCTGTTGAACAAGCCGAACGTTTAGTTACAGATAAAGGCGAATGGTTAGTCCATAACGCCAAAGTTGAAGGCGTCGAAACAAAAAGTTTGATCGCTGCTATGGCGCAACGTGCACTCGATAAATTGCCCATTCCTAAGCCAATGCGTTGGGGAAATAATAAAACCCAATTTATTCGCCCTGTTCATACTGCCACTATCTTGTTAGGTAGTGAATTGATTGAAGGTGAATTGCTGGGTATCAAATCGGCACGCACTGTTCGCGGTCACCGCTTTATGGGCCTAAAGCAGTTTGAATTAGCCCATGCAGATCACTACCTTGCCGACCTAAAAGAAAAAGGCAAAGTCATCGCCGATTACGAAAGCCGTAAAGCATTAATCAAAGCCGATGCCGAAAAAGCCGCCGCTAAGATTGGTGGCACAGCCGATATCGAAGATAGCCTACTTGAAGAAGTCGCCTCTTTGGTTGAATGGCCAGTGGTATTGACCGCTAGCTTCGAAGAAAAATTCTTAAGTGTGCCGTCTGAAGCTTTGGTCTATACCATGAAGGGCGATCAAAAATACTTCCCTGTCTTTGATGACGCTGGCAAGTTACTGCCAAACTTTATCTTTGTGGCCAATATCGAATCAAAAGATCCCGCGCAAATTATCTCTGGTAACGAGAAAGTGGTTCGTCCACGTTTAGCCGACGCCGAGTTCTTTTTTAATACCGATAAAAAACACACGCTGGAATCGCGTTTACCTAGCCTAGAAACCGTCCTGTTCCAACAGCAGCTCGGTACCTTAAAAGACAAAGTGAATCGTATTTCTGCCCTAGCCGCCTTTATTGCCGAGCAAACTGGCGCGAATGCGGTGGATGCAGCCCGTGCAGGTCTGTTATCTAAAACCGATTTGATGACCAATATGGTGATGGAGTTTACCGACACTCAAGGCACTATGGGCATGCACTACGCCCGCCTTGATGGTGAAACCGAAGCCGTTGCGGTTGCGATGGAAGAGCAATACAAGCCTAAGTTCTCTGGCGATACAGTGCCTAGTGCTGGCGTTTCTTGCGCAGTCGCATTAGCAGATAAACTCGACACTTTAGTTGGTATCTTTGGTATTGGCCAAGCACCAAAAGGCGCAGCCGATCCCTTTGCCCTACGCCGTGCCGCCATCGGTGTGCTGCGTATTATCGTTGAGAACAAACTGCCACTGGACTTAGTAACGCTGATTGCTAAGGCTCAAGAACTTCACGGTACTCACTTAAGCAACGCCAATGCAAGCGACGAAGTGTTAGAGTTCTTAATGGCTCGCTTCCGCGCTTGGTATCAAGATAAAGGCATTGGTGTTGATGTGATCTTAGCAGTGCTAGCACGTCGCCCAACACGCCCAGCTGATTTTGATAGCCGTATCAATGCGGTTTCACACTTTAGAAGCCTAGAAGCTTCTGGCGCACTTGCAGCAGCGAACAAACGTGTATCCAACATTCTGGCTAAGGTTGAAGGCGCTTTACCAACTACTATCGATGCGAGTTTGTTAACCGAAGCCGCAGAGCAAGCATTGGCGGCCAAGTTGAATGAGCTGCAACCACAGTTGGCACCTTTATTTGCCAATGCCGATTACCAACAAGCCTTAACTTTGTTAGCTGGCCTGCGTGAAAGCGTCGATCAGTTCTTTGAAGATGTGATGGTTATGGCAGATGATGAAGCATTGAAAAACAATCGCTTAGCATTGTTGAATAATCTACGCGAGCAGTTCCTGCACGTAGCGGATATCTCATTACTGCAATAATGTGCCGCTAAGCACCAATAAAAAACGCGCTTAAAAGCGCGTTTTTTATTGGCCTGATTTCTTATACCAAACGTATTAAATTACCCAATCAGAACTGCAGCAGCTTTTGATGTAAGCCATCAAATTGGGTCTGTTCCAAGTTAACTTGCTGCAGTAAATTCGCCAGTATCTCAGGGGATAATTGCCCTGCTTGATGCAGCATAGAAATCTCGCTGATCACATTCGCCCGCCATACCACTGCAGCAAGCCCCGCTTGAGGACGCGAGTTCACACTGGCGAGCCTGTCTAATTCTGTTTCAAAGGTATTAGGTAACTGCCAATGCTTAGCAAGCAATGAACTCAAGGTTAACGATTTCGTCGTCATCACTTGTCTAAATAACCCAGAATTAGGCTGTTCTCCTGGCTCTGCCTGTACAAATGCATCGAGGAGCATTTTAAAAATGGCCAACTTGCCGACATCGTGTAATAGGCCCAATAAAAAAGCTGTATCTTGATCTTCATCGCTTAACTCACTGGCAAGAAAAGCGACCTGCATCGAATGGCGCCAAATTTCAGCCCCAAAACGACGGAAATAAATTGGTTTGATATCTAACATTTCACGCACTAAACAAGTGGTGACAAACTTTCTCAACTGTTCGCGGCCAAGCTGTACCAAAGCCTGTTGTAAATTCGTGATATCCCTATCGCTACGTTTAAACGCAGGGGAATTGCACAGCTTAAGCACCTCCACACTCAGTAAAGGATCACGCTCGATAAGTGCTAATAGAGCCTTAATATCAAACTGTGGGTCAGCCAGCTTACGATCTAACTCCAATACCTTTGACGGCAGTTTTAACACTTTTTCGGCGATCACTTGTGGCGATGCTAAGGCATGCTCTATCTCCGTTATCACCCGACGTTCAAGATTGTTGGCAATTCCACCAGCATCATTCACTCGAGCGGGAAATAACAAACTATAAAAAAGTGCAGATAAATCAACGTAAACAACGTTAGCAGAAATACTTTCCTGCTGAGTGATATTTTTTGGAGAAATTGCTAGTGGCTTTCCCAAATCGGTGGCACTAAAGCTCTTAGGACGCTCAATTGGGTTATCTTCACGAAGATTAAATAATTTATTAAAAATGGACTTTATCAAGCAATATAACTCCCAGAATTAACAAATAAAAAGAGTTCCATATCAAGCAATGCAAGTCCATTGTAGTCAATGCTCAATAAAAGGTATTTGTCACTAACTTAATAACAACATAATAGCTGCTTTTATGGGATAAGTATTAATAATCCAAACAAAAAGGGAAAGCCTCAGCTTTCCCTTAATTCAATCAATCATTACAACACATTACACGTCTAAGTTAGCCACGTTCAATGCGTTCGCTTCGATAAACTCACGGCGTGGTTCCACTTGGTCACCCATCAAACAAGTGAACAACTGATCGGCACCCACGGCATCATCAATTGTGACTTGCAACATACGGCGTGATTCAGGATCCATTGTCGTTTCCCACAATTGCTCAGGGTTCATCTCACCCAATCCTTTATAACGCTGGATATACAAGCCACGTTTCGCTTCAGAAATCGTCCAATCTAGCGCTTCGAGGAAACTGCCGACTTCTTTAACCCGTTCACCACGTTGTACATAGCCGCCTTCTTCAATCATGCCATCTAACGCCGCACCTAACTTGCCGATACGTTGATAATCGCTTGATTGGAAGAAATCATAAGTAAACAGGTAGTTAGTATCGATACCGTGTTTACGAATAGTGATTTTAGGCAGATACACTTTACGCTCAGGATCGAGAATTGGCTCAGCCGAATACAATACACCGCTACTTTCCATTTCCACCAGCTCGTGGATAAAGGCATCGATCCACTCTTTCATCTTACCTTCATCAGCCAACATCTCGTTGGTGATCATTGGGTGATAAAGCATACGGTTAGTAATGTGCGTTGGATAACGCTGCTCTAAACGGGCAACAATCGCCTCTACTTCACGGTACTGAGTCACTAAACGCTCTAACGGCTCACCCGACATACCAGGTGCACCTTGCGTTGGATACACTACGGTGCCATCCAATGCTTGAGTCGTGAGGTATTGAGTCAATGCTGGCTCGTCTTTCAAATACTGTTCTTGCTTACCCTTTTTCACTTTAAACAAAGGCGGCTGAGCAATATACACATAACCACGTTCAATCAATTCAGGCATTTGACGGAAGAAGAAGGTCAACAGCAAAGTACGAATGTGCGAGCCATCGACGTCAGCATCCGTCATGATGATGATGTTGTGATAGCGGGTTTTATCTGGGTTATATTCGTCGCGACCAATACCACAGCCAAGCGCCGTGATAAGCGTCGCCACTTCTTGAGAAGACAACATCTTATCGAAGCGGGCCTTCTCAACGTTTAGAATTTTACCTTTCAGTGGCAGAATCGCTTGGTTCTTACGGTTACGTCCCTGCTTAGCGCTACCGCCAGCAGAGTCCCCTTCCACTATGTAAATTTCGGAAAGACCAGGATCTTTTTCTTGGCAATCGGCCAGCTTACCTGGCAAACCACCTAAATCGAGAGCACCTTTACGGCGAGTCATTTCACGGGCTTTACGCGCCGCTTCGCGGGCACGGGCCGCATCAACAATCTTGCCGACAATCAGCTTAGCATCGGCCGGATTTTCCAGCAGATAATCGTTCAGCTTCTCACCCATGGTTTGTTCAACCGCGGTTTTAACTTCACTTGAAACCAGTTTGTCTTTGGTTTGCGAGCTGAACTTAGGATCTGGCACTTTAACAGAGATAACGGCAGTTAAACCTTCACGGGCATCATCGCCGGTCGCGTTCGTCTTACCTTTCTTGTTATAACCTTCGTTTTCCATGTAGTTGTTGAGGTTACGCGTCAACGCACTACGGAAACCAACTAAGTGAGTACCACCATCACGTTGCGGAATGTTGTTGGTAAAACAGAAAATATTTTCTTGATAGCCATCGTTCCACTGCATAGCCACTTCAACGGTAATACCGTCGTCACGCTCTTGCATAAAGTGGAACACCTCTTTATTGACAGGTGTTTTATTACGGTTCAAATAATCGACGAATGCGCTAATACCGCCTTCATATTTGAAAAATTCATTTTTATTGTCACGTTCATCAATCAGGCGAATACCGACACCAGAGTTAAGGAATGACAATTCACGCACCCGTTTTGCCAGAATTTCAAAGTGAAATTCAACATCACTAAAGGTATCTTCACTCGGCCAAAAACGGATTTCAGTCCCTGTTTTGGTTGCATCACCAATCTCTTTGATTGGCGCATCAGGCACACCATGGGTATAAAATTGTTCGTACACTTTGCCAGCACGACGAATAGTCATTTGCAGCTTTCGAGATAAAGCGTTTACAACCGAAACACCCACGCCGTGGAGACCACCAGACACTTTATAGGAGTTATCATCGAACTTACCGCCGGCATGTAATACCGTCATAATAACTTCTGCTGCCGATACGCCTTCTTCCTCATGGATAGCGACCGGAATACCACGCCCATCATCTTTTACAGAAACAGAACCATCTACATGGATAGTAATGGTAATATCGCTACAATGGCCGGCTAACGCTTCATCGATAGAGTTATCGACTACTTCGAACACCATATGATGTAGACCCGTACCGTCGTCGGTGTCACCAATATACATCCCAGGTCTCTTACGTACTGCATCAAGGCCCTTAAGGACCTTAATACTCGAAGAATCGTAACTATTCTCTGACATATTATTCTCTCAATGGTTATTCAACTACCGTTACACGTCCCTGTTCCACATGAAACATCCTATTGGGAGGCGTGTGTAACGAATCGACTATTGCAGCAGGATCGATGGCGGTCACAAATACTTGTGCTCCGGTATCCGTTAACTGCTTAAGCAATAGCTGCCTATGCTGTGCATCCAACTCGGATGGAAGATCATCCACAAGATAAATACTGTGTTTATCTATTTGTTGTTTGAGCAACTTTCCCTGTGCAATACGCAGTGCACAGACTAATAATTTCAATTGACCACGGGACAGGGCATCCTGCGCCGGCAAATTGCCTACACGAAGTCTAAGGTCAGCTTTATGGGGACCGCTGACGGTATGACCTGTGGCCAAATCTCTGGAATATTGGTTTTCGAGTAGTTCTGCAAAATCCGTCTTACTATCCCAGCCGCGAGTAAATGAAACCTTCACATCTACACTCGGTAAAAACTCCCCGATTATACCCTTAAGTAGCCCATTTAACGAGTCTACATAATGGTTTCGTATTTCGGTGACCTGCTCGGCATAACGCACAAATTCTTGGTCCCAAAATTGAATATGAGTGTAAACAGCACCATTCCTAAGCAATTGATTTCTTTGCTTAAGAACACGACGAACATTCGTCCAAGCACCATAAAACTGCGGATCGGCATGAAATGCGCCCCAATCGATAAATTGTCGACGGGATTTTGGGCCTTCAAACAGTAACGAAAAGCTTTCTGGTGTGATCACTTGAATAGGCAAGGTTTCGGCTAAGGTCGATAGCCGTTTGACCTTTTCGCCATCAATTTTAACTTCAGTCTCACCGCTACGAAATCGGCGCAAACCGATTTTACTGTCACCGCGCGCTAAGTTTAACGTCGCAAATAGAGTCAACTTATCGTTGTCGTTATTAATCACCCGCTGCGATAAATGGCTGCGAAACGAACGCCCCATACCGAGGAAATAAATGGCTTCTAAAATACTGGTTTTTCCGCTGCCATTTTGGCCATAAATCACGTTAATCCCTGGCGCAGGGATTAACTGTGCAAACTGAATATTGCGAAAAGCTTCAATATTAAGACGGGTTAAACTCATGCATTACCCATAGAGCCGAGCAATCGGCACAGTACAGAAATTCATAGTAGCTATCATACCGCACTGACCTTAGTGAAGCCGCACCATACCAATGATGGATGGTTTAACAGGAGTATTTTGAGGAAATCTACGCCACGAACACGCGGCGTAGATAGCAAAGATAAACGGGTAAACATGGACAAGTATGTGACGTGAACTACAAACGCATCGGCATAACCACATACATGGAATCTTCTTCCAAATGGTTTTCAATTAAAGCGCTAGAGTTACCATCAATCAGCGTGATACGCACATCATCGGACTTAAGGTTATTGAGCACGTCCAGTAAATAACTGACGTTAAAACCAATTTCAAGTGATTGATTGTTATAGTCAACATCGATGATCTCTTCCGCTTCTTCCTGTTCAGGATTGTTAGCGGTAATCTTGAGCAGACCATTCTCGAGTTGAATACGCACACCACGGAATTTTTCGTTGGATAAAATCGATGCCCGAGTCAGTGCTTGTTTCAAATGATTGCGACTCGCGATCACAATTTTATCACCGCCCTTTGGTAATACACGGCGATAATCAGGGAAGCGACCATCCACTAATTTACTGGTAAAGACGGTGTTAGCGGTAGTCGCACGAATCGCATTATCACCGATAGCAATCGCGATATCTAAATCGTCCGACTCCAATAAACGCGCCATTTCCATCACGCCCTTACGCGGAACAATAACTTGTTTTTCAGGCAATTGGGCATCGATAACACGATGACTTAAGGCTAAACGATGACCATCGGTCGCAATAGCGCGCAACATATTACCTTCAGTTTCAAAGAGTAATCCATTGAGGTAATAACGCACATCTTGGTTCGCCATCGAAAACTGCGTCGAATCGATAATCGACTTCAATACGCCTTGCTTTAAACTAAATTCAATTTCAGCTTGGAAAGCTTCAACATTGGGATATTCTTCGGCGGGCAAAGTCGCTAAGGAAAAACGGCTACGGCCTGAACGCAGCAACCACTTATTATCCTGTTGCTCAACCTTTAATTCGCTTTGTTCTGGCAATGACTTTACGATATCTAACAGCTTCTTAGCAGGAACTGTAGTACGACCTTCTTCGATATCACCGTGAACCACAGCTTGACCAACAAGTTCAACTTCTAAATCTGTCCCCGTCAGTTTAAGAGAGTGACCACTAACTTCTACAAGGAGATTAGACAAAATGGGCAAATTATGGCGTCTTTCTACCGCACCACAGACTAATTGAAGCGGCTTTAACAGGGCATCCCTATCAATTGAGAATTTCATAGTGTCCAAATTCCTTGTTTTTAAGAAGATAGCGTTCTAATCAAATTAGCATAATCTTCTTTTATGTCGTGGCTCTCTTCCCGTAGCTGAGCAATTTTACGACAGGCATGCAACACTGTGGTGTGATCGCGACCACCAAAAGCATCACCAATTTCCGGCAAGCTCTGGTTAGTTAATTCTTTGGATAACGCCATGGCAACTTGTCTTGGACGCGCGACACTACGTGAACGGCGCTTAGACAACATATCAGCCATCTTGATCTTGTAGTATTCAGCTACGGTTTTCTGAATATTGTCTATAGTGACTAATTTTTCTTGAAGTGCCAAGAGGTCACGCAGTGCTTCACGAACAAAATCAATGGTGATTGGTCGACCAGTAAAGTTAGCGTTCGCAATAACGCGGTTTAACGCACCTTCTAGCTCACGCACGTTTGAACGTAAGCGCTTAGCAATAAAGAAGGCCACTTCATCGGGCAAGTTAATACCACTCTCTTGGGCTTTACGCATCAAAATCGCCACACGGGTTTCTAACTCGGGTGGCTCAATCGCCACGGTTAACCCCCAACCAAAACGCGATTTCAATCTGTCTTCAACACCATCGATCTCTTTTGGATAACGATCTGAAGTCAAAATAATTTGGTGGTTGCCTTCAAGCAAGGCATTGAAGGTATGGAAGAATTCTTCTTGAGATCTGTCTTTATTGGCAAAGAATTGAATGTCATCGATAAACAGTGCATCGACACTACGGTAGTAACGTTTAAATTCTTCGATGGCATTATTTTGCAGCGCTTTAACCATATCTTGGACAAAACGCTCAGAATGCATATAAACCACTTTGGCATTAGGATTATTTTTGATGATCCCGTTCCCGACAGCATGCAACAAGTGAGTCTTACCTAAACCTGTTCCACCATATAAGAATAATGGGTTATAGGCACCACCAGGATTTTCAGCCACTTGCAACGCTGCAGCTTTACCTAATTGGTTTGATTTACCTTCGACGAAGTTATCAAACTGATAGGTTGGATTGATATTGCTACGATGATTAGCATTAGCAATAGGCTCAGCTTGGGTATTAAAATAAGTACCGACAGTCGCTTTAGTTTGAGTATTAGGTGCACGCACAGTCGCTACTGGGGCGGGCTCAAACTTTTTAGCCGATGGACGACTACCAATATCGAAGCGTAATTTGGGTGCGTCGCTACCCATTTGCTCAGTAAAAAACTGATTAATGATATTAATGTACTTTTCTCTGACCCAATCGAGCACGAAGCGGTTGGGCGCATAGAGCACCAATGTATCACCATCCATTTCAGCTTGTAACGGTCTGATCCACATACTAAACTGCTGAGCAGGAAGCTCATCTTGCAGTCGTCCGATACATTGTTGCCAAAGTGAAACCGCCAC